>NZ_CP012670.1:2997500-4847500 GCF_004135735.1 Sorangium cellulosum | reverse complement strand
GACCGACAGGTCGAACAGGTGCGAAAGCAGGCGTTAGTGATCCGGTGGTTCTGTATGGAAGGGCCATCGCTCATCGGATAAAAGGTACTCTGGGGATAACAGGCTGATCGCGCCTGAGAGTTCATATCGGCGGCGCGGTTTGGCACCTCGATGTCGGCCCATCGCATCCTGGGGCTGGAGCAGGTCCCAAGGGTTCGGCTGTTCGCCGATTAAAGCGGTACGCGAGCTGGGTTTAAAACGTCGTGAGACAGTTTGGTCCCTATCTGCCGTGGGCGTAGGACACTTGAGAGGAGCTGCCCATAGTACGAGAGGACCTGGGTGGACGTACCTCTGGTGTGCCGGTTGTCCTGCCAAGGGCATAGCCGGGTAGCCATGTACGGAACGGATAACCGCTGAAAGCATCTAAGCGGGAAGCCGGCCTCAAGACTAGGTGTCCCGGGCCGCAAGGCCCCTAAAGACCCCTCGTAGACCACGAGGTTGATAGGCCGGGTGTGGAAGCCGAGCAATCGGCGGAGCTAACCGGTACTAATAGGTCGTGCGGCTTGACCATACTTCTAAGGCAAACATCGAAGCGTCGCGCCCGGAGCTCGGGTGACGAGCAGCGTGACACAGCTGGTCCTGCGTGGAGCGAGAAGAGAAGACGGCTCCGCAGGGCTCCGTTCTAGGGACGCACCCACAAGTTTCCGGTGATGATGTCAAGGAGGCCACACCCGATCCCATACCGAACTCGGAAGTTAAGCTCCTTGGAGCCGATGGTACTGCCAGGGTGACCTGGTGGGAGAGTAGGACGTCGCCGGGATTTTCTTCGAACCTGCGCACAGGGTTTCCTGTGCGCAGGTTTTTTTTTGTCCATCGCGGTCCGGGGCTGCGGGGCGCCTGCGGTGGCGCTCGCCCGGCAGCCTGGCGAGACCCCCGCTGGGCCGGGCAGCCTGGCGAGACCCCTGCTGGGCCGGGCAGCCTGGCGAGACCCCCGCTGGGCCGGGCAGCCTGGCGAGACCCCCTCCGGGCCGGGCAGCCTGGCGAGACCTCCCCCTGGGCCGGGCAGCCTGGCGAGCCGGCGCGCTGATGGAGCGGTTGCGCACGGTGACGCGGTGAGGGATGGCTCTTCCATCGATCCACCCAGGCCCCCGCTCAGACAAGGCGACCCCGCGGAGACGCATGGGTCAGCGCCGCGCTGGCCGGGGCCGCGCGATCGCCGCTCATGGCCAGGAAACGACCCCCCGTCGCCGACCCGCTCGCCCACTTCCACCCCGCCACCCAGGCGTGGTTCCGCGGCGCCTTCCCAGCTCCCACCCCCGCCCAGGCCCAGGGATTCCCCCCCATCCTCGAGGGCGCCTCCACGCTCCTGCTCGCCCCCACCGGCTCCGGCAAGACGCTCGCCGCCTTCCTCGTCGCCATCGACCGGCTCATGGCCTCGCAAGAGCCCGAGCCCGACCAGCGATGCCGCGTCGTCTACGTCTCGCCGCTCAAGGCCCTCGCCATCGACGTCGAACGCAACCTGCGCACCCCGCTCGCTGGCATCGCCGCCGCCGCAGAGCGCCTCGGCTTGCCCTACCGCGTCCCCCAGGTCGGCGTCCGCTCCGGTGACACAGCCCCCCAGGACCGCGCCCGCCTCGCCCGCAAACCCCCCGACATCCTCATCACCACCCCGGAGTCGCTCTACCTCCTGCTCACCTCCGCCGCGCGCGAGCGGCTGCGCGCCGTCGAGACCGTCATCGTCGACGAGATCCACGCGCTCGTCGCGACCAAGCGCGGCGCCCACCTCGCCCTCACCCTCGAGCGGCTCGAGGCCCTCCGAAACACCACCCGGCCGATGCAGCGCATCGGCCTGTCAGCGACCCAGCGGCCGCTCGACGAGGTCGCGCGCCTCCTCGGCGGCGGCGAGATCGTCGGCGACGGCGACGGCGCGCGCTTCGTGCCGCGGCCGGTGTCCCTCGTCGACGCGAGCGCCCAGAAGGCGCTGGAGCTCCGCATCGAGGTGCCCGTCGAGGACATGACCCAGCTCGGCGAGGCCCCGCGCGCCGGCGAGGCCCCGCGCGCCGGCGAGGCCCCGCGCGCCGGCGAGGGGCCGCCGAGGGGGCCCGCAGAGCCGCCCCAGCGCTCCATCTGGCCGAGCATCCACCCGCGCCTCGTCGAGCTCGTCCGCGCCCACCGCACCACGATGATCTTCGTGAACAGCCGGCGCCTCGCCGAGCGCCTCGCCGCCGCGCTCAACGACACCGCCGGCGCCGAGATCGCGCTCGCCCACCACGGGTCCATCGCCCGCGAGCAGCGCCAGCAGATCGAGGAGCGGCTCAAGGCCGGCCTCCTGCCGTGCATCGTCGCGACCTCCTCGCTGGAGCTCGGCCTCGACCTCGGCGCCGTCGACCTCGTGATCCAGCTCGAGGCGCCCCCGTCGGTCGCCGCCGGGCTCCAGCGCGTCGGCCGCGCCGGCCACGAGGTCGGCGGCACGTCGCGCGGCGTCGTCTTCCCCAAGCACCGCGGCGACCTCCTCGCCTGCGCCGCGGCCGCGGCCCGCATGCGCGAGGGCGAGGTCGAGGCGACGCTCTACCCGAGGAACCCCCTCGACGTCCTCGCCCAGCAGATCGTCGCCGCCGTCGCGATGGACACCCTCCACGTCGACGCCCTCTTCTCCCTCGTGCGCCGCGCCGCCCCCTTCGCCGACCTGCCCCGCGCGAGCTTCGAGGGCGTGCTCGACATGCTCTCCGGCCGCTACCCCTCCGACGAGTTCGCCGAGCTCCGCCCCCGCGTCGTCTGGGACCGCGTGGGCGGCGCCGTGCGCGCCAGGAAGGGCGCGAAGCGCCTCGCCGTCGTCAACGCCGGCACCATCCCCGATCGCGGCCTGTACGGCGTCTTCCTCGACACCGGCGGCGACGCCGCGCGCCCCGGCCGCCGCGTCGGCGAGCTCGACGAGGAGATGGTCTTCGAGGCCCGCGAGGGCGAGGTCTTCCTCCTCGGCGCCTCCTCGTGGCGCATCACCGACATCACCCACGACCGCGTCCTCGTCGTCCCCGCGCCCGGCGAGCCGGGCAAGATGCCGTTCTGGCGCGGCGACCAGGCCGGGCGCAACGTCGAGCTCGGCGCCTCCATCGGCGCCCTCGCGCGCCGCCTCGCGGCCCTGCCCGACGCCGAGGCCGGGCGCGCGCTCTCGGACGAGCACGGCCTCGACGCGCGCGCGGCCCAGAACCTCGTCCGCTACGTGCGCGACCAGGCCGCCGCCACCGGCGAGGTCCCGAGCGATCGCGCCCTCGTCCTGGAGCGCTTCGTCGACGAGGTCGGCGACCACCGCGTCTGCCTCCTCTCGCCGTTCGGCGGCCGCGTGCACGCCCCGCTGTCGACCTGCATCGCCGAGAAATGCCGGCTCGAGCTCGGCCTCGCCGTCGACACCGTGTGGACCGACGACGGCATCGTGCTGCGCCTCCCCGGGTCCGAGGCGCCCCCCGACGCGAAGCAGCTCCTGCCCGGGGCCGACGAGGTCGAGGACCTGCTCGTCCGCGGCCTCGGCGGCACCGCCCTCTTCGCCTCGCGCTTCCGCGAGTGCGCCGGCCGGGCCCTGCTCCTGCCGCGCAAGTTCCCCGGCAAGCGCTCGCCGCTCTGGGCCCAGCGCAAGCGCGCCGCCGACCTGCTCGCCGTCGCGTCCCGCTACGGCTCCTTCCCCATCCTGCTCGAGACCTACCGGGAGTGCCTGCGCGACGTCTTCGATCTCACCGCGCTCGAGGGCCTCCTCCGCCGGATCGCGGCCCGCGAGGTCCGCGTCGTCACGGTCGACGTCCGCGCGCCGTCCCCGTTCGCCGCCACGCTGCTCTTCGCCTACGCCGGCAACTTCATCTACGAGGGCGACCTCCCGCTCGCCGAGCGCAGGGCGCAGGCGCTCGCCATCGATCACGCCCGCCTGCGCGAGCTGCTCGGCGAGGCCGAGCTGCGCGAGCTGTTCGACGCCGAGGCCGTGGCGGCGCTCGAGGCGTCGCTCCAGCGGCTCGACGGCCGCGCGCCGCTCAAGCACGAGGACCACGCGCACGATCTCCTGCTCTCCCTCGGCGATCTCTCGCGCGACGAGATCGCCCGGCGCGCCGAGGGCCCCGACGTCCCGCCCGGCGCGGCCCGCGAGCGCGCCGGCGCGTGGATCGACGAGCTCGTCCGCGACCGGCGGGCCATCGAGATCCGCCTCGCCGGCGAGCGCCGCGTCGCCGCCGCCGAGGACGCGGGCCGGCTCCGCGACGCCCTCGGGGTCGCGCCGCCGCCCGACCTGCCGCCCGCGTTCCTCGAGCCCGCCCGGGACCCGCTCGGCGAGCTCGTCGCCCGCTACGCGCGCACGCACGGCCCCTTCCGCGCGGACGACGTGGCCCGGCGCTTCGGCCTCGGCCCGGCGCCGGTCCTCGCCGCGCTCGCGCGGCTCGCGGAGCGCGGCCGCGTGATCGAGGGCGAGTTCCTCCCCGGCGGCCGCGGCCGGGAGTTCTGCGACGCCGAGGTCCTGCGCTCGCTCAAGCGCCGCTCGCTCGCGCGGCTCCGCGCCGAGGTCGAGCCGGTCCCGCCCGAGGCCTACGCCCGCTTCCTCGCCGACTGGCACGGCCTGCACCGCCGCCGGCGGGGGATCGACGGGCTGCTCGCGGCGATCGAGCAGCTCCAGGGCGCGCCCCTCCCGGCCCTCGCGCTGGAAGCCGAGATCCTGCCCGCCCGGGTCGAGGGCTACCGCCCCGGCGACCTCGACGCGCTCTGCGCGTCCGGCGAGGTCCTCTGGCGCGGCATCGAGCCGGTCGGCGACGGCGACGGCCGCGTCGCGCTCTACCTCGCCGAGGCCTACCCCTACCTCGTCCCGCCGCCCGGCCGCGCCGAGGGGCCGCTCGCCGAGCGCGTCCGCGCCGCGCTCGCGCGCCGCGGCGCCCTCTTCTTCTCGGATCTCGCGCGCGAGACCGGCGCCTTCGGCGCCGATCTGCTCGCCGCGCTCTGGGACCTCGTGTGGGCCGGCGAGGTGACGAACGACACGCTCGCCCCGCTGCGCGCCCTCGGCCGCGAGTCCCGGTCGAGCGGCGGCCGGCGGCGGGACCGCGACCGCGCCGCGCCGGGCCGCGGCGCGCCGGCCCTGCGGGCGCGCCGGATCGGCCCGCCCGGCAGCGAAGGGCGCTGGTCGCTCCTGGCGCCTCCCGGGGGCGCGGCCGGCGCGCCTGGCGCCGCGGCCGGCGAGCCCGGGGCGGTCGGCGCGCCCGGCGAGACCGAGCGCCGCGCGGCGCTCGCCCGCGCGCTGCTCGCGCGCCACGGCGTGCTCACGCGCGAGGCCGCGGCGGCCGAAGGGCTCGCGGGCGGCTTCTCGGCCGTGTACGACGTGCTCCGCGCCATGGAGGAGGCTGGGCAGGCGCGGCGCGGCTACTTCATCGCCGGGCTGGGCGCCGCGCAGTTCGCGGTGCCCGGCGCCGACGATCGCCTCCGGGCGTGCCGCGAGCCGTCCGACGAGCCGCGCACGCTCGTGCTCGCGGCCACGGACCCGGCGAACCCCTGGGGCTCCGCCCTCCGGTGGCCGGAGCTCGCGCCGCGCGCGGGCGACGGCGGCGCCGGGGCGTCGCCGCGCGGCCCGGTCCGCCCGCAGCGCGCCGCGGGGGCCCTGGTGATCCTGCGCGACGGCAGGCTGCTCGCCTGGATGGGCCGCACCGAGCGGAGCCTCACCACGTTCCTGCCCGAGGCCGAGCCCGAGCGGGGCGCGGCGATCCGGGCCATCGCGTCGGCGCTCGCGGCGCTCATCCACGAGGGGCGGCGGCGCGCGGTCCTCGTGGCCACCGTCGACGGCGAGCCGGCGCACGCTTCGCCGCTCTCGTCCGCGCTCGCCGCCGCCGGCTTCACCTCGGGAGCGCACGGCTACCTCAAGCGCGCCCCGACGCCCGAGCCGGCCTCGTGGCGGCCGCGATCGGCGCCGGCGAACGCGCCCGGGTGGGCCCTCCGCGCGGCGGCGGCAGGGCACGACGCGAAAGACGACCTCGATGGTTTCACGCCGCCGCCCGGGCTCCGGGCCTGGCCGCCCGGCCCCGTGGCCGGCGGGTGGCGGATGCCCCCCGCCGGCGCCGCAGCCGCCGGCGCGCGCGCGGCCGACGACGGCGCGTCGGGCGAGGACGACCTCGCGCTCGACGACGACCCGCTGTTCGAGGACCCGCTGTTCGAGGAAGGGGCAGGGGTCGACGAGCGATCGGAGTAGCGGCGCCCGGCCATCCCAGGCCTTCGCTGCCTCCGGGCATGACGCTTCCGGCCCCGCCCATCGACGCTTCCCGGCCCCGACAAAGCAGCGCCGAGGAATCAGGACGGGGCTCTCCCTTCCTGCTTCCTCGGCGGTTCATCGTCATGGGGGCGGCGCTCGAGGACCTCGAGCGGCGCGCTCCTCTGGCTCAGCTCTCCGGCTGCTGCTCGCCCGCGCTCGCGAGCTGCTCACGGCCGCCCCGCTGGCCGTTGCGACCCCGGCCCAGGCCGAGCCCCTGGCTCCGGGCCACGGCGCCCCTCCGCCCGATCTGGGCCATGTGCTCGCGGTTCTGGCTGACGACCTCACCGCCCTTGCGACCGGCCGCGCGGGCCTCCTCGGACGTGAACTCGTGCGCCGTGCCCTTCTCGTGCGCCGCCTTGCCGCCCTGGCTCGCGATCTGGCGCTGCTGCTCCGCGTTCATCGCCGCGAATCCTCGCTTGCTCTCGCCGCTCTGTCCCATGATCCACTCCTCGGATAGGTTGCATCGTGAACGTCACCTACGACGTGACCGCCTGCTGCTTCGCCACGTCGCGCCGGCGGAACCGGCGACCCTGGCAAGCGCTGCAACGCGGGTGCCAGGCGGAAGAGATCGAAGAAACCCCGGGGCAGAAACGGGAGAGGTCGTCGACGGCCACCCGGTCGGGGCGAGCGTCTCGTCGAGGTTCTGGCTGCGGCAAACTGCCCCACTGTGCGTGCTCACGTGCGAAGCCGCCCCAGGCGTTGAGACGAAGTGCCTCGCCGAGGGGGGCACCTCGGCGCGCCGCCTGCGTGTCCTGAAGATGTTATTTTCCAGTGACGCGGTTTCGGTCTCCGTGAGCCGCCTGGCTCGCCCGGGGGCATCGGCGCGCGCCGGGGCCGACGTATCGCGCCTTGACATCACGGTACCGCTGCCGTCTCGTGGCCGCGCTTCGTCCTTCCGTGCACCTGGAGCCGCCAAGGGACGCTCCCGGGGGGCAGGGGACATCGCAGGAGAATCCCACGATGGCGTTTCCGATCCCGGGAGCTCGGCCCACCGAGCGCCAGCTCTCCTCACCGAACACGAGCCGCTCGCGCGGCCGCCCCTCGCGGTCGGCGCGCGGCGCGGCCCTCACCGCGCTGTCTCTGGCGCTGCTCGCGGGATGCGGCGGGTCCGCCGCCTCGACGGGGGCGCGCGAGCCCGAGCCGGCCCCCGCGCCGGCCTCGCAGGAGCCGTTCGATCTCGACAAGGCGCTCGCCCGCGAGGCTTCCGGGCTGAGCGCCCGCGACGTCCGCACCGCGGCGTGGTCGGTGCGCGCGCTCGCGGCCGGGGCGCCGAAGGTCGTGGAGAAGGACAAGATGGTCTCGCTCTCCATCCCCATCGGCACGGCGAGCCCCGTCGAGTGCTTCGTTTACAGCTCCATGCTCGACTCGGGCGAGGCGATACGGCAGTTCATCCAGCTCCTCGAGCCCGGCAAGGCGGAGATCGCGCGCATCCTGCCGTGGGAGGCCAGCGTGCACCGGGAGAGCCCCGCGATGTTCGTCCAGGCGCTCTACCTGGCCGCGACCGAGCGCGGGAAGGCCGCCGGCCTGCTCAAGATCGCGATGCACGCGGACAGGGCGCACCCCATCGCCTGCGTGCACGACGAGCTCGGTTATGTCCGCACGTTCGAGCGGCTCTCCAAGGAGCTCTTCGACTCGCTCGAGGTGAGGGACGCGCGCCCGAAGCCCGAGTACACCGAGACGTTGATCCTGCGCGTCGGCGAGGTCCCCATCGGCTTCGAGACGAGCGATCTCCTCAGGGACGAGGGCGGCCAGCGGCGGTGGTTCACGCGCGCGACCATGCTCGCGCCGACGGACCCGAAGACCTTGCGTATCGAGGACGAGGCGTCCAACGTGCTTGTCGACGCCGCGGGGCGCCTCCGCGGGGGCGTCTGGATCGAGTCGTCCGAGGGCAAGGCGAACCACCGGATCGAGCTGTCGCAGAAGGCGAACTTCCAGTACGAGTACTCGGGCGAGGTCGAGGGCAAGAAGGTCCAGGGGACGTTTTCCCCCGCGGCCAAGGCGTGGTTGCCCTCGCCGATCGGCACCGCCTCGGCGCTCGCGCGCCTGCTGAAGAAGAAGGGGCCCTTCGACTTCAAGCAGCAGGAGTACACGCCGGCCATCGACCCGACGAAGCCCGTGGACGTCCGGTATCAACGGGACGCGTCGGGCACCGTCTCGGTCTCTTTTCGCACGATGCGCCTCGTGGGCAGCCTCGCCCCGGACGGCAGGCCGGAATCGTTCGAGGTCGCGTCCGGCCCCCCGAAGCTGACGCTCCAGCGGGCCTACGTCCGGGGCAAGTTGTAGCCCGCTCCTCATCCATCCTCCTCATCAATCACCCGGTGGTGGGGGCACGTCGGGCGCTCCCCGGAGGGGCTGAAGTGCAGGCGAGCCACCAAAGGGGCTCGCCGGAACGCAAGCCCCGGAGGGGAGCGCCCGACGTGCCCCCACCACCGTCACGCGGGCTCGCCGGTCCACTGGTCGGCGAGCGCGAGCGTCCGGGCGTTCTCCTCGCGGGCCAGGAAGCGCTCGCGCCAGGCCGGCGCGCCGACCCGCTCGGCGCGCGCGAGCAGCCGCTCGCGCGCCGCCACGATCGCGGCCGTGGCCTCGGCCTGCTTGCCGTTCGCGGCGAGCGACTCGGCGTAGGCGAGGCGCACCCGGGACTCGCCCTCCTCGACGGTGCCCAGCGAGAGGAGCAGCGACATCGCCTCCTCCGCCGCCGCGAGCGCCTCGCCGGCGCGCCCGAGGCCGAGCAGCGCCTGGGCCCCCACCGCGAGCGCCGCGGCGCGGAGCGGCGGCACCACGTCCAGCGCCGCCGCCGCCGCGCGCGCGTCGCGCTCGGCCGCGTCGAGCTCGCCGGAGAGGAGGGCGGCCTCGGCGAGGTACGTTCGCGACGTGCCCGCGGCGCGCGGGTCGCCCTGCCGCTCCTCTGCCTCGATCGCCCTCCGCAGGGCCCGCTTCGCCTCCGCGAGCTGGCCGCGGTACGCGAGCACGTGGCCGAGGTTGGCGAGGGCGAGCATCGCCGGATCGTGCAGCCCCATGCGCTCCGCCTCGGCCATGGACGTGCGCAGCGCCTCCTCGGCGCGATCGAACGCGCCGAGCTCCGCGTAGAAGGAGCCGAGGTTGTTGCGCGCGACGCACGCGTTGCGGCGATCGCCGGCGCGCTCGAACGCGGCGAGCGACGCCTCCGTGCACTCGAGGCAATCGCCGAGGCTGCCGGAGGCCAGGAGGCCCACCGATCGCGCGTAGTACAGCCTGCCCACCAGCTCGGGGTCCGGCGCGCTCTGCTGGCTCACCCCGCGGCTGAGCTCCTCGATCAGCGCGTTGGCCGCGGCGTAGTTGCCGCCGAAGGCGACGAAGCCCGCGCACTCCGCCAGGCAGGCCAGCCGGGCGCTCTCCGCGCCCTCGTCGGGCGGCTCCGCGGTCGCCCTGCTCGCCCAGCGCTCGACGCGGTCGTAGTACCCCTGCTTGCCCGCCGCGACCGCGGACTGCTGGACCGCGCGGAACCACGGCGCGGACCCGGGGTGGAGCTGCTCCGCCGCCTCGACGCCGCGCTGCTCGCCCTGCGCGAACTCGCCGCGCCAGACGTGGGCCTCGGCCTGCACGAGCCGCAGCGCGCCGAGCAGCTCCCCGGTGGCGCCGCACCGGACGCCGCGCTCGGCGAGGTCGAGGGTGGCGACCAGGTCGTTGCCGCGCAGCGCCTGCTCCGCCGCGCGCTCGTAGAAGACCACGGCCCGCCCCGGGTCCCCGCCGCGCTCGAAGTGCTCCGCGAGCAGCGCCGCGTCGGCCTCGCCCGCGCGCTCCAGCCACTCGCCCGCGAGCCAGTGCCCGAGCTCCCGGTCGCGCTCGGTGAGCATCCCGTACGCCGCCTCCTGGATGAGCGCGTGCCGGAAGCTGTACTCGACCTCGCCGGCGAGGCTCTCCCCCCTGCCGCCCACGATCAGCTCGCGCTGCTCCAGCATCTCGAGCGGGCGCGTGGCGTCCGCGCCGCCCATCAGCGCCGCGACGCCGCCCCGCCAGAACGTCTCGCCGAAGATGCTCGCCGCCCGCAGGGCGCGCCGCATCTCGAGATCCAGCGCCTCGAGGCGCGCCTGCACCATCACGAGCACGGTCTCCGGCACCCCCGCGCCCTTGCCCTCGGCGACGGCGCGGATCTGCTCCTCCAGGTAGAACGCGTTGCCGTCCGCGCGCTCCACGAGCGCCTGCACGAGCGTGTCGCTCGCGTCCTGGCCGAGCGCCTGCCGCACCAGCCGCTCGCTCGCCCGGCGCGGCAGCGTCGCGAGGCGCACCTCCAGCGCGCCGTGGCTCGTCCACAGATCCCGGAACGTCTCGCGCACCTCCGGCCGCCCGAGCGCGAGCACGAGCAGCGGCAGCTCCCTCAGGTTGCGCAGCGCCCCGTCCACGAGCGTCACCGTGGGCAGGTCGCCCCACTGCAGGTCCTCGAGCACCAGCACCACCGGCCCGCGCGCGCACTCGGCCCGGAGGAAGTCTTCCCAGGCCACGCGGAGCTGATCGTTCATGAGCACCGGGTTGCGCCGCGCCGCCCGGAGCCGCACGTCGTCGTCGTCGGGGAACCGCGCGCCGACCATCTCTCCGAGGAAGGCGGCGACGCGCGCGCCGTCCTTGACCCCGCGCTGATCGATCCGCGCCCGGATCTTCTGCCGCCGCGCCGCGAGCGGCTCGTCGTCGAACAGGCCGATCGCGCGCCGCAGCGCCTGCGCGAGCAGCCCGAAGGCGGAGCCGGCGCGCATCGGGTCGCCCCGCCCGATCCACACCTGCGCCCCGTCGCCGCGCGCGCGCAGCCGCTGGATCAGCTCGTAGCGCAGCCGCGATTTGCCCGACCCGGCCGGCCCGACGACGATCGCCGCGCTGGCGAGCGACTCCTCGACGCACTGGACGAACGCGGTCTCGAGGAGCGCGATCTCGCGCTCGCGGCCCACGCACGCCGTCGGCTTGCCGAGCAGGAGCGGCGGCGCGTCGAGGTCGTCCCGCTCCCCGCGCAGGCAGTGCGCCGCGCCGGCGGGCGCGACGTCGAACCGGCCGCCGAGCAGGCCCGCCGTCACCGAGTCGAGGAGGATCGGGGCCGCCCCGGCGGCGCCGCGATCCGCGGCGAGCAGGAGGACCGCGCGGTCGATCAGCTCGCCGACGGGCGCCCGCGGCGAGAGCTCCGCGCGCCCGGAGACGAGCGCCACGGGCGCCCGGCCGAGCACCGCCCGGAGGGAGAGCGCGCAGCGCGCCGCGCGCGCGGCGAGATCGGTCGGGGCGCCCGCGCTCGAGAGCACGACGACGGGCGACTGGTCGGCGAGGATCTCGAGCTGCCCCTGGTAGCGCTCCGCCACCGCGCGCAGCGCCCGCGCCCGCCGCTCGAGCTCCGGGGCCTGGGCCGCCGGGGCCCCCTGGGTGACGGCGTCGCGCGCGAGGACCAGGCTCACGATCCTCCGCTCGCTGCTCGTGATCTCGCGCGACCGCGCGCTCATCGAGGACGCGCTGGGCCACTCGAGCAGGCGCTCGCTCAGCGCGGCGAGCTCGGCCGCCACCGCGTCGCCGTCGCGCGGGCGGCGGTCCGGCAGCTTCGCGAGCATCCTGGCGATCAGCGCGTCGACCGCGGCCGGGAGCTCCGGGCGGAGCTCCCGGAGCCGCGGCGGCTCCTCCAGGACGATCTTGAGCGCCACGGAGAGCGGATCGAGGCCGAGGAACGGCGCGCGCCCGGTGAGGCACTTGAAGAGCACGCAGCCGAGGGAGAAGACGTCCGCCCGGGCGTCGACGTTCGGCTCGCCGCGCGCCTGCTCCGGCGCCATGTAGCCCGGGGTCCCGAGCATCGCGCCGGTCGCGGTGAGCCGCTGCTCGACGCCGGACACGCGCGCGATCCCGAAATCGATCAGGGTGACGCGCTCGGCGGCGCCGCCCGCGAGGAAGATGTTGCTCGGCTTCAGGTCGCGGTGGACGATGCCCTCCCGGTGGACGACGCCGAGCGCGGCCGCGATGCGCGCGCCGAGCGCGAGGCTCTCGGCGATCGTGAGCTCGGCCCGGGAGAGGCGCTGCGAGAGCGTCTCGCCCGAGAGCCACTCCATGGCCAGGTACATCTCCTGCGCGCCCGTGACGCCGTCGGCGATGTACCGCACGATCCCCGGGGACTGCAGCGCGGCGAGCGCCCTGACCTCGCGCAGGAAGCGACTCGACTCCATCTCTCCGGAGCGCCGCAGGATCTTGATCGCGACCGTGTCGCCGCTCCACCGATCGCGCGCCCGGTACACATCGCCCATGCCGCCCGAGCCCGCGAGGCGCTCGATCTCGAACCTGTCGCCGACGATCGTTCCTGCGCGCATGGGGGCACCCCAGCATAGCGCGGCTCGCGCTCCGCCCGGCGACGGCATCGGGCCCGATCGCGCGCCGACGCCGGCCGCCGGTGAGCGCCGGTACCGCAGGCGGAGAGATCAGGACGCATCGAGATCCTGGCCACACGACGCGTCACGGGAGCTCCGCGCCGTCTCGAGCGGAAGGCGCCCTCGACGCGCCCCGCGAGATCGCGTGTCCGCGCGACGCGTGGATTCACTGGATGACGCGCCGTCCGGGGAGCCTCCCCTGCACGATCGGAGTCTTTCCAGCCGCGCACGCCCCCGCGCGGCGGCGCGGACCGCGGGGGGGCCAGGTATTCCACCGAGGCGCGCAGGTAGGTATCGGGCGCAGGATGAGCCGCTTACGGGGTGCCCGTGGCCCGATGGGTGATTGACCTCCCGACACAAGAAATCGTCACCGAAAAGTGGGCACTCCCTCTGGAGATTCCTAGGGTGCTCTCATGGACAAGAAAATCCTGGCCGCAACTCTCCTGCAGGCGCTCGCCCTCGCCCAGATCGAGGGGCGCACAGAGACCCTCGACACGCTGGTCGAACGGCTGCGCGTCCGCCGCAGGGATGTCCGCGGCACGCTGACCGTGCTCCATCATCAGGGGATGCTGGACGTGCTCCGCATGCGACTCACGCTCTCGGGGTTCGCCATCGGCTCGGCGCTGATCGGGAAGACCCTGCCTGCGCTCCGGGTCGCTCCGCGGGCGGCCACCGCCGCGGCGTGAGGTCCGCGGCGCGGCCGCCGCGCGGCCCCGGCGAGCCGGGGTGACGCGGCGCTAGGCCTCGACCAGGCCGGATCGCACCGCCAGCCGGGTCAGGTCGGCCACGCTGTGCGTCGCCACCTTCGCGCAGAGGCGCGCCCGGTGCGTCTCGACGGTCTTGACGCTGATCGACAGCAGCGCGGCGACCTCCTTGGCCGAGCGCCCCATCGCGAGGAACCGGAGCACCTGCCGCTCCCGCTCGCTCAGCGTGGCCACCATGTCGCCTCCTGCCGCGTCGCGCCGCTGGAGCGCGCGCACCATCGCCGCGCTCACGTCCGGCGAGACCGCCGTGCGCCCGCGGACCACGGTGCGCAGCGCCTCCATGACGTCGGCGAGCCGGCTCTGCTTGGACAGGTAGCCGTCCGCGCCTGCCCGCATCGCCTCCGCCACCCGGAACTCGTCCCGGTGCATCGAGAGCACGACCACGCGGACCTCGGCGATGGCCTTGAGCTCCCGGATGAGCTCCGTGCCGCTCCGGTCGGCGAGGCAGAGCTCGATCACCGCCACCTGACAGCGGTGGAGCTC
This sequence comes from Sorangium cellulosum, assembly GCF_004135735.1. Lineage (GTDB taxonomy): Bacteria > Myxococcota_A > Polyangia > Polyangiales > Polyangiaceae > Sorangium > Sorangium cellulosum_F. Next base: position 4,833,653 of record NZ_CP012670.1, on the reverse strand, counting down.
CTGCGCGCGGAGCGCCTCTCGCGCGCTCCCGGCCTGGACGACCGCGGCCACCCCTGGCTGGGACGCGAGCGCATGCGCCAGCGCCTCCCGTACGACGTGCTGGTCATCGACGAGCAGGATATTCATGTCAAACGCCCCCTTGCGAGTTGCCTTGTAACAGAGGGCTTTGCGCCCGATGAACCTGTTTTCTCGGTCGGGATCTGCCTGGCGCCACGCGCTGTTCCTGTGCGGCCGGACTGGGCTCCTCGCGAGAGCGCCTCGGACGAGCGGCCGATTGGGCGGGGCGACGGGGCGAGTGAGACAGCGCAGCTCGAAGCCCCTCCCTCGGGCGTTTCGTTTGCGCTAGATCGGCGGCGCATGCCTCGCCTGCGCGGCGCTCTCCTCTCCCGCCTCCGCCCCGACTCGGCCTTCTGGCGCCGCGCCCTCACCGCGGGCGTCACGCGCGGGCCGGAGCCGTGGGTGCGCCACAGCCCGCCGGTCTTCGGCGTGCTCTTCGCGGCCGCGCTCCCCGAGGTGCGCCGGCGCGTCGAGCAGACCCTCCGCCGCGTCCGCGGGCCTCGGTCCCGCGTCGCCGACCTGCTCGACGCCGCCGAGGTCTTCGCCACCTACGGGCGCTGCATCACCGAGGCGCTCCTGCTCGCGAGCGACCGCGGCTACACGGTGGCCAGCCGGACCCGGGGCGTCGAGCATTACCACGCGGCGGCGGCGGCCGGGCGCGGGGTCCTCATCGTCACGGCGCACACCGGGGGCTGGGACATCGCCGGCCAGGTGCTCGGCGTGGTGCACCCGGCCGGCGTCGTGCTGGCGATGCAGCGGGAGCGGGATCCCGAGGCGCGCGCCATCCAGGACGCGGCGCGGCGGCGGGCGGGCGTCCAGGTGGTGCACATCGGCGACGGGCCGCTCGACGGGCTGCCGTTGCTCCACCACCTGCGGCGCGGCGGCGTGGTCGCCATGCAGATCGATCGCGTCCCGCCCGGGATGCGCAGCCGCGAGGTCACCTTCCTGGGCGAGCGCTGGCGCGCGCCCGAGGGGCCGCTCGCGCTCGCGGCGCTGAGCGGCGCGCCGATCCTGCCGGTGTTCACGCGCCGGCTGGGCTTCCTCGAGTACGAGGCCGTCGTGGCGCCGCCGATCCGGCTCTCGCGCCGCCCGACCGAGGCGGAGCGGGACCGGGCGGCCGCGGCGATGATGGGCGCGATGGAGCGCTTCGTCCGGGCCCATCCGACGCAGTGGTTCCACTTCACCGGCGAGGGCCCCGTCGACGGGCCCGCCGCGCGCCGGGGGGCTGCGCCGTAGGTTCTAAAGCGGTCCCTCGGTCAGCCCGTGGACGAACTGCCGCACGCGTGGGTCGTCGCTCGCCTTGGCCTCCTCCGTCGTGCCGTCGAAGATGAGCCGGCCGCGGTAGAGCATCCCGACCCGGTCGGTGACGGTGAGCAGCCGATCGAGATCGCTCGAGACCATCACCACGGTCGCGTTCATCGCCCGCTGCTCGGCGCGGAGCAGCTCGAAGATGCGCTGCGACGTCACCGGATCCAGCCCGGCGGCGGGCTCGTCGTACAGGACGATCTCGCCGCGCGTGATCGTGGCGCGCGCCACGCCGACGCGCTTTTTCTGGCCGCCGGACAGCCCCGCCGGCGTCCGGTCCTCGAAGCCCGCGAGCGACACCACGCGCAGCCGCTCCGCGACCCGCTCGTGGATCTCCTCCTCGCTCAGGTCGTAGAGCCGCCGCAGCGGGAACGCGATGTTCTCGCCCACGGTCATGTAGTCGAACAGCGCGTTGTTCTGGAACAGCATCCCGAACTTGAGGCGGAACGCCTGGAGCTCGATCTCGCTGAGCGCGTGCACGTCCTTCCCGTCGACGAGCACGCGCCCGCGATCCGGCCGCAGCAGGCCGGTGATCATCTTGAGGAGGACGCTCTTGCCCGCGGCGCCCGGCCCGATCAGCCCGTACAGGCAGCCGGCGGGCACCTCCAGGTCGACGCCCCGGAGGACGGGCATGGCGCCGAAGCTCTTCGTCAGCTGCTCGATACGGATCATCGGGGGCGGGGGCACGGGCACGGTCGTCGGGGAGGGGACGCGCCCGCCCGCCTCAGTTGGCGGAGAAGGTCGTGCGGGCGACGTCGAGGCGCGGGTGCGACGGGAACGACATACCGCGGATCTGCCTCGACACGCACGAGGCGATGCCCGGGTTCGACGGGCGCGTCGTGACGGTGACCCCCACGGCGCGGCCGTTCTGCACGGCGGCGCACACGCTCACCTCCATGCTCGACGGCACGTTGCACGCGTTCAGGTAGGTGCCGCGGTTCAGCACGTTGCCGTAGGCGCCGGCCGTGAGATCGGGCGGGCCGTTGTTGCCGAGCTTGTACTCCTCGACGTAGCGCGACTGCGCCGCCTCGCAGCTCAGGCCGCCGCCGAGGGTCGGGTAGCTGCCGCCGCCGCGCGGCCGCGCCCCGCCGGCGCGCGCCGCCTTGGTGCCGCCGAGGCCGGCGTCGACCTCGATCGCCACGCGGTCGGTCGCGTCCCGCACCGCGAGCTCCTGCTCCTTGTGGGCGCGCTCGCGGTACCACCAGCCCGCGCCCGCGGCGAGGATGACGCCCATCAGCGCCATGCCGATGAGCGCCTTGTACTGCGCGCCCTGCTTCTCGGCCGACACCACGGCGTCGAGGGCGCGCTTCTCCTGCACGATGTCCCGGTTCAGCTTCGCCTGCTCGGCGAACGGGGCGAACTCCTCGTACTCCTGGATGGCGCGCTCCCCCCCGGAGATCGCGTCGCGCAGCACGTGGTCGCCCGTGAAGGAGCCGGACGCGATCTGCTGGAGCAGCTCCACGGCCGAGAACGGCCCGTGGTCCATGCCCTCCTTGATGACGACGTACCGCGGGCGCGGGTCGGACTCGAGCGCGGCCTTGAGGTCGGCGAGCTTGCGGGTCGGGTCGTTGCCGCGCAGGCCCGCCGGCTGGCTGACCGGGATGGCGACCGCGAACGGCCCATCCCCGGAGACCGCCTGGATCCTCGGCATGGAGGGCGCGGACGGGACGCGCGGCTCGTGCGCGGGCCCGGTCGGCGGCGCCGTGGAGAGGGCGACGTCGACCTCGACGTCGCCGTCGCCGTCGAGGTGCGAGGCGTCCGCGCCGGGCGGCCGCTCCGACGCGCTCGCGGCGAGCTGGTGGAGCGCCTGCGCGAGGGCGGCGAGGTCGGCCGGGCGGTGGCTCGGATCGGCCACGAGCGAGTTGCCGAGCACGGTCTCCAGGGCGGGCGGCAGGTCCGGGACCACCTCTGCAGGCCGCCGCATCCCCGGGCCGACGCTGCCGCCCGTGAGCATCTCGTACAGGATGGCGCCGACCGCGAAGACGCTCGCGCGCGCGTCGCCCCCGCCGCCCTTGCGCGCCTCGGGCGCGAGGCAGGCGAGGTCGCGCGGCAGGACGGGCGCGGTGTGGGCGAGCTCCTCGATGACCTGGACGGCGCCATCCGCGCCGTAGCCGAGGCACGACGGGTGCACGAACAGGGTCCGCCCCTGCGCGTGCAGCTGGTGGAGCTGCGTGCAGAGCGGCACCGCGAGGCCGACGGCCTCGCGGACGTCGAAGCGGCGGCCGGTCGCGCGACGCGATTCCATCTCGGCGCGGAGCGTCCCGGCGGGGATGGAGGTGCCGACCGGCGAGGGGGAGAGGGGAGCAGGCTGGACCTGAGCAGGCATCGGGCAGCAACACTACGACAACACGACCGGTCCGCTCAACGCCGGGACGCGACGCTTTGTGGTGGACGTGCTGCGAAGCTCGGGCGCCCGCGTGGGTCGAGCAGCGCCAGCGTGCGTTGATGGCGTCAGCGTGCGTGGAGGGTGTCAGTGCACGTGCAGGATGTCAGTGTGCATGGAGGATGTCAGTGTGCATGGAGGATATCAGTGCACGTGGAGGATATCCGTGTGCGTGGAGGATATCCGTGTGCGTGAAGGATGTCGGCGCGCGGGGAGGGGGTCAGCGCGCGACGGCGGGCTCGGCGGTTCCCGTGACCTGCGCGGGGACGGCGAGGGCGTGCCCCGCGAAGAAGCGGAGCAGGTCGGGCTCTCGCGACCTGGGCCAGCGCAGGTGGTTCAGGGTGCCCTTCTTGGCGGAGCAGCGGTTCCGGAGCGCGCAGTGGGGCTCGTCGCGGTTGGCCTCGTCCAGGCGCAGGAACGAGGTCTGGGCGGAGAGGGCGTCGCGCGCGCGCAGCCACCGCTCGACCGACGCACACGGGAACAGGTCGTCGCAGGCGCGGTAGACGGCCATCGCGGGCGGGGGAGGGCCCGGGCACGCCCAGGTGGCGGGCGGGGCGTCGCTGCCGTAGGTGGCGAACGCGGCGACGCGGTCGGCGCGCAGCATCGCGTAGGTCGCCGCCATGTGGCCGCCGTAGGAGGCGCCGAGCGCGTAGACGCGCCGCCGGTCGACGAGCTTCCGCTGGATCAGCTGGTCGACGAAGGTGTCGACGGTCGCGACATCGACGTTGTCCTCGCCGGTGAACTCGGCGTCGAACGGCGCGCTCGGCGTGTAGGGCGTCGCGCCGCGCTCGCGCTCGGCCTGGCTCGGGGCCTTGAACGCGCGGCCCTGGGGGGCGAGGAGGATGAAGCCCGCGTGCGCCGGGTCGCCGGTGAGGTTCCACGTGGCGCCGAGCTTGCGGAGGCCCGTCTTCTTGTCGACGCTGGTCGGGCTGTCGCCCTCGGCATGGAAGAAGATGATGAGCGGCAGCGGGGCGCGCGTCTCGACGCCGCTCGGCGCGATCACGCAGGCGTAGCGGGGCGAGCCCTCGGCGTCGCGCGTCTCGAGCACCTGGGCGCCGCGGCAGGGCGGCCTGCCGAGCGTCTTGCGGAGCTCTCGACGGGGGCGCCCCTGCTCGGCGACGCAGCTCCCTTCGCTGGGCGGCCTCACCTCGGGCGGCTTCGGCGGCTGCGCGGCCGGGGCGCTGGTCCCGCCGGGGCCGGCGTCTCGCCGGGCCGCCGAGGGCCGCGCCGAGGCGGCGCCGGCGCCCGCGTCCCGCTCGAACACGCCGAGCAGGTCGCCGCCGTCGACCCCGGACGACGGCGTGGAGCACGCCGCGCCGAGCCAGGCGCCGGCGAGCGCCGCGGCGAGGAGGGCGCAGCCGTGGCGCAGCCGGAAGGGGTGGTGCGTCGAGGTTCGTCGCGCGCGGATTCCGTGTCGAGCTCGAGGCATGGGCGCACTCTAGTGCCGCATGCCGGAGATCCTGCCGAATTTCTGGCCTGTCGGGCGAGGCGCGGGCACGGCACAACACTGGATCTGTCGGTGGGTGAGCTGAGTTTGCGGCAGTCCATGGGCGCAGCACCGGCGATTCGCAGCCATCGCGGTAACTCATCTTCTTTCGTGGCCCCACCCGGAGGCGATCCGGGCAGGTGGGCTTGCGCCGAGGCGCCGCCGGGAGGCGATCGGCGCAAGTTGGCTTCCCTCCAGGCGCCGTCGGGAAGCGATCCGGGCAAGCGGGCTCGCCCCGAGGCGCCGCCGGGAGGCGTTCCTCGGCTTGCGCGAGGCTCGGCTTGAGCGAGGGTGACGGGCGCCGCGCTGGGCACCGGCTCCGCGTCTCGGCGCCGCGCCCGTCCCGTGCCCACGTGCCCCTTTCGTGCTTGCCGGGCCGATATCGCTCCGGACGCACCCGACCTGGTTGCGGGCGCGCGCTTCGTGGCTAGGCTGGTGCGCGCCATCCCATGACGCCCTTCGACATCATCCTCGGCGCCGCGATCGCGGCGCTCCTCGCCTTCCAGACCTACGTCACCGTGCGGGTCTTCCGCAGCCGCCTCTACGAGCCCAAGCAGAAGGTCTGGCAGACGCAGCTCATCTGGCTCCTCCCGATCGTCGGCGCCGGGCTGGTCTTCTCGATCCTCCAGGAGGAGGACCGGGCGCAGCGCGACGCCTCCTCGCACCTCCGGAGCTGAGCCCCTCCCGCGCCGAGGCCGAGGCGGATCGCCTCGGCGGCCACCCCCGAAGCCGAGCCTCTCCCGCGCCGAGGCCGAGGCGGGTCGCCTCGGCGGCCAGGCGCCCGCGCCACGGGATCGCGAGCGCCAGGTCACGGACGCCGGCCACGAGCGGGCCACGGACGCAGGGCCGCGCCGAGCGTCGGCTCGGACGGGCCGCCCGACGGCCGCTCGGAGCCAGCACGGATGACCTCGCTCCCTTCTCGGTCCTCCGCGCTCATCTGGCCACCTCGTCACCCCGGTCCACGCCGGCGCGACACGGGCCCGATCGAACAGGAAATTCGGTTTCGCGCTTCGGTCCAGCGGCGCCGTGCGCTATGGCTCAAGGAGCATGGCGGACGACGTCTTCGGCATCGTCGGAACCACGCAGGCGGGTAATTTCCACGTCGAGCAGGTGGTCGCAGAGGGTGGATTCGGCGTGGTGTACCGGGCGATCCACGCCGGCTTCCGCGCGCCGGTCGCCCTGAAGTGCCTGAAGGTCTCCGAGGCCAAGACGCCGCGCGAACGCCAGCTCTTCCTCGAGAAATTCCGCGAGGAGGCCCAGCTCCTCTTCCGGCTCTCGGCCTCCATCCCGGAGGTCGTCCGTCCGCTCCACGTCGACGTGCTGCACCTCAAGCGGGGGGAGTTCGTCCCCTTCCTCGCCCTCGAGTGGCTCGACGGCGAGTCGCTCGACCGGGTCATCGATCGCCGCAGGCTCCACGGCGAGGCGCCGATCCCCCTCCACAAGCTGATGAAGATGATGCGCCCCATCGCGCAGGCGATCGCGCGGGCGCACCGCTTCCCGAGCCCGGGCGGCACGGTGTCGATCATCCACCGCGACCTCAAGCCCGAGAACATCTTCATCACGAACCAGGAAGGCGTGGAGCGCCTCAAGATCCTCGACTACGGGATCGCGCAGGCCAAGTCGCTGGCCGAGCAGGCGGTCGGCCGCGTGACCAACGGCGATCCGCTCAACGCGTTCTCCCCGGCCTACGGCGCCCCCGAGCAGTGGGCGCCGAAGCGGTTCGGGCAGACGGGGACCTGGACCGACGTCTGGGGTCTCGCGCTCACGATGGTCGAGGCGCTCGTCGGACGGCAGGTGATCGAAGGCGAGGCGCAGGCCATGATGGGCACGGCGCTCGACGTGAAGCGGCGGCCGACGCCCCGGACCGAGGGGCTCGGCATCGCGCCGGAGGTCGACGCGGTGTTCGAGCGCGCGCTCGCCGTGAGCCCGCGCGACCGCACCAGGGACATCGAGACCTTCTGGTCCGAGCTGGAGGCGGCGCTGGGGCTCGCGCCCACCTTCGGCCCGCGGGGCAGCGCGCTCGACGACGCGTACGCCGCGTCGCCTCCGCCGCCGTCGTCGTCGATGCGCGCGCCCGGGCCGGCCAAGCACGCCGCGCACGTCTGGCTCGACACGCCCAGGGACTCCGGATCGCTCGAGCTCGATCTCGACGTGGCCCCCGCCTCGATGCGCGCGCCCCGGGGGAGCCGCCGGGACGGCCCGGAGAGCAGCGCGCGCCCGCCGCCGCCCTCGGACTCGGCCGGGCTCGAGATGGATCTGCCCGAGGCCCCGCCGAGCGCGCGCGGCCGGGCGCTGATGGGCGCGGTCGGCGACGGCTGCCCCGGGAGCGCGCGGGGCCGCGCCGGCGCCGCCGGCTTCGCGGAGGCGACGCCCGTGGGCGCGATCCCCCGCGCCGGCGGGGTCGGCGGAATGGAAAGCGCCCCGCCGAGCGCGCGCGCGCGCGCCGGCGCGATGGGGAGCATGGCGAGCATCGCGAGCCCGCCGCCGCTGGAGGTGGCGCTCGGCGCCTCGCCGCGCACGACCTCGATGCCGCCGTCGATGCGCCCCCTCTCGGATCTGCCGTCGGCGCGGTACGGCTCGGACATGCCGTCGGCCAGGTACGGCTCGGAGATGCCGTCGGCGCGGTACGGCTCGGAGATGCCGTCGGCCCGGTACCGGCTGCCGCCGCGCTCGCCGTCGGACATGCGCCCGCGCCCCGCGGCGGACCCGAAGCAGCGCCCGGCGCCGACCCTGCTCCAGCAGCTCGGGCTGCCCGTGGCCTGCATCGTGTTCGCGTGCCTGCTCACGGTGGCCGACCTCATCATGAAGAGCTCGGGCCAGGGGCTGAGCTTCGGCCCGGTGCGCTCGTTCTGGGTCGCCGGCGTGCTCCTCCTCTTCGGCGTCGGCCTGTTCTTCTGGCGCATGCTCGGAGACCCCAACGATGCCTGACCCGACGAGCGGCGGCGCCCTCGCGGCGCAGCGCGCCGAGGAGAGCGTGTCGGTCCGCTTCACGCGGCTCATGAACGCGTCGGCCTCGCGGTGGGGCGTGCTCACCGATCCCCCGGTCGTGTCGCTCGCGACCGGCGTCTTCCTGTTCGCGCTCCTCGGGGCGCTCGGCCGGGACGCGGGGCCGACGGTCGTGCGCGCGCTCGGCGCCCTCGCGGCCGCGCCGATCGCGGTCGCCGTCGTCGCCAGCGTGGCGCTGCGCGGCGCGCGGCGCGAGGTGGTCGCGTGGCTCGCGCGCCAGCCGTTCCCCGTGGAGAACATGAACGCCGTGCTGAACGGCCTGGGCGAGGCGCTGGAGGTGACCTTCGCCGCGCGGGCCCCGGGCGCCGCCTACCGGGACGCCTCGGAGGCGAGCTCCGCCGCCGCGATCCCGGAGACGGGGCTGCTCAACGCCGAGCTCGAGAAGGTGCACCCGGACGTGTTCGTCACCGGCGGCGTCGAGGACGCGCGCACGCTGGACATCCGCATCGGTGTGGTGGACTCGAAGCGAAATCCGGCCGTGACGAACCACCGGCGTTACGTGCGCGTCCGCGCGATCGTCGAGCGCGCGCTCGTGCCCCTCGCGGAGCGTTATCCCATCCAGAGCGTCCGGGTGAAGTGAGCCGTCGCCGCGCGGCCGCGCGGCGCGGGCGGCGCCTGTCCTTTTCCCTTCCTCCCGGGTCCCCTGCTATCGTCGCGGCCCATGACCGCCTCGACCTCCGAGAAGCTCGTCTCCGATCTGGAAGCGCGGGGCATCACCCGCGCGAAGATCGGCGGCTTTGACATCGACGGCATCCTCCGCGGCAAGTACGTCTCCCTCGAGAAGCTGAAGAGCGCGCTCGGGGGCGGCTTCGGCTTCTGCGACGTCATCTTCGGCTGGGACATCGCCGACGTCCTCTACGACAACGCCAAGGTCACCGGCTGGCACACGGGCTACCCGGACGCGCACGCGGTCCTCGATCCGAGCACGCTCCGCGACATCCCGTGGGAGCCGGGCACCGCCGCGATGCTCGCCGACTTCCGCGACGAGCACGGCGGGCCGCACCCCGCGTGCCCGCGCTCGCTGCTCCGGGGCGTCCTCGCGCGGGCCGAGCGCATGGGGTACTCGGCGAAGCTCTCGTGCGAGTACGAGTTCTTCCTCTTCGACGAGACGCCGCGCTCGCTGCACGACAAGCGCTTCGCCGGCCTCTCGCCGCTCAGCCCCGGCATGTTCGGCTACTCGTGGGTCCGCGAGGGGCAGCACCGGGAGCTGATGGCCGCCATCCTCGACGGCATGCGCGCCTTCGACGTCGAGATCGAGGGCCTGCACACCGAGACCGGCCCGGGCGTGTACGAGGCGGCGATCCGCTACGACGACGCGCTCCGCGCCGCGGACAAGGCGGCGCTCTTCAAGGTCGCCATGAAGCAGATCGCCCACGAGCACGGGCTGTCGGTGACCTTCATGGCGAAGTGGAACGCCGATCTGCCCGGATCGAGCGGCCACCTGCACCAGAGCCTGTGGAAGGACGGCCAGAACGTCTTCCAGGACGCGTCGGCGCCCGGCCGGATCCCGGCCGCGCTGCGCCACTACATCGGCGGCCAGATCGCGCTCATGCCCGAGCTCACGGCGCTCTACTCGCCCACGATCAACGCCTACAAGCGGTACGTGCCCGGCGTCTGGGCGCCGCTCACCGCGAGCTGGGGCGTCGAGAACCGCACGGCCGCGATCCGCCTCATCGGGCTCGGCACGCCCGGCGCCCGCGTCGAGTACCGGCAGACGGCCGCCGACATCAACCCCTACCTCGCCATGGCCGCGTGCCTCGCCGCGGGGCTCCACGGCATCGAGCACGGCATCGAGCCGCCCCCGCCGTCCGGCGGCGACGCGTCGTCCGCCGCGTCCTCGCGGCACGCGCTGCCGCGCTCGCTCGCGGAGGCGACCCGGCTGCTCGCGGAGAGCCGCCGCGCCCGGGAGATCCTCGGCGAGACGTTCGTCGACCACTACGTCCAGACGCGCGACTGGGAGGTGCGGCAGTACGAGCGCGCGGTCACGGACTGGGAGCTGAAACGCTACTTCGAGGCGGTGTGACCATGAGCCAGTTCACGGTGTGGAGCTTTCCCACGCGCATCCTCTTCGGCGCCGGCGTCGTCGGGCAGACCGGCGGCGAGGCGCGCCGGCTCGGCGCGACGAGGGCGCTCGTCGTCACGGACAAGGGCGTCGTCCGCTCGGGGCTGCTCGAGCCGGTCGCCGCGTCGCTGCGAGGGGCCGGCCTCGAGGTCGCCGTCTTCGACGACGTGCTCGGCAACCCGGTCGAGAAGAACGTGCACGACGGCGTGGCCGCGTTCCGCGACGCCCGCGCCGATCTGGTCGTCGCCCTCGGGGGCGGCTCGCCGCTCGACGTCGGCAAGCTGGTGCGCCTCGGCGTGCACCACGACCGGCCGCTCGTCGACTACGACGACGCCACGGGCGGCGATCGGTTCATCACGTCCGACGTGCCGCCGATGCTCGCCATCCCGACGACGGCCGGGACCGGCAGCGAGGTGGGGCGCTCGGGCGTGGTGACGCTCGACGTGAACCACAGGAAGACGGTGATCTTCTCGCCGCGCCTGCTCGCGAACGCGGCGCTGCTCGACCCGGAGATGACGCGGTCGATGCCGGCCTTCCTGACGGCGGCGACGGGCTTCGACGCGCTCACGCACTGCCTCGAGGCGTACGTCGCCAAGGGCGACCACCCGATGGCCGACGGCATCGCGCTCGAGGGGATCCGCCTCGCCGCCGCGCACCTCGAGCGCGCGGTGTCGCACGGCGACGATCTGGAGGCGCGCGGCGGCATGATGAAGGCGGCGATGATGGGCGCCGTCGCGTTCCAGAAGGGGCTCGGGGCGTGCCACTCGCTCGCCCACCCGCTCTCGAGCGAGTGCGGGCTGCACCACGGCCTCGCCAACGCCCTGTGCCTGCCCGCGGTGGTCGCGTTCAACGTCGCGGCCGCGGCGCCGCGCCTCGCGCGCGTCGCCGCCCTGCTCGGCGCCCCGGAGGACGCGGCGGCGTGCGCGGAGGCGGTCCGCGCGCTGCGCGCCCGCGTCGGGCTCGCGGCGGGCCTCGAGAAGGCGGGCGTCCCGGCCGGCAAGCTCGACGCGCTGGCCGATCTCGCGGCGCAGGACGCGTGCCACACGTGCAACCCGCGGCCGTGCTCGCGCGACGATCTCCGCCGGCTCTACGAGGCGTCCTTCGCCGGCTGACGCTGTCGCGGTGCGCAACGGGCGACGCCGGTGGGGGGTGCGGCGCGCCGGGGACATCGGGATTTCCCGGCATCCAGGGGGGCGCGGGGGACCGGCCTGCCTCTGGCCGAGAATGGATAAATGAGGTACCAGGGGGGCACGATGACCGTCACCGCCACGGAGCGCACCGCTCGTCCCGCGACGTGCCAGATGTTCGAGACGCCGCTCATCGAGCGGTTCTCGCGGATTCACCCGATCACGCCGTTCGTCTTCTGGCTGCCGGTCTACGGCTACCTCGGCGTTCGCGCCGCGCGTCATGGGGTCGGCCTCCTGGAAGGGCTCGGGCTCGCGCTGGCCGGCCTGTTCCTGTGGACGCTCGCCGAGTACGTCCTGCACCGCTACGTGTTCCACTACGTCGGCCCGCGGCTCTGGCAGCGGCGGATGCACTTCGTCCTCCACGGGGTGCACCACGACTTCCCGCAGGACGCCGACCGCCTCGTGATGCCGCTCGGCGCCAGCATTCCCCTCGGCGTCGTGTTCTACATGCTGTTCCGCGCCGCCTTCGGGCCTGTTCCAGCGGATCCGCTATTTGTCGGCTTCGGCCTCGGTTACCTCGTGTACGACGGCACGCACTATGCCATTCATCACTTCCGCATGAGCTCCCGCCTGGGAAAGTGGATCAAGCGCCATCACATGGTCCACCACCACACGGGGGAGAACGCGCGATGGGGCGTGTCGTCCCCGCTCTGGGACTGGGTCTTCGGGACCATGGGCAGCTCGACCACGGGAAAAGGCGGCTGAGCGGGGCTCGCCGGAACGCGAGCCCGGCGGGGAACATCCAGGATGCGCCACCTCCAGGCGCTCCGGGGGGGATCGCCAGAAAAGTGGGAATGCGTCGCTGACGCGGCAGGTTGGATGGGCCGTGAATCGGTCGCGTCCGGGCGCTTCTGCCGCGCGGCCGACGCGGCGCAACAACCAGCGTGTTCGCCGCGGCGCATCCAGGTGAGGGGACGAAGCGATGTTCGAGAGGTTCGGGTGCCGCGCGCCCGTGCGCCGCGCCCCCGGGCGGAACGCGCGGTGCTCGGCGAGGGGTGGCCCCGCGCGGGTCCTGGTCGAGGAGGAGAATCAAGCGGGCGGATTCTGGGCCCGCTTGACATGGGGCACGACGAGCCCGAAGCGCAGCGGGCACATCACGTCGGGGAGGCGGTGCCGCTCCGGGCGGGCTCTGCCGCAGGAGGAGCGCCTGCAGGCAGCCGTCTCATGGCGTCCGCGTAGAAGGTCCGGAGCGTGTTGCGCCCGCAATAAGGGCAGAGCCATGCCACGTCGAACCGGTCGAGGTGAGCGTTGATGCTGTGTGCCGGAGCGAGCTCCTTGTCCGCCCCGTCGTCCGCCGGGCGCCCGCGGACAGCCCACCCCGCGGTGACGTGCCGGTGCTCGTCCAGGGTGGCAGACAGCGTTGCCTGGCACTCGCAACGAGTGGAGATGAGAAACCGACTCATGCGTGACCGTCCTTCGTAGATGTTTCCGTGAAACGTGTCGGCATGCCGCGACGCGGCGTGCCATGGGTCCCATGAAGCGTGCCCGTTCCCATGAAGCGTGCCCATGAAGCGTGCCGGTGAAACGCGGGTGCCACGGGATGTCCATGAGACGTGCTCGTGCGCGCTCCATCTACCAGAGACATGCCAGGGGGATGCCATGGAAAGAGGCGCGCCCTCCTATAAAGGTTGAACAGTTTGAGCTCAAGGGGTGTTAGCCTGGGTCACGGTCGCCTTGGTGTGGCCGAGGAAGGGGAGTCCATGATCGCTCGACGTGCCGCTCGTGAGCGCGCGACGCCGGCCTCAGAGAGGCTGCCGGCGTCCGAGAAGTTGCAGGTCGTCGGGCCGCGCGGCCCCGGACCGCGCGCGGCGCGCGGCTTCCGGGTGCTGCTCGCGCACGACGCCCGCGCCGCGACCTGCGACGCGCTCGCGCTCGCGCTCGAGTCCTCGATGGCGAACGTCGAGATCGTGGACGCGTCGTCGATCGACGACGCCCTGCTCGCCTCGGCGACCGAGCGGTTCGATGCGTTCCTGGTCTGCCTGGATCTCCCGCCGGCGCCGCTCGGCGGCGTGCGCCTCGCGAGCGAGCTCGTGGAGACCAACCACCCGGTCGTGCTCGTGACGAGGAGCCTGCGCTGGGTGCCGCCCGACAGGCCGGCGCTGCTCGAGCTGCCCTGGATCCCGCCGGACGCGGCCCCCGGCGAGATCACCCGCGCGATCGAGGCCGCGACCAGCGACTGCGACAGCATGGTGCGCTCCCGCGCGCCGCTCTCCGGCGACATGCTCCGCGCGCAGGCGGTCCGCGCGCGCCGCTGAGCGCCCGCGGCCTGGGCCAGCGCCCGCGTCCCACAAAAAGAAACGTCGCAGCGATCTTCGTGGCGAAGGGGGTTGCCCTGCAGCTCGGGATTGTGTAGAAGGTCTTCCACCTCGCGCGGGACTAGCTCAGTTGGTAGAGCATCAGCTTCCCAAGCTGAGGGTCGCGGGTTCGAATCCCGTGTCCCGCTCCGAGGATCGCCGGCTCCCTCCTGCGCTGGCGATCCTCGTGCCGTTGGATGCCGCGAGGCTCAGGACCGTCTCCTGATGGCGATCACCGTGATCGCGGATCGAGACGCGCGGCGGTCCGCGCGCTGCGGCGCGATGCGGCGCCGGGCCGTCGCTGGCCCGCGCGCCGCGAGAGACGGACGTGCTCCAGCGGCGGCCGACGCCTGAACCCGGGGCGCTCCCGCTGCGCGGATGGCGGCGCCCCGCACCATGGCGACACCTCGGAGGTGTTGTTCATGCAGGATGGCCGGCGCATCGCGCGGAACGCGGCGCTGATGCTCCTCAAGCAGGCGATCATGGCCGTGCTCGGCGTCGTGTTCGTCGGCTACCTCGCGCGGAAGGTGGGCGTCGCCGCATGGGGGGAGTTCCAGGCATCGCTCGCGACCGCGGGGATGGTCACGCTCGTCGCCGGCGTCGGGGTGAGGGGATACCTGGCGCGGGAGGTCGCGGTGCGGCCGGAGCTCGGGCCCCGTCACCTCGGCGCCGCGCTCGCCATCCGGGGCGTGACCGGGACGCTGGTGCTCGGCGCGACCGCGGCCGTCGCGCTCGCGACCCGCTCGGGGCTCGGCGCGCAGCTCGTCGTGCTGGCCGCGGCGTCCCAGCTCGCGACGCTGCTCTACTCGACGATGTGGCTCTCGTTCGAGGCGCACGAGCGGTTCCAGTACATCCTCTACGCGGAGCTCGGCGCCAGGCTCTTCGTCATCGCGCTCGCGGCCGCCCTGCTCGCGCTCGGCTTCGGCGTCGTGGCCGCGGCGACGGCGTTCCTGCTCGGCAACGTGCTGGAGCTCGGCATCACCTACCACTTCCTGCGCGCCCGGCTCTACCGGCCCGAGCTGTCGACGCCCCCCGCCGAGCTCTGGGAGATCACGAAGCGCAGCCTGCCGATCGGCGCGCTCGGGGTCCTCGCGAGCGCGCTCCTCCAGACCGACCGCGTGATGCTCCGCGCCCTCTGCGACGAGGAGGCCGTGGGGGTCTACAGCGCCGCCTGGGTGCTCAGCGAGAGCTTCAGGATGCTCCCCGACGTGCTGCTCGGCGCCGCGTTCGCGGCGGGCATGCGCCTCTACGCCCAGGATGGGGAGGCGTTCGGGCGCCTGTACAGCGGCTGCATGCTCGTCGCGGCGCTCGTCGGGCTGCCGGTCGCCGCAGGGCTCTTCGTCCTCGCGCCGGACGTCATCCGGCTCGTCTACGGGACGGCGGCCGACTACGCCCCGGCGGCGGACGTGCTCCGGATCCTGGCCTGCAGCGTCCCGGTGATGTTCGCGTTCCAGGTCGTGACGCTGCCGCTGCTCGCCGCGAAGCGCGAGGTCGCGATGGTCAAGCTGCTCGCGTTGACGCTCGCCGCCAACGTCGCGTTGAACCTGCTCCTCCTGCCCCGCTACCGGGCGCTGGGCGCCGCGGGCGCGACGCTGGCCGCGAGCACGGGCTCGCTCCTCGCGTCGTGGATCATGACCGCGCGCTGGGCCCGCTTCGTCGCGCCCGGCCGCGTCCTCGCGATCCTCGCCGCGACGGCGCTGATGGGCGTCGCCGCCTACGCCGCGCGCGCGCTCGCCGGGATGTGGGCGTCGATCGCGGTGGGCGTCGCCGTCTACGTGGTGCTCCTCGTCGCGCTGCGCGCCGTGTCCTTCCGCGAGCTGCGCGCGCTGCTCGCGCGCCGCGTCCGCGCCTCGCCCGCGGCCGCGACCTGAGCCGCCGATCCGCCAGGGGCGGGCCCGCCGCGCGGCGCCCCGCCGTGGTCCTCCGCGTCGCCCGCGGCCCCTGCGCCGCTGTGCGGAACACGGGCCGAGCCGATTTCCCCATTTTCGATGGATGCGGCTCTCGCCGCGGGGGCCGCGCGATTGCCGACATGCGCTCTCATCCGCGGCGCGCGCCGCGCGCGGGAGCACGGCGCCCGTGGCTCGGAGGTGACGGTGCCGCGGCCCTCTCCGTGGCATGCAGCGTGAATGACGACGGCCGGATGGGGCGGCGCGGGCAGCTCGGGGGGATCGCCGGGGCAGGGCGGCTCCGGAGGTGGGTGGCGCGACGGCCGTCCTCGCTCCGCGTCCCCGGCTGGCCGCGGAAGGACGAGGTGAGCGCGGCGGGGCAACCGCGGAGGGCGAGGGACATGGACCTGCCGATGGGCGAAGGCGGCTACGCGTTGCTCGCGCGCCTGTCCGCCGGCGGCATGGCCGAGCTGTTCCTCGCGTGCCGGCGCGGGCCGGCAGGTATCGCGCACCCCGTGGTCGTCAAGCGGCTTCGCCCCGAGGCGCGGCGAGATCCGTCGATCGTGCGGATGTTCCTCTGCGAGGCCTGGATCAGCGCCCGGCTCCAGCACCCGAACGTGATCCGGTTCCACGACTTCATCTTCCACGAGGGACACCATCACCTCGTGGTCGAGTATGTCCCGGGCTGTGATCTCGCCGCGGCCGCGCGCGTCTTCTCCACCGAGGGCCGGCCGTTTCCGATCGACGCGGCGATCGAGATCGGCCTGGGCGTGCTGCGGGCGCTCGGTCACGCGCACGGGCTCCGCGACGACGAGGGCAGGCTCGTCGGCCTGGTGCATCGCGACGTGAGCCCGCAGAACGTGCTGCTCTCGCTCGAGGGCGAGATCAAGCTCATCGACTTCGGCGTCGCGAAGATGACCGCGATGGACGCGGCGGAGGACGCCGTGTGCCCCGCCCTGCTGCGCTCGGCCGGGGGGGCGACGCTGTCGACGGGCTCGGGCATGGTGAAGGGCAAGCTCGGCTACGTGGCGCCCGAGCAGCTACGGGGGGAGAGGATCGACGCGCGCGCGGATCTCTTCGCGGTGGGGGTGATCCTGTTCGAGCTGCTGACGGGGCGGCGGCTGTTCCACCGCAAGGACGACGGCGAGACGATGAGCGCGGTGCTGTCGGGCGAGGTCCCGGCGATCGCGCCGCTCAGGCCGGCGTGCCCGGCGCTGCTCGAGGAGGCGGTGCGGCGCGCGCTCGCGCGCGAGCCCGAGGGCCGCTTCGCGTCCGCGGCGCAGATGGAAGAGACGCTCGCGGAGGTGCTCGCCTCGCTGCGGCGCGCGCCCGGCGGGCGCGAGGAGCGCTCGAGCGAGCGCGGCCTGCTCGCGGGCGAGGAGCTGGCCGCGCTCGTGCGCGAGGTCGTGAGCGGTCGCGATCGGCACCGGTCGTTGCTCGTGCGGAGCTGCCGGCGGTCCGGCGGGCTCCGCGGGCGTACAGGGGTGCGGCGCGCCGCCGCGGGGCGCCCGGGGGACGGCCGCGACGAGGCGACGCCGCGGACGCCGGCGCCGGGGGCGAGCGCGCTGGACGACGGGGGCGCGGGCGACGATCTCGAGGCGGCCAGGCAGGCCGCGACGCCGCACTGGCGAGGCGCGCGCCCGGCGCGGCGGGGGCGGCTCCTGCCGTGGCTCGTGATCGCCGCGGTCACGCTCATCGCCGGCGCCCTCGCGGCCAAGGCGCTCGGCTAGCCCCGCGCCGCGGGGACGGGGGCGCCGTCCGGCAGGCGCTCGTCGCTGGAGGGGGCGCCTGGGGCGGGGCGGAGGGCGCTCGGGGCACGCGAGGTCATGCCGGGCTGCCCGGCTCATGAACAGACCGTTCATCGCGCGGGGCGGGGCTCCGCCGAACTACCGGGATCAACGGAATTCGAAGCCGGCGTGGTGAGGCGCAGGACGCGAACGGCCTTTTGCGGTGGCGCAGGCAGCGACGTGCTCGCTAGCTTTGCCGGCCTACATGGCTGTCCGTACTGCTCTCGGTCGCGTCCTTACGATGATCGCGCTTCCTGTCCCGCTCCTGGCGCTCTCTGCGCAGGGGAGCTCGCTCCCGCGGGTAGAGCCCGGCGCGCCGGGGGCGACGAGCGAGATCGACGCGGCGATCGAGCGACAGGCCGTCTGCGTCGGCTCCACGGTCGCGAGCGCGGGGGAGCTCGGCGATGTCCTCTATTACCGCACCTCGACAGACGAGCACGGCGACATCTCCGTCGGGTATTTCGCCTTCTTCTCCGAGGAGCGGCCCTGGGGAAACAACTGGCTCACCTGGACGGTGCTGCCCGCGGTCGCCGTGGACCTCGTCTACACCCACTCGCTGTTCCTCGGTCCGGGGGTCCAGCGCTTCGCCTATGGAAAAGGCGATGTCGAGGGGTTCAGGATCGTCTACCGCATGGAGGCGGACGGGCGGCTCACCGTGGAGCACGGCGTCGCCGATCGCGGAGATCACAGCGAGGTGCGGCTCGAGCGCGCCGATCTGCTGTCCATCGAGGCCGAGCGCCCGACGGTCTACTCGCGGTGGTGGAGCCATCAGCTCGGCGGTCAGGGCGCCGGGCCGGGCGAGCTCGTCTACCGCCGCTGCTATGGCGCGGGCGCCATCCGGCCGCTGCCGCCGGACGTCGCCCTCGACTTCCGCCTGGACCGGCGCGCCGGGCCGGCCCGCGTCGTGCCCGCCGCCGCGCTGCTGGGCCAGCCCGCTCCTACCGAGCTCGCTTCACCCGAGCTCGCCGGTCCCCGGCTCGCTCCTCCCCAGGTCGCCGGTCCCCGGAAGGACGAGCCGCCCCGGGGCGCGGACGATCAGGGCCGCGCCTTCCGGCCGATCGTCGCGTTGTAGATGGCGAGAATAAGGATGGCGCCGAGGATCGACATGAAGAAGCCCCCGCTCGACTGATACGAGGGATACAGACCAATCGCCCGGCCGATGAAGCCGCCGAGCAAGGCCCCAGCGACGCCCAGCAGCGTCGTCACCACGAAGCCGCCCGGGTCGCGCCCAGGGGTCAGCAGCTTGGCGATCACGCCGACGATGAGCCCAAACAGGATCCACAGTAGCACGGACATGGTTCGCTCCTCTCGACTCCGGGGCACGCCGAGGGCGCCCTCCCGTGTCAACGCGATGACGAGCGCCTCGCTCGTCGTTCGTCGTTCGTCGTTCGTCGTTCGTCGTTCGTCGTTCATCGCCCGTCGTTCACGTTGTTTCCCGATGAACCACGGACGACGTGCCGTCGTTTGCATCGTTTGCAGGCGATGCAGACGACGTGCCGTCGTCGCAGTCGTCGCAGTCGTCTGCATTTGCAGACGACGTGCCGGACGCGGTGCGCTCCGTTCGCACCAGGGTTCAGCGACGGCGCGGCGGCCCGCGTGAACTGCGGCGACGGCGCGGCGGCCCGCGTGAGCTGCGGCGTCATCCCGCGGCGCGGCGCTGGGCATCGAGGGCACAGCGCCGCGCGGCGGATCGAGCGCGGCAGAGGTCGAGGGCGGCGCCGGCGCACGTCGGGCGCAGACTGAGCGCGGAAGGAACACCGCGCGGCTCAATCGCCGCCGTCGCTCGGCTCCTCGTCGGCCTCGAGGCGCGAGGGGATCGCGACGGGCGCGGGGCGCTCGGACGCGGGCGCGCCGGCCGTGTCCGCCGGTCCGCCGTGCCCTGGCGCGTCTCCGTGCGACGCGCCGGCCGGGGGCGCCGCGCCCGCGTGCGCCGGCGGGGGCGCGGTGCACGGGGCACGCGCGGCGCCGGCTGCGCCGAGGAGGAGGCACAGCGTCCCGCCGAGGATCGTCGCCGCGATCGTGCCGACCACGAGCGGGCTGAACCGCCGGCGGTGTCGTCGACGCGCGCCGGCCTGGCTCCGCCGCCCGGCGGACAGGCGCGCCCTCAGGAGCATGAACGGCGCCGGCTGCTCATCGACATCGAGGGGGCGGCGCGGGTGGGCCGGGGCGAGCGAGGCAGACGGCCGCGCGGCGGAGGCCGGCGCGCCGCCCGGCGCGCAGGGCAGGGCGCGCTCCGCGAGAGCGGCGGGCGGGTACGACGAGGCGCGGTGGCCAACCCAGGTCGACGCCGACGAGGTGGGGCGCGCCGCGCCCGGCGGCGGCGCGCAGGGCCGCTCCGGGGGCGCGCCCGCAGCAGGCCGCGACGAGGGGCGATGCCCCACCCACGTCGAGGCGTGCGGCGTGGACGCGGCGTACGCGGCTTGCCCGGTCGTCACCCCGTCCGTGGACCGCGCGCGGCGCGAGGCGGGCGCTGGCTCGGCGCGCGCGCTCCGGGCCAGGGTCCGGTGGAGGTTCGCCGGGGCGTGGCCCGCCGCGCCGTCCCGCGCCCGGCGCTGCGCGATGTGCCCGAGCGCCTCGCGGAGCGCGCGCGCGCTCTGCGGGCGATCCTCGGGATCTTTGCGCAGGCACTGGAGGATCAGCGCCTCCAGATCGGGATCGATCGCCTCGTTGAAAGCGCTCGGCCAGGGCGGCGGGCACTCGACGTGCGCGGCCGCGAGCGCGACCGGCGTCGGGCGCTCGAACGGGAGCCGCCCCGTCGCCATCTCGAAGAGCAGCACGCCGCACGCATAGATGTCGCTCCGCGCGTCCACGGCCTGCCCCGCGGCCTGCTCGGGGCTCATGTAGGCGGGCGTCCCGATGACGAGCCCGGCGCCGTCCTCGTCGGGCACGCCGAGCAGGCGCGCGCCCGAGAGCGCGCCGGTCAGGTCGTCGTGGAGCAGCCTCGCGGTCCCGAAGTCCAGGAGCTTCACCTGCTCGAACGGCTCGCCGTCGTCGCCGCGGCGGGGCACGAGGCGGATGTTCTCGGGCTTGACATCGCGGTGGATGACGCCCGCGTCGTGCGCGTGCTGCAGCGCGGAGCAGAGCTGGCGCATGATCGAGAGGATGCGCTCCGCCGGCAGGACCGGCTCGGCGTTCAGGAGATCGATGAGGTCCTCGCCGTCCAGGTGCTCCGTGACGAGGTACCAGAGGCTCGGCGCCTCCGCGTCGGATCCGCCGGCGTCCGCGCCGCGCGGGTCGGCCGGCTCGCAGCCGAAATCGAGGACCCGCACGATGTTCGGGTGATCGAGCCGGCTCGCCGCCAGCGCCTCGATGTGGAACCGCAGCACCGCATCGCCCTCCGGGGCGCTGCCCGAGCGCGACCTCGCGCCGGTGCGCGCTCGCGCGCCGGCGCCGATCGCGCTCCGACAGGGGGCGCCCGCGCGGCGCGACGGCGCGGAGCGCAGCGTCGTGCTCTCGCGGGGCGGCGCGCCGCCCGAAGGCGGCGAGGCGATGCGCTCGCGGATGATCTTGACCGCGCAGGCGCGCCCGAGCCCGACGTGCCGCGCGCGGTAGACGCGCCCCATCGCGCCGGCGCCGATCATCTGCTCGATGAGATAACGACCTCCGAGCAAACGTCCCCTGAGGAATTGCTCCGAGGACGGGAATCCCGCGTCGAGGGGAGCCGAGGGGCGGAGGCAATCCATGACCGCCTCCACGCAGCAGAATGGGTGCCACCGCGCTGTGCGGACGGTTCACAGCGGCCCACGGACGGAGCGGCCGGCGCCGCCGCAGCGAACGCCGAGCGCGTCGCGCGCCGGAAGGGAGACGACACCGGCAGCGCCGGAGCGCGATACGCGTGAGCCTGATATGTTCCGTCGTCGACGGCCTGTGATAGCGTGGCGCGCGAGGAGGCCCGAGTGCTCTTGAGACGATGCGTTCCGTTCGCTGCGGCGCTGATGCTGATGCTCCCGACGCGCGAGGCGCGGGCTCAGTCCGACGCGGACAAGGCGGCAGCCCGATCGCTGGCCACGCAGGGCGCCGAGGCGTTCACGTCCGGCCGCTTCGACGAGACGATCGATCTGCTGACCCGCGCCGAGGCGCTCGTGCACGCGCCGACGCACCTCCTGCTGATCGCGCGCGCGCAGATGCGGCTTGGTCGGTTCGTCGCCGCGAAGGAGACCTACCTCAAGATCGTCCGCGAGGAGCTTCCGCCCACGGCGCCTGTGGCCTTCAGGAAGGCCCAGCAGGAGGCGAGGGAGGAGCTCGCCGCGGTCGACCCCCGGATCGCGTCGCTGCGCATCGCGCTCGAGGGGGCCGGCGACCGGAAGATCAGCGTGATGCTGGACGGGCAGCCGGTCCCGGACGCGCTGCTCGGCGTGCATCGCCCCATCGATCCTGGAACGCACGGGATCACCGTGGTTCCGCCGGGCCTGAGCCCGATCGAGCAGTCGATCACCCTCGGGGACGGCGAGAAGAAGGAGCTGACGATCCCGATCCCGGGAGCCCCGGCCACGGTCCCGCCGCTGGCCGGCCCGGGCAACGGCCAGGGTCCAGGGGGCGACGGGCCGAGCGGGGGGCCGCCTTCCGGACCGCCGAGCGCGGGAGGCGAGCGCACGGCCAACGTGGCGATGCTGAGCGGGGGCATCGCGGCCTCGGCGCTCGGGCTCGGCGGCGTCGTGCTCGGCGCGGTGTTCCTCGCGAAAGGGGGCGGGACGCAGCGGGACGCGAACGACCTGAGCGCAACCCACGGCTGCGAGTCGCCGAACGGCGTCGGCCAGAGCTGCACGCCGCTCATCCAGGGGAGGATCAGGAAGCTCGACACCGACGCGGCATCGCAGAAGACGACCGGTGCGATCGGCCTCATCGCCGGGGGCGCGCTCCTCGTCGGCGGCGCCACGCTGATCGTGCTGGAGCTCTCGTCCAGGTCGGCTCCGTCGCGCACGGCCTGGATCGCGCCCTACGTGGCGCCCACGGGGCTCGGGGTGCGCGGCGCGTTCTGAGCGGCGTGCGCCCGAGCGCCTGAGCGGCGCGCGCCCGAGGCGCTCGTGCACGCCTGAGCGGCGCACGCCTGAGCGGCGTGCGCCCGAGCGGCGTGCGCCCGAGACGCTCGTGCACGCCTGAGCGGCGTGCGCCCGAGACGCTCGTGCACGCCTGAGCGGCGTGCGCCCGAGGCGCTCGTGCACGCCTGAGCGGCGCGCGCCCCCCCGGGCCGCGCGCTCGGCGGCGCTCAGTACCCGAAGTCGCCCGGAACGCCCGGCTTCATCGGCTTCGTCGGCTTCGTCGGCGCGGTCGGCTTCGTCGGCGTGGCCGGCTTCGGCGGCGCCGTCTGGACGGGCTTCGTGACGGGCGGGACCTTGGTCTGCGGAGGCCGCGGCGGGACCGCCGGCTTCGCGGGGGCCGAGGAGGCCGCCGGGGCGGCGCTGGGCTCGGTGGTCGCGGACGGGGCGGGCTCGATGGCCACGGCGCTCGCCGGCGGGGCGGGCTCGATGGCCACGGCGCTCGCGGTCACGAGCGGCTCGGACACGGACGGCGGCGGCGCGGCCGGGGTCGCCGTCGCGCTCAGGGCGATCGGGTCGGCGGTCGCCGGGGTCGTCGCCGCGCCGCGGCCGAAGGCGAGCCACGCGGCGAGCCCCGCGCCGCACAGGGTCGCCGCCGCGGCGATCGCGGCGAGCAGCGACACCCTGGACGGGGGGCGCGTCGAGCGGCCCGTGCCCCCGGACGAGGCGCCCCACGAGTTGGCGGTCAGCTGCGGCGTGTGGCCCAGGCCAGGGGCGACCGATCCGTTCGGGCTCACCCACGGCGTCTCCGTGCGAGGGAGCGGCGGGCTCGTCTCCGGCTGGGACGGCAGGACCAGCCGGGGGAAGGAGGTGCGCCCCGTGGTCAGCAAGGCCAGGCTGGGCCGCGCCGCGGCCCAGGCGAGCAGCGCGTTCTTGAACTCGGCGCAGCTCTGGTAGCGACTCCCCGGCTCGCGCGCCATCGCCCGCTGGATGATCCCGGAGAACTCGAGATCGAGATCGGGCACGAGCTGCTGGGGCAGGGGCGCGGTCTCGAGGGCGATCTTGAAGAGCAGCTCGTTGAAGCTCGCCGCGTCGAACGGCACCTGGCCGGTCGTCGCCTGGTAGAGCAGCACACCCATGGCGTAGATGTCGGTCCGCTGATCGACGGGGCTCGACCCGCGCGCTTGCTCCGGCGACATGTAGTACGGCGTCCCGACGACCGCGCCCGTGCGCGTCATGCTCATCTCCGAGCCGGCGAGCTGCGAGAACTTCGAGACGCCGAAATCGAGCACCTTCACGAAGTTGCTGAGGCCGGCCTTCGATGGGACGATGAAGATGTTGTCCGGCTTGAGATCGCGGTGGATGATCCCCGCGGCGTGCGCGGCCCCGAGCGCCTCGAGCACCTGCGCCATGATGGGGACGGTGATCTCGGGCCCGAGCCGCCCGGACCGCTGGATCTTGGCCCCGAGGGTCTCGCCCTCGAGGTACTCCATCACCATGTAGCGCGTGCCGTCGTGCAGCACGCCGAGGTCGAGCACCTCGCAGATGTGATCGGAGCCGATCCGCGCCGCGGCCTGGGCCTCGCGCTCGAAGCGCGCGACCGACTCGGCCTGGCTCGAGATGTTCGCGTGCAGCAGCTTGATGGCGACGCGGCGCCGGATGCGCACGTTCTCGCCCTCGAACACGGCGCCCATGCCCCCCTGACCGAGCAGCCGGACGATCCGGTATTTGCCGTCGATGATCTCGCCAATCAACGGGCCCATGACGGCTTTCCGGGTTCGGAGCAGCAGAACACACCGCGAGACTAGCACGGTCGTCCGAGCCCCGACCATGCCCTCGCGGCGCGCGGGCAGACCGAGGCCCACGCAGGCGCACCGACATCACGCGGCGCGCGGGCGGACCCCCGCCGGTGGACGCCCCGCGATCGGCATCCCCGGGGCTGGATCAGGGGATCTTCGTGATAACGTCGCCCGCGTATGCCGGTTTACGAGCTCTCGGTCGATGCTGCCCTGGTCCGCGAAGCCGAGGCGGTCGTGTCGCTCGAGGGGCGCGCGTTCCCGACGCTCGTCATGCGCTGGGAGTCGCGCCTCTTCGACCAGCCGTGGATCACGACGCTCGTGCTCGACTACGCGATCGCGCTGCCGCCGCTCGTCGTCTCGCAGTCGACGTTCAACGAGGTCAGGATCGCGGCGTTCACGGGGCGCGCGGGCACGAAGTTCATGTACTTCGGCACCGAGATGAGCGCGAGCGTGCCCCGCATCGCGCCCGAGATGGAGAACGCGATCTCCCCGCCGGAGCTCTACCAGGAGTTCAGGCTGGACGAGCACACGTGCCCGATCCCGTACCTGAAGCTGATCCACGTCAGCCCGCGCATCTACGGCGAAGGGCTCCAGAACTACTACTCCCCGCCGATCAAGGTGGAGCGCTACGACGGGGTGGCCTCGCCGGAGCTCATCTCGGACTTCTTCCCCAAGGTCGTGGCGAACCTCGAGCCGGTGAAGGGGACGACGCTGGTCGATCCCGCGCAAGGCTTCTGGACGGGCGCGCGCTTCCTCGGCGCCACCGCGATCGCCATCCTCCGGCAGGGCCGCGTGGTCGGGCTGCACCGCCGCACGGGCAAGACCGACAAGGATCCGCTCCCGCCCGAGGTGAAGCGGCGCGACCCGCGGCTCGACGTGCGCGGCGACTGGGTCGCCGTGGACGTCGGGGCCGCGTCGACGGTCGTCGCGGTGCGGGGCGAGCGCGGCGGCGCGGAGTTCGTCCGGATCGGGGCCGACGCGCCGGTCCGGGTCTCGGCCGACAACGAGAACCCGACCGAGGTCGCGTTCGACGCGCTGGCCCGGACCACGAAGGCGTGGCGCGACCGGGTGATCTTGCCGATGACGCGCTGGGGCGACGTGCTCGTCGGGCACGCCGCGCGCGACATGCGCGTGCGGCCGGGCGCCGATCTCCACGAGCGCGCCGCGGCGTCGCTCCCGGCGCTCACGCTGCTGCGCGAGCGGACGGAGCGCGGCGAGCCGTTCCGGCTCCGGGGCAAGGGCGATCCGGAGGCGACCGAGGCGCTGAAGAGGCCGGCGCCGCCCATCATCGACGAGGAGGGGATCGGCGCGCACGACCCGTTCGATCCGATCGAGCTCTACGCCTACTACGTCGGCCTGCACCTGAACCAGCGCGCGCGGGGGCTCTACACGCGTTACGCGATCACGATGCCGACGGGCTGGTCGCCCGAGCGCCGCCAGAGCGTGCTCGTCGCCTTCCGCCGCGGCCTCTTCCGGAGCCTGCCCGCGGGCCTCTGCGAGTACCACGATCTCGAGGCGCTCTCGGTGGTCGACGCGGGGCCGTCGGCGATCGTGCACGCCGTGCAGGCGTTCCGCACGTTCGGGATCCAGCCGCGGGACGGCGGCGTCCCGTTCTGCGCCATCGACGCGGGGGCCAGCGAGATGGGGCTCGCGTTCGGGATCCTGCGGAGCGCGAAGGCGGACGAGGTGGGGAGGGGGCTGGAGCGGATGGTCGAGTACATCGAGCCCGCGGCCATCCCGTGGCTCGGGGGCGAGCGGCTCCTCCACCGGCTGGCCTACCGGGTGTACGTGGCCAACCAGGACGCGATGCGCGAGCGCCGCGTGCCGTTCGAGCGCCCGCCCGAGGAGGGCGCGCTCGACGGCGTGGACGAGCTCTTCGCGCCGTCGCCCGACGCGCGCGCCAACACGTGGGCGCTCAAGGAGCTCGTCCGGCCCCTGCTCGAGCGGGGATCGAGCGCGCCGGTGGAGGAGGGGATCACGCTGTTCGGGCTCGACGGGGCGACGTCGTTCGTGCCGCTCTCGATCGATCGCGCCGCGCTCGGAGGGGCAATCGACGCATGGTTCCGGGAGGGCGTCGAGCTGATCCGCCAGCACCTCGACGGCGCGGTGGCCAAGATCGGGCGCGCGCCGGAGCCCTACGAGGGGCTCCGGGTCCTGCTCGGCGGGCGCGTCGGGATGAACCAGCGCTTCGCGGAGCTCCTGGCCAGCGCGCTGCCCGGCGGGGTGCAGCTGCACCGCTTCAAGGAGCCTGACAAGGCGAACCTGGGCGCGCCCACCGTGAAGATGGCGACCGCGCTCGGCGCGCTGTCGCTGCGGCTCGACCGGATCGGGGCCGCGCTGCGCGCGGAGAAGCGCGACGGGTTCCGCTACCGCGTCGGGCGGGGCCGCCACGGGCAGCTCGCCGACGTGCTCGATCCGTCCGTCGACTACGACGCCTGGCGCGAGATGGGCGCGTGCTTGAAGCCCGAGGTCGAGATCCTGTTCATGGCGGCCCAGGACGAGGGAGAGGTCGCCGCCGACGACCCGCGCGTGCGTCGCGCGGTCTGCGCGTTCGGGCGCGGGGCCGTCGGGCAGCGGCTCTACATCCGGGCGGTCGGGCCGGCGCAGGTCGAGGTCAGCGTGGGGCCGCCCGGCGGCGAGCCGTCGCCCGACGCCGGCTGCTGGACGGTCCACCTGGAGAGCGGCGCCGCGGAGAAGACCGGCGGCTGAGGGCATGGGGGCTCCACCGCTCCACGCGAAGGGCGCCGCGCTCGAGCCCGAGGGAGCCTGCACCGCCGCGGCGCCGCGGGGCGACGCCCCGCCGCACGACCTGCGCGCCCTGCTCGTTCAGACCGAG
This sequence comes from Sorangium cellulosum, assembly GCF_004135735.1. Classification (GTDB taxonomy): domain Bacteria; phylum Myxococcota_A; class Polyangia; order Polyangiales; family Polyangiaceae; genus Sorangium; species Sorangium cellulosum_F. Next base: position 4,806,589 of record NZ_CP012670.1, on the reverse strand, counting down.
GGCAGGCTGGCCGCGCAGCTCGCGACGGCGAGCGCGCTGGCCGAGGCGGGCTCGCTGGCGGAGGCCGCCCCGCGCGTGCTCGCGGCGCTCGTCGAGCACCTCGGCTGGGACGTCGCGGCGCTCTGGTTGACCGAGCCGGAGGCCAGCGCCGCGCCCGCTCCGGCGGGCCCGGGCTGCGGCGCGCCCGCCGCGCAGGCCGCGCCCGGCGCCGGGCCAGGCGGGAGCGCGCTCCGCTGCGTCGAGATCCAGGCGGCGAGGGGCCGCGAGCGGGAGGAGCTCGCGGGGCCGCGCCTCGCGGAGCTCGCCCTCGCCGCCGAGCCCGAGCTCGTCGTCGAGGTCTTCCGGCGCGGCGCCCCGGTGCTCCGCGACGGCGACGCCGGGCGCGACGGCGACGCCGCAGGCGACGGCGGCGCCGCGGGCGACGGCGATCCCGGCCGCGCGTGGGGGGCCTTCCGGGCGGCCTGCGCCGTCCCGATCCCGGTCGGCGACGGCTGCGTCGGGGTGCTGGAGATGAGGCGCCGCGCGCCGCTCCGCGGTGACGAGCAGATGCTCCGCGTCCTCTCGTCCGTCGGCAGCCAGCTCGGCCAGCGCATCGCGCGGCAGCGCGCGGAGCGCGAGAGCGCGCGGACCCGGGAGGAGCTCCGCGCGCTCTTCCGCGCGATCCCCGATCTCTGCTTCCGCGTCGACGCCGGGCTCCGGATCGTCGACTACAGCGCGCAGCGGCTCGCCGAGCTCGGCGTCCAGCCGGCGCCGCTCCTCGGCGCGCGCGTGGCGGAGGCGCTGCCCGGTGAGCTCGGGGAGCGGCTCACGCGCGCGATCCAGGAGGCGCGCGGGGCGGGCGCGGTGGTCGCGCTCGAGCACGCCGCCCCGCTCGCGGACGGCGAGCGCCACGTCGAGGCGCGGACGATGCCGTTCCTCGACGGGCACGCGCTCGTCCTCCTCCGCGACATCACCGAGCGGCGGCGCGCCGAGGAGGCGCTCCGGCAGCGCGAGGAGCGCTCGCGCGAGTCGCAGAAGATGGAGGCGCTCGGCCGGCTCGCCGGCGGCATCGCCCACGACTTCAACAACATGCTCATGGTGATGCTCGGCTACGGCGAGCTCCTGCTGCGCCGGCTCGGGCCCGAGAGCGCGCTCCGGCGCGACGCGCTCCAGATCACGAAGGCGGGGGAGCGCGCCGCGGCGCTCACGCGGCAGCTCCTCGCGGTGAGCCGGCGCAAGGCGCTGCAGCGCGAGGTGCTCGACCTCAACGCCGTGGTGCTCGACATGCAGGCGATGCTCCAGCGCCTCATCGGCGAGAACATCGATCTGCAGACGATCGTCGGCCGGGACCTCGGCGCGATCAGGGCCGACCGGAGCCAGCTGGAGCAGGTCCTCCTGAACCTGGTCGTGAACGCGCGCGACGCGATGCCGGGCGGCGGCGCGCTGGTCGTCGAGACCTCCCTGGGCGAGCCCGGCGAGCGCCCCGCGGCGCGGTCGTTCGCGCCGGCGGAGCCCGACGCGGGCGGCGCGCCCGCCGCGGGCGGCCCGTACGTCGTGCTCACGGTCAGCGACAGCGGCTGCGGGATGGATCACGACACGCTCTCGCACCTGTTCGAGCCGTTCTTCACGACGAAGGGGCGCGGCAAGGGCACGGGGCTGGGCCTCGCCACGGTCTACGGCGTCGTGAGCCAGAGCGGCGGGCTCATCGAGGTCGAGAGCGAGATCGGGCGCGGCACGACCTTCCGCGTCTACCTGCCGCGCGTCGCGGACCGCTGGGAGGCGGCGCCCGCGCGGGCCCGGCCGTCGCCCTCGGGCGGCGACGAGACGGTGCTCGTCGTCGAGGACGACGACGCGGTCCGCAAGCTCGTCGTCGAGGTGCTCGAGCGGCGCGGCTACGGCGTGGTCGCGGCCGCGAGCGCCGAGGAGGCGCTGGTCGCGCTCGCGCACGAGGGGATCGAGGAGATGGACCTCCTGCTCACCGACCTCGTGATGCCGGGCATGAACGGCCGGGAGCTCGCCGAGCGCGCCCTCGCCCTGCACCCGCGCGCCCGCGTGCTGTACATGTCCGGCTACGCCGAGGATGTCCTCGCCGACGCCGCGCTCGATCGCGAGCTCGTGCTGTTGCAGAAGCCGTTCACGCCGGACATGCTCGCGCAGCGCGTGCGCGACCTGCTCGACCGGCGCTAGCGCTGCTGCGGGAAATCGGGCCGAGAGGCGAACCGCCATGACGCCAAGGGCGCCAAGAAACCAGGGAAGTAGAAGGGGAAATGGAGGGACAGCCCTTCCCCGCTCTTCTTGGCGTCGTTGGCGCCATGGCGGTTCTTCTGCTGAGCCGGGGCAACTCCCCGCCGTCGTGCTGGCCGGTGGTGGGGCTACGAGCTGGAGCCGGTCTTCCGCCGCAGGTAGAAGAAATCGCGCGGCGACGGCTCGGCGACGTACTCCTCCGGCTTGAACTGCACGTCCGGGATCAGCGCGGACGTCGCGCGCGGCCCGGCGCCGCCCGCGCCTCGGCTGTACAGGAGGAAGCGCGGGTACGCGTGGTTCACGTCGAGCTCCGCCACGTCACGCGCGCCCACGGCCTTCATCCCCTGGGCCAGGGTGCGCGCCGTGACCGCCTCGCCGAGGCCGTAGAAGAGCAGCTTGCCCGTCGCGTCGATGCCGAGCGCCGAGCGCCGGATCACCGTCTCGCCGCTCACGGTCGCGCCCCAGTCGCGGTTCGAGTCGTAGAGCAGGTAGTGCAGCTCGCCCTGCTCGACCAGGCAGCGCGGCGTCTGCCGGTAGCCGATCATGCGGGGCTCGTCCCCGCGGATCTTGCGCCAGGTGCGGATCCGCACGGCGCCGCCGCGGTAGAGCGCGATCGTGCAGGCGATGTTGCGGGGCGGGAGGAACGTGTCGCCGTCGAGCATCATCCCGTAGTGCCCGTGCATCGCCTTGAAGCCGCCGTTGAACGCCGCGATGAGCTCCGCCGCGTGGGCCTCCGGGATGAGCCCGGGGCGCCGCTCGGCGGGGACGTCCGGGGAGAACGGCTCCTTCGTGCCCGCGACGAGCTGGAGGTCGACGCGCCCGAGATCGATCGCCACCACGGCGATCGCAGAGAACGAGCGCCTCGGATCGGGGTGCACGACGCTCTTCCAGAGCACCGGCGCGTCGTTCGGCCGGACGGCGTCGCGGATCGGCACCCAGACGCCGTCGCCCGTCGCCGCGACCTCGGCAAAGGGGGGCTCGAACGGCGAGGGCGACGAGATCGACTCCTCCTCGATGGGCTCGACGTCATCCGTGCCCTCCGCCGCGGCCGCGGGCGCGGGCTCCCAGAACGTCTTCGGCGTCGCGTTGCGGTAGCGGGCCTGGTTGAGCCGGTCGGCGACGCCGTAGGCCACGTCCTCGGCCCACGCGACGGGCGCGGGGCCGAGCACCGCCCGCACGCCGTCGGCGAGCGCCGGACCGAAGCCGCGGACCTCGTGGATGCCGTACCAGAGCGCCTCGACGGCGATCGCGGCGATCGCGACGCCGCGCAGCGCGCGCTCCAGCCAGCGCGCGCGGGGGCGCCACGCGCGCTGAGGTCGGCTGGCGTCGGGGGGCGAGGGGCTGTCCACGGCACGACGAAGGTAACCCATCGTGCGGACGGGCCCAAGTTCTGGGCCCCCGCGCCGCCGGTCGAGCTCGCCGGCGCCGCGCGGGTCTAGACTTGCCCGTGCGCCATCGTCCGGGGCCCATCCTTGAACAGGATCTCGATCTTGCCCCGATCGATGACCTTCGCGACCACGCCGTCGCCGAACTTGCTGTGGTGGATGAGCTCGCCCTCACCGAAGGTGAGGTTGATGCGGTACGGCTTGAACGCCCCGGAGGGCTGCCCCGCGATGGCGCGCTCCCACGCGAGCGTCTGGTCGCGCTCGGCGCGCTGCGCGGCGGTGAGGCGCTCCACGCCCCCTGCGCGCGACGACGACGACCTCGGCTCGCTGCTGCGCGCTGCTGCGCGCGCGGCAGCGCGGCTCTCCCGCTCGCTCTTCGGCTGGCGGTAGAGGTGGTGCGACATGCAGGTCTTGCACTCGACCTTCTTCACCACGTCGCCGACCATGGCGATGATCCGATGCGTGAGGTCGAGGCGGCACTTGGTGCACCACGCGTCGACCTCGCCACCGGTCCTAAGCTTCTTCGTCGTCACTTCTCCTCGCGGCGCCGGTCTCGCCCGGTCTCTTTGCTTCTGTCCTTCACACTCACCTGGGCGCTCACTTCCGGCTTTGGGAGGCCGGTCCTCGCCTCGTCCTGGCTGTCGTCTCTCTTGGCCGCATCGTTGGGAACGAAGCGGATCTCGGTCTTGATCTCGAACGAGAGCTTCGTCAGCACCTTCGTGATCTCGTCCGCGAACTGGGTGTGCTCGAGCACGTCCCGGATCTCCTTCGCCACCACCCGGTAGAGACCGTTCTTGGTGTCGTCGATCTGGGTGTAGAGGTAATGGAGGACCTCCTTGGGCAGCTTGAGATCACCCACGAAATTCCGGAGGTTCTCTGGCCCCTCGCTGAGCTTGTCGATGCCGCTCTCGACGGCACGCTCGACCACGCGCTTGAAGATCTCCGGGATGGCACGCTCGAAGAGGCGCTTCTTCTCGCCTTCGCCTTCCACCTTGTCCCCTTCGTCGTCGCGGGGCGGGTCGGTGTCGTCGGCCATGGCTCGGGCTCCCCTAGCGGGACGGGGCGGCCACGTCAATGCGGGGGTTCGTGCGGGGTGCCGGCGTCGCGCCATGAGCCATGGATCTGCCGGATTTTGATGAAGATGGGGAGCATTTCGCTCGCGCCCGGCGGGCGACAGGGCTCTTCCTTCGCGCCCCGCGGGCGGGACGCCGCGCTGACCGGGACGTCGCCCCCCGCCGACCCGGCGGCTCAGAGCCCGTCGTAGGCGTCCCGGTCCTCGTAAACATCGTCTTCCGGCGCTCGCTTGTACGACTTCAGGACCCACACCTCCGCCGCGAACCGGCCCGCCCCGCGCCTCGCGCTGATCTCGACGGAGGCGCCGTCGTCGTCCTCGAGCGCGCAGACGGGGCGATCCGGCTGGACGATCGGCCACGCGTCCTCGCTGCCGTCGCTCGCGATCATGGCGCCGCGGCCGCTGCGCACGGCGACGTCGAGGTTGATGATCCCCGGTCCGCCCACGGCGAACACCCGGTAACAAGCGCCGCGGACGAGTTGGAGCTTCTCGGTGACGATCGCGCCGCCCTCGGCCACGTGCCCTTCGATCGCCTCGGGCGAGAGCCGCCGCATGCCGTTCGCCGGGCCGCAGAGCAGCGACAGGCGCGTGACGTCCTTCTGTGGGTCGCCGGAGAGCCTGAAGTTGCCGTAGCAGCGCACCCACGGGCCGCCCACGCGCACCGGCGGGACGGGCAGATCCGGATCCTCGAGGGCGCCGGCGTCGCCCTCGGCCTGGGGGGCGGCGGTCTCCGGCAGCTCGCCGGCCTCGACCAGCGCCGTGGCCTCTGGCGGCGTCGCCGAGAGCACGGGCGCAGGTCCAGCCTGGCCCTCCCAGGGGCGCGGCGCGTCGCGGCACCCCGAGGCGACGCACCCGACGAGCAGGGCGGCGCAGAGGCGCGTGGCCCGAGGGAGATGCGACGAGGGGCGAGGGCGCCGGCACGACACCGCGGTCGGCTCTTGCGCTAGAGTCCCGCGCGATGGAAGCGTTTTCTGAGCCGAGCGCCCGGCGCCCCGGCGCCGAGCGGGCCCTTCGCGCGTGAGCACGGCGAAGCGAGAGCCCGCGGGCGCAAGCCAGCGCCGCGCGCCCCGCCGCGGCCGCGCCGCCTCCGGCGAGCGCGGCGCCGGCGAGCGGGGCGCGGGCCCGCCGCCGCCGGACGCGCCGGGGGCGGAGGCCGAGCCGTGCGAGCGGGATCGTCAGATCGCGGCCGCCCTCGCGGCCTGGTTCGGCCGCGCGGCGCGCGATCTGCCGTGGCGGAGGACGCGTGACCCGTACGCCATCTGGCTCAGCGAGGTGATGCTCCAGCAGACGCGCGTCGAGACGGTGATCCCGTACTACGAGCGCTTCCTCGCCCGCTACCCGACGGTCTTCGATCTCGCCGCCGCGGAGATCGACGACGTGCTCTCGCTGTGGAGCGGCCTCGGCTACTACCGCCGCGCCCGCGTCCTCCACCTCGCCGCGCGCGAGGTCACCGTGCGCCACGCCGGCGCGCTCCCTCGCGACGTGTCCGCGCTCCGCGCGCTGCCCGGCGTGGGCGCGTACACCGCGGGCGCGATCGCGAGCATCGCCTACGATCGGCCGGCGCCGCTCGTCGACGGCAACGTCGCCCGCGTGCTGTCGCGCGTCGAGGGCATCGAGGACGACATCCGCGGCGCCGCGGGCACGCGCAGGCTCTGGTCGACCGCGGAGCGCCTCGTGCGGGCCGCGGCCGGCAGCGTCCAACCAGGACGCTTCAACCAGGCGCTGATGGAGCTCGGCGCCACGGTGTGCACGCCCCGGAATCCGCGGTGCGACGCCTGTCCCGTCGACGGCGCGTGCGTCGCGCGCGCCCAGGGACGGCAGGCGGAGCTGCCCGTGATCGCGCCGAAGCGCGATGTCCCAGCGGTAGCGATGGTCGCCGCGGTGGTGCGCTCGGGTGATCGCGTGCTCTTCGTCCGGCGCGCCGAAGGCGGCCTGTTCGGCGGGCTCTGGGAGCCGCCCATGGTCGAGGCGCCCGCGCTCGCGGACGCCCGCGCGCTCCTCGAGCGCGCCGGCGTCGCTCCTGACGCGCCGCTCCGCGAGATCGGCCGCGTGCGCCACATCCTCACGCACCGGAGGCTCGACGTGACCGTGGCGCGCGCCGAGGTGCCGGCCCCCTGGCGCTGCCGGGCAAAGCTTGCCTCCCCCTACGAGAAGGCGGCGTGGCTCGATCCGGGCGTGCTGGAGTTCGGCGTTTCCAAGCTCGCGCGAAAGGTCCTGTCCGTCGCATCGGCGCCGGACGTCGGCGCCGCGCGCCGGCCGCGGTGAGGGCGACGGGCGAGCGGGGCGCGCCGCGCCGCGGTCCCCGGAGAGACCCGAGACGGCCTGAAATCACGGGTCCGGGGCGTCTGGTCCCCGCCTGGCTCCGCCGCGGGCGGGGTGCGGCGCCGCGCCTCGCCGGGCCGCCGTGACACGGCGGGGCGGATCGAGGGCGAACGCGTATGTCGCCATGGAACGCCTCCGGGTTTGACGCGCTGGCGCGAGCGCCGTGGCACGGAAGGCGCTTGGTGGGAGGGCGGGTAGGCCCTCTAGCCTCGTGGCGCCGGCGATGGCCGGGGCTCGATTGAAGCCTGGGAGCTCAAGCGACATGGATGCGCGACGACGGACCACAGAGATGCTGCCGACGGCGAGCGCACCTGTGCGATCCATGACCGTGATGGCGGACGACGGCGCGCTGTATGTGCTGCCGCTGTGCGAGCGGATCGTGCTCGACGTGCTGGCCTACGAGGATGAAGGCCTGCTGGCGTTCATCCGCATCGACGGGGAGGTGGTGGCGGAGCTGCCCGTGCTCGGCCAGGCGTGACCGGGCGGGCCCGAGGCGCGCTCCGGCGCGGCCTCCTCCAGCGCGCTGCCGCCGGCGGGGCGCGCCGCGCGGCCGGCCAGCGCCGGCGCGGCGCGCGACCCGCCACGCCCCGCCTATCCGCGCGCGTGCCGTCGCACCCGCTCGGTGACGGGTTGATCCTCCTCCTCGTCTCCTTCGAACTCTCGCCCCGCGGCCTCGACCTCCTCGTCCTCCAGCAGGTACGGCAGATCGCCTTCCTCGTCCTCGTGCGACATCATCACCTCGCTGAGGTCCTGTCCCCTCGTCGCGCCCTCGAGGAACTCCGCTCCCAGATCGCTCGCCAGATCGGCGGCGGCGTCGGCGGCGTCGGGGTTCACCTCGAACTCGATGCTGCCGGCGTCGTTCGGGTGGTGGTGATAGCCCCGGACCTCGTCGTCGAGCGTCGGGATCACGTCGCTGAGCTCGCTGCGCGGGTTCACCTTGCCGCGGAGCGGCGGCGCCGCCTCGGCGTCCATCATGTCGGAGGTGAACGGCTCGTCGAGCTCGCCGGCGCGTGCCCGCCGCGCGGCGGCCTGCGGGGGCCGGGGTGGCCCTGCCTCCCTGCGCAGCCTTCCGGGCTGGTTGCGATCTTCTCGTTCCTGGTGATGCATCGGGCTCGTGCGCGGCGCGCGGGATGCCGGCGAATGTGCGGCGGTGCTCTGCCTGCCTCGGGTGCTTGAATTGCTCACGGCGGCCTCACCATGCAGGGTCCGGTCCGCAGGTGAAGGGGGCGGATGCGCCGGGGGAGAGGTCGGCGCCGAAGGCGGAGCGCAGCGCCGGGGTTTCCGCCGGGCTGCTACCCGCAGATCCGCCACGGCGAGGTGGGCCTGCACATGCCGCGGAAGGCGATTCGCGGCAGCTTCCGCGGCGACGCGGCAGACGAGGCGGCGCTCGTCCCGACCGAGTGCAGTTTGTGCCCACAGGACGGGGGGCGCGGGCGGCGCCGGCGAGGGCTCGCCTCGCGGGGCGCGCCGCGGGCGAGCCCCGCGAGGGCGACGCGGTCACGATCGCCGCCGCCGCGCCCGCTCCGCCGGCGCTCTAGCACTTCTTGTGCTTCTTCTTGCCCTTCAGCTTCGCCGTGTTCTTCGGGCACACGTCCTTGATGGCGGCGGAGCGCTCCTTGTAGAGCGCCTTCATCTCCTCGAAGACGGCCTTCTGCTCTCGCTTGAGGTCCTTCAGCTCCCCGGGATCCGCGACCACGTCGAAGAGGTCGAATGCGTGGTCGTCGCCGTACGCGATGAGCTTGTAGCGCCCGTGGATGAGCGCCCTCCGCCGGTCGTTGTCGCTCGTGCGCGGCAGGTCGACGATGACGTCGCGCGGCTCGGGCTCCGCGCCATAGAGCTCGGGCACGAGGCTCTTGCCCTGGAAGGACGGCTCGGGCGGGGCGCCCGTCAGCTCCAGGATCGTCGGGGCGAGATCGATCGAGCTGCGCGGCTCGTCGATCCGGCGCGGGGTGATGCCGGGCGCCTTGATCATCAGCGGCACGTGGACGAGCACGTCCCACACCTCGAAGCCGTGGCGGTACATCTTGTGCTCGCCGAACGCCTCGCCGTGGTCCGCGGTCACGATGATCGTCGTGTCCTTGCCCCACGGCTGCTGCGCGACGAAGTCGAGCAGCTTGCCGACGTGCATGTCGGTGAACTTGACCTCGCCGTCGTACTTGTCCCGGGCGCGCTTGCCGAACGGCTCGATCTCCTCGTGCGTCATGTACACGTCGTGTGGATCGAGGAAGTGGAAGTAGGCGAAGAAGGTGCCCGAAATGTTGGCCTTGTCGGAGAGCATCTTCATCGCGAGCTCGAGGTGCTTCGGGCTCGTGACGTTCCGGTCGGTCGTGTTGTCCGCCGAGAGCCCCGGCACGATCTCGTAGACGTCGAAGCCCTGCCGGAAGCCCGCCTTCTTGTCGAAGTAGAAGTGCGCGTGCGCGCTCATCGTCCGCACCCCGGCCTTCTGCAGGAGCTCCGGGAACATGAGGACGCTGTCCGGGTAGTTGCCGAAGAAGTAGCCGCTCCGATCGACCTCGCTCGGGTAGCGGCCGGCGAGGAAGCCGCCGACGCTCATCGAGGTGTACGACGAGACGGCGTAGTGGCGCGTGTAGCTGACGGCCTCCTTCTCGAACGCGGTCAGCGTGGGCGCGATGTCCCGCGCGTAGCCGTTCCACGGCATGTCCGCGCGCAGGCTGTCGATCGAGATCACGAGCACGTTCGTCTTCGCGGGGCGCCCGGCGGGCGCCGCCGCCGCGCTGCCCTCCGCGGCGGCGGTCGCGGCGGCCGGCGCGGCGCTCCCTTCGCCGCCTCCGGCCGGCGCGCCGCTCGCGGCCGGGGCTTGCGGCCGCGCCGCGGGCTCCGGCGTGCGCGGGGGCGGCGGCTGGCCGTCGCCCTCGCGTGAGCAGCCCGATCCGGCCCCGAAGGCCGCGAGCGCGAGCGCCGCGAGGAGCCGGCGAGCTCGACGTGAATGCCCCCCGAGCGGCGCGGAGGGCGCGGCGCGTGTTCCCCCGGGCTCCCGGTCATGCGTGCGTGAAGCGACCGTGTACATGGTCGCCGTCTTACTCCGAGTCGCGCCGCTCCGCCAAAGCCGCACACCGCGACCGACTTCCGGTATGCTCTCCGCTCATGGCCTCGGGTCCTCGGAACCCTCCACCGCTGCCGCCTGCGGGCCGGTCGCGCCCCGCGGCGAGGCCCGGGGAGCCGACCGCGTCGGAGCGGCCGCGGTCGCTCCCGCCCGACGCGCCGCGGCGCGTCGGTGAGCACGTCAGCCAGGCGCTCAAGGATCACATCACCGAGATGGCGCTCGGCCTGCTCGAGGAGCAGATGCAGGCCCGCATCGTCCACTACAAGGCCGATCTCGAGACCAACCCCGAGCTCGACGCGGTCACCGCGCAGGTGGTCGCCCAGCTCAAGGTGATCCAGGCCTCCGCGGGCGCGGCCCCGCGCGGGACGAAGGACCGCGACGCCATCCAGAGCTCGCACGAGCGGATCCTCCGCGCGCTGCTCGAGCGGGTCATCCGCGAGGACGGAATCTCCCTGCTCGTGGAGCGGCGGCTCAAGAGGATCCACAGGAACCTCGCCCGCCTGTTCTTCCAGTCCGAGCTCCACGAGAAGACGCGGGGGCGCGACGGCGCGCCCAAGGTGATCCACCACGGCGAGCAGGCGCTCTTCTACGTGCTGACCCGCTACAAGAACCGGATCGAGGCCGAGCTCGGCGGGTTCGAGTTCGCGTCCGAGGAGGCGCGGCAGCAGTCGTTCGAGCTGCTCGCGAAGCTCACGAAGGACATGCAGGACGCCTTCCTGTCGCGCCGCTCGAGCGAGCTCCGGCGCATCGTCTCGGTGGTGCACGCGGTGCTCGTCGATTTCTTCAGCGTGCGGCTCGCCCCGCGGCTCGGCGAGGTGGCCGCGCGCGTCGTGCGGGACGCCCGCACGTTCGAGGGCAGGGCGTTCGCGTACAAGGTGACGAGCGACGCGTTCCTCCGCTTCCGCGCGGCGTTCGAGCGCCACCTGATGGTGCTGCTCGTCGGCTTCGCCGAGGACGAGCTGGTCGCGCAGCTCGCCGACACGGCGGGCGCCGAGCGGGACGAGACGATCCTCTTCATCACCGATCCGCACCTCTTCAGCATGATCTGCGGCGAGGTCTGCGAGGGGCTCTACGAGTTCCTCTGCAACGAGGGCTTTCTCGACCTGCCGCCCGACTGGCGCCGCGCCTCGACGGCGCCCTCCGACAGCTGAGCGAAGAGAGCCAAGGGACACATGATACGGTACGATGTCGCGAGCGCGGGCTCAGGCCTGCTCCTCGCCCTCTCGCTGCTCGCCGGCTGCGCGCGCGGCCCCGACGTGGACGCCTCGGGGCTCGCGCTCCGGCGCGTGGTCATCTACAGGAACGGCGTCGCGTACTTCGAGCGCCGGGGCCTCATCGACGCCGATCAGGTGACCTTCCGGGTCCGCAAGGAGAAGGTCGGCGACTTCCTGGCGACGCTCGCGGTGATCGAGGCGGGCGGCAGCAGCGTCCGGAGCGCGTCGTTCCCGGTCGAGGTCGTCGACGAGGACGACGAGGCGCCCGAGGCGCCGCGGCCCGAGGTGACGCAGGGGCCCGAGCCGCCGCGGGACCGGGGCGCGAAGAGGAAGGACGAGCTCGAGGACGTGAAGCTCACCCTCGACGGGCGCGAGCACGATCTCGTGGTCGGTTACGTGGCCGAGACCCCGGTGTGGCGGCCCTCGTACCGCCTCGTGATCGGGGCGGCGGGACGAGCGGGCGGCGAGCCGGGCGCGCGGGCGAAGCAGGCGCACCTCCAGGCGTGGGGCATCGTGCAGAACCTGTCGGGCGAGGACTGGAAGGGGGTGAAGCTCTCGCTCGTCGCGGGCGCGCCGCTCGCGTTCCAGGCGACGCTCGATCAGGCGGCGATCCCGCCGCGCCCCATCGTCAGCGATCAGGGCGAGGTGATCGCGTCCGTGCCGACCAGCGAGACGACGCTGGCCGTCGAGGCCGCGCCGCCGCCGCCTGCATCGCCTTCGCCCGAGGAGCCGGCGGCGGAGGCCGAGATGGACGCGGCCGAGTCGTACGGGGGCAGAGCCGGCGGCAGCCACAGCGGGCGGGGCGCGGGCGCGCTCGACCTGGAGGCCAAGGCGCGGCGCCTGAAGGCGAGCGCCCCTGCGCGCGCGCCGGCCCCGGCCCCGGCCCCGGCGGCGCGCGCCTTCTCGCGGGCCGAGTCGCTCAAGCCGTCGGCGATGCCCGCGGAAGCGGCGCCGATGAACCCGTCTCCGCCGCGCAACGTGAGCGCCCTCGCCGCGGTCGCGATGGAGGCGGGCACCACGCGCTACGACATCCCGTTCCCGGTCGACATCCCCGACAGGAGCGCGACGATGGTCCTGCTCCTCGCGAAGCAGGTGCCCGGCGAGTCGATCTTCCTGTTCGCGCCCGACGGCGGCGTGCCCGCGTCGAGCGCGCACCCGTTCCGCGTCGCGCGCTTCACGAACGACACGAAGGGCCTCCTGGAGCGCGGCCCCATCGCGGTCTTCGAGGACGGCGCGTTCCTCGGTCAGGGCATGGTCGAGCCGCTGCCCCCCGGGGCCACCACGACCGTGCCGTTCGCGCTGGAGCGGAGCCTCGCGGTCGACACGACGCGCGAGGAGAACGCGGAGGGCACGCGCCTCGCGAAGATCGAGGGCGGGGCGCTCGAGATCGAGCGCGACTGGGTGACCCACACGAAGTACGCCGTGCGCAACGGCGGCGATCTCCCGGCGCGGACGCTCGTGAAGCACCCGCGCCTGCACGGGACGCGGCTGCACGGCCCCCCGAAGGGCACGGAGGACAACCTCGGCACGGGCAGCGCGCTCGTGCCGATCGACGTGCCGCGGCGGGGGACGGCGGTGCTCGACGTGGACGAGCGGCGGACCTTCCGGCAGCAGATCGACTGGCTGAGCCAGCTGGCCGACGACGCGGTGAAGGCTTACCTGAACGACCCGCGCGCCGACGCGGCCGTGGCGAGGCAGCTCGGGCAGGCCTGGGACGTCCGCGGCAAGCTGCGCCCCGCGCTCGACGAGCTCGACAAGCTGATCGCGGAGCGGCAGCACCTCGAGCAGCAGAGCCACGAGCTCCGGCAGAACCTGCGCGCCATCGAGAAGAACAGGACGGCCGAGGCGCTCCGGCGCGACCTCACGGAGCGGCTCGCGAAGGCGTCCGCGCGCCTCGACGAGATCACGAAGCGCGTGATCGTCCTCGAGATGCAGATCAACGAGCAGCAGATCCGCTTCCGCGACCTCACGCGCGAGATCAAGCTCCTCGCCCCGCTCTCCCCCGTGCGCGCGGCGCCCTGATCCCGCTCGCTCCCGGTGGGGGAGGGGCCCGGGCCTCGCCGGGAGCGCGGCCCCGCTACCGCGCCGGCTTGCTGGCGCCGGACGGCTGCCGCACCGTGCCCGCGTGCGTCCAGCTCCGCTCCAGGCCCGTCGCGAGCCAGGCCACCTCGACGCGCTCGCTCCCGAAGACCGCCGCGACGCGATCGCCCCACTGGGCGGGGGCGGGCAGCTCCACGCTCTTCTGCTCCTTGATGCTGCCGAGCGCGTCCGCGCCCACGAGGAACGTGGCGATCCCCTCGCTCGCGAACGCCGACACCGCCGTGCTCGGGACGAACGGCGCGACCACCGCGCGCACGGCCTGGAGATCGGTCGCCCGCTCCGCGACCGCCCGCACCTCGTCCAGCGTCGACAGCACGAGCGCGAGCCCGCCCGTCGCCTTGCCCTCGGCCGGCGCGGCCTGCGCCTTCTCGTCCGCGGCCGGCGCGGCCTGCGCCTTCTCGTCCGCGGCCGGCGCGACCTGCGCGATCTCGTCCGCGGCCGGCGCGGCCGCCACGACCGCGGCAGGGGCCTTGCGCGCGCGCGCGCCGATCGTCGCGCGCCCGTTCGCCTTGGGCACGCCGGCGAGCACGTCGAGCGTCAGCGGCCCCCTCCACGGCACCGCCGGGGGCGCCGTGGGCGGCTTCTTGGAGCTCACCTGCTCCCCCTTCTTGTCGCGGAGGATCAGCACGTCGTCGGTCGGCAGCGCCCGCGGCACGGTCACCCGCACCGGCCGCTTGAACGACCGCGGATCGCCGACCGCGCCCGTGGCCACGGCGTAGGCGAGCGTCTCGGCCGAGGCCACGACGAACGCCGGCGCGCCGGCGATGCGCGGCTCCGGATCCGCGGTGCGCAGCGAGACGCCGCCGGGCGGCGGCGGGTAGATCTCCGACGTCACGACGCGCCGATCCGGCTCGACGATGCGCGCGCCCGTCGCGACGAGATCGACGAGCGCGCCCGACTGCGCGAGCACCTCGAGCACCTGCCGCGACGGCGGCGCGACGAGCAGATCGAGCCGCGAGGGGACGCGCTTCGACTTGAGCAGCAGCGCGGCGGCCAGCATGTCGCGCAACGTCACGCCGGAGTCGCCCCCGAGCACGACCTGCGACACCGGCTTGCCGGCGAGATCGCGGACAGGCCGGACGACGCCCTCCTCGTCCATGAGCAGGGGGTCGACCGTGCCGAGGTCGATCGAGACGACCTCCTCGCAGGGCGCGCCCGGGTCCGGCACGAGCGCGCGGTGGGCCTTCGACCTGCGCTGATCGCGCAGGAAGACCTCGGTCTTCTCGTCGCTCACGAACAGCGCCGCCGCCGCGCCCACCTGCGGCGCGATGCCGCAGAGCACCGCGCGATCACCCACCGAGAGGAGCCGCGCGCTCGGCCCGGCGAACTCGAGGATCACGGGCGCGTGGTGCTCGCCCTCGATGCGCCGCACGATCTCGTCGAGGTTCCTGCGGAGCAGCTCGAGCGCGACGTCCCTCGCGCACACGAACGGCCGCACCTTGCCCGAGAGGTGGATCTGCACGCTCCTGGGCGGCCGCAGCCAGGCCGATCCCGTCGCGAGCGCCTGCCCGAGCTGGCTCGGCGAGACGACGAGCGCCAGCATGCCGATGCCGCCGACCGTCGCGAGGCGCGGGTCGTCGGTGAGGGCGAGCCGCGCCGGCGCCGCGAAGCGCTCGAGGTGCACCGGCGCGGGGAAGCCGATGCCCGGCCGGGCGATCGGGATGTTGTAGGACGGGAACTCGGGCGACACCGAGTGCGGGCTCCCCTCGTCGATGTCCCGAAGAGAGCTCGCGTCGGCCACGCAGGTGCCGTCATAGGCGACGGCGACCTCGACCGGCGTCTTCTTCATGCCCGTGGCGATGGCCTCGGCCAGCGCGCGCGATGGCGCCCTGGAGAGGATCACCTGGTCGACCTTGACCTGGACCAGATCACCGCGCAGCTGCGGATCCGTCGCCCGCCCGGCGAGGATCTTCTGGGGCATCGTGCGGGGGGGATCCCCGGCTCGCGCACGCATAGATGTTGGGCCGTCCTTACTTTGTCTTGATGAGCTGGGGGGGACGGCACGCGCCGCTCCCGGACCACGTTGACGCCGTCCCGCCGGCGAGACGCGTCGGCGGGATCCGCCCCCGGACGTGCCGCGGGGCGAAAGAACGGCCGCACGTTAGCCGCTCGCCGGGACGAGGGTCAAGGCGTGCTTTGGAGCGGGCCCCCAGGGGCGGGAATCGCCCGGCTGGGACCAGGATGCAAGAGGCAAAGCGCCCTCTCCGTTCAACCTCTCCGCCTCTCCGCGCCGCCGCCGCCGGGCGGGCGGAGCGAGCCTTGCGCGCGCGTCACCGGCGCATCCGCCGGGCGGCGCGGGCAGCCGGGGACGCGCGCGCCCTCCCGGGTGGAGGCGCGGACCATCGAGCCGCGCTTGTTTGTTTTCCCGAACGTGCCGCGCTTGGGTAGTCTCGGCGCATGTTCCAGGCCCTGCTGAAGGAAGTCGTGGAGAACACCGAGGGTGGCATTGCGACCCTTCTCATGGATTTCGAGGGGATCGCGGTCGACAGCTACTCCAAGCCGGGAGCCGCGTTCGACATCACCACCATCGGCGCGGAGTTCAGCGTCGTGTTGAAGTCGATCCGGCGCGCCGCCGAGATGCTCGACGCGGGCAACGCCGCCGAGATCGCGATCCAGGCGGAGAAGGTGACGACGCTGATCCGCGTCGTGAACGATTCGTACTTCGTGGCCTTCTCGATGTCGCCCGACGCGAACATCGGCAAGGCGCGGTACCTCTTGCGCACCCGGGTCCCGGTGCTGCTGAAGGAGCTCTCCTGAGCGGCTTCCGCATCTCGGTCATCTCTGGCCCGAACCTCGATCGCCTGGGCAAGCGCGAGCCGGCGATCTACGGCACGGCCACGCTCGATGACATCCACCGCGCCGTCGAGGAGGCCGCTCAGGCCCACGGCGCCTCGGTGTCATGCATGCAGTCGAACTGCGAAGGGGAGCTCGTGACCGCGATCAGCCACGCCGGCGATCGCGGCTTCCACGGCATCCTCCTCAACGCCGGCGCGTACACGCACACGTCGATCGCGCTCTACGACGCGATCCGCGCGAGCGCTCTCCCTACCGTCGAGGTGCACATCTCCAACCCGGACGGCCGCGAGCCGTTTCGTCGCCGCTCCCGCATCGCGCCGGCCTGCATGGCGCGCGTCGCGGGCTTCGGCCCGAGCTCCTACGTGCTGGCGCTCCTCGGGCTGCTCGGGCACCTGGAGAAGCAGCGCCTCGACGAAAGAGATTGAACATGCGCCGTCACTCTGGTTGAAAGGCGGCAAACATCGATGGCCGAACGTCCTTCTTCAATGAACATCAACCTCAAGCAGTTGCGTGTGCTGGTGCGCCTCCTGGAGAAGCGCAACGTGAGCGACTTCGAGTTCGAGGACGAGCACGTTCGCATTCGCCTCACGCGGGGCGGCGTCGCGCCGCAAGGCGTGGTGACACAGCTCGCGCCCGCCGCCGTCCACGTCCAGAGCGCGCCGGTCGCGCCGCCGGCCGCCGCGCCTGCGGCCACGCCAGCGCCGTCGCCAGCGCCGGCGGCCGCCGCCGCGGCGAGCGACGAGGGGGCGACGTACGTCACCTCGCCGTTCGTCGGCACGTTCTACCGATCTCCGTCGCCTGACGCGCCCCCGTTCGTCGAGGTCGGCAGCGCGATCCGCGAGGGGCAGGCGCTCTGCATCATCGAGGCGATGAAGCTGATGAACGAGATCGAGGCGGACTGCACCGGCACCATCGTCGAGATCCTCGTCGACAACGGCAAGCCGGTCGAGTTCGGCCAGCGTCTCTTCAAGGTGCGGCGCAGCTAGCGCTGCCCGGGGGCAAGGGTGCCGTGTTCCAGAAGATCCTGATCGCCAACCGCGGCGAGATCGCGATGCGTGTCATCCGGGCTTGCCGCCTGCTCGGCATCCGCTCGGTCGCGATCCACTCCGAGGCGGACGCGGCGGCGCTGCACGTCCGGTTCGCCGACGAGGCCGTCTGCGTCGGCCCGGCCGACGCGTCGAAGAGCTACCTCAACATCCCGCAGATCATCGCCGCCGCCGAGGTCACGGGCGCCGACGCGATCCACCCCGGCTACGGGTTCCTCTCGGAGAACGCGAAGTTCGCCGAGCTCTGCAAGAAGTGCCGGCTCACCTTCATCGGGCCGAGCGCGGAGGCGATGCGGACGTGGGGCGACAAGGTCTCCGCGCGCGCGGTCGCGAAGCGCTTCGGCATCCCGCTCCTGAGCGGCACCGACGTGCTGAAGAGCGCGGCCGACGCGGCCGAGCAGGCCGAGCGGGTCGGCTACCCGGTGATCATGAAGGCCTCCGGCGGCGGCGGCGGCAGGGGCATGCGCATCGTCCGCCACGCCGGCGAGGTGCAGCGCTCGTTCGACCTCGCGACGCAGGAGGCGATGAGCGGCTTCAAGAACCCGGACGTCTACCTCGAGCGCTACGTCGAGGCGCCGCGCCACATCGAGTTCCAGGTGCTCGCCGATCAGCACGGCGGCGTGTGGACGCTCGGCGAGCGCGAGTGCTCGCTCCAGCGCCGGCACCAGAAGGTGATGGAGGAGTCGCCCAGCCCGGCGATGGACAACGAGAAGCGCGCCAGGATGGGCGAGATCATCCGGGGCGCGATCCTCGAGACCGGCTACACGGGCCTGGGCACGCTCGAGTTCCTGATGGACGAGCGCGGCGAGCTCTACTTCATGGAGATGAACACGCGGGTCCAGGTCGAGCACCCGGTCACCGAGATGGTCACCGGCGTCGATCTGGTCGCGCAGCAGATCCTCGCCGCCGCGGGCGAGCGCCTCTCGCTCCCCGACACGCGGCCCTGGAGCTTCCGCGGCCACGCCATCGAGTGCCGCGTCAACGCCGAGGATCCGCGCACGTTCGCGCCGTGGCCGGGGCTCATCAC
Organism: Sorangium cellulosum; assembly: GCF_004135735.1. Classification (GTDB taxonomy): domain Bacteria; phylum Myxococcota_A; class Polyangia; order Polyangiales; family Polyangiaceae; genus Sorangium; species Sorangium cellulosum_F. The sequence goes on along the minus strand of NZ_CP012670.1, from coordinate 4,788,340 downwards.
GGAGTATCACTCTCCCGGCGGCGTCGGCGTCCGCGTCGACTCCGGCGTGTACGGGGGCTTCCGGGTGCCGAGCTCGTACGACTCGCTCGTCGCCAAGGTGATCGCGCACGGCGCGAACCGGGCGGAGGCGATCGCCCGGCTGCGGTGCGCGCTCGACGAGTTCATCATCGGCGGCATCCGCACGAACATCCCGCTGCACCAGGCGCTGCTGCGGGATCCCGAGGTCATCGCCGGCAACATCTCCACCCACACGATCGAGCGCGTGGTCTCGCAGGGCTTCTGAACGCGACGCTCCGGCCGCCGCCTCGCCCGGGCCGCCGTCCTCGCGGCCCGCGGTGGGCGCCCGCCGGCCCACGCGGCCACGGCCGCGACAGGCGCGCCGCGCGCCGCTCCTCCAGCCGACCGACAGGGGTGCCGCGCTCGAGTCGCTCACCTCCGGGGCTCGCGTCCCGGCGGGCCTCGTTTGTTGCTCGCCCGCACTTCAGTTCCTCCGGCGGGCACCCTAAGTGCAATGTCATCCCCGAAGGGCAGGTCGGGCGGACCGCCCGGTGCTATCCTGCAGTGTTCCGCCGTTCGGGTGAGCGAACCCCTTGAAATGAAAGCATTTACCGCGGGTATGGAAGCGAGCGCTGGAGTGCAGGCTGACTTCTCTTCGTGGGTCCAGGCGACCTCCGACGTTTCCGAGCTCGAGCTCGGCGTCCCTGGTTTCGGTTATGCCGATCTCTTCGAGCCTGCGAAGCTCGCCGAGCTGACGGAGCGCTTCGAGGAGTACTTCCGCGCGTCGGACGAGGACGCTCACGCGCGCTTCGACGCGTACCGGGCCGCCGTGCGGGCCGAGCGGGCGCTCTCGTCCGGGGCCCCGGGCGCCGCGCGCGAGGCCGCGGACCGGCCCGCGCTCACCCCCGAGCAGATCTCCGAGGCGCTCCTCGCGGCGGCGCCGTACGTCGCGCGCTTCGTGGCCTCGCTGTTCCGCGTCGAGCGGGAGGCGCAGGCGCTCGTCGAGGCGGCCCTCTCGCGCGGCGTGCTCTGGGACTTCAAGCGCGAGTTCTCGAAGAAGCGGCTGTTCAAGCCGAACGCCGGCAAGTCGTGGCAGGGCACGCCCGTCGAGGCGGCGCACGCGGCGCGGCGCGCGCTCGCGGCCGTGGGCGCGCCGACGGCCGCGCTCGACAGCGGCACCGACGCGGAGGAGCTCGCGGTCGCGCGCGCCGCGCTCGCGCTGATCGAGGTCGACGAGGTCGCGCGCAAGGCCGCCAAGGCCGGCGGGGCGCGGTGGACGGACGAGCTCCGCGAGCGGGCGGCGAAGGTCCGCGCCGCGCTGCTGGAGGACGCGGCGCTCGCGGAGCGCGCGGCGCAGGCGGCGGCGGTCGGGGGCGCGGGGCCCTCGGAGGCCGGGGACGCGGCGGTCGTCGCGCTCGCCCTCGACGCCGTCGAGGCGTGGCTCGCGGCGCGGCGCGGCGACGAGCACGATCCGGCGCGGCGCTGGCCGACGCTGAAGGCGCCGCGCGCGCTCGACCATCAGGAGCTCGTGCAGATCCGCCGCAAGGGCCTGAACGGCGGCGCGAGCTCGGCCGAGCTCCTCGTCGGGCCGGAGCACGAGCGCCGGGACCGCGACGGCTTCACGCTGACCGATCGGCGCGCCGGCGCCCGCGAGGTCGAGGGTCAGGTCGACTATTGCCTGCTCTGCCACGACCGCGACAAGGACTCGTGCTCGAAGGGCCTGCGCGACAAGACCGGGGCGATCAAGGCGAACCCGCTCGGCGTCGAGCTGCGCGGCTGCCCGCTCAACGAGAAGATCAGCGAGATGCACTCCATGCGGGCGCGGGGCGACGCGCTCGCCGCGCTCGCGCTCGTCTGCATCGACAACCCGATGGCGCCGGGCACCGGGCACCGCATCTGCAACGACTGCATGAAGGCGTGCGTCTTCCAGAAGCAGGATCCGGTCGACATCCCGCAGGTCGAGACGGCGGTGCTCACGGACGTGCTCGCGCTCCCGTGGGGCCTCGAGATCTACGGGCTGCTCACGCGGTGGAACCCGCTCGACGTGCTGCGGCCGCACGCGCTGCCGTACAACGGCAAGAACGTGCTGGTCGTCGGCCTCGGCCCGGCCGGCTACACGCTGTCGCACCACCTCACGCGCGAGGGCTTCGCGTGCGCGGCGATCGACGGGCTGAAGATCGAGCCCTTGCCGGTCGAGCTCACGGGCGACGAGGCGCGCCCGCCGCGGCCGATCAAGGATTTCAGGAGGCTCTACACCGAGCTCGACGAGCGCGTCCTGCTCGGCTTCGGCGGCGTGAGCGAGTACGGGATCACGGTGCGGTGGGACAAGAACTTCCTCACCGTCCTCTACATCACGCTCGCGCGGCAGCGGCTGCTCCGGATCTACGGGGGCGTGCGGTTCGGCGGGACGATCGACCTGGAGGACGCCTTCCGGCTCGGCTTCCACCACGTCGCGATCGCGGCGGGCGCGGGGAGGCCGACGATCATCCCGCTCAAGAACAACCTCGCGCGCGGCATCCGCAAGGCCTCGGACTTCCTGATGGCGCTCCAGTTGACCGGCGCCTACAAGCGCTCGGCGCTCGCGAACCTGCAGGTGCGCCTGCCGGCGGTGGTGATCGGCGGCGGCCTGACGGCGATCGACACCGCGACCGAGCTCGCCGCGTACTACGTCGTGCAGGTCGAGAAGACGGCCGACCGGCTCGACGCGCTCATCGCCGAGCGCGGCGAGGCGTCCGTGCTCGCGATGTTCGACGAGGAGGAGCGGGAGTTCCTCGCCGAGCAGCGGCGCCACGCCGAGGAGATCCGCGACGAGCGCGCGCGCGCCGCGCGCGAGGGGCGGCCGCCGCGGTTCCAGCCGCTCATCGACGCGTGGGGCGGCGTCTCGCTGGTGTACCGCAAGCGGCTCATCGACTCGCCGGCCTACCGCCTGAACCACGAGGAGGTCGCCAAGTCGCTCGAGGAGGGGATCCGCTACATCGAGAACCTCGCCCCGGTCGAGGCGGTGCTCGACGAGCGCGGGGCGGTGGCGTCGCTCGTGTTCGAGCGCCAGGAGCTCGCGGACGGCAAGTGGCGGAGCGCGGGGGAGACGGTCACGATCCCCGCCCGCACCGTGTGCGTGGCGGCCGGGACGAGCCCCAACGTCACGTACGAGAAGGAGCGGCCCGGGTCGTTCGCGTTCGACAAGTGGCGGCAGTTCTTCCAGCCGCACCGCGCGTACGTCGGCGAGGACGGCGCGCTCAAGGTCGAGCCGGCCTACCCGAGGGAGGGCTTCTTCACGAGCTACAACGACGGCGAGCACGCGGTGAGCTTCTACGGCGACAACCACCCGCACTACGCGGGGAGCGTCGTGCGGGCGATGGCGAGCGCCAAGGACGCGTACCCCCACGTCGTCGCGCTCTTCCGGCGCGACCTCGCGCGGCTCGGCGAGGAGCCGCAGGCGGCGCGCGACGCGCGGAGGCGCGACCTGTTCGCCCGCCTCGACCACGACTTCGTCGCGGTGGTCGAGCGGGTCGTGCGGCTGACGCCGACCATCGTCGAGGTGGTCGTGCGCGCGCCCGCGGCGGCGCGGAAGTTCGAGCCCGGGCAGTTCTACCGCCTGCAGAACTACGAGGTGCGCTCGCCGGTGGTCCGGGGGACGCGGCTCGCGATGGAGGGGCTCGCGCTCACCGGCGCGTGGGTCGACAAGGAGAAGGGGCTGCTCTCGCTCATCGCGCTCGAGATGGGCGCGTCGTCCCGGCTGCTCGCGGCCCTGCGCCCCGGCGAGCAGGTCGTCGTGATGGGGCCGACCGGGACGCCCACGGAGATCCCCGAGGGAGAGACCGTGCTGCTCGCGGGCGGCGGGCTCGGCAACGCCGTGCTGTTCTCGATCGCGAAGGCGCTCAAGGCGCGCGGCGCCCGGGTCATCTACTTCGCCGGCTACCGGCGGGGCGAGGATCTCTTCAAGCAGGACGACATCGAGGTGGCCACCGATCAGGTCATCTGGTGCACGGACGGCGGCGCGGAGATCGCCCCGCGGCGGCCCACGGATCGCCATTTCCGCGGCAACATCGTCCAGGCGATGAAGGCGTACGCGGAGCGCCGGATCGGCGGCGAGCTGGCGAGCCTCTCCGAGGTCCGGCGCATCATCGCCATCGGCTCGGACAAGATGATGAACGCCGTGCGCGAGGCGCGGCACGGCGCGCTCGCGCCCCACCTCGATCCGAAGCACGTGGGCATCGCGAGCATCAACTCGCCGATGCAGTGCATGATGAAGGAGGTCTGCGCGCAGTGCCTCCAGCGCCACGTCGATCCGGAGACCGGCAAGGAGACGCTGATCTTCTCGTGCTTCAACCAGGATCAGCCGATCGACCACGTCGACTTCAAGAACCTCGCCGCGCGGCTCCGGGCCAACACGGTGCAGGAGAAGCTGTCGAACGCCTGGCTCGATCAGCTGCTCTCGGAGCGCCCCGCGCTGCGGCACGTGTGACCGCGACCCCCCGGGCGGCCCGGCGATCCGGGGCGCGCCCGGGGCCGGCTCCCGCCGCGCGGGCGCGCCGCGCGGCCGGGGGCGATCGCCGTCAGTTGCCCTGCGGCAGCTTGATCTTCGGCTCCTTCGGGTGCCGCCGGTACAGCAGGATCGTGCGGCCGAGGAGCTGCGCGACCCCGGCGTTGAGCCGCTCGGCGAGGGTGTCGGCGACGTCGCTCTGGTCGTCGGGGCACTCGGTGCCCAGGCGGATCTTCACGAGCTCGTGCTGCTCCAGCGCCGCGTCGACGGCCGCGACGACGCCGTCGGTGAGGCCGGCCTTGCCGAGCTGCACGACCGGGTCGAGGTGATGCCCCAGCGCCCGGAGGTGGCGGCGCTGCTTTCCTGTGAGGTCCAAAACATCCGGCCTTTCTTGAGGTGCTCGCGCCGGGCGGGGCCCTCCCGGGACCGCCGCTTCGCGGGCGCGCGCGGCGTCATACCGGCCCGCGGGCAGGAGGGAAAGGGGCGGCGCGCGCGCGAGCGCCCGGGGGGTGCGGCGCTGTGGGGGCTCACCTCCGGGGCTCGCGTTCCGGCGAGCCCCTTTTGTGGCTCGCCTGCACTTCAGCCCTTCCGGTGAGCCCCCAGAGGGCCGCACCACCAGCGTCCACACGGGCTGCGGGGGAGGCCGTCGCGAGTGACGTGTGTCAATATGTGCATGTGTGTGTTGAAGGGGTAAAGGAAGGGGCGAAGCACGAGGCCGGAGAGGGCTGGAACGGACGGACGAAGGGTGCAGGGGACACCGGCGCGACGCGCGGCGGGGGGCGCGCCCGGGGTTTTGCTTGACGTGGCCGCACAAACCGCCTCCCCTGGCTCTGGCGGCCAGCGTCTCGATGAGGCTTCGAGCGCTCGGATCAGCGGCGACATGGGGTCATCGGGCGAGCGAGAGGCGGCATCGGGGCATGACGTGGAGCGCCCTCGGCGCGACGAGGTAGCGGTTCCGCTCGAGCTCACGGTCCACGACGAGGTGAGCCCCTGCCCGTACCTCCCCGGCGCCGAGGCGCGGATGCCGCTCCGGGTGCCGATCCGGCCCCTCACGCGCGCGGAGTTCGACCGCAGGCTGGCCGCTGGCAACCGCCGCCACGGCAAGCTGCTCTACCGCACCGAGTGCCCCTCGTGCCGCGCCTGCGAGCCGATCCGGATCGTCGTGCGCGACTTCGTCCCCGGGCGCACGCAGCGCCGGGTGCTGCGCCGCGGCGAGCAGGTGATCGACATCGAGATCGGCCCGCCCACGATCACGCGGCAGAAGATCGCGCTGTACAACCTGCACAAGCACGGCCGGGGGCTGATGCGCGACGACGGCCCCCTCGGCGCCGCCGGCTACGAGGCGTTCCTCGTGGACAGCTGCTGCGAGACGTTCGAGATGCGCTACCACATCGGAGGGCGCCTCGTCGGGGTCGCGATCGTCGACCGCGGGCAGGACGCGCTGTCGGCGGTCTACTCCTTCTACGACCCCGAGCTCGAGCCGCTGAGCCCGGGGGTCTTCTCGATCCTGAAGCAGGTGGAGCTCTGCCGCACCTGGGGCCTGCGTTACCTCTACCTCGGCCTGTACGTCGAGAAATGCTCGCCGCTGGTTTACAAGGCGCGGTACCTGCCGCACGAGCGGCTCATCGACGGCCGGTGGCAGCGCTTCGACCGGTCCGCGCCCCCCTGACGGAAGCTCGCCGCTGGATTTCGCGGGCGCGCCGTTCCAGAACGTGCGCCATGTGGAATCGCGCCTTCGCCGTCACCGCTTGCATCACGCTCTCTGCCCTCCTCGCCGTCGCGTGCGGCGAGACGCGGCCGATGGTGGACCGAGGAGAGGCCGGGGGGGGTGCCTCGCCGACCGACGGGCAAGGCGGGGCCGGCGGCGCGGAGGCCGGCGAGGGCGGGGCCGGCGGCGCGGAGGCCGGCGAGGGCGGGGCCGGCGGCGAGGCCGGCGAGGGCGGGGCCGGCGGCGAGGCCGGCGAGGGCGGGGCCGGCGGCGCGGAGGCCGGCGAGGGCGGGGCCGGCGGCGCGGAGGCCGGCGAGGGGGGCCAGGCTGGAGACGGCACGGCCGGCGGCGGGGCGAGGTAGGGAAGGGCCAGAGCGCGCGCGCCCGGTTGTGTCCTCGCATCGCCGCGCGTAGACCGCTCGGGTGCATCCGCTCGCAGAGAAGGTCCTCGCACGCGACACGCGCGCGACGGCGCGGGCCTTGAGGCTCGTCGACGATCGCGCAGGCGACCACGTCGCGATCCTGAAGGATCTCTTCCCCCATACCGGCCGCGCCTGGGTCGTCGGCGTCACGGGCAACCCCGGCGCGGGCAAGAGCACGCTCACCGACCGGCTGATCGGCGCGTTCCGGCAGCAGGGGCGCCGGGTCGCCGTGGTCGCGATCGATCCGACGAGCCCGTTCACCGGCGGCGCCATCCTCGGCGATCGCATCCGCATGCAGGCCCATTTCGGCGATCCCGATGTGTTCATCCGGTCGCTGGCGACCCGCGGCGCGCTCGGAGGGCTATCGCGCTCGGCGGCGGACGTCGCGCGGGTGCTCGACGCGTGGGGCGCGGACGTCGTGCTGGTCGAGACCGTCGGGGTCGGGCAGGACGAGCTGGAGATCACGCGCATGGCGCACACCACCCTGGTCGTGGCGGCGCCGGGGATGGGCGACGAGGTGCAGGCGATCAAGGCCGGCATCCTGGAGTGCGCCGACGTCTTCGCCGTGAACAAGGCCGACAGGGACGGGGCCGACGCGGCGGTGCGCGACCTGGAGCTGATGATCGCCCTCGGCGGCGAGGTGGCGAGGGCCACCGGGCTGGCGCGCGGGCACAGCGCGGCGGCGCTCCACGCCCGCGCGGCGCAGCCGGCGGCTCCGGGCGGCGAGCCGCCCGAGGGGCCGTGGGTGCCCGCGATCGTGCGGACCGTGGCCACGCGCAACGAGGGCGTGGCGGCGCTCGTGGCGCGGCTGGAGGCGCACCGGGCGTGGCTGTTCGGGACCGAGGCCGGCGCGGCGCGCCGGGAAGAGCGCCTCCGCGAGGCGATGCACGTGCAGCTCCGCGACGCGCTCACCGACGCCGCGGTCGCCGCGCTCGGGCCCGCGCTCGACGCGGCCGTGCGCGCCGTCGCGCGGCGAGAGATCGACCCCTACACGGCGTCGGAGCAGCTCGTCGAGGCGTTCCGTGCGGGCGCCGTCGCGCCGGGCACCGGGGCCTGAGCCGTCCGTCGGCGGCCCGAGGCGGAGAGGCGCCGTCCGCCGGGCTCTGGCGCGGTCCGGGCCGCCGCTCGCGCTCGCTGGAGAGCCGGCGGCCCTTCTCGCTCGTCCGCCTCGGGCTCGGCCCGCTTGCGACGCCCGCCCGCCGCGCCTGGTCAATCGATGCACCGATCCAGGGCGTCTCTCTCGGGTTTGCAGGACGTCTCCCACTTGTAGTCGCGGCAGATCGCCGTGTCGTCCTCGCAGGCGAGGAGCGCGTCGTACCGGTGGGCGCAGCCGCGGTAGTCCGCATCGGCGTACCTGCGATCGTACCGATCGAGGCACTCTTCGAACTCACGGTCGTTGCACCCCTCGCAGTCGCACTTGTAGTCGCAGAGATCCTTCTCGATGGGGCTGCACGCGGCGGCGAGGAGGCAGGCGAGGGCGAGGGGCAGGTGCAGGGCCTTCATGGCCTCATGGTACCCCGCGTCCTCCGCGCCGGGGCAATCAGCGCGCCGGACGAGGCGGCGGACGCCGGCTGGCCTATCTCGCGCGTGTGCGCCCGACTCCCACCTTGCGCGCAGGGACCGTCGCCTCCTGCTGCGCATCGCGGCGGCGCGGGCGCGGGGGCTTTCTCCCCACGTGCTCCGCGCGGAACGCGACCGGGCACACGTCGTTGATGCCGCAGGCTCCGCACGCGGGCTTCCTCGCGAAGCAGAGCCGGCGGCCGTGGAAGATCAGCGTGTGGGACAGCATATCCCAGTCGCGCTGCGGGAAGAGGGCCACGAGATCGCGCTCGATCTGCTCGGGCTTGTCGCTCCTCGTCCACCCGAGCCGCTGCGACAGGCGCTGCACGTGGGTATCGACCACGACGCCCTCCGGCGCCCCGAACGCGACGCCGAGCACGACATTCGCTGTCTTGCGCCCGACGCCTGGCAGCTTCACGAGCTCGGCGAGCGAGCGCGGCACCTCGCCGCCGTGCCTCTCGAGGAGGCCCCGAGCGAGGCCCACGATGTTCCGGGCCTTCTGGTTGAACATGCCCATCCCGAGCCGCCTGAGGAGCGCGCCCACCTCGGCGGGATCCGCGCCGGCGAGCGCCCGCGCGTCGGGATAGGAGGCGAACAGGTGGGGCGTCACCTTGTTGACCAGGACGTCCGTGGTCTGGGCGCTGAGCACCGTCGCGACGAGCAGCTCGAAGGGCGACCGGTGATCGAGCTCGCAGTGCGCGTCCGCGTGCAGCGCGCGGAGCCGGGCGAACACGGCCTGGGGCGATGCCTCCGGCCGCGCGCGAGCCGGCGCGGGGCCGGCGCCCGCCGCGGGCACCGCCGGTTTCGTGGCCTTCGGAGCGCGGGCCGACGCCGCGGGGGCTGCCGGCGTCCGAGGCTTCGGCTTCGGGGCGCGAGCCGACGCCGCGGGGGCTGCCGGCGTCCGAGGCTTCGGCTTCGGGGCGCGAGCCGACGCCGCGGGGGCTGCCGGCGTCCGAGGCTTCGGCTTCGGAGCGCGGGCCGCCCCCGCCGCCGCCGGCCTCCGGGCGCCGCGCTCCGCTGTCTCAGCTGACGAAGGCGCGTTTCCGCGTCTCATGCTCATCGAGGAGCTTCTCGACGCTCGCGAGGGCGTTCTCCACCGACTCCTGCACCATCTGGAGCACGGTCGTCGCCGAGCCCTTCAGCGCTTCGTAATAGCGCTGCCGCTCGGTCGAGTGGATGATCGACGGGGGCAGACCGCTGCGGAGCAGCAGCATGTTCATGAACAGCCTCGCGACCTTGCCGCTGTCGTTCGGGAACGGGTAGACCCGGAGCAGATCGTAGTGCGCGCGCGCCGCGATCCGGATGCCGTTCCGCGTCTTCCGCGTCTCGGGATCGTTCAGCCAGTCGATGATCTGCCGCATCTTGTAGGCGATCTTGTCCGGCGGCGCGTACTCGTGGAAGTACAGCCGGTGCTGGGGGATGTCCTTGCGGTATTTCACCGTCTTGAGATCCCCCTCCTCCGGATGGAGGATCAGGTAGAGCTTCTTCACGCAGTCGACGGTGATCGGCGCGCGCTTGTTCTCTCCCTGCTCACGCACATACGCGATGGCCTCCTTGTGACGCCGGATGTCATCGTAGGTCGGCTGAAGGCTGGAGTCCGCGACGAGCGGGGCCGGGCCGGTGAGCGCCGCGCGCAGCTCCTCGAACGTGTACACCACGCCTTCGAGCGCGCTGTCGTGGTAAATCCACGACATATCGAGGCTATCGACGTAGCGCCGCCGGAACTCCTCCGTCTGCGCGTTCAGCCGCTGCTCGATGATCGCGCTGCGCTCCTCGATGGTGGCTCGCCGCGGCGGGGGCAGCATCGGGAGGGGCAGCGTGACCACGCGCGGCGTCTCCCGGAGCGGGGTGCGCCGGCGCTCGATCGACGCCCCGGCGCCCTTCACCTTGCCGGCGCCCGGCCGCACGAGCTTCTTCTCGGCAACGGGCCTGTCGCTCGCGCGCTGCGGCTTGTCGCTCGTCCGGCGCGGGCGCTCGGCCTCGAGCGGCGCTTCCTGCTCCCCGTTCCTGAGCTTCAGCTTCTCCTTGAGCTTCGGCTGCTCCTCGGAGCGCAGCTTCTTCCGGAGCTTCCTCGGCTCCACGGTCGGCGCCGCGAGCGCCCGCTCGGAGCGCGCCGCGACCTTCCTCCTGACCGCCTTCGGCTTCGCGGCCTTGCCCCGCGCGAGCCTGGTCTTCGTGGCCTTCGTGCTGCGCGCCCGTCCGGCGGCGACCCTGGTCTTGGCCGCCCTCGGCTTCGCGACCCGTGCCCGCGTCGTCCTGGCCTTCGTGGCCCTGGCCTTCGTGGCCCTGGCCTTCGTAGCCTTGGCCTTCGTGGCCCTGGCCTTCGTGGCCTTGGCCTTCACCGCCCGCGCCTTGACCTTCGCGACCTTGCTCTTCGCCCTGGCCTTGGTGGTCCTGAGCTTGGCCGCGCTTCGCGTCGACTTCGCCTTCGCCTTCGTCCGGGCGGCGGCGGTCTTCCTCGCCTTCGTCGCGCTCGCCCGCTTCGCGGCGGCGCGCGTCGTCTTCTTCGCCTTCTTGGCCGCCGGCTTTTTCCTCGCGCTCGCGCGGGTCGTCGTCCGGGCCGGCGTGCGCGTCGTCTTGCGCCGCGCCGGGGTCGCCGCCTTGCGGGCCGTCGTCCGCTTGGTCGTGGTCTTCCGGCGCTTTGCGGCCTTGGCTGCGGAGGTGCGTCGGGCAGCAGGACGAGAGGCCGCAGCCTTGCGCTTCGGCTTGCGCGCGGCCGGGCGGGCGGCAGGTTTCGCCTTCCGCGTCCGCGCCGTCGACGCCGCTCGCCTCGAGCTCGCCGCGCTGGCCTTGGTCGCTCTCTTCCGGTCTTTTTTCGCGGTTTTTCGGGTCTTCTTTGCCGCCATGGGCGTGCTTTCACACAATCGCTCAGGCTGCCCGCTGCCACCTGCGGCGAGCTAACATACGATCGAAGGGGGCCTAATGGCCGAATGCCGGCCAGCAGCCTAGCAATTTGAGGATTTATCCGTCAACCAGTCCGGTGCGGAAGTCGCAATCGGCGGTCCCCTCTACTGGATCGCGATCGATCCACCTAGCACGCTCCGCCGGGGAGCGCCCGTGGCAGCGCTGGCGGGCGTTCCCGGTGAGCACGCGGGAGCCATCCGTGCGGAGATCTCAGCTATCGATGTTGACGCCGAGCCGCGCCCGGGCGGCGAAGTACTCCTCGCTGACCGCGTAGAGCTGCAGCTCCTTGAGCCTCTCCGTCCGGGGTACAGCCGAGCTCGCCTCATCCGCCGCCTTGATCATCTCCTGCGCCAGCTCGAGGTCGTTGGCGAGGAGGAAACCGGCGCGATCGGCGGTCAGGTCGATGCCGGATACCCAGCGCTTGAGGTCGATGGCGCCGACCTGGAGCAGCTTCGTCACCGCGCTCGCCAGCTGATCGCGCGCCGGCCCGACGACCATGGGCTCCAAGACCGACAGGTTGTTCATCACCGGCCCCTCCAGCTCCTTCGTGACCGGGAACGTGGGCGAGATGAGCTTGATGGCGGCGAACAGCCAGGCGCGCAGGCCGGTGCCGGTCGGCACCAGGTGGCGGAGGTACATGCCCGGCCGGTAGTAGGTGAGGTGGCGGGCGGCGATGAACGCGGCCGCCTGGGTCGGCAGATCCACCTGGAGCGCCGCGGCGCCGAGCACGATCGCCGGCTCGTGCGCGTGAAGGAACGAGACGCCGCCGCCGTCGTTCGGGTTCTGGAACGTGATCGGGGGCGCGATGCCGAGGGCGCCCGCGGCGTAGTAGAGCGTCTGCGACATCGGGTAGGGGTCCTGCGCGAGGTCGATCGGGGAGGCGGCCTCGTAGCCGAGCTCCTCCAGCGGCTGCCCGTTCTTGCGCAGCACGGCGGGCTCGATGACGCGGAAGACGGCGGTCAGGAGCGGATCCGTGTCGGGGTGGATGAGCGCGGTCGCCCACGCCTCCTCGTCGAGCGGCCGCTGCGCCGCCGCGACCGTGTCCGGGCGCAGGCGCCGGAAGAAGCGCTCCTCGTCCGGCCCGGCGGCGCTCAGGCAAGAGAGCGCCTGGCACAGGCAGAACGCCGCGTCGGCCCGCTTCGCCTCGGTGTACAGCTTGCGCAGGAGCCGGTACGCCTCCGGCCGGTACGGGTCGCGGCGCAGGATCGGAATCTGCGCGGCCACCGCCTTGTCCAGGTACTCCGCCGGGTTGCTCGCGTAGAGGCTCGCGAGGAGCGCGTTCCGCTCGTCGTTGTCCGGGTCGAGCGTCTGCGCCGCCTCGTAGGCGTCGATCGCCTCGCTCATCCAGCCGAGCCTGTCCTTGTAGAGCGCGCCCAGCCGGTCGAACGTCGAGAGCATCCTCGCCGTGTCGTTCTCCTCGGTCGCCTGGTCGAGATCGAGCTTGAGCAGGCGCTCCACGTCCTCGTGGTCGCCCCTCTGCGCGCGGAGCTCGATCGCCTCCGAGAGCGCGCGGGGGAGGGACGGGTCGAGCTCCAGCACCTCGTCGTAGAACCGGGCGGCCCGGCCCAGATCGCCGAGCTGCCGCGCGCTCACGATCGCCGCGGTGTGCAGGTACTTCGCCTTCTGCGGCCGGTCGTCGATCTTGGCCGCGAGCTTGAGGACGACGTCGATGAGCTTCGACCAGTCCTTCTCCTCGCTGTAGAGCTGCATCAGCTTGGTCAGGATCTTCCGGTCGTCCGGGCGCTCGTCGAGCGCGGCCACGTAGCTCTTGGCGGCGCGCGTCCGGTCCTTCAGGTGCGTCGCGAGCAGGTCGCCGATCTCGAGCAGGAGCGCGCTCCGCTCCTCGCCGACCGCCACGTCGAGCCGCCGGTGCTTGAGGCGCACGACCTCCTCCCAGTCCCCCCGCGCCTCGAAGACCCTGGAGAGCAGGGCGAGCGGGGCAGGGGACTCCGGGAGGAGATCGGCGGCGTCGGTCAGCGGGCCGATCGCGCCCTCGGCGTCGCCCGCGGCGAGCCTCGCCTCGCCGAGCCCGAGCAGGGCCTCGGCCCGCTCCGGCCCGGGCAGGCGGGCGCCGAGCCGCTCCGCGACGTCCCGGTAGAGCGCCGCGGCCTCGCTCGCCTTGCCCGCGTCGAGGTGGACCCTCCCGGCGCGCGCGATCGCCGCGGGGTCGTCCGGCGCGAGCGCGAGCAGCGCCTGCGCGGCGCCGAGCGCCCTGGCGCTCGCGCCGCCCTTGCCGAGCGCGTCGATGTAGCGGAAGAGCACCCTCAGGCCCTGCTCCTTCGGTAGGGCGTCGGCCCGGCTCGTCAGCGGCTCGTAGTGCCTCGCCGCCTCGAGGAAGCGGCCGGCCTCGAACGCGAGATCGCCCGAGATCATGAGCCCCGGCGTGCTGGTCGGGTCGAGGTCGACGGCCCGCCTCGCCGCCTCCTCGGCGCGCGCGTCGTCCTTCAGGCGCTCCCGGAGCAGGAGCGCCATCTCGCCGTAGAGGCGGGCCTTGGCGAGGTTGCCCTCCGCGGCCTCGGCCTCGCGCGCGATGAGCTCGACGGCGCTCGTCGCGTCGCCCCGGGCGAGGTAGGCAGCGCGCAGCGCCGAGGACGCGCCCGCGTTCTCCGGCTGCGCGTCGAGGGCCATCTTGTAGCGCTCGATCGCCCCGTCCCGGTCGCCCCGCTCCTCCAGCAGCCTGGCCGCGCGGATCCAGAGCTCGGCCCGGCTCCCCGCGGTCCTGGCCGCCGCCGCGAGCGCCTCGAGCGCGCTGAGCGCCGCCGCCGCGTCGCCGGTCGCGGCCCGCACGTGCGCCAGCGACTCGAGCGCGCCGGCGTGGTGCGGATCGATCGCGAGCACCCGCTCGTACGCCTTGCGGGCGCGCTCCGGCGAGCCGATCTGCTCCAGCAGCACCCGCCCCATCGCGAGCAGGAGCTCCTCGCGGCGCCCGTCGTCGGACACGACGCCGAGCTGCCGCTCGTAGAGGCGCACCACGTCCTCCCACCGCTCGAGGGCGCGATAATGCCGCCCGAGCGCCGCGAGCGACCCCTCGTGCGCCCCGTCGATCTCGAGGATGGCCTCGAGCGCCTCGGCCGCCCTCGCGTGGTCGAGGAACTCCTCGTCGTGGAGGCCGGCGATCCGCTGGTAGAGCTCGATCTTCTGGCGCGGCGTCGCGCTGAGCTCGAGCTGCCGCGCCAGGTTCTCGAGCAGCTCCCTGGTGCGCTCGGTGCGGCCGTAGATGCGATCGAGGCCGCGCAGGGCGGTCAGGCTGGTCGGATCGAGCTCGAGCGCCGCCTCGTAGCGGCGCATCGCCTCGTCGAGGTCGCCGAGGCGGTCCTCGTAGAGCTCGGCGAGCTTGCACATCGCGTCGACCCGCGCCTCGCCCCGCAGCGCCCCGGCGCGCCGCTCGAGGATCCGGGCGCAGCCCTCGTGATCCTCGAGGCGCCGGTAGATCCTGAGCAGCGCGTCGAACGCCCGCGTGTGCCCGGGATCCTCGGCGAAGATCTGCTCGTACAGGTCGCGCGCGCGGCCCGGCTCGCTCAGCCTCGCCTCGAGGAGCTCGGCCGCCGCGGCGCGCAGGTCGCGCGCCTCGCCGGGCGTCGCGGAGCGATCGGCGCGCGAGAGCAGCACCGCCCCGAGCTCCTGCCACTGCTGGGCGCGGCGGTAGACCTCCGCGAGCCCCTCCAGCGCCCTCGCGTTCGCCGGGTCGAGCCCGAGCACGAACTGGAAGCACGGCAGCCCGAGATCCGGCCGCGCGAGCCTGTCCGCGTACCACGGCCCGAGCCGGTTGAAGAGCGCGATCCTCGGCTCGGCGGCCATGGCCGCGTCGGTGCCCGCCTGGCTCAGGAGCTGGAGCGCCTCGGCCCAGATCTTCATGTCGCTGCCGGCCGCGCGCTCCAGATCGGCGGCGTACGCGTCCTGCTCCGGGTCCTGCGCGAGCGCCTGGGCGAGGGCGAACACGCCCTGATCCTTGTCGTCGAGCTCCCGCACGTAGAGGTGCCCGATCGCGTTCAGCGCCCGGGCGCGCTCCGCCGGGCTCCCGGCCCGCTCGCTCCGCTGGAGGAGCATCTCGACGAGCTCCTCGTGCTTCCCCAGCGACCTCCTGAGCTCCTCGAGCGCGCCGAAGGCGATGTCGTCGCCCGGATCGAGCTCCAGGAGCGCCAGGTAGACGGCCTCCGCCCTGTCGTGGCGCTCCCCCTTCTCGTGGACGCGGGCGGCCCGGAAGAGCAGGAGCTTCTTCGCCTGGGCCGCCGGGTCGCCGGCCTCGCCCGCGCGGGCCTCGATCTGGTCGGCGGCCATCTCGAGCGCCTCGGCGACCCGGCCCGGGTCCGCCCCCTCCTCGACGGCCGCCTCGACCGAGAGCGCGAGGTCCACGTCGGTCGGGCTCGCGACGAGCCGATCGATGAGGTCGTTCAGCCGCTGCTCGCCGAGCGCCGAGGCCGGGCCGCGCCGCCCCGGCTCGCCGGGCGGCTCGAGCGCCTCGAGCGCCGCGCGGGCCCCCCTCGGCCGCGCGTCCGGCGACTTCGCGAGCAGGCGCTCGCAGAGCGCGTCGATGTCCTTGCCCACCCACCCGCGCGGCGCGACCGTGCTCGGCAGGGGCGGCGCCTGGGTGAGGTGCGCGAGGGCGACGTCGACCGCGGTGTCGCCCGGGAACACGGGCTCGCCGGTGAGCAGCTCGAAGAGCAGCGCGCCGAAGGCGTAGAGATCGCTCGCCGCGCCGACGTCCCCGCCCCGCAGCCGCTCGGGGCTCGCGGTCCTGGCGAGCGCCGGGCTCTCCCACCCGGCCCCGAGCCGGTCGCCGCCGACATCGACGAGGACAGGGCGCGGCTGCGCGTCGTCGCCGCGGGCGACGAGGACGTTCTCCAGCTTGAGCGCGCCGTGGAAGAGGCGCTGCTCGTGGAGCGCGGCGAGCCCGCCCAGGATGCCGCGGAGCAGCGGCCTGGCCTCGTTGAGGTGGAGCGGACCCGAGCGCGCGACGCGCGCCGAGAGCGGCTGCCCGTCGACGGGCGCGTACGCGACGAACGCCCGGCCGCCGACGAGCCCTGCCTCGACGCCGCTCGCCAGGCTCTCGTGGCGCACGCGCGCGGCCAGGCGGACGTGGGTGAGGAACCTGCGCACCGCACGGCCATCCCGGGTCGCCTCGCGCCGGAGCACCTTGAGCGTCCGCGGCTCGCCTCCCCGGGTCGCCTCGTAGACCAGGCCCCGGGGGCCTTCCCCAATTGTTCGCGTGATGGTGTAATCGCCGAACGTCTCACCGACCGCGAGCGCTTCGGGGAGCCGGAGCCCTCGGGCGCTCAGGGCACGTACGCGCGTGTCGACCTCGGCGCGTGAGGCGATGATGGCGTCGATCAAGGCCTCGATGGCGTCGAGCGCGACACAATGGTCCGTGAGGGCGCGCGCAAAAGAGGCCTTGGAGGCGCTGCCGCCGACTTCGGCCGGGGTGAACCCGAGGAGGTCGGACGACAGGGCCACCATCTCATCCAGCGAGAAGAGGCGCTCGAGCTCGCCTCGGACGATATCCATGGACATGGGTCTCCCTCGGGCCGCCCCCCCTCGGGCTGGCGTGTGCGCTGCGGGCCTGCCGGACGGCGGGGCGATCGTCATGCTAGCGAAGCGGATGGCGCCACGCGACCTCCGGCGGCCCTCGGCGCTCGCCGGCGCCACGGCGCGATGAGGACGAACGAGGCGGCCTTTCGCCGGCGCGCGCGCCGGTCGCG
Organism: Sorangium cellulosum; assembly: GCF_004135735.1. Taxonomy (GTDB): domain Bacteria; phylum Myxococcota_A; class Polyangia; order Polyangiales; family Polyangiaceae; genus Sorangium; species Sorangium cellulosum_F. Next base: position 4,771,570 of record NZ_CP012670.1, on the reverse strand, counting down.
ATCGCTGGATATCCATCCGAGACGGGACGCGAGGTGACGCGGAGCCGCGCGATCCCTGGAGGATAGTTGACAAGATCGCGGGTTGTGTGCGAGCGGATGCTCGTGCGTCGAATAGCGCATTTCCTGGAGCGGACGCTCCCCATCGCGGTGCTGGTCGTCGCGGTCGTCGGCGCCCCGGTCATGATCTTCTCGCCACAGGGCCTGCCGCGCCTGCGTGAGCTCGAGAGAGAGCTCGCCGACGTCGAGGAGGAGAACGCCGAGCTGGGGCGGCAAATCGAGGCGCTCCGCGGCAAGGTGGCGCGCCTCCGCGACGACCCGACCGCCGTGGAGAGGATCGCGCGCGACCACCTCGGTCTCGTGCGGCAGAGCGAGGTGGTGTTTCAGTTCTCCCGCTGACGACTCCTCGCCTCTCGCTCCTCTCCCCAGGTCGGTTCTGGTATCGTGTGGCGAGTGTCACTGGACCTGGGCCGCCTCCTGATTTCCGCCGGCGCCGTCTCCAAGGCCGAGGTCGAGGCCGCCCTCTTCGTGGCGGTCCTGCGGGGCATCCCGTTCCCGCGCGCCCTCATCGACCGCGCCGCCCTCAGCGAGCGCGCCCTGGAGGAGGCGCTCGATCGCCGCGGCGGCCTCGCGCTGCGGCAGGTCGTCGGCGCCCGCGAGCTCGTCGCGCGCCTGCCGCGCGCGATGTGCCGCCGCCTCGGCGCCGTCCCCTTCCGCACCGATCCCGGCGCCGGCACCGTCGATGTCGCGGCCGCCGATCCGCTCGATCGCCACGTCGCCGACGAGCTCAGCTTCCACCTCGGCGCGCCGGTGCGCATCTTCCGCGCGCCCATCGCCGCCATCGAGGAGGCCATCCGCGCCCTCGAGCTCGACGAGCGGGAGCAGGCGCCCGCCCGCCCGCGCCGGGCGACCCCGGCGTTCCCGCACGGCGCGCCCCAGTCGACCATCCCGCCGCCGCCCTCGCACGAGGTGCCCATCCCGCTCATCCGGCGCGCCGCGGTGCCCTCCTTCGACGAGCCCGGCGCCCACGACGCGCCGCCGGGCGGCCCCTCGGGGCGCCGCGGCCCGGCGCGCGTCCGCCGCGCCCCGCCGGCGGACGCGCCCCCCTCGCTGGAGGACCCGATCCTGCCGCTCCGCCACACGAAGGCGGCGCCCGGCGCGCGCGGCGCCCCGCCGGGCGCCCGCCGCCCCCTCGAGGCCGAGCGCGGCGCCGGCGCGCGCGGGGCGGCGGGGCGCGCGGGCGATCGCGCGCCGGACGCCGGGCCCGCCGTCGCCTCCTTCCCGCCGCCGCCCGTGGAGATCTCTCCGGCCTTCAAGCTGCTCGCCGCGATCCTCCCGCAGAGCTCGCCGGACCCCGATCCGGCGCCCGACAGCGCCGGGCGGCGGCCGGCCCCCTCGTCGCGCCGCGGGCATCCCGAGGTCGGCGGGCGTCCCGAGGTCGGCGGGCCGCCGTCGAGCCGGCGCTCGGGGCGCCTCCCGGCGCTGCCCCCCGCGCCCGAGCCGGAGCCCTCCGACTACCTCGACGACGACGAGCCGCCGCCGCAGCCCTTCCTCGATCTGGGCGACGTCAAGGACGCGCTGTACCTCGCCCACACGCGCGACGACGTCGTCCGGCTCGCGCTGCGCGGGCTGCGCCTGCTCGCGCGGCGCGTCGCGATCTTCGCCGCGCATCGCGGCGTATTCCGGGGCTTCGCCTGCAACGCTGAGTTCGGAGAGCAGGAGGCGCTGCGGCGGCTCACCCTCCCGATGGACCAGCCGAGCATCCTCGCCACGGCCGTGGCGACCCACCTCTACGTCGGGCCGATCCCGGGCACGCCCACCCACGCGCCCCTGCTCGACGTCATGGTCAACCCGAGCCTCGACGTCGCCGCCGTCGCCGTCCAGGTCGTCGGCAGGCCCGCGATGATCCTCGTCGCCGACCGGCTCATCGACCCCGTGGGCGGCGTGCGCAGGATGGACGAGCTCGCGCGCGCCGTGGGCGAGGCGTTCAGCCGGATCCTCTCCGCGCGCGCCGGGTAGCGTCGCCGGTCGGTTCACGCTAGGGCCGACCCGCCGGGCCGAGGGGCCGCGGGGAGAGAGCGAGGTCTGAGCGCCGCCATGAGCCGCAACGATGAGCACGAGCCGAGGGACGAGGAGCGCGCCCGCTTCGAGGCGCGCCTCGAAGGAGCGAGGCAGAAGGCGCGGCGCCGCGCCGGCGTGCTGGCCGGCGGCCCGGGCGAGCTCGCGCGCGACGCCGACGACCTCTACGACGCCGCGACGCTCGAGGCGCTCGGCGTCGATCCGGCGCGCGATCTCGGCTTCCCGGGGCAGCCGCCGTTCACGCGGGGCGTCCAGCCGAACATGTACCGGGGGCGGCTCTGGACGATGCGCCAGTACGCCGGGTTCGGCACGGCGGCCGAGTCGAACGCCCGCTACCGCTACCTGCTCTCGCAGGGCCAGACCGGGCTCTCCGTCGCGTTCGATCTGCCGACGCAGATGGGGCGCGACTCGGATCACGAGCGCGCGCTGGGCGAGGTCGGGCGCGTGGGCGTCGCGATCGACACGATCGACGACATGCGCACCCTGCTGCGAGGGCTGCCGCTCGATCGCGTCTCGACGTCGATGACCATCAACGCGACCGCGGCGATCCTGCTCGCGCTCTACATCGCCGTGGCCGAGGAGCAGGGGGTCCCGCGCGGCAAGCTCCGCGGCACGATCCAGAACGACATCCTGAAGGAGTACGTCGCGCGCGGCACGTACATCTACCCGCCCGGGCCGTCGCTCCGGCTGATCCGCGACGTCTTCGCCTTCGCCGAGCGCGAGGTGCCGGAGTGGAACACGATCTCGATCAGCGGCTACCACATGCGCGAGGCCGGGTGCGACGCGGCGCAGGAGATCGCGTTCACGCTCGCGGCCGGCGTCGCCTACGTCGAGAACGCCGTCCGCGCCGGGCTCGACGTGGACGGCTTCGGCGCGCAGCTCTCGTTCTTCTTCAACGGCCACAACAACTTCCTCGAGGAGATCGCGAAGTTCCGCGCCGCGCGGCGGATGTGGTCGACGATCATGGGCGAGCGCTTCGGCGCCAGGACCGATCGCGCGCGCGCCCTCCGCTTCCACTGCCAGACCGCGGGCATGACGCTCACGGCGCAGCAGCCGCTCGTCAACGTGGTGCGCGTCACGGTGCAGGCGCTCGCCGCGGTGCTCGGCGGCTGCCAGTCGCTGCACACGAACGGCTTCGACGAGGCGCTCGGCCTGCCCACGGAGGCGGCGGCGACGCTGGCGCTGCGCACGCAGCAGGTGATCGCGCACGAGTCGGGCGTCGCCGACTTCGTCGACGCGCTCGGCGGCAGCTACGCGGTCGAGGCGCTCACGAAGCGCCTCGAGGAGGCGGCCTACGCGTACATCCGCCGCATCGACGATCTCGGCGGGATGGTGGCCGCCATCGAGCAGGGCTACGTGCAGCGCGAGATCCAGGCGACGGCCTACCGCTACCAGCTCGACATCGAGGAGCGGCGCCGCGTGATCGTCGGGCAGAACGAGTTCGTGTCCGACGCGCCGCCCGTCCCGGTGACGCGCGTCGATCCGGCCCTGGAGCGCGACCAGATCGCGCGCACGCGCGCCTTCCGCGCGGCGCACGACGGCCCCGCGCGATCGGAGGCGCTCGCGCGCGTCGACGCCGCGGCGCGCGGCGAGGCGAACCTGATGCCGCCCATCCTCGACGCCGTGAGGTCGGGCGCGACCGTCGGCGAGATCAGCGACGTGCTGCGCGCGATCTGGGGCGAGCACCGCGAGACGCTCACGATCTGAACGCGGGTCATCCGGCCGGCGCCGCCCTCGCGCGGCGCCCCGGCGTGCTGCATCGCCGTTGCAGCTGCTCGTCGATCGCGGTGGCGCGCGGGCGCGCGCTGCGGCCGTCCCCGCGCCTGTTTTCAGGGCGTTCCTGCGCGTGCGCTAGGGCAACGCCCGCGCCTTCTTTGCGGCCGTCCCTGCGCCTTCTTTGCGGCCGCGCCGCCGTCGTCGTCGTCGCGCGATCGCGGGCGTCGCGTTGCACGGGTGCGCGCCGCGGCTTTCATCCGCGCAACGCGGGAAGGAGGATCCCGACGCCTGACGACGTGCAAGTGCGCGTCGCCAGAACTCAAGAGGTGTGATTTTCCAGTGTGTCTGTCCGATGGGATCTCTCCTCTTCGCGTGTAGCGGGAATTTTCTTGCCACGGGGTAACTCGTTGCGGCCATTTCGAAATTTTTTACATCCCGGAACCCTTTTTCTGAACGCCGGTCAGATTTGGCTATCCGACTGCCGGTCAAATCGGGTTAAGGCATTTGGGTCTCCAACGAGTTCGCTTGGACAGCGTGATTCGCCTCCCCGGAAAGGAGCTTCAAATGCATCCTACAAAGCCGCACGAGAGCAGTGTGGTCACCCGTAAGCTCGCAGTGGTGGTCGCTGGTATTGCCGCTGTCGCGGCTGGCTGCTCGGCAGACGTCGACGACACGGCCACCGAAGCGATCGGTACGAATCAGTTGGGATTTGACCACTTCGAGCGGACGGTATTCCGCGAGGCTGACACAGGCGTCTACATTGTTAACGGGGACACCCCGGTCGTGGATGTCAAGCATCTACGCGAGTTCTGGGAGACGCATGTGCGCGATGGTGCGCTGATCGTCAACCAGTCGGGGGGGAGCGACATCGTCTGGACGACCGAGCAGCGGCACAACCTCACCTACTGCGTGAGCACGAGGTTCGGGCAGAACTACGAGGCGGTCGTCGCCGCGATGACGGAGGCGGTCCAGGCGTGGGAGGAGGTCGCCGACGTCGACTTCATCCACGTGGACTCCGCGGATGGCAACTGCACGTCGAGCACGAGCAGCGTGCTGTTCGACGTGAACCCCGTGAACACGGGCGGCCAGTACCTGGCGCGCGCCTTCTTCCCCGGTCAGTCGAGGTCGACGCGGAACGTGCTGATCGACAGGACCGCCTTCGGCAGCACCCGGCCGACGCTGACGGGCATCCTCCGCCACGAGCTCGGCCACACCCTCGGCTTCCGGCACGAGCACACCCGGCCCGAGTCCGGCGCCTGCTTCGAGGACAACAACTGGCGTGCCCTCACCTCCTACGACGGCGCTTCCGTGATGCATTATCCCCAGTGCAACGGGACCGGCGACAGCACGCTCAACCTCACGCAGAAGGACATCGACGGCATTCAGTCGCTCTACGGTGGTCCCGCCGGCGGCGGTGGTGGCGGCGGCGGTGGCGGCGGCGGCGGTGGCGGCGGCGACGGGGAGCCGATCACCGAGTCCTTCAGCGGCCAGGTCGCGCGTGGGGTGGCCAACACGGTCGGGCCCGAGGAAGGGTTCGAGGTCGTGCCCGGGACGACCTTCACCGTGGTGATGAGCGGGACCGGAGATCCCGATCTCTTCGTGAAGTTCGGCGCCGCGCCGACCTCGAGGTCGTTCGACTGCCGGCCCTACCTGAGCGGCGCGAACGAGACCTGCACGCTCGAGGTGCCCGAGGGCGAGACGCGGGCCTTCATCAAGGTGCACGGCTACACGGCCGCGACCTACGAGGTCGAGGTGAGCTACTCCGCGCCGGGGACGGGCGGCGGCGAGGGCACCAAGACGTCGACGAGCTTCGATGGCTCGATCGCGCGGCGAAACGAGGCGTCCCACGGGCCGATCGCGGTCGTCCCCGGCACGCCCTTCCGGGCCGTGATGAGCGGCAGCGGGGATCCCGATCTCTACGTGCGGTTCGGCGAGGCGCCGACGCTGAGCGCGTTCGACTGCCGCCCCTACCTCGACGGCGCGGACGAGGCGTGCGATCTGACGGTCCCGGACGGCGCGTCCGAGGCTTTCCTCCTCGTGCACGGGTACTCGGACAGCACGTACACGGTGAACGTCGACTACACGACTCCCTAGTACACTGCGTCCCCCAGGTTCGTCCCGGGGCCGTCGCGGAGGGGCCGGAGCGCCTGCGGGTGGTGACGTGCAGCACCACCCGCCCGCGCGATGAAAACCTGCGGGACGCGGCTCGTTCGCGAGGAAATCGACCGCCGCGCCCCGGCGGATGATAGGCTGCGCGCCCGGATCCTTCCCAACCGACGCTGCTGCCTGCCCATGCCGAACGAGACCCCTTACGCCCTCCGCATCACTTGCTTGATGGCCGTGCTGCTCCTGGAGTCCGCCGGGCTCGCCGGATGTGTTGGTGACCCCTTCCAGGTCGGCGGCGGCTCCGGCGGGGGGCCCGGCGGCCACGGCGGCGGCGGCCACGGTGGCAGCGGCAGCGGCGGCAGCGGCGCGGGCGGCGGCGAGCCGATCGGCGGGGGCGGCACCGGGGGCGGGGAGGGCGGCGGACCACCGGCGGTCCCGGTGACGTGGCCGGACTCGATGACGAGGCGCTGCTCGAACGGTACGACCGTGGTGGAGGCGTGCCCCCGCCCGTCGGAGCCCCTCTTCGGACAGGACGGCAATTACCTCATCACCGTCCCCTCCTACGAAGAAGGCAACGGCGTCGTGACCGACTCGGTGACCGGGCTCGTGTGGGAGAAAGCGGCCGAGGACGGCTCGTTCCACATGGCGGGCGCCCTGCAGCACTGCGAGGCGATCGCCGCCAGCCGCCTCGGCGGCCGCGACGACTGGCGCCTCCCCACGCGGCGCGAGCTCGTCTCCCTCATGGATTTCGGCCATACCGCCGCTTTCCCGGACATCGTGACGCCCTACCAGGACGGCTTCTACTGGTCCGCCACCGACGTCGCCGACGACGACTCCCGTGCCTGGGGCGTGCTCGCCAGCAACGCGTCGCTCGGGTACCTCGACAAGATCGAGGCGACCAGGGCCCGGGCGCTGTGCGTCGGGGGCGAGAGCAAGCTCGCGCCGGTCGAGCTGTCGGTCGCCGAGAGCTGGGTGCTGGACCTCTCCACAGGGCTCGTCTGGCAGCGCCAGGCCGCGCTCTCCAAGTTCTCCTGGAGCGACGCGCTCGCGCACTGCGAGGAGCTCGAGCTCGCCGGCCGGACCGACTGGCGGCTCCCCAGCGCGAAGGAGCTGCTCACGCTCGTCGACGACGCGCGGTCGGGGCCGGCGATCGATCCGGAGGCGTTCCCGGGCGCGGAGCCCGGCGTGTTCTGGTCGTCGACGCCCGCCCTCGAGAGCGCCGACAAGGCGCTCCTCGTCAACTTCTCGAACGGCGCCTCGCTGAGCGCCTCGCTCCGCGATCCGCGGCTCGTGCGCTGCGTCCGCTCCGACCTGTCCGACGGGTGATCGCCGCCCGAAGGGCGCGGGGCGCGCCGTCGCTCCGCGGTGGTGGTCACGTTTGGGGTGCTCACCGGCGGGGCTGGAGCGCAGGCGGGCCACAAAAGGGGCCCGCCGGAACGCTGGCCCCGCACCCCAAACGTGACCACCACCCGCTCAGCCCCCGGGCTTGACGAACTTCAGGACGAAGCGATCGCTCATGCCCCGCTTGTCGCCGGCCGCCATGGGGGCGGCGTTCCAGTCGCGCGTGTCCGAGGGGACGCGGAGGAAGCTCGCCTCGGCCGCGAGCCGGAAGCCGGCCCGCTCGACCTCCTCGCGCACCACCTTCTCCTCGATGCGGTGGAGCGTCTTCACCTCGGTGATGCCCGTCCCGTCGCGCCCGCTGTGATCGATGACCGCGAACACGCCGCCGGGCTTGAGCGCGCGGAAGATGGCGCGGTTCATCGCGGCCCGGTCCGTCTCCAGCCACACCGTGTCGTGGTAGAAGAGGATGAGGAACACCGCATCCAGATCCCGCGCCTCGGGCGGCAAGGGGTCGTCGATCTCGCGGTCGAGCCGGACCACCGGCTTCATCACGGGCTTCTTGAGCCGCTCGCTCCACGGCTTCTCGGCGAAGCGCTCGAGGACGAAGCGGTTGTTCTGCGCATAGACGACCCCCGTCGGCCCGACCGTCCGCGCCAGGAGCTCGGCCGTGTAGCCGCCCCCGGCCATGAGCTCCGCGACCTTCATGCCCGGCTGGATGCCGAAGAAGGCGAGGGTCTCCGCAGGCTTGCGCCCGGGATCGAGCGCCCGATCGGCCTCCGTCCGGTCCGCCGCGTCCACGACGGCGCGGAGGGCAGCGGGCACATCGACCGAGGTGGCCCCGGAGGGCGCCGCGCCGTTCGCCTCGGCCGGGCCGGGGCCGCTCGCTTCACCCGGCGCCGGGGCCGCGGCGGGCGGCGCAGCCGACGAGGCAGCGGCAGGCGCGGCAGCCGGACCAGGCGGCGCCGAGGGGGGCGCGGCGCCGCAGCCGGCCAGCGAGGTGAGGGCAAGGGCGAAGAGAAGGTGACGGTGTCGCACGCTTCGCTGCTAACCGAGCGGGCAGGGGGCCGCAAGCCGGTCGCGTCCGCGGGCGTCCGCGATCGGCGAGCGCCGGGCGTCACGGATCGGCCGGAGCGGGCGCGGCAGGCGCAGCGGGCGTGTCAGACGCGGTGGGCGTGGCAGACGCGGTGGGCGTGGCAGGTGCGGTGGGCGTGGCAGGTGCGGTGGGCGTGGCAGGCGCGGTGGGCGTGGCGGAGCTCGCGAGAGGGGCCGCCCTCCGCGAAGGCAACAGCGCTGCGCGCGCCGCGGCGGCCAGCCCCGGCCGCGCCACGGACGCGGCGCGCATCGCCGCCGCGGGGGGCGCAGCGCCCATCCGGCCCCTGGCGACGCGCACGCTGGCCACGGTGATCCCCGCCAGCGCGGCGCAGGCGATCGCCGCCGCCAGCAGGCGCTGCCGCCCCGCCCCGGCCGCCGACACGACGGCGCCGGGCGCTGCCGACGGCGAACGGAGCTCGTCCCGCGACCGCTCCGTCGTGGAGGTGGCCGCCTTCACGGCCGGACCCAGGAGCGGATCGAGCGTGCCCTCGTCCGTCGATGCCGGGCCCACCGCGTGGAACCCGCTGCTCGGCGAGGCGCTCGGCGGCTCGGTGAACGCCGCGTCGGGCCCGTCGAGCGGCTCCGCCTCGTCGGCGGCCAGCGGCGACAGCGCGCCGGGCCGCCCCGTCACGCGCAGGGTGAAGGGGCTCGCCGCGCCGGCGCGCGTCAGCTCGCGCCCTTCCAGGTCGTCGTCCTCGGGCAGCGCGGACGGCACCTCGGACGAGGGGTGGCCTGCCTGGCGCGACTCGGGCGGGTCCTTCAGCGCCGCGGTCACGAGGGCCGCGAGGTCCGCCGGCGCGCCGATCGCGTGGCCGGCGTCGCGCAGCGCCTCGATCGCCCCCAGCATCGCGCGGGCGTCGGGGAAGCGGTCCTCCCGGCGGGGCGCGAGCGCGCGCGCGAGCACCGCCTCGAGCGCAGGGCTCACCTCGGGGCGCAGCTCGCTGGCCCGCTGGAGGTGCCCCTCGCGCGCCGCCGCCATCCGCGCGGTGGCGCTGGTCCCGGCGAACGGCCGCGCGCCGGTGAGCATCTGGAACAGGACGACCCCCAGGGCGAACAGATCGGCGCGGGCGTCGACCCGCTCCCCGTCGAACTGCTCGGGCGGCATGTAGCTGGGCTTGCCGACGAGATCGCGCCTCGCGGCGTCGCCCGCCTCGCCCGGCGTGGCGATCGCCACCCCGAAGTCCACGACCTTCACCGCGCCGCCGAGCGAGACGAGCACGTTCCCCGGGCTCACGTCGCGATGCACGAGGAGCTGCCCCTCGGCGGCCGATCGTTCATGCGCGTAGCCCAGCCCCTTGAGCACCTCGGACGCCACGAACAGCGCGACCGGCACCGGGACGGCCTCCCCGCGCGCCCAGATCCACCTGCAGAGCCGCCCGAGATCCGTCCCGGAGACGAGCTCGAGCACGAGGTAAAAATCGCCTCCATCGTCGATGCCGAAGTCGAGCACCTCGACGAGGTTGGGGTGCACGAGCCGCGTCATCATGCTGGCCTCGGCGATGAACAGCTCCTTGAGCGCGTCGCGGCCGGCGTGCATGGGGACGATTCGCTTGATGGCGACCGGGAGCTCCGTGCCATCCGGCCCGAGCGCGGCGGCGCGGAACACCTCCCCCATCCCGCCGCGCGCCATCCGCGGTCCGATGGCATAACGCCCCAGCACAGCCCCCCTCGATGGCGCGCGCTCCACGATGCTCCGACTCTAAAGGGCACCGAGGGGCCGGGTAAAGGGGCGACCGTGCTCGACCGCCGCGGTGCGGTGAGGTCGATTGTAGAAATCAACCCGGGGTGGCCATGCTCCTTCGCCATCCCGGCGGTGCCTGCCGTACTTGCTGCGCACACGTAAGGCCTCGGTCCCGTCCGGGGCGAATGTCGCGCGGGCCTCCGGGGGTCGCTGGACCCGCGTCGGTCTGGTACAAGGCCGCGCACCATGACGCATGCCGCCCAGACCGATCCGCCTCCGGTCGTCTTCATCACCGGCGCCTCCGCCGGGTTCGGCGCCGCGATCGCCCGTCGCTTCGCCGGCCTGGGCGCCCGCCTGATCCTCGCCGCGCGCCGCTACGAGCGCCTGGAGGCGCTCGCCGCCGAGCTCTCGGGCGGCGGCGCGGGCTCGCCGGCCGGCGGGCGCGCGCGGGCGGCGGCGATCCACCTCGTGCGGCTGGACGTCCGCGACCGCGGCGCGGTGGACCGGGCGGTCGCCGAGCTCCCGCCGGAGCTCTCCGACGTGTCGGTGCTGGTCAACAACGCGGGCGGCGCGATCGGCCTCTCGCCGGCGCACGAGGCGGACCCCGACGACTGGGAGCAGATGGTCGACACCAACGTCAAGGGGTTGCTCCACTGCACCCGGGCCATCTTGCCTGGCATGGTGGCGCGCGACCGGGGGCACATCATCAACATCGGCTCGGTGGCGGCCGAGACGCCGTATCCCGGGAGCAACGTTTACGGCGCGTGCAAGGCGTTCGTGGCCCAGCTCTCGCTGAACCTGCGCGCGGACCTCCTCGGCAGCCGGGTGCGCGTCACCGACATCGAGCCTGGCCTGGCAGAGACGGAGTTCTCGCTGGTGCGCTTCAAGGGCGACCGGGACCGGGCCGCCGCCGTGTACGAGGGGGTGAAGCCGCTCTCGGCCGAGGACGTGGCCGAGGCGGTCGTCTGGTGCGCGACGCTCCCGGAGCACGTCAACGTGAACCGCCTGGAGCTGATGCCCGTGATGCAGGCGTTCGCCGGCTTCGCCGTGAAGCGCGACTAGCCCTCTCGCCCTGCGCCACGCGGCGAGGCTGGGCTCACGCCTGGTGCAGCAGGAGCTCCAGCAGGCGGAGCGCCGCGCGCCTGCGGAGCCCGTCCACCGTCTCCGTGGCGCCGACGCACAGCGGACAGCCCGCGCTGTCGCACCCGCAGCCCGCGATGAGCTGCCGGGTCCGCGCGAGGAGCTCCTCGCGCTGCTCGTAGATGCGCTCGGCGAGCCCGACCCCGCCGGGGACGTTGTCGAACAGGAACAGCGTCGGATCGAACATCCCGGCCACCTCGGCCCCGGGCGGGGCGCTCGGCGCCCGGGCCTCGCTCCCGTCCTCGAGCGTCTGGCCGATATCGCGCGGATCGCACATCAAGGAGAGCGTCGCGACCGTCTCCAGCGCCCTCGCGATCCCGCGCAGCCCGTCGATGGCGGTCGCGCGGCCGAGGCCGAGCTCCTCGCAGAGCGGCTCGGGCACCGTGAGCCAGAACGAGGTCGTGTGCATCTGGATATCCGGCAATCGCACGTCGCCGTAACCCGTGTTCTCGTGGGTGTAGAACTTGATCTTCTTGTACCCCACCACCTTCTCGACGATGCTCACCTCGCCGAGCGCCGCGGTCGCCCGGCCGAGCGGGGCCGTCGCGCTCTCGTCGAGGATGCTCACCTTGCGGTGGGTGAGGGCGGTCGTGAAGTAGTCGGGGACGACCTTCGTCACGAAGGCCTTGTGGTTCTCGTAGTCGAGCCGCTCGACCTGGTACTGCTCGCCGTCGTGCTGGTAGATGGCCTGCTCGTGGAGCATCGTCGGCGCGGCGCGCCAGTCGAGCTCCGCGAGCGTCTTGCCCAGGGCCTTGTCGATGATGACGAAGTTGTCCCACCCCACCGAGCGCAAGCTCACGTGGTTGGCCGGATAGGCGTCGGTCGCCCAGTGGAAGCGGTCGTTCGACTCGTGCACGACCCCGTTGTCCTGGAGGAAGCGGAGCGCCGCCACGGTGTCGTCCGGCGGCATCGCCGCGTAGGGCTCCCCCTTGAGGAACGGCAGCTCGAACGCGGCGCACTTGAGGTGCTGCACGAGGATCTCGGTGTTCTGCGGATCGATCCGGGCCGACTCGGCCGCGCGCTCGAGCAGGTAGTCGGGGTTCCTCGCGAGGTACTGATCGAGCGCCGCGCTGGTCGCGCACAGGACGGCGATGCTCGTCTTGCCGCGCCGGCCCGCGCGGCCGAAGCGCTGCCACGTCTCGGCGACCGACCCGGGGTAGCCGGCGCAGATCACCGCGTCGAGCTCGCCGACGTCGATGCCGAGCTCGAGCGCGTTCGTGGCCACGACGCAGAGGATCTCGCCCTCCCGGAGCCCCCGCTCGACCCGGCGGCGCGTCTCGGGCAGGTAGCCGCCGCGGTAGGCCATGATCGCGTCCTCCGCCCCGATCTCCTTGCCGACGCCCTCGCGCAGGTACTTCAGCATGATCTCGACCGAGTTGCGCGACTGGCCGAACACCAGCGTCGGGACGCGGGCGCGCGCGAGATCCCCGGCGAGGCGCACGGCGCTCTTCAGGGTGCTGGCGCGCACCCCGAGCTCCGCGTTCACCACGGGCGGGTTGTAGAGGAAGAAGCGCCGCGGCCCGCGCGGGGCGCCCGACTCGTCGATGAGCTCGATCTCGTCCTCGGCCACGCCGAGCAGCCGCGCCGCGTGCGCCCGCGGGTTGCCGATCGTCGCCGTCGCGCAGAGGAAGGTGGGGCTCGAGCCGTGGAAGGCGGCGACGCGGCGCAGCCGCGCGAGCACGTGGGCGACGTGGGAGCCGAACACGCCCCGGTAGGTGTGGAGCTCATCCAGCACGACGTAGCGCAGGCGCTGGAACGTCCGCGCCCAGTGCGCGTGGTGCGGCAGGATGCCCGCGTGGAGCATGTCGGGGTTGGTCATCACGATGGGGCTGCGCTCGCGCGCCGCCCGCCGCGCGTCGCCCGGCGTGTCCCCGTCGTAGACGATCGCCGGGATCGTGAGCCCCGCCTCGCGGATGAGCGCGTGCAGGCCGGCCTCCTGATCCCGGGCGAGGGCCTTGGTCGGGTACAGGTAGATCGCGCTGCCGCCCTGGCCCGACGCGGCGCCCTCGGCCAGCGCGTCGAGCACCGGCAGGTGAAAGCAGAGGCTCTTGCCGCTCGCCGTGGGCGTCGCGACGACCACGTGCCGCCCCGCCCGGTCCGGCGCCGCCGCGCCGCCCGCGCGCGCCGCCGTGAAGGCCCGGGCCTGGTGCTCGTACAGCCGGCTGATTCCGCGCCGCTCCAGCGCGCCGCGGAGCGCCGGGGAGAGCGTCGCGGGCATGGGGCTCGTGCGCGCCTCGGCCGGCGGCAGCTCGCGATCGGCCGTGAAACAGGGGCGCACGTAGCCGGAGGCGAGCCACGACGCGATGACCGTCTCGACGCCGGTCTCGATCTTCCAGGGGGGCGACGGCATGACAGCGGCATACTAAACAGATGCGCCGTGTCGCTCAACCGGATCGGGCAGGGGCGCGGCTCAAGCCTGCTCGCGCCGCGCGCCGATCGAGCGACCGCTGCGTGGCGCGTTTGCGCGCAACACGCGCGACGGCTGGGCAGCGTGGATACGGCGCGTGCGCCGGGGGCCCAGCGTCGCTGCTTTCGCTGGTGCGTCGACGGACCGCGGCCGGCTCGCCGCGTACGCGGGGCAGGGCGCGGCCCGGTCGCGGGCGGCGCTGGTGTGCCCGTTGCCTCAAGGTCGAGGCGGCTCGGCGCCGGAGCGCCGGCGTCGAGACCACCATCCGCTCTTTGACCCGCCTGCCTCGGCCGATCGCCGCCGGGGTAGGCCACGAGGTGTGCAGCTATGAGAGAGGCAGTGATCGTGACGCTCGTGTGCGCGTCGGCGGCGGGGTGCGCCGCGCGCGCGCCGGCCTTCAGCGAGCGGTTCAGCGCGTCGCAGGCGTCGATCCGGGCCGCCGAGGAGGTGGGGGCCGAGGCGATCCCGCGCGCGGACGCCCACCTCCGCCTGGCGCGGGAGCAGGTGCAGCGGGCGAGGAGGCTCTCGGCCGAGGGCGCGGGCGAGCGCGCGCAGCGCATGCTCATGCGCGCGCAGGCGGACGCGGAGCTCGCGCTGGCCTACGCGCGCGAGGCGCGGGCCGAGGCCCTCGCGCACGAGGCGCTCGCGGAGGTCGAGGCCATCCAGCACCGGCTCCGGTAGCGGGCTCGCGGAAGGAGGTGCGGAGTCATGCGATGCGATCAGTGGACGATGGCCATGCTGCTCCTCGGCGGGCTCTCGGGGTGCGCGAGCGCTCCGCCGCCAGCGGAGCTCGTCAGCGCGAGGAAGAGCTACGAGCGCGCCCGGACGAGCGCCGCGGCGGAGCTCGCTCCCGCGGATCTGCGCAGCGCCCGCGACGCGCTCGAGCGCGCCGAGCGCGCCCTCACCGGGGCGCTCGGGTCGATCGAGGCGAGGGATCTCGCCTACGTCGCGGAGCGCAGGGCGCAGCTCGCGGAGTCGCTCGGGAAGACGGCGGCCGCGGAGCGGCAGCGCGGCGCCGCGCTCCAGGCGTACGGCGAGGTGCACCTCGCGCTGCGCAAGCGGGGGGAGGCGGAGCTCCTGCGGCGCGAGGCGGAGCGCTCCGAGGACCCCGGAGCCTCGAGCGAGGCCGGCCGGGCGCGAGACCCTCGGCCTCCGGAGGATCCCCGCTCCCCGCGGCCCGGTCGGCAGGCGAAGACGCCGGAGCGACCGCGTGACGCGGAGCGTCCGCCGCTGGTCGTGAACCGGCGGTGAGCGGCCCCGGGCGGCGTGGCGCGGCGGCGGGCGGCAGGCCGCGTCGGACGAACGGACGAGGGCGCCCGCCGCCGCCCGCTGCCGCGCCAGAGGTCGTTTGCCCCGGGCTGCGCCATCGCGTAGAAGCGAGGAGATGTCCTCCGATGCACCGCGCGGGTCGTCCGTCGCGCACCTGCCGGACGAGCTTCCCCCGGGCGAGCGGGCCTCGATCACGTTCATGGCGGTCGTGGCGCTCGCCTCGTGCGCCGCCGATCTGGCGACGAAGGCGTGGGCGCACGCGAACCTCGCCGGCTTCGACATGAAGCGGTCGGGCGCGAAGATCTTCACGGTCATCCCTGGCCACCTGGATCTGATCTTCGCGCAGAACCCGGGCGGCGCCTGGAGCTTCTTGCGCGGCCTCCCGGACGGCCTGCGGCGGCCGTTCTTCCTGTTCGTCTCCGCCGCGGCGATGGTCTTCATCTTCTCGATCTACCGGCGCGTCCACAGGGACCAGACCGCGATGAAGTGGGGGCTCGCCCTCTCGCTCGGCGGCGCGATGGGCAACCTGGTCGACCGGATCCGTTACGGCTGGGTCATCGACTTCATCGACGTGTACATCACCCGCGGCGGCCAGGAGCTCCACTGGCCCACGTTCAACGTCGCCGACATCGCGATCGTCGCCGGGGTCATCCTGATGTCGATCGACATGATCGGCTCCGCCCGCAACGCGCCCGCGACGTCCCCTCAGGGCGCATCGGCGGATCCGGCCGGCGGCGACGCCGCGTCCTCGCCGCTCTCGACGGAGGCGCCGCCTGCTCCGCCGGCGAGCTGACGGGCAGGAGTGGGCCGCGCGCCCCGAGGTGGGGCCGCTCCCGGAACCTGGAGATGATCAGAGGGCTGCGCGCCCGCGGAGGGAAGCCTTTGCGGGAGCGCTCGGTTTGTCGTAGAGGAACGCGTTCCGCATGACCGAAGACGCAACGCCGCGAGATGCTGACGTTGACACGAAGGGCGAAGGCGCGGAGCCGAACCGCTCCGCGCCCGTGCCGTCGCCGGACGGTGAGCCGCCGGCTCCCCGCGACGACGGGGGGCGCGCCGCCTCGCCGGAGGACGACGCCGACGAGGTGGTCGCGCCGGCGGCGCCCGCCCATCGCCCGGCGTACGGGTTCCTGCTCGCCGTCGCGCTGATCACGTTGGCCGCCGATCTCGGCACCAAGTGGTGGGCCAAGGACCGGCTGGAACCGCGGCCGCTCACGGATCTCGCCGACGGGGTGCGGCCGCTCGCGCTGCGGAAGATCGAGGTGATCAAGGACCACCTGAACCTGGTCTACGCGAAGAACCACGGCGGGGCGTGGGGCATCCTCGGCGACGAGAGCGAGGCGATCCGCCGGCCGTTCTTCCTGATCGTGTCGCTCGCGGCGATCGTCTTCATCGTCTCGCTGTTCCGCAAGCTGCACCCCTCGCAGATCGCGCTCAAGTGGGGGCTGCCGTTCGTGCTCGGCGGCGCGCTCGGGAACCTCGTCGACCGGGTCCGTTACGGGTACGTGATCGACTTCATCCAGGTCCGGTTCACGCCGACGTTCGTGTGGCCGACGTTCAACGTGGCCGACATCGCGATCGTCGTGGGCGTCGGGCTGATGGCGATCGACATGTTCGCGCCGCGCCGCGCCGAGCTCGGCGCGCCCGGGGCGAAGGCGTCCGCGGGCTGACCATGCGCCCCGAGCTGTTCCGCCTGCTCGACGTCGCGTTCCCTGCCTACTTCCTGCTGCTCCTGACCGGCTTCCTGTTCGCGACGGCGCTCGGCGCGCTCTGGGCGCGGCGCATCGGCGAGGACCCGGACGTGATCGTCGACCTGGGGCTCGCCTGCCTGCTCGCGGGCGTCGTCGGCGGCCGGCTCCTGCACGTCATCGCCGACGGGTACTTCTGGGATTACGTGCACCTCTGCACCGATCCGTCGCAGGTCGACTGGAAGGTGGAGCAGGCGCTCTGCGAGCCGCGCTACCACGGCGTCTGGGACGCCGCGAAGGGGGTCTGTCACCCGACGGAGCGCGACTGCCTGGCGTGGGCGAAGTTCTGGGCCGGCGGGCTCACGTACTACGGCGGCTTCATCGGCGCGTCGGCGGCGGCGTACTGGCTGCTCAAGCGCGATCGGTTCCCGTTCTGGAAGGCGGCGGACATGGCGGGCTTCGCGGTGCCGCTGGGCCTCGGGTTCGGCCGGATGGGCTGCCTGCTCGCCGGCTGCTGCTTCGGCCTGCGCACGGACGGGGCGTTCGGGCTCTCGTTCCCGCCGAACAGCCCCGCCAGCGAAGCGCAGTTCAAGCTGCACGAGCTCGCGAGCGCGCGCATGCCGTCGCACCCGGTGCACCCGACGCAGATCTACGAGTCGGCCATGTCGTTCGCGATCGCGGCGTTCTGCCTGCTCTACGTGCACGGGCGGAAGCGGTACGACGGGCAGGTCTTCGTGACGTTCCTCGGCCTGTACGCGCTCGGCCGCTTCCTGCTCGAGTTCGCGCGCGCCGACGACCGCGGCGGCCTGCTCGGCCTGTCCACGTCGCAGCTCATCGGGCTCGCGATGGCCGGCGCCGCGGTGGCGCTGCACGTGGCGCGGAGCCGCAAGGCGGCGGCCGCGGCGGCGGCGCCCGCGACCTGAGCCGCCTCGCCTGGGGGGCCGGCGCCGCGCTGGGCGTCGGCCGCCGCGCTGGGCGTCGGCCGCCGCGCTGGGCGTCGGCCGCCGCGCTGGGCGTCGGCCGCCGCGCTGGGCGTCGGCCGCCGCGCTGGGCGTCGGCCGCCGCGCTGGGCGTCAGCCGCCGCGCTGGGCGTCAGCCCTTGGTGACTTCCGTCTCTTTTCGCTTCTTGTACGCCTCGCGCTGCGCCTCGGTCGGCGGCCTGCCGAAGACGTACGCGAGGCCGATCGAGAGCACGTAGAGCAGGCACATCGGCACGGCCATGACGAGCTGGCTGGTGAGCTCCGGCGGCGTCAGGAGGGCGGCCACGATGAAGGCGACGAGCACGAACCAGCGGCCGAAGAGGATGAGCTGGAGGTAGTTGACGACCCCGGCGATGGAGAGAAACAGCACGATCAGCGGGATCTCGAAGATGATCCCGAAGCCGAGCAGGAGCTGGGCGACGAAGTCGAGGTAGTCGCCCATCATGACCGTCGGCGTGATCGTGACGCCCTCGCCGCTGCCGACCGTGCCGGCCATGCTGAGGAAGTAGCCGAACGAGATGGGGAATGCCGCGCGCCAGCCGAAGAGGCCGCCGCCCACGAACAGGAGCGTCGAGAACAGGACGAAGGGGATGACGAACTTCTTCTCGCGGGCGTAGAGGCCGGGCGCGATGAACGCCCAGAGCTGGTAGAAGATGAACGGCGATGCGAGCGCCGCGCCGCCCAGCATCGACAGCTTGAAGTACGCGACGAACGCCGCCGCGGGCGCGCCGAAGTGGAGCGACGGGTTGCCCGCCAGGCCCTCACTCTTCCACGCCTCCACGAACGGGACGGTCAGGAAGTGCAAGAGCTTCTCGCGCACCTCCCATCCCACGACGCAGGCCAAGAAGAAGACGAGCACGCTCCGGACGAGCCGCTTGCGGAGCTCGTCGAGGTGCTCCCAGAAGGACATCGGCCTGTCTTCGCCGACCTCCTCCTCCGCGGAGGCCCCGGTCGCGTCCGGGGAGCTTCCCTTCGCCGCCGCCTGCTCCTGGCTCATGACGCCGCTCCGCTCCCGGCCGTCGGGCCCTCGGGCGCCGCTCGGGTCTCTGCCATGCTGGGGGTCTCTGTCGCTGCCGTGATCGCTGCGGTCGCCGTGGTCGCCACGGTCTCCGAGATTGCCGTCATCGCTGTGGTCGCGCCGCTCGTCGCGGTCGCGCCGCTCGCCGTCGTGTCCGTGCTCGCCGTCGTGGCGGCCTCCGGCGCCGCCGCGAGCCTGGCCGCGCCGTCGGGCTCGCCGTCGATGACCGCCCCGTAGGCGTCGCAGCCGAGGACGGGGTACTCGCGCTCGCGGAGCGGCTGTACGGCGGGATCAGGCTCGGGCTCGGGCTCGGGGGGCCTGATGCGCGGCGTGGCCGAGACCACCGTGCCAGCGGACGCGGCGCCGATGACGGGCTGGACCAGCGTCTCGATCACGTTGACGCGCGACAGGGCGCGGAGCTCGCGGATCTCGCGCTCCAGGCCCTCCTGGCGGATGAGATCGTCGATGCCGCTCTGCGACCGGAGGTCGGTCGTCATGCGGCGGAGCTTGGCGATCCAGCTACCCGCCGTCCGCATCATGGCAGGCAGTCGTCGCGGGCCGACCACCACGATGCCCACGATGAGCAGCACCACGATCTCGCCGAAGCTGAAGCCGAACACGGGCGCAAGCTAGCGCGCGCGAGGGCCGGGATCCATAGCGACCCTCACGCCTCACGCTGGCGCGACGCGGGCCGCGGCGGCGCGCCCGGCGGGCTGGAGGCTGCTTCCGGCGCCGGTTCAGGCCGGGGCGAAGCCCGGCGGCCGCCCGGCCGCTGCGCCTGATCCTGCGCCCGAGCGAGCTGCCCGCAGGCCGCGCCCACATCGCCACCGCCCGAGTAGCGCACGATGGATCCGACCCCGGCGGCGGAGAGGACCGCGCGGAACGCCTCGAGCCGCGCCGAGCGCGCGAACGGGTCGAGCGCCGCGATCCCGCCCTCGACGCCGGCCGCCGGGGCCAGGGGGGCGCTGTCCGCCGGGGCCAGGGGGGCGCTGTCCGCCGGGGGCACGGGGGCGCCGGCCGCCGGGGGCACGGGGGGGCCGGCCGCCGGGGGCACGGGGGGGCCGGCCGCGCCGATCGCGTTGTACGGGATGAGGCTCAGGCGAGGGGAGATCCCGTGTTGCTCCGCGAAGCGGCGGGCGAGCGCGGCCAGGCACGCGGCGTCCTCGTCCGTGTCGTTCTGGCCGGCGAGCAGCGTGTAGGCCCACATCGGCGCGTGCCCCGTCGCGCGCGCGTGCTCGCCCACGGCGGCGAGCACCTCCTCGAGCGGGTGCGCGCCGTCGATCGGCATGAGCTGCCGCCGCCTGCCGGGGCGCACCGAGCCCAGCGAGAGGCCGAGCCGGACCGCGGGGACCTCGGCCGCGAGCCGCCGGATGCCGGACGGGAGCCCCGCGGTGCAGACCGTGATGTTGCGCATGTCGATCGCCTGCGCGCTCGGCTCCGAGAGCACCCGGATCGCCTGGATGACGCGGTCGGCGTTGGCGAGCGGCTCGCCCATGCCCTGGAACAGCACGCCGTGGACGCGCGCGGCGCCGCCCGCGCCCCCGGGGGACGCGGCGAGATCCCGGCGGATGAGCCGCACCTGCTCGACGATCTCCCAGGCCTCCAGGTTGCGCGTGAGGCCCATGCGCCCGGTGGCGCAGAAGGCGCAGGCGAGCGCGCAGCCGACCTGCGAGCTCACGCACGCCGAGTACCGGCCGGGGCGCTCGAGCGGGATGCGCACCGACTCCACGATCGCGCCGTCGTCGAGGCGGAACGCGTACTTGACGAACGGATCCTCGGCGCTCGCGCGCCGCTCCACGAGCGCGAGCGTCCGGATCTCGCCCGCCGAGCGCGCGGCCTCGAGCGCGGTGCGCCGGAGGGTCGCGGGCGCGCGCGCGGGCAGCTCGCCGAGGCGGTGCGCCAGCGAGACGATGCGGCGCGCGTCGGTGAGGTCGATGCCGCACGCGGCGGCGAGGTCAGCCGGGAGCACGGCCTGGAGCGCGAGGCGGGCGCGACGTTCGTCCAGGGGGCTCAGGGGGGGGCGATCCACGGGGGCTACCGACTAGCGCGCCGGAGCGGCCCAGTCTACGGCCGCCAGCGGATGCTCCGCCCGAGCCGCGCGGCGCGGCGCGGCGCGGTGTCACGCTCGGGCTCGCAGGGGCGATCGTCGCGCTCCGAGCAGGCGCGTGGCGCAGCGGGACGCGGCGCATGGCGCGCCGACCGGTGCTAGGATGGGCGAGGAAGGACGGCATGTACGAGACGGATCGGATCACGAGCAGCCCCGAGGTGATGATGGGCAAACCGGTCATCCGTGGGACCCGCATCACCGTGGAGCATGTCCTCGAGGAGCTCGCCGGCGGCATGACCTTTGACGACCTGCTCGCGGCCCACCCCCAGCTCACCCGGGAAGATCTCTCGGCGGCCGTCGCCTTTGCCGTCGACGCCGTGCGCCTCGAGCGGCTCGGAGCGCTCCGGGCCGCTTCGTGATACTGGCCGACGAGAACATCGCTGCGCCCATCCTGGTGCGCCTGCGCGCGGACGGCATCACCGTCCTACATGTCGCGGAGATCGCCCCGACGATCTCTGACAGTGAGATCCTTCGGCTGGCTGCGGAGCGTCAGGCGATCGTCCTGACCGATGACAAGGACTTCGGTGAGCTCGTCGTGCGGGCAGGATGCGCTCACCGCGGGGTAGTCCTCTTGCGGCTCGCAGGCGTTCCTTATGCGAAGCGGGCCGAGATGGTATCCGGGCTCTTTCGCGAATACGGCGCAGAGCTAGAGGGAGCTTTCACGGTTCTATCCGCCGATGGTCGCGTTCGGATCCGGAAGCTCTCGGAAAAACAGCGACCCTAGACGGGGCAACAGATCCGCAGTCCCGCATAGCGAGAGCTCGTCCCACGAGGGGTTGAATCTGGCATGACGCCGGATCCAGGAGAGGCGCGAAATGGGAAGGCCTGAAAAGGCGCTCATCGCCATGCGGCTTCCCGTTGCGCTCAGCGGATCCGCGTCCATTGACCACCCCGATGCTCCCACGTGCCCAGCGCCCCCCGGCTCGTCGGTACACACGTAGTGTCATTTCGCATGCAGATCTGTAAACGTCGGTACACACGTAGTGTCATTTCGCATGCATAAATGTAAGCGTGGACACGTTTTCCAGGGCGCCCCGCATCCGCCAGCGCCCGGGCCGCGCCTCCCGGGGCTCCTCCGCGCACTCTTCGCCGCGGGGAGGCGCCGGCTGCGGGCTCGCACGCGACGATCGCGCCCTCCTCGACGCGGGAGGCGTACGTTACGAGCGGATCCTCGGCGCTCGCGCGCCGGCGCTCACCACGCCACGCGGAGCGGCATCGTCGCCAGCTCCGCCGGCATGTACGGCCGGAGCGCCCTGGCCGCGCCCCGCCACACCACGGTGACCCGATCGTGATCGGGCTCGATCGTGAGCGTATGGATGACCGGATCGGTCCTGTTCAGCTTGCCGTTGCGGCCGTCCGTGGAGATCTCCGGCCGCTCGCCCGGGAGCCGGATCTCCCATTTCGGGTGCCGCGGGTGCAGGTTGTAGAGCACGATCTCCTCGCCGCCCGAGAGGTACGGGAGCTGAAGCCCCAGAGATCCGCAGCACGTGATGCGGAAGTCGACGTCGTGGTCCGGGTCGAGGAAGGTCTCCTTCAGGACGGACGCGGGGGCGAGGCCACGCCGCACCTCCTGGAACACGGCATCTTCCTGATCGTGGAGCGGCACGACCCCCATGTACGCGAGGCGAGGGAACCATCCATAGTCCAGCGCCCCGTACGACGCCGGGAGCGGCATCCTGGGCCACGCCCGGGTGCTGCCCACGACGAGGCGCTCGGGCGTGAGCCGGTCCTCGGGGTCCTCCAGGTTCGGGAGCTCGAGGGCCTCCACCGCGTCCGGCGTGGCCTCGATGAGGTAGCCCTTTCCCGCGAAGTTGCGCGGATAGCTGTACTCGCTGGCGCCAGGGCCCTGCGCCTCGCGCGGCATGCACGCCTTGATCGGCGCCGCGGGATCGCCGAGCCGCGCCTCGGCCACGGCGTCGATGCCGCCGTACGCCCGATCGTGGCCGAGCGGCATGCGCTCGAACGGCGCCGGATCCGAGAACAGCAGGTGCCCCGTGGGCGACAGCGAGGCCCGCCGGTCGCCGAGGGCGAGCACCTGCTTCGAGCGCTCCCCGATGCGCACCGCCGTCAGGACCGACGAGGCGGCGCCGCCGGGCGCGTACGCGTGCCCCAGCACCAGCACGTCCGTGAGCGGCTTCCAGGCGACGAGGTCCGTGTCGTGCACGAGCACCGCGGGCGCGTCCGGCGCGACGATGAGATCGTCGAACAGGGGGATCTGCTCGGGCGCGCGCGACAGGCGGCCGCGATCGTCGACGAGGTACGTCCGCTTGCAGACCACGGAGAGGATCGGCTCGCCTTGAGGGGCCTTCGCCGAGAGCTGGCGCGCCGTGGGACCCGGGGTGGAGTGCTGCTCGTTCATCGCGTGCCTGTGGGCGTGGGCGCAGGCCCGGGGGTCGGCGCCGGCGTGGGCGCGGGGGTCGGCGTGGGCGCGGGCGTCGCCGAGGGGGTCGGCGTGGGCCCGGGGGTCGGCGTGGGCGCCGGCGCAGGCGTGGGCCCGGCCGGCGACGACGGATACTCGGGGACCGAGCTGCTGTTGAAGTACTCGTACACCGCGCCGTGCGCCCACCCGGTCGGATCGAAATACGAGGTCTCACCGAGGTTGAGGCCGCCGCCCAGCGTCCAGGGGGCCGAGTACCCGATCGGCGAGCCGTGCCCGAGGATGCTGATGGCCGCGGCGGGGAGGTTCCCCGCGAAATAGGCGGCGTACCGGTTCCACCCCCGGGCATGGAGGGCCGAGGTGAGCAGCGTGGCCGTCGGCAGGCGCTCGACGAGCCCGGGCGCGATGCGGCGCCACAGCGGGGCCGTGAGCCGGTCGATCCCCTTGCCGAACAGCTTGGTCGACGTGAGCTTGTTCACGAGGGCCTGCAGCGCCCAGTCGATGAGCGCCGCGGCGAGCCCCGCGAGGAAGTCCGCCAGCGTCATGCTCGCCTGCACGCTGGTCCACGTGACCACGACGCCCACGCCCGGCACCGGTGACGTGTACCCGAAGCAGTTGAGGTTGAGGTTGACGATCTTGGCGACCGCCACCGCGACAGGCGCGTCCTCGACGAGCACGGCGTTGACCCCGAACTCCGACTTGGACCCGGTGAGCGTGTTCCAGATGGGGAGCAGGAAGTGAGGGATGAGCGGGATCGGGACGTGGATGACGAAGAAGCCGATGTCCGTCCCCCGCTGCATCGTCTTGTTGCCGTCGCACAGCACCGTGGCGCTGTCCTTCGCCGTCGCGAAGCCCCAGATGGCCCAGTGGTTCATCCCGAACGTGATGTGAGGGAGCATCGGGATCACCGGCAGGCCGACCGGCGGCGGGAGCGCCGTGTGCGGGTCGACGCCGAACATCGGGTTCACGTGGACGAGGACGTTGCAGTACATGGATCGGCCTCAAAGGAAGAGATGGGCTTCCCTGATCTGCTCCGGGACCACGACGTACCGGAAAGGGAACCGATAGCTGACGAAGACACGCCCCCGGTCCGCCTCGACGCCGACCTGGTCGATGGCGAGCGGGCGCTCGTCCACCTCGTCCTCGAAGCGGACGCGGGCGCGCGGGCAGGCCTCCGGGAGGTCGATGACGAGCGGCGCGCCGCCGGTCACGCCGCTCACGGCGATGCGCGTGCCCGGCTCGATGGAGGGCACGATCATGCGCGGATGGGCCGCGTTGAAGAAGGTCGCGTCGAACTGGATGGGCGGCCCCGCGGCCCCGGGGTCGGGCTTGCCCGCCGCGTGCGCGCGGAGCGACGGGCCGGCGAGGCGCGCGAGACGGAGGCCGCTCGCGGGAGGGCAGGGGCCCACGCCCGCCGGGAGCGGCCTGTCGTCCCAGGACGAGATGAGCTGATCGGGCTCCTCCAGGTTGGGGAGCGGCCTGTCCTCCGCGCTCTGCTGCGAGAGGTAGCAGCCCACCCCGTCCGGGTTGAGCGGATACGGGACGTCCAGCCCGTCCCAGGTGTCCTTGCCGCCGAAGGCGTGGGCCAGCGTCAGGGGGATCGCCTCGATCGGCAGCGGGGACGTCGGAGAGAGCCCCGACACGCCCTTTCGCCACACCCGTACGCCGAAGACCTCGATCTCCCGCTTCCACGCGCGGCCCACGAGGATCGACAGGGTGAGCCGCCGCGCGCCGGGCGCGTCGGGGCGCGCATGGCCGAAGAGGAAGAGGTCGACCCCGCCGCGGTAAAAGAGCTGATCGGTGTCGATGACGCCGTGCTCGCTCTCCCACGGCTCGGCCGAGATCCGCCACGGCTGCGCCTCGCTGGGCACGAGCTCGGTCCCGCGGAGGTCGTAGGTGATCTTGGTGACGAGCGACGCCGCGATGCGGTCGTCGTCGATGGCCGTGCGGAACAGCCGCGCGGGGAAGCGGGTGTGGTTCTCGAGCTCCATGTCCTCGCGATCCGCTCAGGAGCCCAGCCGGATGCGCTCGCCCTCGACCCGCACGTCGTCGTTGGCCTGGATGCGCACGTCGCCGCGCGCCGAGCGGATGTGCTGGCTGTGCCCGACGGTCTCGAGGCGGCCAGCGGCCTGGACGCGCGCGTCGCCGTCCGTCGTGAGGGAGACGCCGTTCCTGCCGTGGAGCGCCAGGCTCTCGGCCTCGATCGCGAGCGCCCCCGTCGTCGCCAGCGAGAGGTCGGCCCCGCGCACCGCGAGGCGGATGCCCTCCGGGCCGATGGAGATCTCCAGGTGCGCGGCGCCGCTCGCGTCCACGAGGTGGAGGTGGTTGCGCCCGTGGCCCCCCTCGACCACCAGCGAGTGGCCGTGCGCGAGGGCGATGGTGTGGGGCGCGGCGCCCCCCTCGGGCGCGGCGTCGGGGGGGGAGATGCCTTCGGGATCGTGAGCGCTCATCAAGGTCCTCGCGGGGCTCGGCTGCTCTCAGTTGAGGCGGATGATGCTGCCTTTGATGACGGTCTCGCCGCTCGCCTCGATGTTGATGGAGCCGCCGGTCACCTTGACCGCGGCGCCCTTCGCCTCGAACGACGCCCCGCCGTCGACCTTGGCCGCGCCGGTGTTCACGGTCCACGTGCCGGCGGTGACGGTCTTGGCCGCGCCGACGTCCTCGGTCGAGTCGGCGCTCGTCCCCGTGGTGCGCGCGCCGATGACGGAGTCGCTCAGCGTGCCGATCTGGACGCGGGTCGTGCCGCCGAGCTGGACGTCGAGCCGGCTGCCGAGCTGGAAGTCCTTGCGGCCGCCGATCTGCACCTCCGTCCGGTCGCCGAGCAGGAGAGAGGTCTGGGCCCCCGCCTGCAGCTCGGTCTGGCTGCCGGCCTGGATGTGCGTGCGATCGCCCTTCAGCGTGACCGTGTGATTGCCCGTCTGCGTGCGCGACGAGTCCCCCTTCACCACCTCGGTCTGGGTGCCGGTCTGCGTCAGCGTGCTGTCGCCGACGATCGTCTCCGTGAGATCGCCGGTGAGCGTGAAGGTCCGGTCGCCGGTGATGGTCTCCGTCTGGTTGCCGGCCGGGAGCGTGATGGTCTGGTCCGCGCCGACCGTGATCGACTGATTGACGCCGATGACGACCGTCTGGTTGTTGCCGATCTGGATGGACTCGTTGTTGCCGACCGTGTGCGTGCGGTCGTTGCCGACCGTGAGAGAGTCGTTGTTCCCGACGGTCGTCGTCCGATCGTTGCAGATGGTCACGGACTCGTCGTGCTTGACCAGGATCGTCGCGTCGCGCTCGGCCTGGACGCGCATGAGCTCGCTGCCCGGCGCGTCGTCGAACATGATCTCGTTGTACCCCGACCCGCCGATCGTCTGGGTCCGCCACCCGCTCTGGGTCTTCTGCGCGGGCAGCGAATAAGGCACCTTCTGCAGGTTCGTGTAGACGCGGCCCACCACCACCGGCCTGTCCGGGTCGCCGCCCAGGAAGTCGACGATCACCTCCTGGCCCACGCGCGGGATGTTCATGTGGCCGAAGCCGCCGCCCGCCCCCGTCTGGGAGACCGGGATCCAGCACGACGAGTCGTCGTCCCCCTTGCCCTCCAGATCCCAGTGGAACAGGACGCGCACGCGCCCGAACTCGTCCACGTGGATCGTCTCGCCCGGCGGCCCGACGACGGTGGCCGTCTCGATGCCCTGTGTCTTGGGCTTGGTCGTGGAGAGCGGGGGGTGATAGGGCACCTCCGCGCTGACCGCCCGGCAGGCGTGGGTCCACTCCCCGCCGTACGTGCCGGAGAGCTCCGCCGACGTGACGAGGAGCTTCTTGCCGGGCGCGACCTCGCTCTTCGGGTGATCGAGGAAGGTGACGACCATGCCCGGCGCCAGATCATGGCAGTTCGTCGCGAACTCGACCGTCCTGGCCGTCGCGCGCTTGGCGGCGAGCCGCCTCTGGGCCATCTCCGCGCCGGCGCGCTCCTCGGCGCGGTATTTCCCCTTGTCGTCGGCGACCGGCGTGTCGTCCCCCTTCGCGCTCTCGAACAGGAACGCGCCGGGCACGTAATGATACCGCTCGAGGTTCTGCTCCGGCGCGGTGCCGTCGGTCTTCGACTGCATCAGGCGGTACGCCGGAGGCCTGCGGTAGTCCTGATCGCGCAGCGTGTACTTGCCCGGCCGGACCCTCCGGCCGATGCGCACGGCGGTGACGTGCTCGATGTCGTTGCCCCCCGGCGCGTCGAGGAACCGGATCGGCCGGCGCGCCTCGTCGCCCTGCGGCGCGTCGCAGAGCACGAGCTTGCTGTCGCCGGAGGCGGCGTCGAAATAGAAGCTGATCCCGGCGTCCTCCAGCATCCGCGAGAGGAAGGCGAAATCGCTCTCCCCGTACTGGACGCGGTACTTGCGCTTCTTGTGCTCGAGCGAGATGCGCCGGTCGAACGGGGCGCTCCACTCGCCCAGGATCTGCTCCACGATCTCGAGCTCCGACAGGCGCTGGAACATGCGGTTGCGCCGGCGCTGCGTCAGAAACCAGAGGGGCGGCGCGATCTCGATCTGGTACGTCGACAGGCCGTCCGGCTCGACGGCGACCTGCTGCAGCGACGTGCAGATGCCGGACCAGGTCCGCGACGCCGGCACCTCCACGCCGAAGTGCATGGTGAACGAGGCGGGATACCCGACGACCGCATCGAAATCGATGTCCGGATTGGGGCTGTGCACGAGGAGGGTCACCGAGAACAGCTTCGATATCTGCTCGGTGACCTGGAACTTCCGCACGTCGAGCGCGTCGCCGGAGGCGATCTGGACCGACAGGAGGTGTGAAGAGGGTGTGGTCATGACCTCATCTCACAGGGTGGCAGGATGGCGCCGGGCAGGCGGATGCGTGAAGCGTGAAGGATGGACGCTCCATGTTAGGTGCGCGTGCCACGGCTGCAAGCGCGGTGTTGGCCGCGGAGACCTCCGGACCGCTCGGTGGTGGGCTCGTCTGGGGTGCTCACCAGAGGGGCTGGAGTGCAGGCGGGCCACAAACAAGGCCCGCAGGAACACAAGCCCCGGAGGTGAGCACCCCAGACGAGCCCACCACCGAGCGGCCCGTGGCGCGGAGCGCCCCTCAACTTGCCCGCGCCCTCGCCACGGCTTGACGCACGGCGTCGCCGAGCGCCGCGTCGCGGGCGATCCTGCCGATCCACGTGCGTTGGACGCGGATCGCGCTCTCGCCCGGCAGC
This sequence comes from Sorangium cellulosum, assembly GCF_004135735.1. GTDB lineage: Bacteria > Myxococcota_A > Polyangia > Polyangiales > Polyangiaceae > Sorangium > Sorangium cellulosum_F. The sequence goes on along the minus strand of NZ_CP012670.1, from coordinate 4,743,378 downwards.
CCCAGGTCGCGCAGCGCCTCGGCGAGGTCGCCGCGCTCCATGGCCACGGTGATCCGCGCGAGCTCATCGGGCGAGATGGGCCCGCGCTCGCGCTCGAGCTGCGCCACATAGGCCGCGTCGTAGGCGCGCAGCAGCCCGCTCCGGCCTCGCCCGAGCTCGCGCTTGATCTCCGCCGCCCAGCGCGCGCGGTGCCGCGCCCACGCGGGCTCGGTCAGCCGGGTCTCCCGCAGGATGCGCTCGCTGTCGCGCGGGCGCAGCGAAAGCGAGGCGTCGAGCGCCGCGCACGCCTCGACGGAGAGCTCCTCCGCCGGCGCCTCGGGCTCCTCCTCGGCGGTCAGAAGCTCGGCGGTCGCCGGCGGCGCCGGCAGCATCGCGGGCGCTCGGTCGCCCGCGGCCGGCGCCTCGGGGCGGGCGAGCGCCTCGAGCCGCGCCAGCGGACCGAGCATCGGCGGCTCGACGGGCGCCGCGAGGGGAGGCGGCGAGGGTGTGAGGGGAGGTGGCGCGACCGCGAGGGGAAGCGGCTCGACGGGCGCCGCGAGGGGAGGCGGCGAGGGCCCGGGGGCCGCCGGCGCGCTCACGGGCTCGCGCGGGGCGGTCTCCGGCGACGGAGACGACGGCGGCGCGTGGGGCGGGGCGAGCTCGGGCGCCGACGGCGGAGGGGTGGGACGCCCCGTCACGGTCGAGGAGAAGGGGAGCACGTCGTGCGGCGCCGCGGCCTCCGACGCGAAGGCCGCGACGTCCATCGTGGTCGAGAAGGGGAGCACCGGGGGCGGCGCCGCGGCCTGCGGCGCGAAGGCCGCGACGTCCATCGTGGTCGAGAAGGGGATCACCGCGTGCGGCGGCGGCGCGGACGGCGCCGCAGGGGGCGCGCTCGCCGCCGCGCCCCCGAACGGGAGCACCCCCTGCGGCGGCGCGGTGAGCCCCGTGGGGAGCGTGTCGGTGACGCGCTCGCTCGCCGGCGCGGCGGACGCCGGCGCTCGATCCGCCTCGGCGAGCGTGATCACCACCTGCCCGGCCTGCTGCGGGTGATCCAGGAGGACGTTCGCCCGCCACGTCAGCGTGCAGGTGCCCCGGTCCGTGTCGATGCACAGCGTGTCGCACCGGAGCTTCCGCTCCTGCGCGGTCGCGCTGCCCAGCTGCACGAGGGCGCGCGGCACCGCGGCCCGGAGCTGCGTGACCAGCCGCGGGTGGATCGGGTGCAGGTTCTCCAGCACGATCCGCTCGTCGGGGCAGATCTCGTCGAGCTGCTGATCCGGCGGGGCCGCGTTGAAATAGCTCGCGTCGATGTCGTGCGGCATCGGCTGCTCGTGCCAGCGCTCGTGATCCCACGTCGCCGCGTGCCAGCCGAGCCAGTGCGCCCTGCTCGGCCAGTCGGGGGCGATCGGCCCCAGGCCCGCCGGCTCGATGACGTCGAGGGGGCCCGTGACGTGGGAGCCCGCCGGCTGGAGGTTGGGCGCGGGCGCCGCCCCGCGCTCGTCGGGCGCCGCGCCCGGTGAGATGCCCACCGGGTTCGCCGTGCCGGAGCCGCCGGCCGCGCGCTCCCACCGGAGGGGCATCTTCGCGAACGGCGCGGGCTCGGTCGGCGTCCGATCCGCGGTGAGCACGCGATCCCCGAGCACCGCGATCGACTTGTCGATCGCGCCCACGGCGAGCCGCGCGACCAGCGACGTGACGGGCTGCCGGCCCGGCGCGTAAGCGTGCCCGACGACGAGCACGTCCGCGCGCCGCTTGAAGGGGGCGAGATCGCTCGTCAGGTACAGGCTGCAACGATGGTCGTCCTCCCAGTAGACGTCCGTCGTGGTGGGCTCGTCCTGCTCCTGCGCGAGCGGCGACTCGCCCGGCGCGAGCGTGTAGGTCGCCTTGCAGACGACCGTGAGCGCCCACGCGCCGGGCTGGGGCTGCCAGAAGCAGGACGCGACCCGGAGAGGACAGGCCGAGACGACATCCATGCGCGGCGAGTCTAACGCGGGCTCGCGCGGGAGCGCAGGATGAAATCCGACGCGGGCTCGCGCGGGAGCGCAGGATGAAATCCGACGCGGGCTCGCGCGGGAGCGCAGGATGAAAGCGCGATGTGCGATGTCAGGCGCTCAGGGCGGCGGCCGCTCGCGCGTGAGGCGCAGGGCGAGCGCGACCCCCACGATCGCGCCGCCACCACCGCCCACCGCGAGGTGCCAGCCTTCGAGCGGACCGCTCGCGCGGAGCAGGCCCAGCGCCATGCCGGAGAGCCCGAAGAGCCCGATGCCGACCAGCGCGCCCACGGCGAGGCCGATCCACGCGTGCGCGACGCGGACCCCGGGTGGCGTCGTGAGGGGCGGCAGCGACGCGAGCTGCTCCTCGACCCCGTGAGGCCGTCGCTCGAGCCCGAGCAGCGCCCGCAGCTCGGAGGCCGCGCGGAGGTGGACGGCCTGGCCGGGGAGGGCGGCGGCGGTGAGCGGGCGCGTCGCGCCGGCGCGGTCGACGAGCACGATGCGCCCGGCCGGCATCGGCGCCTCTCCCTTGCCGAGCCCCACCTCGCGGACGACCCCGGCCTCGACGCGGACCTCCGTGACGCCCTCGAGCGAGACCTCACGGGACGAGACCGGCAGCGCGAGGAGATGGCGGCGGACGCGGAGCCCGGCGCCGCCGTGCGTGACGTCGATCCGGAAGCGCCCGAGGCCCTTGAAGGACGGGTACGCCATCGTGAGCCCGAACACGAGCAGCCCGATCGAGAGCAGGAGCATCCACCACGGGCCGCTCAGCGTGACGTCGATCCTCCGCTGGCCCGCGAGGCCCGCGCGGATGGCAGCGGCGGCCTCTCCGGCCCGCTCGGGCGTCACCTGCATCAGGCGGAGCTCGCGCCCGCCGTCGAGGACGAGGACGACCACGCCGTTCTTTCCCCCCTTCGAGCCCCGCACGATGTCGGCGCGCGCGTCGCGCAGCGCGGCCATCGGGAACGCGCGCGTCCTCGAGGCGATCGTGTGCGTCACGACGCACCTCGCGCCCGGCGTGCAGACGAGGCGATCCCGCTCGAGCGCGACGAGCGCAAGGAGGGGCGCGACGAGGAACATCACGAGGAAGAGGCCGAGGCGACCGAGGCGGATGGGGAACGGGCCGTAGTGAATGCTGCCCGAGGCGGGCTTGCGGGCGGGCTCGCGGAAGGCCATCGGGGAGCAGTGTACTCTGGCCGCGCAGGCGCCCTGAAGCGCGCGGTCGCCCGCCACGCGACAGGTCGCCTGAGGCGCGCCCGCCCGCCGCGCGACCCGGCCGCCCGCCGCGCCGCACGGTTGACGCCGCGGGCCCCTGCACCACGACCTCCGGGCTGACGCTGTCGCCAGCGCGCCGGCCGCTCGAGCCCTTCCTCGACCAGGCCACGGAGGAACCATGTCCATCGCCAGAGTGGGTGAGCTCGCCCCCGTGTTCACCATGCCCGTGTTCGATCCCGCCGCCCCGAACAACTTCGATCTCAGCGTCTCCCTGTCCGACTACAGCGGTCGATGGCTCCTGTTCTTCTATTATCCGATGGACTTCACGTTCGTCTGCCCGACCGAGATCCTCGCGCTGGCCGACAGGAGGGCGGAGTTCGATCAGCTCGGCGCGAGCCTCCTCGGCTGCTCGACCGACACGATCCACACCCACCGCGCCTGGGCCATGACGCCCAGGGAGCACAACGGCATCTCGGGCGTGAACTACCCGATCGGCGCCGATCACTCGGGCGAGGTGGCCCGCGCGTACGGCGTGCTCATCGAGGGCGTCCACGTCGCGCTGCGCGGGCTCTTCGTCATCGATCCGAAGGGGATCCTCCAGTACGCGGTCATCCACTCGCTGAACATCGGCCGCTCCACGGACGAGACGCTCCGCGTGCTCGCGGCGCTGCAGACCGGCGGCCTCTGCCCCTCCGACTGGAAGCCGGGCAAGGAGACGATCCACGTCGGGGCGGAGCCGCGCCGTGCTGCCTAGCGGCGCGCCCCTGCCCTCGCTCGACGGGGCGACGCGCTGGCTGCACGGCGAGCCGACGCGCGAGGCGCTCTCGGGCGCGCCGGTCTTCGTGCAGTTCTGGGCGCTGTCGTGCTCCCTCTGCAAGGACAACCTGCCCACGCTGCGCGCGTGGAAGGAGAAGTACGGGCCCCGCGGCGTCCGCTTCGTGTCGGTCCACATGCCGCGCCAGGAGTCCGATACGCGCGTCGAGCAGGTGGAGGCCGTCGTGAAGGAGAGCGGCATGGAGGAGCCGGTCGCCATCGACAACGACCACACGATCGGCGACCGCTTCCAGACCGACGGCCTCTGGCCCGTGTACTTCCTGTTCGACGCGAGCGGCAAGCTCAGGTCGCGGGCCGCGGGCGCCGCGGCGCTCTCGCACCTCGAGCGGACGCTCGCGCAGCTCGCGCCGGGGGAGGGCGGCTGAGCGGCGGCGGGGGGGGTATCTCTGGCCTACGCGCCCTCGCCGCGCAGCGCGCGCGCTGGGCCGGCGCCGGCCGCCGGGGACACGGCGACGCGGCGCTCGATCCAGAGCAGCAGCGGCAACGAGGCGAGCGTGAAGGCGATCGCCAGCGCGGCCACGCCCTCCATGCCGTCGAGGCGCCGGTCCGGGAGCTCGCGCAGCATCCTGGCGGACAGGAACGCGGCGAGCGCGGACGCGAGGTGATCCAGCGCCGACTGCATGGCGCCGAAGCGCGCCCGCTCCGCGGGCCGCGGCACCCTGGAGACGAGCGTGCTCTGGGCGATGTTGCGGATCGTGCTGCCGGTCATGAAGCCGACGAAGACGACGAGCACGGGGAGCCCCGGCACGTAGGAGTGGAACCCGGCGTAGAGGACCGCGACGAGCAGCGCCGCCCCGGCCGCGCTCGTCCGGAACGCGCCGATCCGGTCGATCACCGCGCCGGCGACGCGCATGACGACGAAGCTGAGCGCGCCCCCGGCGAGGTAGAGCAGCCCGAGCCGCTCGCGCGGGTAGCCGAGGTTCTGCTGCGCGTAGGCCGAGATGTTGGGGATGATGAGGAACGCCGCCATGGTGACGGCCGCCGTCGCCGCGTACGCGAGCGAGACGAGCGGGCGCGTGACGAGCGCGCGCAGCTCGCGGAGCGCGCTCCCCGCCGCCCGGGCGCCGGCGAGGTGGCCGCGCATCGGGGGCAGGAGCAGGCGCGCGAGGCCCGCGACGAGCAGCCCGAGCGCCGCGACGGCGAAGAACGGGACCTGGAAGCCGCCGCGCCGCGCGAGCTCCAGGCCGACCGGCACCCCGAGCACCGCGGCGAGCGAGTACGCGCCCATCACGACGCCCATCGCCCGGCCGCGCCGCTCGGGCGGGGTGGCGTCCGCCACGATCGAGAAGGCGATCGCGGTCGCCGGCCCCCCGAAGGCGCCCGCGAGCACGCGCGCCGCGACGAGGCTCGAGAGCCCCGTGGCGAGGCCGCCCGCCGCGGTGCCGGCGACGAGGCCCAGCAGCGCGACGAGGAGCGCGCTGCGCCGGTCGAACCGGTCGAGGAAGGACGCGCAGGCGACGCCCGAGAGCGCCGCCGCCGCGGTGTAGCTGCCGCCGATGAGGCCGATGTCGGACATCGAGATGCCGAGCGCGACCGCGAAGTCCGGCCCGAGCGGCATGACCATCATGAAGTCGAGGAGGTTGACGAACTGGACCGCCGCGACGAGGAAGAGGAGGCTCCGCTCGGAGCGAGCGCTCGGCACGACCGGCGCGCCCCGCTCAACCACGGGCCCTGTCGCCCGCGCCCGGCTCGAGGAGGCCGCGGCTCGCCATCTCGAGGAGCGCGTCGTGCGCGGCGTCGATCGTGTGATCGATCTGCGCCTCGGTGTGCGCGCCGCAGAGGAAATTGACGTCGCGGCGCAGCAGCACGCCGCGCCTCGCCATCGCGCCGACGAACGGCTCCGCGCGCCTCGTGTGGAGCGCGAGGTCGTCGGCGAAGAGGAAGAAGGGGATCGCGTCGTACCCGAGGACGCGCAGCGGGAAGCCCGCCCGCGCCGCGCGCTCGTTGATGCCCTCGCGCAGCCGCCGCCCGAGCGCGGCGATCCGCGCGATGTAGTCGGTGTCGCGGTACTCGCGGAGCGCCGCCTTGCAGACCTCCAGCGAGAGCATCTCGCCGCCGAACGTCGTCGACACCTGCAGCTCCGACAGCTTGCTCATCACCTCGCGCGGCCCGGCGATGGCCGACAGCGGCATGCCCGCGGCGATGCCCTTGGAGAGGCACACGAAATCCGCCGTGATCCCGTAGTATTCCTGCGCGCCGCCGAGCGCGAGGCGGAAGCCGGTGACCACCTCGTCGAGGACGAACAGCACGCCGCGCTCATGGCACCGCGCCTTGAGCGTGCGCAGGAACTCCGCCGAGACGCACCGCTTGTAGGGGAGCGAGAGCAGCACGAGCGCGAGCTCCGAGCCCTCCTTCGCGATCAGGTCGAGCAGCGGCGCCTCATCGGCCTCGGCCATGAGCGGCATGCGGTAGGTGTACTCGCGCAGCACCGCCGGCACGCCGGGCGTGTCGAACATGAAGTGATCGTGCCAGCCGTTGTAGCCGATGGTGACGACCTTCTCCTTGCCGGTCACGTGGCGGGCGAGCCGGATGGCCGCCGAGGTGGCGTCCGCCCCGGTCTTGAAGAAGCGCGCCATCTCCGCGCCCGGGATCAGCGAGATCAGCTCCTGGGTGGCGGTGACCTCGATCTCCGTCGGCAGCGAGTGCAGGAGGCCCCGGTCGAGCCGCTCGAGGAGGGCGCGGACGACCGCGGGGTGGTTGTGCCCCAGCGTGTTCGCCCCGAGGCCGCAGATGTAGTCGATGTACTGGTTGCCGTCGACGTCGCGGACCAGCGCGCCCTCGCCGCCCTCGAGGTACACCGGGAACGAGCCGAGCGAGAACATCTCGGGCCGCTTCATGAGCGACTGGGTGACGCCCGGGATGAGGCGGCGCGCCTCGGCGAGCAGCGCGTTCGAGCGGTCGAGCCGCAAGGCGTCCCCGGCCCTCCGCGGCAGCTCTCGTCCCGGCGTCCTGGTTCCTGCGTCGATCGTCTGCGTGGTCATCGTGGTTGTCCTCTCAAGCTCGTTCGCGTTGTCTCGGTGGGCCGTGGTCACAGGGCGCGCGGCGGGGCCTGCCCCGGTCCCGGAGGGCGCGGCAGGAGGCCTCGCTCCACGCAGTGGTCGAGGTAGCGGTGGAGGAGCGCGCGATCGATCGGCGGGCAGACGACCCCGCTGCCGGCGAGGCCGCGCGTCACGTTGTCGCAGCGCACGCGGCCGAGGCCGAAGGTCGCCTCGCCCCCGGTCGCGCCGGGCTGCAGATCGAAGAAGGCCAGCGTGGCGCTGTCGGCGGCGTCGGCGCGGTCCCGGAGGCGCGCGCGGAAGATCGGGACCGGGCACCGCTCGACCGGGTAGCCGTAGTCGCGCGCCCAGCCGAAGATCTCCGCGAGCCGGACCTCGGGCCCGGGGGCGACGTTGTAGACGGCGCCGCGCGCGGGCTCCGCGAGGGAGAGCCGCACGATCGCGCGCGCCACGTAGTCGACCGGCGTCCACACCTCCCGCACGTCGAGATCCGGCAGGAGCCCGGCCGGGATGCCGGCCCTGAGCAGCCGGAAGACCAGGTCCTGCTCGTTGACGAGGCCCGCGCCGGGCGCGCCGACGACGCGGCCGAGGCGGTAGACGGCGACGGGCAGGCCGCGCTCGCCGGCCTGCTGGACCAGGCGCTCGGCGGCCCACTTGCTCTGCTGGTAGCCGTCGGAGAGGCCCGGGTGCGGCGGCACGAACGCCTCGGGGACCTCGGGGCTCGCGGCGACCGACGGGGCCACGGCCAGCGTCGAGACGTGGTGCAGCGGCTTCGGGCGCGCCGCCGCGGCCAGCCGGAGCACCTCGCGCGTCCCGAGCACGTTGGCCGCGCGCAGGCTCCGGTAGTCGCGCACGACGCTGACCACCGCGGCGTCGTGGTAGATGGCGTCGCTCCCCCTGGCGAGCTCGTCGAACCGCGCCGCGCTCAGGCCGCACAGGGGCAGCGCGAGGTCCGCGGGCACGGCGACCACCCGCGACGCGAGATCGGCCGCCGGCAGGCGCTGATCCTGGAGGGCCCGCTGGATCCGCGCGGCGGCGTGCGCCTCGCTCTCGGCGCGCACCAGGCAGACGACGCGGGCGTCGGTCTGCGTCAGGAGCTCGTGGAGCAGGTGCGCGCCGACGAACCCGCTCGCGCCGGTGAGCACGACCTTCTGCAGCCGCGGGGGCGATCCGGACGGCGCGAGCGACCGGGGGACGACGTCCTCGGGGAGCTCGGCGTCGGCGAGCATGGCGTCGTGGGGCCCGCCGCGCGCCGCCGCGCTCGCCGAGGGATCGAGCGCGCCCGCGAGCTCCGCGACCGTGGGGTGGCGGAACACCATGGCCACGGGGATCTCGCGCCCGAGCTCGACGCTGAGCCGGTTGGCGACCTGGATCGTCTGCAGCGACTGGCCGCCGCGCTCGAAGAAATCGTCGTGCGTCGACAGGTCGCTCACGCCGAGCACCTGCTCCCAGACCCGCAGCACGGCCTGCTCGAGCGCCGTCGCCCCGGCGGCGGTCGTCGAGGCCGCGGCCGCGATCGGCGCCTTGCGCAGCGCCGCCCGGTCGATCTTCCCCGAGCTGGTCCTCTCCAGCCGGTCGGTGAGCACGAAGGCGGTGGGGACCGCGGCGGCCGGGAGCAGCGACCGCGCGTGCCGGCGGAGATCGGCCACAGGCGGGGCGGGATCGCCGGCGACGACGAACGCGGTCAGCCGCTTGCTGCCGTCCGGCGACGCGTGCCCGACGACGGCCGCCTCGCGCACGGACGGGTGGCGGAGCAGCGCGGTCTCGACCTCGAGCGGGTCGACGCGGTGGCCGCTGATCTTGAGCTCGTCGTCGACGCGGCCGACGAAGACGAGCTGCCCGTCGTCCCTCGCCCGGACCAGGTCGCCGGTGCGGTAGGCGCGCGGGCGGCCCGGGAGCTGGTCGAGGCGGACGAAGCGCGCCGCGTCGAGCTCCGGACGCCCGAGGTACCCCCGCGAGAGCGCGGGGCCGATGAGGTGCAGCTCGCCCACGGCGCCCCGCGCGACCGGCCGGCCGCGCGCGTCGAGGAGGGCCGCGCGGACGCCGGGCAGCGGCGTGCCGATCGGGACCTCGTCGCCGGCGTCGTCGCCCGCGCCGGCGCCGCTGAGCGTCGCGACGGTGGCGACCACGGTGGCCTCGGTGGGGCCGTAGGTGTTGAGCAGCCGCGCCGAACGGCCCACGGCGGCGCGCCAGCGCGCGACGCGCTCCGGGAGCGCCGCCTCGCCGCCGATGAGGACCGTGCGGACGCCGGGCGGGAGCGAGGCCGCGCCCGTCGAGATGCTGTACGCGAGCTCGTGCCAGAACGCCGTCGGCAGGTCCAGCACCGTGATCCCGTGCTCGGCGCACGCCTCGAGCAGCCGCGGCACGGACTGCAGCATCTCGTCCGTGCGCAGCACCAGGGTGGCGCCCGCGCACAGGGTGAGGAAGATCTCCTCGACGCTGGCGTCGAAGTGCAGCGGCGCGAACTGCAGCACCCGGTCGTCGCGGCGGAGGTCGTAGCGGCGCGTCGCGCCCGCGACGAAGTGGGCGAGCGCGCCGCGGCTCACCATGACGCCGTTCGGGCGGCCGGTGGAGCCGGACGTGTAGATGACGTACGCGAGGTGCTCGTCCGCCGCCGGCGCCGGCGCCGGCGCCTCGGCCGGGGCCGGCTCGTCGTCGAGGAGCACGAGGCGCGTCGCGCGGGCGCCCTCCAGCAGGCCGCGGGCTTGCGCGGCGTGCTCGGAGGTCGTCACCAGGAGGGCAGGGGCGGCGTCGTCGAGGATCGCCGCGGTCCTCGACCCCGGCCCGGCCGGATCGAGCGGGAGGTAGCCCGCGCCCGAGAGCAGCACGCCGAGGATCGCCGTGATGGCGTCCACGCTGCGCGGCAGGAGCACCGCGACGAGCGTGTCCGGCCCCGCGCCGCGCGCCGCGAGCCGGGCCGCGAGCGCCCGGGCCGCGCGCTCGAGCTCGCCGTAGGTCGCGCGCCGCGGGCCGTGCTCCACGGCGATCGCGGCCGGCCGCTCGCGCGCGCGCTCGGCGAATTGCTCCACCACGGCGCGCGCCGGCGCGGGCAGCGGCCCCCCGTCGAGCAGCGCGCCGCGCGCGGGCGGCGGCGCGCCGGCGCCGGGGCGATCGTCGAGCGCGGCGTCGTCGACCGCCTGGTCGGGCGCGGCGGCGAGCGCCGCGAGGAGCGCGAGCAGGCGCTCCTTGTGCGCGGCGAGCTCCTCGGCGCCGTAGCAGGCCGGGTTGGCGTCGAGATCGACCCGCGGGCCGCGCCCGTCCGACCGGGCGTACACGCCGATCGACAGGTCCTCGACCGGGCCGGCGGAGAGGTTGTGCGCGATGGCCCGCTGGCCCGCGAACCGGAGGTCGTAATCGAACGGCATGATGTTGACCACCGGGCCGAACAGCCGCTTCTCGCCGCCGATCCGCCTGAGATCGCGGCGGAGCTGCTCGTAGCGGTAACGCAGGTGGGGCCGGATCGCGCGCACCTCCTCCGCGACGAGCCGGGTGAGCTCGGTCAGGCTCGCGCCGGGGCGGACCGGCACGCGCAGCGGCACGATGTTCATCACCATGCTCGGGACGCGCAGCGACGCCGAGCCCAGGCGCCCCATCACGGGGAGCCCGAGGACGACCTCGGGCGCGCCGGCGAGGCGGGACAGGTACGCCGCGGTCGCGGCGACGATCGCGTCGGGCCAGCTCGCGCCCGCGCCCGCGCGGCGCGCCGTCGCCCGCAGGCTGTCCATGCACGCGGGCGAGAGCGAGGCCGTCTGCCGGAGGAAGGTGCGCGACATCGGCGCGGGCCGATCGGTCAGGCTCACCGGCTCGGGCCGGTCGGCGAAGCGTCGTGACCAGAACGCGCGATCGCGCTCGAGGGCGGGGGACGCGCGGTAGGCGAGGTCCTCCTCCACGACCCGGCGCAGCGGGCCGAAGGCGCTGTCGCCGCACGGCCGATCCTGGATCCGCACGGTGTAGAGGTCGGCCACGCGCCGCGCGATCAGCGAGAAGCCGTAGCCGTCCAGCGCCACGTGGTGGGCGCGCTGGTACCAGAAGGTGCGGTCGGGCCCCGCCGTGAAGAGGGCCTCCGCGAAGAGCGGCCCGCGGCCGAGGTCGACCGTCTTGTCGAGATCCTCCCGCATCCACGCGAGGGCAGCCGCCCACGGGTCGGGCGCCGCGCTGACGTCGACGTGGTGCACCGGCCAGTCCGAGGAGGGGCCGAGGATCTGCCGCGGCTCGTCCGCCTCGCTCGTGAACCGCATGTGCAGCGCCTCGGCCTCCGACACGGCCTGGCGCACCGAGGCCTCGAGGACCGCCCGATCGACGGGCCCGAGGATCTCGATGCACTCGCCCGCGTTGTAGACCGGGCTCGCCGGGTCGAGCTGCTGGCCGAGCCAGATGCCGTGCTGCGCGGCCGACAGGGGCCAGCGCGCCTCTCGAGGATCAACCATGGACCGTCCCTCCTGGTTCAGCCGGCGCTCGATCCGCCCGCACCGCGCCCGCGCGAGGCGGGCAGGGCGCGCGCGCCGCGGATGCCGTCACGGCGCCGCGGAGGCCGCGACGCGCGGATCCCGCGCCGCCGGGGCGCGCGGCGCCCGCCGGCGGGGTAGGGCCCGTGGCCCCGAGATCACGCCGGACAGCGACCACCGCGCGCCGCGCTGAAAGCCAATCGTCCGTCGACGAAGGCGAACGAGAAAGTGAAAACTACTTTCAAGTTCACTAATTGAGCGCTCTGGATTTGTCAATAAAAATTGTTCGTGAGACGCATGTTTGCTTGACATCCAGGAAATCACCGTGCTACTCATGTACTGTAGAGATTGAAAGTGACTTTCATTATTGAAAAGAGGTCAGGCATGAGCGACCCGGCGCAGAAGGAGAGGGGGACGCTCGGCAGCCGGTGCGTTCACTGCGGCGTGGCCAGCGACGCCGGGTGCGATGCGCTGCGCTGCGACTGCGGCAGCATGCTCGCCCGGCTCGTGCCCGGCGGCATCGAGCTGAAGTGTCGGCGGTGCAAGCGCGTCGTCGTCGTGCCGCTCTCTGCGGCAGAGGAGAGCGCTGTGGCCGAGGAGGGCGCGACGGGTTGAACCCCGTCGAGCGCTGACAGGGGCCATCGCGCGGGCGGCCTCCGGACAGCGCGCTCGCTATTCCCCGCAGACTCGATATCCCCCGCAGACTCGATATCCCCCGCAGAGAGGGGTCCGGTTGGTAAACAGGCCGCCATGGACAACGACACCGCGCAGCGCCGCCCGGCGCGCCACCCCATCACGCTTCGATGAGCCGGCCGAGGACCCTGATGTTTCAAGGACGCTCCCCGCTCTGCGCCGGGCTCATGGCCCTTTTCCTCGGCGGCTCGCCGGCCTTCGCGCAGGACGCGCGCGCGGACAGCGAAGCTCCCGGTGACGGGGGCGAGCGGCGCGCGCTCGGGGAGGCCGGGACCGAGGCCGGAGCGGACGCGCCGCGCCACGGCGCCGCGCCCGAGGTCGGCGGCGCGCCCGAGGTGCATCCGCCCGAGCTCATCGAGCGCGTCGAGGCGGCCTATCCGGAGGGGGCGCGCGCGGCCGGCAAGGAGGGGAGTGTGGTGCTGCGGTTGACGATCGACGCCGGAGGGCGCGTCACCCGGGCGGAGGTCGCGACCCCCGCGGGGCATGGGCTCGACGAGGCCGCGCGGGAGGCGGCGCTGCGATTCCGCTTCACGCCCGCCCGGCGCGGTGAGCAGGACGTCGCGTCGCGCATCCTCTACCGCTACGATTTCCGGCTGCCCGAGCCGCCCGCCGCGGCGAGCCAGATCGCACAGGCCGCCTCGCCCGGGGCACAGGCCGCCTCGCCCGGGGCACAGGCCGCCTCGCCCGGGGCACAGGCCGCCTCGCCCGGCGCCGCAGGACGGGCGGCGGACACGGCCCCTGGCCCGGCCCCCGCGCCGGCCCGGCCCCCGCTCGAGGTGAGCGTGCGCGGCGCCTCCGTCGCCGAGCGGCTCCGCCGTTCGGCGGAGGCCGTTCACGTCATCGACACCGAGGCGGCGCAGCGGCAGTCCGCGGATCTCGGCGAGGTCCTCTCGCGCTCGGAGGGCGTCGGCGTGCGCCGCGGCGGCGGGCTCGGCTCCTCGGCGCGGCTCTCGCTGAACGGCCTCGCCGACGACCAGGTCCGCCTCTTCCTCGACGGGGTGCCGCTCGATCTCTCGGGTTACGCGTTCGGGATCGCCAACGTGCCAGTCAACCTGGTCGAGCGCGCCGAGATCTACCGCGGTGTCGTCCCGGTGCGCTTCGGCGCCGACGCGCTGGGGGGCGCGGTGAACCTCGTGACCGATCGGAACGTCCGCGGCTCGCACGCCGCGGCGTCGTACCAGGTCGGCTCCTTCGGCACGTACCGGCTGACCCTGGGCGGGCACCACGTGCACGAGCCGAGCGGCCTCGTCGCCCGCGCGAACGGCTTCCTCGACCACGCGCGGAACGACTACCCGGTCGACGTCGAGCTGGTGGACGAGCAAGGGCGGCTGTCGCCCGCCCGGGTCCGCAGGTTCCATGACGGCTACCGCGCGGCCGGCGGCGGCGTCGAGGTGGGGGTCGTCCGGCGCCCGTGGGCCGACCGCCTGCTGCTCCGCGCCTTCTACGCCGCGCACGAGCGCGACGTGCAGCACAACCTCCACATGACCGTGCCCTACGGCGACGTGACCTTCGGCCGGCAGACCGGGGGCGCTCACCTCCGGTACGCCCAGCCGCTCTCCCGCGCGATGCGGCTCGACACGGTGGCGGGGTACGCGTACGCGCGCACGGACTTTCGCGATCTGGGCACCTGCCGCTACGACTGGTCCGGTCGCTGCCTGGCCAGGCTCCCGCAGCCGGGAGAGAGCGACGCGCGCGCGATCGACCAGCGCGTCCACCACCACACCGCGCTCGCGCGCCTCAACCTTTTGTGGGTCCCCGCGCCCGATCACCTCGTGCGCTTCGGCGCGGCGCCGACCTTCGCGACCCGCACCGGGCGCAATCGAGCCCACCCCGAGGGGGTCTATGATCCGCTCACCGCGCGGCGAGATCTCCTGAGCGCCGTCGCGGGCGTCGAGCACGAGGCGCGGCCGCTCGAGGGCCGGCTCGCGAACATCGCCTTTGCCAAGGGGTATGTGCAGGCGCTCCGGACCGAGGAGCAGCTCCCCAGCGGCCTGCTCCGGGATCTCGATCGCGGGACCTTCCGCATGGGGGTCGGCGACAGCCTGCGCTTCCGCTTCACGGAGGCGCTCTACGCCAAGGCGTCGTACGAGCTCGCCACCCGCCTGCCCAGCCCGGAGGAGCTGTTCGGCGCCGACGGCGACGTGCCCATCGTCGCGAACCTGCACCTCGATCCGGAGGTGAGCCACAACGTCAACCTCGGCGTGACGCTGGAGCGCGCGGACCTCGGCGTCGGCCAGCTCCGGTTCAACGTGAACGCGTTCGGTCGGTTCGCCGAGGGGCTGATCTGGCGGGGTTATCCCGGCGTCGGCTACGCCCAGTACATGAACGTGGCCTCGGCCAGGTCGCTCGGCTTCGAGTCTTCCGCCGGGTGGACGTCGCCGGGCGAGTGGCTCTCGCTCGACGGCCACGTGAGCTGGCACGACCTCCGGGACACCTCGAGCGACGAGCGCCTCCCCAACCGCCCGTTCCTGTTCGCCGACGGCGCGGCCCGCCTCACGTGGCCCGGGCCCCTCCTGCGGGACGACGCGCTGTCCCTGACGTGGAGCGCGCGCTACGTGCACGAGTTCTTCCTCGGCCTCGGAAAGCACGGGAGCCGGGAGACGAAGGAGCAGATCCCATCGCAGCTCTCGCACGCGCTCGCGCTCACCTACCTGGTGAAGCACGGCGGGTGGTCCGTGAGCTCGACCCTCGAGGTGCAGAACCTCACCGACGCGAAGACCTTCGATTACCACGGCGTCCAGCGCCCGGGGAGAGCGGCCTACGCCAAGCTCACCCTCGACATGTGAGATCCGGCATCCGCTCGACCGGCGAGCGAGGCCAAAAGGAGACGACTCGATGTTTCATCCGTGGTCCAGGGCGACAGCGTTCTTCATGATCCTCATCGCTCCTTGCCTCGCCGCGTGCGGCGACGACGAGGACGGCGGCGGCGCGACCAGCGCCGCCGGGGCGGGGGGCGGCGGCGCCGGGGCGGGCGGCGGCGGCGCGTCCGGCCCGCGGTTCGCGATCACGACCCAGGTGCTCGGCAGCGACACGGCCGACTCGCTCAGCTACGTCGTCGTGACCGACTCGCTCGACACGGAGACGCCGCTGTCGCTGGGCGACGGCATCGAGATCGTGGGGCGCGCCCTCGGCGTCGGGCCCGAGGGCGGCGGCGCCGTGTTCGTGGCGGGCGACGCGGAGCCCACCGTGACCCGGTACGATCTCCAGGCGAACGGCGGCCTGAAGAAGGGCAGCGCGGTGAGCTTCCTCGGCAAGGGGCTCGCGAGCATCGGCGAGTACGGCGGCCAGTTCCAGTTCGTGTCGGAGACCAAGGCCTACTTCTTCGACGGCCCCACCGCCCAGGTGGTGGTCTGGAATCCGAAGGACATGACCGTGACCGGGGATATCCCGCTCGACGATCTCGTGCTCGCGGACGCGACGCTCACGTTCTCCGCGGCGCCGCTGCGAAGGGGCGACGACGTGATCACCTTCGCCGGGTGGCGGCAGGGGCCGGAGGTCCCGAGCCAGGCCGCGATCGTCGTCGTGGACGGCGCGACGGACGAGGCGACCGTCGTCACCGACGACCGCTGCGGCTACGTGCGTGACGGCGCCGTGGGGCCGGACGGCAAGATCTACGTGGCCACCGAGGCGTACGGCGCGGCGGTGCACCGGCTCAACCCCGACAACGCGGCGGCCGCTTGCATGCTGCGCTTCGACCCGGAGACGAAGGAGTTCGATCCCGACTTCCACGTCGAGCTCTCCTCGCTCTTCGACGGCAGCGCCGCCGGCTCGCTGATCCGCGGGCCGGGCGGCGAGGCGTTCCTGCGCGTGCTCGACGAGGAGGCCTTCGAGATCAAGGAAGACACCCACCCGCGCGTCCTGGCGAGCGCCGCGGCGTGGCGGTGGGCCAGCGTGACCCTCGGCGACGAGCCGACGGCCACGGTGCTGGGCGCCGAGCCCACCGGCGGGAGCGTCGTGATGCTGGAGCTCGGCGACCGCAGCTTCGCGCCGCTCTATCAGGGCCAGAGCTCCACGTCGTTCCTCGAGATCACCGAGGGCGGGCCCGGGGAGGCGACCCTGAGCACGGAGGGGCTCGTGTTCTCCGCCGTGAAGATGCGATGATGCTCGCGCCCGATCGCGACGAGGCGGCGACGGACGACCCCGCGCGGGGGCCGCGAGCGGCGCGGCGCCCCGCGGGCGGCCGCGCTACGGCGCGGCCATGAAGGTCGTTCGGCGCCTGCACATGTACCTCGGCTTGCTGCTGTTTCCCTGGATCCTGCTGTTCGGGATCAGCGGCATGCTGTTCAATCACCCCGAGATCGGGCGCGACATCGACCGCCGGGAGCTCTCCGGAGAGGAGCTGTCGGCGCTCACCGGCTTCCGGCCCTGGGAGCCCGGCGACCTGGCGCGCCAGGTCGTCGGGCAGCTCAACGCCGGGTCGCCCGCACCCTACGTGCTCGACGAGGGGTCTCCCGCGTTCTCCGGCTGGCCGATCTTCGCCGCGCCGGGCGGCGACGGGGGGCGTCACGTGCTGATCCTCAACCTCGACGACGGCAGCGCGACGCTCTCCCGCCACGCCCCGGATCCGGAGGCCCCGCCGGCCCCGTTCGCCGGCGCGGCGATCGATCTGCCCGAGCACCGGATGGCCGCGGTGCAGGAGCAGGTGAAGGAGCTGCTGCCCAGGCTCGGCGTCGAGGCCGGAGGGCCTCTGCGCGCCCACCCGAAGGTCAGCCCCGAGCTGCGCTTCCGCGTGCGCGACGCGGACGCGCGCTCGTGGAACGTCACGTACGACCTGGGCACGGGCCGGCTCGACGGGCGGCTCGACGACGCCGAGGGGCAGCCGCGCTTCGTGGAGGTGCTCGAGAAGCTCCACACGACGCATCACTACCCCGTTCACGGCGGCATGACCTGGCTCTGGGCGCTGTTCGCGGACATCACCGGCGTCACCCTGGTCCTGTGGGCGCTCAGCGGCCTCGCCATGTGGTGGCAGATGAAGCCCACGCGGGTCATCGGCGCCGCCGGGATCGCGGTCGCCCTCGCCGTGGCGGCGGTGGTGATGAGCGGCACGGCGTCGGATGTGCTGTTCGGGAACGTCGCCGAAGAGGGCCCCTGAGCGCGGCGGGCCGGCCGGCGTCCGTGGGGAGCTGCCCTGGGGGCGCTCGCCTCCGGGGCTTGCGTTCCGGCGAGCCCCTTTTGTGGCTCGCCTGTGCTCCAGCCCCTCCGGCGAGCGCCCCCAGGGCAGCTCCCCACGGACGCCGGCTCGCCTGGATCAGGCGCCGAGCGTGGCGCCGCCGTCCACGCAGAGGTCGTGCATCGTGATGTGCCGCGCCTGATCCGAGAGCAGGAACAGCACGGCATCGGCGACGTCACCGGGGGTGGCGATCCGGTTCAGCGGGATCCCCAGCCGGAAGGCGGCGGGGGAGCCCGCGATCACCGCCTGCGCGCCGCGATCGTCGGCCCAGAGCGCGCGCTGCATCGGCGTGTCCGTCGAGCCCGGGGACACCACGTTGCAGCGGATGTCGTGCTCCGCGAGCTCCAGGCCGAGGCATTTCGTGAACATGGTCACGGCCGCCTTCGACGCGGCGTAGGCGGCCATGTGCATCCGGGGCGTCCTCGCGGCGTTGGACCCGACCGTCACGATCGCCCCCGACCGGCGCGGGATCATGCGCCGCGCCACGGCCCGGCTCACGTGGAACACCCCCCGGGTGTTGACCGCGAAGGTGCGCTCCCAGTCCTCGTCGCTCAGCGCGACGGCCTGGCCCACGCGCAGCACGCCCGCCACGTTGACCAGCATCTCGATCGGCCCCAGCGCGCGCTCGGCCCGGTCCACGGCGCGCTCGACGGCCTGGCTGTCCGCCACGTCCACCGGGAGCGCGGCCGCGCGATGGCCGCGCGCCCTGAGATCGTCCATCACCCCCGAGAGGCGCTCCTCGTTCGCGTCGAGCCCCGCGACCCGCGCGCCGCGCGCGGCGAGCGCGCGCGCGACGGCCTCGCCGATCCCCTGGGCCGCGCCCGTGACGAGCGCCGTCCTGTCCTTGAACTCCATCGCTCGCCCCCGTCAGCTCTGGTCGAGCTCGTCCATGACCCGGTGCCGTTCCATGTGATACGCCTCCTCCGAGAGGCTGGCTCTCCAGTAGGGAATCGCGTACATCGCATCACGCTTGAGCCCGCGCTCGTTCCGCAGGAAATCGCGGATCGCGAGGACCGAGGTCGCCTCTCCGGCGACCCAGGCGAAGGCGCGGCCGTCCAGCCACCCGACGGCGCGGACCGCCTCTTCCAGCCGCGGGCTCGGGGTGTGCTGTCCATCGAGCGGGAGCCAGGTCAAAGAGACGCCCCTCGGCGCGTCGAGCGCCTGCACGTCCGCCGCGTCGGGGACCGCGATCACGGCGTGGCCGCGCGCCGCCCGGGGCAGGGCCTCGAGGAGCGCGCCGAGCGCCGGCAGCGCGGTCAGGTCCCCGGCGAGGAGGTACCAGTCGGCGGGCCCGAGCATCGGGTCGGGGCCGCCGGGCCCCGCGATGCCGAGCCGGTCGCCCGGCCGGGCGCGCGCGGCCCACCGCGACGCGGGGCCCTCGTCCCCGTGCAGCACGAAGTCCACGTGCAGCTCTCCGGCCCGCGCGTCGAACCGCCGCACCGAGTACGTGCGCGTGATCGGCCGCCGGGGCATCGGGGGCCAGATGGGGCCCTCTGGACCGAGCGTGGGCAGCTCCGGCACCGCCTGATCGCCGCGCGGGAAGAACACCTTGATGTGCGCGCCGTCGCAGCCCGCGGGGAACCCCGCGATCGCGTCGCCGCCCAGCGTGATCCGCCGCATGCGGGGCGAGATCGCGGTCGCGCGCAGCACCTCGAGCAGGCGCGGCGGCGTGCGCGCCACCGCCTTCTGGGGTGAGGCCGCCTTCTGGGGTGAAGTCGTCTCCCGGGGTGAGGTCGTCGTGCCGCTCATGTCGACCCGTCCGCCTCGCGGTTCTCCTGGCGTGCCATGTCAGCCGAGGGCCTCGTGGCTGGCCGCCTCGGCGCTCCGCCCCGGCGCGCGGCCGGGCGCGCGCGGCAGGCGGGGCGACAGGAGCTCCCACCACGCGGCGAGCGTGGGGCGCTCGGCGAGCTCCACGAACGTGACGTCGATCCCCGCGCCGCGCCATCGCTCGACGAGGGTCATGAGGCGGATGGAGTCGAGCCCGAGGTCGAGCCAGCTCTCGTGCTCGGACACCCCGGATACGGGCTGATCCAGGAGCTCGAGGACGTCGCCGCGCAGGCGGTCCAGCGAGGGAGAGTGGCTCTCCTGTCGCGGCGTCGGCGCCGCGGCCTGCGCGGGGCGGGGCGGGGCGACGCCCTCGGCGCCGCGGCGGCCGTCGAGCGCGGCCAGGACCTCCCGGGTCGGGAGCGCGACCCCGCAGCGCTGCGCCACGTAGGCGATGGCCATCTCGTGCTGTTCCCGGGAGAAATCCGCGGTCGCGTCGGTCACGAAGAACGGCTGGATGTCGTTCATGAACGCCTCGCAGGCGGTCATGAGGCACCCGATATGCGCGTAGACGCCGGAGACGATGAGCTGATCGCGACCCCACAGGCGCATGAGATCGCGGAGCTCGGTGCGCTGAAAGGCGCTGTAGCGCCACTTGGTGAGGACGGTGTCGCCGCGCCCCGGCGAGAGCTCGCCCACGATCGCCTCCCGGTCCGGGCGCCGTGTCAGCCCGGGCCCCCAGAGATCCGTCAACAAGCCGCGCTGCTCCGGCGTCTGCTCCGCGGGCTGCTTCGTGTAGACGACCGGGATCCCCAGCGCCGCGCATCGCTCCCGGATCCGCCGGATGCTGGCGAGCAGCTCGACCACGGGCGACGCCTGGGTGTCGTAATAATCGAGGAAGTACTGCTGCATATCGTGGATCAGGAGGACGGAGCGCCCCGGATCTGGGCTCCATGACACCCGGCTCTCCGGGACGTCATCGGCGCGTGGCATGGAATAGGGTTGGATTCTCGGAATGCCCATGATCGATCCTCTCTGTTCGCTTCCTTGTGGCCTCTCGGGCCGATACGTCGGGTCAGGGTGCGTGGCGGCGCCGTCGCCGCCTCCGCCCGGGTCTCAGGCCTGCGCGAGCTCCTCGGCGATCCGCCTCCGGAGCGCCTTCTTGTCCACCTTCCCGACGCTCGTCTTGGGGAGGCTGTCGACCCACTCGATGCGATCGGGCACCTTGTAGCGGGCGACGCCGCGCTCGCGCAGGAAGGCGTTGATCTCCCGCGGGGCCGGCGGCCGCCCGTGGGGCACGAGGAACGCGCAGGAGCGCTCGCCGAGCAGCGCGTCCGGCATGGCGACGAGCGCCGCGTCGCGCACCGACGGGTGGGCGAGGAGGTGATCCTCGACCTCCGCGGCCGCGATCTTCTCGCCGCCGCGGTTGATCTGGTCCTTCGCGCGCCCCTCCACGATCAGGTGGCCGGACGGCGTGAGGCGCACGAGGTCGCCCGTGCGGTAGAAGCCGTCTCGCGTGAACGCCGCCGCGTTGTGCGCGTCGGCCTTGTAATAGCCGCGGATCGTGTAGGGCCCGCGCGTCAGCAGGTGTCCGACCTGCCCGCGCTCGACGTCGCGATCCTCGTCGTCCACGACGCGGATCTCGTCGTGGGGCGAGATCGGCCGGCCCTGCGTCTCGACGACGAGGTCCTCCGGATCGTCGAGGCGGGTGTAGTTGACCAGCCCCTCGGCCATGCCGAACACCTGCTGCAGGGCGCAGCCGGCCAGGGTGGACCGCGCCCGGCGCGCGACCTCGGGGGAGAGCTTGGCCCCGCCCACCTGGAGCACGCGCAGGCTCGACAGATCGTGGCGGGGGGCCCGGGCCGCGTCCAGCCAGACCGGCACGAGCGGCGGCACCAGCGCGGTCAGGGTCACCCGCTCCCGCTCGATCAGGGGAAACGCCTCGTCCGGGCTGGGGCGCGGGGAGAGCACCACGCGGCCGCCGGCGTGGAGCGCCCCCAGGCTGCCGGGGGAGCTGAGGGTGAAGTTGTGCGCGACGGGGAGCACGGCCAGGTACACGCTGTCCGCGTGGAGCGCGCAGATCTCCGCGCTGGCCCGCACGCTGTAGAGATAGTCGTCGTGGGTCCGCGGGATCAGCTTGGGCACGCCGGTGCTCCCGCCCGAGAGCTGGAAGAAGGCGACGTCGCCCGGGGCGGGCCCGGGGAGCTCTCCGGGCTCGGCGTCCACGCTGGAGAGCGCGGTGAACCGGCCCGGATCGCCGACCACCAGCACGTGTTTCAGGGTCGATGTCTCCTGCTGGATCTGCCCGGCCAGCTCCCGGTAATCGAACCCGCCGTCCCGGTCCGCGATGACGTAGGCGACCGCCCCGGTGAACTGGCAGAAATACGATATCTCGGCGCGTCGATGCGCGGGGAGGGCCAGCACGGGCAGCGCGCCGAGCCGGAACAGGGCGAAGCACACCTCGAAGAACTCCGCGATGTTCGGGAGCTGCACCACCACGCGATCCCCCGGCCGGACGCCGAGGCGCAGGAGGCCCGCGGTCAGGCGATCGGCGCGCCGGTCGAGCTCGCCGTAGCTCAGGCGGCGCCCGCCGCTGACGACCGCGACGCGATCGGGGTGCTGCCTCGCCCGGTCGCGGAGCATCTCGCCGAGCGTCTCGCCGCGCCAGTAGCCGAGTTGCCGGTAGCGCTCTGCGACGTCGGCGGGCCAGGGGGTCCAGCCGTCCAGCGCTCCGGGGCGCCGCGATGGCTCTCGATGCATCACGCCATCTCCGGCGCCAGCTCGAGGCCGAGCGCGTTCACCATGGTGCGGAGCTTGGCGGAGGTCTCGGCGAGCTCCATGTCCCCGTCGGAGCCGACGACGAGCCCGGCCCCGGCATAGAGCCGGGCCGACCGACCGGCGATGTCGGCGCAGCGGATGGCGACCGCCCACTCGCCGTCTCCGGCGGCGTCACACCAGCCCACGAGCCCCGTGAAGAACCCGCGATCGAACGGCTCGAGCGACTCGATGGCGGCGCGGGCGCGCTCCGCGGGATAGCCGCAGACCGCGGGCGTCGGGTGGAGGGCCATGGCCAGCTTCATCGAGGAGATCGAGAGATCGTCGAGCTCCCCCGTGACCCGGGTCGCCAGGTGCCACATCGTGGCCGTGTGCGTGAGCGAGGGGGCCTCGGGGACGTGGAGGCGCCGGCAGAACGGCCGGAGCGCGGCGGCGACGGCCTCGACCACGATCGCGTGCTCGTGCCGGTCCTTCCTGGAGGTGAGCAGGGCGTTGGCCCGCCGCCGGTCCTCCTCGGGATCCGGGCTGCGCGCCGCGGAGCCGGCCAGCGGATTGGCCACGACCTGCAGCCCCGACCGCGACACGAGCAGCTCCGGGCTGGCGCCGATCAGGGTCCGCGGCCGGGCCGCCGGGGGGCCGCCCTCCGGACCGGGCTCCCGCGCTGCGCTCTCCCAGAGGTTGGCGGCGAAGGTGTAGCCGCTCCGGTTGTGCTGCGCGAGGCGCCTGAGGACGTCCTGGAGGTCGATCGGCCTCGAGAGCACGAGCTCCATCATCCTGGAGAGGACGACCTTGCTCAGCGCCCCGGTCTGCATCAGCGAGACCGCCTGCTCGACGCCGCGCACGTAGTCGCGGGGCTCGGGGATCATGCGCAATGTCCGGATGGACACCGGCGCTCGCGGCCGGAGCGCGACCGCGGCGGCGCCGAGCGGGCCGGCGCTCTGGATCGTCCTCGGGACGATGAGGCGCGCGGGAGACGTGTTGTTGAACGGCACCGCGCCGACCACGATGGGACGGGGATGCCGGGCGCCCTCCGACGCCGCGAGCAGCGCCGCGACGCGGCCCGTCAGGCGGTCTCCGCGCTCCGGCTCCAGCTTCATCTCGCGCACGCCCTGCGCGAGCAGGGTGCATGTCGGCGACGCGAAGAAGAACGAGGATTCAGGGCTGTATTGCTCCAGGAGCTGCGCGGCGCTCGACGCGGGTCTCTCGGCAGCGTCCGGCACGAACATGGTCGTCGTCATGAGGCGGTTCTCCTCGAAAGGCTTTGAAATCGATGGTGGCTGTGGCCCGGCGCCCGGCGCGACGACCGGCCCGGCGACGCGCGCGCGGCGGCGTCTCGGGGCGTCGAGCGGGCGTCTCCACGGCGCCCGGGCCTGCGCAGGTCCGCGCGCGGAGCGGCGCGGCGCCCGAGAGGTGGAGTCTCGACATGCCGTCGGGTGGCATGGGCCAGGCCGCAACTCCCGCCCCTCGGCCGGCGCTCGAGGGGGCCAGGGGCCCCACCGCGCTGTCCCCCGCGCCGGACGAGCGCCCGGGTGAGCGGGCGCCGTCGTGGCGCGCAGGGGCGCGCGGCGCGGACGAAGGCTCGCGTGGCGCGGACGGCGCGCGAGAGCGGAGTCGGCTCGATCGTCGAGAACGGCTTGTCGTCACACCCAGCTCCGATGGGCTGCGTGAGCCGCAGGGGCTCCGGTCATCGGGCTCTGGACGTCAAGTCGCGGGCCGCTCGTTTCCTGACTGTCTACTGATATAGAAAATCAGTTTCAGTTTCAAGTGGCTAATGCCATATGATGGAATCGATGTCAAGAAGTGTTTGTGCCATGTGCGTAAGACCGCTTCTTTGCCTGGGTCTCCAGGAGGGCAGGGGCGCCGGCCCTGCGGCGCCGCGCGTCTGTGGCGGCGCGCCGGCCCTGCGGCGCCGCGCGTCTGTGGCGGCGCGCCGGCCCTGCGGCGCCGCGCGCCTGTGGCGGCGCGCCGCGGGACGGATCAGAACGGGGGCGCATGCTGCCCAGCGAAGCGCCCGCCGCGGACCGCCTCGACGACCTCGTCACGCTCGTGCGCGGCAGGCGGCTCGTGGCGCTCACCGGGGCGGGGTGCAGCACCGAGTCGGGCATCCCGGACTACCGGGGGCCCGAGACGCGGCGCCGCGCGCGCAACCCGATCCAGGGCCGGGAGTTCTCCCGCTCGGCCGAGATCCGGCAGCGCTACTGGGCCCGCGCGGTGCTCGGCTGGGAGCGGTTCTCCCGGGCCGAGCCGAACGCCGCGCACCGCGCCCTGGCGCGGCTCGAGCGGGGCGGGCAGCTCGGCGGCCTCATCACGCAGAACGTCGACGGGCTGCACCACGCCGCCGGCAGCCGCCGCGTGATCGAGCTGCACGGGACGCTCTCCGAGGTCGGCTGCCTCGCGTGCGGCGCGGTGGAGCCGCGCGCGGCGGTGCAGGCGCGGCTGCTCGCGCGGAACCCCGGCTGGCTGCGCCTCGCGGCCGACCTCGCCCCCGACGGCGACGCCGATCTGCCGGCCGAGCACGTCGCCCGCTTCCACGCGCCGCCTTGCCTGCGGTGCGACGGGCCGCTGAAGCCGCGCGTCGTCTTCTTCGGCGAGAACGTGCCGCGGCCGGTCGTGGACGCGGCGTTCGCCCTGGTCGACGCCGCGGACGCGCTGCTCGTCGTGGGCTCGTCGCTGGCGGTCTACTCGGGCTACCGCTTCGTGCTGCGCGCCGCGGAGCGCGGCATCCCGGTCGCGATGATCAACCTGGGCTCGGCGCGCGGCGAGGAGCTCAGCGCGCTGAAGATCGACGCCATGGCCGGCCACGTGCTGCCGCGCCTCGCCGAGGCGCTGGGCTGCGGAGACTGCTGAGGGCGCCTCCGGGCGCCGCGCCTGGGGCGGGTGAGCCCCGGCGCGGTCGCGCGATCCGGCCCGCGCTCGCCGCCGTTCATCTCATCGGGCCCGGCAGCGGCGCGGCAGGCGCTTCAGGATGTCCGTGGTCTCGGCGCTCGCCTTGAGCCCGGCGAGGCGCTTCGCGACGTCGCGCTGCAGCACGGCCGCCATCACCGATCCGAGGATCCGCGGCCGCGCCGTGAAGTTGTAGCGGAAGGTGACGCGCGTCCGCTCGGGCGACAGCGCCTTGAAGAGCCACGCCCCCGAGAACCGGCGGAAGACCGGCGGCCCCTCGACCATGGCGATGGCCACCTGCTCCGGCGGGTTCAGCGTGATGTACCGCGCCTCCATGCTCAGCCCGTTCCTCGCGCGCACCCACACCCGCACGCCGACGGCGGGCTCGGTCGCGCCGCCGCAGAAGCGCATCTCGCTGAGGAAGGGGTCCCACTCGAGCCGGAGGTCGTAGTCCTGGGCCAGCGCGAAGAGCGCGTCGGAAGGGGCGTTGATCTCGGCGGTGCTCTGGACCGTGGGCATGGTGATCAGGATACGGCCGTGCCGCGGGCGATGGCGAGCGCGCGCCGCGGGCCGGTGCGGTCGGACGTCCAGAGTTGATCGGGCGGCTCCGGCGGCGAGCCGGGGGCGACCTGAAGAGCGTGGGTGCGCGCGTCTGGGCACCTCGCGCTGGCTCACGGCGCGCGGGGACGGCGCGCTCCGCCGGTCTCCACCGGACTCCGAAATTCACCGAAGAGGCTGGAATGCGAACCATGAAGGCGCCCTCGCATGAATTCTGTGATGCATTCCCGAGCTTCAAGACCAAGCTGCTGGCATGAGCAGCCGCATCGGGGAGCCGAGCGCCGTCCTCCACCTCGGCGGCGCGCTGGATCGTGGGCCTGCTGTCCGTCCGAGCGCATCACGGGCCGCGGGAGCTGCTGTACATCTCGGGCGTCGACCCCTGCGGCATCGCGCCGCGCGCCGCGCGCCCGGGGCGAGGGGCTACGGGAAGAGCATGTTGAACTGCATCACGAGCGCGTCCGCAAACTTCAGAAGATCTGCGCCGAGCCGCTCTCGGGGGTCACTCGCCCGCCTGGCGATCGGAAGGTGCTGCGCTGGCCATTCAATCGCCCCGGAGGATGGATTTTCCCAGGGAAACTCGAGCTGTGGCCATCGCGCGAGGCCGCGCTGAACGCCCTTGTTCACCGTGTCGGGGTGTGCGTTCTCGAGCTCTCGGACCGCGGCGAAGACTCTGCCCCGGTCTTTGTCGGTCTCGATCCCCTTCAGCGCGAGCCCGCCGGGGGCGCGTTCCAGGAGCAGAAGGAGCCTGGAGGCCGTCTGATGGCTGTGAGGAGGTTCGGTGATCTGTGGGCTCTTCGTGGAGCGTGCAAAAGCGGCCTTGCCAAGCTTTTCGAAGGTCATCTGCAGGAGCATGCAGAAGGTCGACGGGCTGCCGGCGCCATAGACGGCTCGTGCGGCGCGCAGATCCTCTTTGGCCTGCTCCAGGAACGCGTTGGCCCAGTCACGCAAGGTGGCCATGAGATACCCTCAGAGTTTCTCAAGACGATCGATGGTCCACCCATCGGGGAGCTGCAAGTTTCCCTGCTGGAGGTCGGTCCACTCCTGATGGCTCAGCAGGAGCACCACCGAGGGATAATTGATCCCGAGATCCGGCCGTGCTGCGAAGCTGAACGGGTAGAGCTCGCCCGACGTCGGCGCTGCGGTGGATACCTCCAGAAGCCGGACTTCCTGCTCGGCTGGGTCGGGATTGAGGAAGATCAGCGTCGTATTCGGATCCGCCTGCCGGTGGGCGTCGGCGAGCGCCCTTGCCGTCTGGAGATACGACGTTTCCTGGATCTGATTCATGGCTTCCTCCTGTGCCGAGGCATCTTTCTGGTCGAGCATCAGAACTGTGTCAACGTTCCGGAAGTCCATCCCGTCGCATCCGTGCACGATGCCGGACGGCTTCGTCGCGATGGCCTGGACTACGGACGGGCAGCCCGGCCACCGGGGCTCTCCTGCACGCGCGGCAGTACCGCCCGGGAGCCGTCTCGGCATCTCCCGGACGCGGCCCGGCGACCCCGCGGACGCGGCCCCTGCGGGCGGGGGTCGCCGCACCAGCGCCTCGGGGGACTGGCCACACCAGCTCGCGGCAATCGCCCCAGCAGCCGTTTGGATCCGCCGCCCCGACGTGCTGGCGCACTCGTCCGTCCTGCTGGCCAACACGCCCGTCCTGCGGGCCCGCTTCGGACGGCGGCCGCGGGCCGCTGCATGGCGCGCTGGACGCGGAGAGGCCCCCACACGCACGCCGGTTGGTCTACGCTCCCGTCGCCTTTTTGGCGTGACATCCGGAAACCCGAGCGGAGTCTCCACCCATGAACCCCACCTCCCCGAGCGCCCCCTTGCTCGCCCTGCTCGCCGCCGCCTGCGCCGCCGCGGTCTCCTGCGCCCCCGCGAAGGCGCCCGCGCCGCCCGCGGCCGCGCCCGGGGCCCCGGCCGCTGCGACCCAGGCTGCGCCCGAGGCGCCGCGCCCCGACCCGCTGACGCGGCCCGAGCTCAACCGCCTCGCCGTGGAGCTCGATCTGCCGCTCTTCTGGATCGCCGACCGGAACGGCTCGGGCGCGGTCGATCCGGACGAGATCGCCACGCCGTGGCACCACACCACGCCCCCCGCCTGGGTCGCCTCCGGGGCGTTCACCCCGGCGTTCACCTCGGCGTACGCGGCCATGACCCGGATCAAGGCCGAGGGGCACCCCCGCGCCGGCCTCGACGACGCCGAGAAGCGCCGCCGCGACGCGGTCCTCGCCGAGCTCGCCGGCGGCCGCCCGTCGCTCCTCCGCTCGGACTTCCGCGAGGCGTCCGCCGAGGACCGCGTCATCGTCGGCCACCTGCTCAAGGTCGCCGAGCTCATCGAGCAGATCCACGCGAAGCAGCGCGGGACGACCGGCATGGCCGAGCGGATCCCGCCCGATGATCCGGCGAGCCGCGCGCTCTTCTGGCGCAACCAGGGGCCCTGGTGCGAGCAGCCGAAGACCCGGGACAACCCCGATTGCAGCGCGCTGCCGGACCGGCCGCCGCGCCTCACGGGCGTCTACCCGGCGCGCCTCCAGCAGGACAAGAAGTTCTGCGCCGCGCTCGAGGCGCGACCGGACCAGAAGGCGCTCCTGTCGCCGTTCACCGTCGTGGTGGAGGAGGGCGGCGCCCTCAAGGCCGTGCCGTACAGCCAGGCGTACCGGCCCGAGATGGAGGCCGTGAGCCGGGAGCTCAGGGCGGCGGCGGACGCGATCCAGAGCCCCGGCGAGGCCGCCTTCAAGGCGTACCTGCTCGCGGCGGCGCAGGCCTTCCTCGACGACCGCTGGGAGCTCGCCGACGAGCCCTGGGCGAAGATGAACGCCGAGAACTCGGCCTGGTACCTGCGGGTGGGGCCGGACGAGACCTACTGGGAACCGTGCAGCCGCAAGGCGGGCTTCCACGTGAGCTTCGCGCGCATCAACCAGGAGTCGCTCGTCTGGCAGAGGAAGCTCGACCCCGTGAAGGCCGACATGGAGGCGGCGTTCGCGGAGCTCGCGGGCGCGCCCTACAAGGCGCGCAAGGTCGCGTTCCACCTGCCCGACTTCATCGACATCGTGCTGAACGCCGGCGAGTCGCGGGCCGCGACGGGCGGGACCGCGGGCCAGAGCCTGCCGAACTGGGGCCCGGTCGCGACCGAGGGGCGCGGCCGCACCGTGGTCATGGCGAACTTCCTCCAGGACGACGACAGCCGCGCCGCGCTCCGGGAGGCCACGTCGTCGCTCGTCTGCAAGGCCACGCTCGAGGGGATGTCGTTCGAGCGATCCGTCGCGACGATGGGCACGGTGCTGCACGAGGCCGCCCACAACCTGGGCCCGGCGCAGGGGTACAAGGTGAAGGGCAAGACCGACGACGAGATCTTCGGCGGCCCGCTCGCCTCCATGCTCGAGGAGCTCAAGGCCCAGACCGGGGCGCTCTACTTCGCCGACTGGCTCGCCCAAAAGGGCGTGATCGATCCCTCGCTCGCGCGCCTGATCGAGGCGCGGGACATCGTGTGGGCCCTCGGGCAAGCCGGGCGGGGGATGTACACGGCCGGCGGCGAGGCGCGGCCCTACGGCCAGCTCGCGGCGATCCAGCTCGGCAGCTTGCTCGACGCGGGCGCGCTCGCCTTCCATCGCGGCGAGGTGGCCGCGAACGGCGAGGACAAGGGGTGCTTCTCGATCCAGGCGGACCGGCTGCCCGCCGCGGCCGAGGCGCTCGCGAGGACGGTGCTCGGCATCAAGGCGCGCGGCGACAAGGCCGGCCTGCTGCGCCTCCGCGAGGCCTACGTCGACGGCGACGGGGCGTGGAAGACGCTCCGCGGCGTGATCGAGGAGCGCATGCAGCGCATGCCGTTCGGGAGCGTCGTCTACGCGATCGAGCGCTAGGGGCCCCGTGGCCCCGGCGCAGCCCCACGACACGACCTCGTCCGCGGGCGGATCTGCGCGGGCGCGCCGCCGGGCGCGGCGGTGGGGCCTGCTCGCGCTCGCCGGCCTCCCGGCGCTCGGCCTCGGCGAGCTCGCGGCGCACGTCCACTTCAGCGAGAGCGCGCCGGATCTCGACGCCTACCGCGCGCTCGCGGCGCCGCTCGCGGCGATGAGGCGGCCCGGGGATCTCGTGGTCGTCGCGCCCGCGTGGGCCGATCCGGCCGCGCGCCGCGCGCTCGGGGACGCGCTCTCGCCGCTGCGCGACGCCGCGCGGCCCGACGAGACCCGCTACGCGGCCGCCGTCGAGATCAGCGCCCTGGGCCAGCGCGCCGAGGAGCTCGCGGGCTTTCGCGAGGAGGCCCGGCAGGAGCACGGGCCGTTCGTGCTCCGGCGCCTCGTGAACCCGCGGCCCGCGCGCGTCGTGTACGACTTCGTCGAGCACGTCGCGCCGCCGTCGGCGGACGTGCGCGTCACGGATCCGCCGGCCGCGTGCCGCTGGAACCCGCGCGCGCGGATCGCGGCCGGGGGCCTCGGCGGCCACCCGACGTTCCCCGCGGAGCGCTTCGAGTGCCCTGGCGGCCTCTTCTTCAACGTCGGCGTCACCGTGATCGCGGACGAGGAGTTCCGCCCGCGCCGGTGCATCTGGTCCCACCCGCCGAGGGCCGGCGAGATCGTCACGCGCTTCCGCGGCGTCCCGCTCGGCGACGTGATCCGGGGGCACGCGGGCATGTACTGGATCATCGAGCGCGAGCGGAAGGGCGCGCCGGTCACGCTGGCCGTGCGCGTGAACGGCGAGACCGTGGGGGAGGCGACGCACGTCGACGGCGACGGGTGGGCGCCGTTCGAGTTCCCGCTCGGCGCCCACGCCGGCGCGGCCGGGGCCGAGGTGGAGTTCGCCGTGAGGACCTCGGACTACACGCACCGCCACTACTGCTTCGAGGCGGACACCCGATGAAGCGGACGGCGCGGCCCGCTCCCCTCGCGCTCGCCGACGGCCTCGTCGCGCTCGCGTTCGCCGCGGCGTACGTCGCGCTCCTGCTCGCGACCGCGGGCGACCTCGGGTACGCGCGCGACGAGGGGTTCTACTTCTTCGCCGCGGACCGCTACGCGTCGTGGTTCAAGCTGCTCCTCGAGGCGCCGCGCGCGGCGCTCGCCCCGGAGGTCATCGACGCCGCGTGGTCGGTGAACCACGAGCACCCCGGGCTCATCAAGTCGCTGTTCGCGCTCTCCAACCTCCTGCTGCAGCAGCGGCTCGGGCTCTTCGCCGAGGAGGGCACGAGCTACCGGTTCCCCGCGATGGTCCTGTCGGGCGCGGGCGTCGCGCTCGTCTACCTCTGGGGCGCGCAGGCGCGCGATCGGATCGCGGGCGCCTGCGCGGCCGTGCTCTTCGCGATGCTGCCGCGGTACTTCTACCACGCGCACCTCGCGTGCTTCGACGCGCCCGTCGTGACCGTGTGGGCGCTGTGCGCCTACTGCTACTGGCGCGCGCTGCAGGGCGGCGGCCTGCTGTGGCCGGTGCTCACCGGCGTCGCCTTCGGCCTCGCGCTCGACACGAAGCACAACTCCTGGTTCTTGCCGATCGTGTGCGTCGCGCACGCGATCGCCGTGGCGCTCAGGGAGCGGATCGTCGCGCCGCGGACCGCAACGGAGGGCGCGCCGGGCGCCGCAGCGGAGGGCGCGCCGGGCGCCGCAGCGGAGGGCGCGCCGCCGGCGTCCTCCGAGCCTCGGCCGCCGTTGCCGCCGCGACCGTCCCATCGGGCGCTCGCCGCGCTCGCCGCCATGGCGACGCTCGGCCCCCTCGTCTTCTTCGCGCTCTGGCCGTGGATCTGGCACGACACGCTCCCGCGCCTCCGCGAGTACGCGTCGTTCCACCTGAACCACGAGTACTACAACATGGAGTTCCTCGGCCGGAACCACTGGACCCCGCCGATGCCGCGGGCCTACGCGCCGGTGATGACGGCGGCGACGGTGCCCCTCGTCACGCTCGTCCTCTTCGTCGCGGGGCTCTGCGCCGGCGCGCGCGAGCGCCTCCCGTACCCGCTCGTCTGCGCGGCGGCGCGGCTCGCGCCGGCCAGCCGGAGGCCCGCGCTCGTGGCGGCGCGCGCCCTCGCCGCCCGGCTCCGTCCGCCCGCGGACGATCCGGGCGGCACGGCGCTCCTCTGGTTCCTCTCCATCGCCGCCATCTACGGCGCCTGGCTCTCGCCGCGCACGCCGATCTTCGGCGGCACGAAGCACTGGATGACGGCCTACCCGTTCATGGCCCTGTTCGCCGGCGCGGCGTTCTCCGCCGCGGTGAGGCGCGCGCGCATCGGGCTCCGCGCGCTCTCGAGCGACCGGCGCGGCCCGGGCGGGCTCGCGCGACGCGCCGGGCTCGTCGGGCGCGCCGGGCTCGCGCGGGCCGCCCGCGGGCTGCTGCTCCCGGCGCTGCTCGGCGCGGCGGTGGTCGCGGCGCCGATCGCCGAGACGCTGCGCGCGCACCCGTGGGCGCTCTCGAGCTACACGCCGCTCGTCGGCGGCGCGCCCGGCGCGGCGACCCTCGGCCTGAACCGCACCTTCTGGGGGTACACGACGGGCGCGGTCGTCGCGTACCTCAACGCGCACGTCCCGCCGCGGGGGACCGTCTACATCCACGACACGGCCGGCCCGGCGTGGGACATGCTCCTGCGCGACGGGCGCCTGCGGAAGGACATCCGCGGCGTCGGGACCCTCGCAGGCGCGGATTTCGCCCTCTATCACCACGAGAAGCACATGCTCGGGCAGGCGTACCAGGCGTGGGTCGCCTTCGGGACGACGGCCCCGGAGCACATCGCCGGGCTCGACGGCGTGCCGGTGATCCTGGTCTACCGGAACCCGGCGCGCTGAGCTCGTCAGCGCTTCGTCGCCGGCGCCTTCTTGGCCGGAGTCTTCGCCGCCTTCTTCTCCGGGAGCGACGGGGCCTTGCTCGCGGGAGCCTTCGCCGCCTTCTTGGCAGCGCTCGCCGCGACCTTCGCCGTCGCCGCGGCGGCCTTGCGCGCGGGCTCCTTCGCGGCGGGCTCCTTCGCCGCGGCGGCCTTGCGCGCGGGCTCCTTCGCGGCGGGCTCCTTCGCCGCGGCGGCCTTGCGCGCGGGCTCCTTCGCGACGGGCTCCTTCGCTGCGGCGGCCCTCCGTGCGGGCTCCTTCACGGCGGGCTCCTCCGCTGCGGCGGCCTTCCGTGCGGGCTCCTTCGCGGCAGGCTCCTCCGCTGCGGCGGCCTTCCGTGCGGGCTCCTTCGCGGCGGCGGCCTTGCGCGCGAGCTCCTTCGCGGCGGGCTCCTTCGCGCTCCGGGGCGCCACGGCCTGGCCCTTGGCCTTGCTCACCGCGGCCTGTTCCTCCGCCGGCTCGGCCGGTCGACGGGATCTCACGAGCACCGCGGGCTTGCTGGAAGGCGCGACGGCCTCTTCCTCGGTCGCCTCTTCCTCGTCCTCCTCGCCGACGCCCTCGTCCTCGCCGTCCTCGGCCGCGGCCACCGGCGCGCTCTCCGGCCCCCGGTGGCGCGGGGGAGGAGCCTCGCCGCGCAGCGGCGCCGCGGCCGGCCTGGCCGCCTCGCCGAGCGCGTTCAGCGACCCGCCCAGCAGCGACGCGATCTCGCGGGTGAACGCCGTCATGTGGCTGTCGACCTCGAGCGCGTCCTGCTCGGACAGCGGGGTGAGCCGGAGCCTGAGGGTCCGGTCGCCCACGAGCTCCCACGAGGCGGCGCAGCCGCCCTCGCGCAGCATCCGCGACGCCGCGGCGTCGATCCGCTGGCGCAAGCCGCGCTCTCCGAGCTCGATCCTGCGCGGATAGTCGACGCGACGCTCCATCATGGGCAGCGTCACCACCTTGGCCTCGACGAGATCGGCGAGCTCGTCGGCCACGGCCTCCTCGATCTCGAGCCGCGCGTCCGGGTCGCTGCTCTCGACCGAGAACGTCGCCTCGCGGAGCTCGGGATCGTAGCCCGTCAGCTTGCCGCCGGCGTGCTGGGCCGCCCGCGTGAGCGCCTCGCGCAGCACCTCGGCCGGCGCGCGCTTGCCGACCGTGGAGGCGACGTACCCGAGCGTGTCCAGCCGCACATGCACCGGGCCGTCGTCCTCGAAGCCGAGCCCGCGCCGCGGCCCGAGCAGCGTGTCGCGCATCACCCGGAACACGTCGCGCTTGATGACGTTGTCCTCGGTGAAGATGTCCTCCACGTGCTCGGACTCCATCAGCGTGCTCGTGAGGGTCGCGACGAGCTCCTCGACCTGATCGTCGATCTCGTCGGTGCCGAAGGTGGTGGTCACCTCCCCGTCGACGAGCGCCCAGGGCTCGAGCCGGGGCGCGATGGCCGCGATGTCCTCGGACATCTTCTCCTCGAGCTCGCGCGCGAGCGCGTTCGCGCCGCCCCTCGCGACGAGGATATGCCCGTGCGCCTTCAACGCATCGACGATGCTCGTGGAAAGTCGGCGGGAGAGGTTGCGCTCGTTCACGAGGCGCGCAGCTTACACGGTTTGCGCGGCCTGGCGATACGGAGACCGCGGATCGGCCGTGCTCAGGGGTCGCTCTCGATCACCTTGATCCGCACGTCGCCGATCCGCTCCGGGATCGCCGCGCGCGCCGCGTCGAGCGCCCCGGACCTGATCGTGACGCGGACGATGAAGCCGACCCCGTCCTCTCGCTCGACGCCGACGCCGACGCACCACGGCTCGCCGCTGATCTTGGCCTTGAGCTCCTCCTTGGCCCGCCGGGCCGATCCCACATCGCTCATCCGTTCTCCTCTCTCCTCGGGTCTCGCGCGCGGCTCATGCCGCGCGCCCCGTCGCTGGTTCCGACCGTCAAGGACTGCCACGTCGCCGGCGCGTCGGCGACCTCGTCGGTGCGCGCCGAAGGCGGGCCGCTCGCGGGCGGGGCGAGCGCCCCGCCCGCGCCGCGCCTCACAGGTGCCTGCGCGCGATCTCCGCCCACGTGCCGGTCGGCTCGATCTCCAGGTACCTGCGCCAGCACGGGCGCGCCCGCGCCGGATCGCCGACCTGCTCGTAGGCCATCGCCAGGTTGTAATACGCGTCCGCGAACCGCGGATCGCTCTCGATCGCGCCGCGGAAGTAGCGGATGGCCTCGGTCGCGCGGCCCCGCTCGAGCATCACGTAGCCGAGGTTGTACTGCGCCTCCGGCTGGCTCGCGTCGAGCTCGAGCGCCTTCATGTAGAGCGCCTCGGCCTGCTCCTCGGCGTTGCGGCGGAAGCAGATGTTGCCGAGGTTCGTGTAGGCGATCGCCAGCCACGGATCGATCTCGAGCGCCCGCCGGTAGAGCGCCTCGGCCTCGTCCATCGTCGCCGGATCTTCGTCGAGCTGGCTGGCCTGCATGTAGAGCTCGTACGCCGTGCGCGCGCGCTCCCGCCCGACCTTCGGGCGGAGCACGCGCACGACGTCGTCGCGCAGGTCCTTCACCTCGAAATCGAGCACCATCTGCCCGGTGAGCGGCTCGAAGGCGCCGGACGCGCCCCGGACCACCACCGATTTCCCGTCGAAGGCGACGCGGAGCTCGGCGAGGGGCCGCGTCACCTTGGGGAGCGCGGCGCGGATGTTCTCGATCGCCCGCGCCACGTCGCGCAGGCGCACCTTGCGGGCGATGAGGTCGCGCGCGGCGCGCAGCGCGATGAGGTCCGAGAAGGTGTAGGCGCGCCGCCCCCGGCGTCGGCCGCTCGGCGACGCGATGCCGGCGCGATCGAGCGAGCGCAGTCGCCCCGGCGAGATCCCGAGCAGCCGCGCGACCTCCGGGCCGGTGAACATGTCGGTCACCGGCTCGCGCGAGGTCGGCGCGGGGAGCGGCGCCGCGGGCTCGCTGGCCCGCAGGGCGGGCGAGGGCGCGCTCACCCGCCCCCCACCAGGGCCGAACACGACGTGGATCACCTTGTCGGAGTCGCCGGAGGCGGAACGGTCCTTCTTGCTCATCGCAGCGTCGCCGGCTCGACCCCGAGGTTCGGCGGAGGCAGAGCGCGTCGTGTGGAGCGTACCTCGCCACGAGCCGGATCGCTCCCGTTCTCCACGTGCGCACGCGCGTCAAGGGGGCAGGGGGCGCGGTCCTCGCGGCCGCGGTGGAGGTGGCGGTGGCCGTCCCGCGCGCCGGCGGGGATCGACGGCGCGCGGTGCGCGTGGGCGAGCGGTGTTCGAGGTTCGGTTCGCATGTCGATGTTCATGCGCGCGACGGGCGCGCCGTCCTGAGCAGCACCTGCGCCGTGACGTCCACGGTCAGCGCGATCGAGGCCGCCATCGCGCGCGGCGCGGGCCCCACGCGGATCTCGGCGTGGAGCGGTCCGAGCGGGCCGCCCGCGCGCGCGGCCGCCTCGCGCTGCGCGACGCGGAGCGCCCGCAGGCGGAGGTGGGGGTCGAACGCGAGCGCCCGGTCGAGCGTCGTCGAGCGCGGCGCGTCCTGCGGCAGCGTGACGAGCAGGCTGGTCGAGCCGTAATACACGAGCGCGCCGTGCTCGTCGCGGGTGCTCCCCTCGCTCAGCACGTCGGCGCGATCGAACAGCGCGCGCAGCGGCCCCGCCGCGCAGGCCACGAGCTCGACGCGCCGCCGCTGCAGCAGGGGCGGGCTCTGGACCTTCGCCAGTCCTGGACCGGGTGGACGCTCGCGGATCTGCATGGCGATCGCGATCGTGGCATCGCCGCGCGCGGCGTCCCAGAAGCGCGCAGCGATTCGCACAAAGTTGCTGCCGCGCGCGCTTTTGTGCGGGACGCATCGCGCGCGGCGATCGCCGCGAATTTGGCCCCGCGCGGCGCGCGCCGTCACGATGCGCGCCGCGCAGGGGAGCGCAGAGGAGCGACGAGCGATGATGAGCTACACGGGCACGGAGCGCCGCAGGCATCGGGTCTTCATCACCCGCAACACCGAGTATCACGTCCGCGACAACATCTGCGTCGCGGTCCGCGATCGGCAGGCCCGGAAGTTCCGGTCGAGCCACATCGCGCTCCGCCTCAAGCTGGAGGGCGCGGTCCGGATCAACCCGAA
The DNA here is from genome assembly GCF_004135735.1 of Sorangium cellulosum. GTDB lineage: Bacteria > Myxococcota_A > Polyangia > Polyangiales > Polyangiaceae > Sorangium > Sorangium cellulosum_F. The sequence continues at coordinate 4,707,204 of NZ_CP012670.1, read as the reverse complement.
CGGCGTCGTGATCCCGGAGCCGAACAGCCCGCGCATCGGCGCCGGCATCTACTTCACCCAGCGGGACGAGGACGGCGTGGAGCGGCAGATCGTGACGAGCCGCGTCGAGCGCATCGAGCGACCCGAGAAGGGCGACGTGATGCAGTATCCGTCGTGAGGCGGAGGCCGCGATGCGCGGCCCCCTCGTGACACCGTGACGCGCGGCCCCGTCGTGGCGCCGCGGCGGGAGGGCCGCCGCGCCGTCGCGCAGCCCCGTCGTGGCGCCGCGGCGGGAGGGCCGCCGCGCCGTCGGGGCGTGGGCGGCCGGGGATCGGGGATCAGCCGAGGGTGCAGAACCCTTCGTAGTCGATGTAGCTCGTGATGGTCGGCGACTCGCCGCACATCGGGCAGTTCTTGTCGCGCCGGAGCTTGAGCTCGCCGAACTTCATCCGCAGCGAGTCGTACGTGAGGAGCCGGCCGATGAGGGGCGCCCCCTTGCCGAGGATCAGCTTCACCGCCTCGGTCGCCTGGATCATGCCGACGAGGCCGGGCAGGATCCCGAGCACGCCCGCTTCCTGGCAGCTCGGCGCGAGGTGCGGGGGCGGCGGCTCGGGGTACAGGCACCGGTAGCAGGGCCCGACGCCCGGCATGAACGTCGTCACCTGGCCCTCGAAGCGGAAGATGGACCCGTGGACGACCGGCTTCTTCTTGAAGACCGACGCGTCGTTCACGAGGTAGCGCGTCGGGAAGTTGTCGCACCCGTCGACGATGATGTCGAACGGGTCGAAGATGCGATCGACGTTCGAGCTGTCGACCCGCTCCTGGAACTTCACGACCTTCACGTCGGGGTTCAGGTCGAGGATCGCCTTCTCCGCGCTGTCGACCTTGGGGGTGCCGACCCGCGACGTGGTGTGGAGGACCTGGCGCTGGAGGTTCGACATATCGACCACGTCGGCGTCGACGAGCCCGATCGTCCCCACCCCGGCGGCGGCGAGGTACAGGGCCGCGGGGCTGCCGAGGCCGCCGGCGCCGAGGAGGAGCACCTTGGCGGAGAGCAGCTTCGCCTGCCCGGCCTCGCCGACCTCGGGCAGGAGCAGGTGGCGAGAGTACCGATCGCGCTGCGCCTCCGTGAGGCTGGGCGGCATCTCGACCGGGTACTTCAGGTCCTTCCAGCGGACGAAGCCGGGGTTGGCGCTCTCGACGTTGGTGTAGCCGAGGTCCTGGAGCGTCTTCGCGGCGAGCGCCGAGCGCGTGCCGCCGGCGCAGTAGGCCACGATCGGCGCCGACTTGTCCGGCAGCTTCTGCTCGACTTGCATCTCCAGGAAGGCGCGCGGGATCGAGATCGCGCCCGGGATGTAGCCGGCGCGGTACTCCTCCTTCTCGCGCACATCCAGGAGCACCATGGGGGCCTTCTCGTCGAGGCGGCGCTTGAGCTCACTCAGGGAGAGCTCGCGGATGGACTTGCGTACGTCGGAGATGAGGTCGCTATAGGTCGTGGGCATCGTGGCTCCTCAGAGATCGGGAGAGTTAGGTGCGCGGCGCCACGAGTCAACTTCGGACGACGGGGGCGGTGCGTTCGGTCTGCGCCCGGGCCCGGCGCGAGGCTCCGGCCGGGGGGCGGCCGGCAGCGCGCGCCGCGCTAGCGGCCGCGCCGAGGCAGGAAGTCAGGCCTGGCCCGGAGGGAGGCGAGCGGCTCGTCTTTCTGCGTCCCCCCGTCGCACTGGATGCGCGCCACGCGGCCGGTGGGCGGCACCTCGACGATCGTCGCCGGCTGGTTCTCCGCCTCACAGAGGGCGAGCACCCGGGTGCCCGGGGCGAGGCGCCCGCTGCGGAGCTGCCTGCGCGGCAGCGGGATCTCCGCGTCGTCGGCGAGCCGCCGGACGATGACGTCGGCGCCCCGGACCTCGCTCACCACGCCGAGCTCGAGCGTCGGCTGCCCCTCCCGGAGCGGGCCCCACACGCGCGCGCCCTTCATCTGATCGTCCGGCGGGAGCCAGTCGAGCGTCGGCTCCGGCGCGAGGCGCAGGAGGGGCACCCACCCGATCGCCGCGTCGAGCGCCCTCGTGAGCACGACCGTGCCGGGGTCGACCGCGGTCACCAGGGCGCGCTGCTTCGTCTGGCCGATGACCCACACGGCGGTCGAGGGCGCGAGGCTGTGCGCCGGCGGGCCGTCGGCGTCGGAGGGGGGCGCGACCGCGACCGTGCCGTGGGACCAGCGCATCGAGGGCCGCTTCATGGGCCTCATCTGGAGCCGCACCGCCTCGACCCACGCCGCGAGCGCGGCGCGCCTCCGGGCGAGGGGCTCGGGCAGCGCGTCGCTCCCCGGCAGCGCGGCCGCGACCGGCTCCCACCCGAGCCGCGCGATGGCCGCGTCGATCCGCTCCAGCGCGGCCGCCGCGCCCCGCGCGCCCACCGCCTTGCCCGCGAGCTCGGCGAGCCTGGGCGCCGCGGCCTCGCGGACGCGCCCGACGAGCGCGCGACCCTGCTCCTCGGGGGCGTCCCCCCGCGCGACGGCGGCCTCGATCGCCTCGACGGCGGCCGCCCAGCGCCCGGCCGCGACGTCGGCCTCGATCTGGCCGTACAGGGCCTCGGCGATCGTGGCGTCGAGCTCCGCGGTGAGCCGCTCGGCGCCCGCCGCGCCGAGGACGGTCCTCGTCGGCGCCGCCGCGAGGAACGCGCGCGCCTCCGCGAAGCGGCCGGCGATCGTCGCCGCGTCGACCTGCGCGCTCGCGCAGGCGACCGCCGCTCGTCCCACGAGCCGCCGCGCCTCGCGCGCGAACGCCTCGCTCCCGAGCTCGGCGATCCGCGCCGACAGCAGGCGGAACGCGGCCTCGCAGTCCCCCTGCTCGAGCAGCTCGGCCGCCTCGTTGGCCCACAGCTTCGCCTCGCGCCGGTCGAGCTTCTCGCGCAGCTCGCCGATCTCGTACCGGTGCGCGTCGACGCCGAGGGCGCTCGCCCTGTCGAGCAGCGCGCGCGCGTCGGCGTACCGCCGGCCGGACACGGCGCGGCTCGCGTCGTCGATGTGCCCCCGGCTCTCGTCGATGCGCCGGAGCTCCGCCGTCAGCGCGGGATCCGGCTCGCGCCGCGCGGCGGCCTCGGCGGCGCAGCCGGCCGGCGCGGCGAGCGCGGCGACGAGGAGGAGGGGAGCAGAGGGAGGGATCCGCGGCCCTGGCGATCGCATGGGACACGACTGTTCCACCGCGTCTTTTCGCTCGCCACCGCGGCGCGCAGCCCGCATTCCTTGACCCGGATGGGCTCATGCTCTAGGCGAAATTCCCGTGAGCGACGACGATACGCGCGGGACGGGCGCCACCAGGGGGCAGGTCGAGGACGCGAGCGGCGCGCGGGTCTTCAGCGCGCCGCGGATCACGATCAACCGCGTGTACACGCGGCAGGGCGACGGCGGGCTGACCCGGCTCGTCGGTGGACAGCGCATCCCGAAGGACGACGCGCGGATCGAGGCGTACGGGACGGTCGATGAGCTCAACGCGCTGATCGGGGCGGCGCGGCAGTCGCTGCTCGAGGTGCTCCCGTCCGCGCCGGCCGCGAGCGCCGAGCGGCTCGGCGAGCTCGGGCGCGCGCTGCTCCGCGTGCAGCACGAGCTCTTCAACCTGGGCTCGATCCTCGCGACGTTGCCGGGGGACGTCCACCCGAAGCAGCCGCGCGTGACGCAGGCGGAGATCGCGCGCCTCGAGGCCGAGATGGACCGCTGCCAGGAAGATCTGGCGCCGCTGCGGTCGTTCGTGCTCCCGGGCGGCTCGCGGCTCAACACGGATCTGCACCTGGCGCGGACCGTGTGCCGCCGGGCCGAGCGCTGCTGCGTGCGCCTCGCCCAGGCGGTCCAGGCGGATCCGCAGGCGATCGGCTACCTGAACCGCCTGAGCGACGCGCTCTTCGTCTGGAGCCGCTGGGCCGCCGCGCTCCTCGGCACGCCCGAGATCCTCTGGGAGCCCGACGCCTCCGCGAGCGGCGGCAAGGCGCCGACCGCCTGAGCCGGTGTGCCCCGGTCGGGCAGGGCCCGCCCGACGGCCGCCCAGGCGAGCGCGACGTAGGCGTAGCCGAGCAGCGCGTCGAGCAGCCAGTGGTGGTTGAGGTAGATCGCCGCGAACAGCATGAGCGCGGCGTACGCGATCTGGAGCGCCAGGGACGGCGCGCTCGCCCTGCGGAGCGTCACGAGCAGCCCGTAGAGCGGGTACGTCACGTGGAGCGACGGGAGCGCGCCGTAGACGGTCGCGCCGCGGCTGTAGAGGTCGCGGAAGTAGGTGATCCCGAGCATCGCGTCGACGCGCACGAGCGCGGCGGGGGAGGTCTGGGCGGCCGGATCGACGGCGCAGCCGCGGGCCTGCACGTACCAGGGCGGCGCGGCGGGCAGCAGGCGGTACGTGAGGATGCCGAGCAGGTGCGTCGCGAACGCGAGCCAGGCGAACCGGCGCGCCGCGATCGCGTCGCTCCGGTAGAGGTGGAGCCAGTGCGCTCCCATCACGAGCAGGTAGCCGCCGTAGGGGAGGGCGCAGAGCAGATCGAGGGCGGGGTGCGTGAGCCGGGCGAGCAGCTCGTTGGGCGTGAGCAGCCCGCCCTCGACCTGCACGCCGAAGAGCGCGCGCTCCGCGTCGCGCAGCTCGCAGGCGAGCACGTCGTCGGGCGCGACGCGCCCGCCGAGCTGCCCCAGGGCGTCGTACGCGAGGAACACGAGCAGGAACGGCAGCGCGTTCAGGAAGAACCGTCGCGAGCGCGGGCTGGCGTAGGCGCTGGTCGTGACCAGGGCGGCCACCGCGAGGTGGTCCCACCGCGCGGCGCCGCGCGCGGCGAGCACGGCCGCGTAGGCGAGCCACGGCAGCGGCGGCAGCCAGAAGAAGCGGCCCCACAGGGCGCGCGCGTGCCGGAGCAGGATCACAGCGGCGCGCTGGACGCCTTGCCGCTGCCGAGGAGGCGCCGGCGCGCGCCGCCCTCGCCGCGCGAGGTCGCCTTCGGGTCGGGCAGCCTCGCCGCGTCGGCCGCGGCGAGGGCGGCGCGCGTCCGCCGCACGAGCCGCGCGCCGGCGGCGAGCCCGACGCCGGCGATCAGGGCGACGCAGGCGAGCGTGAGCGGGAAGGGGAGCGCGCCGGTCAGGCGGGTGGCCGGCACGGCCGGGCCGAAGACGAGCGCCGCGACGAGGTAGGTGATCCGCTCGTGCCGGCGCATCAGCCCGTTCGGCAGCGAGACCCGGTAGATGTCGGCCTTCGCGCGCGCGTAGCTGACGAACGACGAGGCGACCAGCGCGGCGAGGGGGACCGCGAGCGCGGCGGCGTGCTCGCGGTAGAAGAGGGCGAGGCCGATGAGCGGCGCGGCGTCGGAGAGGCGGTCGACGCACGAGTCGAGCACCGCGCCGGCGCGCGACACCTTGCCGCCTTCGCGCGCCACCATGCCGTCGAGCGCGTCGAGGATCGCGCTGGTCACGAGCAGCGCGGCGCCGGTCCGGAAGCGCCCCGTGGCGAGCAGCGGCGCGCAGGCGAGCGACAGCGCGAGCGAGAGGTAGGTGAGGGCGTCCGGCGAGACGCCCAGGCGGGCGAGAGCGCGCGCGGGGGCGTGGAACGACCAGTAGAACGCCTCGACCACCGGGCCCGGGAGCAGCGCGCTCCCCGGGGAGGCGCCGAGCCGCGGCATCGCGGGCCGGCCGTGGCGCGCGACGCGCACCGCGTAGGCGCCGAGCACGGCTGTGCAGATTAGGATCGCACCGACGCAGAAGACGAGAGCCACGCAACGGGGATTGCAGGGTTCGATCCGAGCCCGCGGGCGACCGGGTTGAGCGGGCGTGCGGGGCACCCACCCAGGTGGAGCGGGCGTGCGGGGCACCCAGGTTGAGCGGCCGCGACGCGGCCTGGTTGCGGCCGCGCCCAGGTCAGCGGCAGCTCGCCCGCGAGAGGCGGATGCCCTGGTCGGTCACCGCGTACGCGATGCCGAGCTCCTGACCGGTCCAGGCCAGCGCCGGGTACCGGGCGGGCACGTCGCCGCTCACCTCGAGCTCGACGCCGGCCGGCGTCAGATCCGGGCTCAGCAGCGCCACGAAGACGGCCGAGGGGCCCCCGCGGAACTGGTAGTACGCGACGGCCAGGTTCCGCCCGGTCCACGCGAGCGCCGGCCAGTTCGCGCTGCCCTCGCCCTGCGAGACGAGCACCTCGCGGGAGACCTCGTCCTGCGCCGAGATCCGGATCGCCCGGATCTGCTCGGTGCCGCTGCGGGTGTCCTCCCAGGCGACGAACGCGTCGTCCCCGCCGAGCGCTACGCGCGTCACCTTCGCGGCGACGCCATCGTGCGTGATCGGATCGAGCGCGGTGCTCCCGGGGCTCGGCCTGGCGAAGGCGATCGCGTCGCCCTCGGCCCAGGCCAGCGCGGTCCTCTCGCCGTCGGTCGCGACCGCCGGGAACTGCGCTTCCTGCAGAGACATCGCGCTCTCCAGCGCGCTGCTGTGCAGGAAGCCGAGCTGCGCCCCGCCCGCATCCATCCACGCCACCATGACCCGGTCGCGGCTCGCGGCCGTGACGGGCCAGGACTCGGCCGCGCCGCTCCGGGCCACCTCGAAGGCGGCGCCCTCGGGGACACCGGCCAGCGTGGCGCGGCGGCCGCGCACGACGCTCCCCGCGCCCTCCCGGTCCTGCCAGAGGACGACCAGGCCCGCCCCGTCGCGGTGGACGCTCGGGTGGCTGGAGGCGCTCGGCCCGCCCTCGATCACCTCTTCCCCCAGTTTGTTGCCGTCCGCGTCCAGCGCGGCGAGGTGGATGTCGCCCTCGTCGGCCTCGCGCTCCTGCCAGGCGACGACGAAGCCCTCCCCGGTCCAGACGATCGCGGGCGCGATGCCGCGGCCGCCGCTCACCTCGATTCCCTGGGCGGCGAGCGTGCAGGCCGCGCCGTGGCTCCCGCTCTCGCCGCCTCCCGAGGCGACCCCCGGCGTGTTCCCGCCGCCTCCCTCCGCGCCGGCGCCGCCGCCCGTCTTGCCGGAGCCGCAGCCCCACGCGGCCGCGGCGATGCTCGCCGCGCCGATCGTGCCAAGAATCCAGTGCCGCATTCGTTCCCCCGTGATTGGTGGTGAGGGGCCCTCGGCGCGGCGCGCGCCGGGCGGAGGCCGCGCCGGAGGGCCCCGGTTTCTGGTCCGGCGCGGCGACATCCTCCGTCTCCGGGACGGTGGAAGCGGCTCGCCGTGCGGGACGACCGCTGCTCCTTCGTTCGATGTCCGGAGGGGCGGCCTGTCGCGCGCAGCCGCGCACCTGCGCGCCGATCGCGCCGGCGCCGCCGCGCGCGGCGCCGCGCGGCGTTGATCGTGGCGCAGGCCCAGCGCGCGCCGAGAAGGCGCTCACCGATCGCTGCTGCCCGGACTGGAACCCGCGCGGCGCGCGCGGTTCCGACGGCGCTACCCGCCGTCCTGCTGTGGCTGCAGCGCCTCGGCGACGGCCGCGAGCACATCCTGCGCGGCCTCGAGCTTGCGCCGGGGCATCGTCTTCAAGGCCTGCCGCACCGCCGCCTCGACCGTCCCGGTGCGGAGGCTGTCGAGATCGCGCCCGCGCGCGGTGAGGCCCAGGAGCGCGCGGCGGCCGTCGTTCGGATCGGTCCGGCGCTCGATGATGCCGCGCTCCTGCAGGCGCTTGAGCACGCCCGTGAGCGTGCTCGGGTGCAGCTGCATGATCTCGGCGAGCTGCCCGGCGGAGATCCCGGGGTAGCGCCCGACGATGCGGATGACGAGCCGCTGCGGACCCGTCACGCCCGTCTTTGCCTCCATGCGCTTCGACGTCGACTGCAGGCCGTGATCGACGGCCCATAGGAGCTTCATGAAGTCGAGCACCTCGCCCAGCCGGGAGCTCTTCTCGGATGGGGGTGCGGCGTGAGACGAGCGCATCGCGGATGCTTGCTAGCTCGCCCGGGCGCACGCCGCCAGATCCAGGCGCAGGATCGGCGGCCACGGCCGCGGGGCCGCGCGGCGGACGCGGGGGGCCGGGCGGAGCCCGAGGGGCCGGGCGGGCCCGCGCGCGCTGCCGTGAGGCGCCGGCCAGGCGCCGTGGCAGGGACGCCGAAAGGAGCCCTGACAGGCGCTCCGCGGACGGCGTCGGGGCGCGGTCCGCGGCGACCGGCGACGCCTCGCGCGGCCGGCGACGCGCCGCCGCCGCGGCCACCGCGCTTTGCCGTAGCGCGCGCGGCCGGTTTCGGAGCAAGATCGGCGCTGATGATCTGGGCACGGCGAGCCGCTCTGGGGATCGGGCTCGGCGCGCTGATCCTCGCTTCCGGCGCGGCCGTCGGCCGGGCGCCCTCGCTGCGCGCGTCCCTCTCGGCGGCGTACCGCGCCTTCCAGGATCCCAGCCTGCTCGACCGCGCGCCCACCGACGCGCCCCCCGCCGACGCGTGCCCACCGCCGCCCGTCGGCGACGCGCCGCGCGCGCTCACGACGCTGCTCGTGCGCGAGTTCCAGCCCGCGACGGACGACGATCTCGACGACCCCGAGGGGGCGACGCTCGCCACCCTGACGATGCCGGACCTCGGCGTGCCGCTCACCCGGCGCACGATGCGGTTCGTCCGCTTCTTCGCGCGGTCCGAGGAGGGGCGCGCCGTCTTCCTGCGGCGCTACCGGCGCGCGGGCGCGTACCGGGACCTCATCGAGCGATCGCTCCGCGAGGCGGGGCTGCCCGAGGATCTGCTCTGGGTCGCGGCGGTCGAGAGCGGCTTCGATCCGCGGGCGGTCTCGCCGGCGGGGGCGGCGGGGCTCTGGCAGTTCATGCCGAGGACGGGCGAGGCGTACGGCCTGGAGCGGTCCGATTGGATCGACGCGCGCATGAGCCTCGCGCGCGCCACGCACGCCGCGACCGCCCACCTGCGCGATCTCTACGAGCGCTTCGGTCGCTGGGATCTCGCGCTGGCGGCGTACAACCTGGGCCACGAGGGCGTCCTCCGCGCGCTGTCGCAGGTCGCGGCGACGCGCGATCCGGAGGCGCGCGGGCCGATCGGGTTCGCCGAGCTGGCGCAGGCCGGCGCCATCCCCAGGGAGACCGCGGACTACGTGCCGCAGATCGTCGCGTTCGGGCTCGTCGCGGCGAACCGCGCGCGCTTCGGGCTGGACCTGCCCGACGTCGCGCCCCTCCCCGCGCTGGATCTCGGCGAGGTCGCGGTGCCGCCGGGGACGCGGCTCCGCACCATCGCGCGCGCCGCGGGCATCTCGACGGCCGTGCTGCGCGAGCACAACCCCGAGCTCCTGCGCGACCGTGTCCCGCCGGGCCGCGTCGATCACCTGATCTCGCTGCCCGCCGAGCGCGTCGCGCGCGCCCTGGCCCTCTTCCCCGCCTACCTCGAGCACGAGGAGCTCGGCGACGACGAGCCCTCCGGCCTCGGGAGCCCGACCCCCTCGCTGGGCGCCGCGCTCGGGCTCGGGGATGCGCCGCTGCCGCCTCGCCCCGCGTCGCTCGGCAGAAACCGGCTCCCGCTCTTCGCCCCGCCCGGCCAGACGCCGGCGCCCATGCCGCTCCTCGGCAACCCGGAGGCGCTGGAGGCGAAGCTCCCGGTCATGATGATCGGCAGCGGCGTCGGCTGGCGCCCTGCCTTCGAGGACGATCCGCTCGGCGTGATGAGCGGCCGCCTCGTCGCCACGTCGACCTTCGACGGCGAAGGCGGCCCGGGCGCTCGCTCCGCCCTCAAGGGGCGCGAGGCGGCGATCGAGAAGCAGCTCGGCTTCCTCGCGGAGCTCGGCCGCGAGCAGGTGCAACGCTTCCGGCTCCCGAGCGGCGTCGCCGTCGAGCTCCGGCAAGACCCCGCCGCGCCGCTCGTCTCGATCAGCGCGGCCGTCGCGGTCCCGGCGCGATCGCCGGGCGGCGCCGGGTCCGACGGGCCCGCGCTCGCCAGCGAGGCCCGGGTCGCGATCACGGTGCCGCCGCGCGACCTCGCGGTCGGCGTCGAGCTGATCGCGGCGCGGCTCAGGCTCCTGCTCGGCGAGGCGAGCGCCGCGCGCCTCGCCGAGCTCAGGAGGCAGGCCAGCGCGGCCTCGCGGCGCGCGCTCGAGCGGACCCCCTACGGCCTCTCGTGGATCGCGCTCGGAGAGGCCCTGTTCCCCGCCGGCCACCCGCTCGAGGGCACCCTGATCGGGGCGCGCGACGACGCGCGGGCGGCCAGCGAGCTCCTGCTCACCGAGTCGCTCCCGCGCGAGCGCGCCGCGGCGCAGGCGACGATCGCGCTCTCGGGCGACGTCACCCGCGCGGCGGTCGAGCAGGCGCTCGCGCGCTCTCTCCAGCGCGTCGTCGCGGCGCCGGAGCGCCCGGTCCCCCCGCACCCGCGTGACGAGCGGATCGTCATCGAGGACGCGGTGCCGGCGCCGCGGCTGCTCTACGGCTGGATCGCGCCGCCGGAGGCGGGGGCGGACGAGGCGTCGCTCCGGGTGGCGATGGAGATCCTCACGGGCCCGCGCGTCGCGCGGCTCGCGAAGGCCCTGGTGGTCGAGGGGCAGCTCGCGTCCGGGGTGACCGGGCGGCTGTCGCTCGGCGCGCGGGCGAGCGTGGTGGCGGTGGAGCTCGCGCCTGCGCCGTCGCGCGATCTCGCCGAGGTCGAGCAGCGCCTCGAGGCCGAGCTCGCGGCGCTCGCGACGTCCGGGCCGACCTGGAAGGAGCTGTCCCTCGCGAAGGCGCTGCTCAAGCTCGATCTCGAGAAGGCGCTCGCGCGGCGCACGGCGGTCGCGGCGCCGCCCGCGTCCCTTCGTCCGGTCACGGATCTGCGGCTGCGCGCCGCGCTCGATCCGGACAGCCTGCCGAGGCTCCTGCGCGCGCTCGAGGAGGTCGGGCCCGCCGATGTGCGCGCCGTGGTCGCCCGGACCTTCGCCCGCGAGCACCGGGTGAGCATCACGACCTGGCCTCGGGGTGCGCAGAGCGGAAGCGCCCTCGCCGTCGCGGGCTCCGCGCCGCCCGCGCCTGCCTCGCTCGCGCCCGCGCCGCCCGCGCCTGCCTTGCTCGCACCCGCGCCGCCCGCGCCTGCCTCGCTCGCACCCGCGCCGCCCGCGCCGGCCTCGCTCGCGCCCGCGCCGCCCGCGCCCGCCTCGCTCGCGCCCGCGCCCGCACCGTAGCGCTCGCGTCTGCGCCGCCCGCGCGATGCCCAGCCTCCCACGCCAGGGGCGTCGCGCGTTCAGCCCCACGCGCCAAAGCTGCTTTTCTTATTATGGACTTATGGACAGGTATGGACACCTGGCATCACTTGGGGATAGCACGAAAGAATGACGAGAACTGCGAAGACGCTGATGTCTACGGCGTCAGCGAGCGAATGTGCCGCGCCCCTTCAAGACAACGACTATCGCGCCCCGCTCTTGCCCGTGGAGGCAGCGGCGCCTGTGGCGCTCGTGACGCGCAGCGCCAGCGTGGAGCGCGCGTCGCGGGCCGCGATGAGGCCGCCTCTGTGCGAGCCGCCGTCCGGGAGCTCCGCGCTGCCCTCGCTGATCGATCAAGTGCCCGCGATCATCGCGCTCCGCGATGATCCGGTGCTGCGCAACCTGCTCATCACCCAGTGCTACCACGACCTCTCCGTGGAGCTCGTGAGCCTGCTCGGCGGGCGCAACGCGCACTGGTGCACGTTCGCCACCTGGGCCTCCAAGACGGCCGGCCGGTTCATCCGCAACGAGGAGGTGCCGGAGATGCTCCGGTGGCTGATCCTCTCGGACGGAGGCGAGCGGGGGTCCCTCCCGCCCCCGCCGCGCGCGAGCGGCGTGCGGATGCGCACCCCGGGCGAGGCCCGTCGCGAGAGCTCACCGCGGCTGAGCGGCTTCGACCTGACCACGTCTTGGTGGGGCCACGGCCTCGGGCTCATGGACCTCCCGGAGCGCATCCTGGACGAGCTGAGCTCGGACATCGCCCTGGGCAACCTGAAGGTCTTCGAGGAGCTCGGGCCGCTGTTCGCCCAGCTGATCGAGCTCTACCGGGATAGCCCGGAGCCCGACGCGAAGCGGTTCGACGCCGTGCTCCAAGGGCTGCGACAAGGGCCGTCGGCGGTGGGAGGGCAGGGGCTGCTCCGCAGCGCCGTGGAGCACTACCACGAGGCGCGGCTCACCGACGATCCGGACAGGAAGGCCGAGCTCATCCTCCTCGCCAACGCGCGCGTCGGGCTGCACGAGCAGATCCGCCTCCAGCCGTACATCGCGCGGGCGCTCAACGCGCCCATCCGCTGCGTGCGCGAGCTGTTCGCGTCGCCGGAGCGCCGCCTGCCCGAGCGGCTGCTGTCGTTCGTGTCGGACAAGATCGAGAAGCTCCAGGCGGTGTGGCGCACGCTGGCCACGAAGGAGATGATGACCATGCGCCTCTCGGGCGAGCTCCTGGAGCTGGGCTCCGATCTGCCTCCGCCGCCCGGGTCGCCGCTGCACTGCAAGGAGCTCGCATCCATCGAGGAGCGCGAGCTCTACGAGCTCCTCCGCGAGTACGACGCCCACGATCATTCGACCTCCGGCTGCGGCGCCGAGGACTGGGCGTCGCTGCGTGAGCGAATGAGCTACATCCTCGAGCTGTTCCGCTCCCGGCAGAGCTGCTCGCGCCTGCTCGATCGGCCCTTCAACCACGCGCAGCACGCCGAGATCGCCGCGTGGCGGGTGCCCCTGCCGATCCACGGCGAGCTCTAGCGGATCGCGCGGCCCCGCGCCCCGGTCGGGGCGCGCCTACGCGCTCCGCTCCGCCTTTTCCGGGGCGTCGTCCGCCGGCGCCGCCCGCGCCACGCGGCGCTCGGCGAGGCCCGAAAGGAGGCCGATCGCGCCCTGCTGCTCGGCGATCTCGCGGCCCCTCCGGAAGGCCGCCTCCGCTTGCGCCCGCGCCTCCGCGGCGGTCGGGGCGCCGTGCGCGAGGGCGAGCTCGCCCTCGAGCCGGCAGAGCTCGGGCTCGAAGTACCGCTCGTCGCTCTTCTCGACGAAGGCCCGCGTGTCCGCGAGCAGCGCGCTGGCCTCGTCGACGTGGCCGGCGCCGAGCTCCGCCTCGATGAGCGCCGACCGCCAGTAGGTCAGCGACACGCGGCTGCCGATGCTCATCAGCAGCGTGAGGCCCCCGCGGATGCGCTCGGCGCCCTCGGCGTGGCGCGCCCGCGCCTCCTCGCCGGGCGCTCCCTGCGCGGCGCGCGCGGCGGCCGCCCAGCCGAAATCGATCTGGCTGAGCGCCGTCCAGTGGGGCATGCCCACCTCCTCGGAGAGCTCGCTCAGCGCGTGCGCGTGCGCCTCCGCGCCCGTGAAATCGCCGAGCAGGCAGCACAGCACGGCGGCGAAGTGCTCGACGAAGCCGCGGCTCACGGGCTGGTTGAGCTCCTCGCAGAGGGCGAGCGCCTCGTCGATCGAGGCCCTGGCCCGCTCGGGCTCGCCGAGGTGGAACGCGATCCAGGCGAGGTGGGACAGGGAGAACGCGGCGGCGTCGTGGCCGAAGAGGAACGTGAGCGGCAGGTGGCGCGCGGGATCGTAGATCGAGAGCACCCTGTTGAAGTGCTCGCGGGCCTCGCGGAGGCGGCCCCGGAGGAAGCGCGTCGCACCGAGCGCCTGGTGCGCGCCCAGCGCGATGCCGGCGTCGCCCGTGCTCTCGGCGAGCGCGAGCAGCTGCTCCCCGTGCTGCTCCGCCAGCGCGTAGTCGCCGCGGACATGGAAGAAGATCCAGAGCCCCCACAGCGCCGGGAAGAGCTGCGGCGACGAGCCGACCTCGCGGCAGAGCGCGTGCGCGCGCGCGTACGCCGCCTCCACCTCCGGCGCCGCGTAGCCGCGCGTGATCATCAGCGGGACGCCGAGCGTGGTCTGCAGCGTGATCTCGTCGCGCGTCCGCTCCTTCGTCTCCGGCAGCTGCTTGAGGAGCTCGAGCCCGCGGCGCAGGTGGCTTATCGCCTCGGCGTGCGCCGAGGACACGAGCGCGGCCTCCCCCGCGCGCTGCCAGGCCGCGACGGCGGGGCCGAGCAGCGCGGCCTCCGTGTAATGACGCGCGAGCAGCTCGGGCGGCGTGTCGGGGAACCGCTCGGAGAGCACGGCGGCGATGCGCGCGTGGTACATCTGCCGGGTGCTGCGGAGCAGCGACTGGTAGGCCGCGTCCTGCACCAGCGCGTGCTTGAAGGTGTACGTCGATCGCGGGGGTCGCCCCCGCTGGAAGAGCAGCTCGGCGTCGACGAGCTGGGCGAGCGCCTCGCGCAGCGCGGCGGGGCTCGAGGCGACGAGCAGCGGCTCCTCGCCCGCGCCGCTCGCGCAGAGCTCGAGCGCCTCGTACCCGAACGAGCGGCCGAACACCGCGCCGAGCTGCGCGACCTCCTTCGCCGGGCCGAGGCGATCGAGGCGCGACATCAAGAGGTGCTGGAGGGTGGTCGGGATCTCGAGCGCGCCGACCCACGCGGTCGGCGCGCCCGGCGAGCCCGCCGGCGCGCCCGCGGCCGCCCTGGCGGCGGCCGACTCGAGGATCATGCGCGTGAGCTCCTCGGCGAACAGCGGGACGCCGTCGCTGCGCTCGGCCAGCGTCCGGACCACCTCCCTCGGCAACGCGCCGTGCGCGGCCGACGCGCCGCTCGTCGCGTAGGCGCCGGCGAGCTGCTGGACGAGCGCCTCCATCTGCTCGTGGCCGAGCGGGGCGAGGTAGATCTGCGTGAAGTGCGGCCGCACCGGCCACGGCGGCGCGAACGTGGGGCGCGCGGTCAGGAGCAGCAGGAGCGGCGACGGCCTGCCCTCGTCGGTGAGCCGGCCGAGCAGCTCCAGGGTGGACGGGTCGGCCCAGTGCAGGTCCTCGGCCGTGAGCACGAGCGGCTGCCGATCGGCGAGCCCGAGGAAGAGCTGCAGCAGCGACGCGATCGTCTCCTGCCGCTGGCGCTGCGGGGTGAGCGCCGGCGCCGCGTAGCGCCCCTCGATCGGGATCGACAGCAGCGTGGCGAGCAGCGGCACGGCGAGCGGCCCCGCGTCCGCCTCGGCGAGCAGCTGCTCCAGCCGCGCGAGCCTGTCCTCGGCCCGCTCCGACGGGGCGCCGCGCTGCGTCGACGGGGCGCCGCGCTGCGTGGACGCCGCCGAGCCGCTCAGCGTGCTCGCGTGCTCGCGGTCGCCCACGAGCAGCGCATTGAGCAGCTCGATGACCGGGTAGAACGCGCTGTTCTGGAGCTGGGGCGAGCACCGCACCTCGAGCCACAGGTGGCGCGTCCCGGCCAGCCGATCGCGGAAGGCGCGCACGCTCCTCGACTTGCCGATGCCGGCCTCGCCCGTCAGCAACACGACCTGGCCGGCGCCGCTCGACGCCCGCTCCCACCGGGCCGCGATCTGGTCGAGCTCGTTGTCCCGGCCGACGAGCGGGGTGAGGCCCTGCTGCATCCTCGCGTCCAGCCGATCCCGCGCCGTCGTGCGCCCCTGCACCGCGAAGACCTCGAGCGGCTGGCGCGCGCCCTTCGGGCCGATCTCGCCGAGCGGGGCGACGTGGTAGTAGCCCTCGATGAGCTTCTGCGTGGCGCGGCTGACGAGCACCGTGCCCGGCTCGGCGTGCGCCTTCAGCTGCGTCGCCGCGTTCAGCGTCGGACCGGCGAGCGAGGGCACGGCGTCGCCGTCCGTCACGACGACGATCCCGGTGTGCACGCCGATCTGCACGGACAGGGGCACGGGCACGATCGCGCGCGCGTTCAGGCGGGACACGTGCTCCACCAGATCGAGCGCCGCCTGCACGGCGCGCAGGGCGTCGTCCTCGCGCGCCACGGGGTGGCCGAAGTAGGCGACCGCCTCCTCGCCCGGCGAGCGGAGGAAGACGCCCTCCTGCGCGCCGATCACCTGGGCGCACGCGGCTTGATACATCTGGACGAGCTCGTGGAACGCCTCGCTGTCGACCGTGTCCGCGATGCGCTCGGCGCTGGCGATCCCCGAGACCAGGACGGTGAGCTGCCGGCGCTCGCCGCGGCTCGTGACGGTCCCCTGCCGCGTCCCGGGCGCGACGCTCGGTCGCGGCGTGAAGCTCGCGACCAGGGGCGTCATCGGGCTCTCCGGGGCGCCGGGGTGGACGGACGCGCCACGGAGCGGCCTCGCGGCCTGCTCGGCCGGCGCGAGCACGCGGCCTGCCATCGCGAGCGTCGGCGCCGCGCCGAGCCGCTCGTGCTGCTGCTGCTGCTCCGGCGACCTCCGCTCGGGGTGCTGCGACGGCACCACGACGGACGGCACGGGCTGGGTCTCCTGGTTGGGATCGAGCTGCTGCGCCGGTCGCGTCCCGATGGCCCGCTGCGCCGGCGCGCCGCCGCGCTCGTACCCGACGGCCACCGTGGCCGCGTCGCCCGGCAGGGGCCACGGGACCGCCGACACGTCGCAGGCCTCCAGGAGCTCGTAGGCTTCACGGGCGGACCGGAAGCGCTGCGCCGGCGACTTGGCGGTCGCCTTCTCGAGCAGCGCGCCGAGGGGGTGGCCGCGGAGGGCGCGGGGGATCGGCACGGGCTCGGGGCTGAGCTGGCGGAAGATGACCTCGGCGACCGTCGCCTCGTGCATGACGGGCGCGCCGAGCAGGCATTCGAGGAAGGTGAGCCCCCAGGCGTAGATGTCCGCCGCGGCCGTCGGCGTGGACTGCACGAGCTGCTCCGGGGCCATGTAGGCCGGCGTCCCGTTGAACTCCCCCGTGGGCGTCAGCGCGCGGTAATCCGCGGCGCGCGCCTCGCCGATGAGCGCGGCGATGCCGAAGTCGAGCACCTTGGCGTGCGTCCACCGGCCCGACCCGGCGACCATGATGTTCTGCGGCTTGAGATCCCGGTGCACGACGCCGCGCTCGTGGGCGAAGCCGATGGCGTCGAGCACCTCGAGCATCAGCCGCTTGGCCTCGTGCGGCTCGACGCCCTTCGTGCGCTGGCAGTGCGCCGTGAGCGTCTCGCCGTCGACGAACTCCAGCGCCAGGTAGAGCTCGCCCTCGGGCAGGCGCCCGGCGTCGAGCAGCCGCACGATGTTCGGGTGGCTCAGCTGGGCGATGACCTGCATCTCCCGCTCGAAGCGCGCGGCCTGCGATCCGGTCTCGCGCGAGCGCCGCAGCGCCTCGGGGCGCAGCAGCTTGAGCGCCACGCGCTGGGTGGTCACGATCTGGCGCGCCTCGTAGACGACGCTATGACCGCCGCTGCCGAGGTGGCCGAGCACCTGATAGCGGCCGTCCACGAGCGCGCCGACCTCGAGCAATCCATCGCGAGCGGACATCTCCTGTTCTTCTTACCGCTGAACGCTGCCGGAGTGGACCGCGAACGCCGGTGCGGGCCCAGGTTGAGCGCTCGCGGCGACCGGAGGTCAGGTCGCGTTGGGCGGCGGAGGCAGCGAGCGCGAGGACTGTGAGGGCGCCCCCAGCCCGGCCTCGGCGATCTCGATGACCAGCCCCGCCTCGGCCGCAGAACGGCGGGACGAGCTCCGCCGTCCCGCGTCAGATGCGATCCAGGCAACCGGGATTACTTCGTTTTGACCGCGTGGTGCGGAAGAACGAGGTCTGGTACCCTCGCGCTCGATGGGCAATGCCCCGCATTCCGGCAGCATGCCGCCACCTTCGAGTGGTCGGGGCCAAGGGACCCTCCTCTATGCGGTCGACGACGAGGAGAGCAACCTGGACCTCATGGAGCGGGCGCTCCGCTCCGGCTACCAGGTCCGCACCTTCGGCGATCCGCGCCGCGCGCTGGCGGCGGCGGTGAAGGAGCCTCCCTCGGTCGTCGTCGCGGATTATCGAATGCCCCACTTCAGCGGGCTCGCGCTGCTGCGCGAGCTTCGGCGGCAGGGGCTGAGCTACGTGCCCGTGCTCGTCTGCGCGCCGACCGACGTGGAGCAGATCCAGAAGATCTCGCGGGAGAGCGCGGCGTTCCGGATCATCACGAAGCCGTGGATCGCCTCGGACCTGCGCCGCCAGGTCGATCTGGCGGTGAGCCTCCACCAGCTCCAGGCGGCGCGGAACATCCGCTGAGCCCGGTGGACGCGCGCTCCCTCGACGTGGTCGCGCTGGAGCTGCCGCAGCGCTTCGGCGATCCGCGGGGCGCCCTCGCCGAGATCGATCGTCTCCTCGGCACGCCCGCGCTCTCGGGCGCCGGACTCGTGCTGCTCCCCGAGCTCATCCTCACCGGCTACGTCTCGCCGCGGGGCGACAGCGATCTGCGCCGCTTCGCCGAGCCGCTCGACGGAGACACCGCCGGGCGCCTCGCCGAGCTCGCGCGCGCGCACGCGGTCGCGCTGGCAGGTCCGCTCGTCGAGGAGAGCGAGGGGCGCCTCTACAACACCCTGCTCGTCTTCGATCGCGAGGGGCGGCGCGTCGGCCACTACCGCAAGCGACACCCGTGGTACCCGGAGCGCTGGGCGACGCCGGGGGATCTCGGGACGCCGGTGCTCGATCTGCTCGGCGTCCGGATCACCACGGCGATCTGCTTCGACGTCCACTTCCTCTCCGAGGACGCCGGCGGCGCGCTGGAGGAGGCCGAGCTGCTGCTCTTCCCGACGGCCTGGGTCGATCCGCCCGGGGAGGGGGACCTGCGCGCCGAGCTCCTGCCCGCGCTGGCCCGGCGTCATGGCATCGCGATCGTGAACGCGAACTGGGGGCCGTCCCGCCCGGCGGTGGAGGGGCAGGGCGGCTCGCGCATCGTCGACGCGCGAGGGCGCTTGCTCGCGGCGGCGCCGCCCGGCTCGGGGCCAGGCGTGGCGCGCGCCACCGTGCGGTTCGCGCGCGAGCAGCGCGGCGCCTGAGCGGACGAGCGCGACGCCGCTTCAGAACAGCTCGGCCGCGGTGCCGTCGGCGAACACCCAGGCGGCGCGCGGGACGCTGAGCCGCCCGCCGTCCACCCTGAGGCGGCCGGCGCGCTCGAGCCGCGCCGCGGCCTTCCGCCGCGCAGCGCTCCAGGCCGGCACCCCGAGCGCGGCCGCGGCCGCCTCGAGGTCGAACCCCTCGCGCAGCCGGAGCCCGAGCATGATGCGCTCGGACAGCCGGGTCTCCGGGCCGAGCCGCTCGTCGCTCGCCACCGGGATCGCCTGGCCCCCCTCGGCCATGGCCGCCATGTACCGCTCCGGGCTCACGAGGTTCCGGTACCGGACCGCGAACGCCTCGCCGTGGTCGCCGGCGCCCGCCGAGCGCAGGCCCCAGCGCGGATCGGGGCGTGATACCGTCCCGAAGGCGGCGCACCCGAGCCCGAGGTAGTCGATGCCCTGCCAGTAGCCGAGGTTATGGCGCGCCTCGTGGCCCGGCCTGGCGTAGTTCGAGATCTCGTAGTGCGTGAACCCCTGCGCCTCGAGCGCCTCGTCGATCGCGAAGAACGTCTCTGCCACCCCGTCGTCTCCGGCGAGCGGCAGGCGCCCGCGCCGCGCGAGCTCGCCGAACGAGGTGCCGGGCTCGATGGTGAGGCTGTACGCCGAGATGTGACTCACCCCGGTCGAGGCCACGGCGCGCGCCTCGGCGGCGGCGTGCTCGGGGCGCTGCTCCCGCGCCGCCTCGGCGGTCCCCAGCGCGACTCCATAGATGAGGTCGCCGCTCACGCGCGGCATCCCGGACCGCAGGGCCGCCGTGAGCGCGCCGAGCCCGCCGTCCGGGTCGTGCAGGCGTCCGAGGAAGCGCAGGCGCTCGACGTCGAGCCCTTGCACGCCGACGCTCAGCCGGTTCACCCCGCTCGTCCGGAGCGCGCGTGCCCGCGACTCATCCAGGGAGGTCGGGTTGCACTCGACGGTCACCTCGAGGTCCGGCGAGAGCCGGCCAGCGGCCGCGGTGATGGCCGAGAGCACCCTGCCGATCTCCTCCGGCTCCCACAGGGACGGCGTCCCGCCGCCGAAGAACACGCTCCGGAGCTCGCGCTGGCCCAGCACCTCCGCTCGCCTCGCCAGCTCGGCCAGCACGGCGTCGGCATAGGCGCGGTGGTCGATCTCCTCCCGCGCTTTGGCGAACGAGACGAAGTCGCAGTAAGGACACTTCTTCAGGCACCAGGGGAAGTGGACGTACGCGGTGATGGGCTCCATGAAATCCATGAATCATGAAACATGAAGGGAGCGCGCGTCCGGCGCCGGGCGCGCGCATGGTCACACAATTGCGGGGTGTAGATCGCGGTGTTAGCGTGCGAAAGGGAGGGGGCGCGTCGCGCCCGCCGAACTCTTCATGCTGACGTTGACGGAGCTTGTCGATCGCGTTCGGACTTACCAGCCCGCTGCAGACGTCGATCTCATCGCCCGGGCCTACGCCTACAGCGCTGAGGCCCACAAGGGGCAGACCCGCAAGAGCGGGGACCCTTACTTTTCCCACCCGGCGAGCGTCGCCGCGATCATCACCGAGCTCAAGCTGGACACGGCGAGCGTCTGCGCCGGGCTCTTGCATGACGTCGTCGAGGACACGCTCGCGACGACCACCGACATCGAGCACAGCTTCGGCCAGGAGGTGGCGTTCCTCGTCGACGGCGTGACGAAGCTCTCGAAGATCAACTTCGCCTCCAAGGAAGACCGGCAGGCCGAGAACTTCCGCAAGATGCTGGTGGCGATGGCGCGCGACATCCGCGTGCTCCTCGTGAAGCTGTGCGACCGCCTCGACAACATGCGGACGCTCGAGTTCATGAAGCCCGAGGCGCAGGACCGGATCGCCCGGGAGACGATGGAAATCTACGCCCCGCTCGCGAACCGCCTCGGCATCGCCCGCTTCAAGAGCGAGCTCGAGGACCTGTCGTTCCGGTACATCGAGCCCGAGGCGTGGGCGGACCTCTCGCAGAAGGTCAAGACGACGGCGAAGGAGCGGGACAAGTACATCCACGAGGTCTCGAAGGTGCTCTCGGCCAAGCTCGCCGAGCAGGGCTTCGCGGTCGACGTGACCGGCCGGGCGAAGCACCTCTACTCGATCTGGCGCAAGATGCAGGTGCAGCAGTGCGACTTCGACCAGGTCTACGACGTCATCGCGTTCCGCGTGCTCGTCGAGTCGGTCGCCGACTGCTACGCGACGCTCGGCGTCATCCACTCGCAGTGGACCCCGGTCCCCGGCCGCTTCAAGGATTACGTCGCGCTGCCCAAGCCGAACATGTACCAGTCGCTGCACACGACGGTCATCGGCCCTGGCCGCGAGCGGATCGAGATCCAGATCCGCACCCACGAGATGCACCGCGTGGCCGAGCAGGGCATCGCGGCGCATTGGAAGTACAAGGAGAACAACTCCGGCGGCATCGATCCGAAGGACGCCGCGCGGTTCGGCTGGCTCCGCCAGCTGATGGAGTTCCAGAAGGAGCTCAAGGATCCGGCCGAGTTCCTGGAGAGCGTCAAGGTCGACCTGTTCCAGGACGAGGTGTACGTCTTCACGCCGAAGGGGGACGTGCGCGTCTTCCCGCGCGGCTCGACGCCGATCGACTTCGCCTACGCGATCCACACGAAGGTCGGCGAGCACTGCTCGGGGGCCCGGGTCAACGGCGCCATCGTCCCGCTCCGCTCGAAGCTCAGGAACGGCGACGTGGTCGAGGTGATGACGAACCCGAGCCAGCACCCCTCGAAGGACTGGCTCGACTACGTCTCCACCAGCCGCGCGCGCTCGAAGATCCGCAACTACCTGCGGACCGAGCAGCGCGAGAAGTCGCTCAAGCTGGGCAGGGAGCTCCTCGAGAAGGAGATGCACCAGCGGAGCATGAGCCTGAGCCGCCTCACCAAGACCGAGGCCGAGCTGCGCAAGGTCATGGAGCGCTTCGGCGTCGCGTCGGCCGACGAGCTCTTCATCGCGGTCGGCTACGGCAAGGTGAGCGTGCGCGCGGTCTGCGAGTTCCTCGCCCCCACCCCCAAGGAGAACGAGAAGGGGAGCCCCACGGCGCCGCCCGAGTCGATCAAGGAAGGTCGGATCGAGTCGCTCGTGCGCAAGGTCACGGGGCGCGACAGCCACGGGATCCTTCTGAACGGCATCGACGATGTCCTGGTGCGCTACACGAAGTGCTGTAACCCGCTGCCCGGCGACGAGATCGTCGGGTTCATCACGCGCGGCCGCGGCATCACGGTCCACCGCCGCAACTGCGCCAAGGCGTTCGACACGGATCCGGAGCGCCGCGTGGAGATCTCGTGGGACTCGCGCGCGAAGATCAACCGCCCGGTGCAGATCAAGGTGATGACGGCGAACCGGCCGGGCATCCTCGCGACGGTCGGCCATACGTTCCACGAGCAAGGCATCAACATCAGCGAGGCGACCTGTCGAGCGGGCGATGACGGTCGCGCGATGAACACGTTCACCTTTCTCTGCTCCGACCTCGCCCAGCTGAAGAGCGTCATCCGGCGCTTGCAGCGGATCCCGGGCGTGATGGCCGTCGAGCGGACCTGAGCCGGAACGCCCGACGGCCGCGACAGCGGATTCAGCGCGCGCGGCGAGCGCGCGCGGCGGCGCCCGCCCTGGACGGCGCACCCCCGGGGGCCGCGCCGCCGTCGGCGAGCGCGCGGGTGAGGGGGCGGCCGAGGTCGCCGCCCGGTGCGTGGCGCGCTGCGATCTCCTGGACCTTGCGGACCAGCCGGGTCACGTCGTGGTGGCGCACCGGGGCGCCGGCGAAGGCGCGATCACAGAAGAAGGTGCGGCACCCGAGCGGCCTCGCCGCGTAGATCGCGCAGCGACCGGCGTCGGTGAGCATCGGGCACCGCCGCTCGGACGCTTGCGGCAGCGCGCGCCGTCGATCCGGATCGCCGGCGGCCTTCGCCCGGTCGGGCGCCCCGGCCCCGCCGGCTCGCACGATCCCCTGGAGCGCGCGGGCGCCCCCTCGGGCCGCGATCGCGCGCCGCACGGCGGCGAGCTCGATGGACGTGACATACGGCTCGCGGCCCGTGATTCCGAACCGGCAGCACTCGGTCGAGGCCCCGCAGCTCCAGCCCTGGAAGACCTCTTCGGCCTCGCCGTACACGGTCGTGAGCTCGGTGAGCAGAGCGGCTTCGAGGAGATGAGGGTCAGAGATCGCGGTCCGGCGCATGGCAGGGAGAGGTCCAGCCGGTCCGTTCCGGGGCGAGCTGCCCCTGTGGGACCGGCGGGCGTTCGACGCGGGCCGTCACTGTGGCAGGCCTCGCGATGGCTGCCAAGCTGGGCGGCGAGCGCGCACGCGCTATCCTCGTGCCGGATGTCGATCCTACGCCCGAAGCTCCGAGCCCTGGAGATCATCGTCATCCAGGATGAGCGCCACGGCCGTGCGCTGATGCTGCGCGACACCGAGGGGATCGCCCCGTCGGCCGTGATCATTCCCGCCGCGAGCTCGGCGGTGCTCGCGCGCTTCGACGGGAGGCGCTCGCTGGACGAGATCGCGCGAGACGCCTCCCGGGCGACGGGCGAGCGCGTGGACGCCAACCAGGTGGCGCGGCTGGCCGACGAGCTGGAGCGCGCGTGGATGCTCGACAGCCCTCGGTTCCACGCGCGCCGGCGGAGCGTCGTGCGCTCGTTCGACGAGGCGCCGATCCGGACGGCCGCGCACGCGGGCGGCGCGTACCACGGCGATCGAGCGCGGCTCGCCGACTTCATCGAGCGCCAGTGCCTCGCGGTCGCGCGGCCGCAGGGCGGGGCCGCGCGCGGCGCGACGGCGAAGGGCGCGGCTCCGCGCATGGTCGGCCTCTGCGCGCCGCACATGGACCTCTGGCGCGCTGCGGTGGGCTACGGGCACGCCTACGCCGCGCTGGAGCAGGCGCTGGCGACGCCGGAGCTCCAGGCGATCGACACCTTCGTGCTGCTCGGCACCTCGCACGCCGCGATGCGTCGCCCGTTCGCGGTCTGCGAGAAGACGTTCGAGACGCCGCTCGGCCCGCTCGACCCGGAGCGCGAGATGATCACGGAGCTCGCGGACGCGAGCCGCTTCGACGTGCGCGCGGAGCAGTACCTGCACAAGAACGAGCACTCGGTCGAGTTCCAGGCCGTGTTCGTGCGGCACCTCCTCGGCGATCGCGCGGCGGCGATCGTGCCCATCCTGTGCGGTCTCTCCGACTGCCAGGTGCGGCGCCGCGATCCCGCGCAGGATGACGACGCCGAGTCGTTCCTGACGGCGCTCGGTGAGGCCCTGGCGAGGCGCCGCGGCCGCGTCCTGGTGATCGCGGGGGCCGATCTCGCGCACGTCGGCCCGCGCTTCGGCGACCCGTCGCCGCTCGACGCCCGCCAGCGCAGGGCGCTGCGCGAGCGCGATCACGCATCCATCGAGCGCGCGACGTCGATCGATCCGCCGGGCTTCTTCGCCGACGTCGCGCAGGATCTCGGCACGCGTCGCGTCTGCGGGCTCGGCCCGATCTACACGTTGCTCCGCGCGTTGCCGCCGTCGTCGCGCGGAGAGCTGTTGCACTACGACCAGTGCATCGACCCCGAGGAGGGGTCGATCGTCAGCCACACGTCTCTTGGGTTCTACGTGTGAAGCGCCGCTCGCGTACGCGGCGTGCCGCTCGCTTCGCAGGGAGCGGTGCCGGGAGCCCGTCGATTCCGGCAGCGCGGGAGGCGTGCCGGCGAGCTCCCGGACAGAACGTGGTTCAGCTCAACCGCGCGGACCCGACGGCGCGCGCTTCAACCGCGCGGGACCCGGCGGCGCGCGATGTCCAGGCCGAGCCGGTCGGCCTCGCGGTAGATCGCCTGCCGCGACATGCCGAGGGCGCGCGCCGCCGAGGCGACGGAGCCGTTGGCCCGGGCGAGCGCGTCCTCGAGACGGGCGCGCGCGAGCGACGGATCCGTCGCCGGCGGCAGGTTCGGCTTCACGCGGGGACCCCGCGCGAGCGACCCCGCGATCGGCGAGACGGAGAGCGGCCCCTCCGGCGAGGCCTGGGCCGCGGTGACGATGGCGGACTCGAGCTGCGGCACGCCGCCCGGCCAGCCGGCGCGAACGAGCGCCTCCAGGAGCTGCGGGGTGAAGCGATCGAGGGCGATCGCGTGGCGCTCCGCGATGTCGCGCACGATGAGCGGCACGTCCTCGCGCCGCATCTCGAGCGTCGGGATCGTGATCCGCTTTCCGGAGAAGAGCGACGCGAACCACGGCGCCACGCGCCCATCGCCGGCCGCCCGATCGAGCGGCTGCCCCGTCGTGGCGATGATGCTGACGCCGCTCGAGCGGCCGACCGAGTGCGCGATCTCCAGCTGCTGGGGGCGCGGGAGGCGATCGGCCTCGATGACCAGCCAGGTCATCGGCCGCGCGCCGGGCGGGATGGCCGGCTTGACCTCGGCGCTGCCGTCGACGACGAGGGTCTCCCCCAGCCCCTCGCGCACCGCGGCAGCCAGGCGGGCCAGGGTGCGCTTGCCGACCCCGGGCGCGCCCTCGATGCAGACGCTGGAGCCCGACTGCACCAGCTTCATCACCGGGTCGATCCAGTCCTTGCGCTGCTTCGGGCCGTACACGAGCGAGCCGAGCCGCGACGGCGCGCCGTCGTACAGCGCGAGGTGCCGCTCGACGAAGACGGCGAGCTGATGACCGAGGCGAACCACGTCGCCGTGCATCACGCCGATGCGCCGGGCGCGGACGCCGTTCACCCACGTTCCGTCGTGGGTGTCCATGTCCTCGATGTAGCAGCCGTCCGAGCGGACGCTGATCTTGGCGTGCTCGGGCGCGACGCCCTGGCCGTCGATGCGCGCGTCGCGCGCCGCGCTCCCGATCACGGCGCCGTCCATCAGGCTCACGATGCGCGGCGGAGCATCGAGCCCGATGAGGACGAGCCCCCAGCCGCCGTCATCGTCCTGTCGCTTGGCGTGGACTCCGGACCGGTACTCCTTCTGGATTGCCGGCGCCGCCGTCTCCGCAACGTCCACTCGCAAAGCAGTCTGTTCGTTCATGATCCCCCCAAGTCCAAAGGACCTGCCTGGTCGACCCAGGCCAACCAAGAGCACGCCGAGCGGCGGGCATCTCTTCGATGTAAGAGCCCGCCACACGGTGCCGCTGTCGCGAACGCGAAGGCTTTATGAGCGGCACCGCTCCGGGTGCCTGGCGAGCCCCCTCGCTCGCAATGGCCACACAATACTCGACCAGAGCGGCCGTGCAACCTGCCGGCGACGGAAGTTTTAAGGATTCGTACTTCAGTGCTTGACTACGGTGACGTCGGTTGGTACTCATCCGCCACGCATCGACGGAGACGACCTCCGGTGGTGACCTGGCGCAAATCAGGATTTTTCTGACAAGCGCGACATCGCCCGATGTGACTTGGGAATCTACTTGAGACTGACTTGAGGCTGACTCGAAGCAGCTTGCTGAATCGGGTGAGTGACGTTCGCGGGAGTAACTCAGTGGTAGAGTGCAACCTTGCCAAGGTTGACGTCGCGGGTTCAAATCCCGTCTCCCGCTCCACGACATAGGCTCGGCGTACGGCGAGCCCCACGCGCGAGGCCGGTGTGAATCACCGGCCTCTTGCGTTTTGTTCCGCGTCCTGTTTCGCGTTTTGTTCCGCGTCGAGCGCGACGATTCGCCGACGAATGCACGAGGCGCTGCGGCGATCGATGCGCCAGCCTTCGGGCCTGTGGTACGAGCATTGGCCTCATGTCCGCTCCGCTCCACGAGCGCCTGCGCCTGGTTGCCCATAGCCTAGAGCGGCAATTCCTGGGCAAGGACGAGATCATCCGCCTGCTCATGATCGCGGTTGTCGCCGGTGAGCACTGCGTGCTCCTCGGCCCACCCGGGACCGCGAAGAGCGCGCTCATCCGCACGCTCGCCGAGCTGATGCAGGCGCGGTACTTCGAGTACCTGCTCACGCGCTTCACCGAGCCGAACGAGATCTTCGGTCCGGTCGACATCGGCGCCTTCCGCGAGGGCGTCTACCGCCGGAACACCACGGGGATGCTCCCGGAGGCGGAGATCGTCTTCCTCGATGAGGTCTTCAAGTCGAACAGCGCGATCCTGAACGCGCTGCTCACGCTGCTCAACGAGCGCAAGTTCTCGAGCGGCGGCCAGGTGCTCCGCTGCCCGCTCATCAGCGTCTTCGCGGCCTCGAACGAGGTGCCGGGCGACGAGACGCTGACGGCGATCTTCGATCGCTTCCTCCTGCGCGTGCAGTCGGACAACCTCGACGCCTATCACTTCA
Source organism: Sorangium cellulosum (assembly GCF_004135735.1). Classification (GTDB taxonomy): domain Bacteria; phylum Myxococcota_A; class Polyangia; order Polyangiales; family Polyangiaceae; genus Sorangium; species Sorangium cellulosum_F. Next base: position 4,680,338 of record NZ_CP012670.1, on the reverse strand, counting down.
GCGAGCTGCTCCAGCGCGGCATCCAGCAGGAGATCCGGCACATGGCCGGCGAGCCGCTCCGCCCGCTCGTGGCGGCGCGCGAGCTCGCCGAGCTCGGCCGTGGGTTCGGCGCCCGGATGAACTTCGGCGACGCGTTCCTCTCGGCCTACAAGGGGCTGGTGTTCCAGATCCGCGCCGAGGGGATCTCGCTCTCGGACCGCCGGGTCGTGAAGATGCTCAAGCTCTTCGCGGCGAGCGCCTACCTCGACGGTCGTCAGACGACGGACGCGAGCGACTTCTTCGTGCTCAAGCACATCTGGAACAACCAGGATCAGGCGGCCCTGCTCGAGGGGATCGTGCAGCCGGTGCTCGAGGCGTTCTTCCGCGAGCACCCGGATCGCCGGCGCGTCGGCGCGCTCGGCGTCGGCGTCGAGGCGCTCGCCGCGGAGATCGATCGCATCCGCCAGATCCTCACGGGCGGCGCCGCCCTCGGTGACGTGCAGCTGTTCAGTCAGCTGAAGGCGCTCGGCGAGATCAAGCAGGCGCTCGCCGGCATCAACGACGCCCGGGCCCGCGAGCTCGAGGCGCGCGTGTCTCAGCTGCTCGAGGCTTCGTTCCGGAGCGGTCGCTTCGCGCAGATCTAGCCGGGGGCGGCGCAGGCGCGCTCGGCGCGGCGGCGTTCGCCCTGGACCGGGCGTTCGATCTGGCCGCGCCCGTGCCGGGCGCGCTCGGCGCGGCGGCGTTCGCCCTGGAGCGCGCGTTCGGCCTGGCCGCGCCCGTGCCGGGCGCGCTCGGCGCGGCGGCGTTCGCCCTGGAGCGGGCGTTCGATCTGGCCGCGCCCGTGCCGGGCGCGCTCGGCGCGGCGGCGTTCGCCCTGGAGCGGGCGTTCGGCGGCGCCGATGCCCGGCTCCGCGCGCCCGGTCCGGCGCCCTCCGGCGCGGGCCGATGCGGCGCCCTCGCGCTCGAGCGCGCCATACCGGCAGCCCGGCGATGATCCACCGGTCCGGACGACGCGCCCAGCACCGCGCCCCGGATCCGCCTGGGAACACCGAACGCCTTGCGGATCTGGAGCAGCTCATCCACGGTCAGCGCGCGCCACTCTCCCGGCCGGAGCGCCTCCGAGGTGACCCCGGCGAACGTCGTTCGGGCGAGGCGCATCACGGGCCAGCCGGTCGCCTCGCCCATGCGCCGGATCTGCTGGTTGCGGCCCTCGCGGAGGGTCACCTCGATCCAGGTCTTGTCTCCCTCGTGACGGAGCAGCCGCGCTTCGGCCGGCAGCGTGACGCCATCCTCGAGGCGGATCCCCTCGCGCCAGGGCTTGAGGTCGTCGTCGTCCATGACGCCCTGGACCTTCAGCACGTAGGTCTTCGGAACGCCGCCGCGCGGATGGAGCAGCGCGTTGGCGAAATCGCCGTCGTTCGTCATGAGGAGGATCCCGCTGGTCGCGAAGTCGAGCCGACCGACGGGGTAGAGCCGCGCGCCGGCGCCGCGCACGTAGTCGGCGACCGTCGGGCGCCCCTCGGGGTCGCGCATGGTCGAGACCACGTTGCGCGGCTTGTGGAGGGCCACGTAGACCGGCGCCTCGGAGACCAGGCGCTTGCCGTCCACCTCGATCCGGTCCTTCTGCCGGTCCGCCCTGTGGCCGAGCTCTGTCACCACACGGCCGTTCACGCGCACCCGCCCGGCGAGGATGAGCTCCTCGGCTGCCCGGCGTGAGGCGACCCCTGCGCGCGCGATGATCTTCTGAAGACGTTCTTCCATGGTGTTGTTCTGGACCTGCCGCCGACGCTGCTCTGCGGGATGACCGCTCCGATGATGGATGACCGCTCTGATAAGCACGCTCCGTGCGCCGCGTCGACCGGCCTCGAGGCCTGCGCTCCTCCGGGGCGAGCGCGGGCGCGGCGTCGGCGAGCCGCTGCGTGGCGACGCCGGCGAGCGCTGCTGCCTGCGCCAGGTCTGACGATGACGCGGTGAGTCCAGGCGAGCGGGATGGACCTGGACGGGGATCGGACGAGGCGCCCGCTACTCCTTCGGGGGCTCGGCGCTTCCGCCGCTGTTCACGGCCTCGTTCGCCTCGTCCGCGGCGGCCTGATCCTCGGCGGCCTTCTTCGCCGCCTCGGCCGCGGCCTCCTCTTCCTTCTTGCGCTCGGCGTCCTCGACGCGGCGCCGCAGCTCGTTGTCGTGATCCCACCGATCGACGCGCTCGTCGCCGTCGAGGTCCACGCCCATCCGCTCGAGCCGGCCCATGCGGTAGATCTCCCAGACGTCCGGCTTGCCGTCGCGGTTCGTGTCCCGCTTGATGCGCGCGAGCTTGCCGCCGCTGTAGTATTTCCACTCGTCCGGGTTGCCGTCTCGATCGCTGTCGATCCTCACCTCGGCCAGCCTGCCGGTGGCGAACGTGATCCAGGTGTCGATCCGCCCGTCGTAGTTCGAGTCGGCCTCCTCGTGCAGGCTCTCGCCCTTCTCGTTGTAGCGGCGGACGACGTCCTTCACCCCGTCGAAGTTGGTGTCGATCTCGCGGCAAACGAGCGCCTTGTGACGGTCCTCGCCCGTGCCCACGATCTGGAAGACGCGCCGCACGTTGGGCTGGATCGCGCCCGGCCCCGCGGTCTCGCTCGCCTCGCGGTCCTCCCTGCCTTTCCAGTCGCACATCGAGCGATCGTCGATGGTGCCATCGGCGTTGCGCTTCGCCTCGATCCTGGGCGCCTTCGCCCCCTCGAAGCCCGGATCCGAGCCGCAAGCCGCGCCGAACAGGCCGAGCGCGACCAGCGCGAGGAGCTCCTGTCTCGTCATGTCATGGTCCCTTCGTTGCGGCCTTCGGGCTCGCGGCGTCCGCGGGCGCGGCGCTCGACGCCGGGCCCGCGCCGGTGGAGGCCGCTCCGGTCCCCGCGCTCGTCGGCTCGGCGCCCGCGGGCGCCGGCTGCCCCGCGGGCGCCGGCTGCCCCGCGGGCGGCGCCGCGCCGCCCGGCGGGGGCGCGGCCGCCCTCGGCGTCCCGTACGACTCGGCGCAGAGGTCCACCACGCTGCTGGGATCGGGCTTGCCGTCGGCGTTCTGGTCCGTCGCCACGATCGCGCACTTCGCGTCGTTCGGGTTGTTGAACTGCCACCACTGATCGATGATCCCATCGCCGTCCGAGTCCCGCTCGCGGCGGACGAGGCGCTGCCCCTCGTAGTGGTCCCAGGTGTCGAGCTTGTCGTCGAAGTTGGTCTCGCGCTCCTTCAGCACGATCGCGCCGCGCTCGTAGTGCGCGATCTCGTCGGCGCGCCCGTCGCGGTCGAAATCCGACTCGCGCCGTCGCTCGATCCCCGCGGCGTCGTAGTAGATGAAGGCGTCGATCGCTCCATCGAGGTTCAGGTCGACGACCCGGCAAACCTCCCGGCCATCCTGCTTGACGTGGATGATGTCGGGCACCCCATCGCCGTTCACGTCGACCTTCTCCGCAGAGGGAGAGTCCTTCGCGCAGGGCTCGTGGACGATCGTCGTGTCCCGCTCGCCTGTGGCGCTCTTCGCGCGGGTCGGCGCCGGCGTCGAGGACCCGCAGGCGGCGACGGCGGCGGTCATCAGGGCCACGAGCGAGCACCTGGGCGACGGCCAGGTGAGCGGGAATCGCATCATCAAGAGATTCCTCCAGCGGGCCCGGAATTTTCGGGACGCGAGCTCGACGCGCCGGGCGAGCCGTCCCGACGCGGACCAGCTTCGGCCGGAGTCTAGACCGCCGTCCGTGCGTACAGCAAGACGCCCACGGGGGCGCTCGCCGGCCCGCACCTACATCGGAGCCCGCGTCGCCCGAGCGCCACGAGGCCACCCAACGCCATTCCGATTGACATCATACGTACCGGCATCTAGGGTAACGTCTTGTCAGTCAACCCCTTCGAGACTGGCGGGTTCCCCTCCCCGGGCGTGACATGTCGCGGAAGAAAGTCTCGACGACCATCTACATCACGCCCGAGCAGGCCGAGCGGCTGAAGATCTTGCACGAACGCACCAAGGTCCCGATCGCCGTCTACATCCGCGAAGGGATTGACATGGTCCTCAAGCACTACGAGCACGTGCTGCCGGGGCAGATGTCCCTGGAGAGCACGTCGGTCCCCCCGCCGCCACCTCCGCCCGCGAAGAAATGACCCGGGGCCCGGGGAGCCCTCGGACTGCTCGGGGAGGGGGCGTGCTGTCAGGGCGGATGGCTTCGCGGCGCCGGTCGCGCTAGGAGCAAGCGCGCCGTGGTGCAACATGGCCCCGCGGCGCTCGTGCCAGCGCGCGCTGCGGTCCGCTTTCTGATGACGAGGCACGGACCTGCGGTCCGCTCCTTCACATCCCGGTCGAGGCCGCGCGCTGGCGGCCGCTAACGCTGGTCGGGGCGCCGCGCCCCGAGGCTCGCTATGCCCGCTGATCCCAAGCTCATCCGCAACTTCTCGATCATCGCCCACATCGACCACGGCAAGTCCACGCTCGCCGACCGCATCCTCGACGCGACCGGAGCGCTCACCACCCGAGAGCAGAAGGAGCAATTCCTCGACAAGATGGAGATCGAGCGCGAGCGCGGGATCACGATCAAGGCCCAGACCGTGCGGCTCGATTACACCGCGAAGGACGGGCAGACGTACCGGCTGCACCTCATCGATACGCCCGGGCATGTCGACTTCAACTACGAGGTCTCGCGCAGCCTCCAGGCGTGCGAGGGCGCGCTGCTCGTCGTCGACGCCACCCAGGGCGTGGAGGCGCAGACCCTCGCGAACGTCTTCCTCGCGCTCGACAACAACCTCGAGATCATCCCGGTCCTCAACAAGATCGACCTGCCCTCGGCCGACGTCGATCGGACGACGCGCGAGATCGAGGACGTCATCGGGCTCGACTGCTCCGGCGCCATCCCCGCCAGCGCCAAGACCGGGATCGGCATCACGGAGATCCTCGAGGCGGTCGTCGCGCGCGTCCCGCCGCCGAAGGGCGATCTCCACGCGGCCCCGCGCGCGCTCATCTTCGACAGCTGGTACGACAGCTACCGCGGCGCGATCGTGATGGTGCGCGTCGTCGACGGCACCCTCCGGAAGGGGCAGAAGGTCCGCTTCATGGCGACCGGCCGCGACTACGAGATCACGGAGATGGGCGTGTTCACGCCCCACGCGACCGCCCTCTCCGAGCTCGGGCCGGGGGAGGTCGGCTTCCTCGTCGGCAACATCAAGAGCGTGGTCGACACGAAGATCGGCGACACGGTGACGGACGCCGTCCACCCCGCGACGGTGCCGCTGCCCGGCTTCAAGGAGGTGAAGCCGATGGTCTTCGCCGGGATCTTCCCGACGGACTCGGACCAGTACGAGGACCTCCGCGACGCCCTGTCGAAGCTCCACATGAACGACGCGGCGTTCGTCTTCGAGCCCGACACGTCCGAGGCGCTCGGGTTCGGCTTCCGGTGCGGCTTCCTCGGCCTGCTCCACATGGAGATCATCCAGGAGCGGCTCGAGCGCGAGTACAACCTCGACCTCATCACGACCGCGCCGAGCGTCGTCTATCACTGCTACCTGACCGACGGCTCGATGAAGTCGATCGAGAACCCCGCGAAGCTCCCGCCGCCGAACCTCATCGATCGCATCGAGGAGCCGATCTTCCGGATGACCGTCCACGTGCCGGCGGCGTACGTCGGCGCCGTGCTGTCGCTGTGCCAGGAGCGGCGCGGGGAGCAGAAGTCGATCCAGTACGCCTCGTCCGACCGCGTGATCATCACCTACGACATGCCCCTCAGCGAGGTGCTGTTCGACTTCCACGACAAGCTGAAGAGCGTGTCGCGCGGCTACGCGTCGATGGATTACGAGCTCGTCGGGTACCGGGCCGACGACCTCATCAAGCTCGACATGCTGGTGAACGGCGACCCGCTCGACGCCCTGAGCGTCATCGTGCACCGGGAGAAGGCGTACGCCCGGGGCCGGGACCTCGCCGTGAAGCTCAAGGACATCGTGCCGCGCCAGCAGTACGAGGTCGCCATCCAGGCGGCGATCGGGACGAAGGTCATCGCGCGGACCACGGTGAAGGCGATGCGCAAGGACGTGACCGCCAAGTGCTACGGCGGCGACATCAGCCGCAAGCGCAAGCTCCTCGAGAAGCAGAAGGAGGGCAAGAAGCGCATGAAGATGGTCGGGAGCGTCGAGATCCCGCAGGAGGCGTTCCTCGCGATCCTGAAGATCGACTGAGGGACCCGGGGCCCGGCGCTCGCCCTCGGCGCGGGGGAGGAGGTGGCGCGGCCCACTCGAGCGTGGCGGCGCGCGTCCGCCGCCCGTATACAGCGGCTCATGCAGCCCGTCTCCGTCCGCCCGCGCGCCCGCTGCGCGGCGCCCCTGCTCCTCGCCCTCGCCGTCCTCGCGTGCGACGACCCGCGCGCCCAGGCGCCGGCGGCCCCCGCGTCCTCGGCCGCGCCGACGCCGAGCGCCGCGCCCGCGCCGAGCGCCGCCGCGCCCCCCGCCGCCACCGGGGCCGCGAAGCGGCCGATGCCGCCGCGGCCGTTCCCGCTCGGGTCGAGCGGGCCCGTCCAGCCGAGCGCTCCGCCGGAGCAGCAGATGATGGCGATCCAGTACACGCTCGCCATGGTGTCGCCGCAGCCGACCGACCCGCTCGTCGACAAGGGCTACCTCGAGGCGATCCTGCCGAAGCTCGCCGCCGCGGCGCGCACCGCGGACAAGGGCAAGACGCCGCCCGATCCCGCGAAGCCCGCCAAGGGCAACCGGAAGATCGAGGTCGACATGGGCCGGGGGTGCACCGAGCGGACCCCGGCCAACCTGCTCGCGCAGCGGGCAGGCTCGTCCCTCAAGGAGGCGTTCGACGCGGGCATCCTGGTCATCTCTTGCCACGACGACAAATGGGAGTGCCACCAGTCGACGCGGGATCCGGGCGACGTCCTCTGCCACGCAGCGCCGCGGCGCTGAGCGTGGTATGGGCTGCCCCTGCCATGCAGGAGACGCTCGCCTTCTCGCTCCCGGGAGCCGCCAACGCGCTCCCCCGCACCGATCCGCTCGCCGCGTTGCTCGACGAGCTGAACCGAGGACGCTCGCCGCTCGCCCGGCTGCGCCACGACGCCAGCATCTCGTTCGGCCCCGTCATGCGCGTCGAGCGCTTCGTCCTCGGCAACGGGCTCAAGGTGCTCGTGCACGTCGACCCCTCGGCGCCCGTCGTGTGCCTGCAGACGTGGTTCGGCGTCGGCTCCCGCCACGAGCGCGTGGGCAAGACCGGCATCGCCCACCTGTTCGAGCACCTCATGTTCGGCGAGACGGAGAGCGTCCCCCACGGCGCGTTCGACCGGATGCTCGAGGAGGCCGGCGCCGAGACGAACGCGGCGACGTTCCTCGACTGGACCTACTACCACACGAACCTGCCGAAGGACGCGCTCGAGCTCACCGTCCGGCTCGAGGCGGAGCGCATGGCGCGGCTCGTCCTCCGCGACCCCCAGGTGTCGAGCGAGAAGGAGGTCGTCGCCAACGAGCGGCGACAGCGGGTCGATGACGACGTCGACGGATCGGTCAGCGAGCTGCTCTACAAGGAAGCGTTCCGGAGGCACGCGTACGGGTGGCCGACCATCGGCTGGATGGAGGACATCAAGGGCTTCACGACCGAGGATTGCGTCGAGTTCTACCGGACGTACTACGCCCCGAACAACGCGGCGCTCGTCGTCGTGGGCGACGTCGCGCTCGATCGGGCGCTGCGGGCGGTGCAGGACCACTACGGCGTGCAGGAGCCGTCGACGATCCCGGTCGAGGACGTGTGCCCCGAGCCGCCGCAGACCGAGGAGCGCCGCGCCGAGGTGGTGAAGCCGACCGCCACGCACAAGGTCGCCATCGGCTACCGCGCCCCGGCGCTCGGGGATTTCGACCACGCGCCCCTCGTGCTGCTGAACGAGATCCTCTTCTCCGGGCGGTCGTCGCGCGTGCATCGCGCGCTCGTGCAGGAGCAGGAGATCGCCAGCGAGATCCGCGGCTGGGTCGGCTCGTTCCGCGACCCCGCGCTGTACGACATCTACCTCTCGGCGCGCGGGGAGCACACGGGCGACGCGCTGCTCGCGGCCCTCGAGCCGATCCTGGAGGAGGTGCGTCGCTCCCCCGTGACCGAGGCGGAGCTCGACCGGGCGAAGGCGCGCATCGAGCTCTCGGTCCTGCAAGGGCTCGAGACCGTCGCCGGCAAGGCCGAGCAGATCGGCTTCTACGAGACGGTGCTCGGCGATCCCGCGGCCCTGTTCGAGCGGCTCGCCGCCTACCGGCGAGCGACCGTGGGGGATCTGCTGCGCGTTTCGCGCCGCTACCTCGTGAGCTCGGCGCGGACCGTGATCCACGTGATCCCGGACGGATCGAGCGCCGAGGACGGGGGCGACGACGCGGCGGAGGCGGACGCGGACAGCGAGGAGGCATCGTGAGCCAGAGCGTGAAGAGCGGCGTCGCCTGGGGCGCGGAGGAGCAGGGCAGGGGAGCGCCGGGCGGGCGCGTGACGCCGCGCGGCCCGGTGGTGCTCGTGGAGACGAGCCACGCGCTCCCCCTGGTCAGCATCGTGGTCGCGTTCCGCTCCGGGTCGGCGCACGACCCGGCGGGGCGCGAGGGGCTCGCCAGGATCACGGCGCGCATGCTCCGCCGCGGCGCCGAGGGGTACAGCGCGAACGAGATCGAGGAGACGATCGACGCGCTCGGCGGCGAGTTCGGCGCGGACGTGGCGACGAGCGCGACGTCGGCGCACTTCGAGGTGATCAAGCGCTCGCTCGATCGCTTCGTGGACCTCGGGGCCACGCTCCTCGCGCGCCCGACGTTCCCGGAGCCCGAGCTCGCCCGGCTCCTGCGCGAGGCCGAGGCCGAACTCGTCGACGCGCGGGACAGCGATCGCTCGCTCTGCAGCCGCGCATTCCGGCGGACCCTGTTCGCGGGGCACCCCTACGGCCGCCGCATCGCGGGCACCATCCCGACCCTGCGCGCGATCACGCGGGACGACGTCGCGGCCTTCTATGCGCGGCACTACACCAGGCGCAACGCGATCGTGGCCATCTCGGGCGACATCGAGCCCGGCGAGGCGCACGCGATCGCGGAGCGCCTCCTGTCCGGGCTGCCCGAGGGGGAGGCGATCGCCGACCCGGTGCCGGACCCCGCCGCGAGGCCGGGGCGGCGGCTCGTCTTCGTCGACAAGCCCGAGCGGACGCAGACCCAGATGGTCATCGGGGGCCTCGGCACCGACGCGCACGATCCCGATCACATCGCGCTCGTGGTCGCGAACACGGCCTTCGGCGGCACCTTCTCGTCGCGGCTCATGCAAGAGGTGCGCGCGAAGCGGGGCTGGTCGTACGGCGCGTCGTCGCGCGCGGGCTTCGATCGGCACCGCGACGCCTTCACCATGTGGACCGCCCCCGCGGCGCAGGACGCCGCCGCGTGCCTCTCCCTGGAGCTCGATCTGCTCGCGGCGCTGCGGCGCGACGGGATCACCGAGGACGAGCTCACGTTCGTGAAGCGGTACCTCGTCCGCTCCCACGCGTTCGAGATCGACACCGCGAGGAAGCGCGTCCACCAGAAGCTCGAGGAGATGCTGTACGACCTGCCCGAGGGGTACCACGAGACGTACGTGCAGCGCGTCGAGGCGGTCACGGTCGAGGAGGCGAATGCCGCCGTGCGGCGCAGGATCCCGGAGGACGACCTCGTGGTCGGCGTCGTCGGGACCCACGCGGAGATCGGCGAGGCGATCGCCTCGGCGATCCCGCGGCTCTCGGACGTGCAGGTCGAGCCGTACGACCTGGAGTAGCCGTCACCGCCGCCGGGGCCGCGGTCGCGGCGCGGCGTCGACGGCGCTGCTCCTTCGCGAGGTCGGGGCAGGGCTCGCGCGCTGCCCGAGGATCCCCGGCGCCGTCCGGCCGCCGCCGTTTGGTCCCCGATCCGCGCTGGGCTAAGGTCACCCCGTGGCCTGGCCTGCTGAGCTCGCGCTGCACCTGATCCGCACGGTGCACCTCCTGGTCCTCACGGTCGCTCCCATGCGGCTCTCACCCGAGCCGTTGCCGCCGCGCGCGCTCGCGCTGTCGGCGGCGCTGTCCGCGGGCGCGCTCATCGTGGTGCTCGGTGTGCCGACGTGGTTCGCTGCGCGGACCGAGGCGCGGCTCGCCCGGAGCGGGGCGGCGCTGATGTGGCTCGCGGTCGCCGCGGCGACCGCGGCGGCGCTCCACTACCGCGGCCCCCGCGCGCCGCTCGCGCAGGGGGTGGTGCTCGTCGCCGTGCCGCTGTGGGCGGCGCTCTCGACGCTCGCCGCGGCCGCGGCGGAGCGCTGGCTCGGCTCGACCTTCAAGCACAGGCGGATGGGCGCGGCGATCGCCGTGATCGGCCTCGGCGCCGTCCAGCTGCTCGGGGCGGCGCCCCTGCTCGGCTCGCACGAGAAGATGTGGTGGGCGGCGCTGCGCCGCGACGGCGCGCACCTGCGCGCCCTCGACGAGCTCACGGCGCCGCTCCTCGACGAGCGCGAGCACGACGGGATCGAGGCCGTCGCCGCGCGCTGCCTGAGGATGCACCCGAGCGCCGCGCCCGCCTCCGCGCCCGCCGCGCCGGCCACGTGCGCCTGCCTCGCGCTGCGCGCCGAGGCGAGGCTGCGCGCCCGCAACGCCGCCGCCGCCCTCCGCGACGCGGAGGCGGCGCGCGCGCGATGCCCGGACCAGGTGGGCACGGCGGCCACGCTGGCCGAGGCGCTCGCCGTGGCGGGCCGCCCGGAGCGGGCCGAGGCCGAGGCGCGCGCCGCGCTGGAGCAGGGGGGCGATCCGGCGCGGCTCCGCTACGCGCTCGCGCTCGCGCACGAGCGCGCGGGCCGCCTCCCGGAGGCCAGGGAGGAGGTCGAGCGCGCGATCGCGGCCGGCGCCGGCCGGGAGGCGCAGCTCCTCGCGGGCGCGCTCGCGATCCTCGCCGGGGATCTCGACGGAGCGACGGCGCGCCTCACGCCGCTCGCCACGCAGGCTCCCTCCGACGCCGAGGTGCTCTACAACCTCGCGCTGATCGCCGATCAGCGCGGCGACTACAACGGCGCGCGCCAGGGCTACCTCGCGGCCCTGAAGGCCGATCCGCGGAGCGCCGAGGCGCGCTACAACCTCGCGCTCCTGACGTTCCGCGCGGGCGTCACCGAGGAGTCGCGGCACCACGTGCGCAAGTTCGTCGAGGCCTTCCCGGAGGATCCGCGGGGCAAGCAGCTCGCGCAGACCACGGGTATGCCATTCGGCGCCGGTGAAGGAGGCCCGCGTCCGGCCCGCTCCGACGCGCGAGGAGCGCCGCCGAAGGCCGCCGCGAGCTCGGGCTCTCGCTAGCCGTTCGTGCGCTGCGTCGATCCTCCCACGCCGCGACGCAGCCCACGATCGCGCGGATCGACAGTTCACTTTCGCACGGCGCAAACGTGACCCTGAGCGGCTCCCTGTGGTATTCCGGAGGTCTGGGAGGCTGCGTGACACCCGCCGCGGGGACCACCGTTGCCGATCGCTTTCGCCTGACGCGTCCGCTAAGGCAAGGCGGGATGGGCTCGGTGTGGCTCGCCCAGCACGTCGGCCTCGACATGCCGTGCGCGATCAAGTTCATGCACGCGCAGGGCGTCTCCCAGGAGGTGCGGCTCCGCTTCGAGCGGGAGGCCAAGATCGCGGCGCAGATCCGGAGCCCGCACGTCGTGCAGATCCTCGATCACGGCGTGTGGGAGGGCACCCCCTACATCGCGATGGAGTACCTCGAGGGGGAGGACCTCGACTCCCGCATCCAGCGCGTCGGGCGGCTCGATCCGCACGACACGATGGCGATCACGGCGCAGGTGGCGCGCGCCCTCACGAGAGCCCACGCGGCGGGCCTGGTCCATCGCGATCTCAAGCCCGCGAACATCTTCCTCGTCCGGGACGACGACCGGGAGATCGCCAAGGTGCTCGATTTCGGGATCGCGAAGGACAGCACGCCGCGGGTCGCCTCCACGACGAAGACCGGCTCGCTGCTCGGGACGCCCGCGTACATGAGCCCGGAGCAGGCGCAGGGGACCAAGAGCATCGATCATCGCTCGGATCTGTGGTCGCTCGCCGTCGTCGTGTTCGAGTGCCTGACCGGCAAGCTCCCGTTCGACAGCGAGGCGTTCGGCGATCTGCTCCTCAAGATCATGGTCCGGCCGCTGCCCGTGCCCTCGCAGCTCGCCCCGGTGCCGCCAGGCTTCGACGCCTGGTGGACGCGCGCCGCGTCACGCGAGCCAGAGGCCCGCTTCCAGAGCGCGAAGGAGTTCTGCGACGCGCTCGCCGTGGCCCTCGACCTCTCGACCGACAGCTTCGACCAGCGGACGAGCTTCTCCGGCCTGTTCCGGGCGTCCGGCGATCGCGTGTCGGTGGAGCTCGGCTTTGCCCCGCGGTCCCAGGGGAGCGCGGCGCTCCTCGATCCAGAACCCGAGAGCGCGGTGCCCTCGCTCGGCGACGCGGCCACGCTGGTCGCCTCGGACGCCGAGGCCGGGCAGCTCGCGGCGAGCTCCCCCGTCCCGATCGGCTCCACCGGCGGCGCGGAGGGGGCGCCCGCGATGTCGGCCCGCCAGACGCCATCGCAGACCGCGAGCGCGCTGGTCTCGGTCGTGTCTCCTGCGGCCAGGCGACCGCGACGGGTCGTCGGCCGTGCGCTCGCGGGCGCGGCCGCCGGCGCGGCGGTCGTGCTCGTCGCCGGGTTCTTTCTCCTGCGCGGCGAGAGCTCCGGCGGCGAAACCCGGCCGCTCGCGCAGCCAGCCGCCGCGGGCTCCTCGCTCGGCGCGCCGGGGAGGCCCGAGGTCGTGGCGTCCTCTGCGGCGCCCGAGCGGGAGCCTGAGCGGCCCCCGGCGGAGGACCGCCCGGCCGCGTCCGTGCCGACGGCGTCGGCCTCCTCGACGGCTGCTCCAGCGCGGGCGGCTCCGGCGTCGAGCGGCGCGCGCACGCCGTCTGCGTCGCCCGCTCAGGTGAAGCCGCGTGCCCCGGCGCCTTCGGCGACCGTGCGCCGCAAGCCGAAGCCGAAGCCGAAGCCGAAGCCGACCGACTTCGGTATCTGACGTTCACCCGTTGTGCTCCGCACTGATCTCGCTCGTATGGCTCGTCGACTCGGAATGGCTTCCTTGCTGCTCGCGCTCACCTGCGCGCCCGCCCTCGCCCTGGCGCAGGGCTCCGATGCCCCGGCGCAGGTCTCCGACGCCGACCGCGCGACGGCTCGGTCGCTCGCCGTGGAGGGCCAGGAGGCCCTTGATCGGAAGGATTTCTCCGCCGCGCTCGATCGATTCGGCCGCGCCGATGCCATCATCCACGCGCCCACGCTGCTGCTCGGCGTCGCTCGGGCCCAGGTGGGCCTGGGCCAGTGGATCGCGGCGCAGGAATCGTACAGCCGCATCCTCCGCGAGGGGGCACCGGAGGGATCGCCCGAGCCGTTCTTCGAGGCGATCAAGGCCGCTCAGCGGGAGCTCGACGCGCTCGCGCCACGGATCCCGCAGGTGCTCATTCAGGTGAGTGGCTCGGACGCCGCCGACGTCACGATCGACGGCGAGCCCGTGCCGCGCGCCGCGATCGGGGTGAAGCGGCCGGTGGATCCGGGCGAGCACACCGTCCGCGCGACGGCCGCGGGGTTCTCCCCGGTCGAGGTGAAGGTGACGCTCTCGGAGGGCGCCACCGAGACCGTCGCGCTGACGCTCAGGCCGCTCGCGCCGCCGCTCGCCGCCGCGCCGCCGCGCGCCGCCGCGCCGCCCCCTCGGAGCGCGGCTTCGGCGCCGGACAGGGGCCCGGTCGCGTCCAGCGGAGGCCGCACGACGCTCGGGATCGTCGCGCTCGGGCTCGGCGGGATCGGCCTCGGGGCCGGTGCGGTGGCGGGCGCGCTCGCGGTCAGCAAGCACGGTGACCTCTCGGAGCGCTGCCCCCGCGGCCGGTGCGACCCGTCGCTCGCGGACGACGTCGACAGCTATCACGCGATGGGCACCCTCTCGACGCTCGGGTTCGCCATCGGCGCCGTGGGCGTCGGCGCGGGCGTGTTCCTCATCCTCACGGCGCCGAGGTCGCCGCAGCGCGCGGGCCTGTCGGTCTCGCCCGTGATCGGCCTCGGCTTCGCAGGGGCGGAGGGGAGGTTCTGATGCGCCAGGTGTTCAGAGTCGGTTGGATGCTCGGCCTCGCGACCGCCGTCGCCGCATGCACCAGCCTGCTCGGGGACTTCGATGTCGGTACGGGCGACGCGAGCTCAGCCGGTGGGGGTGGCGCGAGCGCGACCGGTGGGGGCGGCGCGAGCTCGACGGGCGGGGCCGAGCCGTGCCCGGCTGGCTGGAGGGACTGCGACGGAAACCCCGCCGGCTGCGAGGTGGACGTGACCTCCGACCCGCAAAACTGCGGCGCCTGCGGCGCGGTGTGCCTCGCGGGTGGGTCCTGCAGCGCCGACGGCTGCAGCGGGGTCACGGAGATCGCGCGCGGGTACAGCGACGCGGCGTTCCTCGCCATCTACCAGGACGAGGTCTACTGGACGGCCGGCGATGACGCGGCTGGCAGCGTGCTCAAGGTGTCGATCCACGGCGGGCCGATCACGCGCCTCGCCGCCGGGCAGAACGCTCCGTACGGGATCGCCGTCAACGCGCACGGCGTCTTCTGGTCCAACCTCAACGCGAAGCGCGTCATGAAGGTGGACCACGAGGGGAAGGAGGAGCCGAGGTGGGTCGTGGACTCGGATTACGTGACCCTCGGCGTGGTCGCCGATGAGGCGGACGTGTTCTGGGCGCAGCGCGCGGGCTCGATCGGCACGCCGGGGAACGGGAGCCTCATCGGCCGGATCCGCATGCCCGACGGCGAGGCGGACGCACGCTTCCGCAGGGATGACATGACGTCGCCGCACCTCCTCGCGCTCGACGAAGGCCACGTGTACTGGGTCGATCGCCGCGAGCGCGGCGGGGTGAACAGGACATCGCGGCGGGACGGCGGCCCGACGACCCGGGTGGCCAATGATCAGTCCTTCCCGTACGCCGTCGCCGTGGATCGTGACCACGTCTACTGGGTCAACAACTCCAGCACGAACGCGAGCGCCGTGATGAGGGCGCCGAAGGACGGTCGGCAGGCGCCGAAGCCCGTCTGGGTACCCTCCGGGGAGGACGACGTGCGGAACCAGCTGCCCAACAGCATCGCCGTGGACGATGAGGATTCTTACGTCTACTGGACCGACCAGGGGGCTGCCCGCGTCTGGCGGAAGCGCAAGGATGGCAGCGGGAACCAGGAAACGCTGTACAGGGGAGGCGTCCCTCGCGGGATCGTGCTCCACGGCGACTTCGTGTACTGGGTGAACGCGACCCCCGACGGCGCGGTGCTCAAGCTCCGCCGTCCTGAGTAGGCTCTGCCCGGCGGCGTCGAGAGCGGCCCGAGCCTAGGGAGAGCGACCCGCGTCGCGCGCCCGATCGACGTCGACGCCCAGGCGGCCCGACGTGTCATCGCCCGCCGAGGCGACCCGCGCGCCCTGGATGAGGTCGCGCGCCATGAGCTGCGTGGAGAGGATGGCGCAGAAGGCCATGTCGTCGGTGTTGCTCATCGACTTGCCGCCGGTCCTCCGGCACTTCGCGACGAGCGACGCGACGGCCTGCGCCTGCCAGATGCCCGCGTCCTTGACGGCCTCGGCGGACAGGCACGCCTCCACGTAGTCCGGCGTCCCGGCCCCGAAGAACGGCTGGACCACGGGAGCGCGGTACGGCTGCTTCTTCCGCTCCAGCACGCCTCTCGGCAGGAGATCGCCCATCGCGCGCTTCAGCACGTGCTTCTCGTCGAGCGCGCGGAGCTTCAGCGCGTCCGGCAGCGCGTCCGCCACGTCCATCACGTCGGGATCGAGGAACGGGAAGCGCCCCTCGACCGAGTTCGCCATCATCATGCGCTCGCCCTGCGAGGACAGCAGGTAACCGGAGAGCAGCGTCGTGATCTCCAGGTACTGGGCGCGCGCGAGCGGCGTCCAGCGCATGAAGTCGCCGGGGAGCTGCGCCGCCAGGCGTTCGGTCGCCGCCGTCGCGCCGACGCCCTCGCGCATCGCGGGATCGAGCATCAGCTTGATGCGGCTCGTCGCGTCCCACCGCGGGCGGTGAGAGTAGAACGGGTCGTCTGTCTGCGTCAGGTTCCGGCCGAAGAACGCCTTCGCCATCGCGACCTGCGCGACCGGCGATCGCTGCAGGTAGGGGTAGAGCCGGAGGAGGAGCTGCGGACGGAGCTTGCTGTCCGGGTGGCGCGCCCAGAAGCGGCGGACCCGGTCCTCGCGGAAGATGTCGTAGCCCGCGAAGAGCTCGTCGGCGCCCTCTCCCGTCAGCACCACGCGGTAGCCGCTCTGCCGGACGAGGTTCGCCAGGATGAAGAGCGGCGCCGGGGCGGTGCGCAGGAGCGGGGCCTCGGCGTGGTAGACGACATCGGGGAACACGCGGGCGATCTCGGCGTCCCCGCACTGGATCGAAGCGTGCGACGTGCCGAGGTGCGCCACCGCGGCGCGCTGGTGCTCGGCCTCGTCGAACTCGCGCTCCGTGAACTCGACCGAGAACGTGCGCAGCGGCACCTCGCGGTTCGAGGCGATGAGCGCCGCGACGATGGTGGAGTCGAGCCCGCCGCTCAGGTAGCTGCCGACGGGGACGTCCGCGCGCAGCCGGATCGTGGCGCCGCCGTGGATCGCCTCGCGCACGCGGGAGACGAGCGGCGCCTCGTCGCCGCGCGGCGCGCGCTCGACGGGGAACTCGGGGCGGAAGCGGACCGAGACGCGCGGCGCGGCGTCGCGATCCAGCTCGAGCGTCGCGATGGCGCCCGGCGGGATCTGGTGGACGCCCTCGTAGGGCGTCCGCGGGGCGACGGGCGCCCAGAACGTCAGCGCCTCGTCGAGGCCCTCGCGCGAGATCGCGCGTGGCACCGCCGGGTCCTGGAAGAGCGACTTCACCTCGCTGGCGAACCGGAGGACGCCGCCGTGGGTGGCCCAGAAGAGCGGGTTGATGCCGACGCGGTCGCGCGCGAAGAGCGCGCGCCGCCGCCGGGCGTCCCAGAGGACGAACGCCCACTGGCCGTTCAGCCGATCGACCATGGCCTCGCCGTGCTCGGCGTAGGCGTGGATCAGCACCTCGGTGTCGCTCTTCGTCCGGAAGCGGTGCCCCTTCGCCGCGAGCTCCTCGCGGAGCTCGATGTAGTTGAAGATCTCGCCGTTGAAGCAGACCCAGAGCGTCTCCTCGGCGTTGGCCATCGGCTGCCAGCCGCCGTCGAGGTCGATGATCGACAGCCGGGCGTGCGCCAGCGCCACGTGGCGATCGCGGTAGATGCCGAAGCCGTCAGGGCCGCGGTGGCGGAGCGCCCGGGCCATCCTGAGGGCCAGCTCGCGGTCGGGGATCGGCGCGTCGGTGCGCAGGTTGATCAGGCCGGCGATACCGCACATATCAGACGAGCTCGCTCTTCTTGACCTTGCCGCTCGCCGTCTTGGGGAGCGCTTCCATGAACTCGACGAGCTTGGGCACGGCGACCTCGTCGAGCTCGGACCGCACCGTCCTGCGGATGTCGTCGGCCGTCACCGCGGCGTCGGGCGCCTTCACGACGGCGGCCTTCACCGCGACCCCGAGCACCTGATCCGGGACGCCGACCACCGCCGCCTCGACGACGCCCGGGACCTTGCAGATCACGGACTCGACCTCGAGCGGGCTCACCTTCTCGCCGCGGGTCTTGATGATGTCGTCCTTGCGCGCGACGAAGTAGAGGTACCGGTCCTCATCCATCTTGAAGAGGTCGCCCGTGTGGAGCACCACCTCGCCCGGGAGCGGCCCTGGCCGGAGCGCGCGCTGGGTCGCCTCGGGGTTCCGGAAGTAGCCGCGCATCACGTTCGGCCCGCGCACGACGAGCTCGCCCACCTCGCCCGGGTCCGCCCGCGTGCCGTCCTCCCGCTCGATCCAGAGCTCCTCGTTCGGCATCGCGATGCCCACGGAGGAGGGCCGCTCCAGCGCGAGGGACGGCGGCAGGTAACAGACGCGCGTGCACTCGGTCTGGCCGTACATCGCGTAGAAGGAGACCCGGGGCAGGAGCTCGCGGAGGCGCAGGAGCTGCGGCGCCGGGAGCCCGTACGCCGCGTTCGTCATGTACCGGAGCGCCGAGAGATCGGCCTTCGCGAAATTCTTGAGCGAGAGCATGGACGCGAAGATCGTCGGCACGCCGGCGAAGCCGGTCACGCGCTCCTCGGCCATCTTCTGGACGATCGGCCAGGGCATGGAGAAGCCCTTCTCGAGGACGACCGTCCCGCCGAACGCGTGGGTCACGAGCAGCTGGAAGAGCCCGTAGGTGTGCGACAGCGGCAGCACGCAGAGGACCACGTCGTCCGCCGTGTGCTCGAGGTACGCGCCGATCGCCGCGGTGCTGTTGCGGAGGTTCTGGTGCGTCAGCATGACCCCCTTCGACTCGCCCGTGCTGCCGCTCGTCCAGCAGAGCGTCGCGAGATCCAGCTCGATCGCGCGGCGCTCGGGGGCCTCGCTGGGCGCGCTGGCCAGCGCTTCCTGGAGGTCGCGCCCGCCAGCGGGGGAGGCGGCGGCCGGGGGCGCGGCGCCGCTCAGGAACGTCGCCGCGGGCCTCGCGCCGGGCGGGAGGTCGGCCACGGCGGCGAGGCAGTCGCGCATGCTGCGCGCCGCCACGAGGACGCGCGGCTCCGCGAGCGCCAGCACCTGACCGAAGCGCCGCGGCCGCACCGCGGTGCCGAGCAGCGACGGCACGGCGTCGGCCCGGAGCGCGCCATAGTAGGCGACGACCGCGTCCACGCCGTTGTCGAGCGCGACGATGACGCGGTCACCGCGCTGCGCGCCGGCCTCGCGGAAGAGGGCGGCGGCGCGATCGGCGAGCCCGTCGAGCTCGCGGTACGAGAGCCGCCGCCCCTCGGCGACCAGCGCGACGTGATCGGGGCGCGAGGCGGCGAACGAGCGCAGCGCCGAATCGATGAGGAAGCGATCCGAGCGCGGATCGCGACGAGCGGTGTGCTGCGTGATCATGCGCCCCCCTCGGGTGCTCGGGCTAGTTGTTGCTCTTCTTCGTGTTGACGTAGGTCACGAGCCGGGCGATCGAGCCGAAATTCTCGGGCACCATCTCCTCGTCGGCGACCTGGATCCCGAGCTCCTGCTCGAAGAACTGGACGATCTCGAGGACGGCCGTCGAATCCAGGATCCCCTGATCGAGCAGGGGAACCTCGGCCCCCAGGTCGGCGGTGGCACCCCTGTATCCGAACGAGGTGACAAGGAAATTGCGAATCGTCGACTCGATGCTGGAGGTGCTCATGGAGTTAGCATTCACGTCTATCACCCCCCGGCCTTTCCTGTCGAGGGCACTCGGCGGCACGACCTTGGCGCGGTGCCCGGCCCGCATACCGCATCGCGTATCGCGCAGGCCGCGGCGTAGCGAAGCGGGGCTCTGCCCGCCGCCGCGGTGAACGCCGCGATTCGTCCTCTTCTTGAGCGCTGAGTCCTCCTCGAGGACTCCGAGGTCGTTCCGGTCCTGTGGGAGGTCGCCTCTCGCCCGCGCGATGTCGTGTCGCTCGCCGCGCCGGGGAGCGGAGCGCCGCGAGAGGCGCGCTGGATCAGGCGTGGTCCTGGCCTCGCACGAGCAGCGGCTGCGCGTGGAGGTACTGCGCCACGCGGCGCTTCGCCTCGATGTCCTTGTACACGCGCTCGACCTGCTCCGGCGTGATGCCGACGGCCGGGGCCGCCTCTCTGGCCGGCACCTTGTGGTTGTAGGCGTAGAGGCAGAGGTCCATCTTGTCGTAGGGGAGGGCGAAATAGAACTCGTCCTGCCCCTGCGGCAGCGAGAACGTGTCGGTCGTCGGCGCGCGCCGGCGGATGTCGGCAGGGACGCCGATGTACTCGGCCAGCGCGTACACCTGGGTCTTGTACAGGTGCGCGATCGGCTTGAAATCCGCGGCGCCGTCGCCCTGCTTCACGAAGAAGCCCTGATCGTACTCGAGCAGGTTCGGCGTGCCGGCGACGGCGTAATTGAGCCGATCGGCGTGGTAGTACTCCATCATCTTGCGGATACGCTGCTTGAAGTTCGTCGCCGCGACGAGCTGCAGGTAGGCGTTCAGGGGCATCCGCTTCACCCGCGGCTCCTCGCCGGGCGGCTGCGCCGTCAGCTGCGAGACGTTCAGCCGATCGCTCTCGAGGATCGAGGGGAGCGTGATCTTGAACTTCCAGCTCTCGCTGTAGTCCGGGAACACCATCCGGATCGCCTCGTCCTGGCGCTCGTAGCAGCGCAGGCCGGTCAGCGCGGGCTTGATGTTCTCCACGATCGCCTCGATGCCGAGCTGCTCGGCGAGCTGCTTGCCGAGCCGGAGCGCGTCGTCGGAGGTGTCGCGCTCGGGCATGAAGAGGCCGAGCACCTTGTCCTTCCCGAGCGCGCGGACACACAGCGTCGAGACCACGGAGCTGTCGATCCCGCCCGAGATCCCGACCACGGCGCCGCGCCGCCGCAGCGCGCCGAACACCTGATCCCGGATGGCCTGCTCGATCTCGTGCGCTACCGCCGGGGCATCGATCCTGAGGACGTCTCGCGAAAACATGGCTGGCATCCACCTTTCAAGGAGATGGGCCAGCGTATAGAAACGGCGGGCGGCAGGGAACCCCGTTCGCGGGCAGGGGGGCGCAGCCTCGCGAGCGACGTCGCGGGTCGTGATGACCAGGGCGGTTCGCCCGACCGCCGCCCGCGCCAGCGTCAGACCGCGGGTCGAGGCTCGCCGGTCGCGGAGAGCTCGTGGGCCTCCGCGGCGAGGATCCAGAGCACGGCCATCCTGACCGCGACCCCGGCCTCGACCTGGTCGAGGATCACGCTCTGCTTGCCGTCGGCGATCCGCGGATCGATCTCCACGCCGCGGTTCATCGGCCCCGGATGCATCACGATCGCGTCCGGCTTGGCGAGCGCGAGCCGGGCCGGGTTGAGCCCGAAGGTGCGGCTGTACTCGCGCGTGCTGGGCAGGAAGCTGCCGCTCAGCCGCTCGCGCTGGACCCGCAGCATCATCACGACGTCCGCCCCCTCGATGGCGGGCTCGAGCCGATCGTAGAGGGTCGCGCCGAGCGACTCGCCCGCGACGGGGAGCAGCGTGCGCGGACCGGCGAAGCGGACCCGCGCGCCCATCGTCGTGAGCAGGTGCGCGTTCGAGCGGGCCACGCGGCTGTGGACGATGTCGCCGCAGATCGCGACCTCCAGCCCCTCCAGCCGGCCCTTCGCGCGCCGGATCGTGAACGCGTCGAGCAGCGCTTGCGTCGGGTGCTCGTGCATGCCGTCGCCCGCGTTCACGACCGCGGCGCGCGTGTGCGCGGCGACGTGGTGCGGCGCGCCCGAGGCGCTGTGCCGGATGACGAGGACGTCCGGCTGCATCGCCTGGAGGTTCTGCACCGTGTCGAGCAGCGTCTCTCCCTTGACGGCGCTCGAGGTGGACACGCTGATGTTGATGACGTCGGCGCTGAGCCGCTTGCCCGCGAGCTCGAACGACGTGCGCGTGCGCGTCGAGGGCTCGTAGAACAGGTTCACGATCGTCTTGCCGCGGAGCGTGGGCACCTTGCGCACGCTCCGCCGGGAGACCTCGAAGAGCGACTCGGCCGCGTCGAGGACGGCCATGATCTCGGGCCGCGAGAGCCCCTCGATGCCGAGCAGGTGTCGGTGCGGGTAAATCCTCCTCATGATGCGCTGGTCTATGTCCCTTCTGGGCGAGAGGGGGGCTCCGACGCCGGCTCGCCGGCGGCGGCGACGAGGGCCCAGAGCTCGCCCGCGCGCTCGACCACGTCGACCCGCTGATCGGGCGCGAGCTCGACCGCGCGGACGACGTAATCCGGGTGGATCGGCAGCTCCCTGCCGCCGCGATCGACGAGCGCGACGAGCTCGATCCGCCGCGGTCGCCCGTAGTCGAGCACCGCGTCGAGCGCCGCCCGGATCGTGCGCCCCGTGTAGACCACGTCGTCGATGAGCACGATGCGCCGGCCCTCGACGGGGAAGTTGATGTGGCTCGGGCCGATGCGCGGGTTGGGCAGCGCGGTCGCGGCGTCGTCCCGGTACAGCGTGATGTCGACGGCGCCGACGGGCGGCGCGTGCCCCTCGATCTCGAGGAGCAGCGCGGCGAGCCGCTTCGCGAGCGGCTCGCCGCCACGCCGGATCCCGACGAGCGCCAGATCCTCCACGCCGCGGCCGCGTTCGGCGATCTGGAGCGCGACGCGCTGCAGGCCGCGCCGGATGGCGGCCGGGTCGAGCAGAGCTTCCATGGCGCGGCGAGGGCTAGCACAGGAAGCGCCGTGCACCCAAGGGCCCCGTGCGGCGAGGGCTGGATCGCCCGGCGCGCCGCGCGGGAGCGCCCCGCGCCGCGGGTCCTGCCGGAGGGGAGCTGCGCGGCCGCGGGGAGGCGAGCCGCCGCGCCTGCGCGCTCAGCCGGGCTGGCGCCTGCGCGCTCAGTCGGGCTGGTGGAGGATGCGCTGGGTCCGATCGAGGAAATAGAACCGCTCGAAGCCCGCGCGCTGGAACGTGAGCGCGCCGAAGCCGTTCACGACAATCGCGGCCGCGCCCAGTGCGTAGAACGGCGCGCCGAAGCGGCGGCCGGAGACGGCGATCATGGCGAAGAGAAACGGGGCGAAGTCGTTGGAGAAGCGGTAACCGAACTGGATCCAGCCGGTGTTCTGGTAGAGCAGGCTCGGCAGCGCGACGGCGGCCGCGGTGGCGGCGAGCGCCCAGAACACGGGCGTCGTGCGCCGGGGCCAGAGCGCCCACGCGTAGATCGGCGTGGTCACCCACAGCGCGAGCCCGTGGGCGTTGATCTGGAAGGGCGCGCCCTGCGTGGGCGAGAACGGCAGGCTGGTGAGCACCACCGCGAGGTTGCGCGGCAGGTAGTGGTACGAGAAGAGCCCCCACCTCTCGATCCGCGCGCGCCAGGCGATGTGGAGGTGGCGGTGCCCGAACTCGGTCGCGTCGCCGAACCGAGCGTGGTTGTGCCAGAGCAGCGCCGCCAGCACGAGGGCCGCGGGCGCGGCGAACAGGAGGAGCCGGCGACCGATGGTGCGCGGGTCCGGCCGGCCGGCGCGGAGCGCCTCGTGGAGGAACAGCGGCACGGCGAAGCCGAGCGGCGTGCGGGTCGCGAACCCGAGGCCGATCGCGAGGCCGGCCGCGAGCGGGTGGGCGGCGTCGAGCGCGCAGTAGAGATAGATGCAGGCGAGGGCGACGCCGATCACGTGCGCCGCGAACCACACCGTCCCCTGCACCGCGGTGAACCAGTACACGCTCCCGAACGCGAAGAGCAGCGCGAGCGCGGCGTTCTCGAGCTGCGTGCGCCGGCTGCGGCGCGACGCCGAGAGCTTCTCCAGCGCGAGGAAGAGGACGGCCGGGCCGATCCCGGCGAACGCGAGGAAGAACTGCCCATCGCGCACGCGCTCGGCGCCGCCGGCGAGCAGGACGACCGGCGCGATGAGGACTGCGGGGAAGGGGGGGAAGCTGACGTAGGTGCGGCCGCCGAACACGGCGAAGTCGTTGCCGCCGGCGTAGGCCGGCGGCGGTCCGCCGAGGTCGAGGCGACCGTCGAGCCACGCCTGCGCGAGCAGGGCATGGTGGTTGAACGGCGTGTGGGCGGAGAAGATCTCGCGGGACGACGTGACCGCGTAAACGAGCGTGGTCAGCGCGTAGAGGGCGAGCGCGAGGACCGCGCGCCGGCGGGCTCGCCGTCCTTCCCCGGAGGGGTCCAGCCTGGGATCGGGCGCGCCCGCGGCAGGGGCCTCGGGCGTGGCGGTGCGGTCCATGCGCGGGCGACGCTACCATGCGACCCGGCCACGACGGCGGCCGGGGAGGCTCTCCACCCGGGCCCGAGGCCCAGCCGACGAGCCCGCCGCGGCGATCGGGATCGCGGCGGCCATCGGCCGCCCGCGTCGCGCGCGACGCATGAAACGTAAAAGCGCGAGAACGCGAGCACGGTGAGCAACAGGAGCGACAGGAGCAACAGGAGCGAGATGTAAAGTGTACTAAAGAAGCACCCGCCGCGGCGGTGGGCCGTAGCTCGGTCTTGCGAGCCAACGCACCCCGCGCTAAACGCTCCGCTTTCACCGCCCTGAACCCATGTCCCAGGTTGCCGTCTCCGCCAATGACATCGACATGTCCGGCCTCTCGCTGGACGTGCCGTTGCCGACCGACTGGTTGAACGCAGAGCTGTCGGATGCCTCCGTCACCGCGGTCGCGCCGGGCCATCTCGCCGCCCGCCTCTCGCGATCCGGCAACGAGATCGTGGTCCGCGGTCGCGTCAAGGCGCCCGTCGCCACCTCCTGCGCGCGCTGCCTCGCTCCCGCGCCGCTGGAGATCGACGCCGAGCTCTCGCTCCTGCTGCGCCCGGCTCCCAAGGCCGAGGGCCACGCGCACGGCCACCGGCGGGACGACGCCGCCCGCAACGGAGCGGCGAAGGCAGGGGGCAAGGTCAAGGAGCCCGAGTACGAGTTCACGGCCGAGGAGGCGGACCTCGACACCTACGACGGTGAGACGGTGGTCCTCGATCCCTTCATCCGGGAAGCCATTCTCCTCGAGATGCCGAACTTCCCCTTGTGCTCGGAAGCTTGCCCGGGTATCGGTCCTGCCGCGTCCCGAGAGGACCGCGATGGCGGCTCCTCGAACCTCGTCAGCGGGGCGGTGGAGGACGAAGAGGCTGCCCCTGGCCTCGACCCGCGGCTCGCGCCGCTCAGCGCGCTTCGAGACAAGCTTGGACAGAAGGCCGTCGCCTCTGGCAAGCGCGCGCAGCCTGCCTCGACCCCCCCGGCCAAGGCCGGGACACCGAAGAAGAAGACCAAGAAGGAGTAGCTCCGTGGCCGTCCCCAAGAGGAAAACCACCCCCAGCAAGCGCGACATGCGGCGCGCCAACCACGACAAGGTGATCCCCGTCCAGCTCGTCTCCTGCGAGAACTGCGGGGAAGCCCGGCTCCCGCATCGCGCTTGCGGCGCCTGCGGTCACTACAACGGGCGTAAGGCGAAGCCGACGAAGGCGACCGCGGCATCATGACCGGGGCGGGGGCGCGGAGGCCGGCGCATCGGGACGCGGCGCCCGCGCCCCCAGGCGCGGCGCTGACCCACGCTGCCGGGCGGCGGTCCGTCGTATGATCGCCGCGCAGCCGAGGAGCCGCATCCTCGGGACGGGCCGCTACACGCCCGCTCGAGTCCTGCACAACACCGATCTCGAGAAGATCGTCGATACCTCCGACAGCTGGATCACCGAGCGAACCGGGATCCGACGGCGTCACATCGCCGCCGACGGAGAGCTCACGAGCGACATGGCCACCGCCGCCGGCCGCTCGGCCCTGGCGGCGGCGGGCATCTCGGCCGCTGACCTCGACATGATCATCGTCGGGACGATCAGCGGCGACAGCCCGCTCCCCGCCTGCGCCGTGCACGTGCAGCAGAAGCTCGGCGCCTGGGAGATCCCGGCGTTCGACATCTCCGCGGCGTGCGCCGGGTTCGTCTACGGTCTCACGATCGCCGACCAGTTCATCACCAACGGCGCGGCCTGCCGCGTCCTCGTCATCGGGGTCGAGCTGCTCTCGCGCATCCTCAACTGGAAGGACCGCACGACGTGCGTCCTCTTCGGCGACGGCGCCGGCGCGGTCGTGCTCGGGCCTGCCTCCGGCGACGGCAGGGGCATCGTCTCGACGCGGATCTTCAGCGATGGCGCGCTCGCGGGCTCGCTGGTCATCCCGGGCGGCGGCACGTCCGAGCCGCTCACGGTCGACGGCATCGAGCGGAGCCGCGACAAGGTCCACATGGTGGGGCAGGACATCTTCAAGGTCGCCGTGAAGAACCTGTCCAGCGCCTCGCTGATCGCGCTCGAGGGCGCAGGCATGACGGCCGCCGATCTCGACTGGGTCGTCGCGCACCAGGCGAACCTGCGGATCATCAGCCAGGTCGCCGCTCGGCTCAGCCTCCCGCTCGAGAAGTTCGTGCTCAACATCGAGGAGTACGGCAACACCTCGAGCGCCTCCATCCCGATCGCCCTCGACGAGGCAGTCCGCGACGGGCGCATCAAGCCGGGCCACAACGTCCTCTTCTGCGCGCTGGGCGCAGGCATCTCCTGGGGCGCATCCGTCGTTCGGATGTGAACGGTATCGTGCGCGCGCGACGACGTGGAGCTCTAGATCTGCGCGTCTCTGCGGCCGAGCTCGCCGGGGGCGCTCGCTTGGGTGGGGACCGGCGCGAGCCGGCCTCGTGACGTAGCTCGAGGACGGACGACGTCCGCTCCTCCGCTTGAAAATGAGGGCAACGTGAAGATCGCTTGGCTGTTTCCGGGGCAAGGGGCGCAAGAGGTGGGGATGGGCAAGGCGCTCGCGGAGATCTCGCCGGCGGCGCGCGGCGTGTTCGCGCGGGCGGACGCCGCGCTCGGCGAGCCGATCTCACGGCTCTGCTTCGAAGGGCCGATCGAGGCGCTGACGCTGACGAGCAACACCCAGCCCGCCATCGTCGCCACGAGCTGCGCCGTGGCCGCGGCGCTCATCGAGCATCTGCCCAACCTCGATCCGCCGCTCTACGCGGCGGGCCACTCGCTCGGCGAGTACAGCGCGCTCGTGGCCGCGGGGGCGCTGGAGGTCGAGGAGGCGGTGAGGCTCTGCCGTATCCGCGGCAGCGCGATGCAGGAGGCCGTGCCCGCGGGCGAGGGGGCCATGTCGGCGCTCGTCGGGCTCGATCAGGACGCGGTGCTCGCCATCTGCGCGGAGGCGGCGCAAGGCGAGGTGGTGTCGCCGGCCAACTACAACGGGCCGGGGCAGATCGTGATCGCCGGACACAACCGCGCGGTCGCGCGGGCGGGCGAGCTCGCCGTCGCCCGCGGCGGCAAGGCCATCTCGCTGAAGGTGAGCGCGCCCTTCCACTGCGCGCTGATGCGGCCCGCCGCCGAGCGCCTGCGCCCCGAGCTCGAGCGTACGCCGCTCAGGCCGCTCGCGTTCCCGGTGATCGCGAACGTCGACGCCGCGCCGAACGCCGACCCGGAGCGGGTGCGTTCGCTGCTCCTGCGGCAGGTCGACGGGACGGTGCAGTGGACGCAGACGATCGAGCGCATGGCGGCGGACGGCGTGACGCACGCCCTGGAGCTCGGTCCGGGCAAGGTGCTCGCGGGGCTGGTGAAGCGGATCACGAAGCAGATCAAGGTGCTCAACGTGAGCGACATGGCGGGGATTGAGCGCGTGAGCGCGTTCCTTTCGGAGGCATAGGCATCGATGTTCGACCTTACGGGCAAAGTTGCGATCGTCACGGGTGGATCGCGGGGGATCGGGCGGGCTGCGTCGGAGGCGCTCGCGGCGCGAGGGGCGCACGTGATCGTCAACTACGTGCGCGGGGAGGCCGAGGCGCGCGCGCTGGTCGAGGCGATCACGGCGCGCGGCGGCAAGGCCGAGGCGCTCGGCTTCGACGTCGCGGACCTCGCGGCCACCGAGGCGGCCATCGCCGAGGCGGCGAAGCGCCTGGGCCGGCTCGACATCCTCGTCGCGAACGCGGGGATCGCGATCGACGGGCTGCTGCTCCGGATCAAGGAGGAGGACCTCGATCGGCTCTTCGCGGTGAATGTCAAGGGCGCGATCGCGTGCGCCCGCGCCGCGACGAAGGTCATGATGCGCGCGCGCACCGGCCGCATCGTGTTCCTCTCCAGCGTCGTTGCGGAGATGGGCAACGTCGGCCAGGCGGCGTACGCCGCCACGAAGGCGGCCCTGCTCGGCGTGACGAGGTCGCTCGCGCGCGAGTACGCGGGGCGCGGCATCACGGTCAACGCCGTGGCGCCCGGCTTCATCGACACCGACATGACGACCACCATCGGCGCGGAGATGAAAGAGGGCTTGACCAGGATGATCCCGCTCGGTCGTACGGGGCGGCCCGAGGAGGTCGCCGCGGCGATCACATTCCTGTGCTCGGACGAGGCGAGCTACGTCACGGGGGAGACGCTCCGCGTCAACGGCGGCATGTACGTCTGATCCGCGCGGGCGCCGGGCCTCGGCGGGCCGGGGTCCACGGTCGGCGGCGAACCAGACGGTCATGAAAAAAGCGGTCGCAGGTAATTCTATGGTGCAACGCTGGTGGTGATGGGCTACTAGGAGGTCCGTTTTCCCGGGAGGAATACCATGGCTGAAGGTCGCGACATCACGGCCGAAGTAAAGCGGATCATCAAAGAGCAGCTCGACGTCGACGAGAAGGACATCAAGCCTGAAGCGACGTTCATCGACGATCTGGGCGCCGATTCGCTGGGCCTGGTGGAGCTTGTCCTCGCATTCGAGGAAGCGTTCGAGATCGACATTCCGGACGAGGACACGGAGAAGATCCGCAGTGTCCAGGATGCGATCGATTACATCGAAGGGCACACCAAGAAGTAGCGTCCCCACCGCCCTACCGGACGCGGCGTCACCATGGAGGTGCGAGGGACGCGTGAGCGGACGAAGGGGTCGCTCTTCGTCGATGCACGAGTCCTCACCTCCGTGGTGGCGCTAGGGCAAGAAGAGCCATGGAACGCGTTGTCATTACCGGCATCGGGCTCGTCACACCCAACGGCATCGGAACGCAGGCCACCTGGCAGTCGCTGCTGGCTGGTCAGTCCGGCATCGGACCCATCACCCTCTTCGACGCGAGCTCGTTCCCGACTCGCATCGCCGGCGAGGTGAAGGGGTTCGTCCCGGAAGAGTACATTCCGAAGAAGAAGGTCAAGGAGATGGGCCGCTTCGCCCAGCTCTCCGTCGCCGCCTCGCAGATGTGCATGAAGGACGCGGGGATCGAGCTCACCGAGGAGGATCGCGATCAGTGCGGCACCTTCATCGGCGTCGGCCTCGGCGGCCTCGAGTTCCTGTACCAGCACTCGATCACGCTGCACGAGAAGGGACCCCAGAAGGTCAGCCCTTACTTCATCCCGACGGTCATCGCCAACCTCGCCGCGGGGCAGGTCGCGATGGCGCTCGATCTGCGCGGGGCGAGCTACTGCAACACGAGCGCGTGCTCGTCGAGCGGGCACTCGCTCGGCGAGGCGTTCGAGTGGATCCGCCGCGGGCGCTCGCACATCATGCTCACGGGCGGCGCCGAGGCGACGATCACCGGCCTCGGCATCGGCGGTTTCTGCGCGATGTTCGCGCTCTCGCGGCGCAACGAGGAGCCGGAGCGGGCGAGCCGCCCCTGGGACAAGGGGCGCGACGGCTTCGTCTGCGCCGAGGGCGCCGGGTCGCTGCTGCTCGAGTCGCTCTCCCACGCGAAGAAGCGCGGCGCGAAGATCTACGCGGAGGTCGTGGGGTACGGCGCCTCGTGCGACGCGTACCACATCACGAAGCCGGCGCCCGAGGGCGCTGGCGCGCAGCGGGCGATGAAGATGGCGCTCGACGACGCCCGGCTCGCGCCCGACGCGATCGACTACATCAACGCCCACGGCACCTCGACCCCGCAGGGGGACATCGAGGAGACCCGGGCCATCCTCAAGATCTTCGGCGATCACGCGGCGTCGAAGCGCCTCTGGGTGAGCTCGACCAAGTCGGCGATGGGCCACCTCCTCGGAGGCGCTGGCGGCGTCGAGGCGGCGATCTGCGCGCTCGCGCTGCACCACGGCGCGGTGCCGCCGACGCTCAACCTGGACGATCCCGATCCCGAGTGCACGCTCGACTACGTGCCGTTCAAGTCCCGCGAGCGTCGCGTGACGCACGTGATGTCGAACTCCTTCGGCTTCGGCGGGACGAACGTGTCGCTCGTCCTCTCCCGCTTCGACGGCTGACCGCGCCTCGCGCTGGGTGGCTCGATGAAGTGCCCATTCTGCGGCCATCTCGAAGACCGGGTCATCGACTCCCGGGCTGGCGGCGCCGGCGAGGTGATCCGTCGACGTCGTGAGTGCGCCTCGTGCGAGCGGCGGTTCACCACCTACGAGCGCGTCGAGGACATCCTGCCGACGGTCGTCAAGAAGGACGGCCGGCGCGAGACGTTCGATCGGCAGAAGCTCGTGCGTGGGCTCCGGATGGCCTGCAACAAGCGGCCCGTGTCGACCGACCAGATCGAGGCCATCGCCGACGCCATCGAGCGCGAGGTGCAGGAGTCCGAGCGGCGGGAGATCGTGTCGACCGAGCTCGGCGAGCGGGTCATGAACCACCTGCGCACCCTGGATGAGGTCGCCTATGTCCGGTTCGCCAGCGTCTATCGTTCCTTTCGGGACATCGACCAGTTCATGGTCGAGCTTGGCAAGCTTGTGAAGGCCAAGGCGCCCTAGTAGATCCGGCACTTCGATGTCCGCGAAGCCCCCCAACCCAGATCCCGACTTCGACGCCTCGATGATGCACCTGGCCATCGAGGAGGCGCACAAGGCGATGCCGTCGCCGAACCCCCCGGTCGGCGCGGTGGTGGTGAACACGGCGGGGGAGGTCGTCGCCGTCGCCCACCACGCGCGCGCGGGCGAGGAGCACGCGGAAGGGCTGGCGCTCGCGGCCGCCGGGGAGGCGGCGCGGGGCGGGACGCTCTATGTGACCCTCGAGCCCTGCAACCACGAGGGGCGCACCCCGCCCTGCGTGGACACGGTGCTGAGCGCTGGCATCAAGCGGGTCGTCATCGGCGCGCCGGACCCGAACCCCGCGGTGGTCGGCGGCGGGGCGCAGCGGCTCAGCGATGCCGGGCTGGCCGTCGACGTCGGCGTCGCCGGCGCGGAGGCCCGCGCGCTGATCGCGCCCTGGACCAAGTTCATCACGACGGGCATCCCGCACATCTCGCTCAAGCTCGCCCTCTCGCTGGACGGCCGCATCGCGACCCGCACGGGCGCCTCGAAGTGGGTCACCGGCCCGGAGGCCCGCGCGAAGGTGCAGGAGCTCCGCTCGCGGCACGACGCGGTGGCGATCGGGATCGGCACCGCCCTCGCCGACGACCCTCGCCTCACGCTGCGCGAGGCCGGCCTCCCGCCCGGCGGGCGGAGCCCCATCCGGCTCGTCTTCGACACGCGGCTCCGGCTGCCGCTCCACACCCGGCTGGCGCAGACGGCGCGCGAGGTGCCGACCTGGGTGCTCACGGGCGCCGACGCGCCCGAGGCCGCGGAGCAGGTGCTCGTCGACGCGGGCTGCATCGTCCTGCGCGCGCCCACCTCGGCCGAGGGCCGGGTCGACGTGACGGCCGCGATGCGCCTCTGCGCCTCGCAGGGGATCGTCTCCATCCTCGTCGAGGGGGGCGCCGAGCTCGCCGGCAGCCTGCTCGCGTCGCGCCTGCCGGACGAGCTGCACGCCTTCGTCGCCCCGATCCTGCTCGGGCCCCGCGGCCGACCCGGCGCGGTCGACTGGGCGGGCCCGGACACGCCAGGGGACGCGCCCCGGATCGTCGATCCGCGCTGGGAGCTCTGCGGTCGCGACGCGTACGTCAGCGGCCCGCTCGCCTTCCCGGCGCGCAGCTGACCGGCCGGGCGAGGCGGTCAGCCCGCCGCCGCTGCGCCCCGCGGCTCTCTTCGCGGCGCGCAGCGGACCAGGCGAGCGAGGCGGTCAGGTCGCCGCCTCTGCGCCCCGCTTCTGCATCTTCCGGTGGACGATGCGCTTCTTGAGCGTGCCCATCCGGTCGATCATCAGCACGCCGTCCAGGTGATCGAGCTCGTGCTGGATGGCCACGGCGAGCAGGCCGTCGGCCGTGAGCTCGAACGTCGCGCCGTCACGCCCGCGGGCGCGGACGCTGACGCGCTCGGCGCGCTTGATCTCCTCGCTGATGCCGGGGAACGACAGGCACCCTTCGGGGCCAACCTGCTGCCCGTCCTGCCGGACGATCTCGGGGTTGATGAACACGAGGAGGTTGCTCGGCTCGTTCTCGGCGGCGATGTCCACGAGGAAGATACGGTGCGGCTCCCCGATCTGCGTGGCCGCGAGGCCGACGCCGGGCGCCGCGTACATGGTCTCGGCCATGTCGTCGATAAGCTTCGTGATTTCGGGGGTGATGTCGCCGACCGGCCGCGCCTTCTGGCGCAGGCGCGGGTCGGGATAGTGGAGAATGGTGCGGATGGCCATGGCTGTCGAACAGCATAACCTCCGCGCTTCGCCGGCGCTCGTCAAGACGCGCTAGCGGTTCCTCCGGAACGACGCGGAGGTATCGACCGTGAGCCCGCGGGACTGAAGATCTTCCACGATGTCCGGCACCAGCCCGGAGGGGTGGAACGTCCCCTCCAGCGCGCCGCCAGCGGCCGTCCGCTCGACCACGAACGTGAACACGTCGCGGATCGCGATCTGCCCGCTCTCGATCGCGAGCTCCGCGATGCGGAGCACCCGGTGCCGGCCGTCGCGGAGCAGCGCGATCTCGATCGCCAGGTCGAACGACGACGCCAGCCACTCGCGCGCCGTCTCCGGGGCGATCCCGGGCCGGGTCGCGGCGATGTCCGCCGGGAGCCGGGTCACGGCCTGCCGCAGCGTCGGCGCGCGCGCGGCCGCCAGCACGCCGTCCATCCCGCCGCCGATGGCGTCCACGACCTCGGCCGCGACGTGGCCGGAGAACGAGCTCACCACGAGCCGCTCGGGCCGGATGCGCGCGGCCGCTTGCACCGCCCGCGCCCGCTCGACGGTCGTGTTGCCGAGCGCGATCGAGAGCGTCTGGGGTTGGTTGAGGACCAGCTCGCCCTCGTCCTGAAGCACGACGAAGCGGTCGTCCGGCGGCGCCGCGGCCGCGAGCGCGCCGAGCAGCCAGCTCGTCCCGGCGTCTCGCGTCCCCGTGACGAGGAGGTTGCCGCGCCCGAGGACACACTGGGAGAGCAGCCCGGCCATCGCGCGCGAGATCGTCCCGTTGCGCACCAGGTCCTCGAGCGTGACATCGGGGCACCGCGGCTTCCGGAGGATCAGCGTCGAGGTCGAGGCCGGCGGGAGCACGCCGAAGAGCCGCCTGCCCTTCGGCAGCGTCCGCTCGACGAAGGTGGCCCCCTGCTCCAGCGGCTGCCCGGCGGCCGCGCAGAGCCGGCGGATGACCCGGTCGACCGCGCGCTCACTGCTGAACGCGACCTCCGAGATGACCCGCCGGCGCCCGTGGATCGCGATCACGTGGTCGTGGCGGAAGACCTGGATCTCGCTCACCTCGTCCTCGTCGAGGAGCCGATCGAGCGGGCCGAGCGTGAAGAGCTCCCGGTGCGCGTCGGCCTTGAGGGTCTCCGCGTCGATCTCGGGCGGGAGCTCGCCCGCTGCGCGCATCGCGTCCACGCCCTCGGCGACGGCCTGATCGAGCTTCCGGGCGAGCGCGGCGTCCGGAGGCGCGCCGCTGTCGAGCGGCGCGAGGTCCACCTTCGCGGCGAGCCGTTCCATGAGGCGGCCGAGCGCCTTGCGGCGCGCCACGGCCTGCGCCGAGTCGCCCTGGCCACGATCGATCCGGTCCGAGACGGGCGGGATGGCTCTCCGGCTCGGGATGGGGACCACGCTGGGGTGCACGGCGGCGTTCGGCGCGCCCTGCAGCGGGTTCGCGGCGGGGCCCTGGCCAGGCAGCGGGGGGGCCGTCGGAGCGGGGCGCGCCAGCTGTGTGGTCGCGTTGCCGGGGACGATGGTGCGACCGTCGCGCGCCGGCGCGGCGCCGGGCGCCGCCGGGGCGACCGGCAGCGGCGGCGCGGTCAGGCTGCCCTGCGAGCTCGGCCCCACGGTCGGGCGAGGCGAGGGGACGCGCGGCGGACCGGGGACAGGGCCGGGCGCGTCGCCTGATTCGTCTGGGTCGTTCTCCAGCGGGAAGTGGCTGATCACGCCCTGGTTGGTGCGCGACGGCTCGCCCTTCTCGTTGATCAGCGGAAGCGGCGCCGAGCGGTGCAGCCCCTTCTCGGCCGACGGCGGCGCCCGATCGGGCAGCGGCCCCGGGTCCCCGGCGGTCATGTCCTCCGGCGCGCGCCCCGGGGGCGCCGCGCTCTCGGGGGGCGCCGTGCCGCTCGCCGAGGTCTCGATCCGCAGGACGAAGTCGCCGATGTAGATCTTGTCGCCCTCGCGGACGATGGTCGCCTGGGCGATCTTCCTGCCGTTGACGTACGTGCCGTTGGTGCTCTTGAGGTCGGTGACGATGAAGCGCCCGTCCCGGTAGAGCAGCCGCGCATGCCGCTTCGACACGTTGCCCTTCGGCAGCATCAGGTCGTTGCCCTGCACGCGGCCGACGTTGATCTCTGTCCGGTCGAAGGTTTCGCGGCGCTCCGCGCCCCCTTTCTCGCTGATGATCACCGAGAACATCTCGTCGTCGCCTCGCGGGGCCAGGGCGGAGGTGAGACCCGATGCCCTCGCCACGCCATACGAGCAAGCTCGAACAGACATGTCAACGAGATGCCTTCGATTCCTGCGGCGAGGAGGCGAGCCGGCGCGAGCCCAGCCCCTGCCGCGCCGCTGCGTCCGGGGGGGCGGGTCGAGCGCGCCGGCCGGCGGCGGCGCCGCGGATCGCGCCCCGGCGGCCGTGGCGGAGGTGCGTGAAGGCACGGCGAACGCACACAGGCGGCGAACGGGCTGAGCGGGCTCCGGCCCGCGGCACGACGTCCTGCGCAGGGACGCTCGCCGCGATAGCTACCCCGCCGAGGCAGCGGCCCCGCCGAGGCGGTGGCTCTCGCCGTGGTGGCGCATCGATGGATGCCAGGCGCTCTCGGCCAAGGCACGCCGCGCGAGGGACAGGTGGCCCCTCGGCGCGCCCGCGTCGGGGGACGGGCCGCGAGTCGGCGCGCGGGCGGAGATGAGGCGCGGCCATGGGCGGGGCGAGGCGCGGAGATCTCGTCTCCCGGCATCGTTCGCGAGATCCGCTTGCGTGAGGCAACGAGGCCGCCCTGGAGAGCGCGACGAAACGCGCGCGCCCACGCACTCGGCTCTTCGATAAGAGCGCAAATCTTGACATCCCCGCGAATGCTGCTTCGCGCCGGATGGCTCGCGTCATTCGTTCGCTCGTGTCCGGGATCCGCTGTACGGCGGGATGATTTCGTCGGGATCGGCTGCGGGACGGCACTGCGGGTGAGGTGAGCACTGCGTCCCGCGATCTCCGATCGAACCTTCATCGCTTGACCTTGGCGCGTCGAGCCGTTTACGTTGGCGCCGCTCGGACCGGGGAGAATCGTCGAAGTTGTCGCGCAAGCACATCAATAAGCGGCTGGGCAGCCGCCCTGCGCAGTTTGGACTTGTCTACGAGGGGGGTTTGCTGCAAGCAGCCAAGCCCACATCGGAATCAGGGGCCGCAAACACGGTCTCCTCCCGACTCCCAGCCTGCGCGCCTCGGGTATCGACGAGCTCGGAAGTGGAGGAAATATGGCAGTTGGCAAGGTAAAGTGGTTCAACGACGAGAAGGGGTGGGGCTTCATCAAGCAGGAGACTGGCCCCGACGTCTTCGTGCACTATTCGCAGATCAACGGGGAGGGGCGCCGCCGTCTGTTCGAGGACGAGACCGTCGAATTTGAGATCAAGGAAGGTCCCAAAGGTCTCCAGGCGGTCAACGTGATCCGCGCCACCGCCTGATCCACCTCCTGGCCATCGCCCCCGCCTGCTGGCGCAGCGCAGCCGCTGCGCTCGATCCACCCCACCTCCGAGCCCGAGCATCGCGCACCCGCTAGGCGGGCTCCGCGCGGTCGGATGTCCGAGCGCCGCTCCCCCCGTGGGGCCGCGCGCCTCGGAGGTCCGAGCGCCGCTCCCCCGCGGGCCGCGCTCGGCGCTGCGGCGCCTCGCCCGGGCTCATCCCTGCGGGATGGGGACCTCGCGAAACGCCTCCTGTCCAGGGACGAAGCGGTGCGACGTGATGCCCTGGATCGCCCCCGTGTCGTCGACCTCGTAGACGTTGAACCCCGCCATCCGCTCATCGCTGTCGTGGAGGAGCGAGGCGCTGGTGGCGCCCACCGCGTCGATGTGGCCCCGCTCGGTGTGCACCTTCCGGTGGATGCGCCGGTGCAGGTGCCCGTGCAGCAGCAGGCCGCGGCTGACCTGCCGCAGCAGGCGACCCTCCGCCGCGGCGTCCCCCAGGCCCTCCAGCAGGGTCTTCGCGCGGCTCGCCGGGTTGTGGAAGGGGTGGTGCTGGAGCACGATCGGCGTCCGCCGCCGCACCTCCGGGTGCGCCAAGAGGTGCTCCAGCGCGCGCAGCTGGGGTGCGCCGAGCCGGCCCGAGGCCACCAGAGGCGGGCGAGGCCAGGCGGTCGAGAGGCCGATGATCGCCACCGGCCCGCGCAGGTGCACGAAGGGGAACGTGGCGCCCGCGCCGTCGCGGCCGGCGCCCCCCGCCGTCGCGGGCGCGTCGAGGGGCAGGTCCGAGCGCAGGTACGGCGCGAAGTACTGGGCGAACCGCTGCGAGCGGTGCGCGCCCTTCGTGTACGCGTCGTGGTTCCCCGGGACGATGCTCACGCGCTCGGGCGGGAGCCCGAGATCGCGCTGCAGGAAGCTGCGGACCAGGACGAACTCCCGCTCGAGCGCGAGGTTCGAGACGTCGCCCGTGATGACCACGTGGTCCACGCCGAGCCGCTGGATCTCCCTCGCCGCCGCGTGCACCGCGATCGGCTTGTGGATGGCGTGGCGCCGGAAGCGGAGGTTGAGGTACCCGGTGAGCCGCTTGTTGAGGAGCCGGAAAGGGACGGCCCCCTCGAGCGACAGGAGGTGCAGGTCAGAGAGGTGCGCGATCCTCACCGGCGCAGTATGGGGGCTCCTCGACGCGCGGCCAACCGCCGCGCGGGCCCCCGCTCGCTTCAGGCGTCGCGCGCGCAGCGGAAGCCGCGCGTGGTGCGGCGGCTGGCCGGCGCGTCGTGCCCTCGCGCCGCGCCGCGCAGCCAGGGCCGGCCGTGGGCGAAGCTGCCGCCCCGCACCACGCGCTCCTCGCCCATGTCGGGCCCGCGCGGGTTCGCCGCGCTGCCGCTCGGATACTCGGGAGCGTAGTAGTCCGCGACCCACTCCTCGACGTTGCCCGCGAGGTCGTCGATGCCGTCCGGGGTTCGTCCGGCGATGAGCGAGCCCACCGGCGCGAGCTCGAGGAAGCCGTCGCCGTCGTCGAGCTCGTCGAACGACAGCCGCCCGTGGTTCGCATGGAAGGGGTTGTACACGTTGCCCCACGGGTAGCGACGCCCCGCCGCGCCGCGCGCGGCCCGCTCCCACTCGGCCTCGGTCGGGAGGCGACCGCCCGCCCAGGCGCAGTAGCGCTGCGCGTCGCTCCACGACACGAGGACCACCGGGTAGTCCGGACGATCGAAGCGCCGCCCGCCGGACGCGTAAGGCGGCTCGTTGCACAGTCCGGCCGAGACGCACCGCCGGTAGCTGGCGACGGTCACCTCGGTGCGGTCGATCCAGAAATCGGAGAGGTACACCTCGTGGGGCACGAGCTCGTTCGCGAAGCTCGCCTCGAGCTCGTCGACGCACAGCTCACCGGCCGGCTCGAGCTTGCAGAGCGTCACCGCGTGCGTGATCTCGACCTCGCTCGATCCCATCGTGAAGCTGCCCGCGCGCACGAGGACGGCGGGGGGGCCGGGGGCGCGCAGCGCGACGACGCTCGAGGGGGCGCGCGCGCGCCGCCCCCCGGCGCCCGTCGAGAGCACGGCCTCGCCCTCCGCGGGGAGGCGCGGGGCGCGCGCTCGCGAGGGGCGCGGCGGGGCGGCCGCTCCGATCATGGAGACCGCGAAAAGCGAGGCCAGCGTGGCCAGCACAAGGAGAGGCGCCGGACGCATGTCGCAGGCGTAGCATG
Source organism: Sorangium cellulosum (assembly GCF_004135735.1). GTDB lineage: Bacteria > Myxococcota_A > Polyangia > Polyangiales > Polyangiaceae > Sorangium > Sorangium cellulosum_F. The sequence goes on along the minus strand of NZ_CP012670.1, from coordinate 4,642,824 downwards.
CTCCAGGGTCGCGGACTGTTTCCGTCTCCTCGGGCGCCAGCAGCTTGGTCAGCGCGGAGGCGGTCAGTCGTCTCGGACGTTGCGCGCGCGCCGGTCCGGTCCGGGGGCCGGTCCGGGTGATCGCGCGCTCGACCCGTCGCCGCGCGTCGCAGCGCGGCGCGCGCGTGCGGCCGCGCGACGCGCCGCAAAAGTGCGCCGGGCGCCGAGGAGCGATAGACTCGAGGGGCTCGATGCCAACCCTTATGGACAACGCGAACACGATGAGCGCGGAGCACGACGCCGCGACGATCGAAGAGCTGCATGAGGTGCTCGAGGGCGGGGAGCTCGTGCTCTTCGTGGGGGGCGGCATCTCGGCCGCGGCCGGGCTGCCGACGTGGCGTCAGCTCGTCGACCTGCTCATCGAGCGGGTGCGCGACCAGGTCGGCGACGAGCTCGTGGTCGCCGAGGTGGCCGACCTCGCGCGATCGCAGCGGTTCAGCGAGGCGATCGCCGCGGCGGAGCACGCCCTCGGCCCGGAGGAGTTCAACGCGTTCGTGGAGGACGCGCTCGACGACGAGGGGCTCGATCCGCCGCGGATCGCGCTCGCGATCGCCGCGCTCAGGGACAGGCTGCGCGCGGTGCTCACGACGAACATCAACCACCTGCTCGAGCGCGCGTTCGGGTTCGAGTGGGACACCCTCTGGCGCGTCACCGACGAGGTCGCGTGGCGGCGGCGGTTCATCCTCAAGCTGCACGGCACGCTGAAGGTGCCCGAGAGCTGGATGTTCACGCGGGAGCGCTTCGGCAGGTCGATCGCGGATCCCGCCGTGCGCCGCGCGCTCACGGCCGTGCTCTCGAAGTGCCCCGTGCTCCTCGTCGGCTTCGGGCGGGCCGACGGCGACTTCGACGAGATGCTGTCGGACATCCACGCGCTGTCGGGCAGCTCGCCGCCGCCCCGGTTCGTGCTCGCCCCGAGCGCGAGCCTGACGCCGTACCGGCGCACGACGCTCGTGGACAAGGGCTTCGCGCTCCTGCCCTACGACACGTCCGACGGCAGCCACGACCGGGCGCTCGCGATCCTCGAGCGCCTGAGCGCGGCCCCGCAGCGCGCCCTGGCGTCGCGCCCGCCCCGCTCGATCGTGCCCCCCCCGATCCCCGACCTGGAGCTCCCGCCGTCGTCGTCGTCGCCGGGCGTCTCGCCCTGCGATCTCGCGCCCGACTCGTCCGGCGACGAGGGCCCGGTCTCCGTCCCGGCGTCGCTCGGCGCGCCGCGGCGCGCGCGGCTCTCCGAGCCCCCGGCGAGCCCGATCGAGGTGTTCTTCTCGTACTCGGAGAGCAACCGCGATCTGCGCGACAAGCTCGAGACGCACCTCGCCATCCTCAAGCGCAAGGGCGTGATCCGGGGCTGGCACGACGGCGAGATCGGCGCCGGCGAGGAGCGTGACAGGGCGCTCGCCGAGCACCTCGAGGCCGCGAAGGTCATCCTCCTGCTCATCAGCGCGGATTTCCTCGCGTCGGACTTCTGTTACGACGTCGAGATGCAGAAGGCGATCGAGCGCCACGAGCGCGGTGAGGCGCGCGTGATCCCGGTCATCCTCGACGCCTGCGACTGGGAGGGCGCGCCCTTCGGCAGGCTGGCCAGCTTGCCGCGGGGCGGGCGCCCGGTGACGAGCTGGGTCAACCAGAGCGAGGCGTTCACCGACATCGCCAAGGGCATCCGGAAGCAGGTCGAGCAGCTCACCCAAAACCCCTCGTAGGCTCACCGAGCGCCGGCGCCCAGCCGGTGAGCCACTCCGAGGTGCCACCCCCGCCAGGGATCTGGAGCGTCCCCGCGTGGACGGGCCGGAACCTGGCCGCGCGCGACGCGCTGCTCGCCGAGATCGGCGCCACGCTCGCGAGGCGCGGGATCGCGCCGCTCTGCGGGCTCGGCGGCACCGGCAAGACCAAGCTCGCGATCGAGTACGCGCACCGCAACGCGGGCGCCTACGACACGGTCTTCCTGATCGACGGCCAGAGCCCGGCGACGATGGACGCCGGCTTCGTCGCGCTCGCGGCGGAGATGCGGCTGCCCGACCACGAGCAGATGGATCCGGCCCGCGCGGTCGCCGCGGTGCGCAGCAAGCTCGGGCGCCGCGGGCGCTGGCTCCTCCTCTTCGACGGGGTGCGCGAGCCGAGCGAGGTCGATCCATACGTCCCGAGCGTCTCGCACGGCGGCCACATCCTCGTGACGTCGCAGAACCCGATCTGGAGCGGGCTCACGACGGTGAACGTTCGCGGCATCGAGCGCGCCGAGTCGGTGAACTTCCTGCTCCGGCGCACGGGCGAGACCGACGCGGAGGCGGCCGACGCGCTCGCGTACGAGCTCGGCGATCTGCCGCTCGCCCTGGCGCAGGCCGGCGCGTACATCGAGGAGACGGGCCGCCCGCTCGCGGAGTACCTCGCGCTGTTTCGCCAGCGCCCCGCGGCGCTCCTGGAGCGCCCCGCCAGCTTCCCGGTGACCGTCGCGACCACGTGGGAGAGCGCGCTCGCCGCCGTGTTCAGCCACCAGGCGGCCGCCGAGCTCCTCAGCCTGTGCTCGTTCCTCCCGATGGACACGATCCCGCGGCGGGCGCTCGGCGAGTACGATCCGCTCGCGCTCGACGACGCGATCGCGACGCTGCGCCTGCACTCGCTGATCGACGTGCGGCCGCACGCGCTCAGCGTTCACCGCCTCGTGAAGGTCGTCGTCCGCAACCAGCTGCGGCGGGACGATCGGCGGCGGTGGATGGAAGCCGCGCGCCGTATCGTCCAGGCTTCCGGCAGGTTCTTTCCCGGCACGGAAGAGGAGCGCGAAGGCAGGACGGAGCCAGATTCGGGGTAGGGGGCACTCCCCAGGAAAGCATGCCAAGAAAGCATGGAGGTTCGACCCGCATGTATCCGCCGAGGGTGCTACTTACCGTCTCTTCCTGGGTCTTTCCCGACCGCGTATTCTCGTTGCGCTCCAGGTCGGTCGTGAGACTTTAAGGCCCGCGAGAGGAACTATGGTTGCCTTGGCGATGAGCCCCGCCGACGTGTTCTTCTCCTACTCCCCGAGGGACGAGGACCTGCGGCCCAAGCTCGAGACCCACCTCGACGCGCTCAAGCGGCAGGGGGTCATCCGGACGTACCAGGGGTTCGCGCTCGGCGGCGGCAAGGAGCGGCGCGAGGCCAGCGCCGCGAAGCTGCGCGAGGCGCGGATCGTCCTCCTCCTCGTGAGCGCGGATTTCCTCCACGCCGACGCGTGGCTCTCTCCGGAGATCCGGGAGGCGATCGCCCGGCACGAGGCGGGGGAGTGCCGCGTCATTCCGGTCATCTTGCGGCCCTGCCCCTGGGAGAAGACGGTGCTCGGGGCGCTGCAGCCGCTGCCCCACCGCGCGCGGCCCGTGACCAGCTACCCCAACCAGAGCGAGGCCTTCACCGAGATCGCCAAGGGGATCCGGAGCGCCGTCCGCGAGACGGAGCCGCCAGCGGCGTGGCCGGCCGCCCGCCGTCCGTCGAGCTCGCCCGACGCGGAGCCGCACATCAAGAAGCTGCCGCCGCGCAATCCGAGCTTCACCGGGCGCGACCAGCTCCTCAACGAGCTGCGGAGCGCGCTCACCACCGGCGGGCCCGCGGCGCTCACCCAGGCGATCAGCGGCCTCGGCGGGATCGGCAAGACGCAACTCGCGGCGGAGTACGCGCACCGTTACGCGAGCCAGTACAACGTCGTGTGGTGGGTCCGCGCGGAGGAGCCGGCCACGGCGGCCGAGGACTTCGCCCGCCTCGCCGCCGCGCTCGGGCTCCCCGAGCAGGACGAGGCCGATCAGCGGATCGCGATCGAGGCCGTCCGCTCCTGGCTGTCCCGCAACGACCGGTGGCTCCTCGTCCTCGACAACGTCAACGATCCGAAGGACGTCGCCCCGTACCTGCCGCACCCGCGCACCGGGCACATCCTGATCACCTCGCGCAACCCGAGCTTTCGTGGCATCGCGACGCCGCTCACCGTGCCGGCGCTGGATCGCGCCGACTCGGTGAAGTTCCTGCTCGCCCGGACCGGGCAGAGCGACGCGCGCGCCGCCGAGAAGCTCGCGGAGACGCTCGGCGATCTGCCGCTCGCGCTGGTGCAGGCGGCGGCGACCATCAAGGAGACGAGGTCGTCGATCGCCACCTACCACGCGGCCTTCGGCGACCACCAGCGCGAGCTGTTGCTCCGCGGCGTGCCCATGGACTATCCGACGCCGGTCGCCACCACCTGGGGGCTCGCGTTCCAGGAGGCGCAGCGCTTCTCGCCCGTCGCGGTCGATCTCCTGAGCTTGTGCGCGTTCCTCGCGCCGGACGACATCCCGCGCGAAGGCCTCGCCGACGCCGCGCAGCACCTGCCGCCGGCGCTCGCGGAGGCGCTCAGCGATCCGCTCACGCTCGACGAGGCGGTCGCCGCGCTCCGCCGCTACTCGTTCATCGACGTGCACGAGGGCGCGCTCTCGGTGCACCGCCTCGTCCAGGCGGTGGTGCGGGATCGCCTCTCGCCCGAGGACCTCCGGATGTGGGCCGAGGCCGCGGTCCGCCTCGTCGATCATGCGTTCCCCGAGAGCAGCGACGACGTGGAGACGTGGCCCTTCTGCGCGCGCTGGCTGCCGCACGCGCTCGCGGCCGCGGGCCACGCCGAGGCCTACGACGTCGCGAAGGGGGTGCGCGGGCGGCTCCTCGCCCGGTTCGCCGTGTACCTGCAGGGGCGAGCCGCGTTCGCGGAGGCGAAGGGATACCTGGAGCGCGCCCTCGCGCTCCACGAGGCGGTGTTCGGTCACGACGATCCGAGGGTCGCGGCCGTGCTGCGCAGCCTCGGCAGCGTCCTCCACGATCTCGGCGATCTCGGCGGCGCGCGGGGGCACCTGGAGCGCGCGCTGGCGATCGACATCGCGAGCTTCGGCCCCGACCACCCGGACGTGGCGCGCGACGTGAACGATCTCGGCAGCGTGCTCATGGACCAGGGCGACCTGCCGGGCGCGCGCAAGCACCTGGAGCGCGCCCTCGCCATCGACGAGGCGACGTACGGCCCCGACGATCCGAGCGTCGCGATACGGCTCAACAACCTGGGCGCGCTCTTCCGCGATCTCGGCGACTTCGCGGGCGCGCGCGTGCACCTGGAGCGGGCCCTCGCGATCGACATCCGCGCGTACGGACAGAGCCACCCGACCGTCGCGATCGGGCGCACGAACCTCGGCCGGCTGCTGCACGATCTCGGCGATCTCAAGGGGGCGCGCGAGCAGTTCGAGGAGGCGCTCAAGATCGATGAGCAGAGCTACGGCCGCTACCACCCGCGCTTCGCCCTGGCGCTGAACAACCGGGGCCGCGTGCTGCGCGACCTCGGCGACCTCGCCGGGGCGCGCGCCGACTTCGAGCGCGCGCTCGCGATCGTCGAGGACACCTACGGGCCGGATCACCCCGACGTCGCGCGGGACATCAACAATCTCGGCAGCGTGCTGCGCGATCTCGGCGACCTCGAGGGGGCGCGCGCGCACTTCGCCCGCGTGCTGAAGATCGCCGAGGCGACGTACGGGCCGGACCACCCGGCGGTCGCGATCGGCTGCAACAACCTCGGCAGCGTGCTGCAGGCGCTCGGCGAGCTGCCCGGGGCGCGCGAGCAGCTCGAGCGGGCGCTCGGCATCGCGCAGGCCACCTACGGCCCGGACCACCCGGTCGTGGCGAGCATCGTGAACAACCTCGGCCGCGTGCTGCAGGCGCTCGGCGACCTGTCGGGCGCCTGGCAGCAGATCGAGCGCGCCGTGGCGATCGCCACGAAGGCGCTCGGGCCGACGCACCCGTCCGTGCAGATCTTCTCGCGCAACCTCGCGCGCCTCGGCGACGCGCTCGGGGGCGGCGCCGAGGCGACCTGACCCGGCGCGCTGGTCCCTCGCCGCCCAGGCGCGCCCCTGGTCCGCGGCCGAGCGGCCTCCGGATCGGGCCGCGCGGCAGGGCGTCAGGCGCGGCCTAGCCGAGCAGGATCTGCGTCGGGTGCTCCAGGAGCTGGCGCAGCACCTTGAGGAAGCCCGCGCCGACCGCGCCGTCGACGACGCGGTGATCGCAGGAGAGCGTCATGCCCATGCGCCGGCCCGGCACGATCTGCTCGCCGCGCACCACCGGCTCGCGGCGGACCTGGCCCACGGCGAGGATCGCGCCCTCGGGGGGGTTGATGACGGCGGCGAAGTCGTCGATCCCGAACATGCCGAGGTTCGATATCGAGAAGGTCCCGTTCGCCATCTCCTCGGGCCGCAGCTTCTTCGCCCTGGCGCGCGCCGCGAGCTCGCGCACCTCGGCGGCGATCGCGAGCACCGGCTTGCGATCCGCGTCGCGCACGACCGGCGTCACGAGGCCCTCGGGGACCGCCACGGCGACCGAGATGTCGACGCGCCGGTGCACGAGGATCGCGTCGGGGGTGAACTGCGCGTTGCACTCCGGCACGCGCACGAGCGCGATCGCGCACGCCTTCACGAGCAGATCGTTGAAGCTGACCTTGCCCGGCCCCTCGCCCTCGGCGGCGCTCGCCGCGAGGTCCGCGTTGATCTGCTCGCGCAGCGCGTGCAGCGGATCGGCGTCGACGTCGATCGAGAGGTAGAAGTGCGGGACGGTCTGCTTGGACTCGGTGAGGCGCCGGGCGATCGCCTTGCGCATCATGCTGAGCGGGCGCGCCTCCGGCGCCGCGAGCTCCCCCTCGGCGGGCGCCGCGGTCGCCGCCCTGGCCGGCGCCGGCCTGAGCCCCTCGAGATCCCGGGCGACGATGCGCCCGCCTGGACCGGAGCCCTCGATGCCGCGGAGGTCGAGGCCGCGCTCCCGGCCGAGCTTGCGCACGTAGGGCGACGCCTTCACGCGGCCGCCCGTCGAGGCCGGCGGCGCGGCCGGCTGCGTCGGCGGCGCGGCCGGCTGCGTCGGCGGCGCGGCCGGCTGCGTCGGCGCGCCCGGCGCCTCGGACCCGCGCGCCTCCCGGCGCGGCGCCGCGCCGCCGTCGGCCGGCTGCGGCGCGCGCTCGCCCTCGGCGCGCGGCGCCGCCGCGCTCGGCGCCGGCGAGGGCGCGCCGCCGCCGCTCGCCGCCGCGACGCCGCGCACGTCCTCGCCGGGCGCGCCGATGATCGCGACGGGCTGGCCGAGCTTCACGACGCTGCCGGCGGGCACGAGGATCTTGAGCAACGTCCCTCGATCGAAGGATCGGTACTCCATGGTGGCCTTGTCGGTCTCGACGTCGGCGAGCAAGTCGTCGACGTCGATCGCGTCGCCTTCGTTCTTGTGCCAGGCGCTGATCTGCCCCTCCTCCATGGTCGGGGACAGCTTCGGCAGTTCCAGAACCTTCGCCATTGGGCCTATCACCTCGGAGCGGGGACGCGCGCGCCCTCGTCAGCTCCTGTAGAGGACGCGGTGGACGTTCTCGATGATCCGCGACGCCTGCGGGATCACGTACTGCTCCAGCTTTGCGTTGTAGGGCATCGGGAAATCGAGCGTCGTCGCGCGCAGCACGGGCGCGTCGAGCTCGTCGAACGCGAGGCGCTGGATGCGGTCGACGATCTCCGCGCCGACGCCGCCGTACGGCCAGCCCTCGTGCGCCACGACCGCGCGGTGGGTCTTGCTGACGCTCCGCACGAGGGCGTCCTCGTCGAGCGGGCGCAGCGATCTGAGGTCCACGACCTCCGCGCTGATGCTCTCCTCCGCGAGCACGGCGGCGGCCTCGAGCGCGACGTGCACCATCCGGCTCCAGGCGACGATCGTGACGTCCGTCCCCTCGCGCGCGATCGAGGCCACCCCCATCGGGACGAGGACCTCGGGGTCGTCGGGCACCTCGCCCTTCACGTTGTACAGCGTCTCGCTCTCCATGAAGAGCACCGGGTTGTCGTCCCGGATCGCCGACTTGAGGAGCCCCTTCGCGTCGGCCGGCGTCGCGGGCGCGAGCACCTTCAGGCCGGGGATGTGCGCGTAGAAGTGCTCCATCGCGTGGGAGTGCTGCGCGCCCACCTGGCGGGCCGACGCGTTCGGCGCCCGCAGCACGAGCGGGACGCTGAGCTGCCCGCCGGACATCTGCCGGAGCTTCGCCGCGTTGTTGAGGATCTGGTCGAAGGCGACCGCGGAGAAGTTCCACGTCATGTACTCGACGATCGGCCGCAGCCCGACGATCGCCGCGCCGATCGCGATGCCGGTGAACCCGCTCTCCGTGATGGGCGCGTCGATCACGCGCCGTGCGCCGAACCGTTCGAGCATCCCCTCGGTCACCTTGTAGGCGCCCTGGTAGTGCCCGACCTCCTCGCCGACGAGGTAAACCCGCTCGTCGCGCTCCATCTCCTCGACCATGGCGGCGCGGACCGCCTCGCGGAATCTCAGGATGCTCATCGCGAAAACGGCCCTGCGTAGGTGGTGGGCTCGAGCACCTCGGGCCCGGGTTCTGGACTCTCCTCGGCGAAGCGGATCGCGTCGGCGATCTCGTCCTCCACCTCTCGCTCGATCGCCTCGAGGGCGGAGCTGTGCCCCTTCTCCTCGAGCTCGACGCGCGAGCGCAGGAGGACGTCCTTCTTCTTGCGCTCCTCGAGCTCCTCCTTCGTCCGGTACCTGCCCGGGTCGCTCATCGAGTGGCCCCGGAACCGGTAGGTCCTGATCTCGACCAGCGTCGGCTCCGAGTGGGTGCGCGCCCGCGCGATCGCCTCCGCGAGTCGATCCCGCACCTGGAAGACGTGCTCGGCGTTGAAGCGGTCGCGCTCCATCCCGTAGGCGAGCCCCTTCAGCGACACGTCCTCGACCGAGAGCGTCCGGGAGAGCGGCGTGCCCATCGCGTACTCGTTGTTCTCGCAGACGAAGACGATCGGCAGCTTCCACAGCGCCGCGAGCGACATGCCCTCGTGGAAGTCGCCGATGCTCACCGCCCCCTCGCCGAAGAACACCATCGAGACCCGATCTTCGCCCCGGTACTTCGACGCGAACGCGGTCCCGGCGGCGATGGGGATGTGGCCGCCGACGATGCCGTATCCGCCGAGCATGTTGCGCTCCTTGTCGAAGAAGTGCATCGAGCCGCCGAGCCCCTTCGAGCACCCGGTGACCTTGCCGTAGAGCTCGGCCATCGCCGCGCGCGGGCTCATCCCGCGGGCGAGCGCGAGCCCGTGATCCCGGTACGTCGTGATCACGTAATCGTCGGGCCGGAGCGCGGCGCAGGCCCCGACGGCGATGGGCTCCTGCCCGATGTAGAGGTGAAGGAACCCCCCGATCTTGCCCTGTGCGTACGCGCGCGCCGCCTCCTCCTCGAAGCGACGTATCCGGAACATGTCTCGATAGAGCGACAGGTGGAGATCGTCGCCGTGGGTCGGGGTAGTCATCGCGGAGCTCTCTCTGGGCAGAACGGCCATCCCGGGCAATCGCCAGCGTGGCGGTCGGCGCGGAGGAGGGCCATGTGCCGGAGCCCGCAAGGGATCCGAGGAGGCGCTTGACGTCGGCCGTTCCGGACAGCGATGCCGCTTACCTGCGCTCCATTAGGGGAGTTCTCTCCGGCTGACAACGCGTCCGCCGCGCCGGTCGTTCAACGCGGAGCAGCATCCGGCGCGCCGGCGTCCAGCGCGCCGGGGGCGCGTGTCTCCGGCGCGTCGGGGGCGCGTGTCTCCGGCGCGCCGGGGGCGCGTGTCTCCATCGCGCCGCGGTCGTCTGTCTCCATCGCGCCGCGGTCGTCTGTTCCCATCGCGCCGGGGTCATCCGTTTCCGGCGCGCCGGGGCCGTCCGTGTCCACGTCGGGCTCATCTACATGCGGCGCGCCGGCATCCCCGGCCCGCTCGGGCTCGGGGAGGGCGATCGAGGCAGGCCGGCTCTCCGCGTCGCCCGGAGCGCTCGCGCTGGCCTCGCCCGTGCCGGCGCTCCCCGTCGCGCGCGGCGCGGGCGAGACGGCGTCGTCCGGATCGGGCTTCGGGCGCGCGGGCCGCGCCGGCGGGCTGGCGCGCGGCCGCGGCGGGGCAGGCGAGGACGATACGGCCGGCGCCGCGGTCGCTGCCGCGGCCGGATGCTCCTCCGGCGCGTCGGACGAACGCAGCGCCGTGCGGACGAGCAGCAGGGCCGTCGCGACCACCACCGCGGCGCCCAGGATGACCTGCCCTGTCTTCCGCTCGCGAGGAGGGAACTCGTCGTCGCCCAGATCGGCGCGCAGCGCGTCCGGCTCCGAGGGCAGCGCCGCCGCGGCGGGGGCCTCCAGCATGCGCCTCGGCATCTGGCTCGACGTCGCCCACGCGAGGCAGTCGGCGAAGGCGGCGCCGAACGCCTCGCAGCTCGGGTACCTGTCCTCCGGCCGCTTGCACATGCCGCGCGCGAGCACGTGATCGAGCGACGGCGGCACGCAGAGCTCCCTCGCGATGGGCGGCGGCTCGTCGCTCGCGATCTTCGACGCGACGGAGACCGCGTCATCGCCCGGGAACGCCCGCCGGCCCGAGATCGCCTCGTACATGACGGCGGCGAGCGAGAACTGGTCGCTCTCGGGCGAGAACCTCCCGGCGCGGAACGTCTCCGGGGCGCTGTACGCGGGCGTTCCCATGAGCCCCCCCTGGTGCGTCAGCGTCGAGTCCGGGATCCGGGCGATGCCGAAGTCGGCGATCTTGCCGCCCTTCGTGGAGAGGATGATGTTCTCGGGCTTGATGTCCCGGTGAACGATGCCGGCCCGGTGCGCGATCGTGAGCGCCTCACCGAGCTCGCGCGCGAGGCGCGCCGCCTGCGCCGCCGAGAGCGGGCGCTCGGCGAGGTGCTGCTTCAGCGTCAGCCCCTCGACGTACTCGAAGACGAGGTAGAGACCGAAGTCCGGATCTTCGCCCACGTCGTGGAGCGTGACGAGGTTCGGGTGCGTCACGCGCGCGGCGGCGCGCGCCTCGTGGCGCATCCTCACGACGAGCTGCTCGCGGACGTCGCGCGGGATGCGCAGGTCGTCGCGGAGGTGCTTCAGCGCGACCTCCCGATCGAGCACCGGATCGTGCGCGAGCAGCACGCGCCCCATCGCGCCCTCGCCGAGGAGGCGCAGCACGCGGTAGCGGCCGAGGGCAGCGGGCAGCGTGACGCCATCGCTCGGCTGTGCGAGCGCGCCGCGGCCGCCATCGGGGGACGAGGATCCAGGCACGTCGCGTCGTTTCTATCCGTCCGGCGGCCCCGGCGGAAGGCCTGGCCGGCGTCCCGCTTCCGGTTATGCTCTGCCGCGGTGCGCTCCGGGTCGGCGGACAGCACGGGAGGCTCTACCTGGGCGGCCTCCGCGCGGCCCGGCGAGCGGCACCCCAGAGAGGCGCAGCGAGCACAGATGAGCACCGAGAGCGCGTCCAAGCCGGCCAGGGGCGCCGGCGCCACCAAGAAGCGGGGCAAGGCCAGGTACCTCGTGCTCCTCGGCTTCGCGATCGCCCTCTTTCTCGCGGCGCAGACCGGCCTGCTCGGCTTCGGCCTGGCGCGCCTGCGCGCCGCCGCGTTCCCCAAGGACGAGTCGCTGCTGGAGCACGTCCACGGCAGCGCTCAGGGCGTGCTGATCGTCGACCCGCACCAGATCGAGCTGAAGTCGCTCGGCGCCGAGGGCGGGGCGGTCCGGCAGCACATCGAGCGCACCCGCGAGGACATCAAGAAGGCGACGGGCGTCGATCTCGGCTTCGACGTCGACAAGCTGATCCTCTCCCCGTCGCTCGTGGTCGCGCGCGGGCGGTTCGACGAGCAGAAGCTCGCGGCGCGCCTCGCGGAGCTCAGCTACGTCCAGGCGGAGTACAAGGGGACGAAGTACCTGCTCCGCGCCGGCGAGGACGCGATCGCGGTGCGCGACGGGTCGATCTTGCTGTACGGCGCCGAGCCCGAGATCCGGGCGAGCATCGACGCCGAGGCGGCCGGCACGTCGCTGGCGAGCCGGGACGAGGTGACCTCGCGCCTCGCGCACGTCGGGTGGGATCACCCGATCCTCGGCGTCGCGCTGCTCGCCGACAGCAAGCCGAGCCTCCGGGCGATCCTCACCGGCTCCACCGGCCCGCGCGCCGTGACGTTCGGCGTCTCGACCGAGGGGGGGCTCTCGGCGACCGTCGCGATCGACGCCGCGTCGGTCGACGCGGCCGAGGAGCTCCGGAAGCTCCTCGAGGAGAAGCGCGCGGACCTCGAGGGGCTGAAGGCGCTCGTCGGCCCGGAGGCCGGCGTGGCGCTCGGCGAGATCGCGAAGCGCGCGAAGCTCACGGTGGAGCAGGGGGCGGGCCGCCTCTCGATCCAGGCGGACGTGCGCCCGGAGGAGCTCGACGCGCTGGCGAAGGCCGGCGAGAGGGCGTCGGGCTCGCTCGGCGCGATGTACAAGAACGTGCGCCTGCTGCAGCTCCTCGCGCCTGGGGGCTGACATCGCCGCCCGGCGGACGGCGCGTGGGGCGCCCGGCGGTCGTCGAGCGGGCGATCGACGGATCGGGCCGCGCAGCGGCTCGCCCGACAGGGCCTAGTCGTCTCCGGCGCAGCGCGGGCACTGCGCCGCGACGCGGGCCGCGGCGCCATTCACCCGGGCCCGCGCGCCGTCGCAGCGCGGGTCCGAGTCGCCGGCGAGCCCGCAGAGGTGCTGCGCGGCCCGCTCCATCGAGGCGAGCGCGCGGCAGGCGGTCTCGCACGAGCTCGCGGAGGTCTCCTCGGCGGCGCGCTCCTTGCGCGACGGCGCGCGGTCGGCGCTGTCGCGCGAGGGCGGCGCGGGGGCGCCCTCCGCGGCCCCCGCCGGGGGCGGCGGGGGCGAAGGCCGCGGCGCCGTCGCCCGCGGCGCGGCGGTGAGCTCGCTCCGGAGCGCTGGACCGCCGAGGGCCTGCTGGAGCTCGCTCTCCGCGCGCTCCAGCTCCGCCAGCGCCTCGTCGGCCGCCGAGAGGGAGCCCGGCGCCGGCGAGGCCACGGCGGCCGGGCTGGCGGACGACGGCGCCTCGGCGGGCGGCGCGGCGGCGCCGCAACCAGCGAGCGCCGCGGCGCTCATCCACACGGCCGCGGTGGCAGCAGACCAGGTCACGGTTCTGTTCATCGGTCCTCCTGCGCCTGACGCCCGGCGCGCCGGTTTCGGCTCACCGCCGCGCCTCGTCGCCGTTTCACGCGCCGCGCAGGAAGATCCTCCGCGCGAGGGCGACGGTTTGCGCCCGCCCGGTGCGCTATGCTCGCCGGCGATGAACCTGCTTCGACCGATCGGTGCCCTCGTCCTCGCTCTCGGGCTGATCGCAGGCTGTGAGCGGGGCAGCTCGCGCCGCCCCGCGTCGCAACCGACCTACGGCCAGGGCTATCCGCCCTACGGCGCGCCCCAGCAGGGATATCCGCAGCAGCCCGGGTACCCGCCGCAGCAGCCCGGGTACCCGCCGCAGCAGCCCGGGTACCCGCCGCAGCAGCCCGGGACCACGCCGGCGCAGCCCACCCTCCCGGCGCCCTCGGTCCCGGCGCTGCCGGTGCTGAACGATCCCATCAACGACATCAACCTCGGCTGGCTCCAGTCCGAGGCCGGTGTCGTGATGGGGGCGCTGATCGGCGCGCTCCCGCCCGCGGCGCAGCAGAAGGTGAGGGGCATCCCCTTCATCGCCGACCCGACGATCGGGGAGGTGAACGCGTTCGCCGGCTGCGACGACCAGCGGATGCCGTTCATGGCGATCACGGACGGCCTCCTCGAGATCCAGGCGCAGATCGCGCAGTTCAAGGCGACCGACGAGATCTTCGGCACGCGGAAGCTCGACGAGTTCCTGCGCCTGCTGGCGCAGCACCAGCGCCCGGGGCAGCCGATCCTCCGGCCGCCGGCGGGGTTCATCGATCCGCTGCAGCACACGGACGCGCGCAAGGTCGAGCGGCAGCGCCAGCTCTATCACGAGCAGCTCGCGTTCGTGCTCGGGCACGAGCTCGGCCACCACCACCTCGGGCACACGGGCTGCGCGAACGGGCAGGGGGGGAGCCGGGGGGTCTCGCCGGCGGATCTCGGCCGGATGCTGTCGCGCGCGCTCCCCGTCTTCAACCAGCCGAACGAGATCGCGGCGGACGTCGCCGGCGTGAACAACCTGCTCAGCGCCGGCGCGCGGCGTCAGGACTACCGGTGGACCGAGGGCGGCGCGATGCTCACCCTCGGCTTCTTCGCGTCGCTCGATCAGCTCACGCCCGCCGCGATCCTGTTCGCCTTCGAGCAGACGCACCCGCACCCGCTGCTCCGCCAGCCCGTCGTCCAGCAGACGGCCAACACCTTCCGGCTGACCGGCGGCGCGACCGCCTTCCCGTTCCCCGGCTTCGGCGGCTGAAGCGCGGCTTTTCCCGAGGGGCCGCGCCCTCGTGGCCGCTCGCCCGGGGCGCCGCGCGCCGCTTCGGCTTGACGCGACCGCGCAGCGCTCCTCCCATCGCACCGAAAGGAGTCAATCATGCACGAAGGGCTCGGGATCGAAGACGTTCAGCAGGGCACGGGCGCCGAGGCGAAGCACGGCCAGCTCGTGACCGTGCACTATGTCGGCACGCTGACGGACGGCCGCAAGTTCGACAGCTCGCGCGACCGCGGCCAGGGCTTCTCGTTCAAGCTCGGCGCCGGGCAGGTGATCAAGGGGTGGGACCTCGGGGTCGCCGGCATGAAGATCGGCGGCATCCGCAAGCTGACGATCTCGCCGGACCTCGGCTACGGCGCCCGCGGCTTCCCGCCGGTGATCCCGCCCAACTCGACCCTCCTGTTCGAGGTCGAGCTGCTCTCGGTCAGGTGAGGCGCCGCTCACGGCTTGATGGGGGCGCCGCACTCCACGCAGAACCGGTTGCCGATGAAGAGCTCGTGCCTGCAGTGCACGCAGCGCGCGACCCGCACCTCGGTCGGACGCTTCGCCGGCCTGGACGGCGGACCCTCCTTGGCCGGGGCCCTCGTCGCGGTCGCCACCGCCGCATAACGGCCGGACCCGGCGGCTGCCCTGGATCGCCGATCCGTGAACGGAACGGCGGCGGCGCGTAGCGCGGCGGCAGCGCCCTGGGCCTGACCCAGCGCGCCGCCCTCCGCGAGCGCGTGGACCTGCTGCGGCGCCCTGCGCTCGTCCTCCGACGAGGCGGCGAGCTCGAGATCGATCACCGCGGCAGGCGCCCGCGCCGCGCCGCCCGGCGCGAGCTCGGCGATGGGGTGAGGGCGGGGTTCCTCGATCTCCACGGGGTCGGGCTGCGGCTCGTCCACCGTGTCGGGCAGGACGCGGATGATCAGCGCCGAGATGTTGTCGGTCCCGCCCGCCTCGTTGGCCAGCGCGATGAGCATCTCGCAGGCCTCGTGCGGATCCTGGGTCCCCTCGAAGACGTCGAGCATCTGCTGCTCCGAGATCATCCCGCTCAGCCCGTCGGAGCAGAGCAGGAAAGCGTCGCCGGGCTCGATGCGCTCCGAGCGGATGTCGACCTTCACGGCGTCCTTCATGCCGAGCGCGCGCGTGATGATGTTCTTCGGGAGCCTCGCCAGCTCGTCCTGGCTGAGGTCGGGCTTGAGGGCGAGGGCGTCGTTGATGAGCGAGTGATCCTTCGTGAGCTGCTCGATCTCGCCGTGACGAATCCGGTAGCAGCGGCTGTCGCCGACGTGCCCGACGTGGATCTGGTCGGTGTCGCGCGAGACGTACGCGGCGACCACCGTCGAGCCCATGCCCTGATGCTGGCTGTAGGTGTTCGAGATGACGAAGACGTCGTGGTTCGCCTTGCGGATCGCCGCGACGACCCGCCGTGCCTCCGGATCGAGCGCCTGTTCGTCGGCCGGGACGGGGCCGGGCAGGTTGCCGGCCCGGGTCGCCTCGAAGAAGTTGTCGAGCGACTTCGTCGCAAGCGCGCTGGCGATGTTGCCCGCGTTGTGTCCGCCCATGCCGTCGGCGACGACGTACAGGCCGAGCTCGGACTTCACGAGGACGTTGTCCTCGTTGTGCTTGCGCTGGCGTCCAACGTCGGTCACGGCAGCCGCGACGGGTCGGGTGCGGCAGCTCGTCCTGAACTCGCCCATTCGCCGCTGATTATACCTGCGCGCCCCTGCGGACCGCCCAGATTCCGGCTACTTTAGCGGCGCCATGGTCTCCGTGCGCTGCCGACGGCGATCGGTCGGGACGTCCCGGCCGTGGCGGCGGGCCGCCGCGTGCCCCGGGGCACCGGGTCCAGGGCGAGGCGCACGCCGGCCTGGAAGAAGCCGTAGGGCGTGATGCCAGAGCCCCCGTCCGGCCGCGAGAGATAGGTGCCACCGTCGAGCTCGGCGAACAGGCCGATGCCGAAGCTCGGGACGGGGTAGAAATCGCCGCCGAGCGCGACACGGGCGACGTCGAGCCCGTGGTACACGTCGTCGAAGGCCGCCGGACCGTCCGAGGAGAAGGAGAGCCGCCGGTAGCCCACGCCGTAGCTGATCCAGGGGTCGAACGCGATGCCCTGGGCGATGTGGTAGGCGAACCCGAGGCCCAGATCGAGGCTCCGCGCGGTGCAGTCGCTGCAGCCGAGCAGGGCGTAGGAGCCGCTCAGCTCCAGGACGGTCACGCGGCTGAGGCCGATGCCGGCGTGGGCGCCGAACGCGAGCCCGCCGGAGAGGATGCGGCTGCCTGGCTGCCCGGCGGCGACGTCGCCGAACGGCTGGCTCAGGCCGAGCCGCCCCTGGAGGAGGATGTGTCCGGCCCGCTCGTCCGGCGCGGCGGGGCGCTTTGCGCCGGCCTCCGGGCCGAGCTCTTCCTCGTCTTCCGCGGCATCCGCCGCGGCGGATGCCGTCTCCCGATCGGTCGACTGGGCGAGGGCCTGGTTGGTCGAGAGCACCCAGCCCGCTGCCGCGACGCCGAGCGCCAGCGCGGTCCGTCCTGTTGAGCGCGATCCCACGAACGGCCTCTAGAACAGCGCGGTCCCGAGCGCAAAGGGGGAGCGACGTGGCTGCGCGGAGGAGCTCGAGGGCGAGCGACGCAACTGCCGCCGCGCCGCGACGACAGAACCCCTGGACATGGACGACACCTCGCTTTGTACCGACCAGGACAGCCATCCGGGCCCCGTCACGCCTGTTCACGGCGCGGTGGCCTCTGCGCCGGCCGCGGCGCTCTCCCGGGGCGACTCCGCCGGAGCGTGGGGCGAGCGCCCGGGCCCTGCGGCTCGCGGCGGCGATGCTCTGCCGCCGCGGGACATCACGCACGAGCTCATCGAGGACCGCGAGGCGCTCGCCACGGTGTGGCTCCGCTTCGAGCACGACCCGGGGACGGGGGCCCCCACGCGCGTCGCCGTGGTGCCGGGCGCCGAGCTCCTCCTGGGCAGCGCGCCCGGGGTGGACGTGCCGCTCCGGGACGCGGCGGTGAGCGCTCATCACTGCCGTGTCGCGCACCGCGGCGCCTGGATCGAGGTGACGGATCACGACTCTCGCAACGGGGTCCGCGTCGGCGGCGTGCGGGTACGGCAGGCGATGCTCGTCCCCGGCGGCTGCTTCGAGATCGGTCGCACCGCGATCACGATCGAGGCGGCCCGCAAGGTGTCCGCGCTCGAGGAAGGGCCGCCGCTGCCGCTGCTGGTCGGGCGCTCGCGGCCGATGCGGCAGCTCGCCGCGGCGGTGCGGCGGGTGGCGCCGCTGCAGCTCCCCGTGCTCCTGCGCGGCGAGTCGGGCACGGGCAAGGACCTGGTCGCGCGGGCGATCCACGCGGAGAGCACGCGGGCCGATCGGCCCTTCGTGGTCCTGAACGCCGCCACCATCCTGCGAGACCTCGCCGAGTCCGAGCTGTTCGGCCACCGGCGGGGCGCGTTCACCGGCGCGCTCCGCGACCGGCGGGGCGCGTTCATCGAGGCCAACCACGGCACGCTGTTCCTCGACGAGATCGCGTCGCTGTCGCTGGAGGTGCAGGCGAAGCTGCTGCGCGTGGTGGAGGAGGGGGTGGTCCGTCCGCTCGGCTCGGAGAGCGCGACGCAGGTCAATGTGCGGCTCATCGCCGCGACGTGCGAGCCGCTGGAGACCCTCGTCGCCGAGCGCCGCTTCCGCGCGGATCTGTACGAGCGCCTCGCCGTGTGCCGCATCCAGCTCCCGGCGCTGCGTGAGCGGCCGGACGACATCCCGCTGCTGGCCAAGCACCTGCTTTCGACCTCCGAGCTCGGCCCGCGCGAGCTGTCGCCCGGGGCGCTCGTGGCGCTGCGGGCGCACCGCTGGCTGGGCAACGTCCGGGAGCTACGGAACGTGCTCATCCAGGCGGCGCTCCGATCGCGCGGCTGCGTGCTGCCGGAGCACATCACGGCCGTCCTCGCCGATCGTGAGCCCCCGCTCCGCCGGAAGATCACGCCTGCCGACGCGCTCCGTGCCTTCGAGGAGGTGGGCGGCAACATCAGCGCCGCCGCCCGCCTCGCGGAGATCCCGCGATCGACGATGCGCGATCTGCTCCGCGCTGCGCGAGAGAGATGAGCGCAGAGATGAGCGCGGCGCAGGGGCCCTTTCCCGTGCGCACGCGCCGGAGGAGGGCTGTGCGCGGCGGCGCGCGGGTGGGCGCTCGGCCATCCGCCAAGGCTGGGGCGTGGAGCTTGCGCATGCACCACCGCCCGGCGTGTCTCCCTTCGGGCCTTGCCTCCTGAGACGTTTCGTCGCGCGCCACACGAGGCGCGCCGGAGACGTGGAGCCCGCTGAGACCTTATGGCACCTCGGTCGGTGCTCGATCGCGCCCACCCGCGCGCCGCCGCGCACAGCCCTCCACCGGCGCTCACCCCCTCCTCCCCCGCGCCATGTCGCGATGGGACAGCATCCGAGAACGCTCCACCAGCAGGCCAGGGACGCTCGCCAGCAAGCCAGGGGCGCTCGTCAGCAAGCCAGGGGCGCTCGCCAGTTCCCAGGCGGCGCGATCGTATCCTCCGGAGCTCCGGGAGCTGTCGGCGCCCGCCGAGCCCTGCTGTCGTGCTCGCGGGCTCGTGCCTCGCGTGGCCGGCCCCGCTCCTCCGGCGGGAGCTCGCGCGGGCGGAACAGCGCCCCAGGCCGGACGCCGAGCACGTCGGCCAACCTCACGAGGACGGCCACCCCGGACGCTGGCCTTGGCGCGCTCGACCTTCTGGAGGAAACCAAGGCGATTCCGGCCGCGTCGGCGAGCGTCATCGCGATGCCCAGCGGGCGCTACGCCGCCGTCCTGGACTGGCCATCGCGGGGCCATGTCCGCCGTCCACCACGCGCGACCGCGCAGGACCGTGGCGAAATTCTGACCGGAGAAGCTAGAAGGTGCCCGCGATGCTGAGGGTGGCCTGGCCGGGGGTCACGGAGGGCGCGATCAGGGTGATGCGCGGCCCGTCGGCTGCGGCGCTCTGCTGCCTCCCGGGGTACCAGTCGATCATCGCATAGGTCGCGGTGCCGACGACGCCGACGCCGAGGAGGACCCAGCCCGTGATCGCCCAGGGGAGCGCGCCGTCGTAGGTGTCGAGCTCGCCTCGGAGGCTCTGACACGCGGTCTCGAAGCGGGGAAGATCGCCCGACGGATCCTCGCGTGGGCCGCAGGGCTGCGTCCTGCGGTTCTCGGGGATCGAGCTCTCGTTCTGCGCGACGAAGCTCTCGATCGTGCGCCCGATGTCCTCGGCGTTGCCGTTCGCGTTGGCGGCGATGGCCGAGCCGACGATCCCCATGACCAGGCCGACCCCCGCCACGCCCGTCCCCGCCCAGGCGAGCGGCTTGCGCGTGTACCAGTGGAAGAACGGCTCGCGAGCCCCGGAGGTCCGATCCGGCGCCATGGAACCCATCGCGTTGCTCGTCGAGAAGCTGATGCCGCCGGCGCTCGACGAGGTTGCAGGCGAGGCGCCGCCTGGGGCCGCGGGCGACGCGCCCGGCGCTGGCGGCGTGGCGCTGGTCGTCGGAGGCGGCGCCGGCGAGGGGGGGGCCGCGGCGGGCGGCTGCCCGGCCGGCGCTCCCGGCGCGGTCGACGCTCCCGGCCCGGCCGGCGCTCCCGGCGCGGTCGGCGCTCCCGGCGTGGCCGGCGCAGAGGCCGCCGGCGCAGGGGGGGCGCCGGTCGTCCCCAGGAGGAGCGTCGCCGAGGTGGCCACGCCGATCTTCGCGTCAACCTGGGTGGTCGCCGACCGGTCCTGGTAGGTCGCGTACAGGGTGTGGTTGCCCGGCTTCACGAACACCGGATCGAGCAGCGGCGCCTTGCCGACGAGGGTGCCATCCACGCTGATGTCCGCGCCGTTCGCGTCGGCGATCACGATGAGGAAGCCCGTCCTCCGCTTCACCTCGGCGAGCGACCTCTCCGCGGCGGCGCGCTGATCCGGCGTCGCGGCGGTGTACTCGCGCAGGAACTGCTGGAGGTGGTTGCCGGCGTCCTCCAGGTGATTGGAGCGGAGCTCGCTCTGTCCGAGGTTGAGCAGCACGGCCGGATGCCGCTTGAGCGCGTAAACCTGGAGAAAGGCGGTGCGCGCGTCCTCGAAGCGACCGGCGTCATACGCCTTGACGCCATCCTCATAACGCTGGCGCGCGACCTCCGTGACGGGATCGGACGGCGGGGCGGACTGGGCGAAGCTCAGCGGCGCTGCGAGGAGCAGGGAGGAGAAGCCGGCCTCGGTGAGCAGGCCGGGCGCAACGAACGAGAGCAGGAGGACAGGGGCGCAGGCGCGTATTTTCATGGCTCCTCAGGTCGGGCTTCGCCTCGTCGGCGTCCGCGGAAGGCAACGGCCGCAGCACGCCTCGCCGCCGAGATGCGAAGCGGGTGCGCTTCAGAAAGGCGCATCGCGGATGATGCCGCCGCTCTTGTTGACTCCGGTCGAGCCGGTCCCGCGCCGCGTCGGCGTCGGGGGCGCCGGCTTCTTGGCGGTGGCCGTCGGCCTCGGCTCAGGCGCGGGCACGCTGGGCGTCGCTGTCTTCTTGGTGCTGGTCGATGCCGTCGCGGCAGGCGGTGGCGCCTCGGTCGGTGCCGGCGTGCTCGCCAGCGCCGAGGCGCTCGGCGCCGACGCTGCTGTCGCCGAGGCGCTCGGCGCCGGCGCTGCTGCCGACGCGGCGTCTTCCGCCGTCGTGGAGGCCGGCTGCGCCGGCGCCGCGGCAGGGCTCGCGGTCGGCAACGCTGCCGCTGATGGAACCGAGGTGGGAGCGGGATCGGCGCCGGCGTCGTCGCGATGTGGCGCGACGACGGCGCGGACGACGAAGAACAGGAAGGCCGCGCCCACGACCGCGATGCCGAGCTGCAGCACGGCCTTGTTCGGCCTGGAGACGGGGAGCTCGATCGGATCGTGATCTTCCGTTCGGACAGCGGACGCGGGCGCGGCGTCGGAGCTCGACGCCGGGGCCTGCGCAGCGCGAGAGCGCGTGTGCCGGGGCCGCGCCGAGGGCGGCTCATCGGCCGGAGGCGGCGCTGGCGCTGGGAGCGCCCGCGCCGGCACCTCGGCGGCGCGCGCGCCGGGCTCGCCGTCCGTTTCACCCAGCCCGACGCGGGTTTTGCCCGCGGGAGCGGAGTCTTGGCCCCGCTTCTCCGGGTCACCCCCGGCCGCGTTCGCGGCGCCTGCGTTCGCGTCGCCTGCGTTCGCGGCGTCTGCGTTCGCGCTGCCTCCGTTCGCGGCGCCGCCGGTCTCTCGGGCGTCCGGGGTCGGCCGGGATGGATGCAGGTTGCCCTGCTCTCCACCCGCGGCGGCTCCTTCCGGACCGCGCGCCGCGGCCTCGCGCGCCGGAGCGCCCGACGGCTCGTCGCCGACGGCGATGGTCGGGACGCCGTCGATCACGGTGTCGGAAGCGCCTGCCGCGCCGGCCGGGGGGGCCTCGCGCACGCGCGCTGCGGCCTGCGCCGCGGGTGCGGCCTGCGCCGCGGGTGCGGCCTGCGCCGCGGGTGCGGCCTGCGCCGCGGGTGCGGCCTGCGCCGCGGGTGCGGCCTGCGCCGCGGGTGCGGCCTGCGCCGCGGGGGGACGCCCCTCGGCCGGAGCTTCGACGCGCGGTGCGCCGTGTGCTGCGGCCCGGTCCGCTGCGGCGCCCCTGTCCTCCGCGCCCGAGGCGCCGCGGCCTGCCCCGGCACCGGCGCCCGAGAGCTCGTCGAACGCCTCCCACGACGGTCGGATCGACGCCGCGATCCGGTCCGCCTCCTCCGCGGAGAGCGAGCGTTCACCAGATTCCGCGGTCGTCTGTCGCTCCCCCGCAGTCATTGCCGTGAGGAACTTATCATTCGCATCTGGCGCACCGCAATCTCGCGACCTGGCCGCGCGTCCTGCCGGCGGCCACGCGCGCCCGGCGCACCGCGGCCAAGGTGCGCCGGCGAGGGCCCGGATGGCTTATCCGCCGTGGAACTCGCGCAGCAACGCGTCATCCCAGGTGTCGGCGACCTGGCTCACCGTCGCCACGAGGTCCTCGAACTCCTCGTAGTCGAGCGCGCTCAACCTCCGCAGGCAGCGCACCACCACCTCGTTGCGCGCCTTGTCGATCGCGAAGGCGGCGTCGGAGGTCGCGATGAAGCTGAGCTCCAGCAGCCGCCGGTAGAGCGCCTCGCGCCCGCTCCGCGGGACGGCCATGATGGGGGAGAAGATCATCAGGACGCCCTGGGCCTCGAGCACGTTGACGCCGATGGTCGCGCTCCCGTGCTTTAGCTGCGCGTAGCCCGCCTCATCGAGCGCGCTCGCGCCGCCTCCGCGCGACGCGCCTCCCTCGCCCCGAGATCCTGCGGCGTACCGGGCGAGATACGCGTTGACCATGCTCCTCGCGTCGGCAAACCTCTCCCCCGACGCACGATCCGCGTAGAGGGGTTCTGTGGATGAAGTGGGCGTGAGGTCGGGCACGTGAAACCTCCGGGAAGCATCGCCATGGGCCCGGCGCGCGGGGCTGCCCCGGCGCGCGGGCGGCAGCCCCGCGCGGCACAGCCGCATCGTAACGCCCCGGCCCTCGCGATGGTCGCGCTTTTCACGGTGGCCGTGCACACCTCCGGGTGCGGCGACCAGGGCGGCGCGCCGGCCCCGAGCGCCGCGATCTCCGACGAGCAGCGCGCCGCCGCGCTGCTCGATCCGGGCGCGCTGCTGCCGTCGCGCGCGGAGACGGTCGCCCTCGCCGATGCGGTCGCGATCGCGTCGGCGCGGGCGGGCGCGCCGGCGCAGGCGGCCTCGCTGGCGGAGCTCGCCGGCGACCTGCGCGTTCGGCTCTTCCGCCTCGATCACGCGGCCACCGACGCGCGCGAGGCGATGGAGCTCTACGGCGCCGCGGCGACCGCCTTCCGCGCCTCGTCCGAGCCCGCCGGCGTCGAGCGCGCGTGCCAGGCCGACCGCCGCCGCGCGCTGCTCGCCGGCGAGCTCGCCCGCGACGCCGCGGTCGCGTACCGCGAGCTCTACCTGGTCTCGCGGCGCTACGCGGCCCTCGCCGCGCCCGCGCCGTCCGGCGGCGCGCCGCCGTCGCGGTCGCCGTGCCTCGGCGCGATCGCGGTCGCGCTGGCGCAGGCGGCCGCCTACCGGCCCAGCGGGGACGCGCTGCGGGCGCTGGAGCACGAAGGGCACCGCGTCGAGGGCATCGCGCTCGCGCTCGCGACGGGCACCGTGCCTGGCTCGTCGGCCGCGCCGGCGAGCGCCGCGAGCGCCGCGCCGGTGCAGGTGACGAGCGAGGGCGCCGCCCGCGATCTCGTCGTCGCGCCCCGGGCGCCCGCCGCGCCGCCCGGCGCGGTGAAGATCACCGGCATCGAGCGGCACGGCTCGGACAAGGGCGCGCGCGTCGTCGTCGCGCTCTCCGCGCCGACGACCTTCGAGGTCGGCACGCTCCCGGCGGACGAGGCCGCCGGCAAGGACGCCCGCGTCTTCGTCGACATCGCCGGGGCGACGTCGCGCGGCGTCGCGCGGGAGATCGAGGTCGGCGGCGTCCTCCGGCGGGTGCGCGTCGGCGTGCAGCCGAAGGGGACGCGGGTCGTCCTCGATCTCGCCGCCGACCTCTACCGCCGCATCTTCTACCTGCCCGATCCGTTCCGGATCGTCATCGACGTGAGCACCCGCCCCCCGGTCCGCGACGACGAGGGCCGGCCCGGCGGCGAGCGCGAGGTGCGGCGCGTCGCGATCGACCCGGGGCACGGCGGCAACGACACCGGCGCGGTCGGCCCCACCGGGCTGAAGGAGAAGGACGTGACGCTCGACGTGGCCCACCGCGTCGCCCCGCTGCTCGCGCGCGAGCTCAAGATCGAGACGCTGCTCACCCGCGACAGCGACGTCTACGTCCCGCTGGAGCTCCGCACCGCGCGCGCCAACGCCTTCCACGCCGATCTGTTCGTGTCGATCCACTGCAACGCGAGCGACAACGGCCGCGCCCGCGGCGTCCAGACGTTCTCGCTCGCCGCGTCCCGCGACCCCGAGTCGACCTCGGCCGCGCTCGCGGCGCGAGAGAACGCGGCCCGCGCCGGGAGGGCAGGGCAGGGCGCGGGCCCCGGCGATCCCGGCGCGCGCCTCGAGGTGGAGGCGATCCTGTCGAACCTCAACGTCGGCGACATGGCGGCCCGCTCGCGCCACTTCGCCGAGCTCCTCCAGCGGGCGTCGCTCGCCTCGCTCGCGCCCCGCTACCCCGACACGAAGGACCAGGGCGTCAAGGGCGCGGGCTTCTTCGTCCTCGCGGGCGCCGACATGCCGGCCGCGCTGTTCGAGACCGCGTTCATCTCGAACCCCGAGGACGAGGCCCGCCTCGCCACCGCCGATTTCCGGCAGAAGATGGCGGACGCCATCGTGAACGCGATCCGCGCTTACCGCGAGGGCAAGTGAGGGCGAGGCGGGCCCGCGGCGGGCGTCGCCGCCGCGCGGCTCAGCCTCGCTCCAGGCCCATCAGCCGCTCGAGCGAGTCGCGCAGCTCGCCGGCCTCGCCCTTCTTGATGAAGTCGTAGGCGCCGGCCTCGGTCGCGTTCTTCTTCATGTCCTCGTGGTTCGAGTACACGATGCAGCGGATGTGCGAGGTCGCGTCGATGGACCGGAGGCGCTCCAGGCAGCGCACGCCGTCGAGCCCCGGCATCATGACGTCGAGGATCAGCGCGTCGGGCTGGATGTTGCCCACGGCGACCAGGGCGTCGAACGGATCCTGGAACGTCGTCAGGTCGAACCTCCGCGAGAGCGTCTTGCGGAGCGCGGCGAGGACGGCGGGGTCGTCATCGACCACGACGACCTTAGGCTTCCCCATCCGGAGGATCTCCGGGATCGGGTAGCCGTACTTCCGGAGGAAATCGAGCACGTCCAGCCGCCGGAAGCGGAGGTGCCGTCCGGGGGTCCGGAAGTGACGGATTTCCCCCTTGTCAGCCCAGTTGTGGATGGTCTTGAGGTCCACCTGGCAGAAGCGCGCGACGTCGCTCGCGGTGAACAGCTCGGGCTGCGTCGTGTTCTCTTTCGGGTTCGTTTCCATGGCTCACTCCTCGAGATCAGGCGTCGCCGGTACGGAGGGGGCTTCGTCCGGGGGGGCGTCGAAGCGGGTCGTCGATCCGGTGTCTCGTTCCTGTTTGATGTGGATCGGGGATCCATGCGCGCAGCACTCTTCCGCGATGAAGCGGCCGTCGCGCAGGACATAACGGGTCGGCCCCGCCGTGCGCCGCTCGCGGATCTCGTGCGAAGGGTCGCCCGGCAGCGCCAGGTACGGCGGCGCCGCGCCGTCGCCCGGGACGAAGCGCGGGCAGATCGGCAGGAGCGACTGGCGCTCCGAGAGCGCCACGGCGCTGCGCACGTCCGCGACCCCGGAGAGGAGCTCCAGCGTGCGTGAAGTCGGCGGAGCGAGAAAGAACTCGCCATGCGCGGCGCGCTCCAGGACCTCCGACGGCGCGGCCCAGAGGCTCATCGTCGTCTCGCGCCCGTCGTGTCGGCCCACCTGGCCGGGCGGCAGCGGCAGCAGGAAGAAGCGGGCGTCGAAGCGGCGCGACTCGGCGGCGGGCGTGATCCATCGAGCCCATGGGACGAGCTCCGCGAGAGCGAGCTTCAGGCCACGTCGCCGGAGGACGGCATCGAGCGGCGCCCCGGCGGCGAGCTCCCTCCCGATGGCGTCGACCTCGTCGCCGGACGCCGGCGGATCGACCGGAAGGATGGCCCCCTCCTCCAGCGTCTCGCGGCACGCGGCCACGCACAGCGCCCGGGCCGGCATCGCGTCGGTCGCGAACGCGGCGACGCGCGCCCGCGGTTCGGTCGCCCGATCCCTCCAGACTTCCGCGCCGTCCTGTGCGTCCACCTTCCCCCCAGGGAACACCACCGCGCCCCCCAGGAAGCTCGAGCTCGCGTGGCGGCGAACGCAGAACACCTCCAGCCCCGAAGGACCATCACGGAGGATGATCACCGTGGCGGCATCACGAGGTGGGAGCGGGCTTCGGTTCTGATCGAAATCCAGCAATATGGGATAAATTTGTTCCACGTGAGCTTTCTTTCGTCAAACCGTCCGCTGCGTCTCATTTCCGGCAAGCTCTTGCGTGAGCATGCCTGTTCGAGGCCAAAAAGGCCGCCCTTTCCGGCCAATCGGGGCGTGCCTGCGGACTCTTTCCAACCTCTCCTGACACCGATGCCGCAGCGGGCGCGCCGTCGCGGCCATGCGCTCAGCGAGCGCCAGGGTGCGGCGATCTCGCACGGACGAAGGCTGCGCTCGGTGACGGCGCGGTGGCGCGGCACGGTCGAGGCGCGTTGACCGGGGCGGTATCCACGACTAGAATCCCGCGCCTCGCAATTTCGGGGGCTATCTGGCCTCTCCGGACATGTCGCGGAGCTCTTAGCCCTGTCCCGCAGCAAGGGGTCAGCGCCCCGCGGCTTGCATGCGCCAGGGGAGCTCAGACGGCAGCGCCGGACGGCGCATTCGACGCGAGAGGACCTATGAACAAGGCCCAGCTGAAAAAGTTCAAGACCCTGCTTGAGACGAAGCGTGACGAGATCGTCAAGAAGGCCAGGCAAACGCTGACCGAAGACATGATGCTCGACGCGAACGATCTCCCGGACGAGATGGATCTCGCGTCGAGCGAGTACCTCCAGTCGTTCACGTTCCGCCTCCGGGGCCGCGAGAAGTCGTTCCTCGACAAGATCCACAAGGCCCTGCTGAAGATCGAGGACGGCACCTTCGGCAAGTGCGAGGAGTGCGAGGAGGAGATCTCGGTGAAGCGCCTCGAGGCGCGCCCCGAGACGACCCTCTGCATCCGCTGCAAGGAGGACCAGGAGAGGGTCGAGAAGGACTACGGCTGACGCTGCGCTGCGCGAGGAGGCCTCCTCTCGGGGGCCTCCCTGCGCGACGGAGCCTCTGCGTCGTCGGGCGTGCGCGCCCGCCTTCGGTCCGCGTGACGCGGACCGGGCGAGCCCACGCCCGTGCTGTTATTTGCGGGCGGCGGCGCGGCCGCGCGGCGCCTGCGGGCCCTTGCGCTTGGCCGCCGCGAGCACCTCGCGCAGGTACGCGCCGGTGAACGACGCCTCCACCTGCGCCACGTCCTCCGGCGTGCCCGCCGCCACGACGGCCCCGCCGCGCTCGCCGCCCTCGGGGCCGAGGTCGATCACCCAGTCGCTGCAGGCGATCACGTCGAGGTTGTGCTCGATCACGAGGACGGTGTTCCCGGCGTCGCGCAGGCTCATGAGGCTCGCGGTCAGCACCTCGATGTCCGAGAAGTGCAGGCCCGTGGTCGGCTCGTCGAGCACGTAGAGCGTGCGGCCGGTGGCCTTGCGCGCGAGCTCGCGCGCGAGCTTCACGCGCTGCGCCTCGCCGCCCGACAGCGTCGTCGCCGGCTGGCCCAGGGTGATGTAGCCGAGGCCGACGCGCGCGAGCGCGGCGAGCCGCTCCCGCACGCGGGGCAGCGCCTCGAACTGCTCGATCGCCTGCTCGACGGTGAGGTCGAGCGCGTCGGCGATCGACATCCCGCGGTAGAGCACCTCGAGCGTCTCGCGGTTGTACCGGCGGCCCCCGCACGTCTCGCAGGTGACGAAGATGTCGGGCAGGAAGTGCATCTCGATGCGGAGCACGCCGTCGCCCTGGCAGGCCTCGCAGCGGCCGCCCTTCACGTTGAACGAGAAGCGGCCGGCCTTGTACCCGCGCGTCCTCGCCTCCGGGAGGCCCGCGTACAGCTCGCGGAGCAGCCCGAAGACCCCCGTGTACGTCGCCGGGTTCGAGCGCGGCGTGCGGCCGATGGGGGCCTGGTCGATCGAGATCACCTTGTCGATGTGCGAGAGACCCTCGATCCCGTCGCAGGCGCCGATCGGGGCGGAGCTCCGGTACAGCTCGTTCTTCGCGGCCGGCAGGAGCGTGTCGACGATGAGGCTCGACTTGCCCGAGCCGGACACGCCCGTGATCGAGCAGAACAGCCCGACCGGGATCTCGACCGTCACGTTGCGGAGGTTGTGCGCCCGCGCGCCGACCACGCGGATGGCGCGCCCGTCGGGGCGCCGGCGCTTCGTGGGGATCGCGAGCTGCTTCTTGCCGCTCAGGTACGGGCCGGTGATCGACGCCGGGTCGGCGCTGAGCTCCTCCGGCGTGCCCTGCGCCACGACGTGGCCACCGTGCACGCCCGCGCCCGGGCCCATGTCCACGACGTGGTCGGCCGCGAGGATGGCGTCGCGGTCGTGCTCCACGACCACCACCGTGTTGCCGAGGTCCACGAGCCGCCGGAGCGCCTCGAGCAGGCGCGTGTTGTCGCGCGCGTGCAGGCCCACCGAGGGCTCGTCGAGGACGTAGAGCACGCCCACCAGCGCGGCCCCGATCTGCGTCGCGAGCCGGATGCGCTGCCCCTCGCCGCCGGAGAGGGTCTGCGCCGAGCGGTCGAGGGTGAGGTAGTCGAGCCCGACGTCGATGAGGAACCCGAGGCGCGCGATCACCGCCCGGAGCAGCGGCTCCGCGATCGCCCGCTCGCGCGGCGCGAGCGCGCCCTCGGCCGAGGCCTCGCCCCCGGCGGCGCCCCCGGGGGCCCTGTCCTGGGGCGGCATGAGCCCCTCGAGGAAGGCGCGCAGCGTGCGCAGCGGCAGGGTGCCGACCTCGGCGATGTTGCGATCGCCGAGCCGCACCGCGAGCGCCTCCGGGCGCAGGCGCCGGCCGCCGCAGGCGTCGCACACCCGGGTGATCACGAAGCGGCCGATCTCGTCGGAGAGGGCGCTCTCGTCCTCGTCGGCCTCGGCGTCCTCCGCGTCGGAGAGGGCGGGCTCGCCGCTCGTGAGCAGGCGCTCGAGCCGCGGGATGATGCCCTCGTAGGCCGCCTTCTTCTTCCCCCGGCCGCCGCCGGGCTCGCTCCCCTCGAGGATCGCCTGCCGCACGGCGGCGGGCAGCTTCGCCCACGGGACGTCCGGATCGCAGCCGAGCGCGCTGACGGCGCGCTCGGTCTCCGTCGCCAGCGAGAGCGAGCCGCGCCGGCCCCAGGCCACCACGGCGCCCTCCCGCAGCGTGCGCCGCGGATCGGGCACCACGCGGTCCGGATCGATGCGGGTCCGCGCGCCGATGCCGTCGCAGGCCGGGCAGGCGCCGTGCGGGCCGTTGAACGAGAACATCCGCGGCTCGATCGGCGGCAGGGAGATGCCGCAGTCGATGCACGCGAAGCGCTCGCTCATCCAGAGCGGCTCGAGCTTCATCCCCTCGCCGGAGATGTCGACGAGCAGCCGGCCCTCGCCCAGCTTGAGCGCGAGCTCGACGGAGTCGGTGAGCCTGCCCTTGATGCCCTCCTTGACCACGATCCGGTCCACGACCACGTCGAGGTCGTGCGCGCGCGTCCGATCGAGGACGATCTCGTCGCCGAGATCGACGATCTCGCCGTCGATGCGCGCGCGCACGAAGCCCTCGCGGCGGAGCCGCTCGATGTCGAGCTTCAGCTCGCCGCGGCGGCCTCGCGCGATGGGCGCCATGATCGTGACCCGCGTCTTGTCGCCGAGATCGAGGATCCGGTCGACGATCTGCTGCACGGTCTGGGCCTCGATCCGCTTGCCGCACGCGGGGCAGTGCGGGGTCCCGACGCGCGCGAAGAGCAGGCGGAGGTAGTCCGAGATCTCGGTCACGGTGCCGACCGTCGAGCGGGGGCTCTTCGCGAGGGCCCGCTGCTCGATCGCGATCGCGGGCGAGAGCCCCTCGATCGACTCCACGTCCGGCTTGGAGAGCTGCTCGAGGAACTGCCGCGCATAGGCGGACAGCGACTCGACGTAGCGGCGCTGCCCCTCCGCGTAGATGGTGTCGAACGCGAGGGACGATTTGCCCGAGCCGCTCGGGCCGGTGATCACCACCAGGCGGTCGCGCGGAAGCGACACGCTGACGTTCTTGAGGTTGTGCTGCCGAGCTCCTCGAACGACCAGTCGATCCATAGGGGGAACCGGAGAGCTATCACACACGGGAGCGGGCGGGGCGGCGCACCTGCTCGCCGCCTCGCCATCGTCCCCCCATCGTCCCCCATCGTTCCCCCCGCGCGCTCGCCGTCGCCCGTGGCGGGGGCGGCGCGGAGCGCGGCGCGGCGGACGTGGTCTTCCGGATGTCCTGCAATTCTTCTCACCGCGCTGCGCTGCGAGCTGGACTATGACGGGGCGCGCGGGGTGATGTGAAAGCGCGCGCGAGGAGTGTTCTGATGGCGATGGGCGCCGGCGTCGCGCTCGGCGCGGTCGCGCTCGTCGCACGGTACGCCCCCGAGGTGGGCGCGCTGCTCGCGCGGCCCGCCGCGCCGGAGCCGCTGGAGGCCGGTCGTGCCGCGCAGCGTTCCGCGGAGCCCGCGGGGTCGGCGCGCCCCGCGCCAGCGCCCGGAACGGCCGCTCGCGCGGCGGAGGCGGCCGCGCCCCCTCGGGGCGCGAGCCCTCCGGCGCCGGCGCCCGGCGGCGCGCGCCCGCCGGCCTCCGCGGCCCGGGTCGTCGCCCAGGTCGTCGCCCAGGTCGTCGATCGCTTCGCGGCCGATCCGGTGGCGCTCGCCGCGTGTCCGCCCGACATGACGCTCGTGGAGGGCGATTTCTGCCCGGCTCTCCCGTATGTCTGCCTCCGGGGGACCGAGGGGGTCGGCCACGGGTGCGCCGAGTACGCGCGCGGCCAGCGCTGCCGTGGGCGCACGGATTTCCGGCGGTTCTGCATCGATCGCCACGAGTGGCCGAACCGCGTCGGCGAGCTCCCGCGCGTCTACGTCGACTGGTACGAGGCGAAGGCGCTCTGCGCGTCGATCGGCAGGCGGCTCTGCCGGCGCTCCGAGTGGATCCTGGCTTGCGAGGGGCCGAAGCGCCTGCCTTATCCTTGGGGGTTCGTGCGCACCCCCAGCCCCTGCAACATCGATCGCGCCGCGATCGCGTTCGACCTCGGCGCGATCATGGACGAGTCGACCCGCGAGGACGAGATCGCCCGGCTATGGCAGGCCGATCCGATCGGGTCGCACCCGAACTGCGTCAGCGCCTACGGGGCGTACGATCTCTCCGGCAACGTCGACGAGTGGACGGACAACCTCGCCGACGATCCGGAGACGTCGCGCCCGGCCACGCTGAACGGCGGCTACTGGGGGCCCGTGCGCAACACCTGCCGCCTCACGACCGCGGGGCACGGGCCGACGTTCCGGTTCTACCAGGCGGGCTTCCGCTGCTGCGCGGACACGATCGACGGCGTCCATACCCCGCCGCCGCGGCCGTTCATCGAGCGCGACCGCGAGCGCGCTCGCGAGAAGGGCGGCGTGTACGACTGACATGCGCGAGCGCATCGCCTTCCTCGCCGCCCTCGCCGTCGCCGCGCTGGTGAGCGCGCTGCTCTTCGCCCCCCGGCTCCGCAGGCCGCCGGAGCCGGCCTCCGGGGCGAGCGCGCGCTCGCCCGCGGCGAGCGTCGCGCCGCCGGAGCCCGCGCCGCCCCCCCCCGCGCTCGTCGCTCCGCCGCGCCCGCCGCTGCCCGAGTACGTGCGCGTCAACCCCGCGAGCGCCACCGCGTGCCGCGCGGGCATGGTGCTCGTCGACGGCATCTATTGCCCCTACGTCGGGCACCACTGCGCCGCCTACATCGACGAGGAGAAGGACATCTGCGCGCGGTTCGAGCCCGAGGTCCTCTGCGAGGGGCGCCTCCAGCGCCGGCGCTACTGCATCGACGTGTTCGAGTACCCGAACATCGAGGGCGTCGTCCCGGTGGTGATGGTGAGCTGGCTGGAGGCGAAGCGCGCCTGCGAGGTCGAGGGCAAGCGGCTCTGCACCGTCGAGGAGTGGGAGTTCGCGTGCGAGGGCCCGCAGATGTGGCCCTATCCTTACGGGACCGCGCGCGACCCCGACGCCTGCAACATCGACAGGAAGATCTCGATGCCCGCGCTCGAGACGTTCTCGGACCCGTGGAAGATCTCCGCGGAGGTCGAGCGGCTGGATCGACGGGTCGCGTCCGGGGAGATGCAGCGGTGCGTGAGCCCCTTCGGCGTCCGCGACATGACCGGCAACGTCGACGAGTGGGTCCACAACGAGCTCGGCAACCTGGACGAAAAGCCGTTCCGCTCGACGTTGAAGGGGGGCTACTGGGGGCCCATCCGCTCGAGGTGCCGCCCGATCACCTCGACGCACAACCGGTGGTTCCGGTTCTACCAGGTCGGCTTCCGGTGCTGCTCCGACACGCTCGACGGAAGCAAGGCCGTGACCCCCGCCGAGCGGACGGCCC
This sequence comes from Sorangium cellulosum, assembly GCF_004135735.1. Taxonomy (GTDB): domain Bacteria; phylum Myxococcota_A; class Polyangia; order Polyangiales; family Polyangiaceae; genus Sorangium; species Sorangium cellulosum_F. Next base: position 4,610,468 of record NZ_CP012670.1, on the reverse strand, counting down.
GCATCCCGCGCCGCAGCCCGATGGCCGATCCGGGCGGACGGCAGGGTCCGTGAGGGACGTGGGCCCGGGCGAGGCCGCGGCGTCCGGCGAGAGCGCCGGAGCAGGCGCCGCCGCGCCGGGGTCACGCCGGCGCCGCGTGGGAGACGTGCCACCCGAACCGCTCCCCTTCCAACTCCGCGCGGCTTGGACTACGTTGTCCGCCGATGCTTCAGTCGGCCGCCCCGATCGGGGTGTCGCCGCCTGCATCAGGGCCTATAGCTCAATCGGTCAGAGCCCCCGGCTCATAACCGGGCTGTTCCTGGTTCGAGTCCAGGTGGGCCCACGAAAGCTACGGAACACAAGGAGACAAGGAAGCACGTGAGCATCCGCGAGCAGATCGCATTCCTCGAAGAGCTGTCGGCCATCGACACCGAGATCCGCCGCATCGATGAGCAGCTCGACAGACAGCGAAGCAGCCTGGAGGGGATGCGGTCCGAGCTGAAGCGGCTGGAAGAGCGGCTGACGAGCGATCGGGAGACCCTGGCGGCGATGGAGAAGACGCGCTCCGAGCTCGTCGTCGAGTCCCGCCAGATGGCCAGCCAGATCGAGCGCTCGAGGGAGAAGCTGCAGCGCTCCCGGAACGAGCGCGAGTCGAACGCGGCGCAGCGCGAGATCGAGGAGCTGCGCAAGCTGCACCGCGATCGCGAGGAAGAGATCGAGCGCCTGAGCTCGGCCGCCGAGGGCGCGCGCTCGGCGATCGCGCAGGCGGAGGCGAAGCGCGTCGAGCTCTCCGGGGCGATCGACGGCAGCGCGCCGGGGACGCAGGCGTCGCTGGAGGCGCTCCAGGCCGAGCGCGGCCAGCGCGCCGAGGCGCGCCAGCAGGTGGTCGGCAAGCTGCCGCCCGTCCTGTACCGCCGCTACGAGTCGATCCGGCAGCGCAGGCCGGTCGCGATCGCCCGCACGTACGACGGCACGTGCCTCGGCTGTCACCTGTCGGTGCCGCCGATGATGTTCCAGAAGATGCGCCGCCAGGAGGAGTTCGAGCGGTGCCCGAACTGCCACCGGATCCTCTATTACATGCCGCCAGAGCCTGCGCCGGGCAGCTCGCCGGCCGCGGATCCTTCCCGCGCCTGACCCGGGTACGGCTTGAAGACCTGCTCCGCCTGCTACAGGCTCTTCTCGAACGACAGCGGGTTCTGTCCGGTCGATGGCCAGCGCCTCGTCCCGGTCGCCGAGGCGACCCCGCCCACCCACCCGGATGACAGGCGCGTCGGCGCGACGATCTGCGGCGGGCGATACCAGGTCTTTCGCATCGTCGCGGACGGCGGCATGGGGCGCGTCTACCAGGCGCTCGACCTCCAGGCCGGCCGCAGCGTCGCCCTGAAGATCCTCCACCCCGAGGTCGCGCTCGACGAGGTGAGCCTCGAGCGCTTCCGTCGCGAGTTCGAGGTCAGCGCCTCGCTGCCCCACGAGCACATCGTCGAGGTGCTCGCCTTCGAGCGGACCGAAGATCAGAGCTTCGCGCTCGTCATGGAGTACCTCGAGGGCGAGGAGCTGCGGACGGTCCTCAAGCGCGACAAGGTGCTGCCCCCCGAGCGCCTCGTGCGGATGCTGTCGCAGGTCGCGCTCGGCCTCGCCGAGGCGCACGAGCGCAAGGTCGTGCACCGCGATCTCAAGCCGGACAACATCTTCCTCGTCGGCACGCACGACGGCGACCGGGTGAAGATCCTCGACTTCGGCAGCGTGCGCGACAACAGCGAGGGCGCGAAGAAGCTGACCGTCGTCGGCACGACGATCGGATCTCCGTTCTACATGTCGCCCGAGCAGGCGCAGGGGCTGCTCACGCTCGATCATCGCGCCGATGTCTGGTCGCTCGCGGCGATCGCCTTCGAGTGCGTCACGGGGAAAGTCCCGTTCCATGCGCCGACCGGCCCCATGATCCTCGTGGCCATCCTGGGCAAGGAGCCGCTGCCTCCGAGCGAGGCGGGCAAGGCGTACGGCGTGCCCGCGTCGCTCGATCCGGTGATGGAGGAGGCGTTCATGAAGAGCCCGGAGGCGCGCCTCCCGTCCGTCGGCCTGCTGGCCGATCGCGTGGGGCACGCGTACGGCCTCGCGGGCTCTCACCGCGACTGGGCGACCATGCCGCAGAAGGCCCTCGCCGAGCGGATCCGCGCGGCGATGCCGGGCGTCCTGGCGCGCCAGCAGCACGCGACGGCGAGCGCGAGCGCTGTCCCCCCGGGGCCGGCCGTCCGGGCCGTCCCCGCCGCGTCCGCTGCCCCCACGCCGGGCGCCTCCGAGGCGTTCGCGGAGGACATCGTGATGGGCGTGCCCCCGCGCTTGCCGCGGTGGGTCGTCCCCGCGGCGGCCAGCGCGGCCGTGCTGCTCTGCGCGCTCGTCGCCCTGCTGCTGACGCGCTGACGGCGGACGCCGTGGGCCGTACGCTCAGGCGGCGTGGCGCGGTGCGCCATCGCCGTTCGCCCGCGCTGGACGCGGAGACCCCCCGCGTTCGCGCGCTGGCCGCCCCTGTGTTATTTGAATTGACCATGAGCACTGACCCTTCGACTCGGACCCGCAGGCCCCTCTCCGTCGCGACGTGTGCGATCGCGCTCTCCGGGCTGGCCGTCCTCGGCTCGGGCTGTAGCCAGAGCGAAGCAGCGACCTCCCGCGGCCCCGCCGCCGACGTCCCGGCCGCGACGCCCCAGGGAGGGAAATCGAAGGTCGAGGACGCCGTCTACAGCCTCGAGATGAAGCCGACGGGGACGTACAAGGCCGGCCAGGAGGGGGTCGTCGAGGTGTCGCTCCTGTCGAAGGGCGAGTACCACATCAACGACAAGTACCCCATCAAGTTCAAGGTCGCCGCGGCGCCGGCCGAGGGGGTCTCGTACCCGAAGCCCCTGCTCAAGCGCGAAGACGGCGTGTTCGAGGAGAACAAGGGCGTCCTCAAGGTCCCGTTCGTCGCGGCCAAGAAGGGCAAGACCAAGGTGGCGGGCGTGCTCTCCTTCAGCATCTGCAGCGCCGCGAACTGCCTGATGCAGAAGCAGGAACTCGAGGCGGTTATCGACGTGCAGTAAGCACGACGGTAAACTCGGCCCCCACGTGAATAACGACGCCTCCGGTTTCCGGGAGGGCCAGCCCGGCGCGGTCGGCCCCAGCCAGACAGTTCAAGGTAGCGCGGCGGAGCGGGCTCGCAGGGCGCTCTCCGAGCTCGACGCCATCGCCTCATCGATGGCCCAGCGCTTCAGCGAGGAGCAGCGGGTCCTCTCCTTCCAGCAGTACCTGGAGCTCTTCGCTTCCAATCCGGTGCGCTTCGGGCGTGACGCGGCCCGCTACGTCCGCGACATGTTCGACCACTTCGGCACGCGGACGGTCAAGAAGCCCTGGGGGGAGCTGACCCGGTTCCAGCTGTTCGACCTGCCCTGGGAGCTCCCGCCGGCCGGCCCGGCGCAGCCGCGCGGCGCGAGCTCGTATCACGGGCGGGACTTCGCGCTGGTCGGGCACGAGGAGCTCCAGGCCGAGGTATACCGGGTGCTCTGCAACTTCGTGCGTGAGGGCAGGGCGAACCGGCTCATCCTGATGCACGGCCCGAACGGCTCCGCGAAGAGCACGCTCGCCGCCTGCGTCCTGCGCGCCCTGGAGCACTACTCGACGCTCGACGAGGGCGCCCTCTACCGCTTCCACTGGGTGTTCCCGAGCCGCAAGACGATGCGCGGCTCGATCGGCTTCGGCGGCGACGTGAAGGCGAGCGCCGCGGACGGGTCCAGCTACGCCCACCTCGGCGATGATCAGATCGACGCCCGCCTCGTGATCGAGCTCAGGGACCACCCGCTCTTCCTGCTCCCCGTGCGCGAGCGGCGGGCGCTGGTCCTGAAGCTCTACGAGGACGCCGGGGCGACCGAGCCGCCGCCCGAGTGGCTGATGAGCGGCAAGCTCTCCCACAAGAACCAGCAGGTCTTCGAGGCGCTGCTCGTGGCGAGCGGCGGCTCGCTGGTCGAGACGCTTCGGCACGTCCAGGTCGAGCGGTACTTCATCTCGCGGCGTTACCGGATCGGCGCGGTCACCATCGGGCCGGAGCTCTCCGTCGACGCCGGCGAGCGGCAGATCACGGCGGATCGCTCGCTCGCCTCGCTCCCGACCTCCCTCCAGGCGACGACGCTGTTCGAGGCGCACGGCGAGCTCATCGAGGCGGCCGGCGGCGTGATCGAGTTCAGCGATCTGCTGAAGCGCCCGCTCGACGCCTTCCGCTACCTCCAGCTCACGCTGGAGACGGGCGAGGTGAGCCTGCCGCAGCAGACCGTGCAGACGAACGTCGTGATGATCGGCAGCGCCAACGACATCCACCTCAACGCCTTCCGGGAGCACCCGGAGTTCCCGAGCTTCCGCGGGCGCTTCGAGCTCCTGCGCGCGCCCTACCTCCGGAGCTACGTCGACGAGCAGGCGATCTACGACGCGCAGATCGTGCCGTTCGTGACCCGCCACGTCGCCCCGCACGCGACGCGCGTCGCGGCGCAGTTCGCCGTGCTCACCCGCATGCGCCAGCCGGAGGCGAAGCGGTACCCCGACGCGCTCGCGCCGCTCGTCTCGAGCCTCACCGCCGTCGAGAAGATGGAGCTGTTCGCAACGGGCACGCCGCCCGAGCGGTTCGACGCGGAGGCGCAGAAGGTCCTGCGCGCGGGCATCGAGGCCATCTACCACGAGAGCGACGCGTCCGTGGACTTCGAGGGCCGCCTCGGCGTCTCGCCGCGGGAGGTGCGGACGCTCCTGCTCGACGCCGCGCAGAGCCCGGATCACGGCTGCCTCTCGCCGTTCGCCGTCCTGTCGGAGCTCGACGCGCTCTGCAAGCGGCAGGCGGAGTACGACTGGCTCAAGGAGAAGCAGCTCGCCGGCGGCTACCACGACCACCGGCTCTTCCGCGAGGTCGTGCGCGCGCGCCTGCTCGACACGATCGAGGAGGAGATGCGCACGGCCAGCGGCCTCGTCGACGAGACCCGCTACGCCGAGCTGTTCGACCGGTACATCTCCCACGTCGGCGTCTGGGTGAAGGGGGAGAAGATCAGAAACCCCCACACCGGCGAGTTCGAGAACCCCGACGAGCGCATGATGCGCGAGGTGGAGGCGCTGCTCGGGGTCCGCGCGAAGCACGAGGACCACCGGCGCGGCCTGATCTCGGCGATCGCGGCGTGGGCCATCGACCACCCGGGGCAGAAGATCGTGAACGCGGTCGTGTTCCCGCAGCAGATCCGCAAGCTGCGGGACGCGGTGTTCACGGAGCGGCGCAAGGGCGTGGCGCTGCTCGTCCGCGACCTCGTCACCCTGCTGCGCGACGCGCAGGGCGACGGCGACCCCGAGAAGGGCTGGGGTGACCTGCGCGAGGAGGAGCGGAGGAACGCGACGCGCGCGCTGGAGCGGCTGCGCGGGATGGGCTACTGCGACCGCTGCGCGCTCGACGCCGCCAGCGCGCTGCTCCGCGCGCGGTTCGCGGAGCTCGTCACCTGAAGCGAACCATGCTCATCGACTCGCACTGCCACGTGGATCCGCACCATTTCCGCGAGGGCGCGGACGCCGTCCTCGACCGCGCACGCGCCGCCGGCGTGGACGCGTTCGTGGTCGTCGGCGTCGACGCCGACCTCACCGCCGCGCGCTTCGCGGTGGATCTCGCGGCGCGGCGGCCGGACGTGCACGCCGCGGTCGGCGTCCACCCGCACGACGCCGCCGCGGTCGACGACCGGATGCTCGCCGAGGTCGAGGCGCTCGCGCGTCGCCCCGAGGTCGTGGCCGTCGGCGAGATCGGCCTCGACTACCACTACATGCACTCGCCCAGGGACACGCAGCGGCGCGTCTTCGAGGACCTCGTCGCGGTCGCGCGGAGGGTCCGGAAGCCCATCGTCATCCACACGCGCGAGGCGCCCGAGGACACGCTCGCGATCCTGGAGCGCAGCGGGGCGAGCGAGGTCGGGGGCATCATCCACTGCTTCTCCGAGGATCGCCCGTTCGCCGAGAGGGCGCTCGCGCTCGGCTTCGACCTCTCGTTCTCGGGCATCGTGACCTTCAAGAGCGCGCGGGCGATCCAGGAGGTGGCCGCGTGGGCCCCGGGGGACCGGATCCTGGTCGAGACGGACAGCCCTTACCTCGCGCCCGTGCCGCTCCGGGGAAAGCGGTGCGAGCCGGCGCACGTGGCGCACACCGCCCGCTTCGTCGCGGAGCTCCGGGGCGAGCCGTTCGAGACGCTGGCCGCGCGCACCGCGGAGAACACCCGCCGGCGCCTGCGGCTGCCGACGCCCGCTGCGGCCGCCGTGTAGCGCCGCGCACCACGATACCCTGCCGGAGCGCCGGCCGCCGCCCCGTGACGGGGTGCGCTCGGCACCCACGTGCTCGTCTCGGGCCTCCGCCCCGAACACGGCGCCTGCTCCGCGGCCGCCTCGTGCGCGCCGCGCTTCGTGTGGCCTGAGCAGGGCCGAGCCCTCGGGCCGGCCCCGCTGCGCTCGCGCCAGCCACGATTCGAGGCATAGTGACAGGACGATGGCGCACGAGTCTCGCGACGGTCGCCGGCTCGCCTCCGCGTGGGCGCTCTCCGTCGCGGCTCACGCGGGGCTCGTCGGGGCAGGCGCGCTGCTCGTCGCGAGCTCGCTCTCTACGCGGGACGTGGCCGTCGCGCGCACGGCCGGGTTGTCGGCCGCGAGGAGCGCGCCCATCGAGATCGAGCTGCCCGCGGTCTCGGACGGCACGCTCGACGGCGCGGCCGCGATCGCGCCGGAGCGGCCCGCGAGCCTGGCCCGGGGCGGAGGCGAGGGCACGGCGCGGCCCGACACGGGCACGCGCGGCCGTGGCGGCACGGACGCGGCCGAGCTGCCCGCGCTGAACCTCGCCGACAGGGACGACGGGACCTTCCTGTCGCCGGAGGTCCGCTCGCGCCTCGACAGGAGCCAGGTCCAGCGCATCCGCTCGGCGTCGCGGCGCGCGTCGCGCGAGGACTGGCGAGCCAGCCGGGAGCCGATGGAGCTCACCTTCCTCGCGGACGGCCGCGCCGGTCACCGGGCCGAGCGACGCAGGCCGGCCGAGCGCGACCCGTCGCTCGGGGCGCGCGACCGCGGCGCGCCCGAGCGCCGTGGCAGCGCGCTCGGCGCGGCCGCGCGGCCCGCGGGGGTCGAGCGCGCGGCCGCGGCGCCGCACCCGGTCGAGGCGCCGCTGCCGCCGGGCGTGAGGCCTCGCGCGGCCGGCGGGGCGGTGGAAGGAGGGGAGCGCGCATCCGCGGGGCTGGGCGTGCGCGACGGGCAGCCCGGCGTGGAGCGCCGCGACAGCGCGGCGGTCCCGCGGGCGCGGCCGATGGTGGCCTCGGGGACGCCCTCCGTCCCCGCCGACGCCGCCGGTCGCCCGAGCGACACGGTGGACAGCGAGCAGGAGGTGGCGACCGCGATCCAGTCGCTCGTCCACGCGAGCACGGCCGGCGGAGCGCGCGGGTACGGCCCGGGAGGACAGGCGGGACCGGGCGCGCCGGGCTCGGGCGGCGTGACGGGCCGCGGGGCGCGCTCGGACGCGCTCGGATCAGGGCGCGGCTGGTCGCTCGACAGCGACCCGCGCGATCGCCGGCGCAGCCTCTACATGCGCCAGGTGATGGCCAAGCTGGACCCGCTCTGGGCCGACGCGTTCCCCAGGTGGGCCGCGGGCGAAGGGCTCCAGGGGACGGTGATCGTCACCTTCGTGATCCGCGCCGACGGGACCGTGGGGAGCGCGTCGATCACGCGCCCGAGCGGCATTCCCGAGTTCGACGAGAACTGCCGGCGCGCGGTGCTCCGCGGCGCGCCGTACCCGCCGCTGCCCCCCGAGCTCGGCGAGAGCTTTCGCTGGTCGATGCCGTTCGAGGCGAGGAACCCGGCGGTCCTGCCGAGGCGCCCCGCGCGCATCGGGGGGGAGGGGCGATAAGGGAAGGGCGATAGGGGAAGGGCAATCGGGGAGGGGTGATGAACCAACGCCCAGACGACGCTGACGGGGAGCACGCAGGACAGTGCTTGACAGAGTGAAGGCGGAAGGGTACGAACCCGCCCTCACTTCCGCCGAAGTAGCTCAGTCGGCTAGAGCAGGCGTTTCATACGCGCCGGGTCGGGGGTTCGATTCCCTCCTTCGGCACCAGCCATGGTGAAAGCAACCCACTGGGCTCCGCAAGGAGCCACGGGTTGCGATCCGCAACATCCGGGTCGGACGTGAACAGGGAGCCCTTCCTCGCTGCGAGGGGGGTCCGGCTTTCGTGAATCTCCGGTCCGATCCGTCAGGGAGCTGAGCCGCACGCCGAGGGGCGTCGGCATGATGAGCGAGGGGGCGCCGCGCGGCGCTGGCGCCCCGCGCGCCCCGGCACCAGGAGAGCGGCGTGCGCCTTCGCCCCGCGCTGGTACTGCTCCTGCTCGCGCCGTATGCCGTGTTTTTCTATGCTTTCCTGGCGGTGCGCCGCGCGGTCGCGTCGCTCCGGTCGCAGCACCCCTGGCGCACCTGGGTGAGCCCGGACCTCCTGGTCGGGGGGTTCCTGCTCCCGGGCGACGTCGCCGAGCTTCGCCGCCTCGGGATCCGCGCGGTGATCAACGTGTCGCGCGAGCTCTACGATCCGGTGCTCACGCTGCGCGCCGCCGGCGTCGAGTACATGCGCATCCCTTGCTGGGACATGCGCGCGCCCACGATCGAGGAGGCCGCGCGCGGCGTGGCGTTCCTCGAGCGCCACCTCGGCGCTGGCCACCGCGTCCACATCCACTGCGCGAGCGGCGTCGGCAGGAGCGTCACGCTCGCCCTCTGCTACCTCGCGACCCGCGGCGGCCTCGAGGTCGACGAGGCGATCGCCCTCCTGAAGCAGAGGCGCCCGCGCGTTGCGCTGAGCCCCGCGCAGACCGCGTTCGTCGAGCGCTACGTCGCGTGGCACCGCGCGCAGGGAGAGGGCCCGGCGCGCGCGGCGCGGGCCGTCATCTCGCCCTGCGCAGGAGAGACTTCAGGCTGAAGAGCCCCAGCGCGGGCGCCGCGACGGCGAAGGCGACGCCGCACGACGAGAGGACGAGCGCGGCGCCCCATGGCGTCTCGGCGAGCGCCCCCGGCAGCGCCGCCCGCAGCGCGGCGCCGCAACCGACCGAGATCACCGCGAGCGCGGCGACGCGGCCGAGCCGGATCTGGTCGAGCCCGAGCCCGCCGATCTCGCGCCGCACGCGGCGCGCCAGGGCGATCGCCTCGACCCACCCGGCGATGACGGCGCCGAGCACGACGCCGAGCACGTCGAGCCACCGCATCAGGACGAGCGCGACGCCCGTGCTGACGAGCATTCGATAGAGGGCGTAGCGCGCCGGCGTCCTCGTGTCCCCGAGCGCGAACGAGGTGGTGATGAGCACGCGCCCCGCGGCGTTCGCGAGCAGCGCGAGGCCGTAGGCGCCCAGCAACGGCTCGACCCGCGCCGTCGACGCGCGATCGAACGTCCCGGTCTGGAGCAGCAGCGTGATGAGCTCCCGCCCGAGCACCAGGAACACGGCCATGGTCGGCACGGTCAGCACCGTGAGCCGCGCGAGCGACGCCCCGAGGCGGCGCGACAGCGCCTCGTTGCGCCGCGCGACGTCTGCCTCGGCCGTGTCGCGCGCCATCTCGGGCAGGGCGACCGCCGCCTCCCCGGCGCCGAGGACGCTCATCGGCAGGAGGTAGATCGTCTGCGCGTAGTGGAAGGCCGCGTTCGCGCCGGCGCCGAGGAAGCTCACGAGCAGCGTGTCGACGAGCCCGGAGACCTGGATGATCCCGCGGCCGAGCAGCGCGGCGGGCAGCTTCGCCCCCGCCTCCCGCACGCCCGGATCGCTCGAGTCGAGCCGCGGCCGCAGCCCGCCGAGCAGCTTGCGCGCGGACGGGAGCAGCAGCGCGAGCTGCAGCGCGGCGCCGCCGAAGGCGCTCCACGCGAGGACCTCGGCGAGCGGCTCCCCGCGCACCCCGAGCCACGCCCCGAACACGAGCAGCCCCGCGATCTGCGCGGCGCTCCAGGCGACGGGGGCGGCGTAGGGGAGGAAGAACCGCCGGTGCGCGTTCAGCACCCCGAGCCCCCACGCCGACAGCACGAGCAGCCCGGTCATCGGGAAGACGATCCGGACGATCCGGGCCATGCTGGCGAGCTTCTCCTCGCTGAAGCCCGCGGCGATCAGGAAGGACACCCACGGCGCCGCGAGCACGCCGAGCGCGGACGCGATCGCGGCCGCGACCAGCAGGAGCCCGAGCGCCGAGAGCGCGAAGCGCGCCGCGCGGCGCGCCTCGCCGGCGGCCCGGAGGCGCGCGTAGACAGGGATGAACGTGGCGGAGAGCGTCCCCTCGCCGAGGAGGTTCTGCGTGATGTTGCCCGCGCGGAACGCCGCCGTGAGCACGTCGGCGAGCTCGGACGTGCCGAAGAAGTGCGCCGTCACCCGTTGGCGGAGCAGCCCGACGAGCCGCGACAGGATGATCCCGGCCGTGACCATCGCCGACGACCGCGCCGCGCTCGGCGGCGCCGCCTGTGCGGCCGCAGGCCGGGCGGCGTCCGCCGGCCCGCGCGCGCCCGGCGCGGCGTTCGCCGGCGGGGCTCCTGCCGGCGTGGCGGCGGGCGGATCGAGGTCGGGCGGCACGGCGGCGCTTCTATCAGACCTCCCGCCTCCGGGCGAACCCGGCGCCGGCGGGCCGCCCGGCGGCTGGCCAGCGGCCGCGGGTCAGTCCCTGATCCGCGCCGCGCCGAGCCGCTCGGCGTGGGCCAGCACCCGCCGCGCGATCTGCGGGCCGTCGTCCCGGCGGTCCAGGTGCCGCGGGATGAGCCCGCGCTCCGCCGCCTCCCACAGCTCCGGCTGGGAGATCCGGGGCGCGGTCCGCGCCCGCAGCCGCGACAGGGAGACCTCGATCTGGGGCAGGACGATCGGCGCTCGGGGCGAGCGGAGCAGCGCCGGGTCGATGCAGCACGAGAGGTCGTTCGCCGCGCTGGCGCGCGCGTTCAGCGCGGGGATGCCGAAGCGCGTCTCCAGGGTGCGGAGGACCGACACGTGCTCGAGCTGCGCGCTCACCGCGCAGCCCTCGCGGACGAACGGGCCCGCGACGATCGACGGGACCCGGAAGCCGAGCTGCGAGAACCGCGGGTCGTCGTCCACCGTCGTGGGGGGCGCGACGTGGTCGAAGAAGCCGCCGTGCTCGTCGTACGTGATCACGAAGAGGCACTGGCCCCACTGCGGGCTCCTCGCCAGCGCGCTGTAGATGCTGGCGATGAGCACCTGCCCGAGCTGCACGTCGTGGTCGGGGTGGTCGTCGTTCGCCGCGGCGCCGAAGAACTGGGGATCGATGATGGAGAACGGCGGGAGCAGCCCGGCGGCCGCGTCCTCGAAGAAGCGCTCGATCCCCGCGACGCCCTTGAACCTGAAGTACGCGCCCGAGCACCACGGGACGTCATGGTAGTAGTTCCTGCTCGGGATCCCCGCGTCGCTCAGCAGCTCGAACACGCTCGTGAAGCCGATGACCGGCGCGTTCCGGGAGACGCCCTTCGACGTCGCGCCGTGCAGGTAGAGCCGGTTCGGCCAGGTCGGGCCGAGCACCGAGCAGAACCAGCGCTCGCAGATCGCCGACGCGTCCGCGAGCGCGTAGAGGATCGGCAGGTGCTCCCGCACGTGGTAGCCCATCACGTCCCGCTGGTCGGGCCCCGCGTGGGCGACCACGAAGCCGTCGTTCCTGCCCTGGTTCCACTGCGCGTGGGCCGCGTCCCAGCTGTGCGGCGGGTCGGCGGGCGTGAAGTTGTCGAGCTGGAACGGCGAGACCAGCGCCCCGTCCGGCGCGCGGTTCGACTCCATCCCTGTCAGTCCATCGATCCGCCGGCCCTCCCTCAGCAGCAGCGAGCCGAGGTAGTGGTCGAACGAGCGATTCTCCATGCACAGGACGACGATGGTGCTGACGGGCGCGAGCAGCTCTTCCGGGCTCAGGTCGCCTGTCTCCGCGCAGCGATCCGCGGCGGCGCCGTCGCCCCTGCCGTCTCCCACCTGTCCTGCGCTGCCCGCTCCTCCCGGGACGTCCTCCGCTCCCGCGACGCCGGCGCCTCCGGATGCGTCGCTGCCGCCGCTCGACGCCGCGTCACCCTGAAACGCCGTGCTCTCGGCGGCGTTGCACCCGAACGTCGCGGTGCCGAGCGCGGCGCCGAGCCCCGTCAGCACGTCACGGCGAGTCAGAGGATCACGCGGCGATACATTCTGTTTCTTCATCGCACACAGGATCCCCAGGACCGCGGGGCCGAGGAAGGACTTTTGATGACGCCGAGCGCAGGTCCGGGAAAACCCTTCTTTCCGTGGAGGCGGAGAGATGGTATGCAGGGGAGTTGCGGGGGCCTGCGTCCGCGCTCTGCCACTTCCCGATGAGCTCAAATCCGCGCCCAACTTCACCTGATGGGATAGATACCGTCGTGAACGGCCGGTCGCTTCGGCCGCTGCGCCTGTGCATCGTGGACATGAACAACGGCCACGTGAACCAGGCGATGCGCTGCCTGCGCGGGATTGTCGCGGCGTTCTTCGAGCGTGTTCAGGCGCACAACCCGGGCATGATCTGCGAGGTTGTCGAGGTCTCGCCCCGCGACACCAACGCCCCGATCCCGGAGGCCTGTGATCTGTACCTCTCGTCGGGGGGGCCCGGCTCTCCATTCGATGGGGAAGGGGAGCCTTGGACGCGCGACTTCTCACGCCTGCTCGATGGCGTCGTCGAGTCGGCGATCCGGGGGGGCGGAGACCGGCGCGCGCTCTTCGCGATCTGCTACTCGTTCGAGCTCGTCGTCCATCACTTCCGGCTGGCCGACATCGTCCCGCGCGCCGATCGCAAGTTCGGCGTGATGCCCATCTACACGACCCCTGCTGGCCAGCGGCATCCGCTGCTGTCTCCCTTCGGTGACCGCCTCTTCGCGTTCGAGCACCGCAACTGGGAGGCGGTGAATCTCGATGAAGGACGGCTCTCGTCGTACGGGGGCAAGCTCCTTGCCCGCGAGAGCCGTGACGGCATCTCGAAGGGCCGGGCGATCCTCGGCCTGGAGGTCGCGCCGGGCGTCGAGGCGGTCCAGTTCCACCCGGAGGCGGATCGCGCGGGCGTCGTGAACTGGGTCGCGCGCCCCGAGCAGGCGGCGGCCTTCAAGGCGACCTATGGCGAGGTCACCTACCAGGCCATGCTGCGCACGCTGGACGATCCCAGGCGGCTCGCGCGCACCTACGCGCTCGTCATCCCGGGCTGGCTCGGGCGCTGCTTCAACGAGATCGCCGTCCACCGCGGCTACGTCGAGCTTCCGCCCATCGAGGACATTCCGTGCACGCGGTTCGGCGCGCACTGCCGGGCCGAGGAGCCGGCCGCGTCGCCTGCTCGCTCGTCCAGCGCCGGCGAGCAGGTCGCGGGCCGCATCTGAGCCGATCGCCGCGGCGACGCCGTGTCGCGCGGGGTGGGGAGCGCGCGGGGCGTCGCGCTCCTGAAGCGACGCGAGGCTGGTCAGGATCCGAGGCCGGCCAGCGCATGGGCGCCTGGTGGCCGGCTGCTCGCGCCTTGCGCGATCACCTCCCCGCGGCATATCGTCATGGAATCAAGGATGAGCGCGAGCAGGGCTCGCGAGCCAGCATCCGTCGCCGGGGTCTCCTCGGGCACGCATGAGAGAGAACGAATGAATCACTCGCGCCCGGCCGTTTCGAGGAGTCACCCTTCGCCGGATGTCGGCGGACCGGCGACGCCCGAGGGGGGGCGCGCGGAAGGTGACGCGCCCGTGGCCGCGATGGCCCCGCAGCCCTCCGCGCAGGCCGAGGGCGCCGCGGCGCACGAGCTCCGGAGCGAGTCGCGCGCGAGCGAGACCGACCCGATCGCCATGTCGCAGGTCCGCGACGCGCTCGCGGAGCTGAGCCGCGGGCGCGCGCCGCAGCCGCACGTGCTGCTCATGATCTACCACCGGCACGGCACCGAGACGGTGCGGTTGACCGAGGGCGTAGGGGTCGTCATCGGCCGGGATCCGACCGCCGATGTCGCGATCATGGAACGCAGCCTGTCGCGCCGTCACGCGCGCTTCACGTTCCAGCGCGGCGACGTGCTCGTCGAGGATCTCGGCTCGACGAACGGCACCTTCCTGCGCGGGCAGCGCGTCGAGCGGGGCGTCTTGAAGCCGGGGGACGAGGTGATGCTCGGGGAGATCACGGCGTCGCTGCGCGTGATCGCGAGCGCCGAGCTGCCGGTGCTCAACCTCGATCTGCTGGACGCCCCTCGCGGCGCGCTGGAGCGGACGCCGCTGCCGAGCGCCGATGGCCTGATGGGCGGGCCGACGCCGGCTGGCGGGATGCGCGCGATCAGCGACGAGGGGCTCGTGATGCGCAGCCCCGCCATGCGGCCGGTGCTCGAGACCGCCATGCGCCTCGCGCGCTCGTCCGCCCCGGTGCTGCTCCAGGGCGAGACGGGGACGGGCAAGGACGTGTTCGCGCGGCTGATCCACGAGGCCGGACCGCGCCACAAGAAGCAGATGGTGCGCGTCGGGTGCAGCGGCGTGCCCGCGCAGCTCCTGGAGAGCACGCTCTTCGGCCACGAGGCCGGCGCGTTCGCCGGCGCGACCCAGGCGCACGAGGGCGTCTTCGAGGCGTGCGCCGGGGGCACGGTGGTGCTCGACGAGGTGGGCGACCTCCCGCTCTCCTCGCAGGCGGCGCTGCTGCACGTGCTCGACACCCGTCGCGTGGTCCGCGTCGGCTCGACGCGGGAGATCGAGGTGGACGTGCGGATCGTCGCGACCACGCACCGCGACCTCGAGGCGATGTGCGAGGCGGGCACGTTTCGCCCGGACCTCCTCTACCGGCTCAACGCGGTGCCGCTGCGCATCCCTCCGCTCTGCGAGCGGCGGGAGGACATCGGGCCGCTGGCCCAGCGCTTCCTCCAGCAGGCGAACGAGGTGCACCGCCGGAACGTGCGCTCGCTCTCTCCGGAGACGCTCGCGTTGCTCGAGCAGTATCCGTGGCCCGGGAACGTGCGCGAGCTGCGCAGCGCCATCGAGCGCGCCGTCGTCATCGCGCGGGGGAGCGTCATCACGCCGCTCGACCTGCCGGAGGGCCTCCACAACCTCTCGGCGCGGAAGCTCTCCACGCCGCCGCCGCCCGCGGAGCGGCCGGCCATCGAGATCGCGACGCCCGGACCAGCGCCGATGATCGGGCTGAAGGCGCAGATGGATCGCCTGGAGGCCGAGATCATCCTCGACGCGCTCCGCGCGACCAACGGCAACCTGGCCATGGCGGCGCGCCGGCTCAGGATGCCGCTGCGCACGCTCCAGGAGAAGATCGCCAGCCACGGGCTGAAGCGGTCCGACTACCGGGACGGCCCGCCGTCGCGCTCGAAATAGGGGCGCTCGCCGCGAGGCGGCGGCCAGGAGCGGCGACGGGCCCGCGGCTCAGCCTTCGTCCTCCAGCACCGCCAGCGCGGCGTTGCGCCCGCACGCGCCGTGGACCCCGGCGCCCGGGTGCGCGTAGGACGAGCCCAGGTACAGGCCTCGGACCGGCGTCCGGTAGCGGAAATAGGGGAACACCGGCCGGAAGAAGAGCTGATGCCGGATGTCGGCGGAGCCTCCGCCGAGATCGCCGCCGAGGAGGT
Source organism: Sorangium cellulosum (assembly GCF_004135735.1). Lineage (GTDB taxonomy): Bacteria > Myxococcota_A > Polyangia > Polyangiales > Polyangiaceae > Sorangium > Sorangium cellulosum_F. Next base: position 4,594,907 of record NZ_CP012670.1, on the reverse strand, counting down.
TCGCGTCCATCGCCTCGAGATCGTCCGGCGACCAGATCGCCCGCGCGAGGATCCGCCGCCGGAAGCCCGGGGCGAGCTCCTCGAGCCGCGCCTCGACGCGATCGGCGAAGCGCTCGCGCGAGGCCGCCCAGCCGCCGTCGATGGAGGAGGGGACGCGCGAGTAGGCCCAGAGGGTGTGGCGCCCCGCCGGCGCGCGGGTGGGATCGACCAGCGACTGCTGTCCGATCACGAGGTACGGATGATCGGGGAGCGCGCCCGCCCGCACCTGCCGCGTGAACGCGGCCAGATCGTCGAGGCTGTCGCCCGCGTGCACGACCGCGGCGCGCGCGGCGTCCTCGTGCGACCAGGGGACCGGCCCGTCGAGCGCCCAGTCCATCTTGAAGGTGCCGAACCCCTGGCGGAACCGGCGCATGGCGCGCTGTATCCGGGCCGGGACGACCCCCGCGTCGAGCAGGCGGAGGTAGAGCGTCGGCGCGGCGAGATCGGCGACGATCGCGCGACGGGCGCTGATCTCCTCGCCGCCCGCGAGCCGGACCGCGACCGCGCGCCCCTCTCGGACGAGGATCTGCTCGACCCGGGCGCCGCAACGGACGCCGCCCCCGCCCTCCTCGACGCGCCGGAGCAGGGCGCGCGTGATCGCGCCGGCGCCACCCTCGGGCACCGCGAAGCCGCCGCTCGATGCGAGCAGGGTGAGCATGAACCCCACGATGGCCCCGCAGGGATCCTCCGGGCCCACGTCCGTGTGGAGGGCGAGGCCGGGGACCACGCGCCGGGCCGCCTCGGTCCGGAAGGTGCGCGTCGCGAAGCCGCGGCCGCTCGAGAGGACCACCTGCGCGAGGCGGAGCAGGTTGAGCGGACCGAAGCGCAGCATCGCGCCGAGCGCGGGCGGCGTGGAGAGGAGCGCGTCCAGCATCCGCTCGCGCGTGCGCGCGTGCCACCCGGCGATCCGGCGCCAGGTGGGGCCGTCGTCCTCGCCGAGCGACCGCGCCGTCGCCTCGACGTCGCGCGCGATCGACGCGCACGTCCCGTCGGGCGCCGGGTGGGCGCTGTCGATCGGCGCGTGGCGCCACACGAGGCCCGCGCCCGGCAGGTCGAGCGGCAGCAGCGCGGGGCTCGTCTGCCCGAAGGGGAAGAACGCCGCGCCCAGGTCGTGGCGGAAGCCCGGGAGCGTCACCTCGCGCGTGCGCACGGCGCCGCCCGGCTCCTGCTCGGCCTCCAGCACGAGCACCGACAGGCCCGCGCGGGCGAGGTACGCCGCCGCCGTGAGGCCGTTCGGCCCCGCTCCCACCACGATCGCGTCAGGGTCTCTGCTGTGCATCGTCTGCGGTCCCTCAGCCCACGAGCTGCGCGCTCGCCATGGTGCGGTTCGACGCGACCGCCTGGCCCGTCCTCCCGACGACCAGCACGCCGATCGCGAGCACGTCGGGGAACATGGCGACGCCGCGCTGGGCCGCGCGCGCGGGCGCGACGCCGTCGGCGAGCCAGTCGTAGACCGTGCGCGCGAGGAAGCGGCGCGCGATCTCCTCGCCGATCCCGGTCGCCGCCACGGCGCCGTGCGGGCCCGCGTAGATCCCCGCGCCGAGGAGCGGCACGTCGCCGACGCGGCCGCGCAGCATGTAGGTCGAGCCGCCGGTGGACGCCGCGGCGGCGAAGCGGCCGTGCGCGTCGCGCACGACGGCGCCGACGGTGTCGCACTCGAGCGGCTCGGCGTCGAAGTTCCAGAACCGCTTCGCGGTGAGCGCATGGAACCGCGCCGCGTCGCTCGAGAAATCGCCGTCCCCGTTGCCGCCCAGCGCGGCGAGGGCGCGGGCGTGCTTCTCCCGCGCCCCCTCGGTGACCGGATCGTGGTCGTCGAACCCGAGCCGACGCGCGAAGGCGGTCGCCCCGACGCCGGCGAGGAGCAGGTGCGGCGTCTCCAGCACCTTCGCGGCGACGAGGACGGGGTTCTTCACCCGCTCGATGGACGCGACGGCGCCGAACCGCCCGTCGCTGGCCATCACGGCGGCATCCATCTCGATCGTCCGCCCGTCCAGGCGGAGGTTCGAGCCCGTCCCGGCGTTGAAGCGCGGGTCGTCCTCCAGGCGCGCGACCGCCGCGATCGCGGCCCCGAGCGCCTCTCCGCCGGCGTTCAGCACGGCGAGGGCATCGTCGGCGGCCGCGGCGCAGCTGTCCGCGTGGCTTTGCGGGGAGGTCACCCCGCCGTGCGTGAGGATGACGTGTTTCACGTCGTTCCCCTGCGCGTACCATGACCGCGCGTCGCCGCGAAGCCGGCCGGGCATGCGGCCGGAACGGCGCGAGGCGCGCCCCCGCCGACCGGGGCGCTGGCGGGGGCGCCGGGCCGGACCGCTGCGCTCGACACCTTGCCGCGCTCCTGATACGTCGCGCGTGCAGCCCCGCCGCGGGGCCGGCGCCGGCCGGGCGCCCGCCGTGGGGCGCCGGCGGCCTCGCCGGACGCCGCCCATCGAGGAGAGCAGACACCGTGGCCAAGAACGAAGCGCCGAAGACCGCCATCACGCCCACGCGCAACGAGGACTACCCGGAGTGGTACCAGCAGGTCGTGCGCGCGGCCGACCTCGCGGAGACCTCCCCGGTCCGTGGCTGCATGGTGATCAAGCCGTGGGGCTACGCGATCTGGGAGAACATCCAGCGCGAGCTCGACGGCATGTTCAAGGCGACCGGGCACAAGAACGCCTACTTCCCGTTGTTCATCCCGAAGTCGTTCCTCGAGAAGGAAGCGGAGCACGTCGAGGGGTTCGCGAAGGAGTGCGCCGTGGTCACGCACCACCGGCTCGTGGCCGGCCCGGGCGGCGGGCTCATCCCCGACCCCCAGGCCCGGCTGGAGGAGCCGCTCATCGTGCGCCCCACCTCCGAGACGATCATCGGCGCGGCGTTCGCGAGCTGGGTCCAGAGCTACCGGGATCTGCCGCTTCTGATCAACCAGTGGGCGAACGTCGTGCGCTGGGAGCTGCGGACGCGCCTGTTCCTGCGGACGGCGGAGTTCCTGTGGCAGGAGGGGCACACCGCGCACGCGACCGCGGACGAGGCGCGCGAGGAGACGCTGCGCATGCTCGGCGTCTACTCGACCTTCGCGCGCGACTTCCTGGCGATGCCGGTCCTCGAGGGGCCGAAGACGGCGAGCGAGCGCTTCCCCGGCGCCGTCGACACGTACGCGATCGAGGCGATGATGCAGGACCGCAAGGCGTTGCAGGCCGGCACGAGCCACTTCCTCGGGCAGAACTTCGCGAAGGCGAGCGGCATCAAGTTCCAGACCAAGGAGGAGACCGAGGAGTACGCCTGGACGACGTCGTGGGGCGTGTCGACCCGCCTCGTCGGCGGGCTGATCATGACCCACGGCGACGACGACGGCCTGGTGCTCCCGCCGCGCCTCGCGCCCGCGCACGTCGTGATCCTGCCCGTTTACCGGGGCGAGGACACGCGCGCCAAGGTCGACGAGTACATCGACGGGCTCGCGAAGGAGCTCCGGGCGCAGCGCTTCGGGGAGCGACGGATCGAGGTCGAGATCGACCGGCGCGACATCCGCGGCGGCGACAAGCAGTGGGAGTGGGTCAAGAAGGGGATCCCGCTCCGGATCGAGATCGGGCCGCGCGACGTCGACAGCGGCGTGGCGATGGTCGCGCGCCGGGATCGCCCGCCGAAGGACAAGTCGAGCATGGCGCGCGGGGAGCTCGTGGGGCGCATCACCGAGATCCTCGGCGACATCCAGGCGGCGCTCTACGCGCGCGCGCTCGCGATGCGCGACGCGAACACGCACGTCATCAACGATCGCGCCGACTTCGACGCCTTCTTCGCGTCGAAGGGGGACAAGGAGGCGCAAGGGGGCTTCGCGCTGGCGCACTGGTCCGGCGATCCCGAGATCGAGGCGGAGGTGAAGAACGCCTACAAGGTGACCATCCGCTGCATCCCGACCGGCGGGTTCGACGGGGCGCCGTGGGCCGACGCGGTGGCCGGCGAGGGGCGGTGCATCTTCACCGGCAAGCCGAGCCCGCAGCGCGTGGTGTTCGCGAAGTCGTACTGAGCGGCGGCGCCCGCCGGCGCGCCGCCCGCGCCCCGCGCGGCTGGATGCGGGGGCGCGTCGCGCGAGGCATGCGGCGCGGCTCAGCGGCCGAGCGCCGGGAGCACGTGCTCCGTCAGGATGGCGGGGAGCAGCCCTAGCTGCGCGCAGCGGCCGTCGGGGCCCGTCCCGGCATAGCCGCGTACGTAGAGGCTGCCCCCGTCGTACATCCGGGTGAGCCGCAGCGCGCCTGCCGGCGCATCCGTGCCGCTGCCCAAGGTGCCGGCGGGCGTGCCGTCGCCGCCGGCGGTCACCGCGACGGGGCTCGCTCCGATCTCGTTCAGCAGGAACGTGGCCGTCTCCTCCGTGGACGCGTGGCCGCGCGCCGGGATCTCCGTGTGCGTCAGGTAGAAGAGCGGCGCGCCGCGCGTGGCGGCCCTGGCCAGGGCGACGTACGGGGCGAGCTGCCCGGGGACGAGCGACGTCTGCCCCGGCATATAGTTTCCATGGAGCGCGTCGAGGAGGAGCAGCGCATCGACAGGCCGGCTCCCGCGCTCGATGACCCGGCCGACCGCGCCGGAGCCAGCGCTCCAGGACGACAGCAGCAGGCGGCGCGCGTGCGCGCCCGCGATCCCGGCGGCGCTCGCGACCTCGCGGTCGATCGCCTGGAGCAACGCGTCCCAGCGGTCGCCGTCGAGGGCGCGCGCGTACTCGCTCGAGCGGGTCCCCAGGTCGACCCCAGCGACGACCAGATCGAGGTTCCTGGGCGCAAGCACCTTCCGCGCGGGCTCCGCGCCGTGGAAGTGAAGGAGGAGATCATAGCCGCCGTCCGCGCCGATCGCGCGCGCCGGCGGGACGAGCAGCCTGCCCAGCGGGAGCGGCCGCCAGCGTTCGTAGTCGCCGAAGCCCTGGTCCGCGAAGTCGCACGCCGCGTGGGCCTCGGGCGCCGCGGGCTCGGGCTCTCCGCCCTCGAGCCCCGGTGACGACACCGCGGGCGCGCTCGCCGACGCCGGGGCGGGCGAAGCGCTGAGCTCCTCGCTCCGGCGCAACAGCAGGACGCCGCCGACGACGCCGAGGCTCGCCGCCAGGAGCAGCGCGTCGCGGAGCTGCCGCGCCCTGCGGTCGCTCAGAACCCGGGGTTGATCACGGTGGGGACCCACTGCGTCGAGGGGGGCTTGGCCGGGGTTGTCCTTCGCTGGGTCCGAGGGCCCGCGCCGGCGGCCGTCGCGCCCCGCGTCGCGGCGCCCGGCGTCGCGGCGCCCGGCGGCGTGGCGGATGCCGGCGCGCCCTCACCCGTGTGGGCCGGAGCGCTCGCGCCGCGCTCCTCGGGGGCAGCGGCGTCGCTCGCGCCCGCCTGCGCGACGCCGGCGCTGCTCGTCGGGAGAGGGGCGGCGCCGGGCGACTCCGCGGGCGCGTCGGTCGCGGACGCGGCCGCCGTCGGCCCCCCGGTGCGCGCGACCCTCATGGTCTGCTCGGACGGCCGCTGCGGCGCCGGCTGCCGGAGCCAGAGCAGCGCTCCGCCCAGCGCCGCGACGAGCGCGAACGACAGGGCCGCCACGAGCGCGGTCCCAGCGCGGCGCCGCGCCGCGGGGACCTCGATCGGATCGAGCGATGTCGCCCGGCCCGGCGAGCTCTGCGGCCGCGCCTCGGGCAGCACCCCGGACGCGATCGAGGGCGCGCTCGGTCGGGGCGCGAGGTCTTGCGCGTTCGGGAGGCCGGAGGGGAGCTGCGTGAAGAAGAGCTCGCTGATGCTGTCGCGAACGAGCACCACCTGCGGCGCGATGGAGGCCCGCTCGTCCAGCATGCGGACCGTATCGCGCAGCGCAGCGCGCCGCCGCTGGTTGCGGTCCCCTAGGAGCTCGCGCACGAACACCCCGACCTCGTGGTCCGCCACCAGCGGCTCCTTCGCGAGCACGGCCTGCACCGCGCTCGCCAGCTCGAGCATCGTCTGATAGCGCCTGGCCGGGTCCTTCTGCAGGCAGGTCATCACGACGTGCTCCAGATCGGGCGGGTAGTCCGGGTCGCTCAGGCGCGGCGACAGCGCCGGCCGGGAGATGATCTGACTCAGCGTGAGGAGGTCGTTCTCCGCGGCGAAGGGGTGCGCGCCCGTCGTGAGCTTGTAGAGCACGATCCCCATCGCGAAGATGTCGGTGCGCCGATCGAGCCGGTCGCCGCGCGCCTGCTCCGGGGACATGTACGGCACCTTGCCCTTGATCTGCCCCGCGGTCGTGTCGTTGCGCGCCCGGTTCGTGGCCTTGGCGACGCCGAAGTCCACGAGCTTCACGTGGCCGTCGTACGTCACGAGGATGTTCTGGGGCGACACGTCGCGGTGCACGAGCCCGAGCAGCTGATCGTCGTTCAGCGGATCCCGGAGCTCGTGCGCGGCGTGCAACCCGAGGCAAGCCTGGCCGAGGATGCGGAGCAGGATGCGCAGCGGGATGACGACGTCGCGCTTGCTCGCCGCCCTCGCGATGACCGACAGCGCCTCGCCGTCGACCCACTCCATCACGATGTAGAGGATGTCGTCCTGCTCGCCGAGGTCGAGGATCTCGGCGACGTTGGGGTGGTGGATCCCCGACGCCAGCCTCGCCTCCTCGAGGAACATCGCCTCGAACTGGGTGTCGTCCGAGAGCGACGGCAGCATCGTCTTGATGGCGACCGTCTTCTGGAAGCCGCGGAGCCCCTTGCGGCGCGCGGCCCACACCGTGGCCATTCCCCCCTGCGCGATCGGCAGGAGGAGCTCGTACTGCCCGAGCTCCTTTCCCGGCAACAGCTGGGGGTGAGGCGTCATGGCGATGGCGGTGCGCTCCTGGTTGAAACGCGGGGACCTCGAAACGCTCGATCGAGTCTAGCATCCGGGCCCCGCGGTAGCGCCATGTGATGCCATTCACACGCGAGCGGGCCGCTGGCGTCCTGTCAACGCCGGACGATCGCGATCACGCGCCAGGCGGGACCGGCCCCCACAGCTTCTCGTAGATCTTGGTGAGCTTCTGGTGGGTCTCGGACGTGAACCCGTTGACCGGGTACGGCCAGCGGAAGCCGTCGCCCATGGCCTGATTGCACGAGAGGGAGACGAGCAGGTCGACGGGCGTGGGGTTGCCCGGCCGCAGCATGGAGATCCCGAGGCCGGGATAGAAGCAGTTGCTGCGGTCGGCGGAGAAGCTGTCCTCGTCGCCGAAGACGTCGAGGATCTGCTCCTTGAGCTCCTCATCGACCTCGTCGCTCGTGAGCTGGCGCTGGCTGAGGATGACGAAGTTCTTGAAGCGGGGCTGGGCCGGGATCACCGCCGGCGCCGCGGTCTGTCCAGGGATGAGGCCGGGCGGGATGACCCCGGGCAACACCTGCTGCAGCCCCTGGAGGGCTGCCTGTCCCATCTGCTGCAGCTCGGGCGGGAGCCCCGGAATCAGGGCCGGGGTCTGGGCCGCCGTCGTGGGCACCGGTGTGGGCTCCTGCCCCTGGAGGCGGAGCACCGTCACCTGCGCCTTGTCCATCTCGTCGAACGGCGCCGTGCGGGCCGCGCAGCCGACGACGAGGGGTGCCAGCAAGGCAATGCCTGCGAGTGTTCGGGTCGTGAGGTTCATGTTCTCTTTGACGTTCGTCTAGCACGGCTATGCGCCGGAAGGTGAAGCGCGACCACCCCGGCAGGCTCTCGACCAGCTCCCCCCGCGGCCGGCCTCACATGGAGCTCGCGCCGAACTCGTACAGCGCCCGGATCTCGCTCAGCCGCGCCGCGATGTCGGCCCGGGTCACCGCCGCGATCCGCCGCGTGCCCACCGCCTCGACGCAGAACGAGGCGGTCGCCGTGGCGTGCAGCATCCCGCGACGGAGCGCGAGCGGCGTGATCTCCGGCTGGCACGCGAGGTACCCGATGAGCCCGCCGGCGAAGGCGTCGCCGGCGCCCGTCGGATCGATGACGTCCTCGAGCGGGAAGCCGGGGGCGGCGAACACGCCGTCCTCATCGAAGAGCAGCGCCCCGTGCTCGCCGCGCTTGATGATCAGGCGGCGCGGGCCGCGGGACAGGATCTCCTTGGCGGCGCGGCGGATATTGTACTTGCCCGAGAGCTGGCGCGCCTCCTCGTCGTTGACCACGAGCGTGTCGATGCGGCGCAGCATCGCCGCGACCGCCTTCGGCTCGCCCTCGATCCAGAAGTTCATGGTGTCGGCGAGCACGAAGCGCGGCGACCGGACCTGCTCGAGCACGTCGAGCTGGAGCGCGGGGTGGATGTTGCCGAGCAGGACGAAGGGCGTATCGCGGTACGCCTCGGGCAGCTTCGGCGCGAACGACGCGAACACGTTGAGCTGCGTGTCCAGGGTCGTGCGATGGATGAGATCCTCGTCATAGCGCCCGGCCCAGCGGAACGTCTTGCCCGGCGCGCGCTCGACGCCATCGACGGCGATGCCCCTGGCGCGCATCGCCGCGAGCGTCTCCTCGGGGAAATCGTCGCCGACCACGGCGACGGTGCGCACCGGGGTGAAGCAGGAGGCCGCGAACGACGCATAGGTGGCCGAGCCACCCACGACGTCCTTGGCGCTGCCGGAGGGGAGCTCGAGGTCGTCGAAGGCCATCGAGCCGATGATGAGAATCGCGGATGAGGTCGTCACAGGCGCCTCTTAGCGGGGTTTCCGCGTAGCCGCTAGCGGCGCGCATCGTTTCTGCAACGCGGCCATCATCGCAGGCCGAGCAGAACGGGGCCGCGGCCGTCCGTCGGACCGGGAGGCAGGCCGCCCGGCAGCCCTGGGCGGGCGCGCCGGGCAGGGCGGGGCGGTCAGTCGGCCTTCGGCCGCGGGCCGAGGAGCCACTCGAGCCGCGCCTGCGCGTCGGGCGAGGTCGCGCCCGGCGACGTCATGACGGCGTTGCGCAGCGCGCTGCGCGCGGGGCTCCGCGACACGTCGGGCAGGCCGTGGGCGAGCGCCCGCGCCACGTTCCGCGCGTGCACGATGTTGCGGTTCAGCACGGCGATGACCGCCTCGACGTTCACCGCCTCCTCCGTCACGTGCCAGCAGTCGAAATCGGTCGTCAGCGCGAGCGTGGCGTAGGGGAGCTCCGCCTCGCGCGCGAGCTTCGCCTCGGGCATGTTGGTCATCCCGATGACGTGCGCGCCGAACGCCCGGTACATGAGGCTCTCGGCCCGCGTCGAGAACTGAGGCCCCTCGATGCAGACGTACGTGCCGCCGCGGTGGACGCGCGCGGTGGTGGTGAGCGCGGCCTCGTGGACGGCCGTCGCCAGGATGGGGCACACCGGATCGGCGAACGGGATGTGCGCGACCACGCCGTCGTCGAAGAACGTCGAGGCCCGGCGCTTCGTGAGATCGATGAACTGATCGACGACGACGAGGTCGCCGGGCGCGATCTCCTCGCGCATCGAGCCCACGGCGCTGACGCTGAGCACGTGCGTGGCGCCGAGCATCTTCAGCGCGCAGATGTTCGCGCGGTAGTTGATGGTCGACGGTGAGAAGCGGTGCCCGCGGCCGTGGCGCGGCAGGAAGAGGACCGTCGCGTCGCCGCCCTTGACGTGGCCGCGGAGCACCACGTCGCTCGGCAGGCCGAACGGCGTGGACACCGAGACCTCCTCGACGCCCTCCAGCCACCCCATCTCGTAGAGGCCGCTGCCGCCGATGATGGCGAGCACGTCGCGTCGTCCGCCGTCGCTCATCGCTCGAACCTCCGCTCGGCGAGCAGCCGCTCGCACAGGAGCGCGCGCCGCTGGCGGCGGCACCGCTCCGCGAAGACGAGGGAGCGCAGCTGCTCGTAGGCGCGGTCCACCTCGTCGTTCACGATCACGTAATCGAAGAAGCCGTAATGCTCGATCTCCCCCTTCGCGTTGCGGAGGCGGCGGAGCGTCGTGGGCTCGTCCTCGGTGCCGCGCCCGCGCAGGCGCCGCTCGAGCTCGGCCAGGGACGGCGGCAGGATGAACACGGCGACCGCCTCGGGGAGGCTCGCCTTGATCTGCCGCGCGCCCTGATGATCGATGTCGAAGAGGACGCCGCGCGCCGTGGCGCGGGCGATCTCGATCTCCTTCAGGCTCGTGCCGTAGAGGTGATCGTGCACCCGGGCCCACTCGGCGAACGCGCCGATGCGGATCATCTGCTCGAACGTGCTCGGGTCGACGAAGTGGTACTCGCGGCCGTCCACCTCGTTCGGGCGAGGCCGCCGCGTCGTGTGGGAGACCGAGAAGCGCAGGTCGGGGAACTCGCTGCGCAGCCTCCCGCAGAGCGTCGTCTTCCCCGCGCCGGACGGGGAAGACACGATGAGGAGGAGGAAGTCGTCACTGAGTGCGTCGGTCGACATGCTCTCCTGTCACTCGATGTTCTGGACCTGCTCCCGCAGGCGTTCGAGCTCCACCTTCATCGCCACGACGTGCTGGGAGATGGCGGCGTCCTGCGCCTTGGAGCCCAGGGTGTTCGCCTCGCGTACCATCTCCTGAAGCAGGAAGTCGAGCCTCCTTCCGCAGGGATCGCTCCCGGGCGCCGAAAGCGCCCCGCCGAACTGGTCGAGGTGGCTCCGCAGCCGGGTGATCTCCTCGGTGATGTCGCTGCGCTCGGCGAGCAGCATCACCTCCGCCTCGATCCGCGTCGCCTCGAAGCCGGCGTCGACCCCCTGGAGCAGCCGCTCGACCCGCTCCCGCAGGCGCCGCCTGAGCGCCTCCCGCGCCTCGTCCGCGCGCGCCACCACCTCGGACGCGAGCGCGCGGAGCGTCGCCACGCGGCCGCGCATGTCGCTGGCGAGCGCCTCGCCCTCGCGGAGGCACATGCCCTCCATCGCGTCGATCGCCCGCTCGATCGCGAGCTTGAGCGCGCCGCGGACCGCCGCGATCTCGTGGCCGGTCACGGGGGCGAAGAGGTCCGGCACGGCGCAGAGCAGCGACAGGGGCACCTCGGCGCCCGGCGCGAGCTCGTCGCGCAGCTCGGCGAGCGCGCGGAACGCCGCGCGCGCCTTCGATTTGTCGAGCGCGCTCGGGGCCAGCACCGCCCCCTCGGTGCGCACGACGATCTCGATGCGCCCGCGGCGCAGCCGCTCGCGCGCGACCTGCTCGGCGAACATCGTCAGATCGACGAGCTCGCGCGGCAGCCGCGCGCGCACGTCGAGGAAGCGCTGGTTCACCGAGCGGATCTCGGCGACGACACGCCCCTCGGTGAGCGAAGCGTCACCGAGCCCGAAGCCGGTCATGCTCCGCACGCGCCGCCTCGCTCGACCTAGCTCGCCTGGTGCCCGGTGTCCGCCGCCCCTCGGGAGCTGGGCAGCGGAACCTTGCCCGAGGTGAGCGTCGCCGAGGCGGCCGCGGGGCCCTCCTCGCGGAGCGTCCGCAGGTACGTGACCGTGGGCGCGATGCCGTCCTCCCAGCGCACGCGGGGCTCGTACCCGATGAGCTCGGCAGCTCGCGAGACGTCGGCCAGCGAGTGGCGGATGTCCCCGGCGCGGGGGGGCAGGTGCTCGACGGCGATGTCGCGCCCGAGCGCCCGCGAGATCTCCTTGCAGAGCTCGTTCAGCGCGATCCTGCGCCCGCCGGCGATGTTGATGATCTCGCCCCTGAACCGCTTCGAGGACGTCGCGCCGAGCAGGTTCGCGGCGACGGTGTTCTCGATGTAGCAGAAGTCGCGCGTCTGCTCGCCGTCGCCGAAGATCGGGATCGGCCGGTCCTGCAGGGCCGCGTCGATGAAGCGCGGGATCGCCGCGGCGTAGGCGCCGTCCGGCGTCTGGTTCGGCCCGAACACGTTGAAGTAGCGCAGGCTCAGGGTCTCGATGCCGTAGATGTCCGCGAAGACCTTCATGTAGTGCTCGCAGGCGAGCTTCGTGACCGCGTAGGGCGACAGCGGCATCGGCTCCATGCCCTCGTGCTTCGGGAGGGCGGGCGTCTCGCCGTACGCGCTCGACGAGGCCGCGAAGAGCACCCGGCGCACGCCCTGCCGGCGCGCCACGTCGAGCACGGTGACCGTGCCGCCGACGTTGACGGCGTCCGCCTCGACCGGCGTCTCGACGCTGCGCGGGACCGAGCCGAGCGCGGCCTGGTGGAAGATCACCTCGACGCCCTCCGCCGCCGCCGCGACCGCGGACGCGTCCCGGATGTCCCCGGTGACGCGCTCGATCAGCGACTGGTGCGGGAGCCCGTCGAGGTGCTCCCACCGGCCCGTGACCAGGTTATCGAGGACGCGGACCCGCTCCCCGGCGGCCGTCAGCGCCGCGACGAGGTTGCTTCCGATGAAACCGGCACCGCCGGTGATCAAGTAGCGAGGCGTGGACATGTGGGGGCTCCGCCGGCGTGCGCCTACTTCTTCTTGAAAAGGTTGTCGAGCTTGGAACGGGCGTCCGCGATCCGCTTCGAGTTGTCCTCAGGTACGCCGTTCTTGAACGTGAAGAAAGTACAATAGTTCGCCCTTTCCCGGTCCGGGATGTACTCGGCGATGTGCTCCTTGCACTGGTTGTGAGCGGCGGGGTCCCAGTTCTCGCAGTTCCTGCAGCAGTGGAGGTCGACACCGCAGTGGGGGCAGGTGTCCGCACGCTGGAGCTTCACCTCGAAGATGAGCTCGTTCTTGCATTTATGACAGAAGTGCCGCTTCGCCTCGACCTTCGGAATCCAGCTCATGATGTCCCATCCGGTACCACGACGGAGGCCGATCTGGCAGGCCGAACATGCCGGAGCGGGGCGCTGGACGGCGCCGGCGGCCTTTCTGTCCGACGCGAGCGCCGACGCGAGGCCCGCGCGGCGCTGCCCGGACGCCGGGGCGGCAGGTCGCCATGGACGAAGCAGGCGCCCTGGGCAGGGCGCCGCCTGGCTCGCCCGCCCGTAGCCGCGCGGCGGGCTACACCAGCCCCTTCCGTCGCTGGATCTCGCCCATCACCCGCTGGTACTCGATCTCCCAGGTGCGGGACCCTTCCTGCACGTGGCGGAGCTTGCCCCGCACCTCCGTGTCGAGCGCCTCGTCCATTTCGAGGTATTTCCGGAGGATGGGCCTAATCCGGCGCCGCAGGTCGTGGTCCTCGACGAAGACCTCCTCGACGTTGTTCGAGTGCATCAGCATCTCGAGCAGCTGGTCGAGGAGATAATCCATGGTTTCCTCGCCTGTCTTGATTCCCTTCTGCTCCGCGGCCAGGCGCTTGACCCGGTTGAACTCGCCCTGGGGGAGCCCGCGTGCCTGGAGGATCTCTTTCGCCCGCTCGGTCGCTTCCCGCTCGGCTTGCAGGTAGCTCGTGAACACCGACTCGATGTCGAGCGCGACCTCTTTTTTCGATTCGCACTCGATATCGCGATTGTCCACGAGCGCGCGGACGATTTCTTCTGTGAGAGGAGTAATTTTGCCGCTAAAGAGGCGCATCCAACGTCCGTAGCTGGAGGAGCGGTCGAACTGGCTCCCCCGTGCAGGGGTTTATTCACGGGGCGTGCCCGGCTCAGACCGAAAGGTACGGGCCGCGTATCCGAGATGTCAACGCAAGTGGGAGGTGCCGGCACAGTTCGGGACCGCCCGGCCGGCGGGGGCCTCCCGGGGACAGCCGGACCGCAACACCGCAAACCGCAGGAGCAGCCGCGATGATGATGGGTAAGGATGCGATGGCACGGAGCGTCAGGGTTCAGCCTGGCGCGCTCGGGAACGACGGTGGACTCGACCTCGATTCGCGCAAACGTCGGGTTGTCCGGCGCGGCGCGATCGGCAACGCGGCATCCCCGGCCACGCAGGCGGCGCTGGCCGACGGGGGGACGATTCAACGCGTTGCGAAAGGGCGCCACCTGGTGACGCAGGGCGACGCGGCGACCGGCCTCGCGATGCTCAGCCTTGGCAGAGTCCGGCTGGTCCGGGGGATGAGCGACGGGCGCAGCCTGTCGCTCGGCTACAGGGGGGCCGGCGACGTGCTCGGCGAGGCCGCGCTCGGCGGTGTCACCGCCCACCGGGAGAGCGCGATCGCGACGGAGGACGTCGAGGCGCTCATCGTTCCCCTCGCGACGGTGCGGAGCCTGATGGCGAGCGACGCCAACTTCGCCGCCGCCATCGTGACCACCCTGGTCGAGCGACATACCGACACCGAGGAGCGCCTGGCCTCGATGCTCTTCCGCAACGTGGAGGCCCGGCTCTGTGAGTTCCTGCTCAAGGCCGCGACGCGCTGGGGCATCCCCGATCCGCGCCGGGTCCTCATCTCCGCGCCGTTCACCCATCAGGAGATGGCGAGCATGATCGGCTCGACGCGCGAGACCGTCACGCTCACCCTGGGCGACCTCCGGCGCAAGGGGGTGATCGAGATCGATCGCCGCCGGATCGTCGTCCTCGATCGCGACGCGCTGAAGAGCCGCATCTGAGCCCGTACGCCCGGCGGCGCCGTCGAGGAGGCTCGTCCTCTCGTCCGCGCGCCGCCTGCGGATGTCCAGGCCGCCCGCCTGGCGGCCCACCTCCGACAGACCGACTGCTCCCGGTGCCGCAGCGGCGCCCGCGCCCGCTCGGCGGCCGCCGCGTCCGCGACGGCTGCCGCACCTGCCGCGTCCGCGGCGGCTGCCGCACCTGCCGCGGCTGCGGCGGCCAGGGTCAGCGGTCCCGCTTGGGTCCGCCGGTCAGCGGGTCGCGGGTGGAGCGCAGGCCGAGCTTGAGCCGGCGCATGACCGCCTGCTTCTGCCGCTCCTTGTACCTGGCGTGGCTCGCCTCGCCGATCTCGTTCGCCGCCTCGGTCTCGCGGTCGATCAGCTGAAACTCGCAGAGGACGAAGATGATCGGCCCGAGCGCCCAGGCCGCGGGCGGCGCCATGTCGAGGATCTCGGAGGGGAGGCGCACCGGCAGGTCCACGACGAAGTGGATCACCCGGTAGCTCCGATCGCTGAAGCTGTTGTCCCCCGCCACCAGCCCGTCGTCGACGTCGGTCTGGAACGCGTCGAGCTTCGGTCGCAGGTACGGCCGCGCCTCGCAGAAGCTCCGGAAGCGCAGGATCGTGTTGGTGCTCTCGCCGGGCACGACGTAGTTGAACGGGAACAGACGCTCGGACAGGTACAGCAGGACCGGCAGCAGATCGTCCACGGTGCGGCAGACGATCCGGAAGCGGAGCTTGTCGTAGATGGCCGCCGCGGTCGTGTCGGACTTCGACAGGAGCTTCGTGTAGAGCGAGTCCTTGTTCTTCCGCCCGCCGATGAACTCGGTGATCGGGAAGCCCGCCGCGAGCATGCCGCCGATCACCCGGTACACCTTCTCCTCGACGAGGTGGAAGACGTCCTGGTCGGACATCGGGATCGAGAAGAGGAGCTCGCGCCCGGCAAGGTGATGGATGATGTGCATCGCCTTGAGGATCGTGCAGGCGCAGAGCTGGCGGTGACCCTTGCCCGAGGCGAGCAGGAGGATGTCCTCGACCGACGCGCGCGCCACCGGGCTCGGGATCGGGAACTCGAAGTGGCGGCGCAGGTAGGCGATCGCCTCGTTCTTGACGCTCTCCAGATGGGCGCGGTCCCCGGGCTCGTCGGGCCGGAACTCCTGCGAGAGCAGGAGCTCGCGCGCGGCCTGCTCGCTCTCGAGGTTGAGCCGTCGCCAGTCGATGACCGATTCGCCGCGCAGGATGAGGTGCACGGACTCCAGGTCCATGAGCGTGAACTCTTCGAGTCGCTTGAGCCGGCCGACGGAGGCGTCGTGCGTCATGACCTCACGGTCCCCGAGCGTAAGCGCCAGGGCTGTAGAACGCTTGGGAAAGGTTCGCTTCGCAGTGAAGCAGGCGGTGGCTGGGTGAGAAAGTCAGGAGACAGGGGCGCTCGGCGGGGTAGGGGAGCTCGGGGCGCGGCCGAGCGAAAGGGTCCCGAGGAAGATGCCGATCGTCAGCGCAACCACGGCGGCGTGGCCAAGGTAGGCACCGCTGCAACCAATGGCGGCGAACGGGGCGAGCGCAGCCAGATACCACGGGGTGATCCTCATCGGTTCTCCTTCTCCGCTTCCAGCGACACTGTACAGGTCGCATGTACGCTCCCGCCGGGGGGGCGCCTCGATGCATCACGGTCGTCCCGGTCAGAGCGTGTAAGTGGTTGTAGGATAAGGTGCCACGCCCTGCTGCTGCGGGCCAAGAAGTAGCGGTTTCCTGGGGAATTCATCAAGCGAATTCGTTCTCACATTTCGTTCCCGACCGTGCCGCCGCCGCTGGATACAGAAATAATCGAACGAAAACAACACTTTGTTGACAGAATCGAAGCCGCTGTCTCACCGGTGGAGCGCGGTCCCCGGGACGCGAGGTGACGCCTCAGGGACACGCCTCCAACTCGCGGCAGTGCCTGGCTTGTCAGCTTCCGGGAGTCAACGGTCGCGTGAACCGGCCGACCGCAGATGGAGGGGGAGCGGGGGCGCGGCAGGGCGATCGGCGAACGGGGCCGCGTTCGCCCCGGAGCGCCGGTGTCTCGGTCGAGCCGGCGCTGGCAGGAGGCCAGGCCCGCGGCTCAGCGCACGGGGAACGTGATTCGGGTCGAGTCCCCGAGGGTGACGGCCCGGCGCGTGGTGTCGCGCCCGCGCGTCCTGTCGACCGCGATCTCGAGGTTGTAGAGGCCGTCCGGGAGCCGCACCCGGGTGAGAACCGACCTGGGCGCGGTCCCCTCGGCGAAATTCCACGAGCTGCCGTGGATCGGCGTCGCGTCCGTCGCGCCATCGCCCGACGATGGATCCGTCCACGTTACGTCGAGGTGCACGACGCTCGCCGCGTCCTCCAGCCGCAGCTCGATCTCTCGTTCTTCCGGCAGGCTCTTGAGGAACGTGCTCCCGGCGAGCAGCGCTCCCGCGAGGAGGATCAGGGGGGCGAAGCGTCGCATCCAGGGCGGCCGCTCGGCCGGCTCCGCCCGTCGCCGATCCGGGGCTGGGTGGTCCGGGGCCGGGTGGAGAGCTTCCTGCGAGGTGGCGGGCATCGGGGGGTCGGTCACGTCGTGGTCCGGGGCAACGTGGCCGGGTCCACGAGGGCTGTCAATCTGCTGGCCGCGCGCGGCCGGTACCCTGCTGGGCCGGCGCGCTCGCGGCATCACGGCCGGGGCGGCCGCCGGCGACCGAGCGCGAGGCGCCGCCGCGCGCCTCAGCGGGCGCGCTGGGCCCGGATCCGCTTCACCAGGCCGTCGATCACCGGCTGCGGGAGATCGAACGGGGGCATCCTGTTCTTGCCCTTCCTGATCACCTCCACCATCTGCCCGTCGGCCACCCGGTCCTGCCATGCCGCGTCCGTGAGGTCGGGGGCGCGGACCATCGGACCTTGTGGGCCGTCGCCGCGGCCGGTCGCGCCGTGGCAGGTGGCGCAGTTTCGCTGCCAGGCGAGCTCGATCAAGCCGGGATCGGTCTCGCTCGAGGCGGCGGGGCGGGCGGCGACCTTGCCGCCCTGGGCTTGCTGGCCCTGGCCAGGGTTCGGCGGATCGTGATCGGCCGGCGTCCATTCGCGGACGTCGCCCGATCCGGAATTGCAGCCGAAAAGCCCGGCAAGAAGGACGGCTGTGCAAAGGAGGCGACCCAGGGCCCTGACGTGGCGTCTCGGCATGGCGCAGTACCGATAGTGGAGATGGGCGGGGAGGCAAGCGAAGACGTCAGGCGCCGGGATCCGGCGCCGGCGCGCGTCATGGCGCCGCGCGCCGGCGGGGATCCGCGGTCAGCCGCGGCGGCCAGCCGTCAGCGGACGACGACCGCATCGCGGCGCGCGCAGGAGCGTCGCGCGCGCGCCGCGCGGGTCGAGCGCGATCACTTGCAGGGATCGCCGGCGACCTTGCCGCCTGCGTCCACCGGGGCGCCGTCGACCGCCTTGCCGTTGACGGCCGCGATGAAGAACCCGGTGCGGCGGTTCTGGGCCTTGCCCTCGGGCGTGTTGTTGTCGGCGACCGGCTTGCTCTCGCCGAAGCCGACGGCGATGAAGCGCTTGCAGTCGTGGCCCTTCGCCACGAGCCACCGCGCGACCGACATCGCGCGCTTCTCCGAGAGCGTCTGGTTCAGCGCGTCCTCACCGTCCGAGTCGGTGTGGCCCTCGATGCGGAGCAGGCTGACGTCCTTCCGCTGATTCAGGAAGTCGTCGACGATGCCGAGCACCTCGTCGCTCTCGGGCGCGAGCTTGTCGCTTGCCGTCTCGAAGACCACCGGGCCGGGCAGCTCGACCTGGTTGCCCTTCAGCTTGAACGTGAGCTTGAAGCGCCGACGGGGCTTCTCTTCCTTCGGCTCGGGCGCCGGCTCGGGAGCGGGCGGGGGAGGCGGAGGGGCCTTCGCCGCCTCGCCGCCGGCGTTGAACGAGGCGTGGGCCGTGCAACCCGCCGTCGCGGCGGCGGTGCCAACCATCATCACGGCGCACAGAACGGAAGCGACGTATCTACGCATGGACGTTGTTCTCCTCTGAGGGCACGAGCCACAGCTCGCGTCGAGCAACCCGCCGGCCTGACGCCCGTGGACGGCAGCTCGCCATGAATCTTCACCGCCATCGGGAATTTGCGTGGTGCGTGGTGGACGCATCGAAGCGATGCCGCCTTCTAGCGAAAAGTCACGACGAACGAAACCGGGAAGAGGGCGCCTCCGCGATGCCGGCGTGCGGGACCGCCAAGGCGCGCGGCAGAGGCCTGTTCGGCCCGAGCGTACCCTGGACGGGCGGGGGGCCTTCTAGAGACGCGCGCCGGGCGCGCGACGGCTCATGGGCGAGCACGATCTTCGCGCCCGGCGAGCAGCCCGGGTCGCAGGAGGTGCGGAGATCTGGCGGGAAGGGCGCGCGGGAGGTGCTCCGCTGCGCCCGGCTCGCCGGGCGCGAAGATCGTGCTCGCCCGCGTGCGGGACTCCTGTCCTTGCCGCCCTGCGCGGTGACCCGGAGTCGTGAAGCGATCCGCCGCGGTCAGCCGCCGTCCGTGGGGGCGGCTTCGCCGCACGCGGTGCTCGTCGCCTCGGCAGGCGGCGCGATGTCGCCGAGCTGGACCTCTCTCGCCGTGAACCCGATGCCGATGGAGATGGCATTGCACTCCTGCCCCGGATCCTGGCCGCCATCCTTCATGATGTCCGAGGCGCGGCGGACCTGATCGAGGGTCGAGTCGAGCCCGGTGCTCTCGCAGAAGCTCGGCTCGATGGTGCCGATGACGCTGCGCAGCTCCTCGACGAGGACGCCCGTCTCGAGCACGCCCGCGATGGTGCCTTTGACCACGCTCTTGTGATCCGGGGTGAGCTCCATCGTGATCCGCAGGTTGCTGATCGTGAGGCCGATGGTGTTGTTCGAGATCGTCAGGTTCAGCTTGAAGGTGCCCTGGGGCTGGGTGCCCGACACCCATGTGTCGTCGACGACGTAGCTGTCCGGGAACACGACCCTGGCGCTCTCGATATCCTGCGCGTCCCCGAGCAGCTCCGGAACGACGGGCCACCTGTCGCTGCCGTCCCACGCCGGCGCCGCGCCGAGCGTGGCGCCGCCGTAGAGCTTCGCGGTGAGCGGGTTGTAGGACGACCGCTCCCCGAGCCCGTCGATCTTCAGGATCACGGTGAAATCGCCGTTGGCGATGGCGTCGCTCACCCGGGTCGACGGATCGCTCAGGAGCGTGGCGATGAGGCCGACGAGGTTCTTGCCGAACGAGTTGTCGATCCCGCCGGCGCCGTCCGGATAGATGTCCGAGGGCTCGGCGCCCGTGACCGGCTTGCACAGGCCCGTCGACGCGGCGCTCGACACGAGGCCGTCGAGGTTGAGGCCGTACTCCTTCCAGGTGCCGGCCGCCTTGTTCCCGTCACGATCCGTGTCGCCGAGGAAGAGCCGATCCATCGCGAACGCGACGCTCGCGCCGCTGTCGCCGGGCTGCGCCGGGCCCGGCGCGGGCGGCTGGCCGAGGTCGACGTCGGCGTGGTTGTCGGCGGGAGCCGAAGCCTCGGAGCCGCAACCGGCCAGCGACAGGAGCGCCGTCGCCAAATAGACCGCGACGGCGATACGGGAATGACGCATCATCGACCTCACTTTCTGGAAACCCCACCCCAGATCAGGCATGTGCTCGAAAACGGGCGCTCATGCTAGCGCCGGCTCGCGCGGCTCATCAAGGGCGATCCCGGCCGCGCAATGCGCTATGTGTGAGCCCGCTGGCGTGCGGTGTTCACTCGCCTCGATGCCTCGCGATTCCGTCCTCTGCCGTCCTCCACGATCGCCAGAATTTCCCTGGTCGAATCACGATGAGAAGCTATCTGGAAGCCTGCCGTGACCGCTGAGTTCATCCACCTCCACGTGCACTCGCAGTACTCGCTCCTCGACGGCGCGCTGCGCATCAAGGACCTGGTCTCGCGCGCCAAATCGCTGGGCATGCGCGCCGTCGCCCTGACGGACCACGGGAACATGTTCGGGGCGATTCAGCACTACAAGGCGTGCAAGGCGGAAGGCATCGGCGCGATCCTCGGCTGCGAGGTGAACGTGGCGCGCGGGTGGGGCGCCGCCGCGGGGCAGGTGTCGCGCTCGGGCGCGGACGAGACGCCCGTCGATCACCTCGTGCTGCTCGCGGCGTCCGAGGAGGGCTACAAGAACCTCGTCCGCATCGTCTCGGAGGGGCACGTCGACCCCGCGAGCGGGCTCGCGCCGAGCGTCCGCCTCGAGACGGTGGCGCAGCACAGCGCCGGGCTCATCGGCCTGACGGGGTGCATGGGCGGCGTGGTCGCCCAGCGCATCCTCGAGCAGGGCGAGGACGAGGGGCGCGAGGCGCTCAGCCGGCTCAGGGACTGCTTCGAGCCCGGCAACCTCTACGTCGAGCTGCAGGACCACGGGCTGGTCGAGCAGTCGGTGCTCAACGGCATCCTGGCGCGCGCGGCCGGCGATCTCGGCCTGCCGCTCGTCGCGACGAACGACGCGCACTTCGGGGCGCGCGAGGACGGCGAGGGGCAGCTCTACCTGTCGTGCATCGCGGCCAACCGGACGTTCGCCGAGGCGAGCGAGGCGCACCACGGCAGCTTCGAGATGTTCCTCAAGCCGGCCGACGAGATGGCGCACCTCTTCCGCGACTACCCGGAGGCGGTGCGCTCGACGCTCGAGATCGCCGAGCGGTGCTCGGCGCTCAAGCTCAAGCTCGGCAAGCCGATGCTCCCGCGGTTCCCGCTGCCGAGCGGGTTCGACGACCCGGCCTCGTACTTCCGCCACGTGGCGCACGAGGGGCTCACGATGCGGCTCGCCCAGATCGCGCGGTCGGGCCGCCAGGTGGACGAGGCCACCTACCGGGCCCGGCTCGACATCGAGCTCGACGTCATCGTGCAGATGGACTTCCCGGGCTACTTCCTCATCGTCTGGGACTTCATCAAGTACGCCAAGGACAACGGCATCCCCGTCGGCCCGGGCCGCGGGTCGGGCGCGGGCTCGCTCGTCGCCTACTCGATGGGGATCACCGACCTCGACCCCCTGCCGTACAACCTGCTGTTCGAGCGCTTCCTGAACCCGGAGCGCGTCAGCATGCCGGACTTCGACGTCGACTTCTGCATGGACCGGCGCGACGAGGTCATCGCGTACGTCACGAGGAAGTACAGCAAGGAGGCCGACAAGCCGTCGGTCGGGCAGATCGCGACGTTCCACGAGCTCAAGGCGCGGAGCGTGATCAAGGACGTCGCCCGGGCCATGGCGTTCCCGGCGAACGAGGCGCAGAAGCTCGCGAGCCTCGTCCCGCAGAAGGGGCCGGGCGTCATGTACACGATCCCCGAGGCGCTGGAGATCGAGCCGAAGCTCAAGGCGCTCAAGGAGAGCGACCCGACGGTGGCGGAGCTCCTCAAGCAGGCGCAGAAGCTCGAGGGCCTGACGCGGCACGCCGGGATGCACGCCGCGGGCGTCGTGATCAGCGAGGGGCCGCTCTGGGATCACGTCCCGTGCTTCAAGAACGGCGAGCAGCTCGTCACGCAGTACTACAAGGACGACGTCGAGCAGGCCGGGCTCGTCAAGTTCGACTTCCTCGGCCTGAAGACGCTCACCGTCATCGACATCGCCGTGCGGCTCGTGAACGCGCGGCCGGACATCGCCGAGCGGGAGGGCGGGCGCTTCGACGTAAACGCCGTGCCGCTCGACGACGCCGCCACCTACGCGCTGCTCCAGTCGGGCGAGACCACCGGCGTGTTCCAGCTCGAGTCGAGCGGGATGCAGCAGCTCTTCAAGGACCTCAAGCCGGACGCCTTCGAGGACATCGTCGCCGCCGTGGCCCTCTACCGGCCCGGGCCGCTCGGCACCGGCATGGTGAAGGACTTCGTCGACTGCAAGCACGGCCGCAAGCCGATCGAGAAGATGCACCCGCTCGTCGACGAGCTCCTCGTCCCGACGTACGGCGTCATCGTCTACCAGGAGCAGGTCATGCAGATCGCGCAGCGGCTCGCGGGCTACACGCTCGGCGGCGCCGACCTGCTCCGGCGCGCCATGGGCAAGAAGAAGCCCGAGGAGATGGCCAAGCAGAAGGCGACGTTCGTCGACGGCGCGCTCAAGCAAGGCGTGAAGGCCGAGGACGCCGAGCGCATCTTCGGCCTCCTCGAGTACTTCGCCGGGTACGGCTTCAACAAGAGCCACTCGGCCGCGTACGCGCTGCTCACGTACCAGACGGCCTACCTCAAGGCGCACTACCCGGTCGAGTTCCTCTGCGCGCTCATGACGGCCGACCGCGACAAGATCGAGAAGGTCGTGCGGATCATCGCCGAGGGGCGCGCGTGGGGGGTCGAGATCCTGCCGCCGGAGATCAACGAGTCGAAGATGGACTTCACCGTCGTCTACAGCGCGACGCCGGGAGCGAGCGGCAAGCGCGCGGCCGGCACGCGCCGCGGCGGGTCCCGGGTGAAGGACCCGTACAACCCGAAGATCCGGTTCGGGATGGGCGCGATCCGCGGCGTCGGCGAGTCCGCGCTCGAGGCGGTCCTAGAGGCGCGCGAGGCGGGGGGCGCGTTCGCGGACCTGTTCGACTTCGCCGAGCGCGTCGATCCGCGGCGGGTCAACAAGGGGGTGCTCGAGGCGCTCGTGCAGTGCGGCGCGTTCGACGCGAGCCTCAACGCGAGGGGGATCTCCCGGGCGCGGGCGTTCGCCGCCATCGACAAGGCGCTCGAGCGGTCGCGCCGCGCGAGCCGCGACCGCGAGGGGGGGCAGACGGATCTGTTCGGCCTCTTCAAGAAGGCGGCGCCCGAGGTCGAGCAGCGGCTCGACGAGTACCCGATGGTCGAGGACTGGGACCTGCGCGAGACGCTCTCGCGCGAGAAGCAGTCGCTCGGGTTCTACGTCTCGGGGCACCCCCTCGACCGGTACGGCGTGGATCTGAGCCGCTTCGACGTGGTGCCCGTGAGCGCGCTGGCCGGCATGGATCCGTGGTCCAGGGTGCGCGTCGGCGGGATGGTCGAGGGCTACCGCGAGCGCATCTTCAAGGGGGGCGGCGGCAAGATCGCGTTCTTCGTGCTCGAGGACACCACGGGCCGGGTGGAGGTCAAGGTCCGCGAGAAGCAGATCGGCCTCTACGGGGAGCTCCTGAACCGCGGGGAGCCGGTGCTGATCTCGGGGAAGGTCAGCTTCCCCATGGTGGAGGAGGGGGCCGAGGAGGCGGAGGCCGCGCCGCGCGAGCCGACCCTCCTGCTCGACGAGGTGCAGCCGCTCTCCGACGCCATCCTCGCGCAGACCAGGAGCGTGGCCATCACGCTGAGGTCGCGCAGCACGCGGCGCGAGCACATCGACCGCCTCGGGGCGCTCCTGCGGGCGAGCCCCGGGGTGTGCCCGGTGCAGCTCGTGATCCAGCTCGACGACGGGGCGGAGGCGGTGCTCGCGCTCGGGCGCGAGCTCCGCGTCGAGCCGAACGACGGCATGCTCGCGCGGCTCGAGAAGCTGTTCGGCGAGAAGGTGGCCGAGCTCAGGTAGCCGGCTCGTCCGCGCCGGCCTGCTCGGCGGCCTTCACGAGGGCCCCGAGCCTCGCCTCGGCGTCGCTCCGGTCGCGCTGGTGCTTGAGCAGCACGCCGAGCGTCTCGCGGGCGACCTCCGGCGAGATCGCGCGCCGGCCGAGCAGGAGCAGCGCGCGGGCCCAGTCGATCGTCTCGCTGATGGCGGGCAGCTTGCGCAGATCCATCGCCCGCAGCGCGCCGACGAACGCCACGACCTGCGCGGCGAGGCGGGGTTCGATCCCCGGGATCGCGACCTTCAGGATCGCGACCTCGCGCGACGGCGGCGGGTAGTCCAGGAACGCGTGCAGGCAGCGGCGGCGCAGCGCCTCGGTCATCTCGCGGGTCGCGTTCGTCGTCAGCAGGACGAGCGGCGGGCGCGCGGCGCGGATCGTGCCGAGCTCGGGGATCGTGACCTGCATCTCGGAGAGCACCTCGAGCAGGAACGCCTCGAACTCCGGGTCCGCGCGATCGACCTCGTCGATGAGGAGGACGACGGGCGCCTCGCTCCGCAGCGCCGCGAGGAGCGGGCGCGCGATCAGGAAATGCTCGCTGAAGAACGACGCCTCGCTCCCCGCGATCGCGCGCGCGGCGTCGGAGAGGCTCGCCGCGCCGGCGATCTCCTTCGCGACCGCGTCGCGCAGGAGCTGCGTGTAGAGCATCTGCTTGGCGTAGTCCCACTCGTACAGCGCCTTGGCCTCGTCGAGCCCCTCGTAGCACTGGAGCCGGACGAGCCCGCGGCCGAGCGCCGCGGCCGCGGCGCGGGCGAGATCCGTCTTGCCGACGCCGGCGGGCCCCTCGAGCAGGAGCGGCCGATCCATGCGCAGCGCGAGCCAGAGCGCGAGCGACGTCGCCGGATCGGAGATGTAGCTGGCCGCCGCGAGGCGCGCGTCGAGCTCGCCCGCGGAGGCCGGGGTGTCGTCGCGGCCGCCGGGCGCGCCGCCGTCGTGATCCGGGTGAGGTGTCACGGCGGGACGGTAGCACGCGGCGCGCGCCGGCTAGCCGCGCGGCCCGGTGAGGATCTCCTCCGCCAGGAGATCGAGGCGCGGCGCCGCGCGATCCGGGCAGGGCAGAGCGGCCTCGCTCCGGAGCGGGCACAGCTCGCAGCGGCGCCGGTCCAGGAGCAGGCCGGCCCGCATGCCCGCGGCGCGCGCGGCCGCGACGTCGCTCGCCGCGTCGCCGATCATCCAGCTCGCCGAGGCGTCGAGATCGAGCTCGCGCGCGAGCGCCGTGAGCATGCCCGGCGCCGGCTTCCGGCAGGCGCACGGGCCGATCAGCGCCGGATCGCCGCCCGGGCCGCCCTCGGGGTGGTGCGGGCAGACCGCGAGCGCCGCGATCGCGACGCCGGCCTCGCGCAGCCGCTCGACCAGCGCGCGGTTCGTGCGCTCGATCGCCGCGAGCGGGACCTGCCCCTTGGCCGCGCCCGGCTGGTTGGTCGCGATCGCGAGCAGGAACCCCGCGTCGGCGAGGCGCCGGAGGCCCTCCAGCACCCCGGGCAGGAGGCGGATCTGATCGGGGTGGAACGCCGTCACCACGACGCCGAGCTCGACGTCGCGCACCACGTCGATCAGGGTGCCGTCGCGGTCGAGCACGACCCCGCGCCGCCTGCTCACGCGCGGCGCTCAGCTCTCGGCCACGAGCTGCAGGAGCCGCTCGCAGATGAGGTGATGGTAGACCTCGTGGAGGCCCTCCACGTGCGGCGTCGACGTGGCGCCGGCCCGCGTCCGCGGCACGACGACGCTGGCGTCGGCCATCTGGCGCAGGGCGCCGCCGTCGTACCCGACCAGCGCGACCACCTTGGCCCCGGCCCGCTTCGCGAAATCCGCGGCGGCCACCAGGTTCTGCGACCAGGGGCCCGCCCGATCCGCGCCCGCGCCGCCGTGCACGCTCAGGCACACGAGCACGTCGCCGGCGACGACGCGGCCGTCGAGCTGCTCGAGGAAGACCCGGCTCCAGCCGACGTCGTTGGTCAGGGCGCTGATGAGGGCCGCGTTGTCGCAGAGGGAGGTGCACTTGAAGCGCCGCTTGCCCTCCACCCACGTGAACTTGGCGATGTCGCAGGCGAGGTGGCTGGCGTTGGCGGCCGAGCCGCCGTTGCCGCACGTGTAGATCGTCCGATCGTCCCGGTACGCCTCGAACAGGATCTCGATGACGCGGGCCAGGTCCTCGGGGCTCGTCGCGAGGGCGATCTCGGCCGTCTCGCGGAGGTACGTTTCCACGAACGCCTGCGTGCTCTGGGGCATGCTCGATGTATAGCCAGAGTCCGGCGGAAATGCCCAGGAGCAGGCGCCCCCCCTGGGCGGGGCGCCCCTTCAGGAGCGGTGCAGGTTCGCCACGATGCGCGCGCCGTCGAGGTCGAAGCGGAAGCGCAGCGCGCGCAGGCCCCGCGCGGCGAGCGCCTCCAGCACCCGGCGCCTCTCCGCCGGGCGGACGTAGAACATGAAGAAGCCGCCGCCGCCCGCCCCCATCAGCTTGCCGCCGAGCGCCCCGGCGCCCCGGGCGATCTCGTAGATCTCGTCGAGGACCTCATCGGTCATCTTGGAGGCGAGCTTGCGCTTCTGCGTCCAGTGGGCGTGCAGGAGCTCGCCGTAGTCGTCGAGCCGGCCCGTGACGAGGATGCGGTGCACGTCGCGGCCGATCTCCTTGATGCGGTGCATCCGCCCGACCACGTCGGGCTCGAGGTCGTGGAGCCGCCTCCCCTGCTCGGAGAGCACGACCCGCGCCGGGCGCTCGACGCCGCTCCACACGATGAGCAGGTTGCTCTCGAGCTCGTCCATCACCTCGTCGCGGATCGGCACGGGCTCGACGTGGACCGAGCCGTCCGGCGAGAACGTGAACGCGGTGATGTTGCCGTAGGCCGCGATGTACTGATCCTGCTTGCCGATCGGCTCGCCGAGGCGCTCGATCTCGATGGCGCACGCCTCGCGGGCGAGCTGCTCGGACGAGACGAAGTCGCGCCGGTACGTGTGCAGCGCGTTGAGGAGCGCGACCGTGAACGAGCTCGACGAGCCCAGGCCCGAGTTCGCGGGCAGATCCGCGACGCTCGTGAGCTCGATCGAGTGCTCGATTCCCACCATCCGGAGCGCCTCCCGGAAGATCGGGTGCTCGATCCGGTCGACCGACGGGACGATCTCGGTCTTGGAGTACGCGAGGCGGATATCGCGGTGGAAGCGCTTGTTGGCCGTCACGTAGATGTACTTGTCGATGGCGGCCGACACGAGGTAGCCGCCGAAGCGGTCGGAGTAGGCGGGCAGATCGGTGCCGCCGCCGCCGAGCGAGAAGCGCACCGGGGCTCGAGAGACGATCATCCTCGCCCCTCCCTCGCGGCCGTGAGCGCCGCCTCGAGATCGCGGAGGCCCTGCTCGGAGCCGATCTCGTAGAAGCGCTCGGCGACCGGGAGGGCCCGCAGGCGGCCGCGCGCCGCGAGGTCGCGCTGCACCGCCTCGAAGCCGAGCGGCGCGCCCGCCGGCAGCGCCTCGACGACCTCGCGGCGGAGCGCGGTGGCGCCGTAGTCGATGTGGTCGAGGGCGGGGTCGGGCGGGTCGTCCGCCCGGCGCTTCTCGTAGCGCGCCACGAGGTCGCTCGAGACCGCGGTGTTCGACGCGTCGAGCCGCCCCTCGTTCCGGTACACGGCCATGGTGCCGAGCGCGCCGGGGTGCGCGCGGAGGTCGCGGAGCGGGGCCTGGTAGTCGAAGGGGAGATAGGAGTCGCCGTACGTCATGAGGAACACGGGGGCCAGGTGGAGCAGCGCGCGGCGAAGCGCGCCGGCCGTGCCGAGGAGCTCGGGGCCGTCATCGGCATATCGGAGCGGCATCCCCGCGAACCGTTCGCCCATCGCCCCCCGGATGGCGTCGCCGAGGTGACCCACGCAGAGGATCACCTCGCCGAACCCCGCGGCGGCGAGCCGCTCGAGGAGCCACGCCCCGAACGGCCTCCCGGCCACCGGCAGGAGGAACTTCGGCGTGTGCTCGGTGCGCGGACGCATCCGGGTGCCGAGCCCGCCGGCGAGGATCACGGCCTGGGGAGGCGAGGCATCGGCGCGCACGAGCGGGACGTACCATAGATGGCCGCCGCGTCCCGCGAGGGAGGGGGCTCATCTCCGCCGGCCACCCCCCTCCGCCGCCGGTCGGGAAAAATCGTCACCAAAAACTGTACGGCCGTTCAGGCGCCCGGTTAACGTGGGCGCCATGACCATGAACGACCTCGCTCCCCACCTTCTTCGAACGCTGTATGCCCTCCAGGGCGAGGGCGCAATCGTGACCCTCGAAACATTGACCGCCGCCCTCGAGGTGCGCCGGGCCGACGTCCGCCGGGCGGTCACCGCCCTGCACCGCGAGGGCTACCTCGACGCCCTCCGGATGCGGCTGACGCTCCGCGGCCTCGCCCTCGGCGCGGCGTTCACCGCGGCGCCGCCACGCCCGCTGCGCCGTCCGTCGCTCCGCGCCGTCAAGGCGGCTTGAGCCGTGCAGGACGGCGAGCGCGGGCGCGGCCGCGCGAGCGGCAAGTCAACCTCTGCCAGGCGCGTGGACGAATGGCCGCGAGTTGATTTGTCGATGGGTTTCAGTTCTTGCCCACATTTCATTTGGTAGAGCGGCAAATTCACACTGGACGCGTTGCCGCCGGGCCCGGGGTGAGCCGAGCGTCACGCCGCGGGGGCCGACCGGTATCGCGACGTACCGGTTCGCCAGGCGGCGCGAGCCACAGCGCATCGAAGACATTGACATTCCCGGGGATTCGTGAGACGGCGGCTGCGTGATATCCGATGTCGAGATCGAGAATGAGATTCGTGCTTCGGTCGCCGAGTTCCTGGAGGGCATGAGAGCGCTGGTCCGTAAGGACATTCTCCAGAGCGTGGCGGGGCACCTGGAAGTCGACATCAGGGCCGCAGGGATATCCATCGAACCCGCCCTGACTCCCATCAAGCCGGCCCGCAAGGTCGGGGGCGCGCTTGCGCCGAGCCGCGTGGCTGCGCCGTCCCGCAAGAAGGCGGCGCCCAGCAGGCCGGCGCCCAGCAAGCCGGCGCCCAGCAGGCCGGCGCTCAGCAAGCCGGCGCTCAGCAAGCCGGCGACCAGCAAGCCGGCGACCAGCAGGCCGGCGCTCAGCAGGCCGGCGCCTAGCAAGCCGGCGACCAGCAGGCCGGCGCCCAGCAAGCCGGCGCCCAGCAGGCCGGCGCTCAGCAAGCCGGCGCTCAGCAAGCCGGCGACCAGCAAGCCGGCGACCAGCAGGCCGGCGCTCAGCAGGCCGGCGCCTAGCAAGCCGGCGACCAGCAGGCCGGCGCCAAGCAAGCCGACGCGCGCCGCGTCGGGCAAGAAGGCGCTCGCGCCGCGGGCCGCTGTGGCCGCCAGGCCACGGGCGGCCACGCCGGGGCCCAGGGCGAGCGACGCGGGCACGGCGGGCACGGCGGGCGCCGCCGGGGCGGGCGCCGCGGGGGCGCGACCGGCGGAGAGCGCGGCAGGCGAGAAGGCTGCCGAGCAGGCGATCCTGGCCGGGACGGAGGCCCCGCAGGGCGCGGCGCCCGGACCCGGAGATGAGATCTCCGAGGCGCTGCTCGCCCATGTGGAGATCGAGCCGGGGCAAGGGCTCGAGGAGCTTGCGCTGGCGATGGGAACGCCCGCAGCCGATCTCGAGGGGCCGATCAAGAAGCTCGTCGAGGAAAACAAGATCACCGAGGAGATGCGTCAGGGTCAGGCGGCGTACTACCCGACCTGAGCGACGAGGTGGTGGGGCGCCCGGGGCGTCATACGTTCCGGCGAGCCACAAAAGGGGCTCGCCGGAACGCGAGCTCTGGGGGAGTACGCGACGTGCCTTGCCCCCGCGACGACGGGCCTGCTGTCCGGGCATGCGCGTTGCGTGGCTGGGGAGGCTGGGCGTTCGCGGGGTGACGCCGGGCGGTCGGGCGCCGCGAGCGTGTGCCGGCGGGCGCCCTGCCGGGCCAGGATGGCCGCATGGGCGCGAGGCGCGGTGACGGACGTCGAGCCGACGGAACGGGTCCGCGTCAGGCCGGCCTCGGCCGTCTGGAGCGTGTCGCCCGGCGAACCGGGCCGCTCGCGTCGCCGCGCTCTCGACGCGGGGGCAGGGCCCCGGTAACCTGACCCTCCAGGTCCTCTCCGGATGACTCCCGCGCACGAACAGATTCTCAACGTCCTGCTCGGCTATCTCTCGGCGATGAACGCCGAGGGAGTCCTGCTCCGGGCCATGCGCGAGGCGGACATCCTGCCGGAGAGGTTCTCCCTCGAGGATCTCCCGGACATCCTCCCCAGCATCGAGCGCCGCGCCCGCCTCTATGTCGATCCTGCGCGCCTCGGGCGGCTGAAGGCGGAAATCGCGGCCGTCGGCGGCGATCGGCCCTCGCGGCGCTCGAGGGTCATGGCCATCAGCGTGGAGGCGGACATCAGCGAGGCGCGCCTGAGCGCGAAGGCCGTTTGCGACGCGGCCGGGGCCAAGAGCTTCACGTCACACAAGGTCGCGACCATCGTCAGCGAGCTCGCCAGGAACATCGTCCATTATACACCCGGCGGTACGATCGAGATCGGCGTGCACCGGGACAGCCCGGTCCGCTTCGTCATCACCGCCGTGGACGAGGGCTCGGGCATCCAGAACCTGCAGGAGATCCTCGCGGGGCGCTACAGGAGCAAGACCGGAATGGGTCGCGGCCTGATCGGGATCAAACGCCTGTCCGATCGCTTTCAGATCGACTCGGGACCGAAGGGCACGCGGGTGGAAATCGAGGTCCACCTGTGAGAGTCGCGGTGGAGCACGTCGTCGTGCCCAAGGATGGAGAGCGGGTCAGCGGCGACGCCGCGTACGTGCGCGCGTGCGAGGACGGCGCCCTGTTCGCGGTGATCGACGGCCTGGGCCACGGCGAGCGCGCGGCGGCCGCGTCGGGCGTCGCGCTCGAGGCGCTCGCCGAGGCGCCCGAGCGCGACGACGTCCGCGCCCTCGTGGACCGCGTCCACGCGCGCCTCCGCGGCACCCGCGGCGCCGCCGGGATGATCTGCCGCCTCCGCGGCGGGCGGCTCCAGGGCTGCGGCGTCGGGAACGTCGAGCTCGCGTCGCAGGGCACGCGCGTCCAGTGGCTCCAGAGCCCGGGCATCCTGGGCGCGTCGCTCGGAAAGGTCCGGATCTTCGACGCGCAGCTCGCGCCGGGCGACCGGCTCGTCCTCTTCTCGGACGGGGTCTCGCCCCGCTTCGATCTCTCGCTGTTTCGTGGGATGAAGGCCGCGGAGGCGTGCCGCGCCCTCATGAGCCGACACCGGCGCTCACACGATGACTCGACCGTCTTGATCGCCGACATCGAACCTTAGGACGACCATGGAGCTCAAGCGCCTTCCGATCATCAACCTGTGGGACCGGATCCTGGTGCCCATCCAGGGAGACGTGACCGACGATCTCGCCGAGCAGCTGAACACCGAGGTTCTGCGGGCCATCCACGAGAGCGGGGCGAAGGGGCTGGTCATCGATCTCACCGCCGTATGGATCATGGACAGCCACCTGTGCGCCGTGCTCTCGAACCTCGCCTCCGCCGCGAGGCTGATGGGCACGCCGACGATCCTGTCCGGGCTCAGCCCGGAGATCGCGATGACGCTCCAGGCCATGGGCGTCGAGCTCGAGGCCGTCCGGACGGCGCTGACGCTCGAGCAGGCGCTCACGATGCTCGGGCTCGAGGTGCGCCGGGCCGAGGCCCTCGACGAGGACGACGACGAGGACGACGACGACCTCTTCGACGACGACGACGACGACGAGGACGGGTGGGAGGGGGACGACCGCGGCGACGCGCGCCGCGCGGCGTCGCTCGCGCGGCCCTCGCGGAGCGCGGGCGCCGAGCGCCGGCAGGGCTCGAAGAGCCGCCTCCGGCGGAGTTGAGCCCGCGGGCGGGTGCCACGATCGCGTCCGGGGCGCGACAGGGGCGTGTCGGCGCGCCGCGCGGACGGCCGGACGGCCGGACGGCGGCGTTGGTCCCGGTGGGCAACCCTCGAGGTCCCTGGTATTCCTCACGGCCCCGCTGCGGCTGCGGGACGCACCCCCATGGACAAGCTGGATTGCCTCGCCACTCCGCCGCCCAAGCAGCGGGGGATCTTCTGCAACCGGACGCTGAACCTCCGCTCGATCAAGGCGATCGGGTACGACATGGACTACACCCTGATCCACTACAGGGTGGAGGCGTGGGAGCGCCGGGCGTATGAGCATCTCCGTCATCAGCTGGAGAGCGAGGGCTGGCCGGTCGGGGATCTGACCTTCGAGCCAGACCTCGTGATCCGGGGGCTCATCCTCGACACCGAGCTCGGCAACCTGCTCAAGGTGAACCGGTTCGGCTACGTGAAGCGGGCCTTCCACGGCACGCAGCCGATCGACTTCGAGACCCAGCGCGCGATCTACGCGCGGACCATCGTCGACCTCTCGGACGTCCGCTACGTCTTCCTGAACACGCTCTTCTCGCTCTCGGAAGGGTGCATGTACGCGAAGCTCGTCGACCTGCTCGATCAGCGCCGCCTGCCCGAGGTGCTCGGCTACACCGATCTCTACCGCCGCGTGAAGGACCGCCTCGACGCGACCCACATGGAGGGGCAGCTCAAGGCGGAGATCATCGCCGATCCGGACAGGTTCGTGCTGCTCGACCCGGAGACCCCGCTCACCCTGCTCGACCAGCGGGAGGCCGGGAAGAAGCTCCTCCTGATCACGAACTCGGAGTGGGTCTACACGCGCGCGATGATGAGCTATGCGTTCGACCGCTTCCTGCCGGACGGCATGACGTGGCGAGACCTGTTCGACGTGGTCATCGTGTTCGCGCGGAAGCCGGAGTTCTTCTCGAGCCGCGGGCCGCTGTTCGAGGTGGTCACGGAGGACGGCCTCCTGCGGCCGGCGGGCCGGCTGCGCGAAGGGGGGCACTACCTGGGCGGCAACGCGGGGCTCGTCGAGCATCACCTCGGCGTGTCCGGCGACGAGATCCTCTATGTCGGCGACCACATCTATGGAGACGTGCACGTGTCGAAGAGCGCGCTCCGGTGGCGCACGGCGCTCATCATCCGGGAGCTCGAGGAGGAGATCGTCGCGATCGAGGAGGCGCGCGGCGCCGAGGCGCGCCTCGATCTCTGGATGCGGGAGAAGGAGGACATGGAGCGCCTCTACGCGAGGCTGCGCCTCGAGCTCCAGCGGATGCGGGCGGGGTACGGGCCGGTCGTCGGGGTGACGGAGGGCGAGGTCCAGGCGCGGATGAACGAGCTCAAGGCCAGCCTCGCGGCGCTCGATGCGCGGATCGCGCCGCTCGCGAAGGCGTCGGCCGAGACGCTGAACCCGCGGTGGGGGCTGCTCCTCCGCACGGGGAACGACAAGAGCCACCTGGCCCGGCAGATCGAGCGCTCGGCGGACATCTACACGTCCCGCGTCTCCAACTTTCTCCTGGCGACCCCCCACGTGCTGCTCCGCTCCCACCGCGGGAGCCTGCCGCACGACCCCATGGGCGCCCCGCCGGGGGCCGATCGGCAGACCGGCGAGGACGCTCCGGTCGACGACGCGACGCCCGCCGGGATGTAGCGTGGCGGCGGGCCCGTGGCGCCCCGTCGACGCCCGGCCCGCCGCGTCGGCGCTCCGTGACGGGCGAGCGCCTCAGGCCGCGAGCTTCTGCGCGGCGCTGTCGAGGATGGCGAGGCAGCCGTCCAGGCTGTCGCAGAAGAGGAGCTCGCGGCGGAGGGCGCCCGCGCCGGGGAGGCCGCGGAGATAGCCGCTCAGGTGGCGGCGGGTGACGCGCACGCCGTGCGGCTCGCCGCGCGCCTCGGTGTTCGCGATGAGGTGCGCGCGGCAGAGGGCGAGGCGCTCCTCGGGCGACGGCGGCGGGACGTGCGCGCCCTGGTCGAGCAGGGCCCGGGCCTCGCGGAAGATCCAGGGGTGGTCGATCGCGGCGCGACCGACCATCACGCCGGCGCAGCCGGTCTCGCGGAGGGCGCGCGCGGCGTCGTCGGCCGTCTTGATATCGCCGTTCACGAGGACAGGGATGGACACGACCTCGCGCGCGCGGGCGGCCCAGCTCCAGTCGGCCGCGCCGGAGTGCCCCATCTGGGCCGTGCGGCAGTGGATCGTGAGCGCGGCGACGCCGGCGTCCTCGAGGCGGCGGGCCAGGTCGACGATCGGCATGTGGGACTCGGGGCCCCAGCCGATGCGCGTCTTCACCGTCACCGGGAGCGCGACCGTGCGGGTCACGAGCCGGGCCATCGACACCATGGCCTCCGGATCGCGCAGCCAGCCCGCGCCGGCGCCGCGGCCCGCGATCTTCGGCACCCAGCAGCCGCAGTTGATGTCGAGGAACGCCGGCCCGGCCGCCTCGGCGATGCGCGCGGCTTCCGCGAGGCGGTCCGGGTTGGCGCCGTAGATCTGGATCGCCGTCGGCTGGTCTCCCTCGGACAGGGCGAGCTTGCGCCGCGCGTTCCTGCACCCGCGGAGCAGCCCCTCGACGTTCACGAACTCCGTCACGCACAGCTCGGCGCCGAGGCCCCGGCAGATGCGGCGGAAGACGGCGTCGGTCACGTCCTCCATCGGCGCGAGGACGACAGGGCGGTTCGCGAACAGCCCGCGGAAACGTTCAGGCGAGAGCGGCACGGTGGCGAGCTTTCAAGCACGGATCCGACCCTTTGACCAGGGCGACCGCCCGGCCGGGCGCGCGCCGCGCCGCGGACGCGCCGGCGCCCCGGCGGGCCCTCCGGCCCGGTCGCCCTCGGCTGCACGCGCGCGGCCAGGTCGGCTGCACGCGCGCGGCCAGGGAGGACGACGAGGCGGGCGGACGCCGCGGCGCCGGCGGGGCCGGCCGCGGCGGCGGGGCAAGGGCCGGAGACCGGCGCGCGGAGCGCCTCGCGCCAGAGAGGTGTGCGCGGGAGGTGACTCACGATCTCGCGGCTCCGGTGTGCGTGTGGATCGCGAGCGCGGAGCGCGATGCGGCGCATCGCCCATCGGGTGCGACATCCTGGGTGGCGGCCCGCGCGCGGCGCGACGCGCGGCGATCGGCGCACGAGCGGCCAGCAACGGTCGCTTGACCTTCGGCGCGCCTCTGGCGACCCTCGAGATCGCCGATGAAGCGTGCGCTGCCCAGAGAGGCTCTCCGCGCCGAGCGCGCGGCCTCGTCGCGCATGCTCAGGGAGCGCGAGAGTCCCCCGGTGGGCACGCGCCGCAGCGAGTCGACCGTCCACGACTCGGAGCGCGTCCGCCGCGCGGTTCGCCGCGCGCTCCGGGTCGCGTTCTGGATCTGGCCCGCCTTCACGCTCGTCGACGTGTTCATGGCGACCGTGCTCTACCCGGCGGCGCCGGTGTGGCCGTGCCTCGTCATGCGCTCCATCGAGCAGGCGCTCGCCGTCGCCGTGTACCGGCTCGCCGGCCGCCCGGCGCTCTCGGCGCGGGTCGTGCTCCTCGCGTACGACGCCACGTTCCTCACCGCCGCGATCTTCATCTCGCTCATGGCGATCCAGTTCGGCGGCCTCACGAGCGCGTACATGCACGGGCTCTCCATCGTCGTGCTGCTCCGCACGGCGCTCGTGCCCGCGCCGTTCGGCAAGGCGCTCCTCGCCTCCGCGCCGATGGTCCTCGCCTTCCCGGCCATCATGGGCGCCGCCGCCGTGTTCTCCCCGTCGATCCGGGCGTCGTGGCTCGACGCCACGGCGCTGCTCACGGCCGCGAGCGACTACATCTTCGTCCCCGCCTCGGGGGTGGTCGGCGCCCTGTCGAGCCACGTCGTGTGGGCCGCGCAGCAGCAGGTCTATCAGGCCCGCAAGCTCGGCAGGTATCGCCTCGAGGCGCCGATCGGCAAGGGCGGGATGAGCGAGGTCTGGCTCGCCTGGGACGAGACGCTCCAGCGCGACGTCGCGCTCAAGCTCCTCAGGACGCGGGACGCGCCGGATCCCGCGGTCCTGAAGCGGTTCGAGCAGGAGGCGCACGCGGCCAGCAAGCTCAGCGACCCGCACACCATCCGCATCTTCGATTTCGGCGCGAGCGACGACGGCATCTATTACATCGCGATGGAGCACCTGCGCGGGGCGGATCTCGCCGCGATCGTGCGTCGCCACGGCCCGATGCCCGTGGCGCGCGCCCTGCGCTTCGCCGTGCAGGCCTGCCGCTCGCTGATCGAGGCGCACGAGGCCGGGATCATCCACCGGGACATCAAGCCTCAGAACCTGTTCGTCACCCGCGTGGGCGACGATCACGATTTCTTGAAGCTGCTCGACTTCGGCGTCGCGCGGATGGTCGAGGGCGGCCAGGACGCCGAGCTGACGAACAGCGGCATGCTCTGCGGGACGCCCGCGTACATGGCCCCCGAGGTGTGCCGCGGCGACCGCGCGGACGCGCGCAGCGACCTCTACGCGCTCGGGGGCACGCTCTATTTCCTGCTCACCGGGGAGCTCCCGTTCGAGGGCTCGTCGTCGGGGCAGCTCTTCGTCTCGCACATGACGAAGGCGCCTCACGCGCCGTCGGCGCGCCGGGGCCCTGTCGTCCCCCCCGCGGTCGACCGCCTCGTCCTCAAGTGCCTCGCCAAGGACCCGCGCCACCGCTTCCAGAGCGCCCGCGCGCTGTGCGACGCGATCCTCCCGCTGGTCGACGAGTCGGCGTGGAGCGCGGCGGACGCGGAGCGCTTCTGGATCGCCGATCGCGCCGAGAAGCTCGGCCAGCTCGAGGCGCCGCCCGGGCGCCTGACCCCGGCGACGGGCGGCTCGACGCGCACGGCCTCAGCCCGATAGCCCGGGACATCGCGCGCCCCGCGCGGAGAGAGCGCATTGAAACGGCTCAGAAACA
Source organism: Sorangium cellulosum (assembly GCF_004135735.1). GTDB lineage: Bacteria > Myxococcota_A > Polyangia > Polyangiales > Polyangiaceae > Sorangium > Sorangium cellulosum_F. Next base: position 4,558,354 of record NZ_CP012670.1, on the reverse strand, counting down.
CTGGCCGCGCGGGAAAAGTGCATCGAAACGGATCAGAAACACCAGAGAAACTCCGGTGTTGGCTCATCCCATCTACGACGTGAGTGTCGATGTAGAGCATGGACTGACCGGAGATGGCCGTGTCATGTCGCAGTGCCTCATCGCGGCCGTGGCTCGATCTCCCGAGGAGGACTGATGTCGACCTTGATCACCGAGTGGAACCCAGACGATGAGGTGTTTTGGGAAAAGACGGGGAAGCGCGTCGCGCGTCGAAACCTCATCTGGTCGATCATCGCCGAGAACATCGGCTTTTCCGTGTGGATGCTCTGGAGCGTGACGGCCACGCGGCTCCCCAAGGTCGGCTTCGACTACACGACGGACCAGCTCTTCCTGCTGGTGGCCATCCCGGGGCTCGTCGGCGCGCTCATGCGGTTCCCCTACACGTTCGCCGTCCCGAGGTTCGGCGGGCGCAACTGGACCGTCGTCAGCGCGCTCCTCTTGCTCATCCCCACGCTCTCGCTCGCGGTGCTCGTGACCAGGCCGGAGACGCCGTTCTGGCTCATGGCGCTCGCCGCGGCGAGCGCGGGGCTCGGCGGCGGCAACTTCGCCTCCAGCATGGCGAACATCTCGTTCTTCTACCCGGACAAGAAGAAGGGGCTGGCCCTCGGGCTCAACGCCGCCGGCGGGAACATCGGCGTCAGCAACGTGCAGTTCCTCGTGCCCATCCTCATCGGGCCCGGCGCGGTCGCGGCGGCCATCGGCGGATACCACACCGAGGCGGGGATCTACCTGCAGAACGCGGGGCTGATGTGGATCCCCCTGATCCTCCTCTCGGCGGCCGGCGCGTACTTCTTCATGAACAACCTGGCCTCCGCGAGGTCGAACTTCAAGGACCAGATGGCCGCCACGAAGAACAAGCACACCTGGATCATCGCCTGGCTCTACATCGGCACGTTCGGCTCGTTCATCGGCTACTCGGCCGCCCTGCCGCTCCTGCTCAAGATGGAGTTCCCCGCCGTCACGCTCGAGCTCTCGTTCATGGGAGCGCTGGTGGGCTCGGTGGCGCGCCCGCTGGGCGGCTACCTCGCGGACAAGATGGGCGGGGCCCGCATCACGTTCTGGAACTTCGCCGCGATGGGGCTCGCGACGCTCGGGATCATCCACTTCCTCGACGAGAAGAGCTATGCCGGGGTCGTGGCGATGTTCATGGTCATGTTCATCACGACGGGCGTCGGCAACGGCTCGACCTTCCGGATGGTCCCCATCCTGTTCCGGCGCGACCACCTGCGCGCCGCGCACGGCGAGGGCGAGGCGGCGCGCGAAGCGGCGCTGATCACCGCGCGCCGCCACAGCGCGGCGGTCCTCGGCCTGACGTCGGCGATCGGCGCGCTCGGCGGCTTCTTCATCCCGCGCAGCTTCGGCGCCTCGATCAAGGCGACGGGCGGGGCCACGACCGCGCTCGTCTATTTCTTCTTCTTCTACGTCACCTGCATGGGGCTCACGTGGTGGTGTTACATGAGGACCCGCTTCCTCGTGAACCGCATCCCGAGCCTCGCCGAGGCCGACGCCTGAGAGGCGCTCTGGGCCCGAGGTGGCCCGAGGCGCCGCGGGGGCGTCCGCCGGGCACCTCGGAGCGCGGTGACAGCGGCCCTGGCTCCCTCACGCGATCGCGGAGGGAGCCAGGGCATGTCACGCGTCCGCGAGGGCGCCCTCGCCGCGGCGTGGCCCGGCGCCGCCCCGGCGCGCCGCGGCGGAGGACCGGGCCTCGGCGCCGCCGTCGACGGGCGCGGGCCGCGCGCGTCCGCGCTCGCTCAGCAAGAGCCGCGGCCGCGCGCGCTCATCACCAGCAGCCGCCGAAGCCGCAGCCGCCCCAGCCGCCCCAGAACGGCCGGCGCCAGCCGCCCCAGCCGCCCCAGCCGCCCCAGCCGCCCCAGCCGCCCCAGGGCCGGTGCCAGCCGCCCCAGCCGCCCCAGCCGCCCCAGGGCCGGTGCCAGCCGCCCCAGCCGCCCCAGCCGCCCCAGGGCCGGCGCCAGCCGCCCCAGCCGCCCCAGCCCCAGATGCGCGACGCGTCGGCGGTCTCGCCGACGCTCTCCTCGTCACCGGTGGTCGTCTCGTCACCGGTGGTCGTCGAGCTGGGGTCCGTCGTCGTGGCCCCGCTCGGCGCCTGGTCCGCAGTATCCATCTCTCCGGCCTGAGATCCCTGCTTCGCCTCATCGATCTGGACCGTCATGTCGTCCGTCGTCGTGCCCGACTCCGTCGTCTCGGCCATGCAGCCGGCTGCGGAGAGCGTCGTCGAGAGGACGACGAGCGACGCGAGCTTCGTCAATTGGCTCATGTTCCCATTCTCCTGTGCCTGTCCAATGATGTGGAATGGAGTCAAAGTCCGTCACAGGGACGGGCCTTGACGCGCAGGGATCTGAGCTTCCCCGCCGCTGGATCATGTGCGGTGTCGAGGGCGTGATGTCGATTGCCCCAGACGGGACACCTGAGACACCATGGATGCTTTCGGCGACGCCGAGCCCGGGGAGGCTGAGAGGTGCTGATGAGGTGCGCTGTGCCCCGAGCGCGGGCGAGCCGCCGCGCGGCGCTCCCCGGCCCGATGCGCGCGTCCCGGAGGCGCGCGGCGACGCGCCGGCGAGCGCGCTCCCCGGCCCGATGCGCGCGTCCCGGAGGCGCGCGGCGACGCGCCGGCGAGCGCGCTCCCCGCAGGGTGGGTGAGGCGGGCCGGAGGCGAGGAGATCAGCGCCGGTCGGCGCTGCGCGCTGGGCTTCGCGTCCCGTGGACGCGTGTCGGGCAGCGCCGCGGCGGACGACCCGACCTCGGAGGCCTCATCCTCCACGGCGACCGGCGTGGAGCCCAGGAGTCCAGGCGGCTCGACCAGCGGAGATGGCGCGGCGCAGCCGCGTGGCTGGCCCTGCGCGATGGCCGCGCGGCAGGTGCGGTGTGCTGGAAAGGGGACAGAATGATGGTTCGCGAGATCATCACGTCTGCCCAGGTTCTCCGGCTCGAGGACGACGGAATCCTCCGCGCAAAACTGCGCTCGCCGCGCACATGGGCCGCTCGTTCGCGCAGGTGGCGGTCAGGGTCGCCCTCGAGCTCGCCGATGGCACACCTCGACCCGTCCTGGCCGAACTCCGGGCACAGAAGACGGCCGACAGGGCAGCGCGGGAGTACTTCGGAGGGGCGGCGAGCCGCCGTCGAGGGGCGAGGGGAGGGGAAAGGGCGAGCCGACGCGCCCGGCGCGGAGGCCGCCGGGCGCGTGTCCAGGGGAGGGTCAGTCGGTGAGCTTCGCCCGGACGGCCTCGCCCATCGCCTGGGTCGACATCTTGCCGCCGAGGTCCGCCGTTCGCGCGCCGCCCGAGATCGCCTGCGCCACGGCGCGCTCGACCGCGGCCGCTTCCTTCTCGAGCCGCAGCGAGTGCCGGAGCAGCATCGCGGCGCTCAGGATCGTGCCGATCGGGTTGGCGATCCCCTTGCCGGCGATGTCGGGCGCCGAGCCGTGGATCGGCTCGTAGACGCCGCGCGTGCCCTCGCCGAGCGACGCGCTCGGCAGGAGCCCCAGCGAGCCGGCGAGCACCGCCGCCTCGTCGGTCAGGATGTCACCGAACATGTTCTCGGTGACGATGACGTCGAACGCGGCCGCCGCGGTGATGAGCCGCATCGCGCACGAGTCGACGAGCTGGTGCTCGATCCGGATGTCCGGGAAGCGCGCGGCGACCTCCGTCGCGACCGTCCGCCAGAGCCGCGACGACTCGAGGACGTTCGCCTTGTCGACCGACGTGACCAGGCGCCGCCGCGACGACGCGAGGCGGAAGGCGAGCTCGACGACGCGCTGGACCTCCTCGTCCGTGTACTCGAGCGTGTCGACCGCGCGCCGCCGCCCGTTCACCTCCTCGCGGATCCGCGGCTTGCCGAAGTAGAGCCCGCCCGTGAGCTCCCGGACGACCAGGATGTCGACGTCCGCGAGCCGCTCCGCCTTGAGCGGCGAGGCCTGGACGAGCTCCGGGTACAGGCGGATCGGCCGCAGGTTCGCGAAGAGGCCGAGGCCCTGGCGCAGCGCGAGCAGCCCCTGCTCGGGGCGGACGCTCGCGCTCGGGTTGTCCCACTTGGGGCCGCCGACCGCGCCGAGGAGGACGGCGTCGGCCGCGCGGCACGCGTCGAGCGTCGACGGCTCGAGCGCGGTGCCGGTCGCGTCGATCGAGCAACCGCCGATGAGGTGCTCCGTGTACGTGAAGCTGTGTCCGAAACGGGATGCGACGGCATCGAGGGTGGCGCGGGCTTCGCCGACCACCTCGGCGCCGATGCCGTCGCCGGGCAAAAGAACGATACTGGCCTTCATGCGACCTCGCTGGCAGGCAACGTGGATGTGTACTGCTCTGGCTCTCTCGCTGCGAACGTGAGCCCATACTCGATGCCGTCCGCGAGCGCATGCCAGGACGCATCGATGATGTTCGTGGACGCGCCGACCGTGCTCCACTGCCGGTGCGCGTCGCGGCTGTCGATGAGCACCCGCGTGGTCGCCGAGGTGCCGTCGCGCCCGTCGAGGATGCGGACCTTGTAGTCGACCAGCTGAATGTCGCGCACGGCCGGGTAGACGGGCGCGAGCGCCTTGCGGAGCGCGCCGTCGAGCGCGTTGACCGGGCCGGCCCCCTCGGCCGCCGTGATCACCACCTCGTCGCCGACGGCGATCTTGATCATCGCCTCGGCGAAGGCGCCGGAGCCCTCGCGCTGGCCCGCGATGACCTTGAAATCGAGGAGCCGGAAGGGCGGTTTGTAGCCGGGGGCGCTCCGGCGGAGCAGCAGCGCGACCGACGCCTCGGCCGCCTCGAACGAGGAGCCGCGCGCCTCGCGCTCCTTGATCTGCTCGAGCACCTCCACCTCGGCGCCCGTGGGCACCTCCAGCCCGAACTCCTCGGCCTTGCTGAGGAGGTTGCCGCGCCCCGACAGCTCGCTCACCACGGTCCGCATGCTGTTGCCGACGAGCGCGGGATCGATGTGCTGGTACGAGGCCGGCTCGCGCCGCATCGCCGCGACGTGCACGCCGCCCTTGTGCGCGAAGGCGCTCCGGCCGACGTAGGCCATGTGATCGTCGGGGGCGAGGTTCGCCACCTCGGCGACGTAGTGGGCGAGCTCGGTGAGCCCGCGGAGCCCCCCGTCCGGCAGCGCCCGCATGCCGAGCTTGAGCTCGATGTTCGGGATGATCGCGCACAGGTTCGCGTTCCCGCAGCGCTCGCCGTAGCCGTTGATCGTGCCCTGGACGTGGCGGGCGCCCGCGCGCACGGCGGCGATCGAGTTGGCCACCGCGCACTCGCTGTCGTTGTGGGCGTGGATGCCGAGCGGGTGGCCCAGCGCGGCCTTCATCTCGGCGACCACCGCCGCGATCTGCCACGGCATCGAGCCGCCGTTCGTGTCGCAGAGCGTGAGCACCTCGGCGCCGCCGCGCGCGGCGGCGCGCAGCGTCTCGGCGGCGTACGCCCGGTCGAGCGCGAACCCGTCGAAGAAGTGCTCGGCGTCGTAGATCACGCGGCGGCCGTGCGCGCGCAGGAAGGCGATGGTCTCCTCGATCATCCGGAGGTTCTCGTCGAGCGTCGTGCGCAGCACCGCGGTCACGTGCTGCGTCGAGCTCTTGCCGAAGATCGTGCAGACGCTCGTGCCGGCGGCGAGGAGCGCGCGCAGCCCGGGGTCGTCCTCGGGCGCGAGCGAGGCCCGCCGCGTCGAGCCGAACGCCACGATCTTCGCGTGCTTCCACTCGATGTCCCGCGCCCGCTCGAAGAACTGCGCGTCCTTGGGGTTCGAGCCGGGCCAGCCGCCCTCGATGAACGTCAGCCCGAACGCGTCGAGGTGGCGCGCGATCTGGAGCTTGTCCTCGCACGCGAGCGAGATGCCCTCGCGCTGCGTGCCGTCACGTAGCGTGGTGTCGTAGATGTCGACGCGGTCCGCGGGGCCGGAGCCCCGCTCAGCGTCCTCGGCGGGCGGTTTCATAAGTCTCAACTTTCTCGTGCAACGAGGGCAGCGCGCCGAGCGCGTGGGGCCCGCGAGGGGCCTCCCGCGCTCCGCGCGTGGACCTACCCCGCGGTCTCGACGGCGGCGCCGCGGGCGCCGCTCTGGTTGTTCTCCGACGCCGCGTCGTCCCTGCCCTCGACCCCGTAGGTGCCGAGGAGCCGGTTCAGGGCGGCAAGATACGCCTTCGCGCTGGCGACCAGGATGTCGGTGTCCGCGCCGTGGCCGTGGAAGACCCGCTGCGCGGCGTCGTGCTGCGGGTGCCGCTTGCCCGAGGTCGCGTCCGCCCGGACGCGGACGCTCACCTCGCCGAGCGCGTCGATGCCCTCGGTCACCGCGTGCACCGAGAACTCGAGCAGGCTGCTCGGCACGCGGACGATCTCGTCGATCGCCCGGTAGGCGGCGTCCACCGGCCCGGTGCCGATGGCGGCGCGGACGTGGAGCGCGCCGTCCGGCCCGCGGAGGCGGACCGTGGCGGTGGGCATCCCGGTGGTCCCGCACGCGACCTGGAGCGCGTCGAGCGTGTAGAGCTCGGGCCCCTGCTGCCGCGTGGTCGACACGATCGCCTCGATGTCGGGATCGGTCACGTGCTTCTTCTTGTCCGCGAGCGCCTTGAAGCTGGCGAACGCCGCCTCGAGCTGCGCCTCGTCGAGGTGGTAGCCGAGCTCCTCGAGGCGGTTCCTGAGCGCGTGCCTGCCCGAGTGCTTGCCGAGGACGAGGCGGGTCTGCGTGACGCCGACCATCTCCGGGCGCATGATCTCGTACGTCTCCTGGTGCTTCAGCATCCCGTCCTGGTGGATGCCCGACTCGTGCGCGAAGGCGTTGGCGCCGACGATCGCCTTGTTCGGCTGCACGTTGAAGCCCGTGGCGGCGCTGACCATGCGGCTCACGCTGGCGATCTGGGTCGTGTCGATCCCGGTGCGCAGCTCGAAGACCGGGCGGCGCGTCGCGAGCGCCATGACGATCTCCTCGAGCGCGGTGTTGCCCGCGCGCTCGCCGATGCCGTTGATGGTCACCTCGGCCTGGCGCGCCCCCGCGCGGATGCCCTCCAGCGTGTTGGCCGTCGCGAGCCCGAGGTCGTTGTGGCAGTGCACCGAGAGGATGGCGCGGTCGATGCCGGGGACGTTCTTGCGGATCCCGGCGATGAGCGCGCCGAACTCGCTCGGGATGGTGTACCCGACCGTATCCGGGATGTTGAGCGTGGTGGCCCCGGCGGCGATGGCGGCCTCCAGCACCTGGTAGAGGAACTCCGGATCGCTCCGGCCGGCGTCCTCGGGGCTGAACTCCACGTCCGCGCACAGGTCGCGCGCGTACGCGACCATGGCCCGGACGCGGTCGAGCACCTCGGCGCGGCTCATCCGGAGCTTGTGCTGGAGGTGGATGTCGCTCGTCGCGAGGAAGGTGTGGATCCGCGGGCGCGCGGCCCGCGAGACGCCCTCCCACGCCTTGTCGATGTCGACCTTCGTGGCGCGGGCGAGGGCGCAGATGATCGGCGGCTCCGCGGAGGGGCGGCCCGGCACGGCGGCCGCTCCCACGCGCTCGGCGATCGTCTGGACGGCGAGCAGGTCGTCGGGGGAGGCGGCGGGGAAGCCCGTCTCGATGACATCGACGCCGAGCCTCGCGAGCGCGAGCGCGATCTCGAGCTTCTCCGTCGACGTCATGGTCGCGCCCGGCGACTGCTCGCCGTCGCGCAGCGTCGTGTCGAAGATACGGACGTAATCGGACGGTGGCATCGCTTGATTCGGATTCATGTCAGCCATGGTGTTCTCCGCCGCCTCCCACGATCGAGAGGCTCAGTCGCCGGGCTTGATGGTCACGGGATCGATGAACGGCATCATGCGGCGCAGGTTCGCCCCGACCACCTCGAGCCGCTGCTCCCGCTCCTTGGCCCGCGTCGCCTCGAACTTCGGCCGCCCGGTCTCGTTCTCCCCGATCCACCGGCGCGCGAACTCGCCGCTCTGGATGTCCGCGAGGATGCGCTTCATCTCCTCGCGCGTCTGATCGGTGATGACGCGCGGCCCCGACACGTAGTCGCCGTACTCGGCGGTGTCGCTGATCGAGTACCGCATGTAGTTGAGCCCGCCGCGGTACATGAGGTCGACGATGAGCTTGAGCTCGTGCAGGCACTCGAAGTAGGCGATCTCCGGCTGGTAGCCGGCGTTCACGAGCGTCTCGAACCCGGCCTTGACGAGCTCGCTCGCGCCGCCGCAGAGCACGGCCTGCTCGCCGAAGAGGTCGGTCTCCGTCTCCTCGGCGAACGTCGTGCAGAGCACGCCGGCGCGCGTCGCGCCGATGCCCTTCGCGTACGCGAGCGCGTTCGCCTCCGCCTTGCCGCTCGCGTCCTGGTGCACGGCGAGGAGCGCCGGGACGCCGCCGCCGGCCTCGTACGTCTCGCGCACCCGGTGCCCGGGGCCCTTCGGCGCGATCATCGAGACGTCGACGGTCGGGGGGGGCGTGATCGTGTTGAAGCGGATGTTGAACCCGTGCGCGAACATGAGCGTCTTGCCCGGGCCGAGGTGCGGCGCGATCTGCTCCGCGTAGATGCGCGGCTGCGACGTGTCGGGGGCGAGGATCATGATGACGTCGCACGCCTTCGCGGCCTCGGAGACCGTGGCCACCTTGAGGCCCGCCGCCTCCGCCTTCGGCCGGCTCTTGCTGCCCTCGGCGAGGGCCACCGTGACGGACGCGCCGCTGTCGCGCAGGTTGAGCGCGTGGGCGTGCCCCTGGGAGCCGTAGCCTACGATCGCGATCTTCTTGCTCTGGATGAGCGACAGATCCGCGTCGTTATCATAGAAAATTTTCGCCATCTCCATCTCCTTCAACAGGGATCCGCACCTCGCGGCTCCCCTTCTTCACGTCATCCGGCGGCGCCGTTCTCGGTCGAGCGCGCAGGGATCGAGTCGAACCTGGCCTCGGCCTCCTCGGCCCCGCGGGTCATCACGATCATCCCCGTCCGCACCATCTCGATGATCCCGAACGGGCGGAGCACCTCGAGCAGGCCCTCGAGCTTGTCGCCGGTCCCGGTGATCTCGATGGTCAGCGCCTCGGGGGCGACGTCGACGGCGCGCGCGCGGAACACCTCGCAGAGCTGGAGCACCTGCGCCCGCGTCGCCGCGTCCGCCTTCACCTTGATCAGCGCCAGGTCGCGCGCGACCGAGGCGGTGTGGGTGACGTCCCGGACCCAGAGCGTGTTGACCATCTTGTACAGGTTCGCCTCGATGCGGCGCGCCCCGTCCTCGTCGGCCTCGAGGACGAGGGTGAGGCGCGAGATCCCCTGGAGGTGGGTGCGCCCGACGCTCAGCGACTCGATGTTGTAGGCGCGTCGCCGCAAGAGGGAGGCGACTCGGTTGAGCACGCCAGGGCGATCTTCGACGTAGGCGATGAAGGTGCGCAGGATGGGTCGATCCATGGATGCCTCTTGAAAATCCCTCTTGTCTGTGGTGCGCCCGGCTCTGTCCGCGGCGCGCCCGGGCGCGCCCCGCTCGCTCAGCGGGGGCGCCGGACGGGCGCTCCTTTCGCGTGCGTCTCCTGATGGGTTCACGGGTCCTCCCCGGTCTCCACGATCGGGCTCGGGCGCCGGATCATGTCCTGCAGATCGGCGCCGGCGGGGACCATCGGATAGACGCTATCCTCCTGCTCCACGCGGAAGTCGACGACCACGGTTCCCGGCGTCGCGCGGGCGCGGGCCACCGCGTCCGCGATCTCCTCGCGCTTCGTGACCCGGATGCCCGTGAGCCCGTGGGCCTCGGCGAGCTTGACGAAGTCCGGGCTGCGCATCGGGGTCGCCGAGTAACGCCGGTTGTAGAAGAACTCCTGCCACTGGCGCACCATCCCGAGGTAGCCGTTGTTGATGATGGCCACGTGGACCTTGATGCCCTCCTGCGCGCAGGTCGACAGCTCGCACGCGGTCATCTGGAAGCCGCCGTCGCCGACGACCACCCAGACCTCCTCCTCCGGCTTCGCGAAGCGCGCGCCGATCGCGGCCGGCAGGGCGAAGCCCATCGTGCCGAGCCCCCCCGAGGTGACGAGCTTCCGGGGGTAGTCGTGCTTGTAGTACTGGGCCTCCCACATCTGGTGCTGGCCGACGTCGGTTACCACAAGCGCCTTGCCCTCGGTGAGCCTCCAGAGGTCGTGCAAGACGTGCGCCGCGTACAGTTTGTCGTGGTACGGCAAATGTTGAATGTCACGGACCGCCGAGTCGCCCTTCAGCTCGTTGATGCGCTCGATCCAGCCGCTCCGGTTGCGCTGCTTGACCCCGGGGATGAGCGACAGGAGCGCGTCGCGGACGTCGCCGACGAGGCCGACGTCCACCTTGACATTCTTGTTGATCTCGGAGCGGTCGATCTCGACGTGGATCTTCTTCGCCTTGAGCGCGTAGGTCTTGAGGTTGCCCGTCACGCGGTCGTCGAAGCGCATCCCGAGCGCGATGAGGAGGTCGGCCTCCTGGATGGCGTGGTTCACCCAGGCCTCGCCGTGCATGCCCATCATGCCGAGGCTGAGCGGGTGGGTCGCCGGGAAGCCGCCGAGGCCGAGCAGCGTGGACGCGACCGGGATGCCGGCCTTCTCCACGAAGGCGAGGAGCTCGCGCGTCGCCTCCGCCCGGACGATGCCCTGGCCGGCCAGGATGAGCGGCCGCTCGGCCTCGTCGATGAGCTCGATCGCCTTCTCGATGTCGGCCTGGCCGGCGTGGTTCAAGGGGCGGTAGCCCGGGAGCCGGACCTCGCCCTTCGGCGGCTCGAAGTCGATGGAGGCCTGCTGGGCGTCCTTGGTGATGTCGACCAGGACCGGGCCCGGCCGCCCCGAGCGCGCGATGTAGAACGCCTCGCGCAGGGTGGGGGCGATCTCCGCGACGTCGGTCACGAGGTAGTTGTGCTTGGTGATGGGCAGGGTGACGCCCGTGATGTCGGTCTCCTGGAAGGAGTCGGTCCCGAGCAGCTTCGAGGAGACCTGCCCCGTGATGCAGACGATCGGCGACGAGTCGAGCATCGCCGTCGCGATCCCCGTGACGAGGTTCGTCGCGCCCGGCCCCGAGGTGGCGATCGCCACGCCGACCTTGCCCGAGGCGCGGGCGTACCCGTCCGCCATGTGCGCGGCGCCCTGCTCGTGCCGGACGAGGACGTGGCGGATCGGGTAGCCGAGGATCGTGTCGTAGGCGGGCATGATCGCGCCGCCCGGATAGCCAAAGACCACGTCCACGCCTTCGCGTACGAGGACTTCCCAGATAATCTGTGCGCCGGTTCGTTTCATATTCCTGACTCCATCGAGTCACGCGGGTGAGGGGTGGTGCCCGTGGACGTCGTGGCCGCGGGGCTCCGCCGCTTCGCCGTGGCTCGGCAAGTTACGCGATCGCCCGCTGCAGGTCCTCCCGGGGGCCGCCGCCGCTGCTCTCCTCGCGGCGGATCGCTTCGAGCACCCTGCGCGCGTCGTCGAGCGACACGACGCGGGAGGAGCTCGCCCCGTCGGGCTCCAGGCTCGAGCCGGCGCGCGCGGCGGGCGGGTCGGCGTGGAACTCGAAGGAGGCCGCGGCGGGCTCCTCGCCCGGCCGCGCGCCCTTCAGGTGCGTCGAGGAGCGCTGGGGGGCGCGGATCGCGCCCCCGCTCGCGCGCGCGCGGATGTCGTCGACCAGCGCCTCGAACTCCTCCCGCACGGCGCTCGACGCGACGGGCGATCCACAGCCCGCGGCGACGAGCTCTGCGAGCTCCGCGATGCGCTGACCAACGGCCTCGGTCGTCGAGGCGTCCTCGCTTTGCTTCCTCGATTGATTCTTGCTCACCTGAACCTCCTTACGACGGCTGCTCCTCGGAACCCACAGGCCAGAAAAACAAAGGCCCCCGGACCTTCTCGGTGCGGGGGCCTATCTCCATGCTGCCTTGCTCAGAGCGGCGGCCCGCACCCGTCTCCAACGCGAATCAGCCCAACAATCCCGACCGGGCCGACGAGCGCAGGAATGGCTAGCCCCGCTAGGAGCGCGACGGGCACGACGCTCTCGACGACGAGCGAACGCAGCGACGAGCACGAGGGCGAAGCCCTGCGCACCAGCTTCTCAGCGCGAGTCCCATCGCCGGAGGCGTGAGCGCTGGCGGTGCACTTCGGCTTCTGCATGGCGTGCGTACATCTACCATACGGAGCTGCTGCGTCGCGTCAAGCTGTTTCTTTGCAGGTCGCGTGTTTCCGCGGTGTTTCATGCGGTTTTTGTGAAGCCGAGGAGCGCGGGACGCGCGCGACGTTCCGAACGAACGCGCGATGTCCGAAGCGACCGTCGAGCGTTCGCCGCGTGCACGACGTGCGATGCGTTCACGACGCGCGCGACGCTCACGACGCGCGCGGTGTGAGCGATCGCCATCGCCCATCGCGACGATCGCGGCGGCGCGTTTCGTCCGAGTCGTTCGGCGGCGCGGTGAGCGTCTCCGGAGACGAGCGGCCCCGGGGCGCGCGGTTGTCACGGCGCCGGGGCGCTGTGCGCAAACGCCGGACCGCTCCTCGTGCGCGCCCGCGGTGCGGACTGCTGCCCTGGACCGACTGCGGCGCGCGGCGCGACGCCACCATGGATCCGGCATGCAAGCGCACCTCGCGGCGCACGCGCGCCCGGCCGATCGTTCGCTCTCGCTCTGCGGCCGCGCGGCCTCATGCGCCGCGATCGGGGTCCTCGCGCTGGGCAGCGCGTCGGCGGGCGCGGCGGAGGAGCCCGCGGCCGCGCTGCGCGCGCAGCCCGCGCGCCCTGTGCCGCCGGTCGAGCGGCCCCCTTCGCCCCCGCCGCGCGGTGAGGAGCGGCCCGCCGCCGCGGCGCGCGGCGCGCCGGCCCGGGCGGCCGCCGCCAACCTCAGCACGTTCGTCGAGCTCCGGAACGATTACATCACCCGCGGCAGGGGCCGGTTCTTCAACGCGGCGGTGCTCCGCGGCGACTACGCGTTCGACCGGAGCTTCTCGCTGCGCGCCGACGTGCCGCTCGCCTACGCGGGCGGGCTCGAGGGCGAGCGCGACGTGGGGCTCGGCGACATCCTGATCCGGCCGCTCGTCCGCGTCGTCGGCACGCCGCGGGTCGCGCTCCTCGTCGGCTCGGATCTCGTCCTCGACTCGGCGACGCGCCCCGCGCTCGGCGCGGGGAAGAACCAGATCGCGCCCATCGTCCAAGCGTACGTCCGCGTGGCGCGTGCGGCGCGCCTGGGGCTGCACCTGCAGCACGCGGTGTCGTTCGGCGGCGATCCGCGGCGGGACGCGATCCAGGGGTCGACGGCGCGGGCGTTCGCGATCGTCGAGCTGCCGCGAGGGCTCTGGTTGCAGCCGGACCAGGGCTTCCACTTCAACCATCGCGGCGCGCCGCGCGTCGTGTCGACGAGCATCCTCGAGGTGGGCGCGGCGCTCAGCGAGCGCGTGCAGGTGTACCTCGATCCCGGGATCCAGGTCGGCAGCCAGGGGGCCGTCGACTGGCTGGTGACCGGCGCCGTGCGATGGGAGTTCCCGCAGCGGGAGCGGAGGCCCGCGATCGCCGCGGCGCCGCCCGCTCGCCACGCGGTGCGCGCGGCGGGCGAGCGCGCGGCGGGCGAGTAGGCGAGGGCGCGCGGCCCACGCGCTGGCCGCGCTCGGCCGGCGCGGCCGCGATCAGTCGGCGAGCTCGAACGTGCGCAGATCGACGTAGCTCACCGCCACGCCCGGCTCGCTGTGCACCTCGCGCCGCGCGTCGAAGGCGTAGTCGCCCTCCTGCACGGAGCGCCCCTGGGCGAGCGCGCGCAGCACGTCCATCGCCGTGATCATCCCCGCGAGCGCGCCGCTGCCCGCGACCACGACCACGCGGTGGATGCCCTCCTGGACCATCAGGCGCACGGCGGTCATCACGGGGTCGCCGGGGAGGACGGCGTAGATGGCGCGCGTCATCACGGCGTCGATCACGGGCTCGCCCTCGGCGCGGGAGACCCCCGGGCGAACGAGGTCGGTCGTGGAGACGATGCCGACGATGCGGCTGCCGTCGAGGACCGGAGCGCCGCCGATGCGGCGCGCGACGAGCGCGCGGGCCGCCTCCTCGACGGAGGTGCCCGACCGCAGGGCGTAGACGTCGTCGGTCATGATGTCGCGAACACGCAGCGTGCTCATGGAGGGCTCCCTCTCCGTGGCTGGGGCGTCGGGAATGTGCTGTGAGGCACAGCAAGAAGCGCTCCCGGCCCGGCGCCTGCCCGGGCGCGCCGGCCCACCCGAGCGGGCGCGCCGGCCCACCCGGGCGGGCGCGCCGGCCCGCCCGGGCGGGCGCGCCGCGCCGCTGGGTACGCGCGCGTGGCCAGGGCCCTGTCCGGCGCGTGGCGGCGAGCCCTTGACCTCGGTCGTTGTCCCGCGCCTGATCCGCGGCCGGACCCATGCCGTCACGAGATCCGCTCTTAATGCACTCCGCGACGCGGCTCGCGGCGCTGATCCGCGCCCGCGCCGTGACCTCGGCCGAGGTCGTGGAGGCCCATATCCGGCGCATCGAGCGCGTGAACCCGACGCTCAACGCGATGGTGGCGACCCGGTTCGACGCCGCCCGCGCCGAGGCGCGCGCGGCCGACGCGCTCCTCGAGCGGGGGGGGGCCGCCGGCGCGCCGCCGTTCCTGGGCGTCCCGTGCTCCATCAAGGAGAGCTTCGCCGTCGCGGGCATGCCGAACTCCGCCGGCCTCGTCGCCCGCGCCGGCGTGTGCGCGGGGGCGGACGCGGTGACGGTCGCGCGGCTGCGCGCCGCCGGCTTCATCCCGCTCGGGGTCACCAACGTCTCGGAGCTCTGCATGTGGATGGAGACGAACAACCGGGTCTACGGCCGGACGAACAACCCCTACGATCCGGCGCGCACCGCGGGCGGGAGCTCGGGCGGGGAGGCCGCCGTGGTCGGCGCGGGCGGCGCGCCCGTCGGGCTCGGCTCGGACATCGGCGGATCCATCCGGATGCCCGCCTTCTTCAACGGCGTCTTCGGGCACAAGCCGACCGGCGGGCTCGTGCCGAGCTCGGGGCAGTTTCCGCTGCCGGGCGAGGGGGCGCTCCGCTTCATGACGACGGGCCCGATCGCGCGGCGCGCCGAGGATCTCATGCCGGTGCTCCGCGTCCTCGCGGGCCCCGACGGGCGCGATCCGAGCTGCGCGCCGATGCCGCTCGGCGACCCGGACGCGGTCGATCTCGCCGGGCTCTCGGTCCTCTCGATCGAGCACGACGGCGTCCGCCCGGTGAGCCCCGATCTCCTGGACGCGCAGAGGAAGGCCGCCCGGGCGCTCGCCGCGCGGGGGGCGACGGTCCGCGAGGCGCGGATCGATCTGCTCGCGCGGACGCTCGACATCTGGACGGCGATGGTGGGCGCCGCCGAGGGCGTGACGTTCCGCGGGCTGCTCGGGGGCGGCCGCCCCGTGAGCCTGCCGCGCGAGCTCGCGCGCTGGTCGCTCCGCCGCTCGTCGCACACGCTGCCCGCCCTCGGCCTCGCGCTGCTGGAGGATCTCGGCAGGCGCGTGCCCGCGCGCGTCCGGCGCGCCGCCGAGCTCGGCGGGGCGCTCCGGGCCGAGCTCGTGTCGCGCCTCGGCGAGCGGGGCGTCCTGCTCTACCCGTCGTACCCGGAGCCCGCGCCCCGCCACTACGCGCCGCTCCTGCCGCCCTTCCAGTGGACGTACACCGCCGTGCTCAACGTCATGGAGATGCCGGCGACGCAGGTCCCGCTCGGCCTCAACGGCGC
Source organism: Sorangium cellulosum (assembly GCF_004135735.1). Taxonomy (GTDB): domain Bacteria; phylum Myxococcota_A; class Polyangia; order Polyangiales; family Polyangiaceae; genus Sorangium; species Sorangium cellulosum_F. The sequence continues at coordinate 4,542,699 of NZ_CP012670.1, read as the reverse complement.
GGGGCTGCCGCTCGGCGTCCAGGTGGCGGCGATCCACGGCAACGATCACGTGACGATCGCCGTGGCGCAGCACCTGGAGCGCGTGTTCGGCGGCTGGGTTCCGCCTGCGCTGTCGTGGCGCCGACGCTGACGTCCCCGGCTGCGGTCGTGGTATCAGGCTGCCCCATGACCAGCGACCGCACGTACGACGTGATCGTCTTCGGCGCGACCGGCTTCACCGGTCGCCTCGTCGCCGAGTACCTCGCCACCAAGGGCAAGGACGCCTCTGCCCCGGGCGCGGAGGGGCGGCCCATCCGCTGGGCGATCGCTGGCCGGAGCCCGGCGCGGCTCGCCGAGGTGAAGGCGGCGATGGAGGCGATCGATCCGGCCTGCGCCGCGCTGGGCGTCATCGAGGCGAGGTCGGAGGACGCGGCGTCGCTCGAGCGCATGGCCCGCGAGGCGCGCGTCGTGCTCACCACGGTCGGTCCGTACGCCGATCGCGGCGAGCCGCTGGTCGAGGCGTGCATCCGCGCGGGCACCGATTACGCCGACCTCACCGGAGAGCCCGAGTTCGTCGACCGGCTCATCGAGCGCCACGATCGGCGCGCCCGCGAGGCGGGCGTGCGGATCGTGAACGCGTGCGGGTTCGACAGCGTCCCGCACGACCTCGGGGTGCTCTTCACGGTGACGAAGCTCCCCGCGGGCGAGCCGCTCGTGGTGGAGGGCGTCGTGCGCATGCACGGCAGCTTCTCCGGCGGCACCTGGCAGACGCTGCTCGACATCGTCGCGCGCTCGGGGCGCAAGAGGCGCGGCGCGCGGCCCGCGGGGGGGCAGGGCGCGCGCAAGGCGGAGCCGCTCAGGCCGCGCATCCGGTACGAGAAGGAGCTGCGCGCCTGGATCGCTCCGCTGTCGACCATCGATCCGCAGATCGTGCTGCGGAGCGCGCGGGAGCTCGACGTGTACGGCCCGGACTTCCGGTACGGGCATTTCATGCAGGTCCGGTCCGGGCTCAAGCTCGCGCTCGGGATGGCGGGCTTCGGCGCGCTCTTCGCGCTCGCCAAGGTGGGGCCGACGCGCGAGCTGCTCCGCAAGGTGCGCAGGCCGGGCGAGGGGCCGAGCGCGGAGGAGCGGGCGCGCGGCTGGTTCCAGGTGACGTTCCACGGCAAGAGCGCGTCACGGAGGGTGGTGACGCGGGTGAGCGGCGGCGATCCGGGCTACGCGGAGACCGCGAAGATGGTGGCGGAGGCGGCGCTCTGCATGGCGTTCGACCGCGAGCGGCTGCCGGCGCGCGCCGGGGTCCTCACGCCGGCGGTCGCGATGGGGGAGCGGCTCATCGAGCGGCTGCAGGCGGCGGGGATCCGCTTCGAGCTGCTGGAGGGGTGAGCCCCCGGCGCGCCCCCACCGCCGGCGGAACGGGGGCCCTGCCGCCGCCGGCGCGCTCCGGTCAGAACGCGCCGGAGATCGAGGTGCCGCCGCCCCCCGGCGCGACCCAGGGAGAGACGGTCAGCGCGGCCTCCCGTGAGCCAGGCGCGCTCGTGGAAGGCACCTTCAGGAGCCCCACCACCGCGGCGCCGATCGCGACCGCGCCGGCGCCGCCGAGGCCGAGGAAGAGGCCGAGGCCGCGGTTCTTGCGCGCGTTGTCGCGCTCGTGATCGTAGCCCGGGGCGCAGTACGTCTTGCCCCCGTCTTCATGGCAGTTCGCGCGGAGGTCGCTGATCGCCGCGAGATCGGTGCCGAGGAAGTAGACGCCGACGCCCGTGAGCGCGACGCCCGCGCCGCCGGTGATCCACACCCACGCCGGGACCTCCGGCGACCGCTGCTCCATGGGCTCGAGCGACAGCTCGACGGTCGCGGTCTTGCCCGCCTCGGCGACCACGGCGCGCGTGACGGTCGGGTGCCCCGGCGCGCTCGCGCTCACCTCGTGTCGCCCCGGCTCGACCGGCGACGCTTCCCCCAGCTCCGACGCGGGCACGAGCGCCCCGTCGCGGAGCACCTTCAGCGCGCCCGGCGGCGTCGGGATCACGATGCGCAGCTTCGCCAGGCGGGCGTCGAGCGCCGCGAGCCCCGCGTGCGCGATCTCCGAGAGCTCCTTCCGCCGGGACTCCGGCGTCACGTCGCCCACCAGGGTGAGCGCCTCGCGGTAGGCGCGCCAGGCGAGCACGAGCTCGTCGGCCTGCTCGTGGCACCTGGCGAGGTTGAGCTTCGTGCTCGCGGCGGGGTAGAGCGCGAAGCTCTCCTCGAACTTGGGGCACCCCGCGGCGAGGTCGCCCTTGCTGACGAGCTGTCGCCCGGCCCGGAAGAGCACCTCGGCCTGCGCCCGATCGCGCGGCGACGGCTCCGCGAGCGCGGCGGAGCCGGTGAGCAGGACGGCGAGGAGGGCGCCGCCGCCCGCGCGCGCTCGCCGCGCGTTCCGGCGAGCGGGGCGCGGGGCGCTAGTCGAGTTGGTCGAGCGGGTCATGGTTCTTTCTCGACGACGCCCGGGGAGCCGAGCGCCGGGGCGGCAGGTTCGCCGTGGAGCGCGGCGGGCTCGTCTCGGCCGGCATCGCGGTGGGGGCGTCCGGTCGGTCCGACCGCGTCGGCGCGTGGGGCGGGGCGTCGTTCGCCTGCGCCGTCCTGCCGGGCCCTGGCTCGGCGGGCGACGGCGTTCCTGAGGCGGCTGGCGCCGCGGAGGTGGCGCCGTCGACGTCCGGCGTGAGCGCCGCGGCTGCCGAGGCTTCCGGTGCCGGCGCCGCCGCGGCCGCGGCGGAGGGGGCGGAGGGCGCGGCCGCGGCCGCGGCGGAGGGAGCGGAGGGCGCGGCCGCGGCCGCGGCGGAGGGAGCGGAGGGCGCGGCGCGAAGGTCCGGCCTCGCTTCCTCGTTGTCCGCGTCCTCGCCGGACGCGTGCAGCAGGCCGATGGCCGCCAGGAAGAGCGCCACGGTCAACACGCCGGCCAGCGACGCGAGCGCGATCCCGATCTGCCTGCCGCGGTTCGGCGGGACGGCGAGGCTGCGTCCAGCCGGCGCGAGCGTGCCCTCGGCGCCGGGCGGCGGCGGGAGCCCGTGCGCCCCGGCGGGCGCGGTGGGCCACCCCGGCGGGCGGGCGCCCTCGTCCGGCTGGGCGACGCGGCCTGGCTCGATGGACCGATCCATCGCGTCGGCGGGCCGCTCGATCGGCTCGGGGAGGCGCCCCGGAGGCGCGACGAACCGCTCGGTGGGCTGGGGGACCTGGGGGCCGAAGAGGAGGTCCGCGGACAGCGCCGCCGGTGCCGTCGAGGTGGGGTCGCCTGACAGGAACGGAGGCGCGCCAGGGCCGGCCGCCGTCGCGTCGCGCGCGGGCTGGCCCGCGCCGAGCGGAGGGCCCGCGCCGAGCGGGGGGCCCGCGCCGAGCGGGGAGCTCGCGCCGAGCGGAGGGCCCGCGCCGAGCGGGGGGCCCGCGCCGAGCGGGGGGCCCGCGCCGAGCGGGGGGTTCGCGCCTGGCGGGAGGCTCGCGCCGAGGCGGGAGCCCGGCGGGCCCGGCGGGGTCGCCGGCACCGGGGTGGTGCGCGCGGCGGCGCGCCACGGGGTGCGCGCGGCCACCGCGGCGGCGAAGGCGTCGGCGAGCTCCCGCGCGCCCTGGAACCGCTCGTCGGGATCGCGCCGGAGCGCCCGCGCGATGAAGCGGTCGACCTCCTGGCCGAGGCCGGGCACGAGCTGCCCCGGCGGACGAACGTCGGCGGTGCAGATCTGGACGAGCACGTCGCCGACCTCGGGGCTGGCGAAGGGGAGCTCGCCGGTGAGGCACTGGTAGATGATGACCCCGAGCGACCAGAGATCGCTGCGGTGGTCGACCTCCCGGTGCCGCCGCACCTGCTCGGGGCTCATGTAGCTCGGCGAGCCGAGCAGCACGCCGCTCCGGGTCGTGCTGTCCGCCTTCCCGAGGCCCATCTCCTTCGCGATCCCGAAGTCGAGGACCTTGATGACCTCGTCGTCGGCCTTGCCCGCGAGGAAGATGTTCCCCGGCTTGATATCGCGGTGCACGAGCCCCATCTCGTGCGCCCTGCGCAGCGCCCGGCAGACCTGGCCCACGAGATCGGCCGTGGCCGACAGGGAGAGCCGCCGCTCGCGGAGGAGCCGCGCCCCGAGATCCTCGCCATCGAGGAGCTCCATCACGAGAAAGGGCGTCTCCTCCTCGATGCCGTAGTCGTACACGTGCACGACGTGGGGGCTCTTGATCAGCGCGGAGGCCCGCGCCTCCCGCTCGAAGCGCGCCCGCGCCTCCGGCGAGGCGGCGAACTCCGGCGCCATGAACTTGATGGCGACGTCCACCTGGAGCTGGAGGTGGCGCGCGACCCAGACCGACCCCATGCCGCCGCGCGCGAGCCTCCTCTCCAGCCGATACCGGCCGCTGATGATGCTGCCTGCTTCGAGCGAGAGCATATGCAGAACGCGCGCCAGTTGCCCGCAAACCGGGCGGTCGCGGAGATCTACCAGAGACGGCAGGTCGTGTCGCCCGGGATGGGCCGCCGCGGTCGGCGCGCGGTGGGATAGGGGAGCCGCCCGTGTGCGTGGAGCGACGTGTGACAGAGCGGTGTCATGGTGCGCAACCATCGAGCCCCTTGTCGGGCTGGCCGACGCGCAGGGCGATCGCCGACGCCGAGAGCCTGGTCGGGAGCTCGCGGCATGCCGCTGCGACCCCTCGCCTGGCCCGCCTGCTTGCCGGTCGGTGCGGCCGGGGGATACCGTCTCCTCCGGTTCCCGCCATGATGCGCCCCATCCCGATCGGCATCGACGACTTCCGGCTGCTCCGCGAGCAGGGCATGGAGTACGTCGACAAGACCCATCTCGTGCGGGACGTGCTCGACAAGGGCGCGCAGGTCCTGCTGCTGCCTCGCCCCCGGCGCTTCGGCAAGACGCTGAACCTGTCGACGCTGCGCTGCTTTTTCGAGAAGCGCGACGAGGACGTGTCTTCCCTCTTCGCGGATCTCTCGATCTGGCAAGCGGGCGAGGCGTATCGGGCGCACTTCCAGCGGTATCCGGTCGTCTTTCTGACCTTCAAGGACGTGCGCTTCGCCACCTTCGAGCGGTGCCTGGACGGTATCCGGATGAAGCTCGCCGCCCTGTTCGAGGAGCACCGCGCGGTGCTGGACGCGGCCACGGCGAGCGAGGCCGAAGGCCGGCGCTACCGGGAGATCCTGGATGGAACGGCCAGCTATGCGACCTGCGCGGACGCGCTCCTCGACCTGGCCCGCCTCCTCCACCGGCACCACGGGGAGCGGGTCGTCATCCTGCTCGACGAGTACGACGCGCCGATCCATGCGGGGCACGCGAACGGGTACGTGAAGGAAGTGCTCGAGTTCTTCCGCGCCTTCCTGGCAGCCGGGTTGAAGGGGAATCCGCACCTGTTCAAGGCGGTGCTCACCGGCATCCTCCGGATCGCGAAGGAGAGCATCTTCTCGGGCCTCAACAACCTCGCCGTCTACACCTTGCTCCGCCCCGATTTCGCGACGAGCTTCGGTTTTACCGAGCCGGAGGTGGAGGCGCTGCTCGACCGGGCGGGGCGGCGAGATCGCCTGGCCACGGTGCGGTCGTGGTACAACGGCTACGTCTTCGGCGGCACCGTCGTTTATAACCCCTGGTCCCTCCTCAATTACATCGACAGCCCCGAGCCCGAGCCGCGGCCCTACTGGGTCTCGACGAGCGCCAACGACCTCGTGCGCGAGGTGCTCGTCCGCCACGCGTCGCAGGCCCAGAAGGACATCGAGGCGCTGCTCGAAGGGAGCGGCGTCGAGCGCCGCCTGGACGAGAACGTGGTGCTCTCCGATCTCGGCTCGCGGGCCGACGCGCTCTTCGGCCTGCTCACGTTCTCGGGCTATCTCAAGGCCGAGAAGCGCTCGCTCGGCCTGGACGAGGAGCCGCATTATCGTCTCTCGATCCCGAACCGCGAGGTGCGGCAGGTGTACACGTCGACGTTCCGCGAGTGGATGAGCGAGCGGCTCGGCGGCGAGAGCGACGTCGATCGGCTGAAGCAGGCGCTGCTCTCAGGAAACGCCGAGTCGCTGGAGGAGGAGCTCCAGCGGTTCACGCAGAACGTGCTCTCCTACCATGACACGGCGCTCCGGCCGGAGCAGGTCTATCACGCCTTCGTGATCGGCCTGCTCGCGACGCTGGAGCCGGAGCACGAGGTGCGCTCGAACCGCGAGTCGGGCAGGGGGCGGCCCGACGTGACGATCCGCCCGCGGCAGGCGGGAAAGCCGGGCGCGGTGCTGGAGCTGAAGGTGGCGAAGCCCGCCAAGAAGACGCTCGATCAGGCGCTCGCCGAGGGGGTCTCGCAGATCCGGGACCGGGATTACGCGGCCGAGCTCGTCGCGTCCGGGGCGAGCCCGGTGCACGCGTTCGCCGTGGCGTTCGACGGCAAGACGGTGCGGGCGCAAGCGGTCTAGCGCCGCGTCGCCCACGCTCGCCCCGTTCGAGCGCGCCGCCATCGCGGCCGGCGCCGACCGCGGCCCCGGCCGGCAGCCCGGTCTGGTAGAATGGCGCCTTGCACCGCGAGACCTGGATCTTCGGCTACGGGTCGCTGATCTGGCGACCGGCGTTCCGCTTCGAGCAGATGGCGCCGGGGTACATCACGGGGTGGGCGCGCCGCTTCTGGCAGGGCTCCATCGATCATCGCGGCGTGCCTGGGGCGCCGGGCAGGGTGGTCACCCTGATCCCGGAGCCCGGCGCGCGCTGCTGGGGGGTGGCCTATCGCGTCGCCGCGGCCGATCTCGACGAGGTGCTGCGCGCGCTGGATCATCGCGAGCAGGGGGGGTACGTGCGCCACGACGTGCCGCTCACCCTGGCGGATCCGGCGCTCGCGACGACCCGGACCGCCACGGTGTACGTGGCCACGCCGGACAACCCGCACTACCTCGGCGCGGCGCCGCTCGCCGACATCGCGGCGCAGGTGCTCGCGTCGCGCGGCCCGAGCGGATCGAACGTGGAGTACGTCCTGCGGCTGGCCGAGGCGCTCGCGGCGATGGGCGCCGAGGACGAGCACGTGGCCGCGCTCGCGGCGCTCGTGCGCCGCCCTGCGCCCCTCACCCCGTCGCGCCGCCAGCCACCCCCCCGGCCCGGAACGCGCTCCTAGTTCGCGTCGCTGCTGCCGCCGCCCTCGCTCCCGTCCACGCCCGCGCCCCCGCTGCTGGCGCCGTTCGCGTGCTCGTCGACCCCGTTGGTCCCCGCCGCCGGCGGCGTCGATCCGCCGTCGTCGGCCGTCGCCGCCGCGTCTTCTGCCGCGAACGCCTCGACCGCCACCACGCGCTCGTCCTGGCCGACGTTCATCAGCCGCACCCCCTGCGCGTTGCGCCCGGTCTCGCGGATCTCGCTCGTCTTGGTGCGGATCATCTGGCCCCGGTCGGTCACGATCAGCACCTCGTCGCTCGGGCTCACCATCGCCACGCCCACGACCGGCCCGTTCCGCTCGCTCGCGTCGATCAGGATCACGCCCTTGCCGCCGCGGCTCTGGAGCCGGAACTCCTCGAGCGGCGTCTGCTTGCCGTACCCCCGCTCGCACACCGCCAGCACCCGGTCGCGCCCGTCGCCGCTCACGCCGAGGCCCACCACCACGTCGCCCTCCTCGAGCTCGATGCCCTTCACGCCCATCGTGGCCCGGCCCGTCGGGCGCACCTGGTCCTCCGGGAAGCGGATGCTCATCCCGCTCCGGGTCGCGATCACCAGCTCGCGCTTGCCGTCGGTCAGCGCCGCCGTGAAGAGCTGATCGCCCTCCTCGATCCGGACCCCGATGATCCCCTTGTCCCGGTAGTTCTCGTACTCGCTCAGCGCCGTCTTCTTGATCTGCCCGCGGCGGGTCAGCGTCACCACGAACGTCTCGTCGCTGAAGCTCGGCACCGGCGTGATCGCCGCGACCTTCTCCCCCGGCTCCATCCCGACGAAGTTCACGATCGCGCGGCCCTTCGCGTTCCGCGGCGCCTGCGGGATCTCGTAGACCTTCTTGACGAAGACCTTGCCCTTGTCGCTGAAGAAGAAGACGTACGAGTGCGTCGACGCCACGAAGAGCTGGCTCACCCAGTCCTCCTCGCGCGCCTCCATCCCCACCATCCCCTTGCCGCCGCGGCGCTGCGCCCGGTAGGTCGACGTCGGCGTCCGCTTCAGGTAGCCGGCGTGCGAGATGGTCACGACCATGTCCTCTTCCTGGATCAGGTCCTCCATCTGGATCTCGGCCTCGGCCGGCACGATCTCGGTGCGCCGCTTGTCCCCGAAGCGCGCCTTGATCTCCTCGAGCTCCATCACGATCACGTTCATGAGCAGCCCCATGTCCGCGAGGATCGCCCGCAGCCGCTCGATCGTCTGCGACAGCTCGCCGTACTCCTTCGCGAGCTTCTCCCGCTCGAGGCCGGTCAGGCGCGACAGCCGCATCTCGAGGATCGCCTTCGCCTGCCGCTCCGACAGGAAGTAGTCGCCGCGCGCGTCGGCCTCGGCGCACTCGGGCTCCGGCCGGCCGGCGCGCCGGAGGAACTCGCCGAGCCCCCGGAGCGGCAGCCTCTGCAGGTTCTCCCGCGCCTCCTCCGGATCGCTCGAGGCGCGGATCGTCGCGACCACGCGATCGATGTCGCTCGTCGCCATCCCGAGCCCCTCGACGAGCTCGCGCTGCGCCTCCGCCTGCCGGAGCTCGAAGCGGCAGCGCCGCGTCACGACCTCGCGCCGGTGCTCGATGAAGTGCGACAGCGTGTCCTTCAGGCTCAGCACCGCGGGGCGGCCGTTCGCGATCGACAGGTTGATCACGCCGAACGTCGCCTGCAGATCCGTCAGCCGGTAGAGCTGGTTCAGCACCACCTGCGGGAAGATGTCCTTCTTCAGCTCGATCACGATCCGCATCCCCTCGCGGTCGCTCTCGTCGCGCACCTCGCTGATCCCCTCGATGCGCTTCTCCTTCATGCACTCGGCGATCTTCGCGACGAGCCGGGCCTTGTTCACCTGGTAGGGGATCTCGGTGAACACGATCTGCTCGCGGTCGCCCTTCATCGTCTTCTCGACCTGGCTGCGCCCGCGCATCGTGATCGAGCCGCGCCCGGTCGTGTACGCCTGCACGATCCCGCTCTTGCCGTAGATGAGGCCGCCCGTCGGGAAATCCGGCCCCGGGACGAGGTGGAGCAGATCCTCCAGGGTGATGTCGGGGTTCCGGATGATCGCGATCGTCGCGTCGATGATCTCGCCGAGGTTGTGCGGCGGGATGTTCGTCGCCATGCCGACGGCGATGCCGCCGGAGCCGTTGACCAGGAGCTGCGGGAACTTCGCCGGCAGGACGCTCGGCTCGAGCTCCGAGTCGTCGTAGTTCGGGACGAAGTCGACCGTGTCCTTGTCGAGGTCGGCCAGGAGCTCGACCGCCATCCGGGAGAGCCGCGACTCCGTGTACCGCATGGCCGCGGGCGAGTCGCCGTCGACCGAGCCGTAGTTGCCCTGCCCGTCGATGAGCGGGTAGCGCAGGCTGAACGGCTGCCCCATGCGGACGAGCGCGTCGTAGACCGCGAGATCGCCGTGGGGGTGGTACTTGCCGAGGACGTCGCCGACGACGCGCGCGCACTTCTTGTGCGCGCCGGTGGGGCCGATCTTCTGCTCGTTCATCGAGTAGAGGATCCGGCGGTGCACCGGCTTCAGGCCGTCGCGCACGTCCGGGATCGCGCGGCCGATGATCACGCTCATCGCGTAGTCGAGGTAGCTCGTCCGGAGCTCGTCCTGGATGCTGACCGGAACCTTCTGCTGGATGTTCGACGTCTCTTCCATGAGATCTGCACCCGAGACGCGGGGGGCGGGCGCGGCGCGTGCGGTCCCCGCGTAGAGGCCCATCCCAGCGCGGATCGAGCGTCGAGCGGGTCGGTGGAGGCGTCGGTCGCCTCGATCGACGATCGACGAGGTGGAGCGCGGCCTCCGCCGCCCGCCCTATGACCCGCGCTGTTCAGGGGATGCGACGGAGGCGTTCAGGTACTCCAAGGGGCAGGCCGGCGCAAAGGGTTTGCCGGCCTCGAAGCGCCGCTCCTGCCGGTTCGACGCGGGCGTGGACGCGGGCGTTGCGCGGGGCTCAGCGCGCGACGCACCCGGCGCGGGTCGTCGCGCCCGGGCGGACATCGCCGCTGCAGGTGGCGGAGAGCACCGGGGCCCCGTCCGGGCCGAGCACCTCGACCTCGGCCGCGTACGCGCCGGGGCCGAGCGACGAGACGAGCGCGCGGCCTCCGCAGGGCACGGGGCCGACCGTCCGCGCCTCCCTCCCGGACGGGTCGCCCGAGGGCAGCGGCACGGTCGCGATGTAGGTCGACGCCGCGGCGCCGCAGGCGAGGCCCTGCTCCGCGAGGAGCGCGCCGAGATCGATCTCCAGCGCGCCCGTCGCGGACAGCGGATCGCAGGTCGCGGCCGCGGTGAGCCCCGCGCCCGCCGCGGCGAAGCAGCGCGATCCGAACGCGACGTTGCCCGCGGCGTCCCTGGCCTCGAGGCGGAAGAAGTAGGCGCGCTCCGGGGCGGCGCCGAGGTCGTAGACCACGGGCGCCGCGGGCGGGCAGGCGACCCCGAGCACCGGCGAGAGCGCGCTCCCCTCGGGGAGGACGTCGAAGCTCGCGACCGGGCCGCCGTCGGCCGCGCAGCGCAGCCCGCCGAGCGCGGTCGAAGGATCGAGCGCGATCGCCGCGCCCCCGGGCTCGCCGGCGCCGGCGAGCGGGACGCAGCCTTCGACCACGACGTTGACGCCCTCCCGCGCGACGAGCTCCTTGTCGTCCTCCGCGGCGTCGGGGCCGGGGCACGCCCACGTCCAGCGCGGCGCGACCGGGGCGCCGTCGAGCAGCATGTGGCGGCTGCCGGACGTCTCGTCGCCGAGCGGCTCGAGCTCCTCGGCGAACTGCGCGTAGCCGTCGATCCTGGCCGTGTACTCGTGCCCCTCGACGACGAAGGTGAACGAGACGCGCGAGGAGCAGGGGATGGGCGGGGAGGAGGCGAGGGTGACCGGCCCGCCCTTGGCGCTCACGTCCGTGAGGGTGGCGACGTAGCTGCGGATGGCGCCGGGCTCGTTCGAGCACCGTACGTCGCCGAGGAAGGCGAGCGGGTCGATGGTGAGCGACGTCTGGATCTGCTCGTCGCTGTCGTCGTCGGCCTCGCTCTCGCAGGCCGCGAGCGCGGGGGCGGCGAGCGCGAGGGCGGCGAGCGCAAGGGCGCGGAAGACCGACCGGGCCGGCGGCGTCGGCCAGCGCCCGCGATCCGCACCGAACAAGGTCCCGAAACCAGCACGAGCTCGGCCCATCGGCAGGGGGCACTAGTCCAAGCCGGGGAACGGCGCCAGATGAAACGCGGCGCCGCGCGCGCCGCGCGCGCCGCGCGAGCGCCCGGGGGCGTCCGCCCGCGGGGCGAGATCGGGCCGAGGCGGCGCCGTGGTGATGCTCGGAGGGCGCGGCGGCGGTGCTGGGGGGGCGCCCTCCCGATGCGCGGGGCTGGCGCATGGCCGAGCTCGGGGGGCCGCGGCCGGCTCGGATGGGCCGAGGCCCCTGGCCGCCGCAAGGCTTGATGCAAGCGTTGAAACGGGTGACTCGGTGACCGAGTCGGCCATTTCAACGCTTGAGATGGCCCGCTCGGTGACCGAGTCGGCGATCTCAAGCGTTGAAAGCGCCCGCTCGGTCACCGAGGAGCACATTTCAAGCGTTGAAAGCGCCCGCTCGGTGACCGAGTCGCCCGTTTCAAGCCTTGAGGCGGGCGTCTCGGGCATCCGCAGGCGCCCTGTATGGCGTGCGCCTCGGCACCCTGAGATGGCCGCGGGGCCTGCCCCGGCGGGAACGCCGCGATCCTGGCCGGGGCCCGCCGGGATGTGACTGGCGGTTAGCTGCCGCCGGCCCCGCCACCGCCACCCGTGCTACCGCCGCCCACGCTGCCGTCCGAGCCGCCGGCTCCGCCACCTGCAGTGCCATCCGAGCCGCCGCTGCCGTCCGAGCCACCGCTGCCGCCTGCGCCGTCACCGCCACCGCTGCCCGTGCCGGCCCGGCCGACCACGGACGCGCAGGCATCGAGCGCGTGCGCCCGCTCGGTGATCACCGCGCACGGGCTGAGCGCGCCGTCCTCGCCCGGCGCGAGCGGCGCCGCAGGGCACTCCGCCATGGACGCCACCTGAGCGCCGGCGCAGGCGCGCGCCTCGCCGACCGCGGCGACGCATCGATCGACCTCGGCGTTCGACGGCTCCTCCGCGTCGCCCTCGCCCTGGTGCCCGAGGCCGTGCAGGCACTGGTCCCAGTAGAACTCGACGCACGCCTTCACCTTCGCGTCGGCGTCCTCGCCGTCGACCCACGCCGGACACGCGGCGGCCGCCTCGCACCGGGCCCGCTCGATCTCACGGCACGCGTCGACGCCCACGGCGTCCGTGCCGCAGCTCTGTGTCGCGAGGCCCGCGGCCCCGAGGCCGATCAACCCGGCTGCAGCCCAGAACGCGGAGCCCCGCCTCGCGGCGGAGCGGACGGCGAGCGCGTGCGATCCCACCCGGCCGAGCTACCACGCTGGCCCCGGCGGCGTCGAGTTTTCGACCGGGCCCGCCCGCAGCGCGCGCGTCGCTCCCCGCGCGGCCGAACGGCCGACCGCGCGACCGATGGCGTGGCGTCCACGGTGGAAGCGAGCGGGGACAGCCGCCCGGCGCGGCGCTCTCCGACCGCGCGCGGCGTCCCCCGACGCGCGACGTCTCGCCGCCAGCGCCGCGCGCGTGGCGAAGGGGCGCCGGGCCCGACCCGGTCCGATCTATGCTCGTCCGGCCTCGATCTCTCCCGATGGATCCGCCGAGCCTCGCACCGCTCAAGCCCGACGCGCTGTTTCACGGGCGATACCGCGTCGTCCGCTGCATCAAGGCGGGGGGGATGGGGGCGGTGTACGAGGTCGTCGACGAGGTCACGGACCGCCGCCGCGCGCTCAAGGTGATGCTCCCGGGATCCATCCAGGACGCCGGCATGCGCGCCCGGTTCGCCCAGGAGGCGAGGATCACCGGCGGGATCGAGAGCGATCACATCGTCCCGGTCTCGGACGCCGGCGTCGACGCCGACTCCGGGATGCCCTTCCTCATCATGGACCTGCTCCAGGGCGAGGAGCTCGCGGGCCTCTCCGCGCGCCGGGGCCCGCTGCCGGCTGCGGAGGTGGTGCTCTACCTCTCCCAGGTCGCGCTGGCGCTCGACAAGACGCACGCGGCCGCCATCGTCCACCGGGACCTCAAGCCGGAGAACCTCTTCCTCACGAGGCGGGACGACGGCGCCCCGTGCGTCAAGGTGCTCGACTTCGGCCTGGCCAAGGTCGCGGCGGACAGCAGCATGGCGCAGCGCACGGCGCTGGTCGGGACGCCGCTCTACATGGCCCCCGAGCAGATCCGCGGCGACGGCGCGATCGGGCCGAAGGCCGACATCCACGCGCTCGGCCACGTCGCCTTCACGCTGCTCGTGGGCAGCGCCTACTGGATGAGCGAGGCCCGGGTCTCGCCCTCCATCTTCGCGCTCCTCCAGCGGATGGCGTCGGGGCTGCCCGAGCCGCCGAGCGCCCGCGCGGCGCGGCGCGGCGTCAGGCTGCCGCCCGCCTTCGACGCCTGGTTCCAGCAGGCCACGGCGCTCGATCCGAAGGACCGGTTCGAGCGCGCGACCACGGCGGTCTCCCTCCTGGCGGAGGCCCTCGCGACCGCCGCCCCGTCCGCGCCGCCTCCGGCGCCGAGCCCCTCGAGCATCCCGCCGCCGTCGTCGCGCCGCGGGGCCGAGCGCGAGGAGCGGCCCCGCCGCGCCGCCGCGCTGCCGGAGGGCGCGACGAGGCCCGCGGAGGGCGCGACGAGGCCCGCGGAGGGCGCGCCGCGGGGCGCGGAGGGCGCGCCGCGGGGCGCGGAGGGCAGGCCGAAGCCTGGGAGCGCGCGGAAACGCGACGAGGCGCTCGACGCCATCGCCCACGAGGAGCGGCTCCGGGCTTTCCTCAAGAAGGAGGTCCAGCGCGCCCGGGTTCAGGGGACCCGCAGGCTGTCCCTGCTGCTGCTCGGCGTGGAGGGGCTCCAGAGCATCGAGGAGCAGCACGGCCGGGCGGGGGTCGAGCGCATCCTCGGCGATCTCGCCCGCGTGGTCCGGATCTACGTGCCCGAAGGCGGGCTGCTCGCGCGCTACCGCCGCGACTTCCTCGCGATCGTCTGCCCCGAGGTCGGCCAGACCGGAGCGCGCGCGTTCGCGAAGGTGCTCGGCCAGAAGGTGCGCGAGCACCGCTTCCGGCGCATCCCGTCGATGCCGTTCCGGATGGTCCTCCGCATCGGCGCGGCGTACCTCGAGAAGGACGACGCGAACGGGCACGATCTGCTCGAGCGCGCGACGCGGGAGCTCCTCGATCCGCGCGAGTGAGCGCCCGGCTTCGCGGAGGACGGGGCGGGCGAGCGCCCGGCTTCGCGGAGGACGGGGCGGGCGAGCGCCCGGCTTCGCGGAGGACGGGGCGGGCGAGCGCCAGGTTTCTTGAAGGATCCCCGCGGCGCGGCGAGAGTAGCGCGCATGACCGCTGCCATGATCCTCGCGGCGGGGCTCGGGACCCGGCTCCGACCGCTCACGGACGAGCTGCCGAAGCCGCTCCTCTGGCTCGGCGACCGCCCGCTGGTCGCGCACATCGCGGAGCGGCTCGCCGCGGGCTCTGTCCGGCGCGTCGTGCTGAACCGGTCCCACCTCGCGGAGCGCTTCTCGCGCGAGATCCTCGCGGCGCTCCCGGCGCCGGTCGAGGCCGTCGACGAGCCGGAGCCGTTCGGCACCGCCGGCGGGCTCGCGAACGCGGCGCGCGCCCTCGGCGAGGGGGACGTGATCGTCTGGAACGGCGACATCCTGATCGACCTCGACGTGGCGGCGCTCTCGGCGGCGCACGCCGCGCACGGCCAGCGCGGCGCGGGCGCGACGCTCGCGGTCGCGCCGCGGCCGGCCGGGGAGGGGACCGTGGGCGTCGGCGCGCGGGGCGAGGTGGTCCGGCTGCGCGGCGAGCGCTTCGGCGACGAGGCCGCAGGCGGCGATTTCGTGGGCGTGCACGGGGTCGGCGAGGCGCTCCGGCGGCGGCTGCCGCCGCGCGGGTGCATGGTCGGCGACGTGTACCTGCCGTGGCTGCGCGAGGGGCGCGCGCTCGCGACGTTCCCGGCGCCCGCCGTCTGGCACGACATCGGAACGATCGCCGCCTACCTCGCGGCGAACGCGCGGTGGCTCTCGCAGCGCGGCCTGCAGAGCTACGTCGGCCCGGGGGCGTGCGTCGCCGAGGGCGTCGACGTGACGGGCAGCGTCGTCGGCGCGGGGGCGCGGGTCGAGGGGGTCGGCGCGCTGCGCCGGTGCGTGGTGTGGCCGGGCGCGCGGGTCGCCGTCGGCGCCGGCGCGCCGCTCGAGCGCGCGGTCGTCACGACGAAGGGGGCCGTCGCGCGCGCGCCGGCGTGAGCGCCGGCGCGCTCGGAATACGCCCGTCCGGGCGTCACTTCCCGAGATCGGCGAGCGCGGCCTTCGCGGCGTTGTGCCCCGCCGCGCCGATGACCGACCCGGCCGGGTGCGTGCCCGCGCTGCACGCGTAGAGCCCGGGGAGCCCGAACCGGTACGGCACCCGATCGGCGAAGCCGAAGCCGTTGTCGATGTGGTGGATGTGCCCGCGCGTGATCCCGAAGTGCCGCTCGATGTCCGGCGGCGCCAGCGTGAACGTGTCGAGCACGAGATCCGACATCCCGGGCGCGAAGCGGTCGCAGATCGAGAGCAGGTGCGAGACGTAGCGCGGCGCGGCCTCGGCCCACGCCTCGCCGCTCGCGAGCGCGTAGGGGACCCACTGCACGAAGAGCGCGGCGTTGTGGTGGCCCTCCGCGTCGCGCAGGCTCGGATCGATCGGCGTGTGGAAGTACCACTCGATCGCGGGGAACTCGGGCAGGCGCCCGCTCATCGCGTCGCGGTGGGCCTGCTTCAGCACGTCCATCACGACGTCCTCGTCCGGCAAGAGGTGGATCGTCGGCCCGTACTGCCCGCGATCCTCGGGGAGGCACGTGAACCGGGGCAGGCCGGTCAGGGCCATGTTGACCTTGAGCGTCGAGCCGTCCCGCGCGAGCGCGTCGAGCCGCCGCGACAGCGCCGCCCCGATCGCCGCCTCGCCGGCGAGCGCGCGGGTGCGGTACGGATCGGCGTTCGACACGACCGCCCTGGCCGCGATGCGCGTGCCGTCCTCGAGGAGCACGCCCGACGCGGCGCCCCCGGTCGACTCGATCTGCGCGACGCGGGCGCCGGTGACGATCCGCGCGCCCTCGGCCCGCGCCCTGTCGGCGAAGAGGCGGGTGACCGTGCCCATCCCGCCCTCGACGATCATCCAGGTGCCGTCCGCGCCCGGGAGGCGGCACATGTTGTGGACGAGGAAGTTCATCCCGGTGCCGGGCGTGTCGAAGCCGCCGGCGAGCCCCGAGAAGGCGTCGGTGACGGCGTACATCGCCCGGAGGAGATCGCTCTTCCAGCCGAAGCGCGCGAGGTACTCGGAGATGGTGCCGCGGCAGAGCGACACGAACGTCCGCCGGAGGGCGGGCCGCACGTGGCGCTCCGCGGTCTCCTCGATGGAGAGCGGCTCCTCGAGCCAGGTCGGGGCGATGTCGTCCCGGAGCGCGGCGAGCTCGGCCTGGAGCGCGCAGTTCGCCTCCCAGTCCTCCTGCGAGAAGAACTCGAGGAACTGCTGCTTCATCGCGGCGTGGTCCGAGCCGAAGAGCAGGTAGCGCCGGTCCGTCGTCGGGACGAAGTAGTGCGGGTCGCGCCGCCGGAGGGGCAGCGCGACGCCGAGCTCGCGGAGCAGCTCGGGCGGGGCGAGGCCGAGCAGGTAGGCGCCGCTCGAGACGCCGAGGCCCGGCGCCTTCGCGAACGGGCGCTCGGTCCGCACCGCGCCGCCCACGACGTCCTTCTCTTCGAGCACCACCACGTCGAGCCCGCGACGGGCGAGGAGGATGGCGGCCACGAGGCCGTTGTGGCCCGCGCCGACGACGACCACGTCGGCCCGGGTCGGAGCTTCACTGCGTTTCACTGGCATCTCCAACGTTGTGTGCGCGTCCTCTGCCGCGGCCGGGCGCGCGGGCGCGCGGATCGAGGCCCGCTGTGGTGTTGCACGGATGGTGGGCCGAGGAGAGGCCTTTCCCGCCGCGGATCCTGGGGAGCGCGCCGCGCCGGCCCGGAAGCCGCCTGCGCCGGGCCTCTTTCCAGCCTGTCCCCGGACCGGCGCGCCGGGCAGCCGCGCTGCGGCGGGCCGGTCGACCTCGGTCGCCGCCGTCCTGCTCGGTCGCCGCCGTCCTGCTCGGTCGCCGCCGTCCTGCTCGGTCGCCGCCGTCCTGCTCGGTCGCCCCCTCCTCTCGCGTCACGCCGGCGCGGCCGCGCCGCGCGCCTGCCACGCCTCGGCGACCTGCTCGGCGATCGCGCGCACCGTGAGGGGCGCAGAGCCCTCGGCCTTGTTGTTCACCAGCACGAAGCTCTCAGCGCCGAGCGCCGCCGCCTCGCACACGATCCGCGTGACCTCGGCGCGCATCGCCGGATCGGGCTCGACCACGCGGTTGAACGGGTCGAACCGCCTCTTCTCCGCCTCGTAGCGCTGCCCGGGCTTGAGCGAGAGCCGGACGAGCGCGAACGGGGCGTTCGAGACCGGCACCACGTCCGCCTGCGCCCCCGGCGACGGCATGGCGCGCCAGTAGCTGTAGGCGTGGGCGACGCCGTGCGCGCCGAGGATCTCCCGGTACTCGCCCGTGAAGTAGGCGCGCTCCCGGAGCTCGACCGCGTAGGTGAGCTCGCGCGGCAGCGCGCCGAGGAAGGCGTCGAGCCGCTCGAAGAACGCGCGCGGCGGCAGGCGGTGGCGAGGGCCGACCGGGGGCAGCTCGAGCAGCACCGGCCCCGCGTGCGCGCGGAACACCGAGAGCAGCGGCGCGGCGACGCGCGAGAGGAAGAGCGGGACCGAGAGGAAGTCCGGGTTCGGCTCGATCTCCGCGCGGCCAGCGCCTCGCCCCCGGTCGTCGTCCGGCGGCGCCTGCCAGCGCTGGAGCGTCTGGGAGACGACCGCGTGCAGCGCCTTCGAGACGCAGCGGAAGCCGCCCGGGAGCTGCGCCCGGTAGCGGACGAAGTCGCTGTCGGGGACGGGCGCGTAGAAGCTCCGGTCGATGCCCACGGTCGTGAGGAGCGGGTGCCGCGCGTACTCGGCGAGGCCGTCGCGCGCGAGGTCCTCCGTGCTGCGCCGCCCGGCGTAGACGAGGCCCTGCCAGCCGGGGAAGCTCCACGAGCTCGTCCCGAGGCGCAGCCCCCTCGGCAGCCGCGCCGCGACGCGGGCGGCGTCGTCGTAGACGGGCGCCATCGGATCCGGCTCGCTCGCCGCGGCCGCCCCTGCGGCCACGGGGCCTGTCGCCGTCTCGAACAGCGAGAGCTGCGAGGGGGGAGGTTCGCGGCGAGGTGAGCGGCTCATCTCGACGAGTCTACCTCGCCGACCCCTCGGAATGACGCCCGCGCGACGACGACGCGATCGTCCGCGCGAGCGCGTCGCATTACGATGAGCGCCCTGGAATTGCCGGGAGGGACGGTTGTTTCATCACGACCCCGTCACGTGCTGAGCCGCTTCGTCCTCCTCGTGGGCATCCTGGGCGCGACGGCCGGGAAGGATGCCGTCGCGCGCGCCATGCCGCTGTACATGGGCGTCGCGGTCGTCGCGGCCGTCCTCTTCGGGGGCAACGGGATGCAGGCGTCGCAGGTCACGGGCCTCGCCGGCGCGTCGCTCCCGTTCCGGCTCGCGCTCTGGGCGGGCTGGCTGTTCCTCGGGACGCCCGCGGCGCGCGCGCTGCTCCGCGCGCCGGCCACGTTCTTCCTGCGCGCGCTGCCGCTCCCGCGCCGCGAGCTGCTCGCCGCCCACGCGCTGCTCCTGGCCGTCTTCCTCCGCGCGCCCGAGGCCGGCGCCGCGCGCGAGCTCCCGCTCGTGGCCGGCGGCGCGCTCCTCGCGCTCTCGCTCACCTCGCTCCGGCTGACCGGGGGGCGGCTCGATCCGGAGGGGGCGAGCCGGGCCAGGTGACGCGCGCCCCCCTGGATCATCTGGTGAATCAGAGCGTCTCTGGAAAATCGAGCCCTGTACGCTCGGCGATGCGCCGGGCGAGCGTGGCGAAATCGTTCCAGGCGCCACCTACCGCGGCCTGATGGGCGCCCATGGCTCCGTCGACGGGGCGGAGAAGGAACATCGGACGGTGCGCCTCCTGGGCCATTGGCATCAGGCTCCGGTAGTGCTTGAGCAGCCCGATGCAGTGCGGATCCTGGTCAGGAAGGATCGGGGCGCCGGGATCTTGATCGAGCACGGACTGCCGGTAAACGCCGGGAATACGCCGCATCCAGCGGGCATACGCCTTGACCGGACGATCGAGCCGCACCGCGTGTTGAAGGACGAGGTAGCCCGCGGGGCACATGTTCCCCGCCGGGAGTTCGATCCGTTTCGGATCCGGGTTTCTCGCCACGCGATCCGTCCATTCTGCGCGCCATCGTCGCAGGGTCGGCCCGAGGTTCTTCAAGCCCTGGAGGGAAAACAGATCGGGCGACAGCGGTACGACGACGTGATCCGAAGCGACGAGCGCCGCGCGGTTGATGGCTCCCAGATTGGGACCCACGTCGACGAGCACAACGCCGGGATCGTTCGCGAGGGACGCCTTCCGGATCGCGCGCCAGAACGCGGTGATGACGCGAAACGCCCGCGGCTTGCCGTCCGCGCATTGGGGCCACTGCTGACTCAGCTCGTCCTCGAAGCTGGAGAGCGCGAGATCTCCCGGGATCAAGCTCAGGTTGTCCCCGATCTCTTCGATGTGAGGGTTGCCGATGTCCCCGGTGCCTTCGAGGAGCGGTCGGATGCACTCGTGGATCGTCTCCGATTTCTCGTCCTCGTCCCAGAGCTCCGCGAGCCTGTCCTCGTCCAGGAAAGCCGCCGTGAGATTGGCCTGCGGGTCGAGATCCACCGCGAGGACGCGGATTCCGAGCTCCGCGTACATCCACGCGATATGGTAGACGAGGGAGGTCTTGCCGACGCCACCTTTGTTGTTGAAAAAGGCGATGATGGGGATGCTCACGTTCGGCTCCGGATGATCGCTAGCACGTGGTGATCGGCGACCGTGAACTCGAGGGGAGGACTGCCGTTCTTCTGGAGCTCCTGGCGGGCCATCTGGATTCCGAAGCCGAATCGCTGGGCGTATCCCAGCGCCTTCATGGCCTCGGCCAGGTGCGGATTGCGATAATCCGTCGCGCCGAGCTGTCCGAAATTGCGCGGGTTCACCTGCCCATAGGGACCGCCTGGGCTCAAGATCTCCACCCGATCCGAGAACCATGTCATGCGAACGGGCGCGTTGGTCCCGTCGTAACTGCGGTGGAGGACGGCATTACGAATGATCTGCTGAAGGGCGACGATGGGATAGTCAGGATGGCGGATTTCCGTGGAATGAGCCCTCACGTCCGTTGCGACGGAGATGTGCGCCTCCAGCACCTCGTCGATGCGACGAAGCAGATCCGGAAGAGGCCCGTCGAGCTCCTTTTGATCCTTGATGGGATCCAGGAGCTCCGAGCCGTCAAGTCGGAGAAACTGGACGTACGCCCCTGGAATATGACGCCGAGGGTCCTTCCCTAGCACGAGGACGCCACACACGGTCGGCGTTCCGTCGAGGGTGCTCAGGCGAAGAGATGCGAGCTGTTGTTCGAGAGGGCGCTGGTTCTGCGCGAGGACGTCCGGCGCAACGGCTGCGGGCAGATAGACACGGTGGAACAGCTCCAGATCGAGATCTTCTCGCGTCGCGTCCGGCACGGGACTCAGGTCGAAGGGCAAGAGCGCGCCACGCCTGCGTTCCGTGAGCCTGCGCTCGTCAGCCGCGCTCGCAGGACGTGTCGTCGGGCCGACTCGGATGAACGTGCGCCCATCGTAGCGCACTGGAGGAAACGGCGATGGATGCACCTGGACGACTGCAACATCCGCCCCGCGGAGCATCCGTTTTTGCACCACGATGGATGGCAAGGGCTGAATCTGACCGCTCACGCCCATGTCCGACAAGCGCTTGAGCAGCTCGTCCGTCACCGAGAGCCCGGCGACGCTCCCATCATCACGCGCGCCGACGAAGATGAATCCGGGGAGCCCGTTGCCCGGCAGGTCGTTCGCGAACGCACAGATCGTCTTCTTGATCTTCTCGCGATCCCCGTCGGTTTCTTTGCGCTCCACGCGGTCGGATTCCAGATCCACGAGCAGCGCTTCGAGCTCCGCGTCCGTCATATCTCTCCCCGGCCACAGCTTCATAGCATGGATCCAATCACCACCGAGGGCCGCTCGGGGCCCATCCGGCGCGCGCACCGCTCGACGCACGGCCGTCCTGGAGCATCGCCGGCGACCGAGCTCGCCGGCGCACGACCCGGCAAAGGCTCTGCTCGCGATCGTGCCGTGGCGGATCGGTTCATGACGCTGCGCCGCCGCCTCCGGGCATACCGCGCTTCGATGGGCGCCGTTCTGCACCATCACGCGGCGATGCTGCGTCGCGCGGAGATGACGCGCCTTGCCGGGCTGCCCGACGCGTATCAGGCCACCGTGCGCGGTTGGCTGAGCCACCCGGCGGGGCAGAGCCGCAGCACCCGCGCCTCGCGCTGCTCGCGGCCCTCCAGGTCGAGGGACGTGGGGACGAGGTAGCGCGCGAGCTCCAGGGCGCCCTCCGCGGGGCAGTAGGCGCGCCCTGGATCGCCGACGAGCACGGCCGCCGGCCCCTCGGCGCACCGGCGCAGCCAGGGGAGCACCCGGGCGACCATGGCGCGCTCGTAGAAGACGTCGCCCGCCACGACGACGTCCCACGCGCCGCGTGCGTCGCGCTCCGTGAGATCCTCCGCGATCACCTCGAGGGCGACGCCGTTCAGGGCCGCGTTGAGCCGGAGCGCCGCGGCGGCGAACGGATCGATGTCGGCGGCGCTCACGCGCGCCGCGCCGGCGCGGGCCGCGGCGATCGCGACGATCCCGCCGCCGGCGGCGAGATCGAGCACGCGCTTTCCGGCGACCGCGGCCGGGTGATCGAGCAGGTACCGCGCGAGCGCCTGCCCGCCGGCCCACGCGAAGGCCCAGTACGGCGGCGGCACCCCCGCGCGCGCCAGCGCCGCCTCGGTCGCGCGCCACAGCGGCGTGACCTCGGTCGCCAGGTGGAGGCGCACCTCGGGGACGAACGGCGGGCAGGCGACGGCGGTCTCGCGCGCCACGAACGCCGCCGCGCGCGCCGTCACGACGACGGCCGCGCCGCGCGCGCCTCCGCCGCGCGCAGCGTGGTCGCGAGCAGCGAGGCGATCGTCATGGGACCGACGCCGCCCGGCACCGGCGTGATCCAGGCGGCGCGCTCCCTCGCGGCGTCGAAGTCGACGTCGCCCACGAGCTTGCCCGCCTCGTCGCGGTTCATGCCGACGTCGATCACCGTGGCGCCCTCCTTGATCCAGTCGCCGGCGATGAGCTTCGCCCGGCCCACGGCGGCGACGAGGATGTCGGCCTCGCGGCAGAGCGCCGAGAGGTCGCGCGTGCGGGAGTGGGCGATCGTGACCGTCGCGTGCCGCGCGAGCAGGAGCGCCGCCGTCGGCCTGCCGACGAGGTTGCTCCGCCCGACGACCAGCGCGCGCGCGCCGGCGATCTCGACGCCCGCCTCGGCGAGCAGGCGCATGCAGCCGCTCGGCGTGGCCGGCACCAGGCCGCCCGGGCGGCCCATCGCGAGCAGCCCCGCGTTCAACGGGTGGAGGCCGTCGACGTCCTTCGCGGGGTCCACGGCGTCGAGCACCCGCTGCTCCCGGAGGTGCGGGGGGAGCGGGAGCTGGACGAGGATCCCGTCGACGGTGTCGTCCGCGTTGAGCTCCGCGATGCGCGCGAGCAGCGCCGCCTCGGTCGTGTCGGCGGCGAGCCGGTGCAGCCGGCCCCGCATGCCGACGTCGTTCGACTGCTTCTCCTTGTTCCGCGTGTGGGTCACGCTGGCCGGATCGTCGCCGACGAGCACCACGTCGAGGCCCGGCGACCGGCCGTGCGCCGCCGCGAAGCGGGCCGCCCCCTCGCGCACCTCGTCGCGGACCTTCTGCGCGATCGCCTTGCCGTCCAGGATCTTCGCTGCCACGGGGCGGAGCTTAGATCAGCCGCGCCCCGGTCGGGAACGCCGCCCGCGCGGCGCGCGCGCCTCGCCGGACGCCGCCGGCCGCGCCCGGGGCCGCGCGGGAGATGATCCGCACCGCCGCGGCGCGATCTTCGGATTGACCCGTACGTCCAGCGTCTTTAGCCATGAGCTGTGGACGCGCTGCACACGGACCTTTACCAGCTGACCATGGCGGCGGGGTACTTCCACCGCGGCATGACCTCGCGCGTCGCGACGTGCGAGCTGTTCGTGCGGCGGCTGCCCAGCCACCGCCGCTTCCTCGTCGCGATGGGCCTCGATCGGCTCGTGCGCTACCTCGAGGGGCTCCGCTTCACCGACGAGGAGATCGCCTACCTCGGCGCGCTCCCCGCGCTCGCGGACGCGATGACCCCCGCGTTCCGCGACTACCTCCGGGGCTTCCGGTTCCGCGGCGACGTGTGGGCCATGCCCGAGGGGACGGTGCTCTTCGCGAACGAGCCGCTCGTGCGCGTCACGGCGCCGCTCATCGAGGCGCAGCTCATCGAGACGTTTGCCCTGTCGGTCATCAACCACGCCACCACGATCGCGTCGAAGGCCGCGCGCGTGATCCTGGCCGCCGGCGACGCGGGCGTCGTCGAGTTCGGGACCCGGCGGGCGCACCCGGAGGCGGCGATCGACGCGGCGCGGGCCGCGTACGCCGCGGGGTGCGTCGGCACCTCGAACGTCGAGGCCGGCATGCGCTTCGGCATCCCGGTGCTCGGGACGGCCGCGCACATGTGGACCATGGCCCACCCGACCGAGCAGGCCGCGTTCGAGAGCTACGTCGCCGTCTTCCCGAACGCGACGCTCCTGCTCATCGACACGTACGACACGCTCACCGGGGCGGCGCGCGCGGCGGCGGTCGCGCGCGACAAGCTGAAGGGGGTGCGGCTCGACTCCGGCGATCTCGGCGCGCTCAGCGTGGCGGTGCGCGGGATCCTCGACGCCGCCGGCTGCGCGTCGGCGAAGATCGTGGCCTCGGGCGATCTCAACGAGCACCGGATCGCCGAGCTCCGGCGCGCGGGCGCGCCCATCGATCTGTACGGCGTCGGGACCGATCTCGTGACCTCGATCGACGCCCCCTCGCTCGGCGGCGTCTACAAGCTCGTGGAGATCGGCGGCGTCGAGCCGGGCGCCGAGCGCACGCCCATCGCGAAGTTCTCGGAGGGGAAGGCGACGCTGCCCGGCGCGCACCAGGTGCACCGCTTCCGGGGCCCGGGGGGGGAGCTCGCGCGCGACGTCCTCGCGCTCGACAGCGAGCCCGCCGGCCCCGACGCCGAGCCGCTGCTCGCGCCGGTGATGAGGCGCGGCGCGCGCGTCGCGCCGCCCGAGGGGCTCGGCGCCATCCGGGCGCGCGTGCGCGCGCAGCTCGACGCGCTCCCGGAGCCGCTGCGGCGCCTGGACGACGCCCCGGGGGACGCGCCGTTCGAGCCCGAGGTGTCGCCGGCGCTCCGCGCGCTCGTGGAGGCGGTGCGCGCCCGCGTCGCGCCCGGCGCGGCGTAGCGGCGCAGGGGGCGCTGTGGCGCGGCCGCCGCGCGCCCGGGCGCCTCGATCGAGAGGAGAGAACGATGAAGACATGGCGAGCGGCGACATGACCCGGCAACCCCCGCCCCCCAGGGTGTTCGTCGACGTCGACGTGCAGCGGGACTTCTGCGAGGAGACCGGCGCGCTCCACGTGAAGGGCTCGCCGAACGCGCTGTTCCGGCGGCTGACGGAGCACGCGGTCGCGCGCGGGATCCCGATCCTCGGCTCGGTCGACTCGCACGCGTGGGACGCGTGGGAGTTCGCGTCGAACGACACGCCGGCGCCGGAGGGCGACAAGCCGGGCTTCCCGGACCACTGCGTGAAGGGGACGCCGGGCTGGCTGAAGGTCGAGGGGACGCTGCCGCCGCGCTTCCGCTTCCTCCCGGACGTGCCGAGCGCGCCGGTCGACGCGGTGGTGCGCGAGCTCGCGACGGGCAGGACGCACGCGGTCTACTTCGAGAAGGAGGTGTACAGCCTCTTCGCGAACCCGCTCGCCGAGGGGGTCGTGCGCGATCTCGTCGCGGCGCTCGGCGCCGGGACGGAGCTCGTCGTCTACGGCGTGGCGACCGACTACTGCGTGCGCGCCGCGGCCCTCGGCCTCGCGCGGCGCGGCTACCGCACGACGGTGCTGACCGACGCCACGGCCGGCATCACCGAGGCCGGCGTCGCCGCCGCGCTCTCCGAGATGCGGGCCGCCGGCGTCTCCCTCGCCACGTCGTCCGCGGTGCTCGGCGCGCGCTGAGCGCTGAGCGAGCGGTCGCGCGCGCGGAGCGCGGGGGCGTCAGCCGCCCGCCGGGGGGCCCGCCGGATCGGGATCGGGCGGGTCGCCCTCGGCCCGCAGCGACGCGCAGAGGTCCACGAGCGGCTGCGGCTTGTCGAAGTGCCACCCCTGCGCGTAGTGGATCCCCATCGACGTGAGCAGGTCGGCGATCTCCTGGTTCTCCACCTGCTCGGCGACGGTCTTGATGCCGAGCGTGTCGCCGATGCGGTGCACCGACTCCACGATCGCGCGGTGGAGCGTGTTGTCCTTCAGGTCGCGCACGAACATGCCGTCGATCTTCACGTAGTCGACCGGCAGGCTCTCCAGGTAGCCGTACGACGCGTGCCCGCTGCCGAAGTCGTCGATCGCGAACCGGCACCCCATGGCCCCGAGCTCCTGCATGAACCAGAGCACCTCGCCGAGGTTGGCGAGCGCCGCGGTCTCGGTGATCTCGAAGCAGATCTTGCTCGGCGGCACCTGCGCGCGGTGGAGCTGCTCGACCAGGAAGTCGAGCAGGCCCTCGCGCAGGAGCGACACGCCCGACAGGTTGATCGAGCACGTGTCGAGGCGGCGCAGCGCGTGCTGGGGCAGCGCGCCGATCAGCCGGAACGCCTGCCGCGCGACGTAGCGATCGATGACGTGGATGAGCCCGCTCTGCTCCGCCGCCTGGATGATGCCGACCGGCGAGTAGAACCGGCCGTCGTCGCCGAGCTGGCGCACGAGCACCTCGAAGTGCGCGCCCCGCGGGCCGCGCGGCGCGCCCGGCTTCGTGAGCGCGTGGATCCCCTGCGCGTAGAGGCGCAGCCGCCCCTCGGCGAGGTGGCGCTGCAGGCTCGCGACCCACTGCATCGAGCGCCGGCTCGTCGTCATCTGCTGGTCTTCGAGGTAGACCTGCAGCCGCCCGCGCCCGTTCTCCTTGGCCACCCGGCACGCGTGGTCGGCGGCGCCGAGCACGTCGACCGCGCGCTCGAAGTGGGGGCCCAGCACCACGAGGCCGATGCTCGCGCCGATCGAGAACGTCTTCTCGGCCCACCCGAACCGGAACTCGAGCAGGCAGATCTGCAGATCGCGCGCGATGCGCTCCGCCTCCCGCTCGGTCTTGCCGGCGAGCAGGAGCACGAACTCGTCGCCGCCGATCCGCCCCGCGGCGTCCTTCGGCCCGACGATCTCGTGCACGCGCGTCGCGACCCACTGGAGCAGGTCGTCCCCGGCCTCGTGCCCGCAGGTCGCGTTGACCAGCCGGAAGCGGTCCAGGTCGATGTAGCAGAGCGCGTAGGGCGTCCCGGTCTTCCTGCAGTCGCTGAGCGCGTCCTCGATGCGATCGATGATCGCGTACCGATCGAGGAGGCTCGTCAGCGCGTCGTAGCGCGGCTTGGCCGGGTAGATCGGCACGGGCCCCGGCGCGCCGAGCTCGCGGAAGAGGATGAGCTGCCCCGGCGGCGGCGGCGCCTTGGTGTCGCGCTGCCCCTCGCGCGAAGGCCGCCCGGTGATGGCGCCGATCGTGTGGAGGATGGGGATGACCGAGCCGTCGCGGCGCTCGAGCAGCGCGGTGTACCGCGCCTTCGGCCTGCCCGTCCCGCCCGCGTCCTGCGGGGCGAGCGGCGGGCCCGGCGCGCGCAGCGCGCCCTCGTCGACCGCGCGCAGCGCGCCCTCGTCGACCGCGCGCAGCGCGCCCTCGTCGACCGCGCGCAGCGCGCCCTCGTCGACGATCGCCGGCGCGCGCGGCGTGCCCTGCGCGCCCTCGTCGACCGCGCGCAGCGCGCCCTCGTCGATGATCACCGGCGCGAGCGGCGCGGCGGGCTCGCGCCGCGGCACGAGCGCCGGCGCCGCCTTCGCGGGCGCGCCCTCGTCGAACAGCGCGTTCATCTCGCCGTCGTCGACGTCCTGATCGCCGCCGGTCGTCCCCGCCGCCGGGATGAGGCGGAGCACGCGATCGACGAGCGCGCCGCGCGCCTCGACGATCGACCAGCCGGTCAGCCGCTCCGCGGCGCCGTTGACGCGCACCACGCGCTGCTCGGCGTCGAGCTCGATCACGCCGACGTCGACCTCGGACAGCCACGCCGCGAGCTGTTTGTCCGGCGAGCCGCGGTGCACGTCCGAGCGATCGAACGTGGCGTGCAGGCTCGACTCCGGCCGGTCCCCGATCTTTGCCACCACGCCCTTCATGGTAGTTGCATTCCCGGAGAAGCGGACTTCTTAAGCGTCGACGGCGCGGAATCTGGCGGGCTCCGGCGCACCCCTGGGGTAGGCTCCTGGACCATGGGTGGTCACGAGGAGAGCCTGCCCCCCCGGCCAGCGCCCCGCGGAGGCGCCTTCACCCCGGCGCCGCTGCCGCTCTGCCGGCCGCATCCGCTCGATCGGCTCCCCGGAAGGGCAGGGGGCGCACGGGTAGACGCGTTGCGTTGCGCGGCCATGTCGTGGTCGGACGGCGGGGGGCGGGGCTGAGGCGGCGATGGGGCTGGTCCTGTTCGGGCTGACCGGCGGCCTCGGGTCCGGCAAGAGCACGGTGGCCGCGCGCTTTCGCGCGCGGGGGCTCCCGGTCATCGACGCGGACGCGCTCGCCCGCGAGGTGGTGGCGAGGGGCACGGAGGGGCTGGCCGAGGTGGTCCGCGCGCTGGGGCCGGAGGTGCTGCAGCCGGACGGCTCGCTCGATCGCGCGCGCGTCGCCGCGATGGTGTTCTCCGACGCGGACAGGCGCCGGCAGCTCAATGCGATCGTGCACCCGCGCATCGCGGCGCTCACGGCGGAGCGGGCGGCCGCGCTCGAGGCCCGGGGCGAGCCTCTGGCCTGCTACGAGGCGGCGCTGCTCGTGGAGAACCGCCTCGCCGACGCGCTCCGCCCGCTCGTGGTCGTCGCGGTGCCGGAGGAGATCCAGGTCGCGCGGGCGATGGCGCGCGACGGCGCGACCGAGGCGCAGGTGCGCGCCCGGCTCGCCGCGCAGCTCCCGCTCGCCGACAAGGTGGCGCTCGCCGACTACGTCATCGACAACGCCGGCGAGCGCGCCGCGACCGAGCGGCAGGCGGACGAGGTGCTCGCCTCGATCCGGGCGCGGCTCGGCGTCGCCGCGCGGCCCCTGACTTGATGCGCAGTGCCGGGCGTGGAAGGGTCGCGCGCGGCGGATGACGTCGTTCAAGTCGAAGCTCGCGCGGCTCGGGCCGCTTCCGGCGACGGCGGGGGCGCGTCCGGCCCCCGCGGCGCCCTCTGCCCCTGCGGTGCCTGCGGCGCCCTCTGCCCCTGCGGTGCCTGCGGCGCCAGCGGCGTCCTCTGCCCCTGCGGCGCCTCCGGTCGCGGGCGACGCGCGGCCGTCGCTCGATGAGCTTCGCGATCGCATCTCCCGCATCGTCGCCCGGGGCGCGCCGATCGCCCCACGGGCCGATCCGGCGCGCGGCGAGCTCCCCTTCGTCGTCGAGCGGACGCCCGGCGGGCCTCTCTACGTGAGCCGCACCCGCTCCCTCGCGGCCGCGCGCGTCGGCCGCGCGCCGCTCGTGGCCGCGCGCGACGCCGATCCGGCGATGCTCGCGCTCCTCGCGCTCGACCCGGCGCTCGCCGCCTGCGACGTGCGCAAGGCCCTGTTCCTCGACACGGAGACCACGGGCCTGGCCGGGGGCACGGGCACCGTGCCGTTCCTGGTCGGCCTCGCCTGGTTCAACCCCGGCGCGGCCAGCGCGGGGCCGCTCGGCGAGCCCTCGTCCGACGGCTTCATCTCGGAGCAGCTCCTCTTGCGCCGCCTCGGCGAGGAGGAGCCCATCCTGCGCCGCCTCGCCGAGCGCCTCGCCGAGGCCTCGATGATCATCACGTACAACGGCAAGGCGTTCGACATGCCGCTCCTGCGCGCGCGGTACGTGATGAACCGGCTGCCGCCGCCGCCGGAGCCGCCGCACCTCGATCTCGTCCACGTCGCCCGGCGCATCCACAAGGCCCGCCTGAGGTCGCGCACGCTCATCGCGCTCGAGCACGAGGTGCTCGGCCGGGTGCGCGTCGGCGACGTGCCCGGCGGCGAGATCGTCGCGTGCTACGCCCACTTCCTGCGCACCGGCGACGAGGAGGCGCTGCTCGGCGTGGTCGAGCACAACGCCGCCGACGTGCTCGCGATGGTCGCGCTGGTCGGCCTCTACGGCGAGCCGCTCGGCGGCCTCGCCGGCGACGATCTCGCCGGGGTGGCCGCGACCTTGCGCAAGGCCGGCGCGCTCGATCGCGCCGCCGAGCTCGCGGACGCGGCGGTCGATCGCGGCGGCGGCGCCGCCGCGCGCCGCGCGCGCGGGGACATCGCGAAGGCGCGGGGGGACAAGGCGCGGGCGCTCGCGGACTACGAGGCGCTCGCCGCCGAGATCGACGACCCCGCGGTGCGGCTCGAGCTGGCGAAGCTCTACGAGCACCACGTCCGCGCCTTCGCCCGCGCCCTCGAGCTCTCCGACCAGGGCACCGCCGAGCCCGAGCCCGCGCAGGCGCGCCGCCGGGCCCGGCTGCAGCGCAAGCTCGCCCGGAGCACCGGCGGCGCGCTCGCGCTGCCGTTCGAGCGCGCGGCCGACGCCGGAGCCCAGGCCGTGGCGCCCGCCGGCGCGAGCGCGGGCTCCCGGGGCGCGGTCGCGGCGCGACGTGAGGGCGACGAGTGAGCGGGCACCCCGGGTCCTCCTGGAGCGCGGGGCGGATCGGGGCGTCGGGGCGGGCCGGGTCGAGCGAGCGGCGCGGGCCGCGGCGGCCTCCCGGGGGCCCTCGATCGTGCCGATTCGAGAAATTCCTCCGTGTGGCTTCTCGCGGGCGCGCGCGTGGGCTAGGGTGGGGGCGATGATTACCGTCGGCTGCGCCGGTTTTCCCGTCCCAGCGACGCGCTATTTCCGCGAGTTCATGTTCGTGGAGGTGCAGGAGACCCATGTGTCCCTCCCGGGACCTGGAACGATCCGGCGCTGGCGGCGCGAAGCTCCGGTCGGGTTTCGTTTCGCCCTGCTGGGTCCGCGAGAGATCGGGCAGGAGGGGTTTCGGGACGGCAAGGTGATCGAGACGGCGCTGAAGAGCATCGAGGCCGTGGCGGACGAGCTCGAGGCGAAGAGCGCGGTGTTCGTCGGCCCCCCGGAGTTCACGCCGACGCGCGCGAACAAGACCATCCTGCGCGACTTCCTCGTCAACGTGAAGAAGCGCTTCGAGCGCGTCGTGTTCGAGCCGCCGCCGGGGTGGGATCCGGACGAGTGCGACGAGCTCACGCAGGAGGTCGGCGCGCTCGCCGCGCGCGATCCGTTGAACGCGGGGCTCTCGCGGCTGAAGGTCGCCTACTACCGGCTGCACGGCCCGGCGGGGCACAAGTCGCGCTACGAGGATCCGGCGATCGAGCGGCTCGCGGAGATCGCGCGCGGGGCGAAGCACGAGGACGCGACGTACGTGTTCACGAACGTGGACATGTTCGCCGACGCGAAGCGGTTCAAGAAGGCGATGAAGCTGTAGCGCGGATCCGCTCGCGCTCCTGAACGAGCGCGGGGAGCTCCTCGGGAGGGGGGCGCGACCAGGAGCTGCTGGTCGCCTTTCGTCTTCCGTCTTCCGTCTTCCGTCTTCCGTCTTCCGTCTTCCGTCTTCCGTCTTCCGTGCTCGTCTTCCCTCCGCGTCCTCGTGCGCGTGCGCGTGCGCGTGCGCGTGTTCGTTCATTCCGTGCGCCTCCTCGTGCTCGTGCTCGTGCGCGATCGTGTTGTGCTCCCGCGCGTTCATGAAGACGCGGACGGCGCTGGAAGACGATGACGTGAACGCGCACGCGCACGCGCACGCGCACGCGCACGGAGAGGGCAGACGGGAGAGGGCAGACGGGAGAGGGCAGACGGGAGAGGGCAGACGGGAGAGGGCAGACGGGAGAGGGCAGACGGGAGAGGGCAGACGGGAGAGGGCAGACGGGAGAGGGGAGGGGGATGATCAGCGAGCGCTGGTGGAAGGGGGGCGCTTCGGGCGCGAGAAGAACGCCATCGCCGCGCTCGCGACCGCGGCGAGGTACCAGGGAAGGTCCCCCACCGTCCCGTAGACGGTCGTCGCCCGCATGAACCGGGCCTCGCCGAGCAGCGTCTGCTCCTTGAAGGTGTCGCTGTGCACGACGACCCGGCCGACCGGATCGACGATCGCGGACACGCCGCTGTTCGTCGCCCGCACGAGGTAACGCCGGTGCTCGATGGCGCGCATCTTGGCGAGCGCGAGGTGGATCCACGGCTCCGTCGAGTCGCCGAACCAGGCGTCGTTCGTGAGGTTGACGAGGAGGTCCGGATCGCCGTGCGCGACCAGCTTGTTCACGAAGTGCGGGAGGATGTCCTCGTAGCAGATCATCGCCGCGATCCTGTGGCCGTTCCAGGGGAGCGGAGCGAGCGACGTGCCAGGGCTGAAGCGGCCCGAGTTCGGCGATAGCGTGTACAGGTAAGGGATCATCTCGCCGAACGGGAGGTACTCGCCGAACGCGAGGAGGTACTGCTTGTCGTAACGCCCGAGGATCTTGCCGTCCTGGTCCGCCATGAGCGCGGTGTTGAAGCTCACGCCGCGCTCCTCGCGCGTCGCCCCTTGCCGGTGGACGACGGTGCCGACGACCGTGGGCACGCCGAGGCGGCTCGTGAGCGACCGCTGGATCTCGCGCTGGTAGGTCGACTCGCGGAAG
The DNA here is from genome assembly GCF_004135735.1 of Sorangium cellulosum. Classification (GTDB taxonomy): domain Bacteria; phylum Myxococcota_A; class Polyangia; order Polyangiales; family Polyangiaceae; genus Sorangium; species Sorangium cellulosum_F. The sequence goes on along the minus strand of NZ_CP012670.1, from coordinate 4,510,723 downwards.
GCCTGCGGCACGCCCGCCTCGCTCCACACGACGAGGTCCGCCCCCTTGCGCGCGAGCTCCCGCGTCCGGTTCACGTGGATCTTGACCGCGTTCCGGCGGTCGAAGAGCGCGAGGTTCGGCTGGACGATGCCGATCCGGACCGGCTCGGCGGCGCTCGCGGCCGCGTCCACGGCCCGCATCCGGAGGACGCCATAGACGGCGGTGAGCGCCGGCGCCGCGACGCCCACGGCGAGCAACGCGCGGTTCAGCGGGCGGCCACGCCTCGGCCCGGCCCCGGGGCCGCCCGCGCCGCCGTCGCGCGGCGCCCCCTCGGGCCCGGCGCTCGGCTGCGCGCGATCCAGCCGGAAATTCACGAGCTCGGCGATGGCGAGGTTCGCGGCGACGAGCACCAGCCCGACGAGATAAGGGCCGCCGAGATCGGCGACCTGCCCCATCACCGGCGCGTTGTGGACCGAGGCGCCGAAGTACCAGGGAAACAGCAGCGGATAGACGAGCTCGCTCGTCACGAACGCGAGCGCGAAGACCACGGGGCCCGGCCACCCGCGCGCCTCGGCCCGGCCGTAGAGCCAGCCGCACAGGGCGATGCGCCCGGCCTGGTAGGCGCAGAGGATCGCCATGAAGAGCGCGCAGAGGATCGTGGGGAACCCGCTGAACACCCGCAGCATCTCGAGCAGCCAGTAGAAGCCGGTCATCGTCATGACGAAGCCGGCGATCCAGCCGAGCAGCGCCGCGCGCCGGGGCGCCTGCCCCCGCAGCGCCACGATGAGCGGGACGAGGCCGAAGAACGAGATCGGCCAGAGATCGATCCCCGGAAACCCGAGGAAGTAGAAGAGCCCGCTGAGCGCCGCGAGCGCGCAGGCGAGCCGCGCTGGCAGCGGCCGCGCGGCGCTCCCCGGGGTCGCGCGCGCGGCGGCCGCGGCGGGCGGCCCGCCCGGGAGCGCGAGCAGGCCCGCGGCCTCCGCGCCTCCAGGGGCCGCGCCCCCGGGGTCCGCGCCGGCAGCCTCGTTCTCTTGCTGGTGCGCGGTCGTCATCGGGAGCGATGGTGGGGGGGAAAGCCGCGCGCCGCTGCCTGGGCGGTGCGGTGGGACCTGAGGGGGCCGGGCATGGCGGCCCCCGTATTGAAGGGGCGCCGCCGCCCCGTCAACCCGCTCGGCCCGCCCATCGGCCTGCCGGCCCGATCCCTCGGCCTGCTGGGCCCGCTCGTCCCGTCGAGGTCGCCGCGCCCGCCGGGCCCGCTGGTCCAGCCAATGTCCGCCCGGCGCGGTGGAAAGTCGCGCAGAACGTGCTGATCCCCGTGGTTCGTGACTAGGATGGGCTGGTAAGAGCCCATGTCGAAGATCCTTCATATCGAGGACGACCCCGCGAACCGCCTCCTCGTCCGCAAGCTGCTCCAGAACGCCGGCCACGAGGTCCTCGAGGCCGCCGACGGGCTCGAAGGGGTGCGCCTCGCGTGCACCCAGCGCCCCGACCTCGTCCTCGTCGACCTGAACATCCCCGGCCTCGACGGGTTCGAGGTCACGCTGCGCCTGCGGGGCGAGGCGTCGCTCGCCGGCGTCCCCATCGTGGCGATCACCGCCGAGGGCGACCGGGACACGAGCCTCGCGGTCGGCTGCGACGGCTTCCTCCAGAAGCCCATCGACGCGCGCTCGTTCTCGGCGGTCATCGGCCGCTACCTCAGCGGCGCGCGCGAGGAGCTCCCCGCGTCGCAGGGGCCGCTCCGGCTGCGCGAGCAGAGCCAGCGCATCGTCGCCCACCTGGAGCAGAAGGTGGCCGAGCTCTCGCGCGCCAACGCCCGGCTCCGCGAGCTCGACGCCGCGCGCACGGAGTTCTACCGCAACATCTCGCACGAGCTCGCGACGCCGATGACCCCGATCGTCGGGTACGTGAAGCTGCTCGCCGACGAGGAGCTCGGCCCGCTCAACAAGGCCCAGAAGAAGGCGCTGCTCGCGATGGAGGACTGCGTCCGCAGGCTCCGCTCGCTCATCGACAACCTGCTCGACGTGACGGGCATCGAGACGGGCCGGATGCGCTTCACGCACTCCGAGTACGATTTCCTCGACACCACGCGCCGCGCCATGGCGCAGGTGGCCGACCGCTTCGCCGAGGGGAAGGTGCAGCTCGTCGAGGACCTGCCGCGCGGCCCGCTGCCCGCGTGGGGCGACGCGGGGAGGCTGCAGCGGGCGATGATCCAGCTCCTCGAGAACGCGGCGAAGTTCACGCCGCCGGGCGGCACGGCGGGCGTGCGGGTCACCGTGCTGCAGTCGGGGCACTACGAGCTCTGCGTCGCCGACACGGGGCCCGGGGTCCGCCCGGATCGCCAGGTGCGCATCTTCGAGCCGTTCTATCAGGTCGACGGCTCGGCCACGCGCGCCTACGGCGGCGTCGGCGTCGGCCTGGCGATCGCGCGGCGCACAGCCCGGGGGCTCGGCGGCGACGTGCGCGTCGTGTCGCCCAGCAACGAGCTCATCGAGGGCGAGCTGCTCACCGGCTCGGCGTTCTACCTGACCGTGGCCCGGCGCGCGCCCTTCCAGGACGACGGCAGCTCGCCGGGCCGCCTGGAGTCGCCCTCGGCGCCTCCGGCCGATCCCTCGTCCCTGTGACGATGCGCCCGGTCGCTCGCGTCATCTACCTCGACTGGAACGCCACGACGCCGCCGCACCCCGAGGTCCTCGCGGCGATGCAGGTCGCCGCCGAGGTGGCGTGGGCCAACCCGGCGAGCGTGCACGGCCCTGGTCGGCGGGCGCGCGCGTTCATCGAGCAGGCGCGCGAGGCGGTGGCGCGGCTGACCGGCTTCGACGCCCGCGATGTGACGCTCACCTCGGGCGGCACCGAGGCGAACAACCTCGCGCTCTGGCACGCGTTCGGGGGCAAGGCCGCCGGGGTGGGCGCGCCGGCGCGGGGCGCCGGGGCCGCGCGGGAGGCGGGCGCGCTCGTGGTCTCGCGGATCGAGCACCCCTCGGTGATCCGGGCGGCCGAGGGGCTCGCCGCCCGCGGCGTGCGGGTCGCCTGGGTCGAGCCCGAGCCGTCCGGCCGGGTGGCGCCGGAGGCGCTCGCGGCCGCCATGGACCGGGCGGCCGAGGGCGCGACCGTGCGGCTCGTGAGCCTCCAGGCGGTCAACCACGAGACGGGGGTCCTCCAGCCGGTCGCCGAGGCGGCGGCGCTCGCCCACGCCCGCGGCGCGCGCCTCCACGTCGACGCCGTGCAGGCGGTGGGGCGCCTCTCGCCGGAGGCGTGGGCGGGGGCGGACCTCGTGTCGGTCGCCGCGCACAAGATCCGGGGCCCCAAGGGCATCGGGGCCCTCGCGGTGCGGCCGGGGATCCGGCTCCGGCCGATCCTCGTCGGCGGCGCCCAGGAGCGCGGGCTCCGGCCCGGGACGCAGGACGCGCTCGCCGCGGCCGGCTTCGCGGTGGCCGCCCGGCGGGCGCTCGACGCCCCCGCCCGGTATACGGCGCTGGCGCCGCTGCGTGACCGCCTCGAGGCGGAGCTCACCCAGGTTGGCCGGCAGGCCGGCGTCACGCCGCTCCGGAACGGCGAGGGCGCGCGCGCCCCCCACATCACCAACCTCTCGTGGCCCGGGTGGCGCGGCGACGAGCTCTGCGCCGCCCTCGACCTGGAGGGCGTCGCCGTCTCCAGCGGCTCGGCCTGCAGCGCCGGGACCGCCGAGCCGTCCCCCGTCCTCACGGCGATGCTCGGCCCCGAGCGCGCTGCGTCCGCCGTGCGGTTCTCGCTCGGCGAGGAGACGACCGAGGACGACCTCGCCGAGGCGGTGCGCCGCGTGGCCCGCGTCCTCTCCCGCCTGCGATCGTTTCCAGCCGGAAGCTGAGCCGATCCCGCGGTTTATCGCGAGGCCGTGGGTTCTTGAACCATCCCTCGAGCCATTCCGGACAACCGCGGAGAAAAGGGTGAGTCCACAGGGGTAACTCGGCGCAGGAATTCAACTTTTTGAGTGGGCTGTGGATTCTTCAGGTCGATCCATTGAATGGAACGAACCGGTCCTTGAGCTGCGAGCCTGTTCAGCCGTGGCCGTCGTGCTCGAACTTGCACGAGGATTTGGTTGTAAGTCATTGATATTTGAAGATATTTTTGTGCGCGCATGCGATCGTGCTCCTGCCGGAGCGGCATGGGCACCATCGTGCGCGGGTCACCCAATCAGGGACGGCGGCCCAACCTCGGCGGACCAACCACCCCCTGGGCCGGGCAACCCGGAACGACCTCCTGCCCAGCCAGGGACGAGCCCCTGGCCAAGGAGGGCTCCGCTCGCCTACGCCTAGGCCCCCAGCGTGCGGCGCTGCCGCACGACCTCGTAGAGCGCGATCGCGCCCGCGACCGAGGCGTTCAGCGACGCGATCGGCCCGGTCATGGGGAGCCGCGCCACGTGCTGGCAGGCGCGGCGGACCGAGCGGCGGGTCCCCTTGTCCTCGGCGCCGATGACGATCGCGACAGGGCCGGTGAGCGGCAGATCGCCGAGCTCCACCGGCCCCTGGGCGTCGAGCGCGATCGCGGTGACGCCTCGCGCGGCGAGGGCCTCGAGCGCGTCGGGCAGCGAGCGGACCCGGCAGAGCGTCGCGTGCTCGATCGCGCCCGCGGACGCCCGGAACGTCGCCGGGGTGAGCGGCGCCGAGCTGTGCTCGGGCCACAGGATCGCCCGCGCGCCGAGGGCCACGGCGCTGCGGATCACCGCGCCGAAGTTCTGCGGGTCCATCACGCCGTCGAGGGCCACCGTGATCGCGCCGGCGCCCGGCTGGCCCTCGTCGACGACCGGGATCGCGTCGACCCCGACCAGCGTGAGCTCCGGCGCCGAGGCGACCGCCCCCTGGTGCCGGCCGCCCGCGCTGCGGCGATCGAGCTCGCCCCGGGGGGCGCGCTCGGTCGGGATGCCCTGGCCCTCCGCCAGGCGCGCGAGCGCGTCCAGCTTCGGGCCCCCGTCGCGCTGGACGAGGACCCAGCCGACCCGGGCGCCGTGCGCGCGGATCGCCTCGCGAACCGGCTGCAGACCGTGGACGAGCCGGCTCACGTCAGGACGCCGGGTGCAGCGTGTGGGCGATCTCCTGGACGATCGCGCGCGCCGCGGCCAGCGGATCGGCCGCGTCGCGGATCGGCCGGCCGACCACCAGGAGATCGGCGCCGGCCGAGATCGCGGCCGACGGCGTGGCGATGCGCTTCTGATCATCGCCGCGCGCGCCGCCCTCGTCCGCGCCGGGGCGGATGCCCGGCGTGACGAGGAGCTCGCCCTGCCCGAGCGCCTGCCGCAGCGCCGGCACCTCGTGCGGCGAGGCGACGAAGCCGTGGATGCCGGCGCCGCGCGCGAGCCGCGCCAGCCGGAGCACGTGCTCGGACGCGCTCCCCTGGACGCCTTGCGCCGCGAGATCGCCGTCGTCCAGCGAGGTGAGCACCGTGACGGCGAGGAGGATCAGCCCCTGGGAGCGCGCCGCCTCCTGGGCCGCGCGCTTCAGCATCTCGGCGCCGCCGCCCGCGTGCACGGTCAGGTAGCGGACGCCGAGCGCGGCCGCGCTCGCCACCGCGCGGCCCACCGTCTGCGGGATGTCGTGCAGCTTCAGATCGAGGAAGACGTCGAGCCCGAGCTCCCGGCCGATCTCGATCGCCGCCGGCCCCTCGCGGACGAACAGCTCGAGGCCGACCTTGAGCACGCCGATCGACGGGGCGACGCGGGCCGCCGCCGCCCTGGCCTCGTCCAGGCTGGCGTAGTCGAGGGGGAAGACGAGCCGGCGACGAGCCTCGTCGAGCGAGCTGCCGCCGAGGCTCGTCCGCTGCCTGACGGAGCCGATGTTGGCCATACGGTGGTGGTTCCGTGGTGGATTAAAGGCAGCTGCAGAGCGGATCGCCAGGGGCGCAGTTGCAGGGCGCCTTGGTGCCGCCGCCGCTCGCCGGAGCCCCGCCGGAGGCCGGCCGCGCGCTGCCGCCGCCGCCGCGGCGCAGCTGCTCCTGCTTGGCCTGCTCCGCCTCGAGCTGCTTCTGGAGGGCGAGGCGCGTCGACTCGTCCTTGGCGCTCTCGAGCTGCCGCCGGAGCTCGGCCTCCTTGGCCTCCGACTCCTTGCGCGCGGCCTCCAGGCGCTTCACCTGCTCCTCGGCCTCGCGGGCGCGGGCCTCCTGGATCATGCGCTCCTGCTCGTTCTTCTGGATCGTGTTGTAGATCATCACGCCGGAGACCCCGCCCAGGATCACCACGCCCGCGACGACGCCGATGAGGATCTTGCGGAGCCGCGACTTCGACTCGTCCTGCTGCAGCGCCGCGAGCGACCGCTCGTGCTGCTGCTGCGCGGCCATCGCCGCGAGGCGCGCCTGCTGCTCGGCCTCGAGGCGCGCCTTCTCGATCTCGGCCTGCCGGATCGCCTCGAGCCGCGCCGCCTCCTCGCGGGCGCGCCGCTCCTCGTTACGGCGGCGCTCCTCTTCCTGGCGGATGCGCTCTTCCTCGGCCTCGCGGGCGGCGCGCTCCGCATCGAGCCGCGCCTTCTCGGCGGCGGCGGCCGCCGCAGCCTTCTGCGCCTCTTCGGTCTTGATTCGATCCTCCTCGAGGTTCATCAGCTCCTTGAGCGAGAACAGGACCGAGCTTTCCTTCTGTTCCGACATGACCTCGTGGCTCCTTCGATCGAGCGCGTGCGGTTTGGCTACCAGGGGGGGCGGTGCGATGACCCTGCAGGCCGCGCTGGCGGGTCCCACCGAGCGTGGAGGATTGTGACCCGCAAGGCGACTTTCACGCAATGATTCGGGACCACCGCGAGCACCGTGATGCAGGTGAGACGCGGCGTCGTCCGCCGGATTATCGCCGTGGCGCATCGCGCGTACCAGCGGAAATCGCAGCGCCCGGTTCCTTCCTGCCGTCGCGTGTCCACGTCATCGCGCGCCTCCCGTCGCCACCACCCGCGCGCGCCGGGCACGCCCGCGCCGGGCACGCCCGCGCCGGGCGGGCTGTGCCGCCGCGGTGGGTGCCCGGGGCGTGCTCGATCAGGGGGCCGCCTGGCCTGGGCGGCGGCGCCGCGCCGGCCACGGTCCCGTTGGATTCTCGATGGCTCTCCGGTAGGTTCGCGCGCCCATGGCAAAGGTCATCAACGCGCACATCACCGGAACGGTCTGGAAGATCGAGGTCAAGCCGGGCGACAAGGTCGAGGAGGGGACCGTGGTCGTCATCCTCGAGTCGATGAAGATGGAGATGCCCGTCGAGGCGGAAGAAGAGGGTACGGTCGAGGAGGTCCTCGTCACCGAGGGGGCCTCGGTCACGGAAGGCGCCCCGCTGATCAAGCTGGCCTGAGCGCCCCGGGCAGCCCGCTGCCCGGCCTCTCGGTGATGTCGCCGGTGTGAGATAGCCGGGGGGCGGGGGTGCCCTCCGGCGCCTACCAGCGTGCGAGGGCGCCTCGGCCGTCCGGCGCGGCGCCGCACAGCCGTGGCGGCGTGCGGCCCCCATGACGGGGCGGCGCCGCGCGGTCTCGCCGGGGGGCGGCGCCGCGCGAGGGCGCGGCGGCCGCGCTCACTCGCGCCAGAAGAACTTCCAGGGGTTGTGCTTGAGGTCGCGCGCGAGCTCCTGGAGATCGTCGAACAGCTGCTCGTCCATCACGAGCGCGCCCACCGTGCCCCTGCCGCGCTTCACGTGCGCCAGGACCTCCTGCGCGTCGGCGGTCGCCGACTTCGCCCTGCCCGCGATCTCGGCGATGTCGTCGAGCGTCTTCCGGATCTTGGCCTGCTCCGTCTCGCCGCCGACGGTGGCCGAGAGCCGCCGCGCGTTCGCCAGCGTCTCGCGCGCGTCCGTGAGGAGCGGCGGCAGCTCGCGCGCGGCCGTGCCGCTCACCTGATCGGCGTTCGCGAGGATCCGATCGATCTGCGGGTTGTTCACGTACTTCTGCCGGGCATCCTTCACGAGATCCGTGCCGTCGAGGCTGATCTGCTCGAGGTTCTCGGCGATGCGGTCGAGCCGATCCTGGTTCCGGTGCATGAACTCGCCGGTGCCCTTCAGCGTCTTCCTGAGCCCGTCGAACGCCTCGCCGACCTCGTCCCGGTGCTCGCGCATCGCGGTGACGGTCGCGTGGAGCAGCTCGTAGCCCTCGGCGAGGAGCATGTCGAGGCGCGGCGGATCGAGCCCGCGGACGATCGCGTTCTCGGGGAGCACCGGCCGGTCGGTCGAGCCGGGCTCGATGGCGAGGAACTGCTCGCCGAGCACGCCCTGCGTCGTGACATAGAACGTGGCGTTGTCGTGGATGCTCTGCTGATAGCGCTTCTCGATGCGCAAGAGGAGCCGGACGAGCGGCTCGCGCCGGCCGTCGTCGCCGAGGTGGCCGCCGCGGAAGTGGATCTCGCTGAGCTTGCCGACCTCCACGCCGGCGATCTTCACCGGCGCCCCGGTCTGCAGGCCGCCCGGGTTGTCGAACTCGACATAGATCGAGTACTTCGGCTGGAAGTTGACCCCGCCCATCACGAGGATGAACGTGGCGAAGAGCCCGATCGCCGTAAGGATGAGGATCCCGACTTTGACCTCGATCGACCGCGGGCTTGCCATGGCCATGTCATCTTCTCCGATCTGACGACGGGACGGTGAACGAAATGGGCCATGATGCGCTTGTCGCAGCGCGGTATTCCCGGCTCATGATGCAGCGCTTCACCCGCTTCACCCGATTCGCCCGCCTCACCCGGTACTTCCCCTGACGCAACCGTTCTTGTCTCGGAAACCGCGATGATTTCTTTCCGAAATGTCAGGAAATCCTTTGGGTCCAAAGAGGTCCTCAAGGATGTCTCGTTCGACGTCGAGGACGGCGAGGTGTTCTTCATCATCGGGCAGTCGGGGGTCGGCAAGAGCGTGCTGATCAAGCACCTCGTGGGGCTGCTCTACCCGGACGGCGGGGAGATCTGGCTCGACGGCGAGGAGGTGAGCCGCTTCGACGAGGCCCGGATGTACCCGGTGCGGATGAAGTGCGCGATGGTCTTCCAGCACTCGACGCTGTTCGACTCGATGACGTGCGCCGAGAACGTCGCGCTCCCGCTCCGCAAGCACAAGGGGCTCAAGCCGAAGGAGGCGCTCGCCGAGGCGCGGCGGCGGCTGGAGCAGGTGCATATGCGCGAGTTCGCCGAGCGCTTCCCGCCGGAGCTCGGCGACGGCATGCGCAAGCGCGTCGCCATCGCCCGGGCGCTCACGCTCGACCCGCGCTACGTGCTCTTCGACGAGCCGACCACCAGCCTCGACCCGGTGAGCGCGCGGCGCGTCGACAAGCTCATCCGCGAGCTCAGCGACACCCTCGGCGTGACGAGCATCGTCGTGAGCCATGATCTCGTGAGCATCTTCACGATCGCCGATCGCATCGTCATGCTCTACCAGGGCCTCGTCCGGCTGCTCGGGGATCGCGACACGTTCCAGCGCTCGCCGGATCCGATCGTGCAGCAGTTCATCACGGGGAGCGCCGAGGGGCCGATCGAGTGACCCGCCGCCCGCGGCGCCCGTCGGTCAGCGCCTAGTGGAAGATCAGGAACGCGGCCGCGGAGATCAGCATGTTGAGCACGATGACCGCGAGCGACGAGTTCACGACCGCGCGCGTCGTCGCCCAGCCCACGCCCTCGCTGCCGCCGAACGTCGAGAGCCCGGAGTGGCCGGAGACCACCGGGATCGCGGCGCCGTACGCCACGCACTTCGCCAGCCCCGTCGCGAGGTCGCTGGCGTCGACGAGGCTCACGTTGACGAACGTCTCGGGGCTCACGTCGAACATGCTGTACGCGGTGATCATCCCGGCCGTGAAGGCGACCGCGGCGCTCCAGACGATGAGGCACGTGGTCATCAGCAGGCTCGCGATGAAGCGCGGCTTGATCAGGTAGTCGACCGGATCCGCGGCGGACATGCGGAGCGCGTCGACCTGCTCGGTGACGACCATCGAGCCGATCTCGGCCGCGATGCCGGCGCCGACCCGCGTGGCGAGCATCAGCGCGCCGATCGACGCGGCGAGATCGCGGACGAGCAGCTCGAGGTAGTTCGCGCCGAGCATGGTCAGATCCGGGATGACCCGCTTCGTCTGCTGTCCGGCCTGGAAGACCATGATCATGCCGATGAAGCCCATCACGACCGTGAGGAAGAAGATCGACTTGTTGCCGATCTCGTACATCTGGAGGAGGACCGCGCCCGGCTCGCGGCGGCCTCGCGCGCAGTAGTACAGCGTCCTCACGAAGACGGAGTAGAGCTCGCGCCCCGACCGGAAGAGCGACAGCGCCGCGGCGCCGAGCGCGGCGACGCCGGACAGCTCCGGCGCGGCCTCCCGGAGCTCGCTCTCGGGCGGGCCCGCGCTCGCGCGCTCGCCCGCGCTCGCGGGGGCCGGGGGGCTCTTGTCGGAGGAGTGCATGCGGCGCCGGTCCGTCGTCAGTCGAGCGTGAACGAGACGAAGTAGTCGAGGATGAAGATGCCGGCGGCCGAGGCGACGACCGTCGCGTTGACGGCGCGGCCGACGCCGGGGGCGCCGCCGGTCACGCCGAGGCCGTACTGGCAGCTCGAGAGCGCGAGCACGACGCCGAAGACGACGCTCTTCACGAGCCCGTGGAGGACGTCGCCGATGCCGAGGAGGCCGCTCGTGAGGCCGTTGAAGAAGACCGCCGGCGAGACGCCGAGCAGGAGATCGCCGGTGAACGCGGCGCCGGCCAGGGCGAGCGCGTCGGCGAAGATCGCCGAGAGCAGCAGCGTCAGCACCATCGCGAGGAAGCGCGGGGCGACGAGGAAGCTCACGGGGTCGATCGCGAGGACGCGCAGGGCGTCGATCTGCTCGGTGACGACCATGGTGCCGAGCTCGGCCGTGTTGTTCGCGCCGACGCGGCCGTTGATCATGAGCGCCGTGAGCAGCGGCGCGATCTCGCGGAGCGTGCCGAAGCCCGCGCCCCAGCCGAGCAGGCCGTGCGCGCCGAAGCGCTCGACCAGGGGCGCCGCCTGGATGACCATGATCGCGCCCGTGAAGAGGGCGGTCACGATGACGATGGGCATCGACTTGACGCCCATCCTGTAGAGGTTGCGCTTGAACTCGGCGCCGTCGACGCGGAGCGTGGCCACCCGGGCCGCGATCTGGCCCGCGAGCAGCGCCATGCCGCCCACGGTCGCGGCGATCGAGAGGAAGGTGCCGCCGAGCTGGTGCAGGCCGGAGGGCTCGTTCGCGATCGGCGCGCGCCGCCGCCCCGGGGGCGGGCCGCCGGTGGCGGCGAGCGCGCCCGGGGCGCGCGCGGCGGTGCCTGGGCCAGCAGGAGGCGTCATGGACGGGCCGAGCTTAGCCCAAGGCTCCCGCGGAGCGCGGCGGATCCGACGCGCTCCGGCCGCGTCCAGAACGCCGGAGTGAGGCCCGGGCAGGTGATCTCCCTCGGCCTCCCGCGGACAGGCGTCCTCGTTTCGAGATCGCTCCACGGAATGGTAAACACGGACTTTCGCGCGCAATGCAAGTCCCGCCTCCGTCGGGCGAACGCGCAGGTCGCGCGGGCGCGGGGGAGCGCGTCGGCGGGGGCGCGCGGCGCGCTACGCCCCCGCGTCGCCGCCCACCACGCCGATGGCCTCGTAGGCCTCGATGAGGTGCGGCTCCTCCCTGGCCTTCGCGATCCACGCCTGCATCGCGGGCAGGCCCAGGATCGTCGCCACGTAGCGCCGGGAGACCGCGTCGAGCTCGACCCCGTACGTGTCGAAGCGCGTCGCCACCGGCGCGTACATCGCGTCCGCGATGCTGAACCGCCCGAACAGGAATTCGCCCCCCTGGCCGAAGCGAGATCGGCAGTCGTTCCAGATCGCCTGGACGCGCGCGATGTCCTGCGACGCCGCCTCCGGGATCGCCACGCCCTGGATCCTGCGCCGCACGTTCATCGGCAGCGCCGTCCGGAGCGCGGCGAAGCCGCTCGCCATCTCGGCGCTCACCGCCCGCGCGACGGCGCGCGCGTCGCGCGCCTCCGGCCAGAGCCTCGCCTCGGGGAAGATCTCCGCCGCATACTCGCAGATCGCGAGCGACTCCCAGATCGTGAGCGCCCCGTGCGTCAGGACCGGCACCTTGCCCGAGGGGGAGCGGCGCTGGATCTCGGGCGCGCGCACGCCCGGCCCCCGGAGCGGGAGCATCACCTCGTCGAACGCGGCACCGGCGTGCTGCAGGGCGAGCCACGGCCGGAGCGACCAGGACGAGTAAGACCTGTTTCCGATGTAGAGAGTGAGCTCAGCCATGGCCGGAGCCTACCCCGAGACCGATGGCGCCGCATCGCGCGCGGCCGCCACGAGCGCTCACCCCGCCCCCGGCGCCTCACCGAACACCTCGCTCGCCAGCGCCTCGACCGCCCTCCGCACCGCCTCGTCGCTCGTGTGCCGCACGCGGAACCCCAGCGCGGCGAGCCTGCGCGGATCCATGCGCGAGCGGGGCACGTCGCCGGGCCAGCCGCGCTCGCCGCCCTGATACCGGATCACCGCGTCCGGATAGGGGGACGCCGCGACACACAGCTCCGCGATGCGGGCGACGCTCGTCGCGTCCTCGGGCGCGAGGTTGTAGAGGTTCAGCCGCTCGCCGGCCCGGTCGAACCCGAACAGGATTCCATCGACGCAGTCCCGGACGTCGAGGTACGGCTTGGACTGCCGCCCGTCGCCGAGCACGTGGAGCTCCGTCTTCCGGTCGCGCAGCTTCTTGAGGAAGTCCAGCGCCGCGCCGTGCGTGCCGCGCGGCCCGACCACGTTGCCGAAGCGGTAGATCCACGCCGTCAGCCCGAAGCACTCGACGTAGGCGCTGATGAGCGCCTCGCCCGCGAGCTTGCTCGCGCCGTACAGCGAGATCGGCAGGGCGCCGAGGTCGCCCTCCGCGCACGTCCGCGGCGTCTCGCCGTAGACCGTGCCGGAGGACGAGAAGATCAGCCGCCCCACCCCCGCGCGCCGCATCGCCTCGAGCACGTTGTACGTCGCGATCGTCCCCTGCTCGAGGTCGAGCCGCGTCCGCGTGAGGCCCCAGCGCGCCTCGGGGTTCGCCGCGAGGTGCACGACGAGGTCGTGGCCCGCCATGGCCTCGGTGAGGCGCTCCAGATCCAGGACGTCCGCCTCGATGAGCGCGGCGCGCCCGGAGGCGAGGTGCGGCGCCACGAACGCGCGGCGCCCGACCGAGAGGTTGTCGTACAGCGTCACGGGGCCGCGCTCGACCAGCCGATCGGTGAGGTGGCTCCCGATGAACCCGGCGCCCCCCACCACGAACGACCTGAGCCCGGTCATCGCCCGCCCCCCGCGGCCACGCGCTCGACCCGCGCCGCGAACTGCAGGCGATCCTGGGTCACGAGGCGGAACGGCAGATCGTGGATGCGCAGCGGCCACTCGAGGCCGGTGATGCGCCCGCCGGCGCCGCGGGCGAGCTCGACGAGCTCGCCCGGCGTGAAATAGGTCCCCCGCACCTCGACGCCCGGCGCGGCGTTCCCGACGCGATCCATCCAGAGCAGGATCTTCTCCGAGGCCGGGCCGAACCGGAAGTGATCCTTGAGCGCGACGGCGCGTGACGCGACCCGGAGCGCCTCCGCGAGCAGCGCGCCGGGGCGCGCGCAGTGATGCAGCACGTCCGAGAGCAGCACCGCCTCGAACGCCCCGTCGGGGAAGGGGAGGCGCTCGCCGTCGTGGGCGAGGATCTCGATCGCGGCCCCGGGCCGCACCTTCACGTCCACGCCGGCCACGCGCTGCGCGCCCACCCGGCGCGCGACCTCGAGCGCGACCGCGCCGTCGCCCGCGCCCACGTCGAGCAGCGACGTCGCGCGGCCGATCTGCGCGGCGAGCGCCCGCGCGACGCGGTCCACGCGCGGCACGTGGACCAGGCGATGGTGCAACGAAAAGAAGGCGTGTTCCAGGACCGTCATCCCACATCCCATCCGAGCCCGGGCGAAGGCGCGCGCGCGGCGCCGGCCCGCGGCGGCCACGCTAGCACCGCGCGCGGCCCTTGCGGGGCCACGGACGAGCCTGGGCGAGAGGGGGTCATCGAGCGTGAGCGGCGCGACCGTCGCGCCCTGGGCTCCTCCGGAGGGAACGGCGAGCTCCCGCAAACCGGGAGACCCGATGCGACCGTGGAACATGATGGTCGCCCAAACTGGGTATCCGGACGAGGAATGTAATTCTCGTGCAACTCGCGATCTCGCCGCGCGCCGGGCCGCGGGCGTTCAGCCCGCGACGCTCGACGCGCGGCGCCGCCCGTCGCTCGAGCGGGCCTCGCGCCGCTCGCGCTTGACCGATTCGCGTGATCGAACATAGCTGAATCGACGCTCGGCGCACGGGAAGGGTGTTTATGAGATATCAAGTGCTCCGGTTCGGTCTGGCCTCTCTCTACATCGCTATTTCAGCGTGCAGCGGAGAGCCTGGAGACAAGGAGTCCGATCGGCGTGACGCCCCGCCGGACACCCCGGATCCCGGCGAGGCGACCTTCGCGCCGGATGAGCCCACGGCGCTCTGGTTCGTGGAGTTCGAGGGCGCGCCGGCCGCCCGGGGCGGCTCGCGCGCGATGGGCCTCCTCGACGTGGATCGCGAGATCTTCCGGCGCGCGGCCGCCGAGCGGGGGCTCCGGTACCGGCAGCGCTTCTCGTTCGGGACGCTCTGGAACGGCATCTCGCTCCGCGTCGCCCGCGACGGCGCCGCCTCGCTGGCGGACATGCCCGGCGTCAAGGCCGTCTATCCCGTCCTGCCGATCGAGCTCGAGTTCACGCGCGCCCCCGCCGCGCTCGAGCCAGACCTCGCGGTCGCGAGCGCCATGTCCGGCGCGGACGTCGTGCGTCAGCAGCTCGGCGTGACCGGCGAAGACATCCGCGTCGGCGTGATCGACAGCGGCGTCGACTACCATCACCCCGACCTCGGCGGCTGCTTCGGCCCGGGCTGCCGCGTGGCGTTCGGCTACGATTTCGTCGGCGACGACTTCGTCTCCGGTGACGCGAGCACCCAGCCCGTTCCGGACAGCGACCCCGACGATTGCCTGGGTCACGGCACGCACGTCGCCGGCATCATCGGCGCGAACGGGATCGTGCAGGGGGTCGCGCCGGACGTGACCTTCGGCGCCTACCGCGTGTTCGGCTGCCGCGGCGGCTCGCGCGCGGATCTCCTGCTCAAGGCCATGGAGCGGGCCGCGGACGACGGCATGCACGTGGTCAACATCAGCATCGGCACGCCGTTCCAGTGGCCCAGCTACCCGACCGCGACCGCCGCGAACGAGCTCGTCGCGCGGGGCGTCGTGGTCGTCGCCTCCATCGGCAACAGCGGGGAGCGGGGGCTCTGGGCCGCGGGCGCGCCCGGCGTCGGCGATGCGGTCATCGGCACCGCGTCGGTCGACAACGCCCGCGTCACCCGCCCGTCGTTCATCATCACGCCGGGCGACGCCGCGATCGGGTACACCCGCGCGGTCGGCAGCCCGCCGGCGCCGCCCTCGGGGAGCGCCCCCGCGGCGCGCACCGGGGCGCCGACCAGCGCGCGCGACGCCTGCGCCGCGCTCCCCGCGCGCAGCCTCGCGGGCGCGATCGCGCTCATCCGGCGCGGCGGCTGCCCGTTCCACGTGAAGGCCGCGCACGCGCAGGCGGCGGGCGCGGTCGGCGTCGTGCTCTACAACGACCGGGCCGGGAGCATGGATCCCTCGGTGGTGGGGGGCGACCCGATCACGATCCCGGTCGTCGGG
The DNA here is from genome assembly GCF_004135735.1 of Sorangium cellulosum. Taxonomy (GTDB): domain Bacteria; phylum Myxococcota_A; class Polyangia; order Polyangiales; family Polyangiaceae; genus Sorangium; species Sorangium cellulosum_F. The sequence continues at coordinate 4,495,115 of NZ_CP012670.1, read as the reverse complement.
ATCTCGCAGGCGGACGGCGAGCGCATCCACGCGCGCCTCGACGCGGGGCCCGTGACGCTCCGCTGGACCGATCGGGCCGTGGCCGCGGAGAGCCGCACCGCGGGCCTCGTCTCCGACTTCAGCTCGCACGGCCCGAGCGCGGCGCTCACCTTCAAGCCCGACCTCGCCGCACCCGGCGGCGCGATCTACTCGACCATCCCGCTCGAGCTCGGCGGCTACGACACGTACAACGGCACCTCCATGGCGGCGCCGCACGTGGCCGGATCGGTCGCGCTCCTGCTCGGCGCGCGGCCGGAGCTCTCGGCGCCGCGCGTGCGCGACGTCCTGCAGAACAGCGCGGTCCCCGCGCCGTGGAGCGGCGATCCGCGCTCCGGGGTGCTCGAGGGCACGCACCGGCAGGGGGCAGGGGTGATCCGCGTCGATCGATCGATCCGCGCGACCACGGTCATCAGCCCGGGCAAGCTGTCGCTCGGCGAGAGCGAGGCCGGCCCCGTCGCGCGCACGCTGACGCTCGAGAACGCGAGCGGGAGCGACGTCACGTACGACCTGTCGCACGCGCCCGCCGCGTGCGCGACGGGCGATCACTGGGCGCCGCAGAGCGCGGCGACCGGCGCCGCGCAGGTCGAGCTCAGCGCCCCGAGCGTCACCGTGCCCGCCCGCGGGAGCGCGACCGTCTCCGTGACCGTGCGGGCCAGCGACGCGCTCGCGGACGGCGGCCTGTTCGGCGGCTTTCTGGTGTTCACCCCGCGGGGCAGCGCGGCGGACGGCGTGCTGCGGGTGCCCTACGCGGGCTTCAAGGGCGACTACCAGAGCGTGCCGGTCCTCGCGCCGTCGGGGCCAGCGGCCCCGTGGCTCGGCAAGCTGAGCGGCACGCGCATGACCCGCCAGCCGGGCGGCGCGACCTACACGCTCGAGTCGGGCGACCTGCCGTACGTGATGGTCCACCTCGACCACGGCGCGGAGCGCCTGATCCTCGATGTCGTCGAGGCCGCCACGGCGAGGCGCTGGGGGCGCGCGCTGACGCTGTCCCGCGTCGGTCAGAGCGCGTCGGCGACCGCGGCCGCGCGGTACGGGTGGAAGGGCAGGACGATCCGCGACGGGGCGCCCACGCTCGTCCCCGACGGCGCGTACCGGATCGAGCTCCGCGTGCTCAGGGCGCTCGGCGACCCGGACAACCCCGCGCACTGGGAGACGTGGACGTCGCCGGTCGTCACCCTCGATCGCCCGTGACGTCGGCCCGCCGCCGCGCAGGGCAGCGCGCCGCGCCGGCCGCGCGCCGGCGCGGCGCGGGGCGCCGTCAGGCGGCCTTGTAGACGAGGACCGGAGCGAGCCGGCGGACGACGCGCACGAGCTCGCGTTGCGCCCGCATCACCGCGCCGACGTCCTTGTAGGCCGACGGCGCCTCGTCGCGCAGCCGGTCCGCGATGCGGTGGTCGAACCACGCGCCCCCGGCCTCGCGCAGGAGCTGCCGCGCGCCGATGCGGCGGCGCGCCTCGCCTCGCGGCAGGGCGCGCCCGGCGCCGTGCGCCGACGAGCCCAGCGCCTCGGGGTGACCGCGTCCCTCCACGTGGAAGCTCGGGCTCCCCATCGATCCGGGCACGACGCCCAGGTCTCCCGCGCGCAGGCCCATCGCGCCCTTGCGGTGCACCCAGAGCGCGCGTCCGCCGTGCTCCTCGCGCCGGACGTGGTTGTGGTCGACCTCGATGCGCGACGGCGCGTCGACGTCGACGCCGAACAGCTCGGCGAAGAGCGCCGCGGCCTCGGCCACCATGCGCGCGCGGCTCGCCCGCGCGTACCTGGCGGCCCAGGCGACGTCATCGAGGTACGCGCGCCCGGCCTCGCTGTCGGCGTCGAGGAAGCGGACGCCGGAGGGGTCGCGCGCGGCCAGCGCCTCGTGATGTCGCCGGATCGCCGGCCCCATGGCGCGCGATCCGCTGTGGAGGAGCAGCCACAGCGCGCCCTCCTCGTCGCGCTGGATCTCCAGGAAGTGGTTCCCCCGGCCGAGGGTGCCGAGCTGCGTCCGGCCCTCGCGGCGCTTCATCGCCTCGAGCGAGGGAGCGCCGAGCCGCGGCGCGAGGAGGTCCTCGGGCAGCGACGGGGCTCCCTCCGCCGGGTGCACGAGGTGGGGGACGCGGCGGTACAGCCCCGAGAGGAGCCGCGCCGCGCGATCGCGATCCGCGAGCAGATCGGCGCCTGCGCGGAGCCGCAGCGCGACCATGCCGCAGCCGATGTCGCCGCCGACCGCCGCCGGCAGGAGGCGGCGGGTGGTGGCCGTGACCGTGCCCACGCACACGTCGTCGGCGACGTGCGCGTCGGGCATGACGGCGACGTGCGCGACGTCCTCGGTGCGCGCGAGCCGCGCGAGCGAGGCGCTGAGCTCGGCGCCCGCGCCGTCCGGGAGCCACGTGGCGACGCGCGCGCTCACGGCGCCACCTCCGGCGGCAGGACCTGGAAGGTGAGCGTCGGCGCGCGCTTGCGCGTGATCGCCGCCGCCACCTCCGAGCGCACGTAGCCTGCGACCCTTTCCAGCCGCGCCACCACCTCGTCCGGCGGCGATGAGGGGCCGCCTCGCACGATCACCGCGAGCCGGCTCGCGTCGGGCGCCGGCTCCACGTCCATCACCCAGACGTCCTGCAGGACATCATCGCGGAGCGCGGCGAGCGCGTCGCTCACCGCCTCCTGCACCTGACGGCAGAGCTGTCGCTCCTTGCGCTGCGCCTTGCGCGCGGCCGTCCCGCCGAACAACGAATCTGCATCCACGCCGGAGCGCGCGCCGGCGCGGCTCCGCGAACGATCTTTGCCCATGCCATGCTCCCGAGGGCGCGGCGGCGCTTGCACGCCGGCCGCGCGGTTTCAGCGACACGCGAGATGCTCTCGGGGGTTGAGCCTCGCCGGCGCGCTCAGCGGCGCGCCGGACCGAGGCTCGTCGATGCAATCGGGTGCATGGCGGGCCTCCTTCGCAGCGAAGGGTGCACGAGCGAGGGCGGGCGCGCAAGGCGGGCGGAGGGCGCCCGGCACCTGGCGCGCGCGGCGAGGGCTCCCCACCGTCCGGCGCGCGCGGCCCGCTCCTCTGCCGTCGGGCCGCGCGCGCACGCCCTGAGGGCTCTCCTCGGGGGCGGCGCTTCGACCGTGGCGCCTGCCCCTCGCGGAGGCTCGCCTCCGGCCGGGCGCTACACGGCCTGGGCGCTGATCGCCTGGCGGTATCCCGGCGCGGCGCACTGGCGCTCCGCGGCCCTCTTCACGTGGGCGAGCTTCTGGGTCGTGAGGAGCGCGACCAACGGCATTGTCAGGGTGTTCCAGAGGACCAGCTGTCGCCGCGTCGGCGTGTCCGTCGCCCGGATCCGCGCCTCGTACAGGAGCAGCGTCCGCTTCTCGCCGTAGGGCATCACGACGAAGCCTCCCACCGCCTTGATGTACCCGGGGCAATCGAACGCCTTGAACTCGGCGGCTGTCCGCCCTTCGAACAGGCTCGCTGCGCTCATCGGACGCATGATCTCTCCGATTGCGATCTCGACCCCTTCCTTCTCGGCCAGCCGGATATGACCGTAGTCCTCGACGTTCTCGAGCGACACGCGCGCACGCGCGGGCAGCGGCGCGAATCCGAGCTTTCGCCGGGCGCGCCGCGTCTCGGCCACGCGGAGCGCGAGGACCGCGCGCAGCAGGAGAGAGCGGCTCTGGGTGAAATCCACGCTCTTCAGGGCGGAGTAGGTCACCTCCGGTGTCGCCATCACCACGATCTCGTCGTTGATGACGATGTCGGCATCCGGCAGGAAAGACTCGAGCAGCGTGCGGCTGCTGGCGGCGCGCTGCTGCTGCTCGAGCGTGACATCCGTCGTGGCCTGTTCGTCTTCTTTTCGGATCTCACCTTGTTGTGTCGTGATGTTTTGCATGGCGTACCACCCCCGCAGGGATCCTTTGGGGATGCCTCGACGGAACGCCAGGGGGGGATCTCTCCTGCATTGGGGGGAGAGGTGATGTGCGCGCGATGCCTTCCAGCAAGCGTTCGCGACATGGCTCCCCTCCGTCTTCCGTCTTCCGTCTTCCGTCTTCCGTCTTCCGTCTCCCGTCTCCCGTCTTCCGTCTTTCGTCTTCCGTCTTTCGTCTTTCGTCTGGCCTCTTCGTGCGCGTGCGCGTGCGCGTGCTCGATAGAAGCGAGGCGTGCGCCCATCTCGGATCTTCAGGAGGCCTCACGACGGAAATAGAGGGGGAGCTCCTGGTCGAACAAGATCGCTGCGGAGCGCGTTTGCGCACGGAAAGACGCAGAGCGGAGAGGGGATGGAGCGCGCACGCGCACGCGCACGCGCACGGAAGACGCAGACGGGGACGGGAGAGGGAAGACGGGAGAGGGAAGACGGAAGAGGGAGAGGGAAGAGGGAAGACGGGAGAGGGAAGAGGGAAGACGGGAGAGGGAAGACGGAAGAGGGAGGGGGGGACGGACGACGCCGACGAAACACCCTGGGGCTGACGACCCATCCCCTCCGCGGCTCCGCGGCCCCCTCACGCGATGGCCATCAGCCCCGCGCGCGCCGCGACGACTCCGACATGCGATGCGCTATCCGGAACGCCATCTCCAGCGACTGGCGGTAGTTGAGCCTCGGATCGCACAGGCTCGCGTAGCGCCGATCGAGATCCGACTCCGTGAGCCCCGCCCCGATGCACTCGGTGACATCGTCGCCCGTGAGCTCGAAGTGGACCCCGCCGAGGTGAGAGCCGAGCGACTCGTGCACCTCGAAGCTGGCCTCGATCTCGGTGAGGATATCCTCGAAATTCCGTGTCTTGACGCCGCTGGCCGTCGTCTGCGTGTTGCCGTGCATCGGGTCGGACATCCAGAGCACCTTGCGCCCCGCCGCCTGCACCGCCTTGATGAGCGGAGGGAGCCCCTCACGGACGCGGCCCGCGCCCATGCGCACGATGAGCACGATCTTGCCGGGCTCGTCCGTCGGGTTCAGCCGATCGAGCAGGCGCAGCGCCTCGTCAGGGACCGTCTTCGGGCCGAGCTTGATGCCAACGGGGTTCTGGATCCCGCTGAAGAACTCGACGTGCGCGCCGTCCGGCTGCCGCGTGCGCTCGCCGATCCAGGGCAGGTGGGTCGTCAGGTCGTAGTAGCCCGGCCGGCGCGCGACCTTCCGCGTCTGCGCGGACTCGTAGTGCAGGTTGAGCCCCTCGTGGCTCGTGAAGAACTCGACCCTCGACAGCTCCCCGACAGGCACCTCGGCGAGCGCCTCCATGAACCGAAGGGCCTCCCCGACCTGCTCGGTCATCCGCTGATACCGCTCGCGCAGCTCGCCGGGCAGATCCGCGCGCTCCAGGAAGCTCAGATCCCAGTATTCCGGGTGATGCAGATCCGCGAAGCCGCCCTCCGACAGGGAACGGATGAAATTCAGCGTCAGCGCCGCGTGCTGATATCCCGCGATCATCAGGCTCGGATCCGGACGGCGTAACGCGGCATCGAACGGCGCGCGGTTGATGAGATCCCCGAAATAGCTCGGCAAGCTCACGCCGTCGCGCGTCTCGAGCGGGCTCGACCGCGGCTTCGCGTACTGGCCGGCGAAGCGCCCGAGGCGGACCACCGGCCGGCGGGCGCCGTGCACCAGCACGAGCGACATCTGCAGGAGGATCTTCAGCTTGTTCGTGACGATGTTCGGGCGGCAGTCGTCGAGCGTCTCCGCGCAATCGCCCCCCTGCAGCACGAACCGGCGGCCGAGCTGCGCCTGGGCCAGATGGCCCTTGAGCCGCTCGACCTCCCACGAGGTCACGAGCGGCGGCAGCGCCCTGAGCTTGTCGACGACGGCCTCCACGGCCTCGGTGTCATCGTACGGGACGGGCGCCGCGTTGGGACGTTCGCGCCATGAATCGGGCGACCAGGATTGAGCAGGAACGTACATGCGTCGAGACCTGATATGGCAAGGCTCCCACCCGCGCAACCATCGGTCAACGAGCGCCTCGCGGGCCGCACCTCAGCGGCTCGCGGGCGCCTCGGCCGCCCCGGGCGACGGCCCGGTGCGCGCCTCGATGGCGCTCATCGCCGCCTTGATTTCCTTCGCGATCGACGCGCACGGCGCGGCGCAGCGGCTCAGCCCCAGGAAGCCGCATCCCTTGCTTTTGCTGGAAACAAGCGACGATAGGACGTCGAGCGCGCGCCGGTCGCCGTCCGCCGCCGCGCGCTCCAGCAGGGGCTGCCGCGCCTTGCACGAGCGCGCGAGCCGGAGCTCCTGCGCGATGCGCAGCGCAGGCGTCGCCCGCTCCAGGACCGCGGCCTCGCCGAGGCGCTTCGCGGCGCGCTCCTTCATCGCGGCGTTGCCCGTCTTCACCGCGGAGCTGCCCGTCGCGAGGTCGTAAAGGAGGTCCGGCCCGTGGCTCCCCATGCCGCTCGCCATGAGATCGAGCGCGGCCGCGGCCGCCTCGGGCGGCCCGGCGGCCGCGCTCAGGACGACGCGCTGCACGTCGCCGTCGGCCGCCGCCCCGGGATCGAGCTCCAGGAGCCGCTTGGCCGCGGCGAGCGCGGCGGCGTGGTACGGCGGCGGGAGCGCGTGGCGCAGCATGAGGACCCGGAAGATCGACGGATCCTTGGGGTACCGCGCGCCGAGCGCCTCCAGGGCGAGCACGCCGCCGGCGGTCGCCGCCGCGAGCTCGTCCGCGGGGGCCGCGTCGCGCGGGGGCGGCGCGACCGGGCGCCGGGGCCCGGAGCCCGCGGTCGCCGCGCGCTCGGCCCTCGCCGCGGCCTCGAGCGTGGCCAGCGACGCGTCGTCGCGCAGCAGGGCGGCGCCGAGCACGATCGCCACGACGGCGGCCGCGCCGGCGATCAGCCATCGCGCCGCGGACGGCGCCCCGGCCAGGGTGGACCCCCGAGGCGCCGAGGCGTTGCCGTCCACCGCGATCGCGTTGCCGGTCCCGGAGAGAGAGCCTGATCTGTCGGGGGTGCTGCCCCGGCCGGGGCCCGGCCCAGACGCCTGCGCTGGCATGGTCCGCTCCTAACACAAGCCCGGGCCGCGGCCCATGACAGGCGTCGCGCGGGCCGGGCGTCGGATCCTCACCGCTGCTCTCGCCACTGGTACACGGCGGCCGCGAGCGCGGCGCCCACGCTGATGACGAACAGCAGCGCATCCCAGATCGGCCAGGCGATGCCGATGGCGTGCTGCAGCAGCACGGCCTCGAGGAGCCGCACGAGCAGCGACGCGATGCCGTAGGCCAGGAGCCCGAGCGCGATGGGCGTCGAGATCCTCGGCGCGAGCGCGCTCAGCCTGGCGTCGTCCCGCCAGGCGTGGCGGTAGACGTAAAAGCCCCCGAGCAGCGCGGGACACAGGAGGACGACGAAGACCCCGAACGTGAGCAGCGCGGCGCGCTCGCCCGACAGCGCGGCGCCGTCGCTCCCCAGCGCGCGCACGAGCCCGGAGAGGCTGCTGACGAGGCCCGCGCCGAGCCATGCCAGGCCAAGGCTCGCCGAGAGGAACACCAGCTGCCGTGTCAGGTACGCCTCGGACGCCGCCGACGCGGGCAGCCCGAGGACCTGCGAGAGCGCGGAGGGGCTGCCGAGCACGAGGGACGGGCGCGCGATCGACGCGCGCGCCGACGCGGGCGCGGCCGCTTCCTCGTAAGGCGCGAGCTCGCGGGCGAGGTCGTCCATCGACGCGTGGCGGTGCTCTCGCTCCTTCGCCATGGCGCGCTGGATGACGAGCTCCAGCCCCGGCGGGATCTCCGCGTTCAGGGACCGTGGGGCCCGCGGCTCCTCCGTCATGACCGCGAGGAGCATGGCCGTGGGGTCGTCGCGCTCGAAAGGACGGTGCCCGGTCACGGCGTGGTAGAGGACGGCGCCGACCGCATAGATGTCCGTCCGGAGATCGGTCGGCTCCCCCTTCGCCTGCTCCGGGGCCATGTACGCGGGCGTTCCGAGCACCATGCCGGTCTGCGTCAGCGAAGAGGACTCGGCGGTCTTCGAGATGCCGAAGTCGAGGACCTTCACCGTCGGGCTCGCGGGATCGCCGGTGAGGAAGATGTTCTCCGGCTTGATGTCCCGGTGCACGACCCCCATGGCGTGCGCGGCCGCGATGCCGTCGCAGACCTGGCGCACGATGCGCACGGCCGCGCCGACGGGCAGGCGCGCCCCCGGGGCCGCGAGGACCTCGCCGAGCCCCTTGCCCTCCAGGTGCTCGGCGACGATGCACGGCCGGCCATCGCTCATCCGGTTCACGTCGAAGATCTCGACGACGTGCGGGCTCCGGATCGACGCCGCGGCCTCGGCCTCGCGCTGAAAGCGCGCGAGGACGGTGGGGCTCTGGGCGAGCTCGGGGTGGAGCGTCTTCAGGGCGAACCGCTTGCCCGGGATGCGCGTGTGGTGCGCCTCGTAGACGCGGCCCATGCCGCCCTCTCCGAGGAGCCGGGCGATGAGGTACGCGCCCGCCACCGTCGTGCCGAGGAGCGGATCCGCCTCGGCCGGAGCGCTCGCGGCGGGGGCGGGCGCCTGGACCGTCTCGGAGGTGGCGTGGGGCATCTCCTCCGCGAACGCAGGGGGCGGAGGGGGAGGCCGGACCGTCTCGGCGGCCAGCTGGGCCGCCGCCTCGCTCCCGGCGGGGGGAGGCGGCGGGCGAACCGTATCCGCGGCCGCAGCCGCGGCTGCGGCGGCCGCCTGGGCCTGCGCTGCGCGAACGGCAGCGAGCGCAGCTTGCCGCTCCGTGTCGCTCATGACGCGGGTCGGCCCCTCGCCCTGCTCCGGGGCCGAAGGGGGCGGGCCCCCTGCGGACGGAGCCGAGGGGACGGCAGGGCTGCCCGAGCGACCGGGCGAAAAGCTCGAATCCGACACGCTCAGGGCCTCGCTCCCATGGATCCTGTCGGTCATCGCGGAAGCGAGGACCGACGATTCATCGCCGACGCTCAGGCGGATACCGCGAAGCCGAAGCTATCACGGATCGCGCCGAGCGAGGACGCTGACCTTGGGCTGATTGGAGCGCGATGGTGAGGCAGGTGCGCGGCGGGGGGGACCCTCGCCGCGCGGCGGTCCTGAAGTCAGCTCGCGGGCTGCTCGGCCTGGACGGGCTTCTGCTTGGCGGCCTTGCGCTGCTCCGCGTCGAGCAGACCGATCCGTGCCTTCTGGCAGCGCTTCAGGCGCTTCTTCTTGAGCGGGGTTGCGAGCCATTCGTGACGGAGACGGACATTCCACTTCGGAGTATTGGCCATGTTCGTAGGACTTTCTCTGGGAGGGGCGGGGAGACTACACAAACGTGCGGGTGCGTCAAGGGGACAGGGGGGCCGCTCGCTTCGCTTTCGATCTCGCATCCTCGCATCCGGCATCTCGCACGGGCGCACGGGCGCACGGGCGGGCTCGCGGATCCGCTGCTGGAGCCGGAGCCAGAGCGCGCGCGTGATGGGCGCCGGAAGGGGCGGGGGCTCCCGGGCGGCGCGCAGCAGGGACGCAGCGGCGGCGCGCAGGGGGCGCTCCGACGCGGAGAGGGCCCGGAGCGCGCTGCGCCGCTCGGCGGGCTGGCGCGCGACCGCGGCGCGGAAGTCCTCGCGGGCGAGCCGCAGGCGGGAGCGGACGGTGTTCTCCTTGAGCCGGAGCTCGCGGGCGATGTCGGCCACCGGGACGCCGAGGAGATCGTACATCACGAGGACCATGCGACGCTCGGGCGCGACCTTCAGGAGCAGCGCGGTCACGATCTCGGCGCGATCGGCGCCCGCGAGCGACTGCTCCGGCGTCGGCGCCGGATCGCGCCCCTCGAACGGCCAGGACGCGCCGGCCCCCGAAGGGATCTCGCGGCGGCGGTAGGCGCGCGCGTGGTAGTGGCTCGTCTTTCGCCACGCGATGCCGAAGAGCCAGCGCTGCAGCGCCGCCGCGGGCGTGATGCGCAGGGGCGGCGCTCCGGCCGCGGGGCGCTCGCCCGCGGGGGCCGCGTGATAGCGCCACGGCGCGTAGCTGCCGAGGCGCTGGTACGCGGCGAGGAAGACCTCCTGGAGCATGTCGTCCAGGTCGCTCTCCGCCACGCCGAGCCAGCGGAGCGCGTGATGAAGGAACGGCAGGCCCACGGCGTAGACCGTCTCGAACGACGGGGGCGCCGGCGGCGAGGGCGGCGCGATCATCGAGCGCCTCGCGGCGCCGGCGGGCGCGCGCCGGCGTAGGTCGGGTAAGGGACCGGCGCGGGCTGGCCCGCGGGCGGATCGATCGCGGGAGGCGGCGGGAGCCAGCGCTCGACCGGCTCCAGCTCGACGAGCATGTCGAGCGAGGCCCGGAGCGAGAGGCGGAAGTCGTCGTCCTCGGCCGCGCGCGCGCTGTGGAACGCGACGTAGAACAGCACGGTGCCGAGCTGGGACGCCCACGGATCTCCCCGGCGCTGCAGGAAGCGATCGGCGAGATCGCACAGCGCGTGAAACAGGCGGCCTCCCGGGCGTCGACTCTCGGGGCCGCAGATATCGAGGGTGGCGCGCCGCGGCGCGCGCCGCGGTGCTCGCTTCGTGGACGACGCGCAGGGCAGCGCCCTCGGCCTGCTCCGATCCGGCATGTTCCGCTCCGCCGCAAGGTCGCGCGAGGTCGCGCGAGGTTGGGGTTGGGGTGGACGCGTGCTGCACGCATCCATCGCCATGGAGTTACGGAGAGCGCCGGAGGATGATTTCGCTTTCTGCGCTCGCGCGGCGGCGACGCGGCGGCGGCCTGTGTCGGCGCGGCGGCGACGCGGCGGCCGGCCACGCGTCAATCCGGCACGGGCGTGAGCTGCACCTGCAGGTGGATCGGCGGGTCGCCGCTCTTCGCGTCGACGAGGCGGTCCCAGGGGAAGTAGCCCGCCTTCTCCACGGTGATGCGGTGCTCGCCGGGCGGCAGCGCGACCCCGCGGGCGGCGACGAAGGCGAGCGCGCCGATGTACTGGTCGTCGATCGTGACCGACGCGTCGGGCACGTTCCCCTTCATCCGCAGCGAGACCGTGGCCGGCGTCCGCGCGACGCACGCGGCGAGCCCGAGCATCAGGAGCGCCGCCCCGGCCTGCGTCCAGCGCGCGCCCATCACTCCCACTCGATGGTCGAGGGCGGCTTCGAGGAGACGTCGAGCACCACCCGGTTCACGCCGCGCACCTCGTTGATGATCCGCGAGCTCACCCGGGCGATCAGGTCGTAGGGCAGGCGCGCCCAGTCGGCGGTCATGCCGTCGGTCGAGTGCACCGCGCGCAGCGCGATCGCCTCGTCGTACGTGCGCTCGTCGCCCATCACGCCCACGGAGCGGACCGGGAGGAGCACGCAGAAGCTCTGCCAGAGCGACTCGTAGAGCCCGGCGGCGCGGATCTCGTGGTCGAAGATGGCGTCGGCCGCCCTGAGCACGCGGAGCTTCTCCGGCGTCACCTCGCCGAGGCACCGCACCGCGAGCCCGGGGCCCGGGAACGGCTGGCGGTAGAGGATCTCCCGCGGCATGCCGAGCGCCTCGCCGGCGGCCCGCACCTCGTCCTTGAAGAGCTCCCGGAGCGGCTCGATGAGGCCGAGGTTCATCCGCTCGGGGAGGCCGCCGACGTTGTGGTGGCTCTTGATGACCGCGCTCGGCCCCTTGAACGAGACGCTCTCGATGACGTCGGGGTAGAGCGTGCCCTGGACGAGCCACTTCGCGCCCTGGACCCGCTTCGCCTCCTCCTCGAACACCTCGATGAAGATGCGGCCGATCGTCTTGCGCTTCTGCTCGGGATCGACGACGCCGCGCAGCCCCTCGAGGAACCGCGACGACGCGTCGACGGCGTCGAGGTTCATGTGGAGGTGGTCGCGGAACGTCCGCTCGACGGCCTCGGCCTCGCCCTCGCGCAGGAGGCCGTTGTCGACGAAGATGCAGGTGAGCCGATCGCCGAGGGCGCGCTGGCAGAGGACGGCGGCGACCGACGAGTCGACCCCGCCCGAGAGGCCGAGGATGACGCGGTCGCTCGGGCCGGCCTTCTCGCGGACCGCGGCGATCGCCTCCTCGACGAACGACGCGGGCGTCCAGGTCGGGGAGAGGCCGGCGACGTCGAAGAGGAAGGCCTGGAGGATCTCCTTGCCCCGCGGGGTGTGCACGACCTCGGGGTGGAACTGGAGGCCGTAGAGCTCGTCGCGATCGCGGGCGACGGCGCAGAGCGGGCTGCCGGCCGTGGTGCCGAGCGCCACGAACCCCTCGGGCAGCGCCGCGAGGCGGTCGCCGTGGCTCATCCACACGTCGATCGTGTCGCCCTCGGCGAAGCGGGAGAAGATCCCCGTCGGGCGCTCGATCCGCACCGTGGCCGGGCCGTACTCGCCGCCCGTGCGCGCGCGCTCGACCTTGCCGCCGAGGTGGAAGGCCATGAGCTGGAGCCCGTAGCAGATGCCCAGCGTCGGCACGCCGAGCTGCAGCACCTCGGGGGAGCAGTGGGGCGCGCCGTCGCCGTACACGCTGGCGGGGCCGCCGGAGAGGATGAGCGCCCGCGGGGCGAGCCGGCGGAGCTCGGCGATGGGGATGTCGAAGCGGTGGATCTCGCAGTAAACGCCGGACTCGCGCACGCGTCGGGCGATGAGCTGGGTGTACTGTGAGCCGAAATCGAGGATGACGACGAAGTCCCGCCGGGGTGAGAGCATGGCTGCCGCTAGCATGGCGCGGGCGGATCCGCCAGAGCCGGGCGGCCCCGCGCGCGAGCCGCTCGCCGCATGCTCGCTCGCCGCGCCTCAGGGCGGGGTCGAGGAGGCGGGCGGCGGTGCGGTCGAGGAGGCGGGCGGCGGTGCGGTCGAGGAGGCCGGCGGCGGGGTCGGCGGCGCCGGGATCGAGGGCGCCGGGATCGAGGAGGAGGCCGGCGGCGGTGGGGTCTCGGGCGCCGGCGGCGGGGCAGCCGGCGCGTCGTGCGCCCCTGCCGGCGCGTCCTGCTGCGCCGGCGCGCCGGCGCCGCCGTCGAACGCGCGCGGGGGCTCGTACTCGGGCGGCGGACCGGGCGGGAGCGGCTTCGGCGGCGTGGAGGAGCACGCCGCGGCGAGGAGCGCGGCGGCGATCGCGACCATCGCGGCGATCGGCGAGGTGCGGCGAGCCGTTGTCATAGCTGGACTCCGCTCTCCGCGGCGCCCTCGGCGGGGGCTGGATCCTCCGGCGTCTCGGGAGCGACGGGAGGATAGGGCGCATGCCGGAACGGCTGGGGAAGGGGGGCGGGGGCGGAGGCGGCCGGCGGCGCGAGCTCGAGCGGCGCCCCGCGGGCGTTCGGCGGTGCGACGGGGATGCCCGTGCTCGGCGGCGCGGGCGCGTCCTCGGCCACATCCCCGCCGCCGCACGCCGCGGGCGCGAGCGCCGCGAGGAGCGCCCCGGCGAGGAGCGCTGGCGCGCGGCGCGGCCGCGCCGCGCGCGTCATGCGGCAGGGCGGGCGCGGGCGGGATGCGCAGGACGGCGGATTCGAGCTTCGGAGATCCCCGGACACGGCCGGTACGCTAGCACGGACATGGAGGAGAACGGTTGGCCCGCGCAGGGAGGCGAGCTAGGTTCCCGCTGTGGAACAGAGCAATCCCGATCTCGAGGGCGCGCTGCGCGCCCTCTGCCAGCGCGCCCGGGCGGCTGCCCGGACGCTCGCTCCCCTGGACCGGGCCCAGAAGGACCGCGCGCTGCGCGCCATCGCCGAGCGGCTGCGCGCCGAGGCCGGCGAGGGCAAGCGCTCCGCCGTGCTGGCCGCGAACGCCGAGGACGTGGCCGCGGCGCGCGCGGCGGGCGTGTCCGAGGCGCTCGTCGACCGGCTCGTGCTCGACGAGGCGCGGCTCGCGGCCATCGCCAACGCGGTGCTCGAGATCGCCGCCGCGGGCGATCCGGTCGGGGAGGTGATCGGGATGGAGCGGCGGCCGAACGGGCTCCTCGTCGGGCAGGTGCGCGTCCCGCTCGGCGTGATCGCCATGATCTACGAGTCGCGCCCGAACGTGACCGTCGACGCCGCGACGCTCTGCCTGAAGAGCGGCAACGCCGCGATCCTCCGGGGAGGCAAGGAGGCGGCGCGCTCGAACGCGGCGCTCGGCGCGCTGCTCGCCGACGCCGTGCGCTCGGCCGGGCTGCCGGCCGACGCGGTGCAGATCGTCCCCTCGCTCGACCGGGAGGCGACGCGCCTCCTGCTCGGCATGACGGGCCTCATCGATCTCGCCATCCCGCGCGGGGGCGAGGGGCTCATCCGGTTCGTGGCCGAGAACGCGCGCGTCCCCGTGATCCAGCACTACAAGGGCGTGAACCACCTCTACGCCGACGCCGGGTGCGACCTCGACATGGCCCTCCGCCTCGTCGAGAACGGCAAGCTGCAGCGGCCCGGCGTCTGCAACGCGCTGGAGTGCCTGCTCGTGCACGAGAGCGTCGCCGCGCCGCTGCTCGCGCGCGTCGCCGCCCTCGCGGACCGCGGGCTCGAGCTGCGCGGCGACGAGGCCACCTGCGCGCTCGTCCCGTCGGCGCACCGGGCGTCGGAGGACGACTACGGGCGCGAGTTCCTCGCGCCCATCCTCGCGGCGCGCGTGGTGCGCTCGCTCGACGAGGCGCTCGAGCACATCGCCCGCTACGGGTCGACGCACACCGAGGTCATCTGCACGCCCCGCTACGATCACGCGCAGCGCTTCCTGCGCGAGGTCGACGCGAGCTGCGTGCTCGTGAACGCGTCGCCGCGGTTCAACGACGGCGGCGAGCTCGGCCTCGGGGCGGAGATCGGCATCTCCACGACGAAGCTCCATGCCTACGGCCCCATGGGGCTCGCGAGCCTGACCGCGCTCAAGTGGATCGCGTACGGCGAGGGCCAGACCCGCTGACGCGGGCAATCGAGGGGCCCGGGAGCCGGGCAGAAGAAAGCGAGACGACGTTGACGACGAAGAAGGACGCAGGCGAAGGGAGCACCAAGCCGCGGGCGAGGTCGGGGTCGAAGGCGAACGATGGCGCGGAGCCGCGCCTGCCGACGAGGAAGAAGGCGAGCACGGCCAAGGCGGGCGCGGCCGGGCGGGCGTCGTCCGCGACCAAGGCGAAGCGGCCGGCGTCGCCGCGGATCCGCGCGTCCCACGCCGGCGTGGGCGAGGCCGGGGCGAAGGCCGGGCGCGCGCGCCGCGCGCAGGGCGCGGGCGACGAGGCGGCGCGATCGGAGCGGCCGATCCCGACGGACCGGCCGGCGACGCGGGCGCGGCGGCCGGCGCGGGACGAGGGCGCTGCGCCGCGGCCGGCGCGGGGCGGCGCGGAGGGCGGGGCGAAGGCGCTCCTGCCGGTCGCGGGGCGGTCCTCCGCGCGCAAGTCGCCGCTCGCTGGGCCGAAGCGGGCCGGCGCGCGCCGCAGCGCGCCGCCGCCGGCCCCGCAGCCGTCGGCCTCGGCGCGCGAGCTCGCGCTGACGCTGGCGGCGTCCGGGCTCGACAAGAAGGCGATCGGCGTCGAGATCCTCGAGGTGGTGGGGCGCGTCGACTACGCGGACTACCTGGTGATCATGACGGGCCGCTCCGATCGGCACGTCCACGCGATCGCGACGGGCCTGGAGGAGTCGACGCGCAAGCTGAAGATGGCGCCGCTGTCGATGGAGGGCCTCGCCGCGGCGACGTGGGTGCTGATCGACTTCGGCGACGTCGTGGTGCACGTCTTCCAGGAGGAGACGCGCCGCCTGTACGACATCGAGGGGCTCTGGATCGACGCGGGCCGCGTCCCGGTCCCGGAGGAGGCCCCGCCGCCCGGAGCGCAGCCCGCCCCGCGGTTCGATCCGGGCTGAGCGCGCGATGCGCCTCGTCGTCGTGGCCGTCGGTCGCGTGAAGGACAGGCCGCTCCGCGCGGCGATCGACGAGTACCTGGGTCGCGTCCGCCGCTACGTCGCGTGCGACGAGATCGAGATCCCGGACGGCCCGCCGGCGAAGGTCGGGCCGCTGCTCGCGCGCGCGTCGGCCGGGGCGAGCGTCATCGCGATGGAGGTGAACGGCAAGGCGCTCGGCAGCGAGGCGTTCGCGGCCGGCGTGGAGCGGTGGGGCTCGCGCGGCAAGGGGGTGGTCGCGCTCCTGATCGGCGGGGCGGACGGGCTGCCGCCCGACGTGTCCGCCGCGGCCGACGACCGGTGGAGCCTGTCGCCGCTCACGTTCCCCCACCGCCTCGCGCGGCTCGTGCTGGTCGAGCAGCTCTACCGCGCGATGACCTTGCTGCGCGGCGAGCCCTACGCGCACTGAGGCGCGCGCGGCGGCGGGGGGCGAGCCAGGCGCGCGGACCTGCGCCGCGAGCGCGCCAGGGCGAGCGCGCGGGGCGCTACTCCCTGGGCCAGTCGGGCTCCACGGCGTCGATCGGCCCGTTGAGCCACGACGCATAGGCCCGATCGTCGGCCCGGTTGTACGGGCCGAGCGCCTCCTCGAAGTAGTCCCTCCAGTGGGGCTGCTGGCCGTCGACGTCGTTGAAGCCGTACTCCCGGGCGAGGTCCCACGAGCTGAAGACGCGGCCGGCCTTCGCCGCGACGTTCGGGTCCGCGGCGAGCGCCGCGACGGCGCGGCCCACGAAGAAGGGCGTCTCGGAGGCGATGAAGTGCGGCTCCTTCGCGACCGCGTCGCGCCAGTTCTCCTCGGTGACGCCGAAGAGATCGAGCATGGCCTCGGAGCGCAGGAAGCCGGGCGTCACCGCGAGCGCCGTGATGCCCGGGTGCCGGCGCAGCTCGCGGGCCATGGCGAAGGCGAGGCGGATGACCGACATCTTCGCCAGGTCGTAGAAGAGGTTGCCGCGGTAGCCGAAGTGGTCGCCGTCGGTGACCTCGACGATGAGGCCCCGGTCGCGCTCGAGCAGCAGCGGCACCGCGTGGCGGCTCGTGATGATGTGCGAGGTGATGGCGCGCTCGAGCAGGAGCTTCCCCTTGGGGATGGAGAGCTTCCAGAACGGCGCGCCGAAGTCGGTGAGCTCGTCGCCGCCCCAGACGTCGTTGACCACGATGTCGAGCTTGCCTTGCTCGCGCTTGATCTGCGCGCAGAGCGCCTCGACCTGCGCCTCGACGGTGTGGTCGACCTGCACGGCGACGCCGCGTCCCCCGCGCGCGCTGACCATCTCCGCGGTCTGCTCGATGGTCTCGGGGCGCCCTTCGGTCGCGGGGCGGCCGCGGACGCTGCGCCCGGTGCAGTAGACGGTCGCGCCGGCCTCCCCGAGCGAGCACGCGATGGCGCGCCCTGCGCCGCGCGTGGCGCCGGCGACGAGGGCGACCTGTCCTTCAAGAGCGAGAGGTTTCATGAGGGTCTCCTTGGACCGGAGCCTCGCGCGGCGGCCGCGAGGCTGGCCGTCGTGGCGCCCCGCCCGCCGGATCGCGGCCCCTGGTCGGTGTCTGCGGCGACGCTACGGGACGATTCCTGACATCTTCTGTCATGAATTGCGCGTAGGCTTGGCGCCGGATCCCAGGGACGGTCAGGAGGGCCATGCGCGCGGATCGGCTGCTCAGCTTGGTGCTGCTCCTGCAGCAGGCGAAGAGCCGCCAGCTCACGGCCGAGGAGCTGGCGGGCCGGCTGCAGGTCTCGGCGCGGACGATCTACCGGGACCTCGACGCGCTGTCGGCCGCGGGGGTGCCGGTATACGCGAACCGCGGCCCGAACGGCGGGATCGCCCTGCTGGAGGGGTGGCAAACGAGCCTGACCGGGCTGACGCAGGCCGAGGTGCTGGCGCTCTCCGCCGTGGCCGCGCCAGGAGCCCTCGCCGACATCGGCCTGTCGGCGGCGCTGGAGAGCGGGTTGCTCAAGCTCGCGGCCGGGCTGCCGGTCGTGCAGCGGTCGGCGGCCGAGCACGCGCGGCAGCGGCTCCACGTGGACGCGTCGGGGTGGTTCCAGGGGAGAGAGGTGGTGCCCCACCTCGATGTCCTGCGGGAGGCCGTCTTTCAGGATCGCAAGGTCTGGCTCGGGTACCGGGATTTCGACGGGGGCGAGAGCGAGCGTGTCGTGGCGCCGTACGGGCTCGTGATCAAGGCCGACCGCTGGTACCTCGTGGCCGGGGCGGAGCGGGGGCCGAGCGTGTTCCGTGGCGCGCGCATCTCGGAGGCGCGGCTCCTGGAAGAGGGGTTCGCGCGCCCGGAGGGGTTCGATCTGGCGACGTTCTGGAAGGCGTGGTGTCAGCGGTTCGCGGAGCGCAGGGCGAGCTATGTCGTGACCCTGCGCGTGACCGAGGAGGGGGAAGCGGCGTTGAAGAACGTCCGGCCCCGCGGCGAGCACGCGCGGTGGGGGCAGGTCGGGCGGGGGCGGCGCGGCGCGAGGACCGTGACGGTCGACTTCGAGCGGGAGTCGATCGCGGTCTCGCAGATCGTCGGGCTGGGCAGGGGGGTCGAGGTGGTGGAGCCGGCGGCGCTGCGGGCGCGGCTCGAGGCGATCGCGGCGGATCTACGCGCGATCTATGGGGCGCGCGGCGCGGCGCGGGCGGCCCCGCGGGAGCGAGGCCGGGCAAACGCCGTGGTCACGGGCGCGGGCCGTCCGCCGCGCACGTCACGATCGCCCGGACCTCCCCGCCCGCGCTCTCGCGGACGTCGGCGCACGTCTCGGGGCAGAGCTTCACGCGTGTGCTCGTCGCGTCGGTGAAGTACCAGCCGCCGCCGCCGCAGGCGCCGGGCCCGGACCGGGGCGTGAGCGTGGTCGCGGCGCCCGCGCTGCTCTCGTGGACGAC
Organism: Sorangium cellulosum; assembly: GCF_004135735.1. GTDB lineage: Bacteria > Myxococcota_A > Polyangia > Polyangiales > Polyangiaceae > Sorangium > Sorangium cellulosum_F. The sequence continues at coordinate 4,476,574 of NZ_CP012670.1, read as the reverse complement.
GGACACCAGGGCGGGATCCTCGACCCCGGCGGCGGGGACCGGGACCTCGCAGGGGGACGCCTCGGCGCGGATCGAGGCGAGCGCGTCGCGGAGCCCCGCCCGCAGCGTCGGGCCGGCGGTGAGGTTGTGCGCCTGTCCGCCGCCTCGCTCCGCGATGGCGTCGATGAGCGCGGCGCTCGAGTCGCCGAAGCCCACCGCGTGCACGCGGACGCCGTGGCCCTCGAACGCGCTCTGCGCCAGGCCCGCGATGGCGTCGGGGCTGGTGTTGCAGTGCGACGGGGTGCCGTCGGTGATGAAGACGACGGCGACCTCCTCGGCGGGATGGGCGTTCTTGTAGTTGATCGCCCAGGTCGTGGCGCCGTCGAGCGCGGGGTACATCGGGGTGTCGCCGAGGGGGATGGGGAAGCTGTCGATCGCGCTGACGAGCGCGAGCTCTTGCTGATCGAACGGGGCGGGGGCCGCGGTCAACCTCCGGGCCGTGGTGCCGTCGAACGGGACGAGCGGCAGCGCGCAGCCGCCGCCGCCGGGGGGCGGGCAGACGTTGTTGATGCAGGAGCCCGGGTTGTCGTGCGGCCAGAACCTGAACGCGACGCCGAGCCCCGCCGACTCGGGATCGGAGAAGAAGTCCTTGAGCGCGCCGGTCGCCGGGATCCACCGGTGCACGCTCACGTTCACGCCGAACGACGCCTGCCGCATCGACGTGGATCGATCGAACGCCACGAACAGGCTGAACGGCCTGACCTGGGACACGCTGGCCGTGGGGACGCACTCCGGGGGCTGGCCGCCGCAGGGAGCGCACGCGCCGCCGCAATCGACGCCGTCCTCGTCGCCGTTCTGGATCCCGTCGTCGCAGGTGACGTAGCAGAGCGCGAGCTTCGGCTGGCGCTCGATCTGCGCGTTCTCGCTGCTGTGGTAGTCGGTCCTCAGGACCGGATCCTCCTCGAGGAGGACGCCGTGGTTCGCGGCCTCGCCGCTCACCCAGGCCCGCGCGAGCTGCGTGACGTCCGCGGAGCGGACGCCGGTGCCCCCGCCGGAGGTGAACGAGGCGGCGATCGCGGGGTCGAAGGCGTCGCCGAAGCTCGCCCAGCTCACCGTCGGCTCGTCCCACGCGCTCGTGACCCGGTGGACGCGGACCGTGCTGTCGACCGTCTTGTACGTCTGCGAGAGCGACAGGCTCGCCGACACGACCGAGGCGCCCGAGGGGAGGCCGGGGAGATCGAACCGGATCAAGCTCCGCCGGAGCCCGCCGGCCTCGCTCGTCCCGGTGCTGAGGGTCGGGCTCGCGCTGTCGTTCCAGCTCGGCGCGTCCTCCCAGATCACGGCGTCGGCAGCGCCCGCCGCGCCGGCGCCGCGCTGGACCGTGACGCACACCTGTCCATCGGTCGCGAGCGCCTGCGCGGCGCGCCCCGTGCCGTCTGCGCCGCCTGCGGCCGCGCCGCCGGGATCGAGCCCGCAGCTGGTCACGAGCGTGGCCGTGGCGCCTGCGCATAGGGTCCTGAAGACCTTCACCATGTTTCTCATCCGGACATTCTCCTTGGCAGCCGTTGTGGTGCGCCGCGCCGAGCCTCGCCGGTCGCGAGATCGTGGTCAGGGGGGCCCAGGGGCACGCGCGCTGGACACGAGGCGAGGTGGGGGGCGTGAAGCGCTGCGAGAGCGCAAGACAAAGATCCGCTCATGATCTCGTGGCCCGCGAGATCGCGTCAAGCGCGAACGCGCTCGATACGCGCGCCTCCGCCGCGTCGCGCCGCGCTACAACGAAGGCTCCACCAGCCGAGGAGCCATCGCATGACGAGCCATCTTCAGGAGCGCCTGCTCGCGATCATGGACCGCAAGGACCACTGGGCCTGGAAGCACCTCACGGGCCCTGGCCTCACGCGCGACCAGCTCGCCGTCCACTTCCGGCACGAGTACCGGGTCTACGTGCGCGACTTCCCGGTGCTGCTCGCGCGCGTGCTCGGCCAGTCACCGCCGGCCGCGGTGCGCCGCGCCCTCGCGGAGAACCTTTACGAGGAGCAGACCGGAGCGCTCTCGCTGGGCGTCTCGCATCCGGAGCTCTTCCTGGAGATGATCGACGGCCTGGGCATCCCGCGCGCGGCCATCGAGGACGAGGCGATCCCGCTCGAGCCCGAGGCCCACGCGTACCGCGCGCTGCTCGACCGCGCGAGCGCGGCGCCTCCGTGGGTGGTCGGCGCCGCGGTGCTGACGATCTTCGTGGAGGGCAGCGTGCACGAGCGCGCGGAGCTCCTGGGACGGCGGGAGATGTTGCCCATCGAGGAGGCGCTCCGGGCGCACCCGATGGTGCGGCACTACGGATGTCCGCCCGAGCGGATGCGGCTGGCGCGGGCGCACCGGGCCGTGGAGGGCGGGCACCGGCGGGACGCGTGGGAGATGGTGCTGGGGCACGTCCCCGACGAGGGCCCGAGGGCGGACGCGGTCGCGTCGGCGGTGGCCGAGGCGCACGCGGCGTGGATGCAGTACCGGGACGCGGTGGCGCGCGCGATGGGGCTTCCGCGCCACGGGTAGCCGCTCGCGTCACCGCGGCTCCTCTGCGGGATCGAGCATCCGGCAGAGCACGTCGACGACGAACTCGAGGTACGCGCGGCCCTCGGCCTGGCCGAAGCCGTTGCCCGAGATGTGCTGGTGGAACGGGCGGAACTGCAGCGAGCCGAGGAAGAGATCGGCCGCGTGCTCCGGGGCGACCGGGCGCAGCAGGCCGCGCGCGACCGCGCGCGCGAACCACGCCGCGATCTCACGGCGCGCGCGCACCGGCGGGGGGTCCTCCCGCCGATCGGCCGCGGCGCAGAGGTGCATCCCGGCCGAGCGGAGCACCGCGATGCACGGCACGATGCGCTCGAGATACGCCGAGATATCCTCCGCGAGCTCGAGGAGCTGGACCCGCGCGCCGCGGTCGTCCGGGCCCGCGCGCACCCGCGCCAGGAAGGGCGGCTCCGACGGGGGCAGCAGCGCGGCGCGCATGAGCTGCTCCTTGGTGCCGAAGCGCTGGAACAGGACCGCGTGCGAGACGCCGAGCCGCGCCGCGATCACGGTCGTCGACACGCCGGCCCCATGCTCGAGGAAGCAGGCCCGGGCCTCCTCGAGGATCTCCTCATCGCTGGTGCCGCGAGGACGAGCCATTGATGACCAACATGGAACTTACGAATGCCCGGGCAAGGGGCGTCGCGCGCCCCCTCCGCACCCGCACGGCGGGGGCCGGCGGTTGCGTGCGAGCGGGGGCGCTCACTCCGGGAAGAACGTCTCGATCGTGAGCGCCGGCGTCCCGTCCGGGTGGACCCCGCCGAGCAGCGCGAGCGTCCCGTTCGGCGCGGGCACGGCGGTCGCGCCGCGCCGCGGCTCCCGCAGCGGCAGCTCCTCGACCTGCGCCGCCGCGACGTCGACGAGGAAGCTCCTCGTCAGCCCGTCCGCGCCGGCCTCGGAGCCCACGGCGAGGATGCGTCCGCCGGGCAGCGCGAACGCGGCGACGCCCGCGATCGCCGCGGGCAGCGCGGCGCCCTCGATCTCGACCGCGGCGCAGCGCTGCTCGGCGCACCCCGGCGCGAGCCGCCGGGTCGGCGCCGCCGCGCCGTCCAGCGCCCCGCCGACGAGCGCGATCTCGCCGGGCCCGGTCACCGCGGCCCCGGCTCCCTCGGAGGCGTCCGGCGGGAACGGCCGCGGCAGGAACGCGGTCGCGCCGTCGCCGAGCACCTCCAGGCCCGCGCCGGTCGCGCTCCCGCCGGCGACGACGAGGCCGAGCCCCTCGACCCACACCGCCGCGGCGCCGGCCCGCGCATCGCGGAGCCTCGCCGCCGACAGCGTCCGGTCCGGGGCGACGACGAGCACCGCGTCCGTGGGGGCGCCGGGCGCGCCCGTGGCCTCACCCGGGCGCGTCGCGCCGACCACGAACGAGCGCCCGTCGGCCGCCTCGATCGTCCGGCCGCCGGCCACCTCCGCGAACGAGCGGAGCCCCGCGGGCAGCGTCGCGTCCGCGGTCTGCCCGTTCGCCACGTCCGCCCAGGTAGCGCCCTCGTCGTCGAGGACGAGCACCGCGTTCCCCCGGACGACGAGCGATCGCGCCGCCCGCGGGAGCGCGCGGCCGGACGCGCTCCCGCCCCACGCCGCGAGGTCGTACGCGTCGAGCCGCGCCGGGTCGACCTCGCCGGCCGCGGCGCCGCCGGCATCGCCGGCCGCGGCGCCGCCGGCATCGCCGGCCGCGGCGCCGCCCGTCAGGAACAGGTACCGCTCCGCGAGCGTCCCGCCGGGCGCCCCGGCGCGCGACGCGGCGAGCTCCCCCGGGGGCCGCGCCCATCGCCCGAGCCGCTGGGCGAACAGGGGCAGCGCGTCGCCCGTCAACGCCGCGAGGTAGATGCCCGACGCGGAGCGCCCTCGCACCACGGTCGCCCCGCTCGCGTCCGCGCCGCGCACCTCGAACGTGTAGGCCCGCTCCGCGGGGACCTCGCCGAAGTCGAGCGCCCCGCCCGGCGCCGCCGAGGCGGACACGGCGACGTCCCCCTCGATGGCCGTGGCGGTGACCTCGATCCGGGCGACGGGCGGGTCCTCCTGGAACGCGGTCGCCTCGTGTCCGGGCACGACCTCGACGGTGACGGTCCGCGGCTCGGAGGCGCAGCCCACGAGCAGCAGGGCGAGCGCAGGGAGGACGCGCCGCGGAGGGTCAATCTTCATGGCGGCGGAGTCTTAGCGCCTCGCGGGGGCGGCGGCTCCGCAGAGACGCGGAACGACCGCCGACGGGAGCGCCGTTCGTCGATGGCCGCGCGCCGCTCCGCGGCGCCCGGCGCCGAGATCGCGGGTGGGGATGATCCCGTCGCCCCCGAAAGCCTCGCGCCGCCAGGGATTTTTCCCGCGCGCGCCCCGCATGCGATGCTGCGGGCCGAGCCGAGCCGCGCGCGCCGCCGGGCGCGGCGCGCGCTCCGTCGAGCGCCCAGGCCACGCAAGTTGATGTGGGATAAGGTGCGACAGGAAAGTTGTCGTATCCCGGCCGGGCAGGATAGACGGGCCAAGGAGGAAGCATGAGGCGCAGCAGAGGCGAGAGCATGGACACCGGGGCGGTGCGGAACCTCGAGGAGATCCAGGAAGAGGATCCCGGGGCTCGTCCATCGCGTGCGGGCGCGCTGGTGCTGGCCTCGCTCGGCGGGGCGTGCATCGTCTTCGCGGCCGTGGCGCTCCTGCGCGCTCCTGCCCGCGAGATGCCGGTCAGCGCCGATCCGCTCGGCGATCTGGTCGCGCGCGCGCACCCGGCCGGCGTGAAGGTGGCCCCGCGGCGGGCCACGATCGGGGAGGACGTGACGTTCCCCGCGTTGCTGTCCGACGCGGAGAACCCGACGACCGCGCTCGAGGCGGTGCGCGATCGGAAGGCCGCGAAGGCGGAGGAGCCCGGCCCGCCGCCCGACGCGGAGCCCGGCCCGCCGCCCGCCGCGGACCGGCTCCCCGTGGTCCCGCTGCCGGCGCAGCACGTGCTCGAGCCCGCGGTCGGCGAGGTCCCCCCGAACGACACGCTGACGGCGATGGCCCGCCACGTGGCGCGCGAGGAGGGCCCCGAGACCGATCGGGGCGGGCCGGGCGGCTACCAGCTCCAGGTGAGCTCGTTCAAGGACCCGGGCGACGCGGAGGGCTTCGCGGCGGCGCTGCGGCGCCGCGGGCACAAGGCGTACGTCGAGCCGGCGTACGTCAAGGGCCGCGGCCTCTGGCACCGCGTGCGGATCGGCCCGTTCAAGTACAAGCGCTCGGCGGTCATCTACCGGCAGGAGTTCGAGGCCAAGGAGCGCCTCGTGACGTTCATCGTGGACCCGCCGAAGACGACGGTGAAGGTGGCCGAGACCCCCGGCGACGACGCCTAGCATTGCTGCGGGAAGTTGCCCCGGTTCAGCGGAAGAACCGCCATGGCGGTTCGCCTCTCGGCCCGACTTCCCGCAGTACTAGCGAGCAGGGAGAGCGCTCGAGAGCGCCGCCGCGGGGGTGAGCGCGCACGACAGCACCCCCTTGGCCCCGGCGAGCTGCCCCGCGAGCTCGGACAGCGCCGCGCCGCGGCCCTTCAGCACCATGACCTGGAGCAGCCGCCCCTCGTCGAGGCGGACCAGCAGGCTGGAGACCACCGACCCCGCGTGCTGCTCCTCCAGCTCGGAGATCCGCGCCACGAGCTCCCGCACCTCGGGCGCGTAGACGACGGTCAGCGTCGCCGCCACCTGCGCTCCCTCGTCCCAGGCGGCGCGCGTCAGATCCGCGCGGACGAGATCCCGCAGCGCCTCCGATCGGTTCTCGTAGCCCTGCGCGGTGATGCGCCGATCGAACTCGGACAGGAGCGCTCGTTCCATCGCGACGCCGAAGCGGACCAGGTCGCTCATCGTGGGGCGCAGGCTAGCGGGGCGAAGGTCCAGGCGGGAAGGGGGCTCGCGCCGGGGACGAGGTCGGGGGGAGGGACGTGGCCCGCGCGGGGAGCGGCGCGGCCCGGCTGGCCGCTCAGGTCTTGCGCCGCTCGAGGTGACGCCGCGCGGCGTCCTTCACCGGCGAGGTCACGTTCTTGCTCTTCGCGACGCTCCGGAGATCCGACTCGCGCAGGTGCTGGATCAGCCGCGTCGCCAGCAGCACCGGCGTCCTCGGGTTCTCGACGAGGTTGCGCTTCACCGTGTAGCTCTTCAGCCACTCCGGCGTCGTCGCGATGATCCGCAGCACCTCGTCGGACATGTTCCGGTTGCGGCTGATGAGGACGACCTCTTCCTCCTGCATCTGCGGGCTGCGCACGGCGGCGCTCGCCACGAGGCGGTTCGTGTCGCGCACGAGGAGCATGCGCTCCTCGCGCGAGCCGAGCATCGCCCGCCGGATCCGCTGCGAGATGGTCATGTCGGCGAGGCGCTTGTAGAGCGGCACGTACTGCTCCTTGAGCTCCTCCTTGCCCTCCTCGTCCTCGACGTGGGTGTCCACGGCCTGGTCGGCCGCGAGCGACTCGGCGAGCGCCTGCGTCTCGCTGAACAGCATGTCGTCGGGGGTGGGCTCCGGCGACGGCTCCGCGATGAGCTCGTCCTTGATCGCGAGGCTGGCCTCGCGCCACGCCGGGATGCCCGTGAGCTCGACGCCGTTGCGGGCGGCCAGGTCGACGAGGCGGTCGGCCGTCGACATCCGCGTGTTCTTGTTCAGGTAGAGCTTCTCGATGACGCGCGGGCTCCTGAGCAGCCGCTCCTCGTTCACCGCGATGAGCTCGGTCAGCGCCTCGCCGCCGATCCGCGCGAGCTCCTCGAGCGTCTCCTCGGCGATGTTAGGCGACGCGCAGAGCCTCTCGGCGACCGGGAGCCGATCGGCGTAGAGGCGGGCCAGCCGGTCGATGACCAGCGGCGGCAGATCGCCGCCGAGCGCGCCCTGGAGGAGCGGCTCGGGGAGCGCGGCCAGCGTCTTCTCGGCGGTCTCCCGGGCGGGCTCGCCCTCGCGCGACGCGAGCAGCACGAGCAGCGTCACCACCTCGCCCGGCTTGAGCCCCGGCGCGATGCCGCGCGCCGCCATGTCCCGGAGCTTCTGCGGCGCGGTCGGCTGCGCCATCTTCTGGGCGGGCGCCGACAGGGCGCCGACGTCGATGGGGGCGATCATGAGGCGCCCCTCCGCGCGCCCCCGCGATCGAGCGCGCGCGCCGCGCGCGGAGCGGCGGAGGCGGCGGCGCCTACGAGCGGAGGTGACGCGAGCGAAGCCACGGGCATGCGGTCCTCCCGGCGGGCATTGCTGCCCCGCGATCTGCGGATTATCCTGAGGCCGCTGTGTGCCCGAAAGGCGCGGCGATCGTCAACGGAGAACCGACACGCAGGACAGAGCGCGCCCGCTGTCGGAACGAGCCCGAGGCCGCGGGGGCAGGGCACTGGCGCTTGCGGCACATCCAGCACACGCAGAGGAGCGCGACATGGGGATTTTCGATTTCGTGAAGAGCGGCGTCCGCGAGATGATGATCGCGCGCCCGGACACCGCGAAGCATCTCATCGTCTACAAGCACCCGGATCAGAACATCCCCTTCTGGTCGCAGCTCACCGTCGACAGCGACGAGTGCGCCCTCTTCTTCAAGGACGGCCGCTACGTGGGGTATCTGCCGACGGGGCGGCACACGCTGCAAACGCAGAACATCCCGTTCCTGAACAACCTCGTCAACCGGCTCACGGGCGGCGACGTCTTCATCGCCGAGATCTTCTTCGTGAAGACGCAGCCGGTCCGCGGCGTGCCCTTCGGCGGGCCGCTGGAGTCGATGGAGGACCCCGTCCTCTACGAGTTCGTGACGCCGCGCATCTTCGGGGAGTTCTCGCTGGTCGTGGTCGACCCGGTCCGGTTCGTCGTCGGCTACCACGGCCAGTGCGGCGGCAGCGGCGACAACGACGTGATCCTCGGCTGGATCAAGGGCAAGTTCTTCATGAGCGTGAAGAGCGTGATCGGCCAGGTCTGCGCGCAGCAGCAGAAGAGCCTGCTCAACCTCGGCGGCATGAGCATGGAGCTCGGCGCCCGCATCGTGCAGTCCGCGCCGAACCTCGAGGAGATCGGCTGCAAGATCCTCGAGATCGGCAACTTCAACATCAACTTCTCGGCCGAGGACCAGCGGCTCCTCCGCGAGGCGAACAAGGCGCGAGGCGAGGCGCGCCGGGGCATCGGGATCGCCCAGGACGCAGCCCGCGCGAAGCAGTTCGAGCTGGACCAGCGGTTCCAGCAGGATGCGCGGTACGTGCAGCAGCTCGCGGGCAACTGGCAGAACTACGCGGCCGGCCAGGCGATGATGGGGGCCGGCGAGGGCATGGCGAAGGGCGGCGACGGGGGCGGCGTCGCGGCGCTGGGCGCCCAGGTGGCGATCGGCGCGGGCCTGGCGCAGGGGATGAATCCCGCGCTCGCGGGGCAGGGCCAGCCCCAGTTCGTGCCGCCGCACTTGCAGCATCCGGGCGCGCCGCAGGGCGGCTACCCGGGCGCGCCGCAGGGGGGCTATCCGGGCGCGCCGCAGGGGGGCTATCCGGGCGCGCCGCAGGGCGGCTATCCGGGCGCGCCGCAGGCTGCGCCCGCCGCAGGGCCGACGATCGAGCAGCGCCTGGAGCGCCTCGCGGACCTCAAGAACAAGGGCCTCATCACCGACGAGGAGTTCCAGGCCCGCAAGGCGAAGATCCTCGAGGAGATCTGAGCGCTGCCCGGCCTGCTGTCCGCCGCACCCGGTGCCCGGTCAGGTGGCCAGCTCACCGCGCCCCCCCACCTGTTGCTATCTGATCCAGAACAAGGCGCGCGCTTTCGGCTAGACTCGCAGGGGTGCCAGCAACGGTCCGCATGACCGGGGATGATCAGCCCGAGATGAGCACCGGCGAGTCCGAGGCAGCCGAGCTGTTCCATCGGGAAGAGATCGCACGGTCGCATGGAGAGGGGGTGCTCACCCCCGCGTCGGCGCGCGCCGATGACCCTCCGCGTCCCCCGGCCCACAGCGCCGCCCCCCCGGCCCACAGCGCCGCCCCCCCGGCCCACAGCGCCGCGCCGCCGGCCCACAGCGTCGCACCGCAGGCCCCCGACGCCGCGCCCCCGACGCCGCGCAGCGACGCGTTCGCGACCCGTGACCGCGCGCTCCCGGCGCGCCGGGGGAAGGTGAAGCAGGTCCCGCGCGCGCGGCGGTGCCCGACCTGCAAGCTCACCTTCTCCGGAGACTCCCGGTTCTGCCCGTTCGACGGCGATCCGCTCGCCGACGCGCCCGACTGGAACCCGGCCGCGGATCCGCTGGTCGGGCGCACGATCGACGGCCGTTACGAGGTGCAGGCGGTCGTGGGCGAGGGGGGCATGGGGACGGTCTACGAGGTGCGACACAAGTCGCTCGGCCGCCTCTTCGCCCTGAAGGTCCTCCGGCGCGACATCGCGCAGGACGCCGAGCTCGTCGCCCGCTTCATCCAGGAAGCCAAGGCGGCCGCGGCCATCGGCCACCCCAACATCGTCGCCGTGAGCGACTTCGGCGCGATCGAGGTCGAGCCGGGGCAGCCGGAGCTGCCCTTCTTCGTCATGGAGTTCCTCTCCGGGACCTCCCTCGCCTCGCTGCTGCGCACCGAGAAGACGCTGCCGGCCGAGCGGGTCGGGGAGATCATGCTCCAGTGCGCCGCGGCGCTCGGGGCCGCGCACGCCGCGGGCGTCATCCACCGCGACCTCAAGCCCGACAACGTGTACCTCGTCCGCAACGGCGACCAGGAGTTCGTCAAGCTGCTCGACTTCGGCGTCGCCAAGGTCACCGGCGGCAAGCGGCTCACCCGCATCGGCATGGTGTTCGGGACGCCGCATTACATGAGCCCGGAGCAGGCCGAGGGGAAGCGCATCGACGCCCGCGCCGACGTCTACGCGCTCGGCGTCCTCATGTACGAGTGCTTCGCGGGGCGCGTCCCCTTCGAGGCGGACACGTACATGGGCGTGCTCACCAAGCACATGTACACCGCGCCCGAGCCGCTCGAGCAGGTGGTACCCGACCCCTCCGCGCTCGGGGCGTTCGGCCCGATCGTCATGCGCTGCCTCGCGAAGCGCCCCGAGGAGCGCTTCGCCTCCATGGCCGACCTCTCCGCCGCGATCGAGCTCGCCATGGAGGCGCCGTGCCGCGCGGGCACCCTGGTCCAGGAGGACCCCCCTCGCCGCGAGCCGCCCGAGCTGCGCGAGCGCGACGACAGGCTCGGCCCAATCCAGGCGCCAGGAGGGCTGGTGGAGCGGCTGTCGATGGGGGCGCGCGTCGCGATCGCGCTCGCCGCGGTCGTCGTGCCCATCGCCGTCGCCCTCGGCGTCCGCGCCCTGCGCGCCGCGGCGCACGAGGCGCAGCCGCCGGACGCCCTCCCCGTCGCCCTCGAGGCGAAGCCCCCGCCGCCCGCCGAGCCGCCGCCCGCCGAGCCGCCGCCCGCCGCCGCCCCGCCGCCGGCCCCGCCGGCGCACCAGGGGGCCGCGCCGCCCGCCCAGGAGCCGCCGCGGCCGCAGGCGTCGCAGGCGCCGCCCGCCGCGAGCGCCGCGAAGCCGCCTGCCCCGACGGCGAGGCCGGCGGCGACGGTCGCGCCGGCGGTGAGGCGGCACGCGGACGGCGACATCATCGATCCCTGGGAGCGCTGATCGCGCGGCCGGCGCGCGATGAAACCTGGCCTTCCCCGGCGTCCTGTGCGCACGATGCGCGCTGTCGATCTCCGGGCCCACGGCCGCGGGACAAGCGATCGACGGCGGTTGCGATGCACAGGGCGGAGCGCTTGACAGCGTCCGCTCGGGCTCGCCATCCTTCGCGAGGCGGAAACCTCTAGTGGCCAAGCAACAGCTCCTCCTGGTCGACGCGGATCCACGCAGCGTTCGGGTCCTCGAGGTCAGCCTGAAGAAGGCCGGTTACAGCGTGACCACCGCGATGGACGGCGCGGACGCGCTCGCGAAGCTCGAGGTCTCGACGCCGGACCTCGTCCTCAGCGACACCCGCCTGCCCAACGTCGACGGCTACGCGCTCGTCCGCAAGATGAAGGAGCGCGCCGACTGGGCCTCGATCCCGGTCGTGTTCCTGACGAGCCAGCGGTCCATCGAGGACAAGATCCGCGGGCTCGAGCTCGGCGTCGAGGACTACCTGACGAAGCCGATCTTCGTGCGCGAGCTCATCGCGCGGGTGACGCTGCTCCTCGCGCGCCGGACGCGCGAGGGGATCACGACGCGCCACTTCGCGAGCACCGGCCGGACCAGGTTCTCCGGGTCGATCCTCGACATGAACGTCGTCGACCTCCTGCAGACGTTCGAGGTCAGCCGGAAGAGCGGGATCGTCCACCTCTCGCACGGGGACCACGAGGCGCAGGTCTACTTCCGCGAGGGCAAGGTCGTCGACGCGACGCTCGGCCGGCTCTGCGGCGAGGAGGCCGTCTACCGCGCGCTCCTCTGGAACGAGGGGACGTTCGAGGTCGAGTTCTGCAAGGTCGACAACCCGGACGTGATCGAGACGTCGACCCAGGGCCTCCTGATGGAGGGCATGCGCCGGGTCGACGAGTGGGGCCGGCTCCTCGAGGCGCTGCCGTCGCTCAGCACCGTCTTCGAGGTCGACAGCGAGGAGCTCCTGGAGCGGCTGAACGAGATCCCCGACGAGCTGAACGGGATCCTTCGCCTGTTCGACGGCAGGCGGACGCTGATGCAGGTGGTCGATGCGTCGCCGTTCGAGGATCTCTCGACGCTCTCCACGATCTCGAAGCTCTACTTCGAGGGCCTGCTGATCCCCGCGGCCGCGCTCCCGCCCGACGACGTCGTGCCGAGCGAGCCGGAGACGGCCTTCCACGACGATCTCTCGCCGCTCTCCTCGCTCTCGGGAGCGCGGCGATCGTTCGACCCTGACGGCGGCGCGGGGCAGGCCGGCGCCGAGGATCTCGAGGACGCCGCCGTCGTTCCAGCGCCGCTCTCGACGCGCGCCTCGCCCGCGGTGCTCCCGCGCCTCCGGTCCGCATCGGAGGCGCCCGCGCCGCCGGGGGATCTCGAGGCCGAGGCCGCCGCGCGCCCCGTGACGACCCGCAGCGCGATGCTCGGGGCGAGCCCGCGCGCCGGGAGCGCGATCGCGCCGCGTCCCGCCGGTGCGGGGGAGGGGCGCCCGGCCTCCGAGCCGCCGCGGAGCGCCGCGTCGTCACGCATCGAGGTGGAGCGGGCGGCGCGCGCCCGCAAGGAGCGCGAGGCCGGGGACAGCGATGCGCCGCCGGCCAGCATGGAGGAGGCGCCGCTCACGCGACCGCTGGTGACGCCGCGCGGCTTCGCGCAGAGGCCGCGCGCCGCACAGGGCGACCGGCCGCTGGCGACCGGCAAGAGCGAGCGGCCGCTGGCGACCGGCAAGAGCGATCGACCGCTCGCGGCGAGCAAGAGCGACCGGCCGCTCGCGGCGAGCAAGAGCGACCGGCCGCTCGCGGCGAGCAAGAGCGACCGGCCGCTCGCGGCGAACAGGAGCGACCGGCCGCTGGCGAGCAAGAGCGACCGGCCCTCCGCCTCGGTGGCTCCCACCGAGCAGCGCGGCGGATCCAGGCCGCCCGAGGCGCTCGCCGCGCCGCCGCCGGAGAGCGCTGCGGAGCAGGGCGCTGCGCCGCCTGCCGCCGAGGAGCGCCCTGCGCCGGCATCGACGATCCCCACGCTCCGGCCGCGCCCGCCGAGCGATGCGCCGCCGGCCGTCGCGATCCCGCGCGATACGCCGCGGCCGCGGGCGCTCCAGCCTGACCCGGCGACGCCCGCGGAGCCGCTCCGCTCCGAGGCCGCCGCGGCGCCGCCGCATCCCGCGCCGGCGGGCGATGCGCCGGCGGGCGATGCGCAGACCTCGAGCCTCGGGACGGCGCCGGACGACGCGTCCCCGAGCGACGCCGGGCCCATCAGCGAGAGCGAGCGCTTCTTCTTCCGCGGAGAGGGCGCGCCGGAGGGGGGCGTGGCGCAGGGCGCCTCCTCGAGCGCCGAGGACATCGACACGACCGCCGGCGCGGTCGAGGCGTCGCTCTGGAGGCCGCCGCAGCAGGAAGCGCGCCGGGCGCGCCTCGCGCGGATCGTGGCCGGCCTGGTCACGGCGCTCGCGATCGGCGGCGCCGGCGTATGGCTGATCAGCCGGACGCGGCGCCCCGCGCCTCCTCCGCACGTCGAGGCGCCCATGGAGGCAGAGCTCCCCGCGGCGACCATGACGGCCTCCACCGCGAAAGAGGGCGAGCCGATCGCTGCGCCGGAGGGCGAGCCCGCCACCGCGCCGGAAGGAGAACGCTCGGACGCGCCGGCGCTCTCCGTACCCGGCCCCGCCGAGTCCTCGGCTCGCGCGCCGGCCGAGCCCGCCCCGGAGAGCGCGGGCGCGCCGGCCGGCGCACCTCCCGCGAAGCGCCCTCCGGCGCCGGTCGTCGCGGCGCCGCAGCCGATCGCTCCGTCGACTGCGGGTCGGCCCGCCGCGCCAGCGCGAGAGCAGGCCCGAGCTGCGCCGCCCGCGCCGGCCGAGGAGGGCGGGAGCCTCTCCGCCCGCGTGATGCGCGCGCTGGAGGCGGGGCAGGCCGCCAGGGCGGTGCAGCTCGCCCAGCAGCTCACGGCGGCCTCCCCGGGCAGCGCCAGCGCGTGGCACCTCCGCGGCGCCGCGGAGCAGTCCGCAGGGCGCGGCGGGCGCGCCTCGTTCCGCAAGTGCGCCGAGCTGTCCTCGCCCGACTCCCCGCTCGGCGCCGAGTGCCGCGCGCTCGCCGGCATGCCCTGAGCGCGCCGGTCGCGCGCGCCGCGGAGGCGAGCCCCGAGCGGGCCCCGCCGCCGCGGCGCGCTCAGCGAGGCCGCGATCGGAGGCGGGGATCGAGCGCCACGGCCGCGAGATCGAGCGCCACCGTGACGAGCACGATGGCGGTCGCCGCGAAGATCACCGTCCCGACGATGAGCGGGCCGTCCCGGTTCTGCAGCGCCTCGACGGCCATGCTCCCGACGCCGGGCCAGCGGAAGAGCCGCTCCGTGACGATCGCGCCGCCGGCCAGGGCGCCGAAGTCCAGCGCGGCGAGCGTGGCGAGCGGCAGCAGCGCGTTGCGCAGCGCGTGGACGACGAGCGCGCGCAGGCGAGAGGCGCCCTTGGCGCGCGCGGTCCGGATGAAGTCCTGGCGGAGCAGCGTCCGGAGCTCCTCGCGGACGACGCGCGCATAGAGGGCGCTGCCGAAGACGCCGAGCGTCAGCGCCGGCAGGACGAGCGAGCCGAGGTGCTCGGCCGCCGTGGCGCCGTAGCCGTCGTACGGCAGGAGCCGGAGCTCGTAGGCGAGCACGTACTGCAGGACGGGGCCGATCACGAAGGTCGGCGCGCTCGCGCCGAGCAGCGCGGCGCCGAGCGCGGCGTCCTCCCAGGCCGTCCCGCGGCGCGCCGCCGCGACGATCCCGAGCGCGAGGCCGAGCAGGAGCTGCACCAGCAGGGCGGCGAGCGCGAGCTCCAGGGAGCGCGGCGCCTTCGCCGCCAGCAGATCGACGACCGGCCTGCGGTAGTGGAAGCTGTAGCCGAGGTCGACGTGCACGCCGAGCGGCCCCGCCGCGCAGCTCCGGTGCTCCGGGTGCCCGCGCGCGCCCGAGCGCGCGGACGGGCCGTCGCCCCGCTCCGGTCCGAGGTGCACGAGCCTGCGGACGAACCGCGCGAACTGCACGGGGACCGGACGATCCAGCGCGTGGATCGTCCGGACGTGCTCGATGTCGGCGGCCGACGCCTGCGGCCCGACCAGCATCCGCGCCGCGTCGCCCGGCAGGAGGTACGCGATCACGAACGAGACGGCGGTGACCCCGGCGATCAGGATCGCCGCCCACCCGAGGCGCCGGAGCAGGTGCGCGATCGCGGCGCTCATCGCGGGAGCCCGGCGCGCGCGAGCAGGGCGCGGGGCCGAGAGGCGAGCGGCCCTCCCGCGCGCGGCCCGCCGCCGCGCGCCGCGCGCCGCGCGGCCGGATCGAGCCAGACGTCGTGGAAGCGCGGCGAGAGCACCGCGGAGCGCTCGTAGCCGCGCACGGAAGGCTGCCAGAGCTCGAGCAGGCGCCGCGTGTACGTGGGCACCCAGGGCGCGAGATCGCGGACGATGGCCTCGGCCCGGGCGTAGAGCGCGAGGCGCCGCGCGCGATCCTGCTCCACGTGGGCGGCGTCGAGCGCGCGATCGAGCGCCTCGCTCCGGAAGAAGGCGAAGTTCTGCGAGCCCTCGTCGCGGATGGCCCGCGAGGAGAGCGTCGGCTCGAAGAAGCTCGCCGGGTCGGGGAAGTCGGCCTGCCACCCGGCCCAGCCCATGGGGATCGTGCGGCGCCGCGAGGCCTCGGCGAGGTAGGTCGCCCAGCTGACGAGCCGCAGGCGGACGCGGAGCCCCACCCGCGCGAGCTGCTGCTGGAAGATCTCGCCGACCGCCTGCTCCATGGTGTCCGGGATGGCGATGTAGTCGATGACCCCCGGGTAGCCGCCCTGGCCGGTCGCCGGATCGTACGGGTAGCCGGCCGCGGCCATCTCCGCGAGGGCGGCCGGCAGGTCGTGCCGTCGCATCGGCTCGTCGCGCGGGGGGCCCGGGATCGACTCCGGCAGCACCCGGTCGATGGCGACGAGATCGGGCCTCACCTTCTCGAGCACCGAGGGGTCGACGGCGAGCGCCACGGCGCGCCGCACGGCGAGCCGATCGAACGGCGGGAGCTCGGTGTTCAGGAAGATGGCGTTGGTCCTGGGCTGGGGCGTCCAGCGCCGCTGGCCCTCCCACGCGGGGTCGGCGCGGTACGCCGCCGCGTCGATCGCCGTCAGATCGCGCAGGTAGTCGAGCTCGCCCTCCTCGAACCTGTAGCGCTGGGTGGTCGCGCGCATCCCGGTCTGCCACTCGATCGCGTCGAGGTAAGGCCGGCCCGGCCGGAAGTAGCCCTCGTGCCGGACGAGCCGGATCCTGCCGTCCTGGTCCCAGCGCTCGACGCGGAACGGGCCCGCGCCGCACGGCGCGGGCGGGCGCGTCGGGTCGACCACGGCGCCGGACGAGGGGCACACCGGCGCCATGAACGCGAGCGTCATCCGCGGCAGGAACGTCGCGTCCGGCGCGCGCAGGTCGATCGCGATCGCGGCGTCGCCGAGCACCCGCACGCCGGCGAGGTGCGGCGCCGCGCCGCGGTGGAACGCGTCGAAGCCCTCGATCATCTCGTACTGGCTCGCGCCGGGGCTCGGCGTCCCCGGGTGGAGCGTCCGCTCGATCGAGCGCTTCACGTCCGCGGCGCGGAGCTCCGCGCCGTCGTGGAAGCGCACGCCCTCGCGGAGCGTGAAGACGTACGTCCGCCCGCCCCGCTCGACCTCGATCGCGCGCGCGAGGTCGGGCACGATCTGGCCCTCTTGGTCCCAGGTGACGAGGCGGGCGAAGACGTGATCCGCGACGATGCCCGAGAGCTCGTCGTAGGAGATCGCCGGATCGAGCGCGCGCGCGTGGACCGTGGTCGCGACGCGCAGGGTCCCGCCCCGGACCGGCGCCGCAGGCGGCGGCCCGCCGCCCCGCGGCGGGCGCACGCGGCTCGGCGAGCCGCCCGAGAGCAGGAGCAGCGCCGCGCCCGCGATGAGCAGGTCGACCGGCAGGCGCCGGCCGCGCGGGAGCTCGGCGCCGGCCGGATCGAGCGCGTCGCGGAGCCCCTCGCCCACGCGGTGGAAGCCGAGCACGGCGAGCAGGATGGCGAACCCCGGCGCCGCGACCAGGAGCGGCTTCACCCCGAGGTACGGCTCGGCCTCGTGCAGCATCCGGCCCCACGTCGCGGTCGGCGGCTGCACGCCGACGCCGAGGTAGCCGAGCGCGGCCTCGGCGAGGAGCATCTGCCCGGCGCTGACGGTCGCGAGCGCGAGCAGCGTGCCGCCGACGTTCGGCAGGATGTGCCTCCGGACGACGTGCAGCGGCCCGGCGCCGAGCGCGCGCGCCGAGGCCACGAAGTCGCGCTGCGCGAGCTCGATCGTCTTGGCGCGGACGAGCCGCGCCGCGCCGGTCCAGCCCGTGAGGCCGAGCACGAGCAGCGTCGTGCCCACGTCGGCCCGCCCCACGGCGACGCCGATCGCGGTCACGAGCAGGAGGTAGGGCAGGGCGAGGATCACGTCGACGAGCCGCATGAGCGCGCCGTCGAGCGCGGCCGCCCGCGTGCCGTGGGCCATGCCGGCGGCGACGCCGACGAGCGCGCCGAGCCCCACGGCGAGCGCCGTGGACGAGAGCGCGATGACGAGCGACAGCCGCGCGCCGTGCGCGAGGCGCGCGAGCAGGTCGCGGAAGAGCGGGTCCGTCCCGAGCCAGTGCGCGGCCGACGGCCCGGGCGGCGCGCCGAACGCGTCGCGGGACAGGCTGAAGTCGCTCGCGTTCGGATCGTGGGCGATGACGGCCGGCCCCGCCGCGGCGAACAGCGCGAGCAGCGCGACGAGGCCGAGGCCGAGCCGCGCCGACCGGTCCTGCCGGAAGCGCCGCGCCGCGTCGTCGCCGAGCAGCGCGCGGCCCGCGCGCAGCATCACCGCTTCCCTTCGAGGAACTGCGTCACGAGCGCGACGAACTCCTCCGGCCGCTCCTCGTGGGGCGAGTGCCCCGCGTCCATGATCTCGAGCATCGCGCCCGAGATCTCGCGGGCCAGCCGCTGCGCGCCCGCGGCCGGGAAGATGCGGTCGTCGCGCCCCCAGACGACGAGGGTCGGCGCCGTGATCCGGGTGAGGCGCGCGACCACGGGGCGCGCGTCGAGCACCGCGCGCAGCACCGCGTAGGCGCTCTCGCGCGCCGACGGCGCGTTGAACAGGTCGTAGTGCCGGTCGATGCGCGAGAGCGGCACCGCCGCGTCCGCTCGGAACACGTCGTCGCGGAAGTACGACCGGAACGAGCCGCGGCCGAGCAGCTGCTTGAAGACGATGCCCCCGACGACGGGCAGGAGCGGGAGCTTCCGCTTGAAGCTCATCGGGAACGGGTAACAGAGCGCGTCCTCCAGCACGAGCCGCTGGACGAGCTCGGGGTGCTCGGCGGCGAGCGTGATCGCGACGGCCGCGCCCATCGCGTGGCCGACGACGTGCGCCCGGCCGACGCCGAAGGCCGCGATGAGGTCGGCGATGGCCTCGGCGAACGTCTCGATCCCGTAGGCGTACCGCGCCGGGCTCGGCTTCTCGCTCTCGCCGAACCCCGGGAGGTCCGGGGCGATGACGTGGAAGCGCTGGGCCAGCGCGTCGATCACGTCGTCGAACTCCAGGTGGCTCACGAGGAAGCTGTGCACCAGGAGGAGCGCCGGGCCGTTGCCAGCCCCGGCGACCAGGACCCGCATCCGGACACCCCGGGCTGTAACGTCCCGGACGACACGCTCGACCGGTCGGGGGGCGGCAGGCGGGGCCGCACCCCGACCCTCGCTGGCAAGGGCCTTGGCCATGGTGGCGGCGAGAGTATCAGCCCTTTTGTCTGAAAGGACCGATGTGTGTCAGGGTAAGGGCGATGCCGCTGCCCAGCCTCCCCCGCGCGCCCGGCGCGCCTTCGCTCGCGCTCGGTGCGCCCCGCGCCCCGGGGTCCTCACCGCGACGCCCACCCCCCACCGTGTCGTGCGGATCGCCGATCCGGGTCGGCGGACGAAAAATGTCCGAGGTGTGTCAGGAACCGCGGGCAAGGACCGCATTCCACGACGCCCACACAATAATCGTCGTCGCGTCAATTGACTGTATTCCATTCAGTGGAATAGAGTCGCCCGCGTCGGTTGGGTAGGGCCTCCGGCAACGATGGGAGGACCGGTGCAGAGGATCCCCGAGGACGTGCTGGATCGCATCGAGCGCGAGCACGCCCAGGGGATCACCTCGAGCGATATCCTCGAGCTGTTCGCGGCGCATGGCATCAAGTTCAGCGAAGCGACGTTGAGGAAATACGTGCAGCTCGGCCTGCTCCCGCGCAGCGTGCGCGTGGGGCGAAAGGGCAAGCATCAGGGCTCGCAGGGCATGTATCCGGCCACGGTAGTCCGCCAGATTCAGCGCATCAAGGAGATGATGGCCCAGGACTACACCATCGAAGAGATCCAGCGTGAATTCCTGTTCGTGAGAGGTGATATCGAGGAGCTCGAGCGCGCGATGGCCAAGGTCTTCAACGCGCTCAGGGAAGCTGCCAAGGACCGGCGGAGCGAGACGAGCGGCAGGGCGATAGCCCAGGACCTCGCGAGCGCGGAGACGCTCGCGCGGGAGCTCGTCGCGAAGCTGGCGCTGATAGAAGAGCGCTTGATGGCGCAAGCGCGGCTGACGAGACAGGCGGCCTCCTCCTGAGAGGCCGAGTCGCGGGATCTTTGTTTTCGTGAAGTGAACGGGGCCGCGCGAGCGGCCCCGCCTGGGCTTTTGCGGTGGACGGGGCGGGCTCCGGCTCGCTTCGTCTCGAATTTCTGGGGACGGCATCCGGCGTTACGTCGGGCAATGGAGCGGTGCCCCTGGCGCTCGAGCAGGGACTCGGACGTCAGGGGGAACGCGCGCGCTTGAGAGCGGAGACGCTACCAAACGGAGGCAGCGCATGGCGACGGTGTCTGACAGCGAGCTCGAGATCTTCGGCCTGGACGGTGCGGATGCGGTGGGTGGTGCTTGCGAGCCCGCGGGGGCGGCTGAGCCCGTCGTCGAGGGGGCGCTGGCGCGCCAGGTGGAGCCCGAGCCGTCGGGCACCGCCATCACGCGCGAGCAGCGCAGGTCCCGGCGCAAGCGCGAGATCCGGGCGCGGACGATCAGCGTCAAGCGCATGACCAAGCGCGAGCTCGAGATCGGCCGGATGCTCTACCCCGAGACCGACTACTACAAGCCGCGGACCCGCGCCGAGTGCGTCGACGGCCCGAGGCCGTGCCCGTATGTCTCGTGCCAGCACCACCTCTACCTCGACGTGTCGGCCAGGACGGGCGCCATCAAGCTGAATTTCCCCGATCTAGAGGTCTGGGACATGAACGAGACGTGCGCGCTCGACGTCGCCGATCGCGGCGGCACGACGCTGGAGGATGTGGGAGCGATCATGAACCTGACGCGGGAGCGGATCCGCCAGGTCGAGGTCAAGGCGCTCGCGAAGCTCGAGGCGCTGAAGGACATGATGGCGCTGCGCGACTACGTCGATGAGGGCCCCGTCGGCAAGCGCCGGCTCCCGGTGCTGGCCCAGCCCGAGGAGGACGAGGACGAGGACGAGGTCGCGCTCGACGAGGACGACGACGACGCGCGCGTCGCGAGCGACGCGGATCACGACGGCGTCGGGGCCGGGCGCGCCGACCGGATGGCCGCGATCGAGGACGCCGCCGACTTCGACGGCGGGGAGTGATCAGTCGGGCCGGGCTTCGACGGTCACGATCGCGTCCGCGCCGAGCGCGCTCGAGAGGAAAGCGCGCCACGCGGCCAGCGTGATCCGGGCCGGCGGCGCGCCGGACGCCGGGCCGCGCCAGAGGTCGATCAGCCGGCGTCGAGGCTCGGCGAGCGCGTCGCGCTCGTGCCGGGCGACGTGCCCCGCGGCGCGGCTGAGGTCCGCGTCGGTCGCCCGCTGGGCGAGGCCGGCGAGGAGCGCCTTCACGCGGGCGGAGGCCTCGCCGATCTCGGCGCTCGGCGCCCGGATCTCGACGGCGAGCGCCGCCGCGCGCGTCCCGCCGAGGAGGCGAGCGCTCGCGCGCGCCGCGAGCGGCCGCGCCGGAGGCGAGGCCGCCAGGGCGGCAGCGGGCGAGGCCGCCGGGGCCGCAGCGGGCGAGGCCGCCGGGGCCGCAGCGGGCGAGGCCGCCGCGCTGAGCGCCGCGGCGAGCAGGCCGTCGCTGCCGTTGAGGGCGGCGACCGTGAGCTCGGCGAGATCGTGCGCCGCGGGCGCGGCCGGGAGTCGCGCGCCGACGAGGGCCTGCGCCAGGGAGGTCCCCTCCGGCAGGCGGACGTCGTGGTGCCCGGGCCGAGCGACCACGGCGCCGTCCGGCGAGCCGCACCCGCGCGCCGTGAGCCGCGGCGCGAGCCAGCGCTCGGCGGCCTCCGCCGCGGCCGTCGCCTGCGAGGCGTCGGCGTTCGCGAGGACGGCGAGCCGGAGCGGCCCCGTCGCGAGCGCCTGCCAGCGGAGCCGCACGGTGTCGATCGCGCTGCTCGCCACCCGGTCCCAGACGCCGAGCGGCTCGATCCACGACGGGTGATCGGGCGCGAGCGCGGAGGCGAACGCCTCGAGCGCCGCGGCCCGCCCGCCGGCGAGGCGCTCCAGGTGCTCGAGCGCCGCGGCGCGCGCGAGCGCGAGCGCGTCGGGGCTCACGGTCGTCGCCGCCACCGTCCGCGCGGCGGCGCTCGCGACGCGGCGCGCGAGCTCGGAGGGCGTCTCGCGGTCGTCGCGGAACGGCGCGTGCGCGATCACCCCGACCGCGTCCGCCGTGATCCAGGGCTCGATCGTCACGTCGAGCTCGCGCCGCCGGAGCTGCACGGCCGAGAGCGCGGCGAGCGCCGTCGAGCCGGCGTCGTACTGCCCCTCGTCGGCGACGCCGCACGGGCTCGCGAGCAGGACCCAGACCTCGCCTTGCCCGCGCTCGACCAGCGATCGCCGCTCCAGCGCGGGCTGGGCGCCCGCGGCGAGCGCGCGCCCGAGCTCGGCCTCGAAGCGCTTCCCGCCGGGCGGCTCCGGCGCCGACGGCCGCGGCGGATCGGCGCTCGGGGGCACGCCGAGCGCCGTCGCCCACCGCTCCGGCGGCGCGCCCGGGGCGCTCCCCGAGAGCGCCCACCAGGCGGCGCGCGCGCCCGCGTCGCGCGGGTCCCGCGCCGTGAGGATCTGCCGCGTCGCGACGGTGGCGCTCGGCGCCGCGAGGCCGCGGCGGATCTCCTGCCGCGCCACCGCGGCCGCGAGCGCCGACGAGGTCTCGACGGGCGGGGCCGCCGGCAGATCGGACGCCTCGAGCGTCACGCTCACGCACCCGCCGCGCGGGCGGGCCACGCCGACCACCTCGACGGTGCGGAACGGCGAAGGCAGCGCCGAGAGCCGCGCGCGGAGCGGCGACCCCGGCGCGCCGAGCCGCTCCGCCGCGGCGACCGCCGCCTGCGGGCTCGCGACGCGCGCGGCCACGGTGACGCGCGCGCCCCGCCGCCCGAGCTGGTTCGTCGAGTACACGCCGAGCGTGTCCGCAGAGGGCCACGCGTCGGTGGCCGGGCTGCCCGCGGGCCAGGCGTCGACGCGCTCCGCCGCGCGGGCCGCCTCCGCGCAGAACGCGGCCGGGCCGACCACGGCGATCGAGGTGCGCCCGGCGTGCAGCGCCGCCGTCCGCCACCCGTCGAGCTCGCGCACGCCCGCGGGCGTCGACAGATCGACGACGGGCTCGGCGCCGGCGAGGCCGAGCCGGCCGGTGCACGCCGCGATCGGCGCGAGCTCCGGCGCGTCGAGCGGGCTGGCCCGGAGCGCCCGCACCCGCTCCATCGCGAGGGCGACCTCCGGGCTGCCCGCCGCGACGGGCTGCGTGAACGCCGCCGACAGCGCGCGCAGGAACGGCTCGACGCGCGCCGCGTCGCGGACGAGCAGGCGCACGCGGAAGGCGCTGCGGTCGATGCGCGCGTCGGCGTCGAAGCCGGCGGCGCGCAGCCGCGCCTCGACCACGCTGGCGAGCGCCGTCGTGGCGACCGACCCGAGATCGGTCGCCACCGACGCGACGAGCGCGGGCGCGGGATCCCCGTCGCGCGAGACGAGCGTCAGCCGCGGCCGCGCCTCGACGTGGCGCACCTCGATGCGCCCGACGCTCCCTTCCGGCGTCGAGGCGAGGGCGTGCCCCGGCGGCGGGGCGGCGGGCGCGGGGCCGCGGCACGCCGCCGCGAGCGCGAGCAACGGGAGCGGGAGCGCGGGCCTCAGGGAGCGCATGCGACGGCCGCCTCGGGTGCGTCTCCCAGCTCGATGTCGGCGAGGGGGATCGAGGGGGCGTCCCCGTTGCCGCCGCCGCGCGCGGTGAGCAGCGGGGCGGCCGCCGTGGCGGTCACGGCGGAGAGGAGCGCGGTGGGGGTGCGGAGCGAACAGGCCATCCGCCCCGGCTCATACCACAGGGTCGACGGCCGCCGATCCTCCTTGCGGGAGCCGAGCGCCAGAGGGAGCGAGGGGACCGCGCCCGGGGCGCGGGCGTCAGGCGGAGCGCGGATCGGGCGCCGCGCCCGGGCGGGCCCACGCGCACAGCCGCTCGATGGCGTCCATCACCGTGAAGCAGTAGGTGCGGAGGAAGTCGTCGCCCAGCGGCTCGCCGTCCCGCGCCGCGGCGAGCCCGGCCATCGCGCGGGCGCCGTCGAAATCGACCAGCGCGATCCTCGCCGTGAGCTCCTGCGGCGGCCGACCGAAGGCGCTGCCGGGGAGGAGCGCGACGCCGGCGTCGGTGAGCAGGCGGGCGCAGAGCGCGTCGCTCGTCTCTACGCCGCGGGCGCGCAGCGCGCCCGCGAGCGGCGCGAAGTCGGGGAACAGGTAGAAGGAGCCCGCGGCCGGCTCGACCTGGACGCCGGCGGCGCGCAGCGTGCGCGTCGCGGCCTGGGCGAGCGCCGCGAGGATCTGCCGCGCGCGCCGCAGGTAGTCCTCGATCTCCTGCCCGCCCTCGAACGCGCGCACCGCGGCGTACTGGATCGGGGCGCTCGTGGTCGTGAACGACTCGCTCGCGACGATGGCCATCGCGTCGAGCAGCCACCTGAGCTTCGCAGGGAACGTGAACGTGCCCAGGCGCCAGCCGCCGGCGCCGCACCACTTGCTGAGCCCGCTGCTGATGATCGTGCCCTCGGGGTAGCTGCGCGCGATCGAGGCGTGGCGCCCCTCGAAGTGCAGCTCGCCGTAGATCTCGTCGGAGAGCACGATGATGCCGTGGGCGCGCGCGACCTCCCCGAGCGCCTCGATCTGCTGCGCCGTGTACGTGCCGCCGGTCGGGTTGCTCGGGTAGTTCAGGATGAGGACGCGCGGGCGATGCGGGGTGTCGCGGCAGAGCGCCTCGAGCTGCTCGGGCAGGAGGCGCCAGCCGCTCGCGGCGTCGGTGGGGACGAGGTGGACCTCGCGCCCGATGATCCGGGCCTGCGGCGCGTAGGAGACCCACGCGGGCGTGGGGATCACGAGATCCCCGCGGTAGACCACCTGCAGCAGGAACATCAGCTCCTTCGAGCCCGGGCCGATGAGCACGTCGTCGCCGGAGCAGGCGACGCCGTGCCGGCGCCGGTGGTAGTCGGCGACCGCGTCGCGCAGCGCGCGCAGCCCCTTGACGGCGAGGTAATCCTTGCGCCAGGCGTTGGCCTCGAGCGCCGCGACCACCGGCGCCGGCACGGCGAAGGGCGACTGCCCCAGGCCGAGCTTGGCGATCGTGCGGCCGCGGCTCCGGAGCTCGTCGCAGAGCTCGTTCATGGCCACGGTCGGGGACACGCCGAGCCCGCTCAACCTCGGCGTGAGGCAGGCCTCGGCGAGGATCTCGCGGCCCATCAGCTCACCGCGGCGTGGGGCAGCGGGGGCACGCCGAAGACCGGGAGGCTCCGGCGGGCCAGGTCGCGCGATCGCCGTTCCCGCTTCATCGCCTGGAGCTCTCGCTCGAAGAAGAACTCGTCGTCGCCGGCCAGCGGCCGGAGCTGATCGAACCACGTGGCGGCCGGGTCGTAGGCGGCGAAGAACGGCCGGCCGACCCACTCGGGGTCGCGCGCCTGGAGCATCTGCAAGACGAAGGCCTGCTGGGAGCCCACCCGGGCCACGCCGTGGATGAGCACCTTGCCGGGCGTGGCGCTCATCGACGGCCCGCGCACCGTCCTGGCGAGGCCGGAGACGCTCCGGTAAGCGACCCGGAAGATCTCGGCCGCCCGCGCGAGCGGCACCTCGAAGTAGCCGCGCGCCCCGGTGTCCCGCTCGACGAACATGTAGTAGGGCACGGCGCCGAGGCGCACCTGCGCGGCCCACATCGTCGCCCACGCCGTGGGGTCGTCGTTGACGTGCCGGATGAGCGGCGCCTGGCACCGCACCACGGCCCCGGTGCTCCGGATGCGGCGGACGGCCTCCTCTGCGATGGGCGGCTCGAGCTCGCGCGGGTGGCTGAAGTGCGCCATCAGGGCGATGTGCATCCCGGCCGCCCGGATCTCCTCGAAGAGGCGGAGCAGATCGTCGGCGTCCGCGTCCGTGACGAACCGGTGGGGCCAGTACGCCGGCGCCTTGGTGCCGATCCGGATGCTGACGAGGTGAGGCAGCCGGGCGCGGAGCAGCGGCTCGATGTAGCGGCGCAGCACGGCGGTCTTCATCAGCAGCGGATCGCCGCCGGTGAAGAGGACGTTCGTGACCTCCGGGTGAGCGCGCAGGTAGGCGAGCAGCGTCTCGGCCTCGCGGCTGGCGAACTTCATCTCGTCGTCGAGGCCCACGAACTGCGGCCACCGGAAGCAATAGGTGCAGTAGGCGTGGCAGGTCTGCCCCTGCGCGGGGAAGAAGAGCACCGTCTCCCGGTACTTGTGCTGCATGCCCCTGAGCGGCTGGCCGTCGAGCCGCGGCACGTTGAGCTCCATCTGCCCCGCCGGGTGCGGGTTGAGCCGCATCTGGATCTCGCGCGCGGCCGCCCTGATCTGCGCCGGGGACGCGCCCGCGCTCATGAGGCCCATCATGCGCTGCAGATCGCCCGGCGCGAGCATGCCCGGCTGCGGGAACGTGAGCTGATATATCGGATCGTCGGGCACCGCGTCCCAGTCGATCAGCTCCTCGAGGACATGATCGTTGACCCGGAACGGCAACACGGCCGCCACCGCCTTCATGGCAGCGCGATCGCGCTCGCTCAGCCCAGCGAGCTGCCGGACATCATCGATGTCCCGTCCCTCATAGATCTTGAGCTTCCTGAAATTCATGCTGGCTCCCAAACGGACCTCCATCCTCCCCAGTGTCATCCGCGATGTGGAGGTTAGAATTTAGTTTGACCTCAAACTTTTGCAAGGAAAAGCGACGGGGGCTGCGCGAGGCGCTCGCGCCGCGTGCCCCGGGTGACACGGGTCAGCGCCGCAATCGCGCGGCAATCGCGCGGCGGGCACGGCAATCGCGCGGCGGGCGCGTGCCGCGGCATGTCATGGGAGGGCGTGTCCGCCCGTGAGCGGGCCGCCCGCGGCGGGAGGAGACGGCGCCTCGGGGCGGCCACCTTCCGGGCCGAGCAGATCGAGCAGGTTCGCCTCGACGGTGCTGCAGATGTCCTCGAGCGGCAGGTGGCTGAGGTTGCGCTTGGAGAACGGGTTCTCCAGCTCGACGGCGATCTGATCGATCGCGAGCAGCGGATAGGCCACGAGGATCGTCACCAGCGCGGGGGTCCACCAGAGCTGCCCCGCCACCGCCGGCGGCAGCACGAGCAGGTAGAGGACGAGGAAGCGCCGCAGCTTGATGGTGTGGACGCGCGGCATGGGCGTCTTGAGGATGCGCTCGCAGCCGCCCACGTGATCGATGAGGCGCGCCCGCTCGTACTCGGCGGAGTAGAACGCCATGGAGGGCATGGCGCCGCGCTCGAGCGCCTCGCGCAGCAGCGCGCCGAGGCGGAGCGAGACCGCGGACGGCATGTGCCCCGCGCGCGCGAGCCGCGCCGCCTCCTCGGGGCTCTGCAGCAGCGCCGCCACGTCGGGCAGCTCCCGCTCGCCGCGGAGGCTCCGCCGCGCCACGGCGGGGAACGCCGCGGACCAGCGTACGAAGCGCTGCCGCCAGACCTCGTCCGCGGGGCCGTAGGCCAGCCCGGCCACGGCCAGGTTGCGCGATTGATTGACGATGCCGCCCCACAGCTTGCGGGCCTCCCACCAGCGCTCGTAACCGGCGTTGGTGCGCAGCACGAGGAGCAGCGCCAAAAAACCTCCGGTGAAGTGCACCGGGCCAGCCTCCAGCCCCTGCCAGCCGAGCGCCTCGTGCGCGAGGCCCACCGCGAGGCCGTACAGGCCGAAGCCGAGCACCCGCGGCAGCACCACCGGGGTCACCGCGCCGCGCCAGGCGAGCGCATCGCTCCAGAATCGCCGCGAATCTCGTTGCTCGGGGGAGCGCGACGGGCGAACGGGCGAAGCGGCGTCGGACGCGGGGCACGTCATCGCCGTCTCCACGTAAGGGGCGCGCCTTCGCCCCACAAGCCCGCGAGGACGACAGGCAGGGCGCCTGCCTTGACGTCCGCGGCCCGTTCGACCATGGAGCGCCGGGAGTATGGTGACGAGAGACTCGCACAGGACCAGCGCAGGCCCAGAGATCCCGATCGTTTCGGCCGAGCACGCCTTGCGGCGGCTCATGGAGGGCAACCGACGCTTCGTGGACAACACACGGAGCGAGCACATCGCGATTGGGCCGGCGGCCCGGGCCGCGCTCGTCGAGGGGCAACGCCCCTTTGCCATCATCCTCTCCTGCTCGGACTCACGGGTGCCGGCGGAGATCATCTTCGACCAGGGGCTCGGCGACCTGTTCGTCATCCGGGTGGCGGGCAACGTGGTGGCCCCCTCGCTGGTCGGCAGCGTGGAGTTCGCCGCCGCCGCCTTCGGGACCCGCCTCGCGGTGGTGATGGGCCACACGCGCTGCGGGGCCATCAAGTCCACGCTCGACGACGTGCTCGGCGAAGGAGAGGGCGAGGTCCTCACCGACAACATCCGTGACATCGTCGAGCGCTGCCGGAGCCCCGTGGAGACGGTGGTGAGCGCCGCCGGGCGGGAGTGCGCGAGGGATGCCCTGATGCGCCAGGCGGTGCGCGCCAACGTGCGAAACTCGTGCGATCACCTCCGGCACGGCAGCCGCCTGATCGAGCGGCTGTGCGCGGAGGAGGGGATGCGCATCGTGGGCGCCGAGTACGCCCTGGAGACGGGCGAGGTGACGTTCCTCGATCCCCCGTGAGGCCCGCGCGCGAGGCGCCGGGCGCCCCGCCTCCGGGCGCCGTTCCGGGCGCCCCGCCTCAGGGCGCCGTTCCGGGCGCCCCGCACCCCGGGCGCCGTTCACGAGCGTGCGCCGCGAACCGGCGCGCCGCGCCGCCGGCCGTGGGCCTCCTCGGGGGAGCGGCGGTCAGAGATAGCGCGCCACGGAGAGGCCGCGGCCGAGCGCCACGTCCCTCAGCAGCTGCGCCATGAGCAGGCCCTCCCGCCACCTCGGCGCGAGCTGCCTCGCGGTCGAGAGGCGCAGGGAGCGGTCGAGCGGCAGCCACCCGTACTCCACCAGGTTGAAGAGGTAGTTGAGGACCTGGATGTACCGCCTCGTCCTCTTGCTCACCCGGTAGCGCACGCGCTTGCTGATGGGCAGATGGCAGAACAGGTCGAGCGCCATGCACTGGCGCAGGATGAACGCCGAGGTGTGGATCTCCAGCGGCCCCTCGGCCGTCTCCCTCGGCTCGCGCCGCTGCTCGACCGCGCCCCGATCGAGGTCGACCTCGAAGACGTAGCGCTCAGCGCCATCGAGGGCGTACGTGATCGGCCGGCCGCGGAACAGGCGGCGGAGGACCGCGGGGATCACGGCCGCGAAGGCGGAGAAGTATTTGTCGAGGTCGTCCCTCGAGAGCCGCGTGCGCGCCTCGAGGGCGTAGAACTTCTCGAGCTTGTCCCTGTTCTCGTCGCGACATCGCTCGAGCATGGCCGTCCGATCGTCGAAGTAGCGCGCCGCCTCGGCCGATATCGAGAAGCCTGCGTCCGTGGACCACGAATCGCCCGACAGCATGACCTTGAGCGCGGGGGACGTGATCCCGTGCTTGCGGAAATGATCCTCCACCATCCTCGGCGTCTGGATGGTGGTGTTGAGCGCGAAGACGTCCCTGTGAAGGAAGCAATGGTTGCTGGCGAACGGGACGGCGTAGCGCGCGCCGGTGCGCCTCACGAATTTCGCGAAGCCGGCGATGTAGCCCTCGATGTCGTCGACGGGCGCGCCGGCGGCGTCGACCACCTCGTAACAGAGGCGGCCGTTCGCCGAGCTGTGGCTGCGGAAGACGAAATCGATGCGGGGGTGGCGCGCGAGGACCTGCTGGAGCGGCGCGCCCATGAGCTTGGCGTCGTTCGCGTTGAAGAGGGTGACCCCCTCCGCCTCCACGACGAGGGCGCTGTCGAGGAACGGGCCGAAATGGTAGCTCGTCGCCGCGAAGTCGCGGTGGATACGGAACGTCTCGCCGTGATCGAGCTCGATGATGTCCTTGAACCCCATGGCGAGGAGATCGCGCTTCATCCGGTCGTGGGGGCCGCGCGGGATGATGACCGGCGTCCCCTTGCCGAGCTTGCGGAGCGACGGCCCCTGGAAATGATCCCAGTGGATATGGGTCAGGTAGATGAAGTCCGGGCGCAGCGCGTCCACGACGTCTCTCCTGGGAGGAGGGTAGTTCCACCACGAACGCCAGTCCGTGCTGCCGACGAGCCAGGGGTCCGTGATCAGCGAGACTCCGGAGGAGCGGATGTGGAGCGCGGCGTGCGACAGGACCTCGAAGAACATGCCGGGCTCTGTTGCTGGGCGCCGGCGTGGTATTCAGTCGTCTCTTCGAGGAGACAGGCTGCCTGTCGGCTCCTCGGGGCGTGGCGTGTCGACGACATCCTTTCCGGGAGAAGGGGAGTTACGACTGCGGGAAGTTGCCCCGGATCAGCAGAAGAGCCGCCATGGCGCCAACGACGCCAAGAAGAGAGGGGAAGGGTTGTCCCTCCATTTTTTTCTTCCACTTCCCTGGTTTCTTGGCGCCCTTGGCGTCATGGCGGTTCGCCTCTCGGTCCGACTTTCCGCGGTAGCGCCAGGGCAGGGCCCGTGAACGGCCAGGACGAACGCCGGCGGACGGACATCGTTGTGGACGCTCGAGTCTCGTGCTCGCAGCGCCTGTCGGACTCCGTTGCTCGGCGCCGGGGCAGTATTCAATCCTCGAGATGGAGACCGGGACCCGGAGACCGGGCGCCCGGGGATGCGCCCGGTCGCTCCGGCGACGCATCGCGATCGTGCGCCGCATGGCGGAGCGGGGGAGGGCGCCGATGTGCGCCATGCCGTGCCCTCCGCCGCGCGGCGGCCAGGTCCCTTCCGGGAGGAAAGATCCAGCCATCCGTGCGCCCGGCGCGGCCTGGCTCCGGCGACCCCTGCGCATCGGGCTCTGCGCGCGGGCCTGTTTCGGGTTATGGACCGAAGGTGCTCTCCGGTCGTGCTCTCGCGCTCGCGGTCCTCGCGTGGTCCCTCCTCAAGGTGGCGGTGCGCCGCCTCTTCGACGGCCCGAGCGGGCTCGCGCTCTTCCACGAGAACTACGACGCCGATCGCCTGCCGGCGCTCTCGCCCGCCGAGCGCGCCGCGCTGCCCGGCTTCTCCCGCTGCATCGCGTGCGGGCGCTGCGACCTCGGCGAGGCCGAGCGCATCGCCGCCTCCCGGGGGGCGTACCCAGGGCTCATGGCCGTGGTGCTCGCGTCGTCGCGGAGCATGCCGGACTTCGACGCCGCGGCGCTCGCCCTCGCGCACGTGCCGGACGAGGTCCTCGCCGAGAAGGAGCGGATCTGCCCGACCGGCGTGCCGTTCCGCGGGCTGGCCCGGTTCGTGCGGTCCAAGGCGGCGCCCGCGGCCGCGCTGCCCGCCGGCGGCGACGCGAGCGAGCCCGCCGCCCTCTCGCTGGTCGCCGCTGTGACCCCGCCCGCGGCCGAGCTCGATCCCTCGTCGGCCGACCGCGCCGCGCCCGAGGCGACATGACGGCGCTGGAGAGACGCCATGGCGCGGCGCGGGCGCTGGCCTTGATTCTCCTCTGCATCTCCTCCTGCTCCGCGCACCAGCCCGTCGCGCCCCGGACGGGCGACGACGCCGCTCACGTGCCCGCGCCCGCCAGGCTCGTCCCCGAGTCGAGCCCGGCGCCGCCGGAGCGAGGCGACGACGAGGCGGACGAGGACGAGCGCCGCATCTCGACGCCGATCGCGCCCGCGAGCGCCCGGCGCGCGACGAAGGGGGTCCCGATCCAGCGCGGGCGCGCGACGTACTACGCCGACAAGTTCACCGGGCGCGCCACGGCGAGCGGCGAGCCGTACAACCCGCGCGCGATGACCGCCGCGCACCGGACGTTGCCGTTCGGTACGCTCGTCGATGTCGTCCGCCGGGACGGGCGCCGCGTGCGCGTGCGGATCAACGACCGCGGCCCGTTCAAGCGCGGCCGGGTCATCGATCTCTCGCGCAAGGCCGCCGAGCGGCTCGGGCTCATCAAGGAGGGCGTCGTCGACGTGACGCTCGAGCTCATCTGGAAGCCGGCCCGGAAGCCCTCCAAGAAGCGGCCGCGCTGACCCTCCCGGCGGCCTGGCGGGGTGGCGCGGCGCCGGGGGGCTCCCCGGAGGGGCTGGAGTGCAGGCGAGCCACGACAGGGGCTCGCCGGAGCGCAAGCCCCGGAGGGGAGCCCCCGGCGCCGCGCCACCCCGCCACGCCGCGCGCCGCCGGGGGGGCGAGAAAATCACTGCACCAGGCTGAGCCGCGGGGCCGCCGCGAAGGCGGCCAGGTGACCGCTCTCCTCGGCGACGTAGACGTCGCACCGCTCGTCGACCCGCAGGAGGTCCGGGATGAGATCGGTCGGCACCTTGCCGAGCAGCGCGCCGTCGCGCGGTCGGACCACGTGCACCTCGTTCTGCGGCACGAACAGCGCGCCCGACCGGAGCACCGGCTCCAGGCGCCGCGGCCGGTCCCCCTCGACGCCGCCCGCCAGGACGTGCCGGTACCGGATCGCGCCGTCGTGCGCGCCGACCCCCACGAGCTCGCCCGCCTCGCTGTTCACCACGACCACGTCGTCGACCATGAGGCACGAGGCCGTCGCCGCGCACGCGGTCAGCTCGAAGCGCGTCGCCCCCGTCTTCCGGTCGAGCCCGACCAGCCCCGTGCCGCGCCGCCCGTGGGTCACCACGCACACCGTCTCGGGGCCGAGCAGCGGCGCGCCCACCGGCGCCACGTGCCTCGGCAGATCGACGGTCCACCGCGCCTCGCCCGACCACGGATCGAGGTGGTGCAGCCGCGCCCCGCCGCGGCCGACGAACGCCCCGTCGCCGGCCACCGCGAAGAGCGCGTCGTGATCGACCGCCACCGCCGACGCGAACGGCAGCCGGTCGCAGAAGCGCCAGACGACCTCGCCGCTCAGCACGTCGAGCGCCACGAGCGCCGGCTCGCCGCTGCCGACCACGACGAGCTTGCCCGCGCGCCGCAGCCGGAAGTTCTCGCCGCGCCGCGCGGCGTAGCGCCAGCGCACCTCGCCCGAGTAGAGGTCCACGGCCGCGAGGTGGCGCGTCCCCTCGCTCACGATGAGCATCCGGGGCAGGCCCGGGGCGCTCACCACCGCGCCCGAGGCGTTCGCGCCGACGCGCGGGGACAGCCGCGCCGACCAGGCGACCTCGCCGGTCGCGAGCTCGTGAAGCTGCAGCGTGCCGTCGGGCAGGAGCCGGCCGAGCCCGACCGGCGTCATCACCGACACCGCGCGCGGAGCCTGCGTGCGCCACAGGCACTCGCCGGTGCGGCGATCGATGCAGGTCAGCTCGCGCGTCGAGCCCACGACGAGCACGTCGCCGCAGAGGAAGGTGGCGCGGAGGTCGAGCGACGGGATGGCCGCGACCCACCGGGCCGTGAAGCGCAGCCGCGTCCGCCCGAACGTGTCCTCGGCCGCGGCCTGCGGGCGCGCCGCCGCCGCGAAGGCCCGGTACGTCTCCGGCGCCACGTTGATCTTGGCGTCGTTGCGCGTGAGCTCGCGGAGCCGCTCGGAGAGCGCGCGCACCCGCGCCCGGAACTCGAAGAGGCGCAGGTTCGACGCCTGCCCGCGATCGCGGCGCACCAGGCTGCGCGCCAGCGCCCGCCCGAACGCGACGACGCCCTGGGCGAGCGCCGCCACGTCGACGGCCGGGAAGGTCCAGGTCTGGGCCCGCTCCTCGGCGGCGGCGAACGCCGAGCCGCGGCCCGGGCCGAGCGCGCGCGGATCGGCGGAGACCCCGCGGCCCGCGCGGGGCACGCCCAGCGTCAGCGACAGCGCCCCCTCGCTGTGCAGCCGCACGCCCAGGATGGCGCCGCCGACGGTCAGCCGCCGGTGGTAGGGCTGCCGCCGCGCCCAGGCGTCGAGCGACTCGAGCGAGAGCGAGGCGAGCTGCTCGGCGAACGGGAAGACGAAGACGTCGGGCAGCTCCCGCGCCTCCTCGCCCACGAGCACGCGGATCTTCCCGCGGAAGAGCAGCGAGAAGAGGTCGGCCCGGAGCACCGCCGGCTGCGCGAGGGCCGCGCCCGGCGAGGTGCGCAGCAGCGCCTCGGCCGCGATGGCGATCGGGATCTCGGAGGTCGGCTCGACGCCCACGATCGCGGGCTCGCCGGCCGGCTCGTCGGGCGAGAACGGCAGCGCGGCGGCGAGGCAGCGGCGCGCGGCCGGGAGCCGGTGCTCGCCGAGCCCGCCGTGCTCCGCGTCGTTGCCGCCGCGGGCGCCCTGGCGCGCGCCCGCGCCCCGGCGCGACGCGAGCCGGTCGAGGGCCGCGAGGATGCGCGCAGAGAGCGCGGCGCCCTCGAAGCGGCGCTCGTGCAGGGCGATCTCGGGGACGTCGCCGCCGCGGAAGACGGTGACGAGGAGATCGCGCCCCACGCGCTCCAGCCCGAGCTCCCACGCGTCGGGCTCCAGGCAGAGGCGGACCACCGCGCGCGCGCGGCGGCCGGAGGCGAGCTCCGCCGCGGCCTCGGCGAGGTCGCAGAGCAGCGGCAGCGCCTCGGTTTCGGCGCGGAGCGGCAGCGCCGCCTCATCGAGCGGGGGGGGCGCAGAGCGCGCCCCCTCCAGGACGAAGTCGAGCACCTCGTGCAGCGACGTGCGCTCGGGCTCCGGTGAGCATCGGGTGTTGTCGGCGACAAGAGAGAGTCCGGGCATCCGCGGTGGGATGCTAGGCAGCGTGCAGCCGAGTCCTAAGTTTTGTGCGCGGATAGCCGCGGAGTGGACAAGCGGGGGCCACCTGACTAAGCAGCCCCGGCGGCCGGCGCGCGCCGCGCGACGAGCGCCGCCGCGAGGGCGCGGCTCGAGCGCGCGCTGCGGGTTGGTTGGCAATCCAACCGGACGTGCAACACTTCCGCAGCCCGAGCGCCATGCCCCCCGAGAGACCGCCCCACTTCTCGATGCTCCGGTCGTTCGCGCTGGCCGATTTCGTCACGCTGGCGAACGCGGCGAGCGGCACGCTGAGCATCCTGCTGTGCCTCCACTACGTGGCCGAGCGCGAGCGCATCTACGTCTGGGTGGCGTTCGCGCTCTTGCCGCTCGCGCTCGCGTGCGACGTGCTCGACGGCACCATCGCGCGCTGGCGTCGCAAGCACTCGCCGCTCGGGGCCGATCTCGACTCGCTCGCGGACGTGGTCTCGTTCGGCGTCGCGCCCGCGGTCCTCGGCTACGCGCTCGGCCTGCGCGGGCCGTGGGACGCCGCCGCGCTGATCTACTTCGTCGCCTGCGGGATCAGCCGCCTGGCCCGGTACAACGTGACCGCGGCCGAGCTGTCGGACGAGCACGGCAAGGTGCGTTATTACGAGGGCACGCCGATCCCGACCAGCCTGCTCATCGTGCTGCTCTTCGCGGTGCTCTTCGCGACGGGCCGGGTGCACGAGCAGCTCTGGCTCGGGGCGATCTCGCTCGGCCCCTGGGCGTTCCACCCGCTCAGCCTGGTCTACGTGGCGAGCGGCAGCGCGATGGTGAGCGGCACGTTGCGCATCCCGAAGCCGTGAGCGGGGAGGGGGCGCCGACCGGCGGCGCGCCCGCGGGATCGCCGCGCTGACTCGGGCGCTTCGGCTGCTGCGCCGGTTGACGCCAGCGCCCAGGCGGCATCGCCTTGCCTCGCGGCACGCCTCCCGGCACGCTCGGGTCATGGGCCAGCCCGCCGGGAAGCAGCGCCGCGCCACGTACGCCGATCTGAAAGCCGTCCCGCCGCACAGGGTGGCGGAGCTCGTCCGCGGCACCCTGCACGTGCTTCCCCGCCCGGCACCGCGGCATGCGAACGCCGCATCGGCGCTGGGGGCGGACCTGCACGGCGCCTTCCAGCGCGGGCGAGGGGGCCCCGGCGGCTGGTGGATCCTGGACGAGCCCGAGCTGCACTTCCCCGATCCGGAGGTGCCTGGCGAGGAGGAGGCGCTCGTGCCGGACCTGGCCGGCTGGCGCCGCGAGCGCATGCCCGAGCTGCCCGAGACGGCCTATTTCCTGCGCACGCCCGACTGGATCTGCGAGGTGGTGAGCCCGTCGATCGCGGCCTTCGACCGCGACGAGAAGATGCCCGCCTACGCGCGCGAGGGCGTGCGGCACGCGTGGCTGGTCGATCCCCTCCAGCGGACGCTGGAGGTCTTCTCGCTCGTCCCGGGCCGGGGCTGGGAGCGCGGCGCGGTCCACCGCGGCGCGGCGCGCGTCCGCGTCGAGCCGTTCGACGCCATCGAGCTCGATCTCTCGGCGCTCTGGGCGAAGTAACAGGCCCCGCGCGCTCCCGGGCGGGGCACGGCCGCGCCCCGACGTCGCGGCGCCGGCCGGGCCCGACGCCGCGGCGCGCGGTCGCTCTCGATCGCGGGCAGCCCGCGGCGATACACTGGCGCGATGCGACCTTGCAGGAGCTGTGGCGCCTCGCTGGAAGCACCGGATGACGCGGGCCCATGCCCGCGCTGCGGCGCCGGGGAGCCGGGCGCCCGAGGCGCGGCCTCGCCGGGAGGCCGGTCCGCGCCCGGGGTGGGGCCGTCGCGGAGGGTGAAGGTGCTCCTCGCCGCCGCGATGGCGTGCGTGGGGGTCGGCTTCGCCGTGATGTTCTTCGCGCGGGTGGCTCCGCCGCCGGAGCCCGCGCCGCGCAAGGCGCCGCCGCACCCCGGCGCCCTGGCCGCGCGCAGGGGGGCCGGCCCCCTCGGCCCCGCCGGCACGCCGCTCGCGACGTACATGGCCGCGCTCTGCTTCGCCGACGCGAACGGCGACGACGTGCCCGATCCGGTGTTGTGGCTCGACGGCGAGACGCGCGGGCAGGTCACGGCCGTCGACGGGCGCACCGGGCACGGCCTCTGGTCCTCCGAGGAGCTCGAGAACCCGGACGCGCTCGCCTGTCCGGACCCGACCACGGTGATCGCGGGCCGCGACGGGGACACCACGCTCCTCGCGCTCGACGCCCGCACGGGCAAGGCGCGCTGGACGGCGGAGCTGCCCGGCGTCCCGGACGAGGTGGCCGGCGGCGACGGCTGCGCGACCGTGCTGCTGAAGGACGGCGCCGCGACGGGGATCCGGCTCGACGGCGGGGAGACGGTCGACTGCGCGACCGCGCCGCGGCCGGAGGCGATCCTGGGGCCGTTCTGGGAGCGCAAGCGGAACCCCCAGGGGGTCCAGGTCGGCGACGTGGAGGTCGTGCTCGCGGCGCAGACCCAGGGGACGCCGCGCCTCTCCGCCGAGGGGCGGCGCGGCGGCGAGCTGCTCTGGAAGAAGGCGCTCCCGGTGCGCGCGCCGACCTCCGGAGGGCGGGCCGACCTGTTCCTGGTCGCGAGCGGCGGCGCGGCCGTCGTGCTCGGGCTGGGCGCCGCGGGCGGTGACGAGCCGCGCATCCTCGCCATCGACCCCGCGTCGGGCGCCATCCGGTACGACCACGCCGCGAGCTATCTCGGCGGCAAGATCGCGGCGGTGAAGGCGTCCGGTCCGTACGTGTACATCGTGAGCGGCGCCGCGCTGCGCGCCGTCGACCCGGCGACCGGAGACGCCGTGTGGCGCGCGACCGTCCCGCCCAGGCCGCGGTGATCCGGCGGGATCGCGATCAGCAGAGGCAACCGACGAACGTGCCCGAGAAGAGCGGGCGCTCCATCACGACGGCGCCGCACGTGGGGCAGGTGTCGCCGAGCGTGAGCTCGCGGGGCGGAGGCGCCGGCTTCGCCGACGGGGGGCCCGCGGAGGAAGCGAGGGCGGCGAGCGGCTGGAACTCCACGATCGAGACGCGCGAGAACCCTTGCCGCGGCGTGGCGCTGCGCTGCGGGGAGGCGAGGAGATCCTGCTTGCACCGGACCGGCAGGATCGGCCTCGACATGTTGATATAGGCGAGCTCGGACGTGTAGTACGACGGATCGAGCATGCGCGCGTCGTCCGGCTGCACGACCCCGTGCTGGAAGGCCTCGATCAGCATGTCGACGTCGGTCCGCGTGTTGCGGTTGCGCGCGGCGTCGACGAGGAAGAGGCCGTTGCCGTAATAGGCGGCGTTGAGCCAGAAGCCGGTGCCCGCGGTGTGGTAGCCGCCGGTGGCCCACTTGTACCCGCGCAGCGCGCGGACGTGCGCCGTCAGCGCGTTCGCCAGCGCGTACGACGTCATGCCGAGGGGCAGGAGGCTCACGAGCGCCGCCGGGTGGAAGTTCAGGCAATCACTGCAACAGACGGGCACCGTCGGCACGAGCGCCTGCGCCGGATCGATGCAGACCTGGACTTCCGATTCGCTGCGATAGCAGCCGGTGAAACAGGAGTGCCGCTCGACGGCGGCGAGGAGCGCGGCAGGGAGTGCCATGCGCGCAACTATACCGTCCACGAGGGCGCATGGCTGCCGGGAGGCGCAGCGACGCAGTCGCTCCGACGCCTCCTGGCACGGCGCGTTGCGCGGAGCGGCGACGGACTCTGGTGTTCACGACGTTCGCGCGCTCGCGGGCGGGCGAGCGCAATTGCGTCCGTCGTGCGCCTGTCGCAGGATCACCGCGCTTGGCGAGAACTGTACAACCCGAACGCCCGCTCTCGTGTCCATGCGTCCGCGGTGGAGCGCGCGCGACCGAGCCGGGGCGCTCGTCCGGCGCCGGCTCTCCGCGGCGCCCGGAGCGCGGCGCGCGGGCACGGGAGCGCGGCGCGCGGGCACGGGAGCGCGGCGCGCGCGCGCGGGCTTCGTGACGGCGACGGCGCGCGCGCTGCTCGTCTCGCTCGCGGGCGCGCTCTCGGCGCTCCTGCCGGCGCTCGCGCTCTCGGGGTTCACGGTCGACGACGCGCTCATCACCGCGCGCTACGCGCACCACCTCGCGCTGGGGCTCGGCTACCGCTTCAACGCGGCCGGGCCGGTGACCGACGGCGTGACGCCGCTCGGGTGGGCGTTCGCGCTGGCGCCGTTCGCGGCAGAGGGCCCGCTCGCCGCGCTCGCGGCCGCCCGGGTGATCGGCGTGATCTCGTGGACGCTCGCCGCCGGGGCGCTCGCGCTCGCGGTCGACCGGGTCTCGGGCCGGCCCGTCCGGTTCGCGGCGCTCGCGCTCCTGCCGGCGTCGGCGCCGCTCGGGGCGTGGTCCGCGGCCGGGATGGAGACGGGCGTCGTCCTCGCGCTGGGGGCGCTCTCGGTCGCGCTGCCGGCGCTCGGCAGGCCGCTCGCGGGCGCGGGCTGCGCCGGGCTCGCGGCGGCGCTCCGGCCGGAGCTCCTGCCGTTCGCGCTCGTCGTCGCGCTCTCGGCCCAGGCGGCCCCGCGCGCGGCCCCACGAGGGGAGGGCGCAGCGCCGGCGCCGCGCTCATCGTCGCCGCCCTCATCATCGCCGCCCTCGTCGTCGCCGCCTGCGCGGCCGGGCTGGGTCGGCGCGCTCGCCGCGCTCGCGCTCGCGGGCCTGCCCTTCGTCGCCGTGGCCCTGGTGCGGCTCTCGCTGTTCGGGCGGCCGGCGCCGCTCGCCGCGCTGGCGAAGGCGCCGGACGCGGCGCTCGGGGCCCGGTACGCGCTCGCCTGCTTCCTCCTGACCGGGCCTCTTTCGCTGGTCGCGCCGCGCGCGTGGCGGGCGCTCCCGGCGTGGCCGCGCGGCCTGCTCGCGGCCGTGGCGGCGCACCTCCTCGCGGTCGTGGCCGCGGGCGGCGACTGGATGCCGCTGTCGCGCCTCGTGGTGCCGGCGCTGCCCGCGGTGGTGCTCGCGGCCGCCCACGTCGCGTCCCAGGCCGGCGCGCGCGCCACGGCGCTCCGGATCGCGCTCGCGCTCGCGGGACAGCTCTTCGTGATGGTCCGCGTCGGCCCCACCGCCGCGCGCGTAGGCCCCGAGCGGCTCCGCGTCGTCGAGGAGCTCCGCGGCCCGCTCGCCGGGGCGCAGGTCGTCGCGGCGCTCGACATCGGCTGGCTCGGGGCCGCGACGGGCGCGACGATCGTCGATCTCGCGGGGGTCACCGATCCGGCCATCGCGGCGCTGCCCGGCGGGCACACCACGAAGCGGATCCCCGGCGGGCTGCTCGACGCGCGCGGGGTCGACGCGCTGGTGCTGCTGCTCGCCGAGGGGGAGGCGCTCGCGACGCCGTGGACCGCGTCGCGGTTCGCGCGCGGGGTGGAGCTGCGCGTCGCGCGCGCGCCCGGCGCCGGCGAGGCGTTCGCCCCGGTGGCGGTGAGCGGCGTCCCCCACCTGCGGTACGTGGTGCTGCGGCGCGCCGACCGGTGACGAGGACGTCGATTGGCGGTGCGTTCGGCTCTCGAGTGCGATGACTTGCGTCGAGACAGCGAGATCGAAGCGTTCGAGCTGTTGGACGGGGCCGTCCGGAAATCCTCTCGTCAGGCGCAATCACCCGATCTCGTCCGCCGCGCTCGCTCTTGAGAGCCGTTGAACCGTCGCTGCCATCCATGCGTGCTGCGCCCCACGACTGGCCGTGTTGCCTCGCGGTATCGTGGAGCTGCTTCACCATGCCCTGGTGCAGATCCGGCATCTCCCCCGCGGTCGCCCCGATATTTCTTGCCGCGATGTCACGTGTGGGCAGAGCAGGAACAACCCCGCGCTCCGCGCACGCGACGGAAAGATCGGTCGGGAGTATGACCGACGAGACCTCTCTCTGGCTGATTTCTCCGGTCTTACGCTATCGTTCACACGCGGCCGGAGGCCGTCGGGTGCAATGCCTCGTTGGGCCGCATCCGCCACCCGTCAGGAGAGCACTTCGGTGGCAGTCTTCGCCCCGAGGACGTTCTCGATCCAGCGGTCGAGGGTCGCGATGTCCGAGCATGCCTGGATGCGCGCGCTCTCGTCCTCGGCGAGCACGATTCCTGAGCGCGTCAGCAGCCGCAGGAGGGTTTCCTTCTTGCCCTTGAGCTCGCCCTCACGCATGCCCTTGAGCTCGCCCTCACGCATGCCCTGGAGCTTGCCCTCTCTCATGCCCTCTCTCATGCCCTCGAGCTTGCCGCGATCGATGAGCCGCTGCACGAACGGGGGGAGAGTCGCCGCGCCTTCGATCTGCCGTTCCATGACCAACGCCTCCAGAGCCTGCTGCATGGGTTTGCGCAACCCGTCCCAGATGAGCTGAAAATAGACCATCGCGTGTTCCTGGTCGAGCCGGCCCAGGGCCGCGAGCGCCGCCTGGAGCACGGTGAGCCCGTTCGGCCCGTTGCCGTGCGCCACCGCCGACAGCACGGCGAGCTCCGTCTCCTTCTCCGCAACGGCCGGGTCGGTGATCTCGGGGACGACGGCCGGACCGAGCACCAGCGGCTTGATGCTGCCGACGCCCAGGCCGAGGTCGATGCTCTCCGCCGCCCAGGCGGCCACGGCGGCGTCCGGCGCGACCACGAGGACGACCGTGGCGCAGCGCTTCCTGGCGCGCACGCCCGTGACGTACATCGGCCACGAGAACTTCTTGTCCGGATCCACGTCGCGCTGGACCTCGAGGACGATCGCCAGCACGAGCGCGCCCTTCGCGTCGCGCAGCTCGAGCACCAGGTCCGCGCGGAGCTCCGCCGGGATGAGCTGGTCGAGCGACGACTCGACCACCGAAACCGAGGCGTGCGGCGGCACCTCGACATGGAAGAGCGTCGCGAGGACATGGGGCGCGAGCTCCGGGCGCTCACGGAACATCTCGACGAGGGCGTTGTGCTCGAGCGTCGGCATGACACAGGCCTTGAGCACGGCCCATGCCGACGCGAAACGACGGGAGGGCGCGAGGAACGACGGGAGAAAGCGAGGAGCGCTCCAGCTCAGAGGGTGGCGGCGCCATGGCGGAGGGCGGCGACGCGCCGAGATCCCCGCCGCCCGCCGCGCAGGTCCGGACAGCGCGCAGCGTCAGGGCGCGGGATAGTGGACGCGCGAGGTGTCCTCCTGGCACGCTGTCCAGACGGGGCGGAATGCCCGGAGACGCGTCGGCTCGATGGAGGCAGGAGAGGTCGTCGACGACCGGTTCGAGATCGAGGCGCACGCCGCCTCGGGCGCGACGGCGCGCGTGTACCGCGCGCGCGACCGGCAGTCCGGCGAGCCGGTCGCGCTCAAGCTCCTGCAGACCGCCGCCACGCCGTCGCTGAGCGCCCTCGCGCGCGAGGCGCTCGCCCTGGCGACGCTCGGGATCCCCGGCGTCGCCCGCTACGTCGCGCACGGGGCGACCGCGGGGGGCCGGCTCTACCTCGCGATGGAGTGGCTCGACGGCGAGACGCTCTCCGACCGGCTCGCTCGCGCGCCGCTCACCGTCGCCGAGAGCCTGACGCTCGCCGCGTGCGTGGCCGAGACGCTCGACGCCGTCCACCGCCTGGGCTTCGTGCACTGCGACGTGAAGCCCGAGAACCTCATCCTGCAGGGCGGCGCGCTCTCGCGCGTCAAGCTCATCGACTTCGGCGTCGCGCGCCTCTCCGGCGCCGCGGGCGAGGAGGAGGCCCCGGCGCCCGGCGAGATCCGCGGCACGCCGCAGTACATGGCCCCGGAGCAGGCGCGCGGCGAGCTCGAGATCGACGCGCGCGCCGACGTGTTCGCGCTCGGCAGCGTGCTCTTCGAGTGCCTGACCGGGCGCGCCCCGTTCGAGGGCAGCGACCCGCTCTCGGTGCTCATGAGGGTCCTCCTCGAGGAGCCGCCGCGGGTCCGCGATCTCCGGGACGACGTCCCCGCCGCCGTCGACCGGCTTGTCGCGCGGATGCTGTCGAAGGCGCGGGAGGGCCGGCCGCGCGACGGCGGCGCGGTCGCGGCCGAGCTCGCCGTCGCGGTCGCGACGGAGCTCGCCGTCGCGATCGCGTCGGATCTCTCCGGCGAGGCCTGGGCGGACCTCTCGGGCGACGCCTGGGCGGAGCTCTCCGGCGACGCGTGGGCGGAGCTCGCCGCGGAGGCGCTCGCGCCGCACCTCCACCTCGGCGCGCCGCCCTCGTCGCTGCCGCCCGGCGCCCGCGAGATCACCTCCCGCGAGCGGAAGGTCATGTGCCTCATCCTGGCCCGCGAAGGTCAGGCCGACGCGGACGCGACGCTCTCGGCGGCCGAGGGCGAGGACCGATCGCGGGCCATCCGCGAGCTCGTCGCGCGCCACCACGGCCGGATCGAGCTCCTGGAGGCGCGGTGGCTGCTCGTCACGCTCTCGGGCTCGGCCGCGCCCACCGACCTCGCGGCGCAGGCGGCCCGCTGCGCGCTCTCGCTCCGCGAGCTGCTCGGCGCCGCGCGCCTCTCGCTCGTCACCGGGCGGGCCGAGCTCGCGGCGCGGCTCCCGGTCGGCGCGGTGATCGACCGGCTGGTCCAGCTCGCCCAGGGCGCCCGCGACCCGCTCCGCCCGGCGGCGATCCGCATCGACGACATGACCGCGGGGCTGCTCGGCGCGCGCTTCGACACGACCCTCGACGCGTCCGGGTGCTGGCTCCACGGCGCGCGCGAGGAGCCCGAGACACCGCCGTCGCTCCTCGGCCGGCCGACGCCGTACCTCGGGCGAGCGCGCGAGCTCGAGCTCCTGGAGGCCGAGATCGCGCGCTGCCTCCGCGGGCCCCGGGCGGGCGCCGTGCTGGTCACCGGGGCCGTGGGCGCCGGCAAGTCGCGGCTCGGCTACGAGCTCCGCCGCGCGCTCCGGGCGCGCGGCGAGCCCGTCCAGGTCTGGATCGGCCAGGCCGACCCGATGAGCGCGGGCTCCGCCTTCGGCCTGCTCCAGCGCGCGCTCCGCCGCGGGCTCGGCCTGCACGAGGGCGAGCCGCTCGCGTCGCGGCAGCGCAAGATCCGGGCGCGCGTCGAGCGGCGCTGCGGCGCCGCCGCCGCCGCGCGCGTCACGCCCTTCCTCGGCGAGCTCGCGGGCGCGCCGTTCCCGGACGACGACGACGTGCAGCTCAAGGCGGCGCGCCGGCGCCCGCAGCTCATGAGCGACCAGCTCCGCCTCGCGTGGGAGGACTTCCTCGACGCCGAGTGCGCCAGTGAGCCCGTGCTCCTCGTGCTCGACGACCTGCACTGGGGCGATCTGCCGACCGTGACCCTGATCGAGGCGGCGCTGCGCAACCTGAAGGGCAGGCCGTTCGCGGTGCTCGCGCTCGCCCGGCCCTCCGTGCACGATCTCTTCCCGGGGCTCTGGGGGGCGCACCTGTCCCGGGAGATCCGCCTCCCGCCGCTCTCGCCCGCGGACGGCGAGCGGCTCGCGCGCGAGGCGCTCGGCCCCGGGGCGAGCGCGGAGCTCGTGCGGGCGCTCGTCGAGCGCGCCGACGGCAACGCCTTCTGCCTGGAGGAGCAGATCCGCGCCGCCGCCCGCGGCAGGACCTCGTCGCCGCCGGAGACGGTGCTCGCCGTGGTGCAGGCGGGGCTCGACGCGCTCGATCCGGAGGCGCGGCGGGTGCTCCGGGCCGCGAGCGTCTTCGGCGAGGCGTTCTCGGCGGCGGGCGCGGCCGCGCTCGTGGGCCGGGCCGAGGTCGCGCGCGAGCTCGACGAGCTCGCGCGGCGCGAGGCGATCGTGCGGCTCGGGGAGGGGGGCGAGGCGGGCGACGCCGCGTACCGCTTCCGGCACGCGCTCCTCCGGGAGGCCGCCTACGGCATGCTGACCGAGGGCGATCGGCGGCTCGGCCACGCGCTCGCGGGCGGCTTCCTCGCGCAGCGCGGCGAGGCAGACCCCATGGCGCTCGCCGAGCACTTCGAGCGCGGCGGCGAGCCCGCGCGCGCGGCCACGGCGTACCTCGCGGCGGCGCGGCAGGCGCTCCGGGGCAACGACCTCGGCGCCGTGATCGCGCGCGCGGCGCGCGGCGTCGCGTGCGATCCGGCGCCCGCCACGGTCGGCGAGCTCCGCCTCCTCGAGAGCCAGGCGCACTTCTGGCGCGGCGATCTCGCGCTCGCCGAGGAGCGCGCGGAGCGCGCGGCGGAGCACCTCGCGCCCGGCTCCGCCGCCTGGTTCTCCGCGCTCACCCAGATCGTCGTCGCCGCGGGCCCCGCGGGCGGCCACGACCGCGTGGAGCGCTGGGCGCGCGCGGCGCGCGACGCCGCG
This sequence comes from Sorangium cellulosum, assembly GCF_004135735.1. GTDB lineage: Bacteria > Myxococcota_A > Polyangia > Polyangiales > Polyangiaceae > Sorangium > Sorangium cellulosum_F. Next base: position 4,432,225 of record NZ_CP012670.1, on the reverse strand, counting down.
GCGTCCATCGAGGAGGGCGGCGCCGCGAAGAGCATCTGCCTGAGCTCGGCGGCGCTCATGCTGGTCTTCGGCGGCCGCTACGCGCTGGCCGACGCGATGATCGAGGGCGCGGAGCGCGCGCTGCCGGGCGCCCCGCCGCTCGACCTCGACGCGGTGGCCAACCTGCACGAGGCGCGCGCGATCCGCGCGCACGCGCACGGCGATCCCGGCGCGAGCCTCGCGGGCATCGAGGCGGCGCTCGCCGCCTTCGAGCGGGCCGGCGACGTGCGCAGGGCGTGCATGGCGCGGATGAACCTCGGCTACTCGTACGGTCAGGCCGGCCAGCTCGAGGCGGCCGAGGCGGCGCTGCGCCAGGCGCTCGCCGAGTCGGAGCGGATGGAGCTCCACGGCACGACGGCCTACGTGCTCCAGAACCTCGGCCTGGTGCTCGCCCACCGCGGGCGGCTCGACGAGGCGAGATCGGTCGAGGAGACCGCCTGCGCGATGCTCGCGCGGCACGGCGACGTGCGCATGGAGGGCTGCGCGCGCATCTACCTCGCGCGCATCCTGCTCCTCGCGGGCGATCCCGGGGCCGCGGAGCGCGAGGCGCGGGCCGCGGACGCGCTCCTCGAGCGGGCGCCGCCGATGCGCGCGTACGCGGTCGCGGTCCTCGGGGGCGCGCTGCTCGACCAGGGCCGCGCGGGCGACGCGCTCGCGGCCGCGGAGCGGGCCCGCGCGCTGCTCGACGAGGTGGGCGTCGAGGAGGGCGAGGAGGTGGTGCGCCTGGTCCACGCCGAGGCGCTCGCCGCGTGCGGACGCCGGGCCGAGGCCGCGCGGACGATCGTGGACGCGCGCGCCCGGTTGCTGGCGCGCGCCGCGAAGATCAGCGACCCGGCGTTCCGGGCGCGCTTCCTCGAGAGCGCGGCCGACAGCGTCCGCACGCTCGCGCTCGCGCGGTCGTGGCTGGGCGAGCCGGCCGGCTAGGGGCGCGGCGCCCGCGCCCCTCCTTGCGGTGGCGCGGCGCGCCGGGGGCCCACCGCCAGGGCCGCCCGGTTTGTCCGGCCGCGCCGCCGCGGGTAGAGTCGGCGAGCGGTGCTGATCACGACGCTGCTCCAGTGCGGATCGCTCTCGGTGCTCGACTACCGGTGCAGCGCCGGCCCGGCCGACGCGCCGTTCGTCGAGCAGCACCGCGGCTTCTCCGTCTCCTACGTGCGGAAGGGCAGCTTCGGCTGCCGCGTCCGGGGCGCGTCGTTCGAGCTGGTGGCCGGGTCGATCCTGGTCGGCCACCCCGGCGACGAGTACATGTGCACGCACGACCACATCGCGGGCGATGAGTGCCTGTCGTTCCACCTCGCGCCGGCGCTGGTCGAGGCGATCGGCGATCGGGCCGAGGCCTGGCGGGCCGGCTGCGTGCCGCCGCTCGGCGAGCTGATGGTGCTCGGCGAGCTCGCGCAGGCGGCCGCCGAGGGCCGGAGCGACGTCGGCCTCGACGAGGTGGGCGTGCTGTTCGCGGGCCGCTTCGTCGAGGTCGCCTCCGGGCGGAGGCGAGGGCCGCTCTCGGCGCGGCCGCGCGATCGCCGCCGCGCGGTGGAGGCGGCGCTCTGGCTGGACGCGCACGCGCACGAGCCGATCGACCTCGAGGGCGCGGCGCGGGAGGCCGGGCTCAGCGCGTTCCACTTCCTGCGGCTGTTCTCGGGCGTGCTCGGCGTGACCCCGCACCAGTACCTGGTCCGCGCGCGGCTGCGCCGCGCGGCGCGCCTCCTCTCCGACGGCGCCCGGTCGATCACGGACATCGCGCTCGACGTCGGGTTCGGCGATCTCTCCAATTTCGTGCGCACGTTCCACCGCGCCGCCGGGGTCTCGCCCCGGGGCTTCCGGAAGGCGGCGCGGGGGGATCGCTCGATCTTCGAGGCGCGGCTCGCCGCGCTCCCGCCGCGGTGACCGCCGGCCGGGGAGGGCGAGCTCGCCGCGGCGCGTCGAGCGCGGGCTGTTGCCCACCGGCCTGCGGGGCCGGCCGGTCCTCGGCCTGTGGGCCCGGTCGACCGCAAGATCCTCCAAGCGCGGCGCGCGCGGCGCGGGCTACGCTCCGGGCCTCACCATGACGGCTCACGAATTCACGCTCTTCGATACACCGGTCGGTCGATGCGGCATCGCGTGGGGCGGGCGCGGCATCGTCGGCGTGCAGCTCCCGGAGGCGGGCGAGGGCGAGACGCGCGCGCGCATGCTGGAGCGGTTCCCGGGCGCGCGCGAGGCGCCGCCGCCGCCCGACGTGCGGCGCGCGCTCGACGGCATCGCCGCGCTCCTCCGCGGCGAGGCGAGCGACCTCTCCGCGGTCGCGCTCGACATGGAGCGCGTCCCGCCGTTCCACCGCCGCGTCTACGAGGTCGCGCGCGCCATCCCGCCGGGCGAGATGCGCTCGTACGGCGACGTCGCGGCGCGGCTCGGCGCGCCCGGCGCGGCGCGCGCCGTGGGGCAGGCGCTCGGGCGGAACCCGTTCGCGATCCTCGTGCCGTGCCACCGGGTGCTCGCGGCCGGCGGCAAGGTCGGGGGCTTCACGGCGAACGGCGGCGTCTCGACGAAGCTCCGCCTGCTGGCGCTCGAGGGCGCGCGCGCGGGCGCCGCGCCCTCGCCCGGGGGCGGCGGCGACGGCGCGTTCGGGTTCGATCCGGACGCCGCGGTCGCGCACGTGCGCGCGTCCGACGCGGCGCTCGCGCGGCTCATCGACGCGGTGGGGCCGTTCCGCATGGAGCTCAAGAACACGCCGAGCGTCTTCGGCGCGCTCGCGGAGGCGATCGTCTACCAGCAGCTCACCGGGAAGGCCGCGGCGACGATCTTCGCGCGCGTGTGCGCGCTCTTCCCGCGCGCGCACGAGGGGCTCACGCCCGAGCGGCTCCTGCGCGCCGGCGACGAGCAGCTCCGCGGCGCGGGCCTCTCGCGCGCGAAGCTGCTCGCGCTGCGCGACCTCGCCGAGAAGGCCAGGGCCGGCGAGCTGCCCACGATCGAGGAGGTGCACCGCATGGACGACGAGGCGATCGTCGAGCGCCTCACGAAGGTGCGCGGCATCGGGCGGTGGACGGTGGAGATGCTGCTCATCTTCCGGCTCGGCCGGCCCGACGTGCTGCCGGTGGGCGATTACGGCGTCCGCAACGGCTTCGCGCTCGCCTTCAGGAAGCGCGAGCTGCCGACGCCCAAGGCCCTCGAGGCGCGAGGCGCGCGGTGGAGGCCGTACCGCACCGTGGCGAGCTGGTACCTGTGGCGCGCCGTGGACCTCTCGAAGCAGGGCGCGGGGGGCGCGGCGGCGGCGCCCTGAGACCGCGTCGCTCTGGGGCGGCGCTGGGGGCTCGCGCGGGAGAGGCAGGGAGGGCGCCCGCCGGCGGCGCGCCCTCCCTGACGAGCGCGTTCAGATCACAGGCCGAACCATGCTCCGTCGAGCGAGGTGAAGCACTGCGCCGCCCACCAGGCGCCCGCGGGCGCCTCGACGTGAACCTGGCCGCTCGGGAAGACGTGCAGGCGTCCCTGCTCCGAGCCGCACAGGTCCACGGGAATGTACACGGACGTGGCGGGCGCGTACTCGGGCGGCAGCGTGAACGCCCACGGGTTGGCGCCGCTGGTCTGGATGGCGCCGGTGAACCGGACGATGCCATCGACGTTCTTGACGGCAGGAGCGCTCGTCCCGTACAGGGTCCACCCGTTCTGGGGCCATGTGGCGAGGTAGCCTCCGCCGGTATCGAACGACACGCCCTCGAGCGAGGTGAAGCACTGCGCGTCGCTGAATGAGCCGTACGCCTGGATGTCCACCGTGCCGTTCGTGTAGATGATGAGCCGCCCCTTGGCCGCGTTGCACAGATCGACCGGGATGTACTGCGTCGTCAGCGGCCTGGACCCGACGGGCAGGGTGAAGGGGTACGAGGATGACCCGTTCGCGATCGCGCCTTGCAGCCGGACGACGCCGTTGTCCACCCGGGCCGCCGCGGGGCGGGTGCCGTACGGCGAGTTCGACCAGCCGTTGGCAAGACTGAGGTTGGTGGCCCCGGTGTTGTCTATGGCGAACGAGATCCCCTCCAGCGACGTGAAGCATTGCGCATTGGACCAGGGGCCGCCGTCGGTCATGACGATGACCGTACCCGCCGGCGTGATCTGCAGCCGGCCCTTCGTGGCGTTGCACAGGGTGGTGGGTACGTAGACATCGGACGAGGGGCGGAAGCCGTTGGGCAGCACGAACGCCACCTGGTTCAGCCCGCTCGTCGCGATCGCACCCCGCAGGTGCACGGTGTTCGCGATCTTCGCCGCGCTGGGGTCGTTGGTGCTGTAGGGGTGACCGGTCCAGCCGTTCTCCAGGGTGAGCGGTCGGAACGTCGCCGTCCCGCCGGGCCGGAGCGGCGCGTGGTCGATGTACTCCTTGAACTCGGCGGTCGAGCGCCAGCCGGCCCAGTGGATCTTGGTGATGGTCGCCTTGCAAGTATCCGGGGTGGTATCATTCGTGCAGTCCCAGCCGCCGCGCTCCGCGATCGCCACCGTCTCGCCGTCGACGAAGCAGCCGCCGCCGGAGTCGCCGGGCGCCAGGGTCTCGGTGCCGTCGTTGTTCGACTCCGTGATGAGCAGGCCGCTCGGAGCGTCAAACGAGCTGACCTCGCGGGTGAGCGTCCGCCATTCGCCATAACCGGTGAGGCCGTCCGGCGTATCGTAGCCGGTGTAGCCCCGCCCGTAGCAGGTGATGTCCTCCCCGACCAGGTCCTCCGGGTCCCCAGCGTGCATCTCGCGCGTCACGTTCGGCCACTGCGAGCCGCCCCCCAACGGCTCGAGCTTCACGATCGCAATGTCCGCGGGCCCCACCTGCTCCATCGCCACCCCGACGCGTGGCTCGAGGATGCCGTCCGCCCGCGGTATCGAGAAGGTGTTGATTGTCGTGAAGTCCAGACAATGGGCGGCGGTGAGCACCCAGTCCTGGGCGATGAGCGAGCCGGAGCAGCCTGAGGGGTTCACGTCGACGAGGCCCAGGGTGCGCCTGGTCGCCACGTCCACCGCGCTCCCGCCGATGATCTCCTCTGTCGCCTCGGCGATGTCCTCGCCCTCCGGCTCATGCTCGGCGCATCCAGCGGAGGCGGCGGCCAGGCCGGCGGCGAGCAACTTCACGAGCGGGCTACGGGCCAGCAATGCGAACGTCTTCATTCAACAAGCTCCTTGGTTCAGACAGAGTGCGGGTCGGATGGAGTCGGATGGAAATGGAGCGCAGCCCGGGCACCACGTTCGTGTTCGGCCGATACCCGTGCGGCGCCACATCGCGCAGCGCCACCGGGCGCGGGGGAACGAAAAGGAAAACGATTCGAGGATGTCAAGAGCGAGCTCGGTTTCAAAACGTGGACATGTACCCCTCGCGTCGTTCAGGGGAATCGCCGCGGACGACGAGGGCCCCCTGGGTGTCGGTCCCCAGCGGCGCGTGGTGGAACACCACCGTGATTCTCCGCGGACGCTGACCTGCGAGATGGATGGACTGGAGCGCCGCGGGCGACTGCGAGCAACTGGCAACTGAAATGGATTGCAAAAGACGAGCCAAAGGGCCAAGTCCTGAGTAGCCGGGCGATTTCCGGTGCGGTTCCATCTCCAGCGTTCGATGTCACGTGACATGTCATGTGACATCGAACGTGACATGTCACAGATCTGGGAGGTGCGCGGGACTCGCACGAACGCCAAAGCGCCGGCGGGGCAGATCCCGTCAACGGACGGGCGGGGTAGAGCGGAAACGAAGCGCGGTCACCCGATGCCCGCCAGGTCGCCGGATAGGCTGAAGCTCATCCACGCTCGACGGGTCGCATCGCCTGTTGGGAGTCCGCCATCCCCCTCCCGGGGATGGCGCGTCGCGCGCCGCTCCAGGGCACCGGACAGGCGTTCGCGCGTCACGCCCTCACGGCAGCGAATGCCGCTTCAGCGTGGTCCACCCGATCTCGGGGCTCCCCCAGGTCATGCCGCCGCCCTCCGTGGTGCACAGCGTCACCTCCACGCCGTCCGCGCAGCTCGAGTAGGTCGAGCAACCGTCGCCGTCCGCCGCGCTCGGGGAGCCCGCGCACTCGTTCAGCTCGGCCCACCGCGCGAAGGTGCCCACGGCGCCGAGCAGCGTGATGTTCGCGCCGTTCGGCGCCTGCTGAGGCCCGCCCTCGTAGGGGACCAGCGTGTCCGCGGTGCCCCGGAACGAGATCACCGTCACCGGCCGCGACGGCTGGCAGGGCTGCTCCGACGCCGCCAGCAGGTCGAAGGCGCTGGGCGCGACCCCGGCGAAGACGTCCGCCGCGTTGCAGGCCAGGTGGTAGGCCATCCCGCCGCCGTTCGCGACGCCCACGGCGTAGACGCGCTGGACGTCGACGCACGCCTCCGACTGGACCTGCCGGACCAGGGCGCGCGCGAACCCCACGTCGTCGACGTCGCGCGACGTCGTGCAGCACGGGCCGATGTTCCACGCGCCGTCGATGCCCTGCGGCCACGCGACGAGGAACCCCTCCTCCTCGGCGAGCTCACGGTACCCCGAGGCCGCGGCCTCGTCCGCCGGGGTCCCGCCGAGCGTGTGGAAGTCGAGGACCAGCGGCAGGGGGCTCGCGCCCGTGTAGCTCTCCGGGAGGCGAACGACGTAGCTGCGGGTCGCGCCCCCGACCGTCACCGTGCGATCGTTGTCGCCGAGCGCCAGGGTGGTGACCGGGCAGGCGGTCGCCGCGCCGCCGCCGCCGGACGCCCGGCAGTAGCCGCCCTGGCAGCGGAACGACGCGCCGAGCGGCGCGCAGCCGGCGTCGTCGCCGCAGGAGAGATCGCAGACCGCGGCGCTCTCGGCCGCGGCGCAGGTCGCCCCGGCAGGCCGCGCCGCCGCGGCCACGCACTCGGCGCCGGACGCGAGCGCCGCGCACTCGTCGGCGGCCGAGCAGGCGCGCGTGCAGACGCCGCAGAGGCACGCGAGGCCGTCCCCGCAGCCGGCGTCGCAGCTCCGGAGGAAGTTGGTCTCGCTCCCGGTCTGGGGGCCGACCCCCCGGCAGGCCGGGGCCACGAGCGCCGCGCCCGCCGCGCTCGCGAGGAAGCACACCGTCGCGACCGCCCTAGTCCTCATCGCCGCTCCCGGTGTCCTGCTGGATCAAGCACTGTCCGACGTACTGCACGACCTGCGTGTACCTGTCCGGCGCCTCGTGCGCCGCGTTGTAGGCCTCGACCTGCTCGCGCAGCTCGACCAGCTGCGCGCGCAGGCGCCCCAGCGTCTCGTAGGCCTGTTGCTCGTACGGATGGCCGGGCCACACGTCGAGGGTGTAGGTGCTCCCCCCGACGCGGTCGGCGAGGCCCGGCGCGCCGCGCCCCTCGCGCAGCCGGCACAGGATGGTCTTCACCATCGCCTGGTAGTGATCGAAGATCGCCGCCTCCCAGCCCACGGGCGAGCCCAGCAGCACGTAGAGGCTCGCGGCGCTGTACGTCGCCCCGGCCCCGTCTCCGGTCCGCTCGACGCGCGTCGACTCCAGGAGGCGCCCCAGGGCGCCGTCGAGCTCCGCGCGCTCGATCTGCGTCCGCTGCAGCAGCTCGTCGCGCGTGAGCGGGCCCTCCCGGTAGATGATCGCCCAGACGAGCTCGTCCACCCCCTCGCCGGAGCGGAGCGCGCGGAGCGCGCCGAGCTCGTCGTCGGACACGGCGCGATACACCACCTGAGCGCCCTGGCCCGCCTGGAAGATCAGGCGGCTCTCGCACAGGTCGAAGAGCACCCCGCGGAGCAGGACCTCGTCCTCGCTGGCGAACGCCCTCAGGAGCTCGGCCCGCGGCGTGATCCCCCGGCGGCGGATGTGGGCCAGCACGGCCTCCCAGAGCGAGCGGCGGCGCTCGACCGAGCCCTCCGCGTTTCGCCGGACCCGGCGCTGATAGCTCCGGAGCCCCATGCCGAACATGTCGGCGCTCACCTTGCGGCTGACCCCCTGCCGCTCCAGCTCGGTCGCCAGGTCCTGGAACACCTGGTCCGCGAGCTGGGCCAGGGGGGCACGCAGGCCCCCCGAGGTCGCCAGCTGAGCGATGAGGACAGTGGTCTGACGAACGATTGCCTGGATCAGCTCGACGGTCATACGACTGGGTGAACAAGCGCGCGGCTCGCCGAGCGTAACGCGGCACGGCCCAGCGGTGGGAGTGACAAACCCGACGCCCCCCGGGCGTGGGGAGGGGCGCAGCTCGGCAGGCATGGGGGGGCCGCCAGCGGGCCTGACGTGGGCCGATCCGTTCGACCCGGCGCTCGCGTCGGCGCGCGATGAAGCAGCTCGCGCCGGCGCTGTTCGCCGCGTACATGGCGCGCGGGGGCGGCGCGCTGCAGCGCGGGTAGAGCGAGCGCGTCGCCCGGCGAGCGAGCCGCAGCGCTCTGCGGCGTCCGGGTCGGATCGCGGTTCGGCTACGATGGGCGGTGATGAGGAGCCGCCCCTTCATCACGCTGCGGCTGCCCGAGGTCGTGCACCCGGGCGAGACGCTCGGCGTCGAGCTCCTGCTCGAGAGCACCTCGGAGACCCCGATCGACTTCGTGCTTGCGCTGTCGTCAGGTCGGGCCATCGCAAGCGCTCACCGGCCGGACCGCTTGTTCCGGCCGGTGAACGCTTACCCTTGCGGTAGCGGCCCGGCGAGGCATCGCGGAGGTTGACAGGGGCGCTCCCGAGGGCCGCGCGCACACAGAGAGTGTCGTCGCGCTGCCGGACACGCTCACAGAGCCGCTCCTTGCCGAGGAGGAACGAGCGCGCGAGGACAGGCTCGTGCAATGGTCAATGGCTATATGGGATATCGCCCGCGTCTTCAGATCGTCTCTCGAGGGATCCGGGCCAGTGCCCAATGGCTCACATGCCTGCGCCGTGACATTACGCCACCGGAGCCTGGCGCTTGACAGCCCAGAGCGGCCGATGGTTCATTGAACCATGGCGCGCACCGCTCCAGTTCCGAACATCCCTGCGATTCCCGGCATGAACCCGGGGACTTTCATCCTCGGCGGTGGCGGCGCGGGTGGGGGAGGGGGCGGCGCCGGGGGCGGAGGCTCGGGCGACGGGCAGGGAGGGAATGGCGGCAATGGCGGCAACGGCGCCAAGGGTGGCGGGAAGCAAGCGCCGGATCCCAAGAAATACCCGACCTGTGGGACCAAGTCCCACCCGGTCGACGTCGTCACCGGGCGAGCTTTCACCCACCCCATCGTCGATTTCGAGCTGCCTGGCCCGCTCCCGCTGCGGTTCGCGCGCACGTGCAGCTCGACGATCCACCGCGAGGACGCGGGGCTCGGCTGGGGGTGGGCGCACACGTTCGGGTGGCGCATCGAGGTGCAGCGGCAGCGCGTGCGCGTGTGGAACGAGAGCGGTACCGCGCTCGACTTCCCGGTGCCGCACGCCGGTGAGACCGCCATCGGTCCCTGGGGCTGGATCTTGCGGCGGGACGGCGAGCGGTCGTTCTCGCTGGACGCGGACGACGGCGGGGTATGGCGGTTCTTCGAGCCGTCCAACGACGCGGCGACGCAGTACCGCCTGTCCGTGATCGCCGATCGCAACAGGAACCGGATCCAGCTCCTCTACGCCGACGGCCGGCTCACCAAGATCAACGACGCTGCCGGGCGCACGATCCACGTGCTGTCGACACACGACGGCCGGATAGCGGCCTTCCTGGTCAAGAATGCGGCCGCGCGAGGGCGCTGGATCGAGCTCGCGAGGTATTCCTACGATGCCAGAGGGTGCCTCATCGAGGCCACGGACCCCGACGGTCACGCGTGGCGGTACGAGTACGACGACGATCGGCGGCTCACGAAGGACACGGACCGTACAGGGCTGACCTTCCATTTCCTCTATGATCGCCAGGGGCGATGCGTCGAGTCGTGGGGGGCGTACGATGCTCGACCCGATCCGAGCCTCGCGCCGGATCTTCCACCGTACCTGCACGATCGCGAGACCCGCGCGAAGGGAATCCACCATTGCCGTTTCCACTGGTATCCCGACGGTTACAGCGAGGTCGTCGACTCCACCCAGGTGTCCCGGTTCTTCGGTAACTCACGCGGTACGATCGACAAATCGTGCGAGGGGCCAGGGGTATGGAGCTACGCCTACGACGAGCACGGGTTCCAGACGCGCTCGGTCGATCCCGAGGGAGGAACGACGCACTACGAGCGTGACCGCCGCGGGCGGCTGCTTCGCCTCACCGACGCGCTCGGCCGCGCGATGATCATCGAGCGCGACGCGGAAGGCCTGCCGGTGTGCATCACCGACCCGGAAGGAGGCAATACCAGGCTATGGCGCGACCGGTTCGGGAACGTCGAGGGGGTACAGGACGCGAGCGGCGCGACGACGATGTACACACGTGACGAGCGCGGGTTGGTCACGGCCGTCCACCATGCGAACGGCGCGACGAGCCGTTTCGAGTACCTATGAACGTGTCAAGCTCGGGACAGCGATTCACATCAACCTCCGGCCGGGAGAAGGGGTCTGCGTGGACTTGGCCCGCCGCGGTGCCGCGGGCGCTCGCCCGGCGGACGGTCGCGGGCCAGGGCACCGAGGCGAAACGGCCCCAGGCACGTCGGGCGGCTCGGGCGCCGCAGCGCGACGAGGCAGCCGCTGAGGGCGGCTGGTCTGCGCGACGTGCTTGAGCACCTTCTGCTGGCGCAGCATGCGCAACTCGCCGTCGGACAGCGGTGCGATCGGCGGCAGCCCCTCGCGCTCGTAGATCGTGTCGAGCGCCGGTACGGTGCGGGTGCGCACGCCCGAGCCGTAGGCCTTGGGCCGCGGCTGTCCCTTCGGCAGCCCGGGCCGGAGCCGCTCGCCGGTCGCCTTCACCCGCATTCTGGAGAGCTTGGTCTCCGTCGAGCGCGGGATGGCGTAGCGGTAGGGTTCGTTGTTCTTCAGCATATGCCAGGCAATCGTGACGAGCTTGCGCGCCGTCGCTACCACCGCCACGTTGCGGTTCTTCTTCTTGGCGAGGCGGCGGAAGAAGACGCCCAAGGGACCAGGGTGCGCGGACAGATGCTGAGCCGCTTGCACAAGCATCCAGCGCGCCTGCCCTTTGCCCTGCTTGGTGATCGGGCCGTGGTAGCAATGCTCCGCCGACTGTCGGGTCGAGGGCACGAGCCCCATGTAACTCGCAGCAGCGTCGGGATCTTTGAAGCGCTGAATGTCACCAAGCGTCGCCAGCAGCGTCTGCGCCACCGCCACATCGACCCCCGGCAGCGTCATGAGCAGCCGCACCCGTGGGTCATCGTACCCATCTTGCGCGAGCGCCTCATCCACGGCTGTCATCTCTATCTCGATCTGACGCAGCAATCTCAGCTCGCTGTCGATGGCGAGGCGCCCCGCGGCGTCGAGCTCCAGCATCTGAAGCCAGCGCATGCCCTTCGTTCCAAACAGGTCGCTGACCGGTGGCTCCATCAACCGCTGGTGCAGCACCGCGTGAATGCGGTTCTTGACGCGCGTCCGATCGGAGACCAGCGACGCACGGCGAGCGGTCAGCCGCCGGCGAGCTTGCGTCATTCCGTCCGGCTGCCACACCCGGGGCAAGAAGTCGGCCCGCAACAGTTGAGCCAACACCAGCGCGTCGACCTTGTCCGTCTTCACCTTGGCCTCCGCGATGGCGCGCGTGCGCATCGGATTGGAGACGACGAGCTCGCCGGTGTACGGCCGCAGAAGCTCGACAATGCTCCACGTGTTCGTCGTGGCCTCCAGCGCCACACGGGCATTCGGACCCAGCCGCTTCGTCGCAAAGCGAACGAGCTCCTCTCGGGTGCACTCGAAGCGCTCCCGATGCAGGATGCGGCCGTCCTCGGCGCGAAGCACCACGGCCTCTACCACACGCTTGTGGACATCCAACCCCACGACAGTCATGATTCACCTCGTGCGGTGCGAGCGGGGTCGTGCTGCCCGGGTGCCCAGGCGAGCGAGTCCCCTTCGCGGGACCCGGCGAGCTGGATGGCCCTCGAGGCCGACGGTCCAGCACGCCGACGAAACAACAGGTCGTACGGCACCTACCTATTCGAGCTCCCAGCTCAACCGGGTGGGCCGGAGGGGCGGTCACATACGACAGCGGGTTCTGGACCCATACTCGTAACCGACCGACCCCGGGGTGAACGACCCCCTCGCACCGCACGTTTGGTTGAGACAGCGTCTCACCCCGTCCCATGCCCGGTGCGAGGGAGGCCAGCATGGGACGACCCCTTTGCAAGTCCTTTGTCAGCTCGGGGTCGTCGGCTCGCTCCGAGGGCCTCCCTGGCGCCTCGATTCCCCAACGGCCGCGTTCTCCTCTCCCCCTCAGGGCGGCAAGCGGGCGAGGCGCGCTTCGTCCCCCCAGGCTCCGCTCCGCCTCCCTGCGCCTCGCCCGCGCGCTGCCTGCGCGCGGCAGACGACGCCCCCACGACACGACGCCTTTCTGCCGCGCGCTCGTGCCACTCCGCTCCAGTCCACCTCTCGTCTCCGCTCCAGTCCTTCGCGCAGCGTCCGGCAGCGAGGCCACACCACGTTCATACCCTGTACGATCCGGTGGGGCAGCTGCTCGCGGCGGTGCCGGAGAAGGCGCGCGCGGAGGTCTTCCGGTTCGATGCCGCCGGCAACCTGCACGAGGCGGAGCCGGAGTCGCGCGAGTACACGCGCGGCAACCGGCTGGCGCGAAAAGGCCGGCTGGAGTTCACGTGGGACCGAGAGGGCCGGCTCATCGAGAGACGCGAGCGGCGTGCGGACGGCGAGGTAGCAGTCACCCGGTACGAATGGAACGGCGCCGGCCTCCTGAAATCGGTCACGCTCCCCGACGGCAACATCGTCGATTTCGCGTACGATCCCTTTGCACGGCGGCTGTGGAAGCGCGTGCGCCGCGCCGCCGCGGCGGGCGCGCCGCTCGAGGTGACGCGCTTCGTGCGTTACATCTGGGATCAGGACGTCCTCGTGCACGAGGTCCACGAGGAGGCGCGTGGATCGACCGCCGTGGTCGTCGAGGAGCGCACTTACGCGTTCTCCGACGACCTGTTCGTTCCGCTCGCGCAGAAGCGCGGTGCGTGGAAGCACTTCCTGAACGATCCGATCGGCACCCCGGTCGCGCTCGTCGGGGCCGACGGCGGCTCGGTCGAGAGCGTTGACCGGCGCGTCTGGGGGGCACCCGCTGCGGCGGATCGGGACCGCGCGACCCGCGTCGGCTTCCCCGGGCAGCTCGATGATGACGAGACGGGCCTCGCGTACAACCGGTTTCGGTACTACGACCCGGACACGGGCAACTATATCAGCGGCGACCCGCTGCGTTTGAACTCCGGGATCCGGTTCTACCGGTATGTCGCGAATCCCACGTCGTGTGCGGATCCGCTCGGCCTCGTCAATCTCCGGGCGCTGAGCGACGCCCAGCTGATGTCGCGCATCGACGACTTCATCGATCGCGACAAACGTGCGCTCGGCGGCGGCGGCACGCACGGCCTGTCGCACCGGTTTCGCGAGCAGATCCACGGCGCGAACGGTCCTGGGACGCCGAGCTGGCAGAACCACGAGGACCAGATCACGGGGCAGCAGTCGGGGCTTCGCAAGTGCATTGCCGAGTACGATCGGCGTGTCGCCGGCGGCACGGGGATGCCGCCGCTGCGGCCCGACGCGCGCCCCTGGTCTACCAAGCCGCCCCCCGCCGCGTCGGACTGGGTGGGGCCGACGCCGCCCCCGCCGCCCACCGGCGGCGGCTCGGGAGGAGGGGGCACGCCATGATTGACGAAGCGAAGATCGAGCGCGAGGGCGGGAGCATCGAGCGTGCGCTCTTTCTCCTGTCGCTCGACTGCGTACGGCCGCACTACGAGAAGATGGGCCTGCGCTTGACGAGCGAGGAGCAGTTCCAGTCGGCCGTGCGGTCGTGCACGGCGGAGCGCGACTGGTCCGTCAACACGCGCGAGGCCCCGTATCGGGTCACCGTCGCCGCGCTCGAGTGCCTGCGCGCGCGCGCCCCCGAGCTCGCGGGCGCGCTGCTCGGCTGGGTGACGTCGGCGCTCGGCGGTGCCGGCTACTGGCGGACATGGATGTCCGTCTTGCGCGTACAGCCGCGCGCGGGGGGCCTGTTCGGGCTCGCCGAGGGCGCGCGGGAGGCGCTGTGGCGCGCGTTCGACGCGGCCGAGCGCGCGAGCGAGGACGTGCCGTCCCTCGACCCGGCCGAGCTGTCCGAGTTCGACCATCGGGCCCTCAGCGAGAGGGGGTACCTGGAGGACGAGATCGATCCCATGGACACGGTGCAGGAGCTCGCGGAGGCGCACACGTTCGCGAGGTGCTGGTGCGACACCGTCGCGCCCCTCCTGTCCGAGGACGAGCGTCGAGCCCTCGTCGCAGCAGCCGTCGGGTTCTTGCGTGGCCAGGGGCGTGACGAAGAGGCCGACGTCCTTGTTTCGGGGGCTACCGCGCGGCCGAGCGGCTGAGCTCCAGCGCGTCCGGGTCGGATCGCGGTTCGGCTACGATGGGCGGTGATGAGGAGCCGCCCCTTCATCACGCTGCGGCTGCCCGAGGTCGTGCACCCGGGCGAGACGCTCGGCGTCGAGCTCCTGCTCGAGAGCACCTCGGAGACCCCGATCGACTTCGTGCGCGTGACCTTGCAGTGCACGCAGACGCTGTGGGACCCCTCGCGCGGGGTGATCGCCGGCGCGCGCGACCGGCTGCGCCGCAGCGAGGAGGTGGCCGGGCGGGGGCTGCTCGCCGCGGGCGTGCACCGGTACCGCGCCTCGTTCGCGCTGCCGCGCGACCTGCCGCCGACCCACCCCGGCGCGATCGCCGAGCTCCGCTGCGGGATCCGCGCGCGCGTCTCCATCCCGTGGTGGCTCGACGCCGAGGAGAGCCGGGAGATCCTCGTCCGGCCCGCGACCACGGCGCGGCCGAGGCGCGCGCCGATCACCAGCGCGAGCGCGCGGGGGCGCGGCGCCTTCCTCGAGGTGTCGCTGCCGGACCGCGCCTTCGCGCCCGGCGAGGTCCTCGCCGGCGCCGTGGCGTTCGGCGGCCTCGCGGGCAGCCGCCCCCGCGCCCTCGACGTCTCCCTGGTCGGCGTCGAGCGGGTCCAGGTGCGGGGGCGCCGCCCGTCGAGCGAGCTGCACCGGCTCTCGTTCTTCCAGGACCTCGGGGCGGTCCGCGAGGGGCGGGAGGTGCCCTTCCGCATCGCCGTGCCGATCGATCTCGCGCCGGCGTGGAGCTCCGCCGACGTCTCGCTGAGCTACGCGCTGGAGGCGGTGCTCGAGCACTCGGAGGGGCGGGTGGTGCACCGGGTGCCGGTGATCGTCGGCCCGTTCGGGCAGCGGCGCCGGCACGAGGGGGCGCGGCCCCGGGTCGGCGCGGATCGCTGGCGCGCGGTCTGGGCGCGCGCGGGGCAGCGGGCGGGGTACACGGCGCGCGAGGAGGCCGAGGGGCTCGGGCTGCGCGGCGTCCGCGCGGGCTGCGTCGTGGACGTGGCGCCGGCGGAGGAGCGCTCGGGGCCCGGGCTCGGCGCGACGGTGTGGTTCGGGGAGCCCTGGGGGCTCGGCCTCAAGGTGCGGCCGCGGCAGGGCGGGGCGCGGGTCGGGGTGATCACGGGGGATGCCCGGTTCGACCGGCGCTTCCGGGCGTGGGGGCGAGAGGACGCGCAGGTGCTGGCGGCGCTCACGCCCGCCTTGCGGGCGGCGCTGGGCGCGTTCGGCGAGGTGGACGTGGACGACGCGCGGGTGCGGGCGTGGAGCGCGCTGGGCGTGTCCGACGAGCGGGTGCTCGGCGGGTTTTTGGAGCAGGTCGAGGCGCTCGCGCAGGCGATCGCCGACGCCGGCGCGGCGCTGCCGCCGCCCTCGGCGATGGCGGCGTGGCTGCCCGCGTGGCGCCGCTTCGCGGAGGAGAGCGGCGGGGCGCTCCAGGTGGGGTCGATGCGGCTGTCGGGGACCTTCGAGGGGGAGCGGATCGAGCTGAGGACGCGGTTCAAGGGCGCCGCGCCGGCCGGGACGCGCATCGCGCTGCGGCTGGAGCCGCTCGTCCGCGGCGGGGCCTGCGCGCCGAGCGCGGCGCTGGGGCCGATCGTGGCGGCGATCCTGGAGCAGGCGGCGCGCCTCGGGGCGGTGGCGGGGAACACGGTCGTGGTGGAGCCGGGCGAGATCGCGGTGCGGATCACGGCGCTGCTCGCGGATCCGGCGGCGGCGCGGGAGGTCTTGCGGTCGATGCTGGCGTTGGCGCGGGAGATGCGGGGGGAGCGGCGGGGAGGGCCGTACCGGTGACGAGGGGGCGGGGTGGGGCAGGTGGGCAGGTCGCCCCGAAGCCGATGTACCGGCTGCTGCGCACCCCGGCCGCCCAACCGGCTGCTGCGCACCCCGGCCGCCCAGCTCGTGGGGAGCGCGCGAGCCGCCTCCGGCTCGGGTGTTACTCGCTCTCCACGCAGATGGCGTCACCGAGCGGGCGAGAGTCGGTCGCGCGGATGCCGCAGCCGTAACCTACGCCGTCAATGGAGCCCCCTCCACCGATCCTCGCGATCCCCCAGTACCCGACGTGCGTGCATATCTCGGCCGAGTAGGCGGAGGCGGTGGCGAAGTCCACGTGCTCGAAGCCTTCCAGGCACTCCTCTCCGCCCCTCACCACCGCGAAGGTGGTCCCGTCGATGTCAAAGAGCTCGTAGTTGGGCTTGCAGAGCGTGTAGTCCAGCTCGCGGGTGTCGCCAGTGTTCAGCTGGCAGCTGTTCCACTGGCCATCGATCGAGTCCCCGTCCGCGAGGCGAAAGACTCCTGAATAGGGGAGCTCATCGCAGCTGGCGAAGAACGTCCAGAAGGCGTCGGCCGTGGTCAACGGCGTGTAACCTGCGGGGCAACCTTCTCCTTCGTAGATCCCGTACTCCAGCGCCTGCGCCTGAGCGGGTGCGCCCAGCGAGATGCCTCCGGCGATAAGGCTGCAGATCAGGGCGCGCATGGGCGTCATGTGACAGATGTGTTTCATGTATCACCAATGTGTTGTTATGATAGGTTATGCTTCCAAGCCAGGCGCGTGGTCGCGCGGGGGGGTTCATCGGCGCGTCTCGGTGACGCCGCGAGGTGCGCCGTGGGCTCCGCGGTGGAGAGCCTGCCCCGCGCTTCATCGGCCAGCGCGGAGGCATCATTCTCAAAAGCGGAAACGCTGTCAATGTCCAAGCGAACGCGTCGTTGTTCGTGGATATCTCTTGTCGAGATGGAACTGGCGATCTGATCCCGGTCACGCGGTCGGTAGAACAGGCCTTGCCTTCCGTCGGGCTCTGCAATGCGCTCGTGGGTCCCAGCGCTCGGCGAGGCGCGCGCCGCGCGCGACGTCGTCTCGGAGCATGCGGCGGCACGGCGGGCGACGCCAGGCAGCGGGCTGGAACGGCGGCGTTCGAGGAGTGAAACAGTGCTATCGCTGCTGCGGGGAGTCGAGCCGGGGGGCGAACCGCCATGACGAAGAGGGCGCCAAGAAACCAGGGGATCGGGAGGGGGAATGCGGGGACAGCCCCCGCGTCGCGGGGCCATTTACAGCGGGCTGGGTCGGCGACGGCGGCTGGGGGCACGTCGGGCCAGGGCGGCGGCGGCCGCAGGGGCGGGCTCGGCGTGCGCGGCGCGGCGTCCAAGGGGGGGCGCCGGGGTATGCGGCAGCTAAGAGCGCCTCTCAAGACCTCCCGTCGCCAGGCGACCGAGGGCGGGCGCATCGCGTCGTTGCTCCACGTCGCCCGACTTCAGTAGGGCTCCTCGTCGCGCCTAGCGCTGCACCCCCCCTCGGCCGCCTGGCTCGGTCCGATTTTGCTCTACGCCAGCTCACGCAAGAACGACAGGACCACCTCTCCCAGGCGCTCGGGTTGTTGAAAGGGGAGGCCGTGGCCGGCGTCTTGCACCTGTTCGATTCGTACGCGCGGGTTGAGGCTCCGCAGCTCGGTTGCCATCTCGAGCGTGACGACGGGGCTGCTGTCACCGATGACGAGCAGGATCGGGACGTCAATCGCGCTCACCACGTCGCGATACGCGGGGCTGGGCGGCGTGAGGACGTCGAACGCGGCCATGCGGGTCTTCAGCCTCGCCTCGGCTTGAAGCGCGACGATCTCGGGCGAGCGACGCGGGTGTCGGGCCCGGGCCTGCGCGACGAGGTCGGACTTCGTTGAGCCGAGGGCCTGGCGGTGTTGCTCGGCGACGTCGCTGTCGCGCACCTCGCGCTGGCGCTCGGGGCTCAAGAACGTCGGGTCGACCAGGACGAGGCCGCGGATGACCCCCGCCCCTCGGCTCGCCACCACCGCGGCGGTCATGCCGCCCATCGAGTGGCCCAGCAGAACCGGACGAGCGAGCTCCAGGCCGCGGATGAGGCCCACGACGTCGCTCGCGTGATCGTCGTACCGGTATCCGTGGTGCGGCGCGCTCGAGCCGCCGTGCCCCCTGGCGTCGGGCATGACGACGTCGAACTCACCTTCGAGCGCCCGCGCCAAGGGGGTCCAGCAGGCGCCGCTCCCCATCAATCCATGGAGCAGGACGACGGGGCACCTGGCGCCTCCCGCTCGGAGGTAGTGGATGCTGATGCCGTTCGCCTCGCAGACTCCGCTGATCCAGGTCGTCATGGAACCGTCCCTGCCTGCCGCGGCTTCGCGCGTGTGATGATGTGGTTCATGTGGCCCCGCCGACGCCCAGCCGGCCGATCTCCTCTGCTGCGCCGTGCTCCGTGCGGCGGGTGAAGTGGCCCCGATCCCTGGCGCCGTCGACGGGGGCGCCCCCTCCGGCGTCCCGCGCCGCTCCGCCCGCGCAGCGCCTGAGTCGAGCCGTGCCGCGAAGCGGCGTCGGCTCGAGCGATCCGTCAGCCATCACTCCATGGGTTGGCGGATGATGGTCTTCCACTTGGCCGGATCGGCGCGGCGTATGTCGCTCAGATACACCTCGTGGTGTTTTCCTGCGAGCGCAGCGCGCGCGCCGATGAAGTCATGGACTCGCTGGATGGTCGGCCCTTCTTCGGTGAAGGGCCCGACGTGGAGTATCTGAGCACATGCTCCTTCGGTGAAGCTCTCCAGCCTGAGCGCGTCCACCGCGGGGAGCGCCTTCTTTCGCCTCACCTCCGCCAGGGCCGCCCGGATCACCGCCTCCTCCACGAAGTGAGGCTGCATGATCATCATCGTCCATTTCCACCTCGACCTGTCGTTGGAGGTGAAGACGGACAGGTCATCCGACCACCAGAGGCCTTCGAGGGGCATGACCGCGTAGTCGACTCCTCGCGCCCCCTTCTTCACCATGAACTTCGTCGTGTAGGAGACGGAGAACAGCGCCTCCACGGCCTCGGCATACGCCTGTGACGTGTTGGGGTCGCCCTCGCCGTCGATCATGAGGAACTGGAATGTCGGCACGTCGACCCGAACCACCTCCTTCGCGGATGCCTGGTAGAGATGCTTGAGCTCCCTCTTGAGATCAACCTTCGACACGATTGCACCTGATGATGGTCAACGGCTGCTTCTGCGGCCTGACGGCCTGTCGCGAAGCGGCGGCGGCGGCAGCGGCAGCGGCAGCGGCAGCGGCAGCGGCAGCGGCAGCGGCGGCAGGTTAGCCGACGTGCTCGCCGAGGACCACCGCGACATCGGTCGTCTCGCCGCACGTGGGCTCCGCTTCCAGCTCGCCGTCGAGCAGCCCATCGACCTCCTGTACACCAGCAAGCCCCGGCGGCCTCCTGCGCAGCGCCATCGGCCGTCCTGCGCAGCCCATGGGCCCTCCTGCATGCCCCGGCGGCCTCCTGTGCGGCCCCGGGAGGGCTCCTGCGCAGCCCCGCAGGCCCTCCTGCGCGGCCAGGGTGCCTTCCTGCGCACCCCCGTTGGTGTCCTGCGCTACGCCAGCCACCGTCCTGCGCAGCCCCGCAGGCCCTCCTGCGCGGCCAGGGTGCCCTCCTGCGCACCCCCGTTGGTGTCCTGCGCTACACCAGCCCCCGTCCTGCGCAGCCCCGCGCCCCTCCTGCGCGGCCAGGGTGCCCTCCTGCGCACCCCCATTGGTGTCCTGCGCTACACCAGCCCCCGTCCTGCGCAGCCCCGCGCCCCTCCTGCGCGCCCCCATTGGTGTCCTTCGTCACCATCGTCCGGCTCCTGCGCAGCCCCGGCGGGGTTCCTGCGCAGCCCCGGCGTCGGAGCAGCGCCTTCACGATGCAGGGAGCTTACCGCAAGGTCGGCCGGGTCACGCGCCGAGCCCGCCTCGACGCGGGTCCTGCTGCGACGAGCATCTCCACGACGTCGCTCCTGATCCTCACGGGATCGGCGACGAGCCAGAGCCAGCAGGGGGTGTCGAGCAGCAACCCATCAGGCCCGACCGCCTCCCAGACGCCGCGCCTGTTGCTCGAACCAGCGGGTGAACCCCTCGATGGCCGCAACGAGCCCGGCCCGCGACACCTCCACGCCGCGGCCCATGGGCCCGGGTAGCTCGCGAGAGAGGATGCGAACCGCGCCGTCGGGCGGACAGAGGATGAATGCTTTGCACCCGTTGAACTGCTCGCCCCAGCCGGTCAGGAAATCGTGGGCGCTCCAGAACGTCGAGTCCCGGCGGTGCTCCTCGGCCGTTCGCGCATCGGGCGCTTCGACGTCTCCGCGATGGCGCCCCCACACCGCGCTCGGGGGCGCCAGGTTGGGCTCCACGTCCGCCTCGATGGCGAAGTCCAGCCGATCCCCGAATACCATATCGACTCAGCCTCCTGCTACGCAACGTACTGCAGGTCCAGCGTCGCAATCCACTGTGTCGTACGATCGCTCTCCGCGTTTCCGTAGGTAGGCCGCGAGCCGCGGCGCCCGATCCCCGGATTCCTGCGGGTGAGTCGCGGCGCCCCGGAGCGCCTCTCGTCGCACCAGCAAGGTCGAGCGCAGGGAGCGTCGCGGCGGACTTCGTCGCCGCCGTGAGTTCGTCGCCGCCCCATTTGGGTTGACGCCGCCGATGTGAGCGTTCACAGTTGCTCCCGAACGATCCTTTCGCTTCGTACAGGACAGGCCGTCGTGCGCGCTGGGCGCTCGAGCGGGTCCTCGACGCCCAGGACCTGCTCGCCGGCTGGGCAGGACACGTGAACGCCTCGCCCGCTTGTCGCCGGAGCACCTCCCGCGAGCGCCCATCGGCGCTGCAACTACGCGCGAAATCGAGGAGCGATATGGCACGTTTGAAGAGCAGCTCGAAAGCACGATGGGTGGTGGCGCTCTCATGGATCTCCGGGTGCAGCGACCCGGTGACGGCGACCGGCGGAGACGCAGGACCCGACGCCGAGCCCCCCGCGTGCTCCGAGGGCACCTGGGATCACGATGGCGATGGCGAGACGAGCTGCGTCGCATGGACAGCCTGCACCGCAGGCACCTTCGCGAGCGCCGAGGGCTCGCCCACGGCGGACCGGCGGTGCACGGCGTGCCCGGAGGACACCTTCAGCGACACGGTGAACGCCCCGAGCTGCGCGAAGCACGCGCCCTGCGCGCCCGGGACGAGGCAGACCGCGCCGGGGACGAGCGCCACGCCCGCACAGTGTGACGCCTGCCCGCCGGGGACGTACTGCGCAGGCGGCACCGCCGCGCTCGTCGATTGCGCGGATGGCACCTGGGACGACGACGCCGATCCCGCAACGGCATGCGTCGCGTGGACCGACTGCGTGCCAGGGGAGTTCGTCGGCGCGGAGGGGAGCAGCGCCACGGACCGCATCTGCCTCGAGTGTACGAACGGCGAGCACACGGCCACGATGAACGCGACCCGCTGCTCCCCGGGGGCCTGGGTGCTGAGCTACTTCGGGCCGCATCAGGACGTGCCGAGCGACTCGCTGCATCTCGCCTACAGCACCGACGGGCTTCACTGGTCGACCCTCGCCGATGGACAGCCTGTGTACCGGCTCACCGGGATGGGCACGAATCACATCCGAGATCCGTTCCTGTTCCGCAAGAACGATGGAACGTACGTCTATATCGCCACGGACTGGACGCTCGCGGAGAACGACGCGGACTACTGGAACCGTCCGAGCTCCAAGATCTTCGTGGCGGACTCGACCGATCTCATCACCTTCACCAATCCCCGGTTGATCACGCTCACGAGCCTCCCGGGCCCCAGCTCCACCCCGATGCACGCCTGGGCCCCGGAGGCTTACTACGACCCCGATCGCGAGCTCTATGCGATCATCTGGTCCGGAAACGATACGACGGGCGCGAACCGCATCTACGTCAGCTACACCGAGGACTTCGTCACCATCGTCAACCCGACCCCCGACGTGCTCTTCGACCCGGGCTACAGCGTCATCGACGCGACGATCACGCAATGGAACGGCCGCAACTACCTCTTCTTCAAGGACGAGACGGACAGCAGCGGGAGCGCGCTCACCGGATCGGGCAAGGACATCCAGATCGCGCGCTCCCCGACGCTCGCGCTCGATCCGGCGACGTTCACGCGATGGAGTCCGGACTACATCACGCGCGGGTCGACCCAGAGCAGGAGACGAGCGACGGAGGGACCGTTCGTCATCAAGGATCCGCGGCAGAGTCGATGGTACCTGTTCGCCGACTACTACTTGAACGGCGGTGTGTTCGGGTGCTGGAGCACGACGGACCTCGACACGGATCCGGGCTCTTGGACGGAGCTCCCGAGCGCAGAGTACAGCTTTCCGTCCGGCGTGCGCCACGCGAACGCGGTCCGGGTCACGCAGGCGGAGCTCGACGCGATCATCGCCCACTACTGAGCATTTTGCCGGATCCGCAGCGCCTACGGCGAGGAGTCTCACTTCATCATGTGCGCACCGAGATCTCCCCACCCAGAGTGCACTTCCCTCTCTGCGCCATGCGTTGCGCTCACGGCGGCAGCTTGCGCCCTCTCCGCGCTGCTCGGGGTGGTCGGGTGCTCGGATGGGCCCTCGACCGATGCGCCGGACGCGTCGACCGGATCACCGAGCAACTCGTTGCGGATCACGACGGCGGGCACAGCGCTCGGCACCTCGGAGTCCGGCGGGCGGGTGACCGTGAGCGTGGCGCTCGACGCCGCGCCGAGCGGGCCTGTCACGGTGCCGGTCTCGAGCTCGGACGCGACCGAAGGCTCCGTCTCACCGACGACCGTCTCCTTCACGGCGGAGGATTGGAGCGCCCCTCGAGAGATCACGGTCACGGGCGTGGACGATGCGGAGCGCGACGGAGATCAGATCTTCCGCGTCCGCTTCGGGCCCTCGGTCTCTGTGGACCCAGCGTGCGACGGCCTCGTCGCGGCGTCCGCTGACATCACGAACACGGACGACGACGGTCCAGGGACGGCAGCGATCGTGGTCAGCGACCCGTCGGGGACCCTCGCCGAGCGCGGCGCGCCCGTGACGTTCACCGTGCGCCTCGCGTCGCAGCCGAGCGCGCCCGTGACGATCGCCCTCGGCGTCAGCGACACGACCGAGGCGACGCTGAGCCACGCGGACCTGACGTTCACGGAGGCGAGCTGGAGCGCGGCGCAGACCGTGACCTTGAGCAGCGTCGACGACTGGCAGGCCGACGGAGCTCAGCCCGTGCGCGTCTCCTTCGGCTCACCGGCCAGCGAGGACCCCGCGTATGCGGCCCTCGCCGCCCCCGCCGATCTCGAGCTCTCCAACCTCGACGACGACGTCGGAGGGGGTTACCACATTCGCACGACGCGCATGGAGGGCGCCCCGCTCTACGTCGCGCACTCCTATTATCATGCGATGATCACCAACCTCGACGACAGGGCGAACAACCAGATCCCCGCCGACTTCCAGTGGAGAGTGGTGCCCGGCCTCGCGAACCCGGATGATCCGACGCTGGTGTCGTTCGAGTCCGTGGGGCTCGGCGGTCGCTACCTGCACGTCGACAGCGCGAGTTCGACCCGGTACCCGCCGCAGAGCGAGGCGTCCAACCGGGCTGACGGCCTCTGGCAGACTCCATCCAATGAGAGGAGTCACCTTCTGTGGATCGACGTGTTCACGGACACCACCACGTTCCGGAGGGACGCCACGTTCCGGATCGTGCCCGCGCTGAACGGGGATCCGACGATGGTCTCGCTTCAGTGGTACTCGGATGCGACGCGTCATCTCCGGCACCTGAACTACCAGATCCATGCGCACGTGCTCGACGGCACGGCGAGCGAGGGCTCGGAGGCGTCGTTCGCGCTGGAGCCTCTCGGCTACTTGATCTCGCAGCGCGCGGACCCCCACATCCAGCGGCATACGGACGGTTACTATTACTTCACCGCGAGCGTTCCGACGTACGATCGCATCGAGATCCGGCGCGCGACCACGATACGAGGCCTGGCCGACGCGACGCCGAAGGTCGTCTGGACGAAGCACGCGACCGGCCCGATGGCGGCGCACATCTGGGCGCCCGAGCTACATTTCATCGACGGCAAGTGGTACATCTACTTCGCCGCCGGGAGCTCGACCGACATCTGGGCCATTCGCATGTATGCGCTCGAGAGCGCATCGGGCGACCCGATGGATGGCACGTGGACCGAACGAGGGCAGATCGTGACGGAGGCGGACACCTTCGCGCTCGACGCGACGACGTTCGAGCACGACGGCAAGCGGTATCTCGTGTGGGCGCAGGAGGACCCCAGCGTCGCGGGCGACAACAGCAGCTTGTTCATCGCGGCCATGGTGAACCCGTGGACGCTGGCCAGCCCCAACGTGCGGATCGCCAGACCCGAGCACGCCTGGGAGACCGCGGGGTTCGCGGTCAACGAAGGCGCTGCCGTGCTCGAGCGGAATGGGCGGGTCTTCATCAGCTACTCAGCGAGCGCGACGGACGACCGCTACTGCCTCGGCCTGCTCACGGCGAGCGCGACGGACGACCTGCTGAGCCCCAGATCGTGGACGAAGAACGAGAATCCAGTGTTCGTCAGCGCAAACGGGCTGTATGGCCCGGGCCACAACTCGTTCACGACGTCGGCGGATGGATCGCTCGACGTGCTCGTGTACCACGCGCGGAACTACACGAAGATCACGGGGGACCCGCTCTACGACCCGAACCGTCACACGCGCGTCCAGCGGCTCGAATGGAATGCGGATGGAACGCCGAGCTTCGGCGTACCGCTCCTGGACGGCGCGAGCACGATCGGCGACTGACCGTTTCGTGGAGGAATCGGGCACGAGCAGACATCCTTGAAAATTCGTGCGCGGCGTCCAGGGGGGCGCCGGGGGAGGCTCTGGCGGGGCCGGCGGCTGCGGCGGACGAGGCGGCAAGGGGGCGAGAAAGGCTGGCTCGATCCGGGCTGCCTGCCGTCCACTCGGTTGCTTCAGCAGCCGTCTTCAGCTCGGCGAGCGTTGAAACCATCGTTGCTCGGAAGAGCGCTTCGCGCCCACGCGGCCGAGGTGCGTGTCGCCGAACGCCGTCCCGTACTTGAGCCCGTAGCCCAGCATCCGATCGAAGCCGATGTGCCCGACCCAGATCGCCGCGCCGAGCAGCAGCGCCGGCGAGCCGAGCGCGACCGACGCGGCCGCGAGCAGCGCCGGCGCCAGATGGCTGTGCCCCGCGTTGTAGGCCACCGCGCCCACCCGCGGGCCCGCGAGGTAGCCGAGCAGCGACAGGTCGGGCAGGAGGAACAGCGCCGCGAACCATCCCCAGCTCCCGCCCAGGTGCGCGTAGGCGAGCAGCGCGGCGCCGAGCACGAGCGCGCCCTCGAGGCGCAGGAGCGCGCGCGGCATGCCCCTGGCCCCGCCCGCCGGGACCTCGCAGGTGGGCTGCGGCGCGGGGCGGCGGGGAGGGGGAGCAAGGTCGAGCGCAGGGAGCGTCGCGGCGGTGGTCATGGTCGTTCTCCTCGTCGTGCGTACCGGCGCGGGGGCCGGCGACGTGGGGAGCATGGTCGCTGCGGGTGCTCATGAACATTGTACAAATGCGTCCATCCGCTCATCATCTTTTGATGAGCCCAGCCGAGCCCTCGTGGGACCTCTACGGTGCCTTTCTTGCGGTCATGCGCACCGGCAGCCTCTCCGCCGCCGCGCGTGCCCTCGACGTCGCGCAGCCCACCGTGCGCCGCCAGATCGAGCAGCTCGAGTCGCAGCTCGGCGTCGTGCTCTTCACCCGCGCGCCGAACGGCCTGGTGCCGACCGAGCTCGCGCTGGCCACGCTGCCCTACGCCGAGTCCATCGCCGCGAGCGCGCGCGCCCTCGTGCGCGCCGTGTCGAGCCCCACCGAGGCCGACCGCGGCACCGTGCGCGTCACGTGCAGCGAGGTCGTCGGCGTCGAGGTGCTGCCTCCGATGCTCGCCGCGCTCCGCGTTGCTCATCCGCGCCTTCAGATCGAGCTCGTCGCCACGAATCGCACCGAGGATCTCCTGCGCCGCGACGCCGATGTCGCCGTGCGCATGGCGGAGCCGACGCAGGCCGGCCTGGTGAGGCGCTGCGCCGGGCGCGTCGAGCTCGGCCTCTTCGCCACCAAGGCGTACCTCGCCGCGCATCCTGCCCCGACGTCGCTCGCGGGGCTCGTGCCGGACCACGCCCTCATCGGCGCCGACGGCTCCCGCGCCATCATCGACGCGCTCGCCGCCGCCGGGCTCGTCACCACGCCGCGCGATTATGCGTTCCGAAGCGACAGCGACATCGCGAAGCTCGCCGCGGTGCGCGCCGGCCTCGGCATCGGGGTGTGTCAGCTCCCGCTCAGCCGGCGGCCGGTGCCGCTCGTGCGCGTGCTGCCCGCGCTCGCCTTCCACCTGGACGTGTGGGTCGTCATGCACGAGGATCTGCGCGCCGTGCGCCGCGTCCGCCTCGTCTTCGAGCACCTCGTCGCGCAGCTCGGCGCCCACGCGACCCAGGCACGCGCAACACGGCCGTTGGCGGCGAAGGCCCGGCCGCCGGGCACGCGGAGGAGGCCCAGCTCGGGCCGAGCGGCGAGGACCCCTTCATGACGACCAGGTCGGAATGGCTGTGCGCGGGCCATCCTCTCGAGGGACCTTGGTGCCCACCTCGGCCTGACCCGCGCAGGTACGCACCCGTCAGCCTGACCCTTTTTCTTTTCTCTTCTCGTCGGCCGCCTTGAATAGAGCAATCTGGTCGGCCCGGGCTTTCTTGAATGAAGGGCGAGCGGTTACACGGGTTACATAGGCCTCGGTCGCCGGCCGATCGCCGAAAGCGCGGACCTCCGAGACCCGTAGCACGTCCGCCATCAGCAGGTCTGCGACGGTGAAGCGGTCGGCCGCGAGCCATTCTCGATCGCGCAGTACCTTTTCGAGCTGGTCGAGGCGCTTGCCCATCCATCCCGTCAGTTTATTGTCATTGTCACCGCATATCTTCAAGAACCACCACGGCACGGTGACCATCTCGATCGAGTTGAGCGCGGCGATCGTCCATTGCAGCGTCTCCGCTTCTCCAGCCGGATCAGGTGGCATCAACTTGTCGCTCTTCCGGGCCAGATGCAGCAGCCCCGCGCCGCTTTCGAAGATCTCCAGCTCTCCGTCGCTCAGGAACGGAACCTGGCCAAATGGCTGGCGCGCGAGATGATTGGTCTCGCGATCATCGAATGGGATCGTTTGGACCGCGTAGGCGAGATCGGCCTCCTCACACGCCCATCTCAGCCTCAGATCACGCACAAAACCACGAGGGCCCTCAGGCACCCAGTCGTAGGTCCAGATAGTCAGTTCGCTCATCGCAGCAATCCTCTCCTGTATTCGTCGGCTGGGAACGATTCTCGGCGTGGTGTAGACAATGTTACACCGCCGGGTGAACGCGTTGGATCTGTTTGTTTTTGTAGGCGGATCCGTGGATCGTACGTCTCGTACGTCATGTCAACCGCCGATCGCTGGCAGAAAATTCTTGACAGGTCGGAATGGTTTTGCTCTGAGGCGGCAAGGGGGCGGGGACGGCTACAGCAAAGGCGACCTGCGGGCGCGTAGACTTCACCGTCCTCATGGCTACCTTCTCGGCTCATCTTTCTCCAGTAGCCCGGCTTCTGTCTTGCGTGCGCGATGGCCACGACGAGAATGCGCGTTGGCTCGCCTCGGTAGACGACGAGATAGGGAAACCGTGTCGAACGCACCCGACGCGTCCCGTGACGGGTAGAGGCTGATGCATCCCCTCATATAGTCCCAAGAATTTCACGGGTTACGGCGTGCTCACGGAGCACCTCGCCGTACGCTGTCATGAGTTGAACAAGCCGCTCTTCCCGCATGTTGGGAATGGCTGTGTCTGATGCATCCCCTCATATAGTCCCAAGAATTTCACGGGTTACGGCGTGCTCACGGAGCACCTCGCCGTACGCTGTCATGAGTTGAACAAGCCGCTCTTCCCGCATGTTGGGAATGGCTGTGTACCAGTAGCATCCCTGGTTATAGAGCGACAAGGTTCGATGCTTCACGGTATTGGTCTTCAGGAGGCGATCGAGGCCGGCCCGTTCTCCTGCCTCCCCAAGGAGCGTCAGGAGCACGTGCGCAAAGGCAGCTATAAGCAGAAGTCGGTCGCGTCGGGCAGTGTCGCCAATATGTGTGGCGGAGAGACCCATGCCAAAATGAACGTTCTTGACGTCGCGGAACGTCTCCTCGATGCAGAAGCGACGGCCGTAGAGCTTGGTCACCTGGCTCGCCGTCAGGTCGGCACGGCTGGTTGCGAGGCACCATGGCTCCTTCATCCGCTTGTCGTGAACGAGCACGACCGCCGCGATGGCCGTCTTGTCCTGCGTGACCCGGACGTTCTTCAGCATCTTTGCCCGTCCGGTAGATGTGAGCCATTCGCCTGCAGGACGCGCAGTGTCATCAGCATCGGTGACGATGATGCACTCACGGAACCGAATGATGTAGTCCCAGCCCAGATTGCCGAGATGTGCGTACCGCTCCTGGTCGCCGAAGCCCCGGTCCGCGAGGAGTGTTACTCGAGTTGCTTTCGGAAGAATCTCGTGCAGCCGCTCAATGACCTCGTCTTCATAGGCGTTGCGCTTGCCAGCCAACGACGACTTCTTGACCGTCCTCCAAATAAGAGCGCCTAACAAAACCCGGCCTGGATATGGCAGAGGCAGATCAGGCACACGGCGAGCTGGAGGAACGCTCGGTGAATATCGGCACGGCGTTCATACCGCACAGTCAAGCGCCGAAAGCGGCGGAGCCATGCGATCGTCCGTTCGACGACCCAGCGGTAACGGCCGAGCTTCTCCGACGACTCGATGCCCTTGCGAGCGATGCGGGGCACGATGTGGCGCAGATGGCAAGCCAAGCGCAGGGCCGGGTCGTCGTAGGCCTTATCGGCGTGCAGTTTCTTGGGGCGGCGCCGCGGTCGGCCGCAAGGCCGCGCGATCGTCGGTACCGCATCCACCATAGGCGTGAACATCTTCGAGTCATGGACGTTCGCCGGCGTCATCTCGACGGCGAGCGGGATACCATTCTGATCGACCAAAATGTGATATTTCGTGCCCGGCCGGCCGCGATCTGTGGGGTTCGGGCCAGTCTCTTCACCCCCCTTTTTGCCGGAACCAGCGAGGCATCCAGCGCAGCACGCTCCCAGTTGATCTTGTCGGCCCCGCCGAGCTCATCCAGCAATGCCTTGTGGAGCTGACCCCAGACGCCAGCCTGCTGCCAGTCGCGCAACCGGCGCCAGCACGTCATGCCGCTGCAGCCGAGCTCTTGCGGGAGATATTCCCAAGGAATCCCCGTTTTCAGCACGAACAAGATCCCCGTCAGGGCGATTCGATCAGGCGTGCGCGGCCGGCCGCCCTGCGGCTTCGGCTCCGCCTTCGGCAATAGAGGTTCGATTCGCTCCCAGAGTTCGTCCGGCACCAACAGCTTGCCCACGCGTGCAATCTAATGCGCGTACCGTTTGTCTCAAGCGAGCGGGCGCTCGAGCGAGGTCGGCGGGCTATTGTTAGGCGCTCTAAGCGGCGTTGCTCGCCCGTGACGAGTGATCAAGTACAACGCCAACGTGGCGTGGTCATCGACATCAAACTCCGTCCAGTCGAGAGCGACCAGCAGCTCCTCTCGCGGCCCCACCACGAAGCGGACCCAAGCGTCGAACAGAAGCCATGGGGACACATTGTTGTTACTCAGCAGGCGATCAACTTGTTTGGTCGCGTGCTTGGGGCTACCGTCTCTTGCCCACGCCATCCCTCGCCCGATCACGTGAATGCAAAGGGAGACCGAGTGCAGAACGCCCAGGGTTGCCAGCGACAAGGACAGCACGGTCTTGACGTGCAGGTCGACTTTCACAGCGGCGTGAAGGAACCGCTCGATGCTACTCGCGCTGAGCCCTACGCGCTCGAGTTGCCTGCGAGCCCTCATCGAATGCGACCGCTCCTCCGAGCGCGTCGTCGTCAAGTTCCCCTTCGCCTTGCCTTCCGTGCACGCGTCGACGCCCGCCGATTGCCTCATACTGATACTATTCCGGCCAGCGACCGCAGATTCTCACGTATTCGTCGTAGGCTCACCCGAAACACCTGAGCCTCGTGGGCCCATGCAAACAACTGTCCCACATTGGTGCTCAGTGGAAGCGGTGTGCCAGCGGCGCGGGAATCGACGAATTTGCCGTATAAAATGAGGGGATCTGTCAGCTGTGTACCAGTAGCATCCCTGGTTATAGAGCGACAAGGTTCGATGCTTCACGGTATTGGTCTTCAGGAGGCGATCGAGGCCGGCCCGTTCTCCTGCCTCCCCAAGGAGCGTCAGGAGCACGTGCGCAAAGGCAGCTATAAGCAGAAGTCGGTCGCGTCGGGCAGTGTCGCCAATATGTGTGGCGGAGAGACCCATGCCAAAATGAACGTTCTTGACGTCGCGGAACGTCTCCTCGATGCAGAAGCGACGGCCGTAGAGCTTGGTCACCTGGCTCGCCGTCAGGTCGGCACGGCTGGTTGCGAGGCACCATGGCTCCTTCATCCGCTTGTCGTGAACGAGCACGACCGCCGCGATGGCCGTCTTGTCCTGCGTGACCCGGACGTTCTTCAGCATCTTTGCCCGTCCGGTAGATGTGAGCCATTCGCCTGCAGGACGCGCAGTGTCATCAGCATCGGTGACGATGATGCACTCACGGAACCGAATGATGTAGTCCCAGCCCAGATTGCCGAGATGTGCGTACCGCTCCTGGTCGCCGAAGCCCCGGTCCGCGAGGAGTGTTACTCGAGTTGCTTTCGGAAGAATCTCGTGCAGCCGCTCAATGACCTCGTCTTCATAGGCGTTGCGCTTGCCAGCCAACGACGACTTCTTGACCGTCCTCCAAATAAGCGGCGTTGCTCGCCCGTGACGAGTGATCAAGTACAACGCCAACGTGGCGTGGTCATCGACATCAAACTCCGTCCAGTCGAGAGCGACCAGCAGCTCCTCTCGCGGCCCCACCACGAAGCGGACCCAAGCGTCGAACAGAAGCCATGGGGACACATTGTTGTTACTCAGCAGGCGATCAACTTGTTTGGTCGCGTGCTTGGGGCTACCGTCTCTTGCCCACGCCATCCCTCGCCCGATCACGTGAATGCAAAGGGAGACCGAGTGCAGAACGCCCAGGGTTGCCAGCGACAAGGACAGCACGGTCTTGACGTGCAGGTCGACTTTCACAGCGGCGTGAAGGAACCGCTCGATGCTACTCGCGCTGAGCCCTACGCGCTCGAGTTGCCTGCGAGCCCTCATCGAATGCGACCGCTCCTCCGAGCGCGTCGTCGTCAAGTTCCCCTTCGCCTTGCCTTCCGTGCACGCGTCGACGCCCGCCGATTGCCTCATACTGATACTATTCCGGCCAGCGACCGCAGATTCTCACGTATTCGTCGTAGGCTCACCCGAAACACCTGAGCCTCGTGGGCCCATGCAAACAACTGTCCCACATTGGTGCTCAGTGGAAGCGGTGTGCCAGCGGCGCGGGAATCGACGAATTTGCCGTATAAAATGAGGGGATCTGTCAGGGGTAGAGGGCCAGCGGTCCGGCGCCTCCGCAATTCGGTTCAATGCCGCCTCGATCTCGTTGGCGAATCGTGCCGCTACGCGTGGATCCCGTTCCGCGTACCACGCCGCGGCCTCCTCGGCCTCCGCGAGTGCGTCGGCCGGGTCACGAGCCGGGCCCGCCTCGACGCGGGTCCTGGGCCGCGGGGCCTGGGCGCATCGGCGAGGCCGGCTGGGAAGCGGACCAGGCCGGCGACGGCGGCTGGGGCGCGCCGGGCCAGGGCGGCGGCGGAGGGGGCGAGGGCGGCTACGGCGGCCCGGGGCGCGGCGGCGACTCCCCAGCGCCGCCGCTTCACCGCATCGCGGCGCTCCCGCTCACGCACCGAAGCGCGGCGCGAGGACGTGGTTCTCGAGGTGAACGTGCTGAAAGATGTCCTGCTCGATCGCCTGAAGCTCCCCGAACAGCGCGCGATAGCTGCCACAGGCCCAGTCGGGGAGCGCAAAATCGTCGCTCGCATCCCGAATGGTCTCGAGGTGCTTCGCCACCGCGAGGTGCTCGTCGCGCATCGCACCGAAGTGGCGGGACGAGGGCTCGCGCCCCGGCGGCGCGAGCCCGGCGATCTCGGTCAGCTCCACGCCCAGCAAGGTCTCGAGGTGCTCGGGGGTGCGCATCGCGTGATCGGCGTGCTCCGAGATGAGCATTGCTTCCTCGTCCGTGCGGCGGACATCGTATGGGTCCCACCCCTCCGGGTTGGCGAAATACTCGGCGAAATATGGGTCTTTCGTCTCGAGCGACGCCTCGTAGAGCATCTGCTCCCTCCCGAAGATGTTGGGCTGAATCAGGAGCTGCCAGCCAAACTGGTCGGCGACCTGCGATGCCTCCCGAGGGGCCCCGGCGCGCCGTGCTCCTGCTCTTCTAGAGGGGTTCGCCTGGAGCCCCGACCCCTCGCTGGCATAGGAGGGTGGCAACGGGCGGCCGGGCGTGGCTGCTGCCGTCGTAAGCCGGATTGATGCGGGCGCGTAGGTAAAAAAAGCCGGATCGCTGCGCTAAGAAGTGTGGCGCGGCGATCCGAAGTGGCGGGACCGCGAGCGTCGCGGCGTGCGCCGCGAATCTGCTCGAGCGTTGGTGGCGTTCGCCTTTCGATTTCAGCGAAGGTACGGACTCAACGCCTCGAACCAAACATCGGCCATGCGGTTATACCCTGCCTGGTTCGGGTGGAGATTGTCGCCGAGGAGGGACTGCTTGTAGTTCGCGTCGTTGGTGAACGCTGCGTACATGTCCACCAGCACGATGTGCTGCCCCTTGCTGACGCGCGTCGAAACCAGGTCGGGCATGGCCGCGTTGTAGGCCTTGATGGCGTTGTTCGTGGCCTCCGTTCTCGTCGGCACGATCTGCGCGAGCACCACGAGGATGTTCGGATCACGCATGAAAATCGAGTCGAGCAGCTTGCCCAGGCGATTCGGCGCGTCCGCAACGTTGATGTTACCGTTGATGTCGTTCGTTCCGATCATCAACGTAATGATGTTGGGCTCGTAATTCGGAATGCTGGTGCCCACGAGCTGCGCGATGCCGTTGTTGCCCTCGATCGTCCAGCCGCCGTGACCCTCGTGGTTCCTCGGGAACGGCACTCCGTCCACCATGGGCACGCTGTAATCATTGGCGGAACCGACGAAGGTGATGTCTCGGTTCGCTTCGAGCGCGAGGTGGAACAGCGGGGCGCGGTAGCCGCCGGCGACGTTGAAACCCTGCGTGATTGAATCGCCGAAGGGCATGATCTTACAGGGGCCGCTCTCCGGGCAGGGCTGGAATGCCGGGCCGCCGCCCGCGCCAGCGCTGCCCCCTGCGTCACCTCCGTTGCCCGCGGTACCTCCGCCACCGTCGGATACGCCGCCCATGCCACCTACGCCGCCCATGCCACCCGAGCCCGCTCCGCCGGCGCCCCCGGTGCCGCCGCCGGCGGTGCCTCCTGCACCGGTGTTCGCCGCGCCCCCGCTGGTCGCGCTCGAGCCGGAACTGCCGGGCGAGCCGCCGCTACCCGCCGCTGTCCCGCTGCCGCTCGTGTTCCCGGAGCTGGCCGTGCTCGCGGTTCCGCCCGTCGTCGTGCCAGGCGAGTCGGCGCCGTCACTGCACGCTGCGACGAGCAGCACCACACACGCGAGGACGGTGGAAGAAGGAAATTTTAGGCGATGTACGAACATTTGCTGCGCATAACACGATCGCGGCTCCACCGCGATGGTGAAGCGCAGCTCATCGAAGCTGCGGTCGTCGTTGAACGATTTCATCGCGAGGGGAATTGCGTCTGGACGGCGGCGCTCTTCGCGGCCACGCGGCGCCCGAGTGCGCATGGTGGTTACACTGGCGCACCTAGTATTCGGTTCTGCGCCTGTCGGTGATCACCAGGTTCCGCGTCGGATCGGTGAGGACCGCGGCCCCGTGATCGCCGGCGTTCACCGTTCACCGCCGGCCCTCCTGCGCAGCCCATTGGCCCTCCTGGACAAGCTCCAGCGCCCCCCTGTGCGGCCCCGGTGGGTCTCCTGCGCGGCCTGGGCGCCCTCCTGCGCACCCCACGTTGGTGTCCCGCGCTACACTGGTCCCCGTCCTGCGCGGCCCTCGCGACCCTCCTGCGCGCCCCCGTGGGTGTCCTTCGTCGCCATCCTCTGGCTCCTGCGCAGGCCCGATGGGTCTCCTGTGCAGCCCCGGCCCCGTCGCGCGCGCCTTTTGCTGTCGCGGCGCAACTCTCTCTTCTTTCGTGCACCACCTCCGCGGCCCGCGGCCCGCGGCGCCGGGCGCGCCGCCCCCCTCGATTCGATGCGCGGCACACCGCCTCTCCCAGCCCTCGGCCCGTTGCCGTGCGCCACCGCCGATAGCACCGCGAGCTCCGTCTCCTTCTCCGCGTCGGCCGGGTCGGTGATCTCGGGGACGACCGCTGGACCGAGCTCCAGCGGCTCGACGTGGCCGCGGCCCAGGCCGAGGTCGATGCTCTCCGCCGCCCAGGCGGCCACGCCGGCGTCCGGCGCGACCACGAGGACGATCGTGCCAATGCGCTTTCTGGCGCGCACGATCGCGACGTACGCCGGCCATGAGTACTCTGCCGGAGACGCTCCTCGCCGAGAGCCGCCTGCTGCGCTCTGGCCAGGTGCGGCGTGCCCGTGCGCGATCGCGACGACGTGCTCCAGGCGTGCCTCATCGAAAATGGGTCAGAACCGACGGGAACTTGTTGTGTGTCCGGTCGGACCTGCTGCATATCAATGTGGACGCGGGCGTGCATCTTCAAATTCTCGGGCGTTTCACAAGGCTAACGACCTGTGGCTGTGCCGCGGGTGAGTGCGCGCAGCGCACCCACCTGTCGGTCACCAGCCCCTTGTTGGGCGGCCCGGGGTGGTCTTGCGGTCGCCGCCTCGTGCCCTCGCGCGACGGTCTCCACCTATTTTTATATTCAGCAGGCTCTTGCCTCGCTCCAGACTCGCTCCAGCAGGTTACTGACGAACACCGAGGCTCGCACGACTATGCCGTCTGCCTCGGACTCTCTCGGTCCCGCAAAATTCAAGCAAAACTCGTTGATGGAAAATGCGTCGATCCGATTCGTGAGCCAGTGAAGAGCAGTCGCGAGTAGTTTGCGCCATCCAAGCCGACCACGTGACACGGCATTGCACGAGCTGGTCTATTTTGTCGTTGCACAGGACGCGTCGTCCGTCGGAGCAGTCAATTCTATCTCTTGAGACGGATAGTACATCACGAAATTATAACACATCTCATCCACCGTCCGCTCCCCGAATTCCACGGCCCTGTTGCCCGGGTTGTCCCACGCGCAACGCGTCCTCACGGTGTCGCCGCCTCGAAGGATGGTATCGTTGTCGTACCAGATCTGGTTGTCGAAGTTCCACGGATCGGCGAGCCCCAGGTTGCTCGGCTCGCTGCCGTCCGTGGGCACCGTGTTGCTCGACAGGTGCTTGCCGAGATTGTGCATGTGCGGCATGACACTGATTACCGAAATCGCCCCCATATCCCGCGGGAACTGGTAATCGCAGCTCACGTCGAGCGAGTCGTGAGGCGGGATGTTGATGTCTTCTGTGCCGAACGAGAAGATGCCGGCGTCGTTGGGGCGGAGCTCCGTCGTCGTGCAGACGTTGAAGCCGGTGCTGTCTTGCTGCCCGTCGAGGCCCTTGATGTTGCTGTAGTGCACCTGGACCACGAAGTGTGCCGTGCCTTCCAGCGGGAAGCCCGCCTCTAGCGGCAGCTCCGTGGCCTTGCCGCCGGGCGCCCAGACGGACAAAAGAGCCCCCTGGATGTCGCCCCCCTCACAGGGCGTGGGCGTCGAGGGAGACGCCTCATCCGCCTTGAAGAGCAGGATATGGTGTACAATGGTGCTGTTGTCGATCTGGGGTGCGATCCCGACGATGTGTCGTTTCTGGCCGATCTCTACGTCGACCCCATAACACATATACTGGTCCTGGACGTCCTTCGGCATGACGTAAGGCGCGGACGGCGCTAGCAGGACATCCGGTGTGCAGCTCAGGGTCGGAGGGTCGATGGTTCCGCCGCCGCCCGGGTCGACGCACGTGTCTTTACCGGCCGGCATGCCGGCGGCGATCCATCGATCGAAGATCGCGAGCTCCGCGGCGGTCAGGCGCTCGGTTGGGGGCGGAGGCATGGGGCGCGCGGTGTCGCGGGCGCGTGCGGCGACGAGCTCGTAGACCTTCTTGTTGGGATCGCTCACCGAGGGCGCGACCAGATCGCTTCGGTCGACCAGCGGGAACGGCGCGCCGAACTTCGGGGACGCCCCGTGACAGGTCTGGCACTTCGTGGAGAGGATCTTGTCGACGTCGCACGGCAGCGCTTCCGCGTTGCCGTTCTCGGCGTCGCTGCACGCGACGACCACTAGAGCGGATAGGAAGGACAGCGCCGAGAACAAATGACGACTACGATTCATGCGCGCTCCTCGTGGAAAAGAATTGGGTGGAAGAAGAACGCGCGCCGCGAGCTCCCGAGAACAGCGGGAGACTTGGCGCGTGAGAGCACCGGCGACCCAGGTCTACGGACGGGCCGGCGATCTGGCGTCGGTGCTACTTCGGTGAGTGCCCGCCCGCTCTGAGACTGTTCAACGGTGCGCTCACGCGGAAGGTATCGAGGCGCTCGCGCTCCAGGAGGCAGTAGGGTACAGCTATACGGTAGGATGCCCTCCGATTGGTGCTACGTCGCGGTAATCCCAGGCGTTTCAGGCGTGGAAGGCCTGCCTGGTCGCATAAGGCCCGTTGTGTCAATGAGCTCGTACAGTCGGACTGCACGAGTCAGGAGCGGCTCCGAGAATCTTGACATTGCGGAACGCGTTTGCTTGTCCTATCCGCACGGCGCGCGCGCGAGCAGCGTGGTCGAGACGGTCAGCGCGCCGAGCGGCCGCGGCGACCACGTATTCGAGGTCGCGCGCGGCCACCACGGCGCCGCCCTCGGCCAGTTCCTCGAAGCGCGCGCGCCGCACCTCGAGGAACCCGGTGCTGGCGCTCGGGTCCACCCGCGAGAACCGCCGGCGGCTCGGACGCTCGAGCAGGGCGCGCAGCGACGTCGGCCGCACGCGTGTAAGCGGCCACGCAGATCCGCGGAAATGGGGCGCGAACTGGCCTCCCGGGGCGGCCCGCGCGAACGATGCCGTATTGAAATCTCCGGGGCCGTGCTCCAGGTCCAAACGGCAGCATGTGGAGCGCCCCCGCCCGGGACCGGCGGCAAAGAGACGAGGGCTGTCATGAGGTGCCGTGCACAGGTGCTGTTTCAGGTGGGCGCGTGGGCGTGGGTCGTCACCGGGATCGGGCACCTCGCGATCACCGCGCTGCTGCTCGGAAATCACGAATCGGCCATCATTCCATCGTGGAACGTCCATCGTCGAGTCCCGCGGGCACGACCCCGGACGTCGAGCATTCCTTCGATCCGGCGTTTGCCCGCAATTTCCACCGGAGCGCCTCGGAGAGAACGCTCGCGGCGGCAGCGAGCGCTTCATCTCCGCCGATACGCGCGATGAGGGGCGCGAGCTGCTCCACGCCGCCCCAGCGGCTCAGGGTCGAGACGAGCGAGGCGTCCTCCGCCGCGTCCCCGAGGCTCACGACGAACAGCCTTGCCGCCGTCGCGAGCGACATCCAGGGAGCGCAGCGCACCACGCTCTCCAGAGCCTCGGTGCCCCGGTCGTCGTGGTAAGCAGTGACGGCGCGCGCCGCGAGCGTGGGGCGCGACGGCTCGGGGGCGGCGAGGCAGAGCGCCGCGAGGGCCATGATGCGCGCGGCTTCCGAGCCACCTCCGCCGCCACCTTCGGCGATCGCCACCGCCGCCTCGAGCCCGAGCACCTGGATCGCTTCGGCCGCGTGATCACACACGAGCCCCGCGGCGACCCACGGGGGCTCCAGCGAGGCCACCGCGTCGCGCGCCGCTTGCACGAGGGAGCGGCCTCCCTCGGTCGCTGCGGCGCAGAGCAGCGGACGAGCGGCGAAGATCCCGCTGCCACAGAGCTCTCGGACGATGCCGAGCGCGCGTTCCGGATCGCCGAGCTCGGCGAACCGGACGGCCATCGCGGAAGGGGGCGGGAGGGCCTCGTCCAGCAGGCTGGAGAGCTCGGCCAGCCCGAGGAAGGGAAGCAGGGCCGCGGTGCACGCGCCGACGTCGTGCCTCTCGGCGCCCTCGTCGTGGTCGGCAAACAACGCATCGAAGGACATCGAGACAGCGAGGGTCCGCTCTGCATCGGGCAGCACTGGCAAGAGGGGCGCCAGCGCGTTGGCGCGGGACGTCGGTGGAAGAGGGACCGCCGCGCGGAGGAGGGCGAGCGCCTGGTTCCGCCCCATCCCTTTCGCCGTGGCGAGCCGCGCGAGCGCCTGCCCCGGCTTCGCGCTCGACAGCGCGCGCTGGATGGCTTGCTGGACGAGCGCTTCCGCCTCGGCGCGCGGCAGGAAGTCGGCCGCCGTGAGCCACGCGCTCAAGGTGCTGTCGGGCCCTCCTTCCGCGCGCCACGTGGCCGAGACCGCCCACCGAGCGAACGTCGACGCCTCGTCGCCCGACGCAGCGCGCGCGGCGGTGAGCAATGCGAGCGCATCTTCCCAGCCATCACCGCGCCATGCCGCGCCTGTCCGCCTCACGACGTCGAGCGCGGGCGCCTCGATGTCCGCGCGCAGCGAGGGAGAGGCGCGCGCCGCGAGAGCGAAGAGTGAGACGACGAGCGCCCGCTCCGTGTCGCTCCACGCCTCCTCGTCAGCCCGGTCGGCTTCAGGAGGCCACGCGCGGTGCAGCGTCGCGAGCGCGCCCTGCGCGAGCGCGATCCGCACGAAGCTCGACAGCGCGTCGGGCGGGATCTCCCTGGCGTCGGAGGCGCCAAGCGGCGCCGACATCGAGCGTCGCACGCGCCCCAGCTCCGCCCGGCGCGCAGCGAGATCCTCGCGCGAGCGCGGCCATGCCCACCGCGGTGCACCGAGCGGAAGGAGATCGGCGCGCGGCGCGCCGGCGGAGACGAGGTGATCGCCGGCGTACCGGCGGAGGTAGGTGACCGCGCCCCTCTCGCCTGTATCGACGCTCTCCCAGGTGCGAACGAGCGCCCGGGCAGCCTCCGCGAACCGCTGCTCAGCGAGCGCGACGTGCTCCGGGTGCGCGGCCACCCAGGCGGCGCGCAGCGTTTCATGACGAAAGCGAATGTGACGACCCTCTTCACACCACTGGAGAACCGGCTCCACGGCCTCGCGGTGCGTGTCGAGAGAGCCGATCACCTCGGCGACGTGCGCGCCGAGGAGCGGCGCCAGCTCGGTCGCGTCGAGCGGCGCGAAGGCGCACGCGAGGGTCGTCATGAGCTCTTCCAGCGGAGCCGCGCCGCGATCGCGGAGCGATCTCGCGATCGCGTCCACATGGGCGCGTGGACCTGGACCGTCAACCGCCGCCCAGGCGAGATGGTCGCGGAGAGATGGCTCGACGTCCTCCAGGCGGAATCCGTCGACCGAGACATACGTCACGTCCGCGGCGCGGAGACCGAGCCGCTCTGCCCACCGCTCGGCAACGTCGCGCGCGCCGGAGACCGTCACCAGCACACGCGCGGCGGGGCCTGGCTCGTCCAGCACCGAGCGGCGAGGGTCGTCCGGCCAGTCCACGCAGGCATCAGGCGCGAGCAGGCCCATCAAGAGCTGCGGCTGGCCGTCCTCGCCGCCCCAGTTCGCGATGCGGTTCACGAGGCTCGTGCGGACACCGAAGTGAAGCTCGTCGAATCCCGTGCCTTCGGGCCATGGGCCAGCCGAGAGCCGCGCGAGCACTTCCTCCTCGAATGCCGCGCAAAAACTGCGTCCGGCGTGGACGAGGAGCTTCAGGGTGTCAGGACCCATGATCGAGCGGAAGAAGCGTTCGACGACCGTGCTCTTCCCTGCGCCGGAGGGGCCATGGACGACGCACGCTGACGGGCGCCCCGCTTCATGCCAGGCTCGCAGTGCCTCGAATGCCTTGGACTGGCCTTCACCAAAGAACGGTCCCTCCATCGAACTCTCCTGAATGTGTTGAGCCCGCCGAGCGGCTCCACCGGATCCGGCGAGATGTACCGGCCGAGCGCCGGATCGTAGTAGCGGTAGCGGTTGTAGTGGAGCCCCGTCTCCGCGTCGGCGTAGTGCCCGAGGAACCTGAGCGGCGTCGCCGCTCGCGCTCCCTCGCGCATCGCGGCCTCGCCCCACGCCGTCCTCGCGATCTCAGCGGTGATCTGGCCGTCGCCGCCGAGGAGCCGCTCCGGGAATCCGGCCAGGTCGTTGACATAGTAGACCCACGCGGCTTCGCGGATGTCGCCGCCGCGCCGGACGATCTCCCGGTGCGCCAGCGGCTCGCCGTCGTCATCGAAGCAATACCGCCGCTCGAACCTCACCTCGTCAGCGTCGGTGACCTCGTGCAGCAGGGTGCTCCCGTGCCAGTAGAACCGTGTGCGCCGGAGGAGCTGCCGGCTCCCGTCGGCGCCTCTCCGGTAGACCTCCTTCTTCAGCCGCCGCGCGAACGCGTCGTACGCATAGTCGATCACGCTCCCGTCCGGCAGGACCACCTCGGACAGCGTACCCGCCTCTGCCCACCTGTACGACGTGACGCGCTCGCCCGCATCGGTCCGCGCGCGCCGCTCGGTCAGCCTGCCGAATTCGTCCCAGACGAGCGCTGTCGTGCCCGCGCGCACGAGCAGATCGCCGCCGCCGTACTCCTGGCTTGCGCCCGTCCCGCTCGCGTCGTGCACGTTGCCGGCCGGGTCGTAGGCGAAGAGCTCGCCGCGCGCGCCCTCCGGCGCCACCGCGACGAGCTGTCCGAGCGCATCGTGCTGGTAGCGCGTCCACCCGTACCGCGCATCCCACAGGGCCGCGAGCTCGGAGGACGCGCTGTACTCCATCCGCTGATGGATCGTCGCGGGCTCCCGCTCGCCCGTCCACGCGGGCTCCCCCGGGCGCACCCGCCGCTCCAGCGCTGGCGACGTGACCTGCCTCTCGGCCAGCCTGCCCGCAAGATCATAGCGCAGCAGCACGCGCCCGCCGCGCGACAGCGCACGCTCGATCTCGCGCCCGGCAAGGTCGAGCCGCACATGCATCTCCTCGGCCTCGTCGAGCCGCAGCGTGAAGCTGTGACCCGCGTAGTTCCGGCGCCACTCCGCCGTGTGGCCGAGCGACGTCCGGAGGCGCACGGGAAGGCCGATGGCGTCGTGCTCGACCTGGGCCTCGAACACTTCGCCGTCCACGATCTGCCGCTCCTTGACGATCGCGCCCACGGCGTTGCGCACGAACTCCACCCTGCCGGACGCGGTCTCGGCTGCCAGCACATCGTCGCGGAAGTCGTGCTCGAACGTCTCTTCGGTCCCGTCGGCGCGCGGCCGCTTCACGATGCGCCCGAGGAGGTCGCGCTCGAGAAACACCGCATGGCCGCTCGCGAACGACACGCGCACGACGCGGCCCGCGAGATCATGATCGTAGCTGATCTCGCGGCCGTCGAAGGTGTGCTCGTGCTGCTTCAGCCCGGTCGGCCCGAGCTTGAACGAGTACGTCTCCCCCCGCGCGTTGACGATGCGAACGAGCCGCTCCTTGCGGTCATAACGCAGCCGGACCGTGCTCCCGTCGGGCAGCCGCGCCTCGGCGAGCGAGCCGGTGCCGCCCCGACGGAGGACAGTCCGCCGCCCGCCGGGCTCGATCTCCTCGACCACATTGCCCAGGCCATCGTGAACGAACCGCCAGATCTGCCCGCCCGGCTCTTCCATGGACACGACTAGCCAATTGTTGCTGTACTTGTAGGAGGTGACCGCGCCGCTCTCGTCGCGAACCGATGTGCAGCGCCCGAGCTCATCGTACGTCGCTTGCCAGAGCACGACGCCGCGCTCGTCCGAAGCCTCGACGGCGTTGGCGTGGTCGTCGTAGCGATAACGCCGGCCCCGCCCGTTGGGGGCCATCGTCTGCATGGGCAGCCCGCGCGCGTCGTAGCGCAGCTCGAACAGCGCGCCTGCAGGATCCTTGATGAGGGCCGCGTCTTTCGTGTACTCGACGACCGTCTCGCCGCCGCCCGGATCGACGACTCGGGTGATGTCTCCGTTCGGCAGGCGCTCGATGCGCGTCTCCTGGCCGAGCGCGTCGATCACGCGCGTCTCGTTGCCGAGCAGGTCGCGTTCCCAGCGTGTGGTCGCGCCCATCGCGTCCGTGTACGACGTCAGGTGCCCGCGCGCATCGTAGGTCCGGGTGAAGACGCGGCCGTTCGCCACCGCCTTGTCAGCCTTACCGTGCGCGTTGCCGAAGTACCGGAACACGCACGCGGCGTCGGCGACCTCGCTGTAACCGTGAGGGCCATAGTCGATCTTGACGTGGTGGATCCCCTTGGCCCTGGTGTGCCCGTCCGCGAGGAGAGCAGGCAAGTCGTCCTCGAGGCACGGATCGACGCCGCTCTCATGCTCCCCCACGTCTCGATGCCGCGCCCCTCTCGATCGTAGCGGAAGAAGAAGACCAGGCCTGTCGGCAGGCGGTACGACGAGAGCCGATGGTCGTCGTCGTACGTGTACGCCGTCGCGTGGCCGTCCGCGTCGGTGACCTTGGCGAGATTCCCCGCTGGGTCGTGCTCGTACGTCGCGGCGCGCACGACCCTCCCGGACGCGCACACGATCTCGAGCGCCGCGATCTGCCCCTCGTGTGTCGTCAGGACACGAACTGTCCGGCCAACGGAGTCGACGATGCGCGAGAGCGATGCTCCCCGGTAGTGGAGCTGGATCCGGTTCCCGGCGCGATCTTCGACTCGAGCGAGGCGGAAGCGCCGGCGCGCCGGGTCGCCGAGATCCGGCTCGAAGATTCGCCGCGTGCCGTCGGGCACGTCGAGCGCGAACCCCTCCTCGTGCCGGTGGAGCACCCATCCGTGCGGTCCGATCACGCCCGTGCCCCGCTCGACGACGCCGAAGGACACGTCAAGGCCATCGTCCGTCCAGACCTTCGGGCCGCCGCCGCGGCGCAGCTCGACCTCCCAGGCGAAGCTGTGCGTCCAGCCGTGGCCAAGGCCGATATCCCGCTCGCGGCTGGTCGTGGAATAGGAGCGCGCGAGCTCGAGCGGTAGCGGCCCTGGAAGATCGAGGTCCACGACGGGCGCGGTGAACACGCGGCCGGTGATGACGTCGATGGGATCTCCATGCGACGCCGCGCCGCTGCTGCTCCCGCCGTGGTGCTGGGGGCATCCGCCGCCGTCCTTCCCGGGGGAACCGCAGGCGCTCTTGCCACCGCCGCTGGCGCCGCTGCCTCCGTTCTTTCCGTCGGAGCCTTGGCCGTTCTTCGACCCGTTGCCGCCGCGCGTCCCGCTCCCACCGCCGCCTCCTCCTCCGCCCATGACGAAGACGCCGGGGTTCATGCCGGGGATGGCAGGGATGTTCGGGACCGGGGCGGTACGGGCCATGCGCCGAGGATACGCCAGCGAACCGGGCGTGCGGAGCGGCTGCGGCAGGAAGGGCAGGCGGGAAGCCCGGGTCGGCCCAACCCGGGTCGGCCCAACCCGGAGGCGGCGGAGGGCGAGAGGCGCATCCGGGTTGCGCGCTTCGCGCTGGCCGCTGCGCGCCGGTCGGAGGAGGGGGATGCGGTCTGGGGGCTCGTCGCGGCGGCGGGCCTGCTCCCCGAAGAGGAAGCCCAGGAGGTCGCGGCAGAGGCCATCGC
Organism: Sorangium cellulosum; assembly: GCF_004135735.1. GTDB lineage: Bacteria > Myxococcota_A > Polyangia > Polyangiales > Polyangiaceae > Sorangium > Sorangium cellulosum_F. Next base: position 4,388,430 of record NZ_CP012670.1, on the reverse strand, counting down.
GCGCGCGGGAGGGGCGCCGCCCGCGCTCGTGCCTGGGCCGAGGGGGAGCGAAGCTTCCGCCGTCGCGCTGGAGCGGGCTTCGCGTTCCCTGCCTGCGCCCCAGCGGATCCGCGTCCTCGCCCGGTTGCTCGCCGCGCTGCCGGCAGAGGCGAGAGCTCGTGCTGTCCAGGAGATCGAACGACGCTGGGCGCCCTGGTGCTTCGAGACCAGGGAGGAAGCCGAGGCCGTGACGCCTTACCTGTCCGAGCCTCTCCTGGAGAGGGCGCTCGAGGAGGTCCCGGTCTGGCCGGTGCATGCGCTCGGTGCACGCCTGGTCTCGGTCGGGCGAGAGGACGAGGCGCGCGCGCTCGTGCTGCGGTGGGCGGGGAGCAGCGCAGGCTACCGGGCGGACGCGTTGCTTCGCCTGGGTGAGGCGCTCCCTCCGGGCCGGCGGCCGGTGGAGGAGGTGCGGGCACTCTTCGAGGAGCTCGCCCCGGAGGAGCGGTGCCATCGGGTCAAGGAGCACCCTTCCGCTTCGGTCGCGCTCCTGGGGGACGAAGCGGCTTTACGCATCGCGGAGGGGTGCGTCGAGCCCTCCGGGAGCTATGCGCGGACTGGCGCGCTGGCGCGGCTTGCAGGGGCGCTCCCTGAATCGATGCGCGCCGAGGCGGCACGGCGTGCGGTGCTTGCCTTCGAGGCAGGAGGCCACGACGCCGACGCGCTCGGCGATCTCTGCGGGGCCGCCCCCTGGATGAGCCCCGCCGATGCGGCGCGGCTGCTTTCGGCGAGCCTGCTGGACGCCTCGGGGACTCCGTCGCTGGCCGGTGTCTTCCAGGGATGGGCGAGCGTGGCGCAGCTCGCCGGCCTCTTCCGTCGAGCCGGAGGGGAGGAGACCGTGCTTGCGGCCGCAGAGGAGGTGGCGCTCGCCGGAAGGTGGTTGCACCGCGTGGGGTGACCGCGTGCGCACACGCTTCGATACCCCTGGGCCGTCCTGCGCAGCCCATGGGCCCTCGGTACGGACCGGTGGCCTGGGTAACGGTTCAGACCGGGAGCCTGGGTAGCACCCGGACGGACCGGGAGCCTGGGTGACACATGTCGTAGAGGGTCGGCGACGGAGGATCGCTGGTGCCCTGGAAAGAGACATGTTCAGTGGACGAGAGGCTTCAGTTCATCGCGCAGGTCAACGAGTCGGACGAGACGTTCGCGGAGCTGTGCCGACGGTTCGGCATCAGCCGGAAGACGGGGTACAAGTGGGTGGAGCGTTACGAGCAAGCCGGACCTCGTGGTCTGGAGGAGCGGCGGCCCGTGGCGCACACGTTCCCGCATGCGACGCCAGCGGCGATCGTCAACGCGCTGGTCGAGCTGCGGAAGGAGCGACCCACCTGGGGTCCGAAGAAGCTGCGCGCCCGGCTGGAGAGCATGGGCCTTGAGGGGCTGCCGGCGACGAGCACCATCGGCGAGCTGCTCAAGAAACACGGGCTGATCCGGCCCCGGCGGCGCCGCGTGGTGATGCCGACGTCAGCGATGCCGTCGACGCTGGCTCCAGCGGAGCAGCCTAATGACACATGGTGCGCCGATTTCAAGGGGCATTTCGCGCTTGGCGACAAGACCCGGTGCCACCCGCTGACGTTGACGGACCAGGCGTCGCGGTACTTGCTCAAATGCGAGGGCGTAGCGAAGCCGGACGAGGCCTCGGTGCGGCCGCACTTCGAGCGCGCGTTCCGCGAGTTTGGGCTGCCGAATCGTATCCGCTCCGATAACGGCCCGCCGTTCGCCACGCAGGGCATTGGAGGGCTCTCGGCGCTGTCGGTGAGCTGGATCAAGCTCGGCGTGGTTCCCGAGCGCATTGAGCCCGGCAAACCGCAGCAGAACGGCCGGCACGAGCGCATGCACAAGACGCTGAAGGCGGAGGCGACATCGCCGCCCGAAGCCACGCTCGCGGCGCAGCAGCGCGTCTTCGACCGCTTCCGGCACGAGTACAATGACCAGCGGCCTCACGAGGCGCTCGGCCAGAGGACGCCGGCTTCGCGCTACACGCCGTCGCGGCGGACGATGCCGAGCAAGCCCTCCTCGCCGGAGTATCCGGACACGATGGCCGTGCGACGCGTGGGGGACATGGGTCGGCTTCAGTTCGGTGGCGCGAACACCTTCGTCTCCAAGCTGATCGCCAACGAACCCGTGGGGCTGCTTCCGATCGCCGACGACGTCTGGGAGCTGTACTACGGGCCGGTTCTGCTCGCGCAGGTCACCTTGAAGAACAAGGAGCTGCAGCTCGCCAAGGCACGGTGACCTGCGCGCACTCACGCCGGAACGTGAGGAGAGGCTCGCGTGTACCGAGACCGCGGGAAGCGGTTCGTGTATAGATCCTGGCGGTCCGAGAGAGCGCGGTGAGCGTGTCGCGTCGACGAGGATCCGGCCCCTGTTCCCAGTCCTCCCGGAGCAGGGGCCCGTAGCTCAAGGAAGTGTCACCGCTGCTCCCGGTCAGAACTGTTACCAGGGCTCCGCTCGTACACTCCTGGAGAAGCCCCAGCGCCGTCCTGTGCGGCCCCGGTGGGCCTCCTGCGCAGCCCCCGGCGCCCTCCTGTGCGGTCCCGGCGCCCTCCTGCGCGGCCTCGGCGCCCTCCTGTGCACCGCCGTTGGTGTCCTATGCAACAGTCGCCGCCGTCCTACGCGGCCCCGTGCCCCTCCTGGGCGCCTCCATTGGTGTCCTTTGTTACAACCGTCCGGCTCCTGCGCAGCCCCGGTGGTCTCCTACGCAGCCCCGGTGGTCTCCTGCGCAGCCCCGTCGCCGTCTCGGGTGCCTTTCTCCCTTCCGGCTCGCCGTCTTCCGTTCCGTCGTCCTGCTACCCGAGCATCGGCCTCGTCGCGCTGCACACCGGGGTGACCGTGCGCGACAGCGAGATCGAGACGTCCGACGGTGGCCAGGGCGGCGACGGCGGCGAGCCCTAGCGAGGCGGACGGCGGGCACTCGAGCGTCGGCGGCAAGGGGGCTGACGGATTGCCCGGCGGCGCGGAGGACGGGCGCGACGGCGGCCCGGCGCGGTCGGCCGGTGAGATCATCCGGTGCCGTATTGAAGTCTCCAGGGCCGTGCTCCACGCCCACACGGCAGCATGTGGAGCGCACCCGCCAGGGACCGGCGGCAAAGAAACGAGGGCTGTCATGAGGTGCCGTGCACAGGTGCTGTTTCAGGTGGGCGCGTGGGCGTGGGTCGTCACCGGGATCGGGCACCTCGCGATCACCGCGCTGCTGCTCGGTCGCCCCGCGCCGCCCGCCGCGTCCCGTCCAGAGGCGCCCCAGGCCCCCATGCGGCTCTCGCCGCGGTCGACGACCATGGCGATGTGTGGGCAGGTCCGGCGTGACGGCGAGCCGACGCCGACGCCGAACCCCGGCAACGACGGACGGCGAGGACAAGAGGTGTCGCGCTCTAACGACTTGCCGCTGTGCTGCGGGGCGGGCTGCCGAGCGAAGCGAGGCTGCCCGCGCCGTCAGCACCATCGGCTTGTTCGGCGGCGTCCTCCCTCCCTCGCGAGCGCTTCGTTGTCGGCGGCGAATGCCTATTTGTTCGTTCGAGTGAGCGAGCCGACTCGTCAGTCATCGCCGCCGTTGATGTAGAACTCCGCGCTGCCGCTGATCCGCAGCGCCGCCGTCAGACCGAAGAGGACGCGGCTGGCGTCCTCGTACGCACTCCAGCTCTCGTCGCGCGTGGGTCGATAGGCGTCCTTGTGCACGACCTTGTTCCGGAGAGAGTTGATGTTCGTATCGAGCATGCCGAGCAGCAACGGGCGCAGCCGGTCGTCGGCGACAGCCTCGATGTCCGGCCTCGGGACGGGGAGAACCTCCTTTGCTTCGCCTGGAATTGCATCGATGAAGGTCCCGGCATCCGCGGCATTGTGCGGATCTTTGCCGTCCAATACCAGCCGCAGGAACACCTTGCGCATCGGGTCGAAGGTCAGATTCTTCACCTTCTTGTAGAGGCGCTCGCTGAGCTCGTTCAGCTCTTCGGGGGTGGCGTCGCGGCCTGGGCGGTAGACGAGGCGCACATGAAGGAAGTGGTTGAAGAACACCTCGTACGCCTGCGCGATGCCCAGCACCATCTGCATGTACTGCTTGCGCTCGAAGAAGCGCCGGCAGTCGAGGAGCAGCATCTCGTGCGCGGGGTTGATGAGGTCGGAGCCGATGGCGAACGCCGCTCCGCAAGACTCGCAGGTGACGCTCGCACGGGCGACGGGCCGGAAGGTCTTCAGGTCCGACCGCCGGTTATAGATATTGCGCGCCTGGCAGGCCGGGCAGGTCGCCATCGCGCTTTCGTACGTCGGGTCGATGTCCACGAACGGCTCGCTCATGGGTGCGAACTGTAGCCCGGTCTCCGCGGGCGTCGAGCACGTCGAGTTCGGGGCCGCTCCGCCGGCGACGTCGAGCCACGAGAGTAGCCCCCGCGCGTGCGCTCGTGAAGGTGGGCGCCTCCGGTCTGGGGTGCCTCGGCACCATGTAAGCCGCCGAACGATGTGCTCTGCCGCGGAGCGTCGTGCCGAGTGAAGCTAGGCTCGACGCTCCGTCGGCCGCAGCACCGAGTTCGGCAGGCTCGTCATGGTCGCGAGCGTCCTTGCTGCTCTGCACGGCGCCGAAGGCTTGCAAATTGGCGGCGAGACTCAGCATCCAACACTTCGTCAACGAGCAGTGACGTTGTCACGACGCCGCTTTCTAGCTAGCACCAAACGGTCCAGACGCGATTTTCCCGCTCAGAGCCCGCTTCCGGCCTTCTCCTTTCGGAACACGGGCGGATCGACCACGGCCACGCCCACGCCCACGGAGGGAACCGGCCCGTGGGCGTGGCCGTGGCCGTGGCCTCTCGCACCGTGTCCCGAAATCATGAGAAACGCCGTTCCAAGCGGAAGCGGCGAGTGACCGATCGAGAAGCTGCGGGAGCGTTTGGTGCTAGCGCCCCGCGCTCCCTGGCATCGCGGGCGACACGACGAGGCCGCCGAGGGCGGAGCTGCGCTCTGAGCACCGCGAGCAATGGCCCCGCTAGGGCATGGGACCCCCGAGCGTTCGCCACACCCCCGCCCGAACCACCCCACGAGGGGCTTGACATGGGCGAAAGGTCTAGGGTTTCCTACCCCCCTCATGGCGAAGAGCAAGGTTACGCGCGAGGCGCAAGCGCCGATCGAGGACGTCGCCGACGAGGACTCCCCGATCGACGACGCCATGGAAGCGATCGACACGTCCCAAGGGGACGATCGACGCCCCTACGACCCGAATCAGATCCGGACCAAGAAGATCGACCCCACGGTCTCGCTCCTCATGGGAAAGCTTGATGCGGAGGAACTCGACCTGGCCCTCGACTTCCAGCGCAACGCGGGCCTGTGGGACAACGGCAAGCGAAGCCGGCTCATCGAGTCCCTGCTCATGCGCATCCCGCTCCCCGACATGTACTTCGACGAGCTGCCGGCCAAGGAGGGCATGGACACCCGCTACGGGGTCATCGACGGCATCCAGAGGCTCACCGCGCTCGCCCACTTCATCAACGAGAAGGACGAAGACAAGCGCCTCAAGCTGAGCGGTCTAGAGGTCTTGACCCACCTGGACGGGAAGACGTTCGACGGGAAGAACGGCCTCGACTCCGCGCTCCAGCGCCGCATCCTCAACACCCAATTCGTCGCCTACGTCTTCGAGATCGGCACACCGTCGGACATCAAGCTCAACATCTTCAAGCGGCTCAACACCGGCGGCGTGAACCTGACCCCCCAAGAAATCCGCCACGCGATGAATCCGGGGCCGGTCCGGGACCTGCTTGCCGAGATGGCCAAGGTGCCCGCATTCGCCGAGGCTGTCGGCGAGCTCACCGCAAAGCGCATGAACCTTCGCATGGAGGATCGAGAGTGGGCCTGTCGGTTCTTGGCGTTCGTCGACGGGGGCCAAGAACGGTACGAAAAATCCAAGACCGACTTCGACGGGTTCTTGGGGGAAACGATGCGGAACGCGAACAGAATGTCCCCCGCCTCGTTGAAGAAGCTCAAGGAGCGCTACGAACGCGCCTTGCAGACCGCTCATGCGTGTTTTGGAGACGTCGCCTTCCGCAAGCCTGGAGCGAAACACGGGCCGCTCAACAAGGCCCTGTTCGAGGCTACCGTCGTGGCGCTCGACGAGCGCACTGACGCCGAGCATGCGACGTTGAAGAAGCGTCGTGACAAGCTCCAAGAAGCCTACCGCAACAAGTTCGAAGATAAGGAGAACTTGGCTGCTGTCAGCTTGGCAACCAGCGACGCCACCCGTGTCAAGCGCCGCTTCGACGCGCTACGAAACGTCGTCGCGGAGGCGCTCGCGTGATCACCCGGGCTCGCCTCGCCAACTTCAAGTGTTTCGGGGCCGTCGCGCTCCCCCTTGGGCCGCTCACGCTTCTTTCCGGCGCCAACAGCGTGGGCAAGTCCACCGTGCTCCAGTCGCTGCTCCTGCTCCGCCAAACCCAGCGCCGCGGGAACCTCGTGGAGGGGAAGCGGGCGGTGCTCAACGGCGATCTGGTCAAGCTCGGCGGGCCTTATGACACCCTGCGCGAAGGCGCAGGCTCGTCTCCGCTTGAAATCGAGCTCGTCTGGGACCATGGCACGACCTCCGCGTGGAGCTTCCTCCCCAAACGGAGGAGCGAGCGATTGGACGCCGAGGAGGATCTCGTCCTCACCGCCTGTCCCGCCGGCGATGCCTGGCGGGAGCACGCCCCCTTCAAGGGCTGCCGGTTCGTCTCGGCCGATCGCATCGGTCCGTGCCTCTCGTTCCCGACGTCGGAGATCGTCGTCCTCGACGAGAACGACGTGGGCCCGCGCGGCGAGTTCTATGCGCACTATCTCGCGGAGTACGGCGAGCGCCCCATGCCGAACCCTGCCCTCTCCTTCCCCGGTGCAGACATCGGCATGGAGGCCCCCAAGGCCGCATCGTCCAAACTCCGCCACGAGGTCGAGGCGTGGCTCGGCCTGTTGGCTCCCGGGGTCCGCATCGAGATCGCACCGCAACCAGGGATCGATCTCATCCAGCTCATGTTCAAGTTCCCAGGTCAGACTGGGCTCACCGAGCCTCGAAGGCCGACGCACGTCGGCTTCGGCTTGTCGTATGTCTTGCCCGTCCTCGTGGCGGTTCTCTCCACCAAGCCGGGCGACTTGGTGCTGATCGAGAACCCGGAAGCCCACCTGCACCCACGCGCCCAGCGGCTGATCGTCGAGCTCTTGACGCGCGCGGCTGCCTCCGGCACGCAGGTCATCGTCGAGACGCACAGCGATCACGTGCTCAACGGTGCGCGGCTCGCCGTTCGCAAGGGCCGCATCAAGGGGGAGGACGTCACCCTCCATTTCTTCGGCAAGAGCCGCATGTCCGGCGAGCCCGAGCTCTCCACGCCCAAGGTCCAGCCAACCGGCGCGCTCACCGACTGGCCCGAGGGCTTCTTCGACGAATGGGACAGGGCGCTCGACGACCTGCTGACGTGAGGGGGACAGCATGCCGAAGGAGTTCGTCATCAACGAGCTGTCCATCGAGGACTTCGGTGAATGGAAGGGAGACGTCCTTACCCTGATCGAGGCACTGGAGGGATTGTGGACTGCCATCCATCCCCTACGGCAAGCGGGAACGCTTTGGATGTGGGGGGCAGTAAGGCAAGAATATCCGGCGAAAACGCAAGAGAACATCTACCTCGGACGCATGATCAAGGCTGCGCTGGGTACGGGTGCAACTCATCGAGATCGAGCGCGACGTGCCATCCGGCTCTTCGATCTCGCCGTGACCTTCGACGATGACGTCGGAGAAGAAGTGCTCCTCACGCCGAACGAGGGGCGCGTCGCCCGTGGGCTTGGCCATGCGCGTCGCCTCGACGCACTTGCCGTCAGCCTGGCCACGGCCCGCGCTTGGAACCGCCACAGCATCCCCGTCACGGTACGAACTCTCGCCCCGAGCGGTTCTCTTCAGGCGCAAGACGCCCAGGTGCCTCATGCGGCGCATCCGGCCCACATCCACGAGCACCGAGCGTGGTTGGGCCTCGCCGACATCCAACGGCTCCGCCTACAGTTGGCCATCGCTACCCCCCGACACGAGGCAGCGTCACATTATAGCCATGGCAAGCACGTGCGGGGTCAGACCAACGAGGAACGAAGAGACAACGCCCGTCGTGCGCCACGCGGCGAGAGCCAGTACTTCGCCACGCTGCCGAACGGGGCTCCCGTCACCGACGCGACTATCCAACAATGGGAAACGAAGGCGCTGGATCGCGTCCGGACGGGCGAGAGCTGTACCGTCGTGCCGCGCGGCGAGGGGTTCTGGGTCTACTGCGATCTCGGAGAACCGGTCGGCTACATCGGCGCTCCCGAGGGCGACGACGAGCCGACTTCGTGGGTCCGCGTCGAGTGCAGCTCTGGCACCGTACACTCGCACCCGAGGTGCCCTCCTCTAGATCCAGCTCATCCTTGATCCCAAGCCGGTCCGCGAGCAACGCATGCGCCGCCACAAACGTGCAGCTTCCAGGTGCGCATTGAGAAGGCAAGGGCGGGCAGTAGGTGGGGCAAGAGGGCGGTGGGCAACCCCGTAGTGCACCCCCATGCTCTGCCGCCGAAGGGCGAATGTCCTCGCGGTTCCTATCCGCCACCAACCGCCTCACCCACACCCTCAAGGCCTACTTCCCCCAGGCCGTCGACTGGTTCCACGACAAGGAGGCCGCCATCTTCGCCGACTTCCTCGAGCGCTGATCCACGCTCGAGGCCGCCCAGCGTGCCCGTGACAACACCCTCGTCGACTTCTTCCATGTCAACGGGGGCCTCGCTACTGCGCCCGCCCGCCGAACGGCTGGCCGATGTGCTGCCGGGTGCCGTGCCGAGCGAAGCGAGGCACAGGCGCGCGGTCAGCACCATCGGCTCGTTCGGCGGCACTCATGGGGCATCAGATGACGTCGGCTTCAAGGACATGAGGTCAGGGATAACCACCGGCGTCAACCTCGACACCTCGGCGAAATTAAAATATTCATTCGAGAAAATCCTTATAAACGAGCCGTTCTTCACTTCCTCGCCTCTACCATCGGTTGCCTGCTCTTTGGCATCTGCCATTGGTTGGATGGTTGCAAACTCATCGGTGTGCCGCTTTCCGGCGGCATAGGAGATCTCGTTGACGCAGTCCTCGATGGCCACGGCGTGCGCCCAGTACTTTGCCCTGTCACCGGAAATCTGTTTTTGGTCCACTCGGATGCCGAGTTCGAACTCAATGGAAGGACAGGTTACCCACGCGCTGCCAAGCTTAACCTGGAGCGGTGGTTCGAATGGCATCAGTACCCGCTCGATCTTCATATACACCACACAATCCGTTCTGCCATTGAACGTCGTGTTGGCAATAGTCACCTGATCGAGCGCCTTGCGCGATCCAGTCTCCAGTAAGTACTCCAGCGTGCAGTCGTGCGGCGCCTTTTGTGCATTGAAGGCCGGTGTTTCCGTTCTGCCCTCACCAGATCCAAGCACAATGTGCACATCAAAGTGAGGCGCCTGCTCTCGTGCGGTAGCTTGCACGACAAATGCGTTATTGAGCTTCAGATTGCCGATCGAACGCGTGATGACCTGAACGCAGAATTCCCACTGTCGTCCCGGGCCACCCCATTCGCGATCCGTTAGCTCTCGGACCACAAAGATGTCGATGCCTGCGGACTTGGCAAGCTTTTTGGCGCCCGACTGGTAGCCCTTCGTGGTGAAGAAGACGCCCTTCGATACGTTGAGATCCTGAATCGCAGTCACCATGGCATCGACATGCGATCTCTTGATCTTTGCATTCCAATATTTGCACTCGATGATGGTCTTGAACTCGTACGGCCCCCTCTTGTGCGTAACCAGGACGTCGATCTGGCGCGGTACTCCCCTTACACCAGTTAGTTTGACGTCTCGCTGCACAGAGACGTCTCCGGTCTTGTGCATGTTCGCGATCAGTTCCTCAAAGCCGCCCCAATTCTTCACGAACCGAGACAAGAGAGATGCGGTGCGTTCTTTGCGTGCGGTTGCCATTGCGTGTGTCAGTTCTGGGAGGCGAGACTGTTGGATCTGCCGCTTCTTTTCGCGGTCTCCACGATCACGGTCTGCGTGTCAAGTAACTCGGCGCGACGTAGTAGAGCGGGCTTGCCCGCCGAACGCCTCGCGGCTCAGCCGCCGCGCGAAGCGCGGTCAGCTGCAGCCGCTCGTTGGCCAGCATCCCGCTCAAGGCGCTCGGCCTCATGCCAGTTCGACACGGGATCCCACCACGCAGAGCCTGTCCTGTCTCGCCACAGAAAATAGGCACGTTCACGGATCGCTTGCTCGTGCATCGATCGCGCGGCATCTGCGGCGCTGCTCTGATCTTCATCGCCACTGGAACGCGCCCAATTGAGATACCGCTCTCCGTCATCTTCATCCCCCACGACGTCGTCCCGCACAGTGGACGCACGGACTGGCGTCGGGTTGAAGCAGCTGAGCACTGCCAAGGCGTCATTCCACCAAGGCTCACCGGTTGCGCCGTCTCGATCCATGATGCACGAATTGCCGAGCCGTCGCATCTGCGAATTGCCGGCCCGGAACTCCACAAGCGTCTGCGTCTGCACCAAGCCCACGACGTTTGTCAGACGCATTCCTCGTTGAATCAGTGGAATCCCGTGCGCCTCCATCGCTTCGCGTTTCTCCCGAAGCCAGATGTCAAAGTCCTGCTGCGTAGGATGCAGACCTCCATCAGCGAGGCCAAACATGTCCTCAAGGCCAACCACAAAGATTCCGTGCCGCCCCGCTTCGCGGAGTTGCCCATTAAAGCGGCACAGATTTCGTTCGGTTTGGCGGCGCGAATTCGGGTGCTTCAGCTGGAATAGCAGCCCGTCGCACTCGAACTCGTACACGGGATCATTGGGTTGGGCGGCAAGAACGACGCGGCGCCCCTGTCGCAACAATGCTGCCATCACGAACACCTCGTACTCGAAGTCTTTGAAGAAGATCCTTCGGTTGTCCTCCGCCGGCGCGCCATAATCAGTCGTCCCGGTTGCGATATTGGCGAGATGAGAGCTGAGGTCCAGACCGTTCGTGAGGCATGTTTCGATATTCTCCTGTAGCACCCAGATCACATGAGCATCATGGGCCGTACGTGCGGCGTTCTCGTCCGTGGCGGGCGCCGCCGAGACATCTCCCCGACCGAGCGCCTCAGCTTCGTCTAGGGCCAGTGCCAGGCCTTCGCCCGGTGGCAACGCGATGCCACGTTCCCGATACAAGTTGCGGATATAAACGACGCGGCGCAGCAGCTCTTCCCAATCCATCACGCGATGCTACGCCGTCCCCGTTCACCGAACAAGACGGATCAACCGCTTGGTCTGGCCAACGTCGCAATCATCTGTGCCGCGCGACATATCTTCGCATTTTTGCATGTAGGCTGCGAACCGCGGTGCCCGATCACCGTGTTCTCGCGGATGAGTCGCGGCACCCCGCAGCATATCTAGATATCCCCGCGGGTAGGTCGCGATCTTCCGCAGGCTATCTGCGCATCTCCGGAGATAGGCCGCCGCTGCACAACTACGTATCGCCGTTGAGGGGCTTCGGACGGCGACGGTGCGCCGAGAGGCAAAATGCGTGCCTGTGATTGATTGCCTCGAGCGACTGATGTGCGGCCCAAATATCCGCTGGCCGCCGCAACTCGCGCCCGCCCTGCGCCGATAAGGGTCAATGCGGGTCCGACGAACCGGCCCTAACCACTGGGAAGCACCCCCATGACCCTCATCGAAGCCGTGCGCGCCACCATCCGGCGCCTGCATTACTCGCCGCGTACCGAAGAGGCGTATGTCCACTGGATTCGGGAATTTATTCGCTTTCATCACGGCAGGCACCCACGGCAGATGGGCGCGGAAGAGGTCACAGCCTTCCTCAACGATCTTGCGGTCGCGCGCCGCAGCGCGGCGTCCACGCAGAACCAAGCGCTGTGCGCGCTCCTCTTCCTTTACAAACGGGTCCTCGACCTGCAGATACCCCGGCTCGAAGCGCTCGAGCGTGCCCGCCGGCCGGAGCACCTCCCCACGGTCCTCTCGCGACAGGACGCTCTCACCTTGCTCGAGCACCTGATCCCACCTTTTCGGCTCATCGGCGAGCTCCTCTACGGAAGCGGCCTCCGCCTCCTCGAAGCGCTTTCGATTCGCGTCAAAGATGTCGACCTTGATCGACGACAAATCATGGTGCGCCGCGGGAAAGGACAGCACGATCGGCCGGCCTTGCTCCCCGCTCGGGCGCGCGACGAGCTGCAGGCCCAGCTCGACGCCGTGGCGCAGCGGCACAAGAAGGAACTCGCGGCTGGCCGCGGCGAGGTCGACCTGCCCCACGCTCTGCGAGCGAAGATGCCAGGAGCAGCCACGAGCCTCCCCTGGCAGTACCTCTTCCCCGCCTCTCGCCCTTGCACCGATCCAGCGACGGGTCGACAGGTCCTCTACCACCTGCACGAATCGGCGGTGCAAAGGGCCGTGAACAATGCCGGACGGGCGTCGGGGCTCACCAAGCGCGCGACATGCCATACCCTCCGTCACAGCTTCGCGACCCACCTGCTCGAGGCGGGCACCGACATCCGGACGATCCAGACATTGCTCGGCCACAAGGATGTGCGGACCACGATGATCTACACCCACATCGTCGACCGCGGCCCTCTCGGCGTGATCAGCCCTCTCGACCGCTGATCGCCACTTCCGCGTGGAGCGCCTTGAACCCCGACCCCATGCCGTCGTGCCACCCCCACGCATCGTGGAAAGATAGCGTATCCGACGGCTGCCCCACCTTGTCAAGGAGGCCAGCGCAGGCTGGGGTCTAGCTGTCAGCTGCCGGCGGGACGCTTGCGCGGCCGGCCGCGCTTGATCTCCGGCATCTCCGCAGGCCGGAGGAGAGCCGCCGGTGACACGTCGAGCGCGTTCGCGAGCCGAACGAGCGCGCCCAGGCTCACGCTCTGCCGCATGCCTTCGATGTCCTGCAGCGTCCGGAGATCGAGCTCGGCAGCCTCCGCGAGGCCCTCCTGGGTCATGCCGCGCTTCTGGCGCAGACGCCGAAGATTCGCGGCGATGTAGACCAGAACGGCCTCCACGGTGAGCGTTCGCACCAGGTCGGCGTACACCCTTGCCCGGCCCAGAATAACGCGGCGCGACCGTGCTTTTCCTTGACGCTTCCTGCCGGCAGCCCGTAGGGTTGCGGGACCACGAATAGTGCCGCCCGCGGGTGCTGGTAACACCCCGGGCGGCGTGGCCGAACCCCGCTCGAACGAGGTCCGACATGGGAACAGTACGTTGGGCGGCTTCCCCCCAAGCGGGCTTCGAGAGCGGGCGCGATCACGCCACCTTCAAGAACTCAGGCGGCGCGAGGATCCCGCGGCGCCGGAGCGGCTCCGGACCCTCCTGCTCGCAGAGCTGCCGAAGCCGCGGCATCGTTCGCGCGGCCTTCACCAGGCAGACAGGGGTGGGTGCCGCCTCGACCGTGCTCGTCCAGGGCGGGGGGGCCTGCCCGGCGCGCGCCGCCAGGAGCTCGGCGACACCGGCCGCGACACCGAGGGCGACCGGATCGAGGTCGGTCGGCGCCGGGATCGACGCCCATAGGATGCCCTGTCGGAGGCTGTCCGCGACCCACTGCCGGGCCACGAGCGCGTCGAACGACAGAAGGGCACGCACCAGGTCACGCAGATCCATGCTCGGCCTCCCAGAGATCACAGAAGGCATAGTACGCCTTCATCTCGCGTCCGGGAACAAGGTGGGGCTCGACGAGCCGCCACACCTCGTCCCGATCGGCGGAGAGCTTCGCGAGAAGGAGGCGCGCGTCGTCGATGTCCACGTCGTCCCGCCACGCGGACAGCTTCATGGCGAGGAGCTGGTGGGGCGCCAGCGCGCGCACCAGAAGCGCCGGCTCGTCGACAAGGACCTCGCCGAGCGCGAGGCCGTGGACATACCCCTTCGCGGCGTCGTTCAGCCAGTCGTCGGGGAGACCGAGGGAGTCCGCGACTCGCTGGACGGCCTTGCGGACGAGCGCCGGATCGATGCGGCTCAGGATCAGGGCATCGACGTCCTTCGTGGCCTCGCGGGCGCCGTACAGCAACACGACGGCCGCACCGCCGACGACCACGATCTCGCAGCGCGTAGACATGTCCGCGAGCTCGTCGGCGAGCGCCACGAGAGCGCGGCGGATGTCGTCACGCGAGAGCATGGTGCCATGCTACCGCGCTGCGCCGCGGAGCGCACGCTGCGACGTCCTCAAGGAGGTCGGTGCCGGCTGCGCCGGCGGCTCCGGCTGCCCTCGTTCACCACCATCTGCGCGAGCGGGGCCGCGAGCGCGTGGTGGAGGGTCCCACCTCATCGTTGCCCTTTCGGCCGCGCCCGCTCGGCGTACGCTCGTCCGCACCTGCCCCCCCCCGCGACCATGCCGCCCAACCAGCCGCTGCTGCTGACGATCGCGCACAGGCGCGCCTTAAGCACTTTAGGTAGTTCCGACGCGGGATGCGACCGTGAACGGAATATGAACGAGATCGCTCGGCGCAACGCTAAACGGAGTGAAGATGAAGATCGAACGGTCACGAAACGTCGGAGCCGAAAATTGCGAAGAGTGTAGGGACCGCGAACCATGGGACAAGACCATCGCTGCCGTCGCGCGCCAATTGGCTGCACACGGCGTGACTTGGCCCGCGTTCGTCATCATGCACGGGCACGACCGTCGGTACGCGGAAGCGCTGGGCGCGGAGAACTTCGATCGCAGTCACTACATTGTTGCGGTTGATGAAGAAGGCAAGAAAGCAAAGGACGCCTCCGTGTTCGACCGGAAGGACGGGAGCTTCGTCGGGGTGACCAGCGTCATCAACGGCAGTGCCTTCCACCGAGGAAGATCTTCGTGTGAGCGCTGCTCTCGATAGTCGCGTTGAGCATGGGCGGCGGCTGGGGTGGCGGAATGCGGCGAGGTTCTTCGTGACCGATGCCTGTCGCAGCGCAACGGTTCTCTGCGCCGCCCAACTCAGCGATGGAGACCGACGCGGTGGGCTGGCGAGCGAAGCTAGCCTGCCCACCGCGCGGCTCATCGCCAAATCGTTAGGCGCGCGCGGCCGCTTGTGGTACAACTGTCGGACGACCGTGGGTTCCCCGAAGAATCGCCAAGAGCTTCGCGCCATGATCACGTTTGCAAGGCTTGCGCGCGGCTTGTCACCAGTGCTGCGTATCTTTGGCGTGAGAATTCCAGGAGAAACCCTCGACGATGCAATCCGGATAGGTGAGGAATTGCTTGAGGTCGCTGATCGGTTCAACGCCACCTTCGCAGACCGCGGGTGGATTGCTTGTGGCGCTATCAACAACGATGCCGCTCGGGCCGCTCTCGCCGAAGCCGACGCGGATCACTGGCGCGAAGCCGACGAGATACTCGCGGCGTCGTGGGTACCAGCAAGAATACGGATAGAGCTAACCAAACTGAGCCGACTCAAATGCTTTGAGAATCGGACACCACTTGCTGCGCTTGCGCTTGAGGACTACGAAGCCGGCCGATACCACGCTTGCGTTCCTGTGGTGCTGTCGCTTCTAGACGGCGCAGCAAAAGACCTTACCGGCGCGGGACCATTCCGAATATCGCTACAGACTACATCAAGGGAGTCCTTCTTAGAAATCGGTCCGGGCTTCGCGGCACTGATGAAGACGATGAGCGCACCGCGAAAATTGACTCGATCTGATCGTGTCGATATACCGTACCGGCACGGGATTATGCACGGCACCGACCTCGGTTACGCTAACAAGGTTGTGGCCGCAAAGGCGTGGGCAGCCCTTGTTGCCTTTGGCCAATATGCCCATGAGTACCTTGCCCCTCCGGACCTGCCGCCGCCGCCGCTCCTCGAGGTAATTCAGAAATCAGCGGCAACTCGTCAGGAGCTGGCCGTAATTGCGAGCAGCCTTACGGGCTGGTCGCCACGTTCGGAGCGCGAACTAGCTGGAGTCGTGTCTGCCCGCAGGTTCGAGGCCGGCACGCCGGAGGGGGCAGCTGACGCTATTCTGCGGGCATGGTCCAAAGGCCAGTACGGACTCATCGCCCAGATGAGTTATGACTCCTTAAAGGATTCAAAGGGGCTCCCAGGAAGGCTCAAAAAAAACATAGGTGCCGCTCCCGAGGGCCTAACAATAACATCGGTCGAGGATTCCGGGCCGTCCGCTGCATGGGTGTCAGTGATCGCTGGCGATGCGGAGACCAGTTCAGAAATTCGACTTCGTCTGG
The DNA here is from genome assembly GCF_004135735.1 of Sorangium cellulosum. Lineage (GTDB taxonomy): Bacteria > Myxococcota_A > Polyangia > Polyangiales > Polyangiaceae > Sorangium > Sorangium cellulosum_F. The sequence goes on along the minus strand of NZ_CP012670.1, from coordinate 4,372,233 downwards.
TCCACATGAAAGGAACTGAATGGGTTCCAAGGACCGTTGCTGGCGGGCAATGGATGATACGTTCGTTGTGGCCCTTGGAATTCCTTGCAAGTGATGTCGCACGTCGCCGTGGATTGAGGGAGGACGCCTAACGAGGGCTTGCTGCCGGCGGCGCTTCGCGCCGCGGCAGAAGCCCGACCGTTCACGCCCTGAACAGGGCCAAGAGATCGATCCGCCCTCCCGCCGCCGCGTCCGCTCCGGCGCTCAACGCCCGCTCGGGCAATGGGCCGGTAGGCGCGGGTCTCCCGCCGCGCACCCCGCCCTCTACCTCGACCCCACCGCGCTCCTTGAACAGCGCCCGCTCATCCGCAGCACCCTCCGCGCCCGCGGCGTTCTCCCCGCCGATCTCGACGACCTCACCCAGGACACCCTCCTCGGCGCCTGGCGCAGCCTGCGCGCCGGCCGCTTCCGCCCGTCCCCCGCGCTTCCTCCCGCCGACGCCCTCCGCCGCTGGCTCGCCGGCATCGCCGCGCGGCAGGCCTCGCACGACCGCGACAAGGCCCACCGCCGCCACGAGCTCCCCGCGGTCGACCCGGACCGCCTCTCCGCCTTCGCCGCCCCCTCTCCCGAGGCCCGCCTCGTCGCCCGCGGCCTGCTCCGCGCCTTCCACCGTCTCCGCCCCGAGCTGCGCGAGATCCTGTCGCTCGCCGCCACCGACCTTTCCTCGCTCGAGATCGCCGCCTCGCTCGCGCTCCCGCGCCCCACGGTCGCCACCCGCCTCCGCCTCGCGCGCCGCCTCTTCGCCCGCGCCCTCACCCGCTCTCGGAGGTGGCCCCGATGCGCCCGATGAGCCGCGCCCCCGTCGACGCCCCCGTCGAGACGGCGGCCGAGCTGCCGACCGCGACCGAGGCCGCCCTCCTCGAGATGGTGCTCGGCCTGCCCGGCGTCGGCCCGCGCCTCCTCGGCACGGCCGCTCTCGCCTCGCTCGGTCGCCTCTCGCCCGCGGCGCTGGCCGAGCGCACCCAGATCGCGCTGTTCGACGCGACCCGGCTCGCCGCCGCCTTCGAGCTCGGCCGCCGCACCCACGCCGCCCGCGCGCGCCGGGGCGCGCTCCTCACCGACGCCGCCCGCGTGGCGCGGTACTTCGGCCCGAGGCTCGCCTCCCTGGTCCACGAGGAGCTCTGGATCGCGGCGCTCGACGTCCACGGCCGTGTCCGCGAGACGCGCCTGCTCGCCCGCGGTTCCGACGACGGTCTCTACGTCGGCCGCTCCACCGTCCTGCGCACGGCGCTGGACATGGCCGCCCACAGCTTCGTCCTCGTCCACAACCACCCCAGCGGCGACCCGACGCCGACCCACGCGGACGAAGCGATGACCCTGGAGCTGCGCCACCTCGGCTCGGAGCTGCACGTCCCGCTCAAGGCCCACGTCATCGTCACGCCCAGCGGCCGCTACGCCGCCGTCCACGAGGTTGCCCTCGCGGCGCGCCCTCGCGGCGCGCTGCGCCCCGCCGCCGGCGCGCTGCGCCCCATCCGCATCCAGCAGCCAGCCTTCAGCGGACCGTCTTGACCGGGAGCTCCGCGAGCTCCGGCAGACGCACGACGAGCTGGACCACGTGGAGCCACCGGCTGTGGCCTGGTCACCCCAACCTCGGTCGGTCACGGCGCCTCGGGCGTGACGTCCTTCAGGTGGAGCGTGCCGGCGTCCTCCGCGAGCAGCGCCGCCACGTCGTCCAGGATGCCCCAACCCCGGGCAGCGCCGTTTTGCGCATTCGCGCCGTCTGCTCGGGCCTCCACGGCGGCGAGAGCATCACGCCCAGCATGTCCGGCCACCTCGCGGGGATCGGCGGCCTGGCCGGCCTGGTGCCGCTCGACATCGCAGGGGACTCGAGCGCTTCTTCGTCGTCGTTCGAGGGGCCGTGGACTCCCCCTGGCGGCTTCAAGGTCGATGATGGCCGTTTCAGCATGGAATGATGGGTCGGCCATCATTCCATGCTGAAACGGCCATCGTCGAAGCCTGCGGGGTCAACCCTGGAGCATCGCTCGGCCAGCTCTCAGCATGGGTTCAGCGACATCGCGAACGCCCTGGCAGTGTGCTGCGCGCGCGAAGTGCCCGCAGACACCAGGGCCAGGTTAGCCCGTTGTACCTTCGCTTCGAATGCGTTTCTTCCAGACAGACGGGCTACGCCGCTGATGGAGTACGGCGAGGATGACCACCGCCCGCTCGTTTCCTTCACCACGGAGCAGGAAGTAGACCGCATAGGGGAACCGCTTGAGCAGCGCGCGCCGGACACCACCCCGCCCGACATCGGGGAACTGCGACGGGAGGTCGCTGATCCGGCGCACGATGTGCCGTAGCTCATCGACGAACTGTCCGCCCAGCCCGTCCCCCTCGCCCTCGTACCAGTCCGCTGTCTCCCGGATGTCCAGCTCTGCAGACGGGAGAACGAGGAGCCGGCTCATCGACGCGTGGAGAGGCGCGTACGGAGGTCGGCCTCGACCTGTTCCCAGGAGCGGCCAGCGTCCGGTGCGGCCTCGACCTCGGCGAGCCGGCGATCGAGCTCGGCCTTGTGCCACTCGGGTACCGGCACCTCGTCCTCCCTCGCCGCGATCCGCTCCCAGAGCGCCTGGACGTACTCGATCTGCTCGTGCACGGTGAGGTCGTCGAAGCCGGGCGGCGGGCTCTGGATGGCTCGTTGCATGAGCCGCAAGATACCACGAGGTACCGCGACGACACAGCACACGGCCCTCGCGGTCGAGAACGAGCGGCGCGCCGTCCATCCAGCCGAGCCGGGGCCGTGGTGACCGCAAGCGCCGCCTGCGACTACAGCGACGCTCTAGCTCGGCGGCTCCGGCTCGGTGGGGATCTCGCGTCGGAGTGCGGTGGTGCTCGACACCCACGGCCGCGTCCGTGAGACGCGCCTGCTCGCCCGCGGTTCCGATGACGCCCCCTGCGTCGGCCGCTCCACCGTCCTGCGCACGGCGCTGGACATGGCCGCCCACAGCTTCGTCCTGGCCCAAACCACCCCAGCGGCGACCCGGCGCCGACCCGCGAGGACGAAGCGATGACCCTGGAGCTGCGCCACCTCGGCTCGGAGCTGCACGTCCCGCTCACCGCCCACGTCATCGTCACGCCCAGCGGCCGCTACGCCGCCGTCCACGAGGAGGCCCGCGCGGGGTGCTGCGCCCCGCCCGGTCGCAGGCGCGCTGCGCCCCTGCGCATCCAGCCTCCAGCTCACCGCCCCGGCCGGCAGCTCCCCGAGCCTCCGGCGGCGACGCGACCGGCAGCGGCACGAGGCGCTGGAGCACGTGGACCCCCCGCGCGCTCCGACCCCCGAAGAAGATCGCCGCCACGGCGTCGCTTCCGGCCGCGACGTCCAAGGCAGGAGGACTGCGACGGGGGTAACGCTCAGGGCGACGACAGCCGGCCCGCAGTGGGTGCCATGCTCGAGCGGATGCGGAAGGCACTGGAGGTCATCGAGGAAGCGAAGGCAGCCCATGGTCACCGACTTTCGGCGCGTCGTTGAGCGCTCAGCGGTGAGCATGTCGATTTCGTGATCATCGGCGGGCTCACGGGTAATTCAAGGCCGACTTCGGGCGACGCGTGCGCTCCTGCGCGGCAGGAGGATGGGAGGCCGGCTCCGCTGGATCTGGCAAGGAGCTCGGACGTCAGCCGGGAGCGAGCGTGGGGCGAGGGAGGGCACCCCGCCGGAACGACACCCTGGCTCGCGAGGGACCAGCGGCGAGCCCTTCCCGTGCGCGCGATTTCTGTCAAACTCATGCTGTATGTCGATGGTCGACACCTCGCCGCAAGCGGACGCACGCTACCACGAGCTGCTCCGGCGCATGCCTCCGGAGAAGCGGCTCGAGGCAGCGATGCGGCTGAGCCAGGCGGTCCGTGAGCTCGCGCTCGCGAGCATCCGCGCTCGCCACCCAGGGGCGGACGACCACGAGCTTCGCGTTCGCCTCACGGTGAGGCTGTACGGGCACGACTGCGCGCGCCGGCTGTTCGGCCACGTGCCGGCCGACGCCGCGTGACGTCATGAGCAGCTCGACGGAGGCCGTCTCCGCGCTCGACGTGGCGTTGCGCGATGCGGGGGCTCGTCCGTCGCATCCGTGCGTGATACGCTCCACGCAAGATGGTCGATCCTGAAGCGGTACATCCGGTCTACAATGAGGACGGCGTCGACCTCACGCTCATCCGCTGGATGCTGAGCCTCACGCCAGCAGAGCGGGTCGCCACCCTCCAGGCCCACATCGACTTCGTCACGCTCGCCCGCGAGAGCAGGCGTGCGCGAGAACCGCATGCCCGCTCCGACGAAGATCGCTGAGCTCCTCGGAGTGCTCGCCCGGCATCAAGTCGACTTCATTGTCGTCGGTGGCGTTGCCGCCGTGATCCAGGGAGCCCCCATCAACACGTTCGATCTCGACGTCGTACACGCTCGCACCCCGGACAATATCGAACGGCTGCTTGGTGCGCTGCGTGAGCTCGAAGCCGTCTACCGGGTCGATCTCCAGAGGAGGCTTTCACCGACCGCCTCTCATCTGGCCTCCACTGGGCACCAGCTGCTGGCGACCAACATGGGAACGCTCGATCTTCTGGGCACAATCGAGGAAGGGACGTCGTACGAGGAGCTCTTGGCCGACAGCGAAGAGCTGGATCTCGGTGGAATTCCGATACGCGTCATCACGCTCGAACGGCTCATCGCGATCAAGGAGAAGCTTACCCGACCCAAGGATCAGATCATGCTCCAGGTGCTCCGCGCCACGCTCGACGAACGGCGACGGAGCTGAGCGCCGATCCGCAGATCGCCCTCCTCGACGCCACCCGGCTCGCCGCCGCCTTCGAGCTCGGCCGCCGCGCCCACGCCGCCCGCGCGCACCGGGGCGCGCTCCTCACCGACGCCGCCCGCGTGGCGCGGTACTTCGGCCCGAGGCTCGCTCCCCTCGTCCACGAGGAGCTCTGGATCGCCGCGCTCGACCCCCCACGACCGCGTCCGCGAGACGCGCATGCCCGATGGGGGAGCGCGCCTGGGCAGCCTCCGAGCTGCGCGGTACAATCCCCCCGTGGACCTTCCCGAGCTGGAAGCCGAAGCCCTGAAGCTGCCCGTCGCGGAGCGCGCACGTCTCGCAGAGACGCTTCTGGAAGGAGGGGCGACGCAAGGGAGTCGAGGTCCCCACGCTGAGCACTCACGGGTGGGTGAAGATCGTCGACCCCAGATCCAAGCCGTCGGAATGGCTCGCGCTCGACCTGGGAGCGGGAGAGCTTGCAGCCATGGCCCTGGCTCTGGAACATCCATCCCGTGTGATTCTCCTCGACGATGCGCTGGCACGACGCACGGCTCAAGCGGCAGGGCTGGTCGTCTGGGGAACGCTCAAGATCTTGTAGGCCCTCGCCGAGTCCGAGTAGGCCCTCGCCATGCGCAGCGCCCCGCCGCCCGCGCGCTGCGGCCCTGCGCATCCAGCCGAAAACCGCCAGCGCACGCTCGGTCGCCCAGGGAGTCGCGGGCGCAGGGGGTGAGGGAGGGGAGCCGCTCCCTCCCGCAGCGCGGCCTCGCACGTCACCGACACCAGAAGCGGCCGCGAAGCCCGATGTCTCCCCCGGATCTCATGCTCGTCGCCGCCCCACGCCTGCATCCGGCCGACCACCGGACGTGCCGAGCACGCGCGACACGAGCGCGAGCAGCATCTCGCGCGCGTGGCCGCGGTCGACCGCTGGATCGCGCAGCCGCATCGCCTTGCTGCCGTCCAGCACGGCGAGCAGCAGGGTCGCGAGGTCCGGCGCCGACAGCGTGTCGTCGACGAGGCCGGCGGCCTGTCCGCGCGCGATCGCGCTCGCGAGGAGCTGCTTCATCTCGGCGCTGTGGCGCCGGAGCCGCTCCGCGATCGCCGCGTTGCGCTGCGACTCCGCGAGCAGGTCGAAGAGGAGGGACGGCCCCTTGCCGCTGCTGTAGAGGTCGGCCACGAGCGCGGGGAGGTCGCGCGCGTCCTGCACGTCACCCGACAGGTGCGTGGCCGCCTCGTCGAGCACGAGCTGGAAGAGGCCCTCGAGGATGGCCTCCTTGCTCGGGAAGTAGTGGTAGAGGTGCCCAGGGCTGACGCCCGCCTCGGCGCAGATGCTCGCGATGGAGGCCTGCACGCCCTCGGCGGCGAAGCGGCGCTGGGCGGCGCGGAGGAGCTCGCGACGCTTCTTTTCGTGCTGGTCGGGGTTGACTGTGCGCATGCGGCGAACCATTGATAGAGCGTTCGCTCTAACATAGGAGGGTCGATTGATGGCTCGAACGATGCCCATGGTACCGCGCACGCATCTCGGCAAGGATGGCCCGCTCGTCGGCGCGCTGGGCCTCGGCTGCGGCGGGATGTCGCCCAGCCGCGGCGAAGGCAGCGACGCCGAGAGCATCGCCACGATCCAGGCGGCGCTCGACGCCGGGATGAACCTCCTCGACACCGCCGACTTCTACGGCATGGGGCACAACGAGGCGCTCATCGGACGCGCCATCCAGGGCCGGCGCGACCGGGCCTTCGTGAGCGTGAAGTTCGGCATGCTGCGTACCCCGGGCGGGAAGTTCCTCGGGATGGACGGCCGCCCGGCCACGGTGAAGACGTTCGCGGCCTACTCGCTCCAGCGCCTCGGCGTCGACGAGATCGACCTCTACCAGCCCGGGCGGCCCGATCCCGACGTGCCCTTCGAGGAGACGATCGGCGCCATCGCCGACCTCGTGCGCGAGGGCAAGGTCCGTCACGTCGGCGTGTCCGAGGTCGGCGCCGATCTCCTGCGCCGCGCGCACGCCGTGCACCCCATCACCGCGCTCGAGATCGAGTACTCGCTCGCGTGCCGCTTCATCGAAGCAGAGATCTTGCCGACCGCGCGCGAGCTCGGGATCGGCATCGTCGCCTACCGCGTGCTCGCCGACGGGCTGCTCAGCGGCGCGACGGCGCCGAGCCCTGGCGCGCACTTCGTGGCGCCGCGGATGGAAGGACACGCGCTGGAGCAGAATGTCCGCGCCGCCCGCCCGCTCGTCGACCTGGCCGCCCGGAAGCGCTGCACGCCAGCCCAGCTGGCCATCGCGTGGCTGCGCACACGCGGCGACGACATCGTGCCGCTCGTCGGCATCCGCCGGCGCGCCCGGCTCGACGAGAACCTCCCGGCGCTCGACGTGCGCGTCTCCCCGGACGAGCTCGCGCAGCTCGACGCCGCGTTCGCGCCGGGCGCGATCGTCGGCGATCGGTACCCCCCGTTCGTCATGAAGTACGCGGCGCGCTGAGCGATCCGAATCACTCAGCGCGCCGGATACCCTGACGGAACTCCCGGCCGCGCCGGGGAACCCTTACTTACCAGGCTCCAAGGACGGTTCATGAAGGCCATCATCTACCGCGAAAACGGCGGCCCCGACGTTCTTCAGCGCGTCGACCGTGACCTGCCCGCGCCCGGCCCAGGCGAGGTTCGCGTCCGGGTCGCCGTGTCCGGCGTCAACCCGACCGACTGGCAGGCCCGCTCCGGCGCCGCCCCCCCCAAGCAGTTCTCCGAGGTCACCCCGCACCTCGACGGCGCCGGCGTGATCGATGCCATCGGAGAGGGGGTCGACCCGAGCCGGGTCGGTCAGCGGGTCTGGCTGTTCATGGCCGCCGCCGGGCGGCCCACCGGCACCGCCGCTGAGCTCACCGTCGTGCCCGCCGAGCGGGCCGTGCCGCTGCCCGACGAGGCCAGCTTCGATGTCGGCGCTTCCCTCGGCGTCCCCGCGCTCACCGCGCAGCGCGCGCTCACCGTCGCCGAGGACGGGCCGCGCCGTCTGCGGCCCGGGGCGCTCGACGGCAGGGTGGTGCTCGCCGCGGGCGGGGCCGGGGCGGTCGGGCACGCGGTGATCCAGCTCGCCCGGTGGGCCGGCGCCACCGTGATCAGCACGATCAGCGGCCCGGAGAAGGCCCGGCTGGCCACCGCCGCCGGCGCCCACCACGTGATCAACTATCGCGAGGGCGACCCGGCCGCCGAGATCCGCAAGGTTGCCCCGGGCGGCGTCGACATCATCGCCGAGGTGGCGCTCGGCGCAAACCTTCGCGCAGCGATCCGGCTTCTCTTACCTATGCGCCTACGCGCACGAGGCGCGCGTGGCGGTAGAAGGCCTCGCCCGCGTCGGTCAGCGCGAGGGCGCGGCGTCGCCTGCGCCGCCGCCGCCCGCGCCGGAGGGCTCCCCGCCGGGAGCTCGGCGATGAGCACGCCGTCGGGCGGATGCTCCGTTACCTCCGGCGGCACGGGCATGTTTGCCTACGCGAATCGATCAAGCGGCGACGCGGTAGCTACGCGTGGATGGAGCACAGGGGAAAGCGCTAAGAATGAGGTCTCATCGTGAACGCTCACATTGCGGATGTCGACGCCGATCCGCCGCCCGCGGCGATCCGCCAGGTCGACCACCCCCGAGCTCGCAGCGCTCGGCTCGCCCCGGCTCGGAGCGGTGCCCGAACCAGGAGGTCCTCGATCAGGGCAAGACGCCGCGGACCGGCAGCCGCGATGGGGTTCGCACGAAGACCATCGTGCTCCACTCAATGGTGGGGTCGACCAGATCGATTCGCTTGAATCGAGCGAGCAAGGACTCGAGCGCCACCCTCGCCTCCAGGCGCGCGAGGAGGTGGGCGACGCAGAAATGGACGCCGTGCCCGAACGCGACCGACGCCCCCGTCCCGGTCTTTGGCACATCGCGGTCCATATTGAACTCGTCGGGGTAGGGGAACGCGGCCTCGTCGCGGTTGGCGGACGCGAGGATGACGGTCACTGGAGCGCCGGCGGGCACCTTGACGCCGCCCACCTCCGCTCCGGGCATCGCCTTGCGGAAGAGGTTATGGGTAGGCGGGTCCCACCGGAGCATTTCTTCGATGAATCGAGGGATGAGCGCCGGGTTTTCGCGCAGCCGCTCCGTGTCCGCGGGGCGCTTGGCGAGGGTGATGATCGATTTGCTGATCAACGTGGATGTGGTGTCGAACCCCGCTGGAACCAGGACGAAGACGAAGGACATGAGCTCTTCCGGGGTGAGCTTGTGGCCGTCGATCTCGGCCTGGAGGAGCGCGCTCACGAGATCGTCGCCGGGCGCTCGCCGCCGCGCGTCGAGGACGTCCCCGAGGTAGCGCTCCATCGCGGCGACGGACGCGCGCACGCGCTCGGCATGCTCGGGGCTCTGCGGGACGGGCGTGACGCTGAGCATGTCGTCCGCCCACCGCTTGAAATTGGCGTGGAGGGAAGGATCCAGGGTGAGGAGCTCGCCGATGACACCCGCTGTCATCGGGACGGCGTAGTCGGCGAGGAAATCGGACTCACCCCTGGACTGGAGGGCGTCGGTGAGGCGCTCGGCGATGGAGCGGACCCTGGGCTCGATGCTCGTGATGATCCCGGGACCCAGGGCCCGGCTGACGAGGTTCCGGAGCTTCGTGTGCTCCGGCGGGTCCATGGAGAGCAGGGAGTGCGCCCCCGGCTGCCTCGAGAGCCAAGGCGGGTGAAAGGCGTCGACGTTGCCAGCGGACGAGAATTTTTGAGGGCTCTTGAGGACGGCGATGACATCGGCGTACCGGCTCACCGCCCAGGCGCCCAGCGGCTCGAGCACGCACACCATTCTTCCACGTAGCTGCATCCGCCATCCCCTGCACCCTGCACCGCTCAGCCGGTCATGCTCAAGACGGGGCTCGTGCAGCGGGTACGCCGTGTTGCGCGGCGAGAAGGCTCCCGACGACGCGCTGGCCCGCGAGCTGGGCGCAATGGGGCTGCTCCGAGTCAGCGCGCGCGCCGGTAGTGCATGGCGACCGCGCCGCTGCGGAGCGGCTTCGCCGAGACCAGCTCGAGCCGTCGCGTGCTGGGCAGCCCGCTCTGGTACAGGGTCGGGCCGTGGCCGGCAATCCTGGGGTGGACGAGGAACTTGTACTCGTCGATCAGATCCAGCTGGTCCAGCTCGGTCGCGAGCTTGCCGCTCCCGAGGAGCACGCCGGCCGGGGTCGCGTCCTTGAGCTTCTGCACGCCCGAGCGCAGGTCGCCGGCGATATGGTGGCTGTTGGTCCACGGGAAGTCCTTTCGCGTCGACGACACCACGTACTTCGGCTTGGCCTCCAGCTTGACCGCCCACGCGCGCATCACCGGCGGCGCCTCCTCGTCGCCGCGGGCGACCGCCGGCCAGTAGCTCTCCATCATCTCGTAGGTGACGCGGCCCCACAGCATCGCCCCGCCCTCGTCCATGAGGCGGGTGAAGAAGGCGTGTGTCTCGTCGTCGGCGATTCCCTCCTGGTGGTCGACGCAGCCGTCCAGGGTGACGTTGATGCTGAAGGTCAAGAGTCCCATGCGGCGAGTCTACCACTCCTGGCGATGGAACGGCGGGCCGTCGCAGAACTTGTCGCTGAGGATGTGCGCCAGGAGCGAAGGTGTCGCGAGCGCGCGCGGCAGGATCTGCGGCGGCAGCGGTGCGGTCACGATCGTCGGCTCGGCAGTGTCCGCCGCGCCGGCGTCGCGGTACGTGGCGCGGGCGATGACCATGCGGACGAGGCTCGGGCGCCGCCAGGCGAGCTGACAGCTCTCCTCCCAGCCGATCCTCGGGGCGGAGCCCTCGAGCAGCGGGTCGGTCAGCTCGATGCGTTTTTTCCGGGAGGTCGGCCTCGCGTAGGTCGCGACGCCCAGTCGGCTTGCGCTTGCCGCCAGGCGGGCGCGACCCGCCCGTCTCGGTTGGGAGCGTGCTGCAGGTTGCGAACCCGCTTCTCGCCCATCGGTCCACCCGCTCGGTCCACGATGCTCTCGTCGCCATCGCTTCCGCCATCGTTGTCCCCTGCGCGTACCGGCGTTAGGGACCACGGATGCGTAGACACCTCTCGGCCCGCAAGCCCGTCGCGATCGCCGCCGCCACCTGGATCCTCGCGACTGCTGGCTGCGGCTCCAGCGGAGAGCCAGCCTCTCCGGAACAGGAGGCCGTCGTCACGGTCGCCGAGGCCCGCGGCCTGGCCGAGGGCTCCGTGGCGACGGTCGAGGGGGTCGTGACCGTCGCGCCCGGCACGTTCAACTCGGCGACCGGAGACCAGGGCTTCGCCCTGCAGGACACCACCGGGGGCATCTACGTGAGCCTGCCCGACGCGCTCGATCTCGACCTCGATCGCCGCGTGCGCGTCTCGGGGCGGCTCGGTCAGACGGCCGAGCAGACGGTGCTGAACACCGAGGCAGCCTCGGTCGCGGCGCTCGATGGAACGGAACCCGTCGAGCCGAGGGACGTGACGACCGGCGACGTCGGAGAGCCGATCGAGGGCCTGCTGGTGCGCGTGAGCGGCAGCGTGACCAGGGCCGTGGTGGACGAACAGCCCTACGGGTTCCAGGTGTACATCGACGACGGCTCGGGCGAGGTCCAGGTCTACGTGCACCTCGTGGAGGGTCAACCGATCATCGACATGGCGTCGCTCACCGTCGATCAGGTCATCGAGGTGACCGGCCTCGCCGCGCAGTACGAGGAGACCTACGAGGTCGCGCCGCGCCGGGCCGGAGACCTCGTTGTGCCGTGATCGCGCCGGACCGCGCCGCGTCTTGCGGTGGTCGGATGTCGCTGCTCCGTTGCTCCGCCCGCCTCTCGCTCCTGCTCGCCCTGACCCGCTGCGCCACGGGCGAGAGACCTCCTGCCTCGCCCCGGAGGGCCGGGTGTCTGGTAGCCGCCGCCTGGGCCGGTGGCAATGGGGGCAGGGTCGACCGCCGCGGCGGGAGCCCATCACGGCTTTGTTGCGCGCCGCGCTCTTCGCGTACGCCGGGCGGGCTTTGGCCCGCTCGGCATATCCGGCGAAGCTCGGGCGCGGCTCGAGCATCTTGAAATCGAGCATGGACGCGATGGTGCCGCCGAAGATGACGTCGGCCATCGAGAACGCCTCGCCGAGGACGGAGTCACGGCCAGAGATGGCCGATTCCATCGTCGCGATCATGTCGTCGTAGTTGCCCCAACCGGCGGAGCCGGCGCGAAACTCCCAGTTGCCGGCCTTGGCCCATCGAGCCGGGCTCGATGACCGAGGGGGCGAAGAGCGACCAGCGAAAATAGGTGCCGCGCGCCGCGTCGTCGAGCTTCGGCGCGAGGCGGCCCGGGGCATAACAAACCGCGAGATAGAGGCCGATCGCCGCGGATTCGGTGACGACGGTGGCGCCGTCGACGAGCAAGGGCAGCTTGCCCATCGGATTGAGCTTCGTGACGTCCTCCTTCTTCTGGTCGCCGGCCATGATGTCGACGAGCTTGAGCTCGTACTCGACGCCGACCTCCTCGAGCATCCACACCGTGTTGGCGGCGCGTGAAAACGGGTGGTGGTAAAGAACGATGGCCATGGTGGTGTCTCTTTCTCCGTTCGTCTCCGCCGGTCGGTCGGCGGCGCGGCGGCGGCTACCAGAGGCCGGCCCCGCTGGGCGCGGCGCCAGATGGCCGCCGCCCCCGCCTGGCCCGCCTTGATCTATCTACCTGTCCCATCGTGCCAGTCATGACAGCGAGCTTCACCCAGCCCCGCCTCGTCGTCCTGCTCGCCTTCGAGGGCGTCGCGCTGCTCGATCTCGCCGGACCGCTCGAGGCCTTCACCGTGGCGACCACCTTGCGCGCGCCGGGCGCTCCTCCGCCGTACCGCGCGATCGTCGCCTCGGCGGCCGGCGGGCCGGTGCGCACCACGACCGGGCTCGCGGCCTGCGCCGAGCCGCTCGCGGCGCTCGACGACGAGGCCATCGACACCCTGATCGTGCCGGGCAGCGGGCCGCCGGAGGCCCCGGCCGTGCCGCCGGATCTCGTCGCCTGGCTCGCCCGCCGCGCGCCGCGCGTGCGCCGCACCTGCGCCGTGTGCACGGGCGCCTTCCTCCTCGCCGCCGCGGGCCTGCTCGACGGTCGCCGCGCGGCGACCCACTGGCGCTCCGCGCCGCTCCTCGCGGAGCGCCACCCGCGCGTCCGCGTCGACGCGGACTCCATCTACCTGCGCGACGGCTCGATCTGGACCTCGGCCGGCATCTCCGCCGGCATCGACCTCGCCCTCGCGCTCGTCGAGGAGGACCTCGGGCACCGCGCGGCGATGGCGGTCGCCCGGCAGCTCGTCGTGTTCCTCAAGCGGCCTGGCGGGCAGTCGCAGTTCAGCGCGCCGCTCGCGGCGCAGGCCGCCGAGGGCGGCACCTTCGCCGACCTGCATGCCTGGATGGCGGACCGCCTCGCCGGCGATCTCCGCGTCGAGCGCCTGGCCGCGCAGGCGGGGATGAGCCCGCGCACCTTCGCGCGCGCGTACACGGCCGCGCTCGGGCAGACGCCGGCGAAGGTGGTCGCGGCCATGCGCCTCGAGGCCGCCTGCCAGGCCGTCGCCGGCACGGACCTCCCGCTCAAGCGGATCGCCCACCAGTGCGGCTTCGGCGACGAGCAGAACCTGCGCCGCGCCTTCCTGCGCCGGCTCGGCGTGGGGCCGCTCGAGTACCGGGAGCGCTTCTCCGGGAGCGCCCGCGGGCGTGGCAGGAAATGACCGCAGCTCGGCAGGGCGCCCGGCCGGCGAGCGCGCACCCTCCTCTCGCTCGGCCTTCGCCGGCAGACAGGAGCCCACGCCATGACCACACGGATCGCCGGAATCCACGCCCCCGACACGCGCCTTGCCCAGGACGCGACCGCGCTCGCGCGCGAGGTCTCGGCCCCTTACCTCTTCCACCACGTGATGCGCTCGTACTACTTCGGCGAGCTCGCGGCCCGGCAGCGCGGCGTCGCCTGCGACCGCGAGCTGCTCTACCTCTCCGTGGTGCTGCACGACCTCGGCCTGACCGAGCGCTTCGCCGGCCCCGAGCGCTTCGAGGTCGACGGCGCCAACGCCGCCCGGGCCTTTCTCGAGGGCCGCGGCCTGCCCCGGGAGAAGGCGTCCCTCGTGTGGGACGCCATCGCGCTGCACACCAGCCTGGGCATCGCCCCGCACAAGGAGCCGGAGGTCGCCGTCGCCCATCTCGGGATCACGATCGATTACGGCGGCGTCGGGCTCGAGGCGCTGCCGCGCGGCGCGGTCGAGGAGATCCTGAGGGCCTATCCGCGGCTCGAGATGAAGCAGGAGCTCCGGCGCGCCCTCTGCGGCGTCGTGGAGCGGAAGCCGCACACCGCGGTCGGCAATTTCCTCTCGGACTACGGCCGCCGCTACGTGCCGGGTTTTCAGCCCTTCGACGCCAGCGCCCTCCTGGAGGGCGCCCCCTTCGAGAGCTGAGCTGGACGGAGCGCTCATGAAGATCACGGCGAACCGGATCCCGATCCATGTCCGGGAGCGAGGCGAGGGGACATCGCACCTGCGCCGCCGGCGGAGGGCCCCCGCAGGAGGACTCCCTGAAGGCGCAGCCGTCGCCGCCCGGGGTGCCGCCCCTCGCCCAGCGGGCGATGCGGATCACCGTCGAGACCACGATCCAGGTCGACGCGTTCGAGCCGGCCATGCAGCGGCTCCGGACCGCGGTCGAGGAGCACGGCGGCTACGTGAGCGACGCCCGGGTGTACTTCGGAGAGCACCGCAGCGCGGCGCTCGAGGCGCGGGTCCCCTCGGCGAGGGTCGGCGCGTTCCGCGCCGCGGTGGCCGCGATCGGCGAGGTGGTCGCCGACGCCGAAAGGCGGAGGACGTGACCGAGCAGCGCGCGGACATCGGCGCGCGGCTCCGCAACGCCCGCGCCCAGGAGAAGCGGCTGCTCGACCTCCTGTCGGACAGGACCGGCAGCCTCGCGGACGTGGTCGCCGTCGAGAAGCAGCTCGGCGGCGTGCGCGAGACGATCGAGCAGATCGAGGCGCAGGAGCGGCTGCTCGAGGGCCAGATCGCGTACGCGACGGTCAAGATCTCGGTCAGCGCGCGCCACGGCGAGGAGGCCGCGGGCGCCGGCGGCAAGATCGCCCGCGCGGCCAGGGAGGGGATCGAGAACGCGGGGGCCTTCGCGGTGGGCAGCGCGGTCATCCTCGCGACCGCGGGCCCCACGCTGCTGCTGCTCGCGGCGCTCATCGCGGCGCTGTACTACGCGCTCCGCGGCGTCGTCCGGCGGCGCGCCGCGGCGAGCCCCGGCCGGCCGCTCCGGGCGGGCGCCGCGCAGCCTCGCCCGGGCGCCCAGCCGCCGGCGCACGGCGCGCCGCCGGCCCATGGGCCGTACGCTCCGCCGCCGCAGGGGTCGTATGCCCCGTCGCCGCCGCAAGACAGGGACTCGAACGATCTGTTTCCGCCCGCCGACCGGGCGAAGATCGAGGCGCTCACGGAGGATCCGAACGCGCAGGTGAGCTACGAGCTGACCAAGGGAATGCTGGCCTGGTCGGACGAGATGCCGCGCGACGTCGACTTGTCGACGATCGAGCAGCTCGTCATGCTCCAGTCCTATCGATCCATGATGTACCGGCCGGAGGAGTACCGGGAGAGCCGGGACGCGCTCGTTCGTGACTGGTTCGCGGCATGCCGCGCGACCTGGGAAAAGGCGAGGGCCAGCGGCCTCCAGTGGATCGGCTTCGCGCCGTCGCGCACCGATCCCGCGAACCTCGCGCGGCTCCTCGAGTTCGAAAAGAGCGAGTTCCCGGACACGTAGCACGCCCCGATGCGCCACGGCGCGCGCCCCCGGGTCAGCGAGCGCGCGGCGCGCGCGCGGCGCGGCGCCGCGCACGGGCGGCGACCGCGGCGGCGAAGAACGCGAGGCTCCATCCCGCCGCGCCGCGACCTTGCCGCGGCGCAGGCTCGCCGAGGCTGCACCCGACCGACGACCCATCGTCGGAGCCTTCCGCTCCGGCGCTGCTGCCCGCGCCGCCGTGGGGCGCGGGGTCGCGGCGGTACTCGGCGGCGCGGTCGACGACATCGAGGAGGAGCTCCTGCCAGGCCGGCACGGAGGCGAAGATGGGGGTGGCGCACGGGTCGCTCCCGCGCGCGAGGATCCCGGCGACCCGGCCGGAGGCGTCCAGCGCGGGGCCCCCGGAGTCGCCTTCGCACGGCCCCCCGCTGGTCATGAACTCCGAGCCGGCGACGCCATCGCCGCATTCTGCGCCGACGCAGACGACCTCGAGGTCCGGGCGCGCCGTTCGAACGGCCGGCGCGTCGGCTCCCGCCGATCGCCCGTAACCCACGACCGTGACGGCATCGCCGGCGCTCACCGGCGCCTCGAAATTGGGGCTCGCCGGCGTTGCGACGGCGGCGGGCACCGGTCGCTCGAGCACGATCAGCGCGACGTCGAAGCCGCACGCGTCGTCGCCGTCCTCCGGCACGACGATCTCCGACGCGGGGAACCAGGCCGCGTCCTCGCGCGGCACAGGCTCGTTCGAGGCGGCGAGGCCCTCCGCGGGCAGGAGCGCGCCGAAGGGCGAATGACCGCACGCCACGACGGTCGACTCCACGCGCGCCACGCAGTGCCGGGCCGTCATGAGCACATCCGGCGACAGCAAGACGGCCGAGCAGATCACCCGGGGACCCGCCGGGCCCGTGGCCGGCCCGGAGGGGTCGCTGCGTCGAAGGGCGAACACCGCCCCGTGCGCTCGATCCGGCTCACGGTCCATGTCCGCCGCCTCGAGCGCGACGCCTGGCAGCGGAGGCGCCAGGTCGAGGTCGCCCGAGCAGCCGACGAGCGCGAGGGCGGCGAGCGCTCCGGCGGCACGTCTGGCCTTCATCGAGACCTCCACGGCGGGCGCCGCGCGCTCCTCCAGGGCCGAGGAGCGCGCGGCCTCGCCTCATCGAGCGTCAGTTGCGGAAGCCGATCCAGGAGCGAATGTACGAGACCGAGGTGTCGACGCTCGTGGGGTTGTAGCGATCCATGCGAACGTACCGCTTGTACTTCGACGCCGGAGCGTAGTTCTCCACGCGCGTGAAGTGCCAGTACTGGTCGGTGTCCATGTTGAAGGTGTTCTCCCACCAGGTGAGGGCGACCTTCCGCCGATGGGTCGTCTGCACGCTCGCCTGACACGAGACGGTGAGCCCCTCGCTCTTGTTGTAATTACCGCTGCTCTCGCGTCCATGCCAGGTGTGCTTGCCGGACGCGCACCATTGCTCGGGCGCGTTCGACGTGCTGCAGAGCGCCTGGAAGGCGGTACTGCCGTTGGCGCCGCAGAGCGAGGGCATGTACTCCGCGTCCTGGTCCGTGTCGACCAGCCGGTAGCTGACCACGTGCGCCGGCATCGGCGCCAGCGAGTCGACGAGCGCGCGCTGCGTGAGGGCCGGTCGAGCGCCCTCGGGGACGCCGAGCTCGTACAGCGCGCGCGGCACCTCCCGGTCCGCGGGGGTCAGCGCCATGTAGACCTGCAGGGCGTCCAGGTCCCTCATGGGCGCGCGCATCAGGAGGGGCATGCCCACCCCCTCCGCGACCGGCCCGTGCTCTTCCACGACGATGGCGTGGGCGTCCTCGTCGACCGAGAACCGAATGCTGCGTCGATCGGGGAACTCCAGCGTCGCCAGCTCCGTGCGCTGTATCTCTTCCTCAGCGGCCGGCAGGCTGTCCGCGGGGGAGGGCTCGTCGGAGACGCCGACCGCCTCCGCCTCCGAACCGCTGGTGTCGTCCGAACCTCCGCCGTCGTCGTGAGCGACGCACGCGGCGAGCGCGAGCGTGAGCCAGACCAACCCGGACTTCAGAATGATGCTGTTTCGTGCGAGCATGTTCTCTCCCTCTGTGAATGGGTTCGTGTCAGCGACATGCGAGCCCGAGGGCAGCGCCTCGCTCTCGTGGCCCGTCCGCTCCCGCGACCTCGATGGGACGTCGGTCGTGGTGTTGACGGTCGAAATGCGACTGCAACGCACGTGCCGTGCGCCCCCCCCGGCGAGACCAGCGCCCGCGCTGCCCCGTGTCAGGGGCACGGGCCGCCGGATCGGGCGCGATCAGGCGAGGAGCGCGCGTGTCCGCGTCGAGCGATCGACGCGCCGGGCGCGTCGCTGTCGCGCGCGCGTGACATCCTCGCTGACACGCTCCCCTTACACTGTCACCGCCGCGTGTCATGGATACGCCAGCCGCCCGTCGCGCTGGCTCCCGCCGCATGACCGGCTCGCCGCCGCGCGCGCGGCCGGGCTCACTCCCGCCCGTCCCGATCCATCTCGTCGAGCAGCCCCTGGCGCGACAGCCCGAGCCGCGCCGCCGCCTGGCTCCGGTTCCCCCGATTCGCGCGCCCCCGGATCAGGCGATCTGCGCCGGGGCGCCTGGGTCCACCGGGGCGTGCAGGCGGGACCATGCCTGGTCGATATAAGCGAGACACTCCATGATGGATCCCTGCTTGCCGGCTTCCCGCCACCCGCGCGGGATCGCGCGCTCGACCGGACAGACGGCGTACTGCTCCTCGTGATCCACGACGACGCGATGGGTGGCTGCGCCCTGTCGCGCTCCCTGGCTCCTCTTCACCTCTTCACCTCTTCACCTTCGAGGGGTGGTCCGATTGCGCTGCGGGGGCGCACTATAACCTCGGCCCTCGCGCAGGCGAGCTCGAACGCCCGGGCGCGGATCGCAGGATCAGGCCGTTTCCGGCCCGAGACGGCGTCATTCCGGGATCCATGCCCGTGTCCTGCCATCGCGCTCCCGCCGGGGGCCAGGTCGGTCTTCGCGGGCGCGTCCTGCGCAGGCCGAGCGCGAGGGGCGCGCCGCGGAGGAGGAAGAAGATCATCCCGGCGTGATCCGGAGACGTTCAGAGCACGTCCACGGTCGGGAACCGGGCGCTCGCCCGGACGCACTCCCACAGGAAGCAGGCGAGGCCGAGGTCGCCGGTCCACAGGGAGTAACGCCGGCGGCCGAGCTCTTCCGCCTGTGCCTCGCTCTGGCGAACGGCGTGCATGGCGAAGGCGCGGGCGCGGGCGAGCCATCGGTCGTCGCCGGTGCGCTCGAACAGCTTGAGGAAGGCGAAGCCGTTGCCGGCCGTGCCGTGGCAGAGGTTGGCGCCCTTGACCAGCGGGCCGGCGGCCCAGGTCAGCTCGCCGCCGCCGTTCAGGAGCTCGTCGATGGGCTGATCGAGGGCGGCCAGGGCGGTCACCATGCCCGGCGCCCCGTGACAGTGCTGCACGAGCAGCGGCCTGTCCGGGGGCTGGTCGACGAACGCGGGCCAGTTGACCCCGGACGCCCCCCGGATCGCGGAGGCCTCGAGGGTGCGCGCGAGGCGCGACGACAGCGACCTCCACGCGCCCGGGTCCAGGAGCTCGCGCCCGGCGATCAGGGCGCAGGCGTTCCCGGCGAGGCCGTGCACCGCCCCGAGGTACCGGACGCGGCTGCCATAGAGGTCCTGCGTCCAGACGTCGGCGCCGAGGCGCTCGTCGTGGGCCAGGGATCCCTCCAGGGCCCGGGCGCCGGCGCGATAGAGATCCGCCCAGCAGGCCGCGCCGGTGGACCGGTGGAGCGAAAGGGCCGGCAGCATGGTGCCCGGCGCGCCCCACATCAGCTCCAGCGCCGGATCGTGGGTATTCCGGGCGATCACCTCGGCCAGGGCGGGCAGGACCGCCTCCTCGGCGGCGGCCTTCCATCGCGTGAAGAAGACGCCCGCGTCCCCGAGCAGCCACGAGCGCGTCTGCCACCCGGCGCCCAGGGCCACGCGCAAAGGCTCGGACTCCAGGAACTGGCGGTTTCTGACCTCGATGTCGGCGAGGTGCTCCGCGAACGTGGGGCCAGGGCCGACCGCGCCCTCGCGCGCGAGGTGGTCCAGCGCCCAGACGACGCCGGCCGCGCCGAAGTAGAGCGAGGTGAGCGGGCCCGACTCGCCGTCCTCCGCGTCCGCCGGGTGGATCGGCCACAGCCCGTCCGGCGCGAAGGCCTTGCGGGCGTCCTCGACGATTCGCTCCATCGCGGCGCGCGCCGCGCCAGCGTCCCACACGGGGCCGGCCAGCGGCTCGTGACGATCCCGATCGAACAGCGCAGTCATCCTGGATGTTCCTCCTCCGTGCTCGGCGACAGGCCGGTGCCTCCCTTGTGGGCGGCGAGGTCCTTGGGCGTTTTCTTCGAACCGCCAAGGCCCCGAGGACCCCAGGAAAACCACGAAGCGCCACGGCTCGACCGCGGAGCGCGGCCACCTCGACGCGATGGACGCGCGCGGCACCTCGGTTCGTAAGTCGCGACGAGGTTGCCGTCCTCGGAGGTGCGCTCGGAGACGCGGCCGAGCGCGATGGCGTGGTCGAGACGAGCTGCTCGATTCACACCCGCGCGGGCGCGCCGGTCCAGGACACCTCGTCGCCGGCCCCGTCAGCGATCGAGCCAGGCGCGGACAGGCGCGATGACGCGCTCCCTGAAGGCATCTCGGTCCAGCGCATCCTCGAGCGCGACGTTGAGGTACCGGTAGGTACACGGCTTCCCGCCGGCGTCGAGCTCGTGATCTTCTCCGTCGTAAATCGTGTCGTCCTCGACGCTCAAGGACGACCAGAGCTGGGTCCACGACAGGTTCGGGACGGGGGACCGCAGCAGGCTGATCTGCAGCTCGGAGCGCGCCGCGCGCACGTCGCCGAACCTGGTCGGATCCGGCTCCTCGCCGCGAATGTGCGTGAACCCCGAGTCCGACACCACCTCGAGCACCAGGCTCCGCGAGATCTTGGCCGACGACTGCCAGACGAGCTGGAGGCGATACGCGGGCAGGAAATCCCAGGCCCAGTACTTGCGCCGAAAGAACTCCGAGCTCGACTTGGCGTGACGTGAGAACAGGGTCGGATCCCAGCGCTGGAATGTGAGCCCGACGGCGGCGAGCCCATCGGACAGCTCTGCCAGGCGATCGAAGACGCAGCGCTGGTACTCGTAGACGAGCCGGTAGCTCTGCCTGACGAGGGACATATCCATGGCGCCGTCGGTCGCTGGTGGATCGGCGGCGACGGGCGCGCTCGCGGCGGCGGGTGGGACGAGCGCGGGCGCGGCGGCAGGTGGGGCGGGCGCGGCGGCGGGCGGGGCGGGCGCGCCGGCAGGTGGGGCGGGCGCGGGAGCGGGACGACCGGGCGCGACGACGGGCTGAGCGGGCGCGGCCTCGTTCACCAGCGACGTGCGCTCGGCCGGAGCGGGCGCTCGGGCCGAGGGGGCCCGAGGGACGTCCGCGGCCGGCGGCGCCGCCGCGTAGCGCTCGTGCCCGGCGGCCCCGAGGGCTTGCACCAGCGCGACGAGAGGGGCGCCGAAGCCCTCGAACGGCAGGAACTCGATGCAGCTCAGGTCCTTGAGCCGCCGCTGCGAGTCGCGCAGCTCGTGCGCCCGGACGAGCATGTAATGCGGCCCCGCGGCGCCGCCGAACGCCTCCTGGACCCAGGCGATCTGGTTGCCGAACAGCGCGTCGTCCAGGCTGAAGCCGATGAACAGGAAGGTGCGCGCCGCGAGCAGGTGGCGCAACGCCTGGAGCGCGGCGCGGTACCGCACCTCGTCCTCCTGGCTCGGGTACAGCTCGCGGTAGCCGTCCGGCGTCAGGATCAGCCGCTGCGGCTGCTGGATGAAGCCGTGCAGGTGCCAGACGGTCGGCCGATCGATCTCGTCGCGCAGCATGGCCGACAGCTCCGCCGTCGCGTCCACGCTGAGCTGCACCAGATCGTTCGGGTCGTCGAGCGCGTGGCGGAGGATCTGATCGTAGTTGGTCGTGATCACCAGCTTGCTCGGGAGCTGCCAGACCGCGCGCGCGAGCGACAGCGAGCGGGGATCGATGCGGTGGCTCGGCGGATCCAGCGCCTCGCGGAGGTAGCGGTACCAGCCCGGCCCCATGCCCTCGCGCGCGTAGCGGGCGGCCTCGAAGTAGTCGGGCGTCCGCTTCTCGAGCAGCCCCTCCACCACGTTGGCCTCGGGCCGCTTGCCGTCCTCGCGGAGGCGCGTCGCTGCCCCGGAGAGCAGCTCTGCCCAGCTCGGGAACACCCGCTCCCCGTTCCGGTCCTGCGCGGCCATGGACACGCCGGCGCCGACGAACGGCACGACGTAGCGATCCCGCAGCGCGTTCTCGAGGGTCTTGGGGATGGCGATCACGTCGCGCGATGGTGCCAGCTCCGGCGCCGAGCCACAAAGAATCGGCCATGGACCGCCGCGTGAGCGAGTCGCCGGCGCGGCGGTCTCAGGGCCTGCCTGGCCCGGCGGCGCTCAGCAGTCGTAGAAAGCTCGCACCTGCCGCGCCACCGTCGCGATGGCGAGCTGCGTCACGCGCCGCATGAAGCCGTAGTCGAGCGTCTCGGGGGTGTCCGTCGGGCGGTGGTAGTTCGGGTTGCGGAACTCCGCGGTGTCGGTCCAGAGCATGGCGGGGATCTTCGCCCTCCAGAACGGCGAGTGATCGCTCCGGTGCAGCACGGGGAGCCAGCCCTCGAGGCCGAGGTAGACCTTGAGACCCACGACCGGCAGCTCGGGCACCATCGCCTCCGCCTGCTTCGCGGCGAGCTCCACGAGGTGGTTCGAGCGCTGGTTCGTGAGCAGCCCGATGAAGTCGCCGACCTCCGGCGCGCCGGGGACCGGGACCGGCATCCGCTGGGAGCCCGGCTCGCGGCTCGCGTAGCCGACCATCTCGAGCACGTGCACGGCGGCGATCGGCGCCTCCCCTTGCGATCGGCGGCGCGCCACGAACTCGACGCTGCCGAGCAGCCCGTCCTCCTCGCCGTTCCAGGCCACGAAGCCCACGGGGAGGGCCGGATCGAGGCGCGCGAGCGCCCTCGCGCAGGCGAGCATCGCGGCGATCCCGCTCGCGTTGTCGTCGGCGCCCGGCGTGTCGGGCACGCTGTCGTAGTGCGCCCCGACGAGGATCATCGGGCGATCGCTCGGGCCCCGCGGGGGCGCGACCACGTTGCCGAGCTCGCCCTCGATCTCGACGGCGTAGCCCCGCTCCTCCAGCGCGCCTGCGACGTAGCGCGCCGCCCGGCGGTTCTCGGCGCGCTGGCGGAGCATGTGCCGCGGCCTCGCGAGCGCGACGACCGCGTCGCGCAGCTCCGCCTCGCTGACCGATGCGAGCGCATCGATCAGGCTGCCCTGGTGGCTCACGGCCTTCGTGCGTCGCAGCTCCATCGCGGAGGTCTCCTTGTGCCCCCGGTGAAGTATAGCTCCACCCCTCGCCGAGGTTCCGCCGCAGCGTCGCCACGACCGATGCGGACTACCTCGTCTCGGCGTGTCCCGCCCCCAATCGCTGGGCGCACAGGATCGACCGGCAGCTCTGCTTGCTGGCCGAGGCCCGCCGGCGGGGCAGGGGGGTAGGTCGCGGCGACGTCCGAGGCCCGCCGGCGGGGCAGGGGGTAGGTCGAGGCAGGGCGCCGGGTCAGCTCGCCTGGAGCGCCCAGCCCAGCAGCCCGGCCAGCACGATGTAGGCGACCATGGGCGCCGCGGTCCGCCGGATCACCTGGCCCTCCTGGCCGAGGATGCGCGCGACGGCGCACGCCGCGACCACGTTGTGGACACAGACCATGTTGCCCGCGGCGGCGCCCATGCCCTGGAGCGCCAGGATCGCGACCGGATCCTGGCCGGCGTCGACCGCCACGCCGTGCTGGAACAGGGCGAACAGCATGTTGCTGAACGTGGCGCTGCCCGCGATGAAGGAGCCCAGCGCGCCGACCCATGGCGCCACGATCGGCCACACGCCGCCGAGGCTGCGCGCGGCGACGTCCGCGAGCGCGAGCGGCATCGCCGGGAGGTCCTCCGCGTTGACGCCCGAGTGGATGAACAGGCGCACCGTGACCACCGCGGCCACGAGCGGCACCGCGGTCCGGGCCGCGACGCCGCCCGCCTCGACGACGGCCTGCCCGAGCGCGCGGCGGGAGAGGCCGAGCAGCAGCGCGGCCACGAGCGTCGTGACCACGAAGACCGCGCCGGGCGAGTGCAGCGGCTGGAGCGCGGCCGAGATGCCGGTGCCGAAGAGCTCTCCCGGCCCGACGGCGACGCGCTCGAGCGCCGCGCCGAACGGCTGCGCCCGCACGCGCGTGAGGGAGAGCAGCGCCGCCAGGACGACGTAAGGCACGAGCGCGCGGCCCACGCTCGGACCGGGCCGCGCCGGCGCCTCGCGTGAGGGCGGAGGCGCCCCGGGGGGCGCTGTGGCGTCGGCCGGAGCGGGGAGCGCCGCGGCCTCCGCCGCAGCGGGCGGGAAGTCCCAGGTCTGCCCGGGCACGAGCAGCCCGCGCGAGGCCAGGAGCAGCGCGACCAGGAGCCCCGCGGTGGCGCCCACGAGGCTCGGGAACTCGGGGCCGAGGGCCCAGGCGACCGCCGCCGCGGCGGCGGCCTGGCTGAGCCCCGTCGCCAGCGCGAACGGCGCGGCGCGGAGGCCGTCGCGCAGGCTGCTCCGGCCGCCGAAGCCGACGGTGAGCGACAGCACCATCACCACGGGCATGCACGTCCCGAGCGCGAGGTCGTGGAGCGCGATCCGTTGCCCGATGGCGGCGGCGTCCGGAGCGAGCGCCCCCGCGCCGGCGCGCTCCGCGAGCCCGACGAGGCCTTGCCCCATGCCGACGATCATGGGCGTGCCCACGGCGCCGAACGACACGGCCGTGCTGTCGCCGACGAGCGCGACGACCACCGCGGCCAGCGGCGGAAAGCCGAGCCCGACGAGCAGCGGCGCGGTGATGGCCGCCGGCGTGCCGAAGCCCGCGGCCCCCTCGATGAACGAGCCGAAATGCCAGGCGATGAGCACGGCCTGCACCCGGCGATCGCGGCTCACCGCGGCGAGGGCGGTCTGGAGGGCGCCCATCGCGCCGGACGCGTTCATCACGGCGAGCAGGAAGAGGGCGCCGAAGACGATGAGCAGGATGCTGATCGTGATGAACCCCCCCTCGACGACCGCCGCGAGCGCCCGGATCGGCGGGACCCGCCAGGCGAAGAGGGCGATCGCGCCGGCCGCGAGCGCGCACACCGGCATGGCGCGCGACGCCTGCCACCGCAGGCCGGCGAGGAGCACGAGGGCGGTGAGGATGGGGATCGAGGCGAGCGCTGCGAGCATGGCTCCGGCGGGAGTCGTCATCGACGCTGGCGCGGCGGTCAGCGGGCTCCTCGAATCGCGAATATCCGGAAATGCGCGCCAACGCCAGGCGTTGCGGCGATCCGGCGCGGCCTGGAGAGCCCGCCCATCGCTGGGGGATCGCGGGTGGGCCGCGGCTCTCAGGATCGGAATCGAGGTCTTCCTGGATCACCCGAGCTCGCCGCGGTCAGGGCGAGCCGCGCGAACGTCGCCGCTGGAGGCGCGGGAGAGATGCGCGGGGAGCGGTGGGGAGGGCCCTGCCGGTGAGGGCGAACGGGGCGGGGCAGGCCGGCGTGTCGCGACATGGCCCAGGGCTGGCCGGCGAGGCAGGCGGGCATGTCGCGACATGGCCGGGGGCTGGTTGGCGAGGCAGGCGGGCATGTCGCGACATGGCCGGGGGCTGGTTGGCGAGGCAGGCGGGCATGTCGCGACATGGCCGGGGGCTGGCCGGCGAGGCAGGCGGGCATGTCGCGACATGGCCGGGGGCTGGCCGGCGAGGCAGGTGGGCATGTCGCGACATCGCGTCGGCGTTCAGCCGCTCTCGATGTCGAGGTCCTCCCACCAGACGGAGAGCTCGATCTCCACGTCCTCGAACGGCTCGGCGCGCACCCGATCCGTCGGGCCGTGGACGCCGAGCTCGAGCCACCTGCCGTCGACGAGGCGGCTGACCGCGAGCGATCTCGCCTCGGCGTCCACGTACCAGAGGTGGCCCACCCCGATCTCGGCGTAGAAGCGCCGCTTGACGATGAGATCGTAGGCGCGCGTCCGGAGGGACAGGATCTCGCAGACCCAGTCGGGCACGACGCGGATCGGCTCCGTCACCGGCAGGCGAGGCAGCCGCTCGCGCCGCCACCCCGCGATGTCCGGCGAGACCTCGGGGGCGCGAGGCAGCTCGATGCCCGGCTCGACGAGGATCCACCACCCCCCTGGGCCGTTGCGCCGCTTCTGAAAGGGGCCGTGGAGGTCGGCGGCGATGCTGGTCTCGAGGCTCCGTCGCCGCTCCTTTCACGCGCACGCGCACGCGGATCACGCGCACGCGCACGCGGACAGCGGACCCTCCCCTCGGGCGCTGCCCCGGCCGGAGGGTGGACGCGCCGTGCGCGCCGGGGACACGGCGTCCCAGGGCGCCGCCCCGGCCGGAGGGCGGACGCGCCGCGCGCGCCGGCGGCGTGCGGGCAAGCTACGCGGATTGCCCGCGGAGCGCCTCGACCGCGCGCCGGATGCCCATGGCCACGTCGGTCCACGCGGCGTCGCGGTCCTGCCAGAGGGTGACCGGCCGCTCGTCCTCCGGGAGCGCCTTGAGCCGGGCGAACGGCGCGCTGCGCCAGTCGGCCTGGCGGAGCAGGACCGGGATGACCTGGGCCTTGCCGGCGTCGTGGCGCTCCAGGGCCCGCTTCATCTCCCGGTCGAAGCAGTAGTCCGAGGCGAGGAAGTCGGCGCTCACGAGGAGCAGGATCACGTCGGCCTCCGCGAGGTGCCTGTCGATCTGCCCCGCCCACGCGTCGCCGGCGGCGATGCGGCGGTCGTGCCAGCCCTCGAGGAGGCCCTCGCGCCGGAGCAGGGCGAGGTGCGTCTCCAGCTCGTCGCGGAGCGCCTCGTCCTGGTGGGCGTAGCTGAAGAAGAGGCGGATGGGCCGGGTCCGCTGGACGCCTCTCTCCGCAGGGGTCGGGGCGGTGCGGTCCGGCGCCGCGGGGATCAGCGGCTCGTCGTCCGGGATGCGCAGGCCGGGGACGATCTCGTCGAGCTCGCCGAGATCGAAGCGGCAGAGGTTCGCGGCGTGCCAGAAGCCCCCGGCGACGTTGCCGCCGAGCTTGTACCGGCCGTCGGGGCGGAAGGCGATCCAGCCCTCGGGAAACACGAGCAGCACGGCGAGGCACGCGCCGGTGCGCACGTCCCAGAAACGAACGGTGCTGTCGAGTGAGCTCGAGAGCATCGTACCGCCATCCGGCATGAAGGCCACGCGCTCGACCCTGGCCGTGTGCCCCTCGAGGACGCGCGCAAGATCGCCTGTCGATGCGCGCCAGAGGCGAACGTCGCCGTCGGCGGAGCCCGACGCGAGCCATGTCCCGTCGGGGCTGAACGTCACGCTCGTCACCTGGCCGGCGTGGCCGCGCAGCGTGCATGGCGCTGCGTCACCGACGAGCGGCCAGAGCCGCACGGTCCTGTCGTAGGACCCGGAGGCGAGCGTCGCGCCGTCGGGGCTGAAGGCCACGCTCCGGACGACATCCTCGTGACGCGCCAGCACGCGAGCCGGCCCTTCGCCCGCCACCTTCCAGAGCCGAACGGTTCGATCGACCGACCCGGAGGCGAGCGTCGCGCCGTCGGGCCTGAAGGCCACGCTCCTCACGTCGTCCTCATGACCTTCCAGCACGCGAAGCAGCTCCGCCGTCCCGGTGCGCCAGAGCCGCACCGTCCTGTCGAAGGAGCCAGACGCGACCTTTCCCCCATCAGGGCTGATGGCGACATCGGTGATATGATGGGAGTGCCCCTTCAGCACGCGCATCGCGTGGTCCGCCTCGAACCGCCAGAGCCGGACGGTGTGGTCGAGCGCAGCGAACGCCAGCGTCGCGCCGTCAGGGCTGAAGGCGAGCGCCGAGAGGGATATCCCGCTCTCCTTCAACGACGTCAGCGCGTTCCCGGTCGACGCCCGGAAGAGCTGAACACCGATGTCCTCGGCGCCGACCGCGAGCGTCGCGCCGTCGTGGCTCAAGGCGATGGAGATGGACACACCCGGGGGGCCCTCCAGCACGCGCAGGGCTCTGCCGGTCGAACCGTGCCAGAGCTGAACCGTCCTGTCCCTCGAGCCCGAGGCGAGCGTGGCGCCGTCAGGGCTGAACGCCACGGTGGTCACGGAGGCGGAATGGCCCTCCAGCACGTGCGACGTGATCCCGGACCGATGCCACAACCGCACCGAGCCATCGCCCGAGCCTGAGGCGAGCGTGGCGCCGTCGGGGCTGAACGCGACGCTCTTCACATGCCGCGTGTGGCCCTGCAGCATGTGCAGCGCCTCGCCCGTCGACGCCTGCCAGAGACCAATGTCGCAATCGATGGAACCGGAGGCCAGCCGCTCGCCGTCAGGGCTGAAGACGACGCTGAGCACGCCGCCCCGGTGGCCGCTCAGCACGCGAAGCACGTCGCCGGTCGCGACCTTCCAGAGGCGGATCGTGGCGTCGTGAGCGCCCGAGGCCAGCACCTCGCCGTCAGGGCTGAACGCCACGGACTTCACGCCTTGCAGGTGCCCCTGGAGCACGCTGCGCTGGCGGAAGTTGGCCATGTCCCAGAGCCGGACCGTGGCGTCGGAGGAGCCGGAAGCCAGCACCTCGCCGTCAGGGCTGAACGTCACGCTGGTCACCTCGCTCGTGTGACCCCTGAGCACGCAGAGCACGTTCCCCGTCGACACGTCCCAGAGGCGGACGGTGTGATCGTCCGAGCCCGACGCGAGGGTGTCGCCGTCAGGGCTGAAGGCGATGCTCGTGATCCAGTCCGCGTGGCCGCCCAGCGTGCGCAGCGTGCTCCCGGTCGCCGCGTCCCACAGCGCGATCGATCGGACGTGGCAGGAGGCGAGCAGGGCGCCGCTGGGGCTGAACGCCACGGCGCTGCACCGGCTGGCCTGCATCCAGCTCGGCGCGAGCGTCGCCGCCTCCGGCATCGCCGCGCCGAACGTGTCGCACCGCTCGAAGCGGGCGCCCCGCGCGCCCACGAGCTTCGCCCCGCGCAGCCTCGCCGAGGCGAGCTTCGCTCCCGTCAGCTCCGCGCCCAGAAAGCGCGCCCGCGCCGCCGTCGCGCCCCTCAGGTCTGCCCCGCAGAGCGTCGCCCGCGTCAGGTCTGCCCCGTCGAGCAGCGCCCCTGCCATCCGCGCCCCGCTCAGGTTGGCGCCCACGAGCTTCGCCTCCCGCAGGTCAGCGCCCTGCAGATCGCACCCGCTGAGATCCTTGCCGGAGAGGTCCTGGCCGCGCAGGTCCGCCCCCGCGAGGTTCATCCGCTCGCGCACCCCGAGCCCCATCCGCCCGTCGATCCGCAGCCGATCTGGTGCGCCGTCACTCCGGCGTCGAGCTCGTGCCGCCCGAGCGCCTGCAGCGCCGCGATGAGCTCCGCGGAGAGCTCGCGCACGTTGACGCTCTGCTCCGTCCGGTGCCAGAGCCGCGTCGCGAGCTCCGTCACCGCCCGCCACCGCTGCGCCACCGACAGCCCCGGCTGCGCGCCCCGCGGGTGCGCGCGCTCGTACTCCCAGACGAGCCACCGGTCGAGGAGGAGCCTGTACAGCCCCGCCGAGGTGATCTCCCCGTCGCCCGCCTTCGCCTGCCGGAGCTGCGCCTCCTCGATCTCGGCGATGAACCCGAGCATCCGCGGGTTCACCGACAGGCCGAGCAGGTCCTTCACGTCCGCGAGCAGCCGCAGGCGCGCGTCCGCCGCCTCCTCGCCGCCGAGCCGGTTCACGAGGAACCGCCGGATCTGCGCCCCCGTGAACGGCCGGAGCCACACGAGCCGGTAGCCGGGCAGGAGCGCGGCCTTCTCCGCGAGCGCGGTCTTCACCTGCTGCTCCGAGACGAAGTGCTGGCTCCGGCTCGTGACCACCACCTTCGCCGCCTTGCCCTGCGCCGCCTGCAGCAGCGTGTCGAAGTGCTCGACCGCGCGGTCGTACGTGACGCGGAAGGCGAGCTCGTCGAAGCCGTCGAAGAGCAGCGCGATCCGCCCCTCGGAGAGCATGTGCCGGAACGCGGGCAGGTCGATCTTGCCGAGGCCCGCGAGCGCGAGGTGCTGCGCGACGAGCGCGCTCAGGTCGCGCGCCTTCTCGAGCGCGCGCATCTCGATGAGCACCGGCGTCAGCGGGCCGCCCGCCTCGCCCATGCGCCGCGCGAGCTCGTGCAAGAGGAACGTCTTGCCCGTGCCGAAGTCGCCGAGCACCAGCACGAACCGGCCGTGATCCGAGTCGAGCAGCTCGGCGAACGCGTCGAGCGCGCGCTCGTGCAGCGTCTCCTCCTGGCCCACCGTGATCGCGATCCGCTGGTCGACGTAGAGCGCCGGCGGGTAGGTCGGGTCCCGCTCGAGCCGCGCGCTCTGCCACGCGAGGTAGCCGCGGAAATCGATGAGCCCCTGGTACTCCAGGAACCGCACGAGGCGCACGCGCCGCGCGCTCGCGTAGCGCACGAGCGCCTCGGGCGCGGGCTCACCGCCGTAGACCAGCGTGGACACGAGGCCGGGATCGTCGCGCCGGTACGAGGCGTCGATGCTCTCCAGGAACGCGGAGACCGCCTCCGTCGAGATGCCGCTCTCCAGCGCCGCGAGCGGCGCGATCCGGATGATGCCGCCCTCGTTGACCGCGACGCGCAGGTAGCAGCCGAAGGGGAGGGGGGCGTCGAACCACTCGATCTCGACGCCCTCGGGCTCGCGCAGCCTGCACACGCGCTCGACGCGCGAGAGGAAATCGTCGCTGCGCCCTTCCCCCGGCAGGACGATGTCGTCGCCGCGCGGCCCCGCGTGGACGCCTCCGGCGCGCGCCGGGAGGCGGGGCAGCCTCCGGCCTCGCCCGTCGCGCGGGGGGTGCCCGTTGGGCGCGGAGTGCCCGTCGCGCGAGGCGTGCCCGTCGCGCGCGGGCTCCAGGTGCCGGCGCAGGAACGCGAGCAGGAACTCCGCCGAGGCGCGGCACGCGAACGCGCGGAAGCCGTCGTCGCGGTCGTGGTCGCCGTGATCCGAGACCGCCTTCGCGATGATCGACCGGCGCCCGAGGCGCCCCGCGACGTGGGCGATCGCGGCGGCCTCCGTCTCGACGCCGAGCACCCTCGGCCCGGCCGGCACGAGCCGCTCGAAGAGCCCGGGGCCCGCGTGCGCCGCCTCGCCCGCGGCGATCGGGCCGATGTGCACGCGGAACGGCCGGGGCGGCGGCGGGCCGTCCGGGTGGAGCAGGCGATCGCGGCGGACCTCCGCGACGCCCGCCTCCGTGAGCTCGAGGCCGCCGTCGCCGATGCGGAGCACCCCCTGGGCCTCCAGCTCGCCGAGGCGCTCGGTCCAGCCCGGGCATCGCCGGGCGCGCTCGGGGTGCGCGGCGGGCGGCGGACCTCCCTCGGCCTGGAAGGCGTGGAGCGCGTGCAGGAGCCAGCGCGCCTGCGAGCTCCTCGACGGCGGGCGCTCGCGCGCGAGCGCCGTCGACCGCTCGAACTCCTGCGCGAAGCGCGCGGCGTCCAGGCCCCACGTCCGCTCGAGATCGTACGCCTCGAGGACGTGGAAGAGCCCGCCCGCGTCGCCCTGCGCGGCGCGCTCGCCGGCGCCCTCGCCGCGCTCGCCGGCGCTGTAGACGCGGTCCGCGACGACGACGTCGCCGAGCGCCACCTCGCCGCGCCGGCCCGCGCAGACGCCGGCAACCGCGAGGCACCCCGGGTCGAGCTGGTCGATGAGCCCCTGCGCCCGCAGCGCCGCCGCGCGCTCGCCCATCCGCCCGGAGCACGCCGCGGCCACGCGGAGCGGCTGGCCGCGCTCGCCCGGGATCTCGCGCAGCCAGCACGGGAAGCCGCCGCGATCCCGCGCCTCGCGCCAGCCGTCCCTGCCGCCGTCGCCGAGCGCGAGCACCGCCTCGAGCTCGTCCTCCAGCGCGGTCACGACCAGCGCGTCGACGCGCCCTGTGACGATGTCCGGCGGCACCGCGCCACTCTATCAAACAAGCAACAAGCGCGCGCCATCGCGCGGGGGTGTACCCCGCTGCCCCCGGAACAGCGCCGGCCCACGTTCAGATGCTGCCGTCGCCTCCACGCGACGACGAGGTTGTGAAGACCGACTCCTTACTCCACGCCTCGCTGATCCTCGTACAGGATCACCGCGAGCGAGGTCATTCTCCCTCTCGCCGCGTGATGACGGAGGCCGCGTGGCCGGCGCTCCGCACGTCGCCGAGCCCACGGTAGTCCGTGAGCCAGTCCCGCAGGGCCTCCGGGTCCGGGCGGACGAGCCGCGTCGCGCGGCGCTCGTCGAGCTCGCAGAGGACGACCGAACCGGCGGGATCGGACAGGCCGTCGAGCAGCCGGTCGGAGTGCGTCGCGAGCAGCACGGGCCGCTCCTTCGCCATGGCCTCGAAGAACCCGAGCACGCGCTGGAGCAGCTCGGGGTGCAGGTGGATCTCGGGCTCGTCGAAGGCGATGAGGCTCTTCTTCGTGTTGAGCCGGTAGAGGGCCACGAACGCGAGGTACGCGAGCGTGCCGTCCGAGATCGCGAACGAGGGGATCTGCTCGTCGATTCCGGCGTACTTGAGCCGCAGCGCGATCGAGCCGCCGCCAGGATCGGCGCGCACGTTGATGGATTCGACGTCGGGCCCGAGGCCCAGACGGACGTAGTCCATCGTCTCCCGCCAGTGCGCGTCGGAGAAATCGTTCTTGAGGGCGCTCCACGCGTTGGGGAGGTTGGCGCCGAAGCGCGAGAGCGCCTCCGCCGGCTCGATCGTCGCCGCGCCGCGTAACGGTGAAGGCTGGCCGCGCGAGCGCTGCACCCAGCGCGCCGTGGTGTCAAAGGGAACGTGGACGTCGATCGCGCGAAGCGCGGCCAGCGCTTCACGTAGGAGCCAGTGCGGGGGGAACTCGCCGAAGGAAGAGAGCGCCAGTCGCCTGGGATCGATGGTTCTTTCGACGGGTGCAGCTCCTTTCTCATCGATCAGAAAGCTGAACGAGCTGCTCCTGTGGAGCCCTCCCTCGCGCGAGATGATGCCGATACGCTGTTCCGCGACAGCGTCGCTGTCATCGAGCTCGCCGCGGACCCAGTCGAGTCGCTCGCGCAGGATGACTCCGCTCCTGTCGAGCGAGAAGGAGTACTCGAACCTTTCGCAGGAGCCCCCTTCCGGCGCGAGGACCAGTCCGATCTCCAGGTGTTCGGCGCCGGCGCGAAGCAGGCTCCCGACACCGCCGTGGATCTTGTTCAGGTCCTCGGAGAAGCTCTCGCTGGCCGCCCGTTGCAGCAGCGCGCAGGCCTCGATCAGGCTGCTCTTGCCGCTGCCGTTATCCCCGATGAGGACGGTGAGCCCATCCAGCCGGAGCCGCACATCGGCGAGCGAGCGCAGCCCCTCCACGTGAATCTCGGTGATCCGGTTGCCTGGCATGACGAGTGCTCTACCCGCGCTGGACGAGCGCCACCGAGCCCCGCGGTGGCCGGCCCGCAGCTCGTGGTACTCCATGCGTCCGGGAACGGGGTACCTTTTGTAGCAACACCCGTCCGTCCGTCGGCGCCGTTCGCGGCGCATCCCGCCGAGGCCTGCGCGCAGCGCCGCGGTCACCCGGCTGGCTTCGCGGCGAGGCGACTCAGGGCGCCGCGCGCCCCTCCGGCGTGCGCCGGGCCGGCCCCCGCCGCGCCACGGCCGCCGCCCGCCTTCGTTTTTTCTTGGACGACCGCCCTCCGGCGGGGCTTTCATCCCGCCCATGGCGAGGCTCGTCGAGGCGCTGAACCGATTCTTCGGCCGGGTCGAGATCCTCGCGCTCGGCCTCGAGAACGAGCGCAGCGCCGCCGAGGCCGCGCTCGCGAAGGGCATGCCGCTCGAGGCCCGCGAGCACGCCCGCTCCATCCTCTCGGTCCTGCCCGACTCGGCCGTCGGGCTCGCGCTCTGGGCCGACGCCGCGGAGGAGGCGTGGATCGACCACGAGGTCGTCGCCGCGCTCTCCGAGCTCGCGCGGCGCGTGCCCTGGCGCGCCGACGTGTGGCTCCGCCTCGGGCGCGCGGGGCAGCGCACCGGCTGGGACGGCGCGCGCGACGCGCTCGAGCGGGCCGCCGCCGCGCCCCTCGAGCGGGCCGCCGCCGCGCCCGAGGAGCGCGACGCGGCGCGGCTCGCGCTGCTCGACCTGTGCGATCTCGACCTCGCCGCGGGCGACCCGGCCCGCGCGCAGCGCTGGCTCGACCGCATCCCGGCGCCGCTCTCGGCGACGCCCGATCGCGACGTCGCCCTCCGCCGCGCCGAGTGCGCCCTCGCGCGCGGCGACCTCGAGGGCGCGCGCGCCGCCGCGGACCCCCTGGGCGAGCCCGCCGCGATCGAGGGGCGCGCCGCCCTCGTCCTCGCCCGGCTCACGCTGGCCGAGGCGAGCGCCGCCGCGAGCGCCGCGGCCGCCAGCGCCGCCGCGGGCGCGCTCGGCGCGGCGGCGCTCGCGCCCGCCGACGTGGCGCGGGTGCTCGACCTCGGGCTCCGCGCGCTCGTGCTCGACGTCCCCGGCGCCGACGAGCTCTGCGCCGCGCTCGTCGCCGCCTCCCGCGACGTGCTCGTCGTCGACCGCGTGCGCCGCGTCGTCCGCGCGGCCGGCGCGCTCGACGCGCCGACCTGGGCCGCGGCGTTCGCGTTCGCCGAGGGGCGGCGCGACGACGCGCGGCAGGCGCTCGCGCGCGGGCTCTCCGCCGGCGACCGCGCGGCCGCGGCGGCGCTCCTCCGCATGGCCGTCGAGATGCGCGACCTCGGCGCGCTCGAGGCGCTCGCCGCGCGCGCCGCGCGATCGCCCTCGGGGGGCGCGGCGGCGCCGCTGCTCTCGGCGGACCTCGTCCGGCTGCGCGACGCCGCGGCGCTCGCGGCGGAGGGGCAGGGGGCCGCGGCGCTCGACGCGCTCGACGCCGTGACCGGCGACGGCGCCGCGTGGGCCGACGACCTCCGCCGCTCCATCCTGCGCGGCTGGCTCCCCGAGGAGAGCGGCGCGGCCGGGCCGCGCGCCGCGGCCGCCGCGTGGGGCGACGTGCTGCGCGAGCTCGCGCGCACGGCCAGGCTCCTCGACCGGCTCGACCTGCTCGCCGCGACCGAGGCGCTCGTCGTGGAGCGGGAGCGCCCGCTCCGGGCCGCCGTGGTCGGCGAGTTCAACGCCGGCAAGAGCACGTTCCTGAACGCGCTGCTCGGCGAGGACGTGGCGCCGACCGGCGTCCTGCCGACGACCGCGACGCTCCACTGGGTCGCGTGGGCGCCCGACCCGTTCGCGCGCATCGTCGTGCGCGGCGGCCAGGACCGCGTCGTGCCGCACGCGGCGCTGAAGGACACGCTGCGCGCGCTCGCGGCCGCGGGCGACAGGGTCGCGCGGGTCTTCATCTACGCGCCCATCGAGCGGCTCAAGCGCGTCGAGATCCTCGACACGCCCGGCTTCAACGCGCCGGACCCCGACCACATCGCGGAGGCGCGGCGGGCGTTCGACGAGGCCCACGTCGCCGTCTGGCTGCTCGACGCGCCCCAGGCGATGAAGGAGTCGGAGCGGCGGGTGCTCGCCGAGATCGGCGCGCTCGGCGTGCCGGTGCAGATCCTCGCGAACAAGGCCGACCGGCTCAGGCCCGACGCCCTCGGCGAGGTGCTCGCGCACGTGCGCGACAGCCTCGCGGCGAGCGCGATCACCTCGCTCGCGCCGCCGATCGCCTTCTCGGCGCGGCTGTCGCTCAAGGGGCGGCTCGGCGACGAGGCGGCGCTCGCGGCCTCGGGGTGGGCCGAGGTGGAGGCGCTCTTCGACGAGCAGATCGTCGACGCGAGCGACGCGCTCCGCGAGCGCGCGCTCCGGCGCAAGGCGGGCCGCATCGCGGCCGAGCTCGCCCAGGCCGCGTCGGCGCGCGCCGCCGAGGATCGCGAGGCGGTGCGCCGCGCGCGCGCGGAGGCCGATCGGCGCCGCGAGAGCGCGGCGTACCTGCACCGCGAGCGGCGGGCGATCGCCGCGGCCATCGACAAGGCGCTGGAGCCGGCGCGCCGGGAGCTCGCGGCGGACCTGCGGCCGATCGCGGCGCTGCCCGAGGAGCGGAAGCGGACGGATCCCGGCCTCCGCGCCTACGTGCAGGAGCGGCTCGTGGCGCGGCTGAGCGGGCCGCTGTCGGCCGAGATCGCGCGGGCGGCGCGGGACGGCGTGGGCCCGGGGGGGCGCGGCGCGGAGGGCGCCGGCGAGGACGCGGCGCGGCCCGCCGCCGAGGCGTCGCCGCGGGCGGCGGCCCAGGTGCGCGCGGTGCTGATGGGCATGGTGGCGGTGCACGACGCGCCGGACGAGCTCGCGGCGCGCCCGATCGAGGGCGTGATCGAGGCCGCGATCGACGCCTTCGCCATGGCGCTGTCGGCCGAGGCGGAGGAGCCGGTGCCGCCGCCGGCGTCGGCGGCCGTCGAGCAGCGCGCGCAGGCGCTCCGCGCCGCGTTCGAGGCGCCGCCGGCGCCGGCCGTGGCCTGAGCGGGGCGGCGTGCGGGCGTGCGGGCCCGTGGCCCGGGCGCGGCGGGGCGGCGCCCCGGGATCCTGCGGGCCGGGCTGGCCGCGTCAGCGGCTCAGGAAGAACGCGAGCACCCCGAGCAGGAGCCCGATCACGATCGCCACCGGCACCACGAGCCGGGCGAGCCAGATGTCGGTCGCGCGCGCGGGGGGGCGGCGCGCGGGCCGCCGGACCGGCGCCGGCGCGGCGGCGGTCACGACGACCTCGGGCGCGGGCCGCGCCGCGGCGCGGCGCGCGGCGGGCGCCTCGTTCACCCCCGGCCCGGGGGCCGGCGCGAGGCCGGGCGCGGCGGGGAGGTGCGGCGCGAGGGCCTTCCGGTCGCGGATCACGATGTCGCTCGACGGCGGATCGCTCGGCGGCAGGTTGCCCCGCGCCGGCGAGGGCGCGCGCGCGGCCTCGCCCATCCCCGGCGTGGCCAGCGTCTCGGGGCCGAGGTCGCTGCTCGACAGCGGCGCGGCGCGCGACGGGACCGCGCCGGAGGGCGGCGCTTGCCCCGCCGCGTCCGGGCGGCTCAGCGCCTGCGCCAGCCGCTCGCCCCGCTGCGCGGGCGGCGGCAGATCGACCTCGCGGATCGGCGGCGACGCCAGCATGGAGCTCCGGATCGACACGGGCATCATGGGCGACTCGACGGTGGGCGCGTCCTGCAGCGCGCCCGGCACGCCGACCGGGGACAGCGACTCGGACAGGGTGGGGAGGAGCCGCTCGAGCTCGTCGCGCAGCTCGAGCGCGCTCTGCTGGCGCTGGCTCGGCCACTTCGCGAGCGCGGTCAGGATCGTCGCCTCCAGGCCGGGGTGGAGCTGCGGCACGAACAGGCTCGGCGCGGGCGGCGGCTTCTGGACGTGGTCCAGCGCGACCTCCCACGCGACGGACGTGGGCGGGAAGGGGAGCCGTCCGGTGACGAGCAAGAAGAGCAGGATCCCGCACGCGTACACGTCGCTGCGCCCGTCGATGGCGTCGCCGCGGCACTGCTCCGGGGACATGTACGCGGGCGTGCCGACGACGACGCCCACGGTGGTGACCGAGCCCCAGACGCTGATCGGCGCGCTGTTCGGCCCGTCCTCGCCGCTCCGGGGGCCGCCCTCCACCATCTTCGCGATCCCGAAGTCGAGCACCTTCACGCGCTCGACCGAGGGATCGGCCGGATCCCGCAGGATCATCACGTTCTCGGGCTTGAGGTCGCGGTGCACGATGCCCCGCTTGTGCGCGGCGACGAGGGCCTCGGTGATGCCGATCATGATCCGCGCGGCGCGGGCCTCGGAGAGGCGCTGCTCGGCGAGCAGGAGGTCGAACAGGTCCTGCCCCGAGATGAGCTCCATCACGATGTACGGCAGGTGCCCGTCCACGCCGGAGTCGACGATGTGCACCGTGTTCGGGTGGTGGAGGCGCGCGGCCGCCTTCGCCTCGCGGTGGAAGCGCGTCACGAACGTCGCGTCGCCGAGGAGCTGCGGGTGCATGATCTTGATGGCGACGTCGCGCGGCTCCGCGTCCTGCTCGCCGCGGTAGACCGCCGCCATCGCGCCCTCGCCGATGAAGCCCGTGATGCGGAAGCGGCCTGCGATGGTCTGGCCGATGAGTTGCGGGCCCGCGCTCATGACCGAGACTTCAGCATAGAGTCCTCTCGAAGAGCTACCCCGGCCTTCGCGATTACGGCTTCGCCGCGGCGGGCCGGGGCTCGGCCCGGGTCCCGAGGATCGCCTCCAGGATCGGCCGCGACCCCTGCACCGCGGTGCGCTGCGCGTAGAGGTGCAGCCCGCGCAGCCCCCCGAGCTCCTCGCCGCCGCCGGCGCGGCCGGGGCCGCCGTGGATCGTCTGCGGGAGGACGGTGCCGGGGCCGGGCGCCTGATCGGCGATCCGCTCGCTGCCGAGCAGGACGCGGCCGTGGTACGGCGCCGCGCCGAGCAGCACCTCCGCCGCGAAGCCGCGGTCGTCGCTGTAGACGGAGCAGACGAGGCTCCCGCGGCCCCGCCGCAGCAGCGCGACGGCGTGCCCCGCCCCCGCGTCGTAGGGGAAGAGCGTCGCGACCGGGCCGAAGACCTCGTGCTCGTGCGCCGCGGGCGCGCCGTCGGGGTCCGCGGCCACGAGCAGCGTCGGCGGCACGAAGTACCCCTTTCCCTCGGGCGCGCCGATCTTCTCGAACGGCCCGG
Organism: Sorangium cellulosum; assembly: GCF_004135735.1. Classification (GTDB taxonomy): domain Bacteria; phylum Myxococcota_A; class Polyangia; order Polyangiales; family Polyangiaceae; genus Sorangium; species Sorangium cellulosum_F. The sequence goes on along the minus strand of NZ_CP012670.1, from coordinate 4,334,133 downwards.
TGCCCCCGATGGCCACCGTCGCGCACGCCGCGATGCGCTCGATCCCCGCGCGCACGCCGCGGAGCTGCTCGGCGGTGGTGAGCGGACCGACCGTGACGCCGTCCTGCGCGGGGTCGCCGACCCGCGCGTCGCGGAGGCGCTCGACCAGGTCGCCCTGCACCGTGGCGAGGACCGCCGCGGGCACGAAGATGCGCCGGATGGCCGTGCACTTCTGCCCGGCCTTCTGCGTCATGTCGCGCACGACGTCGCGGAGGAACATCGCGTACGTCTCGGAGCCGGGCGCGACGTCCGGGCCCAGGACCGCGCCGTTCAGGCTGTCGGCCTCCACGTTGATGCGGACGCTCTCCCGCGCGAGGTTCGGCAGGAGCCGGAGGGTCGCGCCCGTGGCGCTCGAGCCGGTGAAGGCGACGACGTCCTCGCCGCCGAGGTGCGAGAGGAGATCGCCCGGCGGGCCGGCGAGGAAGGAGAGCGCGCCGCGCGGCAGCGGGGCGCGCTCGGTGAAGATCCTCATCAGCCGGAACGCGACGAGCGCGGTGCTCGTCGCGGGCTTCGTGATCACGGGCATGCCCGCGAGGAGCGCGCACGCGGCCTTCTCCGCGAGCCCCCACGCGGGGAAGTTGAAGGCGTTGATGTGCACCGCGACGCCCGGCCGCGGCACGAGGACGTGCTGGCCGAAGAAGCGGGGCGATCGCCCGAGCTGCACGCCGTCGCCGTCGGCGAGCAGCCGCGCGTCGCCGAGCTGGGCCCCGAGGTCGGCGTAGTAGGCGAGCGTGCCGATCGCGCCGTCGACGTCGAACTTGGCGTCGCCGCGGGTGTTGCCGCCGTTCCGGACGGCGACCTCGAGGAGCGCGTCGCGCTGCGCGTGCGCGGCGCGCGACATGGCGCGGAGCAGCTCGCCGCGCTCGGCGAAGGTGAGCGCCCGGAGCGAAGGCCCGCCCTCTGTGCGCGCGAAGGCGACCGCGGCCGCGAGGTCGATCCCCTCCGTGCTCGTCTCGGCGAGCGGCTCCTCCGTCGCGGGGTTGACCAGCACGTGCGCCGGCCCCCGGCCGGGCGTCCACTCTCCCGCGACGTAGCTCTCGAGCCGCTCCATCGGCCGCGTAGCCTACCCTGGCAGCCGCGCCAGACAACCCCGAGGCGCGGCGGCGGCGCGGGCGGGCGGCGCTGCGCGCCGGGGGCTCACCGGAGGGGCTGGAGTGCAGGCGAGCCACGAGCGGGGCCGCCGGAACGCAGGCCCCGGAGGTGAGCCCCCGGCGCGCAGCGCCGCCCGCCCGCGCCTACCTGCACGAGGCGGACGCGAGCAGCGCCGCGATCTTCGCCTTCACCACGTCGAACTCCCGCAGCGCGAGCTCGAGCTCGGCCTCGCGCTGCCTGCGGCCGGACTCGACCAGATCGAAGCTCGTCACGGTGCCGGCCTCGAACGCGACCTGGGTGAGGCGCGCGGTCTCGCGCGCGAGATCGCGCGCCTGCTCGGCGACCGCGCGCGCCTGCTCGGCGACGGCGACCGCGCGCGCGGCCTGCGTGATCTCGAGCTCGGCCGCGCGCTCGACCACGCCGATCCGCGCCCGCTGCTGCTCGATCGCGGCCCGGTTCACCCGGAGGTCGCCGTAACGCGCGCCGCCGTCCCAGATGGGGACGGTGAGCACGGCGCTGATCGACCACCCCCAGGAGCGGCTCCGGACCTGGGTGTCGTCCCCGAGCGACGTCTGGCCCTCGAGCGAGCTCGAGAGCTCGGCGTAGGGGGCGAACGCGAGCTTCGTGTCCGTCAGGTTGCGCTCCGCGATCTCCAGCTCGGCGCGGGCGGCGCGGACGTCGGCGCGCTGGTCCGAGCGCCCGCCGGTGCACCGCGACCGCATCTCCGCCGCGATCCCGTTCAGCGAGAAGGTCTGCGGGACGCCGACCTCGCCGCGCAGGCCGAGCGCGGCGCCGAGCGCCTCGCGCGCCTTGCGCAGCCCCTCGTCGCCGGCGACGAGCGCCGCGCGGGCGAGCGCGACGTCCTGCTCGGCGCGGACCACGTCGAGCTTGGTGCCGGTGCCGAGGCGCTCGCGCCGCCGCGTCAGCTCGAGCAGCTCGAGCGCGCTGCGCAGGCCGACCCGGCGGACCTCGCTGGCCCGCTCGGCCGTCACGATCGAGACGACGGCGTCCGCGACCGCGCCGAGCACGACGCGGCGGCGGTCCTCGAGGCTGAGCTTGGCGACCTCGACGGAGAGCTCGGCGGTGCCGATGCCGTACCAGGCGCGCGGGGCGAGGATGGGCTGGCGGAGGGTGAGCGAGCCCGACAGGGTCGTCGGCGCTCGCTCGACGTCCGCGCCCCCCGCGGCGCCCGGTCCCGTAGGGGTCCCGGCGGGCCACCTCGTGACCTCGTCGCCCGCCAGCTGATGGCTCGCGCGGCCGGTCGCGTCGAGGCTCGGCAGCGCCGCGGCGAGCGCCCGCCGCGCGAGCCCCTCGGCGCGGGCGACCTCGTGCACCGCGATGACCAGGTCGGCGGAGCGCTGATCGATGATCGCGCGCGCCTCGTCCCAGCTCGCGAGCGTGCGCGGCGCCGGCGGGACCGGCGCGAGCGCCGGGTCGTCCACCGCGATGCGCTGCGGCGCCGGCGTCGCCGGCGGGGGCTGCGCCGGCGAGGGCTGCGTCTGGGGAGCAGCAGGCTGGGCGAGCGCGACCCCCTGGAGCAGGGCAAGCAAGGCGAGGGGACAGGCAGCGAGCATGCGGGACCGGCGACGGAGCATGCGCGACTCGATGCGCTGTCCAGCGCGCGACGACAAGCCCGAAGCGGCCGGGGCGCGATCCCGCGCCTGCGCGCCTGTGCGAGACCGTGGGCGGGGCGTCGGCGCGGCCGGCCAGATCGTGTCAACGGGGCGCGGATGCGGCACTATGCATCGGACCCGATGCCCAGCGGATCGCCCCCGAACGACATCTGCCTCGGCTGCGGTGAGAGGCGGCGCCGCGGCGCCGCTGGCCCCTGCGCGCGCTGCGGCGAGCCGCCGATCCGCGCCGTCTGGCAGCGCCGCGAGCGGCGCGGCGGGGCGCCGAGGATCGAGCTGTTCCTCTGCGCGATCACGAGCGGCCTCCTGCTCTCGTACACGGCGCTCTACGCGCTGCTCCTGGCGGGGCTCGCCGAGTCGGCCGGCGGATCGCTCGCGGCGGCGGCGATGCTCGTCGTGTTCCTCTCGGCCGGCCTCAGGCTCTCGCGGTGGATCGTGCGCTCGCTGTGCGAGCTCTGGGGCACCACGTGGGCTTACCGCTCCGCCGACGGCGCGCGCTGGGGCACGGTGAGCACGCTCTTCGGCTGGTACGGCGCCGGCGAGGGCGTGAGCCTGCGGGAGCTCCACCCGACGAGGGCGGGCTCGACGCTCCTCTCTGCCTCGGACGCGATCGAGGCGGGGCTCCCCGTCGTGGCCGCGAACCTCTCGCGCCTCGCCGGCGCGGAGGGCGGCCGCGCGTTCACGCCGTTCGAGGTGCTGATGCTCAGCGCCTTCACCGGCCTCGTCGCGCGCGGCGAGGCGACCATCAGCAGGGCCACGGCGGTCCGCTGGCGCAAGGACTGGCTCGGCGGCGCGCGGCGGCGCGCGTCGCACACGATCTTCACGATCGAGCGCGTCGGCGATCGCGAGGAGGGCAGCGCGCTCGAGCGCGAGATCCTCGCCGCGCTGCAGGCGAAGGCCGACGGCCTCGCGCCCGCCGCGGAGCCGGCGCGGCCTTCTTGCTACCGCGAGGCCGCCCCCCGGCCGCCGCCGGTGCGGCTCTGCCTCGACGAGGTGCTGCGCCCGCGGGCGATCGCGCTCGCGATCGAGGCGCTCCGGAAGCTGCCCTACGGCGGCGCGCCGGTCGCGGTCGCCGCGGCGCTCGACGAGTTCGGGCGGCGCGATCCCGCCCGGCTGACGCACCTCCGCGCGCTCCTCTCCGAGCACCGCCGCCGCGCGTTCCCCGCCTGACCCGCCGCTCTAATGCCAGACGCCGATGCCGGCGCTCACGCTGTCGTAGCGAGGGGCGAAGTCCATGGACGCCTGCAGCGTGAAGGCGGTCTCGGGGATGAGCCCCCAGAGCGACGTCGACAGCACGCGGACGTCCGCGCCGAACGTGAAGTGCTGCCGCCCCACGTGCCCGCGGCGGTTCGGCTCGTAGTAGCTGCCGAACCGCGTGTGCACGCGGCCGGGGATGGGCTCCGTCTCGATGCCGAACCGCGGCGAGAAGCTCACGTGCGCGCCCGAGGTGCCCACCACGGAGGCGCTGCCCGGCTGGTTCTGCGCCAGGAATCGCGTGAGGCTCACCCCGCTCGAGACGTCCCCCGTGACGAGGAGCTCCGCGGTGATGAGCAGGTGCTCGCGCGGCCAGTTCCAGTAGCGGGCGCGCCGCTCTCGCTTGAGCACGGCCGGCCCCGCGGCGAGCTCGCGCGCGTCCGCCGCGTCCTCGCGCGCCCGCTCCTGCGCGAAGGCGCGCGCGCGCGCGGCGCGCTCCTCCGGGTCGCCGATGCCCCGGAGCTCGGCCGCCCTCCGCGCCTCCCGCGTCGCCCGCCTGCGCGCGATGGCCTGGCGGAGCTCGCGCTCCTGGGCGCGCGGATCGATCCACGCCGGGTTGAGCGGGCGCGGGCCGACCTGCACGGCGAGCCCGACCTCGAGCTCCCAGGGCAGGACCACCTCGTTCGGCAGGACCAGCCCGCCGCCGCGCCGGACGCCGCGCTCGTCGCGCGTCACGCCCGCGCCGAGCAGCCGCCCCCCGTTGACCGGCCACCGGAACGTGGCGCCGAGGCGGTACGACGCCCAGTCGGGGCGGACGAGCACGCCGAGCTCCGGGGCGACGCCGGCGATCGTCAGGTTGGTCCCCTCGGCGCCGAGGCCGAGCGTCACCGCGCGGGCGCCCGCGCCCACCACGAGCGAGTCGCCGAGCAGGCGGAGCCCGCCGAGGAAGTGGTACTTGCCGATCACGACCGTGGTCGTGGCGCCGTCCGCGTCCGTGAGCCGGTAGCGCTGCAGCTCGGCGTTGACGCCCACGCCGACATCGCCCGCCTGGAGCTGGCCGCCGAGCGTCAGGTAGACGAAGTTCGAGTAGTCGAGGTCGATGTCGCCGCTGTTGTCGAAGTCGTTGTTCTCGAAGAGCTCGATGGGGATCGAGATCGAGGCGGCGACGTCGACCTCCAGCCAGCTCGTGCTGAAGGGCTCGCGGAGCGCGGGCGCCGCGGCGTTGGCGACCATGCCGGCGATCCCTTCGGCGTAGGCGGCGTAGGCGCCGGCGATCCCGGTGACGCGCAGCGGCGCCAGGATCGGCCCCTGAAAGAGGTCGATCGCGTAGCTGTTGTCCCTGAGCGGCTGGGCCGACGCGGTCTCCGGCAGGGCCAGCGCGGCGAGCGAGAGCGCGCAGAGCGCCGCGACGGCGCGGCGGGCGGCGGTCTTCTCGGTCACGTCGCGCAGCTCCGGTCCAACAGCATCTCGTCGCGCCCGCGACGAGGTGATAGCACTGGCCCGCACGGAGCGGACCGCGGAAGCGGATCCCCGCTCCACCCGCGGCGGCCGGGCCCCGCCTCACGACATGAAAGGAGGGGCCCGCCCGCCGCGCCTTGACCCCTCGACGAACCCCCATCGACCACGCCCAAGGACTCGCCGCTTCCATGCCCGCCCAAGCTCCCGCGCCCCTCGTTCCTGCCTCGGCCTCGCCAGGGACCGACGCGGGAGCGCCCCGCGGGGGGCGGCGCCCCGGTGGGCCTCGCGCCGTCGGCCGGCGCGTCGCCCAGGTCGCCTACTTCGGCGTCGCCGCGCTCATCATCGTCGCGAGCACCCTCCAGATCATCCAGCAGGTCTTCTTCCTGCCCACCGTGCCGTCGCCCTACGGGAGCTGCCGGGAGGGCCTGCTGGCGCTCGTCCGGGCCGTCGAGCGGGCCAGGGAAGCCGCCCCGGGGACCGACGGCGAGGACGCCGCCCTCGCCCGGTTCCGGAGCGAGCTGGCGCCGGAGTGGACCTACCGGGACGGAGTCGCCGCCACGTGCCGGGGCTCCGAGGAGGACAAGCGCGCTCTCGACGCCATCGAGCGGCTCCGCTATGCGGAGGAGCACGCAGCGCGGCGCGAGGCGGGCGATCTGGCTCCGCTCCGGCGCAGGGTCCGGGCGATTGTCGATGGCCAGCTTGGGCCCGTGTCCCCGAGATAATACCCCGACGCGGCGATCACGCAGGACGATATGACCGATATGACCGTTCCTTCTCCCCCTGCCCCATCGGCGGGCGAAGCGCAGACCGGAGAAAAGCTCCAGCCGCCGCCGACCTTCGACGTGCTGCCCCTGTCGGCCGAGCTGCGCGAGACGCTCGCGGAGATCGGCTATGTCCACCCGACCCCGGTCCAGCTCGCCGTCTGGGAGCCGGTCACGCGCGGGCGCGACGCGGTGGTGCAGGCGCGCACCGGCACCGGAAAGACGGCGGCGTTCGGGATCCCGATCGTCGATCACGCCGTCAAGCGGTCGCAGGCGCAGGCGCAGGTGCTCGCGCTCTGCCCGACGCGCGAGCTCGCGCTCCAGGTCTCCGCGGAGGTCGAGCGGCTCGGCAAGCGCAAGGGCATCAAGGTGGTCGCCGTGTACGGCGGCGCGCCGATGCAGCGGCAGATCGACGCGCTCGCCGCGGGCGCGCAGGTCATCGTCGGCACGCCCGGCCGCGTGCTCGATCACCTGCGCCGCGGGACGATCGTCCCCAAGCACATCCGGCTGCTCGTGCTCGACGAGTGCGACGAGATGCTCTCGATGGGCTTCGAGCGCGAGCTCACCGCGATCCTCGCCGAGCTGCCGCCCGAGCGGCAGACGCTCCTGTTCTCGGCGACGCTCCCGCCCGACATCGAGCGCATCGCGCGCAGCAAGCTGCGCTCGCCCGAGTTCATCACGCTCTCGGGCGACGCGGTCGGCGCCCTCCAGATCCAGCACTACGTCTACCTCGTCACGGGCGACAAACCGACCGCGCTGATCCGCATCCTCGAGGTGGAGAACCCGGAGAACGCGGTCGTCTTCTGCAACACGAAGGACGAGACGGAGACGGTCGCCGCGACGCTGAAGCGACAGGGCTACGACGCCGACTGGCTGAACGGCGATCTGCCTCAGTCCGACCGCGAGAAGGTGATGAGCGCGACGCGCGAGGGGCGCCTGCGCTTCCTCGTCGCCACCGACGTGGCCGCCCGCGGGATCGACATCTCGCACCTCACGCACGTCATCAACTACGACTTCCCGCAGGACGCCGAGGCCTACGTGCACCGCACCGGCCGCACCGGCCGCGCGGGGCGCACCGGCACGGCGATCTCGCTGATCACGCCGCAGGACGTCGGGCCGCTCTACATCCTGCGGCTGACGTACAAGATCCGGCCGCTCGAGAAGCAGATCCCCACGGAGGGGGAGCTCAAGACGCGCGCCGAGGCCGACCTCGTCGCGATGCTCGCCGAGGCGTTCCTGCCGAAGGGCACGCACCCGGACGATCTCTCGCTCGCGCGCCGGCTGCTCACGCACGACCAGTCCGAGGCGATCGTGGCGGGCCTGTTGCGCGATCACCTCGGCGCGCGGCCGACGGCGCAGGAGGAGGCGAGCGCCGCGCGGCGCGCGCAGCAGCCGCAGCGCGCGGCGGCGGCCCCCTCGACCAAGCCCGAGCCCGCGGTGCGCGGGGGGAGGGGCGGCGAGGGGAGGGGCGGCGAGGGGAGGGGCGGCGAGCGCCGGGAGCGGGAGGCGACGGCGCGCGCGTCCGACGCCGCCGAGCCCCGCTCGCCGGAGACCGAGCGCAGCAGCGAGCGCGAGCCCGCGCGCGAGGGCGAGCCCGCGCGCGAGGGCGAGCGCGACCGCGCGCGCGATCGCGACCGGCGATCGCTGCGCCTCCGGCGCGACGAGGCGCGGCGGGGGCCGCGCGGCGGCGACGCGCTCGCGACCGACGAGCCGCGCCGGCACGCCGAGGGGTCGAGGCCGCGCGACGAGGCGCCGGTCTCGGTTGAGCCGCTGACGCGGCCCGAGCCGCTGATGCGGATCGAGCCGCCGCGGGGCGAGGTGGCCCGCGGCCCCGGGGAGCGCCTGCGCGATCGGCCCGGCGCCGCGTCGCTGCTGTCCGCGCGCCGTGGCTCCGCGATCGCCGGCCCCCCCGGCGCGTCGGGCAGGCCCCACGGCGGCGCGTCCAGCCAGCCGTTCTCGCGTCACGCCGACTTCACGATGTGGCAGCCACCGGAGGAGGAGGGCGACGACGAGCCGATCCTGGGCGAGCCGCCCTCGCCTCCGCCCGGCCCGTCCGCGGCGCGCGGAGGCGCCGCGGCTTCGCTCGCCGGCGAGCCCGGTGGTGACGTCGAGAGCGGCGAGCCCGGCGAGACGCCGCGCGCCGAGCCTCCTCGCGAGGAGGCGGACGGCGAGTTCGTCGAGGTCTTCATCAACCTCGGGCGCCGCGACGGCGCGCGCGCCGCGGACTTCCAGCGCGCCCTCGTGGAGCGCGCCGGGATGGCCAAGGGCGACATCCGGCGCATCCGGGTGCGCGAGCGCAACGCGTTCGTCAGCGTCCCGAAGGCCGAGCTCGCGCGGGTCGTGGCAGCGCTGAACGGCGCGACCATCGCGGGGAAAGAGGCGCACGCAGAGCAGGCTCGGGAGCGCACGTCAAGCGCCGAAGAGGTGGCAGAGGACGCCTGATCGCTCGGGGGCGCCGCGCGGCCTGGTCGCGCGGCCCGGCGCCTCGCCCGCCCGCGAGGTGCGGCGACGAGGCGGGCTCCACGCGGCACGCGCGCCAGACGCCGCCCGCCAGCGTGCGCTGGTGTGCGGCGGCGCGCGATGGCGTCCAGGCGTCCACGCGGAAGCTCCGCGGCTCGCAACGCGCTAGCCAAGCTCGCCCACTGGTCGTATCACGGAAGGGATGGGGCGCAGTGGAGCGGAGGACATCGACCGGCTTCGACGGGACATCGACCGAGCGCTTGCCGACAGGCTCGACGCGGACAGGGTCCTCCCGTTGCTCGCCCGCCTGGCCCGCGCGACGGCGCCCGGGAGCGAGCCGTGGATCTATGCGCACCGTCACCTCGCGGAGATGGGCGTCGAGCACGACCCGTGGCGCGCCGCGCTCTTCGCGCGCCGCGTGCTGCAGTTCCACGACGAGGATGACGGCGCCTGGGCGGTGCTCGGCCTGGCGCAGTCGCTGCTCGGCAACTACCGCTACGCCGCGCGCGCCTACGAGCGCGCGCTGGCCATCGCGCCGGACAACCCGTGGTACGCGCATAACCTCGGCCACCTCTACGACGTCGCCCTGAACCGCCCGCACGACGCCTTGCCGCTCCTGGCGCAGGCCACGGACGCGCAGACGGGCGAGGCCGACATCGCGGCGAGCTACGCCCACGCGCTCGCCCGCTGCGGCAAGCTGGTCCTCGCCAAGAAGATCCTGAAGCGCGCCATCCGCCACGGGGCGACGGCCGACCAGATGGCGCTCTGGCGCTGGCTCGACGCGGGCGCGCCGACGAGCGGCGAGAGCAGGCCGGATCCCGGGCGGCCGGCCGACTCGAAGCGCAAGACCAAGCGGCGGCGAGCCCGCGAGCGCCAGAGCCTCGGCGACTAGCGGGTTGTCCTCCAGGTCCGTCGCGCACGTGCGCGACAGGGCGGTCAGGCGCGGCACCGCGCGCGGGCGCGGGGGCCCTCGCCGGTCGAGCTCGACCACGATGCGCCGCGGCACGATCTGCTGGCAACGTCAATCGTGACGCAAGGCACGGGCGAGGTTGTGAGGATACGGGCTACCTCGTCTGGGCAACTACGGATGCCGTCGCCACAAGTGACGCGCAGGGTTGACGCGAAGCTTGACGCTGGGATGTCCGGTTAGCGATAAGCTGTGTTTCTCGACTGGTGCTGAACACGGATCCCCTTCGGGACATGGCACCCCGCGAGGAGACGACATGAGCGCAACGAGCATGCGAAGGACGGACAGGACGCGGGAGAGCGAGGCGCTCTCGGCGAGCGTCCTGCTCGCCTCGCGCGGCTCATCATCCTCCCACTCCGCGTATTTCGAGCGAGATCGCAAGGTGATTCGCCGCGCCGCATCCTGGAGGACCGCGCTGCCCGCGCGAGGCGGGAGCGGGCTTACGATGGAGATGGCGCGATGAGCGAAGAGGCTCTGCGGCAGGAGATTGCGCGGCTCACGGAGCGCGTCGCGACGCTCGGGCAGCAGCTCGAGGAGCAGGAGCGCGTGGCGCGAGAGCGGTCCGCGCTGCTCGATCGGGCCGAGCGCGAGGCGCGCGAGCGCGCGGAGCAGCTGGCCCGCGCGGAGGAGGAGCTGCGACGCCAGGCGGGCATCTTCAAGCTGGTGCTCGACAGCATGGCCGATGGCGTCGCGGTGGTGGACGACAAGGGCGAGCTGCTGATGCGCAACCCGGCGGCGGAGCGCATGCTCGGCCGCGCGCCGCTCAACCTCGCCGCGTCCGACGGACCGGAGCCCGCGGACGCGACGCTGTTCTTCCCCGATCAGGCGACGCCCTGGCCGATGTCCGAGCACCCGCTCGCGCGCGCGCTGCGCGGCGAGACGGTCGATCAGATCGAGCTCTTCGCGAGGAAGCCCGCCGAGCCCGACGCGATCGTCCTCCGCCGTGGCGCGGGCGTGAGCGGCGCCGGCGCGCCGACCCTCGCCCCCGCCTCGGGGGCGCAGGCGGACGACGCCGAGCCGCGGTCGGTCCGGATGCCGGCGGTGTTCGCCGAGCCGCGCGTCGAGCAGGGGCCGCCGCCGGGGCTGTTCCTCACGGTCAGCGCCAGCCCGATGCGGGGCAAGGACGGGACGATCTCCGGCGCGGTCGCGGTCTTCCGCGACGCGACCGAGAAGAAGCGCCTCATCGAGGATCTCGAGGCGAAGAACCGCGACCTCGTCGAGAGCGAGAGCGCCAAGAGCGAGCTCGTCGAGCGGCTCCGCTACGCCATCGACGAGATCTCGACGCCGATCCTCGAGCTCTGGGACGACGTCCTCGCGCTGCCGATCATCGGCGTCGTCGACTCGCGCAGGAGCGCGCAGATCATGGAGCGGCTGCTCGACGAGATCGTCCGACGCCAGTCGCGCTATGTCATCATCGACGTCACGGGCGTCGAGGTGATCGACACGCGGACGGCCGATCATTTCATGAAGCTGATGAAGGCGGTCGAGCTGCTCGGCGCGCGCTGCCGCATCACCGGCGTCCGCCCCGCGGTCGCGCAGACGATGGTGGAGCTCGGCATCGACCTCGGCGCCGTGCGCGCCGCGCGCAACCTCAAGCACGCGCTGCGAGAGAGCCTTGCGCTCGCCGGGCAGAAGCCGACGCTCTCGTCCCTCATTGGCCGTCGCGGCGCCGCGAACGGCCGTGAGCAGCCGGCAGGACACCCGTTCACCCCAGGCGGCCCTGAGGCCGCCTTCGATCCGTCGGGCAGCGGTCCCATGACCAAGAACCAGCTGCAGCTCAGCGCGAGGAAGGAGACGTCCACTTGATGCAAGCGGGTAGGGTCCCCATCGTGGGCCTCTTCGGGAACTTAATCGTCTCGGTGCAGGGCGGGCTCACCGACGGCCAGGTGGAGCAGCTGCGCGACGACGTGACGGGGTCGATCGAGTCCCGATCGCCTCGCGGTCTCATCGTCGACCTCTCCGGTGTCGAGATTCTCGACAGCTATCTCACCCGCGCCATCCGTGACATCGCGCTCACCGCCAGGCTGATGGGCGTCCGGACGGCGGTGTGCGGCCTGCGCCCCGCGGTGGCGATCGCCCTCGTGGAGATGGATCTCGAGATCCCCGGCGTCGTGACGGCGCTCAACCTGGAGCGCGCCGTCGAGATGCTCGCGCCGTCCGCCGAGGACGACCTGGTGCCTCCGGAGCTCACGAACGAGGTGTCGCATGAAGATGCCTCCTCGTGACGGACCGCCCTCCAGCGGCGGCGCCACGGGGCCGCCGTCGAGCCGGTCCCCCGGACCGCTCTCGACGCGCATGCCGGGTTCTCCGTCGTCGGCGCGAGGCGCTCTGTCGCCCACACAGGTCGTCGGTCGGTCGATCACCGATCAGATCGAGACGGTGCTGGCGCAGTTCCTCTCGCCCGCGGTGAGGAAGAGCGTGATCGACTGCGGCATTCGTCAGGCGAGGGTCGATCCGCTCTATGCGCGCGAGGGCGATCTCCGGCGGTTGCTCGTCGAGGTCAAGCGCGGGGTGAAGCTGTTCGTCCGCGACCAGGCGCAGCTCGATCGGTGCATCACCGAGCTCGGCGAGCTCGATCACGCGGCGCCTGCGCCGCGCGAGATCACCATCGAGGTGCGCAACGAGGAGGACGTGCTGCGCGCGCGGTCTGCGGGCCGCGAGCTCTGCATCGAGCACCTCGTCAGCGATGTCCTGCAGACGAAGATCGTCACGGCGATCTCCGAGCTCGGGCGCAACATCGTCCGGTACGCGGGCAACGGGCAGGTCATCGTCCGGTCGCTCACCTCGCCGATGCGCGCGATCGAGATCGTCGCGCAGGACCACGGTCCCGGGATCTCGAACCTGCAGGAGATCCTGAGCGGCAAGTACCGCTCGCGCCACGGCATGGGCGCGGGGCTCCGTGGCACGAAGGCGCTGATGGACGCGTTCGACGTCAAGACCGCCCCCGGCGCGGGGACGACCGTCACGGTCAGGAAGTATCTCGGATGACGGTCGCGATCGGGACGGCCTGCTGCATCGCCGCCGGCGAGGAGATCGCCGGCGACGAGGCGGTGGTGGTCCGACAGCCTCCCTGGGTGCTCATCGGCCTCGCGGACGGGCTCGGGCACGGGCCTCACGCGGCGCAGGCGGCGTCCGCCTTCTGTCGTTACGTGGAGGAGCACGCGTCGATGCCGCTCGAGGAGCTCCTGCTCGGGGCCGGCGAGCACATCGCGTCGACGCGCGGCGCCGCGGCGGCGCTCTTGCGCATCGACGAGAGCGCGGGCGAGCTCGAGTTCTCCGGCGTCGGCAACATCGCGATGAAGGCGATATCGCGGACGGCCATGCCGATCTTCTGCTCCGCCGGGATCCTCGGGCGGCGCGTGCGTCGGCTCCGGAGCTTTCGCTTCCCCATGTCGCCTGGCGACGTCGTCCTGCTGCACTCGGACGGCGTCGCCAGCGGCTTCGATCTCGCGGCCTTCCGCGATCTCGATCCGGAGCAGATGGCGCGCAAGATCGTCGAGACCCACAAGAAGTCGTTCGACGACGCGACGTGCGTCGTCGCCATGCTCCGCGACAGGACCCCGGCGTGACGCAGAGGATCCCGCCTGTGTTCAGCATCCCCGTCACGCGCGAGGAGGACCGCTTCGCCTGCGCCGCGGAGGGCGCGCACATCGCGCGCTGGGCGGGGCTCTCGGAGCGCGCGCAGCACGAGCTCGCGATCGCGATCGCCGAGCTCGTGTCCAACGCCGTGCGCCACGGCGGGGGTGGCAGCATCAACATCCGCGCGATCCGCGAGGACCAGCAGGCGGGGGGCGGCCGGTGGGGCGTCGAGGTGATCGTGCGCGACTCGGGCCCGGGCCTGGACCCGAAGCTGGCGATGCTGGAAGAGGTGGGGCCGAAGAGCGATCGCAGCCCGTCCTCGTCGTCCGGCGCCCGGCTCGTGCCGAGGATGCCCGGTCAGGGGCTCGGGCTCGGGCTCGGCGCCGTGCACCGGCTGATGAGCTCCGTCGTCATCCGCTCGTCGCCCGGCATCAGCACCGAGATCATCGCCATCAAGTGGAAGTAGGCGTCCGGTCGCGCGCCGCGCGGCGCGCGCCGCCGGTCGAGCCCCGCGCGTGCGCGTGCGCGCGGCGCGGGGTCACGGCGCGAACGGGCCGCTAGTTCAGCTCTTTCTCGGTCCGCTCGTTCTGCTCGGCCTCGAGGAACGTCGCGGTGATCTCGCGCTCGAGCGCGAGGTTGATCTCGCGGTCGAGCGCCTCGATGCTCCCCGCGAGGCGCGCGACGTTCAGCGCGTAGACGAACACCCGCGAGCACGGGTGGGCCTCGGCGCTGCCGCGCAGGCCCCGCTCGCGCTCGTCGGCGGCGAGGCCGTCCAGGAGGACCAGCGCGCGGGGGTCGACGCCCTCGGCCACGAGCTCCATCCCCGGCACGTCGGAGATGTAGAGCTCCGCGCCCTCGACGTAGCGCCGCAGCACGGGGTTGAGCGCGGCGATCGTCTTCTGGGCCAGCGCCATGAAGCCGTCCCGGCTCGGCGCCCAGGGGGGCATGCCGAGCTCCACATCGAGCTCGCGCGAGCGCAGAAAGGCCTGGGTCGCCCCCCGGACGTCGCCCCGCTCGTCGCGGATGAGCCCGAGGTAATAGTGGGCCTCGGCGTGGCGCGGATCCTTCTGCGCGGCCTCCTCGATGAGCGCCGCCGCCTTGTCGGCCTGGCCGATCTCATAGAAGGCGCGACCCACCAGGAAGGTGTGGTTCGGGTTGTCGTAGGGGCCCTCGGGGATCCTGGCGGCGACCTGGGCGGCCTCGTCGAGGTCGCCCTTGCCGAGGAGCGCGTCGAACTTGAGGAGGAGCGCGTCGATGATCTCCTCGTCGACCTCGGCCAGATCGAGCGCCTGGTCGCACATCTCGATCGCCTGGTCGTAGTCGCCGAGCGGGTGGATGTACACCTCCGCGGCGTTGAGCATCGCCTCCAGGTACGTGTCGTCGAGGGCGATGGCCTGGCGATAGGCCTCGATGGCCTCCTCGCCCTCGCCCTCGAGGGCGGCGACGAAGCCGAGCAGGTTGTGGGCCTCCGGCGAATTTGGATCGAGCTCGAGCGCCCGCCGGGCCGACGCCTCCGCTCCGCGCGTATCCCCGCGCTGGACGAGATCCCACCCGCGATCGAGATGCGCCGAGAACTGGTCCATGGCGGCTCCAACAAGTGTGCGAAGGGGGCTCCCGAGTCAAGAGGGAGCCCCCTCAAAGCGATCGGCCAGGCTGTTCCGGTCCGATCCAACCCCGGAAATTCCGCGATCCCGCCGGCGGGTCGGGGCAGGCGGTCGTCCGCCGGCGCGCCCGGGTGACGGAGGGCTCGCTCGCTCGTGGGATGCGCGATGGAGGGGTCGCTCGCCGGTGGTGGGAGCGCGATGGAGAGGGGTCGCTCGCTGGTGGTGGGAGCGCGACGGCGCGGTCGCTCACTCGTGGATGGAGATGAGCGTGCCGCGGTTCTCGCTCGTCGCCCAGACCCCGTGCCAGCCGCGGGGCAGCTTGGGCTCGCTCCAGAAGAAGAGCTTCTTCGCGTCGAGCGGCGAGAGGTTCACGCAGCCGTGGCTCCTCTCGCGGCCGAAGTCCGAGTGCCAGAAGGCGCCGTGGACCGCGTACGAGCCGTCGTAGTACGCGACGTACGGCACGTCCTCGATGCTGTACGGCAGATCGCCCGCCACCGTCCCGTCGCCGTCCATCGTGGTCGCGATGTGCTTCTCGCGGATACGGAACACGCCGGTGAGCGTCGGGTGATCCTTCTTCTTGTTCTTCGAGCGCCGCCCCGGGGAGACGAGCGCCGCGTAGACGGGCCTGTCGCCCTCGACGGCGACCAGCGTCTTGCGCGACAGGTTGATGTCGATCCACTTCTCGCCCGGCGCGAGGTCCGGCGGCGGCGCGCCGAGGGCGGTGTAGGTCCCGTCGGTGCCCTTCATCCACCAGCCCTCGATGGTCTTCCGGTAGTTGGTGCCCTTGTGCTTGTGCACCTCGCCCGTGAGGCCGAACGCCGCGAAGCGCTCGAGCTTGCCGGCGACGATGGAGACCGACTTCATGTCGGCGTCGAACTGGTACTTGCTCGCCGACTTCTTGAGGATGAAGCCGACCGACTCGGCGCCCTCGGGGAAGTCGATGCCCTGCGAGGTGGGCGGCTTGATGATGTACATGCGGTCGCTCGGCGCGACTAGGCCCGCGGTCGTCTTGTACCAGCTGCGACCGTTCCAGCCGAAGGTCCTGTCGACCGCGACGAAGAAGCCCTTCACCATCCGCTTCGCGATCGTCGAGTCGGCGTCCTTGTCGAGGTCGGCGAGCGTGACGTTGATCGGCTTGCCCTTCTCGTCGACGTTCTCCCACCAGGGCTTCTCGGGTTCCTCCTCGACCGGCGCCGGATCGAGGATGCCGAGCGACGCCGCCGCGGCGACGGCCGCCGCCTTGTCCTCCGCCGCCGCGGCCTCCCCGGCGACCGCGGCCACCGCCGAGGCAGGGGCCTCGCCGGTGACCGCCGCCGCGCTCGCGACGCCCTCGGCGCTCGCCGCGGGGCGCGCGGCGGCCGCGGCGGCGACCTCCTTCTCGGCCTGCTCGTAGAACTCCTCGGCGCGCCGCTTCTCCTCTTCCTTCTTCTTGCGCTTCGAGGACTCGAGGTACGGCTCGTAGCGCGCCATCTCGTCCTTCGAGGGGACGGAGCGGTAGAGCGGCGTGCCGTGCGTCGTGTTGAACGCGTACTTGTAAGGCAGCACGTCGTCGAGGCTCGGGGGCGTGATGCCGAGGCGGACGTGCGGGTGCTTCATGTCGGTCGTGCCCGATCGCCCGCAGACGTAGCCGCCGTCGAGGAGGCGGTACCAGCCCTTGGCGCAGCTCCCGCCCTTGATCGGGGTCGGATCGACCGGGACCTTGCCGCCGAGGCGGATGTAGCCGAGCCGCTCCTTGGAGAACTCCATCTTCGCGTAGACGTTCGCCACAGGCGTGATCGCGCCGAGCAGCGGCCCCGTGTACGGCTCGTCGGGAGCGGGCGGCTCCGGCTCCGGCTCCGCGGACGGCGCGGCGCTCGGAGCGGGCTCGGCGGACGCGGTCACGCGCGCGGAGGACGTCGGCGTCGGGCGGGGCAGGGACGTGCGCGCGGGCGGCTCGCCCTCGGTCGACGGGCCGGGCGGCGCCTCGCCCTGGCAGCCGCTCGCCCACGCCGCGGTGCCCGCGAAGGCGGCCGCGGCGATGAACCCGAGCGCGCTGGAGGCGAACGACGCGCGCCGGGCATCGCCCTCGGAGCGGCCGGCGCCCGGCGCAGGTTGCAGCTTCCGCGCGTCGCCGGTGCGGACGTTGCCGCTCCTCTGCGATGGCGATCGTGCGAGGTCCTTCTGCCCGGAAGGGCGGGGCGCCTGAGAGCGGTTCATCGCATCCACAGCGTTGGGCGAGGACCGGCGTGCCGGATCCTCGCGGTCTGTTGAGCCGCCCGTAGGGTCGGGTCGGCTCGGCGGTCTTAGTACCTGGTCGCTCATGTGTCGATCCACTTCTCTGCGGGGCGCGTCGCGGACGTGGGCGGCGTCGTAGGCGCTGTCCGCCATGCCCATCCCGATCCGCCATCGGCGATCGGCGATCGGCGATCCGCCTTCCGGCATCCGCCTTCCGCCATCCTCCTTCCCCTGAGCGAAGGTCGTGCCACGCCGTGGCGCCGCGCCGTGTGGCGCGGATGGCCGACTTTGCAGCATGGATGCCGTTCGGACGGCTGCTGCTAGGGTACCGCCGTGGCGGAACGGACTCCGTGGCGTGGCTTGAACAACACGACTGCGCCTCGGCGCATGGATCGGCCCCCCGGGCCCCTCCCGTTTCTTCGCGCCGCGTCACAGCGCGCGCTGGCGACCGCGCTGGCCGTCGCCGTGCTCCTGCACCTGCCCCTGCTCCCGACCCCGCTGTTCGCGTGGCTCGACGCGATGTTCTCGTTGCGGGGTGAGCTGGCCGACTACGATGCGGGCGAGACGATCGTTCCGATCGATCTCGACCTGCTCGCGGACGATCCCAGCGCGGTCGCGGCGGCGCCGTCCGCGAACGGAGCCGAGGTGCCATCCGGAGCCGGCGCCCCGGCGCCCACGACACCGCCGCCGGCTGTGC
The DNA here is from genome assembly GCF_004135735.1 of Sorangium cellulosum. Lineage (GTDB taxonomy): Bacteria > Myxococcota_A > Polyangia > Polyangiales > Polyangiaceae > Sorangium > Sorangium cellulosum_F. Next base: position 4,316,437 of record NZ_CP012670.1, on the reverse strand, counting down.
CTCCTCCCGCGCCGTCGGCGAGCGCCGCGCCCAAGGCTCCGGACGCGGGCGCCCCGGACGCGGGCCGCAAGCCGCCGGGCGATGCGGGACCGGACGCGTCCGGGAAGGGGGGCGACGGCGACGATCAGCCGAAGCTGCGCGATCCGCTGAACGTCGCAGGGGCGCCGGGCAAGCTCGCGTCGAAGGACCCCAACGTGCAGGTGCTCATCGCCGGCGACCGGCTGCGCAGCCACGCGCTCGGCGAGTGGTTCGGCCGCATCCTGACGAGCATCCCCCAGTGGCAGTCCTTCTTCAGGAACACCAACGTCGACCCGATCCGGGACATCGACCACCTCCTCATCGCCGGGCCGCAGCTCCGCGACTCCAGCAAGGTCGTCGCCGTGATGGACTACCGGGCCCCCACCGAGGTCATGCGCGCCGCGATCGACGTCCTCGTGGAGCGGACGAACGGGTCGTGGATCGAGGACGCCCCCGTCCCCGCCGCCCGGGCCACCGCGGATCGCAACCCGCGCCTCTTCGCGATGGTGCCGGACAGGCGGTTGCTCGTGGTCCTTCCTGCTGATGAAGAAGATCAATTGTCGAAGTTGAAGGCAATGAAATCCTTCAATAAATCATCGCAGGCGGGCATCGTCCTCTCCATGCTCACGCCGGCGAACGCCTTCCGCGGGGTGTACGCGCTGCCGCGCAGCCTCGCGTGGATGCGGCTCACGGTCACGCCGACCCGGGACGGCGGCGCGGATCTGGCGCTCACGGCGGGCGACGGATCCCCTGAAGAAGCGCGGGATCACGCGCGAGAGCTCACGCAAACCTTGAACGCGATCCGGACCCTCGATCTGGGGTTCACCAGGATCGAGGCGCTGGATGAGGTCACCTTCAACGCCGACGGGAAGGTCATCTGGGCGAGGCTCCACGTCACGAACAGGCAGCTCAAGCTGATCATGGGCTTCGTGGAGCAGGCGCTGCGGGACCAGAGCGCAGCGCAACGGAAGTAGCGAAACGCGGTGGGCGCGGCCGCACGGGCGGTGGGCCCTGCGGCGCCTTGTGGGGCGCCTGCCCGCGCGGAACACTAGCCAAAGGGGCGGCGTTCAGTTATCCGACCTGCCCGCGCCGATGACGCCCGATCACTCTCCGCACGCCGTGCTCGATGAGCTTGCCGGACACCCCCACGGCGACGACCTCGCGCGGGTCGTCCACACGGCGGCGTTCGCCGCCGCGGACGAGCGGCGGACGACGCTCGCCGCCGGCATCGCGGAGCTCGTGGACCGGGCGGGGCTGTCGGCCGCCGACGCCGAGACCCGGTTCGGGAACGTCATCCGCGCGCTCGAGCGCGGGACCAGCGAGGGCGCGGGGAGCGCGACCCGCGTGCTCCTGGCCACGCTCCTCGCGCGCGGCGTCGCGCTCTCGCCGCCCGAGGGGCCGGAGGCGGAGGGGCGCGTGGCCGAGGCGCTCGTCTGGCTCTCGACCTACACGTCCGTCGACGCGCTGATCGCGCTGGACGCCGCGCTGGGCGAGCGCGCCGCGGGGCTCTGGCGCGCGATCGCCGCGCTCGTGCGGCGCGCCGACCAGGGCGCGCTGCCGGAGCTCGGGCGCGCGGGCGCGATCCTCGCGGCGGCGGCGCTGCGCGGGAGCACGTCGCCGGACGCGCGCGCCGAGGCCGCGGCGCTGGTCGACGAGGTGCGCGATCCCATCGTGCGCTCGCTGCTCCGCGACGCGGTCTCGCCCGGCAGGCGGCCGAGCCGCGCGCCGGGCGCCGCGGCCGGCGGCGGCGAGGGGGCGAGCGGCGGCGCGCCGTGGGCGGCCGGCGGGGCGGAGCGCGACGCCGGGGATCCGGCGCGGCTCGCCGGCGAGCTCGCGCCGCCGCCGCGCGGGCCGGTGCAGCTCGTGCTGCTGGCGGCGACGGGGATCCTGCTCGTGATCCACCTCGTCCGGCTCGCGGGGCGGGGCCTGCTGCGGTACCGCAGGCCGGCCGCGCTGGAGATCAGCCCGAGGGGCGTGATCGTCCGGAGCCGGACCGAGCTGTTCGGCCGGGCGCTGCGGGAGCAGGAGACGTACATCCCGGTCGAGGCGCTCCTCCGGGCCACGCGCGAGGTGCGTTACCCGCGGCTCGGCCTCTACGCGGGGCTCGTCGCGCTGGGGCTGGGGACGTATCTCGGCGTGTCGTTGCTCGTCGACGGCGCGCGGGCGGGCTCGCCGGAGCTGCTCGGCGTGGGCGCGCTCGTCTTCGCCGTCGGCGCGGCGCTCGACTTCGGGCTGTCCCACCTCGAGACGGCGACCCGGGGCCGCTGCCGTGTGGTCCTCGTCCCGCGGAAGGGGCCGTCCGTCGCGCTCGCCGGGATCGACCGCGCGGCCGCGGACCTCGCGCTGGGCAGGCTGCCGCGCGCCTGAAACTTGGCCTGAGCGCGCCCTCTCCGCTAGGCCGGATCGGGCGAGGTGATGGCGATGCGCTCGAAGACCGAGACGGTGGCGGGGCTCAGGCGGATGTTGAACGAGATGCTGGCTGCGCGGGAGCGCGGGGAGAGCGCCCCTCGCCTCTCGCGCACGCAGGGATACATGGACGGCTACATGCGCGCGCTGCTCGACAGCGGGCAGGTGACCCGGCAAGAGCTGCTGGAGATCGTGGCCGTGGAGCGCGCGCGCGTGAGCGGCCCGGCGACGGCGGAGATCCACCCCGCGTCCCTGAGCGCTTGACGGCGCGGTCGTCCCCCAGGTTCGCCCCTGGATCCGCGGGAGAAAGGAACCGCAGCGGCGCGGAGGATACAGAGGTTTCCTTCTCCCTCCTCTGCGCCTCTGCGGTTCAAATTCTCCCCCCCCACGAGACCAGGGACAGGCTCGGATGACAGCGCGCTGGCCTGCGGGAAGTTGCCCCGGATCAGCAGAAGAACCGCCATGGCGCCAACGACGCCAAGAAGAGAGGGGGAGGGTTGTCCTTCCATTCTCCCCTTCGACTTCCCTGGTTTCTTGGCGCCCTTGGCGTCCTGGCGGTTCGCCTCGCGGCCCGACTTCCCGCAGGAGCGCTAGGGCTCGACGATCGCCACGTCTCCTTCCGCGGTCCGCCCGCCGACGCGCCACCAGTTCGCGATCAGGATCCGCCCGTCCACCTCGAGGATCCGCGAGAACGCGCCCGCGAACCCCTCCTGCTCGATCTCCCGCACGCGCCAGCTGTGGCCGTCGCCGCTCTTCGCCCCGATCGCGAGCCGCAGCGTCCCGCTCGTCGCGTCCTGGTAGCTGATGCGCACCTCTCCGGCCGCCGTGACGACCACGTTCGCGTCGTCGCCGACGAGGTGCTGCCCGTCCTCGAAGGGGACTCCGTCGATCCCGAGCCCATCGTCCACCACCTCGGACGGCGCCACCTCGGTGCCGCCCTTCACCCGCGCGTAGCGCAACCCTTCCGAGAGGCCGTCCGCATAGGCGAGGTGCCAGTCTCCCGCGCGATCGATGAACAGCGACGTCCCGATGCCGACGTCGCCGGTGTCCGTCCCGTCCGGCGTCGCCCCGTCCACGACCCGGGTCTCCCATTGCCCCATCGACCTGGCCGCGATCATCACGTTGCCGCGGATGCGATCGTAGAACGCGAGGCCGAACCCGCCCGCGCCGTCCGGCGCCATCGCGATGTAGTCGCCGATCGCCTCGGGGTAGGTGTCGAGCCGGCTCCCGTCGGAGATCTCCGCGCACACCGGGGAGCCGCCCTCGTCGATGCACGCCTGCCCGGAGCCGCACCCCGGCTGGCAGTCGCCGCTGGCGAGGGGCTCGGCGCACCGCCCCGTCGTCCGGATGCACCGCGCCCCCGCGCCGCAGAGGAACGCGCGACACGGCGTCGCCTCGTCCTTCGCCACGTCCTCGAACCGCCACGCGCCCTCCTCGGGCGTGGCGCTCTCTCCGGTCGCGAGCCGGACGCTCGACGTGACCGCGCCGTCGTCGCCCGGCTCGATCGCCAGGTAGGCGATGACGGGCACGCCGCTCACGAACAGGAGCTTCGCGTAGCGGCCGATGTCGCTGTTCGGCGCCCGCTGCACCGAGCTCACCACCCAGGCGTCGCCCTGCCGCTGCGCGAGCTTGAGCCCGCGGTTCGTCCGATCGTAGTAGGCCACCGCCGGCTCGCCGTCCGGGCCGATCGCGATCGAGGTCCAGAGGCCGACGTCGTCGCCGGGCTCGGTCTGGCCACCGCGGAACCCCTCCACGTCGAACCTGGTCGCGTCCACGGCGGGCTCCGCGGGCACCCCGTCGATCGCCTCCCATGCAACCGACGCGCCGTCCCACGTGCCGACCACGAGATCGCCCCACTGGAACGCGTTGCGCCAGTCGGCCTCCGCGTAGCCCGCGACCCACACGGTGCGCTTGTCGGCGGCGACCGCGGCCGACGTGTAGGCGCCGATGAGCCCGTGCTCCAGGGTCGTGCAATCGGGCGCGACGCACCCCGCCTCCACGGTCGTCGGCTCGTCGCCGCACGAGCAGCCCGCGTGCGCGCCGAAGAGCGCGATCACGGCGACGCCGGCCAGGGCGCCCCGCGCCCATCGGCCGAGCGCGCGGGGAGGGGGGGCGCCCTGGACGCCCCTGCGCCGTGCCAGCCGCACGGCGGCCGCGACCGCGGCGAGGCCGAGCCAGAGGCCGCTCGACGGGCCGTCGCTCGGGCCGCCGGCCACGGCGCAGCCGCAGCCGGCCGACGGGTCGAGCGGGACCCGCCCGCGGAGGATCGCCTGCCGCGCCGTGCCCAGGTTGCCTTCCTCGTCCACCGCCTCGACCTCGATGTCGACGGCGTCGCCGACCTCGACCGCCGTCATCTCCGCCGCCGTCGCCCAGGGCGACCACGCCCCGCCGTCGAGCCGCACGCGCACCTTCGCGCGCTCCGCGTCCGACACCCGGTCGCGCACCTCGAGCGGCACCCGGCCGTCCACCTCGGCGCCGATCGCGATGACCGGCGGATCGACGTCGACCACCATCTCCACGGTCGCCGGCGTGGGATCGAGCGACAGGGGAGCGCCCGCGATGCGCGACCGCGCCGAGATCACGTGGCGCCCCGGGAGCCGCAGCCAGTCGTCGCGCAGGTCGACGATGCGCTGGCGCGTGAACGGGCGCCACGCGCCGCTGTCGATGCGGTACGAGTACTCGACGATCCGGGTGCCGTCGTCGAGCGGCGAGCTCATCACGAGCCGGGCCGTCGGCCCGTTGTCGCGGGTCATGGTCGAGAGCCGGAGCCCCTCGGCCTGCACCTCCTTGTGGCTCAGCTCCGCCTGCGTCTCGCTCCGCGGCGACCGCTGCTGCGCCGTCACGTCGAAGGCAGCGAAGATGCCGAGGTAATTGTCCTGCCCCTTGGTGAGCTTCCGCAGGCCAGGGGAGCCCGCGCCCGACGCCGACTCGGGGAGGATCAGCGAGAGCCCGAGCCCCGACAGCGGCCCGTCGAGGTCGATCGAGGGCAGCCCGCTCCCGATGAGCTGGCCGACCTGACCGCTGATGAGGGCTCCCAGCGCCTCCGCGATGGACTCCGGGCTCTCCCGCAGCAGCCCGTTGTTCGTCACCCGGCCGTTCGCGACCCGGATCGTCTCGATGACGGGCGTGAGCCCCTCGGGCGTGACCGCGAGGTTCATGGGCACGTCGAGATCGAACGTCGCCGTCATGAACCGGGTGAACCGATCGAGCGACCAGACATAGAAATCGAAGCTCGCCCGATCGAGCTGGACGCGGATCAGCGGATCGTCGCTGGCGCTCGTGCCGTTACCGAACGTCACCCGGGGCGGCTCCTGAGGACGGATGACGAGCGCGATCTGCTGCGACTCGCGCTGGAGCGTGAGGTCTCTCACGGATCCGGCCAGGAGGCCCAGCGTGCCCGAGTTGAGCAGCGGCACGGTATCCGTGGAGACCCCGAGGCAGAGCAATCCGCTGTTGTAAACGCCGTTCAAGGCGTAATTCGCGAATCGCTCGGAGATCGCGATGCCGAGGTGCGGGCCGGGGAGGTCGTCAGGCCAGCCTGGGGCAGTGTTGGCGACGAGCTCATCAGGAATCGGGATGCCCGTCGGCAACGGCATGTCCGAGAGCGGCACGCACCCCGACGTCGGCAGCGGCTCGACGCCGCCGTAGAGGCCGAGGGTGAGCCCGCCGTCCACGGGGTTGAGATCGCCAAAGGCGAGATCGGAGCCGTCGTCTCGCGTGCTCGCGCCGCCGCCGGCGAGCAGGAGGTCGAAGCCGCCCGTCGTGCCGGGGGAGATGCTCGCGAGCAGCCGACCCAGATCGAGGTGCCCCTCGACGCCGAGCAGGATCGAGGCGCACTCGTCGCTCGACTGCGTGCCGTAGCGGCAGACGCCCCCGATGTCGTTGGTGCCGTCAGGGCAGGCCGGGTCCTGGGTCGGATCGGCCTTCTGGCAGAGCTGCTGGTCGAGCTGGGCCTTCAGCGTGCTGGACATGGAGCCGATGACGGTGGTGAGGATCGGCTTCACGAAGTCCAGGGCATCGCCCACCCAGCTGCCGCCGCAGTGGAGGTGCAGGCCCGACGCGAGCCGATCGTCGTCGATGGATAGCCGGACGACCTTGACGCGCGAGTAGCCCTGCCGCGCGTGCTGCGGGTTCACGTCGATCTCGACCGAGAGCTCGACCTCGACGTCGATGTTCGTGAAGGTCTGCTCGTCGGGCGGGCACGCGTCGTTGCCATTGAGGGTGGCGTACTGGGTGCTCTCACCCAGGAGGCCGCCGTCCAGGAAGATGGGCAGGCGCTGCAGCCGCACCGGGAGCGGCCCCCGGATGAGCAGGTGGTGCGGCGCCGTGGGATCGATCTGCAGCGCTGCGCGCGCCACGTCGATCTCGGCCACGCACGCCGGGGGGGTCGCCCCCGGATCGGCGCCGTCGGGACAGATGACGTAATCGATGAGCCCGCCGAGCACGGAGCCCGGCGATCTCGGGATAGAGAAGGTGACGAGCCCCCCGTCCCCGCCGCCGAGCAGCGCGCGCCCGAGGACTCCCAGGTTCTGCTCCAGGAACTCGATGCCCGACCGCGTGAGCCGGGCCGCGCCCGCGTTCTCGATGCGATCCGCGGGCTTGAAGCCCGCGGGCAAGGGGGGCATTCCACAGCCGGCGCACCCGCCGCCCGAAGCGGCGCACCCGGCGATGACGAGGAGAACCGCGACGGCGGCGAGATGCTTGATGACGCGGGGCATAAGGAACCCTCCCGAGGAGCACGACCCGCAGCGCAGGGCCCGCGACGAGCGGGCGTCACAACGCCACGGCAGATCGTACGCTGTCCGGAGAGCCGCCCGCAAGCGCTACTGCGGACAGAGACCCGTGATCTTCACCGCGCTCGCGGCATATTCGCCGCCGAGCGCAAAGGCGTCTGCGCATTCGGCCGTCGCAACCGAATTTGTCGCGCTGCACCAGTCGCCCTTCAGCACGATCTGGCCGTTCTCGTCCCGCTTGCAGGTATTGGGCGTCTCACCGCTGCCGTATTCTCCGATATTGCCCGAGAGCACGACACAGAGGCTCTGGTTGACGTCGGGGACGATCACCTTGTCGACCTCCTCCAGCGTGATGAAGGCGGCGAGCTTCCCGCCGTTGATGAACGCGGGGTGCTCCTCGTCGGGGAGGCACAGGTTCTGCGGGTCGAGCGCGTCGTTGCGGCGTCCGATGCAGTTGTTGTCGGCCGACACCGCCGCGTCGGAGAGCTTCACCTGGTGCAGCGGCAGGATGATCGGCGCCGAGCTCGCATCCAGGAAGATCGGGACGTTGAGGGCCTCGACCTCACCGGTCCACGCCCCGTCGGCCAAGGGCGCGTCGATCTCCGTGGGCGCGATCTCGAACTCGCCGACGGTCATGTTGGCGAAGCAATAGCCCTGGCGCGGGTCGTCCGCGGGCAAGGCGCCGCCGGTGCGCAGCTTGCCGGTCATCGTGTCGAACTCGAGCAACCAGGAGAAGGTCCCTGTGCCATTCAGATAACACTGGGGCAGCTTCATCGTTAAGCCCTCGGCGACGAGGTTGGCGACGAACCCGGTCGCGAGCACGTCAGGCTTCGTGATCGTGAGCTGCGCCATGCGCAGCCCGAACCGGGTCGCGCCCTGATTGTCGTGGACGGCAATGCAGTCCGAGGCGACGGCCGTGCAGACGGCGTCGTGCAGATCGCAGTCCTCGCCCTGCCCACCGCTGGATCCGGGCGAGCTCGAGCTCGTCGCGCCGCCGTCGTCGCCGCTGCAGCCGGCGACCGCGGCGGCGCCCGTCAGCGCGGACACACCTAGTACGTAAACACCATTCAATAATCGCATCGGGGCCTCCTCGAGAGTTGAACGGACAACCGAGTATAGGCGACGGCGATGCAATGAACACGCGGGAGGGGCGACACCGCGCCGCGTCGTCAATGCATCATGTCCGGTTCGCCCGGTCGCGTCCGGCCGCGCGCCGCCGGGCGGACGCTCAGCGGCGCTCGTAGCGGTCGCCGAGCCGCGCGCCCACGGGGAGCGCGCGCAGGAGGCGAATCATCGTCCAGACCGTACCCGCCAGCTTGCGCAGCTTCGACGTGCCGACGCGCTCGTTGTACTCGATGGGCATCTCCACCACGCGATAACCGCACTTGGCAGGGAAGAGCAGCGTGTCGATGGGGAGCGCGTCCCCCTCACCATCGAAATCGAAGGCGCGGATCACCGAGCACCGGTAGGCGCGCATGCCGCTGTGGACGTCGCAGGTGGGGATGCCGTGCATCGCGTGCGCCATGGCCGCGAAGGCGCGGTTGGCGATGTAGTTCGGGACGGGCATGGCCGCGGGCCTCGCGCGGGTGCGGGCGCAGTTCACGACGTCGACGCCCTCCTCCTCGACGAGCCGCCGGAGCTCCGCGATGTCCTCGGCGGGGTAGGTGAAGTCGCAATCGAGGTAGATGAGCAGCTCGCTCCGGGCGGCGGCGCTGTACATGAGCAGCTCCATGGCCGGGCCGTGCCCGCGCGGCGGCACCTGCCGGAGCACGCGCGCCCCGAGCCGCGCCGCGATCTCGGGGGTCCTGTCCCGCGTGGAGCTGTCGACGCAGAGGATCTCCGCGTCGGGCGCGACCTTCCTGATCTCGCCGATCATGGCGCCGATGCTCTCCTCTTCGTCCATCGTGAGCATGCCGACGGTGAGCCGCATGCGGCGGGGGCGCGGCGGCTTCCGCGCGACGATCACGTTCTGGAACGCGAGGAGGCCGGGCGCGCGCTCGGCGACGACGTCCTCGAGCGGGCGGACGAGCGCGTGGTAGGCCTTGTAGGGGAGCGAGCGGGCGAGATCGGTGGGGTCCCCGCCCGGCCCGAGGCCGCGCAGGATGAGCTCCTTGGCGGCGCGGACGATCATCGGGTTCTGCGCGACGCGGAGCACCTCGAGGCCGGCGCGCTCGACGAGGCGGATCGCCGACGCGCGGGTGAAGAAGCGGAGGTGCGCGTCGTCCAGGATGCCGCTCGGCGCGTAGTCGAAGCGGCCGGCGAGCAGGCCGAGGCGCACCGGCCAGGCGGCGACGTTGGGCAGCGAGACGATGACGTGGCCGTCCTCCTCGAGGTGGGGCAGGAAGCGGCGGAGCACGGCGAGCGGGTCGGCCGTGTGCTCGAGGACGTCGGCGAACAGGAGCAGGTCGAAGCGCCGATCGCCGAGCGCGCCGCGCACGGCCTCGTCGTTCGTGATATCGGCGGCGACGACCTCGTCGAGCGCCGCGCCGGCGCGCGCGAGCGCGTCGGGCGCGATCTCGATCCCCGTCACGCGCGCGCCCGTGCGCTTGATGGCCGCCCCGTTGAGCCCGATCCCGCAGCCGACGTCGAGCACCGTGCGCGGCCGGCCCGCGGCGGCGACGAGCGCCCGGTTCACCTCCTCGACCACGTACTTGCGCCCGGCGGCGCCTCCCCGTGCGGCTGCGGCGCGGCCCGGTGAGCGGCCGCCGTGGCTGTCCTCGTCTTCGCGAGGGAGCGGCCCCCGCTGGGCTCCGTCTGCTCGCGCGCTGCCGGGGTCGGCGTTCACGCGCGGCTACTTAGCACGCTTCCCCTGGCGGCGTTGAGCTCGAGGATCGTCTCCTCGGTCTCCGGGTCGCGGAGCATCGCGCGCGAGCTCGCGGGCGGGTCGGTCACGTCACGACGGGCTCGTCGGCGTCGCGCGCCTCGCCCGCGCCCACGCGCGCCGGCGCGACGCGACGAGGAATCGCGGCAGGCCGCCGCTCCCGCAAGGCGTGGCGGCGTGGCGGAAGGAGACAGGTCGTCCCGCCCACGACGGCCGCGCTCGTGCCGGCGTGAACGGCGTTGCGAGAGAGGAAAATCCGCGCTTCCGTTGTACGATTGTACGATCCCACGCTGGCGGCGCGCCGATGAGCAGCGGACGATCCTCGAGAGACCCGGTGGAGCACAGCCCGCTGATCGCGGCCTGCTCGCCCGCGGGGCTCTACGTCGCCTCGCTCGACGGCGAGCTCATCGATTGCAACGAGGCGCTCGCCGGGCTGCTCGGTTACGGCTCGCGCGCGGAGGCGCTCGCTGCCCGCGAGCTCACGCTCCCGTGCGTCGCGGGCGGCGCGGGCGCGGGGCCCTCGGGCACCTCCGGGATCGAGGGCGTTCTCATGCGCCGGGACGGCTCGGTCGCCCGGGTGCTGAGGACCGAGGCCGTCATCGAGGAGCGCGGGGCGCGGCGCGTGGTGGGCGCGATCGTCGACCTCTCCGCGTCGCGCTGCACCGAGGACCGCCGGCGCGATCTCTCGGAGGAGCTCCGCCAGGCGCAGAAGATGGAGGCGGTGGGGCGGCTCGCTGGCGGGATCGCCCACGATTACAACAACCTGCTCGCGATCATCCTGAACTACACGAGCCTCGTGATGGAGGAGCTCGACGAGCAGAGCCCCGCGCAGAAGGATCTCGCCGAGATCCAGCGCGCCGCGCAGCGCGCGGCCTCGCTCACGCGGCAGCTGCTCACGGTGAGCCGGAGGGGGCTCGCGCAGCCGGTCGTGCTCGACCTCCGCGACGTCGTGCGCGGGGTGGAGGGCGCGCTCCGCGCTGCCATGGGCGACGCCGTCGATCTCGCGATCGGGCTCGGCCCCGTGGGCTGCCGGGTGCTCTCGGACGCAGGGCAGCTCGAGCAGGTGGTGATGAGCCTCGCGCAGAACGCGCGCGACGCGATGCCGGGCGGCGGCAGGCTGTCGATCGAGGCGCGCGCGGTCCGCGTCGGCGCCGCGGGGGGCCTGCACGACGCGCACCCGGCGATCCCGCCTGGCAGGTACGCGCGGCTCGTCGTGAGCGACACCGGGACCGGGATGAGCGACGACGTGCGGACGCGCGCCTTCGAGCCGTTCTTCACGACGAAGCCGCGGGGGAAGGGGACGGGCCTCGGGCTCGCGACCGTGTACGGGATCGTCAAGCAGTGGCGCGGCCACATCGAGCTCGCGTCGCGGCCCGGGGAGGGCACGCGGGTCGAGATCTACCTGCCGCTCGCGGCGCGGCAGGCGTCCTCGCGGCGCGGGCGCGCGGCCGGCGCCGCGCCGCGCCCCGGCGCGGGGGGGACAGTGCTGGTCACGGACGACGAGGACGCGGTGGTCGCGCTCGCGTGCCGGATCCTCTCGCAGCACGGCTACACGACGCTGACGGCGCGCGGGCCGCGCGAGGCGGTGCGCGTCTGCGAGGAGCAGCGCGGCCGCGTCGACCTCCTGCTCACCGACGTGCTGATGCCCGAGATGTCCGGCAGGGAGCTCGCCGAGCGCCTCGTGAAGCTCAGGCCGGAGATGAAGGTGCTCCTCATGTCGGGCTACACCGGCGACGCGCTCGACGATCCGCGCGCCGCCGCCCCTCGAGCCGCGGTGCTCGCGAAGCCGTTCACGGCCGAGTCGCTCCTGCGCGCCGTCCGCAGGGCGCTGAGGTGAGCGGGGCCGCGTGGCAGATCCCTACGGCGCCTCGCCCCGCTTGATGCCGTAGGCGCGGATCTTCTTGTGGAGGTTCGTGCGCTCGACGCCGAGCACCACGGCCGCGCGCGAGATGTTCCAGTCGAGGCTCGCCAGCACCTCGACGATGTAGCGGCGCTCGGCCCGATCGCGGAACTCGCGCAGCGTGAGGCGGGGGCGCTCCGGCTCGCTTCGGGCCGCGCCCGCGGGCGGCTCGGCCGCGCCTCCGGACGAGGGCGACGGGGGCGGGGGCGCGATCGAGCCCCCCCCGGCCGCGCCCTGCACGTCGTCCTCGAATGGGTTCTCGTGCGGATCCTCCGGGAGATCGGCGATCGTCACGACATCGCCGGAGAGGATCGCGGCGCGCTCGATCACGTTCTTGAGCTCGCGCACGTTGCCCGGCCAGCTGCGGCGCTCGAGCGCGGCGTAGACGGCCGGATCGATCGCCTTCTGCTTGAGGCCGTTCTCGTTGCAGAACGCCGCGATGAACGCGTCGGCGAGCGCGCGCAGGTCCTCCATGCGGTCGCGCAGCGCGGGGCTCTTGAGCGGGAACACCGCCAGGCGGAAGAAGAGATCCTCGCGGAAGCGCAGCGCGGCGACCTCGCGCGAGAGATCCTTGTTCGTCGCGGCGAGCACGCGGACGTCGACGTGCCGGCTGTGCTCGCTGCCGACGCGGCAGATCTCGCCCGACTGCAGGGCGCGCAGCACCTTGGCCTGGGCGGCGAGGTCCATGTCGCCGATCTCGTCGAGGAACAGCGTGCCGCCGTGGGCCTGCTCGAAGAAGCCCCGCTTCGGCCCGCTCGCCCCGGTGAACGCGCCGCGCTCGTGGCCGAACAGCTCGCTCTCGATGAGCTCGCGCGGGATCGCGGCGCAGTTGACCCGGACGAAGGGGCCCCGCGCCCGCGGCGAGAGCCGGTGGATGGCGCGGCTGATGAGCTCCTTGCCCGTGCCGCTCTCGCCCGTGATGAGCACGCTCGCCTTCGTGGGCGCGACGCGATCGATCTCCTTGAACAGCCGCTGCATCGCGGCGCTCTGGCCGATCATCTCGTAGCGCGACTGCACCTGCGCCTTCAGGTCCTCGACCTCCCGCGCGAGCCGCGAGTTCTGCAGGGCGTTCTTGACGCCCACGAGGACGCGCTCGCGGTTCAGCGGCTTCTCGAAGAAGTCGCAGGCGCCGAGCTTGACGGCCTTCACGGCGTCGTTGACGGTCGCGTGGCCGCTGATGACGATCACCGGGAGCTCGCGGGTGGCGTCGTCCTGGCGCACGCGCTGGAGGAGATCGAGGCCGTTCATGCCGGGCAAGAGCAGGTCGACCAGGGCGAGGTCGACGGGGCCGTCGCCGTGCGCGAGCAGATCGAGGGCCGCCTCGGCGCTCGCGGCCTCCGCGACCTGGTAGCCCTCGCCCTGCAGGACGAGCGCGAGGGTGCGGCGGATGTTGCGCTCGTCGTCCACCACGAGCACCGTGGGCGAGGCGGCGCCGCCCGGGTGCAGCGTCGGGGCGGGGGCCGCTGGCGAGGACGCCGGAGGGGGAGCGGGCATGGAGCCGACCATACCCCAGCTCCGCCGCACGCCACGACGCGGGAGCACGCACGCCACGACGCGGGAACCAGGGCGCCGAGCGCGTCGCCCCCGGCGGAAGCCCTGGCGCGCGGGCGCCGGATTGGCTACGAGGCCTGCTCGATGAGACCCTCCGCCGCTGTCCTCGCCCTCGCCGGGTGCCTCGCTGCCCTCGGCGGGCTCGTGGGCTGCGACTTCGAACTCAACGACGGCAGCACGGCCACCCTCACGTACACCGAGGACGCGCGCGCCGCCTACAACGAGGCGATGGCCGCCTTCCGGGCCAAGGACTGGGAGGACGCGCGCGCGCTCTTCGCCGAGGTCAAGCGGCGCTTCGCCTACAGCCGCTACGCCCGCCTCGCCGACCTCAGGATCGCCGACCTCGAGTTCGAGCAGGGCAAGTACACGGACGCCATCGCCGCGTACCGCGCGTTCATCCAGGAGCACCGGACGGATCGCAACGTCGAGTACGCGAAGTACAGGATGGCGAAGGCGCTCTTCCTGGACATCGACGACACCGTGTTCCTGCCGCCGGCCGAGGAGCGCGATCAGGCGACCACGCTCGAGGCCTACCGGGAGATCCGGACGTTCCTCCGGCAGTTCCCGCGCAGCCGCTACCGCGAGGACGCGGCGTACATGCTCGAGGTCGTGACGGGGCGGCTCGCGCGCCACGAGCTCTACGTGGCGCGCTACTACCTCAAGCGGGATGCGTTCGACGCGACCCTCGCGCGGATCGACTACGCGCTGCGGACGTTCCCGGGCTCCGGGCTCGATCCGGAGGCGCTCGTCCTCAAGGGGGAGACGCTCCTCAAGATGAAGAGGACGGAGGACGCGCGCGCGGTGTTCGAGTCGGTCATCCGGGACTGGGGCGGGCCGTTCGCCGTGACGGCGCAGGGGTTCCTCGACGAGATGGGCGCCGGCGGGCAGCGCCGGGCGCCCGCCGCGCGCGCCAAGGCGGCGTCGGATCCTGCGAGCGCGGGGGCGCGGCCGTGACGCCGACCGCCGGGCGACCGTCCTCCGGCGCCCGCTACGTGCTGGAGCGCTCCGACGCCGGACACGCGCCCGGCGAGGTCGTCTACCGCGGCCTCGTGCGGCTCCCCGACGCGGATGTCCCGATCGAGGTGCGGGTCGTGGAGGCGAGCGGCGCGGCCACGGCGACGGTCGACGCGGCCGCCGTCCCGCACGGCGGGCCGCGCCCCGAGGATCTCTCCCGGAGCGCAGCGGCCCTCGTGCGCAGCGCGACGAGGTCAGCGGACGCCCACGCGCGGCGGTTACCCCGGAAGATCGTCCGCTGGCGCGGGTAGGGGCGGCCTCGGGCCAGGGCGTCCGGAGCGCTCCCGCGGCCGCGCGCCCGGGCCGTCGTCCACCGGCCGCCGACCATGCTAAAAGCGTCCCCACCATGTCCGAGAAAGTACCGATGACGCCCGAGGGACAAGCGCGCCTCCGCGAGGAGATGCGACGGCTGAAAGAGATCGACCTGCCGCAGGTGGTCAAGGACATCGGGACAGCCCGGGAGCACGGCGATCTCTCCGAGAACGCCGAGTACCACGCCGCCAAGGAGCGGCAGGGCATGATCGTCGCGCGGATCACCTTCCTCGAGCAGACGCTCTCGCGCGCCGAGGTGATCGATCCGTCGAAGCTCAGCGGCAGCAAGGTCCAGTTCGGCGCCAAGCTCAAGCTCGCGAACGTGGACACGGGCGAGGAGCAGAGCTTCCAGATCGTCGGGCCCGAGGAGGCCGATCTCAAGGTCGGACGCATCTCGGTCGCCTCGCCGCTCGCCCGCGCGCTGCTGGGCCACGAGGTCGGCGACGAGGTCCGCGTGATGATGCCGGCGGGGCCGCGCACGTACGAGATCCTCGAAGTCTCCTACGCATGACCGATCGCAACGGGGCTGCTCCGATGCGCCCGCGGGGCCATGGGGGCGGCCGGTTCTCCGGGGGGCCGACGCCCTCCGGCCGAGCCGCCCTGGGGAGCCGGCCTGACACGACCGTCGGCGCGGAGGCGCTCGCGGGCGCGTCCGCCTCGCAGGCCGGGCTGAGCCGGCCTCCGGCGGCCCCGCGCCCGCAGGCCGGGCCGGCGCGCCCGTCCACGCCGGCGCCCGCCGCGAGCCGCGCCACGTTCGCGAGCGGGGGCTCCGACGCGCCCCCGCGCAAGCTGGAGACCGAGATCGGGTGGCGCATGGCGGACGCCTACCTCGCGCTCACCGCGCTCGCGGCCGCCGAGCTCCTGGTCGTCGGGGCCTTGCGGTGGCGGGAGCTCGTCGGCCCGTACGAGCTCGCCCGCGCCCTGCGCGATCTCCTGCCGCTCGCGCTCGCGGCCGCGGCGCCGTGCGCGGCGCTCCTCGGCGCGGTGCTCGAGGTCACGATGCGCGCCGAGCGCGCGGCGTTCCGCGCCGTCGCGACGCTGCTCGCGGGGGCGTTCGGCGGCGCCGTGGCGTTCGGGGTCTCGACCGGGCGCATGCTCGAGGGGGGCCGGCGCGCGCCGTTCATCGCGGCGGTGGCGCTCGTCGGCGCCGGCGCGGCCTTCGCGCTCGCGCCGCGCGTCGCCCGGACGCTCCGGCGGGCGCGCGCCGCGGACCTCGGCCGGTGGCTCGTGCTCGCCGTGGCCTGCGCGGTCGTCCTGCTCGAGATCGCGAACGCGCGCGTGCTGCCGCGGCTCTACCCCGCCTTCCACCTCGGCCTCGCGGCGCTGACGCTCGTGGTGGCGACCTTCGCGACGCCGGCCCTGCCCGCGCGGGCCGCCCGCGACGGGGACCGGGACGTGCGGCGCTCGCCGCGGCTCGCGCGCGCGGCGCTCGCCCTCGTCCTGTTCGCGTTCGGCGCCGCGCTCGCGCCCGGCGCGGCGGAGCGGCTCTCGTTCGCGGACAACATCCGGCTGATCTACGCGACGCACGGCCCGCTGCTCGGCCACGTGGTGGGGCTCGCCGCCGTGCTCTCGCCGCCGGAGCCGCTCGACGCCGCGCCGCTCGACGAGCGCGCGAGCGGGCACGCGATCGATCTGCGCGGGCGCGACATCGTGCTGATCAGCGTCGACGCGCTGCGGGCCGATCACGTGGGCGCGTACGGCTACGAGCGGAAGATCACGCCGAACATCGATCGCCTCGCGGCCGAGGGCGTGCGCTTCGAGGCGGCGTACACGCCGACGCCGCACACGTCCTACGCGGTGTCGTCGCTCATGACGGGCAAGTACATCCGCCCGCTCGTGCTGCAGGGGCTCGGGGAGGACTCCGAGACGTTCGCGCAGCACCTCCGCCGCTACGGCTACAAGACGGCGGGCTTCTACCCGCCGGCCGTGTTCTTCATCGACGGCGAGCGCTTCGGCGCGCTGCGGGATCGGGCGCTCGATTTCGAGTACCAGAAGATCGAGTTCGCGAGCGCGTCGCTGCGCGTCGAGCAGGTGCGGACGTACCTCGCCGGGCTCGCGCCGGAGCAGCGCGCGTTCCTCTGGGTGCACCTCTTCGAGCCGCACGAGCCGTACGAGGCGCACCCGGAGCACCCGCTCGGCGATCGCGACATCGACCGCTACGACGCCGAGATCGCGGTGGCGGACGCGGGCGTGGGCGCGATCGTGGAGGAGATCCGGAAGGGGCGGCCGAACGCGGTCGTGATCGTCACGGCCGACCACGGCGAGGAGTTCGGCGAGCACGGCGGCCGGTACCACGGGACCACGGTGTACGAGGAGCAGGCGCGCGTCCCCCTCATCGTGAGCGCGCCCGGGCTGCTCTCGCCGCGCGCGGTCCGGGCGCCGGTGCAGCTCGTCGACCTCTTGCCGACGGTGCTCGCGGGGCTCGGCATCCCGCGGCCCGCGCGCGTGCGGGGCACCGATCTCGGGCCGCTGCTCGCGGGCGGCGACGAGGCGGCGGAGCAGGGCAGGGCGGCGCCCCCGGGCGGGCCGCCTCCGCTCCCGGGGTTCGCGTTCTCCGAGACGGACACGCAGACCTTGCTCGCCAAGGGCACGCTGCGGCTCGTCTGCGCGCGCAAGATCGGCGCGTGCGCGCTCTACGACGTGGCGACCGACCCGCGCCAGCAAGAGGACGTGTCCGCGCTGCGCCCCGCGGAGCTCGCGGCGATGCGCGCGGAGCTGCGCTCCGTCGAGGCCTCGCACGGGCGCTACGAGGTGCGCGGCCTGCGGAGGGAGGGCAAGGGGTGGCCCGACGCGCTCCGCCGCGGCATCGCGGGCGACGCCGACGCCGTGGTCGAGGTCGCGGCGCTGCTCGACGACGCCGACGTGGCGATCCGCCGCAAGGCGGGCGAGGTGCTGTTCGATCTGCGCCGCGCCGAGGCGGCGCCGTCGCTCCGGCTCGCGCTCGTGCGCGACGAGGACGACGAGGTGCGGCGCTGGGCGGCGCTCGCGCTCACGCGGCTCGGCGAGGGCGCGCCGCTCACCCGCGACCTCGTCGTCGATCGCGACCGCAAGTGGCGGCGCCTCGCGGCGCTCGCGCTGGCGGAGTCGGGCGATCGCCGCGGCGACGACGTGCTCGTGGCGTGGCTGCGCGAGGCGGTGCGGGGCGCGGAGCGGGGCGACGGCGCCGCCGACGGCGAGCCGACCACGTTCGAGCGGACGCGCGAGATCATCGACGCGCTCGCGAAGATCCGGGTGAAGGCGGCGCTGCCGCCGCTCATCGCCGCGCTCGGCGACGTGCGCCTCCGGCCGTACGCCGCCGCCGCGCTCGCGGCGATCGGCGAGGACGCCGCGCGGCCGGCGCTCGCCGAGCGGCTCGGCCAGGAGCCGTACCAGACCGCGCGCGTCGCGATCGCGGAGGCGCTGGTGAAGCTCGGCGCCGGCCCGGAGCTCCGGGCGCCGCTCCTGCGGATGCTGGGCACGCCCGATCCGCTGCCGGGGGGGCTCGGGTTCGCGCTGCGGGCCGACATCCTCGACCTGCTCGGCGGGCCGCGCGAGCGCGATCTCGGCCGCCTGCGCCGCTTCGCGAAGAGCGGCGTGGGGCTCGCCGTGGTGATCCCGAAGGCGGGCAACGGCAAGGGCGTGCGCGTGCTCTGCCGCGCGCGGACCGACGACGGCCGCCCCGGCGAGGTGCGCTTCGGCGCGCCCAAGCGCGGGGTGCTCCCGCCGAAGCGCGACGGCAACTCGCTCGTCCCGGCCAGGGCGCCGGAGCTCGATCCGGAGCGCGCGGTCACGCTCGCGATCCCTCCGGGGAGCGAGCCGACCGAGGCGTTCGCGACGCTGCCGCCCGCGGCGGGCGCGAAGCCGGGCCACTTCGGCAATTTCGTGGTGTACGCGACCCAGAACGTCGAGGTGTCCGCGTGCGCGGTCGTCCCGCTGAGCGACGAGATCCCGCCCCCGCCGCCTGCGCCCTGGTCGCCCGAGGAGCCCGGCGCGCGGCCGCGCTCGGGCGATGGAGCGCCGGACGCTCACCGGCCAGATTGACGCCGCAAGGCGCGCGGCTAGAGTCCGCCGCGTGCCGGACAAGGACCGAGAGCAGGCCGAGGAGAAATCCGCGCGGCGTGAGGGTGACGACGCTGCCACGCGGAGCGATGGCGACGAGGGCGGGGCCGCGGAGGCGGCCCCGGCGCGCCCGCCCCGCGGCGCTCCCGTGGTGAAGGACGCTGGCGCCGAGGGCGACGCCGAGGGCAGCCGCGAGGCCGCCCAGCGCGTGGCCGAGGCGCTCGGCGTCGGCGACGAGGAGGAGGCGTCCGCGCAGGCGGCTGACGAGGCGGCGGAGGCGGCGCCGAACCGCGCGGCCCGCCGCCGGGACGAGGCCGTCGCGCGTCGCCGCAAGAAGAAGGCGACCGGCGAGGAGCTGCCCAAGGACAAGAACGCCCGCGCGAAGGAGCTGCTCGCGCGCCGCCGGGAGCAGGCCGCGGAGCGTCGCCCGGTCCAGCTCTTGCCGGGCGAGATGGTCGAGGACGCGCTCAGCCGCATGGCCAGCGGCGCCGGCCGGTGGGTCAAGAACAACTTCCACATCGTCCAGTGGGGCTTCCTGGCGGGGCTCGTCGCGCTCGGCGGCGCGCTCTTCTACATGTCGCGCTCCGAGAAAGAGGAGGCGGCGTCGTCGGCGGCGCTCGCGGCGGCCGTGGCCGCGGACCGGGGCAGGGTGCTCGCCGAGGACACGCGCTCCGACGAGGAGAAGGAGCTCGACGTCACGAGGACCTTCAAGACCGCGGAGGAGCGGTCGGACACCGCGCTCGCCGCGTACAACAAGGTCGTCGACGAGCACGCCGGCACCGGGGCCGCGATCCTGGCGAAGCTCGGGCAGGCCGGGGTGCTGCTTGACAAGAAGGACTACGCCCACGCGCTCGACGCGTACAGCGCCGTGGTCTCGTCGCCGCTCGCGGCGGCTGATCCGGACGTGAAGGGGCGCGCCATCGAGGGCATCGGCTTCGCGCGGGAGGGCAAGGGCGATCTGGACGGCGCCCTCGCGTCGTTCAAGGAGCTCGAGGGGATCGACACGAAGGGCTACAAGGAGCTCGCGCTGTATCACCAGGCGCGGATCCACCTGGCCAAGGGCGACAGCGAGAAGGCGAAGGAGCTGCTCAAGGGCGCGCACGAGAAGCTCCAGGCGCCGTCGGCCGACGGCCGCTCGTTCCAGTTCCTCGAGGCCGTCATCGAGGAGATGCTGCGCAAGATCGATCCCGCCGCGGCGCCGCCCCGCGCCATGCTCGGCGGCCCGAAGGGCCCGTCGATGACGCCGGAGGAGATCGAGGAGCTGATCCGCCGGGCGCGGGAGAACGCGGAGAAGAAGGCGGGCGATGCGCAGAAATAGCCGCGCGGCGGGGGCCGGCGTCGCGCTCCTGGCGCTCGGGCTCGGGTCGCTGAGCGGCTGCGGCAACGTGGGCGTCGCCGCGGCGCCTGACGCGCCGCTCTGGCTGCACCATCCGGGGAGCGCGCTGGGCATCACGATGCGCCGCGATCTCACGGCCGAGACGCGCAAGGTCGGCGAGGCGTACGAGCGCGGCCGTCCCGAGATCGACGCGCCGCACCGGCGGGTCTTCGTCGGATCGCGCGATCACGGCCTGTACGCGGTGCGCGCCGACACGATGGACGTCCTCTGGCGGTTCGAGACGGTCGGCCCGGTGCAGAGCGAGCCGCTCTACGACGCCGCGTCGGACTCGGTCTACTTCGGCTCGAACGACGGTGCGGTCTACAAGGTGCGCGCGTCGGACGGCGCGCTGATCTACCGCTTCATGACCAACGCCGAGGTCACGCGGCGGCCTGTGCTGCGTGACGGCGTGCTCTACGTCACGAACGCGAACGACACGCTGATCGCGCTCGACGCGGCGACCGGGGCGATGCGCTGGCACCAGCACCGGACGCCGGCGTTCGGGATGGAGATCTCCGGGCACGCCGGTCCGGCGCTCGGGCGGGACAAGGTCTACGCGGCGTTCTCCGACGGGGTCGTGGCGGCGTACGACCTCAAGAACGGGTCCGAGCAGTGGTACATGGACCTGGCCGGCGAGGCCGAGCAGCGCGCGGGCGGGCAGACGCCGAAGTACCTCGACACGGACACCACGCCGGTCTTCGGCCAGATCGGCTCCAGCGACGTGGTCTTCGTGGCGGGCTACGCGGGCGGGGTCTTCGCGCTCGACGCCGAGGACGGGGGGCGGGTCTGGGTGAACGAGGCGGCGGCCGGCGTCACCGAGCTCCTGCTGTGGCAGCAGCCAGCTCACGCGCCGCGGAGCGGTGGTGGTCCGATCGTGCCCGAGCGGAAGGTGCTCCTCGCGTCGTCCGGCCTGACGGGCCTGTGGGCGATCGACCCCGCGGATGGCCGCACGATCTGGCACCGGGAGCTGCCCGAGGGCGGCATCTCGGCCCCGGTCGCGTTCTCTGGGGCGCTGCTCGTGACGACCACGCGCTACGGGATCTTCCTGTTCTCCCCGCTGGACGGGGCCGTGATCGACGGGATCGAGACCGGCGGCGGGATCGCGATGACGCCGGCGGCATACGGACGTCGCGCCTTCGTCCTGACCAACGGCGGGGCGCTGCTGAGCCTCGACGTCGAGCCGCCGCCGCTCCCGAAGGGCTGAACGGGGACCGCTGCTGCTCGACTGAACGGATGTCCCGGCAAGCGGGCGCGGCTCGTGCTCGGGCGTCGTCTCGGGCTGCGGGACGGGTGCCGCTGCGTACGCGAGCGTTCGGAAGGACGTCCGTCCGGTGGGTGGCCCGTGGCGTTGGGTGAGGGCTAGCTCCAGCCCGAGCGCGCGCCGTGACCTCCGGGGCGGCCGAGGCGCGCCCGACCGGTCCGGCGCGCCGAGGGGGCCAAGTTCCTGGATTTGCTTAGGAAAACCGGGGGGGACGCCCCTGCCCTCGGCCACGTTTGGATCGCATAAGAAACATTATGTCAACTCGCGCGGCGGATGCAGGCGAACCCACCCAGGTTGAGGCGAACCCGACCCAGGTTGAGGCGAACCCGACCCAGGTTGAGGCGAACCCGACCCAGGTTGAGGCGAACCCACCCAGGTTGAGGCGAACCCGACCCAGGTTGAGGCGAACCCGACCCAGGTTGAGGCGAACCCACCCAGGTTGAGGCGAACCCGACCCAGGTTGAGGCGAACCCACCCAGGTTGAGGCGAACCCGACCCAGGTTGAGGCGAACCCGACCCAGGTTGAGGCGAACCGGAGGCGAACCCGAGCTCAGCTTGCGCCGAAGTCTCCGTCGCCCGGCTCCTCGGACGGCTTCGGCGCGATGGTCGCCCAGAGGATGACCTCGCCGGGCCGGGTCAGCGGCCGCCCTGAAGCGTCGCGCTCGCTGCGCCACGCCCTGACCTCCGCGGGCGCGTCGTCGCCGAGCCGCGCGAAGCCCGCCTTCCGGTAGAACGCCTGGGCCCAGCTCGCCCTCTCCCAGGAGCGCAGCACGATCTGCTGCATGCCGAGCTCCCGCGCGCGCTCGCGGAGCTCCTCGATCAGCCGCGTGGCGATGCCGCGCCGCTGGTGGTCCGGGTGCACCGAGAGCTCCTCGAGGTACGCGACCCCGGGCGCCTCGTCGCGCCACGCCAGGTAGCCGACCACCTCGTGGTCCACCTCGGCGACGCGCACGTCGTGCTGCCGCGTCAGCGCGACGAGATCGGAGAGCGTCCGCGCCGGGACCTCCGCCGCATCGAAGCCGATGTCGTGGTACATCGCCGTGCAGGCCTGCTCCAGCGCGACGAGCGCGGGCAGCTGAGCCTCCTGGAGCCCGGTCATGCGGATGCGCTGCGGGGCGGTCCGTTCGTCATGCATGCCCCGAGGCTACCGCCGATGCCCAGGGACACCCTACTTCTTGCCGAGCCGCGGCGCGGCCGCGGCTCAGCCGCGCAGCTGGAGCAGCCGCGCGATCGTCTCGCCGTCCGCGGCGCTCAGCGGAACGAAGATCCCGAGCGCCGCGCCCCTCGGCGGCGCATTCCTCCCGTCCATCGGAACGAGCCGGAGCTCCCCGGCGCTGGAGATGCCGATCACCGCCATGCGCAGCGCCGGCAGCGGCTCGATCTGCGCCGCGGGCAACCTCGGCGGAGGCGCCTGCCACGCCCCGTCGAACGGCGGCTCGCGCTCGTCCCACGACGGCTCCACCGAGGCGCTCTCCCGGTCGTCCTTGGCCGCCGCGCGCAGCCAGGACGCCGCCGGCCCCTCGGCGCGCTGGCCCTGCGCCGCCCCCGAGGAGGCCATCGTCAAGGTCGCCTCGCCGTGCTGGTCCGCGGAGTCGTCGTCTCCTCCGTCCGGCTCGACCCAGCCCGCGCGCTCGCCGAGCGCCTCGGCCCCCATGGGCGCGCCCGCCGGAGCGG
The DNA here is from genome assembly GCF_004135735.1 of Sorangium cellulosum. GTDB lineage: Bacteria > Myxococcota_A > Polyangia > Polyangiales > Polyangiaceae > Sorangium > Sorangium cellulosum_F. The sequence continues at coordinate 4,293,334 of NZ_CP012670.1, read as the reverse complement.
CCGAGCGCGCCGCGCCGCCCTCACCGTTCCCCGCGCGCTCTCCCTGGCCGAGCAACGGGGTCTCCTCGTCCGGATCCTCGGTCCGATGCGCCCGCAGCGCGCGCTGCACCTGGCCGCTCAAGGTCCGCCGCGTGGTGCCCTCGTCGTCGCTGTCGCTCCAGTCCCGCTCGCGCCGCTCGGTCACCTCCGACGAGCTCGCGCCGACCGGGGTCGCCCCCTGACGCATGAGGGCGACGGCGAGGTCCGTCGGCACCGTCTCGCGTTGATCGGCGGCGAGCTCGCCCTCGATCGGGAGCTGCTCCGCGCTCGCGCCCTGGAGCGCAGCGCCCGGCGCGCCCTGCCCCCGCTCCTGGCTCGCGCTGGCCGGGAGGTGCTTGACCGCCGGCACCTCCTCGGTCACGGCCGTGGTCGACGACATCCGCTCGTTGCTCGACGCCGCGAACCCGACGATCGCGCCCGCCCTGGCCAGGGCGGCCCGACCGTGCGCAACGGCCGTCGAGGTGGCCCCCGCCGGAGGGTCGCCGACCCGCGGTGCCGCGGCGGGATGGGCCCCGCGCCCGGCCACGGGCTTCGTCGGCACCGCGCCCCACCCCGGCGCGACCGGCTGCGGCGGGCGGCCGAGCCCCGCCGCAGGCCTGAGCGCGCCGGCGTCGCGGGGCGGCGGCCTCGCCGAAGAGGGCGCCGGCGGAGCGCTGCCCGCAGGCGCGCGGACCGATGGCGCCCGAGGTGGCGCGCTCGCGCTCGCGCCGCCGCGCCCGGTCCGCCCCGCGTCCACGCCCGCGGGCGGCCGCGACGGATGTGCCGCGTGCGTTGCCGCCACCGGCGCGCCCGGCCAGGGCGGCGGCGTGCTCGTCGCGGCGGCGCCCGACGAGAGCGGCGGCGCGCTCGCGGTCGGCGCGGCGGCGCCCGCCGCCGGGGCCGCGTCGCTCGCCGCGATCTTCTGCGCGACCTCCGCGGCGGCCTTGAAGAGCTCCAGCGCACGCAGGTCCGCGTTGGCGTCCGAGGCCTGCTCCGCGGCGCGGCGCAGCCACCTCAGCGCTTCCTCGCGCTCGCCGCGCCCCCACAGGGCGGTCGCGGTCGACAGCGCCCAGTGCACGTCTTCGTCGTCTTCGTCGTGCGGGGGCGGGATCGGGCGCTGGCTGGCTTCCATGAGGCCTCGTCGAGCAGGTCGCTCCCCCTGTTATCACGACTCCAGCACCGCCGTCTCCATCGCGCGCGGGCGTCCTTCCCCGCGCGATCATTCCATTTCGCAGCGCTCCGTTCTCCGTTCTGCGCCGCTCCGCGCCCGCCTCACCGCTCCCATGTCGTCCCTTGCCGCAGCACGGGCGCCGCTGTGCTCCCCTGCCCTCCTGCGCTCGCGCCCCCGGCTACGATCTGCCGGCGCCGCTCCCGCGCGGCGCGCCTGCCCTCGCCGCCTCGCACGGTGACGGCGCCGTGCTCCTGTGCCCGAGCGCTTCGCCCGGGAGCCGACGAGATCCACCCCATCCGGCCCCTTCGCGCGCGAACTTGAGGTTGGTGTCCGCTTCGTGGCACCCTGGCTCCACGGGACCTCCTTCGTGACGTCCGAGAGCGGCGGCGCTGCGCCGCTCCGGCAGACGCCGAGGCCACGAGCCTCCAACGTAACGGCGGGCACTCGATCTCTACCCCTCCAACTCCGCCCCCCTATCTAGGACCACTGCGTGCAGATCCTGTCGGACCTCAAGCCTGGAGACACGCTGGGCCGTTACGAGATCCTCATGCCGGTCGCCCGGGGCGGGATGGCGGCTGTCTGGGCGGCGCGCCTCGTGGGGTCCCGCGGCTTCCAGAAGATCGTCGCCATCAAGACGATGCTTCCGGACCTCGGCGACGATCCCGCGTTCGAGGCGATGTTCCTCGACGAGGCGCGCCTCGCGTCGCGCATCCGGCACCCCCACGCCGTCGAGATCGTCGAGCTCGGCGACGAGAACGGCGTGCTCTACATCGTGATGGAGTGGGTCGACGGCGACACGATCTCCACGCTGAACAAGCAGGTGAGATCGACCGGGGGCATCCCCCTGCCGATCCTCCTCCGCATCGCCTCGAGCATCTGCGCCGGCCTGCACGCCGCGCACGAGCTCCGCGACGACCAGGGGAGGCTCGTCGACCTCGTGCACCGCGACATCTCGCCGCAGAACGTGATGGTGTCGTTCGACGGCATCGTGAAGATCGTCGACTTCGGCGTGGCCAAGGCCACGGGCCGCCTGCACGAGACGCGCGTCGTCGGCCAGCTCAAGGGCAAGATCCCGTACCTCTCGCCGGAGCAGCTCACGTCGGGGAAGGTCGACCGGCGCTCCGACATCTTCTCGCTCGGCGTCCTGCTGTACACGACCCTCAGCGGCTACCACCCGTTCCGCGGCCGGACGGACGCCAAGACCATGGAGAACATCCTGAAGTTCGCCCCGGTCCCCCTGCGCGAGCTCGTGCCGGACATCCCCTTCGATCTCGCGGTGGCGATCGAGCGCGCGCTGGCCAAGGACCCGGCGGACCGCTGGAACGACTGCGCGTCGTTCCAGCGAACGCTCGACCAGATCGCGATCTCGCTCGGCACCCCGGTCACGGACGGCGACGTCGGGCGCTTCATCCGCGACACGCTCGGCAGCATCGTGGACGAGCGCCGGAGGAAGCTCGCCGCGGCGATCCAGCTCGCGGACGGCCGCATGTCGTCGCGCGTCGAGCCCCGCGCCGCGGCCTCGCAGCGGGGCGACCGGCGCGGGAGGCACGCGCACGCCGGGAGCACCCCCCTCCCCGCCACCTTCGCCGGCATCCTCCCCGTCTCCCTCGACGACCCGCCCCCCAGGTCCGCCGCGGCCGCGCCGCCGTCCTCCAGGCGCGCCGCGCCGATCACGTCCGCGCCGCCGGCGCTCGTCACCCCGGCGCCCCGCCCCCGGCGGCGGTGGCGCCGCCGCGTCTTCCTGGGCGTGGTCACGCTCCTGCTGCTGCTCTGCGGCGCCGCCTTCGCGGCCCGCGCCGGGCTCCTGCCCGTGCCCGGCGAGGTGCACGACGTCCTGCGCGAGGGGGGCGAGGCGCTGCGCGACGGGCGCGATCTGCTCCGCCGCGGGCTCGAGCGGCTCAGCGCCCTCCTCTCGGACTAGGCGGAACGCGCGGCCGCCGGCGGGGCGGACGCGGACGGGCGCGGCCCCGGAGCGCGGGGCGCCGGGCGTCCGCGGGCCCGTCGGAGGTCAGTCGACCTTGACCCCCGGCTCCGGCAAGCAGACCCCGAGCGCGCAGAGCAGCAGGTTGACGTCGCCGGCCGCGCAGTAGACCTGCCGCGTGCAGTAGTCGTCGTAGCCGCAGAGCTGGTGGCAGGACGCCTCGTTGCCGAGCGCGCCGGTGAACGTCATGCACGACCAGCCGCTCGAGAGCCACAGCCCCTCGGGCCGCTTCGTGTCGAAGAGGCACCGGTCCGCGCGCGCCTCCGGGTCGAACACCTCGGCGGTGCAGGCGTCGCCCCCGGAGAGCTTGCTCCGCGCCGCGGACGTCGTGTTGAGCAGGTACGTCACGTCGCACGCGCGCTCGGCGGGCGACTCCCGCACGATCCTGGCGCGCAGCTCGTCCCTCTTCGCCGCGTAGGCCCGCACGGCCCGGATCGCGCTCGTCATCTTGTTGTTGCCGTCGTCGGGGTCCGTCCCCTCGGCGAGCGCCGCGAGCACCCGCTCGACCAGCTGCTCCGCCTCCGGATCGGCGCCCGCCGAGCCGTCCTTCGCGTAGCCGAGCCGGATGTACGAGGCCGGCGTGCGCGGCGTGCACACCTTCGCGTGCGCCCAGAGCTCCTCGCTCACGATGGGCGGCCGCTTCGTGAACGGCTGCTTGCAGACGCCCACCGAGCCAGGCGGCAGCGAGCCCGAGGCTCGCGGCGTCGGCTGTCCCGGGCCCTCGTTGACATACTCGGTCGACGCGCAGCCCGCGGCGCCCACGGTGGCGGACAGCGCGAGCAGGCAGCTCACCGAGAGAGCCGCGACGCAGCGATGAGGAACGATTCCCACGGCCGCACGGTAGCAGAGCCGGCGCGCGAGCAGAAATTCTCGCCCGAGGGGCTCCCCGCGGGGGCTGGCCGGCGCCCCTCCCCGCCGGCCGCATCCCCGAGGCTCCCCCCCGGACCCGGGGAGGGGCGCTACAGGCCCACGCTGGACTGCTCGATCAGGTCGTCGACGACGGCCTCGAAGCGCCCCGTCCGGGCGTAGACCGCGAGCTGGCGATCCGCGCTGGTCCCCTCGTCGAGGATCCCCCGGATCCGCTCCAGCTCGTCCTGGGTCCCGAAGATCTCCGCCGACTCCTGCACGAACTCGAGCAGCTCGCCGACGAGCAGGCGGACGGGGACCTGCTCCTGCTTGCCGAAGTCGATGAGCTGCCCGTCGATGCCGTAGCGCACGGCGCGCCACTTGTTCTCCTCGATGAGCTCCTGCCGGTACTCGCGGAACCCGAGGTTGCGCCGGTAGAGCAGGTAGAGCTTGCCCATGACGGCCTGGACGAGCGCCGCCAGCGCGACCGTGTCGTCGAGGCGCGTGGGCATGTCGCAGATCCGGATCTCGACCGTGTCGAAGAACGGGTGGGCGCGCACGTCCCACCAGATCTTCTTCGCGTTGTCCATGCAGCCCGTCCTGACGAGCAGATCGACGAAGCGCTGGAAGTGGCCGTACGACTCGAAGCGACCCGGGATCCCGGTGCGCGGGAAGCGCTTGAAGATCTCGCAGCGCGTGCTCTTCAGGCCCGAGGGGCGGCCGAGCCAGAATGGCGAGCTCGTCGACAGCGCCAGGATGTGCGGGAGGAAGTAGCGGACCTGGTTCGCGAGGGCCATCGCGACCTCGCGGTCCCGGACGCCCACGTGCACGTGCAGGCCGAAGATGAGGTTGGCGCGGGCGACGTCCTGCAGATCCTCCACGATGCCCCGGTAGCGCTCGCCGTCGGTGATCTCCTGCGTCTTCCAGTCGCTGAACGGGTGCGTCCCGGCGGCGACGATGCGCATCCCCCCTTGCTGCGCGAGCACCTTCAGGCTGCCGCGCAGCTCGACGAGCTCGCCCCGCGCCTGCCGGATGTCGCGGCAGATCCCCGTGCCCGCCTCGATGACCGACTGGTGCATCTCCGGGCGGACCCGCTCGCGCAGCAGCCTGTGGCCCTTGCCCCCCTCGATCAGCTCGCTCACGTACGACCGGAGCTCGCGCGTCTCCGCGTCGACGATCTGGAACTCCTCCTCGACGCCGAGCGTGAACTGGCCGTCGAGCAGCCCCTCCACGTCGGTCATGTCGAGGCCCCGGGCCGCGCCCTCTCCACGCCGGGGCGGGCGAGCTTCGACCAGGGATACCTGTCGCGCGTCCGCCGGTCGCCGCGCGCGCCCTGGACGGCGAGCTCCACCATCCAGTCGACGGCGATGTTGAAGTACCGCTCCCGCAGGTGCTCGATGTGCATGTCGGGCGCCGGGTTCGTGAAATCGATCGCGTAGGGGATCCCGTCCCTGATCGCGAACTCGACCGAGTTCATGTCGTAGCCGAGCGCCCTGTTGAGCTTGATCGCGTCCTCGATCACGCGATCGTGCAGCGCCTTCGGGAGCCACCGCTCGTCGTCGTGCTGCACGTAGCAGCCGCGGAGCCCCGTGGGGCCGATCGCCTTCGGGTCGTACTGGATCGGGAGGATGCGCTCCTGCCCGACGCAGATGCAGCGGACGTAGTCGTCGAAGTCGATGTACTCCTGCAGGGTCATGACGTTCTGCCCCGAGGCGTTGTAGGCGGCGAGCAGCTCCTGCCGGTCCCGCACCACCGACACGTCCTTCCAGCCGCCGCCGTCCGCGGGCTTGAGGATCGCGGGGAAGCGCACGTGATCGATGATCGCCTCCCAGTTGAGCGGGTACTCCAGGTTGCGGAGGCTGCGCTCCTTGACGATCGCCGGGATGTAGTCGTGCTGGGGCAGCATGACGGTGCGCGGCGTCGCGACGCCGATCTGCGACGCCAGCGAGTAGCCGAAGAACTTGTCGTCCGCGCTCCACCAGAACGGGTCGTTGATCACGTACGCTCCGCCGAGCGCGGCGGCCTTCAGGTGGTAGCGGTAGTGCTTCACCTCCTGGCTGATCCGGTCGATGAGCACCCGGTACGGGCTCACGAAGCGCTCGGGCGTGCCGCCGATCTTCGCGATCTCCGCCCGGACGCCCGGGATCTTGTTGCACCTCTCGAGGAAGGCCTGCGGGAAGGACTGCTCCCATCCAACGAGGATGCCGATTTTCTCCGCCATACGTTCCCTGTCTCCTCCACCCACGCGCACCGACGCGTGCCAGCGGCCACCGCCGCGGGCGCGGAGCCTACCGCGGAGTCTCAGGAATTTTACGTTAGAAGTGTACGAACGGCCTGGCTCAACCGGTGGGCCAACGGCCCTGCCTGCCGGCTCGTTCGAGGGCGCTTCGGGCGCGATCGGCCGGGGGGCCGGGGGGCCGGGGACGGAGCCCTCGCAAAAATAGTTGTTGACGGACGCGGCTCGGCGAGTAGAGTCGCGCACCTCTCCGACGGGGCGGGTAGCTCAGCGGCAGAGCGTCGGCCTTACAAGCCGGTGGTCGCAGGTTCGACCCCTGTCCCGCCCACCCCCTGGGTTAGGGACCTGGGCAAGCAGTGTGGATGCGAGTTTGAGTCTGGGGTGGTAGTTAAGTTGGTTATAACGCCGGCCTGTCACGCCGGAGGCCGCGGGTTCGAGTCCCGTCCACCCCGCCAGCTTTCTTCCGTATCTCTTGGAGTCGCCTGTTCCCTTGAGCCTCCTTCGTCGCGCCTGTGCCCTCGGGTGCAGCGCAGCGGCGGCGTAGCGCTCTGAGGGGGGTCGGCTCGATCAGTCTGCCCGCGCGCGGGTGGGGTGCTCGACGCCGCGCACGCTCTTCCGGCTCTCGATCGAGAGCGGGTCTGGGGTGGTAGTTAAGTTGGTTATAACGCCGGCCTGTCACGCCGGAGGCCGCGGGTTCGAGTCCCGTCCACCCCGCCAACGTTCTCCCGCATCGCATCGGGTGATGCGCGACCTCGCGCCCTCCCCGTCCTCATCATCACCGCCCGCGCTCGCGCTCCGTCACCGCCCGCCCGCTACCGCGGCCCCATCACGCGCTGGATGGCCGCTTCCAGGTCGCGGAAGCTCACGGGCTTGACGAGGTGCTCCAGGAAGCCGGCGTCCGCGGTCTTGCGGTGGTCCTCTTCCATCCCGTAGCCGCTCAGCGCGATCGCCTTGATCTCGTGGCCGGCGGACCGGAGCGACGCGAGCAGGTCCGTGCCGCTGCCGTCGGGCAGCCCGAGATCGCTCACGAGCAGATCGAACGGCTCCGCCCCGACCAGGTCGAGCGCGGCGCGGACGCTCCGGGCGATGCGCACGGTGTGGCCGTTCAGCGTGAGCAGCTCGCTCATCATCTCGGCCGTGTCCTCGTGATCCTCGACGAGCGCGATGCGCAGCGCCCGCCTCGGCGCGGCCACCCCGGCGGCGCTCGCCTGCGCCGGCGCCGTCGCGGCAGGGCCCTCCGCGGCGGGCAGCGCGACGCGGAACGTCGCCCCCGCCCCGCGCCCCGGGCTCGCGGCCGTGATCGTGCCCCCGTGGAGCTGCACGATCGCCCGCGAGATCGCGAGCCCCAGGCCGAGCCCGCCGAAGTTCCGGGTCGTCGCCGCGTTCCCCTGCTCGAACGCGTCGAAGATGCGGGGCAGGATCTCCGGCTCGATGCCGACGCCCTCATCCCGCACCTCGATGACCACCTGCCCGCCCTCGTCGCGGCAAGCGAGCCCGATCCGCGACCCGGGGTGGCTGAACTTCACGGCGTTCTTCAGGAGGTTCCAGACCACCTGCTCGAGCCTGGCGACGTCGACCGCGATCCAGTGCTCGCCCGGGGCGACGTCGAGCGTCAGCCGGATGCTCTTGGCGTCGATCTCGTCCGCGCAGATCTCCAGCGCGTGCTCGAGCACCGCGCGCGCCCTGACCGTCTGCGTGAACAGCTCGAGCTTGCCCCGGACCACGCGCGTCAGGTCCAGGAGATCGTCGATGAGGCGCGCCTCGAGCTCGGCGTTGCGCTGGATCATGGCGACGCTGCGGCGCACGTCGTCGACGAGATCGTCGCGGCGGAGCAGCCGCGCCGCGGCGGTGACCACCGGGGTGAGCGGCGTCCGTAGCTCGTGCGAGAGGACGGCCAGGAAATGGTCCTTCGTGCGGCTCGCGTGCTCCGCGGCCTCGCGCGCCTTGATGAGGTCCGCCTCCACCTCTTTGCGCTGCGTGATGTCCTGCACCACCGCCATCGTGCGGACGGCGCGCCCCGCCCCGTCGCGCATCGCCGTCACCGTGGTGCTCGCCCAGAGGCGCCGCCCGTCCTTCATCAGGTAGCGGTTCTCCTGGGCGAAGTCGCTCACCTCCCCCCGGAGCAGCTTCGCGTACAGCCCGGCGATGGTGCTCGCGTCCTCCGGCGCCACGACCTCGAGGAACGTCTTGCCGAGGAGCTCCGACGGCTCGTAGCCGAGCATGCGCGCGAACCTCCGGTTCACCCGCACGAAGCGGCCCGACGCGGGCTCGCACTGCATCTTGCCGACCACGGCGCTCTCGAACAGCGAGCGGAAATCCTCCTCGCTCGCGCGCAGCGCCTCCTCGGCGCGCTTGCGCCGCGTGATGTCGTCCACGATCGTCGACGCCCCGATGATCTGGCCGCCGGCGTCGCGGATGGGCGCCACGTTGATCGAGACGTCGACCCGGCGGCCGTCGCGCGAGAGCCCCAGGGTCTCCAGGGCGTCGAGGCGCTCGCCGCCGATCACGCGATCGAGGACGGCGCGCACCTCGCCCGCGCGCTCGGGCGGGACGATGAGGTGGATGGAGCGGCCCACCACCTCCGCCTCACTGTAGCCGAACATCCGCTCCGCGGCCGCGTTCCAGCTCGTGATCGCCCCGTCGGTCGTCGCGCCGATGATCGCCTGCTCGGCCGACTCGACGATCGCGGCGAGCCGGCCGCGCTGCACCTCGGCGTCCTTCACGCTCGTCACGTTCACGAGCGTCACGACCACGCCCGAGATGACGTTCGTCAGCGTGCGGTAGGGCAGGATCCGCATCATGTAGCTGCGCCCGTCCTCCAGGATCACGTCCCGCTGCCTCGGGGCGAGCGTCCGCAGCACGCCGCGCGCGTCCGGGGCCAGCGACGAGGCGTCGAAGCGGGCCGCGATGTCGGTGATGGGCCTGCCGACGTCGCTGTCGATGAGCCGGAACACCTCCGCCGCGGCCGGCGTGAACCTCCGGATCCGGAGCTCCTCGTCGAGGAACACCGTCGGGATCTGCGTGCTCAGGAGGAGGTTCTGGAGGTCGCTGTTCGCCGCGTCGAGCTCGTGGAGCTTCGCCTGGAGCTCGCCGTTCAGCGCCTCGAACTCCTGGTTCAGGCTCTGGAGCTCCTCGTTCATGCTGAGGAGCTCCTCGTTCGAGCTCTTGAGCTCCTCGTTGGAGGTCTCGAGCTCCTCGATCGTGGTCTGGAGGTTCTCCCGCGTCGCCTGGAGCTCGTGCTCGAGCTGATCGACGAGCGACGCGCTCTCCCGCTTCGGCCCGGGGGGCGGCGCCTCGCCCCGCGCGGGCGGCTGTAGCTCGTCGAACAGGACGACGAAGAGCCCGAGGTCGTCCTCGAGATCCCCGAGGGGCCGCACGACGAGGTTGAGGCGCTGCGTCCCGGCGATGGTCTCGACCGCGATGTTCTCGTGGACCACCTGCTCGCGCATCCTGACGGCGCGGTGCACGGCCGACCGCACCTCGGGGCGCAGCGCCCGCAGCACCATGTTCGAGACGTTGACGTCGAGCGCCCCCGTCGAGGGCGCGAGGTACTTCCCCGTCGCGCCGGACAGGTACACGATGTCGCCCTGCTCGTTCACGACGACGCACGGCGGCCCGTAGCGCTCCAGGAGGCGCCGCTCGATGGTGCGCTCGATGCTCTGCTCGGGCGACCAGGCGCCGCGGCGCAGGGGCTCGCCCGCGCGCCGCTCGGCCCGGGTTCCCTCGCCGAGCAAGAGCCGCGGCGGCGCGTGCCCGACGGCGCGCTTCTTCTGGAAGATCCGCCGCTTGGCGTCGATCGCGCGGAACAGCTCGCTCCTCTGCGACACGCTCTCCGACGGACCGAGGAGGAGGTAGCCGCCCTCGACGAGCGCGTAGTGGAACAGCTCGAGCAGCCGCTTCTGGAGCTCGCCCTCGAGGTAGATGAGCACGTTGCGGCACGAGATGAGATCGAGCCGGGAGAACGGCGGATCCGTGATGAGGTCGTGCCGCGAGAAGATGCACAGATCGCGGATCGCCTTGGCCACGGAGCAGGTCCCCCCCTCCTCGGCGACGAAGAAGCGCGCGAAGCGGTGCGGCGCGATGTGCTGCGTCGCGTCCCTGGGGTAGCGCCCCTGCCGGGCGACCTCGATGGCCCGGTCGTCCACGTCCGTGCCGAAGAGCTGCACGCGCGGGGCGCCGGGCAGGAGCTCGACGTGCTCCTGGAGGAGCATGGCGATCGTGTAGACCTCCTCCCCCGTGGCGCAGCCGGGCACCCAGATGCGGACCTGGCCGTCCGCCCCGCGATCCGTGAACAGCGCCGGCACGACCTCCTGCCGCAGCGCCTCGAAGGTGTCCGCGTCGCGGAAGAACTCCGTCACGCCGATGAGGAGATCGCGCACGAGCTGCGCGGGCTCGTCCGCGTCCCGCCGGAGCAGCGCCACGTAGTCGGCGATCGACGTGGCCCGCAGCACCTGCGCCCGCTGCTGCACGCGCCGGAGCAGCGTGGTCCGCTTGTACTCGCGGAAATCGCGCGCGGTGCGCTCGAGGAGCAGGCCGCAGATCTCCGGCAGGCGCGCGGCGATCTCCTCCTCGGCGAGGCGCGCGCGATCCCCGTCCAGGGCGACGCGCCGCGCGTGCTCGAGCAGCGCGGCGGGGATGTCGCGGAGGGCGAGCACGTAGTGGACGAGCCCCGCCGCGATCGCGTGCCGCGGCATCTCCGGGGGGTGGGCCGTCGCGGGGTGCTGCGCGATCGCGAGCCCGCCGTGCTCCCGGACGGCCCTGAGACCGGTCACGCCCTCGTGCCCCGAGCCGGAGAGCACGACCGCGACGGCGCGCTGCTTCCGGTCCTCGGCGAGCGCCCGGAACAGGACGTCGATGGGCGTGTCGACCGGCGCGTCGATCGCCGCGCGGTGCCCCCGCGGCTCGCCCAGCCTGCCCGGCCGGAACACGCCGTCCTGGATCGTCGGCGCGGCGTTCGACGGGAAGACGTAGACGTGGTTGGGCTCGATCGGCAGCCCGTTCACGGCCTCCTGCACGCGCATCGCCGTGTGCGGCGCGAGCAGCTCCGGCATCGCGCTCGCGTGCTGCGGATCGTGGTGCGCCAGCACGAACGCGAGGCCGCTGTCGGGCGGCATCGCCGACAAGAAGCTCCTGAGCGCCTCGAGGCCGCCGGCCGAAGCGCCGAGCGCGACGACGACGCCATCGGCCCCGCGCGCCCTCTGGCGCGACGCGTCTCCCGCAGCCGCCTCCCGGTTCTCGCTGTCACGTCGCATCAAAGCGCTCCGACGCTTAGTACACGTCGGGCACAACAGCCAGCAGGCGTGGGCCCCGAGCACGCGTGACGGCGACATGAGGGACTTCCCCGACATTCGTCCCCCGTCCGCCTCGGGACCGCGGTGGCGCGAGCGCGGACCGGAGCGCGCCTCGTCGCTGAAGGCGCGCGGACACGTCGCTTCTCCTTGACAAATCAGGTGTCCTTCGCGTGCATAGGCGCCGCGCGGTGGATCCGGCCGCCGGGACAGGGAGCGCCCCCATGACAGGATTCGTCGTCTGGTGGAGGAGGACATCCGTCGCGGTCAAGGTCGCCGCGGCGGCGTGCGTCGCCGTGGTCACCGTGGTGCTGGTCGGTCGCTGCGGCGTGACGCGGCGATCCGGGCCAGCCCTCGTGAGCGGGGCGGTGGTCACGATCGACACCGTGCCCGCGGCCCCGCCGGGGGTGGTGGTGATCGAGCAGGCGACGGATTTCGGCGGGCCCCTGTCCTCCGGCGTGAACGCGCTGCGCGGCCTCGTGTACTTCGTGCCCGACGGCACGTCGCACCTCCGGAACACCGTGTCTCTGAGCCCGGTCGCGGTCCTCTACGCCTCGCGGCTCGACATCTCGCCGCGCTCCTGGCAGAGCGGATTCCCGGGCGTCCCCGGGGGACGCAACGAGTGGTTCCAGATCATGTACGAGGGAGATCTCGTGACCTCGCGCAGCGGTGCGCATCGGTTCGAGGTGCTCTCCGACGACGGCTCCAGGCTCTTCATCGATGATCACCTGGTGGTCGAGAACGACGGACGGCATCCGCCGACGAGCGCGCGGGGGGCCATCGTGCTCCAGCCCGGGAAGCACCGGATCCGGGTCGGCTATTTCCAGGGGCCGCGCTTCGAGATCGCGCTGCAGCTCTTCGTGACGCCCCCGGATGGCGCGCGGCAGATCCTCGACGTCTCCCGGGTGCTCTGATCTCAGCCGCCGCGCTGCGCGAGCTTGAGGAGCGCCTTGACCTTGGCGTAGGAGACGTGGGGGTTGTCCTCGGCGCCGCCGAGATCGTCGCTGTCCTCGCCCGCGCCCTGGGCCCGGACCGGCATCCAGAGATAATCCGGGTGGAGCTCCTTGCCGTTGATCCCGTTCGCGATCGAGGGGTTCTTGATCCACTCGCCTCCCAGGATCGTGAGGTCCTCGTCGAGCTCGAGCACATAGTGCAGCTCCGACACCGAGAGCGGGACGTCGCGCTGCGCGGGCGGGAGGAGGAGCGTGTCGCCGGTGACCGAGTCGGAGATCATCCAGAAGCGCCCGGCGACGCGCACGAAGCGCCGCGCGTACGGGTTGAGCATGTAATAGTAACAGTTGGCGCCCTGGTAGGCGCCGTTGCACAGCAGGCGCGCGGCCTCCTGGGGGCTCACCTCCTCGATGACGTCGATCGAGAACTGCTTGACGGGGAAGCTCCACACCTCGGCGTCCCAGCTGTGGTCGACGACGAACATGAGCCGCTGCCGCTCGCCCTCGGCGTTGTTGAGCGGCGCCGCGCCGACCCCGAGCAGCCCGGTCATGGTGATGTGCATCGTGGCGGGGTTGATGTCGCGGCAGGCGGGGTCGATGGGCCTGCCGTAGACGTCGCGCGGCGTCCGATCCGCCCGGGTCTCGCAGCGCCGCCCCGAGAAGGTCACGGAGTCGCTGAAGTAGACCTCGCTCATGAGCGCCTCGATGTCCGCCATGCGGAAGAGCACGCAGCCGGCCTCCCCCGCGGTGCACTCGGCCACGGTCTCGCCGGCGCGCTTCACCCGGATGTCGCGGCGCGGCCCGGCGCCCTCGGCCACGACATAGGCCGACCACCCGTTGCAGTGCCCCCACCAGTACTCCGGGTAGACCCCCTGGTAGAGCCCGTGGTGCTGTAGCTCCCAGGCCGTGGCCGGCCCGGCGACGACGACCGCGGGCTGCACGTACGGCGGATTGCGCAGGTGCGGGGGCCTCCGGAGGTCGGCCGAGCTCCAGCTGGCGATGCTCGGGAGCGCCTTCAGCTGTCCTGGATGGAAGAGGAGATCGTATTTCTCGACGGGGGACAGGTTGTCCGGGTCAGAGGTCCGATCGGCGTAGTTCTTGTTCGCCGAGTTCCAGCGATCGGCGATGCCGTTCTGTCGCTGCGGCCACCAGTTCGAGGCGAACGCGGGGGTCTTCGCCTCGCCTTGCCGGATCGCGAGATCGAGCTTCAGCCGCGCGCCCTGGAGCTCCGGGTGCAGGTGCTGGGGCAGGTTCGCGCCGTCGATGGCCTCGCGGCCGCCGTGGCTCGGGATGAGGATCTGGTGGGAGCCGCCCAGGATCTGGCCGGTCTCGGGCGTGAAGCCGAGCACGTAGGGCACGGACCCGCCTTCGATGAACTGGAAGCGTGCGCCGTTCAAGGTGCTCTCCACGGCGGCGGCGCTCTCGCGCGGCGGCTGATCCAGCTCCGCGCAGCCGAGGACCAGGAAAACCGAGCTGACAAGGCCTGCGCTCCTCCGCGTTTTCATGGCTGATCTCCCCGGGAGCTCGACGCTCACCGACACCACCTCGGGTGTTCTCTGCAGAGGCCGCGCCAACGCGCAAGGCGAGGAAGAGCGCAGCCGGTGCACGCGGTGGCCTTCCGCGTTCCCGCGCTCGCCGCGTGTTGCGTCGGGTCACCGCGCGCCGATCCGCCAGAGCACGACCTTCACGGTGTCGATGAGGATGGAGATATCGAACCAGATCGAGAAGCTCTTCATGTAATAGAGATCGTACTGGAGCTTCTCCAGCGCGTCCTCGGCGGACGCCCCGTAGCGACAGCGCACCTGCGCGTGCCCCGTCACGCCCGGCTTCACGCACAGTCGCTGCCGGAAGAAGGGGATCTGCTTCTCCAGCGCGTCGATGAACTCGGGGCGCTCGGGCCGCGGCCCGACCATGCTCATCTCTCCGACGAGCACGTTCCAGAGCTGCGGCAGCTCGTCGAGCCGCGTCTTCCGGATGAACCGCCCGACGCGCGTCACGCGCGGATCGTTCTCCATGGCCCACACGGCCCCGTTCTTCTCGGCGTCGGTCCTCATCGACCGGAACTTGTGGATCCTGAACGGCTTGCCGAAGGCGCCTGTCCGGATCTGCGAGTAGAGCGCCGGCCCGCTGGAGTCGAGCTTCACCGCGACGGCGGTGAGCGCCATCAGCGGTAGCCCGAGCAACAGCCCCACGGTCGCGCACACGACGTCGAAGGCGCGCTTCGCGACGAGCGTGCGCCGCCGCACGCTGAACCCGTGCGAGAAGATGATCTGGCTCGGCTTGAGCTCGCGCACGAAGATCTTGCCGGTCACGCGCTCGTAGAGCTCGATGCCCTCCTCGATCTCGACGCCGCGGAGCTTCAGCTCGAGCAGCTCCTCGATCGGCAGGGCGGCGCGGCGATCGGCGGTCGCCACGATCACCGCCGAGACGCCGCGCTGCTCGACCAGGCGCCGGAGGTCCCGGTACCGGCCCGCGACGTCGGGCTCGTCGATCGGCTCGTCGTCCCGCACGAGCCGCCCGGCGAAGCGCAGCCCCAGGACATCGCCGTCCTTCCGGATGATCCGCGCGCACGAGCGGGCGAGCTCGCCCGCGCCCAGCACGACCGCGAGCCGGGAGAAGCTCTCGCTCTGGAGGACCCGATGGCACACCGCGCGCCACGCCGGGAGCACGAGCGCCGCCGCCCCGAGCGACATCAGGACGACCCCGTCGCCCATCTGCGCATCGGGCACGATCCAGAACGCGAGCCACAGCACCGCCGCTGCCACGCCGAGCGCCCGGAACATGGTCAGGAACAGCGCGCGCGCCCTGGGCGGCTCGGGCCCGTAGAGGCCGTGATAATAAAGAGACGCCTGCGCGACCAGCGAGATGCTCAGCGTCCGCCCGAAGCGCTCTCCGTCGAGCGCGTGCTCCCAGCCCACGAGCACGCCCGGCGCGCAGCACACCAGCAACGAGAGCAGGCTGGCCTCGACAAACCACACCATGGTCCGGCGCGGCGACCGGAACAGCTCCAGCATTGTCCCTCCCCTCGCCCAGCCCGTCGGCCCCGGGCGGTCACGCGCGCTGCTGGCGCATTGCCTCCCACCAGAGCACACACGGTTGCAGGTGAGACCACATTAGAGCGGCCCCGGGCAGATCGCCAGATGCCGAAGACGAATCTTGTTTCATGGCGGCGGACTCAACCGCTGCACGCGAATCCTGGCGCGGCGAAAACGGCACCTCCGCCGCCTGCCGCGCCGGATCCGCGTGCGCTGGATCCGCGCGCCGTTCGTCGAGGGGTCTGGATCAACACCGTTCTCGACGGACATCGTGCGTCGACTCCGCAGCGCGCGCCGGGGCTCGATCGCGGCGGCGCACGTGCGGTCTCGCGGAGAGAGCGTCGCGTGTCGCGGAGGGGTTCAGAGCGCCTCTCGAGACCTCCCGGTCTCGTCCGGCGCCCTTATCGATCGTCGCGCGACGCGGGCGCGCTGGCCTGGTGAGCGCGCGCGGCCGGGGCTCCGCCGGGGGGCTCGTCGGGGGCGCCGTGTCCTCGCGGCGCGTCGCTCCCGCGGCCTGGCTCGGGCGGTCGAGGGCGCCCGGACGGCATTTCCCGGATCATGGCGTTGCGGCGCTCGTCATCCCAGGCGCTGTCGGGATCGCGGCGCACCGTCCGCTGCGGGTCCGTCGAGAGCGTCCCCGACAGGCTCGCCGTGAAGATGCTCCGCAGCGAGCCGCCGGACTGGCCCGTTGCCGGCGCCGGATCCAGCGCGGCGCGCACGTACTCCAGGTCGAAGCCTCCGCGCAGCGCGATCCCGCGCGCGAGGGGGTACTCGATCTCCGCGCCGGCGACCGCCGTGGTCGTGGACAGCGTCCCTTCCGTGGAGGGCGCGGGCGCGCCGAGGTCGACGTGGAGCGGCGGATTCGCGGCGACAGGCGCGCTGCCGGCCGAGAGCCGGGCGATGCCCGTGACGACGAGATCGCGGGTCGCGCCGCCCCGCACGGGCCGGAAGCTCGCCTCGAGCGACGCCTCGTGCTCGTGGCCGAATCCGATCCTCGGTCCGAGCGAGGTATACGCATAGGCATAGCCGGCCGTCAGCCGATAGCGCTCGTTCACGTAGGTGAGCCCGGCCCGCGCCGAGGGCGCGATCACCGCGTCGCGCGACGACAGGAGGGGCGGCGGGCTCGCGACGGTCACGCCGCCGGAGACGCGCGTCGAGACGTTCCGCGTGAGCTCGTGCGACTCGGACACGAGCGCCGAGCCGGCGTGGATCCGGGCCTGCCCGCGGGTGAGATCGGCGTCGAGCAGGGCGTGGTAGTACCGCGTGAGCTCGTACCGGATCTCGGGGGTCAGCGTGTCGCGGGCGCCGAGCTCGATCGAGGTGCTCACCTCGGCGCGCCCCGCGCGCGCGTCGACCCCGACCGCGGCGGGGTCGTCGGCCGAGAGCGCGCCCGCCTGCTCGTAGCCGGCGCCGAGGCGCACCGTGGACCGCCGGGACGTGGTGATGGAAAGGGCCGGCCCGCCGGAGAGCGTGTACTGGAGGCGGTTGCCGAACAGGAAGGGATCGCGCGTGGCGAGCTCGTCGGCGGCGCGCACGCCGAGGCGCGTCGCGAGGTAGCCGGCCGCGTCCATCGAGAGATCCGCGAACGGCGAGAGCGTCCACCCCGCCGCCCCGCCGAGGCGCGCCGCGACGCTGTCGGACGGCGTGGAGCGCCCCGGGCCCAGCGAGACCTGGAGCACCCGCTCGTAGCTCCCGTTGGCGCGGAACCCGTAGCGCGACATCGCGTCGCGGAGAGAGCCCTCGACCGAGCCCTCGACGCCCGCCATCAGCGCGCCCGTGCCCACGTCCCCGACGTGCGACGCCACGCTGTGCTCCACGGCCGCGCGCGCCGTGACATCGGTGTCCAGCATCGGCAAGACGAACGAGAACACACGCCCCCTCGCTGCCGGGCGGCGCGCCCCGCGGCGCGGGGCGACCCGCTCCCGCCGCATCCCGCGGCAACTCCCCCGGCGTCCGGAGCGTCCCACGCCTCGCGATGTTTGCAACATCACAAATGCGACCGCTGCGGGCGCGGGGGCGCCAGCGCACGGCCATGGCGGCGACCTGGACGAACCGGGTGCGGGTCGGACCGACGCCCGGCCGGGTGCGAGGAGGGCGCGCGCGGCACGGACGTGCGCGCGCGGGGCGGGGCGTACGCAGGAGTCCGCATCTGTCCCGCTGGGAGCGGAGCGGTCCTGTTCGAAGGAACTGGACGCATGAAGCCTGGCGTGAGGTGGGAGGAGGGGGAGCTGCCGAGATCGCCGCGCGTCCTCTGGGTGACGCGCATCTTTCCGAACCGGGTCGAGCCGCTCGCGTGCGCGTTCCAGCGCCAGCAGCTCGCGGCGCTGTCGCGCTGCTGCGCGGTGGAGGTGCTCGCGGCGATTCCGTACCATCCGGGCGTGTCGCTCCTGGGCGAGCGCACGCGGCCGGGGCGCCTCACGGCGGTGCCCGAGCGCGACGAGATCGACGGGGTCCCGGTGATCCACCCGCGCGCGCCCTACCTGCCTGGGGCGGGTCGCGTGCTGGCGCCCGTGAACGCGCCGCTCTACCTGGCGGGGCTCTTGCCGCACGTGCCGCGGCTGCGCGGGCGGTTCGACGTGGTGATGGGCGCGTGGCTCTACCCCGACGCGTGCGCCGCGGCGCTGCTCGCGCGGCTGCTCGGGCTGCCCTACGCGGTGAAGGCCCACGGCACCGACGTGAACGTCGTGGCCCGCTGGCGCTCGGTGCGCCCGCTCGTCGGCGGCGCGCTCCGCTCGGCCGCGTGCGCCGTCGGCGTGAGCCGCCCGATGGTCGAGGCGCTCACCGCGCTCGGCGCCCCGAGGGAGCGCGCGGTCCTCGTCCGCAACGGGGTCGACCGCGCGCTCTTCCGTCCGGGCGACCGGCGCGCTGCCCGGCGCGAGCTCGGGCTGCCGGAGCGCGGGCGCATCATCACGTTCGTCGGCCACGTCGCTCGGCCGAAGGGCATCCATGAGCTCCTGGACGCGTTCGAGGCGCTCGGCGCGGCCGCTGGCGAGCCCGGGGAGCCGGTCCACCTGGTGGTCGTCGGCGACGGGCCCGACCGGCGCATGGTGGAGCTGGCCGCGGCCCGCCGCGAGCGCGAGGCGGCGCTCCGGCGCGAGGAGCGCGGCCGGATCTTCGTTTCGGGGCAGCGGCCGCTCTCCGCGGTCGCCCGTCATGTCACCGCGACCGATCTGCTGGCGTTGCCGAGCTGGGCGGAGGGGACCCCGAACGTGGTGCTCGAGGCGCTCGCGGCCGCGCGGCCCGTGGTGGCCACGCGCGTGGGGGGCATCCCGGACGTGGTGGAGCCGGGCCGCACCGGGCTGCTCGTCCCCCCGCGCGACGTCGGGGCGCTCGGCCGGGCGCTCCGCGAGGCGCTCGCGCGGCCCTGGGACGAGCGCGCGTTCGCCGAGGCGGCGCCGCCGTCGTGGGAGGAGAGCGCCGAGGCGCTGCGGCGGGTGCTCGCGTGGGCGGCGTTCGGGGAGAGCGGGCGGGCGGCCGCCTGAGGGCGGGACGACCCAGGTTGAGATCACTCCGCCCCCCTTCGAGGGCCGTCCGCCTCGGTTCCGGATCGAGCTGCCCCCCCTCCGGAGCCCGCTCCGCCACGTCGCGACCCCCCCGCGCCCGCCTCGAGGGGGCCCTCGGGCCATCCGCACCTCTCCCGGCGCCCCCCAGGAGCCCTCGCCCCATCTCCGCATGGCACGCGACCCGCGCAGCGCTCGCGGATCGAACCGCGGAGCTCGAACGTCGCGGCAAGATCGATCGGACAGGCCACGACATCGACCACCTTACGCGCCCAGGGCCCTTGACATAGTTTGAGCTCAAACTAAATTTGCTTTGAGATCAAAACAATTGACCGCTCCGGCGCTGGCGCTGCGGGCGCACGAAGGAGGCGATGGCGATGGTTGAGCGCGAGCTGAGGGGTGTGGATGAGGGCCGGCGGCGGTTCGGCGAGGGGCACGTCGCAAGGGCGCATGCGCCGGGGTCGCGCGGCGCTCCGTCCGGCTGGGCGTCGGGCGACGATTCAGGGCTCATCGATCTGAACGCGCTGCGGCGCGCCGGGGAGGCGGAGGCCGAGGGACCGGTGATGATCCCGGTGCCGCACATCCAGGTGTTCCCGTTCGGCGCCCCGGAGGAGACGCCCCGCGCCGCGCAGGCGCCGGCGGCGGCGGCGCCGCCGCCCCGGCGCTCCTCGAGGATGGGCAACGCGCTGCCGATGATGCTCGGGGCCGCGCTGACGCTGGCCGCCGTCGGGGTGGGCTACGCGGCGGCGAGCCTGCGCGCGGAGGCCCCGGCGCCGAGCGCCACGGCGTCGCTGGTCTCGGAGTAGGCGCGCGGCGGCGGAGCAGGCCCGGCGCCGCGCCCCCGTCGTGGATCGCCACGCGCGGGTCGCTCGGCCGTGATGGGCCTCTGCCGGATCGCGTTGAGCAGGCCGTCGTTGGTCTCGCCGACGACCGGGTTGAGCGAGCGCACGCGCTCCATGCCCGGCTGCTCGAGCATCCACGCCACGAGCGCGTCGGCCGCCCGGAACACGCTCAGCGTGCTCGTGAGCAGGATCGGCGTCTCCAGCTCCCCCAGCTCGCGGAGCTGCGTCGAGCCCACGAGCTTGCCGAACCCGTTCCCCACGTGGAGCGCCGCGGGGACGCGATCGAGGTAGACGTTCCCGCCATGCGGGAAGACGGCCGTGACGCCGGTGCGGACCGAATCCCCCTCGATCACCGTGGCGTGCCCCACGCGCACGCCGGCCACGTCGGTGATCGCGTTCAGCGGGCCGGGGTCGAAGATCCCCGGCGCCACGCCGAGATCGCGGGCGCGCGCGCGCCCGCCCGCCGACGCGCCGGGCCCCGGCGCGCCCCCCGCCCGGCCTGTCTCGCCCATCTCGCTCGCCTCCCCGGTCCGCGAAGTATGCGGTCCTCTCCCCTCCCCCGCACCTCCCACCGGCCCGCGCGGGACTCGGGCCGTCCGGATCAGCCCCAGCCGATCGACCACGTGCACCGCGGCGCGCCGTGGTGCCTGCACGCCGTGTGGTCGACCGCGATTCGCCGGCTGCCCGAGAGCTGGAGGCCCGCCTCGATCCACCCGGAGATCCCCTGACTGCACATGTAGAAGGGCAGCCCGCCGCCCGAGAGCGTGACCGTCCCGGAGACATCGCTGACGGTCGTCACGCTCATGTCGCCGTACTTGAAATACATCTTGTAAACGAGGCGGATGCGCTTGACGAGGAGAGACGGCGAGCCCGATACCGTCTTGTAGACCGTCGTCAGATCGTTCCGGGCGACCTCCGCCCCGAAGTGGCGCATCCGCTCGAGCCTGCCGCCGAAGAGCCCGTTCAGCAGCGCGCAGTCGATCTCGATGAGCGGCGCGAGGTCGTTCCACGACGAGTGCAGCGGTGGATCGGTGAGGTGGCGGGCCGCCTGCGGCGAGAGCTTGCGGCTGAGATCCGCCACGACCCGCGCTCCGTAGCTCTGCCGCATGGCCTGGGCGCGGGAGCTGATCAAGGTGCCTTTCACGAGGTTACCCTCGCCGACGATCCTGGGATCGCCGAGGAACGGGGCGAAGGCTGCTGTCGTCGGCATGCTGCGGAACGCTCCTGACGTGCTCCATTCTAGCGGCAGATCCGCCGAGATGTGTGATGGATTCGCGTCGCCGCCGCCGCCGTCGGCCTCGTGCGCTCGGCGTCGCCCGAAACCTGCGCGACACATCGGCGCCGGCGCGCCGGCGCGCCTTCGCAAGGTGGATTACAGCAGGGGAGATCGGGACAACCAGCGCGTGGCGTTCGCTCGGGGGAGAGTCGCCGCCGCGGTCGACTACACCCTGGACGCCCGGAGCATTTCCGGGTGACGCGCGGCGCGCACGCGGGTACTCGGCATGGCGTGTGCTGGTTGACGTTGACCGAAGTTGACCGAAGTTGACCGAAGTTGACCGAAGTTGACCGAAGTTGACCGAAGTTGACCGAGGTTGACCGACGCTGGCCGGCGTTGACCGGCGTCGGCGGACACCGGCCGGCGCGGCTCCTCGCGCCGAGCAACACCGGGAGGCAGCATGCGACCGATTCGACTCCTCCTCACCACCGCGGCGCTCTCCTTGTGCCTTGTCGGCGCGGCGGCGAGCGCCGGCGCGGCGCCCGTCACCGGCCACCCGCGACTCTGGCTCACGGCCGACCACCTCCCCAGACTGCGTGGCTGGGCAGCGGACAGCGGCAATCGGATGTACAGGGACGCCATGGTGCCCGCGCTCCAGCGCGCGATCGCCGTCTACGACAGCCGCTTCTACCCGAACGGCCGGCCGAGCCCGACGTGGCCGGACGGCGGGACCAACGCCTACGTGCAGTACCCGACCGAGGCGTACGCGGAGTTCTTCGCCTTCATGTCGCTCATCGATCCGGACGTCGCGGCGCGGCCGGAGCACGCCCAGCGGGCGCGCAACCTGCTCATGGTCGCCATCGAGGAGGCGAGCAAGGGGCGCGCCGAGGGCGAGCCGTTCCGCGATCCCGGGTTCGCGACCGGCGATCGTTCGCGCTGGTGGGGTGAAGGGTTCCCGCTGACGGTGGACTGGATCTACCGCGCGACGGACGCGAGCGGCCGCCCCGTGCTGAGCGCCGGCGACAAGGCCAAGATCCGGCAGGTCTTCCTCCGGTGGGCGGACGACAACCTCCGCGCCTCCCGGGCGGGCAACGAGCACCCCCACCCGATCGGCGTCATGAACGATCCGGCGCTGCTCGCCGACGCGCGAAAGCTCCGGTGGGCGGCGAACAACTACTATCTCGGCCACCTGCGCCAGGTCACGATGATGTCGCTCGCCATGGACGACGCGGACGACCGCCCGGTCGACCCGAGCGCCCCGCCGGAGGCGCTCGGCAACACGCTGCGCAGCTACCGCGCGAACGCGACCGGCGCCTGGCTCTACCAGGCGTTCGCCGCCTTCGAGCGCCCCGAGATCGCCGCCAAGCGGCTCGGCGTGCCGGCCGACGGGCTCGGCGCCGCGAGCGGCGGCCTGCCCGTCGAGGGGCTCCTCTACGGCGGGAGCCTGTGCGCCCTGCACCAGGCGCTGCTGTCGCTCCACACCGCGGACTACGGCGCCGCCGCGCTGTCCGGGCCGCAGATCTCGCTGCTGCACAGCGGGTACTGGGACAGGTTCACGGACGGGTTCCTGCACTCGATCGCGCCGAGCCCGGTCACGTACGCGTCGATGCCCGATCTCGGCCCGGTGTACGAGGCGGCGAACTACGGCGACACGCTCCGCGCCTGGATCGAGCCGCGCTTCATCGAGGCGTTCGGCTCGCTGGGCGTCTTCGACTACCTCACGGGCAACAAGGCGCGCCTGCAAAAATCACGGTGGATCGTGGCCAACGCCTTCCAGGGGGGCGCGGGCGAACTCCACGCGCGGACGTCCGACATCTGGGGCTCGCCGGCCCCGAGCCGGGCCATCCTGAGCTTCCTGCTCTTCGATCCGGCCGCGCCGCTCCCGGCGGACCCTCGCCCGGCGATGCCGACGGTCTTCTTCGAGCGGGCGCCGGGGCGCGGCAGCGTCCTCGCGCGCACGGGCTGGACCAGGGACGCGCGGTGGTTCACCTGGCGGTGCGGCTGGGCCACCATCAACCACCAGCTCGGCGACTGCAATCAGTTCGAGCTTTACCGCAAGGGAGAGTGGCTGACCAAGGAGCACACGAGCTATTCCAACAACCTCATCGGCACCACCACCGAGTACCACAACACCCTCTCCCTGCAGAACGACACGCCGTCGCGGGTGCGCTGGTTCGAGAAGGAGCTCGTCGCGCGCGGCGGCCAGTTTCGGGAGGGGCGCGCCGCGGGCGATCCGACCGTGCGGATGAGCCGGGGCGCGGGCTACGTGTTCGCCGAGGGGATCGCGACGGATCTGTACAACACCCGCCCGAACCCCTGGACGCCGACGGACGCCGCCCGCGACATCGTCCACGCGAGCCGGTCCATCGTCTGGCTCGAGCCCGATCACGTCGTCGTCTACGATCGCGCCACGTCGCGCACCGCCGGTCGGTTCAAGCGGTTCAACCTGATGACGACCGCGGCGCCCGCGGTGACGGGCCGGACGGCCAGGGTGTCGACGCCGCGCGGACAGACGCTGTTCCTCCAGAGCCTGCTGCCGCGGAATGCAAGCCTGCGGGCCGTGCCGGTCGAGGACGTCGACGGCCGCGCCCTCATGGAGCCGACGACCCACCGCCTCGTCGCGGAGGACCCGTCCCACCCTGCCGATGTGCGCTTCCTGCACGTGCTGCAGGGCGCGGACGCGGGCGCCAGGATGGATGCGGCGGCGCACGTCGCGAGCGACCAGGGCACAAGCTTCGAGGGGGCGCTCGTGGCGGGCACGGTCGTCCTGTTCCGCGCCGCGCCGCAGCCCGGCGCCGGGTCGCTGGCCTACCGGGTGCCCGGCGCGACGGCCAGGCACGTGATCACCGGCCTTCAGCCGAAGGCCGGCTACGACGTGGCCGCCGTCGCCCAGGGGACGGCGGTCGAGATCCGCGTCTCGCCGGGCAGCGCCCGCGCGGCGGACGAGGCGGGCGTGCTCGCCTTCCGCCTGCCGTAGGCGCTGGCAGGAGCGCGCCGCCGCGGGTGGTGCGGCCCTTTGGGGGCTCACCTCCGGGGCTTGCGTTCCGGCGAGCCTCTTCTGTGGCTCGCCTGCACTTCAGCCCCTCCGGTGAGCCCCCAAAGGGCCGCACCACCCCGCCGCGAGCGCCTCAGGGCTTCGGGGCGAAGACCCTGTCGAGCTCCTCTTTCCCGAACACCGGCACCCAGGGCAAGAGCTCGTATTGCGCAAGCCCCCGCTGCGTGTACGGGTCGCCGTCCCGGATCCGATCCAGCGTCGCCGCCGCCGCCCCGTCCGGCACGCGGAGCAGGAGCGCCCCGCCGGAGCGGGGGTCGAGCGGACCGGACGCGAGCAACAGCCCCTGATCCATGAGCCCCTTCAGGTAAGCCCGGTGCTCGTCGACGGCGGTCGACACCTCGTCGAGCGGGCGCCGGTAACGGATGATCGCGATCGCGTACATGGTTCCTCCAAGGCGGCCAGACGAGGCCGTCTCTCGTTCCTCTCGACGCGGTCGCGCCGCGCCTGCGTGCGGCCGCGGTCATGCACCGCGACCTCGAGCCTGCGATGGACACGCGGTCGCAGCGAGAATCCCGGCGGCCGAGTCGTAATGTATCCCTGTCCCCTTCTCCAGACTTGATCTCGCGGTCGCGGCGTGCTCGGCGCCACGGCTCGGCTGGACGCGACCGGGCCTCCTCGCCGCCGCGCGCCCCCGTTTCCCATCGCGCCGCCGTCTGCCCCTTTCCCTTCGCGCCTCCGTCTGGCAGTGTGCGCGCCCTCCGCTGGAGACATCTGTATGGCGCGACCCCCGAAAGCTGCACCTGCTCCGATCCTCCCCACCTCGCCGGCCGCCGCCCTCGCGGCGTACGGCCGCGTCGAACCGAAGCTCCTCGAGCTCGGCCCCGACGACCTCGTGACCGTCTACGTCGAGGTCCCCAAGGCCGTGAGCTCCGTGCTCGGCGCCCTGCCCCACCTGCGCGAGATGCGCGACGAGATCGTCCGCGATCTCCCGAACCACCCGATCGAGACGCTGGACGAGCTCGAGGACTACGCGCTCGCCGCCTGGTACGCCGACCTGCTCTACAGCACGCCCGCGAACGAGCTCGACACGAAGAAGCTCACCGAGGACGCCGCCGGCCTGCGCGAGGGGCTCCTCGTCGCCGCCGAGGCGCTCGCGTACAGGGACCTGCTCGACAAGCAGCGCGTCGCCGACATCCGCAAGGGCAAGGGCCACACGGATCTCGCGAGCGACCTCATCGCCCTCGCCGAGCTCTTCCGCGGCTCCTGGGACAAGGTCCGCGCCAAGACCGCGGTCGAGGACGTGGAGCTCGATCGGGCCGCGGATCTCGGCGTGCGCCTGCTCGCCGCGCTCGCCGCGAAGCCCGGCAAGGGCTCGTCCGCGGCGCCGAAGATCACCGACGCCGCCGATCGCCGCGCCCGCGCGATCTCCCTCGTGGCCCGGGCCTACGAGGAGTGCCGCCGCGCCGTCGCCTACCTGCGCTGGCACGAGGGCGGCGACGGCGACCTCGCGCCGTCGCTCCTGCAGAAGCCGCGCGGCCGCCGCCCGAACGCCGAGAAGGCCGCCGCGGCCGCGGCCGCCGCCTCCGAGGCGGCCGCGAAGCCGTCGGCCGACGAGGCGCCCGCCGCGGCCGACGGCGCGCTGCCGCCGGCCTCGCCGGCGAACGACGCCGGGCCGGTCGCCACGGCCTGAGCGTCCGCGCGCGGCACCCCACCCGCGCGCGGCACCCCACCCGCGCGCGGCACCCCACCCGCGCGCGGCACCCCACCCGCGCGCGGCACCCCACCCGCGCGTGGCACCCCACCCGCGCGTGGCACCCCACCCGCGCGCGGCCCCCCGCCCGCGACGCGGGCGGGGTCGCCTGCCCCGCCTAGCGGGCCCGGCTCGACTCCTCGATGAGCTCGACCTTGTAGCCGTCCGGATCCTCGACGAACGCGATCACCGTCGTGCCGTGCTTCATCGGCCCCGGCTCGCGGGTGATCTTGCCGCCCGCCGCGCGGATGCGCTCGCAGGCCGCGCGGATGTCGTCCACCCCGAGCGCGACGTGCCCGTACGCGGTGCCGAGCTCGTACTCCTCGACGCCCCAGTTGTGCGTGAGCTCGAGCTCCGCGTGCTCGGGGTTCCTCCCGTAGCCGAGGAAGCACAGCGTGAACTTGCCCTCCGGGTAGTCCTTCCGCGACAGGAGCTGCATCCCGAGCACGTCCCTGTAGAAGCGGATCGAGCGCTCGAGATCGCCGACCCGCAGCATCGTATGCAAGATCCTCATGCCTACTCTGTCTCCTCCTCCGGATCGAGCGCCCGCGCGGCGCTCAGACGTACCGCACCGAGATGATCTCCATCTCCGTCTCGCCCGCCGGGCGGCGCACCGTGATCACGTCCCCCGCGCGCTTGCCGAGGAGCGATCGGCCGACCGGCGAGCGCCAGCTGATGCGCCCGACCGCGCTGTCGATCTCGTCCTCGCCCACGATCTGGTAGGTGTGGCGCCCGCCGTCCTCGTCCTCGATCTCGACCGTCGCGCCGAAGAAGATCTTGTCGCCGCGCTGCGCCGACGGATCGACCACCACGGCCTTCTCCAGCCGCTTGGTCAGGAAGTGCATCCGCCGGTCGATCTCGCGCAGCTTCTTCTTGCCGTAGATGTACTCGGCGTTCTCCGATCGATCGCCCTGCGCCGCGGCGTCCGCGACCTCCTGGACGATGCGCGGCCGCTCCACGGAGCGGAGCCGCGCGAGCTCCTCGGACAGCCTCCTGGCGCCGCTGGGCGTGATGTATGCCGGGTCGGACATGGTTCGAGCGCGCCCGAGCCTACGCCGCGCCGCCCACCAGATCCACCGCCGCGGCGCCTCCCCACCCCGGAGCCCGGACGGCCCGCGCCGCGGCCCACGGAGGCCCGCGGGCCCCTCCAATTCCCTCTGATTTCAGCAAGATGGCGCGTTCAACGAGGACGAATGTTGACGCGGCGCGGCGGCATGCTACCCGAATGCACAACTATGCTGCAGCTGCGCGGAAGACCGGCAAGGGAACCGGCTGCCAGCGCCCGGCGCTGTGGCACCGAGGAGGTCCTCCCATGTCGAATGCCCAGACCCACCAGAACCGCTACAAGGCCGACCTCCGCGAGATCCGCTTCCTCCTCTTCGAGCAGTTCCGCCTGCACGAGCTGCTCGGTAACGCGCCGTACGACGCGTGGGGGCGGGACGAGATCTCGATGGTCGTCGACGAGGCTTACAAGTTCGCGTGCGAGGTCTGCGGCCCGCTGAACGCGGTCGGCGATCGGATCGGCTGTCGGATCGAAGGGGGGCAGGTCAAGACGCCGCCGGGGTTCAAGGAGGCGTGGGACAAGCTGTACGAGGCCGGGTGGAAGTCGGTCTCGGTGCCGCCCGCGTACGACGGCCAGGGCGGTCCCTTCACGCTCTACGCCGTGGTCGAGGAGTTCCTCAGCGGCGCGAACGTGGCCTTCAACATGTACGCCGGGCTCTCGTACGGGGCCGCGGAGGTGATCGAGCACTTCGGCACGCCGAGGCAGCGCGACATCTACCTGAAGCGGATGTACGGCGGGCAGTGGGGCGGGACGATGTGCCTGACCGAGCCGCACGCGGGCTCGGACGTCGGCTCGTCGCGGACGGTCGCGATCAAACAAGCCGACGGCCGGTACCTCATCCGCGGCACGAAGATCTTCATCTCCGGCGGCGATCAGGACCTCACCGAGAACGTCGTGCACCTCGTGCTCGCGCGCGTCGAGGGCGCGCCGCCGGGCACGAAGGGGCTCAGCCTCTTCATCGTGCCGAAGATCCGGGTGAGCGACGACGGCTCGCTCGGCGAGCCGAACGACGTCCTCGTCGGCAACATCGAGCACAAGATGGGCATCAACGGCTCGTCGACGTGCGTGCTCAACTTCGGCGAGAGCGACGGCTGCCTCGGCGAGCTCGTCGGCACCGTCGAGCACCAGGGGATGCCGCAGATGTTCCGGATGATGAACGGCGCGCGCATCTCCGTCGGCCTGCAGGGCGTGTCGGTCGCGTCGTCGGCGTACCTGAACGCGCTCGAGTATGCGAAGGACCGGAAGCAGGGCTCGTCGATCCTCCAGTGGAAGGATCCGACGGCGCCGCGCGTGCCCATCATCGACCACCCGGACGTGCGGCGGATGCTGCTCGACATGAAGAGCCGCGTGGAGGGCATCCGCGCGCTCATCATCAAGCTCGCGCGCCACCAGGACGCGGTCGCGGTCCACCAGGGCAAGGACGATCGCGCGGCCGCGTACAACCAGGGGCAGGTCGACCTGCTCGTGCCGCTCGTCAAGGCGTACTCGTCCGACCAGGCCTTCCGCATCTGCGAGACGGCGATCCAGACGTTCGGCGGCGCCGGGTACACGAAGGACTACCCGGTCGAGCAGTACTGCCGCGACGCGAAGGTCTTCTCGATCTACGAGGGCACGAACCACATCCAGGCGATGGACCTCGTCGGGCGCAAGCTCGGCCAGGCCGGCGGGGCCAACCTGCAGGCCTTCCTGAACGACGTGGCCGAGTTCGTGAAGGCGAACGAGAAGCACCCCGTGCTCGCCGCGAGCGTGAAGGAGCTCCGCGAGGCGCACGAGGCCGTGGCCGGCACGGCGATGCGGCTGCTCTCGTGGTTCCAGATGGGCAAGATGCCGATGGTGCCGCTCGCGGCGAACCGCTTCCTCGAGATGATGAGCGAGCTCGCGATCGGCTGGCTCCTGCTCGACGGGGCCGTCATCGCGCTGAAGGCGATGGAGCAGCTCCCGGCGGGCGACGCCGGCGCCAAGGACCGCGCGTTCTACGAGGGCAAGAAGCACGCGGCGCTCTACTTCGCGGCGAACGTCCTGCCGCACGCGAAGTTCTCCGCCGAGCTCCTCGGCCGCGAGGACTCCTCCGCGCTCGACATCCCGGCCGACGCGTTCGCCACGGTCTGATCGTCCCACCCACACCGGCCCCCTCGGGCACGCCCCCGGGGGGTGGGGCACGCAGGGGGCTCACCTCCGGGGCTTGCGTTCCGGCGAGCCCCTGTCGTGGCTCGCCGGAACGCCAGCCCCTCCGGTGAGCCCCCTGCGTGCCCCACCCCCCGGGGGCGTGCAGCAACCGGGGATCACCCCGGGGCCGTGCAGCAACCGGGGATCACCACGGGGCCGTGCGGCAACCGGGGATCACCACGGGGCCGTGCGGCAACGGGGGATCACTCGGGGACGGTGAGCCGCTCCGCCAGGTCCCGGATGGCCGCCGGCATGGTCGGGTCGCGCGAGACGGCCGCGATCTCGGCGCGGAGCGCGCGCACCTCCGTCAGCCGGAGCCACGAGAGCGCGAGCCGCGTCATGGTCGGCAGCCCCTTCGCGAGCACCGCCCGGACGACGTCGGTCGCGGGGAACGAGTAGGCGACCTCCTCGGCGGGCAGGCCGGCGGCCCTCGCCGCCGCCTCGATGCCCGCGTCGAAGTCGTCCCGCCTCGACTCCAGCACTTCGAAGAAGACCTGCCCGCGCCCGGGCGCGAAGACCTGAGCCGCCCCGCCGTCGGGCGCGAAGACCCAGGCTCCCGCGCTGTCGAGCCCCACCCGCGCGCCGGATTCGAGCGTGACGAGCGGCAGGAAGCGGCCGCCTTCCAGCGGCTCTCCGCCGCCGGCCTCGAGCAGCTCGCGCACCCTGTCCCTGAGGTTCGCGTCCATGGACGCCCATGTTCGCACGAAACCCCCCGGCGGAGGCAGGCCGCAGGGCGCGCCCCCCGGCGCGGCCTCGTGAGCCCGCAGCGCCCGAGCCCGCAGCGCCCTCCGCAGCGAGCGCCGCCTCGACCCGGAGCCGGCAGGACGCTCGCGTCGTCAGGAACACGTCATGTCGCTTTGCCTGGCAAGCGCGCTGCGCTCATCGGAATCTGGGGTTGATGTGACGCTCGCGCCATCAAGAACACACCATGTCGCTTTGCCTGGTAAGCGCGCTGCGCTCATCGGAATCTGGAGTTGATGTGACGCTCACGTCGTCAAGAACACATCATGTCGCTTTGCCTGGTAAGCGCGCTGCGCTGACCGGAATAAGATGAGTATGGGAATTCAACTCAAGATTGACGTACTGGCGTGGGCGGGGTTCATCGCGGCTCTGACGGCGACGACGATCGGCTGCGGGGCAGACGACACGTTCAGCGACGAGGGGTCGGCCTGTGTCCCGAGCGCGAACGAAGAGCGGGTCGACGCGCAGTGCGGGATATGGGTCTCGGTCAAGGGGGACGACGGCAACGCGGGGAGCCCGGGCGCGCCGGTGCGGACCATCACGGAGGCGATCGACCGCGCCTGGCCCAGGGGCAAGCGTATCTATCTCTGCGCCCAGACGTTCGATGAGGCGGTGCTCGTGCCCGGCGGATACACGCTCTACGGCGGGCTGGATTGCGATCACGACTGGCGCTGGGTGGGCGATCGGGTGAAGACCACCCTCACGGCGCCCGAGGGCGAGGTGCCGCTCTCGGTCAACGGCGCCGTCGACTACACGACCCTCGAGGATCTTCACGTCCTCGCCCGCTCGATCGACCCGGCCCGCACGGACCTGGCCGGCGCGTCGTCCATCGCCGTGATCACCCGGGCGGTCCCGATGATCGTCAAGCGGAGCACGCTGCAAGCGGGCGACGCGGCGCCGGGAGCGCCGGGCGAGGAGGTCGGGAGCGAGCGCGCGCTCGCGGGGGCGAACGGCAACGTGGGCAACGCCGCGTGCACCGCCTCGACGGTCCTCGGCGGCGCCGCGGTGACCAACACGTGCGGCACGCCCGACGACCGGTCCGACGACTCGCGCAGCGGCAGCGGGGGCACGGGGGAAATCACGTCCGGTGGCGACGGCGACAGCGGGGGCCCGTACGGGCCGTCGAACGACGGAGCGGGCGAGACCGAGACGGCGGCCTGCACGCCGGGAAAGCAGGGCGCGCCAGGGATCGACGGCATTGCGGGCCGGGGGGCGACCGGGATAGGCCTGTTCACGCTGGAGGGGTACCTGGGCATCCCGGGGGAGGACGGCACGCCGGGAGAGCCGGGCCAGGGCGGCGGCGGGGGCGGCGGCGCGAAAGGCGGCGCGGGCGCGCTGATGTGCCCCTTCGCGGCGTCGGCGGGCGGCGCGGGCGGTGGCTCGGGCGGCGCGGGCGGCTGCGGCGGGCTCGGCGGCCGCGGCGGGGGCGCGGGCGGCGTGAGCGTCGCCATCGCCGCGCTGAGCGCCTGGACCTCCTTCGAGGACGTCGTGCTGATCACGGGCCGGGGCGGCGACGGCGGGGATGGGAGCCCAGGCCAGCAGGGCGGCAACGGCGGCGATGGCGGCGACGGCGGTATCCTCGGCAAAGCCGCGGACCTGAACGCCGCCTGTCGTGGCGGCCGGGGCGGCAACGGCGGGACCGGCGGCCACGGCGGCGGCGGCCTCGGCGGCCACTCGATCGCGATCGCTTACCGGATCTGGGAGCCGTCCCTCGACCGGGTGACCATCACGGTCGGCGAGGCCGGCATCGGAGGGCGCGGGGCCACGGCCGAGCTCAACGGGGGAGACGGGGTGAAGGCCGAGATCTACGACATCGAATAACGCTCCCCCATCAGGCGAGGGGGTCGGCCGGCCAGCCGCGGTCCTCCTGCATGCAGCGGAGCTGCGTCACGCGCCGGCCTCCCGCGGTGATCACCGGGATCTCCTTGACGGGCGCGTCGCGCCGGGCGCGCCGGCTCAGCTTCTCGACCACCAGGAAGCCCCCCTGCTCGCCCGCGAGGCGGAGGAACTCGTCGAACATCGAGACGTGCGCGCTCCGGAGGCCCTCGCCGGCCGTCGCGATGCGCCGCTGGGTGGCGACCCCGATCGCCAGCGCCTCGCCGCGAGCGCGCACGACCATCGCCGGATCGAGCCCGCGCTGGCTCTCGTCAGGCACCGTCCAGACCTCCGCGAC
This sequence comes from Sorangium cellulosum, assembly GCF_004135735.1. Taxonomy (GTDB): domain Bacteria; phylum Myxococcota_A; class Polyangia; order Polyangiales; family Polyangiaceae; genus Sorangium; species Sorangium cellulosum_F. Next base: position 4,261,363 of record NZ_CP012670.1, on the reverse strand, counting down.
CCCGGCCTCGCACAGGCGCTGCTTCATGAAGTAGAACGCGGACTCCAGCGTGTTGTTCCGGTACGGGACGGCCCTCGACTCCACCGGATCGACGTGGTCGCGCCAGAACGCGATCAGCCCGTACGCCCAGCGCCGCTCGTCCAGCCGGCGCTCCTGGAACGGCCAGTCCCCCGCCATCGCCGCCGCGCAGGCGCGCCGCAGCGCCTGCTCGTCGATGCCGCGCGTCGCGAGGCACGGAGCACAGTGCATGTACGCCGTGCCCCGCTCGAGAGGAGCGCCGCACATCGAGCAGATGTCGTTGCCGTAGCGAGGGCCCATGTAACGAAGCCAGCCGGCGCGGATCGCCCTGTGGGCCGCGCGGCGCTCCTCGTTCCGCTCGAGCTCACGGAGTCCGTCCTGAAGGGCCCTCAAGGCCGCGCGCCGGTGGTCGTCTCGCTGCATCGTCCGAGGTCCTCCAGCGTGAGCCCTGTCCGCGCCGGATGCGCAGTGTAACGCCTGAGCCTCCTCCGCGCTTCGCGGTCGGGCGCCACCGCATCGCGGTCCGCCCGCGTCACGGCCGCGGAGAGGGCACCCGCCCTGGTGGTCGACGAAGCGGGTGACCGCCGCCCTACACCGCCGCGCTCCACCGCACGAGCACGCAGGTCACGTTGTCGGGGCCGCCGTGCTGGTTGGCGAGGTCGATGAGCGACCGCGCCGCGGCCGCGAGGTCGTCGCCCCGCGCGAGCACCTCGGCGATCTGCGGCTCGGGGACCGGGCCGGAGAGCCCGTCCGAGCAGATCAGCAGGAGATCGCCCGCCTGCGGCCGCTCGAAGCGCGTCGCGACCTCGACCGTCTTCCCCATCCCGAGCGCGCGCGTCACGACGTTGCGGGCGAGCAGCGGATCCAGATCGTCGGGGAGCTGCTCGCCGTTGTGCAGGTGCTCGTTCCAGAGCGAGTGATCCTCGGTGAGCCGCTCGAGCCGGCGCTGGCGGTAGCGGTAGACCCGGCTGTCGCCGACGTGCGCGATGCACGCCGAGCCCGCGTCGGCGTGGACGCCCGCGAACGTCGTCCCCATGCCGTAGAGGCGCGGGTCGCGCTGCCCCTCCTCGAAGATGCGCTCGTTGGCGCGCCAGATGGATGAGACCAGGCGCAGCCCGAGGGGCGACGCCGCCTCGTCATCCTCATCCTCCGGCAGGGGGCCCTCGATCGCGCCTTCCCGGCAGCTCGACTGGACGATGTCGACCGCCATCCGGGACGCGATCTCCCCCCCGGCCGCGCCGCCGATGCCGTCGGCGACGAGGAAGAGGCCCAGGCCCAGATCCACGGCGAAGCTGTCCTCGTTGTGCTCGCGCTGGCAGCCAACGTGGCTGTCTCCGGCGGCTTCGATGCGGAGCGGGCGGTTCACGGGGCTTCCTCGTCGACGGACGCGTGGGGCGATACCGTCCCGGACAGCATCCAGCGGCCGGGCGCACCGCGCAAGCCAGGAAGCGGGGCTTTCGCGCGGCGAGCCGGGGCGCGGTCAGGTGCGCAGCGCGGCGGCCGCGGGCGACTGGAAGGGCGGGTGGGGAGAGCCCTGCGGCTCGCTGCGCTGCCCGGCCGCCGGCGGGGCGCTGGTGGTGAGCGCCTCGAAGCGGCCGTTCTTCCAGGCCACGAGCCCTCCCGAGAGGCGCGCGGCGCTGCCCGAGCCCGGCTCGGACCTGAGCCAGACGAGCGGGCGCGACGCGAAGACCGGCTTGGTGCACGCGACGTCCTCGAAGGCGGCCGACCACGAGCCGGTGTTGCCGAAGAACAGCCCGCCCTCCCAGGTGCCCTCGGGGTTGTGCGTGTGGCCGAAGACCACCGCCCTCGCCCGGTGCGCGCGGGCGACCTGGCGCGCGGCGCGGCTGACCCGCTTCCACGTCGCGTCGAGCGGCAGCTTGGGCACGAGGCGCTCGTACGCGACGAGCCCCGCCGGGGCGACGAGCGCGGCGGGCGCGAGCCAGCTCGGCGCGAGCAGCAGCCACACGAGGGCCGCCGCGACGGCGAGCAGCCCGAAGACGGCCCGGTCGAGCCAGAGCTCGCGCGCGACGAGCCCGAGCCGGTCCTCGGCCGGCCGCGCGAACAGGCGGGCGTGGCGGGCCACCGCCCGGAGCGGGGCCCCCGTCTCCCGCGCGGCCGCCGCGAGGCACGCGCGCCGCCGGGCGCGCCGCTCCGGCTCGCGCCGGCGCACGAGCTCGACCACCGTGCGGAGCGCGCCGAGGGCCCAGGCCAGCGCGAGCGAGCGGCGCGAGAACATGTAGTAACGGGCCCAGTGCGCGAGATAGCCAAACGCGGACAGCATGAACGACGAGTCGACGTGCGGGTTGAAATAGCCCATCCGCGAGGCGAGCAGCCGGCACGCGAGCGAGCCCATCGTCGGCTGGATCTCGCCGGGCTTCCGCCCGAACGGCAGCATCGGATAACGGTAGCTGCAATAGGCGTCGTACTGGTTGCCGTGCTCCAGGAGGATCCCGTCGGGCGTCCTGTGGAACCAGGCGCGGAACACGACGCGCGCCGCGAGCGCCTCGCGCGCGCCTTCGCCCGGCGTTCCGCCCAGCGCGGCGAGCGCCGCGTCGACCACGCGCGCCCGGACCAGGTCGCGCACCTCGGGCAGCGTGAGCTGGACGTCGTGGTTGCCGGAGATGAACACGACGGTGTGTCCATCCGCGACGACCCGGCCGAGCGCCTCGGTGAACACCGGGTGGTCCGCGAGCATCGCCCGCATGGCCGGGACGGCGTGCTCGGCGCTGCGCGGGAGGTCGTGGAAGACGCTCTTCCGATCGATGACGCGCGGTGCGTCGAAGTCGAACACATCGCCGTTGAGCACCAGCGTGAGCTCATGACGCCCCGCGCCGCGCGCGGTCCCCTGCTTCATCTCGTCCCGGAGCGCGTCCAGCATCGCCGCGACCTCGCTGTCGGGGGAGTAAGGAGCCTGACGGTAACGCATCCACAGACCGTCACCAGGCTCGAGCTCGCAAAGATGGATATCCGAGATGGCCACCGTATGGAGCATCTATCCAGAATGACACATCAGCCCGTCAACGGCCGTCAGGGAAGCGTCACGACCTGATGTCGGGCCATGGAGGAAGCGCGCCGTCCATTCACCGGTGTCACGTGCGCTCCATCACGTGCTCCCCGCCCGCGCCGCTGTGGTGGGATCGCCCTGGACTGCGGGGCTTGTACGGGGCTGTCGTCACGCGCCGCAGCAGCGGCAGCGGGCGGCGAGGCTCGGCGGCTCAGCGCTGGACAGCGGCGCCCTTGCGCTTGATGATCATGAACTGGACGCGCCGGTTCTTCTGGCGACCTGTCTTGACGCGATTGTCCCCGAGCGGCCGCTCGAAGCCGTAGCCCCTGGCGACGAGCTTCTCGCGCGGCACGCCGGCGGCGACGAGCCACGAGAGGACGGCCTCCGCGCGCTCCTGGGAGAGGCGAAGGTTGTACTCCTCGCTCCCGCTGTCGTCCGTGTGGCCCTGCACCTCGACGAGCTCGATGTCCGGGTTCTGCTGGATGGCGTCGCGCACCTCGCGCAGGAGATCGTCGGAGATCGGAGCGACCGTCTGGGCGCGGGTCTTTCCGTAAACGATGAACTGCACCGGCTTCGAGGTCGTGATCTCGTCGGCGTGCACGCGGACGAACCTCGGACAGCCGTTCTGCGCCGGATCGGGATCCGGCCGCCCGCGCTCGTTCGGGCAGGCGTCCGCGGCGCCGCGGACGCCATCGCCGTCCGGATCGTCCGGGCAGCCGTTCTGCTTCGGATCCCGGCTCGCGGTCCCCTTCACCTTCGGGCAGGCGTCCGACGCGTCGACGATGCCGTCGTCGTCCGCGTCCGCGGGGCAACCGACCTTCCTCGGGTCGTCGCTCGAGCTGCCGGGCACGTCGAGGCAGGCGTCGATCCCGTCATGGAAGCCGTCGCCGTCCCTGTCGTCGGGGCAGCCGCTCCTGGTCACGTCGGCGCTGCGGGCCCCGGGCGTGGTCGGGCACGCGTCGTCGATGTCGCGCACCGTGTCGCCGTCGCGATCCGCCGGCGGGCAGCCGTCCATCGCGGGATCGGGCGACGGGTCCCCCTTCACGTCGGGGCAGGCGTCGAGCGCGTCGTCGATGCCGTCGTCGTCCTTGTCGCCCGCGGCGACGGCGGGCGCCCGCTCGGCGGAGTCCGGCTGCGGGAGCGGCGCCCAGCCGATCATGCCGACGGCGCGGACCGACGGCGTGCCGATCGCGTTCGTGAGGCCCGGGCCGACCGCGGCGCCGAACGTGAGGCCGCCCAGGACGCGGAGCTTGGCGCCGAGGAGCAGCTCGGCGTTGAGGCCCGCCTCCTCGCGCTGCACCGGCGTGCTCGAGAGCAGGAGGTCGCCGCCGAGCGGCGCCGCGCCGTACGCCTCGGCGCCGAGCTGGAGGAGATCGCCGCCGAGCAGCGCCCCCGCGGCGGCGCCGAACGTGAGCTGCTGCGGCCGGTTCGGGCCGCCCCCGAGCTCGACGCCGCCGCTCGCGCTCCACAGGAAGCCGAGCGAGGAGCGCGCCGTCCCGAGGCGGCCGCCGAGGCTCGCGTGGAAGGCGCCGCGGGGCTCCTCGTCGCCGGTGTACTGCGCCGGCGTGCCCGTGGGCGCGAACAGGTAGCCGCCGATCCCGAGCTGGAGCGGGCCGGCGTCCCTGCCGAGCACGCGGAGCCGCGCGCCGAAGCGGAGATCGCCCAGCTCGGGCGCCGTCAGCTCCGTGAACGCGACGCCGGGGATGCCCGGGTCGTCGCCGCCCTGCGCGACGGCGAGCGGCGCATCGAGCGAGAGCAGGAGGCGATCCCAGAGCGCGAGCGAGGCGCCGAGGCGGAGGAGCGCCTGCGAGGAGACGAGGTCGATGGGGCTGTCGCCGCTGCTGTGGATGGGGCGGTGGGCGTAGTCGAGCATCGCGTGGACGCGCGGCGCGAGGTGGCCGGGAGCGGCCGGCGAGGGCACGCCGAAGAAGGCGTCGCCGGCGGGCGCCGGCTCGAACCGGTCGAGGGAGAAGCCGCCGGTGGTTTGACCTCGCGAGGCGCTGGCGAGCGTCATGAGGACGGCCGTGGACGCTGCCGCTGCGATGGAGGGGGACCTCATCGGGGCGCCACGATAGCGGGGGGGTGCGGCGGGGGGCAACATGCCGTCGCGCCGCGAACGCGCGCGTCGACGCCGAGATGCACGGTCGCGTTCACAACGGGGCCGTCGACGCCGCGCGGCCGTGTCGCGCTCCGTGAGCGGACCGCGAGATCGGGCCGACGTGCCCGCCACGCCCGCCGGAGACCTGCCCCCCGGCGGGCGCGGCGGGCCCGCGCGCCGCGCGCTGGATCACGCCGCGCGGGGCCGGTCCCGCCGTCCACGCCGCCGCAGCGCGGCCGCGAGGATCAGGACCAGGCCCCACGGCGCGCTCGAGACCGGGACGCTGCCCATGCGGCAGTCGCAGCCGCCCTGGAAATCAGGTCGCGTCCCGCCGCCGCTGCTCGCCGACGTGGTCGCGTCCGCGCCGCCCGCGCCGCCCGCGCCGCCTGCGCCGCTCGCGCCGCCCGCGCCGCTCGCGCCGCCCGCGCCGCTCGTCTCGGGCTCCTCGCAGGCGTCCCCTACCCCGTCGTCGTCGTCGTCCGACTGATCGGCGTTCTCGACGTCCCGACAGTTGTCGATGTGGTTCGCCACCCCGTCGCCGTCGTCGTCGCAGGCGTCGCCGAGCCCGTCGCCGTTCTCGTCCCCCTGGTCGGCATTCGCGTCGCCCGGGCAGTTGTCGCAGGCGTCGCCGAGCCCGTCGCCGTCGCCGTCCTCCTGCGCGTCGGTGGCGACGAGCGGGCAGGTATCGTCCGCGTTGGCCACCGCGTCGCCGTCGATATCCGGGTCACACGCGTCGCCGAGCCCGTCGTCGTCGAGGTCCGCCTGCGGATCCCCCGGCTGCGCCGGCGGGTTCGCGTGGGTCGGGCAGTTGTCGTCCTGGTTGCTCAGGCCGTCGCCGTCCGGATCGGCGTCCGGATCGCAGACATCGCCGAGCCCGTCGCCATCGGCGTCGGCCTGCGGCTCACCGGCCGCCGGGGGCGAGTTCGGCGTGAGCGGGCAGTTGTCCTCGCTGTCGAGCACGCCGTCGTTGTCCGAATCGCCATCGCAGAGGTCGCCCTTGCCGTCGCCGTCGGTGTCGGCCTGAGGCTCGCCGGGCCGCGAGGGCGGGTTCGCGACGAGGGGGCAGTTGTCGTCCCCGTCGAGCACACCGTCATCATCCGAGTCTCGGTCCCGGTAATTGGGAATCCCGTCACCGTCGGTGTCGATGGGCGGCGTGCTCAGCAGCGCGTCTCCGGCCTCGTCGACGTCGAACAGCCCGTCGCCATCGCTGTCCCTGTCGTTCGCGTCGATCACCGCATCTCCGTCGGTGTTGTTGACCGGGTCGGCCGGGTCGCTCGGATTGCTCACCTCCTCGGCGTCGCCGATCGTGTCGAGGTCCGAGTCCGGGCTGGTCGGCTCGGTCCCGAGCGCCGCCTCCTCGTCGTCCGTGAGCCCGTCGTTGTCGTCATCGAGGTCGCACACGTCGCCCTCGACGACACCCCCGCTCGCCAGCTCGTCGTCGCGATCGGTGTTCGTCTGGTTGGTGTTGACGTCGTACGGGCAGTTGTCCATCGCATCGAGGACGGTGTCGTTGTCGTCGTCGTCATCGCAGACGTCACCGAGGCCGTCGTCGGGCCCGCTCTTCGTGTTGTTCGCCTGATCCGGGTTCGGCGTGACGACGCAGTTGTCGAGCGCGTCGGGCACCCCGTCCGCGTCATCGTCGTTGTCGCAGGCGTCGCCCACCGGGTCGCCGCCGGGCAGGGCTGCGTCGGTGTTCCGCTGATCCGCGTTCGGGGCGAACGGGCAGTTGTCCGCGCCGTCGGGGTGGCCGTCGGCGTCGTCGTCGTCGTCGCAGCGGTCGCCCTGGGCGTCGCCGCCGGGCAGGGCTGCGTCGGTGTTCTGCTGATCCGCGTTCGGGGCCAGGGGGCAGTTGTCGAGCGCGTCGGGCACCCCGTCGGCGTCGTCGTCGTCGTCGCAGGCGTCGCCCAGGAGGTCGCCGCCGGACAGGGCGCCGTCGGCGTTGTGCTGATCCGGATTGGCGTGGAGCGGGCAGTTGTCGCTCGCGTCGGGCACCCCGTCGTCGTCGTCGTCGTCGTCGCAGGCGTCGCCCAGGGCGTCGCCGCCGGGCAGGAGCTCATCGGTGTTCAGCTGATCGGGGTTGGGGAGGAGCGGGCAGTTGTCGCTCGCGTCGGGCGCCCCGTCGGCGTCGTCGTCGTCGTCGCAGGCGTCGCCCAGGGCGTCGCCGCCGGGCAGGAGCTCGTCGGTGTTCAGCTGATCGTCGTTGGGCTCGTCCGGGCAGTTGTCGCAGGCGTCGCCGATGTCGTCGTCGTCCTCGTCGTTCTGATCCTCGTTGTCGGCGTCGATGCAGTTGTCGCAAGCGTCGTCGACCTGGTCACCGTCGGCGTCGCTCCCCAGATTGACGATGCCGAGGCAGCGGTCGCAGGCGTCTCCGACGCCGTCGGCGTCGCCGTCATACTGGCTATCGTTGCGGTCTTCGGGGCAGTTGTCGCAGGCGTCGCCGATGTCGTCGTCGTCCTCGTCGTTCTGATCCTCGTTCGGGATGTTGATGCAATTGTCGCGGTTATCGACGTCGCCGTCACCGTCGTTGTCGTTGATGCACAGGTTCCCTTGCCCGTCGCCGTCGCTGTCGAGCTGGTCCTCGTTGGAGTAGCCGGGGCAGTTGTCGCAGGCGTCCGGGACCCCATCGCCGTCTCGATCCCCGTCGCCTTCGGGGCCGTCTCGGTGCCCCCCCGGCATCGTCGGGCACAGGTCGTCGACGTCCGGGATCGAGTCGTTGTCGTCGTCGGAGTCCAGGTCGTCGGGCGTGCCGTCGTCGTCGTCGTCGGGATCGCAGGCGTCGCCCAGCTCGTCCCCGTCGCCGTCGTACTGGCTCGGATTGTAGATCTCAGGGCAGTTGTCGACCCAGTTCGCGACCTGGTCGTTGTCGACGTCCCACAGCGCCGCCCGGGCGGGCGCGGGCGCCACCAGCGCGAGCAGGCCTGCGAGAAGGGGCACGAGCCCGCGCCGCGCAGGGCCGGCGGGCGCGCGGCGGCGGGGCATCGAAGGCGAGGCAGGGAAGGTCATCGCGGCTCCTCCAGAGCGCGCCGCGCACGGCGGCGCTCGTCGCGCGCCGCGCACGAAGGCGCTCCGTCGAGCGTACCCGGGATCAACCCCCTCCTGGGGGAGTTTCCCGCGCCGCGAGCCGGCAGCGCCATGTCCTTCGGCGGAACGGCGCCTTCTGGTAGCATCGCGCTTCGAACCTCCCTCACCTCGCGCGCGCCGCGCCCACCACGGAATGACCCCCTTGCGAGATCCCCGCGTGCCGCGATCCGGCCTCCGCCTGCGGAGCGCCGCGCTGCTGTCGGCCTGCGCCGTCCTCCCCCAGACCTCGGGCTGCTCCGACGAGAGCGCCCCGCGCCGTGCAACCCCGCCCGCCGCCGCGGCGCCCAGCGCGGCGTCGCCCGAGGCGCGCGCCCGCATCGCCGCGATCCGCGCGCGTTTCGCCGGCGCCGTCGGCCCCAGCGCCGCCGGAGCCGTGACGCCGACCCCGGCCGGCGCCCTGCGCGCCGCAGGGCCCGGCGCCGCCGCGTCCGTCGAGCTCCCGCCGCACGCCGCCGGCGCGGTGCGGCTCGCCGACAGCGCCTCACGCCTCGCGATCGCCTTCTCCCTCCCCGACGCGTCCGAGGTGCCCGCCGCCGTCGACGGCACGCTGGTCCTCTACGCGGGCGCGCTCCGCGCCGGGGATGGGAGCTCCCGCGACGTGCTGCATCGCGTCTTTCCCGGTGGCACCGAGGACTTCGTCGTCTTCGAGCGCGAGCCGGCGCGAAAGGAGCTCCGCTACCGCGTCGACGTGAGCGCCGTGACCGGTCTCCGCCTCGTGGAGCGCACGCTCGAGTTCCTCGACGCCGCGGGGGCGCCCCGCCTGCGCGTCGCGCCCCCCTACCTCGTCGACGCGACCGGCGCGCGCACGCCGGCGTCGCTCTCGGTCGAGGGGTGCGCCTTCGATACGAGCCCCCGCGCCCCGTGGGGCCGGCCGGTCACGCCGCCGGGCGCGCCGGCGTGCACCGTCGTCGTCGCGTGGCCGTCCGCCGGCGTCCGTTACCCGGCGCTCGTCGACCCGCAGTGGGTCTCGACGGCGAACCAGATGGTCGAACCGCGCACCCGGCATACCGCCACGCTGATCAACCCGGGAGACCGGGCGAGCCCCGTGCTCATCGCCGGCGGCTTCGACGCGTCCGGCAACGCGCGCGCGACCGCCGAGCTCTACTTCCCGCTCGAACGCACGTTCGCGATGACCGACGCGATGGACACCGCGCGCGGCGCCCACACCGCCACGGCGCTCACGACGGTCCCGCCGCCGGCTCCCTCGCCCTCGCCGCCGCCAGCGCCGCCCGTCCTCGTCGCGGGCGGCAGCACCAGCGCGGGCGGCGCCCCGGTCGCCTCCCTCGAGATCTACGACCCGGCCACGGGCGAGTTCGTCACGGACCCGAACTCGCTGTCGCCGCTGCCGCGGTTCAACCACACGGCCACCCTCATCGCCACCGGCGAGGTCCTGCTCACGGGCGGCGTGGCGCCCCCGCTCAACCAGCCCACGAGCACCGCGTTCGTCTACACCTTCACCGATCTCGGGCCGGGCGGCGGCGCGCCCGTCACCAGCGCGCTCGCCGGCGCCGGCGACATGGCGACCGCGCGCCACGCGCACGCCGCCGTCCGCCTCGACACCGGCGACGTGCTCGTCGCGGGCGGCTTCGTCCTCTCCGGCGCCGCGCTCAGCTCGGCCGAGCTCTTCGACCACGCCACGCGCACGTTCCAGCCGATCAGCGCGACCCCGCCCGCCACGGCGCGGATGACCGCGCTCCGCGGCTTCCATGCGGCCACGCTGCTCGACTCCGGCGAGGTGCTGCTCGTCGGCGGCACCACCCGCGTCTCCGGGGGCGCCCACGTGGGCACCGTCGACATCTACCACGACGGCGTGACCGATCCGAGCAAGCGGGGCTTCGAGCTCCAGCCGACGCCGATCTCGATGCTGGGCGCGCGCGCCAACCACACGGCGAGCCTCCTGCCCACGGGCAACGTCCTCGTCGCCGGTGGCTTCGACGGGACGAGCGCGCTCTCCGGCGTCGAGATCTACGATCCCATCGCGAAGAGCTTCAGCGACAGCGGCCTGCCGGCGCTCCTGCAAGGCCGGCTGGATCACGCGGCCGTCCTCGTCAACGCCGGCGCCGACATCGAAGCAGGCCGGGCGGTGCTCGTCGCGGGCGGCGTCGATCCCGGGAGCGGGCAAGTGCTCGCCAGCGCCCAGCTGCTCCTCAAGGCGAACAGCGAGTCGTGCGCGAGCGATCAGGAGTGCGCGTCGGGGCGCTGCTCCGACAGGGAGAGGGTCTGCTGCAACGAGGAGTGCGCCGATGCGTGTTCCTCGTGCACGCTGGAGGGCAAGGAGGACGGCAGCGCCACCGGCACCTGCGGCCCGGCGAAGCGCGGGACCCTCCTCCCGGTCGCCTGTCTCAACGAGATCGAGGTGCACACCCAGTGCGACGGCGCGGGGCGCGTGATCCCCCACCCGGACACGAAGGACTGCAAGCCGGGCCGCTGCGGCCCCGATAACGTCTGCGTTCTCTACTGCCTGGACGACTGCGATTGCTCCGAGACGGGCTGGTGCGAGGTGGGAACGGGCGATTCGGACCGTTGCGAGGCGGGCGGTGAGTCGGCCGGCGCGGGCGGCTCTGGCACCGGCGGCGCGGGGGGCACGTCGGCGGGGACAGGTGGTTCCGGCGCCGGCGGCGCAGGGGGCTCTGGCATCGGCGGCGCAGGGGGCTCTGGCACCGGCGGCGCAGGGGGCTCTGGCACCGGCGGCGCAGGGGGCTCTGGCATCGGCGGCGCAGGGGGCTCTGGCATCGGCGGAGCGGCGGCCGGGTCGGGCGGCGCGGAAGCCTCGGGTACCGGGGGCGTGACGGCCGGGTCGGGGAGCGCATCGGCCGGCGCGGGCGGCGCTCCGCCCGGGTCGGGCCTTTGCCTCGACCGGCTCGGCATCGGCGCCGAGTGCACCCGGGATCGTCAGTGCGAGTCGGGCCACTGCGTCGACGGCGTTTGCTGCGAATCCCGGTGCGACGGCCAGTGCCAGGCGTGCGACGTGGAGAACAACGTCGGCAAGTGCACGCCCGTGGGCACGGATCTGAGGCCCGAGCCCCCGCACCCCAACGAGGGCGGCACGTTCCGGCGCGAGGCCTGCCCCGGCGAGGGGGCGTGCGCCGGCTACTGCGGCGGCGACAGGGAAGCCAGGTGCATGTTCCCCGTCGACGGGGCGGTCGCGCGGACCTCGGTGTGCACCTGCCCGGACGAGGGCTGCGCCGTCGGCCCCGCGACGCTCACCAGCTACTTCTGCGACGGAAGCGGCCTCGAGAAGGCGCCCGTCGTCGAGCGCTGCGGCGGCCTCCGGTGCGCCGACGAGAGCTCGTGCAAGGCCTCCTGCGCGTCCGACGAGGACTGCATCGCCGACTTCATCTGCGCCGACGGTATCTGCGTCGACCTCGAGGAAGTCGGACCGACCTGCGACGGGGAGCACACGCTCCGGGCCGCGGGCGCCGACCGGGATTGCACCCCGTACCGGTGCCCGCCGGGCGGCAGCGCCTGCGCCGCGCCGTGCAGGTCGGTGGCCGACTGCGTCGACGGCATGGTGTGCAACCTCGACAACGAGTGCGTCCCACCCCTCGATCCGGCCGAGGTCCCGTCCTGCTCCTGCGCCGTCGTCGGCGCCCCGCCCGAGCGCGACGCCGCGCCCCTCGCCGCCCTGCTCGGCGCCGTCGCGGCCGTGTTCGGCGGGCTGCGCCGTCGGCGTCGCGGCCAGTAGTCGGCCGGGGTGCACGCTCGCGGCGTCCCCGCCGGATCACGGCGTGGGGGCCGCGAGCTCCGCGCGCAAGGCCTGGCTCTTCGGCGTTCGGCGCTGCGCGGCTCGCAGGCGCTGCGCGACCGCTCAGAACTGGTATCGCAGGCTCGCCCCGGGCGCGACCATCAGCACGAAGTCGCCCATGAGCGCGTCCGGCGCGTACGTGCCGATCCCGTCGGTCGACGCCGCGAGCTCGATCGTCCTGTCCCACGCCGGCTTGCTGAGGCCGATCAGGAGCAGCAGCTTCAGGCCGGCGGAGGCCTCCCAGCGCTCCCCGAGCCGCATGCCGAGCCGGGCCTCCGGCGCCGCGTAGAAGTACGTGGTCGGCGCGAAATCGACCACGGGATAGGTGCTGAACGCCTCCCCCGCGCTCGTCTCGAACCGCCCCGTGCGCTCGTCGCGGACCTCGCCGCGGAGCACCCCGGCGCCGAGCCGCAGCAGCGTCGGGAACGCCTCGCCGAGGTGGTACCCGAACGTGGCGCCGGCCAGGAAGCCGGTCAGCCGGAGCGCGTCGTTCGCCGTGCCGCGCAGCGGATCCCGGAAGCCGACCGGCGTGAGCCCCGCGGGGCGCTCGTCGATCTGCTGCGTCGCGAACAGGACGCCGGCCTCGACGCCGAGGCCGAGCCCCGAGCCAAACTCGTAGCCGCCGTGGATCATCCCGAGCCCGCCGAGGCCGAGCGAGCTGGAGCAGCCGCCGCTGCAGCCGCTCGTGATCTCGCCGCCGAGCGTCGGCGCGACCAGGAAGGACGCGCTCGCGTCGAGCGTGATCTTCGGCGGCTTGCGCCACATCTCCGCGTCCTCGTCGCGCTCGAGCGACACGCTCAGGTTCTGGCGCTGCCCCTTCTGCAGCGTCACCGTGCGCGTCGCGGGGAGGAACCCGTCGGCCTTCACCTCGACCCGGTGCGCGCCGACCCTGAGCCGGCCGAGCCACACGCCGTTGCCCACGTTGACCGAGTTGATCCAGACGCTCGCGCCGGGCGGCGTGGGATCGACCCGGAGCGACGCGTCGAGATCCTCGGCGAGCAGCGACAGCGTGGTCAGCTCCTGCGGCCTCACGGGCGCGGCCGTCGGCTGCGTCCCGAGCTTCCCGTCGCCGCGCAGCGCCACCATGTGATCGCCCACCGACAGCGTGCCGAGCCACGGCGTCCGCCCCACGACCACGTTGTCCACGACCACGTCGACGGTCTTCCCGGTCCGCTCCACCACGCGGAGCCGCCCCGAGCGGGTGAGCCGGCGGAGCTTCGCGTCCACCGTGACGGTCTGGCCTCCGGCCACGTAGACGCGCGTCTCCACCGGCTCGAAGCCCTCCTTGAAGACGCGGACGACGTGCGCGCCCGCGGCGACGCGGATCGGCTTGACGGGGGGGTACTGGCCGCGATCCTCGCCGCTCACGACGATGGAGGCGCCGGGCTCGGCGCTCGTGATGTCGAGCGTCCCCACCAGCGTGCGCAGCTCGGCGATCTCGCGCTGCGCGACCGCGCGCTCGGCGGCGGACATGGTGAAGTCGCGCAGGAAGGTCTCGAACATCTCGAGCGCCTCGTCGTAACGCTGGAGCTTGCGCAGCGCGATGGCGGCGTTGTTCGTGGCCGCGCGCGTCGGGTAGAGCTTGCGCGACAGGAGGAACTCGGCCAGCGCGGGGCTCCAGGCCCCCTCGCGCAGCAGGGCGAGCCCCTTCTCGAAGTGGAGCCGCGCCTCCTGCCGCGTCGCCTCGGACACGGGCGCCTCCTCGGCCGGCGCGGCGCCCTCCACGCCCGCCCCCGGCGCGCCCTCCGCCGCGCCTGTCTTCGGCGCGTCGCCGGCGCCTGTCTTCGGCGCATCGCCTGCACCGGTCTCCGGCGCGTCTCCCGCGCCGGCCGGCGTCGGCTGCGCGAGCGCCGGCCCGGCAGCGATCGCGAGCGCGAGCGCGGCCGAGAGCGCGCGCAGCCGACGCGCCGCGGCCCCGCGTCGCCGCGCGAGGGGGAGAGGACTAGCGCCGACGCGCCGCGCACGCAGATCCATCCGATCGAGCACCGTGTCCGCCTGTTCTTCTCTTCTATTCCCCGAACTCGCCCGTGTCGTCGATGATCCCCTTCGGGGTCGTGGGCACCGGAGCCGGCGTCGGGGCGGCGGGAGCGGTCCTCGCCGCAGGCGGCGGAGCAGCCTTCGACGGGGTCGACGCGATCTCGACCTTGGGCGGCAGCGCGCCGGTCTCGGTGACGACGACGTCGGCCAGGGTCTCGCTCTTGCCCTTGAAGACGCGCACCCTGTGCACGCTCCCGGGGAGCCCGGAGATCTCGAGGATCCCGTCGCGCGTCGTCGCGCGCTCGCCCTCGACCTCGACGGAGGCGTCGGCCGGCAGGATGACCACGTGAACGCGCTTGGGCTGCGCCTCGGCGACCGGGAGGATCTCCGAGGACGGCGTCGCCGTCGGCGCCACCGGGGGCGGCGGCGACGCTGGCTCCTTCGGGGGCTCCGCGGGCGCGAGCGCCTGCGTTCCTACCGGCTCCGGGACGGGCGCCGGCGACCGCTGGCTGAAGGCGTAGACGCCGCCGACGACGGCCACGGCGAGCAGCGCGGCGCCGGCCACGACCGGCACCCGCGACGCGGCGGGCTGCGCGCCGCGCTGCGACTGCGTGAGCGCGCCCGTCGTCGCGGCGCCGATGTGCGCGCCGCCCGGAGCGACGGCGCCGTACGCGCCGCCCGGGCTCGCGGGCGGCGCGACCGACGGATGCCCGCCGCCGCGGAGCTCGGGCGAGCTCGCGAGCGCCGCGTAGCCGCCGCTCTGGTTGGCGGGCGAGCTCGCGAGCGCCGCGTAGCCGCCGCTCTGGTTGGCGGGCGAGCTCGCGAGCGCCGCGTAGCCGCCGCTCTGGTTGGCGGGCGAGCTCGCGAGCGCCGCGTAGCCGCCGCTCTGGTTCGCCGGCGGGAGGCTCGTCGAGAGCCGCGGCGCGGACTGCCTGCGGACGCTGTCGTGCAGCGGCACGAGCATGCTCTCGTGGATGCCCCAGCCGTACGGGAGGAGCGGCCGGATCGCGTTGAACATCTCCTGCGCGGTCTGGTAGCGCCGCCCCTGGTCCTGCTGCAGACACCGGTGCACGATCGCCGCGATCTCGGGCGGCACCCACGGCGCGAACTCCTGCACCGGTGGCGGCGGCTCCGAGCAGATCGCGATGATGAGCTCGCCGAGCGCGGTGATGTGGTGATACGGCGTTCGCCCGGTGAGCGCCTGGTACAGCACGGCGCCGAGCGACCAGATGTCGGTGCGGTGGTCGATGTCCTTCTGGCCGCGCGCCTGCTCGGGCGACATGTAGAGCGGCGAGCCGATGAGGTTGCCGGTGCGCGTGAGGTCGGCGCTCTCGGTCTCGTTCGCCCGGTCCATCTTCACCTTGGCGATGCCGAAATCGAGCAGCTTGACGAGGATCTCGCCGGCGTCGCGGTGCGCGAGGAACAGGTTGTGCGGCTTGATGTCGCGGTGGACGACGCTCGCCTCGTGCGCCTTCTGGAGGCCGAGCGACGACTGCGCGACGATGCGCAGCGCGAGGTCGGGCGAGAGCGGGCCGACGCGCTTGATGAGCTGGTGGACGTCCTCGCCGGCGAGGTACTCCATCGCGAGGAACGGCAGGCTCGAGTCGCGATCGACGCCGGCGTCGAGCACCTGGGTGATGTGCTGCGTGTCGATCGCGCCCGCCGCGCGCGCCTCGCGCTGGAAGCGGCTCACCACCTTCGGGTCGCGGGTGAGGTCGGCCGAGCTGATGACCTTCACGGCGCAGCGCCGGCCGGTCGCCGTGTGCTCCGCCTCGTAGACCGAGCCCATGGCTCCCTCACCGAGGAGCTTGCGTATCTGGTATTTGCCGTCGATGATCGAGCCGATCACAATGTCAGGCCCACTCTAGGGGATTGGCCACGGGGGAGCAATCTCCGAGAGGGCGGGCGTGCCCCGGCGCGCCGTGTCGTTCCTCCGGGCGCGCCTCCGCGGGTCACGCCGCGCGCCCGCGCGGGGCGCCCGCCTGGAGCGGCGGCGGCCTCACGCGGTCACGCCCTGTGAGGTGGAGGCGGCCGTCGTCGCCGCCACCGGCCTCCGGAGCCGTCACGTCGCCGGGCTCACCGGTCGCCTGGGGGGTGGTGAGCCCCAGGCGACCGCGGAGCGCTCTGTGAGAGAGCTGCAATGCCAGGCCGATTCCCGATCGGCCATCGAGGACGAGCGACTCGCGCTCTCCCGCGACCGCCCGCGCACCTGCGCGGCACGCCGTCAGGCGGTCGAGAGCGCCGTCCGCGCCGCGGAGGCGGTGTCGCTAGCAGCCGCCGCCCCACCCGCCGCCGCAGCCGCCGCAGCCGCCGCCGCTCCAGCCGAGGCCACTGAAGGCGCCGAAGCTGGGACGGCAGACGGGCGGCCTGAAGGGAGGCCTGAAGCCGAAGGAGCCGTCACGGCAATCATCGCGGAAACCGAAGAAGTCGTCACGATGGCACGGGTCGAAGGGAGGGGGGAAGAAGCAGTGGTGGAAACGGTCGTCGAAGAAGAAGTTGTTGTTGATGATGTTGATGAACGGCGGGGGGCAGCCGAAGCCGCCGATGCCGAAGCGCGACCCCACCAGGCCGCCGACGCCGATCCCCGGCAGGCCGGCGCCGATGCCCGGCACGCCGACGCCCGGCACGCCGACGCCCGGCACACCGACGCCCGGCACGCCGACGCCCGGCACGCCACCCACGGGCCCCTGGCCGACCGGCCCCTGCCCGATCGGCGCCTGGCCGACCGGCCCCTGCCCGATCGGCGCCTGGCCGACCGGCCCCTGCCCGATCGGCGCCTGGCCGACCGGCCCCTGCCCGATCGGCAACTGCCCCACCTGGTCCACGGGCGCTCCGCCCGGCAACTGCCCCACCTGGTCCACGGGCGCTCCGCCCGGCAACTGCCCCACCTGGTCCACGGGCGCTCCGCCCGGCAACTGCCCCACCTGGTCCACGGGCGCTCCGCCCGGCAGCGGCCCGACCTGGCCCATGGGCCCCTGCGCGCCGATCGGCGCCTGCGGGCCCAGGACGCCCTTGCTCGGCCCGAGCGGCCCCTTGCTCGGCCCGAGCGGCCCCTTGCTCGGACCCATGAGCCCGCCCCGCAGCTCCTCATTCGCTTCGAGCGCCTCCTCTTCGAGCGCCTCGGCGGTCGAATCGACCGCCTCGGCCTCGTCGAGGCCGGCCTGCTCGAGATCGGCGTCCTCCGCGGCACCGACGGCGCACCCCGTGCCCAGCGCCGCCATCACCATCGCGAGCCCCATCACCTTGCCATGAATCGAGATCATGTGTTGTCCTCCTCAATGTCCCACGATGGCCGGAAGGTCCGAGCCATCTCGGGCTCACGAAGAGCAGGCTGTGTGCCTCAGCGCTCGTGTGCAGACACTGCCGCTCGCCGCCTGCGGCGCGAGCGCGTCGCTGCGCCCGTGAAAAGGCATTCTCTGGATCTGCGCCGGCGCTGGTTTCCAACATCTCACCGCGAAGACCAGCGGGACGGCCCCCGCGCGGAGGGCGTCTTCTCCGCTGCCTCCGGCGCGTCACGCTGGAGATGACGAACTCACCGTCATGGCGGCCGGCGATCCACGCGCCTCGCTGCGCACCTCCCGCGCGGCTGAGCAGGGCGCTCGCGCCCTCGCCTGCGTCGCGACCGTCATGAACGAGGTGAATGGCGCGCTCTCATGCCTCGCAGACATACGACGCGAGGCCGCGCGCCGCCGCGCCCCCGTCCCGTCCGGCGCGCCCGCGCCGTCCAGGCGATCTCGCGCCCTCTGCGCCTGGCCTGCTCAGACCACCTCCTGCTGCGCCGTTTGTGCATCCAGGAAGGCAGCCCGGATCGATCGATCCAGGCCATAACCGTCCGCCTCCGTCACCGCAGCTTCGCGACGGGCGCCCGAGGAGGGCTCCCGCGAGCAGCCGTGTCGGCGCGCCCCTGCGACAGTTGAACACTGTAGGCGCGCAAGGGGGCGCATGTGGGCAATCGTGGGCGCCCCGGGCCGGTCGTCATGACGCCCTCAAGGCCCGAGCGTCGCGCGCCTACGGCGGCGCGACGTCCTTGCAGCAGCGGAATCCAAGGTGGTAGTTCGCGTGGCTGCCCTTGCTCATGAGCCGCGTCCCGTGCCAGGCGGGCGCGCGCCACCTGCAGTCGTCCGCGTGGACATCCATCGACGCGAACGCGAACCAGCTCCCCTTCATCTCGGTGAACCCCTTGTCGCCGTGCCGCGCGAGCTCCTCGGGCAGGATGGGCAGGCTCATGTGCTCGGCCACGTTGCCGTGCAGATCGAAGACGCCCAGGCTGCTCCGGCACGCGGGGAACGCCCCGGCCGGATAGGTGTTGGAGCCGCAGCGGTCCCACCCGCCGCCCGGGCACCCGGGCGTCCGGGAGCTCCCCGTGCCGCAGAGGGCGTGGTCCTTCTCGGGGCCATAACTCCACACCTTCTTGCGCAGGAGGTTATGATGCCAGCTCGCCTCGTCGCGGGGGCGCTCCCACTCGTACTCGACGTCGGGCTCCCGGAGGGCACCGGCGCACGCGCCCTCCCACTCGTGCGCATCGCAGATGCGCTTTCCGACCGCCCGGCACAGGAGCGCCGCCTCGCGCGCCCGGACGTGCACCACGGGGTACTCGCAGGGCAGGTTCGGAAACTCGAGCTGATCGATGCAGACCCGGGCGCTCTCCGCGGTCTGGCCGCGCGTGGGATCGAACAGCGGCACCATCCCCGGCGCGCCGCACGCCGGCTCGCGCGCCGGCTCGACGCCCGCGAGCTTCCGGATGCGGCGGCACGCCGACCGCGACATCGGGTGGCGCGAGATCGCCGGATTGCCCTGGCCGAGCACCGGCGACGCCGCGAAGATCGCCTCCACCTGCCGCATCGCCTCGTCCGGGAGCTCGAGGTCGCGCCGCATCCGCCTGAAGAGCCGGCGGCGCTGCTCCTCCAGCGTGTCTGGCACGATGTCCTCGTCATCCATCCTGAGCGTCACGCGCGGCGGCGGCGCCGGCGTTCGCGCCGCGAGGGGCGCGCCGCCCTGGTCCTCCGCGAGGGACGCGCCGCCCTGGTCCTCCGCGAGGGGCGCGCCGCCCTGGTCCTCCGCGAGGGGCGCGCCGCCCTGGTCCTCCGCGGGAGGCGCGCCGCCCTGGTCCTCCGCGGGAGGCGCGCCTCCCCGCGCCTCCATGCCCAGCGCGCCGCCCTGCCCCTCCGCCCCGCGCGCGTCCCGCGCCCGCGCCAGCGCCAGCGCGCCGCCCGGCTCGGCCGCGGCCACGCCGAGCACCGCCGCGGCCGCGCCGAGCGCCGCCGCGCAGGCCGCGCCGGCGGCGACGCGCGCGGAGACCCCACCGCGCCCCGACGCGGGCGGCGTCGACGCGCGGCGCACGCGGGTCGACAGCGCCGGCAGCGGCTCGCTCGGCGCCGGGGCGCGCGGCGCGCAATCCATCTGGGGCGGCGTCTCGGCAGAAGACATTGCGCGGTCTCGCGTCTCTCCATGCTACGAAATGCTGCGGGTCCAGGCAAATTTGGGGGCGCGAATCCATCTCGCCGGCCGCGCGGCAACTTGACGGTCCTGCCGGGGAGCCGTCAAATGAGCCATGACGCGAAGGGTGCTTCTCCGGATCTTCTACCTGGCCCTTCCGCCGCTGTTCGTGCTGCTCGCGGTGATCCTCATTCCGGTCGTCATCGCCTCGCGCGTGGGGAGCCGCGGCCGGCCGTGGAGGCCGGAGGCGTGGAGGAAGATCTCCTATGGAAGTCGCTACTTCCGATCGTCGTTCCGGGGCCGGCTCGGCGACATCGTCGAGGCCGTCGACGTCGTCCGCGAGTTCCTGCTCCCGCTGCTCGTCACCCTCGCCGCCGTGTGCGTCCTCGGCGGGCTGCTGGCGCGCTTCCTCGGGCTCGGGATCCCGAGCTGGGCCGCCGCGTTGCCCGAGGGCTCATGGCTCTCGCTCCTCCCGTCCGACGTCGCGTGGCTGCCCGCGGGCGAGCGGCTCGGCTTCGGCAGCGGCGCCGCGCTCATCCTCGCCGCGTGCCTCGCCGTCGCCCTGCTCGGCTTCGGGATCTCCCTCTATACCTGGCTCGCGTTCGCGCTGGGCGAGGCGACCCGCGTCATCCTGCGGTATGGCGGGGCGGCCACGCTCTTCCCCGACCCCGGGGACGCCATCCCCGGCGGGCGGCTCGTGCTCTGCCAGATCTCCGATCTGCACCTCACGGCGCACGGGCGCGAGCCGTACGAGATCGAGGAGGGCTCGGCGTCGTGGCCCGAGGCCGCCCCTCGCCCGGACACGGCCGAGCTGACAGGCCGCCTCCGCCGGCTCGTCGCGGAGATCGCCGCCCTGAATCCGCCGCTCGTGGCGCTGACCGGGGACATGACCGATCTCGGGGAAGAGGCGCAGTGGGCCGAGCTCGAGCGGGCGCTCTCCGGGGTGCCGGACAGCGCGCACGTGCTCATGGTGCCTGGCAACCACGATGTCGCCATCAACCTCGGGACATCGCCGGATCCCGATCTCAAGAAGAGGGCCGAGCGCGAGCAGCGCTTCATCGACGTGCTCGCGCGCGTCGAGCGCGGCCCCTTCCACCCTCCCCTGCACGCCCCGGCCCGCAAGCGGGCGCGGCGGCGGCTCCGGGCGCGGCGGCGGCTCCGCGCGATCGCCGCCCTGTACCCGCGGCGGATCGAGCTCGAGGGCGGGATCCGGGTCTTCGGGCTGAACTCCAACCGGTACCTGTCGCGGTTCGTGGGATCGAACGCGATAGGGCAGCTCGGCGGCGGCCAGCTCCGGCGCCTCGCCCGCGCGCTCGACGCGGGATCCGGCCCTGTCGTCGTGCTCCTGCACCACCACGTGGCGCGCCTCGCCGGGCCGCTGTCGCTCAACGACACGTTTCAGATCGCCATGGACGGCACGCGCCTGCTCGAGCTCCTCGCGGCGTACCAGCAGAAGAACCCGGCGAGGAACAGCGCGCTCGTGCTGCACGGGCACAAGCACCTCGCGTTCTTCGGCCATTACCGCTCGAAGACCGGCGGTCGCGTCAGCGTGTACGCGCACCCCTCGTCGACGCTCGGCCACGAGACCGACGGCCACCTCGACGGCGTGGCCCGCTTCGCGGCCGTCCGGCTCACGGAGGACGGCATCTGGCGGGTCGAGACGCACCCGCTCCGCCCCGCGCGCGACGCCGCCGCGTCGCCGGCCGCGGCCGTGGCGGCGTCCTGAGCGGTTGACCCGACCGTCGAGCCGGCGATCCAGCAGCTCGCCGAGATCGACCTGTTCCACGCCGACGAGGCCTGGGCGAAGATGCGCCGGCCCGGGGCCGTCGAGGGGGTGAAGGCGCGGCTCTCGCAGCTCTCCGGCTGGCTCGAGGGGCGAGACCACCTCGAGGGTCGCTTCACCGCGGCGGACCTGCTCATGACGACGGTGCTCCGCATCCTGCGCCACACGGATCTGGTCGCGCAGGATCCGGTGCTCGAGGCCTACCGCCTGCGGTGCGAGGCGCGGCCCGCGTTCCAGAAGGCGCTGGCCGACCAGATGGCGCCCTTCGCCGAGAGCGAGGCGCCGGACCGACGCTGAGCGCGCCCCGCGCGCGAGGAGCGCGCCGCCGGGGCCAGCGCCAGCACGTGGCAGCGAGGTCGAGCGGCGCGCCGGTGTCTTGACACCGTGCGACAGCCCCGCCCACGATGACGGCGTGATGGCTCGCCCGTCGACGTCCGTCGTGTCATCCGATATCCGCGTCCCCGCCGCCCTCGGGATCGCGCTGTCGCTGCTCGCCGGCGCGTGCAAGGGCTCAACGACGGGCACGGATCCTGGCGAGAGCAACCCCGGTGCCTCGGCCGCCGCCGCGCCCGTCGCGACGGGCGCTCAGGCCGGCGCCTCCGCCGCGCCCCCCGCGGCCTCCGCGTACAAGATCGGCCTGATCCTCGCCGGCCCCCACGACGACAAGGGGTGGAATCAGGCCCACCACGACGGCATGAAGGCGGCCCTGGCGAGGATGTCGAACGTCACGTTCGAGCTCGTCGACGAGGTGAACCCGACAGACCGCCCCGACGTGAAGGGCTCGCAGGTCGCGGAAGACCTCATCTCCCGGGGGGCCCGGCTCATCGTCTACAGCGCCGGCGAGCACGAGGACGACGCCCTCGAAACCGCGCGCAAGCACCCGGAGGTGACGGTCATCCATGTCTCCGGCGACGCCGCCTGGAGAGAGGGCAAGGACCACGAGCCCCAGCCGAACCTGGGCAACATCATGGGCCGAATCGAGGTCGGCAAGCACATCTCGGGGTGCGCCGCGGCGATCGGCACGGAGACGGGCAAGATCGGGGTTCTGGGCCCGCGCGCGAGCGACGAGGCGCGTAGGCTCGTCACCGCGGCGTTCCTCGGCGCGCGGTATTGCTGGCAGAAGTACCGCAAGAAGAAGCCCGAGGAGCTCACGTTCAAGGTCATTTGGGTTGGCCTCCGGCCCAGCGTCCCGGGGGCACCCTCGATCCCGCCAAGGTGGCCGACGGCTTCTACGGCAGCGGCCACGACGTGCTCCTGACCGGCCTCGACACGCCCGAGGCCGCGCTGCAGGCCAGGAAGGCGGCCGCGGCCGGCAAGCGGGTCAAGTACGTGCATTACGACCACAAGGACGGCTGCGCGCTCGCGCCGGAGATCTGCCTGGGGACCGCCTACTTCAACTGGGCGCCTGTCTATCGCGAGGCCGTCGAGGGGGCGCGCGCGGGCAAGTACGCGAGCGCGTTCGTCTGGAAGGGGCCGGATTTCCGCGATCTGAACGGCGAGGCGTCGGTCGTCGGCTTCCTGCCGGGCGCCGCGCTCGGCGAGGCGAAGGCGCAGCTCGGCGCGTTCGTCCTGGAGCTCGCCCGCGGGCTGGAGCTGTTCAAGGGGCCGCTCCGGTTCCAGGATGGCACCGTGTTCCTGAAGGACGGCGAGGTCGCGACGGACCATCAGATCTGGTATCTGCCGCAGCTCGTCCAGGGGATCACCGGGCCGAGCAAGTAGCCGCCTCCCGGCGGCGGCCCCGCGCGGATCGAGCTCGGGCGCAACACGAGCGACGCGTCGACGCGACCACCGCCCGCGCCCGGAGGCGGGCGCCCAGCGCGATCGCCAGCGGAACCCCCGCCTGCAGCGACAGGAGCGCCGAGAGCCCCGGCTTGCCCCGGTGCTCCTCGCCCGCGATCGCACCGTGGCGGCTGAGCACGGGACAGTGGCGGCTGAGCACGAGACCGTCGCTCCGGGATCTGGAGATCGATCATGGACCGGGATAGAAGGCCAGGATCGGGCGGGGGCCGACCCTCGTCCCGATTTGCACAGGAGGACAGGCAGGCATGAAAAGGACCTTCACCGCCGTTGATCTGGTCCAGCTCCCGAAGCTGGACGCGTCGTCCGCGCAGGCGCTGGGCACCGAGGTGCTGACCGCCGCGAGGCCCATCCTCTCCGACAAGGATGCGGCGAAGAGGATCCCCGAGGGCGTCCTCGAGGCGCACGAGGATCTCTCGGCCGCGCTCTCGACGTTGAACAGGGCGGCGGCGACGCGGCTGCCGTCGCTCCCCGCCGAGGACACGGCGCGCGCGAAGGCCGCCGACCAGGCGGTCGACGCGATCTGGAGCGGCCTTCACGACGTGCTGCTCGGGTGGTCGAAGATCCAGGGCCTCCCGGAGGCCGGGACGGCGGTGTCGCTGCGCGCCACGCTCTTCCCGAAGGGGCTCAAGTTCACGCAGATCGCGTACAAGCTGGAGTGGGCCGAGAGCAACACGCGCATTTTGCTCATCAAGGACAGCGAGCTCGAGGCGCAGATCGAGAAGCTGGGCGCCGGCAAGATCCTCGAGCGGCTCTACGAGGCCCACGACGAGTACGGGGCGGCGCTCGGGATCACCTCCCCCATGGAGACGCCCGAGGTCGAGACGGCGAACGTGCGCGAGGCGCTGGACGAGCTCGTGGAGGCGCTGCGCACCTACGTCGTCCGGGTGTCCGGCATGGTCAGCAAGCGGGATCCGACGAAGACGGAGCTCGCGCAGCAGCTGCTCGCGCCGATCGAGAACTGGCAACCGGCGGCGGCGCGGACCAAGGCGGCGGAGCCACCGGCCGGGGCACCGGCGGCGCCGGCGCTGGGGGCGCCGAGCCCGGCTCCGCCGACACCGGTGGTGCCGACGCCGGCAGCACCGACACCGGCAGCGCCGACGCCGGCAGCGCCGACACCGGCAGCGCCGACACCGGCAGCGCCGACGCCGGCGGAGCCGGGCTCGGGGTCTGCCGCGCCGTAGGGTCGGCGAGCGGGGCGACCTTGCAGATCCCGGCGCGGGGGGGGTGGTCCGGACCAGGGGGGACAACCTGCAGGTCGGTGGGAGGGTGGTCCGGACCAGGCGGACGCGACCTGCAGGTCGGTGGGGGGGTGGTCCGGACCAGGCGGACGCGACCTGCAGGTCGGTGGGGGGGTGGTCCGGACCAGGGGGGCGACCTGCAGGTCGGTGGGGGGGTGGTCCGGACCAGGGGGGCAACCTGCAGGTCGGTGGGGGGGTGGTCCGGACCAGGCGGACGCGACGCGCGCGTTACCGTCCCACGCGTGCGCGGATGGCGGTGCGCGTCTCCTCCGAGCGGGTATCCAAGAAAAACACAAAGATCTTGGCGTCTTATGGCGCCTTGGCGGTTCCGGTGTCCCTGCAGGGTGAGGCAAGCACCCCACGCCCGCCCACGCGGGCGTCGCCCGCGCGGCGCGCCCGCGTGGCTCGCGACCGTACCGCGATCAGCGAGAGGGCCGGCCGATGCGGCGCCGGATCGCGTCCTGCACCTCGGCCGGCAGCGAGCGCAGGTACTCGTCCGGCATGCCGCGCAGCACCGCATCGGAGACCGCGAGCAACTGCTGCTCGGGCGCCAGCCCGGCCAGCCGCTGCTCGGGCGCCAGCCCGGCCAGCCGCTGCTCGGGCGCCAGCCCCGCCACCCGCTGCTCGGGAGGATAGGCCGACAGCACCTCCTCGGGCGTCAGCCCGGCCAGCCGCCGCTCCGCTGGGAGGGAGTCGAGCAGCTTCTGCAGCATCTCGTCGTAGCCTTCCATCTCCTCCACGCTTTGCATCGTACCGTCCTCCGGCTTCATCCACCGCTGCAACCACCGACGCGCCTCCGGGCCGAGCACCCGGCGATGGCTGAAGATCCTCAAGAAGTCGTCCTGCTCCGCCTCCGCCACCTCGTCGGTCACCACAAGATAGGTCGCGTACACCGCGCCGTCGATCCGGCCATACCCCCCGCCCAGCCGCACCAGAGACCAGTCCATCTCGGCGAGCTCCCGGAGGAACGTGCGCGTAATGCTCGCGACCACGAGCACCAGCGTCAGCGCGCGATACCCCGACAGCCGCTCGATCTGGTCCACGTGGTACTGCACGCCATACCCCCACAGCCGCAGCAGATCGCCGCGGCGAAACGCGGACTCCACCGGGCTCTTGTACTCGAGCACCGTGTCCGTTCCGAGCAGAGGCCACAGGCCGCGCAGCACCGTGGCGTCCCCGACGCCGTGCGATGCGCCCTCCTTGCGCAGGAGCAGCATGTCCGCGCGCTGCGGCTCGATCGTGAGCTGCACCTCGGGCTGGACGGAGATGCTCGCGGGCGCGCGGGCGCGCACCAGGTCCACGAAGCCGAGATGCCATAGATTCCGGGAGATCGTCGCCATGAAGGGCCATGCAGAGGACGCCGGAGAGCGGCGCGCGGGATTGCGCGCAGGCTCCGCTGCAAGCGCAACGGGGTGGCGTCGTTCATGGATTCCGGGCGGGGGCGCGGGGCGGTCTCGGAAACGGCGCGCCAGCAGGACCCGAGGGCGCGGGCGCATCGCCCGGTCGGCCGAGCAGGAGGCTCGTCGATGCCTCCACGAAGGGGGGCTGCTGAGTCTCCCCACGAGGGGGGTGCGTCAGCAGATCCCCATCGGCGCGCCGCCCTCGGCGACGAACCGATCGGCGATGTCCACGAGGAGCGCGTCGGTCGCGGGCGCGGTCTTCACGGTGACCTGCGTCTCGTCCGGCAGGAGCACGAACGAGCCGATCACCTTGCCGTCGAGGCGCACCTCGTGGCTCCCACCGGGCGGAGCCGCGCTCACTTCATAGACCTTGCCGTCGCGTGCCTTGATCTTCATCCCCTACCGGTAGCATGCGGCCGCGCCGCGGGCGCCGCCCGCCTGGCCCGGGACGCGCGCCCCGTGGATCGAGTACGATCCGTCCGGTCTCCAGGAGACCTCCCCCGGCGAGCGGCTTGCGCGGTAGGATGCGCGCACGCGCCCAGCGCGGGGAGTGTGTACCGTGTCGAGATCCGATCTGGTCCCGAGCCCGTCGATCGACGCCGCCGCGCCGTGCCGGCCGGCGGTGGGGCTCAGCAGCGACGAGCCCCTGGAGATCGTCGTGCGCGCGGCGCTCGCGCAGCGCATCACCCCGCGGACCGCCGCCGCGGGCCTCCCGCTCGACGCCGACCGCTGATGGTGATGTCCGAGTCTGGCCAGCCCTCGGAGACCGGCGGCGGGTGGATCGTCCTCGGCGTCCTGAACGAGATCCTGCTCAAGCTCGCGACCCAACCGGACCTGCCATCGCTCTGGCAGGAGGCCTGCGCGAGCGCGCGATGGATCGTCCCGTCCCAGCGGCTCTGCGTCGTGCTCGGCGACGAGGGCGGCGGCGCCCGCATCGCGGCGCGGTACCACGCGGGCGCCTTCGAGCACGGCGCGCCCGCGGGCAGCGTCGTCGTGGACGCATGGATGGTCGCGGCGCTCACGGCCCAGCGCGCCGCGTGGTTCAAGGGGCCCTGGGACGAGCCGCGGCAGGTGGACCTCGCGCGCGCGTGGCTGCTCGCGGACGACCCCGACGTCGTCTTCCACGTGCCGATCCAGGTCTACAGGAGGACCATCGGCTCGATGCTCTTCGCCCTGGAAGACCAGCGCCAGATCGACCGGAAGGCGCTCGCGAGCGCGACCACGTACGCGCTCTACGTCGGCGCCACGTACACCATGCTCAAGAACCAGCTCGACCTCGCCGCCGCGAGCGAGCAGCTCCGCGCGCAGAACGACGAGCTCGAGCGCGTCCAGCGCGAGCTGCGCCTGCAGCTCGACCGCGTCCGCGCCCAGCACGAGGCGATGCTCGAGATGTCGACGCCGATCATCCAGGTGTGGGACAGCGTGCTCACGCTGCCCGTGATCGGCACGGTGGACAGCGTCCGCGCCGCGCGCATGATGGAAGAGGTGCTCGCGGCGATCGTGGCGCACGGCGCCCGCTTCATGATCGTGGACCTCACCGGCGCGCAGGCGGCCGACGCCTCGACCATCGAGCACCTCCTCCGGCTCTTCGCCGCGACGAAGCTGCTCGGCAGCCAGTGCATCGTCTGCGGCGTCCCGACGGCGATGGTCGGGACCCTGCTGGAGATCGGCGGGAGCCTCGACGGGATCCCGGTGTTCGGCACGCTGAAGAGCGCGCTCCAGCACGTGATGGGCGCCGTCGGACGGCCGCCGCGGTAGCGCGCCCGGGGGCGGCGCGCGCGGCGCACCGCGACGCGGCGCCGGCCGCGCCCGGCGCCCGTGCTACGCCGGCGGTACCCGCGATCCCGCGGTCGCCGGCAGCGCGACCCCGCGGTCGCCGGCAGCGCGATCCCGCGATCGCCAGAAGAGGAGCGTGACCCATGAAGCTCGCAATGATCGGCCTCGGGAGGATGGGCGCCAACATGACGCGCCGGCTCCTCCGCGGCGGCCACGAGGTGGTGGCGTTCGACCTGAACCCGGACATCGTGAAGCAGCTCGGCGAGGAGGGCGCCGAGGCGGCCTCGTCCCTGGGCGACGCCGTGGCGCGGCTGCCGTCGCCGCGCGTCGTCTGGGTCATGCTCCCCGCGGGCGAGCCGACCGAGCGCGTCGTCCAGGAGCTCGGCGAGGCGCTCGGCGCCGGCGACCTGATCGTCGACGGCGGCAACACCTACTTCAAGGACGACGTCCGCCGCGCCGCCGCCCTCGCCCCGAAGGGCATCCGCTACGTGGACGTGGGGACGAGCGGCGGCGTCTGGGGGATCGAGCGGGGCTATTGCCTGATGGTCGGCGGCTCGCCCGAGGCGTTCTCCCTCGCGCTGCCCGCGCTGCGCACCCTCGCGCCGGGGCCGGGCGACACCCCGCGCACGCCGGGCAGGCGCGAGGCGCAGAGCACGGCCGAGGAGGGCCTCTTGCGCTGCGGTCCGGTCGGCGCCGGCCACTTCGTGAAGATGGTCCACAACGGCATCGAGTACGGCCTCATGCAGGCCTACGCCGAGGGGTTCGACATCCTGAAGAACGCGGCGAGCGAGCGCCTGCCCGAGGAGCACCGGTACGCGCTCGACCTCGGCGAGATCGCCGAGGTGTGGCGGCGCGGCAGCGTGGTCGGCTCCTGGCTGCTCGACCTCACCGCGATCGCCCTCGCCGAGAGCCCGGAGCTCGGCGCCTACAGCGGCTTCGTGCAGGACTCCGGCGAGGGGCGCTGGACGGTGATGGCCGCGATCGAGGAGGCGGTGCCCGCGGAGGTGCTCTCCTCCGCGCTCTACGCGCGCTTCCGCTCCCGCCACGTCCACACCTTCGCCGAGAAGGTCCTCTCCGCCATGCGCCACAAGTTCGGCGGGCACCTCGAGCGCCCGACCGGCGGCTGAGCGGCGCCGCGCCGCGGTCAGCGGCCGACGGCGAGGCGCCGCGGTCAGCGGCCGACGGCGAGCAGCGCCTCGGCGAGGAGCAGCGCGTCGACCGGCCACAGCTCGGGCGGGCGCACGCGCTTCGCCCCGGCCTCGGGCAGCGGGCGGCAGGTGAGCACGAGGCGGCGAAACCGGTCCGGGACCGCGGCCCTCCCGTGCGCCGCGCCGAGCAGCGCGCCCGCGATCGCGGCGTTCGTGTCGGTGTCGCCGCCCGCCATCACCGTCGCGACGAGCCCCTCCTCGAGCGACGGCGCGTGGAGGAGCTGGAAGAAGGCGTTCTGCAGGGCGATGAGGACCCAGCCGGCCTGGTGCGAGGAGCTCCGGGGCGGCGCGCGGCGCGCGGCCTCCAGCGCGGCGAGGACCACGCGCTCGCCGCTCCGCTCCGCCTCGGCGCGGGCGGCCGCGAAGGCCCCCTCGACGCCGGCGCCGCCCACCGTCGCGGCGATGGCCGCGACGAACGCGGCGGCGGCCGCGCAGCAGACCGGGTGCGGGTGCGTGAGCGCGCTGTCCTCGCGCGCCCAGGCGGCGGCCTCCCGCGGGCGGCCCGCGCCGAGGATGCCGAGCGGCGCCGCGCGCATCACCGAGCCGTTCGCCTCGCTGGTCAGGCTCGCGGCCGCCCGGGCGCGCTCGCGGCGCGCGCCGGGGTGCGGCGCGCCCGCGGCCGCCGAGAGCGCGGCCGCCGTGGTGTGGCCGATGTCGAACGGGCGGGTGCCGTACCAGTGCACGTAGGCGTCGAGCGCGGCCTCGGCGACGAAGCCGCGCTTGCGGACGATCGACCGCGCCAGCAGGAGCGCCATCTCGGAGTCGTCGGTCGGCTGCCCGGCCAGGGTGTCCCACGTGCCGCCGTCGGCGAGGTCGTCGACGCCGCCCGGGTAGAGCGGCGCGATCTCCTCCGCGGTCCGGAACTCGACGAGCGCGCCGAGCGCGTCGCCCGCGAGCTGGCCGAGCAGGCAGCCCTGCGCGCGCGCGAGCGCGGCGGCGCCCCCGGCGAGCAGGCTGCGCGACGGGCGCAGGAGCCCGTAACCGCCCTGCGGCGCCGGGATGCGGCCGTGGATGACGGCGTTCCACGGGCGCCGCGCGAGCTCCCGCACGACCGCGGGGGCGCCGCCGAAGAGGCGGCAGAGCTCGCCCTCGCGCTCCCGGGTGTACGCGACGGGCGCGCCGTCGTCGTCGACGAGCTCGCCGCCGGCGGCGCGCACGAGCGCGTGACCGGCCGCGTAATCCCAGCTCTGCGGCCGGCTGAGCGAGACCGCGGCGACGCCCTCGCCGACCGCGACCAGGGCGAGCCGGTAGGCGAGGCTCGGGAGCGCGAGGAACCGCGCCGGGGCGACGCACCGGGCGTTGCGGGACGGGAGGTAGTCCGCCGACTGCGACAGCAGCACGACGGCGTAGCGGTCGAGCGCGCCGCCGGCGAGCGAGGTCGAGACCGCGGCGCCGTTGCGCCGGATGGGCCCCGCGCCCTCCGCCCACGCGATGAGATCGCCGTCGTCGTCGGGGTAAGCGTACGCGAAGACGACGCCGAGCACCGGCGTGCCCTCGCGCAGGAGGCCGATGGAGACCGCGGCGCCGCGGTAGCCGCGCAGGAAGGACGCGGTGCCGTCGTTCGGATCCACGATCCAGCGGTGCGACGGGTCCGGGCCGTCGAGGGGGCCCGTCTCCTCGCCGAGGAACGCGTAGGGGGTGGCCCCGGTGAGCGCCTCGCGGAGCAGGCGCTCGACCTCCACGTCGATGTCGGCGTGCGCCCCGTCGCCGCGGGGGCCGCCGGGCCGGTGGAACTCCGCGCGGAGCAGGGAGCCGGCGCGGCGCGCCGCCTCGACGGCCACCGCGAGCTCAGCCTCGTAGCCCATGCCGGTCCCGTGACGTCACCGGGCCAGCCTACCCCAGGTCGGCGCGGGCGCGGCGCCCCCGCCGCCCGCGCGCGCGGCGCCCCCGCCGCCCGCGGGCGCGGCGCCGTAGCTGCGCAGGTCGGCGACGGCCGCGTCGACCTGCGCGACGATCGCGCGGGCGTGGTCGAGGAACGCCGCGCCGGCCGGCAGGAGGCGCATGCCGCGCGAGGTGCGCTCGAAGAGCTGCGCGCCGAGCTCGTCCTCGAGGCCGCGGATCTGGCGGCTGAGGGGCGGCTGCGCGATGTGGAGGCGGCGCGCGGCGCGACCGACGTGGCCCTCCTCGGCGACGGCGATGAAATAACGGATCTGCGACAGGCTCACGCGGCCGATCCTAGTACATCGTCGCCCAGGTTCGTCCCTGGTCCGTCGCTCGCGCGCTCTTCGGGACGCCCGGCGCCGCCGACGCGCTCGAGAAGGCCTCCGGTGATCGCTCCTACCCTGGAGAACGCCGACGTGCTCGCGTACTCCGCTGCCCTGCTTCTTTGGTATACGGTCGAGGACAGAGCAAGAGGCACGGATGACCAGTGATTCGAATTACGAGGATGTCGTCGCGGAGAACGAGCGCCTGAGCCAGCGCATCCGCGAGCTGGAGCAGGCGGACGAGGAGCGGGAGCGCCTCCGCGCTGCGCTGCGCCGGGCGGAGGAGCACGTGCGCCTCTTTGTCACCTACACACCGGCCGCGTTTGCCATGTTCGATCGGGATATGCGTTACATCCTGGTCAGTCACCGCCACCTGGCGGATTTCGGCTTGCGCGAGGAGGAGGTCATCGGCCGGACCCATTACGAGGTCTTCCCCGACATGCCCGAGCACTGGAAGGCGATCCACCAGCGCTGCCTCGCAGGGGCCTCGGAAGGGAATGACGAGGAGCCTTTTCCGCGGAGCGACGGGCACGTCGAATGGGGGAGCTGGAAGATCTTCCCGTGGCACACGACGACCGGCGAGATCGGCGGGATCATGCTGTTCTCGGAGGTGATCACCAAGCGAAAGCAGCTCGAGGACCAGCTCCGGATGCAGGCGAAGACGCTCCTGGAGCTGTCGGCGCCCATCGTCCCCATCAGCCAGGGCGTCCTCGTGCTGCCGCTGGTGGGCGTGCTGGACTCGGCGCGGGCGCAGCAGGTGATGGAGAGCCTGCTGGACAAGGTGGTCGAGCGGCAGGCGCGGGTGGCGATCATCGACGTCACGGGCGTGCCGCACATCGACACGGCCTCGGCGAACGCCCTGCTGCAGGTGGCGCGGGCGGTCCGTCTGCTCGGGGCGCAGGTCGTCCTGACAGGCATCCGGCCCGAGGTGTCCCAGGCCATCGTCGGCCTCGACATCGACCTCACCGGCATCGTGACCCGCCGCGATCTGCAGAGCGGCATCGCGTTCGCCACCGCGACGAGCCCGGCCGCCTCGTCGCCGTCCCCGCCCTGACGCCCCCTGCCGGGGGCCGCTGCCGGGCAGCGCACCCGCTGCACGCGGCTGCCGCGCAGCAGCAGCAAACCGTCCTGAATCGTTTGCAGATGCAGCCGGCCTGGCTCGTCCATCGGCGCGCCGGCACGACCGGGCGGCGGCGCCGCCCCGCGGAGCCGGCGCGGAGGAGCTCATGGATCTTGGATTGGCACGGACGGCCTCGATGTTGCTGGCCACAGGCGTGATGTCGCTGGTCGGATGTCAGGGGGAGCCACCCGACGGGCAGGGCGCCGGAGGCGACTCGGGCGACAGCGGCAGCTCGAGCTCGGGCCAGGGGGGGGACTCCGAGGTGTTCACCCCGGACAAGGTCGATCTCCTGCTCGTCGTCGACAACTCCGGCTCGATGGCGGACAAGCAGGAGGTGCTGGGGCTGGTGCTCTCCGACCTCGTCCTGGGGATCACCAACCCGCCTTGCGAGGACGCGAGCGGCCGCCTCGCCTCGCCCCAGCCCGCGAGCGGCATGGACGAGTGCCCGGACGGCACGGGGCGCGCGCGCGCGCCGGTGACGGACATGCACATCGGCGTCATCAGCAGCAGCCTCGGCGGGCATGGCGCGAAGACCTGCAGCGGCATGGTCGGCATGATGCCAGACATCTCCCGTCGAGCGGAGATCGACATGGCCCACCTGCTCGCGCGCCGCGCGCCCGGGGAAGAGGACGCGCTGCCGACATACCAGGGCCAGGGCTTCCTCGCGTGGGATCCGGGCGGGAAGCGCGAGCCGGCCGGCGAGTCCGATCCGGACGTGCTCGTCCAGACGCTCAAGGACATCGTCGTCGGCGCCGGTCAGTGGGGGTGTGGCTACGAGGCGCCGCTGGAGAGCTTCTATCGCTTCCTCGTCGATCCCATGCCGTACGCGTCGATCTCGGTCACGGAGGATGGGATCGCGACGCCGGAGGGGCTCGACGCGCCGCTGCTGCAGCAGCGGGCCGCGTTCCTCCGGCCGGACTCGCTGCTGCTCATCGTGATGCTCACCGACGAGAACGACTGCTCGATCGTGGACGGCGGCCTCCACTGGCGGGTGGCCCATGTGTCGCAAAGGATGTCTCGGGCGCGGAGCGAGTGCGCGATCGATCCGGACGACCCGTGCTGCATGTCGTGCTCGGCGGCCCCGGGGGAGTGCCCGCCGGATCCCACCTGCGAGGGCGACGACGGTCAGGTGGCCACGCTCCGCCCGGAGGACGATCGGGTGAACCTCCGGTGCTTCGACCAGAAGCGCCGGTTCGGCGTCGATTTCCTCTACCCGGTCGAGCGGTACGTCGAGGCGCTCACGTCGGCCACGATCACGGCGCGAGACGGGGAGATCGTGCCGAACCCGATCTTCTCGGGCCCCGACCCCAGCGGCGGCGACTCGAGGGGCCGGCGCCCGGAGCACGTCCTGTTCACCGGCATCGTGGGGGTGCCGTGGCAAGACATCGCGCGCGATCCGAGCGATCTCTCGGCCGGCCTGAAGACCGCGGCCGAGCTCGCCGCGCCGCTCCCGGGCGGCGGGACGACCTGGGACGTCATCCTCGGCGAGCCGGAGCGCGCGATCCCGCCCAAAGATCCGCTGATGCTCGAGTCGACGGCGCCGCGCTCCGGCGTCAACCCGATCACGGGCGATCCGACGGCGCCCCCTGGCTCGATCACGAACCCCATCAACGGGAGCGAGTACACGACGGAAACTCGCGGCAACGGAGATCTCCAGTATGCCTGCGTGTTTCCGCTGCCCGAGCCCAGGATTTGCGATGAGGAATCGACGAGCTGCGACTGCGCCGCGGCGGACAACGACAGCCCCGTCTGCGAGGTCAACCCCGACGGCGGGGGGAGGACATTGCAAGTGAGGGCCAAGGCCTATCCCGGTCTCCGCGAGCTCGACCTGATGAAGCGCCTGGGCGATCGGGCCATCCCGGCTTCCATCTGCCCGGCGCAGCTCGACGACGCCACGCGGGCCGACTACGGCTATCGGCCGACCGTGAGGGCCATCCTCGATCGCCTGTCGGCCGTGCTCCGGCCCGGGCGCTCGGCGCCGTAGCGCCGGAGCTTCCCCCCGGATCGGCGAGGCGGCGCGCGAGGCGAGGCGGCGCGCGCCGCGCTCCCCTTCTCCCCGATCGGCGTCGAGATCGGCTGTCTTCGCGGGAGGGGGCGGTCAGGGCAAGGTGTCTTCGCGGGCGATCGATGCGGCGCGGAAGCCGGCCACCCTCGCGTCGACCTCGGTCTGCGACAGGATCACATCCTGGGCGAAATACACCCAGTCCGCGTCCTCGGCGTACGTTCGGGCGCTGCTCTGGTCGGTGGCGAGCTCGTCGAACCAGAGATTGAAGTCGAGGTGCTGGTTCGTCTCTGGAACGTAGGTGGCGTCATGCGTGCAAAGGAGCGTTCCATCGACGTAATACTGGATGCCAGATTCGGTGATCTGGAGGAGCAGCCGCTTCCAGCCGGAGTGATCCCCCGACGCCTGGTTCGACTGCGTGCTGTCGAGCGAGGCGGTCTCCCACGAGGTCATCCACAGCGTGCTCGTGTCGCCCCGACCCCAGCCGCCATTGGGCATGTACTCGAAGTCCTGCTCCGAGTAGTCGGGATCGGTCTCGGGGTTGTTGATCCACGGGCTGATGGTGAAGAACGTCTCGACCAGCTTGTCGCCGAAGTACCGGGTGCCGTCGACAGGGGTGTTGCTGAACTTCACCCTGGCCGAGTAGGTCCCGAGGCGAAACCTGTCGTCCGTGGACTGAACCTCGGCGTGCGAGGTGCTCCCGGCGGAGCCGCTCGTCGTCGCCCTGAGCCGGAGCAGCGTGTTCGATCCAAGCTCGGGATCGGGGACGAGCGACACGTTGGAACGTCGCCATCGCGCGCCGGCGATCCCGGGCGCCCCATCCACGTCCCGCACCCACCACCGGCGCGTGAACTCGCCGTCGTCGGTGCCCGTGTAAGAGAAGTCGTCGAAGAGCTCGGCTGAAACAGGGGGGCCACCGCCACTGCCGCCATCGCCGCTGCTGGTGCTGCCCCCGCCGCCGCCACGGCCGCCATCGCCGCCGCTGGTGCTGCCCCCGCCGCCGCCGGCTGCGCCATCGCCGCCGCCGGAGGTGGTGCCGAAACCGCTGCTGCTGCTGCTGTCGCCGCCGCTGCCGTCGTCGCGCGTTCCTTCCGAGCACGCCACCATCGTCGGAGCCGCGAGCAGCGCCGCACCTGCGAGGTGGAGGCGGAAACGAGCGCACAGGGAGGGCTCGCTCGTCCCCCGGCGGATCGATGGTCTGTGTGAAGGAGCGCCGTCCCTTGGAGTGGCAAACTTCTGGTGCTTGTGAGCTGTTTTCATCCAGTGCAACCTCTTCCAGGCCGAGCGTCTCGCGCCACGATCACCATCGGCTCTTCGGCTCCTGGCGGCGACGGCC
Organism: Sorangium cellulosum; assembly: GCF_004135735.1. Lineage (GTDB taxonomy): Bacteria > Myxococcota_A > Polyangia > Polyangiales > Polyangiaceae > Sorangium > Sorangium cellulosum_F. The sequence goes on along the minus strand of NZ_CP012670.1, from coordinate 4,226,137 downwards.
GCGCGTGCCTCCGGCGCCGGATTCTACCCGCAGGCTGGCTGTGGCGTTGAGGCCGCATCCTTCGATGCATGAGGAAGAGCGCCGAACAAGGCTTTCGGTTCGTCACATGAGGCCAGCGCCCTCGCCTCGCCGGCGGCCTGCTCGGTGCTGGAGCGGTCCGGCGAGGCGGCGCGCGCCGCGCTCCGGGGCGCCGAGGGGCCCGAGATCCAAACGGTATTGGATCGCGGCGCGCCGCGCGCGCATACGCACAGCATGAGCGTGGACATCCTTGGACCTCGCGCGCGCGAGGCGATGCGGCGCGCAGGGCGCGCGGCCGCGGCGACGCTGGCCGCCGTCGGGGCGCGGCTCCAGCCGTTCGTGACGACCGCGGACATCGACCGGTGGGTGCGTGAGGACACGGCGCAGCGCGGCGGCCGCCCGAGCCAGCTCGGCTACAAGGGCTTCCCGGCGGCGGTGTGCACCAGCCGGAACCACGTCGTCTGCCACGGGATCCCGCGGGCCGACGAGGTGCTCTTGCCGGGCGACATCCTCAACGTCGACGTGACGACGGAGCTCGACGGCTACCACGGCGACACCTCCGCGACGTTCTTCATCGGCGAGCCGAGCGCCGAGGCGCGGCGCGTGGTGGACGTCGCCCGGCGCTGCCGGGACGCGGGCGTCGCGGTCGTGCGCGACGGGGCGCGGCTCGGCGACATCGGCGCGGCGATCGAGGAGCTCGCGCGCGCCGAGGGGTGCAGCGTGGTCCGCGAGGTCGGCGGGCACGGCATCGGGCGGAAGATGCACCTGCCGCCGCACGTTTCGCACACCGGCGTGCGCGGCGCGGGCATGCGGCTCCGCGCCGGGATGGCGATCACGATCGAGCCGATGGTCAACCTGGGCTCGCCGCGCATCCGCACGCTCGACGACGGGTGGACCATCGTCACCGAGGACGGCAGCCTCTCGGCGCAGTTCGAGCACACGGTGCTCGTCACGCCGGACGGCTGCGAGATCCTGACGCGCTGACGGCGCGCGGCCGCCCCTGCCGCGCAGGGTAGCGAGGGAGCCCTCCGAGCTCCCTCGCCTCCCTGCGCCCTGGGCGTATGATGCGGGTAGGCAGGTCCTGTGATCTACCGCTAGCATGCCGCGGCACATGGACGTGCCGACCTTCAAGCTCAGCGCCATCCAGGTCCTGGGCGTCTCCTGTTTCGGTCTGGTGATCGGCGCCGGGCTCCGGCGCGCCCTGCCCATCCTCGAGCGGCTGAGCATCCCCGCGCCGGTCCTGGGCGGGCTCGTCTACGCGTTTCTGGCGCTCATCCTGCGCGACCGCGTGGTCAACCTCGAGTTCGACCTGGTCCTGCGCGACGTCCTGATGATCGCGTTCTTCACGACCGTGGGGATGAGCGCCAGCCTGCGGCTGCTCAAGCTCGGCGGCAAGCGCGTGGCCATCTTCCTCGGCGCGTCCGTGCTGGGGCTCGTGCTGCAGATCGTCCTCGGGATGACCGCGGCGGGGGCGCTGGGGCTGCCGCCGCTCTTCGGCGTCGTGACCGGCGCCGTGTCGCTCACGGGCGGGCCCGCGACGTCCCTCGCCTTCGGGCCGGTGTTCGAGCAAGCCGGCGTCCACGGCGCGACCGCCGTGGGCCTCGCCTCGGCCGTCTTCGGGATCGTGGTGAGCGGCCTCCTGGGCGGGTATGTCGGGAGCTTCCTGATCCGCCGGCACGGCCTGCGCCCGGAGGCGAGCGAGCAGGTGGCCGCGCCCGCGATCGATCTCGACGCCGCCCCGGGCGAGAAGCACGGGACGTACGTCGAGAACATCATCGCCATCGGCATCGCGATGGCGCTCGGCTCGGTGGTCAGCGCGAAGTTCCAGGACTGGGGGCTGACGCTGCCCGCGTACATCGGGGCCATGATCGTGGCGGGCGTCGTGCGCAACCTGGACGACGCGTTCCAGTTCCTGGGCATCGAGCAGAAGAGGATGGACGAGATCGGCGAGGTCACGCTGGATCTGTTCATCGTGATGGCGCTGCTGACCTTGCAGCTCTGGCACCTGGCCACGCTGGCGCTGCCCGTGCTGTTGATCCTGTCCATGCAGGTGGTGCTGACGGTGGGGCTGTGCTGGACGGCGATCTACTGGGTGATGGGCCGGACCTACACGTCGGCGGTGATGGCGGGCGGCTACTGCGGCTTCATGCTGGGCACGACGGCGAACGCGCTCGCGTGCATGAACGAGATCGTGCGCAAGTCGGGCCCCGCGCCGCAGGCGTTCTTCGTGGTCAGCATCGTGGGCGCGTTCCTGATCGACTTCATCAACGCCCTGCTCATCACGCAGGCGTTGAACTTCTTCCACTAGCGGGGTTCAGGCCCCCAGCGACGCGAGCGGCACGCCCTCGTCGGCGAGCGCCGCCGGATCGATCACGGGCCTGGCAGCGACGAGCTTCCTGGATGCCATGAAGTCCGCGGGGCGCCCGATCACGTCGGCGGCGATCAGGCGCCCTCCCGCCAGGTAGAACGCGGAGAAGGACCTCTTCTCCATCGACCCCCGCACCACGCACCGGTCGTGACCCGTCGACAGCCCCACCATCTGCAGCCGCATCCCGAACTGCTCCGACCAGAACCACGGAACCACGGGCGGCGGCGCCGGCTTGCCGAGCAACGTCGCCGCGGCCACCCGCGCGTGCTCCATCGCGTTCGGCACGGACTCCAGCCGGATGCGCCGCCCGGCGTACGCGCTCGGCTGGCTCGCGCAGTCTCCGGCCGCGAGCACGGCCTCGTCGGACGTGCGCGCCCGCTCGTCCACGACGATGCCGTCGTCCACCTCGAGCCCCGCGGCGGCGGCCAGCTCCGTGTTCGGCACGAGCCCGATCCCCACAAGCACCACGTCCGCCGCGATGCGCTCCTCGACCCCGCCCGTCGCCACGACGACCTCGCGCGCCGCCCGCCCCGCCGCGTCGACGGCGACCTCCCGCACCGTGGCGGACAGCCTGAGCGTCACGCCGCGCTCCCGGTGCACCCCCTCGATGAACGCCGACACCTCGGGCCCCGTCACCCGCGACAGCACCCGCGGCGCCACGTCGATCACCGTCGCCTTCATGCCGAGCTCCACCGCGGCGGCCGCCACCTCCAGCCCCACGTACCCGGCGCCGATGAGCACCAGGTGCCGCCCGGCCACGAGGTGCGCCCGCATCGCGCCCACGTCGGCGATCGAGCGGAGGTAGAACAGGTTCTCGAGCCTCCCCTGGTCCGTCCCCGGCACGCTCAGCCTGCGCGCCCTCCCCCCCGTCGCGAGGACCAGCCGGTCGTAGCGGAGCCGGCTCCCGTCGTGGAGCACCACGTCCCGCGCCGCGCGATCGATCGCGTCCACGCGGGTGCCGAGCCTCAGGGTGATCGCGGCGCGCTCGTACGCCGCCTCCGGCTTCAGGTAGAGCTGCGCGAGCTGCAGCTTGCCCAGCAGGAACCCCTTCGAGAGCGGCGGCCGCTGGTAGGGAGGGTGCGCCTCGTCGCCGACGAGCACGACGCGGCCCGCGTACCCCTGCTGCCGGAGCGAGCTCGCCACCTCCCCACCGGCTTGCCCTGCACCCACGATGACGATCGTCTCTTCCATGTCCACCGCTCCTCTCGCGGCCGCCCCTCTGGCGGCGTGCTCGGCGCACCGGCCCCGTCGCCTGCCCCGCGCGCCGACCGAGCCCCGGCGCGCGGGCGCTCACCCGAACAGCACGTCGCGCCCGAGCTTCAGCGTCAACGCCGCGACCACCACGAGCACCACCTTGCGCACCAGCCTGTCGCCCCCGTTCACGGTGAGGCGGGCGCCGATCCACGCGCCGGTGAACTGCGCCACGGCCATGGGCAGGGCCAGGTGCCATAGCACCACGCCCTTCCAGGAGAAGAGCGCCACGGAGGCGAGGTTGGAGGCGAAGTTGACCACCTTGGCGTCCGCGGACGCCCTCATCAGCCCGTGGCCCAGCAGGCTGGAGAAGGCCACGATGAGGAAGGTGCCGGCGCCCGGGCCGAAGAAGCCGTCGTAGGCGCCGACGAGGAAGGCCGTCAGGCCCCCCAGCACGCGCAGCCGCGCGAGGGGCGGCTCCGGCCGGTCCCCGGGCGGCCGCCCCTTGCGGAAGGCGAAGAAGGCGGCCACGGCCACCAGCAGGACCAGGACCAGCGGCTTGAGCACCTCGGGCTTCACCCACAGCACGAGCCGCGCCCCGCCGAGCGCGCCGAGCAGCCCGAGCGCGAAGCTGACCCACGCCAGCTCTCCGCTCACCAGCCCCGCGCGCGAGAAGCGGACCAGGGCCGCCCCGGAGCCGAACACGGACTGGCCCTTGTTGGTCCCCAGCGCGACGTGCGGAGGAACCCCGGTGGCCAGGAGGACGGGCAGCGTGATGAGCCCCCCTCCCCCCGCGATGGCGTCCACCCCGCCGGCGAGGAGGGCCGCGAGGCACAGCAAGGCGAGCTCGATGGCGGTGACGTCCAAGACAGCGGCAGCTCCGGGAGGGCAGCTCCACTACCACGCCCGCCTGCCTGCGTCGCGATGGCGCTCAGGCCGCCATCCGGAGGCTCAGGCCGCCATCAGGAGAACGACCGGTGCTCCGGCCGGTACCGCTCGCCGGCCGTCGCCGGGCTGAGGGCCGAGCGGTAATCCGTGACGAGCCAGACCAGGGCGATGAGCACGCCCGTCGCGAGGTAGAAGTTCCGGGCCGCGGGGACCGCATCGAAGCCGAAGAGCCAGGGCGCCGCGACGAGGCCCACCGCCACGGCGGCCTCGAGCGCGCCGTGCACAGGGAACGGGACGAGCTTGGCCGCGCCCAGCGGGAAGGCGGTGATCCGCGTCATCCCGACGTGCACGACGCCCAGGATGTAGCAGAGCGTCTCGGGGAGCCCGCCGAAGCCGAACAGCGAGGGCGCCAGCAGGAACAGCGCCGCGACCGCGTAGTCCAGGTATCCGTGAGCTCGAGGCGACAGGATTCTCATGATCGACTCCTTGCGACACCAGGGTTCGAATCGATGGCCTTCGTCGACGTCATCGATGCTGAGAATTGCAAGGCACATGCCGCGGAGCGGCTCGGCGGCGGCGGAGAGCGCGCTACTTGTCGAACGCCTCGACCTGCGGGAGGTGGCCGACGCCGGGGAGCTCTACATGAAGACGACGGTGATCGACGTGGCGCCGCGCGGCGGCCTCGCCGGCGGGCAGGGCCGGGGCGGCGGCTGTCATTGCATCGGGGGCGCCAGGAGCTCGGGATCGATGCGCGTCCCGAACAGGTTCATGCGCCAGTCGAGGTGAGCGCCGTTCGTGCGGCCGGTCATCCCGACGGTCGCGATGACCTGACCCTGCTTGACCTCGTCATTCACCTTCACGCGGAAGCCGTGGAGATGGATGAACGTCGATGTCAGCCCGTGACCGTGATCGAGGATCAAGGTATGCCCGCTGAGGGGCAGGTTCCGCTCCACGAGCACGACCTTGCCGCAGGCGGGCGCTCGCACCGGCGTCCCGACAGGCGCAGAGATGTCGACGCCCCAGTGGATCCCGCTCTCCGTGCCGTTGTACACGCGCGGCTGGCCGTAACGTGAGGTGATCTTGCCCTTGGTCGGCCAGACGAACCCGTCCTTGTAGCAGCTCTTCTTCGTGTACCGGGTCCGGATGGCGTCGAGCCTCTTGTCGACCTGCGTGAGCTTCACGCGCGTCTGCAGGTCGAGCTTGACCATGTTCTCCGGGAGGCCGTCGACCTTGTCGAGCTCGAACGTGCGCTGTTCGACGTCGAAGACCTTCTCGAGCACCTGCCCGTCGTCGAACGTGATGGTCAGCTTCTCCTGCGGGGGCGCGTCGCGCGAGAAGGCGATGAGGAACTCCCCTTCATCGCTGACGGTCACCCGGTGGCCGGGGAACGCCATGCGGCGCAGCTTGCCATTCAGCTTCGCGCGGAGGAGCCCCCCCTGGACGGCGCGCCCCTCCACCGAGAGCCGGCCGGAATCGGCCTCAGGGGGGCCGGCGTCAGGCGCTTCCGCGCTCGCGGCCGGGGCCGCCGAGGCGCTGGCCGCCGCCGGAGCGCTGGCCGCCGCCGGAGCGCTGGCTGTGACCGGGGCGGCCGCAGCGTCCGGCGTCGCGCCGGTGGAGGCGTCCGTGGCGGGCGTGTCCGAGGCAGCGCAGCGGTCGCAAGCCGCGACGGCGAGCAGGCTGACGAGGAGAGCGGGGATGCGCATGCGCATGGCGCGATCGTGCCAGAGTTCATGCACCGCGACGAACGTTTGTTGGTGCACGTAATACTGGCATCCGTCGATGCGAACGGGGCGCGTCAGGTGACGGCCACCGGTTCCCACGAGGGCGCGTCAGGTGACGGCCACCGGTTCCCACGAGGGCACGTCAGGTGACGGCCACCGGTTCCCACGAGGGCACGTCAGGCGACGGCCACCGGTTCCCACGAGGGCACGTCAGGCGACGGCCACCGGTTCCCACGAGGGCGCGCCGGGCAGCAGCAGCTCCCGGCTCCCGCGAGGCGCGCCGGGCGGCGGCTAGCGGCTCACGCGGGGCGCGCCGGGCGACGCCTGCATCGGCGGCCGCGCCTGCATCGATGACCGGGACTGCGCCTGCTCCTGCGGCCGCCCCGGGCCCTGCGGCCTTCCCTGCGCCTGCGGCCTTCCCTGCCCTTGCGGTCGCCCCGGGCCCTGCGGTCTTCCCTGCCCGTGCGGCCGCCCCGGGCCCTGCGGTCTTCCCTGCCCGTGCGGCCGCCCCGGGCCCTGCGGTCTTCCCTGCCCCTGCGGCTGCATTGGCGGCCGCGCCTGCGCCTGCGGCGCCGGCCCGGGGTCGGCCGGGGAGCTGGTGAATCCAGGGGCAGTCAGGACCGGGAGGCGCTTCTGGATGAGGCGCTCGATGTCGGCGAGATAGGCCCGCTCCTCGCTGTCGCAGAACGAGAGCGCCACCCCGGACGCCCCGGCGCGCGCCGTGCGGCCGATGCGGTGCACGTAGCTCTCCGGGATGTTGGGGAGGTCGTAGTTGATCACGTGCGAGATGTCCTCGATGTCGATGCCGCGCGCGGCGATGTCGGTCGCCACGAGCACGCTCGTCGTCCCCTGCTTGAAGCTCGCGAGCGCCCGCTCGCGCGCCCCCTGGGACTTGTTCCCGTGGATGGCGACGGCCTCGATGCGCGCGCGGCCGAGCTGCTGGACGACGCGGTTGGCGCCGTGCTTGGTCCGGGTGAACACGATCGCCCGGCGCAGGCCCGGATCCTTGAGGACGTGCTCCAGCATCGCGCGCTTGTCGGACCGCTCGACGAAGACCACCCGCTGGTCGATGTTCTCGGCCGTCGTGGCGACCCGCGCGACCTCGACCCGCACCGGGCGGCGCAGGATGCTGCTCGCGAGCTTCTGGATGTCCGGCGGCATCGTGGCCGAGAAGAGGAGCGTCTGCCGGCGCTCGGGCAGCATCGCGAGGACGCGCCGGATGTCGTGGATGAACCCCATGTCGAGCATCCGGTCCGCCTCGTCGAGCACGAGCGTCTCGAGGCGCCCGAACGGGGAGAGGCCCTGCGCGCAGAGGTCGAGCAGCCGGCCCGGCGTCGCCACGAGGACGTCGACGCCGCGGCGCAGCGCCTCCATCTGGGGGCGCTGCCCGACCCCGCCGAAGACGACCGCGCTCCGCAGGCCGAGGTTCCTGCCGTACGTCTCGAAGCTCTCGCCGACCTGCGCCGCGAGCTCGCGCGTCGGGGTGAGCACCAGCACGCGGAGCGCGCGCGGGCTCGGCGCGACGCCCTGCGCGAGGCGCTGCAGGATCGGCAGCGCGAACGCCGCGGTCTTTCCGGTGCCCGTCTGGGCGCAGCCGAGGACGTCGTTGCCCGCGAGGATGGGGGGGATCGCCTGCGCCTGGATGGGCGTCGGGGCGCTGTACCCCTCGGCGGCGATGGCGCGGAGCAACGGTTCAATCAGATCGAGATCGGTAAATTGCATGGACGTCGGGCTCCGAGAGCCCCTCCTGAGCAGGGCCAAAAGCGCCGCGGCACCGCGCCCTCGAAACGCCGAGGGGCCGGTGACAGAGAGCTGTCGCCCGGCGCCTCCTTCGACGAGAAGGCCGCCAGACCACATCGACAGCGACCGAGCACCGCGGGCCGTGCCAGGTCAGTCCGAGAGGCAGCCACTCTAGTGTGCGGTCATGTAAAAGTCGAGGCGCGACGGCGATCTCCGGCGACGCGGCGCGCTCGCCGCGGATTTCCGTGCGCTCGCCGCCCCGTGCTACACCCTCGCCCGCGCCTCGCCGCCCCTTCCGCATCATGGCCGAACCCGAAGCCTCGACGCCGCCGGCGCCCGCCGCGCCCCCCGCTCAGCAGCACCCCGGAACGCGGCCGCCGCGCGCGCGACGCCGGCGGTGGATCCTCGGCGCCGTCGGCGTGTCGGCGCTCGCCGGCGCGGGGCTGTGGATCGCGGTGCACCGCATCCCGTGGATGGGCCCGCTCGTCGCGGGCGGGCTGCGCGCGGTGATCGGGACCGAGAACGTCACCGCGCTCGAGGAGACCGCCTACGCGGTCGAGGATCGCATCCTCCGCCTCTTCCGCGGCAACGAGCCGCCGAAGACGTACTGGGAGGTGCCGGAGGAGGCGCCGGCGCCGGCCGCGCCGGCGGCCTCGCTCACCGCGGCGGTCGCGCTCAGCGCCCCGACCGCGCGCGCCTCCGCGGGGGTGGTGCCGGCGCTGTTCCGCCCGAAGGACGTCGGCCCCTCCCACGAGGCCTGGTCGGCCCCCGGCGATGGGCGGTGGGTGCCCATCGTCGATCACGCGCGCCCCGACGAGCCGCCGCGCCTGTACAAGACGCTGCTCCACCCGGATCCGAGCCGCTCCTGGGCGGAGCTGTTCGTGGTGGCCGTGGATCTCTCGAGGGTCGACCTCCACCTCATGGCCGGCTCGCGGGAGCCCGCGGCGACCACCAAGGAGGGCGAGGCCATCGCGCGGCCCGCGAAGATCCCCGAGGCGCACCACGAGCACCTGCTCGCGGCGTTCAACGGCGGCTTCATGACCGAGCACGGCCAGTGGGGGATGCGGCTCGACGACGTGACGGTGGTGCCCCCCAGGGACAAGGGCTGCACCGTGGCGCTCTACCGCGACGACCGGGTGCGGATCGCGCCGTGGACCGCGCTCGCGGCCGACGAGGCCGGCATGCGGTGGTGGCGGCAGGCGCCGAGCTGCATGGCCGTCGGCGGCGAGCTCCACCCGGCGCTCCGCGCGCCCAACGTCCGCAACTGGGGCGCCACGCTCGACGGCAACACGGTCATCCGCAGGTCCGCGGTGGGCATGGACCGCGACGGCAAGGTCCTCTTCGTCGCCATCAGCAACCACACGACGGCGACGGCGATCGCGCTCGGGCTGCGCCACGCCGGCGCCTGGGACGTGGCGCAGCTCGACGTGAACTGGTCCTACCCGAAGTTCCTGCTCTACGAGCCGGGCGAGGACGGCGCCCTGAAGGCGATCGCGCTGGCGAGCGGGTTCGAGTTCTCCGAGGACGAGTACATCCGCAAGCGCTCCAGGCGCGACTTCTTCTACCTGACCCGCAAGCCCTCCGCGCCCCCCGCCGCGGCGCCGTGACCGCGCGCCCGGAGCCCAGGGCCCAGATCGATCGGCGCGCGCCCGGGGCCCGGGCCGAGCGGCGCGCGGATCGACGCCGGCGCCGTCAGATGGAACGGCACGCGAAGATGTGCTCGATCGCGTCGACCACGAGCTGCTCCACCTGGTAAGCGGTGATGTCGGCGGGGCTCGCGAAGCGCAGGAGATCCATCGGCGGCGGCTTCACCACCAGGTAGGCGAGGATCTCCGGCGCCTCGCGCCGCTGGATGACCGAGAAGGCGATGAGGTCCGTCCCCGGCGCGGCGGTGACGCCCCGGATCCCGAGGGCCAGCGCGACGCTCGGCGTCTCGGGCGCCTCGTCGAGCGCGATGCGCGGGGCGTGGCCGGCGGACCGGAGCTCGGCGGCGATCTCCCCGAGCACGGGCAGGATCACCTCCCCGCGCACCGCGCGGAAGGCGTCGTCGAACGCCCGCCGGTCGCCCGCGGCCTTCTCCTGCTGCCGCGCCGCGTAGCGGCCCGTGATGAGCGCCAGGCGGTTCTTGCTGTGGTCCCTCACGGCGCCAGGAGCAGCACCTTGACCTGGCTCGGGACGATCGACACGGCCGGGCAGTTCGTGGAGTTCGTGATCGTCATGCTCGTCAGGCGCGTGGCCGGGATGCCGCCGGCGAGCACGGTGAACGACGCCGTGACGTGGCGCGACGGGCCCATCACCATGCCCGAGGCGACCCCGAGCGCGACGCCCGGGTTGTCGCCGTTCGTGAGCGGCACGGTCGTCGCCATGTTGTGCGCCGGCGTGCACATGAACAGCACGTTGTACGCGGCCGGGATGCCCATCGGCTGCATCGCGATGTTCGGGTACGGGATCGGGGTCGGCGCGGGCATCGGCGTGAGGCACACGTCGGGGGCGCCGAGGGACATGCCCATCATCTGCGTGTTGGCGAACATCTCGTCCTCTCAACCAAGGTGGATCTGGGAGCCGTCGATCTTCGTGAGCCCGCCGCTGTTCACGAGCGTCGTCTCGGCCTTGACGTGGTACGCCGCGCGCGCCTCGATCTCGAGGTACTCGGCGCGCACCACCTCGGACCGCGCGATGAAGCGGTAGGCCCGGTCGAGCCGCTGCACCAGGCGCTCGGCGACCGTCTCCACCGACTGCGCCACGGTCTTCATGCGGTCGACCCTCGCGGTGAGGCTGTCGCCGAGGAGGCTCAGGACCCCGACCACCGCGTCGGCGCGCCCGGCCGACAGGCGCGCCGAGCCCGCCGCGATCGTGGCCTCGCCGGGCGTGAGCACGTCGACGCCGTCGCGCCCGCTCACCGAGACCTTGCCCGACGCGGCGGCGATCTCGAGGTCGCCCTCGGCCGAGAGGCGCGCCGGCGCCTCGTCGTCGCGCTCCAGCACCGCGAGGACGTGCGAGCCGCGGTCGTGGTGCGCGACGAGCACCTCGTCGCCGAGGGCGGGCTCGAGGAGGCAGCTCGCCGCGCGCCGCACCTCGAACTCGCCCGAGCTCGACCTGACGCGCAGGCCGCGACCCGAGACGCCCACCACGGTCGCGGCCTCTTGCAGAGGCCACGCGAGCTTCCTTGCCAGATTGTCCCTCATCGTACCCTCCGTGCTGACCCTACCGGCTCTCCGAGCGCCGCTCCGCCTCGCTCAGCTCCTCGTCGTCGCCGAGCGCCGCGGACCGGCTCGAGAATCGCGTGTCCTGCTCGCGCGTCCTGTGGAAGCGCGCGCGGAACAGCTTGCAGTGCGAGAAATCGGCGTTCGCGAGGTCCGCGTACGAGAAGTCGGCGTACGTCAGATCGGCGCCGGCGAACGTCGCGCCGAGGCAGCTCGCGCCCTTGAAGATGGCCTGGTACGCGCTCGCGCCCTCGAGGCTCGCGCCGTCGAGCCGCGCCTTGACGAAGAGCGCCTGGTCGACCTTCGCCTTCCGGAGCGTCGCGCTCGACAGGCAGGCCTCGGCGAGCAGGGCCCGCTCGAGGTTCGCCTCGTCGAGCTTCGCGCCGGCGAGGGTGGCCCCCTTGAAGTTCGTCTGCACCAGCCGCGCGCCGCGGAGGTCGCAGCCGGTGAGGTCGACCTCCATGAGCTGCGCGAGCGTGAGATCCATGCCCGAGAGATCCTGGCCGACGAGCTTGCCCCCGATCAGCATCGCCCGCTCGAGGCGCGCGCCGCGCAGGGTCACGGTCGACAGATCGGCCTTGAGGAGCACGGTCTGGAGCAGGGTCGCGCCCTCGAAGCTCGCCCGGGCGAGCTCGGCGTCGACGACCGCGGCGCGGTCGAGGTTCGCCCGCGACAGGCTCGCCTCCTCGAGGCGCGGCTTGACCAGGCTCGCGATGGTCAGGTCGGCGCCGTCGAGCGAGGCGCGCGACAGGTCGCACTCGACCAGGCTCGCGCCGATCAGATCGGCGTCGCGCAGGTCGGCCGCGAGGAACGTGCACCGGTCCCACACCCCGTGGCGGAGGCGCGCGCCCCCGAGCCGCGCCCCCTCGAAATGACAGTCCGAGAAGACGGACTCGTGGAGCTTCGCGGAGGTCAGGTCGGCCCCCCGGAACGAGACGCGCTCGAGCACCGCGCCCGAGAGGTCCGCGCCCGAGAGGTCCGCGCCCGCGAGGTCCTCGTCGGCCACGGGCTCCGCGCTCGCGATGCGCGCGAGCAGATCGTCCTTGGTCATCGCTTTCGCCTCGGGAACAGGGTCCGGACGACGTGGGCGTCCTTGAAGCTCGTGCGCGCGTCGCCCTCGGCGCCCGTCAGGTTCGCGCGGAACAGGTTGGCCCGGAGGAACGAGGCGCCGTGCACCCTCGCGCCTTGCAGCATCGCCTCCATCAGGTTCGCGTCGGGCAGCTCGGCGTCGCCGAGATCCGTGCGCATCAGCCGCGCGCCCTGGAGGCTCGCGCGATCGAGGCGCGCCCCCGTGAGGTCCGACTCGCTGAGGTCGCAGCCGTCGGCCCGGACGCGGGTCAGCCCGGCGCCGCGCATCGAGGCGCCGCGCAGCGTCGCGAGCGCGAGCTCCGCGCCCGAGAAGTCGGCCTTGCCGAGCCGGCACGCCTGGACGAGGCGCAGGTTGTTCGCGCGGGCGCCCCGGAAAGAGGCGCCCTCGGCGTCCGCCTCGACGAGCGCCGCGCCCTCCAGCACGGCGTCCGCGAGGCTCGCGCCGGCCATGCGGCACCGGAAGAACGTCGCCTTGCGCAGGCTCGCGCGATCGAGGCGCGCCCCCTCGAGGTCGCACTCGTAGAAGAGGACCTCGTCCGCGAGGGCGTCCGCGAGATCGCCGCGCGGGAGGCGCGCCTCGAACAGGTCGGCGCCGCGCAGGTCGGCGCGGGCGAAGCGCGCGCCCGCGAGCTCGCCGCGCTGCAGGATCGCCCGGGCGAGGCGGGCGCCCCCGAGGTCGGCGTCGCGCGCCACGACCTCGCCGAGGTTCGCGCCCTCGAGGCAGACGCCCTCGAGGCGGGCGCCCTCGAGGTTGGCGCGCACCAGCACCGCGCCCGTCAGATCCGCGCCGGCGAGCGCGCAGCCGCGCAGGTCCGCGCGCTCGAGGAGCGCCTCGCGCAGGACGGCCCCGGACAGGTCGAGCCCGCGGAGGTCGGCGCCGGTGAGGTCCCAGCCGGTCATCGGGGCGCCGGACGCGCGCGCGGCCGAGACGCGCGCGCGGAGGTCGCGCTGCGCGGCGTCGTCCGGGATCGCGGCGGGCGCCATGTGGTGCGCGGCCAGCCGGTAGCCGTGGAGCTGGGCCTCCTCGAGCTTGCGCAGCTTGGCGAGGAAGGCCGGATCCTCGATCTGGGCCTCGAGCGCGTCCATCGGGGCGCCGAGCGCGCGGCCGGCCTCGGCGGTCTCCCGCATGCGGGCGAGGTGCTCGTCCGCGCGGAACCTGGGCGGCCCGCCCGCCTCGCGCCTCGATCGCTCGATGACCTCGTCGAGGTCGACGCCGTGCTCGGCGAGGTTCTTTCGCGCCTCGGCGAGCGCCTCCTCCTGCTTGACCTTGGCCTCGGCCTCGATGCGGGCGGCCTCGGCCTCGACGCGCTCCATGTACTCGGGCAGCTCGTCGAGCGTCGGCGGCGGCTCCTCCTTCGGCAGCTCCCGCGGGATACCCTTCTCGTCCGGATCGAGCCCGAGCACCCGCACGGACATGCGGGCCTTGTCGAGCTCGCGCTGCGATCGCTCGCGCGACCTCCGCTCCAGCACGCCCTCGCGGCGCAGGAGGTCTTCCATGTCGCCGATCTTCTCGTCCGGCAGCGCGGGGGCGTCGGGGTCCGGCTCCGGGAGCAGGTCGCGGTCGCGCAGGGCGACGAGGTGGCCCTTCTTCTTGTCGAGGCGCTGGGCGAAGACGGCGTCGTAGTGCTCCTTCGGCCGGGGGGCGCCCCGGCGCTCGAGCGCGGCGAGCAGGCACTTCACGTCGCGCGCGTCGTCCTCCTCGACGCGCAGGGTGCCGCGGAAGATCGCGATCATGCGCCGGACGTTGGGCAGGAGCACGAGCGTCTCGAGCCGGGTCGCGACCTCCTCGAGCGCGTCCTCGCGCGAGGCCCGCGTCACGAAGCAGCGCGCGACGAGCTCCGTCACGCGGCCCGTCAGCGTGGCCTGCTCGGGGTGGAGGTGCTCGAGCGCGATCGGCTCCCCGCCCTGGAAGAAGCCGGGCAGGCGCTGATCGGGGGGCGCGACCATGAAGTACTCCGGGTCGAGGTCGCGGGCGAAGCCGGGGAAGTCGTTCTCGAGCCAGGCCGCGTCGTACGTGCCGAGCTTCGACTGGCGCTCGGGCCAGGTGGGGTCGAGGGGGCCGAACCCCGCGGGGGGCGGCCGGTCGCCCGGCGAGGTGATGAGGTGCTTCGGGTGCTCGATCTGCGGGAGCAGGTGGATCTTCTTGCCGTTCTCCTCGGCCGGCGCGAACCCCGTCCCGACGGGGTTCGCGGCGAAGCCCGGCCCGCCGAACGCCTTGTCCCAGCCGAGGGGGAGCTCGGTGAGCGGCTCGGGCTCGCTCGGCCCGCCGAGCTCCCAGCGCCGCTTGCCGACGACGTACACGGCCTTGTCGACGGGGCCGACCTGGACGCGCGCCCGGAACGCCGGGCGCGGCTTGCCGCCCGGCGCGAACGCCTTGCCGAAGGCGAGGACCTCGCCCCGGGGCTTCGGCAGCCCCTCGTCGAGCGCGGCGTCCTTGCCGAGCTGCCTCGGGATCTCCTGCCACATCGAGATCTCGGGGAGCGGGAGCTCGGGCGCGTCGAGCGGGACGTACGCCGTGAGGCCGAGCGCCAGGTAGCGCTGCTGCCGCAGCTCGAACACGCGCTGCAGGATGGAGATGCGTTGGGGCTTGATGACGCGCACAGGAAATCCAGTGTCTCCGCTTAGAGAGTGTCCCAGAGGACCACGACGCGGTCCGCGCTCAAAGGGTCGACGCGCACGGGGACCGAGGCGCCTTTCAGCAACCGGCCGAGATGGATCTCGCTCACCGCGTCACACACCGTCACCCGCTGACCCGAGCCCTCGTCGAGGTCGAGATCGACCTCCACGATCCGCATGGGCACGGCGCTGGCCGAAACCTTCAGGCCTGTGGGGCGCACCTCGGCGATGGTCGCGCGCGCGGCGCGCCCGCTGGCGAGGATCCGCTTGCGATCCGGGTCCTCGCCGCCCATCGCCCGGCGGGCCGCCTCGCGGAGGCCATCGGCGCGCGCGAGCCGCGCCCTGGCTTCGGGGTCCCCTGCGGCAGCGCGGGCCTCGAGGCGACGTACGGCCAGTGACGGTTTGACGAACCGCCAGGCGAAATCGCCCAGCATATAGAGCATGGCGAGCGCCGGTATCGCGATAGCCAGCCCGACGGCGATCTCTTCACTCATGCTGGCCCCGAGGAGTTACACCCAGGATATGTGTACCAGGCCTTTCGGGCTTGACGAGCTGGCCCAGGGGCCTGTTCCCGACCACGTTGACGACCGTGCCATACTGTCTGGCCTGCGCGCCCTCCGCCGCAAGCTCGATGGCTGCGTTGATCGTCGCGGCGATGCCCATCTGTCGGCGGGAACGCGCTCACCGCTTGCTCTTCTTCACGCCACGCGCGATGAACGTGCGAGACAGCCTGGCCCAGCTCACGTTGGGGTAGATGATCTCGGGATCCTCGCCGTCGATCTTGACGGCGACGCTCTTCCCCGGCTCCACCATCGACATGGAGCTGATGTTCAGCTCCCACTCCGTGTTCGCGAGGTAGGGGGCCCCGCCGGGCGGCTGCACCTCCAGCCGGAGGTCGACGAACGCCATGGATCCGTCCTGGAAGGTGCCGCGCGTCCGGCTCGAGACCACCGTGGCCTGGGCGAGGCTCGCGCGGGCCATCCTGGAGTCCAGCTCGGCCATCCGGCTCTTCATCGCGTCGACCTGGGCGTTCTCCCGGCGGAACACGAAGAAGAGGACCATCCCCACGACGAGCAGCGGCACGAGGATGGCGGTGAGAGCGATGATTGTACCCATGTCGCTGCGCGATTTTCCCTTCGAGCTCACAGGCGGTGAGCTATAGAGCCTGCCCGCGAGGGCCGGCGGTCAAGGTCGGGCTCATCGAACAACGGCCCCTGCTCGCTCCCTCAGCTGAGCACATGGACGCCGGAGAGGTGGTAGCGCAGCGCGCACATCGCGAGCCGCGTCGGGAGCTGGGAGATCTTCGCCGCGCCCGTCTCGATGGACGTCGGCTTCACGGTGAGCTCGACAGCGCTGTTGATCGCGAGCGAGGCGCCCCACTTGAACGCCAGCGCCACGCCGCCCGCGATGTCGAGCTTGGCCGCGTAGGTCGCCGTGAAGGCCGCGGAGAGCTCCAGCGTCGCCTTCGCGCCGACGAAGGTGGCGATGCTGGCGCCGATGGCGTTGGTGTTCGACAGGCCGAGGAACGTGTCCGACTTGAACCCGCCCGTGACGTTGACGTTGTTCGAGTTGTAGAGCTTCTGGAAGGGTCCGTGGGTCGTGAGCTGGGCCGCGCCCTTGATCTCCCCCACCATGTTGCCGTCGACGTATTGCATCATGTTGCTCTTGACCCTGACCTCGCACTGGTCCTGGGTCTCCAGCGTCATCTTGCCCTGGCTCTTGATGGTCGTGGTCCCGGACTGCGTGTCGACCAGGGTGTCTCCGGACTTGGTGGTGACGGTCGTGTTCCCGGTGTCGATGTTCACCGTGTAATTGCCGGTCTTCACCGTCGTCGTGGTGTCTCCCTCGACGTTGGTGATCATCGTGCCCGTGTCGACGTCGGTGAACAGGTTGCCAGTCAGCACGTGGAGCCACGTGTCGCCCTCGATCTCGGTGTACGAGGTGCCGGACTCGACGAAGAGCTCGTGGATCCCGGACTGCACGTGGGTGATCCAGCTGTCCTTGATCGTGGCGTTCCAGGTGCCGCCGCCGTTCAGGCCCACGGTCTGGTCGAAGTTCTTGCCCGCGTCGAGCAGCGTGTTGTCGTCCGTCTTCACGATGAGCTCGTGATCGTCGTTCGGCGCGCCCATGCGCAGGTACGTGTTCGAGTACGGCGTCGAGAGCGTGACGCGCTGCTGCCCCGCCCGGTCCTCGAGCTCGAGCCGGTTGCGCCCGCCCGTCTGGATGACGTTCCTCGTGTGGTTGCCGCTCGTGATCGGGCTCGGCGTGAGCGCGTTCGGCACGACGCCCGAGATGACCGGCCGGTCGGGGTCGCCGCCGAGGAAGCTGAGCACCACCTCCGTCCCCCGGCGGAGCGGGAAGTGAAAGCCCTCGATGCCGCCGCCGTGCGGCTGCATCATGCGCACGAAGGTCGACGCCTTCCCGCTCTTCAGGTTGCTCTCGTCGAACTTGAACTTCACGTTGTAGCGGCCGAGATCGTCGATCTGCGCGTACTCGCTCTCCGCGGGCCCGTCCACGGTGCCGTTCTCGTAACCGTAGATGCGCGGCCACGGCGTGCGCGACTCCGCGCGCATCTGCGTCTTCGCGGGGATGGCGGTGAGCTCGACGAAATAAACATCCTCGTGCGGCAGATCGAGCATCTCGCGGTACATGGTGGTCCCGGCGAGCTGGTTGCCGTAGTGGTGCGCCTCGATGGTGAGGTATCTCGCGTTGAACGCGGCGCGCGGGTGGTCGTCGAGCTCGAACGTGTAGCCGGGCCGGAGGTGCAGCCGCGTCCCCGACGCCCGGTAGACCACCTGCCGCGCCAGCATCTCCTCGGCGCGGATCCTGGCGAGCCGCTCGCCCGCCGCCGGCGTGAAGAAGCGCTCGCCGTAGAGGCTCACCTCCCCCGCGCCGTTCGGCGACACGCGCGCGGCGCCGGCGACGTTCAGGTTCGGCCGCGCGTAGTCGTAGTCCTTGAGCTTGATCGCCGCCGGGAGCGTCGTGTGCTGGCTGGTGAAGGTGCGGAGCGACATGCCCGCGCTCACGTCGTGCCCGACCTGCGGGTGGTAGCGGACGGGCGCGCCGATCGGGTCCTCCTCGTACGCCTTGGCGTCGCAGAAGACGACCTTGTCGCCGTCCGGCGAGTGCTCGAAGAAGTAGAAGATGCCCTCGCGCTCCATCCACCGCGAGAGGAAATCGAGGTCGCTCTCCCGGTACTGGCAGATGTGCTCCTCGACGTCATAGCTGCCGAGGCGCATCTCGTACTCGTCAGGTCCGATGCCGTTCTCCTCGAGGACGGCCTTCATGACGTCGGGGAACGTCTGCTTCGTGAAGATGCGGCTGTGCCTGGAGAGGCCGAGCAGCCAGAGCTTCGGCACGAGCACCGCGCGGAGCAGCGAGCGGCCGTCGAGCTCGTGCAGCACGCCGAGGGTCGCGAGGACGCCGGCGAAGACGAAGGGAGGGCGGTTGTCCGTGAGCCAGTCGAGCGCGAGCGAGGCCCTGGCCCCGATGGCGTCGGAGAGGTCCAACGACTCCGCGTCCTCGCCCTGGAGCAGGAGGTAGATGTCGATCTGGTACGGGCGCGAGATGGCCTCGACGCCGCGGAATCCGACGACGCGCGTGGAGCTGGGGAGCGCGCCCGAGGAGATTTTGATGAGGTCGTCCATGGCCTTTCCTGCGTTGTTCGACGGCACACATCGGGTGCCTCGAGGAGAGTCGTCCGCGAGCCGTCCCGAGAGAGCCCGAGGATAGAACTAGACGCAAATCCGTCAGCCGGTCAACCTCCTGAAGACGGATTGATGCCGTGTTCCGCGGGTGGGATCTCGACGAGGGCGCGGAGGATCGCGCCGCTCGATCTCGCGCTCGCGAGCTTGACGCCATAGACGTTGGCGCCCGCGAGATCCGCGTCGCGCAGATCGGCGCCCTCGACGTTGGCGCAGGGCAGACTCGCCTCCTTGAGCTTCGCCGCGCGCAGGATGGCGCCGGCGAGGTTGGCGCGCGCGAGGCTCGATCGCGAGATATCGGCCTTGCTCCCGTTGATGTCCGCGAGGCACGCCCGGTCGAAGACGGCCTCGACGAGGCGCGCCTGCCGGAGGTCGGCGCCCTCCAGCGACGCGCCCTCGAAGCTCGCGTGCGAGCCCCTCGCGAACGCGAGGTCGGCGTTCCTGAGGAGCGCGGAGGAGAGCCGCGCCCGGTCGAGCGTGGCGCGGGAGAGGTCGGCGCGCGTCAGGTCGGCCTCGTGGAAGCACGCGCCCGTCAGGTCCGCGCCGCTCATGTTCGCGCCGGAGAGGCGCGCCGAGGCGAAGTTGCACCGGGTGAGCGTCGAGCCGGCGAGGTTCAGGCGCTCGAGCGAGGCGCCGCTGAAGTCGATGCCGTCGAGCTCGACCCCCGCGAGCTCCAGGTCGTGGAGCGGCTGACCGCTCCTGAGACGAGCGAGCAGCGTCGCGCGCAGTCCCCGGGCCTCCGGCTCGGACCCCGGGACGGAATACGCGGCGCTGCTCGCGGGGGCGGCGCTGCTCGCGGGGGCGGCGCTGCTAGCGGGCGCGGCGCTGCTAGCGGGCGCGGCGCTGCTCGCGGGGGCGGCGTTGCTCACAGGGGCGGCGCTGCTAGCGGGCACGGCGCTGCTCGCGGGGGCGGCGCTGCTCGCGGGGGCGGCGCTGCTCGCGGGGGCGGCGCCGCCCGCGGACGCGGCGGGCTCGGACCGGACGCTGGGCTCCGCGGCGCGCGACGGACGCGGCGCGTCCATCGCGGCGCGCTGCTCGCCGGGAGGCGCGGGCGACGTCGCTCCTGCCGGCGCGGGCGCCCCGGGAACGTCGCCCGGGTGCGGCGAGGGCGTGATCCCGGGGCGGGTGAACGGCATCGCGAACGGCACGGAGCCCGCGGGAGGCTCGACCCGCGGCGGCGGCGTGGGCGCGGGCGCGAACGGCAGGGGCGACGGTGGTGGGGCAGGCTCCCCCGCGCGGCGCCGTGACGGCCCGGCGAGGTCGCCGATCCCGGTGAGCACCGCCTCGAGCTCCGGTGCGAAGTGGCTCACCGCGCCGTTCCCCGCCGCGCCGGCCGGCGCGTCCACCAGCGTCACCATGGCGCGGAACGGCGGATGCGACGGCGGCGCCGGCGGCCCCGCCGCGCCGGCCGACGCGTCCACCAGCGTCACCATGGCCCGGGGGGACGGCGGGCGCGGCGGCGTCGGCCGCGGATGACCGCTCCAGGGCGCTCCAGGGATCGCCGTGGTCCGAGGGGCGGGCCCGCTCCCGGGCTCGGCGAGCGCGAACGGCGCCAGCGGCTGGATCCCCGGGCCGACGCCATCCTGGGAGTCGGCCGTGTCCTCGTCCTCGATGACAGGGCCCCTCCCGGCCTCCGGCGCTCCTCCGGCGAGGCCCGGCGCGCCGGGCCTGCCCTGGGACGGAGGGGGACCGGCCGCCGCGGAGGGCCACGCGAGGGGCCGCCCCGGCAGCTCGACGCCCGCGACCACGCGCATGCGGGCCAGCGTGTCGCCCGGCGCGAGCGCGACGCTCCCCCGCCAGATCAGCGAGCAGCGCAGCCGGTCCGCGTCGAGGGTCAGCGTGTCGGCCACGAGCTCGACCGGCTGCCCCTGGTCCTCGCCCGCCGATCCGGACCGGTAGAGCCGCGCGAGCCCGCGGGCCGAGGGCAGGCTGGACCGGAGCCACGGGCAATGCGGGTGCAGGCCCTCCAGGAAGATCCACTCATCGCCGCGGAGAAAGGCGATCTGCTGGTCCGCGGGCGCCGCGTGGAAGTACCGGAAATCGAAGCTGGTATCGAGCTCCGGGGACAGGGGGTCGATCGTCCGATCCCGCCCGAGGAAATGCCGCCTCGGGGCCCAGTGCCTCGCGACCGGGCCGAGGCCCGCCGGCCGCGTCGGATCGGCAGGATCGACGATGTTCGGCAGCGCCGCGTCGGCGCCCACGCCCACCGGGTTCATGTCGACGCGCGGGCCGCCATACGCGCGCTCGTACACGATCGGCATCCGGCTGAACGGGCGCGGGCTCGGCGCCTCTCGCGTGTAGTCGCCGAAGACATGAAGGACCTTGTTGAGGATCCAGCGGTCCTTGCGGAACAGCGCGACCCGCACCGGGAGCGCCGTCACGGTCTTTCCCGCCGGCGCGCAGGCGTGCCCGCGCACGAGGACCCCGGCGCCCGGCAGGTAGGGCGCCGTCTCACACGCCTCTTCCAGGCTGCCCCGCCCCCCTCGAAGCTGATCGGTGCGGACCAGCTCGTCCGGCGGGGCGAGCTCGGCGCTCCTGTCGTGGACCAGGGCGAACGTCGCTTTGACGATGACCGTGAGCCGCTCTGCGCCCTGCATGCGCCATCGAACGGCACCGCAAGCTGATGGAGTCAGGGCGACGACGGAGAGGGGCCAGGGCGATTGCACGGAGCGAGGTCACGGGGCCCTGCGCCTCTCGACGGCAGCGGAGGGCCCCTGGGCTCGCCAGGATAGCCTCCAGCGCAGCTCGGACGCAAGCGCAGGGCATGACCGGCGGAGCATCGTAATCGAGCTTTCTTCTGGGACCACGTCACTGTGAAGATCCTCCGGCGACCGCCTCATGTGGGATGCGCGGGGGCATGGTGTGAGGACGCGACTGCCTGCACCCTCCACGCAGCGACGCAGCGACGCAGCGACGCAGCGACGCAGTCAGGACTCCTCCAGGACTCCAGGCGAGCCCATCGACACGCACGCGCCGCAACACATCGGCCAGGACTCCAGGCGAGCCCATCGACACGCACGCGCCGCAACACATTACGTCGAGCACGATCATTTTGCCGCGTCACATCACCTTTTTCGCGTCGAGTGTCTTTACGTTCGGCGCGTCGAATTTTCCGGCCAAATTTCGCGAAGATCGCCGGAATCTGCGATTGACGCCGCGAGGAAGTTCTCGATAGGAACCGCGGCCCACGACATGCGCTTCTACGCCGATCTCCACGTGCATTCGAAGTACTCCCGCGCGACGAGCAGCGATTGCGATCTCGCGCATCTCTGTTACTGGGCTCAGCGCAAGGGCATCGCGGTGATCGGCACGGGGGACTTCACCCACCCCGCATGGATGGCCGAGCTCCGGGAGAGCCTCGTACCGGCCGAGCCCGGGCTGTTCCGCCTGCGGGACGACCTCGCCCGCGCCGTCTCGGAGCGGCTCCCCGGGGCGTGCCGCGGGGCGCCCCGCTTCGTCCTGTCGGTGGAGATCTCCACGATCTACAAGAAGGGAGACCGGACGCGGAAGATCCATCATCTCCTCTATGCGCCCGACTTCGAGGCCGCCGATCGCATCGTCCGCGCGCTCTCGAAGATCGGCAACCTGAGCGCCGACGGGCGGCCGATCCTGGGGCTCGACTCGCGCCACCTGCTCGAGATCGTGCTGGAGTCGGGCGAGGGCTCCTACCTCGTGCCGGCGCACATCTGGACCCCCTGGTTCTCGGTGCTGGGCGCCAAGGCCGGCTTCGACGCGGTCGAGGAGTGCTATGGCGATCTCGCGCCGCACATCTTCGCGGTCGAGACGGGGCTCTCGTCCGATCCCGCGATGAACTGGCGCATCTCCGGGCTCGATCGCTACCGGCTCGTCTCCAGCTCGGACGCGCACTCGCCCGGCAAGCTCGGCCGCGAGGCCACGGCCTTCGACACGCCGCTCGATTACTTCGCGATCCGGCGCGCCCTGGAGACCGGACAGGGCTTCGGCGGCACCGTGGAGTTCTTCCCGGAAGAGGGGAAATACCACCTCGACGGCCACCGCAAATGCAATGTCGTGCTCTCGCCGGCGGAGGCGCGGGCGCGCTCCCTCGCCTGCCCCGTGTGCGGGCACCCGGTCACGGTCGGGGTGCTGCACCGGGTCGAGGAGCTCGCCGATCGCGAGGAAGGGGCGCGGCCCGAGGGCGCGAGCGCGTTCCGCAACCTGGTGCCGCTGCCCGAGGTGCTGGCCGAGCTCCACGGCGTGAGCGCCTCCAGCAAGGCGGTCCAGCGGAGCTACGACGCGGCGCTCTCGCGGCTCGGCCCCGAGCTGTTCCTCCTCGGCGAGGCGCCGCTCGACGAGATCGAGCGCGCAGGGACGCCCCTCCTCTCCGAGGCGATCGCGCGGATGCGCGAGGGGCGCGTGATCCGCGACGCGGGCTACGACGGCGAGTACGGCGTGATCCGGGTCTTCGAGCCCGGCGAGCTGCAGCGCCGCCGCGGGGGCGGGCTCCTCTTCCCGCCGGAGCCCGCGGCGCCCGTGCCGCCCCGCGCCGGGCCGCGCTCGCCCGGGAGCTCACCCCCGCCGGCCGGGTCGCGCCCCCGTGGCCGCCGCGCCCCGTCTCCCGCCGAGCCCCCGCCCGAGCCGGTGGGCGACGCTCCCCGCGGCGCGCCGCCCGTGGCGCCCTCGCCGGGCGGCCCGGCGCTGCTCGACGCGCTCGACCCGGAGCAGCGGGCCGCGGCCGAGGTCGACGAGGGCGCGCTGCTCCTGCTCGCGGGGCCCGGCACCGGCAAGACGCGCACGCTGACGCACCGGATCGCCCACCTCGTGCTCGACCGCGGCGTGCCGCCGGAGCAGTGCCTCGCGATCACCTTCACCCGCCGCGCCGCTGACGAGATGCGGGAGCGGCTCGGCGCGCTCCTCGGCGAGGCCGGCGGCCGCGTGCCCGCCATGACCTTTCACGCGCTCGGCCTCTCGTTGCTCCATCGGCGACCCGGATCAGGCCATCTACGGCTTTCGCGGCGCGGACGTGGGCTGCTTCTTCCGCTTCCAGCACGATTTCCCGGGCGCGCGCGTGGTGCGCCTGAAGCGGAACTACCGCTCCGCGCGCCCCATCGTGGAGGCGGCGCTCCAGGTCATCGCGCCCTCGCCGACGCTCGGCGCGCGAGAGCTCGTGCCGACCGCGGCGGGCGCGGAGCGCATCGCCGTGCACGAGGCGCCCACGGAGCGCGCCGAGGCCGAGCACGTGGTCCACACGATCGAGCGGATGATCGGCGGCTCCACGTTCTTCTCGATGGACAGCGGCCGGGTCTCGGCGCCGCTCGCGGGCGGCGATCACGCCTTCTCGGACTTCGCGGTGCTCTACCGGACCGAGGCGCAGGCCGAGCCGCTCCGGGAGGCGCTCTCCCGCTCGGGCATGCCGTTCCAGCAGCGCTCCGAGCGCCGCGTCGCGGAGCGCGCGGCCTCCGAGGCGCTCGCGCGGGCGCTGGCGGACACGCCGCCGGGGCCGCTCGCCGCGCGGCTCAAGGGGGCCGCGGCGCGGCTCCGCGAGGAGGTGGCGCAGCCCGGTCCGGCCGAGGCGCCGCCCGCGGAGGCCGGGGCCGCGGAGGGCGGCGCCGGCGCGGCGCTGCCCCTCGGCGAGGCCGACGTGGACGCGGCGCTCACGCTCCTCCTGCCGCTCGCGGAGCGCTGCGGCGCGGACCTCGATCGCTTCCAGATCGATCTCTCGCTGTGCTCCGAGGTCGACGCGTGGGACCCGCGGGCCGACCGCATCTCGCTGCTCACGCTGCACGCGGCCAAGGGCCTCGAGTTCCGCGTGGTCTTCCTGGTGGGGTGCGAGGACGGCCTGCTCCCGCTCCGCTTCCCCGGCCGGGGCGAACCGGACGTCGCCGAGGAGCGCCGGCTCTTCTATGTCGGCATGACGCGGGCGCGAGAGCGGCTGTTCCTCACCCGCGCCCGCACGCGCGCGCGACACGGCAAGGTCGTGGAGGCCGAGGCCTCGCCGTTCGTGCGCGAGATCGAGGAGCGGCTGCTCACGCGGCTCGATCCGGCCCCGGAGGCGAGGCCGCGCGCGGCCGCCGCGCGGCAGCTGAAGCTGTTCTAGAGCACCGATCGGGTCGAGCTCAGACCAATAACCATAGAGGCGCAGAGAGCACAGAGGAGAGAAAGAAAAAAACAACTCTCCTCTCGGTGCCCTCTGTGCCTCTGTGGTTCAATTCTCTCTCATCTCTCGTGGTTTCAACCCGTTCGATGCTCCATGTCCCGCCTGGGACGTCTCGGAGGACCGATCAGGCTGGAATTCTGAAAGAATCCACGCGCGGCGAAGCCTGGGCATCGGTTGATCCAGCGGGCAACACGGCATGTCAAAATCGGACAAGACTAGATCACTGAACCGGTTCAACCCGGCGCAGCTCGCCGGGTGACGGGGCCCGTCGAGGCTTGGGGCCATGTCGGATATTGCGCCACCAGACATCACCATTGCCATTGTCGTGACCCCGTAATAGTCAGGTCGGCCCACAAAGTGCACGACTGTCTTGACTGGCTAGCTGGTTTGGAATAAGACTTACCATCGTCGCAGTGCCTGACCGCACACGGAACGATCTTCCGGCTCCGCGCACTCGTGATTGAGATTCACCAGCAGGACGCCGGCCAGAGAGCGGCCGGTCCCTGGAGGCCTTCATCGCGCGGCGAGCGCTCCGATCAACGCGAGTCAACGCGAGTCAACGCGAGTCAACGCGAGTCAACGCGAGGGCCAGCCTTCAACGCGAGGGCAGCGTCGAGCTGTGGGCAGAGCGGCTTTTATTCCTTAACTGAAACAGGAGAACCACATGAGATTCGCATTCAGGCGCATCTTGCTTACCGCGACGAGCCTGCTCGCCGCGTCGTGCGTCGCTCCGGACGCGTCCGACAGCGAGGACGGGGGCGAGCTCGAGGGGGGCATCACGATCGACACGAACGCGCTCTACACGATCGTCGGCCTCCAGAGCCAGCGATGCGTGCAGGTCGGGGATGGGAGCTCGGCGCCGGCGCAGATCGCGACCTGCAACGGCAGCGCGAGGCAGCAGTTTCGCGCGGAGCTCGCCTCGAGCGGATGGGGCGGATGGGGCGGCGGATGGGGTAGCGCGTATTACCGGCTGCGAAACGTGAACAGCGGGCTCTGCCTGGGGGTCAGCGGCGGGTCGACGCAGAACGGCGCCGCCATCGTCCAGTCCAGCTGCGGCAACAGCACGAGCCAGCAATTTTCGTTCATGGACGTGTCGAGCGACGTCCAGCGGATCACGGTCCGCAGCAGCGGCAGGGTGCTCGACGTCAAGGACCGGCGGACGGACGACGGCGCCGCCATCATTCAGTGGAGCTGGGCGAACGGCGACAACCAGAAGTTCTCGCTCAGGATCGCGGAGAGCGGCTCGAGCACCACGACCAGCTCGAGCACCACGAGCAGCTCGAGCAGCTCGACCAGCTCGAGTAGCTCGACCACCGGCGCGGGCGGCGCGGGCGGCTCCGGCGGCGCGGGCGGCTCCGGCGGCGCGGGCGGCTCCGGCGGCGCGGGCGGCTCCGGCGGCGCGGGCGGCTCCGGCGGCGCGGGCGGCTCCGGCGGCGCTCCTGCTGGCGAGGGGGATGTGGGGGTCGCCCCGGCGGCAGGGTGCGAGCTCGGCTATAGCCAGCTCCCGAACGGCAAGGGCGGCTACAACGTCGAGGCCGTCTGCCTCGATAGAGACATGAGCTTCGACATGGAAGCGTCGCTGGCGGCCTTCCAGAGCACGGTCTACCCGCTGCTGCGCGAGAACTGCTCGGGCTGCCACAGCACGTCCGGCAAGGGGCAGGCGCCCATCCACGCCGACGCC
Source organism: Sorangium cellulosum (assembly GCF_004135735.1). Classification (GTDB taxonomy): domain Bacteria; phylum Myxococcota_A; class Polyangia; order Polyangiales; family Polyangiaceae; genus Sorangium; species Sorangium cellulosum_F. Next base: position 4,199,803 of record NZ_CP012670.1, on the reverse strand, counting down.
GATCCGGCGCTGGCCCATGAGTACGCGCTCACGCGCGTGAACTTCAGGAAGCCGGCGGACTCCAAGCTCGTCGTCCGGATGGGGATCGACCGGCACAACTGCTTCGGGAGGGACTGCAGGGACGCCAACGCGCAGATGCTCTCCGCGGTCCAGGCGTGGGCCAACGCCGTCACGCCGAGGCTTCCGCAGACGCCGCGCCCGGTGGCGGCCAGCCAGAAGATCTCCGAGAGCGAGGTCAATCAGTGGATCGCGGCGGACAGGGCCGCCAACGTCCAGCCGGCCGACGCGGAGTTCATCAAGTACGCCTCGCTGCACGAGATCCACAACGCCGGCGTCTCCGCCGAGGAGCTGAACGTGGCCCGCGTGGGCCTGTCGAAGGCCCTGAACTCGACCGCGCGCTGGGCGCCCGTGATCGTGAACCCGGTGGACATCAACGGAAAGGGCATCGTCTACCGCTTCGATACCCGCGACTACTGGGGCTACAACAAGGGCGTCAAGAAGCTCCACTTCGGCGGCTCGGACGACGACGTCTTCTTCGGGAGGACGACCGTCAACTACCTGGGTGAGCCGGTCGGCACCGACGTCACGTTCCGGGAGAGGTACAACTACACGTCGACGGTCCAGAGAGATCCGGAGTTCGCGAAGCTCGTGTGGGGGCGCGTCCTCGCCGGCAACGTCGAGGGCGCCACGGACGGCGGGGTGCTGCCGCCCAACGTCGACGGCTTCAAGACGGACTACATCGAGGCGAGCCAGCTCGTCTATACGCTGACCCGCCCGGACGTGTACAACGCGATCATGGCCATCCCCTGGTACGCGCAGGATCTCGAGAACGAGCTCGGCGTCATCAAGGATCAGGGCATGAAGTCGTACGAGTACATGCTCACCAAGCAGGCCATCACGGTCGACGCCCGCATGTACTGGCGGGCCAGGACCAGGAGCGGCGGGTTCTACTGGAAGACGTGGGACGTCTTCTCCGGGCAGCTCGACGGCAACGTGCAGACCATCGAACAGGCGTACGAGGCGGGCCAGATCCGGTTCCCGTTCTGGTCGCACCCGATCCCGAAGTTCATCAGCGGGACCGGCGGCGGCGTGACACCGCAGAGCTACAGCTTCATCGCGACCCTGGCGCAGCCGTACGGCTCGGAGCCCGCGGGGTGCGATGGGCAGCCGAGCTACGGCGGCGGGCAGTTCTTGAACTGCCGGTACTACACCGGGACCGACGGGCTCCAGCAGTCCGCGGAGGAGGTCATCTGGAGCCTGCCGAACGGCCTGCAGGGGTACTCCCTGTGGGGCGGCTTCAACCAGCGTCGCGTCGACGCCTTCGTCAACATCGTGCGTGATCCGCGCCTCCAGCGGAACGCCTCGGACCAGCAGATCAACAGCCTGGTGGGCTTCGCCACCTACGACCGCCGCCTGAACACCGGCAGCTCGTGCATCGGCTGCCACACGGACGGCATGAACCGCGGCAACAACGACCTGCGCGACTGGCTGGACGCCGGCGGCGAGCGGCTCCCGAAGGGCGAGCACGGGGTCGACGGGTGGATCAACGACCCGGCGACCGTGGCGCAGGTCAAGGAGCTGTACCCGCCCTCGAGCGTGATGAGGCCGCGGATGGAAGACGACCGCCGCATCTTCCTGGCGGCGATGGCGAAGATGAAGCGGGGAATGGTCCTGGGCGCGGACAAGAACGTGTACGTGGAGCCGACGATCTGGACCATCGAGTGGGCGCAGAACTTCTACAGGTACACGCCGACCCGCTCGAACTAGAGCGGCGGTGTACCAGGAGCGGGCGGGAACCGCTCCAGCTCCGCGCGTCAGGCTCGTGGCAGGAGGGCGTCAGGCGCAGAGCTATCGGGTCGCGCCGCCGCCGAGCCGCTTGTGGCTCGCGCACGCCGCCTTGTCCTGCGTCCGCGAGCACTGGTCCGCGTAGAAGGTCCGCGCCCGCTCCTTGTCCTTCGCCTCCAGGAGCGGGCCGAACGCGTCGCACGCCCGCTTCTCGCTCCACTGCACACAGGCCTTCTCGTAGAGCGAGAACGCCCGCGCCGGATCGGCCGGCACCCCCTCGCCGCGCTGCCAGATCTCCGCGGCGCGCAGGCAGCCGCCCGTGCCGCAGACCCTCTCGTAGAGCGCCGCGGCGCGCGCCATGTCCCTGGGAATGCCCGTCCCCTTCTCGTACATCGCGGCGAGGCTCATGCACGCCTCCGCGCCGAAGCCCTTCTCCGGACAGCCCTTCGCGAAGGCCGCGTACGCCTTCGCGACGTCCCTCGGGACGCCGTCGCCCTCCGCGTAGACCGAGCCGACGGCGTTGCAGGCGCGCATCTCCCCCAGGTTGCAGCCGTGCTCGTAGGCCGCGATCGCCTTCGCGCCGTCCTTCGGGGCGCCCTGGCCCTTGCGGAGGATGTCGCCGAGCAACATGCAGTCTTCCGCACGGCCCCCGTCGCAGGCGCGGTGGAGCACGCCCACGGCCGTCGCGACGTCCTTCGCCACGACCTTGCCGTCGACCAGCATGTTGCCCAGGGAGCTGCAGCTCGGCCCGTGCCCGAGGTCGCAGCCGCGCCGGAGCAGCGCGATCGCGCGCGCCGGGTCCTTCGGGAAGACGGCCTGCGTGCCCTCCCGGAGGTACCACCCGGCCACGCTCCAGCACGCCCAGCCGTCGCCGAGCTGACACGCCTTGTCGGAGAGCTCTCGCAGCTTGGCCCGCCCCGCCGCGTCCGCGGGCGCCTTGTTGCTCAGGATATCGCGCATGTGCTGCTTCGCCCTCGCGTGACAGGCCTGCGGGACGCCGGCGTCACAGGCCTTCTCGAACAGCGACGCCGCCCTCGCGTCGTCGCGCGGGAGGTCCTTGCCGCTGAGATAGTGATACGCGAGGTGATAGCAGCTGCCGATATCGCCCTTGTCGCACTCGGCCGTGCACGCCCTCGAGTCGTCCGGATCGCACAGGTGCGCGGGCACGAGCGCCCGCGGGGAGCACTTGGCGCCGCTCCGCGCCGTCCCGTGCGGGCACGGGTCCGACAGGCTCGGGTGCTCCTCCTCCTCGGCCTGGACCGTCGCGCCCTGCTCGCCCGCGGCCGGCCGCCGCGCGAGCAGGGGGACGAGCTCCAGGCGCAGCGGCCCCTGGCACCGCTCGGCGGGCGCCTTCGCGTCGGGCTTCGCGCTCCGGCACGCCTCGAGCTCCCCTTCCTTGCTCGTCGCGCCGCCCTGGCCCGACGCGCCGGCCGCGGCCGCCGCCGCGAAGATCTGATCGACCGTCCGCGCCGCGCCCCGGCTGCCGGGCGCCGTCGCGAACGCCCCGAGGTGCGCGCTGCGCACGAAGTGCGTCGCGCCCGTGCAGCTGCCCGCGGCGTCGTCCATCGAGGCGGCCGCGAGGGTGGTCGACAGCTTCCCCGACGTCACGAGCGCCACGTCGATCGCGCCGCCGCCCTCGATCGCGGTGCTCATCGCCGTGGCGCCGAACGGCACGTTCGCCTGCATCTCCGCCGGGTTGGCGAGCTGGAACGCGTCCTCCTTCCGGGCCACGCCGGCGTAGGAGTAGGCGCCCGGGAGCTTGCACTGGGTGAGGAGCTGCAACGTCGAGCAGTCGTACGAGACGACGGCGACGCCCTCTTTCATGACGAGCCCGAGGTCGGAGCGGCGGGTCGTGAGCCAGTCGACGATGAGCGGCTCGGCGTGGCCGATGGGCGGGCACCCGCCGCTGCTCTCGTTCGCGCTGGCCGCCGGCGAGCTGGTGGGCCGGGGAGCGTGCACGACCACCTCGGGCTCCAGGCCCGGTCCACAGGCCGCCGCTGCGAGCGAGAGCCCAACCACAGACAAGTCAAAGGCGCGCTTCATCGCGTCGACAGAACCATGAGGCGTGGGGTCCGGTCAATATGGCGAGCGCGACAACGCCGGGGCGCGGCGCGCCCGCCGGGCGCTGCCCGCCGCGCTCGCCGATCCATCACGCCATGATCCGCGCGGCGCCCGAGGCGCGGCGGGGCGCGCGACCCTAGATGTCGAAATCGAGGATGCCGTCGGGCTCCGCCTCGGAGCCGCCCGCCGTCGGCGAGCCCTGGGGCGGCGAGGCGACGCGCAGCCTCGGCGCCTCGATCGCCACGCGCTGGCCGTCGGCCACGCTCTTCGTGAGGAACACCGAGCCGCCCACCACGCTCCCCTGCCCCAGCACCGTCTTGCCGCCGAGCACCGTGGCGTTCGCGTAGATGGTGACGTGGTCCTCGACCGTGGGGTGGCGCTTCAGCCCGCGCGCGCCCCGCGAGTGCTGCGGCAACGACAGGGCGCCGAGCGTCACGCCCTGGTAGAGCTTGACGTGCGCGCCGATGTCCGTGGTCTCGCCGATGACCACGCCGGTGGCGTGATCGATGAAGAAGCTGTCGCCGATGTTGGCGCCCGGGTGGATGTCGGCGCCCGTCCGCGTGTGCGCCCACTCGCTCATGATCCGGGGCATGAGCGGCACGCCGAGCAGGTACAGCTCGTGCGCCACGCGGTACACCGTCACCGCGAGCAGGCCCGGATAGGCGAGGATGATCTCGTCCATCGACGACGCCGCGGGGTCGCCGTCGTAGGCCGCCTGCACGTCGAGCAGCAGGCGCCGCCGGATCTCCGGCAGCTTGCCCACGAACGCATGCGCCACGTCGCGCCCGCGCTGCCGGCACTTCGGGATGTCGATGCGACAGCCCGCCACGGTCTCGTCCTGGAAGCACAGGCAGCGCTCGATCTGCCGCTCCAGCTTGGTCTGGAGCGTCGAGACCAGCGTGCCCACGTGGTAGAGCAGGTCCTCGTCCGACAGGTCCTGCCGCCCGTTGTAGCCCGGGTAGAAGATCTGGAGGAGGAGATCGACGATGTCGATGATCTCCTGCCTCGAGGGCGTGAACCGCTTGTTGATGTGGTGCCCGCGCGTATCCTCCCGATAGCCCGCGATCAGCGCCTCGACGACGCCGTGCAGCTCGCTCCCCGGGGTGGGCGCATGTCGCTTGTCGTCCACGTCGACCTCACGACGCCTTCATGCTCTCGATCTCGGTGAACATGCCCTCGAAGAGGGGGCCGGACAGGTAGCGCTCGCCGGCGTCGGGCAGGATGACGACGATGGTCTTGCCCTCCCACCTCGGGTCGCGCGCGAGCCGGCTCGCCGCGACCATCGCCGCGCCGCAGGAGACGCCGCTGAGGATGCCCTCCTCGCGCCCGAGGCGCCGCGCCATGGCGATCGACTCGTCGTTGGAGACCGTCTCCACCTGGTCCACGAACGAGAGATCGAGGTTCTTCGGGACGAAGCCCGCGCCGAGGCCCTGGATCTTGTGCGCGGACGGCGTGAGCGGCTGGCCGGCGAGCGTCTGCGAGATGACCGGCGAGTGGACCGGCTCCACCGCCACGGAGTGGAGCGGCCGGCCCCGGACGCGCTCGAAATGGCGGCTGACGCCGGTGAGCGTGCCGCCGGTGCCCACGCCCGAGACGAGGACATCGACGTTGCCGCCGGTGTCCTCCCAGATCTCCGCGCCGGTGGTGGTCTCGTGGATCGCCGGGTTCGCGGGGTTCTCGAACTGCCGCATCAGCACGTACCGGCCGGGATCGGAGGCGGCCAGGGCCTCGGCCTTGGCGATGGCGCCGTTCATCCCCTGGGGGCCGGGGGTCAGGATGAGCTTGGCCCCGAGGGCCACGAGCACCTTGCGCCGCTCCATGCTCATCGTCTCGGGCATGCAGAGGACGCACTCGAGCCCGCGCGAGGCCGCGGCGAAGGCGAGCGCGATGCCGGTGTTGCCGCTGGTGGCCTCGACGATCGCCTTGCCGGGCCCGAGCAGCCCGCGTTGCTCGGCGTCCCAGACCATGGCCGCGCCGATGCGGCACTTGACCGAGTAGGCCGGGTTGCGCCCCTCGATCTTCGCCAGGACGGTGGCGGGCGCGCCGTCGGTCACGCGGCGGACGCGGACGAGCGGCGTGCGGCCGATGCTCCGGGTGTTGTCGTCGTAGACGCGGGGGAAGGTGCTCATCGTGGTGACCGTGTTCGTAGGGGTGAGGGGTCAGAAGATCCAGAGGCGCCCCCTCGATGTCAAGGCACACGTGCGCCGCCTCCGCGCCCCGACCCGGTTTTCAGAGCGTCGCGCCGCGATGACGACGTCGCAGACGCATCGCTGACCCCGCCGGCGCGCGGCCTCCGGACCTGCTTGCCCGACGATCGCGCGCGGCCCGGCGCGGCCGGCCGTGGCGCGCCCTGCGCGCTGCACCCGCGACCGAAGGCCCTCTCCCGGTCCCGCCAGGGCACGGCGATCGTGCGGATTGCCCAGGAGGGCGCCTCTCCCGAGAGCGGGTGAGACCGTGATGGGCGATCCGACCGTGTCCCGATCGAGCGAGGAGCGATGTGTCGAGGCGCGATGGCATGAAGACAGGACTCGAAGGACACGAATCCTGGGCGCGCTCACGAAGCACCACGGGCAGCCGGCGACCGCGCAGCCCGCGCACAGGCACGCTTCCCCCGCATGCCGGCCTGGCAGGCGCGATGACGCGGCGCAACACGGCCCGCTGCTCGCCCGGCGCGCCTTGGCCGCGCGTTCGCAGGCTCGTGAAGGTGGCGATCTCGCGCGCAGCCGGGGGGAGGACATCCGGTGGTCCCCTGAGCAATGAACTGACCACGTCCATGGACCACGTCGGACCCTGTCCGCCCCCTTGACGCACATCCGGGCGAGGTTACCTTCGTGATTTCGGCCCAGATTGGCTCTTGCGCTGTGTGGCATATGCCTCGCATCATGGCCGGCATGTCCCCTACGGAGAGCCCCGCTGCGGAGGCCCATCTAGCTTGCGATTCCCTGGATGACGATAACGAGCCTACTTTAATTTTCCGTCGTCCCCCCGCTTCCCTCTCCGGCCTTGCGATGCCGATCGGCGCGCCGGCTCCGGTCGTGACGGCGCCGGCGCGACGCTCCACGGCGCGCCTGTTCGCCCTGGGCGCGGGCGCGGGCCTCGCTGCGGCGGTGGGAGCGGTCTTCTTTCTGAGGCTCGGCGGGGCCAGCCTCGATCTCGGCGCGGGCTCCACGATGCAGCCGGCCGTGGCCGCGGCCGCCGTCCTGCGCCCGGCGGTGGCGGCCGCTCCGGCCCGGGCGAAGGCGGCAGCGCCGGCGGCGGCGGCGCATGCGAACCCCCCGGCGGCCGTCCCGGCCATCGCCCCGGAGGACCGCGCCGACGCGACGCTCGATCGATCGGCCGTGATCCCGATCCACGATGGGATCGTCACGATCCCCGAGTCGTTCTCCTCGGCCGATGGCGAGTACGATCTGGTCATCCATTTTCATGGCATCAACGATGTCGTCGAGGCGGGGTTCGAGCGGGCGGGCCTCAACGCCGTCGTGATGATCCTCAACCTCGGCATCAGCTCCGCGGCCTACGAGACCCGGTTCTCGATCCGCTCTTACCTGCCGGCGCTCCTCGCGAAGACCGAGGCCGCGCTCCGGGCGCGCGGGCTGCGGGGCGCCCGGCTCCGGCGCATCGCGCTCTCGGCGTTCAGCGCGGGTTACGGCGCGGTGCGCGGGCTCCTGAACCAGGCGTCGTTCGCCGATAAGGTGGACGCGGTGCTGCTGCTGGACGGCATCCACACCGGCTACATGCCGATCGATCACAGCCTGGACCTGGAGCGCCTCAAGCCATTCTCGCGCTTCGCCCAGCAGGCGGCCAGCGGCGAGAAGCTCATGTCGATCACCCATTCGGAGATCACCCCGAACGGCGATTACGCCGGGACGCACGAGAGCACCGACGCCCTCCTGGCGCTCGCGGGCGCCGAGCGCTCTCCGATCGGCAGCGCCGACGCGCTGGCGCTTTATCAGGTGGCCGGACCGGCGAGCGCGGACAGGCCCGCTCCGTTCATCCAGCTCTCCGAGGCGCACAAGGGGGCGCTCCATGTCCGCGGCTATGCGGGCACGCAGAAGCCGGACCACGTGCGACACCTGACCCGGATGGCCGAGACGGCGGTGCCGGACCTGGTCCGCCACTGGAGCGAACGCCCCGCGCCGTGACCGACCGCGGCGGCTCGTGGGCACACGGGCCGCCGAGGGAACGGGGGCGCTCCGGCCGCAGAGGAGCTGGGACGAGATCAAGCCGTTCACGAAGGCCGTGGCCGACGCGCTCGTGCGCTTCGATCCGGCGCGGTATGTCGCGACCCTGTCCAGGGCCAAGCGCGCCGGCAAGGTCTTCGTCGACGACCTGCGAAACGGGCGCGGGGCGACGGCCGTGGCGCCCTATTCCACGCGGGCGCGACCCGGCGCGGCCGTCGCGACCCCGCTCTCGTGGGACGAGCTCGACGCGCCGCTCGATCCCGCCTCGTTCACCATCGAGACCGTGCCGCGGCGGCTCGCGGCCGTCGGAGACCCGTGGGCGGAGATCGCGAGCGTGCGCCAGTCCATCACGAGCGAGATGATGGAGCAGGTCGGGCTCTCCGCGCAGGGCGCCCCTCTCGCGGCTTCTCGGTGAAGCCCGGAGCCGGTGAGCACCCCGAAAAGAGAGACACAAACACGGTGGTGAGGGATCTCGGGGTGCTCGCCGGAGGGGCTGGAGTGCGAGCCGCAAAAAGGGCTCGCCGGAACGCACCCCCGGAGGTGAGCCCCTCGAGATCCTTCACCACCCCAAAAAACGCCGGGGGCGTATGTTCACTGACGTTCCGTTCAGCATGATCGGAATCACGCCACATGGCGGGGTGCGCTCGGTTGACGACGCAGCCGCCGCGCTCCACGCGGTTGACGACGCAGCCGCCGCGCTACACTGTCTAGCTGCGTCGGCCATGGCAAAGGACCGGAGCTCCAGCGCCCTTTCGGAGATCGCCGCGCGCCTCCACCAGTTCGACGGCGAGCCCCTCCGGGTCGAGTTCCTGGCGCGCGGCATCGATGCGCTCACGCAGATCGCCGAGCGGCTCGATCAGAGCGAGCTTGGCGAGGTCGTCGCCTCGACGAGCAACACGGACGTCCTGGTGACGGCGCTCACGCAACCGAGCGCCGTCGGCCTCTTTTCCGCCGCGGATCCGCTCATGCTGGCCCGCCTCCGCGGCGTGCAGGCGAGGGACGCGTTGCTGGCCGCCGAGGGCGGGACGCTCACGGCCGACGAGGTCGGCGAGGTGCTCCACGTCTCGCCCCAGGCCGTGGAGATGCGGCGCGCGGCCGGGCAGCTCCTGGCCGTGGACGGCGGCCGTCGCGGCTACCTCTACCCTTCATGGCAGCTCGCGGACGAGGGCGTGCTGCCGGGGCTGGAGGAGGTCCTCGGGCTCCTCGTGGAGCATCCCCCCCTGGCGAAGCTCCGGTTCTTCCTTTCCGGCAACCACCGCCTCGACGGCGAGCGGCCGCTCGATCGGCTGCGCCGCGGCGACGTCGCCCCCGTGCGGCTCGCCGCGCGCACATTCGGCGAGCAAGGGGCGGCATGAGCGATCCCGGCGCCGGCCAGGCCGCGGAGCTCGCCCGAGATCCAGGCGCACGCGCTCCGCGCAGGAGGAGACAGGAGCGGAGGATCAGCGCGTAAGCCGGAGATCGGGCGCCCCTGGCTTGTCTTGCGTTCGCACGGGGCAGGATCACATGAAGACAACGCTCGAGCCGCATCCGGACCCGCCCTCCGATTTCGCGGCACGGCCGCTCCCCATCACGATTCACCGTCGCTGCTGGTTCCGGATTCATCGGCTCGCGCGCGATCCGCTGTATTTCGGGCGCTCCGGGGACAACCGCTTCGACGCGCCGGACGGAGAGTTCGGGGTGCTGTACGTCGGCAAGGACGCGCGTTGCGCCTTCATCGAGGCGCTCGGCCACGCGACCGGCGTGCGCCTCGTGGAGCAGGCCGAGCTCGCCGCGCGCGGGCTCGCGCGCATCGCGCCGAGGCGGCCGCTGCGGCTCGTGAACCTCGCGGGAGAGGGGCTCGCGCGCATCGGGGCCGACGCCCGCCTGACGTCGGGGGAGTCGTACGAGGTCGCGCACCGCTGGGCGCTCGCCATCCACGACCACCCGAAGCGGCCTGACGGCATCGCGTACGCCGCGCGCCACGACCCGAGCCGCGTGAGCGCCGCCCTCTTCGAGCGCGCCAGCGCGGAGCTGGAGGTGGCGATCCTGGGCTCCCTCGCGGATCCGGCGCACGCGTCGCTCCTCGGGTCGCTCCTCGACACGTACCGGTTCGGGCTGGTCTGACGCGCGGCGCTCCGCGCGTCGCCCCTCGACACGTACCGGGCTGGTCTGACGCGCGGCGCTCCGCGGTCGGCGGCGGCGTGGCCCGCCGGGGCGCGCGCGGGGCCAGGGCCGCTGCGACCTCCGCGCGCGCGAGCGCGCCGGCACGACCGGTGCTTCTCCTGCGAGGTGGGGCGAGGCGGCGCGCTCGCGGCGCAGGGTGGTCGCGGCGCGCACGGCCGAGCGGCGGGGGGATCCGATGAAAACAAGGAATCTGCGGCTGGAAACAGGCTATCTCGTGGAGCCAGTTTCGCTCCAGGGCAAGCTTGCGATTCACCAGATCCAGATCACGACGATCGGCGAGGGGGGCTCCTCCCGGGTGCGGATCTCGCTCGATCCCAATCGATGCATCCTCGACAGCTTCGGCGAGCCCAAGAAGGCGTCCACGCGGATGGCGCCGCTCCACCTGGAGGCGGACGTGGAGCTCCTGGAGGAGTGCGATGAGAAGCAACTGCTCGCCATCAAGTTCCTCGGAGGCCAAGGGCCCGCGATCCGGCTCGCGCTGCTGCCCCTCTGCGCCACGGGCAAGGAGGCGATCGTCGCGCGGCTCCTGATCTTCGGGGAGACCGGGGAGGTGCAGGCGATCCTGCCGATGCAGGGCGCGTCGGCAGGCTGCGTGGTGGCGTGAGCAGGGCCGCGCCGGCGCGCGCGGAGCGCCCCGGGGATCCGGGGCGGAGCGCCGCTCACGCGCCGTGCGGGCGGCCGCCGCCAGGCCCGAAAGGACCGGGCGCCCCACCGGGGACGCCGGCAGGGCCGCTGCCCACCGGACCGGGGACGACGGCGGGCGGGGCGCCGTGGGCCCCCGGCGGAACCCCGGGGGGCGCGCCATACGCCCCGGGGGACGCGCCGTAGGCTCCGGGCGGCGCACCGTAGGCTCCGGGCGGCGCACCGTAGGCTCCGGGCGGCGCACCGTAGGCTCCGGGCGGCGCACCGTAGGCTCCGGGCGGCGCACCGTAGGCTCCGGGCGGCGCACCGTAAGCGCCCGGCGGAACCCCGGGCGGCGCACCGTAAGCGCCCGCTGCGGGTGCGCCGTAAGCGCCCGGCGGAACGCCGTACGGCGCTCCGGGCGGCGGCGGATAGCCGCTTCCGGGCGGCGCTGCGGCGGTCGGCCCCTGGCCGGGTGGGTAGGCGGCGTCCAGAGCGACGCGGCGGGGGTTGGCCGGATCATAGCGCACCGTGACGATGCACCCCGGCTGGATGCGGGGGACCGCCATCACCGATACGAGCGATACCGTCTCCACCTGATAGGGTGGCATGCCCGGCGGCATCACCTCGAGAAATAGCTTGAGGCGATAAGCATCCTGGGCCCCCTGGGACACCTTCATGCCCGTCTCCTGATAGTGCAGCACGCGGGCTGCGCAGGATACGCCCATCTGGAGAAGCTGCCGCTGCTCCTGTTGCTGGGCATGGAGCGGGGCGAGGGCCTTCTTCCAGACCACCCAGACGATCACCCCGGTGATTCCGAGCGGGACGACGACGCTGAACGCGAGGATCACCAGGGCGGACAAGCTCGACATACCGTCATCGTACCAGGCCGGCCGCGGGCAGCACCAGCGCCGCGACAGCCCGATCCGGCGCGGCCCGCGCCGCGGCGGGGGCGCCGCGATCCTCGCCGTGTCCCCTCCCCTCCGGCGCGCGCTCGCTCCTCGCAGCGCCGCGCTCCTGCGTCGCAGCGCAGGAGCGGCCCTGCTTCGACTCCTCGACGCCGGGGCGCGGATCGACGCGTCCGGTCAGCGGACGGGCGCGTCGATCCGCGGCGCTCAGGGGCTCGGGCAGCGGCGGTACATGAGGGCATACTCGATCCGGACCTGGACGTCGGTGGTGTCGTTCGTCACGACGCCGGCGCGCGCCGGCGCGAGGCGGTTGGTGACGTAGAGGTTCGTCTTGATGTTGAGCGGCCTCACGGTGCCGCACTCCGACCAGACCGTGGTCGCGAAGCTGTCCGTGCGCGAGAAGTTGTCCGTGAAAGGCCCCACCATGCTCCACGTGAGCGGCCCGGACGTGAGCGGCGAGCCCGAGAAATAATACGATGTCTCGTGCATCGCCTGGACGCCGCTCTCCAGATCGGCGAACCCGCGGTACGTGGCGTCGAAGAGCGCCACCTGCCAGCCCGGATCGAACCGCAGATCCACGGCAAGCTGGCAGAAAGCGCGGTTCGCGGACCGGGCGGCGCCGGGGCCGGCTTGCGCCTCGAACTGATCGAAGATGACGGTCAGCGCCTTCTGATCGGGGGAGATCACCCCCGCCACGGTGCCGACGGGACATCCGCTGCCGGCGTGCGTGAAGCCCTCGATCCGCGCATTCTGCGCCAGCGCCGGAAACGCGAAGAGGAACGCCGAAGAAAAGACCAACGTCGAACGCAGCAACATGCTCGCCCCCTTTCACAGACGGACGCCCCCCGCGCCGTCCTGCGTCGGCGCCGGCGCGCGTCACCGCTGTCGCAGGTCGACCGACATGTCTACCGATCATGCGATGACCGCGCGCTCGGTGCAACCTGAGCGGGTGGTTTTGCCTCCTTGCGGGTCAGCGCCTCTGCGTCGAGCTCTCGCCTCCTGCCAGGAACGAGGACTCGCTCGCTTCACGCCGGGCTCTCGCCTCCTGCACGGCGCGACGATCGCGATCGGGCGGCGCGACGAGCGGCCTGGCCAGCCACGCGCGCCGCGCGCGCACGGGCCATCGACCACGGCCCTGTCCGGCCATTGACCCCACGGATTCCACGGATCCGCCGTGCTCCGTGAAGAGGTCTGTCAGGGAGCGCCCAGGGGGAGCGGCGGCGCGGCGACGCGGAATACCGGGACCCGATTGACACGCTCGTCCCAGGACGGGTGGCGCTGATAGAAGAAATCCAGCCGGGCTCCGGGATCCCCGGTGAACGCAGGATCGCGGAGGCGCGCCTCGAACTCGGCGCGCAGCGCCGGATCCGCGGCCAGCATCCTGCGGGCCTCCTCCTCGGCGACGTAGCTCTCCATGTACTCCTTGCGCTCGAAGGCGGCGTTGAAGAAGCCCCAGGACACGAGCGAGTCGGGCGCGCGCGGCTCCAGGAGGTGCAGCACCAGCGGCGCGAGCGGCTGCGCGATGGGGATGAAGAGCGAGCCCGCGGGCAGATCGCGCCGCTCCGGCCGGAAATCGCCCTGGACCTTCGCGCGCGTCCGGCCCTCGTACGGTTGCGCGAAGGTCACCTCGCGGGCCCGGAACACCTCGACCGCGAGGCCCGGGCGCGCCTCGCGGAGGACCTCGTGGCGCACGCCGTGCAAGCGCAGCTTCTCGGCCACCCACGCCGCGTGCGCCGCCGGGACGACGTAGCCGGCGGCCGGCGCGGTGACGGTCAGCTCCGGCTCGAGCCGATCGAACAGCGGGATGCGCCAGGTCTCGGGGCGCGACTCGTCGTACACGATCCACGTGCCGCCCGAGATCTCGGACGCGCGCCTCTCGTAGGCGTACCCGTGGAACGCGATGGTGCGCGGCGCGGGCCCCGCGCGGTGCGTCAGGGCGAAGGGCGCGCCGGCGAGGCGCGCGCTCGCGGCGTCGGCGCGGTCGACCGCCGCGCGGAGCGCGCCCGCGGCGGCGGTGGCGTGCTCGAAGAGCGCCGAGAGGAGGTCGTGGACCGCGCGCACGCGCGCCCCGTACGTGGCCCAGCTATGCGTCTCGACGAGCACGCCGAGGCGGTTGCGCGCGGCGCTGTAGCCCTGCGAGAAGCGCGGCGGCCCCGGCTCGGTCGAGATCCCGGACGCGGGGTCGTCCTCCGCGCGAAAGGCCGGATAGAACGGGAGCGGCAGGTGGCCGAGCGCCGCGAGGCGCGCCTGCAGCGCGCCGGAGAGGCCGCGCGCCGCCCCGTCGAGCCCGCCCGGGTGAGGCACCGACGGCTCGACCAGGACCGCCACGTCGTGCTGGAACTTCGCGCCGTCGGTGGTGTGCAGGTCGACGTGGATCACCGGATCCCAGGCGCGGAGGAGCGCCAGCATCGCGCGCATCTCGGGCGCCTCGGCCTTCATGTGGTCGCGGTTCAGGTTGAGGTTCTGGCCGGTGGCGCGGAAGCCCATCTCCTCGGGGCCGCGCTGGTTGGGCCGCTGGTTTCGCCGGAAGCGCTCATGGCCGTCGACGTTGAAGACCGGCACGAACACCGCGGTCGTCGCGGCGAGCGCGCCGGGCGCCATCGCGCCGTCGAGCAGCTCGCGCAGCGCCCAGAAGCCGCCGTCCTTGCCGTCGATCTCGCCGGCGTGGATGCCGCCCTGGAACAGGATCACCGGGCGCCGCCTGGCCCGCGCCGCCTCGGGGTCGAGCGCGCCGTCGTCGGAGGCGACGATCGCGAGCATGGGCCTGCCCTCGGGCGTGGTGCCGAAGCGGACGCAACGGGCGCGGCCCGGATAGGCCTGCTCGAAGCCGCGGCAGAGCCGCTCGACCTCGGCGTAGCGGCCGGTGCGCTCGAAGCCGGTCCGCTCGGCCTCGGTGACGAGCGACGGGCGCGACGCGGGCCGCGCGGCCGGCGCGCGCGGCGCAGGCGGGGTGCCGGGCGGCGCGACGGGCGCGGGCACCTGGCACGCCGCGAGCAGCGCGATCGGCGCGAGCGGCGCGACGAGGCGGGAAACGATGCGGCCGACGGCCGCGGCAGGGGGGCGAGCCATCGCGGGAGTCGAGCAAATTCCACGTCGAGCGGCAACGCGCGATCGGCGCGGCCGGCGTCGGGCGGAGCGCGATGGCGGGCCGGCTCAGGTGTGCTCGCCCAGCAGGGCGCGGATGGGTCGCAGCGCGGTCTTCGTGAGCCCGCTGCCGAGAAATTTCCCCTCCGGTTCCTGAGTCCTGCGCTACGTGGCCAACCCGAGGGATGCGAGCGCCTGGCGGGCCCGCTGCGCGGCGCGCTTGTCCATGGATCCGGGTCGCTTCTCCAGGGCGTCGATGACGGGCCGGATCATACCGGCCACACGCGGCGTCGGGACCAGATCCAGGAGCGGAGCGATCCGGTCGAGCAGGATGCGGGGCGGCATGTCGGGGCGCTGCGCGATCTCCCGGCAAATCGCACGTTCACGTCGCTCAGGCGGCAGTGCCGAAAGTACCTCGCGGGTGATGGGCTCGGGCCCCAGGAAGGTCACGAGAGAATCGTAGCGCTCATCGAGCGTGTCCCCCTTCGCGAGCCGGCGGACCAGGGGCAGCAGTGCATAGTTCCGGATCACGGGGGTGGTGGATACCCGGGTCGGCTCCGCGAGCAGCGCGCGGCTCAGCCCCTGGGCCCAGCGCTCGGCCGCCCCTCGGGGCGCAGCGTCGATCGCCTGCCCGAGCAGATCGTTCACCATGACTGGCAGCCCATGAGAAACGAGCATCCACTCCGTCAAGACCGTGAGGTAATCCTCCGGCGAGAGCGCGGAGTGCAGGCGCCCGGCGACCTCGTCCTCGTCGACGCCTTGCTCGCGCAGAAAGGCAATGGTGGTCCACAAGGGCCAGGACGGGTCGATGCCGGGACCGTCCAGCACCCCCGTCCGCTCGAGAGGGCCTGGCGCATCGATCCCCAGAAAGCGTCGTCGCTGCGCCGTGTCTCCTGGTAGCCCGGGTAGCCCGGGCCTTCGACGGCGCTGATGCGATCGAGGAGATCGTACTCCACGCGGACCTCGGTATCGTCGCTGAGGGCGATCTGCGTCTCCCGGCCCGCCGCGTCGCGGGTCACGTCGAAGCGCTCCAGGGCCGAGCTCTTCTGCCATAGAAGCCGCCCCATCGGGTCGTAGCCCATGCGCCACGCGCTGCCGTCGAACGCCACGATGCCCACGAGGTTGCCGCTCGCGTCGCGCTCGTAGGTCTCGACCTCGCCGCGCTCGTTCTGGCGCGCGACGACCCAGCCCTCATGGTTGTAGTACGAGCGCACCTCGTCCCCGTTCGGGAGGCGCACGCCGCACGGCCACCGGAAGCCGCCCCACAGGAAGTGGGATGTCCCGCGCTCGTCACGCACGCACTCTCGCACACCGCCCGCGAAGTCGATGTTGCGGACCACGAGATCGTTCGCGTCGCGCTCGATGGTGAAGACACGCCCGAGCGGGTCGGTCTCCTGGATCAGGCTCCCTCGCCAGTTGTAGGCGAAGGTGCTGGTGCCGCCGAGCGGATCGGTGTGGCTCCGCTCCGCGCCGTCGTCGTCGATGACCCGGCTGGTCACGCCCGCGCCCACGGCCGTCGTGACGTCGCCGTCCTCGTTGGCGAAGAAGCGCTGAAAACGCACCGAGTCGTGACGCTCGCTGTACCCGTGCTCTCCGAACTCGAGCTTGACGTGGAAGATCCCGCGGACCTTGGTCTCGCCGTCACGGAGCCGCTCGGGAAGGCCGCGCGGGGCGAGCGCCGGATCGGGGGCCCCTCCATAATCTCCCCACGTCTCGAAGCAGCGGCCGGCGGCGTCGTAGTGGAAGTGGAAGGTCAGGCCCGAGTCGTACGAATACCGCACGATCCGGTGGTCGTCATCGTATACGTAGTGGATCGAGAGGCCGTCCGCGTCGGTGTAGCGGACCAGATCGCCGCGCCCATCATAGGCATACCGCGCGAAGACGATGGTGGTGCGGTCTCCGGGGTTCGGCACCTCGATCGACGTGATCCGCCCTCGGCTGTCGCTGGTGAACCGGATGGTGCGCCTCGACGCATCGAAGGCCGCCACGAGCCGGCCACGGCGGTCGTGGTGCAGCGAGACGGCGTTGCCGTTCAGGTTCTGGATGCGCCGCAGCCGGTAGGCGCCGTCGCGCCCGGGCAGGAAGACGTGGGTGAACCCGTCCTTGGTGTCGAGGTAGTAGCCCTGCTTGCCGCGGTGGAGCAGCCAGCCACCATCGCCCAGGATCGTCGGATTCTGGTCGTCGGGGCGGTCGAAGCGGACCTCGGCGCCGAAGCAGGCGCGGACCACGACCGAGCCCCGCTTCTCCTCGAGGTTCCAGGCGAACGAATGCCCCCATCCCGGGCCCATGCCCACGTCGCGCGCGCTGGCCGGAGCTGTACTGGCGCTTGAACAGCAGCCGGAACACCCCGGGCAGGTCGAGGTCGACGTTCGGCAAGGTGAACATCTCGCCCGTCGCCACGTCGACCGGATCGCCCGCGGAGGTCTTGCGGTGACAGTTGGTGCAGCCGCCGAGGTTGCCTTGTCCGCAGTCCCCGGTTCCCTTCCCGCCGCCCTGCGCGTCCTTGCCGCCGTTCTTGCCGTCGCCGCCCTGATTGCCGCCGTTGCCCTTCCCGCCGCGGCCGCCCTTGCCGCCGCCCCCGCCGCCGCCGCCCATGATGAAGACGCCGGGGTTCATCCCGGGGATGGCCGGGATGTTCGGAACCGGAGCTGTGCGCGCCATGGCGGCATGGTCGCTGAACGGACCGAGGTGTCAAGACGAGCCGCGGTGACGCGCGGGGCCGCCGTGGCGCGCCGCGCGTCGATGGCAGGGGCGTGGTCGGCACCGCGGCGGCCAGGTTGCAGCACGCGCGATGCCGCCGCCGGCGCGTTCTTCAGAGGGGCTGATTTTCTGACAGCGTGCCGCCGTACATCGTAATCTTGCGCCATGGCACGCGGGCCCGCGCGCGGCAGGAACGACACTCACCTTGCGACGCGACACGCCCGGCCCCCTGCAAGGCGACGTTGCGCGGACGGTGGAGGGAGGGGGGAGCCATGACAGCCCGATTCGGGGTGCGAATCGTCTCGAAGCGCAGTCCGTGGGACGCGCTGGAGGATGCCTTCGCGAGTCCCGTCTTTCTGCCGGTCGCGCTGGGCGGCTTCGAGCCAGCGAACCCGCCACGGGCGACCGTGTCCGATGCCGCGAGGGCTCCCGGCAGCCTCCCCGCGACCGGGTCCGATGCCGCGAAGGCTCCCGGCAGCCTCCCCGCGACCGGGGCCGATGCCGCGAGGGTTCCCGGCAGCCTCCCCGGGATCGATTCCGATGCCGCGAGGCGCCTGGCCGTCCGGCCCGCACCCAGGTTCGCTCCGGCATGAGCGCGTTCCCTTCCCGCCGTGAGCTGGCCCTCGGGGCGGCCCTCCTCGGCGGGGTGCTCCTGGCGCCGCTCGGCATCGCCTCGCTGCGCCGCGCCCGGGCGGAGCGGGCCGAGCTCGCGGCGCCCGCGCTCGCCAGCGCGGCGGCAGCGCTCGCCGGCGGTGGGCTCGGCCTGGCAGCGGCGGTCGGCGGCCCTGTGGACGGCGGGACTGGCCCGGCGGGCACTGGCCCCCTGGACGGCGGCGCTGGCCCCCTGGACGGCGGCGCTGGCCCCCTGGACGGCGGCGCTGGCCTCCTGGACGGCGGCGCCGCGATCTTCGAGAAGCCCGTGTGGTCCCCGGCGTCGCGCGCGGCGACCTACGGGGCGCTCACGACCAGCGCGTGCGACCGGGAGTTGAAGCGCCGCGGGATCCCCCACGCCCCGGCGCGCGGCGCCCCGCTGGTCGACCGGCCGGTGCGGCTCACGGGCGCGCTCCACGGGGTCACGTTCCGCGGCGACGGCGTGGCGAGGAAGGCCAAGAAGCAGCGGTCGGCCTCCCCGTTCGACATCGCGGACTGCCGGCTCGCCCTCGTGCTCGACGACCTGGCCGCCTTCCTCGCGACCCGCGGCGTGTCCGAGGTCGTGCACGTCAGCATGCACCGGCCCGCGCCGGCCGGCGCCGCGCCGAAGGCGAAGGCGACGCAGCAGCCGGCCAAGAAGGCCCCGAAGGGCGCGGGCAAGGCGGCGAAGCGCGCGGCGGCCAAGGCCACGACGCCGGCCGCGGCGCCCGCGCGCCCCAGCCAGCACGCCCTCGGGCTCGCCATCGACGTGGCCGCCTTCGTCAAAGCCGACGGCGCGCGGCTCGACGTGAAGGCCGACTGGCACGGCGCCATCGGCGCGCCGCCGTGCGGCCCCGGCTCGGCGCCGAAGGTGCCCACGCCAGAGGCGCTCGAGCTGCGGGAGCTCGTCTGCGCGGTCTTCGCCAGCGGGCTGTTCAACGTCGTCCTCACGCCCAACGCGAACGAGGCGCACGCGGACCACTTTCACTTCGATATCAAGCGCAAGGCGCGCTATTTCCTGCTGGAATGAGCCGCCCCCCCCCCGGGGCCGCGCGGATCGCTCAGTACGACGGGTGGAGCGCGAGCAGCTCCGCGATCTCGTCGAGCTCCGGATCGCCGCCCGGGTTGGCCGCGAGCACCTGCTCGCGCGCGGCGCGCAGCGCCTCGGTGGTGCCGGCCTTGAGCGCCTCGGCGTAGGCCACGATGGCCTTGCCCTTGACGAGCTGCTCCTTGCTCCCCGCCATGAGCTCCGCGAGGGTCGCCTCGCGGCTCGCCTCCTTCGGCTCGTGGGTGATCGGCGTCTGCCAGCGCGCGCGCACGGTGAGGGTGTCCGTGTCGTCGATGACCGCCGCGTCGCACCCCCGCACGACCTGGTTGAAGATCATCGCGTCGCCCGGCGCGAGGTGCTGCGGCTCGATCTCCTCGGCGCTGGTCGAGAACTCCTCGCCGTGGAACCTCTCCATCTTGAAGTACCACGGCAACGTGAGCTCCACCTGGACGCCGCGCGCGGCCACCTCCATCACCTCGTCGAAGCGATCCCGGAACATGTGGAACGCCTCCTCCACCTCATCGAGGTAGACATAGGCGCCGCGCCCCTCGTCGGTCACGACGTCCATGAGCCGGTCGTTGTACCCCAGGACCGGCCCCGTCCCCACGCCGACGAGGTAGATGGCCTCCTTGTCGGCGTCCTCCGCGTGCGTCGCGATGAGCTCCGCGGACGTGACGCCCACGTTGGCGCGACCGTCGCTGACCAGGATCACCCGGTTGATCCGGCCCTCGTCGTAGTGCTCCTGGGCCAGCTCGTAGCCGACCTGGAGGCCGTTCTCGAGATCGGTGCCGCCGTTCGCGGAGAGCTCGTCGGCCGCGTCGAGCAGCACGGGGTCGTCCGGGCCGCTCACCACATGACCGCTCAGGACCACCGCGTTCGAGGTGTTCCACGTCACCATGTTCACGATGTCGCCCTCGGACAGGCTCGCGGCGATGGCGCGCACCGTCGCCTTCTCGCGATTCATCGGCTCGCCTCCCATGGATCCGGAGGTGTCGAGGACGAACGTGACGGTGATGGGACGGCGCGGCGCCTTCGGATCGTGGGAGCGGACGCCGATCTGCAGCGTGTAGGTCCCCGCGTCCTCGCCGGGCTCGATCTGCGGCTCGACGCGGAGCTCGCCCTCGTCCGCCGGCGCGTAATCGATGCGGTAGTAATTGAGGAACTCGTAGGTTCGCACCTGCCACGGCTCCGGCGCCACCCCCGCGCGGAGGAGCTCGCGCGCGTGCACCGGCGAGCTCATCGAGTTGGAGTCGTCGGCCGACACGTAAAGGACCACAGGCTGGCTCGAATCGAGCCCCTCGCAGGTGAACTCCTGGGCCGCGCCGGGGTCCTCTCCCGGCGGCGGCTCCGGGGGCGGGTCGGCCGCGGGCTCGCCAGCGCCGCCTCCGCCGCCCGCGCCAGCGCTCATGGAGTCCCACGGGCCATCGCTCTCGGGAGCCCCTGCGCCCGTGCCAGCGCTCGTGGAGCTCCCCGCGCCCACGCCCGCGCTCGTGGACCCCCCCGCGCCCACGCCCGCGCTCGTGGAACCCCCTCCGAGGGGCGGCTCCGGGGACGGGTCTTCGCCGACGAGCGGCTCGCCGCCGACGTCGTCGTCGGCGCTGCAGGCGATGAGCCCGGCGCCTCCGAGAAGGACCACCGACACGACGCGAAGACAGAGAGCTATCGAAACGGGAACGGCTCGCACGGGCACCTCCTCCGCGATGCGATCGCATCGCGCTCGAGGCGACCCGCTGAGCAACCTGGATGCCGCGCTCGGGGCAACCCCCCGGGCACCGCGCCGCCACGGAGCGCCGCCGGCCAGATCACGCCAGATCACGCGCGCCAACACAGCTTCAACCCGTGACCACACAGCACCGAGATTAAAGTAATCCCATCACAACGTTGTCCGGTTTGCGCCCCAACATGGCGCACGCTGGCATCCTCCGACCCACATGCCATGCGACAGGAGATTCGCGGTGGGGGGCGGCCGCCGTGGAGGGCGCAGGGAACGGAATGCAATCTGGACAGATGCTGCCCTTCGTGCGACGTTTTCTGGAAGAACATGTCGATCACGTGTCGTAGCCATGTTCGCTCGTTTCCCGAGGGGGAAGTCCACTGGGAGGAGTGGCACCCCCCTCCGAGGAGCGGCGAGAGCAGGCGCCCCGTGGTCCTGGTGCACGGCCTGTCCGATAGCTGTCGGACCTGGAACCGGCTCGCGCCGGCGCTCGCGGCGAGGCGCCGCGTCTATGCGCTCGATCTGCCGGGCCACGGCCACTCGGACCGGCCCGAGGCTCCGTACACGGTGGCCTGGTATGCGAGCGTCGTCGCGGACTGGATCCGCGCCCTCGGGCTCCGCGATTTCGATCTGATCGGGCACTCGTTCGGCGGCAGCATTGCGATGTGCGTGGCGATAGAGCGGCCGGGCCGCGTGCACCGCCTCGCGCTGGTCGCGGCGGGCGGCTTCGGGAGCGAGGTGGCGCTGCCCCTCCGCCTCGCCGCGGTGACAGGCGTGCTCGATCTGGCCGCGCCGCTGCTCATGGGCGTCGGCACCCACGCGGGGATGCTGGTGCTCGGCGGCAACTTCAATGCGGCGGAGCGCAGGCACCTCGCCCGCGTGAACGCGCGGCCCGGCACCGCGCGCGCCCTGTCGCGCACCCTCCGCCACGCGATCGATCTGCGCGGCCAGCGCGAGCACCTCATGGACATCGCCCACCGGCTGCCGGAGATCCCGCCGCTCGCCGTCTACTGGGGCGACCGCGACCCCGTGATCCCGGCGCGCCACGCCGCCGACGTGGACCGCTACCTGGAGGGCGTGACCGTGCGGCGCTTCGCCAGGGCCGGACACTACCCGCACCGGGAGGCGGTCGCCGAGCTCTCCCCCGATCTGCTGCGCTTCCTCGACGAGCCGCGCGCCCCGCCACGCCTGCGCGCCGGGGCGCGCGCGCCGCGGGCGTCCGCCGCGGCGGCCGCTGCCCCGACCAGCCTCAGGTGGCCGTCGTGGCAGGACGCCGCGGTCAAGCCGTGGGCGCGGAGCCCGCTCTCGTCGCTGCTCCGGCAGACCTCTCCGCCGTAGCGCGACGCTGCACCGCCCGTTCGCTGTTGACGCCGCGCCGCCCGATGCGGTTGTCTCGGACGCCGGTGCAACTCGAGTGTGAGACCTGCGGCGCCTCGCTCCACATCGAGGCAGATCAGCGAACGGCGGTGTGCCCGTATTGCGCCTCACCGTCGGTGGTGGAGCGGCCGCCCTCGGCGCACCGGCCGTCGCCGCACTTCGTCCTCGGCTTCACCATGACCCGGGAGAGCGCGCTCGGCGCGGTCAAGGCGTGGCTCGGGAAGCGGAGCCTCTTCGTGCAGTCCAGCGTCAAGACGGGGACGGTCGACGCGATCCGCGGCGTGTACACGCCCGCGTACCTGTACTCGGCGATGGCAGAGACGCGCTTCGCCGCGCAGATCGGCGAGAACTACCAGGAAACCGAGACGTACACGACGACCGACGACAAGGGAAACACCGTCACCCGCACGCGCGTCGTCACGAGGACCGAGCACCGGCCCCTCGAGGGCCAGCGCGCCGCCTACATCACGGACGTGCTCGTCGTGGCCTCCCGCGCCATCCACAACGCGGAGCTGGAGGCGGTCGAGCCGTTCGACCTCCGCATGATGCGGCGCTACACGCCCGCCGTGCTCAGCGGCTGGATCGCCGAGGAGCCGACGATGACCCAGGAGGAGTGCGTCGGCCTCGCGCGGCGGGAAGCGCTGGAGAAGATCGGCCGGGAGCTCCCGCGCTTCATGCCCGGGGACAGCCACCACGGCCTGTCCCACGAGACGCACCTCGACCGCGAGACGCTCGAGCTCGTCTACGTGCCCCTCTGGGTGCTCGCCATCCGGCACGACCCGCAGAAGCCGCCGTTCCGGGTCCT
This sequence comes from Sorangium cellulosum, assembly GCF_004135735.1. Taxonomy (GTDB): domain Bacteria; phylum Myxococcota_A; class Polyangia; order Polyangiales; family Polyangiaceae; genus Sorangium; species Sorangium cellulosum_F. The sequence goes on along the minus strand of NZ_CP012670.1, from coordinate 4,176,726 downwards.
CATCAACGGCCAGACGGGCGCGATCCACGGCAAGGCGCCCCTCTCCTGGATCAAGATCGCCCTCGCCGTCCTGCTCGTGATCCTGCTGCTCGCGACGCCGTTCCTCGTGGCCGCGATGCGGGACGGAGGCGCAGCGCGCCCCGTCGCGCGGCCCCCGGCGCTGGCCGCCGCGCTGGCCGAGCCGCCGCCGGAGGGCGCGGAGCCGCCGCCGGAGGGCGCCCGGCGCCGCAGCCAGATCGGAGGGGCGCGATGAGCCTGAGCCTGGGCGTCCCGGCGGCCTCGACGCACGGCTGCGCGCGGTGCCACACCCCGCTGGAGCCGGGGGATCTGCGCTGCGCCGTGTGCGGCCTCGCCGCGCCGCAGGGCCGCGCCCCGGCCCCGCAGCCGGCGCAGGTGCTGCGGTGCACCGAGTGCGGCGCCGCGGTCTCGTACTCGGCCGAGGCGCAGGCGCCGAAGTGCCGCTTCTGCGGCGCCGTCACGCGGCTGGAGCAGCCCGTCGACCCGGTCGACCAGGCCGACTGGCTGCTCCCGTTCGAGGTGGCCCCCGAGCAGGCCGACCAGGCGCTGCGGCGGTGGATGGCGACGCTCGGCTTCTTCCGGCCGTCGGATCTCTCGCGCGCGGCCACGGTCGAGGGGCTCCACCCGATCTGGTGGGCGGGCTGGCTCGTCAACGCGGACGCCGTGGTGAGCTGGACGGCGGACTCGAACGCGGGCGCCCGGCGGAGCGCCTGGGCCCCGCACGCCGGACAGACGCAGCTCCCCTTCCGCAACCTGCTCGTGTCCGCGTCGCGCGGCCTCTCGCTCGACGAGGCCCTGGAGCTCGCGCCGTATTACCGGGTCGACCGGGCCGTCCCGGCGGCGCAGCGGTCGGCGCAAGGGCTCGGCCCGCCCGACGCGGCGCTGGAGCAGTTCGACGCGCAGCGCTCGGGGGCGCGGAAAATCGTCAACGGGCGGATCGCGGACGCCGCGGCGGACGCCCTGCGGCAGGGGGTGATCCCGGGGTCGACCTTCCGCAACGTGCGCGTGGCCGTGCTCCTGCGCGGGCTCTCGACCCGCCGGGTGGCGCTGCCCTCGTACGTGCTGGCCTACCGCTACGACGGGCGGAGCTACCGCGCCGTGGTGCACGGTCAGGACGCGCTCCGCGTCACGGGCACGGCGCCGATCGCCTGGGGCAAGGTGGCGCTGCTCATCGCCGTCGCGCTCGTGCTCCTCTTCGTGGCGCTCTTGCTCACGCGATAGCCGCGCGGCGCCGAGCCCGCGCCGATCCGAGCTAAACAAGGGGGATGCCCGGCCCCGGTCCCGCCGAGACATCCCCCGCCGAGACCTCCGAGGAGCGCGCCGCGGGCGCGCTGCGGCTCCTGCGTCAGAACCCGGCGTTCCGGCGGCTGTGGTGCGCGCGCGTCATCTCGTATGCGGGCGACTCGCTCAGCCTGGTCGCGCTCATGCTCCATGTCGCCGACACGGCCGGCCAGGCGCTCGCGGTCTCGCTGCTGTTGCTCGTCGGCGACTTCGCGCCCTCGCTGCTCGGCCCGATCACCGGGGCGATCAGCGATCGGTGGGACCTCAGGCGGGTGATGATCCTCTGCGAGCTCGCGCAGGGCGCGCTCCTCGTGCTCATCGCGCTCGCCTTGCCGCCGCTGCCGCTGCTCCTCGGGCTCGTGGCGGCGCGGGCGATCGCCGGGCAGGTGTTCCAGCCGGCGTCCCGCGCCGCGGTCCCGGCGCTCGTGCGCGGCCGCGACCTGGAGACCGCGAACGCCACCGTCGGCCTCGGCGCGAACGGCGCCGAGGCGCTCGGCCCGCTGCTCGCGGCCGCGCTGTTCCCGCTCGTGGGCGTCCGCGGCGCGCTCCTCGTCGACGCCGCCTCGTTCCTCGCCTCGGCGGCGATGCTCGCCGCGCTGCCGTCGCTGCCGCCGGCCCGCGCCGGGGAGGAGGGGCGGTCGTCGTTGCTCCACGACGCCAGGATCGGGCTCGGCTACATCCTGTCGGCCCCCGCGGTCCGGGTCATCGCGCTGGGCTTCTGCGGCGTCGTCGCCTTCAACGGGGTCGACGACGTGGCGCTGGTCGTCCTGGCCAGGGACACGCTCCGCGCCGGCGACGCGGCGGTCGGGCTCCTCCTTGGGGCGGTCGGGCTGGGGCTGCTGCTCGGGTACGCGCTGCTCTCGCGGTACGGCGCGCGCGCGTCGATGGCGGTGATGCTGATCGCCGGGTTCGCGGTGAGCAGCGTCGGCAACCTCCTCACGGGGCTCGCCTGGGCCGTCGCGGCGGCGTTCGCGATGCAAGCCGTGCGCGGGCTCGGCATCGCGGCGATGGACGTCGCCTGCACCACGCTGGTGCAGCAGCTCGTCCCGCCCGGCATGCTGGGCCGGGTCTTCGGCAACCTCTACGGCGCCATCGGCGTCGCCGCCGCGCTGTCCTACGTCGGCGGCGGCCTGCTGCTCGACGCGACCTCGGCGCCGGTGACGCTGCTCGTCGCCGGCGCCGGGGGCGCGCTGGCCACCCTCGCCACGGCGCTCTCGCTCCCGGCCGCGCTGCGGAGGAGCGCCGCGGAAGAGGACCACGGGCGCAGCGTCCCCGACGCGCGGTAGCGCTATTGCGGGGAGCCGCGGGAAGCCGGGCCGAGCGGCGAACCGCCATGACGCCAAGGGCGCCAAGAAATCAGGGAAGTACAAGGGGGAAATGGAGGGACAACCCTTCCCTCTCTTCTCTTCCCCTCTCTTCCCCTCTCTTCTTGGCGTCCTTGGCGCCATGGCGGTTCTTCTGCTGATCCGGGGCGACTTCCCGCAGTAGCGCTAGAAGGGACTCAACGCAAAGACGCCGAGATACGAGGCGCCCAAAGACAGGAGAGAGGGGGATGGTGTACTTGGCTGAAACGTCCACGATGGGGTCGTCGACGACCACGACCACGTTCACGACCACGTCCATGGCTCCCAACCTCTCTCGTCTCTGCATCCTTGTGCTGAATCCCGTCGAGGCGTCTAGGTCCCTGCGGCCGTTCACAGGACATCTCCTGCGAGGCCCGGAGCTTGCTCTCTCCAGCGCAGGTGCGCGTTATGTCACCAGGAGGGGCTCATGCGGACTTCGCAGATGGGGAGAATCGGTAGCAGCACGGCGAAGGGGCGAGGCGTCGTCCAGGGGCTCTCGGGGCTCCTCGGGCTCGGGCTCTGCCTCGGGATCTCCAGCGCCGCCGCGGGCGGCGCGCCCCAGGCGATCTCGCCCCGGCGCGCGCCCCAGGCCCGCGCGGTGACGCAGCAGGCCGCGACCGCCTATGTCGCCAACCGAGCGAAGAGGCGAATGACCATCGCCGGCACGGCGACCCTGGGCGGGTTCTGGGCGGCGTCCGCCGCCTCGGCCGCCCTCCTCGCCCTCGACAGGCCGCAGACCGTCCGGCAGGCGCACTGCACCAAGGTCGCCTGCTTCCTGCTCCCCCGCCGCGAGAGGCGCTCGGCCAACCCCGCGACGCTGCTCATCCCCGTCGCGGGGCCGTGGATCCACCTCAGCACCTCGCGGCCCTCGGCGGCGAGCGCGGTCAAGCTCTCCATCCTCGGCGCCGGGCAGGCCGTCGGGCTCGGGATGCTGATCGGGGGCATCGCCATGCCGGCGCAGGTGCGCGTGCCCGTGAAGCGCGGCCAGGTGATCCAGGTGGGCGCCGTCCCCCTCGTCGGCCCCGATGGGGTCGGGATCTCGATCCAGGGATCGATGTGAGCGAGCCCCCGCGCCGCCGCGGGCGCGTCACGGCGCAGGACCCAGGATCGCCCGCACGCGCAGCCGCTCCTCGGGCGTGAAATCGCGCTCGAGCAGCGCCTCGGCGGCGGCGCGCCGCTCGTCCGGATCGGCCACCGTCGCCCCGAGCTGCGCGCGCTCGTCGGCGAACGCGTCGAGGCGCTGCTGCCACGCCGCCCGCTCCCGGTCGAGCTCCGCGAGCCGGTCCGCGGCCTCGGGGCCGACGGTGGCGACCCGGTGCGCGTGGATCTCCTCGTCCGAGGCGCCCGCCGCCCGCAGCGAGAGCTCCTCGGCCTGCTGCGTGAGCGGCCGCATCGCCGCCTCCCGCGCCGCGCGGATCCCCTCGGGGAGCGCCGCCTCGACCTCCGCGATCCGCGCGTCGCGCTCCTCGGCCGACAGGGTCGCGTCGGCGAGGACGCGGGCCTGCTCGATGGCCGCCTCCCCCTCCCGCTCGTCGTCGCCGAACAGCAGCGTCGCGTCCGGCTCGCCGAACTGCTCGCGCCGGAGCGCGCGCAGCGCGGCGAGCCGCGCCGCCGGATCCGCCTCGTCCTCGACGTGCATCGCCGCGCCGGCCTCGCGGTAGGCGAGGTACCGGTCGAGCAACGCGATCGCCTGGTCCGCGGCGCGCCCCCCCGCCCGCTCCCGGATCGCCGCGACGATGCGGGCCCGGATCGCAGCGTCCGGCTCCTCGCCCGTCGCGCTGAGGAAGTAGTCGAAGAGCGCGAGCAGCTCGGGGCCGACGGTCAGCTCGCCGCGCTCGTCGACGAGCACCGCGCCGTCGACGGCGGTGTCGCGGAGCGAGCGGGGCACGCCGCGCGGCGCCGGCGGAGGGGCCGGCGCGACGGACACCGCCGGCTCGAGGCGCGGGGAGACCGGCGCGACGGACACCGCCGGCACCGCCTCCTTCCGCGCCGAGCGCGCCGCCGCCCCGGTCGGCCGGGCGGCGTGGCCTTCGTGCGCCGGCCGCTCGCTCGAGGCGAGCCGCCCCGCGCCTGCCAGCGCGGCGAGCGCGATCGGGACGAGGAGAACCGCCTTGCCGCGACGCCCCATGGATCAGAGCCCAGCGCGCTTGAGCCGGCTCGCGTGCGCGCGGAACACGGACTTCGGGTTCGGGCCAGACAGGTTGATAAACCCGAAGAGCTGATTGACCTCATCGAGGTGGTTCATCCTGTAGTTGTCGCGGATCACCTCGCCGAAGTGGGAGCTGCACCTGCCGACCATCCCGTCGTTCGACTCCGAATACAGCTTGGAGATGAGGCCGAGCGTCAGGTCGGTCGGATCGATGACGCTGGTGAGCAGCCCTGTCCCCGACCACGAGAAGAAGCGGACGCCGTCCTCCTCGGGGGCGCCCTGCCCGCACCGGCTGGCGGGTAGCCCGGCCGGGTGCCACGCATTGAATTCTCGCATCCCCTCGGCGGAGAGCGATCGCACCGCCGCGACCGAGTCCTGGGGCGACGTGCGCCCGCTGAGCAGGCCGAGGGCGGTGCCGAGGCTGTTCGCGAGGAACGAGAGCGCCCCCTGGGCGAAGCCACCGTCCCGCAGGTTCCGCTGGAGGAAGCTGGCGAGCTCGGCCCCCTGGTGCGGCGAGCCGATCGTGGTCACCGAGGCGACGAGATCCGGCCGCACCGCGGCGACGTACCGCGCGTCGAGCCCCCCGTGGCTGTGCCCGACGAGGTTGACCCTCTCGCTCCCCGTCCGGGCGACGATATCCTCGACCTGCGCGAGCAGCGCCTCCCCGCGATCCTCGGTCGCGGCGAACTGGGGCACCTCGGTGACGTACACCTCCGCTCCGCCGGAGCGCAGCGTCGACGCGATCCCACCGAAGTAGTCGACCACACCGAACATTGTCTTGAAGCCGGCCATGCCGTGACACAGCACGATGGGATACTGCGTCTGCGCGTAGCTCTCCAATGCGAGCGCGCCCTCGCCGATCTCGGCGCGCTCCGCGTCAATCGGCTCCTCCGTCGACGCAATGCATCCTTGCAGGATCAGCAGCGCCACAGCGCCCGCCGCACAGCGCAATGCGTCAATTCGCATTCGTTCTCCAGCCCCTCGTTTTCTCTCGACTCTCTCCCGATTTCGAGCGGGCGTGACGGTGTTGGGTTGTACAGCGCGTGAGTTGGTGGATTGAGCTCGCCTGATCACCTGTCACCTCTGATAGAGTATTTTTTTAATTCGAATCAAGCAGAACTCACAGCTTCGCAAGATGACAGGCACCTCGCCCATTCTGGACAATCGGCAAGTCCGTGGTCTTTCCCCCGAATCCCCGAGGACCACGCGGTCCGCGCCGCGACAGCGCATCGACGCGGCGAGGCCACGACCTGCGCTCGTCTTCCGCCGTCGAGGTGCGGCGGACGAGGCGGCCACGGTCCATGGGCCGTTGGCCCGGCTCGCCCGCCCGGCGCGCCGCGCGTCCGCGCCCACCATCGCCGCTCACCTTCCGGACAGGCCCCGCTCGCCCGCCCGCGCGCCTTCATCCCCCTCCTCCGGCGCCGTCGCCCCGCCGAGGACGCGCGCGTTCTCCGGCACCGCCGTCAGGAACCGCTCCCGCCGCCGCGGATCGGCGATCCTCCGGGCCCGCGCGAGCAGGCTCTCCCTCGCCGCGTCGAGCACCGCCGCCGCCTCGGCGCGCGCGCCCGCCGCCGCGAGCGCCTCGGCGCGCGCGAGCCGCACGAGCGACTCCCCCTCTTCCAGGGAGCCCAGGGCCGTGAGCTCGCGGTACGCCGCGCCCGACGCCTCGAGCGCCTCCGCGACCTCGCCCCGCGCGAGCAGCGCGAGCGCGCGCACCGCCACGGCGGGCGCGCGCAGCCACGGCGCCACGTGCAGCGCCGCCTCCGCGGCGCGCGCCTCCCGCTCGGCCGTGGCCGCGTCCCCCGAGAGCAGCGCGATCCTCGCGAGGTAGGTCCGCGCCGCGCCCTCCATGCGGAGGTCGCCCCGCCGCTGGAACGCCTCGACCGCGCGCCGCTCGACGCTCTGCGCCTCGTCCAGCTTGCCCAGGCGCCCGAGCGCGTGGCCGAGGTTCTGGAGCGCCACCGTCGCGAGCTCGCGCAGGCCCATCCGATCGGCGGTCGCCAGCGCGGCGCGCAGGACGGACTCGGCCGCGGTGAGCTCGCCGAGCTCGGCGTAGACGAAGCCGAGGTTCGCGCCGATCACGCACGAGCTCCGCCGGTCCCCGGCCTGCTCGAAGGCCGCGAGCGCGGCCTCCAGCCCGAGGAGGCACGCCTCGAGGTCGCCGCCCGCGGCGGCGCGGATCGCGCGGAGCTGCTGCGCCACCGCGACGAGCTCGGCGTCCGGCGCCGGCGGCGCGCGGAGGTCCTCGTCGATGCGCGCGAGCAGCGCGTCGGCCTCGGCGTGGCGGCCGCCGAAGACGAGCTGCGCGCCGCACTCGCAGAAGCAGGCGATCCGGGCGCGGCGCAGCGCGGACGTGGTGGACGGCGGCCCGGCGCCCGCCTCGGCGAGCGGCGGCGCGGGCGCGCCCTCGGCGACGGCGGCCCAGCGCGCCACGCGGTCGACCGCGCCGAGCTTCCCCGCCGCCGCGGCGATCTGGGTGACCGCGCGGAACCAGCCGGGGCTGCCGGGGCGGAGCAGCGCCGCCGCGGCCGCGCCGCGCTCCTCGGCGGCGGCGAGATCGCCCTCCCAGACGCGCGCCTCGGCCTCGACCAGCCGGAGCGCGCCGAGCTCCTCGCCCTCCGCGCCGCACGCGATCCCGCACGCGGCGCGCTCGATCGCGCCGCGGAGATCGCTCGCCTCGAGCGACTGCTCGGCCGCGCGCCGGTACCAGCGCACCGCGCGCCCGGGCTCGCCGCCCCGGCGGAAGTGCTCGGCCACGACCCGCGCGTCGGCCGAGGCCCGCTGCTCGAGCCACGCGCCCGCGAGGCGGTGGCCGAGGGCGCGGTCGTGCTCGGTCAGCATGGCGTAGGCGGCCTCGCGGACGAGCGCGTGCCGGAAGACGTAGTCGGCGACGTCGTGGAGCCCCGCGGGCGGGCCGGCGGGCGCGACGAGCTCGCGGTCCGCGAGCGCGCTCAGCCAGGCCTCGACGTCGGCGAGGCGCTCGTCGCCGCCGAGCAGCGCGGTGACGCCATCCTTGGAGAACCGGTCGCCGAAGATGCTGGCCGCCCGGAGCACGCGCTTGCCCTCGTTGCCCTCGGCGTCGAGCCGCGCCTCGACCGTGCCGAGCACCGAGTCGGGGAGGATCTCCCCCTTGCCGCTGGCGACCGCCCGGATGAGCTCCTCCAGGTAGAACGGGTTGCCGCCGGCGCGCTCGATCACCTGCGCCGCGACGCCCTCATCCACCGCGTCGCCGAGCGCCGCGCGGACGAGCTCCGCGCTGGCGCGCCGCTGCAGCGGGCCGAGCTTGATCGTCTGCACCTCGCGCTCGGCCCACAGGTTCGGGAACTGCCGGTGGACGTCGGGGCGGGCGAGCGCGAGCAGCATGAGCGGCGCCTCGCGGAGGTTCCGCAGGGTCGCGTCGAGCAAGCGCACGGTGGCGGCGTCGCCCCAGTGCAGGTCCTCCAGCGCGAGGAGCACCGGGTGGGCGGCGCCCTCGGCGGCGAGCCAGTCCTCCCACGCGGCCCGCACGCCGTCGCTGATGCCGGTCGGGGTCTGGCGCGCCGCCCGCAGCATGCGGGCGTGGTCGGGGGACGGCGCGCCGGCGATCTCGCCGAGGAACGCGGCCGCCCGGTCGAGCTCCACGCCGCCGAGGTGGCGCCCGAGCCGCTGCGCGAGCTTGCGCTGGCGGACGCGCGGGGGATCGCGCTCGTGGAGGCCGGCCGCCCGGCGGAGGATGTCCGCGATCATGCCGAACGGCGTGCCGGGCGCGCCCGAGTCGGCGCGGCCCCAGAGGATCTCGACCGGCTCGTCGCGCTGCCGCAGCGCGGCGAAGAGCTCCAGGCGGAGCCGGGACTTGCCGACGCCGGGGGGGCCGAGGACCAGCACGGCGCTCGCGAGCGACTCGGAGATGCAGCCGGAGAGCACGCCGTGGAGCATCGAGAGCTCGCGGACGCGGCCGACGCACGGGGTGGACCGGCCGAGCAGCGCGGGGACGATCTCGTCGCCGGCGCGCTCGCCGGCCAGCACGAGCGCCTCGCCCGGCGCGGCGGGCGCGCCGCGGGTGATCTCGAAGCGCGGGCCGAGCATGCCGGCGGTCGTGCTGTCGAGGCGCACGGCGCCGGCGGGCGCGCCGCGGAGCGCGGCGACGCCGCGGCCGACGAGGTCGCCGCCGACGGCGCCCGCGGAGAAGACGCCGCGCCCCGTGACGACGCAGAGCGGCACGCCCGGCAGCTCGGCCCGGAGGGCGAGCGCGCACTGGGCGGCGCGCTCGGCGCGGTCCACGGCGCTGCCGGGCCCCGCCATCACGACGAGCGCCACGCCCGGGCCGAGCCGCGTGAGCTTGCCGCCGTGGAGCTCGACGATCGCGCGGAGCTCGGCCGCCGACGAGGTCGGCGGCGGCGGCGCGGCCTCGCCGAGGAAGATCAGGCTGACGAGGCGCTGCTCGCCCAGGGTGAGGGCGACGCGCTCGCGCACGGCGGACGCGCTGACCGGCACGTCCCCCGCGCGCGTCGGCGCGTCCGCGGGGGCGGTCCACGCGTCCACGGACGCGGCGATGCGGTCGAGCTCGGCGGCGACCTCGGCCCCGTCGCGCGGGCGGTCGCCGGGCCGCCTGGACAGCATGCGCGCGACGAGATCGTCGAGCGGCGCGGGCGCGTCGGGGCGGAGGTCGCGGAGGCGGGGCGGCTCCTTCAGGAGCAGCTCGCCGAGCGCCGCCATGGGGCTCGGGCCGGCGAACACGGGGCTCCCCGTGAGGCACTCGAACAGGACGCACCCGAGGGAGAACACGTCGCTGCGCGGATCGGGCGAGGCCCTGCCCTCGACTTGCTCGGGGGCCATGTACCCGGGCGTGCCGAGGAGGCCGCCGGAGATGGTCACGCGCCCCGCGTCCGCGCTGGGCCGCGCGAGGCCGAAGTCGACGAGCTTGACGCGCTCGGCGTCCCCGCCCGGGAGGAAGAGGTTGCTCGGCTTGATGTCGCGATGGACGATGCCGCGCGCGTGCGCGAACGCGAGGGCGTCGGCCGCCCGGCGCACGAGCGAGACCCCCTCGCTCGCCGGGAGGATGCGCCGCGCGAGGCGCGCGGCCAGGTCCTCGCCGTCGAGCCACTCCATGGCGAGGAAGCGATCTCCGTCCAGCGTGAGCCCGTGCGCGATGTAACGCACGATACCCGGATGGACGAGCGCGGCGAGCAGCGCGGCCTCCCGCTCGAACCGCTCCACCTGGACCGCGCTCCGGAGGCGGACGACCTTGAGGGCGACCAGGCCGCCGCCGAGGCGATCGCGCGCCCTGTAGACCGTCCCCATGCCCCCGGAGGCGGCCTCGCCCTCGACGACGAAGCGCTCCGCTATGAGCTCGGCGTTGCCCACGTCACCGTTCTTCGAGGAAGACCGAGAGCGAGCCAGGGTACGGGGGCTCGTCAGGACGGAGCTCGCCCGATCGACCGCGGACCATGGCGCGGCAGCCGGGGAAGCTGCCATCGTCTCTCTGCTTCTCGCACGCCGCGCCGCACGGCCCGACGACATCGAGCACGCACCCGTCGAGGGAGGGCCCGCAGACGCGGGGGATGGAGGACGCGCCGGGCGCGAGGCACGCGTAATAGAGGGGCTCCTCGGCAAAGATGTCGCCGTAGTACGTCGCCTCCTGCCTGGGGTACGCGCGGCGTTCGGCCTTGTTGGCCCGGAGCCCCTCGTGGTCGCCGCGGAGGGAGATGCTCACCTTCTCTCCCAGGTAGTTGAGCCGAGCCAGGACGCAGCCGCTGACCCAGGAGCGGCACTCGGCATCGCAGGCCCCCCCTTTCTCTCCCCAGCGCGGCGCGAGGCCGAGCTCCCCCACGAAGGCGACCTCCACGCCGTCGATCTCCAGGAGGATGCGCTCGCCCGCCGGCAGCGCGCAGCCCGCGATGTACTTCAGCACGGAGCGCGCCGCCGGATCGCGGAGCGCCGCGGCCGTGAGCGGGTTTCGCGCCAGCGCCCCGGCCGTGAGCGCGTTCGACGTCAGCGCGTTCGACGTCAGCGCGTTCGACGTCAGCGCGTTCGACGTCAGCGCGTTCGACGTCAGCGCGTTGTCCGAGCGGACGGCCTGTGACGCGGCGTCGCCCGCGTCCTCCTCGCCCGGGTCGAAGGGGGCCGCGCACGCGCCCGCGAAGAGCGCGGCGACGGCCAGGACGAATACAGCGAGCCTCGGCGAATGCTCCATGGTAACGCCCCCTGGGGTGCCGATGGGCCGGAGGGCCCATGAGCTCCCGACACGACCGGCGCCGAGACACGACCTGAAGCGCGCGCGTCGATCGCCGGTGCGTACATCGTGGTTCAATCTGGACGAGCCGCGAAGAGCGCACAGGGTTGAAGTGGCCTGTGCCGCTCGCCATCGCTGTCGCAAATGGAAAGATGTCACCGATGACGCGCGCAGCAAAGACCGACGCGCACGCAATGAGCTCTTTTTTTGTGTCGATGCACGAACGCTCTGTCGGCGCTGTCGACGCGAAAACATGCGCTCTGTCCGCGGCAATCTCGACAGGGGGTGTTCGCACCGGGGACGGAGGTATGGATAGCGACAGACCGTATGTGCTCGCTGGAGCGGATCGCCGGGGGCGCGGCCTCGCTCGCCCGCGCCCCCGGCGCTCGGCGCGGCAGGGCGGCGCCTGGGAGCGCCTGCCGTCGGGGCGGAGCCTGGCCGCTTCGAGGCGTCTGTCCTCTGCGGTCGCTGCCGTCTGTCTCCGCGGCCTCCGTGGCGCGGCCGTCCGCCTCGGCGGCACGGCCGTCTGCCGCCGCGGCGCGCGCCCTCGACGCCGCGGTGGCGCGCGCCCTTGACGCCGCCGCGGCCTGATCATTACATGCCGCGGACCATGAAAGGCCATGCGCGCAACCTGATGACCGAGCGCGTGATCGCTTTGCAAGACGACACGCCCGTCACCGACATGTTGCAGCTGTTCGCCGGCGAGAACCTGAGCGGCGCGCCGGTCATCGACGCGGGGCACCGGGTCGTCGGCTTCGTCAGCGAGACGGATCTCCTCGGCGCGCTCCTCCGGCAGGAGTACGAGGGCATGACGGCCGCGGACGTGATGAGCGCGCCGCCCATCGTCGCGGACGAGTTCATGCCCACCGACGACGTGATGAGCCTGCTCCGCGAGAACCGGATTCACCATCTGCCGGTCGTGCGCGAAGGGCGGCTCGTCGGGATCATCACCCCGCAGGACATCCTGCGCTACCTGGTGAAGCGGGTCCTCCCGCTCCCGCCGAGCCCCGCCTGAGGCGGCGGACCGGCGCCCGCGGCCGTCGCGCGCCGAAGCGAGGGGACGGCGGCGGCCTACCGGGCGATGCGCCACGGCGCGCCGATCCTGGCGAGCCCAGGAGACGTCTCCTGGGCGCCGCGCGGTGCGTGCGGGGCAGCCACCCGACGGGATGAACAGAAGAGGTCCTGTGGAGACGTCGTGCTCGCAAGACTCCCGCGGTGCTCTTTCGTTGACTGAGCAGCTCACGACGCTACACCTTCCGGGTTGCTCGTCGTTTTTCTCTTTGGGTGTGCGCGGCCTGCTTCGGTGATCCTGACGAGCCGCTGGCGACCGGAAGGCCAGAGCTTCCTTCATCGCATTTCATCGAGGGGCGCCGCGCGCTGCGAATCAGGAGGGGGGATCATGCATCTTCAGAACAAGACGCAAGCGATCGAGGAGTGCATCCGGAGCTGCCAGAGCTGCCATGAGATCTGCGTCGAGACGGCGAGCCTCGCCGTCAGGATGGGAGGAGAGCACACCGAGCACGAGCACGTGAGCCTCATCACGGACTGCGCCGAGATCTGCAATGTGAGCCTGAACTCCATGCTGCGGAGCTCGACCACGTCGCTCGACCTTTGCCGTACCTGCGCCGATATCTGCGACGTGTGCGCGGCGGATTGCGAGCGCTTCGTGGGCAACCAGCAGATGCAAGCCTGCGCGCGCGAGTGCCGCAGGTGCGCCCAGGCGTGCCGGCAGATGGTGGCCGCCGCGACGCCCATCGGCGGCGCGGCGGCGGGCCACGGCGCTGCAGCGCACGGCGGCCAGCGGCTTCGCTGATCGACGCGCGTCGACCACCGTGCATGCGGTGAGGCCGCCGGACGCGGCGGCATCCGCAGCGAGGCTGACGTCGGTCGCTGGGAGCCCGCGGGCGGCCGGTGTTAAGACTGCGGTATGCCGAGCCATGCCGAGCAGAGCGGTGAGCCTTACCTGACGGCGGACGCCGACGCGCTCCTCCGCACCGTCGTCGCCCCCGCCCCCGACGAGCCGCACGCGGCGGGGAAGAACATCCTCTATTGCGGGACGATCCAGCTCGCGTGGAACGAGCTCCTCCGGCTGTGCGGTGGGCCGCCGGATCTCGGCGGGCCGTGCGAGATCGCCGAGCGGCTCAGCCGGGAGGCGTCGCGCTTCACCCGCGACGACCTTGACGACGACAGCTACGTGGCCCGCGCGGGCGAGGGCGACGCGGTGCTCTCGGAGATCCGCCGCGAGCTCGCGCGCAAGTTCCAGGGGGCGGCGTCCCCCGGCATGCTCCCGGAGCGCCTGCCGGGAGATGCCCTGTTCGTCTACGCCTACCTGTTCAAGAGCCTCGCGTTCGCGACGCCGCTCCTCAGGGAAGAGGGGGGCGGACTCGAGTTCAACGGCTCGCGGAGCGTGCGCCATTTCGGCCTCTGGGAGACGGCGGACGAGGCGGACTGGAAGCAGCAGGCCAGGCAAGTCGTCGTCCACGACCACCGGTCCGACGAGGACTTCGTCGTGGAGCTGCTCACCCGGGCCCGGGACGACCGCCTGATCGTCGCCCGCGTCCCCCCGGGAGCGACGTTGCTCGCCACCACCCGGGAGGTCCTCGCCCGCGCCACGCCCTCGGCGTGGAGCCGGATGATGGGCGGCGCGCATCTCCGCAGGAAGGACACGCTGAAGATACCCATCGTTGACTTCGATGTCCTGTGTCATTTCAGCGAGCTCGCGGGCAGGCGGCTCGCCTCGCGACAGCGCATCATCTCGCAGGCCGACCAGTCCATCCGGTTCCGGCTCGACGACAAGGGTGCCCTGCTCAAGTCCGAGTTCGCGCTGACCGCGCCCCGCGGCGGGATACGGCTCGGCTTCCTTCCGCGCAATTTCATCTGCGACGGGCCGTTCCTGGTGCTGCTCCTGAGGAGAGGGCGCGCGGCGCCCTACCTCTCGCTGTGGATCGAGGACACGGAGCTGCTCATCCCGGCGCGCGACGCCCCCTTGCCCGCTCCTCCCCTCATGGCTCTCTAGCGATACTCGGTCTTGCCGCCGTCCGGGTCGACGCGCTCCACGACGCGCCCCCCGCTCGAACCGCTGGCGGAAGCCGCCGGGCTGGGCGGGCCGGCGCCCTGGCTGTCGCCGCCGCCCCCGCCGCCGCGGTTGCCGGGCCCCTGGGGCCCGCTGCCGCCGGGCCCTCCGGCCGATGCCCCTCCGCTGCCGCCCGCGCCGCTGGCGCTGGCCACGGCGCCGACGGTGATCGACCTGTTCATCTGGCCCATGCTGCCGGTGATGCCCGCCATGCCGAGCGCGATGAAGACGTTCGGCGCAATACCGCCGGGCGCTCGGCGCCGGGGAGCGCGCCCTCGGAGCCCGCGTGGTAACGTCCACCGGATGGTGGCCGCAGGAGCAGCCGAGGCGCTCTTCCCGACGCCCATGACCCTCGATCAATGGGCCGACCTGGACGAGGATGAGCCGGGCGAGCTCGTGGATGGCCGGCTCGTGGAGGAAGAGGTGCCGACGCATCTGCACGAGCTCGTCGTGGGCTGGTTTCACGCCATGCTGCGTGCCTGGGCGCTCGCGCGAGGCGGTTTCGCCTTCGGCTCGGAGCACAAGCTCGGGATCGCGCCCGGGAGAGGGCGCAAGCCGGACGTGACCCTCTATGCCCCGGGCGCGCCGCTGCGCCGGCGCGATTCGCTCTCCCGCACGCCGCCTGTCCTCGTGGTCGAGGTCCTCTCGCGGAGCCCGCGTGACGTCCGGCGCGACCGCGTGGACAAGCTCGATGATTACGCTCGCTTCGGCGTGCGGATCTACTGCCTGGTCGATCCGGAAGTACAGCTCGTCGAGCTTTACGAGCTCGGTCCTGATGGGCGCTATGCCCGCGCGCGCGCGGCGGCCGAGGGGAAGCTCGTCGTGCCGGGCCTCGAGGGGCTCGAGCTCGATCTGGATGCGCTCTGGGCCGAGGTGGAGCGGTTGCCGGGGGACGAGGCGCCAGCCGGCGAGGCGGAGGACGCCGGCGACGGCGGCGGCGGCTGAGCGCACGTGCGGGCGGGGCCATGCGCTTCGGGCCGTCAAGGCCATGCGCTTCGGGCCGTCAAGAGGACCGCGCGAGCCGGTCGAGCAGCTGCGCCGCGGCCTTCGCGGCGGGCGCATCGGGGCCGGCGGCGTGGACGAGGGCATCGTGGGCACGGCGAGCTGTCTCCAGGGCCTTCGCGTCTCCGCGCGCAGCCTGGAAGAACGCGACCATGTAGAGGCTATGCGCCGTGTCCGGATGCCGGGGGCCGCGCTTCTCCATCGCGATCTCGAGAGCGCGCCGCGCCAGAGCTTCTGCCTCCCTGGCGTTCGTCTGGAGCAGCCACAGGGCCAGCGCCAGGTCGCAGAGGCTCGGGCAGAGCGATGGATGATCCATCCCCAAAGCCTTCTGCTCGATCGCAATGACGCGCCTCAAGGCCTTCTCGGCTTTTGCATACTCACCGCGATCGAGCATCATCCCGGCGAGCTCGTGCAAGGAGGCCGCGTAGGCGGGGGTCTCGGGGCCGGTCGACCTCTCGTACACCGAGAGCGCCTCGCGCAGGTACAGCTCCGCCTCGTCGTACCTTCCCTGGACCTCCAGGCTTCGCGCGAGATCGTGCAGCGAGGTGGCGTAGGCTGGGTGCTCTTCGCCCCAGATCTTGGCCTGTCGCTTAGCAGCCTGTCGAAACAGTCTTTCTGCTTCGACAGACTCTCTCTGCACGAGCAGCGCGCGCCCGAGACCATGGAGCGCGGTTGCGGTGGAGGGATGTTCCGGCCCTGGGGACACTTCCAGGCGCTCTGAGGCCTCTCGCAAGAGGGCCTCGGCCGCGCCGTACTCCCCTTTCTCCAGCAGCACGCTTCCGAGATCGCTCATCGCGGTTGCAATGTTGGCATGTCCCTCGGAGAGCTTCCGCCGTGCGATCGCCAGCGAGCGCGTGAGCGCGCGCTCGGCCTCCTCGAGCTTGGCGCGGTCCCGGAGCACGATGGCCAGGTCATGGAGCGCCACCGCATAGTCAGTGTGGTCTCGACCGACGCGTCGCCTCTCCGCCGCGACCGCCTTCCGGAGGAGCCGCTCTGCTTCAGCGGGCCTGGCCTGCCGGAGCAGCGAGAACGCCCAGTCGACGAGCGCATCGGGATAGTACGCCTCCCGGGTCTGCCGCCTCTCCTCCCCGAGGAGCACCGCCTTTTGTGAAAGCGCCGCGGCTTCGACGTAGCGGCCGCATCGCTGCAGGGCTCGCCCGGCGACCTGCAGCGCCCTGGGATCCTCCCCCGCGAGCGCGAGGCCCCGCTGCGCCCACAGCACAGCGACCCTGGCATCCCCTGCGTCGATGGCCCCTCGGGCCGCCTCCACCCAGCGCTCCGCCCCGGTCCGCTCCCGCAGCGCCGTCTCCACGGCGTCGCGCGACGGCGATCCCACCCCGGACGCCCGCGCACGCAGCGCGGCCCCGATCACGACACCGCGCCCCTCGGCCATCTCCGCCATGACCACGCCAGGATCGGCCGCCTCGGCTGCCGCCGCCTCGATCTCGGTCTCGTTCACGCCCATGCGCCGCAACCCCGCGGCGATCTCCACCGCCTCGGGCTCCAGCTCCAGGAGCGCAGCGAGCCTTCCGGCGTGCCCCACGCCCGCGTCCTCCAGGCGGGTCCGCGCCTCCGGCACGCTGAGCAGCGTGCCGTGCACGGGCACGAAGGCCGGGGTGGTGACCGCCGGATCGACCAGCACGCACCGTCCGCGCCGCCCCGCCTCCGCCATGGCCCAGCGGACCCGCTGGAGACGGAACGGGCCATCCACATCGGTCCACGCGAGCCATGCGTTGCCACTCGGCCTCGCCGCCTCGACCATCTGCTCGTAGGAGAGCGCCGCGGAAGCCCGCCTGAGATGGCGGCCCGGGAGCGCGGCCGAGAGCGCGGCCTCGAAGTCGCCTCCGCTCCAGGCCACCCCCGCGGCGCGCGAGAGGAGCGCGCGCTGGATCCCACGCACCGCGGGCCGCGGCGGCCCGAGAGGACACTCGAGGCGGTGAGAGATCCAGTGGAAGAAATCCGGCGCTCGACGGGCCAGCGCGGTCGTTGTCCCGGGGTCGCTGAAGAGGATCACGCGCAGCGCACGGTGGGCCAGGAGCGGGCGCTCCAGGTTGAGCCAGGTCGCCTGGTCCGGCGACGGGATCAGGATGACCAGCGCACCTTGGTCCGCGCGCGCGAGCCGCACCGCGTCCGTGTGGACCTCCAGGTGCGGGTGCGACGGCAGCAGGGTCCGCACGAGCTCACCGAGCCGCTCCGGACGTGCTCCGTCGAGGAGCACGAGCACGCCCTTCCGGGCGAGGCGGAGGATGCCGCTCAGCCGTGCGAGCCAGGGCGCGTCGTTCGCACGAGGTGCATCGTCAGGAGCGGGTGCGGGAAGTACCATTCCGACTCGTTCGGGTACGGGAGCAGCTTGCCATAGTCGAGCAGCTCCCGCGCCCTGGGATCCGCCGGGATGAGGCGGCGTGGATCGGCGGCCGCTCTCTCGAGCACCTCGACGTGCCCCGCGTCGAGGCCTGTCTCCAGCAGCCGGCGCATCTCATCGAGCACGCGGTCGACGAGCGGCTGGGTGGCGTGCATGGCGTCGTCGACCCAGCCCTGCTCGGCCAACGCGCGGACGAGCTTGACGAAGTCCCGCACGCGGCCGCCCGAGAAGTACGCGAGCCGCTCGAGCAGGTCGTTCGGGACGAGATCGGGGACGCCGAGATCGGCGGTGCGGCGGCGGAAGACGTCGCAGAAGAACCCGACGCCCGGCCCAGGCTCGGACTCCGTGCCCTTCTGCATGACCGGCTCGTTGAACACGACGCAGTTCTTGCTGAAGCGGGGGATGGCGCCCTTCGCCGGGTGCGAGTGCAACGCGAACGGCCCAGCGACGACCATCCGGCACGCGATCTGGGCGATCAGCTCCGACCGAAGGAACAGCACCTCGGCGCGCTCGAACTCGAGGATTCGATCGAGGCCGTCGATGACGAGGAGCACGCGGCGCAGCTTCGACTGGACGTAGCCGACGAGCACATTGACCGCGCCGAGCAGGTTCTGCGCGTGCTCGTCCTGGTCGGGCAGCCGGCGCTGGGATCGCCCGATGGGCAGCTGCCACTTGAGGGCGCCGGTCGCGGCGTCGGCGACCTTCGTCGCCGCCGAGAGGAGCTCGAGCCCTGCCGTGGTGCCTGCCGCAGCCGCGGCCGTGGCAGGCGCGGCGAGCGGGGCCGCGGCGGAGGCGAGCACGACCATCGTCTTGGCCACCGCGCCGAGGTCGAGCTGGGCCGGCGGCGCCGGCGTGTCGGCGGCCTTGGCGGCCTTCTGCCACGCCCTGGCGAGCTCCTCGAGGTGCTGGTCCGGTAGCGGATAAGGGAGCAGCTCCTTGGCGGCGCGCGCGACGGCCAGCCCGGCGAGGAACACGACCTCCCAGGAGCTGATGTCCTGCAGCGCCTGCTCGTCGCCGACGACGTCGGAGAAGTGCCGCTGCAGGTCGAGCACGACGACGAAGTCGTGGCGGCTCCGTGCCTCGGCGATGCGCAGCAGCTCGGTCGACTTGCCCGTCCCTGTCGTGCCCGTGACGAGGGCGCGGGTCCCCTCGAACGGCGCTTGCAGCAGCTTGATGATGTCCGCGGCCGGGCTCCGCGGACGATCGGCGCGCCTGGCCTGCTCGGCCGCTGGCTGGAATGGGTCGAAGCGATTGTAGATCTCTTCCCAAATCGGCCGGCGCGACATGCCGCGACGCTACCACAACAAGGAGGGATCGGCCGCGCCGCCTACCTCCGCTCGAACTGATAGCGCGCCCGCTCCGCGCCCTCGATCTCCACCACGATGCGCTTCGGCCCGAAGCGCGCGACGGCGTGCGCGGCGGCGGGGCGGCCCGGCGCGTCGTCGTCGAGGTTCTCGATGAGGCTCTGGATCGTGACGTACGGGATGCCGCGGATCACGTCGAGGTGGTTCCAGTGCAGGTGGCCGTTGAAGACCGCGAGCACGCCGTGCTCCTCGAAGAGCTTGCGCATCGCGCGCCGCTCACGCACGAGGCAGATGTGCGGGCTCCCCTCGAACCAGCGGTTGCCCCGGAGATCCTGGTCGGCCGCGCTGTGGTGCATCAGCACGACGGTGGGCAGCGAGGTCGCGGCGAGGTCCTGGGCGAGCCAGGCGAGCTGCTCGGCCCCCAGCGAGATGTCGTGGTCCTTGCGCTCGCGCGTGTGGAGGACCGTGAAATGAAGGCCGCCGCGGTCGAACGAGTAGTACAGCCGGGTGATCTCGGGCCTGCCCCAGGCCGACAGCAGGTCGGCCTCGCTCAGGTGGACCGTGTCGTGGTTGCCGGCGACGTGGAACAGCTCGGCCTCCAGGCCGCGGAGGGCGGCGATGCACTCGCCGTAGCGCGCCCGGTCGGCCTCGGGCCCCTCGTCCTCGATGTCGTCGCCCAGGTTCACGACGAGATCGGGCCGCGTGATCTCGTTCATCCGCGCCACGAAGGCGCGGGTCAGCGCGGGCGCCTCGCCCGTGAGCTTGCGCAGCTTGCCCCCGAACGACGCCGGCGGGCCGAAGTGCAGGTCCGAGACGAACGCGACGACGAGCTCGGCCATGCGCGCCGCTCAGCCCGACTTCGCGCCGGGGTCCGCCTTGGAGCCGCCGAGGCACGCGGGCGACTGGAAGCCCGCCCCGCCCTGCCGCTCCCACTCGTCCGGCGTCATCGCGCGGATGGTGAGGGCGTGCAGCCCCGCGCGGAACTCCTCGCGCAGGATCTCGTTGACGCGCCGGTGGCGCTCGACCGGGCTCAGGCCCCGGAACGCCTCGCTCACCACGAGCACCTTGAAGTGGGTCTCCGAGCCGACCGGCACGCTGTGCATTCGGCTCTCGTTCTCCACGTCGAGGTGCACGGGGGCGAGCGCGTGGAGGAGCTTGCTCTGGATGGAGTCCTTCCTCGTCGTCGTCGTCGTCATGGCCGCGCGGAGCTTAGCCTCCGTCGCGGCGCAGGTCACCCGCGCCCGCGGCCGGGAGCGACGAGGAGGCGCTCTTCCCGTCGTGGCGAGCGCCCCGCCCGCCGGAGGGCCGCCCCGTGGGCGGGTCCGGCCGGTCCCGAGGGGGCGAGGGGCGCCCGCTCCGGCGGGAGGGGGGCGCGGGCGCGGGGCGTTTGGGACGAAGAGATTGCCCGGCGCCACGGCAGCGGATAAACCGCGCGGCATGGCACCTTCGATGGTTGCGCGGCTCGCGCTCGTCCTCGCCGCCGGGCTCGCCGGCGCATCCGGCTGCAGCGATGACAATGCGGGGAGCGCCCCCGGCCCGACCGGGGCACCCTCCTTCTCGATCGTGAGCCCGGAGGACGGCGCGTGCGTCGCGATCGGCGAGCCGCCGGCCTCTCCTTCGCCCGGGGAGCCGACGATTCCGGTCACGGTCGAGGTCTCGCAGCTCCTCCTTCGCCCGCCTGGCACGTGCGGATCGTACCGGCAGTGCGGACACCTCGTGCTCAGCGTCGATGGCGAGGAGAACAACTCCTCTTCCAGCCGCGTGATCGACGTCCGGCTCGACAGGCTCGATGCCGAGGAGCGCTATGGAGAGCGCACGATCGAGATCCGTTTCGTGAACGATGAGGGCGTGACGGTCCTCGGCGGGGAGAACAGGATGGAGCCCCTCGTGCGGAGGCTTTCGGTGACCGTCGCGGCGTCGTGCGAGGAGGGCGGCGGCGAAGGCGGCGGCGCTGGGGGCGAAGGCGGCGGCACCGGGGGCGAGGGTGGCGCTGGGGGCGAGGGTGGCGCCGGGGGCGAGGGCGGCGCCGGGGGCGAAGGCGGCGCCGGGGGCGAAGGCGGCGGCTCAGCGGGTTAGATCTCTAGGCGCGTCCGTCTCCCGTCTTCCGTCTCCCGTCTCCCGTCTTTCGTCTGGCCTCCGCGTCCTCGTGCGCGTGCGCGTGCGCGTGCGCGCTCATCCCCTCCACGTCTCTCGTCATCCGTTTCTGCCACCGTCCGCGAATTCGTGATCGTGCGGGTGCTCGACACGCTCGCGTACGAGGACGCGCACGGAATGAGCGCGCACGCGCACGCGCACGCGCACGAAGAGGGAGAGGGAAGACGGGAGACGGAAGACGGGAGACGGAAGACGGAAGACGGAAGACGGAAGACGGGGTGCAATCCGATCTCTCGTCGACTCCCTGAGCGGAAAACTCTCCCCCTCCCTTCCCCACACAAACGCGCGGGACTTCTTCCCGCTCAACCTGTCATCACTTCGCCTGAGGATCCGCGCGCGGAAGTCCTCGCTCGTCGAAGAGGAGCGCGATATCGACGTGGAACTGGGCTCTGCGCGACGACGGCGGCGCGCGATGTGAGCTCGGCGGCGGCGTGGGTCGACGCCCGTTCGCTTCACCTTCCTGGACGCCCGACGCCGGCACCTGTCCCTGCATGGCCGTCGCGGCGGGAGGAGGGCCCAGGTCCTCCCGCTGCAAAGGCTCCGCCCCTCGCTGCGACCCCGGCCCCGCCCCGTACGCCGCCCCTCGCTGCGATCCCGGCCCCGCCGCATACGCCGCCCCTCGCTGCGACCCCGGCCCCGCCGCATACGCCGCCCCTCGCTGCGACCCCGGCCCCGCCGCATACGCCGCCCCTCGCTGCGACCCCGGCCCCGCCGCGTACGCCGCCGCCCGCTGCGACCCCGGCCCCGCCGCGTACGCCACTCCCCGCTGCGACCCCGGCCCCGACGGAGACTCCTCCCCTCGCCACGACCCCGGCGCCGGCGTCTCCCTCCTCCAGGGCTGCTCCGCCCTCTGCAACCCCGGCGCCCGCCCCTCTCTCCACGGAGGCGCCACCGCCGGCTGCGCTCCCGCCACGGGGGTGTCCCTCCTCCTGGCCCCTTCTCCCCCCGGCGCAGGCGGGCCCGGAGGGCTCCGGCGAGCGGACATCACGCCCAGCGGCACCGACGGCGCCGGCAAGCCGCCGCGCGGCGCCCCCGGCCCCGCCGCGCCCCCAGGACGCCCCGACCGCGGCGCCGCGGCCTCGTGCGGGCGACACCTCGCCTCCGGAGGCATCGCGTCCGCTCCCCAGCGCCCAGGCTGCGGCCCCGACGCCGCGGCCGCCACGCGCTCGCGGTACGCAGTCTCCAGCTCGGCCGCGCTCCGCCGCCCCGAGCGCGGCAGCGGCGTCGCCTCGGGGTCGGGCCGCATCCCCACCTCCGGCGCCGACGCCGCGACGCTCCAGCGCTCGGAGCGCGGCCCGGACGCCCCCTCGTCGCCCGGCACCAGCGAGTAACGCCCCGGCGTGAGCTGCCGCGCCCGCTGCTTGCGGCTCTCGCGCGCCGCCGTCGAGAGCATCATCCCGAGCTCGTCGTCCGTCAGCCTCGCGTCGACCCGCACGACCGTGCTCACCACGTCGCGCGCGATCTCCTCGAACCGCTCGGGATCGAGCGCGTACGTGGACGGCGTGACCACGATGACCACCGGCCGCCGCTCCTCCGCCAGCGCCGCCGCCATCGACACAGGACACGCCTTGACAATGATCCCGGCGTCCATCGCCGCCGCCTGGCAACGCTCCAGCAGCGCCGCGTCGCCGCCGATGAGAAGAGCCGTCGGGATCTGGGCGCGAAGCGTGGCGTCGGAGAGTCGCGACATCGGTGAAGAGATCCTAACCCCCCTGCCCGGAGCCGCGTTCAGGAAAATCCTGTCATCGGACATTCCCCGTCATGTCTGGACAGGCGAGCTCGACCGTGTGGGGCATTGCCCCCCTCCGGCCCACCTCACGGATGCGTAGGTGCCGCGGGGAGCTCGGTCAGGTGGCAAGCGGCCCAGTGCCCGGGACGCCGCTGCTCCAGCGACGGAGGCTCGACCCGACACCGCTCCATCACGTACGGACAGCGCGTGTGAAAATGGCACCCAGACGGCGGGTTCAGCGGACTCGGCACCTCGCCGACGAGCGTCAGGCGCCGCCGCGTCCGCTCCACGTCGGGATCCGGGATCGGGACCGCCGAGAGCAGCGCCTGGGTGTACGGATGTCGGGGTGAGCCGAACAACGCTTCTGGACGGGCGCGCTCGACGATCCGCCCGAGGTACATCACCGCGATCTCGCTTGACAGGTGGCGCACCACCGCGAGGTCGTGCGCCACGAACACGTACGTGAGCGAGAGCTCGCGCTGCAGCGACGCGAGCAGGTTCACGATCTGCGCCTGGATGCTCACGTCGAGCGCGCTGACCGGCTCGTCCGCGATGACGAGCTTCGGCCTGAGCGCGAGCGCGCGGGCGATGCCGATCCGCTGCCTCTGGCCGCCGGAGAACTCGTGCGGGTAGCGGCGCATGTACGAGGGCGACAGCCCCACGAGGTCCATCAGGCGCGCCACCTCGCGGAGCGCCTCGTCGCGCGAGGCGACGAGATCGTGAGTCCAGAGCGGCTCGGCGATGAGGTCGTGGACCGTCATGCGCGGGTTCAGGCTCGCGTACGGGTCCTGGAAGATCATCTGCATCTCGCGGCGCGCCCTGCGCAGCGCGCGCGGATCGAGCGTCAGGATCTCCCGGCCGTCGATCTTCACGCTCCCGGACGTGGGCGGGACGAGGCGGAGGATCCCCCGCCCCGTGGTCGACTTGCCGCAGCCGGACTCGCCGACGAGGCCCAGCGTGGCGCCGCGCTCGACGTCGAAGGAGACGCCGTCGACCGCGCGCACCGTGCCGACCTGCCGCTGGAGCAGGCCGCGCCGCACGGGGAAGTGGACCTTGAGATCGCGCACCGAGAGCAGCGGCGCGCCGGGCTCGGGGGTGGCGGCGGGGGTGGTCATGGCGCTCGTCCGGCGACGTCCTCGACGTGGCACCGCACGACGTGCAGCGCCCTCCTGCTCCCCTGCCCCGAGACGACGCGCGGGG
Organism: Sorangium cellulosum; assembly: GCF_004135735.1. GTDB lineage: Bacteria > Myxococcota_A > Polyangia > Polyangiales > Polyangiaceae > Sorangium > Sorangium cellulosum_F. The sequence continues at coordinate 4,152,900 of NZ_CP012670.1, read as the reverse complement.
CGGGCGGCTCCTCGCGGCACCTCGCGACCGCGTGCGCGCAGCGCGGGTGGAACGCGCAGCCCGGCGGCAGGCGCGCGAGCGACGGCGGCATCCCGGGGATGGGGACGAGCTCCGCGCCGCGCGCGTCGTCGAGCCGCGGGATCGAGCGCGACAGCCCGATCGTGTACGGGTGCCGCGGCGCGCGGAAGATGTCTCGGACCGGGCCCTCCTCGACGATGCGCCCGGCGTACATCACCGCGACGCGATCGGCCATGTTCGCGACCACGCCGAGGTCGTGCGTGATGAGGAGGACCGCCGCGCCGAGCGCCTCCTTGCGCTCGCGGATGAGGTCGAGGATCTGCGCCTGGATCGTGACGTCGAGCGCCGTCGTCGGCTCGTCGGCGATGAGCAGATCCGGGTCGCAGAGCAGGGCCATCGCGATCATCACGCGCTGCCGCATCCCGCCCGAGAGCTGGTGGGGGTAGTCGTCGATCCGCGACGCCGCCGCGGGGATGCCCACCGCCTGCAGGATCTCGACGCTGCGCCGGCGGGCCTCGGCGCGCCCCATGCCGCGGTGGAGCGCGAGCACCTCGATGAGCTGCTCGCTCACCCGGAGGTAGGGGTTCAGCGACGTCATCGGGTCCTGGAAGATCATCGCGATCCGGTCGCCGCGGACGCGCTCCATCCGCGCCTCGCTCGCGCCGAGCAGGTCCTCGGGGGTCCCGCGCTCGGACTCGAGCAGGATCTCGCCGCCCACGATCCTCCCCGGCGGATCGGGGATGAGCCGCAGGAGCGAGAGGCTCGTCACGCTCTTGCCCGAGCCGGACTCGCCGACGATCCCGAGCACCTCGCCGCGATCGACGCCGAAGGAGACGTCGTCGACGGCGCGGACCACCCCCTCCTCGGTGAAGAAGTGGGTCTTCAGGTTCTTGACCTCGAGCAGCATGGTCCGTGCGGGCGCGCCGGCGGGGCCTCGCCCTTCAGTCCTTTCGGATGCGTGGATCGAGGGCGTCGCGGAGCCCGTCGCCGAGGAAATTGAAGCAGATCAGCGTGAGCGCGAGCATCAGCGCCGGGAAGATGAGCTGCCACGGGAAGAGATCCATCGCGTCGGCGCCCGTCGACGCGAGCAGGCCCCAGCTCGACAGGGGCTCCTGCGTGCCGAGGCCGAGGAAGCTCAGGAACGCCTCGGTCATCATCACCTCGGGGATGGTGAGCGTGGTGTACACGATGATCGGGCCGAGCGCGTTCGGGACGAGGTGCCGGAAGATGAGCGCGGCGTGGCCGACGCCGATCGAGCGCGCCGACTCGATGAACGGCTGGTTGCGCAGCGCGATGACCTGGCCGCGGACGATGCGGGCCATCGTGAGCCAGGAGATGCCGCCGAGGGCCGCGAAGACGACGACGATCTGGAAGATGGGGAAGTAGCTCGGATCGGACGGGTCCTCGACCATGAGGCCGAGCGCGGCCTGGAAGGCGCGGTAGAGCACGGTCTGGTCGTTCGCGAAGAAGACCATCAGCAGGATGACGAGGATGAGGAACGGGAACGTGTAGAGCACGTCCACGACGCGCATCATGATCGCGTCGATCTTGCCGCCGAAGTAGCCGGCGACGCCGCCCCAGCTCACGCCGATGACGAAGCTCACGAGCGTCGCGACGATGCCGACCGCGAACGAGATGCGCCCGCCGAAGAAGACGCGCGCCATGAGGTCGCGGCCGAAGTAGTCGGTGCCCATCCAGTGCGCGAGCGACGGCGGCTGCGCGCCCAGCTTGAGGTCGGCCGCGTCGTACCGGTAGCTCGAGAGCTCCGGCACGAGCACGCAGGCGACGATCATGGCGACGAGCACGGCGCCGCTCGCGACCGCCGCCCGGTTCTTGCGGAGCCTGCGCCAGGCGTCGCGCCCGAGGCTCGACCCCTGCTCGATCGCGTCGAGCCGCAGCGGGGCCGGGGGGCGCGGCCCCGCGCCGCCGGCGGCCGGATCGACCTCCGCGGGCGGGCCGCCGGGATCGGCCGCGCGCGGCGAGGGGGCGACGGACGACATGGTCAGCGGAGCTCCACGCGCGGGTCGAGGAGCGCGTAGGCCACGTCGACGAGCGCGTTGAAGACCATGAGCAGGGATCCGTAGACGAGCATGACCCCCATCACGAGGTTGTAGTCGCGGTTCGTGGCCGCCTCGACGAAGTAGCGGCCCATGCCGGGGATGTTGAAGATCTTCTCGACGACGAGCGAGCCGACGAGCATGCCGCTGAAGCCGGGGCCGAGGAAGCTCACGACCGGGAGCAGCCCGCCGCGCAGCGCGTGCTTCAGGATGATCTTGCGCTCGGAGAGCCCCTTGGCGCGGGCGGTGCGGATGAAGTCGGCGCGGATCACCTCGAGCATCCCGCCCCGGGTCAGCCGGGCGATGACGGCGGCCACGGGGAGCCCGGCGCAGACGACCGGGAGCACCATGTGCCGCCACGTCTCCCACCGGGCGACCGGGAACCAGTACAGCTTGAGCGAGAAGACCAGCATGAGCAGCGGCGCGAGCACGTAGCGGGGCACGCTGAGGCCGATCATGGCGGCGGCCATGGCCGCCGTGTCCTTCCACGTGTTCTGGCGGATCGCGCCGAGGATGCCGAGGGGGACGCCCACGGCGAGGGCGAAGAGCATCGCGCAGAGGCCGAGCTGCATGGACACGGGCAGGCTGAGCGCGATGATCTCGTTGACCGTGCGGTTCGGGTACCTGAACGTCGGGCCCAGATCGCCGCGCGTGACGAGCGCGAACAGCCAGTCGCCGTACTGCTTGAGCACCGGATCGTTCAGGTGGTACTTCGCGTCGAGCTGACGCTGGACCTCGGCGGGGACGGCCCGCTCCAGATCGAACGGCCCGCCCGGCACGATGCGCACCAGGACGAACACCAGGGTGGCGACGAGGAGCAGCGTGGGGATGATCGACAGGAGCCGCTTGAGGACGTAGGTGCTCACCGCGCGCTGCCTCCCGGCGCGCCGGGCCGCCCGGGCGAGAAGAGGTCGAGCCCCTCGCGGAGGGACGGAGCCGGCTCGCTCCCCCCGTCATCCCGCCGTCTTCCGTCGATCCCGAGCGATGTCACGAGGTGCCTCCGGGCTGCCGTCCTTCCGCGCGGCGACCGTCGCGGGGCGCGCGCCGCGCTCTCCCGCATATCACGGAACCGCCGGCCAGCCGCGGCGATTTGCCGGGCGCCGGCCGGCGCTATCGCCGAGGCGGCCCGCCACGCGTCGCCCCCGCAACAGGGGTATTGCTCCTCCGGCCTGGCCGCCTGAGCGCGCGACCCACGTTACGGGATCAGCAGCACCTTCCCCGTCGTGGCGCGGCCCTGGAGCGCGCGGTGCGCCTCGGCCGCCTCGGCGAGCGGGTACGTGGCGCCGACGGAGATCGTCAGCTCGCCGCGGGCGATCGCGCCGAGCACGTCGGCGGCGCGCCCGAGCAGCTCCTCGCGCGTCGCGGTGTAGTGCCCGAGGCTCGGCCGCGTGAGGAAGAGCGAGCCCTTCTGGTTCAGGATCTGCGGGTCGAACGACGGCACCGGCCCGCTCGCCTGGCCGAAGAGCACGAGCATGCCGCGCGTGCGCAGCGCGCCGAGGCTCTTCGCGAACGTGTCCTTGCCGACGCCGTCGTAGACGACGTGGACGCCCTCGCCGCCGGTGAGGCGCCGCGCCTCGGCCTCGAAATCGGCCTGCGTGTACAGGATCACCTCGTCGGCGCCCGCCTCGCGCGCGAGCCGCGCCTTCGCGTCGGTCGACGCGGTGCCGATCACGCGCGCGCCGAGCCGCTTCGCCATCTGGCAGAGGAGCAGGCCGACGCCGCCCGCGGCCGCGTGGACCAGGCACGTGTGCGAGGGCCCGAGCGGGAACGTCGATCGCACGAGGTAGTGCGCGGTGAGGCCCTGGAGCATCGCGGCCGCGGCGTTCCTCGCGCCGACGCCCGCCGGCACGGGGACGAGCTTCGCGACCGGGATGCGGACGTGCGTGGCGTACGAGCCGGGGCCCGCGGCCCACGCGACCTCGTCCCCTTCCTTCACCTCGGCGACGCCCGGCCCCACGGCCTCGACGCGGCCCGCGCCCTCGAGCCCGAGCGGGATGGGCACCTCGGTCCTGTACTGCCCGCTCCGCTGGTAGGTATCGATGAAGTTGACCCCCGCGGCCTCGACGCGGATCACGGCCTCTCCCGGGCCCGGCGCGGGCGTGGGGAGCTCCTCGAGCTGCATCACCTCGGGGCCGCCGGCCGCCTTCGGACGTATCGCGCGCATGCGCCCATGTTGTCGATGCGCGCCGGGCCGTCAACGGGCTCGCCGCGCCCCCGCTGGCGCCCGGTGGTGGGGCACCTCGGGGGCTCCCCTCCGGGGCCTCTCGTTCCGGCGAGCCCCTTGCGTGGCTCGCCTGCACTCCAGCCCCCCCGGCGAGCCCCCGAGGTGCCCCACCACCGGGCGCCGGGTCTTCCCGGTTGACGTCCAGCCCAAAACAGCATGGGATCCGCCGATGACTTCAGCAGCTCACTTTTCCCTACCTCTTGTCCTCCTTGCCCGCTGCCGTGCTCTCCTCGCCCGGCGGCTGCGCTTCTTGCCCGCCTTGCCCGCCGCCGCGCTGGCCATGAGCGTCACGACGGGCGCGTCCGCGGCCGAGGTCTGGAATGGCGATTTCGAGACAGGCGACCTCTCCCAGTGGTCGACGACCCTGAACGAGCGGAACATCTCCGTGGTGACGTCGCCTGTCCTGCAGGGCACGCGGGCGGGGCAGATCGAGCTCACCAACGATTCCACGTGGCCCGGCAACGGCATCAAGCGCGTCGAGCTGAACCACAAGCCGGCCGCCGCGCGCACCGCCGAGGGCGCCGAGACGTACTTCGCCTGGAGCTTCTACCTCCCCGAGGCGCTCGCGGCGGACCCGCCCACGCAGATCGGGTACTGGGAGTCCGATCAGACCTGGAATCAGGTGATGTCCTTCGAGGTCACGGGGCAGCGCATCAGCTTCGCGACGCGCAAGCCGGAGAACAAGGTGCACTGGCAGGCGGACGACGCGGTCACGCCCGGCGCGTGGCACCGCATCGCGCTGCGCATCAAGTGGTCGAAGAACGCGGCGCAGGGCTCGGTCGACGTGTGGTTCGACGGCGAGCAGGTCGTCACCGGGGGCAGCGCGCAGACCCTCGCCGACGACAACCCCCATTTCACCCAGCTCGGCATGCTGCGCAATCCGAGCGAGTTCACGGACAGCCCCATCCTGATCGTCGATGACGCGGTGGAGGGCGACTCCCTCGAGGATGTCCGCCCCGCCCTGCCGACCGAGGGCTCCGGGGGCGCGGGCGGCGCCGGCGGCGCCGGCGGCGCGCCGGGGACGGGAGGCTCCGGGAACGTCGGCGGATCGAGCGGCGAGACCGGCGGCGCCGGCGGCGCGAGCGGCGTCGGCGGATCGAGCGGCGAGACCGGCGGCGCGAGCGGCGTCGGCGGATCGGGCGGCGAGGCCGGCGGCGGCGCGCCGACCGCGACCGCCGCCTCCACCTCTGCCTCCACCGGCACAGGCGGCGAGGCACCGGCCGAGGACGCGGATTCCGATGGTGGATGCAGCGTCGGCTCCTCGCCCGCGGCCCCCGCCGCGCCCGCGGCGCTCACGGGCCTCCTCGTCGCGCTCGCGTTCGCGCGGCGGCGCGAGCGCCGCTGACCCTCAGCTCCGGACCTCGATCCGCCGCCAGTCCGCCGCGACCTCGATCTCGACGGCCCCCTCGAGGACGCGGTGCGACCTGGCCCCCGCGACGGCGCGCGGCGGCGGCAGTCCGTGGATGCGGATCGTCTCCACCGCGCGCGCGAGCGGCAGCGCGCCCTCCGCGCGGCGCTCGAGGTGGAAGGTCGCGCCGTCGAGGCCGCCCGCGAGCCGCGTGACGCGCGACGCGCCGTGGCCGTCGCCCTCGTCCTCGTAGAGGCAGCCGCGCACCACCGGCGCCGCGTGCACGTGCCAGACGAGCTCCTCCCAGCTCGCGCGCTGCGTGTGCATCCGCGGCGCCGTGAGCGCCACAGCGCCCCCCGCGCGGAGCCACACCGGGACGACCTCGAGCGGCGCGTCCGCGATGACGTGGCGCCCGCCCTCCACGCGCCTGCCCGAGCCCTCGAGGTTCGCAAAATCCACCCACGCGCCCTCGGGCAGGTACACGAGGCGCTTCGACTGCCCCGGCCGTACCACGGGCGCGACCAGCAGATCGTCGCCGAACAGGAGCTGATCGTCGGCGCGCAGCGCGTGGCGATCGCCCGGCGCGAGGAAGCAGAGCGGCCGCAGCACCGGCAGGCCCGTCTCCGCCGCCTCCCGCATCAGCGTGTACAGCGTCGGCAGGAGCCGGTAGCGCCGCTCGAGCACGGCGCGGGCGAGGCCGAGGTACGGCTCGCCGAAGCGCCACGGCTCCTGCGCCGGCCTGCCGCGGGCGGCGTGGTTGCGCATCAGCGGATAGAACAGGCCCGCCTGCATCCAGCGCACGAGCAGCTCGCCGCTCGCGCGGCCGACGAAGCCGGGGATGTCCGCGCCGGTGAACGGCACGCCCGAGAGGCCGAGGCCGAGCAGCATCGCGATGGACGCCTCCAGATGCGTGAAATTGCTTGAGAAATCGCCAGTCCAGACCGCGGCGTAGCGCTGGATCCCGGCGAAGGCCGCGCGCGTGAGCACGAACGGGCGCCGGTCCGGCGCGTGGCGCGCGAACCCCTCGAACGCGGCCCGCGCCATGCCGAGCCCGTAGACGTTGTGGACCTCGAGGTGGCGCCGGGCGCCGTGGCGCGCGTCGTCGGGGAGCGTGCTGCCCTCGATCCGGCCGAGGCCCGAGGAGCGCTGGCCGCTCGGGCCCGGCACGCCCCGGTCCGGGCGGACCGAGAAGCAGGCCGGCTCGTTCATGTCGTTCCAGATCCCGGCGACGCCCGCGTCGAGGAACGAGCGCTGGAGATCTCCCCACCAGCGCTGCACCTCGTCGCGCGTGAAGTCCGGGAAGACCGCGGGATCGGGCCAGACCTCGCCCACGAGCGGGTCGCCGCGATCCAGCCGCACGAGGTGATCACGCGCGCGGGCCTCCTCGTAAACGGGATAACCCGGCTCGGCCTTGAGGGCCGGGTCGACGATCGTCACGACCCTGACGCCCTCGGCCGCGAGCTCGCGCGCGAGCCGCGCCGGATCGGGGAAGCGCGCGCGATCCCACGTCCACGCCTTGTACGCGTCCATGTGATCGATATCGAGGTGGATCGCGTCGAGGGGCAGGCCGCGCGACCGGTAGCCGCGGACGACGCCGCGCACGTCGTCCTCGTTCTCGTAGCCCCAGCGCGACTGGTGGGCGCCGAGGCTCCAGAGCGGCGGCATCGCCGGGCGCCCGGTGAGCGCGGCGTATCTCCGCACGACGTCGGCCGGGTGCGGGCCGGCCATGAGGTACACGTCGAGCTCGGGGCCGCGCGATTCCCACTCGAGGCGGGCCGGGTCGCCGAGGGCGACATCGACCTCCGAGCGCCACGGCTCATCGAGGAAGAGGCCCCAGGCCACCCCGCCGCGCAGGGCCACGAAGAAGGGAATCGAGGCGTAGAGCGGGTCGGTGTCCACCTGCGGCGGGAACGCGTCGGTGTTCCAGAACGTGAAGCGCATGCCGCGCTTGTCGAGCGGGCCGACCTTCTCGCCGAAGCCGAGATAGGCCTCTTCCGGCGGCGCCGCGAGCGAGAGCCGGGTGCGGAGCTGGTCCAGGGGGAAGGCCGGGCGGGCCTCGCCGGAGACCGCCTCGCTGCGCGCGAGGACGCGGCCCTCTCCATCGCTGAAGGCCCACGTCCCCGAGGCGAGCGCGACCTCGAGACAGGCGCCCTCGGCGCTCACGCGGACGGTGTCCCCCTCGCGGCGGGCGCGGAGCGGCAGCGCGTCACCGGCCACCACGGCGAAGGAGCGCTTGTCGGGCAGCTCCGGGTGGGTGAAGCCCACCACGGACGACAGCGGGGCGTGGCGCACGCGCAGCACGCCGGGGCCTGGACAGCGGATCTCGACCGCGGCGCGGGCGCCCCAGAGGAGCACGCGCGCCCCGGCGATCGAGGCGTCGGTGAGGTGCATGGCGCGAGTCTAGTACGTTGTCCCCCAGGGGCGAATTTGGCTTTCCTTCTCCCCCGGATGTTGGCATGGCTTGTGTCCAGCCCCGCGCCGCCCGGGGAGGCTCCCACTGGCGGTTTCAACAACGAGGGATCCCGCATGATCGATCTGTCGTCCTTCCCCGTCACGCGCAAGTGGCCCGCGCTGCACCCCGACCGCCTCCAGCTCTACTCGTTCCCCACGCCCAACGGCGTGAAGGTGTCGATCGCGCTGGAGGAGACTGGCCTGCCCTACGAGGCCCACCGGGTCGCGTTCGACACGAACGACCAGCTCTCGCCCGAGTTCCTCTCGCTCAACCCGAACAACAAGATCCCGGCGATCCTCGACCCGCAGGGCCCGGGCGGCGAGCCGCTCGCGCTGTTCGAGTCCGGCGCGATCCTGCTCTATCTGGCGGAGAAGAGCGGGCAGCTCCTGCCGCGGGACGCGGCGCGCCGCTACGAGACGATCCAGTGGGTGATGTTCCAGATGGGCGGCATCGGCCCCATGTTCGGCCAGGTCGGCTTCTTCCACAAGTTCGCCGGCAAGGAGTACGAGGACAAGCGGCCGCGCGACCGCTACGTGACGGAGGCGAAGCGGCTGCTGGGCGTCCTCGACGGCCGCCTGCGCGGGCGCGCGTGGGTGATGGGCGAGGACTACACCATCGCCGACATCGCGATCTTCCCGTGGGTGCGCAGCCTCGTGGACTTTTACGGCGCGGGGGAGCTGGTGGGGTTCGACGACTTCGAGGAGGTGAAGCGCGTGCTCGACGCCTTCGCCGCGCGGCCGGCGGTGGTGCGCGGGCTGGACGTTCCGTCACGCAAGACCTGACCGCCAGCCAGCGGGCGCGGCCGTGGCGCACCTGGGAACGGCCGCGTCATGGCTCCAGGAGCGCGCGGATGGTGTCGAGGATCGTCCACCCCCAGGCGGGCTTCGGGATGATGGTCGGGATCACGCGCGCGCTCGTCCCGACCCGCAGCGCCTCGAAGCGCTGCGGCGTCCCGGTCACCAGGACGGAGAGCACGCCGGGGCGGTCTCGCGTGATGCGCTCCACCGCCGCCTCGACCTCGGCCGCGGGGTAGTCGTCCGGAAAGACCACCACGGCCGAGATGGCGGCGCTGGCCACGACGGCCGCTTGCAGCTGGCGCGTCACGTACGCCGTCACGCCCGCGCGCTGGAGGTACGCTTGCAGGCCGTCCAGCGTCTCGGGGTTATCGGACACGATGACCACGTGAAGTGGCTCGCCCCGCCGCCTTCGAGCGCTGGAGAGCATCGCCCCGTCTCCCCGTGCCATCAGTTCGAGGCCACCTTCAGCCGGCGGACGAGGCCCTCGTGCTCCCGTCGAAGCGCCTCCGGCAAGCGCCTCCCGAACCGCCCGAGGAACTCCTCGCTCCGGGCCGCCTGCTCGGACCAGGCGCGGAGATCGACCTCGTGCAGCCGCTGGGCGTGATCGTCGGAGAGCTCGAGGCCCGACAGGTCGAGCTCCGTGGGGACGTACCCGATCGGCGTGAGCCGCGCCGCGGCGCTCCGCTCCACGCGCCCGAGGATCCACTTGAGGACACGGACGTTGTGCCCGAAGCCGGGCCACAGGAGGTTGCCCCGCTCGTCGGTGCGGAACCAGTTGACGTGGAAGACGCGCGGCGGCCGCAGCATGCTCCCGCCGACGGACAGCCAGTGGGCGAAGTAGTCGCCCATGTTGTAACCGCAGAAGCGGAGCATCGCCATCGGGTCGTGCCGCGGCGCCGGGGCCGCGTCCGTGGCGCCCTCGGCCGTGTCCGAGACCAGGGTGGCGCCGATGTACACGCCCTGCTCCCAGCTCGTCGCCTCGTACACGAGCGGCGCCACCCTGGCGCGACGGCCGCCGAAGAGGATCGCCGAGATCGGCACGCCCCTGGGATCGAGGATCCCGTCCCCCACCGTGGGGCACTGGGCCATCGCGACCGTGAACCGCGCGTCGGGGTGCGCCGCGCGCTCGGGCGAGGAGGCCTGCCAGGGGCGACCGCGCCAGTCGACGATCCCCGGCCCGGGCTCGTCGCCGATGCCCTCCCAGAACGGCGTGCCGTCCTGACGAAGCGCGGTGTTCGTGAACAGGACATCGTGGGCGAGGAGCTGCCTCGCGTGGGGATCCGATCGCAAGCTCGTCCCGGGCGCGCGGCAGGACATCCCGACCTCCGGGTTGATCGCGCGGAGCTGCCCGTCGTCTCCGACGTGCAGCCAGGCGGCGTGATCGCTGACCGTCTCCACCTTCCAGCCGGGCAGGTCCGGGACGAGCGTCGAGAGCGCCGTCTTCCCGCAGCCTTCCGGGAAGGCCGCGGCCACGTAGTGCTTCTTTCCCTCCGGGCTCGTCACCCCCAGCACGCTCATGTGCTCCGCGAGCCACCCCTCCTGCCGCGCCTGCGCGCTCGCGATGCGGAGGGCGTGACACTCCCTGCTGAGCAGCGCGTTGCTCCCGTGACCCGAGCCGAGGCTCCAGATGGTCCTCGTCGAGGGGAAGTGGACGACGTACCGGCGGTCGGGCGAGAGGTCGCCGAGGCTGTGAATGCCCCGGACGAGGTCCGGCGAGCCGTCGATCTGCCGCAAGGCCTGCTTCCCCATCTGCGTCAGGAGCCGGAGGCCCGCGACGACATGAGGGCTGTCCGTGAGCTCCACCCCGACGCGGCAGTATTTCGAGTTGCGGGGACCCAGGAGATAGGGAACCACGTACAGGGTCCGGCCCGCCATCGCCGCGGCGAACAGCGGCCACACGACGCGCTGCGCGTCCTCCTCGGACATCCAGCGGTTCGTCGGCCCCGCGTCGTCCCGCTGCGGCGTGCAGACGAACGTCCGGTCCTCGGCGCGGGCCACGTCCGCCGGATCGGAGCGGTGCAGATAGCTCCGCGGATACCTTCCGGGGTCGAGCGGGTGGAGCGCGCCCTTCGCGACCATCTGCTTCTGCAGCCACCTCATCTCCGCGTCCGTGCCGTCACACCAGTGAATGCTCGAGGGGCGGACGTGCGTCGCGACCGAGAGCACCCAGGCGTCGAGATCGTCGTATTGCATCCTTCTTCTTTCCTGGAAAAGTGCCTCTTCACGGCCTCGAGGGCGCTCGGCACGACGCGTCGCGAAAGAGCAACATCGATGCCACGTCGAATTCTTCGTCGCGCGGTCCGGCCAGGCTCGCCCGCTAGCCGCCCTTCGCGACGGTTGGCTGGCTCTACGACAGGGTGTCGCGCATACTGTCCGCGTGGGCCGCAGGTTGCGACAGATTGACGTGGTGATCGAGCCCGTGATGCGCTCGTCGGCGATGCGGGATCTCGATCGCGTCCTCCGGACGGTGGCGCCGAAGGAGGTGGGGATCTCGCTCGTCGGCGAGAGCGGCACCGGCAAGGAGGTCCTCGCGCGCCGGATCCACGATCTCTCGCACCGGCGCTCGGGCCCGTTCATCCCGATCAACTGCGCCGCGGTCCCGGAGCCGCTCTTCGAGAGCGAGCTCTTCGGCTACGAGCGGGGCGCCTTCACCGGAGCCGCCAGCCGGACTCGGGGCAAGATCGAGGTGGCGGACGGCGGCACGCTCTTCCTCGACGAGATCGGCGAGATGCCCGTGTCGGTCCAGGCGAAGCTGCTTCGCTTCCTGGAGAACCGGAAGTTCATGCGCGTGGGCGGCACCGAGAAGATCTCCGTGGACGCCCGCATCGTCTGCGCGACGCTGCGCCCCCTGGAAGAGGAGGTGAAGGCCGGGCGCTTCCGGGGAGACCTCTATTATCGCATCCAGGGGGTCGCGCTGCAGGTGCCGCCGCTGCGGGAGCGCCAGGCGGATCTGCCGCCGCTCGTTCACCTGTTCCTGCAGCAGCTCGCGGCCAAGCACGGGACGCCGCCGGCCCGGATGACGCGGGCGGCCATGGCGGCGCTGCGCCGGCACGACTGGCCGGGCAACGTCCGCGAGCTGCGCAACGTGATCGAGCTGGTCACGCTCCTGCGCGCGGGCAAGCAGGTCCGGGTGCACGACCTCCCGCGGGGGCTCCGCGACCTGGCCCAGGTCAGGGAGGCCGCCCCCGCGGCGCGCGCCGGCGGCCGTCGCGTGATCGAGATCTCGCTCGACGCCACGCTGGACGAGTCGATCGGGAAGATCCTCGACGCGGCGCTCTCGCTGGAGGGCGGGAACCGCTCGCGGGCGGCGGCGAGGCTCGGGATCAGCCTCCGGACCGTTCAGCGCTACCTGGCGGGCCTGAATCGGGTCGCCCAGGCCGCGCCCGCGGCGTCCTGACCGCCCCCCGGGCCGCGCGCGGCCGGCAACGGTCGCAGCGCGGCGCTACGGCCCCCCGAGCCGGCCCGGCGGGGGCAGCTCCGGCGCCGGCGGGGGCGCGCCGGCCGGCTTGCTCTGCCAGTCGGGGTCGATCCAGAGCCACCGCATGAGCTGCGTGTTCCGCGCGTTGGGGAGGAACCCCCGGACCCACGGCTTCACCAGCGTCGGCTTCTCCTCGAAGTAGAGCGGTATCCGGCACATCCCGTCGAGCGCCCGCCGCTCGGCCGCGCGGTAGAGCCGGATGCTCTCCGCCGGATCCGCGACGGCGGCGGCCTTGCGGACCATCTCATCGAATTCCGCGTCCGCCCAGCCGCTCCGGTTCTGGGAGCTGTACGAGAGGAATGTCCCGAGCCACGTGTGCGGATGGTTGTAATCGGCGTACCAGGCCAGGCGGATCACCTGGAAGTTCCCGCTGCTGAGGTTGTCGAGCATCACCCGCCACTCCTCGTTGCGCAGCGTGACGGAGATGCCGAGGTGGCGCTTCCACATGTCCTGGATCGCCACGGCCACCTGGCCGTGCCCCTCCCCCGTGTTGTAAAGGACCTCGATCGGCGGAAAGCCCCTGGCCCGGAGCCCGTCCCCCTCGCGGACGATCTCGTAGCCCGCCTCGGCGAGCAGCGCGCGGGCGCGCGCCGGATCATGGCCGACCTCGGCGCGCGCGAACGGATCCGCGCCGCGCCTCCGGTCCTCCGCCACCTGCTCGGCGTACCCGGATCCCGTGATGTCAGGCACGTAATGGGTCGCGGGCGTCCCCGTCCGCGTGATCTTCTCGACGAGCGTTCGCTTGTCGATGGCGAGGTTCAGCGCCCACCGCACGCGCGCGTCGTCGAGCGGCGGCCTCCGCGTGTTGAGCTCGTAATACACGGTGGAGAGGTACTCGCTGCGCCGGAAATCCTTCTTCCCGGAGAGCCAGCCGAGGTGCTCGGACGGGAGCGAGGTGTTGTCGCCCAGGTAATCGAGATCTCCCGCCCTGTAGAGCTGCATCGCGGCGTTGTACTGCGGGATCTCCATCCAGACGATCCGGTGAATCCTGAGGGCGTCACGGGCCCAGTACGCCGGGTTCCGCTTCATCGTGATCTCGTAACGGAACTTCCACGCATCGAGGGTGTAAGGCCCGTTGACCACGATGCTCTCGGGGCGGAACCAGAGCCCTGGCTCGCCGCGCGCCTCGAAGGGCTCGACGACGTCGCGGCGGACGGGGAAGAGCGTCACGGAGCTCGTGAGATCGAGGAAGTAGGGCGTCGGCTGCTCCAGCTCGACGTCGAGCGTCCGCTCGTCGCGGGCGCGCACGCCCACGGCGCCGTCGTCCTCGACGAGCGCCGACGCGGCGATGAACCCGGTCGCCGCGGCCTGGGGTGGCGCCGCCTGCGGCCGCGAAGGGTCGTAGGTGGGCAGGCTCGCGTGGGGCGCGACCAGCGCGTACGCGGCGTCCTCCGCGGGCTCGAGCAGGCAGCCCGGGAGGAAGCCGCGCCCCGCGGGCCCTTCCACCTCGAACCAGCGATCGGCCGCGCCGTTGCAGGCGACGGGCGGCCCGGCGGCGAGGAGCGAGACGGAGGCCCCTCGCCACCCGCTGCCCGGCGCCGGGGCAACGGGCGCCGGCGCCGGGGCCGCGCCGGGGGCCGCCTCGAACGAGAGCCGCTCGCCGGCGCCGGTCTCCTCGTCGGGCGCGGCGTAGGCCACCGCGGTCACCCCGGGCGGCGGCGCGGCGAGGGGCGCCACCGCCGCGATCGTCCGCGCGGGCGAGCGCGCCAGCACGACGACGAACGCCCCGCGCGGCAGCTCGAGCGCGGGCGGCGCGTCGGGCCGGGGCGCGGCGCGCAGCGGGGCGGCCTCGCGCAGCGCCTTGAGCTTGCCCAGGTTGAACAGCTCGCCGTTCTTCAGCACGTGCAGGTTCGTCGCCGCGAGCGAGGCCGTCCTCGGCCGCAGCACGCGCTTCCATGCGTACTCGAAGTCGTGCGCCGTCACCGGCTTGCCGTCCGACCACCGCGCCTCGGGCCGCAGGTGGAACCGGAAGATCCGGTTGTCGTCGCTCTGCTCCCAGCGCGTCGCCACCCCCTGCACCGGGTGCAGATCGCCCGGCGCGTACGTCGTCAGCCCCTCGAACATCTGCTGGAGCAGCGCGATGCTCACGGAGTCGACGGCCCGCGCGGGATCGAGGGTCTCCGGCTCGTCCCCGTTGTTGACGTAGAAGGTCGCGGCGTCCTTGCCGGTGCGCGCCGTCGTCCCGACGTACGCCTCGTCGCCGCCGGAGCAGGCCGCGAGCGCGAGGGCGATCCAGGGCGCAGCCGCGGCGCCCGCCACGCCGCGAGGTGGGTCGGAGGCGTGTCCCATCCTCTCCGAATATCCCGCAACCCGAGCGGCGACGGCAAGCGGCGGCGGCGGCGCGCCGTGGGTGGGGGCCCGCTGGGGGCTCACCTCCGGGGCTTGCGTTCCGGCGAGCCCCTGTTGTGGCTCGCCTGCACTCCAGCCCCTCCGGTGAGCCCCCAGCGGGCCCCCACCCACGGCGCGCCGCGCTCAGGGCGCGGCCGACCCGGCCAGGGGCGGCCCGAGCCGCCCGGGCGGCGGGAACTCGAGCAGCGGAGCCGCGATCTCGTTCGACGGGTTGTCGCGCCAGCCCGGGTCGATCCAGAGCCACCGCACGTGCTGCATGCCCCGCGCGTTGCCCTCGAACCCCTTGATCCAGGGCTTCAGCAGCGTCGACTTCGTGTAGAAGTAGAGCGGCATCTTGGCCATGCCGTCGACGGCACGCTGCTCCGCCTTGCGGAAGAGCCGGATGCTCTCCCGCGGGTCGGCGGTCGCCGCGGCGGCGCGCATCATCTCGTCGAACTCGCGGTCGGCCCAGCCCGTCCGGTTCTGCGGGCTGTACGAGAGGAAGGTGCCGAGCCACGTCGCCGGGTGGTTGTACTCGCCGCCCCAGCCGAACCGCACGACCTGGAAGCCGCCGTCGCGCACGTTCTTGAGCATCACCTTCCACTCCTCGTTCCGCAGCGTGGCGGAGACGCCGAGGTGACGCTTCCACATGTCCTGGATGGCGACCGCGATCTGCTTGTGCCCCTCGGACGTGTTGTAGAGGATCTCGAGCGGCGGGAAGCCGTTCGCCCGGAACCCGTCGCCCTCCCGGACGACCTCGTAGCCCGCCTCCGCGAGCAGCGCGCGGGCGCGCTCCGGGTTGAAGGCGACGTCCGGCGACGAGAACGGATCGACCCCGAGCCGCCTGTCCTCGGCGACCGCGTCGGCGTAGCCCGAGCCGGTGTACTCCGGGACGTAGTGCGTCGCCGGGATCTGCCCCGCGCGCGTGATCTTCTCGACGATCTGCCGCTTGTCGACCGCGAGGTTCAGCGCCCAGCGGACGCGGGCGTCGTTCACCGGCGGCTTCCTCGTGTTGAACTCGTACCAGTACGTGGAGAGGTGGGCGTACCGCCGGAAATCCTTCTTGGTCGACAGCCACGTCATGTGCTCGGCCGGGAGCGAGGCGTTGTCGCCGAGGTAATCGATGTCCCCCGCCTTGTAGAGGTTCAACGTGGCGTTGTACTGCTCGATCTCCAGCCACACGATGCGGTGAATCTTCAGCTTGTCGCGGTCCCAGTACATCGGGTTCCGCTTCATCGTGATCTCGTAACGGAACTTCCACTCGTCGAGCGTGTAAGGCCCGTTGACCACGATGTTCTCGGGGCGAAACCAGAGCTCCGGCTCGCCGCGCCGCTCGAACGCCTCGATGACGTCCTTGCGCACGGGGAAGAGCGTCGTGTAGCTCGTGAGATCGGTGAAATAGGGCGTGGGCTGCTCGAGCTCGACCTCGAGCGTGAGGTCGTCCGTGGCGCGGACGCCGACGGCGCGGTCGTCCTCGACGAGGAGCGCGTCGGGCACGAAGCCCACCGGGGGCTCGCCCTGCGCCGCTGCCGGCGGCGCGGCGGCGTCGTACGTCGGGAGGCTCGCGTGCGGCACGACGAGCGCGTACGGCTCGCCCCGCGGCGCCGCGCCCGCGCTCCCCCCGCCGGCCGCCGCCGCGGCCGGCGTGAGCGCGCAGCCCGGGAGGAAGCCGCGCGCGCCGCCCCGCTCGAGCTCGAACCAGCGGTCGGCCGCGCCGTTGCAGGTGCACGGCGGCCCGGCGCGGACGATGTCCACCACGGCGCCCTGCCAGCCGCCGCCGGGCGCGGCCGCGAGCGGCGCGGCGCCGCCCGGGGCCCCGTCGAACGCGATCCGGTCCACCTCGCCGCCGCCCCCGGCCTTCCCGTCGCCCTTCGTGAACGTCACCGCGGCGGCGGCCTCGGGCACCGCGGCGAGCGGCGCGACCGCGGTGTCCACCTGGACCGGCGAGCGCGCCAGCACGACGACGAACGCCCCGCGCGGCAGCTCGAGCGCGGGCGGCGCGTCGGGCCGGGGCGCGGCGCGCAGCGGGGCGGCCTCGCGCAGCGCCTTGAGCTTGCCCAGGTTGAACAGCTCGCCGTTCTTCAGCACGTGCAGGTTCGTCGCCGCGAGCGAGGCCGTCCTCGGCCGCAGCACGCGCTTCCACGCGTACTCGAAGTCGTGCGCCGTCACCGGCTTGCCGTCCGACCACCGCGCCTCGGGCCGCAGGTGGAACCGGAAGATCCGGTTGTCGTCGCTCTGCTCCCAGCGCGTCGCCACCCCCTGCACCGGGTGCAGGTCGCCCGGCGCGTACGCCGTCAGCCCCTCGAACATCTGCTGGACGAGGGTGTTGCTCGCCGAGTCGTTCGTCTTTCCTGGATCGAGGTACTCCGGCTCCGAGCCGTTGTTGACGTAGAGGGTCGCCGCGTCCTTGCCGACGCGCGAGATCGTCCCGGCATACCCGCCCTCGCGCTCGCCGCACGCCGCGAGCGAGGCGGCCAGGATGCCGAGCGAAAGGAGGCCGGCGCTCCCCGCGGCCCGGCCGCCGCCGGCCCCCCGTCGCCCTGAAGCCCGCCGCTGCATCCCGCGGAGGTAGCACGGCCGCCCTCCGCCAGGAAGCCCGCGGCTCGCCGGTGCGAGCACGTACAGCGCGGGCACGGAGAGCGCGCACACCGCTCCGCCGGAGCGCGCGGCGAGCGGGATCGACGGGCAACGGGAGCTCTTGGCAACCCGCCTCCAGGAAGCCGACTCGCTCACCCGCGCCAGAACGCATTCAGATCGAACGAGGGCTGGCGATGATGCTTGATCGCCAGCAAGTGAACCCGTTCGCCGCTGAACGCATAGAGCAACCAATACTCTCCAGCGATGGACTCTCGCAGCGACGATTCGGGGCCGAGACGGCGCCGGAGCTCCCGAACCCGGACCTGGACCTCGGCCGAGCGCGGCGCCCGCGCCAGGAAATCGAATCCGATCTGCGGAGACAGCTCCGAGCTCGGGATCACCTCATCGAAGAGGAGATCGAGGAGGTCGTCGAACGCGGAGGGGCGCTCTCCCTGCTCCAGAAATTGCCGGATGGCGTCCAGGTTGCGCTCGAAGTTCTGCGTGACGCGAACCGCGGCGCGGCGCTTCATCGACCCAGCTTGGTCCGGAGGTCCACCACGCTCAGCGTCCGTCCTGCCTCCAGATCTTCGAGCCCTCGATCCACCTCGTCCAGCAGGGTGAGGTGGATGTGCTCGCGCTCCAGGCGGTGATAGTGAGCGCGCCGGCGTGCGTCGACCAGGGCGATGTAGCTCGCCCTGGTCGACGCACGCCGGCGCGCTCACACCTCGTCCACGCGCCCGCGCGCGGCGGCCGGGTCGTCCAGCTCTTCCCGCGCGATCCGCTCGCGCCGTTCATGGCCGGCGTCGCGCCGATCGCGGCCGGCGAGGCGTCGCTCGCGCGCGTCGCGGACGACATCGCGCTCGCGGCGCTCGTGCGCCGCGCCCTCGACCACGCCGGCGCCTTCCGCTACGTCGAGGCCGCGCGCGCGGCCGACGCCCTCGCCGCCGCGGTGAGCGCGCGCGACCCGGACCACGAGCCGGCGCTGCGCGGCCGCTATGCGCTGCAGCTCCTCGCGACCGCGGGCATCGCGCTCGAGGACGAGGGCGGCGCCGGGCGCGCGGCCTTCGCGCCGCGGGCAGCGCCGCCGCCCGCGCCGGGCGACACGCCCTACGGCGATCTCCTCCGCGTGCGCACCGCCCGGGATGGCCGCGCCGCGTGGCGCGCTCGCCGCGCGGCGGTGCTGCGGGCCGTGGCCGCGGACCGCCGCGCCGCGCTCGACGACCTCTTCGGCGAGCCCCCGGGCTGCGGCCGGGGCGACCCGCCGCCCATGGAGGGCGCGCGCGACCTCGTGTTCGCCGCCGAGCTCGCCGGCGCCCTCGCCCCGGGCGACGGCGCCGGCGCGCCCGCCGCGCCCGCGGCCGGAGACGCCGCCGCGGCCGGAGACGCCGCCGCGCAGGCGCCGGGCGGACGGCTGCCGCTCGAGGCGTGGCGGCCGCGCTACGAGGCGCTCGTCCGCGCGGTCGAGCAGACGCGCACCGCGTGGGCGCACGCGCCGAGCCTCCTCCGCGAGCGCGGGCAGCGGCGCTTCGCGGCGGGCGACGCGCGCGGCCTGCGCGTGCCGCGCATGACCTACCGCTACGAGGAGAAGACCGCGACCCGCGTCTTCTCGCTCAGCTTCGACGTCTCGTACGGCGCCGGGCTGCTCGAGGGCGCGACCGGCTTCCAGCTCGGCCTCGGCCTCCGGACCCGCGGCGAGCCCGAGGGCGCGCTGACCGCGGCGCTCGCGCCCGGCGGCTCGCCGCAGGTCGACGAGGACGAGGCCCGCGCCTACGTCAGCGCCGCGGCGCTCGCCGCCGCCTACCACTTCCTCGAGGGCGACGCCGAGCGCGGCATCGCGGCGGCGCGCCGGGCCGTCGCGGCGCTCTCGCTCGGCCTCCGGCTCGGGGGGCGGGCGCTGCCCGCGGAGCGCCCGCTCGCCTGGGGCAGGGACGCGCGCGCGCTGCTCGCCATCGACGCCCAGCTCGCGGCCGAGGCGGGGCACCCCTTCCTGGCCGGCGACCTCTGGACGCTCGTCCGCGCCCTCCTGCCCGGGGACGCCGACGACGCCGCCGTGGCGGCGCTGCTCGACCCCCTGCCGGCGGGCCTCGCCGCGATCGAGGGCCTCCGGCCGCTTATCGCGCGCACCGCCCGCTCGCTCGCCGTGGTCGCCGGCCCGCTCCCGTGCACCCGCGCGGCGCGCGATCCCGGCGGCCACGGAGCGCCCGCCTGCGACGCCTACCCCCTCGCCCTCTCGCTGCGGATCGCGGACGTCCTCGGCGAGCAGCCGCGCCTGCGCCGCGCGGGCGGCGCGGCGGAGTGCCCCATGCTGCGCAGCCTCGACGGCTTCCTCACGGCGGCGGAGCGGGGGACGTACGACCCCGACGCGTTCACGGCCGCCGTGGAGGCGCTGGTCCAGGGCGGCCGGCTCTACGACGCCGGCGTGCTGCTCGCGCGACAGCGACGCGAGGGGCACTGCGGCCCGCGCGTGCTCGCCGCCGCGCGCGCCCTCGGCCGCGCGCCGGCGCTCGGCCCGGCGCTCCGCGCCGACCTGCTCAGCGTCGCGGTGCGCTGCGCGGCCGCCGCGCTCGACGACGCGGTCGTCGACGACCTCCTCGCGCTCGACGGCGAGACGCGCGCCCTGCCGGATCTCGGCCGCAACCTGAACGTCGTGCTGTTCGCGACGGAGCTCTCCGCGCGCGCGGGGCGCTGGGACCTCCTCGCGAAGCTCGCGAAGCAGCCCGCGTTCGTGGATCGGTGGATGGCGGAGGACGCCGACGCGGCGGCGACCGCGCTGCTCATCGAGGCCGCGGCGGCCGCGCTCGCGGGCGAGCCCCTGCCGCGCTCGGGCGGCGCGCGCGAGCGGCTCTGCGGCGCGCCGCCCACCGGCGCGCGCGCCGCGCTGTGCGCGCAGCTCGATGACCTGGGCGCCGCCGGCGCGCTGCCGGAGCCCGAGCGCCGGCGGCGCGCGAAGGAGGCGCTCGACGGCGTGATCGCCGCCGCGCGCGCGCAGGCAGGGCAGCGGCCCCGCCCTCGCGCCGCGCCTACTTCACGCTAGCGGGCTTGGTCTCCGCGGGCTTCGGCTCGGCGGGCTTCATCGCCGCCGGCGTCGTGTCCGCGGGCTTCGGCTCGGCGGGCTTGACCGCCGCCGGCGCCGCGTCCGCCGGCTTCGCGGCGGGGGCGCCCTTCGCGTCCGCGGGCTTCGCGGCGGGGGCGCCCTTCGCCTCCGCCGGCTTCGCGGCGGGGGCGCCCTTCGCCTCCGCCGGCTTCGCGGCGCCCTTCGGCGCGGTGGCGGGCACGCCGGCGGGCCTGAGGCCCTTGGTCTTGGCCGTGGCGCACGCGAGCTCGACGCCGGTATCCGCGCCGTCGAGCCGCATGATCTCGATCTCGACGCGGCGGTTCTTCGCCTTCGCCTCCGGGGTGTCGGCCGGATCGACCGCGCAGAACGCCCCGTAGCCGGCGGCCCTCATCCGGTTCTTCTCGACGCCGAGCGCCGCGAGCGCCTTCACGACCGCGTCCGCGCGCTTCTTCGTGAGCGCCACGGTGTTCCAGTCGGTGCCCGCCTTCTCGGAGTGCACGGCGATCTCGACGAACTGGATCTGCGGGTTGTCCTTCATCGTCTTGGCGATGGCGGCGAGGAGGTCCTGCGAGGCGGGCTCGATGTCGGCCTTGCCCTCGACGAAGGCGATCTGCTCGTTGAGCTGCACCGCGGGCCCGGCGACGATGACCCGCGCGACGTCGGGGCAGCCGTCGTCGTCCTTGTAGTCGTTCTTGACCTCGGCCTCGTTCGGGCACTGGTCGGCCTCGGCCACGATGCCGTCGCCGTCCGGATCGTTCGACTTGCAGCCGTCCCTGGGGTCGGGCGGCAGGCCGTCTTCCTTCTCGGCAACGCACTTGTCCGTGCCGTCGTCGAGCACGCCGTCCGCGTCCGCGTCCGGGGGGGGCGGCGGCGCGGGCGGCGGCGCGGGCGGCGGCGGCGGCGCGGGCGCCTTCGCCGGGGCCTGCATCTGGGGCTCTCCCGCGCAGCCGGCGTTCGCGGCGAGCAGCGATACTGCGAATGCCATTCCAAGCCATCTCGTGGTTCGCATCGTTCGGGCTCCTCTCCTTGGCGTCGTTCTCGCGCCGAGCGCCAACGTGTTTAGACGACCACGCCCGAAACTGCGAGAGGCAAAACCAGGGCGAAGCGCATTGATTCACCACAATGTCGGACACCTCGTCGGGCCACTCCCGACACGGGGGAGCGATAGCGCAGCTCGCTGGAGCGGCGGTTACCCGCTCCCGGCACCGGCCCACCTCGACATTTTCTGTGCTCAGCGCCCTTTCGCGCGCATTCGCGCCGAAGGCGCCGATCTGGGCCCGTCTCCTGAGCGGGAGACCGCCGCTCTCCGGGGACCGCGCCAGCGCGGGGCGGATGCCGCTGTCGATTCCCGGATCAGGGATCGATCGCCGGAGCGGCCTCGATACCCCGGCTCCTCAGGCATGCTCTTTTACACCCTCACCGTGACTGCTGGCTTCGTGGCTGTGTCAGCGAGCGCTCCCGCGGGGTTCGATGTCGACGGCGGCGCCACCTTCCGGAGGTACCGGGGCGCGGGCCGCGCGCCGGTCTCTTCCGGCCCGGTCCGGCCTCCCGGGCGACGGGCTCCGGTGCCTCGGTGCTTCGGCCGCCGGCGCCCGCGGCGCGTCGAGCGCGTCGAGCGCGTCGATCCGCGGCGCGTCGATCCGCGGCGAGCTCCGCGCATCGGCGCCCGCGGCGAGCTCCGCGCATCGGCGCCCGCGGCGAGCTCCGCGCACCGGCGCGCCGCGCGTCCACTGCCGCGACCGCGTCACGCGCCGCCATCCCGGGGCGGCAGGCGCCTCGCGCCTCGGCGGCCCTCGCCTGCGCGCGAGCGCCTCGGAGGGGCCCGTCCGGCGGCGTCAAGATCGTGCTCACCGGGTGGACGCGCGGTGCTAGGGTAGCCGGCCAACGCGACGGACTGTCGTCGAGGATGGGAGCGCGCCTTCCTGACCGGCGCTGCCCTCATGCCTTTCCTGGAGATCCGTGCATGCCTCGCCGTTACTGGCTGATGAAGAGCGAGCCCAAGAAATATTCGTTCGCGCAGCTCGTGCGCGACGGCCAGACGATGTGGGACGGCGTCCGGAACTTCGAGGCCCGCAACAACATGCGGGCCATGAAGGAGGGCGATCTCGTGCTCTTCTATCACTCGAACGAGGGCAAGTCGGTCGCGGGCGTGGCGCGCGTCAAGCGCGAGGCGTACCCGGATCCGACCGCCGACGCGGAGGAGGACTGGAGCGTCGTGGACATCGAGCCCGTCGCGCCGCTCCGGGTGCAGGTGACGCTCGACACGATCCGGGGCGACGAGTCGCTCACGGAGATGCCGCTCCTCACGCGGTCGCGCCTGAGCGTGGTGCCCGTCTTGAAGGAGCACTTCGACCGCGTGCTGAAGCTGGGCAAGACCAAGATCGCTTGACGCGAGGCCCCGGGGTAACGACTAATCCCGGCGTGAACGTCCGCCCCGGAGCCCGAGCCCTCGCCCTCCTCTTCGTCTGCAGCGCCGCGTGCGGCGGCCCGCCCACGCCGTCGCCGATCGAGGGCGAGCCGGTCTGCCCCGACTTCGAGATCGGCGCGACGCGCGCGGCCATGCGCGGGAGCCTTCGCTACCCGGTCACGCTGACGGTGCTCGACGGCAAGGATCCGGTGGCCCGGGCGACGCTCCACGGGCGCCGGACGAAGGACCAGCCGGCGAGCCGCATCCTGCTCCAGGACGCGGACGCCGAGTACGAGATCGAGTGGGCGCAGTGCGAGAACGAGCGCGCCCCGCGGCCGGTCACGCTGACCCACGAGACGCGGGACACCGCCGAGTACGCGTGCGGCAACGCGACGGTGTACAAGACCGACAAGCTCGTCACGAGGAAGGGCGATCCCGCGTCGCGCACGGTCCGCTTCGCGGCGCCGCCGAAGCCGGAGTGCTGGGAGAGCGAGGTGCCGCCGGCCGATCCGTCTCCCGCGCCGGACGCGGGGGCCGACCCGGCGCCGTCCGACGCCGGAGCCGAGCTCTCGCCGTCCGACGCGGGGAGCGCAGACGCCGCGGCGGCGGCCTCGGCCGCGCCGGCCAGCTCGGCGGGCGCGCCGGCGGCGGCCCCCGTCGCGCCGGCGGGCTCGCCTGCGCCGGCGGGCTCGGCTGGTGCCAAGCCGGCAGCGCCGGCAGCCGCGGCAGCGCCGGCAACCGCGGCAGCGCCGGCAACCGCGGCAGCGCCGGCAGCCGCGGCAGCGCCAGCAGCCGCGACAGCGTCGGCGGGCGCGGCTGGTGCCAAGCCGGCAGCGCCGGCGGGCTCGGCAGCGCCGGCGGGCTCGGCTGGTGCCAAGCCGGGAGCCGCGGCGGGCGCGACGCCGGCGGCCGCGTCGGGAGCGGCGGACGCGGGCAAGCCGCCGCAGGGCAACTAGCGCGCGGCCTCCCGGGCTCATCCTCCCCCGCCCGATCCGCGCTCAGAGCCTGGGCGACGACCGGCGAGTCGCCGCGACCTGCCGCCGCGACCGACCTTTCGCGACCGGCAGCCCCGGCTGCGAGCCTGGCCGGGTTGAACATGCCCGCGCGCTTGTGGTGGTTCGCGTGCATGTAGATGGCCTGTAGACGCCGCGCCAGAGCAGGTCGCCGATCCGGCAATACCAGGGTTCAGGTTCACCAGCCTGAAGTCCCTGTCCGGCGAGGACGCGTCGTGCGTCGACCCGTCGAGCTCCATTGGCTGTCACCCGAGGAATCCCCCCTCGAATTGCGGCGAAGACATCGCGAAGACCACGATGGTCGGACACGATTGGGTCGAACGCGGTGAGGATCTCCTCGAACCGATCGTCGCGCATGTCCGACATCGCCGAGACCCGTACAGCCCCTGGCGCAAGAGCGAGCGTTTCCGCTTCTTCGACGTATTCGCCGTCAGGGGTCGAATCGGATACACGGCACGTAGGAGCCGACGACATGAACGAATCTCGACGGCGCTCGCGTCCCTCGGTTGCGCGGTCGCCGTCAGCGCGGCGCTCGGCTGTGGAACGAGCGCCGACCCCCACGACATCGAGGCCAACGCGTCCGCCGGAGGCGCGGGCGGCCAGGACGGCGCGGCCGGCCAGGACGCCGACAGCCCAGGTGGCGACAGCCGCAGCTCCAGGGCCGGCACGGGAGGCACGGGGGGCGGTGAACCGAGCGGCGCCGGCGGCGCCGGGGGGCGGCTCGCCGGCCGTCCTGGTGACGTGGCCGGACTCGATGACGAGGCGCTGCTCGAACGGGGCGGAGGTGCTGGCGCAGTGCCCGGGCCCGTCGGGTCCCCTCTTCGGGCAGGACGGCAATCCCGGGGGCGGAGCCCGGCGTCTTCTGGTCGTCGACGCCCGCCGTCGAGCGGGTCGACCGGGCGCACCTCGTCAACTTCTCGAACGGCACCTCGCGGAGCGTCTCGAGCGACGATCGCCGGCTCGCGCGCTGCGTCCGCTCGGACGCATCCTCCGCGCCGTGAACGACGTGGCGCAGCGCCGCCCCCCGCGGGCGGCGCCCCCCTAGCCCCGCTCGATCAGCCGGTCGAACGCGTCCTCCGGGAGCTGATCGAGCCGCTCGGCCGAGAGATCGGCGCCGAGCTCCGCGTGCCGCGGGCCCACGCCGATGACCCTCATGCCGCCGCGCTTGCCCGCGAGCACGCCCGCGGGCGCGTCCTCCACGACGACGCACCGGGCCGGCGGGACCGCGACGCGCTCGGCCGCGCGGAGGAAGACGTCGGGGTGCGGCTTGCCGCGCGAGACCTCCTCGCTGCTGATCACCGCGTCGAGCACGCCCGTGAGCCCGGTCGCCGCGAGGATCGCGTCGAGGTTCTCGCGCGGCGCGGAGGACGCGATCGCCATCCGGAAGCCCCGCTCCGGCAGCGCGCGGAGCCACGCGCGCGCGCCGGGCAGCGGCTCGATCCCCGACCGCGCGGCGAGCTCCCGGTAGCGCCGCTCCTTCGCGCCCGCGATCCGGGCGATCTCGGCCTCGGGGATCCCGGGATCGACCAGGCGGCGCAGGATGTCGTCGTTG
The DNA here is from genome assembly GCF_004135735.1 of Sorangium cellulosum. Lineage (GTDB taxonomy): Bacteria > Myxococcota_A > Polyangia > Polyangiales > Polyangiaceae > Sorangium > Sorangium cellulosum_F. The sequence goes on along the minus strand of NZ_CP012670.1, from coordinate 4,127,594 downwards.
CGCATCCCGAACATCGCGTCATGGTCGACACGATCGTACGTGCGCCCCTCGGCCGCGAGCGCCTCACGCCAGGCGACGAAATGCAGCTCGCTGGAGTCGATCAGGGTCCCGTCCAGATCCCAGAGAACGGCCTTCCTCGGTGGTGATGACGACATGGCACGACCCTAACACCGCCCGCGCCGGCCGCGCTCCGCTGTTCCGCCGGGAAACGGTCCCCTAAGGAGGGGCGCCGTCCTGCGGCCCGCGCCCCTTCTCCTTCTCTTTTCTTTCGGCCTTCAGCCCCGGATCCCTGACCTCCTCCATGTCCTCTCCGCAGAAGCAACCGCCCACCGCGACCCCGCCGTCGCCCCCCCCACAGGCGCCCTCCCCCAGCCCCTCGCCGCCCGCCCCGAGGGGCGGCGGCTTCGCCGCGCGCCTCGCCGAGCTCCAGGTGAAGCGGCCCGCGCTGCCGCTGCTCCTGACCGGGCTCCTCACGGTCGTCGCCGTCCTGCTCGCGACGCGGCTCACCGTGCTCACCGGCTTCGAGTCGCTCCTGCCCGCGTCGCGCCCGAGCGTGCAGGAGCTCGATCGGGTCGCGGCCAAGACGGCCGGCGTGTCCACGCTCTTCGTCGTGCTGCAGGGCGGCGAGGGCACGGAGGCCCGCGCGCTCCAGCGGGCGGCCGACGCGCTCGTGCCCGAGATCGAGCGGATCGGCCCGCCGTGGGTCGGCAGCGGCGAGGACGGCGTGCACGACGCCTACCGCTACCTCTCGCCGCGCGCCGGGCTCTACGTCGGCCTCGACAAGCTCACGAAGCTCCGGGACGACATCGAGGCGCGCTACGCCTACGAGGTCAACAAGGCGACCGGCGCGCTGCTCGACGACGACGAGCCGCCGCCCGAGATCGACGCGCGCTCGATCGAGCAGAGCCTCGGGCTCGGCGGGATCGACGCGGGGCGCTACCCCGACGGCTACTACCAGTCGAAGGACGGCAAGACCGTCGTGGTCGCCATCCGTTCGAAGGTGATCGCGAGCGATTTCGCCGCCGGCGCCGAGGCGATCCGGCGCGTGCGCGAGGTCGTCGATCGCGTGGACCCGGCGTCGTTCGACCCCGGCATCACCTACGGCCTCGCCGGCGATCTGGCGACCGGCATCGCCGAGTACGCGGCGATCAACGAGGACCTGACCGACGTCGGCGTCGCCGGCGCCCTGCTCATCGCCGCGGTCGTGTTCCTCTACTACCTGCGCGTGCGCATGCTCGTCGCCATGCTGATCACGATCGGCGTCGGCGTCGCCTGGACGTTCGGCGTCACGCAGCTCGCGATCGGCCACCTCAACATGGCGACCGGGTTCCTCTTCTCGATCGTCGCGGGCAACGGCATCAACTTCGGCATCATCTACATGGCCCGCTACCTCGAGGCGCGCCGCGGCGGCGCCGACCTCCTCGAGGCCGTGCGCGTCGCCCACCGCGAGACGTGGCTGCCCACGCTCACCGCCGGCTGCGCGGCGTCGGCCGCGTACGGCTCGCTGCTCGTCACCGAGTTCCGCGGGTTCCACGACTTCGGCCTGATCGGCGGCGTCGGCATGGTGCTCTGCTGGGTCGCGACGTTCGTCGCGCTGCCGAGCCTCCTCGCGGTGATGGAGCGGCTCGTCCCGCTCGATCAGGGGGCGTCGGGGCTGCTCGGCGGGCTCCGGCGGCGCGCCCAGGGCGGCGTCGCGTTCGGCGCGCCGTTCGCGCGCCTCGCCGCGCGGAGCCCGGCCGCGCTCACGATCGCGGGGCTCGTGCTGGCCGCGATCGGGCTCGTCGCCACGGTCACCTACGTGCGCGCGGATCCGATGGAGTACGACCTCAGGAACCTCCGCAACGACGAGCGCGCGCGCGCCGAGCAGATCCGCCTGACCGCGCTCGCGGAGGAGATCACGGGCTACGTGGGCACCGACGGCATGGCGATCCTCGTCGATCGGCCCGAGCAGGTGGAGCCGCTCCGGGCCGCGCTCTACGCGCGGCGCGACGCGGCGCCGGAGGGCGAGGAGCCGTTCAAGGAGATCTACGCCCTCCAGGACTTCGTCCCGGCGGACCAGGCGGCGAAGATCCCGCTGCTCCAGCAGATCAAGGATCGCGTCGTGCGGGCGAGGAAGCGCGGCCTCATCCGCGACGACGACTGGGGCCGGATCCAGGCCGTGATCCCGCCGGACGATCTCGCGCCGTTCGGGATCGCCGATCTGCCGGCGGGGGTGGCGCGCGCCTTCACGGAGACGGACGGGACGCGCGGGCGCATCGTGTACATCAGCCCGATCTCGCCGGAGAGCGTGCACGACGCGCACTACCTGTTCCGCTGGGCGGACTCGTACCGCGAGACGCGGCTCCCCGACGGCAGCGTCGTGCTCGGCTCGGGGCGCGCGGTCATCTATGCGGACATGTGGGCCGCGGTGATCGACGACGTGCCGCCGGCGGTCGTCTTCTCGCTCGCCGCGACGGTCCTGGTCGTGCTCGTCGCCTTCCGCGGCGGCCGCCCGGCGTTCGCGGTGCTCGCGGCGCTGCTCGTCGGCGCCTCGTGGATGGCGGGGCTGCTCGTGGCGATGGACGTGAAGCTCAACTTCCTGAACTTCATCGCCCTGCCGCTGACGTTCGGGATCGGCGTCGACTACGCCGTGAACATCGTCCAGCGGTACGCGCGCGAGGGCGCGGGGGGCGCGCTGACGGCGGTGCGGGAGACGGGCGGCGCCGTGATCCTCTGCAGCCTCACGACGGCGCTGGGCTACCTGGCCCTCGTGCGCTCGCAGAACCACGCGGTGCGGAGCCTGGGGATCGCGGCGGTCATCGGCGAGCTCGCCTGCCTGTTCGCCGCGGTGCTGGTGCTGCCGTCGGCGCTGCTCTGGCTCGACCGGAAGCGCCCGAAGGGCGCCCGGAGCTTCCTCGCCGTCGGCCGTCCGACGACCTGAGCGCGCCGGCGCGCGGCGCGCTCAGGGGGCCGCCGCCCGCGCCGCGACGTCCGCGGCGCGGCGGCCGGTTCAGGCGGCGCGGCGGCCGGTCCAGGCGGCGCGGCGGCCGGTTCAGGCGGCGCGGCGGCGCTTCGTGAAGTACGCCTTGATCGTCGCGACCTCCTTCGCGGTGAGCGCGGCGAGGGACGGGACGACCTGCGCGGGATCGTTGCCCGCCGCGACGCCGAACTCCCGTGGGAACTCGAGGAAGGTCTTGCCCGGCTCGGTCGTGATGCGCCGGAGGCGGTAGGTCCCGGTGTACCCTTCGATGCCGAAGATCTGCCCGTGGAGCCGGTAGGTGACGGAGCGCTCGGTCTCGGAGCGCGCGACCACCTCCTCCACCGATCTCTCCCCCGAGGCGAGCGTGAACGCGAACCGCGACGGCACCTTCTCCGCGGAGCCGCCGTCGACGTAGCCGTACTCCTTGACGCTGTCCCCGAAGACGATGGGGATGAGCTTCGTGACGTCGCGGATCTCTTGCCAGACCTCCTCGATGGGGGCGTCCAGCACCGCCGAGTCGTAGACGTGATAGCGCGCTTCGATCATGGATCCCTCCTCCCGGTGCCGCGGGCGCGACACGCGACCCGCGTTGCGGAGCGATGCTATCAGGTGAGCCCGCACGCTCGTCACGGCGGCGTGCGCACGGGAAGGATCGCTCCAGCGCACGCGATCCGTTGCGGACCCCCGGCGGACGGCCCCTCGCGCAGACGCGATCCGTTACGGACCCCCGGCGGACGGCCCCTCGCGCAGACGCGATCCGTTGCGGACCCCCGGCGGACGGCCCCTCGCGCAGACGCGATCCGTTGCGGACCCCCGGCGGACGGCCCCTCGCGCAGACGCGATCCGTTGCGGACCCCCGGCGGGCGGCCCCTCCCAACGGTTGCACTCCGCTGGACCCCCGGCGGGCGGCCCCCTCCCAACGGTTGCACTCCGCTGGACCCCCGGCGGGCGGCCCCCTCCCAACGGTTGCACTCCGCTGGACCCCCGCGGGCGGCCCCCTCCCAACGGTTGCACTCCCACTCCGCTGGACCCCCGGCGGGCGGCCCCCTCCCAACGGTTGCACTCCGCTGGACCCCCGGCGGGCGGCCCCCTCCCAACGGTTGCACTCCGCTGGACCCCCGGCGGGCGGCCCCCCCAACGGTTGCACTCCGTTGGCCCCCCTGGCGTCGACCTCTGCAACGGACGCGCTCCGTCGAGGCCCCCGGCAGCCCGCCTTGCCAGCCGCTCCGCTCCGTCCAGCCCCGCTCCTGCCATCCCCTTCCGACGGGTCCCGCTCCGCGCCGGCCCCGCCGCCGCGCTCGTACAAGGACATGGGCGGCCTGTCCCCTCGGCCTCGGGTCGAGGGACAGCCTCGACGCGCAGACGGCCCTTGCCACCGCGGCGCTTCGCGTCCGGGCAGGAGCCCTGCGGGAACGCCTTTCCTTGCCTTGTGCCGCGCGAGCCGGCAGATCAGCCGTTGTCATGCCCAGCACGCAGCCGATGAAGTACCTCCGGAAGGGAGGACCTCCGTGAGCCAGGATGGTCCGACGAGCGACCCCAAGGAGCACGCCACGCGGACCGGCTCCGCAGCGGAGGGCCGCGATGCTTGAACGGCTGGAGCTGCGCGACACCGGCCCCGCGCCCTCGATGGTGTTCGAGCTCGCGCCGCGACTGAACCTCTTCGCGGGCGACAACGGGCTGGGCAAGACCTTCGTGCTGGATGTCGGCTGGTTCGCGCTGACGGGCACGTGGCCGGGTTACCCCGCGGCGCCGCGACGTGGCCCGGCAGTCAAGCCGGAGATCGTCCGACAGACGCGCGACGGGGAGGCCGTACATCGGATCTCGTCGTCGTTCGACTTCGAGCAGCAAACTTGGCATACCGTCTATCCTCCCGGGGCCTCCAGGCGCTCCGGGCTCGTCTTCTACGCCCGCGTCGACGGCAGCTTCTCCGTGTGGGACCCGCTTCGACCCGCGGGGCACCTGCAGTTCCCCCTCGGCGTGAGGTCGATGGGACCCGTGCCCGGGTTTCACTTCACGCCCGGCCAGATCTGGAATGGGCTCACCGCGGACGACCTCGACGGCTCGGTGCTCTGCAATGGCCTGATCCGCGACTGGGCGACATGGCAGCTCCAGAGGAGCAGCACGTTCGATCTGTTGACGCGCGTGCTCGAGGTCCTGTCGCCGAGGCCCGGAGAGACCCTCCGCCCCGGGGCGATCACGACCCGCGTCTCGCTGCACGACGTGCGCGACATCCCCACCCTCGACATGCCGTACGGCAACATCCCGGTCGTCCTTGCGTCCGCCGGGATGAAGCGGATCCTCTCGTTCGCCTACCTGCTCGTCTGGATGTGGCGCGAGCACGTCGAGGCGGCGAAGCTCCGGAATACTTCGCCGGAGCGCAGCTTGATCGTGCTCGTGGACGAGGTCGAAGCTCACCTGCACCCGCAGTGGCAACGCGTGATCCTGCCCGCCTTGCTACGGGTCTCCGGTGAGCTCGAGGCATCGATCGAGACGCAGCTCTTCCTCACGACGCACGCGCCGCTGGTCCTCGCCTCCGCCGAACCCCACTTCAACGAGACGCGCGACGCGCTCTTCCTGTTCGACCTCGACGGGGCCGAGGTCACGGTGTCGAAGCCCGCTTGGAAGCCGCGCGGGGACGCCTCTGCTTGGCTCACGTCCGACGTGTTCGACCTTGCGCAGGCGCGGTCCGTCGAGGCGGAGAGGGCGATCCTCGACGCCATGGCAGCCATGCGGCGGCCGAATTTACCGATCGAGGACGTGAAGCGGATCCACGAAGAGCTGCACGGCGTGCTCAAGGACACCGATCCCTTCTGGGCGCGCTGGCTCGTCAGGGCGCGGCAGGCCGGGCTCACACCGTGATCCACGTACGTCTCCAGCCGGAGCCGGAGCGCTTCGACGCGCTCGTCCGGCAGCCCGGCCGGCGCGCCCTCGCGGCGAACGTGGAGCACCTCCCCCCTTACTGGCGGGAATGCCTGGACGATCTCCGCCGCAGCTACCGCAGCATCTGCGCCTACCTGAGTGTGATCGTTCCACCCGGGACAGGAGCGGGATCGGTCGATCACTTAGCACCGAAGTCGAAGCGCCGCGAGCCATCGCCGCACGGGAGCTGCACTACACGCCGTACCTGGAGGGACGGCTGACGCTGGAGCTGCTCCAGGAATGGAGCCCGTTCGTCGCCAGGGAGGTCGTCCGCCAGGGACTGGCCAGGCGAGAGTGAGCTCCAGGGCTCCACGAGTCCTGCGCGCCCCTCGCCACGCCGGCTGGTGCAGCACGCTGGGTGCTCACCACCGCACACCCGCACCGTCGCTCCTCCGGGGCTGCCTGCGGGCCGCGATCTCCGCTGCGCGGCCGGCGGCTCCGGCGAGGCCCCGTCCCCCGCTTGCCCTCACGGCGACGCGCGCAGATCGGCGCAGCAGCGCACGCCGGTCGAGTAGTCGAAGTAGGTGAAGTCGTGGGACTCCACGCGCGCCATGCACCCCTCCCGGGTCGCGCGCGCGTAGAAGCCGCCGACGAAGGTCCCCTCCGGATCGTCGATCCACTCGTCCAGGTTGCCGACCATGTCGCTCACGGCGTCGTCCTCCCACGCGCTCGCGCAGGTCGCGGTCTCGCCGGTCCGCCGCAAGAGCGGCGCGCCGGCGACGCGCACCAGGTTGAGCCGCGGATCGCTGTGCCCGCGGGACGCGTCCCGGTGGAGCACGACGGCCGGGTGGCCCTCGCGGAACACGTTGCAGCGCCCGTCCGCGTAGGTCGGCCCGTACGGGAACGGCTCGTCGCGCTCGCCGCGGCACGCCGTCCGCCACTCGTCGAGCGAGCAGAGCCGCTTGCCGGCGTTCCTGCACGCGAGCGCCGCCAGCGCGCCGCTCGTGTAGCCCTGCGGGAGCACGCCCCTGCGCGAGACGGCGCGCGGCTCGAAGTCGCGCGCCTTCTGCCAGCCCGGCAGGAGCGGCAGCTCCATGCGCCGCGCGTCCTCGTCGCCCATCTGGAGCCGCAGCCTCGACCAGGTGCGCTCGACGGACGCCGCCGTCCGTCGCGACGGCGGGTAGAAGGCCGAGATCTCGAGGCCGGTCTCCCTGTCGAGCAGCACCGCCTCGTAGCGATCCACGCAGAAGCGGCGGGCGACCCGCACCATCTCCGGCGGACAGCGCGGCTCCGCGGGCGGCGCGGGCGGCCGCGCCCCGTGCGGCGCCCCGAGCATCGGCGGCGCCGCCTCACTGGCGCCGCGCCCACCGTCCAGCTCGCTCGCCATCGGCGCCGGTGCGCCGCCGCGTGCGTCCATCGCCCCGGTCGCCGCCCCCGCCGCCCCGGCGCCTGCGTCCGCCGCGCCGCCGTCGTCCCGCTCCGCGCGGCAGCCCGCGATCGCCGCGCCCGCGAGCGCCGTGAACGCGATCGCCGCGCATGCGAGCTCCTTGCGCGCATACGCCGCCGGCGCGCACGCGGCCACAACGTCGAAGAGCTCCCGCGGCGCGCCGGCCCGGGGCCGCGCGGTGCGCTCAGCGGATCGCGTCGGCATACGGGTCCGTGGTCCTCGGCTCGCGGCAGAAGAAGCGGCGGAGCACGAGGTAGTGGTGGATCGGCAGGAGCCGCGTCTCCTCCCGCATCGACAGCCCCATCCGGCTGATCTCCGCGCCCGGGAATGGCGTCTTCGGGTAGCAGCGGACGATGCCCGAGAGCGCCTCGTACTCGTCGAGCAGGCCGAGCACGTGCCCCACCTCGTGGGCGAGCACGGGCAGCGACCAGCCGGCGCGCATGGCGTAGAAGTACGGGGTCCTGCCGCACGTCGGCGCGAGCGGGACCGAGAGGTCGACCCGGAGCCCGCGCGCGCGCGCCTCGCCCGCGACGACGAAGTCGAAGTCGTAGCGGACCGGCAGCGCGAAGGCGCGCGCGTCGCGGTTCCAGTACGCCTCGGCCTCCGTCGACCAGCGCGCGAGCAGCGCGCGGATCGCGGCCGGCGTGGCCCGGGTCGAGAACACGCCGGACCCCGGGCACGCGTCCGTCGAGCCGGAGCGCGCGTACGGCGTCCCACGGCACGCGACCGCGCCCCCGAGCGCGGCGGAGAGCCCGCAGTCGGGCAGCTCGAGCCGCGCCGCGCCGGCCGGCGGCTCGACCTCGATGCGCACCTCGACCTCCCAGGCGCCCCCGCGCCGCCGCACGAGGTAACGCATCGGGCCGAGGAAGAGCCCGTAGTGCGGCATCACCCCGGCGATGCGCCGCTCCCCTTCCGGCGCGTCGCCGTGGAAGACGCGGCGCGCCGAGGGCAGGCACAGGTATGCGTCCTTCGCGATCGTGTCGGCCAGGATGTCCCGGAACGTCGCCTCCCGTCCCTCGAGGATCGGGCCGCTCATCGCCTCGAGCTCCGCGGCGATCACCGCGATCGGGGCGTCGCGCAGCGCGCGCCCGCCGCGGCGAGCCGTCGCGGGGTCCTCCACGTCCTTCGCGCCGCGCGCCGCCTCTCCGCAGCCGGCCGCGCCGAGCGCGAGAGCCGCCGCGATCGGGAGCGCCGCGCGCCCGCGGGAAGAGCGGTCGCCGCACCCCGGAGGCGGCGGGCCATCGAGGTCGCTTTGTCTTGCCCTCGACCGCCGAGACGGGATACGTCCTATCCGAAACACCGCAGCCAGGTCGGCCGTCCTGAGCCCAGGCGACGCGTTGCCGGAAGGGGTGCGCGCTGGGGGGAGTCGCGTCGGCGTGGAGGTCAACGCCGCTCACTTACGGGGAGTCGCAGCAGGAATCAACGCATCCGGCGGCGACGCCGTGGAGCGGGGTGGCCAGAGGGGCGCGTGAGGGGCTCGGAGCGGTCGAGGCGATCGACGAGGGCACCCGACCGCGCCACGGGATCGAGAAACGGGAAGGTGGAGGTTCACATGGCGATCGAGATGGGCAAGACGTTGGCGTTCACGGCGGTGTCGGGGATGGTGGCGGGCCTGACGGGCTGCGGATCATCGAACCTGCCCGAGCCCGAGGCGGGAGCCCCCTCCGGCGAGCCGGCGGACGCGGCGCCCGCGGCCAGCGCGAAGGAGTGCTGCGCCGGGAAGAACGAGTGCAAGGGCAAGGGCGGCTGCAAGACGGACACGCACGGGTGTGCGGGGCAGAACGAGTGCAAGGGCAAGGGCGGCTGCAAGCCGGCCGAGTGCGGGGGGATGGCGCACTGAGCGGCCGTCCCCCCTCCCCGTGACCGGCTAACGCAACCGTCCACGACCACGTCCACGTCCACGACCACGTTGACGTGAACGTGGTCGTTGCGTGGGCGGGGGACCGGCCTCGAGGGGAAGCAGCGATGGAAAACGCCACCCGCATGCGGCTGGGGCTCCCCGACCTCGGGGTCGGGATCGGCCTCCGGATCCCCCATTACCGCCACCTCTTCGAGCACCGCCCGCGCGTCGACTGGTTCGAGATCATCAGCGAGAACTTCATGGTCGACGGCGGGATGCCCCTCGCGAACCTCGAGCGGGCCCTCCAGAGCTACCGCCTCGTCCAGCACGGGGTCTCCCTCTCCATCGGCAGCACCGATCCGCTCGACTTCGGCTACCTGCGCAGGCTCAAGGCGCTCCTCGCCAGGGTGAAATCCCCCTGGGTGAGCGATCACCTGTGCTGGACCGGCGCGCACGGGCTCCATCTGCACGACCTGCTCCCGCTCCCCTACACGGACGAGGCCGTGCGCCACGTCGCGGCGCGGGCCCGCGTGGTGCAGGACTTCCTCGAGGTCCGGCTCGCCCTGGAGAACGTGTCGAGCTACCTGACCTTCACCTCGAGCCGCATGACCGAGTGGCAGTTCCTCTCCGCGGTCGCGGACGAGGCCGACTGCGGCATCCTGCTCGACGTCAACAACGTCTACGTCTCCGCCTACAACCACGGCTTCGACCCCGAGGCCTACATCGACGGCGTGCCGCACCACCGGATCGTGCAGCTCCACCTCGCCGGCCACACGCACCACGGCAAGTACATCCTCGACACCCACAGCGATCGCGTGATCGACGCCGTGTGGGCGCTCTACCGGCGCGCCCTCGGCCACACCGGAGACGTCTCGACCCTCATCGAGTGGGACGACGACATCCCCCCGTTCGAGGACGTCGTCGCCGAGGCGGAGAAGGCGCGGGCCATCCGCATGGAGGTGGCGCGTGCGCGCGCCGCCTGACGCGCCGCCGCCAGCCGGGCTCGCGGCGCTGATGGGCGAGCTCACCCGCCTGCTCACGAGCGGCTCGCCGCTCCCCGACGACGCGGAGCTCGCCGCGCGGTGCGGCGCGCACGTGGCCGGGAACGAGCGGCTCACGCCCGCCGAGCAGGCCGACATCTACCGGCGGCAGTTCTGGGTGCGCCACATCGACGCCCTCCGCGAGGACTACCCCGGGCTCGCGCACGTCCTCGGGGACGCCGGCTTCGACGCGTTCTGCCGGGCGTACCTCGCGGCGCACCCGCCGGACAGCTTCACGCTGCGCGATCTCGGGAGCCACGTCGTCGCCTTCGCCGCCGCGTACGACGGCTTCCCCCCTGCCGTGCGGGACCTCGCGCGCGACATGGCGCGCTACGAGCACGCCCTCGTCGCGCTGTTCGACGGCGCCGCGCCCGCGCCGCTCGATCCCGCGAAGGTGACCGGCATGCCCGCCGACGGCTGGACCACGGCCCGGCTCGTGCTCCACCCGCTGCTCGCGCTCCTCGCGCTCCGCTACCCGGTGCACCTCCTCCGCGGCGAGCTCCGGCAGGGCAGGACGCCCGCGCTGCCGGCGCCCCGCCCCGTCCACCTCGCCGTCTTCCGCCGCGCCGCCGATCTCACGATGCGGTGCGAGGAGCTCGATCCGCTGGCGTTGTCGCTCCTCGAGGCGCTCGGGCGAGGTGTGCCGCTCGTCGCGGCGTGCGAGGCCGTGGCCGCCGGCGCCGGCGCGGCCGCGGGCGCCGCGCTCTCCGCCCGCGTGGGCGCCTGGTTCCAGCAGTGGACGAGCGCCGGGCTGATCGTCGACGTCGTGCAGGGCCAGGGCGCCGGGGCGGGCTAGGATGGCCCGGTGACCAGCATCCTCCAGCGCACCCTCGAGATCCGCACGAGCGGCCGGGGGTTCACCGACATCACGCGCGAGGTCGCCCGCGTCGTCGCCGCCGCCGGCGTCGACGTGGGGCTCTGCGCCCTCTTCCTCCAGCACACCTCGGCGAGCCTCGTCATCCAGGAGAACGCCGACCCCGCCGTCCTGCGCGACCTGGAGCGCTGGATGGCGCGCCTCGCCCCCGAGGGGCACGGCTACGAGCACGACGACGAGGGCCCCGACGACATGCCCGGCCACCTCCGGAGCGCCGTCACCCGCTCGAGCGAGGTGATCCCCGTCTCCGGCGGACGCCTCGCGCTCGGAACATGGCAAGCCATCTACCTCTGGGAGCACCGTAGCGCGCCCCACCTCCGCCGCGTGGTCGTTACCGTAACGGGCGCCACAGCAGGGGGTTGAGTGGTATACTTACCGTGTTGCTGGGCTGGCTGAGCTCGGCGCCCTCCGGAGGGCCGCTCGGCCGCCCGGCCGGCAGGGCCTGCTCGCGGCGCGCGTGCATCAGGCGACCCCCTTACCCTCAACGGAACGAGAGCGATGGGCCTTCAGACGACGTTCATGGGAATCTTCGACACCGCGCGGATCTGCTTTCCCACGGTGCTGGACGCGATGCTGGGGCGCGTGACCCTCGAGCGCTGCGATGAGCGGCTCGACTGGTGGGCGCGCAAGGTCCTCGAGGACGCCGACGTGGATCTGGTGGTGCGCGGGCGCGAGCACGCGGCCGGCACCCGGCCGTTCGTGGTGATGTCCAACCACCAGAGCCTCTTCGACATCCCGGTCGTGTTCCGCGCCGTCCCGGGGCGGCTCCGGATGGTGGCCAAGAAGGAGCTCTTCACGGTGCCGGTCTTCGGCCAGGCGATGAAGGCCGCCGGGTTCATCCGGATCAACCGCAGCAATCACGTCCAGGCGAGCGCGAGCCTGCAGATCGGCGCCTCGATGCTCCAGGACGGAACGCGGGTCTGGATCGCGCCGGAGGGCACGCGGAGCAGGTCGGGCGCGCTGCTGCCGTTCAAGAGCGGCGGCTTCCGGATGGCGATCGAGACCAACACGCCGATCCTCCCGGTCGCGATCGACGGGACGCGCAACGTGCTGCGGGCGCGGGACTACCTCGTGCAGAAGCACCACCGGGTGGTGGTCACCATCATGCCCCCGATCGATCCGGCGCCCTACGGGGCGAGCGGGCGCAACCGCCTCATGCGGGACGTGCGCGCGGCGATCGCCGGGGCCCTCGGCCACGACCCGGCCCTGGTGCACCGCGGCGCCACGGCGGCGCCGCCCGCCTAGAGCCGCCAAGCGGGAGGGGCCGGCCGGAGAGCGCTCCCGCCCGGTCCGGGTCCGCGCGTCAGGGCGCGGGGGCGCCGGCGAGCGCGGGGCGGGCGCGGTGCTCGTCCGGCGGCGGGGGGCGGAGCGCCCACGGGCTGCGCCGCGGCGCGGCGGCGCCGGCGTCCTCGCCGGCCGGCAGGTGCTCCGCCGCCAGCCAGCGCCAGAAGACCTCGGCCCAGCGCGCTCCGCCCTCGGCGTTCGGGTGGATCTTGTCCCTCTTTCGCGGGATCGGGCCGGGCACGAGCGCGTCCGAGTCGAAGAAGCGGCACGGCGCCGAGCTCGTCCGGATCACGTCGATGATGCCGGTGTCCTTGCGCCAGAGCGGCGGAGAGACCCACACGCACGGGCGGCCGCCGATGGCCTTCACGATGCGCCGGACCGCGCCGGCGTGGGCCGGCGGGTTGAAGGCCTCCACCTCGTTGGCGCCGAGGCTGATGATGACGAGGTCCGGCTGGTAGTTCGCGACCAGGAGCTCCATCCGCGGGGCCCACGTCGTCGTGTAGGAGCTGGTCTCCGCCTTCACCGCGTAGCGCACGCGGAGCGCCTCCATCCGCGGGCGGAGCGCCTGCGCGAACCCCGCGAGCGCAAACGAGTCGCCGATGTGGAGGACCGCCGTGTCGGGCGGAACGGTGAGCTCCGGCTCGGCCGCCGGGGGGTCCGCGGCGGCCGGCGCGGCAACCCCGAACGGAGCCGCGGCGCCATCCTCGGCCGCGACGGCCGGCGCCGCTGCCCGGGGCGGCGCCGCGCCCGGGGGGGCCGCGACGGCCGGCGGCGCGGCCGGGGATGGCGCCGCGGCCGGGATCCGGGCCGCCGGGGCGGCCGCCTCCGGCGCGCGGGCGGCGGCGGGCCCAGCCCCGGACGCGGGCGGCGGCGCGGCGTCCGCTGGCAGGCCGTCCGCCGAGGGCTCGGGCGGCGGCGCGGCGCCGCACGCGAGGCCCGCCACGGTGATCGCGGCGAGCGCCGCCCCTCTCCTGACCCGGATGTCCATGCCCATGCTCGCTGCGCGGACCGCCTCCGGCGCGTGCGCGCGTGCGCCGTCGGCGCCCGCGGCCGCGCGGGGGCGTCGCGCGGCGCACTCTAGGGCACGCTGCGTCTGCACGGCAATCGTTGAGCGGACGGCTCGCAGGCCTTATTAAATGCCGATGAGCTTCCGTCTGTTTGGTGTCCCGGTAGAGGTCCAGCTCGGGTTCTGGCTCTCCGCCGCCCTGCTCGGGTTCGGGATCTTGGCCAGGGAGCAATATCCGCAGTTCCTGGTCTGGGTCGTGGTGGTCTTCGTGTCCGTCCTGGTGCACGAGTTCGGCCACGCGCTGGCGATCAAGCGGCACCGGATCGAGCCGGAGATCACGCTGCACTTCATGGGCGGAACGACGACGTGGCGGTCGATCCTGCCGCTGGGGCGGCTCCAGCACGTGCTCATCAGCCTGGCCGGCCCCTTCGCCGGCTTCTTCGTGGCCGGGTGCATGCACCTCGTGCGCGGGCATGTCCCGGGGCTCCACGTGCTCCCGCCGCTGCTGCTCGTCGGCATGGAGCTGCTCGTCCAGGTCAACGTGGTCTGGGGCATCCTCAACCTGATCCCCGTGCTGCCGTTCGACGGCGGGCACGTCCTCGAGCACGCGCTCGGCCCGAAGCGGGCCCGGCTGACGGCGGCGATCTCGGGCATCGCGGCCGTGCTCCTCGCCATCGTCTTCCTGAAGGCCCACTTCTACTTCTTCGCCTTCATCCTCGTCATGTCCGCCTTCCAGAGCTTCCAGCGCTTCCGCAGCGAGCCGGAGGCGCCGTCGCCCTCCATGCTCCGCCGGCGCGCGGCGCTCCAGGAGGAGCCGGTGCCGATGGAGACGGCGCTCCTGCTCCATCGGGCCCGGCGCGCGCTCGAGGACGAGCGGGCGGACGAGGCGCTCGCCCTGGCCAGCGAGGTGCTGGCGCAGGCGCCCGAGCCGCCGAAGCGCGCGCTCCGGGAGGCGCACGAGCTCATCGGGTGGTCGCGCCTGCTCCTCGGCGACACGGCGCAGGCGGCCGACGCGGTGGCGCAGGCGCGCAAGCACGGCGAGCCGGACCCGGCGCTCGCGGGCGCGGTGCACCTCGCGCTCGGCGAGCTCAAGCAGGCCCGCAAGGTGCTCGAGGCGGCCCGCGAGTCCGGCGACGACCGGAAGGAGGTCGCGGGGCCGCTCATCCGGGTGCTCGTCGATCAAGGCGAGGTGCCGCGGGCGGCGGCGATCGCGCTCGACATCGTGGAGCAGCTCTCGGAGGACGACGCGCGGAGGATGGCGGAGATCGCGTTCGAGCACGGCGCGTTCGACTGGTCGGCGCGGCTCTACGAGGCCGTCTTCCGCCGCGTGGGCACGAGCGAGGACGCCTACGGCGCGGCGCGCGCGAGCGCGAAGGACGGCAACCTGGAGCGCGCGCTCGAGCTGCTCAAGCACGCGGTGGAGGCGGGGTTCTCGGATGGCGCGCGGGCGTGGTCGGACAGCGCGTTCGAGGCGCTGCGGGGCGCGGCGCTCGAGACGGTGCTGCCGCGCCCGTGACCGGCTAGGCTCCGCCGCGTGCGCATCCAGGTCCCTTTCCTCCGCGTCGGGCCCGTCGAGGTCCCGCCGCCCGCCTACCAGTCCGAGGGAGCCGTCGGGCTCGATCTCTGCGCCGCGCTCGAGGCGCCGGTGACGCTCGCGCCCGGCGAGCGCAAGCTCCTGCCCACGGGCTACGCGGTCGCCCTCCCCGACGGGTACGAGGGGCAGGTGCGCCCGCGCTCGGGGCTCGCGCTCCACCACGGCGTCACCGTGCTCAACTCCCCCGGGACGATCGACCCGGACTACCGCGGCGAGATCAAGGTCGTCCTGATCAACCTCGGCGCGGATCCGTTCACGGTGCGCCCGGGGGATCGCATCGCCCAGCTCGTGATCTGTCCCGTCGCCCTCGCCGACGTGGTGCTGGTCCCCGCGCTCGCGCCGACCGCGCGGGGCGCCGGCGGCTACGGATCGACCGGCGTGCGCGGGGAGCCGTAGGCCCGCACCCGCAGCGGGGACCGCCGCGCTAGCGATCCGAGGTGAACAGCCGGTACACGGCGATCACGATCCCGAGGACCACCAGGCCCACGGCGACATAGAGGAGCCGGAACGGGCCGATCCCGAAGCGCTGGCCGTCGAGGAGCAGCGAGGCGGCGCCCTGGTCGAGGACCGTGATGAGGACGCCCGCGCCCGCGAGCCGCACCGGCAAGGCGAACATCGAGACGAGCTCCGCGGCGCCCAGGCTGGGGCGCGCGGGCGCGCGATCCGCCCTCGGGGGCGGCATCCGGAGGGGCGCGCAGGACGGCCGCGCGCCGAGCGCGGGCGCCGGGGGAGACCAGTCGAGCGCGAGCGGGACGAGCGGCTCGGTGGGCAGGCTGTGCGGCGCGAGGCGCCCGGCGCGCTCCGGCAGATCGAGCTCCCGCATCGAGGCGTCGGCCGGCGCCGTCCGCGCGAGCCCGCCGGGGCCCGCAGGCCACGGCGGCTGCGACGCCGCCCTCGGCGTCGCGGGGCCGCGGGCGGCCGGGGGCGCGTGGCTCCGGGCAGGCAGCGCGATCGGCGGCGCGCTCCGCGGGAGCCCGAGCGCCCGCTCCACCTCGTCCCAGAACGCCCCGGCGTCCCGGAAGCGATCGCGCGGATCGACCGCGAGCGCCCGCCGGAAGACGTCCTCCAGCGCCTCGGGCAAGAGGACGCCCTCGTTCCCCGGCGTCGGGCGGCGGCGCTCGTCGAGCGCCGTGCCCATCATCGCGACGTGATCGCCGGCGATGATCTCGCGGCCGGCGAGCGCCTCGACCACCGTGATCGCGAGCCCCCAGACGTCGGTCCACGGGCCCGTCTTGCCGAAGCGCTTCGGCGCCCACTGCTCGGGCGCGCCGTACGCGGGGGTGAACGCCGTCGCGAGGCCGCCCGACGTGGTGGCGGTCTGGCCGGCCGTGAGCGTCGCGGCGTCGCGGGCGCTGGCGATGCCGAAGTCGAGGATCTTGACGACCTCGGCGCCGTGGATCTCGGCGAGGAAGATGTTCGCCGGCTTGAGATCGCGGTGCACCACGCACTGCGGGCCGCCCGGGCCGGGGAAGCGGTGCGCCGCCTCGAGCGCCCGCGCCACCGGCGTGAGCAGCCGGATCGCCTCGCCCGGCGAGAGCGGCGGCTGCCCCCGCGCCGCGCGCGACGCGATGTGGCTCGCGAGCGTGCTGCCCTCGAGCCACTCCAGGGCGATGAACGGCACGAACACGCCCGACGCGGTCGAGATCACGTCGTGGTGCAGCGGCCGCACCACGGCCGGGATCGCCGCCGAGAGGCGGAAGAGCAGCTCCGCCTCCTCGCGAAATTTTTCGAGGAACTGCGCGCGCTGCGGGCCGGGCAGCGCGCCGGGGATCTTGAGGCACTTCAGCGCGACCGGCGCACGGAACGCCTCGTGGTGCGCCCGGTACACGACGCCGAACCCCCCTTCGGCGACGACCCGCTCCACCTTGAACGCCCCCTGGGTCGTGCCGACGATCCCGAAGACGTCATCGGCCATCCCGCCGAGGGTACACGAGCCCCGCGGCCCTCCGAAAGAGCCGCCGGAAGCCTGGGCTCGGGCCCACCCGCGCCCACCGCCCCCGCGTGACGCTGCCCCCGAGCGGCCTGTCGGCGCGCAGCTCCCACATTCGCCCACCACCGCCGCTCGCCCCTTCCCTACTCTCCCTCTCCCTGGCCGCACGGCCGGTCCGGCGCCGTCGGCAGGCCGTCCCCGGGTGGATGTTCCGCCCAGATCACACTCGGTGGTCCGTTCCACGCCGCATCGCGCTAGGCTCGCCGCCATGCCGCCCCGTCGCCGTGATCGCCGCGAGGTCGATCGACCTCTTCGTAAAGAAGTTCGCTTGCTTGGCCGCCTGCTTGGTGAAGTCCTGATCGAGCAGGAAGGCGAGGAGCTCTTCGCGCTCGAGGAGCGCATCCGCACGCTCGCCATACGCCGCCGCCGCGGCCCCAGCGACGGGCGCGCGCACGCCGCCGCGGAGCTCAGCGGCTTGCTCGCGAGCCTGCCGCACGATCGCATCGAGCCCGTCATCCGCGCGTTCACCGTCTACTTCCGGCTCGTGAACCTCGCGGAGCAGCACCACCGCATCCGCCGCGCGCGCGCGTACGCGACCGATCCCGACGCGCGCCCGCAGCGCGGATCGATCGAGGCCGCGATGCGCACGCTCAAGGACGCCGGCGTGCCCGCGGAGCGCGTGCGCGCGGCGCTGCGCTCGCTCGACGTCACGCTCACGCTCACCGCGCACCCGACCCAGGCGGCGCGCCGCACCGTCCTCGAGAAGCTCTATCGCATCGCACGCCACCTCGAGGAGCGCGATCGCTGCCAGCTCACGCCGGTCGAGTCGGCCGAGCGGCTCGACGAGATCCGCGAGGAGATCACCGCGCTCTGGCAGACCGACGAGGTGCGCCGCGAGCGCCCCACCGTGGGCGACGAGGTGAAGAACGTCGCCTGGTACATCGAGGAGATCCTCTGGGATCTGATCCCCGATCTCTCCGCCGCCATCGGGCGCGCGTTCGAGGCCGTGTACGGCGAGCCGTTCGACGCCGAGATCGTGCCGTTCCGCATCCACTCGTGGGTCGGCGGCGACATGGACGGCAACCCGCTCGTCGTGCCCACCGTCCTCGAGGACGCGCTCTTCGCGTACCGGATCCGGGGCCTGCGCCGGCTCATCCGCGCGGCGCGCGATCTCGGCGGCGCGCTCTCCCAGTCGGTCCGCCACGTCACGCCGCCGCCGTGGCTGCTCGCCTCGAACGAGGAGGACGCCGCCGCGATGCCCGCCGTGGCCGCGCACTTCGGGCCGCGCACCGAGGGCGAGCCGTGGCGCCGCAAGCTGCACTTCATCGAGGCGCGCCTCGTCGCCACGCTCGAGCACGCCGAGCACGGCCGCGCGGCGGCGCGCGAGCGCTCCGGCCAGGGGCCGGCGCTCGAGGGGCGCGCCTTCGTGCGCCCCGAGGAGCCGACGCTCGCGATCCCCTACCGCGACCCCGCGGAGCTCGAGCGCGATCTCGCGCTCGTCGCCGACGGCCTGCGCGCCGCGGGCTGCGCGCGCGCGGGCGAGCGGCGCGCGCGCGCGCTGCTCTCGCAGGTCCGCGCGCTCGGGTTCGCGCTCGCGGAGCTCGAGATGCGCGCCCCGGCCGAGGACGCGCGCGCCGCGGCGGGCGCGATCGCGGAGGGCTGCGTGGAGCCTTCGCGGATGTCGTCCGAGGCGCGCCGCGTCTTCGAGTCGCTCCAGCGCATCGCCGAGGCGCAGCGCGACGGCGGCGAGTCGGCCTGCCGCACGCTCGTGCTGTCGATGACGCAGACCGAGCACGACGTGCTCGCCGCGCTCGAGTGCGCGAGGGCCGCGGGCCTGTGGGACGAGGCGCGGTCGTGCGCGCGCCTCGACGTCGTGCCGCTGTTCGAGTCGCTCGGCGCCCTGAACGACAGCGCGAGGATCCTGCGCGCGCTGCTCGCGCACCCCGCGTACCGGCCGCACGTCCTCGCCCGCGGCGTGCAGGAGGTGATGATCGGCTACAGCGACTCGGGCAAGGAGGTCGGCCTGCTCGCCGCGAGCGCCGCGCTCCGGCGCGTGCAGGAGACGCTGCCGAAGATCGCCGCCGAGGCGGAGCTGCCGCTCCGGGTCTTCCACGGCCGCGGCGAGTCGGTGGCGCGCGGCGGCGGGCCGGCGCACCAGGCGCTGCTCGCGCTGCCGGCCGGCAGCGTCGGCGGCCGCTACAAGGCGACCGAGCAGGGCGAGGCCCTCGAGCACAAGTACGCCCGCCCCGAGCTCGCGATGCGCACGCTGGAGCTGATGCTGAGCGGCGTGCTCATCCACACGCTGGGCGCGCAGCCGCGCCCGCCCGCGACGGCCGAGCTGCGCTTCGCCGAGGCGTTCGACGAGCTCGCGGAGACGGGGCGGCGCGTCTACCGCGCGCTCGTCTGGGAGGAGCCCAGGTTCGTGGAGTTCTTCACGGCGGTGACGCCGGTCGACGAGATCGCGCGGCTGCCGCTCGGCTCGCGCCCGAGCAAGCGCCGCGCGGGCGGCCTGGAGTCGCTGCGCGCGATCCCGTGGGTCTTCGCGTGGACGCAGAACCGGGCCATCCTCCCGGGGTGGTACGGCGTGGGCAGCGGCCTGGAGGCGATGGGGCAGCGCCCCGAGGGCGAGGAGCTGCTCAAGGAGATGATGGCGTCGTGGCCGTTCTTCCGGGCGGTGATCGACAACGTGGAGATGGTGCTGGCGAAGGCCGACCTGTCGATCTTCGCGGGCTACGCCGAGCTCGCGCCGCCCGCCGCGCGCAAGGCGGTCGCCCCCCGGATCATCGCGGAGTACCGGCGGACGCGGTCGTGGCTCAAGCGGCTCACCGGCAACCGGCGGCTGCTCGACGGCAACCCGACGCTCCAGCGGAGCATCTCGCTGCGCAACCCCTATGTCGACCCCCTTTCATTCTTGCAAGTCGAGCTCCTGCGGGCGGCGCGCGGCGGCGATGCAGGGCGCGATCGCTCCCTTCTCTTGACGCTGAACGGCATCGCCGCCGGCATGCGCAACACCGGATGAGCGCCGCGGCGCCGCCGCGCAGCGCGGCATGCGCGTCCAGCGTCGGGCGAGTTCGGACGACCGTGATGAACTCATGACGATCGCTCAGCGGCGCGCTGCGCAGCGTGGTAGAAGGCCGGCGCCATGACCAGCATCGTCGAGTTCGGACGTCCCGAAACCCTCCCGGCATCGGACAAGCGCTTGCTGCTCGTCTTCGACGGCGGCAATGCCCCAGGCTACTCGTCAGTCGCCGTCGCGCTGACCGAGGAAGCGGCGCGACGCGGCTACGAGGTGTGGGCCGCGACCGAAGGCTTCCGCTCGCTGACCGACGACGCCCGGGCGAAGCCGCAGTTCGAGCGCCTCATCATGAGCCGGCGCCAGCGCTACGATCTGCTCGCGCAGGGCATCCCGGCGCGCTCGATGGGGCGGCGCGTGCTCGACGCCGGCAGCGACTTCCGGAGCGAGCGTTACTCCGGCTTCCTCGACCGCGCGAAGCGCAAGCGCGCCGCCGAGATCTTCAAGGCACAAGGGTTCACCCACCTCATCTGCGTCGGCGGCAACGGCACGTTCGAGGGCATCAAGGCCTGGCTCGACGAGTTCGAGGTCCGCCCGCAGGCGGGCTTCGTCAACGTCTCCATCGACAACGACCTGGCGGGCGATCGCGCGATCGGCTTCCTCTCGGGCGTGGAGACGGGCGCGACGATCGCGCGCGGGCTCTACGAGGACGCGTACACGCACAAGCGGATCTACATCCTCGAGATGATGGGCAACCGCAGCGGGCGGCACGCGCTGCACTGCGCGGTGGCGGCGCGGGCGCACCTCATCGTGCTCCCGTTCTTCCGCTTCCCCCAGGACGTGCTGAGCGAGCTCGCCGAGAACCTCGGGCGCGCCGACTACGCGCTCGTGGTCGTCGCCGAGGGCTACGAGGCCGAGCGCCGCCGCAAGGACCACCCCGGCGTGTCGGCGAGCGCGTTCCTGAAGAAGCAGCTCGAGGGCGCGGGGCTCGTCGACTCGCCGGACAAGCGCGTCATCGCGGAGCCGTTCAGCCGGTACATCCGCGGCATCCGCCCGGCCTTCCTCGACGTGTCGGCGGCGTTCCTCAAGGCGTCGCTGCTCCTCGCGGCGTTCGAGGAGGGGCGCACGGAGGTCATGCCGTACGTGCTCGCCGCGGACGACGTCGGCGTGCTGAGCTTCTCCTCGATCCGGCGCGAGGACGGCGTGGAGCGCGCCTTCCTCCCGCTGATCGATCGCCTCGATCTCAAGCGCTTCAAGACCTGGATCCTCGACAACTTCGTCAGCCTGCGCTCCGGCGGCTGACCTGCGCCCGCGCGGCAGCGCGCGGGGTCACCCAGCCACGAGGACCGCAGCGCGGCCCGGGCCGTGGCCGCGACCCGGGCCCTGTGGCCATGCGCGTTGCCACGCGGGCGCGGGGGGTGGGGGCGCGCCGGGGGCTCACCGGAGGGGCTGGCGTGCAGGCGAGCCACAAAAGGGGCTCGCCGGAACGCAAGCCCCGGAGGCGAGCCCCCGGCGCGCCCCCACCCCCCGCGCCCGCGTGCGGATCCGCGTGCGGATCAGGGGGTGCCGGAGATGTAGCGCGCGGCGCTGTAGACGGCGGCGGCCAGGAGGGCCGAGGCGGGGATCGTGAAGATCCAGGCCCAGACGATGCGCCCGGCGACGCCCCAGCGGACGGTGGAGAGGCGCCCGCTCGTGGCGCCGACGCCGACGATGGCGCCCGTGATCGTGTGGGTCGTGCTCACGGGGATGCCGAGCGCCGTGGCGCTGAACAGCGTCGCCGCGCCGGCGGTCTCGGCCGCGAAGCCGCCCACCGGCTTGAGCTTCGTGATCTTCATGCCCATCGTCTTCACGATGCGCCAGCCGCCGGAGAGCGTGCCGAGGCCCATCGCGGCGTGGCAGACGAGCACGACCCAGAGCATCGGCTTCGGCTCGCCTTCGCTCGACTGGAGGCCCGCGGAGATGAGCAGCGCCGTGATGATGCCCATCGTCTTCTGGGCGTCGTTGCCGCCGTGGCCGAGCGAATAGGCGGCGGCCGAGAGCAGCTGCAGGCGTCGGAACCGGCTGCTCACCTTGCCGGGCGCCCAGTCGCGCGCGAGCACCCGGATCCCGTGCATGAGCACGAACCCGATGATCGCGCCGAGCAGCGGCGACACCAGGATGAAGGCCGCCGTCTTGCCGAAGATGGTGGCGTCGAGCACCGACAGCCGCCCCGCGCTGTTGACCGCGGCCCCCGCGAACCCGCCCATCAGCGCGTGCGACGACGACGAGGGCAGCCCCCACCACCACGTGAGCAGGTTCCAGATGATCGCGCCGAGGAGGCCGCCCAGGATGACGTTCGGGGTGATGAACGCCGTCTCGACGCCCTTCGCGATGTTGCGCGCGACCGTGGGCTCGAACAGCGCGAACGCGATGAAGTTGAACGCGGCCGCCCAGATCACCGCGGTGCGGGGCGAAAGGACGCGGGTGGAGACGATGGTCGCGATGGAGTTCGCGGCGTCGTGAAAGCCGTTGATGTAGTCGAAGATCAACGCGATCACGAGGATGACGAGGATGTAGGTCGTCATGCGTGCTCGAGGACGATGCCTTCGATGATGTTCGCGACGTCCTCGCAGCGATCGGTCGCGTTCTCCAGCAGGTCGTAGATGTCGCGCCACTTCATGACGAGGAGCGGGTCGTTCCCCTTCTTGAAGAGCGCCGCGAGCGCCTTGCGGTAGAGGCCGTCCGCCGCGTTCTCACGCTCGTTGATCTCGACGCAGAGCGCGAGGAGGTCCGGCTGCCGCTTCATGTCCTTGAGCGACTGGACGGCCGAGCTCATCACGGTGCACGCGTCGACCACCGCCCGCGCGAGCTCGCGCGCCTCGGGGAGGGCGCCGCCGACCTCGAACAGCACGATCCGCATGCTCGCGGCATCGATGCAGTCGAGCACGTCGTCGAGCCGGGTGATGAGGGCGTGGATCTCCTCGCGGTCGAGCGGGGTGATCCATGTCTGATGGAGAGCGGCCAGGCAGCCGTGGGTGATCTTGTCGCCCTCGTGCTCGAGGTCAGAAATCCGCTTCGCCAGCCCTGGCGCATCCTCGATCCGGTCGAGCATTTCCAGGAGGAGCGTGCTCGCGGCAACGCTCCGTTGCGCATGGTCGGCGAGCGCGTCGAAGAAGACCGCATCGCGGGTCAGTCCCATGAAGCGGGCCGTTTAGCTGTTGCTCCGCATCACGTCAACGAGTCGTAACGCAGGCTCGATATTTATGTAATATCGTGATGCAGCGCCGGTCGTGTCGCGACCGGCGCTCGGCGCGCGCTGCGCGGGAGACATGGGGATACGAAGCAAGCTCATCGCGTTCGCCGTGGGGATCGCGGTCCTCGCGGCGGTGGTGTTCGACGGGTACGTGGTGCAGACGCTCGGGGCCGAGCTCGAGGAGCACACGGAGGACGACCTCGCGGCGCGGACGGCGCTCGTGGCCGCGGCCGTCGCGGGCGCGGGCGACCTCGCGGCCGAGGCGCCCGCGCTCGCGGCGGCGCTGTCGGAGCGCGCCGGAGCGCGCGTCACGCTCATCGATCCGGGCGGCGTGGTGCGGGGCGACTCGTCGGTCCCGCCGGAGCGGCTCGACGATCTCGACGTGCACGGGTCGCGCCGTGAGGTCGCCGACGCGCGGCACCTCGGCGTCGGGCGCGGCGAGCGCGTGAGCAAGACGACGCGGATGAGGATGCTCTACGCGGCCCGGCGGCTCGATCGGCCGGAGGGGCCCTGGGTCGTGCGGCTCGCGTTCGAGCCGGTGGCCATCGACCGCAGCCTGTCCGCCGCCCACGCGCGCGTCGTCGAGGGCACGCTCCTCGCCCTCGCGCTCGCCATCAGCGCGGCGCTCGTGGGGGCGCGCGCGCTCTCCGGGCGGCTCGTGTACCTGACCGGGGTCGCGCGGGCGATGCGCGGTGACCTGAGCCGGCGCGCGCGCGTGCAGGGGCGCGACGAGATCGCGGCGCTGGGCTCCGCGCTCGACGACCTCGCCGAGAGCCTGGAGCGGTCGCGGCGCGAGCTCGGCGGCGAGGGCGAGCGCTTCGGCGCGGTGCTCGAGTCGATGCGCGAGGGGGTGCTCGTCACGGACGAGCGAGGCGACATCACGCTGATCAACCCGGCGCTCTCGCAGCTGCTCGGCGTCCGCGGGGACGCGGTCGGCCGCCCGCCGCTCGAGGTGCTCCGCTCGGCGGGGCTGCACGAGCTCCTCGAGGAGGTCGCGCGCTCGCGGGCGGCGGCGATGCGGGAGATCGAGATCGCGCCCGCCTCGCCGGGCGCGGCGGGGCCTGCGGGGCGCCGGGTCGTCGTCGTCAACGCGGCGCCGCTCACGCTGCCGGCGGAGGAGGGCCGCGGCGCCGCCGGGGTCGTCGCCGTCTTCTTCGACGTGACGGAGCTGCGCCGCATCGAGGGGCTGCAGCGCAACTTCATCGCCAACGCGTCGCACGAGCTCCGCACGCCGGTCGCGTCGATCCGCGCGAGCAGCGAGACGCTGCTCGACGGCGCGCTCGACGACCCGGCGGCCGCGCGGGATTTCGTCGAGGTGATCGATCGCAACGCGACCCGGCTGCACCGGCTCGTGAACGATCTGCTCGATCTGTCGCGCATCGAGGGCAGGGAGCGGGCGCTGTCGCCGGGCACGCTCGATCTGGCGGAGCAGGCCGAGGCCACGGTGGCGCTCCTGCGCGAGCGCGCCCGGGAGAAGCGCACCACGGTGGAGGTCGAGGTGGCCCCGGGCACGCTGGTCGCGGCGGACGCGCGCGCGCTGGATCAGGTCCTGACCAACCTGGTCGACAACGCGATCCACCACACGCCGGACGGCTCGCGCGTCGCCGTGCGCGCGAGGGCCAGCGACGGGTGCGTGGTCCTGGAGGTGGAGGACGACGGTCCGGGCATCCCCGCGGCGCACCAGGCGCGGGTCTTCGAGCGGTTCTACCGCGTGGACGCGGGGCGCTCGCGGGCCGCGGGCGGCACCGGGCTCGGCCTGTCGATCGCGAAGCACCTCGTCGAGGCGATGCAAGGCGACATCACCGTGGTGAACGGCGCGGCGGGCGGCGCGCTCTTCCGGGTGACGCTGCCGAGCGCGACGGCCGGCGCCGAGGGGTGAGCCGGCGAGCGCGCTGCGGCGCGCGGGCGCGCGTACATGGCGAGGCGGGGAGCGCGCTACGGCGCGCAGGCGGTGCGGCAGGCCTCGAAGGACGCCTGGCAGGCCGCCGGGTCCTTGAGCTGCGGCAGGCCGCCGTCCGCGGGGAACGTCGGCGTGAGGCAGCTCTGCAGGATCGACTGACACTTGGCGGCGCACGCCGCGAGCTTGGCCGAGAGCGCTCCGGCGTCGGGCGGCGCGCTCGCGCTGGGCGAGGCGCTCGCGGAGGACGAGGCGCTCGCGCTGGGCGACGCGCTCGCGCTGGGCGAGACCCCCGCCGGGGTGGCCTGGACCGGTGTCGCCTTCGCCGTCGCAGCAGGCGTGGGCGGAGCCGGCGTCGCGGGGGGTGTGGTCGCGGGGGCCGCGGGCTGCGTCGCCGTCGCGGTGGGCTCGGCGGGGGCGCTCGGCGCGCTCGGCGCCGGGGCGACCTCCTCCGGATCGTCGCTGGACTTGCACGCCGCGAGCCCCAGCGACCCCGGCAAGGCGAACGTCACGGCGAGAGCAGCGAGGAGCGTCTGGGCGCGCATGGGCGCTTCATGCTGTGCCTGCGCGGGGGAAGCAACTTCCTCGCGCGGGGCGCGCTGCTCGGTCCGGAAGATCACGTGGAATCCGTGGCGGGTCTCCACGACGTCGCTGAGCTGGTGGAGAGGAACACGAGGCGAGCGGGTCGCGCGCGCGGACGCATGCCGCGGGAGCATAGCCGGGCCGTCACGGGATCGGAACCTGAGGCGGCGCCCAGGGGGCGGGATGAGCGGGGGTCGACCCGCCCGGATCCCCCTGCCCCGGCGGCGCGCTCCGTTCGTGGCGCGCGGGGTTTGCATCGTCCGTCGCAACGCTGGTAAGAAAGCATCATGCAGCGCCTCCTCCTCGCGGCAGCCCTGGGTGCCGCGCTGATCTCCGCTTGCAGCACGCCCTTCCGGGATCGACGCACGCCTTCCGGCGAGTTCTGTAGCGACATGCACGTCGTGCCGGCTGGCCAGATGCCCGATCGCGAGTACCACCGCCTCCAGCCCATCGCCAGCGATCCGGAGGCCCGGACGGAGGCAGAGCGCCTCGAGTCGCTCCGCAAGGCCGCGTGCGCCATCGGCGGCGATGCGGTCATCGAGGCGGTGAACGAGGAGATCCGCACCGAGGACGGGCGTTATGCCACCGTCGCGAGCGGGACCGCGGTGATGTGGGTCCGCCGCACGGAAGGAGAGGCGAAGCCGCTGACGCTCCATCCGACGACGGAGAAGCCCGCGGAGCCGGCGCCGGCGGCCGAGCCGGAGGCGCCTCCTGCGGAGGCCGAGCCGACCGAGCCCTCTTCGGACGAGCTGTACGAGGACGCAGCGCCTGCAGCGCCGGCCAAGGCCGGACAGGCAGGCAAGCCCGGTGCGAAGCCCTCGTCTCCGACCTCGACCAAGCCTTCCTCGCCCGCGCCGGCCAAGCCCTCGACCCCGACGACGCTCCCGACGAAGTCCACGTCGAAGAAGTGACCATCGCCGCCCCGCGGCCGCCGGCTGGAACGCGCGTCCCAGGCGAGCTCGGTGGGGCCCCCGCGCCGCCCCACGAGACGAACACCCTCGCCGGGGGCCGGGCAGCCCGGCAACACCTCCCTCGCCGCAGGAACGGCGGCCGCGGGATCTACGGCTTCGGACCTGCAGGCGGCGCCGCAGGAGGCTGGCTCGACGTGGAAGGCGCCGGCCCCGGCGCCCCCGACCTCGGCAGCACCCCCTTGTTGCTGGGAAGCCCGCCCGCCTCCCCCCGGTTGGGCAGCGGCTTCATGCTGCCGCCGGCGCCGGTCGGCGGGAGCTGGCTCCCACCGCTCGGCAGCACGGTCTGCGGGAGGACCCCCTGGGTCGGCAGCGTGCCCTGGTTCGGCAGCGTGGTCGTCGACTTCTGCGGCAGCACCCCGCCCGACGGCAGGACCTGCCCGCTCCCCTCGGGCTCCCCGGTGAGCGGCCGCGGCGCCGCGTTGCCGTAGCGCAGGATCCGGAAGACCACGCGCCGGTTCTTCGACGTCATGAACCGGCAATCCGGCGAGAGCTGCTCGTCGGGCCCGAGGCAGCCGCTGTCGTCGTAGATCGGCTGCGTGTGCCCGTAGCCGACCGCCTGAAGCCGCGAGGGATCGACGCCCTTCGCGATCAGGTACGCCATGACGCTCGCCACGCGGCGCTGCGACAGGGCCATGTTGTACACGTCGGTCGCGCGCACGTCGGTGTGGCCCTCGATGCGCACCTCGCGGATGTCCGGGTTGTCGATGAGCACGAGCGCGACCGCCTCGAGGGTGGGGTTCGACTCCTCGAGGATGACGTCCTTGTCGGTCGCGAAGTGGACCTGCTCGGTGATCACGATCTCGTCGCCGCGGACGAAGGCGAGCGGGCAGCCGTTCTTCCCGTGCGGCCCTGCGGGCTTGTCGGGGCACTGGTCGTCGCGATCGAAGAAGCCGTCGCCGTCGGTGTCGAGGTCCGGGCAGCCGAAGTTCTCGGGGCTCCCCGGCACGTCGGGGCAGCGGTCCGCCGCGCCGATCAGCCCGTCGCGGTCCGGATCCTCGTCGTCGCGCTGCTGGAGGCGGTTGATCTCCTCCTGCTCCTGGGAGGTCTTCGGCTGCCACGTGATCACGTTGAAGAAGCGGATCGCGGGGGCGCCGAAGCCGCACGCCGCGCCGAAGCTCCCGCCGAAGGTGATCGTGATGCCGTGCTTGGTCTGCCAGCGCAGCCCGAGGAGCGCCTCGGCGGGGATCTGCCCCGGGTCGTCGGGGTAGCTCGTGATGGACGGATAGCCATACACCTCGCCGATGACCGACAGGCCCCAGCGCTGCACGACGTACTGCTCGGCGGCCACGCCGAACTGGGCCATGTCGCCGACGCGCACGCCCGCGAACTGGTTGTCGGGCCGCAGCCAGACGCCGGCGTTCGCGGCGACGAGCAGCCCGAAGTTGAACCGGTAATCGGCGATGAGGGTGGCGCCGCCGCTCAGCGCGCCGTCGCTGGCGAACGCGTTCTGGTCGCCCGTGGGGAAGTTCAGGTTGCCGGCGATCGCCATCCCGAACCCCTCCTTCACCTGCTCCTTGCGGTTCAGGTACGGGAGCGAGACCTTGGTGGAGAGGCGGAGATCGCCCACGGTGGAGCTCTTGACCGACCCCTCGGTGCCGAACCTGCGGAGGTTGCCGCCCTCCTGGAAGAGGATGAGCGGCATGGCCATCGTGACGTCGAGCACGTCGAAGAAGCCGATGCCCGCGAGGAGGGCGAGCTCGAGGCGCCCGGTGATCGCGTTGACCGCCTGCTTCCTGTCCTCGCCCGCGAGGATGAGCACGAGCGGGTCGGCCGCGACGTCGCTGTAGAGGCCGACGGTCGGGGACAGGTTCCCGATGACCTCGGACTTCTGCACCATCACGAGGTCGCGCGGCGCGGCCGACGGGCGGAACACCTGGGCGTCGAAGCGCCCTTCCTCGGCGCGCGCGGGGCCCCCGGCGAGGAGCGCCGAGAGCGCGAGGAGCGGGGCGAAAAGGAGCGGGCGCTTTCTCACGACGGACCTCCGGCGCGCCGCCGGCGCTGCCGTTCGAGCAGGGCCAGCATCGCCAGCGCGAGGAGCCCGGCGGGCCGCGGGTCGGTGCCCTTCTGGCCGACGACCGAGACGCTGCAGATGTCGGCGAGGGTGCCGCCGCACGCGACGTTGTCCGGCATCGGGCCGAGCGCGCACTCCTTGGCGTCGGCCTGGTCGGTCCAGCGGCAGTGCTCGTTGCCGAGGCAGTCGAGGTTCGACTTGCAGGAGACGTCGCAGGTGTTCGTCTCGAGGTCGCAGGTGTTGCCGCAGGGGCACTGCGTGTCGGCGTAGCACTCGACGCACTTCTCGCCGTCGCAGTACGGGGTGTCCTCGGCGCAGGTCGCCATGCACCCGGGGGGGTCGCACGCGTGCGTCTCGGGGTTGCACGTCGTGCCGGCGCACTGATCGTCCGAGGTGCAGCGCACGCAGGCGGCGGTCTCGGCGAACGTGCCGAGGCAGAACGGCGTGTCCTCGCCGCAGCTCCTGCAGCGCGCGCCGCAGCGCCGGTCCTCGACGCACGCCTTGCACTCGCCGCTCAGGCAGTACTGGCCTTCGCCGCAGTCCATGTCGTTGCGGCACGCGGCGCACGCCGTGCCGATGGGGCCGGGGAGGCAGAACGGCACCGGGGGCGTCTCGGGATCGTTCGGGTCCTCGGGGCGCATGCAGTCGACGCACCCCTCGCCGCAGCAGTCGGGCTGCGCGTTCGTCGGGAGGGGCGGGTCGACGCAGTGACCGGTCGGGGTGTGGCACACCTTGCCGTCGGGGCACTGCGTGTCGTTGACGCACTCGACGCACATCTCGATGCCGCCGGGCTCGACGGCGGCGCAGTCCATCTGCCTGCCGTTGATCCCGTTCGGGCAGCAGTTGCAGGAGTTGCCGGCGCACATGTCGGGCGAGTCGCACGGCACGCACGCGTGCTCGACGCAGACGTGGCCGCGCGGGCAGTCCGGGTCCTCCTCGCACTCGTAGCGCTCCTTGCACTCGTGCGTCTCGGGGTCGCAGGTGAAGTTGGCGTGGCAGTCGGCGTCGGTGCGGCACTGGGCGCACTGCCGATTGCCGTTGACGTCGATGCAGAACTGCGTGTCGCCCTCGCAGCGCGAGCAGGACTCACCGCAGAAGTACGCGGTGTCGCACGGGGCGCAGAGGGCTGCCTCGTTGCAGTAGAAGCTCGATGGACAGCCGGTGTTTTCGGCCTGTCCGATGAGCTGACGAGGGCATTGCTGGCACTGCTCGATGTCGGAGAACGACGGCGAGCCGCTCAGCGTCTGGAAGAACTGAGTCGGCTGAAAGATGGTAAAGCCGGCGTCCTTGAGGTTCGTGCTGTCTTCCACCCGCGCCCCGAGCTCGAAGTCCTCGAACTCTCCAATGAAGTAGGACATCTCGAGCGCCGCGTGCTCCGCGATCTCCACATAGAGAATCTCGAGCGGGTACAGGCCGGGCCTCTCGAACGTGACCGTGTTCGTGAGGCGCCAGGTCGGGAGCCCGAGCCGTGCCGGGCGGATCATGACCGGCTTTTCGCCGACGCCCTTGTCGAAGAAGCTGAGGCTGACCGCGTCATCGCTGTAGAAGCCGATATGGACCGGTTTGCCCACGAGCGCGTCGGTGACGTTCAGGAACCCGCGGAGCCGCGAGCCGAACGGCTCGCTGGTGCCGTGGCTTTTCCACGGGAAGTCGCAGCCGCCCTCCTGACACGTGGGCGTCATCAACCCGGTAAAGTCGCCGTAGCTTAGCGGGCCTCCTCTCTCTGGATCGGAATTGTTGCTGTTGTTGTTGCTTAGATCCAGGACGGTCCGGATGACGTACTCGAGGCGCTCCTCCCGCTTGCTCTCGATGAACGCGTTGATCTTCTCGTTGAATCGCAGACGGCTGTTGATGGTATCAGGATCGCTCGGGGGCACATAAAAGTCCGACTCCACACGCGCTTCGGTGGACAGGGCCGATGCCGCGCAGAGACCTGTGCCGTCGAACTCGATCGCAGCGGAGCTGGGCGATGACAGCGTGACCGGCTGCGGCTGTGCGTGCAGCCGCGCCGGCAGCAGCGCACACAGGAGCGCCGTGGCGAGGGCGATTCCTCGAGTGCGAACGGCTCGGTCGCTGCTCTTCAGGACCACTCTCGGCTCCCCAGCGTCGCGCATGGCGACTCGACACCCGACAATAGAGGCACGGCCACTAGGCTACCCGGGGCGTGCAGCCGTCCGCAAGAGGCGACCGGCCCGCGAAGTGCTCGGGCTGAATGTAAATGTAAGGGACGTCCCGCCATGTGTCCCCAGGCTTCGAACGTCACCACATCCGGGTGCGACCGCCCGCGCCAAATGACGCGCGCCTGACGTGTCCGCGAACATTACGCGATGCGGCGAGGCGCGCTGCGGCGGCCGCTCCCGAATCGCCCCTGCGCGAGGGGCAACGGGCGGCTCGCTATCCAGGACGGCGCGGCGTAAAGGATGGCGCCCATGACCACCCCCTCGGCCCTCGCCATCGTCACAGGCGCCTCGTCCGGCATCGGCGCGGCGCTCGCGCGGCAGCTCTCGGCGCGCGGGCAGCCGGTGCTCGCCATCGGGCGGCGGGCGCACCGGCTGGAGGAGCTCTGCGCACAGGCGTGCGCCGCCGGGCATGCGCCCATCCACCCGCTCGAGCTCGATGTCACCACCGAGGGCGCGGCCCTCCGCGTGCGGGATCGGGCGCGCGCCTTGGGCGGCGCGGCCTGGCTGGTCAACAACGCCGGCACGACGCGGCTCGGGCCCTTCCTGGACGGCGACCCCGCCGCGCAGGCGATGCTGGTGCGGCTCAACTGCGAGAGCGTCGTCGCCCTGTGCGCGGCGATCGTCCCCGACCTCGTGGCGCGCGGCGGCGGGCGCGTGCTCAACGTGGCGTCGCTCGCCGCGTTCCAGCCGACCCCGGGGCATGCGGTCTACGGGGCGACCAAGGCGTTCGTGCTGTCGTTCTCCGAGAGCCTGGCCGTGGAGCTCGACACGACCGGCGTCACCGTGACGGCCCTGTGCCCGGGGCCGGTGACCACGGAGATCTTCGACGCGGGCGCGCCCGGCGTGTCGCGCAGGAAGCCGCCGTTCGAGATCTCCGCCGAGGAATGCGCGGCGTACGGGATCGCGGCAGCCGATCGGGGCGACGTGGTCGCCGTCCCGACCGCGTTGAGCAAGGCCACGGCCCAGCTCTCCCGCATCCTCCCTCGCGCGGCGCTACGCCGGCTCTCGGCGCGGATAGGGCTCTCGATCCTCGGCTATGGCGGCCTCGCGCGAGGCGCCCGACGCTAGACGAGCGGCCGGCTCGTCCCGGCGACGATCGAAACCAGACTCCTGCGCCCCGCGTCGGCGTGATAGCCTCCGCGCTAGCGTCGGGAACCTCGCCTTGCGGCTTCCGGGCGCGCACGAGCCCATGCAACGACAAGCACGACCTCACGCGCTCGCTTCCCTCCTCGGCCTGGGCCTCTGCGCCAGCGGGTGCGCGCTAGTTCTCGGTCTCGACGAGTTCTCCGACCAGACTCCAGGCGGCACGGGGGGTGCCGAAGGTCTGGGGGTTCTGACCCTACGGGCGCCGGCGGCGCGGGTGGCGCTGAGGATGAGGCGCCCACATGCACGCCGGACGCTTCGGAGGTGTGCTACGCCGGCCCACTGGGCACCAGGAACAGGGGCGCGTGCCGGGAGGGAATGCGCACCTGCGGCACCGACGGGACCTGGGGCGCCTGCGAGGGCGAGGTTCTGCCCGCGGTGGAGCGCTGCGATGCCGCGGACGACGAGAACTGCGACGGGTTCCAATGCATTGTCTGGGCGGCCGGGTTCGAGCAAAATGGCAGCTGCTGGACTTCCGCTATTGCGAGTGACGCTGAGGGAAACGTGTTCGTCAGCGCAGCTTTTTCAGGGACGATCACGTTCGCAGAGCAATCCTTCTCCTCTGCCAGTGAGGCAAGCGATGTGCTGGTCCTCAAGCTGAGCCCGGCCGGCGTCCCTCTCTGGGCCAAGAAGTTTGGCGATTTCGGCGTGGACGATGTCACGGACCTTGCCATCGACTCCAAGGGAAATCCAGTTTTGGTCGGCGAGAGCCCTCAAGGGGGAGTTGACTTCGGCGGTGGACCGCTTCCGGAGGGTCCGTTCATCGTCCGACTTGGCGCATCGGGCGAGCATCTTTGGAGCAAAGGCCTGGGAGGCCGCGGCACACTCACCGGAATCGCCATTGACTCGAGCGACGACATCATCGTCACGGGGAGATTCACCCTGCCCATCGATCTTGGCGAGGGGCCGATCGCACCTGACGGCGAGGACCTCCTCGTGGCGAAGCTCGACGGTGCCACCGGGCGCGTGAGCGGACCGGACCACTGGGTGCGCACGTTCAACGGCTCGTCAGCGTACGAAGCTGCCACTGCTGTTGCGGTCGATAGCTCGAAGAACATCTTTTTTCTCGGCTGGTCGAATGAGACGATCAATTTCGGTACTGACAATGCGCCAGTGCGAGTCGATGGCACCCGATTTGTCGTCAAGCTGACGCCAGCCGGGAAGTCCGTGTGGGCCAGAGCGCTCAACGGAGCTGGCTCAGGCTCCGCGCAGCCGACGGGCATCGCGGTGGATCTGTCAAGCCGTCCTGTGATAGTGGGCTCGTTCTCTCAGAAGATGCAGGTTGGCGAGCACACAGTAACCGGAGGAGCCGGAACCGATAGCAACGTCTTCGTGCTGCAGCTCGAGGCGACCGGGATGCCCCGATGGTTGCGCGGGTTCGGAGAGGCTGCCAGCGATCAGCACGCGTTTGGAGTCACTCGGGATCGTTCTGGCAATCTCGTTGTTGTCGGCACTGCGGAGGGAGAGATCGACTTCGGCCGCGGTCCCTTGAAAGCACAAGGGATTCAGAACGCCTTCGTCGCCAAGTTCACGCCCGACGCAGAGCTCGTATGGAATCACCTCACGGAGAACACGGGCGAAGACACGCTGCGCGTGGTCGCCACCTCACCGGAAGGCGAGACGCTCATCGCGGGCACGACGACCGCTCCGGACGCCGACTTCGGCACGGGACCGCTACCCGGCACCAGCGACGGGGATCGGGCGCGCCTCTTCATCGCAAAGCTGGGCCGGTGACGTTGCTCCGGGAACAGGCAGCGCTCGGCACCTCACCACGATCGGGCTCCTCACCTCGCGCCGCAGCGCCCCGTAGCGCCTCGCGCAGCTCGCGCTGCTAGAGCGTCGCGAAACGCCCCACTGTGGCGCGCGCGCCGAGATGCCCGCTCCCGATCGAGCGGGGCCATCGGCCTCCCGCGCGCAGATCCAGGCCTCCCCTCGGCCATCCGAGATGGCACCCCCGTTGCTTCGCTCATCGAGCCCCCGACACGGGGCCGGAGGTCGCTCGATGAGCAAGATTCTGCGTGGGATCGCAGCGGGTTACGGCGCGAAGAAGCTCGGCGGCGGGTGCCTCAGCAGCCTCCTCATCTTCGCCTTGCTCTGGTGGGTCCTGGGCCACTTCGGCATCTTCCGCTGAGCGCCGCCGCCCGCCAGCCGCTCATCCCGTCCAGCGCCCCCCCCCACGGCGACCGCTCAGCGCGCCCGCCCCTTCTTGCGCTGCGCCTTGCGGGCGAAGAACGCCTTCCGCGCGTCCGACGACTTCGCGCCCGGGCCTTGCCGCTTCTTCACCTTCGGCGGCACCTTCACCAGCGGGACGTCGGCCGCCCCCCCGCCGAGGCGCCCCTTCGGCGTGAGCGACGCCCGCTGGAAGGCGATGTGCTCGCCGTCCTTCTCGAACGAGTCGTCGCGCACGCTCACGAGCCCCGCCCGCACCAGCCCGCCGAGCAGGTGCTCGAAATCGCGCCGCTCGAGCGACCCGCCCGCGAACGCCTCGCGGTAGAGGCGCCCGGTCGGCTGCTCGCCGTCCCGCAGCGCGACCAGGATCTTCGCGATCGCCTGCGCCTCGTCGCGGCTCGGCGCCCGGAACTCCCGCGCCACGCACGCGTCCGGCGCGCAGACGTCGCACAGGCCGCACGCCTCGCCCGTGTCCTCCTGGTCGCCGAAATGACGGACCAGGTGGAGCATGCGGCAGCCGTGGCTCTCGGTGAAGCGCGCCATCTGCACGAGCTCCGCGAGCTTGTGGCGCCGCTGCGCCTCGTACGGCCCGCGCCACCCCGGATCGCCCAGGGCCACGCCGCCGTCCGCGTCCACGCGCGCGCCGCCGTGGATCCAGAGCTTCTCCAGGGCCTTCTCCGCGACCTCGGGATCCAGGTGAAGCTCGCCGAGGACCGCCTCGCGCGGGCGCGGCTCCGCGGAGAGGGCCGCCTCGATGCGCTGCAGCGTCGCCGGATCCGGGTAGTCGCGCTCGTGGAAGAACTCGTGCATTCGCCGGTCCACATACGAGTGCATCAGCACGGCCCGCGACGGGAGGCCGTCGCGGCCGGCGCGGCCGATCTCCTGATAATAGCCCTCGAGGCTCCCGGGCAGCCCGGCGTGGACGACCGTGCGCACGTCGGGCTTGTCGATGCCCATGCCGAAGGCGATGGTGGCGACGATGATCTCGGTGCTGCCGCCCAGGAACGCCGCCTGGATCCGGTCGCGCGCCGGCGCGGCGAGGCCCGCGTGGTACGCCTCGGCCGCGAAATCCCCCGAGAGGCCGGCCGCGAGCGCCTCGGCCTCCTTCCGGGTCGGCGCGTAGACGATGGCCGGCGTCCTGCCCTTCTTCCCGAGCAGCGCGCGCACCCGGGCGAGGCGGTCGCCCGGGCTCGCCTCGAGGAGCTCGATGGCCAGGTTGCTCCGCCGGAAGCCGTGAATGAACCGGGCCGCGGACGTGAGCCCGAGCTGCTCCACGATGTCGTCCTGCACGACCGGCGTGGCGGTCGCGGTGAGCGCGATGACCGGCGCCGGACGGAGCGCGGGGAGCCGCTGGCCCAGCATCCGGTAATCAGGGCGGAAGTCGTGCCCCCACTTGGAGATGCAATGGGCCTCGTCGACGGCCACGAGCACCGGCTTCCTCCGGGCGAGCAGCTCGGGGAAGCCGGGCACCCGGAGCCGCTCGGGCGCGATGAACAGGAAGTCGAGCGCGCCCTCGAGGTAATCGATGCACGCCTTGCGCGACTCGGCCCGGCTCCGGCCCGAGTGGATCCGCTCGGCGGCGAAGCCGCACGCCCGGAGCTTCGCGGCCTGATCCTCCATGAGCGCGATCAGCGGGCTCACCACGAGCGTCGTGCCGCCGCGCGCGATCCCGGGGAGCTGGTAACAGAGCGACTTCCCGGCGCCCGTGGGCATGACGAGGAGCACGTCGCGCCCCGAGGCCGCCGTGCGGCAGACGGCCTCCTGGTAGGGGCGGAAGCCGCGGAAGCCGAAGCACCGCTGGAGCAGCTCGACGAGTTCGGCCGGCCGGCGCGCAGGCGCGTACGCCACCGCCGCCGCATGCGCGGGCGGGATCGAGCTGGCCGCCGCCCGCGCTCCAGGCGGCGGGACTGGCTCGAAAACGCCTGAAGAAACGCGCGCATCCACTGGAATTTGTTGATATTTTCCCCCTACATCCCCTGAAGAGATGCGCGCGCCCGCCGGAATCTGTCGAGGTTCCTCTCCTCGATTCCCTGCAAAGAAGCGCGCATCCGCTGGAATTTGTTGATGTTTCTCTCCTCGATTCCTTGCCCCCCCGCGCGGCGCCGGCGGGGGGGACACGGCGGCCGCGGCCGCGCGAAGCGCGCCGCGCGAGGCGGCGACCGGGGCGCTCGCCGCGCTGCCGTTGCCAGCCCGGCGGACCGGCGCCCGCGCCGCCGCCCGCTCGTGCGCCGCCTCCGCCGGAGCCGCCGCGGCGGCCCGGTCCTTGTCGAATCCCCTCGCCGCCCCGGTGTCCCCCCTCGCCGCCCCGCCTTCCTGGAACGGCGACGTCCTCGCCTCTGGCCGCGGCGCAGCGCCCCCCGCCGCGCGCCGCCCCGAGCGCACCTCCTCCACCACGTGGCGGACGTAGGACGCGATGCCCGCCATGAACGAGGCCAGATCGCCCCCGCCGCGCGCCATGCGGGCGAGCTTCGCCTCCCAGGCGCCCGTCATCGCCGGGCTCTTCACGTCGGCGTGGACGACCTCGATCAGCCCGATGCCCTTCTCGGTCGCGTGCAGCAGCTTGCCCTTGCGCACGAGGTACTCGCGCCGGAGCAGCGTCTCGATGATCGCCGCCCGCGTCGCCGGGGTGCCGAGGCCCGAGTCCTTCATCGCCTCGGAGAGCTCCTTCTCCTCGAGGCTGCTGCCGGCGGTCTCCATGGCGGTGAGCAGCGTCGCCTCGGTGAACCGCGGCGGCGGCCGCGTCTTCTTGGCCTGCGCCTGCGCGTCGAGCACGAGCTGCACCTCGCCCTTCACCAGGCCCGGTGGGAGCCGCTGATCCGCGGTCTCCCGCTCTCCTTCTCCCTCGCCCCCCGCCCCCGCGGCCCCCTCCCCCGCGGCCCCCTCCCCCTCGCCCCCCGCGGCCCGCCCCTCTCCCCGCTCCCCCGGCTTGCGCCGCTTCGTGGGCGCCTTGCCGAAGCCGATGTCGAGCACCTTCCACCCGACCTTCTCCACGACGCTGCCCGCGCTGTGATAACGATCCACGACCGTCGCGCCGCCGGGGCCGCGCGCCGTGATCGCCGTGATGACGGTGGTGATCGACGTGACGTGATCCTCGTGCCACGCCGAGAGCAGGCGGCGGCAGATCAGATCGAAGATCTTCTGCTCGTCGGCCGAGAGCTCCGCGCGCGGCGGCCGCGTCCCCGTGGGGATGATGGCGTGGTGATCCCCGACCTTGCCGTCGTCGACGAAGCGCCGGCCGAGCGGCCGCGTCCCCGTCCCCGGCGCGAGCTTGTCCCGGTACGGGCCCTCCACCGCCTGCACCACCGCGCCGAGGGTGGCGGCGATCTCGGTCGAGAGGTGCCGGCTGTCGGTGCGCGGATAGCTGATGAGCTTCCTGCGCTCGTACAGCGCCTGCGCGACCTCGAGCGTCTTCTGCGCGGAGAAGCCGTAAAGGCGGTTGGCGTGCCGCTGCAGCTCGGTCAGGTCGTAGAGCAGCGGCGGCGGCAGGCGGCGGGACTCGGCCCGGACCGCCTCGATGCGCGCCTCGCCCCGGAGGGCCCGCTCGATGATCTGCCGCGCCTCCTCGCCGTCCGGCGGCAGGCGCCGCCGCGACGGCGCGGTCTCGCCCTGCTCCCGGTCCTCGTCGGCCGCCCTGTCGGGCTGCTCGCCGGGGAGCGGCTTGTCCCGGAAATACGTGCCCTTGTACGACGCCTCCTCCGCCGCGCCCGCGCCGCCCTCCCGGAAGGGGCAGAAGGTCGCGACCACCTCGAGGTACGGCTCGGGGACGAACCTCCGGATCGCGAGCTCTCGCTCGACGACCATCGAGAGCGTGGGCGTCTGCACACGGCCGACCGAGAGGTCCTGGTCGAAGGCGAGGCTGTAGGCGCGCGAGAGGTTCATGCCGACGAGCCAGTCCGCCCGGCTGCGCCCGCGCGCGGCGTCGGCGAGGCCGTCGTAGCCGCGCGCGTCGCGCAGCCGCCGGAGCCCGTCGCGGATGGCGTCGGGGGTGAGGGACGAGATCCACAGCCGCTCGACCGGCTTCTTGCAGCCCGCGGCCTCGTAGATGGTACGGAAGATGAGCTCGCCCTCGCGGCCCGCGTCGGTCGCGCAGATGACGCGCTCGACGTCGCGCCGGCCGAGGACCTTGCGCACGCACTCGAACTGCGCCCGCGTCCCGGGGAGCACGACCAGCGGAAACCGCTCGGGCAGCATCGGGAGCAGATCGAGGCGCCAGCGCTTCCAGGCCGGGTCGATCTGGTGCGGCTCGGCGATGGCGACGAGGTGCCCCACCGCCCACGTCACGACGTAGCCTCCCCCCTCGAGGAAGCCCTCGGCGCGCCGCGATGCGCCGACCACCGCGGCGATGTCGCGGGCGACGGCGGGCTTCTCTGCGACCACGGCGATCATGGGGGCAACCTGGGAAGCGCAGGCGTCGCCGGCGCTTCGCGGCTGCGTTGATAGCGCGTGCCGCGCGGAAGCGGTATGGAGAACCGCGCCCCCGGAAACCCATGCCCGCGCGGGCTCGCGCGGGCAGGGCAGCGGGCGCGCGGCCGCGCCCCGTGCGCGGACAGCGGGCGCGCGGCCGTGCCCCGTGCGCGGTCGCGCCGACAGCGCGAGCCCGGACGCGACAGCGCGAGCCCGGACGCGACGACAGCGCAGGCGCGGGCGACGCGACAGCGCGAACCGGGAAAGTCGGCGGCGGGCGGACATCGCGCTTCCGGCTCGCGGCGCCCGTCGCGATGCCGAGAGCCGACCATGCGGTGATGTCCTGACGCGCATCCCCGCGGCGGTGACACCCCCCATGAGACTGGCGCCAGTGCCAGCCACGGTCGTCAGGCCAGAAGGACTCCGCGACTCGGCGCCTCCGACACATCGACCGTCGCGCCCGTGCGCAGGAGACAGCGAGCCCATGAACCTGCCCGAGGCGGCTCGAGATCGGCTATCATCAAGGGATCTCGCCAGCGCGTGACAGCTCCTCCGTTCATGACAGATGCGGAATCGAATCCTTGGCTACTCATTGTAAGGAGAAGAAGCGGGGAAGCGTTCTGGTCGTCCGCGCCCGAGCATGGACCCGCGCGCGCCGACGCCCCTCCGTCACGGACGCCGCGCTGCACGGGGCTCAGGGCGGCGCAGGACGCGACGAGGGCGATTCACGAGGGGGCTCGGGAGCGCGCCCCGGGGAGCGCCTGCTACAACGCCGGAGGAGCGATCAGCGCTGCATGGCTCGCGTCGTCCACGAACAGAAGGGAGTAGCATGAAGCCGCAAGTCCTGATCGTCGACGACAGCCTCGCGATTCGCATGGATCTGCGGGGCCTGCTCCGCGGCGCCGGGTTCCAGGTGACGGCGTGCGAGACCAGGGCGCTCGCCCAGAAGGTCCTGCGGTCGAAGACCTTCTCTCTCGCGATCCTCGATGTCCTCCTGCCCGACGGCGACGGGATCGAGCTCCTCCGGGAAATACGCGCCGCGACCGATCCCGTGCACACGCCCGTCATCCTGCTGTCCACCGAGACCGAGGTGAAGCACCGGATCCAGGCGCTCGGCGCGGAGGCCGACGAGTACCTCGGCAAGCCGTACGACGGGAACTACCTCGTCCTCCGCGCGGCGGAGCTCGTGAGCCAGCGCAGCACCGTGCTCCGCGCGACGGGCGCCGGCGCTTCCATCGCCACCGGCAAGAAGGTCCTCGTCGTGGACGACAGCCCCACGTACCGCGCCGCGCTCGCGCAGCTCCTGAGGCAGGGCGGCTGCGACGTCATCCCGGCGCAATCCGGCGAAGAGGCGCTGAGCCTCCTCGCCGTGGAGCGGGTCGATTGCGTGATCATGGATCTGCTGATGCCGGGGATGGGCGGCCTCGAGGCCGCGCGACGGATGAAGCGATCCGGCGCCTTGTGCCACATTCCCGTGATCCTCCTCACGGGGCACGAGGACGCCGGGACCCGGGAAGAAGGCGCGGAGATCGGCGTGGACGACGTCGTGCTGAAGACGCCCGAGCTCACCCTGCTGAAGACGCGGCTGCGCAGCCTGTTCCGGCCCAGAGCCGCGCAGGGCACGGAGGCCGCGGTGCCCTCGAGGCGCGCCGGGCCCCCCCTCGACGAGGCGCCGCCGAGCTCGCACGCCCGCGCCGGCCCGAGCAGCGTGGCGCCGGCGGCCGACTCGCTGTTCGATCAGGTGGTCGCCGCGAGCGGGCTCTCCAGCGTGATCGGGCCGAGCACCATCGTCCGGGCCTGCCGCCGGGCCGGCATCGCGCCGCGGTCGATGTCGCCCGAGGACCTCCACCGCGCGCTGCCCGCCATCCACGAGGCGCTGCGCCTGTTCCTGAACG
The DNA here is from genome assembly GCF_004135735.1 of Sorangium cellulosum. GTDB lineage: Bacteria > Myxococcota_A > Polyangia > Polyangiales > Polyangiaceae > Sorangium > Sorangium cellulosum_F. The sequence continues at coordinate 4,087,264 of NZ_CP012670.1, read as the reverse complement.
AGGAGGACTCGAGCCGCGGCATCGCGGCCATCAGCCTGCTCGCGCGAGGCGCGACCCAGGTCCCGAGCTGACGCGCCCGCCAGTCCATACCGAGCGTCCACCGTGTCAACCCACGGTGGACACTCCACCGCGCCCGCCACAGGGGACGCCCGCGAGGGCCGCGACCCCGTCGACCGGCGTCGCCATCGCGTGGACAGGTCCACCGCAGCAGAGCGCCGCGCAGCGCCTCGAGCTCCTGCCGCCTGCACTGGACCGCCGCTTGCATTCAGGGACCCGCTCGACGGCGTGAGCGAGGGGTCGCGTTGACCTTCGCGACGGGCCGAACCGAGGCGCCCACCGGGCGATCCTGGACCGCGGATCGTCCGTCATGAATCCAGAACGAGAGGTAGCGAGATGAGAATGAGGTCAGCTTTCACTTTGCTGCTCGTGATCGGCGCCGTCGGGGCCGGCCAGATCGGCTGCTCGGACGGCGAGACGACGCCGGACGACGAGGGCCAGGGGGGCAGCGGCGCCGTTGCGACCGGCGGAGGCGGCAGCACCGCGAGCGGCACCGGCGGCAGCGGCGCCGGCGGCAGCGGCGCCGGCGGCAGCGGCGCCGGCGGCAGCGGCGCCGGCGGCAGCGGCGCCGGCGGCAGCGGCACGAGCAGCACGGCCACGACCAGCACGACGAGCAGCAGCACCACGAGCGCGAGCAGCACCACGAGCAGCTCGACCACGAGCGCCACGACCAGCGGCAGCGGCAGCGGCGGCGCGGGCGGCGGGGAGCCGCTCGACGACGAGATCCCGATGGAAATCCCGACGCCGACCAACGGCGACGGCGAGATCAGGACCCAGACGACGGTGCTGAGGAACGCCGCGAACGGCGGCCAGGACGTCTACGACTTCAACAACCAGAAGATCGGCGTCAACAACACCGCGGACTGCAACGATGGAGAGGGCCAGAAGACGGTGTTCGAGGTCGAGGACGGCGTCACGGTGAAGAACCTCATCATCGCGGGCGGCCTCCCCGCCGGCAACGGCATCGTCTGCCGCGGCGACTGCACCCTCGATCACGTCTACTGGGAGGACGTCTGCGAGGACGCCGCCACCAACACCAAGGACGGGGCGACGATGAGGATCGTCAACTCCATCGCCCTGCACGCCTCCGACAAGATCTTCCAGCACAACGCCAAGGGCGGCTCCACGACCATCGTCGCGAGCTCGTACATCGCCGACTTCGGCAAGCTCTGGCGCTCCTGCGGCGATTGCACCGCCAACGGCGGACCGCGCCACCTGATCCTCGACAACGTCAGGGTGGATCGCGTCAAGACGGCGATCGCGGGAGCGAACCAGAACTACGGGGACACGGTCACGATCACCAACCTTCACGTCAAGGGGGGGTACGACGAGAGCGATGACAAGCCGAAGATCTGCCAGGAATACAGGGCCGTCACCGACCACATGGGCGAGTCCCAGAAGCTCCACGGCGGCGCGAGCCAGTGGGACACCGCGACGTGCCATGTGAGCAAGAGCGACGTGAAGCGCTGGTGATCGCGCGGGGCGGGCGCCCGCGCCCGGCGGGCCCCGGACGCCGCGTCGCTCACGCCGCGCCCGCCGCGAGCCCTCGACAGCGGCCTACGAGCCCGCGCCGCCCGGCGCCGCCCCGAGCTTCCTGCGCAGGTTCTCGCGCGCGCGCTCCTCGAGGCGATCCCGGTAATAGGGCGAGAGGAAGATGTGCTCCGCCGAGAGCAGCCTCTCGAAGAAGCCGCGCCGGCCGATCGCGAAGAGCTCGGCCGGCACCGCGCCGTACTCCGCGGCGATGCCTCGATCATAGGCGTCGAACGTCGCCGGGGCGCTCCCCAGGATGGCCATGTCACCGTCGAGGAACAGCGCCTCTTCCTCGTCGACGTCGGCCGGCGCGAGCGCGCCGTGGCGCGCCGTCAGCAGGATGAGCCGCGTCACGAGCCCCTCGTCGAGCCCCACGCCGGGCAGCCACCGGGCGATCGCCTCCCGCGCGCGCTCCGCGCTGCGCGCCTCGTTGTCGTGGCGGCCGGGCACGTACACGGCGTCGTGGAACAGCGCCGCGAGGTACACCTCGCGCGGCCTCCGCCAGCCGACGTCGCGGTCGACCGCCTCGAAGCGGGAGAGCACCTCGCGCACATGGGTCAGGTTGTGGTACGCGCGCCCCGGCTCGCCGTACGCCGCGCGCAGGGCGCTCCACAGGGGCTCCGGCACCACGAGCCCGCCCGGCGCCGGAGGCGGCGTGTCGCCGACACCGCCGCCGTCGGGGCCGTCGTCCGCCGTCACGGCCCGCTCCTCCTCGACCCTCGCCATGGATCGCATGGTCGCCGGGCGCGCCCCGGTGTCAATCGCCTCCGCCCGGCGGGCGGCGCGGCGAGCGAGCCATGCCGCTGGAAATCTGCGCGGCTTTCGGGGATGCTGCCCTCCCCGCTCGCCGCCTCGATGCACGACGCCACCCGGACGATCACGACACTTCGCAGCGACGCCGTCGAGGTCCCGGACCTGCGCATCGTCGTCACGCCGCAGAAGGGCCCCCCGATCGAGGCGCCCCTGGGCGTGGCCCCGCTCGTCCTCGGCACCAGCGCCGAGTGCGACGTCGTCATCCCCGACGCCCGCGTGTCCCGCCGCCATTGCCAGATCCGGCTCTCGCCCCGCGGGATCGTCGTCACGGACCTCGGCAGCAAGAACGGCACGTTCATCAACGACGTCCTCGTCCACGAGGGCTTCCTCACCCCGCGCGCCATCGCCTCCCTCGGCGGCGTCTCCCTCACCGTCCGCGTCTGCGGCGCCCCCGTGCTCGTCCCCCTCTCCACGTCGGCGAGCTTCGGCGAGGCCCTCGGCGGCAGCGTCCCCATGCGCGCGCTCTTCGCCCGCCTGGAGCGCGCCGCCGCCACCTCGGAGACCATCCTGCTCCTCGGCGAGTCAGGCACCGGCAAGGAGGTCCTCGCCCGCGCCATCCACGACGCGAGCCCCCGGCGCGGCGGCCCCTTCGTCGTGCTCGACTGCAGCGCCGTCGCCCCGGGCCTCATCGAGGCCGAGCTCTTCGGCTACACGAGGGGCGCCTTCACGGGCGCCCAGACCGCGCGCGCCGGCCTGCTCGAGGAGGCGAACGGCGGCACGCTCTTCCTCGACGAGCTCGGCGAGCTCCCCCTCGATCTCCAGCCGAAGCTCCTGCGCGCCCTCGAGGCCCGCCAGGTCCGCCGCGTCGGCGCCGCCGCGTACACGTCCTTCGACGCCCGGATCGTCGCCGCCACCCACCGCGACCTCCAGGGGCGCGTCGCCTCGGGCGCCTTCCGCGAGGATCTCTACTACCGGCTCGCCGTGGTCGAGGCCGTCGTGCCCCCGCTGCGCGAGCGCAAGGACGACATCCCGCTGCTCGTCGAGCGCTTCCTCGCGGCGCAGGCGCCGCCGCGGTCGCTCGACGATCTGCCCCCGAACGCGCTGGAGCTGCTCAAGGGGCACCACTGGCCGGGCAACGTGCGCGAGCTCCGCAACACGGTCGCGCGGCTCGTGCTGTTCCCGCACCTCGCCGAGCAGGCGATCGTCAAGGTGGCGCCGCGGGTGGACGACATGGGCGTCGGCCCGCTCGCCGCGCTCACGCTCCGCGAGGCGCGCGACATGGTCGTCGAGCAGTTCGAGCGGCGCTTCATCTCCACGAAGCTGCGCGAGCACGGCGGCAACGTGGCCCGGGCCGCCGCGTCGATGGGCGTCTCCCGGCAGCTCGTCCACCGGCTCATGGACCGCTACGGCATCCGGAGCCGAGACTGACGCCCGCGCGGGGCGCGGCGGGCGCGGCGGGCGCGCGGGCGCGCGGGGCGGGTCAGAACGAGCCGCGCAGCGAGAGCCCGGCGCCGTCCGGCAGCAGGGCGGCGCCCGCGACCGGCGCCGGGGGGGCGACGGGATCGAGCTGGAAGTACAGCGCCGCGCCCGCGCCCGCCGTGACGAGGCCCACGCCGGCGCTGACGGCGCCGACCTTCCAGAGCGCGTCGATCGCGCCGACGTCGTCCGCCGGACACCGGGGCGCGCAGCGGGCGCGGACGAGCTCGCTCCGATCGAGGTGCCCCTTGATGCCGAGGACGGCGCCGACGGCGATCGCCGCCGCGCCGCCGCCGACGAGCGCGAGCGGCCAGCGCCGCCGCACCGGCGCGGCCGTGGTGGAAGCGGGCGCGGGCGGCGGCGCGGCCGCCGGGAAGCGCACGGCGATCGGCAGCGCCTTGTCGCCCGGCGACAGCGTGGCCACGGCGTCGACGCGCGCCCCCGCGGCGTCCTCGAAGGTCAGCGTGTGCCGGCCGGGATCGACCTCCACCGGGGCCTCGGGGATGGACTCGACGAGCGGCGCGCCGTCGAGGAGCACCCGCACCCGGCCCGGCGCGCGGCCGTCCGCGGACGTGGCGGACAGCGCGACGGTGGGCATGTCGCGCTCCAGCGCCTCGAGCCAGCCCTGGCAATCGCGGACGAGCGTCGCCGGGCACGCGCTCATGCACGCGCGGAGCTCCGCGCGACCGCGGAGGAACGCCCGGTCGCGGAGGAGCTGCTGCGCCTGCTCGTACGCGTTCGCGCACGCCTCGCCGACGCCCTGCGCGCGGGCGTTCGCGCCCACGAGGAGCGTCACGGCCGCGGCGACAACAAGGAGGCCTCGCATCATTGCAGCGCAGGCTACACGCTCCGGTCGCTCACAGGCACTCGCGCTTGATCCGCCGGATGCCCTGGCTGTCCACGTAGTAGGGCGGCGCGCAGCGCGATCGCGGCCGCGCGCTGCGCGCGGGGGCCGTGGCGCGCGCGGGGGCCGTGGCGCGCGCGGGGGCCGTGGCGCGCGCGCCGCCGGCGCGTCCCGACTCGGCCGTGGGCGCGGCCGCCCCGCCTGCGCGGAGGCGCTCGCGGGCGCTGACGCGGCCACGGTGGAGGGCGCCCCCGGCGCGCCCGCGGAGGCGCTCGCGGGCGCCGGCACGGCCGCGCTGGAGGGCGCCTCCGGTGCTCCCGGAGAGGCCGCCGCGGGCGCCGACCCGGGCGTGGCGGAGGGGGCCGCCGGCGCTCCCGGCGAGGCGGCCGCGGGCGCCGCAGACGGCGCGGAAGACGCAGACGGCGGCGAGGACGCATCGATCTCGGGGCGCGCGCCGCAGCGCTGGCCAGCGAGCGCCGCGAGGACGAGCGCGCCGGCCGCGGCCGCGAGCGCGGCGGCGCGGGCGATCCGCGGCCCCCGCGGCCGCGCGGGCGCCGCCGCGGGGAGCGCGGTCGCGAGCGCGAGCCGCGCCACGTCCTCGACGGTCCTCGTCAGCGTCGGGAGCGTCACCGAGGCTCGACGGCGCGCGGCGAGGACCTCGGGCGGCGGCTCAACGGCGCGCGGCTCGACGGCGCGCGGCGGCCCTCGGTCGACGACGACGGGGCGCGAGGACATCGGCGCCGCGACGGCGGGGCTCCGCTGCGACGTCTCGATCTCGGCGAGGCACCTCGCCCGCGCCGCGAGCAGCGGCCCCGCGGTCTCCTCGACCCACGCCCCGACCGCGCGCGGGCTCGCCGGCGGCAGCGCCGCCTCCAGCGCCGCGGCCATCTCCAGCGCGGTCGCGTAGCGCCGCTCGGGGTCCTTCGCGAGCCCCCGGAGCACCACCCGGTCGAGCGCCTCGGGCACGTCGCCGAACGCGCTCGGCGGCTGGATCACGCCCTCGAGGATCCGCCCGAAGATCGCCGCGTCGCTGTCCCCCGTGAACAGCCGCCGCCCGGTGAGCACCTCCCACAGCACCACGGCCGCGGCGTAGATGTCGGCGCGGCGGGTCAGCGGGGCGCCGCGCAGCTGCTCTGGCGCCATGTAGCTGAGCTTGCCCTTGAGCTGCCCCTCGCGGCTCACCTGGCTCCGCACCGCCGCGCGCGCGATGCCGAAGTCGAGCACGCGCGCGATCCCGTCCTCGCCGACCAGGATGTTCTGCGGCGACACGTCGCGGTGGACGATCTGGAGCGCGGCGCCGTCCTCGGCCGTGGCCTCGTGCGCCGCGTGCAGGCCCGCGAGCGCGCCGGCGAGGATGGCCGAGCCGATCGGCCGCGGCACCCGGGCCCCTCGCTCGCCGGCCTCGCGGAGCAGGCCCGCGAGCGACTCGCCCGCGATGTACTCCATGACCAGGAAGAGCTCGCCGTCGGCCTGGACGCTGTCGAGCGTGGCGACGACGTTCGGGTGGTGGATGCGCACCGCGAGCCGCGCCTCGTCGAGGAGCATCGAGGAGAACTCGGGATCCATCGCGAACTGCGGGTGCAGGCGCTTGATCGCGACGGTGCGGGCGAAGCCGTGGGCGCCGACGAGCCGGCCGAAGTGGACGGACGCCATCCCACCGGACGCGATCACGCCGTGGAGCGTGTATCGGTCAAGGGTCCTCGGCGCGCGCTCCCCGGCAGCCATCGTCGCCCTGTTCTACATCATCTCGGCGGTGTCACCGCGCGGCAGCGCGCGCTCGCGCCGCGGGCCGAGCGGGGATGCCCGGAACGAGGCGGTCGCCGGTCACCGCGGCACGACGATCACGCTCTCGCAGGTGAAGTCGACGCTCAGGGTCGCCTGCACATCGGCCTGGATGGTGTCGCACGCGCCGGGGCAGAGCTCGATCTGCGTCGGGCTCGCGGGATCGTCGTAGCGCCAGGCGCCCTCGGTCGCGCAACTCTGGTCGTAGGCGAGCGCCGTGGGCGTGTCCGACCCCTCCGTCGTGTGCAGCACGCGGACCTTCTCCTTGTCGAAGGTCCGGCCATCGGGCGCGGGCGGGATCTCCATCGTGCACGACACCGCGGCGCCGCGGATCCGGTCGACGGCGGCCTTGAACGCGGCGGTGGTCTGCGAGGGATTGCCCGTGTCGATGAGGATGGCCTCCTCCGTGCCGCCCGCGGCCGCGATCTCGTGCAGATCGGAGAGGGTGTCTGGCGCGCCCTCGATCGGAGGGTTCTCGACCCCGATGACGTACGTCGAGATGTCCTTCGCGAGCGCCTCCCGGGCGTCGGCCACGACGGCGTCGATCGAGTTGGACTCCTCGTCGCAGTCCTGCGGGTAGCCGTCCGTCACGAGCACGATCGCGTATTTCCCGGGGTTCTCCTGCCGCGCGGCCTCGATGAACCCGATCGTGCCCTCCATGACCCACGCCGTCGGCGTGCCGCCGCGCCAGTCGCGCGAGGACTTCGGCTCGATCGCGTCGAGCGCGTCCTTGAAGGCGTCGGACGGGAGCGGCGTCAGCGGCACATCCGGCGCCGCGTAGGCCTCGAGCGTGCATCGGACGTCCTTCTCATCGGGAAAGAACGTGAGCGAGGCCGTGAGCCCGCTCGACGCGGGATCCGAGAAGAACTGCTTGGTCGCCGCGACCACCGGGTCCCACTTGGCCTCCTTGTCGTGCCATTCCTTGTCGCCCTGGCCCATGCTGCCCGACACGTCGAACGCGAAGGCCAGGTACACGGGCTGGAGCGAGGCCGCCGACGTCTGCGTGACGCACGATCCGCCGGCCCCCGCCGACCCCTCGCCGCCCGTGCCCGTCGCGCCGACGTCGACGCCGCCGAGGTCCGGCGCGCCTCCCTGGCCGGAAGCCCCCCCGGAGGCTTCACCGGAAGCCCCCCCGGAGGCTTCGCCGGAAGCTCCGCCGGAGGTCTGGCCCTCACCGCTGCCCGCGCGGCCGTCGCGCGTGTTGATGGCGCTGCACCCGGCTCCGACAGCCACCACGGTCAGCAAAGAGATGGTAACCGTAAGACGATTCACATTCACGCTCCCTTCCCCCATCGCGCGCCGTCCCCATGTCGCCGGGGGTTGAACGGCTGACAACGCGTGTGTGGCGGGGAGCACTTTAGCAACCCGTTCGCCATGGAGCAGCCCCGCGTGGTGCCCGCGGTGCGCGGAGCGTCGCCGACCGGCGCACCGCATCGGCCGCGGGGCGGCTCAAGGCAGGTTCTCGAGGGGATCGGTCTTGCCGACGCCCGCGTGCTCCGTGACGAGGGCCTTGACGTCCTCCACGTCGTCGAGCGGATAGCTGTAGGGCGCTTCCCAGGTGCAATCCTTCCCGGAGGCCTGGTCGCCGGTCGTCTCCTCGAACTTGTTGCCGCGCCGGTCCGTGCCGCCCGCGTCGCTGTCCAGCGTGGTGATGGGGTGCTTGACCCTGTAGAAGTGGTTGCCCTCGACCCGCAGGCACGCGTCGACGCGCGAGTTCACGCCCGACGTGGGGATGTCCTCGAAGTACGAGTTGTAGATGTGCCCCTTGCCGCCCCGGTAGCTCGGCAGCCGGGAGTTGACGTTCCTGATGTAGTTGTGGTGGAACGTGACCCGGCGATCGATGGTGTCGCTGTCCGACGCGCCGATCAGCATGCCTTTCCAGTGATCGTGGAGGTAGCTCCACGAGATGGTGACGTCCGAGCTATCACGGGTGATATCGATGAGGCCGTCGTACCTGTCCTTGTCGGGCTGAACGGCGGGGGAGTCGGCCCAGAGCTCGCAGTGATCGATCCACACGTCGTGGGTCCCTTCGAGGTGGATGGCGTCGCCGTCCTCGGCTTCCACGTGGTGGATCTTCAGGTTGCGGAGGATGATGTTGGACGATTTCCTCAGGGTGAGCTCGACGCCGTCGAGCTCACCGCTCGTCCCGATCCCAACGATCGTCTTGTCGGAGGCGACGCGCACCTTCTCGCTGCCGGAGATCTTGCCGGTGATCTGGATGATCAGCGGCTCCTCCCGCCCGGCCGCTGCATGCAGCTCGCTCAGCGTGCTCACGGAGACGACGGCGCCGCCCTTGCCGCCGGTGGTGCCGCTGCCATAGCCGTAGAGCCTGAAATCCGGGCCGCCGCCGCTGCCGTCGGCGCCGCCGCTGCCGTCGGCGCCGCCGCTGCCGCTCGCGGTCGTGCTGCCGTCGGCGCCGCCGCTGCCCTCGGAGCCGCCGCCGCCATCGGAGCCGCCGCTGCCCTCGGAGCCGCCGCCGCCATCGGAGCCGCCGCTGCCCTCGGAGCCGCCGCTGCCCTCGGAGCCGCCGCTGCCGCTCGCGGTCGTGCTGCCGTCAGCGCCGCCGCTGCCGCTCGTCGTCGTGCTGCCGCCTCCCGACGTCTCGTTCCCGTCGTCCGAGCCACAGCCGATCGCAAGGATTCCGGTGACACAAGCCATGAGCAGCGTGCTCGTGGCAATTCTGGTCCTGAAGCTCATGGTTCAAGCCCCTTTCTGAATGCACCAGGACTTAGCAATCGCTGCGCCACCGCACGAGCAGCGCGCTCGCGCGCTCGCGAGGCGCCACACGCCGTCAACCCGGCGTTGACGGCGTGGACACCCGTTGTTGCGCCCGGGGGCGCGGCGCCGCGGATCTGGCGTGCTCCTCCGAGCGCCGGGAGCCGCGCCCCGCGCACGGCGAGGCGCGCTCCACCGCGGTCGCCGCGCGCCAGACGGTCCCGCGCGCGCTGGCGGGTGGCGCTGCGCGCTGGCGCCGCGCCAGAGGTCGCACCTTGCGTTGCCAGGGCCCCTGGGGTAAGGGGGGCGGCAATGAGTGGTCCCGAACTCGGCCGCCTCATCGACGAGGTCGATCGGACGGTCGACGTCCAGTTCGCCGCCGTCGGCGACGTCGATGAGCTGAACCGCCTGTATGCCAGCCTGCTCGGGCGCCGCGGCTCGCTCAATGCCCTGATGAAGCAGCTGCCCGGCGCGGCGCCGGCGGAGCGCAAGCTCCTCGGACAGCGCCTCAACGCGGTCAAGGGCCGCGTCGAGCGCGCCCGCGAGGAGGCCACCGCGCGCATCAAGCGGACGGCCCGCGAGCGCGAGCTCTCCGCGCCGCCCCTCGATATCACCCTGCCCGGACGGTGGCGCGCGCCGGGGCGGCCGCACCCCATCATGCGGACCCTCGACGAGATCGTCGATATCTTCGTCGGGCTCGGGTTCGACGTGGCCGAAGGGCCGCAGATCGAGCTCGCGCGCTACAACTTCGACCTCCTCGGGTTCCCCGCGGATCACCCGGCGATGGACATGCACGACACGTTCTACATCGCCGGAGATCCCGGCCAGAACGTGCTGCTCAGGACGCACACGAGCCCGGTGCAGGTGCGCGAGATGCTCTCCCACCCTCCCCCGGTCATGATCGTCGCGCCCGGCGTCGTCTACCGCCGCGACGACGACGCCAGCCACAGCCCCATGTTCGTGCAGATCGAGGGCCTCGTGGTCGATCGCGACGTGTCCCTCGCCGATCTGAAGGGCCTGCTCGAGGTCTACAGTCGCCGGATGTTCGGTGAGGACACGAAGACGCGCTTCCGGCCGAGCTACTTCCCCTTCACCGAGCCCAGCGCGGAGCTCGATGTGTCCTGCCTCGTCTGCTACGGCGAGAACCGCGCTTGCCCGCAGTGCAAGGGGACGGGCTGGCTGGAGGTGCTGGGGTGCGGCATGGTCCACCCGACGGTGCTCCGGAACGTCGGGATCGACCCCGAGGTCTATACAGGGCTGGCGTTCGGCATCGGCGTGGATCGCACGGCCAACATGAAGTTCGCCGTCGACGATATCCGCAGCTTCTACGAGAACGACGTCCGCTTCCTCGGAAGCCTCTAGGCGATTGTCCCAAGGCCGCAGCCCCGGTTCCCCATGTTGATATCCTACCAGTGGACGAAAGAGATCCTCGGCGCCGATCCCGGCGTCGACGCCGTGGTATCGGCGCTCGGCCGCGGCGGGCTCGAGGTCGACCGCGTGACGCACGTCGGCGCCTCGCTGCGCCCGGTCGTCCTCGCGAGCGTCGTCGCGACGCGGCCGCACCCCAACAGGAAGGGGCTCACGCTGGTCCGCGTGGACGCCGGCGGCCGGGAGGTGGAGGTGGTGTGCGGCGCGCCGGTCATCCCGCCCGCGCCGGCGCTCGTCTGCTATGCGCCCGTGGGGGCGCAGGTCCTGGATCGCAGCGGCGCGCGCATCACCCTGACCGAGAAGGCGGTCGCCGGCATCACCTCGCCCGGCATGCTCTGCGCCGAGGACGAGCTCGGGCTCGGCTCGAGCCACGAGGGGCTGTTGACGATCGAGGGCGGTCGCCCCGGGCAGTCGCTGCTCGACTGGGAGCCGCGCCTCGAGGACTGGATCATCGAGCTCAGCGTCACGCCGAACCGGCCCGACGCGCTGGGCCACCTCGGCGTGGCCCGGGACGTGGCCGCGGTGCTCGGGCTCCCCTTCCAGCCGCCCGGCGTCGCGCCGCCGCGGGCGGGCGGCGGCGGGGCGCGCGCGGCCGTGGAGGTGCGCAGCAAGGAGGGGTGCCCCCGGTACGCCGGCCAGGTGATCGAGGGGGTCCGCGTAGGCCCGTCGCCGCTCTGGGCGCGGGTGCGGCTGAGCCGCCTCGGGGTCCGGCCGATCAGCAACCTCGTCGACGCGACCAACCTGGTGATGCTCGAGCGGGGGCAGCCGCTGCACGCCTTCGATCTCGACACGCTGCGCCTGCCGATCGCGATCCGGAGGGCCCGGCCGGGCGAGGCGTTCGTCGCGCTCGACGGGCAGCAGCTCTCCTTGCACGAGGACGACCTCGTGATCGCCGACGCGGAGCGCGTCCTGGCCCTGGCCGGCGTGATCGGGGGCGCGGACAGCGGCGTCACCGCGGCGACGCGCCGGGTGTTCCTCGAGTCGGCCTACTTCGAGCCGCGCGGGATCCGGCGCACCGCGCGCCGGTACGGCTTCCACACCGAGGCGTCGCACCGCTTCGAGCGGGAGGTGGACGTCTCGGGGGTCCCCCTGTCGCGCGACCGCGGGAGCGCCCTCATCTGCGAGCTGGCCGGCGGCGAGGCGGCGGGCGAGCCGATCGACGCGTACGTCGCGCCCCGCGCCCCGCGCCGCCTGACGCTCCGGCTGCCCCGCTACCAGCGGATCATCGGGGCCGAGGCCCCGGCGCGGACGCGCGAGATCCTGACCACGCTGGGCATCGCGATCGTGGAGCAGCAGGCCGACGCGCTCGTCGTCGACGTGCCGGCGCACCGGCCCGACATCGCCGAGGAGATCGACCTCATCGAGGAGGTCGCGCGCGTCGCCGGCTACGACCAGATCCCGAGCCGGCTCCCGCGCATCGCGGCGGCGCCCGCCGGCGCGAAGGGCGATTACCGGCTCCGGCGCCGCGTGCGCCAGCTCTGCACCGGCATCGGGCTGCACGAGGCGGTGACGTACTCGTTCCTCTCGCCCGGGGATCTCAAGGCGGCGGGCCTCGCCGACGCGCCGGTCCTCCGGCTGCAGAACCCGCTCTCCGAGGAGAAGTCGGTGATGCGCCCGTCGCTCATCCCGGGGCTCCTCACGGTCGCGCAGCGCGCGCAGCGGTACAACGTGCCCCGGGTGCGGCTGTTCGAGGTGAGCCAGGTGTTCCTGCCCCGGCAGGGCGAGGCCTCCGCCGAGCGCGGCGCGGGCGGGGTCGAGCGGCCGCCCGTGGACGAGCCGACCCGGCTCGCGATCCTCCTCGCGGGGCCGCGCGACACGTACCTGTCGCCGCCCGAGGACGTCGATTTCTACGACGGAAAGGGCGTGGTCGAGGCGGTGCTGGCGGAGCTCGCCGGCAGCGCAGCGGCGGCGCTCGACCTGGAGGGGGAGCCCCCGCCGTGGGCGCACCCGCGCAAGGGCGCCCGCGTCACGCTCGACGGCCGCCCCGTCGGGCACGTGGCGGAGCTCCACCCGGACGTGCGCGACGCGCTGGAGCTCACCGCCGGCGCGGTGGCGGCGGAGCTCGATCTCCAGGCCGTGGCGCGCTCGTACCGCGCGCCGGTGGCCGTGAAGCCGAGCCGGTTCCCGGCGATGCGGCACGACGTGGCGCTCCTCCTGCCGCTCGACGTGCCGGCGGGCCAGGTGCTCGACGTGCTGCGCACCACGGCCGGCGAGCGCTGCGAGAAGGTGGAGCTGTTCGATCGCTACCGCGGCAGCGAGCTCCCGCCCGGGACCCACTCGCTCGGCTTCGCCCTCTGGTTCCGCTCGCCCGAGCGCACCCTGACCGACGACGAGGTCGATCGGTGGACGCGCGCCGCGGTGGACGCCGCCAAGGCGCGCTTCGGCGCCCAGCAGCGCTGACGACGCCCTCGCCGCGCCCCGCGCGCGCCGGAGTCGCCTCGTGATCGCAGAGGCGACTCCGGTCGCTCGTTCGCTCTTCACGACACCAGGACACCACGACGCGCGCCCCCGCCCGGGAGCCGACGCGCGCGTCGCGCGCCGCCATCGACGGTGGTGGGATGGCTCCCTGATCTTTCGTCACGAGCCGTGATCACTTCCGTGCTGGTCGGGAATACTCCCGCGCCGCACGGAAAGCTTCCGTACTGGTCGGGAATACTCCCGTGCCGAACGGAAAACTCCGTGCGTACGAGCTCGTTGCCCGTCCACTCGTTCTGAGGGCTCATCTGGCGTCTGCGAGACGCCCAGTCGTCGGGAGCCGAAAACGACACTTCGATTCCTTCTCTGACCAACGTCTGTTCCGCCGCGCGCGCGGGAGCGCGGGCGTGAAGCACGACGACGCACAACGGAGGGGCCGTCGCCGATGGACTCGCCCCTTCACCGCCGGTCCCCGGGAGCACGTCCTGCATGAGGATTGTCGATATCCGCGCCACCACCGTCACCGTCCCGCTCGAGGCGCCCCTGCGCCACGCGAACGGCTGCCACTGGGGTCGCTTCGTGCGCACCCTCGTCGAGGTCGAGGCGGACAACGGGCTCGTCGGCCTCGGCGAGATGGGCGGCGGCGGCGAGTCGGCCGAGGCCGTGTTCCGGGCGATGAAGGCCTATCTCGTGGGCCACGACCCCGCCCGCCTCGAGGAGATGCGGTTCCGGATCGCGAACCCGACGGCCTCTCTCTACAACAACCGCACCCAGATCCTCGCCGCGCTGGAGTTCGCCTGCCTCGACCTGCTCGGGCAGGCCTTCGGCGTGCCGGTCCACGACCTCCTCGGCGGCAAGCTGCAGGACGAGGTCCCCTTCGCCTCCTACCTCTTCTTCCGCTTCGCGAACCCCGACGGCTCCGGCGAGGTGCGCACGCCGGAGCAGCTCGTGGAGCACGCGAAGGCGCTGAAGAAGGAGCACGGGTTCACCTCGCACAAGCTCAAGGGCGGCGTCTTCCACCCGGATTACGAGCTCGAGTGCTACCGCGCCGTGGCCCACGCCGTCGGGGGAGATCGCGTCCGCTTCGATCCGAACGCCGTCTGGTCGACGGAGCAGGGCATCCGCTTCGGGCAGGCGATCGAGGACCTGAACAACGACTACCTGGAGGACCCCGTCTTCGGCCTGCACGCGATGCGGCGCACCCGCGAGAAGGTGCGGATGCCGCTCGCGACGAACACCGTCGTCGTCAACTTCGAGCAGCTCGCCGCGAACGTGCTCGACACGGCCGTGGACGTCATCCTGCTCGACACGACGTTCTGGGGCGGCATCCGGCCCTGCGTGAAGGCGGCCGGGATCTGCGAGACGTTCGGCCTCGGCGTCGCGGTCCACTCCTCGGGCGAGCTCGGCGTGCAGCTCGCCACGATGCTGCACCTCGGGGCGGTGATCCCGAACCTCTCGTTCGCCGCCGACGCGCATTATCACCACCTGAGAGACGACGTGATCCAGGGGGGCCCGCTCCCGTACCGGAACGGCCGCATCCGCGTCCCCGAGGGCCCCGGCCTGGGCGTGCGCCTCGACCGCGACAAGCTCGCTCACTACGCCGAGGAGTACCGCCGCCTGGGCTCCTATCCCTACGACAGAGACCCGCTGCGCCCGGGCTGGTCGGCCACCGTGCCGAACGAGCGCTGGGCCGATCCCAAGGACGACCGCATCCCTGAGGTGCCGAGATGACCCTCGCCGAGCGCGTTGCCAGAGCCGTCGACGCCGCGCCCGTCATCGATCTCCACACACACCTGTTCGCGCCCCAGTTCGGCGCGATGAACCTGTGGGGCGTCGACGAGCTCTTGACCTATCACTACCTCGTCGCCGAGACCCTCCGCGCCGAGCCGAAGCTCGCGCCCGAGGCGTTCTTCGCCCGCGACAAGGCGGCGCAGGCCGACCTCGTGTGGGACGCGCTCTTCGTCCGCCGCTCGCCGCTGTCCGAGGCCGCCGCGGGCGTCGCGACCGTGCTCGCCGCCTTCGGCCTCGACCCCGCCGCCAGGGACCTGCGCGAGGCACGCGCCTTCTTCGCCGCGCGCCGGGTCGAGCAGCACGTGGAGGACGTGCTGCGCCTCGCCGGCGTGAGCGCGCTCGCGATGACGAACGACCCGACCGATCCGGAGGAGCGCGCGCTCTGGGAGGCGGGCCTCGCGCCCGATCCGCGGTTCCACGCCGCGCTGCGCCTCGATCGCCTCATCGCCGCGCAGGATCTGAAGGCCGAGCTCACGCGGTGGATCGCCCGGATGCGGCCGCGCTACCTCGCGATCTCCGTCAACGAGGTCTCGGCCCCGCCCCGGGCGGTGCTGGACGCGTGCCGCGAGCACGACCTGCCGTTCGCGATGATGATCGGTGTCCGGCGCGCGGTGAACCCCCGCCTCGGCGTGGCCGGCGACGGGGTGAGCGCCGTCGACCTGACCCCGCTCGAGCGGCTCGCCGCGGAGAACCCCGACGTCCGCTTCCTGGTCACGACGCTCGCGCGCGAGAACACGCACACCCTCTGCGTCGTGGCGCGGAAGTTCGCCAACGTCCTCCCGTTCGGCTGCTGGTGGTTCATGAACAACCCGAGCCTCATCGAGGAGACGACCATGATGCGCCTGGAGATGCTCGGGCCGACGTTCGTGCCCCAGCACTCCGACGCGCGCGTCCTCGATCAGCTCATCTACAAGTGGCGCCACTCGCGGCGCTCGATCGCGAGCGCGCTCACGCGGCGCTACGGCGCGATGCCCGTCCCGCCGACCGACGCCCAGATCGAGCGCGACGCGCGGGCGCTCCTGGGCGGCATCGCGGGGGAGTGGCTGAAGGCATGACCAAGCTCTTCGACATCGCGGGCCGCAAGGCGGTCGTCATCGGCGGGACGTCCGGCATCGGGCGCGCGATCGCCCTCGGCCTCGCCGAGGCGGGGGTCCACACCGTCGCGTCGGGCACCCGGGCGGACCGCGCGCGCGCGGTCACCGACGAGCTCCGCGCCCGGGGGGTCCGCTCGCTCGAGGCGACGTGCGACGTCGGCGACCGGGCGTCGCTCGACGCCCTGCGCGAGCGGGTCCTCGAGGCGCTCGGCGGCGTCGACATCCTCGTCAACTGCGCCGGCCGGACCTTCCGCAAGCCCACGAGCGAGGTCGGCGACGCGGAGTGGAACAGCCTGCTCGACACGAACGTCACGGGCATGCTGCGCGCCTGCCAGTCGTTCCACGGCCCCCTGCGCGAGAGCGGCCGCGGCCGCATCGTCAACGTCGCCTCGCTGTCGAGCTTCGTCGCGTTCCACGAGGTGGCGGCCTACGGCGCGTCCAAGGCCGCCGTCATGGCGCTCACCCGGAGCCTCGGCACCGAGTGGGCGAAGCACGGCATCCGGACCAACGCCCTCGTGCCCGGCGTCTTCGTGACCGACCTCAACCGCGCCCTCCTCGAGGGCACGCCGCGCGGGCAGGAGCTGCTCACCCGCACCCCGCTCGGCCGCTTCGGCGAGACGCAGGAGCTGGTCGGCGCGGCGCTCTTCCTCTGCTCGGACGCGGTGAGCTTCGTCACCGGCACGAGCCTCGTTGTCGACGGCGGCTTCCTGGCTTCGGCGGTGAACCAATGACTGCGTCATCCCCCGTCGCCCCGGCGCGCCAGGGCACTGTCACCCGGGTCCGCTGGACCATCTGCGCGCTCCTCTTCTTCGCGACGACGATTAACTACCTCGATCGGCAGCTCTTCTCCCTGCTGATCCCGTTCTTCGAGGACGATCTGCGCCTCGGGCCGACGGACCTCGCGCTCATCAACGTGAGCTTCCTGCTCGCCTACGGCTTCGGCATGGTGTTCGTGGGTCGCTGGATCGACCGCATCGGCACCGGCAAGGGGCTCAGCGCGACGTTCCTGCTCTGGAACGTCGCCTCGGCGGCCCACGCCGCCGTCGGCAGCTTCGCCGGCTTCGCCGGGGTGCGCTTCCTGCTCGGGGTCGGCGAGGCGGGCAACTTCCCTTCCGCCGTCCGCACGGTCGCCGAGTGGTTCCCCAAGAAAGAGCGGGCGCTCGCCACCGGGCTGTTCAACTGCGGCTCGAACGTGGGCGCCATCCTCGCCCCGCTCCTCGCGGTGCGCATCGCGGAGGCGTACGGCTGGCGCACCTGCTTCCTCCTGCTGGGCGGCATCGGCGTCGTGTGGATCTTCTTCTGGAATCGCCTCTACCGGCGGCCCGAGGAGCACCCGAAGGTGTCGCCCGAGGAGCTCGCGCACATCCGCTCCGACGCGAAGGAGTCGACCGAGTCGCTCGGCGTCGGCGAGGTGTTCGGGATGCGGCCCGTGTACGCGGTCGCCACCGCGAAGTTCTTCACCGACGCGCCGTGGTGGTTCTACCTCACCTGGCTGCCGAAGTTCCTCGTCAGCGAGTTCAACCTCAAGCCGACGTTCATGGCCTACGCGATCCCCGTCGTGTTCCTCGTGGCCGACGGCGGCGCGGTCGGCGGCGGCTGGCTCTCCTCGCGGCTCATCGCGGGCGGCCGCTCCGTCGGCGCGGCGCGGAAGCTCGCGATGCTCGTCTGCGCGCTCTCCGCGGTGCCCGTCATGGCGGTCGGGCAGCTCGTCGGCGTCCCGAGCGTCGCGGGCATCCCCACGGTCTTCGTCGCGGTCGCGATCCTGTCGCTCGCCGCGGCCGCGCACCAGGGCTGGAGCAGCAATCTCTACACGCTCGTCTCGGACGCCCTCCCGCGTCCGGCCATGGCGACGGTGGTCGGCGTCATGACCGCGTTCGGCGTCGTCGGCGGCGCGCTCTTCCAGATCTTCGTGGGCTGGTCGCTCAAGATCACGGGCTCGTACGCCCTGCCGTTCCTGCTCGCGGGGACGCTGTACCTCATCGGGCTGCTCGCGCTGCACCTCGTCCTGCCGCGGGTCGAGCCGGTCACGCCCAAGCGGAGCGTGCCGAAGGCGGCGATCGTCGCCGGCGGCGCGGTGATGCTCGCCAGCATCGCGGGGCTGCAGTTCGCCCTCAACCGTCCTCCCTACGCCTCCGTCGCGGACTACCGCGCGACGCGGTCCGCCCAGCTGGGGGCGACGGGCGCGCCCACCGAGGGCCCCGCGGCGCGCGTGGGCTGGATGGATGCGCGCTGGTATCTCTGGCCGACGGCCGAGGGGACCAAGGTCGAGCTCATCAAGCTCGACCGCGACGCGCGGCCCGTCGTCGAGCCCAGGGGCGCTTCCGCCAAGGGCTACGAGGGCCCGACCGCGGCGCAGGTCCAGGCCACGGAGGCGCCATGAGCCGACGCGATGGATCCGGGCACGGCCGGGAGGACCGATGAACAAGGGAGACGTCCTCGCATGGATCAGGCGCACGCGCCTCGTCCCCATCGTGCGCACGAGCTCGGCCGAGCTGGCGTTTCAGGCGGTCGAGGCCCTCATCGAGGGGGGGCTCGACGTGCTCGAGATCACGATGACCGTGCCCGGCGCGGTGGAGGTCGTGCGTGAGATCACCGCGCGCCACGGCGATCGGGCGCTCGTCGGCGCGGGCACCGTGCTCGACCCCGCCACCGCGGAGGCGTGCGTCGAGGCCGGGGCGCGCTTCATCGTCAGCCCGGCGCTGGACGAGCCGACGCTGAGGGCGTGCCTCGCGATGAACGTCGTCCACGCCCCCGGCGCGCTGACCCCCACCGAGATCGTGGCGGCCCACCGGGCGGGCGGGGACGTCATCAAGGTGTTCCCCTGCGACGCCCTCGGCGGCGCCGCGTACCTCAGGGCGGTCAAGGCGCCGCTGCCGCATATCCCGCTCATGCCGACCGGCGGCGCGACGCTGGACAACGTGGGCGCCTTCCTCGCGGCGGGCGCGGAGGCGGTCGGCGTCGGCACGAGCCTCGTGGACCTCAAGCTCCTGCGCGAGGGGCGCCGCGAGGAGCTCGTCGCCCGCGCCCGCGCGTTCCGCGAGGCGTGCCGCCCGCCTGACGAGCGCTGAGGAGGCGCAGACACCGCTCGTCGTTTCAATCCCAGCCAGCGCCGCCCGAGGAGCTCGACCCGGTGAACGGGCCACGAGCCACGCGGCGCTGCGCGGGACATTTGGAGAAGCAATCGCTCTCGGCGGCCGCACGGGATCCCGGGCGCGGCCGCCATGGATAACCCAGGGGCTTCGAACATGAACCGATTGAAGGTTGCGAACCTGTTTGGTGCGTCGATTGTCTTGGTGGCGGCGGCCGCGCACGCGCAGACCCCCCCGCCGCCCGCGGCGCAGGTGCCGCCGGCCCAGCCCGCGGCCCCGGCCGCCCCGCCGCCCGCGGCGCAGGTGCCGCCGGCCCAGCCCGCGGCCCCGGCCGCTCCCGCGGCCGCGGCGGCCCAGCCCGCGGCCCCGGCCGCCCCGCCGGCCGCGGCGGCCCAGCCCGCGGCCCCGGCCGCCCCGCCGGCCGCGGCGGCCCAGCCCGCGGCCCGGCCGCCCCGCCGGCCGCGGCGGCGCCGGCTCCCCAGCCGACGGACGCCGCCGCGACGCAGCAGCCGCCGGCCACGGAGGCGCCGGCCACGCCCTCGCCGCTCCCGGGGGCCGCGCCCGTGGCTCCGGCTCCGCAGCCGATCCCCCCGGCGGAGGCCGTCAAGCCCGCCGCTCCATCCCCCGTGCCCGTGACGTCCAAGTGGGACGTCACGGCCTACGGGATGGTGGAGTTCGACATCATGCACGACTCCACCCAGAGCTTCGGCGAGTCGGTGGGGGCCACGGTGATCCAGACCGACGACACCTACGCGGGCACGCACGGCCGCACGCATTTCACGGCGCGGAACTCCCGGTTCGGCGTCAGGGTGAACGCGCCCGAGTACGCGGGGATCAAGACCACCGCCACCCTGGAGCTGGACTTCTTCGGCAGCCAGGCCCCCAACATCGCCGAAGCCCCGATGGTGAGCAGCGGCACCTTCCGCATGCGGCAGGCGTTCATCAAGGCCGAGGCGGGCTCCGTCGAGGTCCTGATCGGCCAGTACTATCAGCTGTTCGGGTGGCAGCCGTTCTTCTCCCCGGCCACCTCGTCCTTCTTCCCGCTGGTGAACCAGGTGTTCGGGCGGATGCCGCAGGTTCGCCTCGGCTACTCGTTGAAGACGGACCCCCTCAACCTCGAGATCGCCGCGGCCGCCAACAAAGGGCCGCAGCGCGACTCCGAGATACCGGACGTGCACGCGGGGCTCCGCGTGGGCTTCAACGGCTGGAAGGGGATCCACACGCTCGGCGCCGGCGGGATGTTGCATAACCCGCTGACGATCGGCGTCTCGGGCGCGTATCGCCATTTCAAGGTCAGGGAGCTCTCCGCCGCCCCGGTCTACTCGAGATCGGGGCACGGCTACGGGCTCTCGGTCGGCGCGATGGTCCCGATCATCCCGGCCAGCTCGCTGGACGACCCGGGCAACGCGCTCACGCTGACCGGCTCGTTCTTCACCGGCACCGGCATCGCGGACCTGGTCGGCGTGGCGGGCAACGTGCCGCCCCCGGCTCTCCCTGACGGGACGGCCTTCGCGCCGAACATCGACAACGGCCTCGTGACCTACGACGCGAGCGGCCGCCTGAAGACCCTCGGCTGGACGGGGTGGATGGTCGGGCTCCAGTACTACCTGCCCCCCGCGGGGCGCGTCTCCGTCGCCGCCAACTACACCCAGGGCTGGTCGGACCACCTCACGGCGGAGAACGGTTACAGCGATCTCCGCACCGCCTTCAGCGAGTCGCGCTACGTCGACGGCACCGTGTTCGTCGACATCACGCCGGCCATCCGGGCGGGCCTCTCGTATCAGTACTCGCACCAGACCTTCCCCGACGACGTGACGGCGGACAACGGGCGCACCAAGCTGTCGCTCTACTGCTTCTTCTAGACGGCGAGGGCCCTCCCTTCCCTGCCCTCCGCCGCGGGCCTCCACGGCGGGTCGCCGACAGGCAGCCCGCCGATCCCGTGGCCTGCCGCGGTCGGCGCCCGGCCGGTCGCCCGCCTGAGGCGAGGCGGCGCCGCGCCGGAGCTCACCCGGCCGGCGTCCCGGGCCTCGACGCAGCGCGGAACACCTCGCGCCCCGGCTCCAGGACGAAATCGAAGTCGACCCACGCCGCGGCGAGGGCCTCCTGCCCGCCGGGCTCGAGGCCCAGATCGGCCTCGAACGGGTGGCTGTCGTGGTCCCCCCACGCGACGCGCAGCGCGCCGGGCAGCCGCCCGTGGCCACGCAGGGCCTGAACCCTGGCCGTCGCCTCGATGATGGCCTGGTAGCAGGCGCGATCGGTGTGCTCGGCGTCGCGGAACTGCTTCAGGAACACGAAGGTGACCTCGTTCGCGGCGAGGCGGCGCGCGATCGACGTGGACCACGAGGGAGGCTGGCCGAACGATCCGGTGAGCTCACCCAGCACCTCGGCGATCGAGCGCGGCGGCGCGGCCTCCACCTCGCGCCGCGAGATCTCGAGGATCCGGCCCCGGCCGGCGCGCGTCTCGGGCGAGAACCGCGGGATCACCTCGCCCGTGATCGACAGGTGATCGAGCGCGCGCCCCGCGCGGCGCAGCTCGACGTCGACCACGCTCTTGGGAAACCCGTAGACCTCCCGCCCCGCGGCCGCGGCGGCGCCGGTCGAGACGAAGACGTGCGGGAGGAACCAGACCAGCCGCTCCGGGATCCCCCCGAAGCGGCCGCGCCCGAGGGCCCAGGCGGGCACCCAGAAGGCGATGTCGGCCTCGGGCATGGTGCCGACGCGCCGGTGCTCGGGATCGCCGGAGAACGCGCGCTCGGAGAACGAGGCGGCGAGCACGACGAGCGGCGCCGCCGGGATGTACCGGACGTGCCCGCGCGCCGGGGTGTTCAGGTAGCGATCGAGGAGCGCGCGCAGCGCGCCCGGCCTCGCGCGCAGCGCGAGCGCGGTCATCCACACGTCCTCCAGGACATACGGAGATCGCAGCGCCATCTCCCCGGGGCGATCGACGTAGCGCGGCAGCTCGATCCGCGGCGCCTCGCGCCGGCGCGGGACCTCGCCGAGGATCGTCACCGGCGCGCCGAGCGCCCGCGCCGCCTGCAGCCCCGACATCGTGGCCGCCTCGATGCAGCCGAGATCGTAGCCGGTCCGCGTCCAGTCGCCCGCCAGCACCAGGCCCTCGAACCCGGCGTCGCCGGGCGCGATCCGGTGCTTCTGAGAGCCCGCCACCGACAGCACATAGCGATCCGATGGGCTCGCGTTGACGCGCAGGTACTGGGCGCGCAGGCGCTCGGGGCCGGCGCGCCCCTCCGGATCGAAGAGCGCCTCCCAGCGCAGCCCGCCGCGCCCCGGGTCCGCGCCGGCTGGCCAGATGTGGCCCATGTCCTTCTCGAGAAAGTCGAGCGCGATCCGCTCCAGCTCGGCCAGGTCCTCCGCGCGCGGATCCCGCGGTGAGACCGGATCGTCGCCGCTGCCGAGCTGGCCGCACGCATACAGGACGCCCTTCACGCCGTCGCCCGCCTCCCACCCCTCGACCGGGGCGAGGTGCGTCATGTCGGCCCACGTCTCGAGCGGCCTCCGGAAGGCGCCGACGACCGGCGCGCGCGAGCTCATGGCGAGCCGGCCGACCGGCTCGCTGAGCCAGAGCTGCATCGACACCGTGCGCACCGTCTTCACGTGCTCGACCATGCGCTGCCATCGCGGGCTCGCCTCGATGAGCTCCGAGGCGATGAAGGGCAGCGCGCCGAGCGAGATGCCCAGGATCACGCGATCGAAATCCGCGCCCCGACGCAGCGTCCGCCGCTCGACGTCGGGCCAGTCGCACCAGAACGAGGCGAGGTCCGCCCCGCTCCGGGCGAGCGCCTCGCCCTCGACGAGCTGGTCGTGGAGCGGCGCGTCGGGCCAGCACGGGATCCCGCCGACCTCGACGAGCGGGTGGTACTCGCCCGATCTCGGGGTCGCCTGGCGCCCGACGACGATCCGCTCGAGGCGCCGCCGGTCCGCCGAGAGCTCGAGCCGGCGCACGCGGTGGAAGAACTCGAAGCGGACACCCCGGCGCCGCAGCACCTCGTAGAGCGGCGAGAACACGGTCTCGCCCATCCCCGCGCGCATCTTGTAGAAGACGGCGCCCCGGTAGCACGTGAACATGCGCAGCATCCCGAGCAGGGCGAGGCCCGCCCCGGCGCCGTCGCCGTCGCAGAACGCGAGGTGGTAAAACGCCTTCACGAGGCCGCTCGACAGCGTCGTCTCCGAGGCGCCGTGGCGGCGGAGCCAGTCGCCGAACTCGACCTCATCGAGCGCCTCGAAGTCGGCGTTCGGCCCGATCAGGCCGTCGCGCAGGGCCCCCACGAGGATCGATCCGAAGAAGTTGAGCACCACCCAGAGGCGCCGGAGGCGCGGCTCGACCTCGACGTCGCGGCGCGCCGCGTCCCCCAGCCGCGCGAGGAGCGCCCGCAGGCCGTCGCCGACCGCGCGCGCCACGGCCCCGAGGAGCAGCGGCGCCCCGGGCGCGACCGCGCCCTCCAGGAGCCGCTGGACCTGCCCGACCGCGTCGTCGACCTCGGCCCGGCGGCCCCGGATCTCCCCCCAGAACGTGCGCACGTACTCGATCACCTGCCGCACGCTGCGCCGCAGGCTCTCCACGAAGGTCGGGAGCGGGCGCCCGTCGCCCGGCCAGTCGTCGTCCTCCTGGAAGTTGACGCTCCAGGGCTCCCAGCCGCGCCCGGTCTGCTCCTCGATGACGATCGCGCTGTGCTTGAGGAAGGCGTCGCGCAGCGTCGCCATCGGGGCGCCGGGCGGGCGGCCGAGCTCTTCATAGCAGCGCTTCAGCAGCGTGAAGGCGTTCTCGTAATACCCGAGCCAGATGTGCAGGCCGTGCTCCTCGATGCGCGCGCGCGACCCCATCCTGCGCACGCTCGCGCCCTTGCCGCCGAGCAGCCACCCATCCTGGTAGACGGTGAGCTCGTGGCGCTCGCGCAGCGCCGGCGTGTCGGTCAACGCGAAGGCCGCCGTCAGCGACGCCATGCCGCCGCCGAGGATGGCGATCCTCTCGCGGGGAGGAGCGGACGCGCTCCCCTCGACCGTCGTTGACGACCCTTCGACAGGTGAGGTGGATGTTCCCATGCGTGGACAACGTGCTTCCCATGGAGTGCGGGCACTGCGCAAGAGCGCATCGAGGCGAGGACAGCGCCGGCGCTCCCTCAGGATGTCGCGCGATGGCGGCGATGGCCTCCACGCGCTGTCTAATATCGAGTGAGACGGAATATCGCCAGGGCAGCGCCAGGGCAGCGCCAGAGCAACTCAGGACTCGACCGCGCGACCCCCGCTCGACAGAGGACATCGGTCGCCTTGACAGGCGAGGCGGCCCGGGCAATCATGAGACGGTTGTGACGAGACCGACCCATGGAACCCCGGATGCAGCGCGAGGGTGCTGACTGTCAGACTCCCGGCGATGAGGTGACGGCGCTCCGCGCGCGCGTCGCCGAGCTGGAGCGAGAGCTGGCAGAGGCCCGCGCGGCGCTGTCCGCGGAGAGCCCCGTCGAGCCGGCGAGCCTGCTCGACAGGATCGGCGCGGCGCGGTCGTCCTCGGTGTACGCCGCGCTGCTCGACGCGATCCCGGCGATGGTCTTCTTCAAGGATCGACATCACCGGTACCTCATCGTCAACAAGGCATACGCCGCCCACTACCAGCTCCCGGTCGAGAAGATCATCGGAAAGCGCGACGAGGACATCTTCGTCGAGGAGACCGCGCGCAGCTACCACGACAACGACGAGGACATCATGTCGACCGGGATTCCCCGGCTCAACGTGGAGCTCCAGTACAGGCGCGAGGACGGGACGGACGGATGGACGCTGGAGAACAACGTCCCTTACCGCGACGCGGAGGGGCGCGTGGTCGGTATGGCGGGGGTCGTGATCGACATGACCGACCGCAAGAGGGCAGAAGAGGCGCTGCGGCGCGCCGAGGACGACCTGCTCGCCACCCAGGAGCGCCTGCTCGCGACGATAGCCACGCTGTCGGCGCCCGTCCTGCCGATCGACGAGGGCATCCTGGTCCTCCCGATCGTGGGAAATATCAGCACGATGCGGAGCGCCCAGATCATGGAGGCGCTCCTCCACGGCGTGGAGCGCCACGACGCCGACTTCGTGATCATCGATCTCACCGGCGTCCCGCTCATCGACAGCGCCGTCGCGCGCCACCTCCTGCGCGCGGTGCAGGCCGTCAGCCTGCTCGGCGCGCAGTGCGTCCTCGCCGGCATCTCCGCGGGCACCGCCCAGTCGCTGGTGCACACCGGAGACGCGCTGGCGGAGCTCATCATCCGGCGAGATCTCCGGGCCGCCGTGCGTTACGCGATGGCCCGGCGAAGCGCCATGACCCGAAGGCTCCAGACGGCGCTCGGGTAGAGGGCGCGAGACGCGGCCGTCGGGCCGGCCCCCCGCGGTCCCCGGCTCGCCCCGGAGGCCGCCAATCTCGGCCGCTCTCGTCGCACATCCACCCAGCTCGCGCCCCGGGACACGCGCCCGCGCTGATGTGGAGTCCACACACCATCGCAGCCGCGAAGTACGCCCCCACGGGATCGATCGTGCTTGACGGTCCGCCGACAGGCTGGTGAGATTCCTGAGGGTTCACCCTGGCATGGCAGGGCGGTTGTCCCGTTCGACCCGCGGGCGAAGGCCTCTGCGTTCGCCATGCGCAATCGCAGGAGCACCCACCCCACGATGACGCCGCGCATCCGTCCGCTGCCCCTCGAGAAGATCCACCCCGCCGACACGGCGCTGCTCGTCATCGACATGCAGCGCGACTTCGTCGACGCGGGCGCTCCGTGCGAGGCGCGCGGGGCCCGGGAGCTCGTGCCAACCGTCAATTCGCTCGTCGCGTGGGCGAAGCGAAACCAGCTCCCGATCGTCTTCTCCCAGGAGATGCACAGGCCGGATCGGAGCGACTACGGGATCGAGCTCGAGTTCGAGCCGCTGCACTGCATCGACGGGACCCGCGGGAGCGAGATGGCCGACGGCGTGGAGGTCGCGGAGGGCGCCCTCTGGATCCGCGCCAAGCGGCGTTATGACTGCTTCATGGGCACCGAGCTCGACCTCCTGCTGCGGCAACGGCGGGTCACGAACCTCGTCTGCTGCGGTGTTTGCACCAACATCTGCGTGCTGAGCACGGTGCTCACCGCCAGGAACATGGATTACCGCGTCCTCGTGCCGGCCGACGCGGTCGCCGGGACGTCCGTCGCGCTCCACGAGGCCGCGCTCTGCTGCATGGGCGACGTGTTCGCCTACATCACCGACAGCGCCTCGGTGATGCGTTTGTGGAGCTAGGGCATGCTCGTCGACGCGAAGCCGCGCGCCCCGTCGCGACAGTGCGGACGCGCCCCTCCCCGCTGGCTCGCCCTGGGCCGCCCCGTCTCGGGGCGGGCGCGCCTCGCGCTCGGCGCGGCGAGCTTCCTCCTGACGCTCGCGGCGTACGCCTCGCTCGCGGGGCGAGACGGGGTGAACAGCGTCGTCGTGCCGACGCTCGGGAGCGTCGCGCGCGCCGCGGCGGACGCGCTCGTCGCCGAGGAGTTCTGGATCGACGTCGAGCACAGCTTCCTGCGCGTCACGGCGGGGTTCGTCGCCGCCGCGGTCCTGGCCGTCCCGCTCGGCGTGCTCGCCGGCGCGTTCCGCTCGGTCGCCGCGCTGCTCGAGCCGCCGACCGAGTTCCTCCGCTATGTCCCGGTGCCGGCGCTCATCCCGCTCGTCATGATCGTCGCCGGCATCGGCGAGGGCGCGAAGGTGCTCCTCGTGTTCCTGGGCACCTTCTTTCAGCTCCTGCTCATGACCGCGGACGAGGTGCGGCGGGTGCCGGCGCCCCTCGTCCAGATCAGCCAGAGCCTGGGCGCGACGCGGCGTGAGATCGTCTGGCGCGTCATGGCCCCCGCCGCCCTCCCCGGGATCTGGAGCGCGCTGCGGATGTGCAACGGGTGGGCCTGGAGCTACGTCGTCGTCGCGGAGCTCGTGGCCGCGACGGAGGGGCTCGGCTTTCGCATCCTGCGTTTTTATCGCTTCATCCAGACGCCGAGCATCTATGCTTATCTGGTGGTGCTCGGGCTCCTGGGCCTCGGCCTGGACTGGGTGTTCCGCGTGGCGCATCGCCGGCTGTTCCGCTGGGCGCCGGGGGGCGGGCCATGAAGCTATCCATCCGCGGCGTCACCAAATCCTACGCGGGCCGGCGCGGCGAGACGAGCGCCCTCTCCGCGATCGATCTGGACGCGAGCGAGGGCGAGTTCGTCAGCCTGGTGGGCCCCTCCGGGTGTGGCAAATCGACGCTCCTGCACATCGCCGCCGGGCTCGAGCCGGCGACCACCGGCGGCGTCGCCCTCGACGGCGAGCCCGTGCTCGGCCCGGGCGCCGAGCTCGGCCTCGTCTTCCAGCAGCAGACGCTGTTTCCCTGGCTCAGCGTGCGGGAGAACGTCCGCTTTCCGCTGACGCTCGCGAGGAGCCGCGCGAGGGGGCTCGCGGCGGCCCCGGACCGGCAGGCGGCCCGCGTCGAGGGCCTCCTGCGCCTGGTCGGGCTGTGGGACTTCCGCGACAGCTACCCCGGGGAGCTGAGCGGCGGCATGCAGCAGCGCGCGGCCCTCGCGCGCGCGCTCGTGGCGCAGCCCGAGGTGCTGCTCATGGACGAGCCGTTCGGCGCGCTCGACGCCCAGACGCGCGAGCAGATGCAAGAGCTCCTCTTGCACCTCATCCGGCGCCACCGCATCACGACGCTGTTCGTCACGCACGACGTGGACGAGGCGCTGCTCCTGTCCGACCGCGTCGTGGTCTTCTCCGGGCGGCCCGGCCGCGTCCTGGCCAGCGTCCACGTGCCTTTCCCGCGGGAGGCGCGCGCGCCGGAGCTCAAGCTCGATGACGCGTTCCTGCGCCTCAAGCGAGAGCTCCTGGCGCTCCTCTTCGGGAGCGCGCGCTCCGAGGCGCAGCGCGACCGTTGGCTCTCCGGGCTCACCAGCACACAACCAGAAGGGGGATCATGAACCGAAGAACCGTCTTGCGAGAGCTCGGGGCAGCCCTCGCCTGTCTCGCCCTGTCCGTGGGCTGCTCGAACAAGGAGCCGGCGGCCCGCGGCGCCGGGGCCGCCGCCGGGCCGGATCAGCGCGCCGGGGACGCGAAGGCGCCCGCGCCGCCCGCCGCGCCGGTGAAGCTCACCGTGGGGCACGACCTGTGGATCGGCTATGCGGGCGTGTTCCTCGCGAACGAGCTCGGGTACTTCAAGGAGGCGGGGCTGGACGTCGGGCTCAAGCCGTTCTCGAACCCCGGGGACACGCTCGCGGCGCTCGCGTCGAGCCAGCTCGACATCGGCCTCACGACGCTGCAGAACCTCGCCGTCGTGAACGGCAACGGCGACACGGACATCGTGGCCATCGCCCTGATCGACAGCTCGAACGGCGCGGACGCGGTGGTGGCCCGAGAGGGCATCGCCTCCATGGCCGATCTCAAGGGCAAGACCGTCGCCCTCACGCTCGGCGAGGTCAACCACATGCTGTTCCTCCTGGGCCTCGAGAAGGCCGGGCTCCGCGCGGACGACGTGAAGATCACGAGCATGAGCGCGGACGACGCCGGCGCCGCGTTCGTGGCCGGGAAGGTCGACGCGGCGGTGACCTGGGAGCCGTGGATCACCAAGGCGACCAAGGGCGGGGGTCACGTGATCTTCAGCAGCGCCAGCGTCCCCGACACGATCGCGGACTCGGTGGCCGTGCGCCGCTCCAGGCTCGCCGAGGGGAAGGACGCGTACGCGAAGTTCCTCGGCGCCATCGACCGAGGGGTCCGCTCCCTGCGGAGCGACCCCGACAAGGCGCTCCCCATCGTCGGCAAGTACTTGAACGCTCCGGCCGAGGACGTGAAGCGCATGCTGGACGGCGACAAGATCTACGGCCTGGCCGAGAACAAGCAGCTCTTCGGCACGGCGGACAGGCCCGGGCCCGTGTATGCCACGATGAAGTACGTGGTCGATTTCGCGGCGCAATCGAGGCTCGTCAAGAAGGCCCCGGCGCCGGAGTCGCTGCTCGATCCGGGGTTCGTCCGGTGAGCGACGAGGCGCTCATGGCGCGGGCGCTGGAGCTCGCGCGCGGCGCGCTCGCGGCGGGCGAGCCGCCGTTCGGCGCGCTCGTCGTCGCTCCGGACGGCGCGATCCTCGCCGAGGCGACCGACGAGGTGAACGGCCGGCGCGACATGACGTGGCACGCCGAGGTGGGCGCGGTCCGGCGCGCCTGCGCGGCCGCCGGGCCGGACCTCCGGGGGACCACGCTGTACACGACCGTGGAGCCCTGCCCGATGTGCTTCACCGCGGCCTGGCTCGCGCGGGTCAGCCGCGTCGTCTTCGGCTGCACGATGCAGGAGGTCACGCGCGCGACCGGCGGCGCGCAGCGCGAGCTGGTCGTGGCCGCCGCGTGGATGAACGCGCGGTCCGGCGCGCCGCTCGACCTGCTCGGCGGCGTGCTCGGCGCGCGGTGCCTCGAGCTGTTCCGCGGGAGGTAGCGCGCCGGCCGGCGAGCGCGGGTCGGGGCGGCGGGCTCCCCGGGCGCCACCTCCGTAGTATCCTGCGCGCCCCATGAGCCCGCAGCCCGCGTGTCCCGTCGCTGACAGAGCACCTCCACCTCGCCGCCGCCGGCGCCCCGGCCGGGCCCGCCGGCGCGGCGCGGCCGCGATCGCCGCGCCGCTGGCGCTCGCGCTCGCGCTGACCGCGCGCGCCGGCGAGGCCGGCGAGGCCGGCGAGCCGGCGGCCGGCGATCGCATCACGTACAACCTCCCCCTCGACCTCGGGATCACCATCGCCGCGGGGACCCTCTGGCTCGGCACGCAGCTCGGGCAGGAGGTGCTCGCCGCGGATCGCTGCGGCTGGTGCGATCGGGACGGCGACGGCTCCGACGCGCTGAACGGCCTCGACGGCGCCGCGCGGTCGCTCCGGTGGGCGGACCCCACGGCCGCCAACACCGCGAGCGACGTCCTCGGCTACGTGGTCAGCCCCGCCTCGGCCCTCGGGCTCAACGCGCTGGCGGCGGGCCTCGATGATCGCCTGGACGAGGCGTGGATCAACTCACTGCTCATCGCCGAGGCGACCTTCGTGGCCTCGATGACGACCCAGCTCGTCAAGTTCGCGGTGGCCCGCGAGCGCCCCTTCGTGCACTACCGCTCGGACGAGGTCACGAAGCCGAGCGACAACAACGTCTCGTTCTTCTCCGCGCACACGAACTTCTCGTTCGCCATCGCCGTGTCGAGCGGCATGGTCGCCAGCCTGCGCGGCTACCGCCACGCGCCCTGGGTCTGGGCGGGGGGGCTCCCCATCGCGGCCGGCATCGGATACCTGCGGATCGCCGCCGACCGACACTACTTCACCGACGTGATCACGGGCGCCGTCGTCGGCACGCTGAGCGGCGTCCTCGTCCCCCTCCTGTTCCACGCGGCCCCCGCGAAGGTCGAGCGCGCGCGCCTCGCCCCGTCGAGCGTGTCCGTGAGCGACAGGGTGATCTCGGCGACCTGGCGCTTCTGAGGCCGCCGCGCTCGATCGCGGCGGGCCTCCTCAGAAGTTGCGCGCGGCGGCGAGGCCGCGCGACGCGGCGCGGGCGGCGCGCTCGGACTCGGAGAGGACGACGTTCAGCTCGAGCACGTCGCAGTCGCCGCTCCGCTCGACGTTGACGCTCACCTGATCGAGGTCGATGCGCTCGTATTTCGAGATGACCTGGAGCAGCTCCTGCTTCAGCCGCGGCAGGTAGTCCGGCTCGCCGGTGTGGCGCACCCGCTCGCGCGCCACGATGATCTGCAGCCGCTCCTTCGCGACCGTCGCCGACTTCGGCTGCGATCTACGGAAGTAATCCATGATCGACATGGCTCGCCCTCCTAGGCGGTGGCCGCCTGGCCGCCGAAGATCCGGCTGAAGAAGCCCTTCTTGACCGGATCGAGGAACCGGTGGGGGCGCTCCTCGCCGAGGAAGCGCTGGACCACATCGAGGTAGGCCTGCGCCGCGTCGCTCGTCGGATCGAGCACCACCGGCGTCCCGGCGTTGGACGCCTGGAGCACCGCCTGAGACTCCGGGATCACGCCGAGCAGCGGGATGCCGAGGAGCTCCAGGACGTCCTTGTGCGCGAGCATCTCGCCCCGGGCGACGCGCGCGGGCGCGTACCGCGTGAGGAGGAGGTGCGTGCGCACCGGCTCCTCGCCGAGCTCGGCCCTGCGCGTCTTCGCGTCGAGCAGGCCGAGCACGCGGTCCGAGTCCCGCACCGAGGAGACCTCGGGGTTCGTGACCACGATCGCCTCGTCCGCGAAGTACATCGCCATCTGGGCGCCCCACTCGATGCCCGCGGGCGAGTCGCAGAAGATGTAATCGAAGCCGGAGGCGCGCAGCTCGTCGAGGACGCGCCCGACGCCCTCCATGCTGAGGGCGTCCTTGTCGCGCGTCTGCGACGCGGGGAGCACGTACAGGGTCTCGATCCGCTTGTCACGGATCAGCGCCTGACGGAGCGTCGCCTCGCCGCGGAGGACGTTGACGAGGTCGTAGACCACGCGGCGCTCGCACCCCATCACGAGATCGAGGTTGCGGAGGCCCACGTCGAAGTCGATGGCAACCGTCTTGTACCCGAGCGCCGCGATGCCGGACGCGAGGTTAGCGGTCGTGGTGGTCTTGCCGACTCCGCCTTTGCCCGAGGTGACGACGACTACCTTTGACACCAGGAACCTCCTTTTGGTTCGAACGACGTGGCTGTCCGTTGGCCGAGCCCGCTCGGGTGCTCGTCTCCCGGCGTCCGATCGGCGCCGTCGACAGGGATTGAGAGCTCGGCGCCTGCCCGAATCCATCGAGGCCGGGGACGCGCTCGGAGGGGTACGCCATCACGAAACGGACGAACAACTTTTTGGCGGCGAAATTTCGGAGCGTAGCCCGGTCGGCCTCACGGTTCCAAGTTCCCTACATGTAGGCAATTGCCCGACCCACCCCCGCGACGGAGCTCCCGGCGGCGAGGTGCGCGGCAATGACGGAATACTTGTAGGTTTGTCGAATTTGACACGCGCGTGCGTCCACCGATAACGTGGCGCCAAGGATTGTCGTGTCCGGCAGGGGGGTGTTGCGGCAGCGACTCCTTGGTTGTGCCGCTCTGCCGGGCGACGGCGCCGCGTGCTGTCACCGAGAGGGAGCGTGGCGGGGGGCCGGGGTCGCCCGCGTGAAGAGGCCTATGCTGAAGACGAGTCGTTCGATGCGCCGCCGCGGGTTCGTCCTGTCGGCGCTGATCCTGTCCGCGGGCGCCGCGGCGGGCTGCTCTTCCAAGGAGAGAGCCCAGACCGCCTCCGGCGCGCCCGACGGCGCCGCGACGGCCGCGTCCGCGGCGAAGCCCGCGCAGAAGGGCCCCGCGATGGTCACCATCGCCAGGGAGCAGCAGGCCACGTGGGTGCGCAACTTCAACCCCCTGCTCGCCGAGGGGAACGTGCGTTTCCCGACGGTCGCCGGCATCTACGAGCCGATGCTCATCTACAACACGATGAGGAACGAGTACACGCCGTGGCTCGCGACCCGGTACGAGTGGAGCGAGCAGAACACGAAGCTCACCTTCACGATCCGCCCCGACGTCAAGTGGTCCGACGGCGAGGCGTTCACGGCGAAGGACGTGGCGTTCACGTTCGGGCTGCTCAAGAAGCACCCGGCGCTCGACCTCTCGGGCGTCTGGAAGTTCGTCGGCGCCGTGACGGCCAGGGACGCCTCCACCGTCGAGTTCGCGCTGAAGCGGCCCTATGTCCCCGGGCTCAGCTACATCGGACACCAGCCGATCGTGCCCGAGCACAAGTGGAAGGACGTCGCGGATCCGGTCACGTACGCGAACGAGGACCCCGTGGCGACAGGGCCGTTCACCGAGGTGAAGGTCTTCCAGAACCAGATCTACGAGCTCGGACGGAACCCGAACTACTGGCAGAAGGGCAAGCCGGCGGTCGACGGGCTGCGCTTCCCGGCGTACCCCAGCAACGATCAGGTCAGCCTGGCGCTCACGAGCGGCGAGGTCGACTGGGCGGGCGCCTTCGTCCCCGACATCGAGAAGACGTTCGTCGCCAAGGATCCGACGCACCATCATTACTGGTTCCCGCTCGTGGGCGGCACGGCCACGCTCTATCCGAACAGCACGAGGAAGCCGTTCGACGACGTGCGGGTGCGCAAGGCGATCAGCATGGCCATCGACCGGGAGCAGATCGTCAAGATCGCGGCGAACAACTACACGCACGGCGCGGACGCGACCGGGCTGGACGACTCCTACGAACGCTTCCGCAACGAGGAGGCCGTGGCCGCGGGCGACTGGGTGAAGCTCGACGTGGCCCGGGCGAACAAGATCCTCGACGAGGCGGGCTATCCGAGGGGCCCCGACGGCATCCGGATGAGGGGCGGCAAGCCGATACGCTTCGACATCAACGTCGTGACCGGCTGGTCCGACTGGGTCCGCGCGGTCCAGATCATCACGCAGAACCTGAAGCAGATCGGCCTCGACGCCTCGCTCAGGACGTACGACTTCAGCGCGTTCTTCGAGGCGCTCCAGAAGGGCACGTTCGACGTGTCGATGGGCTGGACCACGGTCGAGCCCACCCCCTACAACTTCTACCGCGATCTCATGGGCACGGAGCTCGTGAAGCCCGTCGGCGAGATGAGCGCGCGCAACTGGCACCGCTTCGGGGCCAAGCAGGCCGACCCGCTGTTCCACCAGTTCGAGGCCGCGACGGATCCGGCCGAGCAGAAGCGCATCCTCGACGCGATCCAGAGGATCTTCGTGGAGGCGGCGCCGGTGATCCCGCTCTTCAAGAACCCGTCGTGGGGCGAGTACAACTCCAAGCGATTCACGGGGTTCCCCACCCAGCAGAACCCGTATGCCAAGCTGACGCCGAACAACCCGCCGGAGTACCTGCTCGTGCTCACCGAGATCCGGCCGAGGTGACGGCCCCGACCGGGTGGAGGGGCGCTCCTGGGGGCTCCCCTCCGGGGCTTGCGTTCCGGCGAGCCCCTTTTGTGGCTCGCCTGCACTTCAGCCCCTCCGGGGAGCCCCCAGGAGCGCCCCTCCACCCGGCCGGACCAGGGCGGCGGCTCAGTTCGTGTCCTCGGCGGCGGGCCTCGGCGTCACGTCCAGGTTCACGGTCGCGACGCGGCCCTCCTCGACGTGGACGCCCTGGCCCACCGAGGTCGTCATGGCGGTGACCACGTACCCCCCCGCGGCGAGGGCGGGCACGCGGAAGCTGCCGTCCCTGTCGGTCACCGGCATGTAGCGCTCGAAGCCCTGCTTGCGGCCGCGGTTGGTGGCGATCAGGAGGCGAACCCCGGCGAGGGGCCTGTCGCCGGCGGTGACGCGCCCGCTGATCTCGCCGGTCCCCTCGCCGAAGAGGGAGATGTCGCGGCTCACCACCTCGCCCTCCTTGACGTTCACGGACACCATGGCCGCCCGGGTCCCCTCGCGCAGCTCGAGGCGCACCCTCTCGGCGGGTAGATCGTCGATCTGATAGCGTCCCTCGGCGTCGGCCATCACGCTCACGAAGCCGACGGACCGGGAGAGCAGCGTCAGCTTTGCGTGCGGGATCGGCGAGCCGTCATCCCGGCGCGCCACGCCGCGGAGGCTCCCGCCGGGGGACATGACCACCCGGACCGGCTCCGCCTCGCCGCAGTCGGAGAGGGTCATGGCCAGCGTGGTCACCGCGTAGCTCCCGTCGTAGGCGCGCACCTGGATGTCGCCCGTGGGCACATGATCGAGCCGGAAGGTGCCGTCGTCCCCTGTCTGGGTCTGCTGCACGTCGGCCGAGGACTTCAAGGCCATCTCGCTCAGCGCGCCGGCGCCGACGCGCGACTCGGCGTCGATGAACACGCCCGGCAGCGGGGTGCCCTGCGGGTCCTCCACCCTCCCCGAGAGGGCGCACCCGCGGGACAGCGCGAGCTCCACGGAGCCCGTGCCACCGGCCTTCACGGAGAGCACGTCGGAGAACGCCGGCGCGTGCGCCTCGGCCGTCGCCTTGAGGATCACGCCCCAGGGGGGGATCTGGTCGATGCGGAAGGTCCCATCGGGGCTGTCGAACGTCCTCGAGGTCATCGGCGGCGGCGCCGGCACGTCGTCGGGAGCGGCGGTGAGGACATCGATGGAGAAGCGGCGCACCGGCTCCCTGCGCTCGTCGACGACGCGTCCGGTGATGACGCCGCTCCGCGCGAGGACGAGGCTCACGGTGTCGCCGCTGTGCGCGACCGCGGTGGTCGGGCCGTAGCCGGCCAGATCGGCCTTGAGCTGGTACGTCCCGTCCGGCAGGCCGAGCTCGAAGCGCCCGCGCTCGTCGCTCTTCACGGCGCCCGCGGTCGAGGGGATGTTGCCGGCGACCTCGAACGTCGTCGCGACGACGGCCGCGCCCGCGAGCGTGTTGCCGTCCGTGTCATAGACCTCGCCGACGATCCGCGGGCGCTCGGACCCGCGCGGCCGTGATGGCGCCGGGGCCCTCAGGATGGACCGGTTCCGGTAGGTGGACGCTCGCTTCCGCGCCTCGCCCGGGGCCTCCTCGCGGCTCGCGACGGGGCGCTCTTCGGCCCTGGGGCGGGCGAGCAGCAGCACCGCGGCCGCGATCGCGAGGGCGAGCAGGGCGAGCAGGAGGAGCCTGAACCGGTGGAGGTAGCTTGTTCGTGCGCTGTGCTGTTGCATCGTCGTGTCTCCACGTGGCGTACCTCGGCGAGCGCGTGGTCGCGCGGCGGACGCCTGGCACAAAAAGGGAGAGCCGCCGGTGAGCGCCGGCGACTCCCTTTCCGCTGCAGACCGGAGCGCGCCGCCGCCGGTCACCGGAGCTCCCGTGTGCACCCCGGGGAGCCCCGGCCGGCCGCCGCTCGGCGGCGCTCCGGGTCACGCGTCGAAGATCAGGCGTCCGTCACAGCGTCCCGTCCACGACCATCTCCTCACCGCCGTCGTCATCGTCACCCGATTGCTGATCCTCGATCGAGTCGAAGAAGATACCGAAGACCACGTAGCCGACCCCCTCGAACACGATGGCGCCGGACAGGTCGTTGTCCCTCTCCTCGCCCAGCACCGTGGCGTTGACCTCCAGCTTCTCGTTCGTGAAGATGAGCTTGCTCAGCTGATCCGGATCGTTGGCGAGGATGGTGTTGAACGCCACCTCGGCGTTCTCGTCGCAGTCATTGCGACCGAACGTCTTCTGCTCCAGGAGGAAGAGGTTGGTGGTGTCCCGCGGAAACCCGTTGGCCTCGACCGCGCAGGCGTAAGCGCAGACGTTCCTCTCGGCGGCCCAGGGGTTCGACACACACTCCATCTCACCGATGCCGATGAGCTCATCGAGGACATCAATCTCCACATTCCATCTTTCGTTGGTATCCAGCGCCATCGCGCTGGCAGAGAGCGTCGCAGCAGCGAGAACGATCGATGAAACAAGCGACTTCTTCATGGAACCCCTCCAATCATGACCACAGACACACGAACACGCACCGGGTCTGCTCTCCCGGCACACAGCTCCACAACGGCCGATGCGCTGGGGCGACGTCCGTCGCCAGCTCATCTGCCGCTTGAAGGCCCGAGCGCGGTCACGCGCTCCGCTGAGCTCCGCGTGACGGCGAGCGGTAAGCTATTCCACGCCTTCGCCAGCGCAAGAGCTATTTCGGGACAGGGATGTTCTTTCATGGTAGTCGCACTGGACGAATCGCTGTTTGTTCCAGCGACTCCAGCGCGCGCGCGCACAGCCATCGTCCCTGCCCCACCGGGCCTGTCGCGGTGTGTTGCAGGTGATCCCGCGGTGGTCCGGGCGTGAACGATCGGCCGTCTCCGCTGCGACGGCGATCGTTCGCGCGGCATAGCGGCCTCTCCGCGTCCGGCGAGCGCCGGCGGCCCGCGCCGTCGACGCGAACCGCGCTGTCCGGGGTGGAGGCGGCTCGGGTACCCGGGATAACGGAGCTCGCCCCCGGGCGGAGCTGCGCTGTCCCGAGCGGCCGTACGGGGGATCGCGGGCGCGGCATCCCACACCGCGTCCGTCAGGGGAACTCACGTGCTCGCGACGCAGCGCGACGACGCGTGGCGACGCGCTGGGGCACGCGGCGGCACGCAACGGAGGCCCGACGTTGGACATCGCCTCACCGGCGAACACCTCTCGGATCGCGCGTGCTCGAAGAAGCTGGAGACGGCCCCGCGGTCGGGTCGACGGGCCGGTGGAAGCCTATTCAGGCCGCTCGCACTCGAGGCTGCCGCCCGCGTAGTAGGTCATGTCCTGATAGACGACCTCGCGCTCGATGCGCGTGTCGCTCGTGAGCGACACGATCACCTCTCCATCGCGCTGCAGCTCGAAGGCGGGCGTGGTGCCGGGGACGATCGGCGCGATGAACGAGGTCATGCCGCTCTTCGTGACGTCCATCACGCGGGTGTCGCTGCCCTGGGTGATGATCAGGCGGCCAGGCTCCGTGAGGAACGCGAGGAGCTCGACGTTGTTCTCCGCGGCCGGTCCGGCGGCGATCTTGAAGGCGCCGGCGGTCTGCCTGGTCCTGTCGTAAGGCGCGTTCGTATGCTGCTTCCGGTGGAAGTAGTACAGCGCGTCGCGCGTGATCTCGGGGGCGGCGCCGGTCTTGAACCAGGTCGTGTAATAGGCGATCAGGTCGGCCACGGCATAACCGCGCGCCTGGGACGGCGCGGTCTGCGTCTCCCCATAGTCGTTCCAGGTGACCACGTTGATCCAGGGCGCGTCCCCCCTGATCGCATGATCGAAGAAGGTCCGCAGCGTACGGCTGTTGGACGGCTCCCAGTGCTTCAGCTCGACGTAGTCCCCCTTGCGCACACGGATGTCCTGGAACCCGGTGCGCGCCACCCAGGTCAGGCCGCGGGCCCTGGCGTTCTCGCTCTCCGTGGCGTTCGACGCGGCCTGCGACACGAACTTCCCGTCGAAGATGGAGTATCCAGCGATCTCGTCGTACCACGCGTCGAGGTCCGGGATCCGGTCCCTCGACGTCCGGGACAGGAACACGGGGAACCACGCGATCTCGACGCCTCGCGCGCGCATCTTCGAGCGCAGCGCCTTCCACCACGAGAGCGGTTTGCCCCCGCTCGACGCCGGGCGCTCCGGGTAGAACGTGGCGATCGGCACGCGGCCGTCGGGCAGCCGGAAGACCGACGGGTGTCCCGTGTAGCTGAGCAGCGTCTCGGCCAGCTCGTCCGGCGTGGCGTTCGACTCCTTGGGGAACCCCGGTCCGAGCAGGATGCGGAACCCTGGATCGACCGCCCGCGCCGCGTCGAGCATCTTTCCTACCTGGTTGAACCTGTCGTCCGAATGGACCTTGCGGTGGGACATCTCGAGGATGAAGCCGTCGAGCCCCATCGCGATGGCTTGCCGGATCTCCACCTCGAAATCGAGCTGCCGCCAGAGCGACTCCGGCCGCGGCGGGCGCTGAAACAGCGGTCGGTCGCGGAGCTGCCCCCCCGTGTCGGCGTACTCTCCGCCCCCCCCGTCGGGGCTCAGCCAGCGCGCATACCAGTCGCCGCTCGGATCGCGGTTGTCGATCGACACGGGATACGGCGGGAAATACCACGCGAACGCCTTCTTTTCGGAGCCGCGGAGCGCCGCTGGGCCGGGCTGTTCGAACGGGTAGCAGGGGCTGCCGCTGGCCTCCGACCTGCCGCTGTCGCCCGCGGGCTCGCCCCCGCCCGGTGACCGGAGCACGGCGTCCGCGCGGGACGCCCCGTCGACCTCCGACGCTGCCAGCTCGCCGTCGCCGCATCCGGAGACAAAGCTCCCGAGCAGCGCAACCGGCAGCGTGATGTGCCACAATCGCATTGGAAACCTCCTGGCCGCGGGCGGGCAGACCGGTGTCCCGCTCCGCGATGGAATCATCAGGTGATCGCTCCGCTCGCCGTCGGAGGATCGACTCCGTTCGCAGAGGAAGCACCGGTCGACGAGACCGTAGCAACGACAGGGACACGAGCCAGAAGTGTTTACAAAACTAAACACGACGGATCGAACATTACATGAACCGATCGCCACACCCATCTCGTCCAACAGGAGATCACATGAGCGAGCCTGTATGACAAACGTTCAGCGCGCTTGAGAGGTTCTCGCCAGGTTGCGCGGCGCGAGGAGCCCAGTCCGGCGCGCCGCGCGGGGGTGACCCGCCCCGCGCCGGTGGGCCCGTGGCGCGCCGGTGGGCCCGCGGCGCGGCGCTGGCCGCCCTGGGTATCCCCCTTCCGCCCCGTCTCCGTCGATGTCGCGGTGAACGCGCCCGTGCTCGTGAGCGCCGGCGCCCCCGCCCCGAGGCAACGCGCCCCTCGGCGCGTCACAGCCGGGTGATCACGAGCTCACCGTTCTGCACCGAGATCCGCGCCGGCTTCCCGCGGTGCTCGTCGGGGATCTCGTCCGCCATGAGGTAGCGGCCCGCGATCGACACGAACTCCGCCTCGAGGCTCATGCAGAAGATGCTCGCCTCCGCGTTGTTGTGGGCGCCCGCCATGGCGCGGCCCCGGAGCGGGGCATAGACATGGATGTTGTCGTTGGCGATGAGCTCCGCGCCCGAGCTGACCGGCGCGAGGGCCACGAGATCCCCGTGAGGCACGTAGATCACCTGCCCGCTGCGCACCGGCTGCCGCACCGTGAGCCCCGCGGGCGGCGGCTCGCCGACCGGATCCGGCGCGGGCGCCGCGTCCCGTGCCCGCCGGACGGGCCCGGGCGCCGGCGTGGTCGCCGCGCGCTCCGGCGCGCTCGCCTCGGGCGGCGCGGGCTGGCGCGGCGCGCGCGACAGCGGCGTCCGCAGGACCCCGAGCCCGGCGGCCACGGCCCGCTCGCGCTGGGCGTCGGTGGGGTTGCGCACGGCGATCGGCACGAGGTTGTGCCGCCGCAGCACCGCGGCGACGGCGCCGAGGTCGAGGAGCTCATCGCCGAGCGCCTCGAGGTCGAGCAGGACCGGCAGGTGGAGGAAAAAGTGCGGCATCTGCGAGATGTGGTCGGCGAGCTGACGCTCGATCGCCGACACGTCCGCCGTCCGCAGGCTGAGCATCGTGATGGCGGGCATCGTGCCCTTGAGCGCAAACGCCTGCTGCTCCTGCCGCTTCTCCCCTCGCCTGCCCGACACCATCGCTGTCCTCGCTCGCAAAAAAGGTGCTTGTGCGGCGGCATGGTACCCCGGATCCGGAACGCGCGCGCAGGAAAAACCGGGCGGTGGCCTCGTCTGGGGTGCTCACCGGAGGGGCCGAGTGGCAACGCGGGTGAGCAGCGGAGTCCTCTCGCGCGCCTCGCCGCCGTGGCGGGACGCTCACCCGATCGTTCCGCAGCCGAGCGCCGTCATCCGCGCCCGCGCCCGCTCCGCGGTCACCGAGCGCGGGGCCGCGCTCCCCCAGCGCGCGATCACGCTCGCGTAGGCCTCGCACGCGCCGGGGACGTCCCTCGTCTGCTCGAGGGCTTGACCGAGGAACCAGAACGACCGGACGTACCTCACCGGCCAGCCCAGCCCATCGCATGTCGTGACCGCCCTGCGGAGCGCGTAGATCGCGTGGTGAGGCATGCCCGCGAGGTGATAGACCGCGCCGATGTCCGCGTGGACCTCGTGCCCGACCTGATGGCTCATCAGCGCGGCCAGCGGCAGCGCGGGGGCGTCCTCCGCCGCCTCCTCGGGGTCGCCGATCCACCGCGCGTGGGCCCTCATCCAGGCGGAGGGCGCCAGATCGGCCGCGCCCGGGGCGCGCGACGGCGACAGCTGCTCGGCGCGCCGCCGCTGGAACTCGGCCCTGGTGAGGAGGCCGGCGTGCCGCATGACCCGCAGGAGGTCCGCCGAGCCCGTGGCGCAGGCGCTGTAGTTCTCGACGCACGTCTCGGCGATGCTCGCCGCCTCGAGCGCGCGATCGGTCTCGAGGGCGATATCGATGAGCGCGCGGGCGACGTCGGCGTGGGCCCTGGAGTCCGCGCTGATCCACAGGCGCGCACGCCGGAGCTGGTCCTCGGCCGCCGCGAAGTTGCCCATGAACGCGCTCAGGTTCGCCTCATCGAGCAGCGAGACATGGCGCCTCTCCGCCTCGGGCAGCGAGACCCGGCTCTGCCGCGTCAGCTCACGGACCGCGTCG
The DNA here is from genome assembly GCF_004135735.1 of Sorangium cellulosum. Taxonomy (GTDB): domain Bacteria; phylum Myxococcota_A; class Polyangia; order Polyangiales; family Polyangiaceae; genus Sorangium; species Sorangium cellulosum_F. Next base: position 4,046,295 of record NZ_CP012670.1, on the reverse strand, counting down.
GGCGACCGCCCCTGCGCATGGATCGAGGACGCGAGCTTGCGGAGGATCTGCGGGCCCCTCCCGCGCGCCGCCGGCAGCATGAGCTGCAGGTCGTGCTCGACGTCGGCGCAGAGGCCGAGCGCGCTGTGGAGCTCGCTCCGGACCTCGTAACAGCTCGCCGCCCTGGGCGAGATCGCGAGGCACCGGTCGATGGCGGCGGCGGACTCGTTGAGGCTCCCCAGGCGCTGCAGCGACCGCGCGAGCGCGGCCCATCCCCGGGCGTGGTGGGGCTCGATCTCGACGATCCGCCGCGCCGCCGCGACGCTCGCGTGGATGTCCGAGCGCAGCGCGCAGCGCGCGAGGAGGGAGAGCAGCTCCGCGTCGTCGGGGTGCTGCGCCGCGAGCGCGCCGAGCCGCTCCGCGCAGAGCGCCGTATCCGCGACGTCGCGGCCGAGCGCGGGCTCCATCGCCGCGAGGATCGCCCGCTCGTCCGGGTCGAGCGCGGCGCTCAGCGCCTCGGCGCGCGCGTGGTGCTTCCGCGCTTCGGCGAGCTCCGGCGCGTGGATCGCGAGGCGGAGGTGCGCCGCGGCGAAGGCGTCGTCGGTGGCGACCGCCTGCCGCAGGAGGTCCACCGCCTCGGCCTCTCTCGCGTCGCGCGCGGCCTGGAGCGCGGCCGTGTACAGGCCGTGCGCCTGCGGACCGGAGCGCGGCAAGACCGTGATCGCCGCGACCTCGGGCGGCGGCTCTCCGCGCAGCGCGAGCGCCCCGGCGAGGCTCCCCGCGAGCGCCACGCCGAGGCCGATCGTCCAGGCCGCCGCCCGCGCGCCGGCGCGGCGTCCGGCCGAGGGGCGCTGCGCCGGGCGCGCCGCGATGTCGGTGCGCTCGGTCGCGGCCATGGGATCCACGCCGTCCCCCTCCTCCCCGGCATGTCGGTCGGGCTCCATGACCGGAGGCTCCGAGCGCACGGCCGCCGGGGGCGCCGGCGCGTCGAGGCACGGCGGCGCCGCCTGCGCGAGCGGCTCGAGCACGCGGACCACCTCCCCCAGGTCGGCGAGCCGGGCGTCGCGGGCCGTCGACAGCATGCGGCTCACCAGGCTGGAGAGCTCCCGGGGCACGTGGGGCGCTGTCCTGTCCAGCGGCGAGATGGCGCCTGTCACGATGATCTTGAACACCTGTCCGGCGTTGTCGGCGCGCGTGGGGAGCACGCCCGACAGGCACTCGTAGAGGAGCAGGCCGAGCGACCAGATGTCGGTCCGGTGATCGATGGGCTCGCCGAACGCCTGCTCCGGCGACATGTAACAGGGCGTCCCCAGCCTCGTCCCGCTGTCGGTGAGCCCCGTTGTCTGGGCGTCCTGCCCCTCCAGGGCCGTCCGCTTCGCGATGCCGAAGTCGAGGACCTTGACCCGCGCGCTCGACCCGTCGACGAGGAAGATGTTCTCCGGCTTCAGGTCGCGATGGACGATGCGCAGCGCGTGCGCCGTCCTGACGGCCGAGATGACCGGCAGGAAGATGGCGGCGACCTCCCGGAGCGGCATCCTCGGCTCGCGGAGCAGCCTCCTGGCGAGCGACTCGCCGGACAGGAGCTCCATGACCATCACGGGTGTCCCGCCATCGAGCTCGATGAGGTCGTGCACCTCGACGACGTTGGGATGGCGGAGGGTGCTCACGATCCTCGCCTCGCGCAGCAGGCGCACGCCCACCGCGCCGGACACGGCCCCGCCCTTCACGAACTTGAGCGCGAACGGCTTGCCGGTCAGCGTGTGGCTCGCGGCCCAGACCACGCCCATGCCCCCTTCGCCGAGGAGCCGATCGAGCCGGTACCGGCCGTCGACGACGAGGCCCGGCCTCCACCACGGCCGCGCGCTCGCGGCGCGCTCGTTGCCCGCTCCCGGCGGAGAGCCCTCTCCCGCGGCATGTCGGGTCGCCTCGAGGCCCTGCGTCATGTGGTTCCCGGTGCGATACGCTCGACCAACTACACTACGCGCCCTGCTCCGCCTGTCCAGATCGAAAGCGGGCGCGCGCGGGCGCGCGCCCTCGCGGCGGCGCGCGCCCCCCGGCGGCGCGGCGGGGCTCACCGCGCCGGCCAGGGGACACCGCGGCTCAGCACGAGAGCGCGCCGCCGCACGAGATGTAGCAGTGATCGCAGGTCACGCACGTCGTGTAGGTGGCGAACAAGGCAGCTCCGGACGGGTATCTCGCCTCGCAGTCACCGAGGCAGACGTCATCGTCGTCGTAGCAGGTCACGGCGCATTGCGTGAAGGCGATGCAGGCGTCGTCGCTGGAGCACGCGTCGAGCTCGTCGGAGCAGCCCTTCTCGATCGCGCACGCGGTGCACCCGGTCGACACGTCGCCGCAGTCGCGCAGGAGGTCGCACTCGCTCGCGCTCGATCGGTTGCAGTCCCTCTCGTCGGTGCCCTCGGCGCAGCGGCGGGTGCCCTCGGGCTCATCGCAGATGCCGTCGTCGGTGGACGGGCAGAACGAGCCGCAATCCGCGGTGTCGGTCCCGGCAGGACATCGTCCGGAGCCGTGGGGCTCATCGCAGACGCCGTCGTCGGTGTACGGGCAACGCGGGCGGCAATCCGCGGCGTCGGTCCCGGCAGGACATCGTCCGGTGCCCTGCAGCTCGTCGCAGATGCCGTCGTTTACGGTGGGACATGACGGATCGGCGGCGTCGAGACAGCGCGAGAGGGCCGCCGCATGGTCGTCGCAGGCGTCGGTGACGTGCTGGCCGTCCACGCACCGTCCTTCCAGGCGGACGCACTCGGTGTATGCGGCGAGCTCGTCCTGGCACTGCGCCTGTTCGGCCCTCTCCCCCGCGGCCTCCTGCTCGGCGCTGCACAGCGCCTCATCCTCCGCCGAGCACCCCGCGCAGGCACAGCGGGCCTCGCACACCGTCTCGTGCGTCGGTGTCTCTGTCTGATCCCGACCCCCGCCCACACCGCCGACCGGTCCGGCGCAGGCAGCGAACAGGCCGACGAGCGCCGCTGTGATCATCCCATGTCCGACACGCATGCGTTCTCCTCGTCATCTGACGAAATAAGAGGTCATCCGCCGAGGCTCATGACGTCCGCCGGGGAGCCGACGAGGGAGGCGCGGCGTCGCTGGACGCTGGAAGCTCCATGTCGTCCTCCCCCCTGCACACCGCACACGCCGCGCGCGACCACCTCTCGATTCGGCTCCCACCACAAAAATCCGCCAACAGAAAACGGTTACCTATATCACCGCGGGATGCTGGCCGTCAATTTCGGATGAGCTCGGTGCGGATGCAGCGAGCGAGGGGCGCGCCTCCCGGGTCGGGCCGGGCGCGGCGCTCTGCTGGAGGAGGTTTTGCGCGGCGCCGTGTCGGAGGAGGGCTTTGCGCGGCGCGCGATGGGGTCCCTGCGCGCCGGTCCGCCCGAGCGCGCGCCGGTCCGCCCGAGCGCGCGCGGGTCCGCCCGATGGGGAGCTCACACGCTGTCCGGCGTCGCCTGGTAGGGGGCGCTCGACGAGGCGTAGATCCCGTTGGTCGCGTACGAGTAGCGGTGCGGCCGCACGTGGTGCTCCGCGTGGCGCGCGCACCAGAGCTGCGCGCCGCCCGTCTCCTGCCGGCGCTTCACGCAGTCCGGGCAGGGCGGCTCGATCTCGGGGACGCGGCCCTCCGTCGCGTGGTCCTTCGGCCGGACGATCCACACCGCGCAGCGAGCCAGCCGGGAGACGCGCTCGGCGACCGAGCCGAGCAGGAGCCGCTGGAGCCCGCGGAGGCCGTGCGAGCCGACGATCACGAGGTCGGCGTCGAGGTCGGCGGCGAGCTGGGCAATCTGCTCGCCCGCAGCGCCGCGGCGGTAGTGGACGACGACGCGCTTCAGCCGCTCGCCGTCGAGCCTGCTGCCCAGGGCGCCGACGCGCTCGCTCGCGCGCTGCTGCACCCGCTGGAGCATCGCCTCGGTCCGCGCGGCGGGGTCGGGCGCCGCCGGGAGATCGACGTTCACCCAGGTCTCGGGCTCGACGTGGAGGACGTGCACCTCGGCGTTGCTGCGGAGGCACGCGGCCTCGAGCGCCTGGTCGAGCGCGCGGTCGCTCAGCTCCGAGAAATCGATCCCGACGACGATGACATAACGATCGTTTGCACTCGACATGGAAGCCTCCTTTGAGCCTCGCGATGAGGCCGCTCTCCGGCGGTTGCCCCGCTCTCTCGCTCGCCAGGAAGTCCTGCACGCCATGTGCCAGCCGCGCCGAGCGCCCGGGGAGCGGCCTCATCGCGCGGCGCGGGGCGGGGTGGCCTGCACGCCGTTCGCCGCGGCGCACGGGGTGCGCGACGGGCGCCGGCCGCGGCGCCGGCGCAGGCGGTGCACCGGCGCGAAGCGCCTGCGCCGCGCGGGCGCGGCGCGGCCGGGAGGACCGCGGGATCCCGGGGCGCTCGGCCGTGGCACGGCCGGTGCTCGTCCCCGTCGACGTACCCCGGGCGAAGGACGCCGAGGGGGGAGCGGAGAAGAGGCAGATGATCACCCCTGGATCGATCAACGGACAGCACCCCATCCCGCGTCACACGATCCACAGCGCGCGCGTCGTCGGGCGCGACGGCGAGGCGTCGGTCGTGGAGACCGTCCATTGCCCCGTGAAGGGGCGGTCGACCACGGTGCGCGAGTGCGAGGCGTGCCATCGGTTTCACGCCCTGCATTTCGACGTGGGCACGCAGACGACGTCGGTCGTCTGTCACACCGAGGCGGTCGCGCGGGCGCCGGGCGGCGCGGCGAGGGAGGAGCCGCCGCGCGATCCGGGCGGGCTGATGGATCCGGAGTCGCCGCTCGCGGACATCATGACCAGGGACGTGGTCTGCGTCCGGCCGGAGATCGCCGTCGACGAGGTCGCGGCCCTGCTCGTCCGCCACGAGATCAACGGGATCCCGGTCGTGGACGCGGAGGGTAGGCCGGTGGGCATGGTGTCGCGGGCCGACGTGCTGCGGGCGGCGGAGGAGCGCGGCGACACCGCGGAGGCGGAGCGCGTGACCGCGCGACCGGACGAGCGCGCGCCGCTGGATCTCGAGCCGGGCTTCCATGTGCTCGAGCCCGTCACGACCACCGCGGGCGACGTGATGACGCCCGTGGTGGTGACGCTGCACGAGAGCGCGAGCATCCGGCAGGCCGCGGCGCTCATGGCGTACGAGGGCGTGCACCGGCTGCCGGTGCTGTCGGACGACGGCAAGGTCGTCGGCATCGTCTCGTCGCTCGACGTGCTGCGGTGGTTCGGGCGGCGGTGCGGCTATCTCATCCCGGAGGCGCGCAGGCGGCTCGCGACGCCCGCGCGCGCCGCGGGGGGGTGAGGTGGCGACCCCGGGGTGGCCCGCTTCAGGCGACCCGGGGTGGCCCGCTTCAGGCGACCCGGGGTGACCCGCTTCAGGCGACCCGGGGTGGCCCGCTTCAGGCGACCCGGGGTGGCCCGCTTCAGGCGACCCGGGGTGGCCCGCTTCAGGCGACGCCGATGCGCCCCTCCCGCCGCAGGCGCTCGAGCTGGTGGGCGAGCTGCATGGTCTCGAGCCACTGACGGAAGGCCGGGTTCTTGGCCACGTAGGCCGTGAAGGCGGCGCCGGTGAACGACTGCGGATCGCATCCACGCGCGGCGGCGATGGCGGCCGCCTGCTCCAGGAGGCGCATGACGTCGGACCAGGATTGCTCGACGGCCTTCTCGTTCCCGGACGGGGCTCCTCCGCCACCTTCGGAGGGGACGACGGTCGTGTTCTCAGCATCGAGGCGGTCGACGGCGCGCATGGCGTGAATTCCTTTCGGGTTCCTTTCCGACCCATGGCCCTGGCCCAAGCGCTGGGTGGGGGCCGGGATCACGCGATGAGGTAAGCCCGCGAGCCGGAGATGCAAGGGCACGCGGTAACGTCCGCGCGGTACCGGAGACGGTCCGCGCCGGGCAGCGCAGCGGCCTCCCCGGCACCGGGGGCGGTCCGCGCCGGGCAGCGCAGCTGCTTCCCCGGAACCGGACGCGGTCCGCGCCGGGCAGCGCAGCTGCTTCCCCGGCAACCGGAGGCGGCCCGCACCGGGCAGCGCAGCTGCCTCCCGGAACCGGAACACGGTCCGCACCGGGCAGCGCAGCTGCCTCCCCGGAACCGGAACACGGTCCGCACCGGGCAGCGCAGCTGCCTCCCTGGCACCGGACACGGTCCGCACCGGGCAGCGCAGCTGCCTCCCCGACACCGGACACGGTCCGCACCGGGCAGCGCAGCTGCTTCCCCGGCACCGGACACGGTCCGCACCGGGCAGCGCAGCTGCTTCCCCGGAACCGGTGGCGGTCCACACCGGGCAGCGCAGCTGCCTCCCCGGCACCGGACACGGTCCGCACCCTCGCATTTGAGCAGGTAGCGCGACGCCTGGGAGAAGGCTCGCGACATGACACTCGATGATGAGATCAGGGCAGTTCAAGACCTTGTCCAGGTCGCACGCGGTGCCGTGACCGAGCATCTCGAGCGTGCGACGAAGGACCTGCGCCTCGGACGCAAGGCGCTGACGCACTACCAGGATTTCTTGAGCGCCACCATCGCCGGTCCACGCTGACATGCTGCAGAGAGGCGGCGTGCGAGCAAGCCGCCTCCGTTCGAGCCACGAGCATCGCGCAAGGCCTCCTTGCAGCGACGCGCGAGGCCATCCGGTCGATGTATGCTGCAATGACCGTCGTCGAGGAGCTCGCCGGCCCCGGAGGCCACCTCGGCCCCCGTCACGGCGGGATCGCGCTCGCGACAAGAACCGCGGTGCCCAGCTCCTGCTCGTTCTGCGGAAAGACCGAAACAGAATCGAAGCTTGTCGCCGGACCAGAGGCCAGCATCTGCGCCTCCTGTGCGCGCCTGGCCTGTGGAGTGCCAGGCATCGAGCTGTCCGCGAGCGAGACGGAGTAACTCGCTCTCACGGACAGGCGGCTGCCGGCCGCGCTCGTGCGCCTCGGTCCCGCGAGCTCGCTCGCCCTCGCCCCCGATCCGCCACCGTGAGCTCAGCGCCGCAAGTCGGCTCGGCCGCGGGGCTCGGCGAGCACGGCGCGCTCGCCGGAATCCCCCGGGGGCGCGTGGGCCGACTGGAGGTTCACGGCGCCCGGCGCAGCATGCCGCGCTCCCAGCCGTACCGTCCGCGGGCGCCGCAGACACGCCGGTACGCGGCGCGCGCGCGCTGCCCGGAGGCGCTGTTCCAGCCGGAGGCGCCCGGGATGGGCCTGCTCGACATGATCCCCGGGTGGCCGCACGCGGAGGCGGCCCCCGACTTCTCCTCCAGATGGATCGCGCCCCGCTCGACCCGGAGCTCGAGCGCCACCCTGCAAGGGATCGGAGATCGCGGCGGGCAGTCGTCGAGCATCGCGCCGGTCGGCACGTCGAGCACGGCCTCGAGCGCGCCGCCCCGCGGCGCATAGAGGACCGTGTGCGTCACGAACGGCCCCTCCGCGGCGTCCGGCTCGCGCGCGCGCGAGCACACCATCAGCTCGATCTCGGGCAGGCTGAGCGCCTCGTGGCATGAGCACACGTGGATGCGCCGGGGCGGGCTCGTGGCGAGGGTCGACCAGCACGAGGCGTCGGGACGCCACGCGACGCCGCGCGCGGCCAGCCAGGCATCCTGGTCGAACGGTCTGCCCGCCGGCGCACCCGCGCCGGGGGTCGTTCCAGGCACCGGCGCACCGCCCCTGCACCGCCGATCGACGGCGGCGGCGCGCCCTGGCCGGTAGCCCCGGTGGCGTCGGCGCGTGCGGCATCGAGATGGCCCATGGCGCCGCCGGCCGCAGCGTTGCTCCCGGCAGGCGACGGCGACGCCGCCGCCGCGCTCGCCGACGAGGGCAGCGCCCCCGTCGAGGCGTCGCCCTGCGGCAGGCGATCTCGATGGCAACCCGGCTGGCCTGCGGCGAGGACCGCCGCGAGCGCAGCGAGCACGGGAGAGACGACGGCGCGCATCAAAACAGCGAGTCCTGCAGGAACTGCTGCAGAAAGGTCAGGGTGAACGAGCCGGGAACGGCGACATAGCCGCCGAAGATCGCGAATTGGTGCCAGTAGCCGGCCTGCTCGCGCAAGTCCGGGTAGTGGGTGATCACATGATCCCAGAGCGGATTGCTGCCCGCCGCATATGCCTTCCTGTCCGGCGGCGTCGCGGTCACCCGCGATACAGGGCCACCTGCGAGCTTCTCGATGCTGAGCCGGATCCCCTCGTTCGCGGCGAGCTGGTAGCCCCCGCTCATCCGCAGAACCGTGTCGCTCCGCGCATTGAACCACTGGATCACGGCGCCCGCCTTGGCGGGCGTGCCCCGCGCATCGAACGCATACACCTCGGAGACCCGCTGTTTGTTGCTGGCGAGGGCGGCCCACATCGACAGCCCGCCGGCGCTGTAGCCCATGACGCCGAGACGGCCTAGAGGTCGCGCTTCCAGAAACTTGCCTTCGGATCGTCCACCGGCTTGAGCAGATACCGGTTGAGCCCGAACATCGAGTGGCTGGCCTCGTCGACGCGCGTGTAAGCGTAGCTCTCGGGCCGGAAGAACACGAGGCAGCCGACCCCGGGCGCCGGCGGCGCGGCGCACGCGGCGGGAACGGTGGCAAACCAGATGAGCGGCCTGCCGCCGGTGTAGCCGAGGGCGACGAGCTCGGGATCGCCGGGCCGGTGATCGGCGACGTACTCGGACGCGTAGGCGGCGTACGCCATCCAGAACGGCGTGATGTGGACGAACTCCGTCCGGATCTGGACGAGCGCGGCGCCGTTCACGTTGGCCATGACCTTCGTGTCGACGAGAGGGCGGCTCTTCACGTAGGCCGGGATGTTCGCTGCCTGGAGCATCGTTCCCCCCGCGACGACGTCGTAGGGTTGCTCCACCTGAAGCACGGGATGGCGCATCGGGCCGATGCTGCCGACCGCGCCGAACGACGCCGTGAACGTGGCCTTCAGGACGACCCGCGCGCATCGGCGGGGGCGCCGGTGCGACCCGCTGCAGGACGGCCTCTGCGCCCGTCGCGGCGGAGAGGAGCGCGAGCATCGCGCGCTCCTCGGCGGGGGTGAGCTGCCATGGCCCCGCCGGGTCGAGCAGCGACAGGGCGGGCCAGGGGGATGCCTGGGCGACATGAACGAGGTCGGTGCGCGTCACGAGCAGGAGCTTCTGGGGCTCGGCGTCGGGGAGGCTCACGGCGTCGCCGATGCGGCCCGGGACACGCACGTGCCATGTGTCCCCCCGCGGCAACGGCGCTGTCCGGCGCGGGCTGCGCTCCCGGCCCGCGAGCGCCCTGACGAGCTCCCCGGCATCGGCGATCGCTGCGCTTCCCCAACCCGGCGGCACGCGGTCGACGCGTACGCGGCCGCTCGCGTCCGTTCGCCGTACGACCTCCCCGGCGGGGGTGCTCACCCGCAAGCTCACGCCGACGATCGGAGTCTCGAGCTCGTCCAGCAGGACGATCTCGTAGAACGAGAGCTCCGTCTCCGCCTCGGGAGAGCGGGGCGGCGGCGACGCCGTCGATGCGCCGTGCGATCCGCCGGCTCCCGCGCATCGGGGCGCGACGGACGCGCTGGAATGGATCTCGCGAAATGCGACGAGGTCGCCGTGTTCCAGCGCTCGTCGCACCCGCTCGGCGACCCGAGCGCGGAGCACTCGGTGGTCCTGCTGGTGCAAGCTCGACCGGCCGCAGAGGGTGAACTCGCAGTAGATATCCTGAAGGACGTAGAGGTCCTCATTCCGGCGAGCATCGATGGCGGACAGGGCGAACAGGAGCGGGACGCGCTCGAGGCGTACCCGGGCGGGATCGTCCGGCGCGTGGCTCGCGCGCACGAGGTAGATTCGCTGGCCGAAGTCCGGAGACCGGCCACCTCCTGAGCCAGGCATGGGTCATCGCGGGGACAACCAGATGAAGGCCATGGTTTTTCTCGATCGACGCGCCATCCGCTTCACCGACCTCCGCGATATACGCCACGACGCGCGGCCGCTTCTTCTTTTCGACCAGCCGCCCGGCGCTCGATGAGCTCGTCGACGGTCTTCTTGAGGGCGCTCGCGGACAGGCCGAGCCGCTCGCCGAGGTCGGCGACGGCGACGCCCGCGTCCGCGTCGAGCGAGCGGACGGCATCGCCGAAGGCGTCGAGCGCCGGTCTCGGCGCGGAGCGGGGCCCGGCCGGCGTCTTCGCGGCGCTGGAACTCCCAGGTGCGCTCGCAGCGGCGGCGCTTGGCGATAGCCCGAGCCACTTCACCCGTACGTTCCGCCGGGAGACCGCGGTGAATCCATCCGATGACACTGGCGGTCGGGCTCGGGTAAGATGGTGGCACGATGTCCACATTTCGCTCCACCGTACCGTCCTACGCGACGATTGGCGCGCTCATCATCCCATTTTTTCTCTGTCACTGCACCGAGCCAAGCCCGGGTGGCAATGATCCCGGCGGCGCTGGTCAGGGGGGAGCCACTTCGGGGGGAGGCGGCGGCAGCGCGACGGCCGGGATCTCGAGCGGGGGAGGCGCATCCGGCGCAACGAGCTCGTCCTCTTCCGCTTCGGAGGGCATGGGCAGCGCCGGGACCGGCGGAACGGGCAGCGCCGGAACCGGCGGAGTCGGCGGCGCCGGGACCGGCGGAATGGGCGGCATGCCCGCGTTCGACCCCCCCTTCATCTTGGGCGCTGATATCTCCAGCGTCCAGGAGGCGATCGACAACGGCGCGACTTACACGGACACGGACGGAAACGAAAAAGGGATACTCGAGCTGCTGAAGAACCATGGATTCAACTACATCCGGCTCCGGACATTCGTGGATCCGGGCACATCGTACGGATATGCCTTCGGCACCGGCGGCTCTTGCGCGAAGTCGGAGACCTACTGCGACAAGGACCACACGATCGAGTTCGGCAAGCAGATCAAGGAGGCGGGCATGGGGTTCCTGCTCGACTTCCACTATAGCGACACCTGGGCCGATCCTGGCAAGCAGATCATCCCCGAGGCCTGGCGGGACGCCCAGTCGATCGACGAGATGGCGGGCCTCTTGAAGGCCTACACGAAGGACGTCGTCGCCGCGCTCGTCACCGCGGGCGCGCGCCCGGACATGGTGCAGATCGGCAACGAGATCACGCCGGGCATGCTGATCCATGTGCCGGCCGCGGACACGGACTGCTGGGGCAACAACTCGGTCGTCAACCCGAAAGGCCTCACCGGGCGGGCGACGAACCAGAACTGGGACAACCTGGCCGCCCTGCTCAAGGCAGGCATCGCCGGGGTCAAGGAGGTCGACGACACGATCAAGATCATGCTGCACGTCGAGAACACCGAGGACGTCAACGGCGTCACGTGGTGGGTCAACAGCGCCAAGACGCGAGGCGTCGCGTTCGACGTCCTCGGGCTCTCCTGCTACACGGCATTTCAGGGCCAGCCCGCGGTGTGGCAGAACACGTTCAATACCCTGGCCGAGACATTCCCGGATCTGTCGTTCGCGATCGCGGAATACAACCCCGAGCGCACGAAGGCCAATCAGATCATGCGCGACCTGCCGGACGGCAGAGGCCTCGGCACGTTCTTCTGGGAGCCGACGCAGAGCGGCTCATGGGGCTCGTCCCTCTTCACGCAGCAGGGCGGTACGTACAGGGCCAACAGCGACGACTTCGCGGAGTTCGACGCCATCAAGGCGAGCTTCGGCCTGGAATGACGTCGAGCTGCGGATCACGCCATCCCCCGCGACACGAGGACCTCCAGCACCCCCTGAAGCGGGCCGCGGAGGCGGCTCATCAGCCGACGATCACCTCGTGCCAGGTCGAGGGAGTGTCCGCGGTGGCCATCGGGAATGCACGAGCAGCCTCCGCTGTTTGCTGCCTCCGCAGCACCTGCCCATGGGTGGGCAGGAGGAGGAAACCCCATGCACTGGCTCGATCGCGTTCAGAACCTCCGTCGTCTCACGCCGTCCCCCTCCCTGGGCCTGCGCGCCCTGGTGGGCGTCGGCCTCCTCGCGGGGGCAGGCCTGCTGCTCCCCGAGGTGGCCTCGGCGCAGGAGGAGGACCCCGTTCCGTGCCCGTTCGATAACGTCCTCTGCCTCTTCGAGGAGGAGGGCTACGGCGGGGAGATCTTCAACGTCCGGGCGCTGAACCCGCAGGTGGGCACGTGCGTCAACCTCCCGGAGCACGGCTGGGAAGGAAGGGCTCACTCTGCCTACAACACCAACGGCGCCGCCGCCGCGATATTCATGAACGAGGACTGCATCGGCTACCCATACCCCGTCTTCGCGGAGAGCGGCCTGAGCCCGCTGCCGTTCATCCCCAAGAGCGTCTACGTCTTCTGACACCATGACCGGGCGAGAGGCGATGGGCATCGCGGCCATCGCCCGACGCGCCCGGGGCGATGCGCGGGCCCGTGCACGGCTGCCTCGAGGCGCGAGGCGCGAGGCGCGCGCCCGGCTCACGTCTCATCCAGGTCTGGCGCCGTCGCGCCGATGCGCGAAGTGTCAGCAAGCGCTATACCAGGAGCAGGCGCGCTGCCAGGCGCAGGCGCCGGCCGCCCGGGCCGCCGAGTGGCACCGCAGTTGCTTCTGTGAACCCCATGGAGATGAACGTGGCAGTCCTCGAACCCTCGTCCCGCAGCGCCACCGCGCATGCCCCGCAGCGCAGCAGGCTCGCCGTGCTGGCCGCGCTCGTCGCGCTCGCGCTCCTCGGCGCGACCGGGTGCGCTGCGGAAGTCCACACCAGGGCCGCCGCGCCCGCGCCCGTCACCTACCAGGAGGTCACGGTGTACGAGGAGCCGGTCGTTCACGTCGCAGCGGCGCCGGCCTACATCGAGACCTACCCGCGCGTGTACTACCGCGGGACCTACGTCTACTACGTGGACGGCCGCTGGTACTATCCGACGCGCCACGGCTGGGTCTACTACCGCGACGAGCCGCGCGCGCTGGTCCACTACCGCGTCGACTTCGACCGGCGCCGAGCCCCTCACCACCACCGCCAGCACGTGCATCGCGACCCCGCGCGCCGCGGCCACGTGCACCCGGCCCCCGCGCGCCGCGGCCACGTGCACCCGGCCCCCGCGCGCCGCGGCCACGTGCACCCGGCCCCCGCGCGCCGCGGCCACGTGCACCCGGCCCCCGCGCGCCGCGGCCACGTGCACCCGGCCCCCGCGCGCCGCGGCCACGTGCACCGCGCGCCCGCGGCCCGGCCGGCGACCCCGGCTCGGCCTGCGGCCACGGTCAGGGCGGGGGCGACGGTGAAGGCGGGCGCGACGGTCAGGGCGGGGGCGGCGGCGAGGCCGGCGACCCCGGCCAGGCCGACGAAGAAGCCTCGCGTGGAGCGGCGGCGGCACCACGTCGAGGAGAGGCGTCACGAGCGCTGACCGCGGCCGCGCTACGTCGTCGCGACGAGCAGCTCCTCCGAGTTGTTCGGCGGGCGAAGGCCATCGGCCCGACCGGCGAAGTAGCGCCCGGCGAGGGCCGCCGCCGACACGTGCGCCACGTCCCGGAAGCCGGCTTCGCGCGCCAGCGCGAGCATCTCCTCCGGCGTGAAGAAGCTGACGAACGGCGTGCCGTTCGCGCGTGCGCCCCTCGCCGCTGCCGCGATCCCGGGCCGTACGTCCGGGTCCGCGAGCTCGATCGGCAGCATGAACGACATGACCAGCGTGGTGCCCGGCGCGAGCGCCGCGATCTGGCGCAGCGTGGCCGCGATGGCGTCCTTCGTGAGGTACATGCTGACGCCGGTGGAGGCCACGAGCGCCGGCTGCTTCGCGTCGAAGCCTGACGCCGCCAGCCGCGGAAGCCACGCGTCGCCGCGCTCGAAGTCGACCGGCACGAGACGAAGGAACGACGGGACGCCGAAGCCGAGGTCGACGAGGCGCTGGCGCTTCCACGCCTGGGGCCCCGGCTGATCGACCTCGAACACACGCAGGCGGGAGGCGAGCCCTGGCCGCCGCTGAGCGAAGGTGTCGAGGCCCGCTCCGAGGATGACGTACTGCGCGACACCCCGGGCAGCTCGCTCCTCGAGGAGATCTTCAACGAAGCGCGCGCGCGCCACGATGGAGGCGCGGAAGGGCCGCGTGAACGGGCTCATGTCCCGCCGCTCCTGCCAGTCGGCGTCCGGCGCCGCGAGGGCGAGGCCGATCGTGTCCTCGAACACGTGCGGCGCCGGATCGGCCAGCACGTGGAGCGCGCGCCACAGCGCGACGCGGACGGCGGTGTTGTCGGGAACGGGGCTCGACGTCTCAGCCATCGTGAGGCTCCTCCTTGGCGCCTCGGGGCAGCGGCGCCTGGACGCTGAGCTGCCGGCCATCGGGGTCGGCCAGGAGCATCTCGAGCACCTTCCAGTGCTGTGCTTCGAAGGGGCGCACCACGCCGCCCGCGCCCGGGGGCGAGAACCTCGCGGCGTCGCGCACGGCGAGCACCGGCTGAAGCTGGAGCGGCGAGCCCTCGGGGCGCTCGGCGATGAAGAGGAACGGCCCGCCACTCGGATGTCGCAGCCGGCCTGAGCGGTGATCCGTCTCGAACTCCAGCTCGTACCCGAGCGCCCTCCAGAACGCGACCGTCTTGCCCCAGTTGTGCGTCTCGATGAGCAGCCCTTGAATTCCGTCGGTCGTCGTCATTCCTTGCTCCGTCTCCGTGGTTGCTTGTCGAGGTAGGCGCGCAATGCGGCGGCCACGATCGCCGACAGCGACTGCTCGGTCTCCACGGCGTGGTGCTTCACCTCCCGAATGAGATCGGTCGGCAGGTACACGTTGAACTGCTTGACATCCTCGGCCATCGGCGCCTCTTTGATAGCATGCTAGCAATCTAGCACCGCTCGCGCAACGGGTGCTCGCGCCGCGGCACGGGTCTGGGGTAGCCGCGCACCTGGAAGGAGCAGCGTCACCGCGGCCCCGGCCGGGGCGGCGCGGCCCTGACGTGGCCGATTCTCGGCCTGGCATGAGGCGACCTCGGCGGCGGCTACCAGCGGCTCCACGGCGGGGCGTTCGCGCTGCTCGTCGTGGACGCGCGCCGCCATCCGCGCGCGCATCGGACGGTAGGGGCGTCAGCGCCGGCGACACGAGCGGCCGCACCCGTTCACCCGGAAGCGCCGGGCTACCCGGGGCGCGACGAGCGGAAGCCCGGGTCGAGCTGGCGAAGCAACGTCAGCATGTCGAACTGCCCCCACCGCTCCACGATACGGCCGTCCGCGATGCGATCGATGTTCATGCCGCTCAGCACGACCAGCCGCCCCGTGGGCGCCATCTCCAGGAACTCCGCGCGATGCACGCCCTGCCAGCGCCAGCGGGTGAGCACGCGATCCCCCTCGGCGATCTGATCCTCGATGGCGTGGGTGTTGTCGCCGAACGCGGCCAGCAGGCCGGCGATGAAGGCGCGAAAGCCGTCTCGGCCGATGGGCCCGGGGCGCCCGGGCAGGTGCACCCGGCACGCCGGGTCGTAGAGGGATATCTGCGCGTCGAGGTCGCCCCTGTCGTAGAATTCGAAGTTTGCGCGGGCGATCCGCTTGTTCTGCTCGATGCTCATCCTCGTCTCCTCCGGCCGCTACAGCGGCGGTGTGATCTTCGCTTCGAGGCCGAGCAGGACGCGCCCGGCAGCCTCGTAGTTCTGCGATTGCCCGAGCACGTGCTGGGTCGCGGTGTGTACGTCGCGGAACGCGCGCTCGAGCGAGCTCGTCGTGTAGATCGAGCTCGCGCCGCCGGCGGCGTACATGAGATCGACCGCGTGGGCGGCGCTCGTGCTCGCGTGCGTCGCCGCGAGGCGGAGCAGGGCGCGCTGCTCGAGCGTGAGCGGTCGACCGGCCAGCGTGTCGCCCCATGCGACGTCGACCGCGTCCAGGAGGAACAGCCGCGCCGACCGGAGCTGCGCCTCGGCCTGGGCCACCGCGGCTTGCGCCGACGCGCGATCGCGGAGCAGCGCGCCCGAGCCGCACGGCGCCTTGTGCGTCGCGAGCTCGACGAGGGCGTCGATGGCGCCGCGCGCGATCCCGAGCGCGACCGCCGAGAAGGCCGGCGCGAGCAGCGCGAACGGCGGCAGGCGGTAGAGCGGCGCGCGCAGGCACGGCTCGTCGAAGGAGAAGGACCGCTCGTCGGGCACGAGCGCGTCCTCCACCGTGAAGTCGTGGCTGCCCGTCCCGCGCAGCCCGCCGACCGACCAGGTGTCGATGACGTCGCACGCCGCCTTGGGGAAGAACATGTAACGCATCGCCGGAGCGCCGTTCGGGCGCAGCAGCACGCGATCCCCCTCCCAGAGGACGCAGCCGCCGATGAGCCAGGTCGCGTGGTCGATACCGCTGTTGAACCCCCAGCGGCCGCTCACGCGGTAGCCGCCGTCGACGCGCGTCGCGCGCCCGCTCGCCACGAGGCGCCCGCCGACGATCGACGCGGGGTCGCCGTAGATCTCGCGCGCGCCCGCGGACGGGAGATAGCCGCTGGAGAGGGAGGTGCCTGCGGCGATCATCAGGCACCAGCCGGCGGCGCCGTCGGCGGCGGACAGCGCCTCCACCGCCTCCACCAAGGTCCTCGGGTCGGCCTCGGCGCCGCCGAGCTCCCGGGGCACCCACATGCGGAAGAGCCCGGCGGCGACGAGCGCGTCGACCACCGGAGGTGGGAGCCGGCGCTGGTGCTCGGTCTCGTCACGGAGAGCGCGCGCGAGCGGCGCGATGGCGCGCGCGGCGCGAACGGGGTCGTCGATCAGGCGGTTGAGCTTGAGCGTCATGATGCCCGGGGAAGTGCATGCGGCGTTCCACCCCGGCGAGGCGGCGGGAGCAGCGGGCGCCGCGCACGGGGCGGCGCAGGGGCAGAGCAACCGGTTGCTCGATCGCGCGGACACGCGGCGAGCGGCGCAGGGGCAGAGCAACCGATGGCTCGATCGCGCGGACACGCGGCGAGCGGCGCAGGGGCGAGCAACCGGTTGCTCGATCGCGCAACCACCTCGGCGAGCGGTTGCGCAGGGCGAGCGCGCCGCGCTCGCGATCCGGCGCGGCGCGCCCGCGGAGGCCTCGGGCTGGCAGGTGGCACCGCCCTTGCGAGGGCAGCCGTGCCATGACCCTCGCCGATCAACCGACCCGATTCGACCCCACCCCGCTGCGGCGCGCGTACGCCGAGATGACCTCCTCGGCGCTCCCGCTGCGCGACCACCCGCTCTACGGCACCGTCGAGCGCTTCGAGGACGCTCGCTTCCTCACGCCGGCGGCTCTCTCCGAGTTCACCGAGCGAGCCGCGTTCGCGTGCGACGTGACGCAGCTCGAGGTCTGTCCGGCGTGCTTCTTCCAGACGAGCGGCAGCACCGGCCGGAGCAAGCGCATCCCGTACTCGGAGCGCGACCTGGAGAAGCAGGCCGATCACGAGGCGACCGCGTTCCGCAAGCTGGGCCTGAGCTCGCGCGACGTCGTGCTGAGCCTCGGCTCGCCGCCGCCGAGCATCTCCGCCTGGGCCATCGCCAACGGGAGCCGGCGGCTCGGCGCGACGGTCCTCAACGGCTCGCACGTGGACTACGAGCTGGCGCTCGAGAGCGGCCGGGCCGAGGAGGTCACCACCCTCTTCGCGACGCCGCTCGTCGCGCTCGCGATCGGGCGCGCCATCGCGGAGGAGCAGGGCGACCCGAGGCGCGTGTTCCCGCGGCTCCGCCGCGCGATCCTGTTCGGCGATACGCTGCCGCGCTCGCTGCGCCGCGAGGTGCGCGATCTCTGGGGCGTCGACCGCGTGCTGGCGCTCTACGGCACCGTCGAGGCCGACGTCGTCGCGACCGAGCTCCCCGGCGAGCAGGGGGAGCTCGATCCGATGCTCGAGGAGCTCCTCATCGAGCTGCTGCCGGAGGAGGAGCTCCGGCGCGAGCGCCTCGATCCGAGCCACTCGCCCGCGCCGGTGCGCGTCGCCGACCTGCCGCCGGGGGACGTGGTCGGCGAGATCCTGCTGTCGGATCTCCGCCGCGAGGCGCTGCCGATCGTGCGCTACCGGATCGGCGACATCGTCCGGGTCCGCGCGCGGGAGGGCGGCCGACCGACGCTCAGCGTGCTCGGCCGGAGCAAGAGCACCGTCTTCATCGACGGCGCGCCCATCTACGAGATGGCCCTCAACCAGGCCATCGAGGAGGCGCTCGGCGGCGCGGCCTGCCGGTGGCAGCTCACCGCGGCGCGGCGCTCGGGCGGCCCGTTCGATCTCGTCCTCGAGCAGCCCCCGGGCGCGGCCCGCGCCGAGCGCGCCGTGCTCGACGCCATCGCGGGCGCGGTGGTCCCGCGCGAGATCGACGTGGCCCGCCACTTCCGCGTGAGCTGCTCCCCTCGCCTGCCCGAGCCGTCGGGCCCGGGCGATCTCAAGGCTGCGCGCGTCGTCGTCGCCTCGTGAGGACCCCCATGGAGAGCCTGACCCTCCGCTGTGACGTGCAGCTCGACGTGCGGGGCGCCGCGTGCCCGATCCCGGTCCTCAAGGCCAAGCGCGCGCTCGCGCAGCTCGGCTCGGGGCAAGTGCTCGAGGTGCTGGCCACGGACCGCACGACGCTCCGGGACTTCCGGGTCTTCGCCGAGTCCGCCGGGCACGAGCTCCTCTGCAGTGAAGATCGGGGCGAGCAGCTCCGGTTCGCGATCCAGAAGGGATAGCCTCATGAGCGCACAGACCCGCCCCACGCCGCGCGCCGGGACGACCGACCGCCGCGCGCTGCTCGACCGCATCCGCGAGGACTTCGTCGGGCTCGACACCGAGTACGCGCTGGCCGACGGGCTGCGGAAGCGGCGGCGCTACCTGGACTCTGCGGCGACCACCCTCGTCATGCAGGTCACGCTCGACTGCGCCCGCGCGTTCCTCCGGCACTGCGCGAACACCCACAGCACGACGCACTTCTCCGCCGCGATCGCCGGGGAAGCCTACGCCTGGGCGCACGACCGCGTGCTCCGCTTCCTCGGCGCGCCGCCGCGCGACTACGCGGCCGTCTTCACCGGCAGCGGCGCGACGGCGGCGCTCAACCGCGTCGCGGAGGTGCTCGCGGCGGCGCAGCCCGATCGGCCGATGGCCCTGGTGTCGCTCATGGAGCACCACGCCAACGACCTGCCGCACCGGCGGCACGCGTCGGTGCTGCACGTCCCGCTCACGGCCTGCGACGACGGCCCCGGCCCGGTCGACCTCGACGCGCTCGAGGCGATGCTCCGCGAGAACGCGGGCCGGGTGCGTTACGTCGCCGTGACCGCGGCGAGCAACGTGACGGGGCTGCTCAACCCGCTTGCGCCGATCGCCCGCCTCGCCCACGCGCACGGCGCGCGCGTGGTCGTCGACGGCGCGCAGATCGCCGCGCACCGGGCCGTCTCGCTCGCGGACGACGACATCGACGCGTTCGTGTTCTCGGGCCACAAGGCGTACGCCCCGGGGTCGCCCGGCGTCCTCGTGATCAAGCGCGAGCTCCTCGACGGCGTGCCGCCTGGGCTCGTCGGCGGCGGCATCGTCGAGCACGTCTCGACCGAGGGGTTCGAGCTCACGCCCCACCTGCCCGACCGGGAGGAGGCCGGCACGCCCAACGTGGTCGGCGCCGTGCTGCTCGCGTCGGCGCTCGAGGTGCTGGCGGAGATCGGCATGGACTCCATCGCCGAGGCCGAGGACGCGCTGGTCGAGTACGCGCTCGACCGGCTGGCGACGGTGCCGGGGCTCCGGATCTACGGGACGCGGACGGCGCCCCGGAGCGGCGTCGTGGCGTTCAACCTCTCCGGCATCGAGCACGCGGTCACGGCGCAGGCGCTGAACGACGCGCACAACATCGCCGTCCGAAACGGCTGCTTCTGCGCGCACCCGTACGTGCGGCACCTGCTCCTGCCCGAGCTGTGGGCGCTCGACGCGGACGGGGACGAGGACCTCGAGGCGCAGGTCATGCGGCGCCGCGGGATGGTGCGCGCGAGCTTCGGGCTGTACTCGACGCCGGCCGACGTGGACGCGCTGGTGGACGCGCTCGTCGACATCGGCGCGGACGAGGGCGCGTACAGGCGCCGCCTCGAGGCGACGTCCGACGAGCGCGGCGCTCCGCTCCCCCAGCGGCGCGTCCAGTTCTCCGCGCCCGAGTACCTGGGGTGGCGGCTCCGGGAGATGTGAGCGGCGAGGAGCGGGCGAGGACCGCGGTCATTGAGTGTGTTGCATCTGCGGCGCCATGAATCGACGTCGTGGCCGCCTGGATGAGGGTGGGCGCGATAGGGTTGAAGCCGAAGGCGTCTCTCGGCAGCGGCAGGCGCGGGCGGTGGAAACGAATCGAGGACGTCAAGAATCGTCGCGAGCGATCCGGCCAAGCTCGCCAGCTCCTCGCATCGAGATCACACGGCCTCGCCGGGGCGTTCGTCCGGAACAGAGAGACGCCCGCGTCGGGGGCACACGAGCGATACCAGCTCTCGCAACCTGTCAGATGAACGGGACTACATGGGCCCGAATCCCCACCACGCCACAACGTCCCGCGTCCAGCCGCGGCCGGGAGATGCCGCCGCGCGCGGTGCGCCAGGGCGAGCCCCTTTACATGCCTGGTCGTACCGGCGGATAATTGCCATCGTGGAGCAAGGAGCGATCCTGGCCGGACGCTACCGCCTTGAGCACCGCGCGGGCGCGGGCGGGATGGGCGAGGTGTGGAAGGCGCACGACCAGGAGACGGCCGATGCGGTGGCGGTGAAGCTCTCGCCGCTGCGCAGCGCGGAGGATGCGGCGAGATTCGAGCGAGAGGCGCAGATCCTCGCGGGCATGTCGCATCCCCACGTGGTCCGGTACGTGGCGCACGGGGCGAGCGCCGAGGGCACACCCTACCTGGTCATGGAGTGGCTCGAGGGCGAGGATCTCGCGGCGCGGCTCGCGCGGGGTCCGCTCGAGGTCGACGAGTGCGTGGCGCTGGCGACCGCGGTGGCGGACATCCTCGGCTTCGCGCACGAGCGCGGGGTCGTTCACCGCGACCTGAAGCCGAGCAATCTGTTCTTGCCAGGCGGGCGCGTCGACGGCGTGAAGGTGCTCGATTTCGGTATCGCGCGGCTCGGGCACGCGACGCGGATGACACGCTCGGGCGTGCTGATCGGGACGCCAGCCTACATGGCGCCCGAGCAGGCGCGAGGCGAGGCGAGCATCGACGCTCGCGCGGACGTGTTTTCCCTCGGGTGCGTGCTCTTCGAGTGCCTGGCGGGCAGGCCCGCGTTCGGCGGCGAGCACGTGGCGGCGATCCTGACCAAGGTGCTTTTCGACGAGACCCCGCGCCTGCGCACCCTACGGACCGAGGTGCCCGCGGCGCTCGACGATCTGCTGCGGAGGATGCTGTCGAAGCGCCGGGAGGAGCGGCCCTCGGGCGGGCAGGCCGCGGCGGCCGCGCTGCGCGCGCTCGGGGAGGCGTCGCCGTGGCCGCCCGTGAGCTCGGTCCCTCCGCCCTCGCTCACGAGCAGCGAGCAGCGCGCCGTGGCGGTGATCGTGGTGAGCGCCGCGGCGGGGGCCGAGGTGGGGGCGTTCGGCGGGGACACGACCCTGGTCCAGGCGCCGGGCGACGAGGCCTTCCTGCGCGAGGCCGAGGCGCACGGCGGCAGGAGCGAGCGCCTGGTCGACGGGTCGGTCGTGGTGATGCTCTCGGACACCGAGACGGCGACGGACCTGTGCGCGCAGGCTGCCCGGTGCGCGCTCGCGCTGCGCCGGTGCGCCGCTGGCCGGCGCGTGACGCTGGCCATGGGGAGGGGGGAGCGGTCGGCGCGGTCGATGGGGCCAGCGATCGACCGGGCGGCGCGGCTGTCGAGCACCACGGCGCGCCACGCCGCCCCGGAGGGCACGGTGGTCCTCGACGAGGTCGCCGCGGGCTTGCTCGACGCGCGCTTCGACGTGCGGGAGCGCGAGGGGGTCTTCACGCTGCACGGCGAGCGCCCGCTGGCCGAGGGGACGCGCCTGCTCCTCGGCAGGGCCACGCCGTGCGTCGGGCGAGAGCGCGAGCTCGGCATGCTGCGGGCGCTCTTGACCGAGAGCATCGAGGAGGGCACGGCGCAGGCGGCGCTGGTGGTGGCGCCGCCCGGCGTGGGCAAATCGCGCCTGGCGCAGGAGTTTCTGCGGGAGCTCCGGGAGCAGGACGAGGGGGTGTCGGTGTGGGTCGTGCGCGGCGACGCGCTGCGGGCCGGCTCGCCCCTCGGCATGCTGGGCCAGGCGCTGCGGAGCGCGTGCGGAATTCGCGAGGGCGAGCCGATCGAGGCGCGGCGCCGGAAGCTCTCGGCAGAGATCGCGGCGCGGGTGTCGCCGGGCCACCGGCGGCGCGTCGAGGAGTTCCTCGGCGAGATCGTGGGCGCTGCCTTCCCGGACGAGGACAGCCTGCCGCTCCGGGCCGCGCGCCGCGACGCGCAGCGCATGGCGGACCAGGTGCGCGCCGCCTTCCTCGATTACCTCGCCGCGATCGTCGCCGGCGGTCCGCTGGTCGTCGTGCTGGAGGATCTGCACTGGGGCGATCGACCCACGGTGTCGCTCCTCGACGCGGCGCTGCGCGACCTCTCGGATCGGCCGCTGTTCGTGCTCGCCCTGGCGCGGCCCGAGGTGCGCGAGCTGTTCCCGAGGCTCTGGGAGGGGCGGCGGCTGCACGCGCTGCGGCTCAACGCGCTGAGCCGGCGCGCGGGCGAGCGGCTCGCGCGGCACGTGCTGAGCGCGCGCGCGGACGCCGAGGCGATCGCGCGGATCGTGCGCCTGTCGGAGGGGAACGCGTTTTACCTGGAAGAGCTGATCCGCTGGACCGCGGAGGGCAGAGGCCCGGACGTGCCGGGGACGGTGGTCGCCATGGTGGAGTCGCGCCTCGGGGCGCTGGACGACGAGGCCCGGCGGCTCCTGCGCGCGGCGAGCGTCTTCGGCGAGGTGTGCTGGGCTGGAGGGGTGGCGGCGCTCGTCGGCGGCGAGGCGCGCCGGGGCGAGGTCACGGCCGGGCTCGAGGCGCTGGTGGCGCTGGAGATCCTGGTGCGCCGCCGTGAGAGCCGCTTTCCGGCGGAGGACGAGCTGGCGTTCCGGCATGCGCTCCTGCGCGAGGGCGCGTATGCCATGCTGACCGAAGGGGATCGGGAGCTCGGCCACCGGCTGGCCGGGGAATGGCTGGAGCGGGCGAGAGAGCCGGATCCCGTGGTGCTGGCCGAACACCTCCAGCGCGGGCGCGCGCTCGATCAGGCCGCGTTCCATTACCTGCGCGCGGGCCGTCAGTCGTGCGATCGCGACGACTTCGGGGGCGCCCTCGCCCATGCGCAGCGAGGCATCGACTGCGGCGTGCAGGGGGAGATCCTCGGTAACCTTCTGGCGTTGCAGGGCATGGCGCACTGCTGGCGATCGGAGTTCGACGCGGGGCAGCAGGCGAGCGCCGCGGCGCTGCCGCTCATGGGGCGAGGCAGCCAGTGGGCGTGCATCGCGCTCTTTCATCGTGCGTGGGCGTCACTCGTCGCCGGCGCAGAGGACGATTTCGTGGAGACGGTCGACCGGTTCGTCCAGTTCCAGCCGGACGCGGAGGCGGGCCGGGAGTACATGCTCTGGGCGCCGCTCGCCGCATCGCTGCTCCAGACCTACGGGCGCCGCGAGCTCTGCAGGGCCTTGCTCGACCGCGCGGACGCGCTGGCTGCCGCAATGCCCACCCTGGATCTCGACCTAAGGGGGGCGCTCGCCGTCGGGCGCAGCGATTACGTGCGCGCCTTCGAGCGGGATCCCTGGAGGCAGCTCCAGCTCACGCGACAGGCGGTGGAGGCGTTCCAGGCGATCGAGGACCTCCGGGACCAGATCACGGCCCTGAACAGGCTCGGTCAGGCCGAGGCCGAGCTCGGCGATCCGGCGGCGGGCGAGGCCACGCTGCGGCGAGCCGTGGCGCTGGCGCAGCGCATCGCGATCCCGTTTGCGCAACGTCAATCCGCATTGCACCTGGCGGCGCTGCTCTCGCATGGTTCGGATCCATCGAAATGGGCAGAAGCCGACGAGATAGCCCGGTCGCTGCTCGACGCTTCGGGGGTGAGCGTGGGTTACCGAGGCTGGGCCCACGGGATCTGCGCAGAGGTGCTCCTCCAGCGTGGCTCGTACGACGGCGCCGTGCGGCGCGCGCGCGAGGCGGACGCGCTGTGCGATCGCATCCCGCTGCGGCGGCTCTGGGTGACGGCGTTGCTCGTCCGCGGGCTGATTCACCTGGGTGACCATGAGGAGGCGGCCCGCGTGGCCAGCCGCATCGAGCCCGGGCTCGCCTGCCTGGGCGGCGGCGGCTACGTCGAGATCGACGCGCGGGTGGCCCTGGCGGAGGCGCATTGGACCGGCGGCAGGGTCGACGAGGCGCGGGCGGCGCTGGGAGAGGCGATGCGCGGGATCGCAGCGCGGGCAGAGGCCATTCCCGATGCCGCCTGGCGCGCGCGGTACACGGCGTGCGTGCCCGAGATCGTGCGCGCCCGCCGGCTGGCGAACGCATGGGCGTAGGGGGCCATGCAGGGCCTGCCGTCGAGGGGGGGCGCGCGGATCGCCCCGGACCGTCGGCCGGAACGCAGGCAGAACGCAGGCTAGCCGAGGTGAAGCCGCGACCTCCTCCCCCGGCGGGCGCTCGCGTCGCGTCCCGGGGCGCCGTACATTCCGCCCCATGAAGGCGCTCCGCATCGACATCTGGTCCGACATCGCCTGCCCCTGGTGCTACGTGGGCAAGCGCCGCCTCGAGGCAGCGCTCGCCCGCTTCCCGCACCGTGACGCCGTCGAGGTCGTGTGGCGCGCGTTCGAGCTCGATCCGGCGGCGCCGCGCGTCCGCGAGCCCGGGGTCTCGTACGCCGAGCGGCTCGCGAGGAAGTACGGGACGTCCGTCGCGCGCGCGGAGGAGATGATCCGCACCATGACGGAGGTCGCCGCCGCCGACGGGCTCACGTTCCGCTTCGATCGGGTGCGGCCGGGCAACACGTTCGACGCCCACCGCGTGCTGCACCTCGCGGCCGTGCGCGGCGCGCAGGACGCCGTGAAGGAGCGCTTTTTGCGCGGCTACATGACCGAGGGGGAGCCGATCGGCGAGCCCGAGGCGCTGGTGCGGCTCGCCGCGGACGCCGGGCTCGACCCGGACGAGGTCGCCGCGGCGCTCGCGAGCGACGCCCACGCCGCCGAGGTGCGCGCCGACGAGGAGGAGGCCCGGTCGCTGGGCATCGGCGGCGTGCCGTTCTTCGTGCTCGGCGGCCGCTACGCCGTGTCCGGCGCGCAGCCGGCGGAGGTGCTCCACGACGCGCTCACGCGGGCGTGGGCCGACGCGACCGCCACGTCCGCCGCCGAGGCGGGCGAAGGCGCCGTGTGCGGCCCCGACGGGTGCGCCTGATCCCCGCGACGAGGACCTCTTCGAGCAGAGCAGCGTGTTCGTGGTCGCGGCGCCCCCGTGCGGCCACACCGGAGCAATCAGGAGGACGGGAGAGACGGGAAGGCGGGACGAGCGATCGGAGCATCGATCTGATATCCCGCCTTCCAGCGGAGCATCGCTGAGCGGCTCAGCCGATCTGCGCGCGGCTCGCCAGGGCGGCGGGCACCGCCTCCGGCTCGCCGCCGCCGCCGGCGGGCGGCGCCGCGACGGCCACCGCGGGACGCCGGGTGAAGATCCCCGCGACGAACGCCACGAAGGCCGCGACGCCGGCGATGAACAGGGTGTCCCCGACCATCCGCATCCAGCGCAGCGCCTCCAGGACCGGCTGCTGCAGGAAGTCCGCGCTCCGCGCGTACCAGAGCCCGTGCTCGACGCTCGCCCACGCCTGCGCGAGCCCGATGGGCAACAGGCTCAGCACGATCATCAGCCCGAGCCCGCCGTTCATCCCCCAGAACGCGAACCGGAGCCGCGCCTCGTTCCACACCGCGTCGGGGCGCAGGCGGCGCAGCATCACGAGCACCAGCCCGAGCGAGAGCAGCCCGTAGACCCCGAACAGGGCGGAGTGCGCGTGCACCGGCGTGGTGTTCAGGCCCTGCATGTAATAGAGGGCGAGCGGCGGGTTGATGAGAAAGCCGAACAGGCCCGCGCCCACGAAGTTCCAGAAGGCGACCGCGACGAAGAACTTGATGGGCCACGCATACGCCTGCATCCACCCGGTCCGGTGCTGCATCTTCCACGTCCCGTAGGCCTCCACGCCGACGAGCACGAGCGGGACCACCTCGAGGGCGCTGAAGCTCGCGCCGACCGCCATCGCCGAGACGGGCGTGCCGCTGAAGTAGAGGTGGTGGAACGTGCCGGGGATGCCCGAGACGAGGAAGATGGATGTCGAGAGCAAGGCCGCCCTGGCCGCGCTGTCGGCGCGCACGAGCCCGAACCGCGTGAACAGGAACGCGATGGCCGCCGTGGCGAAGACCTCCATGAACCCCTCGACCCAGAGGTGCACCACCCACCAGCGCCAGTACTCCATGACCGACAGGTGGGTCTTCGCGCCGTAGAACAGCCCCACGCCGTAGAACAGGCCGATCGCCACGGTCGAGCCGGTGAAGAGCAGCACGATGTGCCGGCCGAGGTCGCGCCGGGCGAGCGCGGGCCAGAGCGCGCGCAGCATCAGCACGAGCCAGAGCACGAGGCCGCCGAAGAGCGCGATCTGGTAGGCGCGGCCGAGATCGACGTACTCGTAGCCCTGGTGGCCGAACCAGAACGACGTCTCGAGCGCGAAGCGCTGCTTGACCGACAGCCACTCTCCGGCGAGGGAGCCGAAGACCACGAGTACGAGCGCCCCGAACAGGACGTTCACGCCGAGGCGCTGCCCGCGCGGCTCGCGCCCGCCCACGGCCGGCGCCAGGAACAGCCCGGCCGCGAGGAACGCCGTCGCGATCCAGAAGACGCCGAGCTGGACGTGCCAGGTGCGCGTCACCGCGTAGGGCAGGTAGTCGGCGAGCGGCACCCCGAAGAACTCGTGCCCCTCCACCGTGTAGTGCGCGGTCAGCGCGCCCAGCCCGACCTGGAGCACGAGCAGCGCGACCACGACGACGCAGTACTTGCCCACGGCGCGCATGGATGGCGTCAGCGTCCAGCCCGAGAGCGGGTCGCGCGCCGGCGCCGCGGGGTCGGGCTCCTCGCCGCGGCGGAACGCGTGGTACCAGACGAGCGCGCCGATCCCGGCGAGCAGCAGCACGACGCTCACGACCGACCAGATCACGTTCGCGGTCGTGGGGACGTTGCCGATCAGCGGCTCGTGGGGCCAGTTGTTCGTGTAGCTCGCGCCGGTGCCGGGGCGCTCCGCGGCGCACGCCCACGAGGTCCAGAAGAAGAACGCGGTGAGCTTGTCGCGCCGGCCCTCGTCCGGGACCGCGCCCGTGTGCAGCGCGTAGCTCTCGCGGAGCGCCGTGAGGCCCGGCTCATCGCCGAACAGCCCGCGGTAGTGCGCCGCCGTCTCCGCGACGGCCCGCGCGCGATCCTCGGAGATCGTGAGCGTCCCGGTCGCCGGGTCGTAGCCGTTGCCGCGCATCGCCCGCTTGAGGCGCGCCGTGAGCGCGGCCTGCGCCTCTTCCGGCAGCGCCGCGAACGACGCGCCGTGCTCGCGCTGGCTCCAGAGGGCGAGCAGCGCCTCGGCCTCGCGGTGGAGCCAGTCGGCCGACCAGTCCGGCGCCTGGTAGGCGCCGTGCCCCCAGACGCTCCCGACCTGCTGCCCGCCGATGCTCTGGTAGACCAGCTGCCCGTCGAGGATATCGTCCTTCGTGAGCAGCACCTCGCCGGCCGGCGTCACCACCCGCTCGGGGATCGGCGGCGCCTGACGGTAGACCTCCCGGCCCATGAAGCCGAGTATCAAGAAGCCAGCGGTGATGACGGCGGCGAGCGCCAGCCAGAGTCGTCGAAGACTGTGCATGTCGACCTCGTTGTTCGCGTGAGGCCGCGCGCGCCTCCGCGGCGCCGGGCCTCCGGACCTGATGCCGAGCGCTCCAGCAAGCGGCGCGCCGTTCCCGACAGCGCCCGCCGCGGGCGGCTCCAGCGGTCGACGTCGCGTGCTGAAGGGAGCTCGGGGGGCTCACCGGAGGGCTGAAGCGCAGGCGCGCCACGAAAACGGCTCGCCGGAACGCAAACCCTGCAGGCGAGCCTCCCGAGCTCCCTCACCTCTCCACGTTGCCGTTTCGACAACGCGTTCGTTGTCACATCAACAACGATGTTGTAAATTGAACAACATGCCCAACCTGGTCGCGCTGCTGTCGGTCGCGCTCGATCTCACGGCGTCGCTGGGCGCCGAGGATCGGTACCGGCGGCTGCTCGAGGCGGTGCGGCGCGTGATGCCGTGCGACGCGGCCTGCCTGCTGCGGTACCAGGACGGCGTGCTCGTGCCGCTCGCGGCGCTCGGGCTCACGCCCGAGGCGCTCGGGCGCACCTACCGGCCGCGGGAGCACCCCCGGCTCGACCTGCTCTGCCACGCCGAGGCGCCGGTGCGCTTCCCGCCAGACACCGATCTTCCGGATCCGTTCGACGGGCTGCTCGCGTCGGACGCCACCGCGCTGGCGCACGTCCACGCCTGCCTCGGCTTCCCGCTGCGGGTGGAGGGGACGCTGATCGGGGTGCTCACCGCCGACGCGCTCGACGCGCGCGCGTTCGACGGCGTCGACGCCCGCGCGCTGTCCTGGGTCGGGGCGCTGGCGGGCGCGGCGATGCGCACGAGCCAGCTCATCGACGCGCTGGAGCAGAGCGCCGAGCGGCTCGGCCTGGTCGCCGACGACCTCCGCCGGGCCGCCGAGCGGGAGCGCGGCGACACCCTGATCGGCACGAGCCCGGCGATGCAGAAGCTGCGCGACGAGATCGCGCTCGTGGGTCCGTCCGATCTGACGGTGCTGGTCACCGGCGAGACCGGCTCGGGCAAGGAGCTCGTGGCGCGCGCCGTCCACGCGGCGTCGCGGCGGCGCGGCGAGCCGCTGCTCCGCGTGAACTGCGCGGCGCTGCCCGAGGCGATGGCCGAGAGCGAGCTGTTCGGCCACGTGCGCGGCGCGTTCACCGGGGCGGAGCGCCACCGTCCAGGCAAGCTCGAGGTCGCGGACAAGGGCACCCTCTTCCTCGACGAGATCGGCGAGCTGCCGCCCTCGATCCAGCCGAAGCTGCTGCGCGCGCTGCAGGAGGGCGAGGTGCAGCGCGTGGGCGCGGACCGCGCGCTGCGCGTGGACGTGCGCGTCGTCGCGGCCACGAACCGCGATATCGAGAAGGAGGTGGCCGCGGGGCGCTTCCGGGCCGACCTGTTCCACCGGCTCAACGTCTACCGCCTCTCGGTGCCGCCGCTGCGCGAGCGGAGGAGCGACATCCCGCTGCTCGCCGGCCATTTCTGCGACGAGGCGCGCGCGCGGCTCGGCGTCGGCCCGGTGCGGCTCACCCCGGCGGCGCGCGAGATCCTGATGAGCAGCCCCTGGCCGGGCAACGTGCGGGAGCTGGAGAACACGCTGTTCCGCATGGTGCTGCAGGCGTCGCGGGGCGTGCCACGGGGCGAGCCCGTGGTGCTGACGCCGGCCCACCTCGGGGCGGACCTCGCCCTCGGGGCGGGCCTCGCGCCGGCGGCGCCCGCGCAGCGCGACGAGGCCCCGGCGCCCCTCGCGACAGGGGCGCCGCTCCACGAGCAGGTCGACGCGTTCCAGCGCGACCTCATCCGCAAGGCGGTGGCGCAGGCCGACGGCAACTGGGCCGCGGCCGCGCGATCGCTCGGCATGCACCGCAGCAACCTGCACCACCTCGCGCGGCGGCTCGGGCTGCGGTGAGCCCCCCGCGCGCGACGGCGAGCTCCCCGCCCGCGGCGGCCCCTCCGCTTCCGCTCGCGACGGTGAGCCCCCCGCGCGCGGCGGTCAGTCCTTCGCGGGCGACGCCCCCGGCAGCGCCATGGCGAGCTCGACGCGCCCCGGCGGCAGCTTGCTCCCCGCGAGCGCGGCGGCGGCGGGGTCGTGCGCGGCGTGCCCGACCGCGGAGAGCCGAGCGCCCGCGATCGCGCACTTCTCCTCGAGGAACTGAGCCACGCTCGCCGCCCGGGCCGCGGAGAGCGCCCACGGCGTCGGATGGGCCTGCTGCAAGGCGGGCGGCGCGACCTGCGCCGGATCGCTGACCGCGCCCACCTGGATCGGCGCCTCGCTGCCCGTCGCCAGCGCGCTCGCGGCCTGGCACAGGAGCTGTCGCCCCTGGGGGCTCACGTCGAGCGTCTGCGGCGCGAACACCGCGCTCGCGGCGAGCGCGACGAGGGCACGCCCCCGCTCGACGGACACCGCGACGACGCCCTTCTTGATGTGCCGCTCGAGCGTCGTGGAGAGCACGAGCTGGATCTCCTCGACCCGCTCGCGCCCGGACTTCTGCGCGGCCTCGGCCTGCCGCCGCTCGGCCTCGATCTTCTCGACCACGGCCGTCTTCGCCTGGAGCTCCCCGCGCACCTCGCCCAGCGTCTGCTCGAGCTCCCTGCCCTTCTGGCTCGACCGTTGATGCTCCTCCGTCAAGAGCACGTGGGCGCGACGGAGCGGCACGTAATACGCCCCGACGAACGTCGCGCTCGCGACGAGCACGAGCGCCAGCAGCGCCCGGGCCCAGCCCGAGGCGCCCGGGGAGCGAGCGCGCTGGCGGGCCGCGGCCGCCTCGTCGTTCTCGCCCATGAGTGCCAGCATCTCGCGCTCCATCGCGGCGAGGATACCGGTCCATCGAGGAACTCGCCAGCACCACGGATCACCGGCGGATCCATGGAAAGATCCGCACCACCTCGAAAACACGCTGCGCATCACGTTGGTGTGCCCAGGTGCGCCCGCGCCATGGCATCATCGAGCTTCCCAGGGAGGACTTCCCTATGAGACCGCCGCCCCTTCCGGCCAGGCGCGCAGCGCCGCCCGCTCCGCCGCCCGAGCCGGGTGAGAGCCTCTGGCATGTCGCCATCGCCCCCGACGACGTCAAGGTGATCACGCTGGAGAAGCTCGACGACCTGTTCCGCCTCGACATCATCAACGAGTCCACCAAGGTCTGGCGGCCCGGGATGGCCCAGTGGCAGCCGCTCGGCATCGTGGCCGGGATCGACGACGAGGACTCGCACGAGGCGGACCAGCCGACGCAGGTCCAGAAACACCCGCTTGCCCCGGCGGCCGCGCCCGCGCCGCGGCACATGGACAGCGAGCCGCCGACGCCGGTCGTGACGACCGTGCCGCCCGCCGTGCTGCTCGCGGCGATGAGCGACGCATCGCAGCAGCAGGTCGCGACGCTCGCGCCGCCCGCGGTCACGGCGTCGGCGTGGCCCGCTCCGGCGGCGGCGCAGCCGCTCTCGGCCGTGCCGCTGCACGAGGTGGCCGAGGAGGCGCCGCCCGCGCGCGGCATGGGGCGAGCGCAGCGCTCGGTGCTCGCGCTGTCGGTCGTGGCCGGGCTCCTGGTGACGCTCTATCGCAACGACGTGCTCCTCGACGCGGCGCGCGCCGCGGGGCAGGAGAGCGCGTATCTGAGGCTCGAGTCCGCGCTCGGCGGGCCCGGGTTCGGGACGCCGCGCTCGCTGGAGAAGCTCGGCGCGGCGCCCGCAGACGCGCCGTAGGCTCGCTGTGCACGGTCGCCGCGCGGCGGTGCGGTGGCGCCCGGGAACGCGCGGTAGCCTCGACGCGGGGCCCTGCCGCGCAGGGGGGAACCGCCAGGGCGCCGAGGGCGCCGGGGGATGAGAGGACGAGGCCGGGTCGGGGCCTGTCTCTTCCCCTGGCGCCGTGGCGCCCTGACGATGCGTCCGTCAACAGAGGGCAATCCCCCGCGGCAGCGCTATCCCATGCGGCGCCGCTGCGGGATGATCATCGTTGTTGGCCGGGAGCGCTCCAGGTTGGGCGGCCTGCGCGGCGGGCTGGGATCCCGGCGCGCGGGCTTCGGCGCAGGCGCCGGCCCCTGGGGCGGCGGGCGCCGCCCTGGACTCTTGGCCGCGCCCAGCTCGAGGGCCTCGACCGGGAGACAGGCACGTTGTCGTGACGGCTCTTCCATGGAACCTCCCGTTGCAGCAAGAACAACATCCAGGTTGAACGACACCTTCGAAGAACCAGCTCGCATACATCCTCCGTTCATCACGAGACCTCGGGTTGAAGACAGACCGATGCATCGAGGGGCGCTGGCGCTGATCACCGCACTTCGGGCGCTCCACCGGCGCGCTGCAAGGCACCTTCACGCGCGGTCCGGACAGGACGGCCCGACTCGCCCTCTCCCGCCGAAACACGGACGTGTCTCGCGGCCGCCAGGGCGCATCCGCGCCTCGCGGCCAGGTGAAGAGAACGAGTCGAGCCCGTCGCGCCACGGACCTCGCGGCCCGGTGCTTCGAGCGAGCGGCGAGCGAGCGAGAGGCAGCAGCCGGCAGGTCAACGACCTTCAGGGCCTCGGGCCGTTCGCTTGTCAGCCCCGCTCCGTCCCATGAGACCGCCAGGCCCCGGCGCAAGCTCGCGCGGGAGACCCGCGGGCGCCGTCATGGCTGCTCACGCGCGGCAACGCGGGGACGCCGCGCCTCCTGGAGGCGCCAGGCGATCAGACCCGACGGCCGCGTGACAGAGCGGTTGGCTTCAGGATCAGATGCGCATAGGGGACGCGGGCTACGCGTCGACAGGAACGCTAGCACCCGGTGCGGATCCTGCCAAGCGGTTTGTGGGAGGGATCGTCCGAGGCGGTGAGTCCGCGGGAGGCCCCTCCCCTCACGGCATCACGCCTCGCGGCGCGCGGCGGTCCTCGACGCGGCGCCCCATGACACCACACCACGTCGCGCCCGACGTCCGTGGGACCCCACGCCGAGCCTCCGCGCACCCCGGAATGCTCAGAACGGTCGCAAGGAGAGGGCGTGGACGCACCCGCCCGGCCGATTCCAGCGGGAGGAGCTCTCAAGCCGGACGGGGTACGAGACAGGTCCTGGTTCCGTGGGAGCAGCCCGCGCGCTCTCAGCGTGGATCACCGCAGTTGTCGAGCTCGCAGCATACGCTCGGTCCCGGCGCAAGAAAAGTAAGCAGCCCCATGCAGCCAACGACGGCGGCGTTGCACCCCACGCAGGCGGCGGACGTGAACGGCCAGGGTTTGTACCAGCTGGAGGCGTCGCATCCGTTGTCCGCGTAGCATTGATCGTGGATATCGCAGCACCCACCATGGGGTCCACAGCTCACGATGTTGGTGAACGGGAGGTTGCAACCCCAGTTGTCATAGTCCTGCCCATTCATGCTGGTGACCACGCGGTCCTGCACGAGGATGGCCATCTTGATCGCGTCCTTCAGCTCCGGAGGCGCCTCCAGCGGCACGGGGAGGCCGCCCTCGCGAACCGGCGGCTCCGTTGCCGTGACCTCGTGGAGCTGCCAGGTGACCGTCTCCCCCTCGGTGACCCCACTGCGGAAGTCGACGGAGAACAGCGGCTCGCCGGCGCGCGAGAGGAAATCGACGCGGACATGGCTCTCCCCGAGCTTCACGGCTCGAGCCACCTGGGTGTCCATGTCCAGCGTCATCGACGCGTGCTGCTCCGGATCACGCGCGGTGGCGGAGGGCTCAGCGTTCTCGTGTTGTTCCTGGGCCTCGTCGCCTCCAGCGCTGCACGCACCTCCGACGAGCGCAACCAAAGCCAGAATCGCCCCACAAAGAATTCGACTGGTCTTCACGATGTCATCACCTTTTCACTGGTCCCTCGGTGCCCCGAGGCGACGAAAGAGCGGCGCTTCCGTTCGTGGGAACGCCGTACGTGGGAAGAAGGAATCGAAGCGAGTCGAGAGCGTCAGACCCCCGATGCGGGGTAAGCCTCGGGTCGGCGAGGCATCCTGGGATGCGATCCGACCCGCGTCGGGAAGGCAGCGCTATGCCAGCACCTCATTCACCCATCGAGAGGGTCACCTTCCGCGCCCGGGCACCAGCAACGACCGTTCCATCACGTCGCCCGGGCGACGCGGCCTCGAGCATCCCGCGGAGAACGTGCGAAGGAGAGGCATTCAGAGGAATCGTCGTTAGATTCGTAGGCTGACGGTCGTGCGCTGGCGGTTACCGTGGTGGGCGGAACCTTGCGGTGGTGCGCGGAGCCTTGCGGTGGTGCGCGGAACCTTGCGGCGGCGCGCGAGGCGCGCACGCCCGTCGGGCAGGAGACGGAAGGCCCCGGGGCCTGCCCCTCCGCGGGCCGACCGCGGGCGGTGTGAGCCTCGAGTGTGCGCCTCGACCGGAAGCTCGCGGCTCCGCGCGCCCTCGCCCGGGGCCATGCCTTCCTCGGGTCGCGCTCCGTCGTCACATTCCCGAGATCCCAGGGCAAGCGACGGAGCGCGACAGTCCGGCACCGCAAATTCGTCCTCGAGCGACGCGGTACCAGGCTATAGGCCCCCCCCGAGCGCCCCCGCGCTCGCCCGAGCCATGCAGCCTTGCCTCCTCCTCCTCGCGCGACACGGTCACACCTCCGGCAACGGCGACAACGCCGCGAGGCCGATGAGCGGGTGGACCGACACGCCGCTCGACGCGCTCGGCAGGCAGCAGGCCGAGGCGCTCGGCCGTCGCCTTGCCGACGGCCCCCCGCTCGACGCCGTGATCTCGAGCCCCCTGAGCCGCGCGGTCGACACGGCCCGGATCGCGGCGAGCACCTGGGGCCCCGTGCGCCTGCACGACGGCCTGCGCGAGATCGGCTGCGGCGAGGTCGACGGCGCGCCCATCGGCGAGGTCAAGGCCCGCCACGCCGCGCTCTGGGAGGCGAACCTGCGCCAGGACGACGACGATTTCCGCTGGCCCGGCGGGGAGAGCTACCGCGAGCTCCGCGCCCGCTGCGTCGCGGCGGTGCGCTCCATCGCCACCGCGCGCCCGGGACAGCGCGTGCTCGTGGTCACGCACGCGGGCGTCATCGGCCAGATCCTCGGCGAGATGCACGGCGTTCCGCCCGCGCGCTGGGAGCCGTTCCGGCCGGGCAACGCGAGCCTGACCAGCGTCTCCTGGCAAGGCGACCGCGGCGCCCTGCTGCGCTTCGACGACCGCGACCACCTCAGCGAAAGCACGCGTCCGCCCGGCGGATGACGCGCAGCCAGTCCGCCGCGTTGCGGGCCGCCGCCGCGCGCGCCTCGGGCGCGGCGCCCGACCGGGTCGCGCTCCAGAGGTGGTACGCGAGCGCCCCCGCCAGCGCGTTGGACGCCGCCGCGAGCCAGGCGGCGTCGCGCAGCGACCGGGTCAGCACGGGCGCGAGGCCGCGCGCCGCGAGGTAGCCGGAGAGCAGCGTGTCGTGGCGGCGCATCGCCTCCGGCTCCCAGGTGCCGAGCGCCTTGAGCCACGAGCTCACGTCCTCCAGGGGCGAGCCGATCCGCGCGCGCGCCCAGTCGAGCAGCACCGGCTCCAGGGCGCCGTCGCGGCGGCGGACCACGACGTTGCCCGGGTGCACGTCCCCGTGGATCACGGCGCGGCCGAGCGGCTGGAAGTCGAGGAGCTGCCGGCGCATCGCGGGCAGCGCCTCCACGACCCGCCGCAGGGCCGGCAGCGCCCGGGCGAGCGCGGCGACCTCGCCGCAGGGCGAGCGCTCGGCCGCCTCCAGCGTGCGCCCGGCCGAGGTCAGGAGCTCCGCCTCGTAATCCCACGCCGGCAGGCGGGCGCCCGGCGACGCCTCCTCGTGGAACCGCGCCAGCCGTTCGAGCACCCGGGCAGTGTGCGCGCTGTCGGTCCAGGGCCAGCGGTGCGCCGGCACGATCCGCTCGAGGTAGAGCAGCCAGCGCCGGCGCCCGAGCCGCTGGGCGCCGAGCAGCTCGGGCGAGAAGCGGCGCGCCACGGACCTCGAGAGACGCCGGTACACGGCCGCCTCGCGCGCGGTGACGCCGTGCACGAGCTTGACCACGAACGAGCGGCGCCGCCGCGCGACGCCGTCGCCGACCCGCGCCGTGACCAGCGCGACCGACGAGGAGAGCCCGCCCGCGAGCGGCCGTAGGTCGACGGCCGCGTCGCTGGCCGGAGCGCCGTGCCGCGCGACGAGAAAGGCGGTCACGGCGGCGCGATCGATGGCATCCAGCATCAGGCATCACCTCCCACGGCGCAGGGTGGGCCGCGGCCAGCTCACGATCCACACGGCACCCGAATTCGTGGCGCAGCCGGCATGCGGCAGCTCCGCGCCGAGGCGCCGGTCGCCGGCGCGGCGACGACGCTGGAGGGGGTCGAGGTGTCGACGGAGCCGTAGCCGCGGCCGCGTGGTCGCCCGCGCCTCCGGTCCTCAGGGAGCGCCCGCGCCCGGCGCAGCGCCCGCTTTCAGGCCCGCGCCCGGCGCGGCGCCCGCGTTCAGGCCCGCGCCCGGCGCGGCGCCCGCGCCCGGCGCAGCGGCCGCTTTCAGGCCTGTGCCCGCGCCCGGCGCGGCGCCCGCGCCCGGCGCGGCGCCCACGTCCGCGAGCGCTCGGTCGCCGGCCTGCGCGGGCGCGGGCGCCGGCACCGGCGCGCAAGGCGAGGTCGAGAGCAGGAGCCGCCACGCCGCGCCCTCGCGGACCTGCACCCGATCCGTGTGGAACGCCGGCAGGGACCGGAGCGCCGCCACGACCGCCACGATCTCCTCGTCCGGCCTCTCTTCCGGGGTCGAGCGCTCCGCGGTCGAGGGCTTCTGGGCCGAGCGGTCCGGGGTCGAGCGCTCCCGGGCCGAGCGCTCCGCGGTCGAGGGCACCTCGATGCAGGCGTGGAGCCCCTCCACGTCCTCCACCCAGGCGAGCGCGGGCCGCGCCCTCTCCAGCCAGGCGCGCCCCGAGGCCGCCTCGGCGACGATCGGCTCGGGGGAGATGGCGCGATCGCGCACCGCGATCTCGGCGCCGAGCTCCCGCGATAGCTGACGCCCGAGCAGATCGACCGCCGCCGCGCCGAGCTCGGGGCCGAGGTGCACGGCCTCCAGGACGACCGGCTCGTTGTCCGGGAACCGGAGCCGCCACGCGACGAGCGGCCCCGCCGGCTCCGGCCACGCGGCCGCGAGCGATGCGGCGATCTCCTGCCCCACGAGCGCGATCTCCGGCTCCCGGCGCACCATGTCGATCGGCGCCGCGCTCGGCTTCACCGACGCCGCCACCGCCTGGAGCGCGCTCGCGTCGGGGACGGCGATCACGTCGACCTGCGGCGCGATGCCCGCGACCGCGGCGATCTTGTCGCGCAGATCGTGCTCGATCCGGTCCGCCTCGTCGGCCCGCCCGAGCGTCACCAGGCGAACGGCGACGTTGCCGTGATCGACGGTCAGGCTCGAGCGCACCGTGCTCTGCGGGAGCGCGTCCAGCATCCCCTGGATCGCCGTGCGGACCCGCACCTCCCAGGTGACCCGCGTGAGCGCCTCCCGGAGCGGAAAGTACACGGCGCCGAGCAGCGCGAGCGGCATCAGCACGCGGACCAGCCAGCCGTGGCGGAGCCCGAAGACGAACTCGAGGGCGCGCGCCACGCGGCGGATGAGCCCCGGCTTCTGCTTGGCGAGCTCCGCGTGCTCCAGCGCCGCGGTGCTGACGGTGCCATAGCCGAGCAGCAGGAAACACAGGATGGCGAACAGCAGGATCGCGCAGAGGTTCGCCGTGAAGAGCAGCGCGGCGCCGCCCGCGATGCTCCCCACCCGCGTGCCGATCCCGTAGCCGACCACGCAGAGCGGCGGCACCAGCGCGATGCCGATGGCGGTCCCGGCGGCCGTCGAGGTCGTGTCCGAGCCGGGCCGGACGGTGGTGTAGGCCGCGGCGATCGCGCAGAAGATCGCGATGAGCAGGTCGAGCGCCGTCGGCGAGGTGCGCGCCGCGATCTCGGCGGTCACCTCGTGGAACGGCAGCGTCAGGGTCAGGAGCGCGGCGCTCATGACCACGACGACGATGCTGAAGGCGACGCGCGTGAAGGAGCGCAGCGCCAGGAAGGGCGAGCCGATCGCGAGGCCCATCCCGAGCTCGACGATGGGCCCCATGAGCGGCGAGATCAGCATCGCGCCGATGACCACCGCCCCGCTGCCGAGGACGAGCCCGAGCGAGGCGATGCCCATGGCGAGGAGGAGCTGGAGCCAGTAGCCCGCCGCCCCGCGGGCGCTCCGCTCCAGCATCCCCCGCACGATCGCCTCGCGGTGCTCGGGCTCGATGCCGAACGCGGCCGCGACGCGATCCTGAAGGATCGCCGGGAGGTGCCGCCGCCCCACCCCGGCGGCGAGCGGCCGGTCGATCTGCTCGTCGTTCATGGCCGGGGTCTTATCACGTGGCCCGCCAGCCGAGCGCTCGTCACGGCCCGCGGGGGCGCCCGCCAGCCGAGCGCTCGTCACGGCCCGCGGGGGCGCCCGCCAGCCGAGCGCTCGTCACGGCCCGCGGGGGCGCCCGCCACCGCCCCCGCCCGCGCCCCGGCGGCGGCGCCGGATCCGCCGGTCAGGCGTGGATCGAGCGCAGGAGGCGCCGCACGGCGCGCGGGTCGGGCAGCCGGTAGGCCGCGCGGCTGGTCTGGGTCCCCACGTGGATCGTGTGCGCCGACGGCGGGAGCGCCGCGAAGATGTCCTCGTCGGTGCGATCGTCGCCGATCGCGATGACCGCCGCGTTGGCCGGCGCGTCGGCGAGGATGCCCGGCACGACCCGCCCCTTGTGGACGCCCCGGGGCCGGATCTCCAGGACCTTCGCGCCGCCGAGGATCTCCAGGGCGTCCATCGGCAGGCGCTCCGCGACACGCGCCCGGAGCTCGCGCGCGTGCTCGCCCGCGAGCTCCGCGTCGGCCCGGCGGTAGTGCCACGCGAGGCTCACCGCCTTCTCCTCGACGAAGCTGCCGGGCGTGCGCCGCGTGATGTCCTCGAGGACGGCCCGGATCTCGCCCTTCCACGCGGCCGCCCCCGGCTCGAGCGGGATCCACTCGCGGCTCCCCCGGCTCCGCGACCAGAAGCCGTGCTCCGCGTGGAGATCGAGCGGCAGCGCGCCGAACCAGCGCTCCAGATCGGCGCGCAGGCGGCCGCTCACCACGTGGACGCGGTCGCGCTCGGACAGCACGCCGAGCAGCGAGAGGAGCTCGTCGTCCGGCGCCGCGAGCTCGGGCATCGAGGCGAACGGCACCAGCGTGCCGTCGTAGTCGAGGATCCACACGCGGCGCGGCGCGTGCTGGACGCGCTCGAGGACGCTCGGAGGCACGTCCGGGCGCCGCGGCTCCGACGCCTCCGCGGGCTTCCGCGCCGCGGCGCGGTCGAGGTCATCGAGGAACGACTGCGCCCAGACGTGGACGTCGTGCGCGGCCACGCGGCGGCGCAGCGCCGCCATCCGGACCTTCTGCTCGTTCGCGGGCATGGTGACGGCGTGCTTGACCGCCGAGGCGACCGCGTCGATGTCGTACGGGTTGACCGAGATCGCCTCCGACAGCTCGGCGGCGGCGCCCGCGAACTCGCTCAGGATGAGCACGCCGTCGTCGCCGGTCCGCGCGGCGACGTACTCCTTCGCGACGAGGTTCATCCCGTCGCGCAGCGGGGTCACCAGCATGGCGTCGGCGGCCACGTACAGGGCGACCACCTGCTCCATCGGGAGCGAGCGGTGAATGTAGTGGATCGGCATCACGTGCGGGGTGCCGTACCGGCCGTTGGTGCGGCCGACCATCTCGTGCACGAGCCGCTGGCACTCGGCGTACGCGCTCGCCTTCTCCCGCGAGGGCACCGCGAGCTGGATGAAGCGGAGCTTCTCGCGCATCTCGGGCTCGCGCTCGAGCAGCCGCTCGATCGCGAGCAGGCGGCGCGGGATGCCCTTCGTGTAGTCGAGGCGGTCGATCCCGAGCACGATCTTGCGGCCGCGCGCGTCCGCGCGGATCCGCGCGGCCTCCTCCTGGACGCTGGGGAGGCTCGCGAGCCGCGCGATCTCGGCGGTGTCGATGCTGATGGGGTGGACGCCGAGCGCGATCCTGCGCCCCTCGTGCTCGATCGTCTCCTCCTCCGGATCGAGATCGAGCTCGAGCACGCGCGCGACCGAGGACGCGAAGTTCCGGCGGTAAGCGGCCGTGTGGAAGCCGACGACATCGGCGCCGAGCAGGCCGCGGAGGATGTGCTCCCGCCACGGGAGGATGCGGAAGACCTCGGAGGACGGGAACGGGACGTGGAGGAAGAAGCCGATCCGCGCCGCCGGGAAGCGCGCCCGGAGCAGCGCCGGGAGGAGCATGAGCTGGTAATCGTGCACCCAGATCGCGTCGCCGGGCGTGTACCGCGCGGCGACGGCCTCGGCGAAGCGCTCGTTGACGCTCCGGTAGGCCTCCCAGTCGAGCTGCGCGTCCACGTTCACCTTGTCGAGCAGGTAGTGGAACAGGGGCCAGAGGACGCCGTTCGAGAAGCCGTCGTAGAACCGGTGCTGCTCGGCGGCGCCGACGTGCACGGGCACCGCGCGCATCCGGGCGAGCGCGGACTCGACCTCCTGTCGCTGCTCCGGGGTGAAGTTCGCTACATTGCCAGGCCAGCCGACCCAGAGCGCGTCGAAGCGCTCGTGGGGGCCTCGCATCGCGGCGGCGAGCCCGCCCGAGGAGCGCGTCAGCGCGAGGGCGCCGCGCTCGACGCGCACGCTGACCGGTAGGCGGTTGGAGACGATGAGCAGTCGTGGCATGGGACTCCCCCAGGTGTGTTATGGCTCGCCGGACGCTCGCCGGACGCGGACCAGGCCTCCTTCGTGCGCGCTCCGCGCGCTGAGCCAGGAGAAGTGCCACGCGCCGTGAGGCGGCGGCCGCGAGCTGCCGTGGACCCTGTGCGCAGCGCTCACCCCGGGCTTGCCGCGACGCGGCACTGACGCACGATTGCTTTGAACCCAAACCATATTGCGCGGCGCCGTGCAAGCTGATCCGGCGCGCCGGGCGATCTCGCGCGCGTCACGCTCCGCCCGTGTCGCGCCGCGCGCGCGGGGCCGGTGGGGGCGCATCGCGCGCCCCGTCCGCGCGGGCGGCGCCGCGGGGTCGCGGCACCGGCCCCCTGCCGGCGGGCCACCCCTCGCGCTGGCGGGCGCGATCGCCGTCGGTCTCCTCGGTCTGGTCGTGGAAGAGCACCTGCGTCGTCGGGAACGGCAGGTCGACGCCGTGCTCGCCGAGCGTCCGGCGGATGGCGACCAGCACCTGATCGCGCGCGTCGAGCGCGTCGTGCTGCCGGGGCGGCCGGATCCACCAGCGGACGCGCAGGGTCACCGCGCTCGCGGCGAGGTCCACGACCAGCACGTCGGGCGCCGGCTCCGGCAGCACGCCGCCCACGCCCCGGAGCGCCTCGAGGACGAGCGCCTTGGCGCGCTCGATGTCGTCGCCGTAGCCGACGCCGACGTCGACCTCGATCCTGCGCACCTCGAAGGCGGTGTTGACCACCACCGAACGCGTGAACAGCTCCGAGTTCGGGATCACGACGCGCCGGCCGTCGTAGGTCTTGAGGAAGGTCGCGCGGGTCTGGATCTCCTCGACGGTGCCCTCGTAGCCGCCGAAGCGCACCTGGTCGCCGATGCGGAACGGCTCGGTCAGGAGGAGGAGGATGCCCGCGAGGTAGTTCTGCAGCACATCGCGGAACGCGAAGCCGATCGCGACCGACCCGATGCCGAGGAACTGGAGGAGCGCAGCCGGGGTGAAATTGGGGAAGACGATGACGCAGCCGACAAGGACGCCCAGGATGAACATCGCCCCCTGGCTGAGCCGCCCGAGCACCAGCCCGAGGTTGCGGCTCCGCCGCTGCTGCATGGTGACGCGCCGGATCGTGGTCCTGAGCAGCTTGCCGGCGGCGTAGAAGGCCGCGAAGACCGCGAGCGCGATCGCGAGGCTGGGCAGCGACGCGATCAGGTCGACGGCCAGGCGATGCACCTTCTCGACGGCCTGGGCCCACGCCGAGGCGTTCCCGCCGGGCGGCGCGGCGCTCTCGTTCATGACGCGCTGCGGCCCTCGTTCATGGCGCCCTTCGAGGGCCGCTCAGGGATCCCGGGTAGCGGCGCGTCCTCCCCCTGGCGCGCGGAGGTGTCGCCCAGCACGCCCTCCACGTAGACCCGGTTGGTGAGCACGACGAGCGCGGCCAGCATCGGCGTGGCGAGGACCACGCCGAGGCCGCCGGTCAGCGCGCCCATGAGCACCTGCGTCGCGAGGATCAGCCCCGGCGGCAGCGCCACCGTGCTCCGCTGGATGAGCGGCGTGATCAGGTAGCTCTCGACGAGCTGGACGCCGAGGTAGAGCGCGACCACGTAGCCCGCCATGGCCGGGCCCTGCAGCAGGCCGAGCAGGGCGGCGGGCAAGAGCGCGAGCACCGGCCCGATGTACGGCACGAACGCCAGCGTGGCCGCCAGCACGGCGAGCGACAGCGCCAGGCGGATGCCCAGGAGCGCGAGGCCGATCCAGGTCATGACACCCACGACGGCCATGGAGAGCAACCGCCCGAGCAGCCATCGGCGGAGGATGTGGCCCAGGTCGTCGAGCACCGCCGCCGCCCGGGCCCGCCTCGCGACGGGGGCGAGCCGGAGCAGGCCCCTGCGGTAGGCCGCCGGCTCGGCCGCGAGGAACAGGCCCACGAAGAGGACGACGATCGCGCCCGTGACGGCGCCGAGCGTGGTCGAGAGCAGGCGCGTGGCGCCGAGGAGCGCCTCCCGCGCGTGCGGGAGGCCCTGAACCTCGGAGAGACGCTCGACGAGCTTGCGGCCCCAGGCGTACCGCTCGACGTGCTCGGTGATGCGGCGCGCCGCCTGGGGCAAGCGCTGGGCGAGCTCGTCCACCTGCGCCGCGAGCGAGGGCGCGATGAGCCAGACGCTCACCGCGACGACGGCCGCGAGCGCGACCACGGTGATGCCCAGCGCCCAGCCCCTCCGGAGACGGGTGCGGCGGCTCAGCCAGCCCGCGATGCCACAGAGAAAGACGGCCAGGAGGACCCCTGCGAAGAGCAGGGCGACGACGTCGAACACGGCCCCGAGCACCCAGAAGAGCAGGCCGAGCACCAGGACGGTCGCGATCGCGACGATGGCCCTGGATGACGCGCGCGCCCTCTCCAGCCCTTGCTCCTCGGCGTCCAAAGCCGGTCCTCTCTCTCCCACCTCGGCCCCGCGGGCGCCGGGGCTTGCCCGCGCGGTACATTCGGTGGGCCGCGCCGCTCGTCAAGCCGTCGAGGGCGCGCCCGTGCCGGCCCACCTGCGGCGGGCGCGCGTGAGCTCGGAGCCCGCCCGCGACTGCGCACCACGGTGACGGCGCCCGGCCGGGCCCGGCGCCGCCGCGCGCGAGCGGCTGTGCCCGCCGTTTCTCCCCGGTCGATCGAGCCGCGTCGCCTGTCACGCAGGACACCCCGCCTCGACGAGGGCAAAGGCACACCGCTCGCAAGGACGTCGAAGCGACGTCGACGGGAACGCCGGCGTGCGGCGCGCTCGGCAGCGCCCGATCCGCGCGATCGGGCCTCCGGGAGAGAGGAAGAGAGCGATGCGAACGAGCACGACGAGATCGATGACGGCGCTTATCTTCGCGGCGGGGGCTCCCCTGCTCGCCTTCGCGTGCGATCGAGAAGAGCGGGCGCTCGGGACGACGCACCCCTCGGCGCGCGACACCGAGGCCGAGATGGAGCCGAGGGTGGCGACCGTCAGCGCGGTCGACAGCATCGTCCAGGCGCGGTGCGACCGCGAGGCCCGGTGCAACAACATCGGCGCCGACCGCGCATACGCGAGCAAGGAAGCGTGCGACAGCAGGGTCCGGGCCGAGTGGCGCGATGAGCTCAACTTCGCCGAGTGTCCGGGCGGCATCGATCCCAAGGAGCTGAACGAGTGTCTGCAGGAGATCCGCAACGACGACTGCGGTAATCCGTTCGACACCCTCGGCAGGATCGTCGCGTGCCGCTCGAGCGATCTCTGCCGAGCGACCCGGTAGCGGGCCGGGCGCCTGCTCGACCGCGCGGCGGGCAGAGGGCGCGGGGCTCGGCGACAGGCCTCCACGGGCGACTCCGCCTACGACGCTCGTGGCGCACCGCATGCAGCGGTGGGCGGCGTCGAGCCCGGACGCGGTCTCGACATGAAAGGGGGAAACATGGCAACGACAGGGCCCGAGGATCGTGAACGGTTCGCACGGCGAGAGGAGGCCGGGGTCCCGACGGTCTCGAGCGTCCGTCCGAGATCGGAGCGGGAGAGCACACCCAAGGTCTTGCTCGGCGGCTCGCTCGCCGAGGTGGCGTGCGGCGCGGCGACCGTCGTCCTCTCGATCCTCGCGCTGACGGGCACCTTGCAGGGCTACCTCGTCCCGATCGCCACGATCGTCTTCGGCGTCGCGCTGATCGCGCACGGCGGCGCCGTGGCCGCGCGCTTTCGCGCGCTCTCGGCCGCGGCCGTCGGAGGGGACACGCGCGCCGAGCTCGGCGGCGGCACCGGCGCGGAGCTCATCGGCGGGGCGGCGGGCGTGGTGCTCGGCATCCTCGCGCTCGTCGGCATCGCCCCGGCGGTGCTCCTCCCGGTCGCGGTGATCGTCTTCGGCGGCGCGCTCCTGGTCGGCAGCGGCCTGACCGCGGACATCGGCTCGCTCGAGGCGCCCGGCGCGCACGAGCGCCTCGGCGATGTCGCCCGTCAGGCGTCGCTCGCCGCCTCCGGCCTCCAGACGCTCGTCGGCGCAGGCGCCGTCGTGCTCGGCATCCTCGCGCTCGTCGGCATCGATCCCACGGCGCTCACGCTCGTCGGCCTGCTCGCGCTCGGGTCGAGCCTGGTCCTGAGCGGCACGTCGGCCTCGGGCCGCCTGGCCTCCACGATGCGGCGCTGAGCCAGGGAGGGCGTGGCTCGCCCTCCCCGTCGCACAGCGCGATGGGGCGTGGCTCGCCGACGGAGCTACCGATCGAAGAGCGCGCCTCGGCGATCGCGAGTTGCTCGGCGCCGTGGCCGCCGTACGACTTCAAT
The DNA here is from genome assembly GCF_004135735.1 of Sorangium cellulosum. GTDB lineage: Bacteria > Myxococcota_A > Polyangia > Polyangiales > Polyangiaceae > Sorangium > Sorangium cellulosum_F. The sequence continues at coordinate 4,001,808 of NZ_CP012670.1, read as the reverse complement.
CCTCCGATGACGAGCCCCCGCCCGTCGAAGGGCCGAGCTCGAACATGTCACGGATCGCGGCGTGACATCGCTAGGTGGACTGGTCGATCTCCCGCAGCGTATCGCGGAGCGCCTGCGCCTCGGCCCCCTCGAGGACCACGGACGCCGCCAGCGGCGTGGGCACGTATTCGCGAAACTCCACGGGCTGGAACGCGGCGAGGGCACCTGACGCGGTGTAGGCGAGATCCAGACGCACGGCGGACGTGTCCGGCTCGCCCTCGTCGTCCAGGGCGAAGGGGAGCTTCGCGATGGCGGCGAAGTCCCGCCTCGCCAGGGCGGCGGTGAGGGCTTCGGCGGGGCAGGTGAAATAACGGAAGCCCTCCTCCACCTTCTCCCCCGTGGGGGTGTAGACGAGCTCGCTCAGGATCAGCCACTTGCGACGGGTGGTGAAGCGAGGATCGGCGCGCAGGAAGTCGGACAGGTCTTGGATCTCCATGATCCGTTCATATCGCAACCGGGCCCAGGTGTCTCTCCCCAGCCGCTGGGCGGGTCACGCTCGGCTCGCGCCCACTGGCAGGAGCCGCGCGCTCCGTTGCCAGCACCGTCCTCGAGGGCGTCGACCCGCGACGAGTCGAAAAGATCGCGCCGCACTTTCCTACCATGGCGCACACGCGGTCGACGAGGTCCCGGCCTTGTTCGGCGTTCTTGGTCCCCGCGATGGGCGATAATGACCTCCTGGTACGAGGCGTGTGGGCAGGGCCGGCGACGCTCTGGAGGCCCGCGGCGACGAAGGCGGCCAGGTGAGCGATCGGATCGAGGTCGACGGAACGGCGCTGCACCAACAGCCGCATGAAGTCCGAGCCGGCGAAGGGGCCGCGCTCCCTCCGCGGCCATCCAGCGGAAGAGCGATCTTGTCCGGCCGATTCAATCGAATTCAGTCTTGCGAAGATCATCGATTCGATCGAGCATGCCCCTCCTGGATCCTTTTTATGACCGTGACCTCGACTGCGCCGTCTGCCGGAGAACGCTCATCATCGACGCTATCGGCCGCCGTGCTCGTCGAGGCCGCAGCGCGCTGGGGGACGCCGCTGTACGTGTACGATCTGGAGACCGTCAAGCAGCGGTATCTGGGGCTGCGGCATGTCCTTCCGCCCGAAGTAGCCATCCATTACGCATTCAAGGCAAACGCCAATCTGAGCGTCGTTCGGGCGCTCGCCGGGCTCGGAAGCGGGGCGGAGGTGTGCTCGGCGGCCGAGCTGGAGCTGGCGGTCGTCGCGGGCTTCCCGGCCGACAAGATCATCCTCACGGGGCCCGGCAAGACCGTTGAGGACCTGAAGGCCGCGGTGCGTGCGGAGGTGGGGCTCGTGGCGCTGGAGTCGGTCGGTGAGGCGCGGCGCCTGGCAGCGATCGCGGCGGCAGAGGCGCGCGTGCAGCCAGTCCTGCTCCGCATCGAGCCGGCCGAGGCCGCCTCGGCGGGGATCGAGCTCATTCGCGGCGCCAAGTTCGGCGTCGAGGAGGCCGCCTTCCTCCCCGCCGCGCAGGAGATCGCAGGGCTGAGGGGGCTGCGATTCGTCGGCCTCCACGCGTGCGCCGTGAGCGGGGCGCGCGATGTGTCGTCGCTGCTGGCGCACCAGGAGCGGCTCATCCGGCTGTCGTCGGCCCTCGCCGACGCGGGGGTATCGCACTCGTCGCTGGATTTCGGCGGAGGACTGAACGTACCCTATGACCGCTCCGAGTCTCCGCTCGACCTCGACGCATTCGGCCGCGGGGTCGCGGCGATCCTCCCGGCCAGAGCGGACGGGCATTACATCATCGAGCCGGGCCGTTACCTGGTGGCGGAGTGCGGCGCGTATGTCACGACGGTGACGGACGTCAAGGCGAGCGGTGGTCGCCCGGTGGTGATCGTCGACGGCGGCATACACCACCTGTATCGCCCTCGGTTGACGCGTGCGAACCGCCTCGTCGAGGCGCTCGCTCCGCATCCCGGCCCCGCGCGCCCGACGGTCCTCGCCGGGGCCCTGCCGCTCCCGTACGACGTGTTCGCCGACGACGTCCTGCTCCCGCCGCTGGCCCCCGGGGATCTCGTCGCAATCCATCGGACCGGCGCCTATGGATTCACCCACGCCTTGACCCATTTCGGGCTGCGCGCGAGCGCGGCGGAGGTGGTGCTGGACCAGGGCGCCCTACGGCTCACGCGACCCCGCGACGACCCGCGCCGGCTGATCGCGGAGCAGGTGGCCCTCGAGCGGCGGAACTGAGGAGAGGACTCTCATGCGGATCGTCTTTATGGGATATCAGACCTGGGGAGTGGTCGCGCTCCGAGCGCTGGCGACCTCTGGGCACACCCTCCCGCTTGTCGTCACCCACCCGGCGAGCGACCATCCCTACGAGAAGATCTGGGCCGATTCGGTCTCGGCGCTGGCCAAGGCGCATCGAATCCCCGTGATCGAGGGGCGTCGCGCGGATGAGCCCGCGATCGAGCGCGCGATCCGGGAGGCGCGGGCGGACTTGATCCTCTGCTCGGACTGGCGCACGCTGGTGCCGGAGCGCGTCCTGAGGCTCGCGCGGCTGGGCGGGATCAATATCCACGACGGGCTGCTACCGCGGTACGCGGGGTTCGCCCCGATCAACTGGGCGATCGCCAACGGCGAGAGCGAGGTCGGATTGACTGCGCATGTCATGACCCACCTCTTCGACCTCGGGGATATCGTGGTACAGCGGCGGATCCCCGTGGCCCCGCTCGACACGGCGACGGGGGTCGCGCAGCGCGTCTTCGACCTGCTGCCGGAGGTGACCCTCGAATCCGTGGCGCGGAGGGCCGATCCCGATTTCTCGCCGGTTCCGCAGGATCCGATCCTCAGCAGCTTCTTCCACAAGCGGACGGCACGGGAGAGCCGCGTCGACTGGAGCCGGACACCGAAGCAGATCTTCGACCTCATCCGCGCTCAATCCGATCCGTATCCGAATGCGTGGACCACCCACGCCGGCCGACGGCTGTACCTCAAGCGCGTGTCGTACCCGAGCCGGGCGTACTGCGGGACGCCGGGGCGCCTGCACTCCCGCGAGCCCGCGGGCGTCGTGGTCGTGTGCGGGCAGCAGCCCGGGCAGATCAACCAGGGCCTGGTGCTCGAGGAGGTGCAGCCCGCCGACGGCGAGCCGACGCCGGCTCATCGCTGGTTCCGGCGACTCGGCGAATACCTCGGTGACGCGGACAACATCAACTACGACGCGGGAGAGCAATGAAGATCATTCTGGCGTATTCGGGGGGCCTCGACACGTCCGTCGCGCTGCGATGGCTGATCGAGCGTTACGACGCCGAGGTCGTCGCGTACTGTGCGGACATCGGGCAGCCGGGTGACATGGCGGAGGTGCGCCGGCGGGCGCTGGCGAGCGGGGCGGCGGCGGTGCGGATCGAGGATCTTCGCGATACGTACATTCGCGACCACGTATTTCCCGCGCTTCGGGCCAACGCCGCCTACGAGGGGCGCTACCTGATGGCGGCCCCGCTGGGGCGCCCCCTGATCGCGCGGCGGCTCGCCGAGATCGCGCTCGAGGAGGGCGCGCAGGCCGTCGCGCACGGCGCGTCCGGGAAGGGCAACGACCAGGTGCGCTTCTACACGACCGTCATCGCGTTCGCCCCCGGGCTCAAGGTCATCGCCCCCTTGGCAGAGTGGGAGTTGAAGTCACGCGACGACGAGATCGCCTATGCCAACGCGCGCGGGATCGAGATCCCGGTCACACGCGACAGGCCGTACAGCATGGATGGCAGCCTGTGGGGTACGAGCACGGAGTGCGGCATCCTCGAGGATCCCGGCGCTCGCCCGCCTCCCGACGCGTTCCAGATCACCACGGATCCCGAGCTCGCCCCGGATCGCGCCGAGGAGGTCACCATCGGCTTCGAGCGCGGCCTTCCGGTGTCCGTGGACGGGGAGCGGGTCGAGCCCGTGCCGCTGGTCGAGCGCCTCGGCGAGCTGGGAGGCCGGCACGGGATCGGTCGCGTCGATATCGTCGAGAACAGCCTGCTCGGGATCAAGACGCGCGCCATCTACGAGTGTCCCGCCGGGACACTGCTCCATCGCGCCCACTGCGAGCTCGAGTCGCTCGTCCTCGACCGCGACACGCTCCATTACAAGCGCCAGCTCGAGGTCAAGTATGCCGAGCTCGTCTACAACGGCCTGTGGTTCGCCCCGCTCAGGGGGAGCCTCGACGCGTTCATGGCGGACACCCAGCGGCAGGTCGACGGCGTCGTCACGCTGCGCCTGTACAAGGGAAACGTGTCGGTGGTGGACCGTCGATCGCCGTCGGCGCTGTTCAGCTATTCGTTGTCTAGCCATGACCCTCGGGACCGGTACGACCACCCCGCGGCCCTGGGCTTCTCGTACGTCTGGTCCATGCCGCTCCGGGTCCGCGCCATGACCTTCGGGCCCGCGGGCGATGACTCGCCCGCCCGCGTCGGCCCCGATCACACGGCGGACGCCCGCGGCGTGGCCTCAAAGGGCGAGTCAGGCCAGCGCGCCCCTCGTCGATAGAGGTCGCGCGAGCGCTGGGCTCGGCTCGGCGCTGCTCCAGCCGCTCGCGCCGGATGTCACGGCCGCGGCGTGACAAACGCTTGACCCGGCCGCGGAGGCGCGGCGGGTGGAGCTCCTCCACCTGGACGATATTTCCCTTGCTTTCTCGCCTCTGGGCAGCTCGGTAGGCCACGTCCGCGCGCCGGGCAGGAGGCGGCGGCGCACCCGCTACGGCCGAGCCTCCCGCTGCGAGATCGAGCTCAGGAGCTGGGACGACCTCGCCCCGCCGTCCCTGTCGGCCATGTCCGACAGGCTGATGACGCCGAGCGGGTGCTTCTGGTCGTCGACGCAGAGGATCCGCGACTTCTTGTGCTCGCTCATGAGGCGCTCGGCCACGCTCAGATCCTCGTCCGGCCGGCAGCAGACGACGTCCCGGGTCATGACGTCCTCTGCCCGCGTCGACGAGGCGCTGCGGTGCTCCGCGAGCACGCGGATCGCGAGGTCTCGATCGGTGAGGGTCCCGATGACGGAGCCGTCATCGTTGCAGATCGGAACGAAGCCGATGTTCCGCGCCTGCATCAGCTCGGCGACGTGCTCGACGGGCTCGCTCGCCTTGCAACACGCCACGTCGGTCTTCATGAGCTCGGAGCAGTTCATTGTCCTTCCCTCCTTCTCGTGTTCACGATTGCTTCCCGTCCTCGATACGCCCGCGCGAGCGGGCGGCTCTTCCATCGGCATGCCCGCCGGCTGCCGCGCGTGAGAGCTGCCCACGAAGCGGTGGCGCCCCCAGAGCTCCTTCAGATCGGCCGGCAGCTGGCTCTCGATGTCCGTGACCTCCTTCATGGGGATCTCGCGCTCCACGGCCGCGAAGATCGCCTGAGAGACCGCCCGCGCCTGGTCGGTGTCGATCTGCAGGTGCTCCGCGAGGGTCTCCAGGAACTCTCGCCGGCCGAACACCTCGGGCTGCTCGTCGCGTTGCGTGGCACATGGCTGCACGATCGCCTGGATCGTCGGCGGCAAGGCCGCGGCGAGGTCGCGCGCCTCTCCGCCGCTCAGCCGGCGCGACAGGGTGCACAGCGTCGCCCCGACGGCCTCGGGCGCCCTCAGGTTCGGCGGCAGCGCGCCGCTCTGCTCGACGCTCCGGAAGATCTGCTCGGATACCTCATCGATCGACCGAACGGCCGCGGTCTTCGCCTTCGCCATCGTGGCCACTCGACTCCTCCTTGTCTCACGATCAGGAGGCACCCCTCTCGGTACCAGGAGGCACCTCGGAGACAGCGCACGAGTAGCAAGCGCGGTGCCGTCCCCCGCCGCGCGGCGTGCGCGCCCCGTGCCCCCGCGGTGCGCGCCCGCGGCCACGCGCGCGCGAGGGGCCCGGCGAGGCCGCCGGAGCGGCGGGCGCAGCGCCGCGGCGCTGCGCGCGGGCGAAGGCGGCTCACTGGATCCGGAGATCGATCGTCATGTCCCGCCCGCCCCGCCGGATGGCGACCGCGAGGTTGTTCGCGGAGCGCAGGCGCGCGTAGGCCTGGAGCGCGCTCTGCGGGTCGGTCAGATCGAAGCCGTTGATCGAGCGGATCGTGTCGCCCCGCTTCAGGCCGATCGCCGTCAGCAGCGAGCCCGACGCGACCCGCGCGAGGCGGACGCCGATCACCCGATCTCCCTCCCTCACGGGCACGATCCGCGCAGTGCGCATGAGCTCGCCCTGCTTCTCCAGGACCATGTCGACCGCGGTCCGGTCGACGATGAACTCGCGATCGCTCACCTTCCGGATCTTCGACGCGATCTCCGGCGGGAGCGCGCCGCGCTTGGGCTTGGGCGGCCGCGCCGCGCGGCGGGGCGCCGCCGGCCTCGACGCGCGCGGCGCCGGGCGGTTGTCGCCGATGCGGAGCTGACACCGGGCCCCGGGCTCCATGAGCCACACCCGGTCCCAGCCGATGGCGAGCACCGAGCGGCTCGCGACCGGATCGCCCACCCGGCGGAGAAGCGGCTCTCCCCGCCCCTCCGCGATCGTCGCGAACGACCAGGAGGGATCCTCCGAGGCGGCGATGAGCACGACGCGCGCGCCCTCGCAGATCGGATCCAGGAGCGGATCTCCGAAGCGCGCGGCGTCCTCCGCCTCGTCCGCGCTCTCCACGGGCTTCGGCGTGAGCGGCCCGGTCACGGAGTCGAACGGGTTCCGCGCGAGGATGGCCGCCGCGCTCGTCGCGTGCGGGTCGGGGGCCCGGACGGGCGGCGGCGGCAGCGGCCGCCGCGCGGGCGGCGGCTGATCCGCGAGCAGCTCGGCCTCGACGAGGTGCGAGATCCCCGACGCCTGCTGGTACGCGGCCGTCAGGATCATCCCCCCGAGGAGCGCCGGGAAAATTCGCTTGATGAGGAGTTCCGGGATCACCTTCGTTCTCCAGCGGGCACGCCGACCTGGGCGCGCTCGCGCCCCGGGCCGTCAGCGGCCGTGGATCGAGCGCCGGTGCCCGTCGGGCCCACGCGTGAGCGGCCTGCCTGGGCTGGAGCAGCATCCGTGCCCAGCGGTGGCTTGAGAGTTGCTGCCCGTCCGCGCATGAAAAGGATGGAGCCTGTCCCGCCACCCCTTTCCTTCACCTTCCTCGCGGCCCTCGCGGCCCTCGTCCTGACCGGCGCATCGCCCGCGGGCTGCGCTCCGGAGCCGCGCAGCGTGCCGTGCAGCAACGACGGCGAGTGCCGGCGCGTCGACGACGATCTCCGCTACTGCCTCAGCGCCCGCTGCGTCGCGTGCCTCTCGAGCACGATGTGCGGCGACGGCAGCCAGTGCGTCGACGGGCGATGCGTGAGCGGCGGGTGCCAGGACACGCGCGACTGCGGCTCCGGCCAGATCTGTCGCGAGGGCACCTGCGAGGCCGGATGAAGTGCGGCATGGTGTCGCACCTGGGACAATGGATCGCATGAACGCGCGACGCCCGACCGGACGCGGCACGATGGGGCTGACGCTCCAGCTCTGGCTGATGCTCCTCGTGCCGATCGTCCTGGCCGTGACGCTCTACGGGGCGGCGATCCACTCGACGCGGCACCAGTTCCTCCGCCGGCAGGCGTCGGCCGAGCTGCGCCATCACGCGAGCCTGGTCGAGGCGGCGATCGGCGGGGCGGTCGAGCGGGGCCAGGTGGAGCTGCTCAAGATGCGCATCGAGCGGCTCGCCCAGGCCGATCGCATCCTCGGCATCGCGGCGTTCGACGAGCACGGCGGCCCGATCCTCGTGACGGATCCGATCGTCGGCGCGTCGGCCGAGCTCGCGGCGCTCGCGCGGCGGGCGCTCTCGACGGGCGCGGAGATCGAGGAGGAGCGGACGCTCGGCGGGGCGCCGGCGCTCGTGCGCACGGTGACGTTCTCGCAGCGCGGGCTATCGGTCGTCGCGGTCGTCGTCCGGGAGCTGCGGTACCTGGACGCGTTCGCGCGCAGCTCGAACCGCGGGCTGGCGCTCGCCGGGGCGGCGCTGCTCGCCGCCACCGCCCTGATCGCCGCGTTCGCGAGCCGGGCGACGGTCGGCCGCCCGGCGGGCGCGATCGTCGCGGGCGTCGAGCGCGTGGCGCGCGGCGATCTCGGCGTGAAGGTGCCGGAGGCGGGCGCGGAGGAGCTCCGGCGGCTCGCGCGCGCGTTCAACGCGATGACGGCCTCGCTCGCCGAGGCGCGCGCGCACCTGGAGCAGGAGCAGGCGGCCCGGGCCGCGGTCGAGCGCAAGCTGCAGCAGGCGCACGCGCTGTCGGCCGTCGGGCAGGTGGTCGCCTCGATCGGGCACGAGATCGGCTCCCCGCTCGGCGTCATCCTGGCGCGCGCCCGCCGCCTCGCGGACCAGCCCGGGTGGCCCGAGCCGGCCCGCGGCGAGCTGGAGACGATCGCCACGCAGTCCGAGCGCATCTCCCGCGTGGTGGCGCGGCTGCTCTCGGTCGCCCGCCCGCCGAGGATCCTCGGCCGCGGGAGCGAGGTGGCGCAGGTCGCGCGCGAGGTGCTCTCGTTCCTCGGGCCGGAGTGCCGGCAGCGCGGGATCACGACGAGGATCGAGCACGACGAGGCGCCGGTGCACGTGGTGCTGGACGCGGACCACCTGTTCCAGGTGATGTTCAACCTCTGCCTGAACGCCGCGCAGGCGCAGCCGCGCGGGGGAGAGATCACGGTGCGGATCGAGCAGCGCGACGCCCGCAGGGCGGCGTTCGAGATCGAGGACCGGGGGCCCGGCGTGCCCCCCGACCTCGCCGAGCACATCTTCGACGCGTTCTTCACGTCGCGGGGCGATCGCGGCGGCACCGGGCTCGGCCTGGCGATCGTCGAGGGGATCGTCCGCGAGGCGGGCGGCGCGGTGGAGCTCGTCCGCACGGGCCGGGGCGGCGCCTGCTTCCGGGTCACGCTGCCGCGCGCCGCGGCCGCGCCGCTGACCGGGCGCGCGGAGGTCCGGGCGTGAGCGCGCGCGCGAAGGTGCTCGTGGTCGACGACGAGCTCGAGATGGCGAAGCTCGTGGCGGACATCGCGCGCGACCTGGGCCACGAGGCGGTGACGCTGACCGCGCCGCTGCTCGCGCTGCCGCTCCTCGAGGAGGGGGAGTTCGACCTGGTCGTGACGGACGTGCGCATGCCGGAGCTGGACGGGATCGAGCTCATCGAGCGGATCGCGCGCTTCGACCCGCGGACGGCGATCATCGCGATGACGGCGTTCGGCTCGATCGACACGGCGGTCCGCGCCATGCGCGCGGGGGCGTTCGACTACCTGCCGAAGCCGTTCCAGCCCGCGGACATGGCGCTCCGGATGGAGCGCGCGCTCGGGCAGCGCGCGATGACGGTCGAGCTGACGGCGCTCCGCTCGGAGGTGGCGCAGCGGTTCTCGATCGCGGGGATGGTGGGGCGCAGCCGGGCGATCGAGGAGGTGATCGCGCTCGTGAAGCGCGTGGCCTCGAGCCCCGCGACGGTGCTCGTGAGCGGCCCGAGCGGGAGCGGCAAGGAGATCGTGGCGCGCGCGCTGCACGGCGAGAGCCGGCGCCGGGCGCGGAAGTTCGTCGCGGTGAACTGCGCGGCGCTGCCGGAGTCGCTCATCGAGGCGGAGCTCTTCGGGGTGCGCAAGGGCGCGTACACGGACGCGCGCAGCGACCGGCCCGGGATGTTCCAGGAGGCCGACGGGGGCACGCTGTTCCTCGACGAGGTGAGCGAGCTGGCGCTGCCGCTCCAGGCGAAGCTGTTGCGCGCGCTGCAGGAGCGGGAGGTCCGCCCGGTGGGCGCGGTGGCGGCGGAGCGGGTGGACGTGCGGGTCATCGCCGCGACGAACCGCGATCTGCGCGCGGCGGTGGCGGAGCGCGTGTTCCGCGAGGACCTCTTCTACCGGCTCGCGGTGATCGAGATCGCGATCCCGCCGCTGAAGCACCGGCCCGACGACATCGTGCCGCTGGCGGAGCATTTCCTGGCGCGGGCGGCCGCGCATGCGGGCAAGCCGATCGCGGGGTTCTCGGGGGCGGCGATCAAGCGGCTGCTCGCGTACGACTGGCCGGGCAACGTCCGCGAGCTGGAGAACGCGATCGAGCGGGCGGCGGCGCTCTGCGACGGGGAGCGGATCTCGCCGGACGATCTCCCCGAGGGGGTGCGCGCGCGGCGGGGGGCGCCGGATTTCCTCGAGATCGCGGCGGAGCGAATGATGAGCCTGGACGAGCTACAGCGCGAGTACGCGCAGATCGTGCTGCGGAGGATGGGGGGGAAGAAGCAGCGGGCGGCGGCGCTCCTGGGGGTGGATCGGCGGACGCTGCAGCGGTGGTTCGGCGGGGGGAGCGAGGGCGACGAGGGGTGACGCTCGGCGGGGCTACCGCGACCGACCGGGGCTGGCATCCTACGGACGGGCTCGCCGAGCCTTCGGCGTACGGCGGCCGCCACGGCCGTCGGTGCGGGCGCGCGCGGCGGCGCGGCTGGCCCTCCGGAGGAGCAGGCTGCGACGAGCGTCACGAGCGAACCGAGGCAGCCACGTGTCTTCATTCCCCTAGACTCCGTAGTAGACGAGGCCGCGGGTCTTGGCGTCGTACTGCTGGGCAGCCACGTGTCTTCATTCCCCTAGACTCCGTAGTAGACGAGGCCGCGGGTCTTGGCGTCGTACTGCTGATTGGCCAGACCGTCGCCGGTCGCGTGGATCCGCGGCCACAGATAGGCGTGATGGCCCTCGAGGCCGCTCGCGCGCAGTCCCTTCGCGTCCCTCGCCGTGAAGGTGATCTCGACCTGGCTCGCGGGGGTCGCGAAGTCGGCGACGAGCACCTTGGGGTCCTCGGTGCTCACGGACGCGCCGGCGCCAACGGCGGAGTAGCTGCTGAAGATGGCGTCGAGATCGAATTGACCGAAGGTGTCGCGGATGTGAATCCACTGCACCGTCACCTGGCGGATCTTCCCCCCGGTGAGGTGGGTGATCTCCACGCGGTACTCGCTCCCGTCGAATAGCCCGGCGTCCGCGCTGTCGAGCACGTCGGGCGTGATCTCGGACGTGGAGCCGCCGTACGCCGCGCTGAAGTGGTGGAACACCCGGGCGCGGTAAGGAGGCGGCAGGTCGACGACCTTGACCTGCTTCGGGGCCCTCGAGGTGGAGCCCAGGTAACTGGACAGGTCTCTCCCGCCGAGCGCCTTGCGCGCCGCCCACCCGTCGAGGGTGTCTCCCATGGCGTGCTCGTGGACCAGCGCCGCCCAGTTCTGGCCGGTGTTGGCGGCCCTCCACGCCTCGTAGAACGTCTTTTCGTTCTTCAGGTGCGTGACGAACGAGGTCGCGATCGAGATCGACGCGACCGCCGCGGGCGAGGCCTCCTCGTACCCGAGGATGCCGCGCACCTGGGGCGCGCTGCGGGCCATGACGCGCGCCCACATCGCCCAGGTCGTCTCGTTGAGCGTCGAGCACTGGGCGAGGATGATCCACTCCGGCCCGCTGAACGCGCGCCCCCCGGCGTCGAACTTGCCCACCACGAAGTAGGCGTTGATGGGAATGTACGGCTCGCGCGGGTCGTCGGCGATGCCGGCCGCGGGGCGCGGCAGCGCCGCCGGGTACCCGGGGTTCTCGTCTCCCCGCGCGAACCCGCCGAGCCAGCCGTGAGAGCTCAAGTACAGCAGGCTGGCGCGGAAGAGCGCGCCCTTGGCGCCGGCCGACGCGCCGCTGACGATCTGCTTCTTGGTGCCGTCGACCTCGACCACGGGCTCGAGCATGAACTCGCTCAGGAACTTCGCGGAGAGCTCGGCGCCGGCGTGGCGCCCGACCAGGCTCTCCCAGCTCGTGCCCTCGAGCTCCAGGAAATGTACGGCCGCGCCGCCGCGGAAGTTCTGCCACATGGCGTCTCGACCGAGCCCGTTGAGGCCGCCCGGGCAGAGGCATGCGGTGCCCTCCGGATCCTTCGCCGCGAGGGAGCCGGCGCGCTTCAGCTTGTAGATGGGCAGGAAATCGTGCCTGGGGTCGATGAGGCGCCCGGGCTCGGCCGGGTCCTGATCGAGCAGATCGAGGAGGTTGCGGAAGCCCGTGGCGCCCGCCCTGGCGTCGAGGAGCCTGCCGAAGGCCTCGCTGTCGACGGCTGAGGTGCCGTCCGCCATGGCGTAATAGAAGAAGGGCGGGGCCGCCTCGACGACGCTCATGCCGTCTCCTGCCGCAGGCTCTCTCGCGTGGACTCACCACCTCCCTCGACGCGCAGGCTCTCTCGCGTGGACTCACCACCTCCCTCGACGCGCAGGCTCTCTCGCGTGGACTCATCAGCTCCCTCGACGCGCAGGCTCTCTCGCATGGACTCATCACCTCCCTCGATGCTCCGCCGGCTCGCGTCGCGCGTCGGGCCGTCGAGCGCCCCCACGGCCACTACACGTGAGCGGACCGGGACCGTCAAGCCGAGAGCTCCGCGTCGAGCGACGGTCGGGCACGGAAGCCGAGGTGGCGGGGAACGCCGCGTCGGCCTCGCCCCAGCGCCGGTAGCGCAGCGGCTCGAGGCGTTGATCGCGCAGCCGAGGGAGACGTATCAGCGGCTCGTCGAGGCGCTCCAGGCGCTCGCGCTCAAGAGCGGTCGAGGCGGACGCGGCCGGCACTCCGCAGGTGGCTCCGCCGCGACCTGGCTCGCCCGGTCCGTGCGCCGTCGACACACCTACGCAGCGCTGGCTCGGGCCTGCTCCTTGCGCCTCGGGAGCACCACCCCCATCGCGCCCCGCGGGGCCCGTGGCCGGAGAGGCATCGAATGTACGTTCTCTTCATCCTCGTGCTGATCGCCGCCGGAGCAACCCTGCTCGCACGGGGATTGATGGCGCGGCGGCGCCCGCTCGTCGCGGCGGGAGCGCTGCTCCTCGTCGGCACGCCCGCGCTCCTCGGAGTCCTGAGCTTCTGGGGCGAGTACCTCTGGTTCGCCGAGCTCGGCTACACCGCGCGCTTCTGGAAGGAGGCGCTGGCCCGCCTGATCTCGGCGCTCGCGGCCGCGGCGCTCGGCGGGCTCGTCGTCTTTTTGCTCACGCTCCCCGCGCGCTCGCGCGGGGCGCGGCGCCTCCCGACCGTGCTCGGGGCCGCGCTGGGCGCCGCCTGGGGCTTCCTTGGATGGGAGCTGATCCTGCGCTTCCTCGAGCGCGCGCCCACGGACGTGCGCGATCCCATCCTCGGCCGCAGCACCTCGTTCTACCTGTTCTCGCTGCCGTTCCACGACGCGCTCTACTTCCTGCTCTGGTGCCTCGCGCTGATCGCGCTCGGCGGCGCAATCCGCGACGCCGAGCACACGACCGCGCGGCGGGCCGCCGGCGAGCCCGTGCCGGCCGGCGCCGCGCGGTTCCGCGCGCTCTTCCTCTCCCTCGGCGCGCTCGCGCTCGTCGTCGCCTGGGGGCGCTGGCTCGCGGCCTACCACCTGCTGTACTCGCCCTGGGGCGTCGTCGTGGGCCCGGGCTGGACCGACGTCCACGTGCGCCTGCCCGCGACCCGGATCGTCGCCGCCATCGCCGCGCTGGTCGGCCTCGCGCTCTTCCTGCCGCCGGTGCAGCGCGCCCTCGTCCGCCGCACCGGCGCCGAGCAGAGGTCGCACCGGCGCGCCGTCCTGGGGCTCGCCGCGCTGCCGGCGCTGCTCGTCGCCGGGCCGTGGATCGTCGGCCTGCTCGCGCTCCCGGCGCTCGTCCAGTGGCTCAAGGTGGTCCCCAACGAGCTCGCGCTCGAGCGCCCCTACCTCGCGCACAACATCGCGTTCACCCGGGAGGGCTTCCGCCTCCACGACGTGGAGGCCACCGAGTTCCCCGTCTCCGACCGGCTCACCGCCGAGACGCTCGCGAACAACCAGGATCTGCTCGCCGAGGTGCGCCTCTGGGATCCGCGCGCGCTCGACGCCGTGCTGCACCAGTTCCAGGCGATCCGCCTGTATTACGACATGCCCGGCGTCGACATCGACCGCTACACCGCCGGCGGCCGTTACCGGCAGGTCATGCTCGCCCCGCGCGAGCTCAGCGCGGAGAACCTGCCGAGCGAGCACCAGACGTTCGTGAACCGGCATTTCAAGTACACGCACGGCTACGGCGTCGCCATGGCCTCGGCGCACGACTTCACGAACGACGGGCAGCCGAACCTCCTCATCAAGGACATCCCGCCCGTCTCCGCCTTCCCCGAGCTCGAGATCGAGCGGCCGGAGATCTATTATGGAGAGACCACCCACGGCTACGTCGTCGTCAACTCCAGAGAGCCCGAGTTCGACCACCCGAGCGGCGCGGAGAACGTCTACACGCGTTACGCGGGCACCGGCGGGATCCAGCTCGACGGCTTCTTTCGAAAGCTCCTCTTCGGGTGGAAGCTCGGGGGCACGAAGCTCCTCGTCTCCGGCATCCCCACGGACGAGAGCCGCATCATGTTCCGCCGCGAGATCCGCGCGCGCGTGGGGGCCGTCGCCCCGTTCCTCGCGCTCGATCGCGATCCGTACATGGTCGTCGCCGGCGGCCGGCTGTACTGGATCCTCGACGCGTACACCACGTCCAGCTACTACCCTTACAGCGAGAGCTTCTTCAGCGCCGAGGACACCGGGGTCGACATGGCGGACGAGCCCGGAGGGCGGGCGGGGCTCACGTACCACCTCCGCCGCGCGAACTACGTGCGCAACGCGGTCAAGGCGGTGGTCGACGCCTTCGACGGCTCGGTGCGACTCTACGTCTTCGAGCCGGAGGATCCGATCGTCCAGGTCTACAGCCGGATCTTCCCCGGCCTCCTCTTGCCCAGGGAGGAGATGCCGGCCGAGCTCCGCGCGCACGTGCGGTATCCGGAGGACTTCCTCCTCGCGCAGGGGCTCGTCTACGCGAAGTACCACATGACGGATCCCGAGGTGTTCTACAACCAGGAGGACCTCTGGGTCCGCGCGACCGAGAAGTACTACGAGCAGGTCCAGCCGCTGGAGCCCTATCACGTGATGTGGAGGCCGCCGGGCGAGGGGCGGCCCGAGTTCACCCTGATCCTGCCGTTCACGCCCAAGAACCGGCAGGTGCTCATCGGCTGGCTCGCGGGCCTGTCCGACGGCGAAGACTACGGGCGCCTGCTCGCGTACCGGTTCCCCAAGGACACGCGGGTGCTCGGCACGCAGCAGATGGACACCAAGATCGATCAGGATCCGGTGCTGTCGGCGCAGCTCTCCCTGTGGAGCCAGCGCGGGCAGAGGGTCATCCGGGGCAACGCGCTGGTGATCCCCATCGAGGACACGCTCCTTTACGTCGAGCCCATCTTCCTCCAGGCGGACACGGCGGCGTACCCGGAGCTCCGCGTGGTGGTGGTGATGCACGGCGACCGGATGAGCTACGCGAGCTCGCTCGACGCGGCGCTGCGCGGGCTCGTCGAGGGCGGGCCGCCCCCGGCGCCGGCCACGGCGGGCCTGCCGGGCGTGCCCGAGGCGGAGGACGCGGTGAGCGGCCTGGCGGGGCGGGCGAACGAGTCGTTCGGGAGCTACCTACGCCTCCTCGGCGAGCGGCGCTTCCAGGAGGCCGCCGTGGAGCTCGAGCTGTTGAGCCGGACGCTCGAGGAGCTCGCGGGGCCGGTCGCCCTCCCCGGCGAGAGATAGCGACGCGGCAGCGCAGGAGGGGCCCCGCAACCGCTCGAGCACGACTGCGGGAAGCCGGGCAGCGAGGCGAACCGCCATGACGGTTCTTCTGCTGAACCGGGGCAACGTCCCGCAGTGATGCCAGGTGAATGGCGGGATCCCGTACCTGTCTCCGGGGCGCGGCGTCACGCGTCGGGCTTCTTGAACTCCATGAGGATGTCGGGGAGGTGGCGGAGGTAGTCCTGCCAGAAGTCCTCGCCATGCTGCTCGACCCCCTGCGGCGAGAGCGCCGGGGTGATCCAGCGGATGCTGGTGAGCCCCGCCTCTCCGAATGCGGACGCGACGGTCGCCCGGGTCCAGTAATGGTTTGTCAGCTTCGGCGTCGTGGTGTCTCCCAGGATGAGCGAGAAGTAGAACACGTCCCCGTCCTTCACGCCCTCGTGGGCGAAGCAATCGACGCCGTACTTGCGGCAGTGGCCAGGCGCGCGGGAGACATCGGGGCTGACGAAGTAGGTGACGAAGCGCCCGCCGGGTTTCACGCTCCGGGCGATGCCTGTGCCCATCTGGACCAGCTCCTCCCTCGAGCGGGCGTACCCAAGGAGATGGACGGCGACCGCGAGGTCGAACCGGTCGAGGTCGCCGAGCGACGCGACGTCCTGCACGATGTAATCGATCCCGAGGGGGCGCTCTGCCTCGTGGGCGCGCGCGACGGACACCATCTCGCCGGAGATGTCGACGCCGACGACGCGGGCCGCGCCCCGCCTGCGGAGCGCCCTCTCCTCAGGGGGCGTCGCCTGGGCCCGCGTGGTAGCAGCCATCAACTGCCGGTCGTTGGGGGGAAATTCTTGATAGGTCGGAATGGCCTTGCACGGGCTATCCTCTCCTGGCCGCTCGACCACCTGCGCCTGCGTGGCGCGCCGCTCGCGAAGGCGGAGCATCCACTCGAACCGATCGATCTCTTGTTGACTGGCAGATCCCGGCGACCTCCCGCTTTCTCGCGTCCGGCGCCGCTCTCCGGGCTGGACCGCCGCTTGCGATACCTGGATGTCCTATCCCTCTGCAACCATGCCAATTTAGAGAGCCTAAGCTGGCAGTACAATCGAAGGAACGCGCCCCATGACCACTTTACCCAGAGGCCCCACCAACAACATCCTGATGAACATGCAGGGAATCTTGGACCCGATCGGCTACACGCTGCGCATGCGGGAGCGCTACGGCGATCCGATGTCGCTCCCGAAGATGAACGGCAAACCGGGGCTGGCCACCGGCAGCGTGGAGGGCCTGCGCTCCGTCTTCGCGGTGCCGCCGGAGAACCTTGACCAGATGCTGGCCGAGAACTTCAACGCGTTGTTCGGAGAGTCGCCGCTGTTCGTGCTCTCGGGCGCGCGGCACACGGCCATGCGCAAGCTGCTCATGCCGCCGTTTCACGGGCAGCGCATGCGCCTGTACGGGAAGCAGATGTGCGACCTGGCCCTGCAGCGGTCCCGGGAGCTCAAGCCGGGCCAGCAGCTGGTGGCGCAGGACCTCATGCACGAGCTCTCGCTGCAGACGATCATCCACATCGTGTTCGGAGTCACTGCACCGGCGGAAGCGGCGCGCCTCGAGGTGCTGCTCGAGGAGCTGCGCAAGATTTGCGCAGTACGAGATGAAGCTGATCCTGGGCACGCTGCTGCGGCGCCACAGCTTCGAGCTCGTGTCCAGGAAGCCGGTGCGGGTGGGGCTGCAGGGTCTGCCCGGCTCTCCGGTGCGCGTGATCGTCCGTTAGAGCGCCGAACGAAACCGGACCGAGCCAGGCGGCCGAGGGTGGGTGCAGCGCTAGGCGCGACGAGGAGCCCTACTGAAGTAGGGCGACGAGGAGCAACGACGCGATGCGCCCGCCCTCGGCCGCCTGGCGACGGGAGGTTTTGAGAGGCGCTCTTAGTTCCTGCCGCAGCGAATTCCACCGAGTTGCGCCGACGTCCCTCTCCGGGTGGGCTGACCAGAACCGACGCAGGGGGTGACCATCCCTGGTCATTTCCAGGGCGCGGAGCTGCGTTATCGATGAGGCGTGGTGAGGCCGCGGGGGAGCTCGCCGGAAGGCGCGCAGGAGCCCCCGTCCCGCGAGCTCGACGCCTGAAGCTCGCTCGGGCAGCCGCCCCGTTCAATGCCGGAAGGAGCTCGTCATGTCCAAGCATATCCTCTCGAAGCTCATGCTCTCTTCGATGGTCCTCGCGTCCGCGCCGGGCTGCCTGGCGGACGCCGAGCTCGCCGGAGGCGGCGCCATCGCCGAGAGCGAGAGCGCCCTGAGCTTCGGGACGACCCTCCTCTCGGGGACGACCATGGTCGCCAAGGACACGCTCACGTCCGCGAACGGCGCGTACACCGCGATCCTGCAATCGGACGGCAACTTCGTGATCTACGACAACAGCACCGGGAAACCGACCTGGGCGACCGGCTCCAACGGGCCCGACAGGTCGCTCGTCCTGCAGGGTGACGGCAACCTCGTGATCTACGCCGCCGGCGCGGCCGTCTGGGCCTCCGGCAGCGCGGAGCAGCCGACTGGGGCGTTCTTCCTCGAGCTGGAGGACTCCGGCTCGCTCGTCCTCTACAAGGGGACCCCGGCGAGCCCCGAGGGGACGCTCTGGAGCTCGCGGGACGACAGGCTGATCAGGAAGTATGCGCCCATCGTCCGGTTCCATCCGGACGAGGACCACTTCCCGGTCGACATGATCACGTTCTACAGGAACTCTTCGCTGCGCAACGCGAGCGGCCAGCTCCTCCTGTCCGAGCCGCAGACGGAGGGGCCGATCGCCGGCGCGAGCAGCGCCGACAAGGAAGACTACCTCGACCTGGCGGCCAGGGTGTACGCCGGCGAGGTCACGATGACGACGAGCCCCGGGGGCTTCCCCATGCCGGGCATGACCGTCACGCCTCCCATGGACGGCTATAATGCCGGCGCGCCGATGTACGCCCACGTCGTCGACTATACCAAGGACGGCGTCGCGTATCACGAGATCGTGTATTCGATGCTGTTCGCCTACAACGGCTGCGAGATGTTCCGCGCCGGCACCAAGGACGACTGGTGGGACTCGATGACCTACACGACGTTCCGCTGGTGCGCATTCGGCCGCCACGAGGGCGACTGGGAGCACGTCACCGTGCGGGTCAACGCCGCGACGGGCCAGGTGACCGACGTCTACACGAACGCCCACGGGAGGAAGGACGCGCACGGGCGCGACGATTTCGAATGGCGCAACAACCACCCGATCGTCTACGTGGGTCTGAGCTCGCACGGCACCTATGCCCACGCCGACACCTGGCACTACGAGACCATCATCGACGCGGACTGGGGCTGGGCGATCTCGGGGATCGCCATCCCCGCGGGCCTGTACAAGCTCGACGTGGTGGACGTGACCGCGGACGGGGGCCATGAATGGGACTCTCAAAGGTCCGTTCGGCTCATCGGAGACGCTCGGGCCATCACCAGGTTCAGGGGGCGCTGGGGCCTGAACAGGCTCGATAACGCCCAGGTCCAGGATCCGGAAGGAAATGTCCCGTACGTCGAGGACCTCGCCATGAGGGACACGGCGCAGGCCCTGTTCGATTACACCGACGAGCTCGAGAGGTACCGGGTTGGCAGCGGGCCGAACGCCCCCTGGACGGCGGACTGGTTCTGGAACGGCGAGGGCCGGTGATGCGTGATACGCTCCGGTCCTGGACCGGCCATGGACCTCGATGAGCTCCGCGTCTTCATCGCCATCATGGACCGAGGCTCGTTCGCCGCGGCCGCCAAGTCGCTCCGCTTCCCGCTCGCCACGCTCCGGCGGCGCATGGACGAGCTCGAAGCGCGCATGGGCGTGAAGCTGCTCGAGCGCGACCGTCAGGGCGCCACCCCGACGAGCGCGGGGCTGGTCCTGGCCGAGAAGGCGCGGGGGCTGCTCCACGACGTGCAGTCGCTGGCCCAGTCGGTGCGCGAGGCGGGCGCGGAGCCGAGCGGCGAGGTGGTGCTCGCCGCCCCGCAGGGGATGCCGCCCGACTTCGTGAGCTCGTTCTTCGCGCTGGTGATGCAGCTCTACCCGAAGATCGCGTGGCGGGTGCGGTGCGCGGACGATCCCGCGGTCGCGCTCTCGGGCGACGCGCACGCGGCGGTCTGCATCGGCGAGCGGCCCCCGGACGGGCCGTGGATGTGCCGCAAGCTGCTGAGCTTGCGGGAGGGGCTGGTCGCCAGCGCGGCCTACCTCGAGCGCCACGGCACGCCGGTGAGCGTCGGGGATCTGGCCAGCCACCGTCTTCTCTTGTGGGAGCGCCCGGGCCGCCGCGGGGACGCGCTCCCGCTCGCCGACGGGTCGAAGCTCCCGGTCGCGCCGGCCCTGCGGATGAACGACATCTTCCTCCTCAGGCAGTGCGCCGCGCGCGGGTGCGGCATCGCGTTCCTGCCCGACGCCCCGTTCCCCGAGCCGCAAGCCGGCGCGGAGAAGCTGCGGACGGTGCTGCAGGATCAGGTGGGCGGCGAGAGCGCGCTGTGGCTGCTCGCCCGTCCGGCGAGCCTCGAGTCGCCGAGGATGCGGCTGGCGCTCGATCAGCTCCTGCAGCTCCTGGAGGCGCTCCGGCCCGCGTGACGCAGGCGTGGGAGCTAGGGCGACAAACGGGTTGAAACCGCCTGAAAGCGCAGAAATTCGAACCGCCAAGGCGCCAAGGACGCCAAGGAGAGAATCAATTCTTGGCGTCCTTGGTGTCTTGGCGGTCGATCTCTCGCTCGTTCAACGTGATCGGTGCTCTAGGCGCCGGCCGCGGGCGCCCTCCGGGGTAGCCTCACCTCGAACGACGTCCCCTCCGCCGGCGACGACGCCGCCGCGACCTTGCCCCCGTGCGCCTCCACGAGCCGCTGCACGATGTAGAGCCCGAGGCCGAGCCCGTCGGTGGCGGCGCGGCCGCCCGCCGTCGTCCGGAACGGCTCGAAGATGTTCGGCAGGATCTCCGGCGGGATCGCGCCCTGGTTGCGCACCCGGAGCCGGACCTCCTCGCGGCGGCTGCCGTCGACCCGCACCTCGATGGGGGTGCCGGAGGCGCCGTGTCGCAGCGCATTGCCGATCAGGTTCGACAGGATCTGCGCCAGGCGATCGGGATCCCAGTGCCCGCCCGGATCGCCCTCGCCTCGCAGGTGGAACCTCCCCGCGGCGCCGGGCTCCTGCTCGTCGAGGACCGCCGCGCACAGCGACATCAGATCCACCGGCCGCGGCTCGATCGGGAGCTCCTGGCCGAGGCGCGTCCGCGAGTAGCAGAGCAGGTGCTCGATGAGGCGCGCCATGCGCGCGCTGCAGCGCAAGATCCGCTCGGCCGCCCGCTGCGCCGCGGGCTCCGGAGGGCCGCGCAGGATCATCGACGCGGCCGTGGTGATCGCCGACAGAGGGCTCCGGAGATCGTGCCCGAGCACGGCCGCGAGCGTCTCGTTGAGCTGGAGCGCCTGCTGGAGCAGCCCGACCTGCTCGTCGAGCCGCTGCTTGTGCCGGTGCAGATCGACGAAGACGTCCACCTTGCTCCGGAGCACGTGCGGCTCGATCGGCTTGTGGAGGAAGTCGACCGCGCCAGCCTCGTACCCGCGAAAGAGCCGGGTCCGATCGTGGGGCGCCGCCGTGACGAAGATGATCGGCACCGCGCTCGTGCGCGGCGCGCCGCGCATGAGCTCGGCCAGCTCGAACCCGCACATGCCCGGCATCTGGACGTCGATGAGCGCCAGCGCGACCTCGTGCACGAGCAGGAGCTCGAGCGCGTCCGTGCCGGACCTCGCCGTCAGGATCTGAAGCCCGGGGCGCCTGAGCAGCGCCTCCAGCGCGACGAGGTTCTCGGCCACATCATCGACCGCGATCACCTTGATCACCAGCAAAGACTCCTTTTCTTGAAGGTCTCCTCCCGTCGCGCGCGCGGGCGCGTGGCGCTCGGATTCCCCCCTCTCCCCTCCTCCCCTGCTCCGGTCGCCGACGGGCCCCGGACGGGTCGGGCGCGGGCGGCCAACATCAGCGCCTCCGGTAAATCCGGTGCTCGGGCACGAAATCCAGGAACGCGCCGGCGTGCTCGCTGAAACGGAGCGTCTCCCTCATCCCGAGCCCGAGGAAGCCCATGTGGACCAGGGAGTCACGGAACAACCCGACCGCGCGGGACTGCAGCGCGCGGTTGAAATAGATGAGCACGTTCCGGCACGAGACCAGGTGAACCTCGGCGAAGACGCTGTCCGTCGCGAGGCTGTGATCCGCGAAGACCACGCGCGAGCGCAGCGAGCGATCGAACGCCACCCCGCCGTACGCGGCGGCGTAGTAGTCGGACAGGGACCGCCGCCCGCCGGATCGCTGGTAATTCGCGCTGAACGACCGCACCTGCTCGAAGGCGTACACGCCGCGCTCGGCGGCGAGGAGCGCCTCCGGGTTGACGTCGGTGGCGTAGATCAACGACCGATCGAGGAGCCCCTCCTCGGCGAGGAGGATCGCCATCGAGTAGAGCTCCTCGCCGGTGCTGCACCCGGCGATCCAGACCTTGATCGAGGGGTACGTCCTGAGGTGCGGGGCCACCTGCTCCCGGATCGACAGGAAATACGGAGGATCCCGGAACATCTCGCTGAAGGGCACGGTCAGGAGCTGGAGCACCTCCGAGAACACCCGCCGATCGCGCAGCACCCGATCCTGGACCTGAGACAGCGTGTCGCACCCGAGCGCCGTCAGGACCTGCTTCATGCGCCGGCGCATCGACGCGAACGAATAACCCCTGAAGTCGTAGCAATATTTCGCGTGGATCGCCTCCAGGAGGAGCCGGAGCTCCAGGTCGAAATCGGCGTCTTCCACGCTGTCCGTGCTGACCGCGCCGTCCGGCATCATTTGCGGATCCACACCCGGCAGAGGGACAGGAGCTTCTCGACGTCGATGGGCTTGGCCATGCAGTCGTTCGCCCCCGCCTGGAGGCACTGCTGCTGATCCTTGGGCATCGCCTTGGCCGTGAGCGCGATGATCGGCAGCCGCGCCAGCTCGGGCCGCTTGCGGAGCTCGCGGGTCGCCGTGAGCCCGTCCATCTCGGGCATCATGACATCCATCAGCACCAGATCGACCTCCTTGAGCCGGTCCATCGCCTCGAGCGCCTCGCGCCCGTTCCTGGCCACCTCCAGCCGGGCGCCGCGCGGCTCGAACACGCTGGAGAGCGCGAAGATGCTCCGCACGTCGTCCTCCACGAGCAGGACGCGGCGCCCCTCGAACACCGACTCGCGGTGGCGCGCCTCCCTCAGCATCCGCTGCCGCTCGGGCGGGAGGCTCGACTCCACCTGGTGGAGGAAGAGCGTCACCTCGTCGAGCAGGCGCTCCGGCGATTTCGCGCCCTTGATGATGATGGAGCGGGAATAGCGGTGGAGCCGCCGCTCCTCGTCCGGATCGAGCACCCGCCCGGTGTAGACGATGACCGGGGGGAACGAGCACAGCTCCCCGCAGGCCATCCTCTCGAGGAGATCGTAGCCCGAGGCGTCCGGGAGCTTGAGATCGAGGATCATGCAGTCGAACGTGGCTGCGGCGAGCTCGTCGAGCGCGGCCGCCGCCGTGCCCACGGCGAGGATCTCGACGCCCTCGCCCTGGAGGAGCGCGCAGATGCCCTCCCGCGCGCCCGCGTCGTCCTCCACGACCAGGACGCGCCGCTCCTTCCGGGTGAGCCGGTCCTCGAGCTTGCGGATGGCGCGGACGAGCTCCTCCCGCTTGACCGGCTTCAGCGCGTAGCCGACGGCCCCGAGCTCCAGCGCCGTTTGCGTGCAGTCGCTGACGGAGATCACGTGGACGGGGATGTGGCGGGTCGCGGCGCCGCGCTTGAGCTGCTCGAGCAGCGCGAGCCCCGAGCCGTCCGGCAAGCCGATGTCGAGGAGAACGGCGCTCGGCGTGAGCGAGCGCGCGAG
Source organism: Sorangium cellulosum (assembly GCF_004135735.1). Classification (GTDB taxonomy): domain Bacteria; phylum Myxococcota_A; class Polyangia; order Polyangiales; family Polyangiaceae; genus Sorangium; species Sorangium cellulosum_F. Next base: position 3,978,436 of record NZ_CP012670.1, on the reverse strand, counting down.
CGAGAGGCCCTCTTCCGCCGAAGGCGTGATGACGCAATCGAAATCGAGCTCGTGCGCCACGTCGTACAGGATGCGCGCGAACGCCGGGTCGTCCTCGACGACCAGGATGAGGCGGCCGTCCCGCGTCCTGTTCGACCGGTCGTCCTCGATCTCGCCCCGCGCGGCCTCCAGGGCCGCGCGGGGCCGCCCGGGCGCGGCGCTGCCGGGCGGCGGCGCCTTCTGGAACGACCCCTCTCGCCACGGCTCCTCCTGCCATGGCTCGCTCTGCGACGCGCCCCCTTGCGAGGGCTCCTCCTGCGGCGGCGCGCCGCGGTCCGGCGGCGGGCCCTGGGCGGCCTCCTCGTAAGCCGCCGGGATCACCACCCGGAAGCAGCTCCCCACGCCCGGGGCGCTCTCGAGGTCGATGTCGCCGCCCAGGAGGCGCGCGAGCTCCCGCGAGATCGTGAGCCCGAGCCCGGTCCCGCCGTACTTCCGGTTCGTGGTCCCGTCGGCCTGCCGGAACCCCTCGAAGATGACCTCGTGCTGGTCCTCGGGGATGCCGATGCCGGTGTCCCGCACCGCGAACGCGACGCGCCCGCCGCGCTCCGGCGCGACCTCCAGCACCACCCCGCCCCGCTCGGTGAACTTGAAGGCGTTCGCGAGGAGGTTCTTCAGGATCTGCTGGAGCCGCTGCACGTCGGTGTAGAGCGCCCCGGGCGCGCCGGGCGCCACCTCGACGCGGAACGAGAGCTCCCTGTCGCGGGCGACCGGCGAGAAGGCCTGCTCGAGCGCGCCGGTGATCCCGAGGAGGGCGGCGGGCTCCGGCCGGACATCCACCCGGCCGGCCTCGATCTTGGAGAGATCGAGGATGTCGTTGATGAGCTCCAGGAGGTCGCTCCCGGCCGCGTGGATGGTCGCGGCGAAGCGCACCTGCTCGGGCGAGAGGTTGCCTTCCTTGTTGTCCGCGAGGAGCCGCGCGAGGATGAGGGCGCTGTTGAGCGGCGTCCTGAGCTCGTGCGACATGTTGGCGAGGAACTCGCTTTTGTACTGGTTGGCGCGGCCGAGCGCCTCGACGCTCTCCAGCATCGCCCGCTGCGCCGCGAGGAGCTCCTCCCGCTGCTTGCCGAGGGCGAGCGCGTGCTCCTCGAGCTGCACGTTCGTCTGCTCGAGCTCCGCCTGCTGGCTCTCGAGGCGGGCCTGGGCCTCGCGCATCGCCGCGGCCTGCTGCTCGAGCTCCTCGTTGCTGGCCCGCAGCTTCTCCTGCTGGACCTTGAGCTCCTCCGCCTGCTCCTGCGTCTGCGCGAGGAGCCGCTCGAGCGTCGCGCGGTACGTCGCCGAGCGGAGCGCGACGCCGAGCGGCTCGGCCACCCGCTCGAGCAGCTCGAGATCCACGCCGTGCACCGGGCGCAGGAAGCCGAGCTCGGTCGCGGCGACCACCTCGCCGTCCGCGGTGCTCGGGGCGATCACGGCGTGGCGCGGCCTGCTCGCGCCGAGCGCGGAGACCACGTTCATGTGGTGCTCCGGCAGATCCCGGAGCACGAGCGCCCGCCGGTCGCGCGCCGCCTGGCCGAGCAGCCCCTCGCCGCGGCGGACGACGTGCTGGCGATCCAGCTCGTCCGGGCCGAGCGCCCACGCGGCGACCCGCCGGAGCGAGCCGCCGGCCTGCTCCGCGTAGAGGGCGCCCGCCCGGGCGTCGAGGTACTCGGCCAGAAAGCCCAGCGCCCGCTCGCCGATCTCGCTCACCGAGAGGTCTCCCTGCACGCGCTCGGACAGCAGGGCCCGCCCCTGCTGGAGCCAGTCCTCCCGCCGGAGGGCGAGCTGCGCGAGGATCGACCGGCGCACGAAGAACGCGGTGCTCCAGACGGCCACGAACCCGAGCACGCGGTTCACCTGCGCCACCGCGTGCCCGACGTGCCCCGGCATCGACACGAGCATGCCGGCCGCGAGCAGGGCGCTGGCCGCCCCGGCGGTGGCCAGCGGGGCGCCCGGCCTCCCGGCGTAAAGGCAGAGGCCGAACGGCACGAGGTAGAGCACCCACGACGCGATCCCGAGCGGCGTCACGAGGTCGGCGACGAACACGAGCCCGAGGAGCGCCGCGATCACGGTGGCCACGGGCCACGCCGGCCCGTCCACGAACCGGGTCAGCTCCTCGCTGTCATGATGATGCTGGATCGGCGGAATCCTCCGTGATTCCAGGGGTCCCTCCTTCCGGACTGGCCCGAAGCAGCGAAGATCGCTGCGGTGGGGCGCATCTGCGGCGAGGGTGCGCCCCCGTCCAGTGCCGGGTGTGCACATTCCGCTCCGCGCGTGTGCACGCCGGCGCCGCGCGCGGGTACCGGGCGCTCACCGCGCGCCGGCCGCGCCCTCGCCCGCGGCCCGCTGCTCGCCTCCCCCGCGCTCCGCGCGCCGGCCGAGCGCGCGCGACAGGGCCACGCCGCTGGCGATGAGCCCGACGTGGCTGAACGCCTGGGGGAAATTCCCGACGAAGGCGCCGGTCGCGGGATCGATCTGCTCCGGCAGGAGCCCGAGCGGGCTCGCGCGCGCGCAGAGCTGCCCGTAGAGCGCGAGCGCCTCGTCGATCCGCCCCTGCCCCGTGAGGTTGTCGACGAGCCAGAAGCTGCAGAGGAGGAAGGCGCCCTCGTCCGAGGTCGCGACGCCGTCGTCGTAGTCGCCGGGCAGGTACCGGTACAGGAGCCCGTCGCCCGCCCGGAGGCCGCGCGCGATCGCCTCCGTCGTGGCGATCATGCGCGGGTGGTCGGCGGGCACCACCCGGCGCAGCGGGAGCGCCAGCACGCTCGCGTCGAGCGGGCCGCCGCCGAGCGCCGCGGTGAGCGCGCCGGCGCGCGGATCCCACGCCTCCTCGAGGATCGCCCGGCGGATCTCCTCCGCCTCCTGCCGGAGCCCGGCGACGTCTCCGGGCAAGCCGTGCCGCTCGGCGAGCCGCCACGCCCGATCCAGCGCGACCTGACACAGCGCCGCGGAGTACGTGAACGGGCGCCCCACGCTGCGGACCTCCCAGACGCCGTGGTCGGGCCGCCTCCACTCGCGGGCCGCGCCGTCGAGGAGCGGCGTGAGCCGGGCCCACAGGGACGGTCGGATCTCCCCGCCGTGCGAGGCCCACTGGTAGGCGCAATCGACGATCTCGCCGAAGACGTCGTGCTGCACCTGATCGACGGCGGCGTTCCCCCACCGCACCGGCCGGGAGCCGCGATACCCCTCGAGCTCCGCGCAGATCCGCTCGGGGGGCGGCACGTCGCCGTCGAGATCGTAAAGCACCTTCGGGCGGTCGTCGCGCTCGATGGCGTCGAGCGCCCAGCCGAGGAAGCCCCACGCCTCCGCCGCGAGGCCGATGCGGCGGAACGCGTGCACCGCGAACGCGGCGTCGCGGATCCAGGCGTATCGATAGTCCCAGTTCCGCGTCCCGCCGATGACCTCCGGCAGCGACGAGGTCGGCGCGGCGAGCACGGCGCCGGACTCGAAGGAATCGAGCATCTTGAGCGTGATCGCCGAGCGGCGCACGAGCGCCCTCTCGGGCCCCTCGTACCGGATGCGCGAGGCCCAGCGGCGCCACGCCTCGGCCGTGGCCGCGAGCAGCGTCTCCGGGGGGACAGCGCGGTGCCGGTGCGCGCAACGGAAGCGGAGCGCGACGTGCAGCCGCTCGCCGGCGCGGAGCGTCACGGTCCGCTGCATCCCGGCCAGATCGACCGAGGAGGTGAGCCAGAGCTCCAGCTCGGGCCGGGCCGGGCAATGGAGGCGCAGGCCGCCCCGCGCCTCGGTCGCCGCGGCGCCGCGGTACGGCGCGATCTCGATCCGCACGTCGACGCTCCCCTCGACGACCTCGGCCAGGCGCAGCAGCTCGGCGCGCCCCGCGGGCGCGTCCTCCGTGAGATCCGCGCCGGAGCGCAACGTCAGCGCGTCGGTGACCCGGAGCAGGCCTGTCGGGCTCTGCATCTCCGTGACGAGGATGCCGGTGTCGTCGATATAGCGCTGGCCGGAGGCGACGATGACGTCGGGGGCGACGGTGAAGGCACCCCCGCGCGCCGCGTCGAGGAGCCTGCAGAAGACGGGCGGCGCGTCGAAGCGCGGGGCGCACAGCCAGACCACCGCCCCGTCGCGTCCGACGAGCGCGGCCGTGGTGCCGTCGCCGATCAGGCCGTGATCCTCGAGCGGCAGGTACCCACGCTCGGCGCGGAGCGGTGCGAGGGCCATGAGGCCTCCTTGAGGGCTGCCGCGGGGATGTCAACGGACCGGACGCCCGGGAGGTGGAGCGCATCGGGGGCTCGCCGGAGGGGCTGAAGTGCAGACGAGCCACGGATCTCCCGCGCTCGAGCGGTGATCGCCTCGCCAGACAACAAGGTGGCACGAGCCGTGCTAAGTCGTGCGAAGTCGAGCGAGGACCAGGGGCCCGCCGGGAGCGAGGCTCTTGCGAGCGGAGGCTCGAGCGCCCTGCGCCCGGATCCGCCTCGCGTGTGCAGATCCCGCCGTGTCCGGGGTGGCGGATGTGCACACGCCTCGTAGATGGATATCGAGAGCGGCGCGGGGATGCGCCTCGCGTCGCGCAACGATGGATCGTCGTGCGACACGGCAAACCGCCGAATGGACCCGTGCTCCGCGTGGAGCCACGGAGGAGGAGAATGAGGATGAGGACGAGCCCGCAGCAGAAGCCCTCGCCGCGCGCGGCGTTCCCGGGCGAGGTGGCCCGCCCGGTCAAGCGCGTGAGCGGCCGGACCCCGATCGACAGGACGCCGCTCGCCGTGCGCACGACGGGCGTCGACATCGGCCCTTCCGTGCGCGACCACGTGCGCAAGCGCCTCGGCTCCCGGCTGGGCAAGTTCGCCCTCCAGATCCAGCGCGTCAGCGTGCGTCTGATCGACGTGAACGGCCCGAAGGGCGGGGTGGACACCGCCTGCCGCATCAAGGTCGTCCTGAATGGGCTCGAGAGCGTCGTCGTCGAGGAGGTCGCGGCCGAGGCCCACGAGGCGATCGATCGCGCAGGCCACGTCGCCGAGCGCGCGGTGCGCAGCGCCCTCGGCCGCGCGCGGACGGCCGCGCCGCGGGCCGCCAGGGGGCGGCGCGCCGCGCCCCCGACCCCCCGCAGGGAGCGCGCGAGGACGAAGAGAGACAAAGCGCTCGAGGCCGGGTCCCGACGGCGCAAGCGCCGGCCGTTGCCCCCGCCCGAGGACGGCAGCCTCATCGGCCGGCGCGTCGGCCAGCGCGACGAGAACCTCGCGCGCGCGGCCGAGCGGCCCGAGAAGGAGCGGCGCGACGCGACGGTCGACACGGCACAGCCCGGCTGGAACGCGACCGACCGCCGCGCCGGGGGCAGCTCGACGGCGGCGCGGAACACGAAGCTGAGCGCCCCGCGCGCGGCCGCCGCCCTCGAGGACTCCGCCGAGGACCGCCCCTCGCGCAAGTCGACGCGCAAGAGCGAAAACCGGCAGAAGCAGGACGGCAACCTGCGACAGCGGCAGACCCGCGCGTCGAGCGCGCCGAAGACGCGGGCGGCGAGGGCCGCGGCGCGCGCCTAGCGCCAAACGCCCCCGCGGTGCCTCTCGCATTCACCAGAGGCCTCCAACGCCAACCTAGAAAGCCCGGGAACAGAAGAAGATAAACCACAGAGGCACAGGGGGCACAGAGAAGAAGAGGAGAAAGAGCTCTATTTCTCTCTCCTCTGTGTCCTCGGTGCCTCTGTGGTTATTGATCTGTGCTCGACCCGTTCGGTACTCCAGAGCACCGAAGGGATGAGCCAGTGAGGGAGCTTGTCTGTCACTTGCCCGCCGTCACCACGCTGTGCTTGCGGCTGTAGCCGAAGTAGATCGCGAACCCGAGGAGGAGCCAGGCGGCGAGGCGCAGCCAGTTCTCGGTGGGCAGCGAGAACATGAGGGCGAGACAGACCACGATCCCGAGGATCGGCGTGAGCGGATAGAGCGGCACCCGGAACGGGCGCGGCGCGTCCGGCGCCGTCCGGCGCATGATCAGGACCGCGGCGCAGACGAACGCGAACGCGAGGAGCGTCCCGATGTTGACGAGCTCCGCCAGGATCCGCAGCGGGAGGAGCGCCGAGAGGGTGGCGACCACGAACCCGGTGAGGAAGGTGGACTTCCACGGCGTCCTGAAGATCGGGTGCACCGCGCCGAAGAAGCGCTTCGGCAGGAGCCCGTCGCGGGAGATGGCGAGCAGCACGCGCGGCTGGCTGAGCATGAGCACGAGCAGCACGGAGGTGATCCCGGCGACCGCCCCGACGGAGATGATGAGCTGCGCCCACGGGAGGCCGACGCGCGCGAAGGCGTCGGAGACCGGGGCGTCGATGCTCAGCTCGGTGTAGGGCACCATGCCCGTCAGGATCGCCGTGACGGCGACGTAGAGGACGGTGCAGAGGACGAGCGAGGCCACGATGCCGATGGGGAGATCGCGCTGCGGGTTCCTCGCCTCCTCGGCGTGGGTCGCGACCGAATCGAACCCGATGTAGGAGAAGAAGATGGTCGCGGCGCCGGCGAGCATCCCGAGCGGCTCTCCTCCTTTGCCGATCTCGCCGACGATCGGATGGCCGAAGAAGCCGAGCCCCCCGTACCCGAACGGCGCGAACGGCCGCCAGTTGTCCGGGTCGACGTGGAACGCGCCGACGGCGATGACGAGGAGCACGACCGCGAGCTTGATCGCGACCATCACGGCGTTGAGGGTCGCGCTCTCGCGGATGCCCTTGAGCAGGATGATCGTGATCGCGGTCGTCACGAGGATGGCGGGGAGATCGAGGATCGACCCCGTGGACACGAGCTCGCCGAGCGCCGGATCGTAGTCGAACGGCGCGCTCCTGAGCTCTCTCGGCAGCTCCACCCCGAAGATCCCGATGAAGTCCTGGAAATAATGGGACCACCCGTGCGCCACGGCGGCGGCGCCGACGGCGTACTCGAGGACGAGATCCCACCCGATGATCCAGGCCGGCAGCTCGCCGAGCGTCGCGTATGCGTACGTGTAGGCCGAGCCCGCGACCGGCACCATCGCCGCGAACTCCGCGTAACAGAGGGCCGCGAACACGCAGGCCATCCCCGCGACCACGAAGGACAGCATCAGCGCGGGACCTGCCTTGTCGTGCGCGGCCTGACCGGTGAGTACGAAGATGCCTGTCCCGACGATGGCGCCTATCCCGAGGCTCGTGAGCTGCAGCGGCCCGAGGGCGCGCTGGAGGCGGTGCTCCCCCTCCAGCTCCTTGTGCAGGACCGACACCGGTTTGCGGACGAATAGCCGGCTCGCCATGCGGTGTGCAGGCTCTGCGGCCCGGCCCTCGGCGCGTCAAGCCAGGGGCGCGTCGCGGTCCGACGGGCGGTCCAGGATCGCCGCCAGCACGACGGCGCGGCGCAGGCTGCCCCGGTCGCGGAGCGCCCGCGTGAGCTCCGCGGCGCGCCGCGCGGAGCCGTCCGCCGGCGACCCCGGGGGGCGCGCCGGGGGCGCCGGCGCCGCGGGCGAGGGCCGCGCGACGGGCGGCGCGCCGCGAGGCTCGCGCCTGCCGCGCGGGGCCTCCGCGAACGCCTCGTGCCGCGCGCGCGCCCGGCCGATCGCCGCGCCGAGCCACGAGATCAGCGCGAAGAGCACGAAGAGCGCGAGCAGCAGCAGATCCGCCGCGGTCACGGGGGCCCGCCCCGCGGGCGAGGCCCCGCCGTGGTCCCGTCGGCGCCGCCCATGTCCGACGCGATGGCGTCGCGCATGTCGGTGTCCGCCTGGACGTTCTTCAGCCGGTGATAGTCCATGATCCCGAGGTTGCCCCGGCGGAACGCGTCCGCCATGGCGCGCGGCACCTCGGCCTCGGCCTCGACGACCCGCGCCCGCATCTCCTGCTCCAGCGCGACCGCCATCGCGCGCCGCTCCTCCGCCTTGGCCTGGGCGATCTGCTTGTCGGCGTTCGCCTGGTCGATCTGCAGCTTGGCGCCGATGTTCGCGCCGACGTCGACGTCCGCGATGTCGATGGAGAGGATCTCGTAGGCCGTCCCGGCGTCGAGCCCCCGCTCGAGGATGTTCTTCGAGATGTGATCGGGGTTCTCGAGCACCTCCTTGTGCGAGGCCGCCGAGCCGATGGTGCTCACCATCCCCTCCCCCACGCGGGCGATGATCGTCTGCTCCCCGGCCCCGCCCACGAGCCGATCGATGTTGGTCCTGACCGTCACGCGGGAGACGGCGATGAGCTGGATGCCGTCCTTCGCGACCGCCGCGACGCGGGCCGTCTCGATGACCTTCGGGATCACGGACATCTTCACCGCCTCGAGCACGTCGCGGCCGGCCAGATCGATGGCCGCGGCGCGCTTGAACGGCATCGGGATGTTCGCCTTGTCCGCCGAGATCAGGGCGTTGACCACGCGCACCACGTCGCCGCCCGCGAGGTAGTGCGCCTCGAGGTCGTTGACGGCGATGTCGAGCCCCGCCTTGACGGCGCTGATGTGCGCCGTGACCACCGTGCCCGGCGGCACGCGCCGGAAGCGCATCCCGATGAGCGTGAACAGCCCGACGTACGCGCCCGACGCCCAGGCCGCGATCCAGAGCGGGATCGGGATCAGGTACAGCCCGACGAACATCGCCGCGAGCAGCAAGAAGACGAGCCCGAGCAGGCCCAGATCGACCCCCATGTGACGTCACCCCCCCTCCCCATCCGGCGCCGCGCGGCGCACGACGACGCGGTTGCCCTCGACGCGGATCACCTCGACCGCCTCGCCGGGCCCGATGTACTCGGCCTCCGACACCACATCGACCCGCGCTCCCCCGAGGCGGGCGATGCCGGCCGGCCGCAGCGGCGTGGTGGCCAGGCCGCGCTCGCCCACGCGCGGCCCCGTCGCCCGGGCCGGCCCGCCAGGGGCGACGTCCGGGCCGAGGCTCGTGGCCAGGATCAGGCGCCGCGCGGCCGGGACCCGCGGCAGGAAGCGCAGCGCGACGAGGGCGCCGGCCAGCGCCAGCGCGAGGGAGAGCGCGACCTGGGCCACCGCCTCCACGGCGCGCTCGGGGGTCACGCCCGCGCCGACGAGGCTCAGGCTCAGGCCGGCGATCAGCGCGACCGCGCCGGCGATGCCGGCGACGCCGAACCCGGGGATCACGAGGACCTCGAGGGCGAGGAGCACGGCGCCGAGGGCGGCGAGCGCGATCTCCTCCCAGCCGACGAGCGCGAGCAGCCACTGCGCCCAGAAGAACAGGACCAGGCAGGCGGCGCCCACGAGGCCCGGGATGCCGAACCCCGGCGTGCGCAGCTCGACGAGCAGGCCCATGATCCCGAGGCTCAAGAGGAGCGAGCTCACCACGGGCTGCGTCAGGAACCGGAGCGCGCGCTCGGCCCAGCTCGGCGAGGCGTGGCGGATCTCCGCCCCCTCGAGGCCGAGCCACGAGAGCGCGGCGCCGAGATCGTCCGCCCGGGCGTCGGCGACGCCGAGCTCCAGCGCCTCGGCGGTCGTGAGCGTGAGCAGCTTCCCCGGGCCCACGACCCCCTCGACCACGACGTCCTCGTCCACCATCGCCTCGGCGAGCTCCGGCGGGCGCCCGCGGCGCTCGGCGGTCGCGCGGAACTCCTTGCGGACGTAGGAGGTCGCCTTCTCCCCGGCGGGCTCCGCGCCCTCCGGCCCGGCGAGCACGGGCGCCGCCGCGCCGAGGGTCGCGCCCTCGGCCATCAGGATGCGCTCCGCGGCGAGCGCGAGGAGCGCGCCCGCCGAGATCGCCCGCGGATCGACGAGGGCGACGGTGCGGAGCGGGGTCGCGAGCAGCGCGTCCCGGAGGACGATGGCCGCGTCGACGCGCCCGCCGAGCGTGTTGATGGGCAGGATGAGCGCGCTCGCCCCGGCCTCCTCGGCCTCGGCGATGGCCCGCTCCACGAAGGCCGACAGCCCGGCGTTGATCTCGCCCTGGATCGGGGCGACGTGGACCGTCGGCGCGGCCCCGGCGCGCGCCGACGAGGCCAGGGCGAGGAGCGCGGAGGCGAGCGCGAGCGCGTACGCAATCCAGCGCGAAAGCCGCGCGCGAAGGCGCCCTCTCGTCAGCGACACGCGTCCATTCCTCCCCGGGAGACCTAGAGCGGCGATCGCCCCGGCGGAAGGGCGGCCCTGGAGACACGCCTGCGACGCCCGGGCGAGGACCATTGCGCGCGGCGTGGCCGGGAGCCAATCGCAGGATCATGGAACGATCCGAAGGCGAGCGCCCGGGCAGGCTCCTCGGCGCGCGGCCGTGGAGCCTGAGCGCGCTCCTCGGGGCGGCCACGCTCCTCCTCACGGGCGTGGGCGTCGTGGTCGCCGCCGCGCTCATGAGCGCCTCGACGACCATGCAACAGGCCACCCGGATCCTCGGCGACGCGATCGAGAGCGTCCGCATCGTGGAGAGGCTCGAGGTCGATCTCCTGCTCGACGCGCAGAAGCGCGGCCGCGCGGTGTTCGACGCCGATCACGGGGGGCTCGCCCCCTCCCACGCGGCGTGGGAGCAGGGCCTGCGGCGCGGCCTCGCGGAGGCTCGCCGCCAGGTGAACAGCCCGGAAGAAGGCGAGATCCTCGCGGAGGCGGAGCGGCGCGTCGGCGCGTACCTCTCGCGGCGCCGGTCCGCCGGGCCGCGCGCGCTCCCGCCGGCGCACGACGAGGTCGATCCCACCCTCGACGACGCGTTCGCGGCCCTCGACCGCCTGGTCGAGATCAACCTCGATCAGGCCCGCGCGTCGCGGGCGCTCGTGGAGCGCCTCGGCCGGCGCACGAGCGCCGCCGGCGTCGCGGCGGCCCTGTTCTTCATCGCGGGCGCGTCCACGGTCCTCCTCTGCGCGCGGCGGCTCATCTACCGCCCCGTCGTCGCGCTCCAGCGGGCCATCGGGCGGTACGGCGCCGGCGACCGCGCCGCGCGCGCGCCGCTCGTCGGGCCGCGCGAGCTCGGCGACATCGCGCGGACCTTCAACGAGACGGCGGAGTCGCTGGAGCGGCAGCGCGAGGCGCACTTCGCGTTCCTCGGCGGCGTGGCCCACGACCTCCGGAACCCCCTCTCGGCGCTCCGGATGTCCGTGAGCTTCCTCGACCCCGAGAGGCCCCTCCCGGAGGCGCGCCTGCGCCGGACGATGGCGCTCGTCGGGCGCCAGGTCGATCGCCTGGAGCGCATGGTCGGGGATCTCGTCGACGCGGCGCAGCTCGAGGCGCGCAAGCTCGAGCTGCGGATCGACGAGCACGACCTGTGCGCGCTCGCCCAGGAGGCGGTGGAGCTCTACGGCCCCGCCTCGTCGGGGCACAGGATCGAGCTCTCGCTCCCCGGCGCGCCGGTGCTCGTCCGCTGCGACGCGACCCGGATCGAGCAGGTGCTGAACAACCTCGTGTCGAACGCGCTGAAGTACTCCCCCGAAGGCGGTCGGGTCGACGTGGCGGTCCGCGACGCCGGGGGCTGCGCCGAGATCGCCGTCCGCGATGAGGGGATCGGGATCGAGGCCGCGGATCTGGCGCGCATCTTCGAGCCGTTCCGGCGCCTCGAGGCCGCGGCGCGCGCCGTCCCGGGCGCGGGCCTCGGGCTCGCCGTGGCGAAGCGCATCGTCGAGGCGCACGGGGGCCGGCTCCTCGTCGAGAGCCGGCCCGGCGCCGGCTCGGTCTTCCGGATCGAGCTGCCGCGCTCGCCCTGACGGGCGGCGCGCCTCCGCGTTTTCTGGCGCTGCGCCGCGGCGCGCACGCGGTAGGGTGCGCCCGTGCTCCTTCACGCGGCGCAGCTCGTCCTGGGTGCGGTCTCTCTCTATTTCGGCGCCGAGTGGCTGGTCAAGGGCGCGTCGGGCCTGGCGCTCTCGCTCGGCCTGCGGCCGCTCGTCGTGGGGCTCACGGTGGTCGCGTACGGCACGTCGGCCCCGGAGCTGATCGTGAGCCTCGCGGCCGTGCTCGAGGGCCGGGGCGCCGTCGCGCTCGGCAACGCCGTCGGCTCGAACATCGCCAACCTCGGGCTCATCCTCGGGGTGACCGCGCTCATCTCCCCGCCGCGCGTGGCCGGCGGCCTGATCTGGCGCGAGGTCCCGTTCCTCGTGGGCACGGCCGCCCTGGTGCCGCTCCTGCTCCTCGACGGCGGCGTCGACCGCCTGGAGGGGGCGCTCCTGTGCGCCGCGTCGATCGGGTACACGGTGTGGGTCGTCCGGAGCGCCCGGACGAGCGCGGCCGGCGGCGCCGCGGCCGGGGCGCGCCCGCCCGAGCCGTCCCCGGACGAGCGCGGCGCGTTCGAGGCCGCCCGCGAGATGGAGGTCGACGCCGAGCGGGCCGGCGCGCCGGGCGGGCGCGGCACGCTGCGCCTCGCGCTGATCGCGGCGGTGGGCCTCGGCCTCCTGGTGGTCGGCGGCAAGGTGTTCGTCGACGGCGCCGTGGGCGTGGCGCTCGGCGCGGGCATGAGCGAGCGGGTGGTGGGGCTGACCATCGTCGCGGTGGGCACCTCGCTCCCGGAGCTCGCGACCAGCCTGATCGCGGCCGCGCGCGGGCACGCCGACATCGCGGTCGGCAACGTGGTCGGCTCGAACATCTTCAACGTGCTGCTCATCCTCGGCGGCGCCGCGCTGGTGGGGCCGCTCGCGGGCTCCCCCGGCGCCATGGCCGTCGACCTCATCACCCTCGGCGGGGTGACGGCGTTCGCGGCGGTCGCGATGCGGACCGAGCGATCGATCCGCCGGACCGAGGGCGCCACGCTGCTCACGATGTACACGGCCTTCCTCGTCGCGCTGGTCCTCGCCGGCTGACGGCCGGCGCCGCGCGCCCCTGACCCCCACCGTCGTTCGCGAGGGAGGATCGGTCCGCGCCCGGCGCGCCTCGTGCGCGGGCAAGGCGGACAGGGCGGACGTTGACGTTGACACCGTCCGGCGCGGGCGCGTGAATGCAGCGGTGGATCCCCCGCCGCTACCGTCCTCCCGGCCGAGCGCGCCGCGCGACGGCTCGGACAGCAGCCCGGCCGAGCGGCCTCCGCTGACGCTCGCCGCGCTGGTCGCGTCCCAGAGGCCCGCGCCCGCCGGCCCCGCCGGCCCCGCCTCGGTCGTCGCGGCGGCCCGGAAGTACCCCGGATGGCAGCGCTTCGCGTGGCTGAAGCCTGCTCCCTTGCTGGCCGGCAGCGCCGTGCTCCTGGCGTTCGACCTGGCCTTCGCGATCCACCCCCGGATCTCGGCCGCCCTGACCGCGGTGGAGACGCTGCTCGTGCCGGTGTGGCTCACGGTCCTGATCGTGCTCCTCTGGCGCCCCCTGCGCGCCGGCGCCAGGAACGAGGTCAAGCGAGCCCGCCCCGTCGTCTTGCTGTTGACGGCCTGCCTGCTGCTCGCGTGCATCGGCGAGAAGTGGCTCCTGCTCAGGCACGCGGCCGAGCTCGGGCCGCTGGTCGAGGGCGCGCCGGGCGCGGACGCCGGGACCCGGGGTGTCGCGCTCTACCGCACGTACACCGTGCTCGCGTTCGTCCTGGCCAACGGCGCCCTGCTCGGGCGCCGGCCGATCGAGCGGCTGTTCGCCACGGCCGCCGATCACCCGGCGCGGCTCATGGTGGTGTCGTTCGGCGTCGCCGCGCTGCTCGGCAGCTTCCTGCTCACCCTGCCCCAGTCGCTCCGGGACATCGCCGACGCCTCGTTCGTCGACGGCCTGTTCATGGCCACCAGCGCGGTGTGCGTCACCGGGCTCGCCGTGCACAACCTCGCCGAGACGTACACGCCGTTCGGCCAGGCGGTCCTGCTCCTGCTCATCCAGATCGGCGGGCTCGGGATCATGGTGCTCTCGACGTTCTTCGCCATCCTCGCCGGCAGGAGGCTGCGGCTCCGCGACGCGGCCGTGATGGCCGAGATGATCGACGCCGAGTCGTTCGCGCGCCTCCGCCGCAACGTCGCCGCGATCGTCCTGTTCACGCTGGGCATCGAGGCGGTGGGCGCGCTCGCCCTGCTGATCAGCTTCGTTCCCCACCACGAGATCGCCTCCGGGCCCGTCGCGGGCGTGCCGCTCTCCGGCGCCGGCGATCACCTCTGGGCGGCCGTGTTCCATGCGGTCAGCGCGTTCTGCAACGCGGGCTTCTCGTTGTTCCGGGAGGGGCTCGTCCCGATGGTCGGCTCGCCCGCGGTCTCCCTCGTGGTCACGGCGCTCGTGGTCCTCGGCGGCCTGGGCTTCCCGGTGCACGACGAGCTCCTGCGCCAGGCCCGCCTCCGGCTGCGCGGGGAGCGCCCGCCGCGGCTGTCGCTGCACAGCCGGGTCGTCCTGATCACGACCGCGGTGCTGCTCGCGCTCGGGACCGCCGGCTTCCTCGTGCTCGAGGCGGGCCGGTCGATGGCGGGGCTGTCGTGGCCGGTCAAGGTGCTGGCGAGCCTCTTCCAGTCGGCGATGACGCGGACCGCGGGGTTCAACACGATCGACTTCGCCCTGATGGGGCCGGCGACGTGGATGTTCACCTGCATCCTGATGCTCATCGGCGGGGCGCCGGGCTCGACCGCCGGCGGGCTCAAGGTCACGACGGTCGCGGCGCTGTTCGCGACGCTGCGCGCGGAGCTGCGCGGCGAGGAGGCGCCGCACCTGCTCGGCCGGGCGCTCCCGGCGGGGACGGTGCGCCGCGCGATGGGGGTCGCGTTCCTCATGGTGGCGCTCGTCGCGGGGTTCCTGTTCGTGCTGCTCGTGCTGGAGCCGCTGGACCCGATGGGCCTCGCCCTGGAGACGGTCAGCGCGTTCGCCACGGTCGGGCTGTCGGCCAACGTCACGCCGTCGCTGGGCGCGCCGGGGAAGCTGGTCGTCACGCTGGCGATGTTCATCGGCCGCATCGGGCCGCTGACCCTGGCGCTGGCGCTCGCGAACCAGGCCAGCGCGCGGAGCTACAGGCTGCCCGAGGAGCGCGTCGGGATCGGGTGAGCGTCCTGGCACGGCGCTCAGGGTGGACGTTGACACCGCCCGGCGCGGGCGCGTGAATGCACGGGTGGATCCCTCGCCGTTACCGTCCTCCCGGCCGAGCGCGCCGCGCGCCGATCCGAACAGCGACCCGGCCGAGCAGCCCCCGCTGACGCTCGCCACGCTGGTCGCATCCCAGGCACCCGCGTCCGCCGGCCCCGGCTCGAGCGGCGGCCCCGCGTCGAGCGCCGGCACCGCGTCGAGCGACGGCACCGCGTCGAGCGACGGCCCCGCCGGGGCCGTCGACCCCGCCTCGGTCGTCGCGGCGGCCCGGAAGTACCCCGGATGGCTGCGCTTCGCGTGGCTGAAGCCTGTTCCCTTGCTGGCCGGCAGCGCCGTGCTCCTGGCGTTCGATCTGGCCTTCGCGATCCACCCCCGGATCTCGGCCGCCCTGACCGCGGTGGAGACGCTGCTCGTGCCGGTGTGGCTCACGGCCCTGATCGTGCTCCTCTGGCGCCCCCTGCGCGCCGGCGCCAGGACCGAGGTCAAGCGAGCCCGCCCCGTCGTCTTCCTGCTGACGACCTGCCTGCTGCTCGCGTGCATCGGCGAGAAGTGGCTCCTGCTCGGGCACGCGGCCGAGCTCGGGCCGCTGGCCGACGAGGGCGCGCCGGGCGCGGACGCCGGGGCCCGGGGTGTCGTGCTCTACCGCACGTACACCGTGCTCGCGTTCGTCCTCGCCAACGGCGCCCTGCTCGGGCGCCGGCCGATCGAGCGGCTGTTCGCCACCGCCGCCGATCACCCGGCGCGGCTCATGATGGTGTCGTTCGGCGTCGCCGCGCTGCTCGGCAGCTTCCTGCTCACCCTGCCCCAGTCGCTCCGGGACATCACCGACGCCTCGTTCGTCGACGGCCTGTTCATGGCCACCAGCGCGGTGTGCGTCACCGGGCTCGCCGTGCACAACCTCGCCGAGACGTACACGCCGTTCGGCCAGGCGGTCCTGCTCCTGCTGGTCCAGATCGGCGGGCTCGGGATCATGGTGCTCTCGACGTTCTTCGCCATCCTCGCCGGCAGGAGGCTGCGGCTCCGCGACGCGGCCGTGATGGCCGAGATGATCGACGCCGAGTCGTTCGCGCGCCTCCGCCGCAACGTCGCCGCCATCGTCGTCTACACGCTCTGCGTCGAGGCGGTGGGCGCGCTCATCCTGCTGATCGGCTTCGTTCCCCACCACGAGATCGCCTCCGGGCCCGTCGCGGGCGTGCCGCTCTCCGGCGCCGGCGATCACCTCTGGGCGGCCGTGTTCCACGCGGTCAGCGCGTTCTGCAACTCGGGCTTCTCGCTGTTCCGGGAGGGGCTCGTCCCGATGGTCGGCTCGCCCGCGATCTGCCTCGTCATCGCGGCGCTCGTGGTCCTCGGCGGCCTCGGCTTCCCGGTGCACGACGAGCTCCTGCGCCAGGCCCGCCTCCGGCTGCGCGGGGAGCGCGCGCCGCGGATGTCGCTGCACAGCCGGGTCGTCCTGGTCGCGACCGCGGTGCTGCTCGCGATCGGGACCGCCGGCTTCCTGGTGCTCGAGGCGGGCCGGTCGATGGCGGGGCTGTCGTGGCCGGTCAAGGTGCTGGCGAGCTTCTTCCACTCGGTGATGACGCGGACCGCGGGGTTCAACACGGTCGACCTCGCCCTGATGGGGCCGGCGACGTGGATGTTCGTCTGCATGCTGAGCATCATCGGCGGGGCGCCGGGCTCGACCGCCGGCGGGCTCAAGGTCACGACGGTCGCGACGCTGTTCGCGACGCTGCGCGCGGAGCTGCGCGGCGAGGAGGCGCCGCACCTGCTCGGCCGGGCGCTCCCGGCGGGGACGGTGCGCCGCGCGATGGGGGTCGCGTTCCTCATGGTGGTGCTCGTCGCGGGGGTGTTGTTCGTGATGCTCATGCTGGAGCCGCAGAACCCGATGGGCCTCGCGCTGGAGACGGTGGGCGCGCTCGGCACGGCCGGGATGTCGGCCAACGTCACGCCGTCGCTGAGCGCGCCGGGGAAGCTGGTCATCACGCTGGCGATGTTCATCGGCCGCATCGGGCCGCTGACCCTGGCGCTGGCGCTCGCGAACCAGGCCAGCGCGCGGAGCTACAGGCTGCCCGAGGAGCGCGTCGGGATCGGGTGAGCGCGCGGGTGGAGCTGGGTGGAGCCGGGCAGGGGACGCTGCGCGAGGTATTTCTGGGTTGCCCGGCCCCCGCCGAACCCCCTCGCCGGGGGCCTACGCTTGACTCATGGGTTACCGATTCAGACACGGCCCGTCCCCCACCCCGCGCGCCGAACACCCTCGCCGGGGGCCTACGCTTGACTCATGGGTTACCGATTCAGACACGGCCCGTCCCCCACCCCGCGCGCCGAACACCCGATCATGGCGCCGCCAGCGGAGGGCGGCAGATCGATCCGATAGAGCGCCGCCACGAGCCTCCAAATCGGCCAGACCGCCCCTTCGGCGCGGCGAAGGCGCTTGTCTACGACGAGAGGCCCGGAGAGCGGGCGACCACGGTGAGCAGCGGCACCATGGCCCCCGGCTGGCGACGGCCGGCTCCGCGCGGACGGCGCGTCGGATCGCCGTCCGGCACGCAATCTTGCGCCGTGATCGGCGCTGCGCGATGCTCCCGCCATGCAGTGCATCGAGGTGCTCACCCGCGACGGCATGGCCGAGGTCACGCTGAACCGACCCAAGGTCAATGCCATGAATCAGGCCCTGCTCCGCGAGATGGCCGGCGTCTTCGAGCGGCTCGCGGGGGACGATGCCGTGAGCGGCGTCCTCGTCCGCGGCGCCGGACAGTGCCTGTCCGCGGGGCTCGATCTCCGCGAGCTCGCGTCGCTCGATCGCGAGCGGCTCTCGGGCTTCCTCGACGATTTCGACGCCGCCTTCGGCGCCGCGTTCCGCTTCCCGAAGCCGCTCGCCGCCGCCGTGCACGGCCACGCGATCGCGGGCGGCATGCTCCTCGCGATGTGCGCCGATCACATCGCGCTCGGCGACGGCGACTACAAGCTCGGGCTCCCCGAGCTCGCCGTGGGGATCCCGTTTCCGCGCGTCGCCTTCGAGATCGTCCGCGCCGCCGTGCCCCCCCGCGCCTTCCGGAAGCTCATGTTCGGAGCGGAGCTCCATTCCCCCGCGGAGGTGTTCGAGATGGGCATCGGCGACGCGCTCGCGGCCGATCCGCTCGACGACGCGCGCCGCTTCCTCGCCAAGGCGTGCGGCCGCCCCTCCGCGGCGTTCCGCTCCGTCAAGGCGAGCCACCGGAGGGAGGCTTGGGAGCGGATCGCGGCGTCGCCCCCCGCCGAGCGGGAGGCCCTGATTGACGCGCTCCGCTCCGCCAGGTACGGCTGAGCCGCGCGGCGCGGCGCGGGCGAGTTCGCGGTCGGCGGCCGCGAGACCAGCCAGGAGGATCCCGGATGACCAGCAGCAACCAGGCCGCCCCCGCGACCCAGAGCTACGATATCTACATCAAGGCCGCTCCCCAGGCGATCTGGGACGCGATCACCAAGCCGGAATGGACCCGGCGCTACGGCTATCAAGGACCCGCCGAGTACGAGCTGCGCCCCGGAGGGGCCTACCGGGCGAGCGCCAGCGACGCCATGATCTCGATGGGCATCCAGGGCACCTTGGTCGACGGCGAGGTCATCGAGGTGGATCCCCCGCACAGGCTCGTTCAGACCTATCGCTTCCTGTTCAGCGACGAGCACCGCGCCGAAGGCTCCTCGCGGCTCACCTGGGAGATCGCCGCCACGGCCTCCGGGTTCTCGAGGCTCACCGTGACGCACGAGCTCGAGGGCAAGCCGATCATGGCGGCCATGGTGACCTCCAAGTTCTCGGAGTCCGGCACCGGCGGCTGGGGCTGGATCCTGAGCGACCTCAAGTCGCTGCTCGAGACCGGCAAGCCGCTCACGGGCTGATCCCTGCCCGCGTCCCCCAGCCGCTGCGGCCCCGGGGGCCTGCGCGGGCGAGAGGACCGCAAGGACGCGGCCGTGCCCCTCGGGCTCGCCCGGTGACTGGCCGCCTGGCGCCGCCCCCGTCGATCATTCGGAGATCGCCTTCAGCAACAAGAACGCTGCCAGGGTCCTGGTAAGGATCGATTCGGCCTCGCTCCTCGAACATCGATGAGCGCTGCGGACCCGGTTTCCGTGAGGAGCGAGAGGACCGCAAGGGACGCGAGGAGGAACAGAACACATCCTCTGAGCTGACCTGACCAGGCCGTCGCCGCGCTGGCCGCCCCCCCCACGACGAACCGTGGACGGCTCAGGACGACGCGCTGTCGTTTCACGATGAAGGCCCCACCCCTTCATGCCCTTTCCCTCTTTCCCTGGCGCCCCTTGCGGTTCTCTCCTCTTGTCCTCCTTGCTCGCGCGGTCGCCCTCATCGACGCTGCTTGACGCGCTCGACGCCCCCCGGGACATGACCGCCGGCGCTCCACGCGCGCGCGCCGGGCCCGGTGCAAACCGCCCTTCGCACCCCCACGCGGCGCCTCCCACGGTCGCGCGCCGCGCTCGTCAGGCGCCTCACCAGCGAGCGCATCCGTGCCGCGCCGGCCGAGCGACCGTGGGAGACGCGCGGTGCCCCGGCGCCGGCCTGCTCTAACCGCGGCCGGATCGAGACATCCCTCCACATCGATCCTGCGTATCCACAAAATTTGCCCGGGGCGCGACGCGCCTTCGGCCGACACGCGACCTCGCGAGACAGGCTCCGGACTGCCCGACTCGGGCCTATCGCCCATGACGCAGCGCCTGCACAGCACCCCGACCACATGTCCCTTCACGCAAAAATCCGTACGTCCCGCTTGACCTTCATTCCTTGAATATGTGAAATCAGATGCGCTGCGAATAGCCTCGCATCGCAGACCGCCACCCTGCCACCGCCTCGATGGGCTCACGCGTCGAGGCGTGGAGATCCATGCGCTCCAGCACGGTCCCCGTGCCGATTGCGCTCATGAGACATCGGGGTGCGACGGTGTCACCGGCTTGGTCGGCCTGGAGGTCACTCCGGAGCTCTCGGGACGGGTATCGCGCAACGCTTGCGCGATACCCCCGCGCCGTCTCTCAGGCGCGCACACGACGGCGGGTGTCCGCCCCAGGAGAGACTCCTGTCACCTCACACGACATGACCCACCACGACACAAGTCACGATACAAGCGCTGCCGGCCCAACTTTCCACCGCGCGTTCGCGCTCCAGGCCGGGCGAACGCCAGGCGCCGTCGCCGCGTCGTTCGGCCCCGAGCGGCTCACGTACCAGGAGCTCAATCGAAGGGCGAACCGCCTCGCGCACCACCTGCGGAGCCTCGGTGTCGGCCCTGACGTCCTCGTCGCGCTCTGCGCGGAGCGCTCCCTGGAGGCCCTCGTCGGCCTGCTCGCGGTGCTCAAGGCCGGCGGCGCCTATGTGCCGATCGACCCCGCCTATCCGCGCGAGCGGGTCGCCTTCATGCTAGAGGACGCCGGGGCGCCCCTCCTGCTCACCCAGGCGCGGCTGCTCCCGTCGCTGCCGCGCCACGCGGCGCGCGTGGTCCTCCTCGACGACGATCGCGACCGCGCCGCGGGCCCCGTCGACGAGGATCCCCCGGAGATCGCCGGCCCCTGCGACCTCGCGTACGTCATCTACACGTCGGGCTCCACGGGCAGGCCCAAGGGCGCGCTGCTCACCCACCGCGGCCTCGCCAACCTCGTCCAGGCGCTGGCCGAGCGGTTCGACGTGGGGCCGGGCACCCGGGTGCTCCAGCTCGCGTCGCTCAGCTTCGACGCGTCGGTCTGGGAGATCGCCATGGCCCTCGCCCGGGGAGGCACCCTGGTGATGGCGACGCCGGCCGAGAGGACGCCCGGGCCCGCGCTGCTCGAGCGGATGCGCGCCGAGGAGGTGGCGATCGCGACCATCCCCCCCTCCTCGCTCGCCGCCTTCCCCGAGGGCGCCGAGCGCGCGCTGCCCGCGCTCCGGACCCTCGTCGTCGCCGGGGAGGCCTGCCCGGCCGAGCTCGCCCTGCGCTGGGCCGAGGGGCGCCGGTTCATCAACGCCTACGGGCCCACCGAGTTCACCGTGTGCGCCACGATGGCCGACGGGCTCGACGTGGGCCGGCGCCCCGGCGAGGCCCTCTCCATCGGCCAGCCGATCCGGAACGCGCGCTGCCTCGTGCTCGACGACGCCATGCGCCCGGTCCCGGACGGCGAGCCCGGCGAGCTCTACCTCGGCGGCCCCGGCCTGGCCCGGGGCTACCTGGGCCGGCCCGAGCTCACCGCGGCCCGGTTCGTCCCCGATCCGTTCAGCGCCTCCCCGGACGCCCGGCTCTACCGGACGGGGGACCTCGTGCGCCGCCTGCCCGGCGGCGACCTCGCCTTCCTCGGGCGCGTCGACCACCAGGTGAAGATCCGCGGCCATCGCGTCGAGCTCGGCGAGGTCGAGGCCGCGCTCGGGCGCCACCCCGACGTCCGCGCGGCCGCGGCCGCGGCCCACGAGGGCCGCCTCGTCGCCTACGTCGTCGCGCGCGCCGACGGCCCGGCCGCGCACCGCGGGGCCGCCGTGCCCGCGCTGCGGAGCTTCCTCCGCAAGAGCCTCCCGGAGGCCATGATCCCGTCGGCGTTCGTGCTGCTCGACGCGCTGCCGCTGAACCCCAGCGGCAAGGTCGACCGCGCGGCGCTCCCGCCGCCGGACGCCGCCCGGCCCGATCGCGAGGGCGACCTCGTCGCGCCGCGAAACCAGATCGAGGCCGCGATCGCCGCGGCGTGGGCCGAGGCGCTCGGCGTCGCGCACCTCGGCGTCCACGAGGACGTCTTCGACCTCGGGGCGCACTCGCTGCTCGCCGCGCGGGTGCTTTCCCGGCTGCGCAAGGCGCTCGGCGTCGATCTCCCCCTCCAGAGCCTGTTCGAGGCCCCCACCGTCGCCACGCTGGCCGAGGCCGTGGCGTCGCTCCCCCGGCAGAAGCAGCGCGCGTCCGCCGCGCCCATCCGGCCCGCGCCGCGCGACCGGCCCATCCCCCTCTCGCACGGGCAGCGGCAGATCTGGCTCCACGCGTCGCTCCACCCGGGCGCGCTGTTCTACAACGAGCCGTTCACCCTCCGCCTCTCCGGGCCCGTCGACGCCGCGGCCCTCGGGCGCGCCCTCGAGGAGCTCCTCGTCCGCCACGAGATCCTGCGGAGCGTCGTCGCCGTCGTCGGCGGCGAGCCCGTGCAGCAGATCCTGCCCCCGGCGCCGCTCGATCTGCCGGTCGTCGACCTCTCGGGGCTGCCGGCCGAGGCGCGGTGGGAGCGCGCCGTCGCGCTCGCCACGGACGAGGCCCGGCGCCCCTTCGACCTCGCGCGCGGCCCGCTCTTCCGGGCCACGCTGGTCCGCCTCGACGGGGCCGATCACGCGCTGTTCATGGTGGTGCACCACATCCTGATGGACGGGGTCTCCATCTTCGACGTGCTCCCGCGCGAGCTGCTCGCGCTCTACCGGGCGTTCGCCGCGGGCAGGCCGTCGCCGCTGCCCGACCGCGCGATCCACTACGCCGACTACGCGGTCTGGCAGCGCGAGCAGCAGCAGAGCGGCGCGGTGGAGCCGCAGCTCGAGTACTGGCGGCGGCAGCTCGCCGACCTGCCCACCCTGGAGCTGCCGACGGACAGGCCGCGCCCGGCCTCCCCGAGCCTCGGCGGGGCCCGCCACCGCCTCGCCCTGCCCCGGGAGCTCACCCTGCGGTTGAAGGCGCTGGCCCGGGAGGAGGGTGTCACGCTCTTCGTGGTCCTGCTCTCGGCGTTCAAGGCGATGCTCCACCGGTACGCGTGCCAGGACGAGATCGTCGTGGGCACGTCCGCGTCGTGCCGGACCCCGCCGGAGACCGAGGACCTCCTCGGCTTCTTCCTGAACACGCTCGTGCTGCGCACCGACCTGCGCGGGGACCCCACGTTCCGGCAGCTCCTCGGCCGCGTGCGGGCGGTGAGCCAGGCCGCGCTCTCGCACCAGGACGTGCCGTTCGCCGCCGTCGTGCAGGCGCTCCAGCCGAAGCGGATCCCCGGCCAGAACCCGCTGTTCCAGGTCGCGTTCGTGCTGGAGCCGCCCGTGCCGGCGCTCGATCCGGGCTGGACCCTGAGCCAGCTCGACGTGGACACGGGCGCGTCGAAGTTCGACCTGATGCTGGAGCTCGACGAGCGCGAGGACGGCATCATCGGCCGCATCGAGTACAGCACCGCGCTGTTCGACGCGCGCACCATCGAGCGGATGGCGGGCCACTACGAGGCCCTGCTCGCGGGCGCGGCGCGCGACGCCGATCTCCGCCTGTCGGCGCTGCCGCTGCTCACGCCCGAGGAGCGGCGCGCGCTCCACGCCTGGGGCACCGCCCCGGCCGGCCCCGGGTCGGACGCGTGCGTCCACCGCCTGTTCGAGGCCCAGGTCGAGCGCTCCCCCGACGCCATCGCGGTCGTCTTCGACGACGGGGCGGGGAACGTCTCGTCGCTCACGTACCGCGAGCTCAACCGGCGCGCGAACCAGCTCGCGCACACCCTGCTCGGCCTCCGCGCCCCGGAGGCGCCGGGGCCCCTGGCCGCGCGCCCGGGCGAGGAGGGCGTCGCGCCCGGCGACCGGGTGGCCGTGTGCATGTACCGGTCGCTCGAGATGATCGTCGCGATCCTCGGCGTGCTGAAGGCGGGCCTCGCCTTCGTGCCGCTGGATCCGACCTATCCCACCGAGCGCCTCGCGTTCATGCTCGAGCAGGCCCGGGTCCGCGTGATGCTCACCCAGGCCCGCGTCGGCGCGGGGCTGCCGGGGTGCCGCGCGCGCGTCCTCTGCCTGGACGCGAGCCGCGAGGAGCTCGCCCGGGCGCGCGACGACGACCCGGGGGGGCCGGCGTCGCCGGACCAGCTCGCCTACGTCATGTACACGTCGGGCTCCACCGGCCGGCCCAAGGGCGTGGCCGTGCCCCACCGCGGCGTCGCCCGGCTCGTCCAGGGCACGACGTACGCGCGCTTCGCGCCGGACGAGGTGTTCCTGCAGCTCGCGTCGATCTCCTTCGACACCTCGCAGTTCGAGATCTGGGGCGCGCTCCTCCACGGCGGCCGGCTGGTCGTCATGCCCCCCTCGCCCCCGTCGCTCGACGACCTGGACCGCGTGATCCGCCAGCACGGGGTGACCACGGCGTGGCTCACCGCCGGCGTCTTCCACCTCCTCGTGGACGAGCGGATCTCGGCCCTGCGCGGCCTGCGCCAGATCGTGGCCGGCGGCGACGTCCTGTCGCCGCAGCACGTGAACCGCGTGCTCCGGGAGCTCCCCGGGTGCCGGATGATCAACGGGTACGGGCCCACCGAGGCCGCGACCTTCGCCTGCTGCGCCACGGTGGAGCGCCCGGTCGGCCCCACGGTGCCCATCGGGCGCCCGATCCCGGGGACGCGGGTGCACGTGCTCGACCAGGACCTCAACGAGGTGCCCGCCGGCGTCCCCGGGGAGCTGTGCATCGGCGGCGAGGGCCTCGCGCGCGGCTACTTCGACCAGCCGGAGCTGACGGCGGAGCGGTTCATCCCCGATCCGACCGGCGCCGCGCCGGGGAGCCGGCTGTACCGGAGCGGCGATCGCGTCCGGTGGATGCCGGACGGGCAGCTCGAGTTCCTCGGCCGCATCGATCAGCAGGTCAAGGTCCGCGGCTACCGGATCGAGCTCGGCGAGATCGAGGTGGTCCTCGGGGAGCACCCGGCCGTGCGCGAGGCGGTCGTGGTGGCGCAGCCGGATCGCGCGGGCGACCGGCGCCTCGTGGCCTACGTCGTCCCGCACGGCGGGCGCGCGGCGGCGCCGCCCGGGCCCCCGGCGCGCCCGCCCGCGGCGGCGCCGCCCGGCGGGCTCGAGCGCGCGCTCCGCGAGCACATCCAGCGGCGGCTGCCCGAGTACATGCACCCCGCGGCGCTGGTGCTGCTCGACGCGCTGCCGCTCACGGCGAACGGCAAGGTCGACCGCCGCGCCCTGCCGGTCCCCGAGGAGGCCCGCCCGGCCAGCGCGCCGATCGTGGCGCCGCGGAGCTCGCTCGAGGCGCGGCTCACCGCCATCTGGCAGGACGTCCTCGGCCTGGAGCGGGTGAGCGTGCACGACAGCTTCTTCGAGCTGGGCGGCCACTCGCTGCTCCTGATGCGCCTCCACGAGCGCATCCGGGAGTCGTTCCACAGCGATCTCTCCATCGTCGACCTCTTCGCGCGCCCGACGGTCACCGAGCTCGCCGCGTTCCTCGCGAACGGCGGCGGCAGCGGCGGGGAGAGCGCGGGCGGGGGCGCGAACGGGAGCGCGAGCGGGAACGGGCGCGACCTCGCCGAGGCCGACGCGCGGGCGCTCAAGCAGCGCGAGATCCTGAGACGCAAGAAGCTGGCAGCCAAGAGCAGGCAGAATGGATCCGCTTGATCAACCGGTCCCGGAGGACCAGATCGCGATCATCGGGATGGCCGGGCGCTTCCCGGGCGCGAAGACCGTCGACGCCTTCTGGCAGAACCTGCGCGACGGCGTCGAGTCGATCGTCGCGCTCTCGGATCAGGACCTCGCCGAGGCGGGCGTGCCCCCGGAGGTGGCCGCGGACCCGAGCTACGTCCGCGCGCGGGCGGTCTGCGACGACGTGGAGTGGTTCGACGCGGCCTTCTTCGGGATGACCCCGCGGGAGGCCGAGATCCTGGATCCGCAGCACCGCTGCTTCCTGGAGTGCGCGTGGGAGGCGCTCGAGCACGCCGGGTACAACCCCGACGTGTTCAAGGGGACGATCGGCGTGTACGCGGGCGCCAGCGGGCACGACACGTACTTCCTCAACAACCTGTTCCCGAACCACGAGCTCAGGAAGGCGATGGACTATCAAGTCTACGTCGCCAACGACAAGGACTTCCTGCCCACGCGGACGTCCTACAAGCTGAACCTCCGGGGGCCGAGCGTCGCGGTGCAGACCGCCTGCTCCACCTCGCTCGTGGCCGTCCACATGGCCTGCCAGGCGCTGCTCACGTACCAGTGCGACATGGCGCTGGCCGGCGGCGTGGCCATCAACGTCCCCACCCGCTCGGGCTACCTGTACCGCCACGGCATGATCCTCTCGCCCGACGGGCGCTGCCGCGCGTTCGACGCCGAGGCGCAGGGCACGGTCGTCGGCAACGGCGCGGGCGTGATCGTGCTGCGCAGGCTCGAGGACGCCCTCGACAGCGGCGATCACATCGTGGCGGTGATCCGGGGCTCGGCCGTCAACAACGACGGCTCGGGCAAGATCGGGTTCACCGCGCCGGGCGTGGAGGGGCAGGCGCAGGTCATCGCGCAGGCGCTGGCGATGGCGAACACCGACCCCGAGACGATCTCCTACGTGGAGGCCCACGGCACGGGCACGCGCCTCGGGGACCCCATCGAGGTGGCGGCGCTGACCCGGGCGTTCCGGGCCCGGTCCAGCGGCCAGCGCAAGGGCTGGTGCGCGCTCGGCTCGGTCAAGCCGAACGTCGGCCACCTCGACGTCGCGTCCGGCATCACCGGCGTGATCAAGGTCGTCCAGGCGCTCCGGCACCGGCAGATCCCGGCCACGCTGCACTTCAGGACGCCGAACCCGGAGATCGACTTCGCGAGCAGCCCGTTCTACGTGAACGCGACGCTCGCGGACTGGGAGCCCGGCGAGGGGCCGCGCCGCGCCGGCGTGAGCTCGTTCGGCATCGGCGGCACCAACGCCCACGCCATCCTCGAGGAGGCGCCCCACGCGGCGGCCGCGCCCGGCGGGCGGTCGTGGCAGCTCCTCCTGCTCTCCGCCCGCACACGGACCGCGCTCGACGCGATCACCGCGAGCCTCGTCGGGCACCTGAAGGAGAACCCCGACGTCAGCCTGCCGGACGTCGCGTTCACGCTGCAGGTCGGCCGCAGGACGTTCCCGCACCGGCGCATGCTCGTCTGCGACGACGCGGAGGAGGCGGTGAGCCTCCTCTCGACGCTCGGGGAGCGGCGGGTGCTCGCCCACGTCGAGGAGGCCGTCGATCGCCCGGTCGTGTTCATGTTCCCCGGCCAGGGCACGCAGTACGTCGGCATGGCGCGGGAGCTGTACGAGCGGGAGCCCACGTTCTGCGCCGGCGTCGACCTGTGCGCGGCCATGCTCCAGGCGGAGCTCGGGCTCGATCTGCGCGAGGTGCTCTACCCGCCCCCGGGGCGCGAGGAGGCGGCCGCGGAGCTGCTCAGGCAGACCCGCTTCGCGCAGCCGGCGCTCTTCGTGATCGAGTACGCGCTGGCCACGCTCTGGATGGAGTGGGGCGTCCGGCCGGCGGCGGTGATCGGCCACAGCCTCGGCGAGTACGTCGCGGCCTGCCTCGCGGGCGTCTTCGCGCTGGAGGACGCGCTCCGGATCGTCGCCCGGCGCGGGAGGCTGATGCAGGAGATGCCGCCGGGCGCGATGCTCGCCGTCCCGCTGCCCGAGGACGAGGTGCTGCCGCTGCTCGACGAGGGGGGCGGCGCGCTCTCGCTCGCGGCCGTCAACGGGCCGTCCGCCTGCGTGGTGGCCGGGCCCGAGGACGCGATCGAGGCGCTCTCGGACCGGCTGTTCGACGAGCGCGCGCTGGAGTGCCAGCGCCTGCAGACGTCGCACGCGTTCCACTCGCGGATGATGGAGCCGATGCTCGCCGCGTTCACCGAGGTCGTCGCGCGCGCCCGGCCGAGCGCCCCGAAGATCCCGCTCGCGTCGAACGTCACCGGCACCTGGCTCTCCGCGGCCGACGCGCAGAGCCCCGAGTACTGGGCGAGGCACGTGCGCGAGCCGGTGCGCTTCATGGCGGGCCTCGGCGAGGTGCTCGCGGATCCGACGCGCGCGCTCCTCGAGGTCGGCCCGGGCCGGGTGCTCTCGACCCTGGCCAAGCACCACCCGGCCCGCGGCGCCCGCCGGGTGATGCTCTCGTCGATCCGGCACGTGCACCACCGCCAGTCCGACATCGGGTTCCTGCTGGAGACCCTGGGCCAGCTCTGGCTCTCCGGCGTCCGCATCGACTGGTCGGGCTTCTACACCCACGAGCCCCGGCGGCGCGTGCCGCTGCCGACCTACCCGTTCGAGCGGAAGCGGTACTGGATCGATCCGCCGGCGCTCCCCGCCGCGAGCCCCGCGAGCGCCCCGCGGCGGCCGCAGCGCAGCGCGCCCGAGCCGGCCGGTCTGCTCCACCTGCTCGCCTGGCGGCGCTCGGTGCTGTCGGGGTCGATGAAGTCGTCGGCGCGGCCGCCCGGCACCCGGAGCTGCATCGTCTTCGCGGACGACTACGGGCTGGGCGCCCGGATGGAGATGCGGCTCCGCCGGGACGGCTACCGGGTCATCACGGTGCGGCCGGGGGGCGGCTTCGCCGCGGCGGGCGACGGCGAGTTCACCGTCGACCCCGCGAGCCGCGCGGATCACGCGGCCCTGTTCGGCGCGCTCCGCGCCGCGGGCGTCTCCCCCTCCCGGATCATGTTCCTGTGGGGCGTGTCGAAGCCCCCGCGCGCGCCGCTCGACGCGGGCCGCCTCGAGGCGGCCCAGCGGCTCGGGTTCTTCGGCCTCATCGCGCTGGCCCAGGGGATCAGCGACGCGGGGCTCCGCGACGAGGTGCGGCTCGGCGTCGTGACGAGCCACATGCAGAAGGTGACCGACGCGGCCGTGCTCTGCCCCGAGAAGGCCACGCTGCTCGGCGCGGTCGAGGCGATCCCGAGGGCGTACCCGAACATCTCGTGCATCAGCGTCGACATCGACCTGCCGGAGCCGCGCACGCTCCAGGAGGGCCGGCTCATCGACCAGCTCCTCGCCGAGGTCACGCTGGACCAGACCGAGCAGGTCGTCGCCTACCGCAACGGGGAGCGCTGGGTCCGGGTCTTCGAGCCCGCGCGCATGGACCGCGCGGAGGGCCTGCCGCCGCGCCTCCGCGAGGGCGGCGTGTACCTGATCGCCGGCGGGCTCGGCGTCGTCGGGTCCACGCTCGCGCAGCACCTCGCGAAGATCGCGCGCGCGAAGCTCGTCCTCACGGGCCGGACGCCGCTCCCGCCCCGCGAGGCGTGGGACGACCTGCTCAAGGCCTCGTCGCTCGCCGCGCAGCGCCGCAAGATGCGCGCGGTGCTCGAGATGGAGCGGCTCGGCGCCGAGGTGCTGGTCCTGACGGCGGACGTCACGCGGCTCGAGGAGATGCGGGGCGCCGTGGCGCAGGCGATCGAGCGCTTCGGGCGCGTCGACGGCGTGATCCACGCGGCCGGCGCGGGCCGCGACGCGCCGCTCCCGCGCCTGACGCGGGCCGAGGGCGAGGCGCTCCTCGCCCCGAAGCTCGCGGGCGCGCTCGTCCTCGACGAGGCGCTCCGGGGGCTCCGGCCCGACTTCGTGGCGCTGTGCGCCGCGCGGACCGCGGGCGCCCGCGGGGCGGGCCTCTCGGGCCAGCACGCCGCGACCGCCTTCCTCGACGCCTTCGCGCAGCGGCGGGCCGCCGGCGACGGCCCGCTCACGATCGCGATCGACTGGGACGCCTGGCAGCGGCCGGACGCACCGCAGGGCGAGCGCGAGGCCGAGGAGGGCGGCGCGCCGTCCACCGAGGACGGGCTGTCGCGCGACGAGGTCCTCGACGCGTTCCTGCGCATCCTGACGAGCCCCACGCCCCACGTCGTGGTCACGCGGCGCGACGCGCAGCCGAGGAGCCGCAGGACGCCCAGCTCGGCCGCGCCGCCCTCGAGGGAGGCCGAGTCCGAGGGCATCCCGCGCTCGGTGCACCCGCGGCCCGACCTCGGCACGACCTACGTGGCGCCGCGCGATCCGCTCGAGCGCGTCATCGCCGAGACGTGGGAGAAGCTGTTCGGCATCGAGCAGATCGGCGTCCACGACGACTTCTTCGCGCTCGGGGGCGACTCGCTGCTCGCGGTGCAGCTCATCTCCCGGCTGCGCAACGTCGTGAACATGGATCTGCCCGGCCACAGCCTGCTGAGCGCCCGGACGGTGGCGGCGCTGGCCGAGCTCATCGCGCAGTCCGACTCGCCCTCCTCGACGTCGCTGTCGCGGCGCTCCCCCGCGCGGCTCTTGCCCGCCTCGCTCGTGCAGATCAAGCCCGGCGCCGGGCGGCCGCTCTTCCTGATGCACCCGGTCGGCGGGCACGTGTACTTCTACCACGATCTCGCCACCTGCCTGGACCCGGCGCAGCCCGTGTACGGGCTGCAGGCGCAGGGCATCGAGGGCAAGGCGCCGCCGCTCACCCGGGTCGAGGAGATGGCCGCGCGCTACCTCGAGGCGGTGCGGCGGCACATCCAGCCGGAGGGCCCGTACGTGCTCGGCGGGTCGTCGTTCGGCGGCGTCGTCGCGTTCGAGATGGCGCACCAGCTCATCTCCGGGGGCGAGCGCGTCGCGCTGCTCATGATGATCGACACGCCGGCGCCCACGGCGGTGTTCCCGGAGGATCTCGACAGCCCCGAGCGCCTCGCTTACCTCATCAGCGGCGATCCGAGCGAGCCTGTCCCCGAGGAGGAGCTGCGGCACCTCTCCCCCGACGAGCGGCTGCTCCACGTGCTCCGGCGCAAGAAGGGCGTCTCCAGGATGTTTCCGAAGCTCGCGCTCCAGGAGCTCGCCACCTTCCGCAAGATCGTCACCGCCAACCTGCAAGCGCTCTTGCGCTATGTCGCCCGCCCCTACCCGGGTGACGTGCTCTTCTTCCAGGCGAGCGAGCGCGACCCCCTGACCGTGGACAACCCGGCGCAGGGGTGGCGCGATCTGATCCAGGGCGAGCTCACCGTTCACGAGGTCCCTGGCAATCACATCACGATGAATCTGCCGCCCAACGTGCAGGTCATGGCGGATCACCTGCGCGCCGCCCTCGGCGCCCTGGGACACGAGGGCTGATGTTGACGGGGCGCTCTCGGGCTCTCTACGATGGGGCTCAGGGGGCGACGGCGACGCCCCCGCGCGATCTCGCGCGGCTCGAGCCCGGTCCGGGCCCGGCCGAGGCAGGAGCGGAGGTGGAGGATGTCGAAGATCACCGCGGAGCAGGCAAGGGAGGAGCACGTCGCGCTGCTCCGGGCGTGGACGCAGGCGGTGGGGACCGTCAAGGATTACGGCTTCCTCGATCGCCACCTGGCCGACGGGTGGAGATATATCGATTACAACGGGGTGCACCGCGGGAAGGCCGAGTACCTGAAGCTCGTCGACAGCATGCTGAGCTACACGCAGGAGCTCAGGCAGTGTGACGTGCGTATCGTCAAGGACGATGTCGCCATCGTGAGCGGGATCTACCGCGCGCGCGCCGAGCTCAAGGGCGACGTCAAGCTCGACAACACCATCGCCTTCACCTCGATCTGGGAAATTCAGGACGGGCAATGGAAGGCGCTCGTCCACCACACGACGAGGATCCCCGACGCGTCGTGAGGGCGCCGCGCCGGGCGATCGGCGCGCCGCGCCGCTGGAGGAAAGATTGACAGGGATCCTGCTTCTAGTACCGTCCAGACAGGATCGTCCTGTCGGCGATCACCAGGGCTCCCATGGATCTCCGTCAGTTTCTGTCGCACGCGGTGCAGATCGCATCGGCGCTGCTCAAGCTACATAAATCAGGCGTCCTTCACCTGGACATCCGCCCCGCGAACGTCTCCGCGCACCCGGAGACGGGGGAGGTCACGCTCGAGGGCGGGCTGGCTGCGGCGCGCGGCGATCTGGGCTTCTCGGACGAGACGAAGATCAACCCGGCGTCGCTCCCCTACATCGCGCCGGAGCGGACGGGGCGCGTCGACTGGCCGATCGACGAGCGGGCCGATCTCTACTCGCTCGGCGTCACGCTCTACGAGCTGCTCTCCGGCAAGCTGCCGCTCGAGGCGGAGGACGCGCCCGGGTGGGCGCACGCCCACATCGCGCGGGCCCCGGCGCCGCTCGCGGAGGTGGCGACGAGCGCCCCGAGGATCGTGGCCGAGATCGTGATGAAGCTCCTCGCGAAGGCGCCGGAGGAGCGGTATCAGACCGCGCTCGGGCTCTGGTCGGACCTCCAGATGTGCCTCACCGAGCTGGAGGAGCTCGGGATGATCGACTCGTTCCCGCTCGGGACGTCGGACATCCCGGACCGGCTCCAGCTCCCGAGGAAGCTCTACGGCAGGAAGCGCGAGCGCGCGCTCCTGCTCGAGGCGTTCGAGCGCATGGTCGTGACGGGCACCGCCGAGCTCGTGCTCGTCGCCGGCTACTCGGGCGTCGGGAAGACCTCCCTCGTGAAGGAGGTGCAGGAGCCGATCGTCCGCGAGCACGGGGCGTTCATCGCGGGGAAGTTCGAGCAGCTCCAGCGCGACATCCCCTACCGCACCATCGCCCAGGCGTTCGGGGAGCTCGTCCGGCAGCTCCTGACCGAGAGCCCGCAGTCGCTCGCCGTGTGGAAGCACCGGCTGCAGGAGGCGCTCGGCCAGGAGGGGCAGCTCATCATCGACGTCGTCCCGCAGCTCTCGCTGATCCTCGGCGAGCAGCCCGCGGTCCCCGAGCTCGCGCCGAACGAGGCGCGGCGCCGCCTGGTCCGCGTGTTCCACGCGTTCCTCGGCGTGGTCGCCCGCAAGCGGCACCCGCTCGTGCTGTTCGTGGACGACCTGCAGTGGGCGGACCCGGCGAGCCTGAAGCTCCTCCGCGACATCGTCGCGTCGCCCGAGAAGCGGCACCTGCTCGTGATCGGGGCGTACCGCGACAACGAGGTGAGCCCGTCGCACCCGCTCATGGAGGTGCTCCGGCAGCTCCACACGACCGGCGCGCGCGTCTCGACGCTCAGCCTGGAGCCGCTGCCCCAGGAGAACGTCCTCGAGCTCGTCATGGACACGTTCCGCTGCGACGAGGGGCACGCGGCGCCGCTCACCCGGCTGCTCGTCCAGCGGACGGGCGGCAACCCGTTCTTCGTGGGCCAGTTCCTGATGGAGCTCTACCGCCAGAAGCTGGTCTGGGTCGACGCCACGAGCGCCGTCTGGTGCTGGGACATCGAGGCGATCGCCGCGCAGGACCTGACCGACAACGTGGTGGATCTGGTGCTGACCCGCATGCGGCGGCTCGACGGCGAGACGCAGCGGGTCCTCTCCCTGGCCGCGTGCCTCGGGGCCCGCTTCGACGCCGAGGTCCTCTCGGCCATGTACGGCGAGTCGACGCAGGCGACGCACACCGCCATCACCCCGGCCATCCGCGAGGGGCTCGTGGCGCGCCGGGGCGGCACCTACAAGTTCCTCCACGACCGCGTGCAGCAGGCCGCCTACCTGCTCATCCGCGAGGGCAAGCACGCCGAGACGCACCTCCGCATCGGGCGCCTGCTCCTGGTCCAGACGCCCGAGGAGGCGCTGGACGACCGGCTGTTCGAGATCACGCACCAGCTCAACATCGGCGCGGCGCTCGTCACCGACGCGGGCGAGCGGCGCAGGGCGGCGGAGCTGAACCTGCGCGCCGGCCGCAAGGCGAAGTCCTCCGGGGCCTACGGCTCCGCGGTGGCCTACTTCTCCGCGGGCGCGGCGCTCATCGGGGAGGACGACTGGGCGGGCGAGCACGACCTGCTCGCGTTCTCGCTCCACCTGGAGCTCGCCGAGTGCGCGTGCGTGAACGGGGAGTTCGACCGGTCGATCGCGCTGTGCTCGATGCTGCTCGGGCGCGCGCGGACGCAGCTCGACAAGGCGGCGGCCTACCGCGTGCTGATGCAGAACCACACGGCGCGGTCGGAGCACGACGCGTGCATCGGCGTCGGGCTGGAGTGCCTCGAGCTGCTCGGCATCAAGCTCCGGCGGCAGCCGCCCGACGACGAGGTGGTCGCGGAGATCAGCGCGCTGCGCGACGAGCTCCAGGGCCGCGCGGCCGACGACATCCTGGGCCAGCCGCGGATGACGTCGCCGCCGATGGTCGCGGCGATGGCCGTCATGGCCGTGCTGTACTCCTCGTCGTTCTACACGGATCCGAACCTCAACGATCTGCTGGTCTGCCAGATGGTCCGGCTCAGCCTGCGCCACGGCAACGCGGAGTGCACCGGCATCGGGTACACGAGCCTCGGCAAGGCGCTCTGCATGCGGCTCGGCGCGTACCGGGACGGCGACCGGATCGGCCGGGTGGGCTACGACCTGACCGACCGGCTGAACGCGCTCACCTACAAGCCCGAGGTGGCCAACCTCTACGGCTGCCTGTGCTCGGTCTGGACCCACCACATCGACGTCGGCATCGCCTGCCAGCGCGCGAGCATCCAGGCCGCGAACGAGGTCGGGAACCCGACGTGGGGGAGCTTCAGCAACATCCAGCTCACCCTGAACGTGATCGTGCGGGGCGACCCGCTGGAGGAGGCGGCCCGGGTCGCGGAGAGCGCGCTCGATTTCGCGACCAAGGCGAAGATCGTGTTCGCGGCGGACCCCATCACGAGCATGCAGCGCTTCATCCAGGCGCTCCGGGGCCAGACGCGCCACCTCGACACGATGAGCGGGGACGACTTCGACGAGCGGGCGTTCGAGGCGCGCCTCGAGCGGGAGAGCTTCGCGAGCGTGCGGCTCGTGCACTACGTCATGAAGACGGCGCAGCACGTGCTCGCGGGCGACCACGAGGAGGCGGCCCGGGCCGCGGACGCGGCGGAGCAGAACCTCGCGGGCGGCAACGGGATGCTGTTCTCCGCCGAGCACCATTACTTCGGCGCCCTCGCCCGGGCGGCGCGCTTCGCGGGCGCGCCGCCGGCGGCGCAGGCCGAGCTCCGGAGGGCGCTCTCCGGCCACGAGGCGCAGCTCCGCGCGTGGGCCGAGAGCTGCCCCGACAACTTCGCCGGCAAGCACGCGCTCGTGGCCGCGGAGCGCGCGCGCGTCGAGGGGAGGCCCGAGGACGCGGCGGCGCTCTACGATCGGGCGATCATGGCCTTCCGCGAGAGCCGGTTCATCCACCAGGAGGCCCTCGCGAGCGAGCTCGCCGCCCGCTTCTACCTGGATCGCGGCTACACCGGCCTGCCCGGGCTGTACCTGCGGGAGGCGGTGGCGGCGTACGCCCGCTGGGGCGCGAGCGCCAAGGTGCGGCAGCTCGAGCAGCGGCACGCGCTCGTGCTGGACCAGGAGCGGCACCGCGTGACGAGCAGCGGCGTCATGACGATGGCCGCGGACGCCATCGACGCGCAGACGGCCGTGAAGGTGTCGCGGTCGCTCTCCAGCGACATGACGCCGAGGGAGATGATGGAGTCGCTCATGCGGCTGGTCATCGAGCACGAGGGGGCGGAGCGGTGCTGCCTGCTGCTCACCGGGGACGGCCTGCGGCTCGCGGCCGAGGCCGTGGTGGACCGCGACGGGACGAGCATCCGGGTGTTCGAGCGGAGCAACGCGCCGCTCGCGACCCGCGTGCCGACCTCGATCATCCACTATGTCGAGCGGACGCGGGAGCGGGTGCTGCTCAGCGACGTGGGGGCGAGCAGCGCCTTCGCCACGGACGAGTACCTGGTGCGCGAGCGGCCGAAATCCGTGCTCTGCCTGCCGCTCATGAAGAACCCCGGCGAGGTGGGCGGCCTGCTGTACCTGGAGAACCGGCTGGTCCACGGGGCGTTCATCCTGCGGCGGCTCTCCCTCCTGGAGTTCCTGGCCGCCCTGGCGCTGCAGAACACCGTGCTCCGCGGCGAGCTGGAGCAGGAGGCGCAGAAGCGCCAGCGGACCGAGGAGGCGCTGCGCCGGAGCGAGATGGCGCTGCGGGATCTCGCCGAGCTGGCCGACTCCTCCCCGTGACGCGCGCCCAGGGCCGCGCGGGGAGGAGCGGGGCCCCCTGGGGGCTCACCTCCGGGGCTTGCGTTCCGGCCGAGCCCCTTGCGTGGCTCGCCTCCACGCCAGCCCCTCCGGTGAGCCCCCAGGGGGCCCCGCTCCTCCCCGCGCGGCGGCAAAGGCCCCGCTCAGGGGCTCTCGAGGGATCAGACGTTCTTGAGGGTTCGGGCGCTCTCGGGGAGCAGGCGCTCTCGAGGGCTCAGGCGCCCTCGAGGACGTGGCCCACGCGGTCGAGGAACGGCCTGTCCGACGCGGAGAGGTGGAGTTGAACGAACCGCCACGTCGCGCCGTCGCGCTCCACCGTGCAACTCATCCGGAGCGCGGGCAGGTCGAAGCGCACTCCGCCCATCGTGGCGTGAATGCCGAAGCCGGCCGTCCCGGCGCAGGCCGCCGCGCCGCCGGCCAGGAGCCGTACCTGGATGTCGCCGGTGATCTCGCACACGAGATCCTTCAGGAGCTCGCTCTGCATCCGGAACGAGCGCTCGACGTCGGTCCAGCGCGTGAAATGCAGCCTGTCGTGCGTGCCATAAAAGATGAGCGCGTCGTCGTGAGCGAACATACCGCTCAGCGCGGCGACGTCGCCTCGCCCGAAGGCGCGCGTGAACGCGATGAGCATCTGACGAACCGAATCTTCTGGACTTGTGAGCTGTTGTTCCAAGGACTCCATGCGCCGCGCTGCTCCCGTGTCGATCCGAGCGTGTTCCCGGCCGAGCATACAGCACCCCAAAGGGCGCGCGCGAGGCTGGCAGGCCGCGGCGCCAGGGGGCCTCGAGGCGTCGATGTCGGCTGATCTGCGGCGGGTACGGTCCGCCAGCGCAGCATCACCCCCTGAGCGCCCCGGACGCAGGGCGCTCCCTTCCCGCGCGGCCGGCCGCGCCGGGCAGACTGCCGAGATCGCTTGTCGATGCCGCGGGGCCGCGGCGCCCGCGCAGGACGCTCGCATCCGCGCGGCGCCGCGTTAGGATCTCCCTCATGCGGCACTGCCACCTCTCCCGATCGCTGACGACGGTCCTCCTGCTGGGAGCGCTCCACGGCGCTGGCTGCTCCGGCGACTCGACCTCTCCGGGGGGCGGCGAGGCGCGGCGCTGCGAGCCGTCGGGCGGCGGGCCGCACTGGCTCCTCGAGGGGGAGATCTTGAGGTTCCCCGTGACGTGCGCGACCGGCCTCGCGCTCCCCGACGACGCCATCGAGGTCGGCCCGCTGCCCGAGGGCGCCTCCTACGACCCGGCCGGCCGCGAGGTGATGTTCACGCCCGGGCTCGATCAGGCCGCGGTCTACGAGATCGAGATCCGCGTCGCGCCGACGTCCGAGGTCGGGCGGGTCAAGATCGGGGTCGCCGACGACTGGGCCGCTCCGTTGAACGTGCCCGTCGTCGATCCGGCCAGGTATCCCGAGGAGTACGGCCTGCCGGTGCTCTTCCTCTCGCCGCGCCCCGAGGCCAAGGAGTACGCCCCGGCCACGGTGATCTACCGCGGCCGCACGTACGCCGCCGAGGCGGAGCTCCGCGGCGAGAGCTCGCTCGGGTACCCGAAGAACAGCTTCACCCTCAAGTTCCCCAAGAGCGACAAGCTCAATGAGCCCCACGAGGCAGGCGGCTTCACCGGTCGCCGCAAGGTCGTGCTGATCAGCACGTTCGACGACAACTCCTATGTCCGGCAGCGCCTCGCCTACGATCTCTGGAACCGCCTCGATCCGGAGCACATCCAGATCAAGACGTTCAGCGCGGTGGTGTACCTCGACGGGGAGTACGCGGGGCTCTACACCGTCGGCGATCACGTCGACGGCTACCTGATGGAGGACCACGGGTACCCGCAGGACGGCAACCTCTACAAGGCGGTCAGCCACGACGCGAACTTCTCGCTGATCTCGCGCCAGAACGACGGCGAGCCCAAGGAGACGCTGCACGACGGCTTCGAGAAGAAAGAGGGGGAGCCGCCCGAGGGCGAGCCGGGGGCGTTCGCGGACCTGGAGGAGCTCGTGGATTTCGTGGCCACCTCCGACGCGGAGACGTTCCGCGCCGAGATCGGGGCGAGGATCGATCAGCGCGACTACGAGGACTGGTGGATCTTCGTCTCGTTCATCATGGCCAACGACTCCGCCGGGAAGAACAGCTATCATTACCACGACCCGGCGCCGGGCAACGTCTTCCGCTTTGCGCCGTGGGACTTCAACGCGAGCTTCGGCCAGTCGTGGCAGACGATGCGCGAGCTGGCCTGGACGCGCGTCGACCACGCGGACACGAACCTCCTCTTCCAGCGATTCCTGGAGGAGCCCGCGATCGGCGACCCGCTGCGCGCCCGCTACGGGCAGGTCCTGCGCGGCGCGCTCGACGAGGCCGCCGTCCTGGCGCTCGTGGACGGCTACGTCGAGCGCATCGACGCGAGCGCGCGCCGGGACGAGGCGCGGTGGGGCGAGGCGTACCGGAGCTACGAGGGCTGGAGCTCACGCACGGACTTCACGACGTACGAGGAGGAGATCGCGTACCTGAAGGGGTGGATCTCGGCGCGGTGGGAGCACCAGGACGCGCTCTACTGAGCGCCGATCTCTCCCCTCCCCCGCGCGCGCCGCGCCGCCCGCGATCGCCGCCCCCCCGGCCGGGTGCCCGCGGGCGGGCGGCGTGGACGAGGCCCCCCCGGGCGCTCGGCGCCCCCCGCGCGCCGATCTGTGGCGCTGGGCGCGCATCCGTGAGAGGTTCACGGCCCCGCGCCGACGCGGAGCGGCGCGCGAGCGGAGGCCATGAAGTCGAAGAGCGTACTCGTCATCGGACTCGGTCGGTTCGGCACATCCATCGTCGAGACCCTCTGGAAGAACCGGGCGGAGGTGATCGCGGTCGACCACAACGCCGAGGCCGTCGACGCCGTGAAGGACAAGACCTCGGCCGCGTTCGTCGGCGACGCCACGGTCCCCAAGGTGCTCGAGGGGATCGGCGCGCAGGACGTGGAGACCGCGATCGTGACCTTCGGCGAGCACTTCGAGCCGTCCGTGCTCTGCGTCGCCTCGCTGATGCGGATGGGGGTGCGCGAGATCATCGCGCGCGCCGCCACCGATCGGCAGGCCGACATCCTGCGCGCCGTGGGCGCGACCCGCGTGATCCAGATCGAGACCGAGATGGGCCACCGCGTCGGCGCCGACATCACCATGCCGCTCGCGCAGGACCTCCTGGACCTCGCGAGCCACTACCGCGTGGTCCCCTGGAACGCGCACGGGCCGCTCGTCGGCCAGACGCTCGCCGGCTCGAAGATCCGCCAGCGCTACCGGATCAACGTGCTCGGCGTCCGGCGACACGAGACCACGAGCAAGATGCCCGCCGGGAAGCCGCGGCTCGAGGCGCCCACACCGGACTACGTGATCCGGGACGGCGACACGCTGCTGCTCGTGGGCGACGGCGACGACGTGAGCCGGTTCGTGGCCGAGGTCGGGGGCTGAAGCACGACCCCGCCCCGGGATGCGTCTTTCGATTTCGTCCTTCTTGTGCCAAGGGTCGAGCGCATGGCTTCCACAGCGTCGTCTGCGATGCGCCTCATCACCTCGGAAGCGCTGCTGCTCGCGGTCGCGATGGCCGGCACCGCGGCGCACGCGCAGCCCACGGGCGCCCCGCCGCCGGAGCCGCCGGCCGAGGGGCCGGACCCTGGCGCCTCGGTCCCGCGCGGCGGCGCCGGCGCGGTCGTGGTCCCCCGGCAGCCGGAGGCCGCGCCGGCGCCCGCGCGCGTGCGCCCGCCCGAGCTCCGCACGTACGCCCCGCCGCTGTACCCGGCCGCGGCCCAGCGCGCGGGCATCGAGGGGAGCGTCATCCTCAAGCTCGACATCGACCGGACCGGGCGCGTCACCAAGGCCGAGGTCGAGACGCCGGGCGGGCACGGGTTCGACGAGGCCGCGCTCGCCGCCGCGCCGGGCCTGGTCTTCGAGCCGGCGCGCCGCGCCGACGGCACCCCGGCGCCGTCGCGCATCCTCTACCGCTACAACTTCACCCTGACGCCCAGGCCCGAGGACGCCGCCGCGCCGGCGCCGCCCGCGGACGTCGAGACCCTGGTCGGGACCGTCCTGGCGACGGGCACCGGCGAGCCGCTCGCGGACATCCCGGTCCGCCTCGTCCGCCCCGACGGCGGCCACGAGGACGCGAAGACCGATCTGAACGGCAAGTTTCGCTTCAAGGACCTCCCGCCCGGCCGGTACCGGGTCGAGGTCGCCGCCCCGGGGTTCGCGCCGTTCGCGGCCGACGAGGAGATCGCGGAGGGCGAGGCGATCGAGGTGCGCTACCGCATCGCGCTCGCCGCG
The DNA here is from genome assembly GCF_004135735.1 of Sorangium cellulosum. Taxonomy (GTDB): domain Bacteria; phylum Myxococcota_A; class Polyangia; order Polyangiales; family Polyangiaceae; genus Sorangium; species Sorangium cellulosum_F. The sequence goes on along the minus strand of NZ_CP012670.1, from coordinate 3,938,743 downwards.
CCCGCGGACGGCGCGGCGGTGGGGCTCGAGGTGACCGTGGAGGGGGAGCGCCCGCCGCGCGAGGTGACCCGGAGGAAGCTCGAGCGCCGCGAGATCGACCGCATCCCCGGGACCGGCGGCGACGCGCTGCGCTCGCTGCAGAACCTGCCCGGCGTGGCGCGCAGCGGCTTCGGCCTGCTCATCGTGCGCGGGTCGGCGCCCCAGGACACGCTCACGTTCATCGATCGCACGCCGGTGCCGCTCATCTACCACTTCGGCGGCCTCTCCTCGGTCGTGCCGACCGAGATGCTCGAGAAGATCGACTTCTACCCGGGCAACTTCAGCGCCGAGTACGGCCGCGCCATGGGCGGCATCGTCGACGTCGGGCTCCGCTCGCCGAAGCAGGACGGGAAATACCACGGCGTCGCCCAGCTCGATCTCATCGACGGGCGCCTGCTCCTCGAGGGGCCGGTCCCGTACCTCGACGACTGGACGTTCATCGCGGCGGGCCGGCGGAGCTGGGTCGACGCGTGGCTCGGGCCCGTGCTCAAGGAGGCGGGCTCCAGCGTGACGCAGGCGCCGGTCTACTACGATTACCAGTTCGTCCTCGAGGGCCGCCCCTCCCCGACCGAGCGCGTGCGCGCGAGCTTCTACGGCTCGGACGACGCGTTCGAGATCCTCCTCGACGAGCCCCCCGGCGAGGAGCCGGCGCTCACGGGCGACATCGGGCTGCACACGGCCTTTCAGCGCTTCCAGCTCAGCTACGAGAACCGCCTCGGGAGCCGGGATCGGCTCCTGTGGTCGATGGCCCTCGGCCGGGACGTGGCCGAGTTCCAGATAAGCCCCCTCGCCTTCACCATCGACTCGACCTCCCTCGATCTCCGGATGGAGCTCTCGCACCGGTTCGCGAGGTACCTGACGATGAACGTCGGGGCCGATCTCTCGGGCGGCATCGCCACGGTCAACATCCGCGCGCCCGCGCGGCAGCCCGCCGGCCACCCGTCGAACCAGCCGTTCTCGCTGTCCCCGTTCCAGGACCGGTCGTTCGACGGCGCCTACTCGCGGCCCGCCGCCTACGCCGAATTCGAGGTCGTCCCCACGCCGCGCGCGCGGATCGTCCCCGGGGTGCGGCTCGACTACGCGATCGACACGCGCACGCTCGACGTGAGCCCGCGCATCAACGGGCGCTACGACATCCGGAGCGGCTTCCCGCGGACGACGGCCAAGGGGGGCGTGGGCCTCTACCACCAGGCGCCCCAGTTCCAGGAGAGCATCGAGCCGTTCGGCACCGCGGGGCTCAAGTCGAACCGCGCCGTCCATTACGGGCTCGGCGTCGAGCAGGAGATCACGCCGCAGATCGACGTGACGGTGGACGGGTTCTACAAGCAGCTCGATCGGCTGGTCACCTACGCGCCGGAGAAGGACGGGTATGCGAACCAGGGCACGGGGTACGCCGCGGGCGGCGAGGTGCTCCTCAAGTACAAGCCCGACGAGCGCTTCTTCGGCTGGGCGGCCTACACCCTCTCGCGCTCCGTGCGCACGGACAGGCCCGGCGAGGAGGAGCACCTCACGCCCTACGATCAGACCCACGTCCTGACCGTGCTCGGGAGCCTGCGGCTCGGCCGGGGCTGGGAGCTGGGCGCGCGCTTCCGCCTGGTCTCGGGCAACCTGGTGACGCCCTATGTCTGCAACCCGGACAACGAGGGGTGCAATCCGAACCGGCTGAACGCGCTCTATCACGCGTCGTCGGCGAGGTACGTGCCGATCCCCGCCGGGGGCGACTACAGCGAGCGGATGCCGCTCTTCCACCAGCTCGACCTCCGGGCCGACAAGACGTGGCGCTTCAAGACATGGCAGCTCGCGTTCTACGTCGACGTGCAGAACGTCTACAACCACATGGCCGCGGAGGGCATCAGCTACAGCTTCAACTACGCGAAGCGGGAGTACGTGACGGGGCTGCCGTTCTTGCCCACGATCGGGCTGCGAGGAGACTTCTGATGACACGGACGGCATCGCCCCTGCGGCGCGCGCTGCTCTTTGCGCTTTCGATGATGGCCCTGGGCGCGCCGTGCTGCGCCGGCGGCGGCCTGTCGCCGGCCTCCGAGGTGGCCGGGCTCCGCGTCCTCTCCGTGACGGCGGACCTCCCGTACGCGCTGCCGGGCGAGGACGTGACGCTCCGGATGACCTACGCCGACGCGCCCGGCGACGAGGCCGGGCGCGGGCCGCGGCCGGTCGAGATCACGTGGCTGGGCGGCTGCGTGAACCCGCCGGTCGGCGTGGACGAGCACCTCGGGTGCCTCCCGCAGTGGCTGGACACCTACCTGAAGGTCGTCGCGGGGACGAGCGACGGCGAGGGGCTCTTTCACCGGGAGGTCGTGACGGCGGAGCAGAGCGCCGAGAAGAACGGCGTGCCCGACGCGCTCTCGTTCACGCTGAAGGTGCCCGCGGACATCCTCGCTTCGGCGGAGACCGCCGAGACCGGGACGGTGTTCTCGACGGCCTATGTGCTCTTCGCCGCCTGCGCCGGCACGACGCGCCCGGCCTCGGCGCCGGAGGAGGCCGGGTTTCCGCTGGAGTGCGTCGGGGAGGACGGCGGCGTGCTCGGCGCGGACGACTTCGTCGTGGGCTACACGCAGGTCTATGCGTTCGAGAACGGCCGGAGAAACGACAATCCCGTGGTCCGCGGCCTCGCGCTCGACGACGTCGCGATCGCGGAGGGCGAGGACGCGCTCCCGACCGTCCCCCGGTGCGGTGCCGTGAAGGAAGACGCGCCGCAGGGCTGCAGCCGGCCGGAGCCGGGAGACGAGTGCGCCACGTTCGAGATCGAGGCGCTGGTGGACGACTCCGCCGAGCGGGATGACGAGTCGGCGGGGCTCGACGGGCCGGCGGTGCGCGAGGCGATATGGGTCGACTATTACACGGACGGGGGTGAGCTCTCCCGATCGCGACGCCTGGTGAGCGACACGATCACGGGCTTCCAGGAAGAGCGCGGGGTCACGTGGACTCCACCTTCGGAGCCGGGGGTCGTGTCGCTGTGGGCCGTCGTGCACGACACGCGAGGCGGCGCGAGCGTGACGCGGCGGCAAGTCCGCGTGGAGTGAGCGTCGGACATCAGACCGTCCTCACGACATCGGCCCATCTGGTTCACGTTCATCCACAACGTATCACCTGCGACGCGACGCGCCGGGTCACCGGATGTAATGCGGCGCGCGCGGTGCCGCTTGATGTGATGGAGAGAACCGTTCTAATAGCGTCTCATGTCGAGCACGCCCGGTTACACCCTCACGCGCCTCATCCACGAGTCCGCCACGTCGACCGTGTACCGGGGGTACCGGAACGAGGATGGGGCGCCCGTCGCGGTGAAGCGGCTCAAGGGCGATCGCCCGGATCCCGCCGAGATCGCGAAGCTCAGGTACGAGCACGCGATCGCCAGGGAGCTCTCGCTGCCCGGCGTCGTGCGGGTGCTCGCCCTCGAGAAGATCGGGGCGAACCTCGCGCTCGTCATGGAGGACGCCGGCGGCTGCCCGCTGCATGAGCTCATCGGCTCGAGCGCCCTGGACCTCCAGGCGGCGCTCCGGGTCGCGCGCTCCCTCGCGCGCACGCTCGATTCCATTCACCAGCGCGGCGTGATCCACATGGATATCAAGCCGCAAAACGTCATCGTCGACACGTCCACCTGGGAAGCCAAGATCATGGATTTTGGCAGCGCCACGCGCCTCGCCCAGGAGGAGCAGCGGTCGAGGAGCCCGGCCGGGTTCGAGGGCACGCTGGCGTACATGTCGCCCGAGCAGACCGGGCGGGTGAACCGCGTCATCGACGCGCGCACCGACCTCTACTCGCTGGGGATCACCCTGTATGAGATGTTGACCGGCAGGCTCCCGTTCCAGACGCAGGATCTCATGGAGCTCGTGCACTGCCACGTCGCCAGGCTCCCCGTGCCGCCGCGGCAGCTCTCCCCGGAGATCCCGGGCGTCGTCTCGGAGATCGTGATGAAGCTCCTGGCCAAGAGCCCTGACGACCGGTACCAGGGCGCTTACGGCCTAGAGGCCGATCTGGCCGAGTGCCTCGACCGGCTCCAGGCGACGTCGACGATCGAGCCGTTTCCGCTCGGGCGCCGCGATCACGTGGACGTGCTCCGGGTCCCGCAGAAGCTCCACGGCCGCGAGGCGGAGCTCGCGATCCTCGACGGCGCGTGGCGGCGCGCGTGCCAGGGCGCGAGCGAGGTCGTGCTGGTGTCCGGCCACGCCGGCATCGGCAAGACGCTCCTCGTCGGCGAGCTCCACCGGGCGATCGCGCAGGGCAAGGGGTACCTCGTCGCGGGCCGGTTCGACCGGATCGACCGGACCACCCCCTACCGGGCGGTGGCGCACGTGTTTCGAGAGCTCATCCGGGCCTTCCTGGCCGAGCCCACGGAGGCGCTCGCCGCCTGGAAGGAGCGGCTCGGGGCCGCGGTCGGGCTGAACGGCCGGCTCGTCGCCGACCTCATCCCCGAGCTCGAGCTCATCCTCGGCCCACAGCCCGGCGTGGCGCCGCTCGGGCCGACCGAGGCGCAGCGCCGGTTCTACCTCACGTTCCAGCGGTTCCTCGCCGCCATTCCCACCCGGGAGCGCCCCCTGGTCGTCTTCCTCGACGACCTCCAGTGGGCGGATCCGGCCTCGCTCAAGCTCCTGGAGCAGCTCCTCACCGGGTCGGGGGTCGGGCACCTGCTCTTCGTCGGCGCCTACCGCGACAGCGAGGTCGACGGGGGCCACCTCCTGTCGCTCACGCTCGCGGAGCTGCGCAAGGCGGGCGTGGCCGCGCGCGAGATCCGGCTCGAGCCGCTCGAGCTGCCCGTCGTGATCCGGCTCGTCGCCGACACGCTCTCCTGCGATCCCGGGCGCGCGGAGCCGCTCGCGCGCCACGTGATGAGCAAGACCCACGGGAACCCGTTCTTCGTGGGCCAGTTCCTGAAGGCGCTGCACGGCGAGAAGCTCATCGCGCTCGATCGGGCAGCGGGCGCGTGGACCTGGGATCTGCCGCGCATCCAGGAGATGAACGTCACGGACAACGTCGTCGACTTCATGGCCGGCAAGCTGCGGGAGCTCGGCGAGGGCGCGCGGCGCATCCTCTCGCTCGCCGCGTGCATCGGCCACCGGTTCGACCTGAAGACGCTCTCGGAGCTGCACGGCGCGCCGTGCCACGAGGCGGCCCGGGAGCTCTCCGAGGCGCTCCGCGAGGGCCTCGTCGTCGCCGTCGACGCCGAGTCCAGGTTCTTCGACGTGGCCGTGGACGACGAGGCGAACGGCCGGCCGAGCGGCCCCGCGCCCGCGTTCGACGTGTCCTACAGGTTCCTGCACGATCGGGTCCGGCAGGCGGCGTACCTGCTCCTCGACGACGCCCGCAAGCAGGCGGTGCACCTCCGGATCGGGCGGCTCCTGCTCGCGGGGCGCGGGCCCGGCGGGCCGGAGGGCGAGGTGTTCGAGGTCGCGACCCACTTGAACCTGGGCGCGCCGCTCATCACCGACGAGGAAGAGCGCCGCGCGCTCGCGCGCCTGAACCGCGAGGCGGGCAAGCGGGCCAGGGCGGGCGCGGCGTACGAGACGGCCGCGGGCTACTTCGAGGCCGGGATGGCCGCGCTCGGCCCGGGGAGCTGGGACGAGGACTACGAGCTCTCCCTCGCGCTCTGCACGGGGCTCGCCGAGTGCCGGTGCCTGACCGGCCAGTTCCGCGCGGGCGATCGGCTGTTCGACGTCGCCCTGGAGCACGCGAGGACCCGCCTGGAGCGCGCGCAGATCCACGGCGCGCGCATGTCGTTCCACCTGACGCTCGGCCAGCTCGCCGAGGTCGTGCAGTGCGGCCTGCGGGCCCTGTCGCTGCTCGGGGTCGACATCCCGGAGGCGGCGGGGGAGCGGGGCGCGCAGCTCGAGCGCGAGCTCGGCGAGCTCCGCGCGTACCTGTCGGACCACGAGGCCACGGAGCTCCTCGCGCTGCCCGTCGTCGCCGATCCCGAGGGGCAGCTCGTCCTCCAGCTCCTCGCGGACCTGACGCTGCCGGCCACGTCGCTGCGCATCCCCGCCCTGGGCGCGCTCGCGCTGATCAAGCAGCTCAACCTCGCCAGGGCGCGCGGCACCTCGAGCGCGTCCGCGTACGCCTGCGTGATGTACGCGATATTCCGGATCGACGGCGTCTTCCCGCACGGGACGACGCAGGAGCGGTACCGGGAGGCCTACGCGTTCGCCAGGGTCGGCATCGCGCTGAACGAGCGGATCCCCGACGCGCGCATCACGTGCCAGCTCCTCACGAGCTTCGCGGCCATCCTCCACTTCTTCGAGCCGCTCCGGGACACGATCAAGCTCCTGACCCGCGCCCGGCAGGCCGGCCTGGAGGCCGGGGATCTGGCGTACGCGTCGTACTGCTGCATCCACATGATCTCGGCGAGCCTGGGCCTCGGCGACGATCTCGGCGCGGTGGCCGAGGAGATCGAGCAGGGCCTCGCGCTCATGCGGAGGACCAACGACCGGCTCACGACGCACGTCCTCACGTGCGCGAGGCAGGTCGTCGCGAACCTCACGGGGCGCACCGCGGGGGCGCACACCCTGAGCGACGACGCCTTCGACGAGGCCGCCTTCGTCGGCGCCGTCTCGGCCCCGGAGCTCGTCTTCGTGAGCGCCTGGTACCACCTGCAGAAGGTCGAGCTGGCCTTCCTGTACGGCGACCACGGCGCCGCGCGCTCGCACCTCGACGCCGTGGAGCAGCTGCCCGCCGGCGCCGCGAACAACTTCTGGGCGACCGAGCGCGCGCTCTACGCCAGCCTGGTCCTCGCCGCGTCGTACGAGGAGGCCGAGGGCGGAGGCCGGGAGCGGATCCTGTCGGCGATCGCCGCGCACCAGGCGCAGCTCGCCCACTGGGCCGAGCTGTGCCCGGCCAACTACGCGCACAAGCACCTGCTCGTCGCGGCGGAGGTCGCCCGCGTCACGGGCGACGAGCGGGGGGCGATGGCGCTCTACGACCGGGCGATCGACGGGGCCCAGGCGTCCGGCTTCACGCGCGACGAGGCGATGGCGAGCGAGCTCGCCGCGCGGCTCTACCTCGCGGGCGGCCGCGTCCGGTGCGCGCGCGCCTACATGACGGACGCGGTCCACGCCTACCTGCGCTGGGGCGCGACGGCCAAGGCCGACCGGCTGACGTCCGAGGCGCCGCACCTCGTGGCGCGGGCCGAGCTCCTGCGGATCCCCCCGGGCCGCGCGCTGGAGCTCCCCCGCGCCTCGATCCAGACCACCTCGACCACGCGGCTCAGCACCGGCGTGCTCGACGTCGAGGCGGTCCTCCGGGCCGCGGAGGCCATCGCGGGCGAGGTCATCCTGGACAGCGTGGTGCAGAAGCTCGTGGACATCGCGATCCAGAACGCCGGCGCCAAGAAGGGGGTGCTCATCCTGGAGCGCGAGCAGCGGCTCGTGATCGAGGCCTCCATCACGGAGGATCCGCGCGTCGTGCGGGTGGGCCAGTCCATCCCGGTCGAGCGCGGCGACGAGGTGCCGCTGTCGATCGTGCAGTACGTCGCGAGGACGCGGGAGCCGGTGGTCCTCGCGGACGGGAAGCGGGAGGCGCGCTTCGCCGCGGACCCGTACGTCGCCGCGCGCGATCCGCGCTCGATCCTGTGCCTCCCGATGGTGCACCAGGGGAACGTGACCGGCATCCTCTACCTGGAGAACAGCGCGTCGCGCGACGTGTTCACGCCGGCCCGGCTGGAGCTCTCGAAGCTCCTCCTCGCGCAGGCGGCGACCGCGGTGCAGAACGCGGTGCTCTACGCGCACCTGCACCGGCGCACGGAGGCGCTGCGCGGCGCGGAGGAGCGGCTCCGGGTCGAGTTCGCCGAGCGGGAGCGGAGCGAGCAGGCCCGCGTCGCGCTCCAGGAAGAGATCATCCGCGTGCAGAACGCCCGCCTGGCGGAGCTGTCCACGCCGATCATCCCGATCACCGACCGGATCATGGTCATGCCGCTCATCGGGATGATGGACGCGCAGCGGGCGCAGCAGGTCCTGAGCACGGCGCTCCACGGGGTCGAGTCGAGCCGCGCCGACGTGGTGATCATCGACATCACCGGCGTGCGGACGGTCGACAGCGACGTCGCGAGCACGCTGATCAACACGGCCATGGCCCTCCGGCTGCTCGGGGCGCAGGCGGTGATCACGGGCATCCGCCCCGACGTCGCCCAGACGCTCACCGGCCTCCAGATCGACTTCGGCGCGGTCGTCACGCGGGGGAACCTGCAGAGCGGCATCGCCTACGCGCTCCAGCGGACGGGGAGCCCCGGCGCGCTCCTCGGGGCGCGGCCGGGCTGAGGGGCGCGCGGGGCGCGGCCGGGGCGCCGCTGATCAGTGCGAGGTGGGGCCGCGCGAGGCGGGGCCGCGCGAGGCGGGGCCGCGTGACGCGGGGCCGCGCGACGCCGGCCCGCGCGAGGCGGGGCCGCGCGACGCCGGGCCATGCTCGGCCTCGCTCTCCAGATCGAGCGCCCGGGGCGCGGGCTCCGGCGGATTCCGGACCTTCGGCGCGAAGGACCGCACCGTGGCGGGCCCGACCGCGCAGGTCGTCTCCACGGCGTGGTGGACGCGCTCGAACGGATAGGTGGGCAGCGGAACGCGCCGCCTCCGCTCGCCGCGAGAGAACGCCGCCCAGTCCACGTCGACGCCGGCGCACCAGAGCTCCGCCACGGCGCCGAGCAGCGACGCCATGTCGGTGCGCTCCTCCCCCGGCGCCGACGGCGCCGGGAGGGCGCTCACGATCCGCCGCCCCGCGCCGCCGGCCGCGGCCGGAGACGCCGGCGACGCCGGCGACGCCGGCGCGGCCAGGGTGGACCCGGGCCCGACCTCGAGCAGCAGCCGATCCGGACGCCCTGGCAGGGCGCCCGCGTCGGACGGCGCCTCGTCCACCTGCCCGCGCGCCGCGACGAGCGCGATCGCGTCGTCGAGCGACAGCGCGCCGGTGACGCAGGCGGCCGCGAGCTCGCCCACGCCGTGGCCGATCACGGCCGCGGGGCGGATCCCCCAGGATATCAGGAGCTGCGCCAGCGCGACCTCGGTCGCGAAGAGCGCGGCCGCGCGGAGCGCGGGGCGGCGCATCTCCTCCTCGGCCTCGCCGCGGCGGCGCGCCGGCTCCTCGGGGAAGAGCGGCGCCCGGAGATCCACGGCCAGCGCGCGGCGGAAGCGCTCCGCGCACCGGTCGAGGCTCTCGCGGTAGACGCGCTCCTCCTGGTACAGCGCGCGCCCCATGCCCGCGCGCGCCGCGCCCGCGCCGGGGAACACGAAGACGACCTCCGGCGGCCGCCTGCCGGCCACCTGGCTGACGACGTGGGCCGGATCGCGCCGCGCCAGGCGGTCCTCCGCCAGCGCGGGGCTCGAGCACACCACCGCGCGCCGGTGGGCGAAGGGCACCCTGCCCTGCTGCAGGGTGAACGCGACATCGGCGAGCGAGCGCTCCGGCGACCGCCGGAGGTGCTCGGCCAGGCGGTCGGTGCTCTTCTCGAGCGCGGCGCCGGTCCGCGCCGAGAGCACGAGGAGCTGGCAGCTCCGCGACGGCCCGGACGGCGCGACCTCCGGCGCCTCCTCGAGGACGGCGTGCGCGTACGTCCCGCCGAGGCCGAGGGCGCTCACGGCGGCGCGGCGCGGGCTCGGGCCCCGCTTCCACGCGCGCGGCGCGGCGTTGACGAAGAACGGGCTGCCCGCCAGGTCGATCTCGGGGCCGGGGCGGCGGAAGTGCAGCGTGGCGGGGATGAGCTCGTGCTCCAGCGCGAGCGCGGCCTTGATGAGGCCGGCCACCCCGGCCGCGGCGCGGAGGTGGCCGAGGTTGCCCTTCACCGAGCCCAGCGCGCAGAAGCCGACCTCCTCGGTGCCCCTCCGGAACGCCTGCGACAGCGCGGCCACCTCGATCGAGTCGCCGAGCCGCGTGCCCGCGCCGTGCGCCTCGACGTAGCCGATGCTCTCCGGGCTCACGCCGGCGGCGGCGTGGGCGCGGACGATGGTCTGGATCTGCCCCTCGAGGCTCGGGGCCGTGTAGCCCACCTTGGCCGCGCCGGCGTTGGTGACCGCGGAGCCGCGGATCACGGCGTGGATCGTGTCGCCGTCGGCGAGCGCGTCCTCCAGCCGCTTGAGGACCACGACCCCGACGCCGTCGCTCGCCACGATGCCGCTCGCCTCGGCGTCGAACGGCCGGCAGTGGCCGTCCGGCGAGGTGACGGCGCCGTCCTCGTGGAGGTAGCCGGCCCGGTCCGGCGAGAGGACGCCGACGCCTCCGGCCAGGACCATGTCGCACTCCCGCGCGAGGAGGCTCTGGCGCCCGAGGTGCACCGCGACGAGCGACGTGGAGCACGCGGTCATGACGCTGACGGCGGGCCCCCGGAGCCCCAGCTTGTAGGCCACGCGCGACGTCAGGCAGTCCGGCGTGTTCCCCGTGTAGATCCGGTGGTGCAGGAGGTTCGGGGCCACGGGCGGCGGCCCGACGCGCTCGACCCAGTAGAGCGGGGCGTCGCCGCCGGCGAACACGCCGACGGGGCCCGGGACGGCGAACGGGTTGTAGCCGGCGTTCTCCATGGCCTCCCAGGCGCACTCGAGGAACACGCGGTGCTGCGGGTCCATGAGCGCGGCGTCCTCAGGGCCGTAGCCGAAGAACGACGCGTCGAAGCCCAGCGCGTCCTCGAGCGCGCCGACCGCCGGGATGAACCCCGGCGACCGGTAGAGCGCCGGATCCGCGCCCAGCGCCCTCAGCTCCTCGAGCGTGTGGAGCGAGATGCCCTCGACGCCCTCCCGGAGCGCCGACCAGAGCGCGTCGATATCGCGCGCCTTCGGGAAGCGGCCGGCCATCCCGATGACGGCGATGGCGCCGTCCGGGATCGCCCGCCGCGCCGGGGCCTCGGTCGCGGGGCCCGGCGCGCCGCGCTCCGGCGGGCTGGCCGGGCGGTCGCCCGCGGCGGCCGCGGGGGGGACCGGGGTCGGCGCGGGACCTGGCCTCGAGTCGAGGTCTGCCCCCGGCTCGGGACCTGGCCTCGGATCGAGGGCTGCCCTCAGGTGGCCGGCGAGGCTGCGGATCGTCGGGTGCTGGAAGAGCGCCGTGATGGGCACGTCCTGGCCGAGCCGCGCCCGGATGCCGGCCCGGACCCGGGCGAGCAGCAAGGAGTGGCCGCCGAGCTCGAAGAACGGATCGTCGAGGCCGACCTGATCGAGGCCGAGCACCTTGCACCAGATCTCGCCGAGGATCGCCTCGACGCGCGCGTCCGGGGCCGCGGGCGACGGGGCCCTCGCGGCCTCGTCGCGCTCCCGCCGCGCCGCCTCGGGGGCTGGCAGCGCCCGGACGTCGATCTTCCCGTTCGCGGTGAGCGGCAGCGCGTCGAGCCGCACGAAGGCGGCCGGAACCATGTAGTCGGGGAGCTTCGCCGCCACGGCGTCGCGCAGGCCCGCCGGCAGGACGCGCGGCCGGCCTCGCCGGATCGGCTCGTGCGCGAGCGCCCCGGCCGACCGGTCCTCCCCGGGCCGCGCGGCGCGCCACGCGCGCGGTCGCCGCGCCTCGCCGGCGCGCTCGAACAGCGCATCCATGCAGCCCGGGCCCGCGGTCCCGGACGCCGTGATCCGGACCGAGGCGCCGAGGCGCGCGCCCAGGCTCCACAGCGCCTCCGGCGCGATCGCGGCCGCCGCGTCCGGCGCCGCCGCCGCGGCGCGGGCCGGCTCGGCGCCGGCCGCCTCGCGCAGCCGGCGCGCCGCGACCACGGAGGCGTGCACGCGCGCGTCCGGGATCCCCAGCACCTCCAGCGCGGGCGCGCCCTCCTCGCGGAGCGCGCGCTCGACGGCCTCGAGGCTGTCCGGGCCTGTCCAGGCGATCGACCGGCCGCCGGCGACCGGCTCGGGCGCCGCGCCCACGTGCAGGACCACGTCGTAGCGGAACCGGGTCATCTCGTCGGCGCCCGACCCGCGCTTGAGCCAGACCTCCACGTGGGCCACCCCGGGGATCTGGCCGCCCAGCGCGTGGAAGAACCCGGGCGCGAGGACGAGCTCCGGGTCGTTGACCACCGCCTTGCGCACCCGCTCGCGCAGCGCCGCCACGGTGGCGTCGGCCGGCGCCCTGTGGAGCTGCACCGAGGTGTGGAACGCCTCGAGCAGGGGCAGGCTCCGGACGTCGCCCAGGAACACGACGCCCCCCGGCGCCACCGAGCGCACCGCCCCCGCGATCACCGCGCGCAGGTAGTCGGCCGTGGGGAAGTACTGGACGATCGAGTTCAGGACGACCATGTCGAAGCTGCCCGGCGCGACGCCGCGGAAGTCGTTCGCCTCGCGGCGGCTCAGGGCCACGTGCGCGAGCGTCCCACGGGCGAGCTGCGGCCTGAGCCGCGCGATGGCCCGCTCGGAGAAATCGGTGCCCAGGTAGCCCGCGCACTGCGGGGCGATCTCCAGCAGCAAGAGGCCCGTCCCGCAGCCGATCTCCCAGACGCGGCTCGGCTGGAACGCGAGGATCCGCTCGACCGTGTGGTCCCGCCACGCGCGCATCGCGGCGTCCCCGATGGGCCCTCCGGTGTAGCTGCTGTTCCAGCCCGCGGTGTTGAAGCCCGGATCCGCGCCGGCGTCGTCCTTCCCGTAGGTGTCGTCGTACAGCGCCTGCCACGCCGCGACGTGCTCGGCCTGCGCGACGGGCGCCTCGTCCGCGGGCCCGCCGCCGTCGGGGCGAGGCACGACATAGGCGATCAGCCGCCGGTTGCCCGGGGTGTCCTCCCGCGCCACCACGACGACCTCCTCCACGGCGGGGTGCTCGCGCAGCGCGGCCTCCACCTCGCCGGGCTCGACGCGGTGGCCACGGATCTTCACCTGATCGTCGACGCGCCCGAGGAACTCGAGGGTCCCGTCCGGGCGCCACCGGGCCCGGTCGCCGGTCCGGACCATGCGCGCGCCCGGCTCGTCCGAGAACCGGTCGGGGAGGAACCGCTCGCGGGTCAGCTCGGGGCGGTTCAGGTAGCCCCGGGCGACGCCGGCGCCGGCGATGTACAGCTCGCCGGGGACGCCCACGGGAGCGAGCTCGCCGCGCGGATCGAGGACGTGGACCCGCAGGTTGTCGATGGGCCGGCCGATCGAGGGCTCGGCGGCCGGCGGGGCGCCGTCCGGCCGCGACCGCGGCACCGGGCCCGACGTCGCGACGACGGTGGCCTCGGTCGGACCGTAGTTGTTCACGACGTCGAACGGGACCGCCGCGCCCGGGAAGACGCGCAGCCGGTCGCCGCCCGTGAGCAGGCAGCGGAGCGCGGAGGACGCGGGCCAGTCGAGGCGCAGGAGCTCCTCGGCCAGCGGCGTGGGCGCGAACGACACCGTGATGCCCTGCGCGAGCAGCCACGCCTTGAGCTCGTCGGGCGAGCGGCGCAGCGGCTCATCGGGGATGTGGAGGCAGGCGCCGGCGCACAGGGTCGGCCACGTCTCCCACACCGACGCGTCGAAGCCGGGGCTCGCGAGCAGGGTCGTGCGATCCGCGGGGCCGAGGGAGAAGCGCCCGAGGTGCCACGCGACGAGGTTCATGAGGCTCCGGTGCTCCACCAGCACGCCCTTGGGGCGGCCGGTCGAGCCGGAGGTGTAGATGGCGTAGGCCAGGTCCTCCGGGCGCGCGCGCCGCCGGGGGCGCGACCCGTCCTGTCCGGCCAGCGCCGGCCCGTCGGCGTCGAGGCGGATCACGGCGCCGGCGAACCCCGGCGCGCGCTCGGAACCTTGCGCTTGCAGATGCGCTCGAAGGCGCGCCTGGAGGTGCGCCTGCGTGAGGAGCACGGGCGCGCCGGAGTCCTCGAGGAGGAACGCGAGCCGGTCGCTGGAGCACCCGGCGTCCACGGGGACGTACGCCGCCCCGGCCTTCAGGACCCCGAGGGCCCCGATCACGAGCTCCGGCGAGCGCTCCGCGCAGATCGCGACCAGGGCGCCCGCGCCGACGCCGAGCTCGATGAGGCGGTGGGCGAGCTGGTTGGCCCGGCGATCGAGCTCCCCGTACGTCAGGGCGCCGCGGCCCGACACGACCGCGGGGGCGTGCGGCGCGCGCGCGACCTGCTCCTCGAACAGGTCGAGGACGGAGCGGTCCCCGGGGACCTCGGCGCCCGTGTCGTTCCACGTAACGAGGAGCTGCCGCCGCTCGGCCTCCGCGAGCACCGGCAGCGACGCGACGGCGCGCGCGGGAGCCGAGGTCGCGGCGGCGAGGAGCGTGACGAGGTGCCCCAGCGTCCGCTCCATCGTCGGCCGCTCGAACAGGTCGGTGCCGTACTCGAGCATCCCGGCCACGCCGCCGGCGCTCTCCCAGGCGTAGAGCGACACGTCGAAGATCGTCTTCCTCGTGTCGGTGTCGACGGCGCGCGCCTCGACCCCGGGGAGGTGGAGCTCGCGCTCCGCGGGCGGCTGCGGCGCGAACACGACCTGCACGACGGGGCTGTAGCTGGGATCGCGCTCCGGCTGGAGCTCCTTCACGAGCCGCTCGAACGGGAGCCCGTCGTGCGCGTAGGCGTCGAGGCACGCCGCCCGCACGCGGCGGAGCAGCTCCTCGAACGACGGCGCGCCGGAGGCGTCGATCCGGATGGGGATCACGTTGACGAAGAAGCCGATCGCCTGCTCGATCTCGGGGTGATCCCGGCCCGCGCTCGGCAGGCCGATCACGAGGTCCTCGCGCCCGGTGACGCGGTGGAGCAGCGCGGCGAACGCGGCCAAAAGGACCATGTTCACGGTCATGTCTCTTCGCGCGCCGAGGTCCCGGACGGCCCTTGCGAGCTCCGGGTCGAGCTGGAACGGGATCGTCGCGCCGCGGAAGCTCTGGATCTTCGGCCGGGCGTGATCGCCCGGCAGCTCGAGCAGCGGCGGCGCGTCGAGGAGCCGCTGCTTCCAGCCGGCGAGCAGCTCCGACAGGGCCTCGTCCGTGAGCAGCGCGCGCTGCCACGCGGCGAAATCGGCGTACTGGAGCGGCGCGTCCGGGAGCGGCGACGGAGCGCCCTGGCAGAACGCCTCGTAGAGCGCCGCGAGCTCGCGATAGGCCACCTCGAGGGACCAGCCGTCGACGGCGATGTGATGGATATGCAGAAAGAAGAGGTGATCCCGCGGCCCGAGCCGGAGCAGCCCGGCCCGGAACACGGGGCCGCGCGTCAGGTCGAAGAGCCGCCGGGCTTCCGCGTCGAGGAGCTGGCGCGCCGCGACCTCGCGCTCGTCCTCGGAGAGGTGCTGGAGGTCCGCGACCTCGAGCCAAAACGCGGCGTCCTCGGCGACGATCTGGGCGGGCCTGCCCTCGATCTCCGTGTAGACCGTGCGCAGGATCTCGTGGCGGCGGACGAGCTCCCGGAGGCTCCTGTCGAGGGCCGGGACGTGGATCTCCCCGGTCAGGCGGAAGGGACAGAGGCAGTTGTAGGCCCTGCTCTCGGGCGCGAGCCGGTGGAGGAACCACAGGCGCTCCTGCGCGAACGACAGGGGGGCCGGCCCCGTCCGCGCGCCCCGCGGAATGGCGCGCTCCCTCCGGGGCGCCGCGCCGCCGCCCTCTCTCCCGAGCGCGGCGAGCGCGGCGACGGTCGGGTGATCGAAGAGCTCCTGGAACCCGATGTCGATCCCGAGGGCGCCGCGGAGGCGGGAGAATAGCTGGACGGCGTGCAGCGAGCTGCCGCCCAGCTCGAAGAAGCTGTCGTGGACGCCCACGCGCTCGACGCGCAGGATCTCGCGCCAGAGGCCGGCGAGCGCCTCTTCCAGCTCGGAGCGCGGCGCCACGAACGCGCGCCCGAGCTGGTCCCGGGCACCGCTGGGCGGGGGGAGCGCGCCGCGGTCGACCTTGCCGTTCGGCGACGTGGGGAGCGCGTCGAGCAGCACGAAGGCGGAGGGGACCATGTGGGCCGGCAGGCGGCCCTGCGCGAGGGCGCGCAGCGCGGGGACGAGCGCCCGCTCGTCCGTGGCCTGGGCGCCCTGGGCCGGCCGGGGGACGACGTACGCCACGAGCCGCCTGTCGCCCGGCGCGTCCTCGCGCACCACCACGACGGCCTCGCGCACGTCCGGGTGCTGGCCGAGCGCCGCCGCGATCTCGCCGGGCTCGACGCGGTGGCCGTGGATCTTCACCTGATCGTCGATCCGGCCGAGGAACTCGATGTCTCCCGAGGCGAGGTACCGCGCGAGATCGCCAGTCCTGTAGAGGCGCGAGCCCGGCCCCGCGCCGAACGGGCTCTCCACGAACCGCTCCTCGGTGAGCTCGGGGCGGTTCAGGTAACCGCGCGCCACGCCGGCGCCCCCGAGGTAGATCTCGCCGGCGACGCCCACGGGGACGAGCGCGCGGCGGCGATCGAGCAGCAGCACCTGGACATCGGGGCACGCGGCGCCGATCGGGCTCGACCAGGGCCGCTCGAGATCGGGGATCCCCATCGCGCGGTGGGTGGCGAACACGGTGGTCTCGGTGGGACCGTAGATGTTGACGACCGTGGGATTCCTGTCCCCGTGGCGCTCCCACCACGGCCGGAGCAGGGTCACGTCGAGCGCCTCGCCGCCGCAGATCACGAGGCGGAGCCTCAGGCGGTCACGCAGCGCCGGCGCGGCCTCTGCCTCGGCGTGGATGAGCTGGCGGAACGCCGAGGGCGTCTGGCAGAGGACGGTCACCTCCTCGTCGCCGAGGAGCCGGTAGAGCGCGTCCGGCGTGCGGCTCGTGCGGAAGGGCACCACCACGAGCCGCCCGCCGTGGCAGAGCGCGCCCCAGATCTCCAGGACGGAGAAGTCGAACGAATACGAGTGGAACAGCGTCCAGACGTCGCGGTCGCTGTAGCGATGATCCCGGGCGGTGTGGTCGAAGAGGCGGACCACGTTGGCGTGGGTGACCATCACCCCCTTGGGCTTCCCGGTCGATCCCGAGGTGTGGATGATGTACGCGAGGTTGTCCGGGCCTTCCCCCGGCGCGGGCGCCACCCTGCCCTCGGGCTGCCGATCGAGGAGGCCGTGATCCGCGTCGAGGCACACCACCCTTTCGCTCCGGGACCGCAGGCGGGCGGCGAAGCGCGCCTCGGTGAGGAGCACCGGGACGCGGGTGTCCTCCAGCAGGAACGCGAGCCGGTCCGGGGGATACGACGGGTCGAGCGGGACGTAAGCGCCGCCGGACTTGAGGACGCCGAGCAGGGCGACGATCATCGCGATCGACCGATCGAGGCAGACGCCGATGGGGACCTCGGGCCCTGCGCCGAGCTCCCGGAGGAGGTGGGCCACCTGGTTGCTCCGCCGATCGAGCTCGGCGTAAGTGAGCCGTTGCCCCTCGAGCACGACGGCCACGGCGGAGGGGGCGCGGCGGGCGTGCGCCTCGACCCGCTCGTGGATCCGGTCGCGCGGCGGGTCGAGCGCCTCCCCGCGGCTCCACGCGGAGAGGAGCGCGCGCCGCTCCTCCTCGGTCAGGAGCGGCAGCGCCGAGATGGGCTGTGACGGGTCGCTCGCGGCGCCGCGGAGCAGGACCTCGTGATGCCCGAGCAGCCGGGCGATCGTCGCGTGCTCGAAGAGATCGCGCTGGTAATCGATCCTGGCGATCAGGCGATGCTCCCGCTCCTCGACCCGGAGGACGAGATCATGAGTCACCGCGGGCGGCTCGAGGTCGACCGGGCTCCAGGTGAGCTGGTGTCCTCGCCGGGGCGCGGCGCTGCGGGTCCTCATGGAGAAGCGCACCTGGAAGGGCGGAGGGCGGCCCGGGGCGCGCGGCGGCGAGAGGCGCTCGACCAGCGCCTCGACGGGCAGCGCGGCGGCCTCGCGGCCCTCCTGGGCCGCGCGGTGCACCTCGTGGAGGAGCGCGCGAAAGCTCGGATCCCCGCCCAGCCGGCCCCGCACCGGCACGAGGTCCCCCAGGGGCCCGAGGGTGCCCTGGATCGCGCGGGGGTCGCGCCCGGGGAGCGAGGCGCCGACGAGGATCTCGTCCTGGCCTGTATGGCGGTGGAGCACGGCGAGCATCGCCGTGAGCAGCACGGCGGGCAGGGCCACGCCCTCGTCGTGGGCGAGCGCGCGGAGGGCGCGCGGGAGGTCCGGGTCGAGCGCGCGCTCGGCCGAGCCTCCGGCGAAGGACGGCGCCGCGGGCCGCGGCCGGTCGGTCCGGATCTCCAGCGCTCGCGGGGCGTCCGAGAGCTCGCGACGAAGGCGCGCGAGCTGCTGCGCGCCGAGCTCACCGGCCATGGCCTCGCGCTGCCGCCGGGCGTGATCCTGGTAACGCACCGGCGGCGCTGGTCGCGGCAGCTCGTGATAGCCGCGGAACAGCTCGGACAGGAAGAGGTCGACGCTCCGGTCGCCGTCGGAGACGAGGGGGTGCATGGCGAGGACGAGGAGGTGCCGCGCCGGGCGCAGCCGGATGAGGCTGGCTCGCCAGAGGGGTCCGCGCTCCGGATCGAGGGGCAGCGCGACCTCGTCGTGCGCGGTCGCGAGCGCCCGTTCCTCCAGGGCGGGGAGCCCCGCTGCGCCGAGATCCAGCGTGCGGAACGCGATGTCGACCTCGCTCGAGATGACCTGCACGGGCTGGCCGTCGCGCTCGGCGAAGGAGGTCCGCAGGATCTCGTGGCGCGCCGCGAGCCCCTCGATGGCCTGAGCCAACCTGGGCACGTCGAGCTCGCCCAAAAGCCACGCCGCACCCCGCTCATGGAAGCCGGGCACGGCGCCGAATCTCCGGGCAAACAACCAGGCACGTTCCTGCTCCAAGGAGAGCGGGGCATGGGACAGTGTGTTCATAGGAAGGACCTCCCTGTTGCTGCTAGCGGTCACCCGCATCGATGCGCGCAGGATGGCGCGCGCATGGACGAGCCGAGGCGCTCGACGCGCACCCCCATAACGCACATCGAGCTCGCGATGCCATCGGCCTCTCACCGGGCGTCAGCGCGCCGCGAGCCTCTGGAATCAACGAGCGTGCTTCGAGGCCCCTCGCCGCGGCGAGGCCGCGGCGCCAGCGCGCGGCCCGCGGCCTCGCGAGAGGCCGTGCCCCGGACACGGGGCAAGACGCAGCATGGACACCGCGGGTCCTCGATCTCTTTGGAGAGCGGTGATCAGGGAGGGAGGACAGGAGATTCTCTTCATCGCGATGACCTCCTTGGTTGCTGGCAGGGGTCGGTTGCATCGAAGCGCGTGGCCGGCCGCGCGCCGCGTCGAGCCGCTCGACGCGAGCACACCTGCACGCACACCGTGCTTGCTGAGCTGGTCGTACGCTCGCCGGGGTTCAGGGCTGCCTGGCACCAGGGCGAGAGGTGCAGTCGTCGAGTAGAGCGAGGGCGCGCGACGCTGCGGGTTGGCGGTCTCGCAGCGGAGCGCGACGCGGGATCGGAGCATTATGCCGCATAGGCGCGGCGACGCCAGCCCGGAATGGAGGGTGTCGTGCGTCGGTCACGGGATTGGCGCTTTCATGGCATCGAGGTCCCAGGGCCGTCGCCTTGTCCTGTGGGCCCCCATGCAATGCCGGCAACCAATCGCCTGTTCGCTGGTCTCCCATCATCCGGCTCGATTTCAGCGCTGCCCGTCCAGATTCTGCTCTCGCTCCCTCATTCCTCCCTCGATATGACCCCCCTCCCAAACCTGAACCCGAACCTGAACCTGAACCTGAACGTGGTCGTTCACGGTCAATCGTGAACGTGAACGTCATTCGGAAGTCGACGCCCGCGGATCGCTGGAATTGAGGGGCGGTGGTCAGCGGCAGCGTGGAATCGTCAGGTTCCGAACATGACGGGATATCAATAATATTTAAATCCGATTGCACGAAACCAGGCCGGAGGGCCGCGACAATCGTCGACTGTGAATCCGGCAATACGTTCACGTAAACGTAAACGATCGGCCGTAAACGACCACGACCACGTCCACGACCACGTCCACGACCACGACCACGACCACGTTGAGGTCATCGTGATAATTCTTGTGAGCGGAAAAACTGATTCCTGATCGGCGGCGGGACGCCGCGGAGAGGAAGCCCCGGCGCGGACGTCCATACCGTCGATGCTCCGCGCGTCCGAGACGATCTGCGGCGGCGCCATCGACGACCGCGCCTCCCCTGCCCTCGGCGCCCGACCGTCAGGAACGCCCCGCATTCCCGCGCTCGACAACTCGTGTTCTCCTACCATGTCGTGAGACTCCCCTCGCCGCGCGCGCAGGCTCGCCCCCCCGCCCTCGACGAGCCATCGTCTCCGCGCGGCGAGGCCCCGGCGTGGGCCGCCGCGCCCGCGGTCCTGCGCTGTCCGGCCTGCGGCCGTCGCATCCGGGCGCGCTGCCGGCTTCACGGCGCCCCCAGCCTCGACGGGGGCGACGCCGAGACGTTGCTGGCCGACGGCGTCGCGGCCCCCCGGATCCCGGGCCACCGCGTGCGGCGCGTCGTGGCGCGCGGCGGCTTCGGCGTCGTGTTCGAGGCCGAGCGCGAGCGCGACCGGGCCACCGTCGCGATCAAGGTCGCCCGTGACGATCGGGCCGGCGCGCCCGCCTACCTGGAGCACGAGATCACGGCGCTCACGCGCGTCGGTCCGCCCCACGTGCCCGCCGTCCACGAGCACGGCCGCACCGCCCACGGCGCGCCGTACGTCGTGATGGAGTACCTCGACGCGCCGACCCTGGCCGACCTCCTCGTCGACCGGGAGGAGCCGCTGCCGCTCGCGGAGGCCGCCGCGCTCGCGTCGGGGATCCTGCGCGCGCTCTCGGCGGTCCACGCGCGCGGGTACGTGCACCGCGACATCAAGCCGGAGAACCTCCTCGTCGGCCGCGCGCGGAGGGTGACCCTCATCGACCTCGGCCTCGCGGCCCCCCTCGGGCCCGAGGGCGCCGCGCCCGAGGTCACGACCGAGGACGGGGGCGTGGGGACCGCCGAGTACATGGCGCCCGAGCAGTGCGAGGGCCTGCTGGACATCGATCGCCGCGCCGACCTCTACGCCGTGGGCGTCATCCTCTTCGAGCTGCTCGCCGGCCACCCGCCCTTCTGGGGCTCGCGCGCCGTGGTCAGGGAGAGCCACCTGAGCCGCCGTCCGCCGCGCCTCGGCGTGATGACCGGCGGCCCGGCCGTCCCCGCGAAGGTCGCGGACGTGGTGGCCCGCTGCCTGGCGAAGGACCGGCGCGATCGCTTCGACAGCGCCGACGAGCTCGGCGCCGCGCTCGCGGCCGCGCTGCGCGAGGCCCGCGCGGCGCCCGCGCCGGCGGCGCGCCCGGCCCGGCCGTCGCCGCCGCCGCCCGGCCTCACGCAGGGCGAGCGCCTCACCGTGGGGCTGCTCTTCTTCGAGACCGCGCTCGACGTGGCGGCCATCCAGGCGCGGCTGAGCGCGCTGGGCGGGCAGCTCGGCCGCGCCGCCGCGGGCCGCTGCGTCGCCGTCTTCACGGCGGACGCGGCCGACAACCCCGCGCGCCGCGCCCGCCACGCCGCCGAGGAGCTCGTGCGGCTCCGCGTGTGTGAGCGCGCGCGCGTCGATCTCGCGCCCGTCACGGCGCAGACCCGGCGCGACGGCGCGCGGCGCTTCCTCAGCCCGATCTTCTCGCGTCCTCATCGCTTCCCGGCGCCCGACGACCCGGCCGGCGTCACGATCGCGCCCGCCGCGGCCGCCGTGCTCCACGACCTCGAGAGCACCCCCCCGGCCCGCGCCGAGGCCGACGCGGCCCCGGCCAGCGCCGCCGCGGCCCCCGCCAGCTCCATTGCGGCCCCGGCCAGCTCCATCGCAGCCCCGGCCAGCGCCGCCGCGACCCCGGCCAGCGCCGCCGCAGCCCCGGCCAGCTCCATCGCAGCCCCGGCCAGCGCCGCCGCGACCCCGGCCAGCGCCGCCGCGGCCCCCCGCCAGCGCCGCCGCGGCCCCCGCCAGCGCCGCCATGGCCCCCGCCAGCGCCGCCGCGGCCCCCGCCAGCGCCGTCACCACGCCCGACAGCGCCCTGGTCGCCGAGGGCGACGCCAGCAGCCTCCAGAACGCGCTCGGCCTGGGGCCCTGCCCGCTCTTCGGCCGCGACGCGGTGCTCGCCGCCCTCGTCGACAGCGCGCGCACCGCGGCGGTCCAGGGCGCGCCCGCCGTGGTCAGCGTCATCGCCGAGGCCGGCCTGGGCAAGAGCCACCTCGCCCGCGCGCTCCTCGAGCAGCTCGCCGCGCTCGGGCCCGACGTCCGCGTGCTCTCGCTGCGCGCCCGCGAGCCGGCGCTCGGCGACGCCGACCACGCGCTCGCCGACCTGCTCGAGCGCCTCCTCGAGCTCCCCGCCACCCCGCCGCCCGACGGCGGCGCCGCGCTGCTCCGCGAGCGGCTCGGCCCGGGCGCCGCCGCCGTTCGGGTGCCCGTCGTGGCGCTCGCGCTCGGGTGGATCCCGCCCGGCGCGGAGGGCGCCGCCCTGCGCGCGGCGCTGCGCAAGCTCGACGCGGCCCCGGGCGCCCTGCGCTCCGCGCTGACCGTGGTCGCCGGCGAGGTCCTGCGCGGCGCCGCCGCGAGCCGCCCGCTGCTCGTGGTCGTCGACGACGCCCACTTCGCGGGCGACGCGCTGCTCTCCGCGCTCGAGTACGCCGCGCGCGCCGAGGCCCGCCTGCCGCTCTGGGTCTGCGCGCTCGGCCGGCCCGAGCTCGCGCAGGCGCACCCCGCGTGGGGCGACTGCGCGGCCCGCCGCGAGCGGCACACCCTCGGCCCGCTCGACCCCGACAGCGCGGCCGCGCTCTGCCGCCGCCTGCTCCTGCCCGTCGAGAGCGTGCCCCGGTCCGCCGTGGAGCGGCTCGTGGGGCGCGCCGAGGCGATCCCGCTCCTGCTCGTCGAGCTCCTGCGCGGCCTCCGGCGTGCGGGCATCGTGCGCAAGAGCCCCCGGGGCGATTCGTGGTACCTCGCCACCGACGAGCTCGACGGCCTCCCGGACCTGCCGATCATCGAGTGGCTCGCGCGCCGCGAGCTCGACGCCCTCGCGCCCGCGCTGCGCGGCCACGCCCGGCTCGTCGCGCTGCTGGGCGCGCAGGTGACCCTCGACGAGATCGAGGGGCTCTTGCGCCACCTCGCGCAGGAGGGCGGCGACGCCGAGTTCCCGCTGGACGCCCGGGTCGGCACCCAGCGGCTCCTGGCCGCGCGCGTGATCGTGGACCATGGCGACGGGGGGGTCGGCTTCCGCCACGCGCTCGTGCGCGAGGCCGTGGCGCGGGCCGCGCCGGCGGCGCAGCGGCTGCGCATCCACCGGGCGGCCGCGGCGTTCTACGCCGAGGGCCCGCCGCGGCTCGGCGAGGAGCGGCGCGTCGCGCAGCTCGCCCACCACGCGGGCGCGGCCGGCCTCGCCGAGGTCGCGGCGCGCTCGTTCTTCGATCTCGCCGAGCGGGCGCGCGCGCGCCACGCCTACACCGACGCGGAGCGCCTCTACAGCCGCGCCCTGGAGCAGCCCGCGGGCGACGGGGCGATCGACCGCCGCGCCGCGTACCGCGGGCGCGGGCTGATGCGCTACCGCATCGGCCGCTACCACGACGCGCTCGCCGATTTCTCCTGCGCCCGGGAGCTCTCGGCGCAGGACGGCGACGCCGCCCTGCGGATCGAGCTCCTGCTCGACGAGGCCACCGCGCTCGACTGGATGGACGAGCATGAGGCGTCGCGCGCGCGGGTCGAGGAGGCGCGGGTGGAGGAGGCGCGCGCGCTCGCCGGCGGCGCGCGCCCGCCGCTCCTCGAGGCGCGGCTCCTGCTCGCGTGCGGCCGCTCGGCCTTTCGCTTCAGCCGCAACGAGGAGGCCGCGGCGCTCCTCGGGCGCGCCGCGGCCGTGGCGGAGCGGCTCGGCGACGACGGCTACGAGACGCTGGTCATCGCCCTGACGCTCCTCGGCTTCATCCTGGCGGGGCTCGGCCGGCCCGGCGAGGCGGGGGCCGCGCTCGACCGGGCGATCGACCTGGCCGGCGCGCACGGCGACCGCCTCCAGCTCGGCGCGGCGCTCAACGTCCGGGCGCTCGCCGCGGCGGGCCGCGGCGACGCGGAGCGCCTGGTGGCCGACATGCAGCGCTCGCTCGCCGTGGCGCGCGAGCTCGGGCAGCGCTCGCTCGAGCTGATGGGCGAGTTCAACCTGGGCGAGAGCCTGCTCCTGCTCGACGACGCGCCCGCCGCGGAGCCGCACGTCCTGCGGGCGGTCGCGCTCGACCGCGCGATCTCGGGCGCGCCCGGGCGCGCGGTGGTGGCGCTCCTCGAGGCGCGGCTGCGCTTTCATCGGGGCGAGGAGGCGGCGGCGCGCGCCCTGGTCGCGCGCATCCGCGCCCGCCAGGCCGAGGCGCGCGCCCGCGGGGAGCCGGGCGCGCTCATGGCGCCGTCCGAGGACGTGCTCTGCGCCGCCGTGGAGCTCGCCACCGAGGGCGCGGGCGCCGCCGCGTGGGAGGCGCTCGAGGCGCGCGCGGCCCGCTTCTCCCTGGGGCAGGAGCGCCTCGAGGTCATCGAGGCGCGCGGCGTCTCGGCCGCGCGCCGCGGCGACCTGGACGAGGCGCGGCGCCAGCTCGAGCGCGCGATCGAGCTCGCGGCCCAGATCCCGAATGCCATGCGCCGCAGGCTCGCCCGGCGGCGCGCGGACATCGACGCTGAGGACAAGGCACGTCCCTGACGCGATCCGGGTGGCCGGCGCGCCTCACCGGGAGCGCCGCCGGCGCGACCGGCAGACACCACACGCCCACAACGGCATCGCGCCACGTGCGTGATCGACCACGAGGTTGGCGAGCCGCTCGCCGCTGCGCGCGGCGTGGAGCTCAGATGTCGCCGCCGGTCTCGCTCGCGAGGCGCCTCGCCGCCTCCTCCCAGGTCGCTTGCGCCTCGCTCGCTTCCCACGAGATCACGTTGCTGGAGCCGCGGCTGATCGAGGTGATATGGCCCATGGCGCTGGCGTGGGCCGGGCTGCCGACGAACGCGAACATGTCCTCTTCGCTCTCCCATACGCTGAGCGTGCGGAGCGCCGCGCACGAGGGCGACTGGAGGGTCGCCGCCCCGACGAGGCCCTTCATCGTGAACAGGCTCTGCATGATCGGGCCGCCGAGCTCCATCGCCCGCTGCGTCATCTCGGGCTTGAGGGCCAGGTAGGTCGTCGAGATCAGGTAATTGCCAGGCGGCAGCGCGCCGGTCTCGGGGTCGACGCCGGGGCCCCTGAGGAACGTGTCGCCCTGGCGGTCCGGCTCGAGCTCCCCCTTGGAGCACCCGTCGAACGGCGAGCCCTGCGGCGCGCCTCCGCCGCCGCCCGCCCCGCCGTCGGCCGCTCCGCTCGCGGAGCGCTCTCCGTCGTCCGCGCAGCCGGCGCCCGCCATCGCGGCGACGATCCCCAGGCCAACCATGAAGCGCTGCAACGACGCTCGATGCATCATATACAATGATCCTTTCTTCATCCTTCGTTGTCTCCGCGGTGACGTCACAAGGGCTTCACGACGGCGAAATACAGACCGTCGAACGAGCGCCCGAGCCTCTTCGACACGAATTGATCCGCGAAGCCCATGGCGACGACCCGCACGCCGCCGGCGCCGGCGCGCGCGCCTCGCGACGACGACAGGGTGACGACCCAGCTCCGCTCCCCTTCTTCTCTCTCGACCTCCAGGTACGTGTACGAGCCGGCGGCGAGCCGCTGCACGACGCGCCCCTCGAAGCGCATCCGCTCTCCGGCCGGCAGCGCGAAGGCCGAGAGCGGTCCGAGCGGGCGTGCCCCCGGGGCGTCCGGACCACGGTGCCAGTACGCGCCGGCGCCGAGCAGCGCGGCGGAGACCACCGTCACCCCTGCGAACCACGCCCACCGGCGCCCCGGTCTCCTCGTCGCGCTCATCTCTCTCCCTCGCTCGCGCGCCGTCGGCGCCGCGTGAGCCCATCCTGGGGTCCGCTGGCCCCCGCGGCCCGCGCCCGCCGACGAAGGAGCAGAGGCGCGCGACGAGCGGCGCCAACACGCGGGCGAGCGGCGGGCGGCGCCGCCCGTCGCGCGGCGCTGCCGCTCGTCGCGCGGCGCCGCCGCTCGTCGCGCGGCGACGGCCGTTCATCGCCGCCGCCCCCCCGGCCCGGCGGCCCCCTGCTATCCTGCGGGGCCGTGATCGCTGCCCGCGGTGAGCCCAGGTCGCCACGCCCCGTCCTCATCCCGCGGGGAGCGATGTGGTTCGGCGTCATCGCGCCGCCGTTCATCACGCTGCTGGTCAACCCGCACGTGCTCCGGTGGGACGACGCCCACTGGCACTGGACCCATGTGCCGCGCATCCTGGGCGCCATCACGCTCTACAGCAACGTGCTCGTCCTCGCGCAGGCGGCCGCCTACAACGCTGGCCTGGCCCGATTGCCTCTCCACGAGATCCCGCGCCCCGCGCGGTTCGCCCTCTATGGCCTGACCACCGTCGCGGTGGTGACCGCGGGCACGCTGCTGTCGGCGCCGGTGGTGGGCTCGCTGGTGCCGAGCATGACGATGCACCCGGCCCTGCTCATCGTGCAGGGGGTCCTCATCAGCTTCCTGTGGCTCGGCGGGATCTACATGTACAGGCGGTTCATGGCCCGCATCCGCGAGGAGAAGCGCCTCGCGCACCGGGAGCAGCTCGCCGCGCTCGACGCCCGCGTGCGGCTGCTCCAGGTGCGAACGAACCCCCATTTCCTCTACAACAGCCTGAACAGCGCCATGAGCCTCACCGCCACCGACCCCGAGCTCGCCGAGGAGGTGCTGGGGCGGCTGGCCAAGCTCTTTCGTTATTCGCTCGAGGGCTCGGAGCGGCACGTCGTCCCGCTGGGCGACGAGATCGCCAACGCGATCGACTACCTCGAGGTGGAGACGATCCGGTTCCAGGAGCGGCTGCGGTATGTGATCCTCGTGGACCCGTCGCTCCACCCCATCGAGGTGCCGCCGATGCTGCTCCAGCCGCTCGTGGAGAACGCCGTCAAGCACGGCACCAGCCGACGCGTGGAGGGCGGCGCGGTGACCGTCCGCGCCGAGGTCGAGGGCGACGATCTGCTGCTGTCCGTGCACGACGATGGCCCCGGCCCAGACGGGTCGAGGCACCGCGGGACCGGCACCAGCCTGATGGACCTGGGAGAGCGGCTGCGGCTCCTCTATGGCGAGGACGGGCGCCTGTCCGCGGGGGCGGGCCCTGCGGGGGGATACGAGGCGCGGCTGCGCTTGCCCGTGCGGTGGGGCCGATGAGGCTGCGCGCGCTCGTGGTCGACGACGAGGCGCTCGCGCGGGCGCGGCTCGTCCGCATGCTCGCCCGCGTCCAGGACACCGAGGTGGTCGGCGAGGCGGCGACGGGCGCGGACGCGCTCTCGCTCTCGCGCGCGCTCCGCCCCGATCTGCTCCTGCTCGACGTGGACATGCCGGGGCTGGACGGGTTCGGCGTGGCCGAGGCGGTCGACGCGCCGCTCGTGGTCTTCACCACGGCGCACGCGCAGTACGCGGCGCTCGCCTTCGAGGCGGATGCCGTCGATTACCTGCTCAAGCCCGTGGCGCAGGAGCGCCTCGAGCGGGCCCTGGAGAAGGTCCGCCAACGCCTGCTCGCGCGCTCGATCACCGCCGCCGCGACGCGCCCACCGGAGCCGGCGGCGGCGCCCTCGGCGCGCGCCTCCGAGGCGGCCCCTGCGGGGAGCACCGCCGCGCTCCTGACGGTCCACGACGGCGGCAAGGTTCGCTTCTTCGATCCGCTCCGCGTCACGCGGTTCCGCGCCGAGGACAAGTACACCGCCTTCTCGCTCGACGGGGAAGAGCACCTCCTGCGCGAGAGCCTGAGCACGCTGGAGGAGCGCCTCGCGCAGCTCGGCTTCCTCCGCGTGCACCGGGCCGAGCTCGTCCGCGCGAGCGCGATACGGGCGCTCACGCCCGAGGCGGGCGGAGCGCTGCTCCACCTCTCCGATGGACAGACCGTCTCGGTGAGCCGCCGCTTCCTGCCAGCGCTCAGGCAAGCGCTGGGGATGCGGTAGCGCCCGCGCGCGCCGCTCACCGCCGCGGCGCTGGCGGCACGAAGGGGCGTCCCGCGCTCACCACGATGGTGCGGACGATCGGATAGTGGACGCGCACGTGAGGCGCCCTCAGGTTCACGTCCCGCGCGAGCTTCAGCGAGAGCGACAGCAGCCGCTCCGCGGCGCCCCTGTCGGCCGGGGCGAGCTGCGCCGGATCCGCCTTGCTGCGGCTCTCCAGGAGCGCGAGCCCCATGTTCCACGCGTGCGCCGCGACGAGCGCCTCCTCCTCGGGCGTCCGCGGCGCCGCGCTGGCCCGCTGCAGGACCGTGAGGCTCGTCTTCTCGTAGACCGGGCGCTCGTCGCTGGTGCGAACGAAATCCGCGAGGAGCCCCGCCAGGACGCGACCGCCCTCCCCGTGCGCCGACGCGCCCTCGTGGCGGAGCACCGCCCTGGCCCGCTCGACCGACTCGCGCACGTGGCGGAGCGGCTCGATGACGGCGATGTTCTCCAGGCCCGCCTCCGGCGCGCCGCGCTGCGAGACGATGCCGAGGAGCTGCCCCGCGCCGTTGGTCACCGGCCCGCCGGAGTTGCCGGGATTGACCCCCATCGCGAGCTGCAAGCTCCCGCTGTTGAGCTGGCGGCTCACGACGCCCGCCGTGGCGGCGGGATACCGCTCCCGGAGATCGACGGGATAGCCGCTCGCGCTCACCTGCTCCGCCATCTGGAGCGGCGGATCGTGCGCGGGGAGGGAGAGCACGTCGGCGAACGACCCGGCCGCGTGCAGCACCGCGACGTCCCGCTCCGGGTGGACGAAGACCACCCGCGCCGCCAGCGCGTCGGTGTGACCCGGCAGCAGCACCGCGATGAGATCCGCCCCGCTGGTCACGTGCGCCGCCGTGACGATGAGCCCGCTCCGGTCGGTGACGAAGCCGGTGCCATGGCTGATCTCGCCGATCGCCGGGAGGCGCACCAGGCCGGTGCGGCTGCTCTGGACCCGCGCCGGCCGGATGCCGCTCAACGTCACGACGCGCACCGTGGCCCGATCGAGCGGGCGCAGCGCGATCGG
This sequence comes from Sorangium cellulosum, assembly GCF_004135735.1. Lineage (GTDB taxonomy): Bacteria > Myxococcota_A > Polyangia > Polyangiales > Polyangiaceae > Sorangium > Sorangium cellulosum_F. The sequence goes on along the minus strand of NZ_CP012670.1, from coordinate 3,909,917 downwards.
GCTCGGCCCGCTCCCGGCCTGCGAGGCCGCCTTTCCGTTCGGGGCCCGCGTCGCAGCCTTTCCGTTCGGGGCCTGCGCCGCCGCGCCGCGGGGGAGCGCGAGGAGGAGCACGAGGGTGAGGAGCGCGGTTCGCATCGACGTGCCTCAGAGGATCTTGAAGTGTTCGAAGAACCTGTCGATATGGGGCTTCGACGCCGCCTCGCGGCGGAGAGGCACGGTGGCGCGGACGTCGTAGACGCGGCCCGCCGTCAGGAAGAGCCGTGTATGGATGAGGTAGTCGCCGTGCTCGACGACGAGGGAACGCCCGGAGTAGCCCCGGGACTGGACGTCGCGCTCCTCTCGCACGCGCGCCCCGCCGGCGAGGAGCGACGCGCGGAGGTGCTCGACGAGCTTCATCTTCGGAGCCTCCCCGACCCGCACCTCGTAGACCCTGTAGCTCTCGACATCGGTGGTCACGGAGTAGACGTTGACCTGATAGGTCTCCTCCGCGAGCGGCAGCGTCACCTCCTCGTGACGCACCGAACCGGGCATGACGGCGACGAAATCCGCTTCAGGAGGGCAGACGTGCTCCCAGCGGGCCAGGTCCAGCTTGCCGCTCCCGACCGGCGACGTGGCCTCGGCCGGCGTGACCACCACGGAGCCCAGGTAGGCCGCGACGATGGGGGCGAGCCGGGCCTGCTCCTCGATCGCGTGGATCGCGAAGGCGCCGAAGAGGCGCTGCCGGCCGAGGAGGAGCCGGACGTGCATCATCGTGCCGCGCTGCCGATCGACCATCGCGACGTCCCTGCCCTGGAGCCCCCCGGACAGGAACTCGCGCCGGGACACGACCTCCGAGGTGTCCGCCGGAGCGCGACCCCGCGGGTCGTCGGCGATCAGATCCACGAGCGCGCCGTCCTTGATCGGGTGGCCGGTGAAGCCCACGGGGTCGTGGACGATGCGGAACCCGAGGACGACGTCGCGCAGGACGTTGGCGCCGAAGAACACCCCCATCACGCCGCCATCGTCCGCGATCTCGGTCTCACGCTCGACCTCGGGCTGCATCGGCATGCGGACCGAGAAGCCGTGGTCCGGGATCGTGACCGATTGCCAGGTGGCCGGGCTCGGCGTCATGGCCTGCCCGGCGTGAGCGCCGTACGTCCCGTTGCACCCCGCGCCGAACGCGCAGAGCGCCGAGGCGGCGAGGAACGGCAGCGCCCTCCAGGCAGCGCGCAGGGCGGCCCTGCCTGGGCTCCGCGGGGTCGCCTGGCTCCGCGGCGGCGACCGGCGCCGTCCGCCCTCCTGCTGCGCGGGGCCGGGGACGGGCCTCGTGTGGGGGCCCGCGACATGAGAGATGGATACGAGCACGCGACGAGCCCTCCGGAGGACCTGATCGTGTCCGAAATCAAGGAGACGCGAGGTCGTTCCGCGGTGTCAAGCGCGAACTGGGCCCTCCGGCGCGCGTTGAAGCGCAGACGTATCACATGCCCTGCATTCAGCCCATGCCCTGCATTCACCCCGGCGCCCGCGCCGCTCGGCGCCGCGAAGATCCTCCGGTGGGCGAGCCCTCCGGCGCGCTCTCGGCCGTGACGGGCGACCCGGCGCGCGTTCCCGGACGGGTCGCGCTGCGATAGGGTCTCACGATGAGGATCATCGCCTGGCTCTTCGCGCTCTTGCTCATCATCGCGCTCGCCGTCGGGGCGTTCCTCGTCAAGACCAGGTACGACGGGCTCACGGCGCGGCTGGCCCAGTGCCACGCCGAGCGCGACGAGCAGAAGGCGAAGCTCGCCGAGACGAGCGCCGAGCGAGACCGCGAGAGGACGGCGCGCGAAGGCAGCGACAGGCTCGCGGCGGAGTCGCAGGCGAGCCTGAGCGCGACGCGGGGCGAGCTCGAGGAGCTGCGGAAGCTCCGCGCCGACGCCGAGCAGCGGCTGACCGCGTTCAACGCGATCACCGCGAGGCTCCAGAAGATGACGGACATGGGCAAGCTGAAGGTGTTGATCCGCGACGGGCGCATGATCGTCAAGCTGCCCGCGGAGGTGCTCTTTCCCTCCGGGAGCGCCGAGCTGTCGCCCGACGGACAGGCCGCGCTGAAGGAGGTCGCGAGCGTCCTGAAGGAGTACGAGGACCGGCGGTTCATGGTCGCCGGGCACACCGACAACGTGCCCCTGGCCGAGGCCAAGTACCGCAACAACTGGGAGCTCTCCACGGCGCGCGCGCTGACGGTCACCGAGTTCGTCATCGCGGCCGGCATGCGCCCGAATAACCTCGTCGCGGCGGGCTACGGCGAGTTCGACCCGGTGTCTCCGAACAACACGCCTTCAGGCCGGCAGGAGAACCGGCGCATCGAGATCGTCCTCTTGCCGAGCGTCGATGAGCTGCCGCGGCTCATCGACCAGCAGGAGGGGGCGGCGCCGGCCGGGGCGTCCATCCCCGCCGCCGCCTCCGCCGCGCCCGCCGCGCCGCGTTGACGAGACAGGTGGATTCCCGGGGGCTGTCCCTATCCATCCATTCGATCGGGCGGCGCGTATCGCCCGATTCTCTCCACGGTCCGCGGGTTCTTCGATGGGCCCCCCTCGTCGCCAGATACGCTCCCAAAACCGCGAGGCCCCGTACCGCTCTCACTGGCGCATTCACCCGGACCCGAGGGGTCGTCCTGACATCGAGCGATTCTTCGCGCGCTCGGATCTCGCGGAGCGTTGCCGGGCAACGCGATCCCGTGTAGGTCGTGCTTCCAACGTGTTTCGCTCCTCTCCGCCCTCTCCGTCGCCTTCCCGCCCGGGCAGCGCCGCGGAGCTCGTCGTGGTCGGGGCCGGCTCGGCCGGCGCCGTGATCGCCGCGCGCGTCACGGAGCGCGCGGATCGCGAGGTCCTGTTGCTCGAGGCGGGCCCCGACTACCCCGACCCGGCGCGCCTGCCCGGAGACCTCCGGGACGGCTCCCGCAACTCGTGGCTCGCGCACGACTGGGGTTACCGCCACCGGCCGACGCCCGGGCAGATCATGTTCCTGTTCCCGCGCGGCAAGGTGGTCGGCGGCTCGTCGGCCGTGAACACGTGCATCGCCATCCGCGGCCAGCCGTACGATTACGACGAGTGGGCCGCGCTCGGCCTGCCCGACTGGGGCTTCGACGCGTGCCTGCCGTATTTCAAGCGCCTCGAGGACGACCGCGACTTCGGCGAGCCCTGGCACGGCAAGGGCGGCCCGGTGCCCATCCGCCGCGCCCGGCGCGAGGAGCTCGTGCCGTGGCAGGCGGCGTTCGTCGACGGGTGCAGGGGGCTCGGCCACCCCGCGTGCGCGGACACGAACGATCCGCGCGCGCCCGCGGGCGTCGGGCCGCACGCGATGAACAAGATCGACGGACAGCGCATGAGCGCGGCGCGCTGCTACCTGACCGCCGAGGTGCGCCGGCGGGAGAACCTGCGGCTCCGGCCGCGCACCACGGTGCGGCGCGTGCTCGTGCGAAACCGCCGGGTCGAGGGGGTCGAGATCGAGGCCGACGGCCGCGTCGAGGTCGTCGCGACGCGGAAGGTGGTGCTCTGCGCGGGCGCGATCGCGACGCCCGGGATCCTCCTGCGCAGCGGGATCGGGCCGCGCGCAGAGCTCGCGCGCCTCGGGGTCGCGCTCGTGTCCGACGTGCCCGCCGTGGGGGCGCGGCTGCTCGACCACCCGGGGGCGGCCATCGCCCTGTGGCCGCGCCGCCGCGGGCTCCTCGACGTCGCGCGCGACCCGCTCGTCCAGACGGTGCTCCGCTACACGTCGCGCGGCAGCCCGTACCCGAACGACATGCAGCTCCAGCCGGGCTCCTTCTTCCCGCTGCACCCGCGCCTCACGATCCCGGCGTTCGCGATCGCGTGCTGCATCGGCAAGCCGCGCGGCGCCGGCCGCATCGAGTACCCGAGCGCGGACCCCCACGCGCGGCCCCGCATCGCCTCGAACATGCTCGTCGACCGCGAGGACCTCGCGCGCGCGGTCGAGGCGCTCGAGCTCGCGTACCAGGTCGCCCGAACCGCGCCGATGCGCGAGCTCGGCTGGTTCGTGTGGCCCATGGAGCGCACGCTGATGCGGCGCGAGGCGCTCGAGAGGTGGATCTACCGGAGCTGCGGCTCCGGCTATCACCCGTGCGGCACCGCCCCGATGGGGCCCGAGGGGGCCGCGTCGGCGGCGGTCGACGGGCGCGGGCGCGTCCGCGGCGTCGAGGGCCTCCTCGTCGCGGACGCGAGCATCATGCCGACCATCCCGAGCGTGAACACGAACCTGACGGCGCTGATGATCGGCGAGCGGTTCGGCGAGTGGCTCCGCGAGGGGGCGGTCTAGCGCGTTGTCACCCGAGCTCGTCCCAGGTTCAGTCTTGCACGAATCGAGAAGACCCTTGATCACGCCAACGAGGACAGCGATGAACTCACGAATGGTAACGGTCGTATCATCATGGCTCGCGCTCACGGCATTCGCCTGCGCGCCCAGCAACCAGGGCGCCCAGGTCGGCTCCCCCGATCCGGCGAGCGCCGCCGCGCAAGCCAGCGGCGCCCCTCAGGCCGGCACCGCGACGCAGACCAGCGCGGCGCAGGGGTCCCCGACGCCGGAGCCCGCGCCCCAGGATCGAGCGCTCCGGCCTGCCGCCAAGGGAGCGTACTTCACGGGCGAGTACCGCAACCTGTTCGCCGAGCTGGGGCACAAGCCCGCCGAGATCGACGCCAAGATCGCGAAGGCTTACGCGCAGCTCTTCCACGGCGACCCCAAGGAAGAGGCCGTCATGTTCGCGGCGGGGAAGAACGCGAACGGCCCCAAGGCGTACATCATGGATATCGGCAATGGCGACGTCCGCTCCGAGGGCATGTCGTACGGCATGATGATCGCCGTGCAGGTCGATCGAAAGGACGACTTCGACGCGCTGTGGAACTGGGCGAAGTCCCACATGTACCACGCGGATCCGCGTCGCCCCGGCTTCGGCTATTTCTCCTGGCAGATGCGCCCGGACGGCACGGCCATGGACGAGAACCCCGCCCCCGACGCCGAGGAGTATTTCGCCACGGCGCTACTGTTCGCGTCCCATCGCTGGGGAGACGGCAAGGGGATTTACGACTACCGGAAGGAGGCCCTGAGCCTGCTCGACGCGATGAAGAACCGCAAGCCCATCACCGGGCCGGTCAACGCGGACAAGCGCAAGACCACCTTGCACTCGCTCTTCAACACCGAGCACAAGATGGTGCGGTTCACGCCCGACTCGGACAACTTCTCGAAGAACGGCGATCACACCAACCCCTCGTATCACCTGCCTGCGTTCTACGAGCTCTGGGCGGCCTGGGGCCCCGAGGCGGATCGCGCGTTCTGGGCCGAGGCGGCCAAGGTGAGCCGCGATTTCTTCGTCAAGACGACCCATCCGAAGACCGGGCTCGCCCCGGACTACGCCGGCTTCGACGGCACCCCCAAGGCCGCCTCCTGGGACGCAGGGACCGCCAACTTCCGCTACGACGCGTTCCGCACCGCGATGAACTGGGCCGTGGACGCGGCGTGGTGGGCGAAGGATCCGCGGGAGATCGAGCTGAGCGATCGACTCCTCGCGTTCTTCGAGGCACAGGGCCCCGGGTACCGGGCCAACTTCAGCCTCGACGGGAAGCCCCTCGTCGATCACGAGTCGCTCGGGCTCGTGTCGATGAACGCCGTCGCTGCCCTGGCGGCCACCCATCCGCGGGCCTGGCGCTTCATCGAAGAGCTGTATCGACGTGAGCCGCCCACCGGCAAGTGGCGATACTATGACGGCATGCTGTACACGATGTCGCTGCTGCACTTGAGCGGGAAGTTCCGCATCATCATGCCGCCGGCGCAGCCCTCGGCGCCCGCTGCCGCGGGCAAGGGCTAGCTCGGGACGGCGATCAGCCGCGGCCGAAGCGGAGGCGTGAGCGCTCGCGCGCCTTGTCGGCCTCGATCGCGCGATCGCGCGGCGGGGCGGTCGTGGACAGCGACGTGATCAGCACGCGGGCGGCGGCCGCGACGTCCTCCACGGCGCGCGTGAACGCCGCCTCGTTCGCCCGCGACGGCGCGTTGAAGCCGCTCAGCTTGCGCACGAACTGCAGCGACGCCGCGCGGATCTCCTCCTCGGTGGCGGGCGGCTCGAAGTTGAACAGCGTCTTGATGTTCCGACACATGACGACCTCCGAGGCCGCGGCTCAGCGCGCGAGGATCTCCGCGATCGCGTCGAGCACCCGGCGGTCCGACAGCATCCACCGGTGCAGCGCCACGGGCACCGCGCGCGTCGTCCGCGCCCCCGGCAGGATACTCGATCGCGCCGGCACGATCATGACGTCGTAGGGCGTGTAGAGCGCGTGGACCTCGACCGGCCCCCAGGGGTCCGTGTCCGAGGCGAGGTCGCGGAGGAGCGGGCTGCCGGGCCGCATCTGCCGCACGCCCTCGTACGGCAACCACAGCGCGTTCAGCGTGCCCTGGTGCGGCCCGGAGATCGACACGAACCGCCGCACCCGCGCGCGCCCCCGGCCCCGCTGGATGTAATAGCGCGACACCAGCGCCCCCATGCTGAAGCCCACCACGTCCAGCGCTCGCGCCGAGGTCTCCGCGAGCACCGCCTCCACGATCCCGTCGAGCTGCTCGGCGAGGCGCTCGATGCGCCCGCGCCCGTCGTTCGGCGCCAGATCGAACGCCCGCGCCCGCCGGACGCCCCGCGCCTCGAGCCCCGCCCGCAGGCGGTCGAGCCGTGCCGCCGAGTCCCAGATCCCGTGCACGAGCACGACCGGCGTCTCGCTCATGCCGCAAGCAGTACGACGCGCCCGCGCGCCGTCAAGCGCAGGGCGAGGTGCGGGCTCGCGCTCCGCCGCGCGCCCCCGCTCGCGCCCCACCGGGCGCCCTGCTCGCGCCCCACCGGGCGCCCTGCTCGCGCCCCACCGGGCGCCCTGCTCGCGCCCCACCGGGCGCCCTGGTAGAGCGATGGGGCCATGATCAAGCTCTACGAGTACGCCCCCTCCGGCAATTGCTACAAGGTGCGCCTCCTGCTCTCGCACCTCGGCATCCCGCTCGAGCGCGTCGCCGTCGATCTGCACGCCAGGGCGACCCGCACGCCCGAGTTCCTCGCGAAGAACCCCAACGGCCGCGTCCCCGTGGTGGAGCTCGAGCCGGGCCGCTACCTGGCGGAGTCGAACGCGATCCTCTGGTACTTCGCCGAGGGCACCGGGTACCTGCCCGAAGACCGCCTCGGCCGCGCCGAGGCCCTGCAGTGGATGTTCTTCGAGCAGTACAGCCACGAGCCCTACGTCGCCGTCGTCCGCGCGTGGGTCGCCTACTTCGGGGTGCCGCAAGGCAAGGAGCAGGAGCTGGTCGAGCGGCGGGAGAGAGGCTATGCCGCGCTCGACGTGATGGAGCGGCACCTCGCCGCGCGCTCCTTCTTCGTGGGCGAGCGCTACAGCATCGCCGACATCGCGCTCTATGCCTATACCCACGTCGCCGACGAGGGCGGGTTCGATCTCGCCCGCTACCCCGCCATCGGGGCGTGGATGGCGCGCGTGAAGGCGCAGCCGCGGCACGTCAGCATCAAGGAGTGAGCCCAGGCGTCGGGCATGGCGCTCGACGACGTCGTCACGGTGTGCCGCGCGGCGTGGCACACCGCGCTCCATCGCGCTCGGCGGTGCGCGCCGTTCGCGCCCCGCCGGCCAGACGACAACGGCACGCCTGTTGCTATGATTCCGGCATGCTCCAGCGATTCTCCCTCAGTCCAGCGATCCTTGGCAGTCTTCTGCTCGTCGCGAGCTGTACCATCACGGTGAACAACGGCGGCACCGGCGGCGCGGGCGGCACCGGCGGCCCTGGCGGCACCGGCGGTGCGGGCGGCTCCGGCGGCTCCAGCGGCCCTGGCGGCGCTGACGGCGGCACCAGCGGCCCCGGCGGCGCTGACGGCGGCACCAGCGGCCCCGGCGGCGCTGACGGCACCGGCGGCTCCGGCGGCGGACTGCCCGTCGCGTGCACGCTGCCGCAGGAGGTCGGTCCCTGCAAGGCCGCGATCCGGGCGTACTGGCACGACCCCGCGACGGGCGTGTGCATGCCGTTCATCTACGGTGGCTGCGAGGGCAACGCGAACCGCTTCGACACCCGCGAGGCGTGCCAGGAGGCGTGTCACGGCGGGACTCCCGACATGGATGCCTGCGAGGCCCCGGGCGATTGCGTCCTTGCGGCGGTGGACAGTTGCATGGGTTGCGACCCTGTCCATGCCGTCTCGCTCGTGGCGGTCAACCGCTCCATGAAGGACGCCTACGACATCGCGAACCAGTCCCATGACATTGCCTGCGAACCTTGCCCGGACGTCCCCGAGGCCGAGCGCACGTCCCAGTACTTCACCGCGACGTGCGAGCGCGGCCGCTGCGTCGTCCTCGACGTGCGCGAGTCGCCGCTCACGGAGTGCGCCGAGGACGCGGACTGCGCGCTGCGCGACGGCCTCGGCTGCTGCGAGGGGTGCGATGGGACAGGCATCGTCGCCCTCAACCAGAGCGCGGATCTCACGGGCATGGTCTGCCCCGAGGGCTTCGGCGCGTGCCCTCCCTGCGCGCCCCAGTACCCGCCGGGGATGACGGCGGTCTGCTCGGCGGGCCGGTGCCGACCGGAGATCAAGGCGCCGTGATCGGACGGCATCTCCACCGTGCGGCGCGCTCGACCCGGGCTCTCCGCTCCTCGGCGCGGAGGGCATCGTCGCGGGCATCCGGTCGAACGTGGCCCAGACCCTCGTGGCCCTCGGGCTCGACCTGGCCGACCTCACCCCCCTGGCGAACCTGCGGGCGGCGCTCCAGCGCTGCCTCCGGCAGATGGCCAAGGAGCGCGCGGCGAGCGCGCTGCCCGCCAGCCGCGACGTGAAGGCGGCCCCTCCGCCGGGCGAATGACCCCTCCTCGACCGCGGCCTGCCTGAAGGGCCAGCGCCGCGTCGCCCAGGCTCATCCCCGGCTCCGCGCCGCTCGGAGGGGCCTTTCCTCGCCGAGCCACGCGCGGGCGAGGCGGAGTATCCTGCGGTTCTCCGGGACGCCCTCGAAGAAGCTCGTTCGACGGGCGGGATCGGTGATCCTCGCGGCGATCGCGACGAGGCGGGCCCGGGCGTCGGCGAGGGCCGCGCGGGCCCGGTCGTGGCGCCCCGTGGCCACGAGGCTCTCGACGTGGACGAGCCGGAGGAAGGCGCCGCCCCGGAAGAAGTGGTCGTGCCCGTTCACGGCCTGACGCGCGAGGCCGTCCTCCGCCGCGGCGAGCGCCTCGACCGGCTTGCCCTGCGCGAGCTTCAGCGCCGCCTTCGTGGCGAGCACGCCGGGCACGTCGGTGATGCACGACCGGCTCAGCAGCTCGAGGGCGCCCTCGATCTCCCGCTCCGCTTGCTCCAGCGCGCCCGCGCGCCGGAGCACCTCCGCGAGGACCCAGCGGCCCCGGCCCTCGTCGAGCGGCACGCCGCGGTCACGCCCCGAGGTGGCGAGGTGCGCCGAGAGGACGCGCGCCTCGTCGATCTCGCCGCGATCCGCGCGCAGCCAGGCCAGGATGAACGGCCGGTGCGTCGAGACGAGCGTGAGCTCGGCGTCCGCCATCGGCAGCGCCTGGAGCATCCGCTCGGCCTCGTCCGCGGCGCCGAGGCACCAGAGGCACAGGGCCACGATCATGCTCCCGACGCTCTCCATGCCGCGGTGGCCGCACTGCCGGGCGAGCGCGAGGCCCTTCTTTGCGTGCTCCAGCATCCCGGCGGCGTCCCCCCGCTGCTGCTCCCGCGCCACCTGGGCCATGCAGTCGAAGCACCTCACGATCTCGCTCCGGCTCCCGGCGGCCCGCGCGATCGCCGTAAGCTTCGCGTGCAGCGCCTCCCAGTCCGGAGAGCGCCCCATCATGTCGAGGGTGATGGTGGCCAGGGTCAGCGCGACCGTCATCGGGTACGCCGCGTCCGGCGCCACGCGCACGTCCTCGAGCTCGCCCGCGACGGCGAGGATCTCCTCGGCGTTCCCCGCCACGGCCGCCCCCGCGATCCGGGCGGCCACCCCCTGGGACCAGGGCGCGCTCCCGCGCGGGGCGGCCCGCATCAGCTCCCCCGCCTCGCGCCGCAGGGAGGGCGCGATGTCGAGCTGCCAGATGGCCATCTCGCAGAGCGCGCCGAGCAGCCGGATGCGCAGCTCGTCCGGCGCCTTGAGCGAGAGCCCCCGGCGCGCCAGCAGCACCGCCTCCACCGCGTTGCCGCCCCAGCTCGCCTGCTGCGCCGCCCGCAGAGAATGCCTCGCCGCGGCCGGCTCGCTCCCGCCCTTCTCGAAGTGCTCCGCGAGCGCCCGCGCGTCCTGCTCGCCCCGCGCCTCGAGCCACTCGCCCGCGAGCCGATGGCCGAGCGTCCGGTCGCCCTCGGTCAGCATCGCGTAGGCGCCCTCGCGCAGGAGCGCGTGCCGGAACGCGAGCTCCTCCTCGCCCGGAAAGCGGCTCTCGCAGCGCCGGACCAGGATCTCCCGCTCCACCAGCGCCGCGAGCCCGGCCATCACCCCGCCCCGGCGCGCCCCGCCGCCCAGCAGCGCCGCGACGCCCCCGGCCCAGCACACCTCCCCGAACACGCTCGCCGCGCGCAGCAGCCGCCGCGACGCCTCGTCGAGCGCCGCGAGCCGCGACGCGACCATGGCGACGACCGTCTCCGGCATGTCCGAGCCGTGGCCCTCGGCCGTCCAGCGGATCAGCTCCTCCAGATAGAACGCGTTCCCCTCGGACAGGCGCACGATCCGCGCGATGACCTCGGCGTCCGCGCGCTCGCCCAGCACGTGCCGCGCGAGCCGCTCGCCCGCGCGCCGGCTCAGCTCGTTGAGCCGCATCGCGTACAGCCGGCGCTCGTCCCACAGCTTCGGGAAGACGTCGCGCACCTCGGGCCGCGCCACGGCCAGCACGAAGAACGGGCGCTCTCTCAGGTGGCGCAGCGCCGCGTCGAGGAGCTGCACCGTGCCCTTGTCTCCCCAGTGCAGGTCCTCCAGCACCACGAGCACCGGCGTCCTCGCGCAGACCGCCGCCACGAAGTCGAGGAACGCCGCGCGCACGTGATCCGCCATGAGGCGCGCGTCGAGCCGCGCGGCCGCGAGCAGCGGGCTGTGCTCGCCCGGGGACGGCGCGCCCACGAGCTCGCCGAGGAACTCCGTGACGCGCTGCCGCTCGCCCGGCGCGAGCCACGTGGCCACCTGCGCCGCGAGCCGCTCCCGCCGGACCGCGAGCGGCTCGCCCTCGCGGATCCCGCACGCGCTCCTCAAGGCTTGCCCCAGCATCCCGAGCGGCGATCCCGCCCGCGGCGCCTCGCCGCGCGCGGTCCAGATCGCCACGTCCTCGCCGCACCCCCTGAGCTCCTGCACGAACTCCTGCGCCAGCCGCGACTTGCCCACGCCGGGCGGCGCCACGACGAGCGCCGCCTGCGCCGTGCCCTCCTCGACGGTCTCGGCGAACAGCGCCCGCAGCGTGCCCAGCTCGCGATCGCGGCCCACGCAGGGCGTCGCCTTGCCGAGGAGCAGCCGCGCCCCCCTGGCGAGCGCCCGCTCGCCGTGCAGCGAGAAGGACCCCTCCTTTTCCTGCACCTCGAAGCGCGCGTCCAGGAGCCCCGCGACCACCTCGTCGATCACGACCGCGCCCTGCGGCGCGTCGCCGCGCGCCGCGGCCTCCGCGAGCCGCGCCGCGCGGTCGATCGCCGGCCCGAACGACCGCCCCCGGCGCTCGCCGCGCCCCATGGCCAGCGCGACGCGGCGCCCTCCGGCGAGCGCGCGCAGCGAGAGCGCGCACCGCGCCGCCTGCGCGCAGAGATCGGTCGGGAGGCCCGCGCCCGCCAGCATCACCACCACCGACCCGTCGGCCAGGCGCTCGCTCGCGCCCCCGAGCGCCTCGGCCTCGCGCAGCATCGTCGCCTCCTCGGGGGCCACCGCCAGGGTCGAGGAGCCATCGAGCGACCCCGGCTCGGGGCGCGCCGCCCCGCTCACGAGGATCACCGCCACCGCGCGCTGCTCGCTGCCGGTCAGGGACGGTGACCGGCTCGACCCTGAAGGCGCGTCCGAGAGCGACGGCGCGAGCGCGCGCAGCTCCGCGGCGGCGGCCCAGCCGTCGCTCGGCCGCTCTTCACGCTGCTTGGCCAGCATCCTTTGCACGAGCTCGTCGAGCGACTCCGGCACCTCGGGCCGCGCGCTCCGCGCGCTCGGCGTGTCCTCGAAGAGCACCTTGGTCAGGGTCGCCACCGCGTGCTGCCCGCCGAAGGCGCGCTCTCCCGTCAGGCACTCGAAGAGCACGCAGCCCAGGGAGAACACGTCCGCGCGCGCGTCGACGCCCGCCTCGCTGCGCGCCTGCTCGGGCGCGATGTACCCTGGCGAGCCGAACAGCACGCCCGAGCGCGTCATTCGCGTCGCGTGCCCGAGCCGCGCAATGCCGAAGTCGAGCACCTTCACCGCGTCGAGGCGCCCGCCCGGCAAGAACAGGTTGCTCGGCTTCAGATCCCGGTGGATGACCCCCTGCGCGTGGGCATAGCCGAGCACGTCCGCGACGCGGGCGGCGAGGGCCACGCTCTCGTCGACGGAGAGCGGGCCGCGCGCGAGGCGCGCCGCGAGATCCTCGCCGTCGAGCCACTCCATGACCAGGTACGGGGCGCCCTCGGCGCTCGCGCCGTGCGCCACGTAACGCACCACGCCAGGGTGCGAGAGGCCCGCGAGGATCTGCCCTTCTCGCACGAACCTGGCCGCGCCCTCGGGGTCGCCGCCGGGCAGGACCTTGACCGCCACGGCCTCGCCGGTCGACTGATCACGCGCCTTCCACACCTCCCCCATCCCCCCCGCGCCGGCCCGGCGCTCGAGGAGATAACGTCCTGCGAGGAGGGTCGCCGATCGCACCGCGCGATTATCCGCACACCGGATTGACCGTGTAAAGCAAGGATCCGCCGAAGTACGAGGCGAGGGTCCATCACCGAGCGCGTCATGCGAAGTGACGCTCCAGGCCATGACGTGCGGTCAGGATGCAGCGTTATGACATGGCTGTTCACGGCAGCTCCGGCCGGCGCGACGCGACGATTTCGTGTCATGGGAGCGAGCAGGTCTCGCCCCTTGCCGGCAGTCTCCTCCGTCGTCTCCGCAGGCGGGGCGGTGAAGATCGGTGACGTGGGGATCCGCAGGAGTTCATCGGCGGCGTCCATCTCGTGCTCACGCGCGACCCGCACGCGGGCGCGGGCGTCCATCTCGTGCTCACGCGCGACCCGCACGCGGGCGCGGGCGTCCATCTCGTGCTCACGCGCGACCCGCACGCGGGCGCGGGCGGGGCGACGTCCTCGTGCGCCTCCCGGGGGGGAGCCCGCCCCGCGCCCAGCGCCTCTCTGGCACGGCTGGCTCACCCCTCGAGCCAGGACATTGGCACGATCGGGCACAGCAGGTCACAGAACGGCACTGCAACTTTGCCCTATCCCTGGCCACGCATTCCGTGCGCGTCGCGGGTGTGGACGGGATCAGGGCGTGGGGGCGAGGACGCGGACGACCCGCGCGCGGCGCGGCGAATCCGCGGCAATGGCCGCGGCTCGGTGCGGCGCAGGCCCGGCGAGGCGACGGCCTGCGATGCGCGATCCGGGGCATGGCACGCGTGATGCTCCAACGCCGCGCGAGGCGTGCCCGCACGCAGGCAGCCGCTCCAGCGCGGCCGCGCGATGCGCGGCCTCGGCCCGGATGCACCGTCATGGGCAGGGGGCGTCCGGCGCGCGGCGCGTTTCCTTCGAGAGGAGGGCCACCATGGACCGGCATTCTGCTTTGATTCATCGTGCGACGATTGCCTTGATCACGGGTCTCTTGCTGTCGGCGTGCACCGTCGACACAGGGGAAAACGGCGACGGGGAGACCGGCGGTGGGGGCGACGACACGGGCTCGCAGCCAGGTGACATCGATGCCTGCGCGACGATGGAGGACGACGCGCCGTCTGCGCCGGTGAAGATCGTGATCAAGAACGAGCGCGATGTCCCCATTTACTACCCGGCATGGGGCGAGCATCCGACCTGGAACAACTGTGGTGGCGACGGCTGGAGCGTCGACGACGAGGACCTGTTCGGCGTGCTGCCCATGTGCGGAGGGCTGCTCGCGGGAGAGCCGGGCTTGCCGGGCTGTGCGCCGGTCTACGTCGAGCTGGCCCCGGGCGCGACGGCGGAGCTCGAGTGGGATCAGCGCGCCACCGAGGTCGTCCCCATCGTCGCGGAGTGCTGGAGCGAGCCCGAGTTTTCCTACACGACCTGCGGGCGCTCTCATGTCGTCGAGGGCGGGACGCACGAGCTGAAGACGACGTTCGCGCTCGGCTTCGACGAGAACACCGGGATCGCGTCCGACCCGTGGGCCGTCACGGTGCCCTTCGAGCTGCCCACCGCGGTCGTGGACGTCGTCATCGATTGATCGCGCCGCGACGCGGACGAGCTGGCCCCTCCCCGTCCCGCCGCGCTGACCGGTCGCTCCGGCGCCGCCGTCGTCGCGAGCCCTCGCGAGCACGCCCGCTCCTCCCCGCGCTCCGGGATCGCGGGGGGGCGCACGGCGAGCTCCGGCGCGGACCTCGTTGCCCGCCTGCGTCCTGCATGGCAGCCTCCTCCCGTCCGCCGAGCACGCGCCGCGGACCTCGTGCCACGGCTCGCTCGGCAGGAATGGATCCGGAGGGAGGGCATCGAGGTGAATCGCGATATCGACATGAACCAGGACACCGCGCCGGCGGCGGGAGCGATGAGCTGGAGCGGGCGGCCAGGCGGGCAGATCAGGGCTCGCCGGAAGGGAGGGTAACCATGGCGGTGCGTCTCAACCACACGATCGTCGCGGCGCGGGACAAGCAGGTGTCTGCCACGTTCCTGGCCGAGATCCTGGGCCTCTCGGCGCCGGTGCCGTTCGGGCCGTTCATGGCCGTGCGGCTCGACAACGACGTCACGCTCGACTTCATGGACACGACCGAAACCATCGAGTCCCGGCACTTCGCCTTTCTGGTCAGCGAGGCCGAGTTCGACGAGATCTTCGGCCGGATCCGCCAGCGAAAGATGCAGTACTGGGCGGATCCCATGGCGCGACGCCCCGGCGAGATCAACCGCCGCGACGGCGGGCGCGGCGTGTACTTCGCCGATCCGGACGGGCACTACCTGGAGATCCTCACCCGTCCTTACGGCAGCGGCGGCTACGGCGGCGACTGAGGCCCGACGCCGCAGCGACGGCTGACCCCGGCGGCCGACCCGGTGCTGGCGCGCCGCGGGCGGGGTCGGGGCCGCCTCCTTCCCCCGAAGGCAGGGCGCACCGCCCGTGCGCGGGCGCCAGAGCTCTCCCGGTAAAACTGAACTCTCGCTCGAATTCGCCCTCGCCAGGCGCAAGGGGCTCTCGCTGTGCGGCCGCCCTGGGGACGGGTCCGCTCAGGCTTCCCAGGAGCATGGGTCCGGGCGTACCCTGGCGTGCTGTGCGCCGACAGCGTCTCTGCGATTCGCGGAGCGAGCTGCCGTGCCGCTGGACGAGAGGACAGTGAGGAGAGGATGCGGGCGTTGATACGGAGGTCGGGCATGCGGTGGCTCGGAGATGTCTTGGGCTCTCGGCGGGGCGGGTGGACGCCTCGTCACGCCGCGGCGCTGGTGTTTGTCGTGACGCTGATCGCCACGATGGGTTCATGCCTTCAGGCCGGGAAGAGGTGCGATGGCGTCGATGGCTTCTGCCCGATCGGCTATGCATGCGTCCCGAGCGGCGACGGCCGACACCTGTGTCTTGCCCCCGACCACATCAACAAGTGTGGTAACGAGGTCATCGAGGACGGTGAGGTCTGCGACGATGGGAACGTGCAGAGCGGCGACGGATGCAGCGCCGACTGCCAGTCCGATGAGGACTGCGGCAACGGCATCGTCGATCCGGCACGCGGGGAGACCTGCGACTGCGGCACCGACGACATCGAGCCCAAGCACGCGCAATGTCGAGGCCAGCAAAACTCAACGACCGGCGGATATTGCAGGAACGACTGCAAGACACATTGCGGCGACGGCATGCGCGCCGAGAACGAGATCTGCGACCCCAACGTGCCGGTCATGACATCCTGCGCGACCCTGCGTTACGACTTTGGCCGGCCCGGCTGCACCAGCGCGTGCGATGCCCTATCGACCGCTTCATGTGGAGACTGGAACTGGCGCCACCAGGACGTCGGCCCGTCGGCGTCGTTGCAGGACCTGTGGGGGAGCGGGCCGCAGGACGTCTTCGCCGTTGGTGAGGGTGGCACCATCCTGCGCTACGACGGCCAGCGATGGGAGGAGATGAGCTCGACCACCTCGGCATGGCTGAACGGCGTGTGGGGGAGCGGGCCGCAGGACGTCTTCGCCGTTGGTCAGGGTGGCACGATCCTGCGCTACGACGGCCAGCGATGGGAGGAGATGAGCTCGACCACCTCGGCATGGCTGAACGGCGTGTGGGGGAGCGGGCCGCAGGACGTCTTCGCCGCTGGTGAGGATGGCACCATCCTGCGCTACGACGGCCAGCGATGGATCGATATCAGCCCGGCGACCACGACATTGTTACATGACGTGTGGGGGAGCGGGCCGCAGGACGTCTTCGCTGTTGGTGAGGATGGCACGATCCTGCGCTACGACGGTCAGCGATGGAAGGGCGTTCAATCGATCACCTCGGAATCGTTGTATGACATGTGGGGGAGCGGACCGCGCGATGTCTTCGCCGTCGGTGGGCACGGCACGATCCTGCACTACGACGGCGATCGCTGGCAGGCCATGGAATCGACCACCAATGAATTGTTGTTCGGCGTATGGGGGAGCGGGCCGCAGGACGTCTTCGCTGTCGGCGCCGGCGGCGCGATCCTGCACTATGACGGCCAGGGCTGGCAGGCCATGGAATCGAGCGCCTCGGAGTCGTTGATTGGCGTGTGGGGGAGCGGGCCGCAGAGCGTCTTCGCGGCCGGTGAAGCTGGCACGATCCTGCGCCACGGCGGCCAGGGCTGGCAAGACATGAGCTTGAACATGGCGGAATGGTTGTTGGGCGTCTGGGGGAGCGGGCCGCGGAGCGTCTTCGCTGTTGATGAGTGGGGCACGATCCGGCGCTACGACGGCCAGGACTGGCAGGCCATGGACTCGACCACCGATGAGATATTGTTCGGGATATGGGGGAGCGGGCCGCAGGACGTCTTCGCCGTCGGCGCCGTCGGCGCGATCGTGCATTACAACGGCGAGCGCTGGCGGATCATGGAAACGAGCTCGTTGAAATCGCTGTTTGACGTGTGGGGCAGCGGGCCGCAGGACGTCTTCGCTGTTGGCGAGGGTGGCACGATCCTGCGCTACGACGGCCAGGGCTGGCGGGTCAGGCGCTCGGACATGACGGAATCTCTGAACGGCGTATGGGGGAGCGGGCCGCAGGACGTCTTCGCCGTTGGTGACGATGGCGCGATCCTGCACTACGACGGCCAGGACTGGCGGACCATGAGCTCAGCCACGTCGAGCTCGTTGCAAGCCGTGTGGGGGAGCGGGCCGCAGGACGTCTTCGCCGTTGGTGACGATGGCACGATCCTGCGCTACGACGGCCAGGACTGGCAGGCCATGAGCTCCCCCACGTCGAGCTCGTTGCGAGCCGTGTGGGGGAGCGGGCCGCAGGACGTCTTCGCCGCTGGCGAGAACGGCGCGTTCTTGCGCTATGACGGCATCTCCTGGCTCAAGCTCGACTCCATGACAGATCGAGATCTCCGCGCCGCGTGGGGCGACGGCAGGACCTCCTTCGTCGTCGGCGAGCACGGCACCATCTTCCGCCACACGCGACCGGCACCGCCGAGATAGCCGCGCAACTCCCGTCGACCGCCGCGCTACTGCAGCTTCTCCCCGATCTTCCCCACGACCCGCTCGATGAGCTGCTCCTGCTCGCGCTTGCTCCGCAGCACCGCCTCGGCCGCCGCCCTGGCCTTGTGCTCCTCCTCCGTGGCCCGGATCTCCGCCCTCCGCGCCTCGGCCTCGGACCGCCGCGCCTCGTCCCGCGCCTTCTGCGCCTGCAGGGCCGCCACGCGGGCCCGCTCGGAGTCGGTCTCCGCGCGCGCCCGGGCCACCTCGGCCTCCCGCTGCATCTGCTCGGCCCGCTGCCGCTGCGCCTCGCTCTCCTGCCGCGCCGCCTCGCTCTCCTGCCGCGCCGCCTCCGCCGCGCTCCGGGCCGCCTCCTCGCTCGCGAGCGCGGCCTTCAGCGTGGCCTCCGTCGTCTGGATCTCGTGGAGCTGATCCATGATGACCCGGTTCTGGCGGGTCACCTTCACGATCCCGAGCCCCGCCGCCACGACCAGGCACGACAGCGCCGCGATGATCCCGGTGACGAGGCGGCGCCTCCCGCGCTGGAGCTGATCCGCGAACCGGAGCACCTCCTCCAGGTAGAGCCGCTCCCGCGCCGGCAGCTCGCCCCGGTAACGCTCGCGAAAGCCCCGCGCCTCCTCCGCCACCTTGCCGCGCCAGAGCGTGTCCACGGCGCGATCGCTCGACGCCCACAGCCTCGCCGCCGCGCGCAGCCGGTCCAGGAACTCGGCGTCCTCCTGGTTCTCGTCGAGCCAGCGCTCGAGCGTCGGCCACCGCTCGATGAGCGACTCGTGCACGATCTCCACCGTGCTGCCCGCCCGGTCGCTCGCCGTCTCGATCGCCAGGAGCCGCGCGTCGGCGAGCAGCCCCACCACCCGCTCGATCTCGCCGCGATCCCCGGGCAGCTCGCAGAGCTCGCCCAGGCTGGCCACGGCCCGCGTCCGCTCCGGCGTCACCAGGCGCTCCAGCACCGCCCGCGCGAGCTTCGCCTGCCGCTCGCTCATCCCGGCCAGCACCGTGTCGGCGTGGCTCGCCAGCGCGCCCGCCACGCCGCCGAGCGCCTCGTAGCTCGCCCGCGTCAGCATCCGGCGCTGCCGATCGCGCATCTCCCACAGCTTCGCCGCCGTGAACTGCAGGAGCGGCAGCGCGCCGTGCGTGGTCGAGAGCGCGTCGAGGAGCCCCTCGACCATCGCCGGATCCTCGACCTCGTACCTCGCCGCCTCCAGCGGCCTCATCAGCGCCTCGCGCAGCCCCTCGCGCCCCATCGGCCGCAGGAACACGAGGCCGCGGAGCATCGCCCCCATGAACCGCTCGTGCTCGGCCATCCGCTCGAGGAAGTCCGACCGCACCGACAGGACCACCCGGAGCGGCGACGACGCGTCGTCGGCCACCCCCTCGAGGCACGCGAGGAACGCCTCGCGCTCGCCCGCCGGGGCGCCGAGCGTGAACAGCTCCTCGAACTGATCGACGAACACCAAGAGGCGCCGCCCCGCGCCGTCCGACCACGCGCGCAGCGCGGCGCCGAGCAGGCCGGGCTCGGCGCGCAGCCGCTCGCTCCAGGCCGCGCTCGCCGTCGCGCTGCCCCGCGGGGCGAGCGTGCGGGTGACCGAGCTCAGCGTCACGACGGGGTGGCTGAAGAGCTGCGCGAGCGCGGCCATCGGCTCGCGCCCGGGCCGCAGCACGAGCGCCTCCCAGCCCTCCCCGGAGCGCTTGAGCGCCGGGATCACCCCCGCCCTCACGAGCGACGACTTCCCCACCCCCGACGCCCCCGCGATCGCGAGCAGCGGCTGGTTGCGCAGGCGCGCGACCACGCCCGCGAGGTCCTGCGCGCGGCCGAAGAAGCGGTCGGCGTCGGCCTCCTGGAACGACGACAGGCCGGCGAACGGGCTCGCGTCGCTGTCGAGCAGGATCGCCCGGCGCCCGGGCAAGAGCGGCAAGAGCTCGGTCAACAGCTCGTCCGCCGAGGCGAAGCGCTCGGCCTTCTGCTTGCGCAGGCAGCGATCGATGATCGCGCCGAGCGCGCCGAGCTCCGGGTGGCGCGCGCTGACCGACGGCATCGGCTCGTCGGGGACCGAGACCCGGAGCAGGCTCATCATGCTGGCCGGCGCGAGCGGGTGCGCGCCGAGCACGAGCTCGTGCAGCATGATGCCCACCGCCCAGATGTCGCTGGACTGGTCGATCCCCTTCCCCCTCCACTGCTCCGGGGACATGTACGGCAGCGTGCCGATGATGCCGCCCTCGCCGGTCAGGCAGGTGTCTCCGGCGACGGTGCGCTCGACCGCGAGCGCGAGGCTCGTCTCGTCCTCGCGCAGCTTGGCGATGCCGAAGTCGACCACCTTGATCGCCCCCGACGCCTCCAGCATGATGTTCTCGGGCTTGAGATCGCGGTGGATGATGCCGGAGGCGTGCGCGCGAGAGAGCGCGCGCACCACCGGGATCATGAGGTCGACGGCCAGGCCGGGCGGCACGGGCGCGGTCGATAGCTGCTCGCCGGCGTCCGGAGGTCTGCGCTGCTTCATCCAGGCGCCGAGGCTCTGCCCCTCGATGTACTCGAGCACCATGTACGGGTGACCGTCGTGCTCGTTCACCTCGTGAATCGTCACGATGTGCTCGTGCTTGCAGCGCGCGGTGGCCCGCGCCTCGATCAGGAAGCGCTGGACATCGGCGCTGTCCAGCCGGGTGAGCAGCTTGATCGCGACGAGGCGGGCGAGCCGGGTGTCGCGCGCCAGGAAGACCACGCCCATGCCGCCCCGGCCGAGCTCGCGCAGGATCTCGTAGTGGCCGATGCGGGCGCCGGCCAGCGACGGCGGAGCGACCCGCGCGCGCGACGAGGGCGGCGGGGCGATGTGCGAGAGCGATGACGACAGAGGAGCGCCCGCGCCGATCGCCGCGAGTCGCTTCGTCCCGCGGGCCCCCACGGCCGCGGCGGCCGCGTTCGCGATCGTGACGGGCGGCGCGGCCGCTCCGGGCGCCGCGGCCATTGCGCCCGTGCGCATCGTGAGGGTGTGGCCCGCGTCCTCGAACCTCCCGGAGCCCATCGAGGAGCACCGCTCGCGCTCGAGCTCGACCCCACCGGTCGAACGACCAGCCGGTTCCGGAATGATCAGCTCGGTGGACATCTTCCCTCCTGAACGCAAAAAGACATCACCATCGAAATCACGGCCGCCGCCGCGAGCGCGACCGGAGCGAGGGCGAGAGCATAAGCGTCCAGTGCACCCTTGCATACCCGGACTTGCCACGACCGCACTTCCCAGGAGGACATGCGCGGGGGTACCCTCGGACGCGAGCTTGCTTGGCGGCCCGGGGATCCGGGGTGAACGCTCGATGGAGCATCCCGGGCGAGCTCTCCTGGAGAGCCACTGCCTGTCATGACGACGATTCGCGAGCGACCCACCCAGGTCGTCCTTCCGATGGCGAAGCGCCTCCTGTCCATCGCTCTCGTGGCCCTGTGCGCCGCGCCTGGGCGGGCCCAGGCGACGTCGTCGGCGTCGCCCCCCGCGTCGCTGGAACTTGCGGAGTCGTCCTCCCCGGCGACGCCCCCCGCGCCGCTGGAACTAGCGGAGTCGTCCTCCCCGGCGACACCCCCCGCGCCGCTGGAACTGGCGGAGTCGTCCTCCCCGGCGCTGCCCCCCGCGTCGCTGGAACTGGCGGAGTCGTCCTTGTCGTCATCGCCCGCGCGGCTCCCCGCGTCGCCGGCGGGGGCGGGATCGTCGTCGCCGCCCCCGCCCCCGCCGCCGCCGTGGCACCAGGGCGTCTCCGAGGAGCGGAAGCAGAGGGCACAGGCGCTCTTCACGGAGGCGCGGGAGCTGCACCGTGGCATGATGCTCGCCGAGGCGCGGACGAAGTACGAAGAGGCGCTCGCCGCCTGGGAGCACCCGGAGCTCCGGCTCTACCTCGGGCGGGTGTTGAAGAGCATCGGGCTGCCGCTCCTCGCGTACGAAAACCTCCGCCTCTCCCTGCGATGGGGGCCCGGCTCGCTCGATCCGGAGAGGGAGCTGGAGGCGCGCGCGGCCCTGCGCGCGCTCGTGACGCAAGATCTCGCCGCCATCGAGATCCGGTGTGACGAGCCGGGCGCCGCCGTGCGGATCGACGGCAAGCCCTGGTTCGTCGGCCCTGGCACCGCGCGCCGGATGGTCACGCCCGGCGAGCACGTCGTCATGGCGAGAAAGGACGGCTACTTCACGGTGGTCGAGCCCCTCCTCGTGCTCGCCGGCAAGGAGGCCTCGGGCCAGCTTGCGCTGAGCGTCGATACCCTCATCGTCCAGAGACGGTGGCCCGCGTGGATCCCCTGGGCCACGCTCGGGGCGGGCGCGGCCCTGGGCCTCGTGGGCGGCGGGTTGATGTGGCATGCCCGCGCCGAGCACGGAGGAACGAACGATGAATACGGTGACCGCTGCGGGCAGTCGTGCACGATGTTCCCCGACGACCCGCTCCGACGACCCGCTCGCGCCCAGCGTCACCGAGAACGATGTGGCGATCGGCGCCCTCATCGCCGGCGGAGCGACGGCGCTCGCGGGGACGGTCCTGCTCTTCCTGAACAGGCCACAATCCTACCGCACCGAGGATCGGGGCGACCTGAAGATCGAGATCCGGCCCGCCGCGTCGCTCGACACCGCGAGCCTGTCGGCCAGGATCGTGTTCTGATCCGAAACCACTGGAGGCACGGATGAAGATCGTGGTGAACTGGGAACGTTGCGAGGCCAACGCCGTCTGCGTGCGGGCGGCGCCCGAGGTGTTTCGCGTCGACGACGACGACCGGCTGCACCTGCTCGTCGACGACGTGCCGTCCGAGCTCCGCCCGAAGGTGGAGAAGGCCGTCCGCGCCTGCCCGCGCGGCGCCCTGTCGCTCGAGGAGCCCTGAGCTCTGGGAGAGCACGATTCATCGGGAATGGAAGGAGAGGTGATTCAGATGATGCTGGACAGTTCTCGCCCCACGGTCGACTTCAACCCCTCTGCGCCCGGGTACACCGAGGATCCGTACCCCGTGTACGCGCGGTTGCGCGAGGCGCCCATCCGGTACTGGGCGGAGGGTCACAGCTGGATCGCCAGCCGTTATCACGACGTCCAGGCCATCCTGCGCGACGGCCGCTTCACCACCGACAGCAGGGCGTGGGCGCTCGCGTCCTCGCTCGGGTCGGGCAGCAGCCCCGAGATCGAGGAGCTCAACCGACACGGGCTCTTCTCGCTGCCGGACAGGGATCACGCCCGGGTGCGCAAGCTCGTGAGCCCGACGCTCACGCCGCGCGCGGTCGAGCGCCTGCGCCCCGAGATCCAGCGCATCGTCGACGAGCGGCTCGACGCCGCGGCGGGAAAGGGCGTGATCGACGTGGTCCACGATTTCGCCGAGCACATCCCGGTCCGCGTGATCGGCAGCATGCTGAACATCCCGCCGGAGCTCGACGCGTCGTTCCACCGCTTCGCGGACTCCGCGGTGAAGCAGCTCTTCCTCATGCTCCTGTCGGCCGAGGAGCGCGAGCGGGTGTTCGCCGGCATCCGCGAGGGGATGGCGATGATCCACGAGGTGATCGAGGCGCGGCGCAAGCGGCCGATCGAGGGGGACACCCTGACGGCGCTGATCCAGGCCGAGGAGCAGGGCGACCGCCTGAGCAAGCCGGAGCTCGCCTCGCTGGTCACGGCGCTGCTCGTGGGGGGCTCCGAGACCACCGTGCACCTCATCGCGTTCACGGTGCTGAACCTGCTGAAGCGCCCGGAGGTCCTGGCCCAGGTGAAGGAGGACCCCGAGCTCATGAAGGGCGTCGTCGAGGAGGTGCTCCGCTTCGACAACTTCGGCAAGCTCGGCGTCTTCCGCTACGCGAAGGAGGACGTCGAGATCGGCGGCGCGCGCATCGCGAAGGGCGAGCTCGTCATCCTCTTCCTGGCGGCGGCGCTGCGCGACGAGGCCGCCCACGCGGCCCCCGACCGCTTCGACCCGCGGCGGGACGCGACCGGGAACCTCGCCTTCGGCAACGGCGCCCATTATTGCATCGGGGCGAACCTGGCGCGCCTCGAGGCGCAGATCGCCGTGAGCTCGATCTTCCGCAGGTTCCCCGGCATGACGATCGCGTCGCCGCCGACGTTCGGCGCGCACCCCGCGATCCGCAAGATGGATTCGTTCAAGGTCCACCTCGGCGCCTGATCGTCGATGGCCGCGCGCCTGCGCTCGGCAGGGCGACAGGCGGATTCCATCGCCAGAAAAGAGCAGAAGCTCGATCCGAGAGGGCGCCGAGCGCGCGGGGAATCCGAATACCCACCTTGGGATCGTGGCGTCCTGGGGGCCCATTTCTCGCTTGCCCCACGGGATCGGCGCTCTAGGATCATGCCGTGTCACTTGCTTGCGCGGGCGCCTCGCCGCCCGTGCGTTCATTCCTCCGAAGGAGCTTCCTCATGCGCAAGATCACCCTGTTGCTCGGACTGGCCACGACCCTGGTCGCCACGGCGGCCCTCGCCCGCCCGGTCATCGCCGACGAGATCGGAGAGTTCTACGTCTACTTCGACGCGGAGGGCCGCGTGGTCGGCCGCTCGTCGATGGACTGCGAGGGCAACTACTACGAGTCCGGCGTGCTGACCAACCGCTACTCCCGCGGACAGGCGCTCTGCATGCCGCGCTGAGCGGCCCGGGAGCGCGCCGCCTCGACGCGAAGGGCGGTGTCTCACGCCCCCCCCAGCGACAGCCCCTCCGGCGCTCGTCGCGGCTCCCTGAGCGACAGCCCCTCCGGCGCTCGTCGCGGCTCCCTGAGCGACAGCCCCTCCGGCGCTCGTCGCGGCTCCCCTGAACGGAGCGTCCCTCCCGAACGGAATCCCCGCCTCGCCGCCCCGCCCCGGCGCGGGGCCCGCCACCGGGACGCTGCGGTGCATGCGATGTAGCAGAGCGGCGTCGTCCTGGCGCCGCTTCACCACCTCACCTCATGCGCGCCTCCTGCTCGGGGGGCTCCCGATCGAGGGACTCCGATCGTCCCCGGTTCCAGGTTCGCCGCGTCGGTGCTATTGTGGTCGGCATGCCCCGGTCTCTATGTCCTGGAGCATTGTCGCATTCGCGCGGCAATGGGCCTGGACACGGTGACGGCACGGAGGGTACCGCTCGTGTGGCAAGCCTTGGCTCTTGGTGGACGATCCGACTCCAACGTCCAGAGGGTGGACAGCGCGCGCACGGTCGCGCCGCGCTCCAGACGATCCGTGGATGCCGGTCCCGCCTCTTCCGCGGCCGGGCGGGACGGCGTGGCGCAGACCCCGCGGAGCCACCGCCGGCTCATCGCCGGCCGGTACAGGCTCCTCAGGCTGATCGGGCGCGGCGCCATGGGCGAGGTGTGGCTCGCGCACGACAGCGCCCTGCGGATCGACGTCGCGCTCAAGCTCCTCGCCGTCCAGCGCGAGGGGGAGGCGAGCACCGCGCTGGAGCGCTTCCGGTTCGAGGCCCAGGTCGCGGCGCAGCTCGCGCAGAAGACGGACCACGTCGTCGCCGTCCACGACGTCGGGGAGGATCCTGCGGTGGGGCCGTACCTCGTCATGGGGTACGTTCGCGGTCGGTCGCTGCGGCAGCTCCTGCAGGACCGGGGGTCGCTGTCCCCGGCGGAGCTCGCGCCGCTGCTCGGCCAGATCGGCGAGGCGCTCTCGGTCGCGCACGCCCTCGGCATCGTGCACCGCGACATCAAGCCGACGAACGTCCTGCTCGCGGAGGAGCGCAACGGACAGCTCCGCGCGAAGGTCGCGGACTTCGGGATCGCCAAGTGGATCCGGAAGGACCTGCCCGCCGACTTCCCGCGCCGGACGGCCGCCGGCGTGGTGCTGGGCACGCCGGCGTACCTGAGCCCGGAGCACGCGTGCGACGGGGACACGGGCCCGCACTCGGACATGTGGGCGCTCGCGGTCGTCGCGTACGAGGCGCTCACGGGCCGGCTACCCTTCCCGGGCCACACCATGAGCGACGTGCTCGCGGCGATCCTGAGCCGGGCGCAACCGCCGCCGTCGGCGCCGCCGTTCCCGGAGGCGCCGCCGGCGCTGTCGGCGTGGTTCGAGCGCGCCTTCGCCCTGAACCCGGAGGAGCGGTTCCCGTCGATCGAGGCCATGGTGGCGGCCTACCGGGCCGCGGTCGGCCAGCCCGACGCGCCGGAGCACGCCGGGTCCGCGCGCCGGCGCAGGCTGGGCCTCACGGCGGCCGGCCTCGTCGTGACGCTCGGCCTCCTGCTGTCGGCGTCCGCCCTGAGGGCGCAGGCCCAGGTCCCCGCGGCGCCGCTGGCGTCGGGCGTCGGCGCGCGCGCCGCCTCCCTCGCCCGCGCCGCGCAGGCGCGCCTCGCGGCCCAGGCGGGCCCGCGTCCGGCGGCGGCGCCGGGGGACGCCGCGACGGCCTCCTCGACCGCCTCGCCGGCCGCGGCCGCGCCGCTCCCCGCGGCCGCGCCGGTCCCCCCAGCCGCGCAGCCGGTCGCCCCCGCCGCGCAACCGGTCGCCCCCGCCGCGCAGCCGGTCGCGCCCCGTCCGGCGCCGTGGAGCGCGCGCGGCGCCACCCGCAAAGGCCGCGCGCCGGGCACGCGGGGCGCTCCCACGGAGCGCGCGCTGCTCAGGGATCGCCACTGAGCCGATGTCCGCGGCGCGCCGGACGCGCTGCTCGATGGGAGCCTGATGGGAGCGAGCCTGCTCGGGCGGCCCCGAGGTCGCCCCGCGAGGCGGGGCGCGGGCGCCCTCACGCGCGCGCGACGTCGCGGAGCAGCTCCTCGTAGAACGCGTCGCTCAGGAGGTAATCGGCCCACCACGGCTCCACCGGCGAGGCGCCCCGGCGCTGCTGGAAGAGCACGAGATCGTCGAGCTCGCCGTCGTACCAGCCCCACAGGAAGCGGGCGCGCAGCACGTCCACGTTCCGCCTGCGGAGCTCGGCCACCGCGTCCTCGAGCGACTCCTCGTCGAACTCCTCGATCAGCGCCTCCGCCTCGTCGATGATCTCGGTCAGGTACGCGAGCCCCTTCCTGGTGATCTCGAACCGCGCCTTGCGGCGGTTGACCTCGACGAGATCGGCGTTCACGAGCTCCTGGAGGACGTCCTCTAGCGGGGTCAGCTCGGACGGCAGCACGAGGGGCATCTCGACGCCTCCGTCGGCGGGCTTCAGGTCCATCTTCTTCAGCACGTAGATGCCGGCATAGACCAGCTTCTGCTCGCGCGATACGACCGGAACTCTGCGTTCACCGTTCATGCGTGCTCCGCGATGCGCCAGGCCTCCGCCTCGAGGCGGATGTGCCAGCGTCCGTCACTGTCGGTGTCGAGCCACGAGTCCACGTCGCCAAGCGCGTAGTGGACGGGCGTGCGCCCGGCGGCCTTCGGCTGCCGGATGCGCGCGGCGTGGGGGTTGCACATGGCGAGCACGATGGCGCGCTCGCCGGAGAGCGCGGCGGGCAGCCAGCGATCGAGGAACGCCGACAGGAGCACGGTCACCGAGTAGTCCTTGGCGACCTCCTCGACGAAGAACTCGAGCTCCACGTCGTCCGACAGCGCCTCCGGCTCGTCCGCGGCGTGCACCGCCAGGACGAGGGCGTCCGTCACGCGCACCGGCGCGCGGTCCGCGCGGCCATCGAGCCAGAGCGCGGACACCTGGCAAAAGCCGAACTGCGTGGACTCCAGGTCCGGCGCGTCCCGGTGCTGCTCGAGGTTGAGCAGCTCCAGGGCGGGACGGCAGCGGAAAGGGAGCTCGGAGATGCTTCGCAGGGGCTGCATCGCAGCGGGCGGCGCGCGGCGGGGGTGCTCAGGCGACGAGCCGCGCGGGCTTGCGGGTGCGGTCGCTCCGGTGGATGCCGAAGCGCGAGCCGCCGGACCGGCCGCCGCCGAAGCGGCTGTTGCCGACGTTGTTGTACCGCCGCCCGGTCTGCGACGCCTTGCTCCGGTCGACGCTGGACGGGTTCGCGGCGCGGTACGTGTCGCGGTGCGTCCGGAGATCGGCCATGCGGCCGGGCGGCGTGGTGTACGGCTGGGAGTAGACCGGCACGTAGTTCGGCCGGAAAGCCGACGACACCATCGCGCCGAGCATCATGCCGGACGCCAGGCTCAGGAACGGCGAGTGGTAGTACCCGTAGGCCCCGTGCCCGGACGTCTGGATCTGCCCGGCGCCCTCGCCCGTGACGTCGCGGCGGATCGTGAACACCTTCTCCGGGTCCTGGACGGCGCCGTCGCTGTTCTTGTCGAAGAACCCGGTGACGACCTGCGTCTTGGCGTCGAGGTCGTGGACGGCGACGCTGATGACCTCGCTCCCCTGGTAGATCTCGTTGACGCGCCGCTCGAAGTCCTCGGGCCCCTCGGCGGCCTTGTACGCCTCGTTGATCTTGTCGAAGTCGAGATCGACGCGGGTGTTCTCGGTGGTCGCCCACCGCTCGTTCGACCGCGCACCGGTGTCCGCCTTGCCGCAACCGGAGGCCGCGCCGACGACGGCCGTCAACACCAGGGCGGGCAGGATCGTCCTCATTTGCTTCATCAGTGAGGGAATTGTCTGGGGCTGTTGGCAGATTTTGTCAAGCGGGCGCGCGCGGCGCGCCGACCGCGGGTGCCAGCCTGCAGGGCGCGAGCGCGGGGGGGGGGACTACCGCTGGTGCACGAGCGGGAGCCCCGCGACGGGCGCGCGGAACGTGACGAGCTGCGACATGGCCAGCGAGCCCACGTGGCACGTGCGGAGATCGGGGCCGCCGAACGCGATGCTGGTGGGGAGCTGCACGGTCGCCCCCGCGCACGCGCCGAGGTCGCTCATCGCGAGGGTGCCGCTCGCCTGCTTCTGGAGCAGCGCCTCGATGGCGTCGGGGCGCGGGTCCTCGAAGACGACCTGGTGGCTGCCGTCGGGGAAGATCACGACGACGCTGTTGCGGCAGGGAGAGGCCACCCACACGTTGCCCTCGGCGTCGAAGGCGAACCCGTCCATGAGCCCGCCGGGGCCGAGGCTCTCGGGGCCGAACGGCTCTCGCTCGCCGAGGCTGCCGTCCTGACGCACGGGGAAGCGGAGGAGGCGGCCGGGGACCGTCTCGACGGCGTAGAGGTACCGCTCCGCGGCGTCGAGGCGCACCTCGTTCGTCAGGCGGAGGCCGTCGGCCACGATGCGGGGGCCCTTCTCGTCGACGAGGACGATGTACCCGTCGCGGCAGCGCTCGTCGACGACGGCGTCCCACCACGACGGGCAATGCCGCGTCAAGATGGAGATCCAGAGGCGATCCCGCGAATCGATGAAGCAGAAGTTCACGGCCCCGAGGGGTTTGCCCTCGATGGAGTCGAGCAGGACCTCGGCCCGTACGTCGCGGTACAGCCTGTGGACCTTGCCGCCCGACAGCGCGGCCACGATGAGGTTGCCCTGCCGGTCCATGGCCATGCCGTTCGGCTCGCCCACCTCGGGGCCGAGCAGCGCCTGCGCGCCGCCGGGATCGACGCGGGTGGCGACGCCGCGCGCGTCCGAGGCCCAGAGCGTGCCGTCGCGCTCCGCGACCACGCACTCCGGCCGGACGAGTCCGTGGCCGACGCGCCCGAGGTGCGACAGCTCCACGGTGAACCCCTTGACCGATGACATCGGATGTCCCTCCTTGCCCGGCGCAGCGCCAGGGAGGCGAGCGTATCACCTCCCACGACGGGACGATCCCCCCACGACGGGGAGGATCCCGGTGCCGGATCCTCCCAACCGCACGACGGAGCGCCGGCTCAATCGAGCCGCTCGGACAGCTTGGGCAGCGGTAGAACCTCGATATCACGCGTCGCGTGCATCATCACAAGGAGCCG
Organism: Sorangium cellulosum; assembly: GCF_004135735.1. Classification (GTDB taxonomy): domain Bacteria; phylum Myxococcota_A; class Polyangia; order Polyangiales; family Polyangiaceae; genus Sorangium; species Sorangium cellulosum_F. Next base: position 3,880,459 of record NZ_CP012670.1, on the reverse strand, counting down.
TATCACGGCATCCGGCCAATTCGCGAGATCACCCCCCTCGAAGTACGCCAGGGTCTTCTGCGCGATGAGCGGATTGAACGCGAGGACGAAGCACCTCGGAACGCAAGCAAGCTCAGGCCACAGCGCTCGCTGGGCGGCGGGGAGCACATCGAGCCTGGGCAGCAGGCGCGTCACGGCAATGGGCGCTCCGGCAGAGGCGGCGGGCGCCGGCCGAAGAAAAGGTGCCAGTAGTTCCAGGACTTCGGATCCATCACGCCGGGGGGAGCGTGCTCCAGTGCGTCCAGCAAAGCCTGATCGCCCATCACACGCCGGACGGTCCGCACGTCTTCCGCCGTGCCGAGCGTCATCACCTGGCAGAGAAAATGATGGGGGCGGGCGAGGGTCACCGCAGGGGGTTGCCACCAGACGTACCTGGCTGCGAGCGCATGGAGCTCGGCGTCGGTGCTCACGGGCAAATCCTACAGTGTTCTGGGCCCTGCGGTCACCGCATGGCGGCGCGCCGCCGGGTGGTGGTCGCGTCTGAGGTGCTCCCCTCTGGGGCTTGCGTTCCGGCGGGCCTCTTCTGCGGCTCGCCTGCACTCCAGGTCCCCCGCCTCCGGAGCCCCCGCCCCGGGCGAGGAGATGCGGGCGAGCAGCCACGAGCTCGCCCCGCCACCGTGGCCACGACAAATGAGAATTTCCACGCGCTGATCGGAATGCGTGCCACCCGCGACTTTGTGGTGTTCGCCCCGCATCCCTCGATTGACGGTCCGGCATCGCCGGGAGTACGTAGCGCCAGCGCCGTGTCCCGAAGGCCAGCACACCGCGGCGTCAGCGGACAGGAGTCATGGAGGAGTCGCCGGCGAGGCTTCCAGCCTTTACCTACCTGACGGTCGAGAACGCGCCGCTCTATCGCGCCATCATGTGCTCGTTCGTCGAGGCGCGGGAGCGCTTCGTGCTGCACCTCAGGCCGGCCGACGTCCTCCGCGCGGTCCGCGACGGCGGCGTCGACGCGACCGCCGTCGACGCCGCGCTCCAGCAGCTCTGCGCGTGGGGGAACCTGCAATCGCACCTCGACACCGCGGATGTCGCCACCGTCGAGGAGTTCTACCGGCCGCGCTTCCTCTACCAGCTCACGCCCGAGGGAGAGGCCGTGGAGCGCGCCGTCGGCGCCTATGTCGAGGCGCTCGCGCAGCGCGGCGAGCTCCAGGCCGCGGCGCTCGACGACATCCGCACGCTGCTGGAGAGCGTCACGGCGATGCTCTCCCGGCCGGAGCTCGACGACAGCGCGGTCCACCTCGCGCTCTCGACGCTCCGCGCGCGCTTCGACGAGCTCACCTCGCAGGCCCAGGCGTTCATGGGCAGCCTCCAGCGCAGCATCGACCTCCACGGGGCCGGCGTGGCGAGCTTCCTCGCCTACAAGCAGCGCCTCATCGACTACCTCGAGCGCTTCGTCGGCCAGCTCGTCATCGCGACCGCGGACATCGCGGAGCTGCTCGGCCGCGTCGACCCGACGGCGGCACGGCGGCTCGCCGAGAGCGCCGGCCGGCGCGAGATCGCCGACGCGATCGACGGCGAGGCGGCCGATCTGGGGGCCGCCGCCGCGCGGTGGGAGGCGCGGATCGAGGGCCTGCGCGGCTGGTTCATCGGCCGCCCGGGCGCGCCGTCGCAGGCGGAGGAGCTCCGGGCCCGCGCCCGCGCCGCGATCCCCGCCCTGCTCGCCGCGATCGCGAGCCTGCACGACCGCCGCTTCACCCGCAGCGACCGGGCGGCCGACCTCCGCACCCTCGCCCGCTGGTTCGCCGAGGCCCCGTCCGACGAGGACGCCCACCGGCTCTGGCGCGCCGCGTTCGGCCTCGCCTCGGCCCGGCACCTCTTCGTCGACCGAGAGGCGCTCGCCGAGCGCGAGGCGGCGCCGGTCCCCGCCAGCCGCTCGTGGCTCGACGCGCCGCCGCTCCGCATCTCGCCGCGCCTCCGCGCCACCGGCCGCCACGCGCGGCCCGGGCGGCCGAACGACGTCATCGACCGCTCCCGCGAGAAGGCGCTCCTCCTCGCGCACGAGGGCGAGGAAGAGCGCGCCCTCGCCGCGGCGCGCGCCCGGCTCGCCACGGGCCGGCCCACGCGCCTGTCGGAGCTCGGCGAGCTCGCGCCCCTCGCCTTCGACCTGCTCCTCGACTGGCTGGGCGAGGCGCTCGCCGCGGGCGGCGGCGAGACGACCTCGACGGACGGGTCGATCGCCATCTCGCTCGTCCCCACGAACGACGGCCGGGTTGCGACCGTCGAGACGCCGGCTGGCACCTTCCGCGGGCCGGATCACCTGCTCACGCTGCGCGCGCTCGTGCCGGTGCGGGAGCCCGCACCGGGGCCGGAGCCCGCGCCGGGGCCGGAGCCCGCGTCCGCGCCGGATACACCCGCGCCCGCGCCGGATACACCCGCGCCGGATGCGCCCGCGCCCGCGCCGCCGGAGGGCGCGGCCCCGGTGCGGCCTCGCGCGCCCGCGCTCCCGGGGACGGCGTCGCCGCAGGCGCCGGCGGGGCGCGCATGACGCACGCCCTCGAGGCCCAGGAGCGGCACGAGCAGCAGAAGGCGCTGCGGGCCCTCCTGCGCCACCCCCTCCTGCCGGCCTCGGGCGCGCACGCCGCCTCGTTCCTGCTCGTGCGCCGCCACGCCGCGGCGCTCCGCGCCTGGCTGGGCCGCTACCCCCGCTGGTCGCTGCTCGTCGAGCCCGAGCAGGCGCGCCTGCGCAAGACCCCGGCCGACCTCGCCGACGGCACGCGCCCCGCGCTGGATCCGCACCACGGCACCCCGTTCACCCGGCGCCGGTACGTGCTGCTCTGCCTCGCCCTGCTCACCCTGGAGGGCGAGGATCGCCAGACCACGCTCGGCCGGCTCGCCAGCCGCATGGAGGACCACTTCGCCGGCGATCCGGCGCTCGCCCGCGCCGGCGCCTTCGAGCTCGCGGCGCAGGACCACCGGCGCGATCTCGTCCACGTGGTCCGCCTCCTCCTCGCGCTGCGCGTGCTCGCGCGCGTCGCCGGCGAGGAGCAAGGCTTCCTCGCCGATCAGCGGCGCGACGTGCTCTACAACGTGAGCCGGCCCGCCGTCGCCGCCATGCTGAACGTCCGCCGCGGGCCGTCGACGCTGGAGACGACCGGCGCGGCGGACCTCGCCGCCCGCCTCGCGGGCGTGGTCGAGGAGCTCGCCCCGGAGACGGACGACGCCCGCAACCAGGCGCTGCGCGCCCGGCTCTTCCGGCGGCTGCTCGACGATCCGGTCGTCTACTACGACGATCTCGGCCCGGACGAGCGCGCGTACCTCACGACCCAGCGGCCGTTCATCGTCGGCGAGATCGAGCGGGCCACGGGGCTCGTCGCCGAGGCGCGGCGCGAGGGGCTGGCGATGGTCGATCCGGACGGGGAGCTCAGCGACCTCGCCATGCCGGAGGAGGGCACCGAGGGGCACCTGACGCTGCTCGTCGCGGAGTGGCTCGCCGACCGCGCGCGCGACGGCCAGCTCGTCGGCCGGGCCGCGGTCGAGCAGCGCGTGGCCGAGCTCATCGCCGAGCACCGCGGGCGCTGGCGGAAGGCCGTGGTCGGCGCCGGCGCCGAGGTCGAGCTCACCGACAGGACGCTCGCGCGGCTCGCCGCGCTCCGCCTGCTGCGCTGGACGCCCGCGGGGATCGCGCCGCTGCCGGCGATCGCCCGGTACGCGGTCGCCGCGCCCGCCGCCCCGCCGGCCACGCCCCGCGCCGGCGCGCCGCTACCCGCCACGCCGGCCGCGCCGCGCAGGAGGACCCCCAGGAGGACGCCGTGACCTTCCCTTCCCCCGTGACCCGACGCTGGCAGCCGCTCCGCAGCGGGCTGCTCAACCTCTACCGCTACGACAGCGAGGAGTTCCTCTTCGAGCACGGCCGGCTCTTGCTCCGCGGCAACAACGGCAGCGGCAAGTCGCGCGTGCTCGCGCTGCAGCTCCCGTTCCTGCTCGACGGCGAGGTGAGCCCCCACCGCCTGGAGCCGGACGCCGACCCGGCCAAGCGCATCGAGTGGAACCTGCTCCTCGGCCGCCACGAGGAGCGGCGCGGCTACACCTGGCTCGAGCTCGGCCGGCGCGACGACGACGGGGCCGAGCACTACCTGACGCTCGGCTGCGGCCTGCACGCGGTCGAGGGCCGGGGGCTCACCGCCAAGTGGCTCTTCGTCACCTCGAAGCGCGTCGGCCGCGACCTCTCCCTGGAGAGCGCCGGGGCCGCCATCGGGAGGGAGCGGCTCGAGGCCGAGCTCGGCGAGCACGGCGAGGTGTTCACGAGCGCCGCGGCCTACCGCGCCGCGGTCGACCGCCGGCTCTTCCAGCTCGGCGAGCGGTACGGCGCGCTGCTCGACCTCCTGATCCAGCTCCGGCAGCCGCAGCTCTCGCGCAAGCTCGACGAGGCCCAGCTCTCCAGGGCGCTCTCGAGCGCGCTGCCGCCGGTGCCGCCCGCGGTCGTGGCCGATCTGGCCGAGTCGTTCCGGAGCCTCGAGGCCGATCGCGCGGCGCTCGAGGGCTTCGCCGCGGCGAGCGCGGCGGCGTCGTCGTTCCTCGACGAGTACCGCCGCTACCTGAAGGTCGCGGCGCGGCGGCGCGCGGCGGGGGTGCGGGGCGCGCACGCCGCGTACGAGGCCGTCCTGCGGGAGCTGCGCGCGGCGGAGGTCGCCCTCGACGAGGCGAGGGCCGCCGGGGAGCAGGCGGCCGCGCGCGAGCAGGAGGCCGAGCTCGCGGCGCGCGGCGCGGCGCGCGAGGTCGAGACCCTGAGCCGGCGCCCCGAGATGGACCAGGCGCGCGCGCTCGACGAGGCGCGCCGGGCGGCGGCGGCGGCCGCGGCCGAGGCGCAGGAGGCGGCGCTCGAGCACCGCCGCGCCGAGGAGCAGGCCGCGCGGCGCGCGCTCGACCGCGAGGAGGCCGAGGCGGGCGCGCGCGCCGAGCGCGACGCGCTCGCGGAGGCGACCGCCGCCGCCGCGGAGGCCGCCGCGGTCGTCGGGCTGCCCCCGCCGGCGCTGCCGGAGGGCTGGGAGGCCGACCTCTCCCGCGCGCTGCCGGGGGCGCGGGCGCGCTTCGACGCGGGCGTGGCCGAGCGCCGCCAGGGCGCGGCGCACGTGCGCAAGCTCGAGGCCGAGCTCGCGGCGGCGCGCGCCGCGCGGGAGCGCGCGGAGGCGGCGCTGGAGGGCGCGGCCGCGCGGCTGGAGCGCGCGCGGGAGCGGGCCGGCGAGGCGCTCGCGCAGCGGGAGGCGGCGGCCGAGGCGCTCGTCGCCGCGTGGAGCGCGTGGGCGCGCGGGCTCGTGGAGCTGCCGATCGGGGGCGCGGCCGTCGAGGAGGTGGCCGAGGCGCTCGCGGCGTGGGCCGAGCACGGCGACGGCGCGAGCCCCGCGGCGCAGGCGGCGCAGCGCGCGCTCGCCGACGCCCAGGGGCGGCTCGCCGCGGAGCGGGCCGAGGCGGACCGCGCGGTCGCGGAGGCGGAGGCGGCGCGGCGCGCGCTGGAGGACGAGCGGGCCGAGCTCGAGCGCGGCGCGCACCGCGCCCCGCAGGCGCCGGCGTGGCGCGCGCCGGGCGCGCGCGAGGGGCGGCCCGGGGCGCCGCTCTGGCAGCTCTGCGACTTCGATCCCGGGCTCGACGCGGCCGGGCGGGCGGGCCTGGAGGCGGCGCTCGAGGCGGCCGGGCTGCTCGACGCCTGGGTGACGCCGGACGGGCAGCTCCTCGCCGAGGGGGTGCTCGACGCGGCGCTCTCGGGCGCCGGGCTGCCGGCGCTCCCGCCCGAGCAGCAGCTCGGCCGCTGGCTGCGCGCCGCGCCGGCGCCGGACGCGGCGGGCGCTGGCGCGGACGGCGTGGCCGCTGCGCCGGGCGCGCCCGCCGCGCCGCCGGTGCCGCCGGACGTGGTGCGGGAGGTGCTCGCGCGCATCGGCGCGGGCCGCGGGGCGGGCCGGGTGTGGGTCGACGTCTCGGGCAGCTTCGCGCTCGGCCCGCTGCACGGGGCGGCGGCCAAGGCGGAGGCGGAGCACCTCGGCGCGGCCTCGCGGGAGGCGGCGCGGCGGCGGCGGCTCGCGGCGATCGAGGCGGAGCTCCGCGGGGCGGCGCAGGCGCGCGCGGACGCGCTGGCCGCGCGCGCCGAGGTCGACCGCCGCGAGCGCCTCGCCCGCGACGAGGCGGCCGCCGCGCCGTCCGACGCGCCGGTGCGGCGCGCCCTGGCCGCGGAGCAGGCGGCGGAGGCGGCCGTGGCCGACGCGCGCGCCGCGCTCGCGGCCGAGGAGGAGCGCGCCCTCGCGCGGCGGCGGCGCGAGGCGCAGGCGCTCGCGGAGCGGGACCGGGCCGCGGCGGATCTCCGGCTCTCGGCGTGGGTCGGGGCGCTCGACCGGCACGACGCGGCGCTCGAGGCGCTGGTCCGCGCGGCGGCGGCGCTGTGGCCGACGGCGCGCGCCGCCGAGGCGGCGCTCCGCCGCGCGCGCAGGGCCGAGGAGGAGGCGCGGCTCGCCGGGGAGCGCGTCGTCGATCGCGAGGAGGCGCGGCGGCGCGCCGCGGCCCGCCTGCGCGAGGCGGAGGTGCACCGGGACACGCTGGAGCGGACGACGGGGGCGCGGGTCGACGAGATCCTGCGGCAGCTCGCCGCGGCGCGGGAGCGGCGGGAGGCGCGCGAGGCGGAGCACCGCGCGGCGCAGCGCGCGCACGGCGACGCGCGCGTCTCGGAGGCGCGCGCGCAGGGGAGGATCGAGCCGCTCCGCGAGCGGATCGAGCGGGCGGCGCGCGAGCGGGCGGCGCACATCGAGGCGCTCGCGGTGATGGCGCGGGCGCGGCTGCTCGCGGCGCTGGATCTCGCGGACGTGGAGCCCGGGGCGGAGGGGGCGGCGGGGTGGTCGCCGACGCGGGCGGTGGAGGTGGCGCGGCGGATCGAGGCGTCGAGCGGCGACGTCGAGCACGACGACCGGGCGTGGGAGCGGCTGCAGCGGGGGATCTTCCGGCACGTCGAGGCGCTCCGGGACGCGCTCTTGCCGCACGGCTACGGGCCGCAGACGACGAGCGAGGACGGGCTCATCGCGGTGACGGTGCCGTTCCAGGACCGGACGTGGGCGGTGCACGATCTCCGGGCGATGCTGGCGGACGAGGTGGCGCACCGCCGGACGGTGCTCGACGCGCGCGAGCGGGAGGTCTTGGAGAACCACCTCATCGGGGAGGTGGCGAGCCACCTGCACGATCTGCTGCACCGGTGCGAGGCGATGGTGCGCGCCATGAACCAGGAGCTCGCGGCGCGGCCGACGAGCACGGGGATGCGGCTGCGCTTCTCGTGGACGCCGCTCGCCGACGGCCCGCCCGGGCTGCTCGAGGCGCGGCAGCGGCTGTTGCGGGCGGGCGGCACGTGGTCGCCGGCGGATCGCGCGCTGCTCGCGCGGTTCCTGAAGGATCGGATCGAGGGGGAGCGCGCGCGCGGCGAGGCGGCGAGCTGGCAGGAGCAGCTCTCGGCGGCGCTCGACTACCGGGCGTGGCACGCGTTCGCGGTGGAGCGCCACCAGGACGGCGCGTGGAAGCGGCTGACGCGGCGCACGTACGGGACCGGCTCGGGGGGCGAGAAGGCGCTGGCGCTGACGATCCCGCAGTTCGCGGCGGCGGCGGCGCACTACCGCAGCGCGCACCCGCACGCGCCGCGGCTCATCCTGCTGGACGAGGCGTTCGTGGGCATCGATCCCGACATGCGGGCGAAGTGCATGGGGCTGCTCGCGGCGTTCGATCTGGATTTCGTGATGACGAGCGAGCGCGAGTGGGGGTGTTACGCGACGCTGCCGGGGCTCGCGATCCACCAGCTCACGGTGAGGCCCGGCATCGACGCGGTCGGGGTGACCCGGTGGGTGTGGAACGGGCGGGAGCGGGTGCGCGCGGGCGGGGCGGCGGGGCCGGCGGGCGCGGCGGGGCCGGCGGGCGCGGTGGGGCCGGCGGGCGCGGGCGCGGCGGGGCCGCTGTTCGGTGACGGGGCGGCGGCGCCGGCGGGCGCGGCGGGGCCGCTGTTCGGTGACGGGGCGGCGTGAGCGGGGACCGGCTGCGAGCGGTGATCGGCGCCCGGGAGCTCGGGTGGATCATGGAGAAGGCGCGCCGGCGCCTGGAGCGCGGCGAGCCGCTCGAGGGCGCGGTGGTGCAGCGCCGCGATCCGACGGCGGCGGAGCGCGCCGCGGTGGAGCGCCTGCTCGGCCGGGTGAGCCGCGGCGCGGGGCTGCGGGTCTCGCTGGACGAGCTGGGGCAGCTCCTGCGGGGGGCGGAGCTCTGCGACGGCGTGGAGGCGGCGGTGGAGGCGCTGACGGGGCCGGTGCGGGATCTCCGCGCCGAGGCGGCCCGGGCCGAGGCGGCCTTCCAGGCGGTCTTCGAGGAGGCCGCGGCGTCGGGCGACGGCCGGCCGGAGGTCGGCGCGTGGCTCGATGATCTGCGCGCGTCGGGGCTCGTGCGGCGGCTGTCGGGCGGCGAGGTCGGGGCGGCGCGGCGGCTGCTCGGGCAGGCGGTGGAGGTGGTGCGCCGCCTGCCGGCGGAGGGGGTTCCGCTGGCGGAGCTCGCGGCGGCGGTGACCGGGGACAGCCACGCGCTCGACGCGGGCGCGCCGCTGGGCGCGCTGGTGCTGCGGTTCGCGGCGGCGAGCTCCGGGGTGACGGACTGGGAGCGCGCGGCGGGCCGGCGGGAGGCGTGGGACGGGGTGGGCGTGCTGCTCGACGAGCTCAGCGCCCCGGTGCTGGTGCTCAACCTGGGTGCGGCGCCGGACACCCTGGCCGGGCGGGTGCTGTCGCTGCACGCGGCGACGGGGGAGCCGTGCCGGCTCTCGGTCCGGCAGCTCCGGCGGGCGCCGCCGCGGTTCGAGGTGGCGGGGGGCTCGGGAGGCTCGGGCGGCTCGGGCGGCTCAGGGGGCTCGGGCGGCTCGGGGGGCGAGGTGTTCGTCTGCGAGAACCCGGCCATCCTGGCGGCGGCGGCCGATCGCCTGGGGCCGCGCGGGGCGCCACTCGTGTGCGTGGAGGGGCAGGTCCGGACCGCGGCGCGGCTGCTGCTGGAGCGGCTCCGCGAGGCCGGGGCGACACTGCGGTACCACGGCGATTTCGACTGGGGCGGCGTGCGCATCGGCAACGTGGTGATCGGGCGGCTCGGGGCGGTGCCGTGGCGGTACGGGGCGGCGGAGTACCGCGCGGCGCCGAAGGGGGCGGCGCTCGTGGGGGCGGAGGTGGCGGCGAGCTGGGACGAGGAGCTCGGCGCGGCGATGCGCGAGGAGGGGCGCGCGGTGCACGAGGAGGGGGTGGTGGAGGAGCTGATCGAGGATCTGCGGAGGGGTCGCTGACGGTGCGCGGCCCCCGCGCGAGGAGATCCCGCCGCACTTCCCCGCCGGGGCCATGGATGTCGACGTGGACGGTCATGGTCCACGGCCACCGCTCGGCCGTCGCGTTGTGCCAGGGCAGCGTCGGGTGTGCCAAGGGAGGGGGGTCCGGCACAGGCACAACCGCAATGCATTGCGACACACCGCGTGCCAGAACCCCCTCCAACGCTCTGCGGAGCGTTCATTGGGGGTATTTTGCGCCAAACAGCGCCAGAATTCGCGAAATTCTGTGCCATTTACCCCTTCGAGGCGCTCGATTCTGTGCCAGAGGGGGGGTCCGGACCCCTCCGGACCGCAATCCACTGCGTTCGCGCGGGCTCGGGACCCCTCGTGGACCGCTCTCCACTGCGTTCGCGCGGGCTCGGGACCCCTCGTGGGCCGCTCGCCGCTGCGCTCGCGCGGGCTCGGGCTCGGGCGCTCTCGAGCGCCGCGGTCGAGGGCCCCTCGTCGCCGCAGGCATCCGTTCTGGCGACCGCCTCCTCGCGTGGTGCGTATCGTCGCCATGGCCTCGCGTCGGACGAGGTGGCCCCGCGCGACGCAGCTCACCGGGAGCGGCCCCTGGGAAAACCCGTGGAACCAGGCCGCGCCCTCGGGCGATAGTTGCGGCTTCTCACCCGAGGGACGCCCATGAAAGACATCCTGTCTGCTCGCCTGGAGTCACGCGCCTTCCCCGCCGACGCGGTCGCGCTGTACGCGCTCGAAGGGCGCGAGGTCATCTCGCAGCTCTTCGAGTTCCAGCTCCACGTCGTGTGCAAGAGCCCTGAAGGCCTCGACGAGGAGGCGCTGCTCGCCGAGCCCGCCGCGCTCGTGTTTTACCGGGGCGACCGCGAGGTGCGGCGGCTCTTCGGGGTCGTCTCCGTCGTGCGCGACGCGCTCCACACCGAGACGCTGCACATGGCCTACACGCTCACCTTCGTGCCGCGCGCCTTCCGGATGACGCTCACCGAGACGTCGGAGATCTTCATGGACCTCTCGGTCCCGGAGATCCTCAAGAAGAAGCTCGAGCGCGCGGGCCTCCACGAGGGCGACGACTTCGAGCTGCGCCTGTTCGCGTCGTATCCGCCGCGCGAGTACGTGGTGCAGTACAAGGAGACGGATCTCCAGTTCGCCTCGCGCCTGGCCGAGCACCTCGGCATCTCCTTCTTCTTCGAGCACCGGGACGGCCGCGACGTCCTCGTCTTCTCCGACGCCAACAGCGGCTTTCAGCCGATCGAAGACAGCGGGCGCGCGCAGTTCTACCCCCGGGGCGAGCAGGTGGGCGTCCACCGGCTGGAGGGCACGACCCGCACGATCCCGAGCCGCTACGTGGTCAAGGACTACAACTACCGGACGCCGCACGTGCCCTTGATGGCCGCCGCGACGGTCTCGGACGCGGCCGGCGGCGATATCGTCGAGTACGGCGCGCACTTCAAGACGCCCGACGAGGGCGAGCGGATCGCGGTCATCCGCGCCGAGGAGCTGCGCGCGGGGCGCAAGGTGTTCGAGGGGGCGAGCGACGTGCAGGCCCTCGGCGCAGGGGCGCGGTTCATGCTGGAGGGGCACCCGCGCGGCGACGTCGAGCTGCTGCTCGTCGAGGTGCGCCACCGGTTGCAGCAGGCGACCCTCAACACGGGCCGGGGCGAGGAGCACGCCTATGCCAACGAGTTCCGGGCGATCCCGTTCGCGACGACCTACCGGCCGCCGCGCGTCACGCCCAAGCCCCGAGTGCACGGCGCCATCACGGGGGTCATCGACGCGGCCGCCAAGGGCCAGTACGCGGAGGTCGACGAGGCGGGCCGCTACCGCGTGCGCTTCCTGTTCGACACGAGCAGCGCCGAGGACGGCAAGGCCTCGCGGCTCGTCCGCATGGCCCAGCCGCACGCGGGGGCGGGTTACGGGTTCCACTTCCCGCTCCGGAGCGGCGTGGAGGTCATCCTCACGTGCATCGACGGCGATCCGGACCGGCCGATCATCACCGGGGCGGTGCCCAATCCGCACACGCCGAGCACGGTCGACGCCAAGAACTCTCGGCGGAACGTGATCCGGACCGGCGGAGGGAACGAGATCAATATCGATGACACCGAGGGGGAGGAGCGCATCAAGATCTCGACCCCGTACGGCGGCTCCTGCCTCCAGCTCGGCGCGCCGAACACGCCCGAGTCCGGCGCTGCGATGACGACCCTCGACGCCTACAGCCAGGTGGCCGTCGCCGGCATCAACACGGCCACCAGTGTGATGAACTCGGTAGCGGACACGATGTCCTGCTTCGCAGCGACTGACATCACGAACTTCGCGGGCGTCTCAAACGTACTATCGAATCTCGACAAGATCGAGAAGCTCACGGCGAGCTACCTCGCAGTGGCCAAGTCAGCGCTCGATATCCCGAAGAAATACGATGCCTGGCAGCAGGCGAGGATGGACGAGGCAGCCGTGCGGGCCGAGGAGGCTGCGAAGAGACTGGAGCAGGACGCGGTCCTGTCCGGTCCGCCGTTTCCGTCGCCCCCTCCCATGGTCCAGGGCTCGAACGGGGTCGCACGCCCGATGACGCTGGAAGAGTGGAACGAGCAGATTGCGCTGGCCTACCAGGGCGTGCCCGAGGCACGCGCGGCGGCGAAGGAAGCCAAGGATGCGGCCGAGGCCAGGAAGAAGGCCAGCGAGGCAGACGAGACCAACGTGGCCCTGAAGAGACTCGGGGCTGCGGTCGAGTTTGCCGCGAGCTCCGCCGGTGCGTTCAAATCGGGCCGCACTCTCATCAGCGCTGCCTCCAAGCTGATGAAAAAGGCCGGCGACAAGTCGGCCGCAGCGGTGGCACAGATGATGGCCACCGCGGCGAACGGCCCGGCGGCCACGGGACGCGTCGCGAGCCCGGTGCTGCCCATCGCCTCGCCGAGCTGCATCAACGCTGCCGTCACCACGTCAGCCGTCATCGGGCAGGTGAACGCGTTCGTCGGCGGCGCGGCGAACGCCGCCCTCGCGTCGGAGGGCGTCGCCGTCGTCGCGGGGGTCGCGGCCGCGGCCCTCAAGTCTTCTGCTGTCGTCGAGATGGCGAGCGGCGCCAGGGCGCTCATCACATCAAAAGATGTCGACATCCGTGCGCTGGACGACATCTCGATGCACGCCACATCTGGAGCCACGATCGAAGCAAAGAAATTCACCACCCGCACCACAGGCGAGATCAATATCACATCCAACGGATCGACTATTATAGAATCACGCAATAGCATGAATATGAAAGCTGGACCCGAGCTCAACGGCCACGCCCAGCGAGTCTCCTTGAAGGCCAGCAACAAGGCGGCGCTCGAGGTCAACACCTGGAACACGACTGTAAGCACAAATCAGGCCAGCATCGGCGACTCGAACTCGAACTGCACCCTGAAGAGCGGATCGGCCGTCCTCAAATGCGGCTCGACAATCACCTGCCAAAAGAGCGGCGTGACGGTCAAAGCGTCCACCATCGACCTGAAAGGACGCGCACGCGTCCGCCTGAACGGCAACCGGATCGACCTGGGATGACTTGCCTGACGCGAAGCCGCTGGCTCTCGGGGGAGGACAAGGTACCGCGGCGTACCGAGGAACTCCGTTCGCAAGGACGGACACGACGACTTCAGTCCTACATGGTCATTCCCGTGCCGCACTCCGAGCAAGGGCTGGGGACCTGAAGGCCGCAGCGCCATACCCAACGCGGCGAAACATTATCTAAAAAAAAAAAAAAAAAAAAACCGCATCGCAGCGAACGACAGCGGAAATCCAACAGAATGCGGGGCGAGCCTCGGCGCGGTCAAGGCTGCGACCTGCCCCAGATTGCCCATGCAAAGAACACGAGCAATGGCACCGCCAGAAGGATCGCGAGCATACATCCAATCTTGATGTTCTGGCGCTCCTTCCATTCAATCTCCCCCCTCGCCTCCTCTATCCGCCGCACACGAAGCCGCTCCGCATGCGCCAAAAATGCTTCCGCTTGCTCAGCCTTTTGCCGCTCATAGAGCTCATCTTTGGTTACCTTCTTCGGCCTGGGCTCCTTCTCGCTGGCAAAGAGCAGCCGTCCTCCCGACTCGAATTTCCAGGCAAGCCCCTCCTCACCAAAGAGCCAGAACGATCCGTCGGGACACACCGCGATTCTCATCTTCGACCCCGGCAGCGCGTCGCGCTCCGCTTGCAATACGATGCTCAGGTCACCAGCAGCACCGATCCGAGCGACCAAGCCATAGAGGAGAACATAAGCGTTACCGTGAAGGTCTGCGCCGAGGATGTGAGGTTCTTCCATCGGAGGACGTTCGGGCAGCTTCACAGAGCAAATTTTCCGTCCGTGGGCATCGAAGCGGGCGAACGTGCAGACCGATAGCGGACTCACCACATAAAGAGAATCATCGTAACCACGATACAGACCATCAACAAATCCGGGCAGCCTCACAGGACAGTCCGGGACGTCCTCCCAATCCGAGATGGGGTCATCGTCAGCCTCATTCCCTGGGTCGCCGCTGCCCCCCCACACGGGGATCTCCTCGCCATTCGGCGCGATCCGCCGCAGCCTGTCGTCGCGGTGGAACAGCAGCGAGCCGTCGGGATAACACGTCAGCGGCGCGTAAGCGGGAAGCTCGACGTTGATCCTCGGCGCTGCACCGCGTGGACCGTCGATGGGCGTGCCCGTGCTGGAAGAGAGCCATCGCAGCGACGAGCCCTCCCCGACCACGACGAGCGCGTCCTTCAGACAGAACAGAAGGCGCACCGCCTCGGGGCGATCGCGGTGGATCCAGCGGATGTTCAGCGAGGGATCGACGGACCACAGGACGTGGTCGCGCCTCTCGCGCACGTCGCCGCTCTCGTCGTAACACCAGTGCACCTGCGTGGCCGCGCAGTAGAGGTTCCCCTCGGCATCGACGGCCGCCACCGGCAACCCCTCCCAGTCGAACAGCCCCGCCGCGACGGCCTGCGAGGCAGGGGCGTCCAGGGTGATCGACGGGTGGAAGCAGAGATACCAGTGCGCGGCGACCCGCCTGCGCCCCCGGTACACGAAGTCGTCCGGCACGTGCACGCTCGCGCCGCAGAACCGGCACGTGGACGCGCGATTCACGCCGTCGAAGACCGCGGGCGAGCCGCAGTGCGGGCACGGGAACGTCGCCGCCTCGGTCTCGGGCGCGGGCGCGCCCGCGAGCGGGTCCGGATCCTCGCCGACCAGGTGCGTGATGTTCGCGAGCGCTCCGGCGAGCGGCGCGGGCACCGCCCTCACCCAGGTCTGCCGGGCGCAGCGGTCGCACCGGAGCATCGCCTGCTCCCGGACCTCCTGGATGGCCGCGAGGGGGATCTCCTTCTGGCACCCCTGACAGGACGGCCCGCGCCGTAGATAGGCGGCAGTGAGCTTGCCCGCCGAGCTGCGACGCGCCTCGTTCGCAAGCAGCCTCGGACCGTTGTAGAGCGGGTCGCGGAGCAGCGCCTGCCAGAGATCACCGCCGATCTCCGTCGGCCTGCCGCAGCTCGCGCAGCTCACCTCGCGGGCCAGCGTGTTCACCGGCATCGGCAGCCTGCAGGTGCCGCACTCCGTCTCCACCTTCACCGCGACGCTGATCATGGCTCCCGTCTCCTCCTCCGGCTCCCCGCCCCCCCTCGTCCGGGCGCCTCTCCCCCGTCGCCCCGGCGAAGGCACACCGGTCGTACGCTACCTCAGGGACGCCCGCAGCGCGATGACCTGGCATCCCGGCGACGCAGCGCCCCGCCGCGCAACGCGGCGGGCGTCTCGCGCTGCGTCTCGTATCGCTTGCCCTGACACCGCGTCCGGGTCCGTCTCACACGACGACGCGTGGCGAAGGGCGCACGCGTAGGCCGCGCCGAGCTCGTCCTCGCAAGCGGCGCCGGCCTTGTCGAACCTCTCGCGGCAGAAGGAGGCGCAGTCTTCGGGGGCCTTGCGACAGTCGTTCTCCTTGAGCTGATGACAGCAGTCCACGCACGCCTGCTCGCCGGCCGACCCGTCGTCCGTCTCGCCCGATCCGCACCCGGCGAGGAAGCCAATCGCGCCCACCAGCAGCGTCTTGCCCGGCAGAATCATGAGCGCTCGCATGGCGCGAGGCTATCCCGGCCCTCATGCGCCGAGGCCGCCCAGCAAGAAACGGACGTGTGGCCCGCGGAGACGCCGCGCCGACGTGCCTGCATCAGGCCGCGGCGAGCGCGGCGACGAAGCGGTCAATCTCGGCCTCGTCGTTGTAGTAATGCACGGAGGCGCGCACCAGATCGGGGATCCCGCGGACCTCGAAGTCGAGCAGCGCCCCCGCGGCGGTCGACACGCTGACATGGATCGCCTGGGCGCCGAGCCGCGTCTTGACGGCCGTGGCGTCCTCGCCGGCCTTCGTGAACGTCACGATGCCACAGCGCTGCTCACCGAGGTCGCGCACCGCGACCCCCGGGAGCTCGGCCAGCCGCGCGCGCAGGCGCTCGGCCAGCGCGCAGATCCGGTCGCGGATCGCGGGCAGACCCAGCCGGAGCGCGTAGTCGGCGGCCGCGCCGAGCCCGAGCCGGCCGGCGACATAGCTCTCCCAGCACTCGAACCGCCGCGCGTCGGGCCGCAGCGCGTACCGGTCCGGCGCGGTCCAGCGGGCCGCGTGCAGGTCGAGAAACGGCGGCTCCAGCCGGTCGAGCATCGCGCGCCGGACATAGAGGAAGCCGGTGCCGCGCGGGCCGCGCAGGTACTTGCGCCCCGTCGCCGACAGGAAGTCGCAGCCGATCGCGTCGACGTCGATCGGCATCTGCCCCACCGACTGGCACGCATCGAGCAGGTAGGGCACGCCCGCCGACCTGGCGCGACGGCCGATCGCCTCGGCCGGGTTGACCAGCCCGCCGTTCGTGGGGACGTGCGTGATCGCGATCAGCTTCACCCGCTCGTCGAGCAGGCGATCGAGCGCCGTCAGCGAGACGGCGCCGCGCTCGTCGCTCGGGACCGGGACGATCTCCGCGCCGGTGCGCCGCGCGACCTGCAGGAACGCGATGTAGTTCGAGGCGTACTCGGCCCGCGCCGTGAGGATGCGATCGCCCGGCCCGAAGCGGAGCGAGTAGAACGCCATGTCCCAGGCGCGCGTGGCGTTCTCGACGAGCGCGATCTCGTCCGGCGCCGCGCCGATGAGCCGCGCCACCGAGCCGTAGACCGCCTCGATCCGCGCGCCCGCCTCCGCCTCGGCCTCGTAGCCGCCGATGGCCGCCTCGCGGCGCAGGTGCTCGACCACCGTGTCGAGCACGACGGCCGGGGGCAACGACGACCCCGCGTTGTTGAAGTGCAGGACGCTGGCGCAGCCCGGGGTGTCGCGGCGCAGCGCGGCGATATCCATCGTCATGACGTGATCTCCTCGCGAGGCCGACACGCTGCCGGCGAGGCGGCTCCACGTCAATCACGGCGAGCGGCGACGAGAGCGCGAGCGCGAGCGGCGGCGAGAGCGGCAGCGAGGGCGAGAGCGCGGGCGCCGGGACCCGGGAGATGGCTTCATCGCGCTCCTCACCCGAGGCTCGCGGCGCCGGGTGCCTTGGCGTGCCACCCGTGAGTCGCTGACGGATCAGGGGCTCGCGAAGAGCGAGACCGCGGGGAGCGCGTCGCCCATCGTGCCGGGCTCGTGGCCGCGGGGCAGCGCGTCGCCCAGGCCGAGCTGGCCGAAATCGTTGCGCCCCCAGCACTTGACGCGGCCGTCGGTCAGCAGCGCACAGGTGTGCTGCGCGCCCGCGGTGATGGCCTGCGCCGTGGCCCCCTCGCCGAGGTCGACCGGGGGCAGCGCGTCGCCCAGCTCCCCTGGGGCGCCGCCGCGGTCCAGCATGTCGCCCAGGCCGAGCTGGCCGAGATCGTTGCGCCCCCAGCACTTGACGCGGCCGTCGGCCAGCAGCGCGCAGGTGTGAAACTCGCCCAAGGCGAGCTGTGTGATGGGCGCGCCCACGTCCACCACGTCGAGATGCTCGCCCATGTGGCTCGTGTCCGTGCCACGATGGAATCGATCGCCTGCGCCGAGCTGACCATAGGCGTTGTGCCCCCAGCACTTGACGCGGCCGCCGGTCAGCAACGCACACGTATGGAAGCGCCCCGCCGAGAGCGCCTGGGCCGGCTCTCCCCCCAGATCGACGGCAGGAAGCGCGTCCCCCATCTCGTCCGGATCATCCCCACGGAAATCCATATCGCCGAGCCCGAGCTGGCCGGCGCTGTTGGCGCCCCAGCACTTGACGGCTCCACCGTTCAACCGCGCGCAGGTGTGCGTCTCGCCCAGGGCGAGAGAGAGCGCCACGTTGCCGCCGCCGAGGCTCACGTCGGGGCCCTGCGCGAGCAGCCGGTCTTCCTTGTCGCCGAGCCCGAGCTGCCCGTGCTCGTTATAGCCCCAGCACCGGGTCGCGTCGCTCGCGATGGCACACGTGTGAGCAGCCCCCGCGGCCACCGAAGCCGCCACGCCGCCCAAATTCACCGCCTCCAGGAGATCGCCCATCTGGTTCGCCGCGGCGCCGAGCGAGGCGACCGGGCCAAGCCCGAGCGCGCCGGCAGCGCTGGTCCCCCAGCACTTGACCGCTCCGGTGGTCAGCCGCGCGCACGTATGCCCGCTGCCCAGGGCGAGCGATTCGACCTTCGCGTCGGCGCCGAGATCCGTCACCGGCAGCTCGCTGCCCATCTGACCCGGCAAGCCGCCACGAGACACGATATCGCCGAGGCCGAGCTGACCGCCGCCGTTGTATCCCCAGCACTTGATCCGCCCGGTATTCAGCGCCACGCAGGTGTGGAAGTAGCCCGCCGCGAGCGTGACGACCCTCTCCCGCTCGCAGCTCGCCGCGCACCCGTCGCCGTCGACGACGCCGCCGTCGTCGCACTCCTCTCCCGCGGACACCCAGCCGTCGCCGCACGCGCAGTCGTCGCCGTCCTCGTTCGTTTCGCCGTCGCAATCCTCATCGTCGCCGCCGCCGCCGCACACCTCCGGCTGCGGCGTCACCTCGCCCTCGCAGCCCCCCACGGGGTTGCCCCGCTCGTCACACCGCTGGAGCCCCGCGCGACAGGCCCCGATCCCGTCGGTCCCCTCTGGACCCGAGTAGCAAGGCACCGAGTCGCCCGGCGTGTGCACGGGCGTCGCCCCGTCGCACGCGTCGATCGTGCAGGCATTCCCGTCGTCCGGCACATCCGTGGGCAGCGGCGCCTGCCTGGCGGAGCCTGCGCCGTCGCACACGCGCTGCGCGCAGTCGCCGGCGATCTGCTCGGGCAGCGGCTTGCCCTCGGCGGCGTCCTCGAAGACGCAGGCGCCCTCCTGGCACGCCACGGCGGTGCGGCACGCCGGCTCGGCGGCCCTGCAATCCGCGACCGTGAGGCACCCCGCGTCGAACGGGAGGCCCTCCCGGAGCCCGGCCTCGTGGCCGCAGCTCGCCGCCGCCACGAGCGCCGCGGCCGCGCCCACCGTTCCCCTTCGCATCGCGCTCATCACCGCGCCACCGCACAGAGGAAGAACGAACGCGCGCGGCCATCGCGCGCGGCACGCAGGTCTGGTCATGGGCTGCTCCTTGAAGCTGGATCAGCGCAGCGGCTCGTGCGTCCGCTCGGGCGGAACGCTCGCCGCTCGCGCGGTTTTCGATATCCCGATCACGAGATCGGAGCGTGCGCCAGCGCCCCGCGGCGAGCTCGCTGACTCCGACGTTGGAGGGCTCGCAGGGGTGCCCGGAGGGTGCCTCTCCTGGGTGGATGACGTCGCAGACGATGCCTTTCCGACCCCCGCCGGCGGCGGGGCGGATGACGGCGGCGCCTCGACGGCCTCGGGTGATGAGGACTCCGGATCGTGGAGCCAGGACGCAGCCGGAGCGCTCACCGAGAACGAGGCAGCGGCGCGCGCGTGGCCGCGGTCCGCCTCGGCGTACAGGGTGAACCACGACAGGTACGCCGAGATCGCGCTCACGCCGAGCGCCGCGCTCGCGAGCGCACGCGCCCGGTGACCGGCCATCGACCGGCCGGGCGCGCCGGTCTGGTCCCAGGCGGAGCCGGTCGAGACGACCTCCTCCGGCGGGCCCTCCGGCACGACCTGCGGCGGGCCCGCAGGCGTGGTGGCAGGCGGCGGGCTCGCCGGGTCGCCGGGCATGTCCCGGTGGATGATGCCGAGCGCGTGCGCCTCGGCGAGCGCCGTCGACGCCTGGAGCGCAGAGGTCGCGGCGTCCTCGACAGGCAGTGGATCCCCCGCCTGCACGATCTGCCGTGGATCCGCGCCCGACAGGAGCTCGATCACGATCAGCAGCTCACCCGTCGGCAAGCGCCCGAGCTCATGGACACGCGCCACGTGCTCGCCCCCGAGGCGAGATGCGTTGTCCGCCTCCCCGAGGAATCGCTCCTCCGCGTGCGGGTCCCTGAGCGCCTCGGGCAAAAGGATCTTGATCGCGCGCAGCTCGTCGAGGTCGAGGTGGCGCGCCGCCACGACGACCCCCATTCCCCCCTTCCCGAGGACGCTCTCCACGCGGTACTTGCCGAGCAGCACGGATCCCGGACGAATCAGCGCTTCCATGACCCCAAAACGCGCTCCCCCCTCGGGGCTGCGGGCGAGGAACACACCGCAGCACACGCGACCGCGCTACGTTATCAGGGCAACGGGAGATGTCCAGTCATGCCCTCATTTATCAATCCGAGTATCCCGAGAACACATGACCGCATCCGTCGCGTCCGGAAACGCTCGGCTCCGAGCCCTGGCCTGGACGAAGCCGCCCCGCAAGAAGAGCTCCGGGCGGGTGTCCGCGCGCGGATCGTCCGAGCGGTCGATCGGGCCCGCGCGCGCCGCATCGGGTCGCGCCTCGCTCAGGGCGCGCCGACTCCCGACCGTCCCGTCCCGCGCGTCGAGCCCTCGCCGACCCCGGGCGTCGCCGTCACACGCACGGGATGCGGCGGGGGCGCGCCGGCCCCGCGCCGCGCGAAGCGCTCCCCCCGGTCCGACTGGCCGCCCGTAAGGGCCGCAGGCGCGCGCCCTCGGGCAGCGCCTCGCCGCCCCCTGGCGCGGCCAGGAGGTGCTGAGGCCGAGGCCTGGCGCAAGCGCGTCGCGGGCAAGCACAGAACGAAAGGCCAGAGCTCGGAGAGAGGGGATTGCAACCGATGGCAGGATTCGCAGACGATAGCGACCTCGGGGCGAGCGCGCCGGGGGAGTGAATCGGGCTTGGCGAGCGTCGGCGTCGTGTTGACAGCGCTTGCCGCGCTCACGAGGGAACTGCCATGGACGAGCAGCGATACGACGACGGACCGAACGACACGAGAACCGAAAGACTCCTGGACGGAAGCGGCGGGCCGCCAGCGCCACCGCCGCGACCGAGGGGCGTGTCGGTGCTGTTTTTCTATCGCGGCGGCGTCGAGCTGGCGCACCTCGCCGAGGGGCGGCCCGAGGTCGTCGTGGGCCGGCACGCGCCGCCGGCGGACCTCTGCGTCCCCGAGCGTTCGCTGTCCCAGCGCCACGCGCTGTTCCGGTTCGTGAACGGCACCGTCCTCGTGGAGGATCTCGGGTCCACCAACGGGACATGGATCAGGGACCGCCGTGTCCAGGAGCCCACCGCGATCGCGCCGGGAGGCGAGGTCATGCTGGGAAACGTCCCGGCGCACGTGGTTGCCGTCGGCCCCCTCGGCATGCCTCCCGTGCTTCGAGAAGAGGAGTTCCATCGAGAGCTCGACTGGGAGATCGCGCGCGCGCAGCAGCTGGGCCGGAGCGTCGCGGTGCTCGCGGTTCAGCTCGGGAGGGCGGACAACGCGCGAGACAAGGCCGGGAGATGGGCGCTGCGGCTCAGGGAGGGCTCCCCGGAGATCAAGCACATCGCCCTCGGTCCGGCTGATACATTGCTGATGCTGCTACCTGACACGAGCGGCGACAAGGCCCGTCAGACAGCGCACCAGCTCGCGCTCGGCGAGAGCAACCAGCGGGAGGCTCGCCGCGTGGGCGTGGCCCTTCATCCGGACGGCGGGAGCTCGTCCCATAAGCTCGTCGAGGCGGCGCGGAAGGCTGCCGGCGCCGCGAGCGCGCAGCGCCCTGTGGTGCTCGCGCCGACAGGTCGTGGGTGGAAGGGCGACGTGAGCGCCCCAGACGCCCCGATCATCGGCGGGAACCAGCAGGATCTGTTTCACAAGGCCCAGCGCGCGGCGTCGCGGCACGAGCCCGTGCTCCTCTATGGTGAAACCGGCACGGGCAAGGAGGTGGTCGCGAGCTACATCCACAGGGAAGGCTCGCGACGAGACAGACCCTTCGTGCCCATCAACTGCGGGGCCATCCCCGAGACGCTCGTCGAGAGCGAGTTTTTTGGCCACGAAGCAGGCTCCTTCACCGGCGCCATTTCACGGCCGGGGTGCTTCAGGGAGGCCGACGGAGGAACCCTCTTCCTCGACGAGATCGGCGAGCTCAAGCCCGATGCCCAGGCGAAGCTCCTCCGTGCGATCGACACGCGCAAGATCCGCCCTATCGGTGGGAGCAAGGCCATCGACGTCGATGTGCGGATCATCGCAGCGACACACCGCGACCTGCGGGCGATGATCACGGACGGTCGCTTTCGCGAGGATCTGTACTACCGGCTGAACACGATCGAGCTGACCGTCAAGCCGCTCCGCGAGCGAAGGGACGAGATCGAGGAGCTCGCGATGCGCTTCCTCGCGGAGGCACGCGAAGGCGCCTCGAGGCCGCGCGGCATCGCCCCCGACGCGATGGTCCTGCTCCGCGCGCACCGGTGGCCCGGGAACGTGCGGGCGCTGCGCGGCGCCATCGCGAGCGCCGTCGCCATGTCCGAGGGCGATCTGCTGACGCCGGAAGATTTCCCCTCATGGCTGCATGCGTCGGAGTCGCGCGCGGACGTCGCCGGCTCCGCTCTCGACGCGCCGCTCCAGACCGACACGAGCGGACCAACGAAGGGCGGGAGCCTCGAGGACCGGGCCAATGAGTTCTATACGCGAGCGATCACGGACGCGCTTCGCGCGACAGGGGGGGACATCGCCAAGACGGCGGAGCACCTCGGGATGGCGCGCCGCACGCTCACGCGATGGATGAAGGAGCTCGGCATCAAGCGTCCGAAGCGATAGGCCAGATCTGGCCAGCTCCCGGCCGGACGAGGCCAGGCCGAGGCCATTTGTGGCCAGCGCACGGGGAACGCGCCGACAAAACCGCCCCGATTCACGTCCGACCTCGGTGACATGAGCTCGGCACGCGACGTGCTTGATGTTCCTGACGTGAGCGCGAGCAGCGAACGCACCAAAGCCCGACCCCGGCCGCAACCGCCGCGTGAACCGCGCGCGACAAGGCGGATTGTGCGAAAGGCATCCGCCGGCGGTGCGGTACGCTTCGAACTCGCGATGAAGGCGCATGGAATGGGCGGTGGCAACGGGAAGAAGAGACCTCACGCGCTCGGCCCTTACCGGTTGCTCGATCGCATCGGCGGCGGCGGGATGGGCGTCGTGTTTCGCGCGGAGCACGTCGAGACTGGCGCGAAGGCGGCGATCAAGACGGCGCGCTGCGCGACCGATCCCGAGCACGTCGCCGCGCTGCGCCTCGAAATCGAGACGCTCCGCCGCCTTCGTCACCCGGACATCGTGCGCCTGCTCGACGCGGACATCGCCGACGGGGTGCCGTGGATCGCGATGCCGCTCCTCGAAGGACGCACGCTGTGCGCCCATCTCCAGGCCCCCCACCCGACCAGCGGCAACCCGCGCCTCGCGGCGACCATCGTCGCGCACCCCGCGGGTCACGCCGCCGCGGCTGACGCCGATCGCCGCCGAGAGGCGATCGCGGCCGCCGCCGCTGCGCGCCCGCTCGGACCGACGCTCACGCTGATCCGGCGCCTCTGCGCGCCGCTCGCCTACCTGCACGGCGAGGGCTTCGTGCACCGCGACCTCAAGCCGTCGAACATCTTCCTCCAGGGCGACGGCCGACCTGTGCTGCTCGACCTCGGGATCGCGGCCCATTTCGGCGGCGCCGGCCGCGAGGAGCTCGGCGCGACTAGCCACGGCGGCACGCCCCATTACATGGCCCCCGAGCAGATCCAGCAGGGGATCGTCGATGGGCGCGCCGATCTCTACGCGCTCGGGTGCCTTCTGTACGAGTGCGTGACCGGGCGCCCCCCCTTCGTCGGCGGCGCGCGGTCCGTCCTGGAGCAGCACGTCATCGAGCCGCCCCTGCGCCCCTCGATCTTCGTTCCAGACCTCCCCGCGGGGCTCGAAGACCTCATCCTCGCGCTCCTGGAGAAGGACGCAAAGGATCGCATCCAGTACGCCGTCGATGTCGCCACGCGGCTGGTCGCGCTCGGCGCGGCGCCCGAACCGTGGCCGGAGCCGCGGCCGCGACCGTACCTGTACCGGCCGGTGTTCGCCGGGCGGGCCGATGTTCTGGCCATGATGGTCGAGATGGTCCGGCACGCCGCGCTGCGACGGCGCGGCGGCATCGCGCTCGTGCTGGGGGAGAGCGGCTCCGGCAAGACCCGGCTCGCGCGCGAGCTGCCCCGGCTCGCGCGTGACCAGCACCACAGGGCGATGGGCCAGCACCTGCCGCTCACCGTGCTGACCGGGAGCTGCGTCGCGCCCGGCGCCGGCGAGGCGGCCGCGGCGGCCGCCATGGCCGCGCCGCTGCACCCGCTCCGTCCGGCGCTCTTGGCCGCGCTCGCCCAGGCGCTCACCTCGACGAGCGAGGCCGCCCGGCTGTTCGGCGGGAACCTCGGAGCGCTCGCGACGTTTGTGCCGGAGCTCGGGGTGCTCGCGGACCACCACGGGCAACCCGCGCCGGCCCCGCCGCTGCCCCCTTCGCAGGCGAGAAAGCGTCTCGTCTCCGCGGTGCTGGAGACGCTCCGCGCGCTGGCCCAACCCATGCCGCTCCTCCTTTTCCTGGACGACCTGCAGTGGGCCGACGATCTCACCCTGGCCGTTCTCGACGCGCTCGCGAAGGCCGAGCCCGACGAGCGCGCCGGCGTGCTGGTGGTGGCTACCTGCCGCATCGAGGAGATGCGCGACGAGATCGAGAGCCTCATGCGCTCCTCCAGCGTCACGCCGATCCAACTCGGAAAGCTGACCCCGCGGGACATCGACGCCATGGTCGCCGGCATGCTGTCCTCGATCCGACCGCCTCAGTCCGTACTGGACGCGCTGATCCACAATGCCAACGGCAATCCGTTCTTCGTTGCGGAGTTTCTGCGCGCGGCCCTCGACGAGGGAATCCTGCGCCGTGACGAGGACGGGCAGCTCTCCTTCTCACAGCAGGGCGCCGATCCGCCCTTCGCGCTGCCGATGCCGCGCGCCCTCGACGAGCTCCTGGCGCGACGGCTCGACCTGCTCGACGCGGAGGCCCGAGCGCTCGCCTCGTGGGCAGCGGTGCTGGGGCACGATCTCGGCGACGCGCGCCTCCTCGTCGCCCCGGGCGGCGAAGACGCCGCAGCCGAGCCGCTCCGGGAGCTCAGGGCGAGGCGAATCCTCGAGGAAACAGAGACGGGCGAGCTGCGCTTCGTCCACGACCAGCTCCGCGAGATGGCGTACCGGCGGCTCGACGATGGGACGAGAGCCGCGCTGCACCGGCGCGCCGGAGAGGCGATCGAGGCGCTCTACGGCGAGGCGCCGGAGGTGGCGCACGTGCTCGGGCGGCACTTCGCCGGGGCGGGCCTCCACGACAGGGCCGGCGTCGCGTTCGAGCGCGCCGCGGCGCGCGCCGTCGCGGTCTATGCGTACCGCGACGCGGTGCGGCTCCTCCGCTCGGCGATCGACGCCCTCACGAACGCGGGCGCCACGCCTGAACGCCTCGCGAGGCTGAACGAGAGGCTCGGCGATGTGCTCGCGCTCCTCGGGTGGCAGGAGATGGCCCGTCATGCTTACAGCGCGGCGCTCTCCGCGACGCCCTCTCCGATCGACGCGGCCGAGCTCCACCGCAAGATCGGCAAGACCTGGGAGATGCGACACGAGCACGCCGAGGCGCTCGAGAGCTACGCGCAGGCCGAGGCCGCGCTGCGCGCGCCGCCCGAGCCGGCGAGCAGCGACGCCGAGGCCTGGTCGCACGCCTGGATCCAGCTCCACCTCGACCGCATCTCGGTGTGCTACTGGCTCGCCGATCGTGAGGGCCTGGGCGCGCTCATCGAGGCCGTGCGCCCCGCGATCGCGGCCCATGGCAACGCGCTGCAGCGCGCCCACTACCTGCACGCGCTGACGCAGCAGGGCATCCTCCGCGATCGCTTCGCGGCGTCCGTCGATACGGTGGGGTATGCCACGGCGTGCGTCGCGGCGTACGAGGCCGCCGGCGAGGCGCCTGACGGGCACTGGGTGCTGAGCGCCCGCGTGAGCCTCGGCATCATCCTGCTGCTAGGCGACGAGCTCGATCGAGCCGACACGGAGCTGAGCGAGGCGCTCTGGATCGCCCGGCCGAGCGGCGATCTCGAGATCCAGACGCGCTGCTTGACCTATCTCTCGCTGATCCAGCGGAAACGAGGTCTCGTCGACGCGGCCAGGCACTGGGCCGAGCAGAGCCTGAAGCTCGCGAAGGCGGAGAACGTGCGGGAGTACGCCGGAGCCGCCCTGGCCAACCTGTCGTGGTGCGCGCTCCGGCGCGGCGATCTCGCGCGGGCCGAGGAGGCTGGCCGGGAGGCCCTCGCGCTCTGGAACGCGCTGCCCCTCGTCTACCCCTTCGAGTGGCTCGCGAGACTGCCGCTCTGCTGGATAGCGCTGGAGCGAGGCCGCCTGGACGGCGCCATCGCCGAGGCGCGCGCGGTGCTCGACCCGCGGCAGCAACGCTTGCCCGGGCGGCTCGCCGCCCTGCTGGGGCACGCCCTGCGCGCCTTCGACGACGGCAGGGTCCGCGCCTTCCGCACCCTCAAGCTGGCGCTCCGCGGAGCCCGCCACCGCAACTACGCGTGAGCTGACGGCCGGCTGAACACCTCCTCACGACACCTCGACCGCGCCGCGGCATCCGCCTGCGACGGGGACGC
The DNA here is from genome assembly GCF_004135735.1 of Sorangium cellulosum. Lineage (GTDB taxonomy): Bacteria > Myxococcota_A > Polyangia > Polyangiales > Polyangiaceae > Sorangium > Sorangium cellulosum_F. The sequence continues at coordinate 3,854,253 of NZ_CP012670.1, read as the reverse complement.
GGTGACGTGTGCCCGCATGACCTGACGACGACCAGAACGGAGCCTGAACATGTCCAACGAGATCCCTTTCACGAACGATCGAAGAGGCATTCTTTTCACCATCAACCGGGAGACGGAGCCCCTGTATCAACTCGAGTCCGGCGCCTGGGCGAGCCCGGAGAACCGGTGGCCGGAAGGAGACATCCCGCCCGAGATCCGCGAGAAGGTCGCGGCGCTGCGGCAGTCCGGCAAGCCCGGCACGTTCGTGCAGTTCCTGCAGGGCGAGGTCGGGGTCTACGTGATCTGCGAGGGCAACATCAAGAACCTCCCCGAGGCGGCGGACGACGATCTCGTCGTCGACGGGCCCTGGTCGACGGGCACGCGCGCGCGGGGGCTCGCGCCCTACGATCTCGTGATCTGCGCCAAGGGCGGCGCGGTCATGGCGGAAGGCGGCGCGCGCCTCGAGACACGCGACGGCGACTATTACGTCGTCCGGTGCCAGACCTGGAGCCGGTTCGTCGCGCATCCCCCCGTGCGGCCCCGGTTCGTCGACACGACCAAGGACGTCTTGCTCCTGCTCGAGAACCTGCACCGCAAGAATTTCCTCTCCATGAGCCCCGACCCCGAGGACGAGGGGCTGCCTGCCAACCTCATGCCCCCCATGGCCGTCCCTGAAGGGATCAACTGCTACGTCCTCAACCTGTCGCGCTTCAAGCGCTAAGCGGTGAACGGGAGACGCCATGACCATCCACCAGAAAACCTCGGTTGACGAGCGAAGGTCGAGTCGCCCGGCGGCGGCGGCCAAACGATTCGTCGCCGGCACCCACCGCATCATCTCGCCGGACGAGACGCTCGATCGTGTCAAGCCCTTCCTCCCTGCGCTGGGCATCACCCGGATCGCCGACGTCACGGGCCTCGACACGCTCGGCATCCCGGTGGTCATGGCGATCCGCCCGAACGCGCGCTCCATCGCGGCCGCGCAGGGCAAGGGCCTCACCCTGGCCGCCGCGCGCGCCTCGGGGGTGATGGAGTCGATCGAGCACTGGCACGCCGAACGCATCGAGCTCCCGCTCAAGCTCGGCACCCTGAGCGAGCTCCGCCTCCGGCATCGGCTCATCGACGTGCAGGGCCTGCCCCGCCTGTCCACCGGTCACCTGCACGACCATCTCCGCCTGTTCTGGGTCGCCGGCATCGATCTCGTCACGGGCGCGCCGACGTGGACGCCGTTCGAGGTGGTCCACACGGACTACGCGCTTCCTCTCCTGGCGGCGAGCGGCGCGCTCGTGATGAGCTCGAACGGGCTCGCCTCGGGCAACCACCCGCTGGAGGCCTTGAGCCACGCCATCTGCGAGCTCGTCGAGCGCGACGCCGCCACGCTGTGGAAGCTGTCGAGCGACGACGAGAGGGGCCGCACACGGCTCGATCTCTGCACGGTGGACGACCCGGCCTGCCGCGACCTGCTCGACCAGGTGGAGCGCGCCAATGTCCGCGCCTTCGTCTGGCACGTCACCTCCGACATCGGCATCCCGGTCTTCTGCTGCACGCTCGTGGATCGCACGCCGAACCCGCACCGGCCGATCGCGCCGATGGTCGGCTTCGGCTGCCATCCTGCGCGCGGCGTGGCGCTCGCACGCGCGATCACCGAGGCGGCGCAGAGCCGCCTGACGGTGATCACCGGCGCGCGCGACGACGTCCGCGCCCACGGCCAAGGGCCGGACGACGATCTCCGCGCGGCGCACGCGTTCCTGGAGGCGCACGGCGCCGCTCCTCCTCGGTGCAGCTTCGACGACGCGCCCGATCACGCGGGCGAGACGCTCGAGGACGACCTCGGCTGGGAGCTCGACCGCCTCCGGGGGGCGGACCTCCATCAGGTCGTGGCCGTCGATCTCACCCGTCCCGAGCTCGAGATCCCCGTGGTGCGCGTGGTCATCCCCGGCCTCGAGCCGCTCGACGACATCCCTGGCTACATCCCCGGCGCGCGCGCGCAGCGGCGCCTCTCGGAGCGCAGATCATGACCCTTTGCATCTTCACAGGTCCCACCCTCCCGGCGGACGAGGGCGCGCGGCACATCGACGCCGTCTTCCTGCCGCCCGCCGCCCAGGGCGACGTCTACCGCGCTGCGCTGGACAAGCCCGTCGCCATCGGCCTCATCGACGGCTATTTCGACCGCGTCCCCTCCGTGTCTCACAAGGAGATCCTCTGGGCCATGGCGCAGGGGATCCACGTGCTCGGCGCCGCGAGCATGGGGGCGCTCCGCGCGGCCGAGCTCTCGCTCTTCGGCATGGAGGGCGTGGGCGCCATCTACGAAGGGTACGCGCGCGGCGAGCTCGACGCCGACGACGAGGTCGCCGTGGCCCACGCGCCCGCCGAAGGCGGCTATCGGCCGCTGAGCGAGGCGCTCGTGAACCTCCGCGCCACCCTGGGCGCCGCGGAGCGAGCCGGCGTGATCCCGGCCGCGACGCGCGAGCGGCTGGAGGCGCTGGCCCGGGGGCTGTTCTATCCAGACCGCTGCTATCCGATTCTCCTGCGACGCGCCGAGGAGGAGGGCGTGCAGCGCGCGCAGACGGCGGCGCTGCGGGAGTTCGTGCGAGAGGGCCGGATCGACCAGAAGCGCGCCGACGCGATGGCCCTCCTGGAAGCCTTGCGCGGGCGCTTCGCGGGCGGCGTCGAGCCGAAGCAGGTGCGGTATCACTTCGAGCCGACCGACGCGTGGGAGCTCATTCGCGAGCGCGCAGACCGCCGCGCTGTGCGGCCGAACACAAGGGAGACGGAGGTCAATCGATGAGCGCCAGCGAACAGGTTGCGATCTCCGGCTTGGGCGCCAGTGTCCTTGGCCGGCTCCTCTGCAGATCCAATGGCTACACGCCGTACGCGATCGCGCAGACGCTACAATTACCCCTGAAGGCGAAAGGAAGCCACATCGAGCCGAGCCGACTCATCGAAAACGAGCTCATCGGCTTCCAGCAAGCCGGTCTCGTCAAGCGCGTGAGGAAGGCCTCGTATCAACTCACCCGTGACGGCGAACGAGTCATTCGCGCGATCCTCTGTCTACCGCAGCACCACAAGAGCAAGGCGGAGAACTGGAGGGATATCAAGAAAAACCTGACGGCGCGCAGGCTCGACGAGGACGTGTCGGCGGCGGCGAGCTCGCGGGAGATCGTCATCGAGATACCCCCGGCGGACGCCGCGCGCATCGCGGCGCTTCTCGTCGGCGCTTTTCACCTCGACCTGGGTACGACCCCCGCGCTCGCGCGGGTGCTCGGCGCGGTCGCCTGGAGCGCCATCGGGGTCACGACGGCAGAGCCGTTCACCCTGGAGGCCGTCATGCGCGTGCTGCTGGGCCGTCTGGCCGACGCGCCGGCGCAGGCCACGTTGAGACAGGTGATCGACCTGCTCGTGAGAAAGGCTTCGACCCTCGCCACGAGCGCGCGCGGCCTGCTCGCTCCACAGACAGCCGCCTTGCCCGCCGACGAGCCCACCTTCGCCGCGCGGGTGATCGAGGCGGCGCGGGCCTCGAAGAGCGGGCGCTTCGGGGACAACAAGGTCTTCATCTCGCACGTCCTCCGACGCCTCGTCGAGGAAGGCGTCGCGATCGACGACGCGGAGGCGTTCAAGGCCCGGCTGGTCTCCGCCCACCGGAGCGGGCTCCTGGCGCTCAACCGCGCCGACCTGGTCGAGGCGATGGAGCCGGCCGATGTCGACGCCTCGGAGACGCGATACCTCAGCACGACGTTCCATTTCGTGCGCATCTGACGTGGGGCGCGCCGGCGAGCGCCGCGCGGAGCGGGCGCCGCCGGCGTCGACGAGCAACTGGGAGAAGGGGTGAACCATGACGAAGCAGGACGCCCTGCTCGACGTGTTCCTGTCGACTGCGAAGAAGGACGTGTTCCACTCCGTGGAGCACCGCGGGCAGATCTGGCGCGAGGACCCGTTCGATGTCGAGTCCGTGCACGAGGGGGCCCGCACCGCGTTCCAGCGGCTGCTCACCCAGGTGACGACCCCGCCGGGCCTCGACGCGGGCCGCATCCTCTTGCTCCTCGGCGAGTCCGGCAGCGGGAAGACGCACCTCGTGCGCGCATTCCGCAACCACGTTCACCACAACGGGCTCGGATTCGTCGGTTACATGCAAATGACGACGGCGGTCACGAGCTACAGCCGGTACCTGGTGAGCAACCTGATCGACTCGCTCGACCAGACCTACTACGAGACGCTCGGGACCGGCTCGGGGCTGCTCCGGCTCTCCAACGCGGTCGCGGCCCGCTGCAATGATCCGGAGGCCATCCATGCCTTGAACGACCGCGAAGATCTCGACGCGGACGCGGTCGTCGAGCTCGTGGAGCGCGCCGCCGACAAGCTCATCAAGCATCCCCGCTACGCCGATCTCGACCTCGATCTCGTCCGCGCCCTGCTCTACTTGCAGCGGCAAGATCCGGCGCTGAAGAAGCGCGTGATCAAGTACCTGCGCTGCGAGGTGCTCTCGGAGCGGGAGCAGCGGCTCCTCGGGGGTCTCTCGCCGAAGCGCGAAGAGGAGGACGCGCAGCGCCTCGTCGAGGAGCTCGGCCGCTTGATGTGGGCGTGCGACTCCCGCGCTCTGGTCCTCTGCGTCGACCAGTTCGAGGACTCGTACCGCGTCAACGACGCCGAGTCGCTGTTCCGGCGGGTCATGTCCTCGCTCTGCGCGGTCGCCGACCAGGTCCCCTCGTCCATCATCGTGATCGCCTGCCTCCACGACTACTACGCCACGATGCGCGCCCGCCTCACCCGGTCGACGCTCGATCGCATCGAGCGCGACCCCGCGCCAGCCCACCTGGTCGCGGAGAGGCGCAAGGAGGAGGTCGCGCCGATCATCCAGAAGCGGCTCGCCTACCTCTACGAGACCGCGGGCCACCCGCCGGCGGACGGCGCGCTCGACCCCCTCTACCCGATCCCACGGGACTTCGTGGAGCAGCTCTCGGGGCTCAGCGTCCGCGCGGTGCTCAACGAGTGCCACGCATTTCGGGAGGCGTGCATCGACGCCGGGCGGATCGTGGCGTCGTGGGGGCCGAGCTCTCCTCCGAGCGCAGGGCCCGTAGCGCCCGCCGATCGGGGCAGCCGCGCGGCCAAGGAGAAGCTCGAGCAGGAGTGGAACGACTTCCTGGCACAGTTCCAGGACGACCCGTCCGCGGACGACGCCGAGCTCGCCATCCTCTTCGCGTGGGCGGTGAACCACTGCGCCGAGGAGATCGGGACTGGCATTCACTTCGAGGCCCGGCCGTGCGGCAAGACGATCGAGATCGACGTCCGGGTCTCGAGCCCGGACGGAGCGCCGCGCTTGGTCGAGCAGATCCTCGTGGTGGTCTGCAACCGGGCACCGCAAGGGGGCGGGCTCCGGGCCCAGTTCGAGGACGCGCGCAAGCGCGCCAAGCGACGGACCCTCGCGCTGCTCCGCTGCGGTGAGTTCCCGCGCAATCCGAACACGCAGGTCCATGTCGCGCTCGCAGAGATCCTCAAGAGCGGGGGCCGCAAGGCGGTGTTCGAGGAGAGCGATCAGCGCACGCTCGCCGCATTTCACAGGTTCCACGAGGCCCACGCGCAGCGCGAGCACTTCGCAGACTGGCTGCGAGAGGAGAACCACATCTCGCGGCTGCTGCCGGTCATCGACGTCCTGGATCTCGACCGCCTCGACCGGTTCGAGCACAAGCGCCCGTCGTCCGCTCCGACGCCACGGTCGCGGAGCGCTGCCCCGTCGGCGTTCGATACGTCGCACGCGATCGACGCTGCGGCGCCCCCCGCCGCCGGCCCCGACGGCGCGCCCTCCGGCCGATCGGACGGAGCGGCCCCGCGGGAGCCGCTCTCCCTCACGCTCGGCACCACGGGGGAGCTCGTCTCTCACAGGCTCACGTTCGACGCCGCGCAGCTCACGTCGCACGCCGCCTTCCTTGGCAGCACCGGCAGCGGCAAGACCACCCTGGCGCTGAACCTGATCGAGCAGCTCCTGCTCCACGGCATTCCGGCCATCCTCATCGACCGCAAGGGGGATCTCTGCGGCTACGCGCGCCAGGCAGTCTTCACCCTCCCGCCCCCGGACGAGGCGCTCGAGGCGCGGCGACGGGCGCTCGCGGAGCAGCTCGACGTCGCGCTCTTCACGCCAGGCCACCGCGGAGGCCGCCAGCTCGCCCTCTCGCTCATGCCGGACGGGATCGACGCGCTCCCGGACCTCGAACGCGATCAGGCCGCCGGCTACGCGGCGCACGCGCTCGGCGACATGCTCGGTTACAAATCGACACGGAGGGACAAGGCGCATCGAACCATCCTCGTTCAGGCCTTCCAGCTCTTCGCGGCGCACGGCGCCTCGCGCAAGCTCGACATCGCGTCGTTGATCGAGCTCATCGCGAACGAGGACTCGGCCCTCGTCACCGCGCTCGGGCGGCTCGATACACGCTTGTTCAAGGATCTCGTGCACGACCTCGAGGTGCTCAAATTGAACGCGGCGGACCTGCTGTCGATGGACGGCGAAGCGCTCGACGCCGAGCTGCTGCTCGGCCTCGGCCCGCACGCGCTGCCCGGGAAGACGCGGCTCAGCATCGTCAGCACGAAGTTCCTGGGCGACAGCGCGCGCGTCCTCTTCTGGGTCGCGCAGCTCCTGCTCGCCTTGAGCCGCTGGGTGAACCGCGCGCCGTCACCCCACCTGAGGGCGGTGGTGCTGCTCGACGAGGCCGACCTGTACCTGCCAGCGCAGTCGCAGCCAGCGACCAAGGCCCCCATGGAGAACCTCCTCCGCCGCGCGCGCTCCGGCGGCCTCGGCGTCCTGCTCGCGACCCAGAGCCCAGGAGACCTCGACTACCGGTGCCGGGACAACCTCCGGAGCTGGTTCGTAGGTCGGGTGACCCAGCAGACGGCGCTGGACAAGATGAAGCCACTCCTGAGCGACGCCCGCGTCGATGTCAGCGCCCGCATCCCCGGCCAGGAAGCCGGCGAGTTTCATCTGCTCCAGGATGGTCGGGTGACCGCCTTCAAGAGGGATGTCCCGCTGCTGCGCGCCGAGCAGGTCCCGGAGGGTGAGATCCTGAAGCTCGCGAGGCCCCGCCCGCGCGACGCCGGTCGCTGAGCGTTCGCGGTCGAGCGCGAGGTGCACGGTTTCTATCGTTCGCATCCATTGGCCCCATCGGCGTGAGGAGTGAGACAGTGAGCGGCGCGATCAACGATTTCGATGAAGAACGATCCAGGCACGGCGAGCTGCTCGGGCGCGACAACGTGGTCGAGAGGCTCCTCTCGTTGATCGAGGACCGCGCGCCGATCGGCGGGTGGGTGCTCTTCCTGGGGAGCCCCGGCGCCGGCAAGAGCGCCATCATCAATCGCCTGCTGGAGCTGTTGCCCCCGCAGACACCGCACCATTTCATACGGCGCGATCGCGACGGCTGGGATCGGCCCGACGCGGTGGTGCACAGCCTCTGCGCGCAGATCGAGCGGATCCACGCGGAGCAGGCGAGCCTTGATCAGCCGATCGAGACCCGGCTCGGCGAGCTGCTGTGGCGCCTCTCGAAGCGCCGGCTCGTGCCGCAAGGGGACAGGCTCGTCCTCGTGATCGACGGGCTCGACGAGGCGGCGAAGGACCGCACCGGGAAGAGCCTCTTGCCGCGCTACTTGCCGCGCGTGCCGCCGAAGGGCGTCGTGGTCCTCTGCGCCTCACGGCCGATGTACCGCCGGGACAACTGGATGGGCGGCCTCGAGCGCGCGCGCACGCTCGACCTCGATGATGACGAGTGGGCCACCTCCAACAAGGCGGCGTGCCGAGCGATCTGCGAGCAGCGCGCGCGATCTCTCACCCCGCCGCTCGACGCTGCGCTCATCGACCGGATCGTGGATTGCGCGCAAGGGAATATGCTGTACGCGAGCGGGATATGCGACTGGCTCGCCGGCCAGCCGCCGGCGCGGCGCACGGCGGCGCGCATCTCGCAGGGGCTATTCCCCTTCTTGCGCCAGATCTTCGATGAGCTCCGCGCACTGGGTAACGCGCGACGCGCGCTCATCCTCAAGGGCCTCGGCCTCGCATGCGCCGCGCGCGAGGCGCTCCCGCCGCACGTCTTCGGCGAGCTGCTCAGCGGCGATCCGACGACCGCCGAGATCGACGAGTTCCTGCGCGCCACGTTCCACCTGTTGCGCAAGGAGCCGGCGCTCTGGCACGACGGCCACTTCGGCTACCGGCTCCGTCACGAGCGCGTGCGCGAGGTCTTCGTCGATGAACTGGGAGCACGCGTGATCCGTGACCACCACCGGCACTTGGTCGGCGCGCTGGCAGCGTGGCCGCCCGACGAGGGGGATCCGTCCGGGCGGCGCTACGCCCTCCGTCACGCGGTGATGCACCGGATCGAAGCGCGCGACGTGGCCGGCGCGCAACGCCTGTGCGTGGACATCAGCTATCTGGACGCGAAGTGCCGCGAGCTGGACGTCAACGCCATCGAGCGGGACCTGGAGGCCGTGATCGGCGCCTCGGAAGGCAGCGCGACCTTCGATCTCACGGCCGTGCTCGCCGCGGTGCGCGCGGAGGCGAGCCGGCTCTCTGCGTACCGCGAGCAGGGACTGCTCCCCTCGCTGCTCTACAACCGCCTGCGCTGCGCGGGGTGGCCGCCCGAAGAGATCGCGCGGATGCTTCACTTCGAGGGGAACTTGCCCCCGCTGCGCCTGCTGCACGGGGTGCGCCTCGGACCGACGCCGCTGCGCACGTTCTCCGAGCCGACCAAGGCGATCGTCGCGTGCGTCGTGAGCCCGGACGGACGCAGCGCCCTGTCGGCCTCGGCCGATCGCACGCTGCGCTACTGGAGGCTCGTCTCGGGCGAGGTGCTCGCGACGATGCAAGGGCACAGCGACGAGCTCACGGGCTGCGCGTTCACGCCCGACGGCAGGCTCGCCCTGTCGACGTCCATCGACATGACAGCGCGGCTCTGGGACCTCACCACGGGTCACTGCGTCCGCGAGCTCACCAACCAGGGGCGCTGGGCGACCGCCTGCGCGGTCAGCCACGACGGCCGGACGCTCGTGGTCGGCTCGGATAACGGGGCTCTCACGCTCTGGGACAGGAGCTCGCTCCAGGTCGTCCACAGGCTGGAACGGCACGGTGACTACGTGACGGCGTGCATCACGACCCCCGCAGGGCAGCTCGTCTCCGGCTCGCGGGACGCGCGGGTGCTCGTCTGGGACCTCGCATCAGGCGCGTTCCTGCAGGAGCTCTCCCCGGTGAGCGAGGGGCGCGCGCCCTCGCAGCAGGCCACGGAGCAGGGGTGGATCACCGCGCTCGCCCTCATGCCGGGCGGCGAGCAAGTGCTCGCCGCGAGTGGGGACGGCACGCTCTCGCGCTGGGATCTCGCCACCGGCCGCTGCGTCCAGCGCGTCGGCGCGTGCCAGGGTCGCGTGGACGCGCTCGCGATCCTGCCGTGGGGCAGCCACCTGCTCTGCGGGATGGCGGACGGCGCGATCGCCGTCTGGGATCTCGCCGCCGAGCGCCGCATCCTGCGCCTCGCGGCGCACGCAAACGCGGTCTCCGCGTGCGCCGCGACGTCGGACGGCCGCCGCATGGTGTCCGCGTCGCACGACCGCTCGGCCAGGTTGTGGGAGCTCGGAGGCCCAGAGAGCCTCATGGCCCAGGACGGGCATGCAGCGCCGGTCACCGCGGCCGCGATGACCCTCGACGGACGCCTCGCGGTCTCGGCGTCGGAGGACCGGCTCCTCAAGCTCTGGGACACCGCGACCGGCGGGTGCCGCGCCACCCTGGCCGGGCACGCCGATCTGGTGACGGCCTGCGCGGTCTCTCCGGATGGGCGGCGCGTGCTCGCCGGCGCGCGGGACGGCGGCGTGCTGCTGTTCCAGCTGGATCTCGGCCGCTCCGAGGTTCGTGTGGAGACGACCAAGGCGCACCAGAAGCTCGTGAGCGGCTGCGCGTTCCTCCCCGATGGGCGGATGATCACCGCCTCACACGACGGCGCGCTGTGGCTCCGATCCGGGTCCACGCTCGATCAGCCTTCGCAGCTCGGCGCGCACGACGGCCCGATCGACGGCATCGCGCTGACGCCGGACGGGACGCGGCTGCTGTCGTTCTCTCGAGACGGCACGGTGAAGCTGTGGCACCTCGGCGACGCCTCCCGCGCCCCCTCGTCGATCCGCCTCACGGGCGGGCTCCTCGCCGGAGCGATGACGCCTGACGGCGGGCGCGTGGTGCTCGCCCGCGCCGACGGCCTGATCGAGGTGCGCGAGCTGCCGAGCTGGCGCTATCTCCGCGGGATCCCCGACCACACGCGGCGCGTCTTCGGCTGCGCGGTCTCGCCGGACGGCGCGCGCGTGATCACGGCGTCCGAGGATGAGACGGTGCGGGCCTTCTGCCTGAAGACCGGGCGGCCCCTCGGCACGCTGGTCGGGACATCGTGGTTTCGATGCATCGCGGCGGCATCCGGGCTGTTTTGCGCCGGAGACGAGGAAGGGAATCTCTGGATGATCGCCGACGGGTTGCACACGACCGCGCCCCTCGCACGGGAGAGCACCAGGCGAGGACCTGCTCTCTCCAGAGACGATATCTTCCGCCTGCGAGACACGCTGACCGGCCTCTACGACACCGAGCACGCCGCGCGGCGCGTCGTGAAGGACGCCGACGTCCCCCTGCGGGGTGTCACGATCGTCGGGAGCATCCTCGACATCTGGCACGCCATCGTCGAGGAGGCGAGGAAGCGACACCGTCTCGCAGGTCTCGTGCGCTGCGCGCTCAGAGAATACCCCGATGACGACGTCCTCCTGGAGCTCGCGCAGAAGCTCGATCGCTGAGAAACGCGCGTTCCGGCATGAACGCGACGGGCATGACGGTGTGGACCGACGAAGGACGAGGACCATGACGAACCACGATCTCCCCCGTGACGCGATACGTACTTTGCGAGAGGCCCTTTCGTGGAAATACCCATCCGACGCCGAGGTGCGGCGCTTCCTCTCCGACATCGGGCTCGACGCGACCCGGATCGCCTTCCACAACCGCGCGGATCTCACATGGTACAGCGTCCTCGACGAGGCCCAGAAGCGGGGCGGACGGTGGGTACGCGCGGTGCTCGACCGCGCCATCGAGGACTACCCACAGGACGAGGTGCTCAGGCGCCTGCGCGACGGGGCCCCGGTGCGCTACGCCGAGGGGCCGAGCATCACCGCGCTCCCGTGGCGGGGCAGCGGCGGCCAGGCGCTGGAGAAGATCCTCGGCGCCCAGAGCTCGCTCGTTCCCGTGAGCTTCCTCCAGATCGGCACGCTCCGCGAGCGGGCGGTCGCGCGCGTTCAGGTCGCGGACGGCTCGCTCGGCACCGGGTTTCTCGTCCCAGGCGAGCTCCTGGTCACGAATCATCATGTCCTACCGGACCGGGGAGCCGCGGCGGGCGCGACCGTTCAGTTCAACTATCAAAGAACGGTCGACGGGCGCGACGCGGATCCAGAGGAGCTGCGCTTCGACCCCGGCACCTTCTTCGCCACCTCCAGCGATGACGACTGCACGATCGTCAAGGTCGCAGGCGAGCCCTCCACACGGTGGGGAACGATCGCGCTTCAACCGGCTCGGGTTCAGATCGGCGATCGGGTCAACGTCATCCAGCACCCGGGCGGTGAGCAGAAACAGCTCTCGTTCTTTCACAACCTGGTCGCTTACGTGGGCGACGGTCGCGTGCAGTACCTGACCGATACCCTGCCGGGCTCATCCGGTTCGCCGGTCTTCAACAAGGACTGGCAGCTGGTCGCGCTGCATCACAGCGGGGGATGGCTCGTCGAACCAGGATCAAGGGAGCGCTTCTTCCGCAACGAAGGAATCCACGTCGATCGGGTGCTCGACGTACTCCACCGCGTAGGATGAATTTCAGAGGACGAACAAGCTCACGAGCACATAGCGCTTAAAAGGCACACTACGGTGATGCGAATCATCCTGTTTTACAGGTACCGCAGCAGGCCGAGGTTGAGCAGCAGACACCCCGCGCTCGCCGCGAGCCCCGGCCACACGACCGAGTCGTCCCCGCCGAGCCATGCGTTCATCGTCGCGGTGAGCAGCCAGAGCTGCAGCACCACGAGGATGATCACGAAACACAGGATCCCGTACACGATCGGGCCGCGCTGCTGACGCGTCCACCGGCGCTCGACGCTCATGGCTACACCGTCCTCTTCTCGACGCCGACGGCGTAGACCTCGCCGTCCACGACCTCGAGCTCGATCTTCGGCAGCGGCCGCGGCGGCGGGCCGGCGATGTTCCGCCCCGTGCGCAGGTCGAAGTAGCCCGCGTGGCAGGGGCAGAGGAGCACCCCCTCCTCGATCCGCGGGACGACGGCGCACGCGAGGTGCGTGCACGCCTGGCTGTAGGCCAGGAGCTCGCCCTCGGGGGTGCGGATCAGCAAGCAGGGGTCGTGCTCGCCGGGGTAGTTGAACATCCGCGCCGAACCGGCCGCGACCTCGGACAGCGCCGCGATGCGCGCGCGCGGGTGGGCAGCGCGCCCGCGCCGCGCGAGATCCTGCGCGGCGATCCACCCCTGGCCCGCGGTGAACGCGCCGCTCGTCAGGACCAGGAACTTGGCGAAATCCCGGCGCGCCACGAGCTGGTCGGCCGGCCAGTCGATCGGGAAATCCTTGCGCCACTGCGGCTGCTGCTCGAGCGGCGCCCCGTCCGGCGGGACCGTCACGTCGTCCGGCTCGGCCGCCGGCGCGTACGCGCTCGCGGGCGCGGTCCCCGTCAGGCCCTCGCGCCCCGGCGTGTCGAGCCGCGGATCGAGCGCGAGATCGTCTTCAAAACGTCGCTGCGGGTCGTGGGCCACGGCTAGACCTCCACCTCGGCAAACGGGTCGACGTCGCCCGGCACCCCGGCGACGCCATCGTCCTGGAGCACGCGCATCTTCACCATGCGGGGGCGGGCGCGCTCGTCCATCGCCGCCGTCACGTCGATGTGCGCCGGCGGCGCGTCGGCCCGCGGCGCCATCACGTTGACCCGCGTGGTGATCGTCTGGTCCCCGAAGCGGAACCGGTTCGTCGGCATCGACTGCGGGCGCAGGGCGCGCACCTGCTCGCGCGTGCCGAAGAACAGCGCCTGGCTCGGGCAGACCGTGGCGCACATGGGCCTCTTCCCGACCGACGTGCGGTCGTAGCACATGTCGCACTTCATCATGATCTGCCGGTCGGCGTACACCTCGGGCACCCCGAACGGGCACGCCATCACGCAGTTGCCGCAGGCGATGCACCGCGGCTTGCGCGCGCTCTGCACGACGCCGTCGCCCGTCCGCTTGATCGCGTCGGCCGGGCAGACCTCGGCGCACGTCGGCTGCTCGCAGTGCATGCAGATCACCGGCACCGTCTGCACGCTCTCGGGGCGGTGGACGTACTCCAGGTGGATCATCGACTCGCCGCGGTGCGTGTCGCACTCGCTGCACGCCTGGACGCACGCCTGGCAGCCGATGCAGCGGGTGGCGTCGACGAAGAACTCGAGGTGCGCGGGCACGGACATCGCTGGATCCTCTCGGCGGCTACTGCTGCGGTTCGAGGCGCGCCGCGTAATCCGGCGCCCCTTCGGCCCTGCGCACGCGGCACGCGCAGACCTTGTACTGGGGGATCTTGCTGATCGGGTCCTGGGCGGCGACCGTGAGCCGGTTGGCGCTCTTCGGCCCCGCCCAGTGGTACGGGATGAAGATCGTGTCGGGCCGGATGGTGGTGACCACCATGGCCCTCAGCGTGATCGCGCCGCGGCGCGTCTCGCACGTGGCCCAGTCGCCGTCGGCGATCCCGAGCTTGTCCGCGAGGCGCGGGTGGATCTCGATCCGCGGCTCGGGGTACTGCCGGACCAGCGGGCCGATGCGGCGGGTCTGGGCGCCGGAGAGGAACTGGCTCACCACGCGCCCCGTCGTGAGGAAGAGCGGGAACTCCTCGGACACGTCGTCGACCGGCGTGCGGTACTCCGCGACGTTGAAGCGCGCCTTGCCGTCGGGGAAGTAGAACGGGCCGGCGCCGCGCGCGACGGGGTTGTAGCTGCCACGCTCGAAGAGCCGCGGCGTGCCGGGGTGATCGGGCGTCGGCCGGCCGGTCTCCGGATCCTCGGCGTAGCACGGCCAGAACACGCCCATCTGCCGCTCGATCTTCTCGTACGTGATGCCCGAGTAGTCGGCGACGCCGCCCTTGCTCGCGACCCGCAGCTCGTCGAACACCTCGCGCGGGCTCGAGAACGTGAAGCCGTGCGGCCGCCCGAGCGCGCGCGCGAGGTCCTGGAGGATCACCCAGTCGCGGCGCGCCTCGCCGGGGCAGTCCACCGCCTTGTTGATCTTGATGACCCGGCCCTCGACCTGCGTGACCGTCCCCTCGTCCTCCTCCTGCAGGCTGCCCGGCAGCACGAGATCGGCGTGCCGGGCCGTGTCGTTCAGGAAGAAGTCGATCGCGACGTAGAACTCGAGCTTGTCGAGCGCGCGGGCGACGAACTCGTTGTCGGGCAGCGAGATCTTCGGGTTGAAGCAGATCGAGATCAGGCCCTTGATCTCGCCCGCGTCGATCTTGCGGAACATCTCGTACGCGTCGACGCCCGGGCCCGGGATGTCCCTCTCGTCGACGCCCCACACCGACGCGATGTGCCGCCGGTGCTCGGGGTTCGAGATGTCGCGCCAGCCCGGGAGCTGGTCGCACTTCTGGCCGTGCTCGCGCCCGCCCTGCCCGTTCGCCTGCCCGACGATCGTCCCGTAGCCGCTCTTGGGCCGCCCGATGCGCCCGGACGCCAGCACGAGGTTGATCGTGCCGAGCGCGTTCTGCACGCCGTTCGAGTGGTGCTCGATGCCGCGCGCGTGCAGGAGGAAGCTCGACCTCGCCGTGCCCCACAGCTCGGCGGCCTTGCGGATCGACCGCTCCGGCACGCCCGTCACCTCCGCCGTGCGCGCCGGCGTGAAGGCGCGGCAGTACTCGGCGACCTGCTCGAAGCCGACGGTGTGCGCCGCGATGAACTCCCGGTCGATCCACCCGTTCTCGATCATCAGGTGCAGCACGCCCGCGAAGAGCGCGGCGTCGCGCCCCGGGCGCACCGGGAGGAACAGATCGCAGGTGCGCGCGATGGGGGTGATGCGCGGATCCTGGACGATGATCTTCGCGCCCTGCTCGCGCGCCTGCCAGACGTAGTTCGTCGTGATGGGGGAGCACTCGGCGACGTTGGAGCCGGCGATCCAGATGACCTCGGTCCCGACCATGTCCGACCAGGGGTTGGTCGTGCGGTCGATGCCGAACGCCTTCTTGTTGGCGGCGCCCGCGCTCACCATGCAGAGCCGGCCGTTGTAGTCGATGTACGGGGTCTTCAGGCACACGCGCGCGAACTTGCCGAGCAGGTACGTCTTCTCGGTCGTGAGGCTCGCGCCCCCCAGGACGCCGATCGCGGCGTTACCGTGCGCCTCCTGGAGGCGCCGGATCTCGCCCGCCGCGAAGGCGATCGCCTCGTCGTACGGCATCGGCCGGAACCCGGCCGGCTGCGACGGGTCACGGCGCACGGCGGTCAGCAGGCGATCGGGGTGCGACCCCTGCAGGTAGCGCTTGACCCCCTTGGGGCAGAGCATCCCGCGGTTGAACGGGAACTCCTCCCACGGCTCGAAGCCGATGACCTCGTTGCCGCGGACCTTGAGCTGGATCCCGCACTGCTGCCCGCAGAAGCAGCAGTGCGTCTTGACCAGCCTGTCGGGCTCGGTGGAGGTGCCGGCGCGCGTCGACGCCGACAGGTGCGGGCCGAACTGGCGGGTGATCTCGAGGTCGTCGACCGGAATGGTGGCCATGGCGTCGGTCCTTACGTGCGGGAGGTGTCGTCGGCCGCCGGCTCGGGCCGCGCGGGCGCGGCCCAGAGCGCGCCCTGCGCGAGGCCGAACATCGCGCGGCGGCACCTCGGGCAGATCTGCTGGTAGTGCTCGGCGCGGCCGTTGCGCAGCTCGTACTTGAAGCCGAGGTCGCGCTCGACGGCCTCGAGGTCGCGGACCATGGCGAGCGGCGCGAACGGCGCGTCGCAGCGCCGGCAGCGCGCCTGCTCGCCGCGCGCGCCCGCGTCCTTGTAGAAGGCGACGCCGAGCTGCGCGGGGCGCTGGAAGATGTGGAAGAACTTGCCGAACGGCAGCCAGAGCAGCGTGAAGATGACCGTGACGGCGTGGAGGATCGCCAGGAACGAGTAGGCGTAGCCCTTCATCCACGTGTAGCTCACGGTGAGCATCAGGCCCGTCACGCTGACCGCGCACAGCAGGATCAGCGGGAGCACGTCCTCGCCGAACTGCTGCACGGCCGCCGCGCCGCGGTCGATCATGCGGCGCCGGAACGCGAGCATCACGCCGACGATCACGAGCACCGAGGCCCAGACGAGGCCGTGGAAGATGATGAAGGCGAGGAGCGAGCCCGCGTGGAAGTCGCCCGCGGCGAAGCCGAACACGAAGGTGCGGTAGGTGTCGAGCGCGCCGGGCACCGTCTCGAAGTGGATCCAGCCCCAGACGAGCGGGAACGTGATCGCCGAGGCGAGGAGGCAGCCCCACATGATGGCCCAGTGCGCCGCGCCGCGCAGGAGGCCGCGCCGGAAGATGAAGCGGTTGGCCGCGACCTCGACGACGCCGCGCCTGGCCAGCGTCGCGAGGTTGGCGAGCAGGGAGCGAGGCGCGAAGAACGCCTGCCAGCCGCGGCGCCAGTACATCCGCGTCGGCGGCCGCTGGAGCCACATCGTGTAGCGGTAGGTGATCCCGAACGTCGCGAACAGCGTCGCGAACGTGTAGCCGACGAGCGCGGCGTCGAAGTGCGCCAGGTCGCGCGAGCCGACCACGATGAGGATTGCCAGCAGCGCGGTGAGCGCGAGGCCCCACGCGATCGCGCGCGTGCGTTCATGTCGCCGATTCATGGGCTCCCAAGCTTTACTCCGGGGTGACCGACGCGGGCAATGAAACCCTCACGCGCGCGGCGGTCACGGTGGTCCTGCGAGGCGGTCACGGTGGTCCTGCGAGGCGGTCACGGTGGTCATGCGAGGCGGTCACGGTGGTCATGCGGTGCGGTCACGGTGGTCATGCGAGGCGGTCACGGTGGTCATGCGAGGCGGTCATGCGAGATCGCGCGCGCGGGTCGCTCCCTGCGCCGTGGCGTGCGCCGGCCGGCCGCTCGCCCAGAGCAGCGCGAGGCACGCGAGCGCGAATGCGCCGAGCAGCGCGAACCCGGGCGCGTACGCGCCCGTCGCCTGGTGCACCACGCCGAGCGCCAGCGGGGGGAAGAACCCGCCGAGCCCGCCGGCGGCGCCGACGAGGCCGGTCACGCTGCCGATCGACGCCGGGAAGTACTCCGGGACGAGCTTGAAGACCGCGCCGTTCCCGAGCCCGATCGCGGCCGCCATGCCGAGCGCGCCGACGGTGAACGCGCCGATCGCCGGCACGGCCATCAGCGCCGCCATCGCCGCGATCGCGGGGAACACCGCGAGCAGGATCCGGCGGCCGCCCACGCGGTCGGCGAGCACCCCGCCGAGCGGGCGCGCCGCGGTCGCGAGCACCACGAAGCCCGCGGTGCGCAGCCCCGCGTCCTGCGGGGTGAGGTGGAACAGATCGGTCAGGAACGTCGGCAAGTACACCGCCATGGCGACGAAGCCGCCGAACGTCAGGAAGTAGTACAGGCTCAGCGCCCAGCTCCGCCGGTCCGCGAGCGGGCGGAGCACGTCGCGCAGCGGCCGCGCGGGCTGCGGCGGCCCCGCGTCGCGGGCGAGCGCGGCGAACGCCACGAGCCAGCCGAGCGCGATCAGGCCGAAGGCCCAGAAGCCCCAGCGGAAGCCCAGCGCGCCCGCGACGAGCGGCGCGCCGAAGGCCGCGAGCGACTGCCCCACGTTGCCCGCGCCGTAGACGCCGAGCGCGGCGCCCTGGCGCGATGCCGGGTACCAGCGGCTCACGAAGCCGACGCCCACCGAGAAGCTCGCCAGCGCGATGCCGAGCGCGAACCCGCACGCGAGGAGCTGGCCGTAGCTCGCCACCGCGCCCATCAGCCCCACGGCGACGGCCGACGCGGCCAGCACGGCCAGGAAGACCCGGCGCCCGCCGTACCGATCGGCCAGCATCCCGAGCGGCACGCGCCCCAGGCTCCCGAGCAGCACGGGGATGGCCAGCGCGAGGCTGACCTCGACGGGCCCGAGATCGAGCCTGCGCTTCAGGATCGGCATCATCGCCGAGACGGAGCCGAACACCGCGAAGCACGCGGCGAACGCGCCCGTCGCCATCGTGAGCTGGAGCGCATTCCCGCGCAGCTCCGCCGGCGGCCTCGATTCGCTTCTCATCACCGTCCCGTTCTCTGTCTGCGCGCGTCCGCTCGGCGCCGCGGTGAGGCGCAGCGCCTCGACGCGCGACGCAAAAGCAACGGGCGTACCACGCAAAAACACCGCGCGCGGCGCGGCGCGGGCTGCCCGCGACGCAAACGATGCGCCTCGTTCGCGCAGGTGTTGCACCTGTCCCGTCTCGCCCTTCGCTGCGGGAGGTGGGGCAATCTGGGTGCTCACCGGAGGGGCTGAGGTGCAGGCGCGCCACAAGAGGGGGTGGCCGTGATGGGGGGTGTACGCCCGAACGACTCGCCCTCTCCCAGGTCCCGGCGGTGTGAGCCAGGCGCGATGCCCGAGGAGTCGACGCAAGGGCGCGAGGTCGCGGGGAGCGTGGAGCGCCTCTGCGCATCGAGCCCTCGTGTTGAATTCTCTGTCGTCCTCGACAGCATGGTTGAGCGGACGGGGGCGTGCGCACGCGCGATCTGGGCGATGCTCCTCATGGACCTACCTGTCCATGGCGCGCGCCCCCCGGGGCGCTCGACTCAGCGCTGCGTCTCGCTGACCTGGCGCTCGGGGCCGGGCCGCCCCTCCGCCAGCGTCTCCCGGAGGCGCCCCTGCGTCAGCCCCGGGCTGCTCGACAGCCGGGTGTCCGCGTGCGGATCGTCCGAGCGGGCGACCGACTCCGCGTGCGCGGTCTCGGGGCGCGCCTCGCTCAGGGGGTTCCGGCTCCCGGGCCGCCCCGTCGCGAGCGTCGCGCCGTGGCCGACCTCGGGCGGCGCCGCCGCGTGCACCGGCCGCGGCGGGGGCGAGCCGGCCTCGCGCGGCGCGAACAGGTCCGCCCAGTCCGGCAGGTGCTTCTGGAGCCGCTCGCGCTCGGCCTCGGGCAGCGCCTCGCCGATCACCTGGCACACGGCCTGGGCGTGCTCCATGCCGAAGCCGCGCGGCGCGCCCTCGCGGCGGGCGATGCGGTCGTAGAGCTCGTCGCGATCGAAGTCGCCCTGATACGTCGCGCCGCGCACCGCGGCGGCGACCGGACCCGGCAGCCCGCCCGCGACCGCGGCCGCCTCGTCCTCCAGCAGCCGCTCGCCCAGCGTCCGCGCGGTCACCGCGATCGCGCGCTCGGCCTCGTCGCGACCCGCGAAGCCGGCGCGGCGCTGCACCTCCTCGACGAAGCGCTCGTGGTCCATGGGGAACCTCCTTTCGCGGCGTGACCTTGCGAGGCGCGTGCCACGCGCGCTCGGCCGCGCCCGACGCGCTCGGCCGTGACAGGCGCGCTCAGCCTTGCCCGACGCGCGCCCGCTCCTCGCGCAGCGTGCGCCCGATGCAGTGCTTGAGGCCCGCCTGGAGGTCGGAGAGCGTCGTGACCTCGGCCAGATCGAGCCCGAGCGCGACGACCGTCTGGGCGACGCTCGGCCGGATCCCGGTGATGATCCCCTCGGCGCCGAGGAGCCGGATCGCGCGGACGAGCTCGACGAGATAGCCCGCCGTCTTCGTGTCGACCGCCTCGACCCCGGTCAGATCCAGGAGCGCGAAGCGGGCCCCGGTGCGCACGATCGCTTGAAGCAGGCTGTCCATCACCTCCGCGGTCCTCGCGCTGTCGACCACGCCGATCATCGGGAGCGCCAGCACGCCGTTCCAGACCTGGAGGATGGGCGTCGAGAGCTGGCGAATGACCTGCTGCTGCCGCTCGATGAGCGCGAGCCGGTCCCGGAGCTCCTGCTCCGCGCGCCGCGACTCGGTGAGATCGAGGGTGATGCCGACCACCGAGCCCACCTCGCCCATCTCGTCTCGGACCGGGACGAACCAGTTCTCGATGGGCCTTCCGTCCACTTCCATGAAGTTGTGGAACGGCTCCCCCCGAAGGGCCGTGCGCAACGCCACGGTCTCGTGCTCCTTGTAGAGGTCGAAATTGTTCACCCCGACGAGCTGCCCTGGCTTCATGCCCACCGACGCGAGCCCCTTGCCGTCATAGTAGGTGAACACGCCGTGGCGGTCGGAGGCCCAGACGACGACCTCGAGGTTGTCGACGAGGGCGCGGAGGATGTGCTCCTGCTCCCTGTGGCGCCGGGACGCCTCGACCTCGGCCGTCACGTCCCGGCCGATGCACAGCACGCCGGTCGCCTCGCCCCCGGCGCCGAGCACGCGGTGATGCGCCCACGCGAACACCCCGTGGCTCCCGTCCTTCCGGGCGTGGCGCAGGCGCTGCTCCCCGCTGTCCTCCTCGAGCAGCCGCCGCCACGGCCCCTCGTCCTCGGGCGTGGGGAGCAGCTCGGCGATGGACCGGCCGATCGCTTCCTGACCCGAGAAGCCGAGCTGTCGCGCGGCGCTCTCGTTCCATGCCGTGATCGAGAGGTCCAGGCCATACTCGACCACCGCGAGCGGCGATCGGGCGAGAGTATCCATGTGGTTCCCCATGTCCAGGAGCGGCGCCCGCAGGGCGCCGGCGGCCGCGGCAGCGTGCGTCGTGAACCTTATTCCCTATCAGCAGATCAAGGGGAGATGGAAGAGGGCGCACGTCTTCGCGTCGTCATGGCTGGGCATGCGGGCGAACTCTACAATCGCCGCGACCGGCGCGCCCGCGCGGCGCGATCCAGATCCAGACGAAGGACGGAGATCCACGATGAATGACCATCCCGCATTGACCCCTGGCCGCGTGGCCGTGGTGACCGGCGCTGCCAGCGGCATCGGCCTCGCCGCCGCCCGGCGCTTCGCGCGCATGGGCCTCAAGGTCTGCCTGGCCGACCTCGACGGGCCGGCGCTGCGCGAGGCGGCCGCCGGCGTGGCGGCCGTCGCGGCCGGCGGCGCGGCCGACGTGCGCGCGGTGCCGACCGACGTCGCCCGGCTCGACGACGTGGAGCGCCTGAAGCAGGCCGCCTACGAGGCGTTCGGGGAGGTGGCCGTGCTGATGAACAACGCCGGCATCGGCGGCGGCGGCGGCAAGCCCTGGCAGGGTCACGATCGCTTCCGGGAGGTCGTCGAGGTGAACCTCTGGGGCGTGATCCACGGCGTGCAGGCGTTCACCGAGGCGATGCTGGCGCAGGGCACCCCCTGCGCCATCGTCAACACGGGCTCGAAGCAGGGCATCACCACCCCGCCGGGCGACGCGGCCTACAATGTCTCCAAGGCGGGCGTCAAGGTGCTCACCGAGCAGCTCGCCCACGAGCTGCGCAATGTTGCCGGCTGCAAGATCACCGCCCACCTCCTGATCCCGGGATACACCTTCACCGGCATGACCGCGCGGGGCCCGGAGAAGCCCGCGGAGGCCTGGACCGCGGATCAGGTGGTGGATCTGATGATCGAGGGCATGGGCCGGGGGGACTTCTATCTCCTCTGCCCCGACAACGCGGTCACGCGCGCGATGGACGAGCGCCGGATCCAGTGGGCGGCCGACGACCTGATCCGGAATCGACCTGCGCTGTCGCGCTGGCATCCGGAGTACGCCGGGGAGTTCGCGGCGTTCATGGCGGGCGCGGGCGCGGCGAAGCGCTGAGAGGCGCTGGGGCGCGGAGGCGCTGGGGCGCTGGGGCGCTGGGGCGCTGAAGCGCTGAGGCCGGACGTGCGGTGCGCGGGCGCGGGCGTGCTATGTAGCGCCGCATGACAGCGCCGCGCATCGCCGTCGTGGGCCACGTCGAGCACGTGACGCTCGGACGCATCGAGGGCATCCCCAGGCCGGGCGACATCCTGCACCTGCGCGAGGCGCGCTTCCTCCCCGGCGGGGGCGGCGGCATCGCGTTCGCGCAGGTCTGCCGCAGCGACGCCGAGATCCACCTGTTCACCGCGGTCGGCGACGACGAGGCGGGGCGCGCCGTCGAGGAGCGCATCCGGGCCGCGCCGGGGCGCGTCCACGTGCACGCGGCGCGGCGCGCCGTGGCTCATCCGCGCGTGGTGGTCGTCGTCGACGCGGAGGGGCACCGCACGATCGTCGTCACGGAGGCCCCGCTCCAGCCGGCCGCGGCCGATCCGCTGCCGTGGTCGATCCTCGCGGGCTGCGATGCGGCCTATTTCACCGGCGCCGACCCCGAGAGCCTGCGCCTCGCGCGCGCCGCACGCCGCCTCGTGGTCACCGCCCGCAGGAGCGCGGCGCTCCGGGCCGCGGCGGTCGCGCCCGACGTGCTCGTCGGCAGCGTCGCGGATCCGCGCGAGAACGCGCCGCTCGACGCCTACGATCCCCGCCCCGGCGCGCTGGTGCTCACCGACGGGCCGCGCCCGGTCCGCGTCGTCCGCGACGGGGGCACGGCGCTGGTCGAGGCGCCGCCCGCGCCCGACCGGATCGCCGGCGACTACGGCGCGGGCGACAGCTTCGCGGGCGCGCTCACCTTCTATCTGGCCTGCGGCCTCCCGGTCGAGGAAGCCTGCCGCCGGGCCGGGCCGCACGGCGCCGCGGTGCTGCGCGGGATCGATCCGCTGGAGGGGCAGAGTCGGCTCGTCGCGCCGTGATCCCCGTCGTGGATCGTGGAGGACGAGGACATCATCGATGGGGAGCAACTCGATGTCGCCCCGCTGGTCCCGGGCCCAGGTCAGCCGGTAGTCCCGCCCGAGCGTCCTTCCTGTCTCTCGTGCTCGGCCGCGGCGATGGCCTCCTTCCAGCGCGACAGGTCCCCGAGCCGGACCGCCGCGTCCAGGCCGACGTTCTCCAGCAGCATGCCCAGGAGCAGCAGCCGCGTCTCGTCGTCCCAGAAGAGCTTGCCCCTGGAGACCTCCAGCTTCAGGTCGATCAGCCGCTCGGTGCGCGCGTGGAACTCCTCGGCGGTCCACCTTCGACCTTCGCGGTGGATGTCCCAGGTGATCGGCCGGGGCGCCGGGGCCATTTCATCCATGTCATCTCGTTCGTCCATGGGTCACCTCATCGGGCCATTGGGTTTCCTGCGTCCGCTGGTTTCGTGCGCTCGTCGCGCTGAACGTACATGTCAGGTTAGCGCTTCCTGCCGCGGTAGATGGGTCGATGGGTAGATGGGTAGATGGTGAGCGCTCCTTCGCGCCTCCGGGACACGGCTTCGCGCCTCCCCTCCGGGACACGGCTTCGCGCCTCTCCGGGACACGGCGGGCCGCGGAGCGGGCATCCCCGGCGAGGAGGGCCTCGGGATCGATGAGGCCGATCGGCTGGCCGGGCGCGCGGGCGACCTCTGCCGCGCTCGCGAACGCGCTGTCGGGCAGACGTGGCGCGAGAGGGTCAGCGCAGAAGGGGTTGGACGTCACGAGCTTCTGGCGCGCGGGCGAGCCGGACGGCAGGCGGCGGGTTGCCGCGGGGCGACGACGAGGCTGTCGGGGACGGCGACCTCCCCTGCCCTGGCGCGCGCGGCGCGGGCACGGCAGACGGCGAGGCGCCGCCGCCGTCGCGTGGCGCCGTCGCGTGGGCCAGGAGCGCTCCGGGGTGTTACGGGCGTCCGGGGTCTTACCGGGCGTTACGAAGCGCCCCATGTCCGCGTCGATCCGGTGGCCCCGAGGTCCGCGCGCCAGCGGATCCGCACCGTGGGCCGCGAGCGCAGGTGCTACGCTTCGTCCGGCCCCCAAGGAGATCGCGCCATGAAGACCTCTCGTCAGTGCCCGAAGTGCCAGTCCCGGAAGCTCTGGGTCGTTCACAAGGTGGAGCAGCCCCGCCCGGAAGGCTGGGGCACCAACCCGCTGCACGTGACCTCCCAGTACGTCCTGACCGGCAACACGGACGTCGTGAGCGCGGCGACCGCGCTCGTCAACGCGGGGTTCTTCGAGGCGTGGATCTGCGCGGTCTGCGGCTTCACCGAGTGGTACGCTCGCGACGCGAACAACGCCCTCGCCCAGCTCGCGGCGCACCCGAGCCCGAGGGTCCAGTACATCGATGGGGAGACGAGCGGCACGCCATACCGGTGACGGCGCGGGGCCGGGGGGCGCGGGGCCGGGGGGGCGCGGGGCCGGGGGGACGCGGGGGTGGTCCCGGCGAGACGAGGGCACGGCGCCGGGATGAGGACGTGGATCACGCGTCGTCGAAGATCACGACTCTCAAAGCGAGCCTCCGCGAGCGCGTCATAGGGAAACGTCTCGGGGCCGGAATCCGCGCTCATGATGAGAAGATAGCGTCTCGAGATCGAGGAGGGAGCGCGCTCTCTCACGACGACGCGGCTACGCGTCCACGCGTTCACGCGTTCACGCGTCCACAGCATGGCAAGCAAGAGGCCCTCTGGCTCGGGTCGTGCCCGACCGATCGCCCGGTCGACGACAGGGCGGGACCGTCCCCATTGTTCCATGGGGTTGCGCCCTGGTAGCCTGCCGGCAACGCGGCAGCGGACGTCCTCGGAGCTCGGCTCCTGGGCCGAGTTGCCCCCTCCCCTGCGAGAGCCATGTCCCTCCGCCTCAGCCCTGCCCATCTCGACGAGATCCTCGCGCTTCAGCTCACGGTGGCGTGGGCGGGAGAGGCTGCCGGGGAGCCGCCCCGGCTCGGATGGTGGAGGTCCGATCTCGTCGACCCCGAGGCCGGGGGCGATCTCTTCGCTCGACTGCTCCCGAAGACCGCGGCCTGGGCGAGCCTCGCGCTGGTGCGCGAGGCCGCGCGGCGCGTGGACGAGGCGGCGCGTGAGAAGCTCGCGCGGGGAGACGCGGTCTCCAGCCTGTTCCACCTCGGCTTCGCGGTCGACGAGCAGCTCGCCGATCGGCTCGCCCAGCACCGGCACCAGCGGCGCCCGCCCGCCGAGGTGCTCGGCCCGAGGTTCCTCGTCGGCCGGCCCTGGTCGAGCGCCGCCTTCGCGTCGATGCTGGCGGCGCTGGGCAAGCCGAAGGTGCAGGTCACGCCGGCAGGACGGAGGCTGGACGTGACCGCGGCCTCGCCGGTCGAGGCCGCGGCGCTCCTCGCCGCGGCCCTCGTGCCGCTCTCGACCAGCTACCCGCTGCCGTTCCTCGAGGCGGTCGCTTGAACGCTGCGCCGGTCGAGACCCCGGCCCCCTCGGGGACGCCTCCCGGGAGCGCCAGCCTGGATCCGACGCCGAGCGGCGCGCGCCCGGCGGAGGCGACCGCCGTCCACACGCGCATCCTGCGCTGCATGCTGGCGGTCGACGACAGCTACGCCTACTGGCAGCACGCCGGCGAGGACGTCCCCGTGGACGCGCGCTGGGGTCCCGCGGTCGCCGGTCGCTCGACCGACCGGGGCGCCGCGCGCGCCGCGCCCTCCGCCGCCGGCCGCGCGCGCGTCGCGTTCGAGCGCCGCTGGTTCGGCGCCAAGAGCGAGGCGCGCGTGCGCACCCTCATGACCGACATGGTCGAGCGGTTCGACGCCTACCCCGAGGCGCTCGCGCTGCTCCGCCGGCTCGGGGCCGTGCCGTCGAACCTGCGGCCCTTCCTCTGCCATGTTCACACGCAGCTCGCGGATCCCATCTACCGCCGCTTCACCGGGGAGCTGCTCCCGACCCGCCGCGAGCAAGGCCTCACGACCATCGACCGCGACACGGTCGTCCGGTGGGTGGACGCGCTCCAGGCAGGCCGGTGGGGAGCGAGCACCTGCGTCAAGTTCGCCTCGAACCTCCTCGCGACCGCGCTCGACGTCGGGCTCGTCAGCGGGCGGCGGGACCCCCGCAAGCTGCCGCCGATCCCGGTGCCCGACGTCCTCCTCGGTTACGTGCTGTACCTCCTGCGCGACGTCCGCATCGACGGCTCGCTCACCGACAACCCGTACCTCCGCTCCCTGGGCGTCACGAGATCCACGTTCCGCGCGTTCGCGTCGCGCATCCCCGGCGTCCGCTTCGCCGAGCTCGGAGGCGTCATCGACCTCGCGTGGCTCGAACCGAGCCTCACCGCCTTTGGGCTCCGCTACCTCGGGGAGAGCGCGTGAGCAGCTACAGGCTACAGAGCGGGCTCGTCAAGGCCCTCGACGCCCTGCGCAAAGACCTCTTGCGCGAAGACGGCCCGCACATCAGCACCGTCCGCAACTACAACTTCGCCATCCTGCCGTACGACCCCGAGGACGAGCTCACGCTGCGCCGGGCCATCCACGATCTCTCGGAGACCCTGCGCGACGCGGGCTGGAACACGGGCACCATCCCGCTGAACGCGCTGCTGCTCGCGCGGCTCCGCGCCCAGGGCGACGCGTTCCTGGAGGCGATGATCCAGCGGGAGAAGCGCCTCTCCACGGCCAGCGACCCAGGGCGAGGCCTGCGCGCGCTCAAGGAGCGCGTCGTGACGCTCCTGGAGGGCCCCGAGGGGCTCGCGCAGGACGTGATCCGCGAGATCGACCGCATCCGCGAGCGCTCGGACAACCCCGAGCGCACCGTGATCTTCCTCGGGCGCGCCGGGGCCCTCTATCCGTTCTTCCGCACCTCCGCGCTGCTCAAGCACGTCGCCGGGCACACGCGGAACGTGCCGGTGGTGCTGCTCTATCCCGGCAAGGTCGTCGGCGAGACGGGCCTGTCCTTCATGGGCGTGCTCCCGGCCGACCGCGACTACCGTCCAAGGATCTATCGGTGATCGGATGCTGATCGGAGATCTGTTCGAGAGAGACGTCACCCGCGCCATCCCGCCGGTCGTGTACTTCCACGAGCAAGAGCCGGCCGAGCTGAAGCGCGAGGTCGAGGAGTACATCATCACCGGCGGCTACCCGGCCAGGGATCCGCGCGCCACGGAGGGGGGCATCCACGAGCAGTTCGTTCGCCTCCTGACCGCGATGCACCGCGAGCTCCAGAAGCCCGGCGGGCCGGAGCTGCCCGCGTGCTGGATCTCCGGCTTTTACGGCTCCGGCAAATCGAGCTTCGCGAAGCTCCTCGGCCTCTCCCTGGACGGCCGCACGCTCCCCGGCGGCCGGCCGCTCGCCGAGGCGCTGCTCGCCCAGGATCACTCCCCCGGCGCCCCCGATCTCCGCGCCGCCTGGCAGCGCATGGTGAGCGGGATCCAGCCGGTCGCGGTCGTGTTCGACGTCGGCAGCAAGGCCCGCGACGACGAGCACATCCACGCCGTGGTGGTGCGGCAGCTCCAGCACCGGCTCGGCTACTCCACGACCAGCAACCTCGTCGCCGAGTACGAGCTCAAGCTGGAGCTCGAGGGGCTGCACGCCGGCTTCATGGACAAGGTGCTCGAGGTGCACCGCAAGCCCTGGGGCCAGCTCAAGGACAGCCAGCTCGTCGAGGACTACTTCTCCGCGGCGCTGCACGCGCTCCAGCCGGACCTCTTCACGCATTCCATGGCGTGGGTGGACAGCCGCAGCGGCTCTCGCTTCGAGGGCAAGCGGTCCGCCGACGAGGCGGTGCAGGCGATCCAGCACATGATGGACCAGCGCTGCCCGGGGCGGACGCTGTTCTTCGTCGTCGACGAGGTGAGCCAGTACGTGCACGACGACGACGATCGCATGCTCGCGCTCCAGTCGTTCGTGGCGGCGCTCGGGCAGCGGATGAAGGGCAAGGC
Source organism: Sorangium cellulosum (assembly GCF_004135735.1). Taxonomy (GTDB): domain Bacteria; phylum Myxococcota_A; class Polyangia; order Polyangiales; family Polyangiaceae; genus Sorangium; species Sorangium cellulosum_F. Next base: position 3,826,676 of record NZ_CP012670.1, on the reverse strand, counting down.
GTGGCTGCTCGCGACCGGGCAGCAGAAGCTCGAGGAGGGGACGGGCGTCGCCGCGCCCATCCTCAAGCTGAAGGACCGCTTCCCGCCGTCCTTGCGCGTGCACCTCGGCACGTCGAACATCCGCGACGTCGTCCACAAGCGCCTGCTCCGGAAGAAGAGGCTCCTCGAGCCGGATCTGAAGGGGCTCTTCCACGCCCACCGCTCCGAGATCGCGCTCTACGCGTACCGCGGCGACGAGATCTCCGAGACCGATTTCGTGGAGATCTACCCGATGCTCCCGGGGCACATCGACCTGCTCCTCGACATCACCACCGGCCTCCGGTCGCGCTCGGCGAGGACCCAGGGCGACGCCCACGCGATCCGCGGCCTGCTCCAGCTCCTCGGCGACCTCTTCCGCGAGCGGGATCTCGCGCGCTACGAGGTGGGCCGCCTCATCACCCTCGACCTCATCTACGACGTGCTCCACAGCGCGCTCGACAACGGCGTGCAGATGACGATCACGCGCGCGCTGGATCTCTGCTCGAGGCGCGAGAGCCCGCTCATGGCGCGCGTCGTGAAGGCCGTCGCGCTGCTCGAGCTGGTGCAGGACCACCAGAAGACCTCGGCGGAGCTCGTCGCGCGCTGCCTCTACGAGGTCCTCGGGCAGGGCAACCTGCTGCCGGAGGTGCAGAAGGCGCTCGACGTCCTCGTCGGCGAGGGCCTGCTCGGCTACTCCGAGAAGACCGGCTACAAGATCGAGAGCTCGGCCGGGCAGGAGTGGCAGCGCGAGCGCGACGGCTACGCGCCCTCGGCCGAGCAGCTCTCCGAGAAGATCGCCAGGGCGCTCGAGCAGCTCCTCGGGGGCGTGGACAAGCCGACGCTCCAGGGGACCTCGATCCCGTGGCTCGCGCTCTTCTCGGACAGCGTGCGGGCCAAGGACGTCCACATCAAGGACGAGCGCAAGCACACGGTGGTCACCGTGGATTTCCAGTTCACGAAGGGGGCCGGCGCCGAGCAGTGGGTGCCCCGCAGCGACACCCAGGCGTACCGGGACCGCATCGTGTGGGTCGTGGGGAGCGTGGACGCGGTCCAGCACGCGGCCAGGAAGCTCGTGCGGTCGGAGCGCATGATCGAGCTCAACAGCCACCGCCAGGGCACGCCGGGGGACGAGCGGCACCGCCTGCTGATGGACGAGCGCACCCGCCTCGAGGCGGCCCAGCGGGAGCTCGCGGAGGCCGTGAAGGGCGCGTTCATGGCGGGCCAGCTCTACTTCCGCGGCCGGGAGCGGTCGCCCCGCGACGTGGGCGCCACCTTCTCCGCGGCGCTCGCCGCGTTCGCCGGCCAGATCGTGAGCGAGCTCTACCCGCACCCGATGATGCTCTCGGTCTCCGAGAAGGAGATCCTCTACCTCATCGAGAACGCGGAGCTCACGGCGCCGCCCCCGGTGCTCGGCCAGGAGCGCCTCGGCCTCCTCAGCCTGGACGCGGGGCGCTACGAGGTCACCTGCACGGGCCGCGTCCCCACGGACATCCTGGCCTACGTCCGGGAGCACGGCGGCATCACCGGCTCCACGCTGCTCGCGCACTTCGGCGCCCCCCCGCACGGCGTGGCGCCGGACGTGGTCCGCGCCGCCGTCGTCGGCCTGCTGCGCGGGCGGAAGGTCCGCATCGAGATCGCGGGGATCGGCGAGATCACGAGCCCGCGGGACGAGGGCGCGCGGGAGCTGCTCAAGGAGGCGGGGCTCCGCAAGGCGAAGCTCACCGAGAACACGGTCGAGGCCCTCACCCCGCGCGACCGGAACGCCATCTGCGCCCTGTTCCGCGACCTGCTCGGCAAGGACGTCGCGCGCGACAACGACGCGATCGCCGACGCCGTGGCCGAGCGGTTCGCCCGGGTGCGCGAGCGGCTGACGGAGCTCGGCGAGCGCTTCCGCCGCCTGCCGAAGGACACGGCCTACCCGGCGACCCTCACCAGGCTCGAGGGCGCGCTCGAGGCGTGCCGCCGCGACCGGCGGGTGGAGCCGACGGTGCTCGCCGTGAAGCGCTCGCTGAACGTGCTGCGCGACGGGCTCACGCTGCTCCGCCGGATGGAGACCGATCTCACGGACGGGGCGATCGACGTGCTCCGCCAGGCCGAGGACGCGCTGAACCACACCTGGCCCGGGCTCGCCGCGCTCTCGCCGTCCGAGGACGCGCGCGCGGCCGCGGGCGCCGTCGAGGCGCACCTCCGCGCCGAGCGCCCGTGGGAGGACACGGCCGAGCTCCAGCCGCGCGTGGAGCTCCTGCGCGGGGAGTACCGGGCCCGCCGCCGCGCGCTGCTCGACGCGCACGCGAGGGAGGTCGACCTCGCGGTGGAGCGCCTCAAGCGGCGGAGCGGCTTCGAGCGCCTCGACCCGGACCAGCGCCACCAGGTGCTACGGCACCTGCGCGAGGGCGCCGCGCCGAACACGGACGAGCGCGCCGTCGCCCCGGCCCTGGAGGTCCTCGAAGGGCTGCTCGCGGCGCGCCGCGAGGCGGCCGAGGCCCGGGCGCTCGCCCAGCTCGACACCCTGCTCGAGGGCCTGGGCGCGACGCCGGTCGTCGAGGTCGCGCTCGACCTCGGCGGCCGCGAGATCGACTCCGCCGCCGCGCTGGATCGCCTGCTCGACGAGATCCGCCGCCGCGTCCTCCACGAGCTCGACGCCCGCCACCGCGTGCGCCTGCGGTGACTGGCCCCGCCCGGGATGTCCCGGCGGTCCCCGCACGGCTCGCCGGAGCGCTCAGCACATCCCCGGTGGGGGTCGCGGCAGCGGAGCGTGGAGGCCTCGCGACGGTCCCGCTCGTGCTAGGGTCGCCAGCGTGAGCCCGCAGAAGCCGGCGATCGTGCTTCACTACCGGGAACGGGCAGACAGTTTTCATCGCGCCGCCCGCGATCTGGCGATGCTCGATCCGCCGGCGTACGCGCCGGCCATCGGCTTGCTCGCCGTGCATGCGTGCATCGCCCTCGCGGATGCGGTGCTCGTCGCGGTCGGCGAGAAACAAGCCAGGGCGGAAGATCATGGCGAAGCCGCGCGTCGGCTCCGCGGCTGGTGCTCGGCCAGAAAGCTTCATGACGGCGGCGTGAAGCATTTCGAGTGGCTGCTGAGCCGCAAGACGCGCTTTTCCTACGAAGACCGCTACGTCGATGAGGAAGATCTCTTGCTCGCGAGGGTGAAAATGGATCAATTTTTCACATGGGCCTACCAGGCCTTCCCCGACGTTGCGCGACTCAAGGAGGCGGACCGTGCGTGATCGCCTGGAGCTTCGAGCCCAAGACCCGGTGGCGCGATGTCTGATTCGCCAGCTCATCGTGCCGCGCATCTACTTCGAGGCAAACTGGCCTGGAACGGCGCATGGTCCCGTCGACGTGCTGGCCATCGATCGGGACGGAGTGGGCGACGTTCACCTCGTGGAGATCAAGAAGCGGGCCGCCGACGCGCTCGCCTCGATACCGAAGCTCATCGAGGCACAGGCCCCGTTCCGCTGGATCGCCTTCCTGCGAGGCACGGAGGATGAAGCGACCGCGGATGCCCTGGCGTCCCAGGAGATTCTGTACCCGCCCGACACGGCCGGCCGCATCGGCGTGATCGAAATCGTGGAGATGGCGGGGAACGATCTCGGCGCCACTGTGCGCATCAAGGCGGAGCGGTTCCCCACGCCCGTCTACGATCTCGCCGCGAAGTTCGTCGACTCACACCAGGCGCACATCCAGTACGGCGGCTGAAGCGCACCCCCGAGGAAGCCTCGCGTCCCCCTGCGCGCGCCGCCTGCCACCCGGCTTCCTCGGCTCGCCGCGCGTGGATCCGGGCCCCCTCTCGTTGTTGCGCTGCGCTCCATCCTGGTAGCCTCCCGGGAACGCGGCGGCGGACGTGCTCGGGGGATGGCCCCGGGACCGAGCCGACCGCGGGCGCTCGCCGCATCTCCCACGAGCGCGCCGCCCGCGCGGCGCGCCGCTGCATGACCTCCATGACCTCGACCTTGCTCACCAGCGACGCGAAGGAAGCCCTTCGCAAGACCGTCCGCGCGCTCCGCGGCAGGCTCATCGACCAGCTCACCGAGGCGGCGCGGGGCGAGTACCGCCTCGACGTCGCCCTCGCCAAGGCCCAGCTCCCGGAGGCGCGCCGCTGCCGGCGCGAGCGCCTCGAGGCGTGGCTCGACGAGCAGGCGCGCAGCGCCCGCGCCCCGAGGGACAGGAAGGCCGGCAAGGGCGCGGGCGCCGAGCTCCGCCAGCGGTTCCTGCAGCAGGCCGCCAGGGAGGCGGCGCACACGCTGCTCAACCGGCTCGTGCTCGTGCGCATCCTGGAGCACCACGGCGTGCTCCGCCCCGCCGTGGTCACCGGCGGCTTCGGCAGCCCGGCCTACGAGCAGGAGTTCGTGCACTACGCCGGCCCGCTCGCGGGCGACGACACGCGCGGCTACCGCGCCCTGCTCGAGGCGGTCTTCGCCGAGCTCTCGCTGGAGCTCCCCGGGCTGTTCGGCCCCGTGGGCCTGACGCCGCTCTTCCCCGTGCCCGCCGCCGTGCTGCGGGAGGTCATCGACGCGCTCAACGACCCGGCGCTCGCCTCCGCCTGGGGCGACGACACCACGCTCGGCTGGGTCTACCAGTACTGGAACGACCCGGAGCGCGAGCAGCTCGACGCCAAGATCGCGGGCGGCGGCAAGATCGAGCCGCACGAGATCGCCAGCAAGACGCAGATGTTCACCGAGCGCTACATGGTCGAGTGGCTGCTCCAGAACAGCCTCGGCCTGACGTGGCTCTCGATCTGCCGAAAGAACGGATGGACGCCGGACGCCGAGGCGGTGCTGCCCGCGCTCGAGGCGCGCCGCGCCGCGTGGCGGGCGAAGCGCGAGGCCGGCGAGGTGGCCCCCGACGCGCTGATGCCGGTGGAGCCTGGGCTCGAGAGCGCGTGGAAGTACTATGTGCAGCAGCCGATCCCGGGAGATGCGGTGGAGAGGGCGCCGGCGTCGATCCGGGAGGTGAAGCTGCTCGACCCCGCGTGCGGGTCTGGGCACTTCCTGGTGATCGCCTTCGACCTGCTCGCCGCGCTGTACCGCGAGGAGGCGAGGCACCGGGGCGAGGTGTGGACGGACGAGGACATCGCGGAGAGCCTCCTCGCGAACAACCTGCACGGCATCGACATCGATGCGCGGGCGATCCAGATCGCGGCGGCCGCGCTGGCGCTCAAGGCGAAGCTGTTCGCGCCGGAGGCGCGGCTCAGCCGGATGAACCTGGTGGCGCCGAGCCTGCGGCTCGGGGATCTGCCGGACGACGATCCGGCGCTGCTGGCGCTCTGCCGGGAGCTCGAGCGAGAGGCGGGCATTGCCGAGGCGCTCACGCGCAAGCTGGTCAAGGGGATCGCGGGGGTCGATTACCTGGGATCGCTGCTCAAGGTGGATGTGGCGATCCAGGAGGCGCTGAACGAGGCGGCGCTGGAGATCGAGCGCGGCAAGCCGGGGCAGGGCGACCTGTTCCAGGGGTTCGCGGTGCAGCGGGTGGCGGTGTCGCCGGAGGCGGCCAGGGAGACGGTGCTCGAGAAGCTCGAGCGATTCCTGGAGGCGCACTCGGCCTCGGAGGACCTCGGGCTGCGGCTGCACGGAGAGCAGGTGGCCGCGGGGGTGAGGTTCGTGCGGCTGATGAAGGAGGGGAGTTACGATGTCGTCGTGGGGAATCCGCCGTACCAGGGGCTGAGCAAGACGGCGCAATTCGAGTATGTGGCGAAGCAGTATCCGCGGGGGAAGGCGGATCTGTATGCGGCGTTCCTGGAGCGGGGGCTGGAGCTGGCACAGCCTGCCGGGTTCTCAGCGTTCATCACAATTCGCGGATGGATGTTTCTTGGACAGTTCGAGGCGCTTCGCTGTCATGTCCTTGAGAACCACCGGCTGGTGCTCGGAGACCTCGGCTGGGGTGCATTCGAGCTGATGACCGACAACCCAGTCACGATGTCCATCATTCAGCGCGGCATAAAAGGTTCGCCCTCGGTCGCGATGTGCCCCACGGACCCGACCGCGAGGATTCGTACCGATGAGCATCGACGCGGGCTCGCAGCGGCGCTCCTCGCACAGGCGGGGCGCTACGAGTTCGACCCGAAGGGGTTCGAGGTCATCGAGGGCGAGCCCATCGTGTACTGGTGGACGAAGGAGTTTCTCGACCAGTACGCTAAAGCGCCGAAGTTCAAAAATGTTAGTCCTGGTCGCTTCGGCCTGATCACAAGCGACAACGTTCGTTTCCTGCGGCGCCCTTGGGAGCTTGCGCACCTTGCGATTGCCGCAAAACAAAACCTTGCCACAAGTTCAGCAGATCACACATCCACTCCATGGGCTCCTTTCGTAAACGGAGCCAAAGGAGCGTGCTGGATGGAACCTCTGGATGAAGTATGTTTATGGGAATCCGAAGGCCTTCAGGTCAAGACCTACAACGCATACCTTTACACTAGCTACTCCCGAAAAATTCAGAACCAGGAGTGGTACTTTCGCCCAGGCATCGCCTTTTCGATGATAGGGGCTGCATTTTCCGCACGCTGGCACACTTACGCAAGTATAATGGGAGACAAAGGGTCGTCGGTATTTCCGACCGATCATGCTGCCACGCTATGCCTCCTGAATCGTCGCCAGTCGCGCTTAGTCTTGCAGTCGCTGAATCCATCCATTAGTTTTCAAGTCGGCGACGTCAACCGCCTCCCCATCTTCCCCGTCGCCAGCGCCGACGAGATCTTCGCCACCATCGAGCGCGCCTTCACCGAGCACGAAGCCCACCGCGAGCCGTCCGTCGAGTTCCGCCGCCCCGGCCCCTCCCCCTGGCGCTACGCCCAGGACTGGGCCCAGCGCGCCGTCGATCGCCCCGAGGGCGCCCCGCTCCCGCCCTACGAGCCCGCCCTCGACCCGCCCGCCCCGGAAGCCCACGTCTCCTTCGCCCTCGGCGTCGCCCTCGGCCGCTTCGGCGCCGGCGGCGAGGGCCTCCTCGACGCCGCGCCCCAGGACGCCCTCCCCGCCGGCATCCTCTTCGTCGGCCCCAGCGACCACCTCCCCGACTCCCTCCGCCACCCCGCGGCGGCTCCCCTCCTCCGCGCCTGGGAAGAGCACCAGCGCGCCCTCCTCGGCGCCGGCAAGAAGCTGCCGTTGCGCGACTGGCTCCGCAAGGACTTCTTCACCTACCACAAGGCCCTTTACGAGAACCGCCCCATCTACTTCCCGCTGAGCAGCGAGAAGCGCAGCTTCGTCGCCTGGGTCAGCATCCACCGCTGGGCGGACAGCACCCTGCAAACCCTGCTCGCCGATCACCTCCACCCGCTGCTCCGCCAGCTCGACGGCGAGATCAACGACCTCGCCCAGGCCCGCGCCGGCAGCGACAAGAAGGCCGCCATCGCCGCCGAGAAGCAGTACACCGCCGTCAAGCGCCTCCGCGACGAGCTCGCCGGCTTCATCGACGCCACGAGCCAGTGCGCCGAGCGCGGCGCCCCGCCCACCGACCCCGCCTGCCCTCCCCGCGCCGAAGACGCGCCCTTCCGCATGGACCTCGACGACGGCGTCATGATCAACAGCGCCGCCCTCTGGCCCCTGCTCGCCCCGCAGTGGAGCGACCCCAAGAAGTGGTGGAAGCAGCTCTGCCTCGCCGACGGCCGCAAGGACTACGACTGGTCCCACCTCGCCCGCCGCTACTTCCCCGCCCGCGTCGAGGACAAGTGCCAGAAGGACCCGAGCCTCGCCGTCGCCCACGGCTGCTTCTGGAAATACCACCCCGCCAAGGCCCACGCCTGGGAGCTCCGCCTCCAGGACGAGATCCGGCCCGACTTCACCCTCGACGAGCCCGGCGCCGACGACCTCCGCGCCCGCTTCCTCCACGACCACCCCGCCGAGGCGCGCGCCATCGAGGCCGCCGAGCTCAAGCGCCGCGAGCGCAAGGCCGCCAAGGCCGAGGCCGAGGCCGACGAGCCCGCAGAGGCCGACGCGGGCACAGCGGACGACGACGACGAGGGCTAGCGCGACAGACGGGCTGGCACTGCGTGACAGGCGCAGCATCGCGAGCGCGCGCGCCCTCCTGTGGATACATGCGCGAGGCCCGGGTGGAGATAGCTACGCCGCCGCTTCCACCAGGGCGATGAACAGCGCCATCGGCGGGGGCGTACGCCAAAGCTTCCAGGCCATTCGGTCGACCACCGAGAGACGCCAGTCCTCCGCCGGACTCGCAGGCAGTGGTCGATTGAAGGTCGAGAAGTCCGCGACGAGACCGGCGACGCCTCGCGAAACATCGAACACCTGCACGTGCCCGCGGAAATCGATCGCCTGTGCGTACCACTCGGTGGCGGCATCCTCGGGAGGCATCCAGGATTGGAGATGGACGGAGCGGCCCGGATGGTCGCCCGCGACGTCTTCCGAGGACTCCACCCGGCCAGGCTCGGCCAGCGCCTGGAGCCTCGCGTCGTGAATTCGACCCCCCGTGTGAGCGAGATAGACGGCGAGCGGCGCGATCGTGCTGCCACCGTCCTCGAACGCCGGCGGCGCGGCGCGGCGACCGCGGAGGTGTGTCTCCGCGAGCGTCTGCGCGTGCTCGTCCTTCATCGGTACGCGCGCGCGCTGGTAGAGCGCCGGCAACGGCAGATCCATCGCCTTCCGGAGGAAGAGCCGCTCCAGCAACACCCCCGCGGCCTCGGCGACCTCGGCGCGCATCCCTACACGCAGCCAGAGCTCCCAGATCAATCCGAGCTCGATGATCTGGTCATCCGTCACCGGGCTGGCAAACCCGCCCTCGTTGTGCCTCCAGAGATCGTGCAGGACCTCGGCGATGCGGCGTGCCTGGTCAGGTCGTGGCGCCACCGGATCCGACAGCAGCCATGACGCGGCGGTCGCGAGGTAGCCGCCAAGGCGGAGAGCGCGCAGCGGGTAGTCCACGAGCTCGCTCGGGGACCCGATGGCGAGGCCGTGAGGCACGGCGCGGAGCGGCTCCAGTCGCCCGAGCAGCGCTTCGGCTTGGGCGACGTACTGCAGGACGAGCGCTCGGAGCACCTCGTCGATCGGCCTCAGGTGCGCGCCGAAGGCCACGCGCGAGGTGCGCCGCGCGTGCTCCATGGCCCGGCACAGGATTCGCTCCACCGTGTCCAGCACTGGCAAGGTCGACCCCTTCCCGACCCGGGAGCACTCCACCTCGACCATCTTCGCGAAGAGCGCGAGCTCGCTGAGCAGGCGGCGCAAGAAGCGCGGGGGGATGGCGCTGCCCTCCGCCAGGCGCTCCCCCGGGCCGGAGCCGACGAGCTCCCGCCCGAGCGGCAGCACCTCGTCCAGCAGGCGATCGACGGCATCGAGATCGAAGCCGCGCCCCTCGGTGCGACGAAGCGAGTCCAGCGCGCCGCGCACGAAGGGACGGACCCCCGGGGGAAACAGCGATGCGTCGGCCATGCGCTCGACAGAGGGGATCTCGTGATCGCGGACAGGCATCACCGCGAGCTCGACCAGCCGGCCAGCGTCCCACCAGTCGAGCGCGACGCCCTGGTCCTTGAGCTCGTCTCGAAGCTGCTCGACGTGCCCCGCCAGGCTCTCCCGATCGAGATCGCCGTTGTGCACGGCGACGACCGTGAAGCGCTTGAACCGTACGTCCTCGAGCGTGTACCAGCCATCCTGCGAGCGGTGCCTGCCCGCTGCGCGCCGGATGTCGTGGACCATCGACTTCTGCTCTCCACCGCAGGCCCACTCGGCGCTCTCGATCTTGCCCTCCTTGAGGACGAAGCGGTAGAGGCGGGGCTCGCCGTCCGGGTCCGGCTTGCTGGCGAGGATATCGACGCCGTGCTGGAGCTTGCCGGCGTTCTTCTCGCGCGCCGCGCCTTCGTGTTTGAAGGTACGGAGGTGAACGGCAAAGCCGTGCCGTTCGAGAAGCCAGTCGACGAAGGTGCCAAGATCTTGGCGGCGCTCGGGGGCGTCCTTGGCCTGCTCCTGCTCGGCGAGCGAGCGGATGTAGCGGCTCAGCGCCTCCTTCACGCGCTCACCTCCTCGGCGGCGAGCAACGCCGCGGCACGCTCGCGATGTCGGATCCGCGCCTGCACCGGAGCCACGCGATCGATGCTGTCGCGAAACGGAAACTCGACGCTCCCCGAGTGGGTCTGGAGCGGCACGATCTCCGGGTTCTGGCCAGGCATGCGCGTCCCTTCACCGCGGGCGATCGGGATCCGCAGGGCGAGCGCCTGCAGCGGGTGGCGCCCCGAGCTCCGCTCCGCGCGAATCGACTCCTGGAAGATGCGATTCTGGAGCACGAGCCAGGGCCCCCGCGCCGGTGAGGTCATCCAGAGCTCGGAGCTCTCCTTCTGCCAGCCATAGCGCTCGCTCCGCCGCCTGAGGCATGCGGTGAGCTCTTCACGCAACGACGTGAGCGCCGGATCACGGGATTCGCCCCCGTCGTTCCAGCGTGCCAGGACCTCGCGGCACACCCCCGGGTAGTCTTCCACCGCCTCTTCCATCAGGATCGCGCGAACGGCCTCGCGGGCGTCGGCCCTCGCCTCCGCGAGGCGCACGAGCAGGGGAACATAGATGTTCCCCGGGACGCCGATCCCGACGAGCTCGTGGGCGAACGCCTCGGCCTGAAGAGGCGACAGCGCCAGGAATGCGTCCTCGCGGACGATGTAGCCGTGCTTGCGCGCGATGAGAGAGGCCGCAGCGAGGCGAACCTCCGGCCGCGGGCCCACCAGGGTCCTGACCAGCCACGCCCCCGCGCCCTCGGGGCCAAGCCGATGCGCGAATGCGGGCAGGACCGCCTGGAGGTCCGCGGGATCCTCACGCAAGCTGGCGGCGTGGCGACCGAGCCACTGCGCCGCGAGGGCCTCCGCGGCACCAGGATCCCGCTTCGCCATCTGCGCGAGCAACACGTCGAGCGTCCGGCCCCCTGCACGGAGCGGGACATCGAGGACATGCGGCAGGAGCTCTCGGATCGTCGGCAGAGATATCTCTTTCTCGCTGGCGCCGAGCAGCGCGCGAAAACCGATCTCCGCAACGTCGCTCGCTCTGCCCTGCCGTCGCATCGGGTCTTGGTCCCCCGCGGGGACCATGCTCAGGAGGCGCAGCGCCGTCGCGATCGAGGCGGCGGGATGTGCTCTCGCGTCACGGGCAACCGCCCGAAGGCCGACGTCGACCAGGCGGGCGGGGAGCCGCCCTACGTGAGTCAGCAGCGCCTTGTGGCGCGCTTCGACCGGAGGCTCGTGCTCGGGCCACGCAAAGCAGGCGAGGGTCGCCGCGAGCGCCCAGCGCCGCTCCTCGTTTGCTTGAAGCAAGCGTCCTATCACGTCGTCTCGCCACGCAACGCCGTCCGATAGCGTCCGGACGGCGCCCTCGACCAGCACCTGCACCGACGACAGATCGAGCCCTGCTGCCCACGCGTGGCCGTCGCTCCAGGCATCGACCATTCGCCGGGCGGTCACAGCATGCGTGGCGGCCCATCGCTTGATGGCCTCCATCGGCATGCCACGCGCCATGTCATTGGCCGTGAACGCATCGACACGGCGCACGAGGGCCGCGGCTTCCCTCGGATCGAGGTCCAGCTCCGGGAGCACGGGCGCGAGCGCCTCCAGGAGGTTCCACTCGTCGATGCCCTGGAAGAAGACATACCGGCCGGCCGCGTTCGCCAGCAGCAGCGCTCGCATCAGGATCGACGACAACCGGAGCTGGTCGGACCGCGCGCCGCGCCGGTCCCCGTCCAGGTAGATGGCGGTAAGGTTCACCGCTGCGCTCCACACCTCCGGCCGTGCGGCGAGGTCGTCAACCACCGGCCGGATTACTTCATCCAGGGCTGCTGCGCGCTCCTGCTCCGCCTCGGGCAATGAGGCCTGAAGCTCCGTCTGGATCTCGCTCGCCAGCGGAATATCTCGCTCGGGGTCGCGCTGCTCGAGCGCGTCCCTCAGGAACGAGAGCATGCGCCTGCCGGTCACTGTACGTGCTGCGTCGCTCACACCAGGATCGGCGGTGGCTCCACCGCCTTGGGGACGTCGAACGTGTCGTTCGCCGTCGCACGTGCGATGGAACGCGCGAGGAGTTGATACTGCGACGCCAGGGTGACGCCTGGGTCTCCGAGGAGGACATCCCCGAGCGGCACCCGCGGGTCGTACTCGAGCATGTGCAAGAGGTCCTCCCTCTCGAGCCGCGGGAATCGAGGCTGGATTCGAGGCAGCTCCTGAATCAACGGCGCAAGCAGACGCGCCTGGGCTTCATGGATCCTCGCGCCGAGCGGGTGTCGTTGCATCGCGGCGGCGAGCTCGATGGGCTGATCCAGAAGGCTCCGGAAGACATTCCTGATGGATTCCACCTTCCCACCACGCGGCGCGAGGTCCGCTTCTCGCGGCACCGGGCTGAGCACCAGCAATGTCGCGACCGCTCGCGACACAGCCGTCCAGTACTCACGCATCTGGGCGAGCGCGCCTTCCATCCCACCGATGTTCTGCTCGTTCAGACCAGAGACGGCGACGACCACATCAGGCAGCTCCATCGTGCAGACGCCGGCAACGTCCGCCAGGCCCGTGCGGCTGTCGAAGAAGACGTAGTCCGGTGCGATGAAGGCCTCGATCTCGGAGAGCAGGAGCACGAAGAGATGCGCGGGGTCGCCCTGGGGCTCGCGAAAGAGCGCCTCGATCTTCCTCGCGAGCTCGCCTGCACGCGTCCCCGCCGTCATGACGTGGAGCCTCTCTCCGAACCGCTCGGTGAGGGCGGGGTAGACGTAAGCGCTCATCGGGGTCGCGCTCGACGCCCAGCGGTCGAGAAGGAAGTCGGAGACGCCCGGGCGCGCGCCGGCGAGTTGCTCAGCTTCCGCGCGCGTCAACGCGGAGAGACCCAGGCCGGGCGCCTCGAGATCGAAATCGACGACGAGCACGCGGCGCCCCCGCTGGGCCAAGAGCGCTGCGACGTTGAGCATCGCCAGGGTCCGCCCGACCCCGCCCTTGTAGCTGTAGAACGTCACCTTGAGCATCATGGCCTCACGTCGTGGAACAGCGGACTGCGCGGGGGTCGAGGCCCGAGGACGCCGAGCATCCTCAGCCGCTGCCTGATCGCGCCGTGGGCTCCGGATGCGCGATCGTCCGCGATCTGCTTCAGCAACCCGCGCAGCTTCACCGACGCTCCCTGCTCAAGCCACGTCTGCGTGAGCAGGGTCTGTGTGAGTTGCTCTGCCTCGTCGAGGTCGCCCGCCTTGTAGAACAAAGTAGCCGCGCTGGCTCCGAAGACGGACTTCGTCCGGACGCGCTCGGCAGGCTGTGCGTTCACGAAGGCGCGCTGCAGCTCCGCAGCCTCTCGGTACAGGACCCGGGCGCGGTGGAGATCGCCTTCCCGCAATGCGGCTTCTGCATCGTAGATCCGGCGCTGAGATTCCTCGTACGACATGCGGGCCACCTATCCCGGCAGGACATTCGTCCGGATGACAAGCTGCGCCTTCTTGAAGCCGACGACAACGGCAATGCCAGGAATGGAGGACTTGCCGGCCTGGAGCTGATGCACCTTGATTTTGAGCTCATGGGGCAACGATGGGCGATCGTCGTGGCCGCCAACCTCGAGCCGCATCAGATCGGGGTCGTCCAGGTTGGGAGCGCCCGCCTCCGTGGTGCCCTTGCCCGCCGGGGCGACGTACCAGTCCGCGCCGGTCAGATCCTCGGCCCGCGCCACGGCCACGAGGTTCATCTGTCGCTCCAGGCAGACGAGCGCGACGGCATACGCGCCGTCGCAGGTCGCATCGCGCCGGTTTGCGTTCGCGTTACGCTCGGGCTGGGTCGGCTCCGACCAGGCGAGCTCGGGCTCTGTGACCGGCTCCTCGTCGCGCGCCACGCGCAGCGTCGTCGGAGACTTGTGGTGGCGGTCCATGCAGACGCGCGCAGAGGCGCACAGCGCGCTCGCTCTCGCTTCGTGCAGACCAGGATGCACCGCAGAGTGGAGATGTAATTGCCAGACCCCCATGCGGCTCACAGCGCTCCCGATCCAGCAGTCGAGCTGAGCCTCCCCGCCCGTGCTCTGAATTACCAGATAGGCCCTAGTATACGGCGTCTCGATCCCTGTCAAGGCGGGCGCGCTGTCCGTGCGGCAAGGACTACGACTGGTCCCACCTCGCCCGCCGCTACTTCCCCGCCCGCGTCGAGGACAAGTGCCAGAAGGACCCGAGCCTCGCCGTCGCCCACGGCTGCTTCTGGAAATACCACCCCGCCAAGGCCCACGCCTGGGAGCTCCGCCTCCAGGACGAGATCCGGCCCGACTTCACCCTCGACGAGCCCGGCGCCGACGACCTCCGCGCCCGCTTCCTCCACGACCACCCCGCCGACGCGCGCGCCATCGAGGCCGCCGAGCTCAAGCGCCGCGAGCGCAAGGCCGCCAAGGCCGAGGCCGACGAGCCCGCAGAGGCCGACGCGGGCACAGCGGACGACGAGGACGAGGGCTAGCGCGACAGACGGCTCGAAAAGGCAAAGCTGGACAGCAAGGGCGAGGTGCTCTTGCGCTCCTCCAGGAGCGCCCTCCGCGTCCGCGCCGAGGACGAGGAGATCGAGCTCATCGCGACGCAGATCCGCGCGACGTCGCGCGGGCGGTTCCGCATCGTCGGGCGGCTCTTGCGGTTGAATTGACATGCCAGCTCCCGCCGGCGCCGCCGGGTGGCTTGCGGGATCCATGCCGGATGCTGACCGGGCCGTGAGCGCATGGTGGTACCGGCATGCGCCGTGCTATCCGCGAGGAACGAGTAAGGAGATGCCGGCGACCGTCTCCGAGCCGGCAGAGGCTCCCGGCTGCCTCTCCCAGACCGTCTCCGAGCCGGCAGAGGCTCCCGGCTGCCTCTCCCAGACCGTCTCCGAGCCGGCAGAGGCTCCCGGCTGCCTCTCCCAGACCGTCTCCGAGCCGGCAGAGGCTCCCGGCTGCCTCTCCCAGACCGTCTCCGAGCCGGCAGAGGCTCCCGGGAGCCTCTCCCAGACCGTCTCCGAGCCGGCGGAGGTTCCCGGGAGCCTCTCCCAGACCGTCTCCGAGCCGGCGGAGGTTCCCGGGAGCCTCTCCCAGACCGTCTCCGAGCCGGCGGAGGTTCCCGGGAGCCTCTCCCAGACCGTCTCCGAGCCGGCGGAGGTTCCCGGGAGCCTCTCCCAGACCGTCTCCGAGCCGGCAGAGGCTCCCGGCTGCCTCTCCCAGACCGTCTCCGGTCCGGCAGAGGCTCCCGGCTGCCTCTCCCAGACCGGTTCCGAGCCGGCGGAGGCTCCCCGCTCCCGGCCCAGATGGCGAGCATCGAGCTGCCTGCGGGACCACCGGTCCGTACCCGTACCCGCGCTGGAGCGCCCTCGTCCCCCTGCACCGGGCGGTGCGTTTCACAAACGGCCCCGGAGAGCTCCGCGCAATTTTGGTCATGAGCGATCCTTTTCCTCCCACCGAGGACACCTCCCGCCACCGTACCTGGACCTCCGTTCACGCAGCGGCCGTGAGCGTCCTCCCCGGCGCACTCCGGCTCCTGGGAGTCGCCGAGCCCGACCTCGACGACCTGGTCCAGGAGATCCTGCTCGCGGCCTACGAGAGCCTGGATCGGTTCGATCCCACCTACCCCGCCTCCGCCTGGACGCCGCCGCCGCACGAGGCCGTCTCCGCCGGCCCTCCGCCGCACCGGGAACTCCGCTGCCAGCACCGCAGCGCGGAGGCGCGATGGGTGTTCGGCATCGCCTGGCGGAAGGTCAGCCATCACCTGAACCGCGCCTACCGCCGCCGCGAGGTCCCGAACGGCCTGCACCCCGCGCCCCACGGCCAGCCCGTCGATCTCGCGCCGAGCAGCGAGGAGCGCATCGCGGCGCGCGAGCGGCTGGAGCTCGCGATCGAGGTGCTCGGCACGCTCGCCCCCGAGCGGCGGATCCTCCTCGTCCTGCACGAGGCCTACGAGGTGCCGATCGTCGAGATCGCGCGCGCGCTCGGTATCAACTACAACACCGCCTGCACTCGCCTGCGCCTCGCCCGCGAGGACTACCGCGCCGCCGTCGCGCGGCTGCGCCCGGAGCAGCGGCAGGCGCTGCGCGCGAGCTGGCTCCTCTTCCCGCTTTCGTCCGGCTTCCTGGCGCACGACGACGGCGAGAGCCCCTCGACGCCGGCAGCCTCCCCGCCTCCAGCGCCCGCGCCGCCTGTCCCGCCCGCGCCGCCTGTCCCGCCCGCGCCGCCTGTCCCGCCCGCGCCGCCGGCCCGCCCGCCGACCGCGCTTGCGACCGCGACCGCGCGGCGGAGGCCTGGCCCGATCGGCCTCGCCCTCGGGTCGGCCGCGGCGGGCGTCGCCGGAGCCGTCGCCGTGATGCTCGCGCTCGCGCCGCCGCCGGCCGTCTGGGCTCGCCGCTTCGGGCCGCTGCTGCCCGAGCTGCTGCCCGCGCGCAGCGCCTGCGCTGCATCGACCCCGCCGCAGCGGACGATGGAGCCGGCGCCCGTCGCTCCGACGACCGAGGCGCTCCGCCGCCCGTGCCCTGCCGCTCCGCGGGCGGCGCCGCCGGCCGGCCAGCGGGACGACACCTTCGCCGAGGAGCTGCGGCTGCTCGACGCGGCGCGGGAGCGCCTCTCCGCCGGGGACGCCGCCGCGGCGCTCCGGCAGCTCGCCGCGCACGCGGCCCGCTTCCCCGCGGGCCGGCTGAAGTCCATACGAGAGCAGCTCCGTACGGTCGCCCGGACGCGCCTCACCCCTCCGGCGCAGCGCGCGTCGGGACCGGCGCAGCGCGCGTCGGAAGGAGCGCCGTCGCGATGAGCCGATCCAGGGCCAGACAGGAACCCGGCGCACCCCCGGCGCGGCGCGCCGCCCGATCGCGAACGGGCGCGGGACGCCCGGCACACGCCGCCGCCGCGGCGGCCGTGATCCTGCTTTGCAGCGTGGAGGCGCACGCCGCGCCGGAGCCGCCCCGGGCCGGGATGCGCCTCGAGGTGGTGCGAGGCCCCGGCGCCGAGGGCTGCCCCGACGAGACGTCCCTGCGCGCGGAGGTCGCGCGCGGGCTCGGCGCCGACCCGTTCCAGGACGACGCGCCGCGGGCGCTCACGGTCCGCATCGCCCGGGAGGGGCCGGAGCACACGGCCTCGATGGCGCTGCGTGACGCCCAGGGAGAGACCCACTGGGCCGAGGGGTTCAGCACGCGGAGCGGCTGCGAGGAGCTGCTCTCCGGCGTGGCCCTCGCCGTGGTGGCGCAGCTCCTGGGCGCGCCGGAGCGGGCTCCCGCGCCGCCCGAGCGCTCGCCGCCGCCTGTGCCCTCGCCGCCGCCTGAGCGCTCGCCGCCGCCGGTGCCCTCGCCCTCGCCGAGATCCGAGCCCGTGCCGGGCGCCGACCCCTCGCCGGAGTCCAAGCCTCCCGGGGCGCCCGCGCCGCCGCCGTCGGCGCAGCGCGCGGCGCCGACGCCGTCCCGGCCGGCCGAGCAGCCGCAGGCGCCCGCCGGGCCGGCGGAGGCGCCGACCTCGCCGGAGCGGCTGCGGCTCGAAGCGGGCCTCGGAGCGATCCTCGGACTCGGGCTCACGCCCGGGGCCGCAGCCGGGATGACGCTCGCCGTGGGCGCTCGCTGGTCCGACTGGTCGATCGCGCTGGAGGGGCGGGGGCTCGGTTCCTTGACCCAGGAGGTGGAGGGCTCGATGGTAGGCGCCTCGGCGTTCACGGCGGCGAGCGTGGCCTGCTATCGCCACCCCATGCTGTTCGGATGTGGGCTCGCCGCGATCGGGGCTGTCCGGTTCACCCCTCGCGCCCCGTGGACCATGAGCCCGCGCAGCGACGCGCTCCTCGGCTTCGGAGCGCGGCTCGGTGCGGAGTGGCCCTTGTCCCGCAGGTGGTCTGCGCACGGGTACGCCGAGGCGACATGGATCGTGGACGATGCGGTGCTCAGGCGCGTGGCGCACGAGACCGCAAGACCAGCGCCACTCTACTGGACGACCTCGCCGCTCGGCGCAGCCCTCGGGTTGGGCATTACGGCCACGTACTGAATTTCACATGGAAAAGAACACTCTGCCGCGAGCATCTGGTGACGATTGGAGAAAGGACTTCGGAATGGGAAGCGCGCCTTGCCGTATGAAGGGAATTGCCTGTTGTGCACATCGAGCGGCGCCGGATAACCTGCGCGGCATGCGAAACAGCTCATCTCTGCTCATGGGTCTCCTCTTGCTGGTCGGCTGCGCCGGAGATCCGACCATTTACGGTCCCTGTCAACCGAGCGAATATGGCTCCCCGGCGTGCCCTTATCCCGAGGCAGGCACGGGGGATGGGGGTGGCGGGGAAGGCGGTGGTGGTGGGGAAGGCGGGGAAGGCGCCACCGGAGGTGCCGGCGGAGCGGGCGGCGGCGGCGACGAGCGCGCCTGCGCCGGCGACTGTGTCCCGCCGGCGCCGCTCGGCTGGTTCGGCCCGGCGCTGCTCTGGTACGGCCCGCCGGACCAGGCGCCCGACTGCCCCGCCGCCGCGCCGAACGTCGGCTACGAGGGGTTCGCCGACCTCGTGCCGGAGCCGCTCGCCTGCGCGACCTGCCTGTGCGACCCGCCCGACGCGGCCACGGCCTCGTGCCAGCTCCCGCTGGGCTGGTCGGCGCACGCGGCGATGTGCCCCGGCGATGCCCCCGGCACCCTCGCGACGACCTTCGCCGCGCCCGAGGCCTGGGACGGCGCCTGCACCGCCGCGAACGCGATCCCCGCGGACCAGGACTGCGGGGGGCAGCCGTGCGTCCAGTCGCTCTCCATCGAGGCCCCGACCGTGACGGTGGCCGGCGCATGCACGCCGCGGGTGGACGAGCCGCCGGTGCCGGCGTTCCTCGATCCCTGGCGGACCCGGGCGCTCGCCTGCCTGCCCGGCGCCTACACCGAGTGCCCGGGCGACCGGAGCACCTGCATGCCGTCGCCGGGCCAGCCCGGGGTCCCGCCGCCCGGCGGCTTCCTGACGTGCATCTTCCACGAGGGCGACGTGACGTGCGGCGAGCCCTACCTGGTCAAGCACGTCTTCCACGGCGGCATCGACGACACGCGCGGCTGCTCGCCGTGCGGCTGCGGGGAGCCGGAGGGCGCGTCGTGCACCATCATGGCCTCGGTCTACAACGACGGGGCGTGCGGGGAGGCGCTCGCGTCGATCGTCGTGAGCTCGACGACGCCGTTCTGCGGGGTCACGCCGCCCGGCGTCGCCCTCGGCAGCAAGTCGGCGGAGGTCGTGGCCGTGGATCCCGGCGGCTGCGCTCCGAGCGGCGGTGAGTCGATCGGCGAGATGGTGCCGGCCGAGCCGTCGACGTTCTGCTGCCTGGCCTAGGGTCCGCGAGAAGCGCAGGCGATCCTCGCCCCGCGCTCGGCAGCAACTCCACCTGATCCGCGAGCTCTCCGCGCTCCTCCTTGCGGAGGGCCGCGATCAGGACGCCTGCGAGCGGCACCGCCAGTCATCGATTGCTCGCGACGTCCTGGACATCGCGCGCGTGCCTTGGCGAGCTCGACGCGCTCGCTCGCGACGTCTGGCCGCGACCAAGCACACGGATTCATCGAGGGCTGACAGCCTTTCCTGTATCCACCTGGCTCCGGTTCGAGGCAAACGCGAGCCACCTCCAGATGCCCCTCGGAGCAAGCGCCCATGACCGCAGCACGTCGTCGCTCAAGGACCATCCGTCCCAACCTCGCCCAGATCATTTCCGCGACGGTGCTATCCCAAGCCGGATGCACGATCTTCGACGAAATGCCAACACCGACGTGCATGGATCCATCCCCCACGTGCCAAGCACTGTGCACACCAGAAGACACATCCCCTCAGCTAATCGGCCGCACGAGAACAACAACGCTACAGGAACAATTCGTAAACACGATAAATGCGAAGACATGCCACCAATGGCGCGAACTACTGCAGCCCGTCAGCGGCATCAAGCCAACCATCTTCCCTCAAGACATTGGAACAAAGCCGACCAAGAAGGACCCCTGCTACCACTAGCTCACATCACCCTAGAGACCCATCCCCGCCATACCAAATCGCCCTCAAACAACAATCATTGCTGCCACCCCGCAACGTTCAATACATGAAAACATCGCCGAAGCCGACAGCATGGATTGGATTGGGGTTCACCGCGGTCACCGCCTTGGCGGTGGCATACAACCTGGGAAGAACCTCCGCGGAGAGCGGCAGCCGTCCTCAACGGCACCAGAACGCCGCCAGCAAGGACGATCCCGATCTTCGGTCAGCTCTGAGCGCCGCACAGAAGAGGTTGGCCAGATGCGAAGAGACCCTCCAGCGTCATGACCAGCATCCTCAGAAGAGAGAAGAAAAGCCCCACACCAACGAAGACAACCCCACACCTCCACCCGAGCCAGCGCTTCCAAAGCAATGCATTATCGCATCGCAGGTGAAGGAGCTGCATATGCTATCTGCGAGCTGCGGGAGCCTCAGGAGACATTTCGATGCGTATAAAACCATACTGGGCAGCAGCACGATCGACTGCGAAATCGTATTGGACATCCTAAGTACGGCCCAAATACAATCCGCCTTCTGTGCCGCCATCATAAGGAACAGCGAGGGCACCACCTACCGGGACGCCACGAGCGACCCGCTTGCCATTGCCGCGGTGGAAGACGCCTATGCAACCAGGAACAAATATGGCGACCTTGAAAACATCAATGATCTGGTAAAAAACCCAGAGTGCATAGCCCGCATGCGGACCGAATGAGTCAACCCCATTTCACGCCGGCGTTCATATCGCGGGATCACTCGCCCTGCTGGTCGGACAGACCAAGGTCGGCATTCCCACGCACGCACCAGGACTTCAACCCGTAACGCTCGACGCATGGGAACATCACCAAAGCCGACAACATGGATTGGATTTGGGGCCATCGCGGTCGCGGCGCTGGCAGCGGCATACAATCTAGGAAAGGTCTCTGCAGAGAGCAACAAACAGCCGGAGTCGCGCCAGGACGCCGCCAGCAAGGATGATTCCGATCTTCAGTCGAATCTGAGCGTCACCAGGAGACGTTTGGCCAGCTGTGAGGAGACTCTCCAGCGTCGCGATCGCCATCCTCAGAAGAGAGGGGGACATCCCCAAACCGACGAAGACAAACGCACACACTCACCCAAGCTGGAGCTCTCGGAGCAATGCAGGTTCGAATCGCAAGCGATCGAGCTGGAGACCCTATCGGTGAGCTGCAGGAGCTTCATGGGATCGTTCGGCGCATACAAGGCAATACTCAGCAGCGGCACAATCGACTGCGAAACCGTGCTAAGTATTCGAGATCTGGCCCGAGACCAATACTCAGACTGTTCAAATATCATAAGCTCTATCGAGGACGCGTCGCAGCCGGATGTTGCGAGCGATCGTCGCGGCATCAACGCGATGGAAAGCGCTTACATGTTCAAGAGCCACTACGGCGACGTCGACATCGATGAGCTGGTGCAGAACCCAGCGTGCATAGACCGCATGCAGGCCGAATGACGCGAACAGATTTCACGCCGCCGCTCATCTCGCGGGAGCCATGGGCCCGCCGCTCGAGCACGCCATGGCAGCCATTGTTGCGCGCGCTGTCGGGGCTTGGAGTGTTCTCCTTTGTCGCTCTGGCATCAGCGCAAGAGCAACGGCCCCCAGAGAGATTCCACTGGGACGGCCTCCACATCAACGGCATTGTCCAGACGAAGCTCCCCCATCTTGCGACACTAGGAGCCACGTATGGCGGCGGAACGGCTCCGGGGGCCGTCCATACAGTCATGGTGAGCTTCGGACAGACCGCGAGCCCCACCCAGGAGCTCAGCATTGGGTACTTCATCGGCATCGGCGTGGGCAAGGAGAACATGTCGACGATAGAAGACAAGAAACTGGGGATCCATGCCACGTTCGAAGCCGGACCGTTCCGGGCGAGCGCGGCCACGAGCTTTCAACTCTACCGATTGATCGGAGCCGTTCTTCCCATGTTCACCACGACCTTGAGGCCGCAGGGGACCCTCGTCCGCACCAGACACGTCGATCTGTTCCTCGGCGGAGACGTCTATTCCCGCAATCTCAACGTCCAGCTCGGCTTCACGTGCGGATTACGATTCAGGGACATAGAGATCTTCGATCGAAGCATCGATGGACTATTGTCGATAGCAGAGATGAATGCTTGGACCAGAGCTCCGAAGCATGGGGTCTTCTGGGCGGCCTACGTCGAATCGCGCCTCGGGCTCGTCGTCGATCTGGAGTCCGACAAGGGAGAAAAGCGCGACCGGATTCGTGAGTATGGGCAGCTCTGATCGGTCGCGCCAGGGACGCCGCTCACCTTGCTGCTATCGCTCAGGCTGGCTGACGAGCCGCCGGTGCCGGCGCTCCTCGATCCCTGGCGGACCCGGGCGCTCGCCTGCCTGCCCGGCGCCTACACCGAGCGCCCGGGGGACCGGAGCACCTGCATGCCGTCGCCGGACCAGCCCGGGGTCCTGCCGCCCGGCGGCTTCCTGACGTGCATCTTCCACGAGGGCGACGTGACGTGCGGCGAGCCGTACCTGGCCAAGCACGTCTTCCACGGCGGCATCGACGACACGCGCGGCTGCTCGCCGTGCGGCTGTGGGGAGCCGGAGGGCGCGTCGTGCACCATCATGGCCTCGGTCTACAGCGACGGGGCGTGCGGGGAGGCGCTCGCGTCGATCGTCGTGAGCTCGACGACGCCGTTCAGCGGGGTCACGCCGCCCGGCGTCGCCCTCGGCACGACGCGCTCCGCGCTCGCGAGGCTCCCCTCCGCCTCGCGGAGCACGTCCGAGCCGTCCCTCACGACAACACGTGATCGTGAACGTGGTCGTGGTCGTGGTCGTGGTCGTGGTCGTCAACGTGGTCGTGGTCGTGGTCGTGGTCGTCAACGTGGTCGTGGTCGTGGTCGTGGTCGTGGTCGTGGTCGTGGTCGTCAACGTGGTCGTGGTCGTGGTCGTGGTCGTGGTCGTGGTCGTGGTCGTGGTCGTGGTCGTCAACGACACGATCGTGAACGTAAACGTTCTCCCGAACCCTTGGTCCCCCCCTCGTCGCTGCCTCCATTCCGCCCCGCGCAACCCAGCCCCGAATCGCGTCGACCTCCCTCCCATGTTCGGATTCCAGCGCCTTGACGTCTATCGCTGCGCCATCTCCTTCCTCGCTTACAGCGCTCCGCTGGCAGCGCGCCCCCCTCGCGGGCAGGGCGAGCTCGCGGATCAGCTCCGTCGAGCGGCGCTCTCCGTTCCGCTGAACATTGCGGAGGGCAGCGGAAAGCCGGCGCGAGATGCGCGCCGGTTCTACGCGATTGCGAGAGGCTCGGCGCTGGAGTGCGCTGCGATCCTCGATGCATTCGAAGCCCTCGGGCTCGTCACCACCCAGGAGCTCGTGGAGCCTCGCGAGCTGCTGGAGAGGACGGTCTCGATGCTCACGAGGATGGCGAGGGTCGAGGGGAATCGGGGGGAATGAGGGTGGGGAATTCTGGGGGACGTTCACGTTCACGACCGAGCGGTTGACGACCACGACCACGACCACGACCACGACCACGACCACGACCACGACCACGACCACGACCACGTTGACGACCACGACCACGACCACGTTGACGACCACGACCACGACCACGTTGACGACCACGACCACGACCACGTTGACGACCACGACCACGTTGACGACCACGACCACGACCACGTTGACGTGGGGGAACGGAGGGGGCTGCGCGTGAGGGGACGAGCTTCATGCGCCTCGCGCGGCCGTGGTACGTTCGCCCCACGACATGCCCCCCGCAGATCCCCACGCCGGCGCGGCGAGCCGGGCCCTCGCCGTCGAGATCACGAAGAAGGTCCGCGAGCGCGGCCTCGTGGTGTGGATCGACGCGGACCGCCAGTACACCGCCCTCGTCGACGCGCTCCGTGACGGCGCCTTCGGGTTCTCCTACCCCGTCGTGCCGTACCGCGGCAGCTACCTCGAGCTGATGCTCGCGCTCGAGCCCCACGGCAACGGGCTCGACGCCGACCACGTCCTCGTCCACCTCCCCGGCGTCAACAAGGAGACCGTGAAGGAGACGCCCGTGTTCGAGCTCTACAAGGCCGGCGTGGTGTTCGAGAAGAGCCTCGGCACGCTCGTCCGCGAGGCCGCGGCGGGGGCGGCCACGCTCGAGGAGATCGACGCCTTCGTCCGCGCGCCGGGGCTCAGCCTGGACAGGGCGGATCGCTGGCTCGACGACCTGCGCGCCCAGCCCAGGGACGGGATCACGCTGCTCCTCGAGAGCCGGGGGCTCGAGGACATCGTCCTCGGGCTCGTCGCCGACGACCCGCGCCTCCGCGCCCACCTCCCCGAGCACGGCGAGCAGGTCCTCGAGTTCCTGGAGAAGGGCCTCGGGCTCGGCGCCGCCTTCCGGCGCTACCGCATCGGCGAGGCGGAGCTCACCGCGACCGCGGTGGCCACCCTGGTCGCGAGCTGGCTCATGGCCGTGGAGTTCGTCCACGACCTGAAGGAGCCCCCCGTCACGCCCGAGCTCGCGGCCCTCACCCAGCTCGGCCCGCTCGCGAAGGACTGCCGCCGCCTCGCCGCGCGCCTCCGCGAGCAGCACGCCGACGTCTACGAGCTCTTCGCCAACGAGCTCCAGGAGCACCTCCTGCACGAGCGGACGAGCCACCACGCCGGCGCGCTCGGCTCCATCGACACGTTCCGCTTCGAGGAGGCCACGATGCGCGCCGCGGCGCTCGGCGCGCTGCGCCGCGGCGACTGGGACGCCGCCGGGGAGATGGCCCTCGCGCGGACGCCGGAGGCGTGCTTCTGGGTCCGGCGCTCGCCGGCCTTGCAGCGCACCTGGGAGATCCTCCGCCAGGCGGCGAGCGCGGGCCGCGCCCTCGCGGCCACGCGCAAGGGGCTCGACCGGTGCGGCTCGCTCGACGAGGCGGTGGAGCGCTACGCGGAGAAGCTCGCCCCGGTCGACCGCCAGCACCGGCTGTTCGAGCAGCGAGCGCACGCGCTGCTCGCGTCCGATCTCGACGACTACGACGCGCTGCTGGAGGTCCGCAAGGCCGTGCGCCGCGCGTACCGCGGCTGGGCCGACGCGATCAACCGCGCCTTCTTCGCGCTCTGCGTCGCGCACGGCCCGCTGCCCGGGCGCGGCCTGCGGCAGCGGACCGTCTACGAGGAGGTCGTCCACCCCCTCGTGGAGCAGGGCGGGCGCGTGGCGTACCTCCTGGTCGACGCCCTGCGCTTCGAGATGGCGCAGGGCCTCGCCCAGGAGCTCCAGCGCGAGAGGTTCCGCGCGAGCCTCGGCGCGCGGCTCGCCGAGCTGCCCACCGAGACCGCGATCGGCATGAACGCGCTCGCCCCGGTCGAGCGCAACGGCCGGCTCCGCCCGGTGGTGACGAAGGACGACAGGCTCGAAGGGTTCTTCGCGGGCGAGTTCCGCGTGTGCCTCCCCGCGGACCGCCTGCGCGCGATGAGCCAGCGGAGCCTCTCGGGCCCGGGGCTCTGCGCGGAGGACCTCGAGCTCGAGGAGCTCCAGGACATGACCCTCGCGCAGCTCAGGCGCCGCCTCGGCGGAAAGCCCCGGCTCGTCGTGGTGCGCAGCCGGGAGCTCGACACCGCGGGCGAGCACGGGCTGCACCTCGGCACGTTCGATCACACGCTCGCGCTGCTGAAATCCGCGATCTCGCTCCTCTCGCAGGCCGGCGTCGAGCGCTTCGTCATCGCCTCCGACCACGGCTTCCTTCTGCAGGACGCCACGGCGGAGAACATCCCGTTCGGCGCCAGCAAGCGGGCGCCCGAGCGGCGGCACGCGCTCCTGCGCGAGCCCTCCGGGATGCCGGACGTGCTCGAGATCCGCCTCTCCGCGCTGGAGTACGACGTGGAGGAGGACCTCCACCTGGTGCTGCGGCCGGACACGGCGCTCTGGCAGACGAAGGGCAAGATCGCGCCGTTCGCGCACGGCGGCAACAGCCTGCAGGAGCGCGTGATCCCGGTCCTGGTCCTCGACCGGCAGGTCGCCCGCGGCAAGACGACGTCCCGGTACGAGGTCGTCGCGCACCCCGAGCCCGCGCACCTCGGGCGCCAGCGCCTGCGCGTGGCCGTGCGGCTGCAGAGCCGCGAGAACGCGTCGCTGGGCTTCCTCGCGCCGAAGAGCATCAGCCTGGCGCTGCGCGTGCCGGGGCGGCCGGACGTGAGCATCGGGCTGCTCGACGCGGGGCCGCCGGCCACGCTGGCCGACGGGCGCGTGCTGGTCCCGCCGAACCGCGACGAGGCGGTCGTGGAGTTCGAGCTCGAGGGGCAAGCCGACGAGAAGGTGCGGGTCGAGGTCTACCACCCGGATGCGGTCGAGGAGGTGACGTCGAAGGTGGTCGAGGGCTTCTTCGACGTCGCGCGCAGCCGGCACCTTCCGAAGCTCCGCGGCGCCGCGGGCAGCGCGCCGCCGCCGCCGGGGGCCGGTACTGCGGCCTCGCCGGTCCCCGCGCCGGGGGCCGGTACTGCGGCCTCGCCGGTCCCCGCGCCGGGGGCCGGTACTGCGGCCTCGCCGGTCCCCGCGCCGGGGCGCGCCCGGCCGGCCAGCGACCCCGCTCCTGCGCAGCCGGCGCCGGCCACGCCGGTGTGGGGCGAGCTCGTCACGGACGACGCCTACCGGCGCGTGCTCGAGATCATCGCGGAGCGCCGCACGATCAACGAGGCCGAGCTCACGCAGGTGCTCGGCTCGCCGCGGCGCGTGCGCGCCTTCGCCCGGCACTTCGACGAGCTGGTCCGGCGGCTGCCCTTCGAGGTGGAGGTGCTGACGGTCCATGGCATGAAGGCCTACGCGAGAAAGGACTGACGCATGGCATTCCGCGACGCGGCCCACATCTTCCAGCGCCTGCGCAACGGCACCGTGCCCGACCGGGGGCTGGAGGCGTTCGCTGTGGGGATCGAGCGGCACAGGAAAGAGCTCCAGCGGAAGCTCGACGAGGTGAAGGGCGGCGAGGGCGACGTGAAGTTCCTCCGCGGCGGTTACGGCTGCGGCAAGACGTTCATGGCGAACCTCGTCGTCCACGACGCGCAGAAGGGCGGCTTCGCGACGAGCTTCGTCGTGGTGTCCGACAACGATCTGCACTTTCACAGGTTCGACGAGCTCTACCGCAAGGTCGTCAGCGGCCTGAGCACGCCGGCGTGCCCCCAGGGAGCGCTGGGGGACGTGCTCGATCGCTGGATCGGCGGCATCGAGGAGGGGCTCGTCCAGCTCGGCCTGAGCGACGACGACCCGAGCTTCGACGAGCGGGTGCTCGCGAAGCTCGACGAGCAGCTCGTGGCCCTCACCGGAGGCCGGGCGCCCGCCGACATGATCCGCGCGATCAGGAAGGTGTTCGAGCTGAAGCAGGCGGGCCGCGTGCAAGAGGCGTCGGCCCTCGTGTCGTGGCTCTCGGGCAGCTCGAACGTCGCCGCGGGCCTCAAGGGCGTCGCGGGCGTGAAGGGCGACATCTCGAGCAGCGACGCCATGGCGTACCTCCGCGGCATCCTGGAGATCATCAAGCGCGCCGGCTACACCGGGCTCGTCATCGTCATCGACGAGGCGGAGACGATCTTGCGCATGCGCGGCGACGTGCGCGGCAAATCGCTGAACGCGATCCGCCAGATCGTGGACGCGGCCAGCGGCTATCCGGGGCTGCTCTGGGTGTTCACGGGCACGCCGACGTTCTTCGACGACCGGCAGGGCGTGAAGGGCGTCGAGGCGCTCCACGCCCGGATCAAGTACGAGGAGTTCAACGGGGTCCCGAGCCTGCGGCAGCCGCAGCTCGCGCTCCGGCCGTTCGACCGCGAGCGCCTGCTGAAGGTGGCGCTCAAGCTCCGCTCGCTGCACCCCGATCTCGCGCCCGAGGAGGCCGAGCGCCGCCTGCCGAGGGAGCTCGTCGAGCAGCTCGTCGACGCCGTCACGGCGGGCTTCCGGGGGGACGTGGGCGTGGTGCCGCGCCAGTTCCTGCGGACGTTCGTGAACGTGCTCGACGTGCTGGCGGACGACCCGGACCAGGACGCGCACGGCCTGCTCGGGTTCGAGCCGGCGGGGTTGACCCCCGAGGAGGAGGCCGTGCTGGCCGGGCGCAAGCTCGAGGAGCCGCCGCCGGACGACGCCTTCGGGGGCGCCGGCGTCGCGATGTGAGGCGGCGATGAGCGTGTTCTCCCGCTTCCCGGAGCGACTCCAGCACGCCATCGCGCACCACCTCGGCTTCACGTCGCTCCGCCCGGTCCAGGAGCTGGCGGGCGAGGCGATCCTGGACGGCAAGAACGCCGTGGTCCTCGCGCCGACGGCGGGGGGCAAGACCGAGGCGTCGATGTTCCCGGTCCTCGCGGGGCTGCTCTCGGCGCCGCCGTCGGGCGTGGGGGCGCTCTACGTCGCGCCGATCAAGGCGCTGCTGAACAACCAGGAGGTCCGCCTCGGGGACTACACGCAGATGGTCGGCATGCGCCGGTTCGTCTGGCACGGCGACGCCCGGCAGGGCCAGAAGGAGGCCTTCTGCCGCGAGCCCGCGGAGCTCCTGATGACGACGCCGGAGTCGCTGGAGGTGATGCTCATGTCGCCCCGGGTGCCGGTGCGCCGGCTCTTCGCGGATCTGCGCCACGTCGTGGTGGACGAGATCCACGCCTTCGCGGGGACCGACCGGGGCGCGCACCTGATGAGCGTCATCGAGCGGCTCGCCGCGCTCTCCCGGCACGACGTGCAGCGCGTCGGCCTGAGCGCCACGGTCGGGAACCCGGAGCAGATCGGCCGCTGGCTGGCCGGGAGCTCGGCGCGCCCGGGCGTCGTGGTCGACCCCCCGAGGCCGAAGGCTCCGCGGCTCATCAAGGTCTATCTCCGGGAGGACGCGAGCGACTTCGCGCGCGAGGCCGTCCGCGAGGGGCGCGGCAAGAAGAGCCTGTTCTTCTGCCAGTCCCGGTCGCTCACCGAGGCGGTCGCCGACGGCATGCGCGACGACGCGATCGAGGTGTTCGTCCATCACGGGTCGGTCTCGAGGGAGGAGCGCCACGCCGCCGAGGAGCGCTTCGCCCGCGGCACGAACGCCTGCATCGTCGCCACGTCCACGCTCGAGCTCGGCATCGACGTCGGGGGGCTCGATCTCACGTTCCAGGCCAACGCCCCGAGCACGGTGTCGTCGTTCCTGCAGCGCATGGGGCGCACGGGTCGGCGGCCAGGCGCGGTGGCCAACATGACGTTCCTCTGCGAGGACGCGGTGTCCGTGGTGCAGAGCGCGGCGCTCGTGCTGCTCGCGGCGCGCGGGTGGGTGGAGCGCGTCAAGGACGAGGCGCGCGCCTGGCCGGTCCTGGTGCACCAGGTGCTGGCCATGACGCAGCAGCACGGAGGGATCAGCGCGGAGCGCTGCTGGCAGATGCTCGAGCGGGTGCCGGATTTCCGGGGCATCCGGCGGGAGGAGTACCTCGAGCTCATCGAGCACATGAAGCGCGAGGGCTATCTGTTCGAGTCCGGGGGGCTGCTCGGCATGGGGCTGACCGCCGAGCGCGTCTTCGGCAAGAAGAACTTCCTGGAGCTCTATGCGGTGTTCTCGAGCCCTGTCCTCTACAAGGTGCAGACCGAGTCGAAGCGCGACCTGGGCAGCCTGGAGCAGGCGTTCGTGGACCGCCTCGTGGAGGAGATGAGCACGTTCCTGCTCGGCGGGCGCGCCTGGCTCGTCGTGTCGATCAACCACGAGGAGCGCCTCGTGCGCGTCCGCGGCGCTCCGCGCGGCAAGAAGCCGAGCTGGGGAGGCTTCGTCCCGCAGTTCCTCGGGTTCGAGCTGTGCCAGGCGATGAGGGAGGTCCTCACGAGCGATGAGGAGTACGCGTTCCTCGACGCGAAGGCGAAGGCCGCGCTCGCCGAGTGGCGCGGCGACCTCGGGCAGCTCCTGCGGCGCGGCGGAGACGCGCTGCAGCTCGACGGCACGACGGTCACCTGGTGGACCTTCGCCGGCGGCCGGATCAACCAGACGCTCAAGTACGCGCTCGAGTGGAGGGGCGGTTGGAAGGTCGTCCCCGACAATTTCTCCGTCAAGATCCAGGGCGACGGCGTGCGCTTCGAGGCGGTGAGCCGCCTGTTCGAGGAGATGCGATCGGCGAGCTTCTGGGGAGCCCCCGAGACCCGCCGCCGGCTGCTGGCGCTCGTGCCCGACTACCGCCTGAGCAAGTTCCAGCGCGTCCTGCCCGAGGCCTGGCAGGTGGAGATGGTGGGCGGATACCTGCTCGATTTCGAGGCGACCGCGAGGTTCCTGGCCGGGGGCGCGGCGCCGATTGGCGAGCGCGACCGGTAGCGGGGGGTGTGCCCCACGCCTCGTCTACCCGCGACGCTCGCGCGTGAGAGGCTGGCGTCGTCGACGCGGTAGAGGCATGACATCTGTGCTTCACGCCACCGCCGCCGCGAACGACGCGAAGAGATGCCCCGGCAGCGCATGAGCCCGACGAGGTCGACGCGAGGATGCGGACGAGGACGGGGGCTGAAGCGCGCGGGAGACCACACCCGCAAGCACGTCACCCGGTCGCCCATCACCACGTAGGCCGTCCCCCCCAGGAAGCGAGCGGCCCTGGCGGCGGCCCGCCCTGCCACGCAGCGAGCGGCTCCACCGCGCCCGCATCGCTCACCCGCACCAGCGCGTGGCCGCCCGCTCGTAACCGCCCAGCCAACGCCATCGTGATCGTCCGTGCGGCGCCGGCTATCTGTTCCCATCGCGAAGGAGGAAGCGATGGCGACGAGAGCGGAGTGGGCCGAGCGGGTCGAGCGATGGGAGCGGAGCGGGCTGAGCGCCGAGCAGCTCGGGCGGCGCGAGGGGTACAAGCCCAAGCAGCTCTACTGGTGGCGCTGGAAGCTGCGGGCTGACGGAGCCTCGCAGCCCTCGCCGTCGCCGTCGTCATCGACGGGGGCGCCGCGGTTCCTGCCGGTGCACGTGGTGGCGGACGTGTCGCCGGTCGTGACGGAGCCGATCGAGATCGCGCTGCCCAACGGGCGGGTGGTCCGCGTTCGGCCGGGCTTCGACCCTGCCACGCTCGAGCGAGTGCTGGCGCTCGTCGCCGAGGAGACGCCGTGCTGACGCTGCCGCCGTCGGTGCGCGTCTACGTCGCGGCCGAGCCGGCGGACCTGAGAAAGAGCTTCGATGGCCTGTCGTCCCTGGTCGCTCAGCGCTTCGGAGCCGATCCGCTCTGCGGACATCTGTTCGTGTTCAGGGATCGGCGAGGCGACCAGATCCGGATCTTGTTCTGGGATCGTACCGAATACGCCATTTTTGCAAAAAACTCGCCCGTGGCCGTTTCCACCTCGCCCGCGACCTGCCCAAAGGAGCGACCCACGTCGAGGTCGAGGCAGCCGAGCTGTCGCTGATGCTCGCGAGGACGCGATGCCGCTGTACCGACAGGCGCAGCAGTACGCTCGCTGCGGCGTGTCGCTGTCGCCGTCGACGCTGGGACAGTGGTCGGCGTTCGCGCTCGATGTGCTCGCTCCTGTGGCGAAGCGGATTCATGAGCGCGTGCTGGGCTCGTATTACCTGCGCGCCGACGACACGGGGATGCGCGTGCTGGATCAGGATCATCCAGCGGGGGGTCAAGAGAGGGCACATCTGGGGCTTCGTCGGGGCCGAGCTGGTGTCGTTCGTGTACGCACCGGGCTGGAGGGCGAAGCATCCGGCGGCGCTGCTTCAGGGCTTCACCGGCTACCTGCAGGGTGATGGCTACGCCGGGGACGGCGCGATGTTGCGCGGAGACGACGAGGGTGAGGCGATCTCCATGGTGCAGCTCGCTCGCGCTCAGCACGCCGTTTGCCAGGACCGGCCTGCACCCCGCACCGAGGAGCCCCCCACCCTGATGCACGGCCTCACCGAGCGGCAGATCCTGCTCTCGCTCGTCGCCCTCGCGCTCATCCTCGTGACCGCGCGCGCGTTCGGCGAGCTCGCGCGGCGGCTGCGCCAGCCCGAGGTGCTCGGCGAGCTCTTCGGCGGCGTCGTGCTGGGCCCGTCCGTCGTCGGTGCGCTCGCGCCCGGGTTCTATCGAGCCCTCTTCCAGGATCCGGCGGTCAGCCTCGTGCTCTCGGGCCTCTCCTGGATCGGCGCGCTCCTCCTGCTGCTCATGGCGGGCATCGAGGTCGACGTCGCCATCCTGCGCAAGGAGGCGCGCCCCGGGGCGCTCTCGGCGCTCGGCGCGATCGCGCCCTCGCTCGCGGCGGGCGCCGCCTTCTCGGTGCTGGCGCTCGATCAGCCCCTCCCGAGCGGCCTCTTCCTCGGGATCGTGCTCTCGGTGACGGCGGTCAGCGTGATCGCCAAGGTGCTGATCGAGCGCGAGTCGATGCGCCGCAGCTACGCGCAGGTGACGCTCGCGGCGGGGGTGGTCAGCGAGGTCGCGGCCTGGGTGCTCGTCGCGATGACGTCGTCGAGCTACGGCGCGTCGCCCGCGCTGGCGGTCGCCCGGAGCGCGCTCCTGGCGGGCGGGTTCCTGCTGTTCATGGCGCTCGTCGGGCGGCGCCTCACCCACCTCGCGATGCGCTGGGTCTCCGACGCGACGCGTGTCTCGAAGGGACAGGTGTCGCTCGTCCTCGTCCTCACGTTCCTGGCCGCGGCGCTCACGCAGCGCCTCGGCCTGCACCCGCTGCTCGGCGCGTTCGCGCTCGGCGTGCTGCTCAACAGCGCACCTCGCACCAACCGCCCCCTCCTCGACGGCGTGCTGACGCTCGTGGCGGGCCTCTTCGCGCCCGTGTTCTTCGTCCTGGCGGGCATGCGCGTCGACGTGTCGCAGCTTCGCACGCCAGCGGCGTGGGGGATGGTCGCGTTGCTGCTGCTGGTCGCGACCGCGGCGAAGGTCGTCCCCGCCGCGGTCGGCGCGCGGCTCGGCGGGCTCAGGAGCGGCGAGGCGGCGCTCGTGGCGGTGGGCTTGAACATGAAGGGCGGCACGGACCTCATCGTCGCGATCGTCGGCGTCGAGCTCGGGCTCCTCTCCAGCGACAGCTACACGATGTACGCCGTCGTCGCGCTCGTCACGGTGACCCTCTCCCCCGCGCTCCTCTCCTGGATCGATGGAAAGACGCCACCATCGCCCGAGGAGGCGCGTCGCCTCGAGAGCGAGGAGGCCGCGCGGCGCGCGTACATCCCCGGGGTCGAGCGGATCCTCGTCCCGATTGTGGCGCGCGCCCTGCCCGGGTTCGCCACGAACATCGTGGAGAGCCTGGTCGCCGCCAAGCGCAAGCTCGGCGAGACGGTCGACATCACGGAGCTCGCCGTGGCGCAGCAGGCGCCCGCCTCGGCGAGGGCCGCGGGCGAGGCGAGCCGGGGGCTCGCGCGGCTCGGCGAGCGCGCCCGCGTCGGCATCTGGCGGCAGAAGCGCGAGCTGCGCGGCTCGATCCAGGCGATCCTGAAGGCCGCGCGGGATCACGATCTCGTCGTGCTCGGCGCGCGGCCGCCTTCGCGCGCGCTCGGCCTGTCGTTCGGTCGTCTGCAGGACGCGATCGTCCAGCGGGCGGAGTCCAACGTGCTCGTCGTGGTGGGCGCCCCTCCGGCGGCGGAGCGCGCCCCGGGCCGGCGGATCCTCGTCCCGATCATCGGCCTCGAGTACTCCCTCGCCGCGGCGGATCTCGCGGCCCACGTGGCGCTGTCGTGGGACGCCGAGCTCGTGCTCTTCAGCTGCGCGCAGACCGAGCTGGGCGCGGTCCTCTGGCGCGATCGCGATCCCTCCCGGGCGCGCGAGGTGGCGCGCCGCGTCGTCGACGAGGCGGTCTTCCGGGGGCGCCGGCTCGGCGTGCGCGTCGTGCCGCGCGTGCAGGTGGGCGCGCACCCGAGCGACGAGATCGCGCGGGAGCTCGCGCGCGCTCCGTACGATCTGCTCGTGCTCGGATGCTACGACCACGGGCCGCTCGGTCGGCTCTACCTCGGGAGCACGGTCGAGTCGGTGGTCGTCCGGAGCCGGGTGCCGGTGGCGTTGCTCGTCGCGCACGGGGGGACGCAAGAGCAGGTGCGGTGAGGCGCTGCGGACAGCGCGCCGCGCTCTCCGGGAGGGCGACACGCGTGATCGCCGAGACGCTCCTCTTCACGCCACCGCCGCCGCGAACTCGAGGGCGTCATGCCCGCGAGCGCCGCCGGGGCTCGCTCAGGGGACGACCCGCTCCAGCTTGAAGTCGACGACGGCTCGAATCGCAGCGTAGTCCTCGTCGGCCGTCAGGACGGTGGCGCCGAGAGAACGCGCCGACAGCGCGATCAACACGTCATTGACCAGCGAGGCTCGGCGCACCTCACGCCCCGTCTCACGGAGCCGCCGCAACGTTCGTCCGGCATGGTCGAAGAGCTCTGCGTCCGGGGCGACGATCCGCCCGGCGCTCCGGTAGGCGCGGCCGAGGTGATCGACGGCCCGCCGCGCCGGGAGCGTCGTGGCGCCGGCGCGGAGCTCCATCTGCACGACGGCGGAGAGATACCGGACGAGGCCCGGCCCGACCATCAGGTCCTCGTGGATTCCGTGGTTCAGCCAGCCGATGTACAGGTTCGTATCGAGGAGAACCTTCCGGAGGATCATCGGAGAGGATCTTCGAAGCCGCCAACAGCCTTGATACGCCGGTGGACCTTCAGGATCGGCTCCTCGCCGAGGACGAGATCGAGCGCCCGTTCGATCGTCTCCTGCTCCGTCTTCGCGCCGAGGAGCTTCTTGGCCCGATCGATCTTGGACTGGTCCAACCTGAGGTGCTTGTGCCGCGTCATGTTCATCATTCAGGCTAGCGTGAACATACCCACCCCACCAGCACGCCGGCTTCCGACCGCCGCCCTGGACACCCGGCGCCCGCGGGCGCCGCCCTCGCTCACCCCGACGCCGAGCGCCCCCCGGCCTCGCACGGCGGCCCCGCGCGCGGCAGCTCCACGGTGAACGTCGCGCCGTCGCCGGGCGCGCTCCGGACGCGGATCGAGCCGCCGTGCGCCTCCGCGATCCTGCGGCTCATGTACAGGCCGAGCCCCAGCCCGCCATAATGCCGCTCGGACACGGCGCGCCCGAAGCGCTCGAAGATCTGCGCGTGGCGCGCCGGGTCGATCCCGATCCCGTGATCCTTGACCGAGAGCCGCGCCGTCCCGGCCTCCTCGCCGAGGGAGATCTCGACGGGCTTGCCCGCGCCGAACTTGATCGCGTTGGCGAGGAGGTGAGTCACGATCTGGTCGACGCGCGAGCGATCCCACAGGCCCACCAGCCGGCCGCCGTCGCGCAGCGAGAGCGAGCACCCCGCGCGCGCCAGATCCAGCTTGAATCGCGCGATGACGTCGCGGACGAGCGCCACGAGGTCGACCTCCGCGACGTGGAGCGAGAGCCGGACCGCCTGGCCCCGCGAGACGTCGAGCAGCTCGTCGTTCAGGCGGGTCAGGCGCGCCGCCTGCCGCAGCGCGCGGTCGACCTGCCGGCCCATCGCCCTCGGATCCCAGGGACGATCCGGCTGGAGGTGCCGCTGAATCGCCTCCAGCGAGAGCGTGAGCGACGTCATCGGCGTGTTGAGCTCGTGCGTCGCCACGGTGAGGAACTCGTCCCGCGCGCGGACCGCCTCCTGCGCAGCGCGGTAGAGCCGCGCGTTGTCGATCGCGATCGCGGCGCGGCGCGCGACCTCCTGCACGAGCTCGAGATCCGCCTCCCCGTAGCGCCGCCCCGGATCGGACGAGACGACGCTCAGGGCCCCGACCGCCCGTCCCCGCACCACGAGCGGCACGGCGATGAAGCTCTGTGTCCCGAGCTCGCGGATGAGCCCCGCGTGCACGTCGTCCTCGCAGTACGTGCGACTGACGTCTTCCGAGAACTCGGGGAGCAGGAGCGGCTTGCCGTCCCGCAGGACCCTGGCCGCCGGGTGACGCGAGTCCCGGCCAGGGCGATACTGCCGTCGTAGCTCCGCGAGCAAAGGCTCCTTCGCCGGAACGCTGTGCGCCCAGGAGGTCCGCCAGGTACCCCCGCGCTCCAGGACGTCGATGACGCACCAGTCGCACAGCGATCGCACCGACAGCCGCGCGATGCGCGACAGCGTCTCCCCGTAATCGAGCGACCCGGCGAGGATCTCCCCGGCCTCGGCCAGGAACGCCGCGCGCCGCCCGGCCGCCTCGGCCCCGGCCCGCGCCGACCGCTCCTTCGAGAGGAGCCGCGCGTTCTCCAGCGAGATCGCCGCCTGGCTGGCGAGCAGCGAGAGGGCGCTCAGCCGATCCGGCGTGAACGCGCCGGCGAGGAGGTTGTTCTCGAGGACCAGCAGCCCCGCCACCTCGGCCTGCCTCACGATGGGCATGCACAGGAGGGATCGGGGCCTGCACCGCGCGAAGTACTCGTCGCCGGAGAACTTGCCCGCCGCCGCGGCGGCATCGCTCAGGATCACGCGCTCCTTCGTCCGGTGGACATAGCGGACGAGCGACGTGGGGATGCGCTGCGAGAGGTCCTCCGTCGATCCCGCGAGGCGGATCGTCGCCGCCCCGTCCTCGCCGAGCGTGGCCTCGGCCTCGATGGAGGCGCGCTCGTCCTGGTACAGGACGAGGCACGCCCGCTGCGCGCCGCCCTGCTCGAGGACGACCGTGAGCAGCGTGCGCAGGAGCTTGTCGAGGACGATCTCGCTCGAGATGGCCTGCGACGCCTTGATCACCGAGAGCAGGTCGATCTCCTCGCATCGCGCCGCGAAGGTGGCGGTCGGGGCGAGCGCCCTCGCCTCCCAGAGCGGCGGATTCCCGCGATCGATCTGCCTGATCTTGCCGTCCGCCCCCCAGCGCGCGTAACAGGCGCGGGCCTCGCGGAGGTAGGTGGCGGCGAACAGGTCGAACCCCCGCGCGCGGTAGAACCTCGACGCGACCTCGTAGGCGAGCGCCTCGATGTGGACGAAGCCGCTCTCGCGCGCGGAGCGGATGGCCTCCTCGTAGAGGGGCTCGGCGTCGAGCTCCCGCCTCTCGATGCGCGCGATCTCGGCGCCGACGAGCGCGGCGCGGCCGCCGAAGTTCTCGGGGCAGTCCTGCGCCCAGGCCGCGAGCTGCCGGTGGTGGGCGGCGAGCGCCGCGCGGTGCCGCGCCCGCTCGTCGCTCGACACGGGCTCCTCCTCGTGCCGCGCCGCCCGCGCGAGCGCGCCGTAGAGATGGTAGTCGGCGACGTCGATGAACGACTTCTTGGTCCAGAGGAGCCGCTCCGCCTTCCTCGC
Source organism: Sorangium cellulosum (assembly GCF_004135735.1). Classification (GTDB taxonomy): domain Bacteria; phylum Myxococcota_A; class Polyangia; order Polyangiales; family Polyangiaceae; genus Sorangium; species Sorangium cellulosum_F. The sequence goes on along the minus strand of NZ_CP012670.1, from coordinate 3,789,711 downwards.
CGCGGCGAGGGCGGCGGCGTGGTCGCCGGCGAGGAGCTGCGCCTCCAGCTTGCAGATGAAGTACCAGCAGGCGGCGATGGCGAGGCGCGGCTCGCTCTCCAGGTGCTGCTCGAACGCGGCCTCGTCGAAGCCCGCGTCGTCGAACGAGGCGAAGCTCGGCGTCAGGCCCCGGAGGCGCCGGATGAGCTGGAGCTGCGCGGTGACGATATCGACGACGAGGCCGAACCTCGCCTTCCGCACGAAATCGAGCGCCCTCTCGGCCTCGCGCTGCACCTCGCCGAGCGGATCCCCCTTGGCGAGCAGGAGCATGATCGAGCAGTCGCAGGCGTACGACGCGAACGTGAGATCGCCGACCTCGCTGGCCATGTCGAAGGCGCGCCGCACGAGCTCGAGGCTGGCGCGCACGTGCCTCGTCCAGGGGTGAACGAGGCGCCCGAAATCCAGGTAAACGCGGGCCTTGAAGCGGTCGAGCCCGTGCCGGTCCACCAGATCGAGGCCGAGCTTGCCGAAGCGGTACCCCGCGCGGCGATCGCCGAAGCACGCGCCGAGGACCATGCCGACATGGACATAGCCGAAGCACGATCCGTCGGTGTTGCCGTGCTCGAGGCTCAGGTTCGCCATGCGACCCACGACGAGGCTGTGCAGGTTCTGGTCGGTGAACAGGGCCGGCGCCTGACCCCAGTTGAGGATATCCATGATCGCGCGGACCGCCGGATCGGTCATCGGGGGCAGGTCGACGAGCGCCTCGATCGGGCGGCCGCCGAGCGCTCGCCACAGCCGCGCGTACTCCTGCCGCACCTCCTCGTCCGTCGGGTGCGGCGACCAGCGGACGCCGACCCGCCGCAGGACCTCGAGGCAGATCTCGACGGCGATCTCGCTTCGATCCAGCGTCGTGTAGAGATCGACGCGCGCGCACGCGACCGCCGCCGCGTCGGCGAGGCTCGCGGCGCGGCGCGAGAGCGTCGCGAGCCGCTCCTCCGCGGCCCCGAGCTCGCCGGTCAGGAACTCGCACTCGGCCTGGTGGAGCTCGAGCGCGAAGGCGAGCTCGCGCTGCCGCTCCCAGCGGTCCTCCCCGAGGAGCGCGGCGCCGGCGGCGAGGTACCGGCGCGCCGAGGCGAAGGCCGCCGCTCCCCTGGCGCGCTCGCCGGCGACGAGGTTGAGCCGGGCGCACCGCTCCCGCTCCTCCGGTGACGTGATGAGCGGCGCGCCGCGGTCGAGCTGATTGACGATCTCGAAGATCTTCTCCTCGAGCTCCTCCGGCGCCGCCCGCGACGCGAGCAGCCGGCCGACGCCGAGGTGCATCGCCGCCCGCTCGCCCTCGGGGATGAGCGCGTAGGCGGCCTCCTGGACGCGGTCGTGGAGGAACTTGTAGGAGCGCTCCGTGCGCAGCACGAGCCCCGCGCAGACGGCCTCCCAGAGGTCCGCGTGGGTGTCCTCCTCCGAGCGGCCCTGGACGCTCGAGAGGAGCGCGGCCTCCGCGGTGTTCCCCAGGCAGGCGAGCTGCTTCAGCGCGCTCAGGGTGCGCGGGGAGAGCCGCGCGAGCTTGCCGACCATCAGGTCGGCCACGTTGTCGGAGAAGCCCTTCTCGCGGATCCTCGCCACGTCCCACCGGAAGACCCCGGCGCGCTCGTCGATCTCGATCAGCCGCTCTTCGCGCAGCGCGGCGAGGAACTGGATCGCGAAGAAGGGGTTGCCGCCCGTCTTCTCGTGGACGAGGTCCGCGAGCGGCGCGGCGTCCTCGCGGCGGCAGCGGAGCGCGTCGCCGACCAGCGCGGCGAGGTGCTCCCGGGAGAGCGGGCCGAGCACGACGGTCGAGACGCGCGCGCCCTCCTTCCGCATCTGGTCGAGCGCCAGCATGAGCGGATGCGAGCGGGTCACCTCGTTGTCGCGGTAGGCGCCGATGACGAGGAGGTGCCGTGTCTCCGGGTGGGTCACGAGCTCACGGAGCAATCCGAGGCTCGCCGAGTCGGTCCACTGGAGACCGTCGAGGAAGAGCGCGAGGGGGCGCCCCTCCTGGGCGAACACGCCGACGAAGCGCCGGAGCGCGACGCGGAGCCGATGCTGCGCCTCGGCCGGCGGGAGCTCGGGCACGGGCGGTTGTCGGCCGAGGACGAGCTCGACCTCTGGGATGACCTCCACGATGAGCTGTCCGTTGCTCCCGAGCGCGCCGAGCAGCCGCTGCCGCCACGCGGAGATCCCGTCCTCCCGCTCGGCGAGGATCTCGAGCACGAGCTCCCGGAACGCCTGGACGAGCGTAAAGTAAGGGATATCGCGCTTGTACTGCTCGAACTTCCCCGAGAGGAAGAGGGCCCTCTCCCGGACGAGCGGCCTGTAGAGCTCGTGGACGAGCGTCGACTTGCCGATGCCGGCGTAGCCGGAGACCAGGACGAGCTCGGGGCGCCCCGTGTCCACCACGCGCTCGAACGCGCCGCGCAGCGCGGCCACCTCGTCCTCGCGGCCGTAGAGCTTCTGCGGGATCTGGAGGCGGCCGGAGACGTCGCGCCCGGCGAGGGGGAAAGGCGCGATGGTGCCCCTGGCCCGGAGCTGCCAGAGGCACCGCTCGAGGTCGTGCTTGAGGCCGCGGGCGGTCTGGTAGCGATCGTCGGCCATCTTGGCCAGGAGCTTGAGGACGAGCGCCGAGAGCGCCTCGGGCAGCTCCGGCACGAGCGCGGAGGGCGGCGGCGGGGCGCGCGCGACGTGGCAGTGCATCCACTCGAGCGGGTCCCGCGCCTGGAAGGGCAGCCGCCCGGTGAGCATCTCGTAGAACGTGACGCCGAGCGCGTAGAGGTCGGCGCGCGTGTCGATCGCCCGGTTCATGCGCCCTGTCTGCTCCGGGGACAGGTACGGCAAGGAGCCCTCGATGAGCGCGGGAGGGCCCGCGGACCGCTGCTGGCAGAGGCAGCACGCGAGGCCGAAGTCGGCGAGCTTCACCTGGCCGGTGGCGGCGTTGACGAGGATGTTCTGGGGCTTGATGTCCTTGTGGACGATGTCCCGCTCGTGGAGCTCCGCCACGCCGGCCGCGATGCGGGTCGCGAGCTCGAGGAACAGCTCGGCGCTCATGGGCGCGCCGAGGAGGTGATCGAGCGACTCGCCGCCGAAGTCCTCCATGACGATCGCGGGCAGCCCCTCGTACGTCTCGAGGGCCTGCGGCTTGAGGAGGGCCTCGTGGCTCAGCGTCTTGCCGATCGCGTACTCGCGCCTCAGGCGCTCGACGTCCTGCGGGCGGCTGCGCCTCGGGTCGAGGACCTTCAGGATCACCGGGCGGCCGTCGGCGATCCGGACCGCGCGGAGCAGGCGGGTCGCCCGGCCCTGGTGGAGGGTCGCGGTGATCGCGTACCGGGGGGCGGCGCTCATCTCCATCATGAGGATCCCCACGGGCGAGACGCGCCGAGGAGCGCGGGGGCCCGGCGGGCCGGCGGGACACGGGGGCTGTCGGCGGCGCCGGCGCGGTAGAGTCCGCGCGCCGCGCCGGCGCGGCGCAGCCACACGACCGGCGTGAGCGCATGCCCCCTGCCGGGCAGCGCGCCCCCCGCCACGTTCTCGCGCGCCCGTGCCACCGCCGGACACCCCCTCTGGCCATCTATATAGATACCGTGGGCGCGACAGGGAGGCGGGGAGACCGGGAGGGATCGCGGGAGAGGCTCTCCGCGCCTCCCTGGCTCGCCGTGAATTCCGGGGGAATCGGGAGGTCGCGCCTTGCGCCGGAGCGCGCCGCGCGTCGAGGGCGCCGGCCCGCGGCAGCCGCCTGCTCGGCGCGCCTGCCGCGGCCGGGGGAGGTCACGCCTCGTCGGCGCCGGCGGGGCTCGCCGCCTCGTCGGCGGCCGCGCGCCTCTCACGGATCTCGTAGTGCTGCGATCGGGCATCGAAGCGCGCGAGCACCTGGCGCGCCTTCGCTGGCACGTACGCGGCCTCGTGGTCCTCGCCGGCGAACGCCTTCACGGCCTCGATCGAGTCGAACGACATGATGGTGACGAACTCGACCTCGTCCCCGAGCGGGCGCCGGAGCAGCTCGATGCGGCGGAAGCCTCTCACCTGCTTCGCCAGGATGGCCGGGAAGATCTCCGTCTTCAGCAGGGCCTCGTAGGTGTCTGCGTTCTCGGGGAGCGTCCAGCCGTGCCAGATGCGTAGGATCATGGGACCTCCTGGGGTGGCGCGGGCCGGGTGCTGGATCCGGGCTCCGCGCGGCGGAGAGCACCAGAGACTGGAACGTTCGCCTGTGTCAAGCGCGCCGTGGGGCGGGTCGGGTGTCGCCGGCGAGCGCTCCGCCGGCCGCGGCGGGTCGGGCAGGTCGGCGCGAGGACGCCCGCGGATCCCCGGGGATCCCGCGGCGGCGAGCGGCCAGGGGGCGCCGGGGAGCGGACAGCGGGCAAGGAAAGGTGGAACCTGCCAGGATCTTCTGCTAGCTTCGCCGGCCGCTGAAACGGGTCGATAGCTCAGTCGGTAGAGCTGCGGACTTTTAATCCGTAGGTCCAGGGTTCGAGTCCCTGTCGACCCACCACAAGGAAATGATTCAGGGTTTCGGCGACACGCCGTAGCCGGTCGTGACCTTGGGCGTGGTCCTCGCGAGGCGGCCGCGGCCTTCCTGGCGCGGCGCGTCGGCCGACCGTGCGCGCCCTCGCCGAGTCCCTCTGGACGGAGGTCTTGGCCTGGACGGTCGACCTTCCAGCTTGGCTCGTCCGGAAAGCGCTCGACCTGTGTGCCGGCGACGCTCCTCGCCGGGTGGCGCTCACCAGCACGCTCGCCAGGCTGGCGCTCGACCTTCGCGACCTCGCCGGCCGCGACGGCACGAGCGCGGCGTTCGCGGAGAGGTTCGAGGCGATGCGGAAGCCGCAGTCGCGGCGCTGGGGTTTCTTCGATCGCTGGAAGCGGGAGCACGCACCGAGGCGATGATGCCGTTCCCCATCACCCGACGGGGAGACCTGTAGACGAGCTCGCGCCATCCTCCGCGTGGTCCTCCATTCCGAACATGGATCATGTATTGCCAAAATATTTCGGGGGATCCCTCCCCTCTTCAAAACAGCACCGCATTGGCTTTGCCGTGGAAAACTAGATAAGCTCATCGGAATGCAACAACGAAGAGGCTGGCTCGCCCTCCAGACCTTTGATGCTCGATGAAGATCGCCGCCGTCCCGCCGCGCCGATCGCTTACGCTGCGCCGAGATGGCCAAGGTCGGACGCAATGAGCCCTGCCCGTGCGGCAGCGGGCGCAAGTACAAGAAGTGTTGTCTCACGAGCGGCAGCGGCGGCGGCGCGCCGTACACGGCGGCGGATCGTCAGGCCGCGCTGCAGAAGCTCCTTCGCTCGATTCATCCCGACGACCTCGACCGCGCCAGGGAGATGTTCTGGGGCAAGCACTCTCCGCTCCGCACCCAGTGGACGGACGCCGCTCTCCTGGACATGGCGGAGTGCGCGTTCCAGTTCTGGCTCCTCTTCGATGAGCGGAGCGCAGGCCTGACGCTCGCCGAGGAGGTCCTCGAGGGTGACGGCGATCTCTGCGACCTCCGCGGTCTCCCGGTCCTTCGCCATGGGGAGCGGAGATATCTCGAGATGGCTCGCAGGAGCTCCATGCGCCTTTACGAGGTGATCGGCGTCGCGCCGGGAGCGAGCCTCACCCTGCGCGACCTGCTCCACGGCGGCGAGGTGCGCGTCCGCGAGCGGGCCGGGTCGCGTTGCGTCCACACCTGGGATCTCGTCGCCGCGCGCGTGGTGCAGAAGGGCGCCTCTGGCGAGCCCGAAATCGACGGAGGCATCTTCCCGATCCAGCCCCGCCTGCGCGATCCACTGGTGAAGCACCTCGCGCGGCTCGCCGACGAGCTCGATGAGGACGAGCTCCGCGAGGCGCTCGTCCCCGTGTTCCTCGACGCCTGGATAGGCCCAGGCCTCCCGGCGCTCGTGAATTACGACGGCGACACGCTGATCTTGACACAGGTTCACTTCGACGTGCTCGATGAAGGCAAGCTCGTGGCAGCGCTCGACCGCGCGCGCGACATCACGCGCGACGGCGAGGAGCGGGTCTGGTCCTGGGTGGGCAGCGGCGCGCAGCGCAAGGAGGCAGTCTCCCGCGCCTTCCTGCGCATCGAGGGAGGGCGCCTGAAGGTGCAGACCAACTCCCGCGAGCGCGGCGAGGCCGCGAAGGCGCTCGTCGAGCGGCTCGCGGGGGCCTCGGTGAAGTACCGCGTCACCGAGCACCAGGACCTGGAGCAGGCCATGCTCGCGCAGGCGCGAGACGGAGGCGGCGAGATCGCGGTGGTGCCGCCGGAGGCGCTGCGCCAGGCCGCCGTGCAGATGCTCCAGCAGCACTACGAGGCGTGGCTCGACGAGCCGGTGCCGGCGCTCGACGGGGCCACGCCGCGCGCCGCCGCGGCGGTGGACGGGCTGCGGCCGCGGGTCGCCGAGCTCATCGAGGGGCTCGAGCTCCTGTACGAACGCGCCCTCGCCGAGGGGTCGACCGCGTTCGATCCCACGTGGATGTGGGAGGAGCTGGCGCTCGAGGACCTCGCGCGCGGCCGATCGCGGAAGCAAGCGGCGCCGCGCCTGCCCCACGAGGTCATCGCGGAGCTCGACGCCGATCTCGTCGAGGTCGCCGCCGACATCGCCGATCGCGCGCGACGGGCGTCCGGCGGCGATCCGACGCGCGCGCTCGGGCGCGAGGAGCTCGACGGCGATCTCGGCCTCCAGCGGCTCGTGCGCGCGTCGGTCCAGGAGGCAAGGGACGACGGCGCATCGGCGCCCGTCGCCGCGGCCGACGGAGCGCTCCTCGCCTCGTGGGCCAGGATCCTCGCGAGTTTCGAGGTCCACCTGCGCAAGGTCTTCTGGGTCGACGAGGGGCTCTCGTGGATGCTCGGCGCCACGGCGCTCGACGTGACCGGCGAGGCCTTGCGCGCGCCCTTCACGAGCTTCGCGCTGGTCTTCACGGACCGCTACGCCCTCGGGCTCGCGGAGCGCCTGCTCGCGGAGGACCCGTCAGCGCGCCTCCGCGGCCGGATCCTCTCGGTGCTCACCGTGTACGTCACGGCCAGCGCCGCCGGCGACGAGCGCGCCGACCTGCGGCTCGCGTTCGCGGCGGACGCGCGCGACGGCGGGTGGCCCGAGCTCGTCGAGCGCGACCTCGTGGTGCCGCGGGACGCCCGGCTCGCCGAGCTGCTCGGGCTCCTGTCGCCCGGCGACGAGCACGACGAGGAGCTCGCGACCCTCGTCGCCTCGCCGCCGCTCCGCGGCCTGCTCGGCCTCGTGGTCAACGCGATCCTCTACGCCACGAGCGCCGACGCGGACGCCGTGCCCGGCGACCCGCGCGGCGCCGATGCGCCGCTGCCGCGCCGCCGTCGCAACGGCGCGGTGCCGCCCACGGACGGGGTCTTCCGCCTGCCCGGCAAGATCGACGTCACCTCGTTGAGGCAGCTCAAGCGCGTGCGTCGCGGCTCCTCCGACGTGCAGGCCATCCGGCGCTGCATGGTCCGCGGCCACTGGCGCCGCGCGGGGCGGAGCTGGAACGACGCGAGGCCGCGGTGGATCAAGCCGTACTGGCGCGGACCGAGCGCGGCTGCGATCGTCGAGCGGGAGTACCGGCTAATCGGCGCGCGGGACGCGGACGCACGAAAGAGCGGGAGAACGAGCTGAAGCGATGGTGAAAAGAGACGACGGCCGAGCGAGGCGCCTGCCGCGGCCAGAGGAGCGTCCGCTCGACGATGGCGTGCGCTACGGCCCGGAGACATGGCGCGAGATCGACGGCATCGCCTTCTGCCACTGGGACCGGTGGCTCCTGCGGCTGGCGCTGGCGGAGCCGCGCGGCCTCGATGCGATCGCGCGCGAGTTCCGCACGCGCGCGGCGAGTCAGCGCGTCAGCCGCGAGGCCGCCGAGGCGATGCTCGCGCAGGTGGTGGACCTTCGTGCGCGGCTCGCGCGCCTCGCGCGGACCCCGGAAGAGGTCCTCGATGCGGAGGAGCGAGCGAGCGGGTGGCTGCTGAAGAAGGCCTGGAAGCGGGTCTGGCATGACGGACCGAACCGCCGCACGGACGCGATGCGCAACACGCCTCGCCGGCGGCTTTGGGCGCACGCGCTCCGGGGGAACTGGGCGCGCTTCCCGGTGTCGCCTGCGCGCTTCGAGCCCGAGCTCCGCCGCGTCGTCGGAGACCACGCGTACTACGACTACCGCGCCACGGATCTGGTCGCGCGCCTCCTCGAGGGCCAGGTCGACCTCCTCGGAGCGATGGCGGCCTCGGATCTGGAGCGCCTGGCGCTGCATCGGGCAGCGATGACCGTGATCCTCGAGATGATGAATCGGGTCGACGACTCCCTCGCCGACATGAGCGAGGTGTTCGCGGCGAGCGAGCGCGCGTACCTCACGCTCGCCCGCGACCATGCCGGGCTTGACGGGATCCTGCGCGACCTCCTCGAGCTTGCCGTGTGGGAGGATTACGGCCTGCTCCGCGGCATCGGCGCCTTCCTGGGGGCGCTCCAGGAGGAACACGCGGACCTCGCCGTCCGTGAGCTCTCCGGGATCATCGCGGAGCTGCGGCGAGAGCGCCTCGATGACCAGCTCTCCCGTGCCCTCATGCTCCGCAAGGCGGTGCTGGCCCCCTGGGGCTAGGACGGGACCGCCGCGCTCCGGCCTCGCCCACGCAAACGGTGCACCCCTCCCATCATGTGACACCAACCCACAGACCTGTTCCAAACCTGTTCCATGACTCCGGTCGACTCCCGTGGGCTCCCGCGACGCACGCGGCCTCACGCCACCCCGAAAACCCCAAGGATCTCGAACCCCTATGCCAGAAAAGCGAGCACCATCGCCACGTTGGCGATCTCCGGCGCGAGAGGTTCGAGTCCCTGTCGACCCACCACGAGGAAATGGTTAAGGTCTTCGGTGATGCGTCGTAGCCGGTCGTGACCTTGGGCGTGGTCCTCGCGAGGCGGCCGCGGCCTTCCTGGCGCGGCGCGTCGGCCGACCGTGCGCGCCCTCGCCGAGTCCCTCTGGACGGCGGTCCTGACGACGGAGGGAGAGGCCGCTCGTCGTGCGGCCGCCGCGGCTCCGCACGCTGGACGCGTGTGGCTCTCGCCATGAGCGGCAGGGGCGGCGCTCCCGCACAACGCGAGCGGGCTCGTCTTCGGGTTCGCGCCCGCCGGCCTGCTCCACGGGGCAGAGGCGCGGTACCGCGCCGAGCTCGAAGCTGCGGACGCGCCGGTGTTCGGTCCGGTCGTCGTCGGCGTGTCGCTGGGCGCGTCCTGCACGATGTGCCTTCAGGAGACGCGCGCTCCGGAAATATCCGGCCGACCAACCGCGAACACTTCTTGCCTCCTGCGACGGCGTGAGAATGGCGCGCCACCATCGACCGGGCACGCGGTCACCACCATCGACCGGGCACGGCTGCGTGACGCGCCATCACCGCCCCCTCAGGCAGCCATGCACGAGAGACATGGGCCGCTCGGGAGGCAGGAGGGGGCTGGATCGTCGGCTCCGAGGTCAACAAGGACGAGGACGAAACACCATGAGAGCATTGACGTTATGTGCGACGGTGGTGATCACCGGCGCGTGCGCCGCGGATGGCGCGCCCGATGAGGAGCGCGCGATGACGTCTGGACAGGATAGCTCGGCGCTGACTGCAGAGGAGAGCTCGACGCTCGACGCCGCGGACACCGAACCCGAGCTCGACGAAGATGCCGTCATCGTGGCGGAAGCCATCGAGGTGGCGCTCTTCCGGCTGGGGAGCGAGCATACGCTCCGCTTCGTGACAATTCCCGAGGACCTGGAGATCGGCGTCGAAGAGCGAGCGCCGCTGGGGCGCGCCACGCTGACCACGCAGATGCCTGAGGCGAGCGTGGCGGACCTTTACCTGACGGTCGCCGAACCTGGCTCGCCCGTGCCGCGCCTCATCGCGGAGCTCGCTGCGGACGACCCCCGGCTGCGCGGCCGGGAGGTGGTGGACGCGCTGGCCGAGCCCGTTGACGTGCGCGAGCCGCTGCCTGCCTCGGTGCGCGCTGCGCTGCTGGAGGAGCAGCCGCCAAAATTTTGCGAGCGCGGCGCCGAGGGGGCTCGCGCCTTCGCAAGTAGGTTCTGCGGCGCCGAGGATCTCCACAACAGCTTCTGCGATCCTGGCAGCTTCCAGACCGGCGGTGGCTTCAAGAGCCTGACCCGCAGCTCGGAGGACAGGAAGAAAGACTCGGCCGCTACCACGGCGGCCTGCTTCCAGAGGGTAGAAGTCAAGCATTACTACAAGGATCTCGGTAGATGGAAGGTGGCAGAGACCTTCTGAATCGATCACAACACCGTGAAGAGCACGAAGTGGGATGGCATGGTCAAGCGCTACCGCCGGGTCAAGCACCGCGTGTTTGTGCCGGAGCTCGACGGCTTCTTGCGCGCCTGGACCAAGTTCAGCAACTGATCCACACCCGTCCTTGCGCGACCTGCTCCACGGCGGCGAGGTCCGCGTCCGCGAGCGGGCCGGGTCGCGTTGCGTCCACGCCTGGGATCTCGTCGCCGCGCGCGTGGTGCAGAAGGGCGCCTCTGGCGAGCCCGAAATCGACGGAGGCATCTTCCCGATCCAGCCCCGCCTGCGCGATCCGCTGGTGAAGCACCTCGCGCGGCTCGCCGACGAGCTCGATGAGGACGAGCTCCGCGAGGCGCTCGTCCCCGTGTTCCTCGACGCCTGGATAGGCCCAGGCCTCCCGGCGCTCGTGAATTACGACGGCGACACGCTGATCTTGACACAGGTTCACTTCGACGTGCTCGATGAAGGCAAGCTCGTGGCAGCGCTCGACCGCGCGCGCGACATCACGCGCGACGGCGAGGAGCGGGTCTGGTCCTGGGTGGGCAGCGGCGCGCAGCGGAAGGAGACGGTCTCCCGCGCCTTCCTGCGCATCGAGGGAGGGCGCCTGAAGGTGCAGACCAACTCCCGCGAGCGCGGCGAGGCCGCGAAGGCGCGCGCTGTGTAGCAAACCGCCACGCGCCCCGCTGGCATGGAGTCCGGACGAGATCGCCCAGCCATGAAATCGCTCCGCGATTGGCGCGCTCGCCGCGCGTGCGAGCAACGATCTCTGGCAGGCGAGACGAAACACCACACGCCGTATCGGGCGAGGAAAACCGTCACACGCGCGCGGAGCGAGGGGCGCCACTGGGTACCCAGGACAATCCATTGCACACGGTGCAAGCTCGGGTCCATTCGCGAAGGCCATCTACCATCGAGCCGAAAACACCTATTCTCTCCGTGACACCGGCGGCCTGATCATCGCGCTTCATCGGTCGAGTCTGCTCGAGCGCTGGTCCACCGGTTGCACCCTGCCCCGCCGCAAGCCGCCGGCGTCCATGGGACGTGCTCACGCGCCGCTCACCCGCTCCCCCATGCCCGATCCAGTCACGGATCGAGCAAGGCGGGCAGCGCACGGGTCGGGCGGCCGGGGGCCGGACGCCGCGGCGCACCGCTGCGCCACCGACACGGGCACGGCGTTTCAACCATGGACCAGGCGGGGAACCATCGACGGCGCCCGCGCGACGCCACGCACGTCGGCGCGGCGGACGCGCCGCTGATGGATTCGCTGCGAAGGAGGATCAAGTGAACGAGTCATTGAGCACGATCATTTCTCGTGGTTATCGCGGCGCTCGCTCCGGGCTGCTCGCCCTCGGCCTCGTGACGGGCGCGACCGCGTGCGTCGCCGGCGCGGAGATCGACGAGCAGAGCTCGGAGGTCATCGACGAGGGCGCGGCGATCGAGAGCCAGGAGCAGGCTGCAAGGGCCGCTCCCGAGCGCGGCGATGAGCTCGGCGCTTCCGCCTCGGCCGCTGGGCCCGAGCTGCAATTCGCGTCGGCGCCGAGCTGCATCACGACCTGGGTCGACGATGGGAGCCTCACCGATACGGCCTACGCTCGCAACGACTGCGGGAGCCAGCAGCGGATCAAGATCCTCTGGGCGTTCGACACCGACGGCCCCTGCACGACGGTATCCCCGGGCGGGACGATCTGGTCACGGCGAGCCTATCCGGCGCGGTTCGACGGCGTGGATTCCTGCTGAGGCCCTCGACGCGCTCGGGCGTGAACGGGCCCCCCGCCCGGCTGATCCGCCGCCCCTCGCCGCCCTGACGGCCTCGACCAGCTCCGCGCGGACGATGGGGACGATGGGCGTCATGCCCCAGCCCAGGCTCCTCCTTCTGGCTTAAGCGCTGCGCGAGGCAGGGATCCGGCCTGCCGACGTCGCCCTCGGCCTCACGCGGAAGGGAGCGCGGCGAGATCGACCAGGATCCGCCGCAGCTCCTCCACCCGCTCCTTCTCGAGGGGCTGCAGCGGCGCCCGGAGCGGCCCGACGCGCGTGCCGAGGAGCTCGAGGGCCGCCGAGATGGCGCGCGGCAGGCCGTGCGCGACGATGAACCGAAGGAACGGGAGCTGGCGATAGAAGGACCGCCGCGCGGCGTCGAGGTCGCCGCGCGTCACCGCGTCGTAGAGCTCGATGGTGTGGCGAGGGATGATGTGCGGGGCCGCCGTGCACCAGCCGCGCGCCCCGGCCACGAAGGCGGCGAGCGCGAGCGGGTTGCTCCCGTTGTAGAAGGCGACCTGCTCGCCGCAGAGCTGCACGAGCCGGTGCATCCGGTTCACGTCCCCGGTGCTCTCTTTCACCATCGTGACGTTCGGGATGCGCAAGAGCCGGGCGATCGTGTCGGGGCTCAGGTCGAGGCCGCCCGTCGCCGGGTTGTTGTACACGGCGATGGGGAGGGAGATGGCCTTCGCGACGGTCTCGAAGTGCGTCACGATCTCCCTGTCCGAGAGCTTCCAGTAGCTCATCGGGAGGATCATCACCGCGGTGGCGCCGGCCCGCTCCGCGAACTTCGCGTGGTGCACGGTCCGCTCCGTCGTGAGGCTGGAGACGCCGACCAGGGTCGGCACCCGGCCCGCCACGCGCTTGACGACGAGGTCGGTGACGGCCTCCCGCTCCTCGTCCGAGAGGTACGGCAACACCCCGGTGCTGCCCAGCGGCGCGATCGCATGGACCCCCGCGGCGATCATGTCGTCGACGATGCGCCCGAGGAGCTGCTCATCGACGCGCCCGGCCTCCGTGAACGGCGTGATGGGATAGGAGATGATCCCACGGAGAGAGGAGGTCATCGCGCGCCCCCTTCCGCCTCGTGGTCCCTGTCGAAGAGCTGGTCCCCCCGGTCGGGCACCTCCTCGCGCAGCGCGACCCCGCCCATGTTCTGCAGCATCGGCGCGTTCTCGCAGGCGAGGTAGCGCGCCCGCCCCTCTCCGGTGTTGACGTGGTTGTGCCAGGCCCACACCGGGACGTAGATCGCGTCCCCCTGCTTCCAGTCGACGCGCTTCCCGCCGACATACGAGTACCCTTCCCCTTCCAGGACATAGAGGATGGTCTCGTACGTGTGCCGGTGCCGATTCGACGATTGCCCCGGATCGAGCCAGCCGATGGTCATGCTGATCGCGTGGGACGGGAGGTCCACGAAGAAGACCGGGTGCTTCCTCGCCTTCGAATAGTCGCCGTGGCGCCCCGCGGACTCGACCGCGGGGTGCGCGAGCTTCTCCGGCATCACCACGCGAGGCCGCGGCGGCGTCTTGTCGAAGTCCGCTGAATGGAATCGTTCGCTCATCCCTGCTCCTTGTCGGCGCGAAGAGCGCCTTGCGCAGGAAGAGCGATAGCGCGAAGCTGGACCCGTGACAGGCTCCAGAACGAACATCTCGACGGGTCCAGCCGGTCGCCCCTGGCGCTTCGACCTGGCGCTCGACGACGGCGCGTCCGTGCCGCGGCAGACCCAGTTGAGCCGGGCGATCGTCCAGGAGATCCAGCGCGGGCGGCTCCTGCCGGGCGCGACGCTTCCGGGGAGCCGGACGCTCGCCGCGCAGCTCCGGGTCAACCGGAAGGTCGTCGTGGCCGCCGTCGGCGAGCTGGTGGCGCAGGGGTGGCTGGAGGCGCTGCCCGCGCGCGGCACCCGGGTCGCGCTCAACCTCCCGACGCTCGCGGTCGCGGACGCCGAGGGACACCGCTCGATCGAGGCGGCGCGCGCCCGGCGACGCGCGGGCGGGATCGCGGTGAACGACGGGATCCCGGACGCCCGGATCGCGCCCGTGGACGCGCTCGCGCGCGCCGAGCGGCGGGCGCTCCGGGCGCTGGCCCGGACGGGCCTCGGCTACGGGGACGCCGCGGGCGATCCCGTGCTCAGGGAGGTGCTCGCGGGGTTCATCAACCACGCTCGCGGGCTGTCGTGCTCCCCGGAGGAGGTCGTGTTGACCCGCGGCAGCCAGGGCGCGCTGAGCCTGTTCGCGCTGGCGATGCTGGAGCCCGGGGAGGTCGTCGCCGTCGAGCACCCGGGTTACGCGCCGGCCTGGCGCGCGTTCCAGCTCGCCCGGGCCGACGTCGTTCATGTGCCGGTCGACGCGGACGGCCTCCGGACGGAGGAGCTGGAGGCGCACGCCAGGCGGCTCAAGGGGCGCCTCAGGGCGGTCTACGTGACACCGCACCATCAGTATCCCACGACCGTCGCCCTGTCCGCGGAGCGTCGAATGCACCTGCGGCGGATCTGCGAGACGTTCGGGCTCTACATCGTGGAGGACGATTACGATTACGAGTACCATTTCGAGGGCGCGCCGCTCTTGCCCCTCTCCGCGACCAAGGACCTCTCGTCGCGCTGCATCTACATCGCCTCGCTCTCGAAGCTCATCGCCCCGGCCGTGCGACTCGGGTACATCATCGCGGACAGGTCCGTGGTCGCGCGCCTGAGGGCGGTCCGCGAGCTGCTGGACCGTCAGGGCGACGTCGTCCTCGAGCGCGCCGTGGCCGAGCTCATCGAGGACGGCGAGGTGCAGCGCCACGCGCGGCGCGCCCGGCAGCTCTACCGGCAGCGTCGGGATCACCTGCTGGAGCAGCTCGCGTCGAGGCCGCGCCTGCGGGCCGCGATCGCGTGCGACCCGCCCGACGGGGGGCTGGCGCTGTGGATGAGGTTGCGTGGGCTGAGCTCGGAGGAGCTCGTCGGGCGCGCGCACGCGCGCGGCCTGGCCCTCACGCCGGGGTCCGCGCACGTGGCGGCGGGGTCCGTGCCCGCGTTTCGATTCGGCTTCGCGGCGCACACGAGCGAGGAGCTGTCGAGGATCTGCGACACGCTGGAGGCGTGCCTGGAGGCCGACACCGGCGCGAAGGGCCGGTGACGAGCTGGGCAGGCCGTCCTCTGCCGGCCTCGCTCAGCTCGGCTCGTCGAGCACCTCGGCGAGCGACGCGGCGGTGATGGCCCGCTCATGCCACCGCTCCAGCTTCTCCGGATCCTTCTCGGCCAGGATGCGCTCCCGCGCGGCGTCCGGCACGGCGATGCCGCGGACCCGGAGCGCGGTCAGCACGGCACGCGCCGCCTCTTCGGCGCGCCCCTCGTTGAGGCCTTCCCGGTGGCCTTCCCTGCGGCCTTCCCTCCGCGCCTCGGCCCGAAGCTTCTGCTCGTACTCCTCGAACCATGCCCGGATCTCTGCGCTCACCTCGTCCTCCTCGTCGTTCGGCTCCTGGATCCCGAGCCGGAAGTGTACCAGCAGCGGCTTGGCGATGCTCTTCTCCCAGGCGTCCTCCGGCAGCAGCGCCAGATCGGCCAGCGCCTCGCGCAGGAGG
Source organism: Sorangium cellulosum (assembly GCF_004135735.1). Classification (GTDB taxonomy): domain Bacteria; phylum Myxococcota_A; class Polyangia; order Polyangiales; family Polyangiaceae; genus Sorangium; species Sorangium cellulosum_F. The sequence goes on along the minus strand of NZ_CP012670.1, from coordinate 3,774,136 downwards.
CGGCCTGTGCCGAGCAGCCGCAGCAGCAGCGTCCCACGCGTCCGGGGCAGCTCCGCGAGCACCACCACCCGCATCACCAGGCCGGGCACGGCGTGGTAGACGCCCGCTTGCGCCGGTTCGCAGCGGTAGGCGTCGAGCACCATCTCGGGACGCCCCGGGCTGATCACCACCAGCGCAGGGAAGTCCACCGCCGGCTGCGGCGGCGCGTCGGCGTCCTCGTCCGGCGCGATGGCCCCGGCCGCGGCGCGGGCGCGGCGTTCCAGCTCGTGGTGCCACGTGAGCTGCTTGCGCAGGCACCGCCGGACCAGACGAAGGCTCGGCGTGCCATGGAACGGCTCGAACAGGCTCGGCTCCGTCGAGAGATCGCCGAGCAGGCCCATCCTGGCGCGCTCGGCCTCCCGTGCGGGATCAGGCACGCTGTAGACATCGATCTTCTGGGTCGCCGCCAGGACCTCGACCTCGGTCTCCGCCGCCGAGACGAGGCTCAGCCCGTCGCGCAGCAAGCTCTTCGCGAACTGGTCAGAGCGGTTGTGCATCGGTGAGCGACGTTAATCAACCATCGCAACATGGGCCACCATTCATCGACGCAAAATCGAATCAGAGAATCAGCAAAACGGACCACGATCGTCGAGCTGTACCCGTAACGCCTCATCGAACGACAAACACTTGCGGACGACTGGTGCCGGTGGTGTGAAAATCGTTATCGGTCGCCCCAAGCTCGGTCGCTCGAGGGGAGGGAATGAGCGCTGCATGGTGCTGCATGGTCCCCCTCGGTGAGCTGATGGATGCGACGGCGGCGATTGCTCACCTCGCCGTCCGCGAGCTCTCCGGGACCATCGCGGAGCTCCGGCGAGAGCGCCTCGATGCCCAGCTCGCCCGCGCGCGCACGCTGCGCCGGGCGGTGCTGGCCTCGTGGGGATACGACGACACTGCGGCGCCTTGTCCAGAAGTGGTGGCCGACGAAGTTCCGCTCGGGCTCTAGCTTCGCGGCGCACACGAGCGAGGAGCTGTCGAGGATCTGCGACACGCTGGAGGCGTGCCTGGAGGCCGACACCGGCGCGAAGGGCCGGTGACGAGCTGGGCAGGCCGTCCTCTGCCGGCCTCGCTCAGCTCGGCTCGTCGAGCACCTCGGCGAGCGACGCGGCGGTGATGGCCCGCTCATGCCACCGCTCCAGCTTCTCCGGATCCTTCTCGGCCAGGATGCGCTCCCGCGCGGCGTCCGGCACGGCGATGCCGCGGACCCGGAGCGCGGTCAGCACGGCACGCGCCGCCTCTTCGGCGCGCCCCTCGTTGAGGCCTTCCCTGCGGCCTTCCTGGTGGCCTTCCTTGAGGCCTTCCCGGTGGCCTTCCCTGCGGCCTTCCCTCCGCGCCTCGGCCCGAAGCTTCTGCTCGTACTCCTCGAACCATGCCCGGATCTCTGCGCTCACCTCGTCCTCCTCGTCGTTCGGCTCCTGGATCCCGAGCCGGAAGTGTACCAGCAGCGGCTTGGCGATGCTCTTCTCCCAGGCGTCCTCCGGCAGCAGCGCCAGATCGGCCAGCGCCTCGCGCAGGAGGCGGCCTGTGCCGAGCAGCCGCAGCAGCAGCGTCCCACGCGTCCGGGGCAGCTCCGCGAGCACCACCACCCGCATCACCAGGCCGGGCACGGCGTGGTAGACGCCCGCTTGCGCCGGTTCGCAGCGGTAGGCGTCGAGCACCATCTCGGGACGCCCCGGGCTGATCACCACCAGCGCAGGGAAGTCCACCGCCGGCTGCGGCGGCGCGTCGGCGTCCTCGTCCGGCGCGATGGCCCCGGCCGCGGCGCGGGCGCGGCGTTCCAGCTCGTGGTGCCACGTGAGCTGCTTGCGCAGGCACCGCCGGACCAGACGAAGGCTCGGCGTGCCATGGAACGGCTCGAACAGGCTCGGCTCCGTCGAGAGATCGCCGAGCAGGCCCATCCTGGCGCGCTCGGCCTCCCGTGCGGGATCAGGCACGCTGTAGACATCGATCTTCTGGGTCGCCGCCAGGACCTCGACCTCGGTCTCCGCCGCCGAGACGAGGCTCAGCCCGTCGCGCAGCAAGCTCTTCGCGAACTGGTCAGAGCGGTTGTGCATCGGTGATGCGACGCTAATCCATCATCGCAGCATGGGCCACCATCCATCGACGCGAAGATGCGAATTCGAGAACCGGCAAAACGGGCTGCGATCGTCGAGCTGTGCTCGTAATGCCTCATCAAACAACAAACACTTACGGGCGACTGGAACCGATGGTGTGAGAATCGTTGTCGGCCGCCCCAAGCTCGGTCGCTCGACGGGAGGGAGCGAGCGCTGCAGGGTTCCCCCTCGGTGAGCTGATGGATGTGATGGCGGCTATTGCGGACCTCGCCGTCCGCGAGCTCTCCGGGATCATCGCCGAGCTCCGGCGAGAGCGCCTCGATGCCCACGCCTCGATGCCCAGCTCGCCCGCGCGCGCACGCTGCGCCGGGCGGCGCTGGCCTCGTGGGGATACGACGAGCCGGCGGCGATCCTGGCCCCGCGCTCTGGACCGGAGCCTCCCTCCTGCAGGTCACACCGGCAGGTCACACCGGCCTCGAAGACCAGGTGCGCCCCCCGCCCCCTCCATGCGACCCCCTCCCCCTTGCCTCCTCCCCTGCGCTGCCCGCCCTACCCCTCCCCGCCCGCCCTACTCCTCCCCGCCCGCCCTACCCCTCCCGGCCCCCCATCCCCCGCCGCCCCTTCCCGCCTTTCCGTCCGCCCCCTCTCTTCCCCCTCACCGTCTCCTTCCTCACGCCCTCGTCACGCGCTATGAGGTCCCGCCATGTCGCCAACGCGCCCCGCCGCCACGTCCAAGGAATCGTTTGCGTCGCTGTTCGAGCAGTCCGAGGGGGCTGGCAACAAGCGCCGCCGGCAGTACCACACGGGAGAGACCGTCGAGGTGACGGTGGTCGCCATCGCCCGCGAGGCCGTCTTCGCGGATCTCGGCGGCAAGCAGGAGGGCATGTTCGAGCGCGTGGCCCTCAGCGACGGCGAGGGCAAGCTCCGGGTCGCGGTCGGCTCGCGCGTCTCGGCGGTGGTCTCGGGCGTCGACGCGGGCACGGGCCAGGTGCGCCTCACGCCGGTCGTGGTGCGCGCGGGCGACGACGGCGACGCGTCCCCGCTCTCCATCTCGGCGACCGGTGCGGGCGGCGCGCCGCTGCTCGTCGAGGGCGCGCGGGTGAAGGGCAAGGTGACGGGCATCGAGCGCTACGGCGTCTTCGTCCAGATCGCCGGCACCTCGGGCCGCTCGGGTCGCGGGCTGGTCCCGACCGCCGAGACGGCGACGCCTCGCGCGGCCGACCTGAAGAAGCACTTCACCGTGGGGCAGGAGGTCGAGGCCAAGATCCTCAGCGTGGACGAGACCGGCAAGATCCGCCTGTCCATCGCGGCCCTCCGCGCCGACGAGGAGCGCGGCCAGTTCGAGTCGTACGCCAAGGGCGAGCGCTCCGGCGGCAACGACAAGAAGGCCGCCGCGCCCGCCCCGCGCAATTTCGGCACGCTCGGCGATCTCCTCGCGAAGAAGGTCAAGCGCTAGCGCGCCTCCTCCCGTCTCCCGGCCCCTCCTCGCCCGGCTCCTCCTGCCTCCGCAGCGTCGCGGCCGCGCTGCCACGCAACGCCGCCCCGCCGCCTTGTCACGCAGCGCCGCCCCGCCGCGCTGGCAGGAGATTGCATCGCGACCTGCCTTGGGCGTACACCTCGACCGCGCGGCCCGGCTCCCCGGCCCGCCGCGCGCCCTTGCGCCGGCGGCCGTGGGCGCTTCGCCTCCGCCCTTCGCCCTCCGGCTCCGCTTCCCGCTTCGATGCTTTCCCCCGCTCGCGCCCTTGCCGCCTCCTCCGCGTCGCTGCTCCCCGCGCGGACTCTGCCCGCGCGGCTCTCCCGCGCGCAGCTCCCCTTCATCGTCGCGCTGCTCGCCGCCGCCTCCGCCGCCTCCTGCTCCCCCGCGCAGGACCCCCCCGGCAGGGCGACCGACGATCGCCGCCCCACCCCGGCCCCGCTGCTCGTTCCGCCCGTCGCCCCCGCGGCCCCGGCCGCCCTCGCCGCGGCCTCGCCGGATCTCCTCGGCGCGCCCGCTCCCCTCGCCGCCTCGCCTTCCGCCGCGCCGCTCGCGCCCGCCGCCGCCCTCGCGGCCCTCGCCCCCGGCTCCACCTCGGCCGTCTCCAGGGAAGCCACGCTCCCGGGCCAGGGCGCGAAGATCGCGAGCATCGCGATGCGCACCTGGATCTACGTCGCCCCCGACGATCGCTCGACGAAGCTCGGCTACCTGCGCGCCGGCGCGGTCGTCGATCGCGCCGAGGTCTCGGCGGGCACCAAGGGCTGCGCCGGCGGCTGGTACCGGATCGCGCCGCGCGGGTACGTCTGCGTCGGCAAGGGCGCCTCGCTCGAGCTCGATCATCCGGTGGTCGCCGCCGCCATGCGCGGCCCGCGCCGCGGCGCGCCCGTGCCGTACCACTACGTCATGTCGCGCACGCCGCCGCCCCACCTCTACTTCCGGCTCCCGACCGCCGAGGACCAGCGGCGCGTCGAGGGCCCGAAGCTCGCCGTCCACCTCGCCCGCGCCGCGGCCTCCCCCTCATCGCTGCCGCTCGATCCCGTGCCGGGCTTCCTGCTCGGCGGCCGGGACCTCCCCAAGCCGTACGGCGCCGAGAAGAAGCTCCACTACTCCGTGCACACCGGCCGCGCCAAGGAGAAGTCCGCGTTCGGCCTCATCACCACCTTCTCGTGGACGAACCGCCGCTTCGGCCTCACGACCGAGCTCGACCTCATCCCGCTCGACCGCACCCGCCCGGCGCGCATCAGCGCGCTCCGCGGCCTCGTCATCAAGGATCTCGACCCCCTCGACACCGAGCTCCCGGAGAGCCCCTCGTCGGACGCCGCGCCCGCGACCGACACGGCATCTCCGGCCGACGCCGCCTCTCCCCCCGGCGCCGCCCCCCCGGCCACGTCCCCCACGTCCCGGGCCGCTGCCGCGACCGACGCCGAAGGCTTCTCCATCGCCGAGCTCCCCGACGACGAGCTCCCGCCCCCGCCGCCGGGCACCGACGCCAGGATCGACCCGGCCCTCCGGGGCGCCCCCGCCTTCGTCCGCGTCCACGGCACGACCCTGCACCGCCCCTCGGCGTCCACCCGCGCGCTCGTCCGCGCGGGGCTCGCGCCGTTTCGCTCGGGCTGGGTGCTCACCGGCCGCACGCGCGGCGGCGTGAAGGGGATGGTCGAGACGACCGACGGCGCGTGGCTCGCCGGCGCCCACCTCGTCATCGCCGAGCTGCGCAAGGATCCCCAGGGGTTCGCGCGGGCCGGCAAGAAGTGGATCGACGTCTCGATCGAGCGCCAGATGCTCGTCGCCTACGAGGGCACGCGCCCCGTGTTCGCGGCGCTCATCTCCAGCGGCCGCAGCGGCATGGCCGATCCCGCGGAGACCGACGCCACGATCCGCGGCTCGTTCTACATCCACGCGAAGCACGTCTCGACCACGATGGACGGCGACGACGAGGCGTCCGAGGCGTTCGATCTGCGTGACGTGCCCTATACGCAGTACTTCCGCGGCGGCTACGCGCTGCACGGCGCGTACTGGCACGACGAGTTCGGCAAGGCGCGCAGCCACGGCTGCATCAACCTGGCGCCCGCCGACGCGGCCTGGCTCTTCGAGTGGACCGAGCCCGCCGTCCCGCCCGAGTGGCACGGCGCCGTCAACATCGAGGGCGGCGGCACGCTCGTCTACGTGCACGGCTGATCCGCTGCGCGCACGGCGGATCCGCGCACGGCGCAGCGATCTCCCCCATCCCGGCGGCCCGCCGCGTCCCCGCGGCCGGGCGACCGTCCGTCCAGCAGCCGGGCGACCCGAGCCCTCCACCGGAATCTCCGGCAAAAGGCCCGCGCCGCCCGCGCTCCCGCTGCTGGGTGGTGCTGCACGCCGGGGGCTCACCTCCGGGGCTTGCGTTCCGGCGAGCCCGTTCCGGGGCTCGCCTGCACTTCAGCCCCTCCGGCGAGCCCCCGGAGTGCAGCCCCCCCGATGTCCTGCCCAGCCCGTTACTGGCAGGAGGCCGGCATCTGCGCGCCGAGCAGGAGGCCGCGCAGGGTCGAGAGCGCCTGCCGGCCCTGCGGCGAGTTCGCCAGGCCGTCGCACGCCGAGGCCGCCGCGAGGTAGGCGCCCTGCTGCTCGGGCGGCGCCGACTTCGCGTTCTGGCGCAGCGCCGCGCAGCACTTGCGGATCCCGGTGGGATCGCCGACCCCCTTGACCACCTTCTTTCCAGCGTCCGCGTCCGCGTCGTCCGCCGCATCCGCCCCGGCGTCCTCCTCGGGCACGATCTGCGTGGTGGGCGTCGGGGTCGGGGTCGGCGTCGGGGCCGGCGCCACGGGCACAGGCGGCGGCTCCTCCTCCTCCTTCTTGCATCCGTTGCTGACGAGAGCGACCGCGAGGGGGAACACGAGCGCCCCCAGAACCGTGAAGAGCCGTGCAGGTTTCATTTCACCTCAAGTATCCGATTCGCGTTTGCGTGGGAACTTCTGTTCGACGAGGAACGCCCCGATCGCAGCCAACTTCCCCGAGCGCACGCGGTCCTGAGCCCCGCCGACCTCACGCCCTCGGCGATCCGAGCGACGCAGAATATGGGCGTATCACGCCCCCTCGCAAGCTCGCGAACGTCGCCGGCGGCGCCGCCTCAGGCGCACCCCGACGTCCGCTACGGGCGCGTCCGCCGCCGCGCACCCGCGCGCGGAGAGCGCGAAGGCCGCGCGCGACGGCGCACGATCACGCGGAGCGTGGCCGCATCGGGGCGCGCCGGATCCCGCGCTGCGCGCGCGCCGGCGCCCCAAGCACGAGCGCGCGCGCCTGTCCAAATCATGAAAGGACACGCCGACCGGCTCGCTGGAGGGCACGACTCCAGCGCTCGACCGATACGGCTGAAGCACAGCACACCATGAAGATCACGCAGCAGCACGACGGAAGGAACGAACACCGATCCGCGGCCCCCGACCCACGAGAGGACACCTCGGTCGCGTTCTCGCTGGACGCGCCGGGCGACGCGGAGACCCCAGCCACGACCTCGCCCGCGGCGGCCTCCGCCGGCGACGATCCCGCCGCGGCCTCGGGGCTGATCGACCTCGCAGCGCTGGGCGTCGGGGGCCGGAGCCCACGCGGCCACGTCCTCGATGTCCTGCCGATCTACCCCTTCGGCGATCCGTCCGCCCTCGGCGCGCCGGCTCCGCCCGCGACGCCGGCTCCCGCCGACGCTCCGGCGGCGCCGTCGTCCGGGGCGCCGCGGCGTGGGTGGCGCGCCCGCGCCGCCCTGCTCGCGGCAGCGACGGCGGCGATGGCCGCGGCCCTCGCCGTGGGCTTCTCGGCGCCGCGCGCCACCTCGGGGCCGCCCGCGACGGCGGACCGCGCGGCCGCGGCGCGCTCCGTCGAGGCGCGCTCGCCGCACCTCGACACGACGCCCGCGTCCGTGCCCGCCGAGCGGGCGCCTGCCGAGCGCGCGCCCGCCGCGGCTGTGCCCGCGGAGCCCGTGCCCGCGGAGCTCGCCCTCGCGGCGCCTGCGCCCGCGAGCGCGCGGGTCGAGGCGTCCCCGGAGCGCACCGCCCCCGGGGACGAGCCCGGCGCTGTCGCCTCGCGGAGCGCCCCGGCCGCGCCCTCGCGGTCCGCCGGCGCGCCCGCCTCGCAGCGCACGCACGCCGCCGCCTCGCGGCCTGCCGGCGCCCCCGCCTCGCAGCGCGCGCCCGCCGCTGCGTCGCAGCGCGACCGGCCCGGGACCGCGGCGCCGGACGCCCCGGGCGCCGGCGAGCGCCGCGCCCCCGCCGATCCCTGCCGCGGCGACCTCATGTGCGCGATGCGCCGCGCCGCCGGCGGCTGATCCGCCGCCGGCGGCTGATCCGCCGCCGCCGCGCCGCCCGGGCCGGGGCGCCTCGCCCCGGCCTGGGCCGCTCACGCGGCCTTCGCTCCCCGCCTCGAGCCGCTCACGCGGCCCCCGCGCCCGGCTTCCAGCCCGTTCACGCCGTGCTCGCCGCCGGCGCTGCGCCCGCGTGCACCGCGATCGAGTCGAGCAGGCGGTTCAGGTCGAACGGCTTCGCGACCGACGCGCACGCGCCGACCTCGCGGGCCCAGGTGCCGGCGTCCACGGCCGCGGTCATGACGAGGATCGGCGCCCGCGGGCCGGGGCACGACGCGTAGGCGCGCGCGAACCCCCAGCCGTCCATCACCGGCATGCGCATGTCGAGCAGGATCAGGTGCGGCCTGTTGCGCTTCAGCAGCGCCAGCGCGGCCTCGCCGTCGCCCGCCGAGATGACGTCGTAGCCCTCCTCGGCGAGCGTGATCTCGAGCATCTCCCGGATCTCCTGATCGTCGTCGACGATCAGGATCTGTTTGCGCCGTTGCACGCGGCTCCTTTCGGATTGCTCCTTCGCGCCGGGCTCGGCGCTCACCGCCCCCTCGACCCGAGTTCCACAGGACCCCTCTGCCACGCTATCCCCCACGAGGACGCTCCCGGAGCGATCACCACCCCTGCCAAACGATGTCACGCCCGCGGCCCACGTCGCACGTGAGATGCCCGATCTCGACCGCAGAGCCCGCTCCGGTCCGACGATCACGCGGTCGGACATTCGTCTCCGGGCGCGGACGCACGCTCGCCCGCGGCCTCCATCCTGGGCAGAACGGAGGCGTCGAGCTCCGTTCGTCCCTCGCGCGCGCGCCGCTCGATCGCGCGCGCGGCGCGATCGAGGTCGTCGCGGAGGAGCCCGACGTCCACGCCGCCCATGCCGTCCGGCACGCCCGCGAGCCGGGCGTGCGCCTTGCTGAGCAGGCGCACCGCGCCGGACGGGCTGCGCATCCGCGTGAGCTTGTGCATGGCCGCCGCGACCAGGATGAGCCCCTGCAGGAACGCCCTCCTCGCGGGGTGCGGCTCGGCGCGCCACCCGACCTCCCACAGCTCGTGGGCCTCGTAGAACAGCCCGGCGCGGTAGGCCGCGAGCCCACGCTGGACGATCGTCTCGAGCTCGTCGGCGGGAGAGGTCATGACGCGATGCCCACGGCGAAGCGCGGCGCGCGGCGCGGCGCGGCGCGGCGGACGGGAAACCCTAGCACGTGGGCCTGGCGCTACTGCGGGAGGTCGGGCCGAGAGGCGAACCGCCATGACGCCAAGGGCGCCAAGAAATCGGGGAAGTAGGAGGGGAAAATGGCGGGACAGCCCTCCCCCTCTCTTCTTGGCGTCGTTGGCGCCATGGCGGTTCTTCTGCTGATCCGGGGCAACTTCCCGCAGTCGTGCCAGGCGCTCCGAGATCCCCGGCCGCGGTGCTAGGCTCCGCGCGTGCAGCGGTGGATCCTCGTCGGGATAATCGTGGGGCTCCACCTCATCGCGTTCGCGATCGGCATGCTCCTGCGGCGCCTCAGGCGGCGTCGCCGCATGCGGCCGCGCTGACGCTCGCCCGCCGCGGCGGCCTCAGCGCGCGAGCAGGCTGCGCAGCCGGTCGAGCGCCGCGGGGTGCGCCCGCACCGCGAGGCGGCCGCCCGCGTCGTCGTACTCCTCGGAGAGCACGCGCGCGTTCTCGTAGATCTCCCCGATGAGGCTCTGCTTCGCGTACGGCAGCAGGATCTCCGCCTCCACCATCGACGCCTCGAAGAACGCGATGATCTCCTCGCGCAGCGCCGCCACGTCGGCCGGCACCCTCGCCGAGAGCAGCGTCGCCTCCGGGAACTCCAGGCGCAGCGCGTCCCGGTCGTCCTCCGACAGCCGGTCCACCTTGTTGAGCAGCAGCCGGCTCGGCACCTCGCTCGCCCCGATCTCGGAGAGCACGCTGCGCGTCACCCCGAGCTGATCGCGGAACGTCGGATCCGACGCGTCGGCCACGTAGAGCAGCAGCGACGCCTCGAGCGCCTCGTCCAGCGTCGAGCGGAAGCTCGCCACGAGATCGTGCGGCAGCTTCTTGATGAAGCCCACCGTGTCCGAGACGAGGATCCGCGGCCGCACCTCGGGGTGGATCGCGCGCACCGTCGTGTCGAGCGTCGCGAACAGCTTGTCCGCGACGAGCACCTCGCTGCCCGTCAGCGCCCGCATCAAGGACGACTTGCCGGCGTTCGTGTAGCCCACGAGCGCCACCCGGCGCTGGCCCTGCCGGAGCGCGCGGCGCGTCGACTGCTCGCGCTGGATCGCGGCGAGCTCGTGCTTGAGCTCCGCGATGCGGTCGCGGATCTTGCGCCGGTCGAGCTCGAGCGCGCTCTCGCCGGCGCCCTTGCCGCCGATCCCGCCGCGCTGCCGGTCCCCGCCGCCGCCCGTCTCGCGCAGCCGCGGCGCGACGTAGTTGAGCCGCGCGATCTCCACCTCGAGCTTCGCCTCGCGGCTCCGCGCGTGGCGGTGGAAGATCTCGATGATCACGCCCGCGCGGTCGAGCACCTGCGCGCCCGTGGCGCGCTCCAGGTTGCGCGCCTGGCTCGGCGTGATGTCGTGGTCGACCGCGACGATCGTCGCCCGGCGCGCCCCCGCGTGCCCGGCGCCGCCCCACTCCGCCGCCGCGGCGCCGTCCTCGTCCGCGTCGTCGCCGTCCCCGCCGAGCGCCCCCTCCTCCTCGCTCTCGGCGAGCCTCCGCGCGCGCGCCTTGTTCTTCCGCTCCGGCGCGCCCGAGGGGACGACGCCGCTGCCGCCCGTGAGCTCCGCGAGCTCCCGCAGCTTCCCCTCCCCGAGCACCGCGGCCGCCGCGAGCGCGCCGCGCCGCTGCGACACGGTCCCGATCACCTCGAAGCCGAGCGTGTGCACGAGGCGGCCCAGCTCGGCCAGGTCGGCGGCGTGCTCGACATCGTCGATGCCGGGGAGCTGCACCCCGACCAGCACGGCGAGAGGACGTTCGTCTTGGTTGATCGTGGTCATACGGTGTGAAGGGTCGGAGCTTCACCCCATCCTGGCCCACGGCGCAAGTCGCTCAGCCGGCGTGCGGGCCCTTCTGCGCCGCGCGGTGGAGCCGCGCGAGCTCGATCGCCAGCGACACGACGCGCCCGAGCTCCCTGGCCACGCCCGCGTCGTCCTGCCGCAGCTCGCGCTCGGCCGTCCAGAAGCTCAGCAGGCCGAGCGTCTGCCCGCGCGCCGCGAGCGGCGCCACGATCGCCGAGCGGGCGCCGAGCTCCCGCAGCGCCGCGAGGTGCTCCTGCCCGTGCGCGACCCGCTGCAGCCACAGATCCGTGACCACCGGGAGCAAGCTGACCTCCCCCCGGGCCACCGCCTCGGCCAGCGGGCCGCCCTCGCCGACGAGCAGCGGCGGGAGCCGGACGAGCCGCGGCACGAGCGCCCGCGCCTCCCTCGTGCGCCCGGCGGCGACGACCCGCGGAGGCCCCCGGCCGTCGTCGAGCAGATCGAGCGCGCAGAGATCCGCGAAGCGCTCGCCGCCGAGCCGCACGAGCTGCTCGATCGCCGCCGCGGGGTCGGGCGCCTCCGCGAGCCGCGCGCTCGCCTCGGAGAGGAGCGCGCGCGCGAGCTCCGCCTTCCGGACCTCGGTCACGTCCTCGACGACCATCACGGCCGCGTGGATGCGCCCGTCCGCGTCGCGCACGGGCGTGGCGCCGAAGCGCCCCCGGCGGCGCTCCCCGTCGGCGCGGAGGAACTCGAGCTCCTCGCCCGCGACCGCCTCGCCGCCGTGCAGCGCCCGGAGGAGCAGCCAGCGCGCGCGCTGATCGTCGTCGGCCTCGCTGAGCAGCGACCGGAGCGGCGCGTTGCTCGGCGTCTCCTCGGGGCCGCGGACGATCTCCGCGAACCTCCGGTTGCTGAGCGCGACGACGCCCGACGGCGCCTCCGCGACCGCCACGCCGACGGCGAGCCGCTGGATCGCCGCCTCGAACCGGCCGCGCTCCGCGGCGAGCTGCTCGCGGAGCTGCGCCCGGCTCGCGAGCGCGGCCGCGCGGTCGGCGGCCTTCCGGATGAGCAGCCGGTCGCCCTCGGAGAACTCCGCGACCCGGCGCGAGCTCACCACCGCGACGCCGATCAGGCGCCCCTCGGAGAGCATCGGCACGCCGTACAGGGCGTGGAGCGCGTCGCTCGGGGGCTCGCCCTGCGCGCTCGCCTCGGCCCCCGCCGCGCCGCCGCCGGCGTCGGTGGCCAGCGGATCGGCCGCCGCCGAGCGCAGCGCCACCGGGCGCCGCTCGCGCACCACGCGGCCGACGAACCCCTCGGCCAGCCGGTAGGCGCGCGCGCCCCACTGCGCCTCGTCCACGCCGAGCGCCGCGCGGATGCGCAGCGCCTCGCCGTCGAGCAGCAGCATCACCCCCCAGTCGACCGACCGCGCCGCCTCGAGCAGCACCTCGAGCAGCCGCCGGAGGACCCGGTCGACCTGCGCGCCGCCCGCGCCCTCGATCGAGACGCGATCGAGCGCCCCGAGCGCGCGCTCGCGCGTCGCGGCGCTGCGCGTGGCCGGGTCGATGATGACCTGATCGAGCGCCTCGTGGAGGACGGTCATCTCGAGCCACGACGGCCGCGTCCCGGTCCGCTCGAGGAACCGCAGCACGCAGCGGCGCAGCACCGCGTAGAGCTCCGTCACGTCGCCCAGCTCGAACCCGTCGCCCAGCGCGTCGAGCGCGCGGGAGCTGAGCAGCGGCTCGGGGAACTCGGACGAGACCGACGCGACGCCGGCCCACGAGTCGCGCTCCTCGTCGTCGCGCGGCGGCGGCGCCGCGGCGACGGCCGCGTCGAGGCGCTCGGCGATGCGCTCGAACACGGCGGGCAGCGCCCCGCGCAGCGCGGTGAGCCCCGGCGATCGCTCCCCCGGCGCGCGGCGCGCGGCGCCCGAGGCGCGCTCCCACGCGTCCAGGATCCCGGCGCTGTGCGTGCGGAGGAGCGCGGCGAGCGGTGATCTGGGAAGGTCTCTGGGCGACATTCACGCGCTGGCCGGGGCCGATGCAGACCTCAGTCTACGCCAGCCCGCGACAGCGGAGATCCAGAAATGTACCGGTGGCGTTCGCCCACCCGCCGGCGCGCCCACGCGAGCGCCGCCGCGGCCGAGAGGGCGAGCCAGCCCACGCCGCCGCCCCGCGGCGCCGCGGCCTCGGCGGCGGCCGCGCCGATCTTGCACCCGCACCCGCCCGCCTCCGGCGCGGGCGCTGGCCCTGCGCCGCCCGCGCCGCTGCCCTCGCCGCCGGTCCCCGCGCCCCCGTCGCCGCCGCACTGCTGGGAGCCGATGGTGGCCCGCGTCGCCCCCCAGAGGTCCTGGCAGATCGACGCCACGCCGCTCTCCGGCGCGCACTCGAGCGGGCCGCACAGCCCGTCGAGGTGCAGCAGCGCGGAGAACGTCGCGCCCCCGTCGCTCGACTTGCCCACGGTGAAGCCGTCCTTGAACTCCTCGCCGCAGGCGAAGATCCCCGCCGGGGTCCACGTCAGGCACCGCGCGCCCACGTCCGAGATCTTCTCGAACTCGAGCGAGCTCGTGGGCGCGCGCCAGATCCCGTCCGCGCCGCCGCCCACGATCACCGCGTCCCCGTCCGGCGAGAGCGCGAAGCCGAGCAGGTCGCCCTGGCTCTCGAACACCGTGGTGAAGCTCTCGCCGCCGTCGCGCGACACGAGCACCGCGTCGGTCGGATCGCCGTCGAGCCGCACGTAGAGCGTGTCGGGATCCGCGGGATCGATCGCGCCGATGTAGGGCAGGTGCCTGTCGTCGCTCCCCGGGATGTCGAGCCGCTCCCACGTCGCGCCGCGATCGCTCGTGCGCTGGAGCGCGCCGGCGTACATGGGCGCGCCGAAGCGCCCGCTCACGTAGACGCGGTCGCGGTCCGAGGGGGCCGCGTCGACCGTGAGCGCGAGGAAGTCCTCGGGCAGGTCGCCGCCGGCCTGCGTCCAGGCGCCGGCGTTGTCGGCCGTCTCCCAGAGCTGCGTCAAGAACCGCCCCGCCCCGAGCCCCGAGCTGACGACGAGCACGGCCCGCGACGGATCCTCGCGATCGGCCGACAGGTCGACGACGTAGCGGTCCGCGAGATCGCCCCCGGCGAACGCCCAGTCGCAGCCGCCGTTCCGCGACGCGCTGAGCCCCTGGAAGACCCCGGCGACGATCGTCCCGTCGGCGAGGAACGCCAGCATCGGGTCCTCGTTCCCGCCGAAGCCCACCACGGGCTCGCAGATCCAGTACCAGCTCGCGCCGCCGTCCCGCGACGTGAGCACGCCGTAGGTCGCGCGCACGAGCAGGCGCGAGGGGTCGCCTGGGTGGGCCGCGATCAGGCCCGCGGCCGGGAAGCGGCCGTTGGCCGAGGCGGGGGCGGCGAGCGCCGCGGTCGCGATCAGCGCCGCGGCGGCGGCCGCGACGGCGCCGGGCCGCGGCGCGCTCTGCCCGCGGCGCGCGCGGGGCGTCTTGCTTGCATGGCTTCGCACGAGGTCCGGACGTTACCGGATCTCGTACTGGAAGGCCGCCTCGTCGGAGACGTCCGCGCCCACGACGCGGTAACGCACCTCCCAGAGGCCCGGCATCGAGAAGACGACGTTGGTCACCTCGTAGACCCCGGGCTCGACCTCCTCGACGCGGGGCTCCGCGGGCGACGCGTGCCCCATGGTCGGCATGAGCGAGGAGACGCGGAGCGCGATCCCCTCGACGGGGTCGCCCGACCCGGGCCTGGTGAGGCGCACGCGGAAGGCGTTCTCGCCCTCGGCGAGCGGCCGGAGCGGCTCCACCTCGAACGCGATCACGCCGGTCCCGCCCTCGCGCTCCTCGGGCCCCTCCGCCCCCCCGCAGCCCCCGAGCGCCGCGCCCCCGAGCGCCGCGCCCCCGGACCCCGCGAGCGCGAGCGCCCCGAGCAGCGCGAGGCGGGCCAGCGCCCCGCGGCGACGCCTCGAGGGCGACCTGGTCGACGACCGATCCTGAGATTCACTTCTCTCAATCATGTCTTCCCCACACGTAGCGAACGCCGGCCGACAGCGCGGCGGCGGTGGTCTCGGCGCGGCCGACCCCGGAGATCGGCACGTCCGCCTGGAGGTTGCCGATCGCGGTCCATCGCGCGCTGATGTCGTAGGCCAGCACGGCGAGCAGCGCGGTCCGCTCGCGCGTCACGTCCGTCAGGGCGCGGCCGTCCTCTCGCGGCGCGCCCTCGCGCTCGTAGAGGCCGCCGAGCGTGAGCGACAGCCCGGAGGCGGGCCACGCGGGCCCCGCGGCGGCGACGATCTGCAGGCGCGGCGCGGGGTGGATCGCCTCGCCGGTGGGCTGGTGGTACCGCGAGCGGACGCCGATCGAGGCGGCGAGCAGCGCCTGGAACGACGCGCCCCACGCCTTCTCGAGGACGAGGCCTGGCCGGAGCTCGGCCACGCCGAGGCCCGTGGCGTCGGCGGCGAGCGGATCGCTCGAATCGCGGTAGGATCGCCCGGTCGGCAGCGTGACGCCCAGCGTGAGCGCGGCGGTCGAGAGCCACGGGAGCCTGTCGCGCTCGACCAGCTCGAGGCGCCCCGCCATGGCGACGTCGCCCACGCCGCCGCCCGAGGACGCGGCGCCGCGCGACCCGCGCCACGTGGCCAGGAGCGGCGCGGTGATGCCGAGCTGGACGCGCTCCTCGACGCGCACCAGCCACCCGACGTCGGCCCGGAGCTCGCGGTCGTGGCTGTCGCCGGCGGAGGGGGCGAAGTCCCGCTCCACGGACCACGACCCGAAGCGCTCCGAGCCCCGGAGGGCGAGGCTGACGGCGGCGCGCTCGGACGGGGCGAGCCACTGGCCCATGCCGTGGCCGGCGCCGCAGCAGGCGGCGGCGCGGGCGGCGTTCGAGGACGTGGCGAGCGACAGGACGAGCGCGGCGCCGGCGAGGGCCCTTTGGAGCACGGCGGCAGCTATAGGCGACGCCGCCGCCCCGGGGCATGCGACATGTTGTCGCGCTCAGCCGCCGAGGGCGTGCCGGTAGACCTGGACGTAGCGGCGCGCGGGCCGATCCCAGCCGAGCTCGAGGCGCATGATGCGGCGCTGGACCGCGGGCCAGCGGGGCGAGGTCAGCGCGGCGAGCGCGCGTTGCACGCCGCCGAGCAGCGAGGTCGCGGTGGGCTTGTCGAACAGGAACCCGGTGCCCGTCTCCAGCTCGGCGTCGAGGTCCACGATGGTGTCGACGAGCCCGCCGGTCCGGCACGCCACCGGGGCGGCGCCGTAGCGCTGCGCGTAGAGCTGCACGAGGCCGCACGGCTCGAAGCGCGACGGCACCACCACGAGGTCGGCGGCGGCCATGAGGCGGTGCACGACGGCCTCGCTCACGCCGCCGAGGAACCTCGCCCGCTCCGGCGCCTTGGCGGTCGCGGCGGTCAGCTTTTGCATGAGGGCGGGGTCGCCCTCGCCGGCCACGACCACGCTGACGTCGGCCTTCAGGATCTTGGGGATGGCGTTCGCGAGCAGGTCGCTGCCCTTCTGCGCGACGACCCTGCCGACGGACACGACGAGCGGCCGCTCCGGCCGGATCTCGAGGCCGATCTCCTGGAGGAGCGCGCTCTTGCAGCGGCCCTTGTTGCTCACGTCCTCGGCGTCGTAGCGCGCGATGAGGGCGGGGTCGGTCATCGGGTTCCAGACGGCGTAGTCGATGCCGTTGACGATGCCGGAGAGCTGGGCGGCGCGGGTGCGGAGCACGCCGTCGAGCCGCTCGCCGTGCTTGGGCGTGAGGATCTCGCTGGCGTAGGTGGTGGAGACGGTGGTGAGCGCGTCGGCGGCGAGGATGCCGCCCTTGAGGAAGTTGAGCTGGCCGTAGAACTCGAGCCGGTCGGGCACGAAGTGATCGTCCGAGAGGCCGAGGCAGGCGAGGGTCTCCTTCGGGAAGAGGCCCTGGTGGGCGACGTTGTGGAGGGTGAGCACGGACCGGCCGGGCGCGGCCTGCTGGTGGCGGAGCAGGTAGGCGACCATGGCGGTGGGCCAGTCGTGCACGTGCACGATGTCGAACGGCGAGCCCGAGCGCGCGCGCTGGCGGACGAGCTCCACGACGGCGCGGGAGAACAGCGAGAAGCGGCGGGCGTTGTCGTCGTAGGCGCGCCCCTCCTCGCCGTAGATCCCGGGGCGGTCGTGGAAGCCGGGCACGTCGAGGACGACGAGCTCGACGCCGGTGCTGAGGCGCCCGTCGAAGAGGGTCACCTGGATCGGCCCGTCGGGCGAGACGCTCGGGTCGACGTCGAGGGACATCGGGGTGAGGCGGCGGGCCATCATGAGCCCGCTGGCCTCGAGCGCCTGGTAGCGCGGCAGCGCGATGGTGACCTTGTGGCCGAGCAGCCGGAGCGCCTTCGAGAGCGACGCCACGACGTCCGCGAGCCCGCCGACCTTGACGATGGGCGCGATCTCGGAAGCAGCGAAGAGGATGTCCATGCGGGCGCGGGGTGTAGCACGAACCGGGGTCCGGGCGGGGCGCGTTCCGCACCGCGGGGCCGGGTCTGGTCCGGGCTCGCAGTCGGCTTCGCGGGGGCTCCCCGGTCCGCCGGGCAGAGCGACAGCCAGGCGGCCCGGTCGCGCCGCGGCTCTGCTCTCCGTGTCGCGCGGAACGATGGGCCCTCCCCCCAGCGGTCACCAACGTGGTCGTGGTCGTGATCGACTCTCTCGAGGAGGAGGAGCGCGTCGCGAGCGATCGCCTGCTCGCCCGCGTGCGCGGCCCCGGTCGCACGATGGACCAGCGCGTGCTCGACTGGCTTCAATCCATGGCCGCGAGCTGGAGCGCCGCGCTCCCTCTCGACGGCGACATCGCGGCGCCCTTCATCACGGATATCGTCCCCGCCGTCTCGGGATCTCACATCCGCGAAGTCGCCTGATTCCCCCTCCGCTCCTCGATGATCCGGAACTGCGCCGGGACGGGCTCGAGCACTTTGCTCGTACGATGACCGATGCACTGCGTGTCCGCGCCGCACTGCGGGCATTTCCGCTCGGCTCGGGGACGGGCACCACGCGCGCGCCTCGCGCGGCAGGTGTCCGGTTACGGCGGAGGGGGCATCTCGACGCCAGCGCCGGGGTCTGCGAGGACGCCCCACAGCTCCCGCGCGAGCGCCTCAATTTCCGGCGACAGCTCTCCGCCCGCGAGCCATTGCTGCACGAGCGATGAGAGCCGCTCAAGACGCTGGGCTGGCGGCGGATCGACCGGAGCTGGCGGCAAATCGACCGGAGCTGCCGGACGACCTGCTCAGCTCCCCCCTGTTGGCGGCCTGCTGGGTGAACAGCTCCCCCTGCTCTTCGGCGACCTACCCAGCGGCGAGCACGCGCGCGCTGCCCGAGGACCGGCCGCGCACCACCGGTCCGAGCTCGTCGAGCTGGCCGAGCCCGCGGCGTGCAGGATCAGGAGCTCCCGGTCCCGCAGGCGCTGGCTTGCTTTCAGGGGATCGAGGCCGGAGATGTGCTGCATCCGAGCGTTGTTGTCGATCCAGCCGCGCCGGTGCGCTTCGAGCAGCGCGCGGCTTGGCGCGGGCCACAACGCGGGCCCGCGCCGCAGCGGCTCAGGCATGGCGCGCGGCGGGAGGCTCAGCAGCGCCTCCCGGGATGCCGCCGTGACGGAGCCGCTGCTCGGCTCAGGGCGCCACGCCCTCACCGCCCCCTGCCCCGCCCGGGCCGCCCGCGCCGCTCGGGCCTCCAGCGCCACTCGCGCCACCGACGCCACCCGCGCCCCCCGAGCCGCCGCCGCCCGGTTTGCCAGCGCCGCCCGCGCCCCCCGCGCCGCCCCCGCTCGCCTCCGGCGCCTCTCCCTCGGCCCCGGCCGCCTCCCCGCCCGCGTGCGCCACCTGGACCCTTGACAGCAGCCGCGGCGTGATCCGCTCGAAGTCCTCGCCGTGGAAGTAGTACCCGATCTTCCGGACATGCGGATACCGCTGCACGAGGAGCGTCCACAGCCGGTCGCGCGCGTCCTCGGCGGGCGCCCTCTCCCGCCGCGTCGGCTCGGCCCGCGCGCCGCTCGGCGTCAGGTTCTCGAGCAGCCACTCGCTCGTCCGCCCGAGCTTCTCGATCTCCTCCCGCGCGAACGGGTGCAGCCCCTTGAGCGTGTCCTCGTGCCGCAGGAACAGCGCCGCGAGCTCCATCCCGTCGCGGGCCGTGTCGTACTTGCCGGACCCGGCCCGGATCTGCGCGACCCGCTCCTTGTCGAGCAGCCCGCGCCGCGCGAAGAGCTCCGCCTGCGTGAGCAGCTCCTCCCGCGGCCCGCTGATCTCGAGGAGCGCCCGCTCGATCTCCTTCGGGCTCGCCGCGCGCGGCAGCGCCTCGCGCGACGCGAACAGGAGCGCCCGCGCGATGTCCGGCAGCTCCAGCGCCTGCTCCACGGGGATCTTCGGCAGGTGCTCCCGCACGGCCGCCACCTGCGCCTCCGTGCCGAGCACCGCCGCGACGCCCCGCTTCACGTTGACGAGCACGATGCGCGGGTCCGCCCGGCACACCTGCACCTCCGCGGGCGGGAGCTCCGCGCCGACGGCCTGGTATCGCGTGTACAGGGCCTGGTAGCTCCCGGCCCCCTCCTCTCCCGGGGCCTGCGCCGCCGGGGCCATTTCTGATCCGTTGGTAGGATTCGCCATGGTCACCGAACCTACCAGCGCCCACCAGGACGCGGGACGGGCAGCAAAATCACGACATTTTGTTAAACAACATACAATTCCCTCTGCGCCGGAGACCGGATCCCCGCCCTCGCAGGCAGATCTGTATGCTGGCCACCACCCAGGCGGTCCAACCGCACACATTTATGAATGCTGGCTAACACAAAGTCGCCCGCTCGCAGACAGATCTGTATGATTTTCTACTCCCCGATCGGCCCCCGCAGACAAATTTGTATGCCGTGCTACTCCAGGACGCCCCTCCGGGCGCGCGCCTCTGCGAGGCCGGCGTCCGGGGGCTCGCCTTGCGGCGCGCGCCGGGGCACGACACGGCCATGACCCGCGCCTCCCGCCACGCCCACCAGGAGCACGGCTTCCTCCGGTCGGTCCGGCTCGTCCGCGACCGGATCCCGGACGGCTCCAGGTACCCCTTCAGCATCCCGGCCGTGCGCGCGCTCGAGGCCCTCGAGGAGCTCGACCTCCACCCGAAGGTGACGTTCCTCGTCGGGGAGAACGGCTCGGGCAAATCGACGCTCATCGAGGCGATCGCGATCCTCGCCGGCTTCAACGCGGAGGGCGGCTCCAAGGGGTTCAACTTCGCGACCCGCCGCTCCGAGTCCGAGCTGCACACGGCCCTCAGGCTCATCCGGGGCGCGCGCCGGGAGCGAAACGGCTTCTTCCTCCGCGCGGAGAGCTTCTTCAACGTGGCCACGCAGGTGGACGAGCTCGGCGTGAGCGAGGCGTACGGCGGCACCTCCCTGCACGAGCAGTCGCACGGCGAGTCGTTCCTGGCCCTCGTCAAGAACCGGTTCAAGCCCCAGGGCCTCTACCTCCTCGACGAGCCCGAGGCGGCGCTCTCGCCCGCGCGGCAGCTCACGCTCCTCGCGCGCCTGCACGAGCTCGTCGAGCGCGGCGGCTCGCAGCTCGTCATCGCCACCCACTCCCCCATCGTGCTCGCCTATCCGGACGCGACCATCTACCACCTGTCCGACGACGGCATCGCGCCCGTCCCCTACGAGGACACCGAGCACTTCTCGCTGACGCGCGACTTCCTCCTGCACCGCGACCGCTTCTTTCGCGAGCTCTTCAGGGCGGACGACGAGGACTCGTGACCTCGAACGGAGCGACCTCGTGAGGCCGGGTGGATGGTGGATATCGATGCCGCCGTGCTCGCCGGCGCTCAGCCACGGCCAGGATAGATAAAGCTAAGAGCGCCTCTCAAAACCTCCCGTCGCCAGGCGGCCGAGGGCGGGCGCATCGCGTCGTTGCTCCTCGTCGCCCTGCTTCAGTAGGGCTCCTCGTCGCGCCTAGCGCTGCACCCCCCTCGGCCGCCTGGCTCGGTCCGGTTTTGTTCGGCGCTCTAAGCACCCGCTGGGAAATGGAGGTCCTCGGAGCCCAACCAAGTCAGACGTCCGAGCCGTTTGATGTGGTCCAGGCGAGCGTTGATCGCGATGAACACAAGGGAGAGGGCCTGCATCGAGTCCTCTCCGCACGCGAAATGATTTACCTGTCTCCCTGCTGGTCCGATGATCTCGTACCGCAGAGTATAGAGAGGACGGTGCGCCTCGACGCGCGGTCGACCGAGCCGGACCATGACGCGCTCCTCCATGTCCGACCCAGCTGCCTGGAAGGTCAGCTCTCGCTCGGCAATGACGTCGTCCATTCGGATGTCATACATTCATCTCTCTCATGGTCAAGGCTCCGCCCGTCCCGGCAACCACGTTCACCATCCGGGCATCGAGCCACGCACGCGGCCAGTACCGCCATCGCCTCGCGCGTGCATGCCTCGCGTTGCCGTGGCGTCGGCTTCCGAGAGCAAACCACCATCGCCCGCTCGAACGCCGCTTCGCAAGCAGCACGGCATGCGTCCCCCCCTGCTTGCACCGTCCGGCTCTCCAGCAGATGCCACCGCCGCAGGCGAGCCCGATCAGTCCACCAGCGGCAGGTCCTCGATCTCCGCGTCGATCTCAATCGGGATGTTACTCCATGATTCCTCTCCGGGACTCTGGATGCATGAGGTGACGCCGAGCGCGCACAGAAGAGAGAGCCAGGCAGCAGCAACGATCGGATGAGCTCGCATGATGGTTGCCCAGGCAAGCGGCGCACCAGCGCGGATCGAGCTGCTCGGGATCGTCTGGGTCCGTCCCAAAGATTGAGCAGCACGTCACAGCGCGCCGCTGGCCGCCTCGCCCCGCATCGCGGCAGCCGGAGTGAAGCCTCGTGACAAAACTCGCCGCCCCGCGGCCTTGCGTCGTCAACGACGGCATCGCCCCCGTCCGCTACGAGGACACCGAGCGCTTCTCGCTCACACGCGCCGTCCTCCTGCACCGCGACCGCTCCCTTCGCGAGCGCTTCAGAGCGGACGGCGAAGATCCGTGATCCCGAACGGCGCGGCCTCGTGAGGCGCTCCCGATCTCCCGCCCACGGCCCCTGGCGGAGGGCCCTCGCCGCGGGGCTCCGTCCGCCGGCGCCGGAAGGAGCCAGGGGTCTCGCCCACGTGCCGCTTGAACGCCTTCACGAAGGCGCTGTCGGTCTCGTAGCCCACGGCCTCCGCGATGGCGCTCGTCGACTGGGCGCCCGCGGCCATGAGCCCCGCGGCCTTGTGCATGCGCCAGCGCGCCAGGTAGGTCAGCGGCGCCATGCCGACGACGGCCTTGAAGCGCGCCGCGAACACCGAGCGTGACATGCTCGCGATCCGCGCCAGGCTCTCGACCGTCCACGGCTTCTCCGGGCTCTCGTGCAGGCGCTGCAGCACCACGCCGAGCTGCGGGTCCGTGAGGGCCCGTAGCCAGTTGCCCTCCTCGACGGGGAGGGTCGCCACGTGCGCGCGCAGCGCCTGCACGAACAGCACGTCGCAGAGCCGGCTCGCCACCATCGCGTAGCCGGGCTGCTCGGCCTCCATCTCCGAGGCCAGCATCTGCATCGTGGACACGAGCCACCCGGAGGTCACGCCGCCGTCGCCCTTCACGTGGAGCATCGGCGGCAAGCTCGCGATCAGCGGGTTGATCGACCTCCCTTCGAAGGCGAACGCGCCGCAGACGAGCGTCGTGGGCGCGCCCGCGCCGCCGTGATGGACGATGCCCCCGCAACGCCCGCCGCGGGACGCATAGACCTGGGCGAGCGACGCGATGTGCCGCGTCCCCGGGCCGTCCCGGAGGACGTGGGGGACCTGGCCCAGGACGAAGACCAGATCGCCGCCCGAGAGCGCGTGCCGCGCGCCGTCGATGTCGAGCAGGCAGCTCCCGCGCGTGACGACGTAGAACAGCGCGAAGCAAGGGGACTCGACGTGAATGCCCCACGGCGCCCGGAGCTCGAACCGCCCGTGAACCATGCTCCGCAGGTGAACGCAGCCCAGGGCGTCCGCAAGGACATCCATGATCGTGCTCCTCGGCGGACGATCGAACCACAAAACCGGACGCCCCGCCAAGGATCGTCCGGGCCCCGCGGCTTATGATGACGGCGCAAACCACAGCGCGCGTCCGATCCGCGGAGCAGGTGCCCTGACGGGCGCGTGCTCCCGATCCGCCGAGCAGGTGCCCTGATGACGGGCGCGCTGCTCCCGATCCGAGCAGGTGCCCTGATGGGCGCGCTGCTCAAGGGCGCGCTGCACCTTGGGAGAAGGGACGAGGATCCATGAGCAAGGCCAACGAGCCGAAGAAGATTCGTGTGGGGATCATCGGGGCCAGCCCGAGCCAGCATGGCTGGGCCGTGCACGCCCACCTGCCGGCGCTCGCCGCGCTGCCCGCGTACGAGGTCACCGCGGTGAGCACGACGCGGCAGGCGAGCGCGGACGAGACCGCGCGCCGCTTCGGGGTGCGCCACGCCTTCGACCGCCCCGGGCCGCTGATCGAGCACCCCGAGGTGGACCTCGTGGTCGTCTCGGTGCGCACGCCCCTGCACGCGGGCCTCGTGCGCGCCGCCTGCGCCGCGAAGAAGCCCGTGCTCTGCGAGTGGCCCCTCGGCGCCTCCCTCGCCGAGACCGCCGATCTCGCCCGGGGCGCGGAGTCCGCCGGCGTGCGCACGGCCGTCGGCCTGCAGCGGCGCTTCGCGCCGGGCGTGCGCTACCTCCGCGACCTGCTCGACCAGGGCTACGTGGGCGAGGTCCGCTCCGTGGCGATCGACGTCGCGATGCCGATGCTCGGCGCGCAGGTCCCCAAGGCCCACGCTTACGGCGCCGACGCGGGGAACGGCGCGACCACGCTGACCATCATCGCCGCGCACTACCTCGATACGGTGCTCTCCGCGGTGGGCGACCTCCAGAGCCTCTCCGCCGTCGTCGCGCGCCGGATCGACGCGACCACGATCCTCGAGACGGGCGAGGTCGTCCCGGTCACCGCGCCGGACCAGGTCGCCATCGCCGGGACGCTGGCGAGCGGCGCGGTCCTGTCTGCCCATTTCGACGGCGGCAAGCGAAACGGCGGGGGCCGCTCGGTCACCGTCTCGGGCACGGAGGGCGATCTGCGCCTGTCCGAGGACCTCACCGTCTCCGGCGCCCGCGGCAACGGCCAGCCGCTCCAGCCGCTGCCGACGCCCGAGCGGTACCTGACGATCCCTCGGTCGGCGATGCCGGACGAGGCGTACCTGATGGCGTATTTCTATGCGGCCCTCGCGAAGGACTGGGCCGAGGGGACCGAGGTCGTGCCGACGTTCCGGGAGGCCCTGCGGCTGTACCGCCTCCTCGACACGATCTCGGAGTCCTCGGCGACGGGCCAGCGTCTGGATTGGAAGGGGTGAGCGCCTGCGGGAAATCCGCGTGAGCTGGCGCTAGCACGCTCTCCGCCCCACCCGGACCCACGTCGGCGCCCCTGCCCCCCCAGCGGCGCGGCGCCTCGGCCCCCCGCCCGGGCGGCGACAAGCCGTCGCGGCCCGTGTATCGTCTAGATCGTGCGAAGTACTCTTACCTTTTCCAGGCTCCATACCCTCACCACCTCCGCCCTCGTCGCCGCCGGCCTCGCCGTGAGCTGCGGCGGCGGCAGCGACAACGGCCAGACGCCGCAGGGCGCCGGCGGCGCTGGCGGCGCTGGCGGCGCCGGCGGCGCCACCACGACGGCGACGACGACCACCAGCGACGGCGCCGGCGGCGATCCGGGCGGCTTCGGCACCAACGTCGGGGGCACCGACCTCACGACCGGGACCGGCGGCGCCGGCGGGAGCTGCCAGCAGCTCGAGATCCAGTTCGAGCCGCAGACGCCGACCGTGATGATCGTCGTCGACCGCTCGGGCAGCATGTACTCGAGCGGCTACTGGGACCCGCTCAAGACCGCGGTGCTCAACGTGGTCGAGAACCTGCAGGACCGCGTGCGCTTCGGGTTCCTCACGTTCACGGGGCTCGCCGGCCAGCAGTGCCCGCTGCTCGCGCGCGCCGACGGCATCGCCCTCAACCACCACGCCGCCATCGCCGCCGCCTACGACGAGGCCTCGGTCCCGCCGCAGGGCAAGCTCGAGACGCCCACCGCCATGACGTTCAACGAGGTCGTCGTCCCCGAGCTCCTCGCGTTCCCCGAGCCCGGCCCCAGGTACATCCTGTTCGTCACCGACGGCGAGCCCGATCGCTGCGACGACGTGCGCGCCGAGTGCGCGCGCGACGACGTGATCGGCGCGGTGCAGGACGCCCATGACCAGGGCATCGGCACGTTCGTCTTCGGCCTCGGGACCGGCGCGCTCGAGCAGCACCTGCAGGACATCGCGAACGCCGGCGTCGGCCAGCCGGTCGGGCGGCCCCAGAGCGGCATGGACGCGCCGTGCTTCGAGGACGCGGGCACCTACGCCGACGCCGGCGGCTCGGCGACGTACTACACGCCGGACCCCACCGACGCGACCGCCCTGGAGAACGAGCTCAGCGCCGCCATCGCCGGCGTGAAGAGCTGCACGTTCGACCTCCAGGGCTCGATCAAGGTCGACCTCCGCAATGCGTCGCTCGGCAAGGTGCTCATCGACGGCGTGAGCGTGCCCTACGACGCGCAGAACGGCTGGACGATGGAGAGCGCCACCCAGCTCGTCCTGGTCGGCGACGCCTGCGAGCAGCTCAAGGGCGCCACGGAGATCTCCTTCGACTTCCCCTGCGAGATCATCGTCCCCCGGTGAGCCGCGGGCCGGCGCGCCCCGACGGGCGCCCTCGCCCAGCCGCCCGCGGCGCCGCGCCCGCGGGCGGTCGACTTCACCCCGCCGCGCCCGCGGGCGGTCGCCTCCACCCCGCCGCGCCCGCGGGCGGTCGCCTCCACCCCGCCGCGCCCGCGGGCGGTCGCCTCCACCCCGCCGCGCCCGCGGGCCGCCGGCTTTTCCGCGCGCCCGGCCGGGGCTTTTGCTAAAGGCTCCGGGCAACCTCGACCCATGACCAGGATCAGCGCGCGGGAGCTCGCCGGCACGACCGGCCCCTTCGGCCGCGGCACGCAGGTGGTGCGCCCGCCGGAGGTGCCGGAGGGCTCGGTCGTCACCGTGCTGCGCGTGCCGCCCGAGTCGGCCGGCATGCGGCTCGACCGGTTCGTCCAGACCCAGCTCAAGCGCACGAGCCGCACGCGCGCCGCCCAGATCGTCGCCCGCGGCGCCTACTCGCCCGAGGCGCGGCGCCTGCGCGGCAGCGACCGCGTCCGGCCCGAGCAGTGCATCCTCCTCTGGCGCGAGCCGTGGGACGAGCAGGCCCCCGACACCGAGATCCCGGTCCTCCACGAGGACGAGGCGCTCCTCGCCGTCAACAAGCCGCCGTGCCTGCCCGTGCACCCCACGGCGCGGTACCACAAGAGCACCGTCATCAAGATGATGGAGGCCGCCCGGCCGGGCGAGCGGCTGTTCCTCGCCCACCGGCTCGACCGGGAGACGAGCGGCGTGCTCCTGCTCTGCCGCACGCCCGAGGCGGACCGGACGGTGAAGGCGCAGTTCGAGGAGCGCGCGGGCGTGGTCAAGCGCTACGCGGCGATCGCGTGGGGGTGGCCCGAGCACGACGCGTTCCGCGTCGAGCTGCCGCTCGAGCTCGACCCGACGAGCCGCTACAAGGTGAAGATGCGGATCGCGCCGCCGGGCCGCGGGCTCGCCTCCGCCACCGCGTGCGAGGTGCTGGGCCGCCGCGTCGATCCGCGCACCGGCCGCCGTTACGCGCTGATCCGCTGCACGCTGGAGACGGGCCGCCAGCACCAGATCCGGGTCCACCTCGCGGCGAGCGGCCTGCCGCTCGTCGGCGACAAGCTCTACGGGCCGGACGAGGACCTGTTCGCGCGCGGCGCCGACGGCGTGCTCACCGAGGAGGACCGCCGGGCGCTCGAGCTCGACCGGCACGCGCTCCACGCCGCGCTCCTGGAGCTCACCCACCCGGCGACCGGCGAGCGCGTGCGCATCGAGGCGCCGCTCACCGAGGATCTCCGCGGCTTCTGGGACGCGCTCCACGCGTGACCCGCGCGCGGCGACACGGCCGCGCTCGCCTGCAGCGCGCGCTCGCCCGCCAGCGGCGCGCGGCCGCGTTCGCCGCCGGTGCCGGATCTTGTACCGTCGCGCCGTCTTACGTACGATGAACCGGATGAGGCGTGCGCGAGACGACCTCGATGCGCTGCGGGATCCAGCGCTTCGGTCCACACCGCTCGAGGCCGAGAGCACCGCGAACAGCGTGGCGTCCGGGCCGACCGCGAACGGCGAGCCATCCACCCCGGAGGCGCCGGCGGGCGCTGCGGGGGCAATCCTGGGTGCGGCTCGGCCGGAGGCCGCGGGGCTGGCGTCGTCCGCCGGCGCCCGGCCGCTGCCGGACGGCCCGCGCTCCCGGGGCGACGAGAGCCTGGATCGCGAGCGGTACGAGCGGTACGCGATGCCCGCGAGCGAGCTCCCCGCGGCCCACGTGCACGCCTTCCGCGGCGACGCGAGCGGGGTGCTCGCGATCGTCCGGCGCGCGGTGCAGTCCGTGACGCGCGATCCGGCGCGCCACCGGCGCCGGCTGCCGAAGTCCCGCTTCGACGCGATCCGCACCTTGCCGGAGCTCGCGATGGCGCTCGACTATGCGGCCACGCGGATGCGGCCCGAGCAGGCGCCGCCGCCCGAGGTGGCCGAGCGGCTCGACCTGCTCCACGAGGCGCTCCGCCCGACGCTCGCGGCGGCCGAGGTGTGCTTCCCCCGCGGCATCGTCCCCGAGACGTTCGGGATCGTCCGGCGCGCGCTCGTGGCCGGCGATCCCGCGAACGCGGCCGCCGCGATCACGGATCTCGTCATGGACCGGTGGAGCCACGTGCAGAACCGCATCTCGATCCCCCGCGAGGAGCTCGCCCGGGTGAACGAGGCGGCGAAGTGGCTGCTCCGCAACACCCGCCCCGCGGAGCGGCTCGACTCGAGGGACATCCGCGATCGGCTGTGGTCGCTGCTGCGCGAGCGCTACGAGCAGCTCCGGGCCATCGCCCAGGAGGTCTCGGGCGACGAGTCCCGCGAGTACGCCCCCGAGCGGCTCGCGACCGAGTAAGCGCACCTCTCGAGACCTCCCGTCGCCAGGCGGTCGAGGGCGTCTTCCTCCCCGCGCTCGGATCCCCGGGCGGCCCCCCCCCGGCGGGCTGCGCTTCAGTAGGGATACCCGGGGATGTTCATCTCGATCGAATAGAGCGAGTCGCCCGCCGTGATGTAGAGCGTCTTCCGATCGGCGCCGCCGAACGCGACGTTCGACGCCTTGTTCATCCCCTCGATCGTGCCGAGCCTCGCGCCGGACGGCGCGAGGACCTCGACGCCGCGGCTCCACCCGACGTAGAGGTTGCCCGCGCAGTCGACGGCCATGCCGTCGGCGCTCTCGAGGTTCGACGCGAGCTCGGAGGAGGGGCCGGGCGCGCCGCCTTCGTCCAGCGGATATCGCCGGATCTGGCCGCCGAAATCGCCGGCATAGAGCGTGTCCCCGCCCGGCGAGAGCGCGACACCGTTCGGCTGGGCCATGGTGTCCACGACGCTCACCGCGCCGGACGGCGACACGCGGTACACCGCCGTCGGCAGCTCCGGCCGGCCGGTGAGCTGGAAATCGGGATCGCTGAAATAGACGTTGCCGTCGGCCCGCACGGCGACGTCGTTCGGCGAGTTGAACCGCTTGCCCTCGTAGCCCTCGGCCACCGGGCGCCGCGCCTTGGTGCCGAGATCGAACACGGAGATGCTGCGCGTGTCGTGGGTGCACGCGATCAGGTCGCCGTCCGTGAACAGGCCGAGGCCGTTCGTCGAGCTGTCCTCGATGAACACCTCGAACGAGCCCGGCGGCGTGAACCGATGGATCGTCGCCGGCGGGCCATTGAGCGGAGGATTGTTGCGCCGCGTGAGGTGGATCTCCGAGAACAGCAGCGCGCCGAGCTCGGCGACCCAGACCGGCCCCTCGACGTAGTCGAACCCGCCGCGCACCTGCTGCGCCCTGCGGTTCGCCGGCAGCGGATCGGCCGCATACGGTCCTCCCGGGCAGATCCGCAGGTCGCTGCCCCCGCCGCCCGCTCCTCCGAGCCCGCCCTCGCCGTGCCCGCCCTCGCCGAGCCCGCCCTCGCCGTGCCCGCCCTCGCCGTGCCCCCCCTCTCCGGCACCGCCGCCTGCGCCCGCGCCCCCTGCCCCGCTCGCCGTCGTCGCGCCGCTCGCGCCCGCGCTGCTGCTGATCCCCGTGGCGCCCTGGCCTCCGGTGGAGCCCCCCGGATCGCCGCCACCTTCCGATGACGATCCGGGAAGAGCACCGCCGTCACCGCAGCCGCTCGCGGCCGCGGACAAAGATCCCCACAGCAACAGAGAAAATCGAGCTCTCGTAAGCATAGGCCTCCATCCCGAGATGTGCACAGCGTGGATTTACCCTATGTCACCGGTCCGTTGCGGCGGCCACCTTGCGGCAGAAACATCGCCGCATCGCGTGACGGGCCGACGACACCGGCGGACCCGACGCCACCCGGACGACCGGGAAACAACCGGGGCGACGCGGCGCACACCGCGCATGCAGCGCGCGCGCTCCCGGTCTAGACTGCCGCGGTGCAGCAGCTCCGCAAGACCACCTGCAACCGCGACTGCCCCGACGCCTGCAGCATCGTCGCCACCGTCGAGGGCGGCCGCGTGGTGCGCCTCGCCGGCGACCCGAGCCACCCCGTCACGAGGGGCTTTCTCTGCTACCGGACATCGCATTTCCTGGAGACCCAGTACTCGCCGGCGCGCCTCACGACACCCCTGCTCCGCAAGGGCGGGGCGCTCACGCCCGTGTCGTGGGACGAAGCGCTCGACACCGCGGCCGAGCGGCTGCTCAGGATCCGCGCCGAGTCGGGCCCGGCCGCGATCTTCCACTACCGGAGCGGCGGCTCGCTCGGGATCCTCACGGGGATCACCGACGCCTTCTTCGCGCGGTTCGGGCCGGTCACGGTCAAGCGCGGCGACATCTGCTCCGGCGCGGGCGACGCCGCGCAGCTCACCGACTTCGGCGAGGAGGACAGCCACGATCTCGCCGACCTGAAGAACGCCCGGCACATCCTCCTCTGGGGCAAGAACGTCTTCACCTCGAGCCCCCACACCCTGCCCGTGCTGCGCGAGGCCAGGGCGCGCGGCGCGGAGCTCGTCCTCATCGACCCCGTGCACCACAAGACCGCCTCCCTGTGCGGGGCGTACTACCAGCCTCGCCCGGGCGGCGACTTCGCGCTCGCCATGGCCGTGGCCCGCGTGCTCTTCGACGAGGGGTGGACCGACCCGCGCGCGGGAGACACGTGCGATCACCTCGACGCCTTCCGCGCGCTCGCGCGGAGCCGCTCCGTCGCCGCGTGGTGCGCCGACGCCGACGTGCCCGAGGGCGCCGCCCTGGACCTCGCGCGCCGCCTCGGCGCCGAGAGGCCGACCGCGATCCTCGTGGGCTGGGGCATGGGCCGGCGCACCTCGGGCGGCGCGATCGTGCGCGCCCTCGACGCGCTCTCCGCGGTGAGCGGCAACCTCGGCGTCCCCGGCGGCGGCGTCTCGTTCTACTTCAAGCGCCGCGGCGCCTTCGATCTCTCCCCGTTCCAGGGCCAGCGCCCCCCGCCCCGCACCGTCTGCGAGCCGCTGTTCGGCCCGGAGGTGCTCCGGATGAGCGATCCGCCGATCCGCGCCGTCTGGGTGACGGCGGGCAACCCGGTCGCCATGCTGCCCGAGTCCGGGACCGTCGCGGAGGCGCTCAGGACGCGCGATTTCGTCGTCGTCGTCGACTCGTTCCTCACGGACACGGCGCGGCTCGCCCACCTCGTCCTGCCGACGAGGACGCTGCTCGAGGCCGACGACGTGCTCGGCGCGTACGGCCACCATTACCTCGGCGTCTCCACGCCCGTGGTCCCGCCCCCGGACGGGGTGAAGAGCGATCTCGAGATCATGCAGGCGCTCGCGCCGCGCGTGGGCCTCGGCGACGCGCTCGACGGCAGCGTCCGCGCGTGGAAGCGGCGGGTCACCGAGCCGAGGCTCGCCCCCTTCGGCATCACCCTCGAGACCCTGGAGCGCGAGCCGGTGCGCAATCCGCTCTCGCCCGAGGTGCTCTTCGCCGATCGCAAGTTCCCGACCCCGACCGGCCGGGTCAACCTCATCACCGAGGCGCCGCCGGAGGAGCGCGCGGACCCCGACGCGGGCGAGTTCCCGCTGCGCCTCATGGCGCTCTCCACCGAGCGGTCCCAGTGCTCGCAATGGGCGCGGCCGCAGGAGGGCCCTGCCGTCGTCACGGTCCACCCCGACGCGGCCGGCGGCGTGCCCGACGGCGGCGTCTGCCGGATCGCGTCGCGCATCGGCGCGCTGGTGGTGCGGCTCCGCCACGACCCCGCCCAGCGCCGCGACGTGGCGCTCATGCCGAAGGGCGGCCACCTCCACGACGGCCGCTGCGCCAACGCGCTGATCCGCGCCCGCACCACGGACCTCGGCGAGGGCGGCGCGCTGTACGAGGAGCGCGTGCGCCTCGTGCCGCTCGCGGAGGCCGAGCCGGCGCCGCCCGCGCCGTAGCGCCGCCGGCGGGGCGTCCGCGCTGCGCGGCGGCGCCGCGGGCGCGGCGGGCGTCGAACGCGGGCGGAAGCGCGGTCTCGCCCTGGGCTGGCGCTTGACACGGGCGGCCTCCGTCGGGAAGTTGTCTCTTGATGTCCTCGATGCTGGCGATGCCCCCGATGCTGGCGAGCTCCGCCGCCCCGCTCGACGAGGTGGTCGGGCCGGACGTGTCGGCGATCGTGACCGAGGACGACACGCCCTTGGACAACTTTCCTTCCGAGAAGCAGCAGCGGCTGTTGACCGAGGCGCTCTACAGCTCGTGGTCCGGGCCTCCGGCGCAGGAGGGCGAGCGACGGAGCTTCCTGGCAGCGGCGAACGTCGGCCTCTTTGCCACGCCCAAGGAGCCGCCGCTCGTGCCGGACGTGCTCCTCAGCGTGGACGTCGCGCTGCACGAGGCGTGGTGGCAGAAGGAGCATCGGTCCTATTTCCTCTGGGAGTTCGGCAAGCCGCCCGACGTGGTGATCGAGATCGTCTCGAACCGGGAGGGCGACGAGCTCGGCCTGAAGCGGCGCCGTTACGCATGGATGCGCGTCGCCTACTACGTCGTCTGGGATCCGGCCGGCCACCTCGGCGGCCCGGCGCTGCGCGCCTTCGAGATGCGCGGGCACACCTACGTGCCCATGGAGGACGCCTGGTTCGAGGCCGTGGGGCTGGGGCTCTCCGCGTGGGAAGGCGTCCACGAGGGTCGGCACGATCGGTGGCTGCGCTGGCACACCGCCGACGGCAACGTGGTGCCGACGGGGGCGGAGCGCGCCGAGCGCGAGCGGACGCGCGCCGAGCGCGAGCGGACGCGCGCCGAGCGCGAGCAGGCGCGCGCCGAGCGCGAGCAGGCGCGCGCCGAGCGGCTCGCGGCGCAGCTGCGCGCGCTGGGCATCGAGCCCGACGAGAACGGCTCCTGACCCCGACGCGCCGCCGGGCAGGGCTGCGCGTGCGCTGACACCGAGGAGCGCCCCCCGGCGCCGGTACCCAGCGCCCACGCTGTCCGGAACGCCCCCCTCCTCGGGCCCCCTCGAAACCTGGAGCGGGCTCGAGCGCGATGTTCCAGCGCTGGCCCATGACAGCGATGCATTCCAGCGTGGTATGAGCTCGCGTCATGGAGAGCGCCGCACGCAACCGGGTCCGGGCGCTGCGCGTCGCCACGGGTCGCGTGCGCCAGAGCCACCTCGGCAGCCTCGACCCCCGCCGCCGGGCGCTGATGGCCGGCCTCCTGGGGCTTTTCCTGTCCCCGCTCGCCGCGTGCGAGGGGTCCGGGGCCGCTCACGCCGCGGGCGAGGGCGCCGAGCAGCGGCTCGTCGTCTTCGCGGCCGCGTCGCTCCGCGAGAGCTTCAGCCGCCTGGCGGAGGAGCTCAAGGAGAGCCGGCCCGCCGTGGAGATCTCCTTCAACTTCGCGGGCAGCCAGGAGCTCCGGAGGCAGATCGAGCACGGCGCGGCCGCCGACGTCTTCGCGTCGGCCGATCTCCGGCACATGGACGCGCTGCGCCGCGCGGGGAAGGTCGGCGATCCGGTGATCTTCGCCCGCAACGAGCCGGTCCTCGTCGTGCCGCGGGGGAGAGCGCCCGCGATCCGGACGCTGGCCGACCTGCCCCGCGCCGCGCGGATCGTCGTCGGAGCGCCGGAGGTCCCCATCGGGGCGTACACGAGCCAGATCCTGGACAGGGCCTCGCGGAACCTCGGCGCCGACTTCCGGGCGAGGGTCGAGGCGCGCGTGGTCTCGCGGGAGCTCAACGTCCGGCAGGTCCTCGCGAAGGTCGTCCTCGGCGAGGCCGACGCGGGCATCGTCTACCGCACGGACGCGGCGGCCGCCCGGGATCGCGTGGAGGTCGTCTCCCTCCCCGCGGAGGTGAACGTCATGGCCGAGTACCCCATCGCCGTCGTCACCGGAGCCCGTCACCGTGAGCTCGCGAGGGCGTGGCTGGATCTCGTGGTGTCGCCCGCCGGGCAGGAGATCCTCGCCCGATCCGGGCTCGTGAGCGTCGCGGGCGAGCGCCCTGGAAAACCGGAGTGAGCGAGCGGATGTCCCGGAGGAGCGCCCTCCGCGCGAGGCTCTTTCGCCTGGTCGTCGCCGCCGCGGCGAGCGCGCTGTTCGCGTTCCTGATGCTGCCGCTCGTCGGGCTGGTCACGGCCACGGGCTGGTCCGACCTCGTCGCCGGGCTGAAGCACCCGCTGGCGCTGTCGGCCCTCCGGCTGAGCCTGTTCACGACGAGCGTCAGCCTGGCCGTGGTGGTGGTGCTCGGGACGCCGCTCTCGTGGCTCCTCGCGCGGGGCGCTGGCCGGGCCCACCGGGCCGTGGAGACGCTCATCCAGCTCCCGATCGTCATCCCCCCGGCCGTGGCGG
Organism: Sorangium cellulosum; assembly: GCF_004135735.1. Classification (GTDB taxonomy): domain Bacteria; phylum Myxococcota_A; class Polyangia; order Polyangiales; family Polyangiaceae; genus Sorangium; species Sorangium cellulosum_F. The sequence continues at coordinate 3,740,393 of NZ_CP012670.1, read as the reverse complement.
GGGTCGCCATGCTGCTCGCCTTCGGGCGGCAGGGGCTCCTGGGCCGGTGGCTCTCGCCGGACGGAGGGTCGATCGCGTTCACGACGGCGGCGGTGATCATGGCGGAGACGTTCGTCTCCGCGCCGTTCTTCCTGCAGGCGGCGACGAGCGCCTTCCGCAGCATCGAGGAGGAGTGCTTCCTCGTGGCGCGCAGCCTGGGCGCCTCCCCGACCCGGGTGTTCCTCCGCATCGCCCTGCCGCTCGCCGCGCCCGGGCTCGTGAGCGGCGCCGCCATGACCTGGGCGCGCGCGCTCGGAGAGTTCGGGGCGACGCTCATGTTCGCCGGCAACCTGACCGGCGAGACGCAGACGCTGCCGCTCGCGATCTACACGGCGCTCGAGTCGGATCTCCGGATCGCGCAGGCCCTGTCGCTCGTGCTCGTGCTCGTTGCGTTCGTGTTCCTGCTCCTCGTGCGCGGCGGCGCGGCGCGCCTGTCGCGCCACGGGGAGCGGGGCGACCGGCGACCGGCGCCGCGGGGCGAGGAGCGGCTTCATGGCGCGTGACGGCGGCGGCTCCCTGGCTCGCGGGAGGAGGGCGCGATGCTCGAGGTGAGCCTAAAGGCCCGGATCGGGAGGCTCTCGCTCGAGGTGCAGCTCGCCGCCGGCGACGGGCCGTTCGTCCTCGTCGGGCCGAACGGGGCGGGCAAGACGAGCCTCCTGCTGATGGTCCTCGGCGTCGTCTCCCCGCGCCGCGGTCGCATCCTGCTGAACGGGCGCCCGCTGTTCGACGCGGATCGCGGGATCGACCTGCCGCCCGAGGAGCGCGGCCTCGGCTACCTCCCCCAGAGCTACGGCCTCTTCCCGCACATGTCGGCGCTCGAGAACGTCGAGTTCGCCCTCGCCTGCCGTGATCCCGGGCAGGCGCCGCGGGCGCGGCGCGACGAGGCGCTCGGCAGGCTCGAGGACCTCGGCGTCGCGGAGCTCGCCCGGAGGCGCCCGGCGAGCCTCTCCGGCGGCGAGCGGCAGCGGGTCGCGCTGGCCCGGGCGCTGGCCGCCAGGCCCGAGGCGCTGCTGCTCGACGAGCCGCTGGCGGCGCTCGACGCGGGGGCCAGGCGGCGCGTGCGGACGTTCGTGGCCGAGTACCTGAGGGAGCTCGGCATGCCGGCGCTGGTCGTCACGCACGACCCCGCCGACGCCGCCGCGATCGGCGGCCGGGTGGCCGTGCTCGAAGGCGGCCGCCTCATCCAGCAGGGGAGCTTCGACGAGCTCCGGGAGCGCCCGGGCTCGCCCTTCGTCGCCGAGTTCGTCGCCTCCGGCTGCCCGTGATCGCCGCGCGCCTCCGCGGACGCGGGGGTGAGGCACGCTGGAGGCTCGCCGAGGGGCTGAGAACACCTCTGCGCCGAGCCCCACGTTGACGCTCGGCGACGCCGCCTCGATGATGCGGAGCGAGATCGTGATCGCACCCACGTTGCAGAGCGGCCCACCATGCCCGTCACGCCCCTCACCCCGCTGAAGACCGCCGCGCCCGAGGAGGAAGGGCTGAAGCGCCTGAGGTGGCTGGGGTACTTCCTGGACAACGCCATTCGCGTTCCCGTCGTCGGTTATCGGATCGGCTACGATGCGGTCATCGGGCTGATCCCCGGCGTGGGGGACCTCGTCGGCTTCGGGCTCTCGATGTACATCGTGGTCGCGGCGATGCGTTACCGTCTCCCCGCATCGACGCTGCTGCGCATGGTGCTCAACGTGGGCCTCGAGGCGCTGATCGGCATGGTCCCCCTGCTGGGCGATCTGTTCGACGCGGCCTTCAAGGCGAACGTGCGGAACCTGAGCCTGCTGGATGCGCACCTCGCGTCCCGCAGCCAGGGCAGCCCGCAGCCCTCGGATTTCCGCTTCTACGCGGGCCTGCTCCTCGCGGTAGCGGCGCTCCTCGCCCTCGCCGGCCTGCTCCTCTTCGCGCTGCTCCGAGCCCTCCAGGCGCTCCTCGGCGCGTGAGGGTCAGGGCACTCCGACGGGAGCCATCTCCCCCTCTGTCTATCGAGCCACGTCAACGCCGAAGGGCCAGTCCCCCCCGGACCGCCCCGCCGAGCGCCGAGGCGCGTCGCCGAGCGGGGCGGACCCGCACAGGAGACGGGCCCAGATCGGCGTTTTCGGCGCGGAAGCGCACTCCAGTGCGCTGAGCACCGAAAACGCCGAGGTGGGCCCGTATCCGCAGCGGGTCCCCCCGCTCAGTCGCGGGAGCTGATGAAGAGGCGGAGGACGTACCAGAACATCATGGCGACCGACGCGAAGAGCTCGAGCGCGGCGCCGACGTAGCGGTCCTCGGGGAAGTGGTGCAGGACGTTCGACGTGTCGTAGAGGATGGCGGCGCCGGCGAACGCGACCATGGCGACGCTGAAGAAGGTGCCGAGCTGGAAGCCGAACAGCACGCCGGCCGCGATGAGGACGAGCGCGCAGATGCCGCCCCAGCGCAGGAGCGCCCCCAGGAAGGAGAAGTCCTTGCGGGTCACGAACGCGATCGCGGTGAGCCCCGCGAAGCCGGCCATCGTCACGAGGCCGGCGCTCTGGATCGCGCCGGGCGCCACCGTGTTCGCGAGGTAGAGCAGCGGCACGAAGACGATCGCCTGGGCGAGCACGAAGCCGCCGAGCGCGGCGTACTGCGCCGGCTTCGACGTGGAGGTGTGCGCCGCGCGGCTGGCGAGCCAGCTCACGAGCATGAACCCCCCGAGCACCAGCAACCAGCTCGTGCCCATCATCGCCCTGGCGATGATCAGGGCGGCGCCGGTCTGGAACAGCGCGATCTCGATCGCGGCGAAGAGGACGATCGCCCCGAACAGATGATTGTACGTCCTGACGATGAAGCGCTCGCGCGTATCGGCGGCGGCACGGATCACCGAGGAACGGGTCCCGTATCCTACGTAGTTCTGGTTCATGTTCCCTCTCGTCGGTAGTGGCCTCGACTGTAGCACGTCGCATGCCCGAAACGCAGCCGCCGGAGCGCACGGGCGCGGCGACACGCCGCCGTGATCGCCGTCACGTGTGCGCCCCTCGCCGGATCGCGAGCGGCGAGGGAGGGCTGCCCCGACGGTGGTGCGGCCGGGCGTCGTCCTGCTCGGCGCGACGTGGCGCTACGGCCTGAGGATAGAGAAGCTTACCTAAATCCCCTTCGGGATCTTGTCGAGGTCCACCTGCGAGAGCGCATGGCGGATCAGCGCGCTGCGGTTGGCCTTGGTTATCCCGCGCGCCTTGAGGGCGCCGACCATCCCGTCCAGCCGCTCGAGATCCTCGGTGTACATCGAGATGCAGATGACCTTGTAGTGCTGCGGTCGATCCGGCGGCGGCGCGGCGCCTGGCTCGGATGCGGCGCCGGCTGCCCGGGACCTCGCGCGCGAACGGGGCGCGCTCGCGGGCGTATAGAACGCCCCGGACAAAACGCCCTCCACCTCGTCGCGATCGAGCAGCGCCATCGCGGCACCCCCGAGATCGCCTTCGCTCGTCATGGCTTCCTCCAGCTCCCTGCCCGCTCCGTGCCCGTTCAGGCCCCCGCGCCCACGGGTCTCTTCATCCTGCGGGATCCCGTCATTCAGCGGGACCCCGCTTGCGCGGGTCCCTTCATCCTGCGGGACTCCGCTTGCGCGGGTCCCTTCATCCTGCGGGACTCCGCTTGCGCGGGTCCCTTCATCCTGCGGGACTCCGCTTGCGCGGGTCCCTTCATCCTGCGGGACTCCGCTTGCGCGGGTCCCTTCATCCTGCGGGACTCCGCTTGCGCGGGTCCCTTCATGCACCCGCCGCAGCTCCCGGCCGCTCCGTTGCCGCGCCCGGCCGATCGGTGCCCCGCGACGCGGGCTCGCGCAGCGCGCCGGCCTCCACCCCTGCGGCACCGCGCTCGCGGCTCTCGATGATGCGATCGACCACCGCCAGGTAATCGTCCGCCGCCGGGGTCCCCGGCGCATACTCGAAGATCGTTTGGCCCTGCGCGGGCGCCTCCTTCACCTTGATGGCCTGGCGAATCGGCGCGAGGCAGCGATCCTCGAAATGCTGCTTCATCGTGCTCACCGCCTCGCGCGCGATCTTCGCGCGACCATCATAGAACGTCGGCAGCACGCCCCAGATCTGCACGGGGTGGTGCAGCAGCGCGTTGACGTTCTTCACCGTCTTGATCACCTGCCGCACGCCCACGAGCGACAGGTAATCGCACGCGACCGGGACGAGCACGCTGTCGGCGAACACCAGCGCGTTCTGGTTCATCAGCGACAGGCTCGGCGAGCAATCGAGCACCACGTAGTCGTACCCGGCCGCCGCGGCGGAGAGCCGGTCCGAGAGCACACGATCCCGGTTCTGGCGCCCCGCCAGGTAGAGCTCGGCCGCGGCCAGCGTCTCGTTGGACGGCAGGAGATCCAGGTTCGGACGCACCGTCCTGGTCGCATCGGCGATCCGGAGACCCATCACGAGCACGTGATAGAGCGACCGCTCCGCGCCCGCGCCGAGCGAAACAGAGACGTTCCCCTGGGCGTCCGTGTCGACGAGGAGCACCCGCTTGCCGCGGGCCGCGAGCCCGGCCGCGACGCTCACGGCCGTGGTCGTCTTGCCCGTGCCCCCCTTGTGGTTGAACACGGCCAGCCGGCACGGCACGCCGGCCGGACGCTGCGGCGGCGGGGCCGCCCGCCGCGTGCCCACGGTCGGCGTCAGGGGCACGGCCGTCGCCCCCTGGGCCCTGCTCTCAGCCGGGCGCGCGGAGGGCGCGGCCTGCCCGGCCGCCGCCCCCTGCCCGGCCGCGACGGCGACCGCCGCGCTCGTCCGGGCAGGCACCTCCGGGGACGCCGGCCCGCGCGCCTCCGCGGCGACACAGGCCCCGGCGGCGCCGGCGTCGCTCCCGACCAGCCCGGCCTCGCGGGCCGGCGGCTCCGCCGCGGCCGGCGTCACGGCCGCCGCGGCGATGGCCCCGAGCCGCGCCCCGTTCGCCTCGCGGACCAGCTGCGTCCGGCACCCCAGCGAGCACGCGTAGCGCCGCCGCCCGGCGACGTAGAGCACCTGCGAGACGAGCTCCGGGGGGAACCGCTTGGCGCACGCGTCACACGTCGCGAGCGCGGCGCCGATCTCGCCGCCGCGCTGGCTCTTTTCAAGGCACTTCTGCGAGCAGAAGAAGGAGAACCCGCCGTCCCGCTCCTCCATCTGATACCGGAACTGGACCTCGAATCCGCTCCCGCAAACACTGCACGTTTCGCTGATTCCGCCCACAGCGCGCTCCTTCGTGCCACGCACGGCGTTCTGCCCAGGCGCAGCGTTGACCATCATCACAGGCAACGCCGCCGGGTCAACTTTTCTGCGAGCGCGGCGAGCCCTTTCCCTGCCGAGAAAGGGCCCATCCCGGGATCGGGAGCGACGCGAGGTGGTGCGGAATCAGTGACGGAAGTGCCGCACCCCGGTGAACACCATGGCGATCCCCGCCGCGTCGGCCGCGGCGATCACGTCGGGGTCCTTCACGCTGCCCCCGGGCTGCGCGACCGCCCGGATCCCGTGCTCCGCGGCGAGCACCAGGCCGTCCGGGAACGGGAAGAAGGCGTCCGAGGCGAGGACGCTCCCGCGGGCCCGCTCCCCCGCCTTGCTGCAGGCGATGCGCACGCTCTCGACCCGGGACATCTGCCCGGCCCCGATCCCCACGGTGCTCCCCGGCACCGCGAGCACGATCGCGTTGGATTTCACGTGCTTGCAGACCGCCCAGCCGAGCTCGAGCGCCTCGAGCTCCTCCGCGGTGGGCGCCCGCTTCGTCACGACGTTGCCCCGGCGCACCTCGCCGGCCGCGGTCGCGTCGCGCCCCTGGACGACCAGGCCCCCGCCGACGCGCTTGAAGGTCGGCTCCCGGTGGTCGGCCGGGAGCAGCGTCCCGGTCGCGAGCACCCGGAGGTTCTTCTTGGTCCGGAGCACCTCCAGCGCCTCCGGGGTGTAGGCGGGCGCGATGACGCACTCCAGGAACGTCTCCACCAGCACCTCGGCGGCCGCCCGGTCGACCTCGCGGTTCAGCGCGACGATCCCGCCGAAGGCGCTCACCGGGTCCGCCTCGCGCGCCGTCCGGTAGGCGGCCGCGAGGTCGACGCCCGTGGCGACGCCGCACGGGTTGGTGTGCTTCACGACGACCGCGGCAGGCGGGCCGAGCTCCCGCACGGCCTCGAACGCCGCGTCCGCGTCGACGAGGTTGTTGAACGACAGCTCCTTGCCGCCCGCCCCCAGCGACTCCGCGAGCGCGAGCGACCCCGCGGCCGCGCCCCGCTCGCGGTAGAAGGCGCCCGGCTGGTGCGGGTTCTCGCCGTACCGGAGCGGATAGGCCCGCTCGAGCGCGAGCGTCAGGAAGCGCGGATACGCCTCGCGCACGGCGGCGTCCGGCTCGCCGTCCTCGGGCAACGACGACAGGTAGCCCGCCACCATCCCGTCGTAGGCCGCCGTGTGGGCGAACGCCTTCGTGGCGAGCCGCCGGCGCGTGGCGCTCGACACCTCGCCGTCCCGCTCGATCTCGGCGAGCACGGCGTCGTAATCGGCCGGATCGACCACCACGGCCACGCGCGCGTGGTTCTTGGCCGCGCTCCGCACCATCGACGGGCCGCCGATATCGATGTTCTCGATGATCTCGGGGTGCGTGACCCCTGGCTTCCGGACCGTCGCCTCGAACGGATAGAGATTGCAGACCACGAGGTCGATCGGCGCGCCCCCGAGCCGCGCGAGATCCGCCTCGTCGATGGCGCCGCGCATCAGGATGCCGCCGTGCACCCGGGGGTGGAGCGTCTTCACCCGGCCATCCATCACCTCCGGAGAGCCCGTATACGCCTCCACGCCGATGACAGGCACGTTGGCTTCCAGGAGCGCCTTCTGCGTCCCTCCGGTCGAGAGGATCTCCACCCCCCTCGAAGCGAGCCGCCGGGCCAGCGGCAGCAGTCCCGTCTTGTCCGATACCGATATCAGTGCGCGTCGAATCATCGAGACGCCAGCTAGTGCGTCTCGGCGCCCGCCGCCAGCCCATCCGTCCAGCGGCGCGCCGCCCGGTGGGGGCCCCAGCCGAGCGGCCCCCCGGCAGGGCGGCCCCCCAGCAGGGCGGCGCGCACCCGGCCGGCCGGGCCCGTGCGGCTACGCGCCGGGCGGCGCGGCCGGGGCGGCCGGGGTCGGCTCGCCGGTCGGGACCGGCGGCGCCTTGACCTGCGCCTCGTGGGTCACGAGCTCGCCGTCCCGGTACTCCAGCGTGCCCTTGGGCGGCCCGAAGATCGCCTCGGGATCCGGCAGGACGAGCGCCTCCCGGAGCACGTCGTCGACGTGCTCCACGAGCACGAGGCGCAGCGACTTCAGCACCCGCCGCGGCACGTCCCGGAGATCCTTCCGGTTCTCCTTCGGCAGGATCACGGTCGCGATGCCGCCGCGGTGCGCGGCGAGCAGCTTCTCCTTGAGCCCGCCGATCGGCAGCACCCGGCCGCGCAGCGTGATCTCGCCCGTCATCGCGAGATCCCTGCGCGCGGGCACCTTCATCAGCGCGCTCACGAGCGCGGTCACCATGGTCACGCCCGCGCTCGGCCCGTCCTTGCGGACGAAGTCGGGGAAATGGATGTGAACATCGACCTTCTGGTAGACGTCCGGCTCCAGCCCGAGCCGATCGAGGCGCGAGCGCACGTAGCTCATCGCCGCGTGCCCGCTCTCCTCCATCCCCTTCTCGAGCAGCCCCGTGATCACGAGCTTGCCCTTGCCCGGCACCACCGTCGCCTCGGCCGGGAGCAGGTCGCCGCCGACGTTGGTCACGGCGAGGCCGTTCACGAGCCCCACCTCGTCGCGCTCCTCGCGCTTGCCGAGCCGGTACTTCGGCACGCCGAGGTACTTCGGGATGCTCTTCGCGACGATCTCGATCGGCCGCTCCTTGCCCTCGGCCACGACCCGCCGCGCCACCTTGCGGCACACGCTCGCGATCTCACGCTCCAGCGAGCGCACGCCGCTCTCCTTCGTGTAGTGGTGGATGATCGTCCGGAGCGCCCCCTCCGTGAAGTCGAGCGGCACCTCCTCCAGGCCGCACTCCTTCCGCTGCCGGGGGACGAGGTACTTCACCGCGATGTTCAGCTTCTCGAACTCCGTGTAGCCCGAGAGCTGGATGACCTCCATGCGGTCCTGGAGCGGCACCGGGATGCCCGACAGCGTGTTCGCCGTCGTGATGAACATCACGTCGGAGAGGTCGTAATCGAGATCCAGGTAATGGTCGTTGAACGTGTGGTTCTGCTCGGGATCGAGCACCTCGAGCAGCGCCGCCGCCGGATCCCCGCGGAAGTCCGTCGACATCTTGTCGACCTCGTCGAGCAGGAACACGGGGTTGTTCGTCCCGACCTTCTTGAGCGACTGGATCAGCTTCCCAGGCAGCGCGCCGATGTACGTCCGCCGGTGGCCGCGGATCTCCGCCTCGTCGCGCACGCCGCCGAGCGAGAGCCGCACGAACTTGCGCCCCGTCGCGCGCGCGATCGACTTCGCCAGGCTCGTCTTGCCGACGCCGGGCGGGCCGACGAAGCAGAGCACCGGGCCCTTGAGCTTCTTCGTGAGCGCCTGGACCGCGAGGTACTCGAGGATGCGCTCCTTGATCTTCTTCAGCCCGTAATGATCCTCGTCGAGGATCTTCTCGGCCTCGACCAGGTCATACCGCTCCTCGCTCTTGTCGTACCAGGGCAGCTCCAGGATCCAGTCGATGTAGTTGCGCACCACGGTCGCCTCGGCGCTCGTGGGGTGCATCATCTTCAGCTTCTTGAGCTCCTTCTTGACCTTGGCGGCGGCCTCCTTGCTCATCCGCTTGGTCTTGAGGGCCTCCTCGATCTCCTGGATCTCGTTCTTGAACTCGTCGCGCTCGCCGCCACCCAGCTCCTTCTGGATGGCCTGCATCTGCTCGTTGAGGTAGTACTCCTTCTGCGTCTTCTCCATCTGCTTCTTGACGCGACTCCGGATCTTCTTCTCCACCTGGAGAATCTCGATCTCGGCCTGCATCAGCTCGATGAGACGCTCGAGCCGCTTCTGCGGCTCCTCCATCTCGAGCAGCGCCTGCCGGTCGGTCAGCTTGATCGTCGGCAGGTTGGCGATGATGGTGTCGGCCAGCCGCGAGGGCTCGTCGATGGCCTGCACCGCCATCAGCACCTCGGGCTGGATCTTCTTGTTGAGCTTGACGTACATCTCGAACGTCGACTGGACCGAGCGCATCAGCGCCTCGACCTCGACGCTCGCCACCGAGCTCTCGACGATCTCGTCGTACTCGACGAGGAAGTACGCGTCGCTCTGGACGTAACGGCGAATCCGGGCCCGGCGCTTGCCCTCGATGAGGACCTTCACCGTCCCGTCCGGCAGCCGGAGGAGCTGCATGATCGCGCCGACCGAGCCGACGCCGAAGATGTCGTCCGGCGTCGGGTCGTTCGTCTTGGCGTTCCGCTGGGCGGCGAGGAAGATCTCCTTGCCGCGGTTCATCGCCTCGTCGAGCGCCGCGATGCTGCGCTCGCGCCCGACGAAGAGCTGCGAGACCATGTGTGGAAAGACGATGATGTCGCGCAGCGGAAGCAGCGGGACGATCCCGCGTTCGGGTGCATTCTTGCCGCGATCACTGTCGTTCTTGAAGAACATCCGCCGTCTTTCCGGGAGTGTCGGGGGGCCGGGCGACCCCCGCCTGGGTTGTTACGAGAGGGATTGAACTACTGCTGAACATCCGCCGGCCTGGCCCGCGTTCCCCACGGGGACGCGGGCGCTTCCGGCTGCTCGAAGGAGGGGGCGACCTGGACGAGGTGCGCCGCGCGCTCTCCGCGACGCGCCGCCCTCGGCGGCCCGCGCCGCGCGCCCTGGCCCCCCCTGGCCCGCGCTACGCGAGCTCCGCCTCCTTCGTGTACACGATGAGCGGCGGCTCGTGCTTGGTGATCACGTCCTCGCTGACGACGACCTCCTTGATGCCCGTGCGGGACGGGACGTCGTACATGATGTCGAGCATCGCGGCCTCGAGGATCGCGCGCAGGCCGCGGGCGCCGCTGTTCCTCTCGAGGGCCTGACGGGCCACCGCGACGAGCGCGCCCCGGGTGAACTTGAGCTTCACCCCGTCCATCTCGAAGAGCTTCTGGTACTGCTTGACCAGGCTGTTCTTCGGCTTGGTGAGGATGTCGATCAGCGCGTCCTCGTTGAGCTCGTGGAGCGTCGCCACCATGGGCAGGCGGCCGATGAACTCCGGGATGAGCCCGAACTTGAGGAGGTCCTCCGGCTGGACCGCGCTGAGCAGCTCGCCCAGCTTGAAGTCCTTCTTCGACTTGATGTCCGCGCCGAACCCGAGGGTGTTCTGGCCGATGCGCCGCTGGATGATCTGGTCCAGCCCGACGAACGCGCCGCCGCAGATGAACAGGATGTTCGTCGTGTCGACCTGGAGGAAGTCCTGCTGCGGGTGCTTGCGGCCGCCCTTCGGGGGGACGTTCGCGATGGTCCCCTCGATGATCTTGAGCAGCGCCTGCTGCACCCCCTCGCCGGACACGTCGCGCGTGATGCTCGGGTTGTCGCTCTTCCTGCTGATCTTGTCGATCTCGTCGATGTAGACGATGCCGCGCTGCGCGCGCTCGACGTCGTGATCCGCGTTCTGCAGGAGCTGGACGATGATGTTCTCGACGTCCTCGCCCACGTACCCGGCCTCGGTCAGCGTCGTCGCGTCCGCGATCGCGAACGGGACGTTGATGATCTTCGCGAGCGTCTGCGCGAGCAGCGTCTTGCCGGAGCCCGTCGGCCCCAGCAGGAGGATGTTCGACTTGGACAGCTCCACGTCGTCCGAGGAGACCCGGCTGTCGATGCGCTTGTAATGGTTGTGCACCGCGACAGCGAGGATCTTCTTGGCGCGGTTCTGGCCGACGACGTACTCGTCCAGCGTCGCTTTGATGTCGGCGGGCTTGGGCACCGGGGTCGACCCCGCGTACGGCTCGTCCTTCTCGACCTCCTCCGCGATGATGTCATTGCAGAGCCCGATGCACTCATCGCAGATGTACACCGTGGGGCCCGCGATGAGCTTCTTGACCTCTTTCTGCGACTTGCCGCAGAAAGAGCAGCTTAAATTTCCGTTCGAGTGATCGTCCCGCCTTCGCTCCACTTCGACCCTCAGTGCGGTCTGCCGACGCCGCCGCTTCAACGAGAGGTGGGGATCCGCCTTCGCGGTCCCTCCAACTTTGGGACGGGAACGGCATCCCACCGTTCCCTGATTTTCACCGATGTGCAGCCAAACGCCGCGCTCGGATTCTAGTCCGGTGCTCGTACCGTCGCAAGCTAACGGGGGTGGTCTCCAGCCTGTGGTCGAAGTCAGGGAATCGCCTGATGGCGGCCACAGCGCGCGCCTCGGACGAGGCCGCGCAGCGCGGCGGAAGCGCGCGCCGAGCGAGGTCAGCGCGGCGCGATGTTGCGCCGCGGCGCGACGCGCCCGCGCGCCCGCCCGCCGCCCCCGCGTGCCCGGCGGCCCGGGGCGCCGGCACCTACTTGTTTCGCTTCGGGAAGACCTCGTCGATCAGGCCGTATTCCTTGGCCTGCGTCGCGCTGAGGTAGAAGTCGCGCTCGATGTCCTTCGCCAGCTCGTCCCGGTTCTTGCCGGTCGCGTCGACGAGGATGTCGATCAGCGTCTCCTTGATCTTCTTGATCTCGCGCGCCTGGATCTCGATGTCCGTCGCCTGCCCGCGCGCGCCGCCGAGCGGCTGGTGGATCATCACCCTCGCGTGCGGCAGCGCGAAGCGCCGTCCCTTGCCGCCGGCGCTGAGCAGCACGGCGCCCATCGACGCCGCCTGGCCGATGCACATCGTCGACACCGGGCAACGCACGTACTGCATCGTGTCGTACATGGCGAGCCCCGACGTCACCACGCCGCCCGGGCTGTTGATGTAGACCTGGATCTCCTTCTCGGGATCCTCGCTCTCCAGGAAGAGGAACTGCGCGATCACGGCGTTCGCCACGAAGTCGTCGATCTCCGTGCCGATGAAGACGATGCGGTCCTTGAGGAGGCGGCTGAAGATGTTCCACTCGCGCTCGCCGCGGTGGGTCACCTCCGTGACCGTCGGGAGGATGTAGGCCTTCTCGCGCTCGAGGAACTCGATGGCTTGGGTGCGGTTTTCGACTCGTCGGGTCATCCGGTGCTCCGGGGGGGTTTGCTGCCGGGCGGCAGGGGCTCTACTCCTGGGCCAGACCGTGTTCGATCGCAAGACCGAACGCGCCCGAGATTACCGGAAATGTCGGACGCTTGCCGCGCCGCGCACGGAACCCGCCGGCACGCTGGGGCGCGGCGCGCTCGGCGCGCGGACGCTGGATCGAGAGGGCGCCGCGCGCCGAGCCGCCCGGTCCGCGCGCGGAGGACGCGCCCGGACGAGCGGCGGGCGCCGGCGCCCGCGCGGAGGCCCGCGAAGGCCGCGGGCTAGCCCTCGTTCGTGACCTTCGCCGCGGCCTCGATGATGTCGAGGATCTTGTCCTCGAGGATCATCCCCGCGAACAGCTCGCGCTTCTGCGGCTCGCGGTACTCCGCCTTGACCTTCGCGACGTTCTTGCCCGTCTGCTCGGCGAGCTCCTGGTAGCCCTTCTCGAGGTCGGCCTCGGTGATCTTGACCTCCTTCGCCTTCGCGATCTCGGCCATCACCAGCCCCGCGCGGACCTTCATCTCGGCGTCGAGCCGCACGCGCGCGCGGAACTCCGGCGTCGGATCGACGCGCTGCCCCCGCCGGCGCGCCGTCGCGAGCAGCTCGCGCTCGGCGAGCTGCGCCTGCTGATCGACGAGCGACGGCGGCACCGGGATCGGGTTCGCCTTGCAGAGCTCGACGATGAGCTGCTCGGCCACCGCGTCGCTCGCCCGCTGCGTCAGCTCCTTCTCGAGCTTCTTGCGGAGCGACTCGCGGAGCGCCGCGAGGCTCTCCTCGCCGCAGTCCTTCGCGAGCTCGTCGTCGACCTCGGGGAAGATGCGCTCGCGCACGTCCTTCAGGGTGATGTGGAAGATCGCCTCCTTGCCCCGGAGCTCCGCGTTCGAGTGCTGCTCCGAGAACGTCACCGGCACGTCCTTCGACTGGCCGGGCGACATCCCGAGCAGGGCGTCCTCGATCTCCTTGAAGACCTGGCCGCTGCCGAGCTCGGTCTCGATCTCCTGCTCCTTCGTGTCGCGCAGCGCGCCGCCGACCTCCAGGGTGAAGGCGAGCGTGGCCACGTCCCCCTTCGCGGCGGGGCGCTCCGGCTCGGGCGCCTGCAGCGTCGAGTGCTCGCGGCGCAGCGCGGTGATCTCGGCGTCGATCATCTCCTCGGTCGGCGTGGTCGAGGGCCGCTTCACCTCGAAGCCCTCCCACTTGACCTCGGTGATGTCGGGCCGGACCTCGAACCGGGCCTTGTAGGAGAACGCGTCGTCGGGGCGGAGCTCGGCGGGCGCGATTGCGGGCTGGGAGAGCGGCTGCACCTGCTTGTCGGCGAGCGCCTGGTTCAGCGTGGCGTCGACGAGCCGCTGGGCGACGTCGGCGTGGATGCGCCCGCCGTACAGGTGCGCGAGCACCTGGCGCGGCGCCTTTCCAGGCCGGAAACCCTTGACCCGGGCCGTCCGCTGGAGCGTCGTATAGGCCTTGTCGACCTCGCTCCGGACCCGGTCCGCGGGGACCTCCACCTGAAACTCCATCAGCACGGGAGAAAGCTTTTCGACGTTGACTTGCATGGCGTTCTTTTCGAAGGGCGGCACTCGTGCCACGCGCCGCCGGGGGGGTCAAGACGACCGTCGGGACGCCGCTTTAAAAAAAAGAGCCCCGGCGGAGAGGCGGCCGCCGGGGCTCGGATCCCGGGAGGGATCGTGCAAGCTGATCTGCTGCGCCGCGCGACCACCGCGCGGCGCGGGCGACCGACGGCGCGCGCGGCGGCCATCGAGGCCAGGGCCGCGCCGTCGCGCTCAGTCGTCGTCCGGGACGTCGAACGGGTCCCTCTCGAAGTCGAGCTCTGCCTCGAAGGAACCCTCCTCCTCGACGATGTCCTCGAGGGAGAAGCTCACGCGGTTCGGGCGGAGGATCTCCCGCTCGAACTCGGCATAGCTCTGGTACATCTTGGGAAGCGTCATCTGTCCTCCTACCATGTGCCGAGGCGACGTCGGGGCGTCGGTCCGCTCGGCGAAGCTGGGCGTCACGTCCGTGGATCAAGGGGCAGCCAGCGCCGCTCCCCGGGTCGCGTTGAGGGGAAACGACGGCGCGAACCGATCGCCGACCTGCGTTGAAGCGAAGACGAAAGCACGACGACTTGCGCAGGGGCGAGCAGCGCCTGCCCGCCCCCGTCGCACCAGAACGCGCGGGCAAGGACGCGATCGACGGGACCGGGATCGCCGGAAGACAGCAGCGCCCCCCCGAGCCCGAGGCAGCGTCCCCGCCTCGAAGCCCGCCCACGGGTGGATCGCCCCGTCGCTCGTTCGTCCTTGACCACAGTAAGCGACATGTGGGTCACTGTAGACGACCCCGGCGCTCGGGCCAACATTCCGACCACCCGGCCCGTGCGAGGGCGCCGGGCGGGCGCTGCCGCGGGGCGCGGGCGCCCTCCTCGGGGCGGGTCGGCCCCCGCGCGTGCGGCCCAACCTGCAGCCGAGGCGCCTGCATCTCTCGACGTGCCGGTGGGGGTCGTGTAAGCAGCCGGGTCGGACGCGACACAGCACGATGCCATCGCCCAAAGAGGGGGGCGCGCCCCGCAAGGCCGGCTCCGCCCCCAAGCCTCCGCCTGTCGTCTTCGCCGTCGCCAACCAGAAGGGAGGCGTCGGCAAGACCACGACCTCGGTCAACCTGGCCGCGAGCTTCGCGGCTGCCGAGTGCCGTACGCTGCTCGTCGACTGCGATCCGCAGGGGAACGCGTCGAGCGGCGTCGGCGTGCGGCGCGGGAGCTTCGAGGTGTCCCTCTACGACGTCATGATCGGGCAGGCGGAGCTCAAGCAAGCGATCGTCCCCACCGAGGTGCCGCTGCTCGACGTGGTGCCCGCCACCCAGGATCTCGTCGCGGCCGAGCTCGAGCTGGTGGACGCGGACGACCGCGCGGTGCGGCTGCGCCACGCGCTGAGGCCGCACCTCGACGGGTACGCGTTCGTCGTCCTCGACTGCCCGCCGTCGCTCGGCCTCCTGACGCTGAACGCGCTCACCGCGGCGCACCGGGTGCTCGTGCCGCTCCAGTGCGAGTACTACGCCCTCGAGGGGCTCACGCACCTCATGGCGACCATCGACCGGGTGCGGAGCGTGTTCAACCCGGAGCTCACGGTCGAGGGCGTCGTCCTCACGATGTTCGACGGGCGCAACTCGCTCACCCACCAGGTCGCCGACGAGGTGAAGGCGCATTTTCGCGTGTTCGACGCCATCATCCCGCGCAACGTGAAGCTCAGCGAGGCGCCGTCGCACGGCAAGCCGGCGCTGCTCTACGACGCGCAGTCGAAGGGGGCGCAGGGCTACCTGAGCCTCGCGCGCGAGATCCTGGAGGGCCCTCCCGGCGCCGCGGCGGCCCCGGAGAAGCGGCAGCGCGAGGACGCCGCCGAGCCGGAACCCCAAGCCGAGCCCCCGCCCCCGCCCACCACCGGAGCGCGCGCGAGGGACGCACGACCCAGATCATGAATGGCGATCAGAAAGGAGCGCGGCGCGCGCTCGGACGCGGGCTCGACGCCCTGCTGCCGGCGCCGCCGCCGACGAAGGCAGCGGCGGCCGAGGGCCGCAGCGTGTTCGTGTGCGCGGTCGAGAAGATCGTCCCGCAGAAGGGGCAGCCGCGGCAGCACTTCGACGAGGCCGAGCTGGAGGAGCTCACCGGGAGCATCCGCGAGCACGGGCTCATCGAGCCGCTCATCGTGCGCAGGACGCAGGCCGGCGCCGACAGCTTCGAGCTCATCGCGGGCGAGCGGCGGTGGCGCGCGGCGCAGCGCGCGGGGCTCCGGGAGGTGCTGGTCGTCGTCAAGGACGTCTCGCCGCGGGAGGCGTTCGAGCTGGCCCTCGTCGAGAACGTCCAGCGGGCCGATCTCAACCCGATCGAGATCGCCGAGGCGTTCGATCGGCTGCTGCGCGAGCACAACTACACGCACCAGACGCTCGCGGAGCGGGTCGGCAAGGATCGCACGACGATCGTCAACTCGCTCCGGCTGCTCCGGCTGCCGCCGAGGATCCGCACGATGGTGATCTCGCGCGAGCTCAGCGAGGGCCACGCGCGGGCGCTGCTCGGCGCGCCGAGCGACAAGGTGATGGCCGAGGTCGCCGAGCGGACCGTCCACGGCAAGCTCCCGGTCCGCAAGGTCGAGGCGCTCATCAAGGCGGCGAAGGAGAAGGAGGCCCGGGCCGCCGACGGCGGGGAGGCGCCCGGCGAGAAGCGCGGGGGGAAATCGCCGGCGATCAAGGACCTCGAGGCGCGCCTCATGCGGCGGCTCGGGACGCGCGTCGAGGTGCGCGACGAGGGCGGCCGGGGCGAGCTCGGCATCCCCTACGGCTCGCTCGACGAGCTGGACCGGATCCTGGCGCTGCTCGGCGCCTGACGGCTGACGGCGACGGCCGACGGCCGGGGCCGCGCGCTCGGGCTACCTGGGCCGCGCGCTGAGCTCCTTCACCTTGGCGCGGGCGCGCTTGCCGATCTCGCTGTCGCCCCCGAGCTTCCCCGCCTCGGTCAGCGCCGCGAGCGCGCTCTGCGGCTTGCGGTCGGCCAGGTACGACAGCCCCAGGTAGTAGTGCGCGGCCGCGAAGCGCGGGTCCACCTGGATCGCCGCCTGGTAATCCGCGCGCGCCCCCGGCTCGTCGCCGAGCTCGTGGCGGCACGTGCCGCGGCGCACGTGGAACTCCGCCTCCGGCTTCAGCTTGATGGCGCGATCGAAGGCCGCCACGCAATCGGCGTACGCCCGCGCCGGGCCGAGCATCCGCCCGATCGTCGCCAGCATCGCCACGTCGTCGCCGGTCGCGGCGAGCGCCTTCTTGAGCTCCGCCGCGGCCCGGTCGAGCTCCCTGGCCTCGAGCAGCATCGCCCCGTACGCGAAGCGCGTGGCGGCCGAGTCCTCGGCCTTGAGCGACGCCTCGTAGTGCTTGCTCGCGCTCGCGACGTCGCGCTTCAGGCCGTACGCGTAACCCAGGTTCTGGTGGAGCGCCGGCCGGTCCGGCGCCTGCTCGAGCGCCCTCGTGAGCACCGCGATCGCGTCGTCCGGCCGCGGCGGCTCGTCGAGGTAGAGCGCCGCGAGGTTCAGCGCGGCGGCCTCGAGCTTCGGATCGCCCTCGAGCGCCCTCTTGTACGACGCCTCGGCGCCCGCGCGATCGCCCGTCTTCTCGCGCGCGAGGCCGAGGTAGTACGCCGCCTCGGCGCTCCCGGGCTCGTGCTCGAGCGCCCTCTCGAGGTGCCGCTTCGCGTCCTCGTACCGCTCGTTCTTGATGTAGGCGATGCCCCGATCCAGCTCGGTGGCCGACGCGCCCTGCTGGGCCGCCTCGTCGCCGCCGAGGGGAGGATCCGCGGAGAGCGCCTCGCGCGGGGGCTCCTGCGCGCCCCCGCACGCCGCCGCGCACGCCGCGAGCGCCACGATCGAAACGCCCCGCCCCGCCGCGGCCCTCGCCGCGCGCGCCGTCCACCTCTCGTTCATCCGACACTCCCTTCGTCATCCATGCCCTGGAGCACCGCGCGGAGCCGAGCCTCGACCTCCTGCACCCGCTCGCCGTGCTCGACCTTCGACCCGTCCGCCTCGCTCACGTAGAACACGTCGGCCACGCGCGTCCCCTCCGTGTTGATCTTGGCGACCGAGATCGACAGGCCGAGCTGGTAGAGCGCGTCCGAGATCGCGAAGAGCAGGCCGGGGCGATCCCGCGTGAGGATCTCGATCACCGTGTGGTGCGAGGCGCGGTCGTCGATGGCGATCTGCGTCCGCACCTTCGGCGTCGGGCGCTCGCGCAGCCCGCCGCCCCGGCGCTTCCTGGCGAGCTCGGCGCCGGAGATCCGGCCCGAGAGCACCGCCTCGATGTCGGCCACGAGCTTCGGGATCGCGCGGGCCACCCCGCCCACCCCGTCGCCGCGATCGCGCACCCAGAACAGGTCGACCGCCTGCAGGCGCACGCCCGCCGGCGGGGCCGAGCCCGCCCTCGGGCGGACCGGCGCGCCCTCCAGCTCGATCTCGTCGCACGCGCGCGAGTGGATCTGCGCGCCGTGGACCTCGAGGCGCGACGCGGCGAGCGCCGCCGTGATCGCCGCGAGCAAGCCGGGGCGATCCGGCGCGACCACGCAGAGCTCCGCGGCCTCCGGGTGCCTCGAGGGCACGAGCGCGACCGACACCGCGTTCCCGCGGCGCTGCTGCTGCCGCGCGAGCTCGGCGTGCGCGGCGATCGCGGCCGGGCCGTTCGCGAGCAGGTAGCGCTCGGGCATCGACGCGAGGTAGCGGGCCAGGAAATCCCGCTGCGCGCGCCGCTCCGCCTCGCTCCGGGCGGGGAGCTCCTCGAGGGCGCTCACGGTGCCGCTGATCGCGCGGGCCATCCGCTGATCGTCGAGGCCGAGCGCGTCGCCGTCGTCCCGGGCCCCGCGCAGCGCGCCGTCCGCGGCGAGGTAGAGCTCGTCGAGCATCCGCGCCTTCCACGACGTCATCGCCGTCGGGCTCGTGGTCGACAGATCGGCGACCGTGAGCAGGTAGAGGTCGCGCAGCCCCTCGCGGCCGTGCACCTCCTGGCAGAACTCCGAGATCGTCGCGGGGTCGTCGAGGTCGCGCCGCGTCGCGATGAGGTACATCACGAGGTGCTTCAGGATGAGGTGGCACGCCTCGTCGACGTCGTCCGGAGGGAAGCCGAGCCGCTCCAGGATGTGCCTCGCCATCTCGGCGCCGCGCCGGCTGTGATCCGTGCCGCCGATCGCCTTGCCCACGTCGTGCAGGAGCGTGGCGAAGAACAGCATCGTCGGCCGCGTCGCCTCGGCGGCGAGGCGGCACGCGAGCCCGAACTCGCCCTCGCCCGCGAGCTCGCCGCGCACGAGCGCGACGAGCCGGTCGACCGCCGCGACCGAGTGCACGTCGACGGTGTACACGTGGTAGACGTCGTGGTGGACGCGCCCGACCACGGGCAGGAACTCGGGGATCATCGCGAGCAGGAGGCCGAGGTCGTGCAGCTCGCGCACGACCGATCCGCCCTGGAGCGCGGTCTCCTTGCAGGTGGCGACGAGGGCCCGGAAGCGCTCGGCGGCCTCCGGGCTCTCGCGCAGCGCCGCAGAGAACGCCGGATCGCCGGCCGCGCGGGCGATCGCCCCGCGCGCGTAGGGCAGGAGCGGCACGCCGCGGTCGACGGCCTCGGAGACGAGCCGCAGCGCGAGCGCCGGATCGGTCTTCAACAGATCCGGATCGCTCATCGTGACGCAGCCGTCGAAGAGGCGGACGCCGCCGCCGAGGTCCTCGTCGCGCCGGCGCCGCCGCGTGAGCGTCGGCGTGGCGCGCGCGATGATCATGTCGAGGCCGCGCGAGATGATCCGGGCGCTCCGGTAGTACTCGCTCATCATCCGCTCGATCGCCTCGGGCGACACGGCGGGCTCGTCCTCGGGCTGCGCGCCGCGCCCGGCGGCCTCGCCCGGCCCCGCGCCGGGGGCCGTGTTGTACCCGAGCGCGCCCGCGCAGAGCTCCTGCGCGTCGAACGTCAGCCGGTCGGTCCGCCGCCCGGAGTGGGCGTGCAGGAGGTTGCGGATGCGCCAGAGCATCTCCGCGGCGCCGCGGATCTCCTCGGCCTCGCGCGCGACGAGCGCGCCGAAGCGGACCAGCGCTCCGAACTCGCCGACGCCGTAGCGCGCCTTCGCCGCCCAGCGGGCGACGTCGACGTCGCGCAGCCCGCCCGCGCCGTTCTTCACGTCCGGCTCGAGGAGGTAGACCGAGCCGCCGAAGCGCTCGTGCCGCTGCGCGATCTCCTTCGCGAGCCGCTCGATGAAGCGGGGCAGCTCCGAGTGCGCGAAGATGCCCGTGATGGCGCGCTGCCAGAGCGACTCCGACAGCGACGCGTCGCCGACCACGTGCCGCCAGTCGAGCAGGCTCGTCGCGGTCGGCAGGTCGTCGCGCGCGCCCGCGACGAGGTCGTCGACGGTGACGACCTGGTGCCCCACGGCGACGCCCATGTCCCAGAGCGGGTAGAGCAGCGCGTCCGCGATGGCGCCGGCGCGCTGGGCGTCGCGGGCGAGGATGCGCACGTCGAGATCGCTGCGCAGCGCGACGGCGCCGCGGCCGTAGCCGCCGACCCCGGCGATCGCGACCGAGTCCCACGCGGCGCGGCTCGGGGTGCCGGCGTCGCGCAGCAGGTGGAAGAGGCGGGTCAGCAGATCGTCGAGCAGGCGCGCGTGACGCCGCCCGAGCGCGACCCCGAGCGCGGCGGGATCCGCGGCCGGCGAGGGGCCGCTCGGGGCGGTTCGATCGAGCTCCGCGCGCTCGCGCGCGTACGCGGCGCGGATCTCGTGGAGGCCGCTGGGCCTGGAGGTCGGAGACGGGATGTCGACGCTCATGGAAAGCCGGTCCTCTCATTGCCCGGGCCGCGGAAGGCGATGACCTGCGCGTTCACCCTGACCGGGGTGAGGCCGGCGCCGCACAGCCGCGGCGCCTCGCTCGCGGCCGGGAAGAGCAGCCCCCCCGGATCGAGCTCGGCCGCGAGGCGGCGGGCCACCGCGTCGCCGGCGGGCTCCGCGAGATAAAGGAGCACGTTCTTGAAGAAGATGATCTGGAAGCCGCCGGTCGGCACGGCATGGACGAGATCGCAGACCTCGAACGACACGACGTCGCGGAGCTCCTGGCAGATGTGCAGCGCGCCGCCCTTGAGCTCACAGTACCGCTGCGCCAGCGCCGGGGGGAGCTGCTCGGCGGCCTCGGCCGAGTAGACGGCCTCGCGCGCCGCCTCGATCGCGGGGACGGAGCGGTCGACCCCGAGCACGCTGAAGCGGCGGCCCGCGCTCGCGAGGACCATTCCGAGGGTGTAGGCCTCCTCGCCGGTGCTGCAGCCCGCCGAGAGGCCCGCGATGGGCAGGTCGGGCGGGAGCCTGGGCAGGATCGAGGAGGCGATGGCCTCCCAGGTGATCGGATCGCGGTAGAAGCGCGTCTCGCCCACGCGCAGCGCGCCGACGATCTCCTCGATGGCCTGCCGGTCCTCCTGGAGCCGCTCGGCGGCCACGAGCGGGGAGACGCCGTCGCGCACGGCCGCGCCGTTCAGGATGGTGAGGACCCGCGCGCGCACCCACCCGGGCGCGGCGAGGCTGCGGCCGAGCCCGTACCGCCGCTCGACCTCGGCGAGCGCCAGGTCGACGGCGCGCTCGGCGGAGCGCGCCGCGGGATCTGCTCCCCCTCTCGGCGGTCGGGTCATGCGAGGCAGCCGCGCTCAGCCCAGGAAGCCGGCCTTCCTGGCCGAGGCTCCCTTGCCGCCGCCGTCGAGGGCGACGGCGAACACATCCTTCTGGGCCAGCAAGAACAGCTCGCCCTTGCTGCTGCGGGCATGGACGAGCCCGTCCACCGAGAGGATCGCCTCGATCTTGGCGACCTGGAGCGCCACGCCGTCGTGGGCGACGTAGAGCGTCAGCGCTTGCCCTTCGGGGAGCTCGGCCCAGCCGTCCTTGTCGGTCGTGGCCTCCGCCGCGTCGAGGGCTGCCTTCAGTAGGTCGTCCGTCATGCGCAACGTTTCCGTCCCATGCCCGGCCGCGTCAAGCGCGTGCTGTCCCTTACGGCGATGCACGGCGATCGGCGCCCTGCGGGCCCCCTCCGTGGTACCGTACGCTGCGGATGTGGAGGAGGCCGTCCAGCCAGCTCCCCCAGGAGGGGGCCGCCCCCGGGGCGAAGCAGGACGGCGGGCGACCGCCGGGCTGGCAACCGGGGGATCACCTCTTCGTCGATGACGTCAAGAAATCGTTCGGGGCGACGAAGGTGCTGCACGGCATCACGATGCACCTCCGGCGGACCGAGACGGCGGTGATCATCGGCGGGTCGGGCGCCGGCAAGACCACGCTGCTCCGGCTGCTCATCGGCCTCGAGAAGCCGACCAGCGGGCACATCTGGGTCGACGGCGAGGACATCGGCGCGCTGAACGACTACGAGATGAACCGCGTGCGCCAGAAGTTCGGGATGGTGTTCCAGTACGCGGCGCTGCTCGACTCGCTCACGATCTTCGACAACGTGGCGTTCCCGCTGCGGGAGCACCGCAAGCACATGTCGAAGCGGGACATCCGCGACAAGGTCGTGGGCATGCTGAACTCGCTCGGCCTCGAGAACAAGGAGGACCGGATGCCGTCGGAGCTCTCCGGCGGGCAGCGCAAGCGCGTGGGCCTGGCGCGCGCGCTGATGCTCGAGCCCGAGATCCTCATCTACGACGAGCCGACCAGCGGCCTCGATCCGCTGACGAGCCGGATGGTCGACGACCTGATCGAGGAGACGCGGGAGCGCTACAAGGTGACGAGCGTGGTGATCTCGCACGACATGGCGAGCACGTTCCGCATCGCGCACCAGGCGTTCCTCGTGATCCAGGGGCGGGTCGTGGCGTCGGGGACGCCGGACGATCTGGCGTACGGCGACAACGAGCAGGCGCGCGGGTTCATCGCGGCGGCGGGCGTGGCGCCGGACCGCATCTCCCGGGTGAACCGGCCGGCGCCGTCGGACGGCGAGGGCGAGGGCGGCACGGTCATCGAGTTCCGGAAGGCGGCGGAGTAGGCCGGGGCGCGGCGCGCCGGGCGGTGCGGCGTCGGAGGGCGGAGCGGCGCCGCTACAGGCGGAGCACGGTGGCGCGGCGGCCGCGTGGGGTCGTCGCCTCGTCGAACCGGGGCGGGGTCCGGGCGAGCTGGCCGCGGGCGTCGAAGATCACGAGCGTCCCGCGGCGCAGCCGCAGGCGCGCGAGGTAGTCGTCGAGCTGGGCGAGGCCCTCGCGGAGCGGGTCCTTCTGGCCCTTGCGCCACACCTTGAGCTCGAGGGCGCGGCGCTGGGCGGAGCCGTAGTCGCCGCCGGCGGCGCCGCCCTCCTCGCAGGAGAAGAGGACGGCGGCGTGGCGGCCCGACGCGGTGAGCCGCTCGGCGACCGCGCGCAGGGCGGTGGTCTTGCCGGTCTGCCGCGGGGCGTGCACGACGAAGTAGCCCATCTGCTCGACGAGGCCCGGGGCCTCGGGCAGCCGGCTCTCGGCCGGGATCATGTAGTGCAGATCAGGGCGGCAGGGGCCGGTCGTGTTGAAGCGGCGCTTCACCCGGATGAGCCTTGAGCCAGCGGCGGAGAGGAAGCAAGGAGAGGTCGCCGCGCGACGAACGCGATCTGCGCGAGAAGGTGAAACGAATGGAGCGGTGGTTCTGGATCGGCATCGGCGGGGCGGCGGGCACCCTCGCCCGTTACGGGCTGTCGACGTGGTGTCAGCAGCGCTTCGGCGCCGACTTTCCGTACGGAACGCTCGCCGTCAACGTGCTCGGGTCGTTCCTGCTCGGCGCCATCGGGGAGATCGCCGCGGCGACGGAGCTGCTGTCGCCGACGCTCCGCCTCGGCCTGAGCACCGGGGTGATGGGCGGGTTCACGACGTACTCGAGCTTCAACAACGAGACGCTCCGGCTCATCCAGTACAAGACGTGGGCGGCCGGGCTGGCGAACATCGTGATCACGCTGGTCGGCTGCCTGCTCGCCGGCGTGCTCGGGATGGTGGTCGCGAGGCGGCTCGTCGCGAGCTGACGCGCACCTCGTCGCGAGGCGGCTCGTCGCGCGCTGACGCGCACCTCGTCGCGAGGCGGCTCGTCGCGCGCTGACGCGCACCTCGTCGCGAGGCGGCTCGTCGCGCGCTGACGCGCACCTCGTCGCGAGGCGGCTCGTCGCGCGCTGACGCGCACCTCGTCGCGAGGCGGCTCGTCGCGCGCTGAAGCGGACAAGGCGGGAAGGCGGGCCGACGCGGGCGGGAGGGCGCGGCAGGCGGCGCCCACGGTCCGGGGGGTACGGCTCAGCCGTCAGCGCCGAGGAGCGGTGGGATGGTCGGCTGCACCGAGGGCGCGTCGCCCTGCGCCGCGCCTCCGCCAGGCGCGGGCTTGTCTCCGCCGGCCGAGGGCCTGTCTCCGCTGAGCGCGGGCTTGTCTCCGCCGGCCGAGGGCCTGTCTCCGCTGAGCGCGGGCTTGTCTCCGCCGGCCGAGGGCCTGTCTCCGCTGAGCGCGGGCTTGTCTCCGCCGGCCGAGGGCTTGTCGCCGCCGGGCGAGGCTTTCTTGGCGGAGCTCCCGGAGCGGACCTCGAACATCCAGGCGGCCTTGTTCAGCTCGGGAACCAGGATGGTCCCGTCGACCCGGCGCGCGGATCGGAAGGCGCGGAGGATCTTCTCGATCACGACCGTGACCCTCCCGTCCTGGAGATCGAGCGCCCGCTGGGTGACCCGACGCCCTGCGTCGATCTGGACGCTGCCGGTCCCGCGCACCCGCTGCGCCGTGGCCCGCAGCGTGGCCGCGCACTCGGCGCCGACCCCGTAGTCCTCGAGGAGCTTCGCGTCCTGCACCGGGTCGGCCCGACGGGTCTCGTCGATGAAGGCCGCGAGCGCCTCGAGGCCCCTGGCGAGGTTCTCGGGGGAATCCGCGCGCCCCACGACGGCGTCGACCCGCGCCATGCGGCGCGCGCCGAGCGCGTTGCGCAGGCCGTCGTAGCAGAGATCCCGCTCGGCGATGCCGTCGCGCATCGCGCTCCGCCCCTGCGCCTCGAGCGCCGCCCTCGCGCCCGCGACCTCGGTCGCCGCCGCGTCGTGCGACCGCTTCATCGCCTGGAGCCTGCCCGCCTCGGCGACGAGCAGCGGCAAGAGCGCCTCGGGCATGCGCACCTTGCCGCGCTGCGCCTCCGACAGCGAGCCCAGGATCCGCCGCGCCGAGGCGACGAACTGAGGCACGTCATCGATGAGGCTCTGCGAGTCGATGCGCGTCCCCTCCGCGACGAGGTCCTCCTCGGGGATCCCCGCGTACGTCCGCGCGGCGAACGCGCCGTCCGCGGGGCCGAGCTCCCGCGCGAGCGCGTCGAGGGTGACGGTGGTGGATGAAACGATCGGTGCCTCGGCCGGCGAGGTCGCCGGCGCGGGCTTCCTGGTCTTGGAAATGGCCATGAGAGGAGAGGCTACGAGGGAGCGTCAAGGAAAGGAAAGTGGGCACATCGTAGGAGCAAGATCACGTCGCGACGATCCAGTCCGGACGAATGCATGGGGCCCGGGCAAGCGGCGCAGGGTCGGCCGCTGGGGCGCGCTCGGCGGGCGCGACGTGCGCACCAGGCGAGGTCGACGGCGCCACGCGACGGCGGGCGGCACGCGCGAGACCGGCGGGGGAACGCGCGCAACCCCGGTGGCGCCAGCGCACCACGGCGCGGGGCGCGCGCGCACGGCGCGGGGCGCGCGCGCACAGGCGGCTCGGACGCGCGCACGACGCGGAGGCGGCATGCGGCAAGCCCGTCGCCCCCGCGCGCCAGAGATCCCGGACACGCGCACGGTGACCGGGAACGCGCGCACGACGCACAAGGAACGCGCGCACGACGCGCAAGGAACGCGCGCACGACGCACAAGGAACGCGCGCACGATGCACAAGGAACGCGCGCACGACGCACCGCGTCACACCTCTCCCCTGCCCTCCACGGCCGGCGACCGCCGCGCCGCAGGGTCGCCGCGTCCAGTACGGCGGGTGAGATCTCCTGGTGCGTAGAACCAGGGAAACTCAGCACGGGCGCGCCGCAGCGCGGAGCAGCTCGTCCCACGCGGGCACGCCGAGGCCGCCGAGGGGTTGGGCGAGCGCCGCGGCGCGCTGCGCGGCGAAGCGGGCGTCACCGGCGCCGGCGCTCGCGAGGCGTCGCGCGAGCTCGCGGTGCGCCGCCACGGCGAGCACGCGGCTCATGTGATCCTCGGCCGTGTCCCCCAGGAGCGCCTCGGCTTGGCCGGCGAGATCGCGCGCTGCTGCCTCGGTCTGATCGCCGTCAGGCGAGAGCGCGGTCCGAAGCAGCTCCACGACGAGCTGCGCGCGCAGGCGCGATCGCCGGTCCAGTCCGAGGCGACCCCAGGCGTCGATGAAGCCTCAAGAGCCGCGCCCATGCCTCGGTGTCTGCGAAGGTCGCGCGCGACGCGTCGACGAGGTGGATCGCGCCGCGCAGCTCCTCGGGCGGATCGAGGAGCGGGAGCAGGACGCGCTCCGCGAGCTCGCCGTCGGTGAGCGGTGTGTCCTCCGTCCGCCCGCTGTACGGCTCCAGCCGCACGAGGCGGACTTCCGGTCGCCCGAGCCGCGAAAGGTCGTCGGAGAGCGTTGCGACCAGCTCATCCGCCGCGCGAGGGCTCGCGCACCGCGCGAGGTAGAGGTGGAACCTCCGCGAGAGCGCGAGCGCCCGGAGCAGCCGCGAGCGCTCCCCGCCCGCGGCGCCGGTCATGCGCCCTTCTCCGCCGCGACGTCCGTCGCGTCCGGGAAGGGCCCGGCGAGCTCCTGCATCCCGGCCACGGACGGGTGGAGGTCGACCCACTCGTCGTCGTTGAGGTAACGGAGGATGACGTTGTTCTGGAGCAGGTGGTCGGCCGCCTCGCGCTCCTTCTCGCTCGTCGTGATGAGCCGCTTCGTGCGGTTCACCGTGGCGAGCCACGGGATCGCGCCGCTGTCGTAGACGATGCTCCGGTAGGCGTTCCCCGCGCGGTGGAGCTCCCGCTCGAGCGTCTTCCCGTCGACGGGGAACGCCTCGAGCTCGAGCAGCGTCTGCAGCAGCCGCACGATCTCGCGCGGGTAGCCGCCAGACCACAGCGCGACGGCGCGGATCCGATCCCGGAGCGCGGGCTCGCCGAAGATCTCCCGGAGCGCGTCCTCGTCGATGCGCCTCTTCACGAGCTCGGCGATGACCTCGACCCCCTCCGCGTGAAGCCTGCCCTCGGCGTCCCGGACCTTGATCATCGGCAGGAACGACACGGGCGGCTCGACCATGCGGCGCGCGAGCGCCGGCGGGATCGTGTAGAGCACGTGCACCGGGAGCTGGAGGTATGGCGCGCCGGTGGAGAAGATGCGCTCCGCGCTCTCGAGCACCGGCTTCCAGGTGAGGCTCGTGCCGCGCAGCTTCTCCAGCGAGTCGAAGAGGATCACGACGCCGGAGCGCCCGAGCTTGCGCGCGCGCCAGTCGAGCTCCCGGAGCTCGTCGTGCACGAAGCGGACGAACGTGGCCAGGTGCCTGGCCACGATCTCGCGGACCCGCTGGCGCACCGTCGGGTTCGTCTTCAGGTTGAGCTCGACGCCGGCCTTCGCGCCCGCGCCGACGCCCGCGGTGAGCTTGCCGATCTCCACGTCCGTCCGCGAGAGCCACGCCCAGAGCCGCCGGTGAGGGCCGTCGGTCAGGGCGTCCGCCGCGTCGCCCCCCTCCGCGGCCAGGACGGCGCGCTCGGTGTGGAGCAGCACGAGCGCGAGGACGCCCGAGATGTCGATCTCCACGGTGAGGTCGAGGACGTCATCGGCGTCGATGAGGACCGTGAGGAGGTTGCGCCGCGCCGGATCGGAGAGCCTGGCGGCGAGGCGCTGGATCTCGGTGCTCTTCCCCGTGCCGCGGAGCCCGGTGAAGAGCTGGCAGACCGGCGTCCTGGAGAGCTCGATCTGGCGCGCGAGCTTGCTCGTCCAGTGCGCCCCGCGCACGCCGTGGAGGTCGATGTCCACGTTGCGCGCGTCCCCCGGTGACAGCGGTTCGTCGGGGTTGCAGCGGCTGTAAGAGCTCCTGGAGGCGCTCGAGCTCCATCGCCGGGAAGGTAGCCGACGGCCCCATGCCCGTCAGAAATTTCGCAGGCCCGGGCCGACCCCTCGGTCACGCCACGAGCCCGCCCTCCCGGCTCGCCTCCTCCAGCCGCACGAACCGCGCGCCTCCCCGCGCCGCCTCCTCCACGAACGCCCCGAGCGCCTCGAGCCTCCGGTCCAGCGGCACCCGGAGCTCCGGCTGGTACGGCGCGAGCATCTCGATCCCGTCGGCCCGATCGAGGAAGTCCATCCCGTGCAGCTCCAGGTTGACGAACGCCTCGCCGGCGCAGGCGCGCGCGAGCCACCGCGCCCCCGCCGCGCCCGCGAGCGCGACGCTCGTGCCGATGACCGGCAGGCGCAGCCGCGGCGTCACCTGGATCGGCAGCTCCACGAAGCGCCGCCCGCCGCGCCGGTGCCACGGCCGCCCCGGCCGGTACGGGCGGCGCGGCGCCGCGAGCACGCGCGGCGTGTCCAGGATCGCCGCCGATCCCCTCCCCTGCGCGCGCTGCACCCCCATCGCCAGCGCCTTCGCGGCGTAGTACGGCGGGCACGGGAACACCGAGGAGTCGAACGCGACCCCGACCGCGTCGAGCGCGTCGAACAGCGCGTCGCTCACGGTGTAGCCCGGCGCGCGAAAGCCCGTCGGACGCCGGCCGATCGCCTCCGCGATCGCCTCGGCCCCCATCAGGACGTCCTCGGCGATCGCGGCGCGCGGGCGCCGCGACAGGTCGTAACGGTGCCAGTACGAGTGGTTCTCGACCGCGTGGCCCGCCGCGCTCAGCGCGCGCAGCGCCGCCGTGCTCTCCGGGCGCGCGAGATCGCGGCCGATCGCGAACAGCGTGACGGGGATGCCGTGGGACGCGGCGAAGGCCGCGATGCGCGGCAGCGCCGCGTCATAGACGGCGTGCAGCGCGGCCGCCGCCCCGGGGCGCTCCGGGACGGCGAGGCCGTGGATGGCGAGGTAGTTCGGGATCTCGTCGAGATCGATCGAGACGGCGGCGAGGCGCCCCCGCATCGGACCGCTTCAGCTCGCGGCCATCTTCGCCACCTCGGCGGCGAAGTCGTCCTCTTTCTTCGCGATGCCCTCGCCGCGCTCGTAGCGGACGAAGCGGGTGAGCGTCACCTCGCCGCCGGCCGCCTTCGCCGCCGCCTCGCGCAGCTTGTCGATCGTCAGGCTCACGCCGCGCGACGCCGCCTCCACCGACTCCTGCTCGAGCAGCGCGACCTCCGAGTACCACTTGTTGAACTTGCCCTCGATGATCTTCGGCCACGCCGCCTCGGGCTTCGGCTTCGGATCCTCGCGGAGCTGCGCCTCGAAGATCTCCTTCTGCTTCGCCTTCAGCTCCTCCGTGACCTCGTCGCGGCGGAGGACCAGCGGGCTCATCGCGGCGGCCTGCATCGCCGTGTCCTCGACGAGCTTCTGCACCTCGGGGTGCTCCGCCACGGCCTGGCTCGAGGTCTCGACCGCCACGAGCACGCCGATCTTGCCGCCCAGGTGCACGTAGGCGTGCGCGACGCCGTGCTTGCCCGCGGGGATCGACACGCGGTCCCACCGGCGCACCGCGACCTTCTCGCCGATGCGCGCCGTCAGCTCCGTCGCGACGTCGGCCACCGGCTTGCCGCCGATCGAGAGCTGGCCCACGTCCGCGCCCTCGGGCGCCTTCTCGGCCGCGGCGAGCACGTCGCCCACGAACTGCCGGAACGCGTCGTTCCGCGCGGCGAAGTCGGTCTGGATGTTGACCTCGACCATCGTCGCGCTCCGCCGATCGGCCGCGACCGCCGCGCGCACCTCGCCCTCGGTGGCGGACGCGCCGGCCCGCTTGGCGCTCTTCGCGAGACCCTTCTTGAGGATGATCTCGACCGCCTTCTCCATGTCGCCCTCGGCCTCCGTGAGGGCGCTCTTGCAGTCGCTCATGCCCGCCTGGGTCCGCTCCCGAAGCTCCTTGATCGCCTGCGCATTGATGCCGGCCATGGCTCTTTCTCCTTCAACCTGGATTGAAGAGGCCGCGCCGAGCGCGCCTCATTTCAACGCACTTCAGACTGGTGAATGCACGAGCGGCCCGGACAGCGGCGAGCGGGCCGAGGCGCGGCGGCGAGGTGGGCGCGGGGCGACGAATTGTCCATCTCTGCCCCGCGCCCCCTGCGCCGCCGCGACCTCCCCCGCTCCCGGGCAGGAGGCCGGTGCCCCGGCCTCTCACCGCCCGGGCGCCGGGCCCGCCCCGATGCGGCTCGCGCCGCGCTACGCTACGACGCCTGCTGCTGGCGCGGACCACCGCGGCCGCGGCCGCCCTGGTACACGTTGATCTCGTCGCGCTGGCCGCGGGGCGGGGGCTGCGAGCCGTGCGCGCCCTCGCCGTGATCCCGGCGGCGCTGCGCGCCCTCGATGCACGCGTCCGCGACCCGGGCCGTGATCAGCCGGATCGAGCGGATGGCGTCGTCGTTGCCGGGGATCACGAAGTCGACGAGATCCGGGTCGCAGTTCGTGTCCGTGATGGCCACGACAGGGACGTTCAGCTTGCGCGCCTCGCTGATCGCGATCGACTCCTGGTGCGGGTCGATCACGAAGATCGCCGCCGGGAGGCCGCCCATGCCCTTCAGGCCGCCCAGGTACTTCTCGAGCCGCTCGCGCTCCTTCTCGAGGCGGACGACCTCCTTCTTGAGGAGCTGCTCGTACGTCCCGTCCTCGCGCATGCGCTCGAGGGTGCGCAGGCGATCGAGGCCCTGCTTGATGGTGCGGAAGTTCGTCAGCGTGCCGCCGAGCCAGCGGTTCGTGACGAAGTACATGCCCGAGCGCCGGGCCTCCTCCTGCACGATGTCCTGCGCCTGGCGCTTCGTGCCGACGAACAGCACGTGGCCGCCGCGGGACACGGCGTCGGTCAGGAAGTCGTACGCGCGCTTGAACAGGCGCGTCGTCTGATCGAGATCGATGATGTGGATGCCGTTGCGCGCGCCGTAGATGAACGGCCGCATCTTCGGGTTCCAGCGCTTGGTCTGGTGGCCGAAGTGCACGCCCGCGTCGAGCAGCGAGCGGAGCGGGAGCGGGAACTCCCCGGGCAGCGGGGCGACGGCCTGCATGGTCTCGGCCGCGGGGACGGATGCGGAAACGCTGGTATCGGTCACGGCAGTGTCCTTTCGGTTGGTCCGCCGCTCCCCCTCCCGCGACCAACCCCTCGCGCGGACAGGAAAAAGCGTCCTCGTCGATGGGGCACCGGGCCGCGGATTGCCGTGGTGCCAGGGGAGCGTGTGGATTCGTCGCAGTCGACAGCGAGGACGGGGATTCAGCCTCCGCTGTCCCCCTCGTCACGAGACCGCGCGAAGGGGGCGGTTTGCTACCCCGATGGGTCTCGTCTGTCAAGCGACGCCATCGGTCACTTCGGGGCGCCGAGCAGGCCCTTCAGCTTGACCACGAGCTTCAGCGCGTCGAGCGGCGCGAGGCGATCGACGTCCACGGCGCGCAGCGTCTCGAGGACCGCCGCGTGCTCCGGCGGCGACGCCGCCTGCGCCGGGACGAACAGGTCGAGCTGGGCGGCGCCGGCGCGCGTGCGGCCGCGGAGCGAGGCGTGCTTGCCGCCCGGCAGCGCGGCGCCCGACTCCAGCGTCGCGAGGATCGCGCGGGCCCGGGCGAGCACGCCCTCCGGGACGCCCGCGAGCCGCGCGACCGCGACGCCGTAGCTGCGGCTGGCGGGGCCCGGCTCGAGCTTGTGCAGGAAGATCACGTCGTCGCCGTGCTCGCGCGCGGCCACCGAGTAGTTCGCGATGCCCGGCGCGCGCGACGAGAGCTCCGTGAGCTCGTGGTAGTGCGTCGCGAACAGCGCGCGGCAGCCGACCGCCTCGAAGAGGTGCTCGGCCACGGCCCAGGCGATCGCGAGGCCGTCGTAGGTGCTCGTGCCCCGGCCGATCTCGTCCAGGATCACGAGCGAGCGCCGCGTCGCGCCGCGCAGGATCTCCGCCGTCTCCCGCATCTCCACCATGAACGTGCTCTCGCCGCGGGCCACGTTGTCGCTCGCGCCCACCCGGGAGAGGATCCGGTCGACGAGGCCGATCTCCGCCTCGCGCGCGGGCACGTAGCTGCCCATCTGCGCGAGGACCACGATGAGCGCGACCTGGCGCATCAGCGTCGACTTGCCCGCCATGTTGGGGCCGGTGATCAGCCAGAGCCGCTCGCCCGCGAGGTCGAGGCGGGTGTCGTTCGGCACGAAGTGCCCCGCGGCCGCGTAGCGCTCGACGACCGGGTGGCGGCCGTCGCGGATCGCGAGCGCGTCGCCCGCGGTGACGTGCGGCCTCACGTAGTCGTTGCGGTGCGCGACGTCGGCGAGCGCGGCGGCGACGTCCCACGCGGCGAGCCGGCGCGCGAGCGCGCGGAGGCGGGCCTCGCTCCTCGCCACGAGCGTCCGCAGGCGCTCGAACAGCGCCGCCTCCCGCTCCAGCGCGCGCGCGCCGGCGTGCTCGATCTTGTCGGCGAGCTCGTCGAGCTCGTCGCTCGTGTAGCGCTCGCCGGTCGCCACCGTCTGCTTGCGGCGGAAGGTGTCCGGGACCTTGCCGACGTGGGCGCGCGTCACCTCGATGTACCAGCCGAAGACGCGCGTGTACTTGACCCGGAGCGACGGCGCGCCCGTCTGCGCGCGCAGCCTCGCCTCGAGCGCGAGGATGAGCTCCGTGCCGTTCTTCTCCGTGGCGCGCGCCTCGTCGAGCTCCTTGTCGTACCCCTCGCGGAAGATGCCGCCCTCGCGCGCGTTCGGCGGCGGCCGCTCGACCAGCGCGGCGGTGAGCTCGGCGCACACGTCGGCCACGACGTCCGTCGCCGCCGCGTCGGCGAGCAGCGGCTCCGCGCTGGCCTCCGCCGCGGCGGGGGCCTCGCCCCGCCCGGGCGCGCCGCCGAGGTCGGGGATGGACCGGATCGCGGCGATCGCCGCCGGCGCCGCCGTGAGGCCGTCGCGGAGGCCGCCGAGGTCGCGGGGCGTGGCCTCGCCGAGGAGCGCGCGGACGCTGAGGCGCTCGAGATCGCCGACGCCGCCGAGCGCGTCCCGCAGCTCGCCGCGGGCGCGCGGGTGCGCGACGAAGAGCTCGACCTCGTCGAGGCGCCGGCGGATGGCCGCGACGTCCGCGAGCGGCGTGAGCAGGCGGCGGCGGAGGAGCCGGGCGCCGCCCGGGGTGACCGTGCAGTCGATGACGTCGAGCAGCGTGCCGCGCCGGCCCCCGTCGGCGGCCCGCACGAGCTCGAGGTGCGACTGGGCCGTCTCGTCGATGCGCAGCGTGCCCGAGGTGTCGTGCGGGGCGATGCGGCGCACGGGGATGCGCGCGCCCGGGCTGCAGCGGCGGGCGAAGCGCAGCGCCCGCGCCGCGGCGCGCACCGCCGGCAGCGGGTGCTCGGCGAGCGCCGCCGCCGAGATGGGCTCGATCGCGGCGTCGTCGAGGATCGACGCGACCGCCGCGCTGTCGAGGTCCTCGTCGTCGCGCAGCGCCGCGCGGCAGGCGAGCGAGGCCGCGGCGGCGCGGACGTCGGGCAGATCGCGGGCGATCAGCGCCTCGCGCGGATCGGCCCGGGCGAGCTCGGCGAGCAGCGTCGCGGCGTCGGGGATCGAGGTGGCCGAGAGCTCGCCGGTGGACAGATCGAGCAGCGACAGGCCGTACGGTCCGCCGGTCGCGCCCGCGTCCCCGCGGGGCGCGCCGCCCCCGTCGACGGCCGCCAGGTAGTGGTTGGCGCGCGCGTCGAGCTGGTCGGTCTCGGTCACGAGCCCCGGCGTGACGACGCGCACCACCTGCCGCGGCACGAGCCCCTTGATCTTCGACGGATCCCCGAGCTGCTCGCAGATCGCCACCTTGTGGCCGAGCGCGAGCAGCCGCGCGATGTAGCCGTGCGCCGCGTGGTGCGGGACGCCGGCCATCGGGTGCTCGCCGGGCTCTCCCTTGTTCCGGCTCGTGAGCGTCAGGTTCAGCGCGCGCGACACCAGGACCGCGTCGTCGTTGAACATCTCGTAGAAGTCACCGAGCCGGAAGAACAGGATCGCGTCGGGGTGGAGCGCCTTCGCTTCCTCGTACTGGCGCATCACCGGCGTGAGCTTCTTCCTGGCCACAGGCTGCTCGGACGGATGCATCGGCGGCGTCTTAGCCCCGACGCGCGATGCGGTCTACGCGTGACTTGCGCGTTTCATCCGCGTTTTTCGTGGAAATTTCGGTGCTCCCGCCGGAATGACGCCGGCGGGGCGGGCCGCTCAGCGGAACTGGTGCGTGAGGGTCATGCTGCTCGAGCTGAGCAGGATCAGCCCCTGGAGCGAGCCGTCGGTGATCGCGAGCTCGCCGGTCGCCGGGATGAACCGGATCGCTTGCGGCTGGACGTCGTACCGGTCGTCCCGGCGAATCGCCTCGGAGAGCTCGATGTGGAGCGGCGTGAAAGCGCCCTGGGTGGTGAAGCGGAACTGCATGTCCTGCTCGGGCGCCCCGCCCGTGATCGCGAAGCGGAACATGGGGTTGATGAACGCGCCGGGCTCGCCGTCGGTGACCGGCCCGTCGGTCGGCGTGTGCACCACGCGGCCGTTGAGCCGCGCGAGGCGCCCGTCGCACGCGTTGCGGCACCTGCCCGTCGCCGGATCGGCGATGACGTGGTGCAGGAAGCCCCCTCCGGCGTCCTGCACGACCCACTGGCCCCCGGCCCGGACGTCGAGCTGCACCTCGCCGGGGAAGCAGCAGCGCGCGAACGCGACCTCGTCGACGTCGGGATCGCGCGACTCCAGCACGAGGTGGTCCTCGTAGGCCTCGGCGACGCGGAGCCCGGGGCGCGACGTGATGATGCTGCCGTACTTCGCGTTGCACCGCTCGTACGAGCAGACGGGCTCGCGCGACGCCTGCCAGTACGCGGCGTCCTCGTCCGGGAGCTCGGACGTGATCTGCACGAAGTCGGCGAGCTGCGCGGCCCGGGCCGACGCCTCACGCTCCCCCAGGCCGGCGGCGAGGAGCTGCTCCTCGATGCTCGCCCGGCTCTGCACGCCGCGGCGGCAGAAGCGGGCGTCGGAGCTCCCGAGGGCGCTCTCGTCGCCGTCGAAGCCGACGAACGTCCGGGAGAAGCCGGGGAGCGCGCCCTCGTAGGTGACGGTCCACCCCGTGTTGACGATGTGCACCCGCGGGTCCTCGAGGTTCATCACCAGCGCGTGCTGCAGCTCGCCGGACCGCTCCACGAGCCCCTGCTGGCCGCGCAGGATCGGCTGGCGCTCCGCGCCCACGCCGAGCGTGAGATCCGGCGCGGCGACCCCCTCGGGCGGGAGCGTGGCGCGCATCTTCGGGCTCCGCTCCTCGGAGAGCTGCACGATCGCGCCGCTCCGGTCGTAGAGGAGCGGGAGGGTCTGCACGCCCGGCTCGCGCTGGCCGGCGCCGCCGCTCGGCAGGATGTAGTCCTCGGAGCGCGGCGTGTGCGGGAGGACGACGCCGCAGGACGCCTCGCCGGAGGTCCTGAGCTCGCAGGTGTCCTCGATGCCGTCGCCGTTCCTGTCGACGCGCCGGTCGCCCTCGCGCCGGTTCGGGTAGTAGGGGCAGTCGTCCCCGTCGACGCGCACCTGGCCGGTCTCCGGATCGAGGACCGGCGCGTTCGGGATGCCGTCGGCGTCGTGGTCGTCCGGGGGGGCGCCGGGCAGCGGGGCGACCTCGCACCCGGCGAGCTGGCTCTTCACCTCGGGGCCCCGGCACGCCGCGTCGAGGTCGTCCACGTCGACGACCGCGACCTGGCCGCTCGTGAGCACCACGTAGGCGAACGA
Source organism: Sorangium cellulosum (assembly GCF_004135735.1). Lineage (GTDB taxonomy): Bacteria > Myxococcota_A > Polyangia > Polyangiales > Polyangiaceae > Sorangium > Sorangium cellulosum_F. The sequence goes on along the minus strand of NZ_CP012670.1, from coordinate 3,705,031 downwards.
GCCGCGGAGCCTCCGCGGGCCGGCGCCGGCGTCGTGGTCGGCCGAGGTGCGGTACAGCGTCTCGAGGTCGCACGAGGCGATGGTGCTGTCGCAGGCCCGGAGGCCCGGATCGGGATCGCACCGGATCCCCTCCGGCGCCACGCCCGTCGCGGGGAGCCTGGCGGGGGAGTCGCGCGCCACGATCTCGAGGTCGCGCACCGGCGCCCGGAAGCGGATCCGATCGGGCGGCTGGAACGGGTTCCACTCCGGGTGCGGGCGCGCGAGCGGCGTCCGGCTGGTCGCGCCGTCGCTGACGTCGAAGACCATCAGGCTGCCGTCGCCCGCGTCGACCGCGTAGAGGAAGCGGCGGAAGTCGGGCGGCGACGCCTGGCTCACCGCGATGCGGCTGGTCGTGACGAGCCGCGCGGGGTCGAGCGTCGACGAGGGCAAGAGCGGGGGCAGCTCCACCGGCTCGCACGGCGTGGGGAGGTCCACGACGTGGATCACGGGCGCGTCGAGATCGGCGACGAACAGCCGATCGCCGGCCAGCGCGAGCCCCGCGGGCCGCGGCGGCGAGATCGCCTGCGCGGCCCCGGCCGTCGTCGCCGGCTCGACGCACTCGGGACCGTGGGGCGCCACGGCGGGCGTCGCGGCCGGCGGCAGCGCGACGTCCAGCGGGACCCACCGCTCCACCTCGCACGGCGCGAACCCGCCGTCCCTGAACCGCTCGTCCTCGAGGAGCGTCTGCGCGTCGAGCACCGCGAGCCCGCCGAGCTCGGGGAGCGTGACGATGAGCTTCTGACGGCCGAGACCCTCCCGGCCGAGGTCGCCGCTCGCCTCGCCGCACGCGCCGCCGTCGCCGGCCTCGCCGGCGCCCTCCGGATCGAGGTCGTAGTCGCTCGAGCACGAGCTCCGCAGCTTGCCGTCCGGCCCGGGCGGGTCGGAGACGAGCACCATCTCGCCCGGCGGGGAGCCGAGCGAGCAGGACGGCCACGTGCTGAGCGACGGGACCGGGCAGCCGTCGCGCGGCAGCGCCCGGGCCGACGGGAGCGCGAAGACGCCCTCGCGCCCCGGCTCGGCGACCGCGACGAACGCCGCGGTGCTCCCCGGCGTCGCGACGATGTCGACCGGCTGCGCGCCCACGGGCAGGAAGCTGGCGCCCGGCGTCCCCGGGTCCAGGTCGAGGATCGACGAGCGCTCGGTGGTCAGATCGACGATCGCGACCTCGCCGCGCGAGGTCTGCGTCACGAGGGCGTACAGGTGCGGCAGCTTGGCCCTGCCCTCGTCTTCGGGGTCCACCTCGAAGTCGTCGGGCGACTCCGCGTAGCGGCGGGCGCAGTCCGTGATGGGCAGCGGGCGCAGCACGCCCGGCCCCTCGGGGTCGGGCCGGTCGATCGCGAGGCAGAGGAAGGCGCTCCGGCCGGACTGCGCGAGGGCTTCGACCTCGACCGGCGTGGCCTCCCCGGCGCACCCGACGAGCGAGAGGACGGGGGCGAGGAGCGCGGCGCGGAGCTTCATTGGGACTCCCGGGGCGGGACCGGCTTGCCCACCGTGAGGATCATCGATCCGAACGTGTTCGCCTTGCGCATGTCGAGATCGACCACGCCGAGGTACGAGTCGGTGAAATGAGCGATGTACATGAGCGAGTAGGGTTCGCAACCGTCGTCCTCCCCCGGCGTGCAGTCGCAGCGCTCCTTCTCGGGGCCGCACGTGACGCCGGTGTCGAACGCGACGGCCTGCGGCCCGCGGCCGGTGCGGATGACCGCGTCGATGCGGCGCGCCGCCGGGTCGTAGACGAACGCGTGCCCCGAGTCGAACGCGAGCGCGAAGACCCTCCGGCGGCGCGCGCCGTCGACGCCGATGACGTCGCCCACCGCGACCCGGGTCGGGTAGGCCGCGAGCGGCGCCGTGTCGCGGATCGCGAGCGTCTCGTACGCCGCTGCCCACCGGTCGTCCGGCCGGCCCGAGTCGTCCTCGACGAGCGTCGTCGTCAGCTCGCCGACGAGCAGCGCGTTCGGGTTGCGGTGCGCGACGAACGCCTGGACCGGGATCTCCGCGCACCGCGCGAGGCAATCGCGGTCGGCGTCCGCGCACCCCGCCTCGCACGCCTGCCGCTCGCTCGCGTCCACGGCGACCCCCCGGGAGTCGACGCCGCGCGCGGCGGCGGTGATCGGGGTCGAGGACGACTGGAACAGGAGCGCCGGCTCGCTGTCGGTGCTCGCCTGGGCGCGGAGCAGGTCGACCTGCGGCGCCGCGACGTAGGTGAGCAGGAACGCGGGCTGGTAGTCGATCGCCTCCTCCCCCAGCGCGCGGACCAGGCGCGGGGGCGGCACGGCCGCGAGCTCCGTCGGCCCGGCGGGCAGATCGTCGAGGACGTCGGCCAGCTGCGGCCTCCCGACGGAGGTCCACGGGTTGACGATCAGGCTCGCCTTGTTCTCCGTGTGGTGCGAGACGACGAGGCTCTCCCCGTCCGGGCCGGCGCTGATCCCGAGCGGCTCGAGCGGCAGCTTGCGCCGCTCGATCTCCCGGCTCGGGATCTCGCCGACGCGGTGGTCGACGCTGCAGCGCCCGCCGTTCGTGGTCGCGCCGCAGTCCAGCCGGAAGCAGGCGTCTCCCTCTCCGCACCGCGTCGCCGCGGGGGCCTCGGGCCGGTCGTCGGCGACCTCGAAGAAGGTGATCGAGGGGTCGCCGCGGACCGGCACGAACAGCCTCGCCTGCGGCGCAGCCGCGGCGTCCGGCGCGGGCTCGGCGAGCGGCCTGTGCACCAGGACGACGTTGGAGGCGAACGCGCCGATGACGGCCGAGCTGCGGATGATCGCCTCGTCCCCGCCGAGGGCGGCGACGTCCAGCGGCCCGCAGGGCCCCGGGTAGAGCACCCCCGCGGCGTTGATCCCCAGGCTCCCGCACGCGGCGCGGAGGTCCGCGCCCGCCTCCCCCCCCTCCCGCGGGTTGAGCGACTCCTGGAGAGCGAGCGTCCTCTTCCGCAGCCGCTGGAGATCCAGCGCCTGGACCGTGCCGCCGTTGTACTGGAGATCGAAATCCGAGTTCGCGACGTAGAGCACCCGCCCGCCGGGAGACGCCGCGAGGCCCGTCGGGAAGTAGAACCCCTCGGTCGGCGGCGAGAGGCCTTCGCTCCCGACGAAGCACCCGGCGGCGCCGAGCCCGCCCACGATCAAGGCCGCGAGGCCCGCGCCAAGAACGCGAGGTGTCCGGAGAAGTGCGCGGGCGACTTTCATGCGGGCGCGGAGACTAGTCAGCACCACGAGTACTGGCAACCCGCTCCACGAGTTCGTTTGCGGCGGACACGCGCGAGATCCGCGGGCGGCGGCGTGAGCCGCGCAGCGCGCGCCGCGCCGAGCGCAGAGCCGAGCGGAGCTGGGAGGCCCCGCCGTGCGCGCCGGCGACGCCGAGGGCAGAGGTGATGAGTGGAACGCAGAAGTAGTCGTAAAGGAGAGCCGCGCGCGAGGCGGGCCGTGGGCGCCATGACCTCGATGCGCTCGCGAGCTCGCTCGCGGCGGCGCTGGCCAGGGCCAAGGAAACGAGGGGGCCGGGCCGCTGCGACGGCGCCTGCCGCAGCGCAGCACGAGGCACGGCCGGCCCTGTCGCGCGCGCGAGGCGCGGCGCCGGTGCGCGGTCGTCCGCGTCACGACAGCGCGGATCGCCGTGGGGTGGCGGGCCCGGCGGCACGACGGCCATGGCGCGCTCCCGCGCCGCCGGCGCCCGCGGCGCGCCCCTGCTGCCGCACTTCCACCGACCGAGCCCGGGGCGCTACCGGTCGCCCCCCTTCACGTTGATCTCGGAGACGCGGCGCGCCTTTGCTACGTTGGTCGCCGGGACATGGCCGATCTCGCAGCCGCCCTCGTCATGGGAATCGCCCTCCTCGGGCTGATCTATTGGTATTTTCGTTCGAACAACGGCGACCGGGCCCGGCCGCGCGCGGCGCACGCGCCGTCGCAGGGGGGCTCCGGAGCCCATGCGCTCGCCGAGGCGGAGGCAGATTTCGAGAGCTCCACGAGCGGGTCGGGATCCATCAGCCCGCACGACGGGCTGCGCGCGCCCGCGGGCGAGAGCGCTCACGCGAACATCACGGGAGGAGCCGGGCGCTCCGAGCGGATCTCGGGCGCCGACTGGAGGCGGCCGAACGGGGCGCCCCGTCGCGAGGACGACGACGGCTTCGACGACGACGACGACCTCACGCTGATCACGCTGGCGCCGCCGGAGGTGCTGCAGACGCCGATCAAGCGCCCGAGCGCCCCGTCGTACGGCGGCGAGGAGGAAGACGAGGACGACGAGGATCACGAGCGCGAGGAGCCCTCCGCCGTTCCCATCATCTACGACGACGAGGCCGCCATCGACGAGCCGACCAGCTCGTCGCCGCTCCTGCTCATCAGCGCGGTGGGGCAGACCGACCCGGGCCAGAAACGCAAGAAGAACGAGGACTGCTACCTCTGCCTGGACGAGCACTACCTGTTCGCCGTGGCGGACGGCATGGGCGGCCACGCCGGCGGCGACGTCGCCAGCCGCCTCGCGGTCGACACGATCGCGAGGGCGTTCAAGGACCAGTCGTTCGTGGACGGCGACGGGGCGAGCCCCTACCCGGATGTCCCCCGGCGCGGCAGCGAGCTGGCGGTCGCGATCCAGCGGGCGAACCAGGCCATCTATGAGCGCGCCCACGCCGATCGCAGCCTCTCCGGCATGGGGACGACCCTCGTCAGCGCCCGGTTCTCCCCCAACAAGCAGCGGCTCTATATCGGCCACGTCGGCGACAGCCGGTGTTATCGCCTCCGCGACAACGAGCTCACGCAGCTCACCACCGATCACACGATGGGCGCCGCGGGGATCACCGGCCCCATGGCGAACCACCTGAGCCGGGCGATCGGGATCTCCCCCGCCGTCAAGGTCGATCTGATCATCGCTCGCCCTCACCCCGGCGACGTCTACCTCCTCTGCTCCGACGGCCTCTCGAAGATGGCGACGCACGAGGCCATCCGCGACATCCTCCTCTCGGAGCCCGATCCCGAGAAGGCGTCCCAGGCGCTGATCGAGAAGGCCAACGCGAGCGGCGGGCGCGACAACATCACGGTCATCCTCGTCCGGGTCAGCGATCCCAAGGATCTCGCGCGGCTCGCCTCGCGCGCGGGCTGAGCGCCCCCCCGCCCGCCGCTCCCCTCCCCCCCTCCCCCGACGCACAGCCCGAACCTCCTCCGGCGCGGCCCGCCCGGCCGCACGCGCGGTGGCGCTCGCCCGCCAGCCGCGCAGCGTCGTTTCCGATCAACGATCCTCGATTACCACGAATAACGACGTGCCCGCTCGCCGAGCGGTCGCGCGGCGGTCATTTACGAACACGAGGCCGCAATCGTCACAAATACGGCGTGCGACGCGCGAACTCTCGAGTGCGCAGCGCATTACGACACGGCACCTCTCATTACCACGTAGAATGCACTCACCGGCCAAAAAAAAAACTGCACCCAACAACAGCTCATGAGTCCTTGACGCACTCCGCCCTGAGCGCTCTGAATGGCTGCCGCGAACGGCTTAGGAACGCGGAGCCATTGACCCGGAATGCGACGACATCACCACTTCAAGCTCCTTGTTGCGTGTCTCCCGCTCTTCAGCGCCCCCGCGCTCGCGGAAGAGCCGCCACGCCGTATGCTGCGGATGCGTTACAGCGAGCATCCGCGAGCGGCGTCCTGCCCTGGAGAGGCCGTCCTTCGCGAGCAGATCCAGGCGCGGACGGGCTACGACCCGTTCCGGGAGGACGCGCCCGAGGAGGTCGCCGTCCGCGTCGCGCCACGCGGCAGCGAGCTCATCATCTCCCTCGCGTACAGCGATGATTACGGGAATGTCTTCACCCGGCGCGAGTTCAACGTTCCGAACAGCAAAGCTGCCTGCGCGGCGCTGACCAACTACGCCGCGCTCACGATCGCCTTCACGCTCACGCCGTTCGGGATGGACACGCCATCTCCCGGAGCGGCGCCCTCGCCCCCCGCGATCACCCCGCCGCCTCCGCCTCCGCCGCAGCCGCCTCCGCCGCCGCCTCCGCCGCCGCCGCCGCCGCCGCCGCCGCCGCCGCCGCCGCCGCCGCCGCCGCCGCCGCGCCCGAAGCCCGCGAGCGCGCCCGCCGAGCCCTGGAAACCCGCGCAGGTCGGCGTCGGTGGGCTCGCAGGGCTCGGCGACGCGGAGGAGTGGTTCGGCGGCCCGAGCTGGCTCTTCAGGGTTCGCTGGCCGAGCGGCCTGTCCGTCTCGCTCGAGGGTCGGAGCCTCCTCTTCGCCGGGGCGAGCGCGGAGCCCGCCGGCCAGGGCACGGAGGAGGGCGAAGCGAGCGCCGACGGCGGCGCGGGGGCGCAAGCGCGATCCACGGAGAGGCTCTTCGCCGGCGCCCTCGTCCCGTGCATTCACGCGCGCACCCTGGTCTTCGGTTGCGGCGTCCTGGGGCTCGGCGCGCTCCAGCTCTCCAGGCCGGCCGACAGCGCCCCCCACGCCAGCCTGCTGCTCGCGACGATCGGCATCCGCGTCGGGATCGAGCTCGCGCCCACGGACGCGCTCTCGTTGTACGCCCACGCCGAGGGCCTCGCCGCGTTCGCGCCCGCGGCGTCCACGTACCGCACGCCCGTGGAGACATCGACCGTGACCGCGTCGCTCGGCGCCGGGCTGCTCGCGGCGTTCTGAGCACGGCGACGCGCGCGCCGCGCAGCGGGTCGTCGCTGAATTTTTGCGCACTGGGCCGGCCTCGATCCGTCGCGTCGGCGCGGCGCAGCGCGCGAGCGCCGCCTCGGCCCCGGTCGCCTGGCGGCGCGGCGCGCGGGGCGCCTTCTCTCTGGCATCAAGCTGCGAAGTTCGCGTAGCCTTTCCCGAGGGTGCTCCCGGAGTTCACCGATCCGACCGACCGCTTCATGATCGAGGCCCGCAGCCGAAGCGGCGGCATGGGTGATATTTTCAAGGGCACCGATCAGACCACCGGCGCGCCGGTCGCGATCAAGATGCTGCGCGCCTCGGCGTCGCCGCAGGAGCGCGCCCGCTTCGCGCGCGAGATCGCGATCCTCGCCGACCTGCGGCACCCCAACATCGTGCAGTACATCGCCCACGGCACGTGGCTCGACGGGCGCCCGTTCTTCGCGATGGAGTGGCTCGACGGCGAGGATCTCGGGCAGCGCCAGCGCCGCGCGCCGCTCGGCATGCGCGACTCCGTGGAGGTGGTGCGGCGCAGCGCGGCCGCCATGGCCGCCATCCACGCCCGCGGCGTCATCCACCGCGACCTCAAGCTCTCGAACATCTTCCTCGTCCGCGGCAAGGGCACCGCGATCAAGCTCATCGACTTCGGCGTCGTGAAGCTCGCGGTCCCGGACGACTACCCCACCGAGCGCGGGACCATCATCGGCACGCCGCACTTCATGGCGCCCGAGCAGGCGCGCGGCGAGCCGGTGGACGCGCGGGCCGACGTCTACTCGCTGGGCTCCGTCCTCTTCCGCCTGGTCACGGGCAGGAACGTGTTCGAGACCGAGCACGCCATCGCGCTGCTCGGCCGCCTCGTGCTCGAGGATCCGCCGCGCGCGCAGCAGATCCGCTTCGACGTGCCGGAGGCGCTGGACGAGGTGATCACGCGCGCCATCGCCCGCGATCGCGAGGAGCGGTACGAGAACGGCGGCGAGCTGGCGCGCGCGCTCGCCCGCGTCGGCGAGCTCGGCAACGATCCCCCGGCGACGGAGCGCTCGGCCTCGGCGATCCGGCGCGCGGTGCAGGAGATCAAGGCGGCCCCTCCGAGCAGCCAGAGCCCCGAGCGGCCGCAGGCGCGCCTCGCCACGAGCGAGCGGCGCGTGGTCGCCTGCGTGCTGTTCGAGCTGGGCGGCGGCCCGCTCCGACCCGAGGTGGACGCCGCGCTCCGCGAGGTCCTCGGCGACGACGCGCGGCTCGAGCCGCTCCTCAGCGGCACGATGGTCGCGGTGCTCGGCGTCGAGCGCTCGCGGGGCGACGAGGCGATGCGCGCGGCCCGGGCGGCGCTGACGGTCGCCCGGTCGACGCCGGGCGCGCGGGTCTCGGTCGCGGTCGGTCACGCCGTCCGCGGCCGCGCGAACCTCGCCGGCGAGGCGATCGAGCGCGCGGCGCAGCAGCTCGAGTCCGCCGTGCCCGGCGCGGTCCGGATCGACGCGCACGCGACCTCGGCGCTCGAGGGGCGGTTCGTGGTCCAGGAGGACGCGCGCGGCGGCGTCCTCCTCCACGAGGACGTCGCCGGCTTCGACGCCAGGAAGCTGCTCGGCCAGCCCATCCCGACCGTCGGCCGCGAGCGCGAGCTCGCCCTGCTCCAGGGCCTCTTCCACGAGATCGCCGAGGACGGCGTCCCGCGCGCCGCGCTCGTGACCGGCCCCGCCGGCATCGGCAAGAGCCGCGTCCGCGCCGAGCTGCTCCAGCGCCTCGACACGGCCCCGCACGCGCCCGTCATCCTGCTCTGCCGCGGCGATCCGATGAGCCACGCGTCGAGCCTCTCGGGGCTCGGCCGCGCCCTGCGCGCCCTCATGAGCATCCACGACGGCGAGCGCCTCGAGGACCAGATCCAGAAGGTCAACGCCCACGTGGCGGCGCGGCTCTCCCGCCCGCTCCGCTTCCTCGCGGCCTTCATCGGCGAGCTCGTCGGCGTGCCCTTCCCCGACCGCGGCGACGAGCCGCTGCGGGCCGCCCGCGAGAGCGCGCAGCTCATGCAGTCGCGCATGCGGATGGCGATCGAGGCGTTCTTCCGCTCGAAGTCCGAGAGCACGCCGCAGATCCTCTTCATCGAGGACCTGCACTGGGCCGACGGCACCACGATCGAGCTCGTCGACTGGCTGCTCGGGTGCGCCGACCTCCGCTTCGGCGTCTTCGCCTTCGCGCGGCCCGAGATCGCGAGCCGGTTCCCGTCGCTGTGGGAGGCGCGCAACGTCACCCGCTTGCCCCTCTCCCCGCTCTCCGCCGAGGCCGCGGACCGGCTCGTCTCGACCGCGCTCCCCCAGGCCGACCCGGCGACGCGCGGCGCCATCGTGCAGCGCGCCGGGGGCTACGCGCTGTTCCTGGAGGAGCTCATCCGGCACGCCGCCGAGGGGCGCGACGACGTGCCGCTCAGCGTGCAGGCGCTGGTGCAGCACCGCGTCGATCGCATGTCGAAGGGCGGGCGCGAGGTGCTGCGCGCGGCGTCGATCTTCGGGCCGGTCTTCTGGACCGCGGGCGTCGAGGCGCTGCTCGAGCGCGCCGTGGGCCCTGAGCTCGCCGAGCTCGAGGCCGGCGAGATCATCGCGCGCCAGGGGGCGTCGCGCATCGCGGGGCAGGCGCAGTGGGCGTTCCGGCAGGCGCTGGTGCGCGACGCGGCGTACGCCTCGGTGCTCGAGGAGGACCGCGCCGCGCTCCACCTCGCCGCGGCCGCCTGGCTCGAGTCCGCGGGCGACGTCGACCCGGGGCTCATCGCGCGCCACGCCGAGGCCGGCGGCGAGCGGCCGCGCGCCGCGCTGCTCTACGCCCGGGCGGCGCGCGCGGCGCTCTCGAGCGGCGCGGAGCTCGACGCCGCGCTCGACCTCGCGACCTCCGGGCTCGCGTGCGGCGCCGAGGGGGCCACGCGCGCGGCGCTCCTCGTGCACAGGGGGCAGATCTGCGAGCTCCTGGGCCGCATCCCCGAGGCGCTCGACGCGGCGGAGGAGGCCGCGCGGCTCGCGCTGCCCGGCTCGGATCTGTGGGGCGAGGCGCAGGTGCTCGCCGTGACCTCCAGGATCGCGGCGGGCGAGAGCGAAGAGGGCGACGCGCGCGCCGCCTCCGCGCTCTCGCCGCAGTTCGCGGCCGCGCTCTCCCCGTCGATCCGCGCGATGCTGCTCGCCGCGCGCGCGCGCGGCCTCCTGGATCTGGGCCGGCCCGCCGACGCGCGGCGCGCCGCCGAGGCCGCGACCGTGGCCGCGCGCGCGAGCGGATCGAGCGACGCCGTCCTCCACGCCCGCGAGGCCCACGTGGCCGCGCTGCTGCACGCAGGCGACCTGTCCGCCGCGCTCGCCGCGGGCGCGTCGCTGGAGGAGGAGGCCGAGCGGGCCCGTGACGTCGTCGTCGCCACCAAGGCCCGCCTGAGCACCGGCGCGGCGCTGAACCACCTCGGCCTGTTCGAGCAGGCCCAGGCGACGCTCGAGCGCGCGCTGCAGGGGGCGCGGGGCCGGAGGCTCCGGGCGCTCGAGGGGCTCGCGCTGCACCACCTCGGCATGGCGTGCGCGCGGCTGGGCGACCTCGAGGAGGGCATCGCGCACGAGCGGGCGGCGAGCCGGATCGCCGACGAGTGCCAGCTCGCGCGCCTCAGGATCGTCAGCCGGCTCCACGAGGCGCTCTTCCTCGTCTGGCGCGGCGCGCCCGGCGATTACGGGACCGCCTACGCGCTCGCGCGCTGGCTGTGCGAGGAGACCTCGCGCCACGCCGCCGCGCTGCAGCCCCTGGCGAGCTTCGCGCTCGCCCGCGTCCAGCTGGCCCGCCGCGAGCTCAAGGCCGCGCTCGACGCGGCGCGCGAGGCCGGCCGCCGCCTCGAGGGCGGGCCCGTGGACGCGTGGGACGCATCCATCCGCCTCGCGCTCGTCGAGGCGCTCCTCGCGACCGGGCACGACGCGGAGGCGCTCTCGGCGCTCGACGCCGCGCTCACCGCCGTCGCCGCGCGCGTCGACGCGATCCGGGATCGCCGCCACCGCGACGCGTTCGTGCGCGGGAGCGACGAGATCGGGCGGCTCCTCTCCCTCGCCCGCGAGCGCCTCGGCCGTTCGCTGCCCGCGATCTCGCCCGCCGCGGCGCCGCGCGGCGCGGGCCCCACGCACGGCAGGGACGCCCACGCCGAAGGGGCGGCGGCCCCGGCGCACGAGAAGGGCGCGCCACGTTCTTGACGTTGGGTGGCCAGGTAGCTAAGGCCATCCGCGATGCGAAACAACCTGCCTGAGCGGCCCTTCGCGCCCCGCTCCACGTTCTCCAACTCCGCGCGATTGGCCGACGCAGGCCGGGGAGCTGCGCTGGCGACCGGCGCGACCACGGGCCGGCGGCTCGCGGCTCGCATCCTCCCGCTGCTCGCCGCGGGGATGCTGGGCAGCGCGGCGCTGCTGTCGTCCGCGCCCGCCGCGGCGCAGTCGAAGATCGCCGTGGTCGATGTGCGCCGCGCCATGCTGGAGACCGAGGAAGGGCTCCGCGTCCAGGCGACGCTCAAGAAGCTGTTCGACAGCCGCCAGGTCGAGCTCGACACGAAGCAGCGCGCGCTCGCCACCGAGCGCGAGAAGCTCGACAAGGAGGCCCAGGCGGGCAAGACGCCGAAGGACGCGCTCCAGCGGAGGTTCGAGACCTGGCAGCGGCAGGCCGCCGAGCTCCAGGCGACGATGGTCGACTACCAGCGCGAGATGCAGCGCAAGGAGAGCGAGCTGACCACGCCGATCCTGCAAAAGGTGCTCGGCCTGCTCCGCCGCATCGCCGCGCAGGAGGGGTACGACCTCATCCTCGACAAGGCGGCCGCGCCCTATTACCGCGCCGACCTCGAGCTCACCGACCGCGCGATCCAGATGTACAACAGCGGGCAGACCGGCGATGCGCCTCCCGCGAAGGGCGCGCCGCCGAAGGGCGCCCCCGCCACGCCGCCCAAGGCGCCCGCGCCGGCTCCCAGGAAGTAGCCGACAGGTCATCACGAGCCTCGATGACGCGGACGCGCTCTCCGAGGATCGCCCCCCGACTCCCGACCAATAGCTGACGTCCTGGTCATCACGAGCCGCGATGACGCGCTCATCGAGGCTCGCTTCGTGGCGCAGGGCACTTCGCAGGCGTCCAGGTCGCAACCGTCGGCGGGTCGAGAGCGACCCGGCTGCGACGCGACTCCACCGCTCGCACGACTCAGCATCTCCCGCCCGCGCGGCGCGCCGGCTGCGGGCGCTCCGATTCGACGCGATCGCACGCCAGCGCACACCGCATCCTGCCGTGTTCGTCCGCCTGCTCTCGACGGATCTCCCGGAGCGGGAGAGCTCCCCTGCATTGCCCTCCCACGCCGGAGAGACGTAGAGTTCATCTGGCGAGCTGGCCTGCCGGCCCGCCTCGCAGCTCGAGCTCCTTTGCGGCGGGGGATCCTCTCGGGGCAGATCCGCACGACGGGGCAGCCTGGCACGGAGGTGATTCGGTGAGCGCTTTTCTTGTCGGCCGGGGAGCGCACCTCGCGATCTGGGCAGGGCTCGGCGCCACAGGCGCCCTCGCGGCGCCCGCAGCGTGCCTGTACCCCGATTACACCTTCGATGAGCCCGAGCCGTCGGCGAGCTCCGGCCGCGGCGCCAGCGGCGCCAGCACCGGCGGCGGCGGCGCCGGCGGCGAGATCGGCCCCGGCGACGGCGGCAGCGCCGGCGCGACGGAACCCGAGGATTGCTCGAACGGGGTCGACGATGACGACGACAACCTGGTCGACTGCGCGGATCCAGCGTGCGGCGCGTTCGTGTGCGCGAGCGCCGTGCCGGACGGATGGATCGGGTATTTCGCGCTCTTCGACGGCGATCCCGCCGAGGATCCCGGCTGCCCTGCCGATTTCCCCTCGGAGCAGCCGTTCCTCGGCAATCGTGACCCCTCCGCGCCGCCCGCGCGCTGCACGTGCTCGTGCGGACCGGCGGAGGGACAGACCTGCAAGGAGCTCGAGACCGTCGTGATCACGACCGGCGATGCGCCCTGCGGCTCGGAGTCGTACTGCGTCGGGACGCTCGAGACCCCCGGCTGGAAGCTCGACGCCTGCACGGGGCCAGACGGCATTTACGGCGGCAACCGGACCTGCGGGCCCGGCGGCGACTGCACGGAGGACACCGGCGTCCCCTGCACCGTGTCGGTCATGGCGAGCCCGCTCGAGGCGACCGGCGGCGCGTGCGCGCCGAACGCGGTGGACGTCCAGCGGCCGAGCTTCCGGTGGACACGGCTCGGCCGGGCGTGCGCCGCGGCGGAGCCGCTCGGCCGGGGCTGCAACCTCGGCCAGGTGTGCGCGCCCAGGCCGCCCGCGCCGTTCGAGAGCGGCCTCTGCATCGCGAAGGACGGCGACAGCGCCTGCCCGCCGGGCGCCTACACGGAGAAGCACGTCTTCTTCACCGATCACGAGGACAGCCGCGGCTGCCGGGACGACTGCACGTGCAGCGCCCCCTCGGGGGGGACGTGCCCGACGATGATCACCCTCTACTCCGACTCGCCCATGCACACGTGCGCGACGCCGGTGGCGACCGTGCCCGCAGGGGGTTGCAGGGACGTGGCGGGCAACCCCGCCGTGGTCGGTCGCAAGGCGACGGCCCCCGGCCCGCCCTCCGGCGGCGCGTGCGCGCCGAGCGGCGGCACGCCCAGCGGCGAGGTCCGGGGCACCCGCCCGAGGACGTTCTGCTGCCGCGGATGACCGGCGTCGGGGCCTGCCACGCCTTGCTGCCGCGGAGGACCGGCGTCAGGGCCTGCCACGCCCTGCTGCCGCGGAGGAGCGGCATCAGGGCCTGCCACGCCCTGCTGCCGCGGAGGACCGGCGTCAGAACCTGCCGGCGACGCTGAGGCCCGCCACGTCGGCGCCAGGCGCCCGCAGCAGGAGCTCCGCCCGGCGCCCGGCCCCGCGGGCGCTCCGCCGGGGCGCGGCGCGGGCGGCGCCGGTGTCCGCCGACGGCGCGGCGGCGGCGCCGCCGTTCGCGGCGAGCAGCGCGACGCCCACGGCCACGCCGGCGACGCCGAGCCCGATCGTGGCCTCGGCGATGCCCGTGTAGAGCCGGCCCCGATCCGCGATCGGCCTGGCGGAGCGAGGGCAGCTCGTGTCCCCTCCGCACAGCGCGTCGAGCTCGCTCAGCGTGCCGCCGCGCAGACCGAGGAAGACGCCGCCCACCACGCCGCTCGCGAGCCCGGCGCCGAGCGCCACGAGGCCTGGCACCCTCGACGGCCCCGCGGCCGGGGTCGGGGCGTCCGCCGAGAGCGCGGGCGGCGGCGCGGCCGTCCGGGGATCGCCCGGCGGCGCGGCCGTCCGCGGATCGGGCGGCGATGCGGCCGTCCGGGGATCGGGCGGCGGCTCGGCGATCACGACCTCCACGGTCCTCGCGTCCCGCTCCCCGAGCGTGACGGTCTCGCGCACCGCCTCGCGATCGCCGATCCTGGCCGTGATCACGTGCGCCCCGGGATCGACGGGGATGTCGGCGCTCATCTCCGCGGCGCCGAGCTCGGACCCGTCGAGCAGGATCGTCGCCGTGAGCGCCCCCTGGCCGCGGCGGATCGCGAGCCTCGGGATGCGCAGCTCGAGATCCTCGATCCGCGCGCCGACGTTCGCCGTGACGTCCTGCGCCCCGGGGTCGCCCGCGGCAGCCGCCGCGGCGAGCCGGAAATGGCCGAGCGCCGAGACGAGCCTGCCGAGGCGCGCCTCGCACTCGGCGATGTTGAACAGCACCTGCGGCGTGCGCCGCACCCGCGCGACCGCCTGGAACTTCGCGAGCGCCGCGGCGCAGTTGTTCGCCGCGCTGAGCGCGATCCCCTCCCGGAAGAGCGCCCGCGCCGCCTCGAGCTCCGCCTCGGTCTGGGCGCCCGCCGGGCGCGGCGCGAGCAGCGCGGCCCCGAGCGCCGCGGCCGCGACGATCCGACGGCCGCTGCTCCGAAGTCTGCGTCGATCCATGGCTCTCCTCGCCGGAGTGTACCAGGAGAGGCGCCGCTCGCGGGTGGTGCGGCCCTCACCCCGCGCGGCGGCGCGGGCGCGCCCAGCGGCCCGGCGCGCCGGAGGCGCGCGCCGCGATCGGCCGCCAGGCCGTGATCGCCTCCTCCTGGACCACCACGAAGTCGTGCGGATCGAAGCGCACGAAGCGCCCCGTACGGACGATCAGCTCGCGCTGGATCTGCCTGCGTTCGCCCGGGGTGACCGGCCCCGTGTCGAGCTCGTCGAGCACGACCTCGGGCGTGTACGGGCGCCCGCGGCGGTAGCGCGCGCCCGGGTCCCATCCCTGGCAGCGCTCGCGATAGAAGGCCCGCCAGCGCGCGGCGTCCACCGTGGGCTGCTCCACCGTCTCCTTCGCCAGCGGCGGCGGCAGGTCGCGCGGGTCGCTCACGATCTGGGCGAGCTTGAGCGCGCGGGGCTCGCCCACGTCGGGCTCCGGCGGATCGGGGACGAAGATCTCCTCGTCCTCCACCGCGACCTCCTCCCACAGCCCCGCGCCGGTGATCCGCTCCAGCGCGTACGCCGCGGCGAGCTTCACCGCGCCGTTCACGTCGCGCTCGAGCAGGTCGATGAGCTGCGGCACGGCGGAGGCCGCGCCGGCCCAGCCCACGGCGACGATCAGGCCGCGGCGCGGCGCCTCGAAGGCGCGCGCGGCGAGGTGCCGCGCGTCCCCCTCGTCGCCCGCGAGCGCGAGCAGGAGCGCCGCCGCGTCCCCGCCCTCTTGCTCCTCCATCGCCGCGCGCAGCGTGATCGCGGCGTGCGGGTGGTCCGAGAGCGCCATGGCGGTCCAGGCCGCCTCGCGGAGCTCCGGCTCCGGCGCCGCGAGGGCCCGCTGGATGAGCTCGGGCAGGCGCGGGCTCGGCGCGCACCCGAGGTGGTGGAGCGCGCGCGCCGCGACCGGGGCCGCGTCCGAGGCCGCCGCGACGAGCTCGTCCTCGGTCGCGAGGCCCCGGTAGGCGAGGACGTCGATCGCCATCGCGCGGAGGAGCGGCTCGGGCTCGCGGAGCAGGCCCCGCAGCGCGAGCGGCAGGTGGTCGTGCGGGACGAGCTTGAGGGCCGCGCCGACCTCGTCGAGGAACGCCCTGTCGCGATCGCCCCGGAGCAGGGCGTGCTCGGCCGCGGCGAGCGCGTCGCGGCCCGCGAAGCAGCCGAGCACCATCGCGCTCGCGAACCCGAGGCTGGGATCCTTCACGGGCGCCTCCGCGACGAGCCGCGGCACGTGCTCGATCGCGGGCTCCCCGATCGCCGCGATCACGTCGATGGCCGCGAGCATGCGCCGCTCGAGGACCAGCGCGCCCCGGAAGGGATCGCCGAGCAGCGGCGCCCGCTGCATGCCGACCATCGCCACCTCGTCGAAGCACTCGCGGCAACGGGCGCGGAGGAAGGCGATGTCGTCGATGGCGGCGCCGATCTCCCGCGCGAAGCCCGGCGGCGACGGGGGCGCGGCGGGCTCTTCCCGGCGCGCCTCGAGCGGCCGCGCCCCGGCCGCGACGGGGAGCGCCCCGGGCGCGGGCGCCTGCTCCTTCAGCGCCGCGACGGCGGCCCTGAGCTCCTCGAACGTCCTCGGCGGCGCGATCGGCGGCGGCGGCTTCGCGACCAGCTCGGCCGGGGCCGGCTCCGGGACCTTGAGCGTGGGCACGAGCGAGCGCCGCGGGATCACGTGCAGCCGGGGTCGATCGCGGCTCGCGAGGAGCGACGGCGGCTCGGGCGGCGGCGACGGCGGCGCGGAGGCGAGCCGCGCCTCGGCGTGCGCGAGCCAGCCGCGCGCGTGCTGGAGCTGCTCGCCCACCGCCGCGAAGCTCGCGTCGAGCGCCCGCGCCTCGCCGATCGTGACAGCGGCATCGTCAACTTCCGCCATGGCCGCGCGCACGGCGCGGAGGCGATCGGCGCGGCCGTCGAAGGCGTCGTAGAGCGCGCCGAAGGCCCGCTCCAGGGCGCGCGCGCAGCCGGTCAGGTCGAGCGCGGGCTCGACGTCCTGCTCGAGCGAGAGGGCGGCGCGGCGGAGCGCGGCGTGCCCGCTCTCGAGCCGCTCCAGGGCGGGCAGGTCGACGCCGGCGGGCGCGGCCGGCTGCGGCGCGGGGCCGCCGGGCGCGACGAAGGGCAGGTACGAGGAGGACACGCGTCATGGATACACCCGCGCGGAAGGGGCCCCAAGCCGCGCGCTGAGGTAGCCTTGGCGCGATGAAGGATCCCGCCCGCGACGTCGAGGCGTTCGCGACGCTCGCCGCCCAGCTCGCGGACCCGAGCGCCGATCGCGCGGCGCTCCTCGCCGAGCACGGGCTCGACGAGGAGCGCTGGGAGGCGCTCGACGACGCCTGGCAGGCGCGCTTCGCCGAGGCGGACGAGGACGACGGCGACGAGGTGGGCGTGCCGCCGCTCGTCGCGGCGTTCGCCGAGACGTTCGCCCGGGTGCAGCGGGCCCGCGCGAGGAGCGCGCTGTCGTTCGAGCGCTTCCTCGAGGCAACCCGCGCGATGAAGCGGGGCACGGACATGGCCACGGTGCTCAGCCGGCTCGACCTGACGCTGGAGGACTACCTCAGCGCGCAGCAGCGGTGGACCGCGGCGATGCTCGAGGACGAGGAGCTCATGGCGCGATTTCAGAGGGCGATGACGTAGCAGGGGCGAAGGCGCCGCGGGGTCGGACCGAGCTGCCGCCGCGCCGTGGCGAGGCGTCCGGCGCAGGCTCGCGGAGGCAGGATGGAGAGCGAGGGGAACATCCGATCGATCACGCTCGAGGAGCTCGCCGCGATCAGCGGGGCCCTCGAGGCGGGCGTGCCGCGGGACGAGGCGCTCGCCGGGGCGGGGCTCTCGGCCGAGGCGTGGGAGGCGGCGCGCGAGCGCTGGCTGTCGCGGCTCGCCGCCCGGGCCGCGCGGGGGCAGCTCGGCGCGACGCGGCGCTACCTGGCGCTCGTCGCCGAGCAGAAGCGGCGCGTCCAGGCCGAGGCGAAGGAGCCGCGGAAGGAGCCCGAGGGCCCGATGCCGGTGGCGCCCTCGGCGCACCTGTCCCCGCTGCAGGGGGCGGGCTGGGATCGGGCGGCGGCGCAGCCTGCTGCCAGCGCGAGCGGGGACGCGGCGACGCGCTCGCCGTGGGCCAGGGGGAGCTCGGCCGCGGCGCTGGCGGACACGTTCGTCCCGCCGCCGCTTCCGCCGATCGAGGCCACGCCGCCGCAGCAGCCCGCGCTCGTGCCAGGGCCGCCGGTGATGGCGTCGCGACGCAACAAGACGCTCGTCGTCATGGAGGCGGCCATGCAGGCCGCGCTGCCCTTCAAACAGGACACGCCGGGCGCATCGCCGGCCGGGGCGCCCACGACGCCGGCTGCTCCAGGCCAGGCTGTCACGGTCGCGGGCGTGCTCAGCCCGTTCGCCAGCGGCAAGGCGCTGCCCTTCGTGCGCCCGAGCCCGCCGCCGGCCGACAGCGCCCTGTCCTTCACTCGCCCCGGCTCCTCGCCCCCGGCCGACAGCGCCCTGCCCTTCGCTCGCCCCAGCTCCTCGCCCCCGGTCGACGGGGCCCTGCCCTTCGCCCGCCCGAGCCCGCCGCCCCCGGTCGACGGCGCCCTGCCCTTCGCTCGCCCGAGCCCGCCGCCGCCGGCCGACAGCGCCCTGCCCTTCGCTCGCCCGAGCTCTCCACCCGCGGCGCCACGGCCGCCCCTCGATGAGGGCGTGACGAGTCCGGGTCGGCGCCCGGAGAGGAGCTGGGCGCTGCCATTCCAGCAGCCGAGCGCTGACGGCGCGCCGTCAACGGACGCTTCCGCCTCCCAGCCCGCCGCGCCGGCCCGCGCCGGCGCCGACGCACCGACGATGCGCAACGTCCAGCGGATCACGCTCGCTCAATACGCGCGCATCTGCGCCAGCACGCGAGATTATCCGGAGCAGCTCCAGCAGATTCAGCGCCACTACGGGCTGACCCCGCAAGCCTGGGAGGCGCTCCACGCGACATGGCACGAGCGATTCCAGCGCGATCCTGCGCTCAAGGCGCGATGGCAGGCGCTCGTCGAGCGGAGCGCGCGGCGCTGATCCGGAGGGCGCAAACGCGCCGCGCGGCGTCCGATCAACGCCTCCTCCGCGGCGTCGACGCGCCGTCAGTTCAGCCGCAGCAACCGCCCCACGATCCGGAACAGCCCCCGCGACGCGGCGCTGATGCGGCTGCCGACCACCTCGATGTCGCCGTCCTCGCGGATGCGGACCGCGCCCCGACCCGAGCGGAGCAGCAGCTCCTGCTCCCCCTCGATGGTGATGGTCGCCGCCTTGAGGTGGAGCGCCTTCGGCCGCTGCGTCGTCAGGGCCCCGACGATGAGCGGCGCCGCCCCCTCGCAGAGCTCGACGAGCACCGCGTCGCCGCGGGCGTGCGCGTCGGCGATCACCTCGGGGTCGACCTCCGGCGCGACCTCGGCCTCGATGGGCCCCTCCGCGCCCCGCACCAGGATCCGCGCCGCCCGCCCCGAGATCGAGGCGACGCGCGCCGTCCGCATCGCGGCCCCGAGCGGCTGCGCCTTCCGCGCCGGGAGCGGCGCCGCGCTCGGCGCGGTGTGCTCGTCGAGCACGTCGTCGAGGGTCACGCGCGAGGTCCCGGGCGCCTCCACGGCCGGGGCACTCGCCTCGACCTCCTCCAGCGCGGGCGACGCGCCGGCCACGCTGCTGCCGCTGTCCAAAGAAGCCGCCATCACACCTCCGAGACCTTCTTCGGCAGCTGGATCTTCGGGGCCAGGAACGCGACCATCGGCGAGGTGATGGTGACGCCGCCGCCGTCGATCACCACCTCGCTGGCGCCGCACTTGAAGACGATCGCGCCCCTCGCTTCGACCTTGTGGAACGCCCCGATGAAGGTCGCGGGCCCCACGGCCTGCACGACGTGCGACCCCTTGAGCTTGTCCACGACGGCGCCGCCCACCATCGCGGTGCGCGAGCCCGTGATCGTCTCGCTCTCGCCCGCGTTGCTGAGCACGACGAGGCCCGTCGCCTTCTCGCTCTTCGAGCCGGTGACGCTCTCCGCGTAGCTGCCGAAGGCGAGCTGCACCGTCGCGGCCCCGACGTCGATCGTCTTCTTGCCGGTCACGTTGTTGTCGATGTCCTGGATCGCGCCGACGACCTTCATCGAGCCCACCGTCTCCTTGTGGGTCCCCCCGACCTTCGCGGTCGAGTGCCCCGGCCCCTTCTCGCGATCGGTCGCATCGACGCCGTCGACGTTGCCCTCGGGCCCGGCGGCGTTCGCCATCGACTCGCCCCCGCCGCCGCCCGAGTCCAGGCCGAGCGCCCCGGCGAGCGCGCTCGGCTCGACGAAGACGCGGCCGGCGAGGCTGCTGTGCACCGCGTTCGACGCGATCGCCGCGAGCATGTTGGGAGGACCGGAGCCGCCCGGCGCGCCGCCGCCCCCTCCCGCGCCGCCTCCGCCCGCACCGCCGCCGCCCGCGCCGCCGCCACCCGCGCCGCCGCCGCCCATCGAGGCGGCGAGCTGGCCCGCGCCGGGGATGCCGGACGCCCCCGCGATCATCGCGGGCATGCCGCTCAGGTCGCCGCCGGCGACGGCCCGCATCGCGCCCGAGACCCCCTGCACCTGCTGCGTCAGCGCGTTGATCGGGCCCATCACCTGGTTGATCGCGCCGTCGACCTGGCCCTGGAGCGCCGAGATCGCGTTGTTGGCCATCACGCTCGCGAACTGCACCGCCGCCTGCGCGGCCAGCGCGAGCATCGCCTCGAGCGGGTTGCCATCCATCTCGAACTGGTTCCCGCCGACCGTGGTCGTCGCGTCGCCGCCCACCGTGAGCGCGGAGACCGCGTTCACCTCGACCGTGCGGTTGCCGCCGACCGTGATCGACTGATCCGCGCCCACCGTGTTCGAGGACCCCTTCGTGATCTTCGTCGTCTGGTTCCCGCCGACCTCGAGCGAGGCGTTGTTGCCGACCACCGTGGTCTCGTTGTTGCCGATGGTCCGCTTGGCGTTGTTCGCGGCGACCATCTTCATGTCGTGCTGGGCGTGCACCATGATCTCCTCGGCGCCCGCCTTGTCCTCGAAGCGGACCTCGTTGGCGCCGCCGCCGCCCGGCGTGCTCGCGGTGCGGACCGCCGTGCGGGTCTTGCCCTCTGGCAGCGCGTAAGGCGGCATGAAGACGCCGTTGTAGAGCCGCCCCGTGACGATCGGACGATCGGGATCCCCCTCGAGGAACTCGACGATCACCTCCCAGCCGATGCGCGGGAGCATCATCGAGCCCGAGGTCTGGAGCTGCGCGACCCGCATCCAGCACGACGCCTTGTCGTCGGTCACGTCGCTCCGGTCCCAGTGGAACTTGACCTTGCACCGCCCGTGCTCGTCGGTGTGGATCGCCTCGGGCTGCGACCCGGCCGGCGCCACCACGGTCGCGGTCTGAGGCCCCTCGATGACCGGGATCGGCGTGGCGCGCCGCGGCCTGAACTTCACGTCGGCCGGCACGAGGCGCGCCCGCGCCCTGGAGCGCGCCGCCGCGCCCTGATCCCCGCCGCCCTCCTGGACGTAGGTGTGCGACACCGCGAAGAGGAAGTACTCGCCGTCGAGCTCGCCGGCGTCCATGATCGTGAGCTTCTGGCCGACCGCGAGGCGCGGGCAGACCGCGTCGATCTCGAGCGTGCGCCGCTCGACCTGCTCCTCCTCCAGCCGGATCTGCGCGAGCCTCTGGCCCTCCTCGGGTTCGACGTAGCCGCCCGGGTAGTCGTACCGCTCGAGCTCCGCGCGCTCGCCGGCCTCCGCGCTCGCGGTCAGGTCGAGCTTCGGCCGCTTGAAGTCGTAGTCGCGGAGGACGAACTTGCCGGAGCGCACCCGCTCCCGCTCGCGGATGGCGTAGATCGCGTCGCGCTCGTCGGCCGCGGCGAGCCCGGTGCGCCGCCGGAGCGGCAGCGCGGGGTCGCCCGCGATGGGCCCGGCGGCGGTGCTGTCGTCGTCGAAGACGAGCAGCTCCCCGTCGGCGTCGACCTCGACGAAGCTGTAGATGCCCTCGTGCTCGAGGAGCCGCGAGATGAAGGCGAGCGCGCTCTCCTGGTACTGCACGCAGTACTCGCGCCGCGGGAGGTCGCCGCTGAGCCGCCACGAGACCCGGTCGATCCCGTGCTCGGAGAGCACCTCGGCGACGATCTCCTTCACGCTCTTGTCCTGGAAGATGCGCGAGTCGACGCTGCGCGCGAGGAGCGCGAGCGGCGAGACCACGCGCAGGGCGTACCGCGTGCCCGCCGCGTCCATGCCGAGCTCGGTGGAGCCGATCGCGGTCGCCGCCTCCACCACGCCGGCGACGACGCGCGGCGCCTCGCCCGGCGCGCCGAACGC
The DNA here is from genome assembly GCF_004135735.1 of Sorangium cellulosum. Classification (GTDB taxonomy): domain Bacteria; phylum Myxococcota_A; class Polyangia; order Polyangiales; family Polyangiaceae; genus Sorangium; species Sorangium cellulosum_F. The sequence goes on along the minus strand of NZ_CP012670.1, from coordinate 3,683,120 downwards.
GAGCGTCGCGCGCTTGCCGATCATCGCGTCGAGCTCGGCGTACATGCCGACGATCACCTCGACGTCGAGCACGAGCGGCCGGCCCGCCTCGTGGGTGCAGCCGAAGCGGAGCACCCGGGCGGCGGGGACCTCGTCGATCATGAAGTGCGCCACGGTCTCGCGTGCCACGTTCGCCTCCTGCCCCTCAGTTGTCGATCACCAGCGCGGCGGCGTCGGAGACGTCGCCGTCGAGCTTCGCGGACACGCCGAGGATCGCGACGCTCGCGGGCGTGAGCGAGAGGATCGACGCGCCCATCACCAGCGTGAGCGCGCCGTCGGCCTGGAAGACGACGTTGTTCGCCTTCACGATCTGCGCGCCCGCGGCGAGCTCCGTGTAGGTGCCGAGCGAGCTCTCGACGCGATCCCCGTTCGCGACGTTGACGATCGCGCCGCCCACCTTCACGTTCATCGCCCCGCCGACCTGGACACCGCGCCCCGCCTTGACCGCGATCACCTTCGCGCCGGCGGCGGTCTCGCTCCGGTCGCCCTGCACCGTCACGGTGCGGTGGCCGAGCGCGAGCTCGATCAGCGCCGCGCCGACCTCGTGCTGGAAGGCGGCCAGGGTCTCGTCCGTGATCGCGCCGACCACGAGGTCGATCTGGTTGCCGGAGACGTCGAGCGCGCTGTCGCCGGCGACGTCGCGCTTGTGATCCCCGCCGACCTTCAGGTCGCGGTTGCCGCCGATCGACAGCGCGTGATCGCCGCCGATGTCGTCGACGTGGAAGGTCTCCACCTTCATCGCCTGGTTGCCAGAGACCGAGAGGGTCTGGTTCGCGCCGACGCTGCTCGTCATGCTGTTCGTGACGTTCGTCGTCTGGTCGGAGCCGATCTTCTTCTTGTGGTCGTTGCCGATCGACTCGGTCGCGTTGTTCTTCACCTCGGTGGTCATGTCCTTCGAGGCGTTGATGAACATCTCCTCGCTGCCCTTCGTGTCCGACATCCGGAGCTCGTTGCTGCTGCCCCCGCCCGGCGTCGTCGCGGTCTGGAGGGAGCTCTTCGCGGCCCCCTCGGGGAGCGCGTAGGGCGGCGGCGTGAGCGCGTTGTACAAGCGGCCCATGACGAAGGGGCGGTCCGCGTCGCCCTCGGCGTGGCGCACCGTGACCTCCCAGCCGACGCGCGGCAGCAGCATCGAGCCGCCGGTCGGCACCTGGCTCGTGCGGATCCAGCGGCTCGAGGTGTCGTCCTTCTTGCCGGAGCGATCCCAGTGGAAGGAGACCTTCACCTGCCCGCTCGCGTCCGTGTGGATCTCCTGCCCCGCGGGGCCGGTGGTCATCGCCGTCTGCGCGCCCGGGATGACCTGCGCGCGCGCGCGCCGCGGCGGCCGGTAACGCGTGGTGCCGGTCGGCACGCCCCAGAACTCGCACTGGAAATGGTGGCCACGGGCGCCGTCCTCCACGTCGCCGCGGGAGACCTCGAACGATCGCGGCCGGCTGCCGGCGATACGCGAGCGGATCACGAGGTACTCCTGGTTGAGCGGGTCGTAGGGGTGGTTCTCCAGCGAGAAGCGCCGGCCCGGGAGCAGCGCGAGCGAGCCCGTCTCGCCGCGCACGACGTCGCGCTCGGCCTGCACGGCGTCGAGCAGGACCCTGGCGAGCCGCTCCGCCGCGCTCACGTCGGCGGCGCGCGCCGGGTGCTCGTAGATCTCGAGCGCGTGCGGCCCGGGATCGCTCCCCTCGGCCGACGCCTCCAGCTTGAGCGAGGGCTTCTCCGGGTCGTAATCGCGGACGAACACCTTGTCGCTCTTCACGGAGACCGCGCGGGAGACGCGGACGACGCGATCGCCCGCGCCCTCCACGCCGAAGTCCTGGAAGAACGGGAGCGTGGTCCGGCCCTCGATGTCCTCGAGGCCGGTCGGCGCGTCGCCGAAGACGACCACGTCCGAGTCGTCCTTCGTGTGGATCGCGAAGTAGATCCCCTCCTCGGCGAGGAGGCGGCGCACGAAATCGAGATCCGTCTCGCGGTACTGGGCCGTGTAGACCCGCGGCGGGTGCGGCTCGGTCACGCGCCAGTCCTGCTGGTCCGCCGGCACGCCCGCGCCCTCGAGCACCTGCTTCACGATGTCGACGGCGCTCATCTCCTGGAAGATGCGGCAGTCGGCGCGCTGCCCGAGGCCCCACAGCGCGGGGGCGACGACGACGCGCAGCGCGGGCACGTCGTCGCCGTCGGCCAGGAGCTCGGCGAGGACGATGGTCCCGGCGAAGGCGCGGGTCTGCCCGCCGTCGCTGCGCGAGAGCGTGAACACGGCGCGCCGGTCGAGGACGTCCTTCGGCCGGGGCAGCGCGGCCGCGTCGTCGAGGAGGTCGCACTCGAGGTGGGTGAGCTCCGAGAGCTGCTCGTCGAGCTCGAACCGCAGCACCTGGTACGTCTTGCCCTCCACGCTGACGGAGGGGATCGCGGCGAGATGATGATCGGCCATTGTCGTACCTCACGAGCGCCCGAGGGCGTCACGATCCGAGCTTCATCGAGGCGCCCATCTTGACGACCATGGCGCTCTTGATCGCGATCTTGGATCCCTTGATCACGACGGGGCCGCCGCCGAGCTTGAGCTCGCTGCCCCCGCCCTTGAACGCGCCCACCGCGCCGAGGAGCGTGATCATCGGCGCCTGCACCACGAGATCGCCGTCCAGCTTCTGGTAATGCAGGCCGCCCACCAGGTTGGTGACGCCGGCCGCCACGTGCGAGAGGGAGCCCTTGGTCAGGTGGAGCTCGGCCGCGGCCGAGGTCTGGTCCTTGTTCGCCGAGATCTGCTCCCCGTGGCTGCCATTGATGATCTGGGCCTTCACGGCGCCGACCGTCTCGGCCATCCCGCCGAGCACGTTGTCGTTGATCGAGCCGAGGCTTCCGGCGAGGTGCACCGCGCCGACCGTGCGGCTCATGTCGCCGGTGATCGACTGCGTGACGCCGTTCGATATCGTGATCTGGTTCCCGCTCACCGTGTAGGAGCGGTCGCCGGAGATCTTCTCGACGTGATTGCTGGTCGCGTTGCTCGTGTCGTTCCCGCCGATCGAGACGCTCTGGTTGCCCGAGATCTTGTGCGAGAGCACCGCGCCGACGTCGAGCGACTGATCGCCAGCCACGGAGATCGACTCATCGACCTTGACCGAGCGCGAGCCGTTCACGCTGATGTGCTGCTCCTCGTTGACGGCGACCTCCTCGACCTTGTCGTGCCCGATCGTGACGTTGAGGTCCTTCTGGGCGTGGATGCCGAAGCCCTGGCTCCCGGAGCTGTCGGACATGCCGATCTCGTTGTGGCCGCCCGCGCCCGGCGACGACATGCTCTTGAGCGTGCCGGACGCCTTGGCGCCGGGGAGCGAGAGCGGCGGCGTCTTCTCGGCGTTGTAGGTGCGCCCGAGGACGAGCGGCCGATCCGGGTCGCCGTCGAGGAAGGCGACGGAGACCTCCCAGCCGACGCGCGGCAGGATCATCGAGCCGCCCATCGCGACCTGCGAGACGCGCAGCCAGCAGCTCGAGGTGTGGTCCTGCTGGCTTTGCCGGTCCCAGAAGAAGCGGACCTTGATCCGGCCGTACTTGTCGACGTGAATCGCCTGCTCCTGCGTGCTCGATCCGGTGACGACCGCCGTCTGGATGCCGCGGATGCGCGGCCGCCGCGCGCGGCGCTCGGCCGCGAACGGCGCGCCCTTCGGGATGCCGCGGAAGTGGTTCTCGACGTCGACGTTCTGCTCGCCGCCCGTGAGCGTCTGGTTGCCGCGCGAGACGAGGTGGGTGACCACGAACTCGCCGTTCAGGCACGGCTCGGCGGCGCCCTCGACGACGAACGGCTCGCCGACCTTGAGGCCCGCCGCGTGGCTCTCCCCCTCGCACACGTCCGCGTCGGCGGCGAGCTCGCGCATGCGCGCGTTCGCGCGGCGCTCGCCCACGCTCCCCTTGGTGAAGCCGCCGGGGTACTCGAAGTAGGGCAGCGCCCAGGCCTCCTCGCGCGGCAGGGCGGACTCGGGCTTCACGACGGGGTTCTCGAAGTCGTAGTCCCGGAGCTGGACGCTGCTCGCGCGCAGCGCGCGCGTCCGCGAGAATTTGCCGAGCGGCACGCTGCCGGGGATGCCCCCTTGCGCCATGCGGAAGAGCACCGGCGCCCCCTCCTCCACCTCGAACGAGGCGGAGTCGTCCGTGATGATCATCGTGTGTCCGGACGCGTCGTGCCGGAAGTAGTAGAAGAGCCCGTTGTCCTCGAGCAGGCGTGAAACGAAGTTGAGGTGCGACTCGCGGTACTGCACGATGAACTCGCGCGGCTCGTACTCCTTCATGTTGCGCCACTCGACCTTGTCGCCGAAGCCCGCCTCCTCGAAGACGGTCTGCGCCACCTGGACGACGGTCTTCTCCTGGAAGATGCGGCACCCCTCGCGGTGCGTGAGCGCAGCGAGCGCGGGCCGGAGCCGGACCTCGAAGTGGCGGATCTCGCCCGTGAGGCCCGCGAAGGACGCGCGGTCGACGACGCCGTCGAAGAGGCGCTGCGCGCCGGCGTTGTCGAGGACGCGCAGGCAGAGGCGGCTGCGCAGGCAGTCCTCGACCCGGAACGAGGGGGCCATCGTCGAGAACCGGACCTCGACCGTGTACGGCAGGGAGATGCCCTCGACGGCGTCGAACCGAGCCACGGAGACGTCCGGGGGGAGCGCCTCGCCCTCGAGCGAGAAGGTGGCGAAGGTGGGGGGCATGACGGCATGGTAGGCGATCGCGGCGCGGCGCCAAGCCCCGGCGCGGGCCGGCGACGCCGGAGGCGCGGCGAGGGGCGGGCGCGCGGGGCTCCACGCCGGGTGCCCGGCGCGCGGTGGGGAGCGGGGCGCGGGGGTGCCGGGCGCGCGGCGGTCTCGCCGCGCGCCTGCCCTTGTCTACCGGATTCCCACGCAGAGGCGGACGGACTTGGGCGACTGTATATCAAGACGCGCGATGGCGCCGCCGGTAACGGTCATCCTCATATGACAAGAACTTTCCCCAGGTGTACATGTGGCTCGCCGCCAATGGGCGCTCCTGCCTCGTGGGGACCGGTAGCTCACTCAAGAGGTCCGCTTCGAGCGCCTCAGGGCTCGTGATGCGCGCTGCGCCGCCCGCGTCGAGCGCCTGCACGGCCGCGAGCACGATGCCGTCGGCGCTGTCGGAGACCACGTCGGTGCCCTGCTTGAAGCCCGGAATGTCGAGCTCCACCACGTGCGCGGAAGGCCCTGCCCACGCGCGCGTCCGCCCACGCGTGCCAGGCGCAAAGGGGGTGAGGGCGAGCTCGCGCGCGATCGCTTCGCCGACGAAGCACGACGACTCGAGGCGCGGGCGAGGCACGATGTGGGGGCGATTGAACGCCACGACATGACAGTCGAGGAGCGCCAGCGTCTCCCAGTAATGGCACACATCCTCGAAGGCGAGCGTAAAATACTCGGGGCCGTCGATGTGACTCCCGTAGAGCACGCAGCCATCCAGTGCGAGCCAGACCCGAGGGTCCTCGATCATCCAGACGGGCAGGACCTTCCGCGATGGGTCGCGCGGATCGGCGCACAGGCCATACTCTTGCAAATCGTCGCGGTCCCACCGCACCTCGCCGCGCAGGTAGCGCAGCGACGCATGGATGCCGAAGACGCCGTTCGGCGGATGGCCGAGGCCGCCCACTGCCTTCTCCGCAGAGAGCACCGCCTCCGAGCATGGCCAGCCCATGGCGGAGAGCTCTCGCGAGAGCTCGTCCGGCGACGCGGTCCACTCCGCGAGGCGGCGCAGCCCCAGCCGCTCGAGCTGCTCCTGTGCCAGCGCGCTGAGCGCGCTCAGATCTCGTGTCTGCCTGACCATGGGTCAGCGTAGCCTCATCGGTATCGCCTGCGCGGCCCGAGGTAGTTTTCCAGCGGGGGGGAGTAGTTGGTCAAGGGCCCCGTGCCTTGCGGGTTCGTGTAGCCGGGCTGCACGGCTGCGCGACACGACGAACCCCTCTGCGAATGTGGTGCCTTCGGGGAGCCGCCCGACCCAGTCGGGTGTCCCGCGGCGGCTCGCGCGCCAGCCGACGACGCGGCGCTCGATCATGGCGCCCATGCCATCATAGCGACACAGGATGGCCCCGCCCTCCGGCAGGCTCCGCAGCACCTCGCGGCCGAGGCCGTCGAGGGTGCGCTCGATGACGCCGCCATCAGGCAGATGGATCCGGACCGTCCGGCCCATGAGGTCGCGGTCGAACCGCACGACACTTCCCGCCCTCGACCGCCGCTCGATGGTCTGGCCGATCGCATTGACGGCGCACTCGACCGAGAGCGCCGCCCCCGCCACGCTCGACGTCTCCTTCACGAGCACGCCGCGCGCGTTGTACGCGTACGTGGTGAGCACATCACCGGCCGACGACGCGACGAGGCGGCCCTCCGGATCGTACTCGAACGACTCCTTGCTGCCGTCGTCGTACGTCCGCTCGATCACGCGCCCCGCGGTGTCGCGTGCGATCTCGGTCCGCTCGCCGGCGCCGTTCCTGTGCGCGGCGAGCCGCCCGGCGGCATCGAGTTTGTAGTCGTACGTCCGCCCATCGAAGGACGTCTCCGCGATCACCCGGCCCGCGAGATCGCGCTTCAACGTGTGGACCTCGCCGCGCTCGTTCACCACCTCGACGAGGTTCCCCTCGCGGTCATAGCGGTAATGAATGGACTCACCGTTCGGTTTGTCGACGCGATGAACCATATGGTGGCCAGCCCAATGCATTCGCCACGTCGCGCCGTCCGCCGTCTGGTACGCGGCGATATGGCCATCCGCGTCGTACGAGACGTACGTCACCCCGCCGTTCGGGAGCGCGATCGCCTGGAGCACGCCCATCGGGTCGTAATAGGGCGGCGCGCAGCCGCAGCGCGCATCGGGACTGGAGCTCACAGGCCGTGATCCAGCGCCAAGGAAATGTTATAGAACAGCACCGCGCGGGCATGGGGGCGTTGCGCCGCGACGCCCCCTGGCGCCCGACTCGACAGGTACCCTCTCCCGCCTCCCGGCGTAGGTCGCTCGCGCCGGCTCACCCCGGCGCCGTGACGACCAGCGCCGCCCGCTCCCCGCCGTCGCTCCCGGCGACGGAGACCGCGATGGAGTGCGGCGCGAAGCCGCGCGTGAACGCCTCCGACGCGATCGCGAGGTGCAGCGGCATGGCCGCGGCGCCGAGGTGGCCCATGCGCTGGGCGGGGCTCTCCACCTGCTGCGGCTCGCAGAAGAAGCGCTGCGTGCGCGCGGAGGCGGCCTGGAGCTCGAAGTGGCGGAAGCTCTCGAACGTGAGATCCGTGAGCACCCAGCCCGCGCGCAGCCCCCGCTCGGACAGCGGGCCGAGCGCGGCGCGGAGCGCGGCCGTGAGCCCCGCGGCCTGGAACGCGGGCTCGTCGTTGTCCGGGCGCGCCCGCTCGTGCGCCGTCGCGACGCCGACGATCTCCCCGAGCTCCGCGAGGAGGCAGCGGCGCGCGACGTCGGGGCGCATGAGCGCCACGAAGGCCGCGCCCTCGCCGGGGATGAGCGCGTCGAGGTTGTCCGGCCGGAAGAGCCGGCCCGCGGCGTCGAGCGCGGCGATCCGCGCAGGGTCGTAGTCGGTGTGCGCGCCGCCGAGCAGCGCCGCGTCGACCGCGCCGCGAGCGAGCGCCTCGCAGAGCTCCGGCAGCAGGAACCCCGGCCCCGCGGCGCCGCGCGTCACGACCTTCACCGCGACGTCCGGCGCGCGGGCCCGGACGCGGGCGCCGAGCTCGTCGGCGAGCCGCTGCGCCGGGACGTCGCCGCCCGGCGACCGCTGCCCGAGGTGCTCGTCCAGGCACAGCGCCACCTGCACCCGCATCCCCTGCGCCGCGGCGCCGAGCTTCTCGAGCGCCTCGTCGAGCGCCCGGGCCGCGAGCTGCGCGGCGCGCGGCGCGCCCGTGACCCGCGGCTCGAGCGTCGGCAGGAAGCACATCGTGATCGGCTCGCCCTCGGCGTCCACGAGCGGCGCCTCGCGCATCGCCGCGGCCGCGGCGCGGTGCGAGAAGGCGCTGTCGATCGAGCGCAGCCCGATGGGCGTGACCGCCCCCGCGGCGACGAGGACGGCGAGGGGCCTCACGCCTGCACCGCCTCGCGCACGACGATGCGCGCGTCCCTCATCCTCCGGGGCGCCTTGACGTGCGCGCGCCAGACCATCTCGACCGCCACCGGCTTTTGGGGGCCCACCGCGTAGAGGTCGACGAGCACCGTGTCGAGGTGCGGCGCGAAGGCGGCCGGCTCACGGCCCTTCACCTGGAACTCGATCTCCACCTTCACCCTCGGCAGCTCGAACGCGAGCGCCCCGTCGCGCGTGAGGTTGAGCACCCGCACCGGCTCGCCGCCCACGAGCGGCGGCTCCGCGATCAGGCCGGGCGAGGCGGCGAGGTTGTGGCGATCGTCGAAGTCCTCGGGCAAGAGCGGCGCGCGGAGCTCCTGCCAGGTCTCGTCGTACGTCCCCGCGTACCTGCGGCGCGGCTCCCAGTGCCGGCCGATGGGCCCGATCCCCGCGGGCGGCGGCGCGGTCCTCGCCGTCCTGATCGGGTACGCGGGATCCTCGATGCTCGGCGCCGGCTGGTGGGTGAGCGAGGCCGGATCGCTCGCGATCCCCGTGCCGATGGGGTTGCGCGGCTCCTCGATCACGGCCGCGGGGTCCTCGTCGTCGCGGCCCCCCCAGGCGTGGTCGTACCGCATGTCGATCTGCTCGATCGGCAGCGGCGCGGTGAGGCCTGCGCCCTTGTCCACCCAGAGCCGCTTGCCGAACACGACCAGCGACCTCCGGAGCGGGCCGACCTCGACGCGCACGTCGAACGAGGGCACGGCCTTGCCGTCCGGCGCGTGGGCCGTCGCCACGAAGATCACGTCGGTGGCCGGCTTGAACAGGCAGACGTCCGCCGGATAGGCGACGCTCTCGGGCCTGTCCTCCTGCCACGGCAGATCGGCGAGGCGGACCCCGCGCGCGCGCTCGGGCGGCGCGAGCTCGAGCGCGCCGTCCTCCGTGAGCTCGAAGCTCGCCTTGACGATGGCGACCAGCTTCTCGCCGTCGCGATCGAGCAGGAGCTGCGGATGCACGACGAAGTCCGTCCGGTTGTCGAGCGGGGGCTGGTCCATCGCGCGGGCATTATCGACGAGATCGGCGCGGATGTCTCCCGGGGCCGCGCGCGCCCGCGCGGGGGCCCGCCCCGGCACGAGGCACGGCGTCCGGGCGCCGTGAGCTCAGCGCGCGTCCGCGACCTCGACGGCGTAGGCGTCGAGGCCGTGGGCGCGCAGCATCGCCTCGACGAGCGCGAGCGGCTCGGCGCAGGCCGGGTCGCTCGCGCCCACGGCGGCGAAGATCGCCGGGAGCGCCCGCGAGACGACGAGCCGCACCGCGCGGTCGCGCAGCGCCAGCGAGAGCGGCAGCGCGCCGAGCAGGCGGTGGCCGTGCAGCGCCGCGCGGAGGTAGAAGCGCTCGCGCTCGGGCCGCTCCGCGGGCGTCGAGAGCAGCGCCGCGAGCAGCTCGGGGTCGCCGAGCGCCGCGGCGGCGGCCGCGATCCACCGCGCGGCCATCCGGGCGAGGTCCCGCTCGCTCCTCCAGGCGGCGTCCTCGCGCTCCCGCCGCGCCGCGCGCGCGTGGAGCGCCGCGAGCCAGGGCGCGAGCGCCGCCGGATCCAGCGGCCCGGGGCGCTCGTAGCGCGCGAGGGTGTCGGCCGCGAGCCCCCTGGCCTCGACGGCGGCGGCGAGCGAGAAGAGGCCCGCGGCGAGGTCGGACGGCGGCGCCGCCGCCGCGAGGCGCCGCGACCACGCGACGAGCTCGGCGCGGGCGGCGGTCACCCCGGGCGCGACCTCGACGCGCTCGGGGAGCTCGGCGACGTGCACGCGCTCGTCCAGATCGCCCAGCACCCGCAGGCGCGGATCGAGGAGCGGCGCGCCGGCGGGCCGGCCCACGCTGGCCAGCACGCAGGCGCACTCCACGGCGACCGAGACGCGCACCGACTCGCCGTCGTCGAGGTAGCTGACCGGGAAGATGCGGCACCCGAGCGGCTTGGCCTCGGGCCCGCCGATCGCGTGGAGCGAGCAGCGCCCCCCGCCCTCGAGGTAGGCGCACCGGCCGTCCCGCAGCGCCACCGCGGAGGCCGCGCACGGCCACGCCCCGCGCTCGGGGGTGAAGGCCCGCTCGTGCCGGGCGCCGCCGCCCAGCACGTCGGGGCGCAGCGCCCGCGCCCGCGCGGCCTCCTCGGGATCGAAGATCACCGAGGCGTAGAGCCGGCAGCAGCTCCCGCGGCCGTCGCAGTGCAGGCTGAAGTCCGGCAGCACCTCGATCGGACGATCGCGGCGCGCGCGCTCGTCCATCGCGGCCTCGACGGCCCCGGGCGGCGCCGCCGCCTCGACGGCCCCGGGTGGCGCCGCCGCCTCGACGGCCCCGGGCGGCGCCGCCGCCTCGACGGCCCCGGGCGGCGCCGCCGCCTCGACGGCCCCGGGTGGCGCCGCCGCCTCGACGGCGTCCTCCGCCGCGAGCAGCCCCGCGGTGTGGAGCTCCGCGAAGAAGTCCTCCACGGCGCGCACGCGCGCGTGCGCGCCCTCGCGGGCGGCGGCGAGCACGATGCCCTCGACGTCGCGCGTCCCGTCGGCCACGGCGAGCAGGCCCCACTCCCGCCCCCCGAGCTGGAGCAGCTGCCCGGTGCGGAGGTCGTGGAGGACGATGATCTCCTCCTCGCCGATCAGGTGCCGCCGCGCGAGCACGTGCTCGGCCAGCCGGGGGCGCGCCGGCGGTGCGTTCGGGCTCACCCGCCCACGCTAGCGGACCGCCGGCGCCGCGCGCCACCCGAAACCACGGCGGAGGAAGCGACGCGGGGCGCACCCCGCGCCCCACCCGAGCAGCGCGCCCGCCGCGATCACGCCGCGCGCGCGCAGCGTCGGCCGCGGCGCCTCCAGCGCGACGGGCGGCGCCACGAACGCCTCCAGCCACGCCTCGACCGGGGGCCGCGCGAGCGCCCCGCCGAGGTCGAACAGCGCGAGATCCGAGACGCCGGCCGCCGCCGCCACGGCCACGTCCTCGCGGAGCTCGGCGGGCGACCCGTACACCGGCTCGTCGCCGAGCGCGCCCTGCCCGACCGCCCCGAGCGAGGCGCCCGCCCTCGGACCGAAGCGCCGCGCGGCGGCGCGGCACGCCCACGCGAGCAGCGCGACCGCATCCTGCCGGCCGAGCCGGCCCCGCGAGTAGCCTGCGATCAGGGACGTGTACAGCATCGCGCTGACGCGCCCCCACGGCGGCGCCGACACCGGCGTCCCGAGGATCCGCTCCCAGCCGCGCCCGGGCCCGTCGAGCAGCACGAGCGGCACGATCGCGGCCGAGGTCGCGACCCCGCGCGCGTGGAGCGCGGCGACCGCCCCGCAGAAGGCGCGCTCCGCGTCCTCCCACCGCGGCCGCCCCGGCGCCTCGCCCCCGAGCAGCCCGAGCGCGCCGCGCGGCCCCGCGAGCGCCCGGCGCACCCGCGCGATCGGCGGCTCCAGGTCGAACACGACCTCGGCCGCGGAGAGGCCGCGGCCGTCGAGCGCGTCGAGCAGCCGCGCCACGAACGCGCCGAAGGCCGCCGCGTTGCCCGCGCTCGCCCAGCGCCCGTCCTCGTCCGCGATCATCGGCCACACCGCGAGCGGCACCCCCTCGCCCGCGCACGCCGCCGCGAGATCCGGGAGGCCCGCGGCCGTGTCGGGGCGCACCGCGATCGCGAGCTCCAGCGCGTGCCTCCGCAGGAGCGCGAGCGTCCGGGGCGCCCGGACCACCTCGAGCGGCAGCAGCTCGCTCCAGATCCGGCGGCGCGGCGTCACGACCGCCGCCCTGGAGCGCCCTTCGGCGGGGCCTGTCCGCGCGGCCGTTTCCTCCCGGCGCCCGCGCGGGGGCCGCTACACTTGCGCGTCATGAAGATCCTCTATGGCGTCGTCGGTGAAGGGATGGGGCACGCCATGCGCTCGCGCGTCGTGATCGAACACCTGCTCGCGCAGGGACACGAGCTCGAGATCATGGCGTCGGGCCGGGCGACCGATTTTCTCTCGAAGCGCTTCGCGGGGGTGAACCGCATCCACGGGCTCCACATGATCTACGAGGAGAACCGGGTCCGGCGCGGCAAGACGCTCTGGTCGAACGTGCTCTCGGGCGCGGCGGGCATGCCGCGGAACATCGCCGCGTATTTCGAGCTCATCAAGGACTTTCGCCCCGAGCTCACCATCAGCGATTTCGAGTCGTGGACCTACCTCTACGCCAAGCTCCACCGGCTGCCGATCCTCTCGGTCGACAACATGCAGATCATCAACCGGTGCACCCACGACGCGGCCATCGTCGCGGGGCACGAGGCGGACTTCCAGATCACGCGCGCGTTCGTGAAGAGCAAGCTGCCGTTCTGCAATCACTACGTCATCGCCACGTTCTTCCGCCCGGAGGTCCGCAAGCAGGACACGACGCTGGTGCCGCCGATCCTCCGCCCCGAGATCGTCGCCGCGAACCGCCGCCCTGGCGAGCACCTGCTCGTCTACCAGACCGCCGAGGGGAACGAGGCGCTCTCGGAGGCGCTCGCCCGGACCGGGCTCGAGTGCCGCATCTACGGGATGCGCCGGAGCATCACCGAGGAGCAGGTCGAGGGGAACCTGCGCTACCGCCCCTTCAGCGAGGCGGGCTTCATCGACGATCTCGCCTCCTGCCGCGCCGTGATCGCCGGCGGGGGGTTCACGCTCATGGGCGAGGCGGTCTACCTGCGGAAGCCGATGCTCGCCGTCCCCCTGGGCCGCCAGTTCGAGCAGGTGCTGAACGCCCGCTACCTCGAGCGCGAGGGGTTCGGCCGCGCCGCCGCGTCGCTGGACGATCCGGCGGTGATCGCGCGGTTCGTGGAGGCCATCCCCGCCTGCGAGGAGAAGCTCGCGCGTTATACGCAGGACGGCAATCGGGTCCTGTTCGAGACGATGGATGGCCTGCTCGACCGGGCCATGGCCGGCGTGCTCTGAGCGCGGGGCGCCGCGGAGGCGCCTCGCCGCGCGGGAGGCGCGGCGCGCGATGCGTCACTTCGGTCTGCAGGCCTTGATGTCCGAGCCGGAGATGCCGTTGCACTCCTGGTCCGCGGGGCAGTCCGTCTGCTCGATGCACGTCTTCAGGCACTCGAGCACCGAGGAGTCGTCGGGCTTGCCGCAGACCGCCCCGTCCTCGCACTCGCCCTCGGCCCCCTCCTCGTCGCACGCCTCTCCGAGCGCGGCCCCGCCGCCGCAGCCCCAGACCACGAGCCCGCTGACGACGAGCCCAACCCCGATCCACCTCGTTCGCATGACATGACCTCGCTGGTTATCGCGCGCTGCGCCCCCGGGCGCCCTGGCGCTGGCTCCATGATACCGCCGCCGTCTCCTCGATGCGGATGAGGACGGCGGTGATGTTGTCGCGGCCGCCGTTCTCGTTGGCGCAGTCGATGAGCTTGCCGCACGCCTCGGCGAGCACGGCGTTGTCCTCGATGATGCGCGCGATCTCGCGATCGTCGACGAGCCCGTGCAGGCCGTCGGAGCACAGGAGGAACACGTCGCCGGCCTCCACGCGCTCGGCGCGCAGGTCGACGTCGACGCTCGGGCCGATCCCGAGCGCGCGCGTGATCACGTTGCGGGGCAGGTACGCGAGATCGCGCTCGGTGAGGTCGGGCCGCTCGAGGAGCGCCTCCGCGATGAGCGAGTGGTCGCGGGTGAGCTGCGCGAACCCGCCCCGGCGCAGGAGGTAGCAGCGGCTGTCGCCCGCGTGCGCGACGTAGAGCTTCCGCTCCCGCGGCGAGAACGCCGCGGCGACGACCGTGGTCCCCATCCCCCGGTAGAACCGCGAGTCGTCGGCGTAGGCGAAGATCCGCGCGTTCGCGTGCGTCACGGCGGCGCGCAGCCGGTCGCCGGTCGGCGCCTTGCGGCGCTTGCCGTTCGCCTCGCGGAAGTAGCCCGCGATGGCGCTCGCCGCGATCCGGCTCGCGACCTCGCCGGCCTCGTGCCCGCCCATCCCGTCCGCGACGACGAAGACGTTGAACTCGGGCAAAAGGATGTAGCGGTCCTCGTTGTGGATCCGCTCCCTGCCGACGTCCGAGAGCCCTGCCGCGACGGCTCGCATTCGCCCCGAGTCTAGACGACGCTTGGCCCGTCAGGGAACTGGGTTAATCTCCGCGGCCATGCCCGACCTGATAGTCGACAACCCCTATACCCTCGACGAGGCCGTCCGGCGGCCCCTGGCCGACGCCGCCGAGGTCGACCGCCTCCTCGACGCCGCGACCGCCGCCGCGCGGGGCGCCGCGCGCACGTCGATCGCCGAGCGCGCCGCCCTGTGCCTGCGCGCCGTCGAGCGCATGGAGGCGAGCGCCGCCGACATCGCCGCCGACATCACCCGCATGATGGGCAAGCCGCTGCGCCAATCTCGCAATGAGATCGCGGGCATGGCGAAGCGGGCACGGCACATGATCGCGATCGCGGAGGGCGCGCTCGCCGACGTGGTCCTCCCGGCGCTCCCGGGCCAGGAGCGGCGGATCGTGCGCGTCCCCCACGGTGTGGTCTTCGACCTCCCCGCCTGGAACTATCCGCTCCTCACCGCCGTCAACGTGGTCATCCCCGCGGTGCTCTCGGGCAATGTCGTGCTGCTCAAGCACTCCCCCCGCTCGCCGCTCTGCGGCGAGCACTTCGCCCGGGCGTTCGCCGAGGCCGGCGCGCCGCCCGGCCTCGTCCAGGCCTTCCACTGCGATCACCCCACGTCCGAGCGCATCGCCTCGGATCCGCGCGTGGGCTTCGTCGCGTTCACCGGTTCCGTCTACGGCGGACAAAGGATCTATGCGGCCACGGCGAAGAACGTCAGCGTCGATGCGGGCCTGGAGCTCGGCGGCAAGGACGGCGCGTACGTGGCGCCCGACGCGGATCTCGAGAAAGCAGTGGACGGGATCGTCGATGGCGCCTGTTACAACGCGGGACAGAGCTGCTGCGCGGTCGAGCGCGCGTATGTTCATCGCGATCTGTATCCGAAGTTCGTGGACGCCGCGCTGGCGCTGATGAAGCAGTATGTCCTCGGCGATCCGACCAAGGAGCGCACCACGATGGGGCCGATGGCGCAGCCGAACGCGCCGGCGTTCCTGGAGGCGCAGGTGAAGCAGGCGCTCTCGCGCGGGGCGCGCGCCCTGTGCGGCGGCCGCGCGGTCCAGGTGGACGGCCGCGGGCGGTTCTTCGAGCCGACGTTGCTCGTCGACGTGGCGCCCGATCTCGACGTGATGCGCATCGAGTCGTTCGGGCCGGTGCTGCCGATCGTGCCTGTGTCGTCGGATGAGGAGGCGCTCGCGCTCATGAACGACAGCGATCTCGGGCTCACGGCGTCGGTCTGGACGCGCGACCGGGAGCGCGCGGCGCGGCTCGCGGCCGAGCTCGAGGTCGGCACCGTGTACATGAACCAGTGCGACACGCTGGATCCGGCGCTCCCGTGGACGGGCGTGAAGAACACCGGCAAGGGCGCGACGCTCTCGACGCTCGGATTCCTCCACCTGACGCGGCCGAAGTCGATCAACTTCAAGCTCGGCTGAGCGCCCGGCTCCGCCGGTCCAGCCCGAACTAGCCCGCTGGTCGACGCGAGGGACGTGGGCTAACCAGAGGGCATGGAAACGAACAAGATCTACCGCGGGCGTCTCATCGATCATGTTCAGCTCGTCGTGGCGGACCTCGCCGCGAGCAAGAAGTTCTACCAGGCGGTCTTCGAGGTCATCGGGATCCCGATGGGCGGCGAGGCGGACGATTACTTCTGGGCCGACGAGCTCTTCGTATCGAGCGTGGGCTCGCCGGCCTCGGCGGGCGTGCTCACCGGGCGGACGCACCTCGCCTTCCAGGCGAACGACCGCGCGGGGGTCGAGCGCTTCCACGCGGCCGCGATCGCGGCGGGCGGCAAGGACAACGGCGCCCCCGGCGAGCGCCCGTATCATCCCGGCTACTACGCTGCGTTCGTGCTCGATCCCGACGGGAACAACATCGAGGTCGTCCATCACGGCCCGGCGAGCAGGTCAGCGAGCGCGATCGAGATCACGTTCTGATCTGCGCGAGGACGCCGCGGGGCCAGAGGACGCACCGCGGCCGAGCCTCACGCGACGGGGGCTGTCTGAGCCCGGCCTCGTGGCCGGCTTCGTGGATCTCGCCCCGGCCGGCACACCTCGACCCGGCCGGCACACCTCGGTCTGGCACAACGCGAGGCGCACGCGCCATGTCCATCGTGCGAGCGGCCTGCTCGTCGAGAAATCGCGAGAGCTCTCGCGAGGGCATCCCCGGCACACGCATTGCTTGGCCTTGCCGCATGCGTTACCAGCTCATGGCATCCTTTATCATCCCGTTTCTCGTCGGTTGCGAGATCGACGTCGATGGCAATCCCTTCGACCCTGGCCACTCGAGCTCGGGTCCGAGCAGCAGCTCGGGGGGAACCGTGACGTGCTCGCCGAGCGACGCGTGTCCCGCAGGGTCCTGGTGCGAGTACGAGGAGGAGCTCTGCGAGCAGCCCGCGAGCGCGACCGGCGTCTGCGTCTCGGCCTCGTGCGAGGACGGGGTCCGGTACTGCGGCTGCGACGGCAACGTGTACCCGAGCTCCTGCGCCGCCCACCTCGCGGGCACCCACGTCACGGAGGCAGCGCACTGCAGCAACGGGACCTTCGCGTGCGGCGACAAGTCCTGCAAGGAGCATATCGAGGTCTGTGACAAGCTGTCCTTGCTAGACGGCGGTGCCGTGTTCGAGTGCCGTCCACTCCCGGCCGGCTCGCGCTGTGAAGGAGGCATCGCGAGCTGCGAATGCATCACGGGGTACCCGATTGAAGAGCAGCCGCCGGGCGGGTCAGGCTGCGGCGAGGATGCGCGCGGGAACGTCCTCCTCTGGGCGCAGGAGCTGTGATCGCCGGCCCATCCCCTGCGCCCGTACCGGCACGCCGCTGCCTCGCGCTCCGCGCGCGTCGGGCGTCGCGCGAGGCTCGCGACCGGGGCCGCTGACGCCGAGCGCCGCGGGCCTTCACGCGGCGCGCGCCTCCTCCGCCGGGATCCGCTTCCTCGCGACCGGCCTCGGCGTGACGTCGTTCAGGACCACGCCGAGGATCCTGCGCTCGCCGAGCTGCTCGGTGGCCAGCGTGAGCGAGGACGCGCGGGTCAGCGAGGCGCGCGCGACCAGGAGGATGCCGTCGGAGGCGTCCTCGATGACGTTGGCGTCGCCCGAGCCGAGGACGGGCGGGCCGTCGATCACCACGTAATCGTAGTAGCGGCGGAGCGCGCGCAGCGCGGCCTCGAAGTGGATCGAGTGGAGCGCCGCGGGGTAGGTCGCCTCGAGCGACGGCTCCGCGAGCACCGACAGGGACGCGCCGACGGCGACGACGCCGAGCGGGCGGGCCTCGCCCGCCATTCGGCGCCGGAGCTGCTCGGAGAAGCTCGCGTGCGCGGGCAGCCGGAGGCCCAGGGTGGCGGCGACGCGGGGGCGCAAGAGGTTGCCCTCGACGAGCAGGACGCGGGCGCGCTCGGCCTCGGCGAGGGTCATCGCGAGGCGGACCGCGAGCGTGGTCTTGCCCTCGGCCGGGCCGGGGCTCACCACCGCGACCGCGAGCGAGTCGCCCCCGCGCCGCTGGTCGAGCCGGTGCCGGAGGACGCGGAGCGCGGCGAGCGCGGGCGCGGGCGCGCCCCGGAGCAGCTCGAAGACGCCGAATCCGTCGGGGTCGATGTCGGCGCCGAGGAGCTCCACCTCGGGCTCGTCATACGCGGGGCGACCGGCGTCCACGACGGAGCGCACGCCGACGCAGGCGAGCGACGCCACGGCGGCGCTCCAGGGCGGCTCGGGGAGGACGTCGAAGCCGTCGGCATCGAGGCCGTCCGGGGGCGGCCCGACCTCAACCCCGGTCGGTCCAGCCTCAACCCCGGTCGGTCCAGCCTCAACCCCGGTCGGTCCAGCCTCAACCCCGGTCGGTCCAACCCCGGTCGGTTCAGCCTCAACCCCGGTCGGTCCAGCCTCAACCCCGGTCGGTCCAGCCTCAACCCCGGTCGGTCCAGCCTCAACCCCGGTCGGTCCAGCCTCAACCCCGGTCGGTCCAACCCCGGTCGCCGGGGCCGCCCCGGGCGGCCCGACGCCGTAGGCCGGCACGATGGTGCGCTCGCGGAGCGGCGGCTGCGCCGGGAGCTCCGGCATCGCAGCCAGCAGCGCGGGGCCGCCGAGCGCATGGATGTCGCCGCCGTCATAGAGCGTGTCGTTGAGCAGCACCCGCGCCCCCGCGACGCCGAGCGCAAAGAAGAACGTCACCGCCGCCCCCGCGAAGAAGACGCGCCCCCGCCCCCGGTCGGGCCGGCTCGGCAGGTAGGCGCGATCCAGGACGTCGAGCTCCATCTCGCTCTTGTTCACCGCGGCGTCCGCCGACAGGTCCGCGGCCCGCTCGTTGGCCTGCACGGCCTTCAGGTACTCGCGCGCCCGCTCGAGATCGAGGCGGAGCCGGTGCCACTCCGTCTCGAGCTCGATGACGCGCTCCTCGCCGCCCTCCCCCGGCGCCTGCGGCGCGCTCCCCGCGGGCGCCGCGCTCTCCGCCGGCGCGCGCGGGCGCCGGGCCTCGCCGCCCGCCGCCGCCCTGCGCGCGCCGCCGGTCCGCCCGCGCAGGCCCGCGATCCGCCGGAGCAGCGCGCTCCGCTCCGCCTCCAGCGACGCGCGCCGCTCCGGCGTGAGCGCGGCCGCCTCCCCGTCCCGCGGCACCTGGGTGATCCCGGCGCGCACGAGCCGGAGCGCGGCCTCGGCGGCGGCGAGCTGGCTCTTCGCCGCCTCGACGCGGCGCTTCGCGGCGACGGCATCCGGGTGGATCGGCGTCACGGTCGCGAGCTTCTCCGCGAGCGCCGCCTCGGCCGCCCTCACCGCCCCGACGGCCGCGTCGCGCGCCCGCTGCGCGTCGACCGCGCTTTGCGGCAGCGGCTGCCCCGGCGCCGAGGCCGGCAGGCGCCCGGACGCGAGCAGCGCCTCGACCCGGGCGAGCTGCCGCTCCAGCGACGCGAGCTGCGGATCGACCGGACGCGCCGGCCGCGCCGGCGCAACCCGCCCCGTCGCCGGCGCCGGGGTGCCGGGCGGGCCCAGCGGCTGCGGTGCGGGCGCGTACGGCGAGTCGTTGAGCCCCCACTGGAACTGCGGGTTCTTCGCGAGGAATGTCGCCAGCGCGCGGCTCGCCGCGTCGACCCTGGCGCTCGCCTCGGCGAGCTCCCGCCGCAGGAAGTCCCGGGTCATCGTCGCCGTCCCCAGGCTGTCGCGGCGGTACTCCTCGATGAGGATCTCCGTGAGACGCGCGGCGACCTGCTGCGCCACGTGCGGATCGTCGTGGGTAAAGGAGATGACGTACGTATCGCTGCTTTGCGCGCGAAAGCTCACGTGATCCTTCATCTCCTCGACGGCCTCGACCATCGAGCGCGCGGTCTTCTCCGGATAGAGCCCGAACGCCTCGATGACGCCGGCGAGCGTCCCGCGCGCGTGCAGCGTGTCCTTGAGCTTCGCGCCGAGGCGCGCGGCGCGCGCGGAGCTGCTCTGGGGGTCCCGGCTGGTCTGGATCGTCTCGCGGTAGACGATGCTGGACTCGCTCCGCCACGCGCGCTTGGTGGTGAGCGCCGCGGCGAGGGCGATCGACAGCCCGACCACGATCATCGCGGCCGTCCCGCGCCAGTACATCCGGATCCGGCCGAGGACGCTGATCGCGCGCGAAAGGCGCTCGCGGGGTGTGCTCTCCGTGCTCAGGCTGGACATCGTGTTCCTCGCCCCGTGGGGGCAGCTCGCGCGGCGGTGCGCGGCGCGCCGGCCGCGCGCGGCGGCGTTCGCCCTCCCACGGCAATCGGCGTGCTCGCGGCCGCGTCACCCCGGGACCCACTCGCCCGAGCCGCCAGCGGAGCGAGGATGTCGAGCGAGGCGATCACCGCGGACGTTCCGCCGGCGCGAGCGCGGCTTCCTCGGCGGACGCGCGCGGGACAGGCGAGGCGCGCTCTCGTCGCCTCCGAGCGCACTTGCGCAGACGCGGGGGCCGCCTCGGTCGAGACGATCCCCGCTGCGAGGGAACCTGCACGGCGCCCACGCTGCTGGCGCTGGCCTTGGATGTGCCCGCGCGGGAGATCGTAGATGAAGGACTCGCGGATCCCGAGGGCCGCAGTTCTCGCGACGTCGTGGGCGAAGTCCTTTCGCCAGTCGCCGGCACAGTGCACCCAAGAAAGCTCGCCCCGAGGGCGGGGATCCGCCCGAACGCGAGCCCTCGCGGAGCGATCGGGCTTCTTTCGCTCACGCGCCGACCCTGCAGCGCGCGAGGGGCAAGTGTACAGACCCACTGGAAGATGAACCATCGACATCGACCCGTGCCCAAACCAGGACCCCTGCGGTCTCTCTAGATCGAAGGGGCCAGCGAAGGCGGGGCCTCTCCCGTGGCGCCTCGCTGCGCCGAACGGCCGGCGGCCCGCGGCGTGTCCAGGAGAGCTCCGGCGCCGGCGCGACCGCACCACGGCGGCGACGGCAGCGCTGCGCGAGGCGTCCTCTCGCGGAGGGCTGGTCTTTTCGTTCACCATGGCTCGTCGTTCTTTTCTCAAGGAGAACTGTCATGCAGCTTCGTTCGAAGATCTCTTGTGCGCTCCCGCTCTTGCTCGCCGCGTGCGGCGACCCCCAGGTGGGCTCCGACTATCCCGGCGAGGCCCTCCTGACGATCGAGGGCACGATCGTCAATGAGCTCGGCGTCGCGCCGCCGGGGCAGGTCGAGGCCGTGCTGGTCTGGAACACCGAAGAGGGCCCCAGCGACGTCGAGAACTTCCCCGTCCGGGCGTCGGCGACAGGGAGCTTCCCCGCGAGCTTCACGCTGTCGATCCACGCGCCCCCGCCGGTGATCGCGCTCAACGATTTCAGCGAGCACGGCGTCGAGGGCACCAGGGTCGGCATCGCCACCATCGTGGCGGCGCTCGACGAGGCCTCCGCCGAGGAGGGCGCCTCGCTCGGCGTCGATGAGGACCATGTGCTCGTGTACGTCGAGAGCGAGATGGTCGAAGGCGGCTTCTGGTCGAATTTCTTCGGCGGGCGGCTCTCCCCCGGATTCCACGTCATGGATGTGCTCCAGCGCGAAGGCGAGGTGGACGCGGAGCTGCAAGCGGCCTTCGACGCCTGCAATGCCGCGGCGACGACGGAGGCAGAGCACAACGCCTGCTACGGGTATGACGTGAAGCTGAAGATCCGTCCTTCCGCGGACGGGGCGGACGCGACGCTCACCGTCCGGATGGCGCCTCCCGAGGATTTGACGTACCCGGACTGGCACTGATCGTGGTAGACGTCCGGACGTGGGTGATCGTGTGGCGCTGATGTCGCTGATCGAGGCGGCCTACCGGCAGCACGGGCACCTCGTGCTGCGCCGGGCGCGGCGGCTCCTCGGGAACGAGCAGGAGGCGCGGGAGATCCTCCAGGATGTCTTCGCGTCCCTGCTCGGCGAGCCCGGGCAGCTCGACGGCAAGGGCGCGATGGTGGGCTGGCTCTACGGCGCCACCACGCACGCCTGTCTGAACCGCATCCGCGACAGCAAGAACCGGCTGCGGCTCCTCGACACCCACGTCGCACCCATGCAGCGAGAGAGCGTATCGCCGTCCGCCGAGCACGCCCTCCTCACGCGGGAGCTCCTCGCGCAGCTCCCGATCGACCTCGCGCAGGTCGCCGTCCACTACTACTCCGATGAGATGACCCACGAGGAGATCGCGCGCGTGATGGGTTGTTCTCGTCGACACGTCGGCAATTTGCTGGAGCGGCTCAAGGCCACGATCTCCGACCGGATGAGAGAAGGGAGTTCCAGTCCATGACGCCAGCGCGACCCGGAGGGTGCCTCTCGGAGCTGAGGCTCGACGAGCTCACGGCGGGCCAGCTCGACGCGGCCGCGGCGCAGGAGGCGAGCGCGCACGTCGCTGGCTGCTCGCGCTGCTCGGCGCGGCTCTCGGAGATCGAGGCGGCGCGCGCCTCGTTCGCGGCGTCGGCGCCGCCCCTGCGGCTCGATCGAGGCGCCCCGGCGGGCCGCGCCGTGACGGAGCGCCGCCCGCCGCGCCGGTGGCTGGCGCCCGCGGCGGCGGGCGCGCTCGCCGCCGCGGCGGCGGCGCTCTTCTTCTTCCGCTTCCACGCAGCGCCGGGGGGACGAGAGGCGGAGATCTCCGGAGAGCGCGTCAAGGGGGCGGAGCGCATCGGCTTCTACGTCAAGCGCGGCGGGAGCGTCCTGCCCGGCGGGGCGGGCGAGCGGCTCCAGCCCGGCGACGCGATCCAGTTCACGTACTCCAGCGCCGAGGCGCGATACCTCGTGATCCTGAGCGTCGACGGGGCGTCGCAGGCGAGCGTCTATTACCCGAGCGGCCCTGTCGCCGCGCGGATCGAGCCCGGTCGGGAGGTCCTCCTCCCCCAGAGCACGGTGCTCGACGACACGCTCGGCACCGAGCGGATCTTCGGGCTGTTCTGCTCGGAGGCGATCGCGGTCGAGCCGCTCCGGGCCGCGCTCGCCGCGCACCCCGAGGCGCCGCCCGCCCCGCCGGGCTGCGACGTCGACGCGCTCACGGCGGAGAAGGTCGCGGCGTCGCCGTGATCCTCGGTCGCAGGGCGGCGCTCGCCGCCGCGGCGTGCGGCCTGGCCGTCGCCTCGGCGGCCCCGGCGGAGGCGCGCATCGAGCGCTTCGCGGTGCTCATCGGCAACAACGCCGGGGAGAAGGGCGAGGTGGAGCTCCGCTATGCGGAGGACGACGCGGCGAAGATGTACGATGTCCTCAAGGACCTCGGCGGCTTTCCCCCGGCGAACCTGGTGCTCTTGCGGAGCGAGGGCGCGGAGACGGTCCGGCGCACGCTCATCACGATGAACGACCGGGTCCGCGCGGCCGTGTCGAGCCCGGACACCGATGTCCTCTATCTCGTCTATTACTCGGGCCACGCCGACGCGAGCGCGCTCCACCTCGGGCCGACGCCGCTCTCGCTGACGGAGTTCGAGCAGCTCGTCCGCGGCTCGGCCGCCTCGGCGCGACTCTTGATCGTCGACTCGTGCCGCTCCGGGGCGCTGACGCGCGTCAAGGGCGGCACGAGCGCGCCCCCCTTCGTCATCAACCTCGATCAGCGGCTCGCCGGGCAAGGGATGGTGACGCTCACGTCGAGCTCCGGAAACGAGGACGCTCAGGAGTCCGATGAGCTCAAAGGGTCGTTCTTCACCCACGCGCTGGTCTCGGGCTTGCTCGGCACGGCCGACGCGGATCGAGACGGAGCCGTCTCCCTCGAGGAGGCCTACCGCCACGCGTACGAGAGCACCTTGCGCGCCACGAGCCGCACGTGGGCCGGCGCGCAACACCCCACCTTCCGCTACGACCTCCGCGGGCAAGGCAAGCTCGTCCTGACGGAGCTGCCGGTCCATGCGTCGCTCCGGGGCGTGCTCCGCTTTCCGCCCGGCAGAGCCTACCTCCTGATGCGAGACTCCAGCGAGGGTCCGGTGGTGGCCGAGGTGGGGGCGAGCGACGCCACGCGGACCGTCAGCCTCCGCCCTGGCCGTTACTTCGTCCGCGGTCGAGGCCCCGATTTTCTTTTGGAGGGGAGCGTCGAGGCCGGGGCCGGGCAAACGATGGATGTCGGCGACGAGCGGTTGAGCCGCGTCAGGTTCGCTCGGCTCGTGCGCAAGGGCGGCGGCGTCCGCGAGGTCGCGCACGGGCCGGTGGCGGGCTATCAGCTAAGGACGCCCCTTGTCCCGGGGGATTCGCTCTGTCACGGCGGCTTCGTCGGGTACGGGATCGAGCTCCAGCGCTTCGGCGTCGCGCCGCGGCTCAGCGCGTGCCGCAGCGCCTTTCAGAACGAGCACCTCACGGCGAGCGACGATGAGCTCGGCCTGGACGTGCGCCTGTCCCGCTCCTGGGATCTGCCCGTGATCAGCGTCGGCGTCGGCGTGGACGTCGGCCTCGCCGTCCTGACGCAGCGGTTCGAGACCGCCGGGCGTGCGCCCGACCGCCATGGCCTGGCAGGGGCGTTCGGCGTCGACACCGGGGTGAACATCGATGTGCTGGAGGGCTTTTACCTCGTCGCCGAGGCGGCCGCGCAGACCTACGTCTTCAAGCAGCAACGCGCGGGCAGCGAGGAGGGCGAGGTCGCCCCTGCGCTGGCCATGCGGCTCCGCGTGGGCGTCGGCATGGGCCTTTGAGGCGGGGTGCGCCTCGAGGACGTCAGCGCCCCGCGGGCCGCCCTTGTCCACGTACGCGAGCTCGAGCTTGCGCCCGTCGCGGACCCCATGACGGACCGCGGCGAAATCGACCGCGTCGGCGACGCGGCTGCGGGGTGGCGCCGACGCCGTCGATCTCGCTCGCGCACGGCGGCCCCGGGCCCGCGCGGAGGCCGCGCTCGGGGGCCGTCCGCTCCCTCGAAGAGCGCCTCGTGTCCCTGGCCTCCATCTTGGCGGCGAGGTGCGGGTCCCCCTCGGCCATGGCCTCGCGCTCGTCGATTTCCTCCTGGGACACGGAGCCGAGGAACGCCGCGACGGCCTGCTCGCGCTGCGCGGGCGACATACATGACGACGGACGGCACCTACGCGGGGCTCACCGGCCGGGGCCGCGAGGTCGCGCTGACCGACCCGAACAGCATCAAGAACACCTCGGTGCGCCCGCACTCCATCGAGACCGGGGTTCGTCCGTGGGCAGCCGAGCGTCAACGCGCCGGCTCGTACTCGAACGTCGCTGTCGAGCGAGCGGCCGCATCATGCGAATCGCCGAGCACCCGGAGCCGGTAGAGCGCAGCGTGCTCGGCATCCCACACCAGCAACCCGAGCCCGATGCGGTACGACTCGTCGCTCTCATGGACCGTCGTCGCGCTCAGGTGCGCGATCGAAGTCCACTGGGGGCAAGCAGCCACGTCGACCGGGATGTCCGCCAGCCCGGCGAAGGACGTTCCCATCTCACAGATCGACCCGTCCACAGGCGACTGAAGAGAGACATGCCTCAACGCGTGAACACCGAGGTCTCCAGCGTCAGACACGGCCCCATCCGAGAAGCGCACGTGTTCGCCGAGAACACCGATGCCCTGCGCCGCCAGCGTGACCGTCTTCGGCCAGGCGCCAGGATCGGAGGGCGGAGTCGTCCCGGTCTCGCCCTCTCCCTCTCCGATGGTCGTCCCGGTCTCGCCCTCTCCCTCTCCGATGGTCGTCCCGGTCTCGCCCTCTCCCTCTCCGATGGTCGTCCCGGTCTCTCTCCCAGCGTCCACGCGGCGGCCACCGTCCTGGATTTGCCTACGCGCTCGCGGTCCCGAGCTGAAGGGGAACGAGGATCCTCTACCCGCAGTCGACGAACACGACGTCGTAGGCGATGGCCGCCGAGATTCCCGAGACGCTCACGGAGTAGGTCTGGCCGGCCTGTGGGTCCCAACCGTTCGGCACGATGCGGATGGCGTTCGTGGAGCCGTAGCCCCCCTGGAGCGGCTCCACGTCGACGGCCAGAGGGGCTCCGCCGCTCGTGATCGTGACCTCCGCGTCCTCGAGCTCGATGTCCTCGCTCTGAATCGACCAGCCGGTGTCGCTGAGTGAGCTCCAGCGATCGCCATACGCCTGCATCGGGAACACCCCGGGCGGAGGCCACGCCGTCCACTCCTTCCCGGCGCGCCCCGTCCCTCCGAGGTTCTGCATGCAGGAGGCGCCGCTCTTCCCGGTAGAGCCGAGGCCGATCGGACCGAGATCGTTCGAAAGGATGATGCGCCGGTGGCCGAAGGTCGACTCGTTCCCGGGGTCGATCAAATAGCCCAGGACGCTCGCGACGCCGGGGCCACTCGAGATGTTGCTCGTCCTCGCGCCGTCCGCGCCTGTCTTCGAGTAGCACTTCCAGCTCTCCGGCGGCTCGTGCGAGAGCGAATTGTTCGCGTCCATCATGAGCGCGCAGGCCTGGGCCTGAGCGTCGCGGGTGGGCTCGGTCACGACCGGGGGCAAGTCCGCTAGCCAGCGGTACAGGTTGAACAGCCGGAGCGCATTCGCGCGACCGTCGGCAGAGATGTCTCCCGGGTCGCACTCGGGATCCAACGAGCCGCTCCACGTGCCTTCGCTCATGTCGGCGGTGTCGGCGTTGAAGCGCGCGCAGGTGCCTTCCGGCGAGCGATCGCCCTTCTCGGGCTCCGCCCCTCCCGAACCCCCCGATGCCGTGCTCGCCGATCCGCCGCCCCCTGCTCCTGTGCTGACGGCTGACGGACCTCCCGTAGCAACGCCGCCAGCTCCTCCGGCGCCCGAGGCGCCCGAGCCTGAACCCGCACCGCCGCTGCTCGCGGCCGCTCCCCCCGTCCCTCCTGCTCCGCCGGCTGGCGGCGAGCCGCCCGACGAACCTGGCGCGCCAGGATCGGCATCTTCGCTGCTGCAGGCCGCGGCGACCGCGACGAGGAGCGCCGTCGATGCGGCGAGTCGAAAGCGAGGGAAAGCGGTCTTCATGGTGGAGAAAGGAGATCCAGTCGCCTCGGAGACGTCAAGCCTGAATTGGCGCGGGGGACCTGGTGGTGGCGATGCGGCGCATCAGCAGGGTCCCCACGCTCACCTCATGGCGTGTTGGCGTCCCGTGAAGGCAACCCCCGCTCACGCAGTGGGTTCGTGATCTGTGTATTTTGCACAAATTTCCTTGACACCCCGGAGGGGACAACTATATGCATAGTACACATATCTGGAGCGCAGTCGAACACGACGTGGCTCCTTGCCAAGCGCCTGGCCCCTCCGCTCGTGAAGGAGCCGGCTGCCCGGAGGTCTCATGCCTGCTTCAAGACGTTCGCGTCCCGTCGCCCGAGTCTTGCCGTCCGCCCTCACCCTCGCCCTCGCCCTGCCAGCCGCCGCCTCGCTCACCGGCTGCTCCGGGGGCGACGAGCCCACGGAGCCCCAGGCTACCGGGAGCAGCCCCACGTTCCACAAAGACGTCGAGCCCATCCTGCAGAGGAGCTGCATGGGCTGCCACTCCGCCGGCAATATCGCGCCCTTCAGCTTGACCTCGTACGAGAACGCCAAGGCTGTCGCGGCGCTCATGGTCCAGTCGATCAAGGCGGGCACGATGCCGCCCTTCGCCGTGCGTGACACGGACGAGTGCTCGACCCGCCACGCGTGGAAGGGCGACATCCGCCTCTCCGACGAGGAGATCAGCACGCTGGAGGCCTGGCGCGATGCCGGTACCCCCAGGGGTGATCCGAAGGACGCGCCCGCCTCGTTCGCGCCGAAGAGCCCCGACCTGCCGGGCATGACCCTCGAGGTTCACCCGAACGAGCCCTACGTCACCTCCGGTGAGCAGGACGAGTTCCGCTGCTTCGTCATCGATCCCGGGCTCACCGAGGACCAGTACCTGAATGGTCTACAGATGGTGCCCGGCAACCACAAGGTCGTTCACCATGGGATCCTCGCCATCGATCCGGAGCGGAGGTTCGCGAGCCTGGCCGGCCCCGACGGGAGCTTTTCGTGTGGCGCCGGCGACGTCCCGAATGGCGTGGAGATTGATGAGCTCCAGATGCTCACGGCCTGGGCTCCCGGCGCCGACCCGGTCGATCTGCCCGAGGGCGTGGGTCAGCTGATCCCGAAGGGGTCGCTCCTCATGATGCAGATCCACTATCACCCCGCCGGCACGACGGCCGACCCGGACCTGACGCGCATCCAGCTCAGGCTCACCAGAGAGAAGCCGAAGTACGGCTTCCTGTACCACCTGATCGGCAACTTCGATGAT
Source organism: Sorangium cellulosum (assembly GCF_004135735.1). GTDB lineage: Bacteria > Myxococcota_A > Polyangia > Polyangiales > Polyangiaceae > Sorangium > Sorangium cellulosum_F. The sequence goes on along the minus strand of NZ_CP012670.1, from coordinate 3,655,461 downwards.
CCGGTCGGCGAGCTTGGCTTCGGGCTGCTACCGGGTCCGGGCGACGAGAACGGCGTCGAGTTCCTGATCCCCGCGGACAGCAAGGACCACGTGGAGACGCAGCAGCTCACGATCCCGGCCCCGGACTCGCCCGCATCGCAACGGATGCCGTTCCCGCCGGGCACGCGCGTCTATGGCGAATTTCTGCACATGCACTACCTGGGCATCGACGAGAAGGTGACGGTCACGCGGGCGAGCGGCTCCCCCGACCAACCCAAGGAGGAGTGCCTGGCGCACGCGCCGAACTGGGAGTTCGGCTGGCAGCGCTCGTACTCGTACGACGCGCCCATCGAGACGCTCCCGACGCTCGAGCCGGGCGATGTGCTCCGGATCCGGTGCACGTACAATAACTCGACGGAGAACCCGTACGTGGTCAAGGCGCTCAAGGAGGCGCATATGATCTCGACGATCGACGTGGCCTACGGCGAGGGGAGCACGTTCGACGAGATGTGCGTCGCCGGGCTCTCGCTCGTGTACCCGATGCCCTGACGGGGGCGGAGGTGGGAGGAGCATGGACTGGATCGGCCTGTACGCGCTCGGCTCCGGGTCGACAGGCGTGCCGCGGTAGAGCTTGCCGACGGCCGCCTCGATGGCGTGGCTCGTGCCCGGCGCGCCGTCGCTCGCCCACTCCAGCGCGTCGGTGCGACCGGGCTGCGCGAGCAGGCGCCTCGGCGGAGCGAGCGCGGGCCGCGCCGGCGGCCGCGGCGAGGCGGGCGGCGCCGCCGAGCCCGGCGGCGCGAGGCCGCTCGCCGCGACGGCGGGGTCGCTCGCGCGCCGCGGCGGCGCCTCGGGCTCGTTCTCACAGCAAACCCGTGCCGCTTTGTCGGGCTGGCGCCGGGCGCGCGCAAGTCGTCATGCAACGAGCAGAGGCGCGCATCGGGTGCATCGTACACATTTTTCTTGACGCGCGCCACGCTCGGATTTATGTGTACAATACACTCACTGACCGCATGTGCGCGGGCGGCGTTCAGCAGCCGCACACCATCTGCTGAGGATCTCCATGAACAGCGCTGCTGGTACCGAGCCGGCCGGGATGATCGCGGCCGCCATCTCGGTGTTTTCGTGAGCGAGGTTGTCTGTCTCTGTTCCTGGGAGGTGCCATGAAGGCAAATGAAATCAACAATTCACTTCCGTTTGCAGGTGCGCCGGAGGGGGCCAGGCCGGCGGTCGATGTCGACATGGATCTGGCTCATAAGCCAGCTCACACGATGAACTCATGGTTCGCGGTCGGGCACCTGGAGTCTCGCGGAGCAAGGTTCAGCTATCTCGTTCACCTGCTGGCGATTGGCATCAATGGATTCACCGTTGCCCTGGACAGCGCGGTCAGCGTGACCTGCGAGGACACGGGCGCCTACCGCGTCCAAACCAATCTATACTCGATGATTCGCTCGAAGGCCTCCCGGAGCCGCTTCGAGGTGAGGGCGCCAATCGCCTTCATGGGCGGCACGCTTGACAACCTCATTGTCAAAGCAGACACAGAAGATATTCGAATCGACTTGAACATGAAGGCCCATGGGCATCCCCTCTTCAATAGAGGGACGGGTCGGTTCGACATGCTTGGGATGGATGTATTCCAGTACTCGATTCCGGATCTTGGCACGACGGGGAGTATCAGGATTGACGGAATGGACCATCCTGTATCAGGCGTAAGCTGGTTCGATCGTCAGTGGCAAGATCAGCCGCTGGGTCCGCCGCGCGGGAGGTGGACGTGGATGGATCTCAACCTCAGCAATGGTTGGTTCGTAAGCCTTTGGGATGTGGTCGACGAAGACGGACGAACCGACTCATGGGTTACTGTCGTAGACGGCCGTGGCCGGCACATCGTGACCGATCTGGTTCCTCTCGCCGAGAGCTCGTTCGACTTTTGGCAGAGCCCGAGGAGTGGATGCAAATTCCCCACGAGGTGGCTTGTCAGGGCTCCAGCGCTCGGCCTTGAGCTTGAAGTGACAGCAGAGCCGAAAGGGCAAGAAATCGTAGGGGTTCTTCACGCGCGCTACGAAGGGGTCTGTCACATTCGCGGCATGGTAGGCGGGGAGTCCGTGGGCGGACGCTGCTATGTGGAGATGGTTGGAGACTGGAAATCGAATCGCGCTGAGCGAATGAGGCTCGTTTTGTCGCGGCTCGCGCGTCTTGGTTGACACGGCTTACCGCAGGGCGAGGTTTAACATGAAGATAAACAGGAACTGGGTAACCCCTTTTCTCGCGCTGATCTTCGTCTCTGTCGGGTCCTCCGGCGTGTTGATGTTCTTTCACCTGGCAGATGGCTTTACGGAGGTACTGCATGAGGTGCTGGGGCTGACCTTCGTACTATTTGCATTTCTCCATGTGGTGATCAACTGGAGAAGCATGAGGAACTATTTCGGAAAGACGAATTTTGTCATCGCGGCTGTCGCTGTGGCCATATCGTCCGCTGGGCTCATTGTACTCGAAAGAGCTCAGCTTCCGGTGGATTTGATTGTCCTGGAGAAGGTGACGAGGGCCCCGATCTCCGACTCGTTCAGGGTCCTTGAGATTGATCGCGGGAGAGCGGCTGCGGTGTTGAGCGAAAAGGGAATCGAGCTCGACGGCGCCGAGACGATCGAAGATATCTGGGTGAAGAACAATTCTTCTCCGGAAGAGGTCGTGGAGACGCTTGTTTACGAAGCTCGATGAAGGGGTGGCTGGTGGCCCCTGGCGCCCCTGGCGCGCCGAACATACTGAAAATCCTCTACTTCCGACAGGTTACGCTGCCTGCTGCATCAGGCGTTGGGCCGCCTCGAGATTCTGGATCGCTGCTGCGCGCCGGAGGTCGAACAGCTCTCTCCTGGCGCCGATGCAGCGTGCGGTCGTAGCGGCAACGCAGGCTCATGACATCGCCGGCCTTCGAGACGGGGAGCTCGGTGGTGGCCTTCTTGCATCGCAAATCCGTGGAACCATGGGTGCGAAAAGGGCCAATGAGGCCACCACCGGGAGCTCCTCGATCGGCGCGTCGATCGTGTACGTCTGCCGCCCGTTGCGCGGGGGCGAGGGAGGGTGCGAGCTCATCTGCCCGAGCTGCGGGTTCCGGCGGGAGGCGCCTCCGGAATGGGGCCACGCCGTGGCGGAGTGGTACGAGCGAGCGGGCCCGGGTCTGCTCACCTGCCCGAGCTGCGGCGCGGATCGCGCTGTCGATCGTTGGGAGTACGACCCGCCCTATGGCTTCAGCGCGCTTGGGGTCCGCTTCTGGAACTGGCCCCGCTCGGCCCGCGATTCGTCGAAGACGTGGGTGCGCTCCTCGGTCATCGACTGATCCTGGTGTCCGGCAGGCTCTGAGGTCTCGCACGTGCGCTGCGAACGGGACCGCACATTCTCCTCTGGCCCGCCGGCGCGTTCGTCCGCTCCACGATGTGCACGGCCGCTCGATCGCAGCTTCGGGCCACCTCGATCGTCGAGGCCCTGCGTGGCCTCAGCCCCGCACGAAGGAAGAGATCCTCAAGAGCTCGCCGTCCCGGCGCGCCGCCGCACGTCCAGGCCGCGAGGATGCCCGAGGCTTCGCCAGTCCCCCTCGTTCATCCAGGCTACACTCTTGACGCTCCCGGTGCGGCGACGCAGAGTCGTTGGTCAGTCGACTGACTCCGAAGCAGCATGGCGACCCGAGGTGATACCAAGCGAGAGCGCCTGCGCGACGCCGCCGTCGAGCTGGTGCACCGGCAAGGCTTCGAGCGGACCACGCTCGCCGATCTCGCGCGTGAGACCGGGATCCCGCTCGGCAGCGTCTACTACTACTTCAAGACCAAGGAGGCGATCGGCGAGGCGGTCGTCAGCGCGCGCGCCGCGGGCCACCGAGCGCGCCTCGCCGAGTGGGACGAGCTCGCCGATCCTCGCAGGCGCATCGAGCGCTTCATCGGGATGACCATCGAGAACCGCGACGGCCTCGCGCAGCGCGGCTGTCCGGTGGGCACGCTGGTCAGCGAGCTCCGGAAGAACGGCGCGCCGCTCGCCTCGAGCGCGGCGGCGATCTTCGAAGACGTGCTGGTCTGGCTCGAGCAGCAGTTCCGTCAGCTCGGGCAGGGGCGACGCTCGCGCGGGCACGCGGAGCGAGTGCTCGCCGCGCTCGAGGGCGCGACGCTGCTCGCTCACGCGTTCGGTGATGCGTCTTACCTCGATCGCGAGGCAGAGAGGCTCAAGGAGTGGCTCCGCGAGCTCGCTCCGAAGTGAATCTCCGTGCGCGCTCGAGCACCTCGTCGAAGCTCCACTGGTCGTCGGGATGCTCGCCGTACTTCGCGTCGAGCACCGTGCCCGAGGGGTCGAGGAAGAAGTCCGCGGGGAGGCCCAGCGGGCCGCCGTCGGGACGGGTGGGGATCGGCTGCTCGGCAGCTCGGATGGCGCTCAGCATCGCGCGCCAGGTACGGGGGTCGGCCATCATCCGCAGCGACGTCCCCACGCCATATGCGTCGTAGTGGACGCGCCGGGGATCGGCCACGACGTCGAAGGGCATCTCGCCCTGATAGGGCCGCAGCGCGTCCTCCGACGAGTGGAAGAGCACGACCTCGCGCACTCCGAGCGCGCGCAGTTCGACGTATCGCTTGGCGAACGCGCGGAGGTGGAGCTCGCAGATCGGACAGCCGGCGAAGCGACGGAACTGGAGGTGCACCAGCGCGGAGGGATCGGGCAGCGCGATCGCAGCGCCCCGCAGGGTGCGGAGGGTGCAGGGCGAGACGCGATCGCCGGGGGACAGTCGGGAGCTCTTCATCACTCGACTCCTTGCGCGAGGCGCGGCCAGGGGAATCCCGCGCGGCCGAGCTCGGCGACGGCCTCGTGCACCGCGGTGCGCCAGCTCTTGTGGCCCGCGAAGCCGAGGACGCGACGCGCGCGGTCGGTCGCGCAGCGGCGGCTCTCGGCCACGTGCACCAGCGAGCGCGAGAGGAACGGCGAGGAGCCCGGGAGCACCGGATGCAACGCCTCCATGAGCGCGGCGAACGCGTAGCCGAGAGAGTAGGGCACGCTGAACATCGGCGCGGGTGAGCCGCTCGCCTCCGCGATCAGGGCGACGACCTCGCGGAAGGTGGGCTGCTCGTCGCCGACGATGTTGAGCGACTCGTAGGGTGCGAGCGCCGGTGCGGTCGCGGCGAGCGCGAAGGCCTCGCCGAGATCGGCGTCGCTCACGAGCGGCATGCGCGCGCCGCCGCCGGCGAGCCAGGGCACCAGCCGGAGATCTCCGCGCAGCACCTCTCCGCGGCACGTGCGGGGCAGCCGCGAGGGATCGCGGCACGCGGCGATCGCGCGGACTTCGCCCTCGGGGCGAGCGGCGAGCGCCGCGAGGATGTTGCGGCCGAGGAAGCCCGTGGCCCCCGTCACCACGACGGTGCGTCGAGTAGAGGGCGTCATGCGCTGCCCTCTCCCGCGCCGAGCACGGCGCGCGCGCGCTCCGCGGCGACGGCCCCGGCGGCGAAGCGACGGCCGACCGTCCGGCCCATGAGCACGGTGGCGGCGCGCCTCGGGAGCAGCGCCGACATCCATCGGTTGGCTCGACCTGCCACGTGCGTCGCGCGGTTCGCGGCCAGGGCGGCGAGGCCTTCGGCCACGCAGCGATCCACCGCCATCGGCGCGATCGGCATGTCCGCGGCGCCGCCCATCCGCGCGAGCGCCGGCGTGTCGGTGGGCCCCGGCATCAGCACGGTGACGAAGACGCCTTGAGGCGCGAGCTCGTGGTGCAGCCCCTCGCCGAGGCTCAGCACGTAGGCCTCGGTCGCGGCGTTGTTGGCGACGAAGGGAACCCCCTGCAGCCCGCCCATCGACGACACGAGCAGCAGCCCGCCGCGCCCGCGCTGCACCAGGCGCGGTCCGAAGGCGCGCACCAGCTCGAGGTTGGTCGCGACCTTGAGGCGCACGCAGCGGAGCAGCTCGTCCTCGGCCTGCAAGAGCAGCTCGCCCGGCGAGGCTACGCCGGCGTTGCAGGCCACCAGGCCCACGTCGAGATCGGCGCACGCCTCGGCGAGCGTGCGGCCCGCGCCCTCGGTCGCCAGATCGATCGCCACGACGCGTTGCTGAACGCCGTAACGCTCCGAGAGCTCACCTCCCACTACCGCCAGCGCGTCCCGACTGCGCGCAGCGAGGACGACGTGGATCCCGCTCTCCGCGAGCTGGCGCGCGAGCTCGGCGCCGATCCCTGAAGACGCGCCCGTGACGAGCGCCCACGGCCCGAACCGCCGCGCGTCGATGCGTGTGATGGCCATCTCGATGTTCCTCCGCGGCCAACAGAGCTAGTTGGCTGACTATATTCGAGCTGAACCTACGGCAGCAGGGGGAGAACGTCAAGCCATCGCGATGATCTGTTCGTCAGTCGAACTTCGCGCTCACGAGAGAAGCTGCACCCACCACCAGCGGCACGCGCCGCCCCGTATCGTTGAGGGGCATCCACGCCCGCTGAATCAGCTCCGGCGTCAGGAGCCCGTCGTCGTTGAGGACCCAAAGGGCTTGCACGCCGCGGCGCGAAGGATGTGTAGGATGCGCCCCTTGGACCAGCCGACGCTCCCCCGCCCGGATCTGCTCGACGTGCTCGAGGCGCGGTTCGGGTTCCGCGATCTCCGCCCAGGCCAGCGCGCGGTCATGGACGCCCTGCTCTCGGGCCACAGCGCGCTCGCGGTCTTCCCGACGGGCGGCGGCAAATCGCTCTGTTACCAGCTCCCCGCGCTGCTCCTCGGCGGGGTGACGATCGTCATCTCTCCGCTGATCGCGCTGATGAAGGATCAGATCGATTTCCTCACGGCGCGCGGCATCGCCGCGGTCCGGCTCGACTCGTCGCTGTCAGCCGACGACGCGGCGGAGGCGCACAGGGACCTGCGCTCGGGCAAGACGAAGCTGCTCTATGTCGCCCCCGAGCGGTTCGTGAGCGAGCGCTTCATGGCGCTGCTGAAAGAGCTCAAGATCGCCCTGTTCGCGGTGGACGAGGCCCACTGCATCTCGGAATGGGGACACAACTTCCGCCCCGACTACTTGAGGCTCGCGGACACCGCCCGGGCGCTCGGCGTGCCGCGCGTGCTCGCGCTGACGGCCACCGCGACGCCCGGGGTCGTGCGCGACGTCTGCGCCACGTTCGGCATCCGCGAGGAGCACGCGGTCGTCACCGGCTTCTACCGGCCGAACCTCGAGATCCGCGCGACCGCGGTGAGCGCGCCCGCGCGCGACCGGATCCTGATCGAGCGCCTGAGATCCCGGCCGCCCGGCTCCACCATCGTCTACGTCACGCTCCAGAAGACCGCCGAGCACGTGGCCGACAAGCTCGCTTCGGCGGGGCTGCCGGCGCGCGCGTACCACGCCGGGATGGAGGCGGCAGAGCGCGCGCGTGTGCAGGACGACTGGATGCAGAGCGACCGCGGCGTCGTGGTCGCCACCATCGCGTTCGGGATGGGGATCGACAAGGCCGATGTACGTTATGTCGACCATTACAATCTCCCGAAGAGCCTGGAGAGTTATAGCCAGGAGATCGGCCGCGCGGGCAGGGATCAGGCGCCCTCGGCGGTCGAGGTCTTCGTGTGCGGCGACGATCTGCCGGTCCTCGAGAACTTCGCCTATGGCGATACGCCGACCGCGGAGGCGCTCCACGGGGTGGTCGGCGCCGTGCTCGACGCGCCCCGGGTGGAGCTCGGCCTGCACGCGCTGTCGGCGCGCCACGACGTCCGGCCGCTCGTGCTCCGCACCGCGCTGACCTACCTCGAGCTGATGGGCGCGGTCCGGCAGCTCACGCCGTTCTACGCCGGCTACGAGGTGCGGCTCCACCGCAAGCTCGAGGAGGTCGTCGCGACGGTGAAGGGCGAGCCGGCGCGGTTCCTCGAAGCGCTCTTCGGCCATGCGAAGAGGGGGCGAGTCCTGTACGCGATCGATCCGGCCGCCGCCGCCGCGGCGCTGGACCAGCCGCGCGAGCGGGTGGTGCGCGCGCTCGAGTACCTCGAGCGGCAGGGGCTCGCGGAGCTCAAGGCGTCGGACCTGCGGCACCGCTTCGTGCGCGTCGCGCCGCCGGACGACGCGCCCGCCCTCGTCGGCGAGCTCCTCGCGCGGTTCGCGAGGCGCGAGGACGCGGAGATCGCGCGCGTGCGGCAGGTGATCGAGCTGGTCACCGCGGAGCGCTGTCACGCCGCCGCGCTCGCCGAGTACTTCGGCGAGCGCCTCGACGCCGCGTGCGGGCGTTGCACCTTCTGCCGCACCCGGCGCGCCCTGAGGCTGCCGGAGCCGCCGCGCGCGCCGCCGATGCCGGCGGGGCTCGACGTCGCCGCGTTCACGGCGCTGCGCGCGGCGCACGGGGGCGCCCTCGGTCACCCTCGCCAGGCGGCGCGCTTCCTCTGCGGCCTCTCGAGCCCGGCGACCACCCAGGCCAAGCTCGCGCGCGATCCGCTCTTCGGCGCCCTCGTCGCTCGCCGGTTCTCCGAGGTGCTCGACTGGTGCGCCGGGCTCCCCCTCCTCGCCGGCGCTGCCCGCGGCGTCACGCCTGCTCGATCAGGGCGAGCCGCCGGAGGGTGAGCAGGGCGCGGGCGAGGTGTCATGCGCGGCGCGCGGTCGGGACCTCGTAGGCGAACGAGCCGCGCTCATCGAGGTGGTAGGCGGAGACGTCACGGTCGATCCTCCGCCCGCCGGCGCTCGTGAACATGCGCCGGGGAAAGACGCGTACGCGGGCCTGCGCGGCGCCGGGGAGCAGCTCGAAGCGGCCGGCGCTGAAGCCATGGAGGCGGGTCACGCCGCGGCCGCCGGGGCCGTCGTGCTCCTCGAGACCGAAGAAGGAGGCGCCCTGCAGGGCGAGAGGGCGAGCACGTACGGATCGAGAGCGCCGGGGCGGCCCCCCCTGCGGTCGCGAACACGACCTCGTACCCCGCGCCGGTGAGGGCCAGGTACGGCTCGTAGAGCTCGCCGAGGAAGGTGCCGGTCGCGCGCTTCGCGCCGTCGCCGAGCGTCTGCACTCGCGCCGCGCTGAGCACGAACAGGATCTTCCCCCTGGGCTTCTCCGCCGCCGGGCCCGCGGGAAACACGGGGTGGAGCCTCGGCGGCGCCGCGCCGCATGCGGCCAGCGCCGCGTCGGCGAGCAGGGCGGCGAGCCCCGCCAGCGCCGCCACCGCCCGGGCCGCGCCCCGCGGCCGGTCGCGGCGCGCGCCCCGCGGCCGATCGCGGCCCGGAAGGTCGCGCGTGGGTTCCGTCGCTCGCCGCTCGCCGCCTCGCGTCGTTCGTTCCGTCGTCATGCATGACCACCGGGAGCGCTGTCGCGCCTTGACGTGGGTCAAGACTGGGAGACCGACGCCAACGACGTCGATCTCCACATCCGGGACGACCGCGGCGGCCACGCCTACTACGCGAGCCCGGCGCTGCCGAGCGGCGGGCGCCTCCACGCCGACGTCACCACCGGTTACGGCCCCGAGTGCTTCACCCTCCGCGCGCCCCGGGACCAGCGGGCCAGCCGGTACACCCTGCAGGCGCATTACTATGCGCGCGGCCCGATGGGCTATGGCATGGGCAAGCTGCAGATCGTCGATCACGACGGCGAGGGCGGCCTGAGCTTCGAGGAGCGGCCCTTCGTGATCATGAACGACCAGGCGTTCGTGGATCTCGGCGCCGTCGCGCGCTGACGCGCGCCGACGACGTCGAGGTGCCGCGGGAGGATCACGACCGGCGGAGGATGACCATGTCGTCTTCCTGGCTCAGCCGGTACGCGCCGTCCTCGGCCCGACACCGCGCGGCATGCCCGCGGATCTTCTCGTCGAGCGCGCGCGCCTCGCTCTCGGTCATCGCGGCGAGCTGCTCGGCGGAGATGCAGTCCGCGAGCACGAAGAAGCGACAGAGCGTGACCATCTCCTCGAGCGTCTCCGCCGTGTAGGCGTTGTGGCTCCCCACCACGTCGAACGCGAGCTGCTTGTCCCGCAGCGTCTTGATGAGCACGGAGCTGTCGATGACCGTCGACGTGAAATCGCGGTGCATCTCGTAGTTCTGCCCCCGGTCGGCGCCGAGGACGACGGCGCAGCACCCCGCCGGCTTCGTGAACGAGAGCAGCCTGTCGATGAAGCCGCCCCACTCCGCGAGGGGCACGTGATAGAGCACGTGGGAGCAGAGGACGAGATCGTAGCGGCGCGGCGACTCGAACCTCTCGAAGGTGTCGCGGAAGATCTCGGCGCCGGCCGGCGCGGACGCGCCGAGCTGCGCCTCGTTCGGCTCGATCAGGGTCATGGCGCCGAACCAGGGGGCGAGCCGCGCCGCGATGGCGCCGGGGCCGGCGCCGACGTCGAGCAAGGACGGCCTCTCGGGCAGGTCGGGGACGATGCGCTGCCGGACGGCGTCCGCGATGTTCTCCGGGTGCCTGGAGGTCGCGGAGAGGAGGCGGAACGCGGTGGCGTAGTCCTGGGGCGACAGGGTGATCTGCATGGTGCATCTCCTTGGGCGAGGGGGGTTCGGTCTGGCTCGGGCAAGCCCTACCACGGGCCACGGAAGCCGGTCATTTGCCTATGCGCCCGGGCTCGCGGTCGATGCGACGGGGCCACCCGCCGGGCGCGCCGATGTTCGTGAACGTCATCGTCCGGCCACGCGTCGGCGTGGGTTCACAGCGGCGTCGCGAGGCCCACAGGGGCGTCGACTGGCCCCGGCGTTGAAACCATCTGCCGGCGCTGACAAGATGTCGACACCATCGATGAAAATACCTCTCATTGCCCTGGTTCTTGCCGGAGCGGCGTCCGCCTGCCAGCCCAGCAGACCTGATAGCCCCGACAAGCTGAAAGCAGTGATCGTGGCGTATTTTGACTGCATCAGCCGAAAGGACTTTGCAGGGATGAGATCGCTGACAACCGACGACTTCATCATCTACGAGAATGGGAAGGTGATAAACAATGAGGATCTGATCGCGATCATCAACGGATCGCCGACAACCAGATCCGAATACTCATTTGGCGATTTCAGGATCAACGTCGACAGCAGCTCGGGGAGCGTGATCTACCTCAACCATGGCAAATTCATGGCAGGTGATGCAGGTCTCATGACGCGCGACTGGCTGGAGAGCGCGACGTTCAAGAAGGTCGGAGGCGAGTGGAAGCTGGACTTCATCCACTCGACGGTCAAGAAATAGGCCGCAGCCGACACCCTGCGCCACATCGCTGCGTGGTCGTGACGGCGGCGTTCGTCCCCCCACGGCGATCGGCGTGCTCGCGGCCGCGTCACCCCGGGACGCGCTCGCCCGGATCGCTGGCGAGGAGGAGACCGAGGAGGCCCCTCCCCGCGGACGTTCCCCGGCGCACGCGCGCGGCTCCCTCGGTGGGCACGCGCGGCGAGGCGCGACGGCCCCGGGCCCGCGCGGAGGCCGTGCTCAGGGGCCGTCCGGTCCCTCGAAGAGCTCCTCCGCGGCCGCCGCGGTCGTCGCCCGCTGGATCCATCGATCCAGGACATCGAGGGAAGGCGAGCGGTGGACCGGCGGCCCCGCGGACGCCGAGCCGGGGCCCCTCTTCGCCGAGCGAGCACGCTCGGTCAGGCCATATTGGCTCGATTCATGAACATTTTATCTGGATCCAGGGTGTATCGACCTGGTTTCATGAATCTATTTTCTCGATCAAGCCCTTCATAATCCAGATACAGGCAATGTTTCTCTTGATGCAGCCTGAGATTAGCCTGAAACATGAGTCACTTTTCTAGATCCTGTCGAGATTTGTCCTGTTTCCTGGCCAGCACGGCTGCGTCACGCGGCGCGGGCGCGCTCGCCCCAGGCGGGCGTCAGCACGAGCGGACGCCCCCCGTGCCGGACCTCGCGTTGCGCTCACGATGCCGGCGGCCAGGGCCAGTACGGCTCCGATCCCGAGCCCGACCCGAGGCGCCAGGTCGAGGGAGGTCGTGGTGAAGAGCACGGTCATGAGAACCGCCCCTGCCGTCTGACCGGTCAGACGAGCGGTGCCTTGCATGCCGCCGGCCGCGCCGCTCCGCTCCGGCGGCGCGGAAAGGAACAGGGTGCGGTTGTTCGGCACCTGAAAGAGGCCGAACCCCAGGCCGCAGACGATGGCGAACGCAAGGAGCGGCCGAGGGTCGCCCTGCGGCGGCCACAGGGCGGTCGCCGCCAGGCCGAGGGCGAGGCAGGCGCCGCCGACAGCGCAGAGCCACGCCGTCGGGATGCGGTCCGCAAGGCGACCGGCGACGACGGCTGTCGCGGCGACGCTCAGCGGCCAGGGCGTCATATAGATCCCGGCCACGAGCGGCGTCTGCCCGAGCTGGTGTTGCAGGTAGAAGGGAAGCGCCACCAGGCCCGCCGTCTGGCCCGCAAAACAACACACCGAGGCGACCACCGAGATCCGGAACGATCTGCCGCGCAGCAGGTCGAGCGGGATCATCGGGGCGGCCTTCGGCATCTCCCGACGGACCAGCCCCATCACGGCGATCGCCGCCAGCGCGAGCAGCAGGCCGGCCGCGAGCGGCCGTGTCGGCGAGAGCTCCGCTCCGATGACGAGCAGCGCAAAGGCGACGCCGTTCAGCGCCACGCTGCGCCCGTCGATCCGTCGCGCCGTTCCGGCGACCGGCGGGAGCGCGCGCGCGGCCAGCAGCGCCGTCGCGCCCACGGGGAGCTTCACCAGGAAGAGCCAGGGCCAGCCCATCCCCGCCAGGATCAGGGCGCCGGCGGCGGGGCTCGCGGCCGACGAGAGCGCGACCGTCAGCGCGTTCCAGCCGATGGCGGCGCCGAGCTGCTTCGGAGGAACGGAGAACCGCAAGAGGGCGACCCCCAGCGCCATCACCGCGGCGCCGCCGAGGCCCTGGACGAACCGGGCGGCGACGAGCCAGGGCAGCGAGGGCGACAGGGCGCACAGCGCGGACGCCGCCGTGAAGAGGGCGACCCCCCAGACGAACACCCGCCGATAGCCGAGCCGTTCACCGAGGGCCGCGCAGGGAAGGAGCGCCATGACGAGCGCGGTCTGGTACGCGGTGATGACGAGGACCGCCAGGGACGGCGTGGCGTCCAGCGCGCGGGCCATCGTCGGCAAGGCGACGCTGGTCATGCCCGCATCGAGCACCACCAGGCTCATGGCGCTCAGCACGGCGGCGATCGCGAAGGCGCGCCGCGGCGATGGCAGCCCGGCGTCGGCGTGGGCCTGCTGTGGCGTGGATCGGTCGAGGGAGGCCGTCGCGGCCCGCCCTTCGGCGGGAAGGTCGGTCATGCCGCCGCCGTGGTCCAGACGCCGTCGCGTTCGACATACCGGGTGACCCGGTGCTCTCGCCGGTCCTCGACCCTCAGGTCTCGCTCCGTGAAGCGGAAGAGCAGGGCCGAGCTCGTCATGCACCGCGTGTCGTGAATGTCGCCGGGGAGGTACACCTGGACCTGGCCGGCCCGCACCGAGGTCGAGCCCCTCTTCACCAGCCGGACCCGGCCGTCCGGGTCCTCCACGCGCGCGTAGGTCCCCATCTCGATCTCGCCCTGCTGCATCGCATAGATCACCCACCCTCTGCCGTGATCGTGGGGTGGCCGGTAGAGCCCGGCGTGCTCGGTGTGCGCGAGGAGCACAAACCCATGGGTGGGGTCGCGATACAGCTCCTCTTGGGCGGGCGCGCTCCGGTGGAGCGCCGCGAGCCACGCCTCCTCGGGCGAAGCCTCGAGAAGAGTCTCCAGGCGCTGGCGGCACGCGGCGACCAGCTCGCTGGTCAGCGGCCCCCAGGCCGCCTTCGTGCCGTCGATGAATGTCTGCAGAGCGCTGTTGGCCATCGTCGTTCCCTTCGTCGAAGCGTCTCGGAAGCGTAGAGGGGCGCACGGCATGGCGGAACGCGCGGCGTTTGCATGGTGTCCGTGCGTCGGACGCCATGGGATGGTCCGCATCGGCGAAGAGGTGTCCGGGGCGCTGGAGCGGGGGCCCGCGAGCTTGCCTGCTCCGCGTCGGGATGCGCCTTGCCGGAAGGATACCAAGGTTCGTGCTATGTTCGGGGCGTGTCGTCCCCCGATCTCAACCTGCTCATCACGCTCGACGTGCTCCTGGCGGAAGGTAGCGTGGCGCGCGCAGCGCAGCGGTTGCGGCTCAGCCCCTCGGCGATGAGCCGCGCGCTGGCTCGCCTGCGAGAGACGACCGGTGATCCGCTCCTCGTCAGAGCGGGCCGCCGCCTGGTCCTGACGCCTCGAGCGCTGGCCTTGCGCGAGCGGGTTCACCAGCTCGTCGAGGACGCCGGGGCCGTCTTGCGGCCGGATCAGGCGATTGACCTGACCAGGCTCGCTCGGACCTTCACCCTGCGGACCAGTGATGGCTTCGTGGAGAGCTTCGGCCCTGACCTGCTGGCACGGATCGGCGAGGAGGCCCCGGGGGTGCGCCTCCATTTCCTCCAGAAGCCCGACAAGGACAGCGCGCCCCTCCGCGACGGTCGGGTCGATCTGGAGACCGGCGTCATCGAGGCGTCCCTTGGTCCGGAGGTGCGCAGCCAGGCCTTGTTCCGTGACCGGCTGGTCGGTGTCGTGCGAGCCGGGCATCGTCTGAGCGCCGGCAAGCCGACCGCCAAGGGCTATGCCGGAGCGCACCACGTCATCGTCTCGCGCAGCGGCCATGAGGACGGCGCCGTCGAGCGACCCTTCCTGCCCCCCGGCCTCGTTCGGAAGGTCGGGACCATCGTCGGCGGCTTTTCAGCCGCGCTGTCGCTGGCGCGGGCTTCGGATCTGGTGGCCACGGTGCCGGATCGCCATACGGCAAGTCTACGCGATGGGATGTTCAGCTTCCGCCTCCCGGTGCCTGCGATCGAGTTCACCGTGTCCATGCTGTGGCACCCCCGAATGGACGCCGATCCGGCACACCGCTGGTTACGAGCATGCGTTCGCGCTGTCTGCGCGTCGGAGATGGAGAGAAGCGCGGGGACGGTGTAGCGGCGGAGCCGGCGCGCGAGCGCGGCCTCCGCGTGGGAGCCCTCGGAGAAGCGCGCGAGCGCCTCGAAGCCGCCGGTGAACCGCGGCGCCCTCTCGCCGGCCCGGGACGCCACCCACGCTCGACCTCGCGCCTCCCGCGGGGCGGCGCGCTCATCCGACGAACCGGAGGAGGATATTGAGCGCCACGAGCAGGGCGAACATGCCGCCGCACACGAGCAAGACCTCCTTCGCGGACACGCGCACCGAGACGCGGCGGTCCCCGGCCCGCGCGGCGCCGTAGAGGGCCGCGGAGGCGCCGAGCGCCATGTAGAGAACGTCCTTGTAGGCCCACGACAGGAAGAAGATGCCTATCAGGGCGCCGCACAGGCTCACGAGGATCGCGGGCGCGAGCTGCCTGACCGCCGGATCGACGTCGAAGTCGCCCAGCCAGATCGCGAGCGGCACCTTGAGCGAGGCGTAGAGGACGAGCGCGAACAGGCACATCCCGAGCAAGCCCGTCTCGGCCGCGGAGAGCAGGTACGAGTTGTGGGCGGTCAGGCCGAACGACGACTCGTCGCCGAACTGCCCTGCGCCGACGCCGATCCCCTTGGTGCGCCGGATCATCGCGAACGCTTCCCGGAGCAGCGCGACGCGCTCCTCCGAGCTCTCGCTCGCCTCCTCGCCGCTCCGGCCGCCGAGGAGCAGCATGGGCGGCCCCACGAAGCAGGCGACGACGACGCCCACGACGCCGCTGCGCCGGATGAAGTCGAGGCCGAGGACCGCCAGGTACACGATGAGCCCCGACCGCGATCGCGACAGGACGACCGCCGCGCCGATCAGGGCGATGATCGCCGCCACGGGGAGCGCGCGCAGCGCCCCGGCCACGCGCGAGAGCAGCCGATCGGTGAGCAGGAGGGGCAGCGCCGGCGCGGGGCCCGCGCGGCGGGGCGGACGCCGGCGCGAGGGCGCGCGCGGGCGCGGGGGCCGCTCGGCGAGCGCGATCGCGAACGGGATCGCCATGCCCGCCATCAGCGAGAGCTCGTTGGGATCGGCGAGCGAGCCGCGGTACCGGACGCGGCCGTCGATGGTCGACGTGCGGAGCGGCCCGGGGCGCTCGCACCGGTAATTGCCGTCGGGGATCGGCGGATCCTTGCGGCAGTCGAGGCTGGTCTCGCAGGGCCGACCATCCGGCTCGAGCTCGCCCCTCCCGAACCAGTCGTCGGGCGCGGCGAGCATGCAGCCGTACGGCTCGAACGCCTGCACGAGCGCGACCGCGGCGGTGAGGACGGCGCAGCCCACGAACAGCACCGCGAACAGGCGCAGCCCGCGCGGCGAGGCGGCGGCGAGGGCGATCGCGACGAAGATGCCCGCGACGGTCGCGAGCTGCATCCCGCGCTCCTCGAGCGCGGCCGGGCGCTTGAGCGCGGTGGTGAGGGCCGCCCAGGCGAGGAACGCGAGCGCGTAAACGATCTGGGGGGCGAGCGCCGGCCTGAGCCGCCGCCACACGACGTCGAGGGCGACGCAGAGAAGGGTGAGCCCGAACGCGGCGTGCACGAGCGGAATGCCCGCGAGCTCCGGGATGAACTCCTGCGGCTTGATGATGACGAGCGCGCACAGCGCGCACACGACCCACGCTGCCATGATGTGGTGCGCCGCGAGCGCCGCGCGCGGGTCGCCCGCGCCGCCTCCGCGAGGCGGCCGCGGGGAGGCGCCCGGCGCAGGCGCGATGAGGCGCGGCGCGCATTCCCCCCTTCCGCGCGACCGATCTAGCACCCGGGCCCGGGCCGGCACGCGGGAAGCGCCGCGGCGGGCACCCAGAGCGCCGCGACGGGCGCGGAGGGACCAGGCGCGGAGCGCGGAGAGCGCCGCCGCGCGCGGAGGGACCGGGCGCGGAGCGCGGCCGCGGGATCGGTGTTTGCTGGTCCGCGGCGACATCAAGGAGGCTGGGAAACCGATGCGCTCTCGCTGTGCCCGGATTGCACTGCTCTGCTCCGCCCTCGGGGTCCTCGTCGCGCACTCGGGTTGCCGCGCGCGCGCGCCCCGGTACGACTTCGAGGCGGAGCGCCGCGCGACCCGCGCCTACGCGGTCGGCCCCGGCGACGTGCTGGAGGTGCGCGCCTGGAAGAACGAGGCGCTGAGCCAGCGCGTCACGGTGCGGCCAGACGGGTTCATCACGGTCCCGCTCATCGGCGACGTGATGGCGGGAGGGCGCACCGTCACGGCCATCGCCGAGGAGATCGCGAATCAGGCGGCGAAGTTTTATCACGAGAAGCCGGTCGTCAGCGTGGAGGTGGCCGAGCTCCACAGCTACCGGGTCTTCGTGATGGGCGAGGTCTCGCGCCCGGGCGAGTTCACGCCGCGGGCGCAGATCACGGTGCTCCAGGCGCTCGCCCTGGCGGGCGGGTTCACGCGCTTCGCCGATCCCGACGCCGTGGTGATCGTCCGGCGTGACGCGCACGGCGAGCGGCGGATTCCGTTCGTGTTCGAGGAGGTCGTCGAGAAGGGGAATCTGCGCGCCGATCTGCCGCTGCAGACGAACGACACGGTGGTGGTGCCGTGAGCGCCTCCCGGTTCTTCCTCGGCGTCGAGGACGACGGGAGCGTCACCGGCGTCGGCACGCTCAAGGAGGCCGACACGCTCATGCTGCGCGTGGTGCAGGTCTGCCAGACGATGGTCTCGCCGGCGATCTGGTGTCCGATCATCAAGGCGGAGATCGGCGGACATCGGCTGCTCGTCGTCGACGTGCCGGCGTCGAGCCCGGGCCGTCCGTACCGCGCGGACCACGTCTTCTACATCCGCGACGCGAGCATGGCGCGGGAAGCGACACGCGATGAGCTCGTGCGGATGCTCCAGTCGCAGAACGCCTACCATGATGAGCTGCCGGTCGACGGCGCGACCCTGGACGACCTCGATCTCGAAGCCGTGGACGGCTACCTGCGCGCGCTGTACGAGCCGGGCGCCCCCGCGCGACGAGATCACTATCTGCGCTCCTCGAAATGCGTGGAAGCGGGCGGCGTGCCCACGGTCTCGGGTCTCCTCCTCTTCGGAGGGGACCCGCAGCGGTGGTTCCCGGACGCTCGGATCTCCGCGGTCCGGTTCCCGGGGGCCAGCGTCTCCGGCGAGTTCGCCGATCGCAAGGAGATCGGCGGCAACCTGCTGCAGCAGCTCGATCACGCGATGACCTTCGCGCCGGCCCCGGCGCGCATCTCGGGCGTCGAGCGCATCGAGCGAGGGATTCCGGACGTCGTGCTGAGGGAAGCGCTCGTCAACGCGCTCTCGCACCGGGATTACCGGGCCGCCTCGCAGGTCCGGCTCTTCGTCTTCTCCGATCGACTCGAGATCATCAGCCCGGGGGGGCTGCTCAACCACCTCACGCTCGACAGCATCCGAATCGCCGGGATCAGCCTCCGCCGGAACCCTGTCATCTCGTCGCTGCTCGCCCGCGCGCGCCGTCAGGAGAGCCTCGGCATCGGGATCCCCGAGATGATCGCGCGCATGCGCGAACGCGGGCTCCCCGAGCCCGAGTTCAGCGTCGAAGGAGGGCACTTCCGCGTGGTGTTGCGGATGGCCGAGGAGGCGAGATGACCTCGGGAGCGCCGGACGCGGCCCCTGGTCTCACCGACCGCGCCGCATCCACGGAGGAGCCGGCGGACGCGGCGACGGGAGCGCAGCCAGGCGGAGAGCGCGCCTTCGAGGCTCTCCGCTCTCCCCCGGGAGGGTGCCCCGGTGGGGCTCGTGCGGGTCGAGCTGCCCGAGGATGCGCTCCCGTGGCGCGACACGCTGGACGAGCAGCCGCTCCGGAAGCGGGCGCAGTACACCGCGGGTGTCGAGTACATCGCGCGCGCGTTCGGCGCGCTCGAGCCGCTCGCGTGGGAGCAGGACGCCTTGACGCTGGTCCTCGGCGGCGTCCCGCCCGCCGATCTCCCGCTGCACACGTACCGCGCGGCGAGGGAGCTGTGGAGCCGAGCCCGGACCGAGCTCGGCCTCCCGGTCCGGGTCGCCGCCCACCTGGGGTATGTTCGTGCGGACGAGGCAACGGGCACGCTCTCGGGGGATGCGCTCGAGGCGTGCCGGAAGCTCGCGGCCGAGGCCCCGAGGGGGCATGTCGCGGTGACCGAGGAGCTCGCGCTCGCCCTCGGCGAGCCAGAGAGGCGCGAGATGGCCGAGCTCGGAGAGGGCGCCGGGCTCGATCGCATCCTCTACGCGTTCCCGCGGCTCGAGCCGCCTTCCGCCGCGCCTGCCTTCCGGGCCGACAGCGCCCAGCGCCACTGGCAGCGACTTCGCCATTACGCCAGCGGGCCCGACGTGCGCGTCGTGCGCTACGCCGGCTTCCCGCTCCAGAAGGTCCGGCGCGGCCTCGGCGTCGAGGGCGTCTCGGTGCCCGCCGCCCTCGCCCAGGCCGCGCCGCAGCTCGCCGGACAGTGCCTACTTCCGCCAGCGGTCGAGCAGCTCACGCGCGGAGCCGCCGCGCTCCATGCGGGCGCGCGTCACCGCGCCGCCGGGGGCGATGTCGACGACGAACTCGAGCGTCGGCTCGCCGCGGAGGTGGTAGCGCAGGTCGGCGACGCGCACGGTGGTCCCGCCGCCCTCGGCGGGGGCGTGGCGGATCACGGGGAAGCGCGCCCAGGCGAGCGCCTCCCGCACGGTGGGGACCGCCGCGACGTCGGCGGGGACAGGGCCGCTCGGCGCGCGCGCGACCCGGCGCTGCTCGGTCGGCGCGCCGCCGAACAGGCCGACCGAGCCGGCGGCGTAGGTGTCCTCGTGCGTCGCGAGGAAGCGCCATCTCGTCACGCCGAGCATCGCGGGGAAGACGGCGACGCGCTGCGCCTCCGGGTGGGCGGCGGCGACGCGGGCGACGAGGACCTGCTGCATGGCGATCCGGCCGCCGACGTACACGGCCGCGACCGCGGCCCCGGCGAGGATCGCGCGCCGCCAGCGCGCCCGCCGGCGCCACGCGACGAGCGCGCCGAGGGCGAGCGGCAGCGTGACCAGCGGATCGAGCACGCCGGTCCAGTCGAGGGTCAGCCGCGCGTCCGAGAACGGGAGGAGCAGGCGTGTTCCCCACCCGGTCCAGAGATCCGGCAAGAGGTGCGCGACGACGACCGAGAGGACGCTGAAGGCGTAGACGGGGCCGAACCGCGCCCGCCGCCGCAGGACGAGCCAGGCGAGCCCGGCCGCCACCGCCGCCACCACGGGCGCGAAGAGGAGCGCGTGCGACGGCCCCCGGTGCGCGCGCAGCGTGCGCAGCACCGCGTCCCCCGCCGGCCAGAAGTAATCGAGATCCGGCAGCTCGGCGGCGATCACGCACGCGAGGAGCACGGCGCGGTCGGTCGGCGACGCGCGCCCGTCGCCGGGCCTCACGTCGGGGCGACGCGTCGCGCCGACCGCCAGTCCGAGGAGCCCGTGCGTGAGCGTGTCCATGTCCGCCGTCAGCTACCTCATGGCCCCGAGCGAGGGCAAGGCCGTGCCCGTCATCCGCCGAGCCAGCGGGGCAGGAACCCGCGAGGGCGCAAGCCTGTCCCAGGCGGGTCCGGGAACGCGAAGAGCGCGCCCGCAACAGGTCATGGCCGTCGAGCTAGCGCGAGCGGTCACGCTCTGCGCGAGAGAGGATGACATCGATGAGCGCGGCGATCTCAGGCGGCGGCTCTCGTAGCTGATCGAGGTAGCGCTCGGCCAGGTCCATGCGGTCCGGTCGCTTCCGAGCGCATGGAATCGCGCGATGGATCTCCTGAAACACGAGCTTTCCCGAGACGTGCTTTTGCAGCTCATCGAGATCATCCTCACGAGCTTGCAGAAACGCGAGACGCTCCAGGTACGTTTGGCGCGCCAGGGTGTCCGCTCCGAACGCGCTCGCCCAGGCCCCGAGGGCGTCCTCGACGTTTACGGTCGCGAGCGCTTGAATCGCCGTGATGTAGCTTCGCGCGGTAAACCCCGGCTGTGTGGCGTGGCTCTCGGCCAGACGCCGCGCAGACCAGTTGTGTGCCGCGATGGGAAGCGCCTGGCGATAGAAGTCATGGATACGCTCGGTGATGGCCTGCGTCGTGTCCCATCCCGGAGGCACATGCCCCTCGCGACGCCACAGGACCCTCCGCACCACGCCCAGCCACCCCTCTGGATCGAGGAGGTAACTCTCGAGATCATAACGGGGGAGCCGGTAGCATGCGCCGTCGAACGACGGCGTCATCTGACGCGCGATCTCCTCGTCCGACGTGAAATTCCTGTCCAGGAGACCGTACACGGGCACCGGCGTGCCGCGTCGCCTGAGCTCCATCACGGCGTCCTGCACACACTTCCAGCCATCCTGAGCGTGAAACGTCACGCTCCGTCCGAGATGGCCGAACCACTCCTTGTAGAAGAACTCGTCCTCCCGGTAATCCTCGCCCTCGCAGATGATCGCGATACCAGCGCCGCTTCGCAGCACGACCTCGAGCTCGTCGAGGCTCTTGTAGCCGCTCATCGGGCGTCCTCGTCGGCCACGTCGAAGCGGCTCTCCGGATAGTCGAGGCTCCTCACCTCCCCCGACGGAACGCTCCGCACGATTTCTGGGGAGTGCGTCGCCAGGAATACCTGCATATCCAGGAGTCGCGCGACGCGGCGGAGCTGCGAGAGGAGCTGACGTTGCAGCGTCGGATGCATGCTGATCTCAGGTTCGTCGATGAACAGGACGCCGCGCTGCCGCTTGCGCCGCGCGAGCTCGCCGAGAAGCATCACGCACTGTCGCTCGCCCGAGGGCAGCTGGTCGAGCATCACCTCCGCGGGTCTTCCCGATGCGTCTTTCCACGGCGCCGTCACGCGCACCCTTCCCTCGCGAACGAAGATCGTGCGCCCGGGGCCCAGCGCTTCCTGAAGAAGCTCGACCGACCCCGCGAGCTCCCCCGTGACCTCCCCCCGGCTCTTTCGCTCCAGGTCCAAGTAATTCTGCCAGACCCAGAGCTGCTCGAGAGAGCCGGTCCACTGGTTCGCCGGGGAGTACCGGGAGATCCACCGCAGGTCGTCGGGTGGTGGCTCGATGGTTCCGCCGCGAACGGGGCGGAGCTCGCGATCATGGGGGAAGTAAATGAGACCGCCGAGAGGCACAGCCTTCCCCTGATCCACCTCTCTCGCGTGAAGACGCAATGCTTCAGCGCTGCTGGTCTCGGACCAGCGGCTCGCCGCCTGGCCGCCCTTCTTCAGGTAAACGGTGCCAGTGATGTGGCGCCTGGACGAGTACTCTGTCTTGCCGTAGACAAGCCGCTCCCGGTACTGCTCGCCCTGCAAGCGATCGCCATTCAGTTGCTCGATCGTGAGCACGACGAGCCCCGCCTCGTCCAGGATCGGCGCCGGGCTCTCCGGCTCGACGAGGAGCGCGAGCATCGCTTCGATGACGTCGAAAACCGTCGTCTTTCCTGACCCGTTGCTTCCGACGAGGACGACGCGATCGCGCGCATCGCCCGTGACTGGATCCGAGAAATCCAGGACGTGCTTGCCGCGGAAGCAACGCAGGTCGTGGATCTCGAGGCTCCTCACACGCATGGCGCTCCTCCCTCCAAGCTCGGGCAATACCACGGCGGAAGCGGCCATGGATCGGGGGAGCGTGTCAAGAGCGCCTCATCGAGCTCGTGAAGAGCATGCGGCCGCACGCCCGCGCCGCCCCCTCGCCTCGACGCCTGCCGCTGCGGCGTGGCGGAGCGGCAGGCGTGCCGGAGCGGCAGGCCCCTGCTGGCTGCGCGCGGCCGGCGCGGCGCGCCACCTTGACGCCTCGCGCCGCCCCCGCCCGCGCCCGCGATCGCCTACCCCAGGCGCTCGCGGATCCAGCCCGCGATCAGCTCCGCCACCTCCTGCCGGCGCCCGTGCAGGTAGTGCGTCGCCCCCTGGAGCTCCACGTAGCTCCGGTCCGACGCCGCGCTCGCGTCGAAGATCTCCCGCGCCTGCCGCAGCCTTATCTCCGTGTCCGCGGTCGCGTGCACGATCAGCGTCGGGATCGTCACCGCGCGCAGGTGGTCCGCGAGCCGCGCCCGCGACGACAGGCTCGACCAGGTCGACAGCCACGCGCGGGCCGTCAGCGTCCGCGCCACGCCCCCGTGACCGTAGTTCGCCTGAAACGGGTCCGGAAACGCGAAGATCGACCCGGGCGCCCGGTCGTCGGGCTCGATCGTCAGGTCCAGGTAGGCCGGATCGGCCACGGTCCGGTACACCAGCAAGTACCGCCCGTGCGCGCTCCGCCGCCGCAGCGCGCCCCAGCCGGGGTGCCCTCGCTCCATC
This sequence comes from Sorangium cellulosum, assembly GCF_004135735.1. Classification (GTDB taxonomy): domain Bacteria; phylum Myxococcota_A; class Polyangia; order Polyangiales; family Polyangiaceae; genus Sorangium; species Sorangium cellulosum_F. The sequence continues at coordinate 3,632,405 of NZ_CP012670.1, read as the reverse complement.
CCCTGCAGCGCCGCCCCCGCCTCCGCCTGCTCCTCGAGCGCCGCCCGCGCCAGCGCGTCGATGCGGGCGACCCGCGCCCGCTGCGCCGACCGGTAGCGCAGCAGCCACGTGCGCTCGTACCGGCACGGCTCCGGCCACGGCCGCCACCCGTTGTCCGGATCGTACATGTCGAGCGACGGATCGACCGACAGCGGATCTCCCTCGTCCACCACCGAGGGATCGATCGCCTGCTCCAGGAACACCCCTTGTCCCGGGTGCGCGGCCACCCCGACGAACGCGTCGCCCAGCCTCCGCCCCTCGGCCGCCGCGGTCGACTCCGCCATCGCGAGCAGCGCGCCGCCCCCCGAGTTGCCGAGCAGCACCACGGCCTCCGCGCCCCGCGCCCGCGCCGCCTCCACCGCGGTCATGACGTCGAGCGCCGCCTTCTCGTGCAGGCAATCGGTGTCGTTGTTCGCGTAGCGCGTCGCGAACCCCAGCGCCCCGTAGCCGCGCGCCGCGAGCAGCGGGCAGAGGTAATGCACCGAGAAATCCGCCCGCGGGTGCGACAGGACCACCGCGACCTTGAACCTGCCGCCCGGCGGCGTCCAGAGCAGGCCCCGCACCACGGCGCCGTCGCTCCCCACGGCCACGACCGGCTCCCGTCCGACGGGCACGGCCGGCTCGTCCTCGGGAGAGGGCCAGTAGCCGAGGAGCGCGGGACGGCGTCCGTGCCCCAGCATCGCGTCGAGCAGGGGCGCGCTCACCTCCGTGCCTCCGGCCTGTGGATGACGACGGCAGGCGGAGCCTCGATCGCCGGCGCGGGATCCAGGAGCAAGCGCTCCGCGTCGGCCAGCTCCTCCGCCGTGAACGACCGGAGCGTCTGGCAGAGCTCGATCATGATGCCGTTGGGATCCATCGTGTAGATCGAGCGGCAGAAGTCGTGATCCACCTCGGTCACCGTCAGGCCGTGCGCGAGCCACCGCGCGAGCATCTCCTTGTAGAACGCCTCTGTCGGCGCGGTGAACGCCACGTGATTGACCCACACCGGCAGCCCGAGCGCCGTGGAGAGGTCCGTCCTGAAGCGCCCCCGCAGCGCCTCCTCGTGGAGATCCCAGAAGGCGAGGAGCGAGCCGCCAGGCTCGCTCGTCTCGTAGAAGGCGTGCCTCGCCCAGCCGCCGTCGCGGCTCCCCTCGTAAGGCGTCGTCAACACCTTCACGAGGCGAAACCCCATGACCTGTGTATAAAAGCGGTGTGTGGCCGCCAGATCCGCCGTCGCCAGCGCGACGTGATGCACGCTCATGCTCCCCCCCTTGAAACGAGCGGAGATCATGCCACGGCGGCTCGCGCTCGTTCAAGGCGCGCGGGGCCTCGAGGCCCGAGAGAGGGCTGTCCGCGAGCAGCGATCGCGCGTCGCGGCGGCGCCGCTCGTCACGTCGTCAAAGCGGCTTTGTTCCGAACGGACGTGAGGGGATGACGCCGCGCGTGACGGGGAGATCGGGAGGCGCGGCCGGCCTCCCGGCGCCTCACCGCGGCACGACGACGGGCGTGAAGCAGGAGATGTTGGTCTCGATGTGGAAGTTCGAGCCGTCGGTGTGGCGCTCGGCGTGGAAGATATCCATCGTGTAGCTGTTGCCCGGGACGATGCCCAGCGCGGAGGCCTGCGCGTCGAAGTCGATGACCCCCGACTCGGGGCCATGCATGCTGCCGAGGTCGAGCGCGAGCCTGCCGTTGATGAAGATCCACATGTCGTCGTCGCCGCGGAAGCTGAACTTCTGCCCTGCCACGTAGCCGAACTTCAGGTGAATCTCGGTGGTGAAGAGGAAGTTCTGGTTCTTGTGGTTGGGCGGCGTGATCCCGAACCCCTCGTCCGGAGCCAGGGGGAAGAAGTCCGTGCTATCGAAGACATACTGCCCCGAGCCGGGCGGCGACTCCTCGAGCTCGAGCTCCTTGGTGAAGGTCATGTTCACCCCCTCCACGTCCCGGTACCACTGGTCGAAGCTCTCCGCGCTCATGATGACGGGCTGGTTGAGGCCCGCGTCCCTGCAGTCGAGCGGGGTCGTGAGCTCCGCGGCGCAGCCCACCCTGTCGAGGAACTGGGGCTTCCCCTCGGCGTCGAGCTCCGGCTTCAGGAGCTTTCGACGGACCACATCGCCCCTGAAGTCCATCTCGAAATCCGGGTGCGACTCCTTGAAGTCGCGATAGACGACCTGGAGGACGCTGCTGCACTCGCTGCCGCCGGCCCCGCCGCCCCCGTCCTCACCGCCGCCCACCGTGACGAGGAAGTCGGGCACATCCCCGCTGCTGCTGCTCTCGCTGCTGCTCGTGCCGCTGCCGCTCGCGGGCGTCCCGCCGTTGCCGCCCGAACCAGAGGGCGAGTCGCCGTTGCTGGCGGGCTCGGCCGAGCACGCCAGGGCGGCGAGCACGGAGGCGACAAGGAAGATGGATCGAGGGAACATAGCGCACGCTCCTGGAGAGTGGAGGACAATCATACGGCGTCTGGTTTGTCAACCTGCCGCCCTCCATGGTGCGCGTTCCATGGGCCCGCGCAACCGCGCAACCGGAACCCGGCGCTGGCGCGCCAGCGCGCCTCCCTGGAGGCCTCGGCGCGCGAGGTCGGCGCGCTCGCCGCGATCCGCGCCGTCCCCTCGGAGCGCGGCGTGGAGGTGTGGATCGCCGATCGGGTCACCGGCAAGACCGTCCTCCGCGAGATGGAGGACGACGGCGGCACGCCCGACCGCGACGCCGCGCTCGCGCTCCGCGTCGTCGAGCTCCTGCGCGCCAGCCTGCTCGAGGCCGCGCTGCCGACGCCCCCTCCCGGCGAGGTGCCCGCGACGCCCGAGATCCGCGAGAAAATGCGCGTCCCCGCGCCCGCCGCGCCCGCGGAGGGGCCGGCGTCGGCGCTCCGCCTCTCGCTCGCGCCCGGCGTGCTGCTCAGCCCGGGCGGCCTCGGCGCGACGGCGAGCGTCGGTCTCGGCCTCGCCTGGATGCCGCGCGAGCATGTCGGCGTGGTCGGGCTCGTGGCGATCCCGATCCTCGGCGCCCGGATCGAGCGGCCCGAGGGCAGCGCCGATCTCGCGGTCCTGCTCGCCGGCGGCGGGGTGCGCTTCGCCGTGTCCACGCGCGCGAGCCGGTGGACCAGCTCGGTGGACCTCGGCGCCTCGGCCGTCTGGCTCCGGAGCACGGGGGTGGCCGGCGCGGGCTACCTCGGGCGCGCCTCCTCCGCCGTGACCGCGAGCCCCTTCGTGCGCCTCGGGCTGGCCGATGCCGTGACACCCATGTTCCGCGTCCGCGCCGATGTCCTCACCGGCATGATCGCGCACGGCGTCTCGATCCGTTTCGCGCAGCGCGAGGCGGCCACGTGGGGCAAACCGTTCGTGCTCTCGTCGGCCGGCGTCGATTTTGGTTGGCGCTGATGAGCCGTCGTCGCCCTCCAGGAGGACTTCACCTCAGGAACCCGATCTGGAGGTCGATCGAATGAAACGATGGATGATGGCTCTTGGAGCAATGGCCATGATGATGAGCAGCGGGTGTCATGAGATATGGCTCGACCCCATTCAGGGCGGGACCTGGGGTGACACCCCGGACCCCACGGCGCCCGACGAGACCGAGGATGACGTGGAGGAGCCCGAGGACGACACGCTCGAGATCGTCAGCAGCGACGAGACGTCGCTGCTCGTGAGGCTGAGCGGCGTCGGAGACCAGCACTGGCCGATCGACGGCGAGCACACGGTCCCGCTCTGCGGCACGTAGAGCCCCCGGTACGAGCGGGAGGCTCCCGGCGCGACGCGCCCCGTCGGATGGGACGCTCACGACGCCCCCTCCTCCCGCCGGCGCCGCTGCCGGAGGCGTGCCCAGCCCCGGGGCAGCCCGGCTCGGGGCGGAGCTCCGACCCCGGCGCGCTCGGCCGTCCGGCCACCGAAGCCCTCAGGGAGCACAAAAAAAACGGAGCGCCCATTCGACGGTGGGGGGGGAACCGTCACGGGCGCTCCGTCCTGTAGGCATTGCAGGACGTGGGCCAGGTGCTGCCCCTACTCGTTCTGCTGGGTTACCCCTAGGCGGAGCCCCGACCCCTTTCGCTCTTGCGATCGCGCCTTGCAAACCTGATGGCGCGGCAGCGCCCGGCGCGCGCTCTCCGCGCGCTTTCCAGGACGGCCTGCTCCTCCCGGCCGTGGGCTTCCATCCCGGCGGCGGACCGCCGGGCCCCTGCCACCGGCCCCCGGAGCGGAGGCGCGTCGCGCAGGGTGGAACACATCCAGAGCTCGCCCGGAGCCGTGGCGGTTCCGATTTCCTCTTTACGTTCTCAGTGGATAGGATATCGAGGCGCCTCTCGATCGTGCCCCCCTGTACCCTTCGGGGTCACGCACGACGCGGCGGCAACACTGGAGCGCACTGAATGATGTCCCGTTCCTCGCCCTCGGCGAGCGAGCCCGAATCGAGTCATCCCGTCCTCATCGACTCCCTGGGCGGCCAGGGGGGCGAGCGCGCTCCGGCGCGCCGCGGGAGCGCCGCGGGCCCGCAGGCCGCGCTCGGCGCCACCGAGCTCTACTTCCGATCGCTCGCCGGCAGCCAGCCGCTCACGCGCGAGGGCGAGGTCGCGATCGGCCGTCGCATCGAGGCGGGCGAGCGCGCGCGCGTCGAGGCGTGGGTCCGCTCGCCGGTCGCGCTGCGCGAGCTCGCCTGGACGGCGGAGGACGTCCAGGTCGGGGCGCTCAGCCTGCGCGATCTGCTGTGCGAGACCGACGACGCCGACGCGGACGCGGACGCGAGCGCGACGCGGCTCGCGGCGCTGCTCGATCTCGCCCGCGCGCTCGTCGCGCAGCAGGCGCCCGTCGAGGACGCGGCGATCGCGCTCGCCGACCTCGCGGAGCTGCGCCTCGATCCGGCCTTCGAGGAGCGCATCGAGCGGAGCCTGCGCGCGGCGGCGGCCGAGGCGAGCGGCGCGGAGCGCGCGTCGATCGAGGGGACGCTCGCCGCGATCGCCCGCGCGCGCCGCGCCGTCGCCCAGGCGAAGTCCGAGCTCGTGCAGGCGAACCTCCGCCTCGCGGTCGCCATCGCGCGGGAGCACCAGCGCTTCGGCGTGCCGCTGCTCGACCTCGTGCAGGAGGGGAACCTCGGCCTGATCCGCGCCGCCGACCGGTTCGAGTACCGCCGCGGCCACCGCTTCGGCACCTACGCCGCGTGGTGGATCAAGCAGGCCATCAAGCGGGCGATCCTCAGCCAGGGCAAGCCGATCCGCATGCCGGTCCACCTCACCGCGATCCGGACCCAGGTGGTGCGCGCCCGGCGCGACCTGGTGCAGGAGCGCGGGCGCGAGCCGACCGTCGAGGAGGTCGCGGAGCGCAGCGGCCTCCCGGTGGAGAAGGTGCGCGTGATCGACGAGCTCGCGATGGAGCCGCTCAGCCTCGACGCCCCCGTCGGCGAGGAGGGCGACACCCGGTTCGGCGATCTGCTGGCCAACCAGGAGCCGACGCCCGCCGACATGGTGGCGCGGCGCCGCCTGATCGAGCAGACGCGCGAGCTGCTCGACTCGCTGCAGCCGCGCGAGCGCGAGCTCTTGCGGCGCCGCTTCGGCCTCGACGGCAACGAGGACGAGACGCTCGAGGAGATCGGGCGCTCCTTCTCGCTGACGCGGGAGCGCATCCGCCAGATCGAGGCGAAGCTGCTCGAGAAGCTCCGCATGCGCTCGCGGCAGCGCGAGCTCGGCTCCTACCTCGAAGGGTGACCTCGCGCCGCGCTCGCGGCGACGGCGCGCGCCGCGCTCACAGACCTTCGTGGGTAGACGCGCGCGCGGTCTGCGGGAGCGGGGCTCCCTTCTTGTACGAGACGAGGAGCTCCGAGGTGCGATAGACCACCTCGCCGTCGCGCTGCTGGGAGAACGACAGGACGAGCTCGATCCGCTCCCCGGTCGGCCACCCCCACCGGATGGCGCGCGTGAAGGTACCGGACATGAAGCAGAGCTCGGCCTCCGCGTCACCCGACGTGCAGTCGGGCGGCTCGACCCCCTCCTGGCCTGCGGGCCGGCCGTACTTGCGCTGGAGCGCCGCGCGGAGCTCCCGCAGCTCGCTCCGCCACGCGGCGGCGTCGCGCCCCTTCGGCACCGCCTTCAGCTCGACGCTGCAGAGGCGATCCGCGCAGAAGCCGAGGACCGCCTTCGCGTTCATCCCGACGTCCGCGAGCGCGCCGCTGCACGTGAACTTCCCGGGCTCGCCGGCGCTCCACGTCCGGGAGGCGCGCGCGCACGCCGCCTCGTTCGTCGCGACGTCGGTGCCGAACACGAACCCGCCGCCCCCGCGCGGCGGCTCGTGCTGCCGGGTGTCCGTGAACACCAGGCACGTCCCGCGGTACCCCTTCAGGGTCCGCGTGTGCATGCTCCCGTAGCCGTCACTCACCGATCCATGGCCGAAGACGCCGTCGTTCGCGCCGGAGATGAGCACCCCCTCGCATCCGGCCTGCGCGGCGGTGCGACGGAGCTCGCCCACGAGCGCATTGGCGCTGGCGTGGTTGAAGACGTCCTGCTGGACCTCGATCATCCCGACCTCCCGGAGAGGCAGGTCGGGCCGGCTGAGGAACACCTCGACGTCCTCCACCGGCCTCGGCTGCATGGCGCGCGGGCTCGCCGCGGTCGGGACGAACGACGAGCTCACCCCACACCCGGCCGCGAGCCCGAGGCTCAGGGCCACCACGGAGAGTGGCAATCCACGAGAAAGACCCCTTCGACACAGCGCCATCCGAGCCTCCAAAGCCATCTCGATCGGAGAGAAGCAAGGACGACCACACCTGTCAACCGCACGCACGCGACGGAAACCTGTCATGCGCATGCCCATGCCTGCTCCGCTCTGGCTCTCCCCCCTCCCCGTCCCCTGGCGTCGCAGAGCGGCGGTCGCCCGCACAGGAGACGGGCCCAGATCGGCGTTTTCGGCGCGCAGGCGTACTCACGTACGCCGAGCACCGAAAACGCCGAGGTGGGCCCGTATCCGAAGCGGGCGACCGTCGCTCTAGGGGAGGATGCGGGTCGTCCGGACCGCGGCGAGCTCCGCGCCGCCGGCCCACGGCGTCAGCCGGTCTCCCAGCGAGGCGCGCACCTTCGCGACCTCGTCCTTCGTGATGGCGGGCGCGCTGTTGCCCCAGCTCGACCGGGCGTAGGTCAGCACCAGCGCGACGTCCTCGTCCGTCAGCGTCACGCCGTGGTTGGGCATCACGTCGTTGTACGTCACGCCGTTCACCTCCATCGGCCCGTTGACGCCGAGCAGCGTGAGCCGGATCGGCGTCTCCTTGTCCTCGAGCAGCCACGAGGCGCCGACCAGCGGAGGATAGCGCCCGGGGCGCCCCTCTCCCCTCGCCTCGTGACAGCTGGAGCACGCGCGGTGATAGATCTTGCCTCCCTGGGCGAGCTCCTCGGCCGTGACGCCTGGGACAGTCGGCGGGCTCACCTGCGACCGTGCGTCCAGCTTGCGCAGGACCATCCACGGGAGCGCGAGCGCGCCGAAGGCCACGATCAGCATCACCACCACGACCTGGGCCGGGTTCTGCTCGCCGTCTCGAGCGGGTTCGCGCTTGGTTTGATCCACGGGGGCACGCCTCCCTTTCGCAGCAGGCCAACGCGATAGCGGGCGCAGGCGAAGGATGCAACCGGCGTCGTCCAGGCCCCCCTCGCGCCGGGTGGCGAGGCCCACGTGCGCGTGGGCGCAGGCCAAGGTGCAACCGGCGTCGCCAACGCCCCGGCGGCAGGCTGGAAAGCCGGGTCCCCCTGGAGGAGCGCGCCGCGACGCACGCGCGCACGGCGCGCCCGGCGGTGAGCGGCGCGCTCCGTCGCTCGTTCAGGGCGCGTCAGCGCACGTGAATATCCGGCTTCGGCGCCGGCGCCATCCCCTCCCCGATGTGGAAGCTCGGGTGAGGCGGCTGGTTGTAGGCGCTGTTTTGCCACGAGATGGCCACGCGGTACTGCGGATCGTGCATGAGGGTGTGAATCCGGTCCTTCGCGACCTGGTTCGTGGTGAAGATGCGGAGGGCGTCGCCGCAGCGGAAGATCACCTCTTCGCGCCAGTCGCCGAGGAGATCGGCGCTGAGGGTCGGCGTGCTCTTCGTGCCGTTGATCGAGGAGCAGCCCTGGGCGGTGAGGCCCTCCCCCTCGCGGTCGTACTGGCGGATGCCGTTGCTGTCGAGCAGCTCCCGGCTCAGGTCCGCGTCCCACCAGACGAGGAAGTTGGTCGACGAGGGGCGGCTCCCGACCTCCTTGCCGGTCGTGGCGCTCAGCAGGCTGCTGTTGTTGACCCAGGCCTCGCTCCCGGGGTTGTTCGGATCGATGTCCGCCGCCACACCCCGGCCAGGCCCCTCGCTGGTGCTGTTCGGCCCCCGCCACAGGACCTCGCAGGTGCGGGCGTCCCGCATCGCATAGGCAGGCACGCCCTCGGCCTCGTACGGCTGGAACACCTCGAGGCCGGGGCGCGACGGGACGTGATCCGTCACGTGCAGCGCGTCGCCGTGAGCGTAGTAGTCCACCGCGCAGAGGCCCGTGCCGTCATTGTCGAACGTGGCGCCGCCGTTGATGATCTCCTGCTGCGGGTCGTCGTCCACGTTCGCGACGCTGATGCCGTGGACGCCCTTGCCGCCAAACGCCCCGTCCTCGCGGCTCGAGCTCGAGTCGAACGTCCAGAGGTTCGTGAGCGCCCCGTCGCGGTAGTTCCAGGCCGACAGCGTGGTGCGCGCGTAGTAGCCGCGCCCGAACACCGCGCTCGGGCGCCCGGTGTCGTCGAGGAACGCGATCGTGCCGACGAAGCGGTCGACGCGGTTGCCGTAACACTCGTTGTTGCCCCACGAGCACACGTCGCCGCGCCCCACCTGGAACTCGACCGTGGCGAGCTCCTCGCCGGTCTCTCCGGAGAACACGGTGAGGTACTCCGGGCCGGTCAGGATGTAGCCGTCGCCGTTGCGGTAATCCCTGGCGTCGTCGTCGCCGGCCGCGGGCCCCTTGCGCAGGAACTCGCCCGTCCCGTCGCGCGTCCCCGGCGCGGTCTTGACGGCCACCTCCGCTTTCCCGTCGCCGTCGAGATCGTAGACGAGGAACGGCGAGTAGTGCGCTCCGGCCCGGATGTTCACGCCGAGATCGATGCGCCAGAGCCGCTCGCCGTCGAGCGAGTAGGCGTCCAGGTAGGTCTTGCCGGTGCGGCCGGCCTTCGAGTTGTCCTGGAGGTTCGACGGGTCCCACTTGAGGACGATCTCGTACCGCCCGTCGCCGTCCAGATCGCCCACGCTGCCGTCGCCGCTCGTGTACGAATAGCCGTCCCCTGCGGGCGGCGGCGGCGTCGGGATGGACAGATATCCATCCTTCCACACGGCCGCGGTCTCCGACTCGCCCCGCTCGCCGCCGCCGACGACGGGGCGCACCGAGTAGACCGAGCCCGGCGAGCCGCCGCGATCCACGAAGTTCGTCGAGTCGGTGATCGGCGCGTCATTGACCTTCTCGCCGTCCCGGTAGACGTTGAAGGCGATGTCGTCGCGATCGTAGCCGAACAGGCGCCAGCCGACGTAGATGCCGCCGTCCGCGGGGACGGCCACGACCCCGCGGTCGAGGTCCTCCATCTGCGCGAACCCCGTCGGCGCGTCCTCGCCGCCGCCCGTCCCGGCGCCGCCGGCGCCGGTGGCGCCGCCGCCCGTGCCGGTCGCGGCGCCGCCGCCCGTTCCGGGGCCGCCCGTCGCGCCGGACACGCCGCCGGTGCCCGCGCCGCTGCCGCCGCCGGAGGCCGTGCCGGCCGCGCCCGCGCCGCCCGTCCCGGCGCCCTGCCCGCCTGCGCCGCCCGCGCCGCCGTCCTCGCCGCTGGAGCTGGAGCCGCTCGACCCGCATGCCAGGAGCCCGGCGGTGAGCGAGAAGCAGATCAAGAGATTCGGTCGCTTCATGGAATACCTCGCTTGGACCCTTGTCCCCGGCGCCGGCGGTTTGCCTCCCGGCCGTGACACGAAGGGCTTCTCTCACGCCCCGGTTGCGAGATCAGCCCGGAATCAATCACCTGGACCCCGCAGGCCGCTGACATTCTCGGTGCGTCGGAGATTTGGCGGCACACGGCAACACGTCGTCGTCTCCGTCGAAGGATCGCGGCGCATCCACGGCCGGCTTCTCGTGCCGACGGAGTTTTACTCGGACCGCCCGCGCGCCGAGCGCGCGTGATAGGGTCCGATCATGCGCACTTCCCTGTCCGTCGCGCTCCTCGCCGCCGCGGCGCTCGCGGCCTGCGTTCCTCCCGCTGCGCCCGCCGACGCGCCGGGTTTCTTCGCGCCGGGCGCCGACGAGATCGCGCCGTGGACCGGGGCCGCGTTCGACGAGACGGGGAGTCCCGTGGCCCCCGACACGCCGGAGCAGCGGGCCGCGCGGCTGCGACGCAGGGCGATCCTCGTGGACGGCCACAGCGGCGCGCCCTCGCTGCTCCTCCGCGGCTCGCTCGATCGGGTGGGCCCGGGCCACGACGCGACGGCCGCGGAGCTCGCCGGGCTCAAGGCGACGGGCGTCACCGGCGTGTTCTTCCCGATCCGCGTCGACCCGCCGTCGGGGCAGGCGCCCTCGCCGCTCGACGGCAGCGCCGCGCGCCGCGCGCTCGACCTCATCGACGCGACCCACCGGCAGATCGAGCGCCACCGCGCGACCCTGGTGCTCGCGCGCAAGGCCAGGGACGTGCGCCGCGCCCAGCGCGAGGGCAGGGTCGCCGTGCTCCTGGGCATCGACGGCGGGCACGCCGTCGAGAACTCCCTCCCTGCGCTGCGCTCGTTCTACCGCCTCGGCGTCCGCGCCATGGCGCTCACGCACACGACCACGAACGACTGGGCCGACTCCGCGGGAGGCGCCCTCGAGCCCGGGGCCGTCCGCCACCGCGGCCTCTCCCCCTTCGGCGAGGCCGTGGTCCGCGAGATGCAACGGCTCGGCATGCTGGTCGACCTCTCGCACGCGTCGGGCAGCACGTTCCAGGCCGTCATGAAGGTGGCGAAGGCGCCGGTCATCACCTCGTCGTCGATGCCCGCCGCCGGCCACCACCGCCGCCCGCTCGACGACTACATGCTGCGCGCGATCGCGGAGAACGGCGGCCTCGTCATGGTGAACGCCTGGGCGCTCTTCCTGGACGAGGCGTACGCGGAGCAGTCCGCGCGCTTCCTGCAGAAGCACGGGGCGCACCTCGCGGCGCTCGGCGAGAGGTCCCCGGGCGACGCGGGCGCGCTCCGCGAGGAGCTCGAGAAGCTCGAGGCCCACGAGGGGCCGCTGACGCCGCCGCCGCTCTCGCGGATCGTGGACCACATCGATCACGTGGTGAAGATCGCAGGGGTCGATCATGTCTGCGTCGGCTCCAGCTTCGACGGGGTCGACGTGCGCCAGGGCGGGCTCGCCGGCGTCGACGGGTCCACGGACATCACGCTGGAGCTCGTCCGCCGCGGTTACTCGGACAGGGATATCCTCAAGATGCTGGGCGGGAATCTCCTGCGGGTCCTCGAGCGCGCCGAGGCCCATGCGGACGCGACGGAGACCACGCTGTCCGGGGACGGCAGCACGCGGCAGCTCACCGCGGCCGATCTGCCCGAGCCGACGAGCCCGCCGGCCACGCTGCCGCCGCCCCTCCCGCCGCGGCACGCGCCGCCGCCGGAGGTGGGGATGCCGTCCGAGCGGCCGGTGCTCCCGCCGCCGAGGCCGGCCCCGCAGCCCCGGAAGCCCGGCGCGCCGGAGCCCCAGCCCATGGAGCTCATGCTGTCGCGGTAGCGGCGGAGAGCGCTCGGCGTCACGCTCGCTGTGATCGCCCCGCAGCGCGCCGCCTGGCGCCCGCGTTGCATCCCGTCGCGCGGCGCGCGTGGCGCCGTCGCAGGGAGGTCAATCGATGCTGGGTGGAATGAGGTTCGGAAGGAAGCGGTCGAGCCTGGCCGACGTGGGGCTCCTCGTGCTCCGCGCGACCGCGGGCGGGCTCCTGGCCGGGCACGGCGCGCAGAAGCTGCTCGGCTGGTTCGGCGGCCACGGCTTCGACGGCACGGCGATGTGGCTGGAGTCGATGGGCATGCGCCCCGCCCGCGTCTGGGCCGCGCTCGGGGGGCTCGCCGAGCTCGGCGGCGGGCTGCTCACGTCGCTCGGCTTCCTCGGCCCGGCGGGGCCGCTCGGCATCCTCGCCTCCATGGGGATGGCCACGGCGAAGGTGCACTGGCACAAGCCGATCTGGGTCACGAGCGGCGGCGCGGAGCTGCCCGTGACGAACATGGCCATCGCGACCGCGCTGATCCTCACGGGTCCGGGGCGCCTCTCGCTCGACGAGGCGCTGGATCTCGACGTGCCCCGCTGGCTCGCGCTGCCCGGCCTCGCCGCCGTGGGCGTGGGCCTCGGGCTCGGCCTCGCGACCAGCCAGCCGGAGGCGCAGACCACGAGCCCCGAGGTCGCGGGCGCCGGGCTGCAGGCGGGCGACCGCGCAGCGCACCCGATCTGAAGCCCGCGCCTCGGGCTCGCCCGCGCCTCACGGTCGAGCGCGGGGCCCCGTGATCGCGGGATCGTGACCGGCGGGGGCGCGAGCGCGCGGCCCCGCCCTCGAGCGCAGGGCGCGAGGCGGGCGTGCACACCAAGCTTCGCTCATGCTGGCTCCCTCCGACCCGCTCGCCGCCCTCAACCAGGCTTCGCCCATGCTGGCTCCCTCCGACCCGCTCGCCGCCCTCAACCAGGTTTCCCTCGACGCCTACGCCGCGCGCCGCGACGCCGTCCTCGCGGACATCGAGCCGGTCATCGCCCAGATCGACGACCGCCTCGTCCTGCGGCGCGGCGGCCGGCGCTTCGAGGGCCCGGCGCGCACGCGGCGCTACCACGAGCTCAAGGCGGTCGCGCACGTCCCCCTCGCGGTCCACGCGCTCCTCCTCGGCCGCCGGGGCGCGCTCGACGACGCCGCGCGGGGCCGGCTCGCCGCGCTCCGGCAGCACATCGCCGCGGCGCTGGGCGACCTCGACCGCCGCGGCTTCACCCCGGAGCAGCTCGCCCGGCAGCGCCGGATCCTCGACGGCTCGGCCGCGCTCCTCGACGAGGCGATGGCCACGGGCAGCGCGGCGCCCGAGGCGCTGGCCGCCTTCACCCGCGCGCAGACGCCGGACGTCCTGCAGAACGCCGAGGACGCCGCGCGCGACCAGATCGAGACGATGCACGCCACGGTCGAGGCCTGGAAGCAGCAGATGACCCCGGAGGAGCGCGCGCGCCTGCGGGCCGTGGTCGCCGCCTCGCACATGGCCCGCCCGGGGAACGTGGCCGCGCAGTACTTCTCGGTCACGCTGGGCGAGCGCTGGGAGGGCCGCTTCGATCAGGAAGATCTCCTGCCGGGCAAGCGCGTGCTGACCGCCGAGGCGACGTTCGACGAGGCGGCGGCGTTCGCGCTCGTGGCCGCGCACGCGCTCGACGCCGGCGTGGCCACGCGCTTCTTCAGCGAGGAGACCCGGCTCTCGCGCGACATCCTGGCCGACGCGGCGGAGCGCCTCCTCGCCGGGATGTTCCACAGGGAGCCGGAGCCGCCGGCGCAGCCCGTGGCGCGGCGCGACGTGTCGGGTTGACCAGATTTGTCGCATGGAGGGCCTTTCACAGGTCCCATGGGCGCGGCGCTTACGGCGGACCCATCAGGTCGCCGTTCTCTCCTGTGCTGGTCGTGGCGGGGAGACGCGCCTTTCAGGTGTCGTGACCGAGCCCGCGGCGGCGAGGGAGATCCTCGCGCGGCCAGGGCTGCCGCTGGTGGCTCCGCAAAGCCGAGCGCGCGATCCCACGGAAGGGATGGCCTGGTCCGACAAGCCCGGCTTCCCGTGTCAACCAGCGCGTGCAGCGCGGCTGTACGATGGGACGGCCATCACGAGGACCTTGACTTCCGGATCGTGTCTGGATTTCGAGCTCCCGGTGGGCATCTCACGGTGCCGCGCCCCCCGCGCCGGTGCGCCCGGCAAAGCCGAGCCCCGGCGTGGAGGACGGACCCTGACGCTTCCGGGCGGCGTCAGCGCATCAGGGCAGCGCGACGGTGACCGCCGTGAGGCTCCCGCTACTGACCGTGGGCCCGTCGCCGAGCTGGCCGTCGAGGTCGCTGCCCCAGCACTTGACGCTCCCGCCCGATACGAGCGCGCAGGTGGAGACCGCGCCTGCCTGGACCACGGTCGCGCTGTCGCTGAGGGCGGAGACTGCGGCGGGTGACGACCTGTTCGTGACGCTGCCGTCGCCGAGCTGGCGATTCCCGTTCACCCCCCAGCAGGAGACAGCTCCACCGGTACGGACAACGCAGGTGTGGCTGATGCCGGCGCTGATCTGAACGGCATCGCTGATGCCGGAGACCGAGACCGGCGTGGTGCTGTGGGTAGGCGTCGTCGAGCCTGTCCCGAGCTTGCCCTGGGAGTTGCTGCCCCAGCATTTGACGGTGCTGTCCGAAAGGATGGCGCAGGCATGCTGGCCGCCGGCGGCCAGGGCGACAGCATCAGTGATGCCCGTTACGCTCACGGGCGTGGACCTCTTCGTGGTCGTCCCGTCGCCGAGCTGACCGATGAAGTTCTCGCCCCAACACGAGACCCCGCCCGTGCTGCGGAGGGCGCAGGTGTATTGGTTTCCAGCGGAGATGGCCACAGCGTCCGTGAGGCCACTGACGGTCACAGGGCTCGGGCTATCGGTCGCGTTGTTCAGATCTCCGAGTTGGAGGTGCAGGTCTTGCCCCCAGCACGTGACGGAGCCCGAGGAGAGAAGAGCGCAGCTGTGCTCGGATCCCGTGACGACATCGACAGCGTTCGACACACCCGTGACAGCCGCAGCCGTGTAGTGGGCCGTGCGCGTTCCATCACCAAGCTTGCCGTATCCGTTGCTCCCCCAGCAATAGACGGTTCCCGCGCTGTCGAGCGCGCAGGAGTGCGCGTAGGCACCCGCCACATCGACGATGTTCGTCAGCCCCGCCACCTGGACCGGGCTCGTCGTCCCGTCGCCCAGCTCGCCGGCGTTGTTTCCCCAGCAATACGCGGTGCCGTCGGTGAGGGCCACGCAGCCGTTGTAAGGACCCATGTCCAGCGCAACGGCAACGCTCAGTAGCTCCTGGACCGAGCCCACGGGCTCGGGGACCTCTGCGTCTTCTTCAACGACACACCCCAGACCTGTGCTCACGACAGCTCCGCACAGCATCAACAGGACCCACTCAGGTCTTTTCATTCAACGCTCCCACGGAAAAGATCCAACAAACGCAGCAACCATACCGCTGATTCTTGTAAACCGTTCGCTCGATCCGGCTCCCGGGTGAGGTCAGTCGCTTCCCTGCGGCGCACGTGAATAAAATGGTTGAGCCGCGACGGCGGCTGGTCGTCGCCCCGAGTCCAGAGCCTGTGAGATCGCTCGCACAATCAGCACATTTTCCTGAAAAGCATTCCCATGTCAAGAGCTTATCCACGCGTGATCGGCCGACTTCGCTCGACGAGGCTTGCAGGCTGTGAAGGCGGCTCTTTCGATGCGTGGATGAGTTGTTGAACTAGCGTCGTTTTCCCAGGAGGATGGGCAGATACGTTTTTCTGTCACACCGGACGGGCATGGCGATTCGCCATTGATATTATTAAACTATTCTCTTTTCCTTCCGCCCTGCGTCTTGGCTGGACCTCAACGCGGGAAGGCCGCTGCGCCTGCCGATCTCCACCTCGACCCCCTGGGACACGCAGAACAGCGTCGGGCCTATTGAGGCAACTCTCGCCCGGATCCCGCTCGCATTCGGCCGCATCTACATCGTTTCACTTCTTTTCAGCCTTGGGGCGCTCGCCAGCAACCCCGGGGCACTCGCCGCAATCCCGGGACGCTCACCAGCAGACCCAGGGCGCGCGCCCGCAGACCTCGATGGCCTGCCAGCACGCCCCGGGCACGTGCCGGCAGCCTCGGCTCGCATACCGGCACCCGCTGGTACGACTCCCCCGACCTGCTGGCACGGCTCCTCCGCGCTGCCGGTGCGTCTCCCCCGACCTGCTGGCACGGCTCCTCGAGGCTCCGGACGCGATCCCCCGCCGCCTCAGCGCCGCCGGTCCCGCTCGCCGAGTTGCTCGCGCAGCGCCCGCCGTGATGGCCGGCCAGATCGCTCGCCTCGATCCCACGACGGGCCGCACGCCCGCCGCGGGCCGCACGCCCACGACGGGCCAGCAGGCGGCCCGGAGCTCACGGCGACGCGAGCACGTCCGACGCGCCCGGGGCGCGCCGCGCCTCCCCCTGCTCCGAGAGCGCAACGCGCGCCTTCGGGAGGTAACGCCCGCCGTCCAGCGACTGGAGCCGCTGGACGAGCCCCTCGCGCACCGCGCAGCGCAGGTCCCAGAGCTTGCCGGCGTCGGACGAGGAGACGAGCGCCCGGAGCGCGATCGTGTGCTCGGTCGCGTCGACCACGACGAGGCCCGCGACCTTCCCGTCCCAGTCCTTGTTGGCCTCGCACAGCCGCGTGACCTCCTCGCGCATCACGTCGACCGGGACCGTGTAGTCGGCGTAGACCACGACCGTGCCGAGCAGCTCCGGCGACACCTTCGTCCAGTTCTGGAACGGCTTCTCGAGGAAGTACGTGATGGGCACGACGAGCCGGCGCAGATCCCAGACCTTCACGACCACGAAGGTCAGCGTGATCTCCTCGATCCACCCCCATTCCCCCTCGACGATCACCGTGTCGCCGATGCGGACCGGCTGGGAGAAGGAGAGCTGCAGGCCGGCGAGGAGCGTGGAGATCGACTTCTGCGCCGCGAAGCCGACGACGACGCCGGCGATCCCGGCCGAGGCGAGCAGCGAGACCCCGACCTTCCGGACCACGTCGAACTGGAGCAGCACCAGCGCGACGGCCACCACGCCCACGACGACGCTCGCGATGCGCTGGAGCATGGCCACGCGGGTCTGGCTGCCTCGGACGAGCGCCGCGTCCGCGACGCGCGCCGCCGCGCGCTCGGTCACCGTGTCGCCGACGAAGCGCACGAGGCGCGTCGCCAGCCACGCCGCGGCGGCGATGAGCAGCGTCTGCAGGAGCGTGTCGATCGCCTCCTGCGCGGGGGCGGCGAGGCGGAGCGGCCGGACGAGGCCGCCCGCGAGGGCCAGCATGAGCAGCGCGCGCACCGGCGCCCGGATGGTGTCGAAGAGCCGATCGTCCCACTGCACGTCGGTCCGCCGCACGAGCTTGCTGGCGACGACGGAGGCGAGGCCGCCGAGCAGCAGGCCGCCGAGCGCCGAGGCGACCAGCGCGACCACGAGGCCGAGCCACTGCCACGCGGCGAGCTCCAGGAAGCGCACCCGGGAGAGCACCGGCGGCAGCCACTCGGCGATCGGCCCGGGGCCGTACGCCTCGTGGAGCTCGGGCACGGCCGCGAGCGTCGAGCGCGAGACGACCCAGATCGGCGCGCCGCCCGGGCCCGCGGCGCGGTTCAGCAGGACCGGGACCGCGGTGTCCGCGAGCGGGATGCGCCCGATCTCGTCGCGCCCGGGCCCGTCGGCCGGGTTGCCCTCGGGCTCGTCCGAGAGCTCCTCCCAGACGATCCAGAGCTTCTGATCGAGCACGAACTTGAGCTGCGCGGCGAGCTCGCGCCCGCGCTCCGCCTGGGCGCCGCGCGGGATCGCGGACAGGTCGAGCGCGTACGCCGCGAGGTCGTGGCGCCCGTCGCGCGACGCGTCGATGAGCAGCCGCATCGCGCGCCGCGGCGTCGAGCGGTCCACGTCCGAGGGCGGCGGCGGCAGGCCGTCCTGCGGCCCGGCGATCGCGCGCGTCGAGACCATGAGCAACGCGACGAGCAGCGCGAGGAGCGCCGCCATCGTCATCCCCGATCGGGATCGCTTCACTTCGTCATCTCCTGGGTCTGGCACGGGGTTCACGGCCGCGGGACAGGGGCGCGCCCCGCGCCGAATGGGCCGCGATGTTTCGCACGGACTGGTTTGATGTCAAACGAACTCGAAGGCCGTGCGCCGCCACACGCGCGGCGCGGCGGCGCGCTCGCGCCGCGGCGCCGCACCGGGAGCGCTCTCGTCGGCCGCCCCCTGCGACGATCGATCCTCGGTCATTCCGGAAGCCGCACATCGATCCTCGGTCATTCCCAGAGCCGCACATCGATCCTCGGTCATCCCGGAAGCCGCAGGTCACCCGCTCGACAACAGACCGCAACCCGGCCGAAACTCGCTCCCTTCGCCCACAGCACCGCTCGGCATGAGCCGCCGCGAGAGCCCGTGGGATGGCCGTCCCCCTCCCCGCGCGCCATGGCCGCGAAACTCCTATGAAAAGGCGCGCCTTCCCCCGCGCCCGCGGCGCGATGGCGGATCAATCTTCTTGCTTGGGTATTTTCTTTTGAGCTGCCTTCCGATTAGGTTGCGCCCGGTTCGGAATGGCCCTCACCACGCCTGCGTCCTCTTCACGTTGTCCCTCTCCACGGGGCGCGCTCGCGCTCGCGCTCGCGGCCCTCTCGCTATGGCCGGCCCTCGCCCTGGCGCAGGCGCCGCCGGCGCCCATGTCCGGCGCCCTGTCGATGCCCACGCACCCGAGCAACGCGAGCAACGCGCCGGACGTCTTCGCCGCGCCGAAGCTCCCGGCGACCAGCGGCCCGCGCGCGATCCTCGGCTTCTCCTGGGTCCGCGCCGAGGTGCTCGGCTATCGCCTCGATCTCGGCTGGCAGGTGCCCTGGGTGCACGGCACCGCGCTGCGCGGCTATCTCTCGACGCTGTACTCCTACGACTCGGTATCGATGTCGGACCTGCTCCCCGGCGGGCTCGCGAACGACCTCGGGCCGAGCGGCGAGATGGAGATTCACGAGCTCGCGCTCCTCGCCACCGCGGAGATCGACGCCGCGCTCGTCTCCAACGAGCACGGCCGCCTCGGGGCCGGCGGCGCGCTCGGGATCGGGCCGTCCTTCGCCTGGGTGAAGATGCCCGACATGCCGTTCCGGCCCGGCGAGTGGACGCACCCGCGCGCGGTGATCGGGCGCCTGTCGGGGCACCTCGAGTACCGCTTTGCCTCGGGCTGGGTGCTCCGCGGCCAGCCGTTCGGGCTCCTCTTCTCAGGACACGACAACACGGACACGGTCTACGAGATGGCCGCGATGGGAGGGTATCAATGGTGAGGCGAGGCGCGGGCGGCGCGGCGCTCGGGTGGCTCGGCGCGGCGCTCTGGGTGGGCGTCGCGGCGGCCTCCTGGCCCCTCGGGTGCAGCCCGCAGTGGGAGCCGGGGCCGGACTGCGGGCGGCAGGGGGAGGCGTGCGACGAGCACGGCGACTGCTGCTCGTTCGGCTGCCTCGGGGGCACCTGCGCGTGCGTGCCGCACGGCATGGCCTGCTCGTCGGACGGCGTGTGTTGCTCGGGGATGCGCTGCGAGGCCGGGGCTTGCCTCCGGGGCTGCCGCGCGGCGGACGCCGAGTGCGCGAGCGACGCCGACTGCTGCGACGGGCTCGCGTGCGAGGCGGGCCGCTGCGGCGCGCCGCGCTGCAACCGCGAGGCCGAGGCGTGCACCGACAGCGCCGCGTGCTGCGAGGGGCTGACCTGCGAGCGGTCGAGCGACGGGATCTCGTCGTCCGGCGCCTGCACCTCGCGCTGCGCGGCGCAGGGGGCGCCCTGCGGCGACGGGGCGACGTGCTGCAACGGCCTCGTCTGCAACGGCGCCACCTGCGTCCTCGCCTGCCGCAAGGCCGAGCAGGGGTGCTCGGCGGAGCAGCCGTGCTGCGCCGGGCTCGAGTGCGCCGAGGGGACCTGCCGCGCCTGCGCGGACGTCAGCTATACCTGCAGCGAGGCCGGCGACTGCTGCGGCGCGCTCGACTGCGTCGACGAGCGCTGCGCCTGCAAGGCGCCCGGAGAGCGCTGCGAGCGCCCCGACGACTGCTGCGACGGCGGGTGCTTCGACGGGGTGTGCGCCTGCCACCAGACGGGCGGCGCGTGCCAGCGCGCCGACGACTGCTGTTACGGCTGGGCGTGCCGCAACGGGACGTGCGAGCCGGACGCGTGCTTCAACACGGGGCACGTCTGCTCCGTGGCCAGCGACTGCTGCGGCGGCGCCTGCGCGGACGGGGCGTGCTGCTCCGTCGACGGCGCGCGCTGCGGCAGCGAGCGCGACTGCTGCGCGGGGCTCGTGTGCCACGGCGAGAACGGCTGCGGCCCCTGCGGGGCGGTCGGGGCGAGCTGCTCGCGCGCCGAGCAGTGCTGCGACGGGGACTGCGACATCGGCCTCGGCCAGTGCTGCGCTGGGCTGCAGGGCGCCTGCGACGCCGCGCGCCCGTGCTGCCGCTCCCTCCATTGCGGGGCGAACGGGCGATGCTGCTCACGCAGCGGCGCCTGCGACGAGAACGCGGACTGCTGCGACGGCTTCGAGTGCAAGTCGGGCAGGTGCGTGATCGAGCCGGGCGGCGCCTGCGACGGCACCATCGCCTGCCCCTCCCCGATGAGCTGCGTCGACGGACGCTGCTGCCAGAACGTCCGCCTGACGCCGTGCACGCTCGACATCCAGTGCTGCAGCGGCCGCTGCCACATGAACGAGTGCCAGTAGCGGGAGCCCGCGTCACGCGCGGGCGCTCGGGGGCGGCGGCATCCGGCGCGGGCGCGCCGGGCACGGGCGCTCGAGGAGGCGGCGGTGTCCGGCGCTGGCGCTCGGGGGAGGCCGCCGCGGGGGACGCGCCCCCCTGCGGCAGCCCGCGGTCACCCCTTCGGCGCCGCGTCGATCGCGCCGCGGCACCGCGCGACGTCGTCCCAGAATGTCGGGTACGTCTTGGCGACGCAGGCCGGGTCCTCGATGGTGATGCCGGGCCGGCAGAGGCCCAGGATCGCGAAGCTCATCGCCATGCGGTGGTCGCTGTAGCTCCGCACCAGCGCGGGCGTCAGCGGCCGCGGCTCGATGCGGAGCCAGTCGTCGCCGTGGGTCACCTCCTGCCCGAGGCGGCGCAGCTCCGCGACCGTGGCGGCGAGGCGATCGGTCTCCTTGATCCGGATGTTCGCCACGTTCCGGATCGTCGTCGGCCCGTCGAGGAGCGGGGCGATCGCCGCGAGCGTCATCACGGTGTCGGAGATGTGGTGCATGTCGACGTCGACGCCGCGCAGCCGCCCGCCGCCGCGCACCGTGGTCGCGTCGGCCTGCCGGATCGCCTGCGCGCCGGCCTGCTCCAGGATCTCGAGGAACCGGTAATCCCCCTGCAGCGCCCCCTGGCCGAGCCCGGGGACGGTGATGGCGCCGCCCGCGGCGGCCGCGAGCGCGAACGGGTAGCTCGCGGACGACGCGTCGGGCTCGATCGCGTAGGGCCGCGGGCGGTACCCGGCGGCGGGATGGACCACGAAGCCACAGGCCACCTCGTCGATGCGGCCGCCGAAGTCCGCGACCATGCGGCGCGTGATCTCGACGTAGGGGCGGCTCACCAGCGCGCCGGACACCCGCAGCTCGATGGCGGACTCGGCGAGGGGGCCGGCCATCATCACCGCGGAGAAGTACTGGCTGGAGCGATCGCCGCGCATCGTGATCGCGCCGCCGGGCAGCCGGCCGCCCCGGATGCGGAGCGGGGGGCACCCGGTCGGGCACTCGACGGTGACCCCGAGCTGCCGGAGGCCGTCGACCAGATCGGCGATCGGGCGTCTTGCCATGTGCTCGTCGCCGACCAGCACCACCTCGCCGGGCACCAGGCACGCGAGCGCCGCCAGGAAGCGCACGGTGGTGCCGCTGTTCCCGATGAACAGCTCACGCCCGGGCGCGCGCAGCCGCGCTCGCCCCCCCTCCACGATCAGCGTGTGCGGCCCGGCGTCCGTGATCCGGATCCCCATCGCCTCCAGGGCGCCGCGCATGTGCCGCGTGTCGTCGCTGTGCAGCACCCCCTCGAGCGTGCTCTGGCCGTCGGCGAGCGCCGCCAGCGCGAGCGCGCGGTTGGTGATGCTCTTCGAGCCGGGGACGCGCCACGTCAGCTCGGGCGGAGACGACAGCGGGGCGATGGAGAGGGGACCTTCGGGGATCATGGGGGCGGCAGACTAGATCCTCGCGGCCGCGCCGGCCACTTCGCCCGCGCGACGCGCGCGCCCGCCGCGCGCGCCCGCCGCGTCGCTCCGGGCCTTGCCCGCAGGGGCCGCGTCGGGCAGAGACCGGCGCAGCGGCGGGGTGCAGCGCCTGTCCTCACCCCGCCGCCCTCGCCGGCCGCCTGCGCCCCCCGTCGATTTCTTGATAAAGCGCGCGCTCTCTCGCCACGCACGCGGCGGGTGAGGCTCGCCCCCGCGAGCCCCGCGCGAAAGACCCGTTGACCGAGGAATGTCTTGCCGCCTTGCCTGATCCAGATCGCGCGCCATCACGGCCTCCGAGGTCGTCCCCTGCTCGCCGCCGCGGCCCTGGGGCTGCTGCTCGCCCGGGCCCCATCGGCGATCGCCGCGCCCGAGGAGGCGCGGCCGCCGGCCGATGCAGCGCCCCCGCCGGCCGATGCAGCACCCCCGCCCGCCGGGCCCACGGCGCGTGAGCGCGCCGCCGAGCATTACCGGAGGGGCCTGGCCTTCTACGACCGGCGCGACTGGTCCATGGCGCTCGCCGAGTACCTCGCCGCGCGGCAGATCTATGCGAGCTGGGCCGCAACCTCCGGCGCCGCGCTGTGCCTCTCGCACCTCGGGCGCCACGACGAGGCGCTCGAGATGTTCGAGGCGCTGCTGCGCGACTTCGGCGACCGGCTGCCCGCGGCGGCCAAGGACGCCGCGCAGCGGAAGCTCGACGAGCTGCGCCAGCTCGTCGGCATCCTCGAGGTCGACGCCGCCGAGCCGGGCGCGCAGATCGTGATCGACGGGCGACACCGCGGCGAGGCGCCGCTCCGCGCGCCGCTCCGGCTCACCTCCGGCGGCCACTGGGTGCGCGTGTTCAAGGAGGGCTTCGCGCCGTTCGAGCAGCGCGTGGAGATCGCCGGCGACCGGCTCTCGCGCGTCCGGGCGCGGCTCCAGCCGCTCGCGCGCCTCGGGCGCCTGCGGGTCATGGAGAAGGAGGGCCGGCCGCTCGAGGTCGTGGTGGACGGCAACGTCATGGCCAAGGTGCCCTGGGAGGGGCTGCTCGCGCCCGGCGAGCACACGGTCGCGCTGCGCGGCGAGGGCAACCTCGGCACGCCCCCCGTGCGGGTCGAGGTCACGGTCGACCGGACCGTGCCGCTGACGCTCTCGGCCGAGGAGCTCGCCGCGTCGCTGCGCGTCGAGCCGGTCCCGGTCAGCGCCACCGTGGCGGTCGACGGCGTGACCGTGGGGCGCGGCGTCTGGGAGGGACGGCTGCGCGCGGGCGCGCACCGGGTGGAGATCGCCGCGCCCGGGTTCTTGCCGGAGTCGCGCCGCGTCGTCCTCGGGCGCGATCACACGGAGGTCGCGCGGGTGACGCTGGAGCGCGACCCGAGCTCGCCGTTCTGGCGCAGGCCCGCGCGCCCCTCGCGGTTCGTCGTGGAGGCCGTCACGAGCGCCGTGCTCGTGCCCAGCTTCGGCGGCGACGTCGCGGGCACGTGCATCCGCGGCTGCGAGGCCTCGCTCGGCGCGGGCGCCTCCACCGTGCTCCAGGCGGGCTACGAGCTCGGCATGGGCCTCGGGTTCGGCGTCACGGCCGGCTACCTCGCGGCGGCGCAGCGCCTCGACAGCCGCGCGATCACGGTGACCCCGGTCGGCCTGCCGCCGAACCAGGGTACGGTCGACGATCGGCTCGCGCTGCGCGCCGCGCTGCTCGGCGGGTGGCTCGGCTTCACGCTTCCGCTGGACGAGCGCGTCCCGCTGCACTTCCGCCTCGGCGCCGGGGTCCTCACCGGCTCGCTGCTCGACGAGCGCACGCGCGGCGCGTTCCTCTCGAGCGGCGGCGCGCCGTACACGCTCGGCCCCTACGTCCAGAAGCACCCGGCGCTCTTCTTCCACGCGACCCCCGAGGTGCGGATCAGCCTGCCGCTCGCTCGGCATATCCAGCTCAGCGCGGGCGTCGCCTTTCCCGTGCTCGTCGATGTCGGGCATCCGCGGCCGGCGTGGGACGCGACGCAGGCCGTGCCCGCGGGGGAGGACGGCCGCGGCGCGTTCCCGGTCGAGCGCCTCGCTGGCCCCGTGCTGCTCACGATCGCGCCCGGGATCGGCGCTCGGTACGAGTTCTACTGAGTCGAGCGCGACTGACCAAGGAACGGACGCTCGCGGGAGCGTTCACCACAGGATCGAGGGATTCGATATGCCCGTTGCTGGTTCGACGCGCCAACCTGGCTGGTGGCCGCTGGCGATTCTCTGGAGTGTCACGCTGGGCCTGCTGCTCGGCTGCAGCGAGGCGGCCGATCCGCTGGATGCGCGCGCCCTGAGGCGTCAGTTCCCCGAGCAGGCCGACGCCATCCTTCAAGGACCGTTCGCCTTCACCCTGCAAGGAGCCTCGTTCGAGTCCTCGCGGACCGTCGATGCGCCCGCCGCCCTGTCGGGCGAGCCCGGGCTGCACCCCCGCTTCCCGCGGGACGGGGATGGCGCCGTCCGCTTCCCCCTGCCCGACGGCTCGGAGGTGCGGGTGCGGGAGCTCGGCGCATCGGGGGCCGGCGAGATCGCGGAGAACGCGGTGGCCTACGCGCGCCGGGGCGGGACGTCGTTCTGGACCGCGCTGGAGGACGGCTACGAGGAGTGGCTGCTGCTCGAGCCGGGCGCGGTGCGGCGCGACGCGCCCGTGGCCGCCTGGCAGGTCGACGGCGCGGCGCTGCGCCAGCGGGGCGAGGCGGTGGAGCTCGCGGACGCGCGCGGCGCGCTGCAGATGCGTGTGACCGCGCCGGAGGCCTACGCGGCGGGCGGGAGGCCGGTCGCGACGCGGCTCGTGGCGCAGGGGGAGCGGATCGAGCTGTGGGTGGAGGCCGAGGGCGAGACCGTGCTGGTGGATCCGCGGTGGCAGCGCGCGCGGAGCATGGCCGAGATCCGCTACAGTCACACCGCCACACCGCTCCCGGACGGGCGGGTGCTCATCACCGGCGGCTATCGCGTTGCTCGCGCCGGCGACCTGCACGACACCGCCGAGGTGTTCGACCCCGCCTCCGGCTCATGGTCCACCCAGGCTCCCATGAGCAGCGCCCGCGCCGTGCACACCGCCACGCAGCTGCGGGACGGACGGGTGCTCGTCGTCGGCGGCGACAACCCTGAGGGAGCGCTCGCCAGCGTCGAGGTGTTCGACCCCGCCTCCGGCTCATGGTCCACCCAGAGCCCCATGACCACCCCCCGGCAGGCGCACACGGCGACGCTGCTCTCGGATGGACGCGTGCTCATCGCAGGCGGCTATGGCACGGACGATCGAGCGCTCGCCAGCGTCGAGGTGTTCGACCCCGCCTCCGGCTCATGGTCCACCCAGGCGCCCATGCCCACGGCACGCGCTTTCCACACCGCGACGCTGCTTCCGGACGGGCGGCTGCTCGTCGCCGGCGGTGACACGGGTCTCATGGAGGAAACAGAAGCGCTCGCCAGCGTCGAGGTGTTCGATCCCGTATCCGGCACATGGTCCACCGAGAGCTCCCTGAGCACCGCGCGGGCGAAGCACACCGCGACGCCGCTGCCGGATGGACGCGTGCTCATCGCGGGCGGCTTTGACCCTGAAACCATCATCGACAGCGCCGAGATATTCGACCCGGTCTCCGCCTCATGGCTACCCGCCGGACGCAGGCTGACCGTCCGTTACATGCACTCCGCGACGCCGCTGTCGGACGGGCGCGTCCTCATCGCGGGCGGCTATGGCGCCAAACCGTCGCTCGGCGGCACCGTGAGAGAGGCGCTCGACACCGTCGAGCTGTTCGATCCGGTCTCCGGTTCATGGCTATCCATCAAACCCCTGTTCACCGCGCGGGGTTCACACACCGCGACGCCGCTGCCGGACGGAAGCGTGCTCGTCGCCGGTGGCACGGCCCACGGCGGGCTCGACAGCGCCGAGGTGCTCGATCCGGCCTCCGGCGCGTGGCGATCCCTCGACCCTCTACGCACCGCCCGGTACGAGCAGACCACGACGGTGCTGCGGGATGGACGGGTGCTCGTCGCCGGCGGCCGCGACAGTCAGTCAGGACGACAGACACTGCTCGACAGCGCCGAGGTGTTCGACCCCACCTCCGGCGAGTGGCTGGCCGTGGAGTCCATGCCCGCCGCACGCCGGAGCCACACCGCGACGCGGCTGCCGGATGGACGCGTCCTCGTCGCCGGCGGCGCGCACCTCGAGGAAGAACCGGTGGATGGCGTCGAGGTGTTCGATCCCGCCGCCGAGCAGTGGCAGCGGATCGCGCCCATGATCACAGCGCGCTGGTACCACACCGCGACGCTCCTCTCCGACGGACGGGTCCTCGTCGCCGGCGGTCTAGGTCCTGATGGAGCGCTCGAGAGCGCCGAGGTGTTCGATCCCGCCTCCGAGCAGTGGCTGCCGGTCGCCCCCATGATCACAGCTCGCAGGGACCACACCGCGACACCGCTCTCGGACGGACGAGTCCTCGTCACCGGCGGCTTCTCCGCTGCAGGAGCGCCGCTCGAGAGCGCCGAGGTGTTCGATCCCGCCTCCGAGCAATGGCTGCCGGTCGCGCCCATGATCACGGCGCGCGCGGTGCACGCTGCGACACCGCTGCGAGACGGACGGGTGGTCGTCTCCGGCGGCTATGCTTCGGAAGGAGCGCTTGCCCGCGCCGAGGTGTTCGACCCCGCCTCCGGCAGATGGCTGCCTCTCGGGGCCATGCACTTCGCCCGCATCTATCACACCGCGACGCTCCTGCAGGACGGATGGGTGCTCGTCAGCGGCGGCCTCGACATCGCCAGCGGGCCGCTCCAGCACCACAGCACCGAGGCGTTCGACCCGGCCTCTGGCACGTGGGTGCTCCTCGAGCCCCTGCTCGAGGGCCGGGCCATGCACGCCGCGACGCTGCTGCCCGATGGAGGAGTGCTCGTCACGGGCGGGCTCGGGCGCTCCAACGCGGTCGCCGGCGTCCAGATCTTCCGCCCCATGCCGAACGGCAGCGCGTGCTCGGCGGAGGTCGAATGCCGGAGCGGCGTCTGCACCGACGGCGTCTGCTGCGACCAGCGCTGCGACGCCTATCTCTGCCAGGCGTGCTCGGAGCTCCGCGGTGCCTCCGCCAACGGCGTCTGCACCTCGCTGCACCCCGACTACCCGCCCTTCGCCTGCTCGCCCCAGACCGGCGAGCAATTGAAGCCTTGCCGCTCGGTCCACGACTGCGTCGCCGGCTTCGTCTGCGATGCCTCGGGCGACTGCGTCCCGCCGCCGCCGGGCGGCGGCTACGTCGACCACGGCGGCTGCCGCCTCGCCACCCCGGCGGCGTCACGGCCGTCGGCGAGCGGCCCGCTGGAGCTCGGCCTGCTGACGCTCGCCGCCCTGTCCACCGCGCTGCGCAGGCGCCGGCACGGCGCGCGCGATCTCCCCTGATCGCCCCCAGAAAGCAACCGCGGCGCTCCCCCCGCGAGGGGAGCGCCGCGATCGCCGCGGGGCGCCCTGAAGCGCCCCCGCGCGCGCGTCGCCCCGGACGCCGCGCGCCGCTCACTGAGGCGCGTACGCCCGGAACTCGCCGCTCACGTGCAGCAGCGCCATGCAGTACAGCATGCCGTCGTAGTAGCGATACTGCCCGCTCGGCATATCGAACTCCCAGAGCGACCGCACGAAGTCGTCCTTCCGCTCGTGGGTGGCCGCCAGGCTGGCGACCGCGTTCATGGCGACGAGCCCCGACGAGTGATCCTCGCTCAGCGGCTCGCCGTCGAGCGTGAACTGGTTCGCGTACCCGGCCCCTTGCCCCTCGAAGAACGCCTGGATCCGGTCGCTGAGCTCCTGCTCGCGCGGGTCCTTCGCCCACCACGCCCAGTCGACGGACCAGTTCATCGCCGTTCGCCACGCGTCGAAGCGGAGGTCCACGGACTCGGGCTTCCAGGACGCCGCCTTGGGCGTGCCGTCGAAGTTCGCGTAATCGGGCGAGAGCCCCGTCTCCGGGTGGACCGTGAGCTGGAAATAATCGCGGCTCACCTCCGCCGCCTCGGCCCAGAAGGCCCGATCCGCCTCCGGCCCGTGCTTCGCCCAGATCTCGTAGAAGGCCGGCAGATGATACGAAGGATCGGTGTGGTCCCCGTTCGTCTCGACGTTCCCCGCGTCCGGCGTGAAGCGGATCTGGTGGTTCTGCGTGTTGAAGAGGGTCGTTCCCGTCGTCGTGCGGGTCTCGCCGTTCGAGATGACGGTCCCCGTCACGTCCGGCCGGTTCTTCATCAGGTCGAGCAGGTTGTCCGCTTCCTTGCGGTAATCGTAGATGCCCTCGCCGTTGCCCCAGCGCCCGAACGCGAAATACAGCGCCGTCGCGAAGTACTCCTGCTCTCGGAGTAGACGGCCTCCGTGTCCGGATCCCCCTTGAAGATGATGCGCGCGCGAGAGCACGTATCACATCATCGAGCTAACAGGTTCTGGAGATGGCGGAAAGGGCTTTGTAAATAGCCTTTACACGCCGCTCTCCTCACCCCAGTCCCCGGCCGCGGCCCACGACATGGTCGCCGTCGACCGCGAGAGCCCGAACCGCCCCTCCCGGTCGATCGCGATCACCCCCCCGGTCATGCCGAGCCGCTCCGAGAGGTGGGCGATGATCGCCCGCGCGGCCTCGGCCGCGCCGCTCCCGGCGCGCATCCGCTCCACGGCCGAGCGCGCCACCGCGAGCCGGATCATCCCCTCGCCGTGGCCGGTGGTGGAGACGGCCCCGGCCTCGTCGTCGGCGTACGTCCCCGCCCCGACGATCGGCGAGTCCCCTACCCGGCCGACGCGCTTGTTCACCATGCCGCCCGTGCTCGTCGCCGCCGCGGTGAGCCCGCTCGCGTCGCGCGCCACCGCGCCGACCGTGCCGCCCGCCCACGAGGTCGCGGGCTGGCCCTGCTGCGCCGCGGCGAGCGCCGCGCGCGCGGCCTCCGTGACGAGCGCGGCCTCGTCCACCGGCGAGAACCCCTTCTCCCGCGCGAACCGCGCGGCGCCGTGCGCGGCGTAGAGCACGTGCCGGCCGTCCTCCAGCGCCGCGCGCGCGATCGCGATCGGCGCCGCGAAGCCCGCGAGCGCGCAGACCGCGCCCGCGCGCAGGCCGCGGCCCTCCATGATCGACGCGTCGAGCTCGACGCGGCCCTCCTCGTTGAGGCACGCGCCCGTGCCCGCGTTGAACAGCGGATCGTCCTCGAGGACGCGCACCGCCCGCTCCACGGCGTCGAGCGCGCTCCCTCCCTCGGCGAGCACGCGCGCCCCCTCGCGCGCCGCGCGGAGACACCCCGCCGCGTGCAGCGGCCTGCGCTCGGGGGCGACGTCGCCGGCGCCGCCGTGGACCACGAGGGTGCGCTCGCCGCCGCGCCCGCCCAGATGATGGATGACGTGCTTCACGGTCGCAGCACGGTAGCGCGGCGCGCGCCCGGAGATCCATGCTCACCCGGCGCGCGGCGGTGGGGCGCGTCGGGCGCGCCCCGATCACTCCGGCGGCAGCGCCGTCCGCGTGCCCGTCAGGGCGTAGGCCATCGAGCACGGCAGCGCGGCGAACACGGGCGCGACGCTGAGCTCGGAGACCACGAGGTCCTCGCAGCGCGATCCCGCCGTGGGCGCATAGTCGAAGGACAGCCTCCCCTCGAACCGCGTGACGTCGTCGTCGTCGAGGCCGTCGTCGTCGAGGCCGCGGCCGGCGCCGCCGAGCTCGCCGCGCACCCGATCGCGCCGCTCGACCGAGCAGGGCGGCCCCGGCGGCATGTCGCCCGTGCGCATGTCCACCACCACGCGCGCCTCGACCGAGAAGCTCAGGAGGTCCTCGTCGAGCACGCCCGGGACGAGCGAGGCGCCGTTGTCCCAGAACAGGACGCCCGCGTCGCGCGCGAGCTCGACGTCGAACGCCCACGAGCGCGTCGCCCCGAGCGCCCCCTCGCCGCAGGTGTTCGCCGTCTGCGTCCCCACCACGTGGAACGTGCCGAGCGCCGTGCCCGGCGCGTGCGCGTCCCTGTCCCCGAAGAAGTCGCCGCACGCCGAGAGCACGGGCAGCGCCGGCAGCAGCGCGAGCAGCAGCGTCCGCATCGGCGCCGGCTACCAGACCGGCGCGGCGCGGTGCAAGAAAACCGCCCACAGACAGCGGAAAAGAAAAACGGGTCGGGTGCTTCGCTTGCACCCGACCCGTCCCGTGGGCCTCTACCGGAGGCCGTCTGGACCCGCTTGATCCCGCCTGTGCGGCGTCTCCCCGTCCCCATCGCGACGCGCGATTGCCTCGCAGCGCAGCGGGAACCATTCCTGGATGACCCGAGTCACCCTCGATTCCCTCCACCAGCCCGCGAAGCTCGCGGTGGCGGTCGACGGTTGCTGGACGCCGGATCTGGCCGAGCGCGGTAGCGCCTCGCAAGGCCATGATGGCCCTGCGTCACGCTCCACGAGGGTCAGCTGTTCCCAGCCTCCGGTGTAGAAGAGCCACTGGTACTATGCATGGTGTCCATCCCTCCTCCGGCGTGCCGGCACCCCGCGCCGGATCGAAGAGACCGTCCGGCATGGCAGGGGTGTTCGATTGCGGATCGGCGGAGAGCCCGCCGATCTGGTGTCGACCCCAGCGCCGCGGTGCTCCGCGACAGGACCAATCCTGGAGCAGGTGCTCCGTCCGAGGCCGAGACCAGCCTATCACCGCTGTTCAGACGAGCAAGGGGCTCACGCACCGAAACATCCAGAGTGCGTCCCCTCCGACGTCAAGGCGTCTCGTGACCAGGGTGATGTCGAGGACGTTCGTCGGATAAGCCGGCGCTCCGGCGACCTCGACGGAGGCCGGGCGCCCGGGCGGGAGCCGGCCGGGCGCGCTACACGTGCACGAACCAGCTCGTCTCCTCGCCCTCGGGCAGCGCCGTGGCGAGGACCGCGAGCATCGCGTCGATCTCTTCCTTCGTGTGCACGCCGCTGCGCAGGATGGCCGCCGGCCCCTCGCCCGCGCGCACCGCGATCGACTCGACCGCGAGCGCCGTCTCGACCCCGTAGCCGTACGACGCCAGCGTCACGACCGCGGTGGCCTCTCGGTCGTCGAGCAGCCTGCGGATCGTCAGCGTGCGCCGCACCTGCTCGCTGTCCTCGGCCCAGGCCGCGAGCCACGCGCGCGTGGCCTCGTCGAGGCCCACGAGCACGAGCTGCGCGGGCGGCATCGCGTCAGGGTCGGCCGCGGCCACCGCGGCGCGATGGAAGCCCCGCACCTCGCGGCACCAGAGCGGCGGCGCGCCGTCGACTTTGACGAGAAAGCCGTACGGCCCCTGGCCCCCCTCTCGCTCGGAGCCCCCCGGAGGAGCGGAAGAGAAACTGTCGTTCGACACGAAGGGAGACGATACACGAGCTTCGCTCGGCGGAGGAAGCCCACTCGATTGTGCAGCACGTCGAACGTGCAGGCCGTCCAGCCGAAAGTGCAGCGCCCGGGCCACACGCGGCACCGATGTACGTACATCGCGCGCCGCGCGCCACAACGAAACGCCACGCTCGCTGGATTTCGGTTAAGGTGGCCGCGCCTCCCCCGTGGAGACCCGTCCCGGACGGGGTGCGTCCAGCTCGTACGACGCCGCCCCCAACGGACGGGCTCCAGCCCGCCGCGGCGGGTCGGGGCGCGGCAGCAGCGCCCGCGCCGGGCGCGCCTCGGCGGAAGGCCCCGCGACCGGGCCGAGCCGGCGCGTCCTCCGCGTCACCCTCGATCCCGATCCGACACGCAGGCAATGAAGCTCAGTTCACAAGAAATTATCGAGATCGTCATCGCGTTCTGCGCCTACTTCGGCGTCGCGTACGCGGTCGGCGCGTTCGCGCCGGCGCGCCTCCGCGTGGCGGCCCGGTACGTCACGGTCCTCGCGGGCGTCGCGCTGTTCTTCTATGGGCTGCACCGGTACATCGACGAGCACGCCCGCGCCGTGGATCTGGCGAAGGTGCTCATCGCGATGGGCGCCGCGCTCTGCGTCTTTTACGAGAAGCAGCGCGAGGGGATGCGCCGGCCGATCGCGGAGCGCTGGAAGCGGTTCATCGGCGTGACGCTCGGGATCGCCGCCATCATCTGCTACTTCAACGGCTTCCGCTTCGGATATCCCAAGTATTACCACCGCTGGGATCAGTTCCATTATTACATGGGCGCCAAGTACTTCCCGGAGATGGGGTACGACGGCCTCTACAAGTGCACGTTGATCGCGCAGAACGAGCTCGGCGTGGTCACGTACAAGAACGAGGACACGGGGCGGACGGTCCGGCTCGACATGTCCAAGGAGGTCCGCCACCCGGACAAGAAGATCCGGAACCTCGGTGGCGACAACCTCCTGATCCCCGCGAGCGAGGTGCTGCGCGACCCCGAGGTCTGCAAGGCGCACTTCTCCCCGGAGCGCTGGGAAGCGTACAAGGCCGACGTGCAGTTCTTCCGGACCGCCTCCGACAAGGGCTACTGGGAGGACATGCAGAAGGACCACGGCTACAACCCGCCGCCGGTCTGGACGATCATGGGCAAGTTCTGGGGGGATCTCCACCCGGCCAGCACGCGCTACCTCCAGTTCCTCGCGAGCTTCGACATCGTCTATCTGCTCGGGATGTTCGCCGCCCTCTACTGGGCGTTCGGGTGGCGGGTCTTCTCCGTCGCGGCGATCTTCTGGGGTTGCCAGGCGTCGGCGCCGTTCTACTGGACCGGCGGCGCGTTCCTCCGGCAGGACTGGCTCTTCTTCCTCGTCCTCTCGGCCTGCCTCATCCGCAAGCGGTACTTCAAGCTCGCCGGCGCGAGCATGGTCTATGCCGGCCTCCTGCGCGTCTTCCCCGGCCTCGCCGTGATCGGCTGGCTCACGGTCGCGGGGATCTACATCTTCCGGCACAAGCGCATGGCGAGGACGCACGTGCAGGTGCTGATCGGCGGCGTGCTCGCCGCCGCGGTGCTCATCCCGGTGAGCATGAAGGTCGCCGGCGTGGACTCGTACCGGCAGTTCTACGAGCACACGCTCAAGGTGCACGACCAGACGCCGCTGACGAACCACATGGGCCTCCGGGTGCTCGTCGCCCACAAGCCAGGGACCGGCGTCGAGTCGGGCCGGATGAAGTACACGAAGGACACGAAGCTCACCGATCCGTTCGAGGTCTGGAAGCGGATGCGCAACGAGCGTTACGCGAAGTACCGCTGGGTGGCCTACGGCATCATCGCCGCGAGCCTGGCGGCCTTCGTGTACGTGTGCCGGCGCGTCCGCTCGCTGTGGGTGGCCCAGTGCCTCGGCCAGATCTTCATCATCCTGCTCTCGCAGCTCACCTGTTATTACTATTCGTTCATGATCCTGAGCGCGCCGCTCACCCGGGTGAAACGGCAGATCGAGGTGCCCCTGTTCGGCCTGGCCGCGCTCACCCAGTTCATCTGGATGGCGTCTTACTGGAACGATGACAAGTACACCGCGCTCACCGCGGTCTCACTCGCCTTCTGCTATTACCTGCTCTTCGTGTTCTCGGGGCTGCGGATGCCGTGGGCGCGCCGCCACGAGCCCGAGGTCGTCGAGGGCGACCAGCCGGCTGCCGAGAAGGCCTGAGCCGCTCGCCCCGCCCTCGACCCTCCGCGCCAGGAGACCACGATCCGAGATCACCCCGCGATGCCTGGAAGCAAACGATGACGGAAGTACTGCGAGAGCATCCTGAAGAGCCCGCCGAGCCGCCGGAGGACGGGCTCCGACCGAGCGACCCAGGGCCGGCGGCCGACCGGGAGAACAGGGCGCTCCCGCGCGGCGAGGAGCGGGCGGTGCACGCCTTCCGGAAGGTCCCGCGGACGGGCGTCATCTACGTGACGACCGAGGCCGCGCGCCTCGGGTTCAACGCGAGCTCCGACGAGGGAGAGGACGGCTGGTGCAACCTCGGGCAGGGGCAGCCGGAGACGGGGCCGCTGCCCGGCGCGCCCGCGCGGTGCGCGGCCGTGCCGATCGCCGGCGACGACCAGGAGTACGCGCCGGTCGCCGGCCTGTGGGAGCTGCGCGAGGCGATCGCCTCGCTCTACAACCGCGCGTACCGCCGGGGCATGCCGTCGCGCTACACGGCCGAGAACGTCGCGGTGTCCGGCGGGGGCCGCATCGCCCTCACCCGCGCCGCGGCGGCGCTCGGGCAGATCAACCTCGGCCACTTCCTGCCCGATTACACCGCGTACGAGGAGCTGCTCGACGTCTTCCGCCTGTTCTCGCCGATCCCGATCCTGCTGGAGGGCGAGCGGGGCTACGCGTTCTCGGTCGGCGATCTCCGCCGCGAGATCCTCGGCCGCGGCCTGAGCGCGATCCTCGCCTCGAACCCGTGCAACCCCACGGGGAAGCACGTGCGCGGCGAGGAGCTCGCGGCGTGGGTCCGCACCGCGAAGGAGCTCGATTGCGCGCTCCTGCTCGACGAGTTCTACTCGCACTACGTCTACGGCATGGGCGACGTCGCCCCGATGGAGAGCGCCGCGCGGTACGTCGAGCAGGTCGACCGCGACCCGGTGGTGATCTTCGACGGGCTGACGAAGAACTGGCGCTACCCCGGGTGGCGCGTCACCTGGACGCTCGGGCCGCGCGAGGTCATCGACGCGGTGGCGAGCGCCGGCAGCTTCCTCGACGGCGGGGGGTCGAAGCCGATGCAGCGCGCCGCCGCAGATCTGCTCACCATCGAGCACACCCGCGCCGAGACGACCGCCATCCACCGCGCGTTCTCGCGGAAGCGCGACCTCTTGCTCGACGGGCTGCGCAAGATCGGCGTGACGGTCGACGCTGAGCCCGAGGGCACCTTCTACGTCTGGGGGTCGGTCGCCGACCTGCCCCCGGGGCTCGACGACGGCCACGGCTTCTTCAGGGCGGCGCTCGGGGAGCGGGTCATCGTCGTGCCAGGCGAGTTCTTCGACGTCAACCCGGGCAAGCGCCGGGCGGGGCGGCCGTCCCGGTTCCGCCATCACGTCCGCTTCTCGTTCGGCCCGAGCGAGGAGGTCCTCGTCCGGGCGCTCCGGCGGCTCGAGCGCATGGTGGGCGAGCGTCGTCGGGCCTGACACCGGCGGCGCCGCGCAGCGCAGCGAGAGGGCCGGGACGAGCGCCGGGTCTTGTCGCGCTGCACGTCTTCCGACATGGTGGGGGAGCGCGTGGCCAAAGATCCGTGGAGTGATTGGAACGACGACGACCCCGGTAACTTCCAGCCGGGCGATACGATCGGCCCTTACGAGCTGCTCTTCCCGGCGGCCGTCGGCGGCATGGCCGCCGTGTGGGCGGCGCGGCTCAGGCGACCCAACGGCTCGTACCAGATCGTCGCCGTCAAGGTGCTGTCGGACGCGATGCGGGGCGACGACGACGCGCGGGCGATGTTCCTCGACGAGGCGTGCACCGCGTCGCGCATCCTCCACCCGAACGTGGTGCACATCCTCGCGTACGGCGAGGTCCGCGACCGGCCGTACCTCGCGATGGAGTGGATCGACGGCGCGCCGATCGCGAAGATCTTCTCGAACCAGAAGGCCAAGCGCGCGCTCCTGCCGCTCGGCTGGGTGCTGCACGTGATGGCCGCCGCGTGCGCCGGCCTGCACGCGGCGCACGAGGTCCGCGACGACTCGGGCGAGCTGCTCAACCTGATCCACCGCGACGTCACGCCCGAGAACGTGATGGTGACCTTCGACGGCATGGTGAAGGTCGTCGACTTCGGCGTCGCGAAGACGCGGGCGCGCGCGCAGATCAGCCGCGTCGGCGCGATCAAGGGCAAGACCGGGTACTTCTCGCCCGAGCAGGTCATGGGCGGCGAGCTCGATCGCCGCAGCGATCTCTTCTCCGTGGGCGTGCTGCTCTACCTCCTCGTCACGGGGCACACGCCGTTCCGCGGCAAGGGCCCGCTCGAGGCGATGCAGCAGATCGCCAACCGCAACCCGCAGCCGCCGCGCGAGATCATGCCCGAGGTCCACCCGGATCTCGATCGCCTCATCATGCGCGCGCTCGCCAAGAACCCGAACGAGCGCTACCAGACGGCCGCGGAGCTGCGCCGCGATCTCGAGCAGGTGAGCGCCGCGATCCGCGAGAGCTACACCGACAAGCAGGTGGGCCAGCTCGTCCGGGATCTGCTCCCCGGCGTCGCCGAGGCGCGCAAGGAGCGGATCGATCAGGCGATCGACGAGCTCGACAAGATCCTCGCCGAGCGGCAGCAGCCGAACAAGCCCCAGGCCGCGCGCCCCGAGGACGCGACCGAGGTGATGCTGCGCCGCATCTCCATGCTGCCCATCCTGCAGGACGGGCCCGAGGCGCCGGCGGACGACGGCGCGGCGGCCGACGCGACGTCCTCCGGGGCGGGCCCGGCGAGCTCACGCATGAGCGGGCCGGCCAGCTCGCGCATGTCGGGCCCGGCGAGCTCGCGCATGTCGGGCCCGGCCAGCTCGCGCATGAGCGGGCCGGCGAGCTCACGCATGTCGGGCCCGGCGAGCTCGCGCATGAGCGGGCCGGCGAGCTCGCGTCGATCGAACCCGGACGCGATGCGCAAGTCGAACCCGGACGCGACGCGCAGGTCGTACCCGGATCAGGCCGGCTCGCCGCTCGATCTCGCGGCAGGGTCTCCGCCGCTGCACGGGGTCCACCCGGCTGCGCTCGGGGGCCGGCCGGCGCTCCCGAAGGACGCCACGGATCCGGCCGCGTCGCTCCCCGAGCGGCGCACGCGCCCGGCGCCGGCGAAGGGCTCGTTCGTCCGCCACGCGCTGCTCGCGCTGCTCGTCCTTGGCCTGGCGACGGTCGTCTCGCTCCTGATCGTCCGGCGCTCCGGCGGCCTGAAGCTCGGGATCCCCTCGTGGCCTCCGGCGAGCGCCAGCGCACCCGGGCCGGCCGTGGCGCCCGCGCCCGCCCTGAACCCGCCTGCCGTGCCCGTCGACCCGGCAGCGGCGCAGGACGCGTCCGCCGCAGCCGCCGACGCCGGGGTCCCGGCCGAGGCCACCGCGGCCGATGCTGACGAGTCAGGTGCCGTCGCGACCGATGCTGACGAGGCAGGCGCCGCCGCAGCCGATGCGGGCCCGGCAGGCGCCGCCGCGGCCGATGCGGGCCCGGCAGGCGCCGCCGCGGCCGATGCGGGCGCTGCGCCCGGCGCGTCCAGCGCGCCCGTCGACGCAGCGACCCCGACCGGCGCCGTCGCTCCTGTGCCGCGCTTCCCGCCCCCGCCCGGCGCCGCGCCGGCCCTGACCGCGACGGCCCCGCGCGCGCTCCCGGTCCAGCCGGGGTCTCGGCCGGGCACGGCCGCCCCCACCCAGGCCCCCCCGCGCCCGCCGGCCCCTGCCCCGCTCCCGCGCCCGCGGGCCACCAGCCAGCCCCTGCCGCCGCCGCCGGTGGGCGATCTCGCCCCCCGGTAGCGCCTCACAGGGCCAGCACGGCGTTCCTCGCTGGCCTCCCGCCCCCGGGACGCCGGCGCTGCTCCGGACCACCTCCCGCGCGGGGCGAGCTCAGTCCTTCTTCGCCCTGTCGGGCGGAGACCGGTCGGACGGAAGCCTGTCGACGGGGGCGGGCGGCGTGGGGGTGGCGCGCGCCGCGGCCTTCTTCAGCGCGGACTCCGCGAGCGACACCAGCGTTGCGAGGTGCACCGGCTTCGTGAGCAGGAAGATCGCGTGGCTCCGCAGCGCGCGGATGCGGGCCTCGTGCGACTCATCCGCGGTCACGACGAAGACGGGCGTGTCCCGGTTCATCCCCCCCTTGGTCGAGAGCGACTCCAGCACGCAGAAGCCGTCGACCAGCGGCATATGCAGGTCGAGCACCACCAGCTCGAACTTGCGCGCGGACAGGCGGCGCAGCGCCGGCGCCCCGCCGTTCGCCTCCTCGATATCGCCGAGCGGGCGGAGCGCACGCGCAAACATGCCTCGGATCGCCGCGTCGTCGTCGATGACGAGGATGCACGCCACAGCAAACCGATGTTCGCACGGATACGGACGCGTTGGAAGCCCGGCCCGGATGTCGGGATATCGCGGCGCGGGCATTTCCCGCGGCCAATCGGGCGTGGTCAATCGGGGCGGACGCGCCGAGTACACACAACGGAGACGGACGCGACATCAGCGCATCTATCATGTCGGGCATGTCGGGCATCTCGGGCATGTTGGGCGCCGCGGCGCGAGGTGAAACGTGGACGCCACGGACGGGGTGCGGTACACGCCGGACAGGACCGCACCCGCACCGCAGAGGAACGATCCATGGGCAAGTTCACGATCACGAACGAGATCAACTGCAACCTCGACACCTTTTGGAAGCTGTTCCTGGACAAGGCCTTCAACGAGAAGCTCTACAAGGAACGGCTCGGTTTCCCCGAGTACACCATCGTGGAGCAGGTCGAGACGGAGACGGAGATCATCCGGCGGGCGGCCGGACAGCCGAAGATGGATTTGCCGGGCCCCGTGGCGAAGGTGCTCGGCTCCGGCTTCCGCTACACCGAGGAGGGCAGGCTCAACAAGGCCACCCGGGTGTGGACCTTCAAGCTGACGCCAAGCACGCTGGCGGACAAGTTGCGCAACGAGGGCACGGTGCGCGCCGAGGCGATCGGCGAGAACAAGGTCCGCCGGACCACGGAGATCACCATCGAGGCGAAGATCTTCGGCATCGGTGGCCTGGTGGAGAGCACCGCCGAGAAGCAGTTTCGGCAGGGGTGGGAGGAGAGCGCGGTCTACATGAACAAGTGGATCGCCGACGGCCGCGCGATCTAGACGCGGTCGGACGGACGTCGCGAGCGGCGCGGGCCGCCCGGTCGACGGCCATGCGATACGGCCGTCAGGCGGCCTGTCCGCGGGACGCCACCGGGCGAGCGGGGGCAGGCCGAGAGCGGGCGAACCAGGATGCCTGGACGGCAAGAAGGCGAGCCGCTCGCCACCCAGGCGGCCGCTCGCCACCCAGGCGGCCGCTCGCCCGCCCAGGCGGCCGCTCGCCCGCCCAGGCGGCCGCTCGCCACCCAGGCGGCCGCTCGCCGTCCATTCGCTCCCGAGCGAGGGGCCAGACCCGTGTGTCGAGCGCTGAAACGAGGGATCGGTTGCTCGGACTCTTGCTGAGCAGGGGGTCGGGGAGCAGGGCCATGGCATGGAGCACGTGGTCATCATCGGCGCCGGCTTCGGCGGCCTCTACGCTGCGCGGGCGCTCGGACGTGAGCCGGTGCGGATCACCGTGCTCGATCGGCAGAATCATCATACGTTCCAGCCCCTCCTGTATCAGGTCGCGACGGCGGGCCTGAACCCGAGCGACATCGCCGCGCCCATCCGGCGCGTGCTCCGCAAGCACAAGAACACGGGCGTGCTCCTCGCCGAGGTGAAGGCGATCGACCCCGCGAGGAAGAGGGTGATCCACGACGGCGGCGAGATCGGCTACGACAAGCTGATCGTGGCGGCCGGGGCGTCGCACTCCTATTTCGGGCACGACGAGTGGGCGCCCGTCGCGCCGGGGCTCAAGACCATCGAGGATGCGCTGGAGATCCGCCGGCGCGTCCTCCTCGCCTTCGAGGCGGCCGAGCGCGAGCCCGATCCGGCGCGGCGGGCCGCCTGGCTGACGTTCGTGGTGGTCGGCGCGGGCCCGACCGGCGTCGAGCTCGCCGGGGCCCTCTCGGAGCTCGCGAGGCACACGCTCGTGCGCGAGTTCCGTCACATCAACCCGTGCAAGGCGCGCATCATCCTGCTCGAGGGGACAGGGCAGGTGCTGCCGACGTATGTCCCGGAGCTCGGCGAGAAGGCGCGGGAGCAGCTCACGGCGCTCAACGTGGATGTGCGGACAAACTGCCTCGTCACCCACATCGACGCGGAGGGGGTGTCGATCGGGGACAGGCGCATCGAGGCCAGGACCGTGCTCTGGGGGGCCGGAGTCGCCGCGTCGGCCCTCGCCCGCAGCCTCGGGGTGCCGCTCGATCGGGCAGGACGCGTGCTGGTGGCGCCGGATCTGACCGTGCCCGGTCACGAGGACATCTATGTCATCGGCGACCTCGCGTCGCTGAAGCAAGAGGACGGCTCCCCCGTGCCGGGGGTGGCGCCCGCGGCGATCCAGGAGGGGCGCCACGCGGCGCGCAACATCGCGCGCACCCTGGAGGGGCTGCCGCGGCTGCCGTTCCGGTACCGCGACCGGGGATCCATGGCGACGATCGGGCGCGCCGCGGCGGTCGCCGATTTCGGCACCTTGAAGCTCTCCGGGCTCCTGGCGTGGCTCGCGTGGCTCGTGGTCCACGTCGCCTTCCTGATCGGCTTCCGTAACCGCTTCCTGGTGCTGTTCTCGTGGGCCTGGTCGTACGTGACCTACGAGCGCGGCGCCCGGCTGATCACGGGAGAGACGCCGGAGCTCGCCACGGATCGCCGCGTGCGGGAGCTCGAGCCGCGCAGGGACGACGGCGCGGGGAGGACCCCGCCGGTCATCGCGCACGCGCGCACACGCCTCTAGCGCCCCGCCGCGCGCTGCACCGTGGAAATCCGTGCT
The DNA here is from genome assembly GCF_004135735.1 of Sorangium cellulosum. Lineage (GTDB taxonomy): Bacteria > Myxococcota_A > Polyangia > Polyangiales > Polyangiaceae > Sorangium > Sorangium cellulosum_F. Next base: position 3,592,147 of record NZ_CP012670.1, on the reverse strand, counting down.
CGTCTGGATCTTCGCACGCGAGCTGCGTTAGCGTCGTGGATCATGCATATCCATCCTGGACAGGGCGCCTCGGCGCGCCGCCCGCGATCCCTCCTCGCCAGCACAGCCCCGGCGGCCGCGTTCCTGCTCTGCGCGTCCTCCGCCTTCGCGCAAGATCCTCCGCCCGCGCCCCCGGACGCGGGCGCCCAGCCGCCGCCCGCCCAGTACGGCGCCCCGGCGCCCTACGGCGCGCCGGCCCCTTATGGACATCAGCCCGGGTATTACCCGCCCCCCGGCTACGGCGCGCAGCCCGGCTACGGCGCGCAGCCCGGCTACGGCGCGCAGCCCGGCTACGGCGCGCAGCCCGGCTACGGCACACCTCCCGTCGGCCCGCGGGTGATGAACTACGAGGAAGGAATGCAGATCCCGGAGGGCTATCGCGTCGAGCCCAGGGCGCGCCGCGGGCTCATCATCGGCGGCGCCGTGACGTTCGGCGTCACCTACGTGCTCTCGGCGATGGTCGGGCTCGTCGCGGAGTCCGCGGAGCGCGCGAGCGGCGGCGATGGGGACAGCTACATCCCGCTCTACGTCCCGCTCGCGGGCCCCTTCATCACCATCGCCACCGCGGACGCCCGGGGAGGCGGCATCTTCGTGCTCATGGTCGACGGGCTGGCGCAGGTCGGCGGCGCCGCCATGCTCATCGGCGGCCTCGCGGCGCCGGTCAAGAAGCTCGTCCGGAACGACGTCGCCCTGTCGGTGAAGCCGATCGTCACGGGAGACACGGTCGGGCTCGGCGTCTCCGGCGCGCTCTGAGCGCCGGGTGGCGGGGCCTCACGTCACGACAGGCGGCGTCTCGTCCATCGCCTTGACCGCGCGCTTGGCCCTGCGGCGCACGTCGACGTGCAGCGACTCGTCGAAGTTGATGGCCGAGAACGCCGCCCTCGCCTCGATGTTCTTGCCGACGGCGGCGTAGGCCTCGGCCTCGTTCCAGCGCAGCTTCCAGTCGCGCTTCGCCATGTCCGGGAGCTTCGCGGCGTCGTCGAGGATCGCCTGGTACCGCTGCTGCTTTCCGAGCTCGCTCCAGTACTCGGCCCGGAGATCGTCGTCCTCGGGCGCGAGCGCGACGGCCGCGGCGAAGCCGGCCAGGGCGTCGTCGATCCGGCCCACGACGAGCTCGGCGCGGGCCAGCGAGCGGCGCGCGCCGGCGCTGCCGGGGTGCGCCGCGACGAACGCGGCGAGCGCGGGGATCGCGTCGTTGACCTTCTGGATGTCCGCCGGGTCGCTCGGCCAGAACCGGAGCGAGAGCGCGGTGAGATCGCCGGGGTCGCTCTCCAGCGCGCGCTCGATCGCGGCGGGCGCCTCCTCGCCGCGGCCGACCTGGGACAGGCACCTCGCCAGCTCGACCCACGCGCCGGACGACGACGGCGACTGCTTCACGTGAGCCTCGGCGGCGACGAGCGCCTCGTCGCCGCGCCCGAGCGACCGGAGCGCGGCGATCCGCGCGAGGTGCGCGCGCTCGCCCTCGGCGCCGGCGGCGATGGCGCGCTCGGCGGCGGCCAGCGCGACGTCGTGGCGGAGCTCGCGCTCGTGGTAGGCGAGCTGCTCGAGATAGAAGGCGCCGTCGCGCGGGGCCGCGTCCCACTGGCCGGTCAGGTAGGTGAGCACCGCGTCGGAGCGCACGTAGACGAGCGAGGCGGCGTCGCGCGGGTTCTCGTAGATCGGCACGAGCACCCCGAGCTGCACCATCGCGTCGAGCGCCGGCTGGCAGTCGGGCTTGGCCTCCAGCGCGAGCACCATCTCGTCGAGGGCGGCGTCCTTCTTCTGCATCGCGAGGTGCACCTGCCCGACCGCCACGTGGTAATCGGGGTCGCCCGCGAACGTCTTCCGGATCGACTGGAAGGCCTTGAGCGCGGCGGCGTGATCGCCCAGGTTCGCCTGCGCCGAGGCGAGGTTGAGCCGCGCGGCGTGGTCCTCCGGGTCCATGGCGATGATGCGCTTGAGCGCCGAGATGGCCTTGTCGTAGTCGCGCTCGCCGAACGCCTTCTGGGCGCGCTCCCAGACCGGAGCCTTGTCGAGGAAGGCCTCGAGCTGCGAGACGAGCGCGCTGTTCTGCTTGCGCCAGACGCCGCTCTTGCCGGGCTCCGAGCTCGTGAGGAAGTCCTTGATCCACCTGCGGGCAGCGTCGATGCTGAGCCCCTTGTCGGCCAGCCCCTCGAACTCGCCCCGAGGGACCGGCATGCGCGCGGGGAGCCCCTGCCGACGCGCCATGTTCTCGTCCAGGCCGATCAGCACCCAGTCGCCTTGCTCGCTCATGGTCAAGGACGGTACCCGCCGTGCCCCGCCGGGATCAAGCGACGTCTCGGCGCGCGGCGCGGCCCTCCGCGGCCCGGACGACGCGCCGACGCGCGGGCCTCGAGGCGAACGTCGCGGCGGCGCGGCGCCTCAGGCATAGATCCAGGCCAGCACGAACGCGGCGAAGGCCGCCGCCGCGACGGCGAGCGCGAGCGCGCGCGGCATCCCGAGGACCATCGGCCGGAGGCTGGCCTGGAACTGGATCGCCTCCGTGGAGCTCGGCGCGCTGAGCGGCGCGTCCGCGCCCGAGACGGCGTCCGCTGCGGACGCGCCGGCCGCGCCGGCCGCGGCGGACGGGCCGCGCGTCGCGTGGGCGGCGCCCGTGCGCTGCGAGAGCGCGCCGTCGTCCCGGAGCGCGGGCGGGAGCGCCTGCACCGGCGCGCCGAGATCCGGGAGCTGCGACGCCGCGGGCGGGGCCAGGTGCTCGAGGCCGAGCTCGGCGAGGACGGCTCGCTGCTCGCGCCCCCAGGAGACGGGCCCAGCGCTCGCCTCGGGCGCGAGGGTGAGCGGCGCCGACATCGCCTTGTGCATCGCCCGCTCGAGCGCGAGCGCCTCGTCGAGGCGGCGCAGCGCCTGCTCCGCGCCGGCGCTCGCGGAGGCGCGCAGCGCCTCGACGGCCATCGACGACAGGTGGGCCGCCGCCTTGGCCATCGCCAGCTTGCGATCCGCGTGCGCGACCGCGAAGCGCGCCTCCTCGCGGAAGCGGATCGCCTCGGTCGTGAGGCGATCCGCCTCCGCGTGGAGGCGCCGCTCGCCCTCGGACGCGCCCTGCGCGGGGGCCGCGCTCGCGGACGCCGGGAGGGCGGCGCTGCCCTCCAGGGGGATCGAGCCGTACGAGGGCTGGCTGCCGCGCGGCCGCCCGCCGCCCGCGAGCGCGGGCGCCGCCGGCTCCGCGCGCCCGCGGCCGCTGCTCCCGACGACGACCGTCTTCTCCTCGGACACCTCGGCGGAGGGCAGCGGCCCGCGCCGTCGTGGGCCGTCGTCGACCGTGTCCGCCTCGCGGAGCGAGGGGCTCGACAGCGGGCCGGGGAGCGCGCTGACGCGTGGCTCGAAGTCGGTCGCGTCGTCGTCCTGCGCGCGCGACGCGACACCTCCGCGGAACCGATCGGGGGTGCTCGACGCCCGCTCGCGCATGGCGTCGAAGGTGGGCCGGCGCGGCGTCCCCGTGGCCTCCGAGAGGGAGGGGCGCGGCGCGGCGACCCCCGCGAGGTTGCCGGAGACCGCGCGCTCGAACCAGCGCATCTGCCGCATGGCGTTGCGCCGCACGAACCGGCCGAGCGACTCCTCGTTCCCCTCGAGGTACCCGTGGCTGTGCAGCCAGCCGTCGAGCCGCGCGAGGATCTCGTCCGCGCTCTGGAAGCGCGCCGCCGGGTCCCGCTCGAGGCAGCGCATCACGATCGCCACGAGCTCCTTGTCGATCTTGGGCCGGAGCTCCCGCAGGTCGGCCGCCGGCAGCGTCGCCATGCTCCTGAGCAGCTCGTGGTCCCCCGCCGCGGGCCACGGGTGCCTGCCCGCGAAGAGCTCGAACAGCAGGATGCCGAGCGAGAACAGATCGGAGCGCCGATCGGCGGGCCCCCCGCGCGCCTGCTCCGGCGCCATGTAGGTCGTCGTGCCCTTGCGCGACCCGACGAGCGTGTTCGCCACGCGGAGCGACGACTTGGCCAGCCCGAAGTCGGCGATCTTCACCTCGCCCTGGAACCCGACGAGCACGTTGCCCGGGGTGAGATCGCGGTGCACCAGGTTGAGCAGCTCGCCCTGCGGCGACCTGAGCTCGTGCGCGGCGGCGAGCCCGCGGCAGATCGTCGCGCCGACGTGGACGACGAGCCGCTCGGGGAAGACCTCGCCCGTATCGAAGACGGTCTTCATCAGCCGCGCGAGGCTCACGCCCTGGACCAGCTCGACGGCGAAGTACGTCCCCTGCTCGTCCGTCCCCCAGCCCGCGACCTCGACCACGTTCGGGTGCTTGAGCGCCGCGGTGGTGCGCACCTCGTCGAAGAACCGCGTGGCCACCATCGGATCGCCAGCGAGGTGCGGGAGCAGCCGCTTGACGGCGAGGAGCTCCCCGGGCCGGTGCGGACCGACCGACCTGCAGAGATCAACGCGGGTGGTGGCTCCGGACGCAATCTCGGCAAGGAACTGGAACGAGAGCGCAACCGGCGCGGGCTCTGGGAGCCGGGACATGCACGCTCAAGTCTAGCGGGCGAGAGCCCCCACCGGAAAGAGCCTCAGACGCCCGAGCGCGCGGCGGCGATCGCCGCGGCGATGCCCGAGGGGATCGCCTTGAGGTGCACGTCCAGGTGGTCATCCTTGGTCTTCAGCGCACGAACACCGAGCACGGGCGCGCAGATGCGCAGCGCGCGCGCGACCGTCCGATTCCTGCCGAGCGCGGGGATCTTGAGGAGATCCAGGGTAAACTTGTCGTCTTTGGCGTCGATCAGCGCGGCGGGCCGCCTCGGCAAGAACGACACGAGGTTGCCGGGCTTGCTCAGATCGATCGCGCCGGAGCCGAGGAGCCCGGCGATCGGCGAGCTCTGGTCGCCGAGGACGTCGATCTTGAGATCGGCGATCCGCAGGCCGACCTGGATGGCGTCCGCCCGCACGTCGAGCTCCTCGGCGTAGACGGCGAACGACGCCCTGAGCGGAGTGCCCATGGCGTCGACCGTGAGCGCGAGGCGCAGGCCGGGCGGCGCGGCCTCGATCACGACGTCCTTCGGCGCGCGTCGGCCTCCGCCGAGCTCTCGCGCGAGGTAGCGCAGCGCATCGATCGGGACGCCGACGCGCAGGCCGAGCGCGCCGCGCAGCGCCCTCGCGATCTCCTCGGGATGAGCCTTGAGGTAGTTACCGGCGTGGCGCAGCAGCACCTTCGGGTCGGGCTTGGGCATCGTTGGGGGCGCTACGATTGCCCGGAGTTCGCCCGGCGCGCAAGGGGCGAGCGCGATCTGCGGCGCGCGCATGAACGGTGGGGGGGCTCGCTGTTCGCGCGGGAGCGGCTCGACCACACTCGGCGCGATGCAGACCAAAATCCTTCTTGTCACGGTCATGACAGCGCTCGCGATCGGCTGTGGATCGGCCGACGCGGCGTCGCTGTGGGAGCAGGACGGCGATCCCGCGGGCGGCGCCGAGGTCTCGAGCGACGGCGATGCGTCGAGCGGCGACGGCGAGGGCCCGGACCGCGGAGAGATGTCGAGCGGCGACGGCGACGGCGACGGCGGCTCCGGTGACGGCGATGCGTCGAGCGGCGACGGCGGCTCCGGTGACGGCGATGCGTCGAGCGGCGACGGCTCCGGGGGCGACGGGGTTCCGGGCGCGCTGTGCGATCCGCTGCCGGCGTGCGACACGGCGCCGCCGGAACCGGGCGAACAGCTCCCGTGGAATCACCTGTCCTCATACCTCATCGCCGGCGCGGGAGCGCCCAACCACCGGGGGCGGGATCTGTACCTGACCCCGGACGATCCCCAGTGGATCCTCGGCAAGTTCTCCTACGGGCTCAGCGACAAGGATCTGAAGGACGAGCAGGTCGACATCTACCTGCTCCGCGATTGCAGCGGCGCGTGGGAGCACCTCGGCTCGACGAGCACCACGGCCGAGGACTCGGCGCACCCCGAGATCGAGGGCGTCAGCGACAGCGGCGGCCGCGTCTACTTCGAGATCCCGGCAGACCGGCGGCTCGGGCCGGGCAGGCACCGGGTCCACCTGGTCGTCCGCGGCGATCGCTCGAGCACCGATCTCTTCATCGAGATCGTCCCCCGAGGGGCCCCGATCTTCGTGAGCGACGTCGACGGGACGCTCACCGGCACGGAGACCGAGGAGTTCACCTCGCTCCTCGTCGGCCGGCTGCCCGACGTGCACCCGCACGCCGCGGCGGCGTTCCACCGGCTGGTGTCCAAGGGCTACCGCCCGATGTACCTGACCGCGCGACCGGAATGGCTCGTGCAGCGCACGCGCGACTTCCTCGATGCCTACGGCTTCCCGCCGGGCATCGTGCACACCACGCTCGGGCTGACCGGCGCGACGGGCGACGGCGCCGTGGAGTACAAGACCGCGGAGCTCGCGCACCTGCTCGACGAGAAGGGGATGCTGCCCGCCTGGGCGTTCGGCAACACGGCGACGGACGCCGAGGCGTACGACAACGCCGGCGTCATGCCCCTCGCGCGGCGCGTGTTCTACCGGTTCGACGACCGGGCCCACGGGGGCCGGCGGATCGATGGCTACGCCGAGCTGCTCGCCGAGATCGACGCGCTCCCGAGCCTCTGCGATTGATCCAGGGAGCCGCGGCGCTGCGCGCGGCGAGGGCGCGGCGGCCCGGCGCGAGCGGCAACGCGGCGGCAACGGTGACGCGGCGGCGCCTCAGCCGGTCGCTTGCTCGGCGGGGGCGGCGCCTCAGCCGGTCGCTTGCTCGGCGGGGGCGCCCCCTGCCGGCGGCCCCGAGGCGTCCGCGCCGCCCGCGAGCGTCTCGACCTGGCCGCCGAGCGATCGATAGAGCTCGCTCACCGCGGCATGGGCGCGCACGCGCAGGTCGTTCACCCGGGCGCCCTCGCGGCCGTCGGGGCGCGCGCGGAGCGGCGCGCCGACCCGGACGCGAACGCGCCGCAGGGTGCCGTCGCCCGTGTCGATGGCCCCCTTCTTCATGAGCAGGTGCGTGCCCTCGACCGCGACCGGCACCACGGGCACGTCGGCCCGGACCGCCGCGTAGAAGCCGCCGTTCTTGAACTGCCGGAGGACGCCGTCCTCGCTCCGCGTGCCCTCCGGGAACACGAGCAGCGGCTTGCCGCCCCGGAGCACCTGCTCGAACCGCGCGATCGCCTCGGCCGCCGCGCGGGAGCCCACCGTGCGATCCACGGGGACGTGGCCCGCGAGCCTGAGGTGCCAGCCGAGGAACGGGATCTTCATGAGCGAGCTCTTGGCCGCCCACTTGAAGTCGCCCGGCAGCACCGCGCCGAGGACCAGGATGTCGAGCAGGCTCTGGTGGTTCGAGCAGTAGACGAACACCCCGGCGGGGACGTTCTCGAGGCCGCTCGCCTCGATGTCGATGTCGAGCCCGCGCGCGCTCGCCTGGCACCAGCGGCGCATCGCCCAGAGGCTCGCCGAGCGGTCCCGCGTGAGCGGTCCGAGCGTCAGCGAGATGGTGCCATACGCCATGGTCCTGGCGGTGAACGGAACCCACTGGCGCGTCGCCAACCAGGCGCTTCTGAGATCCATCCCACGGCGCTTACCACTCTCCATGCCCGGAGAAAACGCGTAGTGGCTTGCGCGCAAGGCGCGCCCGGCGCGCGCGGCTACGGCTCCAGCGGCGGCGTGAGCAGCCCCCAGCCGAGCGTCACGGGTCGCCCGGCGCGCTCGAACTTCACGGTGTACAGGCCTGTCTCCTCGTTGTCCTGCACGACCCCGGGGCGCAGCGTCCCCACCCACTCGGCCAAGACGCTCGCCCCGACCTTGAGCTTCGGCCGGATGGGGATGGGGCGCAGCGCCGACTCGTCGGCGAGCAGCGCAGCGCCGCCGTAGCCGAGGGCGAACCACCGCGCGGGGCTGCCGGGCAGCGAGGTCTGGACGGTGTCCGGCTCCCCCGGCGCGCCGCCGAGCCGCGACACGAGGAGCACGTGGCGCCACGTGTCGCCGTCCTTCCACGCGGCGAAGTTACCCGGGGCGAGCCCCTCGGTCTGCCGGACGAAGCGGACGCCCTTGAGCTGCGCGAGCGGGGTGCGCGGGTCCATGTCGGTGTAGCGGACCTCGATCTTGTCCTTCACGAAGCGGGTGATCACGGCGTGCTTCATCACGCCGTTCCACTCCGTGATCACCGGATCGTGAGGGCGGAGCCTGGGCGCGTCGGGCACGGGGATGACGTAACCCGGGTGGACCTTGTACGACGAGCCGCTCTTCCCCTCGATGATGAGATCATCGCCCTCGAAGGCGACCACGGTGGCGGCGTACAGCACCAGCGTCGACCCGAGCTTCGCGCCGGCGAGCATCCGGTCCGAGACGGTGAACACGCGGCGGCCAGGATCGAGCTTGAGCGTGCGCGGCGGGAGGCCGAGCGGGTTCGACGCGTGCGCCGCGCCGGTCGGCGGCGCGCTCTCCGCGACGGCGGGCCTCGGCAGCGCCGTGAGCGACGAGATGGGCGGGCTCTGGGTGGGGGGCGGCGCCGGGGTCGGCGCGGGCTCGCACGCGGCCACGAGGCCCGCGGCCACGACGCACGCGCACGCCACGCCGCCGCGAAGGCGCGGCGTCAGGGCGCCGGGACGTCGCGGCGCGCTCCTGTCGCGGCCTCTCGCAGGGACGCGGCCCAGCCTGCTGGACCCGACCCCGCGGCCGCCGGGACATCGGTCAGCCATCGGGGGCGAGCATGGCGCGCGAAGCGGCCGGCGGCGAGCGGAAAGGGACACGGGGGACAGGGCGACCACGCGACAGGTGCGCTTCCCGCGTCGACCGCCCGCGGCGGAGGCTGGCCGCGCGGGAGCCGCCGCGCGGCGTCGCGGCGCTCGCTTCGCGATCCGCGCGGCGCCGGCCTGGGCTAGCCTCCCGCGCGATGAAGCGCGCGTTCAGCGTCGATGAGCTCAAGCGGACCGCGGCTCGCCTCGCCGTGGAGCGCCGATCCGTGCGCTTCCAGGACGTGGACGCCGCCGGGATCGTCTTCTATCCGCGCGTCCTCGAGTATTTCAGCGACGCCTACATGACGGCGCTGAAGGAGCGAGGCGTCGACCTGCCCGGCCTGATCGCGGGCGGCGGCGTCAAGCTGCCGCTCGTTCACGCCGAGGCGGACTACCTGCTGCCGCTCCGGTTCGGGGACGCCGTCGAGGTCGAGGTGCTCGCGCCGAAGCTCGGCGACACGTCGTTCACCGTAGGCTACCGGGTGACCGCCGCGGGCGGCATCGCGGCCATCGGGCAGACGGTGCACGTGTGCATCGACGGCGCGCGCTTCACCCCGCGCCCGATCCCCGACGATCTGCGGGGCGCGCTCTCGTAGCCAGGCGGCGGCCCGCCCACGCCTCCCGGGACCGCGGGCGCGCCTAGGGCGCCGGGAGCGGCGCGAGCGCGGCCGCGAACCGCGCCGCCGCGCCGGCCCGATCGAGCTTGCCCGCGGCCGTGAGCGGGAGCGCCGCGACGGCGCAGAGGCGCCGGGGACGCTTGTGGGGGGCGAGCCGCGCCGCGACGGCGGCCGCGAGCTCCGAGGCCAGCGCGGGCGAGAGCGAGGCGCCGCCCGGATCGGGCGGCGCGGCCTGGTCGGGGACGATCGCGGCCGCGACCACGTGACCCCAGCGCTCGTCCGGCACGCCGAACACCACCGCGCCCGCGACGCCCGCGCAGGACTCCAGCACCTGCTCCACCTCGGCGGGGTAGACGTTCTCGCCGCCGGTCACGATGAGATCGGTCCGGCGCGACGCGACGTGCAGCCGCCCGGCGGCGTCGAGCGCGCCGAGATCCCCGGTGCTGAACCAGCCGTCGCCGTCGATCGCGAGCTCCGGGTCGCGCCCGGGGCCGCGGTAGTAGCCGCGGAACAGCACGGGGCCGCGGATCTCGATGCGGCCCACGCCGTCCGCGCCGGCGCCCGCGATCCGCAGCCCGACGCCGGCGATCGGCGCGCCGGAGCCCGGCTCGCGGGTGCGCGGGTCGCGCGGGCGCTGGACGGTGACCTGCGAGCACGCCTCGGTGAGGCCGTACGTGGTGAGCGCGGGGACGCCGCGGCGCGCGCACTCGTCGAGCGCCCGCGCCGGGGCGCCCGCGCCGCCGACGAGGACCGCGCGGAGCCGGGCGAGGACGTTGTCGCGATCGGCCTCGAGCAGCGCGAGCAGCATCGTCGGCACGACCGAGAGCAGCGTCGCGCGGTCGCGGACGATCGACGCGAGCACCGACGCGGGCTCGAAGCGGGGCGCCAGGATGACCGCGCGCCGCGCGAGCAGGCACCGCGTCACGATCGAGAGGCCCCCGACGTGGCAGAGCGGCATGCAGAGCAGCCAGCGATCGTCGTCGCGCACGCCCAGGTTCGCCGCGCTCCCCTCGGCGGCGGCGACGAACGCCCGGCGCGGGAGCACCGCGCCCTTGGGCCGCCCCGTGGTCCCCGACGTGTACACGATCGCGAGATCGCCGGACGGGTCCGGCGACCGGCCGCCGGCCGCGCCCTCGGCGCTCGGCGCGGCGAGGCCACGCGCGACCTCGTCGAGCAGGGCGGCGAGGTCGGGCTCGCGCAGCACGAGGTCGGGCCGGGCGTCGTCGAGCAGGGCGCGCGCCTCGCCGGCCGTGAGCCGCGGGTGGATCGGGACGAGGACGGCGCCGAGCGCGAGCAAGGCGTGGAGGACGAGCACGGTCCCGAGCGCGTTCGGGGCGACGAGCGCCACGCGAGCGCCCTGACCCACCCCCGCGCCGGCGAGGCGCGCGCGCACGGCGGCGACCTCGGACGCGAGGTCGCCGAAGCGGAGCGCCTCGCCGGGGCGGACGCCGAGGCCGGGGACGTCGATCGCGCGCGGCGCGTCCGCCTCGGCGCCGCCGTGGACCAGCGCCGTCCGCGCGGCGGTCGCCGGATCGCGCGCGGCGTCGAGGAGGCTCAGCCCGTCCATGACCGGATCCCGAGGCCGGGCTGGCCGCTCGCCGCGACGCGGCCGCCCCGGAGGAGCTGCGGGATCGAGACCTCGGGCCACGCCGCGAGGCCGGCGTGCGCGTCGAGGCCGCACGCGAGCGGCGGGCGCGGCAGCGCGAGGGCGAGCTCGCACGCGGCGGCGAGCGCGATGGGGCCGTCGAAGAGGTGCGTCACCACGGCGTCGATGCCGCGCGCCTGCGCCCTGCGGCCGAGCTCGTGCGCGCGCAGCAGGCCGAGCATCGCGGGCTTCAGGATGAACGCGGCGCACCCTCCCGCCTCGAGCAGGCGCTCCGGCATCCCCTCGAGCGCGAGCGACTCGTCGGCCGCCCACGGGACCTCGCACGCGCCGAGGTGGTGAAGGAGCTCCGGCGCGACCGGCTGCTCGACGAAGCGGGGTCGGAGCGGCGCGAGGTCACCGAGCCGGCGGGGCACGTCCCCGAGCGACCAGGCCGCGTTCGCGTCGAGCCGGAGCTCGACGTCCGGGTGCTCCCGCCGCAGCGCGCGCAGCGCCTGTAGATCGCGCGCGAAGCCCTCCTCGCCGCGCGAGCGCAGCTTCACCTTGATGGCGCGGACGCCGCGCGCGGCGAGGGCGCCGGCGCGGGCGAGCATCTCGGGGAGCGCGGTCGAGGTGGTGAGCAGCCCGTTGACCGGGACCTCGGCGTACCGCCGGTGTCCGCCGAGGCTCGCGGACAGCGGGAGGCCGAGGCGCTGGCCGATCAGGTCGAGCAGCGCCGTCTCGAGGGCGAAGCGCGCCGCCGGGAGGCCGCGCAGCCGCGGGGACATCGGCGCGAGCGCGCGCAGGGTCGCGAACGCCGCCGCCCCCTTCGCCGCGCCGGCGGGCGGCGCGGCGAAGGGGAGCTCGATCGGGCCGAGCGCGCCGGGCAGCGCGACGAGCGCGCCCTCGTCGGCGTCGGCGGAGTCGGGGGAGAAGCCGGGGAGCGGCGTGGCCTCGCCGAGGCCGACGAGCCCCTCCTCGTCGGTGAGCGACAGCACGAGGCCGCGGCGCGCGTCCTCCAGGTCGAATCGCTCGATGCGGGCGGCGACGACGCGCATGATCCCTACGGCTCTGCGGCGAGGCCCAGCGAGAACAGCAGCGCGTGGGCGAGCAGGAGCTTCGCCGTCCCGGCGAGGCAGTCGTTGAGCGGCCGGCCGTCGGTCGTCGCGAGCACCCGGAGCAGGCGCAGGGCGCGCGGGAACGTCGCGAGCACGAGGAGCGCCCACCGCCGGCCGTCGCCGACGGCGAGCGCGATGGGCACGGCGTAGGCGACCGCGAGCAGCATCGCGTACTCGATGACGCCCGCCCGGCGGCCGAAGCGGACGGCGAGCGTGCGCTTGCCGGCGACGACGTCCGTGTCGCGATCGCGGACGTTGTTCACGACGAGCACCGCGGTGGCGAGCGCGCCGACGGGCACGGCCGCCACCCACGCGAGGGGCGGGACCGAGCCGAGCTGGACGAACGCCGTCCCGCAGACGGCGACGAGGCCGAAGAACACGAACACGAAGACGTCGCCGAGGCCGTGGTAGCCGAGCGGGTACGGGCCGCCGGTGTACGCGACGCCGGCGAGGATCGAGACGACGCCGATCACGACGATCGGCCAGCCTCCGACGAGCGCGAGGTGAACCCCGAACGGCAGCGCGAGGGCGATCGTGGCGAGGAGCCCGAGGCGCACCTGCCGCGGCGTGAGCAGCCCTGACTGCACGACGCGCGTGGGACCGAGCCGCTCGTGCGTGTCGGCGCCCTTCTCGTGATCGAAGACGTCGTTCGCGAGGTTCGTGGCGATCTGGATGAGCATCGCGCCCGCGAGCGCCGAGAGCGCCGGGCCGATCCGCATCGCGCCGAGGGCGTACGCGACCGCCGTCCCGACCATCACCGGCGCCAGCGCCGCGGTGAGCGTCGCCGGGCGACAGGCGAGGACCCACGCGCGGAACGAGCCGGGTCGCACGCCCTCCGCTGCCGCCGTCGCGGCGGCCGGCGTCCCCGAGGTCGCGGTCGCGCTCATGATCCCCGCCCCTGCTCCCGGGCGCGGCGCGCGCCCGCGGCGGCGCGATCGCGCCCGGAGCGCGCGGCGCGCCCGTGGGACGCCCCGCGCGCGACGCCGTCGGTCCCGGAACTTCTGCTCGCGTTGCTCTGGCTCATCATCTTGGATCCCTCTCCCGAAGCTCGGAGTCCTCGGCGCGCGCGCGGCTCATGGGGACGGGAGCTCGGCCGCCGTCCCCTCCCCTGGCGGCGCGCCGCTCAGGGCGGCGATCTCGCGGCGGACATCGGACCAGAGCCGCGCCGCGCGGGCGGCGCCGTCGTGGGGCGGCACGACCGCCTCGATCAGCGTCGCGCCGGGCCGACTGTGCGCCGCGGCGAGGGCGCCGTCGAGCCCTCCCCTCGTGTCGGCGCGCTCGTAGGCGAGCCCGAACATCGCCGCGGCGGGCGCGAAGTCGAGGTGCTGCGGCATGGTGAAGCACCGATCGAGCAGCTCGGCGCCGCGCCTGGCGATGGGGAGGTGCTCGAAGATGCGGCCGCCGTCGTTCTGGACCACCACGACGACGAGCGGCGCCCCGCTGGCCCCGGCCCTCGCGGCGAGGAGCAGGCCGGTCAGGTCGTGCAGCAGGCTGAGATCGCCGAGCAGCAGCGTGAGCGGCGCGGCCGCGGCGGCGCTGGCGCCGGCCGCCGCCGACACCAGGCCGTCGATCCCGCTCGCCCCGCGCTGGTGCAGGACGCGCAGCGCGCGGGTCGACGGCGGGCAGTACGTGTCGAGATCGCGCACGGGCATGCTGTTGCCGATCGCGAGCAGCGAGCCCTCCGGGCACGCGCCGGCGACCGCCCTGGCGACGGCGCCCTCCGTGAGCGCTCCGCCGGCGCACGCGCGCGCCGCGAGCGAGCCCGCGATCTCCCCGGCGCGCGCGAACGCCGCGGCCCAGTCCGCCCGGGCGCGCCCGAGGTCGAGCGCCGCCCCGGCGAGCCGGGCCGCGAGCGCCTCGCACACGTCCGCGGGCTCGGCCATGACGAGGGCGGCCGCGGCGCTGGTCGGATCGTTCCAGCCGTGCGGGGACACGACGATCCGGCGGCAGCTCGCGTGCTCGGCGATGTAGGTCGCGTACCCGGCCGAGGTCGGCGGGGCGCCGAGCTCGAGGAGGAGATCGGGCGCGCTCGCCGCGCGGAACTCCGGCGCCCGCAGGAAAGCGTCGAACGAGGCCGGCATCACGACGCGCTCCGCGAGGCCGCCGAAATAGATCTGGCTCGTGCCCTCGGCGAGCACAGGGAAGCCGGTCGCCCGCGCCAGCGCGATCACCGCGCGCCGCGCGCGGGCGTCGTCCTCGCGGCTCGGGGCGGGGCCGCAGACGATGAGGCCTCGCTCGGCGCGCGCGCAGCGCGCGGCGATCTCGTCGATCGCGCGCGCGTCGACCCCGGCGCGGGCCGCCACGACCCGCGGGCCGCCCCGCCGCATCAGCGCCTCCCACTCGGCGTGCCACGGCTCGCTCGCTGGCACGTCGACCGGCTCGAGCGGCTTGCGGAAGCGCGCGTTGACGTGGACCGGCCCCGGCGTCGGCGAGAGCGCCACCGCGACCGCCTGGGCCGCGATGCGCGCCGCGGCGCGCATCGCGAGCGGCGACGGGTCCGGCAGGCCGAGCTCGGCGAAGTGGCGGACGTGCGCGCCGAAGAGCTTGGTCTGATCGATGGTCTGCGAGGCCGCGGCGTCGGCGAGCTCCCAGGGGCGATCGGCCGTGATCGCGATGAAGGGGGTGAAGCTCTGGTGCGCCTCGATGATCGCCGGCAGCGCGTGGGCGCACGCCGTGCCGGAGGTGCAGAGGAAGACGCTCGGCCGCCCCGTGACGCGCGCCTGCCCGAGCGCGAAGAACGCCGCGGCGCGCTCGTCGACGACGGCGTGGCAGCGCACCTCGCCGCTCTCCACCGCCGCGATCGCGAGCGGCGTGGAGCGCGATCCCGGGCAGAGGACCACGTCCTCTACCCCGGCCTGCGCGAGCGCGCGCACGAACAGCCGAGCCCAGGCGGAGTGGAGGTTCGATCCGCTCACCGAGGCCTCCCGAGCCCACGGCGCGCCGGCACGTCAGGCCCCCTCGGGCGTCGCGACGAACAGGCACACGGCGCCCAGCGTCAGCGGCTCCACGCGGAGCACGCGGAGCCCCGCCCCGCGCATCCGCTCGGCGAACTCGTCCGGCGGCGGGAACCTCGCGATCGACTCCTGCAGGTACCGGTACTCGTCTCTCCCGGAGATCGCGCCGCCCACGAAGGGCACGAGCGTGTGGACGTGGAAGCCCGCGAGCTTGCCCATGAGGCCCCCGCGCGGCTCGCTGAGCTCGAGGATCGCGATACGCCCGCCGGGCCGCGCGACGCGCGCCATCTCCCGGAGCGCCCGATCGCGATCCGGCACGTTGCGGATCCCGAAGGCCATCGAGATCGCGTCGACGCTCGCGTCGCCGAGCCCGAGCTGCTCCGCGTCGCCGACCTCGAGCGCGATCCGCCCCGCGAGCCCCGCGGCCTCGACCTTGCGTCGGCCGACGGCGAGCATCCCCTGCGACGGGTCGACGCCGATGACCCGCACGTCGTGCGCCCGCGCGATCGCGATCGCCAGGTCGCCCGTGCCGGTCGCCAGGTCGAGCACCGTCGCGCCGGGCGAGAGCTCGAGCGCGCGCACGGCGCGCCGGCGCCAGCCCTGATCGAGCCCCAGCGAGAGGATCCGGTTCAAGAGGTCGTAGCGCTCGGCGATGCCGTCGAACATCTCGCCGCTGCCGGCGCGGCGCCCCTCGCGCGGCGCGCCTTCGTGCCCGGTCTGGCTCATGTCCCGCCCTCCGCCTGCTGCGCCGCGCGGGGCAGCTCGCCCCGCTCCGGCGCGAACCGCTTGCCCTCGCCCGACGAGGGCGCCGCCGCCTCGTCGCTCGCCGCGGCCGAGAGCGCGCGCTTGCGCTCGTGCAGCCGCATGTGGCCCCGCTGGATGCCCTCGCTCGCGAGCGCGCGCAGCGCCGCGAGGTTCGACGCGAGCCCGACGGAGGCCAGCACCACGGCGAGCTCGCGCGCGCTCCTCGCCCCGACGAGCTGCAGCGCGGCGCGCACGCCGGCGTGCACCTCGGTCGAGCCGCCCACGGTGCCGACCGCGAGCGGCAGCTCCGCGCGGCCCGCGAGCCCGCCGGGGACGCGCTCCCACGCGCTGATCGGCCGGTAGCGCCCGCTCATCGCCGCGTACGCGTGCGCGCCCGCCTCGATCGCGCGGAAGTCCTGCCCGAGCGCGACCGCGGCCGCGTCGAGCCCGTTCATGAAGCCCTTGTTGTGCGTGGCCGCGCGGTAGGGATCGAGCTCCGCGAAGCGGCTCGCCCGCGCGATGCCGACCGCGACCTCGGCGCCGCCCACCGCGTCGTCGGAGACGGAGGCCGTGACCCGGACGAGCCGGCGGACGGTCAGGTTCGAGAGGATCCGCAGGCCGAGCGTCCCGCCGGTGATGCGCTGCACGAGCGGCGCGACCGCCTCGGCCACGGTGTCGACCAGGTTCGCGCCCATCGCGTCGCCGACCTCGACGTAGAGGTGCACGACGAGCACGCCGAGCTCCGCCGAGAGCACGCGCACCTCGAGGTCGCGGCACCCGCCGCCGCGCGCCACCATCCGCGGGATGGCCGCGTCGCCCGCCGCGAGGAGGCTCGCGCGCGACGCGGCGAGCCGCGCGGCCGCCTCCTCGACGTCCGGCACGTCGTCGAGCTGCACCTGCGCGGTCATGATCGGCGGATCCGCCTCCCCCGTGAAGCCGCCGGACAGCCGGACCATGCGCGCCGCGTTCGACGCGGCGGCGATGACGCTCGGCTCCTCCACGGCCATGGGCACCAGCACGTCGCGCTGGTTCACGCGGAAGTTCAGCGCCACGCCGAGCGGGAGCGCGTGCGTCGCGATGACGTTCTCGCACATCCGATCGGCCACGGCCGTCGGCAGCCCGCCGCCGCGCGCGAGGTGCGCGATCGCCTCCTCGTCGAGCAGGCCGAGCGCCTCGATCGTGCGGAGCCGCTCCTCGAGGCACCGCTTGTAGAAGCCGCTGATGCGGCTGGACACCTTCTGGCTCATCGAGGGCCTCCGCGCGTCGCCGACGCCCGCGGGCGCCCCGCGAGCCCGGCCCTGTCCCCCGCCGCGTCCGCGAGGTGATTCCGAGAGATGATCATCGCCGCTCACCGCCTCCGCCGGGGCGTCGACATCGCGACCCCCTCCAGCGCCGCCTTGGCCGGGCTCTCCGGGAGCGCCTCGAGGCTCTGCACCGCGTCCCCGCAGAGCCGGGACGCGAGCTCCAGGCAGTCGTCCACGACCCGCTTCTCGACCATGACCTGCGCGACGCGCCGGCCGAGCTCGGGCTCGACGGCGGTGTCCTCCGCCGCGCAGTGCGCCTCGAGGGCGGGCGTGAGCTCGCGGTCGCGCTCCATGGCGAGCAGGAGCGGGTACGTCATCTTGCCCTCGCGCAGGTCCGTGAGGAGCGCCTTGCCGGTCGCCTCCGGATCGCCCGCGAAATCGAGGACGTCGTCGACGAGCTGGAAGGCGACCCCGAGGCTCGTGCCGAAGCTCTCGAGCGCCTTGCAGAGCGGCTCGCTCACGCCGCCCGCGCGCGCCCCCGCGAACATCGCCCAGCGGAACAGCGAGGCCGTCTTGCCGTCGACGATCTGGAAATACTCGCTGGTGCTCGTGCGGACGCGCCCGCGCGACGCGAGCTGGAGCGCCTCCGCGACCACCATCTCCTTGATCACCTGGAGCACCCGCTCGAGCACGTCGGGCATGCCCACCGCCTGGATGCGGCAGAGCGCGTCGAGCAAGAGGTAGTCGCCGCCGAAGATCGAGGCCGCGTTGCCGTAGATGACGCGCGCCGCGTCCGCGCCGCGCCGGCGATCGCCGAGGTCGACCACGTCGTCGTGGAGCAGCGTCGCGTTGTGGACGAGCTCGACGGCGACCGCGAAGGTCCGCGCGGCGGCGTTGAAGCCGCCGCCGATGTGGGAGGCGAGCGCGACGCAGATGGGCCTGAGCCGCTTGCCGCCCAGGCCGAGCAGGTGCCGCGCGCTCTGGTGCGCCGGCGTGTCGCCGTCCAGCCCGACCTTCGTGAGCTCGCGCTCGACGTCGCCGAGGTCCCCGTCGAGCAGGCGCCGGAGCTCCGTGAGCCGCGCGGCGAGCGCGTCGAGCCCGCGCCCAGCGCACATGCCCCCGAGGCTCGAGACGACATCGCTCCGCTGGACCGTCCCAGTAAACGTTGTAGTCGCAGTCATCCCATCTCCACCCTGGAAGCACGAGCGCATCGCTGCTCCCCGCACCGCGCGGGGCTCAAGGACCGGTCGAGCACTCCGAAATCACGGCCCCGCTAGGCGCCTCGCCGGGACCGTACGGCCCGGATCGGGAACCGGACCAGATCTCCGAACCGCGTGAAGTCCACGGTCCTGCTCTTGATGAACCCGTCGAGCGCCGTCTGCGCGACGATCACGAACGAGAGGAGCCGCTCGACCCGATCGAGGCGGAACCGGGTGGCGTCGGTCTGAGGCAGGCCCTCGAGCATCGCGGAGGCCCGCTCGAGCCGCTCCCTCACGGAGTCGGCGATGAGCCGCTCGCGCTCGGCGAACACTTTGGAAATCATCTTCCAGAAGTCCGTCTCGGCCTCGAAGAACTCCTTCCGCTCCCCCGGTTTCCATACCCTTCGTACTACACCCCACCTTTGTAGTTCTGTCAGCGACATACTCATCGCGCCGGACGAAACCTGCAGCCGCTCGCCGATCTCCGCGGCCGACAGGGCGTCGCCCGCGATGAAGAGGATCGTCCAGATGCGCCCGAGGATCCGGCGGAAGCCCCAGTGCTCGATGACGTCCCCGATCGCGTCGGCCGCGAGCAACTCGGCCTGGCGCTCGGTGTCGCTTGAAGGGCTCATAGAACTTTCAAAATTCTTTGAATGAACTGTTTGGGCCATCCGGGACTGGCGTCAAGAGAATCCCGACCGTCCTGGCAAAAAGCGGGCGGGCACGGCTGACCGAGCTCGGGCTGGCCGGGCTCGGGCGGGGATCGTGGTCTCGGGGATCTTCTCGAGCGCTCGGCGGGCGCCGATCTCGTCGGAGGATTTTCCAGGGAACCCCGGCGGCCGTGGGGCCGTGGGGCCGTGCGGCGGCCGTGGAGCCGCGCGACGGCCGCTAGCAGCGCCTCGCCCAGGTTCGTCCGTGGTTCGTCGCGGAAGGGCCTGCGCTCCGGCGGGCCCCTCCTGCCGTGGCCCGCCGGGGCGCGGGCCCCGCGAGCAACGAACCACGGACGGACTTGGGCGACAACGTCGCTAGCTCACGCCCGCATCCGGGCCGCGAGATCCTGGTTCAGCCGGAGCAGCGCCTCGGGCATGCGCGCCCCGAACGACTCCAGGAACGCCGCGCGGTCGCGCGCTTCCTCCAGCCACGGCTCGCGGTCGATGGCGAAGAGCTCGCGCAGCGCCTCGTCGTTCACGTCGAGGCCGCTCGTGTCCAGCTCGCCGTCCGCGGGCATGATCCCGAGCGGCGTCTCGCGCCCCTCCGCCGCCCCGCGCACGCGCGCGGCGATCCAGCGGAGCACGCGCAGGTTCTCGCCGAAGCCGGGCCAGAGGAACTTGCCCGACTCGCCCTGCCGGAACCAGTTCACGTGGAAGATCTTGGGGAACGCAGGGCGGTTCGCGCCGAGCTCGATCCAGTGCCGGAAGTAGTCGCCCATGTTGTATCCGCAGAAGGGGCGCATCGCCATCGGGTCCCGGCGGACGACGCCCACCTTGCCGGTCGCGGCCGCGGTCGTCTCCGAGGCCATGGTCGCGCCCAGGTAGACCCCGTGCGTCCAGTCGCGCGCCTCGTAGACGAGCGGCGCGAGCCGCGCGCGCCTGCCGCCGAAGATGATCGCCGAGATCGGCACGCCCCCGGGCGCGTCGAACTCCGGCGAGATGGAGGGGCACTGCCTCGCGGGCGACGTGAAGCGGCTGTTCGGGTGCGCCGCGGGCTCCTTGCTGTCCGGCGTCCAGCGGTTGCCGCGCCAGTCGGTGAGCGCCGGCGGCACCGGGCCGTCGAAGCCCTCCCACCACGGCGTGCCCTCGGGCGTGAGCGCGACGTTCGTGAAGATCGAGCTCCTGGACAGCGTCGCCAGGGCGTTCGGGTTCGTCCTCGAGCTCGTCCCCGGCGCCACGCCGAAGAAGCCGGCCTCGGGGTTGATCGCCCAGAGCCGGCCATCCGGGCCGATTCGCAGCCAGGCGATGTCGTCGCCGACCGTCCACACCTTCCAGCCCTTCTGCGAGGCGGGCGGCACGAGCATCGCGAGGTTCGTCTTCCCGCACGCGCTGGGGAACGCCGCGCAGACGTACGTCACCCGGCCCTCGGGGTCCTCCAGGCCGAGGATGAGCATGTGCTCCGCGAACCACCCCTCGTCGCGGGCCATGGTGCTCGCGATGCGCAGCGCGAAGCACTTCTTCCCGAGCAGCGCGTTGCCCCCGTAGCCCGAGCCGATGCTCCAGATGAGTCGCTCCGCGGGGAAATGGCAGACGAAGCGGCGCTCGGGGCTGAGATCCCCGAGCGAGTGCAGCCCGCGGCAGTAGTCGTCGGAGCCGCCCAGCGCGTCGAGCGCGACCTTCCCCATCCGGGTCATGATCCGCATACTCGCCACGACATAGGGGCTGTCGGTGATCTCGACTCCGACCTTCGCCGACGGAGAGCCCACCGGACCCATGAGGTAGGGCACGACGTACATCGTCCGCCCCTTCATCGCCCCGTCGAACAGCCGGCCCACCTTCCGCGTGGCCTCGTCCGGCGACATCCAGTTGTTCGTCGGGCCGGCGTCCTCTTTATCGCGACTGCAGATGAACGTGAGGTGCTCAGTCCGGGCGACGTCGGTCGGATCGCTCCGGTGAAGATAGCAGTTCGGGTACCTCTCTCCGTTGAGCGCGATGAGCGTCCCGTCGCCCAGCATCCCCTGGATCAGCGTCCGGTTCTCCTCCTCCGAGCCGTCGCAGAAGACGACCCGGTCGGGCCGCGTCTGCTGCGCGACCTCGTCGACCCACGCTGAAAGATTCCTGTTTTTCATGCTGCGATGGAGCCTAGCCCGGGCGAGAAGCGGCGCCAAGGGACAGCACCGATGCACGATTACAACAATCATGGACGATCTGGCGGAGTGCAAGCGCGACGCAGCAGCCGGCCGACGACGACCGCTGCGCCGGCGTTCGCGCGAGGCGAACCAGGGGCGTTCGGCTATGCTGGAGACGTGCAGCGTGTCGTCGACCTCCCTGAGCGGGGCAGATTGATCGTCGCCACCGACTTTCAGGGGAATGTCGCGGACTTCGAGCGAATCGCCGACATCTTCGAGCAGGCGGCGGCCGATCGTGACGGCGCGGTGCTCGTGATAACAGGCGACCTCGTCCACGGCCCGGAGCTCGACGAGAGTGAATGGCCCGACTACCTGGGCTCGTTTTACCGGGGCGACTCCGTGGCATTGGTGAAAAAGGCGAAAGATCTCGCCGATCGCCACCCCGGGAGGGTCCATTACCTGCTCGGCAACCACGAGCACGCGCATGTGGGTGGGCCCGTGGTGGCAAAGTTCTTCCCGGACGAGGCGCAGCGGCTCGAGGATCTCCTCGGTCCGGAGGAGACCCTGGCGATGCGGAGCTGGTTCCGCGGGTGGCCGTTCGTCGCGGTCGCGCGCGCGGCCCGGCTGGTGATGCTCCACGCGGCGCCGCACGCGCAGATCCAGAGCCGGCACGACCTCGATCGGCTCCCGCTCGACGGCTTCCTCGACGTGCCGCTCGCGGAGATGACCCTGCACGGGACGCTCGGCGCGCTGCTCTGGGCGAGGACGACCTCCAGCGAGCGCGCCTACGCCTTCCTGCGCGCGCTCGACCCGGACGCTCGCGTGGCGGTCTATGGCCACGACGTCGCGCGCGCGGGCTACGCCGTCGAGCGCGAGCCGCTGCTCTGCATCTCCACGAGCTTCGGCTGCCACGACGGCGACAAGCTGTACCTGGAGTGGGACCTCGCCGAGCCCGCGGAGAGCGCGATCGACGTCGCATGGCGCGGGCTCCGGCCGCTGTACCCCGAGGCGCCGCGCGTGCACGGCGACCCCTGAGCGCCGGCCGCGGCCCGCGCTAGCCGCGGCCCGCGCTAGCGGCGCAGCTCGTCGACGAGGGCCGCGACGCCCTGGTCGATCTCGGCGTCCGTGAGGTACGGCGCAGGGCCGACGCGGAGCACGTCGCGCCGCGCGTCGACGAGCACGCGCCGGGCCCGGAGGCGCTCGACGACGTCGCCAGCGGTCGAGGAGCGGACGGCGACGAAGCCGGCGCGCCGCTCCGGCTCGCGCGGCGAGACGACGTCGCCGCCGAGGCCGGCGGCGTCGAGGTGCTCGAGGATGCGCCCGGTCTGCCGGAGCGAGATCGCGCGCAGCCGCGGGACCGTGAGGCCGAAGCGCTCCCAGTGCTCGAGCGCCGCGGCGGCGCGGTAGAGCGCCGAGGGGTCGAACGTGGCGCCGGCGAAGCGCGCGCCCCCCGGCGCGTACGCGACCGTCCCGTCGCCGCTCGAGAGCGACCCGAAGTCGGCGAACCACCCGGTGAACACCGGGCGCAGCGCGCAGTCGCGCGGGACGCGCAGCCAGCAGATCCCCTCGCCCATGGCCCCGTACTTGTAGCCGCCCGCCGTCGCGAACACGTGAGGCGCCGCGCGCCCCCACGCGATCGGGACGACGTTGAAGGCGTGGTAGGCGTCGACGAGCGGGACGGCGCCGACCTCGACCGCGCGCGCCACGATCTCGTCGAGCCGCGGCACCACGGTCGCGCTCTCGAAGAGCACGGCCGACACCGCGAGCATCGAGGTGCCCGGCGTGAGCGCGGCGAGCAGCCGGTCGGCGAGCGTGGCGCGCGGCTCCACGCTCACCCACGCGACCTCGACGCCCTCCTCGGCGAGGCGCGCGAGCTGGCGCCGCAGCGAGTGGAACTCGCCCTGGGTGGTGACGATCCGCTGCCGCTCGCGCCGCGGCAACGCCGTGATCAGCCGGAAGACGAGCTCGTGCGTGTTCTGGCCGAACGCGATGGCGTCGCCGCGATCGAAGCCCATCCGCTCCAGGATCGCCTCGCCGACCGCCGCGAGCTTCGGGAGCACCACCGCGTCCCACTTCCCGTCGACGAGCCGCGCGGCGTCGTCGAAGCACGCGGCGAGCGCGTCGCGCGCGACGTCCGGCCAGGCCTGGTGGGAATGGCCCGTGAGCAGGATGCGCGGCGCGCCGTCGGGCGCGGGCGCGAGGAAGCGCGAGTACGCCGCGCGCAGCGCGTCGAGGTCGAACGAGGAGCCCTTCTCCGCATCGGGTCGCATTCCATCTCTCCGGTGACGGCGGCGCACGACGGACAGCGCTGCGCGGCGAGCGCGGCGCGCCGCGCGCCGCACGCGCTCCCGATTAACTCACCTCGCGGACCGCTTCCACCGGACCCATGCGTGCCGCCCAGCGCGCGGCTCGAGCAGATTGCGTCCTCGGCGAGCGAGCGGCACCACCTCGGCGACCCGCCGCCCCGGCGATCCGGTGCGCGCAGCGGGCCTTCGCCCGACGGCCGGACGGACGACCGGGACCGAGCGCGCCCGCGCGAATCGAGCGACCCCGGCGCGGGCTGCCCTGGCGCGCGCACGCCGTGGTCACCCCGGACCACCGGGAATCGCCTCGCCCGAGGCGCGCCCCCCGGCAGATCGGATCATCGTAGGAGAAGGTGGCGCACGCGGAGCCAGGTGGAGCGGCGCGCGCCTCGTGTCGGAGCCGGATCGGTCGGAGTTTCCATGATGCGCGAGGATTGCTGCGGCGCGGGAGGGGGGCCAGCGCGCCGTCGCGCTAGACTGCGCAACCTCCCGATGCGACCGCGCGCGGACCACCTCGAAGGGCTCGTCGATCTCACGTCTCACGACGACCCGAACGTCCGGCGCGCGCTCTTCCGGCAAACGGTCGCCTCGATCGCCCTCGTCGATGCGCTCGACGGACCGGCGCCGCTCGACACCCTCAGCCCCGAGGGGCTCCTGCGGAGCGTTCAGACCGCCATGGCCGACGGGCTGCTCGACGACCTGAGCTGGCTCGCGCCGGCCGCGGCGGGCGTGGCGCTCTACGAAATCGCCGGAGCGCTCCCGCTCGGCCCCGAGCGGCGAGAGCTCGGGCGGCGCGTGCTCGGGCAGCTCTACGCCGGCAACGCGGCGACGTTCGTCGCCATCGCCACGCGCATGGCCGCCGGCTCGGCGCGCGGCCTCTCCGGGGCGGGGATCCGCGCCCGCGTCACGCTGTCGCTCTGGCTCCCCACCGGCGCCGACATCCCGGTCGATCCGCTCGCCCTCCTCCTCGCCTCACGCCGCGAGCTGTCGCGCGACTGGATCGCGGCGCCCTCGACCGGCTCGCTCCCGGAGCGCCGCCTCGCCGCGCGCCTCCTCGAGCGCGCCGCCCGCGAGGCGACGCGCCGGGCCATGCAGGGCGACGATCTCCCGCTGCGGCTGTTCCGCAACGTCAGCGACGGACGGAGGCGCGAGCTCGACCGCAGCGCCGACGGGATCGCCCTCGCCTGGCAGACGCTCCTCGCCGATCGCGAGCCGCTCGTCTGGCGCCACATCGCCGCGGCGCGCGGCCTGCTCGCGGGGGCGTTGCCCGACTTCGCCGAGGAGGTGCGCTCGCTGCTCGCGGAGGATCTGTCCCCCACCGAGTGGCGGCGCGGCGCCGCGTCGCTCGCCGCGAGCATCGCGGTCGACCCGGACGGCGCGCTCCGCCGCGCCGTGGAGCTCCTCGGCGGCCCGCTGCTCGCGCGGGATCCAGGCATCGCCACGGCGATGGCGTGGGCCCTCCCCGTCGCGGCGGACGCCGAGCCCGAGGCGGCCGAGGAGCTGCTCGACGAGATCGCGCGCACGTCCCCGATGGCCGCGGCCGAGGCGATCGTCGAGCTCCGGCGCGACCTGCGCGCCCTCGCGGTCCGCGGCGAGCCGTTCGGCGCGCGCGCCGCGGCGCAGTGCGCCCGCGCGCTCGAGGAGGCGCTCGACGCGCCGCCCAGCGCGCACGTCCGCGACGACGGCCTCGCCGCGCTCGCGCGCGCCATCCACCGCGATCTCTCGATGGATGGCGCCGGGGTCGCGCTGCTGCGCGGCGCGCTCGACGGCGCCGTCATCGCGTTCGTCGAGAGCGGCCCGCGCGAGGCGCACGGCCGGGCCCTCGAGGCGTACGCCCTCGCGGCCGAGGCCGTGGGCGCGCTCGAGGAGATCGAGCTCGGCGATCTCGACGACGCGCAGAGCGTCGCCGCGCGGAGCGCGGCGGTGGGGCTCGTGCGCGAGCTCGACGCCGATCTGCTCGGCTCCGGCGTGCTGAAGAGCCTCCTCCTCCTGAACCGTCGGCCGAGCGAGGACTCGACCGGCGTCGCGTCCCTGGACGAGCTCGACGAGCGCCTCGCCCGCTGGCTGCTCCGCGCCGAGGGCTCCGCCGCGCGTGCGAGCGCGGCGACGCCGCTGCACGTGACCGTGCACCAGCGCAACCTCCGCGCGCTGCTCCGCCTGATCGACGGCGAGAGCACCGACTTCAGCGGCGAGCCCGAGCGCAAGGCGCGCGTCCTCGCCCGCTGGACGGGCGCCATCGGCTCGCTGCTCGAGCGGCTGCGCGCCGACCGCGGCTCGTCGCTCCGGCGCGCCATCGCCGCGTCCGTGGCCCGCGGCCTCGACGCGCTCGTGCGCGAGGGGGCCGCCGACGCGGCCGACATCTTCCTGCACGCCGCGATGCGCGGCGGCGCCCCCGACGATCTCGAGGTGCTCGGCGAGGCCAGCATGCACCCGGACGTCGCGCAGCTGCTGCGCGCCTACGCGCGGTTCGCGCGCGGCGGGCGCGAGGACCGCGCGGGCGCGAGGGACGGCGACGCGGTCGCGTCGCGCCGGACGTCGAGGCAGCCCGCGCTCGACGCGGAGCTCGCCGAGGCCGAGCGCGCGCGCGCGGCGCTCGCGCGCATCGCCGCCCTCGACGAGCTCGTCACCGCGCTGCCGGCGGGCGCGTCGCAGCGCACCGAGATCGTGCGCGGCGCGCTCGCCCGCCTCGCCCGCGCGCTCGCGGCGGTGAGCGGGGCGCGCTCGCTCAGCGCGCTGACCGCGGCGGGCGACGGCGACGCGGACGCCTCGCCGCTCGCCGCCCTGGAGGACGCCCTCGCGCGCCTCGCGCAGCTGACCGCCGGCGCCCGCCGGCGATGCGGCGAGCACCCCGCCTTCGTGGCCTCCGGCGCGACCGAGCCGCTGCGCCTCGCCATCGAGGTGGCGCTCCAGCAGGACGACGACGGCGCGGGGCCGCGCCTCGCCGCGGCCGTCGAGGCGCTCGTCGCGGCGGCGCGCGCGGGCATCCCGGGCGCGCTCGCCGACGTGGTCGCGCTCGTCGCGCCGCGCGTCACAGAGCTCCCGGCGCGGCGCCCGAGCGCGCCGGGCCGCGTCCCCCTGCCCGATCAACCGCTGCCCGCGTGGCTGCCGAGCCGGCGCACGCTCGGCGGCTTCTACGTGCACCGCCAGCTCGGCGGCGGCTCGCTGGGGACGGTGTTCGTCGTCACCCGCACGGAGGAGCGGCACGACCCCTCCGCGGAGCGCTTCGCCCTCAAGGTGCCGGAGTACGATCACACCGCGGCCCGGAGCGTCTCGGAGGCCGACTTCCTCCGCCTGTTCCGGGAGGAGGCGGGCGCGCTCCTCTCGTTGCCCGACCACCCGAACCTCGCCCGCTTCGTCACGTTCGACGCGGGCGCCCGCCCCAAGCCGATCCTCGTGATGGAGCTCATCGAGGGCGTCCGCTGCGACCAGCTTCTCGACGCGCGCGGCCTCACCTCGCGCGGCGCGGTGGCGCTCCTGGACGGCATCCTCGCCGGCCTGGAGGCCATGCACGCCGCGGGCGTGGGCCACCTCGACATCAAGCCGACCAACGTGATCCTGCGAGGGGGGCGCGAGCCCGTGCTCGTCGACTTCGGCCTGGCAGGGCGCCACATCCGCCCTGGCTGCGCCACGGGCTGCTACGGCGCCCCGGAGATCTGGGGCGTCGTTCCGCCGGGCGCCACCCCGACCCCGCTCACGGCCGACATCTACAGCTTCGGCTGCCTCGCCTACGAGGTCCTCACGGGGAGGACGCTGTTCGATGCGCCCACCGAGGTTGCGCTCATCACGGCGCACGTCACGCACGACGGCCTCCCCGCGCCGGTCAAGCGGCTCGCCGATCACCCCAGGACAGCGGACATCGCGGCGTTCCTGTTTGCCTGCTTGCGACACAACCCACAGGACCGCGCGACAGCATCGTCCCTCCGCGAGATGCTCCTCCGCCTCACCGGTCAGCTCGCCGACCTGCGGTGGCCGCTCGACCTCGACAGCGAGCACGCCCCGAGGCGCGCTCTGCCGGGACCAGGAAGCAGCCAACCAGGAAATCCCTGACGCCCCTTTCCTTGAAATCCTGTCGACGCGACGGGGTATTTCGGCGGTACGCTGTTTCTTGGCGGCGCGTTCGGGGGGCCGCGTATCAGGCCGCCATGGCCCCCGGGTCAGCGCTGCTCGATTGGATCGACGTCTCGGCGCATCCCGGCGGCCAACCTATCCCTTGAGGGTGCGAGGCGCTGCCTGACGGACGTCACGAGCGGCCCGAGCTTTCCGAGGCCACGGGGAGCGAGGAGCACCCAGTATTCCGGGCGAGCTCGATCGACGCATCGGACCGCGCGGCGGTTCGTCCGACGGAGCCTGCGGCAGCTCGTCGGAGCGCGTCCGGCGGAGCCTGGAGCGCTGGAGTCTCGTCGCCCGATGCTCTAAGGCCGACCGGGTTGACTCCTCTCCTGGAACCGCCTCGCGATGAGGCCGAGCTCCGGCGGCGCGCGACCGCGCTCGCCGGCCAGACCCTGGCGGACCTCGCCCGCGCGCTCGGGTGCGCCGTACCCCGCGGCGGCGCGCGCACCAAAGGGTTGGCCGGCACGCTCGTCGAGCGCGCGCTCGGCGCCACGGCGGGCTCGGCGTCCACCCCCGACTTCCCTCACCTTGGAGTCGAGCTCAAGACGATCCCCGTCGACCCGGCCGGTGCGCCGCAGGAGTCGACGTTCGTCTGCTCGATATCGCTCTCGGACGCCGATCGCGCCGAGTGGGAGACGTCGCGGGCGCGCGCCAAGCTCGCCCATGTGCTCTGGGTCCCGATCGTCGCTGCCCCGGGTCGGCCGAGCGAGGAGCGGCGGCTGGGCGCCCCACGGTTATGGCGTCCCACCGCGCCCCAGGAGCGCGTCCTGCGCGCGGATTTCGAGGACCTCATGGGGCTCATCGGCATCGGCGCCGTCGAGGCCCTCACCGCGCACGCCGGGCGCTGGCTCCAGGTGCGGCCGAAGGCCGCGAGCGGGCGCTCGCGGACGCTCGCGTTCGGGCGCGACGGCGAGCTCATCCCCGCGCTGCCGCGCGGCTTCTACCTGCGCCCGAGCTTCACCGGCGCGATCCTGAACGATCCGGCCGCGCTGCCGCCGTGATCGGATCGCGCGCGGCCTCGCCGTGCATCATTTGCAGGGGACCACCTTCTTGGTGCCGTCCGGCATCGTCGCAGTGCACGTCTCCAGCGAAAGATCGCTGTTCACGGTCGGCGCGACGACCGTGCGCGGCGGCTCGACCTCCTCGGAGGGAGCCGGCGAGCTCCTCCCCGCGCCTTGCGTGCGCCCTCGTCCGCCTGCGCTCGAGCGCGGCGCCTTGCCGCGTCCGGCGCTCGGCGCGCTCGAGCTCGCGGCCTTCGCGCCGGTCCCATCATCCGCCGAGGCCCCGGCCGGGCTGGCGCTCGCGTCGGCCTCCGCGTCCACCGCGCCCGCGTCCGCCGCGCCCGCGTCCGCCGCGCTCGCGCCCGCGTCGGCGTTCGCTGCCTCGCTCGCGGGGGCGACGCCCGGGCTCGCGACCGCCGCGCCCGGCGCCTGGGGTGCCGGCTCCGCCTGCTCGGCGGGCGCCGCGGCCTCGCTCGGCGCCGACGCGGCCGGCGCCGGGCTGGTCGCGTCGATCTCTCCCACGGCGAGCCGGCTGCGCTGGAACTGGAGCGCGCCCCACGCGCCCACCGCGACGGCGACGGCCCCCACGGCCACGTAGAGCAGCGGGCGCCCGCGGCGCGGGGCCTCGTCCTCGCCCGGCGGCGCGGCGTCGGTGGTGCGCGCGCCCCTCTCGCTCACCGAGAGGCCGCCGCTGCTCCTGCGCGACGTGCGGGCCATGGATCTTGACAGCGCCCCCCGAGACGCCGGAGGAGGCAGGTCGAGCTCCACGGCGTGCTGGCGGAGGATCCCCGCGATGGTCGCGCGCGTGCTCGGCGCGGCGAACGGCGCGAGCGCCTGCACGAACTCCGCGATCGACTGGAAGCGATCCTCCGGCTCGCGCGCGATCGACCGCTCGATCACCTCGACGAGCCCCTCCGGCACCTCCGGGCGGAGCTCCTGGAGCGGCTCGGGCGGCGAGGTGTAGATCTTCGCGCACAGCTCCGGGAAGCTGTCGGCGACGTACGGCGGCCGGCCGCCGATGATCTCGAAGAGGCACACGCCGAGCGCATAGATGTCGGTGCGGGGATCGACGCTCTTCGACGAGCGCATCTGCTCGGGCGACATGTACAGCGCCGACCCGAGGATCGTGGTCGTCTGCGTGAGCGAGACGTTGCCGGTGTCGCCGGTGAGGATCTTCGAGACGCCGAAGTCGAGCACCTTGACGAAGGACGCGCCGTCGGGGCGCCTCGTCAGGAACAGGTTGGCCGGCTTCAGGTCGCGGTGGACGATCCCGAGCGCGTGCGCCTCCGCGAGCGCCTCGCACGCCTGGACGATGTGATCGATGCACTCGCCGATCGCGAGCGTGCCCGCCTCGGCGGCGTGGCACGCGAGGTCCTCGCCGTCGAGCAGCTCCATCACCATGTACGGCTCGCCGCTCTCCAGGGCGGCCACGTCGAGCACCCGCACGACGTGCGGCGTCTGCAGCTTGGCGACGGTGCGCGCCTCGCGCATGAACCGCTCCGCCGCCTCCGTGTACGACATGAACTCCGGCAGCAGGAACTTGATCGCGACGCGCGTATCGAGGTCGAGGTGCAGCGCCTCGACCACGAGGCCCATGCCCCCGCGGCCGATCGTGCGCTCGACGCGGTACTTGCGCGCAATGACGGTGCCAGGCGCGATCGTGTAGACGTTGTCAGCCCTGGATTCCCCACCGCCGAGCGGAAACGCAGCCGTCTCCGGGCCGACCGAGTCCTCTCCTTGGGGCGAGTCCGGCTCACCAGAGGAGTGCGCCATCGAGTTAAGGTATACACGTCGCGCTTCTTCGAGGCGATTCCCCTCACGCCGCAGGAATACAAAGCGTCGCGAACCCCACGTCACGCGGGACGAGCGCGCGAGGGCGTAAGGAAGAGGGCGCCTCTAGAGGCCGACCTGCGCTCCTGGCGCATCGCCACGCAGCGCCAGCACGGCCCGCGCACGCCGCCCTCCCCTGCATCCCGCGCGCGCCGAACCCGCGTGCGCGCCCGAAGGCCGGCCCCGCGCGGGGCGCCCCGCGACGCGGGTCGACAGCGGGCTCAGCGGGTACGCGCCGGCGGGGTCCTGGACCGCCGCAGGTTCGCCGTCGAGGAGGTCCGATGCGGCCCCTCGGTGCCGTGCACCGGCGTCTGCCGCGTCGCCTTGAGGTTGCCGAGATCGGCCTCGATCTCGACGCCGAGCGCCCGACAGCGACGGATCAGCCGCTCCAGGTCGACCCCGGCCTCGATCAGCAGGCCTGCGGGCGGCGAGGGATCGACGAACATCTCGGCGGCCGGCCGCCGCGTGCGGAGCAGCTCGCGGATCTCCGGGTCCTCGATCCAGAGGAAGCCGGAGGCGCCGACGAAGCTCGCCTTGCCGAGGACGACGCTCGCCTGGATGAGCATGCGCGAGATGGTGTCCGGCAGCGGCGCGACCGCCTCGATGCGCGCGCGCAGCGCGTCGCTGTCGAGGCCCACCGAGAGGGCGCGCGCGATCGACGGCGGCGTGAGCAGCAGATCGACCTGGTCGCCGACGCGCCCGATCTCGGCGAACGCCGAGAGCCCGAGCACGGACGAGACCTTGGCGCTCGCGCCGATGCGCAGCGCGTGGGCCTCCACGAACTTGCTCTTGCTGTTGTCCGAGCTCGGCGCGGCGCCCGCGAGCAGCGCCCGCCCGCGCGGCGTCAGCCGGAGCGCCAGATCGGCGCTCGCCACGTCCTCGGACCCGCCGAGATCGATGATCCCGAGCGCCGGCAACGACTCGAGCGCGATCCGCCGCGTGATGTCGGGGACCTCGGGCGCCTCGACCGAGGCGCGCTCGGCCCAGCGGCGGACCAGCCGCTCGACGCCGGCGATCCGCTCGTCGGCCGCGAGGTAGCCCTGCAGCGACTGCCAGGGGACCCAGCGCCCCTCGCCGAGGTCGTGCAGCGCGTCGAGCACCATCTCGCGGAGGGCGCCGATGGGGCTCGCGTCGCGGCTGTCGGACGCGACCCGGAGCACCTCCCGCTCGGCCCGCGCCTCGTCCCACGCGCCGCCGCGGCGCCACGTCGTGAACAGGAGCGGCGTCAGCTCCTGCACCTGGAGCGAGCCGGGCGGCGTGGCCGGAGAGGCGGCCGACGCGTCCCAGAGCCCGACCGCGCGCGAGAGCGCGGCGACGAGCGCCACGCTCTCGACGTCCCGACCGAAGCGCTGCGCGAGCCGCACGAGCAACGAGCGCGGCGTCCCGACGCCGGGGCGCACGTCGCTGCCCGGCTCGCGCACGCAGTACGCGAGCGCCAGCGCGAGCATCCCGGGATCCGAGGCAAACCGAGCGCGGCGCGGGGCGTGATCCTCCTCGATGACGAACGATCGGATCTGCTCCCGCCGCTTCTCGCGCATCCGCCGACGATCCGCGCCGACGATGGCGGCCACCTCGGTCGGGACGACGTGGCGGTTCGGGTGGATCGGGATGAGGAAGGCGCGGCGCTCGAGCGCGAACCCGGCGCCCCTCCGGCTCGCCGTCACCCCGCTCGCGCTGCGCAGGCGCATCGGCTCCCGCTCCAGATCGAGCAGCTCCTGCGTGTCGACCTCGCCGCCGACCGACTCGATGGCCTCGAGCAGGCGGCGCTCGACCGGCGCGAGGCGGTCGATCTCCGCGCGGAGCCGGTCCGGGTCGCTCAGCGTCTCCCACGCGATCTCGAGGGACAGCGCGATCGGCGGCGTCGCCGGTCGGCCGAGGTAGTGCGTGGCGATGGCGCTCATCGTCTCGAACGGCGCCTGCGCGAGCAACGCTCGGATCGCCCGGGGGTCCTCGCTCTCCCAGCTCTTCAACTGGACGAGGAACGCCGCCGGCAGGACGAGCTCGATACCTTCGTCGGTCTTGCGCGCGTAGACGACGCCGCGGGCGATGAGCGGCTCGAGCCCCGCCGGGAGCGAGGGGACGACGAGCACGCCGCCCGCCTCCGCGATGCGATGGAGCAGCTCGCGGCTCGCCGTCGGGAGCCGCGAGGGATCGCGCACGTCGGGCAGGCCGACCAGCGCGCGCGCGGCCTGCGAGGGCGCGTCGATGCGCTTCGCGGCGTCGATGCGGATCCCCATCCGCGCGATGAGGCCCCGGAGCTCCGACTCGGGGAGGGCGCGGAGGATGGCGTCGAGCCGCCTCGGCGACTCGTCGAGCTCCACCTCGTCACTGCTCGCCATGCCTCCCGATTCGCGTGTCACCCGACCCAGCTCCTCATCTGCAGGATGTCCCCGCCCCGACCGTCGTCCGTTGGTCACGGTCATGCGCTCGACCTATCTCCTGGATACCCGATGACCCAAGTTGACCCGCGGATTCGCCAGCCTCCTAACGTACACCAGGATGCTCGTCCAGCCTCAAGAAATCGAGCACTTTTCTCCTCCGTTCACATTTTCGTTCGCGCGGGTCCTTGGTCCTCGCCGCCTCGCTGCGCGCTGGCGCCACATGCGCAGGGCGTGTTGCGAGCGCAGGGCGTGCTGTGGTGCGTTCGCGTGCGTTCGCGTGCGTTCGCGTGCGTTCGCGTGCGTTCGCGTGCGTTCGCGTGCGTTCGCGCGCATTCGTGTGCGGTGTCGTGTTCGCGGGGCTCCGGTGCGCAGCGCCGCGGATCGTCGCGCCTCGCTTCCGCTCGGCGTTCAACGCCTGGCCCCCAGCGTTCCTTTCATGATTCCGTCTGGATGTGCGGGCAGCTCGCCGCGCGGTTTCCGTCGCGTCCGTCGGTGGGTCGGTCGCGCCGCGGGCGTACGCCGCCCGCTCGCTGAAGCAGGCCGCTCGCTGGCAGCCCGAGGCGTGCGCCGGCGAGCCGCGCTTGCCTTTCCGCATGCTCACGTGGGAACGTCGCCTTCCTCCCGGATTTCCCGCCCCTGATCGAGGCGCACCATGCCGCGCTCCACACCGCACGCCCGACGTGACGAGCCCTCCTCCAGCCATCCCCGGTTCAGACACCTCCGGCTCCACGCCATCAGGCGGCTCCTGAGTGACCCTGCGCCCGGCGCACCCATGGGTTCACGGGGAGAGCCATCTTGATCCTGCGCGACCCTGTCCACGGCCTCATCGACTTCGAGGGCGGCGAGGCCGCCATCGTTCCGCGCCTGCTCGGCGCCCGCGAGGTGCAGCGGCTGCGGTCCATCCGCCAGCTCGGGCTGACATCGCTCGCCTTCCCAGGCGCCGAGCACACCCGCTTCTCGCACGCGCTCGGGGCCGCCCACGTGATGCGCCTCCTGATCGCGAGGCTCCGCCAGATCGATCGCGACCTTCCGTTCTGGCAGAGAGTGACCAGCGACCGCGCGCGCGACGCAATCGCCGCAGCGTTCTTGCACGATCTCGGCCACGGTCCGCTGTCACACCTGTTCGAGGATGCCATGCCGGGCGCGCTCCATCATGAGCGCTGGACCGAGCGCATCCTGCTCGACCCCTCCTCGGACGTGCACCAGGTGCTCGTGCGCCAGGACCCCTACCTGCCCCAGCGGGTCGCCGAGCTCATCGGTGGGCGGCACGAGCTGCCCTACCTCGCCAAGGCGGTGAGCGGGACATTCGACGTCGATCGATGCGACTACCTGCTGCGCGACGCGCACGCGACGGGCGTCCGGTACGGCGAGTACGACCTGCCGTGGCTCCTGCGCAGCCTCAGGTTCAGCGACGTCCAGGTGGAGACGCCCGGCGGCGGCGCCGCGTCTGCCCCGCCCGCGCCCGCGCTCGCCATCGACGGGACGAAAGGGATGAGCGCGATCGAGTCGTTCCTGCTCGCGCGCTTTTTCATGTTCCAGCAGGTCTATTTCCACAAGACCACGCGGAGCGCGGAGTGGATGATCGGCGCCATCCTGCGGCGCGTCGTCGCCCGGCTCGCCGCCGGAGACCGGATCCCCGAGGTCCCCGCCGCGATCGCGGCGATCGCCTCCGGCGAGATGCCCACGCTGGGGCAGCACATCGAGCTCGACGACCAGGTCCTGCTCGGGGCCATCCACGCGTGGGGGGCGGCGCCCGATCCCGTGCTGTCCGATCTCGCCCGCCGCCTGCGCGCGCGGGCGCTCTTCAAGACGGTCGAGCTGTTCCCCGAGCCCGGCGAGGGGCCGGCCGAGCGCGACGCGCGGCGCGAGACAGCGCTGGAGACGGTGCGGGACATCGCGCGCAGCGCGGGGCTCGATCCGGATGTGTACGTCGGCGTCGACATCGCGGAGGACACGCCCTACGCAGAGGACGAGTCGCTCCTGGTCGTCTACCCGAGAGGGCGTCCCAGGCGCCCGGCCGAGGTGTCCTTCTTGCTGGACCGACTGCGCAACGAGACCCTGACGCGCACCCGGATCCTCTTCGCGCCCGAGCTGCGGGATGCGGTGCGGGAGGCGCTGATACGCTGATGATCACCCACGAGAACGACGCTCCTGGGCGGGTCGCGCGCGCGCGCGGCCCCCGCGCTGGCGTGAGGGCGCTCGCCGGCGTCGCGGCCGTCGCCGCGGCGCTCGCGGGCGCGCGCTCGGCGCGCGCGGAGGACGACGGAGCCTACGGCCGCCTCGACGGCGATCTCGAGCTGCGCGCGGGCGCGGGCGCCACGTTCGCGAGCGGCGGCCCCGCGCTCTGCGCGCGCGGCGCGGCGGTCTACCTCGCGACCGCCGGAGTGTACGCGCACTACACCGACGCGCTCGGCGCGGAGGCGGCGCCGAGCGCGCGATCCATCGCGGGCGGCGTCTTCATCCAGCCGCTCTTCCTCGCCCGGTACGCGAGCGATCTCGAGCGCGGCTCGCCGTGGCTCAACCTCCTCGTCGACTCCTTCGCGCTCGGCGTGGGCTCGTTCTGGGAGGCGCCGCCGGGCGGCGGGCTCGCCCCCGAGCCAGGGCTGGAGCTCTCGGCGTCGCTCGATCTGCCGCTCCTGGGACACGCGACCGGCCCGTTCCTCGGCCTGCGGGGCGCGCTCCGCTGGCGCGGGCCGGAGCTCGCCGGCGTCGAGAGCGCCCGGGAAGAGCAACGGGCGCTCGTGTCCGTCACGCTGAGCTGGCATCACGTGGTCTGGGCGCACCTCGTCGACGCGGGCGACCGTTCGTCCGCGCGAGGAGGACGCGCCCGCGCCGAGGTGGCGGAGAGCGGCGGCGCAGCCGGCGCGAGGGGCCGTTGAGCGCGTCGCTCGACGCGCTGCGCGCGGCGCTCGTGGCCGCGTTCCGCGCCGGGCTCGACGGCCTCGATCCCGCAGGGCTCGTCGAACGCGCGCTCGCCGCCGAGGCCGGAGCGCGCCGCGGCCGCGTGTGCGTGATCGCGGCGGGCAAGGCGGCGCTCGGGATGGCGAGAGGCGCGCTCCGCTGCTGGGGGGCTCGGATCACCGGAGGGCTCGCCGTCACGGTCGCGCCGCCCCCACCGCCGGGTCGAGCGTCGCCGCCCGATCCCGCGGAGGCCGCGGAAGACGCGCTGCGCCCGCTCCGCGTGCTGCGGGCGGCGCACCCGCTCCCCGACGCGCGCAGCGTGGACGCGGCCACGGCGGCGCTGACCGCCGCCGCCGCGCTCGGGCCTGACGATCTCCTGCTCGCCCTCATCTCCGGCGGCGCGTCCGCGCTGCTCGCGGCCCCCCCTCCAGGCGTCGCCCTCACCGACAAGCAGGCCCTCGTCGCCGCCCTCCTGGAAGGGGGCGCGCCGATCCAGGAGGTCAACCTCGTTCGCCGCCACTTCTCGCGCATCAAGGGCGGGCGCCTGGCCGCGGCGGCGGCCCCGGCGCGCGTCCTGACGCTGCTCGTGAGCGACGTCGTCGGCGGGCTCCCGCACGACATCAGCTCGGGCC
Source organism: Sorangium cellulosum (assembly GCF_004135735.1). Lineage (GTDB taxonomy): Bacteria > Myxococcota_A > Polyangia > Polyangiales > Polyangiaceae > Sorangium > Sorangium cellulosum_F. The sequence continues at coordinate 3,556,056 of NZ_CP012670.1, read as the reverse complement.
CGACCGTCCCGGATCCGACGTGCGTCGAGGAGGCACGCGCCGCGCTCGAGCGCTGGGCCCCTCAGCTCGCCCGGCTCGCGCCGGCGTTGAGCGAGTCGTTGAAGCCCGCCGAGGCGCCGCCCCAGGAAGCGCGTGTGCTCGCGGATCCGGGCCTGCTCGCCGAGCGCGTGGCGGCCGCGCTCGCCGCCCGGACGGGGCTCCGCGCCGTGGCGGCCCCCGCCGAGGACGGCGAGGCCCGGGCCATCGTCGCGCGTCGCCTCGCGCGCGCGCGAACCCTCGCCCCGGGCGAAGCGGTGGTGATCCCGTGCGAGCCGACGCTCGCGCTGCCGCCCCGGCGCGGCGCCGGCGGCCGCGCCGGGTGGATCGCGCTCGCCGCCCTCCGCGACCTGCCCCCGGACGTGGCGCTGCTCTGCGCGGCCTCGGACGGCGCCGACGGCAGCTCCGGGGCCGCAGGCGCCGTCGTCGCCAGCGCGAACGCCGACGCGATCGACGCGGACGCGATCGAGGCGGCGCTCGCGCGCTTCGACGACGCGCCCGTCCACCGCGCCCTCGGCACGCGCGTGGAGACCGGGGCCACGGGTCACAACCTCACGGACGTGCACGTCATCGCGCGCGACTTCGCCCGCGGTGGCTTGCGCTGATCAGGGCGCGCGCTCATCAAAGCGCGCGCCGATCAGGCCACGCGTCGTTCAGGGCGCGCGCTGAGCCCGCTCCCCCTCACCGCGGGTGGACGGCGGCCGCGGTCGTGTCGCCGATCGCCTCGCGCACCGCGAGCGCCAGCGCGCAGCTGTTCGCTTGGCGCTGCCGGGCCTCGAGCACGCTCGCCTCGACCGACGGCGTCCCGCCGATGAGGTTGCCGCTCGCCTCGCGGCGCAGCCGCAGGATCGGCTTGCCGTCGGACAGGCGCCACACGCCGACGCGCGCCATGTGCGGCACCGCGAGCAGCGCCTCGGTGGTCGTCGCGCCCTCGGCCGGCTCGTCGAGCACGACGAGGTAATACTGCGCCCGCGTCAGGAGCTCGGCCGCGAGCGGCACGTCGTCCCGCACCGTGTCGTCGAAGCTGGACTCCAGGAGCCGCAGGCGGAGATCGCTCGAGGCGTCCTGCGCGTCGCGCACCCACTCGTCCGAGAGCACGTGCATCGTCCGGTAGGCGACGCGCAGGTTGAACGGCTGCGCGGGCCGGGAGCAGCGATCCGCCTCGTTGCAGTACTCGCCTGTCTGGCAGTCCCGCGTGCGCTTGCACTCCGCGCCCACGAGCGGGTTCGGGTTCGGCACGCGCAGCAGGCACGCGGTGAACGCGTCGCGGAGCGACCGCTGCGCGTTCTTCCGGATCGCGTCGACGCTCGTCGCCTCGTCCACCCGGAGCCGCAGGTAGATGCCCGCCAGCTCGCGAAAATCCCACGCCTTGAGCGCTTCGCGATCGACGAGCTCGTCCCCGGCGCTCCGCGCGAGATCGAGGGCCCAGCCCTCCACGCGCTCGCGCAGCGGGAACCAGCGCGGGCCGAGCTCGACGGCGACGGCGCGCTGGCGCGCCATCAGCTTCTGGCGCGCGCTCTCGATCTGCCCCTGGGACCATTTCCAATGGAGGATCGCCGAGACCGCGAGGACGATGGCCGTGTAACCCCAGAACTTCGCCGACGGCCAGCGCATCTTTGCGCGCGCTTCCCGCGCCCGGTGGACCGCTGGCAGGCCGCGTTCGCGAGGCGGCTGTTCAGACGCCATAGGAGAGGCTCCACGCGGCAGGCCAGCGCCCGATCGCGCCAGCGACACAGCCCCCTCCGCGAGCGCCGCGAAGGAGATGACGCTGCGCCGAGCGCGCCGCTGGGACCACCGCGTTCGATGGTGACCAGGGCCGCCGGGACTCGCCCGGCGCACCCCGTTCGTTCACAGCTAGAAAGGTCAAGAAAGGGGGATCAGGGCGAAGACTTCGGGAGCTTGCTGACCATGAAGCTGACGTTCGGGTAACCGGCGAACGCCGCGGTCTGGAACACGCTCTTCACGACCAGCGCGGGCACGTTCTGATCGACCTGGAGGATGCACACGCCCGGGAACGGCTTGTTCGGCTCCACCTGCTTCCACAGCTCGCGCTTGTTCTTCAGCAGGTTGAAGAGCTCGTCAATCTTCTGAAGGCGCCCGAGCTCCTCGATCGCGCGGGTCGAGCCGGCGAGGTTGCCGTCGACGAGGATCTGGTTCCCGTTCACGGCGACCATCGGCGCATCGATGACGTCCTCGACGTTCTCCGCCTTCGGCAGCGTGACGTTCTTGTCGACGGCGATCTCGCCCGACGCCGAGAAGGACATCAGGAGGAAGATCACGGTCACGACGAGGAAGTCGATGAAGCTCACGAGGTTGAGCCCCGCGCTCGGGCTGCGGGAGCCGTGCCCCGACACCTTGTTCCACACGAACCGGAGCGGCACCTTCATCATCAGCCGGCGGCCCGGCTTATGAATCACGTGGGCGTGCGGGTCCTTGTGGTGATTCCGAGTAAACTTATCCATGTCCGCGCTCCTGGCTCACCGGACCGAGAACGTCATGTTGAACGCGGGGACCTGCTTGGTCCCCTCGGGCAGCCGCATCTCGCGCTTCGGCGCGTAGAGCGCGTCGAGCACCGCGACGATCTCCTTGAACGGGGTCCGGTTGTCGGTGTGGAGGATGGCCTGGTCGAGCTTCTTGTCGCTCGGATCCCGGTGTCCGCCGTGCTGCTTCCACTCCTCCTCGATCCGCTTCGCGAGCTCCGGGTAGCGGACGGTCTTCGAGCTCCCGCCGCCGACCTCGACCGGGGTCTTCGGCACCTTGACCTCGTTGACCACCGTCGAGCCCTGCTTCCACACGAGCCCGAACTCGCTCTCGCCGATGTGCAGGTTCAGCACCTTCTCCGGCGTCTGCGGGGTGAGCTCCTTGTTCGGGTCCGGAGGGCCAGGGACCTGAGCGTCCGCGTTCATGCGCGAGTTGGTGACCCAGACCGCCGTGATCAACAGGAATGAGATCGTGACCATCAGCAGGTCGATGAACGGGACCATGTTGATTTCGGAGTTCGTCGACCGCTTCTTGCCACTCTCGCCGACGTCTACGCCGCCCATAATGCCTTCCCAACGTGAGCCTCAGCCCACATATTCAAGTTGTTCCGGGGGACGCCCTACCCGCTGCTCGGGCGGAGGGACACCTTGCTGGGGTCTGACTCCGTTGCCCTTCCGAAGTTCCCGGGGCCCCGGGCGGCGCAAGCCGCCGTCCGGGGCGCTGCGACGCGAGAGCGGGCCCAGGTGGGACGACGAGCGCCCGGCGACCTGGACCCGCCGAGGACCATCAGGCAGCTTGACCGACGGCGGCGACATTCACCTTTTGCCGGTTCGTGACGACCAGGTTGAGGATCTGCACCGACGCCTCGTTGATGTCGTCCTCGATCTGCTGCGTCTTGCCGTTCAGCACGGCGAAGCCGACGAGGCCGAGGATGGCCACGCCGAGGCCGAAGGCGGTGCAGTTCATGGCCTCGGAGATACCGGCCGCGAGCACGCGCGCCTTCTGGCTCGGGTCGACCGACTCGCCACCGACGGAGCCGAACGACTTGATGAGGCCCAGCACGGTCCCGAGCAGGCCGGAGAGCATCGCGAGGTTCGCGCACAGCGCGAGGTACGAGGTGCGCGCGGCGATCTTCGGCAGCTCGCGGAGCGCCGCCTCGTCCATCGCCGCCTGGACCTCCTCGTCAGGGCGGTTCACCTTGACGAGCCCCGCCTGGACGATGCGCGCGAGCGGCGCGTTCGCCGCCGAGCACATCTTCACGGCCTTCGCGACGTCGCCCGCCAGGATGCACTTCTGCATGGTGGCGAGGAAGACCTCCTTGTTGATCGACGAGCCGAACAGGTAGAGCGAGCGCTCGACAATGATGCCGATCTCGATGATCGACCAGAACAGGATGGCCCACATGGCCCATCCACCCTCTTGAAAAGCTTCGTACAAGCCGTGCATTGCTTCTGTCCTCCAGTTCGCCTCGCGTCCCCGGATGAGGTTTCGCGCAACTCGATCGGTTACCTTGTTAGACTCGTGTTGCCGAGGGGCGGCAGTCTTTCGCTCACACGTGATAACGAATGAGGGGGCCTGTTCGCTTGGCGGTGCTGGCCGTGGACGGCGTGCTCCTGTCGCTCTCTGGCGGGGTGCCCACGGGACGCTAGCCGAGCGGCGTTCATCTCTGCAAGAGTCCTGATCGTCTCTCCTGCCAGGTGCAGGCCTCCGGCGCCGCCCCAGCTCTGTTACCTGTCGTCCGAGACTGACCTCGCGCCGTCACTCCAGCGACTCTTCGTGGCCCCGGGAGCGGCCCCCGCTCCTCGCAGAGCGTGCCGCCAGCACTTGACCAGGCCACGCCGATTCGCCCGGGGGACTCGCGCATCTTCGCGATTGAGACCCGCGGCCGTCAAGAGAGATTTGCCCACACCCGCGCGCTCTGGTGCGGGCAAAACTTTACAACAATCGCGGGGTTATGCAACAATCCGCCTGGAGCGCGTTACGTTCTCGGGCGGGGATCTCGCGTGGTCCGGGTGACGCTGGGCCGACACGGCGGCCATCGAGCGACACCGCACCGCGGCGATGCGAGCCGCATCACCCGACGCGGCGCGCGGTGAATCCTGGAGCGAGCGGACTCGAGCGTGGCAGAGCACGGACGGCCTGGCCGGCTCGGCAGCCGGCGCGCTTCAGGGGACTCCGTACCCACGGCGGCGCGCGCGGCCCCGCGATTTCGCCCGGGCCGGCGCGCGCTCCGGGAGCGCGCGTCCCGGGAGACGTGCCCCGCCGTTTCGGCCGAAGATCCCCGCAGTTCCCGGCCTCTCGCCGCCGGACGCGGCCGCATCGCCGAGCTTGCACCCGGGATCGGGCGGCAGCTATAGTCGCCGCGCCTAGAGATTGTCGGGCTTCTGACGACGCTGAGAAAGGGACTTCGAGGATGCGTCATCTGCTGATGCTGGCGGCCGAGGGTGGTGGTGAAGGTGGGATGTGGGAGGCCATCAAGCACAATCCGACCTTCCTGATGGCGAACCTGGTCGTCTCGGCGGTCGTGGTGACGATCATCATCGAGCGAACCGCGTTCCAGCTGGGGCGCTATCGTGTGAATTCCAAAGAGTTTTTCGCCCAGGTGAAGAAGCTGGTGGCGGCCGGCAACATCGACCGCGCCATCAAGCTGTGCGACGCGAGCGACTACCCCATCCTCCAGCTCGTGAAGGCCGGCCTCACCCACGCCAACAAGGGGGCCGACGAGATCGACGCCGCCCTGAGCGAGAAGCTCTCGGAGCTCAAGCCCGCCGTGGAGAAGCGCATCGGCGCCCTGTGGTCGCTCGCGAACATCGCGACGCTGATCGGCCTCATCGGGACGGTCTCCGGCCTGATCAACACGTTCGCCTCCATCGCCGCCCAGGGCCTCTCCCAGGCCGACAAGCAGAGGATGCTCTCGAACGGCATCGCGGAGGCGATGTACAATACCGCCTTCGGCCTCGCGATCGCCGTGGTGTGCATGATCGCGCACGTCCTGCTCCACACCCGCTCCAAGAACATCCAGCACGACCTGGAGACGACGACGGAGCGCGTATTCAACCTCCTCACCATCAGCAGCAAGCCTGGGTACTAGCCCATGGGGGACCCGCAAGACGTCCCGCTCAGCTCGGCGCAGCGGTCGAAGATCCGGCGCCTGTCGCAGCCCAAGGAGCCCGAGCCCGGGGAGGAGGCCGGCGAGCTCAACGTCGTTCCATACCTGGACATCATCACGAACATCCTGATCTTCGTGCTCGCGAGCGTCTCGGTGACCTTCGTGTCGTCGATCGACACGACGCCGCCCTCGATCGGCGGGGGCAAGGTGCGCAGCGAGCTCTCCAGCAAGGCGCTGAACCTCTCCGCGTTCATCACCGGCCAGGGGATCTCGCTGAAGACGTCGAGCGGCAACATCGCGACCGGCTGCCAGGACGTGGGCAGCGGGGTGACCGTGCCGACGACGAACGGCAGCCACGACTTTCCCGCCCTCACGGCGTGCGCGAAGCGCCTCAAGAACGCCCGCCCCGAGTTCAAAGAGGAGACGCAGGTGACGATCACGGCGAACCCGGGCATCGACTACAAGACGATCATCGACGTGATGGACGCGCTGAGGAGCGACAACGGGGAGGAGCTGTTCCCCGAGGTCCATTTCGGAGTGGCCCGATGAGCGCCGGGCCGCCCCCTGCGCCGCAACCGAAGGCGAGCATCGTCCGCTACAAGGCGGCGCTGCGAAAGGCGATCCGCAGGAACAGGCGGGAGCCCGAGATCGACTTCCTGAACATCACGGCGATGCTCGACCTGATGACGATCATCCTCGTCTTCCTGCTGAAGAGCGTGGGATCGTCGGCGGCGTCCATCCCGCAGTCGAGGGACCTCACCCTGCCGAAGTCGGTGATGCAGGCCGAGCCCTCCCAGGAAGGCGTGGTCGTCATCGTCTCGAAGTCGCAGATCCTGGTCGGCGAGGACCCGACCCCGATCGTCATGCTGCCCGGCCGCGAGCAGCTCGCCCAGTCCGGCGTCGACGCGAAGTACAAGCGCAGCGGGCCCAACGATCTCTACATCGTGCCGCTCGCGAACGCCCTGTCTCACGCGCGCGAGACGGACAAGGCCATCCGCGCCGCGAAGGGGCTCGATCCTTCATCGTCCGAGGCGATCATCGTGGCCGACGCGACCACGCCGTACCGCCTGCTCATCGAGGTCCTGTTCACCCTGGGGCAGAGCGAGTTCGGCAAGTACCACCTGATGGTCCTCAGCGGCGGCAGCAAGCCGTAGCTGCCTCCCCTGCCCTGCGACCGCGCGGCCGCCCTGGCCGTCGCGACCCGCGACGGGGCTCCCCGCCGGCTCGTGACCTGACCATGACGGGCCCCCCCCTGCCGGCTCGTGACCATGATGGGCCCCTCAGCCTGCTCGTGACCATGACGGGGCCCCTGCCGGCTCGTGACCGACAGCCGGCGCGCTCCCCCCAGAGCGCGCCGCGGTCCGGTCAGTCCACGGCGAACAGCTCTTCCAGGTCGGCCTTGGTGAGCTTCTTGGCGCCGCCGGCGTCCTCGCTGAGCACCGAGGCGACCAGCTCGCGCTTCTTCGCCTTGAGCTGGAGGATCTTCTCCTCGATCGTGCCCGCGGCGATGAGGCGATACGCGGTGACCACCTTCGTCTGACCGATGCGGTGCGCGCGGTCCGTGGCCTGCTGCTCGACGGCCGGGTTCCACCACGGATCGAAGTGGATCACCGTGTCGGCCGCGGTGAGGTTCAGGCCGGTGCCGCCCGCCTTGAGGCTGATGAGGAAGACCGGGACGCTCGGGTCGTTCTGGAAGCGCTCGACGCGCTCGGCTCGGTCCTTCGTCGAGCCGTCGAGGTACTCGTAGGCGACGCCGTCCTCCTTCATCGCCTTCTCGATGAGCCGCAGCATCATCACGAACTGGCTGAAGACGAGGACCTTGTGCCCGCCCTCGACGGCGTTCGCGATGAGCTCGCGGACCGCGACCAGCTTGCCCGAGTCGTCGTCGCCGAACTCGCGCGGCAGGCCGAGCAGCCGCGGATCGCAGGCCGCCTGCCGGAGGCGCGTGAGGCCGGCGAGGATCTGCAGCTGGCTCTTCGCCAGGCCGACGCGCTCGACCTCGCCGAGCACCTGCGCCCGGACCTCCCGCGCGACCTGCATGTAGAGCGCCCGCTGCTCGCCCGTGAGATCGCAGATCTGATCCATCTCGATCTTCTCGGGCAGATCCTTCGCGACCTCCTGCTTCGTGCGGCGCAGGATGAACGGGTGGATCGCGGCGCGGAGCCGCTGCGCGGTCTTGTAGTCGCCCGCCTCGATCGGCCGGGAGAAGCGGGCCTCGAACTTGTCCAGCGAGCCGAGCAGGCCCGGCGAGACGAAGTCGAAGATCGACCAGATCTCCGAGAGCCGGTTCTCGATGGGCGTGCCCGTGAGCGCGAGGCGGCGCCTCGCGCGGAGCCGCTTGGCCGCGGCCGCGGTGGCGCTCATCGGGTTCTTGATGTGCTGCGCCTCGTCCAGGATGGCGTAGCTCAGGTCGAGCTGCGCGAGGAAGTCCTCGTCGCGGCGGAGCAGCGCGTAGCTCGTGATGACCACCTCGGCCGCCTTCACCTCGTCGATCTGGTCCTTGCGGTCGGCGCCGTGCCAGAGGGCGACGGAGAGCGACGGCGCGAACCTGGCGAGCTCGCGCTCCCAGTTCGTCACGACGCTCGTCGGGGCGACGATCAGCGTGCGCAGGTGCTTCTCCTCCTGCTTGACCGCGAGCAGGAGCGCGATGGTCTGGACCGTCTTGCCGAGGCCCATGTCGTCGGCGAGCACGCCGCCCGAGCCGATGTCGTGGATGAACTTGAGCCACGACAGGCCGGCCTCCTGGTAGGGGCGGAGCGTCGCCTTCAGGTTCCTGGGCCGCTTGGTGCTGCCGATCTCGTCGATGTTGCTGAGCTTGTGGAAGAGCTCGCGCGCGGAGGCGGTCACGCTCGATCCGCTCGTGTGCTGGAGCAGCTCGTGCACGCGCCCGGCCTGCGCCAGCGGCAGCCGGCCGTTCTTGCCCGCCGACATCATCAGCTCGACCTCGCGATCGAGCATCGCCCGCACGGCGTCGGGGTCGAACGCGGCGAACGAGCCGTCCTCGAGGCGCACGTAGCGCTTGCCCTCGGCGAGGCAGCGGCGCAGCTCGTCGCGATCGACGCCGACGCCCTCGCTCTCGAAGCTGAGCTTGACGTTCAGCCAGTCCATCCCCGACGTGACCTTCGCGAACACGCCGATCGGCTTGCTGCGCACCTGCGTGTCGACGAGGTCCTCGGGCACGAAGAGATCCCAGTCGTCGGGGAGCTCGGCGAGGCCCTCGGTCCAGAAGGAGAGCGCCTGATCGCCGGTCGCGACGAAGCCCTGGCCGGTCTCGTCCGGCTTGAGCCCGAGGGCGAGCAGCTTGCTCGCCGCCTCCTGCTGGGCGGCGATGTCCACGCGGATGCAGCGGGCGCGCTTCATCCCCTCCTCGGGCGGCTGCACGAGCACCGGGGGCGAGATGCCGTCGGCGCGCACCGCGACCTCCGCGTCGCCGTACGCGGCGAACAGCGTGACGCGCGCCTCGATCAGGGAGCCCCCCGCGCGCATGCGGAACGTGGGCACCAGGTCGACGACCTCGGCGATCTGGTTCAGGTCGGGCAGCTCCGCGCCGACCTCGAGCGCGATCTTGGGCAGCCCCTGCATGATGATGCGGGGCAGCTCGCTCATCGGCTCGCCGATGGTCGGCGAGCGGAGCAGGCGGCGCATCGCCGCGGGGGAGACGCGCTTGTCGATGCGCCGCGCGATCCCCTCCTGCGTGTCGATGTGCCAGCCCGGCCAGCCCTCGAACCACCCGCCTTGCAGCAGCGAGAAGCGGCGCTTGTCGTTCCCGCGCTCGAAGCTCGCCTTCACGATGATGGTGTCGCCGCCGACCGTCTCGAGATCGAAGCGCGGCCGCAGGCTGTCCTCGCCGAAGCGCAGCTGCATGAGCGCCGGCTCCAGGAGCACGCGCTGGCCCTCCAGCGACGGGAGCAGCTCCGCCACGTCCTCGCCGCGGATGTCGACCGCCGGGTGGCGCGGGTTGCCGCTCTCGAACCGGGCGAGCAGCCGGAGCGCGTCACGATCGGGCGTCGGATAGAGCGCCTGCCAGGCGAGCGCCGCGGAGGGCAGCACCGGGACGCGCGCCTCGGCGTCCAGGACGGTGACGGTGAGCGCCCCCTGCCGGACGTGAAGGCGGAACTCCACGCGGCGGGCGCCGGTGACCCCCTCGGGCGGGAGCCATGCGCCGATGCCGGTCTGCTTGGCCGTGGCGTCCTGGACCGGCGTCGTGAGGGTCACGGCGGAGCCCGGCGGCCCGTGGGTGCCGACCACGGTCGGGACGGCCACCGGGGGGGTGATCGAGAGCCGCCCGCGGCGGTCACGGCGGCGCACGCGCTTCAAGACGTCGCCGCCGGCGTGCGCCGTCTGCGGGAGCAGCGCCGGGATCGGCGGCTCGCGCCGGGGCTGGGCGCCGCGCGCCTGGTCGCGGATGCTGATGAGCAGCGCCGCGACGTGCTTGCAGTGCTGTCCAGCCTTCTGGAAAGCAGGGCACGAGCACTGCGACTGGATGCCGTCGGGCGAGAGCTCCACCTTGACCGGATACGGCTCGGAGTCGGCGGCGCGGACCGTGCCGCTCGCCGTCGTCTCGTTGATGGAGATGTCTTCGACGACGCGGCGGCGGAAGTACTCCAGCCCGCGGAGGAAGGTGCGGGCGCCAAGCAGCCTTCGCAGGCCACGATCACTGAGGGTGGAGAGTGCGTCGGAGATCGGAGGCGGCACGTCGTGGGCTCGGGATACGGGTACGGCGGCAATCTGCCGGGATGGATCGGATGAGCGGGACCGCTGGCCGATCCCGCTGGGATGAAGAACCGTCATCAGATGAAGAACGGCAAGAACACGATGATCACGGCGGGAAGCATCTTGATGAGCACATGGATCGCGGGACCGGCCACATCCTTGAGCGGATCGCCGATCGTGTCGCCGACGACGGCCGCGCCATAGGTGGGGTTGTCCGCTCGCGCCCCCGTCTCGTCGACGAGGTAGCGCCCGCCGTGTGCGCCGGTCGCGATGTACTGCCTCGCATTGTCCCAGATCGCCCCGGTATTCCCTAAGAAGAGCGACCCGAGGACGCCTGCGACCGTCCCGGCCATGATGAGGGCCGCGACTGAATCCGCCGCGACCAGAGGATTATCCTCCGTCCTTGCAAAGCGCAAGGCAAGTCCCACGGCCACGGGCACCACCGCCGAAATCAGGGCCGGCGCGATCATGTGGCGCAGCGCTGCCCGGGAGACCATCTCGACGCAGGGCTCGTGATCGCCGACAAAGCCCGACGGGCGATCTCGGGCCTGGCGCCTCACCTCGTCCAGGACGCGGCGCCCGGTCTGGAGCACGTTGCGGATGCAGCGGCCAGCGAGCCAGAAAACAAGGAGGATCCCGACCAGCGCGCCCAGGTAAACCTCGGGCCGGTCGAGGCGCACCACCATGGCCGCGGTCTCGCCGCTGGCGTTCACGCTCGACGCCAGCGCGCGCCGCCGGGACTCGTCCAGGTAGCCGGCGACGAGCAGCAGCGAGGCGAGCGCCGCCACCCCCGCCGCGTACGCCTTCGTGAGCGCCTTGGTCGTGTTGCCGGCCGCGTCCAGCACGAGGGTGCGCCCCCGCACGTCCGGCCGCTCGCGGGCGACCGTCAGGGCGACGATGCCGCCCGCGTTGTCGACGATCGGACCGAACGCATCCATCGCGAGGACGTACCCCGCGATGCCCAGCATCCCCATCGTGGCGACCGCGGTCCCGAACAGGCCCCCCCCGACGAGCCCGGAGCGGGCGCCGAGCAGGTAGGAGCCGAAGGTGGCGCCGACCACGACGAGGAGCGGGAGCACCGAGCTCTCGAGGCCGATCGCCAGCCCGCGCAGCACCGCCATGGCCGAGCCGCTACGGGCGGCCTCGGCGATCTCGCGCACCGGGCGGTGCCGCTGCTCGGTGTAGTACTGGGTCACGTGCAGCACGCCGACGCCGGCGACGATGCCGATGACGCCGCACGCGAAGAAGACGACCCAGTGGGGGCCGAGCAGCCACTTCGCGGCGCCGGCGATCCCGACGGCGTGCAGGAGGGCGGTGACGTAGAGCCCCCGCACGAGCGCGTTGAAGGCGTCCTCGCGGTCGTCGGTCTTGACGACCATCACGCCGAAGAGCGTCGCGATGAGCCCGAACGCCCGGCTGACGAGCGGGAAGAGCACGACGGCGAGGGCGCTCGGCAGCCCGGTGTTGTTGCGGAAGAGCATCGCGCCGACCACCATGGCGCCCGCGCTCTCGGCGACGGTCGAGGCGAAGACGCCGGCCGCGCGCCCGGCGCAGTCCCCGACCGCATCGCCGGCCAGGTCGACCATCGTGGCCGGGTTCTGCGGGTCGTCCTCGTCGAGCCCGACCTCCGCGCCCGCGAGATCGGCGCCGAGATCGGCCGCCTTGGAAAAGGTGCCGCCGCCGAGCTGCGCCATCAGCGCGGCGAAGGAGGCGCCGAGGGGGTAGCCGGCGATGACCCAGGGGATGGTCGGCGCGAGCGCGAGCGCCTCCGCCGGCTCGGCCCCGAAGCCGCCGCGGAACGCGAGGACCGCGGCGAACAGCCCGCCGAGCCCGAGCAAGCTCAGCCCCGTGACGAAGAGCCCCGAGACGGCGCCGCCGCGGAGGGCGATCTGCAGGGCGAGATCGAGCGAGCGACGCGCGCCGCTCGCGGCGCGCACGCTGGTGCGGGGCGCGATCCAGGTGGCGACCCGGCCCGCCGCGACCGCGCTGGCCGCCCCGACCGCGAACGAGAGCGTGAGCCAGACCCCGAGCTCGAGCGCGGGCACCGGGTTGGTCTCCCCGGTGCTCCGGAGGAGGCCATAGGCCAGGAAGATGGCGCCGCCGAGCATCGCGGAGACCGCGCCGATCACGCTGCTCTGGCGGCGGAAGTACACCTCGGCGACCCCCTGGATGATCGCGGCCACGCGCTGCATCTCGGGCTCCACCGAGGGGCGCGCGACGACCCAGCGAGCGAGGTAAGCCGCAAAGGCGAGCCCGAGCAGGCCGCCGCTGAGGATGAGCGCAAGCTCCGTCATGACGGGCGGGCCAGGCGCGCATCGTGAAAGCGCTGCCTCGGCCGGTGTAGTGCAGGGACGACGCGGACGGTGCCGCAGTTTCCGCGGCGACGCCGCAGGAACCCGCGCCGCAGCGACGCTCGACTTCCCTACTCCGGCCGCACGGGCCGCGCAAGCGAAGACGACCGGCGCCGGGCGGTCATTTTACGTCCTTCGCATCGCGCCCGACCGCGTGTTCCAGCCGGGTCTTCGCGACGAGCGCGCCGACGCGCGCGTTGAGCTGCTGGAGCCGCGCGCGCGTGACCTCGGCCTCCGCGTCGACCACGTCGACGCTCGTGGCCCGCCCGGCCCGGAACAGCTCGGACCTGACGCGCATCGACTCCACGGCCGCCGCGAGCTGGCGCTCGGCGGACTCGATGCTGCTCGCGGCCTTGCTCAGCTCGGCGTAGGCCGACGCCACCTCGAGCCGGAGGGCGTCGCGCAGCGCGGCCTTCTGCTCGGCGACCTGGGTCGTGCGGGCGTTCGCCTCGGCGGAGGCGCCCGCGGTGGCGAAGACGTCGTTGAGCACCCACGTGGCGCGGACGCCGGCGGCCCAGGTCGCGTCGAACCTGTCCTGGGCTCCGAAGACGCGCTGGTTGGGGTTCGCGTAGGTGAGATCGGCGAACGCGTCCACGCGCGGGAAGTAGCCGGCCCTCGTGATCGCCTCGGCCTTCTCGAGAGAGTACTGCGTCTCGTCGAGGGCGCGGATCTCGAGGCGCTTCTGGAGCGCCTCCTGGACCAGCGCCGGGAGCGACTCGGCGGGCGGCTTCGCGGGCGCGGTGCCCATGACGTCGATCCCGAGGGCGAGGGGCCTGTCGTGCGCCGCCCCGAGCGCGATCCGGATCTGGTCGTCCGCGACCAGGAGCGCGGCCTGGGCCTCGATGAGCACCTGCTCCGCGCTGGCCACCTGCGCCTCTAGCCGGAGCACGTCGGCCCGCGAGAGCAGCCCCACCTCGAAGGTGCGACGCGCGTCCTCGACGTGGGCTCTGGCCTGGGCCACCGCCTCGCCTGCGACGATGACCTGCCCCTTCACGCGGACCCAGTTGAAGAAAGCGATCTTTGCGTCGGCGGCGGCCTGCAGCGTCTCCGCCTGCAGCTCGAGCCTCTTCGCGCTCTCCGCGTGTGACGCCGATGCATATGCCTGCGAGAGACGGAGCACGTAATCCGAGATGGGTACGGCGAGGCTCGCCGTCAGCGCGTAGGAGTTGACGGACGAAGGGAGGGTGAGCCCAGGAGAGACGCCGAGGACAACGGAGCCGCCGCCGCTGTCGACGATGCACTGCGCCTCGGGAGCGCCCGGACAGGGCGCAGTGGAGAGGGGTCCTGGGCTGAATTGAGATCGCCCCTGCTCATCGACCACGCTGAGCACCGGTGCCCCCGCGCCGAGGGGCGGGATCTCGACTTCTGACAGACGCGTGTAGGTGGCCGTGAGCGTGAGCCGCGGAAAGAAATTGACCATCGCCTGGTCGACCTTGGCAGACGCCGCGCGAAGCTCGGCCTGCTTGGCGCGGAGCGACGCGCGCGTCCGCAGCGCAGCCTTCGCGACCTCGTCCGGCGTGAGCCCTCCCGGCTGCGGGGCGAGCGCGGTGACGAGCGGATCCTCCTTCTTCGGCGCGGCCGTCCGGGCGGCCGCGAGGGGAGCCGGCTGGGGCTGCGCCTGGGCGCCAGGGGGCGCCGGCGGCGGTTGCGGAGCGCCCGGCTGCGCGGCGCCCGGCTGCGGGGCGATCGGCTGCGCGGCGGCGGGCGGTGCGATCAGGCCGAGGGCGAGCAGCGCGGCGAGCGTCGAGGCAAGCGAGAGGCTACGTGGAGACGAGGGGGCGGTGCTTTTCATGACCGGTCGGTCACTTATGGGCGGCGAATGCAGCCGTCAAGTCACAGGTGGTTACGCACACCGAGCATCCCGCGATCGCTCTCCGCCATCACGCGACCGGTGACCCGACGGTCGACACGCCCGGGCCAGAGGGGGCGCGCTCGCGGCGCCGGCGCACCTCGCGCCACGCCATGACAGCGCCGGACTCCGCGCCGTGGCGTGATCGCCATGGCGTGCCGCCATGAGCCACGGCAGTGGGGACGTGATGCCCGGTGCGCATGAGAGTCCATCGCACCCAGCGCGCCTCGTCCCCCCATCACGCGTGCTGGGGACGGCAGAAATCCCGCGCTTCAACCGTGGTCACGTGGATTGCAGCGATGGGTTGGATGGAAGAACATCCCATCATGTGGCCGCCGTCTTGCTTGGCGGCGGACCGGAGGCCCTCATGCATCGACCGCTTGCATCGCGCCGCACTTTGTCCCCGCTCCTCGCCGTCCTGGCGACCGCACCTTGCTTTGCCGCCTGCACGCCGTGGGATCCCGGAGTGGACATCCCCCCGGCGGGCCCCGACGCGCATCGGAGCATCGCCGTCGCGGCGGAGCCGCCGCCCGCGATCAGCGGCGGTACGCTCGCCGTGAGCAAGAGCGCTGTCCGGGCGGTGGCTTCGGATCCGGATCGCGACCGGGTGTGGGTCGTCGACCTCGAGGCGCAGAGGCTGACCGCGGAGATCGTCCTGGAGAAGGGCGACGAGCCCGGCAGGGTCGTGGAGGACGGCGCCGGTCGGTTCCACGTCGCGCTCCGCCGCGGCGGCGCGATCGTCTCGCTCGACGCGGGCGGCGGGAAGATCGTCGACCGGCGCGCGGTGTGCCCGGCCCCGAGGGGGATCGCCTACGACGCGAGCGCCGACGCGCTCCACGTCGCCTGCCTCGGCGGCGAGCTCGTGACGCTCCCGGCCGGCCCCGGCGCGGTGACGCGCAGCGTGCGGCTCGAGCGCGACCTGCGCGACGTCGTCGTGGATGGCGACCGGCTCCTCGTCAGCAAGTTCCGCTCGGCCGAGCTGCTCACGGTGGCCGCGGACGGCACGCTCAGCGCCCGGGAGCGGCTCCCGCAGTTCCACCTGGTCGAGCAGCGCTTCGAGCCGGTCGTCGCCTGGCGGACGGTCAAGCTGCCGGCAGGCGGCGTCGCGATGGTGCACCAGCGCGCCCTGGTCGATCCCGTGCTGATCGAGCCGGGCGGTTACGGCGCCGGCGGCTGCAACGGGAGCATCGTGCACAGCACGGTGTCGGAGCTCGGGACCCCTCTGGCGAGGACGGGCGCCACCCTGCCGGACCTGATCCTTCCGGTCGACCTCGCGGTCTCCGCCGACGGCCGGTCGTACGCCGTGGTCGCGGCCGGCACGGACGAGGTCGTCGTGACGAGCCCTTCGGCCCTGGACACGAACGTGGACTCCGGGGGCGACAGGGCCTGCGCCGCGCTGCAGCTGCGAAGGGGCCTCGGAGGCGAGCCCACCGCGGTCGCGTTCGCCGGCAGCTCCCTCGTGGTGCAGACCCGCGAGCCGGCGGCGATCCACGTGCTCCCGCTCGACGGCACCTCGGCGGGCGACGTCATCACGCTCCCCGGGGAGAGCCGGAGGGACACCGGCCACGAGATGTTCCACAAGAACCCGGGCGGCCCGATGGCCTGCGCCTCGTGCCATCCGGAGGGCGGCGAGGACAGCCACACCTGGGTCTTCGACCCCATCGGCCCGCGGCGCACCCAGCTCGTGAGCGGCGGGATCCTCCAGACCGCGCCGTTCCACTGGGACGGTGACATGTCCGATATCGAGGCGCTCATGGACGAGGTCTTCGAGCGGCGCATGGGCGGCATGCAGCAGAGTCGGCGTCGCGTGGGGCTCGTCGCCCGCTGGATCGACAGCCTCCCCGCCCCGCCGGCGTCGCAGGCGCCCGACGCGGACGCCGCGGCGCGCGGGGAGGCCCTCTTCCATGACCAGGCCGTGGATTGCGCGAGGTGCCACGCGGGCGCGCAGCTCACGAGCAACGAGTCGTTCGACGTGGGCACGGGCAAGGCGTTCCAGGTGCCGTCGCTGGTCCGCATCGGCGCCCGCGCGCCGTTCATGCACGACGGCTGCGCGGCGACGCTGAAGGATCGGCTGGTCGACCCCGCGTGCGGCGGCGGCGACCGGCACGGCAAGACGTCTCACCTGTCGGAGGCGCAGATCGACGATCTGGTCGCCTACCTCGAGGCCCTCTGACGCCCCTTCCCCGCCGATCCCCGCGGCATTTCGCGGGAGATCCTGCCCCGGATGGGCCCCCCTCACCGCGAATGATGTATCGCGCGCCGAGCCGCGATATGCTGGCGCGGCGTGAACGTCGCAGAAAAAGTCGCCACCCTCGAAGCGCTCCTCCAGCGGGTGCAGCGGAACGCCGCTGCGCCTCGAACCCGGGCGCAGATCCCGGTCTCCGCCGAGCTCGTCCCGCACCGCGGTGAGGCGCCCGGCGCCCTCACCCACGACAGCGCGGGCCTGGCTTCGTCGACGGAAACGTCGCCGGCCAGCGAGGCCCGGCCGGCAGCGGTCTCGCCCGCGGCGGCCAGCGCGGTCGCCCCCGGACCGTCGGCGCGGCGCGCTCCCGAGCCGGTCCTGGACGATGTCGCCGGCGGTGCCGACGGCGCTGGCCCGGCCGGCTGGGCGCGTCAGGTCGCGGCCGCGCAGCAGCCGTCGCAGGTCGCGGCGGGCCGCGCCGCGAAGCAGCCCGCCGCCGCGAGGGCGCAGCAGCCCGCCGCCGCGAGGCAGCAGCAGGCCCCGGCGAAGACGCCGGTTCCGGCCATCGGCGCCCCCAGGGCGCCGGCCACGCGGTCCGCTGCCGCGACGCCGGCGCGCGCGCCGGCGCCGCCTCCGAGCTCCCCGGGGCGATCTGCGGCCGCGAAACCCGCGCCGTCGCTCGATCTGCCGCGGGTCGAGGCCCGGGACGCGGGCGCGTCCGGCCCCTCGCAGGAGACCTTCCGTCCGCCCGCCGAGGCCGCCGAGCCGAGGCCGCAAGAGGCGGCCAGGCCTGCCGCCAGGGCCGCAACGCCGGCCACCCGGTCGGCCGTCCACGGCAAGGATGCGACCCCTGCGGGCGTGACGGCGCCCTCTCCCCGGGGGGCGAGCCCGCGCGCGGAGACCAAGCCGTTCTTCCCCCACGAAGATCTCGCGGCCACGCCGACGGTGGCCGAGAGCGACAGCGAGCTCTCGTTCGCCGGGCTCCTCCCGGACGAGCCGGAGCCCGCGCCCCAGCCGGCAGCGGCGAAGGTCTCCGCCGAGCGCAGGCCCCCGAGCGATCGCGTCGACATCTCTGCGGCGCGCGCCACGCCGACGCCGGCCGCGAAGGAGGCCGCCGTCGCATCGGAGGCGATCACCCCCCGCGCGCTGTCTGGCGGCGAGGCGGTCACCCCCAAGCCGGCGGCGGAGCAGACCCCCACGGCTGCGCGGCGCGCGAGCCTGGAGCCCGCCGTCGATCGAGAGCTGGTCGACGACGAGCCCACCGTCATCCGCGGCATGCTCGAGGACGAGCCCACCGTCATCCGCTCTCGCCCCGAGGGCCTCGAGGACGAGGAGACGGCCGTCCGCTCGGCGCGGTCCGAGGCCCAGGCGGTCGCGCGCCTGGTCCAGGACCAGGAGACCGTCGAGGCAGCGCCGGGCGTGCTGCCCAGGGAGGCAGCGAAGGAGGCCGAGGGCGCGCCGAAGCCGAAGGCGGCGGACCGCGACGGTCTCCCGAAGGTCATCACCAAGGACCCGGCCCTCCCGGCGGAAAAGGAGCTGAAGCCGTCCGAGCGCGTCACGACGCGTCCGCCCGCGCAGGCCGCCGTCAGCGCCAGCGAGCCCTCGCCGCAGCGCCCTCGCTCCGGCGCGCGCATCGCCATCGCGGCGCTGCTGCTCGCCGCGGCCGCCGCCGCGGTCGGCTACCGGCTCGGGTGGTTCGGCGCCGAGCCAGCTCCGCTGCCCAACGCCGTCCCGGACACCCCGGGAGCAGCGCAGGAGGCCGCGCCGCAGCCGACCGCGCCCGCCGCCGAGCCGAGCAGCGCCCCCGTCGAGACCGCGCCCGCCGCACCGTCGGCGAGCGAGAGCGCTGCGCCGGCCGAGAGCGCTGCTCCTGCCGAGAGCGCCGAGCCTGCCGCGAGCGCGGCCCCGACCGCGGGCAGCCCCGAAGATCTGCCGGCGAACCGCGGCCACCTCGTGGTCAACTCGCCGGTGCCGGCTTCGGTGTACGTGAACGGGGCGCTCTCCGGAAACACGGGAGAGACGCTCGACGTGCCCTGCGGAACGCGGAATCTCCGGCTCGGCGAGCAGACGACCGACAAGACGTCCACGCCCAGGTGGATCGCCGCGGGCCGGGCGGTCATCATCGGCTGCCGCAAGAAGACGGTCGTGTCGATGACGCCGGGCGCGGCGAGGCCGGCGCCCGCGCGGCCCGCCAAGAAGCAGAGCGCCGCCGGCGCCGACGCCGCTGCCACCGCGGACGAGGGCGCGGCGCCGCCGCCTGCCAAGGAGGCCGCGCCCGAGGCGCCCGAGCCGCCGACCGACTCCGCTCCCTAGCACCCGTCCTCCCCGTCCCGTCTCGCGGGCTCATCCACGTTTCCCGTGGCACCGCGCTCCTGCCAGGCGGCAGAAGGGCGGTGCTACGCTGGGCGCCCCATGGACTCCAAGACGGCCGCCCTTCCCAGCGAGGAAGGCGCGGCGGCGAATGATCCGGCGGCCCCGTCGGCGCGGGGCCGTGCCACGAGCGCAGGCCCCTTCCCGGTGCGCCCCCCGGCCCGGGGAGAGCCGCTCACCGAGGTCGCGAAGACCGAGCCCGCCGCGGTCGCGGAGCTCGTCGCCCGGGCGCGCGCGGCGCAGGTCGCGTGGGCCGACACGCCGCTCCAGGACCGGGCCGAGCGCATCGCCAAGGTCAAGCAGCGCCTGCTCGCGCGGGCCGAGGAGATCGCGACGCTCCTTCACCGCGAGTGCGGCAAGCCGATCGAGGAGGCCGCGCTGGCCGAGGTGCTGCCGAACGCCGACCTCATCGATTACTGGACCGCGTCGATCGAGGAGCTGCTCGACGCGTCCCCCGTCGATCTCGACCCGCTCGCCTACCCTGGCAAGGTCGGGCGTATCCAGCGGGACCCGCGCGGCGTGGTCGCGCTCATCACGCCCTGGAACTATCCGGTCGCGATCCCGCTGCGCACGATCGTGCCGGCGCTGCTCGCGGGCAACGCCGTGGTCTTCAAGCCGAGCGAGATCACGCCGCGCTCCGGCGCGCTCGTGGTGTCGCTGTTCGATGGGCTGCTCCCGGACGGCGTCCTCTCCATCGCGCAGGGCGGCAGCGACGTCGGCGCCGCGCTCGTCGAGGCCGACGTCGACCTCGTCGTCTTCACCGGCAGCGTCGCGACCGGAAGGGAGATCGCCGTCGCCTGCGCCGCGCGGCTCATCCCGACGTCCCTGGAGCTCGGCGGAAAGGACAGCGCCATCGTCCTCGGCGACTGCGATCTGGAGCGCGCCGCGCGCGGCGTCGTCTGGGGCGCATTCACGAACGCCGGCCAGAACTGCGCCTCCATCGAGCGCGTCTACGTCGAGCGGGCGATCGCCGATCGCTTCATCGAGCGCGTCGTCGCGCTGACCGGGCAGCTCCGGCCCGGCGTCGACGTCGGGGTGATGACGACCGCGCGGCAGGCCGAGATCGTGCGGCGTCACCTCGAGGCGGCCGTCGCGGGCGGGGCCGAGATCCTCGCCGGCGGCGCGCCGAGCGAGGGCTCGCTCGCCTTCCCGCCGACCGTGCTCAGGGTGGAGCGCGAGGACACGCCGCTGCTCCAAGAGGAGACGTTCGGCCCCATCCTCCCCGTGCTCGTGGTGAACGACGCGGAGGAGGCGGTCGCGCGCACCAACGCGTCCCGCTTCGCGCTCACGACCAGCCTGTGGACCCGCGGCTACGAGCGAGCCCACGCGCTCGCGCGGCGGCTGCGCTCGGGCGTGGTGACGATCAACAACCACGGCTTCACGGGCGCGCTCCCGGCCGCGCCGTGGACGGGGGCGGGCGACAGCGGCTTCGGCGTCACGAGCAGCCCGCACGCCCTGGCCGAGCTGACACGGCCGCGCTTCCTCCTCGAGGATCGCAGCAGGGCGAGGAGCGAGCTGTGGTGGTATCCTTATACGCCGGCGCTCCGGACGATCGCCTTCGCGATGGCGCGGGCGCGAGGCGGGGCCGGCTTGCTCGGCCGCATCGGCGCGCTCGTCGAGCTCGTCGCCGCGCTGTCGAAGCGCCTGCTCGGCCGCTGATCTGCCGCCCCGAAGAGCGAACGCATGCGCCCCCTGATCCTCCTGTCCAACGACGACGGCTACTCCGCGCCCGGCCTGATCGCGGTGCGAGACGAGCTCGCCCAGCACGCCGAGGTCGTGGTGTGCGCCCCCGCCGTCAACCAGAGCGCGACGAGCCACTCGCTGAGCCTGCACCGCGTCCTCCGGTTGCTGGAGGCCGCGCCCTCCATCTTCGCGGTGGACGGGACGCCCGCCGACTGCATCTACGTGGCCCTCCACGCCGGCACGCGCGTGCTGCCGCGCCGCCCTGATCTCGTCGTGTCGGGCATGAACCACGGGCTGAACCTGGGGTCCGACATCTTCTACTCGGGGACCGTGGCCGCCGCGCGCGAAGGAGCGCTCCGCGGCATCCCCTCGATCGCGCTCTCCGCGGACGCCGGCGCGTCGCGCGCGGCCGCCGCGGCGCTGGGCGCGAAGCTCGCCCTCGCCCTGCTCCGCGCCGCGGAGAAGGCGGATCGCCGTCCCGCGCCGCTGCTCAACGTCAACATCCCCGCGGGCAGCGGCTGGCCCGTGCGCGCCACGCGCATCGGCGCGCGCCTCTACACCGAGGAGGTGATCTTCCGCCAGGATCCGCGCGGGCACGAGTATCTCTGGATCGGCGGCGCAGGGGTGCGTCACGACCTCGTCCCCGGCTCGGACACCGAGGCCTACGACGAGGGGGCCGTCAGCGTCACCCCGCTGACCCTCGACCTGTTCGCGGCGCAGCACGAGGCCGTCGCGCGCGGGGTCGCCGCGGAGCTCAACGACGGCCGGACGATCTGACGGCGCTCACGCCGGCGCTTCCCGGCCCAAGGGCGCTCGCCTACGCTCGGCGCCATGGTGAACCACGACGATCTGCCCTCGGAGCACGCGCTCCGCTACCTCAAGTCACACCTCCGCAACGTCCCCGATTTCCCGAGGCCGGGCATCCTCTTCAAGGACATCACGCCGCTCCTCGCCGATCCGCGGGCGCTCCACATCACGCTCGATCTTCTGGCCCAGCGTTACATCGGCGAGCACATCGACGTCGTGGTCGGCGTCGAGTCGCGGGGCTTCATCTTCGGCGGCGCGCTGTCGGCCCGGCTCAACGCGAGCTTCGTGCCCGTGCGCAAGCCTGGCAAGCTCCCGGCCGCGAGCGATCGCGTCGCGTACGAGCTCGAGTACGGCAGGGCGGAGCTCGAGATGCACAAGGGATCCATCCGGCCGGGCGCCAAGGTCCTGATCGTCGACGACCTGCTGGCCACCGGCGGCACGGCCGCCGCCGCGGCGGAGCTCGCGCGGCTGCAGGGCGGCGTGATCGCCGGCCTCGCCTTCGTCATCGAGCTCGATTTCCTGAGCGGCCGGGCGCTCCTCGCGCAGCGGATCGGCGACGCGGCCCGGGTCTACTCGATCGTGCGCTTCGCCGCGGGCGAATGAGCGCTCAGTCTTTGCCCACGCCGACCTGCAGCTTGCGCGCGACCACGCGGCTCGCGCTCGTCGCCCGGGTCGGCCCGCCGACGGGGAACGTGATCACGACGGCGCCCGCCCCGCCCCTGGTGATGCCGCCGCCGTGCGCCCCCACGAGCGTGCCGAGGCCCGCCGCGTCGAGCGAGGCGCCGGCGCCGCGCAAGGCGTCGAGCTGCCCCGCGCCGCCGAGCGCGGCCAGCGCCGCGCGGTTCACCGCCGGCAGCTCGGCGAAGAGGCCGGACGCATAGACGAGCGCGGCCGCCGCCGCGGCCGGATCCGGGCCACGGAACCAGGCGCCCGCGTCGTGGTAGGGCAGGTGCGCGCAGCGCGCGTACAGGGCGCCGATCTCGGCGCCCGCGGCGTCGGCCATGCGGTCAGCGAGCGCGACGAAGCGCGCTCGCTGCGTGGAATCGAAGTAAGCGCGCGCGTATCCGCCGGAGAAGCGCGCGATGATCGCGCGCCACGAGGGCGAGCGCTTTGCCTCCACGTCCCCGAACCCGGGGACGATCTCGACGACGCCGTCGGTCACCGCCGCGAGCTCTGCGTCGGCGCCCTCGGTCAATCGACCGTGCGCGACGAACGCGCCCAGGCCCGCGGCGTCGGCGGTCACGGTCTCCTGGCCTGCGGCGCCCGCGACAGCCTGCGCTGCGCCGCCGGGGCGCGGCGTCGCCAGCCAGAGCTCGGCGACCCACCCGGCGAGCTCGAAGGGACCCATGGATGCGCCGGAGTAGATCCGCTTCCGCGCCGCCTCGCAGGTGCGCGCGTGCCGCGCCGCCTCTTCGTCCACGGCCTCGCCCGGCGAAGGCGGCAGCGCGGCCGGCGCATCCCGCATCCGCAGCGCGCGCGCGCCGAAGAGCGCACCAGCGACGACGAGCACGACCGCGCCGATGGGGATCGCGAGGCGCCGCAGGGGCCGGAGCGGCGCGCTCGCCGGCGGAGCGAGCGAGCTCACCGTGCGCTGGGCCTGCGCGAGCCGCCGGGCGATGTCGGACGCCTTGCGCGTCCGCAGGTCTTGCGGCAAGAGCGGCCACTGCTCGCCCAGCTGCTCCAGATCGATGACCACCGGCGCGCCGCGCCCTTGCAGCGCGATCTGCCTGCCTTGCACGCGCACCGAGCCCGGGATCCCGAACAGGCCCAGGGCCTCCTGCACAGCCGCCTCGATCTCCCGCGCGCTGAGTTCGTCCACGCCTTCAGCGTAGCCGGATTCGCGGCCGACCAGCCTCCGCTTCTGCGCGCCGCCCCCACGGCGCGCGCAGGCCCGGGGTCTCCAGGCGGCGCGGGAAATGCCGCCGACGGGCGATGAACATGGCACATTCCGGTGCGTGCAGAGGACGCGCGTCTATCTATCGCCCGGCATGTTCGGCTTCGCCCGCCTCGCCTCGCTGGAGTACTTCGAGCACTTCATCCGCGCGGTCGAGCAGCGCTTTCGCGACCGCGGTCGCGTCGTCGAGATCCACGTCTGCGAGGTGCACCCGACGGCCTCCATTCTCCGCCGGGCCGCGACGCTGGCCCGCCTCGTGGACGAGAGCGCCGGGGACGACGGCGGGCCGATCCACATCGTCGGCCACTCGACCGGAGGCCTCGACGCTCGCCTCGTGGCCTCGCCCGCGGTGCGCCTCCCCGGGAACGCTCACCGCCGGCTCGGGTGGACGAGCCGGCTGCGGTCCGTCACCACGATCAACACGCCGCACTTCGGCACGCCGCTCGCGGCGTTCTTCGCCACGGTGAGCGGCCAGCGCCTGCTCTACGCCGTCACGGCGCTCACGGTGGCGGGGTTGAAGCTCGGCGCGCCGCCGCTCGCCGCCGCGTCGGCGCTCACCGCCGCGTTCGGCCGGGTGCAGCTCGGCTTCTTCGAGATCGAGCTCATCGATCGGGCGATCGAGAGCTTCATCCGCGTGCTCGACGACGCGTCGAGCCGCGAGCTGCGCGCCTGGCTCAAGTTCTTGCGCGACGATCAGGGCGCGATCGTCCAGCTCATGCCGGAGGCGATGGATCTGCTCCACGCCGGCCTGGAGGACCGCCCGGGGCTGCGCTACCAGAGCGTCGCGACCTACGCGCCGCGCAACGCCGTCCGCGACTGGGTGTCGGCGCTCCGGTCGCCGTGGGGGGCCATGTCGGCCGCCATCTTCACCGCGCTCTCGAACATCACGGCGCGCCTGGACGAGCACTACCCGTGCCGCTCCCACGACGGATCGATCGAGCGGAAGCTGGCGCAGGTGCTCGGCGAGCTTCCGCCGCCGGACGCCAACGACGGCGTGGTCCCACTCGCGTCGCAGGTCTGGGGAGACCTCATCTGGGCGGGCAAGGCCGATCACCTGGACATCGTGGGGCACTTCCCGGGCAAGGGCGGGCACATCGACTGGCTGGCGAGCGGCGCGCGCTTCAACCGGCTGCGCTTCGACGCGGTGCTCGATCGCATCGTCACCGGGATGGTGGCCGGCGAGCAAGGCTACGGGGAACAGCCGACCGCGGCGCCTCCGCGCCCGGCCGCGGGGGAGCGCGCGCCGGACGGGGGCCAGGACGCCGGGCCGCGCGCCCCGTCGGCGAGCCCGCACGGAGAGCCGTCCTGATGAGCCGCGGCGGCGCAGCGCGCGCGCTCGCTCAGATCGAGGCGGAGCTCGTCGAGTGCCGCCGCTGTCCTCGGCTGGTGACGTGGCGCGAGGACGTCGCGCGCGAGAAGCGGCGCGCGTACCGGGACCAGATCTACTGGGGCCGCCCCGTTCCGGGCTTCGGCGATCCCGAGGCGCCGCTCGTGATCGTCGGCCTGGCTCCGGCGGCGCACGGCGCGAACCGCACCGGCCGCATGTTCACGGGGGATCGCTCGGGCGACTTCCTCTACGCGGCGCTCTTCCGCGCTGGGATCGCCTCGCAGCCGACGAGCACCTGGCGCGACGACGGGCTCGCGCTCCGGGGCGCGTTCATCACCGCCCCCTGCCATTGCGCCCCGCCGGACAACAAGCCCACGAACGCCGAGCTCGCGTCGTGCCGCGGCTGGCTGGAGCGAGAGCTCGGGGCGCTGCGCGGCGCGCGCGTCTACCTGGCGCTCGGCCGGATAGGCTACGAGGCCGTCGGCGCGCTCGCCCGCGCACGGAGCGCCCCTGCCGCCGCTGGCGAGCCCCCGCGGCGCCGCGCGGAGGGGCCCCCGCGGCTCCCGCCGTTCACGCACGGCGTGGAGGCGCTCATCCCCGATCCGCGCGGCGGCCCCGGCGAAGCGCGGCTCTTCGGCAGCTATCACGTCAGCCAGCAGAACACGCAGACCGGGCGGCTCACGGAGGCGATGTTCGACGAGGTCCTGCGCCGCGCCCTGCGCGCAGCGGGCCTGCTTGCCCAGCTGCGATCGCCCACGTGAGCGCGGCGTGCGATGTCCGTCGGCCGGCGCCTAGCCCTGCTTCGACAGGAGCTTCTGCAGGTCGCCGGACTGAAACATTTCCGTCAGGATGTCGGAGCCGCCGATGAACTTCCCGTCCACATAGACCTGGGGGATCGTCGGCCACTGCGAGAAATCCTTGATTCCTTGCCGCAGCGCGGGGTCGGTCAGGACGTTGACGTCTTTGAAGTCCGCGCCGCACTTCTTCAGGATGTCGACAGCCCGCGCGGAAAAGCCGCATTGCGGGAAGGTCTTGGTGCCCTTCATGAAGAGAACGACGCGGTTGCTCTCGACGGTATCCTTGATCGCCTGGTGGATGTCGCTCATGGCTCGTTCCTGATCTCCCGCCGCGAGCGGGATCGCCCAATTCTCGATGTACACAGAGGCCGGTCATCCGTTCGGACCGCAGGCGGTCCTGGCTGGCGGCGAGGCCGACAACAGGCCCACGTCCGGCTCGCCGGCAGGACCACTCGGTCGCCGCGAACCAGACGCACAGCCCCGAACAGGCTTTCTGGTGTCGACCTTCGCCCGCGTCAACTGGGCGCAGACGGCGGGCGGCCCCTCGCCGGGGGGTGTCCGATCCGGACAAGGCGCGTCCTCGCCCCCTCCGGAAGCGGTGCCGCCCCTTCGCGCGTCCGACGCGCAGGCGTATGCGCGCGAGGCGTTCGCTCGACGCGCAGCGCACGCGCGACGCGCAGCGCAGGCGCGAGGGTGCCGGACGGCCACGGCCATCGGTCGCGCGGGGCTCGACGGCGCCGCGACGCGGTGCGCTCGGCCCCGCGGCCATGGGCGACGCGCTCGGCCCCGCGGCCATGGACCGAACGCTGGCCGACAATGTGCTCCTGACCTGTGGCGAGAGGGACGCGCCGCCCGCTTTTCCGCTCACGCTCCGCGCCCTCGCCCCCCCCGGGACCTCAGCGTCTGGCCTCGCGCCGCCAAGTCGTTGTAGAACACGCCCCCGCCTCAGCCGTCTTACCGACCGTGACCAGCGGCCGTGAGCCGCCGCGGGTGTGGCGAGCGTCCCAGAATCGTGACCTCACCCCGCATAACCCTGAAGGAGCCTCGTATGCGCTTTTACGTCCTGATTCCTGCGGCCCTGCTCGGGCTCGCGCCCCTCGCCTGCGGAGGCAGCGACCCGGAGCCGAACGACCCGTCGCAGATGCAGAACCAGTACGGGGCGTCAAACCAGTACCCGCCCGGCCAGTATCCCCCCGGGCAGTACGGCCAGCCCACCCAGCCCGGCCAGTACCAGCAGCCCACCCAGCCCGGCCAGTACCAGCAGCCCACCGCCACGCCGGCGCCCGCCCCGACGCAGCCCGCGGGGCAGGCCGGCACGAGCACCGGTCAGGCCACCGCGATCGCGCCCGCTGCGGCGGCCGCCGCGACCCCTGTCCTCACCGCGATGGCGGCCTCCGAGGTCCAGGGCATGCAACCGGAAGGCAGCGCCTTCGCCGGGCAGTTCCAGGACGGCCAGACGCTCGAGCAGCCGTTCAACATCCAGGCGGGCAAGTGCTACTCGGTCATCGGCGTGGGCCTCGGCGTCCAGGAGCTCGACCTGCAGATCGTCGCCCAGCCTGCCCCGATGCTGCCGCCCGTGGTGCTCGCCCAGGACAGCACCACCGGGCCCAACGCCACGCTCGGCGGCAAGGGGCAATGCTTCAAGAACCCGCTCCCCGTGGGCGGCCCCGCGAAGGCCATCATGCGTGTCCGGGGCAGCGGCGTGGCCGTCGCCCAGATCTACGTGAAGTAGTCGCATCCCCACGACGTCGCCGGGCCGCGGATCACCAGGGCACCGCCTGGTGCGCGGCCCGTCGGCTTCTCGCCGGAGAGGGCGCAAGCTACAATTCCATCGTGAACTTGCCCTGGAAAGCCTGGTTGCCCCGGGTCGCCATGGTCGGGCTTGGATCCTGCTCGATCCACCTGGACGGCGCCGACATGGCCCCCGACCCGACGTCAGGCCCAGCTCATCCCGAGATGAGGATGCTGACGTTCGAGGAGGAGGGGACGCTTCAGCTCGAACCGGGGGAGGTGCACAGGGTCTGGGTCGTTGGCCATCCACCGGCCCCCTACAAGGTGAGCTTCAGCCTGCTCGGCGATGCCGGGGGCGCATGGCTCGATCGCACCACCGCCACCGCGGACGAGGAGGGCCGGGCCTGGGTGGAGCTCCACGCCTCCAACCTGAGCACGTTCCGCCTGCGCGCCGCCACGAAGGAGGGGCTCGCCGCGGAGCTCGGCGTGGCCGTGAGCGCGGAGGGCTTCGGTACGCTGCGCGTCACCCCGGTCTACCAGGGCACGCGCTCCGCGAACGGCTGGACGGCGAGCGTCGTCGCCGGGGCCACCTGCGAGGAGCTCGCGGCGACGGCGCCCGAGGCGCCGATGGGCGCGCTCGTGGCGCACGGCGGTCCGGACGGGCCGGTGGTCGTGACCGGCGCCCCCGTGGGGCCGAGCCTCGCCGTCGCGCTCCACAGCGGCCGGACGCTGTGGGGCTGCGCCAGAGAACGCGAGCTCCAGGCCGGCATCACGCGCGACGTGCGGGTTCCTATCAAGGACCTGCCCGTCGACCTCGCGGCGACCCGCCTCGACATGACGCTGACCATCGCGTCGGCCGAAGGGCTGGACGCGCTGTTTGAAGCGTCGACCGAGCGGATGATCCACGGCTTCTTGCCCGACGGCGAGGAAGCCGCGTCCCTGCTCGACGCCATGAAGCTCGCCGCGCCGCCGGATGAGGCGGACGCGTTCATGGCGCGCCGAGCCGCCCTCGGCTGGGACACGACCGCCCGGGAGCACCTCGCCGCGCTCTCGCCCCGCTTGCAGGACAGGTGCCGCGGGTGGGCCCGCGCCGGGCTGGCCGAGGCGCCGCTCTCGATCGTCGGATCGCTGAGCGGCGCGGTCGAGTTGCCCGGACGTGCGCTCTTCGACGTGAGCCGGTTCGGCAGCCTGCCCGCCGCGAGCGCGGGTGTGCCGCCGGATCAGACGATGTCGTGGACCGCGGATCCAGGCGACGTGCTGCGGCTCGCCGGGACGCTCTCCTGGTCGCCGAGCCGGTACGTGGGCGGCGCAGCAGGGCTCGGGGCCGCGGCGGAGATGCCCGCGACGGGGTCGATCGCCGCGGCGATCGCCGCCGCGGCGGAGTGCCCCGCGCTCGGAGCAGCGCTCGGTGGCTACCCCGGCTGCAACAGCACCTGCATGGCAACGCTGTGCGCGCGCGGCCTCGAGCTCCGCTGGCTCGCCAGCATGGAGGCCCCGGACAGGGCCGGCCCCACCGGCAAGCTCGTCGTGAACGCCTCGGGACACGCGCAGATCGACAGCACCGGGGCGCCGATGAAGTGGACCGCCGACTGGCTGGGAACCGTGCACGACGGGACGGACGCGGAGGCGAGCGTCCATGGCGAAGCGAGCGCGGTCTCCACAGAGGTCCCGGCCGACTAGCCACCGCGCGGCCCCGAGGTCGGGCTCAGGCCTCGATCCTCCCCCGGTGCGTCATCTGGCAGCGGCCTTCGGCGCGCAGCGCAGGCGCCACCTCCGGCCCGTCGACCGCTCGGTCGCGGCGAGCGGAATCCCGCCGTCGGCGACGTCGATCGGCGTGTCCGAGGCCCTCGTGAGGACGCCCTGGAGCCGTAGCGCCATCGTCTCGACGCACGCGCTGCCGGGCTCCAGGCGAAGCCGGAACTCGGCCCCGTCGAGCGGCGCGCCATTGCCGCCGAGCTCGAAGCTGGGCGAGCCCTCCAGGCCTGTGTCGAGGAGCCAGCCGTCCTGGCCCGGGTGGCACCGGGTGAGCGGTGTGCCGGCGAGATCCTTGCGCCCCAGCGAGATCGCCTCGCCGAGCGCGCCGGTGTCGCGATCGATCGGCAGCACATGCCAGGAGCCGGTACGCACCCCAGGATCCGGGGCCGTCGAGATGAGCAAGCCGACCCCGCCGCCCAGCGCGCGCCGGACCAGGCGCGGCGGATCGACCCCGTAGCTCGTGCGGGCGGGACGAGAATAGGTCGTGAGCAGCCGCGCGATCCCGAGATCGGCGCGCCACAGGTTCACGGTCTCATAGGAGCCGCCGGGCGCCACGAAGAACCAGGTCTCCCCGAGCTGCACGGCGCCGCTCGGATACGGCCGGAGGAAGTGGCCGGTGCGGCCGGCGCCGTCGCGGAGCGGGAGGATCGGGAGCCCCTCGGAGACGGCGAACAGGCTGCAACCCGCGCCCCGACAGACATGGGTGAGCGCCGCCCGCCCGCCAGGATCGAGGTACGCACCCCACGACGCCGCGCCGTGCGTGACCATCCCGATCGCCTCGGCGGCCGACGCCTCGTCCGGCCATGGCGACGCGCTGACCGCGCTGGAGCGGACGCCGCCGTCTGGATCGAAGCGGTCATCGAAGCGGACCAGCCAACGCCCAGCGCGCGCCCAGTCAGCGCCTCGCTTGCCCCATACATAGGCGCGCATCGCCACGATGTCGTACGGCGCCCCGTTGTCGAGCCCGCTCTCGTCCGCTCCGAGCGCGGGCGGCGCGGTGTTGCGGAACGGGGCCCATGCCGAGCTCGCGTTCCCCTTCGACGCCCCGCGCCCCCCCGGGCGCGAGCGCGGCGGGGGCGCAGCCGACGCCCGGTCGAGCAGCGGCGGGGTCGAGGAGCCGAGCACCTCACAGCGCATCGAGATCGGGCTGCCGGCGCGCAGCGGCGCCTGGAGCACCGGCGGCGGCTTCGCCTCGGCGAGGTCGCCCGGCGACGCCGTCTTGCCCCAGCCGATCCGGATCCAGCCCCCGAAGGCACAGCCGACGGGGCCGCACGCGCGCGTCGGCGAGGCCCTCGCGTCGTCGTCCCGCTCCGGCAGCTCGAAGGGGCGCCAGGTCATGCCGCCGTCCGTCGACTCGGCGGCGCGCTCCCCCTCCCCCAGGGAGAGCGCGAACCGCCCCGACAGCAGCGCGCCCGTGCCGTCCTGGCGCACCTCGCCGGCCGTCACCTTGCCGCTCTTCACGTCGATCCGGACACCGGTGATCGGACCGCCTGCCTCGACCCAGCCGCCGAGGACGCCGGGCTCGCGCTCCTCGAAGCCCTCGAGCCACATCCCCTGCTGGAGACCGCGGACGGCGCTGCGGGGCTTGCTCGGGAGGCGCAAGGGCACGGTGGTCACGTCGCCCCCGTTGAGCAGCGTGAGCTGCCCCGACACGCCGGGGCGCGGCGGCGAGAGGACGGCGACGCGGCCGTCGGAGAGCGCGACGACGCGCTCCAGGCCGACGTCCTTCCAGGGCGCGTGGACGCGGATCTCGCGCGCGCCCCCTCCCGCAGCGACGACGCAGTAGGCGCGGCCGCCCTGCTCCGCGCGATCTTCGCCGCAGGAGCCGCGGATCACCAGCGCGCCGTTGCCGCTCGCGGTCACGAAGCGCGGCCTGTCGAAGCGCAGGATCCGGCGCATGCCGAGCGGCGGTTGGAAGGCGTAAAGGACCGTCGGGCCGTCGCGCTCGCCGCAGACGAAGCCGAACGACGCGCCCGCCCGGACCGCGTGACAGGCGGCCTGCCGCTCGGGGTAGGCGTCGGTGACGACGTCGAGGAGGGCGCCGTCGCGCAGCGAGACGCGCGCCAGGGCGCCGCCGCGAGCCACGACCGCGGTCGTGCTGGAGTCGGGCCACCCGTCCTCGACCGCGGCGCGGAGCGGGCGCCTCCCGAAGGGCCCCTGGGCGCGCGCCGGCGGCTCCTGCACGTCCTCGGGCGCATCCAGCGTGCGGTACGTGACGCCGCCGCGGGCATCGACCGAGTAGAAGCCGTTCGCCGTGATCACCGCGGGATCGCCGCCGATGACGCCGAGGGAGGACGGCCGCGCGTCGACGTCGAGCGCGCGCCACGTGGTGCCTGCATCGAAGGTGACGAGCAGCCCGCGCAGGTCGGCCTCGACCACCGCGCGCCAGCCGTCGGCGAACGCGAGCTGACCGTAAGCGCTCGCCGGCGGGAGCGGACCGAGCGGCATCGCCGCGCCCGTTTGCGCGTCGATCGCCAGGAGCCGGTGGTTATGTGAGAGGCGGGCGTAGAGCCGATCGAACCCCGCGATGACCTCGTTCGCCTCCGACGAAAGCTGGGCGAGCGGCTCGAGCGGGGCGAGCCAGCCCTGGGCCCGCCAGAGCTGCGCGCTCCCGCGGTTCGACGCATGGAACACGTAACCGCCGCCGAGCCGCGTGGGCAGCTTGAGCGCGGTGACCTGGCCCGGCGGCAGCAGCTCGGCGGCGCGCTCGAGCGACCCGTCGTCGCGCGCGACGACGCGCATGCGATCGATGAGCACGCGCCTGGACCCGGCCTCGCTCGCCACCACGCCGCGCTCCCCGACCAGATCCGGGAGCAGGAGCGACGGCGTGACCATCGTCACGAGCGCCCCCTGCGCGGAGCGCGCCCCGGGGGACGCCGGCAACACCCGCGCGACGCCGTCGCGATCGCTCGGCGCCCTGTCTCCGGCCAGCGCCGCCGCCGCCCGTCCGCCGCATCCTGCGGCGCTCGCTCCGAGGAGCAGCGCCATCGCGAAGGGGGGGGCAGCGCCCGGCGTCCATCGAGGCCTCGGCGCGTGCAGCCGCCGGTCCGGCTCGCTCATGACGAGCGAGGCTAGCGCGGCCCCCTGGGCGCCGCACTGCCCTTGCCGCTGCGCTGCGCGCCCTTCCGGGGGAGCATCACGCAACGGCGCGAACAAGGCCGAGCCTCCGTTCATCGCGGGGGCGCGGGTGACGGCCCCCGCGCGTTCACTTGCCCTTCGCGGAGCACTTCATCGCACACATCAGGTCATTGGGCGCGCACCCGCAGCTGCCGCGCTTAGGAGCCGGCGCGGCCTGCGCCGGAGCGGCCGCAGGCTGCTGCGCCTTGGTCGCGGCTCCGCCGCCGCTGGCGGGCCGCGAGGGCCGCGCGCGCGGTGCCGCAGCGGCGGGAGCGGCGCTCGGCGCCGCGCTTGCACTCGCGCTCGCGCTCGCGCTCGCGACCGGCTCGGCCGTCGCCGCTGCCGTCGCCGCGGGTGCCGGCTCGGGCTCGGGCGGCGTCGTCGTCGCCGGGGCCGCCGCCGTCGGCGTCGCGTTCTCGACGACGGCGGGCGCCGGCGCCTCACCGCCGCCCTTCACCAGCAAGAAGACGCCCGCGATCGCAAGGCCCGCGATCGCGATGCCGGCGCCGATGATGAGCGGGGCCCGGTTCTTGGGAGGCGCCTCGTACGTCGTCGGCGCGACGGACGGCGCCGGCGCCGCGGTCACGATGGGCGCGCTGAGCTGGAAGAGGCCGCCGTCGTTGGCGACGATGCTCGCCACCGGGGACGGCGCGGTCACGCCGGATCCTGCGGCGAGCGCCTTCAGATCGATGAGGCCGGAGTCCTCGGAGACGGCAGCGCTCGCCCTCGCCGGGGCGGGGCCGGCCTTCGCCGTGAGGGCGCTCAGCGAGAAGAGCATCGAGTTCTCGTCTCGCTGGCCCGGAGCGGCCCCGCTCTTGAAGAGCGGAGCGCTCGTCGCCACGTCGTCGGAGCTGGGACGTTGCGCCTCCGGCCCCGAGCCTCCGCCGAACAGATCCTGCGTCGGACGGGCCGGATCGCGACGCACCGCCGCCGCGCGAGGAGCGGCCGCCGCGACCGCCTCGACGCCGGCCGAAGGCTGGCTCACGGCCGCGCCGCCGCTGGGCACGGACTGCACCGGGGGCGCCTCGTGGGCGGCCGCCGACACCGGCGCGCTGCCCGCGTGCAGCGCGGCGACGATCGTGTCGACCTGGCCGAGCGGCTGCCAGTCGGCCATCCCGTCCGCCCAGATGTACGTCTCGGCGTTGATCGCTCCCGCTTGATAGCTGGCGACGATCTCGGCCACCGTCATCGAGCGCTGATCGCCGTCCGCCACGTTGACCAGGTAGGTGGTCCCATCGTTCGGCACGCTCGTCCCGGAGACCGGGTCGGCGGGGCCGCCGTTGGTCGTCACCCCCGAGCTGTTCACGAGGATCGTCGCGCCGCACTTGCGGCACTTGATCTTGACGGTTCTGCCTTGGACCTTCTCGTCCGAGACCGTGTACTTCGACTGACAGGACTGACAGGTGATCTTCATTGGGGGCTGGCCCGCAGGGGTGTAGTGCCGGCGAGGCGTCGCGTGGAGTTTACCTTGATACCGCGCCGGTGGCTCGCTCTCTGACGTGCCAGTCGCGCGTCTGATCTCGTAGCTCGCCGCTTTACGATAGCCGAGGTCTTCGCCCCTGCGTAAAGCACAAACGGAACGGCGACGCCGGACCGCTGTCGGGGTGCGTCGCAGGACCGCGCAGGCCAGCGCCGGGAGTGCGACCCCAAATCGGCGGCCCTGGCGGCAAATTTCGCGGAAAGAGGGCAGGAAGACGGCCCGTTCAGGCCTCGCCGCGCGCCGAGCCGAGGTCGTCCAGGTTGGGCTCCTCGCTCACGACGGGCACCTCGTCGACCGGGTCCTGCGGCTCGGCGCTCTCGGCGGTCTCGGCGCTCTCGCTCGGCCCCGGGGCCTCGTGGCTCCCCACGTGCTCTCCGTACGCCTGCAGCTTCGAGTACAGGCCGCGGCGGCTGATCCCGAGCACGCGGGCGGCGCGTTGCTTGTTGCCGCGCACGGCCTCGAGGGTCAGGAGGATGAGCTTGCGCTCCGCGTCCGCCAGGCGCGTGCCGACCGGGAGGCGCAGCACGAGCGGGTGCTCCGCGGCCTCGCCGACGTCCCGCGCCGCCTCGGCCTCGTGCGCGACCCCTTCCCCCGGAGGCCTGCGCGGCAGCGAGGCCGGGCCCACGGAGGCCGGGGCCGGCTGCGCGATGGCGTGCGACGGCGCTGGCTCGGAGGGGACGGCCAGCTCCGAAGGGTGGACGACCGGCACCGAGAGCGGCTCGGCAGGCTCGGGCGGGACGACCTGCGCCGCGGACTTCGCCGGCGGCGGGATGCTGTCGTACGAGCGCCGGGAAGACCGCCGCTCGATCCGGCCCTGGCCGAGCTGGACGTCGTTCGCCGAGACCAGCTCGGTCGAGGCGAAGAGCGCGGTCTGCTCGATGACGTTGCGCAGCTCCCGGACGTTCCCCGGCCAGTCGTGCTCCGTCAGCCGCTCGACGGCGGCGTCGGTGAGGCGCCGGGCCGGGGTGCCGTAGCGCTTCGCGAACTTGAGCAGGAAGCGCTCGGCGATGGGGAGGATGTCCTCTCGCCGCTCGCGCAGCGGGGGCAACGTCACCGTGAAGACGTTGAGGCGGTAGTAGAGGTCCTCGCGG
The DNA here is from genome assembly GCF_004135735.1 of Sorangium cellulosum. Taxonomy (GTDB): domain Bacteria; phylum Myxococcota_A; class Polyangia; order Polyangiales; family Polyangiaceae; genus Sorangium; species Sorangium cellulosum_F. The sequence continues at coordinate 3,521,283 of NZ_CP012670.1, read as the reverse complement.
AACACGCAGTCGTCGACGAGGTCGAGCAGATCCTTGTTCGTGGCGGCGACCACGCGGACGTCGGCCTCGATCTCCTTGCGGCCGCCGACGCGGGTGAACCGGTACGTCTCGAGCACGCGCAGGAGGCTGACCTGCACGGCGGCGTCCATCGTGCCCACCTCGTCGAGGAAGACGGTGCCGCCGGCCGCCGCCTCGAACTTGCCCTCCGCGGCCGCGAACGCGCCGGTGAACGATCCCTTCTCGTGGCCGAAGAGCTCGCTGCCGATGAGCTCGCGCGGGATCGCGCCGGTGTGAACCGGCACGAACGGGCCCGCGCGGCGGCGGCTCCGGTTGTGGATGGCGCGCGCGACGAGCTCCTTGCCGGTGCCGCTCTCGCCCACGATCAGCACGGGCGCCATCGTCGCGGCGACGCGATCGATGCGGGTGAAGACCTCGCGCATCTTGGGTGAGCCGCCGATCATCCCCTCGAACACGAGCTGCCCGTGGAGGGGGTCGTCGTCCTCGCCCTCGAACTCGCCGCGGGTCGGGCCCCGCAGGAGCAGCTCGCGCACGAGCAGCACGAGGCGCGCCGGATCGAGCGGCTTCTGGAGGTAATCGGCCGCCCCCAGCTTGAGGGCGTCGACGGCGCTCGTGATCGACGCCGCGCCCGTGACCATGACGACCGCGGGCGGGGGCGACTTCGGCTCGGGCCCCTCGAGCTCGCCCGGGGAGAGCCGGCGCATCAGATCGACCCCGGTCATCCCGGGCAGGTTGAGATCCGTGACGAGCACGTCTGCCGGCGTCCGCTGGTGGATCTCGAGCGCCTGCTCGCCGCTCGACGCCACGATGACGTCGAGGCCCTCGTGCCGCAGGACCGCCTCGAGGATCGCGGCCTGATCGGGCTCGTCCTCGACGAGCAACACCCGACCGTGGTGGCCGTGGCCCCGGTGCGGCGAACGCGCCTGCCCACGCGGAATTGCGGCTGTCACTGCGTTCGGTCCCAAAGCTTCCCTCCCAGCTCAGCGGACGGACGGCTCGGCCCCGTGCGATACGAAAGGTGCCGATGAACTTGTACCCCGTGGGGGCCCCACATCAACTCGGGAGTTGCCTCCTTCTCGGTGCAAGGCCCCCCTCACACGCCGTCCCTGCGCAACGGTCGTGATGCCCCCCGCGTCGCTGAGCTCTGTGGTGACACGCCGGCGCGCACATCACCAGCGATCGATGATGCCGCACGCGATGCGATCGGCCAGCGCCATGCACGTGAGCATCGGATTCACGGCCGGACTTCCAGGGAAGACGCTCGTGTCTGCGACGTACACGTTGTCCAGATCGTGGCAGCGCCCCTCCTCGTCGACCACACCGTCGCGCGATCGCCTCGACATGCGCGCCGTACCGAACGCGTGGTTCGCTGCGGTGATCGTGTCGCGGCCGTCGAGCCGCTTGCTCTTCAGGATCTCTGCCTCTTCCGGCGACCTCAGCTCGTCGGGAACGCCGTGCAGCCCGGGCAGGATCGAGCCTGCGCCGGCCGCCCAGCAGATGTCCGACAGGATGCCCAGGCCGCGCTGGATCTTCTCGACGTCGCGCGGCGCGTAGTCGAACCGCACGTCGGGATCCCAGCCGCCGCGCTTCGGACGGACCGTCCCGCGCGACTGCTCTGCCGCGATGATCACATCGAACGGGGCCATGCGGTGGTACGTCCGGAGGTGACGCTGGTAGTCGTGCCCGAAGCCGGGGAACCGCGCGGCGAGCACGGCGGGGGGCGACCAGAGGACCTCGAGCTTGATGCCCTGCTCGAGGAAATGGAGCGAATGGTAGCCCTGCGTGGCGCCCTCCCACGGGTCGATGGGATCCGGGAAGACCGCCATGATCGCGAGCCCTGGGTGGAGCTGGAGCTCGTTGCCGACGTAGCCGCTGGAGCTCGCGGCGCCGCTGCGGAGCAGGATCAGCGGGGTCGCCATGCAGCCCGCCGCGAGCACGATCAGCTCGGCCCGGATCTCGACCGGCGCCCCCTCCCGCCAGGTGAACGGCTCGATGGTGCGACCGCGCATGCCGGTGGCTCGCCTGCCGGAGAGGAGCAGGTGCTCGGCGCGCACGCTGGTGAGCACGCGCGCGCCTGCCCGGATCGCGGCTGGAACGTACGAGACGTCGGTCGACATCTTCGCGCGGTTGCGGCACCCGGTGAAGCACTCGCCGGAGCCGCGGCAGTCGCGCACGTTGCGGTGGGTCGGCTCGCTCGACAGGCCGAGGGCGTCGCAGCCGCGCTTGAAGCGCAGGTTGCGCTCGCCCTGCACCTCCATCGGCGTGGGCGAGACGCCGAGCAGGCGCTCGACGCGCTGGTAGTGAGGCAGGAGCGCGTCCAGGGTGATCGACGCGGTCCCGGTTCGCTCCGCCCACTTGTCGAACACCCACGCGGGCGAGCGCGCGCAGATCGCGGAGTTGACCACCGATCCGCCCCCGAGCGCGATCGCCTGCATGGTCGGGATGAGCATGCGCCCGCGGGCGGCCCGCATCCCCCCTTCGCGCAGCGTGCGCGCGAGCGACTCGCCCGCCTCCTGCCGGAAATCCTCCACCCCGAACGGCGGGCCCTCCTCCAGGAGGATCACGTCGCGCCCCGCCTCGGCGAGCTCCTTCGCGACGACCGACCCGCCTGGACCCGAGCCGACGACGAGCACCTCGCACGACGCCCGGACCTCGCCGTCGTAGTCGGCGAACACCTTCACCCCGGCGCGCGGATCGCCGGGCGCGAGCGGCTCCACCGCCCCCCTCTCGTCACCGGCGCGGGCCGTGGCCGCGGCGAGCGATCGCCGCTCGCTCCGCCCGGGGCCCGCCGGCTGGAGCGCCCCTCCCACGGTGGGTAGCTTCACGCGGTCACCCCCGGCGCGAGCGACGGGGGCTCGACGGCGACGGCCGCGCGCGCCGCCGCTCGCTCGGCGCGGCGCTCGAACGGAGCGGGGCAGCAGGCGACGCCGATCGCGCAGGCGACCTTCTCGTTCGCGAGGTATCCCATCGACAGGAGCGTCCGGAGCGAGAGGAACGTCACCCGCCGGAGGTAGATGCGGCTCTGCGCCATCGACGCGAGCACCGCGATGCGATCCCGCTGCGAGAGGCGCGTGAAGCGGGCGCGGCGCGGGCCGAAGACCCAGGGCGAGAGCTCGACGGCGTGGAGCAGCAGCCGCAAGTACGGCCGGAGCGGCCGCGGCGCGCGCGCGACGTGGTGTTCCATGTACTCGACCAGGCCGGCCTCGGTGCCAGAGAGCGGGATCGGGCCGCCCGGGGGAAACAGCGCGTCCGCGCAGGCCGCCGCGATCGCCCGCTCCTTCGCGGACAGCGCGCGGGCCGACGGCCGGGACGACGCCGACCTGCGCGCGAGGGCGAGCGCTGCGAGGGCAACGACGAGGGAGATCAGGGGGAGGTGCGCAACGAGCTCGCTCATCACTCGACTCCTTTCTTTTTCAGCGCGAGCTCGGGCGACGCTTCGCTCCACGTCGCCCCGACTCGCGGTGTCGCTCTCGCGGTTTGCGCTGGAAACCAGGGGTCGTTCGGCACGACCGCCCCATAGAGTAGTCCGACCGCCTGAGTGCGCAATTTCGTTCGCACCGCGTCAGGGTGTTCGCACACCATCCTTTCCCGATTTACACGGCTCGAGGTCGGCGCTGTCACAGCGGGGCCGGGTGGCGGGGCGTCCGGGTGGATCCAGGGCAGGACGTCGCACGCGCGACGTCCGCCGGGTGGATCCAGGGCGGGACGTCGCACGCGCGACGTCCACCGCGCGCATCACGGCGGCGCGTCGCCCGGCGCCCTCGCGCTCTCCTCGGGCTGCGGCTGCGCGGCCTGCGGCTGCGCGGCGGCAGCCCAGAAGGAGCGCACGTCCTCGATGCGCTCCGTCCGGCGCGCGCCGGGCAGGCTGTCGAGCAGCACGCGGCCGTAGCCGCGCGTGCGGATCCTCCGGTCCAGGATCGCGACGATGCCGCGATCGGTGCGCGTGCGGATGAGCCGGCCGAACCCCTGCTTCAGGGTGATCGCGGCCTGCGGGACGCTGTAGGCGATGAACGGGTTGCCGCCGCCCTGCTCGATCGCCGCGCACCGGGCGGCGACGACGGGATCGGTGGGCACCGCGAACGGGAGCTTCTCGATGATCACGAGGCGCAGCGCCTCGCCGGGCACGTCGACCCCCTCCCAGAAGCTCATCGTGGCGACGAGGACGGCGTGCCGCTCGGCGCGGAAGCGGCGGAGCAGCGTCCCCTTCGGCGCGTCCCCCTGCACGAGCAGCGGGGCCCTGGGCCGCGGCGCGCCGGCGCCCTCGGCCCTCGCCTGGGCGGCCGCGCGGTCGAGCCGGACGCGGAGCGCGGCGGCGAGCGCGTTCATGGCGCGGTTCGAGGTGCAGAGGACGAACGCGCCGCCGCCCGTGATCGCGATGAGCTCGGCCATCCGATCGGCCGCGCGCTCGACGAACGACGCGTCGGTCGCCTCGGGGAGATCGCGCGGCGTGTAGAGCATCGCGGCGCTCGGATAATCGAACGGCGAAGGGACCTCGAGCTCGTCGACCGGCACCGACACGTCCTCGTCGAGGCCCATCCGCGATCGGAGGAAGCGGAACCCGGAGCCGGCGGAGCCGCCCGTGGTCAGCGTGGCGCTCGTCAGCACCACGGCGCCGATCCGCTCGATGACGTGCTCGCGGAGCATGTGCCCGAGGTCGACCGGCGACGCGCCGAACGAGACGGCGCGGCCGCGCACCTCGATCCACGTGACCTGGTTCGTCGCGGGGTCGACGATCCGCGCGGCGTCGTCCCGGAGCTGGGCGGCGCGGTTGCCGACGAGCTGCACCGCCTCGCCGACCGCGTTCGCGCTCGCGTACCCCGCGAGCGCCTCGAGCACGTCGTCGAGCCGGTGGTAGGCGTCGAGCAGCTCGCCGGACCACGCGTCCCTCGGGAGGGGGACCCGGGTGTCGCCGCGATCCCCGGCGCCCGTCGCGCCCCCGAGCAGCGCGAGGCGATCGAAGAGGGCGTCCGCGGCCTCGCGCACCACGGCCGTGAGCGCCGTCCCCTCGCCCCGCCCGAGGATGCGATCGGCCAGGCCGGACGTGATGAACGCCCTGTCCGCGTCGCGGAGCATCGAGTCGACCCGGGCGCGCGAGACGCGGACGCCGAAGAAGCTGGTCGCGATGTCCTCGAGCTGGTGCGCCTCGTCGAAGACGACCGCGTCGTACGGCGGGAGCGCGCCGACGCCGGCGAAGCCGCGGCGCGCCCCGGCGATCTTCAGCGCGAGGTCCGCGAAGAACAGGTGATGGTTGACGATGAGCAGGCGCGCCGACTCGCTCTCGCGCTTCATCCGCGTGACGAAGCAGCCGTCGAAGTACTCGCACGAGGCGCCGAGCCGCGTCTCGCTGGACGACGCCACCTCGCGCCAGAGCGGATCCCCCTCGGCGAGGTGGGCGAGCTCCGCGACGTCGCCCATCTCGGTCTCCTGCGCCCACGCCTCGAGGAGCGGCAGCGAGCGCCCCGCGAGCCCGGCGCCCGCGCCGGGGCTGTGGCGGAGCTCGTTGAAGCGGCGCAGGCAGAGGTAGTTGCCGAGCCCCTTCACCAGCGCCGCGCGCGGATCGAGCCGGAGGTGCTCGGCCACGAGCGGCAGATCCTTGGTGAAGATCTGGTCCTCGAGCGCCTTCGTCGCGGTCGAGACGACGACCTTGCGCCCGCTCAGGATCGCGGGGACCAGGTAGGCGAGCGTCTTGCCTGTCCCGGTGCCCGCCTCGCAGAGGAGGATGCGGTCCTCGGTGAGCGCCCGCTCGACGGCGCGCGCCATCGCGAGCTGGCCCTCGCGGTCCTCGTAGCCTGCGAGGCCGCGCGCGAGCGGGCCGGAAGGCCCGAGCAGGCTCGCGGCTCGGTCAGACGACATCGGCGACCGCTCACCGCGGCAGGACGGTCTTCTCCAGCGAGAGGGCGAAGCCCACCTCGCTGACGGCGAGCTCGAGCGACGCCACCGGCTTCTCGAACTGGATCTCGCACCAGGTGTCGAGCGTCCGCTCCTCGTCCCCGGGGTCGCGGACGTGGCGGATGTTGGTTCCGCCCTCGGCGTACCCGCGCGCGATCGCGGACTCGGCCAGCCCGCGCGCCCGCTCGAAGAGCTGCGACTCCGCTGCGCCTGGAAAGTCGTTGCGCTGGGCCCGCACGACGAAGCCGACCCGAAGCGGCTCGGCGCTCACGACGATCCCCGAATCCATGAGAAGGTTCTCCCGCACCCGCTCGGCGACCTGCACGGCGTCGACCCGGGTGCGGTAAATCTCGAATCCGGCCTGGAGCAGGGCTTTCTTTATCTCCGCGGGTGTCGGCATCTTCCGCTGGTTTCCGGATACCCCCAGCTGCCAGCAGGACCATCCATCGCAAAATTGCGGGCGTCTCGTCAAGCCGACAGACGGTGCGGCGCGCTGGCACGCTGGTGAGCGCTCACGCGCTCCGAAACGATGGCGTCGAGGCCCCGTCGTCCAGGAAGCAGACGCCCACGATCGATCCGTCGGGCTCGTCCTGCACCCACACGATCCGGCCTGATCGCGGCGCCCCACCGTCGATCCACACCGTTAACTCCGTGCCGGGGTCGAGTGAATTTTCTACCACCGCCCGGAGCCCGCCCACGCTCACGTTGAGCGTCCAGCCCGGGACCGCGTGCTCGCCGGTCTCCAGGCGGACACGCTCGCTGAGCTCACGGCGGGCGCTCCTGCGACGGTTGGCGAAGAGGTCGGCCGGGACCTGGAGGGACGGAGGAGTGAGGCTTCTTCGTCGAATCACGAAGGAAAATTACAAGCACACGCCGTACCCGCCAAGCCGCTCGCTCGCTTTTGACTACATTTCAGTGTGGACGTGAGCGTTCGGATCGCTCAGTGCGCCTCGGCGTGGTCGGGCTTGTGACCGGAGCCGTCGCTCGGCTCCTCGAAGACGGAGACCGGCTCGAGCAGCGAGAGCTGGTCGCGCTTGATGCCAACGCCCTTGTCGGAGAAGAAGAGGTCGTTCTCCTGCAGCCGCGACCGCACCCGCGCGATGAACAGGATAGGCATGCCCGCCTGCGTGTAGCCGAGCTGCACCAGCGTCCCCTTGGGCCAGCTGCCGCCGTCGAACGAGAGCTCCTTGCGGAGCGTGTAGAACCCCTCGGCGGGGAGCCGCTGCAACGAGTCCGCCCACGTGGTGCCACGGAACGCCACGGCAGGGCCGTGGAAGTGCCAGCGGTTGTGCACGTTGTGATCGGGCGTCGTGACCGTCGGCAGGCCGTTCTCCGAGTGGTTGTGGAAGGAGACGATGATGCCGGCAGGCACCTTGTCCTCGTGTCCGGGGAGCGGCTTTGTCGTCAGGTACAGGCCGCAATCAGGGAGGTGTGACTTCGAGCTAGCCATGGCATGAGCCCCTAGCCTCGCTCTCGACCGCCGTAAAGACACGCCGTCGAGGCCGTGCTATGCCGCGCCAGGCCAAGGCGGGAGGCCGCTCGAGGAGCGAGCGGCGCACGCCCCGGGAGCGAACCCTTCGTGAACAGACTGAGCCAAATCTTCGGCGCCGCTGTGGTCATCGCGATCGCAGTCGTCTTCATCGTCCAGTTCCGCCCGGCCACGGGCCCCGTGCAGTCGAGCGGGAGCACGTGCGCCGTCGAGGTCAGCGGCAGCTGCATCTCCTCGATCGAGTTCAACGCCTCGAGGAACCTGCTCAGCATGCGCAGCGTCGACGAGAATCGCCTCCGGGCGATGGGCCTCCGGCGGCTCACGGCGGAGGGGCTGTACGAGCGCTGGCTGCTGAACGAGGACGCGGAGCGCCTCGGGATCAGCGTCTCGGACGACGAGCTGACGGCCGAGCTCGTCGCGGGCAGGATGCGTGTCTCGCTCCCGGCGGACAAGATCCGCCAGATCGGTTACGCGCTCAACCTCCCGGAGAACCTCATCCGCTACCTCGATGTCCGCAACCGGCAGACGAAGAAGTTCGACACCAAGCAATACGAGCGGCAAGTCCGGAACATCACGAAGATGAGCCCGACGGACTTCCGCGAGTACCAGAAGAAGGAGCTCCTCGCCGCGCGGATGCGCGACCTCATCCGCGCGCGGGTCCGGGTCGGCGAGAACGAGGCGTTCGAGCAGTTCTCGCGCGAGAAATCCACCCGGGCGCTCTCGTACGTGCGCTTCGACCGGCGCTTCTATACCGATCTCGTCGTCGACACCTCGGACAAGGCGGTCCAGGCGTGGGCGGACGCCAACAAGGAAGAGCTCGACAAGGCCTGGGAGGGGCGCAAGGCGCAGTATCAGCCCGAGTGCCGCGTGGTGCGCGACATCCTGGTCGAGGTGGACCCCGCGTCCGGGGACGGGCCGGAGGCGGCCAAGGCCGCCGCGAAGGAGCGCATCGAGAAGGCCGCCGAGCGGCTCAAGAAGGGCGAGCGCTTCGCGGACGTCGCGCGCAGCGCGAGCGACGATCCGAGCGCGGCGCGCGGCGGCGACCTCGGGTGCGTGACCAAGGGCCGGCTCACCAAGCCCGTCGAGGACGAGCTGCTCGCGATGAAGCCGGGCGAGGTGTCGGACATCATCGAGACCGAGAGCGGCTTCCATGTGGTCAAGCTCGAGCAGATCGCCAGGGACGCCGAGGCCGAGAAGATCGGCCGGCACGAGACGGCGCGCGAGCTCTACGTCGCCCACGAGTCGGAGCGGCTCGCGGCGGAGGCGGCGAAGCAGGTGCTCGCGGCCGCGGCGGGCGGCAAGTCGCTGGAGGACGCGCTCGGCGCGTACCTGGACCAGCTCGCGCCCGCGAAGGGAAATGCGACCGCCGCGCCGGGCGCGAGAGCCGACGGGGGCAAGGGCGACGGCGCCAAGGGCGCGGGCCAGCCGGAGCCCGGCGAGGCCCGGCCGCCCTACACGCTCGCGAACCACCCGAACCGCCCCGCCATCGAGACGAGCCTGCCGTTCAACGTCTCGGGCTCCCCCATCGCGGACGCGAAGGACAGCACCGAGCCCGCGCGCCTCGCCTTCCAGCTCGACAAGCCGGGCGATCTGCCCAAGGACGTCGTGGCGCTGGAGAACGGCTACGCGGTGATCCAGCTCAAGGAGAAGACCTCCCCGAGCCAGGAGCAGTGGGAGAAGGACCGGGAGTTCTACACCTCGGCGATGAGGGCGGCGAAGCAGAACGACGCGCTCGTCGGGTACATCCGCCGGCTCAAGTCGACCATCGGCAGCGAGGTGAAGTACGACCAGAACCTCCTCAAGGAGATCCGGCAGAGCGAGGACGGGCAGACGGGTGCGCCGCTCGACGAGGGGGAATGACGTCGCTCCCGATGCGTGACGTTGAGGACGTCGTCCTCTCCAACGGGCTCAAGCTCGTCCTCGTCCCGCAACCGCACGTGCACCGGGCGGTCGCCTCGCTCTACCTGCGCGTCGGCTCGCGGTTCGAGACCCAGCAGAACAACGGGATCTCGCACTTCCTCGAGCACATGCTGTTCCGGGGGACGCCCTCGCTGCCGTCGGCGCACGCGCAGGCGCTCGCCTTCGAGCGCCTCGGCGGGACGCTCTACGCCGCGACCCACGTGGACCACGGCGTGATGAGCATCTCGGTGCCGCCGGCGAACCTCGATCCGGTGCTCGCCCTGCTCGGCGAGGTCGCCACGTCGCCCCGCTTCACCGCGATCGAGGTGGAGCGCGGGATCGTGCGCGAGGAGATCCTCGAGGACCTCGACGACGAGGGGCGCGACATCGACGCGGACAACAACGCCCGCGCCCTGATGTACGAGCGACACCCGCTCGGCTTCACCATCACCGGGGGCATCGACGCGCTCGATCGCTTCGACGAGCCGACGCTGCGCGCGCACCACGCCCGGCACTACACGACGGCGAACGCGGTGCTCTGCGTGGCGGGGCAGATCGATCCCGGCGTGTGCGCGCGGGTCGTCGAGCGGCACTTCGGCGCCATGCCGCGCGGCGAGCAGGTGCCCGTCGCGCCGCCGCCGAACGGGCAGAAGAGGCCGAGGTTCCGCTTCATCGAGAACCAGTCGAGCCAGACCGAGCTGCGGGTCGCGTTCCGGGGCGTGAGCGAGCGCGACGCGCGCGAGCCCGCGGTGGAGATGCTCCTGCGCGTCCTCGACGACGGCATGTCGACGCGGCTGTACGAGCGGATCTGCGACCGGCTCGGCCTCTGCTACGACGTGTCGGGCATGTTCGAGGCCTACGAGGACGACGGCGTCGTCGACATCGCCGCGGGCGTGCAGCACGACCGCGCGACCGTCGTGGTCCGGGAGATCTTCACCCTGCTCCGCGAGCTCGCCGAGACCGGCCCGCGCGAGGACGAGCTCGCCAAGGCGCGGGACCGCCACCTCTGGTCCGTCGAGGCGATGCTCGACGACGCCGAGGCGACCGCGGGCTTCTACGGGCTCGCCGCCCTCGCCGACATCACGCGGACCCCGGAGGCGCGACACGCGGAGCTCGCCCGCGTCACCGTCGACGACGTGCGCGATGCCGCGCGCGCCCTGTTCCGGCCGGAGCGCCTCACCGTCGTCGCCGTCGGTCTGCTCCGCTCCTCCGAGGAAGCGAAGCTCGAGAAGGTCGTCCGCTCCTTCGGCTGATCCGCCGCGAGCCGCAGACGGCTGGCCGCCCGGGACGCAAGCCGTTGTCGCGGGGGTGGGGGCGATGCGCCCGAGGTGCGCCCGGCGGACAGGGCGCGGCCCGCGCGACCTCGGCGCGCGGCAGGCCAGGTGGCGCCCGCCGGCGAGGCGACCCCCCCCTGCCCGCGCAGGTCGAAGGGCGCGGGCTGCAGCGTGGCTGGCGCGGCTCCTGGGAGCAGAAGCGTGCCAGGAGCCGCAACTTATTATTTGCATTCATTCGCATAGATACATAAATAGGGGCGTGGTCACGATGGCGGACGGCTTGGCCCAGCCTGCGGAGGCGATCGCGCGGTGCGAGCTGTACCGGCTCCTCGCCGATCCCGTGCGGGTGCGGCTCCTCGGGCTGGCGGCGGCGGAGGAGCTCGCCGTCGGCGAGCTGGCCGAGCTCCTGCGCGAGGGCCAGCCGAAGATCTCGCGCCACGCGGCCGCCCTCCGCGAGGCGGGCATCCTGCTCGCCCGGCGGCAGGGCACGTGGACGCTGCTCCGCCTCGATCCGCGCGCCACGACCGATCCGGTGATCGACGACGCGGTGCGCGCGGGCCAGCGCGCGTGCGCGGCGGACGGGACGCTCGCGCGCATCGAGGAGGTGCTCGCGGCGCGCGACGCCGAGACCCGGGAGTTCTTCGCGCGCGGCGGGCGCCCGCTGCGCCCAGGGCCGCCGTCGGAGCTCGCGGCCTACCTCGCCGCGCTCGCGCCGCTCTTGCCCCACCGGCGCCTCGCGATCGACGCGGGCACGGGCGACGGGGCGCTGCTCGAGGTGCTGTCGCCCGTCTTCGACCGCGTCGTCGCGCTCGATCGCGCAGGGGCCCAGCTCCAGCTCGCGGCGGAGCGGATGCGGCGGCGCAGCCTGGAGAACGTCGAGCTCGTGTGCGGCGAGCTCGACGGGCCCGAGGTGCGCGAGGCCGTGGCCCGCGCGCTCGGCGACGCTCGGCCCGAGGCGGACCCGGCGCTCTCGGGCGGCGCGGACGTGGTCTTCGCGGCCCGCGTGCTGCACCACGCGCCGCAGCCGGCGAGGGCGATGCGCGCGCTGGTCGAGCTCGCGCGCCCGGCCTCGCCCGGCCCGGGCGACGACGCCCAGGGCGCCCGTGGCGGCGCCGTGTGCGTGCTCGACTACGAGGCGCACCACGATCCGACCCTGCGGGAGCAGGAGGCGGACGTCTGGCTCGGCTTCACGCCGGCCGAGCTCCGGCGGCTCGCCGAGGAGGCGGGGCTGTCCGGCGTCGAGATCCGGCGGCTGCCGTCCGCCTGGCAGGGCGAAGGTCCGGATCGACACCTGGTCTGGCAGCTGCTCGTCGGCTGGCGCAGCGCGCGCACAGGCGCATTCAACGGAGAAGGCAAAGGGACACCATGAACGCGAACAAGCTCTCTTACAAGGTCGCCGACATCACGCTCGCGGACTGGGGACGCAAGGAGATCCGCATCGCCGAGAAGGAGATGCCCGGGCTCATGGCGCTCCGGGCCGAGTACGGCTCCGCGCAGCCGCTCAAGGGCGCGCGCATCGCCGGCTGCCTCCACATGACGATCCAGACCGCGGTGCTGATCGAGACGCTCGTGGCCCTCGGCGCGGAGGTCACCTGGACGAGCTGCAACATCTACTCGACGCAGGACCACGCCGCGGCGGCGATCGCGGCGGCCGGCGTCCCCGTGTTCGCCTGGAAGGGCGAGACCCTCGAGGAGTACGACTGGTGCATCGAGCAGCAGCTCTACGCCTTCAAGGGGGGCAAGGGGCCCAACATGATCCTCGACGACGGCGGGGATCTCACGGTCGTCGCGCACGAGAAGCACCCGGAGCTCTTCGCCGGCAGCGACCCGATCCGCGGGCTCTCGGAGGAGACGACGACGGGCGTGCACCGGCTCTACGAGATGCACCGCGCCGGCAAGCTGAAGGTGCCCGCGATCAACGTCAACGACTCGGTGACGAAGAGCAAGTTCGACAACCTCTACGGTTGCCGCGAGTCGCTGGGCGACGGGATCAAGCGGGCCACGGACGTCATGTTCGCCGGCAAGGTCGCCGTGGTATGCGGCTACGGCGACGTCGGCAAGGGGTGCGCGCAGTCGCTGCGCGGCCTCGGGGCGCGCGTGATCATCACCGAGATCGACCCGATCTGCGCCCTGCAGGCGGCGATGGAGGGCTACGAGGTCAAGCGCCTCGAGACCGTCGCCCCGATCGGCGACATCTTCGTCACGGCGACCGGCTGCAGCGACGTCGTCCGCGCCGAGCACATGATCGCGATGAAGGACGAGGCCATCCTCTGCAACATCGGCCACTTCGACTCCGAGATCCAGATCTCGTGGCTCGAGAAGAACCCCGAGATCAAGGAGGAGAGCATCAAGCCGCAGGTCGATCACTTCATCTTCCCCGACGGCAAGCGGCTGATCGTCCTCGCGCGCGGGCGCCTCGTGAACCTGGGCTGCGCGACGGGTCACCCGTCGTTCGTGATGTCGAGCTCGTTCTCCAACCAGGTCCTCGCGCAGATCGCCCTGTGGACCGAGAAGTACCCGGTAGGCGTCCACCTGCTGCCGAAGAAGCTCGACGAGAAGGTCGCCGCGCTGCACCTGCCGAAGCTCGGGGTCGAGCTGACGCAGCTCACGCAGGACCAGGCGAAGTACCTGGGCGTCCCGGTCGACGGCCCCTTCAAGGCCGAGAACTACCGCTACTGACAGGAGCGCCGAGCTCCGGGCTTCCGGCGCCTCCGCCGCTGGGGTAGGCGGCGAGTCGATGGATTCTCGCCACCGCAAGGACGAAGCGCAGCGTTACCTGGAGGCCTACGCCGCAACCCACGGCGAGGATCTCGCCCTCCGCGTCTACACCTCCCGCCTGCTCGGCGCCGATCCGTCGCTCGTCCTCCACGGCGGGGGCAACACGAGCGTCAAGAGCGCGGCCGTCGACCTGCTCGGCGAGCGGGTCGACGTGCTGTTCATCAAGGGCAGCGGCTGGGATCTGGCGACGATCGAGCCGCGCGGCTTCCCGGCGTGCCGCCTCGCGCCGCTCCAGCGGGCGTGCGAGCTCGCGGAGATGACCGACGAGCAGATGGTCGCGCTCCTGCGCGGCCAGATGCTGGATCCGGCGAGCCCCACGCCGTCGGTCGAGGCGCTCCTGCACGCGATCATCCCCGCGAAGTTCGTGGATCACACGCACGCCGACGCCGTGCTCTCGGCCGTCGATCAGCGCGGCTCGGCGGAGGCGGTCCAGGCGATCTACGGGGACGAGGCGCTGTTCGTGCCGTACGTGATGCCGGGCTTCACCCTCGCGCGCCGCGTCGCCGAGCTCGTCCGCGCGCGCCTCGAGCGCGGAGCGCTCCCGTCCTTGATGATCCTCGACAAGCACGGCGTCTTCACGTGGGGGGACACCGCCGAGGAGAGCTACACGCGGATGATCGACGCCGTGACGCGCGCCGAGCGGTACATCGCGGAGCGGAGCGAGATCGCCCCGCACCCCACGGTCGCGGCGCCTGATCCGGAGATCCGGGCCGCCATCGGCCCGGTCGTCCGGGGCGCGCTCGCCCGCGCCTCGGGCCGCCCGTGGGTCGCGACGCTGCGCACGAGCCTCCAGCTTGTCGCCTTCTGCGATCGCGACGATCTCGCCCGGATCTCGCAGATCGGCTGCGCCACGCCCGATCACGTCATCCGCACCAAGGCGCGGCCGCTCGTCGTCGACGCCTACGACGCCTCCGACACGGCGCGGTTCCGCGCGACCGTGGAGCAGGCCATCGCCCGGTACGTGGCCGAGTACCACGAGTACTTCCGCCGCTCGTGCGCGGCGCGCGGCGCGGTCCGCGACGAGCTCGATCCGTTCCCGCGCGTGCTGCTGTTCCCGGGGGTTGGCGCGCTGTGCGTCGGCGGCTCGCGCGCCGAGGCCGAGATCGTCGCCGACATCTACCATCACACCGCCTCCGTGATCGAGGCGGCCGAGGCGCTCGGGGGCTACCAGCCGGTCTCCGAGCTCGATCTCTTCGACATGGAGTACTGGAGCCTGGAGCAGGCGAAGCTCAAGCTCGCGGCGGGCCAGAGGGGCCCGCTCGATCGCCGGATCGCGCTCGTCACGGGCGCCGCGTCCGGGATCGGCCTCGCGACCGCGGCGGCGTTCCTCGCCGCGGGGGCGCACGTGGCGCTGGTCGATCGCGACGAGGAGCCGCTCGAGAGGGCCGCCGCCGCGCTCGACGGGCGCCACCGCGGCCGCTGGCTCAAGATCGCCTGCGACGTGCGGAGCGAGGCGAGCGTGAGCCGGGCGTTCTCGCAGGCGGCGGCGCATTTCGGCGGCGTCGATGTGGTCGTCTCGAACGCCGGCCGCGCGTTCTCCGGAGCCATCCACACGGCGGAGGGGCACGAGGCGCTGTGCGCGTCGCTCGAGCTGAACCTGCTCGGCCACCAGAACGTCGCCCGCGCGGCCTCGCGGGTGCTGCTCGCCCAGGACTCGGGGGGCGCCATCCTGTTCAACGCGTCGAAGAGCGCGTTCAACCAGGGGCCCGATTTCGGCCCGTACGCCGTCGCGAAGGCGGCGCTCGTCGCGCTCACGCGCCAGTACGCCGTCGACCTCGGCCCGCACGGGATCCGCGCGAACGCCGTCAACGCCGACCGGATCCGCACCGCGCTGTTCGGCGCCGGCCTGCTCGAGGCGCGCGCCCGCGCCCGCAACGTCTCGGTCGACGACTACTTCCGGGACAACCTGCTCCGACGCGAGACCACCGCGGCCGACGTGGCGCAGGCCTTCCTCTACCTCGCGACCGCCGAGGCCACGACGGGCTGCGTCCTGACCGTCGACGGCGGGAACGCCGCCGCGTTCCCCCGCTGAGCCGCCGGAGGTGGGCACCTCGGGCGCTCACCTCCGGGCCGTCAGAGCCCCTCCGCGGGCCGCTCCTCGCGGCGTTCGCCGTGGACAGCGTCGGCGGGCTTGCCCGGGGCGTCGAGCCGGATCTTCTTCCAGTCCCCCGAGTAGAACTTCCACGCCATGGTCGCGGCGAGGAGGACCACGTACACGACGCCCGCGCTCCAGATGCCCATCAGGCCGAAGCCGAGCGTGATGCCGAGCAGCCACGCCAGCGGGACGAGGCAGGTGAAGTGCAGGATGAGCTCCACCACCATCACGAACAGCGTGTTGCCCGCGCCGAAGAGCGCCTGCGTCAGGATCATGCCGACCGCCACGAGCGGCGTGCAGATGCCCATCACCTGGAGCGGCCGCAGCGCCGCGGCCTGGACGAGCTCGCTGCTGCTGGCGAACGCGAGGATCTGCGGGGCGAAGATCGCCTCGAGCACGCCGATGACGCCGAAGATCACGAGGCCGAGCCGGACGCTCGTCCAGCCGAACCGCGCGGCCTTGTCTCCGTCCTTCTCGCCGAGCGACTGCGCCACCAGGGTCGCCGTCGACGTGCCGAACGCCAGGCAGGCGGTGAACGTGAGCTTCAGGATCCCGACGATCACCGTCGTCGCCGCGCCGTACACCGGCTCGGCGCGGCCGCCCGGGCAGAGCGGCGAGACGACGCCCGCCGGCGCGACCTGGTCGAGCTTGCTGGCGATCGCGTAGAACAGGCCGAAGCCCGTCATGATCGCCACCGTCGCGACGGCGCTCGGGATCGAGAGCTTGAGGATCGACCAGGTGAGCGGCGCCGAGAGCTTGCTCAGGGCGAACGGGCGGTAGCGGCGCCGATACTCCGGCAGCAGCGCGTACGCCAGCATGATCGCGAGGCCGACGTAGGTCGAGATGAAGCCCGCCATGCCCGCGCCCGCGATGCCGTACTTCGGGATGCCGAGCGTGGCGTTGCCGAAGATGAGCAGGACGCAGAGCACGATGTTCAGCGCGTTCATCGCGAGCGCCGAGACGAGGTGGATGTGCGTCTTGCCGATCCCGTCGAAGAACGCCTTCAGCGCGAACGTCGCCGCCATCGACGTCACGCCGAGCAGGCGCCAGCCGAGGTAGTCGAGCGCCGCCTGCCTCGCGTCCGGCACCTTGATGATGACCGACAGGAGGTACGGCATCGTCAGGTACCCGAGCGCGGAGAACACGACGCCGGCGACGAGCGCGAAGAACAGGGCGTTCGCGAGGACCGCGCCCGCGTCCTCCGACCGCTGCTCGGCGAAGCGGCGCGCGGTGAACGCCTGCGTGCCGACCGAGATCGCGCTGAGCGAGCCGCCGAACAGCCAGAGGACGATCAGCGACGGCAGGAGCGCCGCGTGCGCGTTCGAGGACTCCGGGCACGGCAGGTGCGCGAAGAAGACGATGTCGATCTCGTTGACGATGCTCTGGGTGAGCATCGCCGCGACGGTCGGCAGCGCGAGCCGCAAGATGGCGCGATGTGGGGGGCCCGATGTGACGGTGTTCGAGCCTGGCGCGGGCAGGGCGATCTGAGCCATCGCAGGCTGCGCGGTATACAACGCCGCAGCGGGCGTGCGAGAGAAATGCGCCGCGCGGGCGTCGGCTCACTCGGCCTTGGCGAGCCGGGAGCGCCGCTTGTGACGGCGCCGCCTCGCGTCTTCGTGCCGCTCTTCCTCGCTGGTGTCAGGCGCGACACGGGCCGGTGTCGACGCGGGTTCGGTCGGCTTGCGCGTCGCGGCCGAGGACGATCGCTCGCGGGCCTTCGCGTCGCGCTTCGCCACCTCGCGCGAGGAGCGGTCCGTGCCAGACGCCGCGGCCTTGCGGGCCTTCGGGGTGGCCCCGCGCGACGCCGAGACCACCGCGTTCGCGCGCCGGGCCGCGTTGCCGCGCGCGGGCGGCTTCGCCCCGTCGCTCCGCGTCGCGCTCGCCTGCGCGGTCCGCGCCGCCGGAGCGACCGCTCTGGGCGGCGCGGCGCCGGTCGGCGCGGCCGCCCCTGGCTCGGTGGCGGGCGCGGCGGCCAGCGCCAGCGGCGCCACGGTCCCCTGCCCCGCCGGACCGGCCGCTCGCGCCGGCTCGGTGGCTGCGGCGAGCGCACGCGCCTGCTCGGCAGCGGCCGCTGAAGTCTCCGCGGTCGCCGGCGTCTCCGCGGTCGCCGGCGTCTCCGCGGTCGCCGGCGTCTCCGCGGCTGCCTTCGCCTGTGCGGCTGCCTTCGCCTCCGCGGCCGCCGGTGATTCTGCGATCGCCGGCGCCTCGATCGCCGCCCCGGCGCCGGGGGCAGCGGGCTGCGTCGCCTCGGCGGAGCCGCGCGCCGCCTCGCCCGCGGCGTCGAGCAGCCGAGCGGCCATGGGGACGCCGGCCGCGAGCTCGCGCCCCTTGCCCACGAGCAGCACGCCCGCCAGCGTCATCGCCGTGGCCACCGCCGCGAACCCGAGCGCCCGGCGGCGGGCGCGGGCGCGGGCGGGCGTACCCAGCGCGCGCACGATGGCGTCGCGCATCTCGGCCGCGCTCTGGAAGCGGACGCTCGGGTGCCGGGCCAGCGCGCGCATCACGAGCTCGTCGACGAACGGCGGGATCTGCCGGGCCGGCGCGCGCTCGCGCAGGCGCTCGGGGCTGCCCTTGATCTTCGCGTCGAGCAGCGCGACGAGGCTCGGCTCCACGAACGGGAGGCGCCCCGTGAGCATCTCGTAGAGGACGCAGCCGAGCGCGTAGAGGTCCGCGCGGCCGTCGATGCGCCCGGACGCGGCCTGCTCGGGGGCCATGTACTCCGGCGTCCCCACGATCGCGATCGCCGCGCGGGCCGGCCCCTCCCCCGCGCCGGTGGCGTCCGCGGAGAGCGAGGCCTCGCCGCGGTCGTCGGCGAGGCACTTCGCGAGCCCGAAATCGAGCAGCTTCAGGCCCGAGCCCGCGAGCGACGGCGGGCCCTCGGCGCCGCTCGGGCGCGTCAGGAACAGGTTCTCGGGCTTGACGTCCCGGTGCACGAGCCCCTCCGCGTGCGCGAGCTCGAGCGCGCTGAGCACCTTGAGGGCCATCGCCAGCGCGTCCCGCCAGTCGACGGCGGGCCCGCGGGCGAGCACGGCGTCGAGCGTCTCGCCCTCGAGCAAGTCCATGCCGCAGAACAGGCGGCCGTCGGCGGCGATGCCGAAATCGTGGACCTTCACGAGGTGCTCGTGCGAGAGCCGCGAGAGGACGCGCGCCTCGCGGCGGAAGCGGCTCGCGACCACGTCGGACGCGGAGTGCTCCGCGGAGACGACCTTGAGCGCCACGCGGCGCCCCAGATCGACGTGCTCCGCCTCGTAGACGGTGCTGCTCGCGCCGGTCCCGATCTCGCGCAGCAGGAGGTACCGGGTGCCCGGCAGCATGCCCTGATCGCCGCGCTCGGCCGAGGCCATGGCCTCGGCGCGGGGGCTCACGGGCGTCACGGCCGCAGCGCGGTGCGCCTTGGCGCCGGCGACGAGCGCCGCGAACTCGCGGCGCGTGCGCCCCGGCTCGCCCGGGAAGAGCCGCTGCATCAGGTGCGCGGCCCGCGCGCGCACGCCGCGCTCGCCGCCCGGCAGGGCGGTCGACGCCCCGAGCAGCGCGGCGAGATCGCGCGCCGCGGCGCGGCTCGACGGGTACCGCGCCTCCCTGTCGAACGCGGTGAGCCGCGCGATCGCCGCGTCGAGCTCCGGCGGCGCCCCGAGGCCGAGGGCGATGGGCGGCGGGTTGTTCTGGTCGCGCGCGACCGCGGCCATGTGCGCCTGCGCATCGCCCTGGAGGAAGCGCCGCCCCGCGCACAGCTCCCAGAGGATGATCCCGAGCGCGTAGAGGTCGACGCGCGCGTCCCCGGGGTCGCCGTTGGCGACCTCCGGCGCGACGTAGCCCGGCTTCGCGAAGACGACGCCCGCGACCGTGTGGCAGCGGCGGTTCTGCCCGCGGGCGGTGCCGAAGTCGATGATCTTCACGTCGCCGGAGAACCCGAGCATCACGTTCTGGGGCGAGAGATCGCGGTGCACGATGCCGAGCGCGACCCCCGACGGGTCCTTGCGCTCGTGCACGTGCGCGAGCGCCTCGGCGATCATCGTCGCGATCGCGACCGACTCCGCCCAGTCGAAGCGGTGCCCGAGCTGCACCGCGCGCGCGCGGACCTCGCCGAGGCTCCGGCCCTCGACGTGCTCGACCACCGCGTACGGCTCGCCGGTCGCCGGGTCGACGTCCGCCTCGATGACCTGCGCGACGCCGGAGTGCTGGAGCTGCGCCTGCACGCGCGCCTCGTCCAGGAAGCGCGCGATGTAGCTCGGATCGGAGGCGTGCTCGCGACGGATGATCTTCACGACCACGGGGCGCTCCGCCCCTTCCAGGCCGGTGGTGGAGGCGAGGAACACCTCGCCCATGCCGCCCCGGGCGATGCGCCGCAGGAGCACGTACCGACCGAGCGGCCGGGGAACATCGTCCGCGGCGAAGCCGCTCTTGGTGGGCCCGTGCGTGGGCGGAAGAACCGGACGAGGCACGGTCGCGGAGGAGTTCGCCATGCAGCGAATCTACCGGATGTAGGACAAGGTGGGCCAACTTCGGGCGGCTCGCCCCGCCGCCCCGCGGAGACCGCGGATCTCACGCGGCGGGACCGACCTGGGTTGCCGGTTCGGCACAGGGGCTCTCCAGGTTATCCACAGGGTTATCCCCACCCTGTCGACAAGTCGCGCGCCGTGGGCGCACCGCCCGGAGCGGCGCTTTCATCCGTCCAGGAAAGCCTGGGCCGCATCGATCCCCGGCCTACCGGGACCGTTGCTCTCGCAGCGGGCCTCGGCTAGACCCTTCGCAGGCATGTCGCGGCACGCTGTCCAGCGCATCTTGACCTTGCTGACGCTCGCGTTGGCGCTGGTCGTTCCGCTGCGTGCGCGCGCCGCGATCGTGCCGGTGTGTGAGGACGATCGGATGACGATCGTGGCGCCGCCGGACGAGCCGTCGTGCACCGTGCTGACCAGCGTCGACGACGTGACGGGCGAGACGAGGGACGCGCCCATCTGCGATCCCCGCGGCGCTTCCGCGGTCGCGCCGCCCCGCATCCTCCCGATCACCGACGCGCGGATCGACGCAGCCCCCGGGTGTGACGGCGGCGATCCATGGCCGAAGGTCGGGCCGAGCTCGCGGCATCCTGCGCCCGCGAGCGAGCTCGCCAGCGCCCCGCCGCACGCGGTGCTCGTGCCCGACTTCGTCCTCCCCGCTCCGGGTCAATCCGTCGCCACCTTCACGTCCGTGCCGCCCACCGGAGGGCCGCGTTCCGGCGTCGAGCAGGGCGTCTACCATCCGCCTCGATGAGGTGAGCTCGCCGGCGGCCTGCGTCGAACGCGCCCGTGGGGTCCCCGGGGGGACTGCGGGGGGGTGCGCGCGACCGGCTCGCCGCGAGGTCCGGCGCCCTGGCGAGCTGACCGGAGCCGGCTGAGCGTTCGTCCCTGACCACGCAACGGAGCCGCGCCCGCTCGAGGGCGGCGCGGGCGCCGCGACGGAGGTCGGGTGTGGACGCTCGCCGGGCAGGTCCAGATCGGGCCAGGTGCGCCATCGGGGGCTGCTCCGCGCGCGCAGCGCGCCGCGGCCCCGTCGGCCCGGGGTGGCTCGCCGCCCCGGGAGCTCGAGATTGACCGTCTTGTCGCGGGGGCTGCCTGTCATGGAGCGCCCGCGTTGTAAGGAGGAGCCTCGCCTGGCGAGCTCCCCCACCGTTGAGAGAGGAAACCATCATGAACAAGGGAACAGCCATCGTCGGCTTCCTTCTCTGCTTCATCGCAGGGATGGGGCTGATGTGGAGCATCGATCGGAGCGCCGGCTCGCGCGGGCACGAGATCTCCGCGGCCTACGAGGACGGGCAGCCGTGGAGCGACGAGGACGCGGCCGTCCCGGTGTCGTCGAAGGACCCGATGTGGGGCTCGCGCACGGCGCCGGTGACGATGGTCGTCTTCAGCGACTTCGAGTGTCCGTTCTGCACCCGGGTCGAGACCACGATCAGCCAGATCAAGGAGAAGTACGGCCCCGAGAAGCTGCGGATCATCTGGAAGAACAACCCGCTCCCGTTCCACAAGAACGCGCGCCCGGCGGCGCTCGCGGCCGAGACCGTGTTCCGCCTCGGCGGCTCGCAGGCGTTCTGGAAGTTCCATGAGCGCGCATTCCAGAACCAGAAGGCCCTCACGCCCGACAACTTCGAGAAGTGGGCCGTCGAGGCCGGCGTCGACAAGGCGAAGTTCAAGGCGGCGTTCGACCGTCAGGAGTACATGGCCAAGATCGACGCCGACATGGCGGTCGGCAAGTCGTCGGGCGTCACCGGCACGCCCGCCTCGTTCATCAACGGCGTGTTCCTGAGCGGCGCCCAGCCGATCAACAAGTTCACCGCCATCATCGACGAGCAGCTCAAGGCCGCGCAGGCCGCGATCGCCGCGGGGACCAAGCCCGACAAGGTGTACGCGAAGCTCGCCGCGGAGAACAAGGCGAAGGCGCCGCCCTCGAGGGACCGCGAGCGCCCGCAGGAGGACGACAAGACGGTCTGGAAGGTGCCCGTCGGCGACTCGCCCGTGAAGGGCCCGGAGACCGCGCTGGTCACCATCGTCGAGTGGTCCGACTTCCAGTGCCCCTTCTGCAGCAAGGTCGTCCCGACCATCGACGAGCTCCTCAAGACCTACGGGGACAAGGTCCGGTTCGTCTGGAAGAACAACCCGCTCCCGTTCCACCCGCGCGCCGAGCCCGCGGCCGAGCTCGCCCTGGAGGCCCGCGCGCAGAAGGGCGAGAAGGGCTTCTGGGACGCGTACGATCTGCTCTGGAAGAACCACACGAAGCTCAGCGACGACGACCTGCTCGGCTACGCCAAGGAGCTCGGGCTCAACGTCGAGAAGGCGAAGGCCGCGATCGCCACCAAGAAGTACGGCGCCTCCATCGCCGCCGATCAGGAGCTCGCCGACGACCTGCAGGCGTCGGGGACCCCGCACTTCTTCATCAACGGCCGCCGGCTCGTCGGCGCGCAGCCGATCGACAAGTTCAAGACGATCATCGACGAGGAGATCAAGAAGGCCGAGGGGATGCTCGCCAAGGGCGTCGCCGCGAAGGACCTCTACGCGGAGATCATCAAGGACGGCAAGGAGCCGCCGCCGCCCGAGCGCAAGGAGGTCCCCGCCCCGGCGCCGAACAGCCCGTGGAAGGGCGGCGAGAGGGCCAAGGTCGTCATGCAGGTCTTCTCGGACTTCGAGTGCCCGTTCTGCAAGCGCGTCGAGGACACCGTCGATCAGATCTCGAAGACCTACGGCGACAAGCTGAAGATCGTGTGGCGCCACCGGCCGCTGCCGATGCACAAGAACGCGCCGCTCGCGTCCGAGGCCGCGCAGGAGGCGTTCGCGCAGAAGGGCAACGCCGGGTTCTGGGCGTACCACGAGAAGCTCTTCAAGAGCCAGGGGCAGCCGGACGCGTTCTCGCGCGCCTCGCTCGAGAAGTACGCCGAGGAGCAGGGCCTCGACATGGCGAGGTTCAAGAAGGCGCTCGACGCGAACACCCACAAGGCGTTCGTGGACTCCGACAACGCCGTCGCGGAGAAGGCGGGCATCAGCGGCACGCCGGCCTTCGTCGTCAACGGCTACTTCATCAGCGGCGCGCAGCCGTTCTCGAAGTTCAAGAAGATCATCGACAAGGCCATGAAGGAGGCCGGTGAGACCGCGCCGGCTGCCGTGAGGGCCGTGCCCGTCCGGAGGCCGGCGCCCGCCGCGCCGAAGGCCCCCGCCCCCGCCCCCGCCCCCGCCCCCGCTCCGCAGTGATCAGCCGCGACGCGGCCTGATCTCCCGCCTGCCACCGTCCAGCCCCAGGGCGGCTCCCGTTGACCGAAGGAGCCGCCCCCTCCCCTGCCCGACGCGGCCGTGATGTGCGCGGTGACGTGCCTGGGCGGCGCGGGGCTAGCTCGTGGTGCGGAACCGCGAGCGGCCTTCGGAGATCCACCACGCGCGGTAGCGCTCCTGGGCGGCCTCCCGCTCCTGCCGCGGGAGGTCCTCGTAATAGCCGAAGTACTCCCGGGTGATGCCCTTCAGCTCGTCGATGGCCGCGCGGCGGAGGGCGGGCCTCTCGTGCGTGAGCGCGTCGATGATCCACTCGATGCGGTGGCGCTCGCCGTTCCTCGCCCACCACGACGCCCACCGGCGCGCGTCGCGGCCGTGATCGTCCCGCGTGATCACGACGAGCGCCCGGGCCGCCGCCTCGACGATCGCCTCGTGCGGGTCGGTGAGCGCGCTGATGAGCGCCGGCACCGCCGCGCCCGAGCGGATGTCGGTCATGGTCTCGATGGCCATCAGCCGCCGCGCCGACGACTCCTCCCGGTCGCGCGCGATGTGATCGAGCCCCTGCAAGATCGGGCCGCCCGCCGGCGGCGCCGCGATCAGCAGGGCGGCCGACCGGACCGCGATCCGCCGCACGGGGATGCTGTCATCGAAGAGCCGCGGGAGCAGCGCGTTGGCGGCTTCCGGGTACGGGAGCTCGCCCAGCACGTGCGTCGCCCAGAAGCGCACCTCGGGGTCGGGTGAGGCGCTCCGCACGGTCATGAAAGGGAGCGCTGGGCGCCGGATCGCCACGATGAGCTCGAGCAGCGGCCCGCACTGCGACGCGGGAGGCGCAGCGACCGCGCCGGCGGCTCCGTCCGGGCCAGCGAGCTGATCGCGGAGGCGCTGGCGATCGACCCGGAGCGGACCGGGGAAGCGCGCCGCGATGAGCGAGATCGCCGTCTCGCCGCTGCGCACGAGCTCGGCGAACGCCCTCTCGCCCTGCTCGCCGCCGGCGAGGACGTGCTGCAGGAGGGCGGCGTACTCGGCGCGCAGATCCCCGGCGCCGGCCGGGGACGGCGAGACCGCGGCGCGCCGCTCGGAGGGCGGCCGCGCATACGCGGTCGCGGCCTCGACAGCGACGGGTGTGCGGCGGCGCCACGGAGGGCGCCCCACGACGGGCGCCGCCTCGAGCTCACGAGGCTCGTCGGCGCCCGGCATGATGCTGCTGTCGAGCATCCACGGGGGTCGCGAGTACCGCTTCGTCCGCGCGTCTTCGGGCTCGCCGAGATCGTGGTCCTCCGGGGGAGAGGGGGCCGGCGCCGCGGGGATCTCGAGATCAGGGATCTCGTCGATGACCGCCGACGTGATCGCCGGCAGGATCGGCGCCGTGACCGCGGCCATCATCGGCGCCGTGACCGCCGTGCCCAGCACGCCGTCCACGCCCTCCGCCAGGCCCGGCGGGTACGGCGGATCGACGGCGAGATGCGGCATGGGCGCCGGTGGTACGGTCGAGTCGAACGCCATCGCCGGCGCGGCGTCCTGGTCCGGCTGCGTCGCGTCGGCTTCCACGCCGGTGCCGCGGAGCCCGAAGGCCCTGGCGACGGCGTCGATCCCCGAGCCGCCATCCTCCGTCGACCACCCGCCCTGCGGTCGCGCCGCCTGCGGCTCAGCGGCCGCGCCGTCGACGCGCCGCGGCCCCCTCGCGCCGGGCTCTTCGCGCATCGCGGGCGGCGCGGAGCCCGCGTCGACCGGTGCGCCGTGCGCCTCCGCGCGGACGCTCTGGCTCAGCTCCAGGAGAGCAGCGCGGGTCCGCAGGGAGAGCGGGCCCTCGTTCGCGTGCCCCTCCAGCGCCCCGACGGCCTCGTGCGCAGGCCCCGCGGCCTCGTGCGCCGCGGCCTCGTGCGCCGGCCCGGCGGCCTCGTGCGCCGGCCCGGCGGCCCCGTGCGCCGGCCCGGCGGCCTCGTGCTGTGCCGGGCGGTCGCTTTGCCGCGCGCCGCCGCCCCGGTTCAGCTTCTTCCGCAGGATGAGCCGCTCCAGCGCCGCCGCCGCGACCCCGGCGAGGGCGACGAGGTCACCGAGGCTGGAGAGCTCGACCGAGGTGGCGCCGTCGTCGCCATAGAGGAGCGCGACGACGCGGCCGCGCACGACGACCGGGACGACCGCCACGGCGGCGGAGTGAAGCGCCCTGCCGAGCTCGCGCTGGAGGTCGGCGTCGGGAGCGCTGCCGGTGAGGGCGGTGACGAGCGGCGCTCGGAGCGCTCGCGCCCGGGCGAGCGCGTTCGGGCGATCGAACGGCACCACGAGCGTCATGACGCGCTCGCGCTCGGCGCCTGGCCCCGCGGCGTTGCGGCCTTCGGCGCGCTCGCCGTGCACGGTGAACAGGACCGTGTACTCGAAGTACTGCTGCGCGAAGGCGAAGAGGACCGCGAGCACGGCCTCGCTCGAATCGACCGCGGCGAGCTCCTGCTCGGCCATGGCCAGCGTGAACGGGCCCTTGCGGCGCTGCGCGGGCGGCGCAGACCGGCCCGCCGGGCGCATCGTGGCCCGCGCCGCAGGCGGGCTCGACGCTCCCCCACGCCGCTCCGGCGCGGGCTCGGCCGGTCCGGGTGCATCGGTCAGGCGCGGCGCATCGGCCGGGCGCGGCCCATCGGCCGGTCCGGGTGCATCGGTCAGGCGCGGCGCATCGGTCTGTGCGGGTGCATCGGTCAGGCGCAGGGAGGAAGCGCCGGCCTGCGGCGACGTCGCTCGCGGAGCGCGGTACACGTCCGAGGCGCGCCTGAGCCAGCCTGTCAGCAGGTGATGGCCCGTCGGCGGACGCGCGCCGGACGGCGCCGGCTCCGGAGGCTCCGCCAGCTCGGCCGCAGGCGTCTCGATCCGTGCGGCCACGTTGCCGGGGAGCGTGGTCTCGTCGTTCGGGTCCGCCGGAGCGCTCTCCTCCCCGCCCGGAGCGCCGGGCTCCTGATCGCGTCGAGGCGCGAGCGCGTCGGGGGGCGACGCGAGCGCGTCGACCTGGGGCGCGCGCACCTCGGGCGAGGACGGCGACCTCCGCGGCTTCGGGGTCAGCGGCGGCAGCTCGATCGGGTATTCGGCGACGACGGTCGGCTCGTCGTCCAGCTCGTGCAGCGGCGGCTTCCTCGGGGTGGGCACCGCCTCGATGGCCACGGCCTCGTTCAGCGGGTCGTCCGCGAGCACCGTGTCCTCGTCGAAGATCGACCGCCGCGCCTCCACCGTCGGAGCGTCCTCGATGCTGGACCGCCCGCGCGGCGGCTCCGGCCGCGCGAGCGCCGCCTCGTCGCCGTCATCGACAGCGGGCGCCACCACCCCGACCGGGCCGGGCGAGGCCGGCGGCGGAGGCGGGGGCGCCTCGGCCGGGGCCTCCGCGGTCGCCGCGGGGCCGGGCCCGACCTCCTCGGCCGGACCCGGCTCGGCGCGCGCCTCGAGCTGCTTCACGAGCCGCGTCATGCGCCGGTCGAGCGCGACGCCGTAGTGCTCCGCGAGCGCCTGGCGGATGCGCACGAGCGGCGCCGCGAGCTGCCGCAGGCTGACCCCCAGCGCGAAGCTGAGCTCCTCGGCGACGGCGCGCGTGAGCGGCTCGGCCGTGGCGATGACCAGCACCCCTTCGGCTTCGGAGGTCCCCATCGCCCGGGCCTCGACGGCGGTCCGCAGGTCGAGCGGGAACACGCCGTGTCGGACCGCGAGCTCGACCGGGATGACCCGGAGCACCTCGGGCGACGCGGGCCGCAGCCGACCCACGGCGGGCGGCAGCCCGAGGCTCTCCGCGAGCAGCGCCGTGAGCTCGCGCTCGCGCACCGCGCCCAGCTCCAGCACGTTCGTGGCGAGATCGCCGCCGTGGAGCACCTGGCGGGCGATCGCCTCCTCGACCACACGCATCGAGGTAACCCCATGCTGCACGAGGAGAGAGCTCAGCGTCGGCATCGAGGCGCGTTCATCGGTGGCGGTGGAAGACGGAGCACGCTCGCGACGTGCGGCCCGCTCCATCCTAGACGAAGTCGGCACCCGACACGATCCGCGCGTGGGGGCCCCGGAGGCGCCTCGACCGTCGTCGCGAAGCCGCCGGCCGGCGCCTCAGGCAGGCCTCTGGCGGAGGTCTCGGTCGACGCCGCCGAGGGTGCACGTGAAGCGCAGCCCGGCGGCAGGGCGGCCCGCGTCCGACTCCGGCGCGCCGCCGTCCTCGCGCTCGGACGAGGGCTCGATCGTCAGCCCGCCCCCGTGGGCGTCGAGGATGCCGCGCGCGATCGCGAGCCCCAGCCCGAGCCGCTCCCGGCGGCGCGGCGCGACCGGGTCGGGCGGGATGGCCGCCCGCTCGCCGAACGGATCGAGCAGCCCGGCGAGCGACTCCGGAGGGACAGGGCCAGCCTCGTCGACGAACGTCACCGCGGGCCCGTCGGCCGCGCGCGAGACGCGGATCTGGACCGGCCGATCGCGCGATCTCAGGACGGCGAGGCCGAGCACGTACTCGAGCGCGATCCGGAGCAGCTCTGGATCCCCCTTCAGGGTGGCCTCCCCGTCCTGCACGGCGTCCTCGACGGAGATGCGCACCCCCCGAGAAGCGGCCGTCGCCTCGAGGTGCGAGGCGGCCTGCCGGGCGAGCTCGGCGGCGTCGCACGGGGCGATCGTCATCGGGCGGTTCGGGTCGGCGCGGAGCCAGACGGCGTTGTCGAACTCGTCGAGCAGCCGCTTCAGCCGCTCGCCGGCGCCCCGCACGCGCTCCAGCATGTCGCGCGACCCGGCCCCGAGCCCCTTCTCGTAGCGCAGAAGATAGTGGACCCCCGCGAGCATGGTCGCCAGCTCGCCGCGCAGATCGTGGCCCACACGTGCGAAGAATTCGTCATTCATCCACATAGACGCCTGCTCCGAATATGCAGCAGCGCGGACCTTGAGCATCAGACGGGCGAGCCAACCGTCGTCGGGATCGCCCCGAAACGGCGGTCGCTCGACGCTGGGGACGCACCGCGCACAGACCCCCTCTGCGCTGGACGGTTGATGGTTGCGGATAAGCGACCTGGGCACAAGGTGTACCTGGGGCTCAGGTTCCACATCCGCCAACACGGGGGAGCCTTTCCAGAGGCGCCGGTTGGGAGGCCGCTGCCCTCCCCGCCTGCGCGTCACGGCCCGAGCCCCTGGAGAGCGCTGTCAGCCGATCCGCGAGCGGAGGAGCATGTCCGAGGCAGAGCGCAGTGAGTCTACCGAGCAGGACGAGGACGACACCCTGGTGGTCGAGAGGCGGCGACGGGTCCTCATCGTGGACGATGATCCCGATTTCCTCGTCATGGCCGAGGCGGCGCTCTCCGCCCACGGCTTCCAGGTCGAGCGGGCGACAGGCGGTCTGCGCGGCGTGTTCCTCGCGACGCAGGACGTGCCGGACGTGATCCTCTGCGATCTGCGAATGCCTGGCATCGACGGCTTCGTGGTCGCCGAGGCGCTCCGCGCCGATCCGGCGACCCAGCACGTCGCCATCTTCGCCTGCACCGGCCGTCGCGATCTCGAGGCCCGGGCCGCCCTCAACGCCTCGGCCTTCGACGGCGTGCTCGTGAAGCCCGTCGACTGGGACAGCGCCGCCCGCTTGCTCAACGAGATCGTCGGCGGCCGGACGCCCTACGGATCTCCCCAGGGTGCGTAGGGCTCGGCCTGATAAGCCGCGGAGCGATTGCAGGGCGGCCCTTGCGCGGGAGGGGAAACCCCCGGCGCCGGGCCGGCAATAAGGTATAGAAACGTGGCGTGACCCGAGCGGATTGCCCCCTACATCGGCAGCGTCAGAGGCTGGCCGAACGACACCGGACTCGTTCGATGCCGCTCCGGCCGGCGCGTTGCTGAGGAACGGAAAGGCTCACTGGGATGGAAGTGAAGTGTGACGACAATACATTCTCGCCGCTCGTCCTGGTCGTGGACGATTTTCAGGACAACCGGGAGATGTTCGCGGAGTACCTGGCCTTCTCGGGCTTCCGCGTGGCCGAGGCGGCGACCGGACGGGAAGCGCTCGACCGCGCCTTCGAGCTGATCCCGGATCTCATCCTGATGGACCTGTCGCTCCCGGAGATCGATGGCTGGGAAGCGACCCGCCACCTGAAGAGCGACCCACGCACGAAGCGCATCCCCATCGTCGCGCTGACCGGTCACACGCTCGCGGGCCACTCGCGCGAGGCGAAGGACGCGGGCTGCGACGCCTTCCTGACGAAGCCGTGTCTGCCGGACACGCTCGTGCTCGAGATTCGCCGCCTCCTCTCGCGAGGGGACGACGAGGCACGCAGCGCGTCGTCGCAGCCCGAGAGGACGACCTGACGCGCCACGGCTCCCCGCGCCGGAAGATCGGCGAGGCGGAGCGCGCGCGCACGACATGCGCCGAGAGGAGGCGCGCTGGACCGCGGACAGCGCAGGTGTGCTCCCGCGTTGCCAGGACTTGACTGGGGCACCACCTGACTATTCCCAGCACCATCTTTCTGGCTAACTGGGTGTCCGAGAGCCAAGAGGGAGCCAGGATGGCGGGGGTGACGAGAAAGAAAGCCGAGAAAGCCGCGGCCGAGGGCGCGGAGGCCGCGCACGGCCGCACGCTCCGTGGGCGCTCCACCGCGACGCCCCTGCGCACGGCCAGCAGAGGCCCGACGCCCGCGTCGGCGAGCGGGCCTCGCTCTGCAGGACCCGCTACCCTGCGGACCAGGGTGCCCAGACGATCGAAGACCGACGTGGAGCGCCGCGCTCCGCGGAGCGACGCGGCGGAGCGCGAGCGGCTCGAGGAGCAGATTCGGCAGCTGGAGCGACGCGCAGCGTCGGCCGAGCGCATGCTCCGGGAGACCGTGTCGACCATCTCCCATGACCTCCGGAACTCGCTGAGCGTGATCGTCGTCAGCGCCCGCATGCTGATGCGCTCCGCCCCGCCGGACGGCCCGGGGCGGCGGCAGCTCGACGCGATCACCCGCGCCGCGGACGAGATCAACCAGCTCGCCCAGGACCTCGTCGACGCCATGAACATCGAGAACGGCTCGCTGAAGGTCGGCATGGGCGCGCACGACGTCGCGCCCATCGTCGACCGGGCGATCGAGCTCGTGGCGCCGACGGTCGCGCTGAAGCCGCTCGACATCGCGAAGGAGGTGCCGGACGACCTGCCCCCCATCGCGTGCGACCGGGAGCGCATCGTCCAGGTCGTCGCGAACCTGCTCGGCAGCGCGCTGCGCTACACGCCCAAGGGCGGGCGCATCACGGTGCGCGCGGAGCCCTCGGGCTCCGACGCGCGGTTCTCGATTTCGGACACCGGCCCCGGCATCCCGTCGGATCAGCAGGCGCTGCTCTTCGCGCGCACGTGCCCTCCCGCCGGCCCATGGGCCAGGGCGTCGGGCTCTCGGCCTTCGTCACCAAGGGCATCGTGGAGGCCCACGGCGGCACGATCTGGGTGGAGAGCACGCCCGGCCAGGGCGCCACGTTCTTCTTCACCATCCCGGCCGCCCCCGGGCTCGCCGCGCGCGCCCCCTGACGGCGAGCGCGGCGAGCACGCGCTGCGCCCGCACGCGCGCCGTCAGGACGGCCCGAGGCGTGAGAGCCAGCGGCGGAGGATCGCGCGGCCCTCCGACAGCTTCTCCAGCGACGCCCACTCGTTGCGCTGGTGCGCCTGCGCGTTCTCGCCGGGCCCGAAGTTCACCGCGGGCACCCCGAGCTCCGCGAAGCGGGCCACGTCGGTCCACGCCTGCTTCGCCTCGACCGCGGCGACGCCAGCGTCGCGGAGCGCCACGACGAGCGGGTGCGACGCGTGCGGCGGGGCCGACGGGCTCAGATCGCGCCAGGCGATCTCGGCGCGCCCGCCCACGAGCGCCTCGATGTCCCGCTGCGCCTCGCGGATCGACGTCCCAGGCGGGAAGCGATGGTTCAGGTTCATCGTGAACTCGTCGGGCACGACGTTCCGGCCGCGCCCTCCCTGCGCCAGCGTCGCCGTCGTCACGGCCCGGTACACGAGCCCGTCGATCTCGACCTCGCGCGGCGCGAGGGCCGCGAGCTCGACCAGGAGCGGGCCCGCCTTGTAGATGGCGTTCTCGCCTTGCCACGGCCGCGCGCTGTGCGCCGTGCGCCCCCGGAACGTCAGCCCCGCGTGGAGCGAGCCGCTCGCCCCGAGGCTCAGCTTGTTGTCGCTCGGCTCGAGGCACACCGCGAGGTCGAGCGCGCGGAGGCCCGGCTCGCGCTCGATGACCAGCGCGAGCTCGTTCTCCAGGTACGGGCCCTCCTCCCGCGCGTAGAACACGAGCGTCAGATCGACCCCCGCGAGGTCGCGCCGGTCCCCCTCGGCGAGGTCGAGCATCAGCGCGAGGCCCGACTTCATGTCGCTCGCGCCGGGGCCGTAGAGGCGGTCCCCCTCGATCCGCGGCGGCCCGTCGTGCGAGGTGCGCACCACGTCGAGGTGCCCGGCGAGCGCGATCTTCGGCCCCCCCGTGCCCTGCGTCACCGGCACGACCAGCGAGTCGCCGTGGCGGCGCACCGGCGCGGCGAGCCCGGCCCGCCCGAGCCGCTCCGCCACCGCGGCGCAGAGCTCGGCCTCCTCGCCCGTGGGCGACGGGACCGAGCACAGCCAGAGCAGCGTCTCGGCGAGGCCCGTCGCGGCCGCCGCGGCCTGGTCGGACCGCGTGATCACACCGGCACCGCGAAGTCGCGCAGCGCCGCGTTCAGCGAGACCTTGCGATCGGTCGCCTCGCTCCGCTTGCCGATGATGAGCGCGCAGGGGATCTGGAACTCCCCGGCCGGGAAGCGCTTCGGCCGCGTGCCCGGGATCACCACGCTCCGCGCCGGCACCCGGCCGCGGTGCTCGACGACCTCGGGCCCCGTGACGTCGAGGATCGCCGTCGACGCGGTGAGCACCACGCCGGCGCCGAGCACCGCCTCCTCCTCGACCACGACGCCCTCCACCACGATCACGCGCGAGCCCACGAACACGCCGTCCTCGATGATCACGGGCCGCGCCCCCGGCGGCTCGAGCACCCCGCCGATGCCCACGCCGCCGGCGAGGTGGACCCCCCGCCCGATCTGCGCGCAGCTCCCGACCGTCGCCCAGGTGTCGACCATCGATCCCGAGCCGACCCAGGCGCCGATGTTCACGTAGCCGGGCATCACGATCGCGCCCTGCTCGAGGAACGCGCCGTAGCGCACCGTCCCCGGGGGCACGACGCGCACGCCCGCCTTGTCGAGCCCTCGCTTGAGCGGGATCTTGTCGTGGAACTCGAAGGGGCCGGCCTCCATCACGCTCATCCCGCGGAGCGCGAAGTAGAGGAGGATCGCCTCCTTGATCCACGCGTGCGTCACCCACTTGTGCGGCGCGCCCTCCGCGGAGGACGCGGCCTCGCCGCCGCCCGCCTCCGGGGTCCTGTCAGGCTCGGCGACGCGGAGCAGACCTTGATCGAGGTGCTCGATCGTGCGGAGGACCGCGGCCTCGTGCGCGGGCGAGCGGAGCAGCTCGCGATCACGAAACGCCGCCTCGACAAGGGACTTCAGGGGTTCTTCGGTGGCCATAGGACGCCGCCTTTAGCACGACCGCGCGCAGTCGGCGTCAGAACGTCATCGTGACGGCGCGGCCGTCGGCCGCTTCGGCGAGCTCGATGCGCGCGCGGCGCGCGACGACGCGGGCCACGGCGGCGGCTCGCTCGCCGCCGTCGCGCAGCACGACGTCGAGCGCGACCGCCGACGCCCCGCCGCGCGGGTCGCGCTCCGCGATCCGCACGGTCGAGCGCCCGTCCGGCCGGCGGGACACGGAGAGGTGGGGGCCCGCGACGCCGGCGGCGCTCACCATCCCGACGGCGAGCTCCAGGAGCCCGCTCACGGCGCGCACGTCGCCCTCCACCTCGTTGGCGCGGCTGTCCTGGGAGACGATCATGAGCCGGACGACGGGGCGCCCCTCGGCCGGGGCGGCGCTCCAGTTGCGGAGCACGTCGACGAGATCGAGCGGCGTCGGCCGCAGATCGAGGGTCGCGATCACGAGCTCGGACAGGCGGAGCGCGCCGCTCAGCTCCCGCGCGGTCCTGCGCACCGACGCCTCGAGCGCGAGCCGTTGCCGCGCGTCGACGCCGCGCTCGGCGGCGCCGCGCTCTCCGCGGCCGCGCCCGCGCGCGCCGCCGCCCGCCGCGGCGCGCGACAGCTCCTCCGTCAGGCGCGCGGCCTCGACGCCCGCGTGGCCGAGCACCGCGCACGCGGCGTCGGCCGCGGCGGGGTCGGCCGGCTCGGCGAAGCCGTCACGGACCGCCGCGGACAGGCTCTCGAGGGCCGCGACGAGCGTCGCGCTCCCCTCGCACACCTCCGGCAGCGCGAGGGCGACCCCGCGCGGCCCGACGCGGCGCGAGCCGAGCAGGTGCGCGAAGCTCTCGATGCCTGCGGCGCCGTCCCGCGCCGCGCCGAGCGCAGCCGCGAGCCGCTCGCCGAGCATCAGGGCGTCGCGCTCGGCGCGACCTCGTACCCCGCGAAGAAGTAGGCGATCTCCCGCGCCGCGGTCGACGTCTTGTCCGACCCGTGGACCGCGTTCTCGCCGACGCTCGCCCCGAACAGCTTCCGGATCGTCCCCGCCGCGGCCTTGGCCGGATCGGTGGCGCCGATGACCTCGCGGTACTTCGCGACCGCGTCCTCGCGCTCGAGCGCCATCACCAGGATGGGGCTGCGCGACATGAACGTCACCAGCTCGTCGAAGAAGCCGCGCTCGCGGTGCTCGGCGTAGAAGCCTTCGGCCTCCGCGCGGGTGAGGTGGATGTGCTTCATCGCTTTGATCGTGAAGCCCTCCTCCTGCAGGCGGGCGATGATCGCGCCGGCCTTGTTCTTTTCCATCGCATCGGGCTTGATGATTGAGAGGGTTCGCTCGAGGGCCATGGGCGGGCCAATTAGGCGAAAAGGCTGAGATATGCAAGCGCCACGCGTCGCGCCCGCGCGCGGGCGCGCCCCGTCCGCCCGCGCGCCCGCGACTCGGTCGTTCCCGTCCGTCTGCCGCCGCGCATCGTCCGGTGTCGCTCCGGTGTCCTGCCGTCGCCGCGCGCCCCCCGCACCTCTCCCCTCCCGGTGACGCCCGGCTCGCCCCCGATCGCTTCCGCTCTGCCTGCCTGTCCGCGCGCGCTCCGATCTTCGCTCTCCCCCCTTCTTCTCGCCGCTTCGCCTCCTCCTGGCTGCTCCCCGCCCGCGAGGACGACGCGCGCCACGCGCGATCGCCATCAAGCTGTCACAATGCGCTGCTACACCCCTCGTCCATGCCGAGCCACGTGCTCATCGTCGAGGACGAACGCGACCTCCAGCGCGTCCTCACGTACAACTTTCGCCAAGCCGGTTTCGATGTGGTCTCCGCCGGGAGCGGAGAGACGGCGCTTCGCGCGGTCAAGGAGGAGCGGTTCGATCTCGTCCTCCTCGATCTGATGCTCCCGGACATGTCCGGCACGGAGATCTGCCGTCGCCTCAAGCAGAACCCCCAGACCTCGGCCATCCCCGTCATCATGGTCACCGCCAAGGGGGAGGAGATCGATCGCATCGTGGGCTTCGAGCTCGGGGCCGACGACTACGTGGTCAAGCCGTTCAGCGTGCGGGAGCTCATCCTGCGCGCCCGGGCGATCCTGAAGCGCGCGGAGAGCCCCGCGTCGGCCCCGGAGAAGTTCGACTTCGGGATCCTGCGGGTCGACCGGGCGGCGCACAGGGCCTGGGTGGAGGAGCACGAGATCGCGCTGACGGCGCTCGAGTTCCGCCTGCTCATGATGCTCTACGATCGCCGCGGCCGCGTGCTCTCGCGGGATCTCCTGCTCGACGAGGTGTGGGGGTCGCACGTCGACGTGACCGCGCGCAACGTCGACACGCACGTGAAGCGGGTGCGCGAGAAGCTCGGCGCGGCGGGCGACTACATCGAGACCGTGCGCGGCGTCGGCTACCGGTTCCGCGCCGAGCCGGAAATGACCTAGGGGGCGCATGCTCGCGCTGGGGGGGGCACGCTCATGCTGAGGCGGCGCGGCATCGGCGCGAAGCTCGTCGTCGCGGCGGCGCTCGTCCTCGGCGTCGCCGGCCTCTCGCTCGAGCGCCTGGCCGCGCGCGACCTGGAGTCGGCGCTGCTCGCCGAGCAGAGCCCGCGCGCCGCCGTCGACGCGGCCCTCCTCCGCTCGCGGCGGACCCTGCTCGTCGGCATGGGGTCGGTCGTCCTCGTCGCCGTCGCGGCCGGCGCCGCCGCCACCTTCTTCATCACGCGCCCGATCCGCAGGCTGACCCGCTCCGCGCTGGCGATGTCCGAGGGCGACCTGTCCGCGCGCGCGCCTCTGCGCGGCCCGGGCGAGCTCCGGGAGCTCGCGCGCGCGCTGAACCACCTCACGAGCGAGCTCTCCCGCTCCATCGCCGAGGCCCGGACGGAGCGCTACCTGCTCGCGAGCATCCTCGACGGCATGAGCGAGGGCGTGCTGGTGCTCGACGGCGAGGGGCACATCCTCCTCGCGAACCGGGCGCTGCGCGCGATGGCCCCGCTCGGCGACGACGCGCTCGGCCGCTCGGTGATCGAGGCGCTCCGCAACGCGCGGCTCACCGAGGCGATCGCGCTGGCAGGCCGGCGGGACGAGCCGGTCGACGTCGAGGTCGAGCTCGGGCGGACGCTGCCGCGGCGGCTGCTCGTGCGCGTGTCGCGCCGGAAGAGCCCGGCGGGCGGCGGGCCCGGCGCGGCGGTCGACGACGCGGTCGAAGGGCCGGGGCTCATCGCGGTGTTCCACGACGTCACCGACCTGCGCCGGCTGGAGACGATCCGGACCGACTTCGTGGCCAACGTATCGCACGAGCTGCGGACGCCGGTCACCGCGATCAGCACCGCGGCCGAGACGCTTCAGCTCGGCGCGCTCCAGGACCCGCACGAGGCCGCCGAGTTCGTCGACGTGATCGATCGGCACGCGAAGCGCCTCCGCCAGCTCGTCGACGACCTGCTCGACCTCTCGAAGATCGAGGCGAAGACCTTCCGCCTCGCGCTGTCGGATCTCGAGGTCGCCCCCGCCATCGAGCACGTCACGCACCTGCTCGCCGAGTCGGCGCGCCGGCGCAGGGTCACGCTCACGGTCGACGCCGGCGCCCTCCCGCCCGCGCGGTGCGACCGCCGCGCGCTCGAGCAGGTGCTCATGAACCTGCTCGACAACGCCATCAAGTACGCCGGCGAGGGGGCGCACGTCACGGTGAAGGCGCGCTCGCTCGAGGAGCAGGTGACGATCGCCGTCGCGGACGACGGCCCCGGCATCCCGCCTCACCACCTGGGCCGCATCTTCGAGCGGTTCTATCGCGTGGACGCCGGCCGCTCGCGCGACCTCGGCGGCACCGGGCTCGGCCTCGCGATCGTCAAGCACCTGGTCGAGCTCATGAACGGCTCGATCGAGGTCGAGAGCGCGATCGGCCGCGGCACACGGTTCACCGTCCGCCTCGCGCGCGCGGCGTGATCCGCGCGAGAGATCGAGAAGGTGCGGTGCTCGCCCTTCCACCCGGCTGTCACGCCGCTGTCACAGAACTCGGTTACGCCTGACGGCGCATGGCTCGAATTCTGCTCACCCTGGCGATGTTCCTGCTGGCGGCCGCGTGCGGTCGCTCCGACGGCCCCCAAGACACCGGCTCGCTCCCTGGCTCCGCGAAGAACGCGTCGCAGCCGGCGGCCGCGGGGGAGACCTTGCTGACGGGCGCTGGCGCGACGTTCCCGTTCCCCCTCTACACCAAGTGGATCGCCGAGTTCCAGAAGGCGAACCCCAAGATCAAGATCAACTACCAGTCCATCGGGTCCGGGGGCGGGATCCGGCAGATCACCGAGCGAACCGTCGATTTCGGCGCCAGCGACGCGCCGATGACGGACGAGCAGATGGCGAAGGCGCCCGGGATCCAGCACCTGCCGACCTGCATCGGGGCGGTGGTGCTGACCTACAACGTCGAGGGCGTCCAGTCCGGGCTGAAGCTCACCCCGGAGGCCGCCGCGAACATCTTCCTCGGCAAGATCAAGAAGTGGAACGATCCGGCCATCCAGGGCGAGAACCCGGACGTGAAGCTCCCCGACAAGGCCATCGCGACCGTCCACCGCTCCGACGGCAGCGGGACCACCAAGATCTTCGTCGATTACCTCAGCGCGGTCAGCCCGGAGTGGAAGAACGGCCCGGGGACCGGGACCAGCGTCAGCTGGCCCGGCGGCCTCGGCGCCAAGGGCAACGACGGGGTCTCCGCCCTCGTCTCCAGCACGCCCGGGTCGATCGGCTACATCGAGCTCGCGTACGCGACGCAGAACAAG
This sequence comes from Sorangium cellulosum, assembly GCF_004135735.1. Lineage (GTDB taxonomy): Bacteria > Myxococcota_A > Polyangia > Polyangiales > Polyangiaceae > Sorangium > Sorangium cellulosum_F. The sequence continues at coordinate 3,483,890 of NZ_CP012670.1, read as the reverse complement.
CTCACCTTCGCCTCGCTCAAGAACCGGAGCGGGAAGTTCGTGGCCCCGTCGCTCGAGAGCACGACCGCGGCGGGCGCCGGCGCCGCCGCCAGGATGCCCGACGATCTCCGGGTCTCGCTCGTGGACGCCGAGGGCGAGGACGCGTATCCCATCGCCGGCTTCACGTACATCCTCGCCTACCAGGAGCAGAAGGACCTCGCCAAGGGGAAGGTGCTCGCCAGCTTCCTGAGGTGGGCCGTGCACGACGGCCAGAAGTTCACGGGCGATCTGCACTACGCGCCGCTGCCCGCGGCCGTCGTGGAGAAGGTCAACAAGAAGCTCGCCGCGCTGGTCGGCCCTGACGGCAAGCCCCTGATCACCCAGTAGCAACCCCCCGAGGAACGCGCCCGGGCGGCGCGCGGCAGCCCCCGCCGCGCGCCGCCCGGGCGCGCGCAGGACAAGGCCCATGAGCACCATAGAAGTCCCGATGGAACAGGCCGCCTCGTCCGAGGTCGCGAGCGCCCCGGCGCGCGGCGGCCGCGGCGCGGACCGAGCGTTCCGCGCCATCCTCACGATGTTCGGCCTGACGGTCCTCGCGGTGCCCCTGCTGATGGTGCTGGAGCTCGTCCGGTCGTCGCAGCTCTCGATGGAGAAGTTCGGCCTGGGCTTCCTCACCAGCACCGTGTGGGACCCCGCGCGCGAGGAGTTCGGCGCCCTCCCGTTCATCTACGGCACGCTCGTCTCCTCGCTGATCGCGATCCTGCTCGCGGTCCCCGTCTCCCTGGGCCTCGCGATCTTCCTGTCGGATCTCGCCCCCCACCGGATCCGCAAGCCGCTCGGCTTCCTGGTCGAGCTCCTCGCGGCGATCCCGAGCGTCGTCTACGGGTTCTGGGGCGTGGCGGTCCTGGTCCCGTGGCTCAGGGACACCATCCAGCCGTTCATCATCCAGTATTTCGGCTACCTGCCCCTCTTCGAGGGCCCGCCGCTCGGCTTCGGCATGTTCGCGGCGGGCGTGATCCTCGCGATCATGATCGTCCCCACGATCACGTCGGTCTCGCGCGAGGTGATGCAGGCGGTCCCCCAGCTGCACCGCGAGGCGGCGATCGGCCTGGGCGCCTCCGCGTGGGACACCATCCGCTACGCCGTCCTCCCGTCCGCGCGCTCGGGCATCATCGGCGCGATCATCCTCGGGCTGAACCGGGCGCTCGGCGAGACCATGGCGGTCACCATGGTGATCGGCAACCGCCCGCAGGTGAGCGCGTCGATCTTCCAGCCCGGGTACTCGATGGCGAGCGTCATCGCCAACGAGTTCGTCGAGGCGCCCAGCGACGTGTACGTGTCGGCGCTCTCGGAGATCGCGCTGCTCCTCTTCGGCGTCGCCCTCCTCCTCAACCTGTTCGCCCGGTGGCTCGTGAGCTCGACCAAGAGCAAGCTGGAGGGGCGCGCGTGAGCCACGAGACCGTTCCCCCCGCGGCGAGCCCCGCCCGCGCCCCCCGGCGCACGCTGCTCGAGCCCACGCCCGGCGAGCGCCTGCGCCGCGTCCGCGGCCACGTGCTCGAGGCGCTGTGCGTCGCGAGCGCCGCCGTCGTGCTCGTCCCGCTGTTCCTGATCTTCATCTACGTCGTCAGCCGGGGCCTCGCGGGGCTGTCGCTCGACTTCTTCACCCAGCTGCCGAAGCCGGTCGGAGAGGAGCACAGCGGCATGGGCAACGCGGTGGTCGGCACGCTCCTGCTGATCGCCATCGCCTGCGGCATCGGCCTGCCCACGGGCATCCTCGCCGGCATCTACCTGGCCGAGATCGGCCGGGGCAGGCTCGCGAGCGCCATCCGGTTCATCGCCGACGTGCTCGGCGGCGTCCCGTCGATCACCATCGGCGTGTTCGTCTACGCCCTCGTCGTGGTCCCGATGAAGCGCTTCTCCGCGCTCGCCGGGGGCATCGCGCTCGCGATCGTGATGCTCCCCACGGTGACGCGCACGACCGAGGAGCTGCTCAAGCTCGTGCCCGCGCACCTGCGGGAGGCGTCGCTCGCCCTCGGCGTCCCGGAGTGGCGCACCAGCCTCTTCGTCGTGCTCCGCACGGCCTCTCCCGGCATCGGGACCGGCGTGATGCTCGCCGTTGCCCGCATCGCCGGCGAGACCGCGCCCGTGCTCCTCACCGCGCTCGGCTTCTCGTACTGGAGCGTCGCCGTCGATCGCCCCATCGCGTCGCTGCCCGTGCAGATCTGGCGGTACGCGACGTCGCCGTACCCGAAGTGGCAACAGGAGGCGTGGACCGCCGCGCTCGTGTTGATCGTCCTCGTCTTCGTCCTGAATCTTGTCGCCCGCATAGCAACGTCCCGGAGCGTCAAAGCGCGATGAGGCCCCTCCGATGAGCTCGCTCGATCGATCGTTCAACACCAGGACACGCGACCGCCGCGATCGGATCGCCGAGGGCGACGCCGAGCACCGCCCCGCGGCGCCCGACTCGGAGGCGCCGCCGCCCGACGTGGCGACGCCGCCCGCCAAGATCAGCGTCACCCGGCTCAACGCCTATTTTCACGGATACCACGCGATCCACGACATCACGCTGGACATCCCGGACGGCCATGTGACCGCGGTCATCGGCCCGTCGGGGTGCGGCAAATCGACGTTCCTGCGCTGCCTCAACCGGATGCACGAGCAGGTGCCGGGGGCCACGGCGAAGGGCTCGGTCATGATCGACGGCGTGAACATCTACGACAGGGCGGTGGACCCGGTGCGGCTGCGCCGGCGCGTCGGCATGGTGTTCCAGAAGCCGAACCCCTTCCCCACCATGTCCATCCGCGAGAACGTCCTCGCTGGACACAAGCTGAACGGCATCTCCGTCAAGGATCCCACCGGGCTCGTCGAGAAGTGCCTGCGCCAGGTGGCGCTCTGGGACGAGGTGAAGGACAAGCTCGACCAGTCCGGGCTCTCGCTCTCCGGCGGCCAGCAGCAGCGGCTCTGCATCGCGCGCGTGCTCGCGGTGGAGCCCGAGGTGATCCTGCTCGACGAGCCGTGCTCGGCGCTCGACCCCATCGCGACCGCGCGCATCGAGGAGCTCATCGAGGAGCTCAAACAGCGCTATACCTGCGTGCTCGTCACGCACAACATGCAACAGGCCGCGCGGTGCTCTGATTACACGGCCTTCTTTTACATGGGAGATCTGGTGGAGTTCGACAGGACGGATACGATCTTCACCAACCCCAAGGAAAGCAAGACCGAGGATTACGTCACCGGGAAGTTCGGCTGAGGGGAGCGGGGGAGAGAGTCATGCCGGTATCGCACACGAGCAAGGTCTACGAGCACGAGCTGCGGACGCTGCGCGAGAAGCTGCTGCTGATGGGCAGCCTGGTGGAGGAGATGATCCAGAAGGGCTCGACCGCGCTCGCGACGCGCGACACCGGCCTCGCCAAGGCGACGATCCGCCTCGACCGCCGGATCAACCGCCTCGAGTGCGAGGTGGACGAGCTCTGCATGCGGATCCTCGCGACGCGGCAGCCCGTCGCGTCGGACCTGCGCTTCGTGACGACGGGGCTCAAGATCGTCACCGATCTGGAGCGCATCGGCGACCTCGTGGTGAACGTCTGCGAGCGGGTCGTGGAGCTCAACGAGGAGCCGCCGATCGCCCCGGTGGCCGACCTGCAGGGCCTGTTCGACGGGGCGATCGACGTGGTGCACGAGGCGCTCGACGCGCTGGTCGCCCGCGACTGCGAGCGGGCCAAGGAGCTGCTCACGCGCGACGACGTGATCGACGAGCAGTACGCCCGCATCTTCCAGGACGTGCTGCTCACCATGAGCCGCGACCCGAGCACCGTGTACAGGGCCACGCGCATCCAGTCGATCGCGAAGTACCTCGAGCGGATCGCCGATCACGCGATGAACATCGCGGAGTCGGTCGTCTTCCTCGTCAAGGGGACGGACATCCGGCACCACAACCGCATGCGGGAGAACGATCCGATCTCGACCGCGCCGCCGGCGCCCGTCCTGGGGCGCGTGCGGTCGCGCTAGGCGCCGCTGCCGCCGTGGCCGTGCGCGTGCCCGTGGCGCGCCCCGGGTCCGTGCCCGTGGTGCGCCCCGGACCCGTGCTCGCCGCCACACCGGGCGTCCTCCCATCCGACCCAGTACGGGCCGTCCGGCCCGTGCTCGCGCTTCCAGATCGGCAGGCGCGCCTTGATCCGATCGATGAGCAGGCGGCACGCCGCGAACGCCTCGCCCCGGTGCGGCGCGCTCGCGGCGCAGGCCACGGCGACGTCGCCGACCTGGAGCGCGCCCACGCGGTGGGTCGCGGCCACGCGCACGCCGGGGATCTCCGCGGCGATCTCCGCGAGGATCCGCTCGAGCTCGGCCTCGGCCATGGTCCCGTAGGCCTCGTACTCCAGCAGCGTGACCGCCCGGCCGTCGTTGACGTCGCGGACCACGCCGAGGAACGTGGCGACGCCGCCCGCGCCGGGGTGGCGCACGGCCGCGAGGAGCTCGTCGAGGCCGAGCGGCTCGGTGCGGATCCGGCTCACGGCGCGCTCCTCTGGAAGTGCCCCGAGCGCCCCCCGCTCTTCTCCAGGAGCTGGATGTCCGAGATGACCATCTCGCGATCGATCCCCTTCAGCATGTCGTAGATCGTCAGGCAGGCGGCGCTCACGGCGACCATGGCCTCCATCTCGACCCCGGTGCGGTCGAGCGCCTCCGCGGCGGCGGTCACCCGGATCGCCGCGCCCGGCTCGTCCACGTCGAGCTCGACCGCGACGTGCGTGAGCGCGATCCCGTGGCAGAGCGGGATGAGCTCGGGCGTGCGCTTCGCCGCCATGATCCCGGCGATCCGGGCGGCGGCGAGCACGTCGCCCTTCGGCGCGTCGGCGCGCGCGACCCGGGCGATCGTCTCGGGGCGCATGCGCACCGCGCCCGACGCGACCGCGCGGCGGTGGGTGACGGGCTTGCCCTCGACCGGCACCATGCGGGCCTCCCCGCCCGGGGAGAGGTGGGTCGAGAGGGTCGAGGGCGCCTGGCTCTCGCTTGGCTGATCTGGGGTTCGCGGCATCGATCCGGAATCTGACACGGCGGGCAGCGGGACCGGAAGCCGGACGTGGCGGGCGCGCGACGCTAGCCGCCGATCGCCCGGATCGACACCCCGGAGGCCGTCTCCTCGGTGCAGCCCTTCCACACCGTGCCGTCCGGCTTCAGGCGCCACGCCTCGTCGAGCCGCGCCCGGATCGCGGCGTGATCGCCGCGCGCCGCCTCGCGCGAGGCGTCCACCCCCTCGTCGGTGGCGAGGCACGGGCGGAGCACGCCGGTCGACGAGACCCGCAGGCGATCGCAGCTCTCGCAGAACGTGTCGCTCGTGCCCGTGATGAACCCCACGCGGAGCGACGGGTCGCGGCGGGCGCCGACGTACCGCGCCGGGCCGAGGCCGGGCTCGCCCACCGCCTCCTCCGGCAGGAGGTGCTCCGCGAGCCGCTCGCGCATCTCGGCCGCCGTGACGAGGTGATCGCGGACCAGCCGCGCGCCCTCGGCGATCGGCATCACCTCGAGGAAGCGCGGCACCATCCGCCGCTCCCACGCCCACAGCGTGATCCGCTCGAGCTCGTCGTCGTTCACGCCGCGGAGCACGACCGTGTTCAGCTTGATCGGGGAGAAGCCCGCGGCGACCGCCGCGTCGATGCCCGCCGTCACCCGCGCGAGCTCGCCGCCGCGGGTCACCTCGCGGAAGCGGGCGGGATCGAGCGTGTCGATCGAGATGTTCAGGCGGTGCAGCCCGGCGTCGCGCAGCGGCGCGGCGAGCCGCGCGAGCTGCGACGCGTTCGTCGTGAGCGCCAGATCCTCGAAGCCGAGCGACGCGAGGCGCGCGACGATGTCGACGATCTCGGGGTGGAGCAGCGGCTCGCCGCCCGTCAGGCGGACGCGCCGGATGCCCGCGTCGCGCAGCGCCTCGAACATCGCGCGCCACGCCGACGTCATGAGCCGGCCGTCGGCGTAGCCGTCGTGGCGCGACGGCCGGCAGTAGGTGCACGCGAAGTCGCAGCGATCCGTCACCGAGATGCGCACGCTCCGCGGCGCCGGCCCCGCGTGCGGCGCGCCGGGCGCGGCGCCCCGGTGCGGGATCACGGCGGCGCGGCGCCCGGGCTCGCCGCCGCCGAGCAGCGGCAGCGAGCGCCGCCTCTGGATCGACGCCTCCCCCGCGGGGCGCGCTGCATCGAGGCCGGAGGGAGGAGGCATGACGTCGATCCTCACGCCCCCTAGCCGCCCGCGACCGGGGGGATGAGCGCCACCTCGTCGCCGAAACCTACAGGATCGCTCGGCGTCGCATAGACGCCGTTCACCGCCACCCGGATGGATCCCTTGTAGGGAGCGAGCCCAGGGTAGCGCGCACAGACGTGCTCCAGGAGCTCCGCCGCGGTGCACGGCCCCGACAGCGGCAACGCCACCTCTCCCGCGCCGAGGACATCCCTCGCGCCTGCGAATGCGAGCACGCGAACCGCGGCCTCCATGGGCGCAACCTAGCATCGCCCCGGCGCCGCGACACGGCGAACCGAGGCCGAGCGACCCCGAACGCCCGGGCGAGATCGAGCCTACCGGGCCTCCCGGTCACGGTTATCATCGGACCGCTCTCCGCCATGTCCGAAGAAGGCTATCTACCGGGCACGATCCTGGCCGGTCGTTATCAGGTCCGTCGCGAGCTCGGCCGCGGCGGCATGGGCGTCGTGTACCTGTGCCGCGATCTCGTCCTCGATGAGCGCGTCGCCGTGAAGCTCCTGGACCGGCCGGGCGCGGCCACGCGCCCCGAGGACGCCTGGTGGTTCCAGGAGGAGGCCCGCGCGCTCGCCGGGCTCTCGCACCCCGCGCTCGTGAAGGCCCGCGACTTCGGCGCGCTCGGCAACGGCACGCCCTACCTCGTGATGGACGCCGTCCCCGGGCGCTCGCTCCACGAGTGGCTCTACCTCGCCCGGCTCGAGGACCCGCTGCCCTGGCCGATCATCTGGAGCGTCATCGACCAGGTCCTCGGCGCGCTGGCGCACGCGCACGCGCGCGGCGTGATCCACGGGGATCTCAAGCCGTCGAACGTCCTCGTCGACCTGCAGCACGGCGGCGAGCCGCCGCTCGTGCACGTGCTCGATCTCGGGCTCGCGTGGCTCATCCAGGACCGGATCGATCACCGCCTCGACGGCTCCCGCGAGAGCGAGCCGACCGTGCGCTGGGGCGCCGGCACCCCGGGCTGGATGGCGCCGGAGCAGATCCGCTTCGCGGCCCCGCACGTCGGGCCCCCGACGGATCTCTACGCGCTCGGCTGCATCCTCTACGCCCTGCTCGCCGGCGGCGAGGTCTACGACGGCACGAACGAGGAGCTGCTCCAGCAGCACCGGAGCGCGCCGATCCCGGATCTGCCGCTGCCGCCCGGGGTGCCGGGCGACGTCGCCAAGTTCGCCAAGCGCCTGCTCGCGAAGCGCCCCTGGCACCGGTTCGATTTCGCGGGCGACGCGCGGCGCGTCTGGAAGCGGTTCGAGCCGCGCAAGAACGTGAGCGCGGCCGCCACGCCCCTGCCGCTCGCCCTGCTGACGAGCGGCCGCTTGCCCCCGAGCCGCAAGGAGCTGCTCACGCCCGACCTCGTCGAGCCGCCGAGCGAGGATCCGCCGCCGTCCGTGACGACGACCGGGCTGCTCGCGCTCCGGCCGAGCCCGTTCGTCGCGCGCGCCGGCGAGCGGGCGCGCCTCATGGAGGTCGTGGCCGAGGTGGTCGACGCGCCGAAGCCGCTGCACCGGTTCGTCCTGCTCGCGGGCGAGGCCGGCGTCGGCAAGAGCCGGCTCGCCGAGTGGCTCTGCGAGGAGGTCCACGAGCGCGCGCTCATGGTGCCGCTGCGCGCGCGCTACCGGCGGATCGCGGCGCCGCTCGACGGCGTCCTCGGCGCCGTGACCCAGCACTACCGGCTGGATCGGGCCGAGCGCGAGATCGTCGAGAAGGTCCTGATGAACCTCTGGGAGGTCGCGCCCGAGGACGAGGTCGGCAAGACGTGGGTCGCGGCGACGGCCGAGTGGATCAAGCCGTCGCCGCCGGGCAGCGAGGCGGTCGGGCCGACGGGCAAGCGCTTCCGCCTCGACCGGCCCGAGCTCCGCTGGCTGATCATCCGCAAGACCCTGGAGCGGATCGGCCGCGACCGGCCCGTGCTGCTCTGGCTCGACGATCTCCACTACGCCTCGCCCACGACGTTCGAGGGCCTGCTCACGATCCACCGCGACGCGCCGGGCCTCGGGCTGCTCGTCGTGGCGACGGTCCGGAGCGAGGCGGTCGAGTGCGACCCGGCGGCGGCGCGGCGGATCGAGGGGGCGCTCGCGGCCTACGGCGGGGAGCGGCTCGACGTCGCCCCGCTGAACCCGGCGCAGACGCACGCGCTCCTGCGGGAGACGCTGCCGCTCGACGACGCGGCGGCCGAGGCGGCGACGGCCCGGAGCAAGGGCAACCCGCTCTTCGCGCTGCAGCTCCTGCACGCGTGGGCGAGCGGCGGCCACCTCCAGCTCCGCGCGGGCAAGTACTTCGTGCCGAGGGCGTCGATGGCCGTGCAGGCCGCGACCACGGCCGACCTCTGGGAGGAGCGGCTCGCGGCGCTGCCCGAGGATCTGCGGGCCGGCGCGCGCGCCGCCGCCGCGCTCGGCGGCGACATCCGGCGCGAGCTCCTGCGCGCGCAGCTCACGTCGCTCGACCTGCCCGCGGACCGCGCGATCGCGGCGATGCAGCGCGCGCAGATCCTCCTCGCCGTGGGCGACCGCCTCCGCTGGCCGCACGCGCTGCTCCAGGAGCACCTGCTCTCGCAGCTCTTCGTCGAGCCGGACGCGAGGCGCGTCTTCCGCGCCGCCGCCGACGCGCTCGGCGCGCACCCGTTCGCGTCGAGCCGCCGCATCCTCCGCCACCGGGTGGTCAGCCTCCTGCGCGCCGGCGACACGGACGAGGCGGCGGCGCTCATGCACGCGCACGTGGCGGCGCACTGGCAGAGCACGCGCGACATCTCCGCGACGCTGCGCGATCTCGCGGTGCTCGACGGCAAGCTGCCCGGGGGCAGCGACTCGCGCCCGGGGCTCCGGGGCGCCGCGGAGGCGCGGCCGGTCCTGACCGGGACGCGGCTCGGGACGCAGCTGCGCTTCCGGGCCGAGGCGCTCCGGCTGGCGGGCCGGCTCGACGAGGCGCGGCGCGACGCGGACGACGCGCGGCGCATCTTCGAGCAGGCGGGCGACCGGGAGAACCAGGCGCACTGCCTGCGCCTGCTCGGGCACATCGCGTCGGATCTCGGCGCGGAGGCGCAGGGCCGGCGGCTGGTGGCGCGGGCGCACGCGATCTTCGACGAGATCGGCCACACCCACGGGCAGGCGCAGTGCGAGGTGCTGCTCGGGGAGATCGACTACCTGCTCGGCGAGCACGCGCGGGCGCGGGCGGTGCTCGTGTCGGGGGCCTCGCGGTTCACGGAGATCGGCGACCGGCTCGGCCGGGCGCAGTGCCTGCTCCTGCAGAGCATGGTCGAGCAGGCCGGGGCGCTCTCCGAGGCGTCGCGCGCGCTGCTCACGACCGCGCGCGCCGACTTCGACGCCATCGGCTACCGGCTCGGGCTCGCGCAGTGCGACCTCGCGCTCTCGCACGCGGACCACCGCGCCGGCCGCTTCGAGGCGGCGCGCGCGGGCGCGCTCGCGGCGCGGCAGAGCTTCCGCGACCTGGCGAACCCGCGCGGCGAGGCGGGGAGCGAGCGGCTGCTCTCGATGGTCGCGCTCGACGCGGGCGGGCCGGAGCTCGCCGAGGAGCACGCGCTCGCGGCCGGCCGGATCTTCGAGCGGCTCGCGGACCCGTGGGGCCTCGTGGAGGCGCGGCTGCTCTTCGCGCAGATCGCGCTGCACCGCGGGGACGCGGAGCTCGCGCGCGAGCACCTCCTGGCGTGCGAGGCGGTGGCGCTGTCCGAGGCGGAGCCGCGGCAGCACCGGCACCTGACGCTCGCGTGGCTCGCGTACCACGAGGGGCGCTTCCACGAGGCGGCGCGCGAGCTCGACGCGGCGCGTGCGGCGTTCAAGGACAGCCGCACGGGGGACCACACGCCGCAGCTCCTCGAGCGGTTCGCCAGGATGGGGTGGCCGAAGCCGGCAGGGACGCGGATCAGCGGCTGGATGCGGACGCTGGCGAGCACCTGACGCCCCGGGAGGACGCGGCCGGGGCGGCTACAAAGGCAGCCAGAAGTCGGGGCCGAACAGCGAGCGCGCCGTCTCGATGGAGCGGAGGGCGCGCGGGAGATCGAGCTTCGCCTGGTGCTCGGCGAGCTGCACCACGTACGGGATCCAGAGCGGGCGGCAGACGACGAGCGCCGCGAGGTGGAACTCCGCCTCGTCGGTGCGGCCGAGGCCGATCGCCACGCGCGCGAGGATCGTGTGCACCGGCACCGGCGAGCCGAGCGGCGCGATGCGGCCCGCGCAGCGCTTCACGTTGTCCGCCGCCTCCTCGCTCGGGTGCCGCCGGAAGCCCTGGAACGCCTCCTCGAGCTCCTGCTCGTCGCTGACCTGCTCCGGCAGGTGCTCCGCGACGAGCCGCTTCCAGTGCTCGACGAACGGCAGCTCCGCGAGCGCGCGCGACGCGTCGGCGTGCGCGACCAGCAGATCGGCCTCCTTCCAGTCGCCGGCCTCGCGGGCGAACTCGAGCCCGGAGACGACGCGCGCCTCCTCGTGGAGCCCCGGCTCCTTCGTCAGGAGCCACCGCTGCCAGTACAGCGCGCCGCGGAACGCCACGCGCGCGAGCGGCTCGCCGCCCTCGGCGCGCCTGCGCAGCGCCTCGTCGATGAGCGCGCTCTTGTGCCGCTGCACCTCCTCGACCACGAGGCTCGAAGGCCACGCGGCGATCCCGCACGCCTCGGAGATCATCGCGCGCCCCCCGCGCCGCGCGGGGGCTGAGCACCGGCGACGCGTGCAGAAGAAATCCTCCCCGACACGGACAAAACGCTACCACGACCCGCGCGACGCGCGCGAGGTCGGCGCGCGCCCCCCCCGCGCTGCCCGGCGGCCGACCTCGGCCTAGAGCGCCTCGTCGGCCTCGCGCTCGTCGTCGAGCGCGCGGGCGCGCGCCACGTGGCGCATCGCCTCGGCGCTCTCGCCGGCCGCGGCGGCGTACGACGCGGCGCGGGCGTACGCCGCCGACGCCGCGCGCAGATCGCCGCCGCGATCATAGTGGTAGGCGACGAGCGCGGCGCCCGCGTCGCCCGGCGCGCGCTGCGCCAGCCAGCCGGCGACGAGCAGGTGCATCCGCCGCCGGACCTTCAGGCTCAGCGTCTCGTAGGCGACCTCGCGCGTCGCCTGCTCCGCGAACACGTACTCGCGCTCCCCCGGGATCGTCGCCGGGGCGCGGAGCCGGATCAGCCCGCGCTCGCACAGGCGCGCGAGCAGCTCGGCCGTGGACGCGACGCCCGGGTGGCGCACCGAGAACGGCGGATCGAGATCCTGGAGCTCCGCGAGGATGCGCTCGCTCGACATCGGCGAGCGCGCCGGCGGGGCGTCGTTCCTTAGCCGCTCGACCGCGCCCTCCCAGAAGGTCCGGCCGACGACCGCGGCCTGGGCGAGGAGGGCGCGCGCGTCGGCGTCGAGGCGGTCGAGGCGGGCCTGGACGGCGACCTGCACCGCGGGCGGAAGGCCCAGGTCCCCCGGCGCCTCCGCGCGGACGCGCCACGCGCCCCCGCAGGCCTCGATGACGCCGGAGTCCACGAGGAGCGCGAGCGTCTCGTCCAGGGAGCGCGGGTTGCCCTCGGCGCGCTCGGCCAGGGCGCGCACGAGCTCGGGCCTGACCTCGCGCGCGAGGCGGAGCCGATCGCGGATCATCTCCTCGGTGTGCCGCCGGGCGAGCGGGAGCGCGTCGACGCGCGCGTGCGCCTCCTTGCCCAGGCCCCAGTCCGGGCGGCGCTCGTAGAGCTCGGGGCGCGCGGCGCACACCACGCAGAGCGGCCGCCCGTCGGCCTGCGCCACGAGCTCCTCGAGCAGGTCGAGCGTTGCGTCGTCGGCCCACTGCACGTCGTCGAGCAGGATCAGGAGCGGCGCGCGATCGAGCGCGAAGGCGAGGAGCTGCGCGAGCGCGAAGGCGATCCGCTGCCGCGCGATGGCGCCGCCGCGCGCCGCGGCGTCGAGGAGCCCGGCGGGCGCAGGCCGCGCGCCCAGCAGGGCCGAGAGCCGGGCGACGAGGTCCTCGGGGCCGCGCGCCTCGAGCGGCCTCGACAGCGGCCCGCCGGAGTCGAGCATGTCCTCGTCCACGCCCCGCGCCGACGACGGCGCGCCGCGCCCGCACCCGGGGGCGCTGCGCGGCCCCCGCGGCGGGATCGCCGGCGTCCCGGTCGGGCTCGACGGGGCGCCCGCGAGCGCGGCGGCCGCGGCGACGTCGTCGCCTCCGCCCTGCGCCGCGCGGGCGCGCGCGGTGCGGAGCCGGAGCCAGCGCAGGCCGCGCCGCAGCTTGTGCAGGATGACCTGGGCCGGATCGGCCTCGAGGATCCCGAACCACCGGCGCAGCAGCGCGCCGGCGAGGCTGTAGCTCGCCTCCCGCGCGAGCGCCGAGCACGGCGCCGAGAGGACGATCGGCGCGCCGTCCTCCTCGCCCGCGAGACCGCGCGCGGAGGACGGCGCGCGGGTCCCGTGCCCGCCGCCGCCGAGGCCCGCGGACAGCTCGGCGAGCATCCGCGTCCGGCCCACGCCGGGCGGGCCGACCAGCGTGACGAGCCGCGGCCGCCGCTCGTGGAACGCGGTCTCCACGAGATCGCAGAGGCGCTGCATCTCCGCGCCTCGCCCGACGAGGCGCGTCGCGAGCCCGTGGAAGTCGGACGGCGGGAACGCGCGGTGGAGCGGCGCCTCGCCGAGCACGCGGTAGATCGGCGGCGCCGCGCCGCGCGCGGGCGGCTCCGGCCCGGACGGCGCGGCGCGGCTCGCGGGCGCGCTCGCCTCGACCGGCTCGACCTGGAAGCGCCCGCGGACGAGGCGGTGCGTATCGCGGCCGATCAGGATCGCGCCGCGCGGCGCGAGCTGCTGGAGACGCGCGGCGCCGTCCACGGCGTCGCCGATGACGGCGAGATCCTGGCGCGCCGAGCCCCCGACGCCGACGAAGACCCTCCCTGTCGTGATCCCGAAGCGCACCGCGAGCCGGGCGGCGCGCGCCGCGCGCGGCAGCGCGAGGCGCGGGATCGCGGCCTGCGCCCCGAGCGCCGCGAGGATCGCGCGCTCGGCGTCGCAGTCGGTCGCGCGCGGGACGCCGAAGACGGCCATGACGCGCCCGCCGATGGGCCGCTCGACGATCCCGTGCATCTGCTCGACGTGCTCCGCGAGCGCCTCGTAACAGCGGTCGACGACGTCCTTGACGTCCTCGGGATCGAGCCGCGACGACAGCCCGGTCGCCTCGGAGAGATCGGCGAAGAGGACGGTGCAGATCCGGTGCTCTCCGCCCTCGGACGGGGGCATGGCGCGGCTCCTGAGCGAGCTGCGGTCGGGGCTCACGCTCCCTCGCACCCCGCTGCTCTCCGGCGCCCAGCGCGAGGACATCGGGGTCGGCGGCGGCAGCGACGGCGGCGGCAGCGACGGCGGCGGCACCGGCGGGAGCGACGGCGGCGGCGGCAGCGGCGGCACGCGCAGGGCGTCGAGGTCGAACGGCGCGTCATGGACGCCGTTCGCGCAGTCCGAGCCGTCCGGGGCGGGAGCGGGCGCGCGCAGGGTGTCGCGCGCCACCACGACGACGCTGGTGCGCTGGGCGGCCTCGAGGGCGGCCCACATCTCGCCGAGGTGGTGGAACCGCTGCGACGGGTTGATCGCGAGCGCGCGGCCGACGACCGCCTCGATCTCGGCGCTCGCGCTCACGCCGCGGGCGCGGAGGCCCGGCCGGATCGCCTCGTCGCTCGACGCGACGAAGAGCTGGATGACGTCGCTGCCGGAGAGGGCGGGCTGACCGCTGGCGACCTCGACGAGGATGAGGGCCATCGCGTAGACGTCGGTCCACGGCCCGGTCGCGCCGAACCGCGCGCTGAACTGCTCCGGCGCGCCGTACTGCGGCGTGAAGGCGCGGAACGTCCGTCCGGTCTGGACGAGCGCGTCAGCGAACGTGGGCGTCTCGGCGAAGACCTTGGCGAGGCCGAAGTCGAGGACCTTGGTGCGGTCGCCGAGGAGGAACAGGTTGGCGGGTTTGACGTCGCGGTGGGAGACGTGGGCGTCGTGGGCGACGGCGAGGGCGGAGGCGACCGGCGCGAGGAGCCGGATGGCCTCGTCGAGGCTCCGGGGCGGGAGGTCATCGGCGCGGCGGCGCCGGAGGTCCTGCTCCAGCGTCTCGCCGTCGAGCCACTCCATGACGATGTACGGCGTCCAGGGCCCCTTGGGGGCGGCGGCGGCGCCGATGTCGAGCGCCTGGACGATGCCCGTGGTGCGGCGCGAGAGCTGGTGGAGCAGGCGCGCCTCCTCGCGGAACTTGGCGAGGAACGCCTCCTGCTGGTCGGCGCTCAGGCCGGTGGGGATCTTGAGGCATTTGACCGCGACGGGCGCGTCGAAGCCGAGGTGTCTGGCCTTGTAGACGACGCCGAACGCGCCCTCGCCGGCGAGGGCCTCGACGGCGAACTGGCCATCGATGATCGACCCTACCCAGCCGAATGGGTCGCTGGCCTGCATCAGTTGCCTAGGCTACCTGCTGCGCGGAACGACGAGCAAGAGAGGCAAACAGCGGAGACGGCCGGCGGCGAGGGGGAGCGCGGAGAGGAGGAGCGCGTCGCGCGGCGAGCGCGTCGCGCGGCGCGTCAGGCGTGTTGGCGTTGGGGGGGTGGGCCTCTGGGCTACTGGGGGTAGGCCGTGCGGATGGGGGCAGATCGTGCGGAGGCGCTGTGGGCCGTACGGATGGTAGGTAGGCCATGCGGAGGTGCTGTGAGCCGTTCGAGGAGGGCGTGCCGGGTCAGTCTTCGGGGCACGCGCTGTTGCAGAGCTCGCCGCCGCAGTCGATCCCGAGCTCGTCTCCGTTCTCGATGCCGTCGGTGCAGGTGGGCGCCTGGCAGGCGCCGGCCCAGCAGACGCCGCTCTCGCAGTCGGCGCCGGTGAGACAGCCCTCGCCCGCGGGGCAGCGGCGGGGGCATCCGCCGCCGCAGTCCTTTCCGGTCTCGGGGCCGTTCTTCGCGCCGTCGTCGCAGGCCGGGAGCCGGCAGACGCCCGCGCGGCACACGCCGTCCTCGCAGTCCGAGCTCCTCGCGCAGCGCAGCCCGGTGGCGCACGGGCGGCATGGGCCGCCGCAGTCCCGATCGGTCTCCCCGGGGCTGATCTGGTTGTCGACGCAGTGGACCGGCACGCAGAGCACGTGGTCACAGCCGTACCCCGCGGGGCATTCGTTCATGGTGGGATCGCCGCTGTAGCACTCGACGCACTGCCCCTTGTGGCAGAAGCCGTCGCCGATGAGCGGACAGGCCACGCGGTAGAACGACGGATTGCGCGGCGTACCGTTGTCGCAGGTGTCCAGGGTGCACTGGTTGCCGTCATCGTACGGGTCGAGGATGGTGGGCAGCTCCACGAGCTTCCCTCCGGCCGTGCAGTGCACCTCCTTGCAGTCGCCCTGGATCTGGGACGCGATCGGCCCCTGGTGGATGACGAGCTCGCACCGATTCTCCACACATCGCCCCATGCCGCACACCGCGTCCGGCGGCCCGGGGCAGTCCGCGTCGGTGTCGCACCACCCCGGCGGCTCGGGGATCCCCTCGCACTCCGCCGGCCTCACGCCGCACTCGTGGCACGGCCGGCACTCGAGGATGCAGTTGGGCTCCTCCTGGCCACGCGCGCAGCAGATGCCCGTGCCCGGCTCCCAGCAGACGCACTGGCCGCCGACGCAGATGGTTCCCGGAACGTTCTGGTACTCCGAGTGGCAATCGTCCGTCTCGGCGCAGAGCCCTCCCGTGTAGATCTCCTCCCCGCAGGCGTAAAAAAACGCCGAGCCCATGAGAAAAGACAACGCGACAACGTAATGCGATCTTGAACCCGTCATGGGTGCAGTCCTCCGGCACGAGGGCTGAAGGCCTCCGGGGCAACGACGGCGCCGGCGTGCCCGATGGCCAGGCGAGATCGCCCTATAGCACCGGTGGGCGCCTGCGCGCGCGGGAGGGCGACGGCGCCGGGAGGGACGTTCCGATCGTCCACCGCTCGATGTCGTGGGGCCTACCCGGGCAGATGCGGGGAGAAGGAGGGGCCCGACTCGTTCACGGTGCGACGACCTTGGCAAGCGGAGGGGAGCTCACTTCCAGAATTCCCACCA
The DNA here is from genome assembly GCF_004135735.1 of Sorangium cellulosum. Classification (GTDB taxonomy): domain Bacteria; phylum Myxococcota_A; class Polyangia; order Polyangiales; family Polyangiaceae; genus Sorangium; species Sorangium cellulosum_F. The sequence continues at coordinate 3,467,666 of NZ_CP012670.1, read as the reverse complement.
CCGCCTGGTGCCAGGCGTGCTTCGATCGGACTCCGCGAAGATGACGGAGGGGACGAGCTCGACCTCCCGCCCCTCCTCGAAGACCAGCGTTTCGTCGCCCAGGCGGTAGATCTGGAACACGTTACACGCCTCCCCGGACGCGAGCTCTGCCACGACCTGAACGGCGTCGATATCCTCCGTTGCGCCTCGGGCGCGGACCTTCACATCCCGATAAACGGCGGCCGCTCTGATCTGCTTTGCCGATGCTTTCTGCCTCAGCGCGGTGATGAGCAGGTTCCATCCCTCGTTGCCGCCCTGCGCAGCCACCCCGATGTCATACTTGCCGGAGGGCTGGACGGCGATGAACCCGGGGAGGAACGAGCCCTGTTGCAAGAGCGCATGCCTTGCCAGATCGAGCGACCGCTCGACGAGCCGCTGGATCTCGAATCGCTTCGCGTGAGGGTCTTTGCTCATCGTTCGCGTCTCCTGTCTCCAGCACCGGTCCACCTTCACGCGAGGCCCGATGGATCCACGGGCGAGAGGGCCACCCCTGTTACATCATGGCATGATGCCCATCAAGAGGAGGCCGGACGCAAGACGGCGGAAGACACAGTCTCTGATCCGGGGCAAGGATCCATCGCTTTCACGCACGGCATAACGCCGAACGCGAAGAGCGCATCCGCCCATAGCGTGCGGTACGGGTGGGTGGCCAGCGCCATGCCGCCGCTCGGGTCCGGATCCCCCCTTACGTCATGCACCGGCTACGTCGCTCCCGGCATGGAGCGATGCGGACGGGGATGAACGAGACGGTACGGACCGGTGGCCTGGGTAACGGTTCAGACCGGGAGCCTGGGTAGCACCCGGACGGACCGGGAGCCTGGGTGACACATGTCGTAGAGGGTCGGCGACGGAGGATCGCTGGTGCCCTGGAAAGAGACATGTTCAGTGGACGAGAGGCTTCAGTTCATCGCGCAGGTCAACGAGTCGGACGAGACGTTCGCGGAGCTGTGCCGACGGTTCGGCATCAGCCGGAAGACGGGGTACAAGTGGGTGGAGCGTTACGAGCAAGCCGGACCTCGTGGTCTGGAGGAGCGGCGGCCCGTGGCGCACACGTTCCCGCATGCGACGCCAGCGGCGATCGTCAACGCGCTGGTCGAGCTGCGGAAGGAGCGACCCACCTGGGGTCCGAAGAAGCTGCGCGCCCGGCTGGAGAGCATGGGCCTTGAGGGGCTGCCGGCGACGAGCACCATCGGCGAGCTGCTCAAGAAACACGGGCTGATCCGGCCCCGGCGGCGCCGCGTGGTGATGCCGACGTCAGCGATGCCGTCGACGCTGGCTCCAGCGGAGCAGCCTAATGACACATGGTGCGCCGATTTCAAGGGGCATTTCGCGCTTGGCGACAAGACCCGGTGCCACCCGCTGACGTTGACGGACCAGGCGTCGCGGTACTTGCTCAAATGCGAGGGCGTAGCGAAGCCGGACGAGGCCTCGGTGCGGCCGCACTTCGAGCGCGCGTTCCGCGAGTTTGGGCTGCCGAATCGTATCCGCTCCGATAACGGCCCGCCGTTCGCCACGCAGGGCATTGGAGGGCTCTCGGCGCTGTCGGTGAGCTGGATCAAGCTCGGCGTGGTTCCCGAGCGCATTGAGCCCGGCAAACCGCAGCAGAACGGCCGGCACGAGCGCATGCACAAGACGCTGAAGGCGGAGGCGACATCGCCGCCCGAAGCCACGCTCGCGGCGCAGCAGCGCGTCTTCGACCGCTTCCGGCACGAGTACAATGACCAGCGGCCTCACGAGGCGCTCGGCCAGAGGACGCCGGCTTCGCGCTACACGCCGTCGCGGCGGACGATGCCGAGCAAGCCCTCCTCGCCGGAGTATCCGGACACGATGGCCGTGCGACGCGTGGGGGACATGGGTCGGCTTCAGTTCGGTGGCGCGAACACCTTCGTCTCCAAGCTGATCGCCAACGAACCCGTGGGGCTGCTTCCGATCGCCGACGACGTCTGGGAGCTGTACTACGGGCCGGTTCTGCTCGCGCAGGTCACCTTGAAGAACAAGGAGCTGCAGCTCGCCAAGGCACGGTGACCTGCGCGCACTCACGCCGGAACGTGAGGAGAGGCTCGCGTGTACCGAGACCGCGGGAAGCGGTTCGTGTATAGATCCTGGCGGTCCGAGAGAGCGCGGTGAGCGTGTCGCGTCGACGAGGATCCGGCCCCTGTTCCCAGTCCTCCCGGAGCAGGGGCCCGTAGCTCAAGGAAATGTCACCGCTGCTCCCGGTCAGAACTGTTACCAGGGCTCCGCTCGTACACCCGCCAGCAAGCCAGGGACAGCTCCCAGCAGGCGCTGTGACGCCTCCCCCGAGCTGCCGGGACGCTCCCCGGCCGCGCTGGTGCAGCTCCCTCGAGCTGCTGGCCAGCTCCCCCGAGCTGCTGGTGCAGCTCTCCCGAGCTGCTGGTACAGCTCCCCCGCCCCGCTGGCGCGCTCCCCCGCCCCGCTGGCGCGCTCCCCCGCCCCGCTGGCGCGCTCCCCCGAGCTGCTGGTGCACCTTCCCCGCCCCGCTGGGCGCGTCCCGCGCGCCTCCGGCGTGCCCCCCCGCGCTCTTCGTGCCCGATCGCCGGCCGCCCACAGCCGATCTCGCGCCGCGCCCCGCACCCGCGAGATACCATTGCATCCCGGAGCCGACGAAACCTTGCTTTCATACCTCCACGGCGCACTCCCGCCGTGACAGGCATTGCTGTCGTGCTACGACCGCCCGCTGGCCACCACAACAGGGAGGTAGGCAATGGGGATTGAATTATCGCAAGAGCAGCTCGCGATCCTGAAAGAGACGCGGGCGGCCGCCGCACCCGCGGAGTTCCAGGCGCTCCTCGCGGAGGCGCGCCCCGAGATGGACCGTATCATCCGCGAGGTCATGGAGCCGAGTCAGCCCATCTCGACCACGCTGATCGAGCTCAGGGATCTCTACCTGACGGTCGCCCAGTACGAGGCGCAGCTCGCGAGCAAGGCTTATGGCCCGGAGCGGCGCGCGCTCCTCCGCGGCGCCATCCAGCTCCTCGACACGGCGAACCTCTGGTTCGGCGAGGGCAAGCGCACCGGCGCCTATCAGGTCCGGGCCGTCGAGGAGGTGATCAAGGCGAGCCGACCGTGGCGCGCGCGACTCAAGGCGTTCGCCGATCAGGCGTTCGTCTTCGAGCCGGACGCCGCCGAGCAGTTCGCCGACGTCAACTCGAGCGGCACGCTCGACGAGGAGGTCAGCGATCTCGGCATGCTGCTCCGGCTGGCGAGGCAGCATCAGGCCCGCCTCGCGCCCGTCGGCCTCACTGACGACTTCCTGCGGGAGGGCGGCGTCCTGCTCGACGAGGCGAGCGGCCGCGACCTGCTCGGCATCCTCGGGCTGCGGAGCCGCGAGGAGGCGATGGCCCTCCGCAACACCGTCGTGACCTATGCCACGCTGCTCGGGCACGAGGCGCGCGCCGCGGGCGTCAACGCCTGCTGGGATATCCCGGAAGCGAAGCGCCGCTTCAGCGCGGCCTCGTTCCGCAACGCCCTCCGCAGGCTCCGCCCGAAGCGCCGCGGCAGCACCGCCGCGCCCGCGCCCGAGGCGCCGGCGCCCGCGACCGCTGCTCCGGCGCCCGCGACCGCTGCTCCGGCGCCCGGACCGGCGGAGCCGATGAACGCGCCGGTCTGAACCGGCGCCGCGCCCGCGCCATCACGCCGACGCCGCCTCCGCCCGGGGAACTACAGGGAGGGCACCGGGGCCGCGCCGTTCCGGGCCGCCGGCCCCGCCCGCCCGGCGCGGGCCGCGCGGCGCGGCGGCGCCATCACGGGCCGCCGCCCCCCTCCAGCGCGCGCGCGAGCGCCTCCTGCTCGTCGAGGACCTCCTCGAGCTGCGCCTCGGTCGTCAGCGGGTTGGCCAGCACGGCGCGCAGCGAGACGACGGGCGCGCCCCCGCCGCGCCCGGTGTGCGCGAGCGTCGTGCGCGACACGAAGCTCCTGCCCGCGCGCGACTGCGCCTCCTGCAGGCGCAGGTTCGCCGCGTCGACGGCCTCCATGTCCGCCGGGGACCACCGCGCCCGGGCGCCGCGGAGCGCGGGCGGCAGGTAACGGTAGTTGACGATGTTGGCGTCCGGCTCGCAGAGCAGCTCGAACGCGGGGCGCCGCCGGATCGCCGCGGCCAGCGCCCCCGCCCGCGCCACGCCCGCGTCGATGAGCGCCTCGTACGCGTCGCCGCCGATGAGGTGCAGCCCCGCGTGCAGGAGCAGCGCCATCGCGGGCCGGGACCCCTCGAGCGAGCGCCGCCCGAGATCCGGGGAGCCCCGCCGGATGATGTACGGCGCCTGCTTCTCGATCGCGCGCGCCGCGTCGGGCGCCCGCATCACCACCGCGCCGATCCCCATCGGCAAGTAGAGCTGCTTGTGCCCGTCGATCGTCACCGTGTCGGCCCGCTCGATCCCGGCGAGCTTGCCCCGGTGCCGCCGCGAGAACAGGAGCGGCCCGCCCCACGCCGCGTCCACGTGGAAATGCACCCCGGCCTCGCCCGCGAGCGCGGCGAGCTCGTCCAGGGGATCGATCGACCCCGTGTCCGTCGCGCCGGCCACGCCCACCACCGCGAGCACCAGATCGCCGCGCGCCCGGTGCTCCTCGAGCGCCCGCCGGAGCCGCTCGACCCGCACCCGGCCGCGACGGTCGACCTCGACGCGGTCGAGGCCCGAGATCCCCAGGCCGAGCACGTCCGCCGCCTTCTCCATCGAGTAGTGCATCAGCGCCGAGCCGAGGATCACGGCCCGGCGATGGCCGCGATCCGCGAGCGCCGCCGCGAGCCCCTCGCGCTCCACGCCGCCGAGCTCGCCCCGCGGCCCGAGCGCCGCGTTGCGCGCGATCCACAGCGCCGTGATGTTCGCCGCCGTCCCGCCGCCCGTGAGGATGCCCAGCGTGCGCTCGCGCGCCTGCGCGTGCTCCCGGTAGAACCCGTCCGCCCGGTCGTAGACCAGGCGGTGCAGCGTCGCCAGCGCCTCGCGCTCCAGCGGCGTCACGGACTTCGCCGTCTCCACCTTCACCGGGTTCTGGTTGAGCCCGGCGATGAGCCGGCTGAGCGGCCGCACGAAGTACGGCAGCGCGGTCGTCATGTGGCCGATGAACCGGGGCGAGGCCGTGTTGATGGAGTGCTCGACGATCGGCTCGATCACGCGCGCCACGTAGTCCCCGGGGAGCGCCGGCGCCGCGGGCGCCCCGGCGCCCGGGAGGAGGTCGCCGAGCGCCTCGAACGGGACGTCGCTCGTCACCCGCTCCGAGCCCAGAAAGCGCTGGAGGAGCAGGGTGACGCGCGCGTCGAGCAAGCGCTCCTCGTCGCTCGCGAGCGTCGGGGCGAACATCTGCGCGAGCGGCGCGGCGGCGCGCCCGGTCTCGGGGGGGCTCATGATGGCCAAGGACATAGCTCTCCTCACGCCGCGCGCACGAGGTGGATGCCCGATCGGGCGACGGCCTGCCGGACGTGCGCCACCACCTCTTGCCCCGGTGGCAGGCCGAGGAGGACGGTGGTTCCCCCCGCGCACGCGAGGGCCCTGCGCAGGTGCGCGGCGCGCGCGTGGGGGCCCGCGCCGTGGGCGTCAGGCCGAAGGGGAGCCCCCCACGCGCGAGCCCGTCGAGCAGCGTTCCGGGCAGCGCCTGCGTGCTCACCGCGGCGGTCGTGCGGGCAAGCTCCGTGGCCGCCTCGGGCCGGTCCGACAGGGGCCCCGGGGAGGGACGACCTTCGCCCGCGGGTGGATGCGAGCGATGATGAGGTGAGCTTCGCCACGGTGTGCGGGGACATGTACACCGGGTTGGCCGTGATGAGGAGCAACGATGGGATGCGGTGGCCTTGGCCGCATGGCGACGTGAGGTTTTGAGAGGGGCGCCGAGGCCCGGCGCGCGTCAAGACGTGGACGGGGGGATGAGGACGATGACGAGACGTCGTGAACGCGCACGCGCACGCGCACGCGCACGAGGACGCGGAGGCCAGACGGAAGACGGGAGACGGGAGACGGAAGACGGGAGACGGGAGACGGGAGACGGGAGACGGGAGACGGGAGACGGGAGACGGGAGACGGGAGACGGGAGACGGAAGACGGGAGACGGCGGAGGAGCGAATCACTCCCCGGCTGGCCGCGCGGGAACGCCGTAGAAATAGTACCCCTCTCCCCCCAGCGGAGCCGGATACGTCCCGTACTCCCACCGGAATCGCCCCCCGAGCGGAGAGACCATCTCCCTCAGCTCCTCCTCGGAATAGACGCGCAACGTGCTCACCACCCCGTCCCACGCGCTCGCCGCGATCGCGAGCGGGGTCCCCCACGTGAGCCACGCCTTCGCGAGGCGGGATCTCCGCGTGAGGAGAGGGTTCGCGAGCAGCGCCGCGACGCCGACCGGCACCATCGGCAAGAACCCCATCGGGTTCCGCTCGAACCCCTCCGACACGAAGATGCCCTCCGAGCCGCGCGCCGCGTCCGCCAGGATGGCGCGCGCGAGCGCCGGGGGAAAATGATGGAACGCGTTGATCATCACGCGCGCGCGCCCCTCGGCGAGCGCCGGTGGGATCCGCGTCGCGTCCACCGGGGACCGCTCGAAGGCGACGAACGACGGGCTCCGCGCGGCGATCTCCTCCCACACCTCCGGCTGCGGCATCAGATCCGTCAGCACGAACCGCGGCGGCGTCGCGCCCGCGCGCAGGAGCTCGTCGATGAGCACCTCCGACGGCCCCGCCGCGCCCGCCCCGAGCTCGAGGACCTCCTGCGCCCCCGAGGCGCCCAGGAAGGCCCGGAACGGCGCGATCAGGCCGCGCAGCATCCCCCCCCACCGGAGGGTCCGGCTCAGCGACTCGATGATCAGCTCGCGCAATGGACCAGGAGACCACGGCGAATCGTTCCACTCGAAGAGCTCCATCCTCGGGAGAGCGCGGCGCATCGGTTTACCGTCGACCCACCCGTCCGGCGACGCCATCCTGAACGCATGAACTTCCTGCTTCATCGCCACCTCGCCGCGCGCGATCTCGGCTCCGCCGAAGCCGGCGCGGGGGCGATGCTCCCCGACCTCTGGCGCATGGCCGATCGCCGCGTGAGGCCCTCGCGGGCCGTCGAGCCCCCCTCCTCCCCGGAGCGCGGCCTCGCCGAGGTGCTCGCGGGCATCGATCACCACGTCGCCCTCGACCGCTGGTTCCACGCCGCGCCCGTCTTCCTCGACGGAGAGCGCCGCCTCGCCGAGGCGCTGCCCGCCGCCGCCCCCGGCGCGCCGCGCCTCGGGCTCTTCGCCCACGTGCTCTGGGAGATGTGCCTCGACGGCGCGCTCCTGCGCAGGACCGGGCTCGCCCCCGTGCTCGACGACGTCCGCGTCGGGCTCGCGGCCATCGACGGCGCGCCGGGCGACGCCGCGGCCTCCCTCCACCACTTCCAGCGACGCGCCCCCTCGCCCGCGGGCGAACCCCCGGAGCGCGCCGCCTTCGAGGCGCGCCTCCGGCGGATCTGCGACGAGCTGGCCCGCGGGCCGTGGATCGCCGGCTACCAGGACGGCGCCGGGCTCACGCTGCGCCTCGCGGGCGTGCGCGCGCGGTTCGGCCTCCCCCCGTTCACGCCCGAGCAGCACGCGCGGCTCGCCGCGCTGCTCGACCGCCTCGCCGCCCCCGCGGACCAGGCGCTCGACGACCTCCTCCGCGCCGCGCCGCGACGCGCCCCCTCGAGCGGCCGAGGCGAGTGACCGCCGCGCTCACTCGTGCACGATCACCGTCGTCCCCTCGCCCATCTCCTCGCCCGTGTTGATGGCGTGCCACCCGGGCGGCACGCTGGGCTCGGTCCACAGGAACAGCCGGTGGGCGTCGATCGGCGACAGGTTGATGCAGCCGTGGCTGCGCGGCATGCCGAAGACGTCGTGCCAGTACGCGGCGTGGATCGCGTAACCCGCCTCGAAGTACTGGATGTACGGCACGTCCTTGAGGGCGTAGGTCCCCTCGCCGCGACGCCGGGTGACGCCGTACTCCCCGTCGCCCTTGCGGGGCTTCTTCGGATCCTGCTTCTCCGCGCCGCCGCCCGACTTCTTCGCGGAGCGCTGCTTCGCGGAGCCGCCCTTGTCCGGCTTCGCGCCGCGCGAGGGCTTTTCGGCCGTCGTGTTCGCGCGGCCGCCGACGCTCGACGATTCGTTCGAGTCCATCGTCGCCGTGATGTGCTTGTTGCGGATGCGAAAGACGCCCCGCACCGTCGCCGTCGTGGTCCTGGGATCCGCCACCCCCGCCTGGCCGGTCGAGACCAGCGTCGCATAGACGGGGCGCTTGCCCTCCCACATGACGAGCGTCTGGTGCGAGATCGACACCTCGATCCACTTCTCGCCCTTCTCGGCGACCTCGGGCCACGCGGACGGGGCGACGACGAGCCCCACGTCCGTCTGGCTGACATACCGCTGGTCCCGGGTGCGATAGTACCTCACCCCCTCGACCCGGCGCATCCGGCCCGTCAGCGGGAGGACCTCGCGGTGCGCGAGCTCCTTGCCCGGCACGACCTTGTCCCCCTGGATCTGGACGTCGCGCGCGCTCCGCGACCGGACGAAGGCGAGCGGCAGCGTGAGATCCCCCGTGAGATCGACGCCGTGCCACGGAGAGCCGGTGTCGGGCTTGACCTTGGTGGTCGGCGCGAGCCGGAGATCGGTCGTGATCGCGAACCGCCGGTTCAACGACTCCGGCCCGGTCGGGAACGATCCGATGAACGAGAGGCCGGTGAAGCGCCGCGCGCGATCGGCGAAGACCGCGTAGTCCGGCACCTTGAAGTCGCTGATGTTGCGGATGTGGCGCTTGCCGCCCTCAAGCCAGAACGGGATCGGATCGTCCTCCCCCTCCGCGCCGAACAGCGCGCCCTCGCCGAGCTCCAGCGAGTTCTTCCCGAGGCCGAGCTCGCCGATCCGCTTGCCCGGCAGCGGCACGCCGCGCTCGTCGATCGGGACGTCGTTCGCGCCGAGGATGACCCGCTGCACGGTCGCCCTGTTCTCCTCGAACCACTTCAGGTGCTCTGCGAGCTTGAACTCCGACTTGATCTGCTCCGCCTCCGTGGGGACGCGCAGGTAGAGGGGCAGCACGGAGCGGACGAAGCCGTACCGGTAAGGGAGCGCGGTCCGCAGGTTCGGCCCCGGGCCGGCCGCCTTGAGGATGGGGTCGTCGAGATCGAGCGTCGCGTCCTCGCCGACGCACAGGTAGCCGCGGGGCTCGATCGCGTACCAGCCGCCCGGGCAACCCGCGGTGCCAGCGGGCTCCGCGGCGCGGGGCACCCTGGACCCGACGCGCAGGTAGCCGAGCTTCTTCGACGTGTCGCGCGGCTCCTTGTAAACGGTCGCCACGAACCCGGTGACGCCGAGCAGCGGCCTGTCGCTCGGCGGCCACGCGGGCGGCGCGGCCGCCGGCGGCTCCCCGGCGGTCGCCGGGGCCTCCGCCGCGGAGGCGCCCGCGTCGCCCTCGCCGGCCACGACCCCGGTGTCCGGCGCGGTGTCCGCGGGCTTGCGGCACGCCGCGATCGAGAGCGCGCCGAGGCACAGGAACAGGCAGGGGACGCGCGCCGAGCGCAGCGCACCCCGGAGAGGCTCCCCGGAAGACAGCAGGCCGCTCATGGGGGCGTACTTGCCAAAATCGGCGCGCGACGAGAAGCCAAAATCGGCGCGCGGCGCCCGCGCGCGCCCTCCCTGCGCGGCGCCCCTCCCCCTCGTGTCATCGGCGTCACGGATCCCCGGCGCCGCGGAGCCCGCCGGAGCACACCGCGGCCCCCGCGGGATCCGCGCGCCCCACGCCGCCGCAGGCGCCGCGCCCTCACGCCACGGCGCCGCGCTGTCGAACCGGCCACGTGCCCTGTGCCGGGACGTGCGGCCATGTGCCCTGTGCCCTGTGCCGGGACGTGCGGCCACGTGCCCTGTGCCGGGACGTGCGGCCACGTGCCCTGTGCCGGGACGTGCGGCCACGTGCCCTGTGCCGGGACGTGCGGCCACGTGCCCTGTGCCGGGACGTGCGGCCCCGCGATGCGTCGCGTCGCGACCGCACATCGCGCCATGGCCTTTCTCGTCGCGCTGAGGCGCATCGCGGGACGGCGGGCGAGACGGCGTCGCGCGTCAGACGGCGGCGGGAATCCGGCGTTGACGTAGACTCCTAGCGTCACTGCGTGTCTCGAGAAATATCGGGCGGACCCCTGAAATTACGCTGGATTCTGCTGCGCTACCGCCTGTAGGCTCGCGCGCGTGCAAGCCCCGTCTGACGTCGCAGCGGCCGCCCAGAGGCCCGCTCGCAAGCCCACCCGGTTCACAGCACTGTCGGTTTCCCTGAGCCTGTGCGGAAGGCTCCTGCTCGGGCTCTCGGCCGCGACGGCCGCGGCGGCCGCGACGCTGGCGATGACGCCCGTCGCGCACGCCGCCCCCAAGGCGTCGAAGTCGATCGCGGTCCACATCGAGGGGCCCAACGCGGGCGCGATCCGCGAGGACATCCTCTCGTTCATGCCCGAGACGCTGGAGGTCGTGAGCCCGGAGGAGTTCAGGAAGGCGCTGCGCGGCGCCGGCCAGAAGAAGCCGGTCGGGAACGCGCTGGTGATGAAGAACCAGCGGAAGAAGGTCGTCGAGCGCATCCGCAAGGCGGCCAAGGCGGCGAAGGTGGAGGGGGTGATCTTCGGCGTCTCGCGGACGAACAAGAGGAAGAAGAAGGAGGTCCACATCATCTATGTGGACCAGAACGACGGCGACCTCGCGGTCAACGAGGCGGTGCCGCTCACCGGCTCGCGCGAGGAGCGCAAGCAGGCGCTGGACGCGCTGCTCGGCCCGACGCTGGCGCAGGTCGCGCCGCCTCCCCCCGAGCCCGAGGAGGAGACGTCCAAGGAGGGCGGCGAGGGCGACGGCGAGGACGGCGAGGGAGAGGGGGAGTCCGACGACGGAGACAAGGAGTCCGACGACGGCGACGAGGGCAAGGAGCGCGAGCCGCACGCGATCGGCTCGTCCCTGTTCTCGGTCGAGCTGGGCGTCGAGTTCGTCGGCCGCTGGTTCAGCTACTCCGACCCGGTCACCACGAATCTCCGGCCCTACGACGTCTTCGGTCAACCGGCGCTGTCGATCTCCGGCGAGGTGTACCCGCTCGCGTCCACGGACATCCCGGTGCTCAAGGGGCTCGGGATCACCGCCGGCTACGCGCAGGCGCTCGGCCTCAACTCGGCGGTGGACGGCGGCGATCCGATCAGCACCACCTACCAGCGCATCAACCTGGGGCTCCGGGAGCGGCTCGCGCTCGGCGAGTCGTCCGTGCTCGGGATCAACGCCGGGCTCCGGTTCCTGACCTTCGACATGGACGCGGAGGGCGATCTCGCCCGGACCGTGCCGAACGTCTCCTACACGCTGCTGCGCCTCGGGCTGGACACCCGCGTGCCCGTCGGCTCGGTCGGGCTGGTGCTGGGCGCCGATTACCTCATGCCGCTGTCGTCGGGCGAGGTGTACGAGCGGTTCGAGGGGGCGAGCGTGCAGGGCATCGGCGCGATGGCCGGGGTCGCGATCCCCGTCGCGAGCGGCTTCGAGGCGCGGTTGCTCGTCGAGTACGCCAGGTTCTTCTCGTCGTTCGATCCCCCGCTCGGCGCCGCCTACGTCGCCGGGGGTGCGACCGACCAGTACCTTGGAGTGCGGCTCGCCGGAGCCTATATTCACTGAAGAGAGGTTGTTCCTTATGGCCTTGATCGCTTTCTTTTCCAGGCACTCTGCGGCCGCCACGCTCGTCCTCGCGAGCGGCGCCGCGCTGCTCATGAGCTGCGCGGGGACGCTCGACGATCTCGAAGATCACATCGAGGCGCAGACCGGCGGCACGGGCGCCACGACGGGCGCGACCACGGGCGCCACGACCGGCGCGACCACCGGGGTCGGCGGGGGCACCGGCGACCCGGCCACCACCGGCACGGGCCCCGGCAGCACGGGCGGAGGTGATGCGGCCACCACCGGCGTGGGGGGCGGCGACCCCGCGACCACCTCCACCGGGACCGGCGCCCCGGCCGGCTGCGACGGCGCGCCGTCGTCGATCGTGCAATCGTGCGGCTTCAACGGCTGCCACGGGAACAGCGCCCCTCAGGCCAACCTCGACCTGTCGGAAGGGTGGGAGACCCGGATCATCAACCAGCCGGGATCGGCGTCGTGCAGCGGGGGCACGCTGATCGTGCCGGGGGATCCGGACGCCAGCCTCCTCTACTTGAAGCTCTTGCCGGAGAAGCCGTGCGGCAGCCAGATGCCGATCGGCCAGCCGTGGACCCCGGAGCAGGTCGCGTGCGTGCGCGACTGGATCGCGGCGCTCCCCTGAGAGGATGAAGGAGCGGCACGCCGCGGGCGGCGACGCGGGTGGGACCTAGCCCACCTCGCTGGCGCCCCCACGGCCAGACGCTACGCTCGCCGCGATGCGGAGCCGGCGCTCGTTCTGGATCGCCGCGGCAGCCGTCGCCTACACGGCCTTCGCCGCGCTCCGGGCGTCCGGCGGCCACGGGACCGCGTGGCTCGCCCTGCTCGGGCTGCCGCCGCTGCTCGCGCTCGGCCTCCGGTCGATCGAGCGGCCGCCGCGCGGGGAAGACCGCATCGACCCGGCCGCCCGCAGCGCGGCCGCGGTCTGCCTCACGGGCGCCGCGACGCTCGCGGCGTCGCGGAGCGGCCCCGGCGGGCTCGCGCTGATCGCGCTCGGCAACCTCGGCGCGGCGGCGGCGGCGATGGCCGCGCTGGTCGCGCTCGCGCGCGTCGCGGGCCTCGGCGGGCTGCTCGAGGCGCCGCCCAGCACGCGGCGCCTCGACGCGGCCGCGTTCGCGTCGCTGTTCTGGACCGTGGCGGTCGCCTTGCCCGCGGTCTCCGCGGTCGCGCCCGAGCGGGCGGCGGAGCTCGATCCGGTCCTCATCGACTACGCGACCTCCGCGGCGTCGCTCGGCTCGCTCACGGTGACGCTCGTGGCGCTCGCGCACGTCCGCATCGCGCGGCGGCTGGAGCTCGGCGTCGCCGATCGCGTCGAGGCGGCGCTCCTGTTCACGGCGACCGCGCTCGCGGTCGGCCTCTCGTCGGCCTTCGTCGGCGTCGCGCGCCCGGAGGCGATCCTGCCCGTCACGAGCGCCGTGGCGGCGGTCTGCGTCGCCGCCTGCGTCGTGGCGGCCGACGCCGCGCAGGTCTCGCGCGCGCTCCGCCTCACGCTCGCCATCGCGGCGCTCGCGACGCCGCCGGCGCTGCTCGCGGTCTACGCGGTGCACGAGGCGCCGCGGGGCGATCTCGGGCTCCGCGGCGCGCCCCAGTCCTCGATCGGCGTCGCCGTGTTCGGCGCGTGCGCGCTCTGCGCGCTCGCGGGGCTCGCGGCGCCGGCCCTCGCGCGGCGGTTCGCGCCGGAGGGGGCGCGCTGGCTCGGCGCCTTCGACGCGGCGACGCGCGCGGCCATGAACCCGGAGCCCGAGGCCGCGCTGGAGACGGCGCTGTCGGCGCTGCGCGAGGCGTCGGACGCCGGCTACTCCGGGCAGGCCCCGCCGGCGCTGTACCTGCTCGCGCCGGCCGAGCGGGTGACCGTCGATCGCGCCGGCTACACGCACACCGAGCGGGCGGAGGTGCCGGCGCGCCTCATCGAGCTCTGCCAGCTCGAGCCGGAGCGCGTGCTGCGCATCGAGGCGGCCGAGGCGGTCCAGGTCCGCCGGCCCGAGGTGCGCCCGCTGATCGAGTGGCTCACCGAGCGCGACGTCGGCGTGGTGGCCCTGGTGAACGACGCGGAGGGGCCGATCGGGGCCCTCGCCGTCCCGCGGGGCCGGCGCGCGTCGCCGATGACGCTCGAGGAGGTGAACGGCCTGCGCGCCCTGGCGGACCGGCTCGGGGCGGTGATCGCGGTGTCGGCGATGCTGTCGGGCTCGCGTGGCCGGGAGGTGGCCGCGCGCCGCGAGGGCGAGCGGCTCACGCGCGAGGTCGAGCGCCTCTCGCGCGCGCTGGAGCGGGACGCGGGGCGGTCGCGCGCGATCGCCGCGCTGCTCGCGAGGCCGGCGCGGGCCGCGGCCTACAGCCCCGCGGCGCGCGCGGCGGTCGAGCAGCTCGAGCGGCTCGCCGCGGGCGGCGGCCCGGTGACGCTGCTGACGGCGCCGGGGATCGACGCGGTGGCGTGGGGCGCGGTCGTTCACCTGAGCTCGGCGCGGGCGGGGGGCCCGCTGGCGATCGTCGACGGCGCGGCGCCCGCGCTCGAGCCGCCCGCGCCGCCGCGGGGCGCCTCGCCGGAGCGCGGCGCGCCGGCCCCGCGGTGGGGCGCCTCGCCGGAGCGCGGCGGCGCCTCGCCGGAGCGCGACGCGCCGGCGTCGCTGCCGCCCGATGCGCGCGCGCTCGCCCTGTGGCGCGATCCGGACAGCTCGCCGATCGAGGCGGCGAAGGGGGGCACGCTGCTCGTCCTCGACGCCCAGGCGTTGCCGACCGAGGTGCAGCGCTACCTCGGCGCGGCGCTGCCGGACGACGTGGGGCTCGTCGTGGCGGTGCCTCGGACCGTGGACACGCTGGTGGCCACCGGCCAGATGGACGAGCGGCTCGCCGATCGGCTCGGCGATCGCGCGGTCGCGCTGCCCTCGCTCGCGTCGCGCGGCGAGGACCTCCGGGCGCTCGCCCTGGATCACCTCGCGCGCATCGGCGTCCGCCTGCGCGGCCGGCCGTTCGGCCTGGATCTGCGCGCGCTGCAGACCGTGCTCGATCACCCGTGGCCCGGCAACGACGCCGAGATGGGCGCGGTCCTGCTGCGCGCGGCGCTCGTCGCCGAGGGCGACGTGATCGGCGAGAAGGAGCTCGCCGCGATCGGCTTCACCGCCGAGCCCGAGCCGCCGGGCCGGGCGCGGGCCGCGCGGCCCGCGGGGGCCATGCGGCGGCGCCGCGCGAGCAAGGCGGGCTAGCGGCGCTAGGCCTCCGGCCGGCTCCGCCTCGCGGCCCTGGGCGGCACGCCCGGCCGGATCTGCGCGGGGCGCAGCATGGCCTTGTGGAAGAAGTGCTCGAACATGTGCTGGCAGCCGGGACAGGGGCTCACGGGGTCACCGGCGTCGAAGTACCTGGACGCCTCGGCCTGGATCGCGATCCCGCCCTCGGGGATCTCGCTCAGCGCCCTTCGCACCCTCGCCTCGTCCGCGGTCCCGGGCGAGAGCCCGCGCGCGCGCTCCCACGACGTGAGATAGCCGCTGAGCGCGGCGGGCGCGGAGCACCGCTGCGGGTCCACGGGGATCGGCGCCGGCTCTCCCTGCGAGAGCGCCTCGATCCAGCCGCGGTACCACGCGGTGAAGCTGTCGTGGGTCGGGACGATGCCCAGATCCGCCGCGCGCAGATCGGCCCAGACGCTGCCGGCGCGCGGGCCGCGCACCACGAGCACGGCGAAGTAGCCGCAGCCCATGTGCGCGAGCGCGATCGTGCCGCGGACCGCGTCGTCCGCGTGGAGCGCGACGCGCTCGCGGGCGCTCATCGCCCGGACGTCGGGGCGGTAGGCCCGCTCGTGGGGGAAGTCGCCCGTGAGGCTCTCGAGCTGCCCCGGGCCGTCGAGCGGCAGGAGCCCGAAGTACGGCCCCGCGCCGGCGCTGCCGACCCGCGTGAGGAACGCCGCGTAATCGGCGGGGATGCGGGCGCCGCACGACGCCTCGATGCGCTCCAGCTCCCGCGGGGCGAGCGGCGGGAGGAGGCGATACTGGTGCTCGCGGGCGCCGAAGCGGTTCAGCCACGGGTCGTGATCGCGGTGGAGGTGAGAGACCGCCTCGGCGGCGCCGGAGATGAACCCCTCGACGACGGCGACGGGCGCGGGGTGGTGGAGCCCCTCGGCGCGGAGGCGCGCGAGCGACCGGGCGGCGCACGCGCTCTCCGGGTGCGCCTCGGCGAACGCGGCGAGCTCGTCGTGAAGGGAGCGGTCGCCGTCGCGCGCGGCGCGGTGGTAGACGTACGTCGGGAAGGCCGTGGGGTGCTCCGGCTGCTCCGCGAGGACGGCCTCGAGGTGGCGCAGGCCCTCGTCGACGCGGCCGGCCTCGCAGAGCATGGCGCCGAGGTCGCAGCGGGCGGAGACGTCCTCGGGATCGAGGCGGGCGGCGGCCTCGAAGGCGTCGCGGGCCGCGTCGATCTCGCCGCGCTCCCGGAGGGCGTACGCGAGGCTCACGGCCGTGGCGAACGTCGGCTCGAGCTCGAACGCCCGGCGGGCGAGCCGCTCGGCCTCGTCGAGCTGGCCGAGCTTGCGGAGGAGCATCCCGGCGACCCACGCGACCCGTGGGTGGTCCGGGTGGCTCGCGCGGAGCGCGTCGAGGGCCGGCAGCGCCTTCTCGAGGGCGGCGCGGGCCTTCGCGTCGAGGCGCTCGTCGGGGTGGCGGCTGAGGAGCTTCACCAGGCGGTAGACCGCGGTGTCGACATCCATGCGCGCGACGGTCTTCGGGGTGAGCTCGGGGGCGCCCTGTCGCGGCGTGGGCTTCGGCTTGCGCCGCCCGGTCCTTGTCATGGCGGGGACCGTAGCGTGCCTCGGCGCGCCGCTGAAGGGGCGATGTGGCGCGGCGACGAAGTCGCCCGGTCGGGGCGAGGGCGGCCTGACGCGGCATCCGCTCGGACCGGGGGCGGCGCACGCGAGCGCGACGCCCGCCGCCGCTCAGTAGAACCGGTAGCCCAGGCTCACGGGCGCGGCGATCGCGAAGCCCTCCAGCCCTTTCATGAACGTCGGCCAGACGCTCAGGAGGAGCGCGCCCGACGTCCAGCTCGAGCTCGGCAGGTCGGCGAGCACGACCGACAGCTCGACGCTCCCGCCGAACGCGAGCGTCTCGACCAGCGCGCCCTCGGGGAGGCTGCCCTCGCGCGTGGTCACGTCGACCTGGGTCCGGCCGTGGTTGAGATCGACCCACTGCGAGGGGATGTCCCCCTTCACGCCCGTGACCTTCGCCTCCTGCGCCACCCAGCCCCCGAGCCCCGAGAGCCCCAGCCACAGGCGCCCGAGGCGCATCGACACGGACGGGCCGCCGACCAGCAGGTAGCCGCCGCCGAACCGGTAGCCGCCGAGCACACGGGCGCCGAGGTGGAGCTCCTCGGACAGCGCGAGCCCGACGAAGGCGTGACTCCCGACGAACGGCCCGATCGCCGGATCGAAGCTGGCGTGGCAGACGTCGTCGTCGCAGGGCGCGATGAGCTCGCCCTCCGGGATGACGTAGCTGTACGAGTAGGAGCTCAGGTTCCCGAAGCTGCCGGCGTCGATCAGCCCGATCAGCGCACCGCCCGCCACGCCGACGTCGACCACGAGGCTGCCCGTATGCCTCGGCGAGGCGTCCGGCGTCGCGGCCGTGGCCACCGCCGCGCCCTTCTCCGGCCCCGCCGCCGCGCCCTTCTCCGGGGCCGCGGCCTTCTTCTCCGGCCCCGCCGCCGCGCCCTTCCCCGGCCCCGCCGCCGCGCCCTTCCCCGGCCCCGCGGCCTTCTTCTCCGGCTCCGCCGTCCCCTTCCCCGGCCCCGCCGCGCCCGGCGCGGGCACCTCCGCCGCCCGCGCGGCCGCGGCGTCCTTGGCGAGCACGGGGACCCTCACGGCCTTCCGCTCGCCCCGCTTGATCGAGACCGAGGCCTCCCACCGCTTCCTGCCAGGAGCGCTCGCGCTCACCTTGTGCGCGCCGGGATCCACGGGCCTCGCCTGCCCCCAGGCCGACCGATCGATCGGCGCCCCGTCGAGCGTCACCTCGAGCCCCTCGACCGCCGCGGCGCGCGGCACGCTCAGCGTGAGCCGCGGGAGCCGCCTCTCGAGCCGCGCCCCCCTCGCCTTCGCGTCGGCCTCGAGCCGCTTGTTGCCCTCCTTGCGCGCCGCGGCCCCGAGGTCGATGTACTCGGCCCACGCCGTCGCGAGCTTCCCCTGCTTCTCGTGGCAGCTCGCGAGCGCGAGCAGCGTGGCCGAGCGCGGGCTCAGCGCGTAGCTCTCCTCGAGCCTGGGGCAGGCCTCCGCGAGCTTGCCCTTCTTCATGAGCTTCTTGCCCTCGTCGAGCAGCGCCTCCGCGTCCGCCTGGGCGAAGGCGGGCCGCGAGCCCCCGACGAGCCCGAGCGACAGCGCGATCGCGAGCGCGCACGCCCACCGGCGCCCGGGCCCCCGGCCCGTCGACCACGCGCCGACGGAGGGACGCCGGATGCGCCGGAGAAAGGAGGACACGCCGCCGGCGCGCTTCGCGTCCGTGCGGTTCAAGCGGTCTGTCGCTCCGGGGCGACGCTCGTCATGTGAAGTCAAGGGCACCGTGGGCGAGGACAGGGGGTCCGTCTCTGGAAAGCTCGATCGTATCACGCTTCATTTCCACCGATCAAAGCCGCGCCGCGCCCGGGATCGAGGCCGCCGCGCGGATCACGCGGCCCCGGAGCGCTCGCCGAGCAGCTTGATCCCCGCGGCGACCTCGCTGGCGAACGACTCGGAGAGCGCCCTGGCCTGGCCGAACCGGAGCGGGACCTCCGTCGCGGCGCGGGCGAGCGTCGCGACGACGAGGTCGTGGGGCTGGCGCAGCATCACGCGGTAGGCGAGCCTCCGGCCGGGGGGGGCCGCGACGACCGAGAGCGTCGAGGCCGACCACGCGAACGGCGGGCTCGTGCGCGTGGCGGTCGCGAGATCCGTGAGCGGCGTGCGCGTCAGAAAGAGCGCGAGCGCGTCGGCGTAGTCCTCGGGCGAGAGCCCTGGGATGCCCTGGCCCATCTCGGCGAGGCCGACGCGCCGGGTCTCCACCTCGACGTTGCGCAGCCGCCGCCACAGGAGCAGCCGCGCGGGCGGGCGCTGGCCGCGAAAGCTCGCGCTCCCCGTCCACCACGAGACGTGCGCGTCCGTGCGGAAGCACTCGAGCACGCGCGCGAACGTCGCGTGCCGCGCGAGCGCGGTCGCGACGTCCGGCGGCGCCGGCACGAGCTCGCAGAGATCGCGGACGCTCGCGAGCAGGCGCGGATAGCGGCTCCGCGTCAGCGGCCCGGCGAGCTCGTGGTTGGTGAGCTGGAGCAGGTCGTTCAGCGCGGCCGCGAGCGCCCAGTCGGCCGAGGCGAGCTCCGGGAGCGCGTCGACCGGGGCGACGAGGCGGGCGACCCGGACGCGCACCACGTCGATGTGGGCGCCGAGGTCGGGATCGAGCGCCGGCACGCCCTCGCCGAGCAGGAGCGCGAGCCGGACCCCGAACGGGCGCACCGGGCAGAGCGGGCCGCCGAGGACCAGCGGCGCGAGCACGTTCACCTGGAGCTCCGAGAGGCGCTCGGCGATGGCCTCGGGCCGGGTCATGGACGGCCAGGGCCCGGCGGGAGCGCCTTCGGCTCGGCCGCCGCGTCGGAGGGGGCGAGGTCGCGCAGCGGCCGGATGCCGACGCCGCCGAGGACGACCTCGGGGAGCTCGGTGGCCAGCGAGGCCGTGAGGTCGATGGACACCACGTCGACCGGCGACCATCGCTGCGCCTCGAGGAGCGCCGTCTCCAGCGAGACGAACGCCTCCTCGGGCACGCCGATGGCCTGCCCGTCGCGCCCGATGAACAGCGCCTGCCCGGCCGGCGCGCCCAGCGCGCGGAACAGCACGCTGGGCGCGACCGCGGGCACGGCGTCGTAGCCCGCGGGGATGTACAGGCCCGCGTGGACCTCCCGGAAGAACTCGCCGACCGGGATGCCCTCGACGCCGGTCGGATGGCGGAGGAAGGCGCCCGCCGCCGTGAAGGCGACGCGGGCGCGGCGCAGGGTGTCGGGGCCGAGCGCGTAGGCGACGTGACGCAGGAGCCGCATCTCCTCCGGCCGGATCCACGACGCCGTGACCGTCCGCCACGGCTCGGAGCTCGGGACGAGGCGGAGCGACAGCACGACGGACTCGGGGCGCAGGGCCTCCGGCGTCACCCGGGCGACGGCGGGCTCTCGACCGAGCTCGATCCGCGCGAAGGCGGACACGTCCCCCATCGCCGGCAGCTTCGGGACCTCCAGGACCTCGCGCCCCCCGCCGCGGAAGAGCACGAGGCCCGCCTCGCTGAACACCGGGCAAGCGCGGAGGTTGACCGGGTGCCGGTACCCGACCTCCACCGCGACGCCCGGCGCGACCGGGATGAAGTACCCGAGGCCCGGCGTGCTCGTCAGCAGCGGGACCATCCGCTCGGGGACCGCCGGCACGCGGAAGAGGTACCGCAGGACCGGGGCGTCATCGAAGCTCGACTCGGGCGGCCACTCGGCGAGGCCCACCTCGGCCTCGACGTTGCTCCGGGAGAAGTAGCGGATCAGCGCGGGGCCGAGCCCCGACTCCGCCACGATCCAGCGCGGGCCAGGCTCGCGCCCGGCCGCAGGATCGAGGTGCGGCTCCAGCCGGAGGAGCAGCCCGCGCACGTCGAGGCGCCGCTCGACGTCGTACGTCTGCGAGAAGGCGTTGTGGTAGAGCGAGAGCGCCGCGTCGCTCGGCAGGATCTGCGGGATGTCGTACCCGAACGGCGCGGCCGCGTCGCGGTACTGGACGAAGTGGCGGCTCGTCCCGGTGAAGCAGTATCCGCCCGCGAGCCGGGCCACCTCGGCCACGCGATCGAGCCGGTCGCTGCTCTCCGCCGCGAAGGCGAGCGTGACCTCGCGGGCGCCCAGCTTCGATCGCACGACCTCGACCACGAGCGAGCGGAGGATGTCCGCGAGCGACCCCTGCCGCGTGTAGAGCGCGAGGAACGCGACGAGCCGATCGATCGACGGCAGCAGGACGAGCCCCTTGGCCCCGAGCGCGACGCCCTTGGCGTCGAGGCCGAGGCCCGGCGTGCGCAGCCGGGTCTGGTGGACGGCGACGCGATCGAGCATGCCGTGGCTCCCCGACGTCAGCGCGGGGCCGAGCACGCGGGTGCCCGCCTCGCAGCAGCCCGGCTCGACGCGTCCAGCCGAGCCCCCCGGGTCGGCCCGGTCACCTGCCCATCTCGTCCAGGGCCTCTGCCCCGGATCCCTTCCCGATGAGGCGATCGCGGTGGGAGGCGTCGTTGAGCGAGATGTCGCGCCATGATGACAACGGGACGCAGACCGTAAGAGGACGCATCGGATCCGTCAAGGCGGTGACAGGACCGGTGGTGGCGCACCTGCGGCGCGCACCGGAAGGGGCTGACGTGCTGGCCAGCGACGCAAGGGGCTCGCCCGCACGCATGCCTCGGCGGGGAGCGCCCGGGGTGCCCCGCCGCCGGGACAGGGCAAGAGGCGGCGAGGCAGCCCCGAGCGAGGTGGTTCGGCGCGCCGCAGCGTGACCGCGACACTGGAACTGCCAGGGACGACAGCGTAATCTCGTGGCGAATGCGCCCTGTCGGAACACCGCAGGCCCGCCCGGCCCGGCGCCTCGAGGCCGCCTGTCCACCGCGCGCGCCGCACCCGGGCGCCCTCGGCGCCCATCGTCTCACCGTGCATCACCTCGGCTAGCGCATGAACTCCGCGCGCATCCAGCCCGCAGCACCGCTCATGGCAGGCCGGTTCCGCATCGAGCGCGAGGTCGGCCGCGGGGGGATCGGCACCGTGCACCGCGCGTTCGATACGCAGACCGAGCGGTACGTGGCGCTGAAGATCATCACGGCGAGCGGCGTCGACGCCGAGGGCCAGGCCCGGCTGTCCCGCGAGGGGCAGCTCCTGTCAGAGCTCGATCATCCGGGGATCGTGCGGGTCGCGGCGTTCGGCACGCTGGAGTCGGGCGCGTCGGACGCGGAGGGGCGGCGGATCGAGGAGGGGGCGACCTACGTCGCGATGGAGTGGCTCGACGGCGAGGACCTGGCCGCGCGCCAGCGGCGAGCGCCGCTCTCGCTGCGCGAGGCGCTCGAGGTCGGGCGGCAGGTGGCGAGCGCGCTCGCGGCCGCGCACGACGCCGGCGTCGTCCACCGCGACATCAAGCCATCCAACATCCTCCTCCTGCACGCCCCGCCAGGCGGCGCGCTCCGGATCAAGCTCGTCGACTTCGGGGTGGCCGCGTCGAAGGAGGTCGTGCTCATGAGCGACGCGGGCGGCCTGGTCGGCACGCCGGCGTACATGGCGCCGGAGCAGGCGCGCGGCGACGCGACCGTGGACGCGCGGAGCGATCTCTACTCGCTCGGGGCGACGCTGTTCGAGCTGGTCGCGGGCCGGCCGCCGCACATGGGGCCGACGTCGATGGCGACCCTCGTCCGCCTGGCGACGACGCCCGCGCCGCGCCTCTCGGAGTTCCTGCTCGACGTGCCGCCGGCCCTCGACGACCTCATCCATGCCCTCTTGCTAGCCGACCGGGACCAGCGGCCGAGCTCGGCGCGCGAGGTGGCGCGGACGCTCGAGGCGCTCCTGCGCGAGCCGTACCTGCCCACCCCGTCGCCGCTGCGCGTGAGCGACAACCCGCCGGGCGTGATGGGCACGCGGCTCGTGACCACGATCGTGGCGCTGCACGTGGCCGCCGGCGAGGAGCGGCAGCGGGAGCTCGAGGCGCTCCGGCGCCGCGGGGCCGACGCGCTGCCGCTCGGCACCGACTCGGTCGTCGCCCACCTCGGCGTGCGCCAGGCCCACGGGGACGAGGCGTCCCGCGCCCTCGAGCTCGCCCTCGCGCTCGGCGGCCGCGGCGGCCGCGTCGGCGTCGCCTCCGGCCGCATGCGCGTCGACAGGACGCGCTCGGCCGGCGAGGTCGTCGACCGCGCCGTCGCGCTCGCGCGCGAGGCGCGCCCCGGCCGGGCGCTCGCGGACGCGACCACGGTGGAGCTGTCCCGCGGGCGCTTCACGTGCGAGCCGCTCTCGAGCGGCGCCCGGCTCGTGGTGGCGCGCGCGGCGAAGCGGCCCGACGCGCAGACGCCGTTCGTGGGGCGGGACGCGGAGCTCATCACCACCGTCGCGGCGTTCGACCGCTGCGTGGAGGACCGGACGCCGGTCGTCGCGACCATCTCGGGGCCGCCGGGGATCGGCAAGAGCCGGCTCGCGCGCGAGTTCATCGCCCGCATCGCGGATCGCCCGGATCCGCCGCGGCGCGTCCAGCTGCGCTGCGAGTCGTTCGGCCGGGCGCAGGCGCTCGGCGTCGCGACCGACGCGCTGCGCGTGCTCATGGGCCTGCCGAAGGGCGTGTCGCTGGAGCAGGCCGACGAGGCGGTGCGCGCGCGGCGGCTGCTCCACGGCGACGGCGGGCTGCTCGCGCGCCTGCTCGCGAACCAGCCGTTCCCCGACGGCATCGACCTGCGCGGCGCGCGCGACGCGCTGTACCTCTCGATGACCGAGGTCGCCGTCGGCGCCGCCTCGATCGAGCCGTGCGCGCTGCTCGTCGAGGACGCGCAGTGGGCCGACCCGGAGAGCGTCGCGTGGCTCGATCACCTCCTCGGGCGGGCGACGGGCAGGGCGCTCTTCATCCTGCTCCTGGTGCGCCCGGCGTTCTGGCGCGACCAGGGCCAGCGCTTCACCGGCCGCGACCACGTGCGCGTGGAGCTCAGGCCGATCGCGCGCCGCGCCACGCGCGAGATCGCGCGGGCCGTGTTCGGCGCGGCCGCGCGGCCGTTCGACGAGGCGACGCTCGATCGCGTCGCGCAGCAGGCGGCCGGCTCGCCGCTCTTCGCCGAGGAGCTCGCGCGGGTCATCGCCTCCGGCAAGGACGCGGCCACGGCGCCGACCATCGAGGCGGCGATCCAGGTGAGCCTCGACGCGCTCGACGAGGGCACGCGCGAGGCGGTCGTCCGGATGAGCGTGTTCGGCCTGTCGGTCTGGGACGTGGGGCTCGCCGAGGTCGGGGTGGCCGATCCGGAGGCGGCGCTGAAGAAGCTCATCGCCGCGGAGCTCCTGGTCGAGCAGCCCGCGTCGCGCTTCGCGGGCGCGCGCGAGTTCCTGTTCAAGCACGCGCTCGTCCGCGACGTCGCGTACGCCTCCGCCAGCGAGGAGCTCCGGAAGAAGCTGCACGCCGCGGCCGCGCGCTGGCTCGACCGGCTCGGCGAGGACAGCGCGACGGTGGCGCAGCACTTCGATCTCGGCGGCGAGCACGAGGAGGCCGCGATCCGCTGGGAGGCCGCGGCGCGGCGCGCCCTCGCGACGAACTCGCTCCGCGACGCGGTCACGATGGCCGACCGCGCGCTCGTGTTCGCCACGGACAAGCCGACGGCCTTCGCCCGCGCGGTCCTGCTCGAGGAGGCGTACTCGCGGCTCGACGCGCGCTCGCCCGAGCGGGACTCGGCGATCCGGGCGATGGGCGAGAGCGTCTTCGACGAGGCGAGCGAGCTCCGCACCCTGACCGCCCGCGCCCGCTACGATCACGCGTGCGGCTCGGGGATCGACCTGGAGGGGCGCCTGACGGCGCTGCGCGACCGCGCGCGGGCGATCGATCTCGTCGAGGAGGAGGCCCAGTGCTCGGCCACGCTGGCGCAGGTCCACGCGTTCGCCGGGCAGCTCGCGATGGCCGAGCAGGAGGCCGCGCACCTGCTCGACCTCGCGGCGCGGCGGGGCCTCGTCTGGGCGGCGGTGGACGCGTGGCAGACGCGCGCGGTGGCGCACCAGACGCGGGGCGAGCCCGCCGCGGCGCTGGAGGCGCGCCGGAACGCGGCGCGGGCCGCGCGGCGCGCGGGGCTCCAGGAGCGCGAGGCGATGCTGACGATGAACGTCGGCTTCGCGCTCACGACGATCGGCGCCCGGGAGGAGGCCCTCCAGGAGATCGAGGGGGGCATCGCCACGGCGGAGGCGATCGGCAGCTCCGGGGCGGTGCGGCACGGGCAGATGATCCTGCTCTGCTGGGCGGCGACGTTCGGCCCCGAGCCGCGGCTCGACGCCGTGCTGGCGGAGCCGCGCGCGAGCGCCGACGAGGCCGCGGGGAGCCTGTGGGTCGTGCGCGACCGGGTGACGCTCGGCATCCTGTTCTACCGGGGCTGCGAGCTCCTGCGCGCCGAGTCGTCGGGCCTCGCGCGGGCCCGCTCGCTGCTCAAGAAGGCGACCGACGCCTACCGGGTGACGGAGAACCGCGACGTCCTGCCCGTGGCGCTCGGGTTCTGCGCCGAGGCGGAGCGCCGCTTCGGCAACGCCGAGCTGGCCAAGGAGATCGCGCGGGAGGCGGCGGCCCTGGTCGAGGCCGGCGCGCCGAGCCTGCTCAACGAGGCGCCGATCTACCTCGCGCTCCACGACGCCTGCGTGGACATGGGCGATCTGCAGGGCGCGCGGGGCGCGATGGAGCGCGCGATGCCGCCGCTCCTGCGCCGGCTGAAGGGCCTGGAGGGGACGCCCTACGCGAGCTCGTTCCTGCTCAACCTGCCGCAGAACTCGGCGATGCTCGCCGCCGCCGAGGCCTACGGCTGCGTGCCGCCGCAGATCGAGGCGATGCTCAACAGCAAGGCGTGACCCGCCGGGTGGCGGGGCACGCCGGGCGAGGGCCCGGCCGGCCCCTCACTTCGTGGCGCCGCCCGGCTTGGGCCGCTTGTCGGTCGGAGACGACTGGACGGGGCGCAGGTTGATGGTCAGCACCTCGTCGCGCGTGAAGACCACGAAGCGCGCCTCGGGCGTGTATCCGTCGGCCGTGACCCGGACGCGATGCCCCGTGCCGTCT
Source organism: Sorangium cellulosum (assembly GCF_004135735.1). Taxonomy (GTDB): domain Bacteria; phylum Myxococcota_A; class Polyangia; order Polyangiales; family Polyangiaceae; genus Sorangium; species Sorangium cellulosum_F. The sequence goes on along the minus strand of NZ_CP012670.1, from coordinate 3,442,252 downwards.
CGCTCGAACCTCGCGAAGAACGGGTTCGAGGGGAGCTCGACATCGTCGAGGTAGATCTTCGCGTCCAGCGGGGTGGCGATGATCCGCAGCTCGATGAGGCGGCTCGTATCGGACCGGCGAAGATCGATGGGCGGCTGCGCGACCGAATCCTGCGGCACCGTCGTCGCGTCGCCGTCGTCGGGCTCGACGCCCGCCCTGCCGATGAACATGGCGACCACCCACACGACGCCGGCGAGCGCCACGAAGCCCGCCGCGGCCGCCGCGGTCCACAGCGCCTTGCGCCGCTTCGCCTGGGCGCTGTTGGCGACCATGATCGTGGGGATCGTCTTGCGGTCCGAGATGCTGTCTTCCCGCGACTCCTCGTCGGGCAGCACGGCCTCCGGCAGCGGCGTGGCGAAGTGGTGGGACACCGGCATCCGCTGAGACCACGGCACGGCGCCGCGCTCCTCGAGCACCGGCAGGACCTCGAACTCCTCCGGCCCCTCGGTCGTGCCGGCGTGGAGCCGCCCGAGCTGCTCGCTGATGGCGGAGCGCACCTCGGCGCGCCGGTGCGCGAACGTCTCGCCGATGAGGCGGCCGATCTCCGCCGCGCCCGGGCGCCGCCCCATGGTGGCGAGGTACGCCTCGACGTCCTCGCGCATCTGGGCCGCCGTCGCGTACCGGTCCTCGGGCGCCATCGCGAGCGCGCGCGAGCAGATCCGATCGAGCGCGTCCGGCGCCGCGGGCCACCGCTCGCGCAGCTGCGGGATCTCGCCGAACGTGAGCCGCTGCAGGATCTGCACGTCCGAGAGCTCGCCCCAGAAGCGCTCGCCCACGACGAGCTCCCAGAAGATGAGGCCCATCGAGAAGATGTCGGCGCGGCGATCCACCGTCGTCGCGAGGGCCTGCTCGGGCGCCATGTACCGGATCTTGCCCTTCACGACGCCGGTGCTGGTGTCCGCGTCGCGCGTCGCCCACTTCGCGATGCCGAAGTCGACGACCTTCGCCTGCCCGTCGTAGGTGACGAAGATGTTGTGCGGGCTGATGTCGCGATGGACCACGTGGAGCGGCTGCCCGTTGAAGTCCATCAGGTCGTGCGCGTAGTGCAGCCCCGCGAGCGCGTCGGAGAGGATCGCCAGGTAGATCGCGCGGTGCCGCGACGGGTCGAGCTTCCGGCAGATCCGATCGAGCGAGTGCCCCTCCAGGTACTCCATCACGATGTAGTACTGGTCGTCGATCTGGCCGCACTCGTACGTCTGCACGACGTTCGGGTGGTTCAGGCGCGCGGCGAGCCTCGCCTCATCGAGGAACATCGCGTTGACCTCGGGCTCGGTCGCGATGCCTGGCTTGAGCCGCTTGATCACGACCAGCTTCTCGAAGCCGAGCGGGCCGCGATGGGCAGCGAGGAAGACCTCGGCCATCCCTCCCTGCCCTAGCTTTGCGATGAGCCTGTACCTCCCGAAGCCTTGCGTAGACTGCACGGGGAGCCGGACGATCATCGAGGATGAAGTCACAGACCCCGATCGTTCGTAAGGATCGCCTGCTCGTCAAGCAGACTCATGGGAGATATGCATCCTGACGACGCTGAGGGGGGGCGCCCGGGGGCCAGGAGCGCTTCGCTCCCGGCCCCGGAGCTCTGGTGGGTGAGGTGATCTCTGCGGGTTCGGGCGCGGCCTCCGCGGAGGCTCACCCCTCGCCGATGGCGATCCCGAGCGCATGACGCAGCGCGAAATACTGGTCGCTCGTCGAGAAGACGATGAGCTCCTTGAGCTTGTCCTGGGGCGGGAGATCCCCGGGCTGCTGCGGCTCCGCGGCGATGATCTTCTTGGCGATCTCGAGGTCGCCCGAGAGGAGCAGGCCGGCGCGCGCGGAGGTGATGTCGACGCACTGGACCCACCGCTTGATGTTCGCCTTCGCGCCCTCCGCGAGGAACTTCTTGACCACCATGCGGAGCCCCTCGAGCTGCATCGGCTGCATGAACCCGCGGAGCGTCTGGGCCGTGGCCGTGATCTGCTTCTCGATGTCCTGCGGCACCGGCGTGTCGGGCGCGACGATCTTGATGCCCGCGAAGAGCAGCACCGTGAGCTCGGTGACCGTCGGGAACAGCGTCTTGATGTAGTGCTCGCCGCGGTACATCGCGAGGTGCTTGCCGACGATGAAGGTGAGCTCCTGCGGCGAGAACCCGGTCAGGACCGTCTGCCCCGCGACGGACGCCGGCTGCTCGTTGGCCACCGCCACGAGCGCGCCGGGCACGTCGCTCCGCACGTAGAGCCGCGGCGCCGGGAGCCCGAGGACGTTGGCCGCCCACCCGAACGTCCGGGCGAACGTCACCGTCGAGGTCGCGGGATCCTGCAGGAACCGCGGATCGAGGACCGGGAGCTCCCTCCGCTGCTTCAGCGTCTCGATCTTCGCCCGGAGCGCCGCGCCGGCGATCATCTCGAAGATCTTGCCGACGTAGAGGTTCTCCTCCTCGTGGAACAGGTTCCTGATCCACTGCTCGTTGTCGAGCCGGCTCTTCGCCTGGATCAGCCCCTGCGGGCGGTAATCCTCGAAGTACTGCTGCTCGTCGGGATCGGCCTTGCGGAGGAACGCGAGCGCCGCCGCCACGCACCACGCCTGATCGTACTGCTTGCTGTCGACGTACAGGCGGTAGACCCGCTTGTACGGCTCGATCTTCATCGGATCGAGCTTGATCATGGCCTGGAACTCGCCGATCGCCTGATCGAACTGCTCCGACTGCTCGTAGAGCTCCGCCAGGATCAGGTGCTCCATCGCGTCATCGGGCTTGAGCCGCGACGCCATGCGGAACGTCTCGGTGGACGCGGTCCGGTCGCCGAGCCGATCGCGGTAGATGAGCCCCAGCGCGTGCCAGAGGTTGTACTCGAGCTCCGTGTTCCCCTTGCCCGCGACCCGGTGCAGCATCTTGCGGTACGCCCGCTCGAGCTGCTTCCACTCCTTCTGGGCGGTGAGGATCTTGTTGATGCGCTCGAACGCCTCGAGGAAGCCGGGGTTCAGATCCAGCGCGTCGTTGAACAGCTCCACCGCGCGGCCCAGATCCTCCAGCTTGTCGCGGTAGATCTGCGCCATCGTGTAGAGGTAGCGGCTCTTGCGATCCGGCTGCGACTCGAGCTCCGCGATGCGCTGGAGGCACTCCACCATGCTCTCCCACTGGCCGGTCCGCTGGTAGAGCTGGAGCAGCTTGTGGAGCAGCACGTGGTTCTGCGGCTCCAGGTCGAGCGCCTCCTCCAGGGCCTCGATGCCCTTCGGGATGTTGTTCTCCTTGTCGACCCAGATGTCGCCGATCTCGTTCAACATCTTGAACCGCTCAGCGCCGTCCATGACGTTGTCGAGGATCTGCCGCTTGTACTGGCAGACCAGCTTCCAGTCCTTGAGCCCGTCGTAAACGGAGACCATCGCCTCGAGCGTCGGCCGGTGCGCGGGATCGGCCCCGAGCGCCTTCTCGAAGTTGTTGATCGCCTGCTTCGACTGCCCCTGCGCCTGCTTGATGCAGCCGAGCTTGTAGTAGACGGTCGCGCGCTCCTCGGCCTCGGCCTCGTCGAGGCTGGTGAGCACCTTCTGGTAGTTCGTCAGCGCGCTCGCCCAGTCGCTGAGCTTGAAGCTGACGTCCGCGAGGCCCCGGATCGTCTCGTGGTCGGTCAGATCGAGGTTGTGCGCGGCCGTGTACGCCTTGAGCGCCGCGTCGTCCTTGCCGAGCTGCTCGAGGACCTTGCCGAAGGTCCGCTGCAGCCGGTGCTGCTCGGCCCTGTCGCGCTTGCCGCTCTTCCGGACCAGCATCTCCGCGAGCGGCTCGGCCTGGGCCCACCGCTCGGTGGAGACGTACTCGCCGAGCAGCGGCATCGCGGCGTCCTCGTTGTCGGGATCGCTCTGCAGCGCCATCTCGTACGCCTGCACCGCGAGGTCGTGCTCGCCGAGCATGTCGTCGCGCAGCTTGCCGAGCTCGACGAGCAGGCGCGCCTTGGCGCGGGGCGCCTCGGTGTTCATCTGCTCCTGATCGAGGTACCGCGCCGCCCGATCCCAGTCGGCCGCGTCGATCGCGATCACCCGCAGCGCCGCCAGCGTCGGCGTGTGGGACGGGTCGAGATCGAGCGCCATCTCGAAGCGATCCTGGGCCAGCGCCCGATCGCCGAGCTTCTCGTCGAGCTGCTTGCCGATGCGGTAGTACATCTCGACGCGCTGCTTGCCGTCGACCGTCAGGTCGGCGACCCGCGTCATGTACTCGATGGCCTGCGCCGGGTTGTCCTGCTTCTCGTAGAGCTTCGCCAGGGCCTCCAGCGCCGGGACGTGGGTGTCCTGGATGTCGACGATGTTCAGGTAGGCGTCGATCGCGCGATCGAGGTCCTCGATCTCCTCGGCGTAGACCTTCGCCGTGTGGGACCAGAGCTCGATCTTCTTCTGGCGGTCCTCCGCCGCGTTGATGTGGCGATCGTACGTGTTGATGAGATCGTGCCACTGGCGCAGGCGGCGATAGCACCGCTCCAGGGCCTCGAACGCCGGCTCGTGCGTCGGGTCGATCTCGACCACCTGCTCGAGCCGCGCGGCCGAGAGATCCGGCTTCAGGAACTGCTCCTCCTGGAGCGTCGCGATCTTCATCAGCACGTCGATGCGCTCGCGCTCGGTGGTGACCACGTCGAGCTGCATCTCGAGGACGCGCACGAGATCCGGCCACTGGTGCGTGGCCGTGTACACGCGCTCGAGCCCGCGCATCGCGAGGAGGTTCGACGCGTCGATGTCCAGCACCTCACGGTAGACCGCGCCGGCCTTCTCGATCAGGCCGAGCTTGGTCTCGTAGAGGCCGCCGGTGCGCAGCTTCACCGACGCGATGAGCTCCGGATCGCTGACGGCCCGCGCCTTGCGGAGCAGGACGTCGACGAGGTCGTTCGACTGGTCACGGTCGGTGTAGATCCGCTCCAGGGCCTCGAGGGCCGGCAGGTGCAGCGGATCGACGTCGAGGGCGCGCCTGTAGAAGCCGAGCCCCTGCTCGACCTCGCCCATGTGCTTCTCGAGGACCTCGCCGAGCTCGGTCAGGATCTCCTTCCGATCGACGTCGGTCACCGCGACGTTGAGGGCGCTCGTCAGCATGTGCCCCTGCTGCTGCCACTGGCCGGTCTTCTTGAAGAAGTTCGCCATCTGGCGCAGCACCGCGACGTTGTTCGGGTCGTGCGCGAGGATCTGCTGGTAGTACGGCTGGGCGTACTCGGGGTGGCCGAGGTCCTCCGCGTACCACTTGGCGAGCCGCAGGCAGAGGGTGATCTTCTGGAGCGGCGCCGTCTGCTGCTGCAGCCACCCGTTCACCGTCTGCACGAGCTCGGGCCAGCGGTTCGTCGCCTGCGCCATGCGCTCGAGGTAGCGGACCGTGTCCATGTCCGAGAAATCCATCTCGAACGCGGTGAGCAGCGCGTCGAAGGCCTGGGGCTTGTCCTCGAGCTGCTCCTCGAAGACCCGGGCGACCTTGCGGAGGATGTCGGTCTTCTCGTGGACCTCCTCGCGTGACTCGAGCCGCGCGAGGTAGAGCTCGATGAGCGGCTCGCTCCGCCGCGCGGCGTCGTGGAGCTGCTCGAGCGCCGCGAACGCTTGATCGTGCGTCGGCTCGAGCTCCAGGACCCGCTCGTACGCGAGCGTGCCGCGGTCCCGCTCGCCGACCTGGTGCTCCCAGATCTGCGCCACCTCGAGGTACTCGCGGACCTTGTCGGCCGGCGACTCGTAAGCCGCCGCCCGGCCCATCTTCACGTCGATGACCTCGACCCAGCGCTCCTCGGCGCGGAGCAGGTTCTCGAGCGCGGCCATCGCCTCGAAGTCCTTCGGGTCGACCTCGAGCAGCTTCCGCCACGCGTCGATGGCGTCGTACGACTGCCCGATGACGTGCTGGTAGGTCGTCCCGAGCTCGCGGTAGAGCGCGATCAGGTTCTCGGCCGGCAGCACCTCGCGCGCCCGGTCCACCGTCTGGTGGAGCGCGGACACGATCTCCTGCGGCTCGTTGCGCAGCCGCCAGATCGCCGCGATGGCGTAGAGCGCCTCGAGGTTCGCGTAGTCGATGTCGAGGACGCGCTGGTAGTCGTCGAGCGCGGAGTCGTCGCGGCCGAGCTGCTCGTGGAACAGCTTCGCGCGGCGGAGGAGCACCGCGACGCGCGACTCGTCGTCGAGCGCGATGTCGTAGTGCCGCTCGAGGACGTCGCAGAGCTCGGCCCACTGCCCCACGCGCTCGTAGAGGTTGGACAGCGCCCCGAGCGCCTCCGGGTCCTCGCCGCGCAGGTCGAGGACGCGCTTCCACGTCTCGACCGCGCCCTGGACGTCGTTGAGCCGGTCGGCGAGGAGGTGCGCCATCTTCGCGCGGATGTCGGCCTCCTGGCTGTCGCCCATCGCGTTCTCGAGCTCTCGCTCCAGCACGACCTTGAGCTGCGTCCAGGCCCCCTTGGTCGTGTAGATCCGCTCGAGCGCGCTGATCGCCTCCTCGTTGGTCGTCTCGAGCTCGTCGAAGATCTGCCGGTAGGCGCGGATGGCGTCGTCGAGCTGGCCGAGCCGCTCCTCGTACGTCTGGCCGAGCCGGAGGTACAGGTCGACGAGCTCCGGGCGATCCTCGGTCGCGCGCACCCGCTGCTCGAGCACGCTCGCGAGCTCCGGGTACTGCTCCAGCAGGGTGTAGATCCGGTCGAGGTTCGAGAGCGCCTCGGCCTCGAGCGGCTCGATGCCGAGCACGTAGCGGTACGTCTCCTCGGCCTTGGCGACGTCGCTCAGGTCGGTCTCGAAGACCCGCGCGAGCCGCTTGCCGATGCTGGTCTGCACCTCCTTGTCGGCGTGGATGCCCAGCACGTCGGCGTACGCGTTGGCGAGCAGCTCCCAGCCGCCGTCGACCGAGCCGGCGAGCCGCTCGACCTCCTCGAGCGTCCGCTCGTCGCGCGGGTACTCCTTGAGCGCCCGGATGAAGACGCCGAGCGCGCCGTCGGGCGAGATGAGCCGCTCCTCCTGCAGCTCCGCCAGGCGGTAGTACATCGCGAGCCGCTCCGGCTCCTCGGTGAGGTGGGCCAGCTCCGCCTCGAGCACCCCGCCGAGCTTCTCCCACTCCGCGGCGGCCTGGTAGAGCGGCTCCAGGATCGCGCCGATCTCGATCTGCTTGATCCCGGCGGCGAAGAGGCCCTCGAGGGCCTCGAGGGTGGCCGTGTGCTCGGGGGCCGCGGTGAGCACCTCGCGGTACGCCGCGATGGCCGCGGGCAGGTCGTTGAGCCGCGTCTGGTACACCACGCCGAGCCGGTACTTGAACTCGAGGATGTCGTCGGGCGACTGCCCGATCTCCGCCTCGCGCGCGAGGATGTCGACGAGGTCGCTCCACCGCTCGGCCGCGGTGAACAGGCGGTCGAGCGACGAGATCGCCGTCTGGTTCTCCGGATCGACCTCGATCACGCGCCGGTAGCGCGCGACGGCGCTGTCGACGTCCTCGAGCTGCGTCTCGAAGATCTGCGCGAGCCTGAGCCCGAGCTCGACGAAGCGCGACGGGTCATCGCCGAGCCGGTCGAGCTCCGCGTCGTAGAGCGCGGCGACCTGCGGCCAGCGGTTCACCACCATCGCGAGCCGCTCGAGGTTCGCGAGCGACTCCTCGTCCCCGATGTTGCACGTCACGGCCCGCGCGTACGTCTCGAAGGCCGAGACGTGGTCGCTCAGCATCTCCTCCGAGAGGCGCGCGATGCGGTGGAGCAGATCGACCTTCTGGTACGGGTCGTCGGCCACCTTGACCTGCACCTCGAGGACGCTGATCAGCCTCTGCCACTCCCCGGACGCGTCGTAGATCGGCTCGAGCACCAGCGCCGCGTTGAGCGGGTCGCGGGCGCCGTCCTTGATCTGCTCGAGCGCGCGGAGCGTCGGCTCGTGATCGGGCATCTGCTGCAGGAGATCGCGGTAGAGCTCGATCGCCCGGGTGACGTCGTCGAGGTGCCGCTCGTACAGCTCCGCGATCCGGTACTGGTAGCTGATGCGCTCCGCCGGATCGGCGGCGATCTCCGCCTCGCGCTGCAGCACGCTGAGCAGCTCGAGCCAGTTCTCCGCGGTCTGGTAGAGGACGTCGAGCCGCCCGAGCGCCTGGATGTCGTCCGGATCGATCTCGAGCACCCGCTGGTAGGTGTCGATGGCGCTCGCCACGTCGCCGAGCTCGCGCTCGTAGACCGCGCCGATCTGGTAATAGATGCTCTTCTTCTCGTTGTAGTCGAGGACCAGGTCCGCCTTCTTCGCGTAGACGGAGAGCAGCTCCTGCCAGCGCGAGAGGCCGAGGTAGAGCTTGGTGAGCGCGTCGATCGCCCTGAGATCCTCGGCGTCGAGCTCGAGCACCTTGCCGTAGACGGCGATGGCCTGATCGTGCCGCTCGAGGACCTCCTCCTCGATGCTCGCGGCCTGGAACAGGGCGAGCTTCTTGTCGTTCAGATCGTCGAGGATCTCCGCCTTCTGCTGGAGGATCTGCGACAGCTCGTGGTAGCGCTCCGAGCCCCTGAACAACCGCTCGAGCGACTCGGCCGCGTGCAGGTTGCGCGCGTCGGTCTCGAGCACGCGCCGGTAGTGGCCGACCGCGCTGTCCATGTCGCCGAGATCGTTCTCGTAGATCCGCGCGCTCATCGTGTAGAGCGTGCTCGCGAGCTCCGCGTCGCTCTGCTCCGCCGCGAGCGTCTCGAACACGCGCGCCAGATCGGCGAAGCGACCCGTCGCCCGCGCGAGCCGATCGAGCCCCTCCTGCGTCGACTCCGAGGCCGGATCCTGGCTCAGCGCGCGCGCGTAGGTGTCGAAGGCCGAGCTGAGGTCGCCGCCCGCGTCCTCGTAGAGCACGGCGATCTGGTGGAGCAGCTCGACGCGACGGGTCACGTCGTCGCTGCGGCGCACCTGCACCTCGTGGACGCCGATGAGCTTCTGGAAGTCGCCCGACTGCCGGTACAGAGGCTCGAGGATCTCGGCGATCGCGACCTCGTGCTCCGGGAGCTGCCCGAGGCGCTCGAGGGCGCCGAGCGCCTCGACGTTCGTCGGCTCGCGCTCGAGCACCTGCCGGTAGATGTCGATCGCCGACTCGACGAGCCGCATCCTCGACTCGCGCAGCGCGGCGAGCCGCAGCATGAGCCGGATCTGCGCCTCCTCCTCGGCCGCGAGGCTGAGCTGCGCCTCGAGGTTGTCCGCCAGCTCCTCCCACATGCCCTGGCGGCTGAAGAGCCCGTCGAGCGCGGTCAGCGCGACCAGGCTCGCGTCGTCGATGGAGAGGACCTCCCGGTAGGCGGCGATCGCCTCCTCGGGCTGCCCGAGGCGCTGCTCATACACCTCGGCCATCTGCGCGTAGAGGCCCTCGCGCTCGGTGGGCTCGTGCACGAGCTCGATGCGGCGCCGGTAGACGCCGATGAGATCGCTCCAGCGCTCGGTGCGCCGGTACAGCGCGTCCATCGCCTCCAGCGCCTCCGCGTCGGAGGGGTCGATCGAGAGCACGCGGAGGTAGCCGTTCGCCGCCTCCTCGACCTTGCCGAGCCGCTCGTGGATGCTCGCGAGCCGCATCCAGTACTCGCGGCTCAGCCGGGCGTCGCTCAGCGCGTCGGCGACCTCGCTGAAGATGACGTCGAGCCGGCCCCAGGCGCCGGCCTGCTCGGCGAGCGCCTCGAGCTCCGCCCGCGTCTCGGCGTGCGACGGGTCGTCCTTGAGCGCCCGCGACTGCGCGTCGAACGCGCGGTCGAGATCGTTCAGGTTCTCGGCCGCCGTCCGCGCCACCTTCCGGAGCAGCGCGACGCGCGTCGCCGTGTCGCCCTCGGCGTCCGCGAGGATCTCGAGCGCCTGGATCAGCTTCTCCCAGTCGCCGCGCCCCTCGTAGATCTCCTGCAGGATGGCCGCGGCCTCCGCGCGCAGGGACTCGTTCGACAGGAGCGCCTCGAGCGCCAGGCGAGCCTCCTCGTTGCCCGGATCGAGGAACAGGATTTCCTTGTAGTTCTCGAGCGCTCCGGCCGCGTCGTTCAGGTGCTTCTCGAGCGTGCTGCCGAGGCGGAACTTGAGATCGATGAGCGCCTGCTCCCCGACGTCGGAGTCGATCCGCTTGCGGAGCACGTCGACGTAGGACTCCCAGTCCTCCTGCTCGCGGTACAGCTTGTCGAGCGCGGCGAGCGCCTGCGGATCCATCGGCTCGTCGTCGAGCACCTGGCGGTACGTCGCGATCGCCTGCGCGGGATCGCGCAGCTCCCCTTCGTAGAGCGCCGCGATCGCGTACAGGATCTGCTTGCGCTCGACGGGCTCGGAGACGATGTCCCGCTTCTTCTCGTAGATGCCGAGCAGCTCGCCGAAGCGGCCCGTCTCGCGGTAGAGCCGCTCCAGCGCGCTGATCGCGGCCTCGTTCTCGCCGTCCGCCTCGTACACCGCGCGGAACTGCGCGAGCGCCTCGTCGACGCGCTTCACCTCGTCGAGCAGCACGCGCCCGAGCCGGAGCCGGAGATCGACGCCCAGCGTGATGTCCCCCTCGCCCTCGCTGCGCGAGATCGCCGCCGAGTAGGCGTCGATGAGGGCGTCCCACCCCTCGGTGACGCGCGCGGACCGCTCGACGTCCTCGATGCACTGCTCGTCCTGCGGGGCGATCTGGAACGCCGACAGGTAGCGCTCGAACGCCTTCTGCGGCTCCTTGAGCCGCGTCTCGTAGAGCGCCGCGACCTGCCGGTAGAGGTCGAGCCGGGAGATGTCGTCCTGGTCGTGCGAGAGCTTCACCTCGATGGCGCCCGCGAGCCCCTTCGAGTTGTTCGCCTGCGTGTAGATCGGGATCAGCGCCTCGGCGGCCTGCAGGTGCGAGCCGTCGATCGAGAGCACCTTCTCGTAGGCGCGCGCCGCGCGATCCGCCTTCTGCTTCTGGACCATCCAGAGCTCGGCGATCTTGAGGAGCAGGCTGATCTTGGCCGAGTCATCGCTCTCCTTCGCCTCCTGCGACTCGAGCACCCGGATGAACTCGTCCCACTTGCCACTCTCGGCGTAGAAGACCTCGAGGTCGTCCCAGCGCTGGAGCTGGAGGTAGGCCTTCTTGAGCGCCTCCTGGGCCTTGCGGTCCTGGGGGTTCAGCGCGATGACCTCCTGCCAGGCCTTGACCGCGGCCTCGTCGTCCTTGAGGCGATCGCCGTAGAGCTGCGCGAGCTTGCTGAGCAGCGTGAGCTTCTGGGCGCTGTCGAACGTCGTGTCGACCTGCTTCTGCAGCACGCCCGCCAGCGCCGGGTAGTCCTTGTTCTTCTCGTACAGCCCTGCCAGCGCGCCGAGCGCCTCGGGGTTCTCCGGATCGTTCGCGAGGACCGCGTCCCAGAGCTCGATGCAGAAGTCGACCTTCTTCACCCGCTCCGAAGCGAGCTTCGCGATCTCGAGGTACTTCGCGGCGCGCTCCGCGCCCTCCGGGAGCGCCGCGGCCTCGCGCCGGAGCAGCCCGATCAGCTTCTCCCAGTCGCGCCGCTTCTCGTAGCTCTGGCGGAGGAACTCGATCGCCTGCGCGTGCTCGCCGTCGATCGAGAGGACCGCCTCGTAGCACTTCACCGCCTCGGCCGCGTTCGAGAACTTGCCCGAATAGAGCTCGGCGGCCTTCGTGTAGTGCTCGATCTTCTCGGCCGGATCCGAGACCGCATCGGCGATCTCGATCAGCGTCTTGACGTACTCGTTGTAGCGCTTGGCCTGCTCCTGCTTCTGGGCCTTGGCCTTGAGCTCCTCGACCCGCCCCGCGAGCTCCGCCGCCGGGGGCGGCGGCGCGGTCGGCCGTCGGCCGATCTCCGAATCGGCCGGCCTGCTCTCGGCGGGCGCGCGCGGCGGCGGCGCCACCTCGGCCGGAGCGTCACCAGGCGCGCTCGCCCTCCCGCTCACCGGAGCCTGCGCGCTGACGGGCGCCTGCGCGCTGACGGGCGCCGGCGCGCTGACGGGCGCCTGCGCGCTGACGGGCGCCGGCGCGCTGACGGGCGCCGGCGTGCTGACCGGCGCCGGCGTGCTGACGGGCGCCCGCACGCTGACGGGCGCCGGCGCGCTGACCGGCGCCGGCGCGCTCGTGGGGAGGGGCGTCACGTCCGCCGCGCGCTCGACCGGCACGGCGGCCACGGGCGCAGCGATCGCGACGGCCACCGGCGGAACGGACGCAGCGGCCGCCGGCCGAACGGAGCCCGTGGCCGCGGGCGCGGCGGCCGTGAGGCGCTCGCCGATCTGCGCCTCGAACGCGCTCACGCTCGGGTGCGTGGGGGCCACCGCGGAGAGCCGCTCGAACCAGCTCCTGGCCCGGATGAGATTGCCGAGCTGCCGCCACGCGATGCCGCCGGCCTGGGCGATCATGTACGGGGAGCTGCCGTTCTGGTTCGCCGCGCTCTCGGCCAGCGACGCGACGCGCTCCCAGTTGCCCTCTCGGGTCCCCCAGAGCTCGCGCAGGTAGGCGAACGCCCCCTCGTGCGAGGGGTCGTACCGGAGCGCCTCCTCCAGGAACTTCGACCCGATCTCGACGTTCTGATGCCGCGTGGCCCAGCGGACGCCGAACTTGAACGCCGCCTGACCGCGCGACGCGCCGGTGCGCGCGTCGAGGATGCGGCGCTGCGTCTCCACGAGCGCCTGCTGCCGCTCCTCCTCGGCGAGGAGGCCCTCGAACATCGCCGCCGTCTGCTTGTCGGTGGGCGCCGCCTCGTACGCCTGCCTGAGCAGCTCCTCGAGCCGACCGCGATCGAAGCGCTTCGCGAGCCGCGCCGCGCGGAGCAGCAGCCGCTTGCGCTCGTGCGGGCTCGCCGCCGCGTCGGCCGCCTCGACCAGCCCCGCGAGGTGCGCCTCCCACGACGACTCATCCACCTGCATGTCGCCGAGGCAGGCCCGCGCCTCCTCGCTCGTCCCGCCGGAGGCGCCGAGCGCGCGCGCGTACGTCGCGGTCGCGCGCTCGAAGTCGCCCGCGTCGCAGAGCACGTCGCCGAGCTCCACGAGGAGCTCGGCGGCCGTGGTCCCCTCGGGGGAGTTCCTCAGCTCGAGCTCCAGGAGCTTCTGCACCATGTTGGTCTTGCCGAGGTCCCAGTAGATCGCACGAGCCGACTCCAGCGCCTCGAGCAGCGCTGGATTCAGCTTGTACGCGTCCTGGAAGTGCTTCAGCGCCTTGACAGCCTGAAGGAACTTCTCGTCGAGCAGCCGCCCGAGCTTCAGGTGATATGCCGCCTTCCGGGTCGCGTCCCCTTCGGCCGCGATCCCCTTCTCGAGCTCCTCGACGAGCCCCTGCCAGTCATGAACCGACTCGAGATGAATGAGACGCTGCGCAAGATCCATTGATTATCGACCCTCGGCCCCGACCTTCGAACGGATTGAATCGCCTTACGTACCCCGCGCCGCGCGCGGCATCACGGCCCCGTGCCCCCGAGCTTCGCGACGAGCGTCTGCGCCGTCTCGCACTCGGTCTTGAAGCTCGCCGCCCTCGACCCCTTGCATGCGCGCGACGTGAACCCCTTGAGCATCTGGATGGCCTCCTGCTTCCGCGGCGGCTCCAGCGTCGCGTACGTGCTCCCAAGACTCCAGAGGATCTGTACGGATTCGGGCCCATCCGACGGCGCGACCGCCCGGGCGGCCTCGAGCTCGGCCACCATCTCGGCCGTGGACCCTCGCTCCTGGTAGACCGACGCGAGCAGGCTGTGGATCCCGAAGAGGTACCGGTCCCCCTGCTTCGCGAACGACTTCGCCTCCTTGAGCACCTGCTCGGCCTCGTTCGTGTACCCGAGGCGGATGTACAGGTCGGCGAGCGCCGCGTAGTAGCGGATCTCGTTCGGGTTGTGCTCGATCGCCTTCGTGAGGTTCTCCAGCGCCTTCTGCTCGTCGTCCGTCCAGAGGTAAACGTTCCCGAGCTGGGAGTAGCAGTCGGCGAAGTTGGGATCGTTCTCGATGCACTTCTGGTAGGGCTCTTTGGCCTCTTCGTAGGAGATCGTCTTCTTCCTCGCCTGCTGCTCGAGGGCCCAGCCCCGCTCGAACCAGTAGTTCGCGAACTTCGGAGCGATCTGTGTGGCGCGCGCCAGCGTCGATGCGACCTTGTCCCACTCTTCCTTCTTCTTGTAAGCCATCGCCAGCTTGAAGAAGATGCGGTGGTTCGTGGCGTCGAGCTTGGTCGCCTGCTCGTACTTGTTGGCCGCGCCGTCGGGGTTGACGGCGACCTCTTTGTCGCCCTGATTCGCCAGGATGACGGCCTCCTGCCGGTGCCGGCTGCAGCCCAACCCGGCCGCGCTCGTCGCGACCAGTCCGACCATCAAGAATGCCGCAAGCTTCATCGACCTCACCTTTCGAATGGAATCGGCTCCGCCGGCTCCTAACGTTGACCGTGGGCGTCGCGTCGCCCCTCTCCAGCAATCCCGGAGCCGGCTGCGCCGCTCCGTCAGCAATCCCGGAGCCGGGCTGCGCCGCTCCGTCAGCAATCCCGGAGCCGGCTGCGCCGCTCCGTCAGCAATCCCGGAGCCGGGCTGCGCCGCTCCGTGTGGCACCGTCAACAGCGTCCTGAGGTGGCGCGCGTGCAACCACGCGCGGCGTCGCGAGAATAGGCGGAGCCAACCGCGGAAGTCCAGGGCTTCAGCTCTCGCCCTCGCGCGGTCCGCGCCCGGTTCGCCGCCGGGCTCCGCCCCGCGCTCCTCGCGCCGCGCGGCGTCGCGGGGGCGCGAGCGACCAGGCCCCTGTGGCGAGCCGATGACACCTCGCGCCCCATCGCTTCGGGGCGCGTCGCGCTGAACCGCTGAGCACGCTCGCGTGGCTCTGCTGCGTCCGGCGCTGAAATGACGAACGCCCCGCGCGAGACGCGCAGGGCGTTCGAGGGCCGGGTGCCCCTGACGAGCTCAGCCGCCCGGGCTCAGCATGATCGGGTAAACCACGGTGACGATACCGCCCTCGGGCTGCGGGAACGACAGGCCGTAGAACGCCCGGACCACGCAGGAGACCACGCCGCTGTCCGGGAGATCCGAACCGCCGTTGCCCACGTTCGACACCGCGCCATCGCGCCCGATGACGAAGCGCACCGCGACGCGCCCCTGAAGGTTCGGGTTATTCCGGAGGCCGTTCTCGTAGCAGAGACGGAACCGACCGAAGTTCTGGCGGACGATACGCTGGATGACCTCGGGGGGCAGACGGCCGCTCACGCTGGTCGCCCCCATGCGCACCCGAGGCGGCTTCGTGCGATGCGACCCACCGAGCCGGCCGTGCCCCGAGCCGAAGCCCTGGCCCGTGCCGGTCCCGGCGCCGTGGCCGATGGTCCCGATCGAGCCGAGGCCGATGCCTTCGCCGCGCCCGCCGCCGCCCTCGCCGATACCGGAGAGGCCGAGGCCACCGGCGCCGAACGAGTCACCGATCTGGTCACCCCACATGTTGCCGCGGGCGCTCAGCGGGTCGTTGCCGAGCGAATCGTCGCGCCCCCACGGCGCGGTCGGCGCGTTCGGATCGCCGCCTGCGCCGGCGTTCAGCAGGCCGATCATGCCGAACTCGGCCGCGTCACGCAGCGCGGCCTGGCGGGCGATGTGCGGATCGGGGTTGTCCGCGGGGCCCTGGACGCCGTAGCGGTTGCCGGTCGCCTTGGTGTTCGGGTTGCCCATCGAGCCCTCTTCACCCTTGGCGCGCGTGCCGGTGCCGCCCTCCTTGTTGTCCGCGGCGTTCTCGGCGATCTGCTCGGTCTCCTTCTCCTCCATCTCCTTCTCGGCGGCCGCCGCGAGGTACTGCTGGATCAAGAACTGCTGATCCGCGGAGATGCCGTCCTCATCGGTCGTGCCGAGCGGCGGCATGAAGAAGGCCATGGCCGCGAGGAGCCCGAGGTGCACCGCCATCGAGAGGCCGGTGTAGAGCAGGCTCTGCGTGTCCATCTGGAAGTGCCCGGCGACGACCTTCCCCGCGTTCACCGCGGACACCTGGAAGGCGATCCCGTCAAGCTCGATCTTCGCCTTGCCGCCGCTCGGGAGCGCCATCTGGTAGGCGCCCGAGAGCTCGGCGCTCGGCTGCGCGCGCCCCGTATCGATCGCCTGCTGCAGCGTCATCTTCGCCTGGCCGGGGATCTCGATCGTCCCGGTCGCGCGCGGCAAGAGCACCACCGAGACGGACCCGCTGCGATCCGCGAGCACGATGGGCGCCCGCGTCGTACCCAGCTTCTCCGACGGAATGAAGTAGTCGCACTTGAAGTTCTTGCCCTCTTCCTCGCCGACGTAGAAGGAGCGGGGCGGGGTGAGGTGCGCGACGTGAAGCACCGAGGCGTCCCACAGGATCATCACCTCGACGGAGGCAGCCGGGACCTCGACCTCCTCGTTGGGCACGTCCGGCCCGTTCTTCACGAGCGTGTACGTGTAGGACCCTTCCGGCGCGTCCGGGGGCACCTCGTCGACCGCTGCCGCGGACTGCGCGAACGGGTTGTTGTAGGCAAACGGGTCTGGCCCGCCGGCGGTCGCGGCGAACGGGTTCGCCGGGGCCGCGGCGAACGGATTCGCGGGCGCCGCGGCGAACGGATTCGCGGGCGCCGCGGCGAACGGATTCGCGGGCACCGGCATCGCGGCAGGGCTCGCCGCCGCGGCGACCGCCACCGGCTCGGCGCGCTCCAGCATGATCTTCGTGCCGCCGATCTGGAGCTGATCGCCTGGGCTGATCTTGCACTTGTTGACGCGCGCCCCGTTCACCATCGTCCCCGGCTCGTTGCCGAGATCGATCAGCGTGATGTCCTGCGGGGAGGCGACCTCGATGACCGCGTGCATGCGCGAGGCAAGCTCGTCGTCGACACGCAGATGGCTCTTCGCGTCCTTGCCTACCTTGACGATATCCTGCGAGATCGTCTCGCGACGGACGAGCGCTTCGTTCTGGTAGAGCGCAAATGTGAGAGCGACCCTTTGCTTGCCTTCCATCTCCGCCAGCCTTCCCTATGCGCCCCGCGGCGCACACCCCCAGCACCGGGGGATAAATCGATAGGGCAGGAGCCAACCTGCCCGATACATCAGAGGTTCTCGACCGACTTGAGCATCTCGGGGACGAACGAGGTGCGGGGACGAATCAGCGTCGTCCGGACGGGGCCGGGCCGCACGCGGATGGTGGCGTCGTTCGGGCCGAAACCACCCGCGTTCAGCGGATCATCGGAGAACTCGTACCCGTAGCCCTCCTCCTTGCCCCCCGCGCTCGTCTTGACGTCCTGCGCGAACGCCGAAGAGGCAACCGCGCTCACAAGAACGGCAGCCACGACTCCCGCACCCAAACGGGTCAACCCTGTCATTTCAGCCTCCTCAAAATGTTTCGACGCAGTTACAGTGCCATTGTACCGCCTCGCGCGGCGGTCGGTCAACCAGCTTCGCATGTACCGCCAAGGCACCCGGGAGATGCGACCCACGAGCGCCTCGACAACCGACGGGACCCAAGGTTCCCAGCGAGACACGAAGAAAGTGACGAGCCCCCCTCTCCGTCGTGGTGCGAGAGAGAAGGGGGCTCGTGAACGAAGCGCTGCGGGCCGGCTACGGAGCGTCCCCCTCCTCGCTGCCGGCAGCGGCCTCCGCCTCGGCCTCCTTCGTCTTCATGTCGGCCTCGGCCGCCTTGCGCTCGGCCTCGGTCTGCTTGTTGAAGGCGATGATCTGGTCGATCTCCTCCATACGCTCCTTCGACCGCTTCACCGCATCAGCGAACTCCGCGTTGCCGCCCGCCTTCTGGATGAACTGACCGAACAGGCCCTTGGCCGCCATGAGCGCGCCCTCGGCGGACTTGCCACCCGACTTCGCCTTGTACTCCTGCGTCAGGATCGCCTCGTTGTAGTAGGTCTCGGGGCGATCGGGCGCGACCCGCTTCGCGGCCTCGAGCTCCGCGCTGGCGGCCGCCACCATGCTGTCGAAGTTCGCGTCGTCGATCTGACCGCGCAGGGCGAGCGCGAGCCCCAGGTGAGCGTCGTAGTCGTTCGGACGCATCTTGAGCGCCGCGCGGTACGCCTCCTCCGCCTGCTTGAACCCGCGGAACTGGAGGTTCACCGCCGCGTAGTTCATCTGCGCTTCGTAGAACGTCGGGTCGAGCCGCCTCGCCGTGTTGAACTCCTGCACGGCGCCGTTCAGGTTCGAGAGCTCGACCTGGATCATGCCCGCGGTGTTGTGGATGGGCGCGTAGTTCGGGTTCTTCCGGATGGCCTGGGAGCAGACCAGGGCGGCGAGCTCCAGCGCTTGCGTGTCGACCTTCTTCTGCCTGCTGCCGCTCGTCGCGACCGCCTTGCCCGACCTCCTGCCGGCCTTCTGCTTCGCCGTCTCCAGGTAGTAGATGGCGAGCTGATTGAACGCGGGCATGAAGGCGTCGTCGACCGCCAGCGCGCTCTGGATGTACCGCTTCGCGCGCTGGAAGTCGTTGGGGCCATCGCTGTCGGCGACGTTGTTGCCGCGCTTCATGTACAGGAGCGCGAGGTGCACGAGCGCCTCGACGTTCTTGTACTGCGCGTCGACGACGGCGGCCTGGCGCATCTCGCTGATCGCCGCGTCGATGTTCTTCTCGCCCGACTCGGCGAAGTTGTAGAGCGCCACCTGGACCCGCGCGGGATGGAACTTCGGGTTCGTCTGGAGCGCTTGCTGGAAGTACTTCTTCGCCTCCGCGTGGTTCTTGCAACGCTGGTACGCGAGCCCCGCGTTGTAGATGGCCTCGGCGAAGGTCTTGTCCCCCTGCTCGTCCGCCGCGTCCATGAACACCTGGGCCGTCGAGCTGCAGGTGGCCGCGCTCCAGTCCCCGGCCTTGTCGTGCTGGACCATGGAGTCCATGGCCGTCTTGAACTTGTTGGCCGCCGCGACCGAAACGGCGTTGCCCTTGCTGTCGGTGAGGGTCTTGCCGGTCGTGGGGTCCTTCGCCGTCTTGGCCGAGCCGCCGGCGCTGCCGCCGCCACAACCCGCCGCGGCCAGCAGGAGCACCGCAACCGCTGCCAATGAGGTGATGCTTCTCATGTTTCGCTCCATCACTTCCTGGGTCGGGTCGTGGCCCGATCGAGCGCCGAGCCTTCCTTGGAAGCGGCAGACGCACCGCGCGCTTCCTTCTTCTCCTCGTCATCCTCCTTGGCAGCGGGCCCGTCCGTGGCACCCGGCGCCTCGCGGTAGGGGGTACCGTCGAGGTTCAGCGGCGCGGGACGGTCGCTCAGGCCAGAGTTGACCCGCGACGGAGAGCCGCGGAACTCATCGATGAGGTGGTACTCGGCGCCGTAGTTCTTCGAGAGCCACACCTCGCAGGTGCGCGAGTACTCGTCGAAGTACTGGTACTTCACCGACAGATCGAGGCAGGTCTTGAACGCGCCCTTGGCCATCTGCTTCTGCGGCTCGCTCGCCTCGTCCAGGCGCGAGTAGTACTCGCCCCGGATCTCGTCGTACGAGACGTCGGTGCCCGGCACAAACCCGTGGCCCTTCCACTCCTTCGGGATGGGCGCGGCCCGGAATTCGGCGACGAATTTGCCCCACATCTGACCGACGCGCGCACCGGCGGCGATGACCCACCTCGGCGGCGGCGTGGGCTCCAGCTTGAGGATCTTCTGGTACTCCCGATCGGCCGCCTCGATCGCCGGGCGCTTCTTCTTCACCCAGTCGGCGACCTTCGTGTTGATGTGCTTGAGGACGTGCTCGCGCGTCCCGGGGCCCTTGTACTCGGGGAACCTGATCTTATCGACCTCCTTCCGCTTCTGCTCTGCGAAGTGGAAGTAGGCCTCGCCCACCGCGGTCAGCACCTTGCCCAGCCGGCGCAGCTTCTCCTGCTCGTCGCCGCCGATCGCGTCGATCTTCTTCATCGCCGCCGCCGGGTCCTTCCAGTAGTTCCGGACCTTGTTGTACTCGGCGTTCGCCGGCGTCACGCTCTTCGTCTGCAGCATGACGCGCGCGAGCATCGCGTGCGCCTGCACCTGGATGTCGAACGTCGCGTTGCGATCGATCTGCCTCATCGCCGTCGACAGCCGCCGGCGGGCCTGCTCCCAGTCCTCGCGATCGATGTAGTGCGCGCCGATGGCGAACGCGATCTGCGCGGTCTGCGCCGGCTTCGCCCTGCCGTAGTTCTTGTTGAAGAGGTCGGCGTCCTTGATCGCCTGCTCCTCCTGGCCGAGGCCGAGCCGCAGCACGATGGCGTCCTGGAGCGCCTCCGGCGCCTTCTCCATCTTCGGGTTCTCGCGGGCGAAGCGCGTGTACCAGTTGGCCGCCTCCTCGTAGACCGCGATGGCCTGGTAGTTGGCGCCGATCTCGTAGATCGCCATCTTCGCGAGCTCGGTGTTGTGGAGGTTGTACCTCGGGTTGAGCAGGATCCTCCGCGCCGCGATCGACTTGGCGATGAGGCGAGCGGCCTGGAACGCCTTCGCGGCGTTGTAGAGGATCTCCTCGCTCTTCTCGCACGCGGGCTGCTTCGCCTCGCAGGCGGCCTCGCCGTACTTCTTCCACATGTCCATGTACGCGACGGCGGCCTTCTCATAGTTCTTGAGGGCCTCGACGCCGCCGGACGCATCCGCCGCCTCGACGAGCTTCTGGGCGCGCAGACGCTCGATGTCGCGCTGGATCCGGATCAGGATCCCGCACTGCTCCTCGTTCTCCTTCTCCTTGCCGCCCTTGCAGTACAGGTCGATGAACTTGGGCACATCCGCGGCCATGTCGTCGTAACAGGACGGACGCGGCGGATCCATGTTCGCGCCGAGGACGTTGAGCGACTCGAGGTAGAGCTGCGAGGCGTAGATGCCGACCTCCTTGTCGGCGTGGTTCAGCGCCACGTCGCGGAACGCGAGCGCGGCCTCCTCCCAGTGCTGCGCCTCGAAGTACGTGCGGCCGCGCGCGTACTTCACCTCGACGTACTGCTCCTGCGCCTCCTTGTCGTTCGGGCCGGGCTTGATGTAGCAGACGTAGCGGTTGAAGGCGGTGATCATGCCCTTCTGGCTGTCGGTGAAGTCCTTGGGCAGGAACTTCGCCTTGTTCGCCTTCTCGTCCTTCTTGCCCGACCCCCCATCGGGGAGGTTGCCCGAACCCTTCCTGTCGGAGCCGTCCTTGTGGGTCTCGGTGTAGATGTTCTGGTAGCAGAGCACCGAGGCGTACGCGGCCTCCGCCGCCTGCGGCCCGTTCGGATCCTCCGCGACGACCGCGTCGAAGGCGGGGCCGCACTTGGCCCAGTCCTTCTGGAAGTACAGGAGGTCGGCCATCGCGTACTTGATCTTGAAGATGTTCGGCCAGTCCTCCTTCAGGATGCGGGGGAACTCGAACTTCGCGAACTGCTCCTGCTTGAAGTTGTTGACGACCTTGTCGTAGAGTTGCGCGGCGAGCTGCATCGTCTTCTTGTCGCCGGTGCCGCGCACGCCGCCCGAGCCGACCGCTTCGAGGTGCCAGGCCATCGCCGTCTCGGTCATCAGACCGGCCGTGATGTTCGAGCACTTCAGCTTGGCGTCCGCCGGGTGCCCCTCGGTCTGGAACTTGTTGTGGACCTCGAGCTGCCGCCCGAGCTCGCCCATGATCTGGTCCTTGTTGCCAGACTTCATGGCGAGCGTCGCCTCGGTGATGTGCCCCTGGTACACGCAGTGCTTCGGGCCCCGATCCCGGGTCATCAGGTCGGTGTAGAGCTCGATGCCCTCGCGGTAGTGGCCGGTGTCGAGGTAGTTCTGCCCGAGGTCGTCCATCATCTTGAACGTCTTCTCGGAGCTGCCCTTCGTGTCCCCGCTGAGCGGCCGGAGGAAGTCGTGGGACTTCCGCGGATCGCCGGCGAGCGCGTAGACCGGGATGATGTCGCGCCGCGCCGCGATCGCGAGCTGGGCCGCGTTCGGCATCTGCGCGAACTGCTGGCCGTACTCGATCGTCTTCTTGAACTCGCTGATCGCGCGGGCGAAGTCGCCCTTGTTCCAGTAGACGTACCCGAGCTTGTAGTGGGCGTAGCCCCAGACCTTGTTGTCGGGCGGCGGGTACTTGGTGACCTCGAGGTACGACTGCTCGGCCAGCTGCCACTTCGTCGGATCGCCCTGCGCCTCGTTGAAGAACAGCTCGCCGAACGCGAGGTACGCGTTCGGGATGTACTTCGACTTGGGCCAGTTCTGGATCAGCTCGAAGTACACCTTGCGGGCCTGATCCAGCTGCTGGGCCTGCTCGTACTCGTAGGCGAGGTAATAGAGGACCTCGTCCGTGCAGCCCGTGCTCTTCGCGGGATCCGCCGCGTTGGTGCTCTGGCAGTACTTCGGGTACTGCGTCTTGAGGTGCGTGTAGTACCTGATGGCCGCCTGCCGGGCGGCGACGAGGATCTTGTCGGCCTTGGTCACCTCGGCCCGGATCGCGGCGGCCGCCTTCGTGTTCCTCTTCCGCTTGGCCTCGTCCGCCTTGATCTGTCCCTCGGTCTTGTCACGGAACGCCGCCGACTCGAGCTCGACGTAGCCCTCGGCGAGCCGCCGCATCAGCTTCGGCCGGTCCGGGGCGTTCTTCGGGGTCGAGCGGTACAGCCTCTCGAGCCCCTGGATCTCCGTGACCAGCAGGCTCCGCACCTTCGGGGCGAGCCGGTTCCGCCGCTCGTCGCGCTGGGCCGTGGCCTGCGAGGCCGTCGGGTTGGCGGGCTTCGTCAGATCGTCCCGCTTCTTCAGCTTGATCCCCTGCGGGGCGGACTTGAAGCTGACCTGCGGCTTCTTTCCCGCCGACACCTGAAGCTTGCCGCCGGGGCAGGCCGCGATCGCGTCCCTCGCCGGCTGCGTGATGCACGCGTCGGCCGCCGACGCGGGGCTCGTCGCGACCGCGCACGCTGCCACGGCCAACGTGCCTGCCGCCGCGCGGAGCGCATGCAGTACATCGAACTTCGACTGCTTCATGTCCATCTCCGTCCCTCCGCCACGGACCCTCGTGGGGAAGCGCTGCCTGCCCCGCGGACGCGCGCCGCGGAGCGAACCATGATGAAACCGCTCACTTGCTGCACTTCGACGTCACGACCTGCCGGTAGAAGCCCAGCTCATCGCGCCAGTACTCGCCATCGAACGGCCAGAGCACGTGCTCGTCGTCGGGCTTGACGACGCCGTAGGTGAGCGCCTCCTCCTTCGACAGCTGGCCGCTGACGACCTGCTGATTGAGCTTGTTCCGCTCCGCCGCGGTGATGTCGATGAGGATCTTCGCCGAGTCGCGGAGGTGCTCGTTGAGCTCGTCGAGGTTGCGCTGGTAGCGCTCGCGGCCGAGCGTGCCGGCGTTCCGGATCGCGAGGCCACGCGCGAAATCGAGGGCGTCGGTCACGTCGGCGCCCACGGGAGAGTTGCGGAAGTTGGCGGGCGCCTTCTTGAACCGCGCGTCCTCCTCGTCGAGGATGCGCACGTACTCCAGGTTGCGGAGGAGCTGCCGATCGGAGAGCGCGTTCTCGACGATCGGGCGGACCGTCGGCGAGAGGTTGCCCTTGCCGGCGCGCACGTCCCTCAGGAACTTGAAGAACTGCTCCTCGCTCCCCTCGCCCTTGAACCGGTTCAGGATCGCCTCGAGCTCCTTCTTGATCGGCTCGTACTTCTTCTGCATCTTCGCGACGATCACGGTCGCGTCCTGGTACTGGCAGATCGTGAAGGCGACGACGGCCTTGAGGATGTCGGCCTCGGGGTAGAACGAGTTCGGGAAGTAGGGCGACTCGATCGTGTGGATGTTGCCGAGCGCCTGCGGGTACAGCCCGGCCATGAAGTACGCCCAGGACTGCTCGAAGAGGCTGTCGAGCCAGTACTCGCTCGCGACGTCGACGCGGTTCCAGTACTTGACGGCCGCGGAGAGCCTCGCGGCGTCGATCGTCGGGACGTTGTTGTCGTCGAGCCGGACGGAGGCCGAGTAGTAGGTGCGCGCCATCGAGAGGAACGCGAGGTCGCGCATGCGCGCCTCGTCCTCGACGCCCTCGATGCCGTCGTCGATCGCCTGGACGACGCGCTGGAACGACTTGACCGCCGGCACCGACTTGCGCAGCTGCACGTACGAGATGCCGCTGAAGAACTGCGCCTGGACGTAGTACTTGCTCTTCTGGTCGACCTTCGCGAAGAGGCTGATGGCCTCCTCGTAGTTCCGGTTCCGGTACTTGTAGCGGCCGAGCAGGTAGTTGAGCTGCCAGTAGAGGTCGCGCTGCTGGGGGTTGTTGAACCGCGCGATCTGCTCGGTCTTGTACTTGCCGACGCGCTCGATGATGTCCGCCGGCTCGGGGAGCTGCGTCGCGAGCTTGGACAGCCAGAGCAGCGTCTCGTTGAACTTGAGGTGGTTCGGCTTGTCGGCGATCTGCGAGAAGATCGCGTAGCTCGCCTGGTAGAACTGCAGCCGGTACAGCGCGATCGCGAGGTGGTACTGCGCGATCTGCTTGTTGCCCTCGTCGTCGCCCGTGTCGCCGTCGACGACGCGCTTCAGCCGCAGCGCGGCCTCGCTCCACTTCTCGCCGTCGAAGAGCCGCTTGGCCTGCGCCGCTTCCTCGGTCATCTGCCCCGCGGTCACGGGGCCCGAGTCCGCCTCGTCGTCGGAGTTGTTCCTGGGCGTCTTGCCGCCCGTGGCGCCCGCCCCTTCAGCCGCGACGGGCTTCCCCTTCCCCGCCTGCGCGTGTCCCACGACGGGGGACAGCAACAGGGAAGAAGCTACAAGGCAGATACTCGCCAGCCGGTTCCGCATCGTCGTTCCTCGCTTTCGGCGACGTAATGATCGTGGCCCCTTCGCCCCGTTCGCGGCTCCACCCACCGGAAGCGCGCGACGTAGACCCCCGAGGCGACTCGGTCGAGAACCAAAAACTTCAATGAGAATCAACGGATACTTACGCGTGGCGGGGGATGGTAGGATTGCGGCGCACGGCTTGTCAAGCGATGCCAGCCGTCGGCCTGCTCGACATTCCCGCGCTCAGACACCGGCCCCTGCGTCGAGCTTGGGGTGGCGCACTGCGTAGGAGTCGACGGTGGAATTGGAGAATCGATGCGCGGCCGCTTCCCGGTGTGCGCCCCCGGCCGCCCTCCGTCGCCCCCGCGCGTACCGCCGGCGTTGCCGTTTGCTGCCAAGCGCGTGACGCGGACCGGGTCGAACGCCAGGGCCCGCGACAGACCCCACCCCCCGGCGGAGCGCGCACCATCCGGCTGTTGACGCTCCAGCCGCCCTTCGTCTAGGGTCCAACCGCTGACGTTGTGCCTCTGAGCACCTCGACTTGAGCGTTTTCTTGCCTCCCGTCCACGCGCCTCTGCCCCGGCGAAGGCGCGCACCGCCGCCGAAGGAGCACGTTCTGATGACCCGTTCCATTCTGTCCGGCCTGCTCGGCCTGCTCAGCGTCGTCGCCATGGCCAGCCTGCCCTCCGCATGTGAGAGCGGCGGCGTGGGCGACCCGTGCCTGCCCGAAGAGGAGTACGATCCGCAGTTCGCTGGCTTCAAGGTGACGGAAGAGAACATCGAATCGCGGTCCTTCCAGTGCCAGACGCGGATCTGCCTGGTGAACCACTTCCAGGGGCGCGTGAGCTGCCCGCTCGGTCAGGAGGCGCCCAAGGGCTGCAACCCGGACGGCGACGCGAATTGCAGCCAGCAGGACTGCCAGGAGTCGGGAACGTACGCCCCCGACTGCGATCCGGCGGACCCGAACAGCTGCGTCCGCGGCACCTGCAACGCGGAGGGATCGTTCTGCGGCTGCGAGACCGCGGCGGACTGCCCCGGCAGCGCCGAGGACGGCTGGCACTGCCGGGAGGGCGTCTGCAAGTTGTTCCTCTGTCGCGCGGGCTTCACGGGCTGCCAGGACCCGACCAAGTCGGCCGCAGAGAACGAGGGCAAGTCGTGCTGCGTGCCCGGGACCGAGAACCCCGTCGCGGCGCCCGTCTGCGGCCAGTGCGCCGCCAACTCGGACCGGAACGCGGAGCAGGCGGTGTACTGCTCGTGCCGCTGCGGCCCCGCCGAGGGCGACGAGGACCCGAACTTCAACTTCTGCGAGTGCCCGCAGGGCTTCGAGTGCAGGGAGATCCGGCCGAACATCGGGTTCGGGGACGCGAAGATCACCGGCAAGTACTGCATCAAGCAGGGCTCCATGTTCGAGAACGAGCAGTCCTGCGGCAAGGTGCAGGGCCGCTACAACTCGGAGCAGTGCGAAGGCACCCCGTAGGCTGCGGGTGACGGGCCACCGCGCGCCGCGCAGCCCTCGACGAGCGCCGCCCGCTCAGGCGGACGGCGCCCTCCTCCCCGGAAGCGACACACTCAGCTCATCTCCTCGCCACGGCGCCGAGCGCACCACGCGCGGCGCGGGTGCTCCTCCGGAGGGCACCCCGGCCGCGATCGAGCGCGCCGGAGGTGCTCGCGCCGGGGACGCCGCGCCGCGCGGCGGGCCGGTGGCCGCTGCGCGGGCGCGCGTCGCGGCCGCGCCGTCCTCCGCGGCGCCGCCGGACGCGCGGCGTGCGCTGGGGGCGCGGGCCGAGGAGGCCGTGGTCGCGCGCCTCGTGGCGCAAGGGATGGAGATCGTCGCGCGCAACGCGCGGGTCGGCCGGCTGGAGATCGACGTGATCGCCCGCGACGGCCCGGTCATCGCGATCGTCGAGGTGCGGACGCGCGGGCCAGGCTCGTACGTCCGCGCCCTGGACAGCATCGACGCGAACAAGCGCGCCCGCGTGCGGCGCGCGGGGGAGCGCCTCTGGCGCGCTCGCTTCTCGCGCGTCCCCGGCGTGGAGCGGATGCGCTTCGACGCCGCGTCGGTGACCTTCCTCCCGGGCGGCGAGGCCGCCGTCGAGATCGTGAAGGCGGCCTTCTAGGATGTGTCTGGCGAGGTGCTGCGCGGCCCGATCCGCCGGTCGAGCGCGCCCTGGCCGCGCGGGGCGCGCGGCCGGCTCACATGTCGATCTGCTCCTGCATCTCGCTGCGGAGCCGCTTCAGCTGGACGAGGCCCTCGGGCTCGGCCTCCTTCGATCCCTTCTGCGCGTCCGCCTCGAGCTTCTCGACGATCGCGTCCACCCTCGCGATCTTGGCCTGCTGGCGGGCCCTGAGATCGTCGACCATCTTCTCGAACGCCTCGAAGAAGTGCTGGAGCTCGTCGCCCTTCCGCAGCTTCTCGCGCACGACCAGCTTGCCCTCGCCCACCTGGCGGAGGAGCCGCTTCATCTTGAAGATGGGCCCGGCGATCTTGTGCGTGAAGATGATGCCCGCGATCCCCACGCCGACGACGAGCAGCGACAGGAGCGCGACGATCACGCGGAGCAGCATCTGCTGGTTGTGCGCGACCTCGGAGGCCTGGCGCTCGAGCTCCTGGGCCCGCTGCGTCAGCGTCGCCGCGTCGCGCTCGAGCCGCGCCTGCTCCTCCTTCAGCTTGGCCTCGTCCCGCTGCGCCGCCTCGCCGAACGTCCTCGCGAGCTCGGGGTCGTCCTTGTACTCCTTCGCGATGTTCATCGCGACGACCTCGCTGACCCGCCGGCTCTGGACGATCACCTCCTGGCCGCGCTTGACGGTCTCCTG
The DNA here is from genome assembly GCF_004135735.1 of Sorangium cellulosum. Taxonomy (GTDB): domain Bacteria; phylum Myxococcota_A; class Polyangia; order Polyangiales; family Polyangiaceae; genus Sorangium; species Sorangium cellulosum_F. Next base: position 3,414,944 of record NZ_CP012670.1, on the reverse strand, counting down.
CCCTTGACGCACGGTCTCCTGCCCCTGCTCCACCGCGCGGCGGCTCTGCTCGATGATCTTCGAGCTCGCGTTCCAGAGGAGGGTCCCGAGCGCCGCGGACAGCGCGAGGCTGATCCCCACGAGCAGCCCCGTGTATTTCAGCTGAAATCTCTGATCGAGCAGGTAGTTCCGCGCGCTCCGCTGGTAGCGCGCTCTGACCTCCGGCGCGGAGGTCTGCGGGGCCGTGCTGGAAGCGTCGCTCATGGGGTCCTCGAGGCTGGCTGGAGATGACAGTGATCTTGACGGACTGGATGGGCCAAGTTCAAGCAGCGCGGGGGCGTCACAGGGAAGCGACGATCTTGTGGAAGGTCTCGACCGCGTTCTCGACGCACATCTTCATCAGGACGTTCTCGCTCTGAACGTCCTTCGTCGGGGTGCCGCTCTGTGTGAGCTTGGGGGCGAACTCACCCTGGAGCGCCTTGGCGGGATAGGTCCACATGCTGACACGGACCACCTGGGTGAGGTTGCCGTTCTGGTAGATGGCGGGCTCGACCGTGGCGAGGAGGTAGAAGCCCTGCATCTTCTTGCCTTTCAGAATCTTCTTGCCCTGGACCACCGTCTCGCCCTTGGGGGCGACCGCGTAGCCGGCCCTCGAGAGGATCTTCGCCTGCATCGCGGCGCGGACGAGCGGCTCGATCTCCGACTCGGGGCGGCCGCTCTTGTTCGAGATCTCGATGGCCACGTAGTACTTGGTGTCCGCGCCCGGCGGAGGCGGGGCCGCGGCGCCGCCCGACGAGAGCGCCGCGATCGATTTCTTGATCTGCGCCTTGACCGCGGGCGTCCGCTCCCGGGGCTCGGCCCGCTGGAGGCACGCGAGGCCGGACGGCTTGCCGAGCTTGCCGAGCGCCGCCGCCGCCGCGACCTTGACGGACGCGTTGCTGTCCGCCAGGGCATCGCAGAGCGGCTTCGCCGCGGCGTCGTCCCCCGACGCCCCGAGCGCGAGGGCCGCCTGCGTGCGGACGCGGTAGTCCTCGTTGGACTTGAGCTGCGCAGCCAGGTAGCTCGTCCGCTGATTGGCGAGCAGCCTCGTGGGCCACAGCGAGAGTACGAGCGTCACGAGCAGCAACACGAGCGCAGGAGAGGGCCGACGCATTCCATTTGCGACGATACACGAGCGCATCGCCGCCGTGGCGACCGGAAAATTGGATCCAGATGCAAATTCTGGTGCGCACACGGTCGTACTCTTCTCTCGCATTCGCTCACCCTCGCTGCCGCCGGACTGAACGGTTTGACGCCGGCGGTTCGCGGGAGTTCAAGGCCTGATGCATGTGGGGCTCGGGATGACCAAGACCTCCACGATACCGTCTCCACCGCACGCGGCGTGTACGCGGCGAGCGGACGCGGGCGCCTCGCCGCTTTTCCTTTCCGGGCTCCGCCCGCATGACGAATGATGCGGGACCATCATGACGAGGGGAGCGCGGGAGGCTCGAGGGTGATGCAGGGATCGGGGCGGTGCTGGCCGGGGGCGCTCGTCGCGGTGTCCCTGCTCGTCGCGACGCCGTCGGCGCACGCGCAGCCTCAAGGTGCGCCGCTCCGCATCCATGTGCGGGGGAGCGCGCAGATCGACGCGGTGGCGTGGACCGAGCCCGACGGGTTCGTGGTGCGCGGCGGCGTCGTCGACGACGCGCGGAGCGCGCTCGCGGGGGCGCCGCTTTCCATCCAGGCGATCACGGTCGGCGGCGCGCCCGTGGCGCTCCCGATCGCGGAGGGGTGCGCGGCCGACGGCGCGGCCCGCGCCCGCGAGCTCCGCGCGTCTCGGGACGGGTACGTGATCGTGACGGACGAGCGGGGCGCGTTCTGCCTCCGGGGGCGCGCGCCGCTCGCGAACGCGACGCTGCGCATCCGCTTCGCGGGGGGCAAGCTCCACGGCGCGGCCGAGGCCAGGATCCCCGTCGAGGCGCTCGCGGCCCCGCTCTCGCCCGTGATCCTCAGGTTCGATCCGCCGCTCGACGCGATCGATCTGGATCGCCAGTCCGAGGCCGTCACCGTGGCGCTCCGGATCGACCGCAGCGGCGCGCGAGGGCCAGCGCGCGGAGCGCCGCTCGAGCGCGAGCGCCTCACCATCGCGATCGAGGACGAGCGGGGCGTGAAGCTCGCGGAGGCCGCGACCGGCGGCGACGGCCGGGCGCGGTTCGAGCTCGACACAGGGCGCCTCGACCGCCCCGGGCGAGGCGTGCTGCGCGCGCGCTTCGACGGCGGCGCCACGCTCGCGAAGGCGAGCGTCACGCAGGCGATCGTCCGGCACGCGCAGGTGACGCTCGCGCTCTCGCGCCCGCTCGCGCCGGCGCGCGCGCAGGAAGGCGTGCCGATCGACGTCGAGGTGAGCTCGTCGCGCGGCCCGGTCGACGACGGCGTCGTCGAGGCGCTGCGCGCGGGCGAGCCCGTCGGCGCAGCGGCCGTCACGTCGGGCAAGGCGCGGGTCATCGCCGCGTTCACCGCCGAGCGCGAGGGGACCGTCCCGCTCGCGCTGCGGTACGTGCCCGCGGCGCCCTACTGGCTCCCCGGTCCGGAGCTCGCGATCGACGTGCCCGTCGCGGGCCCGGGCGTGTGGCGGCAGATCGCGCTCGGCGCGATCGTCCTCGCCGTCGCGGGCTGGGTGCTCGGCGGCTGGCGCCGCGCTCCGAAGCGCGCGGCGGCGGAGCGCGCGAAGGAGCCGAAGACCGAGGCTCCGCCCGGCCGCGCGGGCGTGCGGATCACGGGGCCGAGCGAGCGCGCGACCGGCTGGCGCGGCGCCGTCGCCGACGCGCACGACGGCACGCCCATCGCGAGGGCGGAGCTCACGATCGTCGTGCCCGCGTTCGACGGCAGCGGCGTCGTCGCGCGCGCGACGACCGACGACGCCGGCGAGTTCGCGATCGAGGCGGAGCACCGGAGCGACGCGAAGCTCGTGGTCCGCGCGCCGACGCACAGCGGCCACGAGCAGGCGCTCCCGCCCCCCAGCACGCTGGCCATCGCGCTGGTCACGCGCCGGCGCGCCGTCCTCGATCGCCTCGTCCGCTGGGCGCGGCGGCAGGGCGCGCCGTTCGAGGGGCCGCCGGAGCCGACGCCCGGGCACGTGCGCCGCGTGGCGAGCCGGGTCCAGCAGCACGACGTGGAGCGCTGGGCGACCCGGATCGAGCACGCCGCGTTCGGGCCCGCTCCCGTCGACGAGCGGATCGAGGAGGACCTCGGCGCGGAGGAGCCGAAGCCCGGCGTCTCGCAGCTCACCCCGTGAGCCGAGCGCTCGGGCCCGCGGCGGCGGCGCCGCCGCAGCCGCCGCGCCGAGCGTGCTGACCTGGCGCTCCGATGGCCAGATCGACGCTGCCCGACGAGCGCACGTTGACGTACGGGACGCGTCCCATATAGTCGGCTCCCCCGCCGGAGAACGCCAACGTGGAAATCGCCCTAATTATCGTCGGCCTCATCGTGGTGGCCGCGATCGTCTACTTCGTCACGAAGAAGGCGGCGCCACCCGAGATCGAGGCGTCCCCCGAACCGAAGAAGCTTCCCGAGAAGGCGAAGCCGCCCGCGGACAGACCGCGCGCCGAGAAGAAGCCTCCGGCGGAGAAGAAGCCTCCGGCGGAGAAGAAGCCCCCGGTCGAGGAGGCGCCCCCCGCGGAAGCGAAGGCGCCCGCGAAGGAGGCGCCGGCCCCTGTCGAGGAGCCCGTCGCGCCGCCGCCCGCCGCCGAGGCGGCCGCTCCCGTGCCCGCCGTCGAGGAGCCTCCGCCCGCGGTGGTCGAGGCGCCGGCCGAGAAGCCGGTCCAGCGGCCAGCGCGGGAGACAGCGCCCCCGGCCGCGCGCAAGCGCGACGTCGAGGGGCTCCGCAAGGGCCTCACCAAGGTCCGGGAGAGCGAGGGGTTCTTCGGCCGGCTCAAGTCCCTCTTCGCCGGCAAGAAGGAGATCGATCCGAACGTCGTCGAGCAGATCGAAGAGGTGCTGCTCACCTCGGACGTCGGCGTGAAGACGACAGAGCTCCTGCTCGACGAGATCCGCGCGGCGCTCAGCAGGAACGAGCTCGCCGACACGGACAAGGTCTGGGACGCGCTGCGCGAGCACGCGGCGAGGATCCTCCGCGTCGGCGCCGGCGGCGGGCTCTCGCTCAAGGCCGAGCCCACCGTGGTGATGGTGGTCGGCGTGAACGGCGTCGGCAAGACGACCACGATCGGCAAGCTCGCGACGCAGCTCAAGGCCGAGGGCAAGAAGGTGGTGCTCGCCGCGGGGGACACGTTCCGCGCCGCGGCGGTGCAGCAGCTCAACGTCTGGGGCAAGCGCGTCGGCTGCGAGGTCGTGCGCGGCAAGGACGGGGCGAACCCGGGCGCGGTGATCTTCGACGCGATCCAGAAGGCGAAGGAGACGGGCGCCGACGTGGTGCTCGCCGACACGGCCGGCAGGCTGCACACCAAGACGAACCTCATGGAGGAGCTCGCGCGGGTCGCCCGCACGATGAACAAGGCGATGGAGGGCGCGCCCCACGAGACGCTGCTCGTGCTCGACGCCACGAACGGGCAGAACGCCATGCAGCAGGCCGCGCTCTTCAAGGAGGCGCTCCCCCTCACCGGCATCGTGCTCACGAAGCTCGACGGCACCGCCAAGGGCGGCGTCATCCTCGGCATCTGCGCCGAGCACGGGTTGCCCGTCCGCTACGTCGGCATCGGCGAGCGCGCCGAGGACCTCCGCGAGTTCGAGCCCGACGAGTTCGTCGAGGCCATGCTCGGACGCGCCAACGGCGCCGAGGACGCCGCCGCCTGACGAGGGGGCGGCGTCTCGGCGACCGATCGCGCGCTCACCTCCCAAACACTCCTATCGACATCGGTCCAAGAAACGGGCGATGATCCGGGCGCTGCTCCGGCTCGCCCGCCGCCCCCCTGCCACGGAACGACCAGGAGGCGCAATCGACATGCGCCCCCTCGGTGAGCGCACAGGAAGATCCGATCATGCGGTCAATCTGCAACGAATCCGACCGTCGACTCGAGGATGTCGGCTCGGGTGTACCGGGCGCGCCTCGCGGGGGCTCGCCCGGCCGCCGATGGCTTCAGGATTTGGTTGTTGATCCTTTTATTTTCGACGTGATATAGTCCGTCGGGCTTGGCGGTTGGCCGATTTGTTCAATAAATTCGAGTAGTTAGGGAGCTGTACTACCTGGGCGATCGATGCTCGCATCGCACGGACTTCGGAAGGGATGGCGATGAACCAGGCTCGCGTGGGGCTTCTCGTTGCGGCTGCGCTGGTTGCGGTGCCGCTTACGGCGTCGGCTCAACCAAATGCAAATGAGCAACCCAAGGAAATCAACCTCGACGAGCCAGAGACTCCTGCCGAGGGCACGGAGCCGACCGAGGCGCCCGAGGTCGGCGCCGAGGGCGAGGTCGGAGCCGAGGGCGAGGTTGACGAGGATGCGGGGCTTGGGGACATCTGTAAGATCGACCCGTCGGCTTGCCCTACGATCGACCTGAACAAGGAAGCGGCGCGTGAGCTGAACCTCGAGACCTACGCGGTGCAGCAGATCTACGCGCTGCGCTACCACCGCTTCGAGGTGAACCCCTACTTCGGGCTCACGATGAACGACCAGTTCGTCGGGCACAACGGTCCGGGGCTCGCGGTCAACTGGTATCTCACCAACGTCCTCGCGATCGGCGTCAACGGCAACTGGTACGCCGGCCTCAACACGCCGTCGGACTTCAACTTCCAGACGAGCAGGGCGGCGCGTGTCGGTGAGCCGATCACCGAGTATCAGTGGAACGCGAACGCGAACTTCACCTACGTCCCCGCGTACGGCAAGTTCGCGGGATTCAGCGACTTCATCTTCCACTACGACTTCTTCGTGCTGGGCGGTGTCGGCGCGATCTCGACGCGTCCCATGGCGGTCGTCGATCCGGACAACCGCACGTTCGACTGGAAGCCGAAGCTCGCCTTCCACGTCGGCGGCGGCCTCCGCATCTTCTTCAACCGCTGGTTCGCGGCGATGTTCGAGGTCAGCGACTACATCTTCTTCGACGAGCTGGAGAACCCCGCGGTCGACAGGAACAACCCCCAGGATGAGAGTACGTGGCTCGCCGAGGGGACGAGCTTCACCAACAACGTGCAGGCGCAGGTCGGATTCTCGGTCTTCCTGCCGTTCTCGTGGGAATATCGGCTGCCGAAGTAGGGCCTTTGGACGTGGGGACGCGCGGACGCCGAGCGCGAGACATAGGATGATTCAGCCAAAGACGGGGACAGGCATGATGCGTCGATTCGTCCAAAGCCTCTGCACCGTGGTGGCAGGGCTGACCGGCTGTGCACTTCTGATGACGGCCGCGCCTGCGGAGGCGCAGGAGATTCAGCTTACGGGCCCGCTGGCCGGCGCGCCCGCCGTGCGGCGCCTCAGGCTGCACCGTGACGGGCGGTTCGAGATCGCGCCCGGCGCATCGTTCACGCTGCTCGACGAGTACCAGCGCACGATCATGCCGGGCCTGCGGCTCACCTACCACCTCACGGACTGGCTCGGCATCGGCGCCTGGGGCGGCTACGGGTTCCAGTACTCGACCGGGCTCACGGATGAGCTCCAGCGGGTGGCCATCGATCAGCGAAACTGCGCCGAGCGGTCGTTCACGAAGGCGTGCCAGCTGACGCGGGTCAACCTGACGCGGGGCGACCTCACGGAGGACCAGCTCGGCAGGATCCAGTGGGTAGCGGCCCCGCAGGTCACGGTCGTGCCCTTCCGCGGCAAGCTGGCGCTGTTCGCCGAGCTCTTCGTGGACACCGACGTGAGCTTCTTCGCGGGCCCGGCGTTCATCGGGGTGCAAGAGCGCAAGCAGTGCACCACCAACTGCGCGGAGACCTTCGGGCTCGAGAGCCGGATGGCCTTCGCGCCGACGTTCGGCCTCGGCTGGAATTTCTATCCGGGCGACTTCATCGGCTTCGGTGTGGAGTGGCGCGCCCTGCCGTTCTCGTGGAATACTTCGGGCTTCGACAACCGCGGGCTCGGCACGGATGAGGCGTTCCCGGACCGCAAGGTGGACGACAAGGACCGCGAGTTCCACTTCACCAGCATGGTCACCGTGAACGTCAGTGTTCAACTCCCCGCCACCATCAAGTCGACGGAGTAGGCGGCCGCGCCGGCCGGGTTGACCGCGCCGGCTCGCCCGGGACGGCCCGGGCAGGCAAACCCATCTGTCGGGCGCTGTTCGCTCGGCCTCCGGCGGTGGCAATCGGCAGCGATCGCCGGACAGCTCCGACCACGGCGGCGGGACAGCCACCAGAGGTCAGCGTTGGGTATTTTCGATTTTTTCCGCAAGAGCAGTCCCCCTCCCGGAGGCGCTCCCTCCGACAAGAAGGTGGCCGGGCCGGCCAAGGTCGTCGCGGACAAGCGCGCTCAGACGTACGACCGCCACGAGGCCATCCAGACGCTCGCCGCGATGAAGAGCGCCGACGCGGCGGCGGCGCTCCTCCGGCGCTTCACCTTCTCGATCGACCCGTCAATCACGGATCAGGAGGAGAAGGAGCTGGCGTTCCAGGGGATCGTCGACACCGGCAAGGACGCGGTGGCCGCCGTGGTCGAGTTCTGCGTCAAGGCAGAGGCGCTCACCTGGCCGCTCAAGATCCTGCGGGAGCTGCTCGACGAGGCCGACTACCGCAGCGAGCTCATCCGTCTGCTCGGGCGCTTCGACACGGAGTACGCGCGCAACGTCGAGCCGAAGCAGCAGCTCATCGTCGCGCTGGGCGATCTCAAGGGCGATGACGTGCGGAGCGCGGTGGAGCCGTTCCTCGAGGACGTCAACGAGACGGTCCGGTTCCACGCCGTGCAGACCCTCTTCGCTCAGGAGACCCAGGCGAGCGTGCCGGCGCTGGTGAAGATGCTCGCCGCCGAGGAGTCGGTCCGGGTGAAGAACAAGGTCGCCGAAGGCCTGATGAACCGGGGCTGGACGGTTCCAGCCGAGCTGCGCGACAGCGCGAATCAAGCGCTCCAGGACTCGAGCGGCTTCAGCGTGGCGCCGGACGGCAGGGTCCGGAAGGGCGCTGGATACGGCTGACCGACACGCGACGACGAGCCCGCCCTTCCCGCGATCGGGTTGACAGCATCGGCGCGTGTGAACGACACTCCGCCCCATGCTTGTTCAGCCCAGGGCGGCTGCTGAAAGCGCAAGATCGCGCCGGGTGTCCGGCACAAGACGAAAGCGAGCGCAGAGTTCGTGAGTGAGCACCGCTCGTCGATGGCGGAGCTTCCGTCACGACTCCATGGGCCATGCCGCTGCTCCGGCGAGACGCGGAGCAGCGGGTCGGGCGAGTCGCACAGGCGGCGCCGGAGGGGGCGGCGAGCGCCGCTGCCGTTCGCGCTGGCCGCCACCTGCATGTTGCCCTGCGCGCTCACCGCGCGCGAGGCCGGCGCGGCGGACTTCGAGATCGAGTCGACCACGGCCGCCCAGGCGTACGAGGTCGCGAGCCCCTGGGGGGACACGAACATCGAGCGGAGGCGTCTCATGCAGACGCTCGGGTTCTCGGTCTACAACATCCAGGGCGATTTCACCCCGGGAGAGGCCGATTACTCGGTGACCATGCGGCTCCGGCTCGATGCGGACTTCGGGGTGAACGGCCACCTCGAGGGGGCGCAGCGAGGCGGCGAGACCGATTACGGGGTCGCGGGCGGCTCGCGTTACATCCCGGGCCTCTACGAGGCGCCACTCGACCTGATGTACGCCTACGCCGAAGGCCGGAACCTCGCCGGCGGGTGGCTCGGTTTCCGGGTCGGCCGGCAGTACGTGAGCGACGTGCTCGGGTGGTGGTCGTTCGACGGCGCGCTCGTCCGGGTGACCACCCCGTATTACGTGCAGCTCGAGGCCTACGGCGGGCTCGAGCAGCGCGGCGGCCTGCCGCTCTCGACGTCGCGCTTCGAGCGGCAGGGGGTCTGGCGCGGCAGCCACAGCGGCTACGGCGAGGACGCGAGTCGGCCGGGGAGCGCGACCGACTTCCCGTCGTACCACGAGGCCCAGCTCGCCCCGGCGTTCGGCGCCGCGCTGGAGAGCGCCGGGCCGAGCTTCCTCCACAGCCGGCTGAGCTACCGGCGCGTCTACAACCTGGGGACGACGATCACCCAGCAGTTCCCGCATCGCGGCGGAGGCTACCGGACGGTCAAGGGGATGCGGCTCTCGCAGGACCGGCTCGGGTACGCCGCGGACGTCAACCTGCCGAGTCTCGGCGGGATCAAGGGTGGATTCACTTACGACTTCTACAGCCAGCTCGTCGGCTCGTTCTACGGCGGACTGGAGGTGTACGCCGGCAGCCGCGTCACGCTGGGCGCGGATGTCGACTACTTCGTGCCGACGTTCGACGCCGACTCGATCTGGAACTGGTTCACCCACGATCCCATCACGACGATCACCGGACGGGCGGCGGTCGACATCACGCGCGAGCTGGATCTCGCCGCCTGGGGCGGCGTGCGGATGTGGAGCGCCGAGGGGAACCCGGAGGAGTTCGGCGCCGGCCAGTGCGAGGCCGCGAACCAGCCGGCGGACTGCGTCGGGCAGGTCTCCCTCGATCCGGCGGACGACAGGGATCTCCGGGAGTTCTCGCGCGACGAGGAGAACCGCGCCGTGAGCGTCACGACCGACGTGCTCGCCAACCTCGCGGGCCGCTATCGCACGCGCACCGCGGCGGTCGAGCTCCGCGGCATGCTGCAGACGGGCGAGCGCGGCCGGCGGACAGGGGCCGATCTCTCGGGGGAGAAGCGGCTGAGCGGGCAGCGCTACGCGCTCGGCGCGCGGGTGTCCCTGTACAACTGGGAGGATCCGCTCAGGCCGGACCGCGGCGCGACCTCGTTCGGGTACGTGCTCGGGGCCGGGTACCGGCCGGGCGAGATCGCCGATTTCAAGCTCGAGTGGGAGCACGACATGAACCGGCTGGTAGGCCAGCGCTTCCGGGTCGTCGGCCTCGTGAACCTGCGGGTGGCGCCGTGAGCGAGCATCACATGGACGGAAGACAGGACGGCCGGCGCAGCGCCCGGCGGGACCAGACGAGGTTCGTCCCCGGGTGGGTCGCGATCCTCGCGTGCCTCGGCGCGCTGGCGCTCGCGATCGTGGGCCCGGAGGCGGCCGCCCAGCCGAAGCGGCCGGCGGAGCGCGGCGGCGAGGCGACGGCCGCGGAGGACGCGGAGCAAGACGACGCGGGCGAGGACGACGCCGAGGCCGAGGGCGAGGAGGCGGCGCAGCAGCCGCCGCCCGAAGGCTACACGTCGGGCCTGTACCCGATGCCCGACGACGCCGAGGTGCCGCTGGCCTGGATGCCGCCCGGGACGAGCGCGACGCCGATCCCGAGCGACGAGATCTACCCCCCGCAGACGATCACGATCCGCTTCAACCACAAGAAGCACGTGAAGGGTCTCCGGCAGACGTGCCGGTCGTGCCACGAGGGGGCGTACACGAGCGGCGCGGTGACGGATCGGCTGCTGCCCAGGCCGGCGCAGACCTGCGACAACTGCCACGACGTCGATCACTCGGACCTCACCCAGGTGAAGGCGGGCACGAACGAGAACGGCCAGTGCGCCTACTGCCACATTGGCGAGGACGCGGGCAGCGGCGGGAAGGTCGCGCCGCTCATCCTGCCGCACGCGAACCTGCGCTTCCCGCACAAGAAGCACACGGACCGCAACATCAAGTGCAGCCAGTGCCACGGCAAGGTCGACCGGCTCGAGCTCGCCACCCGGGAGCAGCTGCCCCGCATGGCCGGCTGCTTCACGTGCCACAACATGAGCGGCGCGGCGCAGGGCGACGCGAAGAGCGACTGCGACGTGTGCCACCTGACCCAGCCCGACGGCCGGCTCATGACGGCGTTCTCCACGGGCGACCTGCTGCCGCCCCGGTGGCTGCACAACGCGGCGCACACGCCCGACTGGCTCGAGCGGCACAAGCAGATCGCCGCGAACGACAGCGCCTTCTGCGGGACGTGCCACACCGAGAGCTACTGCACAGACTGCCACGACGGGAAGATCCGTCCGCGCACGGTCCACCCGAACGACTTCCTCTCGATGCACCCGCAGGCGGCCCGGCAGGACAATCCGCGCTGCGTGACCTGCCATCAGGAGCAGACGTTCTGCGCGGACTGCCACCGCCGGACGGGCGTGGCGCGCGATGCCCCGAGCGCCGCTCGGCTCGCCGGGCGCCGCTTCCACCCCCCGCCGGCAGAGTGGACGTCCGCGCCGCGCGGCGCGAAGCACCACGCCTGGGAGGCCGAGCGAAATCTGAACGCGTGCGTGTCCTGCCACACCGAGCGGGACTGCGCGACCTGCCACGCGACCCGGGGGCTGTCAGGCGGGCAAGGGCTGAACCCGCATCCGCTCGGCTTCGAGAGCAAGTGCAAGACGGCGCTCTCCAGGAACCCGCGCCCGTGCCTGGTGTGCCATCAGTCGAACGACTCGTCCCTGAAGCGTTGCCGATGAAAAGTCAAAATCGGACAGTATATTCCTTGCCCTGGCCTTCCGGCGACGGGTATAGCGAAGTGCGCGCGGCTTCCCTAACGAACGCCGCGAACGCCAAGGAGAACGGGCGTGAAGGAGCTGATCAAGTACCTGATCGACAACCTCTATCTCGATTTCCAGGGGGAAATCACGCTGGAGACAGTGCGGGGCTTCCTCCGCGAGGACGACGGACGGGAGGCGCGGCAACTTTTGTCGAAGCTCATCGAGGAGAAAGGGGTCGACGACATGCTGATCACGCTGGCCGACTGTCTCAAGGAGCACATTCAGACCGGGGTCAACGAGAAGGTGGTCCGCGAGCAGCTCTCGCTCTACGCCGAAAGCTGAGCGGCCCGCCCCAGGCGGCGCGCCTCGCTCCCCTCTCCTTCTGCCTGCACGCGGCGCTCGCGACGGCGGGCTGCGATGTGGGAGAACCTTCGGTCCAGCCGGTCGACGCACCTCCGGTCCAGCTGATCGAGGTGCGCGCGACGACCGGCCTCGACGACGACTACCGTCCCGTCCGCACCGCGCTCGATCCGGGCGGCTCCACCCAGGTGCTGTCGACCGCCAGCTTCGTGCTGAAGTTCGACCGCTTCCTGCTGCCCGGCGCGGTGGGGCCGAAGCTCGGCCCCGAGTCGCTGTGCGTCTCGGGGGATCTCGCCACCCCGGTCCGGAAGTACGCCGACTGCGTCAACCCGGTCCCGCTCGCGCCCACGTACAACCCCGTCCGGCGGGAGGTCACCTTCCGCCAGACCGACGGGGCGCCGCGCCTCGCCCCAGGGACCCGCTATGCGCTCACCGTCCTCGGGCCCGCGGACGAGTCCGCTCCTTCGGGTATCCGCGCCTTCGACGGCGCGCCCCTGCGCGAGAACGTGCGGATCGAGTTCACGGTGGCGGCGGCCCCGCCTCAGGCCATGCCGGAACGCCAGCCGACAGGCGACTTCTACTGCTACCGGGACCCCGAGTGCGTCGCGACCATGTGCGCGACCGATCCGGTGTGCGCCCAGTGCAGCATCGGCGGCGTGGCGATTTTCCTCACGGCCTGCTCGGGGTGCCACAACGGCACGAACGCCGCCGCGGGCCTGGACCTGAACCTCGGGGCGCCGCAGTTCAACGAGGTCGAGAACCTCCTGGCGACCGCGATCGGGCACGCTGCCCACCAGACCCAGACGGGCGAGCGCGCCCACGTGGGCGAGGAGAGCCCGGATCGCTTCGGCACGGCCATGCCGCTCATCGATCCGGGAAATCCTGGGAACAGCTATCTCCTCTACAAGATCCTCATCGGGCAGAACGCGGTCGATCCCACCTTGAGCCCCGATCAGGCCGAGCAGCTTCGCGACGAGGTCGATCGGCTGCGCGCCGGGTTCGTCATGGGGATGCCGATGCCGCCGACGGGCGCCTCGTTCAAGCTCTTTGCCAGCGACCCGGCGGACCCGTCCCTGGTGCCGCACGTGGACGGGATGGACATCCTGACCGCGTGGATCCTCAACGGGGCGGAGCCGCGCGACTGCTCCGCCGCCCCGCCCGCGCCCTGAGCGCGCCCGCGCGCCGCCCCCTCGCCCTCACACCACCCGGTTCCGGCCGCCCCGCTTCGCGTGATAGAGCCGCTCGTCCGCGCGGCGGTAGAGCTCCATCGGCGAGACGGGCGCGTCCGGCGTGACGCCGGCGACGCCGAAGCTCGCGGTCGCGGCGATCTCGTCCTCCTCGAAGCGGAACGGCGTGCGCTCCACGAGGGCGCGCAGCTTCTCGGCCACCAGGCGCGCGCTGTCGATCGGGATCTCCGGGAGGAGCAGCGCGAACTCCTCCCCGCCGACGCGGGCGAGCACGTCGTCGCGCCGCACGTTCGCGGCGGAGAGCGCGGCGAGCTGACGGAGCACGGCGTCGCCCGCGAGGTGCCCCCGGGTGTCGTTGATGCTCTTGAAATGATCGATGTCGAACAGGATGAGCGAGAGGTGGCGGTGATAGCGGCAGGCGCGCGACACCTCCCGCTCGAGCGCGACCTCGAACGAGCGCTTGTTGTGGACCTGGGTCAGCCCGTCGAAGGTCATCAGGCGGTAGATCTCTTCGTGGTACGAGAGCTCGACGTTCCCCCCCTGGATGAACTTGAAGATCGTCCGCCCGATCTTGACCTGGTCCCCGTCCCTGAGGGAGCGCTCGTCCACGCAAGCGTCGTTCACGTACGTGCCGTTGGTCGAGCCGAGGTCGCGGACCACGTAGCTCCCCCCGCTCCACGAGATGCGCGCGTGGCGGCGGCTCACGGCCTCGTCGTCGAGCGGGATGTCCGTCTGGATCGAGCGCCCGCACTCGATCGCCCCGGTCCCCAGCGGGATGCGGCGCCCGAGCTCCGTGCCGTAGATGACGACCAGACACGCGGTGCCGGGCTCGACCGGGAGCGCCGGCGGCGCGATGGAGGCGCAAGTGACGAGCGTCTGCCGAGGATCGTTGTCGTGCTTCGCCACGCTGGAGGAGCCAAGTACACCAGAGCCAGCGCTCCAGTTCAACGCGCGCCACGCGCCGCGCATGGTAGGCTCGTGCCATGAAACGCTGCGGTTTCGGGCGGATGCACCTCGTTGTCATGACGGCGGCGGGGCTCGCCGCCCCGCTGAGCGGGTGTGGTCAGAGCGCGCCGCCGGGCGACGGCGGTGAGCACGCCGGCGCGCCCGGAGAGGCGGAGATCGTCACCCTCTTCCCGGACGCCGCGCCGCTCCCGGGCCAGACCGAATGCAAGGTCGTCATCCGGACCGGGCTCACCGTGAGCTCGGCGCAGCACGTGTCCCCGTGCACGCCCGTCCAGTACGCGACCAATCCTCCGAGCGGCGGCGACCACTGGGCCATGTGGGCGGCGTACAAGAGCTATGAAACGCCGGTCCCGCGGGAGATCTACGTGCACAGCCTGGAGCACGGCGCGATCGTCCTCGCCTACCGGTGCCCGCCGTCCGGGTGCGCGGAGGTGAAGGCGCTGCTCGAAGCGGTGCGGGCCGGGGCCGCCTCCGACCCGAGGTGCCTCGTGTCGCCCGGCGGACCGGAGGCGCGCCTCGTGGTGACGCGCGACGAGGCGCTCGACACCCCCGTCGCCGCCGCCGCCTGGGGCGCCACGTACACCGCGACGTGCCTCGACGAGCCGTCGCTCGCGCGCTTCGTGGCGGATCACTACGCCGCCGGCCCGGAGGACACGTGCAGCCTGCTGGGCGCTGTCGACGTCGACGATCCGGCGGGCGGCGCGCCGAGCTGCGGCGGCGCGGCGGACGGCGCCGCGACCGGCGGAGACGCGACCGGCGCGACCGGCGGAGACGCGCCCGGCGCGACCGGCGGCGGCCCTGCCGGGCCGTAACTGAGTTGACAGAGTCCCCTCCGCCCCGGGAGCATCCAGGGATGCTCGAGCCGTCGCACCTGACACCCAGGTTGGCAGAGCGCTTCCGGTTGCTGGAGCTCGCCGGCGCCGGTGGGTCGGCGGAGGTCTGGAGGGCCGCCGATCAGGAGCGCGGCGGCGTCGTGGCGCTGAAGATCGAGCGGCGCGGGCCGACGTCGGGCGCGACCGAGGAGCAGCGCGTCGCGGCGAGGCGGGCGCTCGCCCGCGAGGCGCTGCACGCCGCGCTCGCGCTCTCGCCGCGCCTGCCAGAGCTCGTCGACGTCGGCTGGCTCGCCGCGCGGGCCGGCCGCGCGCGCGTCGTCGAGGCCCCCCCCGGCGAGGAGGCGCGCGCGTTCGTGGCGATGCGCTGGGTCGAGGGGCAAGCCCTCGCCGAGGTCGTGCGCGGGCTGCCCGCTGGCGAGCGCGCGGCGTTCGCGCTCGCGGTCGCGAGAGACGCGGGCGAGGCGCTCGGCGACCTGCACGGCATCGGCCTGTCGCACGGCGACCTCAAGCCGGAGAACCTGATCCTCACGCCGGAGGGGCGCATCGACGTGATCGATCTCGGCCTCGCCGGCTCGATCCATCAGACCGCCGTCCAGGGAGCGACGCTCCGGTACATCGCGCGGAAGGACGCGGAGCTCGGAGACGCTCGGGCGAGGGATCTCCTCGCGCTCGGGGCGCTGCTCGCCGAGATCGCCTTCCCCGACGTGGCCGCGGCGGAGGATCCCATCGAGGCGGCGCGCGCCGCGCTGGCGTCAGCGCGCGCGGCGGGGCACCCGGTCGCCGCCCTCTGCAGGGCCCTGCTGTCGCCCTGCCCCACGGCGCGCCCGCCGTCGGCGTGGGTGACCGAGTCGGCGCGGGCCGCGCTGGCCGGCGCGCGCCAGGCGCGGGCCGCGCTCGCGGACAGCCCCGTGGGGCGCGCCGTCCTCGACCCTGACGCGGCCGGCGCGGAGCGCGATCGGCCGGACCGCGACGCGCGCCGCGTGCGGGCCGCGTACCTGCGCCTTCGACGACACGAGCTCGAGGAGGCCCTCGGGGTGCGCGACGACGTGGCCACCTGGCTCGCGGACGCGCTCGCGATGGCCCAGCGGGCGCGCGCGATCGCCGGCGCGGAGCCCCGCGAGGGCGGCGGCGCCGCGCGCGCGGGCGCGCCCCGCGGCGACGCGCCGTGGCTGGGGCGGCTCGGCCCGGATCGCGTCGCGCGGTGGCTGACCGCCCTGGTGGGGACGAGCGCCGCGGCGTGGCCGATGGCCGCCATCGCGGCGGCGCCGGAGCGCGCGATCGCGGACGCGCTCGTGGCCCTGGCGCGGCAGATCCCGCCGCGGGCGTGGACGTTCGCCGATGTGGAGGCGGCCGTGCTGGGGAGCGGCGCGCGGCGAGGGAGCGCGGCGGCGGCGCGGCGCGATCCCCGCGCGGCCAGCCCGGGCGGGCTCGGCGCGGCGGAGGCGGCGGAGCTCGCCATCGCGATCGCGCGGGTGCCGCCGGATCCGCTCGCGATCGAGGCGATCGAGCGGCGCGACGACGCGCCCGCCAGCCTGGTCGTCGCCGCGGCCAACGCGCTCCGGCTGCACGGCGATCTCGGGCGCGCGCGGAGCCTCATGCTGCGGCCGTGCGCGCAGGACGCGGGCGAGGCCGGGGCGCTCGCCGCCGAGGTGCTGCGGCGCGCTGGCGATCGCGCGCTCGCCGAGGAGCGGGCGCGCGCCGTCATCGAGGCCGGCGCGGACCCGGAGGGGCGGGCGCGCGCGGTGCTCGCGCGCGTCGCGATCGACGCGGGGGCGCTCGACGCGGCCGAGGCGCTCGCCGGCGAGGCGGTGACCGCGCCGCTCTGCGAGGTGCGCGCGTTGCTCGCGGTGCTGCGCGGCGACGCCGCGCGGGCGCTCGCGGAGGTGGCGCGAGGCGAGGCGCTCGCGAGCTCCGCCGAGGAGCTCGCGCGGATCCTGGCCGTGCGCGGCTACGCGTGGCACGCGAGCGACCCCGCGCGCGCGCACGCGTCGTTCAGCGCCGCGGTGGACTACGCCGTCCGCGCCGGGGCCGTGGTCGAGGAGGCGACCTACCGGACGGGCGAGGCGGCCGCGGCGGTGGATCTCGGCGACCTCGACGGCGCGATCGCGACGTCGACGCGCGCCGCGCTGCTCTGGGAGCACCTCGGCCGGCCGGCCCAGGGAGCGCGCGCGCTGCTCGCGTGCGCCGCCGCGTACGCCACCGCGGGCCTCGCGCACGAGACCTGCCGGATCGCCGAGGACGCGATCGCGAGGGCCCGCGAGGCCGGCGACACGAGGGCGGAGGCCTACGCGCTCTGGGCGATCGCGGACGTCGCGGCCGCGCGCGGGGACGGCGCCTCGAGCGCCCACGCCGGCGCGCACCCCGGCGCGCGCGAGGCGGTCTCGCGGGCCGCCGCGCTCCTCGCCGGCGGCTCCGCGGAAGACGAGCTCCGGGCGGCGGCGCGCCTCCTGCGCCACGGCGCGGGCGAGCTCACGGACGCGCGCGTCGAGGAGCTCGACCAGCTCGCGAGCGGCCCGGACCTCCCGGCGGCCGCGCGGCTGGACTGGTGGGGCGCCCGCGCGGCCCGGGCGCTCGCGGCGCTCGACGAGGCCGCGGCGCTCGACGAGGCCGCGGCGCTCGACGAGGCCGCGGTGCTCGACGCGCCGGCTGGCGCGCCGCGGCCGACGCCGCAGCGCGGCCGCGCCGAGCGGGTCCTCGCCGCGCTCGCCGCGCTCGCGGGCGCCCGCGCGCCGATCGCGGCGCGCGGCCCCGCGCTCGCGGCGGCGCACGCGCTCGCGGTCAGGACGGGGCAGACGGACGTCGCGCACCGGCTGCTCGCGGCGCTCGCCGAGGCGGCGCGCGAGCTCTGCCTGCGCAACCCGGAGGCGGGCTCGGCCGGCGCCTCGGCCGCCTCGCCCCGCGCGCCGGAGCTGGCCGGCGCGGTCCGCTCGCTGCCGTGGGTCGCCCGCGCGCGCGCGCTGCCGGAGAGCGGGCTCCGGCCCGAGCAGGCGCGCGATCTGGAGCTGCTCGTCGCCGCGCTCGGCGAGCGCGAGCGGCTCTCGACGCTGCTCGACCGGGTCGTCGACGCGCTCGTGCTCTGGACCGGGGTCGAGCGGGGGCTGCTGCTCCTGCGCGCCCCGAACGGGCGCCTCGTCCCGCGGGCCGCGCGCAACCTGGCGCGCTCCCACCTCGGCGCGGAGCAGCGCGAGCTCTCGGAGACGCTCGCGCGGCGCGCCCTCCTGGCGCGCGAGCCGGTGGTGGCCGTCGACGCGGCGGGGGAGCTGCCGAGCGTGCACCGCAGCGTGCACGCGCTGAAGCTCCGGAGCGTGCTCGCGGTGCCGCTCATCGCGCGCGGCGAGGCGCTCGGCGTCGTGTACCTCGACGACCGCGTGCGCCGCGGCGCGTTCGGCGCCCAGGAGCTCCGGTGGGCGCGCGCCATCGCGTCGGTGGCGGCGCTGGCGATCTCGGACGCGCACGCGCAGGTGAAGCTCCGCCGCGCCGCGCGCCGCGCGGAGCGCGCCTCGGCGCGGCTCGCCGAGGCGCTGGCGCGGCGGGAGGCGGAGCTCGACGCGGCGGAGACCGAGCTCGCCAGGGCGCGCGGCGGGCGCGACACGCGCTACCGCTACGACGCCATCATCGGCGAGAGCGAGCCGGTCCGCGCGATGCTGCGGCTCGTCGATCGCGTGACCGCCGCCGACGTGCCGGTGCTCCTCTGCGGCGAGTCCGGCAGCGGCAAGGAGCTCGTCGCGCGGGCGATCCACCAGAACGGCCCGCGCGCGGCGCGCCCGTTCGTGAGCGAGAACTGCGGCGCCATCCCGGAGGGGCTCCTCGAGTCGGCGCTGTTCGGCCATGTCCGCGGCGCGTTCACGGGCGCCGAGCGGCCCCGCGCGGGGCTCTTCGAGGTGGCGGACCAGGGCACGCTGTTCCTCGACGAGATCGGCGAGATGAGCCTCGCCATGCAGGCGAAGCTGCTCCGCGTCCTCGAGGACGGGCTGGTGCGGCCCGTCGGCTCGGAGCGGGCGCGCAGGGTGGACGTGCGTATCATCGCCGCCACCCACCGGGATCTGGAGGCCCTGGTCCGGGCCCGCGCCTTCCGCGAGGATCTGCTGTACCGGCTGAACATCATCACCATCCGGGTGCCGCCGCTGCGCGAGCGCGCGACCGACGTGCCGCTCATCGTCCAGCACTTCATCGAAAAGCACGGCCGCGCCCCGATCCGGGTCACGCGGGGGGCGATGGAGCGCCTGATGGCCTACGGGTGGCCTGGCAACGTGCGCCAGCTCGAGAACGAGATCCGGCGGGCGATCGTGCTCTGCGACGGGACCGTCGAGCGGGACCACCTGTCGCCGGAGATCGCGCAGGGCGGCGGCGCCGCGCCGCGCGAGCCCGGCCTGAACGTCCGCGCGCGCATCGACGCGCTGGAGACGGAGCTCGTGCGCGACGCGCTCGAGCGCACGCGCGGGAACCAGACGCAGGCGGCCAAGCTGCTCGGCCTGTCGAGGTTCGGGCTTCAGAAGATGATCAAGCGGCTCGCGATCGACGCGTGAGCGGGCGACGCGTGAGCGGGCGACGCGTGAGCGGGCGACCGCGCGCGTCGGCCCCGCGCGCCGCCCAGGGCGCGCTCAATCGCGCTCCGCGAGGGCGCTGGCGTCGCGCAGGATCGCGGAGATCCCCTCGTCGTTCGCCTCGTAGTAGCCGCGGATCACCCCCTCGCGATCCACCAGCACCAGGCGCTCGCCGTGGAAGATGCTGAAGAGGCCAGGGCTCGCCTCCTCCTTGCCCATCGCGATCTTGAACCCCTTGATGACCGTCGACTCGATCTGATCGAGCGGCCCGGTCAGGAGCGTCCAGCGATCGAGCGGCAGCCCTTGCGACGCGGCGTACGAGGCGAGCACCTCCGGCGTGTCGGTCTCCGGGTCCACCGTGATCGTCACGAGGTGCAGCGCGTCCCCGAGCTCACGCCCCCGCTGCTCGATCTCCTTCATGCGCTGCGTGAGCTTGGGACATACCGTGGGGCAGGTCGTGAAGATGAAATCTGCGATCCACACGCGGCCCCGGAGCTGCTCCAGCCCGAACCGCTGTCCCCGATGATCGGTGAGCTCGAAGGCTGGCAGAGGGATGCGGAGCGCCGGCTCGGGAGGGCGGCTGAGGACCGCGCGTCCGATCGAGAAGAGGGCCACGACGGCGACGAGCGCGATCCAGAACAGCGGCCGCCTGGCGAGCGCCTCGATCCGCGACCGGGGCCTGCCGCCGCGCCGGGACGGAAGCGACGCCACGGCGGTCTCCGCGGCCAGAGGAGCGCCGTTTGCCTGGCGCGTCGGCTCGATGGACACCATCCGCGGACGCTAAGAGCCGGTCCCCGGCGAGTCAAGGCGACGAGGCTCGCTCAGGCGCCGACCATCAACGCTGCGAAGAGGAGCACCAGGTAAAGCATGGAGGCGAAGAAGACCTTGCGCGCCCAGCGATCACCGACACCCGCGCGGAGGCCACAGGCGCCGAGCGCGAAGAACGCGCCCCCGAGGACGAGCGCGGCGCCGAGATAGACAGGGCCCGCGACGCCCAGCGGGACGAAGAGCACCGAGGCCAGCACCAGCAGCGCGAGATAGCCGACGATGTGGAGCCACGTTGTGCGATCTCCCTTCTCGGCGGGCAGCACCTTGAGCCCCGCGCGCCGGTACTCGTCGCGACGGAACAGCGAGATCGCCAGGAAATGCGGGATCTGCCAGAGGAACATGACCGCGAAGAGCATGAATCCAGGCGCGTCGATCCGCCCGGTGACGCTCGTCCAGCCGAGCAGCGGCGGGATGGCGCCGGGGATCGCGCCGATCGGCAGCGCGAGCGTCGTCCGGCGCTTGAGCGGGGTGTACACGAGCACGTAGCTGAGGAGCGCCAGCGCCGCGAGGGCGCCCGTGGTCGCGTTCACCGCGATGAACAGCAGCGGTATCGAGGCGGCCGAGATCGCGATCCCGAACCAGAGCCCCACCTCGGGCGCGAGCCTCCGCGCGGCCAGGGGGCGGTTCTTCGTCCGCTCCATCAGCCGATCGGTATCCCGCTCGATGTACATGTTGAGCGCGTTCGCGCCCGACACGACCAGGACCGTCCCGAGCAGCGCCAGCGCGAGCTGCGTCGCAGGCACCGCGGCGCGGTCGACCGCGGCCTCTCCGGCGAGGCCGTCGCGGAGATAGCGGCTCGCGACCCACATGCCGCCGAGCATCGTGGCGACCACCATCCGCGTGATGCGCGGCTTGGTGAGGCTCACCAGATCGGCCATGACCTTGAGCAGCGGACGCGCGCTCGTGGGGAGCGCGCCGTCGTCGCTCGCGGACGGCTCGGCCTGGCGGACGTAGGGGACCGGGGGCTGCTCCGTGGCCTGCTCGGCGCTCATCGTCACGCGCTCACCTTGCTGCCATACCCGGCGCGCGCGCCCTGCGCCCGCCCGGTATCCTGGCGGGCCTCCGCGCGGGAGACAGCCAGGGCGGATTTCAACATCACTGCCGGAGCGCGAAAGGCGGGGATGAACAGCATCTGGGCCGGGACACTAGCGCGCACAACGCGTCTCGGGGAGTCGAGTTCGTCGGTCGTCGCCCGCCTCCCTTTAGGGCACGAGTCGCCCTGCGGCAACCGTCGCGGCGCGCCCCTCCCCGCGCTGGGCCTCGATCGAACCTGGAACGGTCGATCCGCCGCGCTGCCCGTCAACCGAGCGGCCTCGGGTTTTGTGCCGCCCACCGCCGCCGACGCGGACGGGGACCTCACCCCATGCCCTGGAACTTCGTCCTTGTCCTCCGTGGGATGGGGCTCGGTGCCAGCATGCGTGAGCGAGACCTGGGCAGGCCTGTCGGCCGCCAGCTCGATATTCTTCGGGTCGTAACGGGGGTACCACGCCTCGGCGTGGACTCGCCATGAGGGGCCTTCTCGAGGGTGAGAGAGCCGTCATCACCGCTCACGGCGAACAGCGGATGATCCGTCACCACGACAAGGCCGCGCATCCACGGGTGAACGTCGCACGTGAAGCGTGCTCAACGCGCGTCGTCGCCCGCGCCCACCTGACGAGGTCCCGCCGTATCCGGCTTTCCGGCGGGCGGCGCGCCCGAGGCGCGTTCGCGCTCGGTCGCGAGGACGGCAGCCCAGAAGCCTCGCTCGTCGCGCGCGGCGAGCGCGACGCACAGGGCGGCGATCACCAGCGAGAGGGCGCCGAGGGGCACCTCGGGGGCGCTGCGCGCGACGAGCAGCAACGCGAGCGCGCCGCCCAGGGCGGGGAGCCGGGGCGGCGCGGCGACCGCGAGCGCGGCGACCGCCACCGAGAGCGCGGCGGCGAAGAGCTGCATCGAGAGCGGCGCGGCCGGGACCGGGCGGGTGAGCAGGCGATCGAGCGCGCGGCGGAAGAGCGTCTCGATCATGGAGGCGTCGTCGCCGGCGCCCGCGAGCGCCGCCCGGGTGGCCAGGAGCGCCGCGGCCAGCGCCGCGATCGAGAGCGGGCTGGCGAGGCGCGGCGCCGGCCGCGGCGCCTCGGCGCCGCGCGGCCGCGGCTCGGAGGACGCGCCGAGCGCCACCGTCCCGACGAGGACGGCCAGCGCGTCGAGCGCGAACGCCGCGGTCGCGACGGAGCTCGTCGCGCCGGCGAGCGCCTTCGAGCCGCGCTCGTTCGCCCAGAGGGCCAGGAAGACGCCGGCGAGCCGCACCATCGCGGAGGCGCCGACGAGCCCGAGCGCGCCGGCGACCGGGCGCATGTACGGGACGCGGAGCGCCTCCCAGGCGCTGCCGAGCGCGAGGACCGCCGCGCTCACGCCGATGAGCGCGGCGGAGAGAGCGGGCACGCGCTGCGCCGTCGCCTGCAGGACGACGAGGATCACGAAGCTGCCCGCCACGATCGCGGAGATGCGCAGCGCGTGGGGGATGCGGCTCCGCAGGACCGCGCCGATCAGCGCCATGGCGACGACGACGGCGCCGATGGCGAAGAGCTGCGACGCGCCCGCGCCGGCGAGCTCGACCACCCGGGCGGCGCGCTCGATGCCCACCGCCAAGCCCACGGTGGCGGGCGCGACCATGCGGCCCAGGATCATCGCGAGCAAGGCGAGGACGGCGAGCGGCCGGATCAGCCGGAGCACGGGCAGGCCGGCGAGCGGCGGCCGCCCCGCCCCGGAAGGCCGCCGCTCGGCGGGCGGCGCGGCGCCGCCCTCCCCGCGAGGAGGTGACGCCGAGGGAGCCGGCGCGGCGGGGGGAGGGACGCTCTCGGAGGGAAGATCGATGTTGAGGAGCATGAAAGGACGCCGGTCGCTCAGCCCTTGTCCCAGGCGCGGGGAGCGTCGAGATCGGTGAAGATCGCGGCGGCCGCCGAGGCGTTGATCAGGTCCTGCATCCGCTTGCCGCCGGCCTCGTCCACGATGCGGTCGTCGTACTCGTCCGCGAGCACCGACAGATCCCGCAGGGCGACGAGGATCTCCTCGGCGTCGAGCGTCTCGCCCCCGAGCAGCGTGTGGGCGATGACGACGCACGAGCCCTGCGCGACGTACCCGAACGCGCCGAAGCGGATCCGCGCGTTCAGGCGGAGCAGCTTCATCGCGAGGTCCGGCGTCATCTCGACGCCGTGGGCGAGCTGCGCGACGAGCCGCACCAGGGCGCGATCCGGCTCCCAGGGCAGGACGTGAAGGTAAACGTAGGCGGTCCCCTGCCGGACGACGTAGAACTGCGGCTCGATCCGGGCGAACGCCGGAGAATCCGCGAGCGTCGCCTCGATGCGTGCGTTGGTCACCTGAACGGCCGCGGTCGAATCCTTCGGCATGGCGCGCAGGATACCTCGCCGCGGTCCGCGTGGAGAGCGGGGACCTACCGCCGGAGCGGGCGCAGCGGCCCAGGCGCCGTCCGGCTCTTCTCGTCGCCCGGGACCGGGCGCGGCGCCCTCCGCACCGGGGCCGGCTCGACCGGGGCGGCGCCGGACGCCGCCTTCAGCAGGAAGGGCCGGGCGTTGCGGGTGGAGCACGCGTCGTACGGATCCCGGTGGAACTCCCAGTGCAAGTACACGTTGCCGTCGGGCGAGACGATCGCGTCCGGCGCCTTGCCGAACGGGGACGCGCGGCTGACGGAGTTCAGCGCGACGATGTCGAACGCCGTCATCCCGCTCGGCTTCGTGACGCCGAGGCGCACGACGTGACCGCTGTCCTTGTTCAGCACGATCTCCAGGTGCGTCACCCGGTTCTGGTTGAACGCGTGGCCCTTGGGCAAGCTGTCGAGCGACATCAGGAACTCGTCCGCGAAGATCGGGTGGAGCCGGTTGTGGATCATGTTGATGTACGTCGCGAACGGCACCCGCGCGGCGTTGAGGGAGGTCTGGTTGCCGGGCTTGACCGAGGGGTCGTAGTTCTCGATCGCCGCGCGCCATTTCTTCCATTTGTCGGTCTCCCACGAGCCCCGGTGCGCGCTCCTGCGCGAGGCGCCATCCGCGGCCCGCTCGGCCCTGAGCTTCTCGTCGCCCACGGCCGCCTGCACGCCGGCCATGTTCAGGTTGAGGTTGGGCCCGCCAGGGAGCCCCGGAGCGCCGAGCCCGAGCGAGCCGACGCGCACCGGGCTCTGGTACGGCTGCGGCCGCGCCTTCTTGCCGGCGACGCGGCTCTTGCCGTCGCCGCCGGGGTTGGCCGGGTCGAGGGTGTAGCCGCCGCGCGCGCCGTCCACGACCTCGGGCGACGCGGGCCCCGCGCCGCCCGCGGCGCCCCGCTCGGGCGGCGGCAAGGCGGGCGGCGCCTGCGCGACGTGGCCGCCGCCCCGCGCGCCCGGCACGCTCGGCGGCGGCCCGGCCGTGGGGGGCCGCGCGGCCTGCACCGGGGACGCCGGGCTGTGGTGCTCCGCGCTCTCGCTGTCGGGGGCCCGCTCGCCGGGCGCGTGCTGGTCGTTGCCGGCCCGCTCCTCGCTGTGCGCGCTGAGATCGTGGTCGCTGTCACCGACCCTGTCCTTCGGCCCCATCGGGCCCTTCGACGTCCCGGGCGTCGGCGTGGGGTCGTCCTGATCCTTCGACCGGATCTGCGCCATGGTCTCCTCGGCGACCGTGTTGGCGTCGTCGGCGATCCGGCTGGCCTCGGGGTTGTCCTCCTGATCCTTCGCGA
Source organism: Sorangium cellulosum (assembly GCF_004135735.1). Classification (GTDB taxonomy): domain Bacteria; phylum Myxococcota_A; class Polyangia; order Polyangiales; family Polyangiaceae; genus Sorangium; species Sorangium cellulosum_F. The sequence goes on along the minus strand of NZ_CP012670.1, from coordinate 3,390,082 downwards.
CGTGCTGGCGGACGGCGATCCGTCGCTCGGCCGAAAGCGGCACCGGCTTCACCGGCACGACCTTGACGACCTTTTCCTTCGGCGGCTCCGGCTTCGGCTTCGGCGGCGCGGGCTTCTGCGGCGGAGGGGCCTTCGCCACCCTGGCCGGCTCGGGCTTCGCCTTGGCCTCGGGCGGCGCGTCCTCGTCCGGCTCGCTGGCCGCCGGGTCGTCGGGAGACCGCTCCGGAGGCTCGACCGGGACGGCAGGCGGCGTGGGCGCCATGTCGTCGGTCAGCACCTCGAACGTCATGTCGCCCGGCCGCAGGCCCTCTCGCACCGCGTCGACCATCCGGCGGAGCTGCTCCCGATCCTCGATGACCTGCGCGACCTCGACCGCACCGCCGCCGCCCGCCATGTGGGCCACGATCGCCGCGCAGATCCACAGGGCGAGCGGGATGTGGGCGTCACGCGACATGGAGATCAACGCCCCCGTACGACAGGGTCCGCTCCGCGTGACCGGGTGGCGCGGCCGTGACAGCAGCAAAAGACGGTCACCGGTGGTACCTCCAGACTCCGCGTGAACGGCCTGCTCGAACAGTACGCCGATGCGAACGTCGCACCCGGAAAGCGAGTCGAACCTAGCATCCAGGGATCAGCGCAGCAACGGTCGGCGCGCGCCGAGCCCGCCACGCCCTCCGCCGCGTCCGCCGCATCTGCCGCGTCCGCGCTCGCCCCGCGATCCACGGACAACGGAGCCCGGGGCGGGGTGCGCTCGCGACGGGCGCCGGCAGGGGCGCCCTGCGAGCGCCGCCCCTGCCGGCGCGCCGGCGCCTCGATCAAAGCTTGTTGATGGCGTCCCAGTGCTCGGCGATCTCCTGCGCCGTCCAGATCTCCCCCTCGTCCTTGAACTTCCCGGGGCTCTGCACGACCTTGTAAATGTACATCTGCGCGCCGGCGACGGCGAGGACGTTGCCGGTCCGGTCGGCGCACAGGTCGGACGCGAGGAACAGCGCCGCGGGCGCCACGTGCGCCGGCGTGAGCGTGTCGCCCGCCGACTGGAACATGGGCAGATCCTCGGTCATCCGCGTCCTGGCGATGGGCGCGATCGCGTTGACCGTGATCCGCTGCTTCTGCAGCTCGATCGCGGCCGTGCGGGTGAGCCCGTAAATGCCCGCCTTGGCAGCCGAGTAGTTGGCCTGTCCGAAGTTGCCGAGCATCCCCGAGACGCTCGTGGTGTTGACGATCCGCCCTCCCCCGCCCTGCCCGACCATCTGCTTCGCGGCGGCCTGCGTGCACAGGAACGTGCCCTTCAGGTGAACGGCGATGACGGCGTCCCACATCCCCTCATCCATCTTGAGGAGCGTCTTGTCGCGGACGATCCCCGCGTTGTTCACCAGGATGTCGACCCTGCCGAACGCGTCGACGGCGGTCTTCACGATGCCCGCCGCCCCCTCGGGGGTCGCCACGCTGTCGAAGCTCGGCACGGCCTGCCCGCCCGCTGCCCGGATCTCCTCCGCGACCTGCGCCGCCATGGCGTCGCTCGATCCCGACCCGTCGCGCGCGCCACCGAGGTCGTTGACGACGATCTTCGCGCCCTCGCGGGCGAAGAGCAGCGCCTCCTCGCGGCCGATGCCGCCGCCGGCTCCCGTGATGATCGCGACCTTCCCGTCGAGCAAACCCATCGCAGCTTCCTCCTGCTCCGCGCGCCGGCGCGGCGCGCCGGGCCGTCTTCGCGCGGAGCTTCGCACAGCGGGCCTCGGCCCGGGCACAGATTCGTGCGCGGCTGGAGCGGCCCTCCGGGCGCTCCACCCGTGCGCGCGCTCGGCCTGCCCGCGCGGGCGGGCGCGCACGGCGTCTCTCGGCCCGCCCGCCCACGCGGGCGGGCGGGCGGGCGGGCGCGCACGGCGTTGGACGCGCCGGCGCCGCTTGCTTGCCCGATCGCGCGCGGCGGTGATAACGCCGCCTTCGATGCAACTGCCCAGCCGTCTTTCCACGTCGACCCTGGGAGACCTGCTCGGCGCCCTGCACCGCCAGAGGACGACCGGGCTCCTGGAGCTCTGCGAGCTCCGGACGCCGAGCGGCTCCACCGTCCCCGGCCGCCAGCACAGGATCCAGCTCCTCTCCGGCCTGGTGACGGCCGTCGAGACGCCGCTCCGGGTGCCCCGCCTCGGCGAGATCCTCGCGCGGGAGGGCCACGCGTCCGAGCCGTCGATCCAGCGGCTCGCCGCGCTCGTCGCGACCCACCGGGGGCGCCGGACGGGCGAGGTGCTCGTGGCCGCGGGGCTCGTCCCGGCGAGCGCGGTCGAGCGCGCCCTGCGGCTCCAGCTCCGCGCGCGCCTGGAGGCGCTCTTCGCCATCGAGGAGGCGACCATCTGCTTCCACACCGCGAGGCCGCTGGCCGGGTCGCTGCGGGAGGTCGGCCCGCTCTCGCCGGGCGATTTCCTCCACGGCCGCCCCCGCGCGCGCGACCGCTACCGGCACGCGGGCGCCCCGCGCAGCGCGCCGTCCTGGGGCAGCGCCGGCGCCCCGCGCAGCGCGCCGTCCTGGGGCAGCGCCGGCGCCCCGCGCAGCGCGCCGTCCTGGGGCAGCGCCGGCGCCCCGCGCAGCGCGCCGCCCCGGGGCGTCCGCGCCGACGAGCGGCGCCGCCGGGCGCTCGATCTGCTCGGCCTCGGCGAGGGGGCGACCGAGGCCGAGATCCGCCGCGCCTTCCGCCGCCTGGCCGCGGGCCTGCACCCCGACCGCGGGGCCGCGCTGCCCGGCGAGGGCGCCCTGCGCACGGCGCGGTTCGCCGAGCTCTCGGCCGCCTACCACCTGCTCGTGGCCTGACCGCTACGCCCTGCCCACGAGGCGCTCGACCAGGAACGACGCCACGGTGGTCGGCTTGGTGCCCGGCCCGAAGCCGGCGTCGAAGCCGAGCTCGACGGCCAGGTTGTGATCGATGCGCGGGCCGCCGAGCAGCAGGATCACCCTGTCCCGGAAGCCCTGGGCCTTCACCATCTCGATGAGCGCGGCCGCGTTCTCCTTGTGGCAGTTCCGCTGCGTGATCACCTGCGAGACGAGGATCGCGTCGGCGCCGAGCGCCTTGGCCTTCTCGCAGAGCTCGGCGTTCTCGACCTGCGCGCCGAGGTTGTGGGCGTCGAAGCACTTGAAGCTCTCGAGCCCCTTCTCTCCGGCGAACCCCTTGTAGTTCAGGATGGCGTCGATGCCGACGGTGTGCGCGTCGCTGCCGGTGCAGGCGCCCACGACCACGATCTTGCGGCCGAGCTTCCTCGCCTGCGCCTCGATGTCGGCGCGCGTGAGCGGCTGCGCGGCGAGCTCCTCGACCTCGATGTCCGAGAGGTCGACGCCGTGCTGGGAGTGCCCGTAAACGACGAAGTAGGTGTGCTCCCGGCTCGCCTGCTCCATGGCCGTGACGAGCGGCTCGCGCAGGCCGTGGGCCTCGGCGAACCGCTTGGCCGCCTCGCGCGCGCGGTCGCCCGGCAGGACGCGGAGCGTGAACGACATCTGGACCATGCCGTCGCCCTCGCGATCGCCATATGCACGCAGGATGGTTCGCGGTGTCATACCTCCTTGATGTACACCACGAGGACGCTGGTCGTCGATCCGCGGACAGCGCCGCGCGCCGGGGCGCCGGCAGAAATGGAGCGGTCTTCAGGCGAGAGGGCGAAAGTCGTGGACATGAGGTCTCCCAGCACCCGCCGCAGCCTGGAGTCCCTGGAATAGCACCACTGCGGGAAGTTGCCCCGGATCAGCAGAAGAACCGCCATGGCGCCAACGACGCCAAGAAGCGAGGGGGAAGGGTTGTCCCTCCATGTTCCCCTTCTACTTCCCTGGTTTCTTGGCGCCCTTGGCGTCATGGCGGTTCGACTCTCGGCCCGACTTCCCGCAGGAGCGATAGGCGTCCGCGTCCCGCGACGAGCTCGCGCAGTCCATGAGCCCGGCCAGCCCGGACCGAAGGCAGGATCGTCACGGCCGATCCTGGGGGGAGATCCGGGAACGCTGTACTGGCTAGCAGCTTCGTTTGGTGCACCCTGGCGGTGGCCTCGGCGCTCCCCTGTGTGATCTCGCGAAACGTGTAGGGCGGAACCGTCCAACGATGTCGCGCAGCGCGGTTCGAGACGTTCAACGAGGTGGTCCAGCGTCGGGAACATCGAACGGGACGCGGGCACGGCACGACCGCGGTGGGCCCGACCGTGGTGTGGGCGGTCCCGCGTGGAGGCCACGGGGGTCTGCTGTGCTTGTGGAACGGTCCGACCTGCCGTCACGGGCGCTCGGACCGTGGCAAAGCCCCGGGTACGGACCGTGGTCGAGACGGTACGGACCGGTGGCCTGGGTAACGGTTCAGACCGGGAGCCTGGGTAGCACCCGGACGGACCGGGAGCCTGGGTGACACATGTCGTAGAGGGTCGGCGACGGAGGATCGCTGGTGCCCTGGAAAGAGACATGTTCAGTGGACGAGAGGCTTCAGTTCATCGCGCAGGTCAACGAGTCGGACGAGACGTTCGCGGAGCTGTGCCGACGGTTCGGCATCAGCCGGAAGACGGGGTACAAGTGGGTGGAGCGTTACGAGCAAGCCGGACCTCGTGGTCTGGAGGAGCGGCGGCCCGTGGCGCACACGTTCCCGCATGCGACGCCAGCGGCGATCGTCAACGCGCTGGTCGAGCTGCGGAAGGAGCGACCCACCTGGGGTCCGAAGAAGCTGCGCGCCCGGCTGGAGAGCATGGGCCTTGAGGGGCTGCCGGCGACGAGCACCATCGGCGAGCTGCTCAAGAAACACGGGCTGATCCGGCCCCGGCGGCGCCGCGTGGTGATGCCGACGTCAGCGATGCCGTCGACGCTGGCTCCAGCGGAGCAGCCTAATGACACATGGTGCGCCGATTTCAAGGGGCATTTCGCGCTTGGCGACAAGACCCGGTGCCACCCGCTGACGTTGACGGACCAGGCGTCGCGGTACTTGCTCAAATGCGAGGGCGTAGCGAAGCCGGACGAGGCCTCGGTGCGGCCGCACTTCGAGCGCGCGTTCCGCGAGTTTGGGCTGCCGAATCGTATCCGCTCCGATAACGGCCCGCCGTTCGCCACGCAGGGCATTGGAGGGCTCTCGGCGCTGTCGGTGAGCTGGATCAAGCTCGGCGTGGTTCCCGAGCGCATTGAGCCCGGCAAACCGCAGCAGAACGGCCGGCACGAGCGCATGCACAAGACGCTGAAGGCGGAGGCGACATCGCCGCCCGAAGCCACGCTCGCGGCGCAGCAGCGCGTCTTCGACCGCTTCCGGCACGAGTACAATGACCAGCGGCCTCACGAGGCGCTCGGCCAGAGGACGCCGGCTTCGCGCTACACGCCGTCGCGGCGGACGATGCCGAGCAAGCCCTCCTCGCCGGAGTATCCGGACACGATGGCCGTGCGACGCGTGGGGGACATGGGTCGGCTTCAGTTCGGTGGCGCGAACACCTTCGTCTCCAAGCTGATCGCCAACGAACCCGTGGGGCTGCTTCCGATCGCCGACGACGTCTGGGAGCTGTACTACGGGCCGGTTCTGCTCGCGCAGGTCACCTTGAAGAACAAGGAGCTGCAGCTCGCCAAGGCACGGTGACCTGCGCGCACTCACGCCGGAACGTGAGGAGAGGCTCGCGTGTACCGAGACCGCGGGAAGCGGTTCGTGTATAGATCCTGGCGGTCCGAGAGAGCGCGGTGAGCGTGTCGCGTCGACGAGGATCCGGCCCCTGTTCCCAGTCCTCCCGGAGCAGGGGCCCGTAGCTCAAGGAAGTGTCACCGCTGCTCCCGGTCAGAACTGTTACCAGGGCTCCGCTCGTACAGACGCCTCCGGACTGTGCTCGAGACCCCTCCGGACTGTGCTCGAGACCCCTCCGGACTGTAGTCGAGACCCCTCCGGACTGTGCTCGAGACCCCTCCGGACTGTAGTCGAGACCCCTCCGGACCGTGCTCGGGACCCCTCCGGACTGTGCTCGAGACCCCTCCGGACCGTCGCGGAGACCTACGGGTCGGCGGCTCCGTCGTCGTCGTCTTCGTCGTCGTCGTCGTCTTCGTCGTCGTCCTCGGCCTCGTCGTCTTCCTCGTCCTCGGGCTCCGCGGCCTCGGCCTCGGCGTCCTTCTTCCTTCGCTTGAGGGTGGTCAGGCCGAGCGTGATCTGCTCGCGCGTGTTGAAGATGCCGCGGAACGTCGTGGCCCAGTCGTTGAACCAGAGGCGGAGCGACTGGAGCGCGGCGAGCTGCGCCTCCTTGGCCTTCGCGATCTCCGCCGCGCTCACCGCGGGCGCGGTCCTGTCCGAGCTCCGGAGCTCCTCCGCGGCGGCGATCAGCCGGCGCATCGACTCGATCTTCTTCGGCGTGAGCCCGCGCTCGCCGAGCGTCCGGTAGAGCTCCCGCGCGCCGGGCTCGGCGCTCGTCGCCAGCTCGTCGACCCGGTTCAGGAACGTCTTCACCGAGTCCACCACGGCGGGGCCGAGCGGCTGCTGCGAGAGGTTCTTGAAGAACGCGGCGGTGAACCGGGCGGCGCTCTCGCGCGGGATCACCCGGGGGATGATCACCCGCATCCGCGGGAACCAGAGGTTCTCGAAGTCATCGATCTCCTGGAGCAGGCGCATCCGCTCCACGGAGAGCCCGGCCGCGACCTCGCGGTGGTCGCCCTCCGCCAGCCAGTGCTCGAAGCGGCGGTTCTTGCCGGAAGCCGTGGCGTACAGCTCCCAGCCCAGATCGTGCTCCTTCTGCGTGTACCCGTGGCGCCTCGCCCGCCCGAGGTAGCGCGGGATGTTGAAGAGCACGGTGTGGACGCGGGCGAGGAAGGCCGTCGTCTCGGCGTCGAGCTCCGTCGGCGTGGCTTCCACCGGCGCTTCGTCGATCGGCGCGAGCGCCGCGGCCTCGGCGCGCTCGGACTTCGGGGACTTCGGGGATTTTGGGGATTTCGATGTCCTGGGTTTGCTCATGAGATCCTCCAGTGTGGGAGGCTACACGGGCGAGCGGGCTCATGTCATCCCCCGGCGCGGGCGGGCGCCGGTCATCTGCGCGGGCTGCCGGTGGCACCGGAAGGGCGAGCAGGCGCCCGCCGACGCTGGCCCGCCGTATCGGGACGGCCTGTCTCGACCCCGCCGGGAACGCAGCCGGGGCCGCGGTGATCGCGATCGGGAACCTGCCTCGACGGCCGAGGTGCCCCTCCGATCGCGCGCGTGCCCGCGCCTCGGCGGCCGAGCCACGTCTCGATCCCGATCGGGAGGCACGCCGCGCCCTCGCGGCCACATGCCGCGCCGCGCCCGCGCGCGCCGGTGGTAGAAGGGGAGCGCTCCATGGCAAGGCTCACCCTCCCTCAGCTCGAACGGCACCTGTTCAAGGCCGCCGACATCCTCCGCGGCAAGATGGATGCGTCGGAGTTCAAGGAATACATCTTCGGCATGCTGTTCCTGAAGCGGTGCTCCGACGTCTTCGACGCCCGCTTCGAGGAGCTCGTCGCGAAGGACCTCGCCCGCGGCAAGCGCGAGGCCGAGGCGCGGAAGCGCGCCGGGCACCCGAGCTTCTACACCGACACCTTCTACGTCCCCGAGGAGGCGCGCTGGGGCTACCTGCGCGACGAGGCCCACAGGAACATCGGCGACACGCTCAACAAGGCGCTCGCCGCGATCGAGGGGCAGAACACGAGCCTCGATGGCGTGCTCGCGCACATCGACTTCACGCGCAAGGTCGGCCAGTCGAAGATCCCGGACAAGAACCTCCGCGACCTCATCGACCACTTCTCCCAGCATCGCCTGCGGAATGAAGACTTCGAGTACCCCGACCTCCTCGGCGCCGCGTACGAGTACCTGATCCGCGACTTCGCCGACTCGGCCGGGAAGAAGGGCGGCGAGTTCTACACCCCGCGCGCCGTGGTCCGGATGATGGTCCGCATCGCCGCGCCGGACGAGGGCATGCACGTCTACGACCCCTGCTCGGGCTCGGGCGGCATGCTGGTGCTCTCGCACGAGTACCTCGACGAGCGCCAGAAGAACGTGAGGAACCTGCGCCTCTACGGCCAGGAGTCGAACGGCGGCGTGTGGGCGATCTCCAAGATGAACATGCTCCTCCACGGCATCGCCGACGCCGATATCCGCAACGATGACACCCTCGCCAACCCGCGCCATAGGGAGGACGGCGAGCTGATGCGCTTCAACCGCGTGATCTCCAATCCGCCGTTCTCGCAGAACTACGTGCTGAAGGATCTGCCTTTCAAGGAGCGCTTCCGCCACGGCTTCTGCCCGGAGAGCGGGAAGAAGGCCGACCTGATGTTCGTGCAGCACATGCTCGCGGTGCTGCGACCGGGCGGGATGGTGGTCACGGTGATGCCGCACGGGGTGCTGTTCCGCGGCGGGGCCGAGAAGCAGATCCGCACCAGCATCCTGGACGACGACTTGCTCGACGCCGTGATCGGCCTGGCCCCGAACCTCTTTTACGGAACGGGCATCCCCGCCTGCCTGCTCGTGCTGCGCGCGAAGGGGGCGAAGCCGAAGGAGCTGCGCGGGAAGGTGCTCTTCATCAACGCCGACCGCGAGTATGCCGAGGGGCGGGCGCAGAACCAGCTCCTCCCCGAGCACATCGAGAAGATCGTGAGCACGTGGCAGGCGTTCCGCGACGTGCCCGGCTTCGCGAGCGTGGTCGGGCGCGAGGTGCTGCGCGAGAACGACGACAACCTCAACATCCGGCGCTACGCTGACAACGCGCCGCCGCCGGAGCCGCACGACGTGCGCGCGCACCTGCACGGGGGCATCCCGAAGGCCGAGGTGAAGGCGAAGGCGGCGCTGTTCGAGGCGCACGGGCTCGACCCGCGGCGGCTGCTCCGGGAGCGGGACGAGCGGTATCTCGATTTCGTGGACGGGATCGGGGACAAGGCGGCGCTGAAGAAGCGGCTGGACGAGGATCCCGGGATGGCGGCGCGGGAGCGGCAGCTCGCGGAGGCCGTGGAGGGGTGGTGGAAGAAGGCGCGGCGGGAGCTGCGGCAGCTCCCGGTGTCGGGGGCAATCATGCCGCTCCGGGCGCGCTTGCTGGCGAGCTTCGAGAAAGCGGTGCGGCCGGTGGGGCTCCTGGATGCGTTCAAGGTGACGGGGGTGATCGCGACGTGGTGGGGGGCGGCGCAGAACGACCTGAAGACGCTGGCGGCGCACGAGTACACGGGGCTGGTGGAGGCATGGGCGTCGAGCATCCGGGCGGCGCTGGAGGACGACGAGGCGACGGAGAACCCGCTGGAGCATCCGCTGCTCAAGAAGCTGCTGCCTGAATACATGGCCGAGCTCGGCGAGCTGGAGGCGAAGCGGGCGGAGCTGGATGCGGAGATCAAGGCGGCGCAGCCGGGGGAGGACGAGGAGGAAGGCGAGGCCGAGGAGCGGCGGTCGGAGGAGGAGGTGAAGGCGCTGAAGAAGGAGCTCGGCGCGGTGAAGAAGCAGCGGAAGGCGCTGGAAGGGGAGCTTGTGCAGCGGCTGGAGGAGGGGGTCGCGAAGCTGGACGACGAGGGGGCCGAGACGCTGGTGGCGGGCGTCTTGAGGGAGAGCCTCGATGACATCTTCGAGCGGTACGTGGGAGAGCACCAGCGGACGGTTGTCGCGGCATTCGAGGGGTGGTGGGAGAAATATTCGGTGACACTCATCGCAGTCGAACAGGAGCGAGACGCATTGAGCAGCAGGCTGCGACAATTTCTCGGAGGACTCGGATATGAGACCTGATGGCTGGAGCCACAGGACCATTCGGGAGTGCCTGGCTGGGCAGTTCAGTGGTGAGTGGGGAAGCGATCCGGGCCATCGAGGTGGCAATGCAACGGTGCTCCGATCAACGGATCTCGATGACGAGGGGCACGTTGATGTCTCTAGGGGAGCACAACGAACGATCGCGACCGCGAAGCTGTCAGTGAAGAGGCTTGAGCCGGGTGACATCTTGCTTGAAGCCTCGGGCGGCAGCCCGGAAAAGCCCGTCGGCCGTACAGCCATATTCAACGAGCGTTCTTCCACGCGGCATGTCTGCTCGAATTTTTTTAGAACACTCCGCCCCAATCGTTCCGTTGTAGATCCATCGTTTCTATCATGGCGGCTCCACCACCTGTATCGAAGCCCAACGATCTGGGGCCTACAGCAGCAGACGACTGGAATTATTAACCTCAAATTCCAGGACTACCTTAGCATCGACATCTGCATGCCGTCGCTCCCGCAGCAGCGACTGATCGCCGAGATTCTCGATGCGCTCGACAAATCCATTCTGACTACCGAGCGGCTCGTCGCCAAGTTGAATCGGATGAAGCAAGGGCTCCTGCACGACCTGCTGACTCGCGGGATCGACGAGAACGGTGGCTTGCGTGATCCCGAGCAATATCCAGAGCATTTCAAGGACTCGCCGCTAGGCATGATTCCCAAGATGTGGAGCGTGCTCCCATTGGGCGACGTCGTGCCGCACGTCGCATACGGCGTCTCTGTTCCATTGGGCTTTCACTCGACCGGCATTCCTGTTCTCCGAATGAACAACTTAAAGGACGGCGAGACTGACGTGTCGGACCTCAAGTATTCTGCGAGTGCCACGACGCGCAGGCTGCTTCTGCGGCCCGGAGATGTGTTATTCAATCGCACCAACAGCATTGAGCACGTTGGGCGTACGGGCATCTGGCGAGGACAGCTCGAGCTGGCGTCGTTCGCTTCTTACCTCGTTCGATTGGATCCGGAACCGGCGCGATTGAACAATGAATTCCTCAATCGCTGGCTCAATTGGCCATGCACACAGATGCGCATCCGCCGATATGCCACCCCCGGGGTGCACCAAGTCAACATCAACCCGACCAACCTGCGGAAAACGATGATCGCGCTACCATCGTCGATTTCTGAGCAGGTTGCCATAGTGGAAGCGTTGGTAGCGCACGAGGCAACAGTTGCTGCCGAAGTGCGCGAATTGACCAAACTCCGCCTCCTCAAGCAAGGCCTCATGGACGACCTCCTCACCGGCCGCGTCCGCGTCACCCCCCTCCTCGCGGAGTCCACCCCATGAGCGACCGCGAGCCCGACGATCCCGCCGATGACATCGTCTCCGCCCGAGGCGAGATCATCCTGTACCCCACCGAGGACGGCCGGAGCCGGGTCGAGTGTCGCTTCGAGGGGGGCACCCTGTGGCTCTCCCAGGGCGCGATGATCGCCCTCTACCAGATCGACAAATCCAACGTGTCGCGTCACCTCCGCGCGATCTTCGCGGAGGGAGAGCTGGATGAGAAAGCAGTTGTTGCGTATTTCGCAACAACTGGTCTCGACGGCAAGACTTACCAGGTCGGTCACTACCACCTCGACGCCGTGATCGCCGTCGGCTACCGCGTCCGCTCGGCCCGCGGCACCCAGTTTCGCCAGTGGGCGACCGAGCGCCTCCGCGAGTACCTGGTGAAGGGGTTCACCATGGACGACGAGCGGCTCAAGAACCCGCCCGGCCCCGGCGTGCCCGATCACTTCGACGAGCTGCTCGAGCGCATCCGAGACATCCGGGCGAGCGAGCGGCGCGTGTACCTGCGCGTGCGGGAGATCTTTGCCTTGGCGGCCGACTACCGGCCGGGCACGCCGGAGACCGTCGCGTTCTTCCAGACCATGCAGAACAAGCTGCACTTCGCCGCCACCGGCAAGACCGCGCCCGAGCTCATCCAGGCGCGGGCCGACTCTACCCAGCCGAACATGGGCCTCCGCACGTGGAAGGGGCAGGGCGTGCGCAAGGGCGACGTGACCGTTGCCAAGAACTACCTGAACGAGGACGAGATCACCGAGCTGAACCGCATCGTGGTCATGTTCCTGGACTACGCCGAGGACCAGACCAGGCGGCGGAAGCAGATCTACATGCACGAGTGGCCGAAGAAGCTCGACGCCTTCCTGGCCTTCAATGAGCGGAGCGTCTTGCCCGGCCCGGGCAAGTGGAAGCGCGAGGACGCAGACGCTCACGCCGAGCGCGAGTACGAGCGCTTCGCCGCCCGGAGGCGTGCGGTCCTCGAGCAAGAGGCCGAGACCGAGGCGCTGAAGCAGCTCGAGGAGGTCGCCCGACGGTTGCCGAAGGGAACCGCGGACGCGGCTGCCGGACCCACGTCGAAGAGGAGGGCGAACGCTGCGTCCCGCCCCACATCGAAAAAGAGGAGCTGAGCACGCCCATGAGCGGTGGTCCCGAGTACAACCAGGTCGAGCTCCCCTTCATCGACCAGCTCATCTCCCTCGGCTGGCAGTACATCAGCGGCAGCGTCGATCACCCCACCGTCACGGGCCGCCCCTCCTTCCGCGACATCCTCCTCGAGCACGACCTCCGCAACGCCCTCCGCCGCATCAACCTCAGGAACAACAAGCCCTGGCTCGACGACGCCCGCATCGCCCAGGCCATCGGCGCCCTCACCCGCATCGCCGCCCCCCGCCTGATCGAGGCCAACCAGGCAGCCACCGCCCTCCTCCTCGAAGGCCTCCCCGTCGACGGCTTGCCCGACTGGGACGGCGGCCGCCAGCAGACGATCCACTACATCGACTGGCACGAGCCGAAGAACAACACCTTCACCGTCATCAACCAATTCCGCGTCGATTGCCCCCGCGGCCAGGCCGTCCCGTACATCATCCCCGACCTCGTCCTCTTCATCAACGGCATCCCCGTCGTCGTCGTCGAGTGCAAGAGCCCCACCGCCCCGGAGGCCATCCCCGCGGCCGTCGACCATCTCCGGCGCTACCAGAACGAGCGCAGGGCCGCCGGTCAGGTGCAGGAGAACGAGGGCAACGAGCGGCTCTTCTTCACCAACCAGATCCTCGTCGCGACCTGCTTCGACGACGCCCGCGCCGGCACCCTCTGCGCCGACCTGGAGCACTACCTCGCCTGGAAGGACACCGCGCCCATCCCGCTCGCCGACGTGGCCAGGGCCCTCCACACGGCCGACCCCGCGAAGCTCTCGCTCCAGCAGAAGCTCATCGCCGGCATGCTCCGCCCGGACCACCTGCTCGACATCCTCCGGCACTTCACGCTGTACCAGGAGGTGTCGGGCCGGACCGTGAAGGTCGTCTGCCGTTACCAGCAGTTCCGCGCGGTGCACGGCGCCATCCACCGGTTGCTCCACGGCAAGACCCGCAAGCAGGACGGCGAACACGACCAGCGCGGCGGGATCATCTGGCACACCCAGGGCTCGGGGAAGAGCCTGACCATGGTCTTCCTCGTGCGGAAGCTGCGCTCGCTCCCGGCGCTCCGCCGCTTCAAGGTCGTGGTCATCACCGACCGGAAGGACCTGCAGCGCCAGCTCGCCGGGACGGCCGCGCTCACCGGCGAGACGGTGAAGGTAGCCCGCAAGGTCGCCGACCTGAAGAAGCTCCTCGGCAAGAAGGGGCCGGGGATCGTGTTCGCGATGATCCAGAAGTACGCGGGCCGCGACGACGACAACCCCGCCGCCCAGGCCGCGGCCGCGGAGGAGTTCGAGGAGCTGAACGCGGACGAGTCGATCCTGGTGCTCGTGGACGAGGCGCACCGCTCGCACACGAGCACGATGCACGCGAACCTGCAGAAGGCGCTGCCGAATGCCGCGCGCATCGGCTTCACCGGGACGCCCATCCTGATGGGCGCGAAGAAGCGCACCCACGAGATCTTCGGGCCGTTCATCGACCGCTACCGGCTGCGGGAGTCCGAGGCCGACGGCGCGACCGTGCCGATCCTCTACGAGGGCCGCACGGCGTCGGGCGCGGTCAGCGACGGGCGCGACCTCGACCAGCTCTTCGAGGACATGTTCGTCGAGCGGACGCCCGAGGAGCTGGAGGCGATCAGGCGAAAGTACGCGACCAAGGGGAACGTGCTCGAGGCCGAGAAGATGATCGAGGCCAAGGCGCGGGACATGCTGCGGCATTACGTGGAGCACATCCTGCCCAGCGGGCTGAAGGCGCAGATCGCGGCCTACAGCCGGCTCGCGGCCGTGCGCTACGCGAAGGCGCTCCCCGCGGCCCGCGACGAGCTGGTGAAGGAGGCCAGGGCGCTCGACCCCGCGCTCCGCGACCTCGACGCGGAGGCGCTCGCGACCAGGCCGCGGAAGCTCCGCGCCGCCGTGCGGGCCTACCAGAACCTGGCCGACCTCGAGCGGCTGGAGTTCGCGGCGGTGATCTCCGGCGTCCACAACGAGGACCCGATGTTCCGGGAGTGGACCGACGAGGGGAAGATCGAGGCGCGCATCGCCCGCTTCGTGAAGCCGCTCGTCCACGAGGACCCGGAGAAGGCCGATCCGCTGGCGTTCCTGGTCGTGAAGTCGATGCTCCTCACGGGCTTCGACGCGCCCATCGAGGGCGTGATGTACCTCGACCGCCCCATCCGCGAGGCCGAGCTGCTCCAGGCCATCGCGCGGGTGAACCGCACCGGGCACGGGAAGCAGGCCGGGATCATCGTCGACTACTACGGGGTGGCCCAGCACCTGGCCGACGCGCTCGCGACCTACAGCGCCGAGGACGTGGAGGGCGCGCTCCGCAACCTCCGCGACGAGATCCCGAAGCTGCGCGACCGCCACCAGCGGCTGCTCGATTTCTTCAAGGGCCACGGCGTCGCCGACATCTCCGACACCGAAGCCTGCGTGCAGCTCCTGACGAACGAGCGGCTGCGGGCCGAGTTCACGGTGAAGCTGAAGCAGTTCCTCGACACGCTCGACCTGGTGCTGCCGCGCCCCGAGGGGCTGCCCTACCTGAAGGACGCGAAGCAGCTCGGCCTGATCTACACGGAGGCGCGCAAGCTGCTCCGCGGCGAGCTGCCCGAGCTCGCGAAGTCGACCGGCGCGAAGGTGCGGCGGCTGATCGACGACCACGTGATCTCGCTCGGCGTGGATCCGAAGATCGCGCCGATCGCCATCACCGACGCGGGCTTCGCCGCCCACGTGGGGAAGCACGTGTCGCCGCGGGCCAAGGCGTCGGAGATGGAGCACGCGCTGCGGCACCACATCCGGCAGAACCGGGACGCCGATCCGGTCCACTACCAGCGGCTGTCGGAGCGGCTGGAGGAGATCCTGAAGGCGCACGGGGAGGACTGGGAGCAGCTCGCGCTGGCGCTCAGGAGCCTCGCCGAGGAAGCCGAGAGGGGGCGGCAGAAGGACGACACCGGCCTCGACCCGCAGACCGAGGCGCCGTTCTTCGCGGTGCTGAAGGAGGAGCGGGCCAAGGACCGCCCCGTGCCCCCGGCCGACGCGCGCTGGCTGGCGGGGCTCGCGGCGCAGCTCGTGGCCCACATCCGCGCGGAGATCCGCGTGGTCGACTTCTGGAAGAACACGCACGCGCGGGAGGTGCTCCGCGGGGCGGTGTTCACCTTCCTCGACGATCACGAGATCGTGCCGTTCGAGCACGCGGACGCGGTCGCCGACCGGATCCTGGAGCTGGCCAAGGCGAATCACGCGAGGCTGGTCAAGGCGTGACGGCGCTCGTGGTGGGCGACCTCGAGCTGGAGCTGCGGCGCAGCGAGCGGCGCCGGTCGCCGGAAGTCACCGTGGAGCGCGACGGGCGTCTGACGCTCGCGGCCCCCGCGGCCGCGTCGCCGGAGGCGCTGACCCGCTTCGTGCAAGCCAGGCGATTCCGGATCTACCAGCAGCTCGCCGCCCGCGAAGCGCTGCCCCCGGCGCCGCCGCCGCGGCAATTCGTGGACGGGGCGGGGTTCCCCTACCTGGGACGGTCGTACCGGCTGCTGCTCGTGCCGGACCAGGACGTGCCCGTCAAGCTCCTCGACGGCCGCTTTCGGATGCGCCGCGCCGACGCGGAGCGCAGAGGGGTGGGAGGAGCGGCGGAGACGGCGGAGGCGCACATGATCCGGTGGTACAGCGCGCACGCGCGGCCGTGGTTGGCGGCGCGGGTGGAGCGGTACGCCGGCAGGATCAGGGTGACGCCGGGCGGGCTCACCGTGCGGGATCTCGGGTATCGGTGGGGGTCGTGCGGGAAGGGCGGGCGGCTGTATTTCCACTGGAAGACGATCCTGCTGCCGCCACGGCTGATCGAGTACGTGGTCGTTCACGAGCTGGTGCACCTGCGCGAGCCGCACCACGGCGCGATGTTCTGGCAGCGTGTCGAGCGGGTCCTCCCGGACTGGGCGGAGCGCCGGGGAGCGCTGCGCGACGCGGGACGGATGATCTGGTGAGCCCTGGCGCTCACGCCTCCGACGCCGCCCGCAGGCTCGACGTCTAGAGTGCCGAACCTATTGAAAACAATCTCTAATTCCAGGTCCTGGTCTCGAACCTGCGTGACCGCATCGAGATAGGGGCGAATTGGCTGCTCGATGACATCGTCCAGGTGGCGGTCCACCCACTGCTGCAGCGACGAGACCTGCCGCTCCAGGATCTGAATCGCTGCCGCCTTCTGTTTCGGGTTGCTCCAGTCGAGGTCGAGCCCAGCCTTGATGCTGGGCGCCAGAAGCAGCGGGATGCCCGCCTTGCGGCAGACTTGGGGCCAATGCAGGCGCGAGTCGCCCCTTCCGCCTCCGCGGCCGGCCGCGCGTTCGCGCATCAGCGCGCCGGAGTCACGGCTCAGTGAGTTTGATCTCTGGGAACCCGAGCCACTCCTCATTGAACCACGAGAGCCGGCCATCTTCCGCATAGTGGGCGAGCATGACCGGAATCAAGAAGAGCGCGCTGTACAGCGCCTGGAACGCATCGATGCCGGTTCCGTGGGTTTTATGGTTGTGCCCCGCTCCAGCGACCTCCACGTCAGCGACCCAGCTCCGCAATGCTGGACTGTACTCGGGTGCCCACACTCGAACTCGGATGCCCTCTTGCGTCCCACTCGCAAGTGTCAGCTCAAGGGTACGTTCCGCGATCACGTCCGGCATGCCCCACCAGCTAGCGCGCTCTTCAGCGATGTCAAGCGTCCTAGCTCCTCGCCGCCAGCAACCACGGTTGGATGGGTGGCGGCAGGTCGTTCACGTGACTCGCCACTTCACTACTCAAAGGAAATGGCCGCCGAAGAGCCCCACGGCGCGACACGCGTCCGAACGCTGCGACGAACCCAACCGCCACCCAGGCGTGCCATTCGACCTCCTCCGCGGGCTCTGCGGCCTCGGCTGGAAGCAACGACTTCCACCGTGCGAGCAACGTCGGTCCGCCGGCGACGCCGCTCGATCGATCAAGTGCGCCGGCCGTGCGCGCTCAACATTGGCCTACAAACGGCAACAGTTGTAGGCCCATGGAAGCACTCACACACAAGCTGTTCGCCGGGATGTTTTTCGCGTTTGCTGGTTTCTCGTGCACCGTAGAGGAGGATAGCAGCGAGACAGACACGACCATAGATTTCGAGACGGTCGCGTCCCCGTCGGAGACGGCCACGCACACGGATAATTATGAATTACCTGGGGAACCACGCACCGATGCCAAGCTGATCTGCCTGCTCTTGAAGAACGCAAACCAGCGGGCGAAGGAAGCCTTCTGTCGATCTCCGTGGAGACTGGACAGATTCCACAAGGAAGCGTGCTGGGCAACCGCAAACAGCGGCTCCGCACAAAAGTGGGAGATTTACTGCTTGGCCACGGTTTTTCCGGGGTAGATTCTAACCCCATGAAGAAGCGCATCGGAGAACCGATCGCCGTCCGCCGCTACGGGGTACAAGGTGAGAGCGATCGCGAGATCGTGCTCATCATCGGCAAGCCGATACCTCCAGGGACTCCCGAGGGGGACTGGTGCTGCCCCGTGCTCATCGCTGGACTCGGCGAGGAGATTTTCAACTTTGTGGAAGGAGTGGATGCACTGCAAACGCTCCAGCTCGCTCAGACCTTCGCCCGGAGTGAGCTAGAAGCTTCTAAGCGGCCGATCACCTGGGGAGATGGCGAGCCGGGCCATCTCGGCCTGTATCGCCCAATCCTCGCCGATTACGGCCTGTGGTTCCAGCGCCTTATAGAATACGGATACGACCTTGCGATTGAAGCGGTGGGGCACGTCGCTGTTCAACTCCAACGCAGAGATCCAAGAGTGCGGGAGACCATTGAACGAGCACGTACTCAGCGAGGCTGAGCCATCTGGAGGGAGGGAGGGAGTCAATCCTTCGATGGCGCGTCCGTTGCCAAGCTGGCCTGCAGCCGTCCCGATGAGAGCACGAGGTCCCGTTCGAGCAGGTCTGGACCCTGGAGCGGCTGACGAAGGCGCTGAAGCTCTCCTCGCGGAGCGGGCGCTCACGGGCGAGCCGCCGCCGACCCCCCAGCGCGCTACGGCCGCTCCAGCACGTCCAGGATCGGATTCAGGTACTCCGGGTGCCGCGCCACGACGCCCGAGTACCCCTTCCCGCCCGTGCGCGTGCGCTTGACGTCGCCGAACGCGCCGCGCCCGATCGCGTCCCAGAGGGTGTCCCGCGCGACCTCGCGCAACAGCGCGTGCGCCTTGTCGAGGACGTCGCGCGCGCGCGTCTCGACGATGCCGCCCGGCTTCCACTGGATCTCGTCGCCGAGGTGCCGCGCGGCCGTGAAGACGTAGCGGGCGCTCTTCAGCGACAGGTACCGATCCATGAGGAGCGGTGTGTGGATCGCCTCGCTGAACATCCCGAGCAGCTCGATCGACTGGCCGGTCGTGATCCCGACCAGGTTGAACATCGCGTCGTGGACGTGGCTGTGGAAGATGTCCCCCGTCTTGAACTTCGTCGGCGGCATCCACTTGATGGGGTGTCGATCGAAGATCTGCCGGACGAGCTGCGCCTGGGCGAGCTCGAAGAGGAGGCTGTCCTCGAGCCAGGGGTCGATCTCGAAGGCGTGGCCGAGGCCCATCTGCTCCTCGCGGAGGCCCGCGCGCAGGGCGAACGCCTCGTTGATGAACTGCGACGCGAGGACCGTGTGGGCCTTCTCCACGGCGTCGGCGGTCGTGAGGTAGTTGTCCTCTCCCGTGTTGATGACGATCCCGCTCCTCGCGATGATCCGGCGGGAGAAATACTGGTCGATGAACGTCCGCTGCATGTTGATGTCGCGGAACAGGATCCCGTACATCGCGTCGTTGAGCAGCATGTCGAGCCGCTCCACCGCCGCCATCCAGGCGATCTCGCTCATGCACAGGCCGGACGAGTAGTTCGTCTGCGCGAGGTAGGTGCCGGTGTCGCGGGTCGCCTCGTCGGCGGCGCGGCGGATGATCCTGAAGTTCTCCTGCGTCGCGTACGTGCCGCCGTAGCCCTCGGTGGTCGGCCCCTCGGGGACGTAGTCGAGCAGCGACTGGGCGGTCGCGCGGATCACGGCGACGATGTCGGCGCCGGCGAAGCCGGCGGCCTTGGCCTGGACGGCGTCGTCGTAGATGTTGCCGGTCGCGACGATCACGTACTTGAGCGGCGCGGCGCCGACCCGGTGCGCCGCCTTGAAGGCGTCGCGCTGGTCGCGGGCCCGGTCGATCCGGTCGATCGCCTCGCGGGTGGCGGCCTCCAGCGCCCCGCGCGCCTCGCCCGTCGACGGGCCGGCGCCGAGGTCGGCAGCCTCGCTGAACGCCAGCATCTCGGCGGCCTCCTGCACCGAGCCGGCGCCCTCGCAGAGCGCCCGACCGAGGTGGTACGCGACGCCGCGGCCGATCTGCCCCGCCCGGTGGATGCGGTCGACCAGCGCGTTCGCGAGCGGCGTCCCCTCGGCGTCGGCGCCGACCACGCCGTAGGCGCGGGCCACGGTGCGCTCGACGCCGACCGTGGTGTGGCGGTCGATGAAGCGCTGCACCTCGTCGGCGATGTCGGCGGCGAACGCGCGGCACGCGTCCACCTTTTCCTGCTCCACGGGGACGGTGGTCATGAATTTCTCCGGGGCAGGCGGTCTTAGCGCACTCTCCCCGCGGCCGGTACTCCGCCGCGGAATCCGGGGGGCGGAGCGGCCAGCCGCCCGGGGCTCGGCGCCGGGTGGCGCGGCCCTTCGGGGGCTCACCGGAGGGGGCTGCCAGGCGTGCCCGGGGTGGACCGCCCGGGGGGGATGCGCGGCGCGGCGGGCGGCGCTAGAGGGGGAGCATGGGCAAGCTGATCCTGCTGTTCCTGGCGATCCCGATCGTCGAGCTCTGGCTGCTCCTCGCGATCGGCAAGCAGATCGGCTTCTGGCCGACCGTGGCGATGGCGCTCGGGACGGCGATCCTCGGCGCGGCGCTCGCGAAGCGCGAGGGGCTCCGGGTGCTCGCCTCCTGGCAGGGCGCGATGGCCGAGGGCCGCGTCCCGGACGAGGGGCTCACGGGAGGGCTGCTCGTGCTCCTCGGCGCGGCGCTGCTCGTCGTGCCGGGGGTGCTGACCGACGTGGCGGGGCTCGTGCTGCTGATCCCGCCCGCGCGCCGGAAGATCGCCGCCGCCGTGCGCGAGCGGTTCGAGCGGCGCATGGCCGCGGCGAGCGCCTCCGGCCTCGGCGGAGAGGGGCCGGGCGGCTCGTTCTTCAGCGTGAACGTCGTCCACTTCGGCGGCGGGCCCCTGGGCGGCGGGCCGTTCGGCGGCGAGCCGTTCGGCGGCGAGCCGTTCGGCGAGCGCTCACGGCGCCCCGGCGCAGGCTCGGCGCAGCCCGGGCGCGTGGAGGTCATCGACGTCGAGGCGGAGGTGACCGAGGGCGACGAGCGCGACGTGCCGGTGCAGCGACGGCTGCCCGGCTGACGGGCGACGACGTCGATCGCCCGGAGGGCGCGGTCGGGTGGCGCGGCCCTTCGAGGGCAGCCACCCGGGGATCAACGACGCTCACCCACTCGCACGCTCGCACGCTCGCACGCTCGCACACGACGCCTGAGATCGCCGTCAGGTGCCTGTCCGAAACGCGAGAGCAACAGTGCGATTTGCGCTTTCACGCGCGAGCAGCACGAATGAAACGACAAAGAAACAATGCCCATTGTACGCTCTCTCGCGTCGTCGGAGCGGTCCGACAGAACCGGAGAAGCGAGATGAAGATCTGAATCTCTGAGCATCACGACGCGACAACGCACAACACGCAGACGCAACACCCTATGCTAGAACCAGCTCGATACCCGATCCCATCGACACAACGGAACGGCCCTGGCGCGCCGTCCAGCCCCGAGCGGCGCCGGCGCGCTGGCCTCTGCGCGCGGCGGGCGGAGAGGACGCAGCCGCCCCACCTCACGCCTCGCCGGAGGGCACCCCGATGACGCTGGTCAAGGCCCTCGCCGGCTGGCTGCGCGGGATCGCCGATCCCGGGGGGCCGCTCGGCGGCTCGCTCATCAACGCGATTTCACGGCTCCCGATCCACCTCGCGGCAGACGCCGTGTGCCTCCGGAGGAACACGGACTCCGGCGCCCTCGAGGTGCTCCTGACCCAGCGCGGAGGGTCGGAGTCGGACGCGGGGGAGTGGTGCTGCCCCGGCGGCGTCCTCTCACCGGGCGAGCAGCCCGAGCGCGTCCTCGATCGGCTCGGGGTGACGATGTCCGACTTCACGTTCCTCGGCGACCATTTCTCGGCCGCCGCGCGAGGCTGGATGCTCTCCCGGGTCCATCAGGCGAAGCTCGCCGAGGTCCCGGCCACAGGCGCCTGGTGGCCGGTCGAGGAGCTGCCGAACAACACGGTCCCCAAGCACCGGGAGCAGGTCATCCCGATGGCGGTCAAGGCGTTCCACGCCCAGCGCGCGAAGCGCTCGCGCCAGGCGAGCGCGCCGGCTCTCTGATCGGCGCGCCGCGGGGCCCCGCCGCGGCGCGTGCGGGCCCCGCGCCCCGGCCGCCGCGCCGCCCCCGGCCGTCGCGCCCCCGGCGAGCACGGCGCGCGACGCTCACCAGCGCTCACCGACACACCAGCATGTGGATCCTGCGCGCAGGAAGGGCGGTGGCGTGGGTCCCCTGGCCACCGTCGCGCCCGCCGTCGTGAAGACGTCGCGCCCGCCGCGCAGCCGCCCGCCCCTGCCGCGTGCAGCCGGTCGCTATCGATCGCCCGCGGGTTGGGTTACGCTGCCCGGCACGGCTGTGGAGCACCGCGGCGGCGCTCTCCGCGGGTGATTCCGCAGGGACATGGAATCCATGACGGTCGACAAGACAGCTCTCATCGTGGGCGGAACGGGCCTCGTCGGCGGCCACTGCTTGCGCCTCCTCGTGCAGCAGCCCGCGTACACGCGGGTCGTCGCCCTGCTGCGTCGCCCCGCGCCGATCGAGGATCAGCGGCTCTCCCAGCGCATCGTCGACTTCGACAACCTGGACGGCGCGGAGCTCGCCGGCGCGACCGACGTGTTCTGTGCTCTCGGGACCACGATCGCCAAGGCCGGCTCCGAGGAGGCCTTCCACCACATCGACTATGGGTATCCGATCACCCTCGCCAGGCTCGCCGAGAAGGCGGGGGTGAAGCAGTTCGTCCTCGTCTCCTCCGTGGGCGCCGATCCGCGCTCGACCAGCTTCTATCTCCGCGTGAAGGGCGAGCTCGAGCAGGAGCTCTCCGCCGCGAGCTTCGCGTCGGTCCACGTCCTGCGTCCGAGCCTCCTGCTCGGGGAGCGGGGCGAGGTCAGAAAGGGCGAGGCCATCGGCGTCGCCGCGGCGCAGACGCTCCGGTTCACGATGAAGGGCGGCCTGCGCAGGTACCGCCCGATCGACGCGAGGACCGTCGCCGGCGCGATGGTCGCCGCCGCGCTCAAGGGCACCCCCGGCCGCCACGTGTACCACTTCGACGACATGGAAGCGCTCGCCAAGGGCATCGGCGTCCTCCAGGCCTGATCCCGCCATGGCGCCGCCAGCGCCGGCGCGACGCAAGCGCGCGGAAATGCTAGGGCTCGCCGCGGGCACGCCGCTCGCTCGACGCCGCGGCCATGGTCTTCGCGGAGCCCCCCTTGTCCATCGTGACCGAGCGCCTCGCCCCCTCCCTGCCGCGCCCCCCGGAGAGCCTCCCCCCGCCGCCGGAGCGCCTCCCGCCGTCGATCGACGCCGTGCTCGCCGAGCGCTTCGGGATCGCCGCGTTCCGGCCGTGGCAGCGCGAGGCGATCGACGCCCTGCTCGGGGGCGCGGGCCGCGTCCTCGTCGTCGCGCCGACCGGCGGCGGCAAGTCGCTCTGCTACCAGCTCCCGGCCGTCGCCCTGCCCGGAACGACCCTGGTCCTGAGCCCGCTCATCTCGCTGATGGAAGACCAGGTGCGGGCGCTCGAGGCGCGCGGCATCCCCGCCACCTTCGTCGCCTCCAGCCTCCCGCGCGAGGAGAACGCCCGCCGCCTCGCCGCGCTCCGCCGCGGCGCGTACAAGCTCGTCTACGCCGCGCCCGAGCGCCTCGCGTTCGACGGCTTCCTCGACGCGCTCGCCGCGAGCCGGCTCGCCCTCGTCGCCGTCGACGAGGCGCACTGCATCGTCCAGTGGGGGCACGACTTCCGGCCCGACTACCTGCGCATCGGCGACGCGATCGCGCGGCTCCGGCCGCCCCGGGTCCTCGCCTGCACCGCGACGGCGACCCCCGACGCCCGCGACGAGATCATCCGCCGCCTGGGGTGGCCGCTGCCGTCGCACGACGGCGACGGCGACCGCGCGGGCGACGGCGGGCCCGAGGGGGCCCCGCCCACGGTGATCCTGCGCGGCTTCGCGCGGCCCAACCTCCACCTGCAGGTCAGCGCCGTGGACGGCCCGCGCGAGGCCGGGCGCCGCACGGCGCGGGCGCTCGCGGAGGCGCTCGGCGATCCCGGGCGGCCCCGCGGCGCGGGCATCGTCTACGCCGCGACCCGCAAGGGGGCGGAGCGCCTCGCCGAGGCGCTCCGGGACGAGGGCTGGAACGCGGAGGCGTACCACGCCGGCCTCGCCCCCGAGTCGCGCGCCCGCCTCTCGGCCGGCTTCGCCGACCGCAGCCTCTCCGTGGTCGTGGCGACGAACGCCTTCGGCATGGGCATCGATCGGCCCGACGTCCGCCTCGTCGTGCACGCGCAGCCGCCGTCGTCGATCGAGGCCTATTACCAGGAGGTCGGCCGCGCGGGCCGCGACGGCGCCCCGGCCCGCGGCCTCTTGCTCTTCGCGCCCGCGGACATCGCGCTGCGCCGCCGGCTGTGCCAGCTCGGCGAGGGCGGCGCCGAGGCGAGCGCCGAGGACGCCGCGCGCGCGTGGCGGCTCTTCCGCGAGCTGCTCCGCTACATCGACGCCGCGACGTGCCGGCACGACTTCATCCTCCGCTACTTCGGCGACGAGGCCGAGTCGCTCGGCGGCTGCGGCCACTGCGACGTCTGCCTCGAGGTCGACGCCCTCGAGGCGAGCGACCCGGCCGCGCTCGCCCGCGACAACGACCTCGTGCGCCGCGCGCTCGCCGGCGTCGCCCGGGTGAAGGGCGGCGCCGGGATGCAGGCCGTGGCGTCGATGCTCGTCGGCGAGTCGAACGAGCGCGTCCGCCGCATGGGCCTCGACCGGCTCTCCACCTTCGGCGTCCTCGAGCGGAAGAGCCACGCGGAGGCGATGTCGATCCTGCGCGTGCTGCTCGCCAACGCCTGGATCGACCTGACCACCGGCGAGTTCCCCGTCCCCCTCATCACGCCCGCGGGCTGGCGCGTGATGCGCGGCGAGGTGCCGTCCCGGGTGCGGCTGCCGCCCCCCATCACGCGCCGGAAGCCGCAGCGCCGCGCGGCGCCGGGCCCGTCGCCCGCCGCGCGCCCCTCGCCCGCCGCGCGCCCCTCGCCCGCCGCGCGCCCCTCGCCCGCCGCGCGCGCGCACGATCCACGGCCGCGACCCGCCGCGGAGCCGTCCCCCGCTCCCCGGGGCCGCGAGGACGCGGCGCGCTCCGGGCCGGACGCCGCTCCCGTCGCCCGCGCGCGCGCGCAGGCCGCGCCCGGCGCCGCGCCCGACGCCCCGCTCGAGGAGCGGGACATCCCGCTGTTCGAGGCGCTCCGCGCCCATCGCGCGGCGCTCGCCAAGGAGAAGTCGCTCCCCGCCTACGTCATCGCGCACGACCGGACGCTCCGCGAGATCGCCCTGATCCGGCCCGTATCGCTCGAGGACCTCGCGCTCGCGCGCGGCATGGGGCAGGCGAAGATCTCGAGCTACGGGGAGGGCATCCTCCGCGTGGTGCGCGAGTTCTCCGGCCGCTAGGCCCTGTTCCGGAAGGTGCTCGCCAGCTTCTTTCGGCATGAGCCGTGTTACCAGAGGACGAGGTGCTGCACCGGAAGCGGCCTCGGGAGGCAGCCCGGCAAGCCCTCGGGCACCGGAAACGGTCTGCGGGAGGCAGCCCGGCAAGCCCTCGGCATCGGAAGCTGCCGCCCGTGGATCCGCTTTCCCGTCAAAGCACAGCATGTGCCATCCTCCGCCGGCACACCCCGTGCTTGCGCGTCACGGCGCCAGCAACGCGTCGCTCAGCCGCTCGCGCTCTGCGGCGGCCGGGCTCCCCACCGGCACGTGCAGCTGGACATGCTCCGCCTCCCGCGCCAGGCACCGCACGAATCCCGCAAGCCTCGCCAGGTTCTCGTCGGCCGCGCGTGGTCCGATCCGCCCTCCGAGTGCGCCGCCTTCCCGCAGCCAGACACTCGATTCGCTCCAGACAATGATGACGGTGCTGTCCGCCTGCTCGGGCGAGCGCAGGACCATCAGGGACACGAAGGGGACCGCCTCGCGCCCGAAGTCGTCGCCTGCTGGTGCGAGCTCGCGGAACGCGCGATCCCAGGGGTGGCCGCCTGGATCGTCGACATCGAGGTCGATGGTTCCCGCAAGGTCAAGGGACGCGAACGGGTGGCTCCTGTAGAACGACCGGACGTCCGACAGAACGGATTCGTGCAGGGAGTGCGAGGCGAGGAAGGTCGCGCCCACCGCCGGCTCGACACGCTCGAAAGGCGAGCGCCGCAGAGCCGTCCGATGCCGACGGCCGATGCTCCTCGCCACAGTCTCCAAATAGATGCGCTCATCAACCCGTGCACCGACGCAGAGAATCTCTCCGCGCATGCGACCGCGCACAGGGAGCGAGCGGGCGAGGTAATCCTCGAGGGCGTAGCCGGCGAGGAGCCAGTGGTCCTGCTTCTTTCCTGTCCCGTCGAAACCACCGAGCGCCACAGGCAAGAAACTGGGACCTCCGAAGGTGCCCTCCAGCACGGCCCACGGACTGCGCCTCGAGACGATCTGCACCGCAAATCGAGCTGTCATCGTTCCCTCTACCTTCCGCTGTCCGGGGAACCCGGCTCGGCAGGATGCCGGACGCGCGGGTCCAGAAGGCAACCTTTTCGCGCGCCTCGTGCGGGCACGAATTCGCGCTCTTCGGCGGGAGCTGGGCCGAGATCGCCGGCAAGACGGCGGCGACCCAGGAGGAGGTGAAGCGCGCTGGCGAGATCGGGCCGCAGATCATCGCCGCCCTCGGCGTGCGGGAGCACGGCAAGGGGCCCGGGCCGACCGAGGCAGCGGACAAGCGGGCGCGCGCATTCTCGCTGCTCGTACACGCCTACGACCAGACCCGTCGCGCCGTCGCGTACCTGCGCTGGGACGAGGGCGACGCCGACACGATCGCGCCGTCCCTATACAAGGGCCGTGCTGGCCGCACGACGTCGTCGTCCAGCGACACCGCTGACACGCCGCCGGACGAGGCTCCGGGCCCGACGGCGCCGGCGTCGCCCGGCACTGCGCCCCCGGTTCCACTGCCTGGCACGGCGGCGCCCACCACGACGCCCTCCGGCACGGCGCCGCCGGGCGTTGCGCCCAACGGCGCGCCGCCCACCAGCTAGGTTCCTCGTCGCCTCGCCCACGCGAAAGGCACCCTTCAACGGATATTCCACCCAGCGCATTGCCCTGAAGGCGGCATCGCGCTCGCGCTGAGCGCTGGCCGCCTCCGCGCCCGTAGGTGCGCTGCCCTCGACGCCTCGCGCGGCGCGGGCGGGGCGCCGTCGCCCCCAGTCGATCTTGACATTGCGGTTCGTTCCGCGACCATGCCGTCATGGCGCGCACAGCTCCGGTTCCGAACATCCCTGCCATCCCCGGGATGAACCCCGGCGTTTTCATCATGGGCGGAGGAGGCGACGGCGGCGGCAAAGGCGGTCGCGGCGGGAAGGGCAGCGGCAGCGACCAGAACGGCGACGGCAAGAACGGCGGCAACGACGCGCAGGGCGGCGGGAAGGGAACGGGCGCGTGCGGTCCCGGGATCAACGGCGGCTGCACCAACTGCGGCAACAAGATCGGCCGAGGTGATCCCGTCGATGTCATCACCGGAGAGGTGTTCACCGTCCCGAAACGGGACCTGTACCTGCCGGGCTTCTTCGCCCTTGAGATCATCCGCTCCTACTCCTCTGCCCGCCGCGAGGTGGACCTCGGGCTGGGCTTCGGCTGGAGGCACAGCCTCGCGTGGAGCCTGGAAGAGGGGCGTCGGAGCCTCGTCGTCCGCACCGGCGACGGGCGGTCCGTGGAGCTCCCTCGCCCGGAGGCCGACGGCCAGGAGGCCAGGGCCGGCGCGTGGACGGTGTACCGAGGCAAGGGCTTCTACGCGGTGGTGCCCGGCAACGAGTTCGTGCACCTCTTCAGCCCGATCGAGCCGGAATCGAGCAGGTACAAGCTGGATCACATCCTCTATCGGAACCGCGGGCGCCTGTCTCTCCACTACGAGCGCGGCCACCTCGTTCGAGCCGTGGACACGGCGGGCCGTAACGTCGTCTTCCACCGGACGCGCGAGGGACGCATCCAGTCGATCAGCGTGCCGGATCCTCGCGGCCAGGCGATCGTGTTCGCCCGATACGCCTACGATCGTGAGGGCAACCTGATCGCGGCCACGGACGCCGACGGGAACACGACGCGCTTCGCCTACGACGACCAGCACCGCCTCACGCGGCTGACTTATCCGACCGGTCTAGTCTTCCACTTCATCTATGACCGGCGCGGGCGCTGCGTCGAGACATGGGGCGAGTACCCCGGACAGCAGGACCCGGCGCTCGCCGAGGGTGTACCGGATGTTCTGATCGATGGCCGGAAGGCGAAGGGCATCTATCACTGCCGGTTCGACAACGAGGGCGATTACACCGAGGTCGTCGACTCGGTGAGGCTCCAGCGGTTCTTCGCGGGGCCAGAGGGGCAGATCGCGAAGGCCGTGGGCGCGCGCGGCGGGGTGACGAGCCGAGCGTTCGACGAGGAAGGTAGGGTTACCTCCGTGACCGACCCGACCGGCGCCAGCTGGATGTTCGAGCATGACGCGATGGGCAACATCACGCGACAGAGCGACCCGGAGGGCCGCGAGATCCGTATCGCTCGCGACTTTGCGGGACGAGAGCTCGAGATCGTCGACCCGGCCGGAGGCACCACGACCATCGCGCGGGACGCCGCCGGGGAGATCGCCTGGGTCAGAGATCAGAACGGCGCCGTGATCCAGTTCACGCGGCATCCTCGTGGGCTTGTGACCGAGACCATCGACGCGCGTGGCGCCTCGCATCGGTTCGAGTTTGACGGCCATGGCAATTGCATTGGCCGCACTTCGCCGGAAGGCGCCACGTACCGGTTCGAATACGACTACTGGGGTCGGCTCGTTCGGATGATCGATTTCTCCGGCGCCGAGACCCGCCTCTACTACACGGCATCAGGCCAACCGGGCGCGCGCGAGTGGCTTTACGACTACACGGCGGTCGACGAAGTACGCCGGGCCAGCGCGTCTGACGCGGTCGACGTCGAGTTCACGTACGATGTCCGGCGGCACCTCCTGAAGCGACAGAGCGCGGCGTCGACCGAGGAGTTCCGGGTCGACGCTGCGTCGAACCATGTCGAGGTCGGTCCGAGCGCCCCGGCGCGGTCCTACGGCCCGGGCAACCAGCTGCGAAAGCTCGGCGAGAGCGAGTACCGGTACAACGCGCGGGGCTTCCTGGTAGAGAAGCGCAGGGGCGTTTCAGGCTCCGAAAAGGCCGAGATCACGCGGTACCAATGGAGCGCCGCGGGCCTGCTCGATGCCGTCGAGCTTCCGGATCGATCGCGGGTCGAGTTCCGGTACGACGCCTTCGCTCGGCGGGTCTCGAAGCGCGTCGTGCGCGAGGGCAAAGTCGTCGAGGAGAACCACTATGTGTGGGACTTGCTCTCGATGATTCACGAGGTACGGCGTGACGGGCCGGGCAAGCCGGCAGCGGCGCGCACATATCTCTTCGAGGAGAACAGCACGACCGTGCCCATCGGCCATCGCGAGGGCGTGGGCGACGGGTGGTTTCATTACCTGCATGACGTGAACGGCACACCGGAGGAGCTAATCGACGCCTCGGGTCGGTCGGCCGGTCGGCTCGCGCGGACTGCATATGGCCGCACGCGCGTGGTGCCGGGATCGATGGCCAGCACGCCGTTCCGCTTTCCCGGGCAGTACGAGGACCCGGAGACGGGCCTGCACTACAACCGTTATCGCTATTACGATCCGGAGGCCGGGCGATACATCAGCCCGGATCCGATCGGCGTGTTCGGGGGGCTCAACCTCTATGCGTACGCTCCCAATCCGGTCGGCTGGGCCGACCCGATGGGATGGTACCACGTCATGACGGTCGTGAGCGCGCCGAGCAACTTCGTCCCGAGCCACAACCATCCGTACATCATGGGGACGGACACCCGTTATCGGTCCGGGATGACGACCACGCCATGCCCGACGGAGCTGACGAGCAACTCTTGCTGCCACACGGAGCAGAAGTTCGCGGCCGATGTCATCGCGCAGCACAGGAACGCTGTTGCGAAGGGGAAAGCGCCGCCCTTCAAGGGCCAGAATTTCAAGCTCAAGGGGAAGCTCCCGCCCTGTCCAACCTGTCATGCGGCCCTGATGCGCGCCGCGGACGAGACCGGCGCCAATATCTCCTATGAGTGGGAGAAGCCAGCAGGAACGAGTCACACGGTCTCATACAATGGCAGCAGCGCTCCGACGGGGACGGGGCTCGGCAGCACGCTCGTGCAGGGCTACACCCACACGCCGGACGGCACGTGGAAGAACAATCAGTCTGCGCCCGGCGGCACGCTGGGTCCGACCCAGGCGTGGGGCTATACGTTCGGCCAGTCCTGGAACACCTACTACGCCGTGAAATGAAGGCCGCCTGCACCAGCGCGCCGTCGCTCGCGTTCACCGCGCAGCCGCGTCACCGGACGAGGACATGACAAAAGCAATCGTTTGGAAGAAGTTGAAGCACGCCCGCGGGCCGGCCACACGCGTTCCAGCGCAGGTCCAGCAGCTCCTCGCAGAGGACGGCGAGCAACGCGACGACGCGTTCTCGGCGCTTCAGGATACGCTGATCGAGAAGGGGCGATGGTTCGAGGCGAGCGCGCCGGCGGTGGCGCTCTTGCTCGACACGGCCCCTAAGGCGTCGGAGCCGGACTTGCTGCTCGTGCTGGCGGCGGACGCCCTGGGCGCCGACCACATGCGCGCCTGGCTCGCGCCACGCGACGAGGCGCTGCCGGCCGAGGCGGTGACGGTGCACGAGGCCGCGCTCGCGCGGAAGCAGGCGCTCCTCGGCTGGCTGGAGGGAGGCAGGCCGCCGGCGCGCGCGGCGGCTGCGGTCGTGCTCGCGACGCTCCCCGAGATCGGCGGCGAGGCGCTCTCGTTGCTGAGGCGGCGCGCGCTCGATGATCCCGAACCGGTCGTACGGGCCAGCGCCCTCCTGGCCCTCGGCAGGCTCAGCGCGGGCGACGACGACGCCGTCCGGATTATCGACGCGGCGCGCGGGGCCGAGCACCCGCTCGTGCGCGGCGCCGGGACGGTCGCCTGGCTGCGGTTCGATGCCGGACGGTCGTTCGCGGAGGTCGCGGAGGGGATCGAGGCCTGGCTCGGATGGCAGCCGACGGAGCCGTGGACGCCGGAGCAGACGTGGCTGCCGTGGTTCGGCGGGCTGGGCCTCTCCTGGTACACCACGAAGCTTCCGCTTGGAGCTGCCGCGAGCGCGCTCGTCGCGCTCACGCACCAGCGCGGCGCGTCCGGGGATCTCGTCCAGACCGCCCTGCACCTCGGCAGCGGCGCGCCGAGCGGACGGGTCATGCGGCGGCTGAGCGCGATGGTGCTCGATTTGGGGGGATTCATGCAGTTCGGCGAGAGCTACGTCGCGTTGCCCGAGGAACTGTCGCCGGAGCAACGCGCCATCGCCGAGGGGCTCGCACGGACAGAGCTCGTGCCGATCGCCGGTCTCGGCGTTCCCGCTTGCGGAGCGTCGCGGCGGCGGTGGATCGGGCTCGCTCCGCCGGGCCCGGTGGAGCGAGAGGTGGAGGTCGAGATCGCCGGAAGCAAGAAGATTCTGCCCGTTTGGCGAGCATGGAAGGAGCTTCTATCGAGCGGGGTTGAGCGGAGCGGACCGATCCCGCCGCCGCTCGATGGAATGCTCACCGGGCATGATCGATGGCGGGCCATCGTCGAGTTCGACTCCGAGTCGTATGGCTTCGCGTGTTACATGGATCCCGACCAGCTCGAACGGCAGCTCGCCGCGATCCCTCACGATGAGGAGCTCCTCCGTCAGGCTGCCGAGGTCGCCGATGACCTCGCCTCGCGCTTCGCCGCGGCTGCGCGGGAGCAGCTCCGCGTGGAGCCGAGCTTCACCACGAGCGCCATGCTTCTCCTGCCGCTCGTGCGCGCAGGGAGGCGTATAGAGCAGCGCTGGGAGATCCTGATCCACCCGGGGGATGAGCCGCAGGTTCGCGAGATCTTCCAGGCCCTCGCGCCGGAGCGCCGCGAAGCATGGGTCCTGGACTATCTCGATCGAAGGCTCGCCGGCCGTGAAACCATGTATGTCATCAGCATCGCAAAGACGGCGCTGCCATTCGTGGCGCTCGCGCTCACCCCGCGCACGGTCGAGGCGCTCGCGCGCACCCTCACCTGGTACAAGGAGCAGGTCGCCGACAGCGATGCAGACGAGCTGTTCGAGCGTCTGCGCGAGCTCGCCGCGGGGCAGCCTGACCTCGTGCGTGCGCTCGGGGCGACGGGCTGAGGCAGAGATGGGCGCCGAGGCGCGAGGTGCTCGCGTGAAGGTCCTCAGCGCGCCTGAGATCGACGGTCCGACGGACGCCGACTACGCCGCGGCCGCGCGCGTCGCGCTGGCCAACAAGGACTTCCGCCTCGCCATCGAGCAGGCGTCTGCGGCGGTCGCGCTGCGTCCCCAGCACGAGCCCCACCTTTGCTTGCTGGACGAGGTGATCGCGAGGGCGCGGAAGCCGCTCGAGCTCGTCGCCCTTCCCCCGGAGGGAGCCTTCTACGGCCTCTGCGCTGCGCGGGCGCGCGTGCTGGCGCGGCTCAACCGGATCGCCGACGCCCTCGACGCCCTGCTCCAGGCCGCCGCGTTCCGCCCGGACGTGCCGCTCCTACCGTGGGCGCGCGCGTGGGTGAAGCCGAGCAAGAACGCGCGCCGCGTGGCACCGCGCGCGCTCGCGGCAGGCATCCTCGCTTTTACGGACGCGGCACGCGCGCACCCGCTCGACGCGGGGGTCGTGTCGAACCTCGAGGCGGCGCTCGCCATCGCGGGCCGAGTACAGGCGCAGCACCCCCCGGACACGAGCCTGCTCGTCGCGCGATCCCGGGCGCTGCGTGCGCTCGGCCGCGACAGCGAGGCGTGCGCGCGCCTCGAGGCGGAGGGGGACGGGTCGAGCTGGGCGGTCGCGGTCGAGCGGGCGGCGATCCATGGCGAGCGAGGCGAGCTGCGGGTGCGCATCGAATGGCTGGAGCGCGCCCAGGCGGCGCGGCCGGCGGAGCCGTCCACGCACATCGATCTCGGGGATGCTCACCTGGACGACGGGGGGCTCGAAGCGGCCATCGAGGCGTACGAGCGCGCGCTGGAGCTCGACGCCTCCTCGCGCTGGGCCACCGCATCGTTGCGTTATGCGCGCGCTCTGACGTCGGAAGCGTCCGGTGATGAGGAGCTGCTGGCAGGCGAGCATGTTCAAGACAGCGCTGCCCGCGAGCGCGCGCGCTCGCTAGAGAGCGACCTGTCCGCCTACTCGGCGCGGCTCGGCGATCCGATCGACCCGCTCGTTGGCGTGATCCGCAGCGTGCCAGCGCGCGCGGGATCGGCCGCACCGCCGGCCAAGCTCCGCTTTCGTGTGCGCGCCGAGAGAGCCCTCGCGCCCTCCGCGTACATCGCCTTCTCGCACGCGCTCGCGCTCTGCAGTCGTGACGGGAGCCTGCTCGTCGAGCACGAGGACAGCGCCGCTGCGCTGGGTCCCCTATGGCAGCAAGGCGCCACGGGAGCGGTGCCGGCAGTCGCGCGCCCGCCGGATGACGTGCTCGCCCAGGTGCGCGCGCTGGCGCAGACCCCGTTCGCCTGGGATGTGTGGTGCGCTGAAGCCGTCGCCCTATCTGCGAGGTGCGACGCCAGCTCGCCGGAGATGCTCGTGAGGGCCATGGCCTACCCGCCGGAAGCCCCATCATCGCCCGGCGTGGATTCCGTGCGCTGGATCCACGGCTTTCAGATCGCAGCTGCCGTGCTTTCAGCGCTCAGCCCAGGACCGCTAGAGGCGCGGGTGGAGCCGCTTTACTCGCTGCTCGCCGGGGTCGATGACTGGAGCGCGGGGGCCGCGCTGCTCGGGCTCAGGGCGCTTGCCCGCGCGCGGCCGGAGCTCAGCCTAGAGATCTTGGAGCGGGTCCGACCGCTCCTGCCTGGCGAGCGTGCGCCCCTGCCACCGCTCGCGCGGGCGCTCGCCGTGCTCGGCTGCGAGCTCACGTCGGGGGAGGCACGGCGGGATTTCCTCCGCTTGCGTGCCAGGATCCGCGCCGAGCTCGCGAACCGCACGTTGCC
Organism: Sorangium cellulosum; assembly: GCF_004135735.1. GTDB lineage: Bacteria > Myxococcota_A > Polyangia > Polyangiales > Polyangiaceae > Sorangium > Sorangium cellulosum_F. The sequence goes on along the minus strand of NZ_CP012670.1, from coordinate 3,356,610 downwards.
CGTGCGGCGCGCTGAATGATCTGCAGGCAACGCAGATGTCAGATTTCCGGCGTTCAGCCCTCCACGGGGATGCTCGCCGCGAGCCGCACGCAGCACGCGCGATAGATCCGGCCGCGCACAGCCGCCAGCGCATGGAGCAGTTCCTCTCGGCTCTGCAGCGAGATGAGGTGGAAGCCTCCGCGGTAGACGCCGCGGGGGTCGCCGTCTCCCCACGGCAGCGAGGTCGCGGGCGCGCCGTCGTACGTCGGATGCCAATCATCCTCGGCCCATTGCGAGCGATGCAGATCGCGGACGCCGAAGCGCGAGCGTAAGAGCCTGTCGTCGCCGTCGACCGCGCCGAATTGCCGAGCAGCATCAAGCGTGAAGCGATAGGCGCCGCCGTCGCGCGAGAGCCACTCCAGCTCGGCCTCCGAGGGGAGCCTGAAGCCCAGGGCGCGAGCAACGGCGAGGGCATCGCTTCGCTGGACCGACTCCCCGTCAAGCGGCCGATCGGCGGACGCATGGATGCGAGCGCTGTCGAGGAGAGCGCGAGCGCAGAGAAACGGCCGCACATTGACGCGGTGCACAGGCCGCGCGCTCGCCGCTGCGTTGTCGATCCAGCGCGCGACCGGTGACGTCCAGTCGACGTGCTCGGAGGCCTCCTCGATGTCCTCGTCCGACAGGCCCATCTCGAATTCGCCGCCGGGTACGGCCACGAACGTGAGCCCGGTCGGCCGATGTACGAGCGGAAGGCTGTCCTCGTCCAGCGCAGGCTGGTCGGCGAGCCACGCATCGCCCAGCTGCGCAACGAGGGCATCAATCGCGCGCCGCCGATCGTCGACGCCGGCTTGATGGAGTGCGAGTGGATCGTTGAGGATCTCTGTGGGGTCGACCATGCGAACGCACACTATCATCAGCGCGGCAAGCCCTCGTCGCCGGAGTATCCGGACACGATGACCGCTCGACGCATGACTGACACGGGACTGCTGGAGCTCGGGGGCTCATGGGCCTTCGTCTCGAAATCGCTCACCGATCTGAGCGCTCTCCTGACCAAGCCGCGCGAGCTCGACGCCATCGTCGAGCGGCACGAACACGCCCCCGTGCCGCAGGCCCACCGGCCAGCGCCGGAGACCCTCCCCTCAGACGTGACCCGCGACGCGGAGCTCCGCGATGAGCTGCCCGTCCAGGCTCACGAACGTCGTGAGCCGGCCCTCGACGTTGATGAACACGTCGAGCATCACGCCGGCGCCGAGCTCGACGACATGAAGATCCTCCTTGAGGGCCGCCGTGGGGGCGGCGCCCGCCCTCCGCCTCGGCCCGGGACCCCTCTCCATCGCCTTCTTCGATCGCATGGCCCCTCCACCCTCGGCCCCCTCCGCGCCGCCCCTCCGCGCCGTGCTCTCCCACAGCCGCCTCCACGCGACGCACGGCCGGCCGGGCCGAGCCCAGGGCGCCCTTGTTTCCCGCCGACACGACAAGCGCATTCCGTGCCGCGCTCGCACGGCTGAAGTGATCCTTCCTTTCACGCAGCCCTCCCTGTCACGCAGCCCGCCCGATCAGGTGATCGCACAAGCCCAGGACGAAAGCGACATCGCGGCGTTCACGGCGATGCGCCCCGACGAGAGCACCTTGCCGAGCGCCGGCTGGGCCGCGAGCAGCGCCTCGACCCGCAGCAGCGCCGGCAGGTAGACGACCTCCCGCGCCAGGCCGCCTCCCCGGTGCACGCGCGCCGCGATCCGCAGGGCGTCCCCCGGAGCCCGCGCGCCGCGCGCCTCGAGCAGCCGCGCCGTCTCGACGAAGCCGGCGCCCCGCTCGACGCTCCGCGCGGCCAGGTGGCGCAGCCCGAGCTCCCGCCGGCGGGCGCCGACCAGGTGCCCCGCCGCGCGCTCCCGCGCGAGCGCCCAGCCCTCCTGGTCGTCGCCCCCGTGCGCCGTCCCGATCGCGAAGATCCCGAGCGGCAGCGCCGCGGCGCGCACGCTGGGCGCCGCGTGCCCCTCGATCTCGTGGAGCACGGTGCGCTCCACGTCCTCGCGCGTGATCATCCGCCCCTTCGCGACCTGGATCACGCCGTCGCCCGTCGCGGCGAGCGGCGCGATCTCGGCGACCACCACCCGGAGCGGCAGGCGCTGCGCCCCGATCTCGCGCCGCATCCGCGACACGAGCGAGGAGGGCGAGCGCTCGTCGTCGCTCCGCACGCGCTCGCCGTCGCCGGCGGGCTCGTCCGCCGGCGCGTCGACCCAGGCCGCGGCCAGCGCGTCCGCCTGCGCGTCGAACGCGTCGCGCGCGACGTAGCGGCGGCGCGCCGCGGCCCAGCACCCCGGCCCGCCCGCGGCCTCGCAGATCGCGGCCTCCGCGGCGATCTCGCGGGCGCGGCCGGCGTAGACCGCGCCGAGCTCCCCCTGCCGCTCGAGCCGCTCGGCGGCCGTCTCCATGGCCCGCCTGAGCTCGCCGTGGTCCTGCGCGGGCGCGTAGGTGAACCGCGGGGGCTCCGCGGAGCGCCGCCCCCACGCGTCGGCGAGCCGCGCGAGCTCCTCGCCGAGGTTCACGGGCGTGTTCGCGCCGACGACGCGGACCCGCCGCGCGGCGGCGCCGAGCAGCCGATCCGCGTCCGGCACCCACGCCGGCGCCGCGGGCGCCGCCGCACTACCCTGAGATCGCCGCGCCACGCCGCTCGCCTCCCTCCCCCGCCTTACCACGAACGCAGCGCGGCGCCCCCGCCCGCCTCAGAGCAGGTTCGCCGCGAGCTCCGCGAGCTCGCTGCGCTCGCCCTTGGCGAGCACCACGTGCCCGGCGATGCGCTCCCGCTTGAACCGCTCCGCCACCACGAGCAGGCCGTTCGAGGCGTGGTCCACGTACGGGTGGTCGATCTGCTGCGGGTCGCCGGTCAGCACGATCTTCGTCCCCTCGCCGCACCGCGTGATGATCGTCTTCACCTCGTGCGGGGTGAGGTTCTGGGCCTCGTCCACGATGAGGTACTGGTGGGGCAGGCTGCGCCCGCGGATGTACGTCAGCGGCTCGACCTGGATCTGGCCGCTCTCCAGGAGCTCCACGAAGCCGCGCGCGTCGCGCCCCGGCTTCGTGCCGCCGTTCGAGAACAGGAACTCGAGGTTGTCGAAGATCGGCTGCATCCACGGGTTCAGCTTCTCGTCGACGTCGCCCGGGAGGAAGCCCAGATCGCGCCCGAGCGGCATGATCGGGCGGCTCACGAGCAGGCGGCTGTAGGCGTTGTCCTCCGTGATGCGCTTGAGCCCCGCGGCGAGCGCCAGGAGCGTCTTGCCCGTCCCCGCCTTGCCCACCAGCGTGATCAGCCGCACCGAGTCGTCGAGCAGGAGGTCGAGCGCGAAGGCCTGCTCCTTGTTGCGCGGCCGGACGCCCATGACCCCCTCCCGCCCGACGCGGAGCGCGACGATCTGCCCGCGCGCGGCGTCGTAGCGGCCGAGCGCCGTGTGGGTCGGCGCCGCCGCGTCGCGGAGGAGCACTGCCGCGTTCGGCAATAAATCCGCGAGGTTGTCGCTGGCCAGGGTGCCGCTCTGGAAGAACGCGTCGATCTCGGCGCCGGGCACCTCGAGCTCCACCACCGACTGCTCGATCTCCGGGTCGTGCACGCGCGTGTGCTCGTACGTCTCCGCCGGTACCCGGAGCGCGTCGGCGCGGATCCGCAGGTTCGTGTCCATCGTCACGAAGATGGTCGGCCGGTCCTTGTGCCGGTCGCGGATGTCGATCGCCGTCTGCAGGATGGCGCTGTCCTGCGACCCCGACTCCAGCCCCACGAGCAGCTCCGGCCGCCGCTCCGGGATCGCGATCCGCAGGCTGCCGCCGTTCTCGAGGGGCACGCCGGTCGCGAGCGTCCCGGCGCCGCGCACCTCGTCGAGCAGCCGGGCGATGGTCCTCGCGTTGCGCCCGCGCTCGGAGCCCTCCCGCTTGAACTGGTCGATCTCCTCGATCGCGTAGATCGGGATGATGACGTCGTTGTCCTCGAACTTGAAGATGGCGTGGGGATCGTGGAGCAGGACGTTCGCGTCGAGAACGTAATTCTTTCTCATGGGGGGGCGCGACGACGTACCGCCCTGCGGCGACGGGCGCAAGAGAGCACCGACGAGGGCGACGAACTGGCGGCGGCGTCCCTCAGGTGCATCGTCCAGGTCGGCCGCCGCGACGCTCCGCGCGCCCACGTCATCGCCCCCACTCGAGGACCGATCTGGGGCAGCGCAGCGCGCGGCAGCGACAGAGACCGGTCTTGCCCCGCGCGGACGCGGCCCCTCGCCTCTCCTCAGCGCATCGGAGGTCGTCGTCGACGGGCAACGAGCACGCGACCGGCATCGTCGCTGGGCGTCAATCGTACCCTTCACAGGGGCAGTCGGTGAACCAGTACCTCAGCCGATCCACCGCGCCCCCGGTCACGTGGACCGTGACCGTCCCGAGGTCAGCGCAGGCGGTCGCATAGCTGTAGTCTTTGCTGGCGCCCCACCCTCCGACGTACCAGGTGTCGACGAGGTAGCCGGTCCCTGGAGAGAACAGCGAATCCATGGGCTCGTTGGGACTGGACGGCTGGATGCTCGTGAGATTGGCTCCAGTGGCCGTGAGCCGGAGGGCGCTGGAGCATCTGCTCGTTGGGTTGGAGACATAATACACCCTCGTGAGCCGCTGCTCGGCTCCGGCGACCTCCTCCGATGGATCTCCGCTGTCGTGTGCGGCGAGCGCGCAGCCCGACAGGTGAGCTGTCAGGAGCAGCAACGATCCCAATTTCCGTCTCATCACACAAACCTCCATTCATGGTCACGTACCCGATGGGCGTCCAACCGTTCACCAGCTACTGACGCCGCCGGACGACGACACGTTCAGCGTCATCGAGCTGAGCTGGTCACGGACGATGGGCAGCCCGGCGAATATCCAAGCTCCGGCGCAGATCTCGACACGCCTGGTCGTGGTGTCGGCATAATACTCGGTCAACCCACCACCGTTGAGCTTGGCCAGCAGGAACGTGGCGGCGTTGTTCGTCGTCAGGTAGAGCTCGGACCAGTGATGGAACGAGATGTCCCGGTACTTCGCGATGAGGTCCTCGTCCGAGCCGCAGGCGCCGATCGCGCTGGTAGCAACGTATGGATATTTTCCTGTCGGCCAGTCGGACCAGCTGACCGGCAGCTTCAGGCCCTGCCAGTACGCTTGCGCAGTCATCGGCGGATCGAGATCGAGATCGAGCTCGTCGACCATCGCGACGAGCCGCCGCTTCTCTTCCACGCTCATGGCCTGCTCCAGCTCATAAAGCTCCGCGACGCTCTCGGCGTCCCCCACCTCGGCCAGCTCGATCACCGAGCGAAGCTCCGCGTGCGTGAAGCCGTCGGTCGGGTCGAGCGCCGAGCTGGCCGGCGCGGCAGAGCACCCGAGCGCGACGATGGCGCTCATCAAGAATCCAAATATCCATGGATGCATGACATTGTCCTTTCGAGCTCTTACGGGGCGCTCCCCAGCAGCGGCCGCAGGACGCCCGTGGGCGTCGATGCGGCGCAGCCTCAGAGGCGCGCGATCTCGATCGAGGCTCTGAGGGGATGGTGGGACGACGCGCCCCATGTGACAGAAAAATCTGCAGCGTCGCGTGCCGTTCAGACAGGACGGAATTGGCCCCTTCACACCTCGCGCGCAGCCCGCCACGCGCTCTCTCGCAGCAGTGACGATGTCTGATGGGACGTGTATATTCGCACCGTGAGACAGGCGCAGTCGTCTTCGAGGACAGCGGGCACATCCCGTGCACGGGCCGATGTCGTGGCTGCTGGGAGCGATCCCGAACGGGCGATACGTCTCCACCACGAGCTGGGAGATTTCAAGGAAGCCGTAGGCGTCGCGATCCTCGCCTTCGGGCGCGAGATGTTCGCCTTTTTCCACGGCATCCTGGGCGAGCAGGACGCGGCCGACGCGAGCTCGGAGCTCTGGGAAGCGGTCCTGAAGGCCACGGCAGACATCGTCCCAGGCAACACCGTGCAGACCATCAACATGAGCGTCAAGCCTTATGATGGCGAATGGACGGTGGGCGAGGAGAAGCGGTTCTGGATCGGCTCGAGCGAGGGCGCGTGGCTCGCCTTCAGGACGAGCGGCCCTGTGGTCGTACAGCGTGTCGCGCCGGACTGGAGGGACGACGCGCCCCGGTCCGTGCTCGTCCAGCGCCCGCGCGCCTCGCGCGCTCACCATGGGCAGGCGCTCGCCCGCGCCGCGGGGCCTCCCGGGCGAGCGCCGTCTCAGAGATCGATCCGGTAGTCCTTGATCTTGTACAGCAGCGCGCGGTGGCTGATCTCCAGCACCTCGGCCGCCTTGGTCCGGTTGCCCTTGGTCTTCTGGAGCGCGCGCCGGATGAGGATCTCCTCGATGACGCGCGACGTCTTCTTGATCGACAGCTCGCCGCTCGTGAGCTGCATCTGGATCGGGTCGCGCGCCTCGCGGATCCGCTCGGGCAGGTCGGCCTCGCCGATCCGCTCGCCCTCGCAGAGCACCATGGCGCGCTCGATGGTGTTCTCCAGCTCCCGCACGTTCCCGGGCCACCGGTACTCCAGGAGCAGCCGGCGCGCCTCGGGCTCGAAGCCGCGGATGTTGATCCCGAACCGCGCGTTGTTCCGCGCGAGGAAGTGGTCCATGAGGATCGGGATGTCCTCGCGCCGCTCCCGGAGCGGCGGGATGGCGATCGGGAGCACGTTGATCCGGTAGAACAGGTCCTCGCGGAACCTGCCGGCCTGCGTCTCGGCCGCGAGGTCCCTGTGGGTCGCCGCGAGGATGCGGACGTCGACCTTGACGTCCTTGCTGTCCCCCAGGCGGCGGATCGTCTCCTCCTGGAGCACGCGCAGGAGCTTCACCTGGAGCGGGAGCGGCAGCTCGCCGATCTCGTCGAGCAGCAGCGTGCCGTGGTTCGCCTGCTCGAACAGCCCTGCTCGGTCGTTCACCGCGTCGGTGAACGCGCCCCGCCGGTACCCGAAGAGCTCGCTCTCCAGGAGGTTCTCCGGGATGGCGCCGCAGTTGACCGCCACGAACGGCCCGCCGCGCCGGCTCGACCTGCGGTGGATCGCGCGGGCCACGAGCTCCTTGCCGACGCCGCTCTCGCCCGTGATGAGCGCCGTGGTCTTGTAGTCGGCGATCTTCGCGATGGTCTTGAAGATCACCTGCATCGGCGGGCTCTTCGCGAGGATGTCCTCGAACAGGTTCTCCCGCCGGATCTCCTGCCGGAGGGCGCGGTTCTCGCGGCGGAGCGCCTCCCGCTCCTCGGCCTTGCGGAGGGTGAGCAGCACCTCCTCGGCCTTGAACGGCTTCTGGATGTAGTCGTAGGCGCCGGCCTTCATCGCCTCGATCGCCAGGTCGATGTTGCCGTAGGCGCTCATCACGATGACCGTGGCCTCGTTCCCCTTGGCCTTGAGCGTCGCGAGCAGGTCGAGCCCGCCCATCCGGGGCATCCGGACGTCCGTGAGGATCACGTCGGGCCCGAACGTCTCGACCATGGCGAGCGCCTCCTCGCCGCTCGAGACCGCCTCGACCTCGTACCCGTCCCGCTTGAGGATGGTACGCACCACGAGGCGCAGGTTTTCTTCATCGTCGACGACCAGGACACGGCGCATAGACCCTGAAAACTTTTCTACACCGGCGCGCACCACTCCGCAACGAGTTGCGCCCGGCGCCCATGCCGCGGCGCGTCCATCGGGCGCGTGGGTCGGGCGCCCCGCGCCCCGCTGCGCGCGGGGGGGTCGAGCGCGGGCGGCCTCGCCGCGCTGGCGGGCGAGCGCGACGGCGCTGCGCGCCGCGCTGCGACGCGCTACCCGGCGCGACGCCGGGGGCGCCGCGATCGTGCTTCGCGTCGCGATCTCCTCGCGCGCTCTGCGCAACGCCGTGCCAGTTGACGCAGGTCGCGCAGGCTGCTTTAGCGGCGACGCGCACCGGAGTCGAGCAGGGCCGCGCGCGGCCCGAGGCGCCGCCCCGGAGCGGCTTGCGCGGGCAGGACCGCGTCCCTTAACCAGCAAGATTGCGTGAGGAGCCAGGGCATGAGCATGAAGGATCGTCTGGTCGACCAAGCCAAGAAGCTCGCCTCGTCGAGCACGGTCGTCCGGGTCGTCAGCAACGATCGCGTGATGCGGCTCGCCACCGGGGTGATGGACGCGAAGAACCGCCTGCGCGCCGCCCGGGAGCGGGCCGCCGAGGCGTGGGACATCCTGCTCAACGGGCACGCGCTCCCGAACATCGATCCGGCGCTGGACGACGAGGCCGGCGTCCACGGGGCAGCGCCCGCCCGCGCGGCGGCGCCCCGGGCCGCCGCGAACGGCGGGGCGCTCTCCACGGTGGAGGAGGCGACGACCGACCGGGCCGCCGCCCGCCCGCGCACGAACGGCGCGGCCGCGAACGGGGCCGGCACCTACGTCGCGGCGGCGGCCGAGCAGCAGCTCGCGACCCAGATGGCCGCGCGGACGTCGCTGTCGCGCATCGGCGGGCGCGACGTGTTCGAGAAGGCGTTCAAGTTCATGACCGCGGACAACGCCCGCGCCATGGGGGTCTACCCGTTCTTCCGCCCGCTCGACTTCAACAACGGGCCCGAGGCGCAGCTCGAGGGGCGGAGCGTGATCATGCTCGGCTCGAACAACTACCTCGGGCTGACGACCCACCCGAAGGTGCGGGAAGCCGCGCGGAGCGCGATCGACAAGTACGGCACGAGCATGACGGGCTCGCGGCTCGTGAACGGGTCGATGCGCCTCCACAACGAGCTCGAGGAGAAGCTCGCCGCCTACCACGGCAAGGAGGCGGGGCTCGTGTTCACGACGGGCTACCAGGTCAACATCGCGACCATCTCGGCGCTGCTCAGCAACAAGCGGAGCGTCGCGATCATCGACAAGGACGATCACGCGTCGATCTACGACGGCGTGCGGCTCGCGCAGGCCGCCGGCGCGCGGATGGTCCGCTACAAGCACAGCGACCCGGCGGCGCTCGACAGCGCGCTCTCCGAGCTCGCCGACACCGAGGGCGCGCTGGTGATCACGGACGGCGTGTTCAGCGCCCAGGGCGAGATCGCGAACCTGCCCGGCATCGTCGAGGTCGTGAAGAAGCACAAGGCGCGGCTCCTGGTCGACGACGCGCACGCCCTCGGCGTCATCGGCCCGGGCGGGCGCGGCACCGCGGCGCACTTCGGCCTCTCGAAGGACGTCGACCTCATCGGCGGCACCTTCTCGAAGTCGCTCGCCTCGATCGGCGGCTGGCTCGTCGGCGAGCGCAAGGTGCTCGATTACATTCAGCATTTCGCCTACAGCTTCCTCTTCGCGGCGAGCGCGGCGCCGCCCTGCGTGGCCGCGGCCATGGCCGCGCTCGAGGTCATGCAGGAGGAGCCGTGGCGCCAGGAGAAGCTCCGCGAGAACTTCACCTACATGCGCACCGAGCTGCAGCGGCTCGGCTTCGAGCTCGGCAAGACCGAGACGGCGGTGATCCCCATCTACATCCGCGACGATCTCAAGACCGTCATGATGTGGAAGTCGCTCCTCGACGACTACGCCGTGTACGTGAACCCGTTCATCACCCCTGGCGTGCCGCCCAAGCAGCAGGTCCTCCGGACGAGCTACATGGCGACCCACGAGCGGAAGCACCTCGATCACGCGCTCGAGGCGTTCGAGAAGGTCGGCAAGAAGTTCGGGGTCATCTAGCCCCGCCGGTCCGGGGTCCGGCCAGGATGGCCGGACCTCTGCGCCGCCTCGCGGCGGCTCCGCGCGGCGGGAGAGGCCTCCGGCGGCCGTGATAGCGTGACGGGCATGGATCTGAGACCGTTCGCGCACGGCGTGGCCGGGGCGCTGGGGCCGGCGCTCCGCTCGTTCTTCCTGACCGCGGCGGCGATGTCGCTGCTCGCGCTGGTGCTCGCGGCGTCGTCGTACGCCGTCGCGGCGGACGGCTCGGCGCTGCGCGGGGCGCTCGCGGCCGTCGTGGCGGTGGCGGTCTCCGCCGTGCTCGGCTTCACCCTGGCGTGGAAGCGCGCGCTCGGCACCGGCGTCCTCCAGGTCGTGCGGGCGCGGCGCCTCGGCGGGATGCTCGTGTCCGCGGTGTTCGATCGGGTGCTCGGCGTCACGGGCCAGGCCGAGGCCGGCGCGCGCGGCGGGCGCCTGGCGCAGGCGGTGGAGCGCGTGCCGCTGAACGACGCGGCGAAGCGGCTGCGGCTCGCGGTGATCCACAGGGTGCAGGCGGCGCCGCAGGGGGGCGGCGCGCGAGGGTACCTGCGGCGCAGGATCGAGGCGCGGCTGCTCGGCTACGTCGAGCGGCTGACGCTGTCGCGCTTCCGGGACGAGGCGAACCAGAAGGGCGGAATCGATCTGATCAAGGTGCGGGACGAGGTCGCGCAGGCCGTGGACGATCTCGTCGCGGACCAGATCGAAGGGGCGCTGCTGAAGATGACGCTGCTGCTCGCCGGGGCCGCGGCGCTCGCGTCGCTCGGGGCGGCCGCGGGCATCCAGCACCTCCCCGTGTGACGGCTGCGCCGCCCGGCGCGCGCTGCGCACGCCGCCGGGCCCGGCGGCCCGGTCCCGGAGCTCGCTCTCCTCGATCACGATCAGCCACGATGGGCGAGCGCGGCGTCATCGCGCGCGCCCGTGCACATCGGCTTTGCCTAGCTCCTCTCCGTCACGTTATCGTCGGCTCGCTGCCGTTTCGTCTCATGGTTGCCGGCATCTGTGATGTTGCCGCTAGGTTTCATGTTGCGCAGGGAGGCAGTTCAATGATGGAGAATGGAATGGGGAAACGTTGCGCGGCGCTCACCTGCGTCGTGGGGTTGCTCGCGTCGCCGGCCGCCTGGGCCCAGGATCCCGCGCCGCCCGCGGTCGATCCGGGCGCCGCGGCGGCGGCTCCGAACGCAGCGGCGGCGGCTCCGGGCGCAGCGCCGGCGGCTCCGGGCGCAGCGCCGGCGGCTCCGGACGCCGCGGCGGCAGCGCCGGCGGCGCCGATCGCCACAGCACCCCAGGCGGAGCCGACCGCCACAGCGGGTGACATGGCGGCCGGCACGCCGGCGCAGGGCACCGCCGCGCCGGTGGCAGAGCCGCCGGCCGAGGCGAGCCCGATCATGAGCTGGTTCCGGTTCGACGCCGACAACCTCGGCCTCCAGCTCTGGGCCGGCGCCTCGCACCCGCTCGGCGGCCCCGTCAGCCTCTCCACCGACATCTACATCACGCCGATGCTGGGAACCGCGGAGTTCGACATCGGCCCCGCCTTCACCTTCGGCCCGGTCACCCTCAACCCGATGGTGGGCTTCGCGTTCAACTTCCTCAGCCAGGAGCCGGCGGCGCTGGTCGCCCCGCAGCTCTTCACCTACGTCGACGCGAAGCCCGTCTACTTCGAGTCGTGGCTCCTGGGATCGTTCTCCAGCATGTTCAACGAGAACGTTCAGAACATCTTCTACTCACGGGACTTCCTCCTCTTCTCCGTGACCGAAGACTTCAGCATCGGCCCGCACCTCGAGCTGACCGTCGACCTCAACGAGGTTCCGGGCGCCACGGCCGACGCGGCCGTCGACGACACGGGCCTCTCCAGCCTCCAGGTCGGCGGGATCGTCGGCCTGAACTACGGCACCGGCAACAAGCTGCTCCTCTATCTCGGCTACGAGACCCAGGACGAGCTCCACCCCGACAACAGGCTCGCAGGCCGGTTCACGTTCCTCCACACCTGGTGATCCGCGGTGGATCACGCCCGGGCGCGTGATCGCGACAGGACCCCTCGCCTCACGGCCCGGTTCGCCGGGACTCCACCGGCGCCGTCCCCCCTCGATGAAGGAGCGATCCATGAAGAACGATCACGCCGTGATGCTGCTGCAGGCCGTCCGCGATCTGGCCCCCGGGATCTCGGCCCGTAGCACGGAGATCGAGGCGGCGCGGCGCATTCCCGCCGACCTGCTCGATGAGCTCAAGGCGGCAGGCTGCTTCCGGATGTTCCTCCCGCGGAGCCACGGCGGTTACGAGGTGGACGTGCGCACGGGGATGGAGGTCCTGGAGACGCTCGCGCGGGCGGACGGCGCCACCGGCTGGACCGTGATGATCGGCTCGGAGAGCCCGCACCTGTTCGCGCTCCTGCCGCGCGAGCGCTTCGACGCCATCTACGCCGGCGGGCCGGACGTGATCATCGGCGGCGGCTTCAACGCGCAGGGGGAGGCCCACGCCGCGGCGGGCGGATACCGCGTCACGGGGCGCTGGAGCTTCGCCTCCGGCTGCGAGCACGCGAGCTTCCTGTTCGGCAACTGCGTGCTCATGGACGGCGGCCGCCCGCTGCCCGGCCCGACGGAGGGCGTGCCGGCGACGCGGGCCATGCTGTTCCCGGCGAGCGAGGTGCGCATCCTCGACACCTGGTCCGTGCTCGGCCTGCGCGGGACGGGCAGCCACGACATCGCGGTCGAGGCCGCGTTCTGCCCCGCCGAGCGCTCGTTCGACATCTTCCAGGGCACGCCGGCGGTCGCCTCGCCGGGCTTCGTCGCGCCCGTCCTGCACTTCGTGCTGCACATGGGCGCCGTGGCCGTGGGCATCGCGCAGGGGGCGCTCGACGACACCGTGGCGCTCGCGACCTCGGGCAAGAAGCGGCTCTATGCGCGCGCCTCGCTCGCCGAGTCGCCGGTGTTCCAGGTGCACCTCGGCCGCGCCGAGACGAGCGTGCGGGCCGCCCGCGCCCTCCTGCGCGAGACGGGCGACGCGTTCTGGGCCGCGTGCGTCAACGACCCCGCGGCCGCCCTCGGCCTCGCGCCGCAAATCTCGGCCGCGCTGGCCTGGGTGACCGAGACGGCGGCCCGGGCCGTGGACGCCTGCTACCAGGCCGGAGGGGGCGGCGTGGCCCGCGACGCGTCGCCGGTGCAGCGGCGGTTCCGCGACATGCACACGTTCTCCCAGCACGCGGCCGCGGCCGAGGGGTGGCTCGGCCAGGCCGGCGCCGCGCTCCTCGGGCAGGCGACCGGCTTCTCCATCTGAGCCAGCGAGCGACGCCGATCACAGGGGGACGATGATCACGTCCTCGCAGGTGAAGTCGACGCCCAGAGACGCGTCGGGGTCGGATTGAACCATGGAGCACGCGCCCTCGCAGAGCACGAGCTGCTTCGGGTCTGCCGGGTCGTCGTAGCGCCATCCGCTGCCGGACTCGCACTCCTGATCATACATGAGGCTCGTCGGGGTGCCGGCGCCGCTCGTGTACGTCACGTTGACCTTCTGCTTGTCGAACGTCCTTCCGTCGGGGGCCGCCGGGATCGGGAGCGTGCACGAGACCGCGGAGCCGCGGATCTGGTCGATGACCCCCCTGAACGTGGCCGCGGTCTCCTCGGGATCGCCGGTGTCGATGATGAACGCACGATCGCGTGCTGCTCAAGCCGGCACGAAAGCAACCAGAAGCGACGAGGGCTCCAGAGACGCCACTCCGCCGGACCGCGCCGCCTGGAGCTCCGGGGCCAGCAAGTAGTATAACCGATAAAGCATCTCCTCGCCCGGAATACGCTTCAAAACGACATGACATCGCATTCTGACAATCACGTTGCAACTCGACCACGAGCGCGCAACACGCCTGTGCGCGGGTGTATTCAGGATCTGGCCCACGCGACACGCCTGTGCGCGGGTGTGCTCGACGCCCTCACCCCGGCGCGCCGCGGGTGCTAGGCTCTGCGCCATGGTCCGCGCGGTGTGCTTCGATCTGATGGACACGGTCCTTTACGACCCGTACCGCGAGGCGCTCGCCGCGGCGACGCGGGCCGTGCCCTTCGATCTCGCGGAGGCCCGCGACCCCGCGTGCTGGCCCGAGTTCGAGATCGGCGCGATCGATGAGGCCGAGTTCGTCCGCCGGTTCTTCCGTGAGGACGCCCGGGGCGCCGGCGCCACGCTCGACATCGACGCGTTCCACCGCGTGCGCCGCGCCGGGTACCGCTTCTTGCCCGGCGTGCGCGAGCTCGTCGAGGCGCTCCGCGGCCGCGCGCTCCGGTTCGTGGCGAGCAACTACCCCGTATGGGTCGAGGAGCTGCGCGAGACGTTCGCGCTCGACGGCCTGTTCGAGGGCGTCTACTCGAGCCATCACCTGCGCGCCCGCAAGCCCGCGCGCGAGTTCTTCGACCGGCTCGTGAGCGCCACCGGGGTCGACGCCGCCGCGTGCCTGTTCGTCGACGATCGCGCGGGGAACTGCGACGCGGCGGCCGCCGTCGGGATGCGCGCGCACGTGTTCGACGGGGCCGAGGGCCTGCGCGCCCGGCTCGTCCGCGAAGGGCTGCTCGACCCCTGAGGCCCCCGGCCGGGCCCCGGGCGGGGCGCGCCGCCTCCACGCCGGCGCGCCCCTCGCCTCACGGCGCGTGGAGAGCGCGCGCCGGGGTGCGGCTCAGAGCGCGGCGCACAGCGGGCACGAGCCGCGCTCGTGCGGCGCGTCGCCGCGGTGGAGGTCGAGGAGCGCCCGCGAGATCTGCGCGAGATCGCGCCGCACCTCGCGGCGCATGCCCCGGACGCGCGGGATGGACATCGTGTCGTAGGCCGTCGTCTGGTGGCGCATCCAGGCGATCACGGCGGACTCCGCGCGCCGCGCGACCGGGATGCGCTCGGTGCGGGCGACGGTGCCGCTGCCCACGGGGGTCGCGTGCCGGGTCACCCGGGCCGCGAGCGCCCGGCCGAGCGCCGCGTAGCGCGGCGAGAACCGGAGGAACGCGGCGACCTCGGCCTCGAACTCGCGCACGTACGCCTCCTGCTCGCGCTCGCGCCGCCGGGCGTCGGCCTCCCGCTTCCTGGCGTAGGCGGGCGTGCTCCGCTCGGCCTCGAGCGCGGCGCGCGCCGCCTCGATGTTGGCCGCCGGCGCCCAGAGGCCCCGGGAGAACGTCTTGCGCCCGCGCTTCTCGACCACCACCCACGACGGGCCGGCCTGCTTCACCCGGCGCGTGAGCCCGGCGTCCCCAGGAGGCAGGCACGCCCAGCCCTCGGGCGGCGAGAGCAGCGCGCCGTCGGGCGCGCGAAAGCAGCGGGGCTCCGAGGTGGGGGCCAGGGTCAGGGACTCGGGCATGGCAGGGCGGCCCGCGTCTAGGCCAGGTCGCGCCGCGCGTAAAGCTGGCGGCGTGCGCGGCGGAGCTCGCCCCGGGCGGGTCGCTCGTGGTCGTGCACCCGACGCGGTCGAACCTCGCCCGGCACCCGCGCCCGAGCGCGCGCTTTCTGCTCGAGGACGGCGAACTCCCCCGGCTGCTCCCCGACGCGCTCGAGGTGGTCCGCTACGACGAAGGGTGGCTGGACGAGGGCAGGCACGAGGCCCGCCTCGTCGCGCGCCGGCCGGGCGCCGCGTCGCCGGCGGCCTGACCGCGAGGCGCCGCCCGCAGGAGGGCGGCGCCCCGCGACCGCGGGCAGGAGCGCGCGATCGACGCGCGGGCCCCGGGCTTGCTGCGATGCGGGGATCGCGCTTTGCTCGCGCCATGCGCTTCGCCCGCCTCGCGCCCCCCGATCAGGATCGCCCGGCCTTCTTCGCCCGCCTCGACGGCGCCGCCGCGGTCGTGCACGACGCCCCGCCCTGGCTCGGCGGCAAGCCCACGGGGGAGGCCGTGGCGTGGACCGAGGTCGACCTCGTCTGCCCCGTGCTCCCCACCAAGATCGTGTGCGTGGGGCGCAATTACGCCGCGCACGCGAGGGAGCTGGGCCACGAGATCCCGACCGAGCCGCTCCTGTTCCTCAAGCCGCCGTCGGCGCTCATCGGTCCGGGCCAGGCCATCGTGCTCCCGCCGGAGAGCCAGCGGGTCGAGCACGAGGCAGAGCTCGGCGTGATCATCGGCCGCCGCTGCAAGGCCGTGCGGCAAGAGGACGCGCTCGATCACGTGTTCGGCTACACCTGCCTGGGCGACATCACGGCGCGGGATCTGCAGCGGAAGGACGTGCAGTTCACGCGGGGCAAGGGGTTCGACACGTTCTGCCCGACGGGGCCGTGGATCGAGACGGAGCTCGATCCGGCGGCGCTCCGCGTGCGCGGCCTCGTGAACGGGGAGGTGCGGCAGGACGGGCTCACGTCGCAGATGATCTGGGGCGTGCCCGCGCTCGTCGCGTACATCAGCCGGGTGATGACCCTGGAGCCCGGCGACGTGATCGCGACGGGGACGCCGGAGGGCGTGGGGCCGCTCGTGGCCGGCGATGAGCTCGTCCTCGAGATCCTGGGCGCGACCGCGGCGGCGCGCGGCCTCGGCGGCGCGCTGCGCGTGTCGGTCGAGGCGCCGCGGCCCACCGGCGCTCCCGGGGCGTGAGGCCGCGCTCAGAACGATTGCCCGTCCCGGAGCACGATGGTGACGTGCGACAGCCCGGTCCCGCCGAGCAGCATCGCCTTCACGAGGAACTCGACCATGGTGTCGAGGCACTCCGCCGGGGAGAAGCCCGCCCTCCCCGCCCCGAGCAGGGGCAGCGCCATGCTCCGGAGCTTCATCGTGTCCGCGTGGTAGAAGCACCCCTCCAGGAGCCGCAGGATGAGATCGCGGGTCGGCCGGTAGGTCGCGACGTGATCCCAGTCGAGCGTGATCGCGTGGAACACGAACCGCGCGTTCAGCCGGCCCGCGGCGCTGACCACCACGCCGCCGTGGCGCACGGGCACGTACTTGCGCGTCTCCAGGTGGCACACGCCGCCGCTCGCCTGGTTCAGCGCCAGCGCCACGCCGCCCGACATGGTGAGCTGCCCGTCGTCGGCGCTCACGAGCGCGTCGGCCGACACGCTCGCGATGTTCGCGCGCACGATCGAGAGCGTCCGGTCCCCGTGGAACTGGAGCGCCGTGACCGGCCCGGCGGGGCCGCCCGCGCGCAGGACGGGGCGGACGCGCTGGTACTGCTGCAGATACCTGCGGAGCGTCAGGTCGTGCGGATCCCCCCAGCGCGTGCTCTGCGCGCCCACGAGCGCGGCCTCGATCTCCTCGAACGTCTGGAAGCGGTCCTTCGGATCCTTGGCCAGGCAGCGCTCCAGGACGGCCTGCACGTCCTCGTCGAGCTCGGGCCGGAGCGCCCGCGGCCGGGCCGGGATGTCCTGCCGGTGCGCGAGCAGGAGCGGGAGCAGCTCCTGCTCCTCGAACGGCCTCCGCCCCGTGGCCGCGTGGTAAAACGACGCGCCGTAGCTGTAGATGTCCGCCCGGGTGTCGCTCTCCTGCGGGCTCCACGCCTGCTCGGGGGCCATGTAGAACGGCGTCCCCAGCACCGTCCCCGTGGCCGTGAGCGGCTGCTCCCGGAGGGCCGAGGGCCCGGTCGTGGCCGTCAGGCGCGCGAGGCCGAAGTCGGCGACCTTCAGCTCGCCGGACGGCGCGATCAGCATGTTCGAGGGCTTGAGGTCGCGGTGCATCACCCCGAGCTCGGTCGCCGCGGCCATCCCTCGCGCGGCGTGGAGCATGTAGCGCCTGAGCTCCTCGAGCGGCAGCGGCCCCTTCGCCAGCAGCGCGCCGAGCGACGGGCCGCCCACGTACTCCATCACCATGAACGGCGACCGGCTCGCGAGGAAGCCGAAGTCGTAGCAGCCCACGACGTGCGGCGACTTGATGAGGGCCGAGATGCGCGCCTCGCGCAGCATCCGCTCCCCCGCGTTCGGGTCCGCGTGCCCCGTGAGCACCTTGATCGCCACCGGCCGGGCGAGCGCGAGGTGGCGCGCGCGGAAGACGGCGCCCATCGAGCCCGTGCCGAGCAGCCCCTCCACGCTGTACCTGCCCGCGAGCTCCTTGCCGAGCGTCGACGCGTCGATCATGGCCGAACCTTCTCTTCCAGGTTCGGACGATGTTCGGAACCCGACGCGCCGCGGTCAAGGGGCACGTGACAGCCCGCCCTCGCCCGGGCGCGAGGGCGCTCAGGGCGACAGGACGAGCACCTTGACCTGGCTCGGCACGATCCGCATCCCCGGGCAGTTCGTGGAGTTCTGCAGGCTCATGCTGGTCAGGCGGGTGGCCGGCATGCCGCCGACGAGGCAGGTGAACGCCGCGGTGATGTGGCGGGATGGCCCCATGACCGTGCCCGACGCGACCCCCAGGGCGACGCCGGGCTGATCGCCGACGGAGACGAGTTGTTGCGTCAGCAGGTTGTGCGCGGGCGCGCACATGAACAGGACGTTGTACGCGGCCGGCGCGCTCACCGGGCCAAAGGACATGTTCGGATAAGGGACCGGCACCGGCACCGGCGGCGTGAGGCACACGTCCGGAAAGCCGAGGTTCATCCCGCCCATCTGCGTGTTCGCGAACATGACGCCTCCTCCCTCAACCCAGGTGGATCTGCTCGCCGTCCACCTTCACGAGCTCCTGGGCGGTGAGCAGCGTGTTCTCGCCGCGCAGGCTCATGGTCTTCTTCGCGACGTAGTCGATCCGCTCGGCGCGGAGGTGATC
This sequence comes from Sorangium cellulosum, assembly GCF_004135735.1. Lineage (GTDB taxonomy): Bacteria > Myxococcota_A > Polyangia > Polyangiales > Polyangiaceae > Sorangium > Sorangium cellulosum_F. Next base: position 3,338,330 of record NZ_CP012670.1, on the reverse strand, counting down.
GCTCTCCTCGACGGTGCGGTACGCGCGCTTCACCCTCTGCGACAGCCGATCGAGCACCGAGTCGAGGCTCCCGGCCAGGACCTTGGCCTTGTCGAGCTCCGCGCGGAGGAACGTCGCGACGAACGACAGGCGCTGCAGCGCGACGTCGCCGTCGACGGCGTTCACCGAGAGGCCGGCCGAGACGACCGAGACCTCCTTGGCCGAGACGAGGCCGATGCCGTCCTGCGCGGCGATACCGAGGCGGCCGGCCGGCAGCTTGATGTTCAGGTCGCCGTCCGCGACGAGGCTCGCCGGCGCGCCGGCCTCCCGCTCCAGCACCGAGAGCACGTAGCAACGGCCGTCCGTCGCGACGGCGACGAGCACGAGGTCGCCCGCTTCGGGCTCGAGGAGGCACCCCTTGGCGCGCCGCGCCTGGAGCTCCCCGGCGTCGGTCCGGACGACCAGCGCCGCGCCGCCGGCGCGCGCCACCGTCCCGAGCTCCTGCGTGACCAGCACCCTCTGCCCCTGCTTTCTCGCCAGACTGCGCATGATTCCCTCTTCAACGCGTGAACGCCCGGGGCCGTGTGACCGGGGGCTCCTGGCTCACCCGGGCGCCGCCCAGGCGACGTGATTGCCACTGCTCCGCCTCGGCGAGATCCGCGTCGTCGCCCAGGGCCGCAGCCCGATCCGACCAGGCGGCCCCGTCGTCCTTGATCCGGTGGAGCCGCGCGCGGAACAGGGTCGCCCTCGTGAAATCGCCGGCCGACACGTCGGCGTGCGAGAGGTCGGCGTACGTCAGGTTCGCGCCGGTCCAGCGCGCGCGCGGGCACGCGGCCCTGGTCAGGATGCACATCTCCAGGTTGGCCCCGGAGAGGTCGGCCTCGATGAGGCGCGCGCCCGTGAGCACCGACTCCTTGAGCGCGGCCCCGGCGAGGCTCGCGCGGGTGAGGTCGGCGTTCACGAAGAGCGCCCGGCCGGCGAGCGCGCCGTCGAGCCGGGCGCCGGAGAGGTTCGCGTCCTTGAACGAGCACTGCGTCAGCGTCGCCCCGGTGAGGTCGCAGCCGCTGAGATCGGCGCCCGTGAACTGGGTCATCGTGAACGACATCCCACGCAGGTCCTTGCCGGCGAGCTTCCCCTCCACGAGGACGACGAGCTCCAGGACGGCCCCGGTGAGGGTCGCGCTCGAGAGATCGGCGCGCACGAGCGCCGTCTGCTTCAGCGCGGCGCCCGAGAGGTCGAGCCGCTCGGTCCGCACGTCCGCGAGGACGGCGCGGTCGAGGCTGGCGCGCGCGAGCCGGGCGCCCGAGAGGTCCGTGTTGATCACGCTCGCCAGCGTCATGTCCGCGCCGGCGAGGTCGATCGACGAGAGATCGCCGCCCGTGAGCTGCGCCGAGATCAGGGCGGCGCCGTCGAGCTTCGCCGCCGCGAGATCGCAGTCGACCATCGACGCGAGGCGCATGTCGGCGCCGGACAGGCGCGCGCCGCGGAAGCTGCAACCGTTGGCGATCGACTCCTTCAGCCGGACGCCCGAGAGGTTCGCGCCGGCGAAGCTCACCTTGTCGAAGATCACGCCGGAGAGGTCGACCCCGGAGAGGTCGGCGCCCGAGAGGTCGACGCCGTGGACGATCTCGCCGCCCTCGACCCGCTCGATCAGCTCATCTCTATCCATGGCTCTCCCGCGGGGCGATGAAGCGGACGTACTTCACGTTGGCGCCCTTCAGGCTCGTCGCGGCGTTTCCGCGCAGCCTGGCGGCGTCGGCGCGGAAGAGGTTGGCCCCCTCGAGGTTCGCGTCGTCGACCTTCGCCTTCTGCAGCACGGCCTGCATCAGATCGATCCCGGACAGCGAGGCGCCGGAGAGATCCGCCCGCAGGAGCAGCGCGGAGGCCGCGACGGCGCGGTCCAGGCGCGCGCCCGTGAGGTCGCACTCGCTGAGATCGGCGCTCCGCAGGTTGGCCTCGGTGAGGTCGCTCCCGCGGAGGCAGGCGCCGCGCAGGTTGGCCTGCTCGAGGGAGGCGCCGCGGAAGTCCGCGCCGGCGAACGACGAGCCCGCGAGGATGCGGATGTTGTCGAGCCTGGCGCCGCGGAAGACGGCGCCGTCGCCCTTGCCGGTGAGGAACACCGACGCGCGGAGGCTCGCGCCGCCGAAATCGACGCCCTCCACGGTGACCTGGATGAAGGTGCACCGCTCGAGGTCTGCGCCGGAGAGCCGGGCGCCCGAGAGGTCGGTGTCGATGACGACGAGCTCCTGCGCGGTCACGCCGCTGAAGTCGGCCTCCTCGAAGGTCGCCTCGGACAGGTCGGCGCCCGACAGGCGCGCGCCGGTCAGGTCGGCGCCCGACAGATCGGCCCTGGCCAGCACGGCGCCGGTGAGGTCGAGGCCGCCGCGCATCCTCACGTCGCAGAGCCTGGCTCCCCCGAAGTTCGCGCCCGCGACGTTCGCCCCGGTGAGGTCGGCGCCGACGAGATCGGCCCTCGCCAGGACCGCGCCGGCGAGGTTCGCGCCGCGCAGCCGGGCGCCCGTGAGGGCCGCGGCCTCGAGCATCGCGCCCTCGAGATCGATGCCCGACAGGTCGAGGTGCGAGAGATCGGCGCCCGTGAGATCGCGCCCCGCGAAGCTCTCCCCGGCCCGGTGCCCGGCGATCACCTCCTCGCGCAGGCCGGCGGCCTCGTCGCCCTCCAGCCGGGAGGCCGCCGGGAAGTGGTGCGCGAACTTCCGGTAAGAAGAGCGCATCTGCTCCTCGACCTCGACGAGGCGCGCGCAGAGCTCCGGATCGGCGAGCTGCGCCTCGAGCTCGGGCCAGTCGACCCCGCCGTTCCGCGCCATCTGGGCCAGCGCTTCGAGCCGCTCGATCTCCTTCCTGGCCGAGAACTTCGGCGGACCGCTGCCCTGCTTCCGCTGCTCGCGCACCATCGCGTCGTAATCGAGCCCGTGCTTCGCGCACTCGGCGCGCGCCCGCTGCTCCTCGGCCGCGCGGCGCGCCTCCGTGTCCGCCTTCACCTCCTCGGCCTGGCTCATCACCCGCTCGACGAACGCCGGCAGCTCGTCCAGGCTGGGCTCGCGGAGGTCGTCCTCCGGCGGCAGCGGACCGACGAGCGGCTCCGGATCGAGCCCCTGCGCCCGGAGCTGCGCCTTGACCTCCTCGAGCTGCCGCTCCGCCCTCGCGCGGGCGCGCTTCTGCATGAGCTTTTCCGACTGGAGCAGCCGGGTCATCTCCGCCTGCGGGTCGTCCGGCAGCGGCCCCGCGCCCGGCTCCGGGGGCGGCAAGAGGTCCGCGTCGCGCAGGAGGAAATGATGCCCTCTCTCCTTGTCGAGCCGCTGGGCCAGGACGGTCCGGTAGTGCTCGACCGGCCTGGGCTCGCCCATCGCCTCGCAGCCCGCGACGAGGTGCAGCACGTCGGCCGCGTCGTCCTCGCGGATCTTGATCACCCCGCGATAGACGAGGATCCCGCGCTCCTTGTCGGGGAAGAGCCGGACGGTGTCGAGGCGCGTCGCGATCTCCTGGAAGGACTCCCCCTCCCCGGTCTTCTGGTTGATGAAGCACCGCGCCGCCACCCCCGGCAGCGCCCCCTCGATCCGGGGCCTCTCGGGGTGCATGTGCTCGATGACGAACGCCTCGTCGCCCCGGAAATATCCCTCGATCTGCTGGTCGGGCGGCGCGGTGTTGTAAAAGGTCCAGTCGAAATCCCTGGCGAGCTCGGGGAAGCGCTCCTTGAGCCACGCGCCGTCGTACGTCCCGACCTTGGAGAAGCGCTGTGGCCAGGTCGGATCGTAGCTCCCGAACCCGGCGGGCGGGGGCCGGTCGCCGGGCGACCGGATGAGGCGGCGCGGATCCTCGATGTTGGGCAGCGGATGGACCGAGCCGCCCTCGCCGCGCACCGGCGCGACCCCTTTGCCGATCGGGTTCGGGGCGTAGCCCTCGCCGCCGAAGGCGTTCGGCCAGGTGATCGGCATCTCGGTGAAAGGCTCCGGCTCGGTCATCCCGAGGAGCCCGAAGCGGCGGTCCCCGACGACATAGAGCGTCTTGTCGACCGCCCCGAGCTGCACCCGCACCGAGCACGCGGGGCGCGGGACCCCGCCCGCGGTGAAGCAGCGGCCGTTGACGAGCAGCTCACCCCGGAGCTTCGGCATGCACTCGTCGAGGATGGCGTCGCTCCCGAGCTCGGCGCCGACGAGCTTCCAGAGGCTCTGCTCGTAGAGCAGGCGCCTCGGCGCCTCGAACGGGAAGAAGACGAGGAGCGTGACGACGAGGTACGGCTCGCCGTCCTTCTCGAACACCTTGGTGAGCAGCCCCAGCCGGTTCGGCTTGATGGTCTTCATGAGGTTCGCGGTGGCGCCCTGGGCGCCGTCGATGGGTCTGATGAACGGCCCCGCGGCCCGATCCGCCGGTCGAGCTCGGGCCGGCCGCCACGTCCGGTCGACAGCGCCTAGTGGAACATGTGGATGAACGAATGCCAGACCTGGGCCCCCGTCGAGGTCACCTTGGCGATGGCATCCCTGCTGACCGTCACCCCCGCGTTGCCGAGGCGGACGCCCGCGTTCCAGCCCTTGACCACGGTTTGCTTGAACTCGGCCCCGGTCTGCTTGCAGTTGATGCCCGCGGTGAGCTCGTATTTGACCGGGGTGACGATATCCACCTTCGCCCCCAGGATCACCTCTGTCCGCTGCGGCGTCACGATGTTCAGCGTGCCGAGGCCGGCCGTGACGTTGATCAGGCCGCCCCAGGTGGTCTGCAGCCTGATGCCGCTGATCTTGACGTGCCAGTCCCCGTTGTAGCTCGCCTTGAAGTGGTTCGCCTTGATGAGGTAATCGCCGGTCGCGGTGTGGTCGACGTTGCCCGTGGTGTGGACCTTCCAGCCGCTGTTGAACTTCTGGTCGTGCAGCCCCCCGGAGATCTCCTCGTACCGTCCGCCCGCCGTCACCGTGGTCTTGTAGTGTCCCTTGTACACCTCCGTGACCGTTCCATTGACGGTCGTCTCCTCGGTGCCGTGCTCCGACTTGCGCAGCCCGGTGACCTTGGTGTCCTGCGAGGTGAGGTACCGCTCGGTGACCGCGCCGGTCACGGTCTCGTTCTTCGCGTCCTTGTAGACCTCGGTGACCACGCCGGTCACGGTCTCGTTCTTGAGGTCCTTGTACGTCTCGATGACCGCGCCCTCGACGGTCTCCTCCTTGATGCCCCCGATATCGACGGTCATGTCGTCGCCGACCTGATCGTGCCTCCAGGTCCCGACCTCGATGTCGAGGGACTGGCCCGTCTTGATCAGGCCGGTGCCGTCCGTGCTCAGAACGAGGTTGTGGCCGTCGACCGGCGCGCCCATGGACAGCTTCGTGCTCTCGGTCGGCGTGCTGACGACGACGCGCTGCGCGCCCGCCTGGTCCTCGATCTCGATGAGGTTCCTGCCCCCGGTCTGGATGATGTTCTTCGTGTTGTTGGCCGAGGTGATCGGGCTCGGCTTGAGCGCGTTGGGCGCGACGCCGACGATGACGGGGCGATCCGGGTCGCCGCCGAGGAAGCTGCACAGGACCTCGGTGCCCTTGCGCAGCGGGAAGTGGAACCCCTCGACGCCGCCGCCGTGCGGCTGGAGCATGCGCACCCAGGTCGACGCCTTGCCGCCCCGGAGGTCGCTCTCGTCGAAGCTCAGCTTGACCGCGTAGCGGCCGTGCTCGTCGATCTGCGCGTACTCGCTGTCCGCCGGGCCGTCGACGACGGCGTGCTCGGTCCCGTAGATGCGGGGCCACGGCGTCCGCTGCGGCGCCCGGTACTGGACGTCCGCGGAGATGGCCTTGACCTCCACCCGGTACACGTCGTCCCAGGTGAGCCCGAGGAGCTGCGTCAGCTCGGGCGCCCAGCCGGTCTGGTTGCCCCAGTGCTCGACCTCGGTCGTCAGGTAAGCCGCGTTGAGCGCGGGCCGCGGGTGCTCCTCGAGCTCGAACGTGTACCCGGGCCGCATGTGGAACGCCGTCCCGGTGCCGTGGTACACGACCTGCCCCGCGAGCAGCGCCTCCGCCTTCACCCTGGCGAGGCGGCTGCCGTCGGCCGGCGTGAAGAAGCGCGCCCCGTGGACGATGATCTCGCCGACGCCGTTCGTCGCGACGGGCGCCTTGCCGGAGATCTCGACCGCGGGGTTGTTGTAGTCGTAGTCGTTCATGCGGACGGCGGACGGCATCGACGTGTGCCGGCACGTGAAGGTCCAGAGCAGCTCGCCCGTGGCCCTGTGCTCGCCGAACTGCGGGACGTACCGGACCGCCCTGTCGCCGAGCGGCGCGTGGACGCCCCGGTCGTCGGTGATGACGAGCGTCTCTCCGCCGTCTCCCTGCTCGAAGTAGTAATAGAGGCCCTCGCGCTCCATCCACCGCGAGATGAAGTCGAGGTCGCTCTCCCGGTACTGACACACGTGCTCCTGCGGCTTGTAGCTGCCGACGAGCCGGAGCTCGTAGTCCGAGACCCCCGCGTCCGCGAGCACCGCCTTGAGGATGTCGGGCACCGTCTGGTCGGTGAAGACCCGGCTGTGCAGGGAGACGGAGAGCTTCCAGAGCTGCGGCACGAGCACGGCGCGGAAGACCGAGCGCTCGCCGAACGCGTGGACGAGCTCCAGGGTCGCGAAGACGCCGTTCACGAGGAGGGGAGCCCCGCCGTCGGCCGGCGAGATGCGGAGTGTCGCCTTCGTCCCCACGACCCGCGCGAGGTCGACGTCCTGGCCCACGTCGCTCGTCATCACGAGGTAGATCTCGAAGGCATACGGCCTCGACAGCCCCTCGGTCCCTCGAAAGCCCGCGACCCGCGTGGAGGACGGGAGCGCGCTGGCGCTGACGGTAAACGCGTCTTGCATGATCGTGATTTCCCGTGGCCGGCGCGCGTCGGCTCCCGGCGCGGAGGATAAGGACCTCGACTATACAGGCCAGTCCGCGACAGCGATGTGATGATTGCGTGTCACGGCGGCGCGCCCCGTCACCCGCCGTCATGTCGGGCGGCGCAGGCGGCGCGCGCCCGCCGGAGCGCCGCCGCGCGCGCGCTGCCCGGGCGCCCCGGAGAGCCGCGCGATCTCGGCCTCGACGCGCTCCCTGAGGCCCGGATCGCCCGCGAGCCGCGCGGCCCAGAGCCGCTTCATGCGCGCCCACACGGTGCGCCGCAGCGCGAGCTCGTCGAGCAGGGAGGCGACGCCGCCGCGCTCGGCCGCGACGACCAGCCGCGCGTAATCGGCTGGCGAGAGGGCGCCCCGCACGGCCTCCCAGGCGGCGACGTAGGCGGCGTCGAACCGATCGCGGAGCGCCCGCTCACGCCGCCTGGCCTCCTCGGCCATCGACGCCTGCCATCGCCGCTCGGCCTCCTCCCAGCGCGCCTCGGTGAGGCCGTGCGCCCTGAGGACCTCGGCCCGGGGGACCGGCCGCTCCGCGAGCTCCGCCGCGACGATCGCGCAGCGCGCGAGGCTCACCTCGTCGCCGTCGCCGAGCGGCGGGAGCTGCCCCGGCTCGTCGCGCTCGGGCGCGGGCGCGGCGCGCTCGCCGGACCAGGGGGCGCCGGGGATCGGCGTCGCGGGCGCGACGCGCGGCGCGGGGCACGGCGCGACGGGAAACGGCGTCGCGGGCCGGACGCTCACCTGCGCCTCGTCCGCGCTCGACAGCGCGAGCGTCGTGGTCGTGGGCAGGTCGCGGAGCTGCGTCGCGATGGCCCCAGGCGGATCCTGCTGCGCCGGGCCGGGCAGCGGGGCCACGGGCTTGAAGGGGAGCGCCGGCGCGCGCCTCGCCGGCTCGGCCTGGTCCCGGGGGAGCGCGACCGTCTCCCAGATGGACGGGCCGGGCGCCGCGTCGACGAGCTCCACGTCCTGGTCCGAGAGGCTGATGGTGAGCCCCGGATCCACGCGCGGCGCGCCGGCCTCGCCGGGCGCGTCCTCGATCCGGAGCGTCCCCTCGGGGCCGAGCCGGCGCGAGGGCGGCGGCGCCGCCTCGACGCGCTCCTCGGGCTCCGGGCAGAGGTCGGGCCACGCGATCTCCTCGCCTTCGACCGCGACGCCGGCCACGATCCGCAGCGCCGCGAGGGCGTCGTCCCCGGGGACGGGGAGGATCCGGCGCCACACCACCGTGCACCGCTGCTCGGCGCCGTCGATGCGGAGCGTGTCGGCGTAGAGCTCGACGAGCTCGCCCTCCGCCGCCGCGGAGGCGGTGAGCCCCTGGATGCGCGCCACCCCGCGCGCGCGGGGCAGGCGCATCTGGAGCCGCGGCGCGAGCGGGCTCAGGTTCTCGAGCACGATCCACTCGTCGCCCTGCAGGAACGCGATCCGCTGATCCGCCGGCGCCGCCTGGAAGTACGACCAGTCGAAGCCGGCCGGGATCTCCGCGTTCGGGTCCTCGAGCGCCTCGCGCGGCGTCCCGCCGAGGAGCCGGTGGCGCGCGGGCCAGGCGCGCGCGATCGGGCCGAAGCCGGCAGGGCGCGTCGGATCGCGGAGATCGACGAGGTTCGCCTGGCCGTCCTTCGCCGCGACGCCGAACGGGTTCTCCCACCCGTTCACGCCGGCGACCGCCCGCTCGTACACGATGGGCATCCGCCGGAACGGGCGAGCGTCGCGGACGAGGAGGCGCTTGTCGAGCGCGCAGCCGCTCGCGCCGTAGACCGCGAGCCGCACCGGCAACGACTGGACCTGGGCGCCGCGCGGCGCGTGCGCGTCTCCCGTGAAGAGCACGTCGGCGCAGCCCAGGTAGGGCGCGAGGTCCGCGCTGAAGCGGATGCTCCGCGCCGGGTTCCTGCCGTGATGGACCTCCGCGCGGAGGATCTCCTGCGGCTCGGTCCGCCACATCACCGCGTCGGGCGCGAAGGCGAAGCTCGCCTTGGCGATCACGGTGACATGGAGCCGGCCCTGGGTGCGCCAGGGGACGGCGGCGGCCTCGGCGCCGGGCAGCGGCGCCACGACGCCGCGGGGGAGCGCGCTCCTGCTCGAGCTCTCCGACAACGGCCAACGGCCACCGCTCGCCTCGACGCCGCGCATCCTCGCGGAGGTCTAGTACCCTCCCGCGCGTGAAGAACGCGCAGCGATCTCGTGATCCGCGCGTGAACGCGGCCCTGACGCCCCGCGGGGCACGGCGCCGCGCGCCGGCGGTCCAGCCCGGCGGCGGCGCCGCCGCTCACTGCCCGCGCCGCCGCTCCCGGCACGCTCCGATGAAGCCGTACTCGCTCTGCCCTGCTTCGATCCGCTCGATCCACCAGGCGAGCCCCGGGTACCAGGCCCGGATGATCGCCGCCTGCTCCGCGAAGCGCGCCGCATCTCCCCGCGCGGCGTAGAGCTCGGCGCGGAGCCCGTGCGCCTCCGGCGCATAGACCCCGTCGAGCACGTCGAGCACGTCGGGATCGATGTCACAGAGCGCGTCCGGACCGTGGATCAGATGGCGCACGATGCGGTTGAAGCGCAGCGGGTCCCCCGGCTCCACGCGCACCTCGACCGGCGTGCGGTCCTCGGGAAGCAAGCTCGTCCAGCGCCCCCACGACCCTGCGCGGGCGAGCTCGGGCGCGAGGCGCTGGAGCTCCCTCTGCTCCTCGGGGCCTGGGGCCGCGAGCTCGATCGGCACCGGCGCGCTCTCGACGCGGTCGGGCGGGGCGTCGTACACGATCGCCAGCTCGTAGCTCCCGGGCTCGAGCCCCGCGGGGAGATACGAGGAGACGTCGATGAGCATGCGCCGGCACGCGCCCGGCGCGAGGACGAACATCGGCGTGCCGAGCTCGGGGAGCACGACCGGCGAGGGCTCGGTCTGCACGACCGCCTCGCGCGTGTCGGACCGCACGAGGCGGACGCCGATGGCGCCGGCGTTCCCCGCCCAGCTCGGCCACGGCAACCGCCGGAGGTAGGCTCCGGGCGGGTCAGCGCACACCGTGATGGCCACGTGCACGGGATAACCGAGCACATAGCGGCGCTCGTGATCGATCGAGCGCAGCGCCAGGCCAGGCGGCTCCACCGGGTCCCTCTCGCCCCTCGCATCACAATCCGACATGACAGCCCCCCTCATCTCCACCGCAATCCCCTGTTGTTCTCCAGGCGCACGCGCCGGATCTCCTTCACGTGGCGCCCGCACATGTCGTTGCCGACCTGCCCGGCCGTCCCCGGGATGAGCTGCTGATCCTCGTCGATCATCCAGTGAGTCCGGTAGTTCATGCAGCACGTCGCCTCGCGCGGCGTCCGGAAATCGAAGTATCCGCACTTGTGCGGCATGCCGAAGGCGTGCGTGAGCTCGTGGACGATGGTGTGGAGCGTGCGTTGCTCGTGGCCCCGCCGGCCCCGCCGGCGCGCCTCGTCCCACCACGCCCTGTGGTGCGTGAACAGGATGGTCCTGCCGGCGAAATACCTCGCGGGCCCGATGTCGATCGTGGGGCTCATGCCCGCGGTGTAGGCGGCGCCTGGGCCTCGCACGTCGGCCTCGACGCGCGCCGGGACGCCGTAGCCCGGGGGCTCCCACGCCGCGCCCCTGCGGCGGGCGCGAGGAAAGAAGAAGATCCGGTGCCTGTACGCGTGCGCCACGGACCCGTCGCCCGCGGTGAACTGGCTCTGGATGTCGTGCGGCTCGAGCCAGAGCCGGGTCTGCGGCGGGTCTCGGAGGACGGTCGCCCTCGCGACCGAGAAGCTCACTTCCTCGCTGTCCCAGCGGAACGTGACGTAGCTCGCGTCCGGGTGGTCGCCCGGGATCTCGATGTACTCTCCGCGCCTCTCCCCCTCGCCGCTGTCCAGGATCGAGACGGTCCCGGAGAACACGAGCTCTCCCCGGACCTCGGGGAGGGGGTGCGGCTCGAGCGCGGCGATCAGGCAGAACCAGCCAGGATCGCCGGCGTGAGCGAAGACCTCGCTCACGAACAAGGGGGCCAGATCGCCGAGCGCGCCCGCGTCGGGCGCCATGTGCTGCCTGTCCGGGATCACCCGCGCGGGCGTGAAGTCGAGCTGGGTGAAGGTCGGCTCGAAGTGCCTCGGCACCTCGTCCACGGGCAGCGCGAGCGCGCTCTCCATCCGGATGTACTCGACGTCGATCCGGCGCCAGAGCGTCATGATCCCGGTCTCGTCGGCGGCCTCCACGTCGCCCCCGGCGTCGAGCTCGGCGCGCACGATCACGTTGTCCCCTGCGATGTCCGTCATGTGCCGCCGGACCTTGCTCCTCGCCCCCACGATCGCCGTGCTCGCGCTGGTCTCCGTCACGTCGGAGAGCGCGTATCCCTCCACCTGTTCCCAGCCGGGGGGCCTGTCCAGCGCCCCCTCGTTGTCCTCATCGACCGGCCCCACGTAGGCGCCCCACGCGTCGTAATCGTCGCCGTCGATGAGAGGAGCCCAGTCCGGATGCACCTCCGGACGCTCATTGGATGGATCGTCTGGATCGCGCGCGCTCCAGCGGATCCGCGCCTCCTCCGGGAGCTCGCCCTCGCGGGCCGTCACCTCCACGGTGATCTCGATGAGCTGCGTATCCTTCGCCCAGCTCCCCTCCAGATCTCGGTTGATGTAGATGCGCCCCTGGTTGTCCAGGCTCTTGTATCCTGGGCTGTATGCAGCCGCCCGCGTCGTCCCCGGCGGCGCCGAGGCATCCAGAGAGCCAGGAAGATACAGGCCCTTGATATCGATGATCCGAACGGCGGCCATGACACCAGAGCTTTGCAAATACCGCGCTCAGCTCGGCCGCCCCCTGACTTCGCATCCGCCGTGTCGCGCGCGGGGATGGACAGCGAGGCGATCCCGGAGGTGATCCGGAGTCGAGGATCTCCGGCGCACGCCGCCGCTCGCCCGCCGTGCGCATGTCGCCCACGTGGCGCAGCGCGTAGCGCGCGGCGCGCGGCCCACGGTCCCTGTTGCCGCTTTCTCTTTGCGCGCGTTCGTGCGTAGACTGCGCGCCGTCATGAGCTTCGAGCCAGTTGCAGGGTTTCGCTTTGGTGCCATCAGCGCCGGGATCCGGAGAGACGGAAGGATCGACGTCGCGCTCGCGGTGGCCGACCAGCCGGCGGCGGTGGCCGGCATGTTCACACGGAACGTGGTGCGCGCGGCCCCCGTGGACATCGCCATGCAGCGCATCCGGTCCGGGCGCGCCCGCGCCGTCATCGTGAACAGCGGCTGTGCCAACGCCTGCACCGGCGAGGCTGGCTGGAGGGCGGCACTCGACACGACGCGCGCGGTCGCCGACGCCATCGGCGCTCCCGAGGAGGAGGTCCTCCCGGCCTCCACCGGCGTCATCGGCGCGGTGCTGCCGGCGCACCGGATCGTCGAGCGCGTCCCCGAGCTGTCGGCGCGCCTCTCGCCGAGCGGCTACCTCGACTTCGCCCAGGCGATCTGCACGACCGATCGCTGGCCGAAGCTCTCGCAACGCAAGCTCGGCGACGGCGCCACGCTGCTCGGCATCGGCAAGGGCGCCGGCATGATCCACCCCGACGTGGGGCCCCCGCACGCGACGATGCTCGTCTTCCTGTTCACCGACGCCGTGCTCGATCTGGGCGAGGCGAACGAGGCGCTGGCCGCGGCGTGCGACGCCACGTTCAACGCGTGCACCGTCGATGGGGACACCAGCACCAACGACACGGTGCTCCTCCTGTCCTCCGGCGCGTCGAAGCGCCGCGTGTCGCGCGACGAGCTCATGCGCCCCCTCGTCGAGGTCTGCGGCGATCTCGCCCGCTCGATGGTGGCCGACGGCGAGGGCAGCACCCACGTCGCCGAGATCCGCGTCCGCGGGCTCTCGACGCGGGACGCGGCGCGCGCCGTGGCGCGCACGGTGGCCACCTCGCTGCTCGTCAAGACGGCGCTGTTCGGCAAGGACGCGAACTGGGGGCGCCTGCTCGCCGCCGCGGGGCGCGCCGGCGTCCCCTTCGACCCGGCCGAGGCGCAGGTCCTCGTGGGCGGGATCCCGATCGTGCGGAGCGGCGTGGCGGTCGGGCCCGACGCCGAGCTCCGGGCGAACGAGGTGCTCGGCCGCGACACCTACGTCATCGAGCTCGTGCTCGGCAGCGGCCCCGGCGACTTCTCCTACCTGACGAGCGATCTCGGACACGGCTACGTCGACGTGAACGCCGGCTACCGCTCGTGAGCCTCCCGGGGCGGGCCGCGCCGGCGGGGCGGCCCGCCGGCCCTCCGGCCGCGGCGCGCGCGCGGCGCCTCCGCCCCGGCCGGGACCGCGCGCTGCGCGCGGAGGAGCTCGTCGCGGGTCCGAAGCGCCGGCCGCCCCCCTCGCCCCCTCCACGACCGCCGGCGAGTGAACCTCGCGCGACGAGCCCAGGTGAACGCAGGTTCACAGCGCGAAGCGCCGGTCGGGCATCCCCGCGAGCCCGGGCCGCCGCCGGGTGGCACGCTGCGTGTTAGCGCGCGCCATGGTAGTCGTGCGGGAGGGCCGCGCCGGTGCCGGCCGCCGCTGGAGGACTTCGATGCTTCTTCAATCACCCCTTGCGAAGATCCTGGGCCAAGGCGCGCTGTTCCTGCTGCTCGCCGCGACCGCGACGGGCTGCGGCGGCTGCGGCGACGCCACGCTCCAGTGCGACGACGACGGCTACGACTGCATCCTCTGTGATGGCTACGGGTGCCGCCCGCTGGAGCCCGAGCACGGCGGCGTGGGCGGCTCGGATCACGGCGGCGCGGGCCAAGGCGGCGCGGGCCAGGGCGGCGCGGGCCAGGGCGGCGCGGGCGGCAGCGAGGCCACCTGCGACGCGGAGCTCACCACGTGCCCCTGCGACGACGACGACGCGTGCGGCGACGGGACGCGGTGCATCGACGGGCTCTGCATCGCGGCGTGCGAGTTCAGCTACCAGTGCGGCGCCGGCAGGGTGTGCGTGAACGGCGAGTGCGCCGAGGGCTGCGACGGCCGGTCTCCGTGCGAGGAGCCCGGCACGCGGTGCGACCGCGGGGTCTGCGTCCCCGATCCCACGAACCCCGAATGCAGCGACGCGGCGCCGTGCGAGGGCGGCGCGCGCTGCGTCGACGGCGTCTGCTCCACCGCCTGCGAGACCCACGCGGACTGCGCGCCCGGCGAGGTGTGCAACGCGGTGACCGGCGCGTGCATGGACGACCCGTCGCCGCAGCCCGGCTGCGCGACGACGTCCTGCGCGGCCCAGGGTCAGGAGTGCATGGACGACGGCTACTGCCATTACCCGTGCAGCGACGATCTCGCCTGCGAGCGCATCGACAGCCGCTTCGTCGGCTGCGAGGACGGCGTCTGCAAGACACGGGAGGAGGTCGCGCCGGAATGCTCGGTCGACGTGCCCTGCCCCGACGGCGAGGACTGCATCTCCGGCGAGTGCCGCTGACCGAGTCCCGCCTCGCGCCGCCGTCGCGTCGCGGCGGCGGCCAGGCCCGCGATCGACGCGCCCTCCCCTCCCCGCTCCTGCCCGCGCACCTTGACCGTCCGTCACGCGGCGGGTAATCGCCTCGAATGGTCGAAAGCTCCCCCGTGCATCGGGCCACGCCGCTCCTCGCCCGGCTCACCCGCGTCGTCGTGGCGTCGCTCGCCCTCGCCGTCCCCGGCGTCGCCGCCGCCGAGACCCGGCTCGCCGTCGTCGACGTGCAGCACGCGGTGATGCAGACCGAGGACGGCATCCGCGCGCAGGCCACGCTGAAGAAGCTCTTCGACCGGCGGCAGCAGCAGCTCGACGCCAAGCAGACCGAGCTCCAGCGGGCGCGCGAGGAGATCGAGAAGCAGTCGCGCGTGCTCTCGCGCGAGGCGCTGCAGAAGCGGATGGAGGACTGGCAGCGCCAGATGGTCGAGCTCCAGACCGTCTTCGTCGACTACAACAAGGAGCTGCAGAAGAAGCAGGGCGAGCTCACCGGGCCCATCATCAAGAAGATGATGATCATCGTCGCCCGCCTCGCGAAGCGGTCGGGCTACGAGATCATCCTCGACAAGCAGGCGGCCCCCTACGCCCGCGCCGATCTCGACCTCACGGAGCAGGTCATCCAGCTCTACAACACCGGCGGCGGCGAGGACGAGGGGGGCGGCGACAAGGCGGAGCAGAAGAACGACGCGAAGTAGCGCGCTCCACGCAGCGAAAGGAGCCGGCCTTGCCCGATCGAACCCACGAGCCCGTGACGCTCGATATCCACCAGATCCTGTCGATCCTGCCGCACCGCTACCCGATGGTCATGGTCGACCGGGTGACGGAGGTGACCGCGAACAAGAGCATCCGCGGCTACAAGTGCGTCACCTACAACGAGCCCTGGTTCCAGGGGCACTTCCCGAAGCGGCCGATCATGCCCGGGGTGCTGATCCTGGAGTCGCTCACGCAGCTCGGCGGCATCCTCGCCTACGCGTCCGACCCGTTCGACGCGAAGGCGAACCTCATGTTCTTCCTCGGGCTCGACAAGGCGAAGTTCCGTCACACCGTGACGCCCGGCGACCGGCTCGATCTCTACGTCGAGGTGCTGCACCACCGCTCGAACGTCTGGAAGCTCCGGGGCGAGGCGAGCGTCGACGGGACGCGCTGCGCCGAGGGAGAGATGCTCGCGTCCGTCGTCGATCGTGACCCCTGAAGAAGGAGAGGAGGGCCCCCTCGCCATGCGCCGGAGCTCATCGCCGCCGTTCGCCCGGATCGTCGCCGCGCTTTGCGCCTCGCTCGCCCTGTCGCCCGCCGCGGGCTGCGGCGGCGCCGCCGCGCCCCCCGCCCCGACGCCGGCGCCCGCCGAGGGCGGCGGCCTGATCGGCGCCGCGGCGCCCGCGCTCTCGGCCGAGGTCGTCTCCGGCGAGGGGCCCTCCACGCTCGAGGAGGCGCGCGGCAAGGTGGTGATCGTCGATTTCTGGGCGACGTACTGCGGGCCATGCAGGAGGTCGTTCCCCCAATACCAGGAGATCGCGGATCGCTTCGGCGGCGAGGTCGCCGTGATCGCGGTGTCGCTCGACGCCCCGGAGGACGCCTCGAAGGAGGACATCGCGGCGTTCGCGGACGAGGCCGGGGTCAGGTTCAAGATCCTCTGGGACAGGGACGAGAGCACGGCGAAGCGGTACCGCCCGCCGAGGATGCCGACCGCCTACGTCATCGATCAGGGCGGGATCGTGCGCCATGTCCACGCGGGCTACGAGCGCGGCGAGGAAGAGGAGCTCGCCCGCGAGATCGAGGCGCTGCTCGCCGCGGCGGGGCGCCGTCGCGCGGCGCCGCCGTCCGGGCCGCGCGACGGCGCCCGGACCTCCCCTTGATCCCCCTGCGAAGGCTCCGGTGGCCCTCATGTCCCCTACCCTGATCCGGCGCGTCTCGGTCGAGGCGCTCGACATCCCGCTGCACGAGCCGTTCGGCATCGCCGGCGGCGCCCAGGAGCGCGCGGAGAACCTCCTCGTCACCGTCGAGCTCGCCGACGGGACGCTCGGCTTCGGCGAGGCGGCGCCGCTCCCGGCGTTCAACGGCGAGACGCAGGCCGCGTCGCGCGCCGCCGTCCTCTCGCTGCGCGGCGCCGCCGAGGGCGCGGACGCGCGGGCGTGGCGCGCCATCGCCGGCGCCCTCCGCGCGGCCGCGGGCGGCGGCGCGGGCGCGGCGCGCTGCGCGATCGAGACGGCGATCCTCGACGCGCTCACGCGGCGCGCGGGCATGCCGCTCTGGGCCTTCTTCGGCGGCGCCGGGACGGAGCTCACGACCGACATCACCATCACCACGGGCCCGCCGGAGCGCGCGGAGGAGGCCGCGCGGCGCGCCTCGGCCATGGGCTTCCGCGCGCTCAAGGTGAAGGTCGGCGGCCGCCTCGCCGCGTGGGACGCCGCGCGGCTCGAGGCGATCTGCGCGGCGGCGCCGGGCGCCTCGCTGATCCTCGACGGCAACGGCGGGCTCACGGCGGGCGAGGCCATCGCGCTCGTCGCGCACGCGCGCCGGCTCGGCGCGACCGTCGCGCTCCTGGAGCAGCCCGTGCCGCGCGACGACTGGGAGGGCATGAAGGAGGTCACGCGCCGCGCCGGCGTCGACGTGGCCGCCGACGAGAGCGTCACCTGCGCCGGCGACGTCCTCCGCATCGCGGCGGAGCGCGCGGCGACGACCGTCAACATCAAGCTGATGAAGGGCGGCATCGCCGAGGCGCTCGACATCGCGGCGGTCGCCCGCGCGGCGGGGCTCGGGCTGATGATCGGCGGGATGGTCGAGTCCG
This sequence comes from Sorangium cellulosum, assembly GCF_004135735.1. Lineage (GTDB taxonomy): Bacteria > Myxococcota_A > Polyangia > Polyangiales > Polyangiaceae > Sorangium > Sorangium cellulosum_F. Next base: position 3,321,298 of record NZ_CP012670.1, on the reverse strand, counting down.
TGCTCGCGATGACGACGTCCGCGTGCCTCGCCGCGGGGCTCGGCGGGTTCTCGTTCGTCGATCTCGACACGCCGCTGTTCCTCGCCGAGAACCCCTTCGACGGCGGCTTCGCCCAGGCGGGCCCGGCGCTCTCGCTCGACGGGATCCGCGCCGGCCACGGCGTCGCGCCGAGCCCTCGCGGGCCGGCGGACGGCCAGCGCGGCGCCCCCTGAGCCCGGGGGAGGATCTCGGGCGACGCGGCGCCCGCTCACGCCGCGGGCGCCGCGCCGATCCACGCCGGCACGCCTAGCCGGTCGAACGGATCGCGCAGATCGTCGGGCAGCGGCGCGGCGACGCGCAGCGGGGCGCCCGTCTCCGGGTGGGCGACGGCGAGCTCGGCCGCGTGGAGCGCGAGGCGGTGCAGCGCGTAGCGCTCACGGAAGAGGCGGTTGTGCTCCCCCTTGCCGTAGTTCACGTCGCCGATGATCGGGTGGCTGATGTGCTTGAGGTGCCTCCGCACCTGATGCAAGCGGCCGGTGCGAGGGCGCGCCTCGACCACCGCGTACCGCTCGAGCGCGTGGAGGAGCTCGAACTCCGTGACGGCCGGGACGCGCGGGCCCCCCTCGCGCCGCGGGATCGGGTGGTCGATGCACCCGCGCTCGGGGGGCACGCCGCGGACGAGCGCGAGGTAGCGCTTCCGCGCGAGGCCCTGCTCGAACTGCGCGCCGAGCTGGGCGGCGGCGGCGGCGTCGAGCGCGACGAGCAGCACGCCGCTCGTCGCCCGGTCGAGGCGGTGGACCGGGAAGACCTTCCTGCCCAGCGCGCGCTCGGCGAGATCGACGAACACGACCGGCGCGCGGCCCCAGCCGCGGTGCACGAGCAGCCCCGACGGCTTCGAGAAGGCCGCGACGCGGTCGTCCAGGTGGAGCACGGGGAGCTGCATCGAAGGGGGGCGGCGCTCAGCCGGCCTCGAGGGCGAGGTGGCGCGCGAGCCGCTGGTACAGGGCGGCCGCGAGCTCGGCGTCGTGCTCGCACACCTCGGCGAAGTCGTCCTTGCGGATCCGGATGAGCCGCGTGCGCGCCGCCGCCACGGGCAGGTCGCCCTTGCGCCGCGCGCCCACGAGCGACTCGGGGAAGAGCAGGCCGGAGGAGCCGATCCTGACGCCGTCGGGCAGATCCACGACGCCGTCCAGCACCAGGTAGGCGACGAGATCGCTCGCGACGTCGCGCGGGATGCGATCGCCCGGGTTGACCTCCACCTCGACGCCCGCCGCGAGCGCGCCGAGCACCGCGGCCGGGCTCATGCCGGCGAGGAGCGGGCACGCGGAGAGGGCCGAGAGGTCGCGGGAGGACGGGCCGGCGTCGTCCGCGCGCTTGACGAAGCGCTCCAGGATGTCGATCACGATCGCGCTCGCGTTGTCGAGCCCTCCCCGCTCACGCGCGTGCTTGAGCAGGCCGGCCGCGACGTCCTCGGGGCTGCCCTTCGCGCAGAAGCGGGAGAGCGACGCCTCGCTCTCGATCGCGCCGTGCACGCCGTCGGTGCAGAGGAGGATGCGATCGCCGCGCGAGAGATCGACGAACAGCGTGTCGACGGCGACCGTGCCCGCGAGGCCGATCGCGTTCACGAGCGGGTTCTTGCGCGGCCTCCTGGCCGGGGTCGGGGAGCCGGCCGCGCGGAGCGTGTCGTAGAGGGCGTGGTCCTGCGTGAGCTGCACGGTGGTCGTCGGCCGGACGAGGTAGGCGCGGCTGTCTCCGGCGTGGGCGAAGAAGGCCCGGCTGTGCGCGAGCACCACGAAGTCGAGGGTGGTGCCCATCCCCTGATGGCTCGGCTCCTCCCGGCCCGCCGCCAGGATGGCCGCGTGCGCGGCCTCGGCCACGCGGCGGAGCAGCGCGAGCACCTCGCGGCGCGCCTCGAGCTTCGGGTCGGCCACGTACGCGTCGAGGATGGCGGCCGCGGGCGGGCTGAGCACCTCCTCGCGCACCGTGTCGACCGCGATCTGGGCGGCGATCTCGCCGGCGGCGTGGCCGCCGATGCCGTCGGCGATCGCGAAGAGGGCGAGCTCGGGGCAGCAGAGGAGCCGGTCCTCGTTGCTCTGGCGAACGAGGCCCACGTCCGTCGATGCGGCGAACTCGATGCGATAATCGAAGCGCGGGAGGATCCGGGACACCGCGACCAGGATAGACAGCGTGGGGGCGACGTCAAAAGGACGTTCCTGCGGCAACTGCTCGCTCCCGCTCGCCCCGCGCGCCCGGCTCGCTCCGCTTGCCCTGCTTGTCCCGCTCGCCCCGCGCGCCCGGCTCGCTCCGCTTGCCCTGCTTGTCCCGCGCGCCCCGCTTGTCCCGCACGCCCCGCGCGCCCCGCGCGCCCCGCTCGTCCGTGGTTTCGCCGCGCCACAGGCGTGGATGCGCGGCGGCCGTGCCGCTCGGGAGCGGCGGCACGCACCGCGCAACCGTTGCCGGGGTGTGCCGGCGCGCCCTGCTCGCCAGGCACGGCGCGGGGCGCGTGCCCCCGGCGGACACACCGGCGTTCGACGCGCACGGATCCGCGGTTGGCCCGAGTCTCGCGTCTCCCGGGGGGCATGCAACTCATCCAAGTGGACGCCGGGCGATTTCGGCTCGAATTCGGCGGAGGGCTCGGGCTTGAGGTCATCCTCCTGTTCAGCCGCTCGGTGGCCTTCTGGCGCTGGGGCGGCGAGCTGGTCGCGGAGGTCAGCGTCGGCGTGAGCTGAGCCGGACAGCCCGTCGACGCGACCCGAGCCCGTCGGCCGCAGCAGATTCGGGGCGCGCTGCGAAAGAGCCCCAGACGAAAAATTCCGGTAGGATCCGGCTCGACCGCATGATGCCTCGCTGCTGTCTACCCTTCACCACGCGCGCTCACGCCGCGGATTCACCGCAGGCACGCGCAGCGATTTCGCCATCCACGCCGGAGCCCGGCGGGCCGACGCCGCGAGCGACCCCGGGCGCGGCGTCGCGCAGGGCCGGGAGCCCGCGATGATGGCGCAACCGAGGATCGACGTCGCGACGATGCGGCGCGCCCTGTCGACCGCCGAGGCGGTGATGGCGTTGAACCCGCCGGAGTCGCCGATGACCGAGGGGTATCGCCTGTTCCGCGTGTCGGGCGGTGACGTCGCGTGGCTGGACCTGCCCGCGAACAGCGGCGCGTACGCGGTCTTCGGCTCGCACCCGCGCTGCGACGTGAAGTTCGCGCCGGGCGACGACGTGTGCGTCCGCCACCTCGTCGCCACCTGCTGCAACCTCGGCGACGGCGGCTTCGGCCTGCGCCTCATGGATCTGCAGACCTCGATCCCGTTCTTCGTGGACGACGACGTGCCGCGGCGGTCGATCGTGGTCAGCGGCCCTTTGCTCGTGCGCATCGGCAAGCACGTGGTCGGCGGGCTCCCGGTCGGCTCGCGCTCCTCGTCGAGGGTGTTGCAGGTGAGCTCGTGCGGGATGAGCGAGCCGCCGCGCAGCCTCGAGAGCGTCTCGGAGCGGCCCGCGCTCGAGGGCGCCGCGCCGCCGCCGGCGCTCACCGAGGGCATCACGACCAGCCACCGCTTCACCCGCGGGGAGATCTCGCACATCACGTCGGTGCGGCCCGTCTCGCACATCGAGGAGATGGGGGCGCCGCGGGCGAAGACGGGGTACGTGCGGCTCACGCTCCAGTCGAGCGAGCGCAGCGCCGCGGTGGAGCTGCCCGAGAAGGCGCTCGACGACGGCGTGCTCCTGGGCCGCGCCGACAACTGCCTGGATCGCGGGCTGCGGGCCGTCCTGAGCACGCACATCTCGCGGACGCACCTCTTGCTGCTGCGCGACGGCACCGAGATCATGGCGCTCGATCTCTGCTCGACGAACGGGACGAGGTACGCCGGCCAGAAGGTCCGCCGGGTGATGGTGCCCGCCGAGGGCCTGGCCCTCACGCTGGGCCCCGAGCTGACGCTGATCTGGCACCCCCAGACCTGAATCCAGGCTGAATCCAGGCGCCACAGCGCGGGGGTCGCCCGCACAGGAGACGGGCCCAGATCGACGTTTTCGGCGCGCAGGCGTACTCACGTACGCCGAGCACCGAAAACGTCGAGGTGGGCCCGTATCCGCAGCGGGCGACCGCCGCTCTAGTCGGATAGCAGCTGGCGGGCGATGACGATGCGCTGGATCTGGCTCGTCCCCTCGTAGATCTGGAGGACCTTGGCGTCGCGCATCAGCTTCTCGACGGGGTACTCCTTCACGTAACCGTTGCCGCCGAACACCTGGACGGCATCGACCGCGGTCTGCATCGCGCTGTCGGCGCCGTAGGCCTTCGCGAAGCTCGAGACGATCGGGTCGCGCACGCCGTGATCGAGGTTCCACGCGGCCTTCTGGTAGAGGAGGCGCGTCCCCTCGGCGCGGATCGCCATCTCCGCCAGCATCCACTGGACGAGCTGGTGGTTGCCGATCGGCTGGCCGAACGCCTTGCGCTCCTTGGCGTAAGCGACGCACTCGTCGAGGCAGCGGCGCATCAGGCCCGTCGCCGCCGCGCCGATGTCGGGGCGGGTCTGGTTGAAGGTCTCCATCGCGAGCTTGAAGCCGTGCCCCTCCGGCGCGAGCAGGTTCTGCTTCGACACCTTCACGTCCTCGAGGAACACCTGGGCCGTATCGCTCGCCCGCTGGCCGAGCTTGTCCTCCTTCTTGCCGACGCGGACGCCGGGGGCGTCGCGGTCGACGATGAACGCCGCGATCCCCTTGTGCCGGAGATCCGGGTTCGAGGTCGCGAAGATCACGTAGAAGCGCGCGTAGCTCGCGTTCGTGATCCAGCACTTCTGCCCGTTCAGCACGTAGTCGTCCCCGTGCTTCGCGAAGCGGGTCTTGAGCCCGGCGACGTCGCTGCCCGCGTCCGGCTCGCTCGTGCAGTAGCTCGCCATGATCGGCTCGGCCGTGAGCATGCCGAGGTACTTCTTCTTCTGCTCCTCGTTGCCGGCGAGCTTGACGGGCGTGAGCGCGAGCCCGTTCGCGAGGAAGCTCGTCTGGATGCCGGTGCAGCCGTACGCGAGCTCCTCGGCGAGGATGGCGTTCTCGAGCTCGCCCATCCCCGGGCCGCCGTACTCGGCCGGGCAGGTCGGGTTGACGAGGCCGAGCTCCCAGGCCTCCTTGAAGAGATCCATCGGGAAGTACGATTTCTGATCGCACTCGGCCGCGATCGGGATGATGCGCTCCTTCGTGAAGCGGCGCGCCGTATCGATGAGAGCCTTGTGCTCTTCGCTCAGAGAGAAATCGACCACCTTGGACCTCCTGCAATGAGGGCGGCGCACGGCGCTCGCCGCGCCCGCCGGCAACGCGGGTCAGGGGCTCGCGCCCCGTCACTCTTTCATTCTGCGCTTACGTCGTTCCAGCTCGGCGCGCACGGCGCGGCTGCCCAGGATGTAGCCGACGATCAGCCCCAGCATCAGCACCACGGGGATGTAGAGCGCGTGCTGCGGGGTCATCTCCCCGAGGTTGGGCATCAGCTCGTCCCCTGGCCCGCGTCGGCCCGGGCCTTCTGCACGGCGGCCTCGAGCGCGTCGATGCGCTGGTCGATCTGCTTCTGCCGGCGCCACGAGAGGAAGATCATCGCGAAGAGGATGATCCAGATCGCCGCGTACGCCTCGACAAGCAGCTTCTCTCCGCTCTGGAGCTCGTTCCCGCCCTCCACGGGGCGGAAGGCCTGCGCCCGGTCGTCGGACAGGGTGCCCGTCGGCTGCTGCATGGCCGCGTGAGCGAACAGGGATTGATGGGAATTCACGTTCTCAGTCCTCTCCGATCCCGGCTTCGATGGCCTCTTGCTCGACCTCCGCGAGCCGCGCGGAGGCGAGATCGACGCGGAGGCGCGACCACAGGAGCACGACGGCGAGCAAGGTGAACGAGAGGAAGCCGAGGCCGAGCGCCAGCTTCATGTCAGGGTGCCCGAGGCCGCCGCCGCCGCGCGTGATGACCGTCGGGTGGTTCCCCCCCCACATCCGCACCGAATAATGGATGATCGGCAGGTTGGCCGCGCCGAGGACGCCGAGGGCCGCGGCGAACTTGCGCTCGGCGTGGCTGTCGCCGGTGAAGGCCCGGAGCACGACGTAAGCGATGTAGATGAGGACGCTGAGCAACGAGGTGGTCAGCCGCGGGTCCCACGTCCAGTACACGCCCCAGGCCTTGGCGGCCCAGAGCGGACCGGTGATGAGGACGATGAGCCCCATCGCCACGGCGACCTGCGCGCCGGACTTCGCCAGCGAATCCCACCACTGGGTGCCGCGCGCGAGGTAGCCGGCGGAGCCGACGAAGCAGGCGGCCGCGCCGAGGTACATCGCGTACCCGGCGGGGGCGTGGAAGTAGAAGATCTTCTGCACGATCCCCATCGAGGCCTCCGTCGGCACGACGTAGGCGACGAAGTGGAGCGTGCCGAGGATGGCGACGGCGGTCGCCGCGAGCAGGACCGAGAACACGACCGTGGACGCCCCGGAGGCGCCGCGCGCGCCGGGCCGCGCCGCCTCACCGTCCGCCGCCAAAGCCGCTCTGCGCAGCGCCTGCCCGTCATCGGCTCCCATGCTGGCGCGCCACCGTAATGCCAAGCCCGGGCGCGTTCAAGGCGACGCGGCGCGATCCGCCCGGGATGCGGGCGAGGCGGCCCCCTCGCTCGCGCTCGCCGCGCGCCCTCGGGCCAGCGCGCGCCGTGCGTCAGAGACCCTGCCGGGACGCCGGCCCGCGTCGACCGCGCGACGGGCCCCCCTCCGGGGTCCGCGGCGCCGAGCGGGGGACGATCGGGGGCGACGACGACTACATGCCGAGGCCTGCGGCGCCGAGCGGGGGACGATCGGGGGCGACGACGACGACTACATGCCGTCCGGCGCGATCGCGTCCCAGCCGGTCGCCTTCGCGAGGCGCGACATCGCCATGTCGAGCTCCATCGTCGCGTTGAGCTGGTTGAAGCGGTTCATGGCGTACGCCTTGGCTGGGTCGATCAGGTCCTTCTCCGCCATCGTCCCGACGTCGATCCCCTGCTGCACCATCACGAGCCACCGCTTGCCGTACTTCGCCGCCTTGGTGTAGGCGTCGAGGCGCTTCTGCGCCTCCACGACCTCGGCGTAGGCGGTCTCGACCTCGGTCGCGACCCCGCCCATGGCGAAGCGCTGCGTCGCGGCCATCTCCTCGAGCTGCGCCTCGGCGAAGCGGATGCGCGCCGACTGCGGGAGCAGATCGAGCTTCCACTGCAGCACGAGCGCGGCGCCGTAGTGGAAGTAGTTGCCCGGATCGCTGGTGAACGGGTTCAGCTGATCCGCGACCTCGGGCGCGGCGCTCACCCCGACCTGCAGGCCGAGGCCGATGTCGGGGAACAGCTGGGCGCGCGCGAGCCGCACCTGCGCGGACCGCGCGTCGAGGCCGGCGCGCGCCTGCGCGAGCTCCGGCCGGTACAGGCGCGCCGCCGTCAGGTACCGGGTGAGGTGCCCGAGCCGGTGCGCCGGCGGGCGGATGGGGGCGTCGGGGATGTCCAGATCCGCGACGCCCGTGTAGAACCTGAGCCCCGCCAGCGCGACCGAGATGAACTTCTCGACCTCCGCCCCGCGCGCCTCGAGCTCGGCCGCGAACGTCTGGAGCTTGAGGAGCTCGATCGGGTCGCCCTCGTCGTCCTCGACCTGCTCCTCCAGGCGCCGGAGCGCCTTGTCCAGCTCGCCCCGAACGTCCACGAGCAGGCTGCGCGAGTCGCGCGCGAGCTGGAGACCGAAGTAGGCCTTGCGGACGTCGAGCCGCACCGCGTCCCGCTCCTTCTCGACGTTCGCCTGGTTCACCCGCACGTTCGCCTCGGCGGCGCTCCAGAGGTTCGTGATCTTGCCGAACGTCCAGAGGGGCACCACGCCGTCGATGTTCGCGCGCCACGCGACGCCCAGGCTCGAGGTGAGCGAGACGTCGGTGTTCGGGCTGAAGACGTTGTTGCCGCGGACCGTCGGCGCGAGCGCGACGCCGCCCGTCAGCTTGAACTGCGAGAACGGCGCGTAGCGGGCCTCGTCGAGCTGCGCGCGGACCTGGCTCAGCTTCGCGCGGGCGGCGGCGATGTGCGGGTGGTTCCGGTCGGCGAGCGCGAGGATGCGGGGGAGATCGAGGACCGCCGCCGCGCGGCGCGGCGGGGCGCCGCCGGTCTCGTCGGCGGCGGCGGGAGAGGGGGCGAGCCGGACCGCGAGGGTGACAGCGGCGGCGATCAGGGCACCACGTGCAGCGCGTCGGGCCATTTTCGGCGCAACGTAGCACGAGCCGGCGGCGCGCTTGCGCGGCGCGCGGCGCGCGTCAGGCCGCGTCCTCTCCCCCCGACCCCGGCCCGTCCTCCCCCTCGTTCCCCCTCGATTCGACCTTTTTCTTGAGCCTCCGGAAATTCGATCGATCCATGCCCGCCCGCCGCGCCGCCTCGCTGAGGTTGTTGCCCGCCCGCTGCAGCACGCGTCCGAGGTAGATCTGCTCGAACGCATCCACGGCGCGCTCCTTGGCCGCCGCGTACGGGAGCTCGCAGAGGTCCGCGGGCAGCACGATCGCGTCCCTGGGAGGGCGCCGCTCCGGCTCGGGGCGCCCCGACACGGACGACGGCAGATCCGCGGGCAGGATCGCCTCGCCCCGCGCCGAGATGACCGCGTGCTCGATCGCGCTCGCGAGCTCGCGCGCGTTGCCCGGCCAGGCGTGCTCGCGCAGGAGGCGCGCCGCCTCGGGGCCGATCCGCGTGACGTCGCGCCCGTGCCGGAGCGCGCACCGGCGCAGGAAATGGCTCGCGAGCAGCGCGATGTCCTCCCTGCGCCGCCGCAGCGGCGGCAGCTCGATGAGGATGACGCCGAGCCGGTAGTAGAGATCCTCCCGGAAGCGGCCGGCGGCGACGCGCTCCCGGAGGTCGACGCTGGTCGACGCGATGACGCGCGCGTCGCTGCGCCGCGGCTCGCCGCCCCCTGCCCTCGCGATCTCGCCGTGCGTGAGGACCCGGAGCAGCCTCGCCTGGGCCGCGAGCGGCAGCGCCGAGACCTCCTCGAGGAACAGCGTGCCCTTGTCCGCCGCCTCGATCAGGCCCGCCCTGGCGCGCCCGTCCGGGGGCGCCTCGCGATCCAGGCCGAAGAGCTCGTCCTCGACGCGCGCCTCCGGGAGCGCGCTGCAATCGACGGCGACGAACGGCCGCTCGGCGCGCGGCCCTCGCCGGTGGACGGCGCGCGCAAGGAGCTCCTTGCCCGTCCCGGGCTCGCCCGAGAGCAGGACGGGCGCGTCCAGCGCCGAGACGCCGATCGCCTTGCGGTAGGCCTCCTGCATCGCCGCGGAGCTGGCGATGACCTCGCCGAGCTGCTCGTGCAGGTCGACCCGCTCCTCGAGGGCCCTCGCGCGGGCGAGCAGCCGCCGGCGCTCGACGGCGCGCTCCAGCGCGATCGCCGCCGCCGCCTCCGGATCGAGGGGCCGCGTCACGAACGCGAACGCGCCGGCGCGCACGGCCGCGATCGCGGCGTCGAGCTCGCCGTGGCCGGCCATCACCACGACCTCGAGGTCGGGGTGCGCCGACCGGATCCGGTCGAGCACCTCGGCGCCGCTCATGCGCGGCATGGCGAGATCGAGCAGCACCGCGTCGACGTGGGTGGTCGCGAGCAGCCCGAGCGCCGCGGGGCCGTCCTCCGCGGTGAGGACCTCGAAGTCGCGCACGAGCGCGCGCGCCAGGCCGCGGCGCTGCGCGGGCTCGTCGTCGATGATGAGGATGCGGGCGCGGGCGGCGGCGTTCACGGGGCGGGGCGGCGCGCGCCTAGAGCGGCTTGCGCAGCGGGAAGGGCTGGAGCTCTCCGCTCCGCCGCGACGGCGGCTCCCTCGGCTCGTCCGGGGCCGCGACGAACGTGGGGTCGCTCGGCCGCCGGCGCTTGCCGGAGAGGAGCGGGGCGCCCGGCTCGGCGCTCCCGGCGGGGGTGTAGATCTGGCCGTGCTGCTGGAAGACGCAGATCCGGTTGCCGCCCTCGCGCTTCGCCTGGTGGAGCGCGCTCTCGGCGGCGCGGATCAGCGCGTCCTTCGTGCGCACGTCGCGCGAGGGGTAGAGCGCCACGCCGATCGACACCGAGAACGGCCGCGCGGAGCCGCCGTACTCGACCGGGTTGCCGGCGGCCTCGCGCCAGATCCGCTCGGCGACCGTCAGCGAGCCGGCGAAGTGCGTGCTCGGCAGGACCACGAGGAACTCCTCGCCGCCGTAGCGCGCCACCACGTCCACCTCGCGGACCGAGCGGCGGATCCCCTCGGACACGCGCCGGATCACGGCGTCGCCGAGCGAGCGCCCCCCGACGTCGTTCAGCGCCTTCAGCCGGTCGATGTCGACGAGCACGCAGGCGAACGGCTCGTGGTACCGCTCGGCGCGCTTGAACTCCTCGTTCAGCCGCGTGAAGAGGTAGCGGTAGTTGTAGAGACCCGTCATCTCGTCGTGGATCGAGAGCTGCTCCAGGTACGCGCGCTGCGCCGCCACGTGGTCGTGCAGCCGCTTGATCCGCAGCATCGCCCCGACGCGCGCGAGGAGCTCCTCCTCCTCGAACGGCTTGCAGACGTAGTCGTCGGCGCCGATCTTGAGCCCCTCGACGCGGCTCGCCGTGTCGGTCTTCGCCGTGACCAGCACCACGGGCAGGAACGCCTCGGAGGTCATGCTCTTGAGGAGCCTGCACGCTTCGAGGCCCGAGAGCCGGGGCATCACGATGTCGAGCAGCGCGAGGTCGACGCCCCCGCGCCCGATGAGCTCGAGCGCCTCCTGGCCGTCGTCCACCGCGTCGACCACGAAGCCGGCCTTCTGGAGCATGCTCACCAGCATCTGGCGCGCGATCCGGTCGTCGTCCGCGACCACGATCCTGGCCGGACGGGCGCTCACGAGCTCGACCGGCACAGCGGGCAGAGCGCCTCGATTGTCCTCGTTGATCGGCACGGGCCCATCCTCCCTTCGGGCGGGGCCGGGCGCAACGGGGTCGCGCGGCGACGCGGGGGATCGCGCGGCGGCCCGCGTGGCCGGCCCACCCCCGCGGACCGGCCACGCGGGCCGCCGCGCGCCCCGTCGCGCGCCCCCCGCAGGTCGCGCGCGCGTCGCCGGCCGCGCGCAGGCTGCCGTCGCGCGGGTTTCGCGGTAAGGAGCCCCCATGACTCAGGCGCGGTTCTGGAAGCTCTCGGCCTTCGCGCTGACGTTCACGCTGGGCGTGATCCTGTGGGGCGCGTTCGTGCGCGCGACCGGCTCGGGGGCCGGCTGCGGCAGCCACTGGCCGACATGCAACGGCGACGTCATCCCCCGCGCCCCGAGCGTGGCCACCTTCATCGAGTACACGCACCGGATCACCTCGGGCATCGCGTTCCTGCTCGTCGGCCTGCAGCTCGTCTGGGCGCTCCGCGCCTTCCCGGCGGGTCATCCGGCGCGGGGCGGCGCGGCCGCCTCGATGGTGCTCATGATCACCGAGGCGGCGGTCGGCGCCGGGATCGTCCTGCTCGAGTATGTCGCCCACGACGCGTCCGCGGCCCGCGCGCTCTGGATGGCCGTGCACCTCATCAACACGTTCCTGCTCGTGGGCGCCATGACCTGCACGCTCTACTTCGGGCTCGGGGGCCGGCGCGTGCGCCTGCGCGGCCAGGGCGCGGCGGGCGCGCTGGTCGGCGCCGCGCTCCTCGGGGTCCTCGTGGTGGGCGTCACCGGCGCCATCGCGGCGCTCGGCGACACGCTCTTCGCGGCGGGCTCGCTCCGCGAGGGCATCGCCCAGGACTTCTCGCCCACCGCGCACTTCCTGCTCCAGCTGCGCGTGCTGCACCCGATCGCCGCGACGATCGTGAGCGTCTACCTGCTCTTTGCGCGCGGGGCCATCGCCGCCCGGCGCCGCTCCCCCCTGGTCGAGCGGCTCTCGACGGCGACCGCGGGGCTCGTGCTCCTGCAGATGGGCGCGGGGGTCGTCAACCTGCTCTTGCTCGCGCCGGTGTGGCTGCAGCTCGTCCACCTCCTGCTCGCCGATCTCCTGTGGATGGTGCTCGTGACGCTCGCCGCGGCGGCGCTGGGCGAGCCGGCCTCGGCCGTGACCTCCGGCCCGCGCGGCGAGGCGGCGCAGCGCGAGGCGATCGCGACCTCGGGGTGAGCGCGGCGCGGCGGCGTGGGAGGCGCGGGACCTAGAGCTCGGCCGCGCCGCCGCCGTCGCCCTCGGGCGGCTGCGAGAGCGAGCGGGGGGCCGCGCGCTCTGGCGGTCCCGCGGCCGGCGGCGCGGCGCGCGGCTCGGGGACGGCCGGGGGGAAGTCGACCTGGAGCACGCTCCCCTGCTCGGTCTCGATGACCCGGTACGTCGCGGCGGACGGCGCGCGCAGGTCGATCACCATGTCGAGATCGTCGCCCTGGGCGACGAGCTGCACGCGGGTCACCGGGGTCGGGAAGAACGCGGTGACGAGCGGGAAGCGGTTGGTCTGGATCGCCCCTGTCCCCTTCATGCGGTAGACGAGCCGCCCTTCGGCCTTCGACTCGGACACGTCCACCTTGCCGCCGTGGATCTGCACGAACACGCGCGAGCCCCCGGTCGGGAGCACGCGGAAGCCGGGGAAGGTGGCGAGCGGCCGCCCGGTGTCCGGCGGCGCGTCCTCCTGCTTCGGCTTGCGCGCCGGCTTGCGCGCGGGGGCGGGCCGCTGCGAGGGCGCCTGGAGCTGGCCGGCGTCGCCGGCGCGGGGCGCGCCCGTCGCCGCCGGCGCGCGCGGGGCGGCCTTCGCGGGCGCCGGCGCGGCCTCCGCGGGCGCCGGGGCGGCGCCGGGCGAGCTCTGCGCCAGGGCGAGCGACGGGGTGAGGGCGAGCGCCAGCGAGAGGACCAGAGGGATCTGCCGGGGAGGTCGCACCGTGGCAGTACAGCACGACCGCCTGGCCTGGAGAAGACGGCAGCGCGTTAAGCTCGCCGCGTGCCATCGCGCCCCGCCCGCCTCTCCCACGTCATCGGCGTCGACGACGCGCCGTTCGCCCGCGAGCACCGCGGCGACGTGCCCGTCGTCGGGGCGGTCTTCGCGGGTCTGCGCCTCGAAGGCGTGCTCTCCACCCGTGTCCGCCGCGACGGGCGCAACGCCACGGCGGCCATCGCCGCGATGATCTCCGGCTGCCGCTTCTACGCCCAGGCGCACGTGGTGCTGCTCCAGGGCATCGCGGTGGCGGGGTTCAACGTGGTCGACCTCGCGGCGCTGCACGACGCCCTCGCCCTCCCGGTCGTGGTCGTGGCGCGGCGCCTCCCCGACCTGCCGGCGATCCGCGACGCGCTGCTCTCGCGCGTCCGGGGGGGACGCCGCAAGTGGGCGCTCATCGAGCGCGCCGGCCCGATGGAGCCCGTCGCCGGCGTGTACGTGCAGCGCGCCGGCATCTCGCTGGAAGATGCGGGCGCGCTGATCTCGCGGCTGTCGGTGCACGGCCGCCTGCCCGAGCCGCTGCGCGCGGCGCACCTCATCGCCGGCGGGCTGGCTACCGGCGAGAGCCGCGGGCGTGCGTGAGGGCGCGCCGGCTTCACGAGCGGGCTCCCCCCCTCCGGTACAGGCGTCGCTCTAGAGGTGTCGCTGGCCCCCAGCGCGCGCCATCTCGGGCTTGTCCTTCTTCTCGCCGCGGCCGGTGACCTTCGCATAGATGGCGTCGAGGTTGGCGGTGATGTCGAGATAGAACTGGGCGCCAGGGCTGTAGAACATGGTCCTGCGCTGGCCATCCTCGCCGAGCTGAGGGCTCAGGTTGCTGTACCCGAGCGCGACGTCGACCACCCCGTAGACCGGGTGGCTCACGTGGACATCGAACTCCGTATCCACGAAGTACGTCGCCGGATTGGGAGGAGAGCGGACCTCGGAGCAACCGGTCGCGAGCGCGACGCACTCGTCCTCGAACTCGTGCTTGAACCGGCTGATCATCGCGAACCCCATCCCCAGGGAGAGATCCTTGTAGAGCGGCAGATCGAGCACGAGGCGCGTGGTCAGCCGATCCATGTCGTGGGACGCCCCGCGCAGCTGGTCGTCGAACACCGACTCGGTGCGCGTCGACTGGCTGCTCGCGAGCACCCGCATGCGCTTGATGTCGTCGTTCACGGGCACATACGACTCCGCGAACAGGTGGGCGTAGGTCACGCCGAGCGTCGCCGTCACGTGGCCGAGCCCGTCGGCCTTGGAGCCGAGCAGCTTGATCTTCTGGATGATCTGCGGCCCAAGCGAGAGGGCGAAGTATTTCCCGGAGCTCCAGCTCGTCGGCGACGTCGGGAGGAGCACGCGCAGCCCCACGGCCGCCTCGGTCTTGTACTCGTCCCTGGTCACACCGCCGCCTTGCCAGAGCTCGCGGCGGTACCGGACGCCGAGCCCCGTGTCCTTGAGCTGCGGCTCGCGGTAATAGGCCGTGGTGTTGCTGTTCGTGAGCTCGGTGACCCAGCCGATCTCGGCGTTCACCGTCACCTTGTCCTTGGGGAGGTCGAGCAGGTAGTAATTCGGCCGCAGGGTGAAATCCCAGCCGTAGAACTCGTCCTCGCCGCCGATGTTGTCGCGACCGACGCCGAAGAGGGTCGTGGTGCCGCCCTGGTTCCAGGTGAACGTCGAGCCGCGCCAGCGCAGGTCCGTCGCTTCGTCCTCCTCGAGCAGCGTGTCGGCGCCGGTCGCCGGGCTCAGCGTGACCGCAGGCGAGGCGGCGGCGCCAGCGCTCGCCGGCGTCCCCGTGGCGGACGGCGCGGGCTGAACAGGGGGGGCGCCCGCGGCTCCAGCAGGGGCGGCAGGTGCAGACGGCGCGTCCGGGGCAGCGGGCACGGCCGGAGCCCCCGGCGCAGCGGCGGGCGCAGCAGCAGGCGCGCCCGGGGCGGCGGGCGCAGCAGGAGCCCCCGGCGCGGCGGCGGGCGCAGCAGCAGGCGCGCCTGGGGCGGCGGGCGCAGCAGGAGTCTCCGGGGCAGCGGCGGGCGCAGCCGGAGCCCCCGGGGCAGCGGGCGCGCCCGGAGCCGGGGGCGCAGGCTCGGCCGGCGTTGCGGGCGGCGCTTGCTCGGCGGGCGGAGCCGGCTCGGCGGGCGGAGCCTTTGGCGGCTCGGACGGCGCCTGCGCGGACGCCACCGAGACGCTGCCCAGAACACCGGCAGCCACAAGCAACGATCGAAACCTCATCTCCGCTCCCTCTCCTGGTCGCCTCGGACCCTCACCGCCCACCGCGCGCTCGGCCCACGGCCCGCCCGCGCCTCGCGTGTCGCCCGGCACGTCGACGCACCGGGAAAGCTGCTCGGCCCGCCTCCTTTGCAGAAAACGTACCCCGCGCCATACAAGGCACAAATAACCGAAAACATTGATAATTTTCACCCATCCCGGCGTGACGCGTTACCCGGCTGACGCGCGCCCCCGTTGCGAATGTGACGATGGCTGAAGTAAGCCATCGGGCCATGGAGCCGACCCCCTTCCCGGGCGACAAGGACTCGCCCCTCTCGGCGCGATCCCCCGGTAGCCCCCGCGGCGAGGACGCGGGCGGCCAGCGTCCCACCGAGATCAACGCCCTCCTGGGCCGCGGCACGCATTTCGAGGGCAAGCTCTTCTTCGAGGGCCGGGTGCGCATCGACGGCAGCTTCCGCGGCGAGATCCGCGGCGAGGACGTGCTCGTCATCGGCGAGGGCGCGCTCGTGATCGGCGAGATCCACGTCGTGACGTGCATCGTCACCGGCGGCGAGGTCCAGGCGAGCATCCGCGCCCGCGACGCCATCGAGCTCTACGCCCCCTCGAAGGTGACCGGCGCCCTGCACGCGCCCGCCATCTTCATCGATCGCGGCGTGCAGTTCGACGGCTCGTGCAAGATGGCCCCTCTCGACGAGGAGCCCGGGGAGCGCTCCGTGCGCCCGCCCACGGCGCCCCCCGAGCCCGACGCCGATGCCGGCGGGCAGAGCGCGAGCGCCGCCGAGGACGGCGGCGCTGCCGCGCAGCGCGGGGCAGCCGCGAAGCGCTCCGACGTCGAGCGCTGAATTCCGACCTCCGCCGACCAGCGCACGATTTCTGTAATGTGCAGGCGTGCGGCCCCGCGCGCAGCGAGTACCCTGTTGGGAGGTCGCGTCCTTGATGCCCGAGGCGCACGCGCGCGCCGCGGCCCCCATCGACGGACGCCGCTCGCGCAGGAGAGCCCATGAAAAAGCCGTGGACCCTGTCCCTGATCGCCTTCTCGCTCGCCGTCCTGGCCCTGTCGCTCTCGCCGCGCGCGGCCCGCGCCGCCGACGCCGAGTCGGAGAAGCTCGCGGCGCTCGGGAGAGCGCTCCGCTACACGCTGAAGACCACGGGACCGGCCTCCGCGATCGACACCGGCGGCGCGGCGATCCTCGTGAGAGCCCCCCTCCCGGCCGTCCGGAAGATCGTCACCGCGTACGGCAGCTACAAGACGTTCCTCCGCCCCTTCGACCAGAGCCGCGTGCTCGCGAAGCGCAAGGGCAGGAGCGAGGTCTATCTCCAGGTGCCGATCCTGCACGGCGCCGCGCGCATCTGGACCGTCGCCGACATGTCGCCGCCCACCCGGGACGGCGCCGACGAGGTGATCTCCGGCCGCTTCAAGCGCGGCAACGTCGCCGACTTCCGCGCCCGCTGGCGGCTCCGCGCCGTCGATGAACACCACACCATCCTGAAGCTCGAGCTCCTCGTCGACCCGAAGCTCCCCTTCCCCCCCTCGGCCGTCACCGCGCAGCTCGTCAGGGCGGCCGAGAAGGCGGTGACCGCGGTGCGCGATCGCGCGCAGGCCGCGGCCCCTGCGCGCGCGCGCTCGACCACCTCGGCCTCCGCCGCCTCCAGCGGATCGGCGCGCCCCGCCGAGAGCGCGCCCGCGCCCGCCACGGCCCCGGGCCGCTCCGCCCCGGCCGCACAGGGCAGCGAGAAACGCCCGACGGCGGCCGCCGAGACACCGGCGGATGCGCCGACCCGCGACGACCGCGTCCGCCGGCACGAGGACATGGCGAGCCGGTAGCTGCGTCGCTCCAGGCGCTCGGGCGCCTCCCGATAGGCAACCGCGTCGCTCCAGGCGCTCGGGCGCCTCCCGAACCCTCGCTGCGCGTCTCCCCTCCGCGGCTTGCCGCCGCGCCCGACCGCGATCCCCGCCGCAAAGCTCCCTCGCCGGCGCGCTGCCGCCCAGCACCGCTGAGCTTGTTGAGAACCACGGTTCGCCCTGGGCGTGCGTCGACTCGCCGCCTCGCGTGCAATCACGCGGTCCTGGAGAGGCTCGCGGCCCGGACGGCCCTCCTCCTCAGCCAGGTTTTCAACACGCTTTCCGATCTTCCCACAGGAATTCCCACATTCCGCGGGGCTTCATCAACATGCCATGTGCCCGGCGGAGGTTGCGAGGGGACGGATGCATGAAGTAAAGCGTCCCCGGTGAGGTTTCCCTTGCCGGATGAGCACTCAGGCGCACCGGCGCGCGCTGCCCAGGAGCGGCCCCCGGCCGTCTCGCGGTGGTGACCAGGACTTCGCTCCTCATCGTCCCGACCGAACGGCACGTCGAGCGCGAGCTCGCCGCCGCACGTGACGCGCGCGCCGCAGGCCAGGAAATCCGTTCACGGTGGAGCTTCGTCTCCGAGGCGCTCGCGGTGCTGGCGCCGGAGGTCGCCATCGCGAGCCCGCAGGCCACCCGCCTCGCCACGCGGCTCGCGCTCGACGCGCTGCCGCCGGGCCGGCTGCGGCAGCCGGCCGAGCCGGCCGCGCGCGTCGCGCTCGCGCACGCCTTCGACCGCGCCGTCGGGAGCCTGCGCCGCGCCGGCACCACCCCGGCGGACCTGCGGGCGCTCGGCGCCTCCTCCGCGAGCGCGCTCGCCGACGTCCTCGAGCGGGCGGACGCCGCGCTGCGGGCGGCGCGCCTCGTGGACCCGCGCTGCGCGGGCTCCCTGCTCGCGCGGGCGCTCCGCGCCGCCGGCCCGTCCGGCGCGCCGCCGCTGCCGCGCGAGGTCACGATCCGCGGCGCGGTCGCCTGGGAGCCCGACGATCTCGCCTGGGTCGAGGCGCTCCACGCCGCGGTCCGCGCCGCGGGCGGCCGCGGCGTGACGGTCGAGCTGCCCGCCCTCGCGGGCGACGACGCGGCGCCGCTCGCCGACCTCCTGGAGCGCCGCTGGGCCTCGCTCGAGGACGCGCCGGAGATCGCCTGGATCCCCGGCGGCGACGCGGAGCCGCTCGCCGCGATCGGCGCGAGGACCCCGGAGGGAGAAGCGCGCGCCGCCGCGGCCGAGGTCGCCGCGGCGCTCGGCCGCGGGATCCCCCCCGAGCGGATCGCCGTCGTCGTCCCCGCGCTCGACGACGCCGCGCTCGAGCCGCTCCGGGCCGCGCTGGCCGACGCGGGCGTCCGCTCCTCGGAGCCGCGCGGCCGCTCCGCCGCGGGCTGCCCCGACGGGCGCGTCGCGCTCGCGATCCTCCGCCTCGCCGTGGGCCCGGTGCGCCGCGAGCAGGCGATCGAGATCCTCCGCGCGCCCGGGGTCCACGCCGGCGCCTGGATGGACCGCGCCTCCGCCGCCGACGCGGAGCGGCGCGCCGTCGACCTCGCCCACCGGCTGCGCGACGTCCCGGTCGAGGTGGATCGCACGGGCCGGCTGCTCATCGACGCCCTCCTCACCGTCGTCGCCGCCCGCCGCGCGGGCCCGCCGCGGGCGCTCGGGCGGGAGGCGCCGCCCGAGGCCGAGCTCGACCTCGGCATGGAGGCGCCCGCCCGCGCGGGCGACGCGCACCGCGACGACGACGAGGCCTGGATGCCGCACGCGCTCGAGAGGCTGCTCGCCAGCGCGCGCTGGATCGGCGAGGCGACGACGCGGCCCGAGATCGTGCGGCGCTTCCTGTCGCTGCTCGACAAGCTGAGCTTCGGGGAGCCCGGGGTCGAGGAGCTCCGCGCCGCGCTGCGCGGCGAGCGGCGGGGCGCCGGCGCGATCGCCCTCGAGGCGATGGGCCAGGGCGCGCGGGCGGCGCGCGCGGTCCGCGAGCAGGCCGAGGCGCTCGCGCGGGCGGCCCGCGACCTCGGCTGCGAGGAGCGCCCCGCCACCGTGGCGGAGGTCCTCGCGGAGCTCGAGCGCGCCGCGGCCGAGCAGGGCGCGGGGCCGCGCGGCGACGCGGGCCGCGCCGGCGCCGTGCGCGTCGACGTGGCCGCCGGCTTCACGGCGCTCGATCACGACCTCGTGGTGGTGACCGGGCTCGACGCGCGCGCCTACGGCGGCGGCCCGGGCGCGGACGAGGGCCTGCTCGGCGAGGCGCTGCGCGCCCGGCTGCCCGCGCCGAGCCGCCCGGCGTCGGCGCGCGAGCGGCAGGCGGCCGGGCGCGCGGAGCTCGGCTGGGCGCTCGCCGGTGCCCGGAGCGTCGCCCTCTGCTTCACGCGCGGGGACGACAGCGAGCCAAACGAGCCCCACCCGGTCTTCGCGGCCGCCGCCTCGGCCGGCGCCCGGCAGCGGACGGAGCCCGCCTCGCGCGTCGCCCCGGACGCGGCGGTGCTCGCGCCGCGCGACGCGGAGCTCATCGCCCTCGCCGGCGGCGCGCGGCCGGCGCCGGACATCGCGGAGCGGGCGCGGATCGAGCGCGCCCGCGCGGACTTCTTCCTCGACCCGCGCGCGCCGATCGATCCGCACACGGGGCGCGTCGCCCTGGACGAGGACCCCGCGCTCGGGGCGCAGCTCCGGGCCGCGATCGGCGGGGCGCACCCCGACCGGCCGATCGCGGTGACCCACATCGAGCGCGCCGTGGGCTGCGCCTTCGCGGCGTTCGCCCGCCGCGTGCTGCACGTGCGCCGCGCCGAGGACCTCGCCGAGTCGGCCGACGCGCGCGAGCGCGGCACGCTGATCCACCGCGCCCTGCAGGCCGCGTTCGAGGCGCTGCGCGAGCTCGGCCCGGACCGCGATCCGGCCGAGCTGCTCGCCGCGGCGCGCGCCGCGGCCGAGGCGGCGCTCGGCCTCTCCGCGCCCATGGCCCCGCTCCGCCGCGAGGCGGTCGAGAAGGCGATCGCGGACGTCATGGCGGTCGTGGTCCGGACCCTCGACGGGGAGGACGCGACCTCGCCGGAGCTCCGCTTCTTCCTGGCCGAGCGGCGCTTCGGCGCCGGCGAGCCGCGCCCGTGGCGGCCGCTCGAGCTGCCCCCCTCGGACGACGAGGCGGGCGCGGACCCCGCGCCGAGCCTGTGGGTCGACGGCCAGATCGACCGGATCGATCGCTCGACCGACCAGCGCGTCGTGCGGGTCGTCGACTACAAGACCGGCAGGCTCCCCGAGGCCAAGGAGCGGCGGCGCGCGCTCCAGCTGCCGCTCTACAGCGCCATCGCGGCGCGCGCGCTGGGCGCGGAGGAGGTGCGCGCCGTCTACGTCGGCGTGCGCCAGCGCGGGCTCGTCGAGCTGTGGCCGCGCTCGGACGAGGAGCAGCGCGCGCTCGCCGAGGGCTGGGCAGAGGCCGCGCGGACGGCGCGGGCGGCGGTCGTCGCGCTCTGGCAGGGCCGCGCCGCGCCGCGGCCCGCGCAGCCGACGCTGTGCGCGCGCTGCGACGCGCGCGACGTGTGCCGGCGCCCCGCCGTCGTGCCGACCGACGAGGCCGCGGAGGAGGTCGCGTGAGCTCCGCCGCGGCCGCGTTCGCCGACGGCGACGCGCTCATCTACGCCTTCCGGCGCAACGTCGTGGTCGCCGCGAGCGCGGGCACGGGCAAGACCCACCGCCTCACGGCGCTCTACGTCCTGCTCGCGCTCGGCCTCACGTCGCTCGGCCAGCCCGACGCCGCGACCGCCGGGCCGCCCGTGCCGCCCGACCGCATCGTCGCGACGACGTTCTCGCGCGCCGCGGCGCGCGAGATCGCCCACCGCATCGAGCGCTCGCTCCGGGAGATCGCCCGCTGGGACGGCGAGGCGGAGATCCCCTTCGCCGACATCCTCCGCGCGCGGCAGCGGGCCGTCGCGGGCGGCGGCGCGGCGCCGCCCCTCGCCGAGCTCAGGCGGCGCGCGGAGGACGCGCTCGCCCGGCTCCCCGCCGCGCGCATCGACACGCTCCACGGCGTGGCCAAGCAGATCGTGGATCGGCACGCGATCGCGATGGGGCTCTCGCCCTCCGCCCGGATCCTCGACGAGGAGGAGGCGCAGGCGCTCAGCGATCTCGCGGTCGACGAGGCGCTGAGCCGCGCGCTCGCCGAGGGGGGCGAGCGCGCCGAGGCCGCGCGCGCGCTCGTCGCCGCCACGGGCGGCGTGGAGGCGGCGCGGCGCGAGGTCACGCGGCTGCTCGACCGGCTCGACGAGGACGGGCTCACGCCGCGGAGGCTCGCCCTCTCGGATCACGCCGCCGAGGCCCGCGCGCTCTCGCGGGAGCTCCACCGGCTCGCGGCCGAGAGCGCGGCGCTCGGCAGCGCGGCGTTCCGCGGGCCGGCCTCCGCCCTCGCCGCGGCGCTCGGCCGCGAGGGCCCCGGCGCGCCGTTCCCCGCCCGCGAGGCGGGCGGGGCGCTCGTCGAGCTCCTGACGCAGCGCAAGCCGCACAAGAGCAAGTGCACGCCGGCCGACGAGGCGCTCCTCGCCTTCCGCGAGGCGCTGCCGGGCGACACCCTCCGGGACAAGGCGCAGCACCTCGTCGCCTTCCTCCGCGAGGGGCCCGCGCTGTCGGGCGTCGAGGCGCGGGTCCTCGATCTGCTGGAAGAGATCCGCGAGCGCCTCGCGGTCATCCGCCGCACCGAGGGCGGCCTCGGCTTCGGGGATCTCCTGCGCGCCGCGCGCGACGGCCTGCGCGACGACCCGGCGATCGGCGCCTCGGTGCGCGAGTCCGTGGACGTGCTGCTCGTCGACGAGTTCCAGGACACGAGCGCGGTGCAGCGCGATCTCGTCTACCTCCTGCGCGAGCGGGGCGACGCCGCCCTCGCGCGCCCTCCGGGCGTCGCCCCCACGGCGGCGGGCCTGTGGGGGCACGGGCTGTTCCTGGTCGGCGATCGGAAGCAGTCGATCTACGGCTTCCGCGGGGCCGACGTCTCGATCTTCTGCCGCGTCTGCGCGGAGCTCGCGGGCGCCGCCGCGGGCCGCGCGCTCGAGCTCGCGCCCTCGCTGTGGTCCCCGGCGCCGAGCGCCGACTTCGTGGCGCTCCGCGAGAGCCGCCGGTCGACGCCCGAGCTGCTCGCGTTCATCAACGCGTTCTCGGCGCGCGACTTCGCCCAGGATCGCGCCCCCGCGGCGCCGGCGGGGGGCGCGGGCGAGGCGCGCGGCGAGCGCGACAGCGCCGCCGCGGCAGGGCCTGCGCTGCGCGAGTTCGAGATCGCGTACAGCGCGGCGGAGCACCTCGTCGCGGCGCCGGCGCGGGGCGGCGCCGCGCAGGGCCCGACCGAGGTCGTGCTCATCGCGGACGAGGGCGGCGCCCCCGACGGGGTCGACGCCCTCGTCCGGGACGCGAGCGGACCGCTGCGCGAGGCGCTGATCGCCGCTGCCTACATCGCGCGGCGCGTGCGCGGCGGGGGCGGAGACGCGGGGGAGCGCCCCGCGGGCGGCGATCTGCGCTTCCGCGACGTCGCCGTGCTCGCCCGGCGCCGGAGCACGCTCCCGCTCGTCGAGCTCGCCCTCGCCCGGCTCGAGGTGCCGTACGTCGTCGCGGGCCGCGCGCTCTTCGACGCGGCCGAGATCCGCGACGTGGCCGCGCTCCTCCGCCTGCTGCTCGACCCGCGCGACCGCCTGGCGCTCGCCGCCGTGCTCCGCGGCCCGGTGGTGGCGCTCTCGGACACGGCGCTCGCGATCCTCGCGCCGCCGGGCCGGGGCCTCACGGTCCCGCTCCTCGGCCGCTGGCCGAGCGCCGCCGCCGCGCACGGGGGCCGCGCGCCGGACGGCGTCGAGCCCGGCGACGCGCCCCCCCTCCCCGCGCTCGCGCGGCTCTCCGCGGCCGATCGCGAGCGGCTCGAGGCGTTCCGCGCCCGCTTCTCCGGCGTGCGCCGCGCCGCGCTCCGCGCCACGCCCGGCGAGGCGATCCGCGCCGCGGTCTCCGCCTTCGACCTCGACCGCGTGCTCGCCGCGCTCCCCCGCGCCCAGGCCCGGCTCGGCAACGTCGATCGCCTCATCTCCATCGCCCGCCGGCGCGGGGGCTCGCTCGCGAGCTTCGTCCGGTGGCTCGAGCGCCGCATCCGCGACGACGCGGACGAGCCCGAGGCCGCCGTCTTCTCGCCCGAGGACGACGCCGTGCGGCTCACGACGATCCACGCCAGCAAGGGGCTCGACTTCACGGCCGTGGTGCTCCTGGATCTGAACGCGGAGCCCCGCGCGGCGCAGCCCGGCCTGAGCTACGTCCCCGCCGCGGGCGACCGCCCTGCCGCGCTGCTCGTGCGCCATTACGCGCGGCGCGGCGACCGGCCGGCGCGCGCGGGCTCGCTCTACGACGCCGAGGCGTCGGCGCTCGGGCCGTCGTTGCCCATCAGCACGCCCGCGCTCCAGGCGGCGCGCGCCGAGGTGCGGGCGCGGGAGCGCGCGGAGCGGCAGCGGCTCACGTACGTCGCGATCACCCGCGCCCGCCGCGAGCTCGTGCTCGTCGGGACCGCGGCCAGGCCGCGGAGCGGCTCGGCGTGGCTCACGTTGAAGGGCGCCGCGGACGCCGCGCCCCGCCCCGCGCCCGACGGCGCCGCGGACGCCGCGCCCCGCCCCGCGCCCGACGGCGCCGCGGACGCCGCGCCCCGCCCCGCGCCCGACGGCGCCGCGGACGCCGACGTCCCGCTCGCGGCCACGATCGGCGCCACGCTCGACGCGCGCGCGCTGCTCGCGGAGGCGAGGCCGCCCGCCCCTGGCACCGACGCGTACGCGCGCGCCGCGCCGCTCCCCCGGGCGGCGCCGTCGCCTTCGCCCGCGCGCGCAGAGATCGTGCGGATCGCGGCCGCATCGCTCTCGACGTTCCAGGGGTGCGCGCGCCGCTTCCGCCTCCGGCACCTCCTCGGGATCGGCGAGCCCGCCGGTGAGGGCCAGCTCGGGCTGTTCGACGTCGAGGGCCCGCCCGAGCTGCCGGGCGAGGAGCGGGTCGAGCTCGAGGACGGCGCGGACCCGCGCCCCCCCGGCCGCGCCGCCCACCGGGTGCTCCAGCGCTGGCCGCGCGCGCGCTGGGGGGAGCCGACGGACGCCGCGGACGTCCTCGCGCGGCTCGCCTTCGAGGGGCTCTCGTCGCGCAGCCCGGACGCGCTGCGCACCGCGGAGGGCATCGCGCGCTTCCTCTCGGGTCCGTACGCGCGGCGGGTGCGGGACCAGGAGGCCACGCTCGTCCGCGAGGAGGCGCTCGTGCTGGACGTGGAGCCCCCTGCCCCCAGGGCCGGGCAGCGGCGGGGGGCGGCGCTCGCGCTGTCGCTCGCGATCGACTGCGCGGTGCTGCACCCGGGCGGCTCCGTCGACGTGATCGAGTACAAGCGCGCGCGGCCGCGGGCCGATCTCGCGCCCTACGAGCTCCGCCTGCGCGCCGCCGCGCTCGCGCTGAGGAGGCGCCACCCGGACCGCCCGGTCCGGGCGGGCGTGCTGTTCCTCGGCGCGGCCGAGGAGCCCGCGTGGCTCACGGCCTCGGGCCCGGGCGGGGCGATCGCCGACGACGAGCACGCGCGGTTCGAGCTCGAGCTCGCCCGGCTCGCGGAGCGCCTCGCCGAGGCGACGGGCGAGGGCCGGTTCGACGGGGCGCCGAGCGACGCGTGCCGCCGGCTGCGCTGCGGGTTCGTGCGGGCGTGCCACGGCTAGCCGGCCGCGGACGGTGCCGTCGATGGATGGATCGATGCGAGCCGGTACCGACGCCGGGCCGGTCAGGCGCCGGCCTGCTCCTCGCGCTCGTCCGGCGCCGCGCTCTGCGACGACGCGCGGCGCGGCGGCTCGAGCACGAGGGGCAGGACCTCCTCCATCGAGGAGATCAGCGTGATCTGGACCTGGTCCTTCACGTCCTGCGGCACGTCCTCGAGATCCCGCCGGTTCTTGGCGGGGATGAGCACGTGGCGGATGCCCGCGCGGTGGGCCGCCAGGAGCTTCTCCTTGATGCCGCCCACCGGCAGCACGCGGCCGCGCAGCGAGATCTCGCCCGTCATCGCGACGTCGCTGCGCACCGGCGCGCCGAGCAGGAGCGAGGCCACGGCGGAGAACATCGTCACCCCGGCGCTCGGCCCGTCCTTCGGCGTGCCGTGCTGCGGGATGTGCACGTGCAGGTCGATCTCCTTCAGCCACTGCGGGTCGAGGTGCAGGCGGTCGGCCTTGCTGCGCACGAAGCTCACCGCCGTGCTCGCCGACTCCTGCATCACGTTCCGCATGTTGCCCGTGAGGACCACGTTGCCCTTGCCCGGCATCCGCGTCGCCTCGATGAAGAGGATCTCGCCGCCCGCCGGGGTCCACGCGAGGCCGGTCGCGACCCCGGGCTGGAGCGTCCGCTCGGCGAGCTCGGGGCGGTGCTTGTGCGGGCCGAGCACCTGCTCCACGTGCTCGGGCGTCGCCACCTCGCGCACGTCCTGGCCCTCGGCGACCTTCACCGCCGTCGCGCGGCACACCGCCGCGATCTGCCGCTCGAGGCCGCGCACGCCGGCCTCACGCGTGTAGTGGTCGACGATCGACGCGATGCCGTGCTCCGTGAACTCGAGGCGCTCGTCGGT
Organism: Sorangium cellulosum; assembly: GCF_004135735.1. Lineage (GTDB taxonomy): Bacteria > Myxococcota_A > Polyangia > Polyangiales > Polyangiaceae > Sorangium > Sorangium cellulosum_F. The sequence continues at coordinate 3,295,831 of NZ_CP012670.1, read as the reverse complement.
GAGCCCGTGCGCCGAGAGCTGCTTCGGCACCAAAAACTCCCGCGCGATGCCGAGCTTGTCGGTGCGGGTGTAGCCGGGCACCTCGATGACCTCCATGCGGTCGACGAGCGGCCCCGGGATGCCGTCCCAGTTGTTCGCGGTCGCCAGGAACATCACCTGCGACAGGTCGAACGGCAGGTCGAGGTAGTGGTCCTGGAAGGTCGAGTTCTGCTCGGGATCGAGCACCTCGAGCAGCGCCGCGGCCGGATCGCCGCGCAGGTCGACGCCCATCTTGTCGACCTCGTCGAGCACGAGCACCGGGTTCTTCGTGCCCGCCTTCTTGAGCGCCTGCAGGATGCGCCCCGGCAGCGCGCCCACGTACGTGCGCCGGTGCCCGCGGATCTCCGCCTCGTCGCGCACGCCGCCGAGCGCGATGCGCTCGTAGCGCCGCCCCATGCTGCGCGCGATCGACTTGCCGAGCGAGGTCTTGCCCACGCCGGGCGGCCCGATGAAGAGCAGGATCGGCCCCTTCTTGTCCGTCCGGAGCTGCCGGATCGCCGAGTACTCGACGATCCGCTTCTTCACCTTCTCCAGCCCGAGGTGGTCCTCGTCGAGGCAGCGCCGCACGTCCTCGACGCTGAGCTTGTCCACCGTCGTCTTGGACCACGGCAGATCCGCGATCCACTCGAGGTAGGTCTTGGTCACGTTGAACTCGGCCGACTGCTGCGCCATCGAGCGCAGCCGGCTGAGCTGCTTGCGCACGACCTTGTCGACCTCGGCCGGCACCTTCGCGCGGCGGATGCGCTCGCGCAGCTCGTCGATCTCGTCGTCGTCGCCGCCCTCGCCGAGCTCCTCCTTGATCGACTTCATCTGCTGCCGGAGGATGTACTCGCGCTGCGACTTGCCCATCTCCTCCTGGACCATGGAGGAGATCTCCTTCTTGACCCGCAGCACCTCGAGCTGCCGGCCGACCATGGCGAGCACGAGGCGGACGCGCGCCTTCACGTCGAACGCCTCGAGGATCTCCTGCTTGTCGGCGACCGAGGCCTGGGCCTGCGGGAAGTTCGAGGCGATGAGGTCCGCGAGCGCGCCGGGCTCGCGCACGTTGTCGAGGATGCCGGCCGTGTCGCGCGGCAGGTTCGGCATGAGGCCGAGCACCTCGCGCGTCGCCTCGCGCAGGCCGGCGCCGAGCGCGTCGAGCTCCACGTCGCGCACGAGCGACTCCGGGATGCGCTCGATGCGCGCGCGCATGTACGGCTCGAGCGCGAACGCCGCCTTCACCCGGAACCGGCCGAGCCCGTTCAGCACGACCGAGTAGTTGTTCGGGCCGAGGCGGATGACCTTCACCACGCGCGCGATGGTCCCGACCGAGTAGAGCTCCTTGAACGTCGGCTCGTCGACGTCGGGCGACCGCTGGCTGATCACGCCGACGAGCGCCCGCTCGCGGCCGAGGAGGTCCTCGACGAGGCGGACGCTCCGCGGCCGGCCGACGTTGATCGGCACGACGGACATCGGGAACAGCACCGAGTTGCGGAGCGGGAGGATCGGGACGCTGTCGGCGTCTGGCGAGGGGGGCGTTCGCGAAGGAGGATCGCCGGTCGGCATGCAGACAACCCTAGTACAGCGCTCTTCTCGAAGCCATGACGCGAGCGCGCCGCTAGAAGTCCTTGATCTTCCAGACCCCGTGCTCGCGGATGAAGGCGACCGTGCCGCCGGCGCCGTAGGCCATGGATGCGCTGTCCCCGGTCTCCTCGATGGTCGCGGTCGGCAGCGCGGCCTTGATCGCCTGGACGATCCGGTTGATCTGTTCCTTCTGCGGCCCTTCCCAGGCGGCCTTCAGCTTCTCGGGCGTGAGCTGCGCCGTCCCTGCCGCCCCCACGGTCCCCGGCCGCCCCTCGGGCTTCTGCGTCGCGTCAGCGCCCGCGCGTCCCGCTGCGCTTCCCGGCGGCGCGCCCGCCTCGCCGGCTGTGCCCGCCTCGCCGGGAGCGCCCGCCTCGCCGGCGGCGCCCGCCTCGCCGGCGGCGCCCGCCTCGCCGGGAGCGCGATCGCCGAGCGACGGGCCGCGGTCGCCGAGCCCTTCCTTTTCGGCGTCGGGAACGTAGCGCATGATCACGTCGTAGCGCCTGCGCTCGAAGGCCCGCAGGAACCCGACGAGCGCCTGCCGGGGCGTGGCCTGGCCGTACAGGTCGACGGCCGCCGCGTCGAGGCGCCAGCGTCCCCCCTCGAAGACGAGCAGGAGCTCCTCGCCGTTCGGCAGGGTGACGGTCGACGTCACGACCGGATCGGCCGCGGGGCGCGCGATCGCGCGGGCGATCTCGAGCGCGTCGTCCGGGTTCTCCCGGACCGCGCGCCGGAAGGCCTCGAGCGACATGGAGCGCTTGGCCTCGTCCGAGAGCAGCCGGTAGGCCGCGTCGACGCGCCCCTCCTGGAGCGCCTGCGCGTAGGCCCGGAGCACGTCGCTGGGGCCCTGCTGGGCGTAGCTCGATCCGCACGCGGCGAGCGCGAGGGAGAACAGGAGGAGGGCCGTGCGCTTCACCCGTCCGGCCATAGCATACGCGGCCCCGAGCGCGCAGGCCCTGGACGGCCGGAGAGCTGGACCTGCCGGCGCGCCGCCGCGCGTGGGGGGACGCCCGCCGGCATGCAGCCGCGCGTGGGGGGACGCCCTCCGGCATGCAGCCGCGCGTGGGGGGACGCCCGCCGGCATGCAGCCGCGCGTGGGGGGACGCCCTCCGGCATGCAGCGGCGCGTGGGGGGACGCCCGCCGGGGCACCGGGGTTCACCGTTACCCAAGCTCGTCCAGTCGCGCTCGGGGCCCGAAGCCCGAACGGCCACCCGCCCGGCGGTCACCAACGTGGTCACCAACGTGAACGACGGCCACCCTCCCAGCGGTCACCAACGTGAACGTGAACGTCGGCGACCGCTGGGGGGTCGCGGCATCGTGCCCTGATGGCTCACCGGCGTGCGGCCGTAGACCTAGGGCGCTTCCGAGCCGGACGCCGACCACGGCCCGCACGTCGGAAGCCCGACGCTCTTCTGCGGGCACTCCGCCGTGACGGGCGCCGTCACCACGCCGGTCACCTTCCCCGACGCGAGCTGGTCGCACACCGCCGGCGGCAGCCGCACCCGACCGTCCTCCGGCTGGAAACCGTCGGGGCTGCCGGCGTCGAGCGCCACCAGGCAACCGTCGTCCCCGCAGATCCCGTCGCCCTCGGTCCGCAGCGCCACGTTCGGCTCGCCGTCGGCCTCGATGGAGCACGCCGCGGCGTCGACCTCCGCCGGCGCGGCCCCGTCGAAGCACGCCGTCACGTCGAAGCAATCGCCGCTCCCGAAGCCGGAGCCGCCGCCGTAGACCGCCTTGGCCGAGTAGTCGGGCAGCGCGCTCGCGTCGACCGCGCTCGGCGCGCACCTCCCCGCGACGCAGGTCTGCCCCTCCCCGCAGACCCGGTTCACGACGTCGCCGTTCCCGTCGTCGCGCCCCGAGCCGTCGCAGAGGAAGTAGAGCGGCATCGTCAGGAGCGCGACGCGATCCTGCGGGATCTTCGTGACCGCCTCGCGCAGGATGCGCACCGCGCCGCGCGCACCGCCGGCGCGACCCGCGACCTGGATCCGGATGGAGTCGCCCCCGCCGGTACTGGAGTAGAAGCCGAGGGTCACCGGCAAGCGCGCCGCGGCGTCGGGCGCGCCGAGCCGCTCGTAGGCCGCGGAGAACCGGGACGTGGCGCCCTCGAACACCTGGATCTGCAGGGTGTCGATGTCCTCGGGCAGCTTGAGATCCGTCGGGACGGCGACGACGATCTCGTCGGGCGGAGAGCAGCCTCCGCACGCGAGCGCGAGCGCGGCCAGCGCGATCCGGCGGGGATGGATCACCGGCCGCCTCCGAGCGGGATCGAGAAGGACACGCCGCCCGGCGCGGACAGGGGGACCGAGCCTGGCGACGTGTTGCCGTCGACCGGCGGCGGGGCCTGGAAGGTCCCGAGGCTGAACAGGAGCGCGCCCGTGAGCACCAGGAGGCCGCCGCCGAGCCAGATCCAGCTCTCGATCTGCCCTTTCTTGGCCTGCGGCACGAGCGAGACCTGTACCCGGCGCGTCTGGTCGTCCGAGATCACGACCTCGGACTCGTGCGGCACCATGCCGGGCGCCGTGACGCGGAGCGCGCGCGCGCCGCTCGGCACCGGACCGTCGTACGCGCCGCGGCCGACCACCCTGCCGTCGACGGAGATGACGTCCGTCGGCCCGGCCGTGACGATGAGCCGCCCGCGGTGGACCTCCTCCTCGAGCGTCGCCGTGACCGTGACGACGCCGTCGCCCGACACCTGCCGGACGACCTCGACGTCCTTGAAGCCCTCCTTGGTCACCCGGATCCTGCGCGTGCCGACGTCGAGCAGCACGGGCTCACGCAGCGGGGTCTCGCCGACCACCTCACCGTCGACGAGGACCGTGGCGCCTGCCTCGCTCACCTGGAGATCGAGGCGGCTCGCGGCAGGCGGCGCCGCGCTCGCGGCAGGCGGCGCCGCGCTCGCGGCAGGCGGCGCCGCGCTCGCGGCAGGCGGCGCTGCGCTCGCGGCAGGCGGCGCCGCGCTCGCGGCAGGCGGCGCCGCGCTCGCGGCAGGCGGCGCCGCGCTCGCGGCAGGCGGCGCCGCGCTCGCGGCAGGCGGCGCCGCGCTCGCGGCAGGCGGCGCAGGCTGGGCCGCGGCGGTCGCTGGCCCCGCGAGCGCGGCGCCGCCGGCCGCGAGCGCAGCGCAGAGGCAATGATACCGGCGACCCCGCCGCGAGATCCCTTGTCTTCCAGGCAAGCTCATTGAGGGTGACCTGATCGTGATCGGAGTGGCCGCTCGATCGGGCTCCGGGTTTCGATCGCGTCGCGGCCGGGCGGCCCAGGGGGGGCCACCCTATTCCATCCCACGCCGGCATCCTAGTACCGCATCGGCCGAGCTCGTCCCTGGCTCCACGCCGATGCGGCAGGCCCCCCGGAGCCGTCCGCGCCGCGCCGCGAGGGGGCTCATCCGTGGCGCTCCCCAGCGCGGCCTCGGACGACTACCATGCGCGCCATGCCCCGCATCGCCAGGGTCGAGCGCAAGACGCGCGAGACCGACATTCGCATCGAGATCGATCTCGACGGTCAGGGTCGCTCCTCGATCAGGACGCCCCTCCCCTTCCTCACGCACATGCTCGATCAGATCGCCCGCCACGGCCTCTTCGACCTCACGATCCAGGCCGAGGGCGACGTCGAGATCGACGGCCACCACACCACCGAGGACTGCGGCATCACCCTGGGCGCGGCCGTGCAGCAGGCGCTCGGCGACAAGGCGGGCCTCGCGCGCTACGGCGAGGCGACGCTCCCCATGGACGAGGCGCTCGCGCAGTGCGCGCTGGATCTCTCCGGCAGGCCGTACTTCGTCTGGCGCGTGCCGCTGCCCAAGGCGAAGCTCGGCACCTGGGACGTCGAGCTCGCCCCCGTGTTCTTCGAGGGCTTCGCGCGCGGCGTGGGCGCGAACCTCCACGTCCGGCTGATCGAGGGGGACAACCTGCACCACATCGTCGAGATCTGCTTCAAGTCCTTCGCCAAGGCGCTGATGAAGGCGACCCGGATCGAGCCGCGCGTCGCCGGCATCCCGTCCACCAAGGGGAGCCTGTGACCATGCACGCGATCGCGCTCGTCGATTTCGGGATGGGGAACCTGCGCTCGGTGGAGCGGGCGCTGCTCCAGGCCGCCGGCGACGCCGGGGCGCCGTGCGCGGTGACGCGCACCCGCGATCCCGAGGTCATCGCGCGGGCCGACAAGGTGGTCGTGCCGGGCCAGGGCGCCTTCCGCGACTGCGCGGCCGCGCTCCAGGCCGGCATCGGCGACGCGCTGCGCGCGCAGATCCGGAAGGGCACGCCCTACCTCGGCATCTGCCTCGGCATGCAGGCGCTCTTCGACGCGAGCGAGGAGGCCGAGGGCGCGCGCGGGCTCGGCGTGTTCCCCGGCATCGTCGAGCGCCTCACGCCGGAGCCGCCCGCCGCGGCGGCCGAGTCGAGCGCCGCGGCCGCGGGGCCCTGGGTCGGGATCAAGATCCCCCACATGGGATGGAACCGCATCACGCTCACCCGGGAAGCCAGCGGCCCGCTCCGCGTGTTCTCGGGCGAGAGCCCGTACGTCTACTTCGTCCACAGCTACCACGCCGTCCCGAGCGAGCCGGCGCTGGTCGCCGCGACGACGGAGCACGGCCCGCACCGGATCACCGCGGCGATCGAGCGCGACAACGTGACCGCGACGCAGTTCCACCCCGAGAAGAGCCAGGAGACGGGCCTCCGGCTGCTCGCCCGCTTCCTCGCCGGCTGACGCGCCCCACCCCCCGCGCGCGGCCGGCGCCCGCGGCGTCACGAGTGCCGCGGCGGGCGCTGGTGCTGATACGCCACCTTGAGGTGCGCGAGCTTCAGGTGCTCGACCTGGGGCGGGGCGGGCGCGCGCCGGCCGTGGCCGCGGCGCGGCGGGAGCGCGCGGCCCGACGGGGGCGAGCGGTCCGGCGCGCGCGCTTGGCCGGTGCGGCGCGCCCGCGCGCGGCGGCCGCGCTCCGGTGATCGTGGCGCGAGGGGGAGGTCGACGATGAACGCCGCGCCCCGGCCCAGCTCGCTCTCGACGCGGATCACGCCGCCGTGCGCGCGAGCCGCCGCGTGCGCGATGTACAGGCCGAGCCCCAGGCCGCCGAAGTGCTCCACCGGGACCGCCCGCTCGAAGCGCGCGAAGATCCGGGCCTGATCCTCCCGGGCGATCCCGATGCCGTGATCGCGCACGACGAGCCGCGCCCGCGCGCGCGTCGCCCGCACCTCGATCGCGATCGGCTTGTTCTCGCCGAAGGTGATCGCGTTCTTGATGAGGTGGAACGCCATGCGCTCGATCTGGGACCTGTCCCACTGACCGATCACCGCGCCGTCGGCCGCGATCGAGATCGCGCCGCGCGCGGCGGGCCGCTGCGCGACCGCGGTCGCGACCACCTCGCGGACGAGGACGACGAGGTCGACCAGCTCGAGGGCCGGGGCGCGGAGCTCGATCTCGGTGTGCCTCACCTGGAACATGTCGTCGCAGAGCCGGACGAGCCGCCCGAGCTGGCGGTCGAAGACCGCGAGCATCGCCGCCGCCCAGGCCGGCGTCTTCTCGGGATCGCGCTCGCTCATCCGCTTCGTCAGCTGGAGCTGCAAGAGGAGCGAGGTCAGGGGCGTCCTGAGCTCGTGCGCGGCGAGCATGAGGAAGTCTTCCCGGAGCCGGGCCGTGTCGCCCCGGAGGAGTGCGGTGGGAATGCGCTCATCGAGTTCGTTGCAAACCGCGGGCATGGCAGAACCTGCTGGGCCGAGTTGACGTGTTTCTCCGCATGGAGCATGACGCGTGCCGCCGACGCGCCTCCGTCGAATGGCACGGAAGCGGCTCGCGGAGGGCCGTATCTGCCGAGCGGACGCGCTTCGAAACGTCGCATCGCGTTGCGCGAATGAGCAAACCTCGCGAAGTGAGCCGTCTGAACCGGCGCGGGCGGACTCCGGCTCTCCTCACACGGCCCCGGGCGGCGGCGCGGCACGGCCGGGCCGCCGCCTCGGGCGGCGCCGGAGCGCGGCCCGGGACGCGGCGCAGGTGGGATACGGCCTCTCCCATCCTTGCGGGTCGGGGCGCGCGGACCAGCTTTGTGGTCATGGAACACCAGAGTGGAGATCCTGGAGCCGGAGCTCACGCCCACGGATCCATGAGCGAGCTGCGGGCGCTGCTCAGGGAGTTCGACACCGCCATGCTCGTCACGATGACGCCCGAGGGGCTGCTGCGCGGGCGGCCGATGGAGATCCAGGATCCGGCCGAGCTGGGCGACTGCGATCTCTGGTTCGTGACGCAGGAAGAGACCGCGAAGACCGGCGAGATCGACCGCGAGCACCAGGTCGCGGTCTGCTGCTACAGGCCGCGGGACCGGGCGTACATCTCGATCTCGGCGCGCGCCGCCGTCGAGAGGAACCAGGAGAAGATCCGGAGCCTCTGGAAGCCGTCGTGGAAGGCGTGGCTGCCAGACGGCCCGGACCACCCCCACGCAGCCTTCCTGAAGCTGAGCGTCGAGCGCGCGGAGTACTGGGAGCCCGAGGGCGGGCGGCTCCGGGTCCTGTACGAGAAGGCCAAGGCGCTCGTTCAAAGGCGGGCAGCGGACCAGAAGCTGAATCCGCCGAAGCACCTCTGAGCGCCGCCTGCGCTGCGGCCTCATCGGCGCTGCGGCCTCATCGGCGCTGCGGCCTCATCGGCGCTGCGGCCTCATCGGCGCTGCGGCCTCATGGCGCCGAAGACGCGGCCGACGGCGCGGGGGAGCGAGTCGTCGTCGTTGCTGCCGACGATCAGCTCGGCCACCGCCTTGAGCGACGGTGGGCTGTGCCGCATCGCGATCGGCAGGCCGCAGCGCGCCAGCATCGGGGCGTCGTTCTCGCCGTCCCCGGCCGCGACCAGGTCCCGCGCCGACAGCCCGCGGGAGCCGGCGATGAACCCCAGCGCGCGCCCCTTGTCGACGTCGCCGCGCGTGATCTCGATGTAATTCTCCTTCGAGCGCGCGACCGCGACGCCGTCGCCGAGCGCCGCGAGCTCCTCGGCGATCCGGGCGCCGTCGCCGCTCCCCGCGTCCGTGATGAGGAGGATCTTGTCGGCGACGGGGCGGCCCGCGAAGCCGGCCTCGACCGTGGGCGAAAAACCGACGATCTCGGCCTCGATGCCGACGCGCCGGTCCATGGCTCGAACGATCCAGTCGAACCCCGCATAGAGACTCACGCTGACCCGCGCGTCGCGGCCATGGCGCGCCAGGATGTGATCGACGGCCTCCGCCGGCAGCGGCGAGCGGTCGATGACGGCGCCGGACGCGCAGAGGATGGCGCCGTTCAGGGCTGCCCACGGGCTCTCCAGCCCGAGGTCGCGGACGATCTGCTCCACCGAGCGGGGCGGTCGTGAGCTGATCAGCGTCACCAGGAGGCCCTGCCCGGCCAGCGTCGCGCACAGCGACCGCATCTCCTGCGATATCGAGTGGTCGGACCGCAGGAGGGTCCCGTCCAGATCGAAGGCGACGCCGCGAAAGGGCCCCGAGGTCATGCGCGCTCTCCTGTCCTGTCCGCTCGCCCCTAGCACGACGGCGCGAGCGACGGTGGGGCAGCGCGCTCGGGGCTCACCTCGGCGCCCGCGCGCGGAGCGCGCCGGTCGATCCAGCAGGCTGGGCCGCCCCTGCCCGCGGGGCGATCCTCCGGAGCTCAGATCTTCGTGTCCGGCTCGAACTCCGTGACGGTGTGGAGGGTCTGGGTCATGCTCTCGCCCTTCACCGGCGGCGTGAGCCCCTCGCCGCGGAGCTCGGCGATGAGCGCGGTGATGTTGTCCTCTCCGCCGCGCTCGTTGGCGAGGGCGACGAGCCGCTTGCAGGCCGCCGCGAGCGACGGCCCCGCGTCGATGATCGCGAGCAGCTCATCGGCCGGGATCTTGTTCGACAGGCCGTCCGAGCAGAGCAGGAGACGATCCCCGCGCCGCAGCTCGAGCCGCGCGACGCTCGCCTTGACGTTGGGGCCCAGGCCCATCGCCTGGAGGAGCACGCTCCTCATCGGGTGCTGCTCCGCCTCCTCGGGCCGGATCACGCCGGCGTCGAGGAGGACCTGCACGAAGCTCTGATCGTGCGTGATCTGGCGGATCTGGCCGCTGCGGATCAGATAGGCGCGCGAATCGCCGACCTCGGCGATATGTGCTTCCGCCCCGTGCACGCAGATCGCCGTGAGCGTGGCCCCCATGCCATGACGGCCGGGCTGCCGGGAGGCTCGCCACACCTCGCGGTTCGCTCGCTCCACGGCCGTGCGGGTCGCGTCATCCCAGTCTCCGCGCGCCGATGCCATGGCCCGCCGCAGCGCCTCGACCACGAGGGCGCTGGCGATCTCGCCGGCGGCCGCGCCGCCCATCCCGTCAGAGACGGCGAGCAGGACGGGATGGCTGGCCTCGAAGGTGACCGCGCGGGCCGGCGGCGCGGTCTTGGCGATCGACGCGAGGCGCGCGATGAGGAGCTTGTCCTCGTTGTTCTTGCGGACCCGCCCAGCGTCGCTGATTCCGCAGGCGCTCACGGTGATGTCCCCAGCTCCCGGTGTCGCCGCCGCCATACCCTCGTTGCTTCGTCTGGTGCGGCGTCGGCGTACGTCAAGGAGGGCTCCCCAGCAGGGGCCAGGGCAAGCCTCGGCCCCGCCGCGGGCCGCCCCGGCCCCGTCGCGGGCCGCCCCGGCCCCGTCGCGGGCCGCCCCGGCCCCGTCGCGGGCCGCCCCGGCCCCGTCGCGGGTCGCCCCGTGAGGCTCAGGCCGACCCGCGGCGAGGGCCGGGGCCAGGCCGACCCGCGTTGAAGCAACCGGGCGACCCGACCACGGTCCGTTGGGTCGACACCTCCGACACCTCAAGCACGGTCCGGCCGTGCCCGGCGGACGGGTCGTGCCGTCGGCCCGGAGCGTCCCCGGCTCACGGGAGCGCGGACGTGAACGACAGCGGGAAGATCTGCCCAGACCTCCACACCTCGGCGTGGTCCGCGTAGTGGCCCGTGCGAGGATCTCCGCTGTACCCCGTGCTCATCACCCCGAGCGAGCCGTCAGGCGACGCGAGGTTCCAGACGAGCCGCGTCGCGCTGAGCGCATCCTGATCGAGCGCCGCCCGCACGCCGCCCGCGGCCTCGAAGTCCCCGGGCGGGAGCGCCAGGATCCCGACGTTCGCAAACCATCCACCCAGGTTGACCGTCGCCACGTCGCCGGTGGCAGGGAACGTGCCGATGGCGAAGCGCGCGTCCTCCCCCGCGAGCGGATGGTTGTAGGTCAGCTCATGGATGTCGCCCCAGGTCCAGGTGCTCACGTCCGGGCCCATGGCGTCGCGGAGCATCGCGTCCGCCTCGCCCAGCGCATCGCGCACCGCCTCGTCACGCGCGGCGCCGGGATCCACGCCCGCGGTGATGCCGAAATACGGCGCCCGCGGGTTCTCGAGCACGTCGATCAGCCCGTTGAGCTGGTTCGTGAGGAACACGCTGGGCGCGAAGATGGCGTACTCGTCCGGGCCGATCACGTCCCGCACCGTGTTGCGCAGCAGGATCAGCGTGAGCATCTCGTAGATCGCCGCGCCCTGGCTGCTCGCCGCGGCGTTCCCGTCCCACTGCGCCAGCGCCGCCACCGCCGCGGCCGCGCTGGGATCGTTCGCCGGCAGCCCGGCGCGCCCCAGCGCGGCCAGGTAGCTGTCGCGCAGCGGCAGCCCGATCGTGGTCTGCGTGTCGAGCTGGATCGACGCCATGTCCTGCGGCGTGAGCGGCTGCGTGGCCGACGTGAGGCGCGTCATGATCCGCTGCGCGCGCCACGACAGGTCCCAGTAGTTGGCGAGGTGGATCGGCCGCCCCTGCGGCGCGTACTCGCGCGGGACCATGCGGTTGTTCGCCGTCACGAGGATGTGCGAGGGCGGGTCGTAAACCGAGGGCAGCTCGGACGTGCTCGCGTACCCCGTCCACTCGTGCCCGCCCGTCCCCGGCACCGGATAGAGCGCGTTCAACGGGCTCTCGCGCTGCGGCGCGAGGCCCGAGTTCTGGTAGCCGATGTGGCCGTGGGCGCCCTCGTAGTCGGCGAAGATGAAATTCCAGCCGATGCTCTGCTTCAGCGCCGCCGCCCTGAACTGAGCCCAGCTCTGCGCCGCCGGCATCTCGAAATAGCCGTCGAGCCGCCACGCGGGCTGCCCCGCGGTCGACTTGAGGGCCAGGGTGCCGAACGACTCCAGCCCGTCCAGACCATCGTTGAGGATGGGCCCGTGGGGCGTCGAGCGGAACGTCCGCTGCACGCTGGGCTGCCCCTTGACGTGGATGGTCTCCACGCGCGTGGTGACCGGCTTCCACTGGCCGTTGATGAGCACCTCCTGGCCCCCTCCGCTCTTCTCGCGGAGCGTCTCCACGTACAGGTCGACGCTGTCGAACAGCGAGTACGTCGGCACCCAGGCGATGCTCTCGGTGTGGCCGCTGATGAACCCGGGGAACCCGGGCATCATCCACCCCGTCACGTTGTACTGCCCGCGCACCTCGAGCTGCGCGACATAGACCGCGGACGGCGTCGAGTGCGGGAAGTGCGGGTCGGTCGCCAGGAGCGGCTTGCCGGTCGAGGTGAGGTGCCCGTCCACCGCCCAGGCGTTGCTCGCGCGGCCGCTCGACGGCGCCATGCGGAGGAGCTGCTGCGTGAGGCGACGCGGGCCCTCCAGACACGACGGGGGGGGCGGATTGATGATGGTCGCCGACGGCGCGCTCGGCCCGGGCGGCACGAGGAAATTCGAGATCGGATTCAGGTTGCCCTGGGCGTCGAACATCGATACCTCGTTCGGCGCCTCCTTGATGAGCGTCGTCGCGACCTCCGTCCCCGCGATGGACGCCACCGCGGCGCGCTCGAGCTTCGTGAACCACGTCAGGGTGTCGAAGGTGACGCCCACGTAAATGTAGGCGAGGACGCTGTCCTTGGGAGTCCACGGCTCCGGCTCGTAACCGAGGATCTGAAACGCGAGAGGCAGGCCGCCGCTCGACGTCTTCGCGTCATGGATGTACTGGTTCACACCCGCGGCGCAGGCCTGCAGGACGCGCTTCGTCCGCTGCGTCGCCGTCGCGTAGCGCGCCGCGGCGAAGGCGGGGAGGTCCTGAGCGCGCGCGAGGAGATCCTGGTCGAGGACGCTGTTGCCGTCGCCGGGCCCGTAGATCTCCGCGAGGCGGCCCTGCGCGCTGCGACGCAGCACGTCCATCTGAAAGAGCCGATCTCGCGCCATCGCATAGCAAAGGCCGCCATAGCCGACGCTCTCGTCCCATGTGGTGATGTGGGACATCCCCTGCGCGTCCACGTCGATGCGCACGTACCCCAGCTCTCCGATCGCGACGGAGGTTTGCTCTCCAGCGACCTCGTTATCCGGGACGGGACTGCACGCAGCCGCCGACAGCACGATTGCCACGCCGGTCATTCGCCTGATCATGCCGATCTCCTCCTGCTGGCCCCCTCGCAGGGGCCGCAATTCACAGTTCATATGCCGCGCTCACCCTGCGCGCTGAGCCCTGCTCCGATGCGCATGCTCGGAGAGGGGTCGGCTGCGCTGCACGTCACCCCGGGCGCGGCGTATGGCCATCGTCGCGGGCGCTGACACGCAGCGGACAAGACGAACGGGCGTGCCTCCTACACTGCTCTCGCGAACCTCGAATTAAGCGGATACGAACTAACCAATGTGGTTAGAAAGTCAAGCCATTCATCGCAATCACACTTCATACAGGCACACTGGACAGCGCCGTCATGGCTTTGCCCGTGCCTTTGCAAGACACCGTCATAAGCGATCTGCTCTCGGGCCATGCGTGGAAGGCCAGAAAACCCTGCAACCTAGCACTTATCTCGCGTGCGTGCCACGCGGACGTGCGTGCCACGCGGAGACGGTGCTCGTCCCAGACGACTCGCCCGTGGTTTGGGCCGTGACCTGTCCAGCGGCCAGCGGCGAACAGGCCACGCGCGTCGTTTCCGCACGTTTCCGTACGTTTCCGTGCGGTTCCGCGGTCCTGAGCCCCTGTCCGCGCCACGGGCCGCGCGCCGGAGCCCGCGCACGGCAACTCGCGTGCCTGACGCGAGGCCCAAGCTGGTTGCGGCCACGACGGGGTCACGGCCACGACGCGGCCCCCTGGAGAGCAGAGGAAGGACTTCACGCGGAGGCCGGCTCGGAGCCCGTCGCGGGCAGCCGCGGGAGGTGCGGCCCTTGGGGGCTCACCGGAGGGGCTGAAGTGCTGGCGAGCCACAAAGGAGGCTCGCCGGAGCGCATGCCCCTCCGGTGAGCCCCCAAAGGGCCGCACCTCCCGGCCGCGGGCCGCGGGTTCCGTGCCAGGCAACGCGTGTCAGGGCCGCGGCTGGCCGGCGTCGGACGCGCCCGGCGCGCGCTCGCCGTCGCCGTCGAGCGCCGCGCAGATCTCGTCGAAGCGCTCGAACGGCGAGCACGGCACCCCGTCGCGGGCGCAGAGGGCGTCGAGGGCGCTGCCCCGCACCGCGAACACGCGATCACAGCGCCGCGCCGCGGGGTAGTCGAGCCGACCGTCGCCGATGTAGACCGTGGCCGTCTCGCCCGTGGCCGCCTTCAGCCGCTCGAGCACGCGAATCTTGAAGTCGTCTCCGGGACCGAGCGCGACCGTGGCCGGCACGGTCACGCACCAGCGCCCGTCAAAGACGGCATCGAAGCAGGAGAACGCCGTCCCCGGGGGCAGAAACTCGCGAATATAGAACGGCAGCCCGTGGCTGACTACATGAAACACCCACCCCCGGCGGGCGCACAGGGCGAGCAGCTCCTCGAAGCCCGGACGCAGCGCGGCATGGGGGCGCAGCTCGGCCAGGAGCTCGGCTTCCGGGCGATCCACATCGGCGTAGCCGCGGCGGAGGAGCTCGATCGCCGTGAGCTGCTCGCCGCTCGCAGGCGCGAGCAGCGTCTGCCGCCAGTCATAGCGCAGGTGAGCGTCCCAGATCAGGTTGGTCAGGTCGGCGCACGTGATGGTCCCGTCGAAATCACAGAGAATGAGCACGGCCGCTCATTGTGCACACCCGGAGGCGAGCCGCCATATCTCCCGGAGGCGAGCCGCCATATCTCCCGGCGGCCCGGCGAGCCGCCCCTCGGCGACGCCCGCGCTCCGGGCGCCGGCCGACCGCCAACCGCGATCGGGTTGCCCCGACGGCCAGCCTCGGTCGGGTTGTCGACCACGGTTGGGTCGCCCACGGTCAACCACGGTCGGGTTGTCGACCACGGTCAACCACGATCGGCTTGTCGACCACGGTCGGGTTGCCCACGGTCAACCACGGTCGGGGTGCCGGCCTCGCCGGAGAGCGGACGACGGCGTCGCGCGCTCAGCCCGCCGGGAACGGATTCCGCTCCTGGAAGCCGGCCTGGTGGAAGTAGGGATACGGAAGCCTGGTCTTGCTGGCAGCGTCCAGCCTGGCGACCTGCTCCGGCGTGAGGTTCCAGCCGACGGCCCCAAGGTTCTGCCGGAGCTGCTCCTCGTTCCGGGCGCCGATGATCACGTTCGCGACGCTCGGCCGCTGCAGCAGCCAGTTGATCGCGATCTGCGGCACGGTCTTGCCCGTCTCCTTCGCCACCTCGTCGATCGCGTCGACCACGCGATAGAGGTGCTCGTCGTCCATCGGCGGCCCGCCCTCGCGGGTCGCCTTGGTCTGGAGCCGGCTGCCCTCGGGCAGCGGCTGGCCGCGCCGGATCTTCCCCGTCAGCCGCCCCCAGCCCAGCGGGCTCCAGACCACCGCGCCGACCTTCTGGTCGAGCGCCAGCGGCATCAGCTCCCACTCGTAGTCGCGCCCCACCAGCGAGTAATAGGCCTGGTGCGCCACGTACCTCGAGAGACCGTACCTCTCCGACACCGCCAAAGACTTCATCAGGTGCCATCCGGAGAAGTTCGAGCACCCGAGATAGCGGATCTTCCCCGCGCGCACGAGATCGTCGAGCGCGCGGAGCGTCTCCTCGACCGGCGTGAGCGCGTCGAAGCCGTGGAGCTGAAAGAGATCGATGTAGTCCGTCCGCAGCCGGCGCAGGCTCCCCTCGACCGACCGGATCAGATGATGCCGCGAGGAGCCGACGTCGTTCGGGCCAGAGCCCATCCGGAACGTCGCCTTCGTGGAGACGATGACCCGATCCCGCCGCCCCCTGATCGCCTCGCCGAGGATCTCCTCCGACCGCCCGTCGGAGTACACGTCGGCGGTGTCGAACATGTTCACGCCCGCCTCGAGCGAGATGTCCACGAGCCGGGTCGCCTCGGCCACGTCGCTCGTGCCGAAGCCCCTGAAGAACTCGTTGGTTCCGCCGAACGTCGCGGTCCCGAGACTCAGCACCGGAACCTTGAACCCCGATCCGCCAAGCAGCCTGAACTCCATGAGATCTCCTTCGCGCCCCGACGACCGGGGACAACTTGTCGATGTAGGGGAAGAGAGATCCAGGAGATCAGCCTCTTGCCCTCGCCGCGGTCGCAGGTGAGTTACGAACTTCAACGTGATCCGAAAGTCAAGACCTGGATGAAGCATGCCCGCGGTTCAGCCATGCTGTACAGCCGGCGGGCAGGCGGGTGGGCGCGTGACGGCGCCAGCGCGGATCGCCCGAGGCGCGCCATCCGGCGCCGCGCTGGTCAGAGCCCGATATCCCTCCGGAACGCCCTCAGGGCCTCTGCGCTCGCGGAGTAGCGGAGCCGGTCCTCGCGGGGCATCTGGCCGAGCGTCCGCGTGTGACCTGCCGGGATGAACATCGGCTCCCAGTCGATCCCCTCGTCTCCCCGCTGCTCGGGGGCGATCTCGCCGAGGACGCCGCCCGTGTAGACGCGGAGCGTCCGGCCGTCGCAATAACACACCTTCTGGACGACCCGCGCGGCGCGCGACAGGCCTGCGGGGATGAGGGCGCAGATCCTGTCTTGCAGCCGCTCCCAGAACGGCTTCACGAGCGGCCCGGGGAAGCCGTTCAGGTGCTCGATGAACAGCCCGCCGTGCTCCACGAAGAGCGGGACGAGCGCCAGCCGGTAGGCGGCGATGGCCTTCTCGCGCACGACGATGTCGAGATCGGAGGAGAGGACCTCGGGCACGTCGAGCCGGAGGAGGCGGAGGGGCGTCGGGCCGTCCTCCCACACCTGCGTCATGTCCTCGAGCTTCCGCTCGTTCGAGGAGACGAAATAGACCATGACCACCGCCCCTCACCCGTCCAGCGCGTCGAGCAGATCCACCACGCTCTTCGTCTTGTCGTTCGGGTCGAGCTCGATCACGTCGATGTGCCAGTCCTCGAGGAGCGCCGGCTGGACGAGCCCGGCGCCGAACGTGGCCCAGTAGCCGCGGCGGTTCGACGCCCGCCGCGCGCCGGGCGAGCCCCCCTCGAGGCGCATCTGCTCCATGCGGTACCAGATGTAACGGATGTCCACGTCGCTGAAGCTGTAGCCCAGGAACAGGAAGCTGTGGCTGAGCAGATCGGCGCGGAGGCGCTGATCGGGCGCCGCCTCGAGCCGCAGCCGGCTGAAGTACTGGGTCTCCGTGAGCACCACGGTCTCGGGGGAGTCGAGGTCGCCGTGGAACTTGATGACCTGGCACACGCCGCGGGTCGGGCACCGCGCGAAGTCGTCGAACCTGGCGAGCGCGACGGCCTGCTTGCCCGCGTCCCGGAGCGCCTCCTCGATGTGGTGCTCGAAGTTCGTCGTGTAGATGGTCGGAAAGTCGCGGCGGGCGAGCGCCTTGTGCTGCGGCGAGCTCCTGCGGCGCTCGTCGACCTCGCGCGCGTGGAAGCGAGCGCGCATCTCGGCGATGAAGCTGTCGAGGCCGCCGGGGCGCTCCCGGTCGAAGAAGCCGGCGAGCTGCGGGGGCAGGCCGTGCAGCTCGAAGAGCGCGGGCTCGAAGCCGAGCGCCGCGCCCATCCATCCCACGAGCTCCTTCCACATCGGCAGCTGGAGCGGGGCAGAGAAGCCCGCGCCGAGGAAAGGGATGAGGCGGCCCTCCCGGTACGCCTGCCGGAGCGGGACCGCCGCCTGCTCGAGGGTCAGCACAGCCATCGTCGGCGAGCGATGGTATCCGCCCGCCGCGCTCACGCAACCTTTGCCCGCTCGGCTGGACGCCCCTCCGCCGCGGCCGGGCCCACCGCCGACGAGAGGACGGTCAGGCCAGACCACGGCGCAGGCGCGCGGGCTCGAGGTCGAGGGCTCGCCCAGGGCGCGGGCGCGGCGGCCGCCGCCGACCTTGACGGCACGCCGGCCACGGGCGGCAATGGGACCTGGAGCGCCCGAGGTGAGGTGTGCCGAGGCGCCGGCGGCCTCCGGCCGCGCGGCGGCGCAGGTCCAGCCCGGAGACGGGGTGGTGTCGCAGGGAGAGAGAGTGAGCGTGAGATGAAGAGCAGATCGACACGGTGGATGTGGGCGGCGTCGTGCCTCGTGGCCGGCGGTTGCACGACGATCGCGGGAATGGACAGGCCCTATCACCTGGTGGACGGCGGGGCCGGGGGTGACGGCGGGGCCGGGGGTGACGGCGGGGCCGGGGGCGGCAGCGGCGGCGCGTGCACGCCGGACGATGTGCGGTGCGCGGGGAACCGGCCGCAGCGATGCGATGAGGCTGGTCGATGGCGGGATGAGGCCGAGTGCGCTGACGAGGCGCCCCTCTGCAGCGACGGGCGTTGCGAGGGCCCGCCGAGCTGCGCCGACCTGCCGAAGAATTGCGGGCCGACCGGAGACGAGAGCTGCTGCACGAGCATGGTGGTGCCCGGGGGCGCGTTCCACCGGAACAACGACGACGCGCTCCCGGCGACGGTGAGCGAGCTCCGGCTGGATCGATTCGAGGTCAACGTGGCGAGGTTCCGGGCGTTCGTGGAGGAGTATCCCGTGAGCTGGCCCTCGGCAGGGGTGGGCGCGCACCCGCGGATCGCTGGCAGCGGGTGGGACCCGGCGTGGGATTCCCGGATGCCCGTGGACCAGGTGGCGCTGAAGGCATCGCTGCAGTGCGAGGATCTCTCCACCTGGACGGATGAACCCGGGGATCACGAGCTCCTGCCGATGAACTGCGTGAGCTGGTATCTCGCGTTCGCGTTCTGCGCATGGGACGGCGGCCGGCTGCCCACGGAGGCGGAGCTCAGCTATGCGTCGTCCGGCGGGGACGAGCAGCGGCAGTATGCGTGGGCGGGCCCGGACGCGACCGCGACGCCCGATCCGAGCTACGCGGTGTATGGCTGTGGCCACGAC
The DNA here is from genome assembly GCF_004135735.1 of Sorangium cellulosum. Taxonomy (GTDB): domain Bacteria; phylum Myxococcota_A; class Polyangia; order Polyangiales; family Polyangiaceae; genus Sorangium; species Sorangium cellulosum_F. The sequence continues at coordinate 3,277,127 of NZ_CP012670.1, read as the reverse complement.
GGGGGGTGCGAGCTCGCGGACGTGCGGCCCAGCGGCTCGAGGTCGCCGAGAGGAGACGGGCGATGGAAGCACGCGGATCTCGCGGGGAACGTGTGGGAGTGGGTGCTGGACTCGTTCGGAGATCCGCCGCCCGGCTGCGATGATTGCGCCGTCCTCGTCCCCGAGTCGGACAAGACGATCCGGGGCGGAGGATGGCGAAGCGAGGAGGCGACGCTGCTCTCTTCATCCCGCGAGCCCCGCGCCCCCAAGGGCCGCTTCGCCGGCGTCGGGGTGCGCTGCGCGAGGCCGCGATGAGAGGATGACGAGCGCCCGGCGACCCGCGGAGGACAGCGCGCGCGCTGCGCTCCGCGGATCCCCTGATCCTTGACGCCATCGCCGCCGCGCGCGACGCTCCCGCCGTGTCGGCCACGCTCGCGGAAGGGACCGTCTTCGCGCACCGAGTTCGCGTGGTGCGCCTCCTCGCCGTCGGCGCGATGGGGTCGGTCTACGAGGCGGTGCACGTCGAGACGAACCGCCACCGGGCGCTGAAGATCATGCACCCGCACCTCTTCCAGAGCGACGAGATGCGCGAGCGCTTCAAGCGCGAGGCGCAGATCACCGCGGGGATCGAGAGCGAGTACATCGTCGATGTCTTCGACGCAGGCATCGACGAGGCGACCCGGACGCCGTTCCTGGTGATGGAGCTGCTCCGCGGCGAGGAGCTGGGCCAGCGCCTCAAGCGCGCCGGCCGGCTGCCGCCCGCCGAGGTCGTGACGTACCTCCAGCAGACGGCGCTCGCCCTGGACCGGACCCACGCCGCCTCCATCATCCACCGGGACCTGAAGCCCGAGAACCTGTTCGTGACCCAGCGGGACGACGGGACGCCCCGCATGAAGATCCTCGATTTCGGCGTGGCCAAGCTCATCGCCGAGGGCGGGACCGCGGCCGGCGCCACGCGGAGCCTCGGGACGCCCATCTACATGGCCCCCGAGCAGTTCCGCGCCGGCGCGAAGCTCACCGGCGCCGTGGACGTCCACGCGCTCGGGATGCTCGCGTACACGCTGCTCGTGGGGACGCCCTACTGGAGCCAGGAGGCGCTCGGCGCGGGCGATGTGATCGCGTTCGCGCTCGTGGCCGTCCGCGGCCCGCAGGAGCCGCCGGTCCAGCGGGCGCTGGCGCTGGGGGTGGCGCTGCCGCCGGCGTTCGATGCGTGGTTCGCCCGGGCCACGGCCGTCGATCCGGCGGCGCGGTTCGGCGCCGCGACCGAGGCGGTGCGGGCGCTCGCCGAGGTGCTCGGCGTCGCCGCGACCAGCAGCGGGCCGGTGCACACGTCGAGCGCGCCGCCCTGGTCCGCGGCGAGCTCCCCGACGCCGGCGCCGGCGATGACGCCGGCGCCGGCGATGACGAGCGCCGCCAGCTTCGGGGCGGAGCCCACGCCCCGGCCCCAGGGCGTGCCCTTCTCGGCGACCATGATGGAAACCGCGGTGTCCTCGGCCGCCCCGGCAGCATCGAGCCGGACGCCGCTCGTCGCCGCGGTGGTCGTGCTGGGGCTCGGGGCGCTGGGCGCGGGGAGCTGGCTCCTGCTCCGCGGAGGGGCCGGGGCCGAGCCGTCCGCGGGCGCAGCGCCGGACGCCGGCTCAGCGAGCGGCGCCGTCATCCCGACGCAGACCGCCGCGCCGCAGGCCGCGCAGACCGCCGCGCCGCAGGCCGCGCAGACCGCCGCGCCGCAGGCCGCGCAGACCGCCGCGCCGCAGCCCGCGGCGCCCTCGTCCGCGGCGGCGGCGTCCGCGGCGGAGGCCGCCCAGCCCTCACCCGGAGCAGGCGCGCGTCGGCCCCCGCGCACCACGCCCCCGCGCACGGCGTCGACCGCGCCCCCGCGCGCGTCCAGCTCGCCCGCGCGGGCGACGCCAGCGCCGGCCAGGACCTCCGCTCCCAGCACCAGAGTCCCCCTGCTCGGCCGGGATTGAGCGACCATGTCCGCCACAATCACCGTTCGCCCCTCGACCACGCCCGCTGACCCCTCTGGGTGCGCCAGACCATGACACGTCGTCTCCGCCGGATTGCCCATCTCGCTCTCGTTCTCTGCCCGCTCGCCATCGCGGCGCCCGCCGCGGCGCAGGACATCGCGACGGCAGAAGCCCTCTTCAACCGGGGTCTCGCCGACATGGAGGCTGGCCGGTACGAGACGGGCTGCAAGGCGCTCGCCGCGAGCCAGCGCCTCGACCCCAGGCCGGGGACGCTCTTCACGCTGGCGACGTGCGAGGCGCGGTGGGGCCGCATCGCGACGGCCGTGACGCGCTTCGGCGACTACCTGGCGCTCTACCAGCGGCTCTCGCCGGCACAGCAGGTCCAGCAAGGAGAGCGGCCGAACGTGGCCAGGCAGCAACGCGACGAGCTGACCCCGCTGGTGCCCGAGCTCTCGCTCTCGCTGCCGGAGGACGCCCCCGACGGGACCGTCGTGAAGCGCGACGGTCAGGTGATGGGCGACGCCATGCTGGGCGTGAGCTTGCCCGTGGATCCGGGCGAGCACGTGGTGTCGATCGCGCCGCCCGGAGGGCCTGTCCAGGAGACGCGGATCCAGATCGCCCAGGGCGAGAAGAAGCGGATCGTGCTGGAGGTGAAAGGACCGGCGGCGGCGACGCCCGACGCGGGCAACGCCGGCTCGGGCCGCCGAGCGGCCATGATCGCGACGGGCGGGATCGGCGCGGCGGGGCTCGTGCTCGGGGGGGTGATGGGCGCGCTCACGCTGGGCAAGAGGAGCGTCGTCGAGGAGCACTGCGGCAGCGGGATCGGCGTGGACGACGAGACGGCCTGCGACGCGACGGGGCTCGGCGCCGCGGAGAGCGCGAGCACCACGGGGCTCGTGAGCACGATCGGCTTCGGCGTCGGGCTCGCCGGGCTCGGGGCGGCGGCGGTGCTCTACCTGACCGAGCCGAAGCAACGCGACCAGGCTGCCGGCGCGACGTCGAGGCGCATCCGCGCCGGGGTGCTGGAGGCAGGGCCGGCGGGCGTCGTGCTCGGGGCCAGCGGGGTGTGGTGAGGCAGCGCCGGCGCGCATGAGGCTGCGCTCGCGCGCATGAGGCAGCGCCCGCGCGCCCTGCGCCTCCCGCCGCGCGAGGTGCGAGGCGCGAGCCCCCTCGCCGCCTCTACCCGCCGGCGCGGAGGCGCGCTACATGCGCGGCGTGCAGCTCATCCCCGCCATCGATCTCCTCGGCGGCCAGGCCGTGCGCCTCCATCAGGGGCGCTACGATCAGGTCACCGTCTACGACCAGGACCCCGCGGCGCTCGCCGCCCGCCTCCGCCGCGCGTGCAATCGACTGCACGTCGTCGATCTCGAGGGGGCCCGGGCCGGCCTGCCCGTGCAGGCCGACGCGGTGCGCGCCGTCATCGCGGCGTTCGTCGCGGACGGCGGCAGCGTGCAGGTCGGCGGCGGCATCCGCTCCGCCGCCGCGGCCGAGGCCTACCTCGCGCTCGGGGCCGATCGCATCGTGCTCGGGACCGCCGCGGTGAACGACCCGGCGCTCGTGCGCGACCTCGCCGCCCGCTTCCCGGGGCGCGTCGTGGTCGCCGTCGACGCCAAGGACGGGCGCGTGGCCGTGCAGGGGTGGGAGCAGGTGTCGTCCGTCACGGCGCTCGACGTCGCCCGCGCGCTCGCCGGCGCCCCCCTCGCCGCGCTGCTCTACACCGACGTCTCCCGTGACGGGACGCAGGTCGGGCCCAACCTGGAAGCCACCCGTGAGCTCGCCGGCGCGTGCGGCTTCCCGGTGCTGGCCTCCGGCGGAGTCGGCTCGCTCGCTCACCTCCGCGCGCTCGCGCAGATCCCCGGCGTCACCGGCGTGATCGTGGGCCGCGCCCTCTACGAGGGGGCGTTCACGCTCGCCGAGGCGATCGAGGCGGCCGGCGCCTGACGGCGGCTCTGCGTTTTCGTGTACGCTTTAGCTCCGATGCCCGAGCGCGACGACCCACGGCCTTCCACACGCGAAGTCGCTGCCGAGGAGTTCCTGTTCCACCTGCACCGGGGCAGCGAGCTCCTGCAGGACAACCGGGTCCACGCCGCCAAGGCGGAGCTCGAGCGCGCCCTCTCGCTCCAGCCGAGCGATCCGAAGGGGCAGGACCTCCTCGGGATCGTCTACTTCCGGCTCGGGCTCTACCCGCGCGCCATCGCGATCTACGAGCGGCTCATCCAGGCCCACCCGGAGGCGGTCGAGCCGCGCATCAACCTCGCGCTCTCCTACCTCAAGACGGGCCAGCCCGCGCAGGCGCGGTTCGAGCTCGAGAAGGCGCTCGAGCAGAACCCGAAGCACCAGCGCGCCTGGGGGTACCTCGGGCTCGCGTTCCAGCGCATGGGCGACTACGAGCGCGCGAGCCACGCGTTCGCGGCGGGCGGCCACGACGCGATGGCGCGCCGCCTGCTCGACATGACCGGCGGGGGCGCGGGCAAGCACGCGAACGAGGCGCCCGACACCGAGGACCAGCCGCAGGTCGTCGAGGCGAGGGCCGAGGTGCAGCGCGCCGCGGGCGAGGCCGTGCAGGCGCTCGATCGGGCCGGCGCGGGGTTCCGGCACGACTCGGATCTGCCGCGCATCCCGTCCGGGACCTGGTCGGCGATCGAGCCCGGCCGCGAGGCGACGCCGACCATCCCGGCGCCGCCGTCGCTCCGGAGCCTCGGGGCCGACGCCCGTCGCGCCCCGGCGAACGCGCAGGCCGCGGCCAGGGCCGCCGGCCCGCGGGGCGGCGCGGCGGCGCCGACGGTCCCCTCGATGCCCGCGGTGCAGGCGCCGCCGGGCGGCGGCGCGCCCGCGGTCGCGCGCCGCGCCTCGATTTCCCCCGAGGATCCCTCCCCCACCGGCCGCTGGGCGGTCGCCGCGCCCGCGACGGCCGACGCGGTGGCCGCGAGCAGGAGGCCCGTCGCGCGCTCGTCGTCGTCGCTGCCGCCCCCCACGGCGTCGCCCGCGACGCAGTCGCCGCCGGCCGCGCCGGGGGCGCCGGCGCCCGAGACCTTGCTCGCGCTCGCGCGCGAGCGGCTGCTCGTCTTCCCGCGCGACGCCGCGGTCGCGCGGCACGCGTCCGGCGTCGTGCTCGTGCAGGCCGCGAAGGGCTTCGTGGCCCGGCTCGACGGCGTGCGCACGATGAGCATGCACCCCGGGACGGCCACGCACGCCCTGAAGCGGCAGGCGCGCGGCCGCGTCTTCGACGAGCCGCTCGGCGGACCGAGCACGCCGTTCATCGAGATCGGCGGGCGCTGCGAGCTCGTGCTCGCCGGCTCGGAGGGGCGGCGGCTCCACGCCGTGGCGCTCGTGGACGAGCCGGTCTACGTGCGCGAGGACGTGCTCCTCGGCTTCGAGCTGCAGATCGGCTACGAGAACGGGCGCCTGCCGGCGGGCGACGGCGAGGCGGTCGCGATGGTGCAGCTCCGCGGCCGCGGCCACGTCGTGCTCTCGGTCCCGGAGCGGGCCGCGGCGCTGGAGATCACGCCGTCGCGCCCGACGTCGATGCGCGCGACGGCGGTGCTCGGGTGGATGGGCCGGCTCCTGCCGCGCACGCTGCCTGCCACCGAGGCGCCCGCCGGGACGCAAGGCTTCGTGACGTTCGGTGGAGAGGGGATGGTTCTCGTCGATGGTCGCTAGCGCGGACACCTCCCTGCGGGGCATCAAGGCGCAGCGGCGGAGGACGCTGTGGGAGGACGCGAGGAACCTCCCGAACCTGCTGACGTTCGCCCGGATCCTCATGATCCCGGCCGTCCTCTTGCTCCTGTCGAGGGGCGCGCCGCGGGACTGCTTCTGGGCGGCGTGCGTCTACTCGCTCGCGGCGCTCACGGACATGCTCGACGGCTACCTGGCGCGGCGGCAGGGCCTCGTGAGCGTCCTCGGCAAGTTCCTCGATCCGCTCGCCGACAAGCTCATCGTCGCCGGCACCCTGGTGTGGCTGGTCCCGATGGGCCGCATCCCGGCGTGGGCGGTGGTGCTGCTCATCTCGCGCGAGATCACGATCACGGCGCTCCGGTCGATCGCGTCGTCGGAGGGGCTCGTCATCGCGGCGGGCGACGGCGGGAAGGTCAAGACGGCGCTGCAGATGATCGGCATCGTCTGCCTCATCCTCGGCTATCCGTATCGCATCCACCTCGGCGTGGATTTCGGCGTGGTCGACGTGGTGCACGTCGGCCGGCTGCTCATCTACCTGTCGCTCGTCTTCTCGATCACGAGCGCCGCGCAGTACATGGGCCTGTTCATCGACGCCATCGACGCCAAGAACCGCCCTGCTCCACCGCAATAGATGGGCGATAGGCAAGCCCGCGCGGTTCTGCTAGACCAGCGCGCGTGAAAGCCCTGAAGACGCCGCGCGACGCCCTGCGCTCCGCGCTCCTCCTGGCCGCGCTCGCCGCGGCGATCGTCACCTCGGCCGCGAGCTGCAACCAGCAGAGCGAGGGCGAGCCGTGCGACCCTCGAAACGGCAACGAGGACTGCGCGTCGGGCCTCCAGTGCACGCGGGGCTACCGCGGCAACGTCTGCTGCGCACCTGGCCTGCCGGGGACGCCAGCCTGTGACGCCAGCCTGGGCACGGGAGGCGGCGGCGACGAGGGCAGCGGAACCAGCACCAGCACCAGCGGCGGCGGCGGCAACGCAGGCATCGCTGGCGGCGGCGGCGCAGGCACCGCTGGCGGCGGCGGCGCGGGCGCCGCTGGCGGCGGCGGCGCGGGCGCCGCTGGCGGCGGCGGCGCGGGCGCCGCTGGCGGCGGCGGCGCGGGCGCCGCTGGCGGCGGCGGCGCGGGCACCGCTGGCGCCGGCGGCGCGGGCACCGGTGGCGCCGGCGGCGCCGGCGGTCGCTAGATCGGCTCCCCCTCACCTCTCCTGAAAGCCCCCAAGAGAAGCCAAGAGCGGCGGTCACCCGCACAGGAGACGGGCCCAGATCGGCGTTTTCGGCGCGGAAGCGCACTCCTGTGCGCTGAGCACCGAAAACGCCGAGGTGGGCCCGTATCCGAAGCGGGTGACCGCCGCTCTATTGCGAGAAGGCTTGGCGGAGGGCGTCGCCCGCGAACGACATCGCCTCGGCGCCCTGCGCGAGGCCGATGAGGGGCGCCACCAGGACGAAGCCGTGGAGCACGCCGCCGAACCGCTTGAGCCGGACAGGGACGCCGGCCTCCTTCAGGCGGGCGGCGTACGTCTCGCCCTCGTCGCGCAGCGGGTCGTACTCCGCGGTGATCACCGTCGCCGCGGGGAGCCCTCCGAGGTCGCTCGCGCGCAGCGGGCACGCGAGCGGGTCGTCGCGGTCGGCGTCGCGCGCGAGGTAGCTGTCCCAGTACCAGCGCATCTCGGCGGCCGTCAGCATGTAGCCCTCGCTCAGCGCGCGGCAGGACGGCGTGTCGCAGCGCGCGTCGAGCGCCGGATAGAACAGCACCTGGTGGACGATCGCCGGGCCGCCGCGCTGGCGCGCCGCGACCGCCACGGCCGCGGCGAGGTTGCCCCCCGCGCTGTCGCCGGCGACGGCGATGCGCGCCGGATCGCCGCCGAGGCGCCCGGCGTTGTCGGCGACCCACCGGAGCGCCGCGAGGCAGTCCCAGAGCGGCTCCGGGAACTTGTGCTCCGGGGCGAGGCGATAGTCGACAGCCACCGTGACGCAGCCCGCGAGGTTCGTCAGCGAACGGCAGACACCGTCATGCGTGTCGAGGTTGCAGAGCACCCACCCGCCGCCGTGGAAATACACGACGATCGGCAGGGCGCCCGCGGCGCCCCCCGCGGGCCAGTAGATCCGCGCCTTGATCTCGCCGAGCGGCCCCGGGATCGCGCGCTCCTCGACGCGGTCGACCGCCTCGCTGGCCGGCATCGCGGCGGCGAGCTGGCACGCGGCGGCGCGCGCCTCGCTCACCGGGACGGAGAAGATGGGCGGTCCAGCGAGCATGTCCATCAGCGCCTGGGACTTGGGATCAAGAGGCATGAGCGCTCCCGTGTCGGTCTGGTGTCGGTCCAGCGGAATGCCCCACTCTAGCCGAGCGCCCTTGCCCTGCGTAGAGGCCAGCGCCGCGTCGCCCGGGATCAGGAATCGGCGCGGCCGCGCCGCCTGAGCACGGCCGCTCCCGCGAGCGCGAGCCCCGACAGCGCCGCCCACGGCGCAACGGGCGCGCTCGGCTCGGCGGCGCGGCACGCGCACCCCGCCGCCCGCGGCTTCAGTCTCGGGTAGCTGGGCTCCGGCGTCGCCCCGCCGGATGCGCCGGTCTCCGGCTCGGCGGGCCCCGCGGGCTCGTCCACCGGAGGCGGAGGAGGAGGCGGCGGCTCGACCCCGAGATCCGTGCTCTTCACGGTCACGACGGTGTCCGGACAGTTCTTGTGACCGATCGCGAGGAAGTACGTCTGCGCGGGATCGAAGGGCGGATCGGAGGTCTCGTCGATGACGATCTCCCCCTGACCCGCCGCGAGCTCCTCGACGCTGTAATCGTAGGACGTGGCCTCCGGCAGGGAGCCTGTCGACGAGAAGGCGACGTGCCTGCCTGCCCTCACGTAGACGTTCCAGTCGAGATCGCCGCCGAGGGGCGCCTGGAGCTGCACGTCGAAGCGGATGCCCTTCGCGTCCGGAGGAGGCGTGCTCTTGAAGTGGAAGAAGCTCTGCAGGCTGATCTCCTTGCCGAGCGCCGAGCACGACACGCCGTAGCCCGCGCCCAGGAGGTCGAGCCCGAACATCTGTGTCCGGCGCTCCTTGCCTCCGCTCAGATCGAGCACCTCATCGCAGTCGTCGAGGCCCCGGCTCCTGAGGAGCTCCTCGACGACGGCGGCGTCTTCGGCCGTGAGCTCGCCGGTGCCGACCAGATCGTCGGCCGTCGTCCGGAGCCCCCGGGCGAGATCGTCGAACGAGGCGCTCGGGGTCAGCATCGTCAGCGCGCCCCAGACGAGCCGGTCGCTCACCTCCTTGCCGAACCGGTCGCGCAGCGACCACGCGAGGCTGCCGACGATCTCGCCGTCCGCGTGCACCTCGCCGGTGAGATCGTCCGGGCACCGCTTGACGTCGTTCGAGAGCTCGCGCTGCATGCCGAAGAGCGCGAGCGACGCCTCGCCGAGCGTGGAGTCGTCGTTCACGGTGCAGGCGAAGTAGTCCGCGATGCCCTCGTCGATGCTGCCGCCCCAGGGGGAGATCCCGTAATCGGTCATCGCGAACTGGCCCTCGTTGTAGCCGATCGCGTTGGCAGAGACGTAATGGGTGAACTCGTGGAGGAACACGTCGGAGTCGTCCGAGAAATCGAAGAACGTGCCCTGGCCGATGCCGATGAGGTTCGGCGCGCTGAAGGGCGCGCCCACGCCCTGCGGCGAGTAGAACGCGTTGTCGAGGGGCTGCCCCGCGTTCAGCATGTTGGCGACCGCGACGAGCTTCCAGCCGGGCGTCCCCATGTCGAGCTGGTGCACCGACGTGAAATAATCGCGCATCCGGGTGAGGTGGTAATAGATGGCGACCTGCGCGAACGCATCCCTCGCATCGCTCGCGGATCTGGGCGGATCGTAGAGGAAATCCTGCCCCGCGTTCGGCACGACGCGCTGCTCCAGGACGAGCGGATCGCTCACGAAGTCGCCGCCCACGTAGTTCACCACCTTGATGTTGCCGTCCCAGCCGCTCAACGTCTGGGGCGACGCCGCGTCGAGATCCAGGAGCTCGAGGTCCTGGAGCTCCGGCGTGACCGCGGAGCTGATCGGGTAGACGCGCCCGAGCACGTCGACGGCGAGCGGCCGCCGGTGGACGACCTCGCCGGTGTGCGCGTTCACGAGGTAGCGCTCCCCGCCGCGCGCGGACCGGACATCCACGACCCAGACGAGCTTGCCGCCCGTCTCTTCCTCGGGGAGCACGGCGAGCGCCGCGCTCGGCCGCTCCGAGAGCGTCATCCCGAAGCGCGCCTCGACCGCCCTCCGCGCGGCCTCCTCGGTGGTCTTCGGCGCCGTGGGGACCATCAGGTCGCGGGCCACGTCGAGCACCACGACCTTCACCCGGTTCTCCGGGGTGACGTGGACCGCCGCGGCGGCGCCGAGCACGGGCAGCCCGTCGTGGGCCTGCGAGAAGCGCACGGTGCGGTGCTCGCCGACCGGGAGCTCGTTCCGGTACCGCAGCGAGACGCCTTCGAGCCGGAGCTCGGCGGCGGCGCGCTTCAGGTACGCCTCCGCCGCGCCGCGCGCGCTCGCCGCGCCCGCCGCGCTGCGGGCGGCCGGGCGCGCGGCGAGCGAGCCCAGCTTGGCCGGATGCCAGTCGGACGCCGCGGCGGCTCCGGCGCCGAGCAGCGATGCGAGTGCGGTCAACGGAAGCAAGAGCGGCAGTCGTCTCATGGTCCTCTCTCCGGCTGGGTTTCTCTGAGCAGCGCTCGCGTGGGGCGCGGCGAGGCCGGACCGACGAGCGCGACCACCGTATCGACTTGTCTCGGGCCATCAAGGAGGAGCCGCGCGGCGCTCTGCCCGAAACGCAAGGCGTTGTGGCCCCGGTTGGATTCTTGCCTGACCTCCTGGGCGGACATGCGTGGTATGCCTCCCGGACGATGCGCGCAGGCTCCCGTGGCTCCCGCTGAAAGAAACGCCTTGACTCGGCTCCCGGAGACGCTCTCGCCGAGCGACGTCGCCTCCGCCGGGGCGCCGCTGCCCGCGCGGGTGCGCGTCGGCGGCCGCGTGATCGAGGCCGCCGACGGCGCGGTCGTGCTGGCCGACGCGTTCGGCGCGCTGCGCGTCGCGCTCGCCGGCGCGGCGGCGAGCGACGGCCCGGAGGCGACCGCCTGTCCGCGCGCGGCGGCGCTCGAGGTCGGCGATCTCGCGGTCGTGGTGGGGGCGCCGGCCGGCGGCGCGCTCGTCGACGCGCGGCTCGTCGAGCGGATCGCGCCGCGCAGGCCGCCGCGCGAGCGCGCGGGCGCGGCGGCGCCCCCCTCGAGCGAGACGGAGCGCGCGATCCACCGCGGGCGCGGCGCGGCGCTCGCGCGGCGCGCGGAGGCGCTCGCGGCGATCCGGGCGCTGTTCGCGGAGGCCGGGTTCCTCGAGGTGGAGACGCCCAGCATGGTCCCCTCCCCCGGGCTCGACCTGCACCTCGACGCGTTCGAGGTGCAGGCGGCGCGCCCGACATACCTGATCACGAGCCCCGAATACCAGATGAAGCGGCTGCTCGCGGGCGGCGTCGCGCGCTGCTTCCAGCTCGCGCGCTGCTTTCGGCGCGGCGAGCTCGGCGACAGGCACAACCCGGAGTTCACGATGCTCGAATGGTACCGTGCCTTCGCCGGCGTGGACGAGGTCATGTCCGACACCGAGGCGATAGTGCGGCGCGTCGCGCGCGCGCTCGGCTCGGACGGCGTGATCTCGGTGTCCGGCAGGGCGGTGAGCCTCGAGGCGCCGTTCCCGCGCATCGCTGTCGGCGACGCATTCGCGCGCTGGGCGGGCGTGCCCGCGGACGACGCGATCGCGCTCGCGTCGCGCGACGAGGAGCGGTTCTTTCGCCTGCTCGTGGACGCGGTGGAGCCGGCGATAGCGGCGCTGCCGCGCCCGGTGTTCCTGGTCGATTTCCCCGCGCCGCTCGCGTCGCTCGCGCGGCTCAAGCCGGGCGATCCGCGGGTGTGCGAGCGATTCGAGCTTTACGTCGCGGGCGTCGAGCTCTGCAACGGCTTCGGCGAGCTGACCTGTCCGGTCGAGCAGCGCGCGCGCTTCCTCGCCGATCAGGCGGCGCGGGCGCGCGAGGGCAAGCCGGTCTACCCGATCGACGAGCGCTTCCTCGACGCGCTCGAGGAGGGCATGCCGCCCGCGGCCGGCAACGCGCTCGGGGTCGATCGGCTCGTCGCGCTGTGCCTCGGCGCCGCGTCGATCGGCGACGTCCTCGCCTTCCCCCACGGCTGGCTGCGATGACCGCGCCGACGCCCGAGGGCGGCGCGCGCCTCTCCGCGGAGGCGCTCTCGGGGCTCGCCCGCAAGTACCGCGCGCTCGCGGACCTCCGCCTCGCCAGGGCGCGCGGCGAGGCGATCCCGGACAAGCAGGTGTTCCGCGCGCTCGCGCGGGAGTTCCCCGGCGCGCTGAACGAGCTCGACAACCTGCCCCTCGACGAGATCGAGCGCCGCCTCGACGCGATAGCGCGCGCGCAGGGCGGCGCGCCGGAGGAGCGCTGGATGGCGTGGATCCATGGCTATCACGCGCTCATGCGGGCCGCGCTCTACGTGAAGATCCGCGTCGCGCGGCGGGAGGCGCTCTCGGAGATCGAGGCCTCGTCGCTCGCGGAGAGGGCGGCGGAGCACGCCGGCGCGGCGGTCGACGCCGCGTTCGTGATGGGGGTGAAGGCGCCGCCGGACGGCCGGCTGAACCGCCTCGTGCTCGGGCGCCTCGCGGCGATGTTCGGCGCGTCCCCCGCCGAGCTGCGGGCGACGATGTTCCCGGGTCGGCCTCGCGGGAGCGGGTGAGGTGTCGAGCGCCGCCCGCGCGGCCGCGCTCCCTCCGCACGGCGCGCGGACCGCGTGAGAGCGCCGCGCCGGGGCATTGACCTGCTCGGCGAAGTCCTGGAGTCTGGATCCCCCCCGCCGCGTCGTGCGGTGAATCGTCCGGACCGGTCCCTTGCAGGAGGATCCATGAACCAACGTTCGTTCGGTCCACGCGGCCGCGTGGTGAGCCCGCCGCGCAGCGCGCGCTCACACGCTGTCTTTTCTTTTCTCACCCTCTCTGACTGCATCTCACCCGTCACCCTGCTCTGCGGCGCGACAGCGCTGCTCATGGCCTGTTCCGGCGGAGAGCCGGCGCACGGTCACGAGGCTTCCGCCGGCGGAGGCGGCCTGACCGCCGGTGGCGGCGACTCCGCCGGCAGCGGCGGCGACGCCTCCGGCGGTGGTGGACAGGCCGCCGGGGCGGGCGGCGACGCCTCCGGCGGTGGTGGACAGGCCGCCGGGGCGGGCGGCGACGCCTCCGGCGGTGGTGGACAGGCCTCCGGGGCGGGCGGCGACGCCTCCGGCGTCGGCGGGGCGCCGCCGGATCCCTGCCCTGAGCGGGGCGCGGATACGGTGTCGCCCGAGCTGGACATCAACATTCCCGCCAGCGCTCCGCACCCTCACGATCAGTTCACCCCCGCGCTGGCCTCGGATGGGGCGAACTTCCTGCTCGTCTGGTCCGACGACCCCTCCCTGACGGACCACGGACGCGACGTCCTCGCCGCGCGGGTCGCGCCGGACGGCACGGTGCTCGACCCCGAGCCCCTGGTCGTCGCCGCCGGGGCCGGCGACGAGGGCGTGCCGGCCGTCACGTTCGATGGGACCCACTACGTGGTCGTCTGGGCCGATGACGCCGGCTTCTACGGAGACCCGTACGCCGCAAGCGACATTCGCGCCGCCCGGATCAGCCCCGACGGCGCGGTGCTCGATCCCGGCGGCTTCGTCGTCAGCAGCGCCGAGCAGCCCGACTCCTGGCCCACCGCGGTCTCGCTCGGGGCGACGACCGTGGTGGCCTGGACCGCGCAGGACGACGGCCTCCGGCTCGCCCGCCTGTCGCCCTCCGGCGAGGTCCTCGATCCGGGCGGCGTCCCGGTCGGCTCGGGCCCCGTCGAGGGCCGCGCGGCGCTCGCGAGCGACGGCGCGGGCGCGCTGCTCGCCTGGGAGGAGGACGGCGCGCTCCGCGCCGCGCGCGTGAGCGCCGATGGCGCGGTGCTCGACCCCGGCGGCGTCCCGATCGCGACCGGCGGCGGGTGGCAGCCGGTCGCGGCCTTCGACGGCGAGCAGTACTGGATCGTGTGGAAGGGCGACGGCGTGCGCGCGGCGCGGGTGACGCCCGGCGGCGCGGTGCTCGATCCCGGGGGCATCCCGATCCACGCGGGCGAGAGCGGCGAGCTCACCAACGTGGCGGCCGCCGCCGACGGCGAGGAGCTCCTCGTCGTCTGGGCGACGCCCCGCGCGACCGATCCCAGCATCACCGTCGACCTCCGCGCGACGCGGGTGAGCCGCGCGGGCGCGGTGCTCGATCCCGGCGGCGTCGTCGTGGCCTCCGGCTCGCCCATGTACACCGAGGTCGCCCTCGCGGCCGGGCACGACGGCGCCTTCGTGGCCTGGATGCAGGGCGGCCTCGAGGCGCCCTGGGACATCTTCGGCGTGGCGCTGCGCGGGGCGACGCCCGACGCGTCCGGCCCGGCGCCCATCGCCGTCACCCCGGCGGATCAGTCCTGGCCGGCCGCGGTCTTCGACGGGCAGAGCTATGTCGTCGTCTGGTCGGACAGCCGCACGGTCAGCCGCAGCATCTACGCGGCCCGCGTCAGCGCTTCGGGGGGCGTGCTGGACCCCGCGGGCATCCTCGTGGCCGACACGCCGGTGTACGACGCGGAGCCGCTCCCCGTCTTCGATGGTCAGAACACGGTGGTCGTCTGGCGGGCGTACGACTGCTGCGGCGCCACGGAGCTGTACGCGGCCAGGCTGAGCCCCGCGGGCGTTCCCCTGGACGCCACCCCGATCCGGCTGCCGTCGCTCCGCACGAACCTCGATTTCATGGTGGACATGGCCGTCGCCTCGGACGGGCACGGCGTGATGATCGCGGTGATCGACGAGCTCGGGGAGATCGAGCTCATCCACATGGATCAGGCGGGAGCGGCCGAGCTGCTGCCTCCCTCGCCGCCGGAGATCGTCGGGAGCTCCGTCTCCCTCGGCTTCGACGGCACGAGCTACCTCGTCACCCTGGGCGTGTCGGACGGCTCTGGAGAGCCGGACAGGCCTCTTCACGGGGCCCGGGTGAGCCCGTCCGGGGAATGGCTCGACACCACGGCGTTCCGCATCGCGCGCGAGGGCGCGACGGTCGCGCTGCGAAAACCTGCGGCCATCACGCGGCACGGCGACGGCAGCCTGGTCGTCTGGGAAGAGGAGAACGACGATGGGCTCGGCCTCTATGCGGCCGAGATCGGCCCCGACGGGGCCGTGCCTCAGCCCGGCGGCGCCTTGCTCGCCCCGATCGACGAGGCGGCCGTGGCCGAGCCGGCGGTGGCCTCGGACGGCGCACGCGCGCTCGCGGTATGGCAGCACACCGGCGAGGCCGAGAGCGACGTGCGCGGCGCCGAGATCCCGGCCCTCGACGCCGAGCCCGTGGTGCTCACGGTCTCCGCGGATCCGGCCCGGGAGCTATGGCCGCGCGTGAGCGCCTGCGGGCCAGCGAACGCCCTGGTGACCTACGCGCGACGCGGATCCACGGGCGCCTTCGATGTGCGCGGGCGGCTGCTCGGCGGGGGCTGAGCCCCGGCGCGGCGCGCCTTGCGCCGCGCGCCGCGCCTCCGGAGTCTCTGGCCCGCGCGTGATCGGTCCGCTGCCCCCGCGACCGTGGGCTAAGCTCCGCGCCCGATGGAACGACTCTTCTTTTTGCTCTCGGGCGCCTACGGGTTCCTCGGGGTCGCGCTCGGCGCCTTCGGCGCCCACGGCCTCAAATCGAGGCTGGGCGGGCTGCCGGACGGCGCGCAGCGCATGGAGTGGTGGCTGACCGGCTCCCAGTACCACCTCATCCACGCGCTCGCGCTCGCGCTCGCCGCCCACCTCGCCGCGCGGACCGGCTCGACGGCGGCCACCGTCGCCGGCTTCTGCTTCGCGGGCGGGGTGCTGTTCTTCTCCGGCAGCCTCTACGTGATGACCCTGACCGGCACCCGCGCCCTCGGCGCGATCACGCCGTTCGGCGGCCTGCTCCTGCTCGCGGGGTGGGCCTCGGTGATCGTGGCAGCGCTCGGGCTCGCGAAGGGCTGATCAGGGGCCGAGCTTCACCAGGTACCCGTCGGTCTCGCCGCGCGAGGTCACGGGTCCGCCGCCGAGGTCGACGGTGCCGCGGAAGGAGCCGACGGCGAACACCTCGCCTTCGGGGCCGACGGCCACGCCGCCCGCGAGCTGCATCTCGGGATCCCCGATGTGGCGGCTCCAGAGGTGCTCGCCGGCGCGCCCGAGCTTCGCGATGAAGATATCGCCCCCTTGCCGGTACCCCTGGACGTCCGCGGTCGTGCCCTTGCTGGTCAGGACGGCGCCGTCAAAATCGATGTTGCCGAGGAACGTGCCCGTGATGACCGCGTTCCCCGCCGGATCGGACGCGACCGACGCGACGTCCTGGAGCTCGGAGTCGCCGAAGCCCCGGCTGTAGAGGTGGTTTCCCTCCGGATCGAACTTGGCGACGAAGAAGTTGGGCCTCGTGCCGAGCGCGACCAGCGGGCCGCCGCCGAAATCGACGCTCCCCTGGAACGTGCCGCCGAGGAGCACGTTGCCCTTCGGGTCGAACGCCACCTGCGACGCCGCGTCGGCGAGGCTGTCGCCGAACGACCTCCGCCAGAGCACGGTGCCCTGGGGCGAGAGCTTGCCCACGAAGATGTCCTTACCTCCGTTGGAGACGAGGGGCCTGCGGACCACGCCGAGCCAGAGGTTCTCCTCGAACGCGCCCGCGATCGCGACGTTGCCCTCCGCGTCCGCCGCGACCCCGCCGGCCGCGAGGTGGGCCCGCTCATCGTCGATGTACGTGGTGAAGACGTGATTGCCCTTCGCGTCGAGCTTGGCCAGGTAGACCGCGTTGCCGCTGAGGTCGTCGCCCACCGGCCCGCCGCCGAAGTCGGCGGTGCCGCCGATCGAGCCGGAGATGAGGACCGCCCCGGTGTTGTCGACGGCGACATACCTCAGCTCCTTGACGTACTGATCCCCGAAGCCCTTGCTCCAGACGTGGGCCCCGTCCGCGCCCGCGAACCGCGCGAGCCCGAGCCCGCCGTTGCTCACCGGCAGCGGCCCGCCGCCGAAGTCGAGGTCCCGGAAATAGCTCCCTCCCACGAAGAGCTCCCCGCGGCTGCCGGTCGCGACGTGCTGGCCGCCCGACAGGCTCAGGCCGAACGACTTGCTCCAGAGGTGCTTTCCCTCCCGGTCGTACTTCACGAGGTACGCCCCGGAGCCTTGCCCTGCGGTGAGGGGACCGCCGCCGAGGTCGATCGCGCCGGCGAACCGGCCGATCACGATCGGGTTTCCCTCGGGATCCACCGCCACGCTCACGGCCGAATCGAAGCCGTTCTCTCCGATCTGGAGCGCCCAGTGAAATTGCCCCGGCGGGGCCGTGGTCTCCCCGCCTCCGTCCCCTCCGCTCCCGCCGCCTCCGGCCGCGTCGCTTCCGCCGCCGCCTGTCGCGTCGCCGCCGCTCCCGCCGCCGCCCGCCGCGCCGCTGCCGCCGCCCGCCGCGCCGCTGCCGCCGCCTCCCTCCGCGTCGGCGCCGCCTCCCCCCTCGCCGATGTCATCGGTCGCGCCGCCATAGTTCCTCACCTTGGGCGAGCAGGCGAGTGCGCCGATGGCGGCGGCCGAGAGCATCACGAGGACGCGACCATGAGTGCTGCACTTGAGTGAACGCATCCCGCGAGTATACACGCGGAGCAAGAGGGCCGGACGCCTGCTGAAGAGCGCACGTTTCCGACACGGCCGACACGGCCGATCGGGCGGGCGCGTCAGGCCACCAGCGGCTTGAACACCTCGTAATCGAACCGCTCGTAGGGAGGCGTCACCTTCTGCCGGCGTTGATCGTACCGCTCGAGGCAGCAGGCCTCTCGGTCGACGCGCATCCCGCGCTCCTCGATCCAGCGCGCGAGCCCCATGTAGGTCGCCTCGATGGCCTCGGCGGCCCCCTCGATCCGGGCCGTCGCATACGTCCGCGCCGGGAGCACCAGCGGCGTCAGGCCCTCCGGGAGCTCACCGCACACGCTCACCTCGGTGCACACCCAGTAGGTGTAAGCGCCGTCGCGGCCCGCGCGCTGGTGATCGCTCTCCGGGAAGGCCCCGTAGAACACGTCCCGATCGACGAGCTGCGGGACGGCGTCGAGGCGGTCCACGAGCTCGATCCACGCCAGGGGGACACGGTGGCTCAGCTCGCTGCGCCGCCCCACCACCTTGATACCGACCAGTGTGAGCTCGCCCCGGGACACGATGGAAACGTTCATGCGATCTTCTCCTTGGGAACTCTCGTCGCCGAAGCTGCGGTCGATGTCTCACCCAGGTCGGCCACGGTCGCCCCCGGGTTGGCCGGCGGCGCGGCATGACGTCACCCGGGTTGGCTGCGGCGCGACGCGTCCTCGCGAGAAGGCGCGGCAGCGCCTCCGCCGGGACGCCGATCCCGCTGTCCCATACCACCACCGCCGCCCCCCGTCCTGGACCTCGGCCGTCAATCAGGTGCGGCCCCCCGGTAGCCTGGACTTGTCGCTGTGGGTCAGCAGGTTCGAGATCCCATGTAAGATCGGACCGAGGAGGTTCCTCATGCGCACGCATCGACCTGTCTTGCTCGCGACGCTCCTCTCGGCCGTCGCCGTCACGATGTCCGCCGTGCCCGGATGCGGGGACGACGGGGCGCGGGCGAGCGGCGGAGGCCCGGAGCCGACAGGCAGCGATTTCCTCTCGAGGTATGCAAAGGCCCTCTGCGACCGCACGTTCGCGTGCTGCGACGCGGCGACCCGGGCCGCGCATGGCCTGGACGCGAGCTCCGCCGACGCGTGCGCCGCAAATCTCGAAGCGATCCTCGTCGCCGTCAGCAACGGAGGCGACGTGAACGGCACCCTCGTCCCGGAAAAGGCGGAGGCGTGCCTCGCCGAGGTGGACGCGGCTCCCTGCGCCGAACTTCAAATCGTGGGCGTGCTCTTGGGGGTGAACGACGAGTCCACGCCGTCCTGCCTCGATGCGTGGGACGGCGCCGTGCCCGAGGGCGGGACGTGCGACACGGACTGGGACTGCGCCCGGGACCGCTGCGTGCGCACCACCGACGCGAGCGGGCAGACGACGTCGGCGTGCACGGCGAGGGCGGCGGCCGGAGAGCCCTGCTCGTCGGCGTTCGACTGCGACGAGGCGCTCCGGTGCGACCAGCCCTCGCCGCCCGACGCGGGGACGTGCGCGCCGCGGCTCGCCGTGGGCGGGTCGTGCAAGGGAAGCTCCGATTGCCAGGAGGAGCTTCGCTGCGGTCAGGACGGCACGTGCCAGGCGCGTGAGCAGGCGGGCGGTCCCTGCGCGTCGGACGAAGACTGCGCGGCCGGCGCGACGTGTGATGGCGGCACGTGCGCGCCGCTCGGCGCCGCCGGGGCGCCCTGCTCCTCCGATTTCGACTGCGCGTCCTCCGCGTGCGTCGATGCGACGGGCACCTGCGCCGACGTCTGCAAGGGCACCTGATCGCAGGCCAGGACGGCCATGACCAGTCGCCCGACCGGCCCCGGGACAAGGGGCATGTCAACGCGACGTCTCCCGGCTCGACCGCGCTCCGCTCACATCGCTGCTCCAGCGGCGCCGATCTCGCGCGCCCGGTCGCCGGGCGCGGCGGTGATCGGCGCGAGCGGGACGCCGTCCCGGTAGATGACCACGTTCCCGAGGACGGCCGGGACGCGCGGCCCCGGCGTGACGATGCCGACCAGGTTCAGCGGATCGCACGCGCAGATCTGGACGATCTCGCCGGACGGCGGCTCCCGCCGGACGGCGCGGAGCGCGTCGAGCGCCTCGGGCAGCGCGAAGTGCTCGCCCACGAAGCCGGCGATGAGGTGCCCGCCCCGGAGCTCGCCCGCCATCTCGAGCCGCCGGTAGACCCGGACGAGATCGCGCCACGCCGGCGGCCGCGGCTCGCGCGCGAGCAGCTCGCGGCAGACCACGCCGTAGCGGCGGAGGTACTGGTGCGCGAGCGCCTCGACCACGTCGGGGCCGTCGCTCCCCGCGCCCGCGCCGGCGCCCTCGGGCGCCCCCCCGGGAGCCGCCGCGTCCTGGCGCGCCCGCAGGAGCGACCACCGGCCCGACGCGACCGGGCCCGCCCGGCGCCCCCCGCCCCGCAGCCGCCCGGCGCCCAGCGCGACGCCCGCGGCCCCGCCGTCGCCGAGCAGCGAGCGCAGCGCCGCGAAGCCGTCGCCGGTCACGAGCCCCGCGGCCACGAGCTCCCAGAGCGCCTCCTCGACCTCGGCCCGCGACCGGCCCGCGCCCGCGGCGAGGTCGTCGAAGAACGACGCGCCCGCGCGCGACAGGAAGGACAGCACGCCCTGCGCCGCCTCGGTGAGCGGCGCCGGCGGCGGCGCGCCCTCGGGCTCCCGCGGCGCGAGCAGCCACGGGAGATCGCGGCGCAGCGCCAGCGTGATCGGCGCCGCGCGCGTGGGGGCCGCCGCGTCGCGCGGGACCACGCGGCCCCAGGCCACCTCGCCGGACAGGCAGAGCGCGTCGAGCAGCCGCTCGTCGTAGCCGGCCACGCGCGCGGGCAGCACCTCCCGCTCCCACGCCCCGGCGGCGAGCTCGAACCCCTGGAGCTGCTCGATCACCCGACCGAGGCCGCCGGGCCCGCGCGCCTGGGTGCCCGGCCGCACGCCCTGCCACGCGAGCAGGAACCGGAGGAGCTCCGCCGCGGTCGCCGGCTCGATGGCCTTGCGCAGGCCCGTCACGGTGCGGCGGTGGATGCGGGCGAGGAGGCGGCGATCGCACCACTCGATCGACAGGTCGCCCGGCGCGCCCGCCGAGGCGCCGCCCGCCGCCACGTCGCCCGCGTCGCCCGCCCCGGCCTGCGCCGCCCGCGCCGGCGCGCTCGGCCGGAAGCGCCCCCGCAGCGCGCCGCCCGAGAGCTCGATCCGCGCCAGCGCGGCGAGCGCCTCGGACGCGGACACCTCGAGCCGCCGCGCGAGCTCCTCGGTCGAGACCGGCCCCGCGCCGCTCAGGAAGCCGCGCACGAGGGCCATGATCGCGTCGCCGCGGTCGACCCCCGTGGCCGCGCGCAAGGCGGGCGGCACGGCGACGTCGGGCGCGAACACGGCGCCCGGCCAGATCGCCTCGACCAGCGGCCGCCGCTCGGTCGCGGCCCAGCGCGGCACGCGCGGCGCCCCTGCCCCCGGCGCGGGCGGCGCCGCGGCTCCCTCCGCCGCGCTCCCCGCGGCTCCCTCCGCCGCGCTCCCCGCGGCTCCCTCCGCCGCGCTCCCCGCGGCCCCCTCCGCCGCGCTCCCCGCGGACACCTCCGCCGCCCTCCCCGCGGCGCACAGCGCCTCGAAGAGCCGCGCGAAGCCGCCCCGGATCCCCTCGTCCGCGGGGAGCGCGACCCGGTCGAGCAGGAGCTCGTGCAGCTCGTCCGCGTCGCGCGCGTCCGGCCGCGCCTCGGCGACCACCTCGGCGATGACCTCCGGATCGAGCCCGCCCAGCCGCTCGACGACCTCGGCCGGGAGCCCGCGCCGCACCCGGACGGCGCGGGCGCGCCGCTCCTCCAGCGGGGCGTCGTCGAGGAAGGCGTAGGGGTTCGCGTTCAGGATCTCGTGCGAGAAGACGCTCGGCTCCGGCGTGTCGAGCGCGACGACCCGGATCGCGCCGCTCCGCACGCCGACGAGGAGCGCGCGCAGCCCCTCGACATCCATCAGCTCGACCAGGCAGTCGCGCAGCGCCTCGCGCACGAGCGGGTGGTCCGGCGGCTCGACGTGCGCGAAGAGCCCGTGGTTGTCCTGGCACCCCTGCTGCTCGGGGAAGATCGAGAGGAGCAGGTCGTCGGCGCGCATGCGCTGGAGCGCCGGGGGCACCCGCCGGCCGCCCCGGTAGCGGAGCAGCGCGAGCGCGCGGTTCGCGGCCCAGCGGAAGCGCGTGCGGAACATCGGCCCCTGGAGCGCCGCCTGCACGAGCACCTCCTCGAGGCCCTCGGGGCGGACGAGGTCGAGCACCTCGTCGACCGGCAGCCCGTGCTCCGCCGACAGCGAGAGCAAAACGCCGTCGTCGGTCGCGGCCGCCTGGAGCTCGAAGTCGAACGAGCGGCAGAACCGCTTGCGGAGCGCGAGCCCGAGCGCGCGGTTCACGCGGCCGCCGAGCGGCGTGTGGACGACGATCTGCTGCCCCCCGGCCTCGTCGAAGAAGCGCTCGACCACGACCGTCGCGCCGCCCGGGACCGCGCCGAGCGCCGCGCGCCCCGCCTCGATGTAATCGCGCACGAGCAGCGCGCCGCGCTCGTCGAGCGCGCACGCCTCCATGAGCCACCGCGCCGTCCTCGGCCGGCCTTGCTCCCGGCGCGCGCGCTCGTCCAGCCCGCCGCCCCCGGCCTGCGCGCCCTCGGCCCGTTCCTCCTCCAGGCGGGCGGCGACCTCGGCGCGGAGCGCCGCGACCTCGGCCGACAGCTCCGGCGTGCGCGCGGGCGCCTCGCCGAGCCAGAACGGCACGGTCGGCGCCGCGCCGTGGGCGTCCTCGACCCACATCTGCCCGCCCTCCATCCGGAGCACGCGCCACGACGTGTTGCCCAGCAGGAACACGTCGCCCGCGTTCGACTCGATGGCGAAGTCCTCGTCGAGCGTGCCGACCTTGGTGCCGTCGGGCTGGAGCAGGACGTCGACGGCGGCGAGCTCCGGGATCGCCCCGCCCGAGGTGAGCGCCGCGAGGCGCGCGCCGCGCCGCCCGCGCAGCCGGCCGCCGAGGGCGTCCCGGTACACGAGCGCCCCGGCTCGCTGCCGCGCGCCCCGGGCCGCGGCGGCGCCCTCGTCCGCCGCGCCCGCGGCGCCGCCCGAGATCATCGCCACGACCGCGTCGAAGTCGCGGCGCGACAGGCCTTCGTACGGCGCGGCCCGGCGGACGAGCGCGTAGAGCCCCTCCTCGTCCCGCTCCTCGCACGCGCACGCGGCGATGATCTGCTGCGCCAGCACGTCGAGCGGCCCCTCGCGCGCCGTCATCCGATCGAGCTCGCCGCGCCGCGCGGCGCGCACGATCGCCGCGCACTCGACGAGCTGGTCGCGCGTGAGCGGGAAGAGCCGCCCGCGCGGCGTCGCGGAGAGCGCGTGGCCCGAGCGCCCGACGCGCTGGAGCGCGACGTTGATCGAGCGCGGCGAGCCCACGAGGCAGGCGAGGTCGACCGCGCCCACGTCGATGCCGAGCTCGAGTGACGCGGTCGCGACGACCACGCGGAGCTCGCCGGCCTTGAGCCGCCGCTCCGCGGAGAGCCGCCGCGCCCGCGACAGGCTGCCGTGGTGGGCCGCCACGACGTCCTCGCCGAGCCGCGCGGCGAGCGCGTGGGACACCCGCTCGACCAGGCGGCGCGTGTTGACGAAGACCAGCGTCGACCGCGCCTCCGCGGCGAGGGCCGCGAGGCGGTCGTAGAGCTCGGCCCACTGCTCGTTCGTGCAGACCGCGCCGAGCTCGTCGCGGGGCACCTCGATCGCGAGGTCGAGGTCGCGCCGCTGCCCCACGTCCACGATCTCCGGCAGGTCGCGGGCGCCGGAGACGAGCCGGGCGGCGATCTCGACGGGGCGGACGGTGGCGCTGAGTCCCACGCGCTGCGGCCGCGGGCCGCCGCGGCCGACCACGAGGTCCTCGAGCCGCTCGAGCGAGAGCGCGAGGTGGGCGCCGCGCTTGTCGCCGGCGACGGCGTGGACCTCGTCGAGGATGACGGTGCGCACGCCCGCGAGGGCGCGCCGCCCCGACGCGCTCGTGAGCAGGATGAACGCCGACTCCGGCGTGGTGACGAGCACGTGCGGCGGCCGGGCCGCCATGGCGCGCCGCTCCTGCGCGGGGCTGTCGCCGGTGCGCACCACCGCCCGGATGCCCGGCCGCGGCAAGCCCGCGGCCTCCATGGCCGCGGCGATCTCGGCGATCGGCTGCTCCAGGTTGCGGTGGACGTCGTGGGAGAGCGCCTTCAGCGGCGAGATGTAGAGGACGTCCGTGCGGTCCTCGAGGGCGCCGCGCTCCGCGTCGCGGACGAGCCGGTCGAGGCAGAAGAGGAAGGCCGCGAGCGTCTTGCCGGCGCCCGTCGGCGCGCAGATCAGCGTGTCGCGGCCGGAGGCGATGACCGGCCAGGCGCGCTCCTGCGCCGGGGCGGGGGCGCCGAACCGGCTGCGGAACCAGCGGTCCACGACGGGGTGAAACATCCGTTCGAGGGTAGCCGACGGGAGGGGGCGGCGAAAGCGAGGGCCCCGGGCCGCCGCTCACGGAGGGCGCAATGGCCACGCGCAATGTGCTATCGGAGGCGTCGAGGCGCGCCCAGGCCGAGCCTCCGGGCGACGCCCCGCCCGCCGCCGAACCCCCCTGATGGTCGAGCTGAATCTCCTCCCCGCCGCCGCGACGCCAGCTCGCGAACTGACCGACGACGAGGTCGCCCTGCTCCGGGAGGATCTCCACTACGGCCCCGTGGACGACGGCACGTTCGACGCCCTCTACGCCGCGCCGATTCGCGGCAGGTCCCAGCAATACTGGACGACCACGGCGGTCGCCCGGCGGGCGGCCTCGCTGTTCGCGCGCCACGACGCCCGACGGGTGCTCGACGTCGGCTCCGGGCCCGGCAAGTTCTGCCTCGTCGCCGCGTGCACCCGACCGGACATCGAGTTCACGGGGGTCGAGCACCGGGCTCACCTCGTCGAGGCCGCTCGAGCGGCCGCGCGGCGCCTCGACCTCGACAACGTCCGGTTCTTCCGCGCCGACGCGACCGACGCTCCCTGGTCCGGGTTCGACGGCTTCTATCTTTACAACCCGTTCGCCGAGAACCTCTATTCTACCGACGATCATCTCGATGACACCGTGGAGCTCTCCCGGCGCCGCTTCATGGACGATGTCGGGCGGGTGATTCGCTGTCTCGCCGACGCGGCGACGGGCACGTGCGTCGTGACCTACAACGGCTTCGGCGGCCCCATCCCCGCGACGTTCGAGCTCGTGCACGCCGAGCGGGCGGGCTGCGACTGGCTTCGCCTCTGGGTGAAGCGGCACGAGACGGCGAATCCCGGGGATTACTACCTGGAGGAGGACGACGGCGTGACGCTGGTCCGTGGCGAGCTGTCGGATCTCAAGGAGAGGCTCGCCGAGCTGCTGTGAGCGCCGGCCCGCGCGCCGCCCACGGAGGCGCCGAGCGCCGAACCAGACCGGCCCGAGCCGGGCGGCCGAGGGTGGGTGCAGCGCTGGGCGCGACGAGGAGCCCTGCTGAAGCAGAGCGATGAGGAGCAACGACGCGACGCGCCCGCGCCCTCGGCCGCCTGGCGACGGGAGGTCTTGAGAGGCGCTCCTAGCCCCCCAGGCGCTCTGGCCCAGGGGCGGCCAGCTCCACGACATCGCGCGTAAGGAGCCCCCAGCGTCTGTTGCCGACCCAGACCGGCTGCGCAAACGTCACGACCGGCCTCGTCTCCCCATCCGGAGTGGTTTCCTCCGCGATACGGTATGCGAGCTCATCGAAGCTGAGCTCCGAAGCAGACTCCTCCCCATCCGAGAAGCAACGCTCTCCAAGAACTCGGATGCATCCATCCCTCGTTGCTTCCCAGCGGAAGGTGTCCACCTCACAGGTCACGTAGTGAGCGAGCTCGATCCAGCCCGTCCCGTCCTCTTTGAATACCAGGAACGTATCTTCCTGCGCGCCCGGGCCGTACAGGCAATCTATCGACCAGCTCCCGACAAGCGGATGCATGGATAGCGAACGCCGTCGCTCACACGCGGCCGGAGGCCGCCGGGTGAACGACGGCGTTGGTCCGGACAGGGCAGCGTCTTTCCGGACCTGCCCCCGCGTGGATCCGGCGGTCGCCTCGAACGGCAACGGCTACCTCGTGGTATCCTCGCGGAAGGCGCCCTCGGTCGAGCATGGGTATGAGATCCTGGCGACGCGCATCGATGCGATGACCGGCGCGTATCTCGATGACCCCCGTCGTGATCATGACATCGCTGCCATGGCAGGCACAGAGCGCGTGTGTCGTGCTCAAGGGTCTCATCGTCCACCGAGGAGCTCGCGGGCTCCGCGCTGCGTCGGGCTCGGCCGGCGCTCCTACGACCGCCCGAACCTGAGGAGCAGCCCGAGCCACCCCCTCCCGAGGTACAGGCCGTTGATCAGCACGTAGATCCAGAAGAACACGTCGAGCCGGCCCGCGAGCGCGAACGCCCAGATGTGGCTCGGGTAGTGGTTCAGGAAGCGAAGGAACGTCGTCACGAGCGCCGCGGCCCGCGCGGCGGGCGATCGCGGGCGCTCGTCCGAGACCGTCTCGTAATAGGCCGAGACCGACGTCTCCTTGCCGCTGATCTCCGGCCGGCGCACGAAGTTGGTCAGCGAGATGGCCGAGGCGATCACCCCGACCCCGACCACCCCCGCGAGCAGGAAGCGCGGGTCGCCGGCCGCCCACAGCCCGCCGTCGAGCCCGAGGCCGCCGCCTCGGTAGAAGCGCACCGCCAGCGCGCCCGAGAGCAGCACCGCCTTGAGCTCGTCCGTGAAGAAATCGAAGAGGTGCCCCTCCTTCGACGCGAGCTGCTTGTGGCGCGCGAGCATCCCGTCGGCGCAGTCGAACAGGTAGCTCAGCTCGAGCACGCCGATCGCGACGAGCCCCCCCGCCGTCGTGGGCAGGCCGACGAGCAACGCCGCCGCGACCACGAAGAGGGCGAGGTTGAGCAGCGTGACCTGGTTCGGCGTGATCGAGGTCCGCGCGAGGAGCGCGACCACGCCGCCCGCGAGCGGGCGCATGAAGTAGGTGTTGAAGAGCTGGTCGTGCTTCTTCCGCGTGGCCAGGTAGATGCGCTTCGCTTCGCCGAGCATGGCCGGCGCATCCTAGTACACGGCGCCGTCCCGGCCGGAAGCTTGACGGCCGATCGACGGCACATCGACGGCGCGCTCCCCCGGCCCGACGGGCGCCCGCCCCCCCGGGCCCCGGGGGGATGCGGCCACGTCCGCCGCCCGGCGCGCCGCCGATGCTTCGCGCCGCGGCCGGCTCTCGGATGCGACACGGGCGACCCACGCCGGGCGGGCCGGCCGAGCAACTTCCCCTGCGCGACGAGAAGGTTTATCAGAGGATCTCCCACGAAGGGCCTGACCTCCACGGAACGAGGCGAGCCAGCGACGCGACCGCCGTGGTCAGTCACGCACGGAGGAGCTCGGATGAAGCGTTCTTTTCGCGGTCTCACGCTCTCGCTCGCGCTCCTCGCGGGCTCGCTCGCGCCCGCGCAGGCGCACGCCGGCCAGCGGCCCGCCTTCAACGCCTACCTGCTCGCGCAGAGGCCGTCGAACGCCGCGGCAGACCGGCTCGCCACGGTCCGCGAGCGCGCCGCGCGCGCGGGCGGGGTCGTCACGGCCATCGACGAGCAGCGCGGGGTCCCGACCTTCCTCTGGGCGACCCGCGTCGCCCCGCTGACCCGCGCCGCGGGGATCTCCCCCGAGGGGGCCGCCCGGCACTCCCTGGGCCGCTTCGCCGACGCGTACGGCCTGTCCAGGGCCGCGCTGGACTCGGCGCACGTGGTCCATGTCCACGACATCGGCCAGGGGCCCGTCATCGTCACCCTGCGCCAGCGCGTGGACGGCGCCGAGCTGTTCCAGACCGAGGTGAAGGTGCTCCTGCGGCAGAGCCTCGACCTCGTCGCCATCGCCGGCAACCTGCACCCGGCCGCCGTGCCCAGGAAGACCGGCGCCGGCCGCGGCGCGTTCCGCCTCGCGCCGGCCGAGGCGCTCGCGCGGGCGCTCGAGGACCTCCACGGGATCCCCGCGGGGCCGAGCGGCGTCGTCGAGGCGCAGCCCGCAGGCGGCTACCGCCTCTTCGAGCTCGCGCCCGGCGGCGCCCTCGCGGCCGCGAGCCTGCACCTCGTCGGGCCGGCCCGCGTGAAGAAGGTCCATTTCCCGATGCCCGAGACGCTGGTGCCGGCGTACTTCGTCGAGCTCGTGTCGGGCGACGCGAGGTCCGTCGCCTCGGACGCCTACGCCTACGTGATCGCGGCCGATGACGGCCGCATCCTCTACCGCCGCAGCCTGGTGGCCAGCGACGCGTTCAACTACCGCGTCTGGGCCGAGGCCACGGACGATGGGCGGCCGCTCGACGGGCCGCAGGCCGATTACACCCCGCACCCGACGGGCGTGCCGGACGGGAGCGAGCCCGACTTCATCCCTGCGCCGCTCGTCTCGATGGAGGGGTTCAACACGAACCCGGACGGCGCGGTCGATCCGTGGCTGCCCGCGGGCGCGGTCGAGACGCTCGGCAACAACGTGGACGCGTACGCGGACCACCACCCCCCCGACGGCTTCTCGGAGGGCGATCTCCGCGCGACGATCACCGCGGAGAGGACGTTCGACCACGTCTACGACACCTCGCGCGACCCGCTGTCGAGCGAGCCCCAGATCATGGCCGCCGTGACCCAGATGTTCTACGTGACCAACTGGCTGCACGACTGGTACTACGACTCGGGCTTCGACGAGGCGGCCGGCAACGCCCAGCAGGACAACAGGGGTCGCGGCGGCCTCGGCGGCGATCCGCTGCACGCCGAGGCGCAGGACGGCGCCCTCGCGCCGGAGAGCCCGCGCAACAACGCGAACATGCTCGCGCTGGCCGACGGCGCCTCGCCGCGGATGCAGATGTATCTCTGGAATACCCCGGACGCCCGGCGGACGCTGACGATCCAGCCGGGCGGCGCCAGCCTCGACACCGGCACCGCCGCGTTCGGGCCCGCGAGCTTCCGCCTCTCGGGCGAGGTGGTCCTGGTCGACGACGGGGTGGATTCGATCCCGGACGACGCCGCGGATGGAACACGGGACGGCTGCGAGGCGCCCATCAACGACGTCGCGGGCAAGATCCTGCTCGTCGATCGCGGCGCCTGCACCTACAAGCAGAAGGCGGTGAACGCCCAGGCCGCCGGCGCGCTCGGCGTCCTCCTCGCCAACAACGTGGCCGGCCCCGCCCCGGGCATGGGGAGCGGCGCGCCCGAGGACGTCGCGGTGAGCATCCCGATGCTCTCCATCGCGCGCGACGAGGGGGACCGCCTCAAGGCCGCGCTCCTCGAAGGGCCGGTCACGGCCGAGCTGGAGCGCGTCGCCGGCGTCGCGCGCGACAGCGGGATCGACAACACCGCCGTCGCCCACGAGTGGGGGCATTACCTCCACCACCGCCTGACCCGCTGCGGCACCGAGCAGTGCAGCGCGCAGAGCGAGGGGTGGGCCGACTTCATCGCGCTGCACATGGCGATCCGCGAGGGCGACGACCTCGACGGGACGTTCGCGACGACCATCTACGCCGCGCGGGGGATGGGAGACAGCGGCTACCGCGGCGCCCGCCGCGCGCCCTACTCCGTCGATTTCGACAAGAACGCGCTCACGTTCCGGCACATCGCCGACGGCGAGGAGCTCCCCGCGCAGCCGATGGGCACGGGCGGCGGGCCGGAGAACTCCGAGGTGCACAACGCGGGCGAGATCTGGGCGCTGATGCTGTTCGAGGGCTACGTCTCGCTGCTCCGGCGGGAGGAAGGCGGGCGCCGCGTCTACACGCACGACGAGGCGCGGCGGCTCATGTCGGATCTCATCGTGGCGGGGATGAAGCTCGCGCCGGTGGACGCGACCTTCACCGAGCAGCGGGACGCCCTGCTCGCGGCGGCGGCCGCGCGGAGCGAGGCGGACATGCTCGCGCTCGCGGGCGGCTTCGCCCGGCGCGGGGCGGGGACGTGCGCCGTGTCCGCGCCGCGCGCGTCGATCGACTTCGTCGGCGTGGTCGAGAGCTTCGAGCTCAAGCCCTGGAGCTCCGTCGCGGTGGGCCAGCCGGCGGACAGCGTGCGCTCGTGCGACGACGACGGCTTCCTCGACGCGGGCGAGCGGGGCACGGTGACGTTCGAGGTGCACAACGCCGGCCCCGTGCCGCTCGTCGGGGCCGAGGCGACCGTCACCTCGGCGAGCCCGCACGTGACCTTCCCGGACGGCGCGGCGATCGCCGTGCCGGAGGTCCCGCCGTTCGGCGCCGTGACGGTCGCGTTCGACGTCCGCGTGGACGACGCGGTCGCGGACAGGGCGGCGCTGGAGCTCCGCGTGGAGGTCGCCACGCCCGGCGCGTGCGCGCCGAGCGTCGCCGGGGTCACGGGCGCGCACCTCAACGTCGACGACGTGCCGGGCGCGTCGGCCGTCGAGTCGGTCGAGAGCGAGGCGCCCGTCTGGACGAAGGAGGGCGACGCGGCGGAGGCCGTCTGGTCGCGCGAGAAGACCGATGCGGTGAACCACGCGTGGCGCGGGGTCGATCACCCGAGCCGCTCGGACACGCAGCTCGTCTCGCCCCCGCTCTCGGTCGGCGCGGGCGAGCCGCTCGTCATCACGTTCAGCCACCGGTACTCGTTCGAGATCACGCCGGCGGGCGAGGTCCCCGCGGCGATCCACTGGGACGGCGGGGTCATCGAGATCAGCGACGACGACGGCGCGACGTGGCAGGACATCGCCGCGCACGTCGACCCCGGGTACGGCGGCCCGATCGGCAACGATCCGGAGGAGCCGTCGGTGAACCCGCTCGCCGGTCGACAGGGCTTCGTCGGCGCGAACGCGGCCTGGCCGGAGCCGGAGCGCGTCACGCTGGATCTCGGCACCGCGTTCTCGGGCAAGACGGTGCGGGTCCGCTTCCGCATCGGCACCGACGCCTACGTGGGCGACTTCGGCTGGGAGATCGACGACATCGAGGCCCGCGGCCTCGTCGACACGCCGTTCGGCATGCTCGTCCCGGACGCGTCCCGGTGCGGGGACGCGCCCGCCGGCGAGGGGGGCAGCGGGGCAGGAGCGGGCGGCGCAGGGGGCGCCGCCGCGGGCGGCTCCGACGCGCCGACCGACGGCCCCGCGCCGCCGTCGGCGGGCGACGACGGCTGCGGCTGCGAGGTCGCCGGAGCGCCCGCGTCGCGGGCCGCGGGGTCCCTCGCTTCGCTCCTGGCCGTGGCCGCGCTCGGGCTGCGGCGGCGCCGGGGCGGCGGGCGCCGCGGGACGAGCTAGTACCGCGCGCGTTGCCAGGCGACGATCCGCGTCACCGCCTCGTCGACCTGCTCGACCGGGGCCGCGAACGACAGCCGGACGTACCGCGCGCCGCCCACGCCGTCGAAGTCCGTGCCCGGCGTGAGCGCCACGCCCGTGTCGGCGAGCAGCCGCTCGCACCACGCGACCGAGTCGTCCGTGCCGACGTCGGCATACAGGTAGAACGCGCCGTCGGGCGGGGCGACCTCCCAGCCGAGCTCGGGCAGCCGCCGCAGCAGCAGGTCGCGCGCGGCCGCGTAGCCCTCCACCAGCCGGTCCGCCTCGGCGTATGCCGCCGGGGTCAGCGCCGCGAGCGCCGCGTGCTGCGCCAGGGCGGGCGGGCACAGCGCGAGGTTCCCCGCCAGCGCGTCGACCGGCGGGACGAGCTCCGGCGGCAGCACGAGCCACCCCAGGCGCCAGCCCGTCATCGCCCAGTACTTCGAGAAGCTCGAGACGACCACGGCGCCCGCGTCGCCGTGGCGCGCGGCCGTCGCCTGGCGGCCGGCCCACGCGCCGTACGTGATGCCGTGGTAGATCTCGTCGCTCACGAGCCGGACGCCGTGCTCCGCGCACCAGCGCGCGATCGCGTCGAGCTCCGCGGCGTCGATCATCGTGCCC
Source organism: Sorangium cellulosum (assembly GCF_004135735.1). GTDB lineage: Bacteria > Myxococcota_A > Polyangia > Polyangiales > Polyangiaceae > Sorangium > Sorangium cellulosum_F. The sequence continues at coordinate 3,245,934 of NZ_CP012670.1, read as the reverse complement.
GTCGGGTTCGCCGGGCTCGCCAGGACCAGGCCATCGAGCCCGCCGCGGCCGTGCGCGGCCGTGAGCTGCGCCGTGGTCGGCTGGAAGCGGCTCTCCGGGCCGCACGGCAGCTCGACCACGTCCACGCCAAGGGAGCGGAGGATGTTCCGGTACGCCGGGTAGCCCGGGCGAGCGAGCGCCACGCGGTCCCCCGGCTCGAACGCGGCGAGGAACGCGAGCAGGAACCCGCCCGACGACCCGGTGGTGAGGGCGACGCGCGACGGGTCGAGGTCCACGTCGTACCAGCGGCCGTAATGCTCCGCGAGCGCGCGGCGCAGCGCCGGGATGCCGAGCGCCTCGGTGTACCCGAGGTCGCCGCCCGCGAGGAGCGCGGCCGCCCGCTCGCGCACGACGGCGGGCGCCCCCGCGCCCGGCTGGCCCGCGCACAGGCTGATGACCGGCTCGCCCGCCGCGCGCCGCGCGTTGGCGGCGGCGAGCACCTCCATGACCGCGAACGGCGGCACCTGCGCGCGGCGGCTGATCCTCACCCTGCCCTCCTGCCGCGCCGGCGACGTGCCGCGCCCCCCCGGCCGGCGCCCGCCGCCGCGCGCCGCGCCGCCGCCCCTCGCCCCCACCCACCGGGTCCGGGCCTGCTCGATCTGGTGAAGCCGTGGTGGATCAAGTTCTGACGGGAGGGTATACAGAAGCTGTTCTGCAACCGGTCGAACGAATGAAGATCGTCGCGGAAAAGCCCTGGGAATACCGCATCGAATCTCGGGGTGATGAGGTCAAAGCCATCATCCTGAGCGGCTCATCGGCCATTTACACCACGGAAGTCTTGCTGACCGCAGAGGAAGCTCGACTCCTGAGACAGGACAAGAATAACGCGGATCGGATCATCGAGAGCATCAAAAAAGATACGTCTCGGTCGTCGGCGCGCTGAGCGAGCCCTGCGGCGCCGTCGTGGTCAGAGGTCGACGATCTCGCCCAGGCAGCGTCTGTGCAGGTGCGCCCGGCCGTACGGGTCGTGGCCGCAGGCGCCCCGCCGGTGGTCCTCGTCCGGCGAGGGGGCCGACGGCGCCGCCCCGCAGCCGCGGTAGGTCGGCGGGTAGCCGGGCGTGGGGATGGCGGGGCCGCGGCAGGCAGCCGCGGCGGGGCCTCGGACCCGGCTCCGTGCGGCGCTGGAAGGGGTAGGATGCCGCCCATGAACCGCGTTTCCAAGAGGATGACGGCGGCGGTGATCGCCCTCGCGGCGGCCGCAGGCGGCTACGGGCTCCTGAGCTCGCGCGGGTCCGACGCGAAGACGCTGGTCGGGCGCGTCTGGATCGAGCGGATTCCGAGGGACGACACGGACCCGATCGAGCTCGTCGCGATGCTCGCCGACGAGCCGATTGGCATGTTCCGGCGTGCGTCCCGGTACGAGGGCTCGTATGCCCTGTTCCGTTACGAGCTCCGCGGCGACGACAAGCTTCAGCTGCTCTTTCCGCAGGACAAGTCGAAGCACGAGGTCGCCTTCGACGCGCGGCCGTGCGACGTGAAGGGCTTCGACTACTGCCTCGATCTGAGCGGCTCTCCGCGGGGCGCGGCGAAGTACTACAGCCGGAAGGAATGGGAGATCGACGGGGGCGACCCGGCGGCGCTGGAGGGCGCGCTGCGAGCGCTCGGCGAGGAGGAGCTCGCGTCGCCGCCAGAGCCGTAACGGGCGAGGGACGAGGCCACGGCGCGGGCGGGCCTCAGGCCGCGCGGATCACCGGCCGTCGGCCACGCGGATCGCGATCTTCCCCACGGTGCGGCCCGACTCGATGGCGCGGTGGGCCTGCGCGAGCTCGCGCACCGGGTAGCTCGCGCCGACGACGGGCCTGACGTGGCCTTGCTCCGCCAGCGCCGCGACCGCGGCCAGCGCGCGGCCCTGCGCGTGCTGATCGATCCGCCAGTTCGAGGCGGCCCCCATCACGTGATAGACGAGCGACGCCGCCTTCATGAAAGGCCGATCCGCGACCGGCGCCGGCGTCGGCACGATGCTCACCACCGTGCCCATCGGCGCCACCGCGTCGAGCGCCTGATCCAGGGCGCTCTGACCCGGCCCGCTTCGCCCGGCGAGGCCCCGCGCTCGGCGCAGCACGAGCAGAGAGAACACGCGGCCGCCCGGAGGGGGCTCCGACGCCGCAAGAAGCCGGTGAGCGCGCCCGCCGGCCGGCGAACCTGCCGGCTACCCGCGGACGAACGGCAGGTACTTCGGCTGCCAGAACCGCGCCTTGACGTAGCCCTCGGCGGTCTCGGGGCTGACCTTCGCGCTTCCGGCGACGCCGTCGGCGAAGGCCGCGCGGATCACCGCGGTCGCGACCCTGACGGAGACCTCCTGGAGCTCCTCCACGGGCGGATAGACGAGCCCCTTGTCGAGGTGCTTCTCCGCCGTGTAGTCGACGAGCGCGTACGCCGCCGCGAGCACCATGTTGTCGGTGATCTCGCGCGCGCCGGACAGGATGGATCCGAACCCGAGCCCCGGGAAGATGAAGGCGTTGTTGCCCTGGCCGATGGGGATGGTCTCCCCGTCGATCTCGACGGGCGCGAACGGGCTCCCGGTCGCGACCAGCGCGCGGCCCTTCGTCACGGCGAGGATGTCCTCGGGGAGCGCCTCGCACGCGCTCGTCGGGTTGGAGAGGGGGAAGATGATCGGCCGAGGGGTGTTGTCGGCCATCGCCTGGATCATCGGCTCGCTGAACGCGCGCGGCTGCCCGGACAGCCCGAGGAGCACGGTGGCGCGCGCGTTCTGGAGGGTCTCGAGCAGCGTCGGCACGGCCCCGGCCTTCTTCCACCCGGCGATCTTCTCCGGCGCCTGCGCGAACTTGCGCTTGTACTCCTCCACGGGGCGGTCCTGCGTGAGGAGGCCCTTCGAGTCGAGGACGAAGATGCGGGCGAGCGCCTGCTCCTCGGTGAGCCCGTCCCGGATCATCCCCTGGCAGATCGCGGAGGCGACGCCGATGCCGCCCGCGCCCGCGCCGTGGATCACCACCGATTGATCCCTGAGCGCCTCGCCGCGCAGCCTGCACGCGCTGATCACGCCGGCGAGCGTGACGGCCCCCGTCCCCTGGATGTCGTCGTTGAACGACGGGACCACCCTCCGGTACCGCTCCAGCACCGAGAAGGCGGCCTCCTTGGAGAGGTCCTCCCACTGGATGACGGCGCGGGGACAGCCGCTCTTCACGGCGTCGACGAACTTGTCGAAGAAGTCGAAATAGGCCTCTCCGCGGAGGCGGCGCTGGCGAACACCGAGGTAGAACGGGTCGTTGATGAGGTCGGTCCGGTCCGTCCCGACGTCGAGCACCACGGGCATCGTGTGGAACGGGCTCACGCCGCCACCCGCGGTGTAGAGCGCGAGCTTGCCGATCGGGATGGCGAGCCCGCCATAGCCCTGATCGCCGATCCCGAGGATCGCGGAGGAGTCGGTCGCGACGACCATGCGGACGTCCTCCCAGGGGAAGCCCTCGAGCACGCGCCGGGCGCGATCGATGTTGAGGGGAGAGAACGAGACGCCTCGCGCGCTCTGGTAGAGGAAGCTGAACTGCTGCACGGCCTCGCCCACGGTCGGTGTGTAGACGACGGGCAGCATCTCCCCGAGGTGGCGCACGAGCAGCGCGTAGAAGAGGATCTCATTGCGCTCCTGGAGCGCCCGCAGGTATTGATATCTGGCGATCGGCGTCGGCTCGCGCCGAAACCCGCCGTAGACGCGGGCGAGCTGCTGCTCCATGGTATTGACCTGGGGCGGGAGCAGCCCATCGAGCCCGAGGCTCACGCGCTCCTCTGGCGTGAAGGCCGTCCCCTTGTTGGTCATGACGAGCCTGAGCAGCGCGATCCCGTCGAAGTATACTTCCATGTACTCGCGGCCGAGCGCGTCCTTCTTGATGTCGAAGTACCTTGAGATCCTCGCCATGGCGCGATCCTAGGGCGGCGCGGGATCGAGTGCCAGCCACGAATCCCTCGACGAGGGGGGCGCGGCTCTCGCCGGACACGATAGAATCGCTCAACTCGCCTGTCCGGTGCGGCGCGGTCGGGTCTAGCGCCGCCCGGGGGGGCCGCCCTCCGGCTCCTCGCTCCACTCGACCACGATCGACTCCTCTCGCCGCGCGGCGCGCGGGCCGCTCCACTCGACGGTGACCGAGTCGATGCTCGTGGGCGGCTCGTCGCTCCAGTCGACGGCGATGGAGTCGACGTGGGTCGGCCCGCTCGCCGAGAGCGCGGTGGGCGCGCTCCCCTGGAGCGTGGTGGACGCGCTCACCGCGTCCGGAGCGCCGGGCCACGGCCGCGCCGGCTGCGTGACGGCGTCGAGGTCGAGGCCCTCTGCGAGCCGCGACGCGTAGGGGGGCGGCTCGCCGCGCAGGAGGGCGCGCACGTCCTCGAGCATCTGGCGCGCGTCAGGGTAGCGCTGGTCGCGGTCGAAGGCGAGCGCGCGATCGACGACGAGGCACACGTCGCGCGGCACGTGCGGCGCCCGCCGGGCGAGCGGCGGCGCGGGCTCCTTGCCCATCTTGAGCAGGAGATCGAAGTCGGTGCTCGCCTCGTGCACGTGGCGTCCGGCGAGGAGGCGGAACATCGTGGCGCCCACGGCGAACAGGTCGGCGCGCGCGTCGATGTCCCGGCCCTTGGCCTGCTCCGGCGGCATGTACGGCGTCGTGCCGAGCACGATGCCCATCCGCGTGAGCTCCCCCTGGAGGCTACTGTCCTGGCGGATCCGCGCGAGCCCGAAGTCGAGCACCTTGACGCGCTCGCCTCCGCCGGAGGGGGGCGCGCCCCGGCTGTCCCCGCGGACGACGTACAGGTTGGCCGGCTTGATGTCGCGGTGGATGATCCCCTGCGCGTGCGCCGCGCCGAGCGTGTCGAGCACCTGGGCGACGAACCCGAGCACCTCGGCGAGCGGGACGCCGCCGAGCCGTCGCTCGCGCTCGGCGAGCGACTCCCCGTCGAGCAGCTCCATCACCAGGAACGGCGCGCCGTCCTCGGCGACGTCGATGTCGCGGATCTCGACGGCGCCCGGGTGGCGGAAGCGGTTCGCGGCGTGCGCCTCGCGCTCGAACCGATCGCAGATCTCCTTCGACTGCGCCGCCTGCGGGTGCAGGATCTTGAGCGCGTCGCGGCGCCCGATGCGGTGGACGCCGACGTAGACGGCGGCCATGCCGCCCGCGCCGAGCAGCCGTTCCAGGGTCCACTTGTTGCGGATCGTGGTTCCCACGCGTCGCAGGGCCGTGTCGCTCATGCAGATCTCGCCTCCATGGGAGCGGCGCGGCGGCACGCGGTCAAGGCGGATGTGGGCTCGCGTGCCCCACGCGCGACGGGCCCGCCGGGCGGGCGGCCGCACGGCGCTGGCGAGGCGCGCCTCTCGGCCACGAGGGGGCGTTGGGGATCTCGGAGCGCGCGGGGGACGTCACCCGGGGGAGAGTCACACATCCGGCTGGGCGCATCGTCGCGCTCGGACGACCAGCCCCGGACAGGATAGAGCGCGTCGAGCTCCACGGCCCTGGCGAAGATGGGCCGGAAGCGACGGTGCACAGCGCCGTGCTCCCCCTCAACGGGAAGAGGTTCGTGGCGATCGACAGCGCGATATCACACCCCTTCGACATCGCGCCATCGATATCGCTGTTCGTCGCGTGTGACACCGAGGAGGAGATCACCCGCCTCTCGAGCATGCTTTCCGGTGGCGCGACGCGCTCATGACGCTGGACGACCATGGTTTCAGTCGGCGATTCGTGTGACGACCGGAATAGATGGTGGTGCACCGGCGGTCCATCGCTGTCGTTCCCACGCGACCGGATGCCGTCGGATGCAGTGCCTTGTTGAACGAAACCGCCACCCGTCAGGAGAGCACTTCGGTCGCGGTCTTCGCCTTGAGGACGTTCTCGATCCAGCGGTCGAGGGTCGCGACGTCCGAGCACGCCTGGATGCGCGCGCTCTCGTCCTCGGCGAGCGCGATCCCTGCGCGCGCAAGCAGCCGCAGCAGAGTTTCCCTCTTGCCCTCGAGCTTTCCCTCACGCTTGCCCTTGAGCTCGCCCTCACGCATGCCCTCGAGTTTGCCCTCACGCATGCCCTTGAGCTTTCCCTCACGCATGCCCTCGAGTTTGCCCTCACGCATGCCCTCGAGCTTTCCCTCACGCATGCCCTCGAGCTTGCCGCGATCGATGAGCCTCTGCACGAACGGGGGGAGATTCACCTCGCCTTCGATCTGCCGTTCCATGACCAACGCCTCCAGAGCCTGCTGCATGGGTTCGCGCAACCCGTCCCAGATGAGCTGAAAGTAGACCATCGCGTGCTCCTGGTCGAGCCGGCCCAGGGCCGCGAGCGCCGCCTGGAGCACGGTGAGCCCGTTCGGCCCGTTGCCGTGCGCGATCGCCGACAGCACGGCGAGCTCGGCCTCCATGTCCGCTTCCGGGTCGGTGATCTCGGGGACGACGGCCGGACCGAGCACCAGCGGCGTGACGGTGCCGAGGCCCAGGCCGAGGTCGATGCTCTCCGCCGCCCAGGCGGCCACGCCGGCGTCCGGCGCGACCACGAGGACGACCGTGTCGCAGCGCCTCCTGGCGCGCACGCCCGTGACGTACGTCGGCCACGAGAACTTCTTGTTCGGGTCCACGTCGCGCTGGACCTCGAGGACGATCGCCAGCACGAGCGCGCCCTTCGCGTCGCGCAGCTCGAGCACCAGGTCCGCGCGGAGCTCCGCCGGGATGAGCTGGTCGAGCGACGACTCGGCCACCGCGACCGAGGCGTGCGGCGGCACCTCGACGTGGAAGAGCGTCGCGAGGACATGGGGCGCGAGCTCCGGGCGCTCACGGAACATCTCGACGAGGGCGTTGTGCTCGAGCGTCGGCATGACACAGGCCTTGAGCACGGCCCATGCCGACGCGAAATGACGGGAGAGCGCGACGAGAGATCTTGCTCAGGGGTGACGGCGCCATGGCGGAGGGGGCGACACCACGCCCCCTCGTGGTGCGCCCGCCCAGAGCCCGTGATGCGGTAACCGGCCTGGCCGTGCCCGTGCGCAGGAAGATGTCATCCTTGACGAAAAATCGCTCTCGCCGAGGGCCTCGATAGCGAGCTCGTGCCGCGCATCGAGCGCGCCTCCCCCCGCGAGCCCCGTGAAGGCGTCGACCCGGGCCTCGGCGCGGCCATCGTCCGGCGCGCCGGACCCGAGCCACCTCCGCTCGACGTCGGCCTTCCAGGGCAGCCCCTCGCCGTCCCCGAGGGCCAGGAGCCCTGCCCGAGGGCCGCCCCACGCGGCCGCCGAAAACTGGCCTTCCTCCCCCTCCTGTGCACTACGGTCGCCCGTCATGGACACGCCGCCCCGAACGCGCGCCGGAGCCCCGCTCGCGGCGCGCCGCCCTGCGTTCGCGTTCGTCGCCCTCGCCGCGCTCCTCGCCGGCTGCGGCAAGTCCCAGTCCGGGAGCACCGCCGATTCCCCGGTCGAGGCCCAGGGCAGCGCCGCCGCGAAGGACGCCCCGCAGGGCGCCTCCCCGCCCGCCGCCCCCGACGCCCCCGCCTCCGCCGAAGCGGCCGAGGACGAGCCGCCGCCCGGCCAGCCGGTGAGCGCGCCGATCGTCTCGCTGAGCGGCGTCGCCACCCTGCCCCCGCCGCCCCCCGAGGGCAGCCCGCGCCTCGCCAGCACCGCGCTGCTCACCCGCGTCTACGCCCGGCCCAGCACGTCCGCGAAGCGCGTCGGCTTCCTGCGCGCCGGCGCGATCGTCGAGATGGATCCCGAGCCCGCCGGCACGGACGGCTGCCCCGGCGGCTGGCGCAAGATCAAGCCGTTCGGCTACGTCTGCATCGGCCCCGACGCGACGCTCGATCTCCAGCACGAGATCGTCCGCGCCGCGAGCCGCCGCCCAGACGTGACCGACAAGCTCCCGTACATGTACGGCATGGTGACGCGCGGCGGCCCCGCCTACGCGCGCATCCCCACCGAGGAGCACCTCGCGCAGCACGAGCCCAACCTGAAGAAGCACCTCGATCGCTGGGCCAAGGACGAGGAGAGCGGCGCCGCCTACGGCCTCGACGTGTGGCTCAAGTGGAGCGCCGAGCGCCCCCCGCCCGCGCTGGAGGCGCTCGCGCAGCGCATCACCGATCGCGACATCCCCTGGTTCCTGCGCGACGGCCGGCTCGCCCCCAACCTCTCCGGCCTCATCAAGTCCGACGACGCCGTGAAGATCGACGCGATCTCCCGCCGCAACGGCATGGGCTTCCTCGACTCCTTCCTTTACGAGGGACGGCGCTACAACGTGACCACCGATCTGCGGGTCGTCCCCGCCGATCGCTTCCGCCCCATCCGTGGGTCGGATTACCACGGCGTCGAGATCGGCAAGGACATCGACTTCCCGTTCGCGCTCGTGCGCCGCCCCGGCGGCAAGCGGTGGCGCGTCGAGGGCAAGAAGCTCGTCTCCGCCGGAGAGCTCGAGTGGCGCGCGGCCGTGCCCCTGACCGGAAAGCAGCAGTTCTTCGGGGGCAAGCTGCACTACGAGACCAAGGACGGCGCGTGGATCGACGACCGCCACGCCGGCCGCATCGACCCGGCGAAGCGGATGCCCGCCTGGGGCAAGCGGGGTGAGAAGTGGCTCGACATCAACCTCACGAAGCAGGTCCTGGTCGCGTACGAGGGCGAGACGCCCGTCTACGCCACGCTGATCTCTAGCGGTGAGGCGGGGCTCGAGGACCACGAGACAAGCACCGCGACCAAGCGCGGCATCTTCCGTATCCACACGAAGTACGTCTCCATCACCATGGACTCGGACGCGGTCGGCGAGGAGTTCGAGCTGCGCGACGTGCCGTACGTGCAGTATTTCGAGGAGGGCTACGCGCTGCACGGCGCCTACTGGCACGACAAGTTCGGCCGGCCGAAGAGCCACGGCTGCATCAACCTGTCGCCGGAGGACGCGCGTCGCCTGTTCTTCTGGACCGAGCCCGCGGTCCCGCCTGGCTGGCACGGCTCGGCGCGCTCGCTGACAGGAACCGTGGTGTTCGTGCACCCCTGATCCACGTGGGATCCACGCGACGACCTGGGATGCGAAACGCCCGGCAGGCCTCCCCTCGGTCCGAGCCGGTCGTGGCCGGAGCCGTCGTGTCCGTGCTCCCCCGTTTCGACGGCGCGGCCGGCGACGTGGGGCGCCCGTCAGGCCCCGTGCGCCCAGGGACGGCCCCGCGCCGAGGGGCATCCCGAAGGAGCCGGACGGATCGATCGAGGGTCACACTTCGTGCGCGAGCCGGCGCGACCGCGCGCCGAGTCGTGGTAGCGTCCCGCCATGCAGCTTGCGGTCGTGGGAACAGGGTATGTCGGCCTCGTTGCCGGCGCGGGGTTCGCGGACTTCGGGAACGACGTGGCGTGCGTCGACGTCTCCGCCCCCAAGATCGAGATGCTCAAGCGCGGAGAGGTGCCGATCTTCGAGCCCGGCCTCGACGTGCTGATCGCCAAGAACACGCGCGACGGTCGCCTGCGGTTCTCCACCGACATCGCCGGCGCCATCCGCGACGCGGAGATCGTCTTCATCGCCGTCGGCACGCCGCAGGCCGAGGACGGCTCCGCCGACCTGTCCGCCGTCGAGGCCGTCGGCGAGACCATCGGCAAAAATCTGAATAATTTCAAGGTGATCGCCACGAAGAGCACCGTCCCGGTCGGGACGGCGGACCGGCTCCGGCAGATCATCGGCGCGCACACCTCGCAGCCGTTCGCCGTCGCGTCGAACCCGGAGTTCCTCAAGGAGGGGGACGCGGTGAACGACTTCATGAAGCCGGACCGCGTGATCATCGGCTCGGACGACCCGAAGGCCCGCGAGATCCTGCGCCACCTCTACAACCCGTTCGTGCGGGCGAGCGATCGCATCCAGCTCATGGATGCCCGCTCCGCCGAGCTCACGAAGTACGCCTCCAACGCCCTGCTCGCGTCGCGCATCTCGTTCATGAACGACCTCGCCGTGCTCGCGGAGAAGCTCGGCGCCGACATCGAGCTCGTGCGCAAGGGCGTCGGGGCCGATCCGCGCATCGGCACGAAGTTCCTCTTCGCGGGCCCGGGGTTCGGCGGCTCGTGCTTCCCCAAGGACCTCTCGGCCATCCTCCACACCGCGAGCGCGGTGGGGCACGACCTGGAGATCGTCCGGGCGACGGAGCGCGTGAACGCGCGGCAGAAGCGGCTGCTCGCGAGCAAGGTGCGCGCCCACTTCGACGGCGCGCTGAAGGGGCGGACGATCGCGATCTGGGGGCTCGCGTTCAAGCCGCAGACCGACGACATCCGCGAGGCGCCGTCGCTCACGCTGATCGACGAGCTGCTCGAGGAGGGCGCGACGATCCAGGCGCACGACCCGCAGGCGATGACCAACGTGCGGGCGCTCTACGGCAACCGGATCCTCCTGAGCGACGGCATGTACGGCGCGGCCGAGGGCGCGGACGCGCTGGTGATCGTGACCGAGTGGCACGAGTACCGGCGCCCCGATTTCCACCGGCTGAAGCGCATCCTGAGCTCCCCGACGCTGTTCGACGGCCGCAACATCTGGGAGCCCGACGAGCTCCGCGGCATGGGCTTCGTCTACACCGGCATCGGCAGGAAGTAGCGCGCGGATCAGCCGTCGCCCGGGTCCGCGGACGGCGCAGAGCGGCGGCTGCTCGGCGGCTCCTCGCCGGTGTGCCGATCCCAGCGCCGCTCGAGCATCTTCCGGTCCACGCCGATGAGCCGGGCCGCGGCCGCCTTGTTGCCGCCGCAGCTCTCGATCGCGTGGTGCAGCACCGCGCGCTCGATCACGCGGAGCTTCGAGCCGAGCCGCTCGGGCAGCGCGAGCAGCGCGCGCGCCAGCCGATCGATCTCCGCCGTGGCGTCGACGACCGGGCGCTCGCGGGCCAGATCCTCGAGCGTGGGCACGTCGATGAGGTCGTCGTCCGCGAGCAGCGAGAGCCGCTCGACCACGTTCCGGAGCTCCCTCACGTTGCCCGGCCAGGGCCGCCGGACGAGCCACGCGATCGCGTCGTCCGTGTAGCGGAGCTTGCGCGGCAGCTCCGCGGTGAACGCGAGGAGCAGCTCGATGAGGTCGGCGTCGCGCTCGGCGAGCGACGGGACGTGCACCGTGACGACGTTCAGCCGGTAGAAGAGGTCCTCCCGGAAGCGCCCCTCGCCGATGCGCTTCTCCAGGTCCACGTGGGTCGCGGCCAGGACCCGGGCGCGCAGCGGGATCTCCGACTCGGCGCCGAGCGGGCGGAAGCGGCGGTCCTCCAGGACGCGGAGGAGCTTCGCCTGGAGCTCGCCCGGCATCTCGGCGATCTCGTCGAGCAGGATGGTGCCCGCGCCCGCCAGCTCGAGCTGGCCGCGCATGCGCTTGTCGGCGCCCGTGAACGCGCCGCGCTCGTGGCCGAAGATGAGCGACTCGATGAGCGTCCCCGGCAGCGCCGAGCAGTTGACCGCCACGAACGGCTCGCCGCGGCGCGAGCTCATCTCGTGCAGCGCGCGCGCGACCATCTCCTTGCCGCTGCCGGTCTCGCCGCGGATGAGCACCGTCCTGCTCGACTCCGCGACCCGCTCGACGATCCGCCGCACGCGCTCCATCGCCGCGGACGAGCCGAGCAGCGCCCTCGTCCCGAACGTGCGATCGACCCGCTCGCGGAGCCGCACCACCTCGCCCTTGAGCATCAGCCGCTCGCGCTGCCCCTCGATGATCGGCAGGAGCATCTCCGGGCAGAGCTCGTCCTTCAGCACGTAGTCCTGGGCGCCGAGCCGCATGGCTTCCCGGATCTCGGACAGCTCGCTCACCGAGGTGACCATCACCGCCGGCGTGCTGCGCCCCGAGGCGCGCACCCGCCGCAGGATCTCCAGGCCGCCGCGGTCGCGCGGGTCGTCCGACAGGCGCACGTCGAGCAACAGGAGGTCCGGCGCGCTCCGCTCCACGGCGGCCATCGCGTCGTCCAGGCCGACCGCCTCCAGCACCTCCACCCCATCGAGCGCCGCGAGGATCTGCCGCAGCGCGCGGCGACCGCTCCGCTGATCATCGACGATCAGGATCTTCACGCAACCTCATGCTCTGCGGTCATGGAGACATCGGCGGCGGGGATGGAGATCACGAACCGGGTCCTGCCGTCGCGCCGCTCCGGGTTGATGGACCACCCGTGGGCCCGGACGATCCGGTGCGTGATGGCGAGCCCGAGCCCGGTCCCACGAGGCTTCGTAGTGTACCAGGGCGCGAAGACCCGCGACGGGTCTCCGGAGATGCCCGGCCCGCTGTCCCACACGACGAGCTCCGCGCCGTCCTTGGTGGGCGCCCAGACGACGCCGATGGCCCCCTTGTCGCCGGCCGCGTCGAGGCCGTTCGAGAGGAGGTTGACGAGCACCTGCGTCGCCTGATCCGGATCGCAGAGGAGCCGCGCCGCCGCGCTCACCCGCGCCTCGACGCGCCGCTTGCCGAGCTGGTCGCGCAGGAGCATCTCCGCCCGGCTCACGAGCTCCTCGACCGCGAGGCGGCGGCGATCGAGCTTCCGGTGGGTCACCCGGCGCAGGCCCATCACGAGCCGCTCGAGGCGCTCGACCTCCTCGCAGCCGATCTCGACCTCCTCGGCGTCCAGGCGCTGGCCGCTCGACCCGCGCTTGAACACGGACCGGAAGAAGTTGATGGGGTAACGCACCTCGTGGGTGATCTCCGCCGCGAGCGTCTCGATGAGCGCCGCGCGCTCGTCGCGCCACGCCGCGGCCTGCTCCCTCCGCCGCCGCTCCAGCTCGGCGTAGGTGTGCGCGTGCGCCAGGGCGAGCGCGGCCTGGTTGCCGATGGTGCGGAGCAGATCGAGGTCCTCGCTCGTGAACAGGGCGCCGCCGCGCTTCCGGCCCACCTCGAGCACGCCGAGCAGCCGGCCGCGGAACATGACGGTCAGCGAGAGCTCGCCCGCGTCGTGCTCGACCTGGCCGCGCTCGATGGGTCGCTCGCCGCTCGACTCCTCGGCCTCCACCCGCGGCTGGCCGGGGGCGGCGCCCGCCTCGGCCGCCTCGACGGCGACGCGGCGGAAGGTGACCCGCTCGCACGGCAGCCAGCGCGCCACGGTGCGCTCGACCGCGTCCGCGACCTCGTCGGGGTCGGTGACGAGCGTCAGCTCCTCGCTGAGCTGCTCGACGGTCGGCTTGTACTCCGCCCGCGCCGGGAAGAGCGTCCGGTCGCCGGCGCCGAGGGCGAAGACGACGAGCGCCGCGCTGACCACCGCGGCGGGGGCGGCGACCTTGAGCGCGCCGAGCAGCGGCAGGCCGGCGTAGCCCGCGCACGCCGTGCAGAGGATCACGGTGAGCGCGACCATCATGCCGCCGAGGATGACGCGCGTGAGCGGGCGCGACAGGAGCGCGCGGCTCCCCCACAGGTCGTGGCGGATGAACGCGACCACGGTGGAGACCGGCGTCAGCGCGAGCGCCGGGATCGCGAACCACGCGAGCGTCGACGCCGACACGCCGAGCATGGCCAGCATGAAGCCGGAGCCGATCACGAGGTAAGGCGGCGCCATCGCGAGCAGGAGCGCGCGGAGCTTGCGGCGGCGATCCCCCTCCGCCAGGGCGAAGCGCACGATCAGGGTGGTCGAGAAGAAGAAGAACGAGGCGACCACCAGGGTCGCGCAGACGCCCCGGAGCGCGACGGTGGTCCCGCCCATGGCGTGCGAGGCGAGCAGGCCGGCGGCGAGCAGGCCGCCGAGCCCGAGCGCGAGCCGGGCGCAGGACGGGTAGCGCGCGATGAGCGGGGCGTCGTCCGGCAGCCGCAGCGCGACGATGAAGACGCTCATCGGGACGAGCGCGTAGGCGACGTGGAAGAACGGGACGAGGGCGCGCGAGCTGTGGTAGTCGAACAGCGCGAACTGGAAGAGCGCGGTGAGCAGCGCGGTGGTCGCGAAGCTCCGGGCGAGCTTGCCGCGCGGGCTCGCGCTCATGGCGACGAGCGCGGCGCCCACGTGCAGCGAGGCGACGACCATGAGGCCGCCCGCGAAGAACCACCAGGCGAGCGGATCGAGGGGGACGAGGGACAGCTCGACGTCGCGCAGCCCGTCCCGCGTCTCGACCCGCGCGTGGAGCGTGCGCCGCCCCTCGCGCGCGGCCTGCTCGACCGCGGCGTCCCACGCGCTGGCGCGGTAGCGCCCCGTCGTGCTCTCGAGGCGCCAGCCGTTGACCTCGACGATGCGATCGGGGAACCGGAGGCCCTTCTGGAACCCTTCCCACGACGGCAGGCCGATGCTCGAGACCACGCCGTCCGGATCCACGAGGACGCCGGGAAACGGGCGCTCGTACCAGCGCAGCGCGTTCCTCATCCCGAAGCCGCCCAGAACGAGCGCCGCGAGGACGACCGCCGCAAGGAGCCAACGTCGATTCGCGATTGCTGGCATCGGGAGACTCGGCCGCGCGAAAATTGCGCCCCGAGCCATTCACGATACGCTGGAACCCTGGGTGAACCAACGGGGCTCGCGCGCCAGATCGGGAGGCGAAGCCACACGCTCCCCCCGACGCGGAGGACCCGAGCGGCGCTGTTCCGCGATGCCCATTACGTTTCGCCCGGGAGAAGCGAGCGGGATCACGCGACAGGCGGGGCGAGCGAGCTCGCCCGGAGCGCGGCGTCCACGACGTCGCGCTCCGCGGCGCTCGCGAACAGGGCGTCGGCCAGGTCGCCGAACCCCGACTCGATCGCCTCGACGGCCGCGGCGTCGGTCGCGGATCGCTCGAGCCGATCGAGCAGGGCGGCGAGCTCGCCCCGCACGCGCGGCGATCGCGCGGGCGCCGCGCGGCTCGCGGCGAGGCCGCGGACGAGGACCACGAGCTGCCGCAGCACCGCGCCCGGGCCGTGGGCGCGTCGGCGCCGCGCGTCGCCCGCGACGAGCCGGGCGTGGCGCGCGAGGGCGCAGGCGCCGTGGCAGAGGCCCGGATCGGCGAGCAGCGCCCGGACGGCCCAGCGCGCGAGGCGGCGGGAGTACAGGCGGCGGGCGAGCCCGCCCCGGGCGCGGGCGTCGTGCCACGCGCGCGCGGCGTCGTCCTCGCCGAGGAGCACGAGCGCGAGCGCGAGCGGATCGCCGGCCGCGAGGCACGCGCGGCCCGCGTGGAGGCGGCCGTAGCCGTGCTTGGCGTTGTGCCCGTCGCGATCGCGCGCGCCCGGCAGGACGTCCCAGGGATCGGCGAACGGCGCGGCCGAGGCGGGCGCGGCGGGGGGGACCCGGACGAGCGTGCGCGTGACGACGGCGTCGAGCTCCGGGAGGCGCAGCGCGGGGTTCTGCGACAGGACGAGGAGCAGCGCGCCCGCGGCCACGGCGGAGGCCCCGCTCGACTCGGCGTGGCAGAGCCGCTCGGACTCGGGCGGCGCGCCAGGGACCGGCGGCAGCGGGCAGGCGAGGTCGTCGCCGGGCGCGAGCCACCGCACCGCGGGGCCCCGGTTGGCGAACGGGCGGCTGCGCCCCCGGCGGTCCCGCCACAGGAACCAGCCGTCGTCGTCGCGGGCGCCCGGGCCGACGCAGAACACCCGCGGGTCGCTCGCGGGCTCGCCCAGCCCGAGCGAGAAGCTCGCGTGCAGCGACTCGGGAGGGCTCGACGCCTCGCGGCCGGTGGGGAACACGACCGGGCAGCCCCGGCCGCGGCGCCCGAGGCGGACGGCGAGCTCGAGCGCGTCGTCCAGCATGGGCGACATCGAGCCCTCGACGTACGCGGCGCAGACCACGACGTCCGCGCCGTCGCTGACCGCCTGGACGATCGCGACCGGGAGGGCCAGGACACACGAGCCCGGCTTCGGGATCAGGTAGAGCCGCGGCGAGGCGTCCGGCGCGACGCCGCGGAAGCCGCCGGGGCGCCGGGTCCCGACGGCCCACGCCACCATGAACGCGCCGTGCGCCTGGCTGCGCGGCGGGACGTCGAGCATGACGAGCACCTCGCGGTCGAGGCCGAGCTCATCGACCGCCCAGGCGTCGTCGTCGATGACCGCGAGGCGCATCCCGGCGCCGCGCCCCGAGCGGCGGCGATCGACGCCGATGCCGCCGCCCTCGGCGCGCAGGAACCAGCGGCCGGGCGTCGCGGGGTCGTCCTCGTCGCCCCCCGAGGCGCGGCGCGCGCTCCACGCCTCGGGCCGCGCCACGGCGGCCCCGGATGCGTCGAAGCGGGGGGCGACGGCGGCGCTCGGCCGCAGGGCGGAGGCGACGTAGCGCACCGGGATCGCCGCGGCCGAGAGCGCCGCGGCGACCTCGGCGCGCCGCCCTTCGCCGGGCGAGCGGACGCGCAGCCAGAAGAGGGGCGCCCGCGAGAGGACGCGCTCGACCTGCACGTCGGGCCAGCGCGGCGACAGCGCCGCGGCCGCCGCGCCCGGCGCCACGGGGCAGCGCGTCGCGACGACGAGGTCGAGGGGCCCGCCGTCGTCGTCACCCGCCGCGGTGGGGACCGGGGCGTAGCCGAAGTCCCACGGCCGGCCGCGGCCCCGGCTCACGCCAGCACGGCCCTGGCCCAGGCGTTGAGCGCCTGGGCGCGGTTGGCGTAGCCGGGGCTCTCGACCTCGCACCGCGCGAGCTGGTGCGCCTGCGCTTCCCTCCCCTCGGCCCAGGCGGCGACGCGGCGGGCCCCGAGGACCGCGGCCCGCCGCCGCGCGGCGCGGAAGCACCGGCGCTCGCCGTCGAGCATCGCCGCGAGCACGCCCGAGTCGAAGACCATGCGGCGGACGGGGACCAGGGCCGAGGGCGCGCTCGACGGCGGCGGCTCGCCCGGCGCCCTCGAGATCGCGGCCATGCCCCAGGGCGGCGTGGCGAGCGGCCCGTACGCGCTGCGCGGGTTCTGCCGGGCGGCGCGCTCCGGGTCGCGCTCCTCGGGCTCCCCCTGCGCCCTCGATCGGAGCTCCGACGCCAGGACGACAGCCCAGGCGCCGCCTCGCTCGTAGTCGTCCTGCCAGTCCATGACGTCGTCATGGAGCTGCAGCCCGAGCCACACCGACGAGAGCAACCGCTCCAGCGCCGCGCGCCGCTCGGCCG
The DNA here is from genome assembly GCF_004135735.1 of Sorangium cellulosum. Taxonomy (GTDB): domain Bacteria; phylum Myxococcota_A; class Polyangia; order Polyangiales; family Polyangiaceae; genus Sorangium; species Sorangium cellulosum_F. The sequence goes on along the minus strand of NZ_CP012670.1, from coordinate 3,228,990 downwards.
TCCAGCCCGCGGCGTGCGCCAGGGCGATCGACGCCGGGAAGCCGACGCGCTGCTTTCCGAGGGAGAGCGCGTAGTAGCGGCTGAAGCCCGCCGGCTCGCCGCTCGCGAGGAGGCTGCGCTCGGCCTCGATCGCGAGCAGCGTGGCGTCGTCCGCGCGGGAGAAGTCGATCGCCGGGTCGTCGACGCCGGGCGCGACGCGCCGGAGCGCGGCGTCCCGGGCCCGCCGCGCGTGGGCGAGGATGGCCTCGAGCTGCCACGTCGGGCGGACCTGCGCGTCCTTGATGCGATCGGTGCCGAACGCCTCGATCACGGCCAGGAGGTGCGCGAGCAGCGCGTCCTGCACCGTGGCCCCCCGGACGCCCGGCATCGCCTCGGCGAGCAGCGCGGGCGCGGACAGGGTGAACTCGTTGCTGAACACCGCGCTCCAGGGCACGTCGCGCGACGGCGCGAGGCCGAGCGTGTGGGCCAAGGCCTGCGCCTCGGCGTGCAGCATCCCGGGGAGGGTCCGCCAGAACGCCTTGTAGAGCTCATCCACCCACTGGTTCTCATCCATGCGCGGACACCTCTCTCGCCCAGGGCGGCGCGGCGGGCGTCGAGGCGGCGGAGCCGAGGGCGGCTCTACGCGTCGGCACGGCGCCCGCGCCGGGTCGTGACAGCACACATCGCGGCCGCGCGGGGGGGCGCGGAGCCACGCCGCGCCCCGGCCGCGGGCTCGGGGCGCCGGCAGATGGCGCCGGGGCGGCGCCGCGCCGGTGGGATGTACGCCGAGGGCGGTGCATCCCCGCCTGTCTCCTCCTCCGGCTCATCAATAAACGTTCGACTCCTTCCAGGGCGACAGGCACACGTTGAAGCGCTCCTCGACCACGATGGCCCGCCACTGGAGCACCTGCGCGGCGCTCAGCCCGTCGAAGAAGCCGCCGATCCAGGACCGGATGCGGCTGTTGAGCTGCGCGCGCACCCTGGCCGCGTCGGCCGGCTCCTCATCGGCCTCCGGCGCCACGACGTAGAGGGCGAGGAGCTGCTTGAACTCGTCGAAGTACTCCTGGTTACGGAGCAGCGAGATGTACAACGCGCGCAGCTGCGCGTGCGGATCGACCGAATTCTCGGGTTGCATGAGCCTCCGTCACCGGTCCGCGCCGGCGTCGACGGCCGCATTGCACGTCACGGGCCGTCGTCAGCCAGCGCGTAACTCATTGAAATCATTCAACCGCCACCGGCGGCCGGCGGTGGACGGTACCCGAAACCGACCATCGCCTGCCCGAATCCGACCGCTCGCGCGTCGTCGAGGTCGTCCTCGCCGCAGGGGTGGACATGAACATGTCCAACCTTGCGCGCGCCCGACTCGGGATCTGCCGGAGTGTGCGATTCGCACCTTCCCGTCCCGTTCAATTCACACTTAACCGATTCAGACAGTGAAGCTGGATCACTTCCCGCCGCCGAAGCTCGGACCGCCGCCGCTCGGAATGATGAGGATGCCGCCGGGGCCGCTGCCGCAGTCGCTGAGCGCGCTGAGGAGGATGATGGCGATGATCAGCACGACGACGAGGACGAGGATCGCGCTGGCGCGCGAGCTCGTCGATCCGCCGAACGCGGGGCTCGGGGGCGGCGGCAGGTTGAAGGCGGCGGCGAGCTCCTTGCCGGGCAGGGGGGCGCAGAACGACGTGCTGACCTCGGTCGGGGCCTGCTCGACGCTCACCTTGCCGTCGGGGCCCTGGTACTCCGTGGCCCGCACCGACTCGCCGATCTCCACCTTCCAGTAGAACTCGCCGATCACGTACTCGACCTCGGCCTGGACGCTCTGCTTGAACGCGTACGTCTTGCCCTGGTAGCTCGCGCTCGAGCCGCCCACCTGGACCTCGCCGGCCGGCAGCGGCGTCACGAGCTGCCACGCGCCGTCCTCTTCCATGAGCCACAGGTAGCCGACGCGCGGGCCGCCGTAGAGCAGGTACTCCCGCCAGCGGTAGCGCTCCCCTTCCACCGTGCAGCCCCGGACGACGAAGCCGATGCAGAGGACGCGCATGCCGCGGAGCTGCCCCTCGGCGCCGAGCGGGACGTACGGCTCCACGGGCGGCCGGGGGACCTGGCCGAGCGCGACGAGGGCGCCCTTCGTGAGGTCGCTCGCCGTGCCGCAGTACCGGCAGACGATGCGCTCCGCGGTGCCGGGCGCGGCGAGCGGCAGGTTGCCGCCGCAGCTCGGGCACGCGACGGCCGTCACCTGCGCCGTGGGCTGCTCCACGGGCGCGCCGGAGTCGAGCTGCATCTCCGCCGGGTCGATCTGCCGGCCCAGGTAGAGCTTCGGCGGGATGCTCCGGCCGTCGCCGTAGTCGATCGTGCCGAACGCGCCGCGGAGCCCCGAGATGTCGGCGAAGCCGGTCACCACGCCCGGCGCGGCGACGTGGGGCATCTCCCCCTCGGCCGAGATCACGCGACGGCGGCCGACCTCGACGACCGTGAACACGCCGTGCCCCTCGAGGTGGACGCGGCCGCCCGGCTGGAGGGAGTGCCACGGCGGCAGGCCGTTCAGCGGGAGCGGCGCCTCGCTGGTGGCGTACCAGTGCCCCTGGGCAAAGGCGACCCACGTCCATCGGCCGCTGGCCGGGAAGGCGAGGAAGATCTCCTGCCAGGGCGCGCCCGGCGCGCCGGCGCGATCGAGCTGCACCCGGCCATCGACGACGAACGGCTCGCCGCCCCAGCGCCCGGTGACCCCGAGCTGCAGCGGGGTGGGGATCTCGACCAGGTCGGCGACGCGGCCCACGGCGCGGAGATCGCGGTCGGTGCGGGCGATGACGAACTTGCAGTGCCTGCACACCTGCGCCAGCGCGCCCGCGAAGCGGAACGTGATCGGTGCGCCGCACGAAGGGCACGCGGCTGCGCGGTCAAAGGGCGTGCTCACGCGAGCAACATACTAGAAGCGTCGAGGAGGGTGGCGAAAGCGTTTCGAGCGCGCGCCGCCGAGGAGGCTGTTGTCTCGCACGAGCAGTGCTAGGACCGCGCCGATGCCGGCCACCGACGTGAGCTCGACGCGATCGACGGGCGACGCGCGCCCCGGGGAGGCGCGCCCCGGAGGAGCGCGGGCCGAGGGCGCGCCGCCCGCGGATGCATGCGCCGAGGGCGCGCCGCCCGCGGGCGCGTGGGTCGGGGGCGTCCCTCCCGCGGGGGCGCCGGCCGGGGGCGCGCCGCCCGCGGGCGCGCCGGCGCCCTTCCCGGCGGCGGAGCCGCTGCCCCGCCTCGTGCACCCGGCGCTCCTCGTGAGCGTGTTCGTCATCGCCACGTCGGGGCTCATCTACGAGCTCATCACCGGCACGCTCGCGAGCTACGTGCTCGGGGACTCGGTGACGCAGTTCAGCTTCGTCATCGGCCTGTACCTGTTCGCGATGGGGATCGGCTCGTACCTGTCCCAGTACGTCGAGACCCGCCTCCTCGAGCACTTCGTCGAGATCGAGCTCGGCCTCGCGCTCGTCGGCGGGCTCTCCGCGCCGATGCTCTTCCGCGCCTACACCGCGCTCGGGGCGTTCCGCGCGCTGCTCTACTCGCTCGTGCTGCTCATCGGCATCCTGGTGGGGCTCGAGATCCCGCTGCTCATCCGGCTGCTCAACTTCTCCCTGGATCTCAAGCGGCTCGTCGCGCGGGTGCTCACGCTCGATTACATCGGCGCCCTCGCCGCGAGCCTGCTCTTCCCCTCGCTGCTGCTGCCGCGCCTCGGCATCCACCAGACGAGCCTCTTCTTCGGCCTCCTGAACGCGGCGGTCGCGCTCACGAGCACGTTCCTCTTCCCGCTCGATCGCGCCGTCGTCGTCCGGCTGCGGGCGCTCTGCGCCGTCGTGATCGCGGGGCTCGGGATCGCCTTCGCGCTGGTGACGCGGTTCATCGAGCGCTCCGAGGCGCTCTACTTCGGCGCGCCGGTCGTCTACGCGGCGCAGTCGCCCTACCAGCGCCTCGTCATCACGAGGAGCCCGCGCACGACGCGCCTCTTCCTGAACGGCAACCTCCAGTTCTCGTCGGACGACGAGCACCGCTACCACGAGGTGCTCGTGCACCCGGCCGTCGCCGCGCTGGGCCGCGATCCGCGGCGCGCCATGATCCTCGGCGGCGGCGACGGGCTCGCCGCGCGCGAGCTGCTCCGCTACCCGTCGATCGAGCGGATCACGCTCGTCGACCTCGACGCGGCGGTCACGACCGCCTTCCGCGACCTGCCGCTCGCCGCGGACCTGAACCGCGGCGCGCTCCACGACCCGCGCGTCGTCATCCGCAACGAGGACGCGTACAAGTTCCTCGAGGGGTCGACCGACGCGTACGACCTCGCGATCGTCGACTTCCCCGACCCGGGCAACTACGCCGTGGGCAAGCTGTACACGGACGCCTTCTACCACCTGCTCCGGCAGCGGCTCTCCGTGCGCGGGGTCGCCATGGTGCAGGCGACGTCGCCCCAGTACGCGCGCGAGTCGTTCTGGAGCGTCGTGACGACGCTCGAGGCGGCCGGCTTCACGACCGCGCCGCTGCACGTCTACGTGCCGAGCTTCGGCGAGTGGGGGTTCATCCTGGCGGGCGGCGAGGGGCTCACCGCGCCCGGCGCGCTGCGGATCGATCCGGCCGAGCTCCGCTTCCTCGACGCGGGCGCCCTGCCCGGGCTCTTCCGGTTCCCTCGCGACCTCGGCCGCGTCGAGGCGCAGGTCAACCGGCTGAACGACCAGACGCTCGTCTCGGTGTACACGCGCGAGTGGGCGGAGTGGTCGCGGTGACGCGATGAACCGCCGCGGCTTCCTGAGCGCCGTCGGCGCGGGCTGGCTCGTGCACACGGCCCTCCCCGGCCGCGCGCCGCCGAGCGGCCGGATCGTCGGCGCCGCCCACGGCGCGGGCCACCTGCTCCGCGGCGGCGGCGCGCCCGCGCCGAGCGGCCCCGCGGAGCGCGCGGACGTCGTGATCGTCGGCGGCGGGGTGAGCGGGCTCTCGGCCGCGTGGCGGCTCGCGGGCGCCGGGCTCGACCTCCGGGTCCTCGAGCTCGAGCCGAGGCCCGGCGGCACGAGCGCGTGGGGCGAGGACGGGGTCGTGCCGTACCCGTGGGGCGCGCACTACCTCGCGGCGCCGAACCCCGAGGCGCGCGCGACGCTGCGGCTGCTCGAGGAGATGGGCGTCGTCACCGGGTGGGACGCGGCGGGGCGGCCCGTCTTCGATCCGCGGCGGCTCTGCCACGCGCCGGGCGAGCGGCTGTTCTACGCGGGGGCGTGGCACGCGGGGCTCACGCCCGAGGGCGCGCTCTCGGGCGAGGAGCGGGACGAGCTCGAGCGGTTCCACGCGCGCGAGGACGAGCTCACCGAGCTCACCGGCGCGGACGGGCGCGCCGCGTTCCAGATCCCGCTCGATCGCTCGTCGCGCGATCCCGAGCTCCTCGAGCTCGACCGGCTGAGCATGGCGGCGTGGCTCGATCGCGAGGGGTACCGCACGCCGTTTTTGCGCTGGTACGTGCGCTACGCGATGCTCGACGACTTCGGCGGCGAGCTCGAGGAGATCTCGGCCTGGGCGGGGCTGCACTACTTCGCCGGGCGCAAGGCGCGCTCGCCGGAGCTCGCGGGCAGCCGCTATCTCGTCTGGCCCGAGGGCAACGGCCGGCTCGTGAAGGCGCTGCTCGAGCGCGCGGCGCCGCGCGTGTCGCTGGGGGCGCTCGTCACGTCCGTGCGCCCGCGGCCGGGCGGGCGGGTGGAGGTGAGCTACGTCGACGTCGCGCGCGGCGAGGCGCGCCGCGTCGAGGCGCGCGCCGCGATCCTCGCGGCGCCGGCGTTCATCGTGCGCCGGATCTTCGCGGGCGGCGCGGCGCGCGGCCTGCCCGAGCGCGTCGCGTCGGCGTGGCTCGTCGCGAACCTGCACGTCCAGCGGCCCGTCGATCCGGATCACGCGTGGGACTCGGTCCTGCACGGCGCGGACGGGCTCGGCTACGTCGACGCGCGCCACCAGCTCACCGACCTCTCGGCGGCGACGTCGCAGCGCTCGCGCCTCTCGACGCCGACGCAGCGCACCGTGCTGACGTACTACCGCGCCTTCGGCGGGCCCGACGTGGCCGGAACGCGCGCGGCGCTCCTCGGCGCGCCGTGGGAGGCGCTCGCCGACGGCGTGCTGCGCGATCTCGCGCCGGCGCACCCGCACCTCCGCGACGACGTGGACCGGATGGACCTCATGATCTGGGGCCACGCGATGCCGCGGCCGCGCCCCGGCTTCCTCGGCGCGCGGCCGTTCGAGCCGCTGTGCGCGCTGGACGAGCGCGTCGCGTGGGCCCACGTCGATCAGCCCGGGATGGCGCTGTTCGAGGAGGCGCACGCGTGCGGCGTCCGCGCCGCCGAGACCGTCGCGGCCGCGGCCGGGATCGCGCTCGGCGAGAGCTGGCTCTGAGCCCGCGCGCCCGCCACGTCGCCCCCGAGCGGGGGGCCCACGTCCTCTCCCATCTTTCAAGAGCAAAGTGCACACCATGGACGGCCGGCGCCAGGAGGGTCCGCCGACCGGTTCTGGGCGCGGTGGGGCGGCCGCCCCCGGGAGATTCGGCCCAGGATTTCCGCTTTGCCCTCGCCTTGAACTTGCGCTGCCCCCCTGCTCCGCGTCTACTCTCTGCCCATGTTGCGGACCCGGTTTGCCGGGATGACGGATACCGGGCTGCTCCGGGACCACAATGAGGACAACCTCCTCGTCAGCGAGGAGTACCGTGTCGTGGCCGTGGCGGACGGCATGGGCGGACACCGCTCGGGCGACGTCGCGAGCCAGCTTGCCGTGAGCACCCTCTCGGACTTCCTGTCCGTGACGGTGGGGAGGGACGCGACCTGGCCGTTCCCTGCCGATCCGAACCTCACCGAGGAGGAGAACTACGTCGTCACCGGCCTCAGGCTGGCGAACCGACGCATCTTCGATCGCTCGCTGAAGACGCTCGCGGACTTCGGGATGGGCACGACGATCGTGGCGGCGATGTTCTCGAAGGACGCCGAGCACGTGACGGTGGGCCACGTCGGGGACAGCCGCTGCTACCGGCTGCGCGACAGCCAGATCACGCAGCTCACCCGCGATCACTCGCTCGTCAGCGACGCGGCCCACATGGCGCCGTGGATGACCGAGGAGGAGGTCCGGCAGCTCCCCGCCAACGTCATCACGCGCGCGCTCGGCATCCGCGAGGACGTGCTCGTGGATCTCGTGACGGACGAGACGCGCCACGGCGACGTGTACCTCTTGTGCTCGGACGGCCTGTCCGGGCTGGTGAGCGACGATCAGATCCTCGAGCTCGTGATGTCCAGCGGCTCGCTCGACGCCGCGTGCAAGGCGCTCATCGACCGGGCGAACTACTTCGGCGGCACGGACAACATCACGGTCGTCCTCGCCCGCGTCGAGGAGATCCCCGACGGCAAGCGCGCCTTCGTCGACGAGCCCACCCAGGAGTGCCGCTAGCACCGCGGCGCCCGCGTCCGCCCCTGGCCTCGCGCCCAGCGTGGGCGCCCGCGTCCGCCCCTGGCCTCGCGCCCAGCGTAGGCCCCTGGCGCCCCGCGCGGCCGGCGAGCCGGGCGGATCTAGCCCGGCGCGCGCCCCGCGCGACCTGCGCGGCGGGCGGCGCTCACAGGACGAAGTGGTCCATGAGCTGGAGGACCTCCAGGTTCAGCCCCTTCAGCGCGGCGCACTCCCGCTCCACCTCGGCCTGGAAGACCGGCTTGATGTGGTAGAGCATCGTCGGGAGGTCCCTTGGGGCGCGGTACTTCATGAGCTCGGCGCCGAGCGTCCGCGGCGTGTGGTGGCCGCTCACGGTGGCGAGCCGCTGCTCCCGATCGGGGAAGCTGACCTCCATGAGCAGCGCGCGGAGGTCCTGCTGCTGGTTCAGCACCTCCCACAGCCGCTCGGTCGGCCCGGTGTCGCCGCTGTACGCGATGGCGCCCCCGCTCCCCTCGATCACGAACGCCGCCGCGTCGATCGTGTGCGACACGCTGACCGCGCGCACGCGCCGCCCGGCGACCACCGTCGGGCGCTCCGGCTTGAGCTCGAGGTACTTGATGGTCGGCTGCGCGGGGGTCGGGATGACCGCGAAGTCGGGCCACAGCACGCCGTTGAAGAAGTGCTTCTTGAGCGTGCGCAGCGTCTCGCGCGTGCCCGCGATGACGAGCGGCGGGCACTCGAGCTGGCAGCGGTTGTCCGCGAGCGTCGCCAGGTCGCGGATGTGATCGAGGTGCGCGTGGCTCACCAGGCACGCCTCGATGCGCGCCTGCTCCGTGACCTCGAGCCCGCTCGTCAGCGAGCCGGCGTCGATGGCGAGGACGTCGTCGACGACGAACGCGCACGTGCGATGCCTGGGGGTCTCCCCGCCGTGGCAGCCGATGACCCGGAGCTCCACCGGCTCAGCTCTCTCCGCCGAGCTTGCGCGGCGTCTCCAGGAACTCGATGAAGTCGATGAACCGCCGCATGTCGGCCACCACGATCGCCGCGGGCGCAGGGGGCCCGTCCGCGAGGAGCTTCAGCCGGCGGAGCCGGGCCATCACCTCGTCCACCGTCTCTCGATCCACGTCGACCTCGCGCGCGATGTCCGCGGGCGACGTGCGGACGCGTATCCCTTCCGGGGTCTCCTCCCCGAACGCCTCGGCGTGGCGCGCGAGCGCCAGCATGACCCGCGCCTTCGGATCGCGGTGCATGAGGATCTCGACGAGCGCGTTCGCCGCGTCGAGCCGCTTCGCCAGCTTCTTGATGAGCCGGAGCGCGATCTCGGAGTTGCGCTGCAGCATGGCTTGCAGCGTCCGCGCCTCGACCACGAGGCAGCGCGACGGCTCCACGACGGTGGCCGTCGCGTTCCGCGGCTTGCCGTTGAGGATCGCCATCTCGCCCACGAACTCGCCGGGCCCGAGCACCGCGAGCACCTTGTCCTCACCCGCGACCGACTTGCTGACCCGGACGGCGCCGGACTGGATGACGAACATGACGTCGCCGGACTCGCCCTCGCGGAAGAGCACGTCACCCGGCAGGTACTCGCGTCCATAGCGGGCGAACGACGACTCCGACATTGCCTGGGAGTCTAGCGCCCAGCGTGACCGTGGGTCAAAAAGCCCGGGCAAAAGCTCGGGTGGCGCGGCCCTTCCGGGGCTCCCCTCCGGGGCCTCTCGTTCCGGCGAGCGCCGTTTGTGGCTCGCCTGCACGAAAGCCCATCCGGGGAGCCCCCGAAGGGCCGCGCCACCTGAGCTCTGGCCCCACAAAGCGCGAGGGGCCCTCCAGGCCAGCGTGCCGTGGAGGACCCCTCGCCCGCCTCATCGGGAACGGGCGCGCGCCCGCCGGGCCGGCGCCGCCCAGGGGGCGGCGCGCGGACCGGTGACGCGGCGCGGGCAGGCGCTCAACCCATGTCGAAGTCGCCCATGCCGCCCATGCCGCCCATGCCGCCCATGCCGCCCATGCCGCCCATGCCGCCCATGCCGCCCGGAGCGCCGCCGGCGGCGGCCTTCTCCTTCTTGGGCTTCTCGGCGACCAGGGCCTCGGTCGTGAGCATCAGCGCCGCGACGCTGGCCGCGTTGGAGAGCGCGTGCCGCACGACCTTGGCCGGATCGATGACGCCGCTCGCGAGCAGGTCCTCGTACGCGTCGGTCGCGGCGTTGTAGCCGAACGTGCCCGCGCTCGACCGGACCTTCTCGACGACCACGGTGCCGTCGACGCCCGCGTTCTGGGCGATCTGGCGGAGCGGGGCCTCGACGGCGCGGCGCACGAGCCGCACGCCGACGTCGCGCTCGTCGCCGAACTTGAGCGCGTCGAGCGCCGAGGCCGCCCTGAGGAGGGCCACGCCGCCGCCGACCACGATGCCCTCCTCGACGGCCGCGCGGGTCGCGTGCAGCGCGTCCTCGACGCGCGCCTTCTTCTCCTTCATCTCCGTCTCGGTCGCCGCGCCGACCTTCACCACGGCGACGCCGCCGGCGAGCTTCGCGAGCCGCTCCTGGAGCTTCTCGCGATCATAGTCGCTCGTCGTGTCCGCGATCTGCTTGCGGATGGCCTCGATGCGGCCCTTGATCGCGCCCTTGTCGCCGGCGCCGTCGACGATGACGGTGTTGTCCTTGTCGATCTCGACCCGCTTGGCCGTGCCGAGGTCGCGCACCGTGGCGCTCTCGAGCTTCTGGCCGAGGTCCTCCATGAACGCGGTCGCGCCCGTGAGGATGGCGATGTCCTTGAGCATCTCCTTGCGGCGATCGCCGAAGCCGGGCGCCTTCACGGCGGCGACCTTGATCGTGCCGCGCAGCTTGTTCACGACCAGCGTGGCGAGCGCCTCACCCTCGACGTCCTCGGAGATGATGAGCAGCTCGCGGCCCTGCTTCACCACCTGCTCGAGCACCGGCAGGAGGTCGGCCATGGCCGAGATCTTCTTCTCGTGCACGAGGATGAGCGGGTTCGTGAGCACCGCCGTCATCTTCTCGGGGTCGGTCACGAAGTACGGCGAGAGGTAGCCGCGGTCGAACTGCATGCCGTCGACGGTCTCGAGCTCCGTCGTCATGCGCTTGTTCTCCTCGACCGTGATCACGCCCTCCTTGCCGACCTTCTCCATCGCGTCGGCGAGGATGTCGCCGATCTCCCTGTCGCCGTTCGCGCTGACGGTGGCGACCTGGGCGACCTGGTCCTTGTCCTTGGTCGGCTTGGCGGACTGCTGCACGGCCTCGATGACCTTCGCGACGGCCGCGTCGATGCCGCGCTTCAGATCCATCGGGTTGTGCCCGGCCTCGACGAGCTTCAGGCCCTCGCCGAAGAGCGCCTGCGCCAGCACCGTCGCCGTCGTCGTCCCGTCGCCCGCCTTGTCGCTGGTCTTGGAGGCGACCTCGCGCACCATCTGGGCGCCCATGTTCTCGAGCTTGCCGAACAGCTCGACCTCCTTGGCGACCGTGACGCCGTCCTTCGTCACGACCGGCGAGCCCCAGCTCTTCTCGATGACGACGTTCCGCCCCTTGGGCCCGAGGGTCACCTTGACCGCATCGGCGAGCGTGTTGACGCCCTTCAGGATCGCGGCGCGGGCGCCGCGGCTATAAACGATCTGCTTCGCAGCCATCTCTCAATCCCCTCGCGGCCGCTCGGCCGCATTGCAACGCTTGCGTTCGGTGCCTCGCGACCCGGCTCAGGTCGCGGCGGCGGCGGACTCGGTCACGGCGAGCACGTCGTCCTCGCGGATCAGCACGTGCTCCTCGCCGTCGATCTTCACCTCGGTGCCGCTGTACTTGCCGAACAGCACCTTGTCGCCGACCTTGACCTCGAGCGGCCGGACCTTGCCGTCCTTCAGGATCTTGCCGTTGCCCACGGCGACGACGCGCCCCTCGATCGGCTTCTCCTTCGCGGTGTCGGGGATGATGATGCCCCCCTTCGTCTTCGTCTCGCTCTCGACACGCTTGACGACAATCCGATCCTGCAGCGGCCTGATTTTCATGGTGGCTCCCTCGTCATCAGATGATTGGACCATCGGCTCGCCGGACGTCCCGTCCACCCCCCCGCAGGCGCGTTCCGCCCCCGCGACGAGAGCTAAGTGCCCGAGATCACAGTCGCTTGGCACTCTCCTAGGCCGGTGGCTAAACCGCGGCCGAAAGTAAATCAGGCCCCCGGCACGTCAAGGGCGCGAAGCATGGCAGGCCCGACTTTTCGGCGGCCGCGCCTCCGGGGCGGCAAGACGAGAGGACACGGAAACCCGGCGGAAGGCCGTTCACGGTCGCGCAAGCCCCTCACGGCCGGGCGGTGGGCGATGCGGGCGCGGGCGCGGTGGGTGGGTGATGGCCGGCCAGCCAGCGGCTGGGCGAGCTCCAGGCACGTGGCACAAAACGTGCACAGTCTACCCGGAACATACAGAAGCCGCGGGTTTCACGGCCAAGATCAAAAATCTCTGAGGGGTCGGCTTTTGTTCGCTTGACTTGCCCGGCGGTCCGAGTAGATTCCGCGGCCCTGACGCCGTTGCACATCGCAACTGCCCCTTGGGGGATCGTCTAACGGCAGGACGCAAGATTCTGGCTCTTGCTATCAAGGTTCGAATCCTTGTCCCCCAGCCGGCCGAACAGCGAAGCTGTAGGCCTTCTCGACAGAACAGGGTCCCATCGTCTAGCGGTTAGGACATCGGCCTCTCACGCCGGTAACGCGGGTTCGATTCCCGCTGGGATCGCCATCCTTCTCCAGATTTGCTCGCCTGCACGGCGCACTGGCACCCGGATTGCTTCCTGGCGCCCCTCCTGGCTGCCGGGGTCCCGGTTCTCCGGGCGCGGCAGCGGAGCTGCGGCGGTCGTCCGTGCGACTCGATGGCGCTGCGTCCGTTCTTGCCAGCCCTCTGCTGGCCGCTGACCTCGCTTGCCGGCAGGCCTTCTCGACAGAAAAAGGTCCCATCGTCTAGCGGTTAGGACATCGGCCTCTCACGCCGGTAACGCGGGTTCGATTCCCGCTGGGATCGCCACCCTTCTCCGGATTTCCTTTCGAGCACGTCGCCGGGCGTTTCAACCGTGGAGCACGGCACGCGGCTCACCTGGCGCGGCGGTACGAGCTCATCCCGCCCGCCGTCGGCCGCGACCGCTGCCGCGCGGCCAGGGATGAAGTACGGCTTCGTCGAGGAGCACGCGGGGTAGCGAGGGCGCCGCGCCCCTCGAGTTGCGCTACCCTCTCGCCCCATGGCAGCGCAGGACGAGGGCGAGCTCTTCGATCTCTTCGATCGCAATGGCATGCCCCTCGGCGCGCGCAAGCAGCGCGGGCTGGTCCATCGCGACGGCGACTGGCACCGGAGCATCCATGTCTGGGTGATCCTGGAGAGGGAGCCCGACCCCCGCTCCGGCGACCAGGAGCCCTGGGTGCTCTTCCAGCAGCGCAGCCCGGACAAGGACACCTGGCCCGGCGCGTTCGACGTCGCCGTGACAGGGCACTACCGCGCCGGCGAGGACCTCGCGGACGCGCTGCGCGAGGCCGAGGAGGAGATCGGCCTGCCCCTCGCGTCGAGCGACGTGGTCCGGCTCGGCATGCGTCGCAGCCGGGATGATCACGCGCCGCCCATCGTGGATTGCGAGCTGCAGGACGTGCTGCTCGCGACGACCCGCCGCACGCTCGCGGCGTTCCAGCCCCACCCGGAGGAGGTCACCGCGCTGCTGTCGCTCCCGCTCGGCGCGGCGCTGCGCCTCGCGCGGGGCGAGGCGCAGCGCGCGAGCGGCCTGATGCGGCGGGCGCCGGACGCGGCGGGCGCCGTGACGATCGCGCCATGCGAGGTGCGGCTCGGCGACTTCGTGGGCGCGCGCGACGGCTATTACCAGCGCGCGCTCGAGACCATCCGCCGGCGCGTCGCGGGCGAGACGCCGGCGCTCTGGACGCTCGGCGAGGGGTGGTGAGGGGGCCTGCGCGCCGGCGCCGTCAGCCTGATCCGCGGCGCCCCTCCGCCCGCCGCGGCCTGCCGGCGGGGCCCGCCGTGACGAGGAGGAAGCCCTCGGCGCGGTGCGGGGAGAGGCCGCAGCGCGCGTTCATGCGCTTCGCGACCTCGTCGCCGGCCCGGATGAGCGCGTAGAACCACCGGAGCCCGAACCGCTCGTGCCCCTCCCGGAGCGCCGCGGCCTGGAGCGGGGCCCCGAGGCCGCGGCCGCGGTGGTCCTCGCGCAGGCAGGTGCAGAGCGGCATCCCCGTCCAGGAGGGCGCCTCCCCGACGTCGGAGATCCAGAGGGGCGGGGCGCCCAGCAGCCCGAGCTGCGAGAGCGCTCCCTCCCCGCCCTCGCCCGCGGGCCACGGCCGCGTCAGGACGCTCAGGGTGGTGCAGCCGACCAGCGCGCCCCCGCGGTCCCGCAGCGCGAGCGTCACGGAGCGCCCCTCGCCGCCGCGCAGGATCCAGCCCGGGAGCGGCGCGTGGCCGCCCTCGACCTGGATCTCCTGGATCGCGCGGATCGTCGCGTCGTCGTCGTCCAGCGAGACCCGGGACAGGCGGAGGCCCGCCGGGAACGACCGGAACCGGTCGAGGCCCTGCACCGCGGCGTGCACCTCGCCGGCGGGAGCGCCCAGCACCGAGAGCCCCTCGTCCACGGACAACCCCGCCTGGCGCAGCGACGCGGCGAGCGCCGGGAGCTCCGGCCGGGGCGCGTGCAGGAGCGCGCGCTCGAAGCACCGCACGAGCGCCGAGCGCCGCGCCGCGGGCGTCCGGTGGGCGTGCAGCAGGATCAGCGCGCGCCCGTCCGTGGTGATGCCGTCCTGCTCCGCGAGCCAGCCGCGCGCCGCGTAAAGAATCCGCTGAGCCCGGTGATCCGCCGCCTCGCCGAAGCAGCCCGGGCCGTCCGCCGGAGCGGGGCCGCGCTGAGGGAGGGCATCGTCGCGATCGAGGTCGAAGGCAAGCATCATCACGGCATTCCTCCTGTCGAGCGGGACACGGCGGCTTCCACCACGGCAAAGGCCACCCGCCGGCAAGCCGCCACCGGCGAGAGGCGCCCGCGCCCGGCGCAGCGAGGCGCGCGCGCGGCGATCGAGCGGGCCCAGGCAGCACCCCCCAGGTGCTCCGGCGAGATGGCCTGAGGCAGCGGTGAGAGAAAGCGGGAGAGCGCCGCCCCGGCAGCGGCTGTTCGGCCCGCGTGACGAGACTTCAACTTATCCCTGGTCGAGCGCCGCGCAAGCCGCGACATGCGATGATCCGGACACCTCGCCGGACGCGTCGCGCGCCCCCGGCGACGCATCACAAATCATTGAAATAATTAGCAAATACAATCAATACCAGACCTCCACACAGGCCCTGTCCCTCGCCGCCAGGGGGCCGAGAGATGGACATAAAACGACCTAGCTCGGCGCGGGGCATGACAACGCCCGAGGCGACCGGGAATCGCGGGCGATCGGGGCGGACCTGCGAGGCGACCTGGCTCCCGGGGGTGACGCCGCGCTTCCGCGGTTGAGGACGATCGCGCGCCCTGGTAGGTTGGCGTCCAGTATTGCGTGATGACCACCGCCCTTGTCACCGAACCCGACGGCGCTGCGCCCCCGCTCCCACGCCCGTTCCTCAAGTGGGCCGGCGGCAAGGGCCAGCTGCTCCGGCAGTTCCAGCCGCTCCTGCCCACATCGTACGGGCGCTACTTCGAGCCGTTCGTCGGCGGTGCAGCGCTGTTCTTCTGTCTACAGCCGAAGCGAGCGACGCTGACGGACGTCAACGCCGAGCTCATCGACTGCTACCGGGCGGTGCGCGACAGGGTCGACGAGGTCATCGCCGCGCTGCGGGGTCACACCTACGATGAGGCGCATTATTACAGGGTTCGCGATCTCGACCCCGCCTCGCTCTCGCTGCCCGAGCGCGCCGCCCGGACCATCTTCCTGAACAAGACCGGCTTCAACGGGCTCTATCGGGTCAACAGCGCCGGCCGCTTCAACGTGCCTTTCGGCCGCTACGTGAACCCGGCCATCTGCAACCCGCCGCAGCTGCGGGCCTGCTCGGCGGCGCTCCAGGGCGTCGAGCTCGAGGTCCGCGACTTCGAGCGCGTGCTCGATCACGCCGCGGCCGGCGACTTCGTCTACCTGGACCCGCCCTACTCCCCGGTGTCGTCGACCGCGAACTTCACGTCCTACAGCGTGGGTGGCTTCGGCTTCCGCGATCAGGAGCGCCTGGCCGACCTCTTCGCGGCGCTCGACCGGCGGGGCGTGCAGGTGATGCTCTCGAACTCCGATGTTCCCGAGATCCCGCCGCTCTACAAGCGATTCCGGATCGACCGCGTGGCGGCGCTCCGGAGCATCAACGCGAAGAGCGACGCCAGGGGCCGCGTGGGAGAGATCGTGATCCGGAACTACGGGGGCCGGCGGGGCCGCAAGGCGGACAGGGACGGCTGAGCGGGAGGCCGAGCCCCGGCGCGCGCCCCGCGCCCCGAGCCCCGGCGCGGGCGTCAGTCGACGGTCTTGCCCTCGTGCTTCTCCGGAGCGGGGGCCACGCACTCCTCGGCGTTCGCCATCGCGACCTCGATCTCCTCGTGCACCTCGCTGGAGGTGATCTTCTTCCCCTCCGGGCCCTCGGCCTCCCACACGAAGCCACGGAGCTCGCCGGGCCGCTCGGGGATCCAGCGGACCCGCAAGGTCCAGCCGCGTATCTCGGCCTGATAACCGCCCTCGTGATCTCGCTGCCAGGCGGAGATGGTCGGGTGCTTCAGCATCGCAACGCCTCCTGATCAGCGGGTCGAGCGGACAAAAAAACTGTTCCCGAATGGCCGCGCTCCCCCCCCGAGCAACGCCGCCGTCCGGGAACACGGGGAAGCTAGCAGGCGCCTGGCGCGGAGCGCATCAGGCAGGCGTGTGTTCCTCATGAGGGCGTACCTTACCTCAGTCCCAGCGCGCGCCGAAAGGTCCTCGCCCGTCCGTCGGGCGACCGGCGCGAGCGGCGCGCGCCGCACAAGGTGGCATCACGCGGACGGGCGGCGCCGGCGCCCTGGCCCCTATGCTACGAAGTCCCGCATGGGGGCAGGACTCCTCATCCTCGCTGGGGTCGCGCTCGTCGGCTATCTCCTCGTCGCCCCCCTCGTCGCCTTCGTGTTCGCCGTCCGGGCCAACCGGCGTAACGAAGATCTGCTGCTGCGGATCCACGCCCTCGAGCACCGCGTGGCCGAGCTGTCAGGGCAGCGCGGCCGCGCCGGGCTGGCGGCCGCGCAGGGCGCGCGCAGCGCGAGCGCGGCGGAGCCGGGACGGGCCGTCGCGAGCGCAGCCGCCCCGGCGGCGGTCGCGGCGGCCTCGGTCGCGAGCGCACCGGTCGCCGCCGCGCCCCCGGCGGGCGCCGTCGATGCCGCCGATGCCGCCCCGACCGCCGCGCCCCCGGCGGGCGCCGCCGATGCCGCCGATGCCGCCCCGACCGCCGCGCCCCCGGCGGGCGCCGCCGATGCCGCCGATGCCGCCCCGACCGCTGCGCCCCCGACGGTCGACGCCGCCGCAGCGCCTCGCCCCGCGGCGGCGCGCCCCGGGAGAGCCCTCGGCGAGGGCGCGCCCGCACGCCAGGGAGCCGCGGCGAGGGCCTCGATCGAGGAGCGGCTCGGCCTCACGTGGCTCACCCGCGCTGGCGTGGCCACGTTCCTGCTCGGCGCGCTCTTCTTCTTCAAGTACGCCGCGGACAACGCCTGGATCGGGCCGACCGGGCGCGTCGCCCTCGGCGCGGCCACGGGCGCCGCGCTCCTCGCGACGGCCGAGGCGATCCGCGGGCGCACCCGGCGTCGCTTCGTCCACGCGCTCACCGGCCTCGGGCTCGCCGTCCTGACCGCGTCGGTGTGGGCGAGCGCGGTGCTCTACGAGCTCGCGCCGATCCCCGCCGCGTCCGCGGCGAACGCGGCGCTCCTCCTGCTCGGCGCGGCGCTCGCGCTCCGTCACCGCGGCGAGGCGATCCTGATCCTCACCCTGGTCGCGGGCTTCCTCAACCCCGTCGTGCTGTCGACCGGGCAGGACCGGCCGCTCCTCCTGTTCGGGTACCTCCTGCTCATGACGAGCGTCGTCCACGCGGTGTCCGCGAAGCTCGGCTTCCGCGTCGCGCCCTGGCTCGCGCTCGCAGGCCACGCGGCGCTGTTCTCGGGCTGGTACGTTCGCCACTTCGACGCGAGCCCGGCCCTGGCCGACCTGGCCCCGGGCGCGCCGCCCTGGCTCGACCGGCCAGCCGGGGCGCTCCCGGATCGCTACCTCCCGCTCGCCGCGCGCGCGGTGCCGCTCGCGTTCGTCGCGCTCGCGGCCGCGCAGGGGGTCCTGCGCGCGCTGTGGGCGCGCGCGCGCGGCGCCGCCATGGCAGGCGCGGCCACGGCGGGCGCGGCCTCGCCCCGCGGCGCCGCGCCGGCCGGCGCCACCCCCCGTGCCGCGCCCGCGGACGGCAAGGCGTTCGCCGCCGCCGCGCTCGTGCTGGCGCACGCGGGCGCGGGGGCGCTGCTCTTCGACGCCCCGCGCGCCCTCGCCGCCGCCGCGCTCGCGCTCGCGATCGGGGCGGTCGTCGCGCTCCGGGCGCTAGAGGCCCGCGGCGCGCTGCTCGCCCCGATGGGCTCGGCCTTCCTCGCCTTCGTCGCGACGCTCGGGGACGCGCCGGCGCAGCACCGGACGACGCTCGTCGCCCTGACCGCGGCCTGGACCCTCGTCTACCTCGCGGGCTGGCTCCGCGGCGCCGGGGTCGCGCGCCCCCTCGAGCGGAGGACCGCGATCGTGTGCGCCGTCGGCGCGGCGCTGTTCGCCTGCGCCGAGGGCGCGCTGCTGCTCGGCTCCGCGGCGGCGCTCTTCGCGCTCGCGATCGCGATCGCCGCCGCCTTCGTGGCGTGGCTGGCCGCGCGCGCCGGGATGCCTGCCCTGCTCCTCGCCGCGGCGGTCGCGTCGGCAGGCGCGCTCGCCGCCGCGGCGCCCGGCGCGCTCGCCGCGGCGCCGGTCGACGCGCGCTTCCTCGGCGCGTCGGCGCTCGTCCTGCTGGTGTTCCTCGGCGCCGCGGGCGCCGCCGCGCGGCGCGGCGAGCCGGGCGCGCCCGCGCTCTCCTGGCCCGGCGCGCTCGCCGCGAGCGCGGCGACGCTCGGGTTCGTCGCGGCCGCGCTGGGCGCCACGCCGGACGACACGCCGACGCTCCGCGCGCTGCTCACCGCCCTCGCCGGCGCCCTGGATCTCGCGCTCGGCGCGGCGCTCGTGCGCAGAGGCGCCCTCCGCGGCGCCGCGCCCCCCGCGGCCCGCGTCGCGCTGCTCCTCGGGCAGGCGCTCGCCCTCTTCGCCGCGGCCGTCGCGCTCGGGCTCGGCGGTCCGGCGGTCACGGTGGTCTGGGCCACCCTGGCAGCGATCGCCGCTTCCATCGCCGCGCGCACCGCCGAGCGCGCCTGGCTCGCCGTCACCCTGCTCCTCTTCCTGGCCTCGCTCGCGAGGGCGTTCGCGGTCGATCTGGCCGGGACCGAGGCGCTCTTCAGCACCTGGCTCGCGTCGCGCGGCCGCGACGGCGCCATGGCCGTCCCCGTCCTGTGGAACGCGCGGGCCTGCGCGTTCGCCGGCGTGGGCGTGGCCCTGGTCGTCGCGGGGCGGATGCTGTCGCGCGCCCCGGCCTCCGTCGCCGCGCGCGCCGGCGCCGAGCTGCGCGCGCCGGCGCTCACGGCGCTCGGCGCCGGCTATGCGGTGCTCATCGCGACCGCGGTCGTCGAGGTGCGGAGCGCGCTCACCGTCCTCCCCGCCCCGCCCCCCTTCCCGCTCGACGCCGCGGAGTTCGCGGAGCTCATCGTGCTGCGCAACGGCGCCCCCGACGCCCAGCGCGGCGGCCTCGCCATGGCGACCACGCTCGTGCTCGCGCTCGCCGCGAGCGCGCTGCTCGCCGCGGGCTTCGCCGCGCGCGACGCGTTCCATCGCCACGCGGGCCTCGCCCTGTTCGCCCTCACGATCGCGAAGCTCGTGGCGTGGGACGCCTGGCACGTCGAGCGCATCTACCAGATCGCGCTGTTCACGGGCGTCGGCGCGCTGCTCGTCGGCGGAGGGTTCCTGTACGCGCGGTTCGGCCGGCGCCTCGTGTCGCTCCTCCGCGCCGGCCCCGGGGGCGCGGCCGGGCTGCTCGCGCTGCTCGCGACCGCCTCCTCCGCGCGGCCCGCCGAGGCGCAGGCCGCCGCGCCGCCGTCGACCGGGCGGCACGCGCTCGTCCGCCCGATCGAGGGCGTGGACGCGCCCGGCGATCACCGCGTCGACGTCGACCTCGACCTCTACCGCGAGAGCCGCGCCGACGAGCTGCTCGCCGACGTCCGCATCGCCGGCCCCGACGGCGCCGAGGTGCCCTACGTGCTGCGCGAGGCGGGCGCCGCGCCCTCCGGGCGGATCGCCGCCACGATGCTCGATCCGGGGGTCGACGCCGCCGGCGTCGCGCACGCGACGTGGGCGCTCGACGCGCCGGGCACGCGCCACTGCCACATCGAGCTCAGCGTCCTCGGCAACGCCTTCCTGCGCGAGGTGCGGATCGACACCGGCCCCGACCCGCGCTCGCTCCGCGAGGTGGCGCGCGGCGCCCACGTGTACCGGATCCCCCGGGGCGCGGAGACCGTCGAGCACCTCGCGGTCTCCTACCCGCTCTCGCGCGCGGCGCTGGTCCGCGTCCGCCTCCTGCCCGACGGCGCGCCGGCGCGCGGCGAGGCCGCGAGCGTCCGCATCACGGGCGGCACCCTCTCCTGCGCGCCGCCGCCCGCCGCCGCGCAGGGAGCGCTGGTCCCGCTCGCGATCGTCGAGGCGCAGCGCGACGACGGGGCGAGGACGACCGCCGTCACGCTCGACGCCGGCGCGGACGGCGTGCCGCTCCAGGCGATCCACCTCGACGTCACCACGCCGGAGTTCAGCCGCCGGATCGAGGTCGCCGCGACCACGTACCGCGCGGTCTGGCCCGCCGTCGGGAGCGGCCTCGTCTACCGGATCCTCCCCCACGGCGAGGGGGGCGTGGCGCTCTCGTCGACGCGGATCCCGCTGAACCCCACCCGCAAGCGCTTCGTCCGCCTGACGATCCACGACGGCGACCCGGCGCCGCTCTCCATCACGGGCGCGCGCGGCGAGGTGCGCGCGCGGGAGATCGTGCTCCGCGCGAGCCACGCGGGGCCGCACTGGCTGTACGTCGGCGACGCCCTCGGCGAGCGCCCGGGCTACGACCTGGCCGACCTCCTCGAGCGGAGCGAGCGCGACGAGCCGCCGATCGCGGCGAGGCTCGGCGCCGCGCAGCGCAACCCTGCCTTCGGCGCCGTCCGGGTCGCGCGTGACCTCCCCTTCACCGAGCGGCACCGGGCGCCGATCGGGGGGGTCCTCACCGTCGGGCTGCTCTCGCTCTCGGTGTGGGCCGCGCGCCTCCTGCGGCAGGGGGCGCCGCCGGCCGCTCCGGGGCCGCCCCAGGGGCCCGAGGGCGCGCGCGGGCGCGCCGAGCCGCCATCGCAGAGGCGCGCATCGTGAGGGGCCGGCGCGCCCTCCTCCTCGCGTACCGCGCGAGCGTCGGCGCGGCGCTGTGGTTTGCTAGCGGGTGCCCGGCGATCCCGGGCGACCCGTTCTCCGGCAAGGACGGCGGGGACACGCAGCACGCGGCCGGCGCGGGCGCGGGAGGCGCGGGCGCGGCGGGCGGCGCAGGGGGCGAGCTCGGCGGCGACTCTCCGGACGAGGGCGGCGGCCTGGCCGACGCGGACGGAGACGGGTTCACGGCGGCGGAGGGCGACTGCAACGACGGAGATCGGAACGTCAACCCGGGCGCGATCGAGGTCGTGATCGACGAGCCCGACGGGGCGGGCAACATGCCCGAGCCGGCCGACGAGGACTGCGACGGCCTCGTCGATAACGTCCTGCCTGCGTGCGACGGCGACCTCGCTCCCGACGATTTCGACGCCATGCACGGGGCCAACGCCATCGACCTCTGCGCCGCGGCGTCGCCCGGCGACAGGAGGTGGGGCGTGCTCCGCGCGAGGTACGTGCGCGGCGACGGCTCCCTCGCCGAGCCCACCGCCGCGGTGGGCGTGCTCGACGCGTTCGGGCCCAGCGTGCGCGCGCAGGGCGGCGCGCGCATGCTCGCCCTCTCCTCGGGCCGCGCCCGCGCCGCCCGCCGGCCGGGCGCGTGCGGCGGGCCGAGCTGCTCGAGCTACGGGCCCGGGCGCGCGCCGCCCGGCTTCCCGCAGGACAACCCGAGCTGCCCCCCCTCGTCGGAGATCCACGACGACATCGGGCTCGAGGTCGTCCTCCGCGCGCCGACGAACGCGACCGGTTACGAGTTCGCGTTCAAGTTCTACACGTTCGAATACCCGGAGTACGTCTGCGACAGCTTCAACGACCAGTTCCTCGCCCTGGCGACGCCGCCCCCGCCGGGATCGCGCGACGGCAATCTCTCGTTCGATAGCCTGGGCAACCCCGTGAGCGTCAACATCGGCTTCTTCGATGTCTGCGAGGGGTGCCCGCTCGGCGCGGACGATCTCGTGGGCACCGGATTCGGGCTCTGGAACGACGCCGGCGCCACCCGCTGGCTGCGGACGCAGGCGCCGGTGACCGGCGGCGAGGAGATCACGCTCCGATTCATGATCTTCGACACCGGCGACGACATGCTCGACTCGACCGCGCTCGTCGACGGGTTCCGGTGGATCGCGCGCGGCGGCACGGTCGCCGTCGAGACCACGCCGGTCCAGACTCCCCGCTAGCGCTGCTGCGGGAAGTCGGGCCGAGAGGCGAACCGCCATGGCGGTTCTTCTGCTGATCCGGGGCAGCTCCCCGCAGCCGTGCCGGTACTGCGTCGCCCAAGCTCGTCCCTGGTCTCGTGTGAGAACGAGCTGCCGTACGCTGGTCGCCCTCGAGATCAGCGGCGCGCGACGCCCGCCCCCTCCACGCGCGCGCGCAGGGCGGCGAGCGCGCGCGCCGAGCCCTCCATGTTCTCCGCGTTGATGAGGCGCTTCGGCAACGGCAGCTTCGGGCGGAGGAAGACCTCGAGGGACACGCGCGTCGACCCGGCGTCGATCCTCTCCAGCCGCCAGACAGCCTGGAGATCTCTCACGTTGCCGGAGATGAAGCGGGACGAGTAGGTCTCGGCCCCGTCCGCGAGGACCGGCTTCTGGATCTCGATGCGCGCCCACATCGTGACCGCGCCCTGAAGCGCCGAGACCTCCATGTAGACGTCCCACCCGCCCGAAGGGGTCCGCCCGAGCACGCGACACTTCTTGTAGTGAGGCATGAACTCCGGGTAGCGCTCGAACGAGAGCACCGTCGCGCGCACCCGCTCGATCGGAGCCTTGACGACCGCCGTCGACCGCCCGCGGGAGTAGCCGGTGCCGCCGATCGGGATCGCCGCGCTCGCGATCCCCACCACGTCCGCCACGGGCTGGGCCCCCGGCTCCTCGCTCGCGGCGGCCAGGCGCAGCGCGCCGCTGCCCTGCGAAAGCGCCGGCCGGCGCGGCGGATCCAGGTCCATCCCCCGCTCGCCGACGCCGCAGGCGGCGGCCGCGAGGGCCAGCCCCCCGGAGAGCGCAGGTCGGAGCAGGGCGACAACGGCGGGTGCGGTCGAGCGAGTTCTCCCCATGACCGCCGAGCTTGCCAGCAACGTGCCTGTCGCCGCGGCGCCGCACTGATCCCGTGCAACACATAGGCCCCCGCGCGTCGCCCCACGCGGCCGCCGGGGACGGATCGGACGCGGCGCCGTGGCGACAGGCATGAAAAAGAGCGAGAGTCGTCTTAGATTGCGCCATGCCGCCTTGCCGGCGCCAGGTCGCTACGCCGTCTCGCCGGCCAGGTAGGCGATGAGGCTCGGGATCGGGACGCCCGTGGGCCGGCCGAACTGCCAGTCGGCCAGCTCGACGCCGACCCCGCCGATGTCGAGGTGGATGAACGGCAGGCTGCCGCCCTTGAGCCCCGACGCGATGTCCAGGAACGCGAACGGGAACTGGTGCCCTCGCGGCGTGTCCACGGAGGCGAGCCGGTTCGAGGAGACCACGTCCTCGGCGCTCGAGCGGGGAGCGACGAACGCGTAGTCCTCGCGCCGCGGCCGCACGCGCTCCATCGGCTCGCCCCAGCGCTCCGCGAGGACGTCGAGCCGATCGAGCTCGGGCCGCGCGGCGGTGTTGCCGATCGCGCCGGTGTACGGCCCGTGGGCGCGGAAGACGTGCCCCGTGAGCGTCGCGAGCGAGAACAGGATCGGATCGGCGGCGCCGCTCATGGCGAGCTCGCGCGCGAGCGCGAGCAGATCGGCGAGGACGAGCCGCCCCTCGGCGTCGGTGTTGCCGATCCGCACGCGCACGCCGGCGCGGCTGCGGATGATCTCGTCGCTGACATAGGACTCCTCGCCGATGCTGTTGCGCACGAGGCCGAGCAGCCCGACGATGCGCACGCCCTCCAGGCCGAGCGCCGCGGCCGCGCGCACGAGCCCGGCGACCGCGCCCGCGCCGCCCTTGTCGCGCGACATCCCGGCCATGTGGCCGTCGGTCTTCAGGTCGACGCCGCCGGTGTCGTAGGTGACGCCCTTGCCCGCGAGCAGCACCGTGCGCCGGATCTCCCCGCGCGGCCTGTAGTCGAGCCGCACGACGCACGGCCGGTGCCGCTCGACCACGCGCGAGGCGCGCGAGACCGCGCTGATGAGCGGGTAGTCGTCGACGTTGCGCTCGATCTTGACGAGCACGCCCGTCCTCGCGAACGCCGCCTCGCACATCTCGGCGACGCGGCGCGGCGCCATCCGCTCCGGCTCGGTGCCGGTGATGTCGCGGCAGAGCGCGCGGCCGACCTCGATGGCCGCGATCTCGCGGGCGCGCGCCTCGGGCAGCCCGAGCACCGCGACCGACTCGGCCGAGCGCGGGGCCATCTCGGCCTCGCGCGCCTCGAGCGGCGCCCACTGGCTCCCGAGCGCGGCGAGCGCCCCCACCTCGACCGCCCGCGCGAACCGCGGCGCGTCCGGGGCCCGCACGACGAGGAGCGGCCGGCTCGCCCCCGCCTCCACGGCGCGCGCGAAGCCGGCGGCCGCCGCCTCCGCCACGGAGCGGACGTCGTCGACGTCCTCGGTGAGCGCGCCCGTCGGCGCGAGCACCAGGCGCCCGCCGGGCACGCCGGGCGCCGGCAGGACGATCGGCGCGCACCGGCCGTCGAGCGCGCTGTCCACGCGCGCGGCCGCATCGACCGCAGCGCCCACCGCAGACCCGAGCCCCCCCGCGTGCTTCGCGATCGGCGACGGGGCGACGAGGACGACGGCATCGCAGGCCGCGATCGCCGCGGTCGGCTCGGCGAGGGCGTTGAAGGGCAGGCCCGCCAGGGAGGTGACACGGAACATGGCGGCAGATGATGTCACAGGGGTCAGGATTTTGGCAGCATCCGTCGCCGCCGACACGGCATCGACACCCCTGTCCGGGGGGACCCGGCGCGGGGAGGCGCCGCGCATCGCGCGCAGGGCCGCGCGCGCCCGCAGGTCGCGGCCCTGGAGCTCGTCCGATGGGCGCTCCGATCGCGCTCGAATCGCGCTCGAATCGTGCTCGATCGCGCGCTCCTCCGGCGCGGCGGGCGACCGGGCAGGACGGCGCTCCGCGCCCGCGCGAGGAGCGCGACCTCGCCGCTCCCCTCACCAACCCGCGCGCGGATTGAAAAAGAAATGGCGAAGGCCGAGGGCGATCAGGAATGCCAGTGACACCAGGGACGGAGATGCGAGGGCGCACCTCGTAGAGATGCGGGAGCGCCTCGGGAGGAAGCGCGGGGGCGCGCCTCAGGAGAAGAGCACGACGCTGCGGATCGACTCGCCGGCGTGCATGAGATCGAGGGAGCGATTGATGTCGTCGAGCGGCATCGTGTGCGTGATGAGCTCGTCGATCCTGATCTTGCCCTCCATGTACCAGTCGACGATCCTGGGGACATCGGTGCGCCCCCTGGCGCCCCCGAACGCGGAGCCCTTCCAGACGCGCCCGGTGACGAGCTGGAAGGGGCGCGTGGAGATCTCCTCGCCGGCCCCGGCGACACCGATGATGACGCTGGTGCCCCAGCCCTTGTGGCAGCACTCGAGCGCCTGGCGCATCACCTTGACGTTGCCGATGCACTCGAAGCTGAAGTCGGCGCCGCCCCGGGTCAGGTCGACGAGGTAGGGCACGAGATCCCCCTCCACCTCCGTCGGGTTGACGAAGTGGGTCATCCCGAATTTCTCGGCGAGCTCGCGGCGCTTCGGGTTGATGTCGACGCCGACGATGAGATCGGCGCCGGCCATCCGGGCGCCCTGGATCACGTTGAGCCCGATGCCGCCGAGGCCGAAGACGACCACGTTGTCGCCGGGCTTCACCTGCGCGGTGTGGATGACGGCGCCGATACCGGTCGTCACGCCGCAGCCGATGTAACAGACCTTGTCGAAGGGGGCGTCCTCGCGGATCTTGGCCACCGCGATCTCGGGGAGGACGGTGTAATTCGAGAAGGTCGAGGTGCCCATGTAATGGTGAATCCGCTCCTTGCCGATCGAGAAGCGGCTCGTGCCGTCCGGCATCACGCCCCGGCCCTGCGTGGCGCGGATGGCCTGGCAGAGGTTGGTCTTTCCGCTCGTGCAATAGGAGCACTGCCGGCACTCGGGCGTGTAGAGCGGGATCACGTGGTCGCCCCGCTTGACGCTCTTCACGGACGGCCCGACGTCGACGACGACGCCCGCGCCCTCGTGCCCGAGGATGGCGGGAAAGCGGCCCTCCGGGTCCTTGCCCGAGAGGGTATAAGCGTCCGTGTGGCAGACGCCCGTGGCCTTGATCTCGACGAGGACCTCGCCCTCGCGAGGGCCCTCCACCTGGACGGTCTCGACCGTGAGCTTCTCGCCCGCCTTGTGGGCGACGGCTGCGCGCGCTTGCATGTTCGGTGGTTCTCCTCCCGCGAGCGGGGCGTTCGGGGGCGCGAGCGGCGCCCGGTGCCCCTGAATAGCCGGCCGGCGAAGCAGGTTTCAAGGGGTCCCGGAGAGCCGGCGCGCGACCGGCGCGGAGCGCACGGGCGACGCGGCGCGCCCGGACGATGCGGCGCGCTCGCGGCTCGCGCTCCCACTCCAGCCCACAGGCGGCGCTCGCTCATCGTGGAACGGACAACGCACCTCGAGCGCCGGGGCACCCCGAACGTGCTCTCCGCGCGCGCATCCGTGAATCGGATGGCGATCGCGCGCGCCGGCGCGTAGCATCGCCTCGCTCGCCTCATGCACACGCCTCTTTGTCCGCTCGGTCACCTCGCTCTCACGACGGCAGCCGCCCTTGCGCTCGCGGCCTGCTCCGGCGCCGGCGCGATCGAAGAGCCGGCGGCCGGCGGGCACGGCGGCGGCGGACGCAGCGCCTCGGCGGGTGACCAGGGCGGCGGCGCCGAGGGCGGGGGTGGCCTGGGCGGCGCGGGCCAGGGCGGCGCGGGCCAGGGCGGCGCGGGCGGTGAGGTCCAGTGCGTCGACGAGTGCCCCGCGCCCAACGGGGGTATCCAGGTCGGCTGCAAGACCCGCTTCATGTACGGGATCAACTATGCGTGGCACCACTTCGCCGGCGACTTCGGCGGCATCGCCGCGTGGGGCCAGGGCGGCGTCTCGACCGAGGCGTCCACGCACGCGGCGAACCTCGCGGACATGCGCGCCCACGGCGCGGGCGTCGTCCGGTGGTGGATGCTGCCGGAGCTCCGCGGCGAGAGCGTCGTGCTCGACGCGAACGACGACCCGACCGGCCTCGGCGCGACCACGGAGCGCGACGTCGAGAAGGCGCTCGAGCTCGCCGAGCAGGCGGACGTGCACCTCATGCTCTGCCTCTTCTCCTTTGACGCCTTCCGCCCGACCCGGGTCGAGGGGGATCTCCGGATCGTCGGTATCCGCCCGATCGTGACCGACGCGCGGCGGCGCGCGATGCTGATGGACAACGTCGTCAGGCCGCTGGCCCGGGCGGTCGAGCGGAGCCCTTACCGGCACCGCATGGTGGCCTGGGACGTGATCAACGAGCCCGAGTGGGCGATCACCGGGCCGAGCCCGTACGACGACCCCGACTACGATCCGATGGCCGAGCTGGAGACGGTGACGCACGCGGAGATGGAGACGTTCGTCAACGACACGATCCGGGTGCTGCGCACGGAGAGCCGCGCGCTCATCACGGTCGGCGCGGCCGCGATGAAGTGGTCGAGCGCCTGGAGCAGGACGGACATCGATTTTTACACGTTCCACATGTACGACTGGATCAACCTGTACTGGCCGTTCAACCAGTCGCCCGCCGACTACGGCATCACCGACAAGCCGGTCGTCATGGGGGAGTTCCCCGTCGCCGGGCTGTCCACGGCCACCGTGCCGGAAATCCTGCAGAGCTGGTTCAGCCAGGGGTACGCGGGCGCGCTCTCCTGGGCTTACAACGGCGCGACCGCGGCCGAGCTCGAGACGATCAAGGCCTTTGCCGACGAGAGGCCGTGCGAGGCGAGCTTCTGAGCCGCCGGGCGCGATCAGGCGTCGGGTAGCCAGTAGTCGATCAGGGAGGCGCCCATCACGTCGTGGCCGACCCCGCTCGCGATGGCCCACAGGGCCAGCGCGCGGCCCAGCGCCGCCATCGTGGGGAAGCGCTCCTCGGGGGACTTGGCCAGCCCCTGCTCGATGATCTCCCAGAGCCGCGGATACGCCTCGAAGACCTCGAGGCGCGGCGGGTCGGCGCGCAGCACGTCGTGCACGATGGAGACGCTCCCCGGCCCGCCGAACGGGCGCCGGCCGCTCACGATCTCGTAGAGCACGACGCACACGCTCCACACGTCCGCCCGCGCGTCCGCCTCCTGCCCGCCGCGGACCTGCTCCGGCGCCATGTAGGCCGGGCTCCCGACCAGCGCGTCCCGCGCCCCCTCGCCCCGCGCGCGGGTCGCCGTGAACGCGATGCCGAAGTCGATCAGCTTGGGGACGGTCCTGCGGCCGTCGCGCACGAGCACGATGTTCGCCGGCTTCACGTCCCGGTGCACGACCCCAGCGGCGTGCGCGGCGCTGAGCGCCCCGATCACGGGCAGCAAGAGCTGCACGCCGGACACGGGGGACATCGGCCCCGACGCGGCGAGCGCCTGCGCGAGCGATCGGCCCTGGAGGAGCTCCATCACCACGAACGGCTCGCCCGCGTCCGTGACGCTGAGGTCGAAGATCCGCACCGCGGCGCGGTGCGAGACCCGCGCCGTGGCCTGCGCCTCCCTGAGCAGCCGCGAGGCGGCCTCGGGCACGATGCACTCGCGGCGGATGAGCTTGATCGCCACGTCGAGCTCGAGGGCGAGGTTACGGGCCTTCCAGACGGCGCCCATGCTCCCCTCCCCGAGGAGCTCCACGAGCCGGTACCGCCGCGCCAGGACGTCGCCTGGGGCGTAGCGACCTCGCGCGGTGTCCGACGCGGGCTCCGGCGCGCTGACCGCGCCGGCGCGCGGACCGGCGAGGCCCGTCCGCAGCGTGGCGGGCGGGGCGCTCACCGGCGCGGGCGCGGTGTCGCTCGCCGCCTCGAGCGTCGCGACCTCCGCGCCAGGGAGCCACACCGAGCCGGACGGCCGCGGCAGCCTGCCCGGCGTCCTGATGTCGACGGGCTCGAACGGGGGGCGGTGACCGGCCGACCTGCGCGGAGATCGCGGCGAGCGATGGGCCCGCTGAGATGCTCTGCCCCCGGTGGTGGCGGGACGGGATCGGTTCGACGCAGGATCCATCGAAGCGCCGTGCGGCGTCGTGGTGCTGTCAGTTCCTCGGGTGTCCATGACCTCTCCTCCTTGAGTCGTAGCAAGGAGCAGGCCGGTATGGGACGACGGGAATGCGCTTCTCCCGCGCTCGCTCCGGCGCCGAGGTGCGAGGTTTCCCCCTGCGAAAGCGCGCCTCGCGCTCGATTCCCCCCGGCGGATCACGCCGGCCCTGGCGGCCACGGACGGCGCGCCGGCGCCCTCCCACGCGCAAGGGCTGGACGGCGGCGCATTCTCTGCGCGCCGATCGTACGCGCCGCCATCACATCCGCGGCGGAGGTCGTCGGCGGGGGGTCACGTCGATGCTGTCGAGACCCGCCCCTTGAACGCGATCGGCACCTCCAGGGCGCGCGCCGCCTCGATCAGCAGGGCGTGCTCGCTCTCGTGGATCACGCCGTCCGCGGCGATCAGCCGGATCGCCAGCTCGATCGCCGCCTCGCGCATCCGCACGTCGGGGAGGCGGGCGCGGATCGAGGCGAAGCGGCCGCTCCTGCCCTGCTCGCGCACCGAGCGCTCGATGAAGTCGAGGAGCGGCTTCACGATGTCGGGCCCGAGGCGGCCCTGGGTCAACGCCCCGAGGTGCGCCGAGAGCTCGGCGCGCTCAGCCTCGTTGATGGACCCGTCGGCGTAGGCCGCGAGGAACATGATCTCGACGATCGCCTCGAGCTTGCCGAGCTCGAGGTTAAGGAAGGAGATCTGTGTGTTTTCCATGGGCTCCCCCGTCAGCGTATCACGACGGCGCGGAGCGCGGCCCCCCCGCGCGCTCGCCGCGCAGGCGCCGCGCGAAACTTCTCGTCGAGCGCGGCGCCCGCTTCTGCTCCACTCTCCCCCCACGATGAGCTCCACCACACCGACCGACCTCTTCCTGTCGCTGACGCCGCACAAAGTGATCGAGGCCGTCGAGGCGGCAGGCGTCCTGTGCAATCGCGTCTGCTACCCGCTGAACTCGTTCGAGAACCGCGTGTACGAGGTCGAGTGCGAGGACCGCACCCGCATCATCGCCAAGTTCTACCGCCCGGGCCGCTGGTCGCGGTCGCAGATCCTGGAGGAGCACCGGTTCCTCGCCGAGCTCGCGGACGCCGAGATCCCCGTCTGCCCGACGCGCCCGTTCCCCGACGGCGAGACGCTCAAGCAGATCGACCACATCCAGTATTGCCTGTTCCAGCGCACCGGCGGCCGCGCGCCCGACGAGCTCGGAGACGACATGTTCGCGCGCCTCGGGAGGCTCACCGCGCGCATCCACAACGTGGGCGCGGCGGGGACGGCCGAGCACCGCGTCCGGCTCTCCGCGGACTCGTACGCCCGCGAGGACCTCGGCTGGCTCGCGGAGCGCAAGGTGATCCCCGCGGGCGCCGAGCGGCGGTACCTCGCGGCGGCGCGCGCCGTGGCCGACGTCGCCGAGGAGCGCCTCTCGGGCGTCGAGGCGCACCGCATCCACGGCGACCTGCACCCGGGCAACCTGCTCCTCCGCGACGGCGCGCTCCACGTGCTCGACTTCGACGACATGGTGGTCGGCCCCGCGGTGCAGGACCTCTGGCTCTTGCTCCCCGGCCGCGACGCGGTCGCGCGGCGGCAGCGCGAGATCTTCATCGAGGGGTACGAGGAGCTCCGGCGCTTCGACAGATCCACGCTGGCGCTCGTCGAGCCGCTGCGCGGGCTCCGGATGATCCACTACGCCGCCTGGATCGCGCGGCGGTGGCACGACCCGATCTTCCCGCGGACGTTCCCGCACTTCGGCGCCGAGGCGTACTGGCACGACGAGGCGAGCGCGCTGGAGGAGGTGCTCGAGCTCTCCCGCGCCGGGGGCGCCGCCGCCCCCGACGAGGGCGCGGACGAGGCGCCGCCGAGCGGGACCAAGTACTTCTGGGACCTCAACTGACGGCGCGCCGCAGCACCAGGATCAGCCGCCACGCGGCGGCGTGCTCGAACGGCACCTCCACGTTGAAATCGCCGAGCGTGGCGGCGAGCGTGAGCTCCGGCACCCGCTCCACGACGCGGCGCCAGCCGGCCAGATCCGGGATGTACCAGGTCGCCTCCTGCCGGATCGACGAGAGCTCCCTCGGCGCGGCGCCGCCGCGCCGGGCGACGCACACCACCTCGAGGCTCACCGGCACCACCCGCTCGGGCGTCGCGCGCTCGATGTGGATGCGGAACCGCGCGTCGATCGACCGATCACCGCGCCGCTCGGTCCACTCGGTCCGGTGCACGCCGGACGGCGTGAGATCGACCGGGTGGGTCGCCTCGATGACGTGGACGCCGCCCGGCGAGAGGAGCGAGGCGGCGATCCGGAGGTGGCGCTCGAGCGCCGCCGGCGTGGTCAGCTGGTGGATCGCCGAGAGCGGCACGAACGAGAGATCGACCGGCGCGACGTCGGGGCGCTCGGTGAGATCGGCGCGGCAGAAGCGGATCCTCGCCCCGCCGGCGCGCGCGCCCGCGGCGCGCTCGGCGTAGGCGACCATCGCCGCGGAGCCGTCCGCGCCCGCGCAGTCGACGCCGAGCTCCGCGAACGCGGCGAGGTGCCGCGCGGGCCCGGAGGCCCACGAGAGCACCCGCTGCACCGGGCGGGCGCCGAAGCGGCGCGCGCACGCGAGCAGGCAGTCGCGCTCCGCGGCGTAGTCGCGGTAGCTGAAGGCCGCGTCGTAGAGCGCGGGCTCGCCCGGCGCGGGCTCGGCGTCGGCGCAGGGCGCCTCGCCGGGCGCGGCCGCGGCGCGGGCCGCGCGGACCCGCTTCGTGAAGATCAGCAGATCGTCGCCCGGGGCGTAGAAGTCCGCGATGACCGCCGCCCGCGAGAACTGCAGCGCGTCGTAGAAGCGCACCGCCGCGCCGTGGCCCTCGCGGCTGCCCGTCTCCACCCGCACGAGGCCGCCGCCCTCGCGCGCGATCTCGCCCTCCATGGTCGCGACGAGCCCGCGCGCCACGCCCGACCGGGCGAGCGCCGGCGAGGTCGCGATCCAGTAGAGGTCGTAGGTGGACCGCGTCATCGGCGTGCGGCCGTAGCAGAGGTACCCCGCGAGCCGGGGCGCGCCCCCGCGCGGCTGATCCTGGAAGCTCAGCACGAACCGGTAGCCGTCCGACGAGGGCTGGGCGAGCTGCGCGTCGACGAGCTCCAGCGCCACGGCGCGCTCGTCGTCGGTGAACGCCGGGACCGACGCGAGCAGCTCGGCGACGAGGGGCCGGTCCTCGGGGCGGAGGCCGCGCTGCGTGATCACGGGGCCTCCCCTCTGGCGAGGCCGCCGCGCGCGGCGCCGCGCTCCGCCGCGCGCACGCGCGCCGGCGCGCGGCCGCGCGCGCGGAGCAGATCCGCGCGGCGGTCGGCGCGACCGAGCGCGGACCGGACGATCTCCCCCACGACGTCGGCGTAGGAGAGGCCGGCGCGCCCGGCCGCGCGCGCGAGGCCGGCGTCGGGCGAGAGATCGCAGTTCGGGTTGACGTCGATGACGTAGGGCACGCCCCGCGGGTCGAGCCGCACGTCGACGCGGCCGTAGTCGCGCAGCCCGAGCACCTCGAAGGCGCGGCGGCCGATGGCCACGACCCGCCGCAGCTCGAGCGGCCGCAGCACGGCCGCCACCGAGGGGGTCCCGATCGACGCGGCGGTCTCGGGGCGCCACTTCGACTCGTACGTGACCACGTGCGGGTGCCCCTCGGGCAGCCCGTGAAAGACGATCTCGCCGGGCGGCAGCGCGCGCGGGACAGGCCAGCCGAGCAGCGACACCGAGAGCTCTCGCCCGTGCACGTAGCGCTGCACCACGACCGGCTGCCGAAGGCGCGCCACGACGGCGGCGACCTGGTCGCGGAGCGCGGCGCGATCGTGGACGACCGAGCCCCGATCGATCCCGGTCGAGCCGTCCTCGCGCTCCGGCTTGACGATGACCGGGAACGCGACGTCGGGGAGGCGATCCGGGCCGTCGACCCGCACCGCCTCGGGCACGCGCACGCCGGCGCGCGCGAGGATGCGGTTCGCCTCGGCCTTGTGCAGGCAGTTGCGGAGCGCGACGTGGTCGCTGCCGGTGAAGCAGAGATCGAGCCCCGCGAGCATCCACGCGCACACGACCTCGTGGCGGCTGTCGCCGTCGAGCGCCTCGCAGAGGTTGAAGATCACGTCGGGCCGGTGGTCGCCGATCGCCGCGAGCACCTCGCTCGGCCGCAGCACGGCGCGGTGCGCGACCCGCGCGCCCGGCGCGGCGGCGAGCGTCGCGAGGACGCTCTGGGCGGCGAGCGCGCTGCCGTCCTCGCGGCCGACCCGGAGCAAGCCGCTCCCCACCCGCTGCACGAGTGGCGGCTCGTCGACGGCCTCCTCCGGATCTCGGTTGGACAGGATCAGGATCCGGGGCTCAGCCACCGCGCGCCTCCAGGCCAGAGCGACGCGCGTGGGGCGCTGGAACCCGAGAAAGCAGAGAGGATGTTCGTTTGGAGGTCACACGAACAGGACGGAATTCGTGCATTCGAGTGCCCCCACTTCATCAGCTTGCCGGGCAACCGCAAGGGGAGATTTGCCCCTCCAGACGGAAGGAATCGGCGCAATCCCTGACGCACCGTGGTGTCTGCGTCATGTGGAGTCAGGCACCGCACGGGCGAGCTCGTCTGCGGACTCCTCCCCTTCCGAAACAGATCCCCGTGCCGGTTCCGTAACAGCCCCCCATGCCCCATGCATGCCGGGGCGGTCGCCGCGTCCCCGGGGAGGGGCCGCGCGCTGGGGGCTTCCCGGAGGGGCTGGCGTGGAGGCGAGCCACAAAAGGGGCTCGCCGGAACGCAAGCCCCGGAGGGGAGCCCCCAGCGCGCGGCCCCTCCCCGGGGACGCGCACGTCGAGCGTACGCGGCTCAGGCCGCGTTCTGGGCGGCGCGCTTCGGTCGATCCGCCGGGAAGCAGGCCTCGATCTCGTCCACCCCGAGCGTCTCCTTCTCGAGGAGCGCGCGGACCAGCGCGTCGATCTCGGCGCGCCGGGACCTCACGATGTCGACGGCGCGCCCGAGCTGCGCGTCCGCGAGCGCGCGCGCCGTCTCGTCGACGCGATCGAGCAGCGCGGGGCTCCGCGCGGGGTGCCCGTCGCCGACGCAGATCGGCCCGAGGTGGCTCATGCCGAGCTCCGCGACCATCTTCCAGGCGATCGTCGAGGCGCGCTGGATGTCGTCCGAGGCGCCGGCCGTCATCGTCCCGAGGATGACCATCTCGGCCGCGCGGCCGCCCATCAGCATGCAGATCTGATCTTCGAGGTACTCCTTGCGGTACATCAGCCGATCCTTCTCGGGCAGCGCCTGGGTCACGCCGAGCGCGCGGCCGCGCGGCAGGATCGACACCTTGTGCACCGGGTCGCAGCTCGGCGCGAGCAGCCCGACGGCCACGTGCCCCGCCTCGTGCACGGCGGTCGCGTAGCGCTCGTCCTCGTCGATCAGCACCCCCTTGCGCTCGAGCCCCATCATCACCCGGTCGCGCGCGCGGTCGATGTGCGACGGGTCCACCGCGTCGGCGCCCTCGCGGGCCGCGAGGATGGCCGCCTCGTTCAGCAGGTTCGCGAGGTCGGCGCCCGAGAACCCGGGCGTGCTGCGGGCGATGGTGCCGAGATCGACCCCGCCGTCGAGCGCGATCGGCCCGGCGTGGACGTTCAGGATCTCCTCGCGGCCGCGCACGTCCGGGAGCGGCACCGTGACCTTGCGGTCGAAGCGCCCCGGCCGGAGCAGCGCGGGGTCGAGCATGTCGACGCGGTTGGTCGACGCGATGACGACGATGCCGGTCGCGTGGTCGAACCCGTCCATCTCGACGAGGAGCTGGTTCAGCGTCTGGTCGTGCTCCGCGGAGGCGGAGTCGCCCTGCCCCTTCGCGCGGGCCCGCCCGACCGCGTCGATCTCGTCGATGAAGATGATGCACGGCGCCGCCTTGCGCGCCTCGGCGAAGAGCGCGCGGACGCGGGAGGCGCCGACGCCGACGAACATCTCCTGGAAGCTCGACCCCGACGCCGAGAGGAACCGCACGCCCGCCTCGCACGCGACCGCGCGCGCGAGCAGCGTCTTGCCGGTCCCGGGCTCGCCGGTGAGCAGCACGCCGCGCGGGGGGCGCCCGCCGAGGCGCGCGAAGCGCTCGGGGTTCCTCAGGAACTCGACCGTCTCGGCGAGCTCCAGCTTGACCTCGTGCATGCCCGCGACGTCCGCGAAGCGCACGGGCGCCCGCGTGGCCCCGGCCTTGGCGTCCGAGAACATCTTCGGGCTGCGCCGCCGGTTCACGGTGAAGAGCGCGAACCCGAGGGCGGCGAGGACCACCACCGGGAGCGCCGCGGCCGCCGCGCGCGACGGCTCGTCCCGGGAGGCGAAGTCGACCGAGGCGCCCGCGGTCACGAACCGCGCGACGAGCTCGTGCCGGAGCGTCGGATCGTCGACGACCGACGTCACCGTCTCCCCGCCCGCCTGGCGCACGAAGAAGCGGGGGCCGCTCACCTCGACCGCCGCGGCCTGCCCCGCCTGCGCGATCTGGAGGAGCTCCGTGTACGACGCCGCGCGCTCGCGCGGCGCCGCGCGCACGGCGAACGCGAGGACCGCCGCGAGCACCCCCCCCACGATTCCAAGCACCCAGAGCCGGCGCCCCGCGGGCCCCAGCCGCTTACCCACCTGCGAGAACCAGGAATTCACTGCTTCGCCACCTCACTGCCCCGACGTCCGATCGGAGCGGACCTCAGGTGTAGCGCGGATACGGACCTCAGGAAGTTCCTTCTGTGATCATTCTGCGTGGCCTGAAGGCAGAATACTTCGAAAGGACGGTGCTCCCGGAACACCGAGGCTGGAGAACGGACAGGAGCGGACAGAGCTCGCCCTCGACCGCTGCCTCGATGGACGAGCTCGCTCGTCGTGATTGACCTGAAATGACGAGCTCGCCCGAGGCGGGCGTAAATTGACGAGCTCGCCCGAGGCCAACGTGGATTCGTGGATTGACGAGCTCGCCCGAGGTCAACGTGGATTCGTGGATTGACGAGCTCGCCGCGATCACCCGATCTCGGATTGACGAGCTCGCTCAGCGACCTCCTCGGTCTACGTGGGGTCAGAGCGCCGGGGGGCGCGCTGTCGGGCGCTCGCGTCCCCGGCCGCGCGCGAGGCCTCCGTGGCGAACGGCAGCGTGAAGCGGAAGGTCGTGGCGCCGCCGGGGCAGCTCTCGGCGGAGATGGTGCCCCCGTGGGCCTCCACGAGGCCTCGCGTGATGTAGAGGCCGAGGCCGACGCCGCGGGCCCGGTGCGCCCCGCTCTCGGGCGAGCGCCAGAAGCGCTTGAACAGGAGCGGGAGATGCGCCTCCGGGATGCCCCGGCCCCAGTTGGTCACCGAGACCTGCGCGCAGGGCCCCTCGGCGCGGACGGTGACCAGGATCTCGCGCCCCGGCTCACCGTACTTGGCCGCGTTGGAGAGCAGGTTGGTCACGATCTGCTCGAGCCGGTCGGGGTCCGCGAGGACGGCGGGCACGTCGCCCTGCACATCCATGCGCACGGCGTGCCCCGCGGTCGCCGCGGCCGCCTTCTCGAGGATCTCCTCGAGCTGCGCGCGGAGCTCCACGGGGCGAACCTCCAGCCTGAGCTGCCGCGCCTCGATGCGCGACGCGTCGAGGAGATCGTCGATCATGCGGCGCAGCCACTCGACGGACGAGGAGATCCTGCCGAACTGCTTCTCCACGTCCGCGGCGAACGGCTGGCTCAGCCGGAGGCGCACGAGCTGGCTCGCGGTCACGATGGCCTGGATGGGCTGGCGGAGATCGTGCGCGATGACGCCCGTCCACTCCTGGCGCTGCCGCTCCATCTCCTTGATCGCCGTGATGTCCTGGAAGACGGTGACCGCTCCCTGGATCTCGCCCCCGTCCGAGCGCACCGGGGCGGTGCTGACCAGCACCGGGACGAGCTCGCCGTCATCGCGCGCGACCAGCGCCTCGGCGCTCGTCACGACCTCCCCGTGAAGGAGCGCCCGGATCATCGGCCGCTCGGCCCAGGGGACGGGCGCGCCGTCCGGCGTCCGGTAGTCGACGGGCAGCGGGTCGCCCCGGGGATCGCGCTCGCTCGAGACACGAGACGCATACGGGAGCGCGCGCCGGTTGCACGTGATGATCCGCCCCCTCGCGTCGACCAGGATCACCGCCTCGGGCAGCTGATCGATGATCGCCTGCAGCCGCCTCCGCTCG
The DNA here is from genome assembly GCF_004135735.1 of Sorangium cellulosum. GTDB lineage: Bacteria > Myxococcota_A > Polyangia > Polyangiales > Polyangiaceae > Sorangium > Sorangium cellulosum_F. Next base: position 3,191,813 of record NZ_CP012670.1, on the reverse strand, counting down.
CTCGTCTCGACGCGGTAAAGCCGCGCGACCTCGGCCTCCATCGCCTTGCGGCGCTGGATGTCGCGGCAGATCATCGAGACGCCGAGGATCCGGTCCGAGGCGTCCAGGATCGGGGACATCGTGACCTCGACGTCGATGTCCCTCCCGTCCCTGGTGCGGCCCACGGTCTCGAAGTGCTCGATGCGCTCGCCGCGGCGCAGGCGCGCGACGAGCGCCTCCGCCTCCCCGGCGCGCTCGGGCGCGGACAGGACGGGCAGCTTCTTCCCGATCACCTCCCCGGCGCTGTGGCCGTACAGGCGCTCGGCGGCCGGGTTCCAGCACAGGACGGTCCCGTCGAAGGTGTGGCCGATCACGGCGTCGTCCGAGCACTGCACGACGGTCGCGAGCAAGGCGCGCGCCGCCTCGGCCCGGGACCGCGCCTCGTCGAGGGCGTTCAGGCGCGCGGCGCTGACCCAGAGCACGGACCCGAGGAGGAGCGTCGTGAGCGCCGAGGCGAGCGAGAGCGACGCCGCGATGGGATAGGCCCCGAGATCCGCGCCGAGCAGGAAGAGGCGGCCGAGCGCGAGCGGGGCGAGGACGACGCAAGGCAGGAGGCGCCGCAGCAGGACGCCCCCGGGCCTCCCGTCGGTCAGCGCGTGGAACGCCCCGCCATCGATCCGCGCCATGAGGATCCCGCAAGAGAGCGCGAGCAGGCCGATCGCGGCGTGGAGCGCCATGCCCGTGAACGGGAACAGCGGCGGCAGCCCGTAGAAGTAGCCGACGCCGAACACGTAACCGGTCAGCGCGGTCAGCGCGAGCGCCGCGGACGCGAGCGCGCCCCCCTCCGCGATCAGGCCCCCTCGCCGCGAGGGCACGGGCAGCGAAAGGAGCGCCGCGCCGACCAGGACCATGCAGAGCGCGGTGTTCGGCGAGGGCCTGCCGGGGAACGGCGCCGGGAAGTCCACGCGCTCCGGGAACAGCAGCCGATCGAGGCCGAGATCCCACGCGAGGACGTACTGCACGAGGGCCCCGAGGCCGAGCGCGATCACCGCGGCGGCGCACGCCTGCCCGAGCCAGCGGAGCCGCGCCGGACGGCCCTGCCCGCCCAGGATCCAGAGCGCTCCCCCCGCGAGGACGAGGGAGACCGCGGTGTTGGGCACCATGCTCGGCAGGTCGCGCGCGATCGAGATGAGGGCGGTCGCCTCGATCGACCAGCCGAGCAGGGTCACGCCCCCCAGGACGAGCGCGCAGGCGGCCGCGATGGTCACACCGAGCCGCGCGCCGCTCGAGGGCGGCCTCGCCTCGCCGTCGTTCACCGTGTCCATGTCCTCCCGGCCACAACATAGTTTCGGGGTGACAGGGTGGCCGTCAACGACAGGCGGAACACCGGTTCGTGTTCGCGATCGACCCGGACTCGACGCCGCGCTCTCCAGGAGTTCCCGACCTCACGCGCCGGCTCCGCGCGCCGCCGGCGGCGCGGCTCAGCGCTGCGGTCCTGGCCCGGGTGGTGAGCCCCCGAAGGGCCACACCACCCGGGCCCGGGGTGCAGGACCCGGGCGTCCAGAGGCAGCGCCCGCGCGGGGAGCTCAGCTCTTGCGCCCGAAGATCGCGGCGTCGGCCGAGAGCCTCCCCGGCCCGAGGACGAGCAGCACGAGGGAGATGCCGAGGTAGACCGCGGCCACCTCGTACGAGGGGCCGCCCATGGCGAAGAACGGATCGCCGCGCCCGATGTGGGTGGCGGCCGCGACGGCCATGGTGCAGGCGAGCCCCAGCGACGCGACGGGCGTCAGGAGGCCGAGGATCCAGGCGAGGCCGCCGCCGACCTCCGAGAGCGCGGCCAGCGCTTGCAGGAACCCCGGGACGGGCGCGGTGGGCCCCATCCAGCTGAAGGGCGCCTGGATCTTGCCCCAACCGTGGAAGATGAAGGCGACGCCGGTGACGACGCGAAGCACGAGCAGGGCGACCGAGGCCGAGAACGGTACGTCGGTCACCCGCAAGAATCTCTTGAGCATCGGGGGATAACTCCTCTCGGCCCGGTAGTAAGCAAGACGCCGTGGCGCGGCAAGGTGCCGCGCTCCCCGGGCGCTGTGCTCGATCGCCGCGCAGCGGGGCGCGGCAGGAGGCGCACAGGGGCGCAAGAAAGATCGGGAGTGCGCGGGGACGCGCTGGCCCGTGAGATCGGGTCACCCAGCCACGAGGCGACCTCGCGCATCTCTCGCGCCGTTCCGGCGCATCGTCCTTTCGTGGAGTCCCCGCCTGCTGCGCGGAGGCGCCCGGGCGGCCTCCGCGGTCGCGGGGCCGCGGCGCGCACGGAGGCGCACCGCCGGCGCGGATCGCCGACCTGCCCGGGAAGGTTCGCCTTTTCCGACCTGGTTGTCTCCCCGAAGACGCGGGCGGGACGCTACCATGCGGGGCAACCCGTAGTCCTCCCATGGATCGGGGGAACCGCGCGCGGTCCTTTCCATCGACCCCCCCGACCCACCGCGCCCGGCGCCTCCCAGCCAGGGCGCCCGCGCGCCGCTCCGCTGCATGGCCAAGCACCCGTCCCAGCTCGCCGACCTAGAGATCCAGCGCCGCCTCGGCGCTGGCGGCATGGCGGAGGTCTTCCTCGCCAAGAAGCGCGGCGCCGAGGGGACGTACAAGCTCCTCGTCGTCAAGCGCATCCTCCCCGCGCACGGCGCCTCGCGGCGCTTCCGCGCCATGTTCGTCGAGGAGGCGCACCTCGCGACGCGCCTGAACCACCCGAACATCGTCCAGGTCTACGAGTTCTCGGACCACGGCGAGGACGGCCTGCTCCTCTCGATGGAGTACGTCGAGGGGTTCGACCTCGGCAAGCTGATGCGCGCCGCCCAGCAGAAGGGGTCGCGCGTCCCGCCGCTCGTGTCGGCGTTCATCGTCTCCGAGGCGGCCAAGGGGCTGCACTACGCCCACGAGCGCAAGGACGAGGGCGGCATGCCGCTCGCCATCGTCCACCGCGACGTCTCGCCGCAGAACATCCTGCTCTCGTTCGAGGGCGTCGTGAAGATCGCCGACTTCGGCATCGCCAGCGCGAACCTCTTCCGCGAGGAGCCCGGCGTCCTCAAGGGCAAGTTCGGGTACATGTCGCCCGAGCAGGCGCGCGGCGAGCGCGTCGACCGGCGGAGCGACATCTACGCCCTCGGCGTGGTGCTCTACGAGCTGCTCGCCCTGCGCTCGCCCTACGGCAAGCTCGACGACGAGGCGCTCCTCCAGGCCGTCAAGGAGGGCCTGTTCGAGCCGCCGTCGGCGCACGCGCCCGACACCCCCGAGGAGCTCGAGGCGATCGTGATGCGCGCCATGGCGCGCGCGCCCGAGGACCGCTTCCAGACCGCGCGCGACATGGCCGGGGCAATCGCGCGCGTCCTGCTCGCGAAGCAGGAGCTCGTCGACAACGCCTCGGTCGAGCAGACCGTGGCCCACCTGCTCGGCCCGGGCCGCGGCGAGGGCGCGCAGGGCGGCGCCGACCTCGACCGGGCGGAGGCGCAGGGCGACGGCTCGCTGGCGCAGCCGCAGACGCTCGCGGCCGTGCCGGCCGCGCGCACGGGCGGCGAGCCGGAGGGCGCCGGCACGGGCGCGCCGCGCGTCGTGCGCGAGGTGCGCCACGTCGCGGTCGTGACGCTGCGGATCGAGGGCGTGGACGCGCTCGTCGGGGCGCAGGGGCGGCTCGCCGGCAAGCGCAGCGGGCGCTCGATCCGCACGACCCTCGACGCGATCGCCTTCAAGCACGGGGCGATCTGGTCGTGGGAGTCGCCGGCGAGCGCGCGCGCCGTGGTCGGCCTGCTCGCGAACCCCTCGCGCGCCGCGGCCGACGCCGCCTCGCTGGCCATCGACGTGCACGAGGCGCTCGCGGGCGCGTCGGAGGACCTGCCGGTCGAGCTGCGCGCCGCGATCGGCATCGTCCGCGGCATCGCCTGCGGCGAGCGCGACGCGCAGGGGCACCTCATCAACCACGTGCTCAAGCAGCCCGCGAACTTCCTCGCCGAGCGCCTCGGCGGCCGCACCCCGTTCGGCAAGACGTGGGTCGCCGGCGGCGTCTACCGCCTCGTCCGGCGCGACTTCCGGTGGGGCGAGGCGCCGTCGCTCGACCTCGACGACGCGCGCGGCCTCCAGGTCCCGCACCAGATGCGGGTCTACGCGCTGCAGCGGCCGCTCACCCGCGAGGAGCGGATGGCGGAGATCGCGCTCTCGCCGAACGATCTGGTCGGGCGCGACGCCGAGCGGGCCGACCTGCACGCGGCCTACCACCGCGCGGTCTCGCCGCCGCCCGTCAAGGGGCACGGCGAGCCCGCGCCGCGCCACGGGGAGCTCGAGCCGCCGCCGAGCCGGCCGAGCAAGCCCCCGAGCCCGCAGGGCGGCGCGCTCCGGGGCCAGTCCGTGGCCCGCGTCATCGTCGGCGAGATGGGCATCGGCAAGAGCGCGCTCATCTCGACGTTCCTGTCGGAGCTCCCCGGCGAGGCGCGCGTGCTGCACGTCGAGTGCTCGCCGGTGAAGAGCGAGCTGCCGCTCGCGACGGTGTGCGACGTGCTCCGCGACGTCACCGGGATGGGGCTCGACCACGCGATCGACGACGCCGCCCACGTCATCCGCGCCCTGCTCGGGCCGATCGCGCGCTCGCCGCTCGGGGCGCGCATCGTCACGCGCCTCGCCGAGCTCGTCACCGGCAAGCAGGTCGATCCCCCCGAGGAGGACGCGGCGAGCTACGGCCGCGACGTGGTGGCGCGCGGCGTGAAGTACCTGCTCGGCGCGCTGGCGCGCCACCAGCCGCTGGTCGTCGTCATCGACGGCCTCCAGTGGGCCGACCGCCCGAGCCTGGAGCTCATCGCGGACCTGCTCAAGCGCTCGGAGCGGCTCCCGATCCTCGTCCTGCTCCTCACCCGCCCCGAGGAGCGCGTGACCCCGTTCATCGAGGGGCTCGTGCGCGTCGAGCTCCGCGGCCTCGGCGCCGAGGAGCAGATGCGCCTCGTGGAGGCGCGCCTCGGCGTGCGCGAGGGGGTCGCGGCCGTCTGCGGCGAGCTCGTGCCGCGCGTCGCGGGCAACCCGTTCTTCCTGCTCGAGATGGTCGACGCGCTCCTCGAGCGGGGCACGCTCGAGATCGTCGAGCACCCGGACGGGCGGCACGAGCTCGTCCGGCACGACCGGACGGGCGACCGCGGCGAGCCGCTCCCCTCGACGCTGGAGCAGCTCATCGGCGATCGCCTCCGCGAGCTGCCGCCGGCCGAGCACGACGTCGTGAACTGGCTCGCGGTCGCCGGCGGCCCGCTGCTCAAGGACGACATCCTGAACCTGACCCGGCTCGCCGACGACGAGGCGGTGACGCGCCTCTGCGCCCGCGGCCTCTGCGACCGCCGCGCCGGGGCCGTGGACTTCCGCCACCCGCTCGTGCGCGACGTCGCCTACCTCGCGCTCGACGGCGCGAGCCGCGTGCGCATGCACCGGCGGCTCGGCGAGCACCTCGCGACGACCCCGCTCGCGCAGGGGCTCTCGGCCGCGATCGTGGCGCAGCACCTCGCGCGCGGCGAGGCGCCCGGGCCGGCGGCCGAGCTCTACCTCGACGCCGCGCGCGCCGCGCGCGCCGCGCACCAGGCGCAGCTCTCGCGCCGCTACTACGAGCGCGCGCTCGCCCTGCTGCCGACCGGCGACAGCCGCCGGATGATCGCGCACGAGGCGCTCGAGGCGATCTTCCGCCACCTCGGCCGCCGCCGCGAGCGGCGGACGCACCTCTCGGCGCTGCGCCAGCTCGCGAAGGAGAGCGGGCAGGCGCGCTGGGCGGCGCTCGCGCTCGTGCGCACCGCGCGCCTCGACCTCGACGAGGGCCACCTCGCCCGCGGCCTGCCGGTCGCGCAGCGCGCCGCGGAGATCGCGCGCATCGCGCGCCGCCCCGCGCTCGAGGTCGAGGCGCTCACGATCCTGTCGGAGGTGCTGCGCGAGCTCGGCGACGTCCAGGGCGCGATCAGCGCGGCCGACCGGGCGCTGCGGGTGACGCAGACGGGCGGGCTGGCGCCGCGGGCGCGCGCGGAGGTCCTGCGCACGAAGGGGGTGCTCCTGCGCCGGGTCGGCCGGGTGCAGGAGGCGGTCGAGGGCTACGCCGAGGCGATCGCGGTGTTCCGCGCGGTGGGGGCGCGCCGCAGCGAGGCCCGGGCGAGGAACTCGCTCGCCGTGGCGATGTTCGTGCTCGAGCGGTTCGAGGACGCGATCGCGGTCGGGCTGTCGTCGATCTCCATCGATCTCGCGATCGGCGGGCGGTTCCAGATCGCCAAGACGCTGAGCAACATCGGCCACGCCTACGCGAAGCTCGGCGACACGCTGCGGAGCCTGGCGTATATGAAGCGGGCGCGCGAGGCGCACGAACGTTATGACGACCAGGACGCGCGGGCCGACACGCTCCTCTGCTCGGCGGGGATCCTCCTCGAGGCGGGCGACGTGGACGCCGCGCAGGCGCTCTGCGCCGACGCGGGGGCGCTCATCGCGGTGACGGGGAGCGTCTACGACATGATCCACGAGCGCAACGTGCGCGCGCTGCTCGCGCGGGCGCGCGGCGACGTGCAGGGGGCGATCGCGAACGCGTCCGAGGCGCGGCAGCTCGCCGAGTCGCAGGGGCTGATGAGCTACCACGCCCACGCGACGGCGATCGAGGCGGCGTCGCGGGTGGACGCGGGCGAGGTGCACTCGGGGGTGCTGCTCGCGCGGACGGCGCTCGGGGCGGTCGAGGCGGGCAGCTCCGAGTACGGCATCGAGGTGCGCGATCTCTGCTGCGAGGCGCTGCGGAACGGCGCGCCGGCGAGCGCCGGGGACGCTTACCACCGGGCGGCGATGCACGTGCGGGAGGTGGCGGGGTACATCCGGGACGCGCGGCTCAAGGCGCTTTTCTTGGAGCGGGCGGTGGTGCGGCGCATCCTCGCGGCGGAGGCGGAGGGACCGGCGGCGGGGCAGGATCCCCTGCGCCGCGGGGAGATGGCATGAGCGGAACGGGAGCAACCACATGACGAGGCCGCGCCGCAAGGTCGCGGTCATCCTCTCGGGCGGCGGGGCGCGGGGCGCCTACGAGGTCGGGGTGATGTCGTACGTGCTCGACGCCTTCGCGCGGCTGCGCGGGGCGCCGCCGCGGCTCGACATCCTGTGCGGCACGTCGGTCGGCGCGGTGAACGCCTGCTACCTCGCGGCGCACCTCGACGATCCGACGCTGGGCGTCCGGCGCCTGGTGAACCTCTGGACGCAGCTCCGGCTGGAGGGGGTGTTCGGCTTCGGGGTGAAGCAGGCGATCTCGCTGCCGAGGCTCCTGTTCGGGGGCGGGTCGCAGGGGGTGGGCCTGTTCGACGTCTCGCCGATGCAGCGGCTCGTCGAGCGCGAGATCCCCTGGCGCGCGATCGCGCGCACGCTGCGCCACGGCTACCTGTCGGCGGTGAGCGTGTCGGCGACGGAGATCGGGACGGGCCGCACGGTGATCTTCATGCAGACGGGCCCGGACGGCGCGCTGCCGACGACGGCGCCGCCGCGCACGATCATCCGCGGCGCGCTCATCGGCCCGCAGCACGCGCTCGCGTCGGCGGCGATCCCGATCCTGTTCCCGCCGGTGCGCATCGGCCGCGACCTGTTCATGGACGGGGGCGTGCGGCAGAACACGCCGATCGCCCCGGCGCTGCGGCTCGGGGCGACGCACGTGCTGGCGATCGGCCTGTCCCGGGAGGTGCGGAGCATCGACGCGGGCGACAGCGCCCGGCAGCCGGGGATGGCGCTGGTGCTCGGCAAGGTGCTGAACGCGTTCCTGCTGGACCACATCCAGACGGACTTCGAGGTGCTGACGCGGGTCAACCACATGATCGAGGACGGCGAGCGGGTGTTCGGCCCGGACTTCTTGCCGTCGATCAACGCGGCCGCGGGGCAGCGCGGGGCGCTGCCGTACCGGCGGGTGGAGACGCTGGTGGTGCGGCCGAGCGTGGACCTCGGGCGCCTGGCGGCGGCGCACGTGAAGGCGGGCAAGGTGCAGGGCGGGCCGGCGATGATGCGGCGGCTGTTCTCGCTGGTGGACGTCGGCGAGGAGAACGACGCGGATCTGGCGAGCTACCTGCTGTTCGACGGGTCGTTCACCCGGAAGCTCATCGCGCTCGGGCGGGCGGACGCGGAGGCGCGGCGCCACGACATCGCGGAGTTCTTCGGGAGCGCGGGCGACGACGTGGAGCCGAGGCTCGCCGACAGCGCGGAGTGGTCCATCCCGCCCCCGGTGGGGCCGGGGACGGCTTGAGCGGCGGTCACCCGCTTCGGATACGGGCCCATCTCGACGTTTTCGGTGCTCAGCGCACAGGAGTGCGCTTCCGCGCCGAAAACGCCGATCTGGGCCCGTCTCCTGTGCGGGTGACCGCCGCTCTGCAGCGCCTTTCCCGCGGGGGTGGAAGCCGGTGGACGACCGACAAGCCTCTCTCGATGCCAGCTCTCGATGTGCTCCGCATCGTAATACCGCCGCTTCTCGTGTGCACGCTGGGTGCATGCGCGCCGCTCCGAGCCATCTCCCCGCCGCCTTCCTGGCTAGTAGGTCGCGCTCAAAAGATCACGCACGATCGGGTCTCGCCTCACACCATTCGTGTGGTCTCGGAGAGGGATGAAGGCGTGCTGGGCCTGTGCGCTGACCAGTTCGGTCAATACATCCTCGACGGCAATCCCTGCATCCCCGCGCAGACCGAAAAGCTCGTGTTTGCCGCCAGGGCGGGCGCATCAAAACCTATGGGACTACAATGAGTTAACTCCTCTCGTGGCCGTCTGATCGATTATGGCGACCGAACACATCAAGGCGGCGTGTGGCATACCTTGGAGCATGGCACCGTTCGTCGAGCATTTCGCGTCGCTACCCGATCCCCGCGTGGTCGGTCGCTCCGATCACAAGCTGCTGGACATCATCGCCATCGCGATCCTCGGCACGATCTGCGGGGCGGAGGGCTGGGACGACTTCGCCGTCCTCGGTGAGTGCAAGCACCGCTGGCTGAAGACGTTTCTGGACCTGCCGGCAGGCATCCCGAGCGCTGACACGTTCCGTCGGGTTCTGACCGCGCTTGACCCCGAGGCATTCGGCGCGTGCTTCGTGGCCTGGATGCAGGCGCTGGGCGGCTCGCCCGACGGCAAGCTGGTTGCGATCGATGGCAAGACGGCCCGCCGATCGTTCTACCGTGCTGCCAAGCGCTCGCCGCTGCACCTGGTCGGCGCCTGGGTTCATCAAAATAACCTGACGCTCGGTCAGGTGGCGACCGACCCTGACTCGAACGAGATCACAGCCATTCCGACGTTGCTTGGCATGCTGGATCTTCGAGGTGCTACGGTGACCATCGACGCCATAGGAACCCAGAAGGAGATTGCCCAGGTCATTGTCAACCGGGGAGCCGACTATCTGCTCGCGCTCAAGGCGAACCAGACCAAACTCTACGAGCAAGTCGCTCATGTCTTCTCCGAGGCCGGTACTGGCTTCTTTTCACTCGTAAAGCACACGGTGCATGAGACGGCAGAGGAGGGACACGGGCGGCGGGAAGGGCGGCGCGTCTGGACCACGACGGACCTGAGCCGGATCGCGGAGGCATCGAAATGGCCTGGCCTGCGGAGCATCACGATGGTCGAGCGGGAACGCCAGGTCGGCCCCGACGACGAGGTCACGTCGGAGAGGCACTACTTCATCAGCTCGAGCGCACGGGCTGGAGCCAGAACGATGGGATCGTTGATTCGCGCGCACTGGTCGATCGAGAATCGATGCCACTGGGTGCTCGATGTCGCCTTCCGCGAGGACGAAAGCCGCATTCGAGCTGGGCAGCAGAACATCGGGCTGCTGCGCAAGATTGCGCTCGATCTCCTGAAGCAGGACCAGACTACCAAGCGAGGGATTGCCGCGAAACGCAAGAAAGCCGGATGGGATCACGACTATCTTCTTCGCGTCCTTTCCGGAACCATTCCTCCAGATCAGACGCGCCCGCCCTGGCCCGCACCCTCGGCGTCGTGGCACGTTATGGCACACAGCTCCCTTCCCTCGCCGGCACTCGCGGCGCTGCGTGGGCCAGAGCAAGCCGTGCGCGGTCCACGAGCACTCGTTGGCGACCCCATGGAACGGCACGCTCGACACGTGCGTCTCGCTGGCCGCTGCCCCCGGGCTCTCGAGGCCGCATCAGCGCGGCTCGTCGCGCTCACGGCGAATCTCGTCGTCCTCGAGATCGATCGGATTTCCGTCTGATTTTCGCCGCTACCAAGCGCACGTGATATACCATGGACGTATTGCTCGTTCCGGTCAGAGGGACTGTCGTCACGCCCAAAGCGAGTTTTCCAATGCATCAGAGCACCCATTCGATCTTCATTGCGGCCCCCACGGAGCGTGTCTTCGCGGTGGTCTCCGATCCGGCGCAGCTCCCCCGCTGGGCCGTCCATTTCTGCTCGAGCGTGCGCGCCGACGGGGACGCGCTCTGGGCCACGACCCCGCGCGGCCAGGTGCGCTTCGCCATGCGCACCGACCGCGCCTTGGGCGTCGTGGATTTCGGCCACCTGGGCGCCGATGGAGCGTGGCGTTATTCGCCGACGCGGGTGATGCCGGCGGAGGGCGGGGCCGTCTTTCTCTATACCTTCTTCCGGCGGCCGGGGATCTCGGACGAGCGCTTCGAGGCGATGAAGCGCGAGATGGAGGAGGAGCTCGCCCTGCTGAAGCAACTCGCGGAGGGCCCGGCCGTCGGGCCGGCGCGCGGGGAGCCCATGAATTCGCTCGCGCAGGAGGCGCTGACGAGCCCCGCGTGGCGCGAGCGCCTCGAGGCGGCGCGCCGCCGCGACGCGGAGCATCCGCTCGCCGCGCTGCGGGGGCGCTTCCATCTGCCGCCGGGGCCGGACGGGGCGGAGGCGGCTTATTTCTGCGGCAACGGGCTGGGCCTGCTCTCCACGGACGCGCAGGCGGCGCTCGCGGGGGCGCTCGACCAGTGGCGCGATCTCGGCTTCCGGGCGCATTTCGAGGCGGCGCCGCGGTGGCTGGACGTGGACGAGCTGCTCGCCACGAGGCTCGCGCCCATCGTGGGCGCCGCGCCCGAGGAGGTGGCGGTGATGGGCAGCGTGACCGCGAACCTGCACCTCCTGATGCGCAGCTTCTACCGCCCGACGCCCGAGCGTCACGCCCTCCTGCTGGAGCCCGATGCGTTCCCGTCCGACCGCTACGCCGTGGCCTCGCAGGCGAGGCTCGCTGGGCTCGATCCGGCCGAGAGCGTGCGCGAGATCCCCGTGCCGGCAGGGCGACCGTACGCGACCACCGAGGACGTCATCGCGTACCTCTCGACGCGTGGCCACGAGATCGCGCTGGTCCTGCTGGGCGGCGTGAACCATTTCAGCGGCCAGGCCTATGACCTGGAGCGCATCACGCGCGCGGCGCACGCGGCCGGCTGCCTCGTCGGCGCGGACCTGGCGCACGCGATCGGCAATGTGGCGCTGAGGTTGCACGACTGGGACGTCGATTTCGCCGTGTGGTGCCATTACAAATACCTGAACGCGGATCCCGGCGGCGTGGCCGGCCTCTTCGTGCACGAGCGCCACGGCCGAGATCCGCGGCTGCCGCGCCTCGCGGGCTGGTGGGGGCAGCGGAGGGAGACGCGCCTGGCCATGCCGGACGACTTCGAGCCCGAGGTGGGCGCGTGGGGCTTCCGGCAGAGTGGGCCGCCGATCGCCAGCCTCGCCACGCTGGCGGGCGCGCTCGGCGTGTTCGAGGAGGTGGGGATGGAGCGGCTGATCGAGAAGCGCGAGGCGCTGATCGCGGAGCTCCTCGCCCATGTGGACGGGCTGCCGCGCGAGCGGGTGGAGGTGATCACGCCGCGGGGCGATCGAGGCGGGCAGATCTCGCTGCGCGTGCGCGGCAAGGGCAGCGCCGAGATCTCACGGGGGCTGCGGGAGCACGGCGTCTTCGTGGGCACGCGGGGGCAGGACGTCGTGCGAATCGCGGTCGCGCCGCTTTACAACAGCTTCGAGGACGTCTGCCGCCTGAGCCATGCGCTGGAGAAGGTGATGGCCGCTGACGATGGATGATCGAGATCAACACGTGGTCCTCGGTGGAGGACAGGACAGCTCCCAGGCGCACCAGCATCGCACCTGAGCACCACGCGCTGGGCGCCCGCGGCCACAACATCTCACAGCATCTCACATGGCGCGACGGGCGGGCACATGCCGCCGAGCGCCGGGATCACCCTGGATCCAAGGGCGGCGCTGTCGAGGAATCGCGCCATCAGGAAAATCCTTACGAATCTCTTGCCTTCTCACGGCCCGTACGGGCACGATGCCATGTCCAGGAGCGCCAGTGACCGTCGGACCCGCGCCGTCCTGCGAGGAGCGGGCGGCTGCGCCCTCGAAAGAAGCGGATATGTCAACGCAGCAGGTGGAGAATCCCTCCGTCACGCGCCCGGACCAGGCTCGCTGGGACGACGCGAAGTTGGCCATCATGGCCGAGGCGGCGCCGGTCGCGATGATCGTGTGGGACCGGGAGCGGCTCGTGCGCTTCTGGAACCGGGAGGCGTCGCGGCTGTTCGGGTGGATCGAGGCGGAGGTGATGGGCAGAGAGCCGCCCTGCCTGCGCCGCGGCGACGTCGACGCGTGGTGGGAGCGCGCCGGCGCTGGCGACGCGGGGGCGCCGCTCGCGGCGCAAGGCCTCCGCAAGGACGGCTCCAGCGTGGACCTCCTCGTCACCCCGGCCGCGGTGGGGCGCGACGCGTCCGGCGCGGCCCTCGGCGTCATCGCCGTCATCACGGAGGCCCGCGGCGCGCGGGAGGCCCGCGGCGAGCGGCGCCCGGCGGACGGCGCCGCCGAGCCGTCGACGCCGGCGCCGGACGACGCGCTCCGGGAGAGCGAGGAGCGGTTCCGGATGGTCACCCTCGCCACGCAGGACGCGATCTACGATTACAACGTCGAGACCGGCACCGTGTGGCGCAGCGACTCGTTCGAGAAAATCTCGGGCGCCCCCAGGGAGCTTTACGCCGACGCGAGCTGGTGGCGCGAGCACATTCACCCGGACGATCGGGACAACGCCACGAGCGCGCTCGAGAGCGCGGCGAGCTCCGGCGCGAGCGGCTGGACCGCGGAGTATCGCCTCCGCCGGTCGAACGGCGACTATGCCGTGCTCGTCGATCGCGGCGTCATCCTCCGCGACCCGGACGGCAAGCTCCGCCGGATCATCGGCGCGGTCTCGGACCTGACGGAGCAGCGGCGGCTAGAGCGGCAGGTGCAGGAGCAGATGGTCCGGCTCAAGGCGGCCGCCGAGGAGCTCGAGCAGCAGAACCGGCGGCTCGAGAGCGAGATCATCGAGCGCATGCGGAGCGAGGAGAGCCTGCGCGCGCAGAACGAGGCCATCCGCCTCATGTCCGCGCCCGTGGTCCAGGTCTGGGATCACGTCCTGGCGCTGCCGCTCATCGGCGCCATCGACGGCGTCCGCGCCTCGCGCATCACCGAGGCGCTCCTGAACGAGGTCGTGCGGACGCAGGCGAGGTTCGCGATCATGGATCTGACCGGGATCGAGGGCGTCGACCTGGCGACGACCAAGCACCTGCTCGACATCATGAGGGCCATCAAGCTGCTCGGGACGCGCGGCGTGGTGTCCGGCATCTCGCCGCAGATCGCGGCCACCATGACGGAGCTCGGCGCCGAGACGCAGGATCTCGTCACCTTCGGCACGCTGAAGGACGCGCTCCGGTACGCGATCGGCGCCGCCACGAGCGCCGCCCGGCCCGTGAGCGACGCCCGGCGCTGGGCGGGCAGCCGGAAGGGCTAAGAGCGCCTCTCGGACGGCCGCCGGAGCTGGGGAGAGCGCGCGAGGCCCTCGCGCCCCGGCGGGGCGGGCTGCCCGGACCGCGCGCGGCGGTCCGGGCAGGGTCGGTCAGAGGATCCGGAGGAACTCGATGAGATCGGCGCGCTGCCGGTGGTCGAGGCGGATGGGGAACCGCCGGCCGTCCCTCGACCTGTTGTAGAAGTCGCTGTTGAAATGGTCGACGACCTCCTCGATGGTCATCGCGGAGTTGTCGTGGAAGTACGGGGCGTTCCGCGCGAGGCGCCGGAGCTGCGGGACCTTGAAGCGACCGACGTCCTGCAGCCTGCCGGTCGTGGCGGCCAGCCCGACATCCATCGTGACCTCGAACGGCACCACGGCGCCGTCCTCGTCCACGAGGGGGAGGACGATGGGCTCGAACCGGCCTCCGCCCGCGTGGTGCGTGAACCGGAGGCCATGCCGGTTGCGCTCGGAGACGCCCACGTTGAAGGTCCGCCCCACGCTCGGCCCGAAGACGGGGTTCTGGACGTCCGTCTCGCCGTTGCCGAGAGGCTCGATGTTCGAGAGGTTGCTGAACACGTTGGGCACGTTGTGGCACGTCATGCAGTACTTCTCGAAGACGCGCTTGCCGCGCTCCTGCGCGCGCGTCGCGACAGGGACCGTGTAGAAGGGATCGCGCGCGAGGACGCGGAACATCGGGTCCGACGGATCGCGGAGGGCGGCGAGCCGCGGATCGGAGAGCTGCGAGAACTGGAACGCCTCCAGGTCGTTGCCATCCTGGACGCTGAAGAGGTCGTCGAACCGCCGGTCGGACGACTGCGTGTGGCTGAAGACGGCGCCCCGGTCGGTCTCGAACATGGTGCGCCCCCGCGCGTCGTTGAGGAACCCGATCCCGAAGGCCACGTTGATGAGCCGGGTGGACTTGCGCCAGAAGAACACCCGCCGGAACGGGTCGTCCTCGCCGCGCTGGGGGTTGAACCGGTTGGGGCGGTACTTGATGAGCGCCAGCTCGTCGAGGTTGCCGAGGGCGTCCGGATCCCCCTGCGCGTCGGCCTGGATCCCCGTGAAGAGCGCGTCGCCGGCGTCGATCGACGCGGACAGCGGGGCGGCCGGGAGCCCGAGCTCCACGACGAGCCCGCGGTGGCACGTGAAGCACGTGCGCTGATTGCTCACGACCGTGCCGCCGAAGGCCACGGACGGGCCCTCGAAGAGCGCCTGGCTCTTGTCCTCCGTGTCGCTGTCCGCGGCGAGGCCGAAGAGGGCGCGGCCCCGCGCCGGGTCCGCGCCAGGCTGGACCGGGTTGAACCGCAGCGTCTCCTCGAGGTGCAGGTTGTAGCTGCCGGTGTTCGTGGCCCGGATCTCGCCTTCGGCGGCGCCGAGGGGCGAGAGGTCGTCTCGTGATCCGCTGCACGCCGCGAGGGACGCGCCGAGACCCACGGCGAGGATCAGGCTCAGGGGGCTTGTCGTCTTCATGGTCACCTCCCCTCGGGGCTGCAGAAGTTCAGGCCCTTGGTGTGCACGCCGGAGAAGAAGTCCTCGCATTGCCCCGCCCCCGCGAAGGGCCGGATCGGCGGCGCCACGTTCCCGAACGTCGCGTCGATATCCCAGGCGTATCCCCGGGGGACGACCCCGCCGAACTGGGTGCCGTTGCTGTAGGTGGAGAACAGGTGATCGAGCGGCGGGAACGTGTAGTACTCCGGCGGCTCGATGGTGATGCTCACGAAGAAGCCGTTGCGGAGGTAATCCGCGAAGCTGACGGCCTCCGACGCCGGCAGCGTCCTGGCGTAGCCGCGGATCGTGGAGAGGTCGATGCGGTACGGGTCCGAGAGGCACAGGTTGGGCGGCGGGAAGCCCTCCACCACCTGGGCGTACTCGGGCAGATCCCCGCGCACGGTCCTGTCGTAGGCGAGGGTGAACTCGAGATCCACATCCCCCTTCCTGTTCGGCTGGAAGAACGGCGAGCCGATGGCCCGCACCGTCGGGAGCGCGATCGTGGTCGAGCTCGGCGGGGGCGTCGCGAAGTCGAGCGCGCTGCCCAGCAGATCCTTCGTGGTGGCGTCGTAGTAGAAGTCGAGGAGCCCGGCCTGGCTGATGATCCAGAACTGGTAGCGCCCGTTCACGATGTCCTCGATCTCGGGCCAGAACGGGTTCGGGAAGTAGTTCACCCCCGGGGTGCGATCGACGCTCGGGTGCGGCACCAGCACCCCCTTTCCGGTGACCTTGACCTTGACCCAGTTCTCCTCCTCGCTCCATCGCAGCGTCGCCTGCATCTGGCGCTCGCAGTTGTTGGGGAGGGCGATGACCGTCGCCTCCGGCGGGACCGCGACGCCGCGGTAGAGGGGGAGGGTCATGAACCCCTCGCGGTGGTCACCTCCCGATTGCGCCTCGAGGGGCGAGCCCGCGAGGCCGGACGATCCGGCCGTCAAGAGGCCCGCCCCGAGCGCGATGAAGAGCCCGATGTGGCGCGGTTTGAAGCAACGAGGGTTGAACATCGACCTGCTCCTGTCTGCAAAGGTGCGCCTGCGGGACGAGCGCCAGCTCTGCGGCTGAAGGGCGAGCGTGAGATGGTCACAAACGAGCGGCGTCTTCGGCCCTGGCCGGAGCCAGGCCGCCGGCATCCGCGTGATCGACACACGCGAACAAGGACGCTCTCCTGTCTCCCCGCAACGAGGGCGTCCGTCCGCAAGAAAAATCTATATACGAAGTGGACGTATTTCCAAGCCATCAAATGAGTTTCTTGAAGGCATGACAAGGGTGCCTGGACGGCAACATCTCATCACGAGGTGTTACAGCATGCCGAACGGAGGGACGAAGTCGCCCTCCGGACGAACCGGCGATACGCCGCCGAGCCGCGCCCGGGCTCCTGGATGGGCGGGCCGGCGGACAGCGTGATGCGGCGTGGGGAGAGGGAGGAGAGGTCGACGAGCGCGCCCCAGTCAGCGCGGGCGGCGGTGCGCGCCGCGGCGGTGGGGAGCTGCTGCTCGGGGTGGTCGCGCGGTCACTGCGGCCGCCCGGCCACCGAGAACATGTAATCCTCATCGAGGCCCGTACCCGGGGTGGGCGATCCCGAGAGCTGCTTCCACCCGAACGGCGCCTCGGCGCTGTCAGACCAGTAATTGCGCTCGGGCTGCGCGCTGTCGCGACAGGAGACGACGCACATGGCGTCCGCGGCGTCCGCCTCGTCGCGCATCATCCGCACGCCGAAGTAGCCATAGCGATGCTCGGCGTCCAGCAGGAGCGGCGGGTCGATGGGAATGGCGATCTTGTGCGCGGCGTCGCCGATGCTGGGGAGCTCGGGCACCTGGAGGGTCCGGAGCGCCGCGTCCTCGTCGGGCGCCGCGGAGGCGGAGCTGAAGAAGACCACCTCGTGCCGCACGCCGGAGCACGACCAGTAGCTGAATTCCTCGACGAGCATCGGCTCCGGCGCCTCGAAGCGCCCCAGCGCGATCACGTCGATCTCGGCGGGGCCTGGGCCGATGGCGCCCAGCTCGCGCTCCTGGCGGCTGCACTCCTCGGGCGTCGCGATCGACAGGACGATGGCCCCCGAGGCCGAGCCGCCGGCGCCCCCCGCCCCGGCGCCCCCTTCGCCGCCGGCCCCGGCGCTGGAGGTGCTGCCCGACGTCGTGGCGCCGCCGGCCCCGGCGGCGCCGCTGCCCCCCGAGCCGCCCTCACCGGCGGTAGATACGGGCGGAGGGGAGGATGCGTCGCCGCAGGCAAGGAGCGCGGCGCTGAGCAGGATCGAGGCCATCGAGCGCATGGGAAAACCTCCTCTAGAACACCGAACAGGTTGAAATCACGAGAAAATGAGAGAAATTCCATCCACAGAGGCACAGAGGGCACAGAGAGAGGAATTGTATTCTTCTTTCTCTCTCGGTGTTCTCCGTGCCGCTCTGGTTCTTTATCTGAGCTCAACCCGGCACCGAGCTCTGCGAGGACGGAATCAACGGGAGACGAGATCCTTCATCCAGGGCACATCGTCGGGCGTCGCGCTCTCGAGCTCGATGGTCCACTCCTGGTCGTTCATGCGCTCGAAGTCCCCGGTGATCTTCTCGAAGTACGACGAGCGAAGCCGACGCCCGGCTCCCGCCCCAAGCAATCCGCGCTCCCTCCCCATCCCCCCCACGAATCCACGCGAGATCACGACGAGAAGCGCCAGATCAAGGCGCCACCCGAGCGAGTCCCCTGTGGCGCGACTCGGCATGGGATTGGCGCACGCCGGCGTGCGCGCGGTCCGGTGCCCGGGAACGCCGGGCGGGATCCATGACCGAGGGCTGCTCGCGGCCTTGCGGACAGGGGTGACAGGGGTCGTGGCGGGCGAGGCGCGCCAGCGCGCCGTCGCCCAGGTCTGCCGCTGGCGCGTCGCTCGTGGGGCCTGCGCTCGCCACGATGGCCAGCGTACTGGCGGCGCGCGGGAGGGGTCGGGGGGAGATCGGGAGATGGCCCGGCGGCCCGGTGGCGCTCTCCGCCTCCGGCCGCCGGGCAAGAGCGCGTCAGCGCTCCTTGTCCTTGTCGCGCTTCTTGTCGTCGCTCGACTTCTTCCTGTCCTTCTCCTTCTTCGACTTCGACGCCACCTTCTTCGGCTCGTCACGGCCGATCGCGATCTCCAGGCGATCGCCGCGCGCCTTCGCCCTGTAGGCGGGCACGCCATCCTTGAACTTCAAGGTGACCTCCGCGCCGTGCGGCGTGTTGACCACGCGCACCGACGCGATCCGCTTGTCCTTGCGGGCGAGGCCGCTGCCCGAGGACAGCGCGCGCCGGTCGGGCAGCGACACCGTGAAGCCCATCGCGCCGGCGGCGCCGGTCACCTCCTCGATCGGGCCGTCCATCTTCAGCCGCAGCACGGTCGGGCTCCGCACGACCCCCCTGCCCCACTCCTGCGGCGCCGCCCGCTCGTCGTCCTCGTCCGCGTCCTCGTCGCCGGGCCCGCCCGGCATCCCGGGATCGAGCGAATCGTCGGCCTGAGCGCTCGACGCCGGCGGCGTCGGCGGCACCGGCTCGGTCGTCGACAGCGGCGTCGCGCCGAACAGCGGGACGTTCGCCGTCAGCGCGCCGCCCGCCGCGGCCGGCGCCGCGGCCGCCGCGAGCGCCGGCGCGCCGGACGCCGCCGGCAGCGCCGGCGCGCTCTCGGCGGTCCCGGCGGCCTCGCCCGAGGGGGCGCCGCCGCCGACCAGGCCGACCAGGCGCGCCGCGCCGAACAGCACGAGCACCGTCGCGAGGCCCAGGAAGCTCCCCAGCGCGGCGGCCTTCGGGTTGAAGCGCTGCGGCTCCGCCGCCTCGCCGCCCGCCCCTGCGTCGGCCTCCTCGCGCACCAGCCGGCGCCCACCGGACTTGAGCGCGCCGGCCGGCGGCGGCGCCGTCGTGCGGCGCGCGCCGCCGTCCTTGCCCGCCCCGGCGCCCTCGCCGGCCGCGGCCGCGGCGCGCCGGCTCCGGATCCTCGCCACCACGCCAGCCATCGCGGAGGCCGCGCGCGAGCCGGCCCCGGCGAGCGCAGGCCCGAGCTTGCCCGCCACCACCTTGCCCGCCTTCGCGGCCTTCTCGCCCACGTCGCGCAGCCGGCTCGGCTGCCCGGCGGCGGCCGCCTCCGCCTCCGCCCCGTCCGGCGCGTCCTGTGCCGACGACGCGACCGCGTCCGACGCCGACGACGGCGCCTCTGCGCCCGCCCGCGCATCGCGCGGCGCCGGCGACAGGTCGCCGTCCTGGTCGTCGCCGTCGTCGGCCGCGGCCCGGCCGCTCGCGCCGGCGTCCGGCTCGGCGCTCGCGCCAGACCGCGCTTCCTCGGCCGGATCGCGCGGCGGCGGCGACGACGGGCGCGCCGGCGTCGTCGACACGCGCGGCGGCGCCGCCGACGGGCGCGCCGGCGCGCCGTCGTCTGCCGGCGCCGTCCTCGCCGCGGGCTGGCTGACCAGGGTCGGCGACGGCTTCGCCGGGGGCTGGCTGACCAGGGTCGGCGACGGCTTCGCCGGGGGCTGGCTGGCCGAGGTCGACGTCCTCGCCGCGGGCTGGCCCTCGGGCGGCGCGAGCCGCGGCCGCGACGCCCTGGCGGCGCGCGGCGCGTCGTAGCGCAGCGACACCACGAGCTGCGGCACGCTCGTCGCCGGGTCGATCTCGACCTTCACGTGGTCGATGTACGCCTCGCGGCGCGTGCCCCGCTCGACCTCCTCCAGCTCGAGGGTGCGACCCACCTTGAGGAACTCCAGGTTGGACCCGACCTCGAGCTCGTCGGCCCCGCCCCCGCGCACGCGCGCCTTCATGGGCGAGCCCAGCCCGTCGATGTGGAGCCGCACGCGCGCGCCCCGCTGCGCCGCCTCGAGGGCGGCCGGCGCCGCGGCGGCGGGGGCGGCGAGCTCCGACGCGGGGCGCGCCGCGCCCCCGTCCATCGAGGCGCACATCGCGCGCACCGTCTCCTCCGCCTCGGCGTCGAGGCCGGTGAAGCGCAGGCCGAACTCCCCGCCGCGCGCCTGCTCGGCCCGCCAGCAGACCTCGCCCTCGACGACGAGCTCCTTGCCGAGCCCGTCGAAGCGGCAGATCAGCGCGTCGCCGACCTTCGGCAGGTACGCCGTGCGCAGGCGCATTCCCTCCGGGGACATGTCGATCGACTCGGCCTCGAAGCCGCCGCCCGACGTCTCGCCGACCGCGACGAGCGCCTCGATGCGGACCCGCTGACCGGCGCCTCCGCGCCGCTCTCCGCCGCCCTCGCGCTCTCTCTCCACGGACTCCGGCGCCCTGCGAACGCCATCTCCCTCTGCGCCTCGAACGTTCATGCGTCCACTCCTCCGCCTCTGCCGCGAGGCCGCGCCCGCGATCGCAGGCCCTCCGCCCAGCAGAGAGGCCCTCTGGCCGGCAGTACGGCCGAAGCCTCGCGGTGGCCAAGTTTTGGAGCGCGCGCGGGCAGCAGCGCGGCGCGGCG
This sequence comes from Sorangium cellulosum, assembly GCF_004135735.1. Taxonomy (GTDB): domain Bacteria; phylum Myxococcota_A; class Polyangia; order Polyangiales; family Polyangiaceae; genus Sorangium; species Sorangium cellulosum_F. Next base: position 3,171,165 of record NZ_CP012670.1, on the reverse strand, counting down.
CGGCGGCGTCGCGCGGGCGCCCGGCCGACCGCTCGCTTCGCCTGGCGCGCCGGGGGGCAAACGTGGGAAGCTCGCGGAGATGGGCCAAGACGAGCCGCCGCAGAAACGCGACAAGTCCGTGCCGGCCGCGAGCCAGGACGTGGTGTTCATCCACAGCCCCGTCGAGCAGGGCGAGGGCTTCCGGGTGATCCGGAGCCGGGAGGACCGGATCGAGATCGGGGAGCTGCGGCCCACCGAGCACGGGCGCCCGCTGACCGGAGACCTCGTGAAGCTGACGCAGCGGCCCGAGCACGGCCGGCTCTTCGACGTGGAGGTGCTCGTCCCGGCGCCACACGCGGCAGAGGCGCGGCGCGCGGGCCCCGCGCAGGTCGCGACCGACACCTACCGCTCGAACTGGGAGGCGATCTTCGGCCGGCGCGAGGAGAACAAGCTCGCCAACTGATCCGGCTCGATGCTCTCCGCCCCGTGATGGAGAAGGTCGTCCGCCGCATGGCCGTGCAGCAGATCCGCAAACCTGGCATCTGCTGCCGCGCCGTTTTCCATCCCAAACGTATACAATCCCCCCAGGGCCCCTCACCTGGCGGCGTTGCGGGAAGGCTCGGCGTCGGAGGGGAGAGCGGCCACCGCGGCGCGCGGTGGGCGACGTCGGGGCGCGCGCTCCCGGGGTGGGGCACGCGTCGATTTCTGAGCCGTGGACGCGCCGAGCACGACACTGCTGGGCGTGACCCGAACGCGCCGCTCGACCGTCCCCCCCTTGACAGGGGTCGCGTCCGCCGCGCAGAGGGGTAGCGTGCAGGCGCTGCCGCTCTCCGCGACGGACGACGAGGCGCTGGCGCGCGCCGCGGCCCAGGGGCACCCGGGCGCCGCGCCGATCGTGTGGCAGCGGTTCGCGCCCCTCGTGCGCAGGATCCTGAAGCGCACCCTCGGGCCGGGCGACGAGGTCGACGATCACGTGCAGGACACGTTCCTGCGCTTCTTCCGCGTGGCCAAGGACCTGCGGGATCCGTCGCTCCTCTCGAGCTTCATCGTCGGCATCGCGGTGCGCGTCGCGCGCGCCGAGCTGCGCCGCAGGCGCCTGCGCCGCTGGCTCCAGCTCTCGAGCTCGGGCGAGCTCCCGGACGCCGGCAGCGCGCAGCAGGATCCGCAGGGCCGCGCGGCGCTCGCGCGGCTCTACCGCATCCTCGACCAGGTGGACGACCGGTCCCGGACGCTCTTCGTCCTCCGGTTCATCGAGGGGCTCGAGCTCACCGAGATCGCGGCCGCGCTCGGCTGCTCCCTCGCCACCACGAAGCGCCACCTCGCGCGCGCTTCGCACCGGATCCTCACCGCCGCGCAGCGCGATCCCGCGCTCTCGGCCTACCTGACGAAGGCCCCGCACGAGCTCGATCTGCCCGGGAGCCTCCTTGCCTGCGGAGGAGAGCGCGATGAATGACGCCGAGAAATTGAGCCGGCTCGCCGCCCTCGCGCGGCGGGGCATCCCTGCCGACGTCGACGCGGCGCACGACGCCGCCGAGCGCGACCGCTTCGTGGAGGCGGTGAGCCGCGGCGCGGCCGCGCGCCGCGCGGCCGGCCCGGGCCGCGCCTCCCCGCCGCGCTGGCTGCGGGCGCTGGTCGAGCGGCCGCGGTGGGGGTTCGCGCTCGCGGGCGCCGCGGCGCTCGCGGTCGCGCTCGTCGCGCTCTGGCCGGCCGAGCGGCTGGACTACGCCGTCGAGGGCGCGTCCGGGGCCGCGGGCGGGTACGTCTCCGCGCCCGCGGAGGCCGAGGCGCGGCTCCGCTTCACGGACGGGAGCACGGTCGCGCTCGCGCCGGGCAGCGCGCTGCGCGTGGCGGAGGTCGACGCGGCCGGGGCGCGCATGCTGCTGGAGGACGGCCGGGCGTCGCTGCGGGTCACGCCGCGGCCCAAGGCGCGCTGGGCCGTCGAGGCGGGGCCGTTCGCGGTGCTGGTCACCGGGACGGCGTTCGACGTGGCCTGGACGCGCGGCGACAGCACCCTGCGCGTCGACCTGCGCGAGGGGAGCGTGACGGTGCGCGGGCCGCTCTCGCCCGACGGGCTGCCGCTCCGCGCCGGACAGCGGCTCGTCGCGCGGCTGCGCGAGGGCGACATGCAGATCTCGAGCATCGAGGCGGCGAGCGCGGCGCCCTCGGGCGCGGGAGAGACGAACGGCCCCGGCGGCGGTGCGGATGGCGCCGCCGGGGTCGCACGGCCGGGAGGCTCGCGGGCAGAGGGGGCGCCCGCGGGCCTTCCGGACGCTGCGGTGGTCGCGGCGCCCTCGGGCGCGGGAGAGACGAACGGCCCCGGCGGCGGTGCGGATGGCGCCGCCGGGGTCGCACGGCCGGGAGGCTCGCGGGCAGAGGGGGCGCCCGCGGGCCTTCCGGACGCTGCGGTGGTCGCGGCGGCGCCGAGCTGGGCGAAGCGCGTGGCGGCGGGCGATTTCCGGTCGGTCCTGGCCGAGGCCGAGCAACGGGGCCTCGACGGGGTCCTGAAGCAGGGCTCGCTCGACGACCTGGTCGCCCTCGGGGACGCGGCGCGGTACGCGCGGCGCGGCGACGTGGCGCAGCGCGCGCTCTCGGCGACGCGCAAGCGGTTCCCGGGGACGAGCCAGGGCAAGGCGGCGGCCTTCCTGCTCGGGCGCCTCCTCGACGACGGCGGCTCGCCCGGGTCGGCCATCGCCTGGTACGACACGTACCTCGCCGAGGCGCCCGGGGGGCCGTTCGCGGCCGAGGCGCTCGGCCGCAAGATGGTGGCGGTCGAGCGCACGAGCGGCCGCGCGGCGGCGCGGCCCATCGCGGAGCTCTACCTGAAGCGCCACCCGCGCGGCGCGCACGCGCCCGTGGCGCGCGATCTCGTGAAGCCGTGACCTCCTGATGCCGTGACGCCCGGCAACGCACGGCGCCGGGGCGACCGCGGACCGCGGCCCGCGGCGTGACGGATCGCTCCTTGCAGCGAGGCGGCGCATGCGTTGGATCGGACGCGCCTTGTCCCGTGCAGGGCGCAAAGGATGCGTGTCCTGGGCGCGCCGAGCCGCAGAGATTGCGGTTTTCCTGCTGCCCGTGATCTTGCTCGGCGGTTGCGGCGACGAAGAGGAGCCGCCGGACCTGCGGCAGCCGGCGGGCTGGGACGACGCGCTGCGCCTGCCGGACGCCGAGGATCACGACCCCGCGCCCGACGTGGTCGAGGTGCACCTCGAGGCGAGGGTGGTCGCGCTCGAGGTGGTCCCGGGGCTCATGACCGAGGTCTGGACCTACAACGGGATGCTCCCCGGTCCGACCATCCGCGCGAGGAGAGGCGATCGCGTGGTGGTGAAGTTCGAGAACCACCTGCCCGAGGCGACGACCGTCCACTGGCACGGCCTGCGCGTGCCGGCGGCGATGGATGGGACGGAGCACATGCAGAAGCCCATCGAGCCGGGAGAGGGCTTCGAGTACTCCTTCATCGTGCCTGACGCGGGCACGTTCTGGTACCACCCGCACCTCCGATCGAGCGCCCAGGTCGGGGCGGGCCTCTACGGCGCGTTCGTGGTCGAGGAGGCCGCGGAGGAGGCGCCGCTCGGCGACGAGCTGCTGCTCGTGATGAGCGACATCGACATCGAGGAGGACGGCTCGCTGGGCCCCAGCGACTCGAGCGGGTGGTTCGGCGATTACTTCGGGCGCGAGGGCTCGACCGTCCTGGTGAACGGGAAGATCCTGCCGACGGTCGCGGCGCGGGCGGGCGTGCCGCAGCGCTGGCGGGTGGTGAACGCGGCGCGCGCCCGCTACTTCCGGTTCGCCGTGCCCGGCCAGCCGCTCGTGCAGATCGGCGGAGACGGGGGCCTCTTGGAGAGCCCGCTGCCGGTGGACGACGTGACCCTCGTGCCGGGGGAGCGCGCGGAGCTCTACATGCTGCCCGTCGAGGGCGAGTCGGTGGTGATCCCCCGCCTCGACGCGAACCGATTCCACCTGCCAAAGGTGGAAGAGCCCGGGGACCTCATGCGCCTCGAGCTGGTCGACGAGCCTCCGGGGCACGGCGCGCCGCCGCTCCCCGCGCGTCTGGCCGAGATTGCCTCGATCGACACCGCGGGCGCGCGAGGACAGCCGGTGGAGTTCATGGAGCAGGGGGATCCCGGAGGCGCGGTGCTCGGGATCAACGGCCAGACGGACGGCTCGCTCACGCTGTCGGCGCAGACGAACACGGTCGAGATCTGGACGCTGACCAACGCCACCAACTACGACCACCCGTTCCACCTGCACGGGTTCTCCTTTCAAGTGCTCGACATCGACGGCGTCGCGCCCCCCGTGCGCGCATGGCACGACACCATCAACACCGTGCCTGGAGAGACCCTGCGGATCGCCATCCCGTTCGACGACCGCGCCGGCATGTGGATGTTCCACTGTCACATCCTCGACCACGCGGATCTGGGGATGATGGCGATGCTCCACCTGATGCCGTGAACGGCCCCCCCGCCGCCGCTCGAGGCGGCGGGCGCCGACCCCCTGGCCAGATCCGTCCTGGATCTCGCTACCACCGGACGCCTCGCGGCCCGGGCGCGCGCCTCACCCGCCGCGGCCTCCTCGCGCCGTGATGCGCCGCCGCCCCCGTCGGCGATCTGGTAAGCCATGGACGCGTGCGCTCCTTCACGTTGCTTGTCCCCTGGCTCCTGCTCGCGCCGGCGCTCGCGGCGACGCGGGCCGACGCGGCGCCGCCCCCCGCGCCCGCGCGGGAGGCGGCGGCCGCCGCGTCGCGGGTGGCGATCGTCGAGGCCGACGCCGACGACGCGCTGGTCCGCGAGGCGGCCACGCGGCTCCGGGCCGAGCTCGGCGCGGCGGGGTTCGAGGTGGTGAGCGTCCCGCGGGCGCCCGGCGGCGGCGACGTGCGCGCGGGCCTCGAGCGCGCCGCCGAGGAGGCGGGCGCGTTCGCGGCCGCGACGATCTTCCGCTCCCGGAGGGGCGCGACCGCCGACCTCTGGATCGTCGACCGGGTGACGCGGAAGACGGTCGTGCGGACCGTGGAGGTGGCGGGCGCCGCGGCCCCCTCCGTGATGGCGGTGCGCGCGGTCGAGCTCCTCCAGGCGAGCCTGCTGGAGGCGAGCCTGCTCGAGGCCGACGCGCGGCCGGCCGGCGCGGCGGGCGCCGGCGTCGCCGTCCCCGACGACGTGCGGCGGTGGATGGCCCCGGCGCGGCGGCGGGCCGGGATGGCGCCTCGGCCGCAGCGGGCGGGGATGCTCGCGGGGATCGGGGTGGAGGCCGGCGTCGTGGCGCTCGCGAGCGCGGGCGGCATCGGGCCGGCGTTCGGGCCGGCGCTGCGGCTGTCGTACGGCGGCGGGGCCGCAGGCGGCGGCGGGTGGCTGCCCGCCGGGCTCGCGGCGCGGCTGTCGTTCGCGGGGCCGACGCTCGGGCCCGCGCTCGAGGGCGCGCTCGGCAAGGTGTCGGTCCGGCAGGAGCTGGCGCTGCTGGAGGCGGTGTGGGCGCTGGAGACGGGGACCTCGATCTCGCCCGTGCTCTCGGCGGGCGTCGGCGGCACCCACCTCTTCATCAGCGGCGATCCCCTCCCGCCGCTCCGGAGCGCCACCGGCGAGGTGTGGTCGTTCGCCGCGGACGTGGGCGCCGGCGCCGGGGTGCGCGTCACCGAGCGGGCGGCGCTCCTCCTGGACGCGCACCTCATCGTCGCCGAGCCGGGCGCCGTGGTGACGCTCGGCGGCGAGCGGCTCGGCGCCGCGTGGAGGCCGACGTTCGCGGGGTTCCTGGGGTTGCTCGTGCAGCTCTGACCCGGGCGCGCGGCGCGGCGCAGGTCGACGCATCCGCGGAGGAAGGAGCGAGTCCGGCGCCGGGCTGGCGCGACCGCGGGAAGTCGGGCCGAGAGGCGAACCGCCATGACGCCAAGGGCGCCAAGAAACCAGTGCAGTAGAAGGGGAAAATGGAGGGACAACCCTTCCCCCCTCTCCTTGGCGTCGTTGGCGCCATGGCGGTTCTTCCGCGGATCCGGGGCAACTTCCCGGTCGGGGGCGCCTCGGCGATCGAGGTGGGCTTTCCCTTGACAACAGGCCGGTCGATCGCGCCTGCTGACGTCCGGCCCTCGCTGCGTTCCCCGGGGGGGATCGCACGGCGAAACGCGCATGAGCACCGGACTGGATATCTCCGCAACGCTGCATCGCACGGTACAGGACGCCTTGATGAGCACCGGACTGGATATCTCCGCAACGCTGCATCGCACGGTACAGGACGCCTTGAACAGCCTGCCTGGCGCGCAGCGCGGGGCGTTGCTGATCCGGGAGGGAGAGCGCCTGATCCTCCGGGCCGCCGTCGGCTTCGAGGGCGCGCTGCCGTACCGGCTGCGGATCCCCGCCGACGCGGGCCCGGCGAGCGGGCTATCCCTCCTGGGCCCGGCGAACCGCGCGCGCGTCGCGCCGGCCGACGCGTGGTACCGCGCCCACCTGCCGGGCGCGACGGCGCCGGATCGGCTGCCCGCGGGCGCGGCGATGGTCCTCGCGCCGGTGCGCATGCACGGGGAGCCGATCGGCGTGCTCGCCCTGGAGCAGCCGGCCGAGGAGGCGCCCGCGGCCGAGCGCTGGGCGCGGCTCCTCTCCCTGGCCGACAGCGCCGCCGCGGTGCTGGAGCGACGCGCGCTCTACGACGACAAGGCCCGGTCGGCCCACGAGTCGCGCCTGCTCGAGGAGGTGCTCAACGCGGTGGCCGCGCGGGCCAGCCCGCACGACCTCGTGGAGATCGTCTCGTACGGCATCAAGAGCGTGCAGCTCGAGCCGCAGTGGACCGCCGTGACGCTCGTCCTGCTGGAGGACGCCGGCCGCGGGGCCCCCGCCGCGGCCGGCGACGGGAGGCCGCGTGAGGTCCGCGTCTACAGGGTCCCGCGGCGCGCGCCGACGGCGTACTGGAACAACCTGCGCGACGGCGCCCTCGCCGCCGGGCGCAACCTCGGCGTCTTCGTGGACCACCGCCTCGGCGGCGTCGACGGCCCGGCGGGCCAGAGCGCGCTCGTCGACGAGGGCGTCCGCCGGGGCGTGCACGGCATCGCCGTGGCGCCGATGGACCCCGCGGGCATCGAGCCGGCCCTCCGGCGGGCGGCGGAGGCGGGGATCCCGGTGGTCACGCTCGACGCGCCGCCGATCGAGGGCAGCAGCGCCCTCGCCTACATCGGCACGGACAACGTGGCGGCGGGCCGGCTCGCCGGCGAGATGATGGCGCGGCTGCTCCCCGGAGGGGGCAAGGTGGGGACGCAGGCGGCCTCGTTCCGCGCCGAGAACGGCCCGGCGCGCATCCGGGGGTTCGGCGCGGCGCTCGCCGGCACGGCGGTCGCGCCGCAGCCGCCGTCCGAGAACCGGTACGATACGGCGCTCGGGGTGCGGCTCGCCGTGGAGGCCTTGCGGCAAGGCGAGCTGGCCGGCGCGTTCGGGGCGTGCGCCGAGAACGGCCCGGCGTGGGGCGAGGCCGCCAGGGCCGCTGGCCGGGCGGGCGATCTCAAGATCGTCGCCTTCGATCTCGTCGCGGAGACGATCGCGATGCTCCGGGAGGGCACCATCCACGCGGCCGTCGTCCAGCGCGAGTACGAGATGGGGTATTGCGCGGTGCAGCTGCTCCACGACATGGCCACGCGGGGCGTCGAGGCGGCGCTGGCCGGGCTGCCCGCGCCGGCGCAGCCCGGGGAGCGGCGCTCGCCGCGCATCCTCGACACCGGCGTCGACCTCGTGACCCTCGAGCGCACGCCGTGGTCTCGCGCCCTGGCCGATCACCTGGCCCTGGACACGGGCCGCAAGGCCGCGAGCCGCAGGCGCGGCCTCGCGGGCGCGCGCCGCCCGGTCGAGCTGCTCGTGATCGCCGTCGACGTGGAGGAAGAGGGCTTCGTCGAGGAGAGCACCGCCGTCGACGCGGAGTCGCTGGTCGGGCGCGTGCTGAGCTCGGGTCGGCCGGCGATCGTGGACACGCACGCGCCGGCGAGCGAGCTCCAGGGCATGAGCGACGTCGTCGAGGCGCGCGGGCGCGGGACCCGCACGCGGGCGGTCGTCCCGCTGCACGGTCGAGAGGCCGCGCTCGGCGTGCTCGTCCTCGACAGCGAGCGCCGGGACGCGTGCTCGCCGGAGGATCTCACGTTCATCGAGCGCGTCGCCGACATCATGGCCGTGGCGCTCGAGAACGTGCAGCTCCTCCAGCGGATCACCCAGCGGACGCTGGAGCTCGAGCAGGCGAACCGGCAGCAGGAGTCGCTGCTCAGCACGATCCACGAGCTCTCCACGCCCGTGGTGCCCATCGCCCGCAACATCCTGGTGATGCCGATCGTCGGCGCGATGGACACGCAGCGCTCTGGCCGCTTCATCGAGTCGCTGTTGCAGGAGATCACCGAGCGCCGCGCGAGCGTGGTGCTCATCGACGTCACCGGGATGGCGGCCGTCGACGCCGCGGCGGCGAGTCACCTCCTGGCGGCGGCGCGGGCGGCGAGGCTGCTCGGCGCCGAGGTGGTGCTCGCCGGCATCACGCCGGCGGCGGCGCGGCTCCTGGTCGAGCAGGGGATGGACCTCGGAGGTCTCGTCACCCACTCGACCCTGGAGCTCGGGTTCGTTCATGCGCTGTCGAGGACCGGCGGAAAGGTCATCTACAGCCGCAACTCGGGCCGCCCGCCGGCCTGACCGCCGCGGTCACTGCACGATCACCGGCTGGTAGTCGCTCCCGGTCGCGTTCGCGCAGAACCCGACGGAGACCGAGCCTCCCGGCGGGATCGCGGAGCCGTTGCTCTGGGTCACCGTCAAGACCGAGCCGCTCTGGCTGTATGCGGCGCCCCACAAGGTGAACACGTTGGACTCCCGGAGATCGATCAGGACGGTCCACGACGTCGCCTGCGTGGCCCCCGGGTTCGTGACGTTCAGGGTGGCGCAATAGCCGGTCCCCCAGTCCGTCATCAGCGAGAGCGCTCCGGACAAGGGCACCCCGGGTGAGAGGGCGTCGGGCGACAGCCCGTCGGTCGTGATCACCTCGCCGGATAGGACCCCCGCCTCCTCCTCGTCCCCTGTCGCGGCGGTGCACGCGGCAGCCGAGAGACCCAAGAAAGCCATCACCATCGCCGTACCGCAAGATCCGAGTCGCATCCTGTTCTCCAAGTTATGAGGAGACGCCGAGAGGGCGCCCCCGATCATGTAATAGACGTAGATTCATCATCTGACCATCACTCTGACGACGGATGAGATCGTTTTTTTTGCAAGCAATCACAGCAAAACATTCGCGCCCGACTGGAGCAACTCTGCCTATCCGTCAATCTTTTCACCTCGAACACAAGAGATCATGCGTTGGGGCCAACTACCCACATCGCGCGCGATTGACCCTCACAGCCCCACCACCGCTCCGGCCACCCACAACGGCCAACGATCCCCTCTATCCCCGCAGCCTCGATCGCGAGCGTCCGCGTCCACGCGTGCGCGGATCGCGAGGCGCCAGGAGACGGCGCGCGGACGGGCGCCGATTTGTGAAGACGAGCGCGGCTCCCGTAGACTGCGCACTCCCATGCTGCTCACGCTCACCACCACGCACCGCCCCGCCACGGAGCTCGGCTACCTCCTCGCCAAGAACCCGGCGCACACGCAGTCGTTCTCGCTCTCGTTCGGCGCGGCGCACGTGTTCTATCCCGAGGCCACCGAGGAGCGCTGCACCGCGGCCCTCCTGCTCGACGTCGACCCCGTGGCCCTCGTGCGCGGGCGGGCCCCGGGCGAGCCGGGCACGCTCGCGCAGTACGTGAACGACCGGCCCTACGTCGCCTCCTCGTTCCTCTCCGTGGCCATCGCCCAGGTCTTCGGCTCGGCGCTGGGCGGCAAGTGCCGCGATCGCCCCGAGCTCGCCGAGGCGCCGCTCCCGCTCTCCGCCACCCTCGAGGCGCTGCCGTGCCGCGGCGGCGAGGCGCTGCTCCGGCGGCTCTTCGAGCCGCTCGGCTACGACGTCGCGGCCGAGCGCCTCCCCCTCGACGAGGCGTTCCCGGAGTGGGGCCAGAGCGCCTACCTGCGCGTCACGCTCCGGAGGACGTGCCGGCTCAGGGAGCTGCTCACCCACCTCTACGTGCTCGTGCCCGTGCTCGACGACAAGAAGCACTATTACGTGGGCGACGCCGAGGTCGAGAACCTCCTCGCCAAGGGCGAGGGCTGGCTCGCGGACCACCCGGAGCGCGAGACGATCGCGCTCCGCTACCTCAAGCACCACAGGCCGCTCTTCCGCGCGGCGCTCGCGCGGCTCGTCGCCGACGACGACGCGAGCCCCGAGGAGTCCGAGGACGACAAGGCCGCCCCCGAGGACCGGGCCGAGGCGCGCATGAGCCTCGACGAGGCGCGGCGCTCGGCCGTCGTCGCGGCCCTCCGCCGGGTCGGGGCGCGGAGCGTGCTCGACCTCGGCTGCGGCGAGGGCAAGCTGCTCCGGCGCCTCCTCGAGGAGCGCGCCATCGAGCGCGTCGCCGGCGCGGACGTCTCCCTGCGCAGCCTCGAGATCGCGCGCGAGCGGCTCCGCCTCGACGACCTCCCCGAGAAGCAAAGGCGCCGCGTCCAGCTCTTCCAGGCGTCCGTCACCTACCGCGACGCGCGCTTCTCGGGGTACGACGCCGTGACCCTGGTCGAGGTCATCGAGCACGTCGACCCCTCGCGCCTCGGCGCGCTCACCCGCAACGTCTTCGAGCACGCGCGGCCGCGCGTCGTCCTCGTGACCACCCCGAACGCCGAGTACAACGTGCGGTTCGAGGGGCTGCCGCGCGGCGCGCTCCGCCACGGCGACCACCGCTTCGAGTGGACCCGCGCCGAGCTCCACGCCTTCTGCGCGAAGGTCGCGGGCGCGCACGGCTACGCCGTCGAGCACCTGCCCATAGGCCCCGAGGATCCCGCGCTCGGCGCGCCGACGCAGATGGCCGTCTTCACGCGCGCGGGCGCCGAGGCGAGCCAGGCGGGGGTGCCGTCGTGAGCGCGCCGAGGCCCCTCGTCGTCCCCGCCCTCTCGCTCGTGGTGCTCGTCGGCGCGTCCGGCTCCGGCAAGAGCACGTTCGCGCGGGCCCACTTCAAGCCGACCGAGATCCTCTCGTCCGACCACTACCGCGGCGTCGTGTCCGACGACGAGAACGAGCAGGCCGCCTCGGCCGACGCGTTCGAGGTCCTGCGCTTCATCGCGGGCAAGCGGCTCGCGGCGGGGCGGCTCACGGTCGTCGACGCGACCAACGTGCAGGCGGACGCGCGCCGGCCGCTCGTGCAGCTCGCGCGCGAGCACCACGTGCTGCCGGTGGCGATCGTGCTCGACATGCCGGAGAAGCTCTGCCACGCGCGCAACGCGGGCCGGCCGGACCGGCAGTTCGGCCCCCACGTGGTGCGGGGCCAGAGCCGCGAGCTGCGCCGCGCGCTGCGGGACCTCCGGCGCGAGGGCTTCCGCTACGTGCACGTGCTCTCCTCGCCCGAGGAGGTCGCCGCGGCCGTGATCGAGCGGCAGCGCCTCTGGACCGATCGGCGCGACGATCACGGGCCGTTCGACGTCATCGGCGACGTCCACGGCTGCCTCGACGAGCTCGTGGAGCTGCTCGAGGCGCTCGGCTACCGGCTCTCGGGGCTGCCCGACGCGCCGCGCGCCGAGCACCCCGACGGCCGGCGCGCGATCTTCGTCGGCGACCTCGTGGACCGCGGGCCGCGCTCGCCCGACGTGCTGCGCCTCGTCATGGCCATGGTCGAGGCGGGGACCGCGCTCTGCGTGGCCGGCAACCACGAGGTGAAGCTGCTCAGGAAGCTGCGCGGCAAGGACGTGCGGGTGACCCACGGCCTCGAGCGGACGCTCGAGCAGCTCGCGGCGGAGAGCGACGCGTTCAAGGCCCAGGTGGCCGGGTTCCTCGACGGGCTGATCAGCCATTACCTGCTCGACGACGGCAAGCTGGCGGTCGCGCACGCGGGGGTGAAGGAGGCGTTCCAGGGCCGCGGCTCGGGGGCGGTGCGCGACTTCTGCCTGTACGGCGAGACCACGGGCGAGATGGACGAGTACGGCCTGCCCGTCCGGTACAACTGGGCCTCGGAGTACCGCGGCCGGGCGATGGTGGTCTACGGCCACACGCCGACGACCGTGGCCGAGTGGGAGAACCGCACGATCTGCATCGACACGGGGTGCGTGTTCGGCGGGGCGCTCACGGCGCTGCGCTACCCGGAGCGCGAGCTCGTCGAGGTCAAGGCGCGGCGGGTGTACTACGAGCCGGCGCGGCCGCTCGCGCCGCGCGGGGGCGCGCCGGGGGCCGAGCCGCGCGGGCACGACGACGCGCTCGACATCGACGACGTGCGGGGCCGGCGCGCGATCCGGACGCGCGCGCACGGGATGGTGACGATCCGCGAGGAGAACGCGGCGGCGGCGCTCGAGGCGATGAGCCGCTTCGCCGCGGATCCCCGGTGGCTCATCTACCTGCCGCCGACGATGTCGCCGAGCGAGACGGCGAAGGACGGCGGCCTGCTCGAGCACCCGCGGGAGGCGCTCGCGTACTTCCGGCAGAGCGGCGTGGGGCGCGTCGTCTGCGAGGAGAAGCACATGGGGTCGCGCGCGGTGCTGGTCGCGTGCCGCGACGAGGCGGCGCGGCGGCGGCGGTTCCGCGTCGACGAGGGGCCGCTCGGCGCGTGCGTGACGCGCACGGGCCGGCCGTTCTTCGCCGACGAGGCGCGGGGCCAGGAGCTCATCGACCGGGTGCGCGCGGCGATGGACCGCGCCGGCCTGTGGGACGAGCTCGGCACCGACTGGGTCTGCCTCGACGCGGAGCTCCTGCCCTGGTCCGCGAAGGCGCAGGATCTCCTGCGCGGGCAGTACGCGGCCGTGGGCGCGGCGGGCCGCGCGTCGCTCGGCGCGGCGGTCCGGGCGCTCGAGCAGGCGGCGGCGCGGGACGAGAGCGCGCGGCCTTTGCTCGAGCGCCACGCGGCCCGCCGGGCGGCGATGGACGGGTACGTGGCGGCCTACCGGCGCTACTGCTGGCCGGTGCGCTCGCTCGCGGACCTCCGGCTCGCCCCGTTCCACCTGCTCGCGAGCGAGGGCGCCGTGCACGCGGCGCGGGACCACGGCTTCACCTGCGCCTGCTCTCCCGCCTCTGCGAGGCCGATCCGGCGCTGCTCGTGCCGACCCCGCACCGGGTCGTCGACCTCTCGGACCCGGCGAGCGAGGCCGAGGCGGTGGCCTTCTGGACAGAGCTCGTCGCGCGCGGCGGCGAGGGGGTGGTGGTGAAGTCGTGGGAGTGGGTCGTCCGCGGCCCGCGCGGGCTCGTCCAGCCGGCGATCAAGTGCCGGGGCCCGGAGTACCTGCGCATCATCTACGGGCCCGAGTACCTGATGCCGGAGCACCTCGCGCGGCTGCGCAGCCGGAGCCTCTCCGGCAAGCGGGCGCTCGCGCTCCGGGAGTACGCGCTCGGCCTGGAGGCGCTCCACCGCTTCGTGGAGGGCGAGCCGCTCCACCGCGTGCACGAGTGCGTGTTCGGCGTGCTCGCGCTCGAGAGCGAGCCTGTCGATCCGCGGCTGTGACGGGATCCGGCGGGCGACGCGGGAGGCGCGCGTCGGCCGGATCACCCCACCTGGACGAGAGCCTGGAGGGCGATACGCCGCCGTGGGCGCGGCCGCATGGACTCCTGACATGGGATGCGATGCTGCCTTTCGCCCGCGGGGCTTCTGGTATGGTCCCGCGGCCATGTCCATCGACGATGTGACGGTCGACTCGCTGGAAGAGGAGAACAGGGATCTGCGGCGGCGCGTCGCCGAGCTCGAGCGGCGCCTCGCCGCGTACGAGGCGGCGTCCGGGCCGGCGCGGGCGGAGGCGGGCGAGCGGACGGACGGGACACGCGGGGTCGGGCCGGCGGCGGTCGAGCACGTGGACATGCTCGCGGCCATCCTCGACAACGCGCCGCTGTACATCTACGCGAAGGACGTCGAGGGTCGATATCTGCTGTTCAACCGCCGCTGCGAGGAGATCGCGGGGCGGTCGTTCGAGGAGGTCGCGGGGAAGACGGATTTCGAGCTCCAGCCCCGCGAGGCCGCCGAGATGTACGAGCGGCCCGAGCGGCAGGTGATCGCCTCGGGCAAGCCGCTCCAGACCGAGGAGGAGGTCCCGACCGCGGCCGGGACGCTGCACGTGCTCACCATCAAGTTCCCGCTCGTCGACGCGGCGGGGCGCGTCTACGGCGTGTGCGGGATCAGCAGCGATCTGACCGAGCAGCGGAGGGCGGAGCAGGAGAACCAGCGCCTCCAGGCGGAGGTGGTGCGCATGCAGGAGGCGACGCTGCGCGCGCTCTCGACGCCGCTCATCCCCATCGCCCGCGGCGTGCTCGTGATGCCGCTCATCGGCGACGTGGACCGGCGCCGCGCCGAGCAGACGCTGGAGACGCTGCTCGCCGGCGTCTCCGCGCGCGGCGCGCGGATCGCCATCCTCGACGTCACCGGGGTGCCGAGCGTCGCGCCCGAGGTGGCCGACGGCCTCGTGCGCGTGGCCCGGGCCGTGGGCCTCCTGGGCGCCCAGGTGGTGCTGACCGGGATCCAGCCCCGGCTGGCGCAGGAGCTGGTCGGCATGGGAGACGGGCTGAGCGGGCTCGTCACCCGCAGCACGCTGGAGAGCGGGATCGCCTACGCGATGAGCGCGGTGAGGGGCTGAGATCGGGCTGTCGGGCGGCCTCTCGCTCCCGGCTCGCTCGACGCCGGCAGCGCCGGGCCGAGGCGATCTCACGCGCGCGCGGGCCCGGAGGCCGCCATCGCCACGCGGCGGCTCCGGCGGTATCGTGCGCCCTGCGCCACCCACGCTGGAGAGGAGGAGACGTCCCCAGCCGAGGACGCTGCCATGCCCCCCACCGCCCGACCCGACACGAGCCGCGCCAAGGCGGCGCTGCAGGTCGTCCTCGTCGCCGCCATCCTGCTGGTGTCCCTCGCGCTCGGCCAGGCGACACGCCCTGCCGGGCGAGGCCTCTCGCCGCGGGACGTCGCCCAGGGCGTCCTCGTCGGCGGTGGCCTCTTGCTCGGCAGCGTGGCCGTCGCGCTGGCCGTGTCTCGAGAGCGGTGGGACACGCTCGGCTTCCGGCGCGAGGCGCCGGCCGCCGTCCTCACCCGGGGCCTGCTCGGGCTCGGCGCCTGTTACCTGCTCGCCGGCGCGGGGACGGTCGTGTACGCGCTGGCAGCCGGCCTCGACCCCGCGCGCCTCGCCGCCGAGAAGACCGCCGCCCTCAGCGGCTTCGCCGCGCTCCCGCGGGCCCTCATCCTCCCGCTTTCGCTCTTCACCGGCGTGTACGAGGAGCTCGTCTTCCGCGGCTTCTTCCTCTCGCGCCTGCGCGCCGCCCTGTCGCGGAGCCCCCGGGATCACGCCGCCGCCGCCGGCGCCGTCGTGCTGTCGTCCGCCCTGTTCGCGGTCGGTCACCTCTATCAATCCATGCTCGGCGTCGTGCAGACCTTCGCCATCGGCCTGGTGCTCGGGGCGCTCGCGGTGCGGCGGGGCAATGTCTGGCCGTGCGTCGTGGCGCACACGGGCATCAACCTGATCGGGATGATCGCGTTGCGGTTCACTTGAGGTGGCGGTGGGGTTGCCGCCGTGAATACCGGAGGCAGCGCCCCGGTGATCCGACGAGCCGGCGGCGTGGATCGCACTACACGACCTCCACGGAGTCGTGCGATGCTGCGCGGACAGGAATCCTCTGCTTATGGATCACGTCTCTCCTGCGAAGGTCGTTCGAACCATGATCGAGGCCGGCGCGGCCAAGGCCGCCGCGCCCGTGCGCGATCTGTTGATCCGCGGCTTCCTCTCCGGCGCCCTGCTCGGCATCTCCACGAGCCTCGCCGTCACGACCGCCCTCCAGACCAGCTTGCCTGTCGCCGGGGCGCTTGTGTTTCCGGTAGGTTTCGTGATGATCGTTCTGCTGGGGCTGGAGCTCGTGACGGGCAACTTCGCGCTGCTGCCCGTGGCGCTCGCGGACAGGCGCTGCGGCGCAGGTCAGGTGATCCGCAACCTCACCACGGTGTTCCTGGCGAACCTCGCCGGCAGCCTGTTCTACGGCGCGCTCCTCGCCGTGTCGCTCACCATGATGGGCAGCCAGGCGCCCGACGCCATGGCGAGCAAGATCGTCGCCATTGCGCAGGCCAAGACGCACTACCAGCATCTCGGTCTCCCGGGCTTCGTCACCATGTTCGTGAGGGCCGTCCTCTGCAACTGGATGGTTTGCCTGGGCGTCGTCATGGCGATGACCTCCACCTCGACGGTCGGCAAGATCGTGGCGGCGTGGCTGCCGGTCCTCACCTTCTTTGCCCACGGCTACGAGCACGCCGTGGTGAACATGTTCGTCATCCCGGCGGGCATGCTCCTCGGCGCGCCGGTGAGCATGGCCGACTGGTGGATGGGAAATCAGATCCCGGTCACCCTGGGCAACCTGGTCGGCGGCGGCCTGTTCACCGGGCTCTTCCTGTACTGGACCTACAGGCCCCGCGAGGGAGAAGCGCAGGGGAAGGAGGAGGCGCGCGCGGCATCCCGGCGCGAGCGCGAAGAGCGCGGCGACGACGCCGTGAAGGGACACGGCGAGCTCGACCCGCCGCGGCCCCGGTCGACCACGGCGGCGTGAAACGCCGCGCCCTCGCCCCCGGACTGCTCAGGGCGCCGCCAGCTCACCCCGGATGGGGGCGCCGGGGCGCCGCCATCCTCCCGGATCGGGGCGCCGGCGCGCCGCCACGACCGGCCCGGCTGATTGGCCTCCCGGACAGGCTCGGCGGCATCCCTGACCGGTGAGCACCGCCCCTACGCGGCGCGCGCCCGGCCGACGCCCCTCGCGGTGCGGTAGTCGGTGAACATCGACCCGAGGACGGTGGCAACCCCTGTGGCGATGTGCACCAGCGCGGCGAGCGGCGCGCGCTTTCTGTATCCAAACACGAACGGCGCCGCGATGACGGACGCGCTCCAGGCGTAATCGAGCGCCTCGTGGACCTCGATCGGGATCAGCTTCGCCAGGCTCATGCGGTAGTCGGTGAGCAGCGAGACGGAGATGACCGAGGCGCCGAGCAGGGCGCCGGCGAGCCGCGCCTCCGGCCGGTTCGAGGAGAGGCCGGCCAGGGCGACCGTGGCGCCGTTCGAGTAATCGAGGACGGAGTGGACGTCCTGGGGGATGACGCGCCGGATCGGCAGGAGGCCGAAGAGCAGCTTGGAGGGGATCGCCGCGTTGTGCTGAAACGCCGGCGCGATGAGCCCGGCCGCCGGCGCCGGCAGCAGGTCTTGCGGGTCTGGAGATACCACGGATTGTGTCATCGAGAACCTCCCGCCGGGGCCGGAAGCAAGCCGCAGACCGGGGTGTCAGCGCGCCGGAGGAGGTCGGCGGATCGTCTGGCTCGCGCGGCGGGGGAGGCGGCCGTGGTCGACACGCGCCGGGCAGCTCCGTCCGTGGGAGGGTGCCCACCCGCTCGATCGCGGCGCCGATCACCTGGCGTGTGAGCTGAGCTTGCTCTGGCTCCACCTTCTCTTTCTCTGTGCCCTCTGTGGTTCATTCCTGTTTGTTCGACACGATTGACATTCGGTTGCGTCGCGCCGCTCGACCTTCCAGTCATCACCGGCCGCCGCGCCCATCGCAGCGGGGATGAGCGCCGCTCCCGCCAACAATCAAGTCGTGCCGAGCTCCGTACTCACCGCGACTCACCGCGCCGGCCACGGATCTCGCGCGCGCCGTCGCGGCGGGCGAGCGGCCTCTGGAGCGCGTCGCTCCGGCGCCGTCGCGCAGGCCAACGGCGGTTGTCCCGCGTCGGTGGGAGCGCCCACGTCACACCCGGGATCACCTCGAGAGCCGCCGCGCGGCCTCGCGGCGTCAGGCGCGCTCGCCCGCCGGTCAGCGGTTGTGCCTGCATGCGCCAGTCATGTGACATCCGTGCCCCGCCACGCCGTCATCAGGCGCTCTCGGAGCCCGCCTGGTACGGTAGTTGAATAGCGATTCCCGATGAGAACACGACATTTTGGTCATCTGGCTTGCCTCGCGCTCGTGCTGTCGAGCACAGGAATCCTCACCGCCTGCGCGGACGACGCCCCCGGGGGTCCGGGGGGGACCGGCGCCGGAGGCGACGGCCCCGGCGGCGCGGGGGGTACGGGCGGACACGGTGGAGACGGAGGAGGCAACGGCGGCGGCGGCGACGGCGGCGACGGCGGCGACGGCGGCGGCGGCGGCGGCAACGGCGGCGGCGACAGCGCGTGGCCCGTCGACACCTACCCGATCGACATCACCCCGTCCGAGGACTGGAAGAACGAGATCAGCTTCCCTTACGAGCCGTTCGCCGCCTGGCCTCCGGGCGCCGACGGGCCGACCTGGGTGAAGTTCACGGTGCTGATGCACGACCCCACCAAGGTCTATTTCCAGGACAGCATCAAGTACCCGTTCCACGGCGAGTTCGCCACGGCGCGCCTCGACCCGTTCGTCGGCATGTCGCTGGGCGAGTACGACAACGTCTCTCTCCACGAGGAGGGACAGAAGGCCATCCTCGGCGCCGTCCTCATCTCCCCGCGGCCCGACAGCGCGCCGGAGTACGGCATCCAGCTCGTCCGGCAAGACGCCTATGATCCCGAGATGGCGCGCGTCGTCCTCGATCTCGTGAAGGACAGCGTCATCGCCCCCCAGGGCGCGCAGCCGTTCTATTTCCCGACGCACGAGCAGCGCGCGTCGGCCACGGAGAACAGCGCGTTCTTCCAGGCGGCCGGGTTCCCGGTGAGCTCGATCGCGCGGTGGCTCCAGGGCGACGCGTGCTACGCGACCGGCTGGGCCGTGGGCCGGCTCCGCCACGTCCCCGCGGACAGGATCGACGCCGCCTACCAGAGCGGCGAGCTCCGGGCCGAGGACATCCTCCTCACCGACTCGATCCCCGCGGAGGTGCCCTATGTGGCGGGCATCATCTCGCTGTCTCCCGCGACGCCGAACGCGCACACCGCGCTCCTCGCCACCTCGTTCGGCATCCCGTTCGTGTACCTCGGCGACGAGGCCGCCGCGGCGCGGGCGACGGCGCTCGACGGCAAGGACGTCGCGCTGCGCGCCTCGCTGGAGTACGGGGTCGAGTGCCGCGCCGCGCTGTTCGACATCGACGGGGCCATCGACCCGGCGGACCGGGAGCAGCTCCTCGAGCTGAAGCAGCCCGGCAGCCTGGAGCTCCAGCCGAAGGAGCCCTTCGGCGCCTACGCCGCCTCCACCGAGGATCTCGGCCCGGCCGACATCGTCCACGTCGGGGGCAAGGCCGCCAACTACGGCCTCCTGCGGGACTCCATCCCGGAGAGCTCGGACGCCGCGGTCGCGCTGTCGTTCGACCTCTGGGACGACTTCCTCGATCAGGTCATGCCCGGCGGCAGCACCCTGCGCGCCGAGATCGCGGCGCGCCTCGGCGCCCACAGCTACCCGCCCGACATGCCGGCCCTCAAGTCCGATCTCGCGGCGATCCGGGACCGGATCAAGAAGGACACCGCCTTCTCCGCGGGGCAGCGGCAGGCCATCGAGGCGGCCATCGCGGGCTTCTCGCCCACGAGGAAGATCCGGTTCCGGAGCTCGACGAACGTGGAGGACAGCGCCGTCTTCACGGGCGCGGGCCTCTACGACAGCTACAGCGGCTGCCTGGCCGACGACCAGGACGCCGACGACGCGGGGCCGAGCCTCTGCGAGGCGGACGAGCCGGAGGAGCGGGGCGTCTTCCGGGCGCTCCGCAAGGTGTACGCGAGCTTCTACAACGACAACGCCGTCCTCGCCCGGCTGCTCCACGGCGTGGACGAGGACGCCGTCGGCATGGGCGTCCTCGTCCATCATTCCTACCCCGACGAGGACGAGATGGCGAACGGCGTCGCGACGCTCTCGCGCGGGGTCTCGCACGCCGACGAGATCAAGCTCGTGACCCAGCTCGGGGCGCTCTCCGTCACCAACCCCGAAGGCGGCGCGCTGCCGGAGGTCGTGACCGTGAGCAGCCTGGGCGGCGAGACCTATGTCAACCTCGTGTCCGGCTCGACGCTCGTGCCGCTCGGCGGCCACGTGATGGCGTGGGAGGACGATTATCGCGCGCTCGCCGGCCTGCTCGGCCAGGTCGAGCAGCGGTTCCGCGAGGTGCACCCGGGCAAGACCTCGTACCTGCTCGATTACGAGTACAAGAAGATGAAGCCCGGCGA
The DNA here is from genome assembly GCF_004135735.1 of Sorangium cellulosum. Lineage (GTDB taxonomy): Bacteria > Myxococcota_A > Polyangia > Polyangiales > Polyangiaceae > Sorangium > Sorangium cellulosum_F. The sequence goes on along the minus strand of NZ_CP012670.1, from coordinate 3,151,081 downwards.
GCTCGTCGTGAAGCAGGTGCGCGAGGTCTCGCTCCCGGACACGACCCCGAGCCTCACGCCGTTCCTGCTCGGCGAGCCGCGGGAGCTCTGCACGTTCCAGGGCGAGTTCGCCGACGTGTTCGCGAACCACCGGCTCAAGGTGCGCGCGACCCTCACGCCGAGGAGCGCCTTCCTCACGCCGGCGGCCCTGGCCAGCACGCTCTTCGAGGACGCGACCCTCGCCCACGTCTCCGGCGCGTCGGTGGCGACGCGGACGGGGAGCCCGGCGGCGTGGCCGGCCGCGTCGCACGCGGTCGACGGCGAGGGGGTCACGGACTCCTTCACGGACGGCGCCGGCGCCGAGGAGATCACCTATTCGCTCGCCGCCTCGCCCGTCCCCGAGCTCTTGCCGCCGTCGCGCGGGCCCCTGATCGCGCTCCGCGACCTCGACCTGACGTTCAGCGCCACGTACGCGACGCCCGCGCCGGCGCTCGACTGGGAGCTCACCCCGGTCGCCGTGCCCTCGGAGGCGGTGCGGCTCGGCGCGTGTCCGCCGGAGGGCCCCCCCGTGGAGGGCGCGCGGCTCCAGGAGCGCTCGCTCTCGTCAGCGTCCGGCGTCCGCGTGGCGACGTCGTTCTACTGGCCGCCGTCCCCCACGGGCCCCACGGCCGGCTACACGGCGCCCCTGCACACGTGGGTGGAGACGCGCATCGAGGGGCTGACGAGCAGCCCGATCGTGCTCCGGGGCTACCACGCGCAGACGTACCGGCCTCAGCACCATAACTTCTCGGAGGATTTCATCTTCGAGCCGCGCCTGGAGCCGGGCCTCGACCCCGCGCTCCTCGCCGAGCTCGAGGCCAGGGACATCCGGCTCATCTACATCCGCACCTCTGAGCTCCCGGAGATCGAGGAGCAGATGTGGACCCTCGACGCGGCGGGCGTGTTCCACGCGCTGAGCCTGGACTGAGCGGCGCGGCCGTCGCCGTCGACCTCGGCGGCGCGGTCGCCTGCACAGGCCGCTCAAAGCGGTGGCATTGCGCGGCATGTCTGGCAGCATGCCCGTACCTGGAAGCTGCCAACCTCGGGGCCCGCGCGGTGGCCATTTGGAACTGGTCCAACAAAAGCGGTACATTTCGTTATACGGCCGTCGAGGTCCTCCATGAGGGGTCCGACACGCTGCTCTACCGGGCGGTGCGTGAAGACGGCCTCCCCGTGGTGCTCAAGGTCCTGCGGCGCGATCACGCGAGCCCGCGCGCCCTCGGCCGGCTGCGCCACGAATACGAGGTCGGCGGGCGGCTCCCTGCGAAGGCCATCGTCAAGCCGTATGCGCTCGAGTCGCTCGGCGACCAGGCGGCGCTGGTCCTGGAGGACTTCGGCGGTCGCTCGCTCGATCGGCTCCAGGGCGGGCCGATGCCGCTCGATCGCTTCCTCCCCCTGGCCGTTCGCCTGACCGACGCGCTCGCCGAGCTGCACCGGCACGGCGTCATCCACAAGGACATCAAGCCCCAGAACCTGCTCTGCAACCCCGGGACCGGCGAGGTGAAGATCACCGATCTCGGGATCGCCTCCCTCTCGCCCCGCGAGCCCCAGCGCCCGTCTCACGACGGGCTCATCGAGGGGACGCTGGCGTACATGGCGCCCGAGCAGACGGGCCGGATGAACCGCTGGATCGACGAGCGGACCGACCTGTACTCCCTCGGCGTCACCTTTTACGAGATGCTGACGGGCACCCTGCCCTTCCACGCCGGCGATCCGGTGGAGTGGGTGCATTGCCACATCGCAAAGAGGCCGCCTCCGCCGCACGCGCTCGTCCCCTCGATCCCCCCGGCGCTCTCCGCGGTCGTGCTCAAGCTGCTCGCCAAGGCCGCGGAGGAGCGTTATCAGAGCGCGCTCGGCCTCCGGCACGACCTCGACCGGTGCTCCGCGCAGCTCGCGGCGACCGGCGCCATCGAGGCCTTTCCGCTCGGCCAGCGCGACCTGTCCGACAGGTTCCAGGTCCCGCAGCGGCTCCACGGGCGCGAGGGCGAGGTCGGGGCGCTGCTCGCCGCGTTCGAGCGCGTGCTCGCGCAGGGCCGGCCAGAGCTCGTGCTCGTGTCCGGGTACTCTGGCGTCGGCAAGTCGTCGCTCGTCGCCGAGCTGCACAGGCCGGTGGTGCGGGAGCGGGGCTTCTTCCTCTCGGGCAAGTTCGAGGAGCTCAGGAGGGATGTCCCCTATCTCCCTTTCCTTCAGGCGTTCCGGGGGCTCGTGCAGGAGATCCTGTGCGCGAGCGAGGAAGAGCTCGAGCGCTGGAGGCAGCACCTCCGCGAGGCGCTCGGCCCCCATGGCCGGCTGCTCACCGACATGCTCCCGGAGCTCGAGCTGCTGGTCGGCCCGCAGCCGCCCGTGCCCGAGCTCCCCGCCGCCGAGGCCCGGCGCCGGTTCCACGCGACGCTCCAGCGCTTCGTCGCGGGGTGCGCCCGGAAGGAGCACCCCATGGTGCTCTTCCTCGACGACCTGCAGTGGGCCGACGCCGGGAGCCTCCAGCTCCTCGAGCACCTCGTCACCGCCCCGGCGGTACACCTCCTTCTGGTCGGCGCCTACCGCGACAACGCGGTCGGCCCGGCGCACCCGCTGCAGCTCGCGGTGGCCGAGGCGCAGAAGGGCGGCGCGGTCGTCTCCGACATCGTCCTCGCGCCGCTCTCGGCCGCCCACGTCGAGGCGCTGGTCGCGGAGACGGTCCACGCCCCTGTCGAGCAGGCCCGCCCGCTGGCCCGGCTGGTGTACGAGAAGACCGCCGGCAACCCCTTCTTCGCGATCCAGTTCCTGATCACCCTGCATCAGGAGGGGCTCATCGCCTTCGACGCGGAGGAGCGGGCGTGGCGGTGGGACGTCGCCGCGATCCGCGAGAAGGGCTTCACCGACAACGTCATCGAGCTGCTCACGGGAAAGCTGAAGCGGCTCCCGATCCCGACGCAGGACGCGCTCAAGCTCGCCGCGTGCCTCGGCAGCAGCCTGACCCTCGACGCCCTCGCCACGGTCGCGAACCGTCCGGCAGGAGAGCTCCGCGAGGCGCTCGAGGACGCCGTGCAGGAGGGGCTGCTCTCCTGCCGGGACAGCGGCTACCGGTTCATCCACGACCGGGTGCAGCAAGCCGCCTATTCGCTCATCCCGGAGGCGCAGCGCGCCGAGGTGCACCTCCGCATCGGCCGGCTGCTCCTCCGGGCGCAGCGCGCGGAGGAGCGCGAGGCGGCGCTCTTCGACATCGTGGGCCACCTGAACCGCGGCGCCGCGCTCGTCCGCGCTCCCGCGGAGAGGGGCGAGCTCGCCGCGCTGAACCTCCGCGCCGGCAGGAGCGCCAAGGCGGCGGCGGCCCACGAGTCCGCCGCCGCCTTCTTCGCCGCCGGCATGGCGCTCCTCGCCGAGGATCGCTGGGAGACGCAGCACGAGCTGGCCTACTTCCTGAGCCTCGAGCGCGCGCACGCGGCGTACATCACGGGCAGCGCCGAGGAAGCCGAGCGGCTGCTCGAGGAGATCCTGGAGCGCGCGAGGACCAGGCTCGAGAGGGCCGCCGTCGTCGAGCTCGCGGTCGCGCTGAACATCACCCGCGGGCGGTGCGCCCGCGCCGTGGAGATCGGGCGCTCGTGCCTCCGCGCGTGGGACATCGATCTGCCGCTCCACGTCACCGACGCGGAGCTCGAGGCGGAGACCGAGAGCGTCTGGCAGGCCCTGGGCGACCGGTCGATCGAGGATCTGATCGATCTGCCCCCCATGGCGCACCCGGAGATCAAGGTCGCGATGGGCGTCCTCCGGGGCATGGTCATCTCCTCTTACTTCGTCGACCAGAACCTGCACTATCTGCTCGTCATGCGCATGATCAAGCTCAGTCTGCGCCACGGCAACGACGAGAGCTCCGCCCAGGCGTATGTCGTCTTCGCGAGGGTGCTCGGCCCGCGGTTCGGGCGGTACAAGGAGGCTTACCTGTTCGGCAAGGTCGGCCACGACCTGGCGGACAGGAGCCACGACCTCGGCGTCAAGTCCCTGGTGTTCACCCTGTTCGGACAGCAGGTCGTCTTCTGGACGCGCCCTTACAGGGAGACCTATTCCTATACCCGCCTCGGCTTCGACGCCGCGGTGGAGGCCGGTGATCTGAACAACGCGTGTTACAATTGCATCTGGGCGGCGGTGTTCCCGCTGCTCTCCGGCGAGCCGCTCGAGGACGTCCTCCACCGGACCGAAGATCGCCTCGGCTTCGTGCGCAAGGCCGGTTATGCGTTCCCTCACGCCGTCCTCCTCGGCGCCCGGCACGTCGTCCACGCGCTGCGCGGGCGGCCGGCCCGCTTCCCCATGCTGGACGGCGCCGAGCTGGACCAGCAGGGCTTCGAGGCGCGGCTCTCCCGGGCGGACCTGCGCGAGGTCGACAAGCTGTACTACGGCCTGAAGGCCCAGGCGCTGTTCGTGCTCGGCTCCCCCGAGGAGGCGTGCGCCGCGACGGCCCGCGTGCTCGTCGGGCACGACTGGAAGAGCGACGCGACCGCGCTGACCGCCGAGAGCTTCTACTATCGCGCGCTCGCGCTCGCCGCCGCCTGCCACGAGGCAACGTCGCCGCTCGAGGAGCTCCCCGGGGGGCTCCTCGACTGCGCGCGGCAGCTCGGCGTGTGGGCCGAGAGCTGCCCCGAGAGCTTCCTCCACAAGCACGCCCTGGTCTCTGCCGAGATCGCCCGGATCGAGGGGCGCGAGGCGGAGGCGATCCGGCTCTACGAGCAGGCCATCGCGTCGGCGCGGGAGAGCGGCTTCGTCCAGCACGAGGCCATCGGCTGCGAGCTCGCCGCGGCGTTCTACCGCGCGCGCGGCCTGTCCACGCCCGAGGGCGCCTACCTGCAGGAGGCCCGCGCGGGCTACCTCCGCTGGGGCGCGCACGGCAAGGTGGAGCAGCTCGACCAGCGCCACCCCTCGCTGGCCCCGCGCAAGCCGATCGCGCCCACCGTCACCTTCGCCGTGCGGGCGGAGCAGTTCGACGTCCTGTCGGTGGTCAAGGCCTCGCAGAGCGTCTCCGGCGAGCTCAAGCTCCCGCGCCTGCTCGAGACGCTGCTGCGCATCGTGGTCGAGCACGCGGGCGCCGACGAGGGGGTCGTGCTCCTGGTCCGGGCGGATCGCCTGTCGACCGCGGCGGCGCTCACCGCGTCCGGGGGCGCGGCGCGGCTGCTCGACGCGGGCGAGGCCGAGGCGGCGCTGCCGCGGTCGATCCTCAACTACGTTCGCCGGAGCCACGACCGCGTGCTGCTCGACGACGCCGCCGCCCGACACCCGTTCTCGGAGGACGAGGCCCTGGCGCAGAGGAGGCCGAGGTCGGTGCTGTGCCTCCCGATCGTGCGCCAGGCCCGGCTGATCGGCCTGCTCTACCTGGAGAACAAGCTCGTCGCGGGGGCGTTCACCCCCGGGCGGCTCAGCGTGCTCGAGCTGCTCGCCTCGCAGTCGGCCATCTCGCTCGAGAACGCCATGCTCTACGCCGAGCTCGAGCAGGAGAACGCCGAGCGGCGGCGGGCCGAGCAGGCCCTCCGGGCCAACCAGGCGACCCTGCAGGCGATCGTCGACAACTCGGCGGCGGCCGTCTTCCTGAAGGACCGCGAGGGTCGGTACCTGCTCGCCAACCGGCAGGCGGGCAAGCTCTTGGCCATGCCGATCCACGAGCTCGTCGGGAGGACCGACGCCGAGCTCTTCCCTGCGCCGAGCGTCGAGATCTTGCAGCGCAACGACCTGCACGTGCTCGATACGGGGGCGCCCCTGGAGTGCGAGGAGGAGGTGCACATGGCGGACGGGCCGCACACCTTCCTGTCGGTCAAGTTCCCGCTCGGCGAGGAGGTGATGCCCGGCGTGCTCTGCGGCATCGCCACCGACATCACCGAGCGCAAGCGGATCGAGCGGGCCGAGCGCTTCCTGGCCGAGGCGAGCCGCAAGCTGATGGCCCTCGGCTACCACACGACCCTCGAGAGCGTGGCGCAGCTCGCCGTGCCCGACCTGGCCGACCACTGCGTCATCGACGTGTGCGTCGATCACGACGCCCGGGGGCGCGCGCACGACGCCCGGGGGCGCGCGGCCACGGCCGGGGTCCCCGCCGAGCGGCTCGACCCGCTGAAGGACGCGCTGCAGCCGCTGACCGCGGCGCCGCCGCGCCGGCCCGAGGTGGGCGACCCCCGCGCCGCGCCCCGCCTGAGGTCGCTCGGCGTCCACGCGTTCCTCAGGGTCCCGCTCCTCGCGCGCGACCGGTGCCTCGGGGTCATGACCCTGCTCTCGACCCTGCCCTTTCGCCGGTACGGCCACGCCGAGCTGTGGCTGGCCGAGGAGCTGGGGAGCCGGGCGGCGCTCGCGCTCGACAACGCGCGGCTGTTCGCCGAGGCGCAGGAGGCGATCCAGCGGCGGGACGAGTTCCTCGTCGTCGCCTCCCACGAGCTCAAGACCCCGCTGACCTCGCTGCAGATGCAGGCGCAGCTCGTCGAGCGCCTGCTGCGCCGCCACCAGCGCGCGGAGCTCCCCCCGGAGCGGATCGAGTCGACGCTGCGCGTCCTCAATCGCCAGCTCACGCGGCTCGGACACCTGGTCGACGAGCTGCTCGACGTCACCCGGCTGAACGCCGGGCGGCTCGCGATCGTGCGCGCGCCGGTCGACCTCTCGGCCCTCGCGCGCGAGGTCGTCGAGCGGATGAGCCAGCAGCTCGCGGACGCCGGCTGTCCGATCCAGCTCGATCTGGACGAGCCCGTGGTCGGGCGCTGGGATCCGTCGCGCCTGGAGCAGGTCGTCATCAACCTGCTGTCGAACGCGATGAAGTACGGCGCCGGCAAGGTCGTTCAGGTCAGCGCGCGCCGGCGGGCCGATCGCGCGCTGCTCGTGGTCCGCGATCAGGGGATCGGGATCGCGGAGGCGGATCAGGCCAGGATCTTCGAGCGCTTCGAGCGCGCCGTCTCGGTCCGGAACTTCGGCGGCCTCGGCCTCGGGCTCTACATCGTGCGCTGGATCGTGGCCGCGCACGGCGGCTCCGTCCGCGTGGAGAGCCAGCCCGGCGCCGGCGCGACGTTCGTCGTGGAGCTCCCGCTGGAGCCGCCGGAGGCGGCAGAGCCCACGTCGACGTGAGCGGGGCCGCCCCCGGCGCGGCGGCCCCGCGGGCCCCCGGCTCAGCGCATGACGCCGAGGGCGGCCTCGATCTGGTGGCGGGCGACGACGCCGTGGTCGTCGACCGAGTAATCGTCGGCCTCGAGCCGGAAGGTGCGCGTCGCCGTGACGTCCGCCCGGCCGCTGAAGCGGTACGGGATGACGGGCGACGAGAACGACTCGCGGACGAGCTGGAGGCCGAGATCGACGGGCATGTGGATCGGGACGCGGACCGGGGTCGTGCGGTCGGAGGGGAGCCACACGCCGTCGCCGTCGGCGCGGAAGTCAACAGGCAGCATGTAGCGGCCGGCGAGCACGACCTGGCCGCGCACCGCGCGCACCGCGACGTCGTACGAGTTCGGGTTGTACACGTTGACGACGACGGTCATCAGGATGCCGAGGCTCGGCGGGAAGGCGATGCGGATCCCGGTGATCTCGGCGTGGTCGAGCTGCATGGTCGGCTTGCTGACGCACGCGGGGGCGGCCAGCGCCGCGAGCGCGAGCGCGAGCGCGAGCGCGACGCGCAGGGGTGAGGTCTTCCGGGGGCTCGTCACGGGCGCGAGCTTACCCGGGCCCACGGGCGCCGTCACCTCGCCGCGCCGCGGCGGAGCGCGGCCCGGCGGCGCGGCGCTCCGCCGTGGCCGAGCCGGTCGACGTGGAGGGTCGCGACCCCTCGCCGGGTCGCGTGCTCCACATGCGAGTACGCCGCCGGCTGATACGGCCAGTCCCAGGACGCGTGATCGCGAGTTCCGCCGTGCAGCAGGATCTGGGTTGCGGACACCGGATCTGGGAAGGCGGTGAGCACGGATCATGCTTGTTCGCGCCGTCCGGGCGCGGCGCTGCGGCAAGATGTCGCACGTCCTTTCGGCCGCGCCGGATTGCGCGGGCGCGCGCCGGTGCGCTGCGCTCCGCGCGAGGCGCGATCACCGGGCTCGAGAACTTGACAGCATCGAACGAGCCGGTAGGGTCGCGAGCGAACGGTGGTAACATGAGGAGGCAGTCGTGAACATTCGGCCGATATTGCCAGTGCTCTTCGTCGTCGCGCTCCCGAGCGTGGCTCGGGCCGAGATACTCAGCGTCAACGTCCCGGTGGCGAACTTCCGCGCGGGCCCGTCCACGAGCGAGCCTGTCGAGTTCACCGCGACCCGCTACTACCCGGTCAAGGTGCTGGATCGCGAGGACGGGTGGTGCAAGATCAAGGATTTCGAGGGCGATCTGGCCTGGGTGGCCGACCGCCTGCTGGCCAAGATCAAGACGATCGTGATCAAGGTCCCGCGGGGCAATGTCCGCGAGGAGCCGACGACCTCCGCGGAGGTCGCGTTCCAGGCCGAGCGCGGCGAGGTGTTCAAGGTCCTCGAGCGCAAGGGGCGCTGGCTCCACGTGGTCGACGTGGAGGGCGAGAAAGGCTGGGTGCGCGAGGATCTGGCCTGGGGCACGAAGAAGGTCGGGAACGCCGGCGGCTCGTCCTGAGCCCCCGCTCCTCCCGGCGCTCCGCTCCCGTGGACCGTGGAGCGCCCCCCGTGCCGCGAGCCGGGATCGTCACGCCGCTCGCAGTGCGACATTTCTCCGCACCTGGGACATGCTGTCCACCCCCGCCATGCCCGACAGCGTCGCTCCGGACGGCGGAGGCGTGACGTCGAGGCGGGAGGGGCGATCTCACGAGGGGTCGTGAGGCGCTGTCAGCGTTGCTCGTCCCGGCCAGCGACGAGGCTCTTTCTCATGGCAACGCACGCGAGCTCGAGCCCGCTCGGGTGCCGGTAGACGGTCCTCTCGACGCGCTGGTAGCCGGCTCCCTCGTAGAACCGGACCGCGTTCAGCGAGGAGGACAGGCGCAGCGACGTGAGCCCCGCGCGGCGCGCGATGTCCTCCAGGCCGGCGAGGAGCTGCCTTCCGATGCCCCGGCGAGCGGCGCCGGGGTGGACGAAGACGGCCTCGACCTCGCTGGTCTCCGTGTCGAGGAGCCCGAAGCCGACGACCGCCCCGTCCTGCTCCGCCACGAGGAAGCTCTCCCGCGACGTGGCGGCCGCGTGCCGGTCGGGCATGGGGGTCGAGGCCCACGCGGCGAGCTCCGCGGCGCCGTAGTCGCTCTCGCACAGCTCCCGGATGGCCGCGGCGCGGACCGACCAGGTCGACGCCGCGTCCGTCGATTCGGCGCTCCGGAGGATGACCATGACGCTCCTTCTGGCACGAGGCCTGGGACGAGGCTCGACGCGCTGGGCGCCGAGCGCGGGCTCGCCCGTGATGCGGCCCGCGCGCCAGCGCGTCAAGCCCGGCCGGCGCCCCGGCGCTCGTCCCGCGCCGAGATCAGGAGCGCGACGGCGTCGAGGATGCGCTCGAGGCCGAAGCGAAACGCGTGCTCGGGGCTCGACGCCCCCTGGTAGGCCTGGCCCGCCGACTGCCCGACCCGCGCCGCGACGGGGAACCGCCTCGCATCCATGACCTTGTCGAGCAGCGGGGCGGTGGCGACCCACCACTCCACGTCCGACATGCCGCTCTCCTGTCGCGTGCGCCTCACGTTCGAGAGCGCCCTCGCCGTGCCCTCGACGTGCGTGAGGAGGAGGGTGAGCACCGAATCCATCTCCATGTCGGTGAGGCCCAGGCGATCGAGCGGCCGCAGCTCGGCCTCGTACTTGAGCGAGGCGTTCGGCCCGAGCACGGGGCGCGCCGAGACGATCTCGAGCAGCCACGGGTGCCGCTGGTACAGGTCCCAGTTCCGCGTGGCGACGTACTCGAGCGCCGCGCGCCACCCCCCCGGCCGCCGCGAGGGCGCGTCCACGTCGTCGTAGAGGTGGCCGTAGACCGTGTCGACCATGAGCTCGGTCAGCTCGACCTTTCCGGGGACGTGCGTGTAGAGCGACATGGTCCCGACCTGGAGCACGTCCGCGAGCTGCCGCATGGACACGGCGTCGAGCCCGCTCGCGTCGGCGAGCGCGATCGCCGCCTCGACGATGGCCCGCACCGTCAGCCCCGACCGCCCGGGCTTCCCGTGAGAGCCCCAGAGCAGCGCGAGGCTCCGGGCCGGGTCGGCCACCCGCCCCTCCCGCTCGCGCGCCGCGCGCCCCCTGGCCGGGTTCGCAGGGGTCTTCTTCATCAGGACGCTCGCGCCCTCCCGGGCACGCCAGCGGCCGGGCAAACCGTACTTCGTACGGATCGCATCACGGAACGGCGCATTGGAGTCAGTATGAGCGGAATCGTACCAGCACGTCAACGCGGGCGTATCGCCGGGGCGACGTCAGGCGCGGACGCCCGCGGCGATGATCAGCGGCGGCAGCCGATGCGCTGGGTGGCGACGACGACATCGTCGTACAGGATGGTGCGCGTATCGGAGACGGAGAGGCCGCGCTCCTCCATCTCCGCCCGCCGGCGTGCGTCGGAGTCGCGCTCGTAATATGCGTCGAGCATGAGGCTCTTGAAGCGCACGTCTCCGCTCGAGCGGAAGTCGAAGCCCTCGAACGGCGCGGGCGGCGTGCACGCGCTGAAATCGCACCCTCCGGTGTGAAACCTGTCGCGGAGCCAGGTGCCGTCGGGGTAGCCGGGGCGGTAGTCGCCGATCGCCACCCCGTCGATCCAGAACGCGAGCGCGCCGTCGCGCTCGCCGACCGTGTTCGCGCGCGCGTGCATCTCGACGCAGAACCAGCGGTCGCGCGGGAACGGCGCTTGATCCGGCGGCTGGAAGACGTTGCCGTAATGGTACGTCGTGCCCTGATCGCCCGCGCAGCCGGGCGTGGCGGTCCCGTCGTTGCAGCGGCCGGAGCGCATCTTGTACCAGTAGACGTAGAAGTTGAAGACATCGTCGGTATTCGTGTCGAAGTCGAACCAGAAGCCCTCGTCTCCGGGCGGCACCGTGTTCGCGCGGCCGCTGCTGTCCCAGCCCTCGATGCCCGCCGCCATGCGCACCCAGTGGTGCGGGTTCGGGGCGAGCTCGGGGAAGCGCACGTGAAAGCGCCAGTAAATCGCGTCGACGCGCTCGTGCGTGACCCACGTGGACGACGAGACGTACGTCTCCTCCTCGAGAACGGCCGTCGTCACGCTCGAGCGGAGGTAGCGCTGTCCGCCGTGAGCGGCCGCCGGGTCGGTCTCGATGCGCAGGGTGCGCGTGTCGGCGCTCGGCCCGTCCCAGCGCCCCCACCCTGCCTCGAAGTCGTCGTGGAAGAGCACCGCGGGATCGCTGCCGATCCCGACGTCGCCGGGGTAGCGCGCGCTCAGCGTGCCAGGCGGCGGCGCCGGGTCCTCCTCGCCGCCGCCCCCGCCGCCCTCGCCGGGCCCGCCGCCCCCCTCGCCCGGCCTGCCGCCGCCCTCGCCGGGGCCGCCGCCGCCCGGGCGCGGTGAGGGCACGTCGGCCCCCGCGCCTCCGCCGCCGCTCTCGCTCGGCGGGTCGTCGCACGCCGCGAGGAACACCGCGATCACCAGGGTGAATGCCGGATGGGTCTTCATCCCTCCAGGGTACCCGACGCGCAACGCCTGCGTCTCGGCGCCGCGCTTGCGCCCCCGTCGGCGCGCGCGCCGGCGAAACACCGGGGTTGCCGACGGGGCTCCATCCCACGCGAAAGGCACGCTTGTTGATAGCCGGACGGATCGTCCTTCTTGATGAAGAAGCGCGCCGCGCGGCGTCGCGGTCGCAGACGGCCGATGTGATGGAAATGCTCGACCGGGGCCACCGCCTTCGCTTCGGCGCGCCGGAGCCGGCGATGGTCCGGGAGGGCACCGTGGCGGGGCCGGGGATCCTCGTCTCCGGTCACGATCTCGCGGACCTCTCCGAGCTGCTCCGGCAGTGCGAGGGGACGCCCGTCAACGTGTACACGCACGGCGAGATGCTGCCGGCGCACGCGTATCCGAGGCTCGCCCAGCACCCCAACCTCGCCGGCCCCTGCGGGTCTGCGTGGCAGGACCAGAAGGCCGAGTTCCCGGCGTTCTCGGGCCCGATCCTGATGACCTCGAACTGCGTGCTCCTCCCGAGGGAGGCCTACCGGGATCGCCTCTTCACCGCGGGCCCGACCGCGGTGCCCGGCGGCCGGCGCGTCCAGGGCAGCGACTTCTCCGAGGTCATCCGGATGGCCCTCTCGTGCCCTCCCCTGCCCGACCGCTTCGTGCGGGAGACGGAGGTCGGGTATCATCACGAGGCGATCCTCGCGCACGCGGGCGCCATCGTGAGCGCGGTGAAGGCCGAGCAGATCAGCCGATTCTTCCTGATCGGCGGCTGCGACGGCCCCGAGGCGGCGCGCGCCTATTACACGGAGTACGCGGCCCAGGCCCCGGCGGACTCGTTCATCCTCACGCTCGGCTGCGGCAAGTTCCGCATCCGCAACCACGACCACGGCACCCACCTCGGCTTGCCGCGGCTGCTCGACATGGGGCAGTGCAACGACGCCTAGGGCGCGATCCGCGTGGCCAGCGCGCTCGCCGCGGCGCTGGGCTGCGGGGTGAACGACCTGCCCCTCACGCTGGCGATCTCGTGGCTGGAGCAGAAGGCCGTGGCCGTGCTCCTCACCCTGCTCAGCCTGGGCGTGAAGGGCATCGTGCTCGGGCCGCGCCTGCCCGGCTTCGTGTCGCCGAACGTGCTGCGGCTGCTGCAGGAGCGCTACGATCTCCGGCTCATCGGCAAGGCCGCCTCGGCAGACCTGCTCACGCTGCGCCGGGCGCCCGCCAGCGCGTGCGCGTGAGCGCCCCGGCAAGGCTGGCCCGTCGGGGACCTGCGGAGGCATGAAGGGGGGGCAGGCGCTCCACGGAACGGACGGAGCGGACAGAGCGCCTGACGGAGAGGCGGAGAGGCGGGAGCCGTCGAGCCCGCGCGAGCCCGCGGCGCGGCAGGACGGCTCCCGAGGTGTCGTTCACCGGCGCTCGGGGCACTCGCCGCGTGACGCCACCGACACGCCCGCCGCGTGCGCGGCGCACGCGTTGCCGTACGTCGTGTCGTCGCAGCCGCAGACCGGGTTGTACTCGAACGTGCACGCCTCCGGGATGGGCGTGCAGGCGCCCATCTGGTCGGCCGCGCCGCACATGGCCTCCAGGCTGTAGTCGCAGAAGTACCCGGGATCGCAGTCGAGGCCGGCGATGCCGCCGCAGAGCCGCGCCGGCTCCACCGGGGGCTCCTCCTTGCACTCGCCGCGCGACGCCACGGACACGCCCGCCGAGTTTGCGATGCACGCGTTGCCGTACGTCCTGCCGTCGCAGCCGCACACCGGCTCGTACTGCTCCGTGCACGCCTCGGGGATGGGCGCGCAGGTGCCGGGCACGTCGGTCGCGCCGCACTCGGCCTCGGGCGCGAAGCTGCAGAAGAACCCGTCCGCGCACGGCTCGGCGCCGCGGGTGCCGCAGATCTGCCCCGGCTGAGGGGCGCACTCGCCGCGCGACGCCACGGACACGCCCGCCGCGTTCGCCGTGCACTCGTTGCCGTACGTCTTGCCGTCACAGCCGCAGACCGGGTTGTACTCCCGCGTGCACGCCGTCGGGACGGTCGTGCAGACGCCCGTCTGATCGGCCGCGCCGCACATGGCGTCGGGCGCGTAGTTGCAGAACTCCCCCTCGTCGCACGCGAGGCCCAGCAGGCCGCCGCACGCCCTCTCCTCCTGCGGGGGACGCGAGCACTCGCCGCGCGACGACACGCCGGTGCCCGCCGCGTTCGCCATGCACTCGTTGGGGTACGTGTTGCCGTCACAGCCGCAGACCGGGTCCTTGATCTTCGGGCACCCCCGCGGCATCGGCTTGCAGACGCCCGTCATGTCGAACGCACCGCACATGGCCTCGAGCTCGTAATCGCAGTACTCGCCGCTCTCGCATTTCAGGCCGAGGAGGCCGCCGCACGCGCGCTCCTCCCCGGGCCCGGGGTAGCACCCGCCGCCCTTCACCTCGTCCGCGCCGGACGCGACGTCGCCGGCGCCGCCGTCGTCCACCTCCACCTGACAGCCCGCGACGAGCGGGAGCGCGGCGAACGCAAGCCAGAGGGCGGATCCGAGACGGCTGTTCTTGATGCGATGCTGGATGGTCATGATGTTCCTCCAAGACGGCCCCGCCGTGCTCCGGCGAGGCAAGAGCCAAGATCGAGCCCCTCCCCTCCGGGAGAGGGGCTCCGGAGCGCCGCGCGCGGGCGCGGCGCGTCGATGTGAGGCCCCCTCGACCGTTCAGTCGGGGAGCGTGAGCGTCAGCGCGCGGCGCCCGGCCTCGGGCGCCGTGATGTCGAGGAAGAGCACGTCCTCGAGCTCGTCCCCGTCGCCGTCCGCGCGCACGGTGACGGCGATCGACCCGCCCGCGGGCACCACGAAGGGCGCCGACGGGCTGACGCTGAACGGTCCGCCGCCGCGGCGCAGGCGCGGCGCCGCGATGGAGACCTCCTCGGCGCAGTCGTTGCGGACGACCGCGTCGCGGGCGTCCGCGATCCCCTCAAGCGAAACCCATGCCTCGACCTGGAGACAGGGCAGGTGCGCGCGCCTCGTGGCCTGGGGATCGAACGGCAGATCCACGATCTTCGCGTCCGTGGGCGGCGATCGGCGCTCCCCGTGCTTCGCCTGGATCCGCAGCAGGTGCTCGGTCGTGCCGCTCAGGGTGACCTGGAAGCTGCCGTCCCCGTTCACCTCCGCGATCGCCGGCGGATCGGCGGCGTCGAGGTTCGTCACCACGACCACGCCCTCCGCGGGCTGGACCGCGCCCGGCTTGCCCTGCAGCAGGATCTGCTCCTGCAGGACCGTGAAGTCGCTGGCCCCGCCGAGGAGGCCCCCGTTCAGGACCGGATCGTGGACCGGCGGGCTCGGTTGCGGGCTCACGACGCAGCCGCCGACGAGCACCGCGAGCAGCGCCGCGATCGCGCCCCGCCCGCCTCCGTGTCTCGCCACCGTCCGCATCGTCATGCCCAGCACCAGAGCAAGCGCGATGCCGCTCGAAAACCATGCGAAATCATCGTGAAATCCAAGGGTAAGATGTCTCATTGGTTGTCTCACTGTCTCACTTGGCACATTCATGAGACACTGTGCCGATGACCCCCGCGGAAGGCGCACTGGTCGCTCGTCGCTACCGGCTGATCCGGCCGCTGGGACGGGGAGGCCTCGCCACGGCGTGGCTCGCGCGCGACGAGGCGCTCGGGCGGGAGATCTGTCTCAAGCTGCTCGGTCCGGCGCGCAGCGCGGAGCGGGCGGCGTTCCGGGGCGAATTCAGGATGCTGGCGGGCCTTTTTCACCCGCACCTCGTCCGCGTGCACGATTTCGGCATGCTCCGGGAAGCCGGGGAGCCGCGCTTCTATTTCACGTCGGAGGCGGTGCTCGGTGCGCCGCTCGACGAGTTCGCGACAGGCCGGCGCTTCGAGGAGGTGCGGGCCGCGATCGTGGACGTGCTCGACGCGCTGCGGTTCCTCCACCGCGCGCGCATCCGGCACGGCGACGTGAAGCCGGCCAACCTCCTCGTCGGCGCGTCGGGGCGCGCGGTCCTCATCGATCTCTCCTGCGCGGCGCGGCTGGGGGAGAGGCCCGGCGAGGCCGTCTCCGGGACCCAGGGCTACCTCGCGCCCGAGGTGATCCGCGGGGAGCCGACCGACGGGCGCGCGGATCTGTTCTCGCTCGGCTGCACGCTGCGCGCGATCGCGCCGCGGCTCGCGGGGCCGCTGCCGGAGGCGGTGGGCGCGCTGGTCGAGCGGCTGCTCCGGCCCGAGCCGCGCGACCGGCCGGCCGACGCGGGCGAGGTGCTCGACTGGGTGGGCGCCTGCCCGCGCGCGCTCGCCCCGCCGCCGCCGGAGCCGCCCCACGTGGTCGGCCGCGACGCCGAGCTCGGCGCCGTGGCCGAGGCGCTCGACGCGCTCGAGCGCGGGGAGCGCGGCCCGCGGCTGCTGGTGCTCGCCGGGGAGCCAGGCTGCGGGAAGAGCCGCCTCCTGCGCGAGGCGAAGTGGCGCGCGGAGCTCAGGATGCCGACCGTGGAGGGGTTCGCCCGGGCCGGATCGCCGGTGGCCTCGATGCTTGGCCGCGCGACCGGGGAGGAGGCGCTGCCCGCGGGCGCGCTGGGGGCCCTGCGCGCGCACGAGCGCCTGGCGCGGGCGCGGGCGGAGCCGCTGGTGCTCGTGATCGACGACGCCGACGAGGTGAGCGGGGCCGACCGGGAGATGCTCGAGGCGCTGGTGCGGCTGCTCGGGCCGGAGGATCCGGTGCTCGTCATCGCGGCCGAGCGCGTGCCGCAGGCGGGGGCGCGGGCGCCGCTCGCCGTCGTGGCCGCGGAGGCGGGGCGCGGCGCGCGCGAGGTGCCGCTGCCGCCGCTCGGGCGCGAGGCGGTGCGGCGCTGGATGGAGGACATCGGCATGGGCGAGGCGACCGAGGCCGTGCTCCGGGCGAGCGGCGGGTGGCCCGCCGACCTGGTGGTGGCCGCGGGGCGGCTCGCGGAGAGCGGGGACATGGGGGGGCTCGACGCGACGACGCCGGGGGCGAGCGCGCGGTATGCGCTGCGGCTGCGGGGGCTCCGGGGGGCGCTCCGCGAGGCGGTGGCCACGCTGGCGGTGCGGGGGGGCGCGGCGCCGGACGAGGAGGTCGGCTGGCTCGGGATCCCGGTCGCGCAGCTCGCCGAGCTCGCCGCCCGCGGCGTGGCCGCGCGCGCCGCGGGCGGCTGGACGCTGACGCGGGCGGGGCCGCTCGCGGCGCTGCTGGAGGCCCTGGGCAGCGAGGCGGTGCGCGGGGCGCACGCGCGCGTGGCCGCCGCCCTCGTCGCGAGGCTCGCGCAGGGGGACGCCGACCCGACCCGGGTTGAGGTCCGACCGACCCAGGTTGAGGCCGGACCGACCCAGGTTGAGGCCGGACCGACCCAGGTTGAGGCCGGACCGTCCCAGGTTGAGGCCGGACCGTCCCAGGTTGAGGCCGGACCGACCCGGGTTGAGGCCGGACCGACCCGGGTTGAGGCCGGACCGACCCGGGTTGAGGCCGGACCGACCCGGGTTGAGGCCGGACCGACCCAGGTTGAGGTCCGACCGACCCAGGTTGAGGTCCGACCGACCCAGGTTGAGGTCCGACCGACCCAGGTTGAGGTCCGACCGACCCAGGTTGAGGTCTCCCCCGCCACCGCCTCGCTGGCCCCCTGCGCGGTCCTGCACCTCGCCCTGTCGGGCGACGCCGCGGCCGCCGAGCGCCTGTTCCTCGATCGCCGCGCCGAGCGTGACGCGGCCCCCCGGCCGTGGGTCGCCGCCGCCGAGGCCTTGCTCGAGGCGGTCACGGCCGCGGACACGCGGATCGAGATCGCCGCCACCCTCCACCGGGGCGGCCGCGCCGCCCGGGCCCGCGACGTGCTGGAGCGCCTGCTCGACGAAGCCCAGGCCGCCCACCTCGGCGCCCGCCGCGGGCAGGCCCTCGTCCTCCTCGGCGCCTGCCTCCTCGAGCTCGGTGACCCCACCGCGGCCCTCGCCCGCCTCGAGGAAGCCGCCGCCGAGGCCGCCACGCCGCGCGAGCGCGCCGCCGCCGCCGACCTCGCGAGCCGCGCGCTCCTGCGCCTCGGCTCCCACGCCGAGGCGCGCGCCCGCGCCGAGCCGGCGCTCGCCTCGTGCGACGACCCCGAGGTGCTCGCGCGCCTCCACGAGGACGTCGGCGTCGCCGCGAGCTACCTCGGCGAGCGCCGCCTCGCCGGCCTGCACCTCGGCCTCGCCGCCGGCCTGCACCGCGACCGCCGCGCCCCCCGCGCCCTCGTGCGCGCGCTCTCGTACCAGGCCATCGACGCCTTCCGCGCCGGCGAGGTCGAGGCGGCCCTCGCCGGCTACCGCCAGGCCCTCGCCACCGCCGAGGAGCACGGCCTCGGCGACCTCGTCGCCCGCTGCAGCCTCAACGTGGGCACGGCCTGCCATCAATCGGGCGAGCTCGGCGAGGCCCTCGCCGCCTACGAGCGCGGCGCCCGCCTCGCCTCCGCCCTCGGCCAGGCCGACCTCGCCCTCGTCCTCGACTTCGACCTGGCCAAGCTCTGGGCCGACGTCGGCGCCTTCGAGCGCGCCGCCCGCATCGCCGCCCGCGTCCAGGCCGAGGCCGAGCGCCGGGGCGCGCCGTTCTTCGCCGCCGCCGCGATCTCCGTCCTGGGCGACTGCGCGCTCGCCGCCGGCGACGCCGCGGAGGCCGCGCGCCGCTTCGAGCGCTCGCGGCGCGGGTTCGAGGCGCAGGGCGCGCAGCGCGAGGTCGTCGAGGAGGAGCTCGAGCTCTGCCGGGCGCACCTCGCGCGCGCCGTCCAGGGCGCCGAGGAGGGCGCGCTCGACGATGCGCGCGGCGCCCTCGCCCGGGCGCGCGCGCACGGCGCCG
The DNA here is from genome assembly GCF_004135735.1 of Sorangium cellulosum. GTDB lineage: Bacteria > Myxococcota_A > Polyangia > Polyangiales > Polyangiaceae > Sorangium > Sorangium cellulosum_F. The sequence goes on along the minus strand of NZ_CP012670.1, from coordinate 3,132,743 downwards.
CCCTGGAGGCGCCCGATCTCGGCGCGCGCACCGCCCTGCTGGAGGGCCGGCTCGCCCTGCTTGGCGGCGATCTCGCCGCGGCGCGGGAGCGCCTCGAGCGCGCCCTCGCCCTCGCCGAGCGCGCGGCGCAGCCCGACCTCGTCGCCGACGTCCGCCTCGCGCTCGCCGACGCCGGGGACGCCGCGGGCGAGGCCGAGGCCGCCGCCGCGCAGCGGGAGCGCGCGACCTCCGCCTGGGCCGCCATGGCCCGCTCGCTGCCGGAGGCCCTGGCCCACGCGTTCTGGACGCACCCCCGCCGCCGCGCGGCGCGGCCCCCGCCCGCGCCCCCGCCGCCCGCGCCCGGCGTCGCCCCGGCGCCGCGCCTCCCCGAGCGCGCCGCCAAGCTCGAGCGGCTCCTCGCGGTCTTCCGCAAGCTGAACTCCTCCGTCGAGATCGCCGACATCCTCGCCATGGCCATGGACGCCGCCATCGATCTCACGGTGGCGGAGCGCGGCTTCCTGCTGCTCGAGCAGCCGGGCGGCGAGCTCCGCGTCGCGGTCGCGCGCAACGTCGATCGCGAGAAGGTCGGCAGGAGCCACCTCAAGTTCAGCTACGGCATCGCCGAGCGCGCGATCGAGGCGCAGGAGCCGGTGGTCACCGTCGACGCGCAGGAGGACCCGCGCTTCCGCGAGCACGCGTCGGTGCACGCCATGCGGCTCCGCTCCGTGATCGCCGTCCCCATCCGCTCACCGGACGGCGTGCTCGGCGCCCTCTACCTCGACAACCGCTTCCGTCGCGCGCGCTTCGCCGCCGAGGACGTCGACCTGCTCCTCGCCTTCGCCGACCAGGTCGCGCTCGCCGTGCGCAACGCGCGCCTCGTCTCGGACCTGCGCCGCCGCACCGCCGAGCTCGAGGCCGAGCGGCGCCGCGTCGAGGAGCTCCTGCGCGGCCAGGCCGCCGAGATCGGCCGCCTGCAGGAGGAGGTGCTGGTCCGCCAGCAGGCGCTCGAGCACCGCTACGACTACGGCGCCATCGTGGGGCGCGGCGCCGCGATCCGCGGGGTGTTCGCGACGCTCGATCGCGTGGTCGACACGCCGGTCAGCGTGCTCGTCACGGGGGAGAGCGGCACCGGCAAGGAGCTCGTCGCGCGCGCCATCCACTTCGCCGGCCCGCGCAAGGCCGGCCCGTTCATGGGGATCAACTGCGCCGCGCTGCCCGCGGCGCTGCTCGAGTCGGAGCTCTTCGGCCACGTGCGCGGCGCCTTCACGGGCGCCGACCGGGACCGCACCGGCCTCGTGGTCGCGGCCCGCGGCGGCACGCTCTTCCTCGACGAGCTCGGCGAGATGCCGCTCGAGGTGCAGGCGAAGCTGCTCCGGGTGCTCCAGGAGCGGGAGGTCCGCCCGGTCGGCAGCGCCGAGGCGGTGCGCGTGGACTTCCGCCTCGTCTGCGCCACGAACCGCGACCTGCTCGTCGAGGCCGCCCGCGGCCGCTTCCGCGAGGATCTCTATTACCGCGTCGCCGTGGTCCAGATCCGGCTGCCGCCGCTGCGCGACCGGCTGGAGGATCTGCCGGAGCTCGCGCTCCACTTCGTGCGCCGGGCGGCCGAGCAGCTCGGCCGCCCGGCGCCCGAGCTCTCCCGCGAGGCGCTGCGGCGCCTCGGCCAGCACCGCTGGCCCGGCAACGTGCGCGAGCTGGAGAACGTGATCACGAAGGCGGTCGTGCTCTGCGACGGCCGCACGATCGGCCCCGACGACGTGGATCTCCCCCGCCCGCGCGAGGGCGGCGGCCGCGGCGCGCCGAGGCCTCACGCCGACGAGCGGGCCGCGCTGCTCGACGCGCTCGACCGGACCGGCTGGAACGCGGTGCAGGCCGCGCGCGAGGCCGGAATGTCCCGAGCGACCTTCTATCGCAAGCTCCGGCGCCTCGGCATCGAGCGCCCGCGCTGATCCCCGGAATACGCGCCTCTCCAGCCTCATCCACCTCATCGCGGCGCCGGCACGGGGCACTTCGCCTCACGTGGGGCGGTCCGGCGCGCCAAGAGCGGATGGGCCCGCTCACGCGCATTGCGCCGCGCCCGCGCGCGCGCAGGGCCTTTTGCGCCGCGGCGCGGAATCGCCGAAAAGACATCTCATCCCACGACGCAACGCGGGATACCGATCCGCCCCGACCACAGCGATGGCCCCGACAGGCGCCCTCCGCGCGGCATGGCCCGAGGCTTGCGAAGGCGTCCCGGCATGAACACGAAACTCTTGCTCATGATGTCTCTCTCGCTCGCTGCCGCGGCTGGCTGCGACAGGGCGGAGGGCACGCCCCGCCCGGGCAGCGACGACACCGGGGCGGCGCGAGAGAGCCCGGCGACGGTGCCCGGGGAGATCGCCCAGCGGGCGAACAACCCCACGCCGGCCGCCGCCGACAACACGGAGAAGAACGATCGCGATCGCGACCCGACCGCGCTCACCCCCGGGGATCAGGGCGAGAGCGAGGCCGACCGCACGATCACCCAGAAGATCCGTCAGGCGGTGATGGACAGCGACGCGCTGTCGATGAACGCAAAGAACGTCAAGATCATCACCCAGGGGCAGGTGGTCACGCTGCGCGGCCCGGTGAAGAGCGACAAGGAGAAGGCCGAGATCGCCGCGATCGCACAGAAGATCCCCGGCGTGAAGCAGGTCGACAACCAGCTCGAAGTCGACGTGGACTGATCAAGTCCGAAAGGAAGAACTCATGGCGACCAAGAAGGCAGTCCTGGGGCTCGTGAGCAGCCTCTCTCAGGCAGACATCGTCGTCGGCGAGCTGCAGCGCGCCGGCTTCTTGACCAGCGACATCTCGGCGCTCTTCCCCGACAAGCACGGCACGCGGGACTTCGCGCACGAGAAGAACACCAAGGCGCCCGAGGGCGCGACGGCGGGCGCGGGCGCGGGCGGCGCGCTCGGCGGGACCATCGGCCTGCTCGCGGGCATCGGCGCGCTCGCCATCCCCGGGCTCGGGCCGTTCATCGCGGCCGGGCCCATCATGGCCGCGCTGAGCGGCGCCGCCGCGGGCGCGGCGCTCGGCGGGATCACCGGCGCCCTGATCGGGCTCGGCATCCCCGAGGTCGAGGCCAAGCAGTACGAGGGGAAGATCAGGGGCGGCAACATCCTCCTCTCCGTCCACGTGGAGAACAGCAACGAGCGCAGCCTGGCCAAGCAGATCTTCGAGCGCTGCGGCGCGACCGACGTCGCCGTCGTCACCGAGGAGGGCATCTCGTCGAAGGACAGGGCGGTCGCCTGAGCGCGACGCGCGGGCGTGACGCGTGAGCGTCACGCGTGACAGAGAGCGACTGCCCGCCGGCGCCCGGCCCCCCTATCGGCGCGTCAGGCGGGCAGTCGCTCGATGTCGATTTCATGGGCAGGTGAGATGTCGGCCTTGAGGAAGCGCTCCATCTGGCGGAGCGCATACCGGTTGTCCTCCTCGTCCTCCGAGGCGATGCAGTCCGACGGGACGACCAGCCGGTAATCGCGCATGTACGCGTCGTTGGCCGTGAACAGCACGCAGAGGTTCCCCGCCATGCCGGTGAGCACGAGCGTCTGCGCGCCGAGGGCCTCGAGCAGGATCTCCAGCGTGGTGCCGTAGAAGCCCGAGTGCTTGGGCTTGAGCACGAAGTAGTCGTCGTGCTCGGGCTGGAGCAGCGCCGCGATATCCCGGCCGCGGCATCCATCCCTCAGGCAGTGCTCGATCTGCCGCTGGAAGTTCGATTGCCATCGACCGAAGTTGTCGTTCACGTAGACGGCGGGGATGCCGGCGTCGCGGCACCGCCGCTTCAGCGCCCGGATGCGGTGCGCCATCGGCAGCGCGTGGGCGAGGAGCCGATCGCCCGCCGGGAAGTCCAGGTCGTTGATGACGTCGATGAGGAGCAGCGCGGTCCGGCTGCTGTCCGGCGCGGAGCCGTGGAGGTCGTGGCTTCGACGAGACATATCGCGCGCTCGTTATACAACCGCGCTGGGAGCGCGGGGCGGCGATCGCCACCCGCCCGCCGTGGCGAAAGGCGACCTCGGGCGTCCGGCCCCGAGGGCTCGAGTGCGGCCAGGACGAGGGCGCGGGGCCGCGCCGGACGGCGCAGGGGCCCGGCCGCCGGCTTGCATGGCTGCGCGTTCGCAGCCCTCGAGCGGGCCGCTTGCGTGAGGAGAGCGCATGCCGCGCAGCATCTGGAAAGGCAGCATCAGCTTCGGGCTCGTTCCTGAGCCTGCTCCGGTTCGCGTACGAGCTCCGCGGCGACGAGGAGCTCGATCTGCCCGAGGTGGAGCTCGACGAGAAGGGGCTCGGCGAGAGAGAGCTCGCGATGGCGGAGCGGCTCGTGGCCGAGATGGCCACTTCGTGGAAGCCGGAGAAATACAGGGATGAGTACCGCGACGACGTGATGAGGCTCATCGAGGAGAAGGTGAAATCCGGTCAGACCACGGCGCCGGCCGAGTCCGCTGGAGACGAGGAGGACAGGAGGCAGAGGACCGGCGCGGTGGACCTCATCGCGCTGCTCAAGAAGAGCCTCGGCCAGAAGGGCAGGAAGGGCGCGCGCGACGAGGGGGCCACCGACACGAGGCCGAAGGCGCGCAGGCCAGAGGCCACGAAGCAAAAGGGCGGCGGCTCGCGTCGGGCCGCGTAGCGCAGCGGTGCAGGCAAACCGTGGGTCCCAGGGATCGGCGGGGTGCCCTGCGCACGTGGATGCCCAAGGACCGGCCGTGGATGACGGGCGCCGGCGCGATGTCCTCCCCGGCCCAGCGCTGGAAGCGGTGGCCCCCCGCGGGCGACTCGACCTGTCGCGTCCGGACGCGCTTCAGCCAGCCTCCCGTCCCATGAGGTACCGCAGGATGAGCGCGCCCATCGCGTCGATGGGCGCCTCGGCCGCCGCGAGCCCGGCCTCCAGCACGCGTCGAGGCATGCCGTACACGACGCACGACGACTCGGACTCCACGAGGATCTCCCCGCCCGCCGCGTGGATCGCGCGCGAGCCCTCGAGCCCGTCGTCCCCCATGCCCGTCAGCACGACCCCGAGCACGCCCGCCCCGAACACCACCGCGGCGCTCCGGAACAGCAGATCCACCGACGGCCGGTACAGCGACGCCTCGGGCGCCTGCCCGAAGCGCACGGCGGCGCCCTCCCGGCTGCGCTGCAAAAGGAGGTGCGTCCCGCCGCGCGCGAGGACCGCGAGCCCAGGCCGCAGCTCGAGGCCGTCCGAGGCCTCGACCACCGAGAGCGCGCTCGCCTCGTCCAGGCGGTGCGCCAGCGATTCCGTGTAACCAGGCGGGATGTGCAGCGCGATGACGACGGGGACCGGGAGCTCGCCGGGCAGCGCCGCGAGCAGCCGCGTGAGCGCCTGAGGGCCGCCCGTGGACGCGCCGACCACGACCACGCGCGCCCGGCCCTTCGCGGGGATCGCGAAGGGCACGACCGGCGCCGGACGCGCGCGCGGCGCCTCCGGCTGCACCCGCGCCACGGCCGCGGCGGTCACCTTGCGGACGAGCTCGGCCGCGAGCTCGTAGAGGCGGTCCGTCGCGAGCGAGGTGGGCTTCTCGACGATGTCGACCGCGCCGCGCTGGAGCGCCTGCACGCCGAGCTCGCTGTCCGCCTCGGCGTTGCTGACCACGACCACCCGCGGCGCGCCCTCCCGCGGCAGCGACGCGAGCACGCCGATGCCGTCCAGGTTCGGCATCACGAGATCCAGCGTGATGACGTCTGGCCTGTGGCGCGCGATCTTCTCCAGCGCGTCCAGGCCGTCCGCCGCCACGTCGACGACCTCGATCGACCGGCTCGCGGTGAGCACCTGCCGCAGCACCTTGCGCACGAAGGCGGAGTCGTCGACGATGAGCACGCGGATCGGCCGGCCCATCGTCACGCCCTCCCCCGGGTTCGGTCGGCCCTTCATCACGCCGTCCTCCGGTAAAGGAATACCCCGCCCCGCTCCTCGCACGCCAGCGCGGTGCCGAGCCTGAGGAGCGACTCGGAGACGCCCACCAAGAGGAAGCCGCCCACGGCGAGCGCCCCCGAGAGGTTCCCGATCACCCACCGCGCCGTGTTGTCGTGGAAATAGATGAGCACGTTGCGGCAGACGATGACGTCGAACTGCCCGAGCGACGCGATCCCGGCGGCGTCGAGCAGGTTGACCCGCCGCCACGTGATGGCCCGCTGGAGCTCGGCGCTCACGGCGACGCGATCGGGCGTCACCGTGAGCCACCGGCCGGCGAAGGCGGGCGGCGGCGCGTTGCTGCGCAGCGAGCGCGGCCCGAACACGCCGGCGCGGGCCCGCGCGAGCGCCCGCACGCTGATGTCGCTCGCGACGATCTCCACCCGGTCGAGCAGCCCCCGCTCCGCGAGGAGCATCGCGATCGTGAGCGGCTCCTCGCCGCTCGCGCACGCCGCCGACCAGATCCGCGGCCGCTGCCCCGCCGCGACGCGCGGCGCGACGACCTCCGCGATCGTCACCTCGAGCTGCGGGAGCTCCCGGAAGAAGTACGTCTCGCCCACGACCAGGGCGTCGATCAGCGCGTCGATCTCGACCGCGCCCTCCGGGTCGTACCGGAGGTAGTAGTAATAATCGAGCAGCGAGTCGAAGCCGGCCTCGAGGGCGCGCGCCGAGAGCTTGTCGCCGAGCAGCTCGCGCTCGCCCGCGTCGTAGTGGATCCCGGCCTTCTCGGCGATGAGCGCGCTGAAGATCGCGAAGAGCTGCGAGGAGAAGGGGAGGCGGCCCATCATGCCCACTGCGACAGGAGCGAGCTCGACACCCGGCGCACCTCCGGGTCCGGGTCGGTCCGCGAGGCGAGCTCGACCGCGGCGAACGCCTCCTTCGTGGGCACCGCGGCGAGCGTGGTCGCCGCCGCCTTCCGCGCCGGCGCGCGCGGCAGCCGGAGCGCCTCGAGGAGCGCGGCGTTCGCCGCGGGCAGCCGCATCCGCGCGAGCGCCGAGGTGAGCAGCGGCGCGAGCTCGTCGTCCGCCGTCGCGAGCGCGGAAAGGATGCCCTCGATCCGCCCCGGCGCGGGCGTGGACAGCGCGTCGAGCAGCGGGCCCTTCGCCTCGGACGCGACGAGGAGCGCGACGAGCGCCCGCGTCGCGTCGTCCCCGGGGCGCGCCGCGAGGAAGCCGGTCGCCGCCGCGCGGACGCTCTCGTCGGCGTCGCCCGCGGCCCGCACGAGCGCGGGCAGGACCTCGGGCGACGAGAAGCCGGAGATCGCCGAGGTCGCCACCAGCCGGGTCGCCACGTCCTCGGACGACAGCGCGCCGAGCAGCGTCGGCAGCGACGCCTCCCGCCCGGCGATGCCGAGCCCGATCAGCGCCGAGCGCCGCATGTCCGTGTCGCTGTCCCGGGCCGCCTCCTCGAGCGCCGCCGTCGCGAGCTCGCCCTTGATCCCCGACAGCGCCTCGATCGCCGCGACGCGCACCTGGCCGCTCTCGTCCCGGAGCCGCTCGGCGATGGCGCCCGCGGCCGGCTCCCACCCGTGCTTCCCGAGCGACTGGCAGGCGAAGTAGCGGACCCAGGCGTCCTCGTCGCGGAGCCCCTCGAGCAGCGCCGCGATCACGCGCGGCTCCCGCTGCGCCTGCCCGAGCGCCCGCATCGCGACGGCCCGGATCCGCTCCGACGCGTCGGACGCCACCGCAACGAGCGCGCCGATCGCCTCGGGCTCCGAGAAGGACGCGAGGCCGTGGATCGCCCGCTCGCGCGCGCGCAGGTCGGCGTCGCGGAGCCCGTCGATGAAGACCTGGAGCGCCGGGCGCGGCGCGAAGTAGGCGAGGATCCGGAGCGCCGCCCGCCGCGCCGCCGGGGTCCCCCCGCGCGCGGCCTCGAGCGCGAGCGCCTCGACCTCGGCGCCGCCCAGCGCCTGGATCGCGCCCATCGCGGCGTGGACCACGCGGGCGCTCGGGTCGTCGAGGAGCCGGAACAGCGCGCGCGCCGAGCCGGGATCCATGATGCGCCCGAGCGCGTCGCACGCCGCGGCGCGGACCTCGGGGTCCGGATCCTCGAGGCAGCGCTCGACGTCGGCCGCGGCCGCGGAGCCCTTCACGAGCGGCAGCAGGAGGAGCCGCCGGGCGCTGTCGCCCTCGCGCAGCGCCGCGAGCACCCGGGCGTCCGCGCTCCGGCAGAGCCGGAAGAGCGCCTCCGCCGCGGCGCTCGCCACGGCGGGCGCCGCGTCGAGCAGGCGGGTCAGGTGCAGGAGCGCGTCGTCGCCCCCGATCGCGCCAAGCACCGCGCAGATCATCGCCTGCTCGCCCGGATCCGCCCCCGCGAGGCTCTGGATCAGCCGCCGCGCCGCGCCCGGCGCGGGCGACTCGCCCCGCAGCGCGTCGTCGATCGGCTCGACCGTCCCGTAGCGCTCGCGGTACCGCTCGCGCAGCTCGGCCAGCGCCACGGCGGCGACGCGCGCGACCGCGTCGCTCGGCCGCGCGAAGAGGCGCGTCAGCGGCGCCACCGCGGCGCGGCTCCCGGTGCGGCCGAGCGCGCGCGCCGCCTCGAGGAGGTACTGCGGGTCGTCGAGGAGGCCCGAGAGCGGGCCGATCGCGCGCGGATCGCCGCTCCGGCCCAGCACGTCGATGGCCGGGAAGACACGGAAGAAGTTGCCGCTCTTCACGGCGTCGACGAGCGAGTCCACCGCGGCCCTGCCGCCGACGCGCCCGAGCGCCTCGATCGCGGCGACGGCCACGTTGTCGTCCGGGTGCGACGTGAGCTCCGCGAGCCGGGGGACCGCGCTCGCGCTGCCGCGGCGGCCGAGGATCTGCGCCGCGTCGGCGACGACCGCGGGGTGAGGCTCGAGCGTCAGCGCGAGCACGGCGGCGTCCACGTCCCCGAGGGACGCGGCGAGCGCGTCCATCGCGGCGGCGATGCGCGCCTCGCTGTCGCGCCGCGCGCGCAGGCACGCGCAGAGCGGCTGCACCGCCGCGTCGCCGAGCGCGGCGAGCGACGCGACGACGCTCCGCCGCACGGTCCAGCTCGGGTCGGCCAGCATCTCGACGAGCGCGGGCACCCCCGGCGGCCCGGACGCCGCGAGCCGATCGACCCGCTCGACGCGCTGCCGCTCCGCCTCCGCGACGGCGAGCGGTGGCCGCCGCGCGGTCACGCGGTCTCCGGCGGCGCGTGCGGCTGCTGGCCGTTCGCCTTGAGGGACGCGATCGCGGCCGCCACGCCCGCGATCACGTCCACCTGCTCGGCGCTCACGTGCCGGATCCTGCCGACCTGCTCCAGCACATAGCCGGCGTCGGCCGCGACCGCGCCGGCGCCCCTCGCCTGCCTGGTCGTGGAGGCGAGCAGATCCCGCAGCGGGTCGCGCAGCCGGGACAGCGCGCCCGCGAGCTCCTCGCTCCGGGCCGACTGCTCGACCGCCGACCGCGCGATGGCCTGGAGCGCCGACGCCTGGCGGGCCCCCCCCGCCGAGAGCGCCGTGACGGCCTCCGCCTGCTCGGTGACCGCCCGCGCCGTCTGCCGGGCGATCCGGCGCACCGCGTCCCCCTCCTTCGCGAGCGCCGACGTCGCCGCGCTCTGGTCCGCGGTGGCGGCGGTCACCGCGGCCGCGAGCCTCGCGACCTTCTGGGCGGACGCCTCGATCTGCTTCGTGGCCCGCGCCTGCTCGGCGATCCCCCGGGCCGACTGGGCCGTCTGCTTGCGGATCTCGTCCATCGCGCGCGCCATCTCGGCCGCCCCGCCCGCCTGCTCCGCGAGGCCCGCGATCATCCGCTGCGCCGCGCCCGCGACGTCCTGCGCGCCCGCCGCGATCCCGGAGAGCGCGCGCGTCTGCTCGGTCAGCGCGGCGTTGGTCTGGTTGGTCAGCGCGCGCATCTGCGCGGCGACCTTCGCGAGCTGGGACGCCGCGGCCGCCTGCTCGTCCATCGCCCGCGACACCCGCTCGGCGCTCTGGGTGAGCTGCGCGTTGGCCCGCACGGCGTCGCGCAGCGCGCCCGCCTGCTCGGCCGTGGCCTCCCTGGTCTGTCGGGCCATGTTGCGCATCTGCGCGCTCCCCTGCGCGAGCGCCTGGATCGCCTTGGTCTGCTCGGCCGCGGAGCGCGCGATCGTCTTGCCCTCGTCGCTCATGCGCGCGGCGGTCTGGGCCAGGGAGCTCACCGCCTGCACCTGCTCCCCGTTCGCCCGGTCGATCTCGCGGATCGACCGGCCGAGCTCCTCGACCCCCTGCAGGATGGACGCGAGCGCCCGCTCGGCGTCGCCCGCGAGCCGGGTCCCCTCGTCCGCGACCTTCACGCCCTCGGTCGAGGCGGCCACCGCCTCGCGGGCGCTCGCCTGGAGCGCGCGGACGATCTTGGCGATCTCGGCGCTCGACACGGCGGCCCGGTCCGCGAGGTTCCGGATCTCCTCGGCGACGACGGCGAAGCCCCGGCCGTGCTCCCCTGCCCGCGCGGCCTCGATGCTGGCGTTGAGCGACAGGAGGTTCGTGCGATCGGCGATCAGGTTGATGGTCTGGACGATGTCGCCGATCTCCTCGGCGCGCCGGCCCATCTCCTTCATGACCGACGCGGAGTCGGCCATCGCCTGCCGGATGCTCCCGAGGCCGGAGATGGACCGGCCGACCGTGGCCGCGCCCTGGCGCGCGGTCGCGACGCCCTGCTCCGCGGTCGCGCGCGCGCCGTCGACGATGGAGACGATCCTCCGCGTCGTGGCCTCGACCTGGGACGACGCCGCGGCGTTGCCGGCCGCGAGCGCGCTGATCTGCTCGGCGCTCTGCGCGACCTGCTGCGCGGTGCGCGCGAGCTCCTCGGTGGCGACCGCGTTGGCCTCGATGGTCGCCGCGTTCTTCTCGGCCGTCACCGCGACCTGCTCGACCGAGGTCGCGATCTCCGTGATCGTGCTCGCGGTCGTCCCGGCGCTCGCGTCGAGCGCCCTCGCGCTCTCCGCCACGCCGCGGATCGACCGCGCCATCTCCTCGGCGGTCGCGGCGGTCTCCTCGACCGCGCTCGCCATCTCCCCGGCGTCCTTCGCGACGCGCCCGAGGCCGCCGCTCACGCCCGCCGCCGCGTCGGCCACTGTCGAGATCTGCTGCCCGACCCCCCGGGCGTCGGCCGACAGGCGCCCGACGCCCTTCGACATCTCCTCGACCGTGGCCGCGAGCTCCTCGAGCGCCGCGGCGCTGCTCTCGCCGCGGGCCGCCACCTCCTCGGCGTTCCCGCTCGTCAGGCTGACGGAGGCGAGGAGCTCCTCGCTCGACGCCGCGAGCTCCTCGGCGTTGGCGCTCACCCCCTTCACCGAGCGGGCGATCTCCTCGAGCGTCACCGCGGTCGTCTCCGCGGAGGCGCCGAGCGTGTCGGCGTCGGCCTTCACGGTCGACAGCGCGGGGCCGAGCGCCTCGAGCCCGCCCGCGGTCGCCTGGAACCCCTGCGCGACGTCGCCGATGGCGCCGCTCAGCCGCTGCTCCGATCGCGAGAGCGCCTGCGCCGCCGCCCCGGCCTCCTCGAGCCCGCCCGCGAGCGCCCCGGCCGCGGCCCCCTGCTCCTTCCCGGCGGCGGCCTGCTCGGCGCCGGAGGCGGCGAGCCGCGCGGCCGCCTGCTCGATCGCGGTCACGCTCGTGATCCCCTGGCGCAACGAGCGCTCGGCCTGCTCCGCCCGCGCGAGCGCCCCGTCGATGTCCGCGATTGCCTCACCTGCCATGATCCTGCTCCTCACCGATGACCCTGCCGACGTCGACGAGCATGACGAGCCGCTTGCCGAGCTGCGCGACCGCCCGGACGAACCCGGCGCTCTCCTCGGCCATGATCTCGGGGGGCGGCCTGAGCTCGTCGGCGGCGATGGTGACGACCTCCCGCGCGCTGTCGACGAGCAGGCCCACGGTGCGACCGCCGTGCTGCACGACGATGACACGCGAGTCGAGCGTGGGCTCCGCGCTGGGCAGCCCGAAGCGCGCGCGCAGCGCCACGACCGGCACGACGCGGCCCCGGATCTGGATGAGGCCGCCCACGTAGTCCCGCGTCCCGGGCACCCGGGTCGCGCCGGAGTACGACTCCATGTGCAGCACGTCGGCCGCGGAGATGACGTACTCCGTGTCGGCCACCTTCAGCACCACGTGCAGATCGATCATGAGGCCACCACCATGGCGCCGCCGCGCCCGCCGCGGCCACCCGCTCCGGAGGAGAGCCTGCCGCTGAGCGCCACGAGGTCGAGGACGAGCGTCGGCCGGCCGTCGCCGAGGTCCGTCGAGCCGGAGATGCCCGGCACCTTGACGAGCGGATCCTCGAGCGGCCGCACCACGACCTCCTGCTGCCCGAGCACGCGGCTCACGCCGAACGCGAACGGCGCCCCGTTGCGCCGCACGACGAGCGCCCTCCTCGCCGCGGGCGCCCCGAGCTCGAAGAGCGCGCCGAGGTTCCACAGCGGCACGGGCTCGCCGCGGCGATCGATCAGGTCCGTCCCGCCCCCGCGCCGGCCCGGCGCCGGGCCGCGCGCGATCCGGGCCGGATCGATCTCCATCACCTCCTCGACGCCCGCGACGGGCGTCACGAACGGCTGGTCGCCGCACAGGAAGGAGAAGGCGTCGACGATCGTGAGCGTGAGCGGGATCCGGAGGGTGAAGGTGGTGCCGGCGCCCCGCGCCGTTCGCACGGAGAGCTCGCCGCCGAGCTGCTCGACGGCGACGCGCCGCACGATGTCCATCCCGAGCCCGCGGCCGCTGGTCTTCGTCGCCTGGTCGAGCGTCGACAGCCCGGGCAGGGTGAGGAGCTCGAGCAGCGCCGCGTCGCTGTCGGGCACGGGGCGGCCCGCCCGCCGCGCCACCTGATCGCGATCGACGCCTCGGCCGTCGTCGCCGACGCTGAGCTCGAGCTGGTTGTTCGATCGCTCGAAGCAGGCGACCCTGACCACGCCCTCCTCGGGCTTGCCCAGCCGGCGCCGCTCGGCGGGCGCCTCGATCGCGTGATCGACCGCGTTGCGGAGCAGGTGCACGATCGCCGGGAAGATGCGCTCCGCGACGGCCTTGTCGAGCTCCGCCTTGCCCGCGTCGATCTCGAGCCGCACCTGCTTGCCGGTCGCGCGGCCGAGGCCGCGCACGACGAGCGGGACGCGCTCCAGGAGCTCCGTGACGGAGATCATGCGCGAGCGCATGATCGCGCCGCGCAGATCCCGCAGCTGGCGGTCGTGCTCGCGCAGGATCTCGGAGAGGTCGCGGATGTCCACGCCGCGGGCGGAGAGGTCCGCCGCCGCCCGGGCGAGCCGGAACCGCGTGACGACCAGCGCCGACAGCTTGTCGAGCGCGTCGTCGAGGCGCGCCACCTCGACGCGCACGACGCCGCGGACCTGCGGCTCCAGGTCCACGGGCTCGTCCAGCGCCTGCTCGGTCGGGGCCGCGACGGCCAGGGGGACCTCCGGCGCCACGGCGAGCGGGCGGACGCTGTCCGCCGCCGCTGCCCTCGCGAGCTCCTCGTCCGGCGCGCTCGTGAGGACGAGCAGCGCGAACGCGATGCCGCCCGGCGCCCTGTCGCTGGCCGGCACCGAGAGCGGGACGACCTTGACGATCTCCGCGATCCTGCCGACGCGCTCGCGGACGCTCGTGATGTTGATCCCCTCGGCCGCGCGCGCCGGCGAGGGGATGAAGTCGACCCGCAGCGCGCGCCGCCCGCCCGCCACGCCCTGCGCGAGCTGCACCCGCTCGCCCGGCCCGAGCTTCGCGAGGACCTCGGGGTCGGCGCCGATCGACGGCGGGGGCGCGGGCGGCGCGACGGCGACCTCGAGCGCGGCCAGCGCGTCGACGAGCGCCGCCGGCGCGGGCGGCACCGGCTGCCCGGCCGAGAGCGCCCGGGTCCGCTCCTCGATGGCCCGGAGCCCGTGGACCAGCACGTCGATCGAGCCGGCGGAGAGGGCGCCGGCCGCCCGGTCCGCCGCCCGGAGCACGGCCTCCATCGCATGGGCGATGTCCACGATCGGCTCCACGCCGACCATCGCCGACAGGCCCTTGATGGTGTGGAGCGAGCGGAACAGCTCCCTTATCGCCCTCGGGGTCGGCTCCCCGGCGCGGATGGCCGCCTCGGCGGCGAGGAGGTTCGCGGTCGACGCGGAGAGGTGCTCCTCCACCTCGACGAGGTAGCCCGCCACGAACTCGTTGACGTCGAGCACGCCGCTCACCCGGGGCTCGGGGCGTCGTTCCCGAGGAGCGACCGCACGCTCGCCTGGATGGCCTCGGGCGTGAACGGCTTCGTCATGAACTGCGACGCCCCCGCGCCGAGCGCCCGGGCCCTCGACTCCTCATCACCCCGGGTGGTCACGACCAGGATCGGCAGGCTCTGCAGCTTGTCCTGACCACGGATGAACTCGATGACCTCGAGTCCCCCGATATCGGGCATGTTCAGGTCCAACACCACGAGATCGAACGGCCTGAGCGAGAGCGTCTCTATCGCCTCGAGCCCGCTCGCCGCGTGCGCGAACGTATACTGCTCTGCCCGCAGGCACGCCACGACCATCTCACGCATCACCCGGCTGTCATCGACGACGAGGATCTCTGCCACAGCGGTGCTCGAATCCAGCAAATAGTCAGGCGCTCCGCGGAGTGTCAATCACACGTGGAAGTGCTCGGGGAGAATCAGGAAACTCCCGTCGGAAAGGACCCGAGGACGGCCCCGGAGCAGGGTGGAGCGGCCCTTTGGGGGCTCCACCGGAGGGGCTGAAGCGCAGGCGAGCCCCAGACGGCGGCGCATGGCGGCGCGAGACTTTTCTTGTAACGGGCTTGCGCCACCGCGCGCCCTCGCTCAGATGAGATTGCGCGGCAAGGACTGTTGATGAGACAATCGATCTCTGCTCGCCCGGCGGCGCACGCTGGAATGACGGCACCGGGGACAGCGGCGCACGCGGCTCTCGCTGGTCCTGGAGGACCATGAACCGGCGCACCTCGATGGATTTCGTGTTCTCCGACGCGGCGCGGGAGGAGACCGCTCCGACGCGGCGCTCGCCGCAGGCAGGAGGGCGAGGCGCCCGGGGAGCCCGGGACGCGAGCGCGGGGCCCGCGCGGCGCGAGGGGACGGCGCGCGCGCGCGTGTGGATCGTCGACGACTCTCCGCTGGAGGCCGACATGGCGGCGCGCGCGCTCGCGCCCGGGTACGAGGTCGACGTCTTCACGGACGCCGTGATGATGCTCGAGCACATGACGGCGCACGATCTCCCGGACGCGCTCGTGCTCGACCAGGTGATGCCCGCCATGTCCGGCACGGAGATCTGCGGACTCCTGCGGTCATGCCCGGCCACGATCGGGCTCCCGATCCTCATCCTGACGGTGGCCGGCCAGGAGCAGGACCTCGTCGAGGGGCTCACCGCGGGCGCCGACGATTACGTGGTCAAGCCGTGCCCCGCGGCCGCCCTCTCGGCGCGGGTCGGCGCCCTCATCCGCTCGAAGCGGCTCCGCGAGCGGGCCGAGCGGGCCGAGCGGGCCGCGGCCGTGGAGCGGGATCTCCTGCGGGCGCTCATCGAGCAGAGCGGCGACGGCATCATGGCGGCGGACGAGCGCGGGGCGCTTTGCATCTGCAACCCCGAGGCCCAGCGGCAGCACGGCGTCGTCGGGCAGGACGCGGCCGCCGCCATCGACGCGCTGGTGGCGGGCCGCGCGCTGCGCGGGCTGGACGGCCGTCCCCTCTCGACCGACGAGAACCCGCTCCGCCGCGCGCTCCGGGGCGAGCGGGTCGAGAGCGCGCGCTGGCTCGTGGCGCGCCCCGACGGCTCGATCCGCGCGCTCGCCGGGACGGCGTCGCCGCTGCGGCACGCGGACGGCTCGCCCGCGGGCGCCGTGCTGATCACGCGCGACGAGACCGGCGCGCTCGAGGCGGAGCGGGCGCTCCGGGACAGCGAGGAGCGTTACCGCGTGATCATCAGCGCGCTCGAGGAGGGCATCACGCTCCAGGACGCGCGCGGCGTCATCCGCACCGCGAACGCGAGCGCCGAGCGGATCCTCGGGCTGCCCCTGGCGCAGATCGTCGGCTCGACGACGCTGGATCGGTCCGCCAGGCTGATCCACGAGGACGGCTCGCCCTTTCGCTTCGAGATGACGCCCGCGGAGGTCGCGCTCCGGACCGGAGAGCCCCGGTCGGGCGTCCCGCTCGGGATGGAGCGGCCGGACGGCACGGTCCTCTGGCTCTCGGTCAACGCGCGGCCGCTCCACCACCCGGACGGCTCGATCGCCGGCGTCGTGTCGTCGTTCTTCGACATCACCGCGCAGAAGCGCGCGGAGGAGGAGCGGCGGGGCCTGCTCGCCGCGGCGCAGGCGGCGCGGCGGGAGGCCGAGACCGCGAGCCACCTGAAGGACGAATTCCTGGCCACGATGAGCCACGAGCTCCGCACGCCGCTCACGGCCGTGCTCGGGTGGATCCGGATGCTGCGCACCGGCAAGCTCTCCGAGGACCGCCGCGAGAAGGCGCTGGAGACGGTGGAGCGCAACGCGCTGGCGCAGGCGCAGCTCATCGACGACCTGCTCGACATCTCGCGGATCATGGCCGGCAAGCTCCGGCTCGACGTCCAGAGCATCGAGCTCGTCTCGGTGATCGAGGCCTCGCTCGAGGTGGTGCGGCCGGCCGCCGACGCCAAGGGCGTCCGCCTGGAGCCGATGCTCGACCCCGGCGTGGGCCCCGTCGCCGGGGACGCGGGCCGGCTGCAACAGGTGATCTGGAATCTCCTCAGCAACGCCGTGAAGTTCACGTCGCGGGGGGGGAGCGTGCGCATCCGGCTCGAGCGCGTCGACGCGTCGGCCGAGATCGTCGTGGCCGACACGGGCCAGGGGATCGATCCGGCGTTCTTGCCGTATGCCTTCGAGCAGTTCCGGCAGGCCGAGAGCGGCACCACCCGCAAGCACGGGGGCCTCGGGCTGGGGCTCACGATCGTGAAGAGCCTGGTCGAGATGCACGGCGGCACGGCGCAGGCGACGAGCGACGGGCCCGGCCGGGGCGCGACGTTCACGGTCCGGCTGCCGCTCGCGGAGCAGCAGCGGCTCGACAGGGGGCGCCGGAGGCGCGTCTCGCCGGGGGCCTCCGTCGAGGTCGACGCGCGCGCGGACCTCGACGGGATGCACATCCTCGTGGTGGACGACGAGGAGGACACGCGCGAGCTGCTCGTCACGATGCTCGAGCAGCGCGGCGCGCACGTGACGTCCGTCGAGTCGACGGCCGAGGCGATGCTCGCGTTCGAGGCGCTCCAGCCGGACGTGCTGGTGTCCGACATCGCGATCCCTGGCGAGGACGGCTACGCGCTGATCCGCAAGATCCGGGCGCTCCCGGCGTCGAGCGGCGGGCGGGTCCCGGCGGTCGCGCTCACGGCCTATGCGCGCACGGAGGACCGCATGAGGGCCTTGCGGGCGGGGTTCAACACCCACGTGCCCAAGCCCATCGAGCCGGCCGAGCTGCTCGCGGTGCTCGCGAACCTCTCCGGTCCGAGGTGGCGCTAGCGCTGCTGCGGGGAGTCGGGCCGAGAGGCGAACCGCCATGACGAAAAGAGCGCCAAGAAACCAGGGAAGTAGAAGGGACATGGAGGCCCCCCCTTCCCCTCTCTTCTTGGCGTCGCTGGCGCCATGGCGGTTCTTCTGCGGATCCGGGGCACCTCCCCGCGGTCGTGCCAGCACCGCGTCCATGGCCACGGCGACCGGCCGCCGCTGCGCCCCCCGGCCGGATCGAGGAGCGTCGCGCGCCGGTCAATTTTGATTGACACCGACATGTGAACGTTCACAATTCCCCCTGGGACCTTCGAGCAGGACGAAGCCGCGCGACGGAGGAGGAGATGAACCAGGCACCCCGGGCGACAGCGCGGGGAGCGCCGGAGGCAGGTCGGCCACAGCCGGTGGCCAGTCCAGCAGCAGCAGCGATCAGGGCGGCTCAGGCGGCATCGGCGGCCGGTGCTCCGGATGGATCACGCTCGCTCGATCCTGGTTGCTGGATCTGTATTTCGGATGTGCCTGGATCGCTCTTGCTACGACGAAGACGGCACGCTCGAGAAGGTCGCTCCGACGAGGAAGCAGCTCACCTTGACCCGTTCATTCTTCTGTCAGCCGTGCGCCGAGCGCGCTCGCTGACATCGCTCATCAGGATATCGCCATGCCCTTCCCTTCCCTGTCCACCAACACCCGCTCTCGCACCCTACGCACAGGCAGCACGGCGTCCGCGGCCGTTCTTCTCGTTCTCCTTGCAAGTTGCGGCGGGGAGTCGCAGGGGGGCGATGGCGACCCCACGGGTACGACGACCGCCTCTGGCGCGGGCGGCTCGATCGGCAGCGGCTCGGGCGGGAGCGGTGGGCGAGCGGCGAGCGGCGGCGCGACAGGCCCCAGCGGAGGATCTTCCGGGCAGACCGGCGGGGGGCGAGGCGACGGGGGCGGCGGAGGGGACGCGTCCGGAGGCGGTGATCCTGGCAGCGGCGGCGGCGACGGTGGCTCGGGCGGCGGCGCCCCTGCCGTCTGCCCCGAGACCTACTCCAACCCTCTCATCTGGGAAGACCTCCCCGACGTCGAGGTCATTCGCGTCGACGACGCCTACTACTATACGGCGTCCACGTTCCACCATTCGCCTGGAGCGCCCATGCTCCGCTCCTACGATCTGGTCCACTGGGAGTACGTCTCACACTCCGTTCCCCGGCTGGACTTCGACGCGTCGTACGACCTGAGCCGGGGCAGCTCCTATGTCAATGGCATCTGGGCGTCCACGCTCCAGTACCGGAAGAGCAACGAGACCTTCTACTGGATGGGCTGCATGCACAACGTGGGCGGCGGCTGGGTCTTCACCGCCAAGTCCCCCGAAGGCCCGTGGGAGAAGCACAAGGGCGGCTGTTATTACGACATGGGGCTGCTGATCGACGACGACGACACCATGTACGTGGCCTACGGGAACAACACGATCAGCGTGGCCCAGCTGAGCGCGGACGGCCTCAGCCAGGTCAAGAACCAGGCCGTCTTCCAGACGCCGGGCGACCTCTCCGGGCCGCTGGAGGGCTCTCGCTTCTACAAGATCGATGGAAACTACTACATCCTCGTCACGCAATACGCGAACGGCGAGTACGTGCTGCGATCGACGAGCGGGCCGTTCGGCCCCTACGAGCTGCGGCCCTTCGCGGTCAAGCTGCCCTACGCCGGCGCTCCGGGCTCCGGGGGGAGCCCGCATCAGGGCGGCATCGTCCAGACGCAGAACGGAGACTGGTATTACATCGGGTTCAACGACTCGTTCCCGGCCGGCCGCATCCCGGTCATGGCCCCGGTGACGTGGGCCGACGGCTGGCCCTCGGTCACCCTGGTGAACGGCCAGTGGGGAGGCACCTACCCCTTCCCGGACCTGCCTTGCGGATCGAATCGAGTGAAGCCGCGTCCCACCAAGGACACCTTCGCGGGAGAGACCCTGCGCCCCGAGTGGGAGTGGAACCACAACCCCGACGACACCAAGTGGTCCTCCGGGGCTGGACTGACCCTGCAGACGGCGACGGTGACCGACGATCTCTACGCCGCTCGAAACACGCTGACGCGTCGCATCGAGGGCCCCGTCTCGATCGCGACGATCGAGCTCGACTTCAGCAAGATGCAGGACGGCGACGTGGCCGGCCTCGCCGCCCTGCGTGACGTGTCGGCGTGGATCGGGGTCAAGAAAGCCAACGGGGCAACGCGCGTCGTGATGACCAACGGGGTCAACATGAACACCTCCTGGAAGACGACGAGCACGGGCACCGAGGTGGCCGGGGCCAACGTGTCCGGCGACAAGATCTGGCTGCGCGTGGAGGCCAACGTCCGCTCGGACAACGGCGGTGCGCAGGCGCGCTTCTCCTACAGCACCGACGGCGCCCAGTTCACCAGCCTGGGCGACACGCTCAGAATGAACAAGAACTGGCAATACTTCCTTGGCTATCGATTTGGCATCTTCAACTACGCCACGCAGTCCCTGGGCGGCTCGGTGCACATCGCCTCCTTCGAGGTGACCAAGCCGTAGCTCTACTGCGAGAAGTCGGCCTGGAAAGCGAACCGCCATGCCGCCAAGGGCGGGCTCCTCCCCTCAGGGGAGGATGGCCGGAGACGGATCCCCCGTGTAGACCTGCGAGCAGCGGGGCTTCGCCGCGTTGGCCGGGCAGCGGAGCCCCTGGTAGAAGCTCAGCGAGCTCGCCAGGGGGGCGTAGCCGCTCGGGACCTGGAGCTTCGACACCTGGCCGAAGTACGCGAGGCACGCGTCCCGCCACCAGCGCGCCTCGTAGTGCTGGATCTCCAGGAAGTCGGCCACCTCGGCGAAGCGCTTGTCGTCGATGCGGCCCTCGACGGACTTCCACGCTTCTCGCATGACCGCGACCTCGTCGACGCCGTGGCTGTAACGGTGGACGAGCTCCTCCCAGAGCGTTCGCCCCGAGCTCAGCTCGTCTTTCCAGCCGACGCGGTGGAAGAAGAGCAGGAAATCATCGGACACCGTGTCCCGGCTCCCGAACGCCTGCCCCACCGGCGCGAAGTACTGCGCGACGGCGTTGCTGCCCGACGAGGTGCGGTCGAAGCCGATGCCGTTCGCGTCCGCCTTGTGATAGTAGACCGGGTTCCACTCCGCGCGGCCCAGGTTGCTCACCCACGGCGCCGGCCCGTAGTGATGGTCGCTGCCCATGATGTGGACCAGGCCGAGGGGCGTCATGTAGTCGACGAGCGCCTGGTGGGAGCCCATCATCATCTGAACGACCGGCTCGACGACGACGCGGTCGTTCGAGAAGGTCTGACGAACCCACTCTTCGGCGATGGTCTCCGCGGAGGAGTCTGGGTTCCACGCCATGCGTCCGAACACGTACCAGTTCGCCTGGTTCATGTGGGACCCGGTCCAGTTCACGTCGTCGCCGACGTTGGACACGCCCGCGATCGCGGTGGTCTCATGGCCGTGGAGGCTGCCGTCGATGACCCGCGCCACGGTCGAGCCCTCGCCGTCCGCGTAGGTGTCCGCCGCGAGGACCTCCTCGTAGAGCGGGCCGAGGTAGGCGAGGTGCGTATCCTCGCCGAGGTACTCCTTCGTGATCTGGAGCTCGAGGGCCAGGGGCGTCTCGGGCATGGCGCCGAACAGCGGATGGAACGGCTCCCGGGGCTGGAAATCGAGGGGGCCGTTCTTGGCCTGCACGAGGACGTTGTCCCGGAACTTGCCGTCCAGCGGCTTGAACTCCTCGTAGGCCTCCTTGATGCGGTCCGGGGGGCTGGCGTCCGAGTAAACGAAGGCGCGCCACATCACGATGCCCCCGTGCGGCGCGACGGCGTCGGCGAGCATGTTGGCGCCGTCGGCGTGGGTCCGCCCGTAATCCTGCGGCCCGGGCTGCCCCTCGGAGTTCGCCTTCACCAGGAAGCCGCCGAAGTCGGGGATCTGCTGGTAGATCTCGTTGACCTTGCTGGTCCACCACTGCTTCACGCTGGCGTTGGTCGGATCGGCCGTGCTCAGATTGCCGATCTCACGCGGCGCGCTGAAGCGGGCCGTGAGGTAGACCTTGATGCCATAAGGGCGGAAGACGTCGGCGAGCGCCTTGACCTTCACGAGGTACGACGGCGTCAGGACCTGCGCGTTGGCGTTCACGTTCGTGAGCACGGTCCCGTTGATGCCGAGGGAGGCGTTGGCCCTCGCATAGTCCTTGTAACGGGGGGAGAGCGTGCCCGGCAGCGCGCTCCAGTCCCAGATGGAGCGGCCCGCGTAGCCGCGCTCCACGGAGCGATCGAGGTTATCCCAGTGGTTCAGGATGCGGTGCTTGATCCTGGGAGAGCTCGTGAGCGGCAGCCCCGCGAGCGCGCTGTGCGTCTGGGCGTGCCGGAGGAGCGCGAACGCGCCATAGAGCACGCCCACCTCCGTGTTGCCCGCCACGACGATCGCCGGCTGGCCCCCCACGTCCGCGGCCTCAACGAGGTAGCCCTCGGGGCCCAGGGCCCCGAGGCGCGCCGCGAGCGGCAGGTCCTTGATGAGGTCCGCGGTGGCCGTCCCGATCACCACGGCGCCCGGGCCCTCGACGGCCGCGCCGGTCTCGACCGCTCCGCCCGTCAAGCCGCCCAGGCCTTTGACGAGCTCGGCCTCGGCGATGTCGAGGCTCGCCCCGCTCCCCGACTTGACCACGCGCTTGAAAGCAGCCTGATACTCCGCGAGGCGCTCCGGAATCGGGAGCTCTGGATACCTGAGCCAGAGGGCCGCCCCGTCCTCGTCCGGCAGGGAGCCCGGCACGGGGTACTCCTCGTCGGAGCCCATTCCGCCCGTGTTCCCGGCCCCGTCCGTCCCTCCCGCGCCCATGCCGCCCTGGCCGACCGAGGCGCCGCCGCCCGAGCCGGCGCTCGCGCTGGCCGCGCCCGCGCCGCCGGTGGAGCCTCCCCCCGAGCTCGACCCGGCGCCAGCGCCGCTCTGGCCACTCCCGGCGCCGCCCCCACCACCGGTCGTCTCGTTCGGCCCCTCGGCGCCGCCCGACGAGCAGGCGCTCGCGAGCGCGACGCCGAGGAGCCCGACGAGAAGGAGCGGCCCCCTCGGAGACGTCATCGAACGGGACCGTCGGGCGGGCGGCCGATCCGCGCAACATGAGCTCTCGTTCTTCGCATTCGCAGGAAGCGCCATCTGCAGCAGCCTTTCCGGGGAGGGGTCCAGGGAGAAGGAAAGGCAAATGCATTTTCAAAGTCAAGAATGAACCGCGGTGATCGCCTCGGGTTGACACTCGAGGCTCCCGGTCGCCTCCGGCGCCCCTGGCCCCGAATTTCGCGATGACAGAAGATTCCTTTCGCGCTCGCCCTCTGCCTGGAAAAGCGACACCGTACCTATAACGTGTCCCCGAGTCGAACGGGGCTGCCCTCGCCCCACGGCCAGCCTGCGGGAGCTCGTCCAGCGCGGCCCGGCTTCGCCCATCTCCTCTCGATCTGCCCGCAACATCGCAGCGCGAGATCCTCGTGGCCGAGACACACAAGCCGGTTTCCTCGAGCCTGATACTTGCGACGTGGACGGCCGGTCCCATGTACACGCACGGGACCACTGACCATGAGCTCGGCGGTCCTGCGCTGTCCTTCCGGACGCAGCCGCGGGCGGGGCACGTCCTCTCCGCGGAAAGGTGGATACCATGAACAAGCGCGTCGGCATCCTGAGTTTCCTGGCCGCCTTCTCCACCGTCGTCCTCGCGAGCACGGCGAGCGCACAGGCGCCGGAGTTCACGCGGCTCCAGCGCGTCGAGTATCGCGGATCGGCGTGCCCCGCCGGCACGGCGACGATCGATATCGTCGACGGCAAGACGGCCTTCCTGGTCACCTACGACGTCTTCCAGGCGCAGGTGGGGCCCGGTATTCCCCTCACGGAGTCCTCGAAATTCTGCAATCTCCTGCTCGACGTCGAATACCCGAAGGGCTGGACGTTCACGGTCGCGAACATCGCTTATCGCGGCAATGCGACCCTCCAGCGGGGCGTCTCCGCGAGGTTCCGGGCGCGCTACAATTTCCCGGGCGAGCGCTCGATCTCCGACGATGTCACGCTGCGTGGACCGATGCTCGCCGACTTCGAGCTGGACAATCCGCTCCGGATGTTCTCCTGGGCGCCGTGCACCGGGCGGGCCACGCTGATCGCGACGGGCACCGCGCAGCTCCTCTCGAGGAACCCGGATTCCACGGGCCTCGTCACCACGGAGCAGACCGACGGCAAGTTCAAGACGAAGCTCAACCTGCGGTGGCGGCGCTGCTCCGGCCGGTGACGAGCGCGGCCGCGGCGGCCGCGTGCGGGACCGTTTCCCGCGGTGGAGGAGGCCCATGAGGCGATCAGGCTCGCGCGGAACCCTCGTCCTCGCCGCCGCGGCGGCGGCCGCGCTCTCGGGGAGAGCGGCCGCGCAGGTCGCCGAGGGGCCTGTTGCGCCGCCGCCCGGGAGCTTTGCCGTGGAGAAGATCATCGCGCGGGGGGCCGCGTGTCCAGGTCCGGAGACGGTGAACGTGGCGTTCACGCCCGACGGGCAGGCCCTCGTCGTGGACCTCGATCCGGGGCTGCTCACGGTGCTCGTCGGCCCGGGGTCCGCCGCGGCGGGGCGCACCTGTCAAATGCAGCTCGACCTGCGCATTCCCCTCGGCCATCGCGTCGCCCTCCGGCGCGCGACGTACCGGGGGGTCGCCTACCTGCAAGCGGGCGTGACCGGACGACACATGACCCGCACATGGTTCCTCGGCACGCGGGCGCCCGCGCGCATGGCGGAGCTCCACGGACCGCACCGCGGCCGGTACCGCATCGGCAGCGATTTCGGCCCGGAGGCGGTTCATTCGCTCTGCAACCTCGACCGACCGCTCTTCCTCCACACCACGGTGGCGGCGTCGAACCTCCTCGAGCCCCGCGGCGTCGGTCTCATGAGCGCCGGCGGCCCGTCCGCCATCGTCTACGAGCTCACCTGGAGCCGGTGCTCGCGGTGAAGCCGCGCGCTCGTCCGGCGAGCACGTCCGTGATTGCCACGCGCCGCGACGGCCCCAGGTTCATCGATGGGGGTGCGACATGAAGATCCACATCGGCGTTCTCGGTCTCCTCGCGGGCGTCGCGGCGCTCGCCTCCGCGAGCCCGGCGGCGGCGCAGGCGCCGGGCAGGGTCACCATCGACCGGATCACGTATTTCGGCACCGGGTGCCCCGCCGGCACGGCGGACGTGGACGTCATCGACGACAGGACGGCGTTCCTCGTGACCTACCGGAGGTTCCAGGCGCAGGCCGGCCCCGGCGTGCCCCTCACGCAGACGTCGAAGGCCTGCACCCTCACCGTCTCCCTGAGCTATCCCGCTGGCTGGACCTACTCGGTGGCGAGCGTCGTGTACCGCGGCAACGTGTCCCTCGGCCCCGGCACGCTGGCGAACCTGCGCTTCCGGTACTCCTTCCCCGGCCACCCCTCGGTCTTGCAGGACCTGAACCTCGTCGGTCCGCGGCTCGGCGACTTCGAGACCCGCAGGGCGCTCGAGCAGCAGGCGTGGGCGCCCTGCGGAGGCAGCGTCCTGCCCATGACGATCGCCGCGAACGGCCGGGTGAACAACACGGCGGCCCCGTCGCGGACTGCCCTCCTGACCGTGGAGCAGACGGACGGGACGTTCAAGGTGATCCTCAACCTGAGCTGGCAGCGATGCTAGGGGGGATCGACGCCATGAAGAAGGCGACGTGTCACGGCGCCGTGGCGGCGCTCGCGGCGGGCCTGTTCTGCGCGGCGCCCGCGGGCAGGGCGAGGGCCCAGGAGCGCCCCGAGGGCGTGCGTATCGAGCGCCTCATGTACCGCGGGACGGGGTGCCGGCAGGGGACGGCCGACGCGCAGATCGTCGGGGGAGGCACGGCGTTCATCATCGTCTTCACCGAGTTCAACGCCCAGGCGGGCCCCAGCGCCTCGCCCTCCGAGGGGCGCTCGCGGTGCAACGTGAGCGTGCACCTGCGCTACCCGGAGGGCTGGAGCTTCACGGCGGCCAGCGTGGTCTACCGCGGCAACGCGATCCTGGGCCCGCGCGTGAGCGCCAGGATGGGGGCGCGGTACAATTTCCCCGGGACCCCGTCGTCCTCGGCCGAGGTCGAGCTCACGGGGTTCGCGACGGAGGACTTCGAGCTCCTCCGCCAGTTCGACACCGCGCGCTGGTCGCCCTGCGCGCGCCGCGGCGCGCTGCCGGTCAACGTCCTGGCGACGGTCGAGGTGAGCAACCGGCAAGACCGGTCGAGCTCGGGCCTCATCACGGTGGAGCAACACGACGGGACGTTCGACCTGCAGCTCAACCTGCGCTGGAGGCGGTGCTGACCGCACCACCCCCCCGCGCGCGCGCTCACCGGAAGATCCAGGGCTGGGAATGGCCCAGGCCGGCGCGGAATCGCTCCTCCCACGCGGCGAGCCGCGGGGTGACCCACGCGGCGCCCACCGCCAGCGCGACGCCGGCCACCACGTCGATCGCGTAGTGCCAGCGGAGGAGCATCGTGGACACGATGATGTTCGCCGAGAAGAACGCCGTCACCGAGGCCGGCCAGAGGAGGCGCCGGTCGGCGCGCGCGCGCTGGAAGGTGTGCAGGGCGAACCAGAGCGGCGCCGCCGTGTGCAGCGAGGGGAAGACGTCCTTCATCGCGCCGCCGCTCTGCACGACGCGGATCACCCAGCCCCAGAAGAAGCCGCCGTCGACCGGCCCCTGATACGCGTCGCTCAGCGCGACGATGGGGCCATAGGCAGGGACCACCATGTAGCCGAGCTGACCGACGCAGTAGACGAGCGCGGTGCCGATCGCGTACTGCGCCGTGGCGCGGCCAGGGCGGTCGACCCAGATGGCCAGCACCATCGAGAAGAAGCAGATGAAGAAATAGCTGAAGTAGAAGAAGGAGAACCACTCCACGATCGGCCGCGTGTTGAACCGCTCCAGCCAGAGCGCGGGCTCCACGCCGAAGAGGAAGAGATCGACGCGGAGGAGCTCCATGTCGAGGGAGTCGCTCCGGACGATCGGCAAGATGTGGCGAAGCGAGAGGTAGTTCTGGAGGAAGATGCCGACGAGCACCAGCCGGTAGACGGACCTCCGGATCACGGGCGCCACGAACGTGGCCCGGCGCGCGAACACGCAGCCGAGCACCGTGGCGGCGATGCAGGCCAGGTTGCGGTGCACGCTCTCGGACTGCATCTCTGCCGGCCCCGCCCAGAGGAGCAGGACCGTCGTCGCCGCGATGTATCCGAGGATGATCACATCCTGAAGCGCGAAGACCGCCGTCAGGCCGCGTAAGACGTCCTTCCAGAGCGCGCCGTCGCGCCCGACGTCGAGCAGGCCGCGGGGGCCGGCCACCTTGCCACAATCTGTCGTGAGCCTCTCATGCATGTGTGGATTGTTCCAGTGAAGGCGTGGCGCGCGTGAGCGCCGAAGTCAGGTGGCTCTTTACCATGGGGTGGCGTCGCCGTGACGCTTCAACGATCCGACGGCGCGACGCGGTTCAGCAACCGCGGGGCCACGTGGACGTCGAGTTTTCGACGCTCGGCGCCGCGGCGGGCATGGCAGCAGGAACGCCCGCGGGCGGGATCGGTCCCGGCGAGGCGGCTCACCCCGGCCGCGCCCGATCCTACGCCCGGAGGCGGCGTCCGCATGCGAACGATCTGACGCAGCGGCGCGGGCCGTACGCGCCGCCGCACTGCGTCGCGGACGCGCGCTCTCCTCGCCGGCCGGGCGCTCCGCGGCTGAGCGGCGTGCGGCCCGACGGGGACGTCAGGGCCCGCTGCGCTGCGAGATCGCGAACGGGTCGCGGGCGAGCTCGACCGTGGTTTGCAGGCAGCCGATCCCGACCGTGCCGGCGCGCCTGTCGCCGGCGGCTCGCGCTCGGGGCGAGGCGCGATGGTCCGCGGGCGCAGGCGCCATGAGGCAGTCTGCCGCGCGGCAGGATCGCCAGGCGAGGAGCGCTGTCGAGCTGAACGGCTCGAGCGCCACGCGGCGTGGGTGTCGCCGGCTGGGCGCCCCTCGACCCGCGGCGAGCTGTCGGCGCGCCGGGTGGACCTCCGTCCGCCCCGCTCGTGCGCGCCCCGGTATCCACGCCTTTTCCGCATGGCACCCGCGTTGCACACACCCCTCGTCGCCGACGTCGTTCAGCGAGGCATGAAAGAGCACGACGGCGTGCGAGGCGCGCGCGTGCGCGCTGAACGATGCGCTCAAGTCAGGGAGAACGACCATGGCACAGCAGCAGAATCAGAGCAGCAATCGTGGCTTCGCGGCGATGGACGAGAGGCAGCAGCGCCAGATCGCCAGCATGGGGGGCAAGGCGGCGCACGAGAAGGGCACCGCCCACGAGTTCAGCTCCGAGGAGGCCCGCAAGGCGGGCAAGAAGGGCGGCGCGGCCGTGAGCCAGAACCGCGAGCACATGGCCCAGATCGGCCGCAAGGGCGGCGCGACCGTCAGCCGGAACCGCGAGCACATGGCCCAGATCGGCCGCAAGGGCGGCGAGGCTCGGGGCGACGGCGCGAGCGGCGAGCAGAGCCGGAGCGGGCGCGAGGGCGAGCAGGACCAGCGCGGAGGCGGCCACGAGCAGCACGCCCCGGCCAGCCCCCCGGCCCACTGATCCGCGCCGCGGCCAGCGCCCCTCGCCCGGGGGGACCAGGCAGGCTGCCTCAGCTCTCCCGACGCCGTGGAGCCCAGCGCCCCTCGCCCGGGGGGGCCAGGCGCCGCGGGACCGCCGCGGCGCTCCTGCCCTGCAGATCCTGCGCGTCACGCGCACCGCCGTCGCGAGGCGGCGCGCGGGGCGCCGAGGGCAGCCCCGCGCCTCGGGTGGATCAGGGCGAGACGGAGACGACGAAGAGATCACCGTCCTCGCCGTCGCGCGCTGGCGCGCTGTGCTCGATGGGCGGGAGGCCGCCGCCGAGGTCGAGCCGCTCCCCGTAGAAGAGCCCCGCGGCGACCGTGTTGCCGCTCGCGGTGACCGCCTGAGCGGAGATGAACGAGTAGCGCTGGTCCCGGTAGACATCGGTCCAGAGCGCCTCGGAGAAGTCCGGGCTCAGCTTGGAGACGAACGCGTCGGCCGTCGACGGCGCCTCGATCGCGATGGGCGCGCCGCCGAACGCCAGCGACCTCGTGAAATAGCCGCTCACCACGTGGTTGCCCCAGGGATCCTGGGAGAAGCCCCAGGCGAACTGGTCGCCCTCGGACGGGAACCCGCGCGCCGCGAGCGGCTCGCCCGCCTCGGCGTCGAGCCGGGCGAGGTAGAGGTGGTATTCGCCCGCCCCGGCGTGCGGGATCTCCGCCCCTCCGATCTGGAACGCAGCCCTGTAATTGCCGAGCACGACAGGATTGCCGTCGATCCCGAGGCCGATGAGCTTCGCGTACTGCTCGCCGGCGGCCCCCAGGGTACGGGCCCAGACCAGGCCCCCCGTCGCCAGATCGAACCGGGCGACGAGCGCGTCGATGCCGTAGACCGGCTCGCCGGCGCCGCCGCCGCCAGCGCCGCCGTCCCCGCCGCCGCCGTCGCCCGCGCCGGGGATCTCCCGGTCGACGGCGCTCTCCACGACGTGGCCGTCGATCTCGACGCGTCCGCCGAACGCTCCGGCGGCATAGATCGCCGAGTCGGTGACAGCCAGGCCGCGGAAGCGCTGCCAGCTCGACTCGGACCCGAAGCGCCTGCTCCAGAGATGATTCCCGTTTCCGTCGAGCCTCGCGAGGACGACGTTCGAGCCCCCGTCGCTCGTCATCGCGGTCCCGGGATCCTCGCCGAAGTTGATGCTGCCGTCGGCGAGGCCGAGGACCACGATGTCGCCCTCGCCGGTGACGGCCACGGCGGTGGCGTACTGATCGAGCGCGTCGCCGTAACGCTTGCTCCAGAGGTGGTTGCCCTCGGCGTCGAGCTTGGCCACGAACACGTCCTTCAGGCCGGCGCTCGTGAGCTCCGAGCTCGGGTCCGTGCCGAAGCGGATCGTCCCCTCGAGCTCGCCGGCGACGACGATGTTGCCGCTCGCGTCCGTGGCCACCGCCAGCGCGTACTGATGGAGCTTGTCGCCGAAACGCTTGCTCCAGAGGTGGTTGCCCCCGGCGTCCAGCTTGACCACGAACACATCGTGGAGGCCCGCGCTCACGAGCTCGTCGGCCTCGCCACCGAAGTTGACCGCCGTCTCGAAGCCGCCGACCAGGACGATGTTCTCGTCCTGGTCGGTCGCGATCGCCTCGACCCGGTCGTTCCTCTCATCGCCGGCGCCGCGGCCCCAGAGGGCCTCTCCGAGGAGCGCGGGGGGCTCACCGCCGCCGCTGCCGCCTGCGCCCCCGGCGCCACCTGCGCCGCCGACGCCACCTTCCCCGCCGATGCCGCTGCCGGCACCGCCTTCGCCACCGGCACCCCCTTCCCCGCCGGCACCGCCTTCGCCACCGGCACCGCCCTCGCCACCGGCACCGCCTTCCCCGCCGGCACCGCCTTCCCCGCCGGCACCGCCTTCGCTACCGGCACCCCCTTCCCCGCCGGCACCGGCTTCGCCGCCGGCACCGCCTTCGCCGCCGGCACCGCCCTCCCCGCCGGCACCGCCTTCGCCACCGGCACCGCCCTCCCCGCCGGCGCCTCCCGTGCCGGTGGAGGACGCTTCGGGGTCAGCCTCGGGCTCGGAGCCACAGCCGTCGCAGCCGAGGGGCAGCAACAGGCTCGTGACAAGAGCGATCTGGGCCACTTTGGATACGAAGTGCTCTTTCATCCTTCCTCCGTGTCTCGACGAAGAACCCGCGCCGCGGGGCGTCCGGCGGCGCCGGGGAAGCCACACGCATCGTGGATCATCGATCGCCGCCATCCGCTGTGCCCTGAGGTGCACTACGCGTGCGCGATGATCGAATCAAGCCACGGACCTCGCCAGATCCGGGAGGACATCCTGCTACCCTCGGGACGGCAGGAGCACGCCTCGCGCTGAATTGCATCGGCCCGGCCGCGCTCGGTGCATCCTGGCCTCATCGTGGCGGAATGCCGCAGCCCTCGCCGGCGCGGCGCGCGCTCTCCGGCCGGACGCGCCGCGCCGCGCCGGCCCGCGGGTCGCCGCGGTACGCGACCTGCATTCTCCGGTCGTCCGATGGCGATGGCCTCGCACTCACCCTGTCGAGGCGCGACACGTGACGCGCTCGGCGGTCCGCGAGGAGCCTCTCCTTCACCACGCCTCCACGGAGGCGGGCGACGCGATCGATGGCTTGATGACCGGAGCGCCGGGCAGCAGCCCCCGGCGCAGAGCCGCGGAGGGTGTATGACCGAGCGAGCGTACGACAAGAACACCGCCTGGACCCAGACCGTCCTCCCCCCCATGGCGCCCCTCGCCAGGGACCACACGGCCGACGTGTGCGTGGTGGGTGCCGGGATCGCGGGGCTCTCGACGGCCTATTTCCTGGCGAAGGCCGGGAAGAGCGTCGTCGTCCTCGACAACGGCTCCGTCGGCGGGGGCGAGTCGGGGCTGACCACCGCCCACATCACGAACGCGCTCGACCGGCGCTGGGCGTCGCTCGCGAAGCTCCACGGCGTGACCGCCCTCCGCGCCGCCGCGAGGAGCCACACGTCCGCGATCGAGACCGTCGAGCGGATCGTCCGCGAGGAGGAGATCGACTGCGACTTCGAGCGCGTCCACGGCTACCTCTTCGCGGCCCCGGGCACGCTGACGACCGCCCTCCGGGAGGAGATCGAGGCCGCGCACCGCGCCGGGCTCGGCTCGGTGCATTACGTCGATCGGGCGCCCCTGCTCGACTTCGATACGGGGCCCGCGGTCCGCTTCCCCGATCAGGCCCAGTTCCATATCCGCCGTTACCTCGCCGGGCTCTCGCGGGCGATCGAGCGCGACGGCGGCAATCTCTACACGCTGGCGCACGTGATCGACGTCGAGGAGCGCGCGGTGCCCGACAAGGTCGTCGTCAAGACGGCCCGGGGCCACGCGGTCGTGGCCAGCGAGGTGGTGCTCGCCACGAATTCCCCCTTCATCCCGCGGATCAGCCTGCACATGAAGCAGGCGGCTTACCGGACCTACGTCATCGGCCTGCGCATCCCCCGCGGCGCCGTGCCGCCGGGCCTCTACTGGGACACGGCCGATCCGTTTCACTACGTCCGCCTGGCCAGCCTGGACGGCGCGGACGGGCCCGACGAGATCCTCCTCGTGGGAGGAGAGGACCACAAGACGGGCCAGGCCAGCGACGCGGACAGGCGCCACGCGCGGCTCGAGGCGTGGGCGCGGGCGAGGTTCACGCAGGCCGGCGAGGTGCTCCACCGCTGGTCGGGCGAGGTGATGGAGACGGTCGACGGGCTCGCCTACATCGGCCGGATCAAGGAGGGCTCGAGGATCCTGATCGCCACGGGCGACTGCGGCAACGGGATGACCCACGGGACGATCGCCGGGCTCGTGATCTCGGATCTGGTGCAGGGCCGCGAGAGCCGGATGACGTCCCTCTACGCTCCGACCCGCGTCAACCTCAGGCCGCCGGCGATCGCCGAGCTCGTCCGCGAGAACGCCAACGTGGCTTGCCAGTACGCCTCGTGGCTCGGCAAGGGCGATGTCGAGGACGCGGCGCGGATCCCGCCGGGCTCGGGCGCCGTCGTGCGCAGGGGCCTGAAGAAGCTCGCCGTCTACCGCGATCCGCAAGGGCAGCTCCACGAGATGTCGGCGATGTGCACCCACCTCGGGGGCATCGTGTCCTGGAATCCCGCCGAGCGGAGCTGGGATTGCCGCTGTCACGGCGCGCGGTACGAGGCCACGGGCCGGGTCATCCGCGGGCCCGCCACGGCCGATCTCGCGAAGGTCGCGCCGGCCGAGGCCCCGGCGCACGCCGGCGACCGCGCCACGCCCGAGGAGGCGCCGCCGCGGACGAGGGAGCAGGCCGTCGCGCCGGTGTCGGCGGTGCCCAGCGCGCCGCGGAGCCGCCCTGTCACCTGATCGCCACGGATCGCGCGCGCTTCGCGCAGCAGGGCGCGGTTGACCCGCGCGCGACGCGCGTGCGATCATGGCCGGGTGAGCCGGGGGTGTTTCCCCGGAATGCTTGGTGATTTCATGAATTTGCTGCGCCCTCGTGCCTCGCGCGCCGCAGGCATGGCCCTGGTCCTCCTCTCGGTCGCCGGAGCGCTCCCGGCGCGGGCCGAGCCGTCGGCGGCCGACCGTGACACCGCGCGCACCTTGCTCATCGAGGGTCGCAAGAAGCGCGACGCGGGCGACGTCGAGGGCGCCCGCGCGAACTTTCGTGCGGCCCACGCCCTCATGCACGTCCCCACCACGGGGCTCGACCTCGCGCGCGCCGACGAGGCGCTGGGCCGCCTCGTGGAGGCGCGGGCGACGGCGTACGAGGTCGTGCACCTCCCGGTCGCGCAGAGCGAGCCCGCGGCGTTCACGCGCGCCCGGGCGGAGGCCGCGGCGCTGCTCCAGCGGCTCGAGGCGCGCATCCCGTCGCTGCTCCTGCGCATCGAGGGCGCGCC
This sequence comes from Sorangium cellulosum, assembly GCF_004135735.1. Taxonomy (GTDB): domain Bacteria; phylum Myxococcota_A; class Polyangia; order Polyangiales; family Polyangiaceae; genus Sorangium; species Sorangium cellulosum_F. The sequence continues at coordinate 3,099,997 of NZ_CP012670.1, read as the reverse complement.
CCTCGACGAGGTCGACGCCCGGGTGGACGGCGAGCGGATCCCGGGCCCGGCGCTCGCGCTCCCGCGCAGGCTCAACCCCGGTCGGCACGAGGTGGTGGTGAGCGCGCCCGGCTTCCAGACCGAGCGGCGCGAGATCACGCTGAGAGAGGGGGTGCGCGCGCCGGCGGAGGTGCGCATCACGCTCGTGCCGGGGCCGCAGGCCGAGCTGGCCGGGGGCGCGGAGCCCCCGCCTCCCGGGGCGCCCGCCGAGCCTCGCGCCCCGGTGCCGACGTGGGCGTGGGTGGCGGGCGGCGCGGGGCTCGCGGCGCTCGTCGGGAGCGTGGGGTTCGCGATCGACCACGCGGCCGCGCGCGGCACGCTGGACGAGGAGTGCCCCGGGGCCGTGTGCGACCGGAGCACCCACGACCTCGAGAGCATGGAGGCGCTCCGCGCGCGGTGGAACCGCAGCCTGGGCCTGTCGGTGACCCTGGGCGCGGTGGGGCTCGCGGGCGTGGGCGCGGCGGTGAGCGGCATCGTCCTGCGGCCCCGGTCGGGCAGCGAGCGGGGAGCATCGCTCGTGCCGCTCCTCGCGCCCGGGGCGCAGGGTGTGCTGTGGCGAGGGGTGTTCTGATGGCAACGCGGGGTCTCTGCTCGCGCGCGGCGCTGGGTTGCGCGGCGCTGGGTTGCGCGGCGCTCGGCTGCGCGGCGCTCGGCTGCGCGCCGGAGCTCAGGCTGTCCGAGCCCGAGGGCTCCGGAGCCGGCGGCGGCGCGCGGGACGGCGGGGTGCTGTGGGCGCGCGCGCTCGTGGGCGACGGGGAGCGCGCCGGGCCGAGCGTGGCCGTCGCCGGCGACGGCACCGCGGCGCTGCTCGGCCGGCTCACGGGCAGCGTGGCGCTCGACGACGAGAGCGTGGAGCCGGTCGGCGTGGAGAACGTGTTCTGGGCGCGGCTCGCGCCCGACGACGGGGCGGCGCTCGGGCTGAAGCGCTTCGGCGCGTTCGATCCGCAGATCGTGAACGCGCTGGCGACCGACGTGAACGGAGACCTCCTGGTCGCCGGGGAGTTCTCGGGGACGCTGGATCTCGGCGGCGAGCAGCGGACGAGCACCGGCGGGCGGGACGGCTACGTCGCGCGGCTCGACCCCGAGGGGCGAGCGCAGTGGCTGGCGCCGCTCGGGGGCCCCGGCCTGCAGGCGGCGATGGGCGTGGCCGCGAGCGCGGACGGCCGGATCGTCGTGGCCGGCCGCTTCTCGGGGGCGCTGCGCGTCGGCGCGGAGCGGCTCGAGAGCGCCGGCGGCAGCGACGTGTTCGTGGCGAGCTTCGACCCGGCGGGCGGCCTGCTCTGGGCCCGGCGCTTCGGCGACGGCTTCGATCAGCAGGCCCGCGCGGTGGCCACGGACAGGCTCGGCAACGTGATGGTGGTCGGGGATTTCGCCGGGGAGCTCGATCTCGGCGGCGAGCCGCTGCGGAGCGCCGGGGACCTCGACGTGTTCGTGGCGAGCTTCGACGCGCTCGGCGGGCACCGCTGGAGCAAGCGCTTCGGCGACGCGGGGCCGCAGCGGGCGCGGGCCGTGGCGGTGAACGGCGCGGGCAACGTGATCGTGGGCGGGGAGTTCAGCGGGACGATCGATCTCGGCGGGGGCCCGCGGACGGCCGGCGAGGGAGACGCGGTGTTCGTGGCGGAGCTGACCGGGAAGGGCGAGCACCGCTTCAGCCGGAGCCTCGGCGAGCAGGGCGCGTCGCTGGGGCAGCTCCTCGTCGACGGCGCGGGGAACGTGCTCCTCTCGGGGGGGTTCCGCGGGAACGTGCAGATCGGGGGCGGGTCGCTGGAGAGCGCGGGGGGCGACGATGTCTTCGTGGCCAAGCTCGATCCGGACGGCGGCGCCCTGTGGAGCCAGCGGTTCGGCGGGGCGGGCGCGGACCGGGCGACGGGGATCGCGATCGATCCGGAAGGTCGGGTGTTCGTCACCGGGGCGTTCACCGGGAGCGTGGAGTTCGGGGAGGCGCGGCTCGCCGGCGGCGAGGGCGCGGACATGTTCGTGACGAAGCTGTCGCCATGAAGGAGAGAGGCGCGATGAGGCGTGCGGAGAGAGGGGGCGCGGGGTCGCTCGGACGACGCTTGGCCAGGGGGCTCGCGGCGGGCCTCGTCGCGCTGATCCTGCCGGCGGCGGCGTGGGCGGGGCCGGATGAGGACGAGGATGGTGTCGCGGATATCCGCGACAACTGCCCATACTTCCCCAATCCGGATCAGGCGGACAGCGACGGTGACGGCATCGGGGACGCGTGCGACGAGTTCGACGATGAGCTCCCCTACGGCGAAGGAGAGCTCCCCGACAGCGACGACGATGGGGTTCCGGACCTCATCGATAACTGCCCGTACGCCTTCAATCCGTACCAGGAGGACGAGGACGAGGACGACGTCGGGGATGCGTGCGAAAGGCTCGACGACGACCGCGACGGGGATGAAATCCCGAGCTACGCCGACAACTGCAAGGACGTCTTCAATCCGGACCAGGACGACGACGACGGCGACGGGGTCGGGGATGCCTGCGAAGAGAGCGCCGAGGCCGGCGACGACGACGGCGACGGGTGGAGCAACCCGGAGGACAACTGCCCGGCAGTTGAGAACCCGGACCAGCGGGATACGGACAATGACAAGATCGGGGACGCCTGCGACAACTGCATCGAGGTGCCCAATCCCAGCCAGGAGGACGGGGACTCGAACGGCGTCGGGGATGTGTGCGAGCCGGGCAGCGACGCGGACGGCGACGGGCTGACCAACGACGCCGACAACTGCCCGATGGAGGAGAACCCGGACCAGGGAGACACGGACGGGGACGGCCTCGGGGACGCGTGTGACGACGACAGCGACGATGACGGCCTGGTCGACTTGGAGGACAACTGCCCCCTCGTGCCCAACATCTTCCAGGAAAATACGGACGGCGACGAGAGCGGCGACGCCTGCGACGACGACGACGACAACGACGGCGTGCCGGACGAGGACGACAACTGCCCGCACGCGCTGAACCGCGATCAGGCGGACAGCGACGACAACGGCCGCGGCGACGCCTGCGACCACGGCGCGGACATCGACGCCGACGGCGACGGCGTGCCGGACGACGAGGATAATTGCCCGCGGGTCCGGAACCCCGACCAGACGGACAGCGACGACGACGGCGTGGGCAACGCGTGCGACGACGAGGACGGCGACGGCGTGTCGGACGCGGCGGACAACTGCGTCTTGATCGAGAACGCCGATCAGGCCGACGCCGACGGCGACGCGGAGGGAGACGCCTGCGACGAGGACGACGACGACGACGGCGTGCTGGACGAGGACGACAACTGCGCCTCCGCTCCGAACCCCGGCCAGGAAGACAGCGACGGCGACGATCTGGGCGACGCTTGCGACGGCGACGACGAGGACGACGACGACGACGGCGTGCCGGACGAGGACGACAACTGCCCGCTCGTGGCCAACGCCGCGCAGGAGGACAGCGACGCCGACGGGATCGGCGACGCCTGCCAGGAGAGCAGCGGCGGCGGGGCGACGCCGGAGCCCGAGGTCTCGTCCGGGCTGGTCTGCTCGCTCCAGCGAGGCGCGGGGCAGCGGGGCGCGGGCGGCGGGGAGCTCGTCGGCGTCGCGGCGCTCCTCGCCGGGGCCGTGGGCCTCGGGTCTCGCCGGCGGCGCCGCCGCGCCGGGTGACTCCGCCGCGTTCGCGGCGGAGACCGGCTCGCCCGGGGTTCGAGCGGCGGGTGGTGCGGCCGTTTGGGGGCTCACCGGAGGGGCTGAAGTGCAGGCGAGCCACAAAAGGGGCTCACCGGAACGCAAGCCCCTCCGGTGAGCCCCCAAATGGCCGCGCCACCGAGCGGCGCAGGACGGGCGCGAGGTGGGCTGTTGCCCCACCGCGACACGCCTGACCGGAGCACGACGCACACACTCGATACCGACCCGCACATTTTCATGAGCCGCGACATCGCCGTGGTGTGACTGCCCTGGGTGGACCGCGCCGGTACACCCGCTCCCCAGCGTGCGCTGCGGGGCGGGCGCGCTGGAGCCACCGCTCTGGAGACACCATGCGCATCGCCTTGCCGCTCTCTTTCATGTTCCTCACGACGTTGCTCGGGTCTGCTGTCGGCGCCGGCTGCAGCAGCAGCACCGTTGACGGCGCCGCCCCCCCCGACGGCACCGGCGCCGGCGACAGCGGAGGAGGCAGCGCGAGCGGCGGCGGCGCGAGCGGCGGCGGCGACGCGAGCGGCGGCGGCGACGCGAGCGGCGGCGGCGCGAGCGGCGGCGCAGGGGGCGCCGGGGCTGGCGCGGGCACCGCGGGGGTCGGCGGCGGCGCGCCCCCGACGAGCGTCGTCACCTGCCAGGGCAAGGTGTACGAGTGCGGAGATCTCCTGGACAACGACGGCGATGGGCTGATCGACTCGCAGGATCCTGACTGCCTCGGCGCGTGCGACAACACCGAGGACAGCTACTACGGCGGGATCCCCGGCCAGGCAGGGCCCGCGTGCACCGTCGATTGCTACTTCGACCAGGACTCCGGGTCCGGCAACGACGACTGTCACTGGAATCACCAGTGCGATCCGAACGAGGTGGCGCCCGGCTATCACCCCGAGTCCAGCAACGGCGCCATGTGCGCATACAACGAGGCCGCGTCGACGCCGGGCGCCCAGGACAAGAGCTGCGCGGATCTCGACAGAAAGCAGTCCAGCACGTGCCATACCGTCTGCGGACCGCTCACGCCGAACGGCTGCGACTGCTTCGGCTGCTGCGAGCTGCCCGCGGGCGGCGGGAAATATGTCTGGCTCGGCTCCGACGCGCGCGGCGACGGCACCGGCTCCTGCACGCTGGACGTCGCCGACGATCCGAGCCTCTGCGAGCCCTGCAAGCCCGTGGCCGCCTGCCTCAACACGTGCGGCCGCTGCGAGCTGTGCCTCGGAAAGGACACGCTGCCCGACGATTGCTTCGAGGGCGGCGCGGGCAGCGGCACCGGCGGCGCGGGCGGCAGCGCCAGCGGCGCGGGCGGCGGCGCCAGCGGCGACGGCGGCGCGGGCGGCGCGACCGGGACCGGCGGGGGCGGGACGGGCGGTGAAAACGGGGGCCAGTGCGAGGCCGGGGTGCAGCCGTGCGGGCTGCCCGGCCAGGAGCCTTGTTCCGCGGGCTACTACTGCATCACCGGATGCTGCCAGCCCAACCTTCGCTAGGGCGACAAACGGGGTAAAACCGCCTGAAAAGGGCAGAAACACGAACCGCCGAGGCGCCAAGGACGCCAAGAATTGATTCTCTCCTTGGCGTCCTTGGCGTCCTTGGCGGTTGAGCTCTCGCTTGTTCAACATGATCGGTGCTCTAGGACCGGCTAGGGGAGGCGGCGTGCTGGCCGTCCGAGGGCTTTGGGCTGTGCGTGTCGAGGGGAGATGCAGGTTGAAAGGAGACCAGTCGATGGGGATGCGCTCGATGGCTGTTGGGATGCTCTGCGCCTTGGCGGCGGCGGGCTGCGGCGGGGATGACGAGGAAGAGGCGCAGAGCTGCTCGGTGACCGCGCAGACGGGGTGCGCGGCGCCGCAGGTCTGCGAGGAGGTGGAGGGCGCCGAGCCGGCGTGCTTCGACCCGGTGACCGTGACGGGTCGCGTGGTCGACTCGCTCGACGACCGGCCGATCGCGGGGGCGCGGGTGCTCGCCCGCGACGCGAACGACGCCGTGATCTCGCGCGTGGCCGTCACGAAAGAGGACGGGACCTACGCGCTCGTCGTGCCGGCCCGGCGCGACGCGAGCGGCGCCCCCGTCAAGGCCGAGTTCACCCTGCGCGCGGACGCCCTCGCGTACGAGACCTTCCCGAAGGCGCCGCGGGTCGCGCTGCCCGTCGACCTGGCGACCGCCGCGGGCAAGCCGCCCACCCTCGCGTCGGCGGCGACCGAGATCGCGCTGCTGCCGCTCGCCGACGGCGAGGCGCGCGGCTCCATCTCCGGCGTGGTCCACGCCGACCAGCCGGGCGGGACGCTGCTCGTGGCGGGCGGCGTCACCGGAGCGGCCGATCTCGACGGGTCTTACACGATCTTCAACGTGACGCCGGGCGAGGTCACGGTGAGGGGCTATGCCGCCGGCCTCGCGCTCGACACCGCGTCCGCGACGGTCAGCGCGGACAAGGAGACCCGGGGCGTCGATCTGCACGCGATCGGAGAGGCGACGGCCGTGGTGAGCGGCAAGGTCGAGATCGTGAATGCGCCCGGCGGGAGCGCGACCTCGGTCATCCTCGTCGTCGGCGACACCTTCGATGAGGCGACGGCGCGCGGCGAGGCCCCGCGAGGGCTGAGGCAAGGCGACGTCACCGGGGATTTCTCGATCGCCGGGGTGCCGGACGGCGAGTACGTGGTCCTCGCGGCGTTCGAGGACGACGCGCTCGTGCGGGATCCGGACACGTCGATCGGCGGGACCGAGATCGTGCGCATCACGGTCTCTGGCGGAGACGTGCCCGTTCCGGAGTCGTTCAAGGTGACGGAGGCGCTGGCCGTCGTGTCGCCCGGCGCGAGCACGCTGGACGAGGTGAGCAGGGCGCCGACGTTCGTCTTCCGTGACGACTCCAGCGAGGACCTCTATGAAGTGACCGTGTTCGACGCGCTGGGGACGAAGGTGTGGGAGGACCTGGAGGTGCCCAGGGTGACGGGGAGCGAGAACGTCTCCGTCGAGTACGGCGGTCCAGCGCTGATCCCGGGCATGATCTACCAGTTCCGGGCCACCTCGATGAAGGCCGGCACGCCCATCTCGCAGACCGAGGATCTGAAGGGCGTCTTCCTCTACCGATGATCGCGTCGCGGTGAGTCGCGTGGCGCGCGACGGGGCCGGGGGCGGCGGCACCGGGCGCGTCGCGCGCTGCCGAGCGCGACGAGGACGCCGATCAGGACGTGCGCGCGGCCCGCCCCCGGCGAGCGCCCGGCCTCGCCGAGCATCGGCGCATGGGCGCAGCTGAAGCGGATGCAGCAGCACGGCTCGTGCTGCGCGGCGCCCCCGGCGTCCCCTTCCCCGCCCGCGGCGCCCGGGCCGCCGGCAGCGCCGCTGGTCTCCGGGCCGCATTCCCCGCCTGCGCCGCCTGCGCCCGCCACGGTGTCACCTCCGCCTGCGCCGAAAGCCCCGCCTGCGCCGGCTCCGCCGGCAGCCCCGCCCGCGCCGCCTGCGCCGGCTCCGCCGGCAGCCCCGCCCGCGCCACCTGCGCCAGCTCCGCCGGCAGCCCCGCCCGCGCCACCTCCGCCAGCTCCGCCGGCAGCCCCGCCCGCGCCACCTGCGCCAGCTCCGCCGGCAGCCCCGCCCGCGCCGGCGGCCGCTTCCCTGTCTCCTCCGGCGCCGCCGGCGCCCCCGACCTCGCCGGGGTCGACGCCTCCGGCTCCGCCCCTGCCATTTCCGCCGGTGCCGCCTCCTCCGGCGGCGGCGGTGCTCTCCACGGTGATCGGCGTGTTGCGGCAGCCGTGGAGAGGATGGCACTCGTCCGTCGTCGTCGCGTCTCCGTCATTGCAGTCGAGGGGGAGGCCGTTCACGCAGTTTCCCTCGAAGCAGCGCTCGAAGCCGTTGCAGACGTCGAGATCATCGCAGGGCATGCCGTCCGGCAAGAGCACGTCCGGCGGGCAATATCCTGCTCCATCGCAGTACTCGGCCAGATCGCAGGGCGAGAAAGGGACGCGGCAGAGGACGTCCGGCGGCTCGGCGGTGCACAGCGCCGAGCAGCAATCCCCGTCGAGCAGGTTGCCGTCGTCGCACTCCTCGCCTCGCCCGAGCACGCCGTCTCCGCAGATCGCGGGCCGCACCAGGATCACGGTCGGATCGGCGGTGCCGGCGAACAGGGGCTCGTCCGTGAGCACGCTCGACTCGTTGACGCCGTCCGAGTCCGCGTCGAAGTGGATGGTGCCCTGGGTCGCTACGACGAGCCCCTCGGTGAACCGCCTGAGCGTCGAGTCTATCGTGAGGATCACCCACTCTCCGGGCAGCACCTCGCCGTCCCAGCCGACCGTGTTGGTGAGGGGATTGGCCGAGATCGCCCCCTTCTCCGCGACCGCCCCGTTCAGGAAGAGCTCCGGCGGGAGCACGGTCACGAACTCGAACCCTGGGTTGTCGGGCTGCGTGCGTCCGCCCGTGTTGTTGATGAGCGCCGTGTGGATGACGGCATCGTCGGCGTAGCGCGAGCTGATGACGGTCAGGTTGCCGATCAGGCGAACCGGCTCGGAGACGGTCGTGCTCGCCTTGCCCTCGTTGTTCGCCGGCTCCGGATCGTGCTCCGCCGCGGTGACCTTCGCCGTGCTCTCGATCTCGCCGGCGACGGCCGGCGCCTCGAGCGCGGGCGCGACCACGGTGGCCGCGATCGACGCGCTCGCGCCCGCGGCGAGCGCCGCGCGCCGGCACACGATCTCCTCGGCGGAGGCGGAGCACGTCCAGTCGGCCCCGGCGGCGCTGACGAGGCTCGCCCCGGCCGGCAGGGCGGTCGTGACGACGACGTCGCTCGCGTCCTCCGGCCCCTCGTTGGAGACCTCGATCGTGTAGGTGAGCTGCGCCCCGGGCGACACGGGATCGGGCGCGTCCGTCAGGGCGATGGCCAGATCCGCGCCGCAAGGCGCGGCCACGACCGGCACCGCGGCGAGCACGACGTTGTCCACCGCGACGCCGCACGGCCCGGGCAGCCCGACGTCGGTGCACACCAGGCTGTCATCCTGCGTGTAGGCGAAGCGGAGCTTGACGGTCCGCCCGCGCAGCCCCGCGCCGGGGAACCGCATCGACACGTGCTTCCTCCCGCCGGAGCTCCCGGACCACACCGACTGATCCTGCAGGTAGTCCGGGTCGTCCCGGGCCGGGAGGTGCCTGGGAAAGTGGAGGGCCGCGCCGGTCTCGATCCGCTCGGCGAACGCCTCGGCGAGCACCCTGCGCGGCGTGGCGCCCGCCGTCAGGTCCTCGATGAACAAGGTCAGGCCGTCGAACGCCTGGACGATCCGCAGCGGGTCGTCCTCCAGCTCGTAGGTGAGATCGAAGCCGAGCGTGACGTAGGATTCGCCGGAGCTCTCCGGGATCGTCACGGCGGGCGACACCAGCTCGACGAGCGACGTCGTCCGCGACTCGTCATGGAACGCCGCGTTGTCGCCGGGCGTCAGCGTCCGCGCGACGGCCCAGGGCGCGACCGAGGCCGGCCCGCCGGCGCGCTCCGACGCCCACCCGGAGGGCAGCTCCGGCGCGCCGTCGTCGCCGAAATCCTCGTCGAGGAGGATGTCCGCCGCGCCCGGCGTGCCCGTCTCGATCTGGACGGGCAGCTCGATCGTGCCCTGATCGGAGCTCACCGTGAGCGTCAGCTCGATCGGTGTCCCCGGGACGAGATCCCGGGCGGTGCTGAGGAGGAAAGGAGCGCTGCCCGCGACGGTGCGGAGCGGCTCGATGTCGGGATAGGCCGCGCTCGCCCTCACGACGGTCGCGGAGGCGGTCTCGGCGCCGAGCGTCGCCGTGATCCCGGAGAGGGTCGCGCCGCCGGAGATCGGGTTCGCGAGGTAGTTCTCGAGGTAGACGCGGATCTCGACGAGCTCTCCTGGATCGACGCGATCGTTGGCGAGGGCGCCGCAGGCCGCCTCCGCGATCCGCGTGCCCGCGACGCGCAGCGGGGGGACGCGCACGAGCTCGTCGCGGGTGTCCACATGGATGTTCGGCGCGATCATGGATGCCGACCCCGGCTGCCCCTCGTCGAACCGAGGCGCGGCGCGCGTCATGCCAAAGACGCTGTACAGCTCGCCGGCGAGCGCCACGCCGCCGAGGCGCTCGCCGAGGTTCGGGCGGGAGTCGTCGTTGCCATGGCCCGCGTGAAAGGGGCGGTCCGAGATCGGCACCGGCGGGCTCCAGGTCGCGCCCTGGTCGCTCGACGCGGTGTGCATGACCTCCGTCAGGTCGCCCGAGCTCGCGACATCCTGGTCGTAGTAGACGACGTGCGCGGCGCCGGTCGACCGGTCGACGGTCACGAACGGGAAGAACTGGGCCCGATCGCGGCCCGGATCGCTGTTGAGGAGGACGGCGTTGCCGGGGGCGCACTGGCCCGCGAAGGAGCGAAGGGCGATATCGCCTGTTCCCCCGTCGCCGCTCCGCTGGTAGACGACATAGACCTGCCGCGTGGCCTCGTCGACGTCGATCGACGGGGAGCTCCCGGCGTGGTCGACGCCGAGGATCTGATCTTCGGGCGGGTAGCCGGCCGCGTCGAGGAGGACGGGCGGCTCCCAGGTGGCGCCCCCGTCGGTCGATCGGCGGCAGCCGATGTTGCGGAGGAAGGTCCCCGACTCGATGGATCGAAAGACGGCGTAGACGGTCGACTCGCCGTCGGTCATCCCGGGCAGGAAGCGCGGGCTCGGCCCGTCGACGTCGCCGCCTGGCTGCGCCTGCGCGAGCACCTCGCCGGGGGACCAGGTCTGGCCGAGATCGTCGGAGTGGCTGTACATGATCCGCGGCGGCGCCGCGCCGCGCTGGACCCAGGTGACGGCGAGCCGCCCGGTCGTCGCGTGGATGTCGATCGCGGCCTCCTCGGCGCGCTCCCCGGCGGCGAACGAGGGCGTCACCTCCACCGGCGCGGACCAGGAGGCGCCGGCCGTGCTGCCGGCGTTCGAGGCATGGATGCAGATGCCCTGCAGGCTGTCACCGGGACGGACACACGTCGAGGCGATGACGAACCGATCGCGGCTCCGATCATGGGCGATGCGGGGCGCGCCGAGCACCTGGCCGCCGGCGGCGGACGGCAGGGTGGGCTCGCCGTTCGGGCCGAGCACCTCGGCGAAGGTCCTGCCTCCGTCGATGGAGCGGGCCACACCGGACAGGCTGATCGGGGTGGTGAGCGCGCCGCGAGGATCGGTGTAGGTCACGACGAGGAGGCTCGCGTCGGCGTTCGCGGCGATGGCGGCGTGGCTCTGGGCGCCGATCGCATCGGGCGCGTGGACGGCGAGATCGGCGCTCCCGGCGAGGGCGAGCCGGCCGGCGCCGAGCGCCGCCGGTTCGTCGCTGCCGCACCCCACGCCGGCTGCGAGCAGCCCTCCGCCGAGCAACAAGGCGACCCCGCGTCGCGCGCACATGAGCACCTCCGAACAGAGATAGATGCCGGAAGCTCACAGGACGTGCCGATTTCCCCTTTCGCCCACCTCCACACGGTCTGACCAGCCCAAAGTCCGATGTGCTGCGGTCGTCCTCTCCGCAGCGTTGACGCACGCAGCGGCCGCGCGCGGGGCGCGAGCGCGCGCGATGCGCCCGGCGCGGAGGCGCACCTCGACACGGTTTCCAATCTTCCCGGCCGCTGGGTCGGCCCACGCCGCCCGTGCTACACCGCGCGGCGCCGATGCCACCCGAGCGCCACCCACTCTCTGCCTCGAGCTCCCCCCTCACCGCCACGGTGGGCGAGCTCGTCGGTGATCTCGACGACAGCGCCGCGAGCCCGCTCGCCTTCAGCGACGCGCCCGCCTCCACGCCGGCGGATCTCGAGCCGCTCCCCTCGTTCGACCTCCCCGCCGACCGCCGCGTCGTCACGCCGCGCGAGCTCGCCGCAGCGCTCGTCGCGGCGCCGCCTGGCGCTGGCGCGCTCCACGTCACGGGCGCGGCCGGCTCGGCCGGCGCCCTCGTCCTCCGCCGCCTGGTCGCGGCCGCCGCGGGCCGCCGCATCGTCGCCCTCACCGCCGACGTGGACAGCGCCCGCGCCCTCGCGGCGGACGCCTCGTTCCTGCTCGGCGATCGTGACGCCGACGACGCCGAGGCCGCCGGCGCGGCCACCTCCGGCCGCGTCCTTCTGTACCTGCCGAACGAGGCCAGCCCCTACGCCGACGTCAACCCGGACCGCCGCGGCGCCCAGACCCGCCTCGCCACGCTCTTCCACCTCGCCATGGACCTGCCGTGGTCGGTCCTCGTCTCCCCCATCGCCGCGCTCGCCCGCAAGGTGGTCTCGCGGGACCAGGTCACCGAGCACGCGGAGCTCGTCCTCGCCGAGCAGGAGATGGATCGCGACGCGCTCTCCGCCCGCCTCGGCGCCGCCGGCTACGTGCGCAGCCCCCTCGTCGAGGACCCAGGCTCGTTCGCGGTCCGGGGCGCCCTCCTCGACGTCTGGGCCCCCTCCGCGGAATTTCCCGTACGAATCGATTTTTACGGCGACATCGTCGCATCCATCAAGACCTTCAACCCCGAGGATCAGCGCACGATCGCCGAGGTGAAGGAGGTCTGGCTCCCGCCGGCGCGCGAGGCGATCCTCACGCCGGAGAACGTCGAGCGCGCCCGCCAGCGGGTCCGCGCCGCGTGCGACGCCATCGATTTCCCCTCGACGAAGGCGCGCGCCCTCGTCGACGACGTCGCCAGCGGCCGCGCCTTCTTCGGGGCCGAGGGGTACCTGCCCGCCTACGTCGATCTCGACGCCTTCACCTCGTACCTGCCCGACGACGCGCTCGTGCTCCTCGAGGACCCGGCCTCGCTCACCGCCAGCCTGCGCGACGAGCTCGGCCGCGCCGCCGCCGACCGGAGCCACAAGGACCGCGAGCCCCACTTCCCGGTCGACGCCTTCTACGAGGACGAGGCGTCCGTCGCCTCGTGGCTCGGGGCGCGCGCCGCGCTCGCGCTGCACCGCACCGGGGTCGAGGGCGCGACGGACAACCCCGGCTCGCTGGAGCGCTTCGAGGTCGTCCCCGAGGGGGCCCCCTCGCTCGCCGCGCGCGACCAGTCGGACCTGGAGCGCGCCATCAAGGCGGCGCGCGCCTCCCGCGGCAAGCACGGCGCCCTCGACCCGCTCGTGCGCCGCGTCGTCGCCTGGCAAGAGGCGGGGCTGCGCGTGCTCATCGCGGCGCGCGCCCAGACCCAGGTCGAGCGCCTCGTCACCCTGCTCCGCCACCGCGACGTGCGGGTGAAGGCCCACCTCGGCCCGCTCGACCCGGCCTTCCTCGACGGCGACGGCGCGGCCGCGTCGCGCGACGCCGCCCTCGTCGTCGCGGGCGCCCTCGCGCGCGGCGTCGTCGCGCCGGCCGAGGGGCTCGCGCTCGTCACCGAGGAGGAGATCTTCGGCGCGCGCGCCCACCGCCGCGCCGCCCGCGCCGCCGCCTCCTCGACCAAGCCGTCGCAGGCCTTCCTCGAGGACCTCCGCAGCCTCGCCGTGGGCGACTTCGTCGTGCACGTCGAGCACGGCATCGGCCGTTACCTCGGCCTCGTGCACAAGCAGGTCGGCTCGACCACGGTCGACCTCATCGCGGTGGAGTACGCGGGCGGCGACAAGCTCTACCTCCCGGTCTACCGCCTCAACCAGATCCAGAAGTTCAGCGGCGGCGAGGGCGCGCCCAAGCTCGACCGGCTCGGCGGGCAGACGTTCGCCAAGACGAAGGCGCGGGTCGAGAAGAGCGTCCGCAAGATGGCCGACGAGCTCCTGCGCCTGTACGCGGAGCGGCGGGCCGCCACGGCCGAGCCCATCCCGCCGCCGGACGACGACTACCGCGCCTTCGAGGCGACGTTCCCCTTCGACGAGACGCCCGACCAGGCCCGCGCGATCACCGAGGTCGCGGCCGACCTCGAGTCCGGCCGCCCGATGGACCGCCTCGTCTGCGGCGACGTCGGGTTCGGGAAGACCGAGGTCGCGATCCGCGCCGCGTTCCGCGCCGCGAGCGCCGGCCGGCAGGTCGCCGTGCTCTGCCCGACCACGGTGCTCGCGCAGCAGCACTACCTCAGCTTCAGGGCCCGCATGGCCTCGTACCCGATCGAGGTCCGCGCCATGTCCCGGTTCCAGACCCGGCAGGAGCAGGACGAGGTCTCGCGCGGCCTGCGCGACGGCCGCGTCGACGTCGTGATCGGCACCCACCGGCTGCTCTCGAAGGACGTCCACTTCAAGCGGCTCGGCCTGCTCGTGGTCGACGAGGAGCAGCGCTTCGGCGTCACGCACAAGGAGCGCATCAAGGCGCTCAAGACCAACGTCGACGTGCTCACGCTCTCGGCCACGCCCATCCCCCGCACCCTCCAGATGGCGGTCTCCGGCCTCCGCGACATGTCGATCATCACGACCCCGCCGGTCGACCGCCGCGCCATCCGCACCGTGGTCACCCGCCACGACGAGGCGGTCCTCCGCGAGGCGGTCCTCCGCGAGCTCGGCCGCGGCGGCCAGGTGTTCTACGTCTACAACCGCGTGGAGGGCCTCTACGAGCGCGCCGCCCGCCTCGCGGAGCTCGTGCCGAGCGCGCGCATCTGCGTCGCGCACGGCCAGATGAGCGAGCACAACCTCGAGCAGGCGATGCTCGATTTCGTGGAGGGGCGCTACGACGTCCTCTGCGCCACCGCCATCATCGAGAGCGGCCTCGACATCCCGCGCGCCAACACCATCCTCATCGACCGCGCCGACATGTTCGGCCTGTCGCAGCTCTACCAGCTCCGCGGGCGGGTCGGCCGGGCCAAGGAGCGGGCCTACTGTTACCTCATCGTCCCGCCGCCGAACGCCATGACCGACGAGGCCCGCGCCCGCATCGAGGCCCTCGAGCGCCACACCGAGCTCGGCTCCGGCTTCCAGATCGCCTCGCTCGACCTGGAGCTGCGCGGCTCCGGCGACCTCCTCGGCGCCGAGCAGAGCGGCACCGTGGCCCAGGTCGGCTTCGAGCTCTTCTGCCAGATGCTCGACGAGGCGGTGCACGAGCTGCGCGGCGAGCCGGTGGTCCACGACGTCGATCCGGAGCTGTCGTTCGACGCCGACGCGCTGCTGCCGGAGGACTACATCGCCGACGTCGGCGTGCGCCTCTCGCTCTACAAGCGCCTGGCGAGCGCCGGCGCCGCCGAGGACGTGCAGGACCTCGCCGTCGAGATGGAGGACCGCTTCGGCCCGCCGCCGATCGAGGCGCGCCGGTTCGTGCACCTGATGCGGCTCAAGACCGAGCTGCGGCGGCTGAAGGCGCTCGCCTGCGAGGCGAGCGCGCGGAGCGTCACCTTGCACCTGCGGGAGGACACGCCGCTCGACACGGCCAGGGTGCTCAAGCTGGTGCAGCCGAAGGGCTCGCCGTACCGGCTCTCGCCCGACATGCGGCTCTCGCGCCGCGCCAGGGACGGCGAGGTCTTCACGAGCGGGCTGGAGGCGACCGACAAGCTCCTCAGCGAGCTCGCCGGCTGCCTCAAGGACGGCGCGTGAGGGCGTGAGCGCGCCCTCCCCCCGCGCCACGCACGCGCCCTTCCCCGCGCCACGCACACGCCCTTCCCGCGCCACGCACGCGCCCTTCCCCGCGCCACGCACACGCCCTTCCCGCGCCACGCACACGCCCTTCCCCGCGCCACGCACGGTGGAAGTCCGCCCTGCGTGAAGCGGACGCACCGCGCGGGCGGTGGTAACCTCCCATGTTCGGAGGGAATGGATGACCGCTCGCCCCCATCGCCCCCACCGCCCCGATCTCCTCGATCGCGAGTGGCTCGAAGCCCTGCCGGACAACGAGATGACGAGCTGGTACAGCCCGTTCCAGCTCGCCCGCTCCGCGCTCGACATGGCCATCTCCGGCCTGATGGGCGCGCGCGGCGATTTCCGGCTCCTCGAGGCGATCGCCGGGCCGCAGCCGCCCTTCGACTATGCCGTCCGAGGCGACCTGGAGCGCGACGAGCTCTGGCTCGACTACGTGGCCGACACGGGGGACGGCTTCAACCCCACCTACGCCGTCGCGTGCCTGCTCGCGCGGCCGTCGCTGGTGCTCGGCGGCCGGGAGACGACGCGCGGAGACGTGCTGATCATGGGCGGCGACCAGGTTTACCCCTCGGCCACACGGAAGGCGTACTGGACGCGCCTCGTCGCGCCCTACGCGGCCGCGCTCCCGAAGGCCGACGTGGAGCAGCCTCCACACCTGTTCGCGATCCCGGGCAACCACGACTGGTACGACGGGCTGATGAGCTTCATGCGCCTCTTCGGCCAGAGGCGCACGCTCGGGGCGTGGAGGACGCGCCAGTCGCGGAGCTACTTCGCGCTGAAGCTCCCTCATGGCTTCTGGCTCCTCGGCGTGGACATCCACCTGGAGTCCGACATCGACCAGCCCCAGATCGAGTATTTCTGCCGGCTCGCGAGGCACGAGATGCGCGACGGCGACCGCGTGATCCTCTGCACCGCGGAGCCGGACTGGGTGAAGGGCACCCTCTACAACCCCGATCTCCAGAGCAACCTCGCGTTCCTCGAGAAGCAGCTCGCCGACGCGCGGCCCGGGGTCGAGATCGTCGTCCGCCTCGCAGGAGATCTGCACCACTACCGCCGCCACGAGTCCGACGACGGCCGGCAGAACATCACCGCCGGCGGCGGCGGCGCGTTCCTCCACCCGACGCACGGCGAGCGGGTGGACGTCGTGTACTCCGGCCCGGGCGGCTGCCTGCGCCCCTACACCCTGAAGGCCTCGTTTCCCCCCGAGTCGGTCTCACGGCGGCTCACCTGGCGCAATCTCCTGTTCGCGCGTCACAACCCGGGCTTCTTGCCCGTCGCCGCCGTCCTCTACATGCTGTCTTCCCTGACGCTGCGCAATCCCGGGTCGGCCGCGGTGGTGTGGAGCCTCCTCGTCCTGATGGCGTTCATCGTCTTCACCGACACCCACCGGACGTGGTATCGCCGCCTCGCCGGCTCGCTCCATGCGCTCGCGCACCTCGGGGCCGCGCTGGGCCTCACCCACCTCGGCGGCGCGCTGCTCGGCCTCGATGTCCGGACGCTGGACTCCCTGTGGGGCATCCTCGGCGTGACGCTCTTCGCCGGCCTGACCGGCGCCGTGTTCGGGTCGACGCTCCTCGGCGTCTATCTCCTGCTCTCCCTCAACGTCGCGCGGAGGCACGGCAACGAGGCGTTCTCGGCGCTGCGGATCGAGGACTACAAGAACTTCCTGCGGATCCACGTCCACCGCGGCGGGCTCACCATCTACCCCGTCGGCCTGAGGAAGGTGCCGCGCGCCTGGCGGGTCGTCGAGGATCGCGCGCCCGGCGAGCCCGCCCTGGTCCCGGCCACCGGCGCCCTCGCGCCCGAGCTCATCGAGGAGCCGATCACGATCCCGCTCGCGCCGCAGCCCCGCCGGGCCGCGCAGCCTGCGACCGGCGCCGCGGACGCCGCGCGCCGCGCGTCCCCCGCCGACGAGCCGCCGAGCCGCCCCGCCGCCACGGGTCCCGCGGCGGGCAGCGGCGCGCCCGATCCTTGATCGTGGCGGGGAGCGCCTCACGGGCTCATCCCATCTCCGTGATGCCGTCGCCGGCGGCGGGCGACGACGACGGCGAGGTCTCCCGCCGGGGTTCACGGTCCGCGCCAGGTCGAGCGCGCCGGCCCGATCGACGGCCAGGCCGCCCGCCGCGGCCGCCCGCCGCGGCCGCCGTGCGCGGCGCCCCGCGGCGGTCGAGCCGAGCGCTGCGCGCCCGGCCCTCGCCCCCGGTTCGAAGCGTCGCGCACGGCTTGCGTCCCCGCGCAATGGCCCAAGGTGCTGGACCGGGGGGCAGGAGCGGAGCGCTGCCCCGGGAAGGAGAGTCGATCATGGCGAGAGACGTCATCGAGGTCCTCAACGATCTCATCCAGCTCGATCGCGACGCGATCGCCGCCTACGATCAGGCCGTCGAGGCGTGCGAGCGCGCGTCGGTCAGGGAGCCCCTCGCGAGGTTCAGGGACGATCATGCGCGCCACGTGACGGACCTGAGCGCGCTTGTGACGTCGCTCGGCGGCGCCCCGGCGCAGACACGCGATCTCAAGGGCAAGCTCATCGAGGGCTTCACGGCGATCACGAGCTTCGGAGACCAGAGCGCGCTGCTCGCGATGCGCGGCAACGAGGAGCTCACGAACCGGAAGTACGAGGCGGCGCTGAACGAGGCGCTCACGGTCGAGGCGCGGGCGGTCGTCGAGCGCAATCGCGCCGACGAGCAGCGGCACCTCGCGTGGATCAAGGACGCGCTGTCGAGGAAGGTGTGGGAGCAGGCGGCCTAGGTGGACGCCCGGCCATGACGGCGTCGAACACGATCTGAAGCAGGTCTCACGGTGGGGGTACTATGAAGTCGAATCGATCCATCCATCTCGCGCTCGCCTTGGGCGCGCTCGCAGCCGTGCCGGCGCTCGCGGCCGCTCAGACGGGCAGCTCGGGTGCTCCGCAGCAGCGCGAATCGGGCGCGCAGGGCGGCGCTCAACAGCAGCAGGGCGGCGCTCAGCAGCAGCAGCGCGGCGCGCAGCAGCAAGGCAGCGCGCAGCAGGGCGGCCAGCCTGGGGCGAGCGGCGGCGAGCGCGCGCAGCGCAAGGAGGAAGGCCAGAAGGACCAGGGCCAGAAGGACCAGGGGAAGCAGAAACAAGCGATGAGGCTCCACGAGCGGATCTCGTATCCGGTCGAGGACGGCTGCACCTACACCGCCTCCGTCGACGGCAAGATCGAGCAGACCAAGGCGGGCAAATCGCAGCAGCCCTCGGGAGCCCAGCCTGGCGACAGCGGTCAAGGACGGGGCGGCCCGGGTGCCCAGGGCAGGACCGGCGGCGCCGCCCAGGATCAGGATTCCAGCGGCCGTCAGGCGCAGGCCGGCGCCCAGGCCGGTGGCCAGGCAGGCGCTGGTGACCAGGAGAAGGTGAAGCCGAACCTGACCCTCACGGCGTCCGTGAGCTGCCCGGACAAGGCCGACATCCGCGTGAAGGACACCCTGAAGACGGATACGCCCATCACCCGCTCGGAGCTCGAGGACATGATCTCGCGGCGGACGAGCATCACGACCGAGAAAGACGGCCGGTTCTGCATGTACGTGCCTCAGTTCGAGGTGGGCCGCGAGAAGCTGAGCGGCCGCGGCGTTGCCCAGCTCTGCCGCGTGCCATCGCAGGGTCAGAAGCACGGCATGCGCTAGGCTCCCTCCGACGAGCGGCCGCGCGGCCCGAGCCGTCGGCAGAGCTCCCTCGAAATACGGCAGGTCTCCTCGCCCGCTCTCCCTGGGCTCCGGCCGCTCGCGACGTCCGTCAGACAGCGCCTACCCTGGAGCACGCTCGGCCCCCGCGCAGGGAGGGCGGGGGGAGGGCGCTCGGGATGGGCGATCTCGGGTGGCGCGGGGCCTCGAGGGCACGAGGCCTCGAGGTCGCCCGGGGGGCCCGCGCCGGCGCGGGCGCGGTGATCACCGCGCGCCGGCGCGCTCGTGAGGAGCGATCAGACGTCGTCCGGGGTCGGGAAGCAGGACGTCAGCCTGCCGATCGCGTAGGGGCGCTTGCTCGGCGAGTAGTACGTGCCGCCCGAGGTGACGCTCCAGGTGTACCCCTCCAGCGCTCCCGTGGTGGCATCCGCGTAGAGACGCATGAAGGCCGTCCCCGGCCCCGCCGTGAACGTGCCGGTGGTGCAGCCGTCCGGCCAGCGGCTGTCCTCGTAGAAGCTGCTGCAGCCGTGGACCGAGGAGGTGGCGTCGGCGATCGGCAAGGCGTACTGGAGCGTACCGGAGTAGACCGGGTTCATCGCGGTGATGGGCTCCGCAGGCCCTGTCGCGATCACGGTGTGCCCCGAGTACTTCCGGACGCCATTCTCCCACACCTCGTCGATGACCATGATGTCACCGGCGGCGATATCGGCGATGTTCGTGACTTGCGTGAAGTGATTCCCCGCGAGGATGTGGTTGTAGTAGAGATTGGAGTCCGGGCTGGTCGAGCCCCAGAGCTGGGCGATGTCGCCGCTCGAATATCCCGATTGGGTCTTCATGGCGAGCGTGAAGAACGAAGCACCATTACCGGACGGCGTTTGGCTCGCGATGAGGGCGAGCGCCGCGTCGGCGACATCACTGCACGCCTCGGCCGAGGCGGAGCCCAGCGAGACGAGAGAAGCAGCAGCAGAAACCATCAGAAAACGAGCCGCGTTACGGAGCATGAGGTACCTCGGTGAACGGTTACTACATTGCCATTCCGCAGGCCGAGCAGATTCGGTCAAGGAGGTCGATTGGGCACAGCCAGAGAATCACACCTGGTCGGGTCGAGCCTAGCATCCAATGATTACTGTTATCACAAGGCAATCGTCAACACACTTCGAGCATCCTGGTGAGTCAGACCATCATTTTCATGGGCTCATGTAGGACACATGGGCTCCTCGGCCGGCACCACCGGATACCGTCCACCGCTTGATGGACGCCTCGAACCGTCGACTCGGACGTGCGCGGGTTTCGCCGCCCACCCACGCCCCCGTGGAGCGCCGTCGTGCGCAAGGTCAGCGCTGGAGATCGAGTCCAGCTAGATTCCAGCGTCACGCAATGAGGCTTCGTGATGGTGGCGCAACCGAGCCATGAGGGGGGCTCGCCGCGCCTGCGCGCGCGGCGCGCGGTGATTGCGCGCGCGGCGCGCGGTGATGAGGCGCAGCGCCGGCGCGGTTGATGGGGGGTCGCGTGCGACAAGGTGACCGAGGCGGCGCGCGCCGACTCGAGGCGCGGAGCGCGCGCTCAGTTCACGTGAACGTAGAAGTCGAGGCTCTGCAGGTTCGTGATCGGGCCCTCCCAGATCTCGAACCCGACGGCGACCGCGTTCACCTGGTTGCCGGGCACGCTGAGGCCGCGCATCTCCGCGTCGCGCACGAAGTCCATGACGTCGAACTCGATCTCGGAGCTGTCGTTCCCTTCGGCGCGCACCCAGTTCACGATCGGCAGGCCGTTCACCATCCCGTTCCAGATGTTCCACGTGCCTGGGACGTTCGCGACCGTCACGCCCTGGTGCGCAGCGTTCGGCTGCCCGGCGGGCTGATAGCTCGGCGGATCGCGCAGCCACACCATGAGGTAGCCCTGGAGCTGCGTGCCGTTGCCCATCCAGATGTCGTAGGCGGCGTTGTACTCGCCCTCGTTGCCATTTTTGGCCCAGCGCCAGCCGGTGCGCAGGCTCGTGATGGATCCGACCGGCGCCGGCAAGCCGCACGCTGGCACCTCCCTCACCGAGTAGCGGCCGCAGAATACGGTCGGGTACGAGGCGGGCTGCCCCATCGCGCCGGCCGAGCCGCTCATGCTCTGCACCGTGAACGACGTGCCCTCCCACGAGATGGTGTGGCTGCCGAAGCCGGGGCCCCAGCCGTTGGTGATGAGCACGTACGGCGTGTCGTCGCGCGAGACGAGGCCCGTCTCGTACCGCTCGCTCGAGCTGCCGGAGCCGCTCATGGTGCCGGCGCCGAGCTCGGAGCCCGGGTTCGTGGTGCCGCCGGTGCCGGCCGTGCCGCCGGTGCCGGCCGTGCCGCCGGTGCCGGCCGTGCCGCCGGTGCCGGCCGTGCCGCCGCCGGCCGTGCCGCTGCCGCTACCTCCCGCTCCGCCGCCGCCCGTTCCTGTCGTGGAGCCGCCGCCCGCGCCGACGGCGCCGCCACCGGTTCCGCCGGTGCCGCCCGTGGTCGAGCCGCCGCTCCCGCTCGCGTCGTCGCCCCCCGAGCCGCTCGCGTCCGGCAGCCCACCGGATCCCGCCGCACCGCCGCCGGTGCCTCCGTCGTCAGAAGATCCAGAGCAACCGGCGGCGAGGGTCGCCGTCAGCGTGAGCAATGCAAAAGACCAGGCCAAGGAACGCGCTCGCATGGCGCGGAACATATCACCTGGACACCAGCGCACGGCGCTGCGCGGTGCCGCCATGCGCGACAAATCAGCGCATAAGCTGAACAATTGCAGCAACAGCGAAGAGCGTCACCGCTCGGCTCCAGCGAGCTCGCCGCGCCGCCTGGCGCTGCCTGAAGCGCACGGGCGGCGCTGATCTGGGGTAGGGCGAGCCGCGTCCAGCGTGGGCGGCTGTCAGGATGCGGCGTGCCCGGGCTGGCGGCGCTCGTCGCGAGGTCATCCATCGTCATTGCGTGATTCCTGGGTTGCGCGCTCGCGGCGGCGGGAGCGCGATGGCCGGCCATGTCCAGAAACTCGCGCTCGACGACCTCCGCGTCCTCGGACTGCGGCGCCCTCGCCGACGGCACCCTCTTTGCTTTCCGCATGGCGCGTTGCGCTCCGGGTTCAGGGGCGCGCACCGGGAAGAGGAGCACGATGCGCAACATGCTTTTTCGCTTGGAGGTCATCCCGATCGTGGTCGCCCTCGCCGTCGGGTGCGCGGGCGAGGAGATCCAGCCTGCGCCCAGCGTCGACGGCACCCAGCAGCCGCCGGATCAGCCGCCGGATCAGCCGTCGGACCAGCCGCCGGACCAGCCGCACTCGGCGCTCGGGCCCGAGCAGCAGGCGGAGCTGGACGCGCTGCTCGCCGAGCGGGAGGCGTCGGCGAGCATGACCGCCGAGGGCTTCGCCGCGAAGTACCCCGTGTCCCTCGCCTCGGGCCTGTCCTACGCGCCGGCGGACGCCGAGGGTCTCGCGCTGATCCAGAGCACCGTGCTCGCCCTCGACGAGGACGAGCTCGCGAAGCTCTCCGAGAACGGCTTCGTCATATCGAGCAAGAAGTCATTCCCGACCTTCGCCTACGGTTACGACAGCATCTACGCGCTCGACCTGCCGCTCTACGTGTCCGCGGATTCGATCCTGTACGCGGTCCACCGCTCGTACAACGCGATCTTGAAGGAGGTGGAGCTCGCCTCGCTCGCGCCCGAGCTCGGGGAGATGCTCGAGCAGATGCGCGCGCGGCTCGCGGCGGGCGGCGGGGGAGCGCTCGGCGACGAGGCGCGCGCGGACGCGGATCTCTTCACCGCCGTCGCGCTCGCGCTGCTCGACGGCGAGCCCGTCGCCCCCGTCGCGGGCGCCAGCGCCGCGGCGATCGACGAGCTCGTCGCGGGCGCCGAGGCCCACCAGGGAATGGCGGAGGTGCGCCTGTTCGGCGCCGAGCGGCTCATGGACTTCTCGCAGTTCGAGCCGCGCGGCCACTACGTCGACGAGCAGCACCCCGAGCTCGCGCGCTACTTCCGCAGCATGATGTGGCTCGGCCGCGTGGATCTCCGCTTCCTCGAGGCCCAGCCGGACGGCGCCCAGCGCGTGCAGCGGCGGCAGCTCGAGGGCGCGTACGCGCTGCGCGCCCTCGCCGACGCGGAGACCCTCGCCCGCTACGAGCGCATCGACGACGCGATCCAGGCCTTCGTCGGCGAGAGCGACTTCATGACGCTACCCGAGCTCGACGACCTGCTCGAGGACCTCGGCCTCAGCGACGCCTCGGGCCTCGCCGGCGTCCCGGACGCGCGGATCGCCGAGGTCCTCGTGAAGGAGGGCCACGGCACGCAGCGGATCGCGAGCCACATCCTGATCAACGGGCTCGACGAGGGCACGACGCCTCTCCCGTCGAGCTTCGCGCTGCTCGGCCAGCGGTACGTGGTCGACGCCCACGTCTTCTCGAACGTGGTCCACGACCGGGTGAAGGACGGCGCCGTGAAGCGCATGATGCCGAATCCGCTCGACGTGGCCTTCGCCGCGCTCGGCAACGACCAGGCGGGCCAGCTCCTCGCGCCGGAGCTCGGGCGGTTCGACTACGCGTCCGACCTGCACATGATGCGCGTGCTCGTCGACGCGCACCCCGAGGACTTCTGGGGCAAGAACCTCTATAACCGCTGGCTCGGCGCGCTGCGGGAGCTGTCGCCGGCGCGGGCGATCGGCGACGGCGAGGGGCTGCCCGGGGTGGCGAAGACCGAGGCGTGGGGCCGGCGCCTCTTGAACACCCAGCTCGCCTCCTGGGCCGAGCTCCGCCACGACACCCTGCTCTACGCCAAGCCGTCGTACACGGACGGGGCCACGTGCGAGTTCCCGGACGCGTACGTGGACCCGTACCCGGGGTTCTTCGCGCGTATCGCCGAGCTGGCCGATCACGGCGTCGAGGTCATCGGCGCGCTCGATCTGTCGCGCGCGCCGCAGCTCGCGGAGAGGCTGCCGGCGTACTTCTCGCGGCTCCGCGACGTCGCGCGGACGCTCGGCGAGATGGCCGAGAACGAGCGCGCCGGCCTGCCCCTCACCGAGGAGCACCTCGAGTTCATCAACCAGGCCGTCAGGATCGACCGGGGCGACTGCGGTGAGATCAGGGGCCTCGAGGGGTGGTACAGACAGCTCTTCTTCGACGTGACGAAGAGCCTGGAGCAGGACCCGACGATCGCCGACGTGCACACGCAACCGACCGACGACGTGGGCACGCCGGTCGGCCGCGTGCTGCACGTGGGCACCGGCCTGCCGCGGCTCATGGTCGTGACGGCCGATCCCTGCGGCGGCCCGTCGCGCGCGTTCGTGGGGCTCGCCTCGTCGTACTTCGAGGCCGTCACCGAGAGCTTCGAGCGCATGACCGACAGGGAATGGAACGGCGCGATCCTGCGAGCGACCCCCGACGTGCCCTGGATGAAGGATCTCGTCTCCCGCTGATTCCGTCCAGCTAGAGCTCAGCGTCGACCACGGAGCTCCTGAATTTGCGCCGAATTGCGCCAAGCCGTGCCGATTGCCGCGCTAGGGCGGCACAACGGAACGATGGCTGATGGCGCGCATCACGCGACGATGCGGTCTACGGAACGGATACGGTCACGCACTCGAGCATTGCATGCACGGCGCGCCGCGAGGCGGCCAGAGGCCACCGCCTCGCGGCGTCCCTCCGGCTGCGCTCAGTACGGCAGCTCATCCAGCACGGGCACCTCCGGCGGCCGCCCCCGCGCGCCGTTCTTCCCGAGCCGCGCGGTCGTCGCCACCCCGGCCCCGGGCTGCGTCGGCTCGCCGTCGTCGTCCGGCCCCGGCAGCGCCTGCCCCACCGGCCGGCGCCCGGTGAAGCGCAGGTCCCGCGCGATCACCTCGGTGCGGTAGCGCCGGATGCCGTCCTTGTCGTAGCTCGACGTGTGCAGCCCGCCCTCGATGAGCACGCCGTCCCCCTTGGTCAGGACCTTCGCGAGCGCCTCGGCGCGCGGGCCCCAGAACACGATGTTGTGCCACTCGGTGCGCTCCTTGGGCTCCTTGTTCTTGTCGAGGAACGACTCGTTCGTCGCCATGCGCATGTGAAGCACCGGCGTGCCGTTCCCCGTGTAGCGCAGCTCCGGATCCGCGCCGAGATTGCCCATGAGAATCACCTTGTTCAGTCCCTCGTTCATGATGTGCTCCAGGTATGTGGCTCGGTGGTCGTGTGATGTCGTCAGCCGCGGCGTCGACTCCCGTCCTTCGCCGCCGCGGTCGTGTCCGTCGTCTGCCGTGCCGCGCCTCGCCCCGCCCCGCGAGACGCGGGTTCATCGCTGAAGGCGAGGCGCGGGTTCATCGCTGAAGGCGAGGCGCGGGTTCATCGCTGAAGGCGAGGCGCGGCCCCGGCGGCGCCGGACCGCCGGGCCCGCCGCCTCCCCGGCTCAGGCATCCATCGCCGCGCTCGCGCCGGGCCGCGCCGGCGTCGCCGCGTCGACCGCGGCGCGCAGCGACGTGGCGAGCGCCGGCTTGCCGAGCAGCGCCTCGCGGGCGCGCTCCCTCCCCTGCCCGATGTGCTCGCCCCCGAACGACAGGTGCGCGCCGCTCTTCTCCACCACGCCGAGCTGGCAGGCGAAGTCGATGAGGTCCGCCGCCCCGTCGATGCCCGCGCCCCAGCGGATGTCGAACTCGGCCTCTCGGAACGGGGGGGCCATCTTGTTCTTCACCACCTTGACGCGCGTCCGCGAGCCGATCGCCTCGTCGCTCACCTTCACCGGCCCGATCCGGCGCACGTCGAGCCGCACGCTCGCGTAGAACTTGAGCGCGTTGCCGCCGGTCGTCACCTCGGGGTTGCCGAAGACCACGCCGATCTTCTGCCGGAGCTGGTTGATGAAGATGAGCGTCGTGTCCGTGCGATGACATATCCCCGTGAGCTTGCGGAGCGCCTGGCTCATCAGCCGCGCCTGCAGGCCCATGTGCGACTCGCCCATGTCCCCCTCGATCTCGGCCTTGGGCGTCAGCGCCGCGACCGAGTCGACGACGATGACGTCGACGGCGCTGGAGCGCGCGAGCATCTCGACGATCTCGAGCGCCTGCTCGCCGTTGTCCGGCTGCGAGACGAGCAGCCGGTCGATGTCGACGCCGATGGACCGCGCGTACGTGACGTCGAACGCGTGCTCGGCGTCGATGAACGCGGCGACGCCCCCCGCCCGCTGCGCCTCGCGCATGGCGTGCAGCGTGAGGGTGGTCTTCCCCGACGACTCGGGCCCGTAGATCTCCACGATGCGCCCGCGCGGATAGCCGCCGATCCCGAGGGCCGCGTCGAGCGACAGCGAGCCGGTCCGGATCAGGCCAATGTCTCGAGCCTCGGCGTCCTCGTTCAGCGACATGATCGCCCCTTTCCCGAACTGCTTCTCGATGGTGCCCACCACGGTCCTGACGGTGCGGAGCTTCTCGGCCATCTCGATCATCATCTCGGTATCTCCCTTGTCGAAGCTGCTTCTCGTGCGTGTCTTCGGTGCGCGCCCCCGAGCGCGCGGACATCCATCCAGCGCGGCCGTCGGGGCGGCCGCGATCGCGCCCGGGGCTCCCCGGGCGCAACGTCCTTGAGCGCGCGGCGCGGGCTCAGGCGCCCGCGGCCGCCGCGGGCGGCGGGCCGGAGCCTGCTTCGCGATCGAACAGCCGCGCTCCGATCGCCTCGGCCACGTGCGCCGCCCGCACCGCGTCGCTCCCGTCCATGTCGGCGAGCGTGCGCGCGACCCGCAGTACCTTGGTGTAGGCGCGCGCCGAGAGGCCGAGCCGCTCCACCGCCGACGAGAGCACGCGCGCGCCCGAGGCGTCGGGCATGGCGACGCGCGCCAGGTCGCGCGGGCCGAGCTCGGCGTTGTGCGCCGCCGCGACCTCCCCCGCCTCGCGGCGCGCCCGCTGCGCGGCCCGCGCCGCGACCACGCGCGCCCGCACCGCCGCCGAGCTCTCGGGGGCGTGGGCCGCCCCGCGCGGCGACCGGCCGTCGCGCGGCGCGCTCTCCGGCGCGCAGAGGTGGGCGACATCCACCGGGGGGAGCGCGATCTGGAGATCGATGCGGTCGAGCAGCGGGCCGCTCAGCCGCGCGCGGTAGGCGCGCACGCGGTCGACGGAGCAGACGCAGCGGTCCCGTCGATCTCCGTGGAAGCCGCACGGACAGGGGTTGATGGCGGCGACCAGGATCGGGCGCGCGGGGAAGACGACGCGGGCGCGGGCGCGGCAGAGGGCGACGGTGCCCTCCTCGAGCGGCTCGCGCAGCGCCTCGAGGACCCCGCGCCGGAACTCGAGGAGCTCGTCGAGGAACAGGCAACCATGGTGGGCCAGCGAGACCTCGCCGGGGCGGATCGGGTCGCCGCCGCCGACCAGGCCCGCGGAGCTCACCGTGTGGTGCGGGGCGCGGAAGGGGCGAGTCGTGACGAGGCCCCTGTCCGGAGAGAGCAGGCCGGCGACCGAGTGGATCGCGGTGATGTCCAGCGCCTCTTCGTAGGACATCGGCGGCATGATCGTGGGCAGTCGGCGAGCGAGCATCGTCTTGCCGCTGCCGGGCGGGCCCATCATGATCAGGTTGTGCGCGCCCGCCGCCGCGATCTCGAGCGCGCGGCGCGCCCCGTGCTGGCCGCGCACCTCGGCGAGGTCGACCGCCGCGGCGCTCGGCTCGACCGGCGTCGTCGAGACCGAGCCGGCGCCGGGGAGGGGTGTGTCGCCGCGCAGGTGGGCGATGACCTGGCCGAGGTGCTCCGCGATGAGCACGTCGATGCCGGGGACGCTCGCCGCCTCGCGCGCGTTGCCCTGAGGCACGATCGCGCGGGCGATCCCCAGCGCCGCCGCGCCGCGCAGCGCGGGCAGGACGCCGCGGACCGGACGCACCGCGCCGCTCAGGGAGAGCTCGCCGAGCAGGCCTGTCCGATCGAGCCCCTCGGCGGGGATCTTGCCGAGCGCCGCGAGCGCGGCGATCGCGATGGCAAGGTCGTAAGCGCCGCCGCTCTTCTTCAGGTCTGCCGGGGCGAGGTTCACGGTGATCACGTATTCGTCGAGCTCGACGCCCAGTTGCTGGAGCGCCGCACGAACGCGCACGCGGCTCTCGCGGACGCTCGCCTCGGCGAGGCCCACCATCTGGAAGAACGACGGACCGCGACCCGAGTCGACCTCCACGCGGATCGGGTGCGCGTCGAGCCCGAGGAGAGAGAACGTGAGCGCCGTGGCCTGCATGCCGGGGCTCTTTCGCGAACGGCGTGCCAGGCGGGGAGGCGCAGGATCTCGGGGATCTGCGCGGCAGGACGGGTGGCGGAGGCGGCGGCGGGGGTGGCGGCCGCCAGGGAGGCGGCGGCCGAGGGGCTCGCGGACGCCGGCTCGAACCCAGGCGAACGCCGGCTTCCGTCCCGTCAGGGTTGTTCAGAGCCCATCCTGCGGGCACCCCCGCGCGAACGGACACGCAGGCCGAGGTGAGGCCGCCCGCTTCGAATTACGGGGTCGTACGGAGGATCGTTCAGGAATGGACGGCCCTCCGGGACGACACCAGGGCTGGAAGGTGGGGTGCAGCGCGGCTCAGCCGCCGTTGTTGCTACCGGCCGCCAGTGCGGCAGCGAACTCCTCGGCGGAGCCGACGGCGGCCAGGACGTTCCATGACTTCAGCCGGGCTTCGTCGTCGGTCGCTTCGAGGATCGCGACCAGGTTCGCGGGCATCGGGCCGAAGCGCGCCTCGTAGACCTCACGAAGGACCTGCTTGCGCCCTTCATTCAGGCCTCGCTTGCGCCCTTCATCCAGGCCTCGCTTGCGCCCTTCATCCAGGCCGAGCTTCCGGCACTCTTCGCGGAAGCGCTCTCGCCACGTTTCATAGAGGTTCTCGGTGCTCATCATGTACTCCCGGTCCTCTTGGGACCCATCTTGGGCGACCTCCGAGCGCCGAGCGAAGCGCCACGCGCCGCGCGACACCTGCCGCTCGACGCGCAGCCCCGGAGCGGCGGCCGGCCGCCCCCGGCGCGCCCCGGCGACCGCCATTGACGCAGGCGCGCCCGGGGCACACGGATCGCCCCGTCCCGGAACGGCCGCGCTGCCACGGCACCCCGGCCGCGGCGCGCCGGCGAGGCGGCGCTGCCGCCACCCCCCTGCCCCGGATCGGGCCGCCGGCCCGCCCAGGAAGGCCTGCTCATGCGTGTTGCCAGCGACATCGGCGGGACGTTCACCGACCTCGTCGCCCTCGACGAGGAGACCGGGGAGCTCTCGCTGGCCAAGGTCCCCACCACGCCGGACGCCCTCACGCGCGGTGTCCTCCAGACGCTCGATTCAGCGCACGTGGAGGCCGCCCGGATACGCTATTTCATCCACGGCACCACCCTGATCATCAACGCCCTCACCGAGCGCACGGGCGCCCGCACCGGGCTGCTCACGACGCGGGGCTTCCGCGACGTGCTGGAGATAGGCCGCGCCAACCGGCCGGACATCTACAACTTCGCCTTCCGCAAACCCGCGCCGTTCGTCCCCCGCGATCTCCGCCTCGAGGTCACCGAGCGGATGAGCCACAAGGGCGAGGTGCTCACGCCGCTCGACGAGGACGACGTGCGGCGCGGCGTGCGCGCGCTCCTCGAGCAGGGCGCCCGCGCGATCGCCGTCTGCTTCCTCCACGCCTACCGGAACCCGGCCCACGAGCGCCGCGCCGCCGAGCTCGCCCGGGAAGAGGCCCCCGGAGCGCCCGTGAGCGCGTCCTCCGAGATCACCCGGGAGTGGCGCGAGTACGAGCGCACCAGCACCACGGTGCTGAACGCGTACGTCCAGCCGCTCGCCGGCGCGTACCTGCGCCGCCTGGAGCGCAGCCTGACCGAGCGCGGCGCGCCGGGCCCCGCGCTCCACGTCATGCAATCGAGCGGCGGCATCGCCCCCCTCGCCGAGGCGCGCGCCGCGCCCATCCGCCTCGTCGAGTCCGGGCCGGCCGGCAGCGTCCTCGGCGCCGTCGCGCTCGGGCAGCTCCTCGGCGAGCGCGACCTCATCTCCCTCGATATCGGGGGCACGACGGCCAAGAGCGCCGTGCTCCAGGGCGGCGAGGCGCGCATCACCACCGAGTACAAGGTGGAGTGGACCCCGACCTCCCCCGGATACCCCGTCATGATCCCGGTGATCGACCTCGCGGAGATCGGCGCCGGCGGCGGCTCGATCGCCCGGCTCGACGCGGCCGGACGGCTGGAGGTCGGCCCGCGGTCGGCCGGCGCGGCGCCCGGGCCGGCCTGCTACGGCCGCGGGGGCGAGGAGCCGACCACCACGGACGCGAGCCTCCTGTGCGGCCGGATCAACCCGGCGTACTTCCTCGGCGGCGCCATCCCGCTCGACGTGCAGGCCGCCCGGAGGGCCATCGGCCGCATCGCCGCGCCCCTCGGCCTCACCGAGGCCGAGGCCGCCCGCGGGATCCTCCGGCTGGCCCACGCCACCATGGAGAGCCTGCTCCGGCTCGTGTCCCTCCGCCGCGGCTTCGATCCGCGGGAGTTCACGCTCGTCGCCTTCGGGGGCGGCGGCCCGATGCACGCGTCGGCGCTGGCGCGCAGCCTGCGCATCCGGAGGGTCGTCATCCCGGTCGCGCCGGCCCATTTCTCGGCCTGGGGCATGCTCATGGCCGATCTGCGGGCCGATCTCGTGCGGACCGTGATGCTGCGCGCCGAGCCGACCTCGGCCGCGGCGCTCGCGGCGCTCCTCCGCGAGACCGAGCTCGAGGTCGCCGCGCGCGTCTCCCGGGGAGGGGTCGACCCCGGCCGCGTCTCCGCGCGCCGCCACGCGGAGATGCGCTATGTCGGCCAGGAGCACACGGTCATGATCCCCCTCCCCGGCGGCGCGCTGGACAGCGCGGCGCTGGAGGAGGCCATCGAGCGCTTCCACGCGCTCCACGAGCAGCGCACCACGTTCCGCCTGGAGGCCGCGGTCGAGATCGTGAGCCTCCACGTCGCGGCCCTCGGCGCCGTGGACAGGCCGCGCCCCTCGCGGCTCGAGCGCTCACCCCTGGATCCCGCGCCCGCCCGCAAGGGCGCTCGCACCGTCGACTTCGACGATCTCGGGATCCTGGACTGCCCCCTTTACGAGCGCGCTCGCCTGCGGCCCGGCATGCGCGTCGAGGGGCCCGCCATCGTCGAGGAGCCGGCCGCCTCGACCGTCCTCTACCCGGGAGATCGCCTCACGGTGCACGAGCAGGGCAGCCTCCGCATCGACGTGCCCTCCGCCGGGTGAACCGCGCCACGACCCCACGCCCCCTTGCCGAGGAGCCCACCATGAGCCGAGAAGCTCGGATCGACCCCTTCACGCTGGAGATCATCAAGAACGAGCTCATCGCCGCGGGCGACGAGATGTTCCACGCGCTGAAGCGCGCCGCCATGAGCCCGATCATCTACGAGGTCCTCGACTACGCGACCGGGCTCACGGACGCGCGCGGAAACCTCCTCTCCCAGGGCAACGGGGTCGCCGACTTCATCAGCGCCCTGGGCTTCGGCGTCGCCCACGTCCTCGACAAGATGGGGAGAGAGCGCCTCGCGAGCGGCGATATCGTCATCCTGAACGATCCCTACGTGGGCGGCGGCACGCACCTCTCCGACGTCGCGCTGATCCTGCCGATCTTCCACGAGGGCGAGCTCGTCGCGTTCGCCGTGGACAAGGCGCACTGGACCGAGGTGGGCGGCAAGGATCCCGGCTCCTGGACCACCGACGCGACCGACGTGTTCCAGGAGGGCCTCCAGTTCCCGGGCATCAAGCTCTTCAAGGCGGGTCGGCCCGACGAGGGGCTCCTCGAGCTCATCCGGGCCAACGTCCGCACGCCCGACGCGACGCTCGGCGATCTCCACGCCTGCGTGGGCGCGCTGCGCGTGGGCGAGCGCGCGCTCCACCGCGTCCTCCGCAAGTTCGGCAAGGCCACCGTGCTCTGCGCCATGGAGGAGCTCCTCGACGAGGGAGAGCGCAGGGCGCGCCTCGAGCTCGCGAGGCTCCCGCGCGGGACCTACGAGGCGACCGACTTCATCGACGACGACGGCATCGGCAACGGCCCGTTCGAGGTGCGGGTGAAGGTGACCCTCGACGACCGCTTCGTCTGCGACTTCACGGGGACGACCGCCCAGGTGCCGGGGCCGATCAACTGCGGCCGCACCAGCCTGTGCTCGGCGGTGCGCCAGGCCTGGAAGGCGATCACCGATCCCCTGCTCCCGTCCAACGAGGGCGTGTTCCGGCCGGTCCACGTCGTCTGCCCTCCGGGGACGATCTTCACCGCGGAGAGGCCGGCGCCCGTCTCCACCTACTGGGAGACCGCGCAGTACGCGACCGACCTCGTCTGCAAGGCCATGGCGCCGCTCGTCCCGCGCCGCCTGACCGCAGGGCACTTCCTGTCCGTCTGCGGCACGATCATCCATGGAATCCACCCCGACGACGGGACTCCATATCTCCTCGTGGAGCCGCAGGCGGGCGGCTGGGGGGCGGGCGCGGACAAGGACGGCGAGAACGGGCTCGTCTGCGCGGGCGACGGCGAGACCTACATGATCCCCGTGGAGATCTGCGAGACGCGGTACGGGGTCCGCGTCGAGCAGTACGCCCTGGATATCGTCGACGGCGGGGCGGGCGAGCACCGCGGCGGTCGGGGCCTCGTGCGCGATTACCGCGTCACGTCGGCGTGGGCGCGGGTCACGGCGACCTTCGGCCGGCACAGGTTCGCGCCGTGGGGGCTGAACGGCGGACAGCAGGGCTCGCCCAACACCGTGGAGCTCGTGCACGAGGACGGCCGCCGGATCGCGCTGGGCAAGTGCGCCCGTCACCTCCTCAAGCGCGGTGAGCTCTGCCGGCTCCGCACGGGCACGGGCGGCGGCTACGGCGATCCCGCGCGGCGCAGCCGCGCGCGCGTGCTCGACGACCTGCGCTGCGGCTACATCACCCTGGAGCAGGCCAGGCGCGATTACGGCCTGCGCGACACGGAGGAGCCCGGCCCCGCCGCCGCGCCCTCCGACGAGGCATGAGCCTCGCGGCAAAAGGATACACAGGCGCCGCTCTATCGACCGGGCGCGCGGTACCGCGCGACGACGACCGTGATGTCGTCGTCCGTGCTCGAGGACCAGCTCGCGACCTCGCCCAGGATCCGGTCGCAGATGGCGTCGGCCGGCGCCGACTGGACGGCCTCGATGGCGGCGCAGAGCCGCTCCAGCCCGAACTGCTCGTGGTGGGCGTTGCGCGCCTCCGTCACCCCGTCGCTGTAGAGCACGAGGACGTCCCCGTCCTCCAGGAAGAACTCGGAGTCTCGCGTCATCGCGTCGATGACGGGCAGCGCGCCGATCCAGACGCCGGTGCTCGGGATGCACACGCAGCGCCGGGTGCGCGCGGAGCACACGATGATGTCGTCGTGCGCGCCGGCGAACGTCACCCGCCCGTCGCGCTCGTACCGGAGCAGGACCAGCGTCGCGTGCTCGTCGCGCGCCAGGCGATCGCGGACGTTCTTGTACAGCGCCCTGTTGAGCGCGGAGACGACCTTCGCCGGGCTCGCGGTCAGCTCGCTGCACGTCAGCACCGAGACCATGCTCTGGATCATCAGCATGACGAGGCCCGCCGCGAGGCCGTGCCCCGCCACGTCGCCGATCCCGAGCCACCCGCCGTCGGGCGTCGCGATGACGTCGTAGTAGTCGCCGCCGACCTCGGCGGCCGGCTTCATGGCCGCGCAGAGCTCGAGCCCGTCGACGTGGAGCGCCTTCGGCACCAGCGTGGTCTGGATGCGCGCCGCGACGCGGCTCTCCTCCCGGACCCGCTCCTGCTCCAGCCGCTCGCGCAGCGCCACCTCGCGCACGATCGCCCGGTGCAGCGCCGCCGCCTTGATCGCGGAGCCGAGCTGCAGGCGCAGCACGTCGTAGATCATCGCGTTCGCCCGGTCGTCGAGCACCGCGACGCCGTACTTCTCCACCTCGCCGAACGCGACGGGGAACACGACGAAGCTCGCGCGCGTCGGGGAGCCGAAGAACCCCGGGGGCGCGAGCAGCCGCGCCGGGAAGGGCGCGGCCTGCGCCTCCACCTCGCGGCCGTCCTCCATCAGGAACAGCGGCCTCATCGTGGCGCGCCGCGCGTCGTGCGCGTCGTGCGTGTCGTGCGTGTCGTGCGTGTCGTCATAGAGCGACACGGCGACCCGCGAGAACTGCATCCTCGGCAGCTCCGTGGCGAGCAGGTCCTTGAGCACGGGCAGGCTCAGGCACGCCGCGAACTCCCGCACGCCGTAGGTGACGTCGACCGCGGCGAGCTCCACGTCCAGCCGCTGCTCCCCCTCGGCGTGCACGGCCGCGCCCGCGATCAGGATGCGCGACGCGTGCCAGAGCGCCTCCAGGGCCTCGCTCCGGGCGGCGGCGTCCCCGCCATCCTCGGGCGGCCGGCGGAGCCGCGCGCGCAGCACCGAGATCGCGGCCTGGAACTGGTCGAGGAGCGCGCCCTCGCGCCGCGCGGCGTCGAGGAGCTCCTGGAGCGCCGCGAGGAACCGGCCGCGCTCCCCGGCGAGCTCCGCGTCGAGCGCGCAGACCAGCTCGCCTGCCCAGCCGTCGAGCGCGCCGGCCGGGATCACCACGCTCCGCTCCAGCGCGCGCGCCAGCGCCTCGCGCTGGGCCTCGACCGGGCGCGGCCCGCTCGGCGCCGCCCCGCCCGGAGACGCCAGCGCCTCGCCCGCGTGGCGCCCGCAGCCGCAGGACTCGCGCCGCGTGAGCTCGACCTGCACGTGCCGCGTCGCCTCGACCGCCTCGCCGTCGATCATGCGCAGGAGCGTCTTCACGGCGAGCGCCCCGAGCCGCTTGATCGGCTGGCGGACGGTGGTCAGCGACGGCTTCGTGAAGCGCGCGATGCCGACGTCGTCGAAGCCGCTCACGAGGACGTCCCTCGAGACGCGGAGCCCGTGCGCCTCGAGCACCTCGATCGCCCCGAGGGCCATCCTGTCGTTGGCGGCGACGACCGCGTCGGGCTCGACCCCGCGCGAGAGGATCTCGCGCATGGCGCCGCGCCCGGTGTTGATCGTGAACGCGCCGTGGGCGAAGAGGCGCCCGTCGCGCGGGAGCGACCGCGCCGCGAGCGCCCTCCAGTACGCGGCGGCGCGCAGCCTCGCCTCCTCGTGGTTCTCCGGCCCGCTGATGTACGCGATGCGCCGGCACCCGTGATCGTCGGCCATGTGCGCGACCGAGAGCTCGATCCCGAGCCCGTTGTCGACCATGAGGCTCGGGACACCGTCGATGGCCATGCCGATGCTGCAGACGGGCAGCGGCGCGAACGACCGGCAGAACTCCCGGACGTCGTCGATCCCGGCGTGCTGGCAGAGGGTCGCCGAGGCGACGACGACGCCGTCGATCCTCTCCGGGCCGAGGAGGTGATAGAGGCTGCGCCGGGCGGGCTGGTCCGCGTCAGGGCGCTCGAGCGCGTCGCCGAAGACGGTCAGGAGGTTGACGTCGTGCGCCTCGGCGGCGCGCTCGACCCCCGCGCGCAGCTCGGACTGGTAGTCCCCCACGACGTTGTCGATCAGGACGGCGATCGTCCGGCGCGGCGTCGTCATGGCCTGAGGTCCCGGGTCAGGTGTCCGCAGGCCGGCCGCTCGCACGGGGCAAGCGTGCCCGGCTGGAACAGCGACGCACTCCTCCGAGCTGCCTCGACGTCGGCCACGAGCTCTCATCACGCTACGGCGTTCCTGGGTCGGATCCAATCCCCTCCGCGCGCAGGGCGCTCGATCGCCTGGCGCGCGCGGCGGACGGGCGGATCGACCCGCGCGCGTCGCCCGGCGCGCGACACGGCGGCGGCGCGCCGGGCGGGGTCGCGGCCCGTCGCGGC
Organism: Sorangium cellulosum; assembly: GCF_004135735.1. Taxonomy (GTDB): domain Bacteria; phylum Myxococcota_A; class Polyangia; order Polyangiales; family Polyangiaceae; genus Sorangium; species Sorangium cellulosum_F. Next base: position 3,064,484 of record NZ_CP012670.1, on the reverse strand, counting down.
CCGGGGTGTGGCCCGTCCGCGCGATCCGCGGTGCTAGGCTGCGCGACATGGCAGTCCGGATCATTCCTCTCGGCGGCCTGGGCGAGGTCGGGATGAACGCCCTGCTCATCGAGGAGGACGGCCGCCGCGTGCTCGTCGACTGCGGCGTGATGTTCCCCAACGACCAGGTGCTCGGCGTCGAGGTCGCGATCCCCGACCTCACGTACGTGCGCGAGGCGGGCGGGCTCGACGCGGTGCTCGTGACGCACGGCCACGAGGATCACATCGGCGGCCTCCCGTCGCTCCTGCGCGAGTTCCCCGTCCCGGTCCACGGGACGCGGTTCACGCTCAGGCTGGTCCGCGAGCGCCTCACCGAGCACGGCATCGACGTGCCGCTCCGCGAGGTCGAGCCGCGCCGGAGCTTCGCCGTGGGCCCGTTCCAGGCCGAGCCGCTCCGCGTGACCCACTCCATCCCCGACGCGGTCGGCTACGCCATCGAGACGGGCGAGGGGTTCGTCGTCCACACCGGCGATTACAAGATCGACCTCACCCCGGTGGGCGGCGAGCGGCTCGATCTCGGCCGCTTCACCGAGTACGGCCGCGCCGGCGTGGTCGCCCTCCTGTCCGACTCCACCAACGCCGAGCGCGAGGGCTGGTCGGTCAGCGAGGCGGCGGTGGCCGAGGGGTTCGTGCGGCGCTTCCGCGAGGCGAAGGGGCGCATCCTCGTCGCCCTCTTCGCCTCCAACGTGCACCGGGTCCAGAGCGTCCTCGACCTCGCCGCCGGCCTGGGGCGCAAGGTCGTGCTCGCCGGGCGGAGCCTCGCGAACAACGCGCGCATCTCCCAGGAGCTCGGCCTGCTCAGCGTGCCCGCCGGCGTGCTCGTCGACGACGCCGTCGCGGCGGCGCTCCCGCCCGAGCGCCTGGTCGTGCTCGCCTCGGGCGCGCAGGGCGAGCCGAACAGCGCCCTCGCGCGCATGTCCGTGGGCGACTACCACGGGCTGCGGATCGAGCCGGGCGACACCGTGATCTTCTCGTCGCGCGCGATCCCCGGGAACGAGATCGCGGTGGGCCAGCTCGTGAACCGGCTGGCGAAGCGGGGCGCCGTCGTGATCGACCGCGCCCTCGACGCGGTCCACGCGAGCGGCCACGCCCAGGCCGAGGAGCAGAAGATCCTCCTCGACGCGGTGCGGCCGGAGCATTTCGTCCCCATCCACGGCGAGTACCGGATGCTCCTCGCCCACGCGCGCACGGCGCTCCGGATGGGCGTGCCCGCGTCGGGCGTCTTCGTCGTGGAGGACGGCGAGGCGCTGGTCGTGGAGGGCGGCCGCATGCGCCTCGGCGAGCCGGTGCCGAGCGGGCGGGTGTGGCTCGACGCGCGCGGCGGGCTCGACGTCTCCGAGCTCGTGCTGCGCGAGCGCGAGCAGATCTCGGGTCAGGGCCTCTTGATGGTGCTCGTCGTGGCGGATCGGAAGACGGGCGAGATCCTGCGCGGACCGGAAATCCTGGGGCGCGGCGTGGCGCACCTCGAGGAGGGCGGCCCGCTCTTCGAGGCCGCGGTCGCGAGCGCGCGGGAGGCGCTCTCGGCGATGCCCCCGGAGGCGCGCACGGCGGCGCCGGCGCTGGAGGACGCGCTCAGCCATGGCGTGCGGCGCGTCTTCCGCCGCGAGCCGGGGCGGCGCCCCGCCGTGCTGCCGCTGGCCGTGCTGCTGTGACGTGATAACTGGAGCGTCCTCGCTGCGGACCTTCCCCGGACGCGGCGGGTGATTACTGTACGGAGACCGGCAGAGCGCCCCTCTCGTCTGCCGTGGCGTGACCGGATCGGGTCGTGAGCCCTCGTGGAGGCTCCCCCCCAGCGCACCAGCGCATGCGCTCCGGTGAGCCCTCGAGGCGGTTCAGCGCGCGGTGCGGGCACCATGGTGGAGTGAACGATGATGAAGGAGAAGCCCATGAGCTCGCTCCTGGAGAGCGAGACCGAAGAACCAATGGCGGACACGGCCGACGGTGGCGTCGCGCTCTCTCCGGAGACCGGCCTCAGCCGCGCGGCCATGCTCCGGCACGCCACGCGAGCTCGCGAGCGAGCCGCGCCGTCGGCGCGCTCGGCCGAGGACGTGACCGAGCTCTACCTCCAGGAGATCTCGGGCAATGCGCCGCTGAGCCGCGATCTCGAGGTGGAGCTCGGCCGCCGGATCGAGGCGGCGGAGCGCGCGGCGATCGAGGCCTGGGTCGGGTCGCCCGTCGCGCTGCGGGAGCTCGTGGCGATCGCGGACGATCTGCAGGCGGGGCGGGTCGAGCTCAACGATCTGCTGCTGAACGCGGACACCGACGACGGGCTCCGCGGCTCGGCGTCGGTGCGGCTCGCGCGGCTCCTAGGGCTCGCCCGGTCGATGCCGCCGTCGCGGCGGGGCGAGCGCGACGCCGCCCGCGCCCGGGCCGATCTGGCGGCCGGGCTGACCGAGGTGCGCCCGGCGCCGCTCCTCCAGGAGCGCATCGAGCGGGCGCTCTGCGAGGCCGCGTCCCGGGCGACCGGGCGGGAGCGCGCGGCGATCGAGGGGACGCTCTCGGCGATGATGGGCGCGTCCCGCGCGGCGGCGGAGGCCAGGGCCGAGCTCGTGGAGGCGAACCTGCGCCTCGTGGCCGCCGCGGCCCGGCAGCTCCGGCACCGGGGCGTGCCGCTGCTCGATCTCATCCAGGAGGGCAATCTCGGGCTGATCCGGGCGGCGGACAAGTTCGATTACCGGCGCGGTTACCGGTTCAGCACGTACGCCACGTGGTGGATCAAGCAGGCGCTGGCGCGCGCGCTGCTGTATCAGGGCAAGGTCATCAAGGTGCCGGTGCACCTCGCCGAGAACCGGCGCAGGGCGCTGCAGGCCCGCCGGGAGCTGGAGCAGGAGCACGCGCGCGAGGCGGCGCCGGACGAGGTGGCGGAGCGGAGCGGCCTCTCGGTGGAGAAGATCCACATGCTGCGCGAGATCGCGCTGGAGCCCGTGTACCTGGACGCCCCGATCGGCGACGACGACGGCGCGCGCGCGGGCGATTTCTTCGCGAGCGAGGAGGCGTTGCCGGACGAGGTGCTCGTGCACCGGCGCATGCACACGCAGGTCCGGGCGCTGCTCGACTCGCTCACGCCGCGCGAGCGCGAGGTGCTCCGGCTCCGCTTCGGCCTCGACGGCGAGCAGGCGCACACGCTGGCCGAGATCGGGGGGAAGTTCTCGGTGAGCCGCGAGCGCGTCCGGCAGATCGAGGAGAACGCGCTGAGCAAGCTGCGGCTGCTCTCGCGGCGGCAGGCGCTCGACACGCCGCTGGAGGGCTGAGCCGCGACAGCTCGCCCGTCGCCGGGCCGTCCGCGCCCGACGGACACGGTCCGCCTTCGCCCCGAGGCGGCCCGGGCCGGGCGGACGTGGGATGCCGAGGCGGTCCTCGCCGGATCCCTCAAGCGACCAGAGCACAGGTGAGCTGGTCGTGCTCCGCGCGCAGGATCCGCTTGCCGAGCAGATCGTCGACGAGCGCGTCGAGGAGGCGCTCCTGACCGGGGAAGAAGCGCGCAGCCTGCTCGCGGAACCACGGCGAGCGCTCGCAGCGCGCGACGAACGCGCCGCGCGTGGCGCGCTCCGCGGCGAGGACGTGCATGATGACGAACGACTTGAGGACCGTGCTCGCCCAGCGATCCCTGTGAGCGCGGTAGAACCGGATGGTCTCGATGCTGTCGTCGATGCGCTGCCGTACGGCGTCTCGCCCCACGAGCAGAGGCCCGTGACCAGGGATCGCGATCTCCACGTCGAGCGCCCTCAGCGCGGCGAGCGAGCGCTCGTGGCGCGCGAGGCCGCCGATCCCCTCGACGAGCGGGACGACGTTGCTGAACCCCGACTGCCACAGGAGATCCCCACAGATGAGCAGCTTGTCCCGCGCGCAGTAATAGCTCACCTCGCCCGCCGCGTGGCCCGAGCCGTCGATGACGACGAACTCGGCCCCGCCGAAGGCGAGCGTCTCGCCGGGGCGGACAGCGCGCGTCACCTGGAACGACGGACACTGCAGGTCGGCCCAGTCGCGCATCAAGGTGACCGGGTCCCCGCTCTCGATGAGCATGCGATCGATGTCGCTCGTCACGATCTCGCAGCGCGATCGCTCTTGCAAGTAAGCATTTCCGCCGGTGTGGTCGGGGTGCGCATGGGTGTTGACGATCATCGCCAGCTCGGCGAGCGACCGCCCTGCCTGCTCGACGACGGCGCGCTCCAGCGCGGGCGCCCCCGTACAGTAGCCCGTGTCGAACAGGAGGAACGCGTCGGGCGCGTGGACGACGACGCTGTTGCTGTTCAGCACCCCGCGCTGCAGGAAGGTGATGTGCGGGGGCAGCGCCGGCACACTCATCCCTCGAACGAGCGGAACAGGAGGCTCGCGTTGTGGCCGCCGAAGCCGAAGGAGTTCGACAACGCGAGGCGCACCTTGCGGTCGCGCGCCTCGTTCGCCACATAGTCGAGATCGCACTCGGGATCTGGATCGCGCAGGTTGATCGTCGGATGGACCTTGCCCTCCAGGATCGTCTTCACGCAGACGATCGCCTCCACGGCCCCTGCGGCCCCGAGGAGATGACCGATCATCGACTTGGTCGACGAGATCCAGAGCTTCCCCGAGGTGGCGTGCTCGCCGAAGAGCGCCTTGAGCGCCGCGGTCTCGACCTTGTCGCCGATCGGCGTCGCGGTGCCGTGCGCGTTCACATAGTCGACGTCCTCCGGGTTGACCTGTGCGCGCGCGAGCGCCGCCTGCATGGCGCGCCTGCCGCCGTCTCCGTGCTCGTCCGGCGAGGTCATATGGTGCGCGTCGTCGGTGAGCCCGTAGCCGGCGAGCTCGGCGAGGATCGGGGCGCCGCGCCTGCGCGCGTGCTCGAGCTCCTCCAGCACGAGGATGCCCGCCCCCTCGCCCATCACGAATCCATCGCGACCGCGATCGAACGGACGGCTGGCCTCCTCGGGGCTATCGTTCCTCGTGCTGAGCGCGTTCGCCGCGCAGAAGCCGGCGACCAGGAGCGGCGTGATCCCGGACTCCGTGCCGCCCGCCAGCATGACGTCCGCGTCGCCGCGCAGGATGACGTGCGCCGCCTCCCCGATCGCGTGCGTCCCCGTCGCGCAGGCGGTCGAGAGGTGGACGTTCGGGCCCTTGAGCCCGTAGTGGATCGCGAGGTGCCCCGGGGCGAGATTGCCGAGGAACATGGGGATCAAGAAGGGGCTGATCGCGCGTGGGCCCCGCTCGAGCAAGACGCGCTGCTGCGCCTCGATCACCTGGAGGCCGCCGACGCCGGTGCCGACCACCGCGCCGGCGCGCTCGCGATCGCAGGCGGCGAGATCCAGCCCGCTGCTCTTGATGGCCATGTCCGCGGCGCCGATCGCGAACCGGACGAAGACGTCCATGTGCTTCGCCGTCTTGCGGGACGGGACGTACTGCGCCACGTCGAACCCGCGGACCTCGCCCGCGATCTGCGCCTGGTGATTCTTCGCATCGAAGCGCGTGATGCGCGAGATCCCCGACTGCCCCTCCAGGAGCCTCTGAAATGTGGTGTCAGCATCGTTGCCGAGCGGAGACACGCACCCGATCCCCGTGACCACCACGCGACGCATCGGGATCGTCACCTCACGCCGTCTTTCCGGGAGCCCCTGACGCCCTGGCCTCGATGTACTCGATCGCGCTGCGCGGAGAGCGGATCTGCGCCGCGTGCTCGGGGGGCACGCGGATGTTGAACGTCTGCTCGAACGCGATCACGAGCTCGGAGAGGTCGAGGGAATCGGCGCCCATGTCCTGCACGAACAAGGCGTCCGGGTTGAGCTCCTCGACGTCCTTTTCGAGGTGCTCGGCGATGATCTGCATCACTTGATCGGCTATCGACATTACACTGCTCTCCAATCGGTCACTCAGACCAATAGTACTTCCTCACGACGAGGATTCGATGAGCGCCGCCGTCCCGATCCCCCCGCCGACGCACATCGCGACGACCGCCCGCCGCCCCCCTCGCCGCCGCAGCTCGCGCGCCGCGTGGCCGACGAGCCGCGAGCCCGTCATTCCGAACGGATGACCGACGCTGATCGCCCCGCCGTTCACGTTGACCCGCGCCTCGTCCAGCTCGAGCGCGCGCATGCAGCAGAGGATCTGCGCGGCGAACACCTCGTTGATCTCGAAGAGGTCGACGTCGCGGACCGAGAGCCCGCGCGCGGCGAGGAGCTTCGATATCGCGCGCGCGGCGCCGACGGCCATCAGCTCGGGCTCGCAGCCGACGGTGGCGTAGCCCGCGAAGAAGCCGCGGATCTCCAGCCCGTCGCGCCGGGCGACCTCCTCGTCCGCGAGGAGCGTGCACGACGCGCCATCGGCGGCCGGGGCCGCGTTGCCCGCCGTCACCGAGCCGTCGGGGCGAAACGCCGGTTGAAGGGTCGCGAGGACCTCGGGCGTCGTGTCCGGCCGGGTGCAATCGTCCCGATCGACCACGACGCGCTCGACAGGCCCGCCCGGCTGCGCGGCGACGTCGACGGCCAGCGGGGCGATCTCGTCGTCGAACAGGCCGGCTCTCTGCGCGCTCAGCGTGCGCATCTGGCTGCGCCAGGCGTAGCCGTCCTGCTCCTCCCGCGTGATCCGCTCGCGCCGCGCGATGACCTCGGCCGCCTCGCCCATCGAGCGGAAAGCCCGCTTCCAGAAGGGGATGGTCGGGACCTCCCAGCTCATGTTGAGGTACGTGCCGGGCGACCTCTCGCGTATCGCCGGGTTGAAGATGTTCGACGCGTTCACGGACTTCATCGTCATCGAGATCGACTCGGCCCCTCCCGCGACGACGACCTGCGCTTGCCCGCTCGCGATCGAGCTCGCCGCGTGAGCTACCGCGTCGAGGCCCGACGCGCAGTACCGGCTGATCGTCAACCCGGCGACGCCCAGGCCGAGCCGCGAGAGCACGGCCGCATTCCGCCCGAGGTTCATCCCCTGGGGCCCCTCCGGGAACGCACAGCCGATCACGCAGTCGTCGACGCGCGCCGGGTCGAGCCGCGGATTGCGCGCGAGCAGCGCGTCGATGCAGTGGGCCGCCATGTCGTCCGGACGCGCGGCCTGGAGGCGGCCCTGAAAGGCCCTCGAGATGCCCGTCCTCACGCCGTCGATGATCGCCACGCGCGCCATCGCGCCTGTCACTCCGGGACCGAGAGACCCAGCGCGCCGAGCTCGTCGCGCATCGCATCGGCGAACGCCTGCCGCGGCCCCCCCTCCTCGATCGCCGCGAGCGCCACAGGCCATATGCGCCTCACGGCGTGCTGTGCCTGTGCCCGGCCTTCCTCGACGCCGCACGCCTTGCGCAGGAGCTCGAGCCCGTGCGCGGCGTGGCGCTCCTCACGCGCGACCGCGGAGCCGGCCATCTTCGCGATCGGCGCGCAGGTGGACCGCGCCAGCTCCCTGAGCTGCGCGAGCAGCGCTCGCTCGAAGACCGCCGAGAAGACCGCGCGTTCCGGCCAGCTCGCCGTCGTCTCCAGGACGTCGGCGCCGTACAGCCCCCGCTCGGAGATCGGCCGATCGACCACGCTCCCGAGGTCGACGCCGAGGCCGCGCAGCACCTCCGCGGCCGAGATGTAGTGCTCCATGTCCTCCGCCCCGTGGACACAGCAGACCATCTTCTCGTCCGCGTCCCTGATCATCGGATAGAACGCCTTGGCGTACCGATCGGCGCACGTGGCCGCCGCCGCCGCGTACAATGAAAGCTGCTGGATCTGCGTCGATTGCGCTTGCGTAGTCATCGCTTTTTTTGGGGTGTACCGGGCGAGGGCTCAGACTGCGTTCGAGACGAGGGGGAGCGCGCGCCGCGGCTGCGCCAGCGTGCTCTGCGCATCGTACGGCGCCCAGCAGAACTGCTTCCAGTAGCTCTCGCTGATCTCGATCCAGGTCTTCAGGTGCCCGCCGCTCTCGCGGAAGCGATCGAGGCTGACGAGGATCCAGCTCAGCACGGCCTGGCTGTCGCGGCAGTCCCCGCAATGCCCCGAGGTGCAACAGAAGTTGACCGTGCTGCAGTCGGCCGCCCAGGCGTTGAAGCGCGGGAGGACCGGGTTGCCGTTGGCCAGCCGCGCCGCGTGCGCCGGGTGATCCACGCTGAGGCTCGGGCACACGTCGTAGCCGAAGGTCCCCCAGTGCGACTCGCCGGTGACGATGGCGCGGATGAAATACGGGTGGCTGAGCAGCGTGTCCGGGAACAACGCCTTCACGCGCAGGGCCTCTTCGACGAGGCGCGGCGCGTTCTCCATCCGCAGCGGCTCGTCGCCGTTGTACTTGCTGTAGAAATTGAGGCTTACCCGGTTGCCGTTCTCATGGATACGGCGGACCGTATCCTCGATGTGCTCGATGCCGTCCTCGGTGATCGCATACACGAAGCACGCGCGGCGGTCACCCTCGTAGTTGCGGAGCGCCGTGTCGAAGAGGCCCGTGAACCTCTGGCCGCCGGGCTTGATGGCGCGGAGCTTGTCGTCCAGCTGTCCGCCGCCGAAGAGCGAGATCTGCACGGCCACGTTCTCGAAGCCATCGACCGGGAGGCGTCGCAGTCCGTTGGTGGAGATCGTGACATAGTCCATCACCTCGACGAACGCGGCGACCCGCTCCGGGATGAGGGTTGGCTCGCCGCCGATGATGATCGCGTAGGTGATCCCGCGCTCGCGCTCCCGCTTCGCGAACTCCCTCACGTCATCGACGGACTTGAGCTCCCTCGTCCCCTTGTCGAAGTCATGCTCGAAGAACCAGCAACCTTCGCAGCGAATATTGCACGCGTTCGTGAGCAGATACTCTGACGAGCGCACCTTGCGCGAGAGGGCCGTGACCTTCCTGAACCGCTCCAGATAATCGACATCACCGCCGAGCAGGCTCAGGATGGCGCGCTCCGCTGTCTTGTAGGGCCGATGTGCACTCGGTTCCATTTGCGCTCTCCGAACCTACAGGAAGCGACGGTTGGCCGAGTGATCCGGGACGTCCAGCCCGAGCTGCTGGAGCTTGGGGACCATCGCCTCGATGAAGCGGTTGCGCGCCTCCTCGTTCGTGCACTTGCGGAGCCGCCACTTGACGTACAGCCGCGACCGCTTCGACTCGCTGCGGCCGAAGACGTCGAGCGACACGGGCCACCAGCGGAGCAGCGCGCGCTGCGCCTGCTGCGTTCCCTCGTGGGTCTGGCAGAGGTCGCGGATGATGCGGAACCCGTGCGCGACGTGCACCCGCTCCTCCTTGATCACCCCCGGGCACATGTCCGCGATCGGCTTGTAGCTGCTCTCCGCCATCTCCTTCAGGATCTCGAGGACGGCGGCCTCGCCGAGCATCGAGAAGAACCCGCGCTCGGGCCAGTTGTCGATCCGCTTCACGGCTTCGGTCGCGTAGAGGCTGCGATCCTGGAGCGGGATGTCCATCATGAAGCTCGCATCCTTGCCGATGTCGGCGAGGACCTTCGCCCCTTTGCGATAGTGATCGACCTCCTCCCCGCCACGCTCGCAGCACACCTTCTTCTCGTAGGGGTCGTCCGTCATGGGATAGAAGAGCTCGAGGTAGTCGTCCGCGCCGGAGAGCTCCCCCTCCGTGTGCGCCATCATCTGATGGACGACGAGATCCTTGTACTCCTCGGGCATCCGCTCGAACTGCTCCGGGCCTTCGACCCACCGCGCGTTCCCTGATTCAACCTGCTCGGCGAGAATTCTGTCGTGCATTGTCTCGGTCTTCGCGTGGACTGACAGCAATCCAGGGGACGTACGCATGATTTCACTCATACGCACATTCCACATCGTGCGAGTCCCTACCACGATAGATTGTACATGTCAAGTCGATTCGATCTCGTTCGCCGCACCGCCTAACGGCGCCCGGAGTGAGCTTGGGTACCCTCTGCGGCTCCTCATCCTCTCTGCGCGGGCATCGGGACGTCCATCGCGGCCCAATGGTCGACGCACGATGCTGCAGCGATGTTTCCGAATTGTTAACAAACGTAAACTCGCGGTCGGGAGCATCGCCGGACCAGGGCGCAGGCGGTGCCCGCCGGTGCCCTCGAGGCGGCCGCGGACCGGAGAGCGCACCCGCAGCAAGAATTCGACGCTCACCGGGCGACCGCTCCATCGTCCCGTCCCGTGGCGGGGAGCGACGGCAGGCGGCCTCGGAGATCCACCTGCCTCCAGGCTCGCCACCGTCCCTTGATGAATACATGAGCTCGCGACACGCGCGCTCGCGTCTCCAGGTGCGCCGGGCGAGGTCTCGAGCGCGCAGAACGATCAGGCGGGCGACGTCACGGTGCTCGACAGGGATGTCCTCATGGCCGCCAACATCACCTCGGTCACCGGACAACCACCCGCGCTGAGATGAGGGGAATGGGCCTCTCACGCGCCCCTGCTATGTTGCCGTGGCGCGACCGGTATCCTGGGGATATGAGCTGGGTATATGAGGCGATCCATCCAGACCCTCCGCGCCGCGGTATGGCGCTCATGCTGGCGGCCACACGCGCCCGCCGGCCACACCCGCCCGCCGGACGCGTCATGACGCTGGAGGTGTGATCCAGGACCACCCCGCGTGGCGCGCCCGGAGCAGCTGCCGCAGCGCGGCGCGCGCTGCGCATCACCACGGCCGGCCGCTCGGGGCGCCGGCCGCTCGGCGGAGGTCGAGCGCTCGCCGCGCGCAGCGCTCCAGCGCGCGCGGCCGCGCCTGCTGGAGGGCCGCCCATGCTCAACCGGGATTGCGCACGCTCGAGGTGTGGGCGCATAATGGGCAGCGGTGGATCCAGGCTGCTACGACGTCCAGGCCGTCGGCGCGCCCGCTTCCTCCACGCTTGCTGGACACCTGCTCATATGTACAGCATTTCATATTTCCTAACCCGCCACGCACACACTGAAGGAACTCTGCGATGAACATCACAGTCCGTAAAACTGAGCAGCGCCGGGCAATGCCCGAGGGCACGCTCGGGTTTGGCCGCCATTTCACCGATCATATGTTCATCATGGATTTCGATCGTCAACGTGGCTGGCACGATCAGCGTATTGTCCCGTACGGTCCGCTCTCCCTCGATCCGGCGGCCGCGGTGTTCCATTACGCTCAGGAGGCCTTCGAGGGCCTGAAGGCGTGGCGCACGGACAACGGTCGCATCCACCTGTTCCGGCCGGACAGGCACTGCCGTCGCCTGCTGGCGACGACGGAGCGCCTGTGCATCCCCCCGGTCGACGCGGACCTGCTGATGCACGCGCTGCTGAAGTTCGTCAGCATCGAGCGTGACTGGGTCCCCTCGGCGCCCAGCGCGTCGCTGTACATTCGTCCCGCGATCATCGCGACCGAGCCGTTCCTCGGCGTGAGACCGGCCGACACGTACTTGTTCTACATCATCGCCTGCCCCGTCGGCGCATACTACGCCGAAGGCTTCGAGCCGGTGCGAATCTGGATCGAGGATGAGTACGTGCGCGCCGCGGTGGGCGGCCTGGGCGCAGCCAAGACCGGGGCCAACTACATCGCGAGCCTCTATGCCTCGGAGAGGGCCAAGAAGAACGGCTACTCGCAGGTGCTCTGGCTGGACGCCAAGGAGCATCGGTATTTCGAGGAGGTCGGGACGATGAACCTCTTCGTGCGGATCCGCGACACGCTCATCACGCCTCCGCTCGAAGGGAGCATCCTGGCCGGCGTGACGCGCGAGTCGATCATCACGCTCCTCAAGGAGTGGGGCGTCCAGGTCGAGGAGCGGCGGATCGCGCTCGAAGAGATAGTGGCCGCGCATGGTCGGGGGGAGCTGGCCGAGGTGTTCGGGTGCGGGACGGGAGCCATCATCTCGCCAGTGGGAGAGCTGGGCTGGAGAGGCGGGCGCATGAGCATCAACAACGGGCGCGCGGGGGAGATGGCCAAAAAGATCTTCGAGACGATCACGGCCATCCAGCGCGGCCACACGCCTGACAAGCACGGCTGGCTCGTCGAGGTTCCGGAAGAGGCGTAGGCGACGGCGTCGACGCCACATGGCCTGATCCAGACGCCCAGGGGTCGGCGGAGCTCAGAATGGGCGCTGCGCCGACGCGCCCCGCTCCGCGGGGCGCGCGGCCTGCCTCCGCAGCCGCCATGTCCGCGCGGTGACCAGCAACGGGTCGACGCGCGGCTCCAGCGCCTGCTGCTAGGGAGTATCCTCGCGCGGCGGGATGACGTCGAAGCGCCGGGTCCCCGGCTTCCCCAGGAGGTACTGATCGGCGAAGTCGAAGATGGCGTTCCAGTCTTCCGCGGTGGCGCCGTGCCCACCGGGCCGGAAGTGCAGCCCCAGGTGCTCGGGGACGCCGAGGACGTCGTACAACGGCTGAGCGCCGAGGTACGACTGCACGGCCGCGTAGGCCCTCCCGTACGGATCTGCGAGCGAGTTGCACAGGATGAACAGCCGGGGCGCGGTGAGGGCGGGTAGCCAGTGCTGGTCCGAGGGGAGGCGCGGCGTCTGGTTCCTGAACTCCGGGAGGCGCGGCCCGAACCAGTAGGTGTTCTGATCGACGATCTCGGTGATGCCCTGCCCGAGCCCGTTGCCCATCTCGGCGCCCGAGAACCGGAAGGCCATGCCCCCCGCCACCGGGGCGGTGAGCGCGATGCGCTCGTCGAAGGCGCCCGCGAGCAGGACCGCCTGGCCCAGGCGCGACACCCCCGTGATCATGATCTTGTCCCGATCCACGGCGGGATCGGTCATCAGGTAGTCGACGGCGCGCGAGATGCCCCAGGCCCACGCGGAGATGTCCCTCCAGTCGTGGCCCGGATAGGCCGGAAAGAAGGCGCTCGACGCGTAGTCGGGAGAGTCCGCGCCGAGCTCCTGGTAGCCGATCGTGGCCACGGCGTAGCCTCGCGCGAGCGCGTCGGCCGCTCCCCCCAGGCTGCCTTCGCCGGTGCCGAAGGAGAGCGAGATCAGGATGGGACGAGCCTCGGCCTCATCGTCCGGAGCAGCCTCGGCCTTCGGGGAGAAGAGGCCCAGGTTGAAGCCGAGCTCCCCGCCTGGCCCGAAGCTCAGGCGAAGCTCGCGGTAGAGGGCCTTCACGCCCGAGGCCGTCGTGATCTCCGCCGGCTCCGAGAGCGGCGCGGCCGTCACGTTGCCCGGCGGCGGCGGCATGTGCCCGTAGGTGTAGTCCTCCAGGATGCGCATCATCTCCTTGCGGCGAGCCCGCCACTGCGCCGGCGTGCTGACCTTGGTCCCGTCGACCATGGTGAGCGGATCGGGCATCTCGGGGATGAGCGGGAGATCGTCGACCGGGATCGGGCCGGGGTCGTCGGCCGAGGCGCCCCCGCCGCTGGGGTAGGGATCGCTCGGAGCGCCCAGCCAGCAGCACCGCTCGCTCGGGGCACCGCAGCGCCCCTCCACCTCCAGCGCGCCCAGGGCCGGACAGTCGTCGTGACAGATGAAGGTGCACGGCGCGCTGGCCGAGCCACCGCCGCTCTCGCCTCCCCCCGCCGACGTCGCGCCTCCGCTCGAGACCGGGCTGCCCCCCGCCCCGCCGCCTCCCGTGCCGCCGGCGGCATCGGCTCCGCCGCTGCCGCTCACCGGCGTCATGCCGCCGGAGGCCGCGTCCTCTGCCGCGGGGTCACCCCCGGTGCAGCCCGCGAGCGCCCCGCACAGCGCGCCGATGCACAGACCCGCAAACCTGAGGGTTCGATGCTCGATCATGAACGTCGCTCCAGGGGAGAAATCAGGGCATCGGGATGACGAAGGTGGTGATGGAATAGGCCGGGATCGTGACCACCAGGCGATAGTCCTCGATCGCCATATCGGGGAGCCGCGCGAGGTCCTCCGTGCGCGAGGTGCGGTGCCCCTCCGCCGCGGGGCCGACCGTGGGGAGCCGGGTGAGATCGAGCGTGTAGCCGCGGCTCGCGTTGCGATCGCCGTTGCGGGCCACGAGCGTGAGATAGCTTCCATCGGCGCTGACCGCGGCCACCATGTCCTCGCTGTCGACCTCGACGAACGTCGCGCCGGGCCGGATGTAGCGGCTGAAGCCGGCATGCATGTAAAAGCGCTTGATGGGGGCGTAGGACTGCTCGCGGTCATCCAGCGTGAAGCTCGCCCAGCTTCGCGACGGATCGCCCGACTGCCAGTCCACCCAGGCCTCCGGCTTCAGCTCACGCAGATCCTTGATGATGCGCTCCGCCATGAACAGCGCCGCGTCCGTGTCGTCGCTGATGTCCTGCCCGAGCGGCCCCGACTCCGATTGCCAGAGCCGCTTGCCGAGCTCGGTCGCCAGCCGCCGGAGCTCCTTGCGCTTGCTTCCGGCGTAGGAGTGGACGTTGATCTGCTCGAAGGCGGCGAGCGTCGCCGGGCCGAAGGCGTCGATGTTCCGGAGGGCATCATCCATGCTGTTCTCGTCCGAGGCGCTGACCACCGTTCCGTCGAGGCCCTTGCTGGCGAGCTGTCCGGCCACCTCCTGGATGATCTTCTCCTGACTCGCCCGGTCGAAGTGGCAGCCTTCCTGGGAGCCGTTCGATTTCCACCAGCTGGCGTGAGGCTCGTTCAGCGGCTCCAGCGTGCGAAAGACGATCCCGTGCTCATCCCTATAGTGACGGACGACCTCCGTGAGGTAGTGGGCGAAATCGTCGTAGTACTCGGCCTTGAGGTTGTCTCCGCCGTCGCTGCTGCCCGAGGCGCAGCCGCTGTGCGTCATCCAGTAGGGCGGAGAGTTGGAGAACGCCTCGAAGATCAGCGCCGTCCCGCGCTCTGCGATGCGCAACAGGATGGCGCGCTGATTGGCGTCGCTCTCCCACGTGAAGGTCCCGTCGGCGCGCTGGAACCCCGGCATCTCGCGATGCTGCTTCATGTGCTCGTGGGACGGGTTCTCCCCGCCGCCGATGTTGTAGCGGAAGACGTTGTAGCCGAGGCCATCCACCGGATCGACGACCGCCTCGACCACGGCATTGCGCCTGGCTTCCTCCCATCCGCCCACGTGATGGGCCCACCAGCACAGGCTCGTGCCCCAGCCCTCGAACGACTGGTGCCGCACGTTCGTGTCGATCCTGACGAGCGCCGTTCCCGGAGCGGCGATCACCGTGGGGCGAGGCTCGCTCGGCGAGCCCCCGCTCCCGCCCGGCGCGCCGCCGCTGCTCGACCCCGTGCTGCCTCCCGCGCCCGCCGCCCCTACCCCACCGGATCCAGGCGGTGCCCCTCCCGAGCCCACCCCTCCGCCTGCCCCGCCTCCTCCTGCCCCGCTCGGGAGCGCGCCGCCGCTTCCACCGCTCGACGTGGCCCCGTCCGAGGGAGCTGCCGCGTCATGGCCGCAGCCCGAGACGAGGGCCACGGCGACCGCGAGGATGGCCGAGGTCCTCGAGGTCCCGGTCCTCATGGACCGTCCCCGAGCGCCGGCGCCTCCCGGTCGAGCCACGGTGAGGGGTCGAGGGGACCCCCCTGCCCCGCGATGTTCCGCCCAGGCGCTTCGCATGCTGCCCCACTGGCGCATGCGTGAGGGATTGTCAGAGAGACCGTATCTTGTCGCCATGCAGACCTGTGCTCCTTGAGATCGTGAGTGAGCAGCGCACCGCACGCCGTCGCTGATACACCAGATCCCCCAGATATTCCCGTGACTTCGGCGTTTGATCACACAGGCGCGCGGCCGCTGCACTATCACCCAGACGCACAATTTCCACACAGCCACACTCGGCAGCGATGAACAGCATACACCACAAGGAGGCGTGTCCTTCGCATTCCAACCTGCCTGATGAATTCCAAGGAACCCGCCGGAGCGCTTCCGGCCGGACTCCATGGAGTCCATCGGGAGCTCTCGCGCACTCACCGCAAGCCGAGACTCGACCGCACGGACGGGCGACGGCGGTCGCTCCGCGCCGCGGGCCTCCGCAGCTCACCTCGTGGGCGGGCGAGCTCGCCCGGATCGGCCTCCGGAAAATTCATTGAACCAGGCCGCGCGCCTGGGCGATGATGGCGTCTTCTCACCCGAGGGACGCCCATGAAAGACATCCTGTCTGCTCGCCTGGAGTCACGCGCCTTCCCCGCCGACGCGGTCGCGCTGTACGAGCTCGAAGGGCGCGAGGTCATCTCGCAGCTCTTCGAGTTCCAGCTCCACGTCGTGTGCAAGAGCCCGGAGGGGCTCGACGAGGAGGCGCTGCTCGCCGAGCCCGCCGCGCTCGTGTTTTGCCGGGGCGACCGCGAGGTGCGGCGGCTCTTCGGGGTCGTCTCCGTCGTGCGCGACGCGCTCCACACCGAGACGCTGCACATGGCCTACACGCTCACGTTCGTGCCGCGCGCCTTCCGGATGACGCTCACCGAGACGTCGGAGATCTTCATGGACCTCTCGGTCCCGGAGATCCTCAAGAAGAAGCTCGAGCGCGCGGGGCTGCACGAGGGCGACGACTTCGAGCTGCGCCTCGTCGCGTCGTACCCGCCCCGCGAGTACGTGGTGCAGTACAGGGAGACCGACCTCCAGTTCGCCTCGCGCCTGGCAGAGCACCTCGGCATCTCCTTCTTCTTCGAGCACCGGGACGGCCGCGACGTCATCGTCTTCTCCGACGCCAACAGCGGCTTTCAGCCGATCGAAGGCGGCGGGCGCGAGCAGTTCTACCCTCGGGGCGAGCCGATGGGCGTCCACCGGCTGGAGGGCACGACGCGCACGGTGCCGAGCCGCTACGTGGTCAAGGACTACAACTACCGGACGCCGCACGTGCCCTTGATGGCAGCCGCGACGGTCTCGGACGCGGCCGGCGGCGATATCGTCGAGTACGGCGCGCACTTCAAGACGCCCGACGAGGGCGAGCGGATCGCGGTCATCCGCGCCGAGGAGCTGCGCGCGGGGCGCAAGGTGTTCGAGGGGGCGAGCGACGTGCAGGCCCTCGGCGCAGGGGCGCGGTTCATGCTGGAGGGGCACCCGCGCGGCGACGTCGAGCTCCTGCTCGTCGAGGTGCGCCACCGGTTGCAGCAGGCGACCCTCAACACGGGCCGGGGCGAGGAGCACGCTTATACCAACGAGTTCCGGGCGATCCCGTTCGCGACGACCTACCGGCCGCCGCGCGTCACGCCCAAGCCCCGGGTGCACGGCGCCATCACGGGGGTCATCGACGCCGCCGCCAAGGGCCAGTACGCGGAGGTCGACGAGGCGGGCCGCTACCGGGTGCGCTTCCTGTTCGACACGAGCAGCGCCGAGGATGGCAAGGCCTCGCGGCTCGTCCGCATGGCCCAGCCGCACGCGGGGGCGGGTTACGGGTTCCACTTCCCGCTCCGGAGCGGCGTGGAGGTCATCCTCACGTGCATCGACGGCGATCCGGACCGGCCGATCATCACCGGGGCGGTCCCGAACCCGCACACGCCGAGCACGGTCGACGCGAAGAACTCCCGGCGAAATGTCATCCGGACCGGCGGGAACAACGAGATCAACCTCGACGACACCGAGGGCGAGGAGCGTATCAAGCTGTCCACGCCGTTCGGGGGAGCGTCGTTCCAGCTCGGCTCACCGAACACGCCCGAGGCCGGGGCGGCGATCACGACGAGCGAGGCCTACACCGCGGTGGCGAACGCAGGCGTGAGCACGCTCACGTCCGTGAGCACGGTCGTGTCCGAGGTCGCTTCCATTCTGGCTTCCGCGAACATCGTCAATCATGCCGGAGCTTCGAGCATCATGGATGCGCTCACGGGGGATAAAGGGCACAAGCTGTTGGACGGCGTGCTGGATGTGGCCAAGAGCATCGTCGACGTCAACAAGAAATGGTACGCCAAGGAGCAAGCGTTGCTGGAGGAGGAGGCCGTCGAGGCGCAGGCACGTGCCGACGAGCTTGAGCAGTGGCGAACCAACAAATGGAACCAGTTCAATCGGGTGGTAAAGCCTCAGGTCAAGCAGCCGGATGGCACAAAGCGACCGATGACACGTGAGGAGTGGGAAGCATGGTCCCCCGAGCTCACCCAGCGAGTCCAGAACGCGGCTGAAGATGCGAAGTGGGCGAAAGATGTAGCCGAAGCGCACAAAAAGAGCAACACGGAGGGCGAGGGTGCGATCGCGTGGCGAGAGCGCGCGGACTGGATTGAAACGGGCAAGGGGGTCAACGCCGGCCTGAAAGGGCTGCGCAATCTCTACAGCTCGGCAGCCAAGATTGCACAACGAAATGTAGAGAACTCCAATGTCACAATCGCGAAAGGAATGGCTGCCGCGGCTTCGGGCCCCGCTGGGACGGGACGGATCCCCTCCCCTGTCCCCATCCCTGGAAGCCCTATCAACCTGAATTCAGCCGCAGCAACTTCAGCCGTCGTGGGGCTTATCGACGCGTTCGTCGGCGGCGGGACCACTGCGACGTTATCAGGAGTGCAGGCCATCGTTGCCGGAAAAGCTGCCGCCGTGCTCAAGTCCTCTGGGTCTGTCGAAATCGCCGGAAGGGTCAATGCCCTCGTCACGGCCAAGGCACTCGTGGATCTGCTCTCGGATGGAATGATGAAGATCACGAGCAAGGGAGCCATGAACATCAGGAACAGCGCCGCGATGAGGATCGTGTCCGGCTCAAGGCTCGCGATGCAGACCAAAGGCTCGCTACTCGCGCAGGCAAGCCAGATGATGCGCCTCAAGGCCGGAGCTGATCTGGAGATCCAGTGCCGCGGCTCATTGACCAGCAACGCCGCCCGCAACATGACCATCTCCGCCTCAAGCGACGTCAGTATAACCGGCTCAGTCGCGGCTGTGAAAGGTGGCGGCTGGGGAATGACAGCGAAGTCCAACAACGTGGAAGTTGGAGACGAGGGAAGCGGCCTCAGAGTGTCAGCGAAGGATGCGAGCATCGTCAAGGGCAGCTCGACGTGCACGGTGAAGGTCGGTGGCGCTGAGCTCAAAGGCGGCGGGGCGCAAGTCGCGTGCGGGTCCGGCGCGGTAAGGCTCAGGGGAGCCCGGATCGATCTCGGGTGACCCTGCACCTTCTATGGTTGCAAACTGCGCCACAAGATAGGCACAAATAGGGCGAGCAGGAAGAGCGCACATGCTGCGAGGAGGAGGAGCGCGACACGCCGTCGTCTTCTGAATTCGACCTCATCTCTCTCCTCTTGCAACCGCCGCTCCTCATGATGCCGTGCGAGCACCTGCGCCATACACCGCTGGTCTTCCTGCTCTATGCCCCGTTGCCTGACCTCATCTCTGGTCGGTTTCCTGGGCCTGGGCTCCTTCTCACTGGCGAAGACCAGCGCGCCTCCCTGGTCGAATTTCCAGGCACGACCGTTCGTACCGAAGAGCCAGAACGACCCATCGAGATATACGGCGATGCTCATAGGTGACTGCGGCAGCCTGTCGCGCTTCGATTCCAAGATGAGCTCTTGCCTTCCCCTTGCATCGATCCGAACAAGCTGCCTGCGGCAGACGACGTAGACGTTACCGTGCAGATCAGCACCCAGCGGATGACACCGAGTGTCGACGTCCCCGGGCAACTTGACGCCGTAGACTCTCCGGCCGCTGGCGTCGAAGCGAGCGATCTCATTACTGTCCATGAGGTAGATAGCCCCGTCTGGACCGCAATAAACTCGCACACCTTCGGGACACGTATTCAAGGGGCGATCGGGAAGCTCGCACGGGTTCCGAACGTCCGTGTTGCGTCCCGGAGCGTCTCCGGGCCATACGGGTAGCTCCACTCCCTCGGGCGTAATCCGCCGAAGCCTGCCACCTTTCAGGATCAGCAAAGAGCCGTCGCGATCGCAGGCCATGTCCTTGCAATCGAGCAGATCGATGTCGATCTCCCGCATTCCGCCGACGAGGTGACCGGTGCTGGAGTGAAGCCAGGGTCGCGACGGCCATCCCCAGCCCGTCACGAGGAGCGTGCTCTGCGGGGATAGCACGAGACGCACGGCTTTCAGGCGGTTGCGCTGGAGCCACCGGATGGTCAGCGACGGGTCAATGGACCAAAGGACGTCGTCGGTTTGCGTCCGCACGTCATCCCCGGCGAGCACATGGTGCACCTGCCTGGCTGCGCAGTAGAGATTGCCCTCCACGTCGACCGCCGCCAGAGGAGGCTCATCCCAGTCGAACAGCCCCGCCGCGACAGCTTGCGCCGCCGGTGCGCCGTCGACAATCGACGGGTGGAAGCAGAGGAACCAGTTCGCCGCCACCTTCCTTCGCCCGCGGTACACGAAGTCGTCCGGTACGTGCACGCTCGCGCTGCAGAAGCGGCACGAGAACGCTCTGTTCACGCCGTCGAACGGCACCGGCGAGCCGCACTGCGGGCAAGGAAACGTCGCCGCATCGGCCGCATCCCCGGCTACCACAACGGCGGGGTCCGGGTCCTCGCCCACGAGATACGTGATGTTCGGGAGCGCTCCCGCGAGCTCAGCGGGCACCGCGCGCACCCAGGTCGGCTGCGCGCACCGCTCGCACCGGAGCATCGCCTGCTCCCGCACCTCGTGGATGCTCTCGATGGGAATCTCCTTCTCGCATCCCTGGCAACACGGCGCCCGCCGCGTGTAGGCGGCCGAGAGGTTGCTGGTCCAGCGCCGCCGAGCCTCGTTCTGGAGCATTCTCGGCCCCTCGTAGAGCGGGTCACGGAGCAGCGCCTGCCATAGGTCCATGCCGAACGCCGTCGACCTGCCGCAGCTCGGACAGCGCGCCTCGCGCGCCAGCGTGTTGACCGGCATCGGCATCCGGCAGGCGCCGCACGCCGTCTCCACCTTCACCGCGACGCTGATCATGGCTCCCCTCGCCTCCTCCCGCTCTCCGGCTCTCCGGCTCTCCCGTCCCCCGCCGGCGCGCCGCTCCTCGCGGCCCGCCGAGCACACGCCAGCACGCACGCTACCTCAGTGACACGCGCCGCGCGATGCCCTAGCCTCCTCGCGATCATGAGCACCGCGAGCCACGGCGGATCCCGCACGACGGCGGCAGATCTCCTGCGACGGAGCAAGCTCGGTCAGCTCGCCGGCAGCCACCTCTCGGGCGTGGTCGCGCCGGGCGTCGATCTCCGCGGCGCCGATCTCTCGAACGTCCTCTTTCGCGACGCCGACCTCTCCGGCGCGAAGCTCGCCAGCGCCACGCTCTCCGGCGCCATCTTCCGCAACGTGAACCTCGAAGGCGCCGATCTCACCGACGCCGACCTCTCTGGCGCCGACCTCAGCGGCCCCCCGGGCGAGGCGTGCCGCCTCGCCGGCGCCGACCTGCGCGACGCGATCCTGACCGCCGCGACCCTCGCCGGCGCCGATCTCGCCGGCGCCAAGCTCTCCGGCGCGCTCCTCGAGCGGGCCGATCTCCGCCGCGCCGCCCTCCGCAAGGCCGAGCTCCTCGACGCCGTCCTCTCCCGCGCCCTCCTCCAGGGCTGCGACGCCCAGGGCGCCCGCCTCGACCGCGCGGCCGTCGACGGCGCCGACCTCTCCGGCGCAGACCTCACCGGCGCCTCGCTCCGCGACGTCGATCTCCGCGCCGCCGCCACGACAGGCCTCCTCCTCGGCGGCGCCGATCTGCTGCGGGCGCGCGCCTCGGGGCTCGACCTCTCCGCGTCGGGCCCCCCGGCCTCCCTCGCGGGCGCCGAGCTCGAGGCCTCCCGGCTCGGCGCGATCGACCTCCGCCGCACCGCCCTCGAGGGCGCGCGCCTCGTCGGGTGCGATCTCGCGCGCGCCGACCTCGCGGGCGCCACCTGCGACGGCCTCGTCCTCGACGGCTCGTCGCTCCGGGGCGCCCGGCTCAAGGGCACGCGCGCCCGCGGCGCGTCGCTCCGCGGCGTCGATCTCGGCGGCGCCTCGCTCGCCGGCGCCGATCTCCGGAACGCCGACCTCGCCGGCGCGACGCTCGACGGCGCCTCGCTCGCGGGCGCGAAGCTCGAGGGGTGCTCGCTCGAGGGCGTGCGGCTCGCCGGCGTCGACCTCCGCGGCCTCGACCTCGCGGGCGTGTCCCTCGGCAAGGCGGTGTTCAGCTCGGTCTCGTGGGCCGGATTGCGCCTCGCCGGCGCCGACCTCGCCGGCGCCGATCTCCGGGACGCGGATCTCTCGGGCGCCGACCTCTCGGACGCCGACCTGTCCGGCGCCTGCCTCGCCGGCGCGGCGCTCGGCGGCGCGACCTTCCGCGGCGCGCAGCTCGCGGACGTCGACCTCACGAACGCCGACCTCTCGGGCGCCGACCTCTCGGAGGCCTCCCTGTCCACCGCCTCGATCACCGGCGCGGATCTCCGCCGGGCCCGGCTGTTCGCCGCGGACCTCTCCGGCGCCGACCTGCGCACCCTGCAGCTCGCGGGCGCGGTGATCGAGCAATCCCTCCTCTGCGACGCGCGCGGCGAGGGCGTCGACCTCCGCGGCTGCGAGCTCACGAACGCCACGCTGTCCGGCGCCGACCTCCGCGGCGCGAACCTCGGCGCGGTGAAGGCCGCTCAGGTCAACCTGGAGGGCGCCGACCTGTCCGGCGCGACGCTCGCGGGCCTTATGGCCCCCGCGGCGAACCTGAAGCGGGCGATCCTCGACGGCGCCGACCTCTCGCGCGCCGATCTCTCCGACGCGGCGCTCGACGGGGCGCTCTTGCGCCGCGCCGACCTGCGCGACGCGAGGCTCGTCGCGGCCAGGCTCCCCGGCGCGGATCTGCGGGAGGCGCGGCTGGCCGGGGCCGACCTCTCCCTCGCCGACCTCTCGCACGCGCGCCTCGAGCGCGCGGATCTCGCCGGCGCGCGCCTCGAGGGGGCCGATCTCCACCGCGCGCAGCGCGACGGCGCCGGGCTGCGCGGCGCGCGGACCCAGGGCGCGAAAGACACCGACCCGGACCGCGCGCGCGCCGAGGACTTCCGGACGGAGACCTGAGGATGGGAAACGAAGCCGCTGCCCTGCAGCACGAACCCGCCCGCGCGGGCGTGATCGAGGCCACCGTGGTGGACGCCGGGGACGGCGCGCGCGCGGTCGTGCGCGTCGTGCGGCCCGGCGCCCCCGGCGTCGAGGGCGCCGCGGCCAGCGCGCGGATCGCCGTGCCCGGCTACCGGAGCACGACCGGCGACCGGGTGCTCGTCGCCGCGCACGCGACCGGCTCGGAGCTCTACATCGTGGGCGTCTTGCTCGCGGCGCGGGGGCCCGTGCTGCGGACGGCCGAGGGCGCCACGGCGTCGCTCGAGGGGAGCACGATCGCCATCCGGGACGGCGAGGGCGCCCTCACCGTGACCTACGATGCGGCGACCGGCGCGGCGCGCATCGCCGCGCCCGCGGGGGACCTGACGCTCGCGGCGCCGCGGGGGAAGGTCGTCGTGGACGCGGCCACGGACGTCGAGCTCCGCGCGCGGCGCGACGTCCGGCACCGGGCGGCGCGCCGCGTGGCGAGCGAGGCGGGCGAGGGCGGCGAGCCGGGCCTGGTCGTCGAGCGGGCGGCGGTGCGCGTGGCCGCGCCGGCGGTCGACGTCACCGCGGACCGGGCCTCGCTCCACGCCACCGAGGCGACCGTGCTCGCCGAGCGGATCGCGACGACCGCCGCCCAGATCGCCGCCGCCGCCGGCCGGATGGAGATCCAGGCCGAGCGGCTGATCGAGCGGGCCAGGGACGTCTACCGCGAGGTCGACGGGCTGCTCCAGACCCGGGCGGGGCGCGCCCGCTCGCTGATCCGCGAGGCTTACCAGCTCGTCAGCGAGCGGACCCGGCTGGTCTCGAAGAAGGAAACCTCCATCGACGGCGAGCGCGTGCTGCTCGGCTGAGCGGGCGCGGAGGACACACGACATGGGATTGCCCGCAGCATCGAAGGCCGGCGGAACCTGCTTTGCCATGCCGGACGTGTGCAAGGTGCCCGCGCCGCCGGCGCCCCCCGTGCCCACGCCGTTCCCGAACGCAGGCAGCCTGAGCGGCTGCGAGTCGGTCGTCTCCAAGGTGCTGATCCAGAAGAAGGAGACCGTGACCGAGGCGTCGAAGATGCCGAGCAGCAAGGGGGACGAGGCCGGGACGCTCGGCGGGATGATCTCGAACGTGAACCGCGGCCAGGTGACCTTCAAGCGCGCGAGCTCGAAGGTCTACGCCAAGGGGAAGAAGATCGTGGTCCACACGGCGATCTCGGCCCACAACGGCGCCAACGCGAACATGCCGGTCGGCGCGCACGTCGCGCCGTCGCAAATGAAGGTGTTCGTCGCCCCCTGAGGCGGCGTCGGGGCGGGTCGAGCAGGACGGGGATCGCGTCGGGGCCGCGGAGCGCGAACCAACCACCGTCAGCGCCCCCGCCCGGTCACCCCGCGTCAGGCCAGCGCGCGCGGCCCACCATGACCGCTCAGAAATCCATCACGGCGTCGAAGGCCGGCTTCGGCCTGTGGTCGACTCGAAGAGCAGGGGGAAGTCCTTGCGCCCCGAGCTGAACTCGGACAGCCAGGTGTTGTCGTCCGCGATGCCCCAGAAGATGACGCCGGTGATCACGGCGCTGTACTTCCGGAACAGCTCGAAGAACTCCCGGTAGCGCGCGGCTTGCTTGGCCTTCAGGTCGTCGGTGAAGGTCGCGGTCGTGTAGAACGTGCTCTGGTTGTACGTCACGCCGGGGATGTACAGCGACATATATCGAGCTCCGTGACCTGCACCTCCAGGCCGAGCGACGAATAGAGCTTGATCGCCTCTTCCAGGTTGGCCACGAGCTGGTGATACGCCTGGTTCGTGGTCACCGTGGAGGGCTCGATGTTGGGATCCGCGGCGCCTGCGCCGCCCTGCGCCGCCGATCCGCCCGCCGCGTCGCCGCCTGCATCCCCCCCGGCGCTCGTCGAGGATCCTCCCGTTTGAACCGTGCCCCCGGCGCCGCCGGCGGCGTCGTCCGGCCCCGAGGTCGACGAGGTGCAAGACCAGAGCAGGCAGGTGAGCAACCCAGTCGAAACAAGATTCTTGCGCATTGGTGCGATCCATCGAGCGCGCACCCTACCCGAGATCGTGGCCGCCGGGCGAACGCGGCCGTCCTCGTCCTGGCCGAGCAGCGAGCGCACGAGGCAGCCAGGTACAGTGACCCGCGCGCTCCGCGCAGCGATGTGGTCCTCTGGAAGAGGGCCGCCGCGCGAGGGGCCCTCACCGCCGCGATCCGCTCCTGCGGAGTCGCCGCGGTCGGGGGCGTCGAGATCCCGGCGGACCTCGCCGTGAAGCTCGCATCGAACAGGTGAGAGGGACAAGGAGGACAAGGATGCCCACCATTGCAATCGTCGGCGCCGGCATGGCCGGCCTGCACCTCGCGCTGCACCTCCAGAAG
Source organism: Sorangium cellulosum (assembly GCF_004135735.1). GTDB lineage: Bacteria > Myxococcota_A > Polyangia > Polyangiales > Polyangiaceae > Sorangium > Sorangium cellulosum_F. The sequence continues at coordinate 3,039,432 of NZ_CP012670.1, read as the reverse complement.
GAGGGCCTCGACGTGAGCCTCTACGTGGAGCGCACGCCCGACGAGATCCGGGCGGGGCGCCTGCCCAGCACCGTCGCGCTCTCCGCGCCGACCCGGGCGCGCCAGCGGGCGCTCGGCGTCGCGCACTGGGAGCGGCCCGAGCACGCCACCCGCACCGTCCGGCTGCGCGTGGCGGCCGAGCCGCCGTTCGGCTTCGTCAGCCACCTCCCGGATCCCATGCTCTTCATCGACATGCGCGTCTACCTGCCGCGGCTGCTCGAGGACTTCGCCGCGCGGGGCGGCCGCGTGGTGAAGGCCTCGCTCGATCCGGCCGCCCTCCGCGACCTCGCCGCGGGGCACGACCTCGTGGTCGTCGCCACGGGCCGGGCGGGCCTCTCCGATCTCTTCCCGACGGTCCCCGAGCGCAGCCCGCACGCCGCGCCCCTGCGGCGCCTCTTCGCGGGCATCGTCCGCGGGCTCCGCATGCCCGATCGGCTGGAGTTCATGTTCCAGATCTCCCCGGGGCACGGCGAGCTCTTCGAGAACCAGTACCTCACCCAGGGCGGGGTCACGCCCGCCCTGCTCATCGAGGCGATCCCCGGCGGCGCGCTCGAGCCGCTCACGCGGATGCGCTACGAGGACGATCCGGCGCGGTTCGACGCGGCGCTGCTCGACGCGGTGCTCGCGCACGCGCCGCTCACGGCCGAGCGCGTCGATCGGGCGAGCTTCGGCGTGGCCGGCCCGCGCGACCACGTGATCGGCGCCGTGACGCCGGTGGTGCGGCGCGCGTACGCGGCCCTCGGCGGCGGCAGGTTCGCGCTCGCGCTGGGCGATCTCCACATCACCCACGATCCGATCACGGGCCAGGGCGCGAACATGGCCACGCTGGCGGCGTGGCTCGCCGCCGAGCGGATCGCCGGGCAGGCGGCCGCCGGCGCCGCGTTCGACGAGGCGTTCTGCGCGGACCTGGAGGACCGCCTCTGGGAGGCGCTCCGGCCGGCCACGGAGTGGACGAACGCCTTCCTCCTGCCGCCGCCGGACCACGCGCTGGCGCTCCTCGCCGCGGCCTCGCGCAGCCAGTCGCTGGCCGACGCGTTCGCCACGAACTTCGCGCACCCGGATCGCCAGTGGGCGATCCTCTCGTCGCCCGAGGCGACGGCCAGCTTCATCGCGAGCCACGCCTGACGAAAGGGACCTCGGCGCCCCCTCCCGGCGCGTCGCGCCCTCGCGACGCGCGAGGCCCACAAAACGACGACGCGGCCTGAGAAGGCCGCGTCCTCGGTCGTCGCGACGACGTGTCCGCTCAGGCGATGAGCGGGGCGATGAGGAGCGAGACGACGCCCATCACCTTGATGAGGATCGAGATGCCGGGGCCCGACGTGTCCTTGAAGGGGTCGCCGACGGTGTCGCCGACGACGGCGGCCTTGTGGGCGTCGGAGCCCTTCGCGTGGCCGGCGAGGCCGCCCTTCTCGATGTGCTTCTTGGCGTTGTCCCAGGCGCCGCCGCCGTTCGCCATCATCAGCGAGAGCACCGCGCCGACGACGAGCGCGCCGGCGAGCGTGCCCGCGAGGACCTCGGGGCCGGCCACGAAGCCGACCAGGACCGGCGCGAGCACCGCGATGGCGCCGGGCGCGATCATCTCGCGGATGGCGGCCGACGTGGCGATGTCGACGATGACCTTCGGCTGCGGGTCGACGCCCGGCTTGCCCTCGAGCAGGCCGGGGATCTCGCGGAACTGACGGCGGATCTCCTCGACGATCGAGCCGGCCGCGCGGCCGACGGCGGTCATCGTGAGCGCGCCGACGAGGCAGGGCAGCAGGGCGCCGAAGAGGAGGCCCATGAGGACCTTCGCGTCGGTGAGGTAGAGGACGAGCTCCGGCAGGCCCTTCGCGCGGCGGACCGCGTCGACCTCCATGTTGAAGGCGGCGAACAGCGCGACGACGGTGAGCACCGCCGAGCCGATCGCGAAGCCCTTGCCGACGGCCGCGGTGGTGTTGCCGACCGCGTCGAGCTCGTCGGTGATCTCGCGGACCTCCTTGCCGAGGCCGGCCATCTCGGAGATGCCGCCGCCGTTGTCGGCGATGGGGCCGTAGGCGTCGACGGTCATGACGATCGCGGTGCCCGCGAGCATGCCGACGGCGGCGAGCGCGATGCCGTAGAGGCCGAGGTAGTGGTTCGAGATCCAGCCCACCGCGCAGAGGACCAGGAGCGGGATCGCGACGCTCTCGAGGCCGACCGCGAGGCCGCGGATGACGTTGGTGCCGGGGCCGGTGAGCGAGCTCTGGGCCACCTTGTGGATGGGGCCCATCGACGTGTAGTAGTCGGTCACGAGGCCGACGATGGCGCCGCCCGCCGCGCCGGCCGCGAGGGTGACGACGGCGCCGAAGCTGAAGCCGAGCTGCGGGAGGACCGCCGCCGCCGCGAGCACGACCAGGAACGGCGGGAGGATGAGCGCGAGGCGCAGCACCCGGGCCGGCGGCAGGTTCTTGAGCGCGCGCGTGATGAAGATGCCGACGACCGAGACCGCGAGGCCGATCGTCGCGAGGAGCAGCGGCAGCGACACGGCCATCGCGCGGAGCTCCGTCTCGCCCATCGAGGGGGCGAGCTGCTGCAGCGTGGCGATCGGCATCGTCAGGCCGAGCGCGATCGCGGCGACGACCGCGGCCACGTAGCTTTCGTAGATGTCGGCGCCCATGCCCGCGATGTCGCCGACGTTGTCGCCTACGTTGTCGGCGATGACGCCCGGGTTGCGGGGGTCGTCCTCGGGGATGTTCGCCTCGACCTTGCCGACGATGTCGGCGCCGACGTCGGCGGCCTTCGTGTAGATGCCGCCGCCGATGCGGGCGAAGAGCGCGATCGAGCTCGCCCCGACGGCGAACGAGTGGACGATCGTGGCGAGGTGCTCGTCGTTGCGGAACAGGGCGTAGATGCCGCCGAGGCCGATGAGGCCGAGCCCCGCGACGCAGAGGCCCATGACGGCGCCGCCGTCGAGCGCGGTGACGAGCGCGGTGGGCTTGCCGTGCGCGCGCGCTGCCTCGGCCGTGCGGACGTTGGCGTACGTCGCGGCCTTCATGCCGAAGAAGCCGGCGATGAGCGACAGGAACGCGCCGGCGGCGAAGGCGCCCGCGGCGAGGAGCCCGAGCGTCGCGGCCAGGAGCGCGAAGACGACGACGGCGTAGATGGCGAGCACCTTGTACTCGCGCGCGAGGAAGGCCATCGCCCCCTCGCGGACGTAGCGCGCGATGCGCGCCATCGTCTCGTTGCCCTCCGGGGCCTTCTTGACGCGCACGTAGAAGACGCGTGCGACCATGAGCGCGACGGCGCCCGTTGCGATCGACTGATACGACAATGCATCCACGGGTGATGGTCCTCTCGCTCGCCCCCGGCCGGAGCGAGCGCCGGCTCATTCGTCCGTTCGCGACGGCGGATCAAGTGGGAAATCGCCGTGCCGCGGTTCCCGGGGGTCGCCCTGGGCGAAACGGGGAGGGAGGAAAAGCAAACGCCCCGGTGACGTCAAGACCCAAATGGCGGGATCTGTCCCGGGTTGGCAGCACAGTGTTCCACTGGATTCATCATCACTGGAAAGTAACACCGTCAACAATTTACCCGTGCATCGGAGGGGCTTCCTTCTCTCCACGGCCTGCGGGTGGCGCGGCGCACAGGCGGGCCAGGAGGGCGGAGCCAGGAGGGCGGAGCCAGGAGGGCGGAGAGGAGCGCCCTTCGGGAGTCGTCACCTTTCGTCAGACGAACCTGTGGAGCGGCGTCCGAGCCCGCTCGCTTCTGCGCGACGGCGCGTCTGTGATATTCCCCCGGACAGATCCATCACCCGGCCTGAAGGCGAGCTCTGGTGCCACGCCGCCTGCGAGCCGCCCTCGGACGACACCGATTCCTCATGACCTCGACCCTCCTTGCCTTCTGCGGCGCCGCGCTGGTGCTGGCCATGATCCCGGGGCCGAGCACCGCCGTCATCGTGCGGCAGGCGCTGCGCGGCGGGCGCCGCGCGGCGCTCGCGACCATCGCCGCGAACGAGGTGGGCCTCCTGTTCTGGGCCCTCGTCGCGGCGCTCGGCGCCACGGCGCTCGTCGAGGCCTCCGAGGTCGCCTACGACGCGCTCCGCCTCGCCGGCGCGGCGGTCCTCGTCGTGCTCGGCGTCCAGTCGATCCTGGGGCGGCCTCGGGCCGGCGGCGGCGAGCTGGGGTCGGGCGCCCGGGAGCCCGCCGCCGGCGGCGGGTGGAGCGCCTTCCGCGTCGGCCTGCTCACCATCCTGGCGAACCCCAAGGCGGCCGTGTTCGCAGCCTCCTTCCTGCCGCAGTTCGTGCCGACCGGTGCGCCGGCGCTGCCGGCGCTGCCGTTCCTCGCGCTGGTGTGGGTCGCCGTGGACACCGCCTGGTACCTGGCGCTCGTCCTGCTCCTCGGCCGGCTCCAGGCGGCCATGGCCGGGGGTCGCGTGCGCCGGACGCTCGAGGCGATCTCCGGTGGGGTCCTCGTGGCGCTCGGCGCGCGGATGGTCCTGGAGCGTCCCTAGAGCATCGACAGTTGAAGCCACGAGGAAATGAGAGGGAATTGAGCCACAGAGCCCCAGAGGACACAGAGAAGAGAATGGTATTCTTCTTCCTCTCCTCTGTGTTCTCTGTGCCTCTGTGCTTATTTGTCTGATTTCAACCGATCGTTGCGCTAGGCCAGCTTGGTGCCCGCCACGAACGCCCCGGTGAGATCGATCTCCGTCGTGCGCGCCTTCCAGGTCTCGGCCTGGTACAGGTTCGCGCCGCGCAGATCGGCCCGCTCTAGATCGGCGCTGTCGAACGCCGCCCGCATGAGGTTCGCCTCGACCAGGCGCGCGCCGCGGAGCCGCGCCTTGCGGAAGCGGCCGTCGCGCAGGTCGGCGGCGTCGAGGACGGCCCGGTCGAGCGTCGCCCGGGTGAAGCTCGCCTCCCGGAGCGCCGCGCCCTCGAACACGCCCTCCGTGAGGTCGGCGCCCTCCCAGACCGAGCCAGGGCCCTTCACGCGCCGGAACGAGCTGCCCCGGAGCGCGACGTCGTCGGCGCGCAGGTCCGCGAGCGAGGCCCCGTCCAGGATCACGCGCGATCCCGACGCGCCGTAGAGCTTCACGTCGTCGAGCGTCGCGTCACGGAAGCTCGCCTCGTCGAGCGCGCTGCCCATCATCTCCGCGCCGGAGAGGTCCGCCCGGTCGAAGCGCGCCCGCCGGAGCGCCGCCCCCGCGAAGCTCGCGCCGGGCGCCCGCGCGCCCTCGAAGACCGCCCCCTCGCAGCGCGCGTCCGCCGCCGCCGCCAGCGCCAGGATCGCCCCCGAGAAGCGCGCCCCCTGGACGTTGGCGCCCGTGAGATCCGCCTGCGTGAGGTCGGCGCCCTCGAAGCTCGCGCCCTCGCAGTCGGCCCCGGCGAGGACCGCCTCGACGAGCCGCGCGCCGTCCAGCCGGGCGCCGCGGAGGTTCGCTCGCTGGAGGAGGGCGCCGCCGAGATCGCGCCCCTCCAGGCTGGCCCCGGACAGGTCGATGCCGGTCAGATCCAGGCCCGCGAGCGGCTCGCCCAGGCGAAGCAGCTCGAGGATCCCCTCGCGCGCCGCCGCCGGCGCTCCGGGCGGCGCGTCCGCAGACGCCGCTGCGCCTCCCGACAGGTCCTCCCCGTCCACGTCCGCGGCCGCGACCGCCTCCGCGACCGCCCCCGCGGCCGCGGCGCCCCCCGCGACGCGGCGCCGCGCCCGCGCCGTGGCGAGCCGCTCGGCGATCTGCGCGTCGAGGGCCGTCTCCGCCCCCTCGCCCGCGTTGTCGTTGGCCGACTCCGCGTTGCTCGCGGGCGGCTGCTCGGCCGCCTCGCGCGCCGCGAGCTCCGCGAAGAAGCGCGCCCTCGCCTCGCTCTTGGTCATCGGCTCGCCCTTCCCCATCGGCTCGCTGACGACGAAGAGCGACGCGATCTCGGAGGCGTCCTCGTCGGCGACGTCGAGCAGGCCCCGCCAGACGAGGACGAGCCGGAGCGCGTCCGCGTCGAACCACACGGTGTCGAGCCGCATCGGGACCTCGGAGAACCCGCCGCCGCCCTGCTCCGTGGCCTGGGCGAACACGCGGACGCGCACGCCGGGGAGCTGCCCCCGGACGACCTCCCCGTCCGGGCGGACGGACCAGAGCTCGAACGCCTCGTCGCCGCGTGGATACGGGATCTGCTGCGGGGCGGGCGCCGCGTTGAAGTACGTCCAGTCGAGGTCGTCGGGGAAGAACGGCCAGCGCGTCTTCCTCCAGCGGTCGCCGTAGGTGCCGATCTTCTGGAGGCGCTCCCGCCACGCGGCGGGGACCGGCGCGAAGCAGGCGGGAGGGGGCGTGTCGCCCGCCGCGCGGATGAGCAGCTCGGGCAGCTCGAGCGAGGGGAGCGCGTCGCCGGCGCGCGCCCCGTACCCGGTCCCCGCGGGGTTCGCGTCGAACCCGGGCCCGCCGAAGGCGTGCTCGAAGCGGAGCGGGATGCGGCTCCACGCCTCGGGCGCCGTGGGGACGCCGAGCGCGTCCCAGCGGCGCGGGCCGACGGCCACGACGGCGCGATCGAGCGCGTCGCCGAGGCGCAGCCGGACGAGCGCCGCGGCCTCGGCGCCCCTCGGGCGATGCGCGTGCCCGACCAGGAGGACGTCGGCCTTCGGCTTGAAGATCGCGAAATCGGACGGGTAGCGGAGGCCCTGGGCGGGGCCGCCCTCGGCGGCGGTGTCGCCGGCGGGGGCGTCGCCGGCGGGGGTGTCGCCGGCGGGGAGCTCCTGGTCGGGCGCGATCGCGGCCGGCGCGCCGGGCACGAGGGTGAAGGTGCCCTTGACCACGATCGTGAGCGAGTCTCTCGGCGGCCGGACCTGCCATGGAAGGGTGAAGGCCGGAAACGGGGCGAGGTTCAGGACGGGGACGTTCTCGGTGGTCCGCGCGGGCGGCGGCATGTCGGGCGAGGCCGCGAGGTCCTCGCTGGTCGGCCGCGAGGGCTCCGGCTCCGGGAGGGGGAGCGTGGCCGTGGGCAGCGGCGCGCCGCCCAGCGCCTCGATGTGCGCGGCCATGGCGGGGAAGGCCTGCTTGAGGCTCTCCCACGGGATCTCGGCGGGCTGCCGCGCGGCCTCGGTCTCGGCGCTCTCCGGGGGCCGCGCCGGCGCGAGCGGGAACGGGGCGTCTTCTTGACGGAGCCCCCGCATCACATCCTGGAGGTTGAACTCGCGCGTGCCGGCGAGCACCGCGGGCGGACCGGAGGCCTGGCCCGCGGATGCGCCCGGGCCTCCGAAGGGCAAGGCAGGGGGCCGCACGCCCTCGGGCAGCGGCGCCGTCGTCGCGCCGACGGGCAGGACCGGAGGCGCGGCGGGCGATCGACCCGCAGGCGATGGCCCGGCCGGCGACGGACCGGCCGGCGACGGGCCGGCCGGCGATGGACCGGCTGCTGCCGGCGAAGGCCACGCCACGCGCTCGCCGGGGAGCGCGAGCGTCGCCACGAGGCTGCCGCGATCGAGGGCCTCCAGGGCGTGCTCGGCGACGGCCAGGGACGCGCGCCAGGTGAGCGTGCACCGCAGCGCATCGGCGTCGATCCAGAGCGTGTCGCAGCGGGCGCGGAGCTCCACCCCGGCCGGATCGGTCAGGGGCGGAGCGCGAACGAGCACGCGCGCCTCCAGGCCGGGGAGGCGCGAGCGCACCTGAGCGGCCGTCGGGTGGAGGCCCTCGAACAGGATCCACTCGTCGCCTTGCAGGTAGGGAATCTGCTGGTCGCGCGGGGCGGCGTTGAAATAACCCCAGTCCATGGCGGTGGGGAGCTCCGGGACGGGCTTCGAGAGCAGGGCCGGGTCCCACCCCGCGAGCGCGCGCCGGCGCTGCGGCCAGGTGCCCGGGATGGGCCCGAAGCCGACGGGCGCAGGGCGGTTGGACGGGTCGAGGAGGCTCGGCAGCCGGAGGTCGGCCGGGTCGGCGCCCATGCCGACGGGGTTCTCGGGGAAGGTCGCCCCGCCGTGGGCGAGCTCGTAGCGGATCGGCAGCCGCGCGAACGGGGCGGCCGCGCTCGGCTGCCCCGTCGCCGGGTCGCGCCGCCGCTCGCCCACGACCTGGATCCGCTTGTCGATGGCGGGCGCCTGCGCGGGCGCGCCGCCGAAGATCGCGAGGCGCACCCAGCGGTGGGGCACGCGCTGGCCCGGCGGGGCGTACGCGCTGCCGGTGAGCAGGACGTCGGCGCGAGGCTTGTGCGGGGCGGCGTCCGAGGCGACATAGAGGCTGCGGCCTGCGTTCTGCTCGAAGAAGACGTCATGAAAGAGCGGCAGCGGCGAGGTCAGCGAGGCGACGGCTTCGGGCGCGAGCTGGAAGGTCGCCTTCAGGGGGATGGAGAGAGAGAGGCCCGCGGGCGTTCGCCAGAGGATCGTGGAGGCGGCCAGCGGCCGCAGCGAGAGGATGTGCATGGGCGGCCGCCACCCTAGTACGTCGTCGCCCGAGGGCGAACTCGCGATGACGAGCCGTCGCGATCGGCACCGGCCCTCCCCTCTCAGGATTTCGAGGGGCGCGACGGATCGCACGCCCACGCATCTTTCGGACAGCAGCTCGGCCCGTCAGGCGCCGGGTCGAGAGGGAGAATGCAGCGCGACCAGGCAGGACGGGTCGCACTGCAGTCCTTGTCAGCCGGTCTTGCGGCCGATCGCGATGTTCGCCGTCGTCGGGACGCGAACGGCTCCGCCTGGCTCGGCGCAGGGCTCGATGGCGGCTCGCAGCGGACCGTTCAACCGGGCGCGCCCATCGTCGTCCAGCGCGGAGAAGTGCGGCGCGAGGCGCAGGATCTCGTCGATGTCCCTCATGACGTGCTCCACCGAAGGCCAGGTCCATACGCCGCCCACCGCGTGCACCGCGACCTCGCCGCACCCGGCCCGGACCATCTCCGCCCTCAGGCCCTCCCGCGAGCAGAGCACCGACATGCCCGGCGGCGAAGGAAGGATCGTCGCCTCCGGAAAGACGCGGCGATAGACCTCCAGGAAGAGCGGCATCGGGCCTGCGCCCTCGGGGTTCGCCCAGGCGGCCACGATCACCCGGCCGCCGGGCCGGATCGCGCGGACGAGCTCGGCCATGCCACGTCGCCAGTCGGGAAACATCATGACGCCGAAGACGGAGAAGCTCGCATCGAAGCTCGCGTCCTCCACCTCCAGCGCCTGCCCGTCCATCACCCGCGCTTCGCACCCGGCGAAGGGCTGCAGTCGTTCGCGGAGGCGCGCCACCATGCCGCGCGAGATGTCCGTCGCGAGCACGCGCGCGCCCGCCTCGGCCGCGGCCAGCGTCAGGGCGCCCGTCCCGGCGGCGACGTCGAGGACGCGCTCGCCGCGCTCGACCCCGCCCGAGAGCGACAGCGCCGCGCGCGCGAATTGCGCCGTCGAGGGCTCGACCCAGCGCTCGTAGCCGTCCGCCACAGCGGTCCAGTGCGCTTCGTCAGAGAAGTTGTGGTGTCCGCTTCGATCGGTCATCGGCAAGCCCTCGGATCATCGGTCATGGCCAGGTCTTCCGGTGACGTCGCACGGCAGGCTTCATGGCCAGGAACGAACAGCCTCGGCCCGCGATCGCGGCCGTCGGCCAGCGGAGGGTTCTTGTCGGTAGGAAAGGGGTTCTTCATGAGCGCTCCAGAGAGGTTCAGGCTCCGCGGGCGCACGGCGCGTCGGCGCGTGCGCGGGCGCCGGCAGGACACGAGGAGCCTGGCGCCGTCCGAGGGGAGCGTCCTTGGCCGCCTCTTCGGTTGCCTTGGCCGCCTTTTGGATCGCCGCGCCTCTCCCGCGGCCAGGCCACGGCGAGGGTGGTACCCTCCGCGGGTGAGCCACGACGATCTCGATCCCACGCCGATCCGGGTCCTACGGCATGCGTGCTCCGGCGACACCCCGCGGCCGAGGCGGAGCCCTGCGGTGCACACCTACGTCGCCCTCGCGCTGCACGTCGGAGGTCGCATGCGGGTCGAGCATCGCGGCGAGTTCGAGCTGACGGCCGGGCACCTCCACATCATTCCTGCCGGCGACGCGCACCGCGTCCTGTCCATGAACCGCCCTGAGGTGTGGGGGCTGGGCTTCTGCCGGACGTGCCTCGACCCGGCTCGCTACGGCGAGCTGCTCGCCCCGATCGACCGCGTGCGCCACGGGGCATCCCCCGTGGTCGACCTGCCGGCGGCGCGACAGGCGTACGTGCTCGATCTGATGAGGGAGCTCGAGCGTGAGCAGGACGCAGCGGGCGCGATGCCGGTGGTCGCCGAGAGCCTGCTTGCGCTGGTGCTCGCGGAGGTCGTGCGCGCGAGCGGCAGCGCCCAGGCCGCGCCGCCGCAGCGCCCCTCCATCGTGGTCGAGGCGCTGGCCGTGATCGAGGCCCGGTGCCTCGGGCCGCTCTCCTTGAAGGACGTCGCGGCGGCGGTGCGGCGGACGCCTGCCTACGTGACCACCGCGGTCAAGCAGGCCACCGGGCGCACGGTCGGCGCGTGGATCGTGGCGGGACGCCTGGCCGAGGCGCGACGCCGGCTCCTCGCGACCGACGAGTATGTCGAGGTGATCGCAGAGCGCGTCGGCTACGCCGACCCGAGCCATTTCGTGCGGCTGTTCCGGCGCCACCACGGCGTCAGCCCCGCCGCCTGGCGTGCCCAGCAGCGCCGCACGGCCTGAGGTCGCGCCCCGGGATCATCCCCCTCTGCCAGAGAGAGGTTGGCGCTGCCGCTCGCGGCCGCCGTGACGGCTCACGCCACGGCAAAGCCGGCGCTCAAGAGATCCTGCGCTCGCGACGACGCGCCGATGTGGACCCAAAACTCCCCGGGCTCCACCACGCGCCGCCCCTCGGCGTCGACGATCGACAGCTCCGCGGCCGGGACGTCGAACCGCACCGTGCGCGCCTCCCCGGCGGCGAGGTTCAGGCGGGCAGACGCCTTGAGCTCCTTCACGGCCCAGGTCGATGACGTCACCCGATCTTCGATGTAGAGCTGGACGATCTCCACCCCGTCGCGCGCCCCCGTGTTGGTGACCGTCACCTCGAACGACGCCGCGCCGCCGCGCGCCACGCTGGGTGTCAGGACCTTGAGGCCGGAGTAAGCGAAGGTCGTGTAACTCAGGCCGAAGCCAAAGGCGAACGCCGGCTCCTGGGTGAGGTCGGCGTAGCGGGTCCCGTGCTGGCCGCGGGCCTGGTTGTAGAACACCGGCTGCTGACCCACGTGGTACGGAAAGGAGATCGTCAGCTTGCCAGACGGGTTGATGCGCCCGAAGAGCGCCTCGGCCACCGCGCGCCCGCCCATCATCCCCGGGTTGAACGCCTCGACGAGGGCCGGAGCCCCGAGCACCGAGCGCGGCAGGACCAGGGGCTTGCTGTTGACGAGCACCACGACCCCAGGGACGCCGGTCCCGGCGATCGCGTCCGCCAGGGCCCTCTGCCCGCCCATGAGCTCGAGGGTCGCGGTGCTCTTGGTCTCGCCGATGTACTCGATCCGGTCTCCCAGGACGAGGACCACCACGTCGGCGCCGCGAGCCAGCTCGACCGCCGCGGGGATCCCCGACGCGTCGTCGCTGACGACCGAGCAGCCCGGGGCATGGACCACCTCGCACCCCGGGGGCGCGAGCTCCCGGATCCCGTCCAGGATCGTGACGATGCTCGAGCGCGGGTGCTCGGGGCCGTTGCCGCCGCTCATCTGGCCCGAGCCGAGCGACCAGTCCCCGAGCTGGGCGATCGGATCGTCGGCGTTCGGGCCGATCACCGCGATCCGGCGGAGGGGCCGCTCCGCCGCGCCCGCCCCGGAGGCGGCGCCGCCCGCGGCGCGGCCGTCCGGGAGCGGCAAGAGGCCGTCGTTCTTCAGGAGGACCAGCGACGCCCGGGCGACCTCCAGGTTGAGCTCCCGGTGGGCCGCGCACCCGATGACCTCCCGGATCCGCTGCTCGCTGCTGTACCCCGGATCCTCGAACAGCCCGAGCGAGAGCTTGAGGCCGAGGACGCGCCGCACCACCGCGTCGATCTCGGCCTCGGCGAGCAGACCGCGGCGCACCGCCTCCTGCGCCCCCTCGTAGAACTGCGGCGTGGCCATCATGAAGTCGTTGCCGGAGCGGATCGCCACCGCGGCCGCCTCGGCCATGTCCTTGCAGACCTTCTGATCGTGCACGAGGCTGGCCACGTTGTTCCAGTCGGTCACGACCGCGCCCGTGAAGCCCCACTCCTCCCTGAGGACCTCCGTCAGGAGCCAGCGGTTGGCCGTGGCGGGGATCCCGTCCATGGACTGGTATCCCGTCATGAACGCCATGCAGCCGCTGCGCGCGGCCCTCTCGAACGGCGGCAGGAAGTACGACCTCAGGTAGCGCCGCGACAGGTTGGCCTCCGAGGCGTCGCGCCCGCCCAGCGTCTCGGAGTACCCCGCGTAGTGCTTCGCCGTGGCCAGGACCGCGTCCGGATCGCCGAGCCCCTCGCCCTGGTAGCCGCGGATCATGGCGCAGGCGAGCTCTCCGATCAGGTGCGGATCCTCGCCGAACGTCTCCCCTACCCTGCCCCAGCGGAGATCCCGTGTCAGGCAGAGGACGGGGGAGAACGTCCACTTGAGCCCCGTCGCCCGCATCTCGACGGCGGTCACCCGGGCGACCTTCTCCAGGAGCCCCGCATCCCAGGTGCACGCCATGGCGAGCTGGGTCGGGAAGATCGTGGCCCCCGCCCAGAACGAGTGGCCGTGAATGCCGTCGTCGGCCATCAGGACCGGAATCCCGAGGCGGGTGCGGAGCGAGCGCCGTATCGCCGCGTCCGCGTCCTTGCCGTTGCAGTGCAGGAGACTGCCGACCTTCATGCGCCCGATGGCGTCCTCGATATCCCCCTGGGCGTCGAGCTGCATGAGCTGCCCCACCTTCTCGTCCAGGGTCATCCGGCTCAGGAGGTCATCCACCCGCCGGCTCACGGGTTGCGTGGGATCCTTGTACAGCGGAGTGTCGTTCATGAGATCTCCTGAGTGAAATGGGGCCGGCACGATAACAGGTCCGCCCGCCGGCGCAAGATCGGGCCCACTGCGCGGGTGACGTGGAGAGAGAGATATGGACCGGGGCTCACCACGTTCACCGAGCTCACCGAGCTCACCGAGCTCACCGAGCACGCCGGCGGACATCTCCCCCTGGAAGCGCCGCGTGACCGAGAGACAGCGCTCCTGTTGCGAGCGGAGGAGCTCTTCGGCTGTTCCGCCGCGCGCCCCCGGACACCGCCCCTCTCGCCCTCGCCCCGTCGGCGCGGGACGAGCTCATCGTCGGCGGCGCCGGCGCGGCGCTCCGTCCACGCGCCGTGACGGCGAGCGCGAGACCTCATGTGTCCACGCGCGCTCCCCCACCCCCGAGGCCACCGGACACGACGGCCGGGCCACGGGCGGCGTGCTAGAGCTGGAGCTCAGGGGGGTAGTTGGATGGAGCGGAGGTGTCTTGCGATAAAGCACCACCTGCGCGTCGAGCCCGTCGGCGACGAGACGCTCTTCCTCGTCGGGGAGCGCGAGCGGTTCATGCTGCGCGGCCGGCTCTACCGCCTCCTCGGGCCGCTGCTCGACGGCCGCCGGACCGAGGCCGAGCTCGTCGCGGAGCTCGCCGGCGCGGCGTCGCCCGCCGAGGTCGGCTACGCGCTGCGCCGCCTGGAGGAGCGCGGCTACCTCGCCGAGCCCGCGCCGGCGCCCGGCGCCGCGGGCTTCTGGCAGGCGCTCGGCGAGGGCGCCGGGCGCGCGGCCGAGCGGCTCGCGGCGACGCCGGTCGCGGTCACCGCCGTGGGCGGCGAGGATCCGCGGGCGCTCGCCGACGCGCTCGCCGAGGCGGGCGTCGTGGTGCGGAGCGAGGCCGCGCTCGTCGCGGTCGTGACCGGCGATTACCTCGACCCCGAGCTCGAGGCGTGGAACCGGCGGGCGCTCCGGGACGCGGCGCCGTGGTTGCCCGTCAAGCCGGGCGGGGTGGAGCCGTGGGCGGGGCCCGTGTTCCGGCCCCGGGCGGGGCCGTGCTGGGCCTGCCTGGCCCAGCGGCTGCGGCACAACCGCCCCGTGGAGACCTACCTGGAGCGCCGCCTCGGCCGCGACGGGGCGCCGCTCCTGCCGCCGCGCGTGGGGCTCTCCGCCGGTCGCCGCGCCGCGCTCGGCCTCGCCGCCGTCCTCGTCGCCCGCTGGATCGCCGGCGGCGGCGCCGGCCCCCTCGACGGCCGGCTCGTCGCGCTCGACCTCGCCCGCGCGCAGATCGCCGAGCACGCGGTGGCGCGGCGCCCCCAGTGCCCCGCGTGCGGCGCCCCCGAGGCCGCGCGGGCCCGCGCGAGCGCGCCGGTGCGGCTCGAGCCGCGCCCGAAGCGGTTCACCGACGACGGCGGCTACCGCGCCGTCACGCCCGAGGAGACCTTCGCGCGCGCCCGGCACCTGATCAGCCCCATCACCGGGATCGTCGCGGGCCTCGGGCCGGTCGCGGGGCGCGACCACCCGCTCCGGCCGGTGTACGGGGCCGTGAGCCACGCCTGCCCCGGGGAGGAGCCGCCGTCGTTCGACGACTTCCACCGCGCGTGCGGCGGCAAGGGCAAGACGGCCGCGCAGGCCCGCGCGGCCGCGCTGTGCGAGGCCGTGGAGCGCTACAGCGCCACGTTCCAGGGCGACGAGCCCCTCGTCCGCGCGCGCCGCGCCGAGCTCGGGGGCGCCGCGATCCACCCGCACGATCTCCAGCACTTCAGCGAGGCGCAGTACCGCGACCGCGAGGCCATCAACGCCTCGGTGGCGGATCGGCGGCAGCGCGTCCCTCTCCCCTTCCGCGAGGAGGCCGTGATCGACTGGGCGCCGGCGTGGTCCTTGACGCGCGGAGAGCGGCGTTACCTGCCGGCCGCCTGCTGCTATCTCCACCTCCCGGTGCCCCCGGAGGAGCGGTTCGCCTGCGTGAACCCGAGCGGGCACGCGGCGGGCAACTGCCTCGAGGAGGCGATCCTGCAAGGCTTCCTCGAGCTCGTGGAGCGCGATGCGGTCGCGCTCTGGTGGTACAACCGCGTCGAGCGGCCCGCGGTCGATCTGCGCAGCTTCGAGGAGCCCTACTTCGAGGCGCTCGAGGCCCACTACCGCGCGCTCGGCCGGCGCCTCTGGGTCCTCGACGTCACGACCGATCTCGGCGTCCCGGCGTTCGTCGCGCTGGCCCGGGCGGCCGACACCGGCCGGTTCGCGATCGGCTTCGGCTGCCACCTCGAGGCCCGGCTCGGCGTGCAGCGGGCGCTGACCGAGCTCAACCAGCTCCTCGACCTGGACGACCGCGCGCCCGCGCCGTGGCAGCGCGCCCTGCAAGGCGGCGCGGCCTACGCGCTGCCCGCCGAGGCGGCCCCGCCGCGGACGCGCGACGATTACGAGCGCGCGCCGGGCGACGATCTCCTCGACGACGTGCTCGAGTGCGTGCAGCGCGCCGCCCGCGTCGGCCTGGAGACCGTGGTGCTCGATCAGACGCGCCCGGACACCGGGCTCTCGGCCGTGAAGGTGGTCGTGCCCGGGCTGCGCCACTACTGGCCGCGCTTCGGGCCAGGGCGCCTGTACGACGTCCCGGTCCGCCTGGGCTGGCTCGCCCGGCCGGCGCGGGAGGAGGATCTCAACCCGGCCCCCCTCTCCGTGTGACGGGCGGGGCGGCGGAGGGCGAAGGGGGGCGCTCGTGCGCGACGGACACCGCATTCTCGACGCAGATCGCCATGTCATCGAGCCGATCGATCTCTGGACCACGTACATGGAGCCGGAGCTCCGATCGCACGCGCCCCGCCTCGCGTACGTCGGCGAGGGCGCCCTGGCCGATCGCGTCGCGTGCCGGGGCCCGGACGGCTGGCTGCCGCTCCCGCCGCAGCCCGTGGTGGACGGTCGCCCGGTCTATCGCCGGATGGGCGCGCGCGCCGCGCGCGAGCTCGCGGCGGCGGCCTCCCGGCGGCACGGGGGGAGCGGCGCGCTGGAGCGGCCCGAGACGCAGCTCGCGGACATGGACCGGGAGGGCGTCGACGTGGCCTTCCTCTACCCCACCCTCGGGCTCGCGCTGCAGGGCATGGCCCCGCTCGATCCGCGCGTCGCGACCGCGTACGCGCGGGCGTACAACACGTGGCTGCGCGACTTCTGCGCGCGCGATCCCGAGCGCCTCCGCGGCGTCGGCCTGGTGAGCCCCCACGCTCCGGCGCAGATGGCGCTCGAGCTCGAGCGCGCGGCCGCGCTCGGGTTTCGCGCCGTCGTGCTGCGGCCCAACCCGGTCGAGGGCCGGACGCTCGGCGACGCGGCCTACGAGCCGTTCTGGGCCGAGTGCGAGCGGCGCTCGATCGCGGTCGCCGTGCACGAGGGCGCGCACGCGCACCTGCCGGCGGCCGGCGCCGATCGCTTCTCCAGCCGCTTCGCCCTGCACGCGTGCTCGCACCCGATGGAGCAGATGATGGCGCTGCTCGCCCTCCTCGAGGGCGGCGTGCTCGAGCGCCACCCGGGCCTGCGGATCGCCTTCCTCGAGGCCGGCTGCGGGTGGCTGCCGTACTGGCTCTTTCGCCTCGACGAGATCGAGTACAGAAACCTCGCCGGCGAGGTCGCGCCGCACGTCCGGCAGGCGCCGTCGGCGTACTTCCGCCGCCAGTGCTTCGTCGGGCTCGAGCCCGACGAGCCGTACCTGCCGGAGGTCGTCCCCCGCATCGGCGCCGACAACCTGCTCTTCGGCACCGACTATCCCCACCCGGATCACGGACCGGACCTCGTCGGTCGGGCGCTCGCGCTGCGCGGCGAGCTCCCCGACGAGGTCCTCCGGAAGATCCTCTGGGACAATCCTGCCCGCTTCTACGGGCTCTAGGCGTCGCTCGGCGACGAGCCCACGGCGACGCGCGCGCGCTTCAGCGCTCGCCGGGCCGCCCGGGCCGGCTCACATGCGCAGCACGGCGCTGCCCCAGGCGAGGCCGCCGCCGAGCGCGCACAGCAGCACGGCCTGGCCAGGGCGGACGCGGCCGTCGCGGAGCGCCTGGTCGAGCGCGATCGCGACCGAGCCCGCGCTGGCCCGGGCCGCGCCGGACTCGTCGACCACGCCGAGGACGCGCTCCGCTGGGCAGCCGAGGCGCTCGGCGAGCGACGCCACGAGGTGGCCGTCGGCGTGGTGCACGATCACCCAGTCGACGTCCGCGGGCGCGAGCCCTGCCGCGTCGAGCGCCGAGAGGGCCTGCGCCCCGAGGCGCTCGTCGGCGGCCTGCCTCAGCTCGGGCAGCTTCGCGCGCAGGTACTGCCGCCCGTCGGAGAGCCGCTCCGCCGTGAGCGGCTCCGCGGACCCGCCTCCGGGCAGCTGCAGCACGTCGGCCTTCCTCCCGTCGGCGCGGAGGCGGACGCTCAGGATGCCGCGCCCGTCGCCGGCCGCCGGCCCGACCACGACCGCGCCGGCGCCGTCGCCGAAGAACAGGGCCGAGGCGCGATCGCGCGGATCCACGCGGCGCGAGAGCAGGTCCGCGCCGACCACGAGGATGCGCTTCATCGTCCCGGCCGTCACGAACTGGTCCGCCACCGAGAGCCCGTAGAGGAACCCCGTCAGCGACGCGGAGAGATCGAACGACGGGATGAGCTCGGCCCCCAGCTTCCGCTGCACATAGACCGCCGTCGCCGGCATCGGCGCGTCGCCGCTCGAGGTGGCGACGAGGATCATCTCCAGGTCGCCCGGCCCGACGCCGGCCGCGTCGAGGGCCGCCTTCGCCGCCCTCACCGCCAGATCGCTCGTCGCCTCGCCCGGCCCCGCGCAGCGTCGGTCCGCGCTCCCGTCCTCCGGGGCGCCGGGGGTCGCCGGCGCCGCACCCACCGGCGCGACGAGCGGCAGGGAGCGGCCTGTGCCGAGGATGCGCGCGCGAGGATTTCTGGCAACGGAGGTCATCGGGGGCGCAGCCTACATCATGGGCCGCGCGAGGGGACGTTCGATCGCACACAGCGTCCCGGTCGACGGAATGCTTGAGTCGGGGACGCGCTCCGGTACATAAAGCGCCTCGATGGCTACGAGCTCCGAAGACAGAGACCGCCCCGGCACGGACGACGCGCCTTCCGACGAGGCCGACGCGCAGGACACGAAGACGGACGGCGACGGCGAGAGCGGGACCGCTTCCGGCGCCGACGCCGCAGCGCCCGAGAGGGCCTCGCGGCCCGCGAAGGCGGCGGGCGCCGCCCGGCGCGCGGCGGGCAGGAAGCCCGGGGCGCGGCCTCGCGCGGCCCCCCATGCCCAGAGCGGGTCGCTCGGCAAGAGCATGATCCTGTTCCTCATCATCGTCGGCGGCCTCGCCGGGGCGTTCGCCTATTTCGGGCGTGAGCCCGCGGGTGGCACGGCCGGCCCCCGGTGGAAGACGGGGGACAAGGCCCAGCTCGAGATCACGCTGGTGTCCACGGACATCAAGGATCTCGCCTGCTGGTCGCCCCAGGAGGTCAACGGGCGGCACTGTGCGTTCGAATCGCCCACGAAGGGCTGGTCCAAGGGGACCGCGGACGACAAGACGCTGCTCCGCCCCTACACCACCACGGATCGGGTCCAGTTCCTCGCCGCTGGCCTCTGGAGCGAGCCTGCCCTCACGGGCACGCTGCCGTCCACGCGGTTTGCCGTGAAATGCACCTACACGGTCGAGGGCAAGATCAAGCGCCCCGGCATCCGGTGGTCCAGCGAGGGCGCCTGGCTCGACAGGAGCGACGACTGGTACGCGGGGTCGTTGTCGGATTGCAAGCGCATCACGCCCTGATGTCGCACGCGCCCGCGCGGCCAGCGCGTACGCCCGTGCAGCACGCGCTGCGTCGTGCGGCGCGCCCCTCGTATCACCGCATCCCTCCGTGGTAGTGTCATGATCGGCTTGGAGGTGCTCATGCCCTGTCACCGGGTGATCGCATTGTTGTCGTTGACCACGTGGTTCGCTTTCGCTGGATGTGAAGCCGATCCGGGCACCGTCAACGTGATGCCGCTCTATGTCACCACGACGAGCACCACCTCCACCGGCGGCGGCGGGGGCGGTGACGTCGGGACGACCACCAGCACGACCAGCGCAGGCGGCGAGGGGGGAGGACCGGTGGAGTGCACGTGCGAGGCGGGGCTCACGTGCTGCGGCCCGGCCTGCGTCAACATGGCCAGCGACCCGCTCAACTGCGGCGCGTGCGGCGCGCGGTGCGGGGCCGAGGAGGCCTGCATCCAGGGCGAGTGCAAGGACCCCTGCGATCCCGATTTCGGGTGCGAGGAGGGCCTTTGCTGCGGCCAGGCGTGCTGCGGCCCCGGCGCGCTCTGCTGCGACTACGGCGCCAGCGCCGACGCGCCCGATCTGCACTGCCAGGAGCCGGTGAACGGGACGTGCCCGCTCGCCTGCTCCGGCTGCGAGAACTGACGGACCTCCCACGACGACGCGCCGGCCTCCCGGGGCGGGAGCTCCCCGCGCGCGCCGGCCGCTCATGGCCGATCGAAGACCTTGCCCGGGTACTTCCTCTCGAAGTGTCCCACGATGCCGCGGCCGATCGCCACGATCGTGAGCCCCGCGATGGTCATCCGGATGGCCGGCCCGATCACGGGGACGAAGCCGACCGCCCGGGTGGCGAGGAACTTCAGGCCTTGTCCGAGGATCGCGAAGCTCCCGCCGGCGGCGGTCGTCGCCACGGAGCCGACGCTCTCTCCGTAGATCTCACCGATCATCGTCATCATGTGCGTCTCGATCGCGACGAGCCCGGCGGACGTGGAGATCGGGAGCGGCAGGGCGGCGAACGCGGCGCCGCCGATCGCGTAGCGATGAACCCAGCGGAGAGCTTCTTCTCGGCACGTCGTCATGCATCGAGGGTGGCTCAAAGTTCGCCGTCCGTCCATCGCACACGGTGATGGCGGCGGGGTGCGCCCCTCTGCGCGAGCGCCCCCTGTCTGCTGTGCGCTGCCTTCCCGCCCGGCGGGAACCGCGCGTGCATGGCCCTCGCCTGCATCGACCTCCGCGCTCACGCCGGACAGCGGCGCCCAGGGCACAGCGGCCCCGCGAGGAGCGGTGGACCACCGTTGCCGCTGGAGAGCGGAGCCTCAGCGAGGTGCCCATGACAGCTCGACACGCGCTCTTCAGCCTGCCCCTGCTCTGCTCCCTCGCCCTCTCGGCGTGCGGCGCGGAGCCACACCCCGCCTCGCCCGGAGCGGAGCCGTCGCCCGGCCACGAGGGGGAGCTGCCCGACGCCGAGGGCGTCCCGCTGTTCGACGATCTCGGCCCGCTCCATCACCCCGTGACGACCTCGTCGCCCCTCGCGCAGCGCTACTTCGATCAGGGGCTGCGGCTCGTCTACGCGTTCAACCACGACGAGGCGCGCCGGGCGTTCCAGGAGGCGGCGCGCCTCGATCCCGGCCTCGCCATGGCCCGCTGGGGTGTCGCGCTCACGCTCGGCCCGAACATCAACCAGCCGGCCGAGCCCGAGCGCGAGCGGGCCGCCTTCGAGGCGATCGAGGAGGCGCGCGCGCTCGCCGCGAACGCGAGCGCGCCCGAGCGCGCGTACATCGAGGCGCTGGCGGAGCGCCACGCCGCCGCGCCGGTCGTCGACCGGACCGCCCTCGACCGCGCGTACGCGGACGCGATGCGGGAGCTCGCCCGCCGCTTCCCCGACGATCTCGACGCGAGCACGCTCTTCGCCGAGGCGCTCATGGATCTTCGCCCGTGGGATCTCTGGACGCTCGACGGCCGCCCGCAGCCGGACACCGAGGCGATCGTCTCCACCCTGGAGGGCGTCCTCCAGCGCGATCCCGAGCACACCGGCGCGAACCATTACTACATCCACGCGGTCGAGGCGTCGCCCGAGCCGGAGCGGGCGCTGCCGAGCGCCGAGCGGCTCGGCGGCCTGGCCCCGGGCGCCGGCCACCTCGTGCACATGCCGTCGCACATCTTCGTGCGCATCGGTCGGTACGCGGACGCCTCCGACGCGAACGAGCGCGCGGCCGAGGTCGATCGCCGGTACATCCGCGAGCAGCGCCCGCGGGGCATCTACCCGCGGATGTACTTCCCTCACAACCTGTACTTCCTCTCGTTCTCCGCGAGCATGGAGGGGCGCAGCGACGTCGCCCTGCGCGCCGCCCGCGAGCTCTCCACCGCGGTGCCCGACGACGAGGTGCGGCACATGCCGATGCTCGAGCTGTTCCAGCCTGCGACGCTGTTCGCGCTCGTCCGGTTCGGCCGCTGGGACGACCTCCTCGCGGAGCCGGCGCCTCCGCCCGAGCAGCGCTACACGACGGGGGTGTGGCGCTACGCGCGCGGCCTCGCGCTCGCGTCCACGGGGCGCCTCGACGAGGCGGAGCGCGAGGCGACGGCGCTCGGGGCGATGTCGTCCGAGAGCTTCGGCGGGGCGACGATCGGCAACAACGGCGCGCGGGACCTGCTCGAGATCGCCTCGCTCGTGCTGGAGGGCCAGATCGCGTCGGCGCGCGGCGACGCCGGCGCCGCCGTCCGCCTGCTCCAGGCGGCCGTACGCGTCGAGGACACCCTGCGCTATTTCGAGCCGCCGGACTGGCCCGAGCCGGTCCGCCACACGCTCGGCGCAGCGCTGCTCAAGGCCGGTCGCCCGCGCGACGCGGAGACGGTCTACAAGGAGGACCTGCGGCGCAACCCCGAGAACGGCTGGGCGCTCCGCGGCCTCGAGCAGAGCCTGCGCGCACAGGGCAGGGAACAGGAGGCAGACGCCGCACACGAGCGCTTCGAGAGGGCGTGGGCGCGCGCCGACGTGCAGCTGTCCGGGTCACGACCGTGAGCGTGTCCGGCCTCGATCCGCGGTGACGGCGACGATCACGGCGCGCGACGAAGAAATGAGCGATTCCTCGAAATGCGCGGCGCGTTCATCTGCTACGTTGCCTGGGTGTTGCGCGTGAAGCTCGGATCCTCGACGTTCCGGTGTCTCTTCGCTCTCACCGCTGGCCTGTTCGCGGCCTCGTCGCTCGGCTGCGACACCATGCCTGTCTCGCGGCGCCCTGACCGGCCGCGCGACGACGGCGCGCCGGCGTGCCCTCCGCATCAACTCAGCACCTCGAGCGGCTGTGTCTCCGTCGGCATCCAGGGCTGCGCCGGTGAGTTCGTCGACGACGACGGCTTCTGTCGTCCCGCGCGCGAGAAGTGCGCGCCCGGCACCGTGCCGAAGCACGACGAGGGGTGCGTCGAGGTCGGGATCCCCGGCTGTGCTGCGGAGTTCATCGAGGGCGACGCCTGTCTCCCCACCATGGCGAAGTGCCCGACAGGGACGTTCGCCGTCCCGCAAAAGGGGTGTGTCTCCATCGACGGGCCGGACGGCTGCGGCGCGGCTCCGTGGGGCCATGTCGTCGAGGCGCCCGGCGACGTGCATGTCGATCCGAGCTACGCAGGTGGAGACGGGGCCGGCTCGCGGGCGCAGCCGCTCACGACGCTGGCGGACGCGCTGCAGGTGGTGCAGGACGGCGGCCGCGTCGTCCTGGCCGAGGGCGTATACGACGAGCCGGTCGAGATCACGCGGCCCATCGAGGTGGTCGGGCGCTGCGCATCCAGGGTCACGCTCCGTGGCGCGCAGCCCGATCGGGACGGCAACACGAGCGCGATCTGGATCCACGATGTCCAGGGCGCCGGCGTGCGCGGCGTGAGCGTGGAGAGCGCCTCCATCGGGCTGTTCATCCAGGCGGCGGAGGTGACGGTGCGCGACGTCCGCGTCACCGGCGCGAGCGGCAGCGGCATCGTGGTCACGCTCCCCGGCGCGAGCCTCGACCTGTCCCGCAGCCTGATCCAGGCGGCGCTGTCGGACGAGGTCACGGCCGATGTCTGGACCGGCGTGCTCGTCCACTCGGGGGCGCGCGCGCGGCTCACCGAGAACGCCCTGGTCGACGGCGCCGTCAACCTGCGGATCAGCTCCGAGGCGCAGGAGGTGATCGCGGAGGGCAACCTGCTCGAGATCGCCGCGCCGGCGGCGGCGAGCGACAGCGTCGGCGTGCTCCTGGACGCGGGCGCGCTCCGGCTCACCGCGAGCGCGCTCGTGCATCACCGCGTGGGCGCGCTGGTGACGGGCGCCCTCGCGGAGCTCGTGTCGAGCCGGAGCCTCGTCTCCGTCCCGCCCGAGGCGGCGCCGGAGACGAGCGGCGTGACGGTGGAGCAGGGCGCCCGCGCGACGCTTTCGTCCACCGTGCTGTCCGGCGCGTGCGACGCCCAGCTCGAGATCGCGGGCGCCGGCACGGCGGTCGACGCCTCCGGGTGCCTCTTCCAGGGCGCGGGCGCCGCGGGTCCCGAGCACCCCGGGTACGCCATCGAGCAGCGGGGCGGAGCGCTCTCGCTGTCGTCGAGCCTCGTGTTCGGGGCCGGCGACGTCGGCCTGCTCACGTCAGGCGGCGAGCTCTCGGCCACGGGCGTGGTCATCGAGGGCACGCGCGCGAGCCCGCTCCGCCCGGAGCGCTCCGCCGGCGTGCTCGTGCAGGATGCGCGCGCCGTGCTGGCGTCGACCTACGTCTCGGGGGCCCGCGTCGCGGGCATCGCCGTGTCCGGGGGCGCGGGCCTGGAGCTCTCGGACAGCCTCGTCGAGCGCACGGCGCCGGAGGAGCGCGACGGCACCGGCGGCGTCGGCCTGCTGAGCGACGCGGTGGAGGATCTCGTGGTCCGGCGATCGGCCGTGCTGGAGAGCCGCGTCGCGGGCCTCCTGCTGCTGTCCTCCTCGGGCGCGATCGAGGACACCCTCGTCCGGAACGTCGAGCTCGGGACGTTCTCTGCCCCGGGCGACGGCGGCCGGGTGGAGGCGGTGCCGGACCTGGGCGACGGCATCCTCGCGCTCCGCTCGACCGCGCAGGTGAGCGCGACGCAGGTGGAGGGCTGCGCGCGCGCCGGGCTGCTCTTCGACCACAGCGACGGCGCGCTCGCGCGCTCCCGCGCCACCGGCAACCGGTTCGGCCTGGTCCTCCAGGGCACGCCGAGGCCGGACGTGGAGCAGGACAACCGCTTCGAGGACAACTGGGAGGAGGACGAGCTCCCCGCGGGCGGGCTGCGCGTCCCGGGGAGCGGCGCGCCCTAGCGCGCGCGCCGGCGGTGGGGTCCGTGGGAGCCCACCTCCAGGGCTTGCGTTCCGGCGGGCCCCGTCCGTGGCTCGCCTGCACGCGAGCGCCCAGCGTGCCCCGCCGCCGGCGCGTTCCAGCGACGGGCGATCAAAGCGAGAAGAACTGCCGGATCTTCTCGACCAGCGCGACCGTCCTGGCCTCCTCCGCGTCGGCGCGGGCGCGGCGCACCGAGACGTTCTCGTCGATGGCGGACTGCCGCGCGGCGAAGACCTCCGTGATCTTCTCGGCGACGTCGGGCGCCGCCGCCAGGATCTCGTGGAAGGCCTCCTTGTCGACCTTCACGAGCTCGCAGTCGCTCACCGCCTGGATGGTGGCGCTGCGGGGCTCCCCCGTCATCAGCGACATCTCGCCGAAGAACTTGCCCGGGCCGAGGCGCGCCACCTCGGCCGTGCTGCCGCCCTCGCGCCCCACGACCACCGAGACCTCGCCCGATTGCACGATGAAGAGCTCGTGCCCGACGGCGCCCTGCCGGATCACGACCTCACCGACCATGTAATGACAGGTCTTCGTCAGCGTCGCGAGCCGCTCGAGGAGCGGCGGCGGGAGCGCGGCGAGGAAGTCGACGACGCGCAGCGACTGCAGGCGGCGCTGCCGCGCCTCGGCCTCGCTGCGCGCGTGGGCCTCGGACGACGTGTCCGCCATCCTGACGGCGTGGGTGTTCACGGGGATGGAGATGCCCGCGCGCTGGAACGCGAACCAGATCCGCTGGCGAACGGCGGAGTCGACGCGGTCGCGACGGGCGAAGTCGTCGGTGAAGAAGTAGAGCTGATAGGCGATGCCGTTGTCCTCGAACCTGGCGGCGAGCACGAAGGGCGGCGGCGCGGGCAGCACCCCTGGCGCGGAGGCCGCCGCGTCGAGCAGCGCCTGCTCGACGACCCGCGGCGACACGTCGTGGGGGCCCCGCACCTCGATGGTCCGCCGCGCCGTCGCGGTGGGCTTCGTGAAGTTCCGGATGGTGCTCTTCGCCAGCGTGCCGTTCGGGATCGTGAGCTCGATCTGATCGTTCGTGAGCACCTTGGTCGCGCGCCAGTTGATCTCGATCACCTGCCCGATGAGCCTCGGATCGGGCTCGATCTGGATCCAGTCTCCCACCTCGAACGGCTGCTGCGCCTGGATCGCGAGGCCCGCGAAGAGGTTGCCGAGCGTCTCCTGGAGCGACAGGCCGATCACCGCCGTGAGCAGCGCGGAGGTGGTGAGCAGCGAGCCGGGCTCGACCCCCGCGGCGCGGAGGGTGATGAGCACGGCGCCGGCGTAGACGAGCCCCTGGAAGATGTCGCGGATGATCCGCGACAGCGGCCGGCCGAGGCGGACGCCGAGGATGAGGTCGACGACGAGGAGGAAGGCGGCGCGGCCGAGCGCGGTCAGGAGAAAGAAGAGCCCGACGACCGACAGCGCCCGGTGCAGCGGCGACGCCGGATCGAGCGGGAGCCGGGCGAGCAGCACGGCCACGTGGAGGCAGAGCA
This sequence comes from Sorangium cellulosum, assembly GCF_004135735.1. Classification (GTDB taxonomy): domain Bacteria; phylum Myxococcota_A; class Polyangia; order Polyangiales; family Polyangiaceae; genus Sorangium; species Sorangium cellulosum_F. The sequence goes on along the minus strand of NZ_CP012670.1, from coordinate 3,014,017 downwards.
ACGCGATCGGCAGCCGCAGCTTTCCGCGCTCCGCGGGGGGCGCCAGCATCCGCACCGCGACGAGCAGCGCCGCGGCGACGCCCACCCCGATGGCCCCTGACGACGCCACGCGCACGAGCGCGTCCGAGATGTGGTGAGCGGCCCCCGGCATGGCGGCCGATGGTAGAGCTCAGCCCGCTCCTGTCACAATCGCGTCGCGCGCGGCCGGGGGGGCGTCACGGCTCACCTCCCCCGGCCGCATCGAGCGCGGGTGCGGGGTCGAGAGCGCGCGGCGCCCGCGCGCCTGCGGCCGCGCCGCGTCGCCGAGAGCTTGCGTCGATGTCGCTGGAACGACGCGGGGTCGGGAGCACGATCGCCGCCGATGACGACGATCGCCCACCTCACCGATCTTCATCTCCTCGAGGCGGATCACGGCCGGCGCCGCGGCGCCGAGCGGTGGCGGCTCCGTTACCTGAGCTTCGGCCGCCCGATCGACGCGGAGCAGCGGCGCCGCCGCGCGCTGGCCGCGCTCCTCGAGGCGCGGCAGAGCGGGGCCGACCACCTGGTGCTCACGGGCGACCTCACCGAGGACGGGACCGCCCCCCAGTTCGAGGTGCTCGCCGCGGTGCTGGCCGAGAGCGGCTGGCCGCCGGCGCGCGTCACCCTGGCGCCTGGCAATCACGACGTCTACGCTGGCGGCGACGCCTGGGAGCGCGCCCTCTGCGGACCGCTGCGCCCCTTCGCGGCGACGAGCGGCCCCGGGACGACCGTCGCCCTCCCCGGTGTCGTGCTGGCCGCCGTCTCCACGGCCATCCTGCAGCCGGTGACCCGCTCGGCGGGCGCGATCGCGACGCGCGCGCTGGCGCAGGTCGCCCAGCTCGCCGCCGAGACGCGGCGCTCGGGCGACGCGCTCGTGCTCGCCCAGCACCACCCGCCGCGCTGCCACCCTGTCGGCGCGTGGCAGTGGCTCGACGGCCTGCTCAACAGCGCCGAGCAGATGGCGCTGCTCCAGGAGCACGACCACATCCATGTGCTCCACGGGCACACGCACCGCGAAGCGGACACGCCTGTCCGCGCCGGCGCGCCCGCCCGGATGTTCTGCGCTCAGGCGCTCGTGGACGGACACACGCCGCTCCGCCTCTACCATGTGCGTCACGGCCGCCTCCTCTCGGAGCGGACGCGCGTCCGGAGCGGGGTGTCGGTGTTCGCGGCAGCATAGAAACTATCAGGGTGACTGGAGCGTGGCCTGCCCTCCTTCCCCTCTTTTCGCCGGAAGACACGGTCGTATACAGTCCGTGTCGAATCATGAAACGCACTCGCTTGCTCAAGGCTTCGCTCCTCCTCGTCGCGCTTCCGGCCGCGTCGGCCCTCCTTGGCTGCGGCGGCGCCGAGCCTGCGCCCGCTGCGCCGCTCCTGCGCGACGCCGATCCGGTGGAGGAGCGGCGCTCGTCGATGAGCGCGCGCGCCGAGATCGGCGCCATGAACGAGGAGAAGGTGCAGGCGGCGTTCGAGCGCGCGTCGCACCGGCTCTCGCGCTGTTACGAGAGGGGCGTTCAGCGCATCCCGTATCTCGGCGGCGAGATACGGTTCAAGGTCCGGGTGACCGAGGAGGGCGCGGCGCGCTGGGCGTTCGTGAAGGAATCGACCCTCGGCGATCGCGAGACCGAGGCGTGCATGCTCGACGTCCTCAAGGCAACGAGGTGGCCGAAGCCGGTCGGCGGCGAGGGCCTGGCCGAGAACAGCTTCACCTTCGAGCCGAGCAGCGACGAGCGCCTGCCCGTGCCGTGGACGCCTGATCAGCTCGGGACGCCGTACAAGAAGGCGCGCCCGGCGCTCGAGTCCTGCCGGAGCCAGGCCGGCGCCAGCCAGCTCACGGCGACGCTGTACATCGACACGGACGGCAAGGCGCTCGGGGTGGGCGTCTCCAGCGCCGACGAGCGGGGCGAGGAGGCGGCCGAGTGCGTCGCCGACGCGCTCCGCGAGATCACCTTCCCCTCCCCTGGCAGCTACGCCTCGAAGGTCAGCGTCAGCATCGACTGACGCCGCACGTCGCGCACGCCTGGCCCGAGCACGCCGTCGTGCTGACGGTGCGGCTGCGCCCTGGGCCCGCCCGGCGCGCGGGCCATCGCCGGGCTCCTCCGTCGCCGTGCCCTTCAGCAGGCACAAAACGCCTCTCCGGTCGGGGGCGCGCGCCCCGGGACTGCGCTACGCTGCCGTCGTGGGCAAGGTCCTCTGGCAGATCCTGGCGCTCTTGTGGAAGGTGGCTCGCCTCGTCCTGTGGAGGTGGCTCAAGCCGCGGCTGGCGCGGTTCATGATGCTCACCGCCGCGCTCGTCGGGGTCATCCTCCTCGTGGTGGCCGTGCTCGGCAGGCTGTAGCGCCCCACGCCCGCGGTCCGACGGCTGTCGGGCCGCCGCGATCCGGCGGAGGGCGCGCGGCGCGGGCCGGGTTGCCGGTTCCACCCCGGACTTCTGCATCCGACGTCCGCTTGTCCGCGGCGACGTCCGGCAAGTAGTCTCTTACCGCTTGCATGGCCAGCTCACCTTGCCCCTTGCTCCTCGCGGCCCTGACGTGCGCGGTCGCATCCGGGGGCACCGCCGCATGCTCCGAAGAGAGCCCTGCCGTGGCCGCGCCGGCCCCGCCCGAGGCGGGCGACGCCCAGCCCGCAGCGCCCGTCGAGGCCGACGACGCCCAGCCCGCAGCGCCCGTCGAGGCCGACGACGCCCAGCCCGCAGCGCCCGTCGAGGCCGACGACGCCCAGCCCGCAGCGCCCGTCGAGGCCGCACCTGCCGCGGCAGCGAAGGCCCCCGCTGCCGACCCGGCCGAGACCGAGGCGGCGCCCTCCGCGGACGCGGCACAGGAGGTCGCGCGCATTTATTCGAAGGCGCGGTTTTCCTGGATCAACCCCGGCCCCTACCCCACGCGGGGATGGAGCGGCTACCTCGGCCTCGGCGGCTCCGTCGCCTTGCGCGGCGGCAGCCTCGAGGCGGCGCGCACGCCGGGCGCGGGCTGCGACGCGTGGTACGCCGTCGAGCCGCGGGGCTACGTCTGCGCCGGCGCCAGCGCCACCGTCGACCCGAACGACCCGGTGGTGGTCGCGCTGCGCCCCCACGCGCCCAGGATCGACTCCCCTTGGCCCTACGAGTACGCGGAGTCGACCGGCGCGCCGCGCTACCCGCGCCTCCCGAGCGAGAAAGAGCAGCGACGCGCCGAGTGGGATCTCGCGGAGCACCTCGCGAACGTCGCGAAGGCGCGCGCCGCCGGCGACGATGACGCCATCCGCGCGATCGACGCGGATCTCGTCGGGGTCGATCTGAAGCCGGCGGGCGTCGCTGCCCCGGCGCTGTTCCCCTTCGGCGGCCTCGTTCGCGAGGCGCGTGACCGGATCGTGACCGGCTCGACGGTGGCGTTCACCCGGGCGTTCGATGCGGTGGATCGGACCTGGGTGGTCACCTCGGACCAGGCGTACATGCCGAAGGATCGGCTCAGGCCCTACCCGCGCTCGAGCTTCCAGGGCGTGTGGCTGAAGGACGGGCGTTCGCTCCCGCTCGCGTTCTTCCGCAAGACCGATCGACCGAAGTACCGGCGCGGCGCCGACGGCCGGTTCGAGCCGACCGGCGCGTCCTTCGTGCGGCTCGACTGGGTCGGGCTCACGGGCCGCGCCGAGGTCGACGGCGCCGAGCCGCTCCTCGAGACGCAGGAGCCGGGGATCTACGTGCGCGCGGAGGACGCGGTCGTGATCGAGGCGGCGAAGCGCTCACCGCTCGATGGGGAGAACGACCCTTCCTCGCCGCCGCGCAAGTGGATCGAGGTGAGCGTGCTCGGCGGATGGCTCGTCGCGTACGAAGAGCTCACCCCGGTCTTCGCGACGCTCGTCTCGCCCGGGCGCGGCGGCGTGCCGCGGAAGGGCGTCCCCGCCATCGAGACCGCGGCGACGCCCACGGGGCGCTTCCGCATCGACGGGAAGTTCGTGACGGCGACGATGGTGTCGAGCTCGAACGACAACCTCGTCCACTCCGAGGTGCAGTTCGTGCAGAACTTCCATGGCCCTCACGCCCTGCACGGCGCGTACTGGCACGACGCCTGGGGCGAGCTGAAGAGCGGCGGCTGCGTCAACCTCTCCCCCATCGACGCGAAGCAGATGTTCGCGTGGACCGATCCGCCGGTGCCGGACGGGTGGCACGGCCTCCGGGCGTCGCGCGACGCGGGCCGCTCCACGGTGGTCCTCATCCATCGCTGAGCGCGCGCTCCAGCCGGTGGACGAGCCGCAGCGCGGCGGCGGCGAACACGGGCGGCTCGAGCAGCAGACCGACCACCAGGAAGCCGTCGCGCGGCATGTCGAAGAAGTAGCCGGGGTGGACGATGAGGCCCTCCTCGCGCACGAGGAGCTCGACCCACCCGTCCTCGTCGTGCACGCGCGGGACCTCCAGCGTCGCGTACCAGCCGCCGTCGACCGGGAGCCGCCGGACGGCGCGCTGCACGGTCGCCCGCGCCGCGATCGCCGCGTCGAGCGCGGCGAGGTTCGTCCGCACGCGCTCCAGGATCGCGCGCTGCACGGGCGCGCGCGCCGCGAGGATCTCCGGGAGCGCGAGCTGCACCGGCGTGCCGACCGAGAGGTAGGTATCGGCGATGACCTCGAGCCGCTCCATCGCCGCGGCGGCGAGGTCCGGCGGGCCCGAGACCGCGATCCAGCCGAGCTTGAGCTGCGGCAGCGCCATCACCTTGGAGAGCCCGCTCAGGACGAAGGTCAGCGCCTGCCGTCGGCCCGCGAAGCTCGGCAGCCGGTCCGCGGGGAGGTCTCCGTGCGCGTAGTCGCCGAAGACCTCATCGACGATCAGCGCGAGGCCGCGCTCGCGCGCGCACGCCTCGAGGGCGGCCGCATCGTCGCGGCGCACGAAGGAGCCGGTCGGGTTGTTCGGGTGGACGAGCACCACCGCCCTCGTCCGCTCGCCGGCCGCGCGCTCCAGCGCGCCGAGGTCGATCCGCCATCCCTCCTCCTTGAGGAGCGGGTAAGGCGTGAGCGAGACGTCCTCCAGACAGGCGAGGTACTCGAGCAGCGGGTACGACGGGACGGGGACGAGCACGTCATCGCCGCGCTCGGCGAGCAGCTTGAGGAGCCAGCCATAGGCCTCGCTGGTGCTGGCCGTCAGCACGACGCCCGCGGGATCCACGTCGAGGCCGCGCTCCTGGTAGTAGCGCGCCACCGCGGCGCGCGCCGCGGGATCGCCGAGCGGCAGCGGCGCGTACCGGCAGCCGCGCGGCTCGCCCAGCCGCGCGATGAGCGGGGCTGTCTCGGCGATCCCGCAGCGCGTCGGGTTCGACTCGGTGAAGTCGACGAGCGCGCGCCCGGCGCGGCGGGCCTCGACGAGGACGGAAGCGAGCTGGTTCTCCGAGAGATCCCAGCCGGTGCGCGCCGCGAAGCGGATCGGCCGCGGCGGGAGCCGATCTCTCGCTTCCGCGCCGGTCTCCTCGGTGGTGGGTCGACCTGAGCTCATCCTTTTCTCCATCACAGCCCCCGGGCAGGCGGCATCGTGGGCTGCTCCGCCTGCCGCGCGGCCACGGTGACACGGACAGCGCCGGATGGCAGCCCGGCGCGAGCCTGCGCGGGCGCGAGCCTGGCCATCGTGCTGTCCTCTCGCCCCTGCCCGCTGCTCCAGGCGCCCCGCGCCTCTGGAGCTCAGCCGCGGCGTCGGCGCGCCACGGCGGCCGCCGCGAGGCCGCTCACGACCCAGCTCGCGGCGACGCCCGGCGGGAGCCCGCGCACCGAGCCGGGCGCCGCGCAGGAGCACGCGCCGCTCGTCGCCTCGAGCTCCCCGCTCGCCATCCACACGTCGCTCCCGATCGGGAGCTCGCGCGCGCCGAGCGAGACGCCGTCATAGAGCACGTCGACGCTCAGCGTCGCTCCGCCGGAGCCGCGCGGCGCCGCGACCGCGAACCGCCACAGCCCGCGGCGCACCTGCCGGAGCGGCGTGTGCACGACCCCGCCGCGGAGAGACAACGTGAGCTTGTCGCCCGCGCCCCCCACCGGCGCGCCATCCGAGCGCCGCAGCTCGACCGTCCCCCAGACGGGCCATGACGGATCGGGCCTCGCGTAGGTGCTCGACAGCACGTACCAGCTCCTGTCGATCGCCGGCTCGCTGCCCTCGGTCTGGTGCCTCCAGTGCGCGAGGAGCGCGCCCTCGAGATCGAGCACGCCGGGGCCGAGCTGTGCGTCCAGCGGCACGGCGCCCCTCGGATACCGCGCGCCCGCCTGGAGGATCTCCGTGACGTCCGCCTGGCTCAGGCGCGGGTCGCGCTGGAAGAGGAGCGCTATCGCGCCCGTGACCTGCGGCGCCGACATCGAGGACCCCGACGCGACCGCGTGGTGATCGTCGACCACGAAGCACGGCTCGTCGTCGGGGCACCCGGGCGTGTCGAACAGCCCTCCGGGCCGGTCGCGCGGATCCACCCCGTCGCCCATGGCCGCCACGACGAAGCCGCCGGGCGCGCTGATCTCGGGCTTCGCCACGCCGAACGGCGTGGGACCGGCCGCGCTGAAATAGCAGGCGCTGTCCTCCTCGATCAGCTCGCCCTCGACGCTCGTGAGGCGCACGTTCGTGCGGCGCCCGTGCGGCCTCCAGCTCACGCGGTTGATGGTACAGCCCACGGCGAGCAGGCCGGGGTGGCTCGCGGGCACGTTGATCGTTCCCTGCTTGATCCCGCGCGTGAACTGGAGCCCCAGATCGTGGGATGGGGAGACGTCGCCGAGCCCCGTCACCCAGAGCTGCGCGTCCCCGCGGCCCTGCAGGAGGACGGCGAACTCGCCTGCCTCCCACGCCCCGCTGAAGGCCACGACCGCGCTGTTCGTGTCCGCGGTGATGGCCGACTTCCCGTTCGCGAGCCGGTTGATCACGGCGCCGGTCGTCCTGCCGTCGTCGCCCTTGTAGCCGGCGTCCTCGCCGGGATCGACGAGGCCGATCCACGCCTCGCCGCCCGGCCCCTCGAGGCCGACCGACACCTCATCGTCCGGGCGGAACGTGATCCAGACGTACCCGTACCCGTTCGACGAGGCCGGCGTGCGGATGGGCACGCGTGTCACGGCGTGGGGCGAGACATGCGCCTCGGTGTGGATCCCCATCGGCCCCTCGCCGTCGATCTCGTACAGCGCGCCGCTGTTGCCGGCGGCCACGACGATCGCGCGCCCCCTGCGCTCGCCGCCGACCATCGCGGCGAGCCCGACCTCGAGCGGGCTCGTCCCGTCGTGGGGCCCGAAATCGCTCCCGACGCTCAGGTTGACGACCGCCGGCATGCCGAGCTCGTCGGCGCGGTCGAAGATGAACTGCACGGCCTTCAGGATGTCCGGGTCATCGAAGCCGTCCCCGGGTCGCGAAGGCGCGGCGACGATCAGCGTGGCCGCGGGCGCCACCCCGACGTAGCGCGGCCGCTGGGAGACCATCGGCCCGCCGTTCCCCGCCGCGATGGAGGCCACGTGCGTGCCGTGGCCGGTGATGTCGCGCTGAAGGCCAGGCAGCTTCTCTGCCAGCATGGCGTCGATCTCGACGTGGGAGAAGATCGCGCACGAGGACTGGTTCGGATCATCGCAGCCGTACGCGCGCTCGAGCGCGGGTTGCAGCCCTCTGGCCTCCCCCGCCTGAAGCAGCCATCGGATCCGCGTCCCGCCGTCCTCATCCCGGAAATCCGGATGGGTCACGTCGATGCCGGTATCGACGATGCCGACGACCACCCCCTCGCCGTCCGCGCCGACGCCGTCCGCGCTGGTCGCTTCCCGGTACTGATCGAGCCGGATCCACCTCCTCGATCGATCCAGGAGGGGCAGCCGCGGCGGTCCCGTGAGCAGCGCCAGCTCCGGGTGCTCGGCGGCGAAGGCGTCGACGTCCTCGGGCGCGAGCCGGACGGTCCCGAAGCCCGGCGCGACCGGGAGCAACCCGAGCGACCGCGCATCGGCGCGGGCCGGCAGCGGGACCAGCACGGGGATGCGTCCGCGCGGATCGGCGAGCGGATGCCGTCCCAGGCGCGGCCTGAGCAGGCGCGCCATCGCCGAGGCTGGAGCGTCGGCACGCGCATCCACGGTCGTCAGGGCGAGGCCGAGCAGCGCGAGGGCGAGCGGGAGCCTGCGAGCAAGCACGCGGCGAGTCTACACCACGACCGCGACCGGCCGGCGCCGCCGAGCGCATCGGGCTCGGCGCCCCGCGCCTCTACGCTGCGGGGCCACGCGCGCGGCGCGGGCTCCCGGCGCGCCGCTCACACCGGGGGGATCAGGTGCTTCTTGCGCGGGCGCTCCTCGACCTTGCCGGCGTAACGATCGAAGCGGCGCGCCACCTCGCGGCGGAGGCTCGCCGTCGGGACGATCGCATCGATCACGAGCTCGCTCGCGAGCTTCTCCAGGTCGACGTCCGCCCGGTACGCATCGCGAAGCTTCTGCACGAGCGCGTCGCGCTCGGGCCCCTCGGGGACCGCCTGGATCTTGTTGTAGTAGACCGCGTTCACCGCGGCGCTCGGCCCCATCACCGCGATGGACGCCGAGGGCAGGGCGATGCACTCGTCCGGCGCGAACGCCGGCCCGCACATCGCGTAGAGCCCGGCCCCGTACGCCTTGCGGACGACGACGGACAGCTTCGGCACGGTCGCCTCGCTCACCGCGGCGATCATCTTCGCGCCGGCGCGGATGATCCCTTGCCGCTCGACGACGGTCCCGATCATGAAGCCCGGCACGTCCGCGAGGTACAGGAGCGGGATGTTGAAGGCGTCGCAGAGCCAGATGAACCGGGCGGCCTTGTCGGCCGAGTCGACGAACAGCACGCCGCCCTTGTATTTCGGCTGGTTCGCGACGATCCCGACCGCGCGCCCCTCGATGCGCGCGAGCCCGGTCAGGATCTCCTTCGCGTAGAGCTTCTTGATCTCGACGAAGCTGCCCTCGTCGATGATCGCGTCGATCACGGCCATCATGTCGAAGGGCTTGTTCTCGTCGGCGGGGATCACGTCCTCGAGCGAGCGCTGCGCCGGCTTCTCCGGCCTCGGCTCGACCCGCGGCGGGGCCTGCTCGGCGTTCTGCGGCATCAGGGCGAGGTACCGCTTCGCGAACGCGATCGCCTCCTCCTCGGTCTTCACGAGCACGTCCCCGCACCCCGAGACCGAGCAGTGCATGCGCGCCCCGCCGAGCTCGTCGAGCGAGACCTTCTCGCCGATCACCATCTCCGCCATCCGCGGCGAGCCCAGGTACATGCTCGCGTTGTTCTCGACCATGCACACGACGTCGCAGAACGCCGGGATGTAGGCGCCCCCCGCCGCCGACGGCCCGAACAGCAGGCAGATCTGCGGGACCAGGCCGCTCATCTCGACCTGGTTGTAGAAGATCCGGCCCGCGCCGCGCCGGCCGGGGAACATCTCGATCTGGTCGGTGATCCGCGCGCCCGCGGAGTCGACGAGGTAGAACAGCGGGCACCGGAGGCGCCGCGCGGTCTCCTGCACGCGCAGGATCTTCTCGACGGTGCGGCGCCCCCACGAGCCGGCCTTCACGGTCGAGTCGTTCGCCATCACGCACACGGGGCGCCCGTCCATGGTCCCCGTGCCGGTGATGACCCCATCGGCGGGCAGCTCGGGATCCAGCGCGTTGGCGAGCGCCGCGTCCTCGATGAAGCTGCCTTCGTCGAGGAGCAGCGCGACGCGTTGCCGGGCGAACAGCTTGCCCTGCTCCGCGTTCTTGTCGTGGTACTTCTGCGCGCCCCCCTTCTCGATGCGCGCCGTGAACTCCCTCAGCTTCTGATCGAGCGACATGGCGCGAGCCATAGCCCTAAGCGCGCCGGGCGACCACCTCCCGCGCCGCCGTTTCGAGCTCCCGCGCCGTCCGGGCCACCAGCACCTTGGTCGACGCCGCCGCGTAGCGCAGCATCGCGCTGTCTCCCGTCCCCCAGGCGCCGGGCCCCTCGGGGCACAGCCAGAGGAGCGCTCGCGCCCGGTCGCGGAGGCGCCTCAGGACCTCTGCCTCGTCCGGGAAATAGTTCGTGCGACCATCGCCCAGGATCACGATCGTCACCCGCCGATCGACCTCCCGCCCGTACCGCTCCTCGAAGGCCCTGAGCACGCGCCCGTAGTTCGAGTTGTGCGCGCGGCTCACCACCTCGCCGCGCTGGATGCGAGCGAGCACGACGTTCGTCGGCCCCCCCTCGAAGAGCTCGGTCGTCTCGGCGAGCTCGCTCACGAAGACGAACGATCGGGTCCGGTCGAAGAGGTCCTGCGCCGCGCAGACGAACTCGAGCATGAACCTGGCGGCGACGCGGACCGAGTCCGACACGTCGCACAGGACCATGAGGCGCGGCTTGTCGCGCCGGCGCGCCCGCCTCGCCGGCCGGAAGGGCACGCCCCCGGTCTGGAGGCTGCGCCGCAGGGTCCGGTGGGGGTCGATCCTGCCGCGCCGCGCGCGGCGCCTGCGGAGCCGCTCGGCGCCGCGGAGCCTCTCGGAGAGGTCCCGCACGGCGCGGCGCACGTCCTCCATCTCGTCTTCGCCGAGCGAGGCGAACGGAACATCCATGCGGCCAGCCGTCGCGGGCGCCTCGCCCTCGAGGCGCCGCAGCGACAGCGTCACGTGCTCGCGCACGCGGTGCCGCATGCGCTCCAGCTCCGCGGACAGCGCGTCCGCGAGGGCCGCTCCTCGGTCCTCCCCGAGCGCCTCCTGCAGCGCGCTCCGGATCCGCCGGAGCGCGCTCGCGACGGCCGGCACCCCGAGCTGGTCCATCACCCGCTGCGCGAAGAAGCCGACCTGGAGCGAGCTCGTCATCGGCGCGAGCACGCGGGCGATCCCCGCCGACCGGAGCATCTGCTCGAGCTCCCCGGCGGCCCCGGTGAGCGCGTGAAACGCGACCGCGTCGCCATGGGCGCCGCTCCGCTCCGCCGCCGCGCTCAGCAGATCGCGGAGGGCCGAGAGCTCCGCGTCCGAGAACCCGCGCTCCCGCAGGCGTCCCCAGAGGTCTCCGACGTGCGCGCCGGCAGGGGAGAAGAAGCGATCGAAGCAGGCGTGGAACCGCCGGAGATCCGCCGCGCGCTCGACGACCACCGCGCCGATGGCGTCCCGCAGCGCCGCGCGATCGCCGAACCCTACGAGGGCGCAGGCGCGCGCGGCGTCGATCGCCTGCGCGGTCGAGACGGCGAAGCCGTCGCGCCGCAGCGCCCACAGGAACTCGTCGAGGGAGAGGAGCATGGGGAGGCAACCCGACCAGCCCGCGGGCCAGCGGCCCCTACGGCGCCGGCTCTGCGAGCAGAGCCTGGAGGAGCTTCTCGATCTGGGCGTGCCGGGACGGGTCGTAGCCGACGAGCACCTCGCGGATGATGCCCTTCTTGTCGATCACGAACATCGTCGGGAGCGCCGAGACGCCGTACGCCGCGGAGGTCGCCTCCGCGGCGTCCGACGCGACCGCGTAGCGCATGGCGAGCGCCTGAGCCGTCTTCGTCGCGACACCGACGTTGTCGCTCGTCACCCCGACGACCCGCAGCCCCTGCGCGGCGTAGGTCGCGTGCCATTTCGAGAGCTGCGGGGCCATGAGGCGGCACGGCGCGCACCAGGTGGCCCAGAAATCCAGCAACACCACATTTCCGCGCAGGGCCCCGACGGTCGCGGGGACCGTCCCGGAGACGGTGACGAGCGCCTTCAAGTCCGGCGCGCGCGTGCCGACCTTGTCGAGGCGGAGGATCTGATCGCGCCCGGGGAACGGCGCCAGCGTCGGCGCCACGTCGCGCTCCCGGCCGCCGCGTCGGATCCGGAGGTTCACCACGTTCCCAGGTCCAGCGAGCGCGACCCGGGCGATCAGCTGCTTCGGATCCTCGAGCGGCACGCCATCCGCCGCGACGAGCAGGTCGCCGTCCACCATGCCGGCCTTGGCCGCGGGCGAGCTGGTGACGACGTGCTTGGCGATCACGCCCCCGGCCGGCCCCGGCGCCAGCTCCACGCCGAGCCAGGCGCGGCGAGACATCTGCTCGGCGGACGCGTCGGACGCTCCCCCCACCAGCGCGGCGCCTGCCAGCGTGACCAGCGTTGCGGCGAAGAGGGCGCGCCATGCGCGGCCACGCCTGGAAGCGGCCAGGTCCATCTTGGCAGTGTAGCATCTCGCCCGGTGCGGTCCCGAACCCGCTTCTCGGCGTGCTGCGCGCTCGCAGCGGCGTCCCTGGCCTCCGCGATGTTCTCGGCGCGGTCCTCTTCCAGCTCCGGGTGGGCGCCCCTGCCGCTCGGCTGTGCCCCCCCCGGCCCCCGAGACCATGCCCCCCCCGGGCCCCGAGGTCATCGTGCAGCCGCGACGGAGTGGATCGGGGAGCGCGGCCCTGGCCTCACCGCGGAGCCGCGCGCGCCGGCTGCTGCCCCCGCTGCCCCCCCGGACGCGGAGCCCTCCATCTGGGAGCTCGCCCCGCAGCTCGCGACCTTCAGGTCCGTCACGGGCCGCGCTCGCTCCCAGCACTTCACCGGCGAGATGGAGGCCGAGGTACGGGTCAATGCGGCCGCCGCGGCCTACCCCGCGCTCGGCCCGGGTCGTGTGCTCCCGCCAGGAGCGGCCCTGGTCGAGTACCACTACGCGGCGGGCTCCGCCGACCCGGTGACGCTCCTGGCGATGGTCAAGCGCCACGCCGGCTACGATCCCGATGGCGGCGACTGGGAGTATCTCATCCTCACGCCGCAGGGCACATCCGCCCACCGCGGCGCGTTGCCTCCCTGCAAACGCTGCCACGCCGACGCCCCGCACGACCATCTCTTCGGCGGCCCTCGGTAGCGCATTGCGTCATCACCTGCCAAGGCCGGCCGCCGTGGCTCGCAAAACTTGCGAACCACGGCCCTCGACGCGACATCGGTGTCCCAGCGCGCGAGCACCAGGCTCCGCGACCCTCGGGGAAATCACGGTTGAACCGGGGGCTCTGCCCGACGCCTCACGCCCACGTCGATCGGAGAGGCGGCAGGTCCGAGCGGTGGCACGGACGCTGCTCCAGGCGGAACCGACCGCGCTTCCCGCTGTGGGCTGCAGCGTCTCGCGGTCCTCCTCCCTCCTGACAGGCCTCGTTGACTTTCGCTTGGTCCTTCAGCCGGCGCTCGTCTCGCCTCGTCCGTAGCGCCGGCGCTTGGCTTACAGTTTGTTCATCTTTTGCAGCTTTGTCTGCACCTCGTCACGTTCCCCGAGCTTGAGCTTCCGCTTGTGCTTCGAGAGCGTAGGAAAGCGCGCGGCCATTCCCTGGAGGAATCGCCGCGCGCCACTTTTTTTGTGATTTTACATACCTGACATCGAGAAATCGGTTCCGGACGCCGCTCCGCTGCGATGCCGTGTGGCCGGCTCGCCCGGCGCGAACCGGAGACGCGAACCGGAGAGAGGACGGCCGACGGGAATGTGCGAACGCTGCGGGGCTCTCGCCCACGAACGCCGCCCTGCGAACGGGCGTCCTCGGGCTCTCGTCACTTTCTCTTGACAGAACGCCCGGGGCCGTCTAAACGGCGGCACTCACTTCGCGCAACCCAATGCGGACGCGAGGAGTGCAGTGGCGTAGCCACGCCTTTTCGTTTGCCATCACCAGAGCGCCCATAGCTCAGCTGGATAGAGCATCGGCCTACGAAGCCGGGGGTCGGAAGTTCGAATCTTCCTGGGCGCGCCTGATCGTTCGTGTGACAGATCCTGAACCCATCAGGGACGATGGAGCAGAGTTGCTCCTCCCGGTCGCGGCCCAAGGGTCCGATGGGGCAGACGTTGATGTGTTCTGGATGCAGGGGGCGCTCGCGGAGGCGCAGGCAGCGGCTGCGGCCGGGGATGTCCCTGTAGGAGCGCTCATCGTCGATGCCGCGGGGGTCGTGCTGGCGCGCGGCCGAAACCGGCGAGAGATCGACCAGGATCCGACCGGGCACGCCGAGGTGGACGCGTTGCGCACGGCGGCCAGGCAGCTTGGCCGGTGGCGGCTCGAGGGAGCGACGGTCTACGCGACGCTGGAGCCGTGTCCCATGTGCGCGGGCGCGCTCGTCAACGCCAGGATCGCACGGCTCGTGTACGGCTGCCCCGATCCGAAGGCAGGCGCGATCGACACGCTCTTCACGATCGGGCGCGACAGCCGGCTCAACCATCGCTTCGTGGTGACGTCGGGGGTGCTGGCGGAGGAGAGCGCCGCCTTGCTTCGTGCCTTCTTCGCGAAGCTCCGGGCCGCGGCAATCAAACGCTGATCCCCAGGTCCGCGGCGCGGGTCACGGCGCCGTCCACGCACCGCCCTCGTCCACCAGGACGTCCTCATCCCCGGGGGGCTGCCGGGGCGCCAGGTGAGGCGCCGGGGAGCCCCGCACGACCGTCTCCTGCAGCCCTTTCTCGAGCTCCTCATCCGAGATCCGGTGACGCTTGTGAGCGATCTGCATGAGCTTGCGTAGGTACTCGCTCCATGCGGGGGTCACCTCGCCGCTCGCGCCGAAGTGCTGCACGCTGGGGCTCGGCAGGATCGACGCGATGTAGAGCGCCTGTCCGAGCGAGAGCTGTGCGGGCGTCGTGTTGAAGTAGTGCCGCGCGGCGGCGCCGATCCCGTAGACCAGCGGCCCGAACTCCACCACGTTCAGGTAGAGCTCCATGATCTGCTCCTTGGTGAGCTCTTGCTCCAGGTACATGGTGAGCAGGGTCTCCTGGAGCTTGCGGGCCACGCTCTTGGTCCGCTCGAGGTAGAGGTTCTTCGCGAGCTGCATGCTGACGGTGCTCGCTCCCCGCACGAACCTCATCTTCCGGAGGTTCTCGCGGATCGAGTTCTTGATGGCCTCCTGGTCGAAGCCGCTATGCCGGTGGAAGCCGCTGTCCTCGGTGGTCAGCACGGCGACCTCCATGAAGCGGGAGATGTCTTCATAGGGGACCCACTCGGCGGTCCCCGGACCGGACTCGATCTCGACCCGCTGGCCGCCAGGCCCGTACACCAGGCGGCGGAACGCGCGTTTGAACTGGTCGACGCTCAGCTCGCGCGGCATCTCCGCGACACGGCAGGTGTTGGAGACGCCCCAGTCGAGCGAGAACGTGCGGTCCAGGCTGGCGGTGTCGAAGCGGAGCTTCCCCTTGATCCCGAAGGAGCCGGCGAGCCGCATGCCATGGAGCTTCGCCACGACCCCCCTGGGTGCCGAGTCGAGCAGCGACTGGCAGGCCGTGAGAGGCACCTCGAAGCTGCCCCGAACCCGGTGAGAGGCCGCGGAGTGCTCGTACTCACCGCGCGCGATCAGCCTCATGGAGCCGAGATCGATCTCGGCGTCCTCTGCGACGAGCTTCGATCCGTCCAGCTTGCCGTGCGCCTTTGCCCGCCACGCCAGATCGAGACCGGCGATGGGCTCGTCCGCCAGGGCGGGGCTCCGCAGCGAGAGGTTCTTGAGCCTCCCTTCGCCATCGACCCCCAGCGTCCGACCGTCCGCCGAGAGGACGACCCGCGCGCGGCTGACGATCGACGTGCGCGCCACGTCGAACAGCCCGAGATCTCCCTCATGGACACCGAGGGTCGAGAGCCAGATGGGCCCGCCCTGCACGTCGGCCACGATCTCCTGCGAGGTCTCCTGCGCGTCGTTGAGCGGCACGCGAAGCCGAAACGTGAGCGCCTGCTGGGCGTCCGCACCGGCGCCCGCGATCGCCGTCTCTCCTGGAGAGAGCTCCACCACGAGCGAGCCTGCCTCCCGCCGCACGGCGAGGCTGCCGGGCCCCAGGTTCAGGGTGTCGGTGCCGCGCTTGAGGCGCGCGGTGACCCCCGCGACCTCGACCTTGGCTCCCTCGCCCAGCGTCAGATCGATCCCCCTGGCCGCCTGCAGGAGAGCTTCGCGGACCAGAGCCCCGCGGTTCGGGCGCGCGTTCGCGCTGTCATCCCCTTCTGCGGCTCGCTTGACCTGCGTGACCTGTGCCGTTCGAATGCTCCCGCCCTGCTCGGGGGGTGCCTGCGGCCTGGCCGCGAGCTCCGGTGATACCTGCGGCCCGGGCGCGAGCTCCGGGAGCGTGACCTCGGCGTCCACGGCCGCGGCCGAGAGCTCGTGCACCTGGTAGCGTGCCTGCTCGCGGACGAGCACCAGCCGACCATCCCGGACCGAGAACGCCGCGCGCCCCAGCGACAACATCGCCTGCTGAGCGGCGATCGACGTGCGTCCCCCGGCGCGCGACAGGCGCACGCCGATCGCGGACAGGCTCTCCTTCGGAGCGCTCTCCCGGTCGTTCCACACGAGCTTGAGCCCCTCCAGCTCGGTACTCCCACCCCCACCGCCCGCCCCTGCGCCGGGACGCCCCGCGGCCTGACCGGCCCGCCATGTCTCCAACTCGCGGAGGATCACCTCCCGCGGGCCCATGGCGGAGACCACCCCGCCGCGCATCGCGACACGACGCCCGGACCAGCCAAGGGCAACGGCGACCTCATCCAGCCGGATCGACACGCTCGGAGCGCCCTTCAACCGGACGTCTACCCCTCGCAGGGCCACGCCCCCCCATGTGGGCCGAACCTGCTCGATCGTCAGCGACGCCCCGTATCTCTCGGCGGCTCGCTCGGCCTGGTAACGCACCAAAGGCGCGAAACCGACGAGGAGCCCGCAAC
>NZ_CP012670.1:0-2990000 GCF_004135735.1 Sorangium cellulosum | reverse complement strand
CCGCGAGCCGCACGACGGCGTGCACGGTGCGATACCCCTCGGGCCGATCGAGCTCCAGCCAGTGCCGCTCGGTCGCGACGCGCAGCTCGTCGTCCGTCACCGGGCCGGCGTTCGCGGCCTCCTCGCTCAGGTGGTGCAGCAGCCGGCGAGCAAGCACCGCGTTGATCTCGCGCTGCACGTCGGGGGCCTGCTCCAGACCGCGAGCGCGCGCCTCGGCCGCGAAGAGCGCGTCGCGGAGCGCCGCGTCCCGCGCCTGCGCGGGCGAGATGCGCTGCGCCGCCGCGATGCGACCCACCAGGGCAACGGGGATCTCCTCGGCGCCCACGCGGGCCGCCACGTCGGGCCGCAGCGTCGGCGCCCCGCTCGCGGACGTCGACAGGGCGGCCCACGCGACGCACGCGACGCACGCGGCTGCCGCGATGGATCGGCGTCCAGGCCTCATGCGCTGCCCCCGCGGGGACGAAGGATCTCCGTGGACGCCTTCAGCGACAGGCCTCCGATCACGAGGAGGTAGATCGCCTTGAAGTCCTGGCGATCTCCGAGCGCGTGCACCCCGAAGGCGAAGGAGCACGCGGCGGCGACGAGGAGCAGGATCGCGAAACCATCAACGGCGCGGGACACGCGCAGGAGTGTAACGCGATTTGGATGCGAACCGGCGGGGATGCGGGGGCGATGACCAACGCGACGCGGGCCGATGGCGGGGGCCGACCGCCGCGGCTCAGCGCAGCATCATCACGACGGCTCCCAGCACGGCGACGACGATCAAGACCAGCAGCAGCCGGACGGCTCGGTGGGTGAGCCGCCGCCCGGCGGTGGTCTGGCGGCGGCCGCGGGCGACCGCGACGCCAGCGGCCGCGGTGATCAGCGCGACGGAGCAGGCCACGCCGACCGCCTGGGCCAGGAGCGCCCGCTCCGGATCCCGGACGCGCCATGCGAGCACGAGGATCGCGAGGCTCACGAGCGCGCCGAAGGCGACGAGCGGAACGGCGAGCGGCGGGAGGTGGGCGCGGGCCTGCAGGAGGGGGGCGTCCGGGTCTGGCTCTGGCTGGCGCCGCGCATCCCAGCGATCGCGCCAGGAGAGCGCGAAGACGCCCCAGGCGACGGCGCCGATCGCCGCGCGGAACGGGTCGAGGCGGGACGGGTGCAAGGAGTGGGAGGCGAGCAGCCACGTCAGCGTGACGAGCGCCAGGAAAACAGAGATGCCGAGGTGCCGCGCGAGCCGACGGCGGGTGGCCGCGAGCAGCGGCGCGGCAACGCCGCACAGGAAGGCCAGCGTCGCGGTGACCCAGGCAGACGCCGGCGCGCCGCGGGCGAAGGCGGCAGGCGCGACCGTGATCGTCCAGGCGACCACCGCGGCGAGCAGCGCCTGGAGGGCGCGCCCGTCGCCGAGCCCCAGATCGAAGCGCGCCGCGCCATGCGGCGCGGCATCGGCGCGGGCCGAGCTGGAAACCCCCGCATCGACCTCGCGCGAGCGTGCCCCGTCGCGCACGACGGACGCGGTTGACCCCGCGTCGCGCTCGGCGCCGCTCGAGATCACCCCGGGGACATCCACGCTCATGAGCGGACCGCTAGGCCAGGTTTCTCAGCAGATTGCCGACGGGCAGCACATCCGGCGCCGGCGCGTCGGCGCCCGCCCCGCCTCCCCCCTCTTCCCGGGCGACCTCGAGCCCGAGCCGCTTCCAGAGGCCTGTGTCGAAGAGGTGGCTCGGGCGCACGTTGCCGAGGGCGGCGAGCATGTTCTGCCGCGCGCCGGGGTGGCGCGCGTCGAGCTCCGCGAGGAGCCGGCTCACCGCCTTGCGCTGGAGGTTCTCCTGAGATCCGCACAGATCGCAGGGGATGATGGGGAAGCGCTCCTCCGCCGCGAAGGCGGCGAGCTCGTCCTCGGCGCAGTAGATCAGCGGGCGGATCACCACGTTGTCGCCCTCGTCCGAGATGAGCTTCGGCGGCATGGACTTCAGCTGGCCGGCGAAGATCAGGTTCAGGAGCAGCGTGGTCACGGCGTCGTCCCGGTGATGCCCGAGGGCGATCTTCGAGCACCCCAGCTCGCGCGCCGCGCGGTAGAGGATCCCTCGCCGCAGGCGCGAGCAGAGAGAGCAGTACGTCTTGTTCTCGGGGATCTTCTCGGTGACGATCGAGTAGGTGTCCTCGGAGATCATCCGGAACTCGTGGCCGCCCGCGGCCATGTAATCGGCCAGGAGGTGACCCGGGTAGCCAGGGTGCCCCTGATCGATGTTGACCGCGATCACGCTGAACCGGACCGGCGCGCGGCGCGCGAGATCGACGAGGAGCGCGTGCATCGCGTAGCTGTCCTTGCCCCCCGAGACCGCGCAGAGGATCCGATCGCCGTCGGCGATCATGTCGAAGTCGGTGATGGCGCGGCCCATGGCGCGCGCGAGCTTACGGCGTAGTTGCACGGTTCAACCGGAGAAGCCTTCGATGAGGCGGAGGTAGGTGAGCACGCCATGGCCCGTCCCGCCCTTCGAGAAGACGCCGTACGGCTTGCTCGCCGTCGACGGGCCGGCGATGTCCACGTGGATCCAGGGGACGTCACCCACGAACTCGCGCAGGAAGAGGGCCGCGGTGATGGTCCCTCCCCAGCGGTCGGCCGTGTGCTTGATGTCGGCCCAGTCGCTCTTCAGGCCCTCCCGGAGCTCGTCGACGAGCGGGAGCTGCCACATCGACTCGCCCGCGGCCTTGGCGGCGCTCCGCATGCGCTCGGCCAGCTCCTCGCGGTTCGTGAAGAAGCCCGACACCGTAGGTCCGAGGGCCACGACGCAGGCGCCCGTGAGCGTCGCGTTGTCGACGATGAGATCCGGCTTCAGCGCGCGCGCATAGGCGAGGCAATCGGCGAGGACGAGGCGCCCCTCCGCGTCGGTGTTGATGATCTCCACCGTCCTGCCGTCGAACGAGCCGAAGATGTCTCCGGGCCGATACGCCGCGCCGTCGGGCATGTTCTCCGCCGCGCCGATGATGCCGTGCACCTCGACGTTCGGCTTGAGGGCCGCGACGGCGGCCATCAGCGCGATCACGTTCGCGGCGCCGCCCATGTCGCCCTTCATCTCCTCCATCCCCTGGGCCGGCTTGATGCAGAGACCGCCGCTGTCGAAGGTCAGCCCCTTGCCCACGAAGGCCAGCTTTCCCTTGGCCTTCCCTGTCGGGGAATAGACCATGTGGACCAGCCGAGGCTCCCGCGCGCTCCCCTGCCCCACGGCCATGATGAGCTTCATCCCCCGCTTGAGGAGCGCCGCCCTGTCGAGCACCGTGACCTTGAGCCCATGCTGCTTGCCCACGCCCGCCGCGACGCGCGCCAGAGACTCCGGGTACACCTCGTTCGGCGGCTCGTTGATGAGATCGCGCGCGAGGCAGATCGCCTCGCCGACCTGCTGGCCGAGCGAGACCGCGTCCCGCGCCGCCTTGCTCGCCTTGCCCTCGATGACCACGGCGCCGCGCGCGAGGCCGAACTTGGGCACGCGATCGCCCGTGAGGTACCGGGTGAACCGGTAGGCGCCCAGCACGAGGCCCTCCGCGGCGGCGCGCTCGGCGCGCTCGATGCCAGGCGGCACCGCGACCGCGACGCTCTCGGCGCGCACGCCGTTCGCGAAGCGCGCCCCCTTCGCCGCCAGGAGCCGGCAATCGACGTCGGTGAGCCTGCCCGAGCCCATGCCGAGCAGCAGCACGCGGCCGGGCTTCAGCGCGCCGCGCGTCGCGAACTCGATGCTCTGGTCCTTCTTCCCCGTGAAGTCGTCGCGCTTGACCTGGCTCTTCACGGACTCGCCCAGCGCCTCCGCGAGCCTCGCGAGCACGCCCTCACCCGTCGAGGCGCCTTCGGGCACACCGACGACGACGACGTCGGCGGCGGTGCTCAGCGGGTCTGACGAAGCAAGGTTCACTTTGATGGGCATGCGGTCTCCTGGGCCCGAACGTGGGCGTCTCCAGCGCGGCATCTAATCACGAAGGGCTAACCCCGTCGACGTGGACGATGCCCGCGAGCGGTCGGCCCGGAGCGCGTGGAGACGCGGCAGGGGCGCTCCGAGCGCCGGCAGGAGCGCTCCGGGCGCGGTGGACGCGGGGGGCGCGCCGCCCTCTGCCCCCGCGCTCGGGCGGCGGCAAAGAGGCGAAGGCGCGCTCCGGCGGCGCGCCCCGCGCGGCGACGCCCGCTCGGACCGCCGGCCGCGAGCGCCCCCGGCCCCGGCCGAGAGGCGTCAGCGCGCGGACCTGTAAATCTGGATGACCTCGGAGAGGAGCTTGAGCGCCTCGGCGCGCGGCCGCTGGAAGGCGTTGCGCCCCATGATCGAGCCGAACGAGCCGCCCGCGGCCAGCTCGCGCACCTCGGCGAGCACCGCGTCGGTCGCCTTGGCCTCGCCGCCGGAGAAGATCACCACGCGCTTGCCGTTGAAGGTCGCCTGCACGACGTGGCGGGCCCGATCAGCGAGCGTCTGGATCGGGATATTGTACTTCTCGTACATCCTCTTCGCCTCCTCCTGCTCGACATGAGCCGTCGGCGGCTTGACCTTGATGATGTGCGCCCCGAGCTGCGCCGCGATGGTCGCCGCGTAGGCGCAGACATCGACCGCCGTCTCGCCCTGCTTGGACAGCCCGGCGCCGCGCGGATAGCTCCAGACGACGACGACCAGGCCGCTGCGCTTGGCCTCGAGGGTGAGCTCACGAAGGTCCTCGTACATCCGGTTCCTCGCGCCGGATCCCGGGTAGATCGTGTAGCCGATGCCGACGCAGCCGAGGCGGAGCGCGTCCTCGACCGAGGCGGTCACGGCCGGGTGAGGCTGCTCCACCCTGGCCAGCGTGTCGCTGTTGTTGAGCTTCAAGATCAACGGCACCTGCCCCGCGAACCTGGCCGCCACCGCCTCGATCGAGCCGAGCGGCGCCGCGTACGCATTGCACCCGGCGTCGATCGCGAGCCGAACGTGGTAGTCGGGATCGTACGCCTCGGGGTTCGGAGCGAACGACCGCACCGGACCGTGCTCGAAGCCCTGATCGACGGGCAGGATCACCATCTTGCCGGTGCCCGCGAGCGCGCCGTGGCCGAGCAACCGGACGAGGTTCGTCAGCGTGCCTGGATTGTCTGAAGAATACCAGGAGAGGATCTGCTCTACGGGGGCAGTGAGCGCCATGGATCACTCCGTCGGGTTGTCGCGGCGCGGAGGCCGCCTGATCACGCGGGGCGAGCGCCCCGCCATCCATGTCCAGCGCCAGGCCGGGCGGACGGGCTCGGGGCCTGGGTTGTTGAGGGTCTGGACGAACGTATCGAGCCCAACGCCCCCGGAATCCCGGCGCCCGGACGATGTTGTACGCGGCCAGGGGATACGCAATCCTCCGGACCGCTCCGGTCGGCGCTCGGGGGCAGCGCCCGCGGGCACGATCATCAGATGACGGGGCGGCGACGCCCTCGTCGACAACGCGGAGGGATCATGTCGCTCTCATCGGACCAACAGCACCCGAGCTGGAGACCACCAGAGTCGCCGTCGCGCATCGGGATCACCCTCGAGACGTACATCCTCGAAGGGATGCTCGGCTTCCCCGCAGCGACCGGGGCATTCACCTCGCTGCTGAATCAGCTCGTCCTGACGGCGAAGCTCGTGACCTCCAAGGTCCGGCGCGCGGGGCTCGCCAATGTCCTCGGGTACACGGGGCAGACCAACGTCCAGGGCGAGTCCGTGCAGAAGCTCGACGAGGTCGCCAACGAGACGCTGCTCAGCGTGCTCGGCAGGCAGGGGCACTGCGCGGCCATGGTGAGCGAGGAGCTCGGGGACATGAGGATTCTCTCCAGCGACCCGCGCGCCAAGTACCTCGTCGTCGTCGACCCGCTCGACGGCTCCTCGAACATCGACGTGAACATCTCGATCGGCACGATCTTCGGCGTGCTCCGCAAGGAAGGCTCCAAGGCCGGCGCCGAGCCCTCGGACTTCCTGCGCCCCGGTCGCGACCTGCTCGCGGCGGGGTACGTGCTTTACGGATCGTCGACGCTGCTCGTCATCACGACCGGTCTCGGCGGCGTCCACGGGTTCACGTACGATCCCACCGTGGGCGAGTTCTTCCTCTCCCACGAGGACATCCGGATCCCGGAGCGTGGCGCGACGTACTCCATCAACGAGGGCCACAGCGCGCGGTGGCCCGAGAGCGTGCGCCGCTGGAACGCCTGGATCAAGGAGGACGCCAAGCCCGAGGGGAGGCCTTACGGCGCGCGCTACGTCGGGTCGCTGGTCGCGGACGCGCACCGGACGCTGCTCAAGGGCGGCATCTTCGCCTACCCCGCCGATCGAAGCGGCCAGGGCAAGCTGCGGCTGCTCTACGAGGCGAACCCGTTCGCGTTCATCTTCGAGGCCGCCGGCGGCAAGGCGAGCACCGGGGTCGAGCGCGTCCTCGACCTGACGCCGAGGTCGCTCCACGAGCGCGTGCCGCTCGTCCTGGGCTCGCCCCGCGACGTCGACGACTTCGAGCAGTTCATGCGCGGCGAGCGCTGAGGCGGCGCGAGACGACGCCCGCCGCGTCACCGGCGAGCCGCGCCGCAGGGCGAGCGGCTCGCCGCGTCAGACCCCCTGCGCGTCCGCCCCCCAGATGACCTTGTGCATCTGGATCTGCACCCGGACGCGCAGGCCGTCCTCGAGCACCCACCGCACGAGCTCCCTCGGCGCGAGGCGGCCCCAGACGCACGAGGCGAGCAGCGTCACGCCGCGCGCGTCGAGGCGCCGCTCGCGGATGGTGCTCCGCATCCACTCGTAATCCGGCCGATCGGCGAGCACGAACTTGATCTCGTCGCGCGGCGTGAGGTGGTCCAGGTTCGACCAGCGGTTCCGGTGGGATTCGCCGGAGCCGGGCGCCTTCAGGTCCATGATCTTGTGCACGCGCGGATCGACGCGCGACACGTCCGCCTCGCCGCTCGTCTCCACGAGGACCGTGCGACCCGCGTCGCAGAGCTCCGCGAGCAGCGGGAACGAGCCGGGCTGGAGGAGCGGCTCCCCCCCCGTGAGCTCGACGAGCGGCGTGTCGAACGAGAGCGCGCGCTCGAGGACCTCGCCCCGACGGACGCGCGTGCCGCCGCGGAAGGCCTGCGGCGTGTCGCACCAGGCGCAGCGGAGGTTGCACCCGGTGAGCCGGACGAAGGCGCACGGCAGCCCGGCGAACGTCGATTCGCCCTGCACGCTGGCGTAGATCTCGTGAACGACGAGGGTGTCTTCTTTCAAGGAAGCGACGCCTCCGGGCAGATCGGTGCCGCCTGGTCAGCGCCCGCGCCGCCGGCGACCCGCGATGGGCCGCAAGCTTTGGCCGCGCGGCGCGCCCCGCGCAAGCGGCGCGAGGCGCTCAGCCCGAGGCGACGCTGACCTCGCCCGCCGCCACCCTCCGGAGGACGCCGTCCGCGCCCCGGATCAGGAGGTGCCCCGCCGGGTCGATCCCCGCCGCGACGCCCGCCACGCCGGCGACCTCGACGTGGCGGCCGCGCAGCCAGTCCAGCCGGGCGAGGTCGTCCGCGAACGGCGCGAGCCCTCCCGCCTCGAACCGCATCGCCGCGTCGCCGAGCGCCTGGAGCAGCTCCGCCGCGAGCACCTCGCGGGGCACGTCGTCGACCCCGAGCAACGCGAGCGACGTGGCCCGCGCCGAGAGCTCCGGCGGGAAGCTCCGCGTTCCGACGTTGAGCCCGACGCCGACGATCACGCTGCTGACGGACTCGCCGCGGAGCTGCGCCTCGACGAGGATCCCCGCCAGCTTGCGGCCCCCGACGAGCACGTCGTTCGGCCACTTGAGCCTCACGTCGAGGGCGGCGCGCTCGCCCGGGGCGCTGGGGCGGCGCGCCGGGGCGAGCCGCCGCTCGACGACGGACGCGAGCGCGAGGCCCATGACGAGGGCGATCGGCGACACGCCGCTCGCCGGCAGGCCGGGGCGCAGCACCACCGACAGGTAGAGGTTCTCCCCGGGCGGGGAGTGCCAGGCTCGCCCGCCGCGCCCGCGGCCCCGCGTCTGCGCGTCGGCGAGGAACGCCGCCCCGTGCGGCGCGCCGGCGGCGGCGGCGCTGCGCGCGTCGTCGTTCGTCGACGCCGTCTCCACCGCCACGGAGAGCGGCCTGCCGAGCGACGCGCCGAGGCGCGAGAGCTCGCGCTCGATGGCCTCCGCGTCGAGCCGCCTCACAGCGCGAGATCCAGCGCGATGTCCGCCGAGCGCGCCGAGTGCGTGAGGGCCCCGACGCTGATGACGTCGACGCCGGCCGCCGCGAGCTCGGGGATGCGCTCCAGCGTGATGCCGCCGGAGACCTCGAGCAGCGGCCGCCCGTGCTGTGAGCGCCGCGCGCGCGCGGCCGCGACCTTGACGTCGGCCAGCGTGAAGTTGTCGAGCATGATGATGTCCGCGCCCGCGGCCAGGGCCTCGTCGAGCTCCTGGAGCGAGGCGACCTCGACCTCGATCTTCGTCGTGTGCGGCGCGCGCGCCCGCGCGCGGGCGATCGCGGTCGAGATGCCGCCGGCGGCGACGATGTGGTTGTCCTTGATGAGCACGGCGCTCCCGAGGCTGTCGCGGTGGTTGTGCGCGCCGCCGATGCGCACGGCGTAGCGCTCGAGGGCGCGGAGGCCGGGCGTCGTCTTGCGGGTGTCGGTGATGCGCACGCCGGACCCGGCCGGCAGCGCGTCGGCGTAGCGGCGCGCCTCCGTGGCGATGCCGCTCATCCGCTGCGCGAGGTTGAGCGCGGTGCGCTCACCGCTGAGGAGCGCGCGCGCGCGGCCGCGGACCGTCCAGAGCACGGCGCCCGTGTCGACGCGGGCGCCGTCCGCGACCAGCGCCTCGCCCTCCACCTCCGGATCCAGGCGCTGAAAGACGCGGAGGAACACGGCCCCCCCACAGGCGACCAGCGGCCCGCGCGCGACCGCCTTCGCGGTCGCGCGCGCGGAGGCGTCGATACAGGCTTCGGTGGTGAGATCGCCCCCCGCGAGATCTTCATCCAGAGCGCGATCGATCAGAGCATCCAGCAACGGCGCAGCCAGCACAGGCATCTCCTCGGCGCCGCACCCCGGCGGCGGCTCCCAGGTATACTCGCTCCCACGCGCGCGCATCAGCGCCGTCGCACCCGCCGGTGCGCCGGATAACGCATTGCGTCATTTCCCGCGCTGCCCCTGTGCTCAGACCCACGGGCGGAGCTGCCCGGGACGGGCGCTGGACGGGGTGGCAGGGCGCGGCGGCGCAAAAAAGCGGAGCGGATCGCGGCGCGCGCGCCCACGCGTCGCACAAATGGGGCTGACGTTCGTCTACCAGCCTGTGAGACTCTCCGAGCAACTCCAGCGCCCTCAACGGAGATCGATGCGACCGCAGGCAGGCCAGGTCATCCATAACAAGTACCGACTCGTGCGCCTCATCGGGGACGGGGGCATGGGGAGCGTCTACGAAGCCCGCCACGAAGTGCTGGGGACGACGGTCGCCCTCAAGTTCCTCCACCCCGAGCTGTCCCGCCGCCCCGGCCTCGTGCAGCGCTTCCTGCAGGAGGCGCGCGTCTCCGCGCAGATCCAGAGCGCGCACGTCGTTCGCGTGGTCGACGTCGACCAGACGGCCTCCGGCCTGGCGTTCATCGTCATGGAATACCTGGAGGGGAAGACGCTCCAGACGCTCTACGAGGAGCTCTACCGGGCCGGCGTCCGGCTCGCGTACGCCGACGCCCTCGAGTACGCGATGCAGATGCTCGAGGGCGTCGAGGCCGCCCATCGCGCGGGCGTCGTCCACCGGGACCTGAAGCCGGACAACGTCATCATCACGAAGACGGCCAGGGGCGAGCCGCTCCTCAAGATCCTCGACTTCGGCATCGCCAAGCTGAAGGTCACGGGGGAGCTCGATCGAGGGCTCACGCGCCCGGGCGTGATCATGGGCACGCCCGAGTACATGGCCCCGGAGCAGGCTTACTCGGCCGACTCCGTGGACGCGCGCGCCGACATCTTCTCGCTCGGCGTCATCATCTTCGAGATGCTGGCCGGCCGCAGGCCGGTCGGCGGCGACGAGCCCCAGCAGATCGCGGGCGCCTACCTGACGGGCCAGATCTCGCGGCTCTCGGACCTCTCGCCGGAGCTCGCGCCCGGCCTCTGCGCCGCCGTCCACCGCGCGATGGCCGCCTCCCCGGCCGATCGCCACGCGACCACCGCCGAGCTCCGCAGCGACCTCGAGCCGTTCGCGCGGGCCGCCCGCGCGCCGTCGGCGCTCACGCCCTCGCCGTCGGAGCCCGGCCCGGCGCGGTCCTCCGCGGCCGCCCTGCCGGCCGCCTTCGCGGCGCCCGGGATGGTCCCGCCCCCGGCCGCGGCGCCAGGGAACGGGATGGGCGACGGGCGCCCCAGCGGCGTCCCCAGGACCATTCCGCCGGAGGAGGGCCCGCAGCACGTGTCGAGCGGCCCGCCGGTGGTGTCCGGGTTCGCGACGCCCATGGGCGGCTTCGCCTCGGACGCCCACGGCCCCGCCGCATCGGGCCCGGGCTTCACGCCCAGGCCCGAGTCCTCCTCGGGCCCGTACCTCGCCGCAGGGGGCTATCCACCGGTCGCGCAGCCGGCGACCGTGAGCGCCGCGCCTTACGTGCCTCCGCACGGGGTGCCCGCCACGAGCTACGAGCCCGCGCCGCTCGATGCGTCGCCCCGCCCGGGCGGGACGGCGATCGGCAACGCTCCCTTCATGGGCGGGAGCTCGGCCCTGCCCGGCGCGTTCAACGGCGGCGTGGCGCCCGCCTACGGCGGTGTCCATGCGGGCGGCGCGCAGGGCTACGTCCCGGGGACGGCGCCGATGGCCCCGTTCCCCGGGAGCGCGCACGCCGCCTCCGCGCCGGGGGCGCAGCGGCCGGCGCGGCGGGGGACGTCGCTGTTCACGATCCTGCTGCTCGCCACGGGGATCACTGGCGCGGTCGTGGGCGGCGTGTACATCACCCAGGAGCTCGGCCGCACCGAGGCCGCGGACGCCTCGCCGACGTTGCCGCCCCCCCAGCCGACCACCCCGGTCCCCGCGGAGACGGTCCCGTCCACCCCGTCCCCTGCCACCCCGCCGCCTGTCACCGCGGCGCCGCCCCCCGTCGAGCCGCCGCCCGTCGCCACGACCAGGCCCCAGCCCCGGCCGACCACCACGACGAAGCCCCCGGCTCCGCCGAGCACGACCTCGACGCCCCCGACGACGACGCCAACGCCGACCACGTCGGCGCCGCCGGCGCGCCCCAGCGGCACGCCGATCATCCCGACGCTGCCGCCCCTCGTGATTCCGTCGACGTTCCCCCCGTTCCCGTTCCCGGCGCCGACCAGCGCACAACCTGCCCCGGGCCCTCAGCCCACCACCACGACGAGCCCGACGCCGACGAGCCCGCCCTCCACGCCGCCCAGCAGGCCTTCGCGACGCGTGATCATCGTGCCCAACAACTGACCTGCCCGTGGCTCGGGCGGGTAGGATGCGATCTCGATGAGCAACCAGAATAGCGGTCCGCCGCCCGGATGGCCTGCGCCCCCGAGCGGCATGTACGGCCCTGGCAAGACCGTGCCCGGCGAGCCTCCGCTCGCAGGGCTCAACCCGCCCCAGGGCGGCTTCCCCGTGCCGCCCGGCGCCGCTCCGCCCGATCCGGCCGCTGCGGGCGCCGGCGTCCCGCGGACCCTCGTCGGAGGAGAGAACAGCGACGCGCCCCTGCCCGGGATGCCCGGCCCGTACGGCGCTCCCGGGGGCGCGTACGGCGCGCCTCCCGCGGGCGCGCCCGGCCCCTATGGTCCCGGTGCGACGGCGAGCTACGGCGGTTCCCCCGTGGCCCCGGGCGCGTACGGGCAGCCGCCGTCTCCCGCCGGCGGCCCGTACGGCGGACCTCCGTTCGGCTCGCCGGGGGTGCCGGGTGCCACCGCGCCGGGAGCCTACGCGGGCGGCGGTCCCCCGCTGCCGGGCGTCCCCGCGGCGCCTCTGGTGCCGGTGCCCGCGCGGCCTCGCCCGAAGAGCTCGGGTCTGGGGCTCGCCGTGATCGGGATCGGCGCCTTCGTGGTCATCGGCGGCCTCACGCTCGCGTTCTTCGTGATGCGCAGCGAGAGCTCGTCCGAGGACGCCGCGCCGGTGATGGCGGTCGATGCGCCCCCCGCGCCAGCGTCGGTCGCCAGCGATCCGCCGCCCCCGCCCGCGACCACCACACCCGAGCCCCCCGCGCCGCCGCCGGAGCCGGCCCCTGTGGCAGCGCCGAAGCCGACCGCGCGCGCGCAGCCGAAGCCGGCGACGCCCACCCCGACCTCCACCGCCACGCAGCCGGCGCCCACGTCGACGACGACCGCGGCCCCCACCTCGACAACCACCGCGGCCCCCACCGCGACGAGCACGGCGCCCGCTCCGACAACGTCCTCGACAGGTCGAAAGCGGATCATCCTGCCAGGCAGGAACTGAGCCGCTGGCACCGAGCCGCAGAACGCAGAAACTGAGTCGCTGGAACCGAGCAGGCTCGGATCCGTCCGCCTCGCTGTCGAGCGCGGCGCAGCAGGACGGATCCGAAGCGCCCGCCGGGGCCCGCTTGACATGGCATCGGGGGTGATCAGGTTCTGACGCCATGAGCAAACCCGGGATCGCTGCCGTCCTTTCTTTCCTTATTCCGGGTGTCGGGCAGATCTATAACGGTGCGTTTCTGCGCGGCATCTTCTGGCTGATCATCACGCCCGGCCTGTGGATCGGCACGGGGGGCTGGCTGGGCTGGCTCTGCCACCTGGTCTCCGCCTACACCGCGTACCAGTACGCGAAGCGCTCCGAGACCTGAGCCGCGACCGCGAGGCGGCCCGCGCTCAGGTCGCCTTCGCGAAGAGCCGCTTCAGCACCTCGCCCGTCGCCGTCGGCTGGCGAGCCACCTCGCGCGGGGTGCCTTCGGCCACGATACGGCCCCCGCCAGCGCCCCCCTCCGGACCCAGCTCGACCACGTGATCCGCGCACGCGATGACCGCGGGGTGGTGCTCGATGATCACCAGCGTGTCGCCGCGCTCGATCAGGCGATCGAGCACGCGGATCAGGCGCGCCACGTCCGCCAGGTGGAGGCCGGTCGTGGGCTCGTCGAGGACGTAGAGCGTCGGCTTGGGTCGCGCGCCGGCCGTCAGCTCCGCCGCGAGCTTGAGCCGCTGCGCCTCGCCGCCCGAGAGCGTGTGCGATCCCTGGCCGATGTGGAGGTAGCCCACGCCGAGATCGCACATCGTGGCGAGCGGGGCGCGGATCCGGGGGTGGGCCGCGAAGACCTCGACCGCCTCCTCGGCGGTGAGATCCAGGACCTCGCCGACCGATCGACCGAGGTAGCGCACGTCGAGCGTCGCCGGCTCGAAGCGCGCGCCGCCGCACGCCTCGCACGGCGTGGTCACGTCCGGCAGGAAGGACATCTCGTGCGCGATGACCCCCTGGCCATCGCACGCGGGGCACCGCCCGCCGGACGCCGTGTTGAAGGAGAACCGCGCAGGGCCGTAGCCGCGCACCTGGGCGTCGGGACAGGCGGCGTAGAGCTTGCGGACCTCGTCCCAGACGCCCAGGAACGTCGCCGGGATCGAGCGCGGCGTCCGGCCGATGGGCGACTGATCGACGGCCACCGCGCGCAGGATGCCCTTCGGGAGCCGCAGCGCCTTGTGCGGGCCCGGCTCGGGCGCCTCGAGCTTCAGCGCGCGGCGGGCGGCGGGGTAGAGCACCTTCTGGATCAGCGTGCTCTTGCCCGAGCCCGAGACCCCGGCGACCACCGTCATCCGGCCCGCGGGGAGCCGGAGCGTGTCGCCCTTCAGGTTGTGCGCGCGCGCGCCGAGGAGCTCGATGTGCTCGCGCACCGGCGGGCGCGCCGGGCGCGCGCTGAGCAGGGCGTCCTCGCCGGCGAGCGCGCGCGCGGTGGGGGACTCGGGGTTCGCGAGCACCTCGCGCGACCGGCCCGCGGCGATGATCCGCCCCCCCTTGCGCCCGCCCGACGGGCCGAGGTCGATCAGGGTATCCGCGGCGCGGATGGTGTCGGCGTCGTGCTCCACCATCAGCACCGTGCTCCCCATGCCGGCGAGCCTGCGCAGGTTGCCGAGCAGCCGATCGGTGTCGCGCGGGTGGAGGCCGATGGTCGGCTCGTCGAGCACGTACAGCGCGCCGGTGAGCCCGCTGCCGAGCTGCGCCGCGAGCCGGAGGCGCTGCATCTCGCCGCCCGAGAGGGTGGCGGCCCGCCGGTCGAGCGTGAGGTAGCCGAGGCCCACCTCGCAGACGAAGTCGAGCCGGCGGCAGAGCTCCCTGTGCGGCGCCTCGGCGATCAGCGCGCGATCGCCCGAGAAGCGGAGCCCCCGCGCCCAGGCGGCCGCGGCCTCGACCGAGCGGGAGGCCGCCTGGTGGTAGCGCTCCCCCGCGAGCCGGACCGCCCGCGGGATCGGCGCGAGGCGCGAGCCCCCGCACGCCTCGCACGGATCGGGCGTCGCGAGCGCGTCGTCGTCGAAGTCCGTGGCGCCCGTCCCCTCGCACGCCTCGCAGCGGCCCTGCTTCGTGTTGAACGAGAACCACCGCGGATCGAGCTCCGGGACGCCGACGCCGCAGCGCGGGCAGGTGCGCGTCGTGGAGAGCAGCTGCTCGCCGCCCCGGCCGCCGACGAGCTTCACCGCGCCCCGCCCGAACGCGAGGGCGCGATCGAAGAGCGCTCGATCGAGGCCGTCCATGCGCCCCTCGTACATCACGAGGTCGATCGAGTGCTCGCGGCGCTTGTCGAGGCGAGGAGGGCTGTCGGTCGCGCACGGCTCGCCGTCGGCGAGCGCGCGCGTGACGCCGGCGCGCGCGGCCGCGGTGAACACGTCGAGGTACGTCCCCTTGCGCGCCACGACGGCGGGGGCCAGGAGCGTCCGCGCGCCGCGCGTGGCGAGCAGCGCGCGGTAGACCTCGTCCGGCGAGCGCGCCTCGATGGGGACGTCGCAGTCCGGGCAGCGGGGCTCGCCGACCTTGGCGTAGAGCAGCCGCAGGTAGTGCGCGATCTCGGTCACCGTCGCGACGGTCGAGTTGGCGCCGGACCGCGTGGTGCGCTGCTCGAGCGCGATCGACGGGGGGACGCCGGTCACGCGGTCGACGTCGGGGCGCGGCAGCGTGGGGAGGAACTGGCGGGCGTAAGGGGTCAGCGTCTCGAGGAAGCGCCGCTGGCCCTCGGCGAAGACGACGTCGAACGCGAGCGTGCTCTTGCCCGAGCCGCTCGGGCCCGTGACCACGACGATCTCGCCGTGCGGGATCACGGTCGAGATCTCGGCGAGGTTGTGCTCGCGCGCGCCCTCCACCTCGATCCGCCCCCGCGCGATCGGGGCGCGCGCGGCGCCGCCCGGGCCGCGCCGGCTCGACCTCGGGGCGGCGGGCCCGGCGGCCGCCGCGGCGCGACGCGGCCGTCGCGCCGCGCCGCCGCCTCGCTGCGCGAACCACCCGGCCAGCGAGCGGCCGGTCCGCGACGTCGTCCCGGCCACGTCCTCGGGCGTCCCTTCGGCGACGACGCGCCCGCCCTCGCTGCCCGCGCCCGGCCCGAGATCGATGACCCAGTCGGCCGCGGCGATGACGTCGAGGTCGTGATCGACCACGATCACGGAGCCCCCCTCGGCCACGAGCGCGGAGAGCGCGGCGTTGAGGTGCTTCACCTCCTCCGGGTGCAGGCCGGCGCTCGGCTCGTCGAGGAGGAAGAGCGCCCCCGCGCACGGCTCGCAGAGCGCGCGCGCGATCTTGAGCCGCTGCGCCTCGCCGCCCGAGAGCGTCGAGAGCGGCTGCCCGAGCGCGAGGTAGCCGAGGCCGAGCTGCTTGAGCGGCGCGAGCGCCCGCCGCACCGCGGGCTCCCGCTCGAAGGCCTCGAACGCCTCGTCGATCGAGAGATCGAGCACGTCGGCGACCGAGCGGCCGTCGAGCTTCACCTCGAGCACCTCGTCGCGGAACCGCTTGCCCTTGCAGGTGGGGCACGTCAGCGAGACGTCGGCCAAGAACTGCATCTCGATGGTCTCGCTGCCCTCGCCCGCGCACGCCTCGCAGCGCCCGAGCGCGACGTTGAACGAGAAGTGGCCCGGCCCGAGGTCCCGCGCCGCCGCCTCCGGCCGCTCGGCGAAGAGCGCGCGGACGCGGTTCCACGCGCCGCTGTAGGTCGCCGGGTTGCCGCGCGAGGTGCGGCCGAGCGGCGCCTGGTCGACGAGCGTGACGGCGCGGATGCCGGCGGTGCCCTCGATGCGCCGGTACAGGCCGGGCGCCTCGATGTCCTTGTAGCCGCGCGCCCGCGCGATGTGCCGGTAGAGCACGTCGCTCACCAGCGTGCTCTTGCCCGAGCCGCTCGGCCCGGTGACCGCCACGACCACGCCGAGCGGGACGTCGACGGTGACGTCGCGGAGGTTGTTCTCGCGCGCGCCGTGGATCGTGATCTTCCCGCCCGGCGCCCGCCGCTCGGTGCGCGCCGGGGCGAGCGGGCCGCGGGCCGAGAGGCCGGCCGGGGGGCCGTCGTAGGTGACGCGCCCCCCCTGCTTGCCCGCGCCGGGGCCCAGCTCGACGACGCGATCGCTCGCCTGGATGACGATGGGCTCGTGCTCGATGACGAGCACGGCGTTGCCGCGGTCGGCGAGCTCGCGCATCGCGGCGACGAGCGGCGGGATGTCCGTCGGGTGCAGGCCGACGGTCGGCTCGTCGAGCACGAAGAGCGCGCCCGTCAGCGACGTGCCGAGCGCCGCGGTGAGCGCGACGCGCTGCGCCTCGCCGCCGGAGAGCGTGCGCGCCTGGCGGGCCAGCGAGAGGTAGCCGAGCCCGACCCGCTCGAGGTAACCGAGCCGCGCGATGAGCTCGCGGCGCGCCATCTCCCCCTGCCCCGTCTGGGCGCGCTCGGCCTCGAGCCGCGCGCGGGCCTCGCGGAGCTCGAGGTCGTGCCACGCGGCGAGATCGAGGCCGCCGACGCGGTAGAGGAGCGACTCCTGGGAGAGCCGCTTGCCGTGGCACGCGTCGCAGACGTCGTAGGTGCGGTAGCGCGCGAGCAGCACGCGGACGTGCATCTTGTAGGTGCGCGTCTCGAGCCAGCGGAACCAGGCCTTCACGCCGGGGTACTTGCCCTGGCTCCACGAGCCCTCGCCCTCGAGCACGAGCGCGCGCTGGGCCTCGGAGAGGTCGCGCCACGGCCGGTCGGTGCGGATCCCCTTCCGCTCGCAGAACGCGCGGAGCAGCTTCCGCTCCCAGGTCGTGGAGCGGCTGTTCCAGGGGCGGATCGCGCCGCCCGCGATCGACTTCGACGGGTCCGGGATCACCTTGTCGTAGTCGATGCCGAGGGTGCGGCCGAAGCCGCGGCACGACGAGCACGCGCCGGTCGGGGACTGGTACGAGAACAGCCCCGGGCGCGGCGGCTCGAAGGCGCGCGCGCACGAGGGGCACGCGAGCCCGCGCACGAGCCGGAGCCGGGTCGCCCCCGCGCCGTTGCCACCGTTCGCCTCGGCCTTGTGGTGCAGGTGGAGCGAGGCGTCGCCGCCGCCGCCCTTCCACGCCTCCTCGATGGCCGCGCCGAGGCGGCGTCGCTCCCGGGGGGCCACCCGGACGCGATCGACGATGACCTCGACCTTGTCCGTGCCGCTCAGCGCCTCGGACGGCGCCACGCTGTCGAGGTCGCGCGTCTCGCCCCGGACGAGGAGGCGCCGGTAGCCGGCGGCGAGCAGCGACTCGCGCACGTCGAGGAAGCGCTCGGTGCCCTCGACGGGGATCGGGTACGTGACGAGCGCGGTCGACCCCTCGTGCGCGCTCGCGGCGAGCTCGGCGGCGCGCGCGGGATCGGTCCGGGCGGCCGGCGCCTCGCAGGACGGGCAGACGGGCACCGCCTCGCGCGCGAAGAGCGCGCAGAAGTACGGCTCCAGGTCGGCCATGGTGGCGACGGTCGAGCGCGAGCTCTTGACCGGCGCGCGGCGGTCGACGGCGACGCCGGCCGCCACGGGCTCGAGCGCGTCGATCGGCGGCCGCTCGAGCCGCTCGAGGAACTGGCGAGCGTACGGGCTGAAGCTCTCGACGAACCGGCGCTGCCCCTCGGAGTAGAGCGTGTCGAGCGCGAGCGAAGATTTGCCGGCGCCGGAGACGCCGACGATGGCGACGAGCTCGCCGGGCCGGAAATCGAGATCGATGCCCTGAAGGTTGTGCGTCCGGGCGCCGCGGAGACAGATGGGGTGCATAGGAGGCGCGGGGTGGCGTGATTCCGCGGGGTGGCGTCCGGCGTGGACAGGCCCGCGTGAAACCGCTGGGGTGTAGCCCCCTTTCCGGCGAACGTCGCGAACGATCGTACGCGATCGGCGCGCCGACCCCGCCCGCGGCGGCATTGCGTTCTCGGCGGTGAATTTGCCGCACGCTCGGCCAGGAGGTGGTCGCGTCGGGGGCTCCCCTCGGAGGCTTGCGTGCCGGCGGGCCTCCTTCGTGGCCGCCTACACTCCAGCCTCTCCGGGGAGCCCCCCGACGCGACCACCTCCTGGCCGGCTCCCGGGGCCTTTCGGGAGACGGTGGACAGGCGGCGGCGCGCGCGCTATGCGGCCGCGTGAGCCGCGCTGGCAAAGAGAAAGAACGAGAGGGGGAGAAGCTCATCGTGCGCAACAAGCGCGCGACCTTCGATTACACCCTCGACGATCGGTTCGAAGCAGGGTTGGTGCTGCTCGGCAGCGAGGTGAAGATGCTCCGCGAAGGCGCGGCCGAGCTCACGGACAGCTGGTGCGCCATCGAGCGCGGGGAGGTGTTCCTGAAAGGGGTCAACATCCCCGTGATGCCCGGGGCGGCGTTCGGCCACGAGGCGAAGCGCCCGCGCAAGCTGCTGCTGCACGAGAGCGAGATCGACGCGCTCCGCAGGGGCGTCGAGCGCGAGGGCATGACCGTGATCGCGACCCGCCTCTATTTCAAGAACGGCCGCGTGAAGGCGGAGATCGCCCTCGCGAAGGGGAAGAAGACCGTCGACAAGCGCGAGAGCCTGAAGGAGAAGGACGCGGCGCGGGAAGCGCGCGCGGCCATGGAGCGAGCGCGCGGCGGCGGGCGTGGCTCGGCGCCCCGCATGGAGGCGCGGCGCGCGGAGCGCAGCGAGGATCGCGCCCGCCCGCGGAGGCCGGAATGACGGAGGCCAGCATGACGCCCCACCTCGCCTGGACCGGGGGCGGCCAGGCCGCGCTCGTCGAGCTCGATGGCGACCGCGTGCGGCTCCGCTCGACGGCGTCCGCGGCGCCCGGCGCCCGGGTGGACGGCGCGCTCCTGTCGACCGGGACGGCCATCCGGCTCAAGGTGGCCCGGTGCCGGCTGCGCGGCCCCCACGCGCCGGACGCAGCGGCGCCGGCCGAGCGCATCTTCGAGCTCGAAGGCCGGCTCATCGACGCGACGCGTGAGGTCCGCGCCGAGCTCGCGCGGCTCCTCGACGGCGACCGCCCGGACTGAGCCTCTTCACGGATCCGCTCGCCGGAGCGGCGGGTGTTGCGGCGCCTCGCCGCGACCCTTACGCTGCATTCATGAAAATTACGTCGCGCCCTCGTGTAATCCTGCAGCGTTGCTCGACGTATGACGTGGCGGCGATCCGCCGCATCGTGCGCGGCGGCCTCGAGGAGCTCTCGCTCCGCCCGCACGGCCGGACGCTCATCAAGCCGAACGTCGTCGCCTCGGGCGCGCACTTCCCGCACGCCTACACGCGACCCGAGTTCGTCGAAGGCGTCATCGGCGCGCTGAGGGATCGCGACGATGGGCGCGTGACCGAGCTCGCCGTCGGCGAGCGGTGCGGCATCACGCTCCCGACCCGCATGACCTACGAGGGCGCCGGCTACTACCCGATGTTCCGGCGGACCGGGGTCAAGCACTACCACTTCGAGGAGGAGCAGCAGGTCGAGATCCGGCTGACGCACGAGGGCCGGCTGCGCGACTACGTGTTCACGCCGGAGCCCGTCGCCAGGGCCGACTTCTTCGTGAACTGCCCCAAGTTCAAGTCGCACCCGTGGACGACCGTGACCTTCTCGATGAAGAACTACATCGGGATCCAGGACGATCGGCACCGGCTCATCGACCACGACCACCGGCTGAACGAGAAGGTCGCCGACCTCCAGTACATCGTGCAGCCGCAGTTCATCGCGATCGACGCCATCACCGCCGGCGAGGGGCGCATGCTCACGCCGTCGCCGTTCGATCTCGGCCTCATCCTGATGGGGAACAACCAGGTCGCCTTCGACGCGGTCTGCTGCCACATCATCGGCGTCGATCCGATGAGCGTCGACCACATCCGCCTGGCCGCGGAGCGCGGCTTCGGCCCGCTGGATCTCGACCAGATCGAGATCACGGGGGACGTGACGCTCGAGGAGGCGAAGGCGAAGGCGAAGGGGTTCAAGGTGGGCCTCGTCCGCGTCGAGAAGTACTTCGAGGGCACGAACATCACCGCCTACGCCGGCCCGCCGCCCGAGCGCGAGCACACCGAGTACTGCTGGGGCGGCTGCCCGGGCGCCATCGAGGAGGCGATCGAGATCCTGCGCGAGTACGACAAGGAGTGCGACGCGAAGATGCCGCGGATGCACGTCGTCTTCGGCGCCTACGAGGGCCCCATCGACGCCAGGCCGGGCGAGAAGGTCGTCTTCATCGGCGACTGCGCGACGTACAAGGGCAAGATCGGCGACCAGCTCGTCAGCGTCGAGAGCCTCTACCGGGACCGGACCGCCCGCGACCCGTACACCGCGAAGCACGACGACATCCTGGCGAAGATGGTCAAGGTGACGACCAAGCTCGCGATGGCCCGCAACGAGGGCCACCTGCGCCTCGAGGGCTGCCCCGTGAGCGTGGCGGAGCAGGTGCTCACCCTGGTCACGCTGGGGAAGCTGAAGAACCCCTACCTCGCGGCCGATCAGGTGCTCGAGTTCAACAAGGCCTACGTCGCATGGCGCGGGACCTCGCTCGCGAAGCGCCTCTCCGGCAAGGCGTACCAGGTCCACGGGGCGTGCCCGCGCGGCGAGGCGGCGCCCGAGCTCCCGGCAGGGCCGCCTAGCCCGCCGGCCGCAGAGTGAGATCGACGAGGATCTCGAGCTCGTCCCGCACCCGGAAGGCCCCGAGCGGGCCCTTGATCTCGGGCACGCCGAGCGCCGAAAGCGAGAGCTGACAGCCCCCCACCACCCCGACGGCCCCGTCGCCGCGATCGTGCGACGACAGCCGCGCCGTCAGCGCGGCGCTCCCCGAGGCGACCTGGACGCGCACCTCGGCGCGGTCGCGCGTCGCCCCGGAGGCGCGGACCGCCACGACCTCGGTGCCGCGGAGCACCTCCTCGCGCATGCGCCGCTCGATCTCGCGGCGATCCCCGGCCGAGAGCGCGTCCGGATCGAGCCGATCGCCGCGCAGGATGCCCGCGACGCGGAGCCCGGCCACGTCGACCTCGAGCTCGGCCGTCCACGAGGCGCCGTCGAGCCGCGCCCGGCCGCGCAGCCGGGCGGCGGTGATCTCGAGGTCGTGCGCCAGGCGCGCGAGCATCCCGATGGCGCGGGTGCGGACCACCAGCCGGGACGCGGCGGGATCGAGGTGGAGCTCGTTCAAGAGAGGATCCTCGTCATCATGCGAATTCATGCGGAATCATGCGGAATCATGCGGAATCATGCGGAGACGACGCGCCGGAGATGGAGCGCGCCCCCTCACCGACGCCTGGGGCGGCGCAGCCCGTCAGGGACCAGCACGTAGCGGCTCGACGGAGGCTCGGGCTGCCGGAGGACCTCGGCGCGGAGCAGCGCCTCCGCGAGCCGCGCCTCGATGACCTCGTCCGTGACGCCTGGCTCCAGGGTCACCACCGCCGCCTGGATGTCGCGCGCCAGCGCGTCGAACTCCACGCTGTCGAAGGCGTAGATGTCCTCGGGGAACAGGAGCGCGAGCGGCTTCCGCTCGACGGCCGTGTTCGTCAGCGCCGCGAGGTCGCTCTCGACGAGGAGCATGACGCGGGCCCGCAGGCACATCCCCCTGCAGCGCGCCGCCAGCTCGTCCGCCGGGCCGACGAGCAGGACCGATCGAGGCGTGTTGACCGCCTTGGTGGCCTCGTCGTCGCCGTGAGTCATTCCCTGCAGACTACGTGAACGGGCGCATGAAGCCATCCCCCATGCGCCGCCCGCCTCGCGCCGGCCGCCCGGTCGCGCGCAGCGCGCGTCAGTCCCTGGACCGAGCCGCCGAGGCGAGCACGAGGAGGAGGGCGCTCAGCGCGAGCAGCCCGGCGCTCGCAGGCTGCCCGAGCCCGAGCGGCGCGGGGCCGCCGAGGAGGTTCACGGCGTGGCCGCGGGGCAGCAGCGCGCCGGCCGCGCCGGCCGAGCCGCCCAGCAGGAAGTCGGCCGCGAGCAGCACGAAGCGGCCTCGGCCGTGGCGCAGGAAGGTGGCGCCGAACGAGAACCAGCCGGCGTAGGCGGCGCCGGTGAGCGCGCCGACCCACCCGCTGATGAGCACGTCGCGAACGAACGGCGCATCGCCAGGGCTGCGGGCGATCACGACCACGGCGAGCGCGAGCAAGGCGCCGACGAGGGCAGCGGCCAGGGCCGTGGCCAGCGCGATTCCGAGCGCGACGTGGTGGGACGGGGCGCCGAAACGAGCCGCGGGCCACGCCGCGTCGCGCAGCGTGGTCCGGCATGCGACGTCGGCGGCGAGCGCGAAGAGCGTGAGCGGCAGGATCAGGCGAAATGTGGCGAGCAGCGCCCGGTCCACGGCCCCGGACGATCCGAACGAGACCTCGATGACCGCGGCCGCGATCGCGAGCGAGAGGCCGAGGCCGAGCGAGAGCAGCGGGCGCCGCGCGCGAAGGCGGCTCCCGGCCATCTCCATCCCGAGCCGGACCGCGAGGTGCGCGGGCGCTCGCCGCTCGGCCTCGCCCTCGGCGGGACGCAGCGGCTGCACGGCCTGCGCGCTGGCCCCCGGGGCGCTGCTCTCATCCGCCATCGTGGCCTCCTGCCCCCGCTGTGTGCGGGGCGCGATCGGGCAACGCCGGTGCGGCCTCGGTCGATCCGCCCGCTGCCGCCTCATCGAGCGCCGTCGGCGGCGCGCCGGCGGGCGGCGCGCCGGCGGGCGGCGCGCCGGCGGGCGTCGGGCCGGGTAGCAGCGGGCCGGATGGCATCGGGGCGCCGAACGCGGCCACCGCGACCGGCCCCTGGGGCGGCGCGCCGGGCGGGGGCGCAGCGCCGACGCCGGACGGCGCGCCGAACGGCCGACGCGGGCGGACGGCCGCCAGGTGCAGCGCGGTCGCCGCCCTCACGTCGTGCATCGACGGCGCCGGAGACGCGATCGCGGCGATCGCGACGTCCTCCCGGGCCGCCGCGTCCAGGATCGCGAGCGCCGCGGCGTCCCGGTCCGCAGCCCGGATCCTCACGGTCGAGGACGCGCCCCCCGGCCCCTCCTCCCACGCGCACGCGCGCACGGCGGGGGAGCCCGCGAGCGCGGCCGCGAGCGCGCGGGCGCCGGGCGCCCCGGGCGCCCGCTCGTGGAGGAGCACGAGCGTCTCGACCTCGACGCCCAGCGCGCCCGCCGCGGCCGAGCGCGGCGCGCTCGCGAGGCGCTCGCCGTCGCCCGGCTCGGTCCGGACGATGGCGCCGCGGTCGAGCACATGGATGTGCTCCGCGAGGGCGCTCGCGTCGGCCGTCGACGACGTGATCAGCACGACGCAGGCGCCGCCGGCCGCGAGCGCGCGGAGGCGCTCCCGGACCAGCGCCGGGGACGGCACGGCGACCTCGGCGAACGGCTCGACGACGCAGATCAGGAGCGGCCGCGGCGTCGTCAAGGCGAGCGCGAGCTCGACCGCCCGGGCCTCGGCGTAGCTCAGCGAGGCCCGGCGACGGGCGAGCAGCGGCGTGAGGCCGAGCGGATCGAGCAGCGCGGCCGCGCGCTCCGCGGGCTCGCCGCGGGCCCGGAGCGCCACCCCGATCGACGAGGCCACGGGGTCGCCGTCGGGCAGCTCCGGCGCGAGCGGGAGCACGCCGATGCGCGCCCGCGTCGCCGCGCTCCGGAAGGGGTCGCGGCCCGCCACGAGGACGCGGCCCGCGAGCGGCGCGGCGCGCCCCGCGAGCAGCTCGGCGAGCGCCAGCGTCCCGTCCTCCGGCGCGCCGAGGACGGCGTGCGCCCCGGGGCCGAGCGCCGCCGTCGCGCCGAAGAGGCCCCCGCGGGGCCGCCCCGCCTCGCCGGCGCGATCGCGCGCGCGCACCCGCTCGAGCACCACGATGGGCGCGCCCGGGCTCATCCGACCGATCCCCCGGCCGAGCGCGCCGCGAAGGAGAGGAACGCGTCGAGCGCGCCCGGGATCGACCACCGCGAGTCGCCGGCGAGATCGGCGAGCGCCCAGGGGACGAGGATCAGCGCCGCGAACACGGCGCGCCCGCGCGCGCCGGCGACGCGGCCGCTCGCCGCCGCGAGGCCGCCGAGCGTCACGCCGGAGACCGCGCCGAAGAGGGCGAGCGCCGCGCCGAGGGCGAGGTGACGCAGGGCGAGCGGCGCCGAGCCGGAGAGGAGCGCCGCGAGCGCCGACAGGGCGGCCAGCGGGAGCGCGACGACCCGCGCGACCTCCAGCATCGCGGCGAGGCTCCGGGCGCCGTGGAGCGCGGTCCGCGAGATCCCGCGCGCCGCGGCGAGCGCCTCGACGCCCTCGGCGCGGTCGGCCGCGGGGCGATCGTGCGCCGCGGCGAGGGCGACGGGGCCGGCGGCCGCCCACGCGAGCCCGCGCGCCGCGGACCCGAGCAGCCCGTCCAGCGACGTCGCGCCGTCGTCCTGCCGGAGCACGAGCGCCATGGCGCCGTACCCCAGCGAGATCACCGCGGCCATGGCGGCGCCGAGCCGGGCGCCGCGCGCGCTGCGGAGCCGCGCGCAACCGAGCGCCACCGCGCCCCGCAGCGCGTTCCGGAGGGCGGCGCGCGAGCGCCCGGGGTCGCCCGGACGCTCGCTCGGCGCTTCGCGCGGTTCGGGATCGGGCGGTCGGGTCATGGGGGAGAGCGGGCAGGCCGATCGGCGACGGCGCGCGCCGCTAGCGCTGCCCTTCCAGGCGCGCGGGCGCAAGGCCAATGTGCCACGGGCCGGCGCGCGACGGTCGGAATGTGAGCGCCGCCGTGCCCCGACGCCACCCCCTTCCCTCGCCGAGGTCGGAGGGCGCGGGCTAGTCGTACGAGAGCCCGCGTCGCCCCTTGTGCCTGCGCTTGCGCTCCTTGTCGGCCACGCCGATCCTCCCCCACTCGTACGTGATGCGGCGGCGGAACGCGCCCAGCGCGTCGCCGCCGTAGAGCAGGAGCTCGCGCGGGGAGTCCGTCTCCCCGAGGGTCGGCTGCCAGAGGTCGGACGGGACGAACGTGAGCAGCGCCGGCGCGCCGTGGCGCATCCGCGCGACGACGAGCCCGCACGTCGCCGCGTCGCCCGGGCGGCCCCGCTTCGCGCGCTTGCCGCGCCCGCGCGGCGCCTGCTCGGCCCCGCCCGGGCGCGCGCAACCGGCGCCGAGCACGAGCTCCTCGTTGCCCCGCGGGTGCCAGGTCCACAGGCGCTCGACCTTGAACGCCCCCTCGGGCCGCCCGGCCTCGGCCGCGGCGCGCGCCTCCTCCGGCGCGATCCGCGCGAGCTGCGCCGCGACGCGCTCGTCCGCGAGCCGCTCGAGCCTGAGCGGCCGATCGCGCGCCACGTCGAGCACCACCTCGAAGCTGTTCACCTCGCCGGCGCAGCACCGCACGCCGACCTCGGGGCGGCGGGTGTCCGGCTTGACGCCGCGCCCGTGGGCGCAGCGCCCCACGAGCTCGCCGAGGGGCCCGTTGCCCCCGCGCAGCGTGACGAGCCCCGGCTTGCCGCTGTCCCGCCGCCACTGGCTCGACGTCCAGGTCCACACGCCGCCGTGGATGTCGTGCACCCCGAACGCGCTCACGCACCCGGCGTTCACCCCGTTGGGGGTCAGCACCCGGCTCTGCCCGGTCGCGCACGCCGACGCCCTGTACACGTCGCCATACTCGTACGTGGTGTTCGCGGGCCCCTTGCAGGCCCGCTCGATCTCC
Source organism: Sorangium cellulosum (assembly GCF_004135735.1). Lineage (GTDB taxonomy): Bacteria > Myxococcota_A > Polyangia > Polyangiales > Polyangiaceae > Sorangium > Sorangium cellulosum_F. The sequence continues at coordinate 2,964,093 of NZ_CP012670.1, read as the reverse complement.
AGCTCGGTGCAGAGGCGCTTGCCCTGCGCCTCGCAGAGCGCGCGCGCCTCCTCCTGCGTGACGTTCGTGGTCGGGATCGCGCCGGCCTCGTTGGGGTACGAGAACACGTCGATATAGAAGCCGTGCATCACGACCTGCTCGCCCGCCATCTCCTCGTCGGCGATGCGCGGCAGCCGATCGGGCGGCGTGCCCGCGAGGAGCACGCCCTTCGGGATCCACGCCATCCCGGGGCGCGGCTCCGGCTCGGCCTGGCTCACGTCCCAGGGCGGCGCGGCGTCGAGATCGGCGCCCGCGCCCGGCGGGGCGCCGTCGCGATCGCAGCCGGGGAGCGCGGCGAGGAGCCCGGCGAGCGACACGGCCGCGGCCAGGGCCCTCCCCCCCGCTGTCCGGACGGAGCGCTGCTCGCCGAGGCGCATGCGCTACTCGGCGTCGCGCTCGCGCAGGTTCAGCTCCTTCATCTTGAGCTGGAGCCCCTTGCGCGAGATCTTGAGCAGCCGGGCGGCGTGGGTGACGTTGCCGTGCGTCTGCTTGAGCGCGCGCTCGATGAGGTCGTGCTCGAGCTTGCTCATCGCCGCCTTGACCTGCTCCTTCAGGCCGTCGGGCGTCGAGGGGGCGAGGGCCGCGTCCGCGGACGCGGCCGCGAGCGGCAGCGCCGCGCCGGTCAAGGGCGGGGCGCCGCTGCGGAGCTCCTCCGGCAGGTCGTCGAGGCGGATGCGCGCCCCGTCCGCGAAGAGCAGCGCCCGCTCCACGACGTTCTCCAGCTCGCGGATGTTCCCCGGCCACGCGTGCGACGACAGCCGCTCGAGCGCCTCGGGCTCGATGCCCTCGATGTTCTTCTTGAGGCGCGCGTTGAACTTCGCGACGAAGTGGGCGGCGAGGTGGGGGATGTCGCCCCTCCTGTCGCGCAGCGCGGGGAGCGCGATCGGCACGACGTTCAGCCGGTAGAAGAGGTCCTCCCGGAAGCTGCCCGCCGCGATCTCCCGCTTGAGATCGCGGTTCGTGGCGGCGACGAGCCGGACGTCGACGTGGATCGTCTTGATGCCCCCGACCCGCTCGAACTCGCTCTCCTGCAGGACGCGCAGGAGCTTCACCTGCATCTCGGTCGGGATCTCGCCGATCTCGTCGAGGAAGAGCGTCCCGCCGGAGGCGAGCTCGAAGCGCCCAGGCTTGGAGGCGACCGCGCCGGTGAAGGCGCCGCGCTCGTAGCCGAAGAGCTCCGACTCCATGAGATCCTTCGGGATGGCCGCGCAGTTGACCTTGATGAACGGCCGGTCGCGCCGGCTGGAGTTCTCGTGCAGCGCCCGCGCCACGAGCTCCTTGCCGGTGCCGCTCTCGCCGCTGATGAGCACCGTCGTCGGCGTGTCGGCGACCCGCTCGAGGATCGCGTAGAGCTCCTGGATGGGCGGGCTCTCGCCGATGATCCCGAACCGGTCGGCGCGGCCCCGCGGCGGCGCCGGGGAGACGTCGCGCGTGGCGTCCGCGCTCGCCAGATCGCGGGTGCGGAGGGCCTTCTTCACGACGACCCGCACCTCGTTCTGGTCGAACGGCTTGGTGATGTAGTCGAACGCGCCCGTCTTCAGCGCCTCGACGGCGTTGTCGACCGTCCCGTGGGCCGTGAGGAGCACGACGGGCCGCGAGGGGTCGTCGCGGAGCGCGGCCCGGAGCAGGTCCATGCCGTCGACCCTGGGCATCCGGAGATCGGTGATGACCAGATCGATGTGGTGCTCCTTCAGGAACGCGAGCCCTTCCTCGCCATCCTCGGCGGTGTGCACCTCGTATCCATCCCGGCCGAGCTGCGCGCTGAGGACCCGCCGGAGGTTCGCCTCGTCGTCCACGACGAGGATCTGCTTCTTTTCGGGGAGCATCACCGGGCGAGACTAGCAGAACCGGCAACTGGGCAAGCGCCGGGACCATCTTCCGCCGGGTCCGCGCCCGCGCGCGGCGGGGCGCGCCGGCGGGCTCTCCTGGCTCCTGGGCGCGTCGTCCGGGCGTCGTCGCTCGGCCCGGGCGTCATCCCGCGGCGCCGGCGTCGTCGTCCGGCCCGCTGGCTCGGCAGGCCGAGCGCATTGCCCCGACGTCTGCCGTGATTCCTTTTTCTCGCTGCCGGCGAAGCGGATCAGTATGCTGCGCCCACTTCTCGTGGAGGCGGCTCGGATGCGCGTGTTTCGGACTTGGCTGGTCGGTCTCGGCGCGGGGGTGTTCCTCGCTGCGGGGTTGGCGCTGGCAGGAGATCCGGCCGTCGAGTACCCCGAGTGTCACCGCACGGCGACGCCCGCGGACCTGGAGGGCGCCAAGGGGGCGCACAAGGCCGCCACGCAGTTCTACGAGCGGGCGGACTACGACCGCGCCATCCAGTACTGGAAGGACGCCTACCAGCTCGACTGCTCGGCGCACCCGGTGCTCATCAACATCGCCAACGCCTACGAGAAGAAGGGCGACCGCGCGCAGGCGATCGCCGCGCTGGAGACATACCTGGCCCGCACGCCGGACGCGCCCGACACGCAGACGATCCGGGACAAGATCCAGAACCTCAGGAACACCATCCGACCGGAGCAGCCGGCCCCGACGGCCAGCCAGTCCGCGTCGGCGCCGGTGGCCCCGCCGCCGCCCCCCACGGCCTCGGTGGCCCCGAGCTTCACGGCGGAGCCGCCTCCACCGCAGCCGCCCTACGGCTACGCGCCGCTGACCGTGACGGGCGCCGGCGTGGTGACGCTGCTGGTGGGCGGGATCCTCACCTCGAGCGGCCTGTCCGACGTCGCCGACGCCGAGAACGGCTGTCCGACGCGCACCAACTGCCCTCCGGATCTGGCCGAGCAGGGCAACGACGGCCGCTCGCGCGCCACCGTCGGCGGCGTGCTGATCGGGCTGGGCGCGGCCGGCGTCGCTGGAGGCCTCATCTGGCAGCTCGGGTTCAACCACCCACAGCCCTCCGCGGGCTCGCTCGCGTCCGATCACGAGCTCCGGGTGACCCCGGTCGCCGGCCCGGGCACGGCAGGGCTCGGCCTGTCCGGCCGCTTCTGACGGCGAGGTCCGGCGCGCCCGCGCGCGCCCGGCGCTTCCGCGCATGACGGCCCGACGCGGGCGCGCGCGACGGAAGCTGCCACCCTGACCGCCCGTGACGCGCCGGGTCGCAGGGCTCCCCCGGACGAGCGCGGTCGACACCCCATCGTTTACGATCCCCTCGTGCGCCCCAGCTCCCCCACACGCTCCTCCCTCACACGCCTCACACGGTGCTGCATGAACCGGCTCGCTCTCGCTTTCGCTCTGGGCGCGTCGCTCGCCGCGGCGGCGGCGCTCGTGGGCGTGGGCGCTCGCCCTGCGCCCGCGCTCTCTCGGGTCGGTCGGCTCCTCGTGCCGGCGGCCCTCGCGGCCCCCGCTGCGCGCGCGGCCCCCGCCCGCGTCGCGCTCCTCGCGACCCCGCCCGGGGCGACCCGGAGCACGCTCCACATCGCGGAGGTCGGCGGCGGCAAGGCCGGCCCTCCCCTCGCCACGCTCCGGCACCTCGCCGACGCCATCGTCCGGGCCCGCGTCGTGCCGGGGACGCCGATCGTCGTCGCGACCGCCGACACGGACCCGGCCCGCGACCGCTCGTTCAACGCGAGCCTCTTCCGGATCGAGCCGCACGCGGAGCCCACGGCGCTCTGCGACGGCGTGGTGCACGCGAGCCGCCCGCTGGTCACCGCGGACGGCCGCGTCTTCGTCGCGCGCGGCGTCGCCGGCCCGGAGCCGCGCCCGGGCGAAAGCCCCGCGAGGCTGCGCGTCGACGCGCTCACCGTCGACGAGGTCGACCTCGCCACCGGCGCGACCCGCACGGTGCACGCGCACAGGGGGTACCTCGCCTTCCTCGCCGGCGCGTGGAGCGGCGATCTCGCGATCTACCGGGTCTCGCCCGGGTCGGCCGACATCGTCCTGGTGAACCCCGACTCGGGCGCGACGCGCGTCATCGCCCCGAAGATCCCGCCGTTCGCGCGCGACTTCTCGATCGACGCGGCGGCGGGCGCGCTCGTGTTCCAGGAGCGGCACGAGGGCGATCCCGGCGCGTGGGTCGTCGAGCGCCTCGATCTGACCAGCGGCAAGCGCACCCGGCTCGAGGTGAGCGCGTGGAGCGGCCTCGCCCCGCACGCCTGGCCGGGCGGCGGCCTCGCGTACACGCCGGATCGCGGCGCCGGGCTCGTGGTGCGCGGCGCGCGCGCCGCCGTCCGCGGCCCGCTCGGGGCCGGCGTCGACGCCGTCCAGGCCGTCTCGCAGGACGCGGCGTGGGTGGCGGCGCTGCACACGAACCCCTCCGCGTTCCCGGTGCCCTTCGCGATCCACGCGGAGAGCGGCGAGGTCGCGGCGATCCCGGCGCCGCCCCGCGCGCGCATCGCCGTCGCCGGCTTCGTCGCGGCGAAGGAGGGCCAGCGATGAGCCGCCGCCTCGGGATCCCGGCGGCGATCGCCGCGGCCACGCTCGTCGCGCCGGCCGCGCGCGCGGCCTACTGCCCCTGCTACACCGCGTCGAGCGCCTACAACGACCGCGGCTGCGCGATCGAGGCCGCGCCCGGGGCCAACCCCTCCGTCGCGGAGTGGAACGCCATCTTCGACCAGATCGCGCGGGGCCCTTCGGCCTGGGGAGACGCCGGGCCTCCGGTCGGCGATCTCCGCCAGGGGTGCGGCCGCCTCGAGGCGCCGCGCGAGGTCCCCGCGCGCTTCCCCTGCGAGCTGCTGAAGGCGATCGCGATGCAGGAGTCGGGCTGGCAGCAGTTCTGCGCGCCGGACCGGCCCATGGATCAGCAGGGGCAGAGCTCGCGGACGATCATCTCGTTCGACTGCGGCTACGGCGTCTCCCAGATCACGAGCGGGATGCGCGAGGGGGACAGCCCCGCGTTCGATCCGCGCCGCGTGGCCGCGGACCCGATCTACAACGCCGCCACCGGCGCGCACATCCTGGCGGCGAAGTGGAGGGCCACGCGCTGCGTCGGCGACCGGCAGCCCGCGGTGATCGAGCACTGGTACAGCGCCGTGTGGGCCTACAACGGCCTCTCGTACGTCAACAACCCGAACAACCCGAACTTCGACCCGGGCCGGGGCGTCTACGACCCCGCGATCGGCGGCGCGGCGCCGTACCAGGAGCGGGTGTTCGGCCGGATGGAGCACACCGGCGAGCGCTGGGCGAGGACCGCGGTCGCGTACCCGAACCCGGGCGAGATCGGCGGCGATCGGGCGCCGGCCGAGCTCTCCGATCCGCGCTGCGCGTCGCCGACGGACTGCACGCGCACGCGCCCGCTCCACGTGAGCGGGTGCGCTGGCGCCCGCGGCGACGGCGGCGCGGGCGGCGGCGGATGGGACGGCGCCGGCGGATGGGACGGCGCCGGCGGATGGGACGGCGCCGGCGGCGCGGGCGACCCGTGGGACGATGGCCCCAGCGTCGGAGAGGCGCCCGCCACGACGGGCTCGGGGCGATCGGAAGCGCCCACGTGGCATGAGGAGGACGACGAGGTCGATCGCGATCGCGCCTCGACGTCGGTGGGCCTGTACGGCCGGTGCACCTGCGACGTTCCGGGGGGCGGCGCACCGGCCGGAGCGACGCCCTGGCTCGCGCTCGGAGCCGCAGCGCTCATGGGGGCGTGGCGACGGCTGCCGGGCCGTCGTCGCACGGGCTGACCTCCGTCCGGCGGGGGTCCCCCTCCCCTCGGCCAGACGCTCGGCCACTTCCGAGGGGGCCCACCCTCCCCACCGCCGGGTGCCAGGTCACCCCCTGTCGACGCGTCCGCCGCGCCGTCCTAGGCTCGGAGGCCATGGCCAAAATTCTGGTCGTCGAGGATGAGCCGGCGATCGCCGAGTCGATCGCCTACTTCCTGCGGCGCGACGGGTTCGCGGCCACCGTCGCCACCACGCTCGCGGCCGCCGAGCGGGAGGTCGACAGGGCGGACCTCATCATCCTCGACCTCATGCTCCCCGACGGCAGCGGCTTCGATCTCATCGGCCAGGTGCGACGGAGCGCGGCGCGCGCCGCCATCATCGTCCTGTCGAGCCGCGATAGCGAGGCGGACCGCGTCGCCGCCCTCGAGACCGGCGCCGACGACTACGTGACCAAGCCGTTCTCGCCCCGCGAGATCGTGGCGCGCGTGCGGGCCGTCCTCCGCCGCGCCGCCCCGCCCCCGCCCGCGAAGCCCGCCGCCGCGGCCGCGCCGCTGCCGCTCGCGGTCGACGAGGCCACGCGGCGGGCGCACGTGAACGGCCAGAAGATCGACCTCACCCGCGTCGAGTTCGACCTGCTCGCCTGCATGCTCGCGGCCCCGGGCCGGGTCTTCACGCGCGCCCAGCTCATCGACCGGGTCTGGGGCGACGGGTTCGCGATCACCGACCGAACGATCGACTCGCACGTGAAGGGGCTCCGGAAGAAGGTCGTCGAGGCGGGCGGCGACGCCGACCTCATCGAGACGGTGCGCGGCGTCGGCTACCGGGTCACGGACAGGCCGAGCACCTCCGGCGGGAGCGGGGACTGAGCCGTGCTGCGCCTCGTGGTCACCGCGGCGGCCGCGGTCGCGATCATCCTGCTCGTCGCCCTGTTCGCCTCGCGCCTCGTCCGCGCCCGGACCGCGGGGATGAGCATCCGGATGCAGATCTTCATCGCGCTCGGCGGCATCGTCGGCGCGTTCGCGTTCGGGCTCGGGCTGCTCGTCATCGACCGCATCGAGGCGCGCGCGACGCTGCTCGCCGAGGGCAGCGCGCGCCACGAGGCCGCCGCCTTCGCCGCCGTCGCCGCGATGGAGATGGAGGTCCGCGGCGTCGACCTCGCCGGCGTGCGCGCCCTCGGCGGCGAGGGCGCGGGCGCCGCCGCCCAGAACGTCGCGCTGCTCGATCCGGAGGGCCGCGTGCTCCGGGCGCGCGGCGCCTCGCCGGGCGAGCCCGGGACCGTCTTCGTGACCGCGCCGATCGAGGTCCGCGGCCGGCGCGTCGGGAGCGTGCAGGTCGTGAAGCCCACGATCGTCGTGCAGCGGATGGTCGCCGACTTCGCGCCCCCGATCCTCGTGCTGAGCACCGTGCTCGGCGCCGCGGCGGCGCTCTCGTCGTTCCTGATCGGCCGCACCATCGCGACGCCGATCGAGGCGCTCACCGAGTTCGCGGTGCGCGTGAGCGAGGGGGAGGTGCGCGCGGCGCCGCCGCCGGCCCACGGCCGCGAGGTCCAGCGGCTGACGCGCGCCATCGACTCGATGCGGCGGCAGCTCGAGGGCCGCCCCTTCGTCGAGACCTTCGCCGCGGATCTCTCGCACGAGCTCAAGAACCCGGTCGCCGCCATCCGCGCCAGCGCCGAGGTGCTCTCCGAGGGGGCGCTCGAGGATCCCGAGGAGGCGGCCCGCTTCGTCGCGCGCATCCGCGAGGCGATCACGCGCATCGAGGCGCTCCTCGGGGAGCTTTTGTCGCTCGCGCGCATCGAGGCGCGCGGCGTGGAGCACGCGACGGTCGTCGATCTCGTCGCGGTCGCGCAGGCCGCCGCGGCGAGGGCGCGCGAGCGCGGCAGCCGCGTCGAGATCGACGCGGCGGGGTCCGCGGCGGTGCGCGGCGACGCGCTGTGGCTGTCGCGCGCGCTCGAGAACCTGCTCGACAACGCGCGCACGCACGGCGACGCCGCGGCCCCCGTCCAGATCGCGCTGTCCCGCGTGGGCGGACAGGTCACGATCGCCATCCGCAACCGCGGCGAGATCGGGCGGCACGTCGCCGGCCGCCTGTTCCGCCGCTTCGTCACGACCCGGGCCGACCGGGGCGGCACCGGGCTCGGCCTCGCGATCGTGAAGGCGATCGCCGAGGCCCACAGCGGCTCGGCCGAGTGCACCCTCCGCGGTCCGCCCGAGGTCGAGTTCCGGATCTCGCTGCCGGGGGCATGACCCGGCGGACCCCGGAGCTCCGGGCCTGCCCTCACCTCGAGCCAGGCTCCGGACGGTTTCCTCGCTCGCGCCGCGCGTGAAAAGGAGACAATGGATCGACCGGCGGTCGGGCGAGGCGATCCGCGGGGCGCGCGCCGCCGTCAACGGCGTAAGGGCCCTTGAGCTCTCCCGCGGCATCTTCCACAGAACCTCCACGATCGCATCACCGTCGGCCCCCCTGCTGCGCCCGTGTCGAGCGCAAAGTGCGGCGGTTCCCACCCAGGAAAGCCCATGACGTCCAGCAATCTCCCGAAGCACGTCGCGATCATCCTCGATGGCAATGGCCGCTGGGCAGCGGCCCGCGGCCTGCCCCGCATGCAGGGGCACCAGCACGGCGCGCACGCCGTGCGCCTCTCGGTGCGCGCCTGCCATGATCGCGGCATCCCGTACCTCACGCTGTACGCCTTCAGCGTGGCGAACTGGTCGCGGCCCAAGGACGAGATCGACGCGCTGATGCGGATCTGCCAGGAGTTCGCCGAGGGAGAGCACGACGATCTCCTCCGGCGCGGCGTCGCGGTGCAGGTCGTCGGCGATCTCGAGGACATCCCCACCCCGACGCGGCGCGCCGTGGAGAAGCTCGTGGAGGACACCGCGGGGGGCACCGAGATGACCCTGGCGCTCGCGCTGAGCTACGGCGGCCGTCGCGACATGGCGAACGCGATGCGCGCGCTCGCGGTCCGCGCGCGGGCCGGCCTGGTCATCCCGGAGGAGATCAACGAGACCTCGCTCCGGAACTTCCTGACGACGAGCGCGATCCCGGATCCGGATCTGATCATCCGCACCGGCGGCGAGAAGCGCCTCAGCGACTTCCTGCTCTTCGAGGCCGCGTACGCGGAGCTCTTCTTCACCGACACGCTCTGGCCCGACTTCACCGAGGCGACCCTCGACGAGGCCCTCGCGACCTACGGCCGGCGGCAGCGCCGCTACGGCCGGACCGGCGAGCAGGTCCGGCGGATTGCCGCGTCGACCTGAGCGGCCAGGCGTCGACAGGCCTACGAGCGCGGCCGTGACGCGCGCCGCGCTCGTGACGCTCGATCCCGGGGCCGCGATGCAGTACGAAGGCGGCGCCTGTTCGCGTACGCGCCCGTAGCTCAGCTGGATAGAGCGGCGGCCTTCTAAGCCGCGGGTCGCAGGTTCGAATCCTGCCGGGCGTGCCGATCCCCGGGGCGTTGCCTGACGGTCCGGCCCGGACCGGGCTTCCAGCCCTGGCCGGGCCGGCCGCGCTCCCGGCCCCGACCGCGCTTCCGGCCCGGACCGGGTTGACGCGCTTCCGGGCACGGCCGGGCCACGGAGCGGACGCGCGCGGCGCCGCGGCCCGCTCCGTTCGAGGCAGAGCGCGCCGCGCCGCGCCGCGGCCGCTGGCTTCTCGGCCCGCGCCCTGCGTGTCAGCGTTGGGCATGATCGAGCTCTGCGATCGGCGCTACGCGCTGCCCGCGCGCAAGACGGTGGTGTTCTGCGTCGACGGCTGCGCGCCGGAGCACCTCGAGGCGGCGCTCGAGGACGGGCTGATGCCGCGGCTCGCGGGGACGCTCGCCGCGGGCGGCCTGTTCGTGCGCGGCCGCGGCCAGATCCCGAGCTTCACGAACCCGAACAACGTCTCGATCGTGACCGGCCAGCCGACGCGCGTGCACGGCATCTCCGGGAACACCTACCTCGACGCCGCCTCGGGGGAGGAGGTGCCGATGAACGACCCGCGCTTCCTGCGCGTCCCGACGCTGTTCGAGCGGATGGAGCAGGCGGGCGTCAGGACCCTCTGCGTCACGGCCAAGGACAAGCTCCGCGCGCTGCTCGGCGCGTGCCGCGAGGGCGGCCCTCGCCCGATCTCGCTGTCGGCGGAGAGGGCGCACGAGCAGGCGATCCCGGAGCTCGGCATCGCCTCGATCCCCGGCGTGGTCGGCCGCGAGAGCCCCTCGATCTACGACTGGGACATCTCCCACTACGCCATGGAGATGGGCCTCGCGCTGCACGAGCGGGTGGGGGCGAGGCTCCTCTACGTCTCGCTGACCGACTACGTGCAGCACAAGGAGCCGCCGCGCGGCCCGATGTCGGACCGGTTCTACGCCCGCTTCGACGCGCTCTACGGGGCGTACCTCGACGCCGGCTTCGTCTGCGGCGTCACCGCCGATCACGGCATGAACGACAAGACCGCGGCGGACGGCTCGCCCAACGTGCGCTACCTGGAGGACGCGCTGCGCGAGGCCGGCCTCCCGGGCCTCCGCGTGCTCCTGCCGATCACCGATCCGTACGTCGTGCACCACGGCGCGCTCGGCTCCTACGCGACGGTGTACGTCGACGCCGCGGCCGGGGGCGGCGCGCGGGACCGCGCCGCGGAGGTGCTCGCGCGGCTCCCGGGCGTGGAGCTCGTCCTGCCGCGCGAGGACGCGGCGCGGCGCTTCGCGCTGCCGCCGGACCGGATCGGCGACCTCGTGGTGCTCGGCGACAGGTCCACGGTGCTCGGCAAGAGCGCCGCGTACCACGATCTCTCGGCCGTGCGGCGCGGGCTCAGGTCCCACGGCGGCCTGCACGAGGCGGAGGTGCCGATCCTCGTGAGCCACCCGCCGAGGCCCGAGGTGCGGGCGCGGATCCTCGGCGAGGGGGCGGCGCCGGCGCGAGCGAGCGCGGCGCGCGCCCAGGCGAGCGCGCTGTCGAACGCGGACGTCTTCGACGTGGTGCTGAACGGCCTCGCGACCGCGCCGGCGTAGCGCCGTCGATCGCGGGGCCGCAAGGCGGAAGGGGGGCAGGATGGGCTCGGAGCTCTCGATCGAACGACCAGCATTCCATTTCCCGTGCCTCGTCGCGGGCGAGCCGGTGAGCCGGGACGAGCGGATCCTCGTGCGCTTCCCGTTCACGGGCGAGGTGATCGGCAGCGTGCCGAGGCTCGGCGAGGAGGACGTGCTGCGCGCGCTCGCGAGCGCGTCGTCGGGCCCCCCGCGGCCCTCTCGCCACGAGCGCAGCCAGATCCTCCTCCGCGCCGCGGCGCGCATCGAGGCGGAGGCGGAGGCGGCCGCGCGGCTCATCACGTGGGAGAGCGGGCTCTGCCTCAAGGACACGCGCCACGAGGTGCAGCGCGCGCTGGACGTGCTCCGGTTCGCCGCGTACGAGGCGCTGCGCGACGACGGCCAGTGCCTCGCGTTCGACGTCTCGGCGAACGGCAAGCCGCGGCGAGGCTACACGCTGCGCGAGCCGCTCGGGCTCGTGACGGCGATCACCCCGTTCAACCACCCGCTGAACCAGGTGGCGCACAAGGTCGCGCCCAGCGTCGCGAGCGGCAGCGCCATGGTGCTGAAGCCGTCGGAGAAGACGCCCCTCTCCGCGCTCTACCTCGCGTCCGTGCTCCACGAGTCCGGGCTGCCGCCCGGCATGCTGAGCGTCGTGACCGGCGACCCGGTCGAGATCGGGCGGGCGCTCGTGACGCACCCCGCCGTGGAGCTCGTCAGCTTCACGGGCGGCGTGGAGGTGGGCAAGCGCATCGCGGGCATGCTGGGCTACCGGCGGGCGGTGCTCGAGCTCGGGGGCAACGACCCGCTCATCGTGCTCGACGACGCGGATCTGGACGAGGCGGTGCGGCTCGCGGTGCACGGCTGCTACAGGAACTCGGGGCAGCGCTGCACGGCGGTGAAGCGGCTCATCGTGAGCGAGCGCGTGGCCGACGAGCTCGCCGCGCGCCTCGCCGTCGCGTCGGCGGAGGTCCGGGTGGGCGATCCGCGCGACCCCTCGACCGACATGGGGACGGTGATCTCGGAGGCCGCGGCGAGGCGGCTCGAGGCGGCGGCCGAGGACACGCTCGCGCGGGGCGCGCGGCTGCTGTTCGGGAACGAGCGCCGCGGGGCGCTGTACGGCCCCACGGTGATGGATCACGTCCCGCGCGACGCCCCCTCGGTGCAGCGCGAGACGTTCGGCCCGCACGCGCCGATCCTCCGGGTGAGGGACCTCGACGAGGCGATCGAGGTGGCGAACGGGACGAGCTACGGCCTCTCCGCCGGCGTCTGCACGAACGACCTGCGGCACGTCCACCGGCTCGTGCGCGAGCTCCGCTGCGGGACGGTCAACGTGCGCGAGGTGCCGGGCTATCGCTCCGAGCTGTCGCCGTTCGGGGGGATCAAGGACAGCGGCCTCGGGATCAAGGAGGGCGTCATCGAGGCGATGAGGGCGATGACCCACGTCAAGCTCTACACGGTGCCCTGGGAGTGAGCGGGCGCGCCCGGGGCGCGCCGCACTCCGGGCGCGCTTCCCCGTACCGCCTGGGCGCGCGCGGGTGTAAGCGGAGCGGCATGAGCGGAGAGCCCCTATCGGAGCGAGAGTTCGACGCCGTGGCCGATCGGTCGTTGCGCGAGCTGGATCGGCAGATCAACGAGATCCCCGACGGCGTGGAGGCCGACCTGCAGAGCGGCATCCTCACCCTGGAGTTCGAGGACGGCACCAAGTACGTCGTCAACAGCCACCGCGCCGCGCGGCAGATCTGGATGGCCGCGGAGCGGGCCGCGTGGCACTTCGACTACCAGCCGTCCGAGGAGCGCTGGGTCGCGCAGCGGACCGGCGAGGAGCTCTGGAGCACGCTCGAGGCCGTCCTGTCGCGGAAGCTCGGTCGCGCCGTGAAGCTCGCGCGCTGAGCCTCCCGGTCACAGCGCGAAGCGCAGGCCGAGCCCCCCCAGCAGGCCCGTCACCGAGGCGCCGACCCGGAGGTCGACGGCGACGCCGTCCCACGGCTGGAGCGCGAGGCCGATCTCGGGCAGGACGAGCCACGGATAGACGAGCGGCCGCAGGCCCTGGAGCTTGCCCCTGGGGCGGGTGAACCAGCTCGGCTCGACGTACCCGGGGTAGTGGTCGGCGTCGTAGTCGAGCTGGTTGCAGTACCGGAAGCTCCCCGCCGGGTTGTTCGGCCCGCGGCACTTCACGTAGCGGTACGGATCTCCCGGCACGAAGGAGCTCGGGTCGCCGGCGACCGCGTCCCCCGGGTACGCCTGGGTCCGGTAGAGATCGCCGAGGAACGTCCAGCCCACGCCGATGCCCGCGCCCACGCGGAAGGCGACCCGCTCCTTGTCATCGAGCGGGATGTTCCAGACGAGCCGGGCGTTCGCCTGGAGCGCCTGGAGATCGCTCTCGATGATCTCGTAATCGGTGTCGGGGTGCCCCTTCGGCTTGAAGGGCGTCTCGCCCAGCCCGAAGCGCGCGTACGAGAGAGAGAGGACGAGATCGAGCCGGCGCCCGAGCTTCGTCGTCAAGGCCACATCGCCGCCGGGAACGAAGACGTTCCGTCCTCCTTCCCCGAACAGGCCAAACGCGAGCTGCGGGATGAAGAAGCCCTGAAAGCCGGCTCCGAGCCACAGGTCGTGCTCCTCTCTTTCCTTGATCTGCCCCATCCCGTCGCCGTACGGCGCGACGCGCGGCGGCGCGGGCGGCTCCTTCTCGGCCGGCTTCTTCGCGAGCAGCGGCTCCTTCTCGGCCGGCTTCTTCGTGATCGGTCGCTTCTTCGCGACCGGCTTCTTCGCGGCCGGCTTCTTCGCGGCCGGCTTCTTCGCGACCGGCTTCTTCGCGGCCGGCTTCTTCGCGACCGGCTTCTTCGCGACCGGCTTCTTCGCAACCGGCCTCTTCTCGGCCGGCCTCTTCGCGACCGGCTTCTTCGCGCCGGGCTTCGGCTTGAGGCGTAGCTTGATCTCGCGCCGCTGCTTCTCCTTCAGCGTGATCCGCTGAGACGCCTCCTCGAAGCCCTCGGCCCTGCCGACGACCCGCAGCACGCCTGGATCGAACCGCTGCGGCGCCGAGGGTTCGGGGATCACCTCCCCGTCGACCTCGACCACGAGCCCCTCGTAGGGCTCCGCTGGCGTGACGACGAGCGTCGGGATGCGCGCGTCGAGCCGAGCCGCCTTCTTCCTGGCCGACGTAATGGCGGCCACATCTCGCGCCGTGTACCCGGGCGCCTTCTTCTCGCCCGCGACCTCGTGATAGATCTGGCTCGCCTTCAGCAGCGCGCCCCGCTTCGCGTAGCAGTCCGCGAGGGCCACCGCGGAGCTCGGGCGATGCCGCTTCTGCTCGGCGGACTCGAGGAGCGGGATCGCCCTCTTGCAGAACCCGCCACGGGCCGCGTTGATGCCCTGGCTCGCCTCCTTGTCGCCCGGCCCGGCGAGCGCCGCATGGGCGAACAGCAGCGCGATGACGCCCAGGAGAGAAGCGATCGAAAAGCGCAAGGGGCGCTCAGCTTACCACCTCATCTGCCGGCCGCGCCGTCCCGACGCGCTCGCGGCCGGGCCCACATGTCGCGAACGGCGGCCGGAGTCGCCCAGAAGGACGCGCCCCGAGATGCCGTGTGGAGGCGCCCCCCACATCGGCCCCGGCGTCGCCCGGTCGTGGGGCGAGCCGCCCGCAGGTCCTGGACGGCCGCCGCCGGGCGGGTCGCCGGAGATACGCAGGTTTTTGTCAGGACCCGAGCGCCCCCAGCGCACGGCCGCCGAGCGTCGAAAGCGCGACTGACGAAAAGCTCGATGACCTCCTCTTTACACCTTCGACGCTGGACGAGAGCCCCTGTAAGCTCCCCCGGAATGGCTTCCGGCGCAGGTATCGAAGGACCGCACGGGCTGGGCGAGAGCACCACCGCAGAGGGATCGGGCGGCGGCGTTTTGTCCGGGCCCGTGCGGCGCACACTGAAAGCAGGCGAGATCCCGAACACGCTGATCGAGTGCAAGCACGCGGTCGAGTGCGCGGGCTGTCCGCTCATCGCAGGGGACTACGCGGAGCAGCTCAGCACGAAGCGCGCGCGGGTCGTGTCCGCAGCAGCGCACTACCCGTCGCTCGAGCTGCTCCAGACGAGCCCGGTCATCCCGGCCGATCCGATCATCGGCTATCGGGGTCGGGCCAAGCTCATCGTGGCCCCCTCGGGCGCGATCGGGCTGTACGGCCGCACGGGGCATCACGAGGTCGTCGACATCCCGGGGTGCAGGGTCCTCGCCCCGGCGCTCGCGGCGGTGACCTCGACGATCCGCGCGCTGATCGCGTCGCCGCCCCCCGAGGTCCGGCCGCTGCTCCTGCCGTACGATCCGGCGAGGGGCGGCGTGCTCCGCGCCCTCGATCTGCGCGAGGTCCACCTCGCGCCCGGCACGCCGCTCTTCGCGGAGATGGGCGCGACCGAGGACAACCCGGCGTTCGTGCTGGTCACGTTCGTCCTGCAGCGCGAGCGCGCGTGCACGCGCGACGAGCTGCGGGAGGCCGGCCGCGCCATCCGCGCGCTGCTCCCCCGCGTCATCGGCGTCGCGGCGAACTTCCACGACGCCGAGGCGCCGCAGATCCTCGGGCCCGAGACGATCGTGCTCGACGGCGTCTCGCACGCCGAGGATCGGATCGGGCAGATCTACCACATCGCCGCGTTCGGCTCGTTCGTGCAGGCGCACCGGGCGCAGGCCGCGCGCGTGCATGCGCTCCTGCTCCGCGAGATCGCGTCGCTCGAGAACGACGGGCCCGTCATCGAGGGCGAGGCCGCGGTGGGCCCGGCCTCCCGGCGCAAGGAGCCGCCGCGCATCCTCGACCTGTACGGCGGCTCGGGCGCGATCTCGCTCGCCCTGGCGCACGGGGGCAACCGGATCCTGATGGTCGAGTCGTTCGCGCCCGCGGCGGCGAACGCGCGCGCGGCGGCGGAGGCCCAGGGGCTGACCCAGCGCGTGGAGGTGCGCACCGGCGACGTCTCGGAGATCGTCGGCTCCCTCGCCAGCGCCTCGGAGCGGTTCGACGGCATCGTGGTGAACCCGCCGCGCCGCGGCGTCTCCCCGACGGCGCGCGAGGCGATCGCGCGGCTGGGCGCGCCGCTCCTCGTCTACGTCTCGTGCGATCCCGACACGCTCGCGCGCGACCTCGACCACTTGTGCCGGCTCGGGTACTCGTCGACCGAGCTCACCCCGCTCGACATGATCCCGCTCACGGAGGAGATCGAGACGATCGCGGCGCTCCGCAGGACGCCCCCTCCGGCGCCCAAGGTCATCTACGACGACGACGGGGTGCTGGTCGTCGAGAAGGGCCCGCATGAGCCGGTGGCCTCGCAGCCGGAGTACCTCGGCTCGCTGCTCGCGCGCTGCGCCCGCATCCCCGGCGTCAGCGCGACGCCGCTCATCGTGCACGCCCTGGATCCGGGCACGAGCGGCCTCGTCATGCTCGCGCGCGACGAGGAGGCGGCGACGCGCTGGGGCGAGGCGCTGGCGAAATCGGGGCGCCTCATCTACCTGGCCGCGGCCAAGGGCGTCACCCCGGGCAAGGGCGCGATCACCCGCGATCTCCGGGAGGGCACGCGCACGTACACGGCGCGCACGCGCTACCGGCGCCTCGCGGTCGCGTCGGGCCACTCGATCCTCCGCGTCATCCCCGACGGCGGGCGCACGCACCAGATCCGGCGGCACCTCGCCGCGATCGGCCACCCGATCCTCGGCGACGAGCGCTACGGGCACGTGCCGACGAACCGCTACTTCGAGGAGAAGCACGGCCTCGATCGCTCGTTCGTTCACCTCGTCCGCATCGAGATCGAGCACCCGCGCACGGGGGTGAAGATGATCATCGAGTCGACGCTGCCCGGCGATCTGCGCTCGGCGCTCGAGCGCTCGACGGGCCCGTCGGTGATCCGCTTCCTCGAGCAGAAGCACGCCCTCGGCGAGCAGCGGGCCGTGCCGGCGCTGACCCCGGCGATCGACGAGCCGGCGCCGAGCAGCAGGATGATGCCGTTCCGCGCCGAGGAGATCGAGTCCGGGGCGCCGGCCTCGATCCGCAGCCCCGGCCCCGTCTCGATCCGCGTGCCGGATCTCGACGAGTCTCCCCGCACCATCCGGCACCCCATCATCTCCACCGGCGACGAGGACTGATCCCCCGCCCCGCGGCGGCCCCGCAGCGGCCCGGATACGGTCGTGCCCGGCCGCATCCCGGGCGCGGCCCAGGCGCCGCCCCTCTCTTGATCCGTGGGCGGCGACCGGATCTGGTAGGCTTGCCGGCCGCATGTCCACGTTTCCCGAAGACCGTCCTCGCATCCTCGTCGTGGACGACGAGAAGGTGATCCGCGACATGCTGGCCGACTTCCTCGGCATGGAGGGCTATTACGTCCACACGGCAGAGGACGGCACCAGCGCGCTCAACGAGCTCACGAAGGGTCACTACGACCTCGTGATCAGCGATCTCAAGATGCCGCGGATGGGGGGCATCGCGCTGCTGGACGAGATCGGCAAGACGGCGCCGAACGCCCTCACGGTCATCATGACGGGCTTCGGCACCGTCGAGACCGCGATCGACGCGATGAAGCGCGGCGCTTACGACTACGTGCTCAAGCCGTTCAAGCTGGACGAGGTCGTGCACGTCGTGCAGCGCGGGATCGAGAAGCAGCGGATGGCCGCGGAGAACATCCGGCTGCGCGAGGCGGTGTCGCTCTACAAGGTGAGCGAGGCGATCGCGGCGAGCCTGTCGCTCGACCAGGTGCTGGAGACCGTCGCGGAGAGCTGCCTCCACGAGGTGCGCGGCGACCTCATCTCGACGTGGCTCGACGACGGCGAGGGGAGCTTCTTCGAGCGGCAGCACCTCCGCGGCGCGGCGGTGCCCGCGGACGTCGACCTCGGCCGGCTCGACCCGGCGCGCGTGATCGAGCACTTCCGCCCCGAGGCGCTCTGTCTCGAGCAGGGGACGAAGGGGCTCCGGTTCTTCGAGCGGGAGCCGGCGCTGCCGCTCCAGTCGCTGGTCGCCGTGCCGCTCCGCATCCAGAAGCGCCTCATGGGCTTCGTCGCCGTCGCGTCGTTCACGCGCACGAAGCGCTTCGACGAGGGGCAGCGCAAGCTGCTCAGCATCATCGGGTCGCGCGCGGCGGCGGCGATCGAGAACGCGCGCCTGTACCAGGACCTCCAGGCGACGTTCCAGCAGACGATCGAGGGGCTCGCCAAGGCGATCGACAAGATGGATCGCTACACCGCGGGCCACTCGGATCGGGTCGCGGTCTACGCGGTGATGCTGGCGCAGCGGCTCGGCCTCGGCCCGGCCGAGATCGAGATCGTCCGGCAGAGCGCGCTCATGCACGACATCGGCAAGATCGGGTGCGTGCTCAACCTGAACAAGCCGGGCAAGCTCACGAGCGACGAGTACGAGGTCTTCAAGCGGCACCCCGTGTACGGGCGCGACATCCTCGATCCGATCAAGTTCCTGCACCCGCTCATCCCCGGCGTGCACCTGCACCACGAGCGCTGGGACGGGCGCGGCTACCCGCTGCGGATGCGGGGCAACGAGATCCCGATCATCGCGCGCATCATCTCGGTCGCCGACACGTACGACGCGATGACGAGCGACCGCTCGTACCGCCGGGCGCTCCCGCACGAGGTCGCGGTGACCGAGATCGAGCGCTGCTCGGGCTCGCAGTTCGACCCCGAGGTCGCGGCGAGCTTCACGACGCACATCGAGGCCTACCGCGACGAGCGCCGCGCGCGCGGCGAGAAGGTCCCGGAGTAGCCATGGCGCCCTCTCCCCCCACCGCGCCCGTCGACCCCGCGGGGGCCCCGCCCGCCCCGGGCGGCGCGCCCCGGCCGAGGCGAGCGCGCGCCGTGTGGCTCGGCCGGCGCCGGTACGCGCCGATCCACGATCTGCAGAGGCTGCTCGTCGAGGCGCGCGCGGAGGGGCGCGTCGGCGACACGATCCTGCTCCTGGAGCACGATCCCGTGATCACGCTCGGCCCGCGGGCGAACCCGGAGCACGTGCTGCTCGACGCGCGCGCGCTGACCGAGCGCGACATCGACCTCGTGGCGACCGGCCGCGGCGGCGACGTCACGTACCACGGCCCCGGCCAGCTCGTGTGCTACCCGCTGCTCGATCTCAAGCCGGACCGGTGCGACGTGCGCAAGTACGTGCGGTCGCTCGCGGAGGTGATGATCCTGATCGCGCGCGAGCGCCACGTCGAGGGCGGCACGGTCGAGGGGATGATCGGCGTCTGGATCGATCGCGCCGCGCCGGGGGAGTGGGGCGGCGCCGCGTGGGCGCGGGATCTCGCGAAGCTCGGGGCGATCGGGGTGCGCCTGTCGCGCTGGCTCACCATGCACGGCTTCGCGCTCAACCTCGCGGTGGATCTCGAGGCGTTCAACCTCATCGTGCCGTGCGGCATCCGCGATCACGGGGTGGCGTCGCTCCACGAGCTGATCGGGCGGAGGCTCACCGTCGCCGAGGTCGCCCTCGCCAGCGCCCCGCAGCTCGCGCGCGGGCTCGACCTCGAGGTCGCCGGCGTGGAGGACCTGTCGGCGGTCGACGATCTCGCGGGCGCGCTCCTCGCCCCGGAGGCCGGCGCCGGCGGCGGCCGGAGCGCGCCCTAGCCGGAGCCCGGCCAGGCCGCCGTGACGCGCGCGGCACAGGCCGGCCCCGCCGCGTCGGCAGGCGGTGTCGCCTGGCCGCGTCGTGGGGTAAAAGCCGTCCCGTGCGCGCGCAGCCGACGACGCGGCCTCGTGGAGGCGACGGGAGCTCGAACCGGCGCCGCGGCGACCCGGCCGCGTGGGCGCCGTGGCGGCGGCCGCTCGTCCTGGCGCTCGCCGCGGGCGCCGCGGCGTCGCTCGCGCTCGCGCTCCTCGGCCCCGCCGCGATGGTCGCCGCGGGCGCGCGCGGCGCCGCCGCGTGCCTCGCCGCGGTCGAGGCGCCGCGCGGCCCCGCGCTGCCCGACTGCCGTTCCGAGATCCGCTGGTTCGCCCTGCCCTCGCGGCTGCCGTGGACCTTCGGGGCGGCGAGCACGCTGGCCGAGGAGCTCGGCGTGCGCGCCGCGGTCGCCGAGTACATCGACGCGGCCGTCGGGCGACCCGACCGCGAGGCGCTCGCCCGCGCGGCCTTCGCGGTGGAGACGGCCCAGGCCACGGTGGCCAGCGGCTCCAGGCGCATCACCTTCGAGGAGCTCGGCCCCGCGCGCGGCGCGCCGAGCCTCGGGCGCGAGGCGGCGAGGCTCGGCGATCGGCGCGCGCTCCTCTCGCAGCCGGAGCGCTGGCCTGACTGGCACGTGCGCGTGGGCGCCCTGCGCGCGGCGCTCACCGAGGGCGACCTGCCGCGCGCGATCGAGATCGCGCGCGGCTACGCGGGGATGGATCCGCGCGACGAGGACCTGCGCGCGACGGTGGGCGCGATCCTCTGCCTGGGCGCCCGCGCGGAGGCGGCGCGCGGCGTCGAGCTCTTGACGCTCATCCAGGACGACCGGGCGTCGAAGCGCCACGCGGCCATGTCGCGCAACTGGGGCGAGGTCCGCGCCGTCCTCGTCGCCTGCGCCGCCCGGGCCGGCGTGGCGCCTCCGCCGATGCCGGATGACCCCGAGGCAGGCGTGGCCGACGCCGTCGAGGCGCGGATGGCGCAGCGCGTCCGCCTCGCCGCCGCCGCCGAGGGCGAGGGCGCCGCCGGGGCGAAGCGGGGCGCGGTGCGCGCGATCCGGGACCTGCTCGGCTCCGCCGTCGCGCTCGCCCCGCAGGTCCGCGCGGACCTGCTCGCCCTCGCGCTGGCGGAGGACGACGCGCTCGACGCGGCCGGAGCCGCCGCGCTCGCGCGGCCCGAGCCCGAGGAGGACGGCTCGCCGACGACCGAGGTCGCCTCCGGACCGTGGGTGGGCCCGCTGCTCGCGCTCGACTGGCTCCCGGAGCGCGGGCTCACCGGGCCCGTGGTGGCCGGGGCCTTGCGCGCGCGCGCCGCCGCGCGCGCCGCCGAGCTGGCCGGCGCGCCGGACCTGTCATCGGCCGAGGGCGACGCCCTGCGCGCGACCGCGGGGGCGCTCGCGCTGCATGCGGCCCGCGCGCTGGCCCTCGAGGGCGACGCGCCCCGCGCGCTCGACGCGCTGGATCGCCTCGGGGCGCTCTCCCCGGCGCTCGCGCCCGAGGCGGCCCGCGCGCTCGCGCGCTCGAGCGTGTGGACCCTCGCGGGCGATCGCGCGCGCGCGCTCGAGATCGTGCAGCGCGTCGATCTCGCCGCGGCGCCGCCCGCCCTGCGCGCGGCCGTGCTCCTCCAGCGCGCCGAGCTCCTCGCCTCGATCGGGCGCGCTCACGACGCCGCGCGCGCGGCCGTCCTCGCCGACGAGGAGGCCGCCGCGCGCGCGGCGCGCTCCGCCCCGCGCGGGGCGCGCGCCGGCGACGGGCCCCCGGAGCGCGCCGTGCCCGCCCTGCTCGAGGCCCGCGCGCGGTGGACCCGGCTCGCCCTCGCGCGCCCTCCGGGCGCCTCCCCGCTCCGGGGAGGCGACCCGCCCCCGCGGTTGCCGGCGGACCTCGCCACCACCTTCCCCTGGGTCGGCTTCGCGCGCCTCGACGCGCCGTGGGCGCGCGGAGACCAGCCGGCGCTCTCGCGCGCGCTCGCCGCCTGGAGCGCCGCGCGCGACGCCCCGCCGCCCGCGCGCCGCGCGCTCCGCTACGCCGCCCTCCGCCGCCGCGGCGACGCGCCGCCCGCGCTCGCCCCGTACGCCGCCGTCGCCGCGCAGCTCCTCGGCGACGGCGAAGGGGATCCCGAGGTGTGGCTCGACGCGTTCCTCGCGCTCGACGCCGGGCGCTTCTCGCTCCGGCACCACGCCTTCGCCCGGGCCGAGGCGGCGCGATGGCGCGGCGACGCCGGGAGCGCGACCGCATGGCAGCGCCGGTACGAGGCGCTGCGCGCCGTGGCGTCCGATCCGACGCGCGCCGAGATCGCGCGCGCCCTGGGCCTCTGACGCCCTCGCCGCGATCGGCGCGACCGCGCAGCGCCCCCCGGCAGCGCAGCCCGGACGGAGCCCGCCCGCTGGACGCGCCCTGGCCTTCCCTGAGAAGCTGGAGACCACATCGCCGCACCTCTGGCGGTGGGGGCGCGCGATTCCTACGCTACAGCCTGGCTCGCGAGGGACTGCTCGCGCGGAGAGTCTTCATGTGTCCTCATTGCGGAAAGAACGCCCCCATCGTCCACCGCGGGCTCGCGGCCTATTGCACCGCGTGCGGCCGAGAGCGCCTGCCCCTCGCGGGCACGTCGGTCGACCTGGCGGGCAAGCCGTCCAGGGTGGGCGGGGTGGTCGCCGGCGTGCTCGGCTGGCTGGTCCTCATCGGCGGCACCGCGGTGGCGCTGCTCCTCGGGCTGATCGCGGCCGCGCTGTTTCCCGGATCGATCGCCGGCCTCGCCGTCGGGCTGCCGATCGGGTTCATCGCCGTCGCGCTCGGCGTGCTGCTCCTGGTCAGCGGCCGCAAGCTGTCCCGCTCCGGGGAGAAGGCGTCGCGCGACGCGCAGGCCCGGGCGATCTTCTCGCTCGCGTCCCACCGCCGCCGCCCGCTCACGGCGCAGGAGGTCGGCGCCGCGCTCGATCTGCCGGCGCCCGAGGCCGACGCGCTGCTCACCGAGCTCGCCAAGGAGCGCCCCGACGAGGTGGGCGTCGAGATCGGCGAGCGCGGCGAGATCCTCTACACCTTCCCGAGGATCTCGGGGCAGACCGGCGTCCGTTTCCCCCGGCCCTCGCTCCGCATCGACCCGCGCGACGGCGCCTCCGTCCCGGCGGCGCGCCTCGACGACGACGAGGAGCTCGAGGAGGCGGGCGTCTCTCGCCCCTCCCCTCGTCGCGAGCACCTCCGCTGAGGATGTCCCGCGGCGCGCATGCTAGCCTCGGCCGCGCGCGCGCCTCGAGAGCCCCGCGCGCGCCGTCGTCGCCCTCGATCCCTGATCGGGCGGGGGCGCCCCGGGCTGCTCGCCGCCATCGACCATGAGACCCTCCTCCGCCGCTCCGCTGACCGCCGCCGCGCTCGCGCTCGCCGCGCTCCTCGCCCCCTCCCAGGCCGACGCGTTCGAGCGGCAATGGCACGCCGGCGCCGGCATCGGGTACGCGCTGCTCGCGGACGGCGGCTCGTACCCGGGCATCGGCGGCAGCGTGCACCTGACCTACGGGCTCACGGACGCGTTCAACGCGCTGGTCGAGCTCAACACGGCGTCGCATCCGGGGGGCGATCTCATGATGCTCGGCGCCTCCGCGGGCGCCGCGTACGTGCTCGACATCCTGCAGTGGGTCCCGTACGTGGGCCTCATGGCCGGCGCGTACGACAGCGTGCGCCTCGCGCCGTGCGGCTCGCATGGCCAGCCGGACTGCCACAGCGGCAGGTTCGGGGTCTCCGTCCCGTTCGGCCTCGATTACACCTTCAGCCGCCAGTTCGCCGTCGGCTTCGCCGGCAAGTACACGCTGCTCGTCCCGGGCGCGGGCGACGGCCCGGGGAGCTATTTCACCGCATTCGCCCGTGCGGAGTTCCTCTGGGGCTACTAGAGCGGCGGTCACCCGCTTCGGATACGGGCCCATCTCGACGTTTTCGGTGCTCAGCGCACGGGGGTGCGCTGCCGCGCCGAAAACGCCGATCTGGACCTGTCTCCTGTGCGGGTGACCGCCGCTCTGCGGCGCTTGTACCAGAGGCCGGCGGGAACCGATCTAGAGCGCCGATCCGCTTGGAACGCCCGGGAATGGGCCCCTCGGGCGCTCGGCACGTGCTCAGTACCGCTCGCTGTCGCTCTTCGGCGCCATCGGCCACGCCGGCGCGCTCTCGCCGTTGATCGTCGTCCCGCCGTTCATGAACCCGCCGGCCATGCGCAGGAAGCCGGCGGGGAAGTCGAGCGCCGGCGCCGAGAGCGCGTCGAGCGCGGCCACCTGATCGGGCGCGAGCTCGACCTCCAGGCAGGCGAGGTTGTCGTCGAGCTGCGCCAGCGTGCGCGCGCCGATGATGGTGGAGGTGACGCCCGGCCGGGCCACCACCCAGGCGAGCGCCACGCGCGCCGGCGTGGAGTCGAGCTCCCTGGCGATCTCGACGAGCTTGTCGACGATGGCGTACGCCTCGTCGGTGAGCGCGGACAGCACGAACGGGCCTCGAGCGGGCTCGTGCTTGCCCGCGTTCTCCCGCGTGTACTTGCCGGAGAGCACGCCGCTCTTGAGGGGCGACCAGGGCGTGACGCCGAGGCCCAGCTCGCGCGCCATGGGGATGAGCTCCCCCTCCACCGTGCGCTCGAGGAGCGAGTGCTCGATCTGCAGCGCGATGAACTGCGCCCACCCGCGGAGGCCCGCCAGGACGTGCGCCTGCGCCACCTTCCACGCCGGCGTGTCGGAGGCGCCGACGTAGCGGACCTTGCCGGCCGTCACCAGATCGTCGAGGGCCCGCACGGTCTCCTCGATGGGCGTGTTCTTGTCCCAGGCGTGCATCCAGTAGAGGTCGATGTAGTCGGTCTGCAGGCGGCGCAGCGACTGCTCGCACTGCGCGACGATGGCCTTCCTCCCGGCGCCGCCGCCGTTGGGGTCGCCGGGGTAGAGGTTGGCGGTGAACTTGGTGGCGATCACCGCCCGGTCGCGCTTGCTCGGGTGGCGGCCGAGGTGGTCGCCGATGATCTTCTCGGAGTGGCCCTTGGTGTAGGCGTTGGCGGTGTCGATGAAGTTGCCGCCGCGCGAGAGGAAGCGATCGAGGATCGCCTCGGACTCCTTGACGCTGGATCCGAAGCCGTGCTCATCGCCGAAGGTCATGGCGCCGAGGCACAGGGGGCTGACGCGCAGCCCGGAGCGGCCGAGCGTGACGTAGTGGTCGAGGTTCATCGTGGTCCTCCTGGGGGTTCGGGCTGAAGCGCCCTCGCTGGACCGCAGCGTGCGCCCGCGCCGGCGTGAAGTCTTGGAGGAAACGGCCGAGACGGGGCCGGGTGGGTTGATGGCGGCCCGGGGCGAGCGCACGATGACGTCGTGCCGGGATCGATCGAACAGGCCACCGCGCCCCGCGCCCCGCGCCCGGAGCTCGGCGCGCCGGCGTCGCGTGCGCTCCGCAATTTCGTCGTCGCCGTCCGCGCCACCACGCCGCCGATCACGAGCATCGACCTGCTGCCCGACGGCACGACGTCGCTGGTCTTTCGCCTCCTCGACGCGGACCGCGCCGACCTCGTCGTCCTCGGGCCCAAGACGCGGGCCGTGTACAAGCGCGCGCCGCGCTTCCTGCTCGCGGTGCAGGTGGTCTTTCGACCCGGCGGCGCGTACCCCTTCTTCGGCGTGCCGATGGACGAGCTCGCCCATCGCATCGTCCCGGCGCGCGATCTCTGGGGCCGACGCGCCGACGCCCTGCTCGATCATCTGGCGGCGATCGGCCCCGGCGTCACGCTGGACCCCATGCGAGCTCGCCTGGAGGCGATCGAGCGCGCCCTCGAGGACCGCCTGCTCGGCCCCGACGTGTTCGAGCCCGCGTCGGCGGCCGTCGCGCGCGCCGCGGTCCGGAAGCTCTCGCTCGGCGGGATCACCGTGGAAGAGGCGGCGAGCGCGCTCCACGTCAGCCCGCGGAGCCTGCGACGCGCCTTCGCGGCGACCGTCGGCGTCTCGCCGAAGCAGTACGCGCGCATCGCCCGCTTCCAGCGCGTCGTCTCGAACGCGCAGGTCGCCCGCGGGTCATGGTCGGAGGTCGCCCTCGCGAGCGGGTACTGCGATCAGCCGCACCTGGTCCGGGAGTTCCGCGAGATCGCGGGGCTCTCGCCGGTCGCGTTCATGAAGCGACGCTCGACCGGAGAGATCGAGCGCGCGCGCTACTAGCTGGCGCGACCGCGCCGAGAGCGCCGATCCGGGCCCGTCTCCTGCGCGGGAGGCCGCCGCGCTGCGGCGCCTGTACCGGACGCGGGGAGCCCTTGTAGAATGGGCCGAGGGGGACCGGTGAATCACGGGAGCGCTGCGCGAGACGGAAGGGGCCCGGAGCACGCTGCGCCGGCTGCGCGGCCCGGGCTCCGGGGCGTCTGGCGCGCGCTCGCGGGGCTCGCCGTGGCGGCGGCCGCGCTCTCCCCCGGGTGCACGTGCGGCCCGTCCTCGCCGCCGCCGCCGCGCGAGGAGGTCGCCCGCGGCGTGACGCTCTCGGTGTTCGCCCGCGGGCTCGACGAGCCGGTCGCGCTCGCGTTCGCGCCCGGCGACGCGTCGGAGCGCCTCTTCGTCGTCGAGAAGCGGGGGCGCATCCGCGTCCTCGCGGGCGGTCGCGCCGTGGACCCGCCGTTCCTCGACCTGTCCGCGCTCGTCTCGACCGGCGAGGAGCAGGGCCTCCTCGGGCTCGCGTTCCACCCGCGCTACGCCGAAAATGGGCGCCTCTTCGTCAACTACACCGACCGGAAAGGCGACACCCGCATCGTCGAGTACCGCGTCGCGGAGGGCGCCCCCGATCGCGCGGATCCGGCGACGGCGCGCGAGCTGCTCCACATCGCCCAGCCGTACGACAACCACAACGGCGGCCACCTCGCCTTCGGGCCGGACGGCAGGCTCTACGTGGGCACCGGCGACGGCGGCAAGCGCGACGACCCCCACGGGCACGGGCAGGACCGGCGATCGCCGCTCGGCAAGATGCTCGCGCTCGACGTGCGCGGACAGGGCCCGGAGCGGCCCGCGCCGGAGATCGTGCAGATCGGGCTCAGGAACCCGTGGCGCTACAGCTTCGACCGCAGGACCGGCGACCTGTACATCGCCGACGTCGGCCAGGACCGCTACGAGGAGGTCCACGTCGTGCCGGTCGACAGGCTCGCGGGCCACAACCTCGGGTGGAACGTCGTGGAGGGGGACGGCCACTGCCTCCACGACCTCCCCTGCGGCCTCGAAGGGCTGACGCCGCCGGTCATCGAGTACCCCCACGCCCACGGCTGCTCGATCACGGGCGGCTTCGTCTACCGGGGCGCGGAGCTGCCGGAGCTCGACGGGCTCTACTTCTACGCCGACTACTGCACCGCGCTCCTCCGCAGCTTCCGCTGGAAGGACGGGCGCGCCACCGAGCCGACCGACTGGAAGCCGATCCTCGATCCCGACGGCGAGCTCTCTCGCCCCACCTCCTTCGGCGAGGACGCGCGCGGCGAGCTCTACCTCGCCTCGCAGGACGGCGTCATCTACCGGTTCTCGCGGCGAAGGTGATCGCGGCGCGCGGCGGCGGACGCGGCCGCGCTGGTCCGGCGCGGAGAGCAGGCTCCCCGCGAAAAACCGCCGCCGTTCCCGTGACGTCCGGCGCGGGAAACGTTTAAGAAGGAGCAGGCGCGACCCCGCAGTGCCTCCGGGCGCGCCGTGTCGAGGGAGTGGACCGTGGAACAGCTTTGGCAGCGCATTTCCGAGGGCCGGCACACCGCCCTCCTGGACATCGTCCCCGGGGAGCCCCCGCCCCAGCTCGGGCTGCGCGTGCTGCGCGTGCGCTGCGACGTGCCCGAGGCGACGCTGGGGCCGCTCCACGAGGTGCGGGGCAAGATCGAGCGGCTCGTCGGCGGGGCGCCGCCGCTGCTCGATCAGGCGCGGACCCGCGTCGTCTCGGGGCTCAGGCGACGGCTGCTCGGCGACGTCCACGAGCGGATGGCCGACGCCGAGCTCATCGACGCCCTGAACCGCCTCGCGCGGCGGACGGATCGCCGGTGGGCGATCGTCTTCGACGCCGTGGAGCGCGCCGATCCCGCCACGCTCGACGTGCTGCGGCGGGTGGTGTCGCGCGCCGACGCGCTGGAGGTCGCGCTCGTCCTCTCCTTTCGCCTGCACGCGCCCACCGGCCCCGCGGGCGAGCTGCTCGCCGCGGTGCGCGCGGCCCTCGGCCCGGACGCCGTCCTCCGGCCGCCCGACGGCGCGAGCGCGCCGACCTGTGCGGTCGCGCCCCCGCCGCCGCAGGTCTCGGTGCGCGATCTCCCCGGCGACGTGCTCCGGGTGCTCCGGGCCGGCGCGATCGTCGGCTCGGGCTTCGAGGGCGAGCTCGTCGCGGCGCTCCTCCGCGTCGACGCGGTCGACGTGCTCGAGGCGCTGCAGCGCGCCGCGGACGCGGGCGTCCCCGTCGAGGACCGCGGCGAGGGGCGCTTCCATCTGCCGCAGGAGATCGTCGAGGCGCTCCGGAGGTCGATCCTCCCGTCGCTCGCGCGCGTGTGGCACCGGCGGCTCGCGGCGCTCCTCAGCGAGGAGCAGCCCGAGGCGCGGCCCGCGGCCGCGCCGGTGCGGGCCGGGACGGCGCCGCCCGTGCCGCCCTCCCCGTCGTCGTTGCCGGCGCCGGCGTCCACGATCGGCGCGCCGCGCGCGACCGCCGCGCAGCCCTCTCCGCCCGCGGCCGCGCCGCCCGGCGCCCTCGCCGCCGCCGGGGCGAGCCATCCGGCCAGCAGCGCGGCGGCGCAGGGCCCCGGCGACGGCCGGGACGAGGCGGACGGCGAGCCCGGGCTCCCGGCGCCGCGCGCGGCGCCGCAGGCGACCGACACGCTGAGGCCGCCGCCGGCCGCGGGCCATCCGACCGGCGCGCCCCCGGGCGCCTCGCGCTTCGCGACGTCGCGGGTCGCCGCCCCCGAGCGGCCTCAGGACAGGCCCACGCCGATGGCGCCTGCCGGGCCCGGGGGCCTGCCGTGGCCCTACGCCGACCTGTTCCTCCGGAGCGGCGACGGCGGCCCCCCCTCGGAGCCGCCCGAGTCCCTCGTGCTCGACGCCCCGCCCGACTCGCTGGACGCGCCCATCCCGGGGCCGGTCCGGGTGCCGCGCGACCTCGCCCCGTCCGGCGCCGGCCCCTCGCCCGACGAGCCGGGCGCGGCGCCGAGCCGCTCGGCGCGGGCGGGCTCGCTGCGCGTCCCGGCCACGCTGTCCGAGCGGGCTCCCGCCGCGGCGCGCCCTTCCGTGTCGTGGCCCCCGGTGACCGACGCCGCGGCCGCGGCGCGCCTCGTCGATCCGGCGCGCGCCGCGGCCGAGTCGCTGCGCGCCGCGGCGCCGCTCGAGGTGTCGCTGCACCCGGCCTCGCCGGCGCAGGGCCGCGACGGCGCGACGGGGGCCGCGAGCGCGGCGCCGCACGGCGTGGGCCGCCGGGGAACCGAGGCGCGGGCGGCGGCCCACCTGACCGAGGCCGGCGAGATCGAGGCGGCGGCGCGGCGGTACCGCGCTGCCGCGACGGAGGCGGCGGCCGCGGGCGCGTATGCCCAGGCGCTGAGCTACGGGCAGAAGGCGCTCTCGCTGCTCGACGGCCTCCCGGCCACGCCGGAGCGCCGGCGGCTCCGCATCGGCGCGCTCGCGGGCATCGGCCGGGTGCAGTGGATGGCGGCCGGGCCGGACCCGGCCTTCACGCTGGCGGGCGCGCTCGAGGTGCTCGACGCCGCGCGGGCGCTGCTCGCGCCGGGCGACCCGCCGGAGCTGCACGCCGAGATCGCCGCCCTCCTCGCGAGCGTCTGGTACGACGTGGGCGACCTGCGCTCGCTGGAGCGGGCGCTCGCGGAGCTCACGGCGGCGAGCCGCCTGCTGCTCGACGCGGGGGACGCGCTCGGCGCCGCCCGGCTGCTCAACGACCAGGCCGCGGTCTACGTGCGCATGGGCGATCCCGTGCGGGCGACGCACCTCCTGACCGAGTCGCGCCGGGTCTTCGAGGAGCGGGCCCGGGTCGATCCGGCGGCGCGCGTCGAGCTCGCGGAGACCGATCACCTCTTCGCGCGGATCCCGCTCCATGTCCCTGCCCGGCCCGGGCGCGAGTCCGACGCGCTCTCGATGGGCATCGACCACGCGCTCGCCGCGGAGCGCACCTACAGGCAGGTCGGCGACGCCCGGGAGCTCGCCCGGGTGTGGGAGACCCTCGGCCGGCTGGAGCTCCGCAAGGGGCGCCTCGATCGCGCGACGCAGCGCCTCACCGCGGCGATCGAGGCGGAGCAGGCGCACGGCGATCTCATCGGCCTGGCGCGCTCCACGGCGGCGCTCGCGGAGGTGCTGTCCGCGAAGGGGCAGCACCGGGAGGCGCTGACGTTGCTGGCCGGATCGATGGCGATGAACCTGGAGAAGGGCTCGCCGGTGGGGCTGGCGTACAACCGCCGGGCGCTGAACGCGCTCGTCCCGAACATTTCGCTCCAGGGCGAGGAGGCCGAGGCGCTGCGGCAGGTCGCGGCGCAGCTCGCGGCGGCGGAGGCGATCCTCGGCCGCCTGAAGCTCCCCGGCGAGCCTGACTGAGCCGGCCTGCCCCACCCCGCCCCGGCGCGCGCCTCCCGTCCTCACCGGCGCGCGTCTCCCGTCCTCACCGGCGCGCGCCTCCCGTCCTCACCGGCGCGCGTCTCCCGTCCTCACCGGCGCGCGCCTCCCCCTTCACCGGGCGGCCGTTCGACCTTGCCGGGGCCCGGCATCGCGGGCGAAATGCGCCGCATGTCGTCCCTCCCGCAGCGGCGGCGGCGCCGCGACAGCGCGCTGCCGCTCCTCCTCCTCCCCCTGTCTGCCGCGTGCGCGCCCGCGCCGGCCGTCCCCGCGAACGGCGCGCCCGCGCGGCCGCCGGCGACCGCACCTGCCGAGGCGCCGCGGGCGGCGTCGCCGGCCGCGCCGCCGGCCGAGACGCCCTCTCCGGCGGCGTACGAGGGGCACGGCGCGGCGAGCGTGTCCCCCGAGATCCTGGCCCGCTACGCGCCGCCGCCGCTCCCGGACGACGTGTCGCGCCGGATCCAGGCGATGCTCGACGTGCGCGCGCCCGGGGGCGGCGTCCTCGGGCCGGACGGCAAATCGCTCTTCTTCAACTGGACGATCACGGGGACGAGGCAGGTCTTCCGGCTCGACGGGCCGCAGCGCTTCCCGGTGCAGCTGACGGGCGGCGAGGACGCGACGGTGGTCCGGGACATCACGCCGGGCGGCGCGCACCTCGTGCTCTCGCGCGATCGCAAGGGCGAGGAGAACCCCGGGCTTTACCTCCAGGACGTGAAGGGCGGCCCGCTGCTCGCCATCCAGCACAAGCCCGGCGTGCAGACGCAGCTTCAGCTCGTCTCCGACGACGGGCGGCACATCTATTATCGAGCCAACGACCTCCGGAAGGACGCGTATGCCATCTACCGCTATGACATCGCGTCGAAGCGGAGCGAGCTCGTGTTCGATCGCGAGGGCATCTGGCGCGCCGTGGACGCCACGTCCGACGGCCGCCTGCTGCTCGCGCGGGACGTGGGCTCGAACATGAGCGAGTTCTTCGAGTGGGCGCCGGGCCCGAAGGGCGCCGCGACGCCGGCCATGGCGGCCGGGACGCTGACGTCGCTGTTCGGGCTGGGCGAGCGCGAGGACTACGAGGCCGCGTACGGCGCGGCGCCCGGCGAGATCCTCGTCCTCACGCCGCGCCTCGGGGAGCATCGCCGGCTGTACCGCTGGAAGGAGGGGCAGCTCTCGCCGATCACGCCGGAGATCCCGTTCGACGTCAGCGGGTTCTCCATCGACCGCGCGAAGCGGCGGATCCTCTACACGGTGAACGAGCGCGGCTACACGCGGCTCCGGGCGCTGGACGCGAGGACGCACCGCGAGCTCAAGCTGCCCGCGCTCCCCGCGGCGGATCACGTCGTGCCGGTCGCGACGACGAGGGACGGCCGGTACACGACGCTGCTCGTGGAGACCTCGAGATCGCCGGCGACGAGCCATGTCCTCGACTGGACCACGGGCAAGCTCACGCAGTGGCTCACCCCGAGCATGCCCGAGGTCGACGCGGACGCGTTCGCGGCGGCCACGCTCGAGTCGTACCCGGCGCGGGACGGGGCGCAGATCCCGATGTTCGTGCGGCGCCCGGCGCGCTGCGACCAGCCGTGCCCGGTGATCGTCCATTTCCACGGCGGCCCGGAGAGCCAGACGAGGGCCGGCTTCGGCGCGCGGGCGCAGATCTTCGTGGACGCCGGCTTCGTGTTCGTCGAGCCGAACGTGCGGGGCAGCGACGGTTACGGCAAGACGTGGCTGCACGCGGACGACGGCGCGAAGCGGCTCGACGTCATCACGGACATCGAGGACGCCGCGAAGTTCGTCAGGGCGCATTTCGGCCACGAGGGCCGGCCGCCCCGGGTCGGCATCTTCGGCGGCAGCTACGGCGGCTATTCCGCGCTGGTGGGCATGACGATGTTCGCCGGGGCCTACGACGCGGGCGCCGCGGTCGTGGGGATGAGCAACCTGGTCACGTTCCTGAAGAACACGGCGCCTTACCGGCGCATCCTCCGGATCTCCGAGTACGGTGATCCCGAGAAGGACCACGACGCGCTGATGAAGCTCTCGCCGATCACGTACCTCGATCGGGTGAAGTCACCGCTCTTGATCGTGCAGGGGGTGACGGATCCGCGCGTCCCTGCCGGCGAGTCGGTGCAGATCCAGCAAGCGCTGGAGGCGAAGAAGATCCCGTCGGAGCTCATCCTGTTCGCCGACGAGGGGCATGGAGCGCAGAAGCGCGACAACCAGGTGCTCCAGTACGGGCACATCGTGCGCTTCTTCCGGACGCACCTCGGCGGGAAGTGAGCGCCCGGGGGGGGTGTCCCGCGCTGCCCCGCCTCGGGCCTACCGCCTCCTTGAGCTACCCTCTCGCGGACATCGCCCCTCCCCGCGCCCCGCGACGATCCCGCCGTCCACCGGCCTGCGGCGTCGATGACGGCGGGGTGGGCGCGGCGGGGTCCGTCGGGGCGCGGACCTCGGCCGCGAGGTCGTCGAAGATCTGCGGCATCAAGGACAGCTTGCCGTGGAGCCGGAGCACGCACCGGACGAGGAGCTTCGCGGCGCCGTAGACCTCGAGCCACGCGGCGCGCGCGGCCTGCATCTCGGGGGTCGGGGTGCGGCGCGCGAGGCGGCGCGCGCGCACGCTCTTCGCGAGCGGCGCGACGGCGTCCCGCGAGCGCCTGACCTCGGCTGCCCAGGCCTCGTGGTCCGGCAGCCGGCGCCCGTGCTGCTCGATCACGTCGAGGGCGTGCGTCATGGTCGCGGCGAGCTCCGCGGGGCGGCGGCGGAGCACGGTGGCGAGGGTCTTTTGCCGGAGGAGGTCGCGGGTCAGCGCGGCGCCGCTGGGCCGCGCCCCGGCCTGCTGGACGAGGCGGCGCATCACGTCGCGGCCCGCCGCGACCGGATCGGCCTTCCCGCGCCGCGCGCGGCCGGATGCGGGGGGCGTGGCCCGGGCGGCGGCCGCCTTGCGCGCCTCCTCGAGCACGGCCTCGGTCGCGGCGTCGAGGCGCGCCGCCATGGCGCGCAGGGCCTGCCTGAAGTCCGCGTCGATCGGCAGGACGAGCTCCTGGATCCGCGACACGGTGAAGCGGCCGAACGCCTCGATATCACGCTGGTAGATGTGGGCATCGGACATGAGGACAACTCCACTGCGCACGGGCGCGCTCAGGGCCTGTCGACAGGAGCCATGATCGCCCGGCCGGCCACGCCGCCGAGGGCGCGGCGGGCGCCGGAGACAGGCGATCCCGGCGGAGCTCTCTCTACATGACGCGCGCGAGCGCAGGGAGGGGATTTCGCCCGCGCGGATCGTCGGGCATTGACGGATGTCGCCGGCCCGGAGAGAGTGGGAGCCTCGGCCCCCGCGCCACTGCGCGTGGAGCCTGTCGCGGACAGCGCCCTTGTTCCGGAAGGCATGCGCGGCTTCACCAGCCTGACCGGCACGCATCCGACCTCCGGAGCCCCGGCGGCGCCGGCCTTGCCGTTTTCGCCCGCCGCCCGCGCTGCGCCTGACGCTCCCTCGAGCGCCGCGCCGGCCCCGGCGCTCTCGCTGGAGCAGTACGCATCGCTGTGCGCCGATCTCGCCGCCTCTCCCGGCGACGCGGAGGCCCTCTTTGCGCGGTACGGGCTGGGCCGCCCCGAGGCGCGCCTCGCGGTGGACGGCTTCTGGCGCGACCGCCTGGCGCGCGACCCGGCGGCGCACCGGCGGTGGCGTGAGCTTTACCGGCAGCACCGCTCCCGCTCTTCTCCCGCCGGGAAGAGCCCGCACGACCCACGATGAGCGCCGCGCCCGCGGCGCCCCCCCGAGGAGACGCGACATCGCCATCGACGTGAGCCTGACGTTCCCCACCTCCGGAGTCACCGGCTTCGAGGTGCATCAGCTCGATTACCGGGACGCGCTCAACGAGCTCTTCGAGCTGACGCTCGAGGTGACGAGCCCCGATCCGGAGGTCGATCTCTCGAGCGTGGTGGGCGAGGAGATCGTCGTCGCTCTCGGCGCGGAGCCGTTCCTCAGGCGGGTGCGCGGCATCGTGCGGCGCGTGCGGCAGCTCTCGGCGGAGCCGACCGGCGTATCGCGGTACGAGCTGGCGGTCGTGCCGCCCCTCTGGCTCGCCACGCGGTGTATCGACAACCGCATCTTCCAGCACCTCACGGCGGACGACGTGTGCAAGGGAGACGTCGATGGTCACGGTGCGCGACTACGGCTTCAAGAAGCCGGACGATGTGCTCGAGCAGCGGGCGGAGACCTCGCAGGCGACGTTCGTCCGCGAGGCGACGCTGGTATGAACGATCACGAAAAAACGCGGAATTCTCGCGAAGTCCTGCAGCATCCCGAGCTCGGAGCCCCCGCCGGAGGCATCCCTCCGCCCATCACCCGTGGAATTCCACCGCCGCCGAGAGCGCAGCGAGGGCAGGAGAGCCGCCGAGCGGCACGGAGCCGCGCGCAGCCGCATCGCGGCGAGCACGGCGAGTACCGCGAGGGGGCGACCTTGCCCGACGCGAGCTCGGTGGCACGCTGCTGTGCTCGATGGATCGGCGCTCCACACGCTTCGAACTGATCCCTGGGACCTCGTCCCATTTCCGCGCTCTCGGCTGATCGGCAACACAAGCAAACGCGTTCCGCCAAGTCAAGATTCTCGGAGCCGTTCCTGACTCGCGCAGTCCGACGGTACGAGCTCATTGACAGAACGGGCCTTACGCGATCCACTCCCCTCCTGGAAGAGCGACGCTGTATCAACAGCTTGTCCATGCATCTACGGGGCCGCTTTCACTCCATAACCTGCGGGCTCGCCGCGCCACGCGGGACGCGCTGATTGGGCGTTGGGGAAAAGCCCCTTGTTCTGATTGTGCCACAGCGAGGGTGGCGCAATCTGCGTGCTTTACGCGAGATTCGTAGCTTCGCGATCGCTCGCCATCATGGCGGCGCCCCGACGTCATTCGGTATCCCAGTCGCAGCGTAGAAAATGGCGCTGCTGCCGGAAGATCAAGACCGCGCGCCTGCCGCGAATGCCGAGATGAAACTGCCGCCTGTCAGCGTCCGCGCGCTTGCGAAGCGCAAGCACTTGCTGTCCGGCCATGCGCCAGAAGGTCGGCTCCAGATAGGCTGGGGCCGGTTCGTCCTGCGCCGAGTAGGCTATCGCGACGAGCTCGCCCTCGCCGCCGTAGTTGACGATCAGCGTGACGCGCGTAGTCGAACAATGAACGCTGTACGTTGCCTGAGCGAGACGCGGCCAAGCCAGTACTCCGAAAGCGACGAGGAGCGCGCTGAGCAGCTGATTCACGGGTCGCGCGCCAGCAAGCTCCGTGCCGCAGATCGATGACGCAACTCACGCGCGCGGACGCCTCGCCGCGTGCGTGAGCAACCACCGCCCGTGGCAAAGCAACCACGCATCCGCCGCGGCCGGTGAAGCCGAGGGAGATGGAAATCCAAACGTTTCGGAGACGTCAAGCCCCAACTGCGGGACCTGCCCTGGATCGACAGAGCCTTCTTCGATGCGATCCGGCCCTCCTCTTCGGCGGCGCCCCGGGACTGATCCAATCCGGAGCCTCTTCGAGATCCACCCCCCCGGCGCTGAGGTGGATCCACGGCGGCGCTTTCGTGATCCACCGAGCGCGGCGCGCACATGGATCTCGACCGCGACAGGCTGGTCATACCTCCCACCTTTCTGCGAGGTTTGCACTGACCAATCAGTCGCAGTTGGGCGGCCGAGACCCCGAGGCGCCACCACGTCTCCGGCGAGACGGCGCTCCCACTCGCCTCGGGGTCGAGGGCGCAACCGCGCGGCGCACAGGCGTTCTCAGCGAGATTTCCTTCCCGGGCGGCGGGGGCCCTGGCGGGGCGCGGCGGGACGCCGGTCCGGCAGCGAAGTCCACGCGAGCGTGCGCGGATTGATCGGCGACCGCGTGGAGCGCGTGGGCGCGGCGCCCGCGGGCGGAGGTGCAGGCGCCCCTCCCTGACCGCCAGGTCCACTGTATACCAGACATACCGGCTTGCCGGAAGCCCCCCATCGTGCGCCACAGTCGGCGCTTCCCGGACGAGGAGGGTGGTCATGACGGAACATCGGGTGGTGATCGCGGGCGGAGGGCCGACCGGCCTGATGTTGGCGGGCGAGCTGGCCTTGGCGCGGGTGGACGTCGCCGTGGTCGAGAAGCGTGAGAGCCAGGACCTCATGGGCCTGCGCGCAGGCGGGCTGCACATGCGCACGCTCGAGGTGCTCGACCAGCGTGGCATCGTGGAGCGCTTCGTGGCGCAAGGGCAGCCGCATCGCGCCGCGCCCTTCGCGCGCACGACGCTCGATCTGAGCGACGCGCCGACGCGCCACAACTACTTCCTCGCGCTCTGGCAGGCGCGCGTCGAGCGCACGCTGGCCGAATGGGTCGGCGAGCTGCGCGTGCCGATCTACCGCGGGCGTGAGGTCACCGGGTTCGCGCAGGACGACGGCGGCGTGCACGTCGCTCTGTCCGACGGCCGCTCGCTGCGCGCGCAGTATCTCGTCGGGTGCGACGGCGGCCGCAGCACCGTCAGGAAGCGCGCGGGCATCGACTTCCCGGGCTGGGAGCCGACGACCAGCTACCTGATCGCGGAGGTCGAGCTTTCGGAAGAGCCCGCGTGGGGGATGCGCCGCACCGAGAAGGGCTTCGCCGGGATCGGCAAGCTGGAGGACGGGAAGGGCGCGCGCGTCGTGGTGGGAGAGGCGCAGATCCATCGCGGCGAGCCCAGCTCGAGCGACCTTCGCGAGGCCCTCGTCGCGATTTACGGCACGGACTTCGGCCTGCGCAGCGCCGGCTACCTCTCTCGCTTCACCGACATGACAAGGCAGGCTGCGTCGTATCGGCAAGCACGCGTACTGCTCGCGGGCGACGCGGCGCACGTGCACACGCCGATGGGCGGGCAGGGGCTCAACCTCGGCGTGCAGGACGCGGTGAACCTGGGCTGGAAGCTCGCGCAGGTGGTGCACGGCAACGCGCCCGAGAGCCTGCTCGACAGCTACCACGCCGAGCGGCACGCGGTGGGCGCGCGCGTGCTGCGCAACACGATGGCGCTCACCGCGCTCGAGCGCGGCGACGCGCGGAGCGAGGCGATGCGCGAGATGACGTGCGAGCTGATGCGCTGCGACGAGGCGCGCAGGCACTACGTCGCGATGATCTCGGGGCTCGACGTGCACTACGACCTCGGCGGAGGGCACCCGCTGTGCGGACGCCGCATGCCCGATCTCGAGCTCACCACCGAGCACGGCCCGCGGCGCGTGTTCACGTTCCTCCACGAGGCCCGCCCGGTGTTCTTCGCGCTCGCGCACGGAGACTTCGCGCTCGGCACGGATCGCGTTCGGCGCGTCGACGCTCGCTACACGGGGAGCTGGGAGCTGCCGGCGGTCGGCGAGGTCCCGGCGCCTTCTGCGGTCCTTGTGCGCCCCGACGGCTACGTGGCGTGGGTTGGCGACGACGCGCGCGGCCTTCGTGAAGCGCTCACCACGTGGGGCTGGGCTTAGTCCATACGCGGCGCTGCGGCCGGGCGTGGTAGAACAACGATCACGTCGAGCGAGCGAGAAATGAACCGCCAAGACGCCGAGGACGCCAAGAAGAGGACAATGTCTTGGCGTCTTGGCGGTTCGACGCTCTGCTGGTTTCAGGCTGGTTCAACCGGTTTCTTGCTCCAGCATGTCACCTGCATCGAACAGCGGACGCAGTACTATCGAAGGAAGGCGCCCAATGACCACGTTGCCCAGGGGCCCCACCAGCAACATCCTGGTGAACCTGCAGGGGATGGTGGACCCGATCGGCTTCACGCTTCGCATGCGGAAGCGCTACGGCGATCCGATGTCGCTCCCGAAGATGGACGGCAAACCGGGGCTGGCCACCGGCAGCGTGGAGGGCCTGCGGTCCGTCTTCGCGGTGCCGCCGGAGGCCCTCGACCAGATGCTGGCCGAGAGCTTCAACGCGTTGTTCGGAGAGTCGTCGCTGTTCGTGCTCTCGGGCGCGCGGCACACGGCGATGCGCAAGCTGCTCATGCCGCCGTTTCACGGGCAGCGCATGCGCCTGTACGGGAAGCAGATGTGCGACCTGGCCCTGCAGCACTCCAGGGACCTCAAGCCGGGCCAGCAGCTCGTGGCGCAGGACCTCATGCACACGCTCTCGCTGCAGACGATCATCCACATCGTGTTCGGAGTCGCCGCACCGGCGGAAGCGGCGCGCCTCGAGAAGCTGCTCGAGGAGCTGCGCAAGAGCTTCACCTTCGGCCTGACCCTCACCCTCCTGATCCCCGGGCTGCGCCGGGAGTTCGGCGGACTCGGCCCGTGGGCGCGCAGGCAGCGCGCGACCCAGGACCTGCGCAGCTTCCTCGATCCGGAGCTCGCCCGCCGCCGCGCCGAGCCCGCCGAGCGCACCGATATCCTGAGCCTGCTCCTGGAAGCCCGCCAGGAAGACGGGACGGCGCTCGACGACCAGCAGATCTTCGAGCAGCTTCACACGCTGCTCTTCGCGGGGTACAGCACGACCGCGGGCGCGCTCACCTGGGCGCTCTATTATCTCGGACACGCGCCCGCCGTGCTGCGCCGGCTGCAGGACGAGCTGACGGCGCTTGGCGCGGATCCGGAGCCCGAGGCGCTGGCCAAGGCGCCGTACCTGGAAGCGGTGTGCAACGAGACGCTGCGCCTGCGCCCGCCCAGCCCGGGGGTGGGACGCAAGCTGAATGCGCCGATGCGGATCGCGGGCTACGACTTGCCGGCCGGATCAGGCGTGTTCGCGCAGATCATCTGGGCCCACCACGATCCCGCTGTATTTCCGGAGCCGGAGGTGTTTCGCCCCGAGCGATTCCTGGAGCGAACCTATTCTCCCTTCGAGTTCCTGCCGTTCGGCGGCGGGAATCGGCGCTGCATCGGGGCCGCCTTTGCGCTGTACGAGATGAAGCTGATGCTGGGCACGCTGCTGCGGCGCTACAGCTTCGAGCTCGTGTCCAGGAGGCCAGTGCGGGTGGGGCTGCAGGGGCTGCCCGGCGCTCCGGTGCGCGTGATCGTCCGTTGACCCGGGCCGAGACCGTGGTCGACGAGCTGCTGCGGGCCTGAGCCCGGCGGCGGGCTGCCGCGGGCGCGCGTCACGTCCTCCAACGCCGGGGTCAGGCGCCCGGGGCGCGCACGAACTGCTCGTAGACCACGAGCGTGACCGGCTTGTCGTTGGCGACCTTCACGAGGATGCTCTTGACGCGCAGCCATTCGAGGCCGGTCTTGCCGGCGCCCACGCGCGGTACGCCGATCCGCGCGATCCCCGCCCCGGCGGCGTGCGTCACCATCGCGGCGAGCGAGCGCTCGAGCGCGGCGAGCGAGGGCCTCTTCGTCGCGTTCTCCTGGATCGCGAGGCTGTACACCGTGTCGCCGCCCTCGCTCCAGACGAAGGCCTCCCCGAGCTGGAGCTTCCGCTCGGCGCTCCGCTGCTCGAACGCCGGGAGCAGGCCCGGCCAGCGCTTCTTGAACGCCACGGAGATCCCCGTGTCCATCTTGCCCACGCAGCTCACGCCGTGCGCGTACGCGTGGAGATCCGGGGTGTTGAGGAGATCGCCCTTGGTGAAGATCGTCGGCACGGGGGGGCACCCTAGCACTGCCGCAGCGAGTCGACGCGAGCGGCGGGCTCGACACAGTCCCGCCAGGGGTGCCTGACGCGTGGAACCAGGGCGGCCGCGAGGCGGACGCCGGGGGGCGGAGCTGGCCGGCCCCCCCGCCGCGTCACCGCAGCACGGCCGACAGGCGCTCGAGGAAGCGCTGGTTCTCGCGCTCGGTGCCGACGGTCACGCGCAGGCCGGTCGGCAGGTTGCCGAATGGTTGCACGATGACGCCCCTGCGGAGCAGGACGTCGTACACGGGGCGCGCTGGCCGCCCCACGTCGACGAACACGAGAGATGCCAGTCGATGCGGCGCGATTCGGCGAAGAGCTCGCCGTCGAGCAAGCGCCCCCGATGCGCGACGGTGATGCTCGTGGGCATCGCGAACGGCCAGCTCCTCGTGGTCCGGTCGCGCTGCACGGTGACGGAGGGGGCTGACGGCCGCCCGGCGCGGCGGCACGTCCTCGACTGCGTGCCTGCGGGCGACCCGTGGCGGCCGGCGCGCCGGCCCAGGCCGCGCATCTCCGGCACCCACACCGCGTTCGTCGTCGGCAACCAGGCGGGCGTGGACGAGATCGACATCGACGAGCACGGCCGCGTCGAGGTCGAGCTCCGCTGGGATCGCCGCGACCTGCTCGAGGGCAACCCCACCCGCTTCGTCCGCGTCTCGCAGGGCTGGGCGGGGCTCGACGACGGCATGGTGATGCTGCTGCGCGTGAACGAGGAGGTGATCATCGCCTACCTCGACGGCGATCCGGACGAGCCGATCGTGGTCGGCCGCCTGCACAACGCCTGGAGCGTGGCGCCGCTCAAGCTGCCGGCGGAGAAGACGCGCTCGATCTGGAAGAGCAAGACCTCGCCGGGGGGCGAGGGGTTCCATCCGATCATGATGGAGGACAAGACCCGTGCGACCGGCGCGTCCCGCCGCAGGCCCGACGACGGCACACGGCGGCATCGCGCGTGCTCGGAGGACGCCGAGCGCCGATCGCGACCTCCGCGCTCGCCCGTGACCAGCCCCCGCCACGGTCACGACCGGACCCCCCTCTCGTCTCGACCGGCCGCCACGGTCACGACCGAACCACACCCTCGTCTCGACCGGCCGCCACGGTCACGACCGGACCACACCCTCGTCTCGACCGGCCGCCACGGTCACGACCGGACCACACCCTCGTCTCGACCGACCGCCACGGTCACGACCGGACCACCCCCTCGTCTCGACCGACCGCCACGGTCACGACCTGCCCGTTCCTTCAAAATTATGCTGAGCGCCGATCGCGACCCCCGCGCTCGCCCGTGACGAGCGCCCGCCACGGTCACGACCCCCCGCCCCCCAGCCAGGACGCCGCCGGGACGCTCCAGCCCCCCGCGGACGACGGGCGGCAGCATCCCCAGCGGTCCGCGCCGCCTCGCGCCGCCCCCGTCCATGCGCGGCAGCGGCCGCCGGGCGCCCCCTTCCCGCGCACGGGGCGCGGTAATCGTCCCGATCTATCTATCCATCTACGAAATTATCCCCCAGGATAGCCCACACGTAGCCTCCGCCCTCATCTTCCCCGGCCCCGCCCCTCCCCCCCGCGGTTTTCTCGCCCTCGCCCCCGCCCGAGGCCGGTTGGCATCCGCCCTGCAATACCCCCTCAGCGTCCACGCCAGAGTAGCTCAGCGGTAGAGCGCGATATCAACTCCGGGCGGTGTTCTCCGGCGCGATGAGCGCCGGCAGTGAGCTCCGGGGTTACTTCCCTTCTAAGGACGAGGTCGCGGGTTCGAATCCCGCCTCTGGTACCAGGGCGCAGCGCGGCAGTGAGCGTCACGGCTCCTTCGTTCCATCACGACCAACCCGTGACCACCATCCTCCGCGCTGCGCCCGCTCTCTCGGCGCCTCACGCACCTGCGTCGAGGAAAAGGAGGTGTCCTCATGGCTTTCTTTCAGCATCTCAAGCCCAAGGCCGCGCGCGACGGCGCCTCGCACCTGAACTGGATGGGCGGGCGCTCCTACGACGTCGCCGATCCGCTGAAGCGCCTCCGCCTCGCGGCGTCGTCGTGCTTCTTCGGCGAGCCCATGTACTACCACCGCGACCCGGCCGACCCGCGCCCGGTCAAGGCGGCGACGAAGGCCGACCGCCGCGCGCGCCCCTCCGACGGCCGCGCGCGCCCCTCCGACGGCCGCGCGCGCCTCTCCGACGCCGACGTGAGGCGCCTGCGCGAGACGCTCTGCGCCGTGGATCCGGCCGAGTGGCGCGCGCTCTCGCCGGCGGCGCTCCTGGAGAAGGCCATCGACGAGGCGCTCGCCGCCGACCCGGAGGCGACGCTCGCCGAGGCGGCGCGCCTGCGCGAGGACGAGCACCTGCGCACCACGCCCCAGGTCATCCTCGTGCGCGCGGCGAACACCGCCGCTGTCCGCGGGACCGGCCTCGTGCGCCGCTTCGCGCCGCGCATCGTCCGCCGCGCGGACGAGCCGGCGGTCTGCCTCGCGTACCAGATCTACCGGTTCGGCAAGCCGGTGCCCAACGCCCTGAAGCGCGCGCTCCGCGACGCGCTGGAGCGCTTCGAGGATCACGCCCTCGCGAAGTACCGCCTGGAGGGCAAGGGGAGCAAGACCGTGGACGTCGTGAACCTCGTGCACCCGAAGAGCCCGAGCGTCGATCGCCTCGCCAGGGGCGCGCTCCGCGCGACCGGCCGCACCTGGGAGGCGATCGTCTCGGCCCGCGGCTCGAACCGCTGCGCGTGGCGCAAGGCGCTGCCGGTCATGGGCCACATGGCCCTCCTGCGCAACCTGCGCAACCTCATCGAGGCGCGCGTGCCGGCCGAGGTGTTCCTGCCGAAGCTGCTCGCGACGGCCGCGGAGGGCAAGCAGCTCCCCTTCCGGTACTACAGCGCCTATCAGGCGGTGAAGGGGTGCGCGCCGGGTTCGGTGCTCGACGCCGTGGAGCAGTGCCTGCACCGCTCGCTCGGCCAGGTGCCGCGCTTCCAGGGGCGGGTGATGGCGCTCTGCGACAACAGCGGCTCCGCGCAGGGCACGACCACGAGCAGCCTCGGCACCATGCGCATCTCCACCATCGCGAACCTCACGGGCGTCGTGGCCGGGATGCGCGCGGACGACGGGCACCTCGGCGTGTTCGGCGACCGGCTGGAGAGCTTCGCCGTGCGCAAGCAGGAGAGCGTGTTCTCGCAGCTCGACCGGGCCGAGGAGATCGCCCGCACGATCGGCACCGCGACCGAGAACGGGGTGTGGCTGTTCTGGGATCGCGCCATCCGCGAGCGGCAGCGCTGGGACGCGGTGTTCGTGATGAGCGACATGCAAGCCGGCCACG
Organism: Sorangium cellulosum; assembly: GCF_004135735.1. Taxonomy (GTDB): domain Bacteria; phylum Myxococcota_A; class Polyangia; order Polyangiales; family Polyangiaceae; genus Sorangium; species Sorangium cellulosum_F. The sequence continues at coordinate 2,921,461 of NZ_CP012670.1, read as the reverse complement.
GCGGCCTCTACGGCAAGCGGCCGAAGGACTACGCGGACTTCGCCTGGAAGGGGAACCACATCGACGTGGCGAAGCTCGTGGCGACGTACCGCGCGCGCGTGAACCGCGACGTGCAGGTGTTCCTGGTCCAGGTCGCCGGCTACCAGGACACCCTCGTGCCCGAGTTCTACGACCGCACGTACATCCTCGGCGGCTGGGGCGAGGGGCTCCTGCGCTTCGCCGCGGCGATGGCGCAGGAGCAGGCGTGACCTCCAGGCGCCCGCGGCGCGCCGCGAGCGCTGCCCGTGCCGCGCCGTGAGCCCTGCCCGCGATGCGCCGCGAGCGCTGCCCGCGGCGCGCCGTGAGCGTTGACGGAAATTACGACGCGCTCCAGGCCGACGCGATGAAGCAGGCCGCCGGCCCGCCGAGGTTCTCGGCGAAGGCCGAGCGCGAGCGGCTGGAAGGCCTCGCCACGCTGCTCGCCAACGCCGGGTACCCGAACGCCGAGCTCGAGGCGACGCTCGCGGATCCCGCCTTCGACCGGAAGCTCGCCGAGATGGAGGCGCAGGTCCTGGAGGGATACCGCCAGACCGCGCCCCTCGGCCCCCCGGCCGGCCCGCTCGCCGGCGAGGCCGCGCGGCGCCTCCGCGACGAGGTGGTCGAGGCGCACCGCGCGGGCCGCTCGCTCGCCGGGCGCGACCTGACCGGCGCGGATCTCTCCGGCCTCGATCTCCACGGCGCGACCCTCACCGGCGCGCTGCTCGAGGGCGCGCGCCTCGCGGACGCCGACCTCCGGGACGCCGACCTGGAGCGGGCGATCCTCGCCCACGCCGACCTCCGCCGGGCCACGCTCCGCGGCGCGCGGCTCGGCGAGGCGAACCTGGGGCTGGCGCAGCTCGGCGGCGCCGACCTCTCCGGCGCGGACCTGTCCGGCGCCGTGCTCTACCAGGCCGATCTCACCGGCGCCTCGTTCCGCGGCGCGGACCTCACGCTCGCCGACCTCTCCGAGGCGACGCTGCGCGACAACGACCTCTCCTCCGCGCTGGCGCAGCTCCTGACGCTGCTCCGGGTCGATCTCGCGGGGTCGAGGCTCGCCGGCGCGGATCTCGGGCGGGCGCGCCTCGCGCAGAGCCTCTGGCACCGCGCGCGCTGCGAGCGCGCCCGCTTCACGGGCGCGGCGCTCAAGTACGCCGATTTCTCCCACGCCGACGTCCGGGGCGCGGATTTCACGGGGGCCGCGCTCTTCCGCGCGCGCTTTCACCGGACGCGGGACGAGGGGGCCGTGTTCACGGGCCGCGCGCTCGCCCTGGGCGACGACGAGCCGCTCGCCGAGGCGGTGACCTGGCAGGACAAGCTTCGAGGCAAGGCCGGCTGAGCCGGCGCGGGAGGCGTGATGCGGAGCAACGTTGCGAGGAAGGTTGCGGGGAGGAGCGAGCCCGAGGCTGCCTACCAGGAGGCGGGTCGGGTGGTGCGCGCTGCGGGCGGCGCGTTCGTGGTGGCCTCCGGCCGCGCCGAGGTCGAGGCGCGCCGCGCCGTGAGCTGCCTGGTGGAGCCCGTGGCCGGCGACGTGGTGCTCCTCTCGGTGCTGATCCGCGGCATGCCGGCGAGCCGGCTGACGAGCGTGTCGCTCCAGAACGGCACGAACTGCCCCGGGGTGCGCGTCGTGCCGAGCCAGGTGAAGGTGCTCCTGCTGGCGCCGTGAGGGGGCTCGCGGCGGCCAGGGCGCGGCCGGTGGATCGACGCGCTCGACCGCGTCAACGACACATCGAGCCCTCTCCGGCGCAATCCTCGCTCGGCGGGTCGATGTCGGTGCGCTCGTTCGTCGGCTGGAGGCGCCAGATGCAGAGATTGCTGGAAACGAGCCCGTCGACCCGCGCGAACACCGTGTTCACGTCGGAGCACACCGGCCCTCGATGACAGGCGCCCTGCGCACCTCTCGGGACGAGCGCGACGCCATGACGCAACACGCCGCGAGCAGCCTGCCGAGGGACCCGGCGGCCGCTCGCGGCGAGCGCATCAAAACGGTAGCACGGGCTCTGTTATGCCTTGTTGCCGAGCCCGAAGCCGTCGTGCAGCACGCGGACGGCGAGCTCGGCATACTTCGTGGAGACCAGGCACGAGATCTTGATCTCGCTCGTGGAGATCGCCTGGATATTGATGCCCTCCGCCGCGAGGAGCTGGAACATCTGCGCCGCGACCCCCGCGTGGGCGCGCATCCCGAGGCCGACGATCGACACCTTCACGATGTCCTCCTCGTAACGGATGCTCATCGCGCCCACGCCGCTCGCGATCTTCTCCATCACGAGCTTCGCCCGCGGCAGGTCCGCCTTCCCGACCGTGAACGTCACGTCGGCCTTCACCTCGCCGGACGAGCCGCGCGCCTCCAGGCCGTAGCTCGGCGCGTTCTGGATGATCATGTCGACGCTGATGTTCTCTTCCGCCAGCGCGCCGAAGATCTGCGCCACCACGCCCGGCTTGTCGTCGACGCCGACGAGCATCACCCGCGCCTCGTTCCGGTCCAGGGCCACGCCCGTCACCGTCACGCTCTCCAGCGACTGCTCCTCGCCGACGACCCACGTGCCCGGCACGTCCGAGAACGACGACCGCACGTGCACCGGGACACCATACTTCATCGCAACCTCCACGCTCCGTATCTGAAGGACCTTCGCGCCCAGCGAGGCGAGCTCCAGCATCTCCTCGTAGCTGATCCGCTCGATCTTCCGCGCCGTCTTGCAGATGTTCGGGTCCGTCGTGTAAACGCCGTCGACGTCCGTGTAGATCTCGCACGCGGCGCCCACCGCCGCCGCGATCGCCACCGCGCTCGTGTCGCTGCCGCCGCGGCCGAGCGTCGTGATGTTGCCCGCGTCGTCCACGCCCTGGAAGCCGGCGACCACCGCGATCTTCCCCTCGCCCAGCGCCTCGTGCAGCCGCTGGGCGTCGATCGCCTTGATGCGGGCCTTCGTGTACGCGCTGTCCGTCAGGATCTTGAGCTGGTGGCCAAGGAAGCTCCGCGCCTTGCCGCCTTGCGCCTGGATGGCAATCGCCATCAGCGCCGCCGAGACCTGCTCTCCGGTCGCCGCCAAGGCGTCCATCTCCCGCGCGTCAGGCACGGGCGCGATGTCCGACGCCAGCTTGAGGAGCCGGTTCGTCTCGCCGGCCATCGCGCTGACGATGACCACGACGTCATGACCGGCCTGCTGTGTGGCGAGCGCCCGAGCGGCCGCCCGCTGAATGCGCTCGATGGAACCGACGGACGTGCCGCCGAACTTCTGGACGATGAGGCTCACGCGAGGTGTGGCCAACTAGTCCAACGCGGACGCCCGGGTCAAGTGGAAATTCAGCAGAAACAACGAGCGGACAAGCACGGCATCCGCCGGGCGACAAGGCCCGCCGCGCCCGCCCTGCGCGATCCAGGTGGGCTCGAACGACCCCGCGTGAGCGAGGCCACGGAGCCGGGAATAAACCCCCGCGTTGGCCGCTTCCGGTCGGCGCTGTTGACAGAGATCCCCCCGCCGCTAGGATGGCGCCGCCATTCGCCTGGGTAATGGGCGATCCAGGGCGCCGCCGGCGGGCCTGTCGGCCGGGGCGGGAGGATCGCGAAGAGCGGAATCACGGAGCAGGGCGCTCCGCGTCAGGAACCATCAAGGAGGTTATTTTGGCTAGCGATGTGATGATCGAGGCGAGCTCGCTGACCAAGCGCTACGGGTCGCTGCGCGCGCTCGACAAGGTGAGCTTCGAGGTCCATCGCGGCGAGGTCGTCGGCTTCCTCGGACCGAACGGGGCCGGCAAGTCGACGACGATGCGTATCCTCACCTGCTTCATCTCGGCGTCGGCCGGGACAGCGAGGGTGCACGGTTACGACGTCTTCGACGACCCGCTCGATGTCCGGCGCAAGCTCGGTTACCTGCCCCAGCGCGCCCCGCTGTACGGCGAGATGAACGTCTGGGAATACCTCTCCTTCGTCGCCGACATGCGCGGGCTCGATCACGCGACGTTCAAGAAGCGGATGAAGGGGATCGTCGAGGTGTGCGGCCTCGCCCAGGTGCTCGGCAAGGACATCCGCAACCTATCCCACGGCTACCGGCAGCGCGTCGGCCTCGGGCAGGCGCTCGTCCACGACCCCCCGATCCTCATCCTCGACGAGCCGACCAGCGACCTCGACCCGAACGAGAAGGCCGAGGTCATCCGCTACATCAAGGAGATCGGCAAGGAGCGGACGATCCTGCTCTCGACCCACAACCTCTCCGAGGTCGAGGCCGCCTGCGCCCGCGCGATCATCGTCTCCAAGGGGCGCGTCGTCGCGGACGGCCCGCTCGACGACATCCGCGCCAAGAGCGGAAAGGTCCGGTACGTCGTCACCATCCACGAGAAGAAGGTGTTCGAGGGCGGCGAGGGCTACCGGTCGGGCGGGCGCAGGCCGCCGAGCGCCCAGGAGGTCCAGGAGGCGCTCTCCGGGCTGCCCGGCGTCACCAGCGTCACCGAGCTGCCGACCGACGACAGCGCCCACAGCTTCCAGATCCTCGGCGCGCTCGGCGGCGACATCCGGCCGGAGCTGTTCCAGCTCGTCGTCCAGAAGGGCTGGCTGCTCCTCGAGCTCAGGCGCGACTCGCAGAGCCTCGAGGACGTGTTCAAGGCGCTGACCCGCGGCGACGAGCGGAAGGACCGCGGCCGCAAGCTGATCACCGACGATCTCGACGACGAGGACGAGGCCGCGGCGGACGAGGACGACTCGGACGACGAGGACGAGGACGAGGACGACGAGGCGAAGGACGAGGCCGGCGGCGAGGCCAAGGACGGCGACGACGAAGGCGCGGAGGAAGAAGCGCCGGCCAAGAAGAAGGGCTGAACGGCATGAGCACCACCCTGATCATCGCGAAGCGGGAGTTCCGCTCCAACTTCGATTCCCCCCTGGCCTATGTCGTGATCTGCCTCGGGCTGATCGCGCTCGGCTTCGTCTTCTTTTACCTGAACGGCGGCTTCTGGCAGGCCGATCGCGCCTCGCTCGTGCAGCTGTTCGCGCAGGCCCCGCGCGGCCTGTCGTTCCTCGTCATCCCCGTCGTGACCATGCGCCTGCTCGCGGAGGAGCGGCGGAGCGGGACGCTGGAGATGCTCATCACCCTCCCGGTCAAGGACCACGAGGTCATCCTCGGCAAGTTCCTCGGCGCGTGGGGCCTCGTGCTCGTGCTCATCCTCGCGACCGCGCTCTACCCGATCATGATGTTCGTGACCCCCTGGCACCTCGGCGCGCTCGACAGCGGGCCGGTGATCTCGGGCTACATCGGCCTCGTGCTCTACAGCGCCGCGGCGGTCTCGATTGGCCTGCTCATCTCGGCGCTCACGGAGAGCCAGGTGATCGCGTTCTTCATCACCTTCATGCTCCTCCTGTTCCTGCACTTCATCGGCGCCGCCGCCGACAACGCGCCGCCCGCCGTGCGCGACGTGCTCGCGTTCATCAGCTTCGACACGCGCCTCGCGCCGTTCGCGCGCGGCATGGTGTCCACCCGAGACATCGTCTTCTTCCTCTCGATCACCATCGGCTGCCTCATGGCCGCGTTCAGGGCGCTCGAACGCAGGAAGTGGGCGTAAGGACTACCCATGGAACGGAAAGCCAAAGCCGCGACGCAGACAGGCGTCTACCTGGCCATCGTGGCCGCCATCCTCGTGGTGGCCAACATCATCTCTTACAGCGCGTACAAGCGCTTCGATCTGACGAAGAACGAGCGCTTCACGCTGTCGAAGGGCTCCGCCCACCTCGTCCGCGAGGGGCTGAAGCAGGATCTCCAGATCGACGTCTACGTCACCCGCGGGCTCCCGAAGCACGAGGCGTTCATCCAGGACCTCACCGACCTGATGAACGAGTACGAGAAGGCGTCGAACGGCAAGCTCCACTACGCGGTCATCGAGGCGAAGACGGACGAGCAGCGCGCCGCCGCCAAGGAGGCGGGCCTCCAGGAGGCCGCGTTCGGCGAGGGCAGCGAGACCGGCCAGGACCAGACCACGATCTCCCGCGGGTTCATGGGGATCTCGTTCAAGTACGGCAGCGAGAAGGAGGCGATCCCGCTCCTCTCGCCCGACCAGTCGCAGGGCCTCGAGTTCTGGATCACGAACAAGATCCGCGAGCTGCGTGACCGCGCCGACAACATCAACCAGACGTTCGGCATCATCACCGGCAAGGACGAGATCAAGCTCAGCGATCCGAACCTCATCGCGGCCCAGCCGGGGCGGCCCGGCGGCCCGAACATGAAGGGCATCCTCGAGCAGGCGCTGCCGTTCTACAAGTTCGAGGACGTCGACCTGAAGGGCGGCGACAACGAGATCAACAAGGACCTCGTCGGGATCATCATCACCCAGCCCGGCAAGGAGTTCACCGAGAAGGAGCTGCGCCGCATCGACCAGTTCCTGATGCTCGGCAACAAGGCGCTCACCATCTTCGCCGGCGCGGTGAACCTCAAGGCGTCCGACCCGTCGATGAAGGCGACGCTGAACACGTGGGGCCTCGAGAAGCTGCTCGACGGCTACGGCATCGAGATGAAGAAGGAGGCGATCCTCGACTGGAGCCGCTCCCTGTCGATCCCGGTGCAGTCGCAGTCCGGCCAGCTCATGTGGTTCCGCGCGCCGGGCATCCTCCAGCTCCAGGAGGACAGCCGCTTCGAGGAGAACGAGCAGATCCTCGACTCGTCGTTCGCCGGGTTCTTCCGCCTGGGCGAGCTCGCCTTCCCGTTCCCCTCGCCCCTGGTCCCGCACCCGGAGAAGCAGCCCGAGGCCACGATGAAGGTCGTGGCGCGCTCGACCCCGAACGCCACGGTCGACGGGTCCGAGAACATCGACATGAAGTTCTCGACCGAGTGGAAGCCGAAGGGCGAGTTCGCGCAGCGCGCGATCGCGGTGACGCTCGAGGGCAAGATCAAGAGCGCCTTCGGCGGACAGGAGGCGCTCGGCATCTCGGCGCCCGCGGAGAGCGCCGACAAGAGCCGGATCCTCGTCATCTCGGCGTCGCAGTTCCTCGCGAACCCGTTCGCGCGGGCCGGCAACCCGCCCCCCATGCCGCCGCAAATGATGATGATGGGCGGGATGGGCGGCGACGAGGATCTGCAGATGCTCTCGCAGCCCTACGCGCAGAAGTACCTGACCAACACGATCCTCGCGCTCAAGAATACGCTCGACTGGATGGCGGGGGACAGCACGCTCCTCGCGGCCAGCGCGAAGCTGCTCGGCGAGACCAACCTCACCTACTCGGACATCGAGAAGCCGAAGCAAGAGGCCACCGACGACGAGGCCACCCTCGCCAGGAAGGCCGACGAGTACCGGGCGGAGCGCAAGCGCGTGCAGCAGCGCGTGCAGTGGACGCTCACGTTCCTGCCCGCGGCCCTCTTCGCGGCGTTCGGGCTGGTCCGGTGGCGGCGGCGCGAGAGCGCGCGCGAGAACATCTCGCTCGATTGAGCCAGAGCCATGGCGGGTGAAAGACCATGAAGACCGTGCACAAGATCTACGCCGCCCTCGTCCTCCTCGCGCTCCTCGTGCTCGGCGTGTTCCTCACGCAGAAGAAGCAGAAGGAGCACCTCGCCGCGCACTCGGCCACGGCCGCGACCGCGGATCTGCCGAAGGTCGAGATCACGAAGGACGACGTCGAGAAGATCACGAAGATCTCGATCAAGAACGCCGACAAATCCGACGTGACGCTCGAGAAGAAGGGCGACGCGTGGGAGGTCACGAAGCCGGTGAGCGCCAAGGCGCACCCGGCGAACGTGCGGAGCCTGCTCGACAACCTCAAGGAGCTCAAGCTCAAGGAGGTCATCGACCGGACGGCCGCCACCTACGAGCAGTACGAGCTCACCGACGAGAAGGCGCTCCACCTCGTGGCGCACAAGGGCGAGGAGAAGGCGCTCGACCTGTACCTCGGCAAGAGCGGCTCGCGCGGGCAGATGGCGCGCGTCGCCGGTCAGGACGGCGTGTACGTCGTGGGCGGCTATTCGAGCTACCTCTACACGCGGGAGGCGAAGAACTGGCGCGAGAACTCGATCCTCAAGTTCGAGGACGAGAACGTGATCCAGGCCTCGATCGAGAACAAGAACGGCCTCATCAGCCTCTCGAAGAACGGCGACAAGTGGGCCGGCACGTACGCGGCCCGCAACAAGCTCGGCAAGCTCGGCGCGCCGTCCACGAAGTGGGAGAAGCTCGACGAGTCCAAGGTGAAGGACATGCTCCGCGCCTTCAAGAGCCTGGGCGCCGAGGACTTCGGCGACGAGAAGTCCGACACCGGGCTCGACGACCCGATCGAGCACGGCGGCGTCGTGACGATCAAGCTCAAGGACAACGCCGGTGACTTCACCATGAAGATCGGCAAGCGCGCGAAGGGGCAGAGCCGGTACGCCATCAAGGAGGGCGGAGACGGCACGATCTATGTGCTGTCGTCCTGGTCGGCCGACTGGGCCCTCGCGGAGCCGAGCAGGTTCGAGAAGACCGAGAAGAAGGACGAGAAGAAGGGCGATGACGCCCACGACGAGGCCGCGAGCCACACGGACCACGGCGACGAGTAACCGGCGACGTCGACCGTGAGCGCAGGAGGCGCCGGGACCCCGGCGCCTCTTCGCTTTTGTGCGCCGAGCGACCGCCCCGGTGGCGCTGAGGCCCCGGTGGCGCTGAGGTGGAGGGGGCCCTCTGGGGGCTCCCCTCCGGGGCCTGCGCTCCGGCGAGCCCCTGTCGTGGCTCGCCTGCACTCCGGCCCCTCCGGTAAGCCCCCAGAGGGCCCCCTCCACCTCAGCGCGGCGTCCGACCTCGGCGCGGCGTCCGACACTTGACGTGAACTGACATTCGCACTTACGGGTCGACGTGACGAATTTTCGACGCACTCTGCGCACGATCTTTCGTCACGCCACATCCCCCCACACGGCGAAATCCAGCTCGATTCCCGTGATTCGACGTTTTCTGTTTGCTTTGGCCTGAATTTCGCTTATGGCTGCCCCTCACTGAAGTCCGGGTTGTCCCTGTCGGACGGCGCTTCACGTCCGGGCCGCCCGGATCCGAGAGAGCTATGCGAACGTTCGTCGAGGTCCTCCAGCAAAACGCGGCGCACGCCGATCGAGCCGTCCGGTTCGTTCGCAGCACGGGGGAGGAGCGATCGGTCACCTACGCCGAGCTCTGGCAGGAGGCGCGGCGGCGAGCTCACGCCCTGCGCAAGCTCGGGCTCGGCAAGGGCGACCGGGTCGCGCTGATCCTGGCCGAGGCCGATGAGTTCGTGCTGACGTTCGTGGGCGCGCTCACGGCAGGCATCGTCGCCGTCCCGATGTATCCGCCGCAGTCGCTGGCCAAGCTCGAGGCCTACAGCGAGACGGTGCAGCACATCCTGACCGCGTCCGGCGCGCGGGTGCTCGTCACGAACGAGCCGCTCAAGGCGATGATCGACGCCCACCTCGCCGCGGGCGCGGAGGGCGGCCCGCCCGGGCTGCGCGTCGTCCTCGAGCGCGATCTCCGCGAGCCCGAGGGGTTCGACGCCTCGGCGGCGGAGGACGCCCCGGGGGTGTCGCTCGACGACCTCGCGTTCCTGCAGTTCACGTCGGGGAGCACCTCGCGGCCCAAGGGCGTGATGGTGACGCACCGGAACCTGACGGTGAACAGCCACGCGATCATGTTCGACGGGCTGCGCTCCACCCCCGAGGATCGCGGCGTGAGCTGGCTGCCGCTCTACCACGACATGGGGCTCATCGGCTTCGTCATCGCCCCGCTGTACGCGCTGGTGCCGGTGATGTTCCTGCCCACCACGGCGTTCATCCGCCGCCCGTCGCTCTGGCTCGACGCGATCCACCGCTTCCGCGGCACGATCACCTTCGCGCCGAACTTCGCCTTCGCCCTCGCGACCCGCGCCGTCACCGACGCGCAGGCCGCGAGCTGGGACCTCTCCTGCCTGCGCGCGCTCGGGTGCGGGGCCGAGCCGATCCAGGCCGACGTCCTCCGCGCCTTCACGGACCGCTTCCGCAAGCACGGGCTCCGCCCGGAGAGCCTCCTGCCCTCGTACGGCATGGCCGAGGCCACGCTGGCGATCAGCTTCAGCGACCTCGACGCCCCGATCACCACCGATCGCGTGGACGTGAAGGCGATGCAGGCCGGCCAGGCGCGCCCCGCGAACGGCGGCGCGTCGCTGGAGCTCGTGTCCTGCGGCCGCCCCCTCCCCTGCCACGAGCTCATCATCGCGGGGCCCGGCGGCGCGCCGCTGGGCGAGCGCCAGGTGGGCGAGATCTGGGTGCGCGGGCCCAGCGTGGCGGCCGGGTACTTCGACGCGCCGGAGGAGACCGAGGCCACGTTCGGCGGCGGCTGGTTGCGGACCGGCGACCTCGGCTACATGGCCGGCGGCGAGGTGTACATCTGCGGCCGCTCCAAGGACCTCATCATCCTGGGCGGCAAGAACTACTACCCCCAGGACATCGAGCGCGTCGCGTCCTCCGTCGAGGGGGTGCGCCACGGCCACTGCGCGGCGTTCTCGTGCCTCACGGCGTCGGGCGCCGAGCGCGCGGTCGTGGTCGCCGAGGTCAAGCGGAGCGCGCCCGGCGTCGCGCAGGCGGTCATCCAGGCCGTGCGCGCCGAGATCGGCGTCCAGATCGCCGAGGTCGTCCCGATCAAGCGGGGGACGCTGGCGAAGACGTCGAGCGGCAAGGTGCGGCGCCGCGAGATGAAGCGGCGCTACGAGGCCGGCGAGCTGGAGCTCGCCTCGGACGCGGACGAGGAGGGCCTCACGCCGCCACCCCATGCCGACGCGGACCGCACGGGCGGCGCGGCGGCGCGAACCGAAGGGGGCCGCGCGGGCGGCGCCCCGGCACGTGTCGAAGGAGCTATCGATGGGATCCAGTAAGGCCGAGGTCGAGGTCAGCTACGACGTCTCGAACGAGTTCTTCAGGCTATGGCTCGACGAGCGCATGAACTACACCTGCGCCGTCTACGAGTCCCCCGAGCAGTCGCTCGAGGCCGCGCAGCTGAACAAGCTCCGGGTCCTCTCGGACTTCGCGAAGGTGACGCCCGAGAAGAGGGTCCTCGACATCGGCTGCGGCTGGGGCGCGGCGCTCGAGTACGTGGTGACCGCGCGCGGCGTGAAGCGCGCGGTCGGCGTCACCCTCTCCACGGCGCAGGCCGCGGAGGTGAACGCCCGCAAGATCCCCGGCGTCGAGGTGGTCGGCGGCGATTTCCGGGCCTTCACGACGGACGAGCGCTTTGACAGCCTCATCTCCATCTGCATGATTGACCACCTCTGCTCGCCCGAGGAGGCGCGGCAGGGCAAGGCGGTCGACATCTACCGGGCTTACTTCAAGAAGGCCTGGGAGCTCACGAACAAGGGCGCCTGGTTCGGGCTCCAGACCATCCTCCGCAACAGGACGCCCCGGATGACGCCCTGGGGCGCGCTCCCCGCCGGCACGAAGAAGGAGCTCGAGGACATCTACTTCTGCACCCGCGAGATCTTCCCGGGCGGCCTGAACCCGCGGCTCGAGGACATCATCCAGGCGGTGAACCCCTACTGGGAGGTGATGCAGGTCAACACGCGGCGCGAGCACTACCAGCGCACCACCGCGGAGTGGCTCCGCCGGCTCAGGCTGAACGAGAAGACCATCCGGTCGACGTGGGGGGACAAGGTCTTCGACGACTACGATCGTTACCTGTCGACGTGCGTGAACGCGTTCGACAAGCACTACAGCTCCCTCGCTCAATACGAGCTTCGCAGGATCGACTGAACCATGACGGACATGACCAAGCTTCTCGAGATGTTCAAGACGGTTGCCGCCCGCGTGGACAAGCGCGAGTTCCCCGACGTCACCTCGACCTCGGTGATCACGGAGCTCGGCATCGACTCGCTGTCGATGATGCAGATCGTCGGAGAGATGGAGACCGAGCTCGGGATCATGATCCCCGACGAGGATCTGGTCGAGCTCATCACGGTGGGCGACCTCTGCAAGAAGGTGGGGGAGCGCCTGGAGGCGAGCGCATGAGCCGGCTGGAGGAGAAGATCTTCCGGGAGTACATGACGTTCTTCGAGAAGGCGGAGCGCGAGCGCCGCTGGAACGTCTTCCAGGACATCCCCTGGGATCGCGTGAACCCGGGCGCGAGCGAGGAGCTCGCGCTCTGCGCGGAGACGTTCTGCTCGGTGGAGATGTACCTGCCCGACTACGTGGCGAACGGCATCAACCTCGTGCGGAGCTACTTCGGCCAGGCGTGGTTCCAGGCCAACTGGGCCTACGAGGAGTCGAAGCACTCGCTCACGCTGATGCAGTACCTCCTGCGCTCCGGCAAGCGCACCGAGGAGCAGCTCTCGGATCTGCAGCACAGGATCCTCGGCAAGCAGTGGAACCTCCCGTTCCACACGCCGCGGCAGATGACGTTCTACGGCTGCGTGCAGGAGATGGCGACGTTCGTCATCTACGTGAAGCACCGCGAGCGGGCCGGGGCGGAGAACGACGAGTGCCTGCGGACGATCTACGATTTCATCGCCCGCGACGAGATCGCCCACTGCCGCTTCTACCAGAGCGTGATCAAGGTGCTGCTCGAGGAGGACCGGGCGGGGACGCTCGCCGACATGGCGCACGTGTTCGCGAACTTCGAGATGCCGGGCGTCGGGCTCGTCCCCGACTACGACGCGCGCATCCTGAAGATGCGCGAGGCCGGCATCGATCGGGGCGTGTTCATCCAGAAGGTGTACATGCCGATCCTCAAGTACCTCGGGGTGAGCCGGCACGAGATGCTCACCGCCCAGCGCGCCGCGCTCGATCTGCGCCGCGAGGGCGAGCGCCGCCGCGACACGTCGATCGAGGGCCTCGCGCCCGCCTCCAACCTGGGCGACGCCGCGCCGCACGCGCTGTCCGCCTGAAGCCCCCCTCACCGAGAAGCCCGATGCGAAGGCGCGTCGTCGTGACCGGGATCGGCGCTGTCTGCCCGCTGGGCAACGACGTCGCGACCACCTGGCAGAACCTGCTCGCCGGCCGCTCCGGCGTGGACTACATCCGCGATTTCCCCGTCGAGAAGCTCCGCAGCGACATCGCCGCCAGCGTGAAGGGGTTCGACGTCGGCCGGTACCTGTCCCCGAAGGAGGCGGACATCTACGGCCGGGTGACCCACCTGAGCCTCGCGGCCGCGGTGGAGGCGCTGCGCCAGGCCGGCATCGCGCCGATCCTGCGCGCCCCGGCGACGGACGGCGAGGCGGCGGAGGGCGCGGGCCCGAGGGCGAACGGCCCCTCGCCGGCCGCCTCCGCCGCGGCCGGCGGGCTGGATCGGACCCGCGTCGGGTGCCTGATGTCGACCGGCATGGGCTCGGTCGAGATCTTCGAGGAGCAGGTCGCCCGGAGCGCGGCGCGCGGGCCGAGGGCGGTGTCGCCCTTCTTCATCCCGGGCGTCATGCCGAACGGCGCCGCGGCGCTCATCTCCATGCGCTACGGGCTGATGGGGCCGTCCTACAGCCTCGCGAGCGCGTGCGCGACGGGCACCCACTCGATCGCCACCAGCGCGCTGATGATCGAGGCGGGCGAGGCCGACGTGATGGTCGCCGGGGGCGCCGAGGCCGCCACGCGGCTCAACACCGTCGCGGGGTTCGGCAACGCGAAGGCGCTCGCGCGCGCCGTCGACGGCGATCCGGCGCGCGCGAGCCGGCCGTTCGACCGGCGCCGCCAGGGCTTCGTGATGGGCGAGGGCGCGGGCGCCCTCGTGCTCGAGGAGGAGCAGCACGCGCGGGCGCGCGGCGCGAAGCCGCTCGCCTTCGTGACCGGGTTCGGGATGACCACGGACGCCGAGCACCTCACGCGGCCGCACGCGGAGGGGCTCGGCCTCGCGCTCTCGGTGGAGCGCGCCCTCGCGCGGGCGGCGCTCGCGCCCGAGGCGATCGGGTACATCAACCCGCACGCGACCTCGACGCAGCAGGGCGACGCCGCGGAGATCCTCGCGCTGCGGCGCGTGTTCGGCGAGCGCCTCGCGCGCATCCCGATCTCGGCGACGAAGTCGATGCTCGGCCACCTGCTCGGCGGCGCCGGCGCCGTGGAGGCGATCGCCGTCGTGTGCTCGCTGCGCGACCAGCTGCTGCACCCGTCGATCAACGTCGACGAGCTCGATCCGGGGACCTCCCTGGACGTCGTGCGCGAACGGCGGGCGGTCGACGTGCGCTACGCGGTGAAGTGCTCGGCGGGCTTCGGCGGACACAACTGCTCGCTGGTGCTGGAGCGGGCGTAGCCGCCCCGCCCCCCCGGCGCCGCGCCCGTCACGGCTGGCGGTCCCCGTCACGCGGCGCTAGGTGGGCTCCATGGCAGCCCGCACGAACCGGCTCGCGAACGAGTCGTCGCCGTACCTCCTGCAGCACGCCCACAACCCGGTCGAGTGGTACCCCTGGGGGCCCGAGGCCCTGGACCTCGCGCGGCGGGAGGACAGGCCGATCCTCCTGTCCATCGGCTACGCCGCGTGCCACTGGTGCCACGTGATGGAGCGCGAGTCGTTCGAGGACGAGACGATCGCCAGGCGCATGAACGAGCTGTTCGTGAACGTCAAGGTCGACCGGGAAGAGCGGCCCGATCTCGATCACATCTACCAGCTCGTGGTGCAGCTCCTCGGCCGGAGCGGCGGCTGGCCGCTGACGGCGTTCCTCACCCCCGATCAGCGCCCCTTCTTCGCGGGGACCTATTTCCCCCCGCAGGACCGGTACGGCATGCCCGGCCTCCCGAAGGTCCTCGACGCGGTGTCCGACGCGTACCGGAACCGGCGCGGCGAGGTCGAGCAAACGGCGCAGGAGATCGCCCACGCGATCGCGCGCGCCCAGCAGGCGCCGGCGCTCGCCGCGGCGGCGCCGAGCGTCGGCCAGGGCGAGTCCTCCGACCTGCTCCGGCGCGCGTCGCGGCAGCTGCTCGCGCGCTTCGACAACCGCCACGGCGGCTTCGGGACGCGGCCGAAGTTCCCGAACACGATGTCGCTCGACGTGCTGCTCCGCCGCGGCGCGCTCGAGGGCGATCGCGTCGCGGCGGAGAGCGTCGAGCTCGCGCTCGACAGGATGCGCGAGGGCGGCATCTGGGACCACCTGCGCGGCGGGTTCCACCGCTACTCGACCGACGAGCGCTGGCTCGTGCCCCACTTCGAGAAGATGCTCTACGACAACGCGCTCCTCCTGCGCCTGTACGTCGACGGCTTCCGCGCGTTCGGCAAGCCGATCTACGCCGAGACGGCGCGCGAGATCGTCGGCTACCTCTTCGCGGAGATGCGCGACGCGGAGGGCGGGTTCTACGCGTCGCAGGACGCCGACTCCGACGGGAGCGAGGGCAAGTTCTTCGTCTGGACGCTCGAGCATCTGCGCGCGGCCGTGGGCGACGATCCGCTCGCGTACGACGTGGCCCGCCTCGTCTTCGGCGTCACCGAGGAGGGCAACTTCGAGCAGACCGGCGCGACGGTGCTCTCGCAGCACCGCACGGTGGAGCAGGCCGCGGCGGTCCTCGCGCCCGACGCCGGGCAGGGCGCCGCGGCGCACCTCGAGCGCTGCCGCGAGGCGCTCGCGCGCGCGAAGGCCAGGATGCTCGCGGCGCGCGAGGCGAGGCCCCGGCCGGCGCGCGACGACAAGGTGCTCGCGAGCTGGAACGGGCTGCTCATCGGGGCGCTCGCCGACGCGGGCCGGGCGCTCGACGAGCCCGCCTGGGTCGACGCCGCGGCGCGCGCGTTCGCCCTGCTCGAGCGGAAGCTCGTCCGCGGCGGCCGCGTCGGCCGCTACCTGAAGGACGGCGCCCCCGGGGGCGCGAAGGCCGAGCGCGGCGGCGCGGCCGCGGACGACGTGCGGCCCGGGTTCCTGGACGACCAGGCGTACCTCGGCAACGCCGCGCTCGACCTCTACGAGGCGACCTCCGACCCGCGCTACATCGAGGTCGCGCGCGCGATCGCCGACGCGATGCTCGCCCACCACTGGGACGAGGCGGTGAGCGGCTTCTTCTTCACGCCGGACGACGGCGACGCGCTGATCGCGCGCACGCAGGACGTCTTCGACCAGGCGGTGCCCTCGTCCGCCTCGATGGCCGCGCTCCTCTGCCTGCGCCTCGCCGAGGTCGCCGACGAGCGCTACGTCTCGCCCGCGGAGCGTCAGCCCGTGGCGCTCGCGCCGACGGCGGTCGAGAACCCCATGGGGTTCGGGCAGACGGTGTGCGTGCTGGATCGCCTGCTGCGCGGCAGCGTGACGGTCGTCGTGGTCGGCGACGCGGCGGAGGCCGGCGACCTCACGCGCGAGGCGTTCAAGGCCTACCTGCCGAACCGGCTGATCGCCGTCGTGGATCCGGCGCGGCCGGAGAGCGCAGCGGCGGCCAGGGTCGCCGCCGAAGGCAAGCCCGCGCGCCCGGGGACGGCCGTGGCCTATGTTTGCCGCGGACGGACCTGCTCGGCGCCGGTGACGACGCCGGCCGAGCTCAGGGCGCTGCTGCGGTAGTGCGGCACGCGCGGACGTCGCACGAGCCCGGGCCGGGGGCGCGCCTGCAGGTGCACTCCGAGACCGGGCCGGGCGCGTGGGTCTGCGCGCACCCGCGGCCGAAGCCCTCGGCGCGGGCGTCGCTCGGCGAGCAGACCTCCACGTCGAGCCTCGCGTCGTCGTCGAAGTCCGTGACGAAGGTGCAGTTGCACAGGTAGGGCGCGCCCTGCTCGGGGCGGCAGGCGTGCGAGAGCAGCGCGCAGAGCAGCAGCGCTCCCGCGCGCGCCCCCTGGCTACGGCGTGACCGTGGTGCCACCGGTGTTGTTGCCCTCGGCGTTGCTGTCGCGGATGTGGAACTCGACACGGCGGTTCTTCTGGCGCCCGTCGGCGGTGTTGTTGTCCGCGATCGGGCGCCTCGGCCCGAAGCCCGCCGCCGTGAGCCGCTCGGGGTCGATGCCGCCCCGCTCGATCAGGTACGTCCTCACCGAGTGGGCGCGGTCGTTCGAGAGCCGCTCGTTGAGCGCATCCGAGCCGCGGTTGTCCGTGTGTCCCTCGATCGCGACCAGCGTGATCTCGGGGTTCACCTTGAGCAGCCGCACGACCTCGTCGAGGATGCCGTAGCTGTTCGGCAGGATCCTCGCGCTGCCGGTCGCGAACTGGACCTGCTTCAGGATCTGGATCTCGCTCGACCCCGTGATGCGACGGATGAACTGCGGGCAGCCGTTCTTCGCCGGCTCGGGGCTCGGCTGGCCCGGCTCCTTCGGGCAGGCGTCCTTCGCGTCGGCGATCTCGTCCTGATCGGCGTCGTCCTCCGGGCAGCCGTCGCGGTCGTCGATCTTGTCGAAATCCTCGGGCTGATCCGGGCACTTGTCGCGCGAGTCCGGGATGCCGTCGCCGTCGCGATCGGGCAGCGCCGGGCAGCCGTCGTCGGTGTTCGGCGGCTTGCCGTCCTCGGGATCCGTCGGGCAGAGGTCGATGTCGTCGGGGAGGCCGTCCTTGTCCGTGTCCACGTTGCGCGGCGGGGCGGCCGTGAACCGCTTGCCGGGCGACATGGGCTCGACGTCCTTGATGCCGAACGCGTAGCCGACCACCGCGACCGCCCGGAAATCCGGCGCATAGCCCCCGGTGAGCCGCGTCCCGGCGCCGAGCCCGAGCCACCCCTTCTTCTTCTGGTCGAGGGCGAGCCGCCCCTCGGCCATCCACTCGAGCGGGGTGTTGTCCCCGGTGAACGTCGTGCCCCGCCCGAGCCCGGTCGAGCCGAAGAGCTGCGCGCCGAGCCGCAGCTTCCCGTCCCGGAGCGGCACGAACCCGCCGACGCCCCAGGTCCACTCGTTCGAGACGTTGAAGTCGTTCAGCGACGAGAACGGGCGGAAATGCAGGCCGGTGTTGACGACCACGAACATGGATTTGAGGTCGAACTCGCCCGACATCCCGATGCTGCCGCTCGCGCCCTTGTCGCCCGCGAACGACACCGCGTTGCCCGTCGGCACCCACACCGCCGTGTTGACGCCGAGCGAGAAGAAGCGATCGTCGGTGCGGTACAGGACCGCCCGCGCGTCGAGCCGCAGATCCATGAGCGCGACGGCCGAGGGGCTCGCCGCGTCCCGCGCGCCCGCGACGCCCGAGTCGTTCGTCTGGTTGCTCGTCTGGAAGGCGATGATCGGCAGCCCCACCTGGACCCCGAAGCGGTCGAGGAACTCGACGCCTCCATTGAGGTAGGTGATGAGCTGCGAGGACACCGGCGCGCCGTGCTCTCGGCTGAACTGCGCGGCGGCGCGCTCGTCGTTCAGCATGTTCTCGACCCGGAAGGGGTTGAGCCCGAAGCCGAGCCCGGCCTGCCCGAAGAAGCGCGTCTCCGACGCCACCTGCGGCCGCCAGAGCGCGATCGAGTCGTCGGGCGCCCCGGCCACGGTGAGCCGGTCCAGGTAGAACGTCCTGACCTGCGCGCTCGCTGGCAACACCCCCAGGAAGAGCGCTCCCGCCGCAGCCGCCGTCAGCGCGCGCCGCTTGACGCTCCGCGCAGTCACGTGCTGCTTCTCCCCCGCTTGTCCTCCGGTGCGCCTCAAATTCCCTCCTGTGACCCCTCAGAACGGCTGTCGCGGTCGATCTGAGGCTACACGCTACACCAGGCGCCCAGAAAGGAGAGAGAGAACGGCGAAACCGGAGCGCGCGGCGTCGTCTGGTGTTGACCTGGGTCCGAGGCCGTGCTTTCTTGCGCGCCCGCTTGACGTGCGGCCTGGTGCCGCCGTTCGCGGCCCACGACGCCAAGGGACCACTAGCCATGAAGCGCACCTACCAGCCCCATAACACCCGCCGCGCCCGGACCCACGGCTTCCGTGCGCGCATGGCGACCGCCGGCGGTCGCAAGGTCATCAACAACCGCCGCCGCAAGGGCCGCGCCCGGCTCGCGCCCAGCATCTACAAGAAGTAACGCGGCGTGATGACGGAAGCGCCCAGGCGCTCGTCGTCGTCGGCAGCAGCGTCCTTCCCGCGCGCGAAGCGCATCCGCAAGCGGGCCGATTTCGTCCGCATCCAGACCGGTGGCCAGCGCGTCACCACCCGCCACCTCCTGCTCCTCGTCGCGGCCCCCCGCGCCGGACATGAAGGCGCCCCGCTCGGGCCGCCGGGCGGTCCGCGGCTGGGCCTCGTCGCCTCGCGCAAGGTCGGCGGCGCCGTGGACCGGAACCGCGCGAAGCGCCTGCTGAGGGAGGCTTTTCGCAGGTTCCCGGAGCTCTTCCCGGTGGGGGTCGACGTCGTGGTGATCCTGCGCGCAGGCGCCGGGTCGCTCGGCCTGGGGGACGTGCTCGCGGAGCTGCGCAGCGTGGCCCCGGTGCTCCGTCGCCGGGCGCGGGACGCCCTCGCCGCGGGGCCGCTCCTCGCCGGCGCGCCCGCGCGCGGCGCCTCCAGCGCAGAGCCGGCCGGCTCCAGATGATCCAGAGGAAGAGCGGGCGCCGCCTTGCGTCGCGGTGCGCCGCGCCCCAAGATCCCGGCTCTCCCACCGGCCTCCCATGCTGGCGAAGCTCCTCCTCGCGCTGATCCGCGCCTACCAGATGACGCTCTCCAGGCTCATCCTGGCGGCGATGGGCCCGGTCTGCCGGTTCGAGCCGTCGTGCTCCCGCTACGCCGCGGCCTGCATCCTCGGCCACGGGGCGCTTCGGGGGAGCTTGCTTTCGCTCAAACGACTGTGTAGGTGTCACCCGTTTCATCCGGGCGGGTTCGACCCTCCTCCACCACCTCGTCTCCGCCTCGACGCGGCGGCGCGGAGGCTACCGCAACGGGACGTGGACCCGCGGGATACGGCACGCTGTTCGTCTTCTGGCACCACTGGCACGGAGCTCGCCTCGCACCCCCGGTGAGAGGGCTCCAGCAGCCGGGCCAATCTCATGGACTGATCCCGCTCGACCCTCGACACGACCCTGGCGGCGCGGCGCCCGAAAAGCCACGGAGCGGACCCCCCCGGAGCGACCCTGGGCAGCCTCGTGAGGCGTCATGAGACTCTCAGCAGCGAAGGGCGCGGATCGAGATCCTGGGACCGACGAAGGACTTCATGGAACGCAGCAATATCGTCAAATGGCTGTTCCTCGGCCTTGCCATCTTCATGTTCATCCAGTTTGGCAAGCCGCTCCTCTTCGGCGATGCCGCGGAGCAGCTCCAGCCGCTCGACGTGAACGACAGCACCGCCCCGGCCGAACGCGCTCCGGCGGAGGCGTGCGTCATCACCGGGGATCGCTTCAAGGCCGAGCTGTCCACCCGGGGCGGGTCGCTCCGGCACCTCTGGATGACCGATCCGAAGTACACGATCGGGAACGGCGAGCCCACGCCGATGGACCTGGTCACGACCTCGCTCGAGTCGCGGATGCCCCTCAGGACGGACCTGCGCCTGCCCGGCGGCGACGCGCAGCAGGTGCCGTTCGATGACCTCGACTGGAAGCTCTCGGCGCAGGACGGCAAGAGCTGCACCTTCACGTACACCGACGAGGCGACGCGGCTGACCAAGGTCGTCGCCGCCACCGGGCGCCCGTTCGAGCTCACGCTGCAGATGACGGTCGAGAACCTCGGCCAGGAGCCGCGCAAGCACCGGCTCGCCGTCGAGCAGACCGCCTGGCGAACCCAGAAGGACACGGAGGGCAGCCTCGGCCTGATCTCGGAGTGGGTCACGGAGACGGTCGCGGCGACCGACCAGACGACCGAGCGCCAGATGCCGGACGCCTTCGAGCCGGACGACTTCAAGGACCCGGAGTTCACCCCCGAGCGCTGGCGGCGCACGCCGGGCGCCGCGCGGTTCGTCGCGGTCTCGAGCAGCTACTTCACCAAGGTCGCGCTCCCGCTCGAGGGGCCCGCGGCGCCCGCGGCCGAGACGCAGATCGAAGAGGTCTGGGACACGTCGAGGTTCGCGCAGAAGTCGAGCGATCCGACCTTCGGGCACGTCTACCGCGCGCGGCTCGCCTATCCCGAGCGCGAGCTCGCGCCCGGCGGCTCGGTGACCTACAAGGTCCTCTCCTTCACCGGCCCGAAGGAGCGCGATCTGCTCGCCGCCGTCGGCCACGGGGCGAGCGAGGTCATCAACCTCGGCTGGTTCTCGCCGATCGCCAAGCTCCTCGTCTCGTATCTCTACGTCCTCTATCGCGCGGTCGGCAGCTGGGGCTGGGCCATCTGCCTGCTCACCATCACCGTCCGGATCCTGCTCTTCCCGCTGAGCATCCAGCAGATCAAGAGCGCCGCGGCGATGCGCAAGCTCAAGCCGGAGATGGACGAGATCAACGCGAGGTACAAGGACGACCCCACCCAGCGCGGCCTCGCGATGCAGGAGCTCTGGCGCAAGAACAAGGTCGCGAACCCGGTCGTCGGCTGCTTCCCGATGCTGCTCCAGATGCCGGTGTGGTTCGCCCTGTACACCGCGCTGCAGACCGCGGTGGAGCTCTATCACACCCCGTTCGGCCCCGTGATCCCGGACCTGTCCGCCCCGGGGAAGTACTTCATCATCCCGATCGTCCTCGGCGCCTCGAGCTTCATCCAGCAGAAGATCATGCCCCCGCAGGGCGACCCGGCGCAGCAGAAGATGATGCTGTACCTGATGCCCGGCATCTTCACCGCGATGATGCTCTTCCTCCCGGCCGGCCTCGGCGTGTACATGCTGACGAACACCTGGCTCGGTATCGGGCAACAGGTGCTCGTGGAGCGGTATCTCAAGGCGAAGGACGAGCGGTCCGGCGGCATCGAGGTGAGGGAGGTCGCGAGCGCGGAGCCCCAATCCGCCACGAAGAAGACTCAGGGCGACGACAAGTCGGCGCCTGCTCTCGGAAAGGGAAAAGCACGTGTCCGTGGATAGTGAAGCTGCCGACAGGGGAATCGACGTGGCGGACGTCGATGCAGAGGCGCAGGGCGCTGACGACGCGGCCGGGGCCGAGTTCGTGGAGGATGGGCGCGCCGACGTCGCGCTCGACTTCGTGATCGACGTGCTCGCGGCGATGGGCATGGACTGCACCGTCGATCTCCTCGAGAACGAGGAGGACGATCCGCCCGAGGAGATCCGCCTCGAGATCGAGGGGAAGGACGCGGGCCGCGTGATCGGCAAGAAGGGGCAGACGCTCGCGGCGCTGCAGTTCCTCGCCAACCGCGTGATCAACCGGCCCGGCAAGAAGCGGCGCCACGTGATCATCGACGCCGAGGGCTACCGGCAGCGCCGCGAGGACACGCTCTCTTCCATGGCGCGGAGGCTGGGCAAGCAGGCGGTCGAGGAGGGCAAGATCATCACCTTCGAGCCGATGAACCCGCAGGACCGGCGCGTCGTCCACCTGGCGCTCGCGAAGTTCCCCGGCGTCGTCACGAAGAGCGACGGCGAGGGCGAGGCGCGCCGCGTGCAGATCATCCCCGTCCGCCGCTGAGGCGGCCGGCGCGCCCCGCCGAGCCCGTGCGTGACGCATCCACGCATCGGACGTCACGCGGAACCCGGCGTTGACACCGGATCGCCCGCATGCATAATGCCGCACCTCTCCGGTACCCCCCGGAGGGGAGCGTGGGCTGCGCTCGCGCCCGTGCTCCCGGAACGCAACCGGGCCGCACCGTGCGCTCACGGCGTGAAGCACGGGAGCCGCGTGCACGGCGCCCGCTCCGCCCAACGCAGTCCACCCACGGCGGCGGTCCTGGCCCCTCTTGAGCAGGGGACCGCGACGACGGATCCCCCACCCTTTGAAGGAATGACCATGCAGACCTCGAACGTCCTCGCGAAGATCGAAGCGCCCATGTTCCGCGAGGGGATCCCGGATTTCCGGGTCGGCGATACGGTGCGAGTCCACTACCGGATCGTCGAGGGCGAGAAGGAGCGCATCCAGGTGTTCCAGGGCGTCGTGCTGAAGCGCCACCGCGCGGGGGTCCGAAGCACCTTCACCGTGCGCAAGGTGAGCTTCACGGTCGGCGTCGAGCGCATCTTCCTCCTGCACAGCCCCCGCATCGACAAGGTCGAGATCGTCTCGCGCGGCGTGGTCCGCCGCTCGCGGCTGTTCTACCTGCGGAAGCTCGCCGGGAAGGCCGCTCGCGTTCGCGACGCGAAGGATTGACTCCGCAGCAGCGCGGGCGCCCCGATCGCGCCGTGGATGCCCGCATCCCGGCGGCCGACATGCGCCGCCGGGCTCTGGCCTCGACGCTCACCCGGCTACCCCGGCGCAGCGCCGAGGCCTTTGCGCGCGTGGCTGCGACGCCAGCGCCGCGCGCAGACGCCCCTGGGTCGGCCGCCAGCAGGGATTCCCGCGTACTTCTTCTTGATCCTCGGCCGAGCGCCCACGGTATGCTCGCGGCGGCGGCGCCCCAGCGCCGCGAAACCGAGAAGGATCACCATGCTCTGTCCGCGTTGCGGTGCGCCCGCGACCCCCGCCGATAAGTTCTGCGCCGTGTGCGCCTCGCCGCTCGGGCCGCCGGGGCCTGGAGCGTTCGGAGCGCCGCCTCCGCCGCCGCCTCCTCCTCCTCCGTACCCTGCCCCGGTGGGCTTCGGCTCGCCCCCTGAGCCTCCCCCCAATTTCGGCTCACCGAGCGGCGGTTTTGGTCCGCCCCCGCCGGCGCCGTTCGGGGCTCCGCCTGGAGCACCTGCCGGCTTCCCGCAGCCCCCGGAGGGCGGCTCGTCCAGCTTCGACCCGCCCCCGCCGGCGCCGTTCGGGGCTCCGCCTGGAGCACCTGCCGGCTTCCCGCAGCCCCCGGAGGGCGGCTCGTCCAGCTTCGACCCGCCCCCGCCGGCGCCGTTCGGGGCGCCTCCTGGAGCACCCGCCGGCTTCCCGCAGCCCCCGGAGGGCAGCTCGCCCGGCTTCGGCCCGCCCCCGCCCTTCGGCGCGCAGCCGGGCAACTTCGGCGCGCAGCCGGGCAACTTCGGCGCGCCCCAGCCGCCTCCGCCGATGCCGCTGAAGCCGCCGCCGTTCCCGCCGGAGCCGCCGCCCTTCGGCGGGCCCAGCGGCAGCTACGGGTCGTCCGCGGGCTTCTCGGAGCAGGGGAGCGGCTATCCCGGCCCGCCGCGGCCGCAGGGGTTCAATCCGCCGCCGCAGCAGCAGGGGGCGCGCTGCGTGCAGGGGCACCCGATCCCCGCGGGCGGCTCGTTCTGCATGGAGGGGGGGCATCCGATCGCCCTCGATGGGGGCTTCCCGATGGGCGGGGACGCCTTCAACCAGACGGCATACGCGAACCAGGGCCAGGGGGGGCCGTCCGCGCCGCCGCCCGTGCCGCCGCCTCCCGGCCTGGGCCAGTACGGCGCGGAGCCGCAGCCCCCGCCGCCGCAGGGCATGCCCCTGCCCGCGCCGCCGCCCCCGTATGTCCCCCCTCAGCAGGCCGCCGCGCACCCGCCCACGCCGGCGCCGCAGCCGGCGTGGGGCGGACGGGAGGGCCGCCGCGCCCTCGCCGGCTTCCTCGTGAGCTTCCAGGACGACCCGATGGGCAGGTTCTGGCCGCTCTGGCAAGGCAAGAACGTCGTCGGACGCGCCGAGACGGGGCAGAAGGTCGACATCGAGATCGCCCACGGGACGACGTCGACCCACCACGCGACGCTCGATGTCGACGGCGGTCGAATCCTCCTCGCCGACCTCGGATCCACCAACGGCACGTTCCACAACGAGGAGGCGATCGGCTTCCAGGGCCGGCGCGAGCTGCGCGATGGCGACAAGATCCGCTTCGGCGGCTTCAGCGTCATCCTGTTCAGCGTGGCCGCGCGGGCCTAGCGGGCCCACCGCTCGAGGAGAGGCGTTGCCGACCTGGCCCCCTTCCCCCGCGACGTTCGACCGGCGCCTGGCGCCCCTGCCAGGCTGCGTGAAAACCAACCGGATAGCCGTCGCCACCAGCGCGGCGGCCGCCCCGCTCGCGCGGGGAGCGCTCCTCTGCTCCCTCGCGCTCGCTGGAGATCCCCACGCATGATCCCCTCTCATGATGCGACTCGCCCGATCCACCCCGTGAGCGTCCCCACCCGTCGCGGCGGGCGCGGAGGCAAGGCCTTGCTCCGCGCCCCGCTCCTCGCGCTCGCCACCGCCCTCCTCGCGCTCCTCGCCGGACAGCGCCGCGCCGAGGCCGCGCCCGAGGCGCACCTGCTCCGCATCGATCCGCGCGCGAGCACCGTGGACGGCTCGCCCGTGCTCACGACCGTGCTCGAGATCGTGCAGAACAAGCGCCTCAGCGATCTCACCCGCAGATGCGCGACGCTCACGGGCAACGCGAACCTCGACTGCGTCGCCGACGCGCTCGAGCAGCCGTCGGCGCTCTACTCGTCCTTCGACTTCCCGGAGAAGAACGCGATCCTGTCCGTCACGGTCGACGGGACCGATCTGCCGGCGAAGTTCGAGTCGAAGGCGCGCTGGGGCGACAACGCGGGCCAGCCGGGCGTCGGGACGGCGTGGCTCATCCTGATCGACGCCGCGTCGAGCATGGGCACCCGCTTCGACGAGGCGAAGGCGGTCGCGAACGCGTTCGTGAACGCGATGCAGCCGAACGACATCGTCAACGTGATGTTCTTCAACGACCGCGGCGTCGTCGAGGACTCGAAGTGGGTGAGCAACAAGCAGACGGCGGCGCAGACCATCGCCGGCGTCACGCGCACCTACCCGACGCAGGGCCGCACGCGGCCGCTCTTCACGATCATCAAGAACGCCGCGACCGACGCGTTCAAGGAGCTCGGCAACGCCGGCCAGGGGCTCGCGGTGCCGATGCACCAGGCGATGGTGCTCCTCTCGAACGGCTCGGCCGGCGCGGATCCGATGTCGAACGCCGCGGCGGCGCACGCCCTCCGGGACTTCCTGACGAAGGGGCGCTTCCAGGAGGACAACGACGTCCTGCCGAAGACGCCGGTGCCCGCGATCTCGATCTGGTTCCCGAGCCAGCTCGTCGAGGAGTTCTCGGCGAACGCGCGCGAGTTCATGGAGGGGCTGGCGAACACCGAGATCGGCGGCTTCTTCAGCGTGGTGCGCAACGGCCAGGAGCGGCGCGCGGCCAACATCGTCAACGCGATCCGCACCCGCTTCAACAAGATGCACATCGTGAAGTGGCGGGTGTCGTGCGTCGCGCCGAGCATGACCCAGACCTTCAAGCTCGCCTTCGTCAACACGGATCCGCCGATCGCGGGCGACGCGACGTTCCAGAACGTCCCCCTCGGGCTCGATCCGACCGCGTGGCCGCTCGACGTCGACCGGGAGGCGACCGATCGCGCCGCGAAGAAGGAGCCGCTCTATCCCGGCGGCACGGTCAAGATCTTCGGCAACTTCTGCTGGGGCGGCAACGCGCAGCGGGCCGAGATCTACATGGTCCCGAAGAACCAGGCCGCGCCGCAGACGCTGCAGGGCGGGAGCATCGAGGACGCCAAGAAGGCGCAGCGGACGCTGATCGAGAGCGGGATGCGCGGCAAGGCGATCACGGCCGGTGACAGCGTCGTCGAGTTCGAGCTCCCGGACACGGACAAGTTCCTCGTGGGCAAGGGCGACCAGATGACGGCGCGCCTCATCGTCTACGACAACCAGGCGCGGCGCACGAGCGCGGTCACGGCCGACAAGATCCTCACGCTGAAGGCGAAGGAGGCGCCGCTGCCGTACCTGCTGATCGGCGGCGTGACGTTCGGCGGCGTCGTCATCGTGCTGCTGCTCGTGTCGATCTTCCGCGGCGGCTCCGGGCGGCGCCGCGGCGCGACGGCGGCGGCGCCGCCGAGGCCCATCGTCGCGGGCGGGCCGCCTGCGCCCTACGCGCCGGCGCCCCCTCCTCCGGGCGACTTCATGTACGGCGGCGGGCCGGGGATGGCGCCTCCTCCGGGCGGCTTCAGCCGGGCGACGCTCTCGGGGGCGGCCGGCATCTTCACCGTGCACCCCGGCGTCGAGATGCGCGCCGGCCGCGACGGCGCAGCGTGCCAGATCCTGCTCTCCGAGCCGCGCGTGTCCGGCACGCACGCGAGCGTGAAGCTCGAGGCCGGCCAGCTGTTCGTGCGGGACGAGGGCTCGAACAACGGGACGTACGTGAACGGCCAGCGCATCGCCGCCGCCGCCTGGACGCCCGTGCCGCCCGGCGCCGCGTTGCGGTTCGGTCCCGTCGAGTTCAGCGTCCGTTTGGAGTAGCGTGATCCGGGGCCCGGCGTCCCGCCCCCACCGATGCCCCCTTCATGATGCCCCCGACCGAGTCCTCCCTGCACCTCAAGATCGAGTTCTCCCAGGCCAGCGATCCGGGTCGGGATCCGAACAAGCAGGTCAACGAGGATGCGTGCGGTTACGCCGAGACCCAGTTCGGTCACCTCTGCGTCCTCTGCGACGGCATGGGAGGACACTACGGGGGCAGCGAGGCGAGCCGCACCGCCATCACGACCATCTTCGAGGTGATCGAGCAGACGCCGGCCACCGTGGATCCGAGGGCGGTGCTCAGGGCCGCGATCGAGGAAGCGGGGCGCCGCGTCTACCGGCTGGGCGGGCCGGCGGAGAACCGCGTCCGGCCCGGATCGACCGTCGTGGCGATGATCCTCCACGATCGCGGCGTCGACATCGCGCACGTCGGCGACAGCCGCGCGTACGTGATCCGGGCCAACCAGATCTACCCGCTCACCCGCGATCACTCGATGGTGCAGGGGATGCTCGACGCGGGCATGATCACCGAGGCGCAGGCCATCGGCCACCCCGACGCGAACAAGATCACGCGCGCGCTCGGCATGCGACCGGAGGTGGAGGTCGAGGTTCGGCCCGAGCCGATGGAGCTGTACCCGGGTGACGTGCTGATCCTGGCGAGCGACGGCCTGACCGACCTCGTGCTCAACCCGGACATCCTCGGATGCACGCGGCAGGCGCTCGCGTCAGGCTCGGTCGATCACGCCTGCCGGATGCTGGTGCAGCTCGCCAACCACCGCGGCGGCCACGACAACATCACCGTGCAGATGGCCCGCGTGCTCGAGGCGGGCAACCGCTCGCTCACGATCGCGCAGGGTCCGCCCGGCGTCGCCGGCGGCGCCGGCAGCGGCGACACACCGCGCGCTCTGGGGCCGCACGACACCCTCGCCATGACGCGGCCCGATGAGGCAGCGATGAGCCGGCGGAACCCCGCGATGGCGCCGCATGCCTCCGGCCACGGTCCGCCTGCGGCCGCCGCGCCTGCGGCCGCCGCGCCTGCGGCGGCCGCGCCTGCGGCCGCCGCGCCTGCGGCCGCCGCGCCTGCGGCCGCCGCGCCTGCGGCGGCTGCGCCTGCGGCCGCCGCGTCCGCGGTTGTCGCGCCGTGGGAGCCGGTATCACCGACAGCGACCGATGCGCCGGCCGGCGTGCGACCGACAGCGACCGACGCCTCCGCAGGCGCGGACCCGGCCGTGGCCGCCGCAGGCCCGGAGGTCGGGGACGGCACGCCTGCGCTCCGCCCGACGGCCGCTGACGGTCCGCCCGCGCTTCGCCCGACCGCGGCGCACGACATGGTGGGGCTAGCCCCCACGGCCGCCGACAACGCGCCTGGGATGGAGCTCACGGCCGCGGACAGCGCGCCTTTGCTGGCTCCCACGGCCGCGGACAACGCGCCTTTGCTGGCCCCCACGGCTCCCGACAACGCGCCTGGGCTCCGCCCAACAGCAACGGACGCCGCTCCGGCGCCGCCCCCGACCGTGCCGGGCTCCCCTGCGCCTGTGCCGCACGTGCACGCGCCGAACGCGCCCGCCGTCGTGTCCCCCATCCCTCTGAGCGTCCCCTCGGCCCTCGCGCCGCCCTCGATCTCCCATGGAGCGATGCCTCCCCCGGGCGCCCACGGCGCGCAGCCTCCCCCCGACGCCCGCGGCACGCTGCCTTCTCCCGGCGCACCGCCTCCCCCCGGCGCCCACGGAGCGCTGCCTCCCACGGGCGCCCCCGCCGCGCTGCCTCACCCCGGCGCCGCCCCCGGCGCGCTGCCTCACCCCGGCGCCGCCCCCGCCGCGCTGCCTCACCCCGGCGCCGCCCCCGCCGCGCTGCCTCACCCCGGCACCGCCCCCGCCGCGCTGCCTCACCCGGCCGTCCAGGATGCCGCCGCGGCCGCCGCGCCCTTCCCAGGGCTCCGTGCTGCGGCGCCAGGCGGCCCCCCCGCCGGCGCCCCGCACCCCCACCTCCTCGCGCCCGCCCCGCCGCTCCCCCAGGGCTACGCCGCGGCCGCGCCTCGCATCGCGCCTGCCCACGATCCCGCGCCGAGCTTCTCCGGCCCCGTCTCCACCTCCGCGCCCTTGTCCGTGCCGACCACCGTGCGCACCCCGCGCGGCATCACCGTGATCGTCATCGCCGGGATCTCGGCCACGGTCGCCCTGCTGCTCGCCATCCTGCTCTGGAACGTGATCGCGGGCTGACGCGAGCTGATGCGACGAACCGCCAGCGCCAGCGCCCGCGTCGCGTGCACGGTACGCGCCCCCGGCCCCGGCTGCGAAATGCGATTGAAGTGGGACCGGAGTCCGGATTAGCCTAATCCTCCGGAGGTGGCTCCATGCCTGGAGATCAGGAGCTCGAGTACGGCGACGACAACGACATCACGCCAGCCGACATCGACGACGAGCCCGAATCGAACCGCACGCCCTCCCTCGAAGAAGCCCGCGCCGGCTTCATGCTCCTCGACCTGTGATGCGCTGAGCCCCCCGGCCCCGTGGCCGTAATCACGCTCCGCCCTGGAGCTCCGTCCGAAAAGCGGGAGAGTCCCCCCGCCAGGCTCGCCGTTCGCATCGCGCGGATCGACACACGCGCGCCTCGCGCGCGCACCTCCGCGCCGCCTCGACGACGCGCGCGCGGCGCGCCTCTTTCCTTGCCCTCCCCAACGGCCTGTGGTGAAACGCGGCCCGCATGATCCCGGGGCTTGGCAAGCAAAGCATCACGATCGGCAGCGCTCCCACCTGCGATGTGGTGCTCGTCGCTCCCGGCGTCCTGCCCGAGCACGCGCGCATCGTCAACCACGGCGGGGGCAAGCTCCTCTTCGCCTGCGGGCAAGGGCCCGCGTCGGCCAACGGCCGGGCGCTCGCGCCGGGGGAGCAGATCCCGTTCGACTTCCGCACGCAGTTCCTCGTCGCGCAGACGCCGGTCCCGCTCAACCACCCGGCCATCACGCTGATGCTGGCGTCACCGGGCACGCTCACGCCCGCGCCCGGCCAGATCGTGATCGGGCGAGACCCCGCGCGCGCCTCGCTGGTGCTGCAGCACCCGAGCGTCTCGAGCCAGCACGCGACCGTCACGCTCGATCGCATGATGGTCATCGACCACAACTCCACGAGCGGCACCTACGTGGGCGCGCAGCGCATCGCCCCCGGCGCGCCGACGCCCATCGATCCCCAGGGCGCCGTCGCCTTCGGGCCCGTCCCCGTGCAGGTGTCCCTGCTCGCGCAGCTCGCCCAGGCAGCGCGGCAATCGGCGCTGCCCGGCGCGCCCTCCGCCATGCCCTCCCCGAGCGCCCTCCCGCAGCAGCCCGCGCCGGCAGGCTACGGGCCGCCGCCGCAGCCCGCCCCGGGCGGCTACGCGCCGCAGCCCGCCCCGGGCGGCTACGCGCCGCAGCCCGCCCCGGGCGGCCACGCGCCGCAGCCCGCCCCCGGCGGCCACGCGCCGCAGCCCGCGCTGGCCGCGTCGGCCGTGCCCGCGGCCGGCGCGCCCGGAAGAAAGAACAAGACCGTCCTCGGCCAGCTCGACTTCTCCGGCGGCGGCTCGAACGTCAAGCAGATCGGGCGCACCCCCGACAACGACATCGTGCTCGCCCACCCCCAGGTGTCGAGCCACCACGCCCTGCTGCACTCGCTCAACGGGCAGCTCTACGTCGAGGATCGCGGCAGCGCCAACGGGACCTACGTCCGCGGCAACCGCATCGCGCCCGGCCAGAAGATCTCCGTACAGAGCGGCGAGAAGATCTACATCGGGCCCATGCCCCTCCAGATCGAGATGGGGGGCGCGGGCGCCGTCGAGCTCGTCCAAGAGGAGTACGCCGCCGATCGATGGGCGGGGCGCCCGCTCTACGAGATCGAGGCGTGGAGCCTCACCCTCCAGGTCCCCGATCGCGACAACCCCCAGGAGCAGAAGACGCTGCTCGACAACGTGTCGTTCAAGGCGCTGCCGGGCGACATGATCGCGCTGATGGGGCCGTCGGGCGCCGGCAAGACGACGCTCCTGCTCACCCTGAACGGCTACCTCCCGCCGACGAGCGGCGTCGTCCGCATCAACGGCGAGGACCTCTACAACATCTACGACACGCTCCGCGGCTCCATCGGCTACGTGCCGCAGGACGACCTCGTGCACCCGGAGCTCACGGTCTTCGAGGCCGTCCGCTACAGCGCGAAGTTCCGCCTGCCGCCCGACTACAGCGAGGAGGAGATCGACGCGCGCGTCGAGCAGACCATCAAGGACCTCGGCCTCGAGGGCGTCAAGAACCTGCAGATCGGCAAGCCCGAGAACAAGATCCTCTCGGGCGGCCAGCGCAAGCGCGTCAACATCGCGCTCGAGCTCGTCACCGATCCCGTCATCCTCTTCCTCGACGAGCCGACCTCGGGCCTCGCCGCCGACGACACGACCGCGCTGATCAGCCTGCTGCACGACCTCACGAAGGCCACCGGCAAGACGATCATCATGACGATCCACCAGCCGGCGAAGGACGAGTTCGAGAAGTTCAGCCACGCGCTCATCCTCGGCTACGGCGGCATCCCGATGTTCTTCGGGCCGACCCGGCCCGACGCCTACCGCTTCTTCGGCACCTGGAAGGAGCGGCACGGCCAGCCCAACGACATCGACAACCCGCGCGACATGTTCGAGATGCTCGCGCTCCGGGAGCGGCCCATCTTCGACCAGCTCCGCGCGCGCGACCCGAACGTGTCGCGCGGCGAGGCCCGGAAGCTCGCGGCGATCGAGTGGCGCAAGGAGTTCTTCAACGACGCGAACCCGACCTACCGGCGGATGTACTCCGGCCGGCGGGAGATCGGCACCGGGCAGGGGCAGCGCGGCATCCCGGCCGGCCGCGCCACGACCACGGGGCAGCTCGGCCTGCTCCTGTCGCGCTACTTCAAGGTGAAGATCCGCGACGTCGGCGGCACCGCGATCATGCTCCTCCAGGCCCCGATCATCGGCGTCCTGCTCGCGATCGTCTTCGGCGGGCAGGAGAAGGCGATCCCGGCCTGGTGCCTCGGCGCCCTCCAGGAGCTCGGCCGCCGCGCCGGCGGCGGGGACCAGGGGACCGACGTCCTCAAGAACATGGAGGTCACCACCGATCACACCGCGGCGATCTTCTTCCTCGTCGTCGCCGCGGTCTGGTTCGGGACCTCCAACGCGGCGCGCGAGATCGTCAGCGAGCGGGCCATCTACCTCCGCGAGCGCATGGTCAACCTGGGGCTCGTCAACTACGTGCTCTCCAAGTACCTCTTGCTCGCCGGGTTCTGCGTCATCCAGTGCACCGTCCTGCTCGCCATCGTGTTCTTCGCCCTCGGCTTCCACGGCGGCGCGGAGGCGTTCGCGATGCAGCTCGCCGCGCTGACCGCGACCTCGCTCAGCGCCGTCGCGCTGGGGCTGCTCCTCTCCACGGTGGTCGCCTCGTCCGAGGCGGCGATGGCCCTCACGCCGATCGCGCTCATCCCCCAGGTCGTCCTCGGCGGGCTCATGGTGCCGATGACGACCGTCCCGCACCTCCGGCCGCTCATGTACATCATCCCGGCGCGCTGGGGGTTCGAGGGGGCGATCGCGCCGGAGCGGCGCGCGGTCGCGGAGGATCCGGCCTGGGTCATCGATCTGCACCGCGCCGACTCGAGCCCCGCGGACTTCATCGAGGGCGGCAGGTTCAAGTGCGCCATCGCGCAGATGGCGGCCGACAACTACGCGGGGGCGTGGGGCTTCACCTCGTACGATCAGACCTGGGTGCCGTTCGCGGTGCTCGCCGGGATGACCGCCATCATCCTCGTCACGCTGTGCGCGGTCCTCAAGCGGCGTGACCCGGTGTGATCCCGTGGTGACGCAGGCGCCCGCCCTTACGCGCACCGACGGCCCGTCCCCGCGCCGCTCGCGGAGGCCGGGCGCGGCGGCGCTCGCGGCGCTGATCGTCGCCGCGCTCTCGCCCGGCCCGGCGCTCGCGCAGCAGCGAGGCCCGCAGGAGCAGCCGGCGCCGCCCGCGACCCCGGGCCCGACGAGCGTGCCGCGGGGCGAAGGCGGCGCGATCCCGACGCCTCCCTCCACCACGACCGCCGCCCCCGCGCCGGCAGGGCGGGCGACGCCGCCGCGGGCGCTCAACTACACGCCGCCGGAGTACCCGCCCGAGGCCGAGAGGCAGGGGATCGAGGGGGCGGTGACCCTGCAGCTCGACATCGATCGCGACGGGCGCGTGAGGCAGGCCGTCGTCATCGAGGGCGCCGGGCACGGCCTCGACGAGGCGGCCGTGGCCGCGGCCCGGAAGCTCGAGTTCGAGCCCGCCCGGCGCGCCGACGGCACCCCCGCCGCGGCGCGCATCCTGTACCGCTACTCGTTCACGCTGAAGCCCGCCGAGCCGCCGCCGGCCGCCGCCGAGGCGGCGAGGCCCGTCGAGACGTTCCGCGGCGCCGTGCTCGCCAGCGGCGGCGATGTCCCGCTCGCCGGCGCCACGATCTCGCTCGCGCGCCTCGCCGGCGCCGGCGACGCCCCGGCCGCGTCCGTCCCGCCGGAGGTCACCACCGACGAGGGCGGCGCCTTCGCCTTCGTCGATCTGCCGCCGGGCCGGTACCAGGTCACCGTCGCGGCGCCCGGCTTCGAGCCGCTCTCCGTCGAGGAGGAGATCGCCGCGGGGGAGCAGACCGAGGTGAAGTACCGGCTCCTGCCGCGCGGCGAGGGCCTCGAGGTCACGGTCCGCGGCGAGCGCCCGCCCCGCGAGGTCACGAAGCGCACGATCGAGCAGCGCGAGATCAACCGCATCCCCGGCACGAACGGCGACGCGCTGCGCTCGCTCCAGAACCTGCCCGGCGTGGCGCGCCCCCCCACCCTCGCCGGCCTGCTGCTCGTGCGCGGCTCCGGCCCGCAGGACACGCAGACCTTCGTCGACGGCACGCAGGTGCCGCTCATCTACCACTTCGGCGGCCTCTCCTCGGTCGTGCCGACCGAGATGCTCGAGAAGATCGACTTTTACCCGGGCAACTTCAGCGCCAGGTACGGCCGGGTGCAGGGCGGCATCGTGGACGTCGGCCTGCGATCGCCGAGCGAGGACGGCGAGCTCCACGGGCTGGTCCAGATGGACCTCATCGACGCCCGCTTCCTGCTCGAGGGGCGCGTGCCGTACCTCGAGCAGGTCCGCTTCGCGATCGCGGGCCGGCGCAGCTACATCGGCGAGTCGTTCGGCCCCGTGCTCGAGGCGGCCGGCGCGGGCGTGACCCAGGCGCCGGTCTACCACGACTACCAGATCCTCCTCGAGGGCGAGCCGACGCCCTCGTCGCGCCTCCGCCTCGTGTTCTTCGGCTCGGACGACGCCCTCGAGGTGCTCCTCGGCGAGCCGGCGCCGAACGAGCCGGCGCTCGCGGGCAACGTGGGGCTGCACACGTCGTTTCAACGGCTGCAGGTCCGCTACGACCACGAGCTCACCGACAAGGACCGGCTCGACGGCGCGCTCGCTCTCGCGCGCGACGACTTCGATTTCGGGATCGGGGCGATCTTCTTCAAGGTCGGCCTGAGCTCGCTCTCCGGGCGCCTCGAGTACTCGCGGCGGCTGTCGAAGGGGGTGGGCCTCAACGCGGGCCTCGACGTGTTCGGCGGCCTGTACGCGGTGAGCTTCCGCGGCCCCGGGCCGGGCCGCCCCGGCGAGCCGCGGAACCAGCCGTTCTCCACGCGCACGCTCCAGGAGATCTCGCGCGAGGGCTCGTTCCTCTACCCCGCCGCCTACGCCGAGCTCGAGCTCGCCCCGACCGCCCGGGCGAAGATCGTCCCGGGCCTGCGCCTCGACTACCAGGACCTGAACCAGCAGGCCACCGTGAGCCCGCGCGTCAACGGCCGCGTCGACGTCGTGGAGGGGTTCCCGCGGACGACGGTGAAGGGCGGCGTCGGCGTGTTCCACCAGCCGCCGCAGTTCCAGGAGGTGATCCCGCCGCTCGGCAACCCGGGCCTGAAGTCGACGCGGGCGCTGCATTATGCGGTCGGCGTCGAGCAGGAGCTCACCCGGAACATCGAGGCGTCGGCCGAGGGGTTCTACAAGCAGCTCGACGAGCTCATCGTCGGCGTGACGAGGCCCGCGTCGGTCCAGCTCGACTACCAGAACGTCGGCTCCGGCAGGGTCGTCGGCGGGGAGTTCCTGCTCAAGTACAAGCCCGACGACCGCTTCTTCGGCTGGGCCGCCTACACGCTGTCCCGCAGCACGCGGGTCCCGGAGCCCGGCGAGGCGGAGCGCCTCGTGTCGTTCGATCAGACCCACATCCTGACGGTGCTCGGCAGCTACCGCCTCGGCGGCGGCTGGGAGCTCGGCGCCCGCTTCCGCCTGGTCTCGGGCAACCTGATCACCCCCAACGTCTGCAACGTCCACGAGCAGAGCTGCGATCCGTACCGCACCAACGCGCTCTTCCACGCCCCCACCGGGACCTATACGCCCATCCCGTTCTCGGGCCCGAGCAGCGAGCGGCTGCCCATGTTCCATCAGCTGGATGTGCGCCTCGACAAGACGTGGAAGTTCAAGAGCTGGCGGCTCTCGGGCTACCTCGACGTGCAGAACGTCTACAACAACGCCAACAGCGAGGCCATCCAGTACAACCACAACTACACGGCCCGCCAGTACGTCACGGGGCTGCCCATCTTGCCGAGCATCGGCGTGCGAGGAGAGTTCTGAGGTGGGACCGACGCGAGCGAGCGGGGGCGGGGGCGGGGGCGGGCGCGCCGGCGCGGGCCGCGGGCGCAGGGGGCGGCGCGCGCTGCTCGCGGCCCTGGCGACGGGCGCGATCGCCGCGCCGGCGATCTCCTCCGGGTGCGTCGCGGGCTTCGATCCGCCGAGCGTCGTGCGCGGGCTCCGCGTCTTCGCGGTGGTCGCCGACAAGCCGTACGCCCTCCCCGGCGACACGGTGAGCTTCACGATCCACTACCAGGACGCCGCCACGAGCCCCGACGAGGGGGCACGGCCGATCTCGATCTTCTGGGTCGGCGGGTGCGAGAACCCGATCGGCGACGACTACTACGGCTGCTATCCGCAGTTCGCGGAGCTCGCCGGGCAGCTCGAGGGCTGGACCCCGGGCGCTCCGCTGCCCTCGCTCGACGGCGTGTCCCCCGGCTTCGGCGAGACGTACTCGGTGAAGCTCGGGGAGGACATCGTCTCCAGCCGCGAGAGGCCGGCGTCAGGCCCGCATTACGGCACCGCGTACGTGTTCTTCGTCGCCTGCGCCGGGACCCCCGGTCCCGTCGACGACGAGGGCACCGGGAAGGCCGGCGCCTTCCCCGTCGGCTGCTTCGACGCCGAGGGGCGGCGGCTCGGCGCCGAGGGGTTCGTCGCCGGCTACACGCAGGTCTACGTCTTCGACGACGGGCGAATGAACGCGAACCCCGAGCTCCAGGGGCTCGCGCTGGACGGCGCTCCCCTGCCCGAGGACTTCGGCGACATCCCCACCGTGCCGCGCTGCCCGATCGGCGCGGAGGAGCGGCGCGAGGCCGGGTGCAGCGCCGAGGATCCGTTCACCGCGTGCACCGCGTACGACCTCGACGCGCTCGTCTCCCCGGGCGCGGCGGAGCCCGATCCCGACGCGAAGCTGGAGCCGCTGAAGGAGATCCTCTGGGTCGACTACTTCGCCGACCAGGGAGATCTCGACGGGAGCATCAAGCTGGTGAGCGACGCGGCCACGGGCTACATCGAGGACCACGCGGTGAAGTGGATCCCCCCGGCGGAGCCGGGCATCGCCACGCTCACGGCGGTCCTGCGCGACGCGCGCGGCGGCGCGTCCGTGGTGCGGCGCCTCGTCCGCGTCGAGTGAGCCGCGCGGGGCGCGCGGGCTCGGGAGGCGGCCGCGGCTACCAGTCGGTCGGCATGTAGTCCTTGAGGAACTGGCCGTAGACGTGCTGGCCGGTCAGGTGCCCCGAGAAGATGGGGTCGCAGATGCGGGCGGCGCCGTCGACGATGTCGAGCGGCGGATGGAAGCCGTGCTCCTCCAGCTTGCGGGCGGCGAGCGCCGCGGGGTCCTCGTCCGTGACCCAGCCCGTGTCGACGCTGTTCATGAAGATGCCGTCCTTCGCGTAGTCGGGCGCGGAGGTGCGCGTCATCATGTTGAGCGCGGCCTTGGCCATGTTGGTGTGAGGGTGCCTGTCCGTCTTGTAACGGCGGTAGAACTGCCCCTCCATCGCGGAGACGTTGACGATGTGCCTGTCGAACGTCGGGCGGCGCATCATCAGCGGCTTGAGCCGGGAGTTCAGCACGAAGGGGGCGACCGCGTTGACGAGCTGGACCTCGAGCAGCTCGACGGTCGGGACCTCGGCGAGGGTCAGGCGCCAGCTGTTCATGGCCCGGAGATCGACCTGCTGGAGGTCGGCGTCATAACGCCCCTTGGGGAAGAGCACGTCGTCGAGGGGCTCGTCCCCTGGGCCGGGGATCTGGGAGAGCAGCGCGGGCTCGCGGAGGCCGGCGTCGGGATCGCCGCCGGCGACGAGGGGGAGCGTGCCGCCCGCGCGGAGCGCGTCGTAGTCGCGGAGCAGCGGCTGCGCGGCCGCCGGGAGGGCGTGGACGGGCCCGGTCTCGCCCTCGATGAGGTGGGCGTAGAAGCCGGGCGGGCGCCGCACGGTCTGGCAGGCGTTGTTGATGATGAAGTCGAGCCGATCGAGCGTGCGGAGGAGGTGGCGCGTGAAGCGCTCGACGCTCGGCGTGTGGCGGAGATCGAGGCCGTAGATGGAGAGCCGTGAGCCCCACACGTCGAAGTCGCGCTCGGCCGAGAAGCGGCGCGAGGCGTCGTGCGGGAAGCGGGTGGTGACGATCACCCGCGCGCCCGCGCGGAGCATCATGATCGCGGCCTGATACCCGATCTTGACGCGGGCGCCGGTGATCAGCGCGACGCGGCCGTCGAGCGGCGCTGTCTGGCTGCGCTTCTGGTAGTTGAAGTCGCCGCAGGCGGTGCACATCGCGTCGTAGAAGAAGTGCACCTTGCGGAACTCGGCCTTGCAGACGTAGCACTTGCGCGGCTTCGCGAGCTCCGGGCCGCCGCGCTCGGGCGGCGCGCCCGGCGACCCGGACGCGGGGGGCGGCTCTGCGGGAGCCCCGGACGCGGGGGGCGGCTCTGCGGGAGCCCCGGACGCGGGGGGCGGGGCGAGGGCGGGCGCGTCCGGGGTGCGGAACACGGGCTCGCGGCGGGCGACGCGGATGCCGACCGCGTCGAGGAGCGCGGCGTCGGCGGACCGCTCGGCGCGCCGGTCGCGCTTGCGAAACGCCCTGGCGAGCTCCCGCTGCTCGGCGCGCTCGGGGCGCGAGACGCGGCCGGCGGCGAGGAGGAGCCGGCGGCGATCCTCGGCGCTGACGGCGGCGAGCTGCGCGCGGTCGTCGACCAGGGACTCGAGCACCTTCAGGCAGGCGTCGAGCTCGGCGGCCGTGAACGGCCGGCCTGCGCCGGTGGGTTCGCTCTCGGAGCTCATCGAAGCGGCGGTGCATAGCACGCGGGCGCCCTTTCGCGAACGTCGCGCTATCGCTCGTAGGGGCAAGGTGCGCCGTCGCCGCCCGTCTCGACGAGGGCGCCTGTCCTGGGATCGACGGTGAGCGTGGCGGGGAACGGCTGCCCGCCCGGACCGTGCGACGCGTCGGCCACCGAGAGCGAGAGCGTGTCGCCGGAGCGCTGGAACGTCCCCTTGCGGTGGATGATGCCGGACCAGATGCACCTCACCTGGGGCGGACAGGGGGACACCCGATCTTCCGCGGTGAAGCTGCCGTCCTCCGCCAACGAGATCACGCGCTCGTACCTGCGCGGCGCGCACGCGGAGGACCTCCAGGTGCCGAGCGACGCATCCGCCGCCGGCGGCTGCGCCCGCGGCGACTCGCCCGGCGCGGACGCCGGGGAGGCGGCGGGCGCCGCAGCGGGCGCCGCGGGGATCGGATCGAGCGCCGGCGCCGGCTCGCGCGGCCCGCTGACGGAGCATGCCGGGAGCGACGTGGTCAGGGTCGCCAGGAGCACGAGGGAGGTTCGCATCGCGGCATCATCCTCCGATGGCGCCCCGGTGCCCGCAACCGCGAGCGTCGCTGCGCGCGTGGCGCCCCGCGCCTTACGCCAGGCGGGCTAGCCCAGCAGCGCGAGCAGATCCTCCCGCGTCAGCGCGACCGCCCGGTCCGCCTCGCCCAGCGCGGCGCCCGCGATCGCGCGCTTCTGCTCCTGGAGCGCGAGGATCCCCTCCTCCACCGTATCCTTCGCCACCAGCCGATGGACCAGCACCGGACGATCCTGCCCGATCCGGTGCGCCCGATCGGCCGCCTGATCCTCGACCGCCGGGTTCCACCAGGGGTCGAGCAGGAACACGTGATCCGCCGCGGTCAGGTTCAGGCCGGTGCCGCCCGCCTTGAGCGAGATGAGCATCACCGGGGGCCCGCCCGCCGACTGGAACGCCCCCACCACCCCGGCGCGATCGCGCGTCGCGCCGTCGAGGCGCACGAACGAGATCCCCGCGGCGGTGAGGTGCGGCTCGACCAGATCGAGCAGCGACGTCCACTGCGAGAACACGAGCGCCTTGTGCCCGTCCGCCACGCACTCCTCCAGCGCCTCGAGCAGCCGGGTCACCTTCGACGAGGGCGCGGTCCGCGGCGCCCTCGCCGCGCCCGCCTCCGCGGGACCGACGCCGGAGCCGGGGATCAGCGCCGGATGACAGGCCGCCTGGCGCAGGCGGAGCAGCGCCTCCAGCGCCGCCATGACGCTCGCGCCCGCCGCGAGCCTCGCCACCACGTCCTTGCGGGTGGCCGCGCGCACCGCCTCGTACACCTCGCGCTCGGCCTCCTCCAGCTCGCAGTAGAGCACCGTATCCGAGCGGGGCGGCAGCTCGGGCGCCACCTCGCGCTTCATCCGCCGCAGCACGAACGGGCGGATCTTCTGCCGCAGCTCGGCCGCCGCGCCCGCCGCGCCGTCCGCGATCGGGCGGCCGTAGCGCTCCTGGAACGCGCCGCGCCCGCCGAGCAGGCCGCGGTTCGTGAAATGGAGCAGGCTCCACAGCTCCTCGAGGCGGTTCTCGACCGGCGTGCCGCTCAGCGCGATGCGCAGCTCGGCGCGCAGCGCGTACGCCGCCCGCGCCGCCTGGCTGTCCGGGTTCTTGATCGCCTGCGCCTCGTCCAGCACCACCACGTCCCAGGCCTGCGCCGCGAGCCGCTCGACGTCGTTGCGGAGCACGGCGTACGTCGTCAGCGTGACGTCGGCCGCGGGATCGAGCGCGCGCTTCGACCCGTGGTAGATCGCGTGCCGGAGGCCCGGCCGGAACCGCCGGATCTCGTCGGCCCAGTTGTGCACGACGCTGCGCGGGCAGACCACGAGCGTCCGCCCGCGCACCGCGCAGAGCGTCTGCAGCGTCTTGCCGAGGCCCATGTCGTCGGCGAGCACCCCCCCGAGGCCGGCGTCGCGCAGGAACGACAGCCAGTCGACCCCGCGGCGCTGGTACGGGCGCAGCGTCGCGGTCAGGTCGGCCGGCAGCGGCGCCTCGGGGAGCGACGCGAAGCCGTCCAGGAGCGGCATCAGCCTGTCGAACCCCGACGGGCGCGGGTGCTCGAGCTCGTCGCACAGCGCGGCCAGCGCCGGCAGCGCCGCGGGCGGCACCTCCTTGTCGTCGCGCCGCGCCGCGAGCAGGTCGGCGACGCGCGCCCCGTACTTCTCGAGCCACGCCGCGGGCAGCGGCGCCCAGCCGCCGCCGAGCAGCGGCACGAGCGGCAAGCCGTCCTGCCACGCCCGGATCACGGCCGCGGCGTCCGCGCGCCGCGGGGGCGCGGCGGAGCCCTCGCCGCCGTCGCCCGCCCCGTCGCCCTCCGGCCCCGCCGAG
Source organism: Sorangium cellulosum (assembly GCF_004135735.1). Taxonomy (GTDB): domain Bacteria; phylum Myxococcota_A; class Polyangia; order Polyangiales; family Polyangiaceae; genus Sorangium; species Sorangium cellulosum_F. The sequence continues at coordinate 2,880,739 of NZ_CP012670.1, read as the reverse complement.
AGCTCGAACTCGACGTCGAAGGCGCGATCGTGGATGACGAAGCGCGGCACGAGCTCGGCCCTGCCGAAGAGCTCGCCGCGGGCGCCCTCGAAGGCGCGCGCGTCCCACGCCTCGAGGCGCGAGGCGAAGCGGATCGCCTCGGCGCCGTCGAAGTCGACCCGGCGGCCCGGGATCAGGTGCAGCTCGTCGCGCAGCCGGGCGAGCAGCTCGCGCTCCGCGGCCTCGTCGCGGATGGGCACGGGGCCGGACAGGTGCACGAGCCGCCCGTTCTCGATGCGCGCCTCCGGCGGATCGCCGTACACGAGGGTGGGGACGACCGAGAGCGTGTGGTCCTTCTGGCTGAGATCGAGCTGGATCCGCGGCCGGGACGCGCCGCCCGCGCGGGGCAGCCGCTGGCTCAGGATCGTGACCGGGACGCGCTTCTTCAGCTCCGGCAGGACCTGGGTCACGAGCTTGCCGAGATCCCCGCGCGAGAACCCCCGCCGGAGCGGCAGCCGCTCGAGCTTCGGGCCCGTGAGGTCCGTCTCCCGGAGCAGGTGCAGCGTGTCGCCGCAGCGGACGACCCCCGACGCGATGACCTCGTCGATGCGCGGATCCCGCTCGACGACGAGCACCACGCCGTCGTCGTGATCCCGCACCGCCGCGCGGGGGCCGATCGCCTCGCTCGAGACGCGGATGGGCGCGCCGTCGAGCTCCACGTCGGCGGCGCCGGCCAGCGCGGCGAAGAGCTCGGGCTGGCGGTCCGAGGGGAAATAGCCGTGCTGCTTCTGGCCCACGAGCCGGTCCACCGCGAGGTCCTCGTGCGTCGGGTAGAGCTCGGGCAGCCTCGGCCCGGGCCGGTCGGCGCTCACGGGCCCCCGCGCGCCGCGCCCGGCGAGGCTGGCGAGCGAGACCCGGAGCGGCTCCTCGGCGCCGCTCGCGTGCACGATCATCCGCTCGAGCGCGAGCACGAGGCCCTTGCGCCGGAGCCGGTACCGCAGCCGCGCCGCCCGAGCGGCAGGCCCGGCCGGGGCGCTCCCCTGCGCGGCCGGCTGGCCCTGCGCCTGCCCCGCCGCGGCGGGCTGCCCCTGCGCGCCCTGCGCGGCCGGCTGCGAGAGCGAGATGGCCGCCGCGACGGCGTGGGCGCAGGGGTCGACCTTCCCGCCGCAGTCGCAGGTCCACTCGGCGTCCGCGGGGTAGAGGGTGACGGTGGGCGCGACGGGCTGCCCCGCCGCCTTGACGCGGATCACGACGGCATCGCCGCGGTCCTCGCGGCCGAAGGCGGCGCCCTCGCGGGCGAGCTTCACCCCCTGGGACCAGAGGCCCGGGAGACAGGCTTTGCGGATGGCTTCGAGAAGACCCTGCTGCACTGAGACTCCAGACGCCGGCGCCCGGTCCCCGGGAGAACGCGTGCTCGCGCTCTCCTGGCCGGCACCGTTCTTGAAGATGGTCACGGTTCACGGGAACGGAGAGGGCGGGGAGAGTATCAGGCGCCTCCCCCCGCCGCCTCGTGTTCCAGGTTTCCGAGAGCGCGCCCCGGCCGAGCGGAGCGCTGCTCTAGCAGGAATTTGCCGATGCGCGGCCGACGCGGCGAGCTCCACCGACGCGCCAGGTGCCCGCCCGCGATGGCGCGCCGTGAGCGCCATCCAGCGCAGCGCGACGCTCGGCCCGCGCTCGAACCTGTCCTGCCAGCCGCGATCGACCGCCTTCCACAGGCCGAACAATATGGACGGAAGTCTGACGGCGCCGGCGCGGTCGGGGGCGTCGCTGTCCGATGGCCGCTCCGTCGAGCTCGCCGGGGGCACGCTCGCCGAGCGTGTCGCAGGGGCGCCGCGCCGCCGAAGCGTGGAGGATTGGCCCCCCTGGACGGAGCACAGCGGATCCTCGTTTCGATCAAAGCAGCTCCACGACTGCCCCGCACCTCGCAGGAAAAGGCGTTCCTCCGCCACATTTGTTTAGAATTCACAGCGTCAAACCGGAATGCGTTCCACTGGCCGTTTTCTGGATCCGGGAGGCTCGTTTTCGCCGAAGGGCGCTGGATCTGTACTAAGGCAAGCACCGCGAGCTCGCGCTTGACTAAGGAGGTCTCATGAACGCGCCCCATCTCGCCCTTGTCTTGGTGTTCATCGCGTGCGTGGGCGGTTGCGGGATCACCGGCGGCATCGATTTCCTGTCGTGCGAACAGCAGTGCAGCGGGGATCCCGACCCGGCGGCGTGCATGGCCCGGTGCGGTGCGTGCAGCGGGGAGTGCGTCTCCCGACCTCCCGAAGGCTTCGCCGGCCCTGCCCTGCTCTGGTACGGGACGATCATGGATCTGCCTCCATGCCCTGACAGCGCCCCCACCCTCGTATTCCAGGGCTACACCGATCCCAACGACGTCATGGGATGCGACCCGTGCATGTGCGGCACGCCGCGCTGCGTGAAGCGTGACGACCTCATCGTCACCACCCCGCCGCTGACCCCTGAAACGATGCCCGCGCCTGGCCACACCCCGGGCAGCGCGAACAGCGTTTGCCCGGGGCCTGGCCCGTGCCTGCTGAACGGGAGCTACCCGCTCTTCCCTCGAGAGGCCACGGTCAGCCGGTGCGATCCCATGGTCAAGAGCCCTCCGGTGCCGCGCCTCATTTTCTCGCCGTGGTCGCGCATCGGGAGGGCATGCCGAGGCGTGATCCGGGAAGACACGTGTGGAAACGATACGTCGCAGACATGCGCACCGGAGGAACACGCGCACGGCTTCTCGCAATGCATCATGCACCTCGGGGAGGGAGAGGTGAGCTGCCCGCAGGACTATCCGGAAAAGCTCGTGCTCTTCGGCAAGAGGCGCGACGAGCGGAGCTGCACGCCGTGCACGTGCGGCCCTCCCACACGCGACGTGTGCCCGGATCCGGCCACGTCCCACCGGATCGAGGCGGGCGCGCTCGCCCTCCGCACGTCCAGCACCGCGCCGCACGCAGACGCAGACGCCCCCCCCCTGCCGCCGGTCGAGGCGCCTCGCCCGTCCAGGGGGACCACCTTGCCATCCCAGGACCCCGGCAGCTGCGAGCCGGGTGGTGGCAAGCTGGTGGGAGAGATCAAGCTCCTGGAGCCGAGCACCTTCTGCTGCACGACACGTCCAGGCAAGAAATGAAGCAACAGGCCCGGACAGGCCCCCTGGACGCCCGGAGCGTCGCAAACTCCGGCAAATCCTGATGCAGGTCAGGCGCAGCCAGTGCACCAGGACATGGGCGCAGGCAGCGACGGGCCGGAGAATCTGTCCGACGAAAATCTCTCGACCGAGAGAATTCAGAAGGCCAAAACGGAATGCATTTCTCCGGCGTCCGCATGGGCACACAAAAAGCTTTACGTGCGCTCCAAAGTCAGTATCTACAGGATCACGACGTGGGAGCGGCGACATCGGGCCCACCTCCGCCGCACGGTAGGGGTACAGTGAGGGGGGACTCAGGGTATCCCACGGGCGCCGGAGACGTTGAGGAGGGGGGCACATGACGGGGGATGGCGGCCGGACGGGACGCAGCGGGGCGCTTCGGTTCATGGTGTTCAGTCCGCGTCGCGCGGCAGAGATGCCACCCTAGCCGGCACGCCGATGCTACGCGCCGGTTGCGCCGCCGCGCTCGCTGTCTCGATGGCAACGACCCCGGTGCACGCTGATATGCCTCGGTCTGAACCTCGACGGAAGACGCATGTGCAAGACGACATGTTGCGCGGCGAGATCTCCGCAGCCCCGTTGCTCGCGATGGGCCTCTTGCCGGCGCTCGGCGGAGGGGCCTCTTTCGGCACGAGGTTCCGCTGGACCAGCATGTCGCTCGGCCTCGAGGCGCGCATGCTCACGTCCATGGCCGATACCTTCGCGGACGGCGTCCTGGTCCACGCGAGCCTCGCGATGCCGGCGCTCGACGTCTGCGGACATCGCGCGTCCCTGTCGCTGTGCGCCGTGTTCAGCGCCGGCGAGCTGCGGATCACGAGCGACCCCGGGGTCAGCGTTCAGTCGCACAGGCCCTGGATCAGCGCGGTGGGCATGCGGGTCAGCGGAGACTGGCTCTTCTCCGAGCACCTCTCGCTGCGCGGGTTCGCCGAGCTGCACGCCCACTATAGCCGCCCGTCCGTCTGGGTGAATCACCGCGAGGTGTGGCAGCTCCCGCCGCTCACCGGGGTGGTCGGCGTGGGGCTCGTGCTCCCCGTGGGATGCTTGTAGTGGAGGCACTCCGGCCGCTCCTCGAAGGGAGCGCGGCCGCTCCGGAGGTGATCCGGACCTGGACGAGCGGGGCATCACGCCGCGATGGGCACCATGTCAGCAACACCAGCGACGAACGCCGGGGCGAGCGCGGCGACGTGGGGGCGGCCGCAGGCGTGGGGGATGCGGCACCTCGAGGGCTCCCCGGAGGGGCGGATGGACGGGCGAGCCCCTCGAGGGGCTCGCCGGGACGCCCCCCCCGGAGGTGAGCCCCCGAGGTGCTGCCCCCCCCACGCCTGCGTCGCCGCGGTAGCGGCGGTCCTCCTCTTGCCCTGGCGCGCCGGCGCCGCGCCGCCACGGGTCGCTGTGCAGCTCCAGTACCAGCGCGCTCCGGGGGCCGAGCACTGTCCGCGCGAACGGCTGTTGCGGGAGGAGCTGGCCCAGCGGCTCGGCTACGATCCGGTGGATCCCGAGGCCGATGTGGCGATCAAGGCCCTTGTGTTCCGGGGGCCGGACAGGGAGATGCACGCCACCCTGGACCTCCATGACGCGGCCGGCGCCGTCACCTGGTCGCGGCACCTGGTCGCCTACAACAACGACTGTCGGGAGCTCGTCCTGAACATGGCGCTCTCGCTCCGCGTCGCGATCGATCCGACGCTGCGCGTGCAGCCCGCGCCCCCCGCGCGCCCCGCGCCGGCCCCGTTGCCCGACGAGCCCGCGCCCCCCCCGGACGCTCCGCCCGAGGCGCCTCCGCGCCCCGCGTGGCCCAAGCTCAAGGCCGGCCTCGACGGCTTCGTGTCGCACGGGATACTGCAGGCGACGAGCGCGGGGCCGGCGCTCGGCATCGCGCTCCGCTACCCGTCGTTCTCGCTCGGCCTGGAGGGCCGCTTCGATCTGCCCGTCACGTTCCGCGTCGACGGCACGGCCAGGGTCTCGACCTGGCTCGCCGCGGCGAACGTGGTGCCGTGCGCGCAGGTCCACCGCCTCTTCGCCTGCGGCTTCGTGTCGTTCGGAGCGATGAGCAGCTCCAGCCCCGACCTCGATCTCACCACCGAGGCTCCCTCGTTCTGGCTCGCGCTCGGCCCGCGCGCCGGGCTGGAAGTGCCAATATCCGAGCAGATCGGCGTCCAGCTCTACGGAGACATCGTGATCCGGGCCACGCCGTTCATCCTCACGCACACGAGCAACGGCACGGAGCGCGCGCTCTGGGAGGCGCCCTCGCTCGGAGGGCGCTTCGGGCTCCGTCTGGTCGTCAATCTCTCTGCGCTGCGCGGGGCGCCCGCGCAGCGCGCTGCCCTTGTCCGGAGCACAGGGGCGCCGCGTTGAGCGGCGACGCGACGGCAACGTCGCCTCGCCCGAGGGGGGAAGAGATGGGGTCACCGTCACGCAAGAGCACAGCCATGGAGCCTTCCCACGCGATGATGGAGGACATCGCCGACGAACATCTTGCGTTCATCGCCCGCTACCTCGCCCGCCTCGGCGTCCGCGCGCAGGACGTCGAGGATGTCGCCCAGGAGGTGCTCGCGGGCGCGTACCGCGCGCTGCCGCGCTACGATCCGAGCCGGGGCAGCGTGCGCTCGTGGCTCATGGGCATCGCCACCCACCAGGCGTCGAACCATTTCCGGCGGGCGCACCGCCGGCGCGAGCGGCTGCATTCGCTCGACGATCTCGCGGCGGTGCCCGACGCCACGCCCGACTCCGAGCAGCGCGTGATCGCGAGGGACCGACGCTGCGTGCTCGACCAGCTGCTCGCGGAGGTGCCGCTGGAGCGCCGCTTCGTGTTCGTCGCCCACGAGATCGAGGGGCTCGACATGGCCGAGATCGCGCAGCAGCTCGCGATCCCGCTGGGCACCGCGTGGAGCCGGCACCGGCTCGCCTGGGCCGACCTCAATGCGGCGATGCGGCGGTGGCAGGCGCGGCAGCGCGGCCTCGGGCTCGCGGTCATGCCCGTCAGCGCCAGCGCGCTGGTGCACGAGGCGCGCGCGGATCGCGAGGTGGGGCGCTCGCTGCTCGCGAGGCTCTGGCGTCGCGTCGTCGAGGCGCTCTCGCCGCGCAGGTTCGCCATCACGGGCGGCGTGGCCTCGGGCGCCGGCGTGGCGAGCGCGCTGAACACCGCCGCGGGCGCCGCGATCACGCTCGCGGGCGTGGCGCTCACGCTCGCGGGCGCGGCGCTGGCCGTCGCGCTCGCCCTCGACGCGCTGCGCGATGCCCCGAGCCCGGCCCCTGACGACCAGGCGACGGCCACGCCGTCCGCGGGCGCGGCGCTGCCCGCCGGCGCGGCGCCGTCCGCAGGCGCGGGGCTGCCCGCCGGCGCGGCGCCGTCCGCGGGCGCGACGCTGCCCCGCGGCGCGGCGCCGTCCGCGGGCGCGACGCTGTCCTCCGGCTCCGCTCTGGCGGCGGACGCTCCGCCGGACGGCGGGAGGGCCGCCGCCGCGGGCGCCGGGGCCTCGCGGGCGGACGGCGCCGCGCCCCCCGCGCGGCGGCCCGCGACGCAAGGAGCCGGACGCGCGCCCTCCCTCCCCTCCCCCGCCGCCACGCACCGCAAGCTCGCCTCGGATGATCGGGAAATGGCCGCGGAGCGCGCCCTCATCGACGGCGCGATCCTGGCGCTCTCGAACGGCCGTTACGCGGAGGCGGACAGCCTCCTGGTCGCGCACGAACGGCGCTTCCCGGCAGGCCGCCTCACCGCGGAGCGGAACGCGGCCCTGCGCGCGCTCCGCGCCAGGGCGGCGCGCTGATCGCACGGTCGCCGCGGGGTCGCCACGGCGCTCCGGACGTCCACGGCGCTCCCGCGCGGGGACATCGTCAGTCACGTGCGCACAGAAGATCTTTTTTTATCAGTCGATTGCTTTTTTTGAGATGGGGGCTCGGCTGCTCCTAATTGAGCGAGCATGGGACAACCGCACCGCGCTTCCGCTCCATCGATGCCGCTGGATAAACAGCGTGCTTTTGTAAGGCTCTTCCGGGGAAAGACCTACGCCTCCGTCTGGAACTGGCTCCGGCGGCTCGGGGTCCCACGCCGCGATCGACGAGATATCCTCCAGGATGTGTTCCTCGCGGGATATCAGAGCTTTCCCACCTACGACCCGCTGCGCGCCCGGCCGGAGCGGTGGCTCAACCGCATCACGGTCCACGTGGCCGCCCATTACCGCGACCGGGCGCACCACCGGCGCGAAGAGCTGTCGTCCGGCGGGGGGCCGCGCGTGGCCGACGAGCGCCCCAACGCCGAGGAGCAGATCGACGCGGAGCAGACTCGCTCGCTCGTCCTGTCGCGGCTCCGCTCGCTGCAAGCCGAAGAGCAGATGATCCTCGTCGAGCACGACATCGAAGGCATCCCCATGGCGATGGTCGCCGAGCAGCACGGGATCCCCCTCTCGACGGCGTACAAGTGGCGCGCACGTGCGCTCACCTCGCTGCGCGCGCTCATGGAGGAGCCCCGCGCGGAGCGAAAGCGCCGGCGATCGCCACGCCCGGGGGCGCGTGACGCCGGGGGCCGGGTCCCGCGGCCGGCCGCGCCGGTCGCGCGCGCTGCCGGCCCGGCGCGGCCCGCGGCGCCGGGCCGACCGCCCCCGAGCAGCCCCCCGCGCTCCCGGAGGGTCGGCGCGGAGCATGCCAGCGCGCCGGGGAGCGCGTGAGCGGTGGCGCCCCGAAGGGCCGCGATGCGGGCGCACGAGGCTCCCCGGCACCGGCCCTCGGACCAGCCTCCACGGCCGCTCTCCGCAGCCCGGACGCCCTCCGCAGCCCGGACGCCCTCCGCAGCCCGGACGCCCTCGACAGACCGGACGCCCTCCGCAGCCCGGACGCCCTCCGCAGCCCGGACGCCCTCCGCAGCCCGGACGCCGATATGCTAGAAATTTTCAACCATACAGGAAACTGGACGCCTTCCGTCCCACGCTCAGGTAGTCGGGGCATATCGCGTCGCGCTATGCTGGATCTCCCAACGATGTACTACTCGACCGACGACCTTCGTATTGCGGGGCTCAGGCCCTTGATTCCCCCTGCCATCCTTATCGAGGAGATCCCCGTCAGCCCCTCGGCCTCCGAGACCGTGACGTTCTCCCGCAAGGAGGCCGAGCGCGTGATCACGGGCGACGACGACCGGCTCCTCGTGGTGGTGGGCCCCTGCTCCATCCACGACCCCAAGGCGGCGCTGGAGTACGCCGAGCGGCTCCGGGAGGCGCGCGATCGGCTGAGCGACGATCTGCTCGTGGTCATGCGCGTCTATTTCGAGAAGCCGCGCACCACGGTCGGCTGGAAAGGGCTCATCAACGACCCGAATCTCGACGGGAGCTTCTCCATCAACAAGGGGCTCCGCGTCGCCCGCGGCCTGCTCCGCGACATCGCCGAGCTCGGCCTCGCGAGCGGCACCGAGTTCCTCGACACGATCACGCCCCAGTTCATCGCCGACCTCATCGCCTGGGGGGCGATCGGCGCGCGCACGACCGAGAGCCAGGTGCACCGCGAGCTCGCCTCCGGGCTCTCGTGCCCCGTGGGCTTCAAGAACAGCACCGAGGGGGACGTCCAGATCGCGGTCGACGCGGTGCGGGCGGCGCGCGAGGCGCATCATTTCCTGTCCGTGACCAAGCAGGGGATCTCGGCGATCGTGGCCACGCGCGGCAACGCGGCGTGCCACGTGATCCTGCGCGGGTCGCAGCGCGGGCCCAACTACTCGGCCGAGCACGTCCGGGAGGCGGCCGACCGCCTGACCAGGGCGAGCCTGCCGCGCCGGCTGATGGTCGACTGCAGCCACGGCAACAGCCAGAAGGATCCGGCGCGCCAGCGGCTCGTGGCCGAGAGCCTCGCCGAGCAGCTGCGCGCCGGCTCGCGCGACATCCTGGGCGTGATGATCGAGAGCCACCTCGTCGGCGGCCGGCAGGATTTCGCGCCGGGCAGGGCCCCCACCTACGGCCAGAGCATCACCGACGCGTGCCTCGGCTGGAGCGACACGGTGCCCGTGCTCGAGCTCCTGGCGCAGGCCGTGCGAGCCCGGCGGGCCAGCAAGGCGGCCTGAGCCGCCCGCGCCGCCGCGCGCCGCGGGCGGGCGGCGGAGGCCCGGCGGCGGGCGGCGGCGGCCGACGAGGGGCGCCCTCGGCCCCGCCGGGCCGCGAGGCCCCGGGTGCGGCATCCTGGGGGCATGCGATTTCCCTGCCCCGATCTCGATCCTCCCTACTACGCCGTCATCTTCACCTCGCGCCGGACGCCGGGAGACGGCGGCTACGACGCGATGGGCGAGCGCATGGAGGCGCTCGCCCGGGAGCAGCCGGGCTACCTCGGGATCGAGAGCGTGCGCGCGGCCGACGGCCACGGGATCACGGTCTCGTACTGGCGCGATCTGGAGTCGATCCGCGCGTGGCGCCAGCACGAGGAGCACCGCGCCGCGCAGGCGCGCGGGCGCGCGGACTGGTACGAGGCGTACGAGGTGCGCGTCTGCCGCGTCGAGCGCGAGCACGGCTTCGACCGGCAGCGCGCGTGAGCCGGCCCCTCGCCCGGCATCCTCGTCGCCTCTGCCGCGCCGGGGGGCGATGCGCTATGCACCCGAAGACCCAGGGAGGGACGTCATTTTCTCGGAGATCCTCATCATCCTGGCCCTCGTGCTGGTGAACGGCGTCTTCGCGGGCGCCGAGATCGCGGTCGTCACGCTCCGCAAGACGCGGCTCGAGCAGCTCGTGCAGTCGGGGAGCCGGCGCGCGCGCGCCGTGAGGCGCCTCCGGGACAACCCGGAGCGGTTCCTCGCCACCGTGCAGATCGGCATCACCGTCGTCGGCGCGACCGCCAGCGCCTTCGGCGGCTCGACCCTGGCCCAGGAGCTCGCGCCGGTGCTCCGCGCCGCCCCATGGCTCGAGGACGCGGCGGACGAGCTCGCCCTGGCCGCGGTCGTCGCGCTCGTCTCCTTCCTGTCGCTGGTCCTCGGGGAGCTCGTGCCCAAGTCGCTCGCGCTCCGCGGCGCCGAGCGGTACGCGCTGCTCGTCGGCCCGCCGCTCCGCGGGCTGTCGTCGCTCGCCCGCCCGCTCGTGTGGCTGCTCACGGCGAGCTCGAACCTGGTGCTGAGGCTCTTCGGCGATCGCACGAACTTCGTCGAGGCGCGCATCTCGCCCGAGGAGATCCAGCAGATCGTCGACGAGGCCACGGAGTCGGGCACGGTCGACCGGCGCGCCGGCGAGATCGCCTCCCGGGCCCTCGATTTCGCCGAGCTCACCGCGCTCCAGGTGATGCTCCCGCGCGCCCGCGTCGTCTCGCTGCCGCGCGACGCGACCGCGGAGGAGGTCCGGCGCGTGACGCTGGAGCACGGCCACACGCGCATGCCCGTCCACGAGGGGTCGGTCGACGACGTGATCGGCTACGTCACGATGAAGGACGTGCTCGAGCTGCTCTGGAGCGACGGGCGGTTCTCGCTCGAGAGCGTCCTCCGCCCCGCGTATTTCGTGGTCGAGTCGATGCTGGCCGTCGAGCTCCTCGCCGAGATGAAGCGGCGGAGGCTCCAGCTCGCCGTCGTCATCGACGAGCAGGGCGGCATGAGCGGCATCGTCACGATGGAGGACCTCGTCGAGGAGCTCGTCGGCGAGATCTTCGCCGAGCACGAGACGCTCCCCGAGGAGACCATCCGCCGCGAGCCGGACGGGTCGGCGCTCGTGCAAGGCGACATGCCGATCCACGAGGTGAGCCGGCAGCTCGACGTCGAGCTGCCGGAGGACGATCGCTGGTCCACGGTCGCCGGCCTGTGCATGGGGCTCGCCCGGCGCATCCCGGCCCCCGGCGACGTGCTGACGACGCCGGGCGGCGCGGAGCTCCACATCGTGGACGCGAGCCCCCGGCAGATCCGCACGGTGCGCATCCGCCTCCCGCCCGGCGAGGCCGGCGGGGCGGAGGACGAGGCGCGCCGCGACTGAAGCGCTCCCCCCCTCGTTCCCGGTGATGTATCGGATCTGCGGCGAGAACGCGCTCGTGCTCGCAGCGGTCGGCGCCATGAGGCATCGGCGCGCGCGGCAAGCATTGACAGCCTGGAAGGCCATGGGCGTATCCTGCCAGGTAGTCTCTCGTTACTACCCCCGTACCCCCGTCGCCGGCATCTCTGCCGAGGGAAGGCTCATGGAAAAGCTCAGATCGCGCTTCCGGCTCGCGCCGACGTACACCCTGCTCTGCCTCGCCGCGGCGGTGCTCGCCCCCGCGTGCTCGGGCGGCGGCGCCACGACGAACGAATGCATGTCTCCAACCACGCGGTGCGACAGCGGCTGCGTCGACCTGAGCACGGACGCGAGCAACTGCGGTCAATGCGGCAACGCGTGCGCGAGCGGGGAGACCTGCAGCGAGGGCGCCTGCGTCGCGGGCTGCGAGGACGGCCAGACGGCGTGCGGCGGTGAGTGCGTCGACACCGGGACCAGCGAGGCGCACTGCGGCGAGTGCGGCAACGCCTGCGAGGACGGCCAGGCCTGCGAGGACGGCGCGTGCCAGGGCGCCGCCTGCGAGGACGGGCGCACCCGGTGCGGCGACGAGTGCGTCGACGTCGAGGCCGACGCCGCGCACTGCGGCGAGTGCGACAACGCCTGCGAGGACGGCCAGACCTGCGAGGACGGCGCGTGCGTGGTCGCCGCCTGCGAGGACGGGCGCACCCGGTGCGGCGACGCCTGCGTCGATCTCCAGACCGACGCCGCGCACTGCGGCGAGTGCGGCACCGCGTGCGGCGCGGACCAGACCTGCGTGGCCGGCGCGTGCGAGGGCGGCTGCGGCTCCGGGCTCACGGCGTGCGGCGACGCCTGCGTCGATGCCCAGTCCGACGAGGCGAACTGCGGCGGGTGCGGGGTCGAGTGCAGCTCCCTGGAGGTCTGCCAGACCGGGGCGTGCGCGTGCACCGTGAGCCCCGGGCAGGATCTCGGCGACGTCGTGCCGCAGGTCGTGAACAACACGACGGTCGGCGCGGCGAGCACGTTCGCGCCCTCGTGCGTGGCGACGAGCTCGAGCGAGCGCGTCTACATGTTCACCGCGCGGACCGCGGGCCGCTACTCCTTCGACACCAGCGCCTCCACCTTCAACACCGTCGTCGCCCTGCTCGACGCCGCCGGCTGCTCCGAGATCGCCTGCAACGCGGACCCGGGCGCGGCGCGCGTCTCGCGCGATCTCGCCGAAGGCCAGACCGTCTACGTCGTGGTCGACGGCGCGGACGGGGAGACGGGCGCGTTCCAGCTCCGCGTGACCCGCGAGAGCGAGCCGAGCTGCCCGGCGGGCGAGCTCTCCGGCACGACGCCGCAGACGATCACCGGCAGCACGCGCGGCCGGCCGAACAGCGTGTCGCCGACCCAGGTGGAGGGCTGCCTGGCCACGGAGAGCCGTGACTCGGCCTACACGTTCACGGCGCAGTTCGCCGGCGACTACACCTTCGATACGTACGGCTCCACGTTCGACACGGTGCTGCACGTGCGCGACGCGACCTGCCTGGGGGAGCAGATCGCGTGCAACGACGACGACAGCGTGCGCTTCACCGAGCAGTCGGAGCTCACGATGACGCTCGCCGCGAACCAGACCGTGGTGGTGGTGGTCGACGGCAACGGCCCGGAGGATTTCGGCGACTTCACGCTCACCGTGCGCAGCCACGTCCCGCCGGTGTGCGACGACTCGGGCGTCTGCGGCGACGGCACCTCGGGGTGCGTGCAGTGCGCGTTCGCGGGCAACTGCAAGGACGAGCTCGCGGCCTGCACCAACCGACCCAACTGCGACAGCTACGTGAGCTGCTTCCGCACGTGCGACAAGGACCCGGCCTGCGAGCAAGCCTGCAGGGAGGGAGATCCGGAGAGCGCCGCGATCTACGACGCGGCCCTCGCCTGCGCCTACTGCGACGAGTGCCGGAGCTCTTGCGGCGGCACCACCGAGGTCGTGTGCCCCTGACCGAGGGCGCGAAATAGGAGCGCTGCGCCGCGCGTGGTACGAACGCGCGGATGCAGCGCATCCTCCACGGTCATTTCTGGACGATCGCTCCCTGGCTCAGGCACCAGCTCCGCGCTCCCGCGCTCCCGCCGTCGTCGCCCTTCTCGGTGCATGTGGATGAGTCCCCTGCCGGGCCCGTCCGGCTGCTCGGCAGGATCCGCCACCGGGAGGGCGCGCGCGCGATCCTCGTCGTGATCCACGGGCTCGGCGGCACGAGCGAGAGCTACTACATGATCGAGGCCGCCCGGCGGGCGGAGGGCGCGGGGCTCGCCTGCCTGCGCCTCAACCTGCGCGGCGCCGGGGGCGACGGGGACGACCTCTACCACGCCGGCCTGTTCTCCGATCTCCACGCGGCCATCACCTCCCCGGAGCTCGGCCGGTACGAGCGCGTGCTCGTCCTCGGTTACTCGCTGGGCGGGCACATCGCCCTCCGCTACGCCGCCTCGGGCTCGCTCGACGCGCGCGTCCGCGCCGTGGCCGCGATCTGCCCGCCGCTCGATCTCGAGCGATCCGTGACCGCCATCGATCAGCCTGGCCGCTGGGTGTACCGCAGGCACGTGCTGTCGGGCCTCAAGGAGATGTACGCCGCCGTGGCGTCGCGCCGCGCCGTGCCCCTGCCCGTCGGCGAGGCGCTCGCGATCCGCACGATCCGCGAGTGGGATCGCCGCATCATGACGCGCCGGTTCGGCTTCCAGAGCCCCGAGGCGTACTACGCGAGCGAGAGCGCCGCCCCGCGCCTCCGCGACCTCTCCGTGCCGTCGTTGCTCGTCGCGACGGAGGCGGATCCCATGGTGCCGCTCGACACGGTGCGCCCGGCGCTAGAGGCCTACCCGCCCTCGCCGCTGCTCGACATCCAGTGGCTCCGGCTCGGCGGCCACGTGGGCTTTCCGCAGACGCTGAGCCTCGGGTTCGGGGCCGCTCCGGGCCTGGAGTCCCAGGTCATCCACTGGCTGCTGCGGCGCTGAGCGCGCCGAGCGCGTCTCACCCCCTCGGCGCGACGGGCCGGAGCGCGTACACATCCACGTCCACCCCCGGGCTGTACAGCACGTGCGGCGCCCCGTCGGGCGCGGGCAGGCCGGCGGCGGCCACGACGCTCTCCTCCACGTGGAGCACCTCGGCCCGGTGGAGCGGATAGGGCACGTGGTGCACCTGCCCGCTCTTCAGCTCACGCCCGCTCGCGGCGAAGAGCAGGTACCGCTCGGCCAGGAAATGCTCGAGCGTCCCCGGCGCCGCGGCGCCGAGGGGCGCGCCGACGCGATAGCGCGCCGCGAAGCGCGCGGGCACGGGGCCGGGCCAGCGCCGCTCGCTGCGATAATGGACCTCGCCGCCCCGCGTCTCGAGATCCATCGAGGCGTGGTGATAGGGCAGGTGCCAGCCGGCCCGCGCCACGAGGACCGCGAGCGCCTTGGCCGCGTCGAGGCTGAAGAACCAGACCCCCGGGTCCCGACCGCCCCGGTGCACGTAGGTGCGGACGTTGAGCTCGTGAAAGTTCGATATCCCCGGCACGCTGGGCGACCACCAGGGGCAGACGTCGCGCATGGTGAAGGCGACGACGCCGACGTAGGCCCTGCCCTCGAAGGTGTCGAGATCGAGCTCGGGCGGGACGACGGCGCGCAGGGCCGCGAGCGGCGTCTCCCAGTGGAGGAAGAGGAGGTCTCTCCAGCGCTGGAAGCCCGCCGGGCGGCCCGAGGGGCGGAGCATGGGAGCGAGTCGATCCATGGCGCCCGCAGGGTAGGACAGCGTCGCGGAAAGATCCCCCCTCGCGGCCGGCGACGGCATGGGGATATCCTTCGCGCCGCAGCCGAGCGGAGGGCAGGATGAAGAAGCTCATCAACGCGCCGGAGGATCTGGTCAGGGAGGCGCTCGAGGGCATGGCGCTGGCCCACGGCGATCTCATCCGGGTGAACGCCGCGCCCCTCTTCATCACGCGCGCCGAGGCGAAGGGGAGAGGCAAGGTCGCCCTCGTCTCGGGCGGCGGCAGCGGTCACGAGCCGATGCACGGCGGCTTCGTCGGGCGCGGCATGCTCGACGCCGCCTGCCCCGGCGCGGTGTTCACGAGCCCGACGCCCGATCCGATCGCCGAGGCGACGCGGGCCGTCGACGCCGGGGCCGGCGTGCTCCACATCATCAAGAACTACACCGGCGATGTCATGAACTTCGAAATGGCCGCCGAGCTCGCGCGCGAGGCGGGCATCGCCGTCGAGGGCGTGATCGTGAACGACGATGTGGCGGTCGAGGACAGCCTCTACACCGCGGGGCGGCGCGGGGTCGGGACGACCGTGCTCGCCGAGAAGATCTGCGGCGGGGCCGCCGAGGCGGGGCGGCCGCTCGACGAGGTCGCGGCGCTGTGCCGGCGCGTCAACGCGGCGGGCCGCAGCATGGGCGTCGCGCTCTCCGCCTGCACCGTGCCGCACGCCGGCAAGCCGTCGTTCGAGCTCGGCCCGGACGAGATGGAGGTCGGCATCGGCATCCACGGCGAGCCCGGCCGGCGGCGCGCGCGGCTCGAGCCCGCCGACCGGGTGGCCGAGATCCTGATGCGGCCCCTCCTCGAGGACCTGCCGTTCCGGCGGGGCGACGACGTGCTCCTGTTCATCAACGGCATGGGCGGGACGCCGCTCATCGAGCTCTACGTCGTCTACCGCAAGGCGCACGCGATCGCGCGCGAGCACGGCCTCCGGGTCGCCCGCAGCCTCGTCGGGCCGTACGTCACGTCGCTCGAGATGGCCGGCGTCTCGGCGACGCTCCTCCGGCTCGACGACGAGATGCTCCGCTACTGGGACGCGCCGGTGCACACGGCGGCGCTGCGCTGGGGAGCCTGAGCCATGCAGGGACTGAGCGGCGATCGCGTCGCGGCCTGGCTCGAGCGGGCGGCCGACGTGCTGGAGCGCGAGAAGATGTACCTGACGGAGCTCGACGCGGCGATCGGCGACAGCGACCACGGGATCAACATGGCGCGCGGCTTCACGGCGGTGCGCGCCCGGCTCGGCGGCCTCGACCGCGGCGACGTGGGCGCGCTCCTCAAGGAGGTGGGGATGATCCTGCTGTCGACCGTCGGCGGGGCGAGCGGGCCGCTCTACGGCACGCTGTTCCGCGAGGCCGGCCTCCGGGCGGCCGGCGCCGGCGAGCTCGACCTCGCGGCCCTGGCGAGCTGCCTCGAGGCGGGCCTCGACGGCGTGAAGCGCCGCGGCAAGGCGTCGCCCGGCGACAAGACCATGGTCGACGCGCTTGGCCCCGCGGTCGACGCGCTCAAGGCCGCCCTCCTCGAGCCGCCCGCGGCGGCGGCCGGGCAGGCGCCGCCGCCCTCGGGCGCGGACGGGCGCGTGTCGCTCGCCGAGGCGCTCGCCCGCGCCGCGGAGGCGGCGCGGGCCGGGGCCGAGGCGACCGTGCCGCTCGTCGCCCGCAAGGGCCGGGCGAGCTACCTCGGGGAGCGCAGCGCCGGGCACCAGGACCCCGGCGCCACGTCCTGCTGGCTCTTGCTGCGGAGCCTGGCCGCGACGGCCGACGCATGAGCGCCGCGGCGAGCCGCGTCGGGCTCGTCCTGGTCTCGCACAGCCGCGCGCTCGCCGAGGCCACCGTCGCCCTGGCTCGCCAGATGACCGGCGATGCGGTCGCCATCGCCTGCGCGGCGGGCGCCGGCGAGGGCGGCGCCGAGCTCGGCACCGACGCGGTCGCCATCGCCGCGGCGATCGAGCGCGTGTGCGGGCCGGCCGGCGCGGTCGTGCTCATGGACCTCGGCAGCGCGATCCTGAGCGCCGAGACGGCGCTCGAGCTGGTCGATCCGTCGTTCGCCGCGCGCACGCGCCTCACCGGCGGGCCGCTCGTGGAGGGCGCCGTCGCCGCGGCCGTGCGGGCGGCGTCGGGGGGCGCGCTCGATCAGGTCGCCGCCGAGGCGCGGCAGGCGCTCGCCGCCAAGGCGGCGCAGCTCGGCGAGGCCGCGCCCCCTGCCGGCGCGGCGGACGCGCCGGCGCCGGCTGCTCCGCTCGCCGGAGCGCCGGTCGCTGCGTTCGCCGCGCCGGCCGCGCCGCTCGCGGCGACGCCGGCCGCTCCGTCCGCCGCCGCCGCTCCCTTCGCCTCGGCGGACGTCACGCTCGCCGATCCGAGCGGCCTGCACGCCCGCCCGGCGGCGCAGCTCGTCGCGCGCGCGGCGTCGTTCGACGCGGCGATCACCGTCGAGGACCTGACCACCGGCCTCGGCCCCGTGCCGGCCTCGAGCCTGATCGCGCTCTCGTCGCTCGGCGCGCGCCGCGGCGACGTGCTGCGCCTGCGCGCGACCGGGCGCGAGGCCGCCGACGCGGTCGCGGCCCTCGCGGCCCTCGTGGCCCTCCCGGGCCGCGAGGCGGCGGCGGGGCCGCCGGCGGCGCGCGCCGTGTCGGGCCGCGCCATCCCCGTCGCGCCGGGCATCGCGCTCGGCCCGCTCGTCCGGCTGACGCGCTCGCTCCCGCCGATCCCCGAGGCCGCGGTCGACGACCCCGCGGCCGAGGTCGAGCGGCTGCGGCGCGCGCTCGCGCAGGCGGCGCAGGACCTCGGCAGCGCGCTGCGCGGCAGCGACATCCTGGAGGCCCACCAGGCGCTGCTCGCCGATCCGGCCCTCGTGGGCGCGGCGGTGGAGCGCATCGAGCGGGACCGCTGCACCGCCGCCTGGGCGTTCGGCCAGGCGATCGAGGCCGCGGTGTCGATCTACCAGCAGCTCGACAACCCCTACCTGCGGGCGCGCGAGGCGGACGTCCGCGACGTGGGCGACGCCGTGCTGCGCGCCCTGCTCGGCGGCGCCGCGGCCGCGCTGCCCGAGGGGCCGCCGGCCATCGTCGTGGCCGACGACCTCACGCCGTCGGAGGCCGCGCGGCTCGACGCGTCGCGGGTGCTCGGCGTCATCGACCGCCGCGGCGGCCCCTCGTCGCACGCCGCGATCCTGCTGCGCGGCGCCGGCATCCCCGCGGTCGCCGGGGCCGCGGCGCTGGTGCCGGAGGCGGGCGGCGCGCAGGCGGCCCTCGACGGCGCGACCGGCGAGATCTGGATCGATCCCGACCCCCGGACCGCGGAGGAGCTCGCGCGGCGGCAGGCGGCCTCCCGCGCGGCGCGGGGGCGGCCGCGCGCCCGCGCCGGCCGCGTGCGCCTCGCGTGCGGCCGCGAGATCGAGCTCTGGGCGAACGTGGCCGGGCTCTCGGACGCCCGCGCCGCGCGGGAGGCCGGCGCCCTGGGCATCGGGCTCCTGCGCACCGAGATGCTGTTCCTCGACCGCAGGGAGGCGCCCGGCGAGGACGAGCAGGCCGAGCTGCTCGCGCAGATCTTCGCGGTCTTCGCCGGCGCGCCGATCGTGGTCCGCACGCTCGACGCCGGCGGCGACAAGGCGCTCGCCTACCTCGATCTCGAGGCCGAGGCGAACCCCAGCCTGGGCGTGCGCGGCGTGCGCCTGTCGCTCGCGCGGCCGGCCCTGCTCGAGGCGCAGCTCCGCGCGACCCTGGTCGCGGCGCGCGGCCACGACGTCCGCGTGATGATCCCGATGGTCTCCACGGCCGCCGAGGTGACCGCGGTGCGCGCCGCGCTCGAGCGCGCGCACGAGGCGCTCGACGCCGCCGGGAGGCCGCACCTCTGGCCCGTGCCCGCGGGCATCATGGTCGAGGTGCCGGCGGCGGCGCTGATGGCCGAGCGCCTGGCGCGGCGGGCCGACTTCTTCAGCGTCGGGACGAACGATCTGACGCAGTACACGCTCGCGGCCGAGCGCGGCCACCCGCGGCTGCACGCGCTCGCGGACCCGGCGCACCCTGCGGTGCTCCGGCTCGTGCGCGCCGTGGTCGAGGCGGGGCTCGCCGCGGCTCGGCCGGTCTCGGTGTGCGGCGAGGCCGCGGGCGATCCGCAGGTCGCGCCGCTCCTGGCCGGCCTCGGGGTCACCCGGCTCAGCATGTGCGCGTCCGCGTTCGACGCGGTGGAGGACGCCCTCGCCGCGGCCTCGTTCGCGGCGCTCGCCGCCGCGGCCGAGGAAGCGCTCGCCGTGGACGACGCCGCGTCGGCCCGCGCGGCGATGCGACGGACGGGCTGACCGCCCGGCTCAGGCGCGCGGCCCGGCCGTCTTCGGCGGCGGATCCCCCGCGAGGAACGCCTCCAGCGCGTCCGCGATGCGCTCGCCGGTCTTGCCGTCCCACCCCTCGGGCACCGTGCCCCGCTTGCCGCGGCCCTCGAGGATGGCGTCGACCTCGCGCGCGATGAGCGCGGCGTCGAGCCCCACGACGGTGTTGGTCCCCTGCGTCACGGTGATGGGCCGCTCGGTGCCCTGGCGCATCGTGAGGCACGGGATCCCGAGCGCGGTCGTCTCTTCCTGGATGCCGCCGGAGTCGGTCGCGACGAGCAGCGCGTTGCCCATCACGGTCACGAAATCGTCGTACCCGAGCGGATCCATGATCCGGAGCCCGCTCGTGTCCCGGAGCCGCCCCGACAGCCCGAACGCCTCGGCGCGCGCGACCGTGCGCGGGTGCACGGGGAACACCGTGGGGAGGCGCTGCGCGATGGCGGCGAGCGCGTCGAGCGTCTCGGAGAGCCGCTCGGCGCTGTCCACGTTGGCCGGGCGGTGGAGCGTGGCGATCGCGTACTTCTTCGGATCGAGGCCGAAGCGCGAGAGCGCGTCGGTCTGCCGCTTGAGGGCGTAGTGGACCGAGTCGATCATCACGTTGCCGACGAACCGGATGCGCTCGGGGGGGACGCCCTCGGCGAGCAGGTTGGGGTGCGCGTCGTGAGACGGCGTGAGCAGCAGATCGGAGAGCTGGTCGGTGAGGACGCGGTTGATCTCCTCGGGCATGGTCCAGTCGCGCGAGCGCAGCCCGGCCTCGACGTGGACGACCGGGATACCGAGCTTCGCCGCCGCGAGCGCGCCGGCGAGCGTGCTCGTCACGTCGCCGACGACGACGACCACCCTGGGCCGATGCGCGATGAGGTCCGCCTCGGCGCCGACGAGGACCGCCGCCGTCTGCTCGGCGTGCGAGCCGCCGCCCGCCTTCAGCGTGTGATCGGGGGTGGGCAGCCCGAGGTCCCGGAAGAACACGTCGCTCATCGTGGGATCGAAGTGCTGACCCGTGTGAAGGAGCCGCATCGGGAGGCCGCGCGCCTTGAGGGCGCGGCAGATGGGGGCGAGCTTCATGAAATTCGGGCGCGTCGCGGCGACGAGGTAGATCATGTCGACCGAGGAGCATGCCGCGGCCTGCGACGGGGCACCAGCGCGTTGTGGGGCGCGCGCCACACGGGGAGCGCGGGCCGCGCCGGCGCGGTGCGCGCTGGCGATCCGCCGACGCCGGGATGAGCGCCGGCACGCGGGGCGCCGCCCCGCGTGTCCCCCTGTCGCGCAGGCTACCTGGAACGTCCTTTGCGCACCTCTCGAGGTGCGCCGGATCCGGCGCATTTCATTGGTACGGGCGCGCCTGACCCCCAATACTCATCGTTCGATCGAGCGATGATTGAAGACCCCCTCGCCGTGCTCTTCACGACGGCCGTCGTCGCGTCGCTCTCGCTCGTGGGCGGGTGCGCGGCGACCGAGCCCGCGCCGCGGGTCGCGGCGAAGCCGTCGGCGCCGGCCCCGCTCGTGCAGCGCTTCGCCAGCGAGCCGGCGCCGACGCCGGGCTTCCCCGACCCCGATCGCGGGCAGAAGCTCCGCGCCGCGGCGGCGGATGTGGGGGCCCTGGCGCGGCGGACCGCGCAGCAGGAGCGGCTGCCCGCGCTCGCCCTGGGCGTCGTCATCGACGACGAGCTCGCGATCCGCGAGGTCATCGGCGTGCGGGACGTCGCGCTCGGCGGCGAGGTCGACGAGCACACGCGCTTCCGGCTCGGGTCCATCACGAAGCCGCTGACGGCGGCGGCGGTCCTGCGGCTCCGCGACGAGGGGCGGCTGGCGATCGACGCGCCGGCCGCGCGCTACCTGCCCGCGCTCGCCGGCGTCGTCTACCCGACGCGCGACTCGCGGCCGATGACGGTGCGCGATCTGCTCACGCACAGCGCGGGGCTGCCGCGGCTCGGCGTGTTCTCTCCGGCGTCGACGGCGCGCGACGTCACCGAGCGCGAGATCCTGTCCACGCTCGACGGCTTCGGGCTCGAGAGCGCGCCGGGCACCGAGACGTCGTACTCGAACCTCGGCTACTCGCTGCTCGGGCTCCTGGTCGGGCGCGCCGCCGGCGTCCCGTACCGGCGCTACGTGAGCGAGGCGCTGCTCGCGCCGCTCGGGATGCGCGACGCCGCCTGGGACGCCGCGCAGGTGCCGGCGGGCTCGCTCGCGTCGCCGCACGTGCGCGCGGGCGACGCGGTGACGCCGATCGCGCCGTGGCGGCTCGGGGCCTCGGAGGCCGCGGCGGGGCTCTACGCGAGCCTCGCGGACATGGGTCGCTTCGTCGGGTTCCAGCTCGCCGCCTGGCCCGCGCGCGACGCGCCCGACGCGGGGGTCCTGCGGCGGAGCACGGTGCGCGAGTCGCACATGATGGCGCGCAACGGCTCGGCGTTCCCGGCGAGCGGGGGCTCCGACGGCCCGGGGCTCGGCTGGCAGGTGCGCGAGGACTGCGACCTCGGCCACGTGGTCTTCCACAACGGCCTCATCGACGGCTTCTCCGCGTCGGTGGTGCTCCTCCCGCGGCGCGGCGTCGGCGTGGTCGCGCTCGCCAACGTGGCCGGCGCCGATCTCGAGTCGCTCAACAAGAAGGTGCTGGGGAAGCTCGAGGCGACCGGCGCGATGGTCGCGCGGGTCGTCCCGCCGTCGCCGTCCGTTCGCCGCGCGGCCCAGGCGGTCGCCGCCGTCATCGGGCGCGCCCGGACGGACGTCCTCGATCGCAGGCTCCGGCCTGGCTGGTTCTCGGAGGCCCACCTCGGGGCGCTGCGACAGGAGCTGCGGGACATCGGCGAGCGGATGGGCGCGTGCGCGCTCGACGGCTCGGCCATGGTGGAGAGCGCGACGTCGGCGCGCTTCGGCCTCCGCTGCCAGCGCGGCGCGCTCTCGGTGGCGGTGCGCGTGGACACCTCGTCGGATCCGCGGATCACGTCGCTCAACGTGGAGGAGCAGACCGGATCGTCCGCGCTGGAGAACGTCCGGCGCCGCGCGAGGCCCGCGCACTGCCGCTGAGCCCGCGAGGCGCAACGGGGCGACGGCCGCCGTGGCCGACGAGCGCCGCAGCGCCGAGCACAACACCTCTGCCGCGCGCCAAGGCCGAGCTCTCCGGCGGGGTCAGCAGCAACCGCGCCACATCTGTGGCAGAGCGCCCCCACACGAGGCTGCCAGCACGGGAGCGCGCCGGCGCCGCGGGGAATATCCCCGGTGATGTTGGCGGAATTCCATGATTGGTCTGGGCCGTGCAATGGCCGGCGGCGCTCATCGAGGAGCTGACGTTGTCACGAAGAGCTCCGGCGAAACCGGAGCTCACTTGAACGCTGCGCCCGCCCCGGGCGCAGCGTGGAGGACGATCATGAGATACCTCGTTCACTCTGTCGCGCTCTCGGCCCTGGTTGGTCTCGCTGGACTCGGATGCTCCAGGGACTCGCAGCCTGCGCGCAGCGCGGATGACGCCACCGGCTCCGGCTATCAGGGCACCACGGAGGGAACCCAGAGCCCGTGGGGCTCGGGCACAGGCACGAGCAGCGGGGCCCTCCCGGGCTCGAGCACGGGGACGAGCGGCGCCAGTGGAACGCAGGGAACCGGCAGCGACATGGGTCAGCCCGCGACGGGCGGCATGGGATCCGGTACCCACGACATGGGCCCTGGCACGGGGACCAGCTCGGGCATGGGAACGGGCTCGGACATGGGGACGGGCGCAGGCGCCACGCCGGGCGCGGGCGCCACGCCGGGCGCGGGCACCACGCCGGGCGCGGGGACTCCGGGTGGCTTCCGTGGCGAGACGAACAGCTCCCAGCCTCCCCCCACCACGGGCGCGCAGCCGGGGAGTCAGCAGAACAAGAAGAGCGGCGCCCGCGGCGCCGGAGCCGAAAGCCAGAACCCGAGTCCCGGAAGCGGCGCGACCGGAAGCGGCACCACGCAGGGTCAGGGGTCCGGAGCCCAGCCCTGATCCAGGGCGGTGCCGCCTTTCAGGGGCCCGGAGGGCGGCGACCTGCGCGGCGCCAGAGGGCGCCGCGCGCTCACGTTGGGCTCCCTCTCGCATGGTCCCGCCATCACGGATGGCTCGGCGTGGCGCCGCCGCGGTGCATCATCGCGCCCGCCTCGGACGCCGCCGCCCGGCGCGCGCCCTCCGCCGCGCGCCGCTCGCGGCGGTTGCGCCACCACCGCTCGACGCTCATCACCGGCAGGATCGACATCGCCACCAGCGTCGAGGTGATCCACGCGTCGAGCGGGAGCGGCGCCGAGCCGAACAGCGTGTGCATGAAGGGCGCGTAGACGAAGCACAGCTGCAACGCGAGGAGCGCGCCGATCCCGACGTAGATCCACGGGTTCGTGAAGAGCCCGATCTTCAGCATGGAGTCGCGCAGCGAGCGGCAGTTGAGCACGTAGAAGATCTGGAACAGCACGACCGTCGTGACCGCCGCCGTCTGCGCCTCGCGGTAGGCGACGTCCGACACGACGCCGCCGCGCACCTCGGAGAAGTACTCGTACAGGAAGAGCCCGATCGCCCCCGCGGTCATGAGCACCGCGACGATCACCGTGCGCACGAGGACGAACCGGCTCAGGATCGGCGCGCCCGGCTCCCGCGGCGGGCGGCTCATCACGTCCTTCTCCATCGCCTCGAACGCGAGCGGCAAGGAGAGCGCGACCGTCGCCACCAGGTTGACCCAGAGGATCTGCACGGCCGTGATCGGCATCATCGGCGTGCCCCCGAGGATCGGGAAGGTCATCACCGCCACGAGCAGGATCAGCGCCTCGCCCAGGTTCGTCGGCAGCACGAACGCGAGCGCCTTCACCAGGTTGTCGTAGACGCGGCGCCCCTCCTCGACCGCCGCCCGGATGCTCGCGAAGTTGTCGTCCGTCAGCACGACGTCGGCGGCCTCCTTCGACACCGCCGTCCCCGTGATCCCCATGGCCACGCCGATGTTCGCCTGCTTCAGCGCCGGCGCGTCGTTCACGCCGTCGCCCGTCATGGCGACGACCTCCCCGCCGGCCTGCAGCGCCTTCACCAGGCGGAGCTTGTGCTCCGGCGCGACGCGCGCGAACACGTGCGTCGACGCCACGGCCGCCCGCAGCTCGTCGTCCGACAGCCGCGACAGCTCGGTGCCGTTCATCGCCCGCGCGCCCTCGCCCACGAGCCCGAGCTGCTCGCCGATCGCGCGCGCCGTCGTCAGGTGATCGCCCGTGATCATCTTCACCGTGATCCCGGCGTCGTGGCACGCCTTGATGGCGTCGATCGCCTCCGGCCGCGGCGGATCGATCATCCCCTCGAGGCCGAGCAGCTCGAAGCCCCCCGCGAGGTCCGCCTCATCGAGCGCGGCCGCGCTCCGATCGAGCGGCCGCGCCGCCACGGCGAGCACCCGCATCCCTTGCGCCGCCATCCGCTCCACCTGCGCCATCACCTGCGCCCGCCCCGCCTCGTCGAGCGCGGTGCCGCCGAGCACCGCCTCGGGCGCTCCCTTCATGAAGATCACCCGCTCCCCGCCGGGCGCCTGGTTCAGCGTCGCCATGAGCTGCCGCTCCGACGAGAAGGGGACGGCGTCGAGCCGCGGGTGCTCGCGGCGCGTCGCCTCGGCGTCGACGCCGAGCTTCTGCGCCGCCACGACGAGCGCGCCCTCGGTGGGGTCGCCCTCGATGCCGTGGGCGCCGCCCTTGCACGTCATGCACGCGTCGTTGCAGAGCAGCCCCGCGCGGAGCAGCGCGCGCACCGCCTCGGGCACGTCGGGGGCCGGCGCGCCGCCCCGGCGGAGCTCGCCCTCGGGCGCGTAGCCGACGCCGGCGACCTCGAACGCCTCGCCGCCCTCGCCCCCGGGCGCCCCGGAGGAGGGCGTCCACAGGGCGCGGACCGTCATCTCGTTCCGCGTCAGCGTGCCGGTCTTGTCGGAGCAGATGACGGCCGTGCTGCCCAGCGTCTCGACCGCGGGCAGCTTCCGGATCACCGCGCGGCGCCGCGCCATCCGCTGCACGCCGATCGCGAGCGAGATCGTGATGATCGCGGGCAGCCCCTCCGGGATCGCCGCGACCGCGAGCGAGATGCCCGCGAGCATCGCGTCCACCGGCGGGTAGCCCCGGAGCAGCGCGACGCCCACGATGAGCAGCGCGACCGCGACGATCGCGACGGTCAGCACGCGGCCCACCCGGGCCATCGATCGCGTGAGCGGCGTCTCGATCTCGGTCGCCTCGCGGAGCATCGACGAGATGCGACCGAGCTCGGTCGCGCCGCCCGTGGCGACGACCACCGCCGTGCCCGTGCCGCTCGTCACGAGCGTCCCGCCGAAGGCGAGGTTCTTGCGGTCGCCGACGGCGGCGTCCTCGGGGACCACCCCGACCTGCTTGTCGGAGGGCACCGACTCCCCGGTCAGCGCCGACTCGTCCGCGCGGAGGTTCTTCACCGAGAGCAGCCGCGCGTCGGCCGGGATCTTGTCGCCGGCCTCGAGCACCACCACGTCACCGGGGACCACCTCGGCCGCGGGGATCACGCGCCGCTGACCGCCGCGCACGGCCGTGGCCGTCTGGGGCACCATGCCGACGAGCGCCTCGATCGCCTTGCTCGCGCGGAACTCCTGCACGAAGCCGATCGCCGTGTTGAGCACCACGACCGCCAGCACGACCGCGCCGTCGATCGCCTCGCCCATGGCGATCGCGATGGCCGCCGCCGCGAGCAGCACGTAGATGAGCGGGTCGTTGATCTGGCGGAAGAGCAGCTTGAGCGCGCTGTCGCCCTTCGCGCGCTGGATCACGTTGGGCCCGACCTCCTCGAGTCGTCGGGCGGCCTCGTCGTCGGGGAGGCCCGTCTCGGCGCTCCCGATCCTGGAGAGCGCGTCGCTGGCAGGCAGGTGGTGCCAGGCGACTGCGGTCGATGGGGAGAGGGCGGGCTGGGACATGGGGAGTCATCTCCTGCGGCGGGCCGCCACGCTGTGCGCGTTGCGCTCACCGGCGATGGCGGCTTCTCACCACGCGCTTCGTGCGTGGACGCCCGATTCTCCGCACGTCCTGTGCCATCGCGGCGCCGGCCGCTTGACATCCCGGGCGGCCCGCGCCCCGGGATCCCCACCGGACCGTTTCTCCCCGGCGGGGAATTTTGCCCCACCCGACCTCCCGGAGCGATCTCCGCGCCTCCGGCACCCCGCCGGGCGGAGCTAGCCGCGGGCGTAGGCGAAGACGCCGTCGATGTTGAGCAGCCGGGTGGCCTGGACGAGCTCGGCCACGGTCACCCCGAAGCGCTGCACGAGCTGCTCCGCGACGTCGCGGCGGAGGATGTCCCTGCGAAAGACGTGCAGGCGGCGGGGGGCGAAGTACCCATCGAGCTCCGCGAACGTCAGGCGCTGGTACGCGGCGGTGCCAGGGACGCGCCGCCGCGAGACGAGATCGTAGAAGAAGAAGATGCCGCCCGGCCGGAGCAGGCCGAGCGCCTTGTCCATGAGGCCTCGCTTGAGCTCCGCGTTCGTCACCGACGACAGGACGGCGAACATCATCACCATGTCGAACGGGCCGCCGACGTCGGCCTTCAGGAAGTCGCCCGCGAGGAAGCGGATGCCGGCGAAGCGCGAGCGCGCGAGCTCGGTGCGCTCCGGGATGAGATCGATGCCGGTGAGGCGCGACGGATCGGCGCCGAGCTCGACCAGCCACGAGAGGTTGGAGCCCGACCCGCAGCCCACGTCGAGCACCGACATCTCGCGCAGCGCCTCGGGCGTGCGCACGCCGCACGCGACGAGCGCCTCGCGCAGGCGGCGCTGCCGCTGCCGCGCGACGAGGTACGGGTGGGCGTTGAGCAGGCTCGCCCAGGGGTTCGCGGGCAGGAAGCGCTCGGTGTAGTGCCGCTTGATCGCCTCGAGATCCCGCTCGAAGCCGCTGTCCTCGGCCGTCAAGGCTGCCCCACCGCCCACGCCGGCATACGCACGACCCCCCAGCGCACCACCTTGAGCAGGCCGAGCGCCACCGTTTGCTCCAGCGTCCGCGGGCGCTGCGGCTTCCGCCGCGAGAGGTAGGCGTCGAGGTAGCGCAGGAACTCGGGATCCGGCGCCATGTCGCCCACCTCGCGCCGGATGCCCTGGTACTTGCGCGTCTTCCAGATGAAGTTCTCCCAGCTGTCGAAGTAGTCGTGCCGCATCAGGAGCTCGGGCGCGTAGACGACCCGCTTGCCGGGGAACGTCTTCGCGATCTGGTAGGCTAGATAGATCCCCTCCGCGCCGTAGAACCGATCCGGGAAGCCCCCGGTCTCCAGGTAGACGCCGCGCCGGATCGCCATGTGCCCCTCGGTCGAGAGGACGTCGTCGATCATCTCGTCGCCGCGGTCGTAGTGCCCCGCGAGCGTGCAGAAGTAAGGGTGCTCCTTGGGGATGATCCGGCCGCGCATCGCGGCGATGCGGGGATCCTCGAAGACGCGGCAGACGACCTCGACGAACGTCGGCGCGATCAGGCCGTCGTCGTCGATGAAGGCGACGTACTCGCCCCGCGCCCAGGCGATGGCCGCGTTGCGCGCGGCGTTCAGCGGGATGCCGTCGGTCAGGCGGAGCTCGACGTCGACGAGCGGGGCGGAGCGCGGCCTGAGGTGCTCGATGCCGCCGCTGTCCGCGAGCAGGACCTCGAACGGCACGCTGAGCGCCGCCGTCTGCCCGCGCACGTGCTGGAGGCACTCGATGAGGTAGTCCTTCGCCTTGTAGGAGATGACGATCAGCGTGAGCTTCGGCGACGGGACCTCGCGCCGCACGATGAGCTCCTTCACCTCCGGCGCGTACCTCGCGCGCCACGCCTCCTGAAGGGCGCGCTCGCCCTCGGGGAGCCCCGCTCGATCCTGCAGAGGTTGTTCCGGCATCGCGGGCCTGCATGCCACGGGGGCCGCCGCGCAGGCAAGGACGTCGACGGGGCGCCGCCCGCGCGCCGCGTCACCCCCCGCCGCGCGCCGTGACGTCCTCGAAGAGGCGCGCGAGCGCGCCGGCCGTCGCGCGCGCGCTCAGGTCGGCGAGCGCCGCGTGGTCGGGCTCGACGAGCGGCCGCCCGGCCGCGCGCGCGTCGACGGCGTCCTCGATGCGGCGCGCGATCCCCGCGGCGTCGCCGGCCGCGTGCGTCCAGCCGAGGCGCGTCGCCTCGAGGATGCGCGCGACCTCGGGGGACGGCGAGACCGCGAGGACGGGCGCGCGCGCGAGCAGGTAGTCGTAGAGCTTGCCGGGCAGCAGGTGCGGCTCGTCGCCGAAGCCGGTGAGGAGCGCGAGGTCGGCGCCCGCGACGAGGCCGAGCCCCTCGGCGTACGGCAGGACCGCGCGGTGCTCCAGGAGCGGCGACACCCCGAGCTCCTCGGCGAGGCGGAGGTCGCCCTTCGCGACGCGCCCCAGGTTGAGCAGCCGGAGCGCGCCCGGGCCGAGCGACCTGCGGCGCGCGACGGCCGCGAGCGCGCGGACGAACGGCGCGAGCGTGCGCTCGCCGTAGCAGTTGCCGAAGTGCACGAGCGTCACCGCCCCGTCGCGCCGCGGCGCGACCGCCGCGTCCGGATCGAAGCCGGTCCGGACGCACTCGACGCGGCGGCCGACGCCCCGCGCGACGTAGGCGTCGCGGGTCATCTCGGACGTCACCGTGAACGCGGCGGCGGCGCCCACCGCGGCCCGCTCGACGAGCGCCGCCGCGGCGCGGACCCACGCGGGCCGCGTCGCCATCACCGGGCCGAACGACCACGGATCGCGGAAGTCGGCGACGACCGGCCGGCCGATCGCCCTGCCGGCCAGCACGCCCGCGAGCACGGCCTCCCACGGCGCCCCGCTCGCGAAGATCACCTCGGCGCCGACCTCGCGCGCGAGGCGCGCGACGCGGGCCGCGAGGGCCGGGACGCGGCCCGCGTCGGGGCCGATCACCGGGACGTAGCGGATCTCGGCGGCGACGCGCGCGAGGCCCCTCAGGCGCGCGACCGGCCGCGCTGCCTCGGTCGGCGCCTCCACGGTGCCGTCCGAGCCGAGCGCGCGGCGCGGCATGCGCGCGAGCTCGGCCTCCGAGAGGTAGTCGCGGCGCACGTCGCACGCGGGCGGCGAGCCCTCCGCGAACGAAGGATCCAGCCGCTCGCCGGGCGGCGGCCTCGCCGTGAGCACCGTCGCGGCCCAGCCGTGCTCCGGCAGAAATTTCGCGAAGCGGTACGCGCGCTTACCGCCGACGCTGAACCGCGGAGGGAAGTAGTAGCTCACGAGGAGCGCGCGCCTCATCGCCGCGCCTATATCACGGCCGAGCCGGGCCTCGCGCGCTCGCCGCGACGGCCGCGCCTGCCCCCGCATGTGCTACCGAGCCGCCATGCGGAGCGAGCAGCCCACCCCGGTCCTCCCGAGCGCGCCCTCGCGGGCGGCGGAGGCCGAAAAGGAGGCGCCGCGCTCCGACGAGGCGCAGGGCGCGTCGCTCGCCGACCGGATCGGCATGATCGTCGGCGGGCAGTTCGTCAACACGCTCATCATCCTCGTGCAGGGCGTCGTCGTGGTGCGGCTGCTCGGCAAGGCGGAGTACGGCGTGCTCGCGTTCGTGACGATGCTGTTCATGACCGGGCGCGATCTCGCGCTGCTCTACCTCCCGGAGTCGCTCCTCTACTTCACGCCCAAGGTGACGCGGCCCGAGCTCAAGGGGCTGGTGCGGCAGAGCCTGCTCCTCCTGCTCGGCCTCGGGGCCCTCGCGGCGCTCGCCTTCTGCGCCTTCGCCCTGGTCCCCAGCGTCTTCCTCGACGGCCGCGAGGGCATCACGACGCCCCTCCTGCTCATCGCCCTGATGAGCCTGTTCGCCTTCCCGGCGAGCCTCTTCGGCCCGCTCTTCATCGCCACAAACAACCACCGCAAGTCGGCGGGCGTCGCGCTGCTCGTCACCGCCACCAACGCCGCGGGGGCCATCGTCCCCGCCGCGCTCGGGTGCTCGATCAGCTGGATCGTGGCCGCCCAGTGCGCGGCGCAGGCGCTCCGGCTCGGGCTCTCGTACCGCCTCTACGCGCGGCTGTTCCAGGACGTCGCCGCCGCCCCCTTCCCGGGCGGCGTCCGCGCGCAGCTCGCCTACGCGCTCCCGCTCTCGGGGACCCGCTTCGCCGGCCTCTTCAACCAGAAGCTCGACAAGTTCGTCATCGGCCTCTTCTTCAGCGCGGGGCTGTACGCGGAGTTCGCCGTCGGCTCGCAGGAGCTGCCGCTCGTCAGCGTGCTCGCGTACTCCGTCGCGTCGACGATGCTCCCCGACCTCGTCGCCCGCGTCGAAGGGGGGCGGGCGCGCGGGGAGGGCGCGGCGGCGGCGATCGAGCTCTGGCACTCGGGCATCCGCAAGACGACGCTGATCATGCTCCCGATCGCGGCGTTCGTGCTCCTGTTCGCCGAGCCGCTCATGCGCACGATCTACGGCGACGCGTACGCCGGCGCGGCCGTCCCGTTCCGCATCTACTCCGCGCTCCTGCCGCTGCGCGTGACGGCGTACGGCATCATGCTGATGGCGCTCGGGCAGCCGTCCGCCATCCTCCGGATCCAGGTCGTGGCCATGGGGGTCAACACCGCGGCGAACCTGGTCCTCCTGCCCACGATCGGCATGGTCGGCGCGCCGCTCGCGGCCGTCCTGACCCAGCTCTTCGCGATGGGCCTGACCGTGACGCGCATCGCCCACCTGTCCGGCGTCGGCCTGCGCGGCGTGTTCCCGTGGCGCCACTACGGGCGCGTCGCGGCGACCGCCGTCGTCGCCGCGGCGCCGCTCGTCCTGCTCCTCGCCTCGGGCGCCGTCGATCGGCGCCCCGCGCTCTGCCTCACGCTCGGCGCCCCGCTCTACGCGGGGCTCTACCTCGTGACGGCGTGGCTCACGGGCGTGCTCGCCCCCGAGGACCGGGCGTTCGTCGCGCGCTGGATCCGGCTCGAGCCCCTGCGCGACCGCCACGGTTGACGGCGCCCGCCTTCGTGTGGATTCACGCCGACCGGTGTTCTACGCTTGCTCGCCGGCCGCGTCGGCGCCTGGCGCGACGGAGACGACCATGAGCGAAGACCGGGAAGCAGGTTTCCTCCTCCGCGTCACCTCGGGCCCGCTCGCTGGCCAGACGGCCCACATCCCCGGCGATCGCCCGCTGCTCGTCGGCCGCGCGCCGGAGTCGGACCTGTCGATCGCCGGCGACGTGGAGCTCTCCGCCCTGCATTTCTCGGTGGAGCAGCTCGATGGCAGCTACCTGCTCCGCGATCTCGGCAGCCGCAGCGGGACGCAGGTGAACCGCGAGCGCGCCCGCGAGGTGTCGCTCCGGGAGGGCGACGAGATCCGCGCCGGGGGGACCCTGTTCACCGTGGTGCGCGGCGAGCCGAGCCCCCGCGGCGCGGCGGCGAACCCCCGCTGCGCGCCGACCGAGCCCGCCCCTCCCTCGCGCCGCTCGCGGCGGATCGCGGCCATCGCGCGGGGCGCGCCGTTCGTCGCGTCGGCGCGGGAGCGGCTCCGGCAGGAGCGCGCGCCGCTCTACGCGGTGGTCGACGCCGCCCGCGACCCCCGCATCCGGCTGCTGCTCGGCGCGGCCGACGAGCACACCGCCTCGCTCTACACCGGCTTCCAGGGCGAGATCCTCGCGGACGTCGGCCCGACGCTCGTGCGCCTGCCGCGCGGGTCGAGCCTCCTCGACGCGCTGGTCGACGGCGGCTGGGGCGACGGCTGGGGCATCTTCCTGACGAGCCATCGCCCCTTCGGCGACGTGCGCAAGCACCTCCACCGGTTCCTGCTGGTCGAGAGCGGGACGGGCAAGCAGCAGTATTTCCGGTTCTACGATCCGCGCGTGCTCCGCCGCTTCCTGCCGACGTGCGGCCCGCGGAAGCTCGAGGCGCTGTTCGAGCCGATCGAGTCGTTCGCCATGGAGGCCGAGGATCCGGGCAAGCTCCTGCGCTTCACGGCCCAGCGCGGCAGGGCGATCCGCGAGGAGCTGCCGCTCACGCGCGCCGACTGAGGCGCCCCGCGAGGTGGGCGGCCCACCTCGTCGCGGGGCCCTCGGCGGCTCAGCGCAGCGGCGCGCGGGGGCCCTCGGCGGCTCAGCGCAGCGGCGCGCAGGCCGCCCCGCCTGGCTCCTGGGACGGCAGATCCCAGGCGAGCGCGCGCAGCAGCTCCGCCACGCTGACGGCCTGGGCGAAGCAGCCGCCGGGGTGATGCGGCGGCTCCCCGAAGGCGAGCTCGGGCACGTGGCCGAGCGTGATCTCGTTCGTGGCCGCGGAGGCCACGAGCCGGTGGAGCAACGAGAGGGCGTGCTCGCCGAGCGCGGCGTGGCGGCGGGCGGCGCGCACGTAGAAGCCGAGCAAGAACGGCCAGACCGTGCCCTGGTGGTACGCGGTGTCGCGCGCCTCGGGGCCGCCCTCGTACCGCGGCGCGTAGGCCGGATCGGCGGGCGACAGCGTTCGCAGGCCGGCGGGGGTCACGAGCTCGAGGCGGGCCCGCTCGAGCAGCGCCGCGGCCTGCTCCTGCGTGAAGCAGGCGGGATCCACCGCGAGCGCGATCACCGCGTTCGGGCGGATCGAGGCGTCGCGGAACGCCCCCTCCCCGTCCGGGTGCTCGGAGATCACGTCGTAGGGGTAGCTGGTCGCCTCGCACCAGAAGCGGGCGGCGAAGCCCCGGCGCGCCGCGCTCGCGGCCGCCTCCGCGCGCTCCGCGAGCCGCTCGTCGCCGGCGGCCCGCGCGAGGCGCGCGAGCGTCTCCGAGCCCTTGGCCCACAGCGCCGTGAGCTCGACCGGGCAGCCGGCGCGCGGCGTGACCGCCCGGCCCCCGACGCGCGCGTCCATCCACGTGAGCCCGTCGATCGCGCCCTCGCCGGCGCGCCCCGCGGCGAAGAGGCCGTCTTCGGTGATGTGGATCCCGCCCCTCGTGCCGCGCAGGGCGGCCTCGAAGACGTCGCGGAGCGCCGCGAGGAGCTCGCCCGTGATGAACGGGTGCACGTCGCCGAGCGCGTCGGCGAGCAGCCGGGCCACCTCGAACAGCCACAGCGTCGCGTCCGCGGCGTGGTAGTCGGCGGGCTCGCCCCCGTCGGGGAGCCGGTTCGGCACGAGCCCGTCCTGCATGGCGTCGATCAGCGCGCGGAGGACGCGCACCGCCCCCTCGGTCTTCCGGGGCACGAGGTAGACGCCCGGCAGGGCGATGAGCGCGTCGCGGCCCCACACCTCGAACCAGGGGTAGCCCGCGACGACGCCGGGCCGCGCGGCGGCGTCGGCGCGGAACGCCTCCGCCGCGATGTGGAGCCGCCGCTCCAGGAGCGGCCGCTGGGGCCCCGGGTCCTCCGCGCGGAGCGCGGCGCTCGCCGCCGCGAGCAGGACCTCCGGATCCTCGTCGGGCAGCGCGCCGATCGCCACGAGCAGGTGCACGGGCTCGGCGCCGATCACGGCCTCGAAGTGGCCCGGCGTCCAGAGATCCTCGCGGAAGTCGAGGCCCCGGTCGTGCTCGCAGAGGTACTCGAAGCGGCGCCACCAGTCCTGCGAGCCGACGAACGTGCCCTGGTAGCGGAAGCAGATCCGCGGCAGGAGCCGGTTCGGCTGCACCCGGACCTCGCCGATCGGCGGGCGCTCCCGCCCCGCGCCGGGCTCCCCGCGCGCCGCGCCGGCGCGCAGCTCGACCTTCTGGGAGATGCCGCCGTTCTCGCGCAGGAGCTGGTGCATGTGGCGGGCGGCGAGCAGCGGGCGCAGCGTGAGCAGCACCGGATCCGCCCCGCGCCAGATGTAGCGAAGCACCGCCGCGTTCTCGCCGCGCACGAGCCCGAGCGTCACCTCGAGCTCGCCGCTCGGGACGACGTACGTCCAGCGCGGGAGCGGGTCCTGATCGAAGCGCTCGAGATAGAAGGGGCCCACCTCGGGGTCGATGCCCGGGAACTGGTGCTTGGCGAGGTCCCACCGCGGCCAGCCCCGCCGCTGCTCGGCCGGCGAGCCCTGCACGATCGTGCGGATGCTGGCGTCGACGTGCGAGAGCATCACGTGCCGGCGCCGCGGGGGGTCGAGGGCGGCGACGAGCAGGCCGTGGTAGCGGCGGGTGTGCATGCAGGAGAGCGTGGAGCTCGCGTAGGCGCCCGCGCCGTTCGTGTGCAGCCACTCCTGCCGCGCGATGTTGAGGCGCCCGCGCACCTCGACGCTCGGCCAGGGCGAGGCGTGCTCCAGGGCGGCGCCCTGGGGGCGCGCCGCCGCGAGCGCCGCCGCGAGATCGCCGTGAGCCGGCGCGTTCATCCGGGATCCATCGGAGCTCATCGCCCGCCGGTGGCCTTCCTGAGCGAGTCCTCGGCGGCGGCGCGCATCACGTCGACCGGCGCCGGGAGGCTGGTCCAGAGCGTGAACGACTGCGCGGCCTGGCCGACGAGCATGCCGAGCCCGTCGGCCGCGCGGAGCCCCCTCTCGCGCGCGAGCCGCAGGAACGGGGTCACGGGCGGGTTGTAGACGACGTCGTAGAGGCACACGCCCGGCGAGAGCGAGTCCCACGGGATGATGCTCGTGACCTCGTCGCCCGGCGGGCCGCCGACCATGCCGGCGCTCGTGGCCTGGATGATCAGGTCGGCGGCGACGGTGAACTCGGTCCAGTTGAGCCGCAGCGCCGCCGACGATTTGCTGCTGACCGCCCTGTCGGACGGGATCGGCCAGGGCGCGGTGAGCGCGCCGAGCTCGGACGCGCGCTGCCCCGCGGGCGACTCCAGCATCACCTCGGTGCTCGTCCAGGACCGGGTGGTGATGCTGATGAGGTGATAGCCGAGCATCTTGCACGCGGCGATCGCCGCGAACGCGGCCCCGCCCGCCCCGATGATCACCGCGCGCTGCCGCGGGCTCGGGCCGCGCGGCGCGGCCGGGTCGTCCCCGCGCGGCGGCGCGGAGCCGAGGAGCAGGGCGAGCTCGTCCCGGAGCGCGATCACGTCGGTGTTGTGGGCGGTGACGCGCCGAGACGCCGACGCGCACAGGACGTTGGCGACGCCGACGTCCTGTGCGCTCGAGTCCACCTCGTCGACCAGCGACATGACCGCGCGCTTGTGCGGGATGGTGACGTTCGCGCCCGCGATGAGGCCGCTGCGGATGTCGTCGACGAAGCGCGCGAGCTCCGCGGCCGTGGGCACGTCGAACGCGCTGTAGATGTGGGGCAGATGGTGGGCCCGAAACGCGGCCGAGTGCATCGCCGGCGAGACCGAGTGGCCCACCGGGTGACCGACCAGACCGAACATTCGCCGCTCAGGGTTCGACATGCTGCCTTTCCTCCGGGCCGGCCTCCGCTCCTCCGCCTTGCCCCGCCGAGACCTGCCCGGAGGCGCCGCCGCGCCCGGGCGCCGGCGCGCGCTCGTCCGCCACGAAGCCGAGCCCGAGCTGCTCGCACGCGGGCGCGCCGGGCTGCCCCCGGCTGCGCCTCGACGCGCGGCCCCCCGCCCGCTCGCGCGGCCCCCCGCCCTGCCGCGCCGGCGAGGCGGGCGGCGCGGGCGGCGCGCTGCCCTCGACGAGCGGCTCGCCCGGCCCCGCGGCGGCCACGACCCGCGCGAGCAGCGCGCCGTGGTGCACGCGGACCGTGACCGCGTCCCCCGGCGCGACCTCGCGGTGATCGCGGACCGCGCGCCCGGACGCGTCCGTCGCGATGGCGTAGCCGCGCGCGAGCACGCGCAGCGGCGACATCGCCTCGAGCCGGGCGACGTCGCCCGCGAACCGCTCCCGCAGGAGGGCGATGTGGCGGCGCGCGGCCGCGTCGAGGCGCACCGACAGCGGCCGCAGCGCCCCGCGGGCGCCGGCGAGCACCGCGCGCGGGTGGCGCGCGGCCAGCCGGCGCTCGAGGCGCTGGAGGCCGCCCTGGTCCTCGGCGAGGATCCGCTCCATGCGGCGCCGCAGCCGCGCGACCGCGTCGTCGATCCGCTGCTGCGGCTCCGCGAGGATCTGCGCGGGCGTGCCGAGGCGGGCGCGCTGCCGGTCGAGGTCGGCGCGCGCGGCCCTGAGCCGGTGCGCCATCGCCCGGCGCATGCGCGCCTCGACGTGCTCCAGCGCCGCGCGGCGCGCGGCCGCGTCCGGGACGAGCATCTCCGCCGCCTGCGAGGGCGTGGCGGCGCGCGCGTCGGCGGCGAGATCGGTCAGCGCGACGTCGATCTCGTGCCCGACCGCGCTCACGATCGGCACCTTCGCGGCCGCGACCTTCCGGACGACGATCTCCTCGTTGAACGCGCTGAGGTCGTCGGCCGAGCCGCCCCCGCGGCCCACGATGATCACCTCGATGCCCGGGAGCTCCTCGAGCAGCGCGATCGCGCGCACGATCCTCTGCCCCGCGCCGGCGCCCTGCACCGGCGTGCGCGCGAGGATCAGCCGGACGCCGCCGCGGCGGAAGGCGACGGTCACGATGTCGTGGATCGCCGCGCCGTCGCCGCTCGTGACGACGCCGATGATCTGCGGATCGACCGGCAGCTTGCGCTTGCGCTCGGGCGCGAAGAGCCCCTCCGCGGCGAGCTTCTCCTTGAGCCGGAAGAGCGCCTCGAGCAGCGCGCCGCGGCCGGCGAGGCGCGCGTCGTCCGCGCAGAACTGGAGCCGGCCGCGCGGCACGTAGACCGTCGCGCGGCCCGTGAGCACGACGCGCGCGCCGTCCGCGAGCAGCTTGCGCGCGCGCGGCGCCGCCGTCCGGTACATCACGCAGTCGATCGCCGCCTCCTCGTTCTCGTCCTTGAGCGTGAAGTAGGCGTGGCCGCTGCCCACGACGCGCAGGCTCGAGATCTCGCCCTCGACGCGCGCGTCCGCGGTCGACCCCTCGAGGATCCGCTTCAGGCGGCGATCGAGCTCCGCGACGGAGAGGACCTCCGGCTCGGCGCCCCGCGGGCGGCGCGACGGCGGCGGGCTCGTGGGCTCGCGCGGCTCGACGGCTGGGAGGGCCGCGAACGAGAGCTCGGGCGGGAGATCGCGGCGCTGCACAGGGGGAGACCTACCCTTTTGCTCGGCCTGTGGAAAGACTCTCGCGGGCCTGATCCAGCGTAAGGCCCGCCCGTGGCCTGGCCCGCGGCGGGCCGCGGCCAGGGCTTCGACGCGACGAGCCATTCGCGCGAGCGCTGTCGTGTGATACGGCCGGCGCGTGATCCGCAAGGTCCTCATCGCCAACCGCGGCGAGATCGCCGTCCGCATCCTCCGGTCGCTTCACGAGGCCGGCATCCAGGGCGTCGCGGTGTACAGCGACGCCGATCGCGGCAGCCTCCATGTCCGCCTGGCGGACGAGTCGTACCCCATCGGCCCAGCACCTGCGGCCGAGAGCTACCTCCGCATCGATCGCATCCTCGACGTCGCCCGGCGGTGCGGGGCGGACGCCGTTCACCCCGGGTACGGGTTCTTGTCGGAAAATCGCGAGTTCGCGGAGGCCTGCGAGCGGGCCGGGATCACCTTCATCGGCCCGCCCTCGAGCGCGATGGCCGCGATGGGGTCGAAGCCCGCGGCGCGCGCGAAGATGGCGGAGGCGGGCGTGCCGATCGTCCCCGGCGGCGAGCCCTCGAGCGCCGCGGAGGCGCAGGCGCTCGCGGAGCGGCTCGGCTACCCGGTGATGCTCAAGGCGGCGTTCGGGGGAGGCGGCAAGGGTATGCGGCTCGTGCACCGCCCGGAGGACCTGCCGGCGGCCTACGAGCGCGCGCAGAGCGAGGCCGCGCGGGCGTTCGGCGACGCCACGGTCTACCTCGAGAAGGCGATCCTGCGGCCGCGTCACGTCGAGATCCAGGTGCTCGGCGACCGGGAGGGCAACCTCGTGCACCTGTTCGAGCGCGACTGCTCGATCCAGCGGCGTCACCAGAAGGTGGTCGAGGAGTCCCCCTGCCCCGTCGCCAGCCCGGAGCTCGTGCAGCGCATGGGCGAGGTCGCGGTGCGCGGCGCGCTCGCGGTCGGCTACCACTCGGCGGGCACGTTCGAGTTCCTCCTCGCGGAGGACGGCTCTTTCTACTTCCTCGAGATGAACACGAGGCTCCAGGTGGAGCACCCCATCACCGAGTGGACGACCGGGATCGACCTCGTCGCCGAGATGGTGAAGATCGCCGACGGCGAGCGGCTCTCGCTGCGGCAGCAGGCGATCACGCGGCGCGGCGCGGCGCTCGAGTGCCGCATCTACGCGGAGGATCCGAGCTCCGGCTTCCTGCCCAGCCCTGGCGCGCTCACGACGCTCCGCCCGCCGGCGGGCCCCTGGGTGCGGGACGACAGCGGCTTCTACGAGGGCGCGGAGGTCCCCAGCCACTACGACCCGCTGATCTCGAAGCTCTCCGTGTGGGCGCCCGATCGGCGCGCCGCCATCGCGCGCATGCGCCGCGCCCTCGCCGAGTACGCCGTCACGGGCATCCGGACGAACCTCGCGTTCCACGAGAACCTCCTGGCTCACCCCGACTTCCAGGCCGGTCGCTACGACACGGGCTTCATCGCCGAGCACACCGCGGAGCTCTGCGGGCCCACCGCGGTCCCCCCCGAGGAGGAGGCCGCGCTCGCCGCCGCCCTCGCCATCGCGGCCGCCCGGGCGGAGCGGCGGCCCGCTGGCCGCGGCGCCCCCGAGCCGGGCGCGCCGCGGCTGTCGCCCTGGGTGATCCAGCACAGGGCCTTCAGGTGAGCCCTCCTGTGCGAACGGCGCCAGGCACGCCCCGACGCATGGACGCACAGAAGCCCTGACGCACCTCCGCGCCGCCTGTCTACGCAGCGCGTTGCGCCAAAGTCTCCTCTCGCGCCGGACATGCCCAGTGCTATCCTGCACGCGGACTCTCGGCTGGGGTGGAGGTGCGATGGGACGCGAGGCGAAGGGCCAGAAGGACCCTCTTGAGGCCGTCGCCACGCTCCCATCGCTCGAGGCTCGCGCGCACGAGCCGCCACCAGCTTCAGGCTGGCAGGCCGCGCAGCGCCCCGACGAGAGCACGGGCGACGCGGTCGCCGCGCCTCCTCCAGGGACGGGAGCGACGCGGTGGTTCGACACGGTCGCTCCCGGCATGCCGCAGACGGACGGCGCGGCGTCTCGCTGGCGCTGGTCGATCCCGCTGCTCGTGGCCGCGCTCGTGCTGGCCGCGGCCGCGCGCGGCGTGCTGCTCCGCGCGATCGTCCCGGCCGCGCTCGCCGCGCTGGCGGTGGCGCTCGCCGCGCGCGACCGGCGGAGGCCGCTCTCGCCCGCCGCGCAGGCGAGCCGGCGCGGGCTGAGCCTCGAGGGCGATCGGCTGCTCCTTCACGGCGAGGATGGCGTGGCGCCTCACGCGCTGCTCACGACGGGCGAACGGTTCGGCGTGACGCTCCTCGCGACCCCTCGCCGCGATCATCTCGTCGCGCTGCTCAGCTCGAGCGCGGGGATGTCCTGCGTCGGGGCGAGCTTCGATGGACCGGCCCGCCGCGCCTTCGCCGCGCTGCTCGACCGCGCGTCCGTCGTGAGCTCCGACGAGGTCGGGCTCGAGGCGATCGGCCCGGACGGCGAGCCGATCGCGCTCAACCCGGCGGCGCTCGCCGCGCTCCTCGACGAGCTCACGCTCCGCTCGCCCGGGTGCCTCGAGCGCTTCGTCCTGACCGACGCGCGCGGCGCGATGCTCAGCATGGACAGCCGAGAGCTCCGCGCCGGCGGCCGCGTCTTCGATCTGACGGCGCCGCTCGAGTGGCGCGCGTTCGTGTTCCAGGAGGCGCTCGGCCAGGCGATCGCCGTCTACCAGGGGACGTGGGTACGTCAGGACACGAGCGAGCTCGTCCTCGTCTGTCTGCTGCCCGCGATGACGCCGGCGCCCGACGGCGCGAGCGCGGCGCTCGGCCCGCTCGATCGCGGCGCGCTCCGCGATCTCCGGTTGATGCAGGGCACGCCGGAGGGCCCGCCGCCCGCCGAGCAGCGCGTCGCGATCGATCGCCTGCTCATGGTCCCCATCCGATCCGCGCTGGACAGGGCGCCCCGCCCCGCCGCGCAGGCGTCACGCGCGCGCGCGTGAGGGCGCGCGCGTGAGGGCCCTGCGGATGGACCGCGCCGGCGCTCCGGCGTCGGGCTTCGCTTGACGCGCGCGTTCAGGCGCGGGTAAACCGCGCCCAGCGCTCAGACGATTCAAGTCGCTGCGTCCCCTACGACATCCGGAGGCGATCCATGGCCGTCGATATCCAGAAGCTGTTCAACGAGGAGCTCCCTGCCGCCCTGGCGAAGAACCCCGACGCGGCCAAGCAGATCGGCGCGAAGTACCAGCTCAACGTGACGGGCGAGGGCGGCGGTGAGTGGTTCCTCGACCTGACCGACGCGGGCCCCAAGGCCGAAGCAGGCAACCCGGGCAGCGCGGATGTCACCATCACCGTCAGCAGCGAGGACTTCCAGAAGCTGTACGAGAACCCGCAGGCCAACTCGATGCAGCTCTTCTTCGCGGGCAAGCTGAAGGTCACGGGCAACCAGATGCTCGCGATGAAGCTCCCGAAGCTGTTCCAGCTCCAGGGCGCGGGCTGACCCGGCTCCCGGCGGATCTCCGCCGGGCCTCCTTCGGCGCGCGCGCGCCCCTGCGCGACGGCCATCGACGTCGTCATGCGCCCGCTCACCGACACGCGCATCCTCGATCTCTCGCGGCTCCTCCCCGGCCCGTTCGCGACGCTCGTGCTCGCGGATCTGGGGGCGACCGTGGACAAGCTCGAGGACGTCGGCGGCGGCGACCTCCTGCGCCACCTGCCGCCCCAGATCGCCGGCGAGTCGGCCGCGTTCCAGCTGCTGAACCGCGGGAAGCGGAGCGTCTTGCTCGACCTGAAGCGGCCCGAGGGGCGCGACGCCTTCCGCCGGCTCGTCGCGACGTACGACGTGCTCCTCGATCCGTTCCGCCCGGGGGTGCTCGATCGGCTCGGGCTCGGCCACGACGCGCTGCGCGCGGACAACCCGCGGCTCATCGTGTGCGCGCTGACCGGCTACGGCCAGACGGGCCCCCTCGCCGCACGCGCTGGCCATGACCTGAACTACGTCGCGCGCGCGGGGGTCCTCGGCGCGCAGGGGCCGCCGGAGGGGCCGCCGCAGGTGCCCGGCTCCCAGGTCGCCGACGTGAGCGGCGGGATGTGGTGCGCCGTCGCGGTGCTGGCGGCGCTGCGGGAGCGGGAGCGGACAGGCCGGGGCGCGGTGCTCGACATCGCCATGACCGACGGCGTGCTCGGCTTCGCCCTCCCGACGCTCGCCGCGGCGCTCGCGGGCGGCGCGTCGCCTGCTGGCGCGCCCGCGCGCGCGGGCGAAGAGCCGCTCACCGGCGGGCTCGCGCCGTACAACATCTACCTGTCGAAGGACGGGCACGCGATGGCGCTCGCCGCGCTGGAGCCGAAGTTCTGGCGCTCGTTCTGCGAGGGCGCCGGCCTCGATCCGGAGGTGGACGCGCTCGTGCCCGGGCCGCACCAGGTCGAGCTCAAGGACAGGCTCGCGGCCGTCTTCCTGGAGAGGACGCGCGCCGAGTGGGAGGCGTTCGCCGCCGAGCGCGACTGCTGCCTCGAGCCGGTCATCGATCCACGGACCGCCGCGACCGATCCCCACCTCGCGTCGCGCGGGCTGCTGTTCGAGATCGCCTCGCCGCGCGGCCGCGTCCCGCAGCTCCGGACGCCCGTCACGCCGCGCGACGCCTCGTTCGCGCCGGCGCCTCGCGCCGGAGAGCACACGCGCGCCGTGCTCCGCGACGCCGGCTTCTCGGAGGACGAGGTCGAGGCGCTGATCCGCGCCGGCGCGGCGCGCGAGGCGCGCTGAACGCCGGCGCGGCGCGCGAGGCGCGCTGAACGCCGGCGCGGCGCGCGGAGCGCCGGCGTCCCCGGGCGTCAGATCTTCTTCAGCTCGTCGACGAACTCCCAGTCGGCGATGAGGTGCTTCTTGAGCAGCAGCGACAGGAGCGCCGCGAACATCGCCTCCCAGCGCACGTTGTTGCCGAGGATCTCGCTCGCGTCGGCGCCGTGGGAGACGGCGCGCAGCGCGGAGACGAGATCGCGCGCGGTGAGGCCTGGATCGTCCGTGGTGGCCGGCGGAGGCGGCTCGGACTGGGCAGCCCGGGTGGAGGCTGGCCCCTGGCGCTGCTGCGACTTGGTCCCGCGCGCAGGCAACGTGATGGTCGTGCCGTCGAGGAGCGTGAGCGAGACCATCCGCCGGCGACCGCGGCCCTGCGGCGCGGGGATGTTGCGCACCTCGCGCTCGCTCGGGGGCTCATCGCCGAGCTCGGGGACGCTCTCCGGCGCGCTGCGCGCTGCAGCGGCGGGGCGCCCGAGCACGGCCCCGAGGAGCGCCGCAGCCGGCGTGCTCGGCGCCGCGCCCGCCTCCACCCCCGACGCACCTTCGCCCGCGGGCCCCGGCGCGGCGCTGGGGCGCAGCGTCTTCCGGCGCTCCGACGGAGCCGCCTGCGCGGCCTGCGCCGCCTGCGCGGCCTGCGCCGCCGCGAGCAGCTCCGGCGACGGCGCGACCTTCAGCGTCGGCCGCGAGCGCTCGTCGGGACGGCCGCGGATCTGCCGCTCTTCCGGTCGGCTGTGGAATTCCGGCTCCGGCCGCGGGGTCGGCTGCGACGCTTCCCACCCGTCGATCTCGTTCTGGACGACCGCCACCTCGGCCTCGTCGACCTCGGAGGTCTCGATCGCGGGGACCGTGTCCTCGACGGACCGAGACCCGGACCGGTGGGAAGGCCTCGTCAGCAGCAGCGGCTCCGGCGTCGACGAGACCTCCTCCGAAGGCCTGGCGGTCCTCGGGGCGGCGGTGAGCTCGGAGGAAGGCGGCGGGTCGGCCGGGCGCGCCCGCGACGCCGGCTCGTTCGCCTGCCCCCGCGGCGCGGCCGCGGGCGGCGGCACCGAGCGCGCCCGCGCCCCGTAGTAGACCCGGATCGCGTTCCGGATGTCGCTCGGCGGGGCGATCATCGCGCGGACGGGCAGGCCGGAGAACGCCATGCACTCCTTCATTCCGTCCTCGTTCGTCGGATCGTCCATCGCCACGTAGAGCGTCTCGCCCTGGTTGCGGACGTGGCGCACGTAGATCGGGACGAGGCAGTACCGCTCGGCGACATCGTGCGGGACGAGGTTGAGCAGCTGCCGCGAGAACTCGATGTGCAGCAACGACACCCAGGGGACGGCGAGCTGGTGCGACAGGATCTGCGTCAGCTGGGTCTCGTTGATCAGACCTTGCTCGACAAGGAGCGTGCCCAACCGCCGGCCGTCCGTGCGCTGCAGCTCCAGGGTTCTCTCGAGGGCCTCCTGGGTGATCATCCGCGCGTCGACCAGGAGCTGACCGAGACGTAGGCGAGGCGTAACCATCGCGCCCGAGGTTACCCCAAGAAGGATCCAGGTCCTAACAGACGGCTGGACGAGCCCTCCCGCCCCCCTCTTCGCCGCGCCTCCCGGCCCGAGGGAGACCTCGCCTCCAATCGCTATCCCGAACGTGGTAAGGTCCCGCGCGTGTCCACAGTGGTCTGCCCGCAATGCGCGAATCCGTGCGAGCAGGCGCACAAATTTTGCCCGGTCTGCGGCTTCCCGATCTCGGAGCTCAGCCGCACGTCGGACGACCCCCTGATCGGAACGACGCTGCCCGGCAACTACGTGATCCTCGAGCTCGTCGGGGTGGGCGGGATGGGGCGCGTCTACAGGGCCGAGCAGAAGGCCCTGGGGCGCACGGTGGCGGTCAAGATCATCCACCCCCACCTGCTCGGGGACGAGAGCGCGTCCGTCCGGTTCATCACCGAGGCCCGCGCCGCGAGCCGCCTCAACCACCCGAACTCGGTCGGCGTCATCGACTTCGGCAAGAACGGGGGGCAGCTCTACCTCGTCATGGAGTTCCTGCGCGGGCGCGATCTCGCCCGCGTCGTCTACGAGGACGGCCCGCTCCCCTTCCGGCGCATCGTCGACATCCTCTGCCAGGTGCTCGCGGCGCTCGCCGAGGCGCACCACCTCGGCATCATCCACCGCGACCTCAAGCCCGAGAACGTCGTGCTCGAGCCGATGCGCTCGGGCGGCGACTTCGTGAAGGTGGTCGACTTCGGCCTCGCCAAGATGAAGGCGGAGGTCGCGACGCCGAGCATCACGAGCCCCGGCATCGTGTGCGGGACGCCCGACTACATGGCCCCGGAGCAGGGGCGCGGCGACCCGATCGACGCGCGGAGCGATCTGTACGCGTGCGGGG
The DNA here is from genome assembly GCF_004135735.1 of Sorangium cellulosum. Classification (GTDB taxonomy): domain Bacteria; phylum Myxococcota_A; class Polyangia; order Polyangiales; family Polyangiaceae; genus Sorangium; species Sorangium cellulosum_F. The sequence goes on along the minus strand of NZ_CP012670.1, from coordinate 2,836,604 downwards.
TCATCCTCTTCCAGCTCCTGACCGGCCGGCTCCCCTTCGAGGCGGAGTCGCCGACGCAGGTCGTGCTGATGCACCTCTCGTTGCCGCCGCCCGATCCGGCGATGATCGCGCCCGAGCGCGAGATCCCCGACGCGCTCGTCGAGGTCACCCTGCGCGCGCTCGAGAAGGACGCGGCGCGGCGCTACCAGTCCGCGGACGAGTTCGCGTCCGCCCTGCGCGCGTCCATCGGGACGTTCGACACGCCCTCGGGCCGCTTCTCGTTCGCCGACGCGACCGTCATCTGCGGCGCGTGCCGCGCCATCGTGCCGCGCGGCCAGAAATTCTGCGGCGAGTGCGGCGCCAGGATCGCGCAGGCGCACTCGCCCGCGCCGACGCGCGCGGCGCCCGCCGCGGCGCGGCGCGATCGCGCGTCGTCGAGCCCGCCGCTCCCGCTCCCGTTCGCGGCGCGCGAGGAGGATCTCGCGTGGCTCGACGCCTGCCTGGCCGACGTGCAGGGCTCGGTCGTCGCCGCGCGCGTCGTCGGCGAGCACGGCGTCGGCAAGACCCGCCTGCTCCGCGAGTTCCTCGACGCCGCGGCGAGGCGCGGCGACGTCGTGATCCAGACCGGCCCGGATCCGTGGGGCGCCGAGGTCGGCTACTACGCGCTCCGCTGGGCGATCGCCGGGCTCGCGGAGCTCCCGTCCGACGGCGGCAACGCGTCGCACTGGAGCGGCGCGACGCCGGAGGCGCGCCGCGGGCTGCTCGAGATCTTCGGCAAGGGCGATCGCGGCAGCGACATGCGCCGCCACGTCTGGAGCAAGCCGGCGGCGGGGAGCCTGTCCCCCGACGATCGCCGCTTCATCGCCGCGGAGGCGCTGCGCTGGGCGCTCTCTCGCGCGCACCAGGCCGCCTACCCGCACCGCGTCCTGCTCGCGATCGACGATCTGCACGCCGTCGACGGCGCGAGCCGGAACGCCTTCGCCGACGTGATCGCGGAGCCGCCGCTCGCGGCGCTGCTCATCCTCGCGAGCCACACGCCGGGCTTCGAGCCGGAGTGGGGCGGGGTCGCGCGCACGCTCCTCGGGCTGCCGAAGGACATCGCGCTCTCGCTGCTCCGGAGCAGCAGCGCGAGCCTGGACCACCGCGCCGCCCGCAAGAGCCCCTCGGGCCCGGGGGCGGGCGCGCGGACCTCGCCGCGGCGCGATCTCGCGGAGGGCGGCGCCGAGCCCGTCGTGCTGGGGCTGCCGCCGGACGCGGCGATCGCGAACGGCGTGGGCGACGGGGCCGCCGTGGTGCCGCCGCTCTACCTCGACCAGCTCGTCCGTTACACCCTGGAGGGGGGCAGCGATCCGCCCGCGCGGATGGCGGATCTCGTCGCCGCGCGCATCGAGCGGCTGCCGCAGGACGCGCGCCGCACGCTGCAGGCGCTCGCCGTCATCGGCGACGCCGCGGACAGGTCCACGCTGCAGCGCCTGCTCCCGGACATCCGCGCCTTCGACGAGCTGCTCGGCAAGCTCGTGGTCGCGGGCATGATCGAGGAGCACGCGAGCGGGATCCGCACGACGCACCCGCTCCTCCGCGACGTGACGCTCGCGACGATCCCGGCCGGCGTGCGGCGCGATCTGCACGCCAAGGCGACGTTCGACAGCGCCGGCGATCCGCTCGCGCTGCCGATCGAGGTGCAGGCGATCCACGCCTACCACGCGCAGAACGCCTTCGTCGCGCTGATGCTCCTCGAGCAGGCGGCCGACCGCTCCGCGGCGCGCGGGGACGGCGCCGGCAGCGTGCTCGCCCTGCGCCGCGGCCTCGATCTCGCGCGGCGGGAGATCTTCCGGGGCGAGCTCGACGATCCGGTGCGCGCCGTGCTGATCTTCAGCCGGAAGCTCGGCGAGGCGCTCGCGCGCGCCGGCGATCTGACGGACGCCGACGGCGTGCTGCGCGAGGCGCTCGACCTCGCCGGCCCCGGGGGCCCCGATCGCGCGCTCGTCCTCGGCGCGCTGGCGTACGTGGCGCACCAGCGCGAGCGCACGGGAGAGGCGTCGATGTATCTCCGGGAGGCGCTCGACCTCGCCCGGCAGAGCGCCGACAACGACGTGGTGCAATCGCTCGACAAGATGCGGCGCGAGTGGATGTCGCGCTGAGCGAGAGACGGTGAACGGCGAGGAACGAGCGCAAGATCCCCGAGCTCCGGCGAAGGCCGCGGCCACGACGCCGCGCGTCCCCTTCATCGCGCGCTGGGACCTCGACAAGACCTACCTCAGGACGGATTTCGACACGCTGCGCGACCTCGTCCGGACGGCGATCGAGCGGCCGGATCAGAAGCGCACCGTGCCGGGCGCGGGCTCGCTCCTGCGCGAGCTCGGCCGCGCGGGCGTCGAGACCCACATCCTCTCGGGCAGCCCGGAGCAGCTCCGCTCCCGCATCGAGCAGAAGCTCAGGCTCGACGGCGCGCGCTGGGCGTCGCTCACGCTGAAGCCCAACCTGCAGAACCTGCTCCGGCTGCGCTTCCGGGCGCTGCGCGGCCAGCTCGGCTACAAGCTGCCCGCGCTGCTCCAGCGGCGCTGCGAGCTCCCGAGCCAGGTCGACGCGAGCGGCGCGCTGATCCGGGAGGTGCTCCTCGGGGACGACGCCGAGGCCGACGCGTTCGTCTACTCGCTGTACGCCGACGTCTGCGAGGGGAAGGTCACCCCGCGCGAGCTCGGCGAGGTGATGCGGCTCGGCCACGCCTACGAGGACACCATCGTCGATGCGACGCGGTTCGCGAGCTACGTCGAGAAGGGCCCGGTCGTCGAGCGGATCCTGATCCACCTCGATCGGCAGTCCTCCCCGTCGGATTTCCGGATCTTCGGCGACCGGGTGGTCCCCTTCTACAACTACCTGCAGGCGGCCTTCGTGCTCCACGGGGACGGCCGGATCTCCGCCCACGCCGTCCTCCGCGTCGCCCAGGATCTGGTCGTCGCGCACAACTTCGACAGCGTCGCGCTCGCGCGGAGCTACGTCGATCTGTCGCGCCGCGGGCACGTCTCCGGCAAGGGCATCGCCGCGCTCGAGGCCGCCTACGCCGAGCTCGCCCAGCAGAGGGCCCCCGGCGCGAGCGATCTCGGCGCGATGATCGCCGAGCTCACGCGGATCTCGGGCGATCTGCGCCCGGCGATGAGCCGACCGCCGGCGGCCATCGATTACCGCGCGCTCGCCGCCGGCCACAACCGGCGCACGAAGCGCCGCCGCTGACGCGTCGGTGGTGCTGCGCTCACACCCAGGCGTTGTTGAGGATCTCGCCGACGCCGCCGGCGCCCGGGACGATGTACTGGATGCTGTTCAGGCCGCGCTCCTCGTCCCAGTGCGTGCCCGGCTCGGTCTTGAGGACGCGCGGCGGCGAGAGGCCTCGGTCGAGCCGGAGCGCGTAAATGACGACGTCCGGGTGGGCCGTCGTGACCCGGCGGAGGTACTCGGGCGTGACGATGAGGTGGATGGCGACGCACTTGGCCGGCCGCCCCTCGAGCGCGGTCTTGTAGTACGAGAGGGCGCTGACCATGGAGGTGCCGGTCGCGCCCATCGGATCGGGGAAGAGCACGAGGCGCCCCTCGACGTCGCGCCCGATCTTGGCGTCGTGCCACGTCGCGCCGACGACCTCTCCGTGCTCGTTCGTCTGCCGGCTCATGAACAGGTGGTCCTGCCGGACCAGCGCGGGGTCGAGGACCTCGTTGAGCAGCTCGTAGACGACCTGGGAGGGCATGGTCCCGGCGCGGGCGATGCCGACCGTGACCGCCCTGGTGGCGCGCGACAGCGCGGCGCCCCGGTAGACGGCCTCGGGGTGGGAGGAGATCATCCGCGTCGGGATGTCCACGCGCATGCGCCCCAGCTCGGCGGCGAGGACCGTGCGCGCCAGCATCTGGTAGAGAACCCGGACGAGGCGTCCGACGTCGGGCTGGACCGTCTCCGGGGAGCAGGCTCGGGCCAGCAGGGTCCATGCGAGCGGGTCATCGAGCAGATGCACCCCCGGGCCGTACCGGTGCGCGATTTCCGGGGGCCGGAATCGACTCTCAGCGTACGCGACGTCGACCATCGTTTTTCTGTTACACTACCTGGCCCGGCGCGGGGTATTCCTCCGGGCGCGCGCCGGTACTCTCCCCGGGCGCGAGACGGTTTCAAAGCGATGAGGGCGCCCGCCCCGGCGGCCGCCCGGTGGACTTGCAAAGGAAGGGACGTTCGGTGGATAGCGACCTTGCCGAGTCGGTTACGGCGCTCAAGGATGCCTTTGCCCGAAGAGGTATTCCTGCGAGGTTCGGAAAGGCGGCTCCAGCGGTGGTGGAAGAGCTGCGCAGGACGCTGCGGGTGCCCTCCAGGTACCGCGCTTTCCTGCAGGAGGCAGACCCGGTGGACGTCGAGACGGTGACTCCGGTCGAGCGCGTACGCCTCATTCCCTCCGACAGGCTCCTGGCCGAGCAGCAAGCAAACGGGGGCGACAGCCCTCTCGCGGGCTGGCGCAAGAGCTGGATCCTCATCGCTCGGAGCGCATTGCTCGGAGATCCTTACTTTCTCGACATCTCGAAGCTCGACGCCGAGGGGGACTGTCCCGTGTTCACTTGCATGACCGGGACCGACTCCCTCAAGCCGGAGCTCTGCGCATCGAGCTTCCAGCAGTTCCTCCGCATCCTCGCGACCTCGATGGAGGTCGCGTCCGGCTTCGGAGAGAGCGGCCTCGACGACGACGATGAGGCCATCTTCCGCGAGGCGCTCGCGCCGAAGATCAAGACGATCGACTCCGCGGCCCTCCGCGCGGGCCACTGGACGTGACGCGGCGCCTCCGGCGCGCTGCTCGAGGGGCGCGCCGCGGCTCCAGCTGACCGTGCCATGGCCAGGTGCCCGGCTTGCAGCGGAGAGAACCCTGACTCGGCCCGGTTCTGCGTGGCGTGCGGCGCTCCGCTCGCCGCGCGGGACGCGGGCGAGGCCGCGCAATCTCCCGCGTCGCCTGCGCCGGGCGGCCCGCGGGCGACCGTCCCTGGGCAGCCGCTGCTCGGGGCGCTGCTGCCCGAGGATCCGGCGCATCGAGGGAGCCCCCCGGGGCCCGGGGCCGGCGGCGCGCGCGCGCCCGGGGCAGCGCCGGCCGTGATCCCGGCGCCGCTGGCGGGCTCGCTCCCGCGGCGCGCGCTGGGGGGTCACCTCCCGGCCGGGACGCTCGTCGACCAGAAGTACGTGATCGAGCGGGTGCTCGGCGAGGGCGGCATGGGGGTGGTCTACCTCGCGCGGGACGTCCACACCGGGCTCCACGTCGTCCTCAAGGCGGTGCGGCAGGAGCTCGCGCACCGGCCCGACGTGCGCGCGCGCACGCTCGCCGAGGGGCGCGCGCTGGCGCAGATCGATCATCCGAACGTCGTCCACCTGAAGGCGGTGGTCGCGGAGCGCGACGAGCTCTGGCTGGTCATGCAGTACATCGACGGGGAGAGCCTGGAGCAGCGGCTCACCCGGTACGCCGAGGAGCGGCGGCCGATGCCGGTGCCCGAGGCGCTCTCGCTCTTCCGGCAGATCGCCTCCGGCATCGCCGCCGCGCACCGCGAGGGGGTGATCCACCGCGACCTCAAGCCGGCGAACGTCCTCATCCGCGGCAAGGATGGCGTCGCGAAGGTCACCGATTTCGGCATCGCCAAGGCCGAGGCGGACGCGCTCGCCGGGCGGGGGCTGACGAAGGGGATCATCGGCTCGCTGGACTACATGTCGCCGGAGCAGGTCCTCGGGCGCCGCGACCTCGACAAGCGGGTGGACATCTACGCGCTCGGCATCGTCCTTTACGAGATGCTGGTCGGGCAGGTGCCGTTCGACGCCGCGAGCGACATCGAGATCATGCGCCTGCACGCGGAGGCGCCGCTCCCCAGGGTCGGCGCGGCGCGGCGCGACGTCTCCCCGGAGCTCGACGCCCTGCTCCAGAGGGCGTGCGCGAAGGACAGGGCGGACCGCTTCGGCAGCTGCGAGGAGATGCTCGCGGCGCTCGACGCCATCGCGCGCCCTGCGTCGACCGCGATCTCGGCCGCGCCGCTCGCCGCCTCGAGCCGCCCGCCGCCGCCCGCGGCCACGACCGTCGACGCGGCCCACCTCGCAGCGCCGTCGCCGCCGGGCGCCGCGGGGGCGAGCGCGAGCGCGCGGGCGCCGCGCGCGTCGCGCCCGTGGCTCGCGATCGGCGCCGGGGCCCTCGCGGTGGTCGGCGGGGCCGCCGCGGTGCTCGGTCTTGGCGTCCTTGGCGGGCAGCCCGACGTCGACGGCGAGGAGGAGGGCGGCGCGCGGCCGCCGCCCCCGGACGCGAGCGCGAGCGTCGCCGCCCCGGAGACGAGCGCGAAGGCGCCGCAGCCTTCGCCGCTCGCCGGGCTGGTCGGCCTGTGGATCGGCAACGGGCGCGAGCTCGAGGCCGTCCTCGCCGGCGAGGCGCTCGAGTTCCGCGTCCGCCGCCCGGAGCAGTTCGCGCCGCAGGACTACGTGGAGGGCGAGGCCCGCTTCTCGCTCCGCGAGATCCCCGGCGAGACGGCGGTCTTCGCCGTGGAGGATCGGATCCGCTTCATCGCGCCCGGGGCGCGCCCGTTCGACCCGGCGCGCTCGCGCGGCACCTGCCAGGACGTCCGCAGCGCCGTGGAGGGCCGCCCCCTGCGCGCGAGCTTCGACGGCACCCGGCTGAGCGTCGAGTTCGCGAAGATCGAGCCCACCGCGCGCAACTTCGTGCTGGAGCGCAACAAGGTGGTCAGCTGCGTCGGCCTCAGCGCGCTCCCCGCCACGCGCGTCGTGAGCACGCTGTCGAGGCCGTGACGCGGCACGCCGTCCCCCCGCTCTGCCCCCCCGGCACAGAGCGGCGGTCCCCCGCACAGGAGACGGGCCCAGATCGGCGTTTTCGGCGCGCAGGCGTACTCACGTACGCCGAGCACCGAAAACGTCGAGATGGGCCCGTATCCGAAGCGGGTGACCGTCGCTCTATAGGCCGCCCACAGCCGGGACCGGCTGGGGTTTGCCGGCGTGGACGATCGCGCACCGGACGGTGGTCGAGGACGTCGGCGCGCTCGCTCGCCCGCCCCCCTGGACGAGCGTGCTGAAGATGCTGCGCGCCGCCGCGTCGACCTCCGCGGCGCCGCGCGGCGGGACCGGGTTCCCGCTCGCGTCGAACACCGTCACGGCCTGCACGACGCCGCGGGCGATCTCGCCCTCGGGGAAGGACATCATCACCGTGATCCGGACGTACGCCGACGCCCCCTCGACGATCCCGAAGCTGTGCGGCTTCTTCGCGAACGCGCCGCAGAAGCCGCTCGTGCCCATGCCGCCGTTCGGCCCGTAGTTCGCGGACGCCCACTGCCCCACGTGGACCATGAGCCCGCTGTCGCCCGAGCCCTGCGCGTACTGCACGCACTGCGCGAGCGCGGGGTCCCAGATCGCGCCCGTCGGGCACTGCCCCACCTTCGCGCAAACCTGACCGGTCCACACCTCGTCGCGCGCGCAGGTCTGCGAGCGCGGCACGCACGCGGCGGTCGGGCCGTCGACGATGAGCTCCTGGTCGGGCGGGCAGCCGAGCTTCTGCCCCGCGCCGACGGCGACGCCGATGTTGCTCGCCACCTGCTCGCGCGACACGCAGTAGCCCGTGCTCTGGTCGATCTCGTCGCCGGGCCGGCAGCGGTCGGCGACACACCCGCCGCTCTCGTAGTGGCGACCCACGCCGCAGTAGGCGTTCGCCGCCTGGGGCGTGAGGCACTGCCCCGCGATCGGGATGTAGCCCTTCAGGCAGCGGCAGCGGTTCTGGGTGGTGTCGAAGGCCGCGCCGTCGCTGCACGACGAGATGGAGCAGCGACAGCTGCTGCCCTGGCAGATCTTGAGGAAGCAGGAGTTCTCGGGGCACCCCACGAGGACCGCGGGCGCGAGCGCGACCAGCGCGAGCGCGAGCGCGGAGGTGGCGAGGCCGAACGAGCCGGTCCGCATGGGGCGACCCTACTCCATCCGCCGGTGGCCGGGAAACTCGCGGAGCGCGCGGCCGGCGTACCACCGGCCGGGGCGCTGTGGTACGGGGTGTCGCGGTCCGCGCGGATTTCCGCCGCGGCGGTCCAACGCCAAGCCATGCTGCCCATCCACATCGAAGGTACGCCCGAGTTCGAGTCCACCCTGTCTGCCCTGCGCATCCGCGGCACGGGCGATCTCGCGAACGTCACGCCGGCGGTGACCGAGATCATCAACCACGTACGGCGCGCGGGCACGTCCGCCGTGCTCGGTTACATCGAGGCGTTCGAGCGGAGGACGCCGAAGGCGCTCGTCCGCCACGCCGGCCCCGAGGCGGAGGGCGGCTTCGGCGGGGCCGAGGCGCTCGAGCGGCTCGCGCCGGAGATCCGCGCGGCGCTCGAGACCGCGGCCGCGAGGATCGCGCGGTACCACGAGCGGCAGCGCGACGCGGGCGATCTCGGGGCGGCGGACGTGGCGCCGGGCGGGCCCGCGCTGCAGGCCGGCTTCAGCTACGAGGAGGACGGCGTCCTCCTGGGCATGCGCGTGCGCCCCCTGCGCCGCGTGGGCGTCTACGCGCCGGGCGGCAAGGCGCGCTACCCGTCGAGCGTGCTGATGTCGGCCATCCCGGCGCGCATCGCCGGCGTGCGCGAGATCGTCCTCGCGAGCCCCTCGCCCGACGACGTCACCCTCGCCGCGGCGCACCTCTCCGGCGTGACGACGCTGCTCGACTCGGGCGGCGCGCACGCCATCGCGGCCATGGCCTACGGGCTCCCGGAGCTCGCGCCGGTCGACAAGATCGTGGGGCCGGGCAACGCCTACGTCGCCTGCGCGAAGCGGCTCGTCTTCGGCGATGTGTCGATCGACGGCATCACGGGGCCGAGCGAGATCCTCGCGATCGCCGACGACGCCGCGGATCCGCGGCTCGTCGCGGCCGACATGCTCTCGCAGGCCGAGCACGGCGAGGACTCCTACGCGCTGCTCGTAACGACGTCGGCCAGGCTGGCGGAGGCGGTCGCGCGCGAGCTCGACGCCGCGCTGCCCGAGCTCACGCGCCGCGGCATCGTGGAGTCCTCGCTCTCGACGCACGCGGCGGCCCTGGTCGTCGGCTCGCGCGCGCGCCTCGCCGAGGTCGCCGATCAGCTCGCGGTCGAGCACGTGGCCTTCCACGTCGACGACGCCGAGGCGCTGCTCGCCGAGATCGGCACGCTGGGCGCGGCGCTGCTCGGCAGGCTCACCCCGGTCGCCGCGGGCGACTATTTCGCGGGGCCCTCGCACGTGCTCCCGACCGGCGGCTCGGCCCGCTTCGGCTCGCCGCTCGGGATCTACGACTTCGTGACCCGCGCGAGCGTCATCCGGTACAGCGACGCGGCGCTGCGGGCGCAGGGGCCGGCCATCGAGAAGCTCGCGCTCGCGGAGGGCCTGCAGGCCCACGCCCGCGCCGTGACGCTGCGCCTCTCGAGCCTCGCGCTCGATCCGGCGGCGAAGCGCGACCCGTCGAGATCCTGACAGCCCGCACCGTCCGGTAAGCGCGCCGCGCTCGGCCTGCGAGCGCGGCGCCTCACCCCTGCGCGCGCCTGACGGCCAGCCGCTCCGGCCTCACGCGCGGCGCCTCACCCCTGCGCGCGCCCGACGGCCAGCCGCTCCGGCCTCGCGCGCGGCGCCTCACCCCTGCGCGCGCCCGACGGCCAGCCGCTCCGGCCTCGCGCGCGGCGGAGACCGGAGCACACGCGCGCCGAGGCTGCGCGACGCATCGCGCAGCGTCACGGCGCCTCGCCGCCTCGACCCGGGATCACTCCGCGCGCAGGTAGCCCGCGTGGAGCAGCTTCAGCACGGACTGCGCGGTCTCGAGATCCGTCGCGGGGCTCTTGTTGAGGACCATCGCGAGGTGCCCGTGGTTGTACGCGATCTGGAGGACGTCCAGATCCACCGGCGTGAGATCGCGGAGCAACGGCTTGAGCGGCTGGGGGATGACGAGCCGCGCCGACAGATCCGGGAGCTGGTGACGGATGTTGTTCAGCTCGTCGATCTGCCGGAGGCCCTCCATGAGGAGCTCCTGCACCGTCGCGCTGATCTCGCCGGTCATGACCCGCTCCTCCGCCGGCTCCAGATCGAACGTCCCGCCGACCCACGTGAGGATGCGGTAGACGCTCTTGAGCGGCGGGACGTCGGTGAGATCGTTGATGGTCGCGAAGGTCACGATGCCCTTGCGCAGGTAAATCTTGCCGACGTCGTCGTCCGAACGGACGACGAGGACCCCGCTCTTCTTCGATGTGCCGAAGAGCTGAAGCAGATCGGGGAGCGGGATCTCGTCGATCGACCCGGACATCGACCGGGTCTGACCGCTCCGCAGCGAGGGCTCATCCATCCGACGGCGCGCCGGGGGCGCGCCAGGGTCGGTGGAGACGACCTTGAGGATGCTGGTGCCAATGAGCACCCGATCGCCCTCCTTCAAGGTCGTCTTCTTGATCTTCTCGCCGTTGACGAACGTGCCGTTCGTCGAGCCGAGATCCTCGATCACGATCTGCTGATCGGTGCAGGCAATCCGGGCATGGCGCCGGGAGACCATGTCCTCGACGAGGACCATGTCGAGGTCGCTGGAGCGACCGACAACGATCTCCTGCTGCTCCCCGAGGGGAAATTCGCCGCCTTGGTACTTCCCGGAGATGAAGCGCAACGCTAGTTGCCGCGTCGCCGACACCTTGGGAGCGTGGTTGTCCATCGCAGGGAGTAAAAACCTTCGTTGCGCTACGCGAGCGCCAGCAGGGGGCAAAGTCTAGTTTCACGGAGCAAAGATGGTCAAGCGATCCGGTCCGTTCTTTCGCACGAGCCGGCCCGGTTCCCTCGACGCAGCGCGCCGCGCATCGCTCTCCATTCCTACCCGAAAAGCGCCCCGAACCGCTCCGGAATCGACCGCAAATGCGCAGAATCCTCGGAGAAGGGTCCCGCCGGCCCTGCCGGGGCGGCGCTCGCCCGGGCCTCCCGGGGGAACGCCGGGCGCCTCCGATGGTGGCGGTCGCGCGCCCCCTGCGCATTGCCCTTGCTTTCGGGCCCGGCATGTTCAACGGGCTCGGGGTGAGCACCGACGCGACGCGACGCACCTCCACCGCTGGCGATCCGCTGGGCACGCACCGCGTGCTCGATCCACCGGGGGCGCTACCCCAGCCGGCGGAGCGGCTCGACGCCGACCCCTCGCGCCGCTTCGAGACCGAGATCGTCGTCGACGTCGAGACCCTGAACATCGACGCCGCGAGCTTCCGCCAGATGGAAGAGGCGTCGGGCGGCAGCCCGGAGGGCGTGGCGCGGCTCGTCCTCGAGACGGTGGCGCGCCGGGGCAAGCAGCACAACCCGGTCACCGGATCGGGCGGCATGCTGCTCGGCGTGGTGCGCTGGGTCGGCTCGCTCGTCGAGCGCCGCGGCGTCGGCGTCGGCGACCGCATCGCGACGCTGGCGTCGCTCTCGCTCACGCCGCTCTCGCTCCGCCGGATCGTCGCCGTGCGGCCCGCGTCCGCGCAGCTCGACGTCGAGGGCACCGCGATCGTCTTCGCGTCGGCGCCGCTCGCCCGGATGCCGGCCGACATGCCCGAGCGGCTCGCCCTCGCGCTGCTCGACGTCGCCGGCGCCGCGCCCCAGGTGGCGCGCCTCGCCGGCCCGGGCGACAGCGTGGCGGTGCTCGGCGCGGGCGGGAAATCGGGGCTGCTCTGCGCGGCCGAGGCGCGGCGCCGCGTCGGTCGCTCAGGGCGCGTGATCGGGATCGAGGCGTCCCCGGAGTTCGCCGCCGACCTGCGCGCGCTCGCGCTCTGCGATCACGTCGTCGTCGCCGACGCGCGCGATCCGATCGCGGTGCGCGACGCCGTGCTGCCCCTCACGGGCGACGCGGGCGCCGATCTCACGCTCTCCTGCGTGAACGTCCCCGGCGTGGAGCTCAGCGCGATCGTCGCCACGCGCGACCGCGGCAAGGCGTACTTCTTCGCGATGAGCACGAGCTTCACCGCCGCCGCCCTCGGCGCCGAGGGGATCGGCAAGGACGTCGATCTCTACATCGGCAACGGCTACGCGCACGGCCACGCCGAGCACACGCTCGCGCTGGTGCGCGAGCACACCCCCCTCGCGGAGCTCCTCGCGTCGCGCTACGGCTGAGCGCTGCGCGGCGGCGACGCCGACGCGCCCAGCTTGTCGACCCCGGCCGGGAGGATCACGGCGAAGGTGCTCCCCTTCCCCTCGTAGGAGCGGACCTCGATGCGGCCGCCCGCGCTCTGCGCGATGCGCTGGCTGATCGACAGCCCGAGCCCCGTGCCCTTGTCCTTCGTGGTGAAGAACGGCAGGAAGATGTTGGCGAGCACCTTCTGGGAGATGCCCGGGCCGTTGTCGGTGACGCTGAGCTCGACGAACGGCTCGTCGGAGCCGGAGCCCGGCCTCGTCCCGCGGCCGAAGCGGACGCGCGTGGCGATCACCACCTTCCCCCGGCCCTTCATCGCCTGGACGGCGTTGCGGAACAGGTTCATCAGCACCTGCCGGAGCTGCTCGGGATCGATGGCGACCCGGGGGAGCTCGGGGCCGAGCGCGAGCTCGACCTCGAGCTGATCGCTCCTCCGCTCGATCGAGAGCACCTGCAACGTGCGGCGCACGATCGCGTTCACGTCGGTCGGGACGACCGAGCCCTGCGCGGGCCGCGCGAGATCGAGCACCGAGCCCACGACGCGGTCGAGCCGGTCGACCTCCTCGAGGATGATCCCGATGAACTCGCGCGACGCCGGATCGATCTGCGCCTCCGGCACGGGATCGGCGAGCAGCTGCGCCGCCCCCTTGATCGCGCCGAGCGGGTTCCTGATCTCGTGCGCGAGCCCGGCCGCCATCTGGCCGAGGAGCGCGAGCCGGTCCCGCTCCTTCATCTGCGCGTACAGGCGCGAGTTCTCCACGACGACGCCGATCTGCGCGGCGAGCGTCTCGAGCAGCGTCAGCTCCTCGGGCGAGAACGCGTCGCGCACGCGCGCGTCCGCCACCACGAGGAGCCCGATCGGCTCGCCCCGCTCGTCGCGCGCGCAGAGCACGACGCCCGAGCAGAGGCTGCCGAGCACCTCGGCCGCGGCGAGCACCGCGTCCTCGGGGACCTGCGGGCGCACCTCGGTCCGCCTCGCGAAGTTGCCGTCCTCGCTCGCGTCGCTGTGGCTGCGCCGCGCCCGCCGCTCGCGGGCCTCGCGCTCCAGCTCCTCCATCGCGAGCGGGCCGCGATCGAGGCGATCGAGCAGCGCCCTCGCGGTCGCCACCTCGATCCGCTCCGGGACGCGCGGCCCGAGCGAGGCGAGCCGGTCGAAGCCGGTGCCGTCCTGATCGCGCAGGTAGAGCGCCGCGCCGGTCACCCGGCGCGACTGCTCGAGCGCGCTCATCACGATCGAGCCCATCTCCTCGACCTCGAGCGTGTGCACGAGGCGCCGCCGGGCCTCCGCGAGCGAGCGATCGAGATCGAACCGCTCCCGCAGGAACAGGCGCTGGATCTGCTCCTCGACCCGCTCCCGGAGCGGATCGAAGAGCACCAGGATCACGATCGCGGCGAGCACCGCGTTCAGGTACATCGTGTTGAAGCCGCCGATGAACGTGAGCAGGAGGTAGAAGATCAGCGCGATCAGGAACGCGACGGCCGTGGCGACGAGCAGGCGCGCGAGCATCTCGTAGGCGTCGAGGAGCCGCTCGTGCCGGAGCGCCTGGGCGAGGACGAACAGGAACACGATCGAGAGCGCCGCGCCGACGGGCGGCGGCTCCGCGCCGAGGAACCAGGCGAAGTCGGCGACGCTGGCGAGCCCGGCGAGCGCGCCGATCACCACGAGGAACCGCACCCGCCGCTGCGTCGCGCGCGACGAGCTCTGCTTGCCGCGCTGGCCGAGCGTGTACAGCCCCGCGGTGAGCAGCGCGAAGACGTAGAGGAAGATGCAGCCGCGCGTGAGCCAGTCGAGCCAGGAGCCCGGCTCCCGGCTCACCAGCACGAGGACGAAGAGCGGGATGACGAGCACCCCCGCGAAGCGGAGCAGCCGCGAGCGCCGGTCCCCGTCGTGGGGGATCATCGCCTCGAACAGGTGCAGCGCGAACTGCGGGAGGAGCACCGCGAGGATCGCCGTGAAGCGCTCCCAGATGGACGCCTGGAAGAAGCCGAAGAGCGACTGGGAGAGGTACCAGAGCCCGACGTCCGCCGCGAACGCCGCGAAGAAGAGGTGAACGCGGCGGACGCGACCACGGAGCAGGGTCGAGGCCGCGATGGCGAGCGCGAGGGCCCCGCAGACCAGCGTCGTCCGGGTGCGGAGATCGATCCCGAGCGGCTCCACGCCCGAAGGCTACCGCGGAGCACCGCGCCGCTGCGGCAAAACGCGTCGGGGCCGCGGCGCCGCGCCGCGCCGGGACGACGGCTCAGCGCGCTCCGCCGCTCCCCGCCGAGCGCGCCTCGTCGCCTGGCTCAGCGCGCTCCGTCGCACTCGGATCAGCGCGCTCCGTCGCCCTCGGACGGGGGCTGATCGCGACCCTGCGCGGACCCGTGGGGGCGCCAGGGGAGCGGCTCCGGCATCTGTCCGTCCTCGGAGCGCGCGTAGATCTCCGTCCTCGCGCGCTCGTCGTCGCTCGAGGGGCGCACGGCGTCGCGCAGATCGAGCGGCGCAGGCTCGGCGAGCTCGCGGACGGAGGCCTCGACGTCGTGCCCGACGTCGACCCCGTCAGCGTCCCACCCGGGCGCCGCCTCGGAGGCCATCGGATCGAGGTCGCTCCACGCCTCCTCCCCCTGCTCGTCGAGCTCCCCCGACGCGATCGCACACCCCGCGAGCAGCAGAGGCGCCGACAGCGCAAGCGTGAGGCCCCCGAACCGCCATGTCCTCCAGCAACCTCGCATCACTCAATCCTCCGACGTCCCACCAAAGCCATACTGCTTCACAAGCTGAGAGAGGCGCGGCCGCTTCATGCCCAGGAGCACGGCGGCGCGCGTGATGTTGCCACGACTTTCGTCCAGCGCCCTGGAGATGCACTCGCGCTCGAGCTCGCGCTTCATGTCGCTCAGGCTGACGCCTCCTCGGACATGCGCATACGCGAGCTCCAGCGGCGTGCGATCCGCGAGCGCCGGCGCGGGCTGCCCCTCCAGCGCCGGCCGCTCGGGCGCCAGGGCGCGAGCCATGCTGGCGAGCTCGGGAGCAGGCGACGTGCCCGTCCTCGGCGTGGCCGGGGCGCTCGACGGTCCCGCGGCGTCGAGGCCGCGCAGGCCCTCCACGTTCGTCGTGAGGTCCTCGAGATCGATCACCTCGCCGTCCGCGAAGATCGCCGCGGCGCGCAGCGCGTTCTCGAGCTCGCGCACGTTGCCGGGCCAGGTGTGCTGCGACAGGGCCGCGACCGCCCTGCTGGACAGGCGCTTCGGCGGCGCGCCGCGCTCCGCGGCGATCCGCTCCAGGATCGAGGCCGCGATCACCGGCAGATCGCGCGGCCGCTGCCGGAGCGCAGGGACCTCCAGGACGACCTGCCGGAGGCGATAGTAGAGATCCTCCCGGAACTCGCCCCGGGAGACCATCGCGCGCAGGTCGCGATGGGTGGCGCAGAGGATGCGGACGTTCGCGCGCAGCGGGGTGACCCCCCCGACCCGCTCGAAGGTCCTGTCCTGCAGGACACGGAGCAGCGCGACCTGCGTGCGCGGCGAGATGTCCCCGATCTCGTCGAGGAAGAGCGTCCCGCCCTCGGCGAGCTCGAAGCGCCCGCGACGGCGCGACGCCGCCCCGGTGAACGCCCCCTTCTCGTGCCCGAACAGCTCCGAGAGCAGCAGCGTCTCGACCAGGGCGGCGCAGTTGACCTTGACCAGCGGGCCCATCCGCCGCGCGCTCACCTCGTGGATCGCCTCGGCGACGAGCTCCTTCCCGGTCCCGCTCTCGCCGTGGATCAGCACGGTCGCGTCGCTCGCGCCGACCTTCTCGATCTGGTGGATGAGGCTGAGCAGCGCGGGGGCCGTCCCCACCATCCGCTCGAGCGCCGGGGCCGCGACGGGCGTCCTGAGAGGGCGGACCGACGCCCTCGCGCACCCCGCGCACGCGCTCGCCCCGCAGAGCGCGCAGCCCCTCGGCTCCGCCTCGACGGCCCCGCGCGCGCACGCCTCCAGCCGCGCGAGCTCCGCGAAGCTCCGGCGCGAGAGGAACCTGCGCGCGACCTCGGGAGGGAGCGACGCGGCGATGCGATCCCGCAGCGCGATCGCCGCCTCGAGGTGCGAGCTCGCCGCCCCCGGGTCGTCCTCCGGCGCGCGCGGCGGCCGCTCCCCGGACGAGGGCGCGTGGTGGAGCAGGACGTGCGCCTCCAGGGCGCGCTCGCGCGCGTGGGCCTGCCGCGCCAGCGCGAGCGCCTCCGCGGCGATCGGCCCGAACGGCTCGCCGGCGGCGCGAGCGCGCATCGCCTCGAGGAGGGCGACCTCGGCGCGGTGCCGATCCGATCTCGCCTCGGCGCGGGCCTTCTCGAGCATCTGCGCGGCCTGGAAGAGATCGCCGTCCTCCAGCGCGATGCGCGCGGCGAGGGCGTGGCACTCGCCGAGCTTCGGGCCGGCGCCGTGCGCGAAGGCGGCGCTGAGCTCGGACCAGGCGTCGTGGGTGCGGCCGCACTCGAGGTGGATCTGCGCCGCGACGTAGGCCACGTGCGAGATCCACACGCCGGGGACGACCGGACCGCAGACCTTCCGCGCGAACGCGAGCGCCTGCTCGGCCTCCTCGATCAACCCGAGCTGCAGGCGGAGCTCCGCGAGGTTCGCGATGAGGTTGACGAGGGTGACCTTGTCCCCGATCTCGCGGAAGATGTCGATCGAGCGCTCGAAGAGCCGCAGGGCCTCCGGGTACTCGTGCTTCAGGTGCGCGATCACCGCGAGGTTCGTGAGCGCGTAGCCGGTCGCCGCGCGCTCGCCGCGCCGCTCGCCGTCCTCGAGCACCCCCTCGAGCATCGAGCGCGCCTCGTCGAGCCGGCCGCTGGAGAGCAGCGCGATCGCGCGGTTCAGGCGGGCGCGCAGCTCGCTCACGAGCTCGCCGCCGCGCGCCGCCTCCCACGCGTCGGCCGCGAAGTGCCGCTCCGCCTCGGACCACGCCTGCCGCGAGAGGAGGAGCTTGCCGAGGACGTTGCGGGCCAAGAGGCGCGTCGCGAGCTCGCCCGCGCAGGCGAGGCCCGCCTCCGCGTGCTCCCTCGCCGCCGCGAGATCGCCCGTCTTGCAGCAGAGCTCCGCCATCTCGACGGCGCCGCGCGACCGCTCCGCGGGCGCGCCCGCGAGCGAGAGCGCGCGCGACAGCACCATCGCGGCCGTCGTCAGATCGCCGCGCGCGCTCGTCGCGCGGCCGTGCACGAGGAGCGCGGCGAACGACTCCCGCTCCCGCAGCGCCGAGGAGGAGAAGTCGATCGCGAACTCGACGTCGCCGAGCCGGAGCGCGAGCTCCGCGGCGCGGAGCTGCCGCTCGCCCGAGGGCGCGCCGGGCAGCGCGCGCATCGATCGGGCCCAGCGCTGCCAGAAATCGGCGCGCGCCGAGGGCTCGCCGACCGAGGAGATCGCCCGCATCGCCGCCGCCTCGGCGCGGTCCGCCTGACCCAGCGAGGCGAACAGCTCGCTCGCGCGCGAGGCGCTCCACGGATCGGCCGACAGCTCCTCGAGCGCCTCCGCGACCGCGCGCGCGTCCTCGGGATCGACGCCGACCGGGTCGACGGCCGCGCGCCGCGCCGCCACCCACCCGCGATCGTCGACGTCGATCAAGCCGAGCCCGGAGAGCTCGTCGAGCGCTCCCTTGCCCGCGATCGCCCCGAGCTCCTGCGCCGCCCCCCACGAGAGCAGGAGATCGACCTGCGCCGACGGCCAGGGCCGCTGGCTCAGCGCGAGCCGATCGAGCAGCCGACTGGCCGCGCGGCTCGGCGGCGGCCGCGCGGGGCGCGGCTCGGAGGGCGTCGACAGCGCGGCGGCGCACCAGCCCTCGAGCGCGTCGAGCCGCTCTAGCCTCGCGACCACCCGGCGCTCCGCGTCCGCGGCGGCCGCCTCCCAGAAGAGGTGCAGGTCCTCCGGCGAGGCCACCGCGTCGATCGTGAGCGCGCGCGTCCACGGCCGCACCGCCACGTCGCTGCACACGACGACGAGCGCGGCGCTCGAGCCCTCCGCGATGAGGCGCGAGAGCTCCTCCAGCACGAGGCCGCCCCAGGCCGTCGGCTCCCCCTCGGAGACGAGCAGGATCGCGCCCTGCGCGACGGCGCTGATCCCCTGCGCGGCCGCCGTCGGGTTCGCGGAGGCGACCCCGCAGCGCAGCGCGAGCTCGCGCCAGGGATCCCGATCCGCGGCGTGCGCGGCCGAGATCAGCGAGCGCCCCACGCCCCGCGCGCGCCGCGCGAGGTGGGAGCAAACGGCGTCCAGGACCTGCCGCCGTCCATGGACGTGGAACACCCCACGCGACGCGGCTTCACGGACGCGCTCATCGAGCTCCCGGAAACTTCCGGCCTCGCTCGTTGTGGCAGATGAAGCGCAGGCTGCGGCAACCGATCCCAAGGCACGAGAAGCGTACCTCCGCGCTGAACCTCGCATCAACGGATCCCGCCGTCGCTCCCCCGGGCTCATCACGCCGCCGCATGCGGTGTCACAAGAAATTTTCAACCACGATGCTTGATTCCGTCCAGCAACTGCTGGATGGCGTCGAACGCGGCCGGGGGGGCTTCGCCCAGGGCGCGGGCCAGCGGGAGCTGCGTCGCGCCGGCGGCCACGTAGAAGGGCACGAGGTGCGGCGCGAGCCGGCGCAGCGTCTCGAGGTGCCGCGCGACGGCGGTCGCGTCGCCGCGCCGCACCGGCCCCGTGAGCGCATCGGGCACGCCGAGCGCCTCGACGTTGTCCGCGACCGTGCGGAGCAGCGGGCCGAGCATCTGGGCGGCGGTCGTTCGATCGACGCCCGCGCGCTCGAGCAGATCGATCCCGCCGGCGGCGAGCGCGGCGGCGCCGTTGGCGACGAGGCCCGCCGCGGCGTGGTAGGCGACCCGGTCGAGGCCGGGGAGCGTGCGCGGGGTCATCCCGAGGCGCGCTCCGAGCGAGCGCGCGGCGCGCACGGCGGCGGGATCGCCGTCGACGTGCAGCTGACCGCGCGCGAGCGAGGGCGCGAACGAGGGCGAGGCGAACGAGATCATCGGGTGCATCTGCGCGACCGCGACGCGGTCGCTCCGCACCGCCTCGAGCGCCTCCGGCCCGAGCGCGCCGGCGCAGTGCACCACCGCGACGTCCCGGTGGCCGACGAGCGCCCGGTCGCGCAGCGCCTCGGCGCACGGCGCGATGTCGCGATCGCGCACCGCGAGGATCACCAGATCCGCGTCGATGCGCTCCTCGGGCAGCCCGTCCCGCGCGGCCCTGAGGGTGACGGACAGCCCCGCGTCGCGGATCGCGCGCGCGAGCCCGCGGCCCACCTTGCCGCCGCCGTAGATGAACACGTCGAGCCCGGCGCCGCCCTCGCGGCGCGCGCGCGGCCGGCGCGCGCTCGCCCGCGCGCTCATTGGCCGCTCCCGTACAGGCCGCGCGCGAGCACGTAGTCGAGCACGGCGCTCGGCACGCGCTGGCGCACGGCGTCCAGATCGCCCGCCGCGAACGCCCGGCGGATGTCGCTGCTCGAGATCTGCGGGAGCCGCACGTCCGCGGCGCGCAGGCCGGGGCGGGCGTACGCGGCGGCCCCCTCGAGATCCTCCGCGGCCGACGCGGCGAAGCCGGAGCGCCCCAGGACGATCGGCGGCGCGAGCTGCGCGATGCGATCGAAGCGGTGCCACCTCGGCAGGTCGGGGAGCACGTCGGCGCCGACGAGCAGCCGCATCGCCCAGCGCGGGTGCGCCGCGGCGAGGTGCTCCAGCGTGCGCAGCGTGAGGCTCTCGCCGCCCAGATCGCGCTCGACCGCCGACACCGACACGCGCGGGAGCCAGCCGAGCGCGAGCTGGCACATGGCCAGGCGATGCTCGAACGGCACGAGCTCCTTGGAGAAGGGGTGGCGGTAGACGGGGACGACGAGCACCTCGTCGATCGGCGCGACGGAGAGCGCGTACGTCGCCGCGAGCACGTGCGCCACGTGGGGCGGGTTGAAGCTGCCGCCGAAGACGGCGACGCGGCGCGCGTCCGGCGCGCGCCCGCGCGGCGCGCCCGCGTGCTCCTCAGCCGTGCGAGCCACCTTGAACCCTCATCCTGGGGCCCACCGCAGCGGGGCCGACGATCTCGCGCGCGGTCACCGCGCCGCGCGCGTTCATCACCTCGATCCGCACCCCGCCCTGCCCGTCGTCGAGGAGCGCCGCGCCGCCCTCGAGGCCGATCGGCCCGGGAGAGAAGAACGTCCGCGCGCCGACCCGCTGGATGAGCGGCTCCGAGCTCTTGCCGAAGACGAGGAGGGACGCCGCCACGACGTCCTCCTCGTCGAGCGCCGCCTTGTCGAACACGAACAGCGCCACGCGCCCGTCCAAGATCTCGATCGTGCGCTGGCCCGGCGGGAGGCTCCTCAGCAGCCTGAGGCGCAGCCGCGCCCGCTCGGACGCCACGAAGGCGTCGATCTCCGCAGGCGTCGCGGCCGCGCACCGAAGGGCCCGCGCGAAGGCGGCGCCCTCCGTGGGGTCCGCGCCGACCAGGCGCTGCGCCCAGCCCTCGACGACCCGGTCGAGCGCGTCGTCCTCGGCGACGTAGAGGACCCGCTCGGCGTGCCCCTCGTCGAGCAGTCGCTGCGCGCCGCGAGCGAGCGCGGGCAGATCACCCTGTGCAGGGCCGAGGACGCCGAGGCGCATCGAGCACAGCATAGATCAGCGCGCGAAGCGGAGGACACCTTCTCCACGATCTCCAAGCGACCGCTCCGGCGCGTGTCTGCTAGCGTCCGCCCATGTTTCGGCGAGGCCGCGCGCTTCAGGATCCGGTCACCATCACCCTCGACGGAGCGGCCGTCCCGGCGGAGCGGGGGGAGCCCCTCGCCGTGGCGCTTGTCGCGTCCGGCCGCGTGACGCTCGCGCGCAGCCCGAAGCTGCACCGCCCCCGCGCGCCGACCTGCCTGCGCGGCGGCTGCGACGGCTGCCTCGCGCGCGTCGACGGGGTGCCCAACGTGATGACCTGCCTCCGCCCGGCGGCGGGCGGCGAGCGCATCGAGGCGCAGAACGTCGTGGGCTCGCGGGAGGCGGACCTGCTCCGGGTCACCGACTGGTTCTTCCCGCAGGGGATCGATCACCACCACCTGATGGCCGGCGTCCCCGGCCTGTCGCGGGTCATGCAGTCGATCGCGCGCAAGCTCGCGGGGCTCGGTCGGCTGCCGAGCGCGGCGCTCCCGCCCGAGCCCGCCGCGCGGCTCGAGGTCGACGCCGCGGTGATCGGCGGGGGGCCCGCCGGCGTGGCGGCGGCGTCCGCGCTCTCGGCGCGGGGCCTCCGCGTCGCGCTGATCGACGACGGGCTCGCGCCGTCCGGATCGCTCGCCGGGGCGCCGCGGCGCGCGGCCGAGCTCCTCGCGCGGCACCCGCTCGACGGCGTGCGCGTGCTCTCGCGGCGCGTGGCCGCCGGGGTCTACCTCGGCGAGATCCTGGTCGCCGGGGACGCCGGCGCGACCGTGATCACGGCGCCCGCCAAGGTCTTCGCCACCGGGGCGCATGACGGCGTCGCGGCGGTCCCGAACAACGATCTGCCCGGCGTCTTCTCCGCGCGCGCGCTCTGCCGGCTGCTCGCCCACGGGGTCGAGCCGACCGGCCCCGTCGCGCTCGCCGGCGAGGGCTTCTGGGCCGACGAGCTCGCGAGCGCCCTCGGCGACCGCATCGCGGCGCGCGTCCCGCTCGCCGCGCTCGCCGCGGTGCACGGGATCTCGCAGGTGAAGAGCGTGAGCCTGCGCGAGGCGCCGTTCGGCCCCGACAGCCCGACGAGCGACGTGAGAGTCGTGGCGGTCGCCGTGGAGGCGCCGGCGGCGCCCGCGTTCGAGGTCGCCGCGCAGGCCGGCGCAAGCGTCGCGCCGGATCCGCGCGCCGGGTACGCCGTGAAGGTCGACGCGCGCGGCCGGGCCGGCGACGGCGTGTGGGCGCTCGGCGAGTGCACCGGCGCCGCGGTCGATCTCGCCGGCATCACGCGGGCGGCGGAGATCATCGCCGACGACGTGCTCTCGACGCGCGGCGCGGCCCCGTGAGCGCGCGGCGCGGCCCCGTGAGCGCGCGGCGCGGCCCCGTGGGCGCGCGCGGCCGCGCCGCGGGAGATCAGCCCTCGATCATGAGATCGAAGAGCCCGATCCCGCCCGCGATGAACACGACGTCGAACACGGCCATGAGCGCCATGTAGTCGGTGAGCTCGCCGACCGCCGCGCCGCCGAAGAGCTCGCGCGTGCCGGCGACCGCGGCGAGCAGGGTGGGCGCGAGCAGCGGGAAGAGCACGCTCGCGAGCACGAGGTCGCGGGCGCGCGTGCGCACGGTCATGGCCCCGAAGAGGGTGCCGCTCGCGGCGATGCCCGGCGTCGCCGCGAGGCAGAGGAGCGCGAGCCCCGCGCCGGTCTCCGCGAGATCCACCGAGAAGAGCAGCGCCGCCACGGGGATGATGATGAGCTCGACCGCGGCGACGAACAGGCACAGCCCGAGCGCCTTGCCGGCGAAGAGGGCGCTCCGCGAGATCGGCAGGACGAGCAGGCCCGCGAGCGCGCCGTCCTCGCGCTCCCGCTGCCACGTGCGGCTCAGCGCGAGCACCGACGCGAACGCCACGCTCACCCAGATGACGCCGGGCGCCACCCGCTCGGCCGCGTCCTGCCCCGCGTAGAACGCGAGCGACGCGATCACGGCGACGAGCACCGCGAAGAAGCCGCTCGTCGTGACGATCTCGCCCGTGGCGAGCTCGATCGCGAGGTCCTTCCGGGCGACGAGCGCCGCCTGGCGCGCCCAGCCGGGGGGGCCGCGCCGGCGGAGGGACGGCCGGCGCGCGGTCGCCGTGATCGGCTGCTCGGAGAGCACGTCGCGGCTCAGAGGCTCAGGTAGGTCTGATCCTTGAGCCCGCGCTCGTAGTCGGCGAGGAGCCGCATGCCCTCCGTCGGCTTGAGGAGGTCCTGCTTGATCGCGCCGTCGACCTGGGCCTTCACCTTCCCCACGAGATCGCGGTTGTCGTACTGGGTCAGCGCCAGCACCTCGTGGATCTTGTTCCCGGCGATCGTCTCCTCGATGTAGTACCCGCTCTCCTCGTCGTCATCGAGGAAGACGTGCACCTCGTTGACCCGGCCGAAGAGGTTGTGGATGTCGCCCATGATGTCCTGGTACGCGCCGGTCAGGAAGATGCCGACGTAGTACGGCTCGTCGCCCCGGATCGGGTGCAGCGGCAGCGTGTCCTTCACGTCGTTGAGATCGATGAATTTGCTGACC
Source organism: Sorangium cellulosum (assembly GCF_004135735.1). Taxonomy (GTDB): domain Bacteria; phylum Myxococcota_A; class Polyangia; order Polyangiales; family Polyangiaceae; genus Sorangium; species Sorangium cellulosum_F. Next base: position 2,813,333 of record NZ_CP012670.1, on the reverse strand, counting down.
TTGCCGTCGGAGTCGCACGTGATGTCGACGAGCGTGCTGTCGGCCGCGGGGCGCTCGTTCAGCCGGTGGATCGGCACGATCGGGAAGAGCGCGCCGAGCGCCCAGTGATCGAGCAGCGACTGGAACACCGAGAAGTTGCAGATGTACTGATCGGCGAGCTGCTTGCGGAGCTCGCCGAGATCGTCCGGCACCTCCTCCGGCTCGAGCTCCGACGCGATTTTCTGCATGCTCTCGGCGATCTCCCAGAACAGGATCTCGACCCGGGCCTTCACGTCGAGGTTGAGCAGGCCGAGCTCGAACATCTTCTGCGCCTCCTCCTTGATCTGGAGCAGGTCGTGCCACGACTCGCCGAGGTTCGGCCCCGAGATGTTGTCCTTGATGTAGAGGAGGTTCTGGATGAGCTTGTGCTCCTCGGTCTGGATGTCGATCGGCGACGACATCGGCGTCTTCTCGATCGAGCCGAAGGCCTGGACGACCAGCACCGAGTGGTGCGCGACGATCGCGCGGCCGGACTCCGAGACGATGTTCGGGTGGGGCACCCGCTCCTCGTCGCAGATGTCGGCGATGTTGTGCACGATGTCGCGCGCGTACTCCTCGACCGAGTAGTTCATCGAGGAGTGGAAGGTCGAGCGCGAGCCGTCGTAGTCGATGGCGAGCCCGCCGCCGACGTCGATGTACTCGACGCGCTGCCCCATCTTGCGGAGCTTCGCGTAGTAGCGCGTCGCCTCGCGCACCGCGCGCTTGATGATCAGGATGTCCGGCACCTGCGAGCCGATGTGGAAGTGGATGAGCTTGAACGCGGCGCTCATCCCGGCCTCCTCCATGATCCGGATCGCCGCCAGGATCTCGGCGGTGGAGAGCCCGAACTTCGCGTTCTCGCCGCCCGAGGTCTTCCACTTGCCCGCCCCCTCGGTCACGAGCCGGACCCTGAGCCCGATCATCGGCTCGACGTTCATCTCCTTGGCGACGCGGGTGATCATCCGCACCTCGGAGAGCTTCTCCGCGATGAGGATCACCTTCTTGCCGAGCTTGCGGCCGATGAGCGCCGTCCGGATGAAGTTCTCGTCCTTGTAGCCGTTGCACACGATCAGCGACTCGGGGTCGCTGTGGACCGACAGGCCGGCGAAGACCTCCGGCTTGGAGCCGACCTCGACGCCGTAGTGGTAGGTCCTGCCCGCGTCGAGGATCTCCTCCACGACCTCCCGGAGCTGGTTCACCTTGATCGGGAACACGCCGCGGTACGTGCCGCGGAACTTGCTCTCGGCGATCGCCTTGTTGAAGGCCTCGTTGAGCGACCGCACCCGGTGATGGAGCAGGTCCTGGAAGCGGATGAGGAGCGGCGTGCGGAGCCCCTGCTCGAGCGCCGCGTCGACGACGTCGCGGATCGCGATCTTGCGGCCGCGCTCCTGGAGCGGCGCCACCGTGAGGTTGCCGTCCGGGCCGACATCGAAGTAGCCGCGGCCCCAGCGGTCGATCATGTACAACGACTTCGCGTCTTCCGTGGTCCAGACGTCGGTCTCGGTCTCGTGCGCGCTGCTCACAGTCGTTCTCCTTGGCGGGGTTCGCCGGGGCGACCCCACGTTCTGGGAGGGCCCACAAAGGGCATCACGGGCTCATCAGGGGGGAACGTCAGATCGTCGGTCCGACGCAGGACGGCTGGGCGCCGCGCGCTGGCGACGCGGCTCAATTACGATAGGAAAGCCGGACCTTCAAGGGCAGGCGGCCCGGTCAGGTCCGGCATCGACAAGCGCGCTCAGGTGCGGGGTCTAGGCCTGGGCCTTCGGGGTCGCGGACGCTGCCTTCGCCCGCTTCGAGGCCGACTTGTAGAGATCGTAGAGGCGCGGGACCGGATACGCCTCGAGGCGCTTCTTGAAGCCCTGGTCCTTCGTCCGGTTCAGGACGACCAGCGTCTCGTCGATGAGCTTCGCCCGGGTCCCGAACTTCTCCTTCACCTCGCTGAAGGTCGCGTGGAGGCGGAGGAGCTTGGCGTTCGAGACGTGCTCGAGCCCCTTCGATCCGCCCCGATCCGAGCTGACGCGACCGAGCCAGAGATCCTCGGTGGCAAACCCCTTCACGGCCTCGACGAGCTTCGCCTTGTCGCCGAAGCGCTCCTTCACGATCGCGAGCGGATTCTTGCTAGCCATTGCTGAACTCCCACGGGCAGGCGCGGCCTGCGCCGGAAATGCGCGAGATGACTCGCGCGGCATGAAAATGAGGGACGGCCATTTAGCAGAGCGGCCCGGGGCACCGCAAGGGCACACGCCGGGCGATCCGCGCCGGCCGCAGCGCGTCGGGGCGCGCCGGCTGTGACGCGTCGGGGCGCGCCGGCTGTGACGCGTCGGGGCGCGCCGGCTGTGACGCGTCGGGGCGCGCCGGCTGTGACGCGTCGGGACGCGCCGGCCGCAGCGCGGTCGGGGGCGCGCCGGCTGGAGCGCGTCGGCCCGGCGAGGGAGCGCGCGGGCGCCCGCGCGCTGCCGCTGTGCTGGGCCGCGGATCATGGTAGAGGGCGCGCCGATGCTCAACCTCGGGAGCTGGGTCGTGGCGCACGTGGACCGGGTGCGGCTGCTCCCGGATGTGGGTGCCCGCTTCGCCGACGCCTCGTCGTCCGCCGCGATGAGCACGCTCTTCAAGGCCCTGTTTCCGGTCGCCGCGTACCTCGCGCTCGCGCCCGTCCTCTGGCTCTTCTTCCGGCGCACCTGGCGGGAGCTCGACGTCGAGGCCCACGAGCATCAGCGGCGCACCCTCGCCGCCGGCGGCTACGACCGCCGCCCGGCCGTCCTCTTCACGATCACCGCGCTCGTGCTCATGCTGCAGCAGTACTACGGCGGTCGGGCCGTCTACGACGAGCACATCCGGCCCTGGCTGCGCGAGGTCGAGCTCGCGCAGACGCTCTCGCCGACCGGACCCCTGCTGCCCATCTCGCTCCGCCGCTACGACGAGCTCTACAGCTATGTCTGGTGGTCGTTCACCCGTGTCTTCGGCTACGTGGCCATCCCGATGGCCGCGTGGAAGCTCTTCTTCCCGAAGGACAGCCTGCTCGACATGGGGCTGCGCGTCCGGGGGCTCGCCAAGCACGCGTGGATCTACCTGCTTTGCCTCACGGTCGTCGTCCCGGCGGTGTTCATCGTCGCGAGCTCGCCCGACTTCGGGACGTATTACCCCTTCTACAAGCAGTCCTCGCGCTCCTGGTTCGACCTCATCGCCTGGGAGGTGATGTACTTCGCCCAGTTCTTCGCGCTGGAGATCTTCTTCCGGGGCTTCTGGCTCGCCGGCCTGCGGCACACCCTGGGGTCAGGCGCGATCTTCGCGATGGTCGTCCCTTACTGCATGATCCACTTCGGCAAGCCGTACCTGGAGGCGGCCGGCGCCGTGGTCGCCGGCATCGCGCTCGGCTCGCTCGCGATGCGCACGAAGAGCATCTACTCGGGCTTCCTGGTCCACGTCACGATCGCGCTGCTCATGGACCTCCTCGCGCTGTCGCATCGGGGCGCGCTGCCGCGATCGTTCTGGGGGACGTAGCCCCCGCCTCAGCCGAGCGTCCGGGCCAGCTTGCGCATGATCTCGGCGCGGCTCCGGTCCCGGATCTCGCGCCGGTAGAGCTCCCGCAACCCGAGGGCGGCCGCGCGCGCCGCGTCGCGGTGATCGCCGTCCCAGGGGAGCACGGCGAGCCTGCGCCAGAGGATCTTCTCCAGGAGCCGGGGCCTGCGCCTCGCCAGCGCGCCGCTCGCGAGCTCGATGACCCGGGCCGAGGTCGGGTCGGCGCGCATCGCGCGCACGAAGAAGCCCACCGCCGCCGTGACGCGGCGCCCGCCGCGCAGCGCCGCCCCGCCCGCGTCGCACAGGGCCTCGGCCCGCTCCCGCGGGGTGGCCGCGCGCCGCGCGCGCTCCCGCGCGGCCTGCACCTCCTCGCTCAGCGCGTCCCGGCGCCGCCGGGCAGGGCGCATCTTGACCAGGAGAAACAGGAGGAAGAGGGCCGCTACCCCCGCGAGCACGAATCGCCAGCCGAGCTCCATGGCGCCCGCCTTACCACAGCGCCCGGAACGTGCTCACCAGGGTGGGGCTTCCGGAGGGGTGGTGAGACACGTCGGGTGTGCACCGGAGGGTGAAGTGCAGGCGAGTCGCAAAAAAGGGCTCGCCGGAACCCAAGCCCAGGAGGTGAGCCCCCGACGTGTCCCACCACCTCCTCCGGAGGCGGGGGCCGCGACGTGCGGGGCGTCCACGCGACGCCGCGCCGCGACACCGGTGGAATGAAGCCCCGGCGCGCGGCGTTCTTCCCGCCGCCGCGGCGCGATTGCTCGAGCGGGCGTTCCCAACCTATGCTGAGACGAGAGATGCCCGTCCAAGCGACCTCCGGCTCCTCCCCCCGCGCCGTCCTCCGGGCCCTCGGCGCGGCCCTCGGGCTCGCCGCCCTCGCGCTGCACCCGGGCAGCGCCCTCGCCGACATCTTCACCTACACCGACGAGAACGGGGAGATCCACTTCACGAACCGCCCGAACGGCGACCCGCGCTTCAAGGTGTACATCAAGGGCGATGGGGGCCGCTCTCCCAGGCGCAAGGGCGTGGTCCCGGTCGCCCCGAGCGACAAATCCCTCGATCGCTTCAGCCGCTACGACGCGTGGATCCGGCAGGCCGCGACGCTGTACCAGATCCCCGAGGAGCTCGTCCGGGCCGTCATCAAGTGCGAGAGCGACTACGATCCGCGGGCCGTCTCGCCCGTGGGCGCGCAGGGGCTGATGCAGCTCATGCCCGAGACCGCCCTCCGCATGCAGGTGCGCGATCCGTTCGACGCGCGCGAGAACATCTTCGGTGGAACGCGGTATCTGCGCGTCCTGGCCAACCTCTTCAACGGAGATCTCGATCTCACCATCGCCGGGTACAACGCCGGCGAAGGGGCGGTCATGCGGTATGGCGGGATTCCGCCCTACGAGGAGACGCAGGCGTACGTCACGCGCGTTCGGACCTATTACGCGCGCTACCGCACCACCCGAGACGTGGCCGTGGCATCCATCGAGCCCTGAGGGCGCGCGCTCCGGAGGAGCCCCTCCGCTCGCCACGGCGAGCGCGACGGCGTCGTCCCGCGGCGCGGCCAGGCGCACACCGCCCCCGACGGGGTGCCGCGGTGCTACGATCCGGGAGACGTCTGCCGCTGCCTCTCCCGGGCGGGCCCTGAGAGGTGCAGGCGCAAGCAGGCGACCATCACCTGACGCTCTCTCTCCTCTGCGCGGGCAAGGGTCCACTCATGACGACCACCTCGAGCCTCATCGAACTCACCAAGCGAATCCACGACATCGTGCCCCTCAAGCCGCCGGTCGATCCGGCGTCGCTCCAGCACGCGAATCTCATCGAGATGCCCGACTTCCGGAGGATCCCGGCGTACGCCGACGTGACCGACGAGCAGTTCCTGGATCATCGCTGGCAAGCGAAGAAGTCGATCACCCGCCCGGACAAGCTGCTCGACACGCTGCGCGGCATGGTCTCGGAGGAGTTCATCCGCGACGCGACCAAGGGCTTCGCCCACGCGCCGATGAGCGTCCGGGTCTCGCCGTACATGCTCTCGCTGATCGACTGGGACAACCCGTACAGCGATCCGCTCCGGACGCAGTTCATCCCGCTCGCGTCGCGCTTCCTGCCGGACCACCCGAAGCTCGGGCTCGACTCGCTGCACGAGCGCGCCGACGCGCCGGTCCCCGGGCTGACGCACCGCTACGCGGACAAGGCGCTGTTCCTCCCGCTCGACACCTGCCCCGTCTACTGCCGCTTCTGCACGCGCAGCTACGCGGTCGGCATCGACACCGAGGAGGTCGAGAAGACCCACTTCAAGGTCGACGAGGAGCGGTGGCAGCGCGCGTATGCGTACATCGCGTCGCGCCCGGAGCTGGAGGACATCGTCGTCTCCGGCGGCGACGCGTACAACCTGCGGCCGGAGCAGATCGGCGCCATCGGCGAGGCGCTCCTCCGGATGCCGAACATCCAGCGCATCCGGCTCGCGACCAAGGGGCCGGCCGTGATGCCGCAGAAGATCCTCACCGACCACGAGTGGATCGACGCGGTCACGCGCACCGTGGAGCTCGGCCGGAAGCTGCACAAGGAGGTCGTGATCCACACCCATTTCAACCACCCGAACGAGATCACGGGCATCACGCGCGACGCGATGAACAAGCTGTTCGAGCGCGGGATCACGGTCAGGAACCAGTCCGTGCTGCAGCGCGGGGTGAACGACACGCCCGAGACGATGAAGCTGCTCGTGAAGCGCCTCGGGCACGTCCACGTGCACCCGTACTACGTCTACATCCACGATCTCGTCCGCGGCGTGGAGGACCTCCGGACCACGCTCGCGACCGGGCTCATGATCGAGAAGCACGTGCGCGGCTCGACCGCCGGGTTCAACACGCCGACGTTCGTCGTCGACGCGCCCGGCGGCGGGGGCAAGCGGGACGCGCACTCGTACGAGCACTACGACCGCACGACCGGGATCTCGGTGTTCGAGGCGCCGAGCGTCAAGCCGGGGCAGCGGTACACGTACTTCGATCCGATCGATCAGCTCCCGCCCGAGGGGCGCGCCCGCTGGGCCGATCCGGGGGAGCACCAGAAGATGATCGACGAGGCGCTGCGCGGCGCGTCGCGCTGAGGAGGCTGGGGCCACGGCGGGGGAGTGGAGGCCCCGCAGCGCTGCCCGGCCCCCGGAGAGGGTGTTCGCCGCGCGCGCTGGGGCCCCGCCGAACTCGCCTGAGACCTCTCTCCTCCGGCAGAGCCGGAGGGAGAGAGGTCAACCGGGCTCAGACACGGCCCGTCCCCAGCGCGCGCGGCGAACACCCTCTCCGGGGGCCTACCGAGGCTCCGATGCGCGGCTAGCCCTCGGCCGGCGGCTCTTCCGCGTAGCGCGCGAGCGCCCCGGACAGCTCGCGCTTCACGCGGTCCACCAGATCGGGCGGCTCGACCACCCGCGCCGTCTCGCCGAAGCCGAGCACCCACGTCGCGAGCTCCGTCATGTCCCCGATGTGCATCGTGAGCCGCACGCCGCCGCCGGGCAGCGGCGTGATCTCCTGGGACGGGTGCACCTTGCGCGTCCTCACGAACTCGGTCACGCGCTGGTCGAAGTCGATCACGACACGCCGGGGCTCGCCCCCGCGCCAGATGCCGAACTGGCCCTGGAAGTGGTCGTCGATGGAGAAATCCGGGGGCAGCTCGAAGCGCTCGGTGACCGCACACTCCGTGTCGCGCATCCGGTCGAGCAGGAACGTGCGCACCTCGCCGCGGCCCACATGGAGGCCCACGCAGTAGATCGCATCCTTGTAGAGGACGAGCGCGTAGGGGTGGATGAGCACCCGCTCCTCGCGCCCGTCCCGACCGCGGCGGTAGCGGCACCTGAGCGGGCGCAGGTCGGCGACGGCCTGGAACAGGTCGTCGAGCTCCTCGGTCCGCGCGGCGTAGTCCTTCGGGGCGAACGGGAGGTAAAGGAACCGCTCCTCCAGCCGCGCGTCGGCGACGCCGGCGTTCGGGCCGCGCCCCGGCCTGCGCGCGACGCCGAGCAGGCGCTGCGCTGCGAGGTCGATCTCCTCGAAGAGGGTCGAGCCGCGCATCGGCTCGAAGAGCCTGCGCGCGGCGAGCAGGGCGTACGCCTGCGTCCGCCGCACCTCGACGCGCCGGGGCGCCTCGCTCGGGGAGAGCCGCCAGAGGCGAGGGCCGCCCGGACGCGTGGCGACCGAGACGAGATCGAGCTCCCGCTTGACCTCGACGAGATAACGCCGGAGCGAGCGAGGCGTGACGTTGAGCTCGCGCGCGAGGTCGTAGATCGTCAGGCCGGCCGGGTGCTTCTGCAGCAAGCTGCGCAGCGAATCGAGCCTGCGGTGCTGCGTGAACGGGCCGCGCGGCCGGCCGCGCGACGAGCCGCTCTTGGCCTCGGCCTCGGCCTCCGGCGGAGGAGGCCTCTTCGAGGCAGACGGAGCAGCGCCCGCGTCGAGCCGCCCCGGCGCCGCTGGAGGCCGCACGCTCGGCGAGGAGGCGGCGGCCGGGCCCGCCTTCACGTCGGCCCCCGCGTCGGCCGTGAGCCGCGGCGCCGCGCCCGAGCGCGGCTTCGGCGGCGGCGCCGCGCTGCTCGAGAACGGATCCGCCGATGTCCGGCGGGACGCGCTCACGGTCCCGCTCGCCCCGCCGGCGCCCCGCGCTCGGGCGGGCGAAGCGGCCGACGCAGGCGCACTTCCAGAGCCTGTGCGAACAGCGCGAGGCATCAGCTCAGCGCTCTATCGCATCACCCCCGCTCGTCCAAGATGTTTGTCCCGCTCCGCCCCGGTCGAGCGGCGCGCGCGGGGGCCCAGCGCGCGGGGCGCTCGCGAGGGCGCCTCCGCGCAGGAGATGACCCTCGACGTATGCAAGCACACACACACTGACGCGCCGCGAGGCGCACGGGCACGCCGCGTGGCGCACGGGCGCGCGACCGGCCGCGCGCGGCGCTCGCGTCACCAGGGGCGATCGCGCATCGTCTTCTTGTACTTGTCCTTGTAGAGGTCGTGGCATTGCTTGCAGCTCGCCTTCGCGCCGTCGATGTCGCCGGCCTTCGCCTTGGCCGCGCCGGCCCGCGAGATCGAGGCCCAGTTGCCCATGCCGGGCGGCGGCTTGCCCGCCACGTACAGCAGCGCCTGCGCGATCTTGGCGCCATCGCCGCTCGAGGTCGCCGAGGCCATCGTGCTCTTCATCCAGGCCTGCATCGGACAGAGCTTCTGCCCCTTCGCGCCGCACGCGAACTTCTTCTCGCCGCCCTGCGCCGCGCCGGTCGCCGCCGGCGCCGCGGCCGCGGCGCTGCTCGCCTTCGGCGCCGCCGCGGCCGCCGTCTCGGCCGGCGCGGCGGCCGCGGCCGCCGTCTCGGCCGGCGCGGCGGCCGCGGCCGCCGTCTCGGCCGGCGCGGCGGGCGCCGCGGTCGCGGCGGCGGTCGGCTCGGCGGCAGCCGCGGCCGGGACCGTCGTCGGCGCGGCCGTCGGGGCGGCGCTCTCGGCCGGCGCCCCTTCGGCCACCGCCCCCGCGGTCGTCGCGTCGCTCTCCTTGCCGCCGCAGCCGAGCGCGGCGAAAGACAGGCTCGCGAGCAACAGCGCGAGCGGCGTGATCGTTCTCCTCATGCAGTCTCCTTGGTCAGGAACCGGAGCGCTCCCTGGAGCGCGAGCCGAGGGACACGCGGCGCGGTCCCGAGCTCGCCGCGCAGTGTAATCGGGTCGAGGTCCGTCCGCTGCGTTCGCGCGTTCCTCCAGCGCCCGGGCGCCAGGGTGCCCCCACCCGCGACCTGCAGGCGCTCGCGCCGCGGCGGGCGAGAGGACCGCACCTCTCCGCACCTCACTCCCGCGTGCCGGGCATCGCGGCGAAGCTCGACCACTGGAAGTTGTCGAGGAGGGCGACCGAGTCGTTCCAGGGATCGCCCGTGTCCCAGAGCACGAAGCGCAGCTCCATGATCTCTCCCGGGCTGACATTGCCGTTCATGACAAGCCACCCTGTCCCGCCGCCGGCGCGGTCGCTCGCTCCGCACCAGCCCGGATCGCCGGGGAACTGGGCGGGCGGCCGCGTGATGTCGAAGCCCGTGCCGAGGAGCTGCTCGATGCCCGCGCAGGTGGTCGTGGAGCCCGCCGTCGCGCCGTCGCTGCAGCCGGTCGGCCCGTTCACGCACCGGGTGAAGAGCCCTGTGTTGCCGAATGCGAGGTTCACGCCGAGCGGGTAGACGGGGCCCCCGGCGGGCGGAGGGTCATGGAAGGCGAGGTTCCCGTCCGCCGGGTTCGGCGTCTCGCCCGAGAGCGGCGTGAAGGTCGAGTCGAGCAGGGCGAGGAAGAAGTCGTTGAACCGGCTGCACACCGCCTCCGGGTACTCGGACGAGAGGAAGAAGGTCGAGACGCGGAACGAGCTCGCGTTCGTCGGCGCGCGCAGGCGCAGCTTCAACATCACGGGATCGTAGGCCCTCGCGCCGTCCTGCGGCTCCGGACAGCCGGGCGCGTTCGGGAAGTCGCCGCCGTTCGCGTCGAGCCAGTCCGCGGGCACGCCGCTCGACGTGCCCATGTCCTGGCCGCCCTGGAACGGCGCGAAGCTCGGTCTCGTGTTGTTCGGCGCCGCCTGGGCAGCGGCCACGCCGGTCGAGAGCACCGCGAGCCGCGCGCCCCGGAGCGGCGCGATGCCCGAGCCGAAGCCCCGGCGGATCGAGCGCTGGCTCGCCACCGGCGCGCCGGAGCCGTCGGCCCGGTGGAAGCTCGCGGAGATGACCCCCCAGGTGCGCTGCGCGCGCGAGGGCGGGTCCGCCGTCGTGGTGGCGCAGAGATCCATCGCCCTCGCGTGATCGAGCGCAGAGGAGGAGTCGCTCGCGAGGCCCGCGTCGCACAGCGCGATGTCGTCGACGGCGCCGTCGCAATCGTCGTCGATCCGGTTGTCCGCGACCTCGAAGGCGCCGCGGTTCACGAGGACGGGCGTGGTGCACCCGTCCGACGGCGAGTCGCAGCAATCTCCCTCGCAGATCGTCCACCCGTCGCCGTCCTGGTCGGGGGGGTTGTCGGCCGCGCCGTCGCAGTCGTTGTCGACGTCATCGGCGCACGTGTCGAGCTCCGGGAGCACCTGGCCGAGGCACGGCCCCCACGAGAGGCCGCTCGCCCTGCACGTGGAGATCCCGGGGGCGCAGGGGCCGACGCCCTCGGTGCCCGGCGGCCCCTGGTAACAGGCCCTCGTCGCGCCGGGAGCGCACGAGCACGGCCCGCGCGCCGCGGCGTCGTGCTCGCACCCGTCCACCGGGTCCTGGTTGCAGTCGGCGAACCCGCTGTCGCAGGCGGCGAGCGCGCACGACCCGGAGATGCACGCGCCCTCGCCGTGCGGCACCGCGGGGCACGCTCGACCGCACAGCCCGCAGCTCCGCGCGTCCGTCGCGAGGTCCCGACAGACGCCGTCACAGCAGGTGGCGCCGGCCTGACACGGACGCTCGACCGAGCAGCCCTCCGCGCACTCGCCCTCGTCCGTGCACGAGGCGCCGGGGGGGCACTCGACGTCGGAAGCGCAGCCCACGCACGTGTGCTTCGCGAGATCGCAGGCGAGCGGAGCCGGGCAGTCGGCGGGAGATCCGCATCCTGGCACGCAGCGCTTCGCTCCGGGGTCGCAGTACTGACCGGCAGGGCACGCGCCGGCGCCGGGGAGGCACGCCACGCAGCGGCCCGTTGCCCGATCGCACAGCGGAGCGCCCGGATCCGCGGAGCAGTCGGTGGCGCAGCCGGCGGCGCTCTCCCCGCCACCGCCCTGGCCTCCGCCGCCGTGCCCTCCGTCACCCTGGCCCCCGTCGCCGGAGCGATCCGTGCCGCGGGCGCAGGACGGCATCGCCCCGGCCGCGAGAGCGAGCCCTGCCAGGGCGGCCAGCGCCCCGGTCCAGGCCAGCGGATGGCGACGGACAGCGCGATTCCTCGGCGACATCGACGAGCTGCTCCCCCCTCGGCGACGTGGCGCACCCGAGGGTGCCCGGTCGCCAGGATCTCTACGATACTCCTCCACCGGCGCGAGCGACGGGCGATCGGTGCAGAGATGCTGCACGGTGCCTTGCGGGAGAGCCGGGGCGCACGCTGGGCGACGCCACGCCGCCGTCCGTCCGTGCCGCGTGCGCCGCGCGGCACGAGGGACTGCGCCGGGCGCGAAATGCGACAGGGACGCAGCTCAATGCGGCAGGGACGCTGCACAGCGCGTCCGCTCGTGGCGCTCAGCGCGTGCGCTCCTATCGCTCAGCGCGTGCGCTCCTATCGCTCAGCGCGAGCGCTCGTACATCGTGAAGGCGCCCTCCTGATCGATCCGGCGCCAGGCGGCGTGCGCCGCGGTGAACGTCGGCTTGTCCGGCCGCTCGTTCCGGATGATCACGTAATCGTAAGCGACGCCGTGGACATCCGGGTTGAACCACTCCCCGCGGTTCGGCGGCGGCGCGGGGAGGCTGCGCTTCAGCCTGAAGGGGAAGCCCACGTTGTGCCAGCCGTCGGCGCTGAAGCCTCCCCGCATGATCTGCACCCACGAGGAGAAGTGGTTCGTGCCCTCGATGATCAGGGACTCATCGGTGCGCGGGGGCAGCGTCAGAAACAGCACCTCGGCGCCGGGCGGGATCCGCTCCACCATGCGGGCGAACGGCCTGAGGCGCTCGTCGAAGCGCTCGTATTTCTCCGAGAGGTGGAGCGGGAGCACGAGCGCGGCCGCCGCGGCGGGGGCCATCAGGAGGCGAGAGCGCCCCCGGAGCGGCGCCGTCAGCGCGAGGAAGCCGAAGAAGCAGATGAACGGCGCGAAGCGCCCGCTCACGAACCACCAGTCGAACGGCCGGGCCAGGTGCAGCGGCACGAGGAAATAGCAGGCCACCATCGCCGCGAAGAGGACGAGGGAGCGATGATCGTGCAGCCGGTCGAGGAGCGAGCCGGCGGGCGCGCCGTTCGCGCGCGCCGCGCGCGCCCGGAAGCGCCGGACGAGGTCCCCGAGGAGCAGCAGCGACGCCGTCGCGAGCAGCACCCAGAAGAGCCGGGTATCGAGATCACCCGACACCGAGTCGAGCGTGTACTCCGGGAACGATCGGAGCATCTCGTGCCAGGGCACCCAGGCCCCCTGGAACCGCGGGCCGCTCCGCAGATCGACCATGGGGCTCTTGAACGCGACGAGCTGCCACACGAGGAGCGCGACGGCGGGCACGAAGGGCGGCAGCGCTCGGGCGATCCGCGACCACCGGGGCGCGTGGCAGAGCATCAGCGCGGCCACGCAGACGTAGTACGCGAAGAGGATCAGCGGGTGGCTGAGGCCGCAGCCGACGCTGAGCAGCGCCACGGCCGCGGCGCGCGCGCGACTCGGCCGCTCGAGCTGGGCATCGAGCGCGACGACGCCGAAGAGCAGCAGGGCCACGCCGACGAGGAAGGGCAGGAAGCCGCACGCCCACGACAGGCTGAAGGCCAGCGGGAACGTGAGGATGGAGAGCCACGGGCTGCGCCGCGTCCGGAGCGCCCAGCCGAGCGCCGCGGCGGGGATGGCGAGCACGTAGCCGGAGAGCACGATCCGGTTCGCGTCCTCGAGGCCGACGCCGTGGGCGATGACGTGGGTCAGGATGTGATAGGCGCCATACGGAGCCGGGGTGAGGCTGAGCTCGTAAAACTCCTTTGCGCGGGCCCATGGCGCATCGAAGTTGTGCCAGATGTGGACGGCGGCGAGGTGGTTCGGCAGGTCGAGCAAGGGCAGGAACCGCACGCGCCATACCGGGACGACGGCCGCGGCCGCGAGGAGCGCGAAGGTCGCGACGAACAGCGTGTCGCGCGTCCAGCGCCGCGGCCCTCCTCCCCCGGCGTCGGGCTCCGCGGCCCCGGCGCGCGGGCCCGAGGCAACGGATCCGGGCGCTCGGGTCGCCGGCGAGAGCTCGCGGTCGGGCGGTGTCGAACTGGGCATCGCTACAAGAGGGTGGGCCTCCCCTGCCCTCCGCCTGCCGCGCGCGGAGCGGGTGCGCCGCGCGCGGCCTCACGGAGCCATACCACGAGATACCGTGCCGCTCGCAGCCCGCGCCGGCCAGCGCGGCGGCGGACGGGGCGCCCCGACGCCGGCCAGCGCGGCGGGACGCCCCGACGCCGGGGGGGAGCTTACCGGCCCTCGATCGTCTGCGACTTGATGTGGAACTCGACGCGGCGGTTGCGCTGCCGGCCTTGCTCCGTATCGTTCGAGACGAGCGGCCGGCGGGAGCCGTAGCCGACGGAGGTGAGTCGCTCGCTCTGGATGCCCTTGTTGATGAGGTAGAACCTCACCGCGTTGGCGCGGGCCTGCGCGAGCCTGTCGTTGTAGTCGATGGTGCCCTGGTTGTCGGTGTGCCCCTCGATGCTGAGCAGCTTGATCTCGGGGTTCGCCTTGAGCAACCGCACGACCTCGTCGAGGATCGGATAGCTCTGCGGGAGGATCCTGGAGCTGTCGAACTCGAACTCGACTTGCTTCATGATCTCGATCTCGGCAGACCCGGTGATCCTGCGGATGTAGTACGGGCAGCCATTCTTCTCCGGATCCTCGGTGACGACCTGCCCTGGCTCCTTCGGGCACTTGTCGACCCCGTCGGGGATGCCGTCCTGGTCCGCGTCCTCCTCGGGGCAGCCGTCGCGGTCGTCGATGCCGTCCTTGTCCTCCGGGTCGTCCGGGCACTTGTCGACGATGTCGGGGATGCCGTCGCCGTCGCGATCGGGCATGTCCGGGCACCCGTCGCTCGGCTTGGGCTGCTTGCCGTCCTCGGGGTCCTCCGGGCAGAGGTCGATGACGTCGGGGTAGCCGTCGCCGTCGGTGTCCTTCTCCTGCTCGATCACGAAGTTGAAGCCGGGCGAGCGGACGTCGGAGTCGGAGATCTGGAAGGCGCCGCCGACGACCGCGACCCCCCGGAAATCGGGGGCGTAGCCGCCGCTGAGCCGGGTGCCGACGCCGGCGCCGGCGTAGAGGCCCCTGTCCTTGGTGAGGAACACCTTGCCGTTCGCGAGCCACTCGATCGGCGAGGCGTCGAGCTCCCCGAGCGTCTCCTTGTGGAGGCCGAAGGACCCGAAGATCTCGGCGCCGAGACGGACCATGCCGTCGCTGAGCGGGACATAGCCGCCGACGCCGTACGTGAGCTCGCTGCCGACGTGGAGCTCGTGGAGCCGCACGTGCGGCCGGAGGGCGACGCCGGCGTTCAGCGTGACGAAGAGCTTCTGGAAGTCGTACTCGGCGCCGAGGCCGAACGAGCTGCTCAGCTTCCGGTCGCCGGCGAAGGCGTACGTGTTGCCGATGGGCACGAAGACCGCGCCCGTGACGCCGAGCTTGAAGCGGCGCTCGTCGAGCTCCAGGGCGACGAAGCGGGCGTCGAGCCGGAGGTCCATGGGGGCGGCGGTCTTGAGGTCGACGCTCTGGTCGATGCCGAGCTCGCGGTGATAGGTCTGGTTGCCGTCCTGGAACAGGATGATGGGGAACGAGACCTGCAGGGCGGCGCGCTCGAGGATCTCGACGCCCACGTCGAGGTAGGTGATGAGCTGCGAGGTGACGGGCCCGTCGCCGTCGATCTGCTCCTCCTTCCGGAGGTCGTCCACGTAGTTGTCGTTGCGGAGGGGGTGGACCGACACGCCCAGCCCGAGCTGCCCGAAGAAGCGCGTCTCTTCGCCGAGGTGAGGGCGCCAGACCCCGATCCCGTCCTCGGGGGCGCCGGCCATCCGGAGGCGATCGAGGTAGAAGGTCTGGTCCTGCGCGAGGGCGGTGGAGGGCGCGAGCCCGGCGAGGGCCGCTGCGGCCAACGGGCCGCGAAAGCGCGACCAGGGTCGCGGCTTTCCGCCCGGCAGGTGTCTTCGATCCATCACGGTGAGCTGTCCTCCAAGCAACGCTCGACAAAAACGGGGCGGACGCGAGCGCTCCGCCGCATGCGGGCCGGCGTCCGGGCCGGAGATTACTCGGGCCGGGGGAGGAAGTCTCCAGGGTCGAACCACGAGGTGCGAGGGGCGCCACCGCGGGCGGGCTGCGTCCTGGGCGCGCGGGCGAGGAGGCGGGCGGGGGCCCGGGAGCGGTCGCGAGGCGAGGGGCGGGCGAGGAACGGCGGGGCCTTCGTGCCGCTGGGGAGGCGCGTAGCGTGTCGCACGTGGTGAGGCGGGAGAGATGCGGGAGAGAGGCGGGAGAGAGGCGGGAATGAGCCGAGAAAAAGGGCTGATGGGCTCCCGGACGGGCACCTGGATGGCACTGACCGCCATGACGGCCGGGCAGGTGAGCTGCAGCCTGTTGCTGGGGCTTGACGATTTCCCGGATGCGCCGTCAGTGAGCGCTGGCGGAGGCGGAGACGGCGGCGCGAGCTCGGATGGCAACGGCGGCGCGAGCTCGGGTGCGGAGGGCTGCACGCACGGTGAGCGGGACTGCGTCGGCGACACGCCACGGCAGTGCGCAGATCGGGAGTGGATTCCTCAGCGACCCTGCAGTCAGGAGGCGCCGGTCTGTACGGGAGGTCGATGCGTGCCGTGCAGCGAGGGCGAGCGCGGCTGCGCGGGGAACAGGCCGCGGCGGTGCGAGGGCGGAGCCTGGGTCGAGGAGGCCGCGTGCGCAGCCCCCTTCCCCGGGGTGCCGACAGGGAGCGTGCGTGCCGACGAGCTGCCAGGGCGGAGAGGCGGACGGCGTGGGGATGAGCTGCGGAGTCACCGGCGATCAGGACTGTTGCGCGGCGGACGTGGTGCCGGGGGGAACGTTCTACCGGAGCAATGATACCAGGTACCCGGCCACGATCAGCGAGCTCCGACTCGATAGGTACGAGGTCACGGTGGGGCGGTTCCGGAGGTTCGTGGAGGCGCTGAAGGGGACGCGGGCGGATCCGCCACCGCTGGGAGCTGGGAGCGCCCTGGCATTGCGGACAGCGGGTGGCAGTTCACGTGGGCCTCCGCGCTCGCCGCGAACACCGCGGAGCTCAAGAGACAGCTCGAGTGCGAGTACTACCCGACCTGGACCGCCACGCCGGGCCCGAACGAGCATCGTCCGATACACTGCGTCACATGGTACGAGGCGTTCGCGTTCTGCGTCTGGGATGGGGGTTGCTTGCCCACGGAAGCAGAGTGGAACCATGCGGCCGCCGGCGGCGCAGAGCAAAGAGACTATCCGTGGGGGTCCTCGAGGCAGGGCGGCTTCGCAGCCAACGAATGCAGAGGAGACGGCACCTCTGCTGGATGTAGCCTCTCCGCGTTCCTCCCGGTCGGTTCGTTCTCGCCATCTGGCGATGCCAGGTGGGGTCACGCCGACATGCTCGGAAACGCCTCGGAGTGGACCCTGGATTGTCACGGCGACTATCCAGTCTCGTGCGAGGACTGCTCGAGCCAGGGCTGCTCTGGATCGAGCTACGTCGTACGTGGCGGGAACGCCATCGCACCGCTGTACGACACGACGTTCCGGAACAGCGAAGACCGAACAGCCCGGACCCAGGGCATCCGCTGCGCGAGGAGATCCGAGGCGGGGAGCGGCTGAGGGGCAGTGTTACCGGGCGGTCGCTCGATCTGCCTGATGGGGTCTCGTTCCGAGCGAATAGTTCTCAGTGGGTACCTGGCCCCCCGCACGTCACCGTCGCGTCACGGCAACACCAAAGGGGCGGCTGGCCTGATGAGGCTGCGACACAGAAGCATCCGCTTCCGCAGGAGTCACAAGCTCTGGCCTCCCCAGGTAGACATAGACAGCATCAGCGAACGGTGCCCCGACCATCAGATCCGCGTAACCATCTCCGTTCACATCCCCGGATGAGCCCAGAACCGATCCGAACCCCGTCTGCCGATCACTCAGACTGTACAAAGCAACCACCGAAACATCATCAAATCTCACCGTGGAAGCACCCTTGTACAGATACACGACCCCGAGAGAATCGAGATAATCTCCGGTCCCAACGGCAACATCATCAAAACCATCGCCGTTCATATCACCCGCTGAAGCAGCTGCAGTCCCAAATCTCGTCCCCGCTTCTCCCACAAGTGTCACATCCGGCCGGGAAGACGGTCCCTCAGCACTCCCAAAGTATACATATGCCCTGTCGAGCTGTGACGAACCGATCACGATATCGGCGATTCCGTCCCCATTAACGTCGCCCGCAGATGCCATTGAACTAACAAATATGGGATCATCGGAAGGCGCTTCGAGCGCAACTTTCGGCACAGCGTCAAATCCGCGACCTGGATTACCGAAGTAAACATGCACCACGTGACGCGCCGCAGAAATGAATGCCACCATGACATCCGAAAATCCATCACCATTGACATCGCCGGCGGATGACACCAGCGTCTGGTCCACCGTGCCCGCGGTACCATCGTCAGCAAGCGTTATTGGAAACGATGCACGAAAGACATCTGGAGGTCCACCTAGGTACAGGTGCGCCGCAGCATAGCCGTCGCCCCCAGCGATGATGTCGCCGAAACCATCAGCGTTGACATCACCAGCAGCGGCAACGGAATGACCGCCCGCCCGGAGCTCTGTCACATCACGCCCAGAAAAGCGATCACCTTGCTCCCCTCGATAGAGGAACACCTTGCTATCACCGCCATACGGAGCGCCCACAAGGACATCAGCGTAACCATCTCCATCGACATCCCCTGCACATGAGATGGAGACACCGAAACCACCCACACCATCAGGCTCGAACACCACGCCATTCGAGCTCTGCCCGAACTGCCGACCCGCGGCTCCGTAGTAGAAGTAGATCGCCCCTGGGTCCACAGTGAGACCGACCGCGCTCACGGCGACATCATCGTAGCCGTCCGCGTTGAAGTCACACTTTGTCCGGCCAATATTGAACCACCGCACAGGAGAGAAGTCGGAGCACTTACCGAGCAAGCAGGCCCGGACGCGCCAGTAGTAGCGCTGTCCGACAGGCCGGAACAACTCCCCGTCCAGATCCAGGTCGGGTCGATACTGAGTCTTTTCAGTCACAATCGACGCCGCATCAGACATGTCCGGATCAGCGCCGTACTGGAGCTCGTATTCGATGGGCGCCCCCGCCGATGCGGCCGAAGCTTCCCATGAAAACACGGGTCGCCTCGAGCCACTCTTCCGCATGGTGCCCAGATAGGCATCATTCAATGGAATCCGCAGAACGGGAACCGTTGGAATCTCCTCTGCTCCAGTGCTGGACGCCGGCGGCGCATCCCCAGCGCTGGATGTCGTCGGCGCATCGCCGCCCGAACCCATAACGGTGGTCTCGGCATCGACAAAATCATCGAGCCCCAGGATCGCACCGCACCCGGCAGCCGACCAGAGGATCACCGCCAGCATCTCAAAACCCAGCGCGATGGTGCGGTTCGTGCACTCGCTCATAGAGCAACCAAAAACACAAGAATCCCTCAACTCAAGCAGAAAGACACAATGAAACAGACTCTCCGCTTGCACAGCTAAACGACCAATTACACAAATCACTTCAACCGCAACAGCATGAAACAAACATCGCCCCATGCCTCCACAACGACTAATGATGCACCCTGCCCCACATTGAAGCTCCTAATCAAATTTCACTGCCCCAGCCCATTGTTTACCAGTGCACCCAATAAGACGGAAGCGCCTGGATTACACGCACAGATCCAGGCGCTCACGCATGCGAGTCAGAAAGAAAATCCAACACGAACCGTGAACTACACAATGAGCCCTACACGAAAGAGACCACGCTCTTGCCAAGATCACCGAGGAACCGGAGGAATCTTAATCTCGTTAATCGGCTGAAAACCTGCACCGGCAGGATATGCATAGGACACCTCGGGCGTACCACTCGTCGCGCCCCACCCCCATACCGTCACACCGAACGGCAAGTCACTTGACATCATATGACGACCATTAATACAATTCCCGGAACCCTGAAAGTCTCCGCTCACAAGCTGCACTCGCGTATACTCATAATCACCGATCCGTTCCCACCCCGTAAGCACCCCCATGCATTCCAATGTCACATCCGCAAACCGACCATCGACCCTTGAACGAGTCCGCACAACATTCAAGCTAGTTTGCGGATACGTAGGATCGGTAAAGAGAACATAGTAATTCAAAAACTGAGATGGCGGTATAACATTGACCCATTCTGGATCACCTTCCCCCTGAAAACGCGCTCCGCCTGTCATGTAACCGCCAAGATAGAAAGGATGCTCTGCGTCTTGGCTCTTCACCACGAACGGCCCCGCCGCACTGAATGTGAGGACCTCACCAAAGCCTAGCACGTCCGGAGCCCCATTCGGCTTCGACGGCTCCCAGCTCAATTCCGTACCGTCGACCATACCCACAAGACGCCACGGCGGAGCCTCGTCGCTGCCCCCCATTCGCCCCTCGTGGCGCACAGCCACATACTCGCTCCCCGTCGCTCGCACCGGGGCAATCTGCTGATGCGCCGAATCGCAATCTTTGTCTTCCAGTGGCACATACATACAAGAGGACGCCCCGAACACTCCGATTGGCTTATTCGACTCTATGGGACTTCCTGTCAGCTCCATGTCCTGGGAGATCTGAAGGAACTCCCCCTTGTTCAGGGCATATGTGACCGGCACGCCTTTCGATGCAGGGGCAACAACGGGGGCATCGGGCGGCCCCGCACCCACGATGTCTTGATTGGGAAGGATTGTCACCTCGGTGTCGTCTTCATGAGCGACAATCTCCAACGACGGCAGCCCCGCGGGCGCGTCTTCTGGGTGAAAATTGGACATCGGGAACGCGCTCACGGCAACGTAGTTCGTGTCCCATGAGCTCGTAGGCAACAGCAACGTCGCCGACGTATAGCTTGTCTCTCCTCCGCCGTACGGAGCGATTTGATATGCAACTACAGGATAGTCCGTCGTTATGTGGAACGCTGAGCCACGCCCGGTCCCTGCCACGCCCGTCTCGGTTTGTACCGCAGGGGTCTTGGGGCATGCGAGCAACCCGCCGCTACGACGCGACAGGAACAGAACAGCGACCTCGCCAATACCAAGCCCTACGTTTGGATTATAGGGCATGTACGTGACGTTCGCCCCTTGCCCCTTCGGGATGAAGGCAAAGGTATCAACGGGCAACGATTCGCCGTTCCGCTCCACGGCGATCTTTACTTCCTTCTCCCATGTATTCGCGATGAATGCAGCGAAGCACGCCCCCTGCGCCTGTGGTCGCTGCGCCGTCTTCAGCGCCCAGAAATCACACCCGTACGAGCTCTTCGACCTCTTCGCCGCCTCGCACGGCCCCGGCACGCACTCGGCGTTCACGCAGCCCTCGTCCGGGCCGCACGTCTGGATCGGCACGCCGTTGCAGCTGATGACCTTCTTCAGATCGTTGGAGCACGTGTATTCGCAGGCCCCCCCCTCACCGAAGCTCCCCGTGCTCAGATCGTCGCCGCCCGAGCCGCCGGTGCCGACGCCGCCGACGCCGCCGGTGCCGCTGCCGCTCGCGCCGCCAGGTCCCGTGCCGCTGCCAGTGGCCTCGCTGCGGTACGAGTCCGCGCACGCGGCGAACGAGCCCATCACACCCGCTGTCGCTGCCATGAGACCCAGTATCGTGTGTCGGCGGTATCTAGCCATGTTCGCCATCTCTACAGGACTCCTTCCCCCACAAGCATCCTGAAACTCCGAGACAGCGAGCCTAACACGGTTCCCTCGCCCTGGGGAGGCCCGCGAAAGCGCTCGCGTTTTTTCGATGGGCTCCCGAGAGAGCCTTGCGGCTTTCAGGAATGCAATGCGCGCCGGCGCCTCGCCCCCCACGGTATCCTCCCTACGCTATCCCCCCAAGCTATCGGCCGTCTAGCGCCCGGACGGACTGACGCCCTGTCAGCGCCCCGCCATCACCCCCCCCTCATCCGCCAGCGGGTGGGGCGAGGTGGTGGCATCCATCGCGCATTGCGAGGTCCACATACCTCGCACGTGGTACGCGCGCCGTCCCTACTCTCGCTCATGATCGCCGGCGCCCGTCGAGGCAGCCCCCGCCCGGCCGCTCCCGAAGACGCGGAAGAGCACGTAGAGCGATGGGAACAGCAGCAAAGATCCGGCGCCGAGCGCCCAGAGCACCAGTCGCAGCGTCACCGGGTTCGCCGCCGCGCCCTCGACCGTCACGTCAGGGACCACCAGGTAAGGATACTGCGAGGCCGCCCAGCCGAGGAGGATCAACGCGACCTGCGCGGCCGCCGCGACGCGCGCGAGGCCATAGCGGCGGGTCCACAGCCCGACGAACGCCGCCGTCGCCGCGAGGCCCGTCGTGACGTGCAGCGGCCACGTGATCGGGTGATCCGTCAGGCCCTCGCGGATGAGCGGCGCGCCCTCGAACGACGCCGCGAACGACGCCAGCGCGAGCCCCGCCACCACGCAGCCCGAGGCGAGCGCGCGCCGCCGGAAATCGTCGACGAGCGCAGGGTCCGTCGCCTCGTTCGTCAGATACACCGCCGCGAGATACGCGAACAGCGAGAGCGCGAACAGCCCGACCACGACCGGAAACAGCGACAGCCACGGCGCGAAGAAGCCGCTCGTGACGACCCCCGAGGCCACCCGGATCCGACCCGACGCCACCGCGCCCACGATCATCCCGAGCAGCAACGGCGCGATCACGCTCGCGAGCGAGAAGACGAACCCCCAGCGCTTCTGCTGCCGGTCCCCCCGCGCGTCGTAGCTGCGGAAGCTGAACGCCGAGCCGCGGAACACGACGCCCAGCAGGAACAGCGTGAGGGGGACGTGCAGCGCGACCGAGATCGCCGCGAACGCCGGAGGAAACGCGGTGAACAGCAGCACCACGGCCAGGATCAGCCACACGTGGTTGGCCTCCCAGATCGGGCCCATCACCCGCTCGATGAGCGCCCGCTGCTCCCGCTTCCGCGGGCCGGACGCCAGGAGATCCCAGACGCCGCCGCCGAAATCGGCCCCGCCGAGCAGCGCGTACAGGACGAGCGCCGCCACCATCACCCCGCCGACGAGCCACTCAGGATGCATCGGCCGCCCCTCCCCCGACCGCGCGCGCCCCGCCAGGCGCCCCCGTCACCCCGAGCGGCGCCGCGCGGAGCTGCCGGACGAGCAGGTAGACCACCACCACGCCGAGGAAGATATACAGCGCCGTGAACATCCAGAAGGGCGCCGCGAGGTGCGGGAACGGGGTCACCGCGTCCCGCGTGCGCATCGCGCCCCGCACGATCCACGGCTGGCGCCCGAGCTCCGTCACGAACCAGCCCGCCTCCATCGCCACGATCCCGAGCGGGCTCGCCAGCACCGCCGCCCACAGGAACGCCCGCTGGTCCGGGATCCCCCGGCGCCGCCACGCGAGCACCGCCCCCACCACCGCGAGCAGCGCCATCGCCGAGCCCGCCGCCACCATCACCTGGAACGCGAGGTGCGTCGCCGTCACCGGCGGCCACGCGTCGCGCGGGACGCTGTCGAGGCCCGGCACCACCGCGTCCGGGTCGCCGTGCAGCAGCACCGACAGGCCCGCCGGGATCTCGATCGCATGGTCGACCTCGCCCCGCTCCACGTCGGGCAGCCCGCCGACGAGCAGCGGCGCGCGCGCCGACGTCTCGAAGTGCGCCTCCATCGCCGCGAGCTTCGCGGGCTGCCTCGCCCCGACCTCCTGCGCCGCGTAGTGGCCGACGAACGGCTGCGCCAGCGCCGTCACCCCGGCGAGGACGAGCGTCACCGCGAACGCCTTCCGGAACAGCGTGCTCCCCGGGTGCCGCAGCAGCACCAGCGCGTGGATCCCCGTCATCACGAACGCGGTCGCCTGGTAGCACGAGAGGATGCCGTGCAGCGTCTGGTGCTTCCAGGGCGGGCTGAACATCGCCGCGATCGGATCGATGTCCGCCGGGCGGCCGTCGACCATGGTGAACCCGACCGGATCGTTCATGCAAGCGTTCACCAGGATCACGAAGAACGCCGACATCGCGCCGCTCAGCGCCACCAGCGCGCCCGAGAGCAGGTGCAGCCTGGGCGGGAGCTTGTCGCGCCCGTAGAGATAGATGCCGAGGAAGATCGCCTCCGTGAAGAACGCGAACCCCTCGAGCGAGAACGGGAGCCCGATCACCTCGCCGAACGTCCCCATGAAGCTCGGCCAGAGCAGGCCGAGCTCGAACGAGAGCACCGTCCCCGAGACCGCGCCCACCGCGAACAGGATCGCCGTCCCCTTCGCCATCCGCTTCGAGAACTCGAGGTAGTCGCGATCGCCCGTGCGCTGCCAGAGCGCGTCCGCGACGACCATGATGAGCGGCAGCGCCACCCCGGCCGCGGCGAAGATCATGTGAAAGGCCAGCGACATGCCCATCTGGGCCCTTGCATAGAGGAGGCTGTCCATTCGGCTCCCTTCCCGCAGAGCGCCCGCGGCCGGCCTCGCCCGCCCCCTCGCGGGCCGGCCCGCGCGCTCTCCGCCGACCATAGGGACTCCCTCGCAAAGGACAAATGGGGTCGAGACCGGCTAAGCTCGGCGCCGATGCAGACCCTTGTCGAGCTCGTCGCGAAGAAGCGCGACGGCGGGCGGCTGTCCGACGACGACATCGCGCGGCTCATCCGCGCCCTCGGCGACGGCGAGCTCGCGGATTACCAGATGAGCGCGCTGCTCATGGCGATCTTCTTCCGCGGCATGGACGACGCCGAGACCGTCGCGCTCACGCGGGCGATGCTCCACTCGGGGGACGTCCTCGATCTGTCCGACGTGCCCGGGCTCAAGGTCGACAAGCACTCGACCGGCGGCGTCGGCGACAAGGTCTCGATCTGCCTCGCCCCGCTCGTCGCCGCCTGCGGCGTCCCCGTGCCGATGGTGTCCGGCCGCGGCCTCGGCCACACGGGTGGCACGCTCGACAAGCTCGAGGCCATCCCGGGGTTCGACGTCGCGCTCGACGTCGGGACGTTCGCGCGCATCGTGCGCGACGTGGGGACGTGCATGATCGGGCAGACCGCGCGGATCGCGCCCGCCGACAAGCGCATCTACGCGCTGCGCGACGTGACCGCCACGGTCGAGTCGATCCCGCTCATCGTCGCCAGCATCCTGTCGAAGAAGCTCGCCGAGGGCATCGACGCGCTCGTGCTCGACGTCAAGGTCGGGCGGGGCGCGTTCATGAAGACCCTGGACGACGCCCGCGCGCTCGCCGCCGCGCTCGTGCGCGTCGGGACCGCGGCCGGGAAGCGCGTCTCCGCGCTGCTCACCGACATGAGCGCCCCGCTCGGGCGCGCCGTGGGCAACGCCATCGAGACCCGCGAGGCGATCGAGGTGCTGCGCGGCGGCGGCCCCGCCGACCTCGTCGCGTGCACGCTCGCCCTCGGGGAGGAGATGCTGCTCGCCGGCGGCGCCGCGGCGAGCGCCGCCGAGGCGCGGGCGAAGCTCGAGGCCGCCATCGCGGGCGGCGCGGCGGCCGAGGTCCTCGCGCGGATGATCGCCGCGCAGAAGGGCGACCCGGCCGTCGTGCAGGACCCAGGCCGGCTGCCCAGCGCCCCCGTCGTGGTCGAGGTCGCGGCCGAGGACGAGGGGTACGTCACCGCCGTGGACCCGCTGGAGATCGGGCTCTCTGCCGTGGCGCTCGGCGCCGGCCGGACGCGCGCCGACCAGCGCGTGGACCCCGCGGTGGGGATCGAGCTCGCCGCCGTGCGCGGCGACCGCGTGGGCCGCGGGGCGCCCCTCGCCCGCATCCACGCCCGCCGGGCGGACGACGCGAGCGCCGTGGCCGCTCGCGTGCGCGCCGCCTTCCAGCTCGGCCCGGCGCCGTCCGAGCCCCCCGCGCTCGTGCTGGAGCGGATCGCGCCATAGCGCACCGCCACCGTACCCGGGCGGAGGGGCACCCGCTGGGGCCCCTGGGGGCTCACCGGAGGGGCTTTCGTGCAGGCGAGCCACGAAAGGGGCTCGCCGGAACGAGAGGCCCCGGAGGTGAGCCCCCAGGGGCCCCAGCGGGTGCCCCTCCGCCCGCGCCGAGGCCGCTCGCGGGCGGCGCGCCGGCACCTTAAGCTCTCGACCATGCGGCCCCCGACGCGCGATCTCACCACGCTGGGTTACCGGCGCATCATCCAGCTCCTCGTTTACCTGGTCATCGTGCCCGGCGTGCTCCTGTCGGGCGTCGGCTTCCTGCTGCTCGTCCTCGGCGAGGCCCAGTACAACCTCATCATGGGGATCCTGGTGCTCACGTTCTGCGGGACGCTCGCGACCGGGGTCATCCTCGTGTGGGTCTTCCTCCGGCGCGAGCGCAACCTCTCCGAGCTGCAGGCCGATTTCGTGTCCAAGGTCTCGCACGAGCTGCGCACCCCGCTCACGTCGATCCGGATGTTCACCGAGACCCTCAAGCTCCGGCGCGGCGACGCCGTGAGCGAGGATCGCTGCATCGAGGCGCTCGCCAAGGAGAGCGCCCGCCTCCAGCAACTCATCGATCGGCTCCTCGACTGGGGGCGGATGGAGAGCGGCCGGCGCGTCTACGCGCTCTCGGAGCACCACCTCGGCGACGTCATCGAGGAGGCGATCCACGCCTTCGAGCCGACCCGCGAGAAGCGCAACGTCGAGCTCGACGTCGCCGTGGCCGAGGACCTCCCGCCCGTGCTCTGCGATCGCAGCGCGCTCGTCGACGCCATCGTGAACCTCCTCTCGAACGCCTACAAGTACGGCGGCCAGCACCGGAAGATCACCGTCCGCGCCAGCGTCGCCCATCGCTCGGCGCAGATCACGGTCCGCGACAACGGCAAGGGCATCGCCCGCAAGGAGCACAAGCGGATCTTCGAGAAGTTCTACCGGGTGGACGACCTCCTGGCGCGGCAGCAGGAGGGCTCCGGGCTCGGGCTGTCGATCGTCAAGCACGTCATCCGGGCGCACCGGGGCAAGATCCTCGTGGACAGCGAGCCCGGGAAGGGCAGCACGTTCACGCTCGTCCTCCCGCTCCGGGGCGCGCCCAGGGCGCACCTCGCCGCCGAGCCGCCGCTGGACGCCCCGCCTTCCGCCCCCGCGGCGGAGCCTCGGGCCGCGGAGCGCGACGCCGAGGCGAGCGCGAGGCCCTAGCGCGGGTGGGGGCCGGGCCTGGACGCGGCGCCCTCCGTCGGGACATGAACATGGTACAGGACGTCCCCAGCATGACCCGGAACCCTCAAGCACCAGCGCGAACCGTCCTGCTCGTCGAGGACGATCCCAGCATCGCGATGGGTCTCGAGATGAACCTGACCGCCGAGGGCTACCGCGTCGAGGTGGCCGAGGACGGCGAGCGCGGCCTCGCGCTCGCCCGCGCCGGCGGGATCGACCTCATCATCATCGACGTGATGCTCCCCCGCCTGAACGGCTTCGAGCTCCTGCGCATCCTCCGGAGCGAGCGCCACACCTTGCCGGTGATCATGCTGTCGGCGCGCGGCGCCGAGATGGACAAGGTGATGGGGCTCGAGCTCGGCGCCGAGGACTACATCACGAAGCCGTTCAGCCTGGCCGAGCTGCTCGCCCGGGTGAAGGCGGTCCTCCGCCGCGACGCGATCGCGCGCGCGGACGGCTCCCAGCTGCGCGCGGGCGACATCGTGATCAACCCGGCGACGCGCGAGGTGCGCCGGGGCGACGCCCTGATCGAGCTCACGGCGACCGAGTTCGACGTGCTGCTCTGCCTCGCCGAGGCGGGCGGCCGGGTCCTGTCCAGGGAGCAGATCCAGGCCAAGGTGTGGGGCCCGGCGCACCACGGCACCCCGCGCACCATCGACAACTTCATCCTCCAGCTCCGCAACAAGCTGGAGGACGACGCGACCGCCCCCCGCCACATCCTGACCGTGCGCGGCGTCGGCTATCGCTTCGTCCCCTGATCGCAGGCCACGCGGCCCGCGCGATGGATCGCAGGCCACGCGGCCCGCTCGATCCGGCGGCGCGGGCGGCCAGCCCGCCCGGCCCCCCGCCAGGGTCGCCCTTCAGGGCGCCTGACAGAACTTGTTGATGTTGTCGACCAGGGGGTCTTCTTGCTTGATCGCCTTCTCGATCGCGGCCTGGGCGGAGTTGCTCTTCTCCGGGTCGTTCGCGTCCGCGGCCGCCGCGAGATCGCGCGCCGCCTTGGCGACGTCCTTCGCCATCGCCTGGTACTCGCCCGAGTACTTCTGCAGCTCCGGGGTGGTCAGCTTCACCTGCGCCGCGTCGGCCGCCACCTTGTCCATCGCATCGGCCATCGCCTTCAGCTCGCCCGACCCGCCCTGCTCGGTGCCGGCCTTCGTACCCTTCTCGATGCTCTGCACGCCCTTGTTGATGACCTCGATGAGCGCGTTGCACTCCGAGACCTTGTTCTGGCCGCAGCCGCCAGCGCCGACGACGAGCCCGAGAGCGGCGACGAACGCTGCGAGGGTGACCTGAGTGCGCATTCTGCTGTGTCTCCTGGTGTGGTGGGCGAGGCCGGTTCGCCCATCCGGAACGCCGAGGCATGAACCCACATTTTGCGGGTATGTTTCAACATGGAATCGGCCGCCCACGCCCGCGGCCAGGGTCAGGCTCGAACCCGCCAGTTGCCCTGGAAAGTTCGGCCGATGTCGTCGGCTGTCGGGTCCGTGATGATGAGCTCCGGCCGGCCGCCCTGCGCGAAGACGATCGTGTTCTGGCGGAAGACGCGGCCGAACGCGATCGCCTCGTCGCGGTCCATCCCGTGGACGAGCCACGCCGGCTCGCGCCAGATGCCCTCCGGCTCCGCCTCGGATCCGACGCACGGCTCCACCCGGTAACAGCCGAGGATCAAGAGATCGCGGAGGACGTGGTGGCGCTGCTCGTTCACCCGGCGGGGAATGAGCATCGAGCGCGGGTTGTAGGCGGTGAGCACGGCGAACTTGCGGGTCAGGAGGTCGGGGAGCCCGGCCTGATCCTGGACGATCTCACCATCCAGCGAGGCGCGGAGCGTCCCAGCCGCCGTGGGAAACTCGTAGATGGTCGAGAAATACGACCGGAGAAGCGTCTGGTCCATCGTGAAGCGGTGGTGTGGAGGCGGCGGCGCTCGGTGCCCCGGGCGCGTCGCTCTTTGCGGAATGGGCCCGTGGCCGGCGCGCCCGGCCGCCGGGCGCGACGGCGGAGGGTTACCAGAGACGCGCGGTCCTGGCTACTCGACGACATCGCGGCGGCGCCCGCTGGCGCGCGGCGGGGCGGCCCGGGGGCCCGCCGCGGCGGGCGGCCCGGGGCCACGCGACGCTCGCTTTCCCTGCCCCCTCCCGTGCGCTAAGCGTTCGCGCCGTCGGCGAGCGCATCCCGCGCCGCACCGACGGCCCCGAGCCCCCGCGTCCCCGATGCCACGATGATCGAGGTCGAGCACCTCTCCAAATCCTACGGTCCGCACCTGGCGGTGAGCGACCTCTCCTTCCGGGTGAGCCAGGGCGAGATCGTCGGCTTCCTCGGCCCGAACGGGGCGGGCAAGAGCACCACGCTCCGCATCCTCGCGGGGTTCCTCGGCGCGACGTCCGGCCGCGTGCGGGTCGCCGGGTACGACCTCGCCGAGGAGCCGATGCGCGCGCGCGCCTCGCTCGGGTACATGCCGGAGACCTCGCCGCTCTACCCGGAGATGCGCGTCTCGGAGTACCTCGCCTTCCGCGCCGAGCTGAAGCTCGTGCCGCGGCGCGCGCGCCGCGAGGCGGTCGCGCGCGCGCTCAGCGACGCGCGCATCGAGGACGTGGCGAGCGTCATGATCGGCCACCTCTCCAAGGGCTACCGGCAACGGGTCGGCCTCGCGGACGCGCTCGTGGGCGATCCGCCGCTGCTCATCCTCGACGAGCCGACGGCGGGCCTCGACCCGAACCAGATCCGCGAGGTGCGCGCGCTCGTGCGCCGGCTCGGGCGCGACCGCACCGTGCTCCTCTCGACGCACATCCTCTCCGAGGTCGAGGCGACCTGCACGCGGGCGCTCGTCATCGCCCGCGGGCGGCTCGTGGCGGAGGGCTCGATCGACGAGATCCGCGCGATGCGCCGCTCGTCGGGCGTGCGCGTCGCCGTGCGCGGCGCGGCGGACGCGGCGCTCGCCCTGGCGCGCGGCGCGGCGCAGGTCCGCGCCGCCGAGGCGGAGGCGGCCGGCGACGTGACGCGGCTCAAGGTCGAGTTCGACGCCGGGGCGGACGTCGGTGAGGCCACCGAGCGCCTCGTGCGCGCCCTGGTCGGCGGAGGCCTCGGGGTGCGCGAGATCGTCCCCCACACGCCGTCGCTCGAGCAGGTCTTCTCCGAGCTCACGGGCACGGGCGGCGGCGACGAGGAGCAGGGCGCCGGCGGAGGAGAGCCGGCCGCGCCCGCGCCGGAGGGCGAGCCGCCCGCGCGGGCGGCCCGGAAGCAGGGCAGCGCGGGGCGCCGCGGCGCGGCCAGGGAGCGGCGATGAGGGGCTTCTGGCCGATCTTCAAGCGTGAGCTGTTCTCGCTGTTCGTGACGCCGCTCGCGTGGGTGCTGATCACCACGTTCCTCGTCGTGCAGGGCGTGCACTTCTTCCTGATCGCGACCCAGTTCGCCGGGGAGGTGGAGCTCTCGGCCGACGCGGGCCCGGTGCAGGTGTTCTTCGGGCAGACGATCCTGATCTACCTGCCGCTGCTCTTCGTGTGCCCCCTGCTCACGATGCGGCTCTTCGCGGAGGAGCGCAGGAGCGGCACGATCGAGGCGCTCCTCACGGCGCCCGTCGGACCGGCCGGCGTCGTGCTGGCGAAGTACGCCGCGGCGCTCGTGACGTATATGGCGATGTGGGCGCCGACGCTGCTCTACGTGGTCCTGATCGGCAGGACCGGCGAGCTCGACTGGCGGGTGGTGGGGTCGAGCTACCTCGCCATCGTCGCGATCGGCGCCGGCTACCTCGCGATCGGGACGATGACGAGCGCGCTCACGAAGAGCCAGCTCATGGCGGCGGTCCTCAGCGCGATGGCGGTGATCGGCCTGTTCATGCTCGGCATCGGGGAGTTCATCCTCCCGGAGGGCCCGGCGCGCGACCTCTGCGCGCATGTCTCGGTGTGGACGCAGATGAACGATTTCTCTCGTGGGATCGTTGACTTACGCCGGCTCGTGTTCGACGGCACGGTGATCGCGCTGCCGCTGTTCGTGACCGTGCGCGCGGTCGACGCGTGGAGGTGGGGCTGATGGCCGACGCCGATCCCCCGCGGGTCCCTCCGTCGACGGAGGTCGGGACGCCGCCTCCGGGCACGTCGCTCGGCGACAAGCTCTCGGCCAGCGTCGGGATCATCGCGGCGATGGTGCTCGCGGTGCTCGTGAACGTGCTCGTCGCCCGCCACTACAAGCGCTGGGACTGGACGCAGGGCGGCCTGTACACGCTGAGCGACGCGACGCTGTCGACCCTGCGATCGCTCGAGGAGCCGATCCGCGTCTACGTCCTGCTCTCGTCCGACGACCCCCTGACGCTCTCGGTGCGGCACCTGCTCGACGCGTACCGGGCCGAGACGACGCGGATCGAGGTCGAGGTGACCGACCCCGACCGGCGCCCCGCGGAGTTCCTCGCCGTGCAGCAGCGCTACGGCGTCGTGGCCGGCAAGACGGAGGACGGGCGGATCGTCACGGACGCGGCGATCATCGTCGCGCGCGGCGACCGGCCCCATTTCCTGACCGCGAGCGACCTGGTCGAGGTCGAGGACGAGGACGACCTGCGGTCGCGCCCCCGGCTCGAGCAGGCCCTGACCGGCGCCATCCGCCGCGTCCTCCGCAGCGAGCGGCCCAGGGTCTGCTTCGCGAGCGGCCACGGCGAGAAATCGATCGAGGTCGGCGGCGCCGACGGGCTCGCGGCGCTCAGGGACCGGCTCCACAAGAACAACTACGAGGCCGTGGAGCTCGGAGGCGGCCACGACCACGATCACGGCCACGACCACGGCGAGGGCGACGCCGCGCCGCGAGCTCCCGCGCCGGAGGCCGATCTCGACCGCTGCCGGGTGCTCGTCCTCGCCGAGCCGAGCCAGCCGGTGCCCCCGGACGACGTGGCCCGCTACCGCGCGTTCGTCGAGGAGGGCGGCAGCGCGCTGATCGCGCTCGGTCCGGTGCCGGACGAGAGCGACCAGCGGTACGTCGACCTCGGGCTCTCCGGCCTGCTCGCCGTGGCCGGGGTCGACGTCCGGTCGGACTTCGTGTTCGAGCTCGACCCGAGGCTCCGCTCGACGCAGGGCTTCGGCGAGACCTTCTCGCCCGTCGTGAGGCCGCACCCGATCACCGAGGGGCTCGTCCGGGCCGCCGACCAGGGGCTCGGCCCCGTGCTCACGGTGGCGAGCTCGCTCGCGCCCACGAGGCGCGGGCCGGCGGCCCCGGTGCCGCTCCTCGTCACGAGCGACCAGGCCTTCGGCATGGTCGACTTCTTCGGCTGGGCCCGGGACCCGTCCGCGCCCAGGCCGCGGGAGGGCGATCACCCGGGGCCGCTCACGATCGCCTACGCCGCGGAGCTGCCGAAGCCCGGCGGGTCCACCGCCGCGCACGGGCCGCGCGTGGTGGTGATCAGCTCCCCGAGCGCGCTCTACGGCGCGAACTGGCAGAGCCCCGAGCTCCGGGGGACGGCCGTGTTCGTCGAGAGCGCGCTCTCCTGGCTCGCCGCGAGCCCGCCCATGCTCGACATCCCCGACAAGCCCGCGTTCACCGCGGGCCTCCGGCTCAGCGAGGACGCGCTCGCGGGGATCTTCCGCTACGTCGTCGTGTACATGCCGCTCGCCGCGGCCCTCCTCGGCCTGGCCGTGCACCTCTCGCGGCGCAGCACGGAGCGCCGGCCCCCCGCGAAGGGCGGCCCCGGCGCGGCGGCCGGCCGGGGCCCGGGCGAGGCCGAGCGCGGGGAGGCGACGCGATGAGGGCGGTGCGCCGGCACGCGACCACGCTGGTCCTGGTCGCGCTCGCCGCCGCGGCGGCCGTCGTGCTCTTCGTGCTCGATCGCGGCGCGGTGTCCACCGACGAGGCGGAGCGCCGCAAGAAGCACCTGCTCGAGGCGTTCCGGGCCGACGAGATCACCGAGATCACCGTGACGATGGCCGAGCCGGGGGCCCCGCCCGGGGCGCAGCGGACGGCGCGCATCACCCGCGGCGAGGTCGACGACGCGGGCCAGCGCCCCTGGAGCGTCGAGATCGACGGCGAGCGCCACCCGGCCGACGAGCCCACGGTCGACCGGCTCCTCGGCACGCTCGAGTTCGCGACGGCCGAGCGCCGCGTCTCCGCGGAGGCGAGCGATCCGGCGGCCCTCGGCCTGGCCTCGCCCCGGCTCTCGATCGCGCTCGCGATGGGCCCGCGCCGCGAGCGGCTGCTGCTCGGCGGCAGCGCGCCGACCCCGCCCGGCGCGGTCTACGCCGAGGTCGCCGGCCGGGGCATCTTCGTCGTCACGAAGCAGCTCGCCGCGGCCCTCGAGGTGCCGCCCGATCGCTTCCGCTCCCGGAGCTTCGTCCCCTACCCCGCGGCCGAGCTCTCCGGGCTCTGGCTCGACGGCGAGGGCGGCGCGCGGCGGTTCGAGCGCGCCCCCTGGGGCGGCGGCCGCGGCGCCGGCTTCCGCTTCGCCGACGGCTCGCCCGAGGGCAGCGGCCTCCGGGTCAGCGCGCCGGAGCTCGACCGCGTGCTCTCGGCGCTCGGCCGGATGCAGGCCGAGGCGTTCCTCACCGAGGAGGAGGCGCAGCAGGCCGCGGCCGCCGGCGGCCCCCGGGTCACGCTGACGCTCCTGCCGGACGACCCGTCGGCGGAGCGCGGCGTGATCGACCTCGGCGGCCCCTGCCCGGGCAAGCCCGACCACGTCGTCGCGGTGCGGCGCGAGCCCACGCGCGCGGCCGCCTGCGTGCCCGCGAGCGCGCTCGAGCCGCTCACGGCGGAGGCGTCGCGCTTCATCGACCTGGCCCTCGTCGGCGCGCCGCTCGACGAGGTCGCGGAGGTGAAGCTCGCGGCCGGCGAGCGCTCGCTCGAGCTCGCGCGCACCGGCGCCGAGTGGCACCTGCGCGCGCCGGAGGACCGCCCCGTCCCGACCGAGACGGGCCGCGCCCTGGTCCAGACGATCCTCGACGTCCGCGCGACGCGCCTCCTCCCTGCGGCGAGCGACCTCGCCGCGCTCGGCCTCGCCCCGCCCCGGGCCACCCTCCGTGTCCTCTCGACGCCGCCGGAAGGGCCCGGCGACGGCGCGCCGCGGGAGCGGATCGAGACGCTCGAGATCGGCGCCGAGCGGGGCGGCGTCGTGCGCGTCCGCCGGCTCGAGGACGGCGCGATCGCCGAGGTCCCGGCCGCGAGCGCGGAGGCGCTCCTGCCGTCCGAGGTGTCGCTGCGCTCGATGGAGGTGTTCGATTTCGAGCCCGATCGGGTGATCGCGCTGCGGATCGAGCGCGCCGGCCTGGTCCAGCGGCTCCGCCGGACGGGCGACGGCGCCTGGCAGCTCGTCGCGCCGACCGGCAACGGCCTCGGGGCCGACGACGGGCTCGCGGAGGAGCTCGCCGACGTGCTGGGCAGCCTCAAGGCCGAGCGCTGGGTCGCCGCGGACGCGGGCCAGCGCTACGGGCTCGGCGCTCCCCGGCTCGCGATCGACGCCGAGCTCGCCGCCGCGACGGGGCCCGGCCGCGCGGCGGAGGAGCAGGCGCCCGCGCGCGCGGTCCGGATCCAGCTCGGCGCGAAGGCGGGCGCGGGCTCGTTCGCGCGCACCGGCGACAGCGCCGCGGTGTTCGTCGCGCCGGCGGCGCTCGAGGCCGCGGCCGGGCGCTTGCTCCTCCGCCGCGACGTCTTCGTGATCGCCCCCCAGGAGATCGCGCGGGTGACGCTCTCGCGCGGCGACGGGCGCGGGACGCCGGTGGTGATCGAGGGCTCGGCGCGCGGCTTCACCGTCGCGGGCGCATCCGACCCGGCGGACGCCATCGCCACGGCTGCGAGCGTCCGGGATGCCCTCGCCGATCTGCGCGCCGAGGGCGCCGTCGCCCTGGGCACACCGGAGAGGCACCACGGCCTGAGCCCGCCGCGGCTCCAGATCGTCGTCGAGCTCACCCGGCCGCAGGCGGTGCCGGCGCGCGAGGGGGGGAGCCCGCCGCGCCCCGCGAAGGGGTCCGTCCGGATCGCGATCGGCGCGGGGGACTCCTTCCGCGGCACGAACGTCGTCTATGCCCGGCGTGACGGCGTGGACGCGATCTATGCCATCGCCCGGTCCCGGGTGCGGCCGCTCCTCGACGCTGCGGGCCTCGGGGGCGAAGGGGCGGTCCGCTGAACGGCCCGGTTCGAACGGACTATTTCGTTCTTACGGACCACCTGTGCTAGGCGACGTGGTGGACATGGCGAAGGCGGACATGGCGAAGAAGCAGCGCCCGCTGACGGTCGACATCCCCCGCCCCGGCGATGAGCAGCCGGTCTGGTCGCGGGTCGGGGTGATCGCGCTCGTGGGGTTCGTCGTCGGCATTGCCTGGCCCAGGCTCGCGGGCGTGCGCATCGGCCCGAGCGTCCCCGGGGAGAACAAGGACAAGGCCACGGCCACGGCGGCGGCGCCGCCCGCGGCCGCGGCGCCCGCGAGCGCGGCGCCCGAGGCCAAGCCGTCGGAGCCCGCCGCGAAGGACGCGCAGCAGGTCGTGGTCGGGCCTGGCCGGATCACGCGCTGCTCGGACAAGAAGGGCAAGCGGGTCGAGGACTGCGGAGCGCTCCAGTTCGATCCGGTCGCGCTGCCGCGGCTGAAGGAGCTCGCCAGGTGCCCTGCGGCGCTCGGGCTCGACGGCAAGCTCCCGATCGGCTTCGAGCTCAACTTCGGGAAGAAAGAGGTCCAGGTCGTCAAGGGAAGGAAGGCGACCGTGCCCGCCTCGGCGGTGAGCGGCATTCTCCAGTGCGCCGCGCGCGAGTTCTCGAACGTCTCCCTCGAGGACGTCCCTCACAAGTACCACCGGTATTCCCTCGTTTACGACGCCACCTTCTACCCTCCGGGCGCGCAGATCGAGCCCGACGCGAAGGCCGGGGAAGGCAAGGACGAGCAGGAGCAGGCCGCCGGCACGACCACGAGCGAGACCGCGGTGAGCGGCCTGGCCGCGGTCAGCTGGGATACCGCGCTCGTCCGCGGCGAGCCCAAGGAGGGCAAGGTGGTGATGCGCCTCGTACGTGGAACCCGCGTCAAGCTCGTTGGCCGACAGAACGATTGGTACAAGATCGAGCTCCGGGGGAAGACGGGATGGGTGTACCGCGGCGCCATCGGCCTCTAGCCGCAGCGAGCGCTGCGCTCGTGGCGCCGGCGCTCGCCGGGATCGTCGCGCCTGGAAAGCCTGGAACCGACCCTCCGGGAGGTGCTCGATGCCACGCTTCGATCTCGGCGGTTGTGAGCTCTACTTCGAGGAGCGCGGGCGGGGTCGCCCGGTCGTGTTCCTCCACGGCGTCTGGATGAGCGGGCGGTTCTTCCGCCGCCAGCTTCCCTATTTCTCCGCCTCGTACCGCACGATCGCGCTCGACCTGAGGGCGCACGGCCGCTCGACCGAGGTGCCGTCCGGTCACACCATCGCCACGTACGCCCGCGATCTCCGCGTGTTCCTCGAGCGGCTCGAGCTCGAGGGGGCGGTGCTCGTCGGCTGGTCGATGGGCTGCATGGTGATCTGGGATTACGTGAAGCAGTTCGGGGACGGGCGCCTGGCCGCGGCCGTGCTCATCGAGCAGTCGCCCTCCGACTTCAGGTGGCCTGACTGGCCGCTCGGCGCCTTCGATCTCCCGGCGCTCGCGGAGGCGATGGCGCGGCTCCAGACGGATCGCGACGCCTTCGCGCGCGACTTCATCTCTCTCATGTTCAAGCGTCCGCCGGGCGACGCCGATCGGCAGTGGATCTTCGATGAGATCACCCGCGTGCAGGAGTCGATCGCCGGCTCGATCCTCTTCAATCAGACGCTGCAGGATTATCGCCCGCTCCTCGGTCGGCTCACCGTCCCGTCGCTCGTGGTCGTGGGCCGGGACGAGAAGCTGGTCCCGGTCGCGGCCGGCGAGTACCTCGCTCGCCGCCTCCCCGACGCGCGGCTCCTCGTCTTCGAGGAGAGCGGCCACTGCCCGTTCCTCGAGGAGCCGGACCGGTTCAACGAAGAGGTCCACCGGTTCATCCAGTCGCTGTCGTGACCGCCGTCCCGGCAAGATGGCCATGACCGCCGTCCCGGCGGGATGCTGGCGCGGGCCCGCCGAGATGGTCGTGACCGCCGTCCCGGCGGGGATGCTAGCGCGGGCCGGCGCGAGCCGCTGCGCAGGCCCCCTCGCGACGGCACAGCCCATGCAGTGGGCTCACCGTGGACCAGCAGGCGTTCGGACGTCGGTTGGCGTAGAATGGCTGGGTCCGATGGCGCGCAAGCTCTCGCTCCCCCTGCTCAACCTGGATCAAGGAACCCCCGCCTCGGCCCGCGCCGTGGCGAAGCCCACCATCGACGCGATGCGGGAGCGCCTCGGCGGGCGCGCGTCGACCGAGCCGGGCGCCGGCGAGTTCGTCACGCTCACCACCGCGGCGGGCAAGGCGCTGGCCGGCGTCGTTCTGTTCCGACGCGGGGAGGTGGTCGACGTGTGGATTGACACCTCCGAGGCACACATTTCCACCCAGGACACGGATGTCTCCCCTGGCGCGGGTCGAGGCCTGGTTCACCGCGCGCACCGGGCGGACATCACCCCGATGCGCGGCCCTGCGCCGGACTCGCTCGGCGCGGTCGCGACCGACGCGTGCGTCTTCGGCGCCCTCCTCGAGGGCCAGCGCATCCGGTTCCAGGACGGCGGCGATCTCGCGGAGGGCACGCTGGTCGAGAAGTGCCGCTTCGGCGGCCTGGTCCGGCGCGACGACGGAACGCTCCTCGGTGTCGGCTTCCGCCGACTCTGGCCTGCGCGCGCCGCCGACACCGAGCGGAATTGAGCGGAATTGAGCGGAATTGAGCGGAATTGAACAGAATTGAGCGGAATTGAACAGAATTGAACGCGCCAGCGCGCGGCCGAGCGCACCGGGGCGAGAGCGAGCGAGCGCCGCGCAGCGCTCGACCGGCGACGGCTCGCGCGGCGCACGTGCGGCTTGTACCTCCTTCGCGGACGCGTTAGGACGGTCGACACATCGTAGCTCGCGCGCTGCGCGACAAGGCTGGGAGGATACACCCTTGAAGCTCGCTTACCCGTTCACGCTCGCCGTCGCGCTCGCCATGCTTCCAGGCTGCGGGTCCACGCTCACCGGGTTGTGCGAGGACAAGTGCGATTGCACGGGAGCCTGCAGCCCGGACGACGAGGACGACTGCATCGACAACCTCGAGGACGCCGAGAGGGCCGCAATCGAGGAGGGCTGCGAGGATCAGTTCGACGAGGCCATCGCCTGCATGGACGACGAGTTCGAGTGCCGCGGCAGATCGATCGACGTCGATGGCTGCAGCCGGCCGCTGGAGAACCTGAGCAGCTGCGCGGGCCTCGACGTCCGCGTCACCCTCTGGGCCGCCCTCTTTCCCTGAGCCCGGCCCGGCGCGCGGGGCGCCCCGCGCGGCGCCCTCGCGGCCAGCGTGACACGGCCCCTCGTGTGCGGGGGAGCGCCGCCGTCGCGCGCGCCCGAGGCGCGCCGATGCGGTCGAGAGCGCCTATTCCCCGAGGTGGGTGCGGACCTTCTTGAGCAGCGTGTCGCTGTCGAACGGCTTGACGAGGTAGTCGGTGCACCCGTTGGCAAAACCGACCTTGATGCTCGTCTGATCGCTCCGCGTGGTCATCATGATGATCGGCACGGTCTTCGTCGCGTCGAACGCGCGTAGCCATCGGCACGCCTGAAAGCCGTCCATGGCGGGCATCACGACGTCCATCAGGATGAGGTCGGGGCGCTCCGCCACCGCCTTCGCGATGGCCTCCTTGCCGTTGCGCGCGATGAGGATGTCGTAGGTGTCGACGCCGAGCGTCAACTGCTGCGACAGCAGCGAAGTCATCGAGTCGTCGACGACGAGGATCTTCTTCTTTCGTGGCCCCGTGCTCGCCTGATGACCTTGCGCGGTCGGCCGGTCCCGCGGCGCCGAGTCGGAAGCGGAGGCCGTTTCCGGAGAGCTCTTTCGCGAGGAGTCGACACGACGATCGGTCATGAGGGAGCCTCCATGAGGAAGCGCCGTTTCCTGGGGGCGCCTCCGGAGTGTTCAGGTTGCAACGAGTGGTCCCCCCGCCACCTTATCAGGATCGCTACCGCACAGGAACCAAGTTCCACTGTCATCCCATGTGGCCAAACCGGCGAACACAGTCCGGAACGGTCTACCGCTCGGTGTCCGCGCCCGTTGCATCCGTTGCATCCGTTGCATCCGTTGCATCCGTTGCATCCGTTGCGCCCGCTCGGCCCGTTGCGCCAACGGTTGAGACCGCCTTGCTGAAAGACGCGGAGTTTCCCCGCATTCGCCGGACCATGGGAACAACGGCAAATAACGGCGTTGCGCGAAAGGCAGCGGTTCATGCAGGGGCGCTGAGGACGGAGCGCGAACGCCTGCTCACCGACAGAAGAAAGAAAGAATAGTGCCCAGGGACGGAATCGAACCGCCCACACGAGGATTTTCAATCCTCTGCTCTACCAACTGAGCTACCTGGGCTTGCTACGGGCCCCGCGACTGCGCCGGAGCTCGTCACGGGCGGGCTACGTTACGCGGATCCTGAGCCCTGTCAAGCCATTCTGTACCGGGCTCTTTCGTCCCCCCCGGATCTCGAGCGTCCAGAGGGCTCGCGCGCCGCGCGGGGGGCGCCGCAGCGCGCGGCGGCTCCGCCGTTCATCGAGCGGCGTCCTCCCCGGCCGTGGGCCGTCCGTCGTCGCCAGCGTCCTCGGCGGGCGCGGCGCGATCGAGCAGCCGCACGGCGGCCGCGAGCCATGAGGCGCGCAGGAGCGCCGCCACGGCGAGCGCCGCGAGCCCTGCGCCGAACGCGACGGCGACGCGCGGGCCCGTGCTGACGCCGACGACGTGCATGCCCCACGCCCCGCAGGCGAGCGCGATGATCACGAGGGCGCCCCGCCAGGCGTACGCCCAGGCCGCCGCGAGCGGCGACGCGAGCAGCGCGGCGAGCCCCCTCGTCACGGCGGCGTGGAGGCCTCGCTGCTCGGCCACGGCCGCGACCCGCGCGAGATCGTGGAGGACGCCGAGGGCCGCGACCGGCACGAGCGCGGCCGCGGCGACGCCGAGGGCCGCGAGGTCGCGGCCGCGCGGCGTGAGCGCGAGCGACGCGCAGAGCTTCATCCCGGGGAGCAGGACGAGCGCGGCGGCCGCGACCTCCGCCGCGAGCGCGGCGCCCCAGAGCAGCGCGAGCGGCCCGAGGGCGCGCGCGACGCGCCCGGAGGTGGCCTGGATCGACGCCGGCGCCGCGCGGCTCAGCGCGTCGATGAGCGCCGCGAGCGGGATCAGCCCGACCGCGGCGACGAGCAGGGCGCCCACGCCGAGCTGCGCCGCGAGGGGCGCGGCGGCGACCGCCGCCGCGCGACCGGCCTCGAGGAGCATCAGCCCGCCGGGCTCGAAGAGGAGCGCGTCGCCGCGCGGGTCTCCGCCGACGATCCCGGCCGCGAGGACGGACGGCGGGGTCGCGAGCAGGAGCGCGGCGAGGGCGCGGTAGCCGAAGTAGAGGGCGACCGCGCCGAGCCGCTCTCGCACGGCGGGGCGCCGCGCGCGCGCCGGATCGATCCCGGCGCCGGTCGACGAGCTCGGTTCGATCGCGCCCTCGTCCATCGATTCCCTCACGGGGCGAGGAGCGTGAGCGCGACCCCGGCGGCGAAGCTCGCCCGCGAGAGCACGCGGGGCGCGAGCCGATCCCGGTCCTTGCGCTGCGCGTTGTTCGTGAGGTCCTCGTCGAGCAGCACCCGGCGCTCGGGGTCGATCACCACGGCGACGAGCGGCGACGCGCCGGCGTAAGGGATCCTGGCGACGCTCTCGCGCGCGGGCCACCGCACCCGCTGCACGGCGCCGCCCTCGCTGTGCAGCTCGACGTCGACGGGGAGCGCGAGCGAACCGCGGCGCCGCACCACGGCCTGACCGCGGTAGGCCGCGGCCTCCTCGCCGCCGGCGCCCCGCGCGGCCTCCTCGCCGTCCGCGGGCCACGCGTGGAAGCTCGCGACGGCGTAGTCGACCCACGCGCGCTCGAAGAGGCCGAGGCGGAGCGCCTCGGCCGCGTCGTCGCCGACCTCGCGCCGCACCGCCTCGATGAGCGCCTCGGGGCCGGGGTGCCGGAACCGGTTCTCGCGCGCGTAGCGGCCGACGGCCCGGCGCACGAGATCCTCGCCGTACACGCCGGCGAGGGTCTCGAGGAGCATCGCCGGCCGGAGGTACGCGAGCCCGGCGTAGTCCTGGCCGTCGACGAACGCCGACGCCGGCTGCGCGACGGCGCCGTCGTGGCCCGACGCGATCGCGCCGAGGCGGTACTGCGCGACGGAATCGATCTCGAGGCCGAGCAGCCGCGCGGCCGAGCTGTCGCCGTGGAGCGCGCGCATCCCGTCGATCTCGGCGTAGGTGGTGAGGCCCTCGTCGAGGAACGGATGGCGGTGCTCGTTCGTGGCGACGAGGCCATAGAACCACTGGTGCGCGAGCTCGTGCATCGTGACCGCCTCGACGAAGCGCACGCCCAGCGCGGGCCAGAGCCAGCCGCCGCCGGTCGTGATGAGCGTCGGGTACTCCATCCCGCCGGCCTCCTCGGCGCCCTCCGGCGGGTGCACGATCGTCAGCGTGCCGTAGGGGTACCGGCCGAACGCCGCGCCGAAGCGCGCGAGGCCGAGCCGGGCCACGTCGATCTCGAGCGCCGCCTCGCGCTCGCTCCCCTCGGGGAACAGGCACCGGATCGCGACGCCGTCCTCGGTCGTCGCGCGCACCTCGCGGAAGCGGTCCCACGCGGCGAACGCGAAGTCGTGCACGTCCTCCT
Organism: Sorangium cellulosum; assembly: GCF_004135735.1. Taxonomy (GTDB): domain Bacteria; phylum Myxococcota_A; class Polyangia; order Polyangiales; family Polyangiaceae; genus Sorangium; species Sorangium cellulosum_F. Next base: position 2,772,212 of record NZ_CP012670.1, on the reverse strand, counting down.
GCACGAACCGGCGGACCGCCCGCCCGCCCCGCCGCGCCTCCTCCACGAGCCGGCCGGTGGCCCCGACCGTGAAGCCCTCCGGGACGTCGACGGTCACGTCGTACGCCCCGAAGTCGGCGTAAAACTCCGAGAGCCGGTGGAAGGGGAAATGCGCCCAGGTCCCGTCGGGCTCGAGGCGCGCCACCTTCGGGAACCACTGCCCCACCATGTGAAAGCTCCCGTGGTGGCCCGTCCTGAGCGCGAGCGACGGCAGGTCGGCGTCCCACGCGAGGTCGATGGTGATCGCGTCGCCGGGCGCGACGGGCCGCGGCAGCTCCACGCGGATGTCGGTCTCGTCGTCGGGATCGCCGGGCGTCGTCGGCCTCCCCCCGGGCCACACGTCCTCGCCCCCCATCTCGCGCACGGCGAAGCGCGTCACCTGGATGTGCCCGAAATCGGAGAGGATCTCGCTGCCGCGAAACCCCGCGATGGACGCGCGGAGGAAGGCGGTGCGCTCGTTCTTGAAGCCGTTCAGGTAGAGGTGGACGAAGAGCTCGCGCTGCGGCGCGCGCGACGCGTTCCGCCAGACCAGCGTCCCCTCGCCGCGCAGCGTGTGCTGCGCCGGGTCGAGGCGCACGCGCAGCGTGTAGCTCGCGATCGGGTCGGCGCGCGCCGCGAGCTCGGCGTCCTGAGGTGGCGCGACCGCCGCCGCGGCGCGCGCCGCCTCGCTTGGGCCCGCGGCGGGGGGCGGCGGGGCGGGCGCGCCGGGCTCGACCGCCGCGAGGAGGGACGCCCCCGCGCGGCCGGCGAGCAGCGCGAGCAGGAGACCGAGGGCGGCCTGGAGAGCCGTGCGCACCCGTGCAACGTAGCGAGGCAGAGCCGCCGCGGGAAGGCGCGCCGCGGTCCTCTAGACGCCGCAGACGATCCCCTCCTGCACGAGCTCGTACAGGATCCGCAGGGCCTCGAGCGTCTGCATGCCGGACACGTCGAGGATCTCGTCGATCGAGCTGGAGCCGTCGATGCACGAGAGCAAAAAGCCCGCCCGGTGATCGAGGCTCAGCGAGCGGATCTGGTCCGGGGGCACCGCGAGGCGGAGCACGCGCGAGCCGTCGCCGAGGCGGGCCTGGTACATCTGGCGCAGCATCTCGACGCAGCTGTCCGCGTACTGCCGCGCCATCCAGTCCTTCGGGTTCTCCTCGAGCAGGCCCTCCGCGATGACGAGCGCTCCGCCGAAGTCGCCCAGATCGAAGCGGTGCTGCATCTGCTCCCGCGGCCCCTGGATGCTCATCTGGGGCTCGGTCGCGCGGGAATGGATCCCCCCGCCGGCCCTCGCGGCGGACGCGGGGGCGCGCTCCGAGTCGGACGGCCGGGGCGCGCGCTCGGCGCCCTGCGAGCCGGCCGAGACCCTGTACGAGGTGGAGCCGGCGAGGGCGCCCGTCCCGCCGCGGAAGGCGGGCTCGTCCTCCTCGACGATCAGGCCGTACCGGAGCGTGCCGGGCGGCGGCGTGATCGGCTGCTCTTCCATGGGGAAGCCGGGCTCCTCGTGGCCGAGCCCGAGATCGAGGCGGAAATCGATGCCCAGCCGCTCGCCGGCGTCCGGACCGGGCGAGCGCCCCCGCGCGCTCGCGGGGGCGCTCGCGCCCGGCGCGTCCAGCTCGGCGCTGCCGAAGACGTCGATCTCGCCGAAGCCGCGCGGGTACGGCTGGCTCGGCCCGCGCAGGAGATCCTCGTCGAGCTCGGTCCCGAGATCGAGCTCGGGCTCGAGGAGCGCTCCGAGGCCCATGCGCTCGCCGGGCCGCGACGGGACGCCCGGCTCGTCGCACTCGAGGCCGAGCCGCGCGGTCTCCCGGGGGGAGGCGCCGTACCTGGAGCCGCCGGCGGGAGGCGGCTCCCACGGGATGGTCCGGCGCGTCGGCGCGGGCGGGTACCCCTCCGGAGGCGCCTCGGGGGGGCGCCGCTGGGCGGCGATCTCGGAGCTCGAGTGGGAGCGACGGGTCATCATCTTTGCCACGTAGTCGCTGACGGGGATCGGCGGCGGAAGGGTGATCTTGCCCTCGGAGTCCGGCGGAGGGGGGATGCTGAAAGACGGGGTGTCCACCGCCGCGCCCTGCTCCTCGCGCAGGAGCCCCGCGCGCGCGAGGAGCTCCTGCGCGTCGACCGGCTGGGTCGCGTCGAGATCCGCTTCCTCGCTCCCCCAGGAGGCATCCAGGGACTTGGAGTCAGGCGGCACCGACCGCATCGTCTTCCCTCCTCGCGGCCACCCTTCACCCCTGCGGCCTGGCTACGACACCCTTGAACATCCGGTGGGTGCGCGCGAGCGCCTCCATCTGCTCCTTGACCGCCGCCGCGTCGCGCCGCCCGATGGCCTGACGGGAGCGGTCCACGATGCCCCGGGCCTTGCCGATGGCGTCGCGGCCGAAGTCGCTGGACGCCACGATCTGCTCGACCTGCGGGAACATGCGCTCGATCTCGGCGATGAGCTTCTCGGCCTCCTGCCGGACGCCCTCGAAGAGGTCGCTCGCGCGGCGATCGACGAGGTACTCCTTCGCCGCCTCCATCATCTCGCCGACCTCCTCCTTCGTGAGGCCGCTCGACGCGGTGACCTGGATCGACTGCAGCTGGCCCGTCTCCAGATCCTTGGCGCTCACCGAGACGATGCCGTCGCTGTTGATCTCGAACGTGACCTCGATCTCGACCTGCCCCTTCGGGGCGCGGCGCAGGCCCGTGAGGATGAACTCGCCGAGCAGCTCGTTGTCGGTCGCCTTCTGGTGCTCGCCCTGCATGACCAGGATCTTCACCGCCGTCTGGTTGTCGCGGCTGGTGGTGAAGATCTTCGACCGGCTCGTGGGCACGGTGGTGTTCTGCGGGATGAGCTCCTCGAAGATGGAGCCGAAGGTCATGATGCCGAGCGCGTGCGGCGTGACGTCGAGCAGGATCATCTGCTTGGTCTCGTCGACGAGCGCGGCGCCCTGCACCGCCGCGCCGAGCGCGACCACCTCGTCGGGGTGCACCCCCTTGCACGGCTCGCGCTCGAAGAAGTCGCGCACGGCCTCCTGCACGCGCGGCATGCGCGTCATGCCGCCGACGAGCACGACGTCCTCGATCTCGTCGCGATCGAGCCGCGCGTCCTCGAGCGTCTGGCTGCAGATCTCGATGCACCGCTCGACGAGATCCTCGCACAGGGCCTCCAGCGTCTCCCGCGAGAGCGTGCGCTGGAGGTGGAGCGCCTCGTTCCGCGCGCTGGAGATGATGAACGGCAGGTTGATCTCGGTCTCGAGCACGCTGGACAGCTCGCACTTCGCCTTCTCGGCCGCGTCCTTCAGGCGCTGGAGCGCCATCCTGTCCTGCCGCAGGTCGACGTCGTGCTGCTCCTTGAACCCCTGCACCAGCCAGTCGATGACCCGCGCGTCGAAGTCCTCGCCCCCGAGGAACGTGTCGCCCGCGGTGGCGATGACCTTGAAGACGCCGCCCGCGCCGATCTCGAGCACCGAGATGTCGAACGTGCCGCCGCCGAGGTCGAACACGGCGATCGTCTTCTCGACGTTCTTGCCGAACCCGTACGCGAGCGCCGCCGCGGTCGGCTCGTTGACGATGCGGATGACGTCGAGCCCCGCGATCTGGCCCGCGTCCTTCGTCGCCTGCCGCTGGTTGTCGTTGAAGTAGGCGGGGACGGTGATCACCGCCTTCGAGATCGGCTCGTTGAGGTAGTCCTCGGCGAAGAGCTTCATCTCCTGCAGGACCATCGCGCTGATCTCGGGGACCGAGTACGTCCTGTCGCGCAGCTGGATGCGGACGTCGCCGTGCGGCCCCTCGACGATCTTGTACGACGCGGTCAGGATCGCGTTCTTCACCTGCGGAGACGACCACTTCCGGCCGATCAGCCGCTTCGCGGCGTAGACCGTGTTCTCGGCGTTGGTGATCGCCTGCCGCTTCGCGATGTGCCCACAGAGCCGCTTGCCGGCCTCCGTGATCGCGACCATGGACGGCGTCGTCTTGTAGCCACCGCGATTCGGGATGACGGTCGGGACGCCCTCCTCGACGATGGCAACGCACGAGTTCGTGGTGCCAAGGTCAATGCCGATGACACGCTCCATCGATGCCGCTGCTCCTCTTCTTGTCTCTGGCCCGAACGGCCGCTGAGATCACGATGCTAGACCGTTTCGCGGAGCCGAGCGGACCAATCGTGCGCGGCCCCTGCGAAGGGGCCGCACCCCGCCCGGCGGGGGCCGAGGCCCGGCCGCGGCGCTAGACTTGCTTCCCCATTTTCTTGGCCTGCTCGCGCGCCTGCGCGACGAGGGCGCGCAGCCTGCCGTCGTTCCCCGCGAGCTCAGCGGCACGGTCGAACTCGCCCGCCGCGCTCTTCTCGAGCCCCGCCGCGGCGTACGCGCGCGCGAGCGTGATCCGGAACTCCACCGACGTGGGCGCGAGCTCGACCGCTCGCCGCGCGAACTCGACCGCCCGCCGCGTGTTCTCCCTGGCCTGCAGCGTCGCGTGCGCGACCCGCTCGTGCGCGGCCGCGTCGTCGGGCCGACCGCTGCACACCTTCGCATAGCTCAGCGCCGCCTCGACCCAGCGCCCGTTCTGCGCCTCGTAGTCGGCCTGCTTGAGGTAACCGTCCGCCAGCGCCGCCGCCGCGAGGCGCTGCACCTCGGCCGACGCCTTCTGGATCTCGACGTCCTCCGGGGCGAGCGACGCGGCGATCCGGTAGGCGTTGGCCGCGCTCGCGTAGTCCTTCCGCTGGAGCGCGATCCGGCCCGCCTCGGAGTACCGCGCGATCTGCCCCCGGACGGCCTCGCCGCGCGCCGAGTCGTACCGCGCCTTGAGCACCTCGACCGCCCTCGTCGCGTCCGGCGAGCGGACGCCGGACGGAGCCCTCGGCGCGGCCACCGCGGCCGCGCCGGCGGGCGCCGTCGGGGGGGCCGCCGGCGACGCGCTCGTCGCCGGACGCCTGAGGCCCGCGGTGAGCTTGCGCGCGAGCGTCTCCCGCCGATCCTTGGCGCTGGCCGCAGGGGCGACGGGATCGCCCGCGCCCGCGGGCCACGCCGGCGAGGGCTGCGGCGATCCCCCGTGGCCGAGCGCGCCGTCTTCGTGGGACGAACGGTGGCCGAGCGCCGCGTCTTCGTGGGACGAACGCGGCGCCGCCGCGGCTCCCCGGGAGGAGGCCGCGGCCTGCTCCGCGGGCGCGGGCGCGCGCTCCCGCGCCTCGAGCGGCGGGCGCTCCGAGGAGTAACGTCCAGGCGACGCGACCGCGTCGCGCGGCTCGGCGACGGCGGCGCGCACCGAGGCGTCGACCGCCGACGAGACCGTGACGATGTCCCGGGGCGTCTGCTCGATCAGCGCCGCCATCGCCCGGTTCTTGTGGGTCTGCTCGAGGTACGCGTCGTACTCGGCGCGGCGCTGCCTCGACGTCAGCGTGTCGTGCGCCAGCGTGATGCGCGTGAAGACGGCCTCGATCTTCTGCTTGTACGAGCCGAGCTGCTTGCGAAAGTAGCTGTCCGGGTGAAACTCCGGCGCGAGCTGGTAGTAGGCGCTCTTGATCTGCTTCTTGTCCGCCTGGTCCGAGACGCCGAGCAGCTCGTAGTAGGTGAGATCCTCGAGCCGGTAATAGAGATCGAGGATCCGCCGCTTGCGGTCCGGGGCGAGCTCGACCGGCTCGTCGAGCTCGGCGGGGTCGTAGAGCGGGGGGGAGTCGACCGGGCCCCGGCCGAGCGGGACGGGCTCGCCGCCGGGCGGCAGCGATCTCTCCACCTCCGGCGCGGCCCCACGCCGAGCCGCGTCGGCCGCGCCCCGCGGCGGAGGCGGGCGCGTGGGCTCTCCGTCCAGGATGATCGCGCCAAAGCCGTGCAGCTTGCGCAGCACCTCGACGGTGTCGCTGTGCGACATGCCGGTGACCAGGGACAGCTCCCGCTCCGTCAGGACGCCATCGATCCGGGAGAGGAGGAACGCCTCGGCGGGTTTCAGCGGGAGCGACCGGAGATCGTACCCGGGTTTCGGCCTTGGGACACGGAGCGTCATCGGGTCGGGCAGCGGCCCCCTCCCGGCGAGTCTAGCGAGGAACGCACGCCGGTCGCAATTGCAGACCAGCGGCGGGCGCCCGCATCAGCGCGGCCCTTGCCGGGCGCCCCTCAGGGCCTCGGTGATCACCTGATCCTGGATCGCGATCGCGCGCTCCAGCAGGTCGACCGCGCGCCTCCGGGCGCGCGCCGCGGCCTCGCGGTCCCCCCGCGCTTCGAGCGCCTTCGCGCGGCGCTCCTCCACGACGCCCGCCACCTCGTAGAGGTGCCCCTGGTAATGCGAGGGCGCAGGCGCCAGCCTGAGGCCCGCCTCGATGTCGCGGCCCGCGGCGTCGAACTCGCCGTCCTCGCTCCGGAGCTCCGCCAGCCGGGCGTGGGTGTCCGCTGTCACCTCGGCGACCTCCGGCGGCGCTCCCGGCGGCCTCGGCGCGGTGATGATCCCCTCGAGCGCGCGGACGGCTGCGGCGCGATCGCCCGCGCCGATCGCCAGGTCGGCGGCGTGGTGCGCGGCGCGCGCCCTCGAGAGAAACGCGAGCAGCGTCGGATCGACGACCGGCGTCGGCGCGCAGGCGCACGCCGGATCCCCCGCGGCCCCGGCGCCGCGCCCCTGCTCATCGCCCCGGGCGCAACCGAGGTGCGCCGCCGCGACGAGCGCGAGGCACGCGGCCGCGAGGCGCGCGCTCCACATCAGCGCACCCCCCACGCCGCGTAGCGGTTCTGGCGCAGGTCGGCCGCGCGCGCGGCGGCGATGCGATCGATGCGCGCCGTCTGACCGCCCTCCCTGGGGAACGGCGCGGCCGGATCGAAGAGCGCCGCGGTCGAGCGCGCCGCGATCGGCGAGGGGAGCGGCGCGCCCTCCGCGGCGGGCGCCGCCGGCGCGCGCGCGGCGGAGGGGAGCTCTTCCCTCACCTCGCCCACGAGCAACGCCACGCCCGCGGCGACCGCGGCGAGCGCCGAGAGCGCCGCCATGGTGACCGGCGCGGTGCGCCGGCCGCGCTGGCCGGACGAGGCGCGGAGGGCCTGCTCGACGAGCGCGCGGCCCCGGAGCTCCGCGAGCGGCCGGGGGCGCCACGCCGCCCGGAGCGCGATCGCGAGCTCGGCGAGCTCCTCGCGCTGGCCGAGCGCCCCCTCGCCGCCCGCGCCCCCCTCCCGCGCCGGCTCGCCCTGCTCCGCGTCCCGACCCCCGAGCGCCTCCCGCAGGCGCTCGGCGGCGCGCTGCTCGGCCTTCGTCGGCGGCGCCTCCTCGTCGCCGAGCGCGCGCGCGAGCAGCGCCTCGTGATCCGCCAGGTCGAGCCCGGAAGGCCGGGCCGCCGCCCTGAGCGCGGTCGCGAGCGGGACCTCGCCCCGATCGAGCGCCTCGGCGAGCGCGCGCGCGGCGCGGAGCTCGTCATCAGACGCCGGCGCGTCGGGCTCCACCTCGGGCGCGACGGGCGCGAGCCGCGGGCCGCGAGCCGGTCCGCTGCGACGCGGCGGCGCCTCGTCTCCGGCCGGCGAGGTGCGCTGGCCTGGGAGCCGCGGCTTCATCGCGCCCCTCCCCTGGGCTCCACCCGCGGCGCGGCGGCCCCCGCGGCGAGCGCCTTCTTCAGCGCGGTCATGGCGCGGTGCAGGACGACATCGAACGTCGCCACGCTGACCCCGAGCGCGCTGGCCACCTCGTCGCGGGGCCGCTCCTCGAGGACACGGAGCCGGATCGCCTCCGCGTAGCGCGGGTTGAGCCGCCCGAGCGCGTCCTCGACGCGCGCCCTCGCGTCCGCCAGATCGCGCTTCTCGCAGAGCGCGACCTCCCCGTGCGCGGTGAGGTCCGTCTCCGCGGCGTCGATCTCGCGCTGCAGATCCGCGGGCTCGAAGAGCGCCTCGCGGCGGCGCGCGCGGAGCATGTCGAGCGCGATGCGCAGCGCGATCACCCGGAGCCACGGATAGATGCCGCAGCTCTGCCACTGGAACTGGGAGAACCGCTCGATCACGCGCGCGTACGTCTCGGCCAGCGCGTCCTGCGCGATCGCCTCGGAGCCGAGGCGGGGCAGCAGCACCGACCGGTACAGCGAGGGCCCGTACTTGCGGAGCAGCTGGCCCAGCGCGAGGCGGTCCCCCTGCGCCGCGCGCTCGCACTGCAGACGCTCCGCCTCCAGGTCGGGCCTCGCCGCTGCCACCGCCGTCACCCGGGCGACGATACCCGGACGTCGGAGGAATCGCACCGCTGTCCTCCCTGCGCCCGCGGCGGGATGGGGCGCGCCGCCTGTGACACACCCCGGGGACCGCGGCGACGGGCTCGCGCAGGGCGGCGGAGGGCGCCACGCGGTAGAGAGGGCCGAGCGCGTGAGGGCTGCCGCATCCACACCTCGACAACGGGCCAAAGCCGTGGACCTTACAGCGAAAAGCCGCCACATTGCGCTGGCCTCGGCGGCGTGCGTCCGCCTCGAAAGGAGCCCTCCGTGACCCGCGATACAACGTTCAGGTCCCGCGCACCCCTCGGCGCCGGGCAGCGCCACGGGGCCGCCCTGTGATGGCGAGGCCGGCCGGCGAGCGGGGGCGCGCGCTGCACTGCGCGCGCTGCGGCGCCCTCAACAGCACCGATTTCAACCGCTGCATCCGCTGCGGCCTGCTGCTCGCGCAGGCGGCGCTCCCCGCCGAGCGCCCGAGGGCGGGCCTCGACGGGCGGAGCCTGCTGGCGACCAAGATCCTGGGCGGGCTCACGTCGTTCGTGTTCGTGGGGCAGATCCTGGCCGCCCACGCCGCCGACATCGGCCCATTCTCGCCGTGGGGCATGTCGAACTACCTCCGCTTCGGCGCGTTGCTCCTGCTGCCCGGCGAGCCGTTCGATCTCTTCCGCCTGCTCTCCGCGGTCTTCGTCCACATGGGCATGCTCCACTTCGGCATGAACATGATGACGCTCGGCCTGCTCGCCCGCGCCGCCGAGCCCGCCGTCGGCTCGGCGCGGTTCGCGATCGCCTACGTCATCACGGGCCTGGTCGGCTTCGCCGCGAGCGCCGCGTGGAACGTCCTCGTGCAGCCCGAGGTCGTGTGCACCGCGGGCGCGAGCGGCGCGGTGTTCGGCGTGATGGGCCTCCTGCTCGGCGGGCTGCTCCGCCGCCGCGATCCGCGCTGGAAGGACCTCGCGCTCCAGGCGGTCTTCTACATCGTCCTGTTCGGTTTCGTGGTGAACGCGTCGAACGCGGGCTTCCGCATCAACAACGCCGCGCACATCGGGGGCCTGCTCAGCGGTGTGCTGCTCGGGGTGCTCTACGCGGGCCGGTCCCGCCGGTACGAGGGTGTGGCGAACGCCGGCGCGCTCGCCGGCGTCCTCGCCTGCGTCGCCGCGCTCGTCCTCGCGCAGCGCTCGCCGCTCTGGCGCGCGGCCGAGTCGCTCGAGGGGCGCTCGCGGCTGCACGCGCCGGCCCGCGAGGAGCGCCTGGAGGCGCTGTCGCACCCGGACGCCGGGGCGCCCGGGCCGGGGCCGGAAGGAGCGCTGGTTCCGGCAGGCTCGTGACGCGACCTTGATTGCCGCGCCCCGGCGGCACGTCTAAGAGCGCCAACCTCGCTTTCACGTGGGGGGCGGGCCCGCCGTCCGTTCCCTCTCAGGAGACGCCATGGTCCGAACCACATCGCACCTCGCCTCGTGCGTGCTCGCCGCGTCGCTCCTCAGCGGCTGCCGCGTCACCATCCAGAGCGGTAGCACCCCCCAGGAGGCCGCGCCGCCGCCCCCACCCCCCCCGGCGAAGACCGCCTCCCCGACGCGCAAGCCGGCGAAGCCCGACGAGAAGCCTGTGACCCGCAAGCCCCCGAAGTGGCGCCTGCCCGCGAGCAACGCGCCGCGCATCACCGCCCCGAACGCGTTCGGCGGCGGCAAGGGCGGCGCCTTCCGGGGGCTCGCGTACGTGATCCCCGAGGGCAGCAAGAAGCTGCCGAGCTTCGACGGCCTGGTGCCGTTCGCGGCGCTGTACACGGACAGGTTCGAGGTCAAGCCGCAGGAGTTCTCGGGCGGCTTCCCGGGCGCGCTGATGCAGAACGACTGGTTCGCGATCCGCTTCGAGGGCGAGTTCAAGGTGCCGAGCGAGGGCGTGTTCCAGTTCCGGCTCACCTCGGACGACGGGGCGATCCTCTACATCGACGACAAGCGCGTGGTCACGAACGACGGCGTCCACACCGCGAAGAGCGCGGACGGAGAGGCCCGGCTGTCCGAGGGCATGCACCGGCTGCGGCTCGACTACTTCCAGGCCCAGCGGGGCACGGTCGCGCTCATCGTCCTCATGGGCCAGAAAGGCAAGCTCGAGCCGCTCGTCGGCAGCCGCTGACGGGCGGCGTTCGCCCTCCGGAGCGCGGGCTCGAGCCCTCCGGCCGCGCACGCCGGCGCCCCCCGACCCCTTTTCGTGTATCGTCCCCACGCCCATGGCGTCGGTGAACCCACTGTCGCGCGAGCTCGTCTTCAAGATCGTCTATTACGGGCCCGGTCTGGGCGGCAAGACGACCACGCTCGAGTACCTGCACGCCACGGCGAAGCCGGAGCACCGCGGCAAGCTGGTCTCCCTCGCGACCCCGGTCGACCGGACGCTCTACTTCGATTTCCTGCCGGTCCGGCTCCCGCAGATGCGGGGGATGAACGTGCGGCTCCAGCTCTTCACGGTGCCGGGGCAGGTCTACTTCAACGCGACCCGCAAGCTGGTGCTCACGGGCGCCGACGGGATCGTGTTCGTCAGCGACTCGCAGGCCGTCCGCGCGGACGCCAACGTGGAGAGCCTCGAGAACCTGCGCGACAACCTCGCGGAGCAGGGGCGGCAGCTCCAGCAGGTCCCCCTGATCTTCCAGCACAACAAGCGGGATCTGCCCGATCTCCTCCCGCTCGAGGAGCTCGACGCGATGCTGAACCCGTCGCGCGCCTTCTCGGTGGCCACCTCGGCGAGGACCGGGCTCGGCATCTACGAGGGGCTCGAGGAGATCAGCGCCCTCGTCCTGCGCGCCTTCGAGAGCCGGCTCCCCGACGCGGCGAGGGGCGGCGGGCTCGGCGGCTTCGACGCCATCGAGGGTGGGCTCGTCACCGCCCTCCGCGACGCCTCGCCGCCGCCGTCGGCGCCGCTCGACGCGGTGATCTCGCGGCTCGCCCCGCCCAGCAAGCCGTGGCCCACCATGCCGCCAAACTCGACCCTCGGCGATCCGAGCGAGGGGACGCTCGTCGAGGGAGGGGTCGCGCCCGGCGCGTCAGCGCCCCCGGGCCCCGCGGCGGCCGCGCCGCCGGACCCCGCGGCGGTCGCGCCGGCGGGCGCGGTGGTCACGGCCCCGGAGAGCCGCGAGGCGCCGCCGCAGCAACTCGCCGCCCGCCGAGGGAACGCGCCCGCGGAGGCCCCGGCCACCGCGCGCGCGGACGACCCGTCCGCGGCGACGAGGCACCTCGCCCAGCCGGGCCTCTCGTTCGTGGCGCTGTGGCCGACCGCCGAGCGTGAGGCCGTCGCGGAGATCGAGGCGGCGATCGCGGCGGAGCGGTACGCCGTGGCGCTCGAGCGCTGCGACGCGCTCGTCGCAGGGATCATCGCGAAGGCGGCGGATCTCGCGGGCGCGCCCGGAGCGTCGCCCGATCCGCTGACGGTGCCGGCGCTGCTCGGCCTGGACGGGCGCCGCTACCTCGGGTTTCGCGCCGTGGTCCGGAGGGCGCGCGAGGGGGGCGAGGTCACGGAGCGCGACACGCTCAGGGCGTTCGCCTTCGCGATCGACGCGCGCCTCGCCGAAATGGCGCTCTGAGCTGCACGGCCCGCGGGCGGCGCGCTCGTCACAGGCGATCGAGCGAGGCGACGCCGGAGTAGCGGCGCATCGACACGCTCATGAGCAGCGAGATCGCGACCATCACCGTGGTAACGCTCGAGCCGCCGTAGGAGAACAGGGGCAGCGTGACGCCGACGACGGGCAGCACGCCCGACGTCATGCCGAGGTTGATGACCGCGTGCCAGAAGATGATGGCCGCGCAGCCGACGCCGAGCACCGCGCCGAAGCGATCCTTGGCCTGCGACGCGATGCGGACCCCCCACAGGGCCAGGAACGCGTACAGGCACACGAGCACCACGCTCCCGACGAAGCCCCACTCCTCGGCGAAGACCGGGAACGGGAAGTCGGTGAACTGGTCCGGCAAGAACAGGAACTGGTTCTGGGTCCCCTCGAGGTACCCGTTGCCGAACAGGCCGCCGTTGCCGATCGCCACGCGCGAGTGGTGAGCGTGCCAGCCGCGATGCAGGATGTCCTCCTCGGGGTGGAGGAACACCTCCACGCGGGCGCGCTGGTAGTCGAGCAGGACGTACCTCCAGAGGATCGGCACCGACACGACGATCGACACGATGAACAGCGCGGCGCTCCGCCACCGCACGCGCGTGAGCGCCGCGATCGTCAGGAAGACGAGCGTGATGATCGTCGCCGTCCCGAGATCGGGCTGCTTGAGCACGAGGAGCGCGGGCACCGCGGTCAGCGCCGCGGGGATGGCCAGGTCGCGGAGCGTGCGCCCCTCGTTGCGCGGGTCGTCGTGCAGGTACTTCGCCAGCGCGATGACCAGGAAGATCTTCATGAACTCGCTCGGCTGGAAGCGGAACGCGCCGAACTCGATCCACCGCGCGGAGCCGCGCACGTCGCGCGCGAGCACGAAGACGACCGCCAGCGAGAAGACGCCGAACGTGTAGAGCACGTAGCCGAGGCGCTCCAGGTGCCGGTAGTCGATCGCGACCAGCATCCCGCCGAGGATGCCGCCCATGAACAGCCAGTAGAGCTGGCTGATGTAGAGCTCCGCGCGCGACCCGGAGTAGACGCTCGTCGCGCTGTAGAGGTTGACGACGCCGAGCACGGCGACGGCGACCGCGGCGATGAAGAGCGGCCAGTCGAAATGATCGCGATCGCGCGAGAGAGAATCGCCCCGGATCATGGAGTACGCCCCGTCGTGGTGGAGGCGCGGCCCGCGCCCTTGATGCCCGCGCGCGATCGCTCGTTCGAGCCGGCGCGCCGCTCCTTCTCGAGCTCCTGGTAGGCGCGGACCACCTCGAAGGCGACCGGCGCCGCGTGCTTGCCGCCGGCGCCGCCGTGCTCGACGAGCACGACCACGGCGACCTCGGGCGAGCGCGTCGGCGCGTAGCCGGCGAACCAGGCGTGCTCGCGGTTGAAGTACCAGACCCGCTCGGCCTCGACGCCGCGGGTGAGCCGGTGCGAGACCTGCGCCGTCCCGGTCTTGCCCGCCATCTCGACGCCGGCGAGGCGCGCCTTGAACGCGGTGCCGCCCGCCTCGTTCACGCCGGCGACCATCGCGCGGTGCACGAGGGTGAGGTTCTCGGGGCGGATGTCGATCTGCCGGCGCACGCGCGGCGTGAACTCCTGGACGACCGTGCCGGCGCTCGTCTCGACGGCCCGCACGATCTGGGGCTGGTACAGCGTGCCCCCGTTCGCGAGCGCCGCGTAGGCGAGCGCGAGCTGGAGCACGGTGACCGTCGTGGCGCCCTGGCCGATCGCCGCGTTGAGGCCGAACCCGAGGCGGTACTGGCCCTTGTTCCGGAGCGTCATCCACGCCTTGGTCGGCATCCTGCCGGCCGCCTCGGCGTTGATGCCGAGCCCCGTCCGCGCGCCGAGCCCGTAGCGCTGGCCCATGTCGGCGATGACGTCCATGCCGACGCCGTACTCGGCCGCGAGCTTGTAGAAGTAGACGTTGCACGACTCGGCGATCGCCTTCTGCAGCGCGACCGCCCCGTGGACGTGGGTGCACCGGAAGGTGCGCTTGCCGAACGTCAGGGCGCCCCGGCACCGCGTGGACTGGCGGGCGTCGATGAGCCCCTTCTCGAGCGCCGCCAGCGCGGTGAACGGCTTGAACGTCGAGCCCGGCGGGTACGCCCCGGAGAGCGTCTTGTCGAGCGCGGGCTTGAGGGGATCGGAGTAGAGCCGCCGGAAGGCGTCGCGGATGACCTGCTTGCCCGAGCCGCCCGAGAGGGCGTTGGGGTCGTAGCCGGGCTTCGAGTAGAGCCCGAGGATCCTCCCGGTGCGCACGTCGATGACCGCCACGCCGCCGGCGAGCTCGCCGCGCATCGCCTTGTCGATCGCCTTCTGGATGTCGGCGTCGAGCGTCAGCCGGAGATCGCGCCCGGGGATCGGGTCGACGCGCCGCGGCTCCTCGACGATGCGCTCCTGGCCGCCCCGTCGCCGCCCCCTGGCGTCCACGAGCACCTTCTCCCACCCGCGCGTGCCGCGGAGGTAGCTCTCCCAGGCGCGCTCGATCCCGGTGACGCCGATGCGGTCGCCCTCGATGTAGCCGACGCTCCGGAGCGCCGCGAGCCGCTCGGCGTCCACCTCGGCCATGTAGCCGATGACGTGCGAGCCGACCTCCGCGTAGGGGTAGTAGCGCACCGGGACCGGCACCACGTCGACCCCCGGCAGCTCGGCGTCGTGCGTGGCCAGGGTCGCCACGACGTCGCGCGAGATGTCTTCCTTCAGCAGGATCTGCTGGTTCTTGCGCGGGCCGTCGTCCGCGCGGATCGCGGTGATGTACGCCTCCAGCCGGGCGCGCTCCTCGATCCCGACGCCGAGGTACTCGATGAGCTTCGGCCAGGTCGTCTCCATGTCGAGGCGCCGCGGGACGACGTACACGTTGTACGACGGCCGGCTCGCGGCCAGCACCTTGCCGTTGCGGTCCCGGATGATGCCGCGCGTGGTCGCGAGCGTCACCCGCCGCACGATGTTCTCCCGGGCGATGGCCTGGTTCTCGTCGGCCTCGAGGATCTGGAGATAGAAGAGGCGCCCGATGAGCGCGATGAAGACGAGGAGCATGCCGAGCGCGATCCACCGGAAGCGCCGGCGGAACTCGCTCACGTCGGAGCGCTGGACGAGGAGGCTCATCGCGGGCTCTCCCCGGGCCGCGGGATGTTGATCGTCGCCTGGTGCACGCGCTCGGCCATCCGGAAGACGAGCGGCGCGAAGAGCGCCGTCGAGACCGCGTGCGGCGCGACGAGCAAGGCGAGCGCGCGCGGGCGCGCCGCGTCGCCCCCGAAGATGGCGGTGAGGATCACGATGAGCACCCCCTCGACGAGGCCGAAGACGAAGGCCAGCGCGATCTTCGTGAGGAGCGTCTGCGCGGCGAGCCGCACGCCGGCCGCCCTCGACACGACGAAGGTCGCGACGGTGATGAAGGTGAACAGGCCGACGGGCGCGCCGGCGAAGAGATCGAGCAGGTAGCCGAGCAGGAACGAGAGCGCGGCCCCGCGGGCGATCGAGTACTCGTGCACCCCCATGAACACGATCAGCGGCAGGAGCAGGCTCGGCGTCGAGCCCGGGATGTTCAGCTTGCCGATGATCCGGAACAGGTTCGACTGCAGGATCAAGAGGCCGGCGCCCATCGCCAGGAACGCGGAGTTCCTCATCCCGTCACCTCCGCTGCGCCGGCGGTGGCGCCTCCTCCGGCGTCGCCGTCATCACGATGAGGACCTCCTCGAGCCGGGAGAAGTCCACGGACGGCGCGACGTACACCTGCTGGTAGATGCCGAAGTCGCGGCGGATGACCTGCGTCACGGTCCCGACCGGGATCCCCTTCGGGAAGCGCCGGCCGACGCCGCTCGTGACGAGGAGATCGCCGACCTCGATCTCGTCGGTGCGCTGCACGTACTCCACGCTGCAGGAGTACTTGCCCTCGTCGCCGGTGCCGCGCACGAATCCGCGCGCGCCCGTGCGCTCGACGACCACGTCGACGCCGCTGCCCGCGTCGACGACGAGCCGCACGTCGACCGTGTCCCCCGCGCTCTTCAGCGTCGTGCCGACGACGCCATCCGCGGAGAGGACCGGCAGGTTGGGGCCGATGTCCCGCGCCTCGCGATCGAGGGTGACGCGCACGACGCGGAAGAAATCGTTGGTGCTCTTGCCGATGACCTGCGCGCTCACGACGTCGGTGCGGAGGCTCTGGCGCAGGTCGAGCAGCCTGCGCAGGCGCCGGTTCTCCTCCTCGAGCGCCTCCAGCTTCCTCACCCGCTCCCGGAGGCGCGCGATCTGGGAGGCCTGCTTGGCGTTGTCCTCCTTGACGTCGACCAGGTAGATGTAATCGCCCCAGAGGTTCGAGAGGCCGCGCGCAAGTGTCGCGGCCGCGTACTGGATCGGCGCCGCGAGGCCGATGATCACCCGGTCGGCCCCCGTGTTCTGCTTGGGGTCGCGCATGCTGGCGCGCAGGAACCAGAACGGCACCGCGAGCGCCAGCAGCACGATCACGAAGTCGCGGTAGCGTTTCAGGTTCACGGTGGCTCCCGGACCAGGTAGTACGAGGCGCGCCGCGAGGCCACCCCTGTCAAGCTTGATGCGGCGGCCGCGGACCCCTGTCCTGTTGCCACGCGCCGCCGAGGAGCCCCGCCGGCCAGCTCACGAGCGGGGGACGAGACGAGCGCTCAGCTGATCGTGACCTCTTTCAGGAGCTCGAGGTGGTCCAGCGCCTTGCCGCTGCCGAGCACCACGGCGCTGATCGGGTCGTCGCACACCATGACCGGCAGCCCCGTCTCCTCGCGGAGGAGCACGTCGAGGTTCTTGAGGAGCGAGCCGCCCCCGGTGAGCACGATGCCCTTGTCGACGATGTCGGCCGCGAGCTCCGGCGGCGTGCGCTCCAGCGCGATCAGCACCGTGTCGACGATGGCGTTCGTCGGCTCGCTCAGCGAGTCGCGGATCTCGTCGGAGTTGACGATGACCGTCTTGGGGATCCCCGCGACCATGTCGCGCCCCTTCACCTCCATCGTGAGCTGCTGCTCGAGCGGGTACGCGTTGCCGACCGTGATCTTGATGCGCTCGGCCGTCTGCTCGCCGATGGCCATGTTGTACTTGCGCTTCATGTAGGCGATGATCGACTCGTCCATCTTGTCGCCGCCGACGCGCACGCTCTGCGAGTAGACGATGCCGGCGAGGGAGATCACGGCGACCTCGGTCGTGCCGCCGCCGATGTCGACGACCATGTTGCCGCTCGGCTCGGTGATCGGCAGCCCGGCGCCGATCGCCGCCGCCATCGGCTCCTCGATCAGGTAGACCTCGCGCGCGCCGGCGCCCTCGGCGCTCTCCTTCACGGCGCGCTTCTCGACCTCGGTGATGCCGAACGGGACGCAGATGATGATGCGCGGCTTGACGAGCGTGCGGCGGTTGTGCGCGCGCGCGATGAAGAACCGGAGCATCGCCTCCGTGATCTCGAAGTCGGCGATAACGCCGTCGCGCAGCGGCCGCACCGCCTGGATGTTGCCCGGGGTTCGTCCGAGCATCTCCTTCGCCTCGCGGCCGACGGCGAGCACCTTCTTACCGCCGCGAGCATCACGCTGGACGGCGACCACCGAGGGCTCGCAGGACACGATCCCCTTGCCCTTCACGTAGATGAGCGTGGTGGCGGTGCCGAGGTCGATCGCGAGATCGTTCGAGAACAGGCCGAAGAGCCAGTCGAAGATCATCGCATCGCCTAGAGATGAATAAGGTTAAGCCGAGCGCTGCGCGGGCACATCAACCTGACCCGAGGCCCGTATGCGCGGGCCCCGGCGGCAGCGACCAGCCGCACGGCGTGGCCTAGCCCTTCGAGATCTTGCCCTCTTTGTGCTCGGTGTGCTTGCGCTCGGCCGGGCAGAACTTCTTGATGACGAACTTCTCCGTCATCGTGCGCTTGTTCTTCGTCGTGTGATAGTTCGCGCGGCCGCAGTTGCCGCACGTGAGCTTGATGATGTCGCGCATCGGAGATCTCCGAAGACAGGGCCGCACACGCGGCCCTGGTTGAACCTAGGTACGGTCAGCACGGGAACGCTGGCACCGCAACCGGCGGGAGCACCAGAGATTGCCGGGCCAGCGACGCCCGACCGCCCGTCTGGAGGGCGCCTACCCTACGGGAAATGACACGGTTGTCAACCGGGAGAGCTCATTCATCATCCCAGTCGTCACCACCCCGGCCGCGATCCCAGTTCTTGTTGTTGCGACGGCCGCCACCGCCACCGCCGCCACCGCCCCCAGGAGGGCCGTCGCCGTCGTGGCCGCCCCGCCGCCGACGGTCGTCGAAGGTCTTGCGCGCGGGCGGCGGGGGCGCGCCGCCGCCGCCGCCACCGCCGCCGAAGCCGCCACCACCGCCGAAGCCGCCACCGCCGCCGAAGCCGCCACCACCGCCGAAGCCGCCGCCGCCCCCGAAGCCGCCCGGGCGGTCCTCGCGCGCCGGACGCTCGCCCTTCGGGTGCGCGAGGTTGACAACCAGCCGGCGACCCCGCACGTCCACGCCGCGGAGCGCATCGATCGCAGCGCGCGCCGCCTCCGCGCTGGCCATGGTCACGAAGCCGAACCCGCGCTTGCGACCGTCGGGGTCCATCGGGAGGTGGACCCGCACCACCGGCCCTGCACCCGTCGAGCCGATCAGCCCTTCGACCTCCTCGACGCTCGCGTCATAGGGCAAGTTGCCGACGTAGAGGGTCCGATCCGGCGCCGCAGCCGCTCCGGCGCCCCCGCCGCCCCCGCCCGGGCCACCCGGGCCACCACCGCCGGGGCCCATCGGGCGCCCCTCGCGACGCGGCGGCTCGGCCTGGAAGGGCCGGACCGAGATCGACTTGCCGCCCTGAAATGAACCGTCAAGCGACTCGCGCGCAGCGTTGGCTTCGCTGGTCGTCGAGAGCGTGACGAAGCCGAACCCGCGCGGGCGACCCGTCGCGCGATCCTTCGGAAGACTGACCTCGACGACGTTGCCGCCGGTGGCCTCGAAGAGCTGCCGCAAAACGTCTTCGGTGATGGAATCGGGCAAGCCCGCCACGAACAACTTACGCGAATCTTCAGCCATTGTAGAAAAACCTGGGGTTGGCCCCTGCGTTCCCTCTTATTTGGTCCACTCGCTCCGTGATCGATGATGCGGAGCCTATCGCGAGCGCGCCTCGATGGCCCCCCCCGATCGGCGAAGGGGCAACCGAGCTCAATCGAGCGAAGGTCGGCGGGCCGACCCTCTGGTGCAAACTCCACCCCACGATATCTAGCGCCCTTGGCGCGTCAAGTGACCCGCCGCGGGCGGGCGAGCCAAAAGAAGGCCCGCCGGAGGACGCCTCGACTCCCTGCTGTTCTCTCCCTGCTCTTCGCTCTGCGCCCCGCCCCTGCTCCCGTGCGCCCCCGCCCCTCTGCCCCGCCATGTGCCCCCGTCCACGTGCCCCGGGCGCCGCGCCTGAGCGAAAATCCGCGGTGGAGACGGCCGCGGCGCCCGGGCTCCGTCACAGGCGGCGGCGCGAGGCCGGCGCTCGGGATGCCCGGCCAGTCTAGCATTGACCGGTTCACGGGGGCATCCCGGTCAGCGCGATCGGTCCTTCGCCGCCGGCCGGCGCCGCACGACCGGGGCCCACGACGAGCAGCCCAGGACGCTCAGCGATCGGCCCGGGCGCGACGCGCCCGCGGCTCCTCGGCCTCGTCGGCCTCGGCCCCGTCGTCCTCGGACGGGTCGTCGTCGTCCGCGACGCGCGAGGCGCCGCCCAGAGAGCCCACCCCGGCGCTCGACGGCTCGCCGCGCGCGGCCATCCGCAGGAAATAAAGGCCCAGCGCGAGCAGGCCGATGCAGGCCCACTGCGCCGGGGTGAGGCCACCGTAGCGGGGATCACCGCCCAGGACCGTGCCCTGGCGCTCGCGCAGGAAGTCGAGCCCGAACCGCACCGGGGCGTACGCGGTGCACATGACCCCCGTGTAGAAGCCGAGCGGCCGGTACGGATTCCTGCGCCAGAGCACGGCGAAGGCGATCGCGAGCGGGATCGTCAGCACGCACTCGTAAAGGCCGAGATCGTAGCGGCCGATGATGCCGTCGCCGAGCGGATAGCGGACCGCGAACCACGCGTCGGAGACGTGGCCCGGGTGATCGTGGACCGACGCGCAGCCGGCGCGGCCGAACACCCACGCGAGCGGGAACGCGCTGTTCACGACCTCGCAATAGGGCAGGATCTTCTCGCGCCGGGTATAGCGCCAGGCGGCCGCGCCCAGCAGGGCGCCGGTGAAGCCGCCGAAGCTCGAGAGGCCATCCCAGAGCGCGAAGAGGTAGAGGGGATCGCGGGCGACCCGCTGCGGGTGGTAGAAGAGCGCGTCGAAGACGTGCCCGCCGATGAAGCCGGCCGCCACGACCCAGAAGATGAACTCGCTCATCTTCTTCTCGTCGAGCCGCCGCTCGCGCGCGTGCCGCGTGGCGACCACCGAGCCGATGTAGACGCCGAGCGCCACCAGCGCGCCGAACGGCTTGATGGAGGGCGGCTTGGCCGGATCGATGAGCTGACCCAGGAGCGGGATGTGCTCCAGGAACGAGAGCGGGATCTCCGGGAGCTGGATGTAGGGGATCAGGGGGCCGGACACGTCGCTCCCCTAGCGCAGCCGCGATGCGAAAGCCATCGGCCCTCGATGACACCGGCCGCGGCGCCGACGCCGGCCGCGGCGCCTCGGAGGCCGCGCGTCGCGCGGGCGCCCCGCGGCGCGACCTACCTCGCACCCGAGCGGCCGCGACCTCGCCGCGCGGGGAGGCCGGGCCCCGCGGGGCCACCGTCAAGAGTTCGCCAACCGCCGGCGGGCGGCGTAAATCTGCTGCATGAGCCGCTCCCCCGTGCGCGTCGCCACGCTGACGCTCAGTGACACCCGCACCCTCGACGACGACGAGGGCGGCAAGCTCCTCGGCGAGCTCCTGGAGCGCGCCGGCTTCACCGTGACGTCCCACGCCGTCGTCCGCGAGGAGCCCGAGCTCCTGCGGGCCGCGATCGAGCGGATCGCGAGCGCGGCGTCGGCCGACGCGATCGTCACCACCGGCGGGACCGGGATCGCGCCGCGCGACAGGACCGTCGAGGCGCTCGCGCCGCTGTTCGACAAGACGCTCGACGGCTTCGGCGAGGCGTTCCGGCGCCTGAGCTGGGACGCCATCGGCCCGAACGCGATCCTGTCGCGCGCCGCCGCAGGCGTCGTGCGCGGGCTCGTGGTGATCGCGCTCCCGGGCAGCCCGAAGGCGGTGGAGCTCGCCGTCACGCAGCTCATCGGCCCCGTCCTCGGGCACGCGGTCGCGCTCGCGTCCGGCAAGGGCGGCCACCACCTCGGTCACGCGCAGCGCAGCGGCGACGGCCGCGAGGGGCGGCGCGGATGATCCCGTTCGAGGAAGCGCTCGCGCGGCTGCTCGCGGCCGCGGTCCCCGTCGGCCCGGAGCGGGTGCCGCTCGAGGAAGCGGCCGGGCGCGTGCTCGCCGAGGACCTCGTGGCGGCCGAGCCGATGCCCGCCTTCGACTACAGCGCGATGGACGGCTACGCCCTCGCGTCGGCCGAGCTCACCGGCGGCGGGCCCTTCACGCTGCCCGTGCGCGGCGAGAGCGCGGCCGGCGGCCCGCTGCCGGCGCTGGAGCCGGGCGCCGCGTGCCGCATCTTCACCGGCGCGCGGCTCCCGCCAGGGTCCGACGCGATCGTGCCGCAGGAGGACGCGCCGCGGAGCGGCGACGCGATCACCGTGCGCGAGGCGCCGCGCGCGGGGGCCTGGGTGCGGCGCCGGGGCGCCGACCTCGCGGAGGGCGCCGTCGCGCTGCGGCGGGGCGCGCGCCTCTCGCCGGGGAAGGTCGCGCTCGCGGCGGCGCTCGATCGCCCGAGCCTGTTCGTCGCGCGCCGGCCCGTGGTCACGGTGCTGTGCTCCGGCGACGAGCTGCGCCCGCCCGGCTCGCCCGGGCCCGCCGGCTCGGTCCCGGAGTCGAACGGCTACTTCGTCGCCGCGACCGCGCGCGCCGCGGGCGCGGCGGTGCGCGTCGCGCCGTTCGTGCCCGACGACGCCGCGCGCGCCACGGGCGCGGTGGCGACCGCGCTGCGCGGGTCGGATCTCGTGGTGACCGTCGGGGGCGTGAGCGTCGGGGACCGCGACGTGGTCCGCCCCGCGCTCGAGGCCGCGGGCGTGACGCTCGACTTCTGGCGCGTCGCGATCAAGCCGGGCAAGCCGCTCGCCGTCGGTCGCGCCGAGCTGGCGAGGGGCGGCGCGGTGCACGTGCTCGGGCTGCCGGGCAACCCCGCCTCGGCGTCGCTCACGTTCGCCCTCTTCGGCGTGCCGCTGCTCCGCGCGCTCCAGGGCGACGCGGCCCCGTTGCCGCCGCGCGTGATCGTCCGCGCCGCCGGCGCGCTGCGGCGGCAGACCGGGCGCGCCGAGTTCCTCCGCGCCCGGCTCGAGATCTCGAGCGGCGAGCTCGTCGCGCGCGTCGCCCCGAACCAGGCCTCGGGCGCGGTCACGAGCTTCGCCGAGGCCGACGCGCTCGTCATCGTGCCGGCCGATCGCGACCGCGTCGACGAGGGCGATCGCCTCGAGGCCATCCGGCTCGCGGAGATCTGAGGTCGCGGCGCGCGTGCGCACGCGCCTACGCAGGCGCGCCGCCCGCGGCCGCGCATTACGGCGCGGCGCGCGTTTTTGTCTCACGATCACGCCGAGGGCTCGCCTTGACCCTCGCGCGGGGGCGCCGGAAGATGGCCCAGGAATGCTCATCCTGGGGATCAACGCCTATCACGGGGATGCGTCGGCCGCGCTGCTCGTCGACGGACAGCTCGTCGCGGCCGCGGAGGAAGAGCGGTTCAGCAGGATCAAGCACTGCGCGGGCTTCCCGCGCCTCGCGGTCGAGTACTGCCTCGAGGCCGCCGGCGCGCGCGTCGAGGACATCGATCACATCGCGCTCGGGCGCGACCCCAGGGCGCACCTCGGCGACAGGCTCCTCTACGCGATGACGCGGCGATCCCCCGCCGGGCTCCTCAAGGGCGCGCTCGGCGCGCGCGACCCGAAGGTGCACCTCGGCGCCGCGCTCGGCGTCGATCCGAGGCGCCTCCGCGCCGTGTCGCACAACGTCGAGCACCACCGGGCGCACCTCGCGTCCGCGTTCTTCCCCTCGGGCTTCGACGAGGCGGCCGTCGTGTCGATCGACGCCTTCGGCGATTTCGTCAGCACGATGTGGGCCCGCGGCCGCGGCAACAAGCTGGAGATCCTCCGGCGCGTCGGCTTCCCCCACTCGCTCGGGCTGTTCTACTCGGGGATGACGCAGTACCTCGGCTTCCCCAAGTTCGGCGACGAGTACAAGGTCATGGGGCTCGCGGCCCACGGTCAGCCGGAGCTGCTCGACAAGCTCCGGCAGGTGGTGCGCGTCAAGGACGGCGCGTTCGAGCTCGGGCTCGAGTACTTCCAGCACCACACGAAGGGCATCTCCATGACCTGGGAGGGCGAGCCCCGCTACGGCGCCATCCACTCCGGGCTCCTGGTCGACCTGCTCGGCCCCGCCCGCAGCCCGAAGAGCCGCATGGAGGACCGCTTCACCGCGATCGCCGCCTCGACGCAGGCGGTCTTCGAGGAGGTCTTCTTCGAGGTGCTCGCGACCGCGAAGCACCTCACCGGCGCGTCGCGCCTCGCCCTCGCCGGCGGCTGCGCGTACAACAGCCTGGCCGCCGGCAAGATCCAGCCGAAGGGGCTGTTCGAGGACGTGTTCATCCAGCCCGCGGCCGGCGACGCGGGCACGGCCGTCGGCGCGGCGCTCTACGTCTACCACCACAAGCTCGACAGGCCGCGCCGCTTCCACCAGACGCACAGCTACTTCGGCCCGGCGTTCTCGCAGGACACGATCGAGGCGCTGCTCCGGCAGGAGCAGGTCCCGTTCGAGACGCTCGCCGACGAGGACCTGATCGCCCGCGTCGCTCGCGCGATCGGCGAGGGCAAGATCGTCGGCTGGTTCCAGGGGCGGATGGAGTGGGGCCCCCGCGCGCTCGGCAACCGCAGCATCCTCTGCGATCCGCGGCGTCCGGACATCAAGGACATCATGAACGAGCGGATCAAGCGCCGCGAGATGTTCCGCCCCTTCGCGCCCGCGCTCCCCCTGGAGCGCATGGGCGACTACGTCGAGCAGCCCGCGCCCGACCCGTTCATGGTCAAGGTCTCCCGGATCAGGCCCGAGCGCCGCGCCGAGATCCCGGCCGTGACCCACGTCGACGGCACCGGTCGCGTCCAGACGGTCACCGCCCGGGAGAACCCGCGCTTCCACGCGCTCCTGCTGGAGTTCGGCCGGCTGACCGGCACGCCCGTGCTCCTCAACACCTCGTTCAACGCGAGCGAGCCGATCGTGTGCACCCCCAAGGAAGCGCTCGACTGCTTCCTCCGGACGAAGATGGACGTGCTCGTGCTCGAGCAGGCCTACCTCGAGCGAGGGCGGGTCCCCGGGCACGACGCGGGCGGCGCGGCGGCCCCCTGAGCCCGCTGGCCGCCCCGGCTGAGCCCGCTTGGGGTCGGCCGATCTTCTGCGTGCTGCAGCACCGAAAAGCGGTCGGCGCGCTCCGGGAGCAAGTTCCTGGTTGACGTGGAGCGAGGGGACGGCAAATGGGCGTCCCCGACCATGTGGAAGAACGGGACGGCGGGCGCCCCGCCCACGCCGACGGGGGTGCCGGAGCAAGCGGCTCCGGCATCTGGGGGTGCCTGGACGCCATGCCTCGAGCATGATGCCGCCCCGCCGCGCGGCGTGCGCGCGCGGACCTGGTACCCCACGGGCCCAGAGCGCTGTCTTCTGCGCTCACGGCCCCTCCTGCGTAAGGGTCCGCGCCGCGGCGGCCCAGGCGGTCAAAGAGGATGGATGCGAATCGGATGAAGCTCGTACTGGAAGACGGCACGACCATGATGGGCCGGTGCTTCGGCGCCCCTCGCGCGGTGAGCGGCGAGGTCGTCTTCAACACCGGAATGACGGGATATGTCGAGACGCTGACGGATCCCTCGTACAGAGGCCAGATCCTCACGCTGACGTACCCGCTCGTGGGCAACTACGGCGTCCCCGCGCCGAGGCCGACCGGCAGCATCGACGGGCCCTACGAGGCCGATCGGATCCAGGTGCAGGGGCTCGTCGTCCAGAGCTACATGGATCGCTACAGCCACCACGCTGCGGTCCGCTCGCTCGGCGCCTGGCTCGCGAGCGAGGGCGTCCCGGCCATCACGGGGATCGACACCCGGACGCTGACGCGGCGGCTCCGCGAGGTCGGCACCATGAAGGGCTGGCTGTTCCCGGCCGAGATGGACCTCGAGCGGGTCAAGCGCTCGGCGGAGGCCGTGGACATGCGCGAGGAGGTGTTCCGCCTCGTCGCGCCCCGCGAGGTGATCACGTACGAGGGCGGCCCGCTCAAGGTGCTGCTGCTCGACGCGGGCGCGAAGGACCACATCGTCCGCTCGCTCCTCTCGCGCGGGGTCTCCGTCATCCGCGTCCCCTACCACGCGCACGCGCGCATCCCCGAGCTCGCCGAGGCCGCCGACGGCGTCCTCATCGGCAACGGCCCCGGCGACCCCAAGGACCTCGGCCCGCTGGTCGCCGCGGTGCGCGGCCTGCTCGGCACGTACAACAAGCCGATCTTCGGCATCTGCCTCGGCAACCAGATCCTCGCGCTCGCCGCCGGCGGCGACACCTACAAGCTGCCGTACGGCCACCGCGGCGTGAACCAGCCGGTGCAGGACCTCCTGAGCCGCCGCTGCTACGTGACCAGCCAGAACCACGGCTACGCGGTGAGGCACGAGTCGCTGCCCGCGGAGTGGGAGCCCTGGTTCGTCAACATCAACGACGGCACCAACGAGGGCATCCGCTCGCGGCTGCGCCCCTTCTTCAGCGTCCAGTTCCACCCCGAGGCCACGCCCGGGCCCCAGGACGCCGCGTACCTCTTCGACGACTTCTTGCGCCTCTGCGGCGCGATGAAGGGCCCCGCCAACCCCCGGTCCACGCAGGCAGGGACCGCGACCGCGGACCTCCGCACCACGTCCACAGGAAGGAGCTGAGTCATGTACGGCGCCTATCTCCCCAAGAAACCTCGGCGCGTGCTCGTGCTCGGCTCCGGCGCGCTCCAGATCGGCCAGGCAGGCGAGTTCGACTACTCGGGGTCGCAGGCGATCAAGGCCCTCAAGGAAGAGGGCATCGCCACCGTCCTCGTGAACCCCAACATCGCCACCATCCAGACGAGCGAGGGGCTCGCCGACCGCATCCACCTCTGCGCGGTCACCCCGGAGTTCGTCGAGCGGATCATCGTCAAGGAGGAGGTCGACGCGATCGCCCTCTCCTTCGGCGGGCAGACCGCGCTCAACTGCGGGCTCGAGCTCCACGACGCCGGGATCCTCGACAAGTACGGCGTGCGGGTGCTCGGCACGCCGATCAAGGCCATCCGCGACACCGAGGACCGGCGGCTCTTCATCGACCGGCTCGACGAGATCGGCGTGAAGACCGCGCGGAGCCGCGCCTGCCGCACGCCGGCCGAGGCGATCGCCGCGGCGCGCGAGATCGGCTTCCCCGTGATGCTCCGCGGCGGCTACGCGCTCGGCGGCAAGGGCAGCGGCATCGTCGACAGCGAGCGCGACCTCGAGGAGGCCGTGCGGCGCGGCTTCGACGGCGGCGTGCCCCAGGTGCTCGTCGAGGAGTGCCTCCGCGGCTGGAAGGAGATCGAGTACGAGATCGTCCGCGACGGGCGCGACAACTGCATCACCGTCTGCAACATGGAGAACCTCGATCCGATGGGGATCCACACCGGGGAGTCGATCGTCGTCGCCCCGTCGCAGACGCTGAACGACGAGGAGTACCAGCTCCTCCGCTCCGTCGCGCTGAAGACCATCCGCCACCTCGGCATCGTGGGCGAGTGCAACATCCAGTACGCGCTCGACCCGCACAGCTGCGACTACCGGGTCATCGAGGTGAACGCGCGGCTCTCCCGGTCGAGCGCCCTCGCCAGCAAGGCGACGGGCTACCCGCTCGCCTACGTCGCCGCGAAGATCGCCGTCGGCTACACGATGCCGGAGATCGCCAACGCGATCACCCGCAGGACGACCGCGTTCTTCGAGCCGGCGCTCGACTACATCGTCTGCAAGGTCCCGCGCTGGGACCTCGGCAAGTTCCGCGGCGCCTCGATGCGGATCGGCAGCGAGATGAAGAGCGTCGGCGAGGTCATGGCCATCGGCAGGACGTTCCCCGAGGTCATCCAGAAGGCGCTCCGGATGCTCGACATCGGGGTGAAGGGGCTCGACCCCGACGCGTTCAAGTTCGACGACCTCCGCGACGAGCTGACGAACGCGACGCCGCTCCGGATCTTCGCCGTCGCCCGCGCGCTCAAGGAGGGCATGACGGTCGACGAGATCCACGACCTCACCAAGATCGACCGGTGGTTCCTGCACCAGATCGAGCCGATCGTGCGGATGCACCGCGAGCTCGGGACGTTCAGCGTCGGCGCCCCGGCGCAGCCGGACAGGCCCGCGGCCGCGCAGAAGCCCGCGCTCGACGAGGCGACGCTCCGGGAGGCGAAGCAGCTCGGGTTCAGCGACCGGATGATCGGCACGCTGACGAGCGCGCCGCGGGGGTCGATCCGCGAGCTCAGGAAGCGGTACGGCGTCGTCCCGCACCTCGCCCAGATCGACACGCTCGCGGCCGAGTTCCCCGCCGAGACCAACTACCTCTACGCGAGCTACCACGCGTCGGCCACGGACGTCGCGCCGTCCTGGCGGAAGAAGATCATGGTGCTCGGCTCCGGCGCGTACCGCATCGGATCGAGCGTCGAGTTCGACTGGTGCTGCGTGAACGCGATCCGCGCGGCCGCGGAGCTCGGCTACGAGACCATGATGCTGAACTACAACCCGGAGACGGTCAGCACCGACTACGACACCTGCGACAAGCTGGTCTTCGACGAGATCAGCTTCGAGACGGTGCTCGAGATCTACGAGCGGGAGCAGCCGTACGGCATCGTGGTCAGCATGGGCGGGCAGGTCCCGAACAACCTGGCGCTCCGGCTGCACCAGGCCGGGGCGCGGATCCTCGGCACGAGCGCGGGGAGCATCGACACGGCCGAGGACCGGAAGAAGTTCAGCGATCTGCTCGACCGGCTGGACGTCGATCAGCCGCGGTGGGCCCACGTCACCGACGCGGCCGAGGCGGGCGAGATCGTGAACAAGCTCGGCGGGTTCCCCGTCCTCGTGCGCCCGAGCTACGTGCTGAGCGGCGCGGCCATGAGCGTGGCGCACGAGCCCAACGAGCTCGCGCGCATCCTCGCGCGGGCCAAGGCGGTCTCCCCCGTCTACCCCGTGGTCGTGTCGAAGTTCGAGAGCCACGCCCGCGAGGTGGAGATCGACGCGGTCGCCGACGGCGGGGAGCTCGTCCTCTGGGCGATCAGCGAGCACGTCGAGAACGCGGGCGTCCACAGCGGCGACGCGACGCTCGTCCTGCCCCCGCAGTCGCTCTACATCGGCACGATCCGCAGGATCAAGCAGATCGCCCAGCAGGTGGCGCGCGCGCTCTCGATCACCGGGCCGTTCAACATGCAGTTTCTGGCCAAGCACAACATGGTGAAGGTGATCGAGTGCAACCTGCGCGCGTCGCGGAGCTTCCCCTTCGTCTCCAAGGTGACGGGGAACAACTTCGTCCGCGAGGCGATGCGCAGGATGCTCGGCGTGTCGCAGCCGGTCGAGAACCGCGGGCTCGACCTCGATTACGTCGGCGTGAAGGCGCCGATGTTCTCCTTCTCGCGCCTCGTGGGGGCCGACCCGATGCTCGGCGTGGAGATGGCGAGCACCGGCGAGGTGGGCTGCTTCGGCGACGACATGCACGAGGCGCTCCTCCACGCGCTGCTCGCGACCGGCTTCCGGTTCCCCAGGAAGGGCGTGCTCCTGTCGCTCGGCCCGCTCGAGGACAAGTACTGGTTCGCGGACGAGGCGCGCATCATCTCCGAGCACCTGAGGCTGCCCATCTTCGCGACGCCGGGCACGGCCGAGGCGCTCCGGGCGATCGGGGTCGAGTGCACGAGCCTCGCGAAGCAGCCCGATGACGGGGAGACGGCGATGAGCGCCATCGAGGAGGGGAAGGTCGATCTCGTGATCAACATCCCCCGCGAGTACGATCAGCTCGGCCGGCCGGACGGGTACCTGATCCGGCGGCGCGCGGTCGACGCCAGCATCCCGCTCATCACGGACCTCCAGCTCGCGCGCGCCGTCATCGCGGCGATGCGCGCGAAGCGGATCGAGGACCTGCGCACCCTCTCGTACGACGAGTACCTCGCGCGGAGCCCGGTGGCGCTGCGCTGACGGCGCGGCCCGCGCGCCCCCGCCCGGGGCGCGCGGGCGCGCGGCGCGATCGCCGCGGTCGAGCCCATGTCATGAACGGCGGAGACGATCCGCGGCGCTGGCCGGTGGCCGGCGTCCTCAGTCGTCCCTCGTCACGATGAACCAGCCGTTCACGATGCTGCCGCCGGCCGTCGTGTGCCTGCCGGCGATCGTGCTGGGGCCGTTGTTCAGGACGCACATGCCGACGTTCCACGTGCCCTCGGAGAGCACCGTCGTACCGGAGACCGAGTAGGTCACGCGGGTCGTCGTGAAGTAGTGGTTCGCGAAGCCGGCTCCGAAGAAGTTGACGAGAGGGCCCGGGACCTCCCCCGCCCGCTGGTAGCAGAGGCCGAGCCCGGCCGTCTGAGGGCCCGGGGCGCTCGACACCAGGCCGAGCGGAGCGGAGGCCGTTCCGGTCACGCGCTGGCGCTCCCCGGTGATGGTCACCGACCCAGAGGGACCGACGAAGACAAACTCGGAGCGGTTGCCGGTGATGGTGGGGGCGACGTTGCCCACCACCTCCAGCGTCAGGACGACGCCCGACGGCCCTTGCGGCCCCATCGGCCCCGGCTCGCCCTGCGGTCCTTGCTCGCCCTGCGGTCCTTGCTCACCCTGCGGTCCTTGCTCGCCCTGCGGTCCTTGCTCGCCCTGCGGTCCTTGCTCGCCCTGCGGACCCATCGGCCCCTGCGGACCCACCGGCCCCATCGGCCCCTGCGGACCCTGGTCTCCTTGCGGACCCTGGTCTCCCTGCGGACCCTGGTCTCCCTGCGGCCCCGCCGGGCCGGCCGGCCCTTGTGGCCCCACGATCCCGCTCGGGCTGCCCACCCAGTTGCCGTCCTTGTCGATGACGATCCGGTCGCCGATCGTCACGGAGGTCGGCGTGATGTCGCCGACAGCGTTGTTCGAGACCAGCGCGTAGGGGACGCTCCCGATCGGGGTGCGAGGCTCCATCTCCGGATCGGTCCCGACCGTGATCCCGAGATAGCGAATGGAGCCGTTGAAGACCTCCTCGGCGACGTCGGCGTCGAACGCGAGCACCGTGGAGAAATAACCGTCCTCGAACGAGAGCGCGTACGACTCGCTCCAGATCGGGTCCTCGGCGTCCTCGGCGTCGTAGAGGGTGAACTTGACCTCGAGCACGTCATTGACCGGCGTGCCGTCGTTGCTGAAGAGCCGCCCCTGGTGCGCAATCCTCGTCGGCACCGCGGCGGCCGCGCTGCGCGCGAGACCGGCGGAGGCGGCGAGGAGGACACAGATCGCAAGGACGCGCGGTCCCATCCCGTTCATGGCAAGCTCCCGTTCGCCCCGACCAGGCCGCCCTGCATGCGGTAGCTCGGTGAGGTCGTCTTTCCCTGGTTCTGCGTCGGCTGGCCGAGCGTGAACACCATGCGATAGCTCGGGCTCTTCACCACCCGGCCCGCGCTGACCACGTCGCTCGCCGTGACGCCCTGGGCCGTGGCCCCGCCTTGCCCCCCGCCCCCGACCCCGCGGCCACCGGCCCCATGAGGATCGCCCCCCTCGCCGCCGCTGCCCGAGGCTCCGCCAGCGCCGCCGTCGCCCGCCACGCTCCACCCGACGTAGGCGCCGCCATCCCCGCAGCTACAGCCAGGCGACACCGCGAACGACGCCACGGCCAGGCCAAGCCACACAAGAGATTGCCATCGCGCCATCAACGGGTCCCCCCTCTGCATCCGGGGCCGACGATCCTGGAACAAAAGTACGCGCGCTGCCAGCAAGGTTCAATCGCTTCCCGGGTCTTTGCGAGGCAGCACCGCTTCTCGTCACGTCGCCTCCAACGGGAGCACCCAAAGCGCAAGGGGCCTGTCCGGCAAGGATCGGCGCAGCGTCGAGCCGGGCGCGGCGCGGCGAGCCGCCCTGAGCCGAGGAGCCCGGACGGAGAGAGCGTGCTTTTCTAGCGCGATGGATCTGAGGCAGCGCCGCTGCCCCCGCCGCGCGGCCACCACTCCTGCGGGAAGTTGCCCCGGATCAGCAGAAGAACCGCCATGGCGCCAACGACGCCAAGAAGAGAGGGGAAGGGTTGTCCCTCCAACTTCCCCTTTTACTTCCCCGGTTTCTTGGCGCCCTTGGCGTCATGGCGGTTCGCCTCTCGGCCCGACCTCCCGCAGGAGCGCTACGGTCCACGCCGCGGCGAGCCCGCCCCGCCGGCCCCTCCGGCCGGCTGCCCCGCCTCGCTCGCCCCGCCGGCCCCGGCCGCCGGCCGACCCGCCCCGGCCGCCGGCTCTCCCACCTCACCCGCCCCGCCGGTCGGTTCACCCGCCCCGGCGGCCGGCTCACCCGCCCCGGCGGCGCCCGCGCTCCGCTGCTCCTCCGAGAGCGCCGCCGGGTTGAACGTCATGAACGACCGCAGCGACCACCAGAGCAGGTTGAACCACGCCGGCACAGGCAGGCGGCGCGTCACGCCGATCTCGGTCAGCCCCGCCGTCGCGAAGAAGACCGGCAGGAGCGTGCCGAGATCCGCGCGATGATCCATCGCCTCCCGCACGTCGGCGTTGATCGCGACGAAGGCGTGCGCCACGGCGCGCGCGATCCGCGTCGGGCCGGGCTCGCAGCCCGGGCGCGGCGCCGTGAGCGGGCGGCCGTCCTCGTCGCGCGAGGCGCTGACGAGCTCCGCGAGCCGGCCGCGGAGCCGCTCCGGATCGAGCCCGCCCTCGTCGCGCTCGACGATCACCGAGCCGGTGGCCGGCCGGACCGTCACGACGTCGCAGCCCGGCTCGGCCGCGAGCTGCTCGGCCACCTGCTCGCACGCGCGCCGGCGGCCGGCCAGCACGGGCGCGCGCAGGCGGACGCGCCGCTCGAGGGCGTGGGCGACGAGCACCGGGAGCGCCCTCATGACGGCGGCTCGCTGTGGAGATCGGCGGCGCCGTTGCTCGTGCGCGGCGCCGGCCGGGCCTCGCGCTGCGCCCGCTGCCGGACGCGCTCGCCGATCTCGGCCCAGAGATCCTCGACGTGCTCGCGCTGGCGCTCGACGAGCGCCAGGCCGAGCTTGCCCAGGTGGAGCCCGAGCGCCGCGATCTCGACGACCACCGGACGGAGGTGCTGCTTCTGGCCCATCAGGACGACGGCGCAGCCGACCCCCAGGGCGAACGACGGTGGGTGGAACCTCATCATGGCGTGCCTCCCTTGCGCGTGGAAACCGTGGGAACAGCGCGCGCGGCGTGCTCCGCGCGCGGCGCCCTGACGATCACGATGTCGCGACCCGGCCCCTCGAAGAGCCCCCCCGGGCCGCGCAGCAGCGAGGGCAGCGCGCCCGCGGCCACGGCGAGCGCGATCTCGCCGGCGCGGAGGCGCTCGGCCCCGAGCAGGCGGCCGAGCGGCCGGACGCCGAGCGCGAGCGCCTGGAGCGCGGAGGTCGCGGCGAGCGCGCGGATCACGTGCGGGTTGTCCTCGCGCGGCGACGGCAGCGGGGCGCGCTCCGCGTCGCCGGCGCAGGCGCGGCAGGCGCGGAGGTGGAGCAGCTGCGCGGTGACCAGCGCGGTGAACGCCCGCGTCCCCGCCGTGGCCCGGCCGCCCAGCGCGTACGCCGTGAGCGACGCGCCGGACATCAGCGCCGCGTCCACGGCCAGGGCGCGGTGGTCGCGCGGGCTCAGCAGCCGCTCGGCGGGGTCGCGCGGGGGGCGACGCATGACGCCGGGCTCGGCCGGCTCGAGCGCGAGCGCGAGCGCGGGCGCGACGTCGGTGAGCAGGTTGATCCAGAGCAGCTGCAGCGGCGTGAGCGGCGAGGCGCCGACCACGGCGCCAGCCAGCATCGTGAGCACCTCGCTCGCGTTCGTCGCGACGAAGTACGCGATGGCGCGGCGGACGTTGTCGTGAAGCCGCCGGCCCTCGCGGACCGCCTCGGTCAGGCTGGGCAGGTCGTCGTCCGAGAGGACCACGTCGGCCACCGCCCGCGCGATGTCGGTCCCGCGCCGCTCCCGCGCGGCCCCGCCCATGGCCACGCCCACGTCGGCGGCCTTCAGCGCCGGCCCGTCGTTCACGCCGTCGCCCGTCATCGCCACGATCTCGCCGCGCCGCTGGAGCGCCCGCACGATGTCGAGCTTGGCCTCGGGCGTGACCCGGCTGTGCACCGCGTCCGGCGGGATGCCGAGCTCGGCGCCGATCGCGCGCGCGGTCCGCTCCTGGTCGCCGGTGAGCATCAGCGTCCGGAGGCCCGCCCGGGAGAGCGCGGCGAGCGCCTCCTTCACGCCGGCGCGCGGCGGGTCGCGCAGCCCCACGAGCCCGGCGAGCACGAGCGGCGCGTCGTTGCCGGGCCGGCCGTTCCGCCGCCACGCGAGGGCGAGCACGCGCAGGCCGCGCGAGGCCATCGCCTCGTTGAGCGAGAGGGCGTCGCGCCGCGCCTCCTCGAGCAGATCGCAGCGCGCGACCACCTGCTCCGGCGCCCCCTTCACGAGCTCGATGTGCCCGAGCTCGGGGTGGTCGTGGACCGTCACCATGAACGCGCGCTCGGCCGAGCGGCGCTCCTCGCTGAGGCGCCGCGCCGACACGCGCCGCGCCGACACGGGATAGCCGGCGGCGAGGGCGAACTCGACCAGCGCGCGCTCGGTGCCGCTGCCCTGGACGACCTTGCCCACGTCGCTCAGCTCGACGTCGGCGTTGAGCGCGGCGATGCGCGCGAGCGCCTGCACGCGCGGGGCGCCGGCCTCGACCGCGCGGCCGTCCTCGCCGAGCAGCGCGACGCCGCGCCCCGGCCCGGCGCCGCCCCCGAGGCCGCCGGGGGCGCGGTCGACCCGCAGCACCCCCTCGCCGGGGAGGAAGATCTCGGCGACGCGCATCCGGTTCTCGGTGAGCGTGCCGGTCTTGTCGGCGCACACGACGGTCACCGCGCCGAGCGTCTCGGCCGCGGCGAGCCGCCGGATGACGATGCCGCGGCCCCGCAGGCGCCGGCTCGCGAGCGCCAGCGCGGTGGTGCCCACGGCCGGGAACCCCTCGGGGATGGCCGCGACGCCGAGGGCCACCGCGCTCCGCGCGAGGGCGCGGAGCGGCCTCCGCCGCGCGAGGCCGACCGCCACGACCGCGGACGAGCTCGCGAGCGCGAAGGCCGCGAGGCGGCGGCCGATCCAGGCGAGCTCCCGCTCGATCGGCGGGGTGCGCTCCCCTTCGCGGGACAGGGCGCGCTGGATGTCGCCGAGCTCGGTCCGCCCGCCGGTCGCGACCACCACGGCCGCGCCCTCGCCCGAGGCGACGACGGTGCCCGCGTACACCATGCTGCGGCGCTCGGCGAGCGGCGCGCCCTCGTCGACCGGGGCCGGGCTCTTCTCGACGGGCTCGCTCTCGCCGGTCAGCGTGCTCTCGTCGGCGGCGAGGTCGCGCGCCCGGACGACGCGCGCGTCCGCGGCGATCGGCTCGCCGGCCCGGAGCGAGAGCACGTCGCCCGGCACGATCTCCGACGCCGCGAGCCGCTGCTCGCGCCCGTCGCGCACGACGCGCGCCCACCCCACGCGGAGTTCGCCCCAGGCGTGCAGGAGCTCCTCGGCGCGCGACTCGGTGTAGGTCCCGATCGCGGCGTTCGCGCCGATGACCAGGAGGACGGCGCCCGCGTCGAGCAGGTCGCCGAGCGCCAGCGACAGGCCCGCGGCGCCGAGGAGCAGCGCGGTCGGGACCGTGACGATCTGGCCGGCGAGGATCTCGAGCGACGAGCGGCTCGCGACGCCCGCGAGCACGTTGGGGCCGACCTCGCGGAGGCGGCGCTCGGCCTCGGCGGCGCCGAGGCCGACGGCCGGGTCCACGCCGAGCGAGCGGGCGACCTCGGGCGCCTCGGCGGCGTGGGCCGTCTCTTCCACGCGTTCCACGCATTCCGCGCGTTCCCCGCGCACGCGCGCGGGAGCGGCGGCGGCGTGGGCTCTCCCCGCACGCCCCCCGGCCGGCGCCTGCCGCGCGGGGCGCTCGTCACGCGCCGCGCCCGCGGGGGCCGCGCGGCGGCGCGCGCCGCGGAGGAGGCCGCGCACGCCCTGGGCCACGGTCAGCGCGAGGCGACGCGCGGAGGGCGGCGGCGGGGCGCCGGGCACGGCGTGCGCGCGGAGCACAGCGCGCGCCGCCTCCGCCGCGCTCTCGGGCAGCCGCACGAGCACCCGCCCGGTCCGGGCGCTCGCCCGCGCCGAGAGGACGCCGGGGATCGCGGCGAGGTCCCGCTCGATGCGCGCCGCGCGCGCGGGGTCGCCGAAGAGGCCGGCCACCTCCAGGCGCATCCGCGCGATCCTGGCGGACCGCCCGTGCGGGTCGCGTGAGGCCGCGCGGCGGAGCCACCGCGCGGGGTCGCCGCGGCGCCGCCCCCTGCCCTCCCGCCCCGTTGAGCTCGTGCCCGATCGCTCCATGATCCTCCGCGCTGGGCCCGGGGTGCCTTCAAAGGTCGAGCCAGCACCGGTGTGCGAGCGGACCACATCGCCCCGGCGAGCCGGCGGGGTGGAGAGGGGGCTCGCCCCGCCCGCCTCACGTCCGTGTCGCGACGGAGGCCAGCACGTCCTGCAGGGAGCTCGGATCGATCGGCTTGATGATGTGCATGTCGAAGCCAGCTTCCCGGGACCGGCGCCGGTCCTCCTCCCGGCCGTGGCCGGTGAGGGCGATCATGAGCGAGGGGGCGAAGCCCAGACTCCCCTTCAGGGCCCGCGCCACGCCATATCCATCCATCCCGCCGGGGAGGCCGATATCGCACAGGATGACCTCCGGCCGGAACGAGCGGGCCGCCTCCACGCCGGCAGGCCCGGACAGGGCCACCTCGACCTGATAGCCATCCATCGCGAGGAGCATCTGCAGGCTCTCGGCGGCGTCGGCGTTGTCCTCGATGATCAGGACGCGCAGCGGCCTCGCGTCGACGGCCGACGGCGGCGCGGCGCGGTCGGGAGACGGCTCGATCCCTCGCGAGAGCGGCAGGTCGAGGCGCACCTCGGTCCCGTGGCCGACGCCCGCGCTCTCGGCCGAGGCCGCGCCGCCGTGGAGCTCGACGAGGCCCTTCACGAGCGCGAGGCCCAGCCCGAGCCCGCCCCGGCTGCGCTCCAGGCTGCGATCGGCCTGGCTGAACGGCTCGAACATGCGCGACAGCATCGCCGGATCCACGCCGATGCCCGTGTCGCGGACGCGGATCACGGCGGAGCCCTCCGACGCCGCCGACAGGCTGACGGTCACCCGCCCGCCGGGATCGGTGAACTTGCCGGCGTTGTGCAGCACGTTGCTGAGGGCCTGCGACAGGCGGGTGTGGTCGCCGTGGACCCAGAGCGGCTCGGCCGGGGCCTCCACGACGAGCGAGAGGCCGTTCGCCTCCAGCGTGGCGCGGTAGTCCTCGGCGGTCTGCCGGACGAGCTGCGTCAGATCGCAGCGCTCCTTGCGGAGCTGGATCCGGCCGCGGGCGACCCGGGAAACGTCGAGCAGATCGTCCACCAGCCGCGCCATGTGCGAGACCTGCCGCTCGATCACGCCGCACGCCCGCGTGAGGAGCGGATGCGGCAGCCCGTTCCGCTGCAGGATCTCGACCGCGTTGCGGATGGGCCCGAGCGGGTTGCGCAGCTCGTGGGCGAGCATCGCCAGGAACTCGTCCTTGCGCTGGTCCGCTTCCTTCAGCGTCGCCTCCGCGCACTGCTGATCGTGGATATCCGTGCAGGTGCCATACCACCGCACGATCTCGCCCGCGGGCCCGCGGACGGCCAGCGCGCGGCACAGATACCAGCGGTGGGCGCGGGCGCCGAGATCCCAGAAGCGGTATTTGATGTCGAAGGGCTCGCCGGTCGCGACCGAATGGCGCCAGAGCCTCACGCACCGCTGGCGGTCGTCGTCGTGCAGGAAGGCGATCCAGCTCTCGCCGGTCGCCGCTCCCTCCTGGACGCCGGTGAGCTCGTACCACCTGCGGTTGTAATAATCGATGAGCCCGTCCGGGCGAGCGGTCCAGACGATCTGCGGCATCGAGTCGGCGAGCGTCCGGAACCTCGCCTCGCTCTCGCGGAGCGCGTCGTCGACGCGCTTCCTCTCGGTCATGTCGTGGGCGATGCTGATGACGAGCCGCCGGCCCGCCGCGTCCTTTCCGAGCGGCCCCCCGCGGAACAACCACGTCCGTTGCTCGCCGCTCGCCGTGGTGATCGTGGCCTCGATCTCGCCCCTGGCGGTGCCCTCCTCGAGCGCATACAGGGCCTTGATCCTGGCGCGGACCATGTCCTTCTCAGCCCAGTGCGCCCTGTCGAGCCATGCCTCGATGGTGGGGAGCTCCTGGGCGGTGTAACCGGTGATGTCCGTCCACGCGGGGTTGACGGTGACGACCTGGCCGTCGTCGGCGTGAATCATGACGGGGAACGGGATCGCCATCACGGCGCGACGGAACCGCTCCTCGCTCTCCCGCAAGAGGAGCTCCGTCTCCTTGCGCTCGGTGATGTCGATGACCGACCCGACATAGCCGAGGAACTCGCCGTCCGGGCCGAACCGCGGGGAGCCCGAGGCGATGCACCAGCGGTACACCCCGTCGACCCGGCGCAGCCGGTAATCCAGCTTGAACGACGCGCGCCGCGCCTCGGCCCGCCGGAACGCGTCCAGCGCGGCCGAGCGATCCTCCGGGTGCACCACGTCGAGCCAGCCGAGGCCGACGGCGGTCTCCAGGCTCTGGCCCGAGAACTCGAACCAGCACCGGTTCCCGTACGTGCAGCGCCCGTCGGGACCCGTGACCCAGATCATGACGGGCGACTGTTCGGCCATGTTGCGGAAGCGCGCCTCGCTCTCCCGGAGGGCCAGCTCGGAGACCTTCCGCGCGGTGATGTCGCCGATCACGCCCGCCATCCGCAGCGGCCGCCCGTCGCGGTCGCGCTGCACCAGCGCGCGGCCGAAGAACCAGCGCACCCGCCCGTGGGCGTCGAGGATGCGATACTCGGTGTAGTAGCTCCCCTCCCCGCGGAGCGCGCGCTCGACCTGCCCCCAGACGACCCGCCTGTCGTCGGGGTGCACGAGACCCATGAAATCGTCCAGCGAGCTGCCGAGCTCCTGCTCGCCGATGCCCACGTTCTCGGAGCTCTCGGGCGACCAGAGGACGCGCCCGCTCGCCAGATCCCACTCCCAGATGCCGAGCTGGCCGCCCGCGAGGGCCAGCCGCAGCCGCGCCTCGCTCGCGCGCAGGCTCTCCGCGACCCGCCTCTCCTGGCCGAGCTCCGTGGCCGTGCCGAGCCAGCGGCCCGCCCGGCCGCCGCCGCCCTCGAGCGGCTCGGCCCTGCCCAGGAACCAGCGGTATGCGCCGTCATGCCGGCGCAGGCGAACCTCCAGCTCGAGCGCCGTGCGCCCCTCGACGGCGGCCCGCCACGCGGCGGCGCCGCGGGCCGCGTCGTCCGGGTGAACGACGGCGGAGAGCCCGAGATCCATCGCCTGCTCCACCGTCAGGCCGGTGTACTCGCGGAAGCGGCCATTGACGTAATCGCACGAACCGCCGCTCCCGGCGACCCACACCATCTGCGGGATGGCCTCGGCGAGCTGACGGAGCTGCGGATCGATGCGGCGCCGCTCGTCACGGCGGTGCTTGGAAGAGATCACGTCCATTCACGTCGATGGTTTCGCCCGGCGCTGTCGGCGGAACACAACGGACGCTTTGT
This sequence comes from Sorangium cellulosum, assembly GCF_004135735.1. GTDB lineage: Bacteria > Myxococcota_A > Polyangia > Polyangiales > Polyangiaceae > Sorangium > Sorangium cellulosum_F. The sequence goes on along the minus strand of NZ_CP012670.1, from coordinate 2,733,625 downwards.
CTGCGCTCAGCCGTTCTGCAAGCGTGCTGGAGGAGGTGAGCTGCTGGAATGAGCCCTGGAATGACGGGGTATCCGGGCGGCCCTGGCGAAGCGGACGCCGGCCGGGTGGCGGCGCCCTCGCCTCACGCCCGTGTCGTGAACGAGGCGAGGAGCTTCTGGAGCGAGCGCGGATCGATGGGCTTGATGAAATGCATGTCGAAGCCGGCCTCCCGCACCCGGCGCTGATCCTCCTCCTGGCCGTAACCGGTCAAGGCGATCATGAGCGACGGGGAGAGCCCCAGATTCCCCTTCAGGGCGCGCGCCACGCCATATCCATCCATCCCGCCGGGGAGGCCGATGTCACACAGGATGACCTCCGGCCGGAACGAGCAGGCCGCCTCCACCCCAGCGGCCCCGGACAGGGCCACCTGCACCCGGTAACCGTGCATGGTGAGCAGCGCCTGCAGGCTCTCCGCGGCGTCCTCGTTGTCCTCGATGATCAGGATGCGCAGCAACCGCTCCCTCGGGCACGCGGGCGCCGCCGGGCGCCCGGTCGACGGCTCGATCCCGCGCGTCAGCGGCAGGTGGAGGCGCACCTCGGTCCCGTGGCCGATGCCCGCGCTCTCGGCCGAGACCGCGCCGCCGTGGAGCTCGACGAGGCCCTTCACGAGCGAGAGGCCCAGACCGAGCCCGCCCCGGCTGCGCTCCAGGCTGCGATCGGCCTGGCTGAACGGCTCGAACACGCGCGTCAGCATCGCCGGATCCATGCCGATGCCCGTGTCACGGACGCGGATCACGGCGGACCCCTCCGGGATCGCCGACAGGCTGACCGCCACCCGGCCGCCGGCGTCGGTGAACTTGTTGGCGTTGTGCAGCACGTTGCTGATGACCTGCGAAAGGCGCGTGGGATCGCCGTGGACCCACAGCGGCTCGGCCGGGAGCGCGACCTCGAGCCCGATCCCGCTCGCCGCCAGCGTGCTGCGGTAGTCCTCGGCGGTCTGCCGGACGAGCTGCGTCAGATCGCAGCGCTCCTTGCGGAGCTGGATCCGGCCGCGGGCGACCCGGGAAACGTCGAGCAGATCGTCCACCAGCCGCGCCATGTGCGAGACCTGCCGCTCGATCACGCCGCACGCCCGCGTGAGCGACGGCTGCTGCGCCCCGAGGAGCTGCAGGATCTCGACCGCGTTGCGGATGGGCCCGAGCGGGTTGCGCAGCTCGTGGGCGAGCATCGCCAGGAACTCGTCCTTGCGCTGATCCGCTTCCTTCAGCGTCGCCTCCGCGCACTTCTGATCGTGGATGTCCGTGCACGTGCCGTACCACCGCGCGATCTGCCCCGACGGCCCGCGGACCGGCAGCGCGCGGCACAGGTACCAGCGGTGCCCGCGGGCGGCGGGGAACCCGAAGCGGTGCTCGCTCTCGTAGGGCTCGCCGGTCGCGACCGAGCGACGCCACACGTCCGCCGCCCTCTGGCGATCGTCGTCGTGCAGGAAGGCGAGCCAGCCATCGCCGGTCGTCTCGCCCTCCTTCGCGCCGGCGAGCTCGTACCACCTGCGGTTGTAGTAATCGACGGCGCCGTCCGGGCGGGCCGTCCAGACGATCTGCGGCATGGCGTCCGCGAGCTGCCGGAAATTCGCCTCGCTCTCGCGGAGCGCGTCGTCGACGCGCTTCCTCTCGGTGATGTCGTGGGCGATGCTGATGACGAGCCGCCGGCCCGACGCGTCCTTTCCCAGCGGCGCCGCGCGGAAGAGCCACGTGCGGAGCTCGCCGCGCGCCGTGGTGACCGCGTGCTCGGTCTCGTTCGAGGCGCCCTCCAGCGCGAAGAGGGACGCCACCCTCGCGCGGACGGCATCCCGCTGCGCCCCGTGCGCCCGGTCGAGCCACGCCGCGATCGTGGGGATCTCGTCGCGGGTGTAGCCGCTGAGCTCCGTCCACGCGTGGTTGACGCTGATGACCTCGCCGTCGTCGGCGTGGATCATGATGGGGAACGGCGTCGCCATCACGGCGCGGCGGAAGCGCTCCTCGCTCTCGCGGAGGCTCTCCTCGGTGCGCTTGCGGACGGTGACGTCGCGCGCGGTCTGCAGGACCAGCCGCCGGTGACCGATCCCCTCGACGAGCTGCATCCGGGACTCGATGGCGAGCGTCCGGCCGTCGCGGGCCGTGTGCAAGAGCTCGCCCTCCCAGCACCCCTCGCGCTCGAGCGTCGCCCGGACCTCCGCGAGCGGCTCCGGGAAGACCGTGGACAGGAGCTCATGGCTCCGTCGCCCGAGGGCCTCCTGCTCCGAGAAGCCATAGAGCCGCCGCGCGGAGGTGCTGAAGTACACGATCCCGCCCCCGCCCGCGAACTCCCACGCGAACGCCGCCTCGCTGACCTGCTCCAGGAGCGCGTCCTTCCAGCGCTGCACGTCCTCGCCCAGCCACCGCGCCCCCTCCTCGGCCCGCTTCCGGTCGTCGATGTCGGTGGTCGTGCCGAGCCAGCGGACCGTCTGGCCGCCGCCGTCCCGGATGGGCTCCGCCCTGCCGAGGAACCAGCGGTAGACGCCGTCATGCCGCCGCAGGCGGACCTCCAGCTCGAACGCCGCGCCCGCCTCGAGGGCGGCCCGCCACGCCGCGGCGTGACGATCCGCGTCGTCCGGGTGCAGGACCGCGGCGAGGCCCGCGCCCATCTGCTCCGCCGTGCGGCCGGTGTACTCGCGAAAGCGGCCGTTGACGTAATCGCATGCGCCGTCGCCGCGGGCGGCCCAGACCATCTGGGGGATGCTCTCGGCGAGCCGGTGGAACTGCGGATCCATCCCGCGCTCCCCCGCGTCACATCCGCAGATCGAGCAGGTCACGTCCATCGCGCTTACCACGAAAGCTCAGCGCCCGCACCGGACGGTGCCGCCGGGTCCGCCCGGTGATGGCGTCCCCCACGAGCGCTGGCCGGCGCCACGGCCCCGGGGGGACCTGCGGAGCTCGTTGCGGCAGGAGAAGCTAACCGCGGCCGAACTTCTCCACGAACGACCGGTGCGCTGCGAGCTCGGGCCCCTCGCCGCTCCACAGCTCCTTCTCGCGGTAGCCGGTCGCCACGGAGAGCACCTCGATGCGCCGTCCGTCGGCCCGGAACCGCACCCGCCACGAGGTCACGGCGAGGCGCATGGCGTCGCCGTCGGGCCGGATGCGCCGGTAGGGGTGCGGCTGCGGACCGAGCGCGAGCACCTGGTCCACCCGCTCCCGCAGCGCGACGCCGTGCGCCGAGAGGAGCCACGCGGCCTGCTCGGCCGCCCGCTCGGCCCAGACCACCTCGAAGCCGGGCTCCGGATCCGCCGGCGCTTCGCCCGGCGCGAGCGGCGCGACCCAGCCCGTGCGCGCGTGCGGGTAAGCGTCCGCGTACGGCACGTACGGCTTCAGATCGAGCACCGGGGTCCCGTCGATCATGTCCACGCCGCCGACGCGCAACGAGAGCCCGTCCACCCCGAGGAGCTTGACCACGCTGAGGCCGATCGGGTTCGGGCGGTGCGGCGAGCGCGTCGACAGCACGCCGCGCCGCTTGCCGGCGCTGCGGGGCGGCAGCACCTTCGGGCGCCAGCCCTCGTTGAGGTGGAACCAGAAGACCACCCAGAGGTAGTCCCACCCCTCGATGTCGCAGAGCGCGTGCTCCAGCCCGCGGCCGGGGACGAGCTCGATCGTGCCCTCCGCACCGGCCGCGGCGTGCGGCTGGCGCGGCGCGCTCACCCGGTCGGGGAACGGGGTGCGCACCACGCCGATGGGCGTGAACGTGACGGGCTTCAGCATCGCGCCGGAACTCGAGAAAGAACAGGACAGAGCAGGTTCAGTACGGCGAGGACAGGGAGGAAGGAGAGCGGGGGCGTGAGCGCGCGCAGGATAGCGCGCGTCACGCGCGGCGCACCTCGAGGATCAGCGCCGCCGGGCCCTCGATGTCCACCCGGCCGCGCTCGAGCGGCGCGCCGACCGACGCCGCCGCGCCGCCGAACCGCGGCTCCTCGCTGAACGCGAGCACCCGCGCGTCCGCGCCGCCGAGGTCCAGGGAGAGCGCGCCCCGGAGCGCGACGAGCGCGACCACCGCGGCCTCGCCGCCGCGGCGCTCGACGCGGATCGCGTCGGGCGAGAGCGCCTCGACCGAGAAGTCGCGGCGCGCGCGGCCCTTCATCGCCGGGTGCGTGGCGCGCAGGGCGAGCAGCGCGCGGTACCACGCGAGCACGCCGGCGTGCTCCGGCCGCTCCCGCTCGCCCAAGGAGAGCTTCGAGCGCTGGAAGGTGGCCGGGTCCTGCGGATCCGGCACCTCCGCGCCGCTGAACGACGTGAAGTACCGGAACTCCCGCCGGCGGCCCTCGGTCACCAGCCGGCCGAGCTCGGGGTGATGATCCGTGAAGTACTGGAACGGCGTCCGCGCGTTCCACTCCTGGCCCATGAACAGGAGCGGCGTGTACGGCGTGACCAGGAGGAGCGCCGACATCGCGCGGAAGGCCGCCGGGCTCACCCGCTCGCCGAGCCGGTCGCCGAGCGCGCGGTTGCCGATCTGGTCGTGGTTCTGGATGCAGTGCACGAAGCGCGGCGGCGGCACCGGCTCGGCCGGCGTCCCGCGCGGCTTGCCCGCGTGCCGCGAGACCTGCCCCTCGTAGAGCCACCCCTTGCGGATCGTCGCCGCGATGTCCTCGGCCGTGCCCCGGTGATCCTCGAAGTAGCCGTCGCGATCCCCGGCGAAGCAGACGCGCAGCTCGTGGTGGAAATCGTCGGCCCACACGGCGTCGAGGCCGTACCCGCCCTGCTCCACCGGCGTCACGAGGCGCGCGTCGTTCTGGCTGTCCTCCGCGATCACCACGACCCGCCGGCCCGCGCCGGCCGCGCGCGCGCGCTCGGCGATCTCCCGGAGGATGTGCGGCTCGGTGTCGTCGAGGATCGCGTGGGTCGCGTCGAGGCGCAGGCCGTCGATGTGGTAGTCGCGGATCCACATCTCGGCGTTCGTGATGACGAGCGCGCGCACCTGCTCGGCGCCCTCGCCGTCGTAGTTCACCGCCTCGCCCCATGGCGTCGTGTGCCGCTCGGTGAAGTAGCGCTTCGCGTAGGCGCGGAGGTAGTTCCCGTCGGGGCCGAGGTGGTTGTAGACGCAGTCGAGGAGCACGCCGAGGCCCGCCGCGTGGGCCGCGTCGACCAGGCGGCGGAGGCCCGCCGGGCCGCCGTAGCTCGCGGCGGGCGCGAAGAGGTCGACGCCGTCGTACCCCCACCCGCGCGCGCCCGGGAAGCTCGCGACCGGCATGAGCTCGATCGCCGTGACCCCGAGCGCCCGGAGCTCGCCGAGCCGCCCGATGAGCGCGTCGAACGTCCCCTCCGGGGTCGCCGTGCCCACGTGCACCTCGTAGATCACGAGGTCCTCGAGCGCGACGCCCCCCCACCCCGCGTCGGTCCACGCGAACGACGGGTCGTCGACCGCCGACGGGCCGTGGACGCCGCGCGGCTGCGCGCGGGAGTACGGGTCCGGGAACGGCCCCTCGCCGTCGAGCCGCACCTTGTAGAGCGCGCCGGCGCCGAGGCCCGGCGCGGTCGCCTCGAAGTAGCCGCCGCCCTCGGGGCGCGCCTCGATCGCGCCCGTGATCGCCTGGCCGTCCTCGCCGTAGGTGACGATCTCCACCCGCTCGTGATCGGGCGCCCAGACGCGGAAGCGGACCGCGCCGCCCTCGATCCACGCGCCCATCCTGCGAAACACGCTCATGTCACTGACCTCGCTTTGGCGCCCCGAGCAGCAGGGCGACCGGGAAATCGACGAGCACGCGGTCGAGCGGGAGCAGCGCGCCGCCCGCCTGCTCCTCCGCCGCGCCGCGCGGCGCGGGCGCCGCCTCGATCGTCGCGCCGGTGAAGAGATCCGTGTAGAGGCCGGGCTCCACCTCGACGGCGCTGCCCGCCCACACCCGCCCGACCGGCGGGGCGCAGGCGCCGCCGAGCAGCCGCGCGGTGAGCCGGGGCGCGACCACGACGACCGAGCGGCCGTCCGCCTGGCCGCGGCGCGCGAAGGCGACCGCGTGGGCCTCGCGCTCGCCGACCACGCGGAGCGGCACGTAGGCGCCGTCGGCCCCGAAGAGCCCCGGGTGCCGCCGCCGCAGCTCGAGCGCCACGTGCGTGACGAGGAGCTTGATGCGGCCGTCGGGCGCCCCGGCGCAGAGCTCGCGCGCGAGCGAGGCGTCGCCGCCGCTCCACCGCGCGCGGAGCGCCGCGAGCGCCTCCTCGCGCGCCGCGAAGTCGACGGCGCGGCGGTTGTCGGGGTCGACCAGGCTGAAGTCCCACACCTCGTTGCCCTGGTAGATGTCGGGCACGCCCGGCGACGTGAGCTTCAGCAGCGTCTGCGAGAGCGAGGCCCACATGCCGTGGTGCGCGACCACGCGCGCGAGCGGCAGGAGCGCCCCCAGGACCTCCGCGGACGCGAGCACCTTGCGCACGAACGCCTCGACCGCGGCGTCGTACTCGGGCTGGGCGTCGACCCAGGAGGTGTTCACCTTCGCCTCCTTCGTGGCCTTGCGCATGTAGTCCACGAGGCGGCCCGTGTAGGCCGCGAGCGCGTCGCCGTCGGGCGCGCGCGGGACGGGCGGACCCAGCAGCGGCTCGATCGGCAGGCTGCCGAGCAGCGTCTGGTAGAAGAAGTACTCCTCGTTGGGGTCCGGCGCGAGGCGGCCCTCCACCTCGGCCTTGAGCGGGGCCGCCGCGGCGGCCGCGCGGCGGAGCGCCTCCTCCCAGGCCGACGGCAGCTCCGAGAGCACGCTGATCCGCGCCCGCACGTCCTCGCTCCGCTTCGTGTCGTGCGTCGACGTCGCGAGCATCGAGTACGGCCACGTCTTGTGCCGCAGCACGTTGCCGCGGTGGAACGCGAGCGCGCTCGCGCCGTAGCGCTCGGGCTCGCCCCCGACCTCGTTCAGCGACACGAGCCGGTTGTAGATGTAAAACGACGTGTCCTCGAGCCCCTTGGCCATCACCGGCCCGGTGAGCTGCTGGAACTTCATCACGAACTCGCAGAAGTGGTGCCGGTCCTCCTCGCGGAAGAGATCCGCGCCGTCGAGCATCAGGACCGAGCGCACGAACGTGAAGATCGACGCCTCCATCGTCGGGTTGCGCCGGCGCGCGAGGGCCACGGCGCGGCCGATCGCGACCCGGTCGTGATCGGAGATGTCGGGCGTCCGCTCGTTGATGTACGTGCGGTAAACAGGGAAGCAGGCGATGATCTCGCGCAGGGCGTCGTTGAGCGAGCCGAGCGTGAAGTCGCGGAAGCGGCGGTCGCGCTCGGTCAGGCGGTTCAGGGCGTGCGTGAGCACGTTGAGCTCGCTCGCCAGGGACGTCCGCAGGATCACCTTCTTCTTCTCGTAGACCAGCGCCTCGAAATCCATCCGGCCGCCGGTGAAGCGCTCGTAGATCTCGGTCATCGCCCCCTCGCTCGAGGGGTCGACGAGGAGCTCGCCCACCGCGGCGGCGAAGTCGTAGCCGCTCGTGCCGTGGATGGGCCACACCTCGGGCAGCGTCTCGCCGCGGGCGAGGATCTTCTCGCCGACCACGTAGAGCGGCCTCGCGAGCGGCGAGCCCGGCTCGGCCGCGCGCTCCGCGATCGCCGCGCGGATCGCCGGCTCCAGCTTGGCGAAGCGGGCGGCCAGCGACGGGCGCCTCCGCGCCTCGCGCGCGCTGAGCGGCGGCTCCTGCTCGCCGGCGGCCTCCGCGAGGAAGCGCTGGCGGCAGCGCTCGACGAGGTAGCCCCGCTGGAGCTCCTCGAAGTAGCCGATCGGGTCCCAGAGGCCGTCGGGGTGGTCGATGCGCAGCCCCGTGACCTGGCCCCGCTCGCAGAGCTCGAAGACGAGCCGGTGCGCCTCGTTGAACACCGGCCGGTGCTCCATCCGGATGGCCGCGAGGTCGTTGATGTCGAAGAACCTGCGGTAGTTGATCTCCTCGGCGGCCGTGCGCCAGAAGCTCAGGCGGTAGGCCTGCTCCTCGAGCAGCGCCTCGAGCGCGTCGAAGCTCCGCGGCTCGCCCACCTTGCCGTTGATGCGCTCGACCCCCTCGGCCACCGCGGCCGCGATCTCGGGCGCGTCCTGGACGAGCGCGGCGAGGCGCCGCTTCAGGATCTGCTTCTCGCGCCGGCGCTCGATCACCTTGGCCCGCTGCGTCTCCGTCCGCGGCGGCAGGTTGCGGAGCCCGGTCAGGACGCTCTGCAGCTCGAGGAGCGCGTCGTGCTCGTCGCCGAGCTCGGCGACGAGCACGGGCACGAGCGGACCGATGATCATCCCGTACGTCCGCGGGTTCACCGGGAAGAGATGGTCGAAGTAGCGGAGGACGAAGGCGCCGCTCTCGGACTCGAACTCGATCTTGAGCTCGCCGCGCTCGAGCACGCGCCCGTAGTGATCGCCGAGCACCGGGAGCAGCACCTTGTGCCGGAGCTCCGTCTTGAGGGGCGTCCAGTCGATGTCGAAGTACGGCGCGTGGAGCGAGCTCGGGCCGTTCTCGAGGACGTCGCTCCACCACAGGTTCTCGGCGGGGCCGACGCCCATGTGGTTGGGCACGAAGTCGAGCAGGAGGCCCATGCCGTGCCGCGCGAGCTCGCCCGTGAGCCGGTCGAGCTCCTCGCGGGCGCCGATCGCGGGGTTCAGCGCGTTGTGGTCGACGAGATCGTAGCCGTGCATGCTCTCGGGGCGCGCCTTGAAGAAGGGCGACGTGTACAGGTCGCTGACGCCGAGCGCGTCGAGGTAGCCGACCACGCGCCGCGCCTGCTCGAAGGTGAACTCCCGGTTGAGCTGCACGCGGTACGTGGCGCGCGGCAGCCGCGGCGAAGCGCCGCTGCACGCGGCCTCGACGAGCCGCGCCGCCATCGCCCGCTGGCCGGCGGCGTCCGCCTGGCCGCCTGTCTTCTGATGATCGTCCGACGTTCCGGTCATCCCTCGCGTCCCTCCGCGGCAGAATCTACTTCGAACACGGCGCCGACCAGGAAGGGATCCGCCAGGAGCCTCGGCGCTTCCGGCCGCCCCCGAGCGTGATTTGAAGAAATATCCTGACGCGCGAGGGGGATCGCGGCGGGGAGCTGCGCCGAGCGCGGAGGAGGGCCGGCGCGGGGGCGCGCGAGCGGCCCGACGTGAGCGCGCGTGAGCGGCCCGACGTGAGCGCGCGTGAGCGCGCGTGAGCGCGCGTGAGCATGGTCGCGATCGTCGCGAGCGAGATCGATCGAGGAGGCGCGCGGCGTCGCGATCGCGAGCGCGGCGAGGTCGCGGCGCGCGAGCGGCCTTCGCCTGGCGGGCGCCCGGCCCGGACCGCGCTCCTCTGTCATGTTGCCATCCTCCTTCATCGCACTTGATAGGCGCTCTCGTTCATCCCTGAGCGGCCGGCGGCGCCTCGGGTGAAGGCGATATCGTGGCTGCGGCCCCGCCCGGGCGGGCGGAGGCAGACAACGCTTTCGCGATTCATGATCAGGAGAACCATTCGATGGACACTTCTTGGAGGTTCATCGCGCGCTCCGAGGCCCGTTGCAGGGCGCTCGAGTTCGCGAAGAAGGCCGCGGCCGCGGACTGCTCCGTGCTGATCGTCGGGCCGACCGGCGCGGGCAAGGACATCCTCGCGCGCGACATTCACCAGCACAGCAGGCGCGCGAAGCAGCGGGTGCTCACGGTCAACTGCGCGGCCCTGACGCCGACGCTGTTCGAGAGCGAGCTGTTCGGCCACGTGCGCGGCGCCTACACGGGCGCGACCGCCTCGAGGCCCGGATTCGTGGAGCTCGCCGCCGGCGGCAGCCTGTTCCTCGACGAGATCGGGGAGCTGCCGGCCGAGGCGCAGGCGAAGCTGCTGCGCTTCCTCGCGGACGGCTCGTTCTGGCCCGTGGGCGGCAGCCAGGAGAAGTGCGCCGACGTCCGCATCCTCGCCGCCACGAACCGCGATCTCGCCGCGGGGCTCGACAGGACGTTCCGGGCCGACCTGTTCTTCCGGCTGAGCGTGCTCACGATCGTCGTGCCGCCGCCCACGCGGGAGGATCTGCGCAGCCTCGCGCGGGTGCTCGCCCTGGAGATCGCCGAGCGCTACCGGGCGCCGATCGCCGCGCGCGAGGCGAGCGCCCTCGGCGACCTGGCGAGCAACACCGTTTACCGGGGCAACGTCCGCGAGCTCCGCAATGCCGTGGAGCGATATTTCCTGGTGCGGAGTCCGGATCGGACCGTCGAGGAGAGCTGGAAGGCCGCGTGCGCGCTCGACCTGCTCGCGCAGCAGGGCCTCCGCGGCCAGGGCTCCGATGGCAATTTCCAGAACGACGCGCAGGCGATCGAGAGCCTCGACGATCTCCTGTTCCTGCGGTGCGTCAGGGAGACGAGGAGCGCGCGCGAGCTGTCGCGGCGAATGAATCGGTCGTTGCCGTATGTCTACAGCCGCCTCGCAAAGCTCGGCATCAAGCCGAAGGACCTCCAGAGCGCCGAGATCATCGAGAGCGCCTCGGCGAAAATTCGAGCGTCGCTGGCCCCTCATCGCTCCATGTTTCTCCAGATTTTAAACGAATCCTAAGAAAACGATCACCCTCCGTTCAACGTCGCGGGCGGATCACCTCGCCCGTTCGATGGAACGGCGCTTGCGATTGCGGTCGCGCGCCGCGGGACGGCCGTCGTCCCCGATAGGAAGGATGGAGGGAGCGCATGCTGACTCTGGGCCTCGCCGGAGGCTTGGATCCTGTCTACGACTGCCGTTACGACGCGCCGCAATACTTCACGTATGACGCGGCGGCCGTGCTGGTCGAGGACGGGCAGGTCGTGGCCGCGATCGAGGAAGAGCGGTTGAACCGCGTCCGCCGGACGAACAAGTTCCCGTTCGACGCGTTGCGCGCCTGCCTGAGGCAGCGGGGCGTCTCGCTCGGGGACGTGGATCGCATCGCCTATTACTCGGGCGAGGAGGTGGCCAATCTGCTCGTCGGGCGCCTCCGCCAGGCGTTCCCGGAGCTCGCCGGCATCCCGGACGCGCGCGGCCTCCTGCGCGCGGCCATCCAGCGGGAGATGCGGTGCGAGATCGATCCGGCGCGGATCGTCTTCGTGCCGCACGGCGTGACGCACGCCGTGAGCGCCGCCGCGATGTCGGGCTTCGAGCAGGCGCTCGTCTACGTCATCGACAACGAGGGCGGGGTCTTCACGGCGACCTCCGACAAGGGGTGCCGGTCGTGCCTCACGCCGCGCGCGGAGCTCTCACCAGAGAAGTCGCTCGGCGAGCTGTGTCATCGCACGATCCGGGCCCTCGGATACAGCCCCTTCGAGGAGGCCGAGGCGATGGAGCTCGCCCCCCACGGCGACCCGGCCGCGCGCCGCGACGCGATGCGCGGGGTGTACACGCTCCTCCCCGACGGCGACTACGAGCTCGCCTTCCAGAACCTCGCGGGCGCGCTCTCCGGGGTGCCGGGCAGGCTGCGCGGCGAGCCGGTGGAGCAGGCGCACAGGGACGTGATCGCCGCGCTGGAAGAGGCGATCTCCGAGATCGTGCTGCACGTCCTGCGCCACCACCGCACGAGGAGCGGGCTCCGGCGGCTGTGCCTCGCCGGCGGGGGCGCGCAGATCTGCGCCGTCAACTCGCGGATCCTCGCGAGCGGCCTGTTCGACGAGGTGTTCGTCCAGCCCGCGGCGCACGACGCCGGCTGCGCGCTCGGCGCCGCGCTCCACGCGAGCGACGCGCCGCCGCGCCGCGCGCCGCTCGATCACGTGGCCTTCGGGGCCGACCTCGGCACCGCCGACACCGTGCTCCCGGCGCTCCGGCGCTGGGGCGCCTTCGTGGCCGCGGAGCGGTCGGCGGAGCCGGCCCGGGAGGCGGCCGGGCTCGTCGCGGCGGGGTCCGCCGTGGGGTGGGCGAACGGGCGCTCGGAGCTGGGGCTCGTCGCGCTCGGGCGCCGCGTGATCGTCGCGGATCCGCGGGACGAGCGGCAGCGCGAGGCGCTGAACGCGCTGAAGCGGCGCGCGCCGCACCGGCCGCTCTCGGTCGCGATGCTCGCGGAGGACGCGCGGGAGCTCCTGATGCTGCCCTGCCCGGCCGAGCAGCTCCGCTGGAAGAGCTTCGCGCTCCGCGCCCGGCGGGAGCGGCGCGAGGCGCTCGCGGCGGCGCTGCACGCGGACGGCACGGTGCGCGCGCGGGTCGTGCTGGAGCGGGCGGATCCCCGGCTGTTCGCGCTGCTCTCCGCGTTCAAGGCGCTCACCGGGGTCGGCGCGCTGCTCACGACGTCGCTCGATCACGGCGCGGAGCCGCCCGCCGAGACCGTCGACGACGTGGTCGCGCTGCTGCTCACGAGCGGCCTCACGGTCGCGTTCGTGGGCGACGTGCTCGTCCGCGAGCGGAGCGCGTCGCTCGAGGACCGGCTCCGGATGGCGGTCGAGCTCCCGCGCTCGACCCAGGTGTGCCGCGCGCGCGGGTGGATCGACGGCGCGCGGGTCGGCGACGCGTGGGAGCTGCGGACGAGCCACGATCGCGCGCTCCGCCGCAAGATCTCCGGCGCCGCGTACGACGTGCTGGCGCAGGCCGACGGCGAGCGCTCGATCGCGGCGCTCCGCGGCGGCGCCGGGGCCGACGTCGCGGACGAGCTCTGGGCGCTCTGGACCGAGCGGCTCGTGCGGCTCTGGCCCGCCGAGCGGCCGTGAGGCGCGCCCGCCACCCAGGAAGATCCGCGCGGCCGCGCGGGCGAACGACACGAGGGATGAGGAGAGGAGAAGAGCGCGGTGAGCTCGGATGAACTGAAAAGGAGCGCCGGGCGCCAGAGGCGCCCCGGGCTCGACCTCGATCGGCAAACGGAGCTCGCGGCCGGCGCGCTGAAGGAGGCGCTCGCGGCGCGGGATCTCCCGGCCTTCTACCGGGCGTTCCGGGCGACGGATCTGCCGTTCCTCGGGCTCGTCTACGAGGGAGACGCGGCCGGGCTGTTCCGCGCGTGCGCGCACGTGCTGCACCGGCTCGGGGGCCTCTCCCCGGCCGTCGCGCTCGCGGTCGAGAACCACTTTTACGTGAGCTCCGCGATCGCCACGTTCCCCATCGGCGACGACGCGCGGCTCGACGCGCGGCGCCGGGCCCTGCTCGCCGAGCTCGTCGAGGGGCGCCTGCTCGTCGCCAACACGAACTCCCGGGTCCACACCGACCGCGTGGGCGCGGTGGGGACGAGGGCCCGCAAGGTCGCTGGCGGGTACGTGGTGAGCGGCGCCGCCTCGTACACGTCGCTCGCGACCGAGGGAGATCTCCTGATCTTCACGACCGCGCTCGAGGAGGGCGCGCCCGCGGTCTTCCTGACGCGGCCGCGGGGCAACCCGGCGGTGGAGATCGGAGACTACCTGTTTCCGGACGCGATGCTCGACTCCGACACGCGGCGCATCGTGTTCCACGACCTCTTCGTCCCGGAGGAGGACCTCTTGCTCGGCGGGCAGAGCCCGAGCGTGATGGAGCTCCTCCAGTTCGAGATGGTGTGGCACCAGGCGCTGATCCCCGCGCTCTACCTCGGGGCCGCGGCCGCGGCGATCGAGGAGGCGCGGCGGTTTCTGCGCGCGGTGCGCGCGCGGGAGGGCGCGCCGCTCGCCGAGCTCGACGGCATGATCGTCGACGTCGGGCGCCTCGTGATCCGGGTTCGCGCCGCGTGCGCGGCGGTCCGCGAGGCGGGCGAGGCGATGGGCTCCATCCGGAGCGCGCGGGACCGCGCGGAGCGGCTCCCCCGGCTCTTCGAGCTCGCCGGGGTCGCGAAATACGTGGGGACGCGGTGCGCCGAGGAGACCGTCGCGGCGGCGCGCGGCATCGTCGGCGCGCGCGCGTTCGCGGGCGACAACCCGATTGAGCGCCTGAGCAAGGAGGTCGTCTTCGGCCCGCTCGGGCCGGAGGTGAACGCCGCCATCGAGCGCGCCCACGGGCGGCGAGCGCTCGGAGAGGGCGTGTTCGAGGGCGCGGCGTCGTCGCCGTGGCTCGACGGCGCGATCGGCGCGACCGGCAAGGAGGAGACATGCTGACGCTCGGGCTTTCCGGCGGGTTGAGCTTCGCCCACGAGGAGATGTACGACATCCCGAAGAACTTCACGCACGACGGCGCGGCCGTGCTCGTCGAGGACGGGGAGGTCGTCGCGGGCATCGAGGAAGAGCGGCTGAACCGCATCAAGCACTCGAACAAGTTCCCGATCGAGGCGACGCGCTTCTGCCTCGCCCGGCGCGGGGTCGACATCGACCAGGTGGACCGCATCGCGTTCTACGCCAGCGAGGAGTACTGCAACGCCCTGCTCGGGCGGGTGCGGCTCCTGACCGGGGGCGCGCTCCCCCGGGTGGACGCGCGCACGCTGCTCGCGGCGAAGCTCGGCGAGGGGCTGGGGCGCCGGATCGACCGCGACCGGATCGTCTTCGTCCCGCACCACCAGGCGCACGCGGCGAGCACGTACCTCCTGTCGGGCTACGACGACAGCCTGATCGTCGCGATCGACGGGTCCGGAGACTTCCTGTCCGGGCTCGTGGCCGTGGGCACGGGCGACAGGATCGAGGTCCTCTCCACGTTCCCCGAGGCGAAGTCGCTCGGGAACTTCTACGTCGCGGTCATCTCCCTGCTCGGCTACGGCGTGTTCGACGAGTACAAGGTGATGGGGCTCGCGCCGTACGGCGATCCCGCGCGGTACCGCGCGCAGATGAGCGCGCTCTACACGCTCTTGCCGGGCGGCGACTACGAGATCCACCGCGACCGCGTGGGCGCGCTCGCGCAGCAGATCGAGGTGCGCCGGAGGGGCGGCCCGTTCACCCAGCAGCACCGCGACGTCGCGGCGTCGCTCCAGGAGGCGCTCGAGACGATCGTGATGCACGCGCTCCGCCACCAGCGCGAGGTGACCGGGAAGAGCCGGCTCTGCCTCGCCGGGGGGGTCGCGCACAACTGCACGATGAACGGGAAGATCGCGTACTCCGGTCTGTTCGAGGGCGTGTTCGTGCAGCCGGCGGCGCACGACGCCGGCTGCGCGCTCGGGGCCGCGCTGCACGTCAGCCTCGCCGAGGGCGCGCTCGGGTCGCGGCGGCGGCTCACGCACGTGTTCTGGGGCAGCGACGTGGGCGAGGACGCCGAGATCGAGGCCGAGCTCTCCGCCTGGTCCCGCTTCCTGAGCCACGAGCGCGCCGCGGATCTCCCGGGGCGCGTCGCCGACCTCCTGGCCTCCGGGGCCGCGGTCGGCTGGGCGCAGGGAGCGTCCGAGTTCGGCCCCCGCGCGCTCGGACACCGCAGCATCCTGGCCGATCCGCGGCCGGCCGCGAACAAGGACCTCATCAACGCGATGGTCAAGAAGCGCGAGGCGTACCGGCCGTTCGCCCCGTCCGTCCTCGAGGAGGACGCGCGCGAGCTCTTCGAGCTCCCGCCCGGGCAGGACGACTTCCCGTTCATGATCTTCGTGCTGAAGGTGCGCGAGGACCGGCGGAGCGTCCTCGGGGCGACGACGCACGTCGACGGCACGGCCCGCGTCCACACGGTGTCGCAAAAGGCGAACCCGCGGTTCCACGGCCTGCTCAAGGCGTTCAAGGACAGGACGGGTGTCCCGGCGCTGCTCAACACCTCGTTCAACAACAACGTGGAGCCGATCGTCGACTCCGCGCATGACGTGGTGACGAGCTTCCTGACGACAGGGCTCCATCACCTCGCGATCGGCGACTACATCGCAACAAAGCGCGACTTCACCTGGGAGGACGTCGCCACGCTCGCGCTCCAGATCCCGAAGTACGTCCGCGTGGACCAGATCCGCCGCTTCGTCGCGATGGACCGCGCCGCCACGGTCTTCGAGCTCCGCAACACGTATGACGCCGGCCTGCGGGTGCGCGTGTCTCCGGACGTGGGCGAGGCGCTGATGCGCGCGGACGGCTCGCGCTCGATCCGCGCGCTGCTCGCGGAGGCCGGCGCGGACGACCCCGCGCGCGCGCGGAAGGCGGTGGAGGAGATCGAGGGGCTCTGGTCGCAGCGGCTCGTGTCCCTGCGCCCGCTCGGGGCGCCGCGGGCGGCCGCGGAGGGCGACGGGCGCTGGTCGCAGCGGCTCGTGTCGCTGCCGCCGCTGGAGGTGTGACGGGTGGACGCTTGGCGCTGGCTCTTGCGGTGGCGGATCTCGCATGGGTAAAGAACAGGACCTCCGGGCGCGGGCGGAGACGCTCGTCAGCATGCTCCGCGAGACGCCGGTCGTGAGGCTCGAGCACGAGCATATCGATCTGTTCGTCAAGCTCGAGTACTGCAACGCCGTCGGGAGCATCAAGGACCGCCCCGCGCTCTTCATCCTGAAGAGGGCGATCGAGCGCGGCGAGATCGAGCCCGGCACGACGGTGGTGGAGTCGTCCTCGGGCAACTTCGCCATCGCGCTCGCCGCGTACGCGGGGCTCCTCGGGCTCGACTTCATCCCCGTGATCGACCCCCACGTCTCCACGGTGAACGAGCACGTGCTCCGCTCGCTCTGCGCCCGGGTGGTCAAGGTGGAAGAGCGGGACGACACCGGCGGTTTCCTCAAGACGAGGCTCGCCCGCGTGCAGTCGCTCTGCGCCCGCCTCCCGAGGTCCTACTGGCCCAACCAGTACAGGAACCCCGACGGGATGATGGCGCACTTCCACACGACGGGACACGAGATCTGCCGGGCGTTCACGGAGCTCGATTTCGTGTTCGTCGGCGTGAGCTCGGC
Source organism: Sorangium cellulosum (assembly GCF_004135735.1). Lineage (GTDB taxonomy): Bacteria > Myxococcota_A > Polyangia > Polyangiales > Polyangiaceae > Sorangium > Sorangium cellulosum_F. Next base: position 2,717,034 of record NZ_CP012670.1, on the reverse strand, counting down.
GGGGACGGTCGCGGGGCTCTCGCGGCGGCTCAAGGAGCACTTCCGCGGGATCAAGATCGTCGCGGTGGACGCCGAGGGCTCGGTCATCTTCGGCGGCCCCCCACGGCCGCGGCGCATCCCGGGCATCGGCGCGGGCGTGGTGCCCGATCTGCTCCGGGAGGCGCTGATCGACGATGTCGTGATCGTGCCAGAGGTCGAGTCGATCGCCGCGTGCCGCGCCCTCCTCGACCGCCACCGGCTGCTCGCCGGCGGCTCCACGGGGACCGTCTACGCGGCGATCCAGCGTTATTTCGGCCGGGCGACCGGCCTCGTGAGGCCGAAGGTCCTGTTCCTCTGCGCGGACCGCGGCCTCCCTTATCTGGACACTGTCTACAACCCCGACTGGGCGTCTCGGCACGCCGAGGGATGAAGGATGCGGTTTGGCGTGGTTTCCGGCGGCGTGATCCGTCGCCTCATCGAAGGTGATCCCGAGGCGTGCGTCAAGGCGGTCGAGGACGTGTACCTCGCCGGCCACCGCGGAGAGGTGGTCTGTCCGAACAGCTATTTCCTCCGCTTCCCGGACCGGCCGGACGCGCGGATCATCGCGCTCCCCGCCCACCTCGGCGGCGATGACCCCGTGTCGGGCATCAAGTGGATCGCCAGCTACCCGGCGAACATCAAGCGAGGTATCCCCCGGGCCTCGGCGGTGATCGTCCTCAACCGCGCGGACGACGGATATCCGTATGCGTGCCTCGAGGGCTCGATCATCTCGGCGGCGCGCACCGCGGCCTCGGCGGCCTCCGCCGCGGCGGCGCTCTCGGGGCGGCGGGCCGCGAGGACGCTCGGCGTCGTGGGGACGGGGCTCATCGCCCGGTACGTGGTCTCGTTCCTGACGCGGCTCGGCTGGGAGCTCCCGGAGGTGCTCCTGTTCGACGCGAACCCCACCGAGGCCGAGCGGTTCCGGTCGGCCTCCTGCGACCCGGCCCGGCACCGCGCGATCCGCGTGGCCGAGGACCTCGAGACCGTGGTGCGGCGGAGCGATCTCCTCGTGTTCACGACCTCGGCCGGCGCGCCGCACGTCCACGACCCGGGCTGGTTCTCCCACGCGCCCGTCGTGCTGCACCTGTCGCTGCGCGACCTTTCGCCGAGCGTCGTGCGCGCGTCGTTCAACGTGGTGGACAGCGTGGAGCACGTGATGAGCGCCGGGACGTCGCTCCACCTCGCAGAGCAGGAGTCCGGTCATCGCGAGTTCGTCACGGGGACGCTCGCCGAGGTGCTGCTCGGGAAATGCGCCGTGCCGCGGACGAAGACCGTCGTGTTCTCGCCGTTCGGGATGGGGACGCTCGATCTCGCCGTGGCGAGGTGGGTTTACGCGCGCGCCGAGGCGGCGGGCGACGTGGTGTGGATCGACGACTTCTTCGACATGACGCGCTGACGCGCTGACGCGGTGACACGGGTTCGGCGGACGGCGTTCGCGCTCGCGGAGAGCGCGACGGAGCGGTGGAGCTTTATTCGATGAACGGTGCCTTGTTGGGTGAGCTGGATCGCTGCGCGACCCTGGTCGACGTCCTCCGGACGCGCGCGGAGGCCCAGGGCGGCGCCCTCGCGTTTCGATTCCTGACGACCGGCGACGTGGACGGCGGCGCCGAGGAGTGGACGTATCGAGATCTCCACCTCCGCGCGATGGGGATCGCCGCGGCGCTGCAGGCCAGCGGCGGCGCCGGCGAGCGGGCGCTGCTCCTCTACGCGCCCGGGCTCGACTTCATCGCGGCGTTCATGGGCTGCGTCTACGCCGGCGCCGTCGCGGTCCCGACCTACCCGCCGAACCCCGCGCAGATGGAGCGCACCCTGCCGCGGCTCCGCGCCATCGCCCGCGACGCCGGCGCCCGCTTCGTGCTGACCACCGGGCTCATCGCCTCCATGGCGGAGGCGCTCCGGCAACAGGCGCCCGAGCTCGCCGAGCTCCGCTGGATCGTCACCGACGCGATCGAGGCGGGCGCCGCGTCCGCGTGGCGCGCGCCGGCGATCTCCGGCGAGACGCTCGCGTTCCTCCAGTACACGTCGGGGTCGACCGGGAACCCCAAGGGCGTGATGGTGAGCCACGAAAACGTGCTCGCCAACGAGCGCGCCATCCTCGCGGGGTTCGAGCACGACGCGGGCTCGTCCGGCGTCGGGTGGCTGCCGCTGTTCCACGACATGGGGCTCATCGGCAAGGTGCTCCAGCCGATCTTCGTCGGCTTCCCCTGCACGCTGATGTCGCCGCTCGCGTTCCTGGAGCGGCCGATCCGGTGGCTCCGGGCGATCTCCCACTTCCGCGCCACGACGAGCGGCGGGCCGAACTTCGCCTACGACCTCTGCGCGCGCAAGGCGACGCGCGAGGACCGGGCGCAGCTCGATCTCCGCTCGTGGACGGTGGCGTTCAACGGCGCGGAGCCGGTCCGCGCCGACACGCTGGACCGGTTCGCGGACGCGTTCGCGCCGTGCGGCTTCCGCCGCGAGGCGTTCTACCCGTGCTACGGGCTCGCGGAGGCGACGCTGTTCGTCGCCGGCGGCCTCCGCGCCGCGCCGCCCGCGCGCGCGAGCGTCGACGCCGGCGCGCTCGAGCGCGGGGTGTGGCGCGCGGTGGACCCGGCCGCCGCGGGGGCGCGGCGGCTCGTGTCCTCCGGGGCGCCCCGGGAGCGCGTCGTCATCGCGTCGCCCGAGGGGGGCGCGCGGTGCGCCGAGGGCCAGATCGGCGAGATCTGGGTCGCCGGGCCGAGCGTCGCGGGCGGCTACTGGGGCAGGCCCGAGGAGACCGCGCGCACGTTCGGCGCGCGCCTGCCCGGCGACGCCACGCCCTACCTGCGGACCGGGGACCTCGGCTTCCTCTCGGGCGGAGAGCTGTTCGTCACCGGGCGCATCCGCGACCTCATCATCCTCCGCGGGCGCAACCTGTACCCGGACGACATCGAGCGGACGCTGGAGGCGGCCCACCCGCGCGTTCGCCCCGGCTGCTGCGCGGCGTTCTCGATCGAGGTCGGCGGGGAAGAGCGGCTCGGCGTCGCGGCCGAGCTCGACACGCGGCACGGGAGCGACGCGGCGCCGGACGTCGTGGAGGCGCTGCGCGCGGCGGTCGCGCGGGAGCACGACGTGCAGCCGCACGCGGTGCTGCTGCTCCGCCCGCGCACGATCCCGAAGACGTCGAGCGGCAAGATCCAGCGGCACGCGTGCGCGAAGGGGTTCCGCGACGGGACGCTCGAGGTGCTGGAGGCGTCCGTGGCCGCGGAGGCACAGGGGCCGGCGGCCGCGGGCGCGGCAGGGGCGGGCGCGGCGGCCGACCCGGCGGGCGACGCGGCCCGGGTGCTGCGCCTCGCGCTGCGCGCCGTGCCCGCCGCCGCGCGGCCGGGGCTGCTCGTCGAGGTGGTGCGCGAGGAGCTCGCCCGCCTCGCGCGGGTGGACGTCCGGAGCGTCGCGCCGGGCTCGAAGCTCATGGCGCTGGGGCTCGACTCGCTGGCGAGCGTCGAGCTGCAGGCGCGCTTCGAGGAGCTGCTCGGCGTCGCGGTGCCGGCGGCGCTGCTCTGGCAGGCGTCGACGGTCGAGGAGCTCTCCCGCGCGCTCGCGGCGGCGCTCGACGCGCCGGCGCCCGAGCCGGCCCCCGCGCGCGGCGCGGCGCCGGAGGGCGAGCCCGTCGAGCTCTCCTCCCACCAGCTCCGCCTGTGGTTCTTCTGCCGGTTCGCGCCGGAGAGCCCGCTCTACCACGTGGTGTTCGGCGCGCGGATCCTCGGGGCGATCGACGAGACGAAGCTCGAGGAGAGCCTCGCGGCCGTCGTGCGGCGGCACCCGGCGCTGCGCACCGTGTTCCGCGAGATCGCCGGCGAGCCCCGGCAGATCGTGCTCCCGGAGGTGGCGGTGCCCCTCGCCCGCGCGCGCGCCGAGGGGGCGAGCGCCGACGAGCGCGAGGCGCGCCTGCGCGCGCTCGCCATGGAGTGGGGGCGGCGGCCGTTCGCGCTCGAGGAGGGCCCGCTGCTCCGCGTGTGCCTGGTCTCCCTCGAGGAGCGCCACCACGTCCTGCTCTTCGCGCAGCACCACCTCGTGACCGACGGCCGCTCGATCGAGGTGCTCGTGCGCGATCTCGGGGCGAGCTACGCCGGGCGCCCCGACGCGTCGCCCGGCCCGCGCCTCGCGTACGCCGACTACGCGCGCGCGCAGCGCGCCGCGCTCGACCGGATGGACGCGCAGCGGGCCTACTGGAAGGCGAAGCTCGAGGGGCTGCCGCGGCTCGACCTGGGCGCCGGGCGCGGGCGCGCCGCGGCGTCGCCCTTCGCGGGCGGGACGGTCCGGTTCTCGCTGCCGTCGCGGCACGTCGACGCGGCGCTCGCCGCCGCGCGCGCGGAGAACGCGACGCTCTTCGTCGCCCTCGCGTCGCTCTACGCGGCGCTGCTCCACCGCCACACCGGGCAGGACGACCTCGGCATCGGCGTCGTCGTCGCCAACCGGAGCCGGCCCGAGCACCAGGGGATCGTCGGCTTCTTCGCGAACACGGTCGTCCTCCGCGTCGACCTCGGCGGGAGGCCCACGTACCGCGAGCTCCTGCGCCGCGTGCGCGGCGCGGTGGCCGAGGCGATGGAGCGCGCCGAGCTGCCGTTCGACGAGGTGGCGCGCGAGGCCGGCGCCGGGCGGGAGGGCGATCGGGGCGGGCTGATCCAGGCGAGCTTCGTGCTGGAGAGCGTCTCTGAGCCGCCGTCGGACGTCGACGGGGCGCCGTGGCGGCCCGTGCTCTGGTCCCCCGACGGCGCGGTCGAGGGCACGGCGAAGTTCGACCTGGGGCTCAGCGTGGCCCGCCTCCCGGGCGAGCTCGCCGCCGCGCTCGAGTACCGCGAGGGCCGCTTCGTGCGCGACGAGATCGAGCGCATGGCGGGCCACTTCACCGTGCTCCTCGGCGCCGCCGCGGAGCAGCCCGACCGCCCGATCGACGAGCTCCCGCTGCTCCCGCCCGAGGAGGAGCGCTTCCTGCTCGAGGGCTGCAACGACACCGCGGCCCCCGTCCCGGCGGGCGTCTGCTTCCACGACCTCTTCCGGGAGCAGGCCGCGCGGACGCCGGATCGGCCGGCGGTCGCGTGCGCCGGGCGGCGGCTCTCCTACGCCGAGCTCGACCGCATCACCGACCGCGTGGCGCACGCGCTCCGCGCGCGCGGCGTCGGCCCCGATCGCCTGGTCGGCCTCCTCGCGGGGCGGGACCTGGACTTCGTGGTGCTCGCGCTCGGGGCCTTCAAGGCGGCGGGCGCCTACGTGCCGATCGACCCCGCGCACCCGGCGCAGCGCAGCGCCGACATCCTCGCGCGCGCCGGCGCCCCGCTGCTCCTCGTGGGCGACGCCATCCCGGCGGCGCTCCGCGACGAGATCCTCGCCGCCGCGGGCCCCGCCGCGCCGGAGGCGCTCTCCGCGCGGGACCTGCTCGCCGCCGCCCCGCCGGAGCCCGCCGGCGCCGCCGCGCCGCGCGCGACGCCCGACCACCTCGCCTACGTCATCTACACCTCCGGATCGACCGGCGCGCCCAAGGGCGCGATGGTCGAGCACCGGGGGATGCTCAACCACCTCCTCGCGAAGGTGCGCTCCCTCGGGCTCGGGCCGTCGGACGTGGTCGCGGAGACCGCGCCCATCACCTTCGACATCTCGGTCTGGCAGCTCCTCTCCCCCCTGCTCGCGGGCGGCGCGTGCCGGCTCGTGCCGGACGAGATCGCGACCGACCCGGCGCGGCTGCTCGACGCGGCCGCGGACGACGGCATCACCGTCCTCGAGATCGTCCCCTCGCTCCTGCGCGGCATGCTGGACGAGCTGGCGTCGCGCCCCGCGTGGCGGCCGCGCCTCGACGGCCTGCGGTGGCTCGTCCTCACCGGCGAGGCGCTCGCCCCGGATCTCGTGCGCCGGTGGCTCGCGCTCTACCCGCGCGTCCCCGTCATGAACGCCTACGGGCCGACGGAGTGCTCCGACGACGTCGCCCAGCACGTCATGGTCGAGCCCCCGGCGGAGGACGCCGCCTACGTCCCGATCGGGCGCCCGATCCAGAACACGCAGCTCCACGTGCTCGACCGGCAGCGGCGCCCCGTGCCGATCGGCGTCGCCGGCGAGCTGTACGTCGGCGGCGACGGCGTCGGCCGCGGGTACCTGCACGACCCCGAGCGCACGACGGCGGCGTTCCTGCCGGACCCGTTCGCCCGGACGCCGGGGGCGCGCCTGTACCGGACCGGCGATCTCGTGCGGCGGCTGCCCGGCGGCGAGCTCGTGTTCCTCGGGCGGATCGATCACCAGATCAAGCTCCGCGGCTTCCGCATCGAGCTCGGCGAGATCGAGGCCGTCATCGCGCGGAGCGCCGGGATCCGCGACGTCGTCGTGGTCGCGCGCGAGGACACGCCGGGCGACCCGCGGCTCGTCGCCTACGTGGTCCCCGAGGGCCCCGCCGCGCGGTTCGAGCCGGGCGCGCTCCGGGATCACCTCGCGTCGCGCCTGCCGGGCTACATGGTCCCGGCGGCGATCGTCCCGCTCGACGCGCTCCCGCTGAGCGCGAACGGCAAGGTGGACCGCAAGGCGCTGCCCGCGCCCGCGTGGGCCGATCCGGCGGAGCGCGCGGCGCGGGCGGCGCCGCGCACCGGCCTCGAGCAGGCGATCGCCGAGGTGTGGCGCGCCGTCCTCGGGCTCGACTTCGTCGGCGCGCACGACGACTTCTTCGCGATCGGCGGCCACTCGCTCTCGGCCACCCGCGTCGCGGCCCGCCTGCGGGACCTGCTCGGCGTCGAGGTCGCGGTCCGGTCGCTGTTCGAGGCGCCGACCGTCGCCGCGCTCGCCGCGCGCCTCGAGCGCCCGGCCAGGGAGGCCGCGGGCGAAGGCGCCCGCCCCGGCGCGGCGCCGCTCGCGCCCGCGCCGCGCGCCGGGGACGCGCCGCTGTCGTTCGCGCAGCAGCGGCTCTGGTTCCTGGACCAGCTCGAGCCGGAGAACGCCACGTACAACGTGCCCGCGGCGCTCCGCCTGCGCGGCCCGCTCGACGTGCCCGCGCTCGCGCGCGCGATCACCTGGGTGGTCCGGCGGCACGAGGTCCTGCGCACCACCTTCCAGGCGGTCGACGGCCGCGCCGTCCAGCGCTTCCACGCCGCGCCGGACGCGTGGCCCCTCGCCTTCCTCGACCTCACGGCGCTCCCCGCGCCCGCGCGGGAGGCGTCCCTCCTCCGCCTCGCGTCCGGGGACGCCGCGCGGCCGTTCGACCTCGCGCGCGGGCCGCTCCTGCGCGCGTCGCTCTACCGGCTCGCGCCCGACGAGCACGCGCTGCTCGTCACGCTCCACCACATCGCCTCGGACGGGTGGTCGCTCGGCGTGCTCGCGCACGAGCTCACGGCGGCCTACGCCGCGCTCGCGCGGGAGGAGGAGCCCGGGCTCCGCCCGCTGCCCGTCCAGTACGCCGACTACGCCGCCTGGCAGCGACGGGAGCTCACCGAGGAGGTGCAGGAGGCCGAGCGGGAGATCTGGCGCCGGCGGCTCGACGGCGCGCCGCCCCTCGATCTGCCCACGGACCGCCCCCGCCCCGCCGCGCGGTCGTTCCGCGGGCGCACGCACCGGTTCGCGCTGCCCGAGGACCTCGTCGCCGCGCTGCGGCGCACGAGCCAGGAGCTCGGCGCCACGCTGTTCATGACGCTCCTCGCCGCCTTCGAGGTGCTGCTCCACCGCCACAGCGGCCAGGAGGACTTCTGCGTCGGCACGCCGGTGGCCGGCCGCGGGCGCACCGAGCTCGAGCCGCTGATCGGGCTGCTCGTCAACACGCTCGTCCTGCGCGCGCGGCTCGGCGGCGACCCGACGTTCGAGGAGCTCGTCCGGCGCGTGAAGGCCGACGCGCTCGAGGCGTACGCGCACCAGGACCTGCCGTTCGAGATCGTCGTCGACGAGCTCGCCGTGGAGCGGGATCCCAGCCGGAACCCGCTGTTCCAGGTGATGTTCGCGCTCCAGAACGCGCCGCCGCCCGCGCTCTCGCTGCCCGGCGTCGAGGTGTCCCAGATCGCGCTGGATCTCGAGCAGTCGCGCTTCGACCTGACGCTCTTCCTCACCGAGTCGGGCGCCGGCCTCGACGGCGCCATCGAGTTCGATCTCGACCTGTTCGACCCCGAGACGGTCGCGCGGCTCGCCGGGCACTACGAGACGATCCTCCGCGCCGCGGCCGCGGATCCCCGGCGGCGCGCCGCCGAGCTCCCGCTCCTCACGCCGCGCGAGCGGCGCGAGGTGCTGGTCGCGTGGAACGCGACGAGCGCGCCGCCGCCGCCCGCCGCGTGCCTGCACGGGCTGTTCGACGCGCAGGCCGAGCGGTCGCCCGGCGCGGTGGCCGTCGCCTCGGACGACGGCGAGCTCACGTACGGCGAGCTCCGGCGCCGCGCCGACGCGCTCGCCCGGCGGCTCCGCGCGCTCGGCGTGCGGCCGGAGGTGCGCGTCGGCCTGTGCGTGCGGCGGACGCTCGACCTGGTCGTGGCGCTCTGGGCCATCTTCAAGGCGGGCGGCGTCCACGTGCCGCTCGACCCTGGCTACCCGAGCGCGCGGCTCGCGCTCCTCCTGGAGGACGCCGGGGCGCACCTGCTCGTCACCGAGCGCGAGCTCTCCGCGCGCGCCCCGGCCCCGCCGGGCACCCGGGTCGTCCTGCTCGAGGAGCTCGCCTCGGGCCTCGAGGAGCCCGCGCCCCCCGCGCTGAACGGGGCCGGCGCCGCGGCGGACGCGGGGCGGCCGGAGCAGGCGGCGTACCTCATCTACACCTCCGGCTCGACCGGCCGGCCCAAGGCGGTCGTGATCGAGCACCGCCAGGCGGTCGCGCTCGCGTGGTGGGCGCGGCGCGCGTTCTCGGACGAGGAGCTCGCGGGCGTGCTCGCGTCCACGTCGACGTGCTTCGACCTCTCCGTCTTCGAGCTCGTCGTGCCGCTCTGCTGGGGCGGCAAGGTCGTCCTCGCGGACAACGCGCTCGCGCTGCCCGCGCTCCGGCGCCGCCACGAGGTCACGCTCCTCAACACCGTGCCGTCCGCCGCGGCGGCGCTCGTCGCCGCCTCGGGCATCCCCGGGTCCGTGCGGACCGTGTGCCTCGCCGGCGAGCCGCTCCGCGCGTCCCTCGCGCGCGACGTGCTCGCGCTGCCGCACGTCGAGCGGCTCCTCAACCTCTACGGCCCGAGCGAGACCACGACCTACTCGACCTGGTCCACGGTCACCGCCGACGCGCGCCCGACGATCGGCAAGCCCATCGATCACACCCGGATCTACGTGCTCGACGCGCGGCAGCAGCCGGTGCCCGCCGGTGTCCCCGGCGAGATCTACATCGCCGGCGCCGGCGTCGCGCGCGGCTACCTCGGGCGCGACGAGCTGACGGCCGAGCGGTTCGTCCCCTGCCCGCTCGACGAGGCCCGGGGCGCGCGCATGTACCGCACCGGCGACCGCGCGCGCTGGCTCGCGGGCGGCGAGCTCGAGTACCTCGGCCGGCTCGACCACCAGGTGAAGATCCGCGGCTTCCGCGTCGAGCCCGGGGAGACCGAGGCCGCGCTCGCCGCGCACCCGGACGTCCGCGAGGCGCTCGTGCTCGCGCGGGACGACGGCCCGTCCGGCCGCTGGCTCGTCGCCTACCTCCTGGTCCGGCGGCGGCCGATCGACGAGCAGGCGCTGCGGGCGTTCGTCGCCGAGCGCCTGCCCGAGCCGTTCGTCCCGTCGGCCTTCGTCGCGCTCGACGCCTGGCCGCTCAACCCGAACGGCAAGATCGATCGCAAGGCGCTCCCGCCGCCCGACCGCGCGGATCGACCGGGAGAGGCGCGCCGCGCGTCGGGCGAGGCGCGCCGCGCGCCGGCGACGCCGACCGAGCGGGCCCTCGCCGGCGTGTGGGGCGAGGTCCTCGGCCGCGACGGGCTCGGCGCGGACGACGACTTCTTCTCCCTCGGCGGGCACTCGCTGCTCGCGGTCCAGGTCGTCGCGCGCGCGCGGCGGCTGTTCGGCGTCGAGCTCCCGCTCCGCGCCGCCTTCGACGCGCCCACGATCGCGGCCCTCGCCGAGCGCATCGACCGGGCGCGGCGCGCCCAGCCCGGCGCCGCGCGCCGGCCGCTCTGCCCGGCCCCCCGCGGCGGGGATCTGCCGCTCTCCTACGCCCAGCAGCGCCTCTGGTTCATCGAGGAGCTCGAGCCGGGCACCGCGCTCTACAACATGCCGCTCGCGCTCGTGCTCCGCGGGCCGCTCGATCGCGGCGCGCTGGAGCGGAGCCTCGCCGAGGTCGTCGCGCGCCACGAGGTGCTGCGCACCCGGTTCGAGGCGCGCGACGGCCTGCCGTTCCAGGTCGTGGACCCCGCGCCGCGCCTCGAGCTGCGCCACGTCGACCTGTCCGCCGTCCCCCCGGGCGAGCGGGAGCGGGCGGCCCGGCGCGCGGCCGAGGACGAGGCGCGGCGGCCGTTCGACCTCGCCTCGGGCCTCCCGATCCGCGCGGCGCTGCTCCGCCTCTCCGACGGCGAGCACGCGCTGCTCGTCACGGTGCACCACATCGCGTGCGACGGCGCCTCGCTCCCGGTCCTCTTCCGCGACCTCGCCGCGTTCTACGAGGCCGCGCGCGCGGGCCGCGCGCCCGCCCTGCCGCCCCTCCCGGTGCAGTACGCCGACGTCGCCGTCTGGCAGCGCGCGCAGGCCGACGCGTGGCGCGCGCAGCTCGAGTACTGGAAGGGCCAGCTCGCCGGCCTGGAGCCCCTGGACCTCCCGACCGACCGGCCGCGCGGCAGCGCCCCCTCCTACCGCGGCGACACGGTCCCCGTGCGCCTGCCCGCGCCGCTCGTCGAGGCGCTCCGCGCGCTCGGCCGGCGCGAGGGCGCGACGCTGTTCATGCTGCTCCTCGCCGGCTTCGCCGCCCTCCTGCGCCGGTACACGGGCCGCCCCGACGTGGCCATCGGCTCGCCGGTCGCCGGCCGCACGCAGCTCGAGATGGAGCCGCTCGTCGGCTGCTTCATCAACATGCTCGTCCTGCGCGTCCGCCTCGACGACGACCCCACCTTCGTCGAGCTCGTGCGGCGGGTGCGGCAGGTGACGCTCGACGCCCAGGAGCACCAGGACGTCCCGTTCGAGCAGGTCGTCGACGCCCTGGAGGTCCCGCGCGACCTCGGCCGCACGCCGCTCTTCCAGGTGGCCTTCGCGTTCCAGGACGCGCCGGAGCGGCCGCGCAAGCTCGGGGAGCTCGACGTCGCGCCGCTCGAGGTCGACGCCGCCGTCGCGAAGTTCGACCTCATGCTCGCCCTCGAGGAGGGCGACGGCGTCGTCTCCGGCGGCCTCGAGTTCAGCACCGACCTGTTCGACCGGGCCACGGTCGAGCGCTGGCGGAGTCACCTCGAGGCGCTGCTCGCGGCCGTCGCGGCCGAGCCCGAGCTGCGCGTCTCCGACGCCCCGCTGCTCGGGCCCGAGGAGCGCCGCCTCGTGCTGCGCGCCTTCAGCGGGGCGGAGCGGCCCTCCTCGCCCGAGCCCGCGTGCGCGCACCACCTGTTCGAGGCGCAGGCGAAGGCGGCCCCCGGGCGGACCGCGCTCCTCTTCGAGGGGGCCGAGCTGAGCTACGGCGAGCTCGACCGCCGGGCCAACCGGCTCGCGCACCACCTCCGCGCCCGCGGCGTCCGGCGCGGCGCGCTGGTCGGCGTGTGCATGCCGCGCTCGCCCAACATGATCGTCGCGCTGCTCGCGGTGCTCAAGGCCGGCGGCGCGTACGTCCCGCTCGACCCGACCTACCCGCGCGAGCGGCTCGCCTTCATGATCGAGGACGCGCGCCCCGCGCTGCTCATCGCGCAGCCCGAGCTCCTGCCCGCGCTGCCCGCGGCGCTGCCGCCGGTCGTGCGGCTCGGCGAGGGCGAGCCCCCCTTCCCGCGCGAGCGCGCCGACGATCCCGCCGCCGGGGCGCTCCCCGGGGATCTCGCGTACGTCATCTACACCTCGGGCTCGACCGGGCGCCCCAAGGGCGTGCTCATCGAGCACCGCGCGCTCTCCGCCTTCGCCGTGGCGCAGCGCAAGCTGCTCGGCGTCGAGCCGGGGACCCGCGTCCTCCAGTTCACCCGGCTGAGCTTCGACGTCTCCGTGATGGAGATCTTCGTGCCGCTCTTCGCGGGCGGCGCGGTGTGCCTCGCGCGGGCCGAGGCGCTCCTGCCCGGGCCCGGGCTCATGGATCTGCTGCGGCGGCAGCGGATCCAGGTCGCGATGCTCACCCCCTCGGCGCTGATGGCGGTCCCGCCCGGCGAGCTCCCCGACCTGCGCGTGCTGTGCGTGGCGGGCGAGGTGTGCCCGGCCGAGCTGCCGCGCCGGTGGGCGAAGGGGCGGCGGTTCCTCAACGGCTACGGCCCCACCGAGGCTACGGTGCTCGCGACCGCGGCCGAGTACGGGCCGGACGTCGCGCGGCCCACGATCGGCCGCGCGCTGCCGAACACGCAGGTGTACGTGCTCGACCCGCGCGGCCAGCCCGCGCCCGTCGGCGTCCCGGGCGAGCTCCACATCGGCGGGATCGGCCTCGCGCGCGGCTACCTGAACCGCGACGACCTGACCGCCGCCCGCTTCGTGCGCGCGGCGTTCCCCGAGGCCGAGGGGGCGCGGCTCTACCGCACGGGCGACCTGGTGCGGTGGCTGCCGGACGGCCAGCTCGACTTCCTCGGCCGGCTAGACGAGCAGGTCAAGATCCGGGGCTTCCGGATCGAGCTCGGCGAGATCGAGGCCGTGCTCGCGTCGCACCCGGGCGTCGCCGAGGCGGTGGTGGTCACGCGGGAGCACGCGCCCGGCGACGTGCGGCTCGCGGCCTTCTTCGTCCCGCGCGGGGCGCCCGTCGCGGTCGACGCGCTGCGCCGGCACCTGTCCGAGCGGCTGCCCGACTACATGATCCCGGCGGCGATCGCGCCGGTCGAGCGGTGGCCGCAGACGCCGAGCGGCAAGATCGACCGGCGGGCGCTCGCCGCGTCCGCGCCCACCGCGCGCGCGGCGCTCGGCCAGGGCGCGCGCGTCGCGCCGAGGACCCGGGCCGAGCTGGAGATCTGCGCGCTCTTCGAGGAGCTCCTCGGCGTCGAGGGGGTCGGCGCGACCGACGACTTCTTCGCGCTCGGCGGCCACTCGCTCCTCGCCGTGCGGCTCATGGCCGAGATCCGAGGCCGCACGGGCTGCGATCTGCCGCTCACCAGCCTGTTCCGCGCGCCCACGGCCGAGGCGCTCGCGGCGCTCGTGCGCGAGCGGCGGGGCGCGCAGGCGGGCCGCGACTCGGTCATCGTCCCGCTCGTCCCGCCCGCCCCGCCGGGCGCCGCCGGCGCGCGCGCGCCGCTCTTCTTCGTGCACCCCGTCGGCGGCAACGTCCTCTGCTACGCCGAGCTCGCGCGCGCCCTCGGGCCGGATCGCCCCATCTACGGCGTCCAGGCGTTCGGGCTGGAGACCCCCCCGCGCGCGCTCGGCAGCGTCGCGGAGATGGCCGAGGCGTACTGCGACGAGCTCCGCCGGGTGCAGCCCGAGGGGCCGTACCTGCTCGGCGGCTGGTCGATGGGCGGCGTCGTCGCCTTCGAGATGGCCCGCGTCCTCGAGCGGCGCGGCCGCCGCGTGGCCGCGGTCGTCCTCCTGGACGCGTACCTCCCGCCGTTCGACGAGCCCGGCGACGAGCTCCCGCCCCTCGCGCAGTTCGCCGCCGATCTCGCGGGCCTCTCGGGCGCCGACGCGGCCGCGGCGCTCCCCGCGCCCGGCGGCGACGCCGCGGATCGCGCGTGGATCCTCGCGCGGCTCGAGGAGCTCGGCGTGCTGCCCGCCGGGACCACGCTCGACGAGCTCGGCGCGCTGTTCGACGTGTTCGAGCGGAACGCCGCGCTGCTCGCGCGCTACGCCCCCGGCGCCGTCTCGGCCCGGGTGGAGCTCTTCCGCGCCGAGGGCTCGCCGCGCCGCGACCCGCGGCCCGCGTGGGCCCGGTGGGCGCCCGGCCTGCGGAGCCACGTCGCGCCCGGCGACCACTACACCCTGCTCCGCAAGCCGCACGTCGAGGCGCTCGCGGGGCGCCTCCGCGAGGCGCTCCTCGACGCGGAGGCCGACGGCGCCGCGGCGCGCGACGACGCCCGCGCCGCCCGCCCGCCGGGGTGATCACGCCGCGTGGCGCCCGCGGAGCCCGCTTCGACCGATTCGTCCGAGACCCATCGACCGAACCAGAAAGGACCGATCCATGCCCAACATCGCCGTGCTCACCAACGATCTCCAGTACGAGTTCATCGACAAGATGCCGGGGGGCCGCGAGCTCCTCGCCCGGGTGGCGCCGCAGTTCAACATGTTCCTCGGCGCCATCCGCGCCCTGGGGCACGTCGTCGTCCACCTCCAGCTCATCAACGACCCGAACGACCCGCAGATCCAGCGCCGCTTCCGCGGCAAGGAGATCCCGGCCATCAAGGGGACGCCCAACGCCGAGCTGATCAAGGACTTCGTCCATCCGTCCGACCTCGTGATGGTGAAGGGCCGTGACAGCGGCTTTTACGAGACGCCCCTCGACGACAAGCTGAAGGAGCTCGGCGTCAAGACGGTGCTCGTCACGGGCATCCAGACCCAGATCTGCGTGCAGACCACGGCGGCGGACGCGTTCTTCCGCGGGTACAAGGTGTGGGTCCCCGAGGACTGCGTGTTCTCGCTCAAGGAGGAGGACAAGAAGCGCTCCCTCGAGTGGATGGCGTCGTACTGCGCCGCGATCGCGCCCGGCGCGGAGATCATCAAGCGCCTCCGCGAGAGCGACGACCTGCCGAGCCGGGAAGAGCTCCTCGGCTGACCCCGGACGACGAGGCCGAGGGGCCGGGCGGCCTCGTCTTTTTCTCTTTCATGCCCTCTCACCGCAGGTGCTGCGGAATCGACCCTGGAGCTTCATCCCATGACTGGACAACACGCAAGCGACAACGAAGAGGTCGTCCTCGACCACGGGACGGGCGCCCGCCTCAGCCGGGAGCTCGTCGAGCGCATCGCCGCCACGCTCGGCGACACGTACATCGGCGCGATGGAGGACAGCGCGGTCCTCGACGTGCCCACCGGCCGGATCGCGGTCACCACCGACTCGTTCGTGGTGACGCCGCTGTTCTTCGGCAACGGCGATATCGGCAAGGTGGCTGTCTGCGGCACGGTCAACGACCTCGCGGTGAGCGGCGCCCGGCCGCTGTACCTGACCCTGGGCCTCATCATCGAGACGGGCTTCCCGATGTCGTCGCTGATCCGGGTCCTCGAGTCGGCGCGCGACGCGGCGCGGGAGGCCGGCGTGAAGATCGTCGCGGGCGACACGAAGGTCGTCGGCAAGGGCGAGGCCGACCGGCTCTTCATCAACACGACCGGCGTGGGCGTCGTGGAGCGCCCGCCGCTCGTGAGCCGCGCGGTGCGGCCCGGGAACAAGATCGTGCTCAGCGGGCACATCGGCAACCACTCCATCCACCTGCTCTCGGTGCGCGAGGGGCTCGGCTTCGAGAAGCGGGTGCAGAGCGACTGCGCGCCGCTCAACGGCCTCATCGAGGCGGTCCTCCGGGGCGTGCCCGAGGGCGCCGTCACGGCGATGCGCGACGTCACGCGCGGCGGCCTGTGCGCCGTCCTGCACGAGTTCGCCCGCGCGGCGGGCGCGGAGCTGTCGTTCACGCGCGCGGCGCTGCCGGTGCTGCCGGAGGCGGTCATGGCCGCGGACATGCTGGGCATCAACCTCATCCACCTCGCGAACGAGGGGTGCCTCTGCCTGTTCGTCGAGGCGGACAAGGTGGGTGACGTGCTGGGGATCCTGCGCGCGCACCCGTACGGCCGCAACGCCGCCGTGATCGGAGAGGTCAAGAGCGCCCCGGCGCCGGTCGTCTCCGTGATCGAGCCCGATGGGACGCAAACGCAGCTCGAGGAGCTCTATGGCGCCGAACTCCCCCGGCTCTGCTGAGCCGCGGCCGGCGGTCGTCACCCGCCGCTTCCGGGTCT
Organism: Sorangium cellulosum; assembly: GCF_004135735.1. GTDB lineage: Bacteria > Myxococcota_A > Polyangia > Polyangiales > Polyangiaceae > Sorangium > Sorangium cellulosum_F. The sequence goes on along the minus strand of NZ_CP012670.1, from coordinate 2,701,125 downwards.
CCGGGATCGTGCAGGGCGTCGGCTTCCGGCCGTTCGTGCACCGGCTGGCGCGCGACGTCGGGGCGCGCGGGTGGGTCCTCAACGACTCGCAGGGCGTGCTGCTCGAGCTGCAGGCCCCGGGCGAGGCGATCGAGGCATTCCTGCGGGCGCTCTCGGCGTCGCCGCCGCCGCTCGCGCGGATCACGGGGGTCCGGGAGGAGGCGCTCACCGAGCCCGCGCCCCGGCACGCCGACTTCCACATCCGGAAGAGCGTCGATCTGCGCTACACCGACACGCTCATCCCGCCCGACTCGGACGTCTGCGCCGAGTGCCTGCGGGAGATGCGCGATCCCGCGAACCGTCGCTATCGCTACCCGTTCATCAACTGCACCCATTGCGGGCCGCGCTACTCGATCATCTGCGACATGCCGTACGACCGGCCGCAGACCACGATGCAGCGCTTCGCGATGTGCCCCGCCTGCGCGCGGGAGTACGAGGACATCGACGACCGGCGCTACCACGCCCAGCCGAACGCCTGCCCGGCGTGCGGCCCCCGGCTCACGCTCACCGACCGGCTGGGCGCCCCGATCGCGGCGGAGGATCCGGTCCGGTTCGCGATCGCCCGGCTGCGCGAGGGCGCGCTCTTCGCGGTCAAGAGCCTCGGCGGGTTCCACCTCGTGGCGGACGCGCGGAACGAGGCGGCGGTGAAGGAGCTCCGCCGCCGCAAGCGCCGCGACGCCAAGCCGTTCGCGGTGATGGTGGCCGACGGCGACGCGGCGAGCCGCCACGTCGTGGTCAGCGCCCCCGAGCGCGCCCTGCTCGAGAGCCGGCAGCGCCCGATCGTGCTCCTGCGCAAGCGGCCGGGCGCCCTCCCGGAGGCGGTGGCCCCGCGCAACCCGAGCTTCGGCGTCATGCTGCCGTCCACGCCGCTGCACTATCTGCTGCTCGAGGATCCGGCGCTCGACGTGCTCATCATGACGAGCGGCAACCTGTCCGGGCACCCGATCGCGTACGACAACGACACGGCGCTCTCGCAGCTCCGCGACATCGCCGATTACTTCGTGCTGCACGACCGCGACATCCGGACCCGGGTCGACGACTCGGTCGTCCGGCTCACGGAGGCGGAGGGGCTCGACGGGCCGCTCCTCTCCTTCATCCGGCGGTCCCGCGGGTACGCGCCCTACCCGATCCACATGCCCGAGGACGTCGGCGCGGTCGTCGCCCTCGGCGGGGAGCTGAAGACCACCGTCGCGGTCGGCAAGGACAGGCAGGTGTTCATCAGCCAGCACATCGGCGACCTGAAGAACGACGCGACGTTCAGCGCGCATGTCGACTGCTCGACCCACGTCCAGCGGCTCCTGTCGGTGCAGACGGACACGGTCGCGTGCGACATGCACCCGGCGTTCCGGTCGACGCGGGCCGCGAAGCAGCAGGCGGGCGCGGAGGTCGTGACGGTGCAGCACCACCACGCCCACATGGCCGCGTGCATGGCGGAGAACGGGCTGAGCGAGCGCGTCATCGGCGTCATCTTCGACGGCTCCGGCTACGGCCTCGACAACACCATCTGGGGCGGCGAGTTCCTGGTCGGCGATCACCGCGACTTCGAGCGCGCCGGGCACCTCCGGCCGATGGTCCTGCTCGGCGGCGACAAGGCGGTGAAGGAGCCGATCCGCGTCGCCATCTCGCTGCTCGTCGAGACGTTCGGGGACGACCTCGGCGGCGTCCGCGTGCCGGCGCTCCAGGACATCGCGGAGGAGCGCCGCGACGTCTTCGTGAAGATGGCGCAGCGCCGGCTGAACGCGACGGCGACGACGAGCATGGGCCGGCTGTTCGACGGCGTCTCCTCGCTGCTCCGCATCTGCCATGAGGTCGAGTACGAGGCGCAGGCGGCCATCGAGATGGAGGCGCTGCTCGAGCGGGACTTCCGGACGGCGGACCCGCTGCGCTACGACATCGAGGAGCGGGACGGCCGCCTCATCGTGGATTACCGCCCGCTGGTCCGGGATCTCCTGCGCGCGCTCGAGGAGCCGGACGCGACGCCTGCGCACCTCAGCCGGCGGTTCCACTCGACCGTGGTGGACGTGATAGCGCAGGTGTGCCGGCGCCTGGCCGAGCGGTACGACGTGCGCCGGGTGGTGATGAGCGGCGGCGTCTTCATGAACGAGTTCGTCCTGATCAACGCGATCCGGCGCCTCGGGCGGGAAGGGCTGACGCCGTACTGCCACCGGCTGGTCCCGTCGAACGACGGCGGGCTCTCCCTCGGCCAGATCCTGGTCGCGGCGGCCCGCGCCGGGTCGGCGCCTCCGGATCTCCCCACCTCCGCCGGGCGGCCATGAAGCTCCTCACCTTCATCGCCGGGTATTCCCGGCGGATCCTGGTCCTCGCGATCGTCGCGGGGGTGATCTGCGGCGCCTGCAACACGGTGCTGCTCGTGCTGATCAACCAGGCGCTGCAGGGCGAGCGCGGCGCGGTGATGTGGGCGTTCGTCGCGGTGTGCTTGCTGCTCCCGTTCGCCCGGTATCACTCGGAGATCCTGCTCACGCGGCTCGGCCAGGGGGCGCTGCTCGATCTCCGGGTGAAGATCTGCCGGAAGCTCCTCGACGCGCCGCTGCGCCAGATCGAGGAGATCGGCCCGCCGCGGGTGCTCACGGCGCTCACGGACGACGTCCCGGTGATCACCGCGGCGCTGCTCCAGATCCCGATCATCTGCATCAACCTGGTCATCGTGGTCGGCGGCCTGCTCTACATGGGGTATCTCTCGCCGTTCATGCTGGCCACGGTGCTGGCGCTCATCGTGGTCGGCGTCCTCGGGTATCAGCTCCCGATGAGCCGGGCGTCGCGCCATTTCCGCCGCGCGCGCGAGGCGACCGAGGAGCTGATGAAGGCGTTCCGCGCGCTCACGCGGGGCGTGAAGGAGCTGAAGCTCCACGCGCGGCGCCGCGAGGCGTTCCTCGCGACGTCGCTCGAGGCGGAGGCGGGGACGGTCCACGCGAGCAACCTGCGCGGGGTGGTGGCGCTCACGGCCGCGAACGGGTGGGGACAGGCGATGGTGTTCACCATCATCGGCGTGACGCTCTTCGTCTTGCCGACCTTCCAGGTGGCGAGCGCCGAGGCGCTGGTCGGCTATGCGCTCATCCTGCTTTACCTGATGACGCCGATGCAGGTCCTCATCGCCGCGATCCCGGCCCTGAGCCGCGCGGGGATCGCGGTGCAGCGGGTCGAGGATCTCGGCAGGACCCTCGCGGTCGAGGCGCGCGAGGCGGAGGCGGGGGCCGCGCTCCCCGGGGGCTGGACGCGGCTGGAGCTCGCCGGGGTGACGCACGCGTACCGGTCCGAGGGCAAGGACGACAGCTTCCTGCTCGGCCCCATCGACCTCAGCGTGCGGCGCGGGGAGATGATCTTCCTCGTCGGCGGCAACGGCAGCGGCAAGACGACGCTGGCGAAGCTGATCACCGGCCTGTACACGCCCGAGTCGGGCGAGATCCGGCTCGACGGCGTGCCGATCACCGACCGGAACCGGCACGCGTACCGGCAGCTCTTCTCGGTGGTGTTCTTCGACTTCCACCTGTTCGAGCGCCTGATCGGGCTCGACTCGCCCGAGCTCAACGAGCGCGCGCGCGGCTATCTCGCGCGCTTGCAGCTCGATCACAAGGTCAAGGTCGAGGGGGGCGTGCTCTCCACGACGTCGCTGTCGCAGGGGCAGAGGAAGCGCCTCGCGCTGCTCACGGCGTACCTGGAGGACCGGCCGATCCTGCTCTGCGACGAGTGGGCGGCGGATCAAGATCCCGTGTTCAAGGACGTCTTCTATCGCCAGATCCTCCCGGAGCTCCGGGCGAGCGGCAAGACGATCCTCGTCATCAGCCACGACGACAAGTACTACGGCCTGGCGGATCGGGTCCTCAAGATGGACTTCGGCCAGCTCGTGGGCGAGCAGCCGACGGCGGGGGCGCGGGCCGACGAGGCCTCCGCGGCGCAGGCGTGGTCGTGACCTGTCGCGGCGAGGTGCGCGGACCCGGGCCGCCCTCGGCGACCTGACCTCCGAGGACGAGCAGGCACTCCCCCGCGGCGGGCTCCGCGCTCACGGGGGACCGGAGCGCGTCGCCCAGGTTGCACGCGCCGGTCTAGCGCTACCGCGGGAAGTCGGGCCGAGAGGCGAACCGCCATGACGCCGAGGGCGCCAAGAAACCAGGGAAGTAGAAGGGGAAAATGGAGGGACAATCCTTCCCCTCTCTTCTTGTCTTGGCGTCGTTGGAGCCATGGCGGTTCTTCTGCTGATCCGGGGCAACTTCCCGCAGGAGTACGAGTCGGTGCCGGTCAGCCTCACCTCACGGGCAGGTAGAGCTCCACCGCCTCGAGGCCGTTCATCGAGCCGGCCGGACCGGTGATCACCGTGTGATGCCCGGCGACCAGCACGCCGCCCGCGGCGAGCGCCGCGAAGCCGCCCTCGACCTGCTCCGGCGTGGCGCCGGACGCGGACAGGTCGATGCTGTCGAGCGGCCCGCTCACGCTCGTGTTCAGGCTCTTCTCCGAGAAGGACGGGCAGGGAGAGGTGATGCACACGATCCCCGTGCTCTCCACCCGAGAGAAGTGGCCCTCGGGCGCCTTGCCGGTCGCCCCGAGCCAGACCTCGCTGGCGATGAGCACGTCGGCCGGCCGCGGCCACAGCGGGTCCGTCTTGACCTGCCCCAGCTCCCCGCGGACCAGGGCCTTCCCCGCGCCGAACGCCTCTTTGACCTTGGCCGCGGTCGAGCGGTCGAGCCGGAGCCGCGACAGATCGAGCTCGAACATATGGCATTCATCTTGCCATGTTCCATCCGCGCAGCGGGTCACGCTGGTGTTGACGCGGGCGACGAAATGGCCGCCGCACATCGGTGACATGCACTTGCGGAGATCCGGGCGGGTCACGATGAAGTAGTCGGCCACGGCGCCCTCGGCCTCGATGGGCGCGCCGGGATCGACCGCGGCGGCGGGCTCGGTCCGGGGCTCGTCCGGCGCGAGGGCGCCGTCGCCCGGGGCGTCGCAAGCGAGCGCTGGCAGGGTCAGCGCGCCGAGGAGGGCGAGACGCGAGATGCGATGATGGGTCGTGTCGAGCATCGGTGTTCTCCAGATCGGACACAGGTTCATGGGCGTGCGGGCGCCTCGGCCGGTCCGCGGGCGCGAGGCCTCCTCGTGGGCTCTCACGGGTCGACGCAGCGAGGTGTCGCGCGCGGCGGGCGCCTGTCATCCCACCTCGCTGCTCGCCGCGTTACCTCTGGGCGCTGTCGGACGAGCCGCTGCGCGGCCCGATCCGCCGGTCGAGCGCGCTCTAGATAGTACAGTATTCCTCGCTCGCTCTCCCTGGGCTCGGGCCGCTCGCGACGTTCGTCAGACAGGGGCTGGAGACGCTCTGCTCCAGCGAATGAAAGGATAGCACTTTCCGGCGCCTCCGAGAAAGATTCTCGGCCATGACAAGCGCTCGACGTGCCATGAGGTTTCACGAATCCGACGTGAATACGACGTGCCCGGCGAGGAGCTTCCTCGACGAGCTCGTCCCTGCGCGCCCGATCGCTGCGTCGAGCAGGAGGCCGCCACGCGATACGGGCGAGGAGAGGATGCGCGCGGTCCAGCCTTCGAGCTGCGTGCCCCCCCCGCGCTCGCAGCGCCTCGTCCGTGCCCGCGCCGATGTCGTCCAGCACGAAATTTTTCACCGTCACGCCTCCCCGCAGGCTCCGGTCTGAATTTCAATTCTCCCCGGCGGCTCTCGACAGGTGGTGCTGCACTTTGGATCTGAGTGCTGCACTTTGACTCCGGCCCTCGCGTGACGGGCTAACTTCGGCCGAAGTAGTGCAGCCCGCGAGCGCGCCAACGCTCCGGGCTGCGTGGCCGAACCCCGTACAGCGAGGTCCGACGATGCAGTTGTACCTGATCCCACCCGACGGTGGGCAAGGCGGACGTGCGCCCGCGCGCCGCCCGTACCACCGAAGCCGATCCCTCTCCCTGACCGACGTGGAGCGCATGCGGCTCCGCGCCGCCGTCCGCAACCTGCGCGCGCTGTACGGCACCTGGGCCTGCTTGGCCGAGGTGATGGGCGTCAGCGCCGGGACGCTCCAGCAGCTCGCGAGCGGCAACGGCGGCTCGCACGCGATGGCCCTGCGCGCCGCGAAGGCTGCCGGGGTGAGCCTCGACCAGATCCTTGGCAGGCTCACGCCAGCCGACCGCTGCCCGACATGCGGGAGGAGCGGGTGAAGCGCTCGCGGAAGGGGGCTCGCCGCCCGCCTGCCGCGACACATCCCCCGAGCTACCCGGCCTTCGAGACGATCGCGGCCGAGCGTGGGCTCATCCTGGCGACGCTCATCAAGAGCGGCGTGCCGGCGCGCGACCGGCCCGACGTGGCGCAGCAGGTCCTGCTCGGCGCGTGGCTGTCCGTGCGGCGCGGCATGTTCCGGCCGGACCCCGCGATCGACCCGAGACAGGCGCTGTGCAAGTGGATCCATGCGATCTGCTGGCGCACAGCCTCGCACTACCGCGAGCGGGCGAGCGTCCGTCATGAGGTCATCCACCCCGAGCCGCTGGGGCTTATGCGCGAGCTGGCGCGGCCGAGCTTCGAGGGGCAGCTTGAAGCGCGCGAGGTGCTGGAAGCCCTCTGGCAGCTCAAGCCGTGGCAGCTCCGGATCCTGCTCGCCGTAGACGACCCGGAGTCCCTCGGCGCGTACGCCGCGCGGCACGGGATGAACCGCAACACCGCGGCGTCCAGGCTCCGCATCGCCCGCGAAGCCCTGGCGCTGAAGCTCCGGAGGTGGCGACGATGAAGCGACGCATCGACCGGGCGCCCCGCCTCACCCGGGACGACCTGTCCAGCATCGCCGAAGCGAGCGGCCTGCTGAACGAGCTCCCCGGGGTTCGGCCGTGGGACCCGCGGGCGCTCTGGCGCGCCGTGCTCGACCTCGGCGTCCGCTCCGCCCGCGCGCGCAAGCGCAAGCCGCGCGCCTGGGAGCACTTCCAGCAGGCAATCGGCGCCTTGAAGGTGCTCGACGCGCTGGAGCGGCACTTCCTCCGCAAGTAGCCCGCCTCTCCCCGCCCTGCTCTCGCCCTCTTCTCCCTCACCCCAACGCCTCCTGAACGCCTGCCGCTGGACGTGCGGCGAGTTACAAGGCATCTCCACTTCCGCTACCAACGTGGGCATGCCAGTCCACTCGCAGCTGGAGGTCAGGGTTCTCGGCATCATCGACCGCGTAAAGCGCGGCGAACCGGTGGAGGACTCATATGTGGAGCTGAAGCGCCAGTGGCCCGAAGCCACAAAGGAGAAACGGTACGAGTTCACGCGCCAGATTGCGGCACACGCGAACGCGGCGCGCGGCGCCCCCATACTGTGGATAATAGGCGTCCACGAAAGGACTCCTACGATCCCTGGCGCCGGACTCGAAGAGCTCGCGGTATTCCTCGACATATTCAAGTCGCACTTTGACGGACTGGCACCGAGCCTGCTTGAGTCCATCGTTGTTCCTACGGTTGACGCGCCAGTAGTAGCGCTGCTTTTCGATACATCCAGGGCGCCGTACGTCTTGACAGGAACAGACATACGCCGGCCAGACAAAGAGGTGCCATGGCGCGAAGGCACCTCAGCAAGAACCGCAACTCGAGAGCACCTCGTAAGGCTGCTCGCCCCGATGAGCGTGAGACCTCGGTGTAACATAATCAACGTGACCATCGGCGAGGGCTCAGCACATGGAGATAAATTCATATCGTGCATGGTGCATGTATACGTAAGCGTCCCAGGCGGTGGACAAGCGATCTTTCCCTTGCACATGTGCTCCATGACGCTTGGTGTCCCTGGGCGCACAGATACGGTCGACTTCAAGGTCGATCGACTGCTTCCGACCATGCACGCCGAGACAAGGAAGGCGTCTGTGACGGTAGTTGAAAGCGCAACGGAAACCATCGTGAGTGGAGCTGGGCTGATGCTAGCGCACGGCGTCCGTGCGTCTGCTCTTGGCAAACTGGTCAAGTCTGATCTCCACATAACAACTACGCTTCACGCCCTCGACGTTGATTCTCCAATTGTGCTGCGCGTTGAACTCAGTCCTGCGGAGCCAGAGGTCCATACGGGCCAACCTAGATGGGTGATCAAACAGAGCGGACCGCAGCGACTTGTCTAGGGAGGGCTGTTGGCAGCGTATGCCCATCCTTCGTCAGTGCCCAGGTCTGGCACTGGCCGTCGACTTGACGAACTCGTGTTGGCCCCGCCTTCCTCTGTTGACATCACTGGTGCCTCCGATCGCTGCGCGCGTGCGTGGCTAGCGGCGCAAGCTACGAGTCGCCCGCACACCATAAACGCCATAACGCTCACTTCCAGTAGCCTGATGGCCTTGTCGGTATCCGCATGCGCCCCGCCTTCCAGGCAGCGCCCTGCGGCCTCGGCGAACTTGCACGAGGCATCGAGTATCGCGTTGTGCGCCAATTCTGTAACGCTCATGCACTGGCTCCTCTGTGTTCGCTGCTGCGACGGCGGCCACCACGGCGCTGTGGCGCCATCGGAGGGGCACGAACCAGCCGTGCTATGACATACCCCGTCCTGCCGGCATCTCTCCCGCACGCTTCCGAGCGGCTTTCCTCGGGAAAATCGCTATAATCAGAGGACCTTAGACGAAAGCGCCCCGCCTCGGCTGGAACCCGAGGCGGGGCTGCGGAACATCCGGCGGTGGCCCGCCGAACGCGCTTCGCACCGCGAGCATGGGCCGACGCCGGGGGAAAGGCAAGGGTCCCGTGGCGAACGTGCTCCCGGCGGAGAAGCGCCTGCGTGTGCTCGCGGCTCTCATGGACGGCAACAGCATCCGGGCGGTCGAGCGCATGGTCGACGTCAACCACCGCACCATCACGCGCCTCCTGCTTGCGCTCGGTGCCGGCGCGGTGCGGCTGCATGACCGCCTCGTGCGAGACGTGCAGTGCAGCCTGGTCCAGGTCGACGAGATCTGGTCCTTCGTGCAGAAGAAGCAGGCTCGGGTGACCGAGGCCGACCCGCCCGACGTGGGGGAGGCGTACACGTTCGTCGCCATCGACGCGACGAGCCGCATGGTCATCTCCTGGCGTGTCGGCAAGCGCGACCAGGCGACGACCGACGCCTTCGTCGCCGACCTGCGCGCCCGCGTGCTGGTGATGCCGCAGCTTACCTCGGACGGATTCGCGCCGTACATCAGCGCGGTCGGCGAGTCCTTCGGTAAGACCATCGACTACATGCAGACCGTGAAGAACTACCGCTCCGGCAGCCGCGGACGCCGGGACGACGACCACAGGTACGAGCCGCCCCGTGACCCGTTCATCACGAAGACGGTCGTCTACGGCGCGCCCGACCCGAAGAAGGCTTCGACGGCCTACGTGGAGCGCCTGAACGGCTCCACGCGCCACAGCAACGGCCGCATGCGCCGGCTCTGCTACGCCTTCTCGAAGAAGGCCGACCATCACGCCGCCGCCGTGGCGTTGAACTACGTGGCCTACAACCTGTGCCGCGTCGTGCGCACGCTGCGCGTCACGCCCGCGATGCAGGCCGGCATCACCGACCACGTGTGGACCCTGGACGAGCTCCTGGAGACGCTCTTGACCGAGGCGGAGGGCCCCGCCCCCGAGGCACAGCCGCTCACTCATCGCGAGCCCTCCGCGCCATCGCGGGCGCTTCCGAACGGTCGCGGGTTCCTCCGGCTCGTGACCGAGCCGACGCCCGCGCTGAAGGCCCGCCGGCGGAGCGAGCCGCCGCCTCCGGCGTCCCCTCCGGTCCAGGCTGCGCCGCCGCCCGCTCCGGTCCAGCTCGACCTGTTCGATCCACCGGAGGGGTCGTGAGTGCTGCACTTTGCTTCCGAAGAGTGCTGCACTTTGAGCGCGGGTGCTGCACTTCGGGGCAAAGTGCAGCACCACCTCTCGACAGCCTCCGGTCTGAATTTCAATTCTCCCCGGCGGCTCTCGACAGCCTCCGGTCTGAATTTCAACTCTCCCCGGCGGCTCTCGACAGCCTCCGGTCTGAGCTTCAATTCTCCCCGCCGGCTCTCGACAGCCTGAGGCTCACACCAAGCCGCGTTCCCCTGCCCCGCGTCCGACGAGCTGCAGCGAGCTCGGCCCCCCGGCCCGGGGTGATCCGGCACGACTGCGGGAAGGCGAGCCGGGACGCGAACCGCCAAGCCGCCTGCTCGGTAGACAGGCGTGTCATGATCGATCCGTGACGTGTCACGAGACATGTCACGGATCGATCATGACATGTCACGGTCGATCCATGACATTCTGCAACCTCACCACCCCCCACGGCGGAGCCAGGATTCCAGGGCTGGCGATGAGCGAGCGCTCCTCGCTGCGATCACGGCCCTGAAGCGCCGCGGAGGCGCCAGATCAGCGCGGCAGCACAGGCGGTGGGTCAGGGACACCGCGACATGGCACCTTCGTTGCAGCATCCGGCGCGTTCCTGGACGATCCGCTGCCCGGTCGCGACCGCGTCCCGGGCGCATCGACATCAGGGCCGGAGAGCGCCGCCGCCATGTCGACGGCTGTCCACTCGACCGCTCCTGCGGGAGTGTGGCCGACGCGCGCGCTTGCGCAGCCTTGCTGGCCGTGGAGTGAAGGCGGCCCTTCGATGCATGGCTGAGTTGTTGATATAGCATCGCTCTTTCTGGGAGTGTCGGATCGCACAGAGGAATGTTCTGTCGACCCGGGGGGCGGCAGGTCCCGCGCTTGGGGGTGACGTCTCCGAGGCGTTTGGATCCCCTCCCCCTCCCCCCGCGGACAAGGTTTTGGTGTCTCCGAAGCGTCCAGAGTTCCTTACACCCGCTCGTGCGCCTGGCCCGTTCCTCGACCGCACGAGCCGACACTCACCTGGGAGATTGGGCATGAAGATCCGAGCGTCATCGTTTCGTGGTTCATCGAGCTGGCTGCTCTCGGCCATGTTGGCGGCCTCCGCCGCCGGTTGCGGCACGGAGGACCAGGACCTGGAGTCCGACCTGGCGTCCGCCGAGTCCGAGATCATCGGCGGCAGCTCGGTGTCGATCGCGACCCGCCGTTCGCTCGGCCTGGTCGAGGTGCGCGGTGATTGCTCCGGATCTCTGATTCACCCCGACTGGGTGCTCACCGCGGCCCACTGCCTCGCCTTCTATGATCTCTCCCAGAACTGGGCCACCGCTCCCCGCCCCGACGGCACGCCAGAGCAGCGGATGGCCATCGCCGTCGAGCAGGTCGGCACCTCCGATCTGGCGATCATGCAGCTCGCGCCGCCGGCCCCGGGATCGGCGTGGCCCAACGTCACGCGGACGATGAGCTCCGAGCCCATCAGCACGCTGGTCGGGCAGCCCATCACCTGCTACGGGCGGGGCTTCACCGCATACGACTCCCCGTTCGGTCTCACGGGCAGCGACATCTGGCGCACGCTGACCCGCACCGTCGCCGAGCTCGATTACAGCGACAACTCGCTCGTGACCCACTCGACCAGCGCGGGCTACGAGACGGCCGCCCCCGGCGACTCCGGCGGCCCCTGTCTCCGCGACGGCCAGGTCGTGGGCGTGGCGTCCTGGGCCGAGTGGGACTGCGAAATTCCAGAATTCTGCGAGGAGACCATCACCAAGATCCACAAATCGCACTGGCGCTCGGTGGTCGAATTCAAGAACTACATCGACAACGCCCAGGCGCGCCCCCCGGGGGGCACCGCAAACTGGACGTATCCGCTACTGGGCGTCGACTGGGTCCACTTCCCCTCCACCAACGCCGCCTGGTTCACGAAGATCGACAACACGATTCACTTCCGGGGCGGCCTCCGGACCGAGGGCACCAACACGGCATTGTTCTCGTTGTTCAGCAGCGAGGCGCCACCCTCCGAGGTGTACATCCCCACCAACCTCTGCGGCGGCGCCAACGGCCGCCTGCACGTCATCCCCGACAGCCCCATCGCCGCTGTCCAGGTCGCGCTGGGGTCCGGCGTCGGCTGGTCCGCCGCGCAGTGCTTCACGTCGCTCGATGGCGTGTCGTTCACGAGAAACGCTCTCGGTACAGAGAGCCTCTCGCTGATCAACGGCTGGACGAACTCGCCGTACGGCACGCGCCCCGCCGCGGCGCTGCTCAGCGGAAACATCGTTCGCCTCCAGGGCGCGATCGCCAACGGCAGCGTCGCGCAGCCGTTCACGCTCGACCCGGAGCTCCGCCCGGACGCTACCGTGTTCGTGCCCGTCGACCTGTGCGGCGCCGCCAAGGGGCGGCTGATGATCACGAGCGGGGGCGCGGTGCTCATCCAGACCTTCGGCGGGTTCTCCGACGCCCAGTGCTTCACGTCGCTGGAAGGTGTTTCCTTCACGAAGGACAGCACGGGCTTCGAGGCGCTCTCGCTTCAGAACGGATGGACCGCTCACAGCCCGAGCAGCCGTATCGCGAGGGTGGCGAACCTCGGCGGCATCATCCGCTTCCAGGGCGCGATAAACACCAGCGGCACCCACCCGACCGCGTTCTACCTGCCCCCCAGCATGCGCCCGGCGACGGACGTCTACGTCACCGTGACCCTCGGCAACTCCGAAAAGGGCCGGCTGCGCATCACGCCGTCCGGCGACGTGAACGTGGAGACCGACGGCGCGTGGTCGTCCGCACAGCAATTCGTGTCGTTGGAGGGCGCCTGGTTCGGCCTGTAAGATCCTGCGCCTCGACCTCGACGCCGGCGCCGCGGAGGCCTGCATTTCATTGCATATCCGCATAGTCCGGAGTGAATCGCGCGACAGGACGCGACAGGAATCGAGCTACTACGGCGAGGACGGAACCCACTTTGGCGCGCCGGCTTTCCCATGGCGCGTTACACTGCGCCCGTGGTCTGCACGACGTCGTATGGACCGCCTGCCGTGGCACAGCGCGGTGCCCTGTTCGCCCGCCGGTGGGTTGATCCGCGGTCGAAGCATGCCCGAGGAGCTCGGCCATCATGAGCAGCTCGCCGCATCCCGTCCACCCATCGAGCGGCCCGTCGGGCCCGTACCGCGGGCCGGGGGCGGAGGCGGCGCCCGGGTGCGCCCGCTGCGGCACGCGCAATGACGCCGACGCGGTGTTCTGCAAGAAATGCTGCGCGAGGCAGGTGCTCCAGCTCGGCCCCATCGAGTTCACCTGCGCGCGGATGGTCGTCCTGTGCGGCGGACGCGTCGTCTCGTGGGCGCCGCGGAGCGCGATCTCCTCGATGGAGATCGAGATCGGCTCGGAGGCCGTGCACCCGAGCGCCACGCTCGGCGGGGGGCTGATGGTCTTCCTCGCAGGGCTCTGCTTCGTCGGCACACCGACGCCTCCAGGCCTCCTGTTCGGCGTGCTGCTGCTCCTGTCCGCCGTGCTGACGCTCGGCGGCGCGGTGTACACGCGCGCGGCCGTGCGCGTCCGGGGCGTCGGGACCACGAGCGTGATCCGCGTGGGCGCGGCGCTCGAGCCGGAGCGCCTGGGCGAGCTCCGGAGGGAGCTCCGCGACGAGCTCGGTTATCCCGTGGAGTGACGCGCTCGCCGCGCGCCAGGGAGCGCCAGGGCGACGCGCCCCCGGCGCGCGGGGTGAGCTGGCCAGCCCCCCGCGGAGGAGCCCGCGCCTGCCGGGTTGACACGCCGCCGGGGCTGTCGTGTCGTGCGCGCGGAGGAGAACAACGTGATGACAGATCTTCGGTTCACCGTTTTCTGTGCTGCTTTGCTCTGCGCCGGGGGGTGCGGCTCGGGCGACGAGTCGGGGGACGGCGGCGGGCCGGGCACGGGCGCCACCACCGCGTCCCAGGGATCGAGCGGCTCCGGCAGCGGGGGAGGGACGGCGGCCGGCGGGGGCGAGACGACGACCGTCGTGGTGAACGAGATCTCGGCCAAGGGCAGCGACTGGATCGAGCTCGGCAACCCGGGCCCGGGCTCGGCCGACCTCGGGGGGTTCGGCCTCTGCGACTCCGACGAGGCGACCGGGGCGTGCAACCTGGGCGCCGCGCTCTGGTTCCCCGTGGGCACGCAGCTCGCCGCGGGCGAGTACCTGCTCGTCCTCGGCGACCAGGCCGCCGAGGACGGCCCGGGACCTCACACCACGTGCCTGGCCGAGGGCGGTCCGAGCCGCTGCTACTATGCGACGTGGAAGGTGAGCGCCACCAGGGGCGAGACCGTCTACCTCATCTCTCCGGACGGCGAGGTGCTCACCCGGCTGGAGTACCCGATCGAGGCCGCGGCGGAGGGGCAGACGTGGGGCCGGCTGCCCGACATGACCGGCGAGCCCGCCGCGACGGCGCCGACGCCGGGCGCGGAGAACGCGGCGCTCTGAGCGGCGGTCCCTCGCCGCGCGCCTCACGCCGCCGCGCGCCCCGCGGACGTCACGGGGCGGGGTCGCCGGCGCCGAGCTCCGAGATCGCCTGGCGCACGATCCCGCCCCGCACCCAGACCCAGACCTCGCGGGAGTCCACGTGGGCGATGTCCTGGAGGTCGAAGACCTCGGGCGGCGTCTTGAACGACCAGTGATGGGCGTCGGACAGGCGGTAGACGTGGATCGCCTTCTCGCCGATCGCATAGACCGCATAGAAGCCTTCCCCGACGGCCGAGATCGGGTATCCGATGACGGGCCCCGGTCGGCGCGGCGTCGGCGCGAGGTCCGCCTTCGCCGCCGCGAACGGGCTGGTCCAGAGGGTGGACGGCCCGTGGAGCCCGTCGTCCGAGACCGGGCTCGCCTCCAGCCACACGAGCGTCTGCCCGTCGCTCGTGAAGTCGACGAGGATCCGGGGCGACTCTGCCCGGTGCAGCGGCTCGATGGAGTGGGCCTTTCGGTTCCAGATCCACCCCTCCGTGGTCCTGTCCTCGAAGAACGCCAGGCCGACCGCGCTGTCGCCGACCGGATGCATCCGATCGATCGAGGGCGCGCCGTCGCCTGACCGGGGGCCGAACTCTCTGGCCTTGTTGCTGATCCTGTCGTAGATGGTGATCGCGCCGACGTCAGGGCCCGACAGCACGAGGGTGTCGTCGCTCGCCGTGAGACCGCGGTTCGACACGTCGACCGGAATGGGCTGGCTCGCGGAGGCGAGCTCGTCGTAGCCGGAGACGAGGTAGGCCGAGGCGATCGCGTCGACGCCCACCCTTTGCGCGCCGAGCCAGACCCGTTCATGGCCGACCTCGGGGACGGTCAGCAAGCAGTAGTCCTTGCTGCGCCAGGCGGCGAGCGGCGTCCCGTCGGCGTCGTAGACGCCCGCTCGCTGGTCGCCGAGGCGCTGGAGGACCAGCCCGACGCGGTAGCCGTCGCCCCAGCGAACCACGCTCGGCGAAGCGGTCCGCGGATACTTGTCGTGATCCCAGTCGACGGCGAGCGACGTGCACCCCGGAGCGCCCCCCGGGCACGGCTCCCAGCGCAAGGGGGGCAGCGCCTTCTTCGGCTCGTCGGCGACGTCGACCTGGCACCCATCGAGCCAGCCCGCCGCCTTCCAGGCGCTGTCGCCGGGAGGTGCAGCCACGTCCGGGCCGGCGTCCACCGGGACGCCGGCGTCGGTCGCCGCCTCGCCTGCCGTCCCGGACCCGTGCGTGCTGCCCTGGGTCGCGCCAGAGGTCGCCGGATGCCCGCCGGCGCCGCCGGTCGCCGGATGCCCGCCGGCGCCGCCGCCCCCCGGACGCTCCGGCGGGTTGCGAGAGCAGCTCGCCGAGAGGACCGACACGAGGAGGAGCGGCACCGCGCGCGCCGCGAGGCTGACAGGGAGGACGTTTCGCATGGTTCAGTAGATCGTGGGCGCCTTGTTGCTCTGGGGCGTGCTGAGCTGGCTGAGCGACACCTCGGCCATGGAGATGCTGTCATCCGAGCCCCTGCGGGTCACGGACATGATCTCCGTACCCACGATCGGGGCCTCGGAGAGGTGGTGCTGCCCCTCCAGGAGCCCGGTGAACGCGAGCGCGCCCGTCGCGTCGACGGTGAACCGGGCGAACACCTCGATCGGATCCGCGCTCTGCGTCGCGGGCGAGGTCGCGGCGAGGATCAGGTCGCCCGCCTCCCCCGGGACCAGCCAGTACGCCGAGAAATCGTTCCACCACGCAGGGAGCTCGGCGAGCGTCTCGACCTGCTGACCCGGCTGCCACCGCCGCAGCCGGATGACGTTGTTCCGCTTGTCGAGCAGGTAAACGAGCTGGTCTTCCATGCGGAAGGTCGCGCTGAGCACGGCCCCGGGCCGAGCGGTCCCTGGGATCTCGATCTCCGACCAGAGCTCCGAGTCCACGTCGAGCATCCAGGCCGAAGCGTTCGGCTGCGACCCGGGCTGGCCGTCCGTGGTCCCGCCGATGACGACGAGCCGGCGGTTGGTCGCCGAGAGCACGAGCCCCTCGTTCCCTTGCAGCACGGGCTCGTTCAGCAGCATCGAGCGGAGCTGGGCGATGCCCGCGGTACGAACGACGAACGGCGCCCGGTCGAGCTCGGCGCTGAGCACCTGCGCCGCGAGCTGGCCGCTGCTCGCGCCGTCGAGCGCGACGGCCCTCAGGACCGTCTCGCCGGGGATCTGCGTCTGCGCGAGCCGCCGGACCGGCTCGGCGGCGGCGACGTACTTGAGGGTCCCGGCGGCGACGTCGGCATAGAAATCCACCGTGTCGAGGTCGAGATCGGGCACGACCTTCAACCCGTCCGGCGAGGAGCGCAAGATCCGGGGAGAGGGATCGTAGGGCTCGTAGATAACCAAGATGTCAGAGAAGCCCAAGGGGCACTCGGGGCAGAAATACTTCGTTTTCACGTCGATGGCCTCGATGTAGGGCAGCGGCTCGTTTTTCGCGACGACGAAGGCATCGCCCGAGAAGAAGTAATTGCCGTACGTGGCGGCCTGGACCGTGTCGTACCCGGCCCCGGGGTTGAAGCTGTTCACGTGGCTGAACAGCACCCCCTTGACCTCGCGGCGACGGGTGGTTGCCTCCACGTAGCTAGGCCCGAGATCGAGGAAGTCCCAGTCGACAAACCGCTTCGTGTACCCCGGGTTCCTGTCGAACGGCACCGAGAACACTCTGCCGAGATCCTTTCCGTGCGACCACCCCCCGTCCGCCGCGGTGGAGATCGGGAGCCACTTGGGGCTCGTGCCGAAGTCCGCCGACGTTCGTATGCATTCGGTCCTCGTGTCGTGCTCACAGGCATACCGCCCCTGCTGCGAGTTGGTGTCGAAATATTCGCAGTCGCACCACCGGAGCGCGACTTGCCCGGTCGTGTTGACGGCGCCGACGGACCCGAGCACCGGCCTCAAGTTGATCCGGTTGTATGCGTTCCAGCTGCAGCCCAACGCCTGGGAGCAGCCAGGCTCGCCGAACGGCGGGGCGGGGAGCTCGGCCGAGGGCAGCGTGCCGCCGCTGTCGAGATCCGCCACCGGGCAAGGCACGGGATCACACGCGTTCGGGCGGAACGTGTCCCTGTAGAGCTGCAGATCGGCCGCGAGGGTCGGCGAGTCCGCGTGGATGAGCGGCGGCCAGGACTGGTCCGGATACCCGACGGCGAGCTCCGCCTCGAAATTGCAGTTCGTCCCTGGCCAGTTCCCCTGATCGGCCACTCCGGGGCACAGGTCGCACGCGGCGCCGAGGCCGTCGCCGTCGGCGTCGTCGTTGGGATCGGTGGCCTGCTCCGGGTTGGCGATCGTCGGGCAGTTGTCGCACACGTCGATGATGTCGTCGCCGTCCGTGTCCGTCTCGTCACAGTTGCCGAAGCTGTCGCACCGGTGGATGAACGCCGGGCACTCACCGTCGTAGTTGCCCTTCGCGTCGATGATCTTGTTGCCGGCAGCGGTCGTCACGCCGAGCAGGAAGCTCCGCGCCTGGGGGCTGTCGAGCGCGGCGAAGACGTTCTCCAGGGAGTACGTCCCCGGGAGGAACAAGCTCCCCAGCGTCTTGCCGCTGACCGCGCCGCACAGCCTGCCCTCCTCGTCGAAGAGAGGTCCGCCGGAGTCTCCGCCGTAGCTCCCCTCGTACTCGTCGCAGATCCAGGGCCAGTTGACCAGCGTCCATGTCGACTCGTCGGAGAGGATGTCGCCGTAGTCCTCCACCGAACGGTCGTACTCCAGCGGGTCACGGCTGTATCTGCGCCTCGAAGGGACATCGGAGCAGATGAGCAGGTCGTCCGCGCTGCTCCCGAACCCGACGATGGTGCCGTCGAAGCTCCAGCCGCACGCGCGCTCTTCCGGCAGGCGGGCGGGCCTGGCCAGCGAGCGCGGGACCCGCGTGTCCAGGCGAAACACGGCGATGTCGCGCGACCGATAGTCGTCGTCGAGCGGATCCGGCGGCTCGGTGGTCGGGACGAAGACCGGGCCCGACACGGCCATGGTGTGCGCGAAAGAGGGCTGGGAGCTGAAGGGGTTCGTGCCGAGCTCGACGACGAAGTTCTGGTTCTTGGGGTTCCCGTTGTCATCGATGAAGCAGTGCTGCGCCGACACCACCCACCACGGCGAGATCAGCGTTCCAGTGCAGAAGGGCCCGCTCGAGCCCATCGCGGTCAGGCTCACGACGTAAGGATACCGGTTGCCGGTGTCCTCGATGCCCTGTCCGACGGCGTGCGCTGGGCTGCTGAAGGAGGCGCCGATCGCCGCGAGCGCGCCGGCGACTGACAGTTTTCTCAAGCTCGATCTCATTGACTTCGATGTTCCCTTCTCGGCAGCGGGGAGCTCGCGCGGTGCCCCCAGGAGACCAGGCTTCCCCGGCAGATCCCGCGAGGCGAGTGGAGCTGCCATGATGGGCTCGGGCGGCCCCTCGCCGGGGGTCGCCACCACGACGCCGGACAGCGACCGTCTGAGCTCCCGGTGTGAGCGCCGGTAATCCGCTTCCTGAGCCGACCTCAGCAAGCGCCGTACCGGACGTTGCTCCCGGCGGCGCCCTCGCGCCCTGGCGCCCGTGACCGCGCCCCGGCGGCCGTGCGCGAGGCGCGGCGCCCCGCGGAGGCCAGGAATATCGGCCGAGGAGGGGGCTTTCTACGCCGCGCAGAGGGCCGGGGTCGCAGCCCGCGCCTCGGGGGTGAGCGCGGCGCGCATCACGCCTTGTCGTGACATGTCACGATGGATGTCACGCCGCGAACGTGACATGTCACGCCGCGAGCGTGACATGTCACGGCGGATTTCACGCTCTGGTCGTGGCGGGTCACGGCACAGGCCGGCGCCCCCCGGGCGCTCGCGGCTCACCGAGATCGCCTCACGGCGATCTCGCCCGCCCCCCGGATCCGGGGTGTCCTCGAGGCGCCGCGCGGTCCCTACACCCGCGCCTTCACCCGCTTCACCTTCTTCGCCCCCTTGCGCTCCAGGAGCCGCAGCACGGCCAGCGACCGATCGATGAGCAGGTAGCGCTCCCCCCCTGCCCTCGCCGGCAGCGTGCGCGCCGGCTCCGCGGCCGTGCGGGTGTCGATGAGCACCTCCCACCGCTCGCCGAACTCGATCGCGGGCAGCACGAACTCGAGCGGCGCCGGGTTCGCGTTGATGAGGACGAGCAGCGTGTCGCCCGCGATCGGCTCGCCGCGCGGGCCGAGCGACCAGAGCGCGTCGCCCCCGAGCAAGAAGCCGATCGCCCGCGCGCTCGGGTGCGTCCAGTCCTCGGGCGTCATCTCGGCGCCGTCGGGCCGGAACCACACGATGTCCTTGAGCCCGCTGCCGTGCACGTAGCCGCCCGAGAAGAACGTCCGCCGCCGCAGCACGGGCTGGCTGCGCCGGAGCGCGACCAGGCGGCAGGCGAACTCGAAGAGCTGGGTCCGCCGCGCGTCGAGGTCCCAGTCGTGCCAGGAGAGCTCGTTGTCCTGGCAATACGCGTTGTTGTTGCCGAGCTGCGTCCGGCCGATCTCGTCGCCGCCGGAGATCATCGGCACGCCCTGCGAGAGCAGGAGCGTCGCCAGGAGGTTGCGCTTCTGCCGCTCGCGCAGCTCGATGATCGCCGGGTCGGCGGTGGGCCCCTCGACGCCGTGGTTGTAGCTGTGGTTGTTGTTCGTGCCGTCCCGGTTGCCCTCGCCGTTCGCCTCGTTGTGCTTCTCGTTGTACGAGACGAGGTCGTTCAGCGTGAAGCCGTCGTGCGCCGTCACGAAGTTGATGCTCGCGTACGGGCGGCGCCCGCTCGATCCGTAGAGATCGCTCGATCCGGTGAGCCGGTAGCCGAGATCGGCCGCGTGCAGATCGCCCTTCCAGAAGCGGCGGACCGAGTCGCGGTAACGATCGTTCCACTCCGTCCAGAGCACGGGGAAGTTGCCGACCTGATAGCCGCCGTCGCCCACGTCCCACGGCTCCGCGATGAGCTTCGTGCGCGAGAGGATCGGGTCCTGGTGGATGATGTCGAAGAACGAGCTCAGGCGATCGACGTCGTGCTGCCCGCGGGCCAGGGCCGACGCGAGGTCGAACCGGAAGCCGTCGACGTGCATCTCGGTCACCCAGTACCGGAGGCTGTCCATCACGAGCTTCAGCGTCTGGTAATGGCGCGTGTTGACGGTGTTCCCGCAGCCCGTGTAGTCCATGTAGTAGCGCGGGTTGTGCGCGACGAGGCGGTAATAGGCCCAGTTGTCGATGCCCTTCAGGGACAGCGT
The DNA here is from genome assembly GCF_004135735.1 of Sorangium cellulosum. Classification (GTDB taxonomy): domain Bacteria; phylum Myxococcota_A; class Polyangia; order Polyangiales; family Polyangiaceae; genus Sorangium; species Sorangium cellulosum_F. The sequence goes on along the minus strand of NZ_CP012670.1, from coordinate 2,680,682 downwards.
CGGGCCGAGGTGGTTGCCCTCCGCGGTGTGGTTGTAGACGACGTCGAGGATCACCTCGAGGCCGGCGGCGTGGAGCGCCTTCACCATCGCCTTGAACTCGTTCACCTGCTCGCCGAGCCGCCCGGTCGCGGCGTAGCGGCCCGCGGGCGCGAAGTACGAGAGCGTGTTGTAGCCCCAGTAGTTCACGAGCCCGCGCTCCCAGATCTCGCGCTCGCTCGCCATCTCGTGCACGGGGAGCAGCTCGATCGCCGTGACGCCGAGCCGCTTGAAGTGGGCGATGGCCGCCTCCGAGGCGAGGCCGGCGTACGTGCCGCGCAGGTGCGCGGGGACGCCGGGGTGCCGCTGGGTGAACCCCTTGACGTGCACCTCGTAGAGGACCGTGTCCTGCCAGGGCGTCCGCGGCGGCCGGTCGCCGTCCCACGCGAAGCGGTGGTCGACGACCACGGACTTCGGCGCGCCCCAGGCGCTGTCGCGGTGGCAGATCACGTGGTCGTCGAGCAAGGCCGGGGCGGAGGCGTGCTCGTGCGCGCACGCCTCCGCGGCCCGGCGCTCGGCCGCGGCCCTGCCGCCCGCCCCCCGGGGGGACGACCGGCCGGGAGGCCCCTCGTCGCGCTCGGGGGGCCCGCCGCGGTCGTACGCGAACAGCGGCGCCTTCCAGTTCGGCTCGTTGGCGACCGCGTACGCGTACGGATCGACGAGGAGCTTCGCCGGGTTGTGGCGCATCCCGGAGCGCGGGTCGTACGGCCCGTGCACCCGGTAGCCGTAGAGCTGGCCGGGCTTGAGCCCGGGCACGTACCCGTGGAAGACGTGCGCCGTGCGCTCGGGGAGCTCGATGCGCACGCGCTCGACGACGTCGTCGACGGCCTCGAAGAGGCAGAGCTCGACCTTGGTGGCGGACTGGGAGAAGAGCGTGAAGTTCACCCCCTCGCCGTCATGAACGGCGCCGAGGGGGGCTGGCGTGCCGGGCCATATGCGTCGGGTCATCGGAAGATCCGCGTATTCGCGAAATCAGCGCCGCTGTCGAGGCACAAGCGCACCCCGCGCGAATTTTCGCCGCCGGGACGGTGAGCCGGGCCCCCGTCCTGCCCGATCGGGCGGGGCCCGGGCGCGGGTCGGGCTCCGCCTGCGCGACGCCGGGCGCCGCGCGGACGCGGCGACGCGCGGTCGCGGCGGCGGCGCGCGGTCGCGGCGGCGGCGGCGCGCGGTCGCGGCGGCGGCGGCGCGCGGTCGCGGCGGCGCGGGGTCGCGGCGGCGCGGGCTCCGCGCGGCGCCGCGGAAGGATCATCGCGAAGCCGCGCGACCCGGGATAGACTCCGCCCCCGAACGCCTGGAGCCAAGCCAAGAGACCGATGTCTTCCTCCCCTGCCGAAAGCCAGTCCCAGGGCTCGATCACGAGCCCGTCCTCTCCCTCCAGCGCGCGCCGTCGCATCTCCGGCGTGACGGTGCCGCTGTTCTCGCTGCGCAGCGAGCGCTCGTGGGGCATCGGCGAGATCGGCGATCTCCCCGAGTTCGCCGCGTGGATGCGGACCGCGGGGCTCCGCCTCGTACAGCTCCTGCCGCTCGGCGAGATCTCGGGCGGCGAGACGTCGCCGTACATGGCGCTCTCCGCCTTCGGGATCGATCCGATGTACATCTCGATCTCGGCCGTGCCGGAGCTCCCGGCGGAGCAGCTCGCCGAGGCGCTCGGCGACGAGCTCGGGACGCTGGAGCGCGCGCGGACGAGCGGGCGCGTCGAGTACGATCTCGTCCGCCGCGTGAAGCAGCGGGCGCTCCGCTTCGCCTTCGACCGGTTCGAGCGGGAGCACCACGCGAAGCAGACGCCGCGCGCGGCCGAGCTCGCGGCGTTCGTGGCGCGGCAGGCCGACTGGCTGCCGGACTACGCGCAGTACCGCGCGTTCAAGGACGGGTTCGGCGGCGCCGCGTGGTGGGCGTGGCCCGAGGAGATCCGGCACCGCGCGCCGGAGGCGCTCCAAAGGCTGCGGCGCGAGCGCGCGCGGGACGTCCTGTATTACGAATACGTGCAGTGGCTCGCGCACGCGCAGTGGGAGGCGGCGCGCGCGGATCTGCGGGGCAAGGGGATCGAGATCATGGGCGATCTCCCGTTCATGGTGGCGCGCGACAGCGCCGACGTCTGGGCGCACCAGGGCGAGTTCCGGCACGACATGTCGGTGGGCGCGCCGCCCGACCAGTTCAACACGGAGGGGCAGAACTGGGGGCTCCCGCCGTACTACTGGGACCGGATGCGGGAGAACGACTTCGCGTGGCTGCGGCGGCGCTGCCGCTACACGGGCCTGCTCTACGACCGGTTCCGGATCGATCACCTGGTCGGCTTCTACCGGACGTACATGTTCACGGAGCGCGGGGGCCAGGGGGGCGAGCGGCCGAGGGCGATGTTCGATCCGCCGGAGGAGGCGGCGCAGCGCGAGCACGGCCCGCGCGTGATGCGCGCGATGCTCGAGGGGGCGGCGGAGACGGGGGCGCAGCTCGTGGCCGAGGATCTCGGCGCGGTGCCGCCGTGGGTGCGGGCGTCGCTCACGGAGCTCGGGGTGCCGGGCTACAAGGTGCTGATCTGGGAGAAGGACGACGTGGTGTTCCGCGATCCGGCGGCGTACCCGGAGCGGTCGGTCGCGTGCTTCGGGACGCACGACACCGACTCGGTGGTGGTGTGGTGGGAGTCGCGGGACGAGCGGGAGCGCTCCGGGGTCCTCGACCTGCCCGAGCTCGCGCCGCGGCGGCACGAGCTCGGGCGGACGTTCACGAGAGAGACGCACCGGGCGCTGCTCGATCTCATCCACGGGGCGAAGAGCGAGCTCGTGCTGCTGCTCCTCCAGGACGTGCTCGCGACCCGCGACCGGGTCAACACGCCGGGGACGGTGGGGCCGGAGAACTGGACGCTCCGGCTGGCGGCGACGCCGGCGGAGCTCGACCGGGATCCGGAGGTGCGGGCGGCGCTGGATCGCGTGCGGGAGAGCGTGCTGGCGAGCGGGCGCGGCTAGGGGCATCGTCGCGGGTGGGTGGCTCGGGCTGCACGAAGAGGAGGTCGTGCCGAGTCGCCCGGCCGCCGTTCCAGAGAGAGCAATTCCGCGCGCTCCCCTGAAGACAGCCGTTGAAGGCAGCCGTAGGCCCCCGGAGGGGGCCCCCGCGGCGCGCGACGCCCCCCTCTCCTCGGACCTGACGCCGTGCGTGCAGGAGGGTCGAGCCCGATCGCTGCCTTGACATGCAACCGTATGGTTGCATAATGCGTCCGTGAGCGCCGGGTCGATGGACAAGGTCTTCAAGGCGCTCGCCGACCGGAGCCGCAGGAAGCTGCTCGATCGGCTCCACGCGGAGAACGGTCAGACCCTCGGCCAGCTCTGCGAGGGGCTGGACATGACGCGCCAGGCGGTGAGCAAGCACCTGGCCGTGCTCGAGGACGCGAACCTCGTCGTCGTCGTCTGGCAGGGCCGGGAGAAGCTCCACTACCTGAACCCGGCGCCGATCGGCGAGATCTACGAGCGATGGATCGGCAAGTACGAGCGCCACCGCGTGCAAGCGCTCGAGGCGCTGAAGCGCACGCTGGAGGGAAACAGCGATGAGTAAGCCCGAGTTCGTTTACGTGATGTACATCGCCTCGACGCCGGAGAAGGTGTGGGAGGCGCTGACCAGCGGAGAGTTCACCCGGCAGTACTGGGGTGGCAGGACCATCGAGTCGGACTGGAAGCCCGGCTCGGTCGTGCGGCACATCCAGGAGAACGGCGAGAGCGACTGGCAAGGCGAGATCCTCGAGGTCGACCCGCCGAAGCGCCTCGCCTACACCTTCGGCGTGAACCGGAGCGAGCGCCCGTCGCGCGTCACGTTCGAGCTGGCCCTCTTCGGCCCGCACGTGAAGCTCACCCTCACCCACGACGAGTTCGACGAGGGCAGCAAGGTGTTCCCGGCCATCAGCAACGGGTGGCCCGCCATCCTGTCGGGCATGAAGAGCCTCCTCGAGACCGGCAAAGCCCTCTACCCCGAGTGGCGGTGACCGCGCGCTCGACGGCATGTAGCCGGACGAAAATAACCGTCGACCCGCTGAAACCGCCGGCCCGCCCCGCGCGCCCGCGGCCGCGGCCGCGGCGCCCGCGCGCTGACTCGCCGCGTCGCGACGGCATGTTTCGTGCGCCCGTGAAGTAAATACCGACGAAACATTCCGGAAAAGTTCCTCCTCTTACCTTCGCCGTCGAGGAGGCCACCAGTGAACGAAATCAACGCCTCGGACACCACCTGGCTCCTGGTCTCATCGGCCTTGGTCCTGCTGATGACGCCAGCGCTCGCCCTGTTCTACGGGGGGATGGTCCGAACGAAGAACACGCTCAGCACGTTCATGCACAGCTTTTTCGCCATGGGGCTCGTGACCCTGGCGTGGGTGACGCTCGGGTACTCGATGGCGTTCGCCGAGACCAGGGGCGGGCTCATCGGTGGCCTCGATCACGCCTTCCTGAACGGCGTCGGCACCGACCCGCGCAGCGGGACCACGGTGCCTCACATCCTGTTCATGGCGTTCCAGATGATGTTCGCGATCATCACGCCGGCGCTCATCTCGGGCGCCTACGCGGAGCGCATCAAGTTCTCGTCGTACGTCGTGTTCACGCTGCTCTGGTCGCTCGCGGTCTACAGCCCGGTCTGTCACTGGGTGTGGGGGCCGGGCGGCTGGCTCGGCGCGCGCGGCGCGCTCGACTTCGCCGGCGGCACCGTCGTGCACCTCGCCTCGGGCGCGAGCGCGCTGGTCGTGGCGATCCTGGTCGGCAAGCGCAAGGGGTACCCGGCGCGCAAGATCGTGCCGCACAACCTCACCATGACGCTGCTCGGCGCGGGCCTCCTGTGGTTCGGCTGGTTCGGCTTCAACGCGGGCTCGGCGCTGTCCGCGAACGGGCTCGCGGCCGTGGCGTTCGTGAACACGCACATCGCGGCCGCGCTCGGCGCGCTCGCCTGGGCGCTCATCGAGGCGGTGCGCTACGGCAAGCCGTCGCTCCTCGGCGTGGCGTCGGGGCTCGTCGCGGGCCTGGTCGCCATCACGCCGGCCGCGGGCTTCGTGGGGCCGATGGGGGCGATGGTCATCGGGCTCGCGGCGGGCGCGGTGTGCTACGGCGCCGTGATGCTGAAGGGCAAGCTCGGCTATGACGACAGCCTGGACGCGTTCGGCATCCACGGCGTGGGCGGGCTCCTCGGCGCGCTGCTCACCGGCGTGTTCGCCTCGAAGGTGTGGAACCCCGCCGGCCAGGACGGCCTGCTCGCGGGCAACACGGCGCTGTTCGTCGAGCAGGTGATCGCGGCCGTGGCGGCGGCGGCTTACGCGGGGGTGGTCACCTTCGTGCTCGTGAAGGGGATCGGCGCGGTCATCGGGTTCCGGGTCGACGAGGAGGTCGAGGACGAGGGGCTCGACGGCGCGCTCCACGGCGAGGAGGCGTACTCGCTCGGCGAGGGCGGCGCGCACGCCCCCGTGCAGGCGCCCACGCCGTCCAGCGTCCCGGCGCCGGCCCCGGTGCTCGCGCGCGAGGGCGCCTGACCCAGCCAGCGCGGCGGAAGCGCGCACGCGAAGGCCGCCGGCGGGAGCTGGCGGCCTTCGGCGCTTTCACGGGCCTCGCGCCGCCCGGCTCGGCGGTGGCCTCGCCTCAGCCCGCGGCGCGCAGCCACCGCCGCGAGAGCTCGAGCACCCGCGCGTTCTCGGGGACGTCGCCGAGGAAGCGCTCGCGGAGCGCCGGGGCGAGCCGCTCGGCCCGCGCGAGCAGCCTGTCGCGCTCGCCCCGGAGGACCGCGGCCGCGGCCCTCCGGTCGCCGGCCGCGTCGAGCGCCTCGGCGTGGACGAGGCGCGCGAAGGTGCTCTTGTAGCCCGGCGCGCTCCACCCCGCGCGGACCGACGCGACCTCCTCCGCCGTGGCGAGCGCCTCGCCCGCGCGGCCCGCGGCGAGCAGGATCGACGCGAGCAGCGCCTTCGCCCCGAGCTGCTCCACCGGCAGGAACGCGAGCCGATCGACCGCGGCCCGCGCCTCGCGCTCCGCGGCCAGGGTGTCCCCCTCGCGCGAGAGCGCGCTCGCGAGCGCCCAGCGCGCGCAGCCCTGCTGCAGCGGGTTGCGCCGCCTCCGGCCGGACTCCAGCATCCTCGCCGCCTCCGCGCGCGCCGCGTCCAGCGCCCCGCGGTCGATCTGCGCCTCGATGAGCAGGAACGTCCGGAGCCACGACACCGGCCCGAGCTCCTCCCCCGCGGGCACCGTGCCGCGCAGCTCGCGCTCGGCCCGGCGGAGATCGCCGAGCGACCGGGCGTTCATCCCGATCGCCACCTGGGAGATGACCGCGCCGCGCCAGAAGCCCGCCTGCTGGAAGCTCGTGCGCGCCGCCTCGGCCGCGCATAGCCCCGCCCACGGGTCGCCGTCCTGCCACGCCTCGTAGAACGCGCGCGCCACCTGCATCCACCCCCTCGCCACCGGCTCTCGCTCCGCCACCGGCTCCACGACCTGGCCGATCCGCTGGATCAGCGCCTCGCCGAGCGCGAGCTCGCCCATCTGGTGGACGTAGTAGCTCCCCGCCGCGAGCGCGAACGCCGCCGAGCCGACCGCCTCCGGCGCCAGCTCGACCGCCTGCATGGCGCGCACCGTCGCGGTGAGCTCCTCGGGCCTGCCGAGGTGGATGTCCACCGTGATCTTCGCCGGCACCATCCGCACCCACGGGATGCTCCCCGGCGTCAGCAGGCGCGAGGCCTCCTCGAGGTAGAGCGAGGCGCAGTCCCACTCGTTGCGCCACGCGTGGGCCTCCGAGAGCACGCCGAGCAGGCTCAGGCGGACCGCGTCCGGCACGCCGCACTCGAGGCCCCGCCGGGCGCGCGCGAGCGCCGCGTCGTGATCGCTCCCCCGCAGCGCCTGCTCGGCGGCGCGCAGGTAGAAGCTGCCGGCGCGCGCCAGGTCTCTCCCTCGCTCGTAGTGCTCCGCCAGCATCGTGGGGTCGCCCTCGCCGTGCTGCTCCAGGAACGCCGCGGCGAGCCGGTGCCCGAGCACGCGATCGGTCTCCGTGAGCATCTCGTACGCCCCCTCGCGCAGGAGCGCGTGCCGGAACATGAACTCCTCGTCGCCGGGGAACCGGCTCTCCTTGCGGCGGACGATCACCTCCCGGTCGACCAGCGTCGAGAGCACGTCCGGCGCGCCGGCCCACGGCGGCGCGCTGCCGAGCAGCGCCGTGACGCCGCCGCGCCAGAAGACGTCGCCGAACACGCTCGCCGCGCGCAGCACCTTGCGCGCCTCCCCGTCGAGCGCGGCGAGCCGCGCCTGGACCATCGCCAGCACCGTCTCCGGCAGGACGTCCCCCTTCCCCTCGGCCACGGCGCGGATCAGCTCCTCGAGATAGAACGCGTGCCCGTCGGCGTGCGCCACGAGGCGCGCCACCGTGGCCGCGTCCACGCCCTCGCCGAGCGCGTGGCGGACCAGCCGCTCGCACGCCTTCCGCGGCAGCCCGGTCAGGTGGATCACGTGCAGCGCGCGGCCCGTCCAGAGCCCCGGGAACAGATCGTGGACCTCCGGGCGCGCCAGCCCGAGCACCATGAACGGCTGCTCCCGCAGCGCGCCCAGCGCCGCGTCCACGAAGCGCACGGTCGGCAGATCGCCCCAGTGCAGGTCCTCGAGCACGAGCACCACGGGGTGCGCCGACGTCTCGGCGACGAGGAAGTCCTCCCACGCGCGGAGCATCTGCTTGCCCATGGTCTCGACGTCCTCGCGGGCCGCGCGCAGGAGCGCGCTCTCCTCGCCGGAGAACTGGGCGCCGGCGATCTCGCCGAGGAACAGGGCGACGCGCTCCCGGTCCGGGCCGGGGACGTGCCGCGCGATCCGCGCGAGCAGCTTCTGCCTCCGCGTCGCGCTCGCCTCGCCGTCCTGGATGCCGCACGCGCTCCGGATCGCCTGGCCGAGCATCCCGAACGCGGAGCCCACCCGCAGCGAGTCGCCGGAGCTCGTCCACACCTCGACCGGCCCGTCGTGCTCGCCGAGCGCGCGCGTGAACTCGCGCGCGATCCGGGACTTGCCGATGCCCGCGGGCGCCGTCACGAGCACGGCGCGGGCGACCGGCATCTCGACGCACTCGGCGAAGATCGTCCTCAGCGTGAGCAGCTCGCGGTCCCGCCCGACGCACGCGATCGCCTTCCCGAGCAGCGTCTGCGCGCTCTCCGGGAGGTGGCGCTCGCCGTGGAGCGCGCGCCGCTCGCCCTCGCCCGACACGTCGAACCGCGCGCCGAGCAGCCGCGCCGTCACGTCGTCGATCGCGATCGGCGGCGGGCGCGCGCCGGGGGGCCGCCCGGCGGTCCGCCCCGCCGCGCACGCGCCGAGCAGCCGCGCGGCCCGGTCGATCGCCTCCCCCATCGGCAGCGGCCCCATCACGTGCGCGCGGCCCGTCGAGAGCGCCATGGGCCGGCCCGGGACGAGCTCCCGGAGCGCCAGCGCGCAGCGCGCCGCGTCCGCCGCCTGGTCGGTCGCGCCGCGGCCCGCGACGATGGCGATCACCGCGGAGCCGTCGGCGAGCGCCTCCATGTGCCCGCCGTGGGCCAGCACGACGTCCCTGAGCTGCGCCTCCACGCCCGCCGGCAGGGTCTGCTCGAGCGCCGCGGTCTCGACCTCGGACAGGGGCGCTTTCCCCACGAGCAGCACGGAGAGCAGCCGCTGCTCGCCGGAGGTCAGCGCCTCGAGCGGCGCCGGCTCGGCCCTCCGCGCGAGCGCGCCGCCGCGGGCGCGCAGCGCGTTCAGGATGACGGTGACGGTCGCGCCGTCGCCGAGGCGCTCCTCCGGCTCCTTCGCGAGCATCAGGTGGACGATCGCGTCGAGCTCGGGCGGGACGTCGGGGCGGAGCGAGCGCACCGCGGGGACCTCCCCGAAGAGGATCTTCGCGAGGATGGCGGGGAGGTTCTCGCCGGCGAACGCGGGCGCGCCCGCGAGGCACTCGAAGAGCACGCAGCCGAGGGAGAACACGTCGGCGCGCGGCGTGAGGGCGCCGTGCCCGATGCGCGCCTGCTCCGGCGCCATGTAGGCGGGCGTCCCGAGGGCGACCCCGGTCAGGGTCATGGGGGTCGCGTCGAGCCGCCGCGCGATCCCGAAATCGAGGATCTTCACCTGGTCGATCTTCCCGTCGACGAGGAACAGGTTGCCCGGCTTGAGATCGCGGTGAACGACGCCGTGGGCGTGGGCCACGGCGAGCGCCTCGGCGGCGCTCGCGCCGAGCGCCAGCGTCTCTTCGATGGTGAGCCGGCCGCGCTGGAGGCGACGCGAGAGGTCCTCGCCTTCGAGCCACTCCATGGCGAGATACGACCTGCCCGAGGGCGTCCTGCCGTGCGCCACGTACCGCACGATACCGGGGTGCGAGAGCTCCGACAGGAGCTGCGCTTCCCGCTCGAACCGCGTCTCCAGCCCGTGTCCCCCCAGCACCACCTTGAGGGCGACCGTGTCGCCGGTGACCCGATCCTGCGCCCGGAACACCTCCCCCATCCCGCCCGAGCCAGCGAGTTCCACGAGCACGAATCTCCCCCCGACGACGTCCCCCGCGCGCATGGATCGAGTATTGTCCGCCGGCCAATGCGCTGTCCAGATCGCATTCGAGCGCAGGAGACATGCCCCTTTCACCGTCACTCGGCGCCACGCGCGGTGGATGAGCGCGGTGGAGAGCGCGCGCGGCGTGTCCGTCAATTCGTTATGTCCGGATCAGTCTGTTTCCGGCGCTGGCCCCGCTCCAAGCGATGTTTGCGCCGCGGAGCGGACATCGCCCCCCCCCGCGCGCGGCTCCGTCTCGCGCGGAGCGGGTGAGGTCGTTTCGACGCGAGCGCGCGCGGCGCGCGCCGACTGGGATGGATGTGTGGACGGCTCGCCGAAACCCCGGTTGGGCGCGGCGCCGCGGAGCGAGCTTCAGGATGTCTTCCAGTCGGCCCGTCGGGCTCGGTCCGGGTGCCGACGGCGCGCAGGATCTCGGTCCGGCGTCACCTCGCGCCCCCGGCGCGCATCCCACACGCCGGCGCCGCGTCGCCGCTCCGCTGATCGGATGTGATTTTGCGCGCTGGACGGCTATACACCATCCTCGCCTTGGAAACGGCTCTACCCATTCCTCCCTCATGGCGCGCCGCGTCCCACGAACTCGCCCCATCGCCCACAACGCGCCCCCGCTCCGCGGGGGAGCGGGAGCGCTGGTGAGCGCGCGGGCGGCGCGCGCGCTCGGCGCGGGCCTCTGCGCGAGCGTCGCGCTCGCGCCCGCCGCGGCGCGCGCGGCGTGCGACGGCGGGGCCGCGGACGTGTCGTGGGTGCGCCTGGAGGGCGCCGAGGCGCAGTGTCCCGCGGCCGCGCAGGTCCGCGCCGAGGTCTCGCGGCGGCTGCGGCGGGAGCTCGGCGCGACGGGCGAGGGCCCCTCCATCGAGGCCGTGGTGCAGGGGCGGCCCGGCGCGTGGTCGGCCCAGATCCGGACCGAGGGCTGCGACGGCGCCCCGCCCGCCGTCCGCAAGCTCACCGACAGCGCCATGACGTGCGAGCCGATCGCCACCGCGGCGACGCTGCTCATCGCCCTCGCGATCGATCCCGAGGCCGACCTCTCCGAGCCCCCTCCGGCGCCGGCCGCCGACCCGGAACCCCCGCCCCCGCCCCGGCCTGCGCCTGCGCCGGCGGCCATCTCCCCGCCCGCGGAGCCGCCGTTCCCGTGGCCCGCGGAGCCCCCGCCCCGGCCGCCGCCGGCCGAGCCCCCTCCGCCCCCCTCGCTCTCGGTCGCCTGGCGCGGGCTCGCCGCCCTCGGCCTCCTCCCCGCGCCCGCGCCCGGCGCTGCCCTGTCGGCCGAGTGGTCGTTCCTGCCGCGCTGGACGCTGTCCACGGGCGCGCTGTGGCTGCCGGAGCTGCGCGCGGACGACCCGACGTTCGCCTTCGGCATCACGGCGGGCTGGCTCGGCGCGTGCGTCGAGGCGATCCGCAGCCGCGCGGTGGCGCTCGGCGTGTGCGGCCGGCTCGTCGCCGGGAGCATCCATGCCGTGATCTTCGAGGACCTCGACGAGCCCAGGGTCGTCCCCACGACCCCGGGCGCGCGGCCGTGGCTCAGCGCCGCGGCGGGCCCGCGCCTCGCCGTCCGCGTGGTCGGACCGCTCCGGATCGAGGCCGGGGTCGACCTGCTCGTCCCCGCGACGCGGTACAGCTTCCGCGTCCAGGGCGACCTCCCGGCGGCCTTCGAGCAGCCGGCCGTCGCGGGCACCGTCTTCGGGGGCCTCGGCGTCACCTTTCGATGAAGGATCCCCCGGACACCGGCATTCACCCCTCCGTGGAGCAATGCTTGCAACCGGAGGTGCTGGGCCACGTCAGGCGACCGCCCAGCGACCTCACCGCTTTACACGCCGAGCACGGCGGCTTCGTCTGGGCGACCTTGCAACGGTTCGGCATCCGGCACCCCGACCTCGAGGACGCGTTCCAGGACGTCTTCATCGTCGTCCAGCGGCGGCTCCCCGCGTTCGACTGGGCCTGCCCGATCACGACCTGGCTCTTCGCCATCTGCCGGCGCGTCGCCGCCGCGCACCGCCGGCGCGCGTACACGCGGCGCGAGCGGCTCGGCGAGGTGGTGGACGAGGTGCCGGACTCCGCGAAGGGCCCCGAGGAGCTCACCTCCCACCATCAGGCGAGGGTGCAGCTCGAGGAGATCCTCGAGGCGATGGATCTCGACCGGCGGGCCGTGTTCGTGATGTTCGAGATCGAGGAGATGCCGTGCAGCGAGATCGCGAGCCTGGTCGGCGTCCCCGTGGGCACCGTCTACTCGCGGCTGCACGCCGCGCGGAAAGAGTTTGCCGCGCTGCTCCGGAGGACCGAAGCTGAGCGTACGCGTCGAGGGGGAACATGAGCCGCGATCCGATGCGATGGAACCAGGACGGCGGGGGCGCCCCGGAGGGGGCCCGTGAGCTCCTCCGCGCCGCCGCGCGCCCCCGGCCGATGACCCCAGCCGAGCTCGCGCGCACGGCGGCCCGGGTGGCGCCGCTCCAGGCGTCCGCGGGCGCCGGGGCCGCGCTGCCGGTGTGGGCCAAGGGGCTCCTCCTCGTGACCGGCCTCGGGCTCGGCGGGCTCGCGCTCCACGGCGCCCTCGACGGGGCCCGGAGCGCCGCCGTCCCGGCGGCGTCGCCCCCGATGCTCGCGCGCCTGCCGCTGGAGGGCCTGCTCGCCAGGGGGCGCGGCGGCACGCCGCCCGCGGCGCCTGCGCCGGCTGCCCCTCCGCCCGCGGAGCCTGCGCCGGCCGCCCCTCCGCCCGCCGCGCCGGCGCCCGAGGCCGAGGCGCCGCGCGCGGCCGCGCCCGCCCCGCGCCGGGAGGCGGCGCGCGCCGCCCGACCGGCCGCGCCCGCGGCGCCGCCGGGGACCACCGCGGCGCCGCGCGGCGATGAGCTGCTCCGGGAGGCCCGGCGCCTGGAGCAGGCCCGGGCGGCGCTCGCCGACTCCCCGGAGGCGTCCCTCTCGACGCTGGACGCGCACCGGAGCGAGTTCCCGAACGGCCAGCTCGCGGAGGAGCGGGAGCTCATCGCGATCCAGGCGCTCATGCGCCTCGGGCGCGCCGACGAGGCGCGCGCGCGCGCCGAGGCGTTCCTCCAGCGCTTCCCCTCGACCGCCTACACCGAGCGCGTGCGCCGGCTCACCTCCGTCGCACCATAAAAAAACGACACGGGCGCTCACGATCGCATGAAGGGCCGGCGGCCTCGTCGGCATCCAGGGAGCAACCGTGCGGCGCGGAGCAAGGCGTCGCCGGATCGTCGACGCGATGAATCGATGAGGGCGCGCTGCCACGGCAGCATCGAGGGCGGCGAAACACGCCCCCAGGTCGGCGCGCGCTCGCTCCGGCACATCGACGTCGGTAGGGCGCTCGTCCGTGCGCGCCTCGATCCGGCCGCTCCTTCGCCCGCGGGCGCGCGCCGTCCCGCGCGGCTCCGCTCAGCGCGGGGGTCACAAGTCCTGGAGGTTTCATGGTCTCTCAGCATTCGAGTTCTGGCATTCCGGTGCGCTCATGGTCTGGCCCCGCCGGGGCGTGGCGGCGGGCGCGGCACGCCGCGCTGCTCGCGCTCGCCGCCCTGCCCGTCGCCTGCTCGGATCCCGGGCCGGGGGACGCCGACGGGGTCGCCCTCGTGGACGGCGATACCGCCTCGGCCGCCCAGGCGCTCGGCTTGCCGTTCTCGATCGACGAGCGAAAGTCGCTCATCGTCACCGAGGTCGACATCGTGTCCGAGTTCAAGCTGGAGGACGTGCTCCAGCAGCTCATCAGCCAGTCGGGCGTCACGGGCCTCTCGCCCACCACGCTGTTCCAGCGGTTCATGGACACGCACCGGACCGGCGCGGATGGGGAATTCAGCGACGTCCCGCACTGCGACGATGTCGCGGCCAACACGGCCGACATCCACCCCCCCGGCTCCTCGAACCCGGCCGAGCAGCCCACCGGCTCGACGAACGGGTGGCCGATCCTCTGCCCGCGCGCCGTGGGGAGCGAGTCCGCGAGCGACCCGTTCGCCGATCCGGACGCCGACAACGCGTACATGGCCATCGCGCTGTCGAACCGCTTCGATCTCGCCCCGCCGGACGGCTCCAATTGCGGGGAGCACCGGATCGTCTTCGCGAGGCGGGGCGGCCGCCTCGATTCGAACAGCTTGCAGCGGAACTTCATCATCTTCGAGGCGCGGCTGCCCAACCCGAGCCCGAGCCTCGGCCGCGCAGCGTGCCGCCCGGTCGTCGAGTTCTGGCTGAACCAGTCCGATCCCGCGAAGAGCCCGGCGACGCGGGCGAGCGAGCTCCTCGACTTCTACTTCAACGGCCTGCCCGGGTTCGAGCCGGTCGTCCACATCGACCATTACGGCCACGCCCCGGGCCCTGATCAGGGCCAGATCCGGACCAACGAGTTCCTGAGCGGCCAGTCGCCCCCGCTCGCCTGGTCGCTCCGGGAGTTCAGGCTCACGCACGGCGCCATCGGCGCTCCCTCGCTGGACGTCGTCCCCTCCTTCGTCAAGGACAACCCGGCCGCGAGGCTCTTCTCGCCCGCCGCGTCCAGCGATCCGCGGGTCACGAGCTTCCAGAGCACCATCTTCCCGGACGTCGTGGAGAGGCTCGCCGCGGCCGACGACATGAACCGCTTCGCCTACCCGTCGGCGCTGCCCGACGCGATCAACGCGGGCGAGAGCCTCATGATCCCCCTCCAGAACAACTACCTGAACGCGATCGGCACCGGGGCGTCGACGCTGAGGACCAACATCGAGAACGAGCTGACCGCCATGGGCAGCGATCTGTCCGGCACCGCCGGCAACCTGTCCGTGGACCAGGTCGTTGGGCGCGCGCAGACCCTCGCTTGCTCGGGGTGCCACGAGCCCCAGGACCGTGAAGGCGGCATCGACGACGCCTTCGATGTCGGCCTGCCCGCTCCGTTCCCCACCACGCTGGTCTTCACCCACACCTCCGAGAAGACGGAGCCGATCGACGCGAACGACCCGAACAGCCGGGAGCGCTTCAAGATCTCGCCGGCCCTCATCGACGTCTTCCTCCCGTTCCGCAAGACGGTCATGGAGGAGTACCTCGTCAACGACCCGATCCTCGGGTTCGAGACGCCGGGCGCGTGGACCTCGCCGCAGGCGCAGCTCGCGGTCCACACGGGCCGTGTGGTGGAGGGCATCTCGTCGCTGGAGGTCCGGACCCCGACCGCGTTCAACGCGATCGAGAGCCCGAGCTTCAGCACCGCGGGCCTCACGCCGGTGGGCGACGAGATCGCGCTCGATCTCTTCGTGTCGAAGGCCCAGCCGAACCCGAGCTGGATTGGCACCATCGAGGTCTTGATCTCGATCCCGTCCGCCGGCATCAACAACCAGTGGGTCGGCAACCACGTGCTCAACGGCCACACCCCGGGCACGTTCGACACCATCACGTTCCCCCAGCTCCCGGCGGCCACCGTGAGCGCGCTCAACGCGTCTCCGAGCGACGTGAAGCTGCAGTTCAACCTCAACGTGACCCCGGGCTCGGGTCCTTACTACATGGACAACATCCGGTTCGTGAACTGACGCGCCACGGGGAGCCGAGCGCGGGCGCCGGCGGCGTCAGGCCTGGACGCCGGCCTCGTCCATCCGGGCGCCGTTGGCGCGGTCCGACACGCCGCTCGACGCCCGGACGTTGACCTTGACCGGCGGGCTCGCCTCTCCCCAGGAGAGCCGCCGGTGAGGGGACGGCATCTCGATGCCGTGCGCGTCGAACGCCTTCTTGAGGCGCCGGCGGTACTCCCGGCCGATCTGCCACTGCTCGGCGGGCTGCGTCTTGATGCGCGCGCGGACGATCACCGCGCGGTCATCGAACGACTCGACGCCGAGGACCTCCGGCGGCTCGACGATATTCGCCTTGTAGCGCCTGTCCTCCTCGAGCTCGTGCGCCACCTCGCGCATGACGCGCATGACCTTGTCGACGTCCTCCCTGGTCGCGACCCCCACGTCGAACACCATCGCGGACCACTCCCTGGTCGTGTTCGCGAGCGAGCCGATCTTCCCGTTCTGGAAGATGTGGACCACCCCCGACTCGTCGCGCAGCGTCAGCGTGCGGAGGCCGATGTGCTCCACGAGGCCGCCGGTGCCGTCGACGATCACCACGTCCCCGACCCGGACGTGGCTCTCGAGGAGGAGGAAGAAGCCGGAGATGACGTCGCGGACGAGCTCCTGCGCCCCGAGGCCGACGGTCAGGCCGGCGACCCCCACGGCGACGAGGAGCGGCGCGACGTCGACGCCGATCTGACCGAGGAGGAGCAGCGACACCGTGATGCCGATGACCACCCTCCCGCTCGTCCGGAAGAGGTGGAGCAGCGCCTCCGAGTGCTTCTCGATCTCGCGCACCGTCTTCGCGTCACCGCAGCGGGCTCGCCGCATCAACGACACTTCCATGCGCCGGCACAGGAAACGGAGCGCCTTGAGCAGCACGAGCGCGAGGACCAGGATCAGCAGCACGGCTGGCAAGGCGTGAATGGCCCACTCGGCCGTGCGCCGGGCAACCTCCTGCCAGGACGTGGAGTTGAGCCATGAGTCGATCTGCGGCATGGGCGGTTGCACCTCCTCCGGGAGGCGTCCGCAACCGATATGCCAGCGGGCGCCGGGACGGCAGGGCTCGGCCGCGAGCACGAGAGGTGGGCGTCGGGCGGGTCATGCGCGCGCAGGTGCGACACGATGTCGCACCTGGGTCGAATTGTCCCGGAGGTGGCGCGCTTCACGCGAGGCGCGTCACGTGCGTGGCGGCCCCGAGCCGGCCCTCAGCTCTTCTTGCGCGGCGCGCGGATATCGAGCTTGATGAGCACGTCGTCGCGGATGAGGTCGTCCGTCTTGCCCGGGTAGTTGATGCCGAAGTCCTTGCGGTTGATCGAGAATTCGCTCTTGGCGGTCACCGCGTCGGCGGCCGCGTTCACCGTCGCGGGGAACGAGATCGTCTTCTTGACGCCGTGCAACTCGAGCGTGCCCTCGACGGTGTGGGTCGCCCCGCTGGCGCCGCCGGGCTTGATCGAGGTCGACACGAACGTCGCCTTCGGGAACTTCTCGGTGTCGAAGAAGTCGGCCGTCTTGAGGTGACCGGTCAGCTTGTCGTCATCCGTCTTGAGCGACGTCATGTCGATCGTGACGTCGATCTTGCTCGCCTCCAGCTTGTCCGCCGAAAACGCGATCTTGCCCGTGAAGCCCGGGAACGAGCCCTCGTGCTTGCCCGTCACCTTCGACCCGACGAACTCGATCTTCGACGCCTGGGCATCGATGGCCAGCTCCTCGGCGGCGGCGGCGGCGGGCGCCTCGGCCTGGGGCGCCGGCTTCGTCGCCTCGGTGACCGTGGCCTTCGCCTTGTCCTTGGTCGGGTCCTCGCACGCGACCGCCCCGAGAAGGATGGCCGTCAGCCCTACCGCTCGAATCATCTCACGCATCGCTCCGGTCTCCTTGTGAGGGCGAACCTTTACCGAAGCGGCGAGCGCAGGGCAAGCAATACGTCCAGGACCAGACTGGTGACAGCCATCCATCATGGTGCGCCGGCCGCACCGCCTGTGCCCGCTTCGCCCCCGGCGCCCGCGCCGCCGCCGGCGCCCGCCTCGCCGCCCGCGCCCGGCGCGGCGTCTCCCAGGGGGATCCTGCCATCGATGCAGTAGGGGCCGTGCGCCGTCTCCGTGCACTCCGAGCCTGCGGGGCACTCCACGTCGCTCCCGGGACACGGCTCCGCGGGGATGCAGAATCCGTGGTCCGTCACCGGCGTGGACTTGCACCACAGAAACGGGTTCTGACAATCGTCATGCTGCTGGCACGCGATCGCGCACGCCCCGACGTCGCCTACACCGCTCGACGAGAGGCTGATGATGCAGATCCCCTGCTCGAGACCTCCGCAGTCCGAGGTCGAGAAGAGCTCGCCGCCGAGCACGCACCGGCTCGTGCACTGAGAGTTCCCCTCCGTGTCCCGCAGGCACACGCCCGCGCACTCCTCCCCGGTCCCCGGGCACGGGGCGCCTGCGGGGCGCCCCGCGCTCGGCGTGTCCACGCAGACGCTGAGGAGGGGATCGCACCGGCGCCCGGGGCACTGCGCGTCCGACCCGCACACCGGGACGCAGGCGCCGCGGCTCGCGTCTCCGCTCGACGGCAAGCACCCGAGATCCTCGCGACCGTGGCACTTGTCCGGATCGAGCTCATCGTCGATGTGCGTGAGGCGCGGCTCGGCGGGCGTGCATCCGAGCAAGCACACGCCGCCGTCCTCCGCGTCCTTGCACGTGTTCCCAGGCCCGCAGTCGGCGTCCGAACGGCACGCCTTGGTGCAATAGCCGCCCGCCGGCCCCCCGCGAAAATGAGGATCGTCGTCGTCCGCCGCGGCGCACCGGCCGCCAGGGCCGCAGTCGGCGTCGCTCGCGCAGCGCAGCGCGAGCCAGCTCCCGTCGTCCGACGACACGGAGGCTCCGCCGAGAGAGGACGATGAGGTCGCCACCGCTACGCTCGGGGCGACACCGCCGCCCGGGCCGGCGCCGCCGCCGCCCGGGCCGGCGCCGCCGCTGCCCGCACCGGCGCCGCCCGGCGCGTCGCTCGAGCACGCGAGGGTCGAGGCGGCGCAAAGCCCTGCTCCGAGCAGAGCAGCGGAGAGCGCGCGGCGCACGGGGCAGATCGAACTTGCGTGAACATCACAGCTCGACATCGGACGCGAAGCTATCATGGCGAGCTCCGCACCGCCAAGGCGCGCGGCGTCGATGCGTGGTTATCACGAGCACGAGGCGCGGCGTTCCGTCAGAGCAAAACAGCGGTGACCAGGACGCGCCGTATCGCGGCCGATCTCGCCGACGTGAGGCAGGCCGGGCTCCGGCTCCCGGAGGGCCGCGACCGGGGCGAGGACGCGGTCATTCGCCTCGCAGACCTCGCCGGCGAACCATCGCGCCTTATTCAACACCCCTCTCTATCACTCGACGGCTGACATCGAGGCGTGTTCTCCGTTGCGGCCGCGGGAGAAGACCGACGATGCCGTCGAACCCGGCAGTCGCGGACGGATCGCATCCATCCGGAGCGAGCGCGCGACGCGCGGTCGCGCCTGGATAGCAATCATTTTACGGAGCTCGTTTACCGACTGTCGTTGTTTTGCATTGCCGCCTTCCGGATCCGGCGTATATTCCACTCCAACCAACTTCTCTGCCGTCCGCCGCGCGTCGGGCGCGGCGTGCTGCAGCGCTGGCGCTCCTCGAGCCCAGGACGCGCCGTTCCTCGTCGCCCTGCTGCGCCGGAGGGGGGACGAGCGCCGCGCCGCCGCTCGGAGAGGCCACGAGCCGGGGGCCACGCAGCGCGGGGGGCGCCGGGCGAGCCGCGAGGTTTGACTCTTTACCATCCGGTCGAGGGGGGGAACATGGAACCTTGTGACGTGTACGGCGCGGCGAGCCGCGGCCGGACCGGGGCGCGGCTCGCGTGCAAGCTCGCGATCGCGCACGTGGTGAGCAGCCTCAAGGTCGGCGGCGCCGAGCAGGTGGTCGTCGATCTGGCGACGCTCCAGCGCGCCGCAGGCCACGACGTCGTGGTGATCGCGATCTCCGACGATCCGGATGGCCCGCGCGCCGAGCAGCTCAGGCGGCGGGGGGTCGAGGTGCAGCTCCTGCCGAAGCGCCGCGGGTTCGACGTGAGCATCACCGCCCGGCTCGTCTCGCGCTTCGCGGCGTGGGGCACCTCGCTCGTCCACGTGCACAACCTGCAGCCGCTCCTCTACGCGGCGCCCGCCGGGTGGCTGCACCGCGCCCCGGTCATCCACACGCGGCACGGCGTCGTCGACGACCCGCGAGCCCGGCCATGGCTGCGCCACGCCGCCGCCGCGTTCGTCGACGCCCACGTCGCGGTGTCGCGGCCCACCGCCGAGGTCATGCTCAGCGAGGGGCAGGTCACCCCTCCGAAGCTGCACGTCGTCACCAACGGCGTCGATCTCTCGCGGTTCGCGCCCGACCCGGTGGCCAGGGCCCGCGTCAGGGCCGAGCTCGGCATCTCGCAGCAGGCCTGGGTCGTCGGGACCGTGGGGCGCCTCGCCCCGGTGAAGGACCACGCGCTGCTCCTGCGCGCGGCCGCGCGGGCGCTGCCCGGAGACGGGCGGCTGCTCCTCGTCGGCGATGGCCCGGAGCGCGCGCCGCTCGTTGCGCTCGCGCGCGAGCTCGGCCTGTCCGAGCGCGCGCTCTTCCTCGGCGAACGGCACGGCGTCCCCCGGATCCTCGCCGCGCTCGACGCGTTCGCCCTGTCCTCCCTGTCCGAGGGCCTGCCGCTCGCCGTCCTCGAGGCGATGGCGGCCGGCCTCCCCGTCGTCGCGACCGCCGTGGGCGGCGTGCCCACGGCCGTCACCGACGGGCTGACGGGCTTCCTCGTGCCCTCCGGGGACACCGAGGCGCTCGAGGCCAGGCTGACCCACCTGCGCGACGACCCCGCGCTCGCCACGCGGATGGGGCGGAATGGCCGGAAGGTCGCGCTCCAGCGCTACTCCGCGGCCCGGATGGTCGAGCGGTACATGGATCTCTACACGCTGCTGCTCGTGCGGCAGCACCCCCGCGGCAAGCCCACCGTCCGGCCGAGCGCCCTGGTCGCCCACGTGAAGGGAGCGTCCGCCCCGCCGCGCGAGCTCGGCCCGAGCGCGCCCCGCGAGGCGGCGGACCGCGGCGAGGGCGCGCCGCGCGGCGGCGCCGCGGCCGGCGCGCGGCCGCGCTCGCCGACGGCGCCGCCGAGCTGAGCGGGCGCCGGGACACAACGACGCAACGACGCGGAGAAGGGAGGGGGCGAACGATGTCCACGGTTGTCGACTGGCTCAAGGATCTCCTGACCGTGCCCTGGGCGACCCGGCCGTTCGCGCGGGTGATGCGCGGCCGCGCGACCCTCCTCGTGCTGCATCGCCTGGCGGATCCGGCGCGCGGCGTCCCGGGCGTCGATCCGCGCGATCTCCGGCGTGCGCTGGAGTTCCTCCGGAGCGAGCGTTACCCGGTGGTGTCGCTCGAGAGGGTCTTTCGCGGCCTCGCGGGCGAGGCCCCGCCGCTCGACCGGGCCGTCGCCTTCACGCTGGACGACGGCACCCTCGATCAGGCGACCGTCGCCGCCCCGCTGTTCGCCGAGTTCGACTGTCCGGCGACCATCTTCGTCATGACCGGCTACCTCGACGGCAAGCTGTGGTGCTGGTGGCACCGCGTGGAGCACGTGTTCCAGACGACGCGGCGCCGCGAGATCAGCGTGTGGCTGGGCGGCGTCCTCCTCGTCTATCGCCTGGACGACAGGCGCGGTCGGGCGCGCCTCGCCCGGGATTTCATGGAGCGCTGCAAGCACGTCCCGGAGTCCGAGAAGCTCCGCGCCATCGAGCGCCTCGCCGCCGCCGCCGAGGTCGAGCTCCCCGAGCGCCCGCCCGCGCGCTACGCGCCCATGTCGTGGGACGACGTCCGCGCCTGGGAGGCGCGCGGCATCACGTTCGGCGCCCACACGGTCACGCACCCGGTGCTCTCCCGGACCGACGACGCGCAGTCCGCGCGGGAGATCACCGAGTCCTGGGCGCGCCTCCGCGCCGAGGCCAGGTGCCCGGTCCCCATCTTCTGCTACCCGAACGGGCACGTGGGCGCCGACTTCGGCCCTCGCGAGACGGCGACCCTGCGCGCGCTCGGCTTCCGGGGAGCGGTGACCAACAGCCCGTCCGGCCACGCGAGCGCCGCCGATTTCCAGAGCTCGCCCGACGCGCCGTTCGCCGTGCCCCGGATCGACTTCGGCCAGGATCATCGCAGCTTCATCCGCTCGGTGTCGGGCGTCTGGCGCGCCCGGCAGCTGCTCGGCGAGCGCGTCGACGTGTCGCGCGCGCTCGCCGCGGCCGCGCCAGGCGAGCCGCGCCGGGCGAGCGCGCGGCCGTCCTCGCGGCTCGATGGGGTCTGACGTTCCGGCGGGGAGCCCCCAGACGAGGCCGCTCCCGTCACCTCCCGGGTAGCCATGAATCAACACGACACCGCGTTTCATCGATTCTCCCCCCGGCGCCCTCCCGCGCTCGTGCTCGGGGATCCCACGCTGATCCGCGCGCTCGACGAGGCGGGGATCCCCGTCATCGCGGCCGCGACCGACCCGGCCGACGGCGTCATGCGCTCGCGTCACGTGAGCGCCACCTGCCTCCTCCCCGGCTTCGACGACGTGCATCAGGACGAGTCCGCGGCGCGCCTGCTCGACCTCGGCGCGCGGCTCCGCGGCGCCCTCGGGCGCAGGATCCCGCTCTATTACGGGACGGATCCGCAGCTGGATCTCCTCTACCGGTACCGGCGAGAGCTATCGAGGGATTTCCTCTTCCTCCTCAACGACGACGACGTGGGCTGGTCCCTCCTCGACGAGGAGAGCTTCTACCGGCTCTGCGAGGTGAAGCAGGTCCTCGCGCCGCGCGCGCTGCGGCCCACGGGCGACCTCGCGGCCGGCCTCGCCCGCCTGCGCGAGCCGATCCTCGTCACGCCGCGCCGCGCGTCCGGCTGGGGTGGGATCCGGGGCGATCTCCTCGGCGGCTCGGGCGAGGCGCGCGTCTTCGACACGCGCGCCGCGCTGCTCGCGCACCCCCAGGTCCACCGCCTCAGGGACGAGCTGATCATCCGGGAGCACATCCCGTCCAGCGCCGCCGATCGGGCGTCGTTTCACGGCCTCGCGGACGAGCGGGGGGAGTTGCTCGCGGGGTCTCGCGGCCGCGAGCTCCGCGCGGCGCCGCCCCCCGCCGGCGAGGGCGCCCTCGTCGAGGCCGCGGCCGACGCCGCGGTCTGCGCCGCCGGCCGCGAGGTCGCCCGCAAGCTCGGGCTGAAGGGGCCTTTCCAGATCGAGCTCGTCCGCGACGCGCGGGATGGCGGGCTGTACACCCTCGACGTCAACGCCCGGTACCCCCGCTGGGACCACGCGGGCGCCGCCCCGGGCGTCAACCTGCCGCGCATCGCGTACGATTACCTGGTCGACCGCCGGCTTCCGCCTGCGCCGCCCCGCGCGGCCCCGGGCCCCCGCGGGCTCGACCGCCGCCCCCGCGGCCTCCACGCGCCCAGGGAGCGCGGCCTCCACGCGCCCACCGACCAGGACGGCGGGGCTCCCCGCGCCTGGCTCGGCGCGCTCACCAGGGCGCGCACGCGCTGAGCGCCCCTGCGCGCGCCGAGGGGCGGGCGCTCATCGTCCGCTCAAGACGCTCAGGGGGCCGACCAAGCGCAGGAGCTCCCGGCGCAGGCGCTCGCCGTTGAGCACCTGGGTGACGACCGTCCCGAAGGAGATCACGCTGCCGGTCATGAACGGCTCCGGCTTGTGCGGGACGAGGGGGCGATCGTCGACGCGGGTCCCGTTATGAGAGCCGACGTCCGCGATCGTGTAGCGCTCGCCGGCCTCCACGCGGATGTGGGCGTGGAGCTTGGAGACGGAGGGGTGGCGTATCACGACGTCGCAGTTGCGCGCGCGGCCGAGGGAGATCCGATCCGTGTACGGGTTGCGCGACGACTTCTCGATCCGGAGCACGCGCAGCTCGTCGTGATCGGACCGCGAGGCCCGGGTCAGCTTCGCGAGGTAGTTGTGGGCGTCGCAGGTCTCGAAATCGACCCTCTCGCTCGCGCTGCTCGGCTGCCCGACGAGCAGGAACAGCCCTTGATGGCGCGCGGTGAACTCCTCCGCCGACCAGCGCCGCAGCTCGGCGCACCAGCGCTGGATGTCCCCGTCCGTCAGCGGATCTCCTTCCCCCGCCATCATTCCTCCAGCCCAGCGATTCTGCACTCTAGCGCACACGACCCCGTGAGCCCACTTTGTGTCGAGCCCGTCCAGCCGTCGTACAGCCGGAGCGGTAGAGTCAAGGAACGCGGGAGGGTGGTGGTCACGTTTGGGGTACGTCTGGGCAGAGCCCCCCCCGCGCCGCCCCGATCGTGGGACGGCGCGTCAGGCCCGCCAGGCTGGGGGGAGGAGCCGGCGCGGGCTCCGCCGCTCAGAGCAGCACGCGGCGCATGTCCGCGAGGAGCTGGCAGAGGGTGCTCGTGAAGCGCGCCGCCGCGGCGCCGTCGATCACGCGGTGATCGTAGGACAGGGAGAGCGGCAGCATCAGGCGCGGCGCGAACGCCTTGCCGTCCCACACGGGCTTGTTGCTGGACCGGGAGACGCCCAGGATCGCCACCTCCGGCGCGTTGATGATCGGCGTGAACGCCGTGCCGCCGATGCCGCCCAGGCTGGAGATCGAGAAGCTGCCGCCCGACATGTCGGCCGGGCCGAGCTTGCCGTCGCGGGCCTTCTTCGCGAGCTCCGCCATCTCGCGCGCGATCTCGTAGACCGTCTTCCTGTCACAGTCGCGGATCACCGGCACCACCAGCCCGTTCGGCGTGTCGGCCGCGAAGCCGATGTGGAAGTACTGCTTGTAGACCAGGCTGTCGCCGTCGAGCGAGGCGTTGAACTCGGGGTACTTCTTCAGCGCGGCGACGGACGCCTTGATCAGGAAGGCGAGGAGGGTCACCTTGGCCCCGGCCTTCTCGGCCTCCGGGCCGATGGCCTTCCGGAACGCCTCCAGCTCGGTGATGTCCGCCTCGTCGAACTGCGTGACGTGCGGGATCATCACCCAGTTGCGGGCGAGGTTCGCCCCCGAGATCTTCTTGATGCGCGAGAGCGGCTTGACCTCGACCGGGCCGAACTTGGCGAAGTCGACCTGCGGCCAGGGCACCAGGTTGAGCGCGCCCCCGCCGGTGACGCCGCCGCCCGCGCCGCCCGCCGCGGGCAACGCGCCGCCCTCGAGCTGCGCGAACACCCCCTTGACGAAGCGCTGCACGTCCTCGTGCAGCACGCGCCCCCGGGGCCCCGTGCCCGGCACCCGGGAGATGTCCACGCCGAGCTCGCGCGCGAACTTGCGGATCGCCGGGCTGGCGTGGGTCGGGCCGTCGGGCAGCGCGGCCCGCGGCGCGCCGACCTGAGCGCCGGTCGCCGGGCGCTCGCCGAGCGCGCTGGCGGGCGGCCGGCTGGGCGACTCGGGGCGCGCCGTCGACGTGGCCGACGGCGCGGCCTCCGGCGCGGGCGCGGGCCGGGCCGCGGGGGCGGGCGCCGCGCCGGCGGCCTCGACCCGCAGCACCACGGAGCCCTCGGACACCTGATCGCCGACCTTGACGGTCACTTCCTTGACCACGCCCGCCGTGCCGGCCGGCACGTCCATCGTGGCCTTCTCCGACTCCAGGGTGACGACCGGCGTCTCGGCCGTGACCGTGTCGCCGACCTGGACGCCGATCTCGATGACCGGAACGTTCTTGTAGTCGCCGATGTCAGGCACCTTGACGTCGACCACGCCGCCGCCGGCCGCGGGCGCCGCCGGCGCGGGCGGCGGGGCCGCCGCCGGGGCGGGCGCAGGCGCGGGCGCCGCGGCCTGCGGGCCGCGGCCGCCGCGGCCTGCGGGGCCGCGGCCGGCGCGGGCGCGGGCGCCTGGGCGGCGCCCTGGCCCTCGAGGATCACGACCAGCGAGCCCTCGCCCACGCGATCGCCGACCTTGACCTTTACCTCCTTGACCACGCCGGCGGCCGGGCTGGGCACGTCCATCGTCGCCTTGTCGGACTCCAGCGTCATCAGCGCGGTCTCGGCCTGCACCACGTCGCCAGGCTTCACCGCGACCTCGATCACCGGAACATCCTTGTAATCGCCGATGTCGGGAACCTTCACTTCGATGAGTTGGCTCATTCTTTCCTCGTGAGGACTGAGGAGTGAGGGCAGGAGCCCGTCAGGCGGGGCGCGGCCTCGCGGCCCCGCGCCGACGGCCCCGGGCGCTGCTCACACCGCCACCGGGTTGGGCTTGTTCACATCCAGGCCGTACTTCGCGATCGCCTCGGTCACCTTCTCGCGGCCGATCGCGCCGTCGTCGGCCAGCGCCTTGAGCGCGGCCACGGTGATCCAGCGGCGGTCCACCTCGAAGTGGTGGCGCAGCTTCTCGCGCGTGTCCGAGCGGCCGAAGCCGTCGGTGCCGAGCGTGACGTAGCGGCGGCCCACGTAGGGGCGGATCTGCTCGGAGAACAGCTTCACGTAGTCCGTCGCGGCGACGGCGGGCCCGACCGCCCCCTCGAGGCACTTCGCCACGTGCGGGACGCGCGGCGCCTCGAGCGGGTGCAGGAGGTTCCATCGCGTGACGGACTGGCCGTCACGCACCAGCTCGTTGAAGCTCGGGCACCCCCAGATGTCGGACTCCACGCCCCAGTCGGCCTTGAGCAGATCGGCCGCGGCGATCACCTCGCGGAAGATGGTGCCCGAGCCGAGCAGCTGGACGCGCGGCCCCTTCGACGGGGCGCCGCTCCGGAACCTGTACATGCCCTTGAGGATGTCGGCCTCCGCGCCCTCCGGCATGGCCGGGTGCTCGTAGTTCTCGTTCATCAAGGTGATGTAGAAATACACGTCCTCCTGCTCCGCGATCATCCGGCGCAGGCCGTCGTGCACGATGACCGCGACCTCGTAGGCGAACGTCGGATCGTACGAGACGCAGTTCGGGATCATGTTGGCGAGGACGTGGGAGTGGCCGTCCTCGTGCTGCAGCCCCTCGCCGTTCAGCGTGGTGCGGCCGGCGGTGCCGCCCAGGAGGAAGCCGCGAGCGCGCGAGTCGCCCGCCGCCCAGCACAGGTCCATCACGCGCTGATGCCCGAACATCGAGTAATAGATGTAGAAGGGGATCATCGGCACGTTGTGCACCGAGTACGACGTGGCCGCGGCGATCCAGGAGCTCATCGCGCCCGCCTCGTTGATGCCCTCCTGCAGGATCTGCCCGTCGCGGCTCTCCTTGTAGAACATCAGCTGATCGTGATCCTCGGGCACGTAGTTCTGGCCGAACTGGTTCCAGATGCCGAACTGGCGGAACATGCCCTCCATGCCGAAGGTGCGGGACTCGTCCGGCACGATGGGCACCACGTGGCGGCCGACGTTCTTGTCCTTGAGCAGCGTGGACAGGATGCGCACGAACGCCATGGTCGTGGAGAACTCGCGCCCCTCGCCCGAGGCCTTGAGCTGCGCGCCGAACGCCGACAGCTCGGGGATCGGCAGCGCGTCGCCCTTCTGGCGGCGGATCGGCAAATAGCCGCCGAGGTCCGCGCGGCGCTGGCGCATGTAGGCGAGCTCGGGCGAGCCCTCCTCGAACTTGATGTAGGGCATCGCGTCGATCTGCTCGTCCGAGAGCGGGATACCGAAGCGATCGCGGAAGTGCAGAAGAGAGTCGCGCGTCATCTTCTTCTGCTGGTGGGTGATGTTCTGCGCCTCGCCGGCGGAGCCCATGCCGTAGCCCTTGATCGTCTTGGCGAGGATCACCGTCGGCTGGCCCTTCTTCTCGGTCGCCGCCTTGTAGGCCGCGAACACCTTGAAGACGTCGTGGCCGCCTCGGTTCAGGCGCCAGATGTCGTCATCGGTCCAGTCGGCCACCAGCGCCTTCAGCTCCGGCGTGTTGAAGAAGCGCTCGCGCACGTAGGCGCCGTCCTTGGACTTGAAGGTCTGGTACTCGCCGTCCACGCACTCCATCATGCGCTTCTTGAGGATGCCCTCCTTGTCGCGCGCGAAGAGCGCGTCCCAGTGCGTGCCCCAGATCAGCTTGATGACGTGCCAGCCCGCGCCGCGGAACACGGCCTCGAGCTCCTGGATGATCTTGCCGTTGCCGCGGACCGGGCCGTCGAGGCGCTGCAGGTTGCAGTTGATGACGAAGATCAGGTTGTCGAGCTGCTCGCGGCCCGCCACGCCGATGGCGCCCATCGACTCGACCTCGTCCATCTCGCCGTCGCCCAGGAACGCCCAGACCTTGCGCCCCTCGGTCCTGGCCAGGCCGCGGTTCTCCAGGTACTTCATGAAGCGCGCCTGGTAGATGGCCTGCAGCGGCCCGAGGCCCATCGACACGGTCGGGAACTGCCAGAAATCCGGCATCAGCCAGGGGTGCGGATAGGACGATAGCCCCTTGCCGCCGACCTCCTGGCGGAAGTTGTCGAGCTGCTCCTCGGTGAGGCGGCCTAGCAGGAAGGCGCGCGCGTACACGCCGGGGATCGAGTGGCCCTGGAAGAGGACCAGATCGCCGCCGTCCGGGCTCAGGGGCGACTTCCAGAACCAGTTGAAGCCCACCTCGTACAGCGTGGCCGACGACGCGTAAGAGGCGATGTGGCCGCCCACGTTGGTGTGCTTGTTGGCCCGCACGACCATCGCCATCGCGTTCCAGCGCAGGAACGCCTGGATGCGGTTCTCGACGGTCGTGTCGCCGGGATACTTGGGCTGCTGCTCGGCGCGGATGGTGTTGATATACGCGGTGTTGGCACTGTAGGGGATGTCGGCGCCCTGCTCGCGCGCGGTCTCGATCAAGCGCTCGATGAGATAATGGGCGCGCTCCGGTCCTTCCTTGGCGAGGACCGCGGCGAGGGCGTCCAGCCACTCCTGGGTCTCCTGCGCGTCCACGTCGGACTGCAGCAGCACATTGGGCGATGCGGCCATCAGTGCCTACTCCTTCACAGTTGATGTTTCAGGCATTCGAGAAAGCGCCGCCTCGATGGGCGGCGGTTGCGGCGTCCGGTCACCTGGGCTGAAACGCGGCACCGACGGCGGCCAGAATGCAATGCAGCTTACATTTCAAGATAATAGAACAGGCTTGCGCACGGTGCAACAAAAACAGCTTGCGGACAAGGCTGCTAACATCGATGCAGGCGACATACAAGCTCCCTTGTCGCGCCGTCTCCGGGCCGCGTCGCCGGGGCATCACACCGGCCCCTCCCCCACCTGCTGATTTTCATCGCGTGTCCCCTTGCCTTTCAATCCGCTCACCCCAGCGACCGCCGCCCGGCGGACTCCATCGCGCCGAGCACCAGGCGCGCCGCCGGGGACAGGCCATTTGCGTCGTCCACCGCGGTGGGCGAGGTGTCCCGGTGCTCCCGCCCGATGAAGCAGCACTGCAGCGTCCGCCGCGGCGCGCCGCTCCGGTTGCGCGTCCCGGAGTGCCAGAGATGGCCGTTGAAGACGAGCACCGAGCCCGCCTCCGCCTGGACCGCCATCTCCTGCGGGTGGTGACTGGCCGGGTCCGCGAAGCTCTTCGGCGGCGACCGTCGCAGCTTGTGTGTCCCAGGCACCACGCGCGTCGGGCCGTTGTCGGGCTCGAGATCGTCCAGGTACCAGAGCGCGGTGACGACGTGGTACGCGCCCGGATCGCCCCGCCCGCTCCAGTCCGCGTGGAGGCCCTGCTGCCCGAGCCCGTGCCGCGGGTTGCGCCACGCGACGGACCCCAGCACGAACGGCCTGCGGAGCACGTGCCAGACCGCGGCGAGCAGCCGGGGCCACTGGATCGCGCGGAGGGCGCCCCGCCGCGTGCCGACGCAGCCGAGCTGCTGGTTGCCGCCCTGGCTCATGCGGCCCTCGTCGTGGCGAGCGCCGTCGCAGTCCTCGCGCAGCGCCGACAGCCACGCCGGGTCGACCACCGCGCGGAACAGGACGTAGCCCGCGTCGTCCAGCGAGCGCGCCGCGTCGGCCGAGAGCGCGGAGGGCCCCGCGCCGAGCGCGGCGAGGGCGTCCTCGAAGACGGCGTCCGGGGTGTGCATCGGCTCCTCCACGGCGCGGAGCATGTACCCTGCAACGCGGGCGGCGTCATCGTCTCTCGACCGGATCCGGCGGCCTCCCGGCCAGGCCTGCTGCCAGGCGACGGGCGAGCCGGCGTGATGGCGACCGTCGGCGCGATGCGCGGCGGCGCCGCGCCGCGCCACGCCCGGACGCGCGCGTTGCGCGTCGCGCCGCGCGGCCTCGCCGCGTGGCCGCGCGGGGAGCGACGCGCGGATCGCGCATGGAACGACGCCGCCGCGACGGGTTAACCTGGTCCACCCGCATGCCTCCGCCCCGACCTCATCACGGCCCGCACCCTCATCATCACGGCCCGCACCATCATCCGCCGCTGTCCTCGTCCGCGGTGTCCGCGCTCATCCGCCCCTCGAGGATCGAGGCGCTGCTCGCGCCCTGGATCCCCGACGCGGAGGAGCGCGCGTTCGTCGTCCGGTGCATCGTCGGAGAGGGCCCGATCCACCACCGCGGCGCGAGCTACACGCTGATCTGCCTGCTCGGCCTCCTGCTCGAGGCGCTCGGGCCCGGCGAGGGCCCGCCGCGCGCCGGTGAGTCGCTGCCCGTGCCGCTCCGCCTGCCGCCGCACCTCGCGCGCGACGACGACCACGACTACCCGCTGTCCCTCCCGCTCGCGCCGCTCACGCGCCTCGCGCCGGAGGGCTCCCCGGAGCTCGCCGCGCTCGTCGACTGCCTCACCGACGGCCCGCCGCACCACGCGCTGGCCAACGCCGCGATGGTCAGCCTGCTCGACGCCCTCTTCGCGCGCGCCGAGCGCGCCGGGGCCGGGCGCGCCGGGGCCGGGGCGGAGCCGGCCTCCGCCGGCACGGAGCCGGCCTGATGGCGCTGCCGCCCGCGATCGGGCAGGCGTTCCGGATGGCGGCCGCCGAGCTCGGCATGCGCTCCGCGGCGCGGCTGTTCCTGCGCGAGCTGATGGACGCCGGCGGGGTCTCGCTCGTCCACGAGGCCCGCGACCACCTCGGGCGCGAGTTCCCCGTCCTCGACTTCGTCGCCGAGCGGTGGCTCGCCGGCGAGCCCGACGCGCCGCTCGACCCCGCGGGCGTCATCGAGGCGCTCCGCGGCGTGACCCGGCTGCTCGTCGTGGGGCTGGAGGCGGACTGCCTCGACGCGCTCGTGCCGCGGCTCTCCGGCGTGGAGGCGGGCCTCGTCACGGACGCGGGCGGCCTCGACCCGGACTTCCACCGCGTGCTCGCGAACTACGACGGGCTCATGGTGCCGGTCGCGCTGTCCGATCTCCAGCGCTGGGCCGGGCGGCGGAGCGCGCTGCTCACCTTCGTCTACGGCACCGACGGGCACTCGGCCCACGTGAGCCCCTCGTGGCTGCGCGTCTCGGGCCCCGACGTGCGGACCCAGTTCCGCTCGCTGATCGGCTGGGACATCCTCGGCCGCCCCATGACGGTCTACCCGCGCTGGATGGTCGAGACGAGCCGGAGCGATTTCTCTCGCCTCGTGGGGCCGCCCTCGCGCGAGCCCGCGCCCGCGGCCGCCGCCGGGGGCGCGAGCGGCCCGCGGGAGCGCGCGCCCCTGCGCGAGGCGACGTGACGACGCCCCAGGCCACGCTCTTCGCCATCCTGCTCGGCGCGCTCCTGCTCCAGGCCGCGCTCCCGTCGCGCCGCGTGCTCGTCGTGACGGGCGGCGCGGCCCTCGCCTGCCTCGCGTCGACGCTGCTCGGGGTCGCGACCACGCAGCGCCTGCTCGCCGAGGTGCCGTGGGACGTGCTCGTCATCCTGGTGACCCTGGGGCTGCTGTCCCAGCTCTTCGCGGCCTCGCGGCTCTTCGATCGCCTCGCGGTCGCGGCCACGCGGCTGAGCGGCGCCGAGCCGTTCCGCGTCCTCGTCGTGTTCTCGGTCGCGATGTACCTGGTGAGCGGCGTCGTCAACAACCTCACGGCGCTCGTCCTGGTCCTGCCGGTCTTGCTCGCGCTGCTCAAGCTCATGGGCACGCGGCAGCGGTACGTGTCCTGGGTGCTCGGCCTGTTCCTCGTCGCGTGCAACCTGGGCGGCGCCGCCACGCCGATCGGCGACTTCCCGGCCATCCTGCTGCTCGGCCGGGGCAGCATGACGTTCGGCGCCTACCTCGCGCGCGCCGCCCCGGCGACCCTCTGCGCGCTCTGCGCGCTGCTCCTCGTGGTGCGCGTCGCGGCGCGCCCGGCCGCGGGCGTGCCGCGCGATCCGGTGTCGGCGCGGCTCACGCGCGCGGCGATGGAGGCGCTGCACCGGCGGGTGCGCGTCGACCGGCGCCTGCTCGCGCCGGCGGCGGCGTCGCTCTCCGCGATGGTGGCCGCGTGGCTGTTCCTGCCGGCCGAGCTCGGCGTCGGCCCGGAGCTCGTGTGCTGGCTCGGCGCCGGCGCGGCGCTCCTCATGGCGCGCAAGCTCGGCGAGAAGCTCGCGAGGACGGGGCTCGACGTCGAGGCGGTGCTCTTCCTCCTCTCGCTCTTCGTGATGGTCGGGGCGGTGCGGCGCACCGGCCTGTTCGACGAGATCGCGCGCGCGCTGGAGCGGCTGCCGGTCGCGCCGTCCGTGCAGCTCGTGGCGTTCCTGCTCCTCGCCGGCGTGCTCACGGGGCTGTTCTCGGCGGGGCCGAGCATGGCGGCGCTGCTCGAGGTGGCGGAGTCGCTGGCCGGGCGGCTGCCCGGGCCCGCGGTCTACGTCGGCCTGGCGCTGTCGGTCTGCGCGGGCAGCTCGCTCTTCTTGACCGCGGCGACCTCGGGCCCGCTCGCGCAGGCGCTCACGGAGCGGGCCGACCTGCGCGACGTCGACGGGCGGCGCATCCGATTCGGCTTCTTCGATTTCCTGCCGATCGGCGTCCTGAGCTTCTCGGTGATCCAGGCCGTGGCGATCGCGTACGCGCTGCTCGCCGTCTGGGCGGCGCGATGAGCCGTCTGCGCCGATGTCACGTCGGGCGGGGATTTCCGCCGGCCTGCGTGGATGTGTTAAAAGGGCGTCTGTATGCCTGGCCGCCTTCGCATCGCAGCCGCCTGTGTGTTGTGGCTCTCATGCACACCGTCGCGGCGTGACGCCGGCTCACGCGCCGACGCGGCGGCGAGCGAGGGCGTGGTGGTCGCCGAGCCCTCGGGCGAGCGCCCGGCGGGCCTGCCGGACCCCGGCGCCCCGGCCGTCGTCCCGGCCCCGCCGGCGAAGGCCCCCTCGGCCGCGGGCCCGACGGTGCCGGTCGCCAGGGAGGTCGTGGCGGTGGAGCGAGCGCCGAACCCGCGCGTGTACTCGAAGGGTCGCCGCGTGTGGATCCGGTCGGCGCCGCGGGCGAAGGCCCCGTGGCTCGGCTATCTCTCGATCGGCGGCTCGGTCCGCCTGAAGAGCGAAGAGCCCGTCCTCGACGCCGCGGGCTGCCCGGCGTTCTACGCGGTGGAGCCGCGCGGGTACGTCTGCGTCGACGGCGAGCGCGCCACGCTGGACGCGAGCGATCCCATGCTGGAGGCGCTGCGCCCTCACGCGCCGCTCGTCGATCGGCCGCTGCCGTACCGCTACGGCGAGTCGCTGGGGCTCAAGCGGCTCCTCGACGTGAAGGGCTTCGACGCGCCGGCGTGGCCCAAGTGGCTGCACGATCGGCGTCACATGACCGTCCGCCCGCGGTCGTCCCTCGCGTGGACGGAGGAGGTCGACGTCGGCGGGTCCACGTGGCTCTGGACAGCCGATCTGACGTTCGCGCCGAAGGACAAGGTCAAGCCTTACGAGCCGGCCACCTTCCAGGGGGTCCACCTCACCTCCGAGCTCCGCCTCCCCCTCGCGTTCTTTCGCCGCAAGCCGCGCCCCAAGTACCGCCTGACGGAGGACGACCAGCTCTCGAAGACGGACGCCGTGTGGGAGCGCCTCGACTGGGTCGGGCTGACCGGCGCGTCGAAGAAGGTCGGCAAATCGGTGTACCTGGAGACCCGCGAGGAGGGGCGCTGGGTGCTCGCGCGGGACGCCGTCGTGGTCAAGCCGCGGAGGTCGAAGACCCCGTGGGGGCGCCCCATCCAGCGAGGCGGCGAGGCCGAGGCGGCGCGGCCGGCCGCCGGCGAGCCGAGGAACACGTGGATCGAGATCGCGGCGCTCGAGGGGTGGCTCATCGCCTACGAGGACGACCGGCCCGTGTTCGCGACGCTCATCTCGGCCGGGCGCAACGGGGCCGAGAAGCCGGCGTCCGAGGAGCCGCTCGTGCCGCCCTCGACGACGCCGCTCGGCCAGTACCGCGTCAACCGCAAGTGGGTGACGAAGACGCTCATCACGCCCCACGTCAACGCGGACGACTTCATCGAGGCCGAGGTGCCCTGGACCCAGCACTTCTTCAGCAAGTACCTCTTGCACGCGGCGTACTGGCACAACAACTGGGGAGACGGGCAGAGCGGCGGTTGCGTGAACCTGTCGCCGGTCGACGCGAAATGGCTCTTCCACTGGACCGAGCCGCCCGTGCCCGAGGGGTGGCACGCCGTGCAGGTCGCGCGGGGAGACCCGTCGACGCGCATCGTGATTCATCGCTGATGCGGCGTCGCCGCCGGACTCCGTCGCCGTGTCGGGCCCTTGTTCGCCCGGCGGTCCCGGGAGGCGCGGTTTCCCAGGTGGGCGCTCAGCCCTTTGCTCCTCGAGGCGGCTCGCAGCCGCTCCAGGGCCGCGGCCTCGATCTGACGGATACGCTCGCGTGACAGCGAGAGCGAATTACCGATCTCCTCGAGCGTGCGCTCGGGCGCCTCGCCGAGGCCGAAGCGCTGGCGCAGGACCTCCCGCTCGCGCGGGGGCAGCGTGTCCAGCAGCTCCGCCGCCTGCCGGCGCATCTGCGCCTCGGCGACCTCCTCGTCCGGCGCCTGGGCGGTCCGGCTGGGGATGAGATCGCCCAGCACGGTGTCCTGCTGCTCGCCGACGGGGGCCTGGAGGCTCAGCGGCTCGGGAGCGAGCTCGAGGGCCGCGCGCACATCCTCGGGCGACAGACCGCTCTCCTCGGCGAGCTCGTCCTCGGTGGGCTCGCGGCCGAGCTCGGGCGCGAGCTCTCTTCGCGCTCGCCACACCCTCCGGCGGCGCTCCTGGAAATGGAGCGGCACGCGGATGGTCCTCACCTGCTCGGCGACGGCGCGCGTCATCTGCTGCTCGACCCACCACGAGGCGTAGGTGGTGAAGCGATGGCCGCGCCGAGGATCGAACTTGTCCGCCGCGCGCATCAGGCCGATGGTCCCCTCCTGGATGAGATCATGGAGCGGCAGGCCGCGCTTCAGGTGTCGCCGGGCAAACCAGACGACGAGGCGGAGGTTGGACTCGACGAGGCGGGCCTTGGCGTCGTCCGCGGCGCGGCGGCCCTCCTCGATGGCCTCGAGCGTCGCGCGCGTCGCCTCGTCCTTCGAGGCGCTCGCGCGGAGCGCGCCGACGATGCGATCGAGCAGCCGGCGGTGGAGGCGGATGCGCTCGATCTCCTCCAGGATCGCCGCGCGCTCTCCCGGCTCGACCGGCTCCCCCGCCGCGCGCGCCCGGGCCAGCGCGCCTGCGCGCCGGAGCACGGACATGAGGCGCCGCGCGATCTCCTCGTCGGTCAGGTCCTCCTCGTCGGCCGCGCGGAGCACGTCGCGCAGGCGGATCTGTCGCGCCGCGAGCTCCTCGCCGACGGCGCCGAGCTCGCGCAGCGCGAGCGGAGCATCGAGGAGCGCGCGCAAGATGGCTCGCTCGCCCTCCTCGACGCTCCGCGCGAGCTCGATCTCGGCCTCGCGCGTGAGGATCGGGTACCGGCCGAACCCGCCGAGGTAGAGGCTCCCCTTGTGCTCGTAGGGCATCTGCTCGGCGCGGGGCGGGCGCCCGGCCCGCCCGCCGCGAGCTGGCTTGCGCGCGCGGCGCGGCTCGGGGTCTCGAGGCGGCGGGCTCATGGAGGGGTCGGGCGCGTCGGGCGAGGACATGGAGGTCGACACCTCGTGCTCTCGTGAGGGCGCGCGCTTGAGGGCGCGCGGTGGCGTGGGCGGGCCTTCGGGCCGACCCCGGATCCTGTCAAGCGGCCCTGATGTCCATGCCACGTCCTGCGCCAACCGCGCGTCCTGCACCAACCGCGCGGGCGTCCACGAGCCGGGTAGCCGGTCAGGGCGCGGCGGCGACCCCCTGCCTCCCGCAGCGCGCGAGGATGTCACCGGCGTGCACGGCGAGGGCCCGTCGAGGGGCGCGCTGGCGCTCAGCCTCTCCTGCCTCCCGTGCCGGTCGCCCGCTCCATCGGCATCTGCTCGGGCGCGGCTGCCGGCATTTCGTCGTCGCGCTGCACCTGGCCTTCGGTCCGGACCTCGGCCTTCTCGCGGCGCGCGGTCGCCCGCGCCTGCTGCTGCTCCTGGACCACGTCCTTGCTGATCCGGACCTCTTCCTTCACCACGGGCCGCTTCGAGATCTCCACCTCCTCCTCGCGGACAGGCACGCTGATCGACTCCTCCTCGAACATCGTGCCGGCCGCGATCGGGCGCTCGCCGCTCGCGGGGACGCGCTCGACGTTCACGACCTCGCGCGACACGGGCACGGTGACCTGCTTCTCCTCGGTCACGACCTCTTTCTTGACCTGGACCTGACCGACCTCCCGCACCGTCTTCCCGGCCGCGATCTCCTCCTCCACGAGCGGCACGCGGATCTCGCCGCCGTCTCCCATCTCGCCCTCGGCCGCGCGCCCCTGGTCGCGGGCCGTGACGAGGCGGTCGCGGTCTTGCGTGAGGATGATCTCCCCGTTCCGGACGCCTGCCACCTCGTCGTAATGCACGATGTATTCTTTCGGAAAGAAGAAGCCCTTTTCGATCTCGAACGTGCCCGCGTCGATCCGCGTGACCTTGCCCAGCTTCTCGCCGTCCGAGCTCCGGACGACCATTCCCTGCGCGATCTCTGCTTGCTTCACCATGATCTACCCCCATCCCGGGATCTTCCGGGCATTGCGTCGTGACGTGGAGCCGCCGATGCAGGCCGCTCGGCCTGCCCAGCCGCGCGATCGCGGCTGCCCGATCTGGATCGACCTCTGTCGCGCTTCGTCCCGGATCGCGGCCCCGTCCAGTGCCCGTCCCTGCCATGCAATCCTCATGCAATCTGCGCCCCTGACCTCGCCTTGCTGGATCTCACAGCCTCGCCCGCTCGGGCGTCCTGCATGGCGGTTCACCTCTCGGCCCGACTTCCCGCAGTAGCGTCAGGACGGGCCGTGTCGGAGGGATGAATGGATGGCGCAGGGTTGATCCATCGACAGGCGTAGGCCCCCGCCCGGCGAGGCGAGCCTACGTCGTCCCGCGCGAGCGCAGCCGGCTCATCTGCCCGGACACCGCGGCGCGGAGCGCGGAAGCGCGGGCCTGGACCCGCGACCAGCGCTCGCTCCGCCCGAGATCGTCGAGCAGCGAGTACGAGACCGGCGTGACGACCAACGTGAGAAAGAGGCTCAGCGACTGACCGCCGATGACCACCACGGCGATCGCGTGGCGCTCCTCGGCGCCGGGCCCCGTGCCCAGCCAGAGCGGCAGCATGCCCGCCACGAGCGCCAGCGTGGTCATCAGGATGGGCCGCAGCCGATCGCGGTTCGCCTGGAGGATCGCCTCCGCCCGCGGCATGCCCGCCGCGCGGAGCTTGTTCATGTGGTCGACCTGAAGAATCGAGTTCTTCTTCACCACGCCGAACAGCACGAGGAACCCGAGCGCCGAGTACAGGTTCAGCGTGTTCCCGGTCGCCCACAGGCTGAGCAGCGCGAACGGCACCGACAGCGGCAGGGCGAGCAGGATCGTGATCGGGTGAACCAGGCTCTCGAACTGCGACGCCAGGATCATGTACATGAGCACGATCGACAGGAGGAACGCCCAGATGAACTCGTTGAACGTGCGCTCGAGCTCGGCCCCGCGCCCTCGCACGCTGAACGAGTAGGACGAGGGCATGTCCATCTCCCGCGCGGCGCCGCGCAGCGCCTCGAGCCTGTCCGCCAGCGCGAAGCCGGGCCCCACGCCGGCCCGCAGGCTCGAGACGCGCTGGCGATCGAGCCTGTCGATCCGGGACGGGCTCTCCGCCCGCTCGATGCGCACCAGGTTGTCGAGGCGCACGAGGTCCCCCCGGAGCAGCGGCGACGCCGAGGCGGGCGCCGCCGCGCCGCCGCCACCGCCCGGAGCCGCCGCCGCCCGCGTCGTCCGGGGCACGTACAGGCGGCGCACCGCCTCCAGGCCGTCGCGATCCTCCTCGATGAGCCTTAGCTGAACGTCGTAGTTCTCGTTCGCGGACTCGTCCCGGAAGCGCGAGACCGACGGATCTCCCCCCACCATGAGGCGCAGCGCGGTCGCGATGTCCTCCGTCCGGACCCCGAGATCCGCGGCCCGCGCGCGATCGATGACCACCCGGAGCTCGGGCCTGTCGATCTTCAGCGTCACGTCCGCGTCGACGATGCCGCCGAGCTCCGCGGAGCGCTCCCGGAGCTCGTTCGCGTAGCGCTCGAGCGCCCTGATCTCGGGGCCCTGGATGGCGAAATCGATCTCGAAGTTGCCGCCGCCGATGTTGAACGAAGGCACGTTGCGGACCGAGATCCGGAGATCGGTGTACTTGCGCAGCGTGCGCCGCACCTCCTGCATCACGTCGCGCTGCGAGTAGTTCCCCTGGAAGGCGCGCAGCGGGTTACCGGCGAGCGTCTCCCGGAGCAGGCGCGTCACGGAGAAGGTGCGCTCGTCGTGCGGCGCGAGGCGGACGAACGCCTCTCCCGAGCTGACGCCGCTCACGAAGCTGCCGCCGGCCGTGACGAGCACGCTCCGCACCCCGCGCACCTCGCTGACGTCGTCGCTGATCCGCCGCATCACGTCGTCCATCGCGCCGATGCTCGCGCTGAGCGGCGCCGAGACGCGGATCTCGAACTCCGCGTCGTCCGCCCCGGAGGGGATGTACTCCTGCTTCACGAGCCCGTAGAGCGGCGCCGCGGACGCCACCACCAGGAGCCCGAAGGCGGCGACGATCGCGCGGCGGCGCATCGCGAACGAGAGGGCCCGCATGTACAAGGCCTCGATCCTGCCGTAGAAGCCGCGGCGCGCCCCCCCGTCGCCGCTCGCCCCCCCGTGGGCGTGGCCGCCCTCGCCCCGGAGCAGGCGCGCGCTCATCATCGGCGTCAGCGAGAAGCTGACGAGGAGGCTCACCAGGATCGCGACCGTGGCCGTGATCCCGAACTGGAACAAAAACCGCCCCGAGATCGACGACATGAACGACACCGGGGCGAAGATGACGACGAGCGACAGCGTCGTCGCGAGCACGGCGAGCCCGATCTCCTGCGTGGCGGCCCGCGCCGCCTCGAACGGGTCGAGCCTCTTCTCCTCGACGAAGCGGAAGATGTTCTCGAGGACGACGATGGCGTCGTCGATGACGATGCCGACCATCAGCACGAGCGCGAGCATCGTCACGCTGTTCAGCGTGAAGTCGAGCGCCCACATCATGCCGAACGTCGCGACCACCGACGTCGGGATGGCGACCGCCGCGATGATCGTGGACCGCCACGACCGCATGAACAAGAGCACCACCGCGCACGCCAGGATGCTGCCGAGCACGAGGTGCACGTTGATCTCGTGCAGCGCCGTGTAGATGTAGCCCGATTGATCGCGGATGATCTCGAGCTTCACGTCCTCCGGGAGCTGCTCCGAGATCTTCGCCAGGTTGGCCTTCACGGCCTCGATCACCGCCACCGTGTTCGCGCCCGACTGCCGCACGACGTCGAGGACGACCGTGGGCCTGCCGTCCAGGCGGGCGAGCGACCGCTGCTCGTAGGTGCCGTCCTCGGCGCGGCCGACGTCGCGCACCCGGACGGGCTTGCCGTCGACGGTGGCCACGACCAGGTCGTTGAAGGCCCCGGCGTCCTCGAGGCGCCCCATCGTGCGGAGCGTCCGCTCCTCCTGCCGGCCGGTGATGTTCCCCGCCGGGATGTTCGCGTTCTGCTCGGCGATGGCGTCGCGGACCGCGGTGATCGGCAGGCCGTACGCGGCGAGCCGGTCGGCGCTGAGCCAGATCTTGATGGCGCGCTCCTGCCCGCCCACGACGCGCACCTCGCCGACCCCCGACGAGCGCTCGAGCTGCACCCGCACGATCTTGTCGGCCACCTCGGTGAGCTCCCGGATCGGCCGATCCGCGGAGAGCGCGAGCGACATCACCGGGGTCGAGTCGTTGTCCTGCTTCCGGATGACGGGCGGATCGGTGCCGACAGGCAGGTTGCGCAGCACGGCCTGCACGCGATCGCGCACGTCCTGAGCCGCGGAGTCGACGTCCCGGTCGAGGCCGAAGGTGGCGATCACGATGGAGCTGCCGCTCGACGAGATGGAGCGAAGCTCGGTGATCCCCTCGACGGTGTTGACCGCCTCCTCGATCTCCTCGGAGATCTCGGACTCGACGTCCTCGGGCGCGCCGCCGGGCAGCGTGGTGCGCACCATGATCGTCGGGAGGTCGACCGCGGGGAAGCGATCGACGCCCAGCCTGAAGTACGCCACGGCCCCGACGACGACCAGCGCGAGCGAGAGCATCGCGGCGAACACGGGCCGCTGGATGCAGATCCTAGCGAGCGTCTGCACCCGGGCTCCCCTCCACGACGCGCACCGGCTGCCCCTGCTGGAGCGACCCGGGCCGGGCCACGACCGACTCGCCCACCGAGAGCCCGGAGACGATCTCGACGCGATCCCCCACGGTCCGCCCGGTGGTCACCTGCTTCTCCCGCGCCTTGCCGCCCTCGACCGTGACGACCTTCGTGAGGCCGGCGAACCGGATCACCGCGGTCGCGGGCACGGTCGGGGCCGGCTTCGAGCTCACGACGATCTGGGCGCTCACGAGGCTGCCCGGCCTGAGGTGGCCGGGGTTCTTGATGTCGCTCTCCACGAGCAGGGTCCGGCTCTCTGGGTCGAGCGCGGGCGCGACGCGCGCGACCGTGCCCGCGTAGACGGCGCCGTCCCCCTGGACCGTGACGCGGACCGGCTGCCCCTGCCGCACGCTGGCCGCCTCGAGCTCCGGGACGGCCACGCGCAGCCGGAGCGGGTCGATCCGGACGAGGTCCGCGATCGGCGCGCCCGCGGTGAGGTACTGGCCGACGCTCGCCCGGCGCGCCTGGACCACGCCGTCGATCGGCGACCGCACCGCCGCGTCGGCGAGCTGCTGCCGGGCCAGGCTGAGCTCGGAGCGCCGCTGCCGCACCGCCGCCTGGCGGATGCGCACCTCCTCGCGCGCGGACTGCACGGCCGTCTCGGCGCGGACCGCCGCGGCCTCGGCGGCGTCGAGATCCACGCCCGTGATGAGCCCGTCCTTGGCGAGCTTGTGCGCCCGGTCGCGGTTGGCCTCCGCCTCCTTCAGCGTAGCGCTGGCCTGCCGGACGATGGCCGTGCCCTCGACGTCGAGCGGCTCGTCCGGGCCGCCGGGCGGCAAGCCGAGCTGCGCGCGGCTCTGCGCCAGCGCGGCCGCGGCCTGCTCGACCCGCAGCTCGTAGTCCCTCGCCTCGATCTGCCCGATCACCTGCCCCTTCGTGACAGGGCTCGCGAGGTCGACCGACAGCGAGGCGAGGCGCCCGGGCACCTTGGCCCCGACCGTCACCTGCTCGTCGGCGTCCAGCGTCCCCGAGATGGCCACGAGCTGCTCGACCGCGGCCTCCGTGACCGGGGCGAGCTCCACCTCCCTGGCGCCCGACGCGGGCTGCTCCGCCCTCGCGCCCTCGGGCCGAGGCGCCGCCGACCCGCTGTCGCACCCGGCGCCCTGGAGCAGGGCCAGGAGGGCGACGAGGGGTGGCCAGGGCACCGCGACCCGGCCGGGCCTGTGTCGCATGCGGGTGGGGGGGCGGCGTGGCGCGAGCTCTCGAATCGACATGGCGATTGCCTCAGGTGACAGAAATGCTCCCCCCGAGCGCGATGGTTTTCAGGCATGGTGACGCCCCGGCGTGGGGGCGCAACGTGGGCTCCGGCACGACGAGAGGCAAAGGCCTCCTGCGCGAGCGAGAGAGCCGGCCCGATCGCCCTGCGCGAGAGGCCTCGCGTCAGCTCATCGGCCAGGGCCGTAGGGCGTCCCGTCCCTGTGGACGAAGCCTCCGGCCACCACGCGCAGGTCGACGTCGGAGTACTCCACCACCTCGCCCGGGCGCCTCGATCCCACCTCGAGCACCACGGCCTCGCGATCCGAGCGGTTCTGCAGGTGGTGGCCGTCGGGATCCCCCGCGCGAAACCCGGCGCAGTCGCCGGCGCGCAACACCTCTTCGCCCGCGTCCGTGACCAGCACCACCTCGCCTTCGAGCACCATGACGAACTCGTCTTCGGCGTGATGCCAGTGCCGCTGGCTCGACCACTGGCCCGGGATCAGGCGCATCAGGTTGACGCCGAACTGCGTCAACCCCGCCGCCGCGCCGAGCTGCGCGCGCGTCCGCTCGCGGCACGGGACGTCGAACGGCGAAGGATAGATGCTGCCGACCCGGGTGGGGGCCTGGGCGATGTCGATCTTCTTCATGCTGTGCAAACCTCCTTGAGCGCGGGAGCGGCGCGAAGCTTACGGAGGCCGCGCGATCGACGCCAGCAGCAATCGACGATCAGGCCTCCTCCGCGCCGCGATCGCGCGGACTCCAGAGGACGGCGGGCGCACGGGACGAGTCGACGGCGCGCGGGACAGGTGCGCTATGGTGAGCCGATGTTACTCGCCGGCTGGGCGCCACGGAGGAGAGCTATGGATATCGTCGAGACGACCGCGGGCGGACCTGCCTCTCGCGCGCCGGACGCCCGGATCTCGCCCGCTCCGGATCGCGTGGTCCGCCCCCGCGAGCGCTCACCGCGCTCGCCTGCGCGCGGGGCCTCCGTCAGCGCAGCCGCCGGGCGCCATACGGCGTCCCGTCCTTGTGGACGTAGCCGTCCGGCAGTCCGCGCATGTCGATGTCGGGGTACTCGGCCACATCGTCCGGGGAGCTCGAGCCGATCTCGAGCAGCACGGCCTCGCGCTCCGAGCGATTCTGCAGGTGGTGACCGTCGGGATCTCCCGCGCGAAACCCGGCGCAGTCGCCGGCGCGCAGCACCTCCTCGCCCGCGTCCGTGACCAGCACCACCTCGCCCTCCAGCACCAGGACGAACTCGTCGTTCGCGTGATGCCAGTGCCGCTGGCTCGACCACTGGCCGGGGGGCAGGCGCAGCAGGTTGACGCCGAACTGCGTCAAGCCCGCCGCCGCGCCGAGCCGGAAGCGCCTCCGCTTGTCGCACGGGGCGTCGTACGGCGACGGGTATCCGGTGCCAAAGCGGGTCGGTGCCTGTGCGATGTCGATCTTCTTCACCAGGTGCAAACCTCCCTCTGCGCTGGAGCGGCGCGAAGCTTACGGAGGCCTGGCGATCGATGCCAGCGACAATCGACGATCAGGCCTCGATTGCGCGGCGATCACGCGGGCTCCGGAGGACGGCAGCCGCTCATGACGAGTTGACGGCGCGCGGGGCAGGTGCGCTATGGTGAGCCGACGTGCTCGCCGATCGCGCGCCGCGGAGGAGAGAGATGGATAACGTCGAAAACACCGCGGGCGGGCCTGCCTCCCGCGCGTCGGGCGCCGGGATCTCACCCGCTCCGGCGCACGTGGTCAACCCCCGGCTGCGCCTGGCCCGCGCGCTGGGCGCGCTCGCGGTGAGCGCGGTCCTGTGCGCGGCGCTCCCGGGCTGCGGGAGCGCCTCGCCGGACGCCTCCGGCGCCGGGGCCGGCGGCGCCGCCGCGTCGGCGGGCCCTGGCGGCGCGGGCGGCGCATCGACCGCGGGCGCGGGCGGCGACGAGGGCTCCGCGGGCGGCGCGACCGGCGGCCCCGGCGGCGCATCGACCGCGGGCGCGGGCGGCGACGAGGGCTCCGCGGGCGGCGCGACCGG
Organism: Sorangium cellulosum; assembly: GCF_004135735.1. Lineage (GTDB taxonomy): Bacteria > Myxococcota_A > Polyangia > Polyangiales > Polyangiaceae > Sorangium > Sorangium cellulosum_F. The sequence continues at coordinate 2,637,885 of NZ_CP012670.1, read as the reverse complement.
CGGCTCCGGCGGCGCGGGCGGCGCGCCCGACGACGGGCAAGGCGGCGAGGGCCCCGGCGCCCCGGGCGTGGCGATCGCCGGGCGGCAGATCCGCGTCGACGGGGCGCCCTTCCACATCCAGGGGGTGTGCTGGAATCCGGTGCCGCGCGGCGCGACGCACCCCGCGGGGCTCGACTATGCCGGGGCGGCGAGCCGGGATATCCCCCTCATGGCCGCGGCCGGGATCAACGCGGTTCGCACGTACGAGCCGTTGACCGATCGCGGCGTGCTCGACGCCCTGCACGCGGCCGGAATCCGCGTGCTCAACACCGTGTATCCCTACGGGGGCAACTCCGTGGCGAGCGCCGCCGAGCACGTCGCGGCCTTGAAGGATCACCCGGCCATCCTGATGTGGGTGATCGGCAACGAGTGGAACTACAACGGCCTCTACGTCGACCTGCCGCACGCCGAGGCCCTCGCCCGGCTGAACGAGGTCGCCGCGGCGATCCGGGCGGTCGACACGACGCACCCGATCTCCACCATCTACGGCGAGCTGCCGTCGGCCGAGACGCTCGCGGCGATGCCGGACATCGACGTCTGGGGCGTGAACGTCTACCGCGGCCTCGGCTTCGGCAGCCTCTTCGAGGACTGGGCGGCGCGGTCGAGCAAGCCGTTCTACGTCTCGGAGTACGGCGCCGACGCGTGGAACGCGACCCGGGGCGCCGAGGACCTCGAGAGCCAGGCGCTGGCCGTCGCCACGCTGACCGAGCTCATCCTCGACAACGGCTCGGCGCGCTCGGAGCGCGGCGCGTGCGCGGGAGGCACGGTGTTCGAGTGGGCCGACGAGTGGTGGAAGGACGGCGGCGGCTCCCCCGACGCGCACGACGTGGGCGGCATCGCGCCGGGGGGCGGGCCGCACCCGGATCAGACGTTCAACGAGGAGTGGTGGGGGATCGTCGATATCGACCGCGCCCCCCGGCCCGCCTACCACGAGCTCGCGCGGATCTTCGGGCGCTGAGGGCCCGCAGGCTCGCCGCGGCCGGGCCAAAAGGCGCTCGACGACCGACGGGCGGCTCGCGCCGGCGCGCGCCGCGTCCGCCGCGGCGCGCGGGCTTGACGGGGTGCGCCACCGACGGCATGGGTTCGTGTAGAACCGACACGGAGAATCGAATGTCCGTCTCGTACAAGCATCCCAGGCCGGCCTTGACGGTGGATTGTGTGGTCTTCGGCCTCGACGAGGAGGACCTCAAGGTCCTCCTCATCCGGCGGGAGCTGGAGCCGTTCCGCGGCCGGTGGGCGCTGCCGGGCGGCTTCGTGCGCGTCGACGAGGCGCTCGACGACGCCGCGCGGCGGGAGCTCGCGGAGGAGACGGGGCTCTCGGGGGTGTTCCTGGAGCAGCTCTACACCTTCGGCGCGCTCGGGCGCGACCCGCGCGAGCGGGTCGTGTCGGTGGCGTACTACGCGCTGGTCAAGCTCTCGAGCCACCGGGTCAAGGCGGCGACCGACGCGCGCGAGGCCGCGTGGTTCGCCGTGGACGACACGCCGGCGCTCGCGTTCGATCACGAGGAGATCTTCTCGGTCGCGCTGGAGCGGCTCAAGGGCAAGGTGCGGTATCGGCCGATCGGGTTCGAGCTCCTGCCGCCGAAGTTCACGCTGTCGCAGCTCCAGCGGCTCTACGAGAAGATCCTCGACCGCCCGCTCGACAAGCGCAACTTCCGCAAGAAGGTCCTCGGCACCGGGCTGCTCGTCGAGCTCGACGAGGTCGAGCAGGACGTGGCCCACCGCGCGGCGCGGCTCTACCGGTTCGATCGGCGGAAGTACGAGCGCCTCGAGAAGGACGGGTTCAGCTTCGAGATCTGACGCCGGGCGCTCGCGCGGCGCTCCGCGGTCGTCCCCCCGCCGGGGTGCCGGCCTGTCCGGGCGCATGGAGTGTTTGCGGCCCCTGCGGAGCGCCGTCATGAAACCCCGGGCGAGCGCGCGCCACGCCGTCCTGGCGCACGCGCGGGGTTGACTTAGTGTCGAACGTACACCAAGATTCAGGTGCTGGTCCACGGAGGACCGGACGTCCCGGCCGTGGCCGGCGGGGCCGCGTGCGCGGCTCCGCGGGCGGCACGCCGGCGCTCATCTTCATTCATTCGCGAGGAGCTCTTCCCGGCCGCGCGCCCGGAAGCGCGGCTCGCGCTCGGGCTCTCAGCGCGCCTTCGCCGGGCGCAGGAGGGATGTGCATGTCTCGCGAGGCCGCGTTCGTTGCTGACCTGGGAGGGGGCTCGCGCTTCGAGATCGCCGGAGGCACCGTGGCCGGGACAGACCACCTCGCCGCGGGGCGGCCCAACCAGGATGCCTATGCCTTCCGGGCCGAGGGCGGCTGCCTCGCCGCCGTGGTCTGCGACGGCTGCGGCAGCGGCGCGCGCAGCGAGGTGGGCGCGGCGCTCGGCGCGCGGCTCGTGACCGAGCAGGTCCTCGGCGCGCTCCGGCGGGGAGGAGACGTCGCGTCGCCGGACACCTGGGAGGCGGTGCGGCGCGGGGTGCTCGCGCCGCTCCGCGAGCTCGCGCGCGGCATGGGCGGCAGCCTCGCCGAGGTCGTCTCGACGTACCTGCTCTTCACCGTGGTCGGCCTCGCCGCCACCGGGGAGGCGGCGTGCGCGTTCTCCCTCGGCGACGGCCTCATCGCGCTCGGCGACGAGCTCGTGCAGCTCGGCCCGTTCCCGGGGAACGAGCCCCCGTACCTCGCTTACGGGTTGCTCGACCGGCCCCCGGGCGGCGAGGCGCCGCGCTTCACCGTGCACCGCACCGTTCCGGCGAGCGCGATCCAGACTGCGCTGCTCGCGACCGACGGCGCGCTCGATCTCCTGGCGTCGTCGTCACGAGCGCTCCCGGGCGGCGGCGGCGAGGTCGGCCCGCTCTCCCGGTTCTGGGAGGACGACCGCATGTTCCGGAACCCGGACGCGGTGCGGCGGCGGCTCGCGCTCATCAACCGATCGGTGACGCGGCCCGTCTGGAAGGAAGAGCGGCTCGTTCGGGAGAGCGGATTGCTCCGTGACGACACGACGCTCGTCGTCGTGCGCAAGGCGCGGCCAGGGCGCGCCTGACGCGGAGCGCGGAAGCGCGCCTCGCGCGGGAGCGCAGTGGCGCGGCGGGGGACAACGCAACTCGATTCACGCCCGGAGGAGGCGAAGGTGGACGTCTATCTCGGTGGAAAGCGGATCCGGCTCGACCCTCGCGCCTCGCTCGGAAAAGGCGGGGAGGCGGACGTCTTCGACCTCGGCGACGGCAGGGCGCTCAAGGTCTGGAAGACGCCCGATCACCCGGATTACGCGGGGCAGGACGCCGAGCAGCGCGCCGCGGAGGGCCGCATCGAGCAGCACCAGGACAAGCTGCGCGCGTTCCCGGGAGGGCTGCCCGACCCGGTGATCGCGCCGCTCGAGCTCGCCACCGACCGGCGGCGGCGGCGCGTCGTGGGGTATGCCATGCGCCTCGTGCGCGGCGCGGAGCCGCTGCTCCGGTACGGCGAGCCGGCGATGCGCCACGGCGGGCTCTCGGCGGCCGCGATCCCCCCGGTGCTCGTGGGGCTGCACCGGACCGTGGAGGCGATCCACCGGCGAGGCGTGGTGATCGGCGACTTCAACGATCTCAACGTGCTCGTCGCCGGCGGGGAGGCGTTCGTCATCGACGCCGACAGCTTCCAGTTCGGCCCATTCCTCTGTCAGGTGTTCACCGAGCGCTTCGTCGATCCGCTGCTCTGCGATCCTTCCCTCCCCCGGCCGGCGCTCGTGAGGCCGTATTCGCAGGACTCGGACTGGTACGCGTTCGCCGTGATGGTGATGCAGAGCCTGCTCTGCGTGGGGCCCCACGGCGGGGTCCACCGGCCGCGATCCGCGGCGGCGCGCGTACCGCAGTGCGCGAGGCCGCTCCGCCGCATCACGGTGTTCGATCCCGAGGTGCGGTATCCGAGGCCGGCGATCCCCTACCGTGTCCTGCCGGACGATCTGCTCCAGGCGCTCTACCGGATCTTCGTCGAGGACCAGCGCGGCGTGTTCCCGCGCCGGCTGCTCCAGGAGCTCGCCTTCACGCGGTGCCCGTCGTGCGGCGTGGAGCACGCGCGGCCCGCGTGCCCGACCTGCGCGGGCGCGGCGCCCGCCGCCGTGCGGGAGACCGTCGCCGTCCACGGCGAGCTCCTCGTCACGCAGGTCCTCCGCACGCGCGGCGCCGTCCTGGCGGCGTCGGTCGGGGCCTCGGGGCTCCGCTACCTGGTGCACGAGGACGGGCGATTCCGGCGGGAAGACGGCGCCGTGGTGATGTCCGGCGCGCCTCACCCCGCGATGCGGTTCGCGGTCCAGGGGGACGCGACCTTGATCGGCCGGGGCGGCGAGCTCGTGGTGCTCTCGCCGGGCGCGGCGCCGGAGCGGCTCCCGGTGGACTGCGTGGGCGCGAGGCCGATGTTCGATGTCAACGCGCGACACCGCTACATCGCGCGCGGCGGGCAGCTCTTGCGCAGCGGCGCGCCGGGCGCCGGGGCGCTGTCGGGCGAGGCGGGCGAGGTGCCGATCGGCGACGTCCTCGCCGGACAGACGGTCTTCTGGGCAGGCCCCCGCTTCGGGCTCGGCTTCTACCGCGCCGGGGAGGTGTCGATCGCGTTCGTCTTCGACGCCGAGCGGCCAGGGCTCAAGGACACGGTCGAGCTGCCCTTCCCCGGCGGCAAGCTCACCGCGGCCACGTGCGTGTTCGACGCCGACTCGGGCTCTCCGCCGCGGGGCGGCCGCGGGCGCGCGTGGCTGTTCCTCGCGGCCGAGCAGGCCGGGCGCGCCGTGCACCGCTGCGTGGTCGTGCGCGAGGACGGCGCGGTGGAGGCCACCGCCGACGGCGAGGCCGAGGGCGGCTCATGGCTCGGCGCGCTCACCGGCAAGTGCGCGGCCTCGGGGTTCCTGCTCTCCGCGACCGACGCTGGCGTCGTCCGCGTCGAGGTCCGGGGCGGAGCCCTGGTCGAGGCCCGGCGCTTCCCCGGCACGGAGCCGTTCGTGACCCAGGCCTCGCGGCTCCTCGTCGGGCCCGAGGGGCTGTTCGTCGTCGACGCCCAGGCGATCACCTTGCTTCGCATCTCGTGAGTTCATCGTGAGTCCCGGCCCGCGCGCGCGGGCCGATCGAATCGAGAGGAGAAGAGATCATGCAATCGACAGAGCTCCCGCTTCCCGCCTTCTATGATCCGAAGAACGCCGCGCGGTGGGGGTACCACCCCGACGAGGGGGCGCTCCACGCCGCCGCCGCAGCGTGGCGCAAGGCGCACGACGTCAAGCCGTCGGCCAGCGACGCGCGGAACGTCCACCTCCTGCTCATCGACGTGCAGAAGGACTTCTGCTTCCCGCAGGGCTCGCTCTACGTCGCCGGCAGGAGCGGCGCGGGCGCCGTGGACGACAGCCGGCGCATCGCCGAGTTCGTCTACAGGAACCTCGCGTCGATCACGAACATCACCGCCACGATGGACACCCACTTCGCCTACCAGATCTTCTTCCCGGCCTTCTGGGTGGACCGCGACGACCGGCCGCTCGCCGCGCACTGCGAGATCACGACGTCGCAGATCGACGCGGGCGAGGTGCGGCCCAACCCGGCGGTGGCGCGGTGGCTCTGCGGCGGGAGCTACCCGTGGCTGATGAAGCAGGTCCGGTATTACTGCGAGGAGCTCGAGAAGGCGGGCAAGTACAGGCTGTACCTCTGGCCGCCCCACTGCATCCTCGGGAGCGACGGGCACGCGCTCGCGGGCGTGGTGCACGAGGCGCGGATGTTCCACGCGTTCGCGCGAGGGGCGCAGTCGTGGGTGGAGGTCAAGGGCGGCAACCCGCTCACCGAGAACTACTCGGTGATGCAGCCCGAGGTGCTCACGCGGCACGACGGCCAGCCGCTCGCGCAGCGGAGCACCCAATTCCTGAGGACCCTGCTCCACGCGGACGCGGTGATCATCGCCGGCCAGGCCGCGAGCCACTGCGTGCGCAGCTCGATCGAGGACATCCTGACCGAGATCGCGCTCACCGATCGCGCGCTCGCGAAGAAGATCCACGTGATGACCGACTGCATGTCGTCGGTCACCGTGCCTGACGGGAAGGGCGGCTTCCTCGCCGACTTCACCGCCGAGGCGGACAGGGCGCTCGGCCGCTTCGCCGCCGCCGGGATGAACCTCGTGAAGAGCACCGACCCGATCTCGCGCTGGCTCGCCTAGCGCCGCGAGGCCTGGCGCGTCGAGGGACGGCGCCAGCGCCCTTGAACGTATCACCCTGGAGGTTCCGATGAACATGAGCAAGGACGACGGCAACACGATGAATCGCGGTGGCTCGCTCGACATCGAGCGGCTCTTCGAGGCGGCGCGGGACGAGGGCGCGCTCTCGCCCGAGGCGATGCAGGCGCTGCACATCACGGATCTCGGCGCCCAGATCCAGGCCGGGTTCGGGGTGCACGTGGACGACGTGGCGTCGTCGGAGGTCGTGCTGGTCACGGTGATGCCCGACGACTCGGGATCCATCAAGTTCGCCGGCAACGCAGGGGCGGTGCGGGACGGGCACAACCTGGTGATCGACGCCCTCGCCGACTCCGGGCAGCGCGACTCCATCCTGGCCCACAACCGGTACCTGAACGGCTCGGTGCTCTATCCGTATTGCCCGATCGCTCAGGCGGTGAAGATGGATGCGAAGAACTACAATCCCGCGCTCGGCACGCCGCTGTACGACCAGGCGGTGGTGCTGCTCGGGACGGTGATCGCGAAGGCGCAGGAGTTCGCGCAGAGCGGGGTCCCGGCGCGCACCGTCACGCTCATCATCACCGACGGCGCCGACGCGGGCTCGACGTGGGCCAGGGCCAGGGACGTGTGCGCGCTCGTCCGCGACATGCGCCGTTCCGAGGCCCACATCGTGGCGGCGATCGGCATCGACGATGGGAGCACCGATTTCCGCGCCGTGTTCCGCGACATGGGGATCGAGGCTCGCTGGATCCTGACGCCGAAGAGCGACGCGGCCGACGTCCGCAAGGCGTTCGCGCTGTTCTCCCGGTCGGCGGTGCGCGCCAGCCAGGGGGGCGCGTCGTTCTCCAGGACGGCGGCCGGCGGCTTCGGCGGGTGAGCCGCGGCGGCGGTCCGGTTCGCGGTACCCCGCGCGGCCGGACGCCCCTATAGAGGGCTCCCATGACGGTCACGCGGTGGAAGGCACTGGAGCGGCGCGTACACGAGCACTCGCCGTGGCGGCGGATCGAGGACGTCAGGTTCGAGCTCCCGGACGGCACGGTCCAGACGTTCTCGCTCAAGAAAGAGGGGAGCGTCGTCTGCGTCCTCGCCATGTCCCAGGAAAGAAAGGTGATCCTGGCGCGCCAGTACCGGCCGGGGCCTGACCGGATCCTCGACGAGCTCCCCGGGGGCGGCGTCGAGCCGGGCGAGACCCCGGAGGAGGCGGCGGCGCGCGAGCTGCTCGAGGAGACGGGGTATGTCGCCGCGGCGCTCGTGCCGCTCGGGCGCCCGCTCGAGTGCGCGTACTCGACGATCGAGCGACACGCGTTCCTGGCCCTGGATTGCGCGCGAAAGGGGGCGCAATCGCTGGACGAGACCGAGTTCATCGACGTGATCGAGAAGCCGATCGAGGACTTCATCGCGCAGCTCAGGGAGGGTGCGTGCACGGATCCGGAGGTCGGATGGATGGGGCTTTACCAGCTCGGCTGTCTGGGCCCGGGGGTCTGAGGGCGAGCGCCGCACGCGTTCCGGTCCCTGCCGAGCGCTGGTCGCGCTATGCTGCGCTCATGATGAGCAAGCGCGATCACGGGTTGCTCGCGCCCGGCGTGGACGCGCCCGGCCGCAGGCTCCATGCCCCCGCGTCCCGGGCGCGCCCGCACGTCGAGGACCGGCTGGCCCCGCCGGAGACGCGGGTGGAGTATCTCGACGGCGCCGAGATGTTCGCCGCCCCGGCCGACGCGCCCCATGCGACCCAGCACTTCGATCTGACCTACGTCCTCGGCGCCCACGTCGCCAGGGGCTACCGGGGTGCGGTCGACATGCTCACCCGGGTCGACGAGGGCAGCGATTACGCGCCGGACGCCAGCGTGTTCGCGCTCAAGCCCGACCGCGGCGGCCGCCGGCGCCTGGAGGAGCTCGCCTTCGAGGTCAGCGACAAGCAGGCCCTCGCCGTGCCGACCATCAAGGCGCGCCGGCTCATCGAGCGCGGCGTGCGGCGGGTGTTCTGCATCCTGGTGAAGCACCGCCGGGTGCTGGAGTGGTCGCGCGAGACCGACGGGTGGCGGCCGCTGCCGAACGATGCGGCCATCGAGGATCCGTGCTTCGTGCGCCCGCTGCCCATCCAGGCGCTGCTCGACGCCGCGGCCTCGGACGACGCCGCGGCCTGCGCGCTGCTCGAGAAGCGCGTGCCCGCGCTCGAGGCGGCGCTCGCCGAGGGCGAGGCGCGCGGCGAGGCGCGCGGCGAGGCGCGCGGCGAGGCGCGCGGCGAGGCGACCGGCGAGATCAGGATGGCCCAGGAGGCCATCACCACCGTGCTGCGGTCGCGCAGGGTTCAGGTGCCGGCCGAGGTGGCGCGCGCGATCGCCGACTGCCACGAGCTGAGCAAGCTGCGGCGATGGCTCAAGCGCGCGGCCACCGCCGCCACCGCGGCCGAGGTCGTGGCGGGGCCTCGCCGCAGGCGCTGAGGGCTCGCCGCACCAGGGCCGCGGCGGCTGGGGTGGGCTGCCCCGCGCCGCGCCCAACGAGCCACGCGCGCGAGAACGAGCGGGCGATCTCCTCGCCCATCCGCTTGGAGCGGTGATAGGCCGACGCGCCGCGGTCGGCGCCGAGCGACGAGACGTGGACGAGGCGCGGGACGTGCGCCCGCTCGGCCTCGGCGACGACGTTGCGGGTGCCCTCGACGTTGACGCGCTCGAACGTGACCGCCGGTGGCCGCTCGGCGACCACCGCCGCGAGGTGGAGCACCGCGTCGCCCCCCTCGGCGGCGCCGCGCACCGACGAGGCGTCGCCCATGTCGGCGTCGAACGCCTCGACGTCACCCTCGAACGACCTGCGATGCCACGCTCGCGTGGCGCGACAGGAGCCGCGCGCCGTGCCCTCGCCGGAGCAGCCGCCGCACCACCTCCGGGCCCACCACGCCTGTGCCGCCGGTGACCAGAACCTTCATCGCGCGCTCTCCTTCGTGCCCCTCCGTGCGCCCATCCGGGAGCGGATGGGCCCATCCGGGAGCCGACGACAGGCGAACGCTGTGCCAGGCCGGCTCACGACGGGGGCCGGGGCCTGAGCCCACCGGCGTTGCCGCCAGGGAGCGGAGTACGCCTGAGCCCGGCCGCCGGGGTGGGCGGCGTCCTCGTGGTCGCTCACCCGACTCGGCGCGTCAGCGCGCTACGCGCACTGGAGCGCGTGGACGCTGAGCGAACCGCAGGGCGTCTCATTCGGCGAAGACGTCATCGAGGGAGCCAGCGTTCATCGCCCGCAGGAGCCAGCGCTGCAGCGTCGCTGGTTCCTGACAGGACAGCAGGCGGGCGCGCGCTTCATCCGGACACGGCATCCGACGCATCTCCAGCGCGGCCAGGATGGCCTCTCGCAAGCCCTTCATGGCCTGCTCGGCCTGGCCCTGGGCCTGCTCGGCCCTTGCTTCCAGGCTCTCCATCATCCCTTTCAACCGGCCGATCAGATCCGCGGAGCCGAACAGCTCGGCCATTCCGTGGAAGAACTGGAGCCGATCGCCGACGACCGCCAGGTCGAGGCCCAGCACCGCAGAAGCGTGGCGCCCCATCTGCGGCACGATGCGCTGGTAGCGCGTGGCATCCGGTGCGGGCAGGCGGTAGCCGTGGACCTGCTGCCGGAGCCGGTCGTAGACGAAGTACTCCGGGATGCCCAGGCGCGCGTAACGCTCGACGTTGGCGACGAGATCCTTGGTCCGGTCGCCCTGATGGACGACCTCCAGGACCAGGCTCAGCCCCCTGCCCTCCTCGGCCACCACCCACGCCATCCGCGGATCGTCCTCGGGCTGGGGCACGTCCAGCACCGCCAGGATATCCGGGACGAGCACCTCTTCACCCGGGTAGAGGACCGCCAGCTCCTCGGCGAGGTAGATGACGCGCCCGGTGGATCCGAAGTGCAGGGTGAGCATGTCGATCGCCCGCCCCTTGGCCCTGTGATGGGGCCGCCCTTCCGCCATCGCGCTCCGCGGGTCCGACAGGGCGTCGAGGACCCTGACCAGCAGGCGCTCGCGCTCTGCCGGGCTCATCGCACGCCATTCTTCCGTGGTCGGAGCGATCAGGGAGGATCCCGGCGGTCGCGGTGTCCCGGGGGCAGGTAGAACCATGCCCAAGAATCTAGCACTGGAGCCGTCCCCGCGGCACCGAGGAGCGCGCGCTCGAGCATCCCCGGCGAGAGGACGCCGATGCTCTCCCGGTCGCCCACCTCAGGCATGGCGCACGATCCGCTGCGGCCCTTCGTAAGCTCGGGCGGACAGCTCCCCGCGGGCGACACCGGCGCGCGCAGGGCGGGTGATCGCGACCGCGCGGGGCTCGGTAAGTTCGGATCCTGCAAGGCGCTCTCACGCGCTGCGAGGCCCCTCGCCCCTCAGAGCCCCAGGCACCGGGCGATGATCGCGCGCTGGATCTCGGAGGTCCCCGAGTAGAGGAGGCTGCCCATCGCGTCGCGCAGATCCCGCTCGACCTCCTGCTCGACCATGTATCCGTAGCCGCCGAAGACGCGGACCGCGTCGATGCTCGACTGCACGTAGCTCTCGGAGACGTGCAGCTTGGCGATCGCCGACTCCATGAACGACGGCTGATTCCGATCCTTGAGCTGGCCGATCCGGTACACCAGCGGCCGGCACGCCTCGATGCGGACCTTCATGTCCACGATCAGGTTGGCGACGGACTGGAACTTGCCGATGGCTTGACCGAACTGCTTGCGCTGGCGCGCGTGCGCGACGCATGCCTCGAGCTGGCGGCGGAGGACGCCGAGGCAGCTCGCGAGGATGGCCCCGCGCTCCCACTCCATCGAGCACTCGAAGACCTCGACCCCCCTGCCCTCTCGCCCGAGCCGGTTCGCCGCCGGGACCCTGCACGCGTCGAAGTGGACCTCCGCCATCGGCGAGGTGCGGAGACCCATCTTCTTGAGCTCCTTCCCGACGTGGAGCCCCGGCGTGCCGCGCTCCACGATGAAGGCGGTCACCCCCATCGGGCCGAGCGAGGGGTCGAGCGTGGCATAGACCACGAACAGGCCCGCGACAGGGGCGTTCGTGACGAACGTCTTCGCGCCGTTCAGCACATAGTGGTCCCCGCGGCGCTCCGCGCGGGTCCTCATGGCGAAGACGTCGGAGCCGGCGTCCGGCTCGCTGGCGCCGTTCGCGCCGATCAGCGTACCGTCCGAGAGCGGCTCCAGGTACTTGCGGCGCTGCTCCTCCGTGCCGTGGAGCACGATGGGGATCGAGTTGGTCCAGAGGTGCGCGTTCAGCGAGAACAGCAGCCCCAGGTCCCGCGCGCCGTAGCCGAGCCCCTCCATGAGCGCGATGGTGCCGGAGAGGCCGAGCCCCATGCCCCCGTGCTCCTTCGGGATCGGCGCCCTGAGCAGGCCGAACTCGGCGCACCTCTGCCACCCTTCCCGGTCGAAGCCGTCGCGCCGATCGCGCTCGATCATGTCGCCCGAGAGGGCCGAGCGGGCGAACTTGATCGCCTCGCGCTGGAGGTTCATCTGCTCTTCGGAAAGCAGCCAGTCCATGGCGCGCTCATCGACTCCGGGGGTTGGGCTCGCCGGCGCCCGCGGGGACGAGCCGGGCGAGCGCTTGATAATCCACCTTCCCGGTCGACGTCCGCGGCAGGGCGTCGAGGAAGAGGAAGGCGTCAGGGCTCATGGTCGAGGGGAGCACCGCGGCGCAGTGCCGCTTGAGCTCGATGAGGGTCGGGCGCGCGCCGGTCCGGCTGACGAGGAAGGCCACGATCCTCACGCCCTCGGGCTCGTTCACGGCGACGACCGCGGCCTCGCGCGTCTGCTCGTGCCGGTACAGGCCGCTCTCCACCTCGCCGAGCTCGATGCGGTGACCGCGGCGCTTCACCATGCGATCGACGCGCCCGACATAGACGTACCCGGCGCCGGGCTCGACGCGGACGACATCGCCCGTGTTGAACCAGCGCCGCCCGTCCCGCTCGATGAAGCGCGCCGCGGTCTCGTCCGGCGCCCCCCAGTACCCCGCGAAGACCGAGGGGCCGCTGATGTACAGGAGCCCGCACCCGCCGGCCTCCACCGGCCGCCCCTCCTGGTCGAGCACGAGGGCCGCGCAGTGCGAGCACGGCTCGCCGATGGGATAAGGCTCGATCCGATCCTGGGGTACGGGCGTCGGGACGCGCGCGAACGTGCAGACGTTGGTCTCCGTCGGACCGTAGAGGTTGTAGTAATCGGGGCCGGGCCAGCGCTCGACGAGGCGCCGCAGGTGCCTGACGGGGAACACCTCGCCGGCGAAGAGCACGAGGCGCAGCGCGCTCGCGTCGACGCGCTCGAGGCCGCCGAGCTGGGCCATGAGCGCGAGGACGGACGGCGCCGAGTACCACACGGTGAGCCGCCGATCGGCGATGAAGCGCGCGAGCGCGCGCGGGTCCTGGCCGACGTCCTCGGGGATCAGGTGGACCTGCGCGCCGTGCTTCAGGCTGACGTGAATGTCGAAGACCGAGAGATCGAAATGAAGTGGAGCGTGGCTGGAGAAGCGATCGTCCGGCGTGAGCGCGAAGACCTCGGAGCACCACTCCACGAAGCTCACGGCGTTCTCGTGCGTGATCATGACCCCCTTGGGGACGCCGGTGGAGCCCGAGGTGTACAGGATGCAGGCGAGATCGGACGCGCGGCGCGCCCTCCCCTCCAGGGGCGCGCGCGCGTGCGCGAGCGCGTCGCGGAAGGGGACCGCCAGGCCGGCGAGCGCTCCGGGCGCCCCCCCGTCGTCGGCCGCGCCGCCGCCGGGGGGCGGGACCACGACCACCGTCTCCGGCAGCGCCGACGGCGCGATGGCCACGAGCGCCTCGAGGTTGCGTGGGAGCGCGAACAGCGCCCGGACGCCGCAGCCGGCGAGGATCGCGCGGTCGCGCTCCGCGGGGGCGCCGGCGTCGATCGGCACGTAGGCGGCGCCGGCCTTCAGGGCGCCGAACAGGACCGCGAGCGCCGCGGCGCCCTTCGAGAGGATGAAGCCGACCCGATCGCCCGGCCCGACGCCCCGCGACCGCAGGAAGGCCGCGACGCGCTCCGCGCGGTCGTCCAGCGCCGCGAACGTGAGGGGCGCGCCGTCGACGTCGACCACCGCGACGCGGTCGGGGACGCGCGCGGCGCTGGCCTCGAGGTAGGCGGCCAGGTGGTCCGGGCGACGGGGGGGCTCCGCGCGGCTCACCCGGCCGCCTTCTTCGCGACGACGTAGGCGGCGATGCTGTCGATGCTGTTGAAGCTCGACGAGTTCGCGTCGCCGATCGAGACCTCGATCTCGAACTGGGCCTCGACGAACTGGATCAACCTCAACGTGCTGATGGAGTCGAGGATGCCGTTGCTCCGGAGCGGGGTGTCGTCCCTGAGGTTCGCGGGGGACTCGCCCGGGAGAACGTGCGTGAGAATGAAATCCTTCACCTTGCCCTTGATGTCTTCCATGATCTCCTCCTGGCGCGCGGCGTTCACGGCACGATCTCGCCCGCGGGCGGCTCGGGCCCGAGCGCGACATCCCCCCACCGGAGGACCGCCGCGGTGCTCTCCGACTGGCCGCCGAAGCCGTAGATCAACACGAGATCATCGCGGCGGAGGCGGCCGGTCAGCGCGGCGCGGTGCAGCCCCACCGGCAGCATGGCGTTCGCCATGTTCGCGTAGAGCGGGTAGGTGTCGAGCGTGCGCGCCGGATCGATCCCCAGCGCGCGGACGCAGAACGGGGAGAACCAGGCGACGGAGGCGCTGAAGATGAAGAAATTGATGTCCTCGAGCCTCACGTTCGCGGCCCTGAGCGCGCCATCGACGGCCTGATGGAGGCTGGGCTCGTAGATCCTGCGGAAGACGTGCAGGATGGTCGGCTCCGAGCGCAGCCGGATCTTGCGCCCGCCCTCCGTGGTCCCCGTCTCGTCAGGCGCGGTGTCGAGGATCCACGTGCCGCAGGACTCCCCCGTCTGGAGGCTGTAGGTCCCGAGCAGGCCGTAGCCGGGCTCCACCTCGCTGACCACGAACGCGCCGGCGCCGTCGCCCGTGAGCGGCGAGGTCGGGTAGGACTCGTCGATCGCCCTCGAGAAGTTGCAGGCGGCCGTCGCCAGCACGCGGCGCTTCAGGCCCGCGCTCACGAAGGCGCTCGCGATCAGCAGGGAGACCAGCGAGCCATTGCACGTCGCCTCGACGTGGAAGCAGCCGCCCCGCTGCTTCAGCTCCTTCGAGATGAAGCCCGCGTCGCCGATCCCGACGCGGTCGGGGAAGATCGAGCTCGAGACGAGCTGGTCGATGTCGCCGGGCGTGAGGCCGGCCGTCTCGATCGCCTGCCGCGCCGCGGCCACGGCGAGCGTCACGGACGACTCGCCCGGCCCGACCACGCGCCGCTCCACCGCGCCGAGGAACGGATCGTCGAGGTAGCGATCCATCTCGATGTCGTACGCGCTCCGCGCGACGCCCGGCACCGGCGCCGCCGCCCGCGGGCTCGCCCCCGGCGCCCGGGCGTAGCGCTCCGGATACCTCTTGCGCCAGTACTCGTTGGTCCTGATCCACTTCGGCAGAACGGCCACGAGGGCGGTGATCCCTGCGCTCCGTGGCTGCTTGATCTCGGGTGTGCTCATGTCACCGTCCCCTGCGCATCACGCGCTCGAAGGCCTCGTCCGTGTCGAACCACTGGCGGTCCGCGAAGCCGAAATCGGCCGGGCGCTGCTGGCTGCTCACGCTGCGGAGCTGCTCCCGGTTGTACTGCAGCACCCTCCGCCTGACCTCGCGCCCCATCGCCTCCTTCGGCGCGCCCTCGGCCATGGCCTGAAAGGCGTCGATCGCCCCGAGCAGCTCCCGCGTGTGATCGATGCGCTCGACGATCCACCGCGCGACGCCGCCCGGCAGCGCCTTGTATTCCTTCTTCAGCAGCGTGAGCGCCCGGACGGCCCCGTACGAGACGTCCACGAGGTCGTCCCGGCTCATGTGCTCCGTCTCGAAGTTGAGCCGGTGCTTCCAGTTGAAGCTGAGGAGCGCGCGGCGGTGCTCCTCGATGGTCCGGTGGAAGATGCGATAACCGAACCTCTCCGGGTCGTCGTAGATCTCGCTGCCGGGATCGAGGAAGGGCAGCATCGGGCAGATGTAGGGCGTCACCCTTCGACCCTGGTATTTCCTGAGGAGGTGCTCGCAGTAGTCGACGGTCCCCCACACGCTCGCGACGGTCTGCCGGGGGAGGCCGATCAGGAAATAGATCTCGAAGGAGTAGATGTCGTCGACGAGCGCGTCGATGAAGTCCTCCATCTGCTGCATCGTGTAGGCGCCCCTCCCGGACGCCTTCGCGACATCCATGTCGTGCGAGTCGGGCGACAGCTCGATGACCGCCTTGGTGAGCGCCCCCATCCTCCGCCCCTTCTCGACGGCGGGGAGCCGGTGCAGGCTGAAGTGGACGCGATCGATGTTCGCGTCGACGAAGACGTCCTCGGCCGCGCGGAGCAGGCTCGGCGTCTCGTGCCAGAAATCGATCATGGTGACGGTGTGCGCGCGCGTCCGCGACGCGGCGATGCTCTCGAGCTCGAGCTTGAGGAGCTCCGGGGTCTTCTGGACGCGCCGCTTGAGCCCCATGTACTTCCGGAAGAAGTAGCGGCTCCCGCCGCACCACGTGCAGCTGTACTCGCATCCTGCCTGGGGGATGACGAGGTTATAGGGCACGATCCCGTCGCGCCGCCCCGCGAAGACGTCCCTCCAGTCCACCGCGGCCGAGTAGGTCGCGGGCACGTACGTCATCTCGTTCACGCGCGCCTCGCCGCGGCGCTTCCAGGTCAGGTTCGGCACGCGGGAGAGCGCGTCCTCGTCGTCGCCGGCCCTCAGCATCGCCTCGAGCGGCGCGAGCGTGTCATAGCCGCGCATCACGAGGTCGACCTGAGGGTACTGGATGAGCTGCTCGTGGTAGTACGTGGACGCGATGCCGCCGAGGACGACCTTCGCGGAGGGGTGTATTTCCTTGTAGATCCTGGCGAGCTCGAGCGCGCCGTGCGCGTGCGCGAGCCAGTGGAGATCGATGCCGACGCAGCGCGCGGGGGGCGCGCGACGGAAGAACTCCTCCACGTCGAAGGAGGGGTCTCTCCGCATCTGCGAGGCCACGTTGAAGAACTCGGAGGTGAGCCCGCAGCGATTCATGTGCTGCTTGATGGCGAGCACGCCGACCGGCGGCATCTCGAAGATGGGGCTCACATGGACGCTGTCCGAGTTGCTCAGATAGGCGAACAGGATGTCGTCACGCTCGCGAAAGTCGTAGACGCTCGGCGCGTGAAGCAAGAGCAAGTCGAAGCCCATGGGTACTCCGAGCGGGCGCAGCGTCGCCGGCGCGGCGCCCGCGTGGCCTGTTCTTTTCTATTCCCGCGGGATCCCCGCGCGGGAATGACCAAAGCAATGCATTCGTCCCGAACATACCAATGGGTTGAATCGATGTCGAGCGCAACGTGACCCGGATTCCATCACGGGAGCTGGCCGTTCCATTCGATGTGCTCGCGCGCCGGCGAGGCCGCCGCGGCATGCGGCATGCGCGGGGCCAACGTCCCCGAGGCGGCATGCGGCATCGAGGATGTAGGAAACGGACCTTCAACCTCCGATTGCGCACCCCATGCAGGGCCGCGCAACCCCCGCTGCGGCCACCACAGCGCTCCCGGCGCGCTCCGCGAGCTCGAAGCTCCCGTCGTGCTCGCCGCCCACGGCGCAGGGCCTCACGGACCTCGATGCCCTGGAGTCGCTCGACTCAGCGCGGGCCGCACAGCGGGCGTAGCGCGTCGCGCTCGGCCCTGGACAGCACCGTGACCGGGTACCTCGGATTGCCGCTCGCGCGATCGAAGAACGGATGGGGCCACGCCTTGCCGCGCAGCTTCCAGCCGAGCAGCTTCCCGACCGTGCGCGCGAGGAAGCGCACGTCCGGCCTCACCGACCCGGGCGGCGGCTCGCCGATCGCGAACTTGCCCAGGATCCGGCCGCGCGGCGCGCCGAACACCTCGTCGCACGGGCGCGCGCCCGGCGCCCGCTGGAACAGCTCGGTGGCGATGCCGACGAACGGCAGCCGCGGCGTCGCCGTGTTGCCGAGCGGCGTCTTGCAGCAGCTCGCGTACCACCGATAGGCGCCCCCGGGCGTGAGGCGCACGGCGGCGATGAGCTCGCCGCCGCGGTCGAACGAGAGCGTCGAGGGCGCGACCTGCACGATGTCGGAGCCGCCGTGCGCGTCGAGCAGGTCCGCGCGGCCGAGGTGGTGCAAGAATGCCTGACAGTCGTCACAGTAGCAGACGACGCGGCTCACCGCGCTCGGCGACGCATCGCGCAGCCATCCATGGACCTCTCCGCAACGACACTGGAGCTCGACGTCTCGGGACATGGAGACTCCGTATCACAATCTTGACGTGCGCGCGCCCGCGCGGCGCGACCGCTCCCGCCCGGGCCGTCACCCCTGCGCCGCGAGCTGCGACAGGTCGATCTCCCGGTAGATCGCGGCCAGGCGCTGCGCCCAGGCCTCGACCTGCTCGTCGCTGGCCAGGCCGTCCTGGCGGATCTCCAGGAGCACGTGCGGGAGGCCGCGGGCCTCGCCGTGCGCGGGGACCGAGTAATCCCCGCCCTCGGTGATGCGGTAGGGCTCGTTGTCCCCGACGCAGAGCGCGGGATCGCGCCGCAGCGCCTCGAGGAAGCGCGCGGCGAGCCGCCGGTCGCGCCCGTAGAGGACGGCCGCGTGCCAGGGCCGATCGTCGCCGAGCAGCGAGGGCGTGAAGCTGTGGACGCAGAGCACCGCGGTGCGCTCGCCGGCGTCCCGCCGCGCGTCGAGCAGCGCGCGGATGGCGCGGTGATAGGGCCAGAAGCAGGCCTCGGCCCGCGCCTCGGCCTCGGCGGCGTCGATGGCGTTGCCGGGGATGGGCACGCCGCCGCTGATCTGCGGGATGGACGTCGGCGAGCCGAGCGGCCGGTTGCAGTCGATGACCAGGCGGGAGTAGCCCGAGAGCACGAGCGGGGCGTCGAGCAGCGCAGACAGGCGACGCGAGAGGCGCGCCGCGCCGAGGTCCCAGCCGATGTGCTCGGAGAGCTCCTCGCCGTACAGGCCCAGCCGGGCGAGGCGCCGCGGGACCAGGTTCGACGCGTGGTCGCAGAGCAGGACCGCGCTGGAGCGCCCCTCGGGGTTCACGACCTCGAACGCAGGCGGCTCGTCGGGCTCGAGGAGGCTCACGGCAGGTGGAAGGGAGCTCATGGCGTGCCGCGCAGACATAGCAGAACCAGGCGGCGCCCGTCCGCCAGGCGCCGCCCCGCCGTCCGCCGAGCGGGCGCCGCCCCGGCTGCCCGCCGAGCGGGCGCCGCCCCGGCCGCGCTCAGGGGGGCGCCGTCATGCAGGCGCGCAGCGCGGCCTTGGCGCGGTGCAGGAGGACCGCGACGTGCCCGGCGGAGATGCCGAGCGCGCGCGCGACGTCCTCGCCCGGCTGCTCCTCGAGCATCCGCAGCGTCACCACCGCCTTCTGGATCTCGCAGAGCTCCTCGACGCACGCGCGCAGGCGGACGTGCTCCTCGGCGCGCGCGATCGCGTCGTCGGTCGCCGGGGTGTCCGTCGCGGCCTCCGGGTGCGCGTCGAGGTCCACGTGCGGCCGGGCACGGAAGTGACGGCGACGCCGGTTGCGCGCGGCGTTGCGCACGATCCCGGCGAGCACGCCCCCCCACGCGCCGACGTCCTCCGGGAGCGCACCGCCCTGCGCGAGGGTGAGCAGCGTGCAGAGCCCCTCCTGCACGCAGTCGACCGCGTCCTCGGGCGTCACCCCCTCCGCCCGCGCCAGCGACGCGAGCGCCGCGCGCTCCGCGCGCACGAGGTGCGACACCCGGCCCAGGATGTCGTCCGGGTCGTTGGTGGATTCCATGGTCTACGCGGTCAGGTCTCGAGCCGCCGCGACATTACAGCGAGCGAGCGGTGTAATGGATGCCGATCTCGAGACCTGGCGGGACATGGAGGCCATGATCATGAACCCCGTCCACGAGCTCGACGATCTCCGCTTCGACGCCGAGGTGCTGGAAGCCCAGGTGCCCGTGCTGGTCGATTTCACCGCGCAGTGGTGCCCGCCGTGCCGCGCCCTCACGCCCATCCTGCACCGGCTGGCGGCGGAGAGCGCGGGGCACCTGGAGGTGATGACGGTCGACGGCGACCGGTACCCCTCGCTGGCCCGCCGCTTCGGCATCCGCGCGTTCCCGACGGTGATCGCGTTCGCCGGGGGAAAGGAGGTGGCGCGCCACGTGGGGCTGACCACGAAGGAGAAGCTCCTCAAGCTGGTCGAAGGGCGGGAGGTCCGCGGGGGCGCGCGCCAGGAGACACCGCCGGCGCCGTGAGGGGGCGCGGCGGCGCGCGCGTCGCTCAGGCGGATCCCGGGTTGCGCGGGGGGGTCTTCCGGGCTGTCTGGCCCAGGGAGCGGGTGTTCGCCGGGCGACGACGCGCCAGGCCCGAGAGCTCGGAGGAGGGCGCGCGGACTCGGATGAGGGCGCGCGGACTCGGATGAGGGCGCGCGGACTCGGATGAGGGCGCGCGGACTCGGATGAGGGCGCGCGGACTCGGCGGCAGGCATGCGCGTCCGATCGCGAAGCGAGGGGCAGAGATCCGTCAGGACCTCCGGTGCGCGGGCCCTAGTGCCGGTGCGTGTCCCGCCGCGGCTCGCGCCGTCCTCGCCCGTCGCGCTCCCCCTGCGTGCGCTCCCCCTGCCTGTCGCCCGCCGCGCCGGCCGCGGGGAAGCTGACCCTGCGCGTCGTCTGCTCCTCGCCGGAGACCTCGAAGGGCCCCACCGGGAGGGGCTCGCTGACCGACTTCCCGTCCTCGTCCACGAGCGTGATCGTACCGACGTAGTCGTCGGCCATGACGTGCACGCTCGTGTCGAACCGCTCGCACGGGACCACCTGCTTCGTGACCTTGTTGTCGTCCGTGCTGATGAGCACCAGCTCGACCGCGCTCGCGCCGTACGCCTTGCATCGCTCGGCGCTGGTCTCGTCCTCGATCGCCCACTGGACCGTGACGAAGCCCATCTCTTCAGGCGATGGTTCTCCAGGCTCTTCCGGCTCCTCCCCCTTGCCCATGCACGCGACGGCCATCACCGCGCACGCTCCTGCCAGATAATAGATGCTTCGCATTCCTACCTCGCTGTGCTCGGCGCATTGTCCGGCGCCGCGCTCCGCGCGCAGCAACCCGGGTGCCACGGTGTCCCCGCGACGCGAAAGCGCGCTCGACGCGCGCCCCGCGGGGGCGCGACATGGGCGCGAAGTGTTCGATATTTTTAACGATTTGACGCCTCGGCGCCCGGTGTTCCGGCGGCCGCCGGGCCGGCGAGCGCGGGTGACGGGCGACGCGCACGCGCTGCGCGGTGGTGGGAGCGAGCACGGTGGCGCGCCCTCGAGCACGCGAGTCGGCTCATCCGCGGCAGGCGGGCTCCGCGGGGCCAGCGATCCGGGGCGCGGACGCGGTCGGACCGTCGAGGTCGCCGGCCCCGCGGAGCGCGCCGCAGAGGCCGAGGTGGAGCCCCGCGCCGCTCGCCGTGCGCGGCAAGCGCGGCGCGGGGCGGCGCCAGAAGTTGCTTGAAATTCAGGAGGAGCTTCGACATCGTGCCGCTCCGGTCGAGCGAGCGGCGCCTCGTGGCGTCGAGCGTCGAATGGCGAGCACCGCACCAGAACAGGCCCGATCTCCGTTGCGCGCGCCCGACGAGGCCCGCGACGGCCGCCGGCAGGGCTCGTGGGGGGTGCTGTACGGCGTCGCGGCCTACAGCGCCTGGGGCGTCGTGCCCGTCTTCTGGAAGCAGCTCCGGCACGTGGGCGCGGTCGAGATCCTGGCCCACCGCACCGTGTGGAGCCTCCTGGCGTTCGCGGCGCTCACGCTGGCCACGGGGCAGCGCCGCGCCCTCGCCGCGGCGCTCCGCGATCGCCGGGTCCTCCTGGCGATGGCGGCGACCGGGGCGCTCGTCTCGGCGAACTGGGTGCTCTTCATCTACGCCGTCGCGGTGGACCGCCTGCTCGACGCGAGCCTCGGGTATTTCATCAACCCGCTGCTCAGCGTGCTGCTCGGCATGCTCTTTCTGCGCGAGCGGCTGCGCCCGGCCCAGTGGCTCGCGCTCGGCCTCGCGTCCGCGGGCGTGGTGCACCTCGCCGTGCGCGCGGGCACGGTCCCCTGGATCGCGCTCGCCCTGGCCGGGACGTTCGGTGTGTACGGCCTGCTGCGCAAGGTCGTGCGGGTCGACTCGCTGCCTGGCTCCACCCTGGAGACCTCGTTCATCGCGCCCGTCGGCGTCGCCTACCTCGTGAGCCTCCATGTCCAGGGCGAAGGCGCCCTTGGACACGCCGACGTGAGGACCCATGTCCTCCTCGCCGCCACGGGCATCGTCACGGCCCTTCCGCTCATCTGGTTCACGAACGCGGCAAGGCGCCTGTCGCTGACCACCCTCGGCTTCCTGCAGTACCTCGCGCCGAGCGGCCAGTTCCTGCTGGCGGTCCTGGTCTATGGCGAGCCGTTCACGAGCACGCAGGCCGTGAGCTTCGCGTGCATCTGGGCCGCGCTCGCGGTCTTCAGCGCGGACGCCGCGCTGCGCGCGCGCCGCGGGTGAGATCCGCGCGCCCTCAGCCCGCTCACCGGCGAATTCATCGGTTGGGACGACCCGTCGAGTCGGGGCGCGCCTCGACCCGTTCGGCGTCCTGGCGGTGCTCGGCAAGCGCCGGAGTCGCGCCGGCCGACAGCGCGCCACGCAGCGGCGCGGAGAGCACACGTTCATATGCATTATTCATTACACTGTGAACTCCGTGCTCCTGGCGGATATCCGGTCTCGCGGGGTCCGTCTGGGCCCCGGCAGCGCGGGAAATCGCGCCGAGGGCTTCGCCCGGCCTCGATCGATTGCGTCGAGCACGCCGCGCGGCGCGCCCGGGGCGTCGGTGCCCCGCAGCGTGGCCGGACGCCGCATGCGCAGGGCGTGCGCACGCGGCGCCGGCACGCGCCTCGCAGCGCAATCCGTTCTCATGACGACTCCGGCCCGAGCGGCAGAGGAATGCCCTGGCAGCCACGCCGGGGCGGCGCGGGGCGATGTGGGCACGCGGCGCGACGAGGACGCGCGGCGCGAGGAGCGCGCGTCGGCCGACGAGCGCGCTCGGGCCGGCGCCGACGAGCGCGCTCGGGCCGGCGCCGACGCGCCGCGCTCCGCCGCCCCGCCTGCCCCGCGCGCCCTCAGGAGCGCGTCCGCCGCCCGCCGCGCGCGGCGCCGGGCGCTGCTCCACGCGGCCCTCGGCGCCTTCGGCCTCGTCGCCCTGATCGCGCTCATCCGGCACGTCGGCGCCGCGGCGCTGCTCGACACGGTGAGCCGCGCCGCGCCGCTCCTGCCCCTCCTCGTGGCGCTGGAGGCGGCGCGCCTCGGCTGCGAGCTGCTCGCGACCCGCGCGCTCTGCCCGCCGCGGAGCGTCCCGCTCGCGGAGCTCGCCCGCATCCACGTCGTCGCCTACCCCGTCGCGTCGCTCATGCCGGCCGGCCGCGCCACGGCCGAGGCGGTCAAGGCCGCGATGCTCTCGCCCCACGTCGGCGCCCCGCGCGCGGCCGCCATCGGCACGGCGAACCAGTCGCTCGCGCTCCTGTCCGCGGCCCCGCTGTCGCTCCTCGCGGCCCTGTCCGTGGGGTGGACGAGCGGCGCCTCGCCGCTCGCCGCCGGCCTGCTCGTGCACGTCGCCCTCTCGGTCGCGAGCGGCCTCTGCGTCGCCTTCGCGGCGCGGCAGCGCGCCGCCTTCGCGTGGATCACCCGCCGCTTCGCCCGCGCCGGCCACGCCACCGCCGCCTTCCAGGAGGCCGTCCGCGCGCACCCGCCCGTCCCGGGCCGGCCGTTCGCCGCCTTCTGCGCGGGCCGCGCGCTCCAGGCCGCGCAGTACGCGGTGCTCCTCGCCGCCGTCGGCGCCGAGAGCGGCCCGCTCCGCGCGCTCGCCGCGTACGGCGTGGGCGCGATCGGCACAGCCGCCGGCGACCTCATCCCCGCGCAGATCGGCGCCACGGACGGCGCCTTCACGCTCGCCGCCCCGCTGCTCGGGCTCACCGTGAGCTCGGCCATCGCCGTCTCGGTGCTCGCCCACCTCCTCCAGGCCGTCGGCGCGCTCACCGGGATCGCGGTCACGCTCGCGTGGCGGCGCGCCGCGCCCGCGCCCTGAGCCGACCTCCCGCGCGCGCTCAGCCGCGCTCGCGCTGCAGGCGCGCGAGCTCCGCGAGGGCCTCGGCCAGCCGCCGCTCGGCCTCGTCGGCGCGCTGCCTCTCCTTGTCGAGGCGGCGCCGCTCCTCGTCGGCGCGCCGCTCGGCCTCGTCGACGCGGCGCCGCTCCTCGTCGGCGCGCCGCTCGGCCTCGTCGACGCGGCGCCGCTCCTCGTCGGCGCGGCGCTCGGCCTCGTCGACGCGGCGCCGCTCCTCGTCGGCGCGCTGCCTCGCCTCATCGAGGCGCAGCTCGGTCCGCTCGATGCGCGCCTCGAGGTCCCCCATCATCGTGCCGAGCCTGGCGAGCAGCTCGCGCGTCTCCAGCACCGCGGTCTGCCCGTGGAAGAAGCGCAGCCGGTCCTCCTCCAGGGCCAGGTCCAGGTCGAGCACCGCGCTCGTGAGCCGACCCTCCTGCGGGACGAGCGGCAGGTAGCGCGCGCCGTCCTGGGCGAGCCGGTAGCCACGAAGCCGGCGACGACGCCGGTCGAAGACGAAGTACTCGGAGATGCCGAGCGACGCGTAGCGGGCGACGTTGTCCTCGAGATCCTTCTTCGTCCTCCCGCTCCAGAGGATCTCCAGCGCCAGGTCCACCCCCTTGCCCTCGGCGCTCACGGACCAGTGGGCCCGCTCCTTCACCTCCACGTCGAGCACCGCGATGAGATCGGGCGCGAACATCCGCTCTGCCGGGTAGTAGACCGGCAGCTCGCACGCGAGGTACACGCGCCGCCCGATGCGCTCGAAGAACCCGCCCAGCGCGTCCCGGGCCGCCATCTTCGGGTTGAAGTGGAAATCGCCCTCGGGAGGGCTCGCCTCCGACACCTCGAACTCCGATGGGAGCGTGTCGAGGACGCGCTGCCGCTCTTCCGGCGTCATGCGCTCCCAGAGCTCCTGCGGCGGGGCCCGCGGATCGTCGGGGTCGATCACCCAGTACGTCGGCGCGCGCTGCATGGTGCGAGCATAGCGAGCCCGCGCGGACACGACCAGCCAGGCGCCCGGCCGCGCCACGTTCCAGGCGCTCCGCGCGCCCTCAGCCGCGCTCGCGCCTGAGGCACTCCAGCTCGGCCAGGGCCTCGGCCAGCCTTCGCTCGGCCTCGTCGACGCGCTGCTGCGCTTCCTCCAGGCGCTCCTCGGCCTCGTCGAGGCGCTGCTCGGCCTCTTCACGGAGCGCCATGAGGTCGTTCACCATCGCGCGGAACCTGGCGAGCACCTCGCGCGGCTCCGGCAGCCGGGCCAGCGCATAGTAGAAGCACAGCCGGTCCCCCTCCACGCCCAGGTCCAGGTCGAGCACCGCGCTCGTGAGCCGGCCCGCGTGCCGGGCGATCGGCTGGTAGCGCGCGCCGTCCTGGTCGAGCCGGTAGCCACGAAGCCGGCGGTTGCGCCGGTCGAAGACGAAGTACTCGGGGATCCCGAGCGACGCGCAGCGGGCGATGTTGACCTCGAGCTCCTCCTGGCTCCTCTCGTTCCAGAGGATGTCCAGCGCCAGATCGACCCCCTTGCCCTCCGCGCTCACGGACCAGCGGGCGCGTTCCTTCACCTCGACGTCGCGCACCGCGAGGAGGTCCGGCGCGACCATGCGCCCGTCCGGGGTGTAGATCGGCAGCTCGCACGCGACGTACATGCGCTTGCCGATGCTCTGGAAGTACCCGCCCAGCGTGTCCCGGGCCGCCACCTTGGCGTTGAAGTGGAAGTCGCCCTCGGGCGGGCGCGGCTCGGGGATCTCGAGCTCCGACGGGAGCGCATCGAGGACGCGCTGCCGCTCCTCCGGCGTCATCCGGTCCCAGATCTCCTGCGGCGGGGCCCGCGGATCGTCGGGATCGATCACCCAGGTTACCGGCGCGCGCTGCATGATCCGAGCATAGCGGGCCCGCGCGGGCGCGACCACGGCGCGCGCCCGACGTCACGCCCCCGGCGCCGCGGTCCGGAGGGGTCCGCCTCCCCGGCAAGCGCTCTGCGCTCCGTCCCGGGAGGGGTCCGGCACCCCCGCGAGCGCTCTGCATTGCGGTCTGGAGGGGTCCGGACCCCCCTTCTGGCACAACGAGGAGGGTGTATGCGGGGTCGTTGGCACAAAATTTCGCCAGAAACCGCGTTTTTTGGCACAATTTTGCCCCCAAAATCGCTCCACCGAGCGTTCTCGAGGGGTCCGGCACCCGGTGTGTCGCAATGCATTGCGTTTGAGCCAGTGCCAGACCCCCCTCCCATGGCACAGATCAGCGTCATGCTGGCACAACCCGGTCCCTTTTCTCCAGGTCGACCGCCCGTGGGCCTGGGGGGTGGGGGGCCTGGGGGGTTCCCCGGAGGGGCTGGAGTGCAGGCGAGCCACGACAGGGGCTCGCCGGAACGCAAGCCCCGGAGGGGAGCCCCCCAGGCCCCCCACCCCCCAGGCCCACGGGCGGCAGGGCGATCGCGGCCGTGCCAGATGCGCTGGCTCCCCTCCGGGGGTTCGTCCTAGGGTGCAGGCCATGACGGAGAAGACCGGCGGCCCCGGACGGGACGTGCTCACCCAGAAGGAGGCCGAGGAGCGCGCCGCGCGCATCGGCAACGTGCGTTACGAGCTCTCGCTCGACCTCTCGCGCGGCAGGAGCGGCTACCGCGGCGAGGCGATCGCCTACTTCGACGTCCGCGGCCGCGGCGACACCTTCATCGACTTCCGCGGCCGGCGCATCGAGCGGCTCGAGATCAACGGCGTCGCGGTCGACCCCGCGTGGGCCGACTGCCGCATCCTGCTCCCGGGCAAGCTGCTCGATCCGGAGACGCGCGTGCGCGTCGTCTACGAGAACGACTACGACCATACCGGCGACGGCTTCCACCACTTCCGCGACCCGGAGGACGGCGAGGAGTACCTCTACTCGGACTTCGAGCCGTTCAGCGCGCACCGGCTCTTCCCCTGCTTCGACCAGCCCGACATCAAGGCGAGCTACCGCCTCTCCGTGACCGCGCCCGACGACTGGGAGGTCATCGGCAACGCCCGCATCACCCGCACGATGGCCGCGGGCGCGGGGCGCTCGACCCGGGTCTTCGAGGAGACGACCCGGTTCAGCACCTACATCTTCGCCCTGGTCGCCGGCCCGTACAGCGGGGTGCGCGACGAGCACCGCGGCATCCCGCTCGGGCTCTACTGCCGGAGATCGCTCGCCAAGCACCTCGACGCCGAGGAGCTCTTCACGATCACGAAGCAGGGCTTCGACTTCTACCCCGACTTCTTCGACTACCCCTACCCGTTCACCAAGTACGACCAGATCTTCGTCCCGGAGTTCAACGCCGGCGCCATGGAGAACGTCGGCGCGGTGACCCACAGCGAGCGGATGATCTTCCGCGACCCGCCGACGGACCACCAGCGCCTCACGCGCGCCGAGGTGCTCCTCCACGAGATGGCGCACATGTGGTTCGGCAACCTCGTGACCATGCGGTGGTGGAACGATCTCTGGCTGAACGAGAGCTTCGCCACGTACATGGCCTTCCTCGCCATGGAGCGGGCGACCCGGTTCCGGCCGGCCGCGTGGCAGGCGTTCAACGTCATCAAGAGCTGGGCCTACCGCCAGGACCAGCTCGTGACGACGCACCCCATCGCCGGCGAGCTCGCGGACACGGAGCACACCTTCCTGAACTTCGACGGCATCACGTACGGCAAGGGGGCGGCCGCGATGAAGCAGCTCGTGGCGGCGATCGGCCTGCCCGCCTTCCGCGACGGGATGCGCCGGTACTTCAAGCGCTACCAGTACGGCAACGCGACGCTGCGCGAGTTCCTGTCCGCCCTGGAGGAGGGCTCGGGCCGCGACCTCGGCGCCTGGTCGCGCGTCTGGCTGGAGCAGGCGTCGCTCAACACGCTGACGGCGGAGTGGGAGGCCGAGGGCGACCGCATCGGGCGGCTCCGCGTGGTGCAGACGGCGCCGGTCGACTACCCGACCCTGCGGCCGCACCGCATCGACGTGGCGCTCGCGCGCGAGGAGGGCGGCGCGCTCGTGATCGACGCGGTGCCCGCCGAGATCGACGGCGCCGCCACCGAGGTCGCGGCGGCGCGGGGGCGGAGGGCGCCGCGCCTCGTGTTCCCGAACCACAACGACCTCACGTTCGCGAAGATCGCGCTCGACCCGGGCTCGCTCGCGTTCGTGCGCGAGCACCTCGGCCGCGTGGAGGATCCGCTCCTGCGCCAGCTCCTCTGGGCGTCGCTCTGGAGCATGGTGCGCGACCAGAAGCTCGCCTCCCCGGCGTACCTCGCGCTCGTCCGCGACAAGCTGCCCGCCGAGCCGGATCTCACGATCGTCGAGCCGGTGCTGGGCAACGCGGTGATGGCGCTCGCGCGCTACGTGCCGGACGCCCTGCGCGAGGCGGAGGCGAGCGCGTTCACGGGCCTGGCGCTCTCGGCGCTCCGGGCGGCGCGCGGTGACGCGCAGATCGTGTGGGCGCGGACGCTGCTCAGCGTGGCCTACTCCGCGCCGGATCTGGCCCTGGCCGCGCGCCTCGTCGACGGCGAGCTGGGGGTGGAGGGGCTCGAGATCGACCAGGAGATGCGCTGGACGGTCGCCGTGAAGTGGGTGGCGCGGGGCATGGAGGGCGCGGCCGAGCGGCTCGAGGCCGAGAAGCGGCGCGATCCGTCCGATCGCGGCCAGCGCGCGGCGCTGCGCGCGGAGACGGCGCGCCCGGATGCGGCGGCGAAGGCGGCGGCGTGGGAGCGCTTCCACGGGGACGGGTACGGCTCGCTGCACCTCACGGGCGCGGCGATGTCGGGCTTCAACTGGTCGTTCCAGCGCGCGCTGCTCGAGCCGTACGTGGCGGCGTTCTTCGAGCAGGTGCCGAAGGTGTTCGAGGAGCGGACGCACGAGCTCGCGTCCGCGTACTTCACCCACCTGTTCCCGTCGTACCGCGTCGACCGGGAGGTCCTCGGCCGCGCCGAGTCGCGGCTCGCGGCGCTCCAGGCGGCGCCGGAGGGCGCGCCGGTGGCGGCGCCGCGGCTGCCGATGCTGGTCCGGATGCTGCGCGAGGCGAGCGACGATCTCGTGCGGGCCATCGCCTGCCGGGAGCTCGTCGAGGCCGAGGGCGGGGGCGGGGGCGGCTGACGCGCAGGCTGCGCCCCGGCCGGCGCCGGCCCGGGGGCGCGGCGGCGCGCGAGGCGATCGAGGCGACGATGATCGTGCAGATCGGCAAGGAGTCCCACGCGTGGACGCGCGCGGACCTCGAGGGGAAGCTCGCCGGGTACGCGCGCGTCCTCATCGACGTCGGCACGGGCGACGGCCGGTTCGTGTACCGCTCGGCCGGCGCGCACGCCGACACGTACTGCATCGGCGTCGATCCCGCGGGCGAGCGGATGCGCGAGGTGTCGTGGCGCGCGGGCCGCAAGGTCGCGCGGGGCGGCCGGCCGAACGCGCTCTTCGTGGTCGCGTCCGTGCAGGCGCTGCCCGAGGAGCTGACCGGGCTCGCCCACACGCTCACGGTGAACTTCCCCTGGGCGTCGCTGCTCTCGGCGCTCGTGCTGCCGGAGGCGCCGGTGCTGGAGGCGCTGCGGCGGCTCGTGCGGCCGGGCGGCGAGCTCATCGCGCTGCTCAACCAGAGCGTCTTCGACGACCGGCCGTACGCGGCGCGCCTCGGGCTCCCCGAGCTGTCGGACGCGCAGGTCGAGGAGGTGCTGCGGCCGGCGTACCGCGCCGCGGGGTTCGCGATCCGGGAGAGCGCGCTCGTGGAGGGGGATATGCCGCACCAGACGAGCTGGGGACAGCACCTCACGCTCGCGTCGGGCCGGAGGACCCGCCTGCTCACGGCCGAGGCGATCGGCTGAGAGGGCCACTGCCCTTTGCCCTCTTTCGTCTGCCGTCTTTCGTCTCCCGTCTTCCCTCTCCCGTCTTCCGTCTTCCCTCTCCCGTCTTCCCTCTTCCGTCTTCCGTCTGCCCTCTTTCGTCTGCCGTCTGCCCTCTTTCGTCTTCCCTCTCCCTCTTCGTGCGCGTGCGCGTGCGCGTGCGCGCTCATCCCGTGCTCGTCCTCGTGCGCGATCGTGCGTGTTGAGCACCCTCACGACCACGAATTCGCGGATGGAGCCAGAAGCGGATGACGGGAGACGAGCAGGGAATGAGCGCGCACGCGCACGCGCACGCGCACGAAGAGGCCAGACGAGGACGGGAGACGGAAGACGGAAGACGGAAGACGGAAGACGGAAGACGGGAGACGGGAGGTGTCTCGCGACCGAATCCCGCTCTAGCCAGCGGCCGACGCCGCCTCCGGCTGCGGCTCCCGCGTCACCCGGATCAGCGCCTCGTGCAGGAGCCACAGGCCCGCCGCCGCGATCACCGCGAGCGTCCCGATCGAAGGGAGCCCCAGCCGCGCGGCGAGCACCCCGCCGACGCTCGGCAAGATCACGCCGCCGAGCATGGCCGCGCTCACCTGGAACCCGATCGCGTGCGCCGTGGACGCGCCGAGCCGGGCCGGCGTGCGGGACATCAGCGTGGGGTAGATCGGCGCGAGCCCGAGCCCCGCCACCATGAGCCCCACGGCGCCCGGCCACGCCGGGCCGACCGCGAACAGCGCGCTGCCGAGCAGCGCCGCCAGCGTGGCCATCCGGAGGAGCCGGTCCGCGCCCACGCGCTCCACCGCCACGCCGAGCAGCACGCGGCCGACGCCGAGGCTGCCCCAGTAGGCGCCCGCCCAGATCCCGGCCGCCTCCTCCGCGACGCCGCGCGCCTCGGTGTTGATCGTGAAGCACCACTGCCCGAGCGTCACCTCGAGCCCCGAGTAAACGAAGAACACCGCGATCTGGAGCCACACGCGCCCGCGCCGCAGCGCCGCGACGGCCGAGGCCCCCGGCGCCTCCGGCGCGCCCGCGCCGCCCGCCGACCGCGCGCGAAACGACGCCTTGGTCACGGCGAACGACGTGGTGAGCAGCAGCATGATCGCGCCGATGGCGGCGTACCCCCAGCGGAACGAGCCGCTGGCCGCGAGCGCCGCCGTCGCGATGAGCGGCCCCAGCGCCGCGCCGAGGCAGTAGCACGCGTGCAGCCAGTTCACGTGGCGCGCGGAGAAGTTGCTCGCCGCGTAGGCGTTGAGCCCCGCGTCGATCGCGCCCGAGCCCAGCCCGGCGACCAGCGCGCACAGGATCAGCAGCGGCCAGACCGGCGCCGTCGCATAGCCGAGCATGGCGACCGTGATGAGGCCGCTGCTGAGCGCGAGCAGCTTGCCCACCCCGAGCCGCTCCACCAGCCTCCCCGCCGCGAGCCCCGACGAGAAGTACCCGACCCCCGTCCCGACCAGGATCGCGCCGAGCGCGCTCTGCGGCAGCCCGAACGCGTCGCGCAGCGAGGGCCACGCGACGCCGAGCACCGCGTCGGGGAGGCCGAGGCTCACGAACCCCACGTACGTCAGAATCAGGAGCGCCGGCATCCCGCGTGTGTAGCACGCGCCCGCCGCTCGCCAGGGCGGGCGTGATCAGGCCGGGATCGACCTGCGCGAGCGGATCGTTAGCGGCCTCGCTCCTGGTCGCGCGTCGTGGTCGAGACCGAGCTGGCCTTGCGCAAGGCACCGCCGCGGTCCCCTCGGAACCGGTGTGCTCGCACCAGCTTCCGAAGTAGCCCCGAAAGCCCGCTCATCCATCGGGATCGGGCATCACCGCACGCCGGTCCATTTGGATTGACCTCGCCTATGTGAACGTTCACAATACGAAGCATCCTTGAGCTTCGCCCTGGACAGGCCGCCGGGCGCACCTTGAACCTGTTCGGCGACGCCCGGACCACCTTCGGCGATGCCCAGCGCTGCACGGGCCGCTCACGAGCCTGACGTAACCATTCGAACGCGACGCAATATCAACGATACGACGTTCGGAGTTCCCAACCTCTATACCGGCGCTCTCGTCGGACTGGTGTAAAATGAGAATCTCTCTGCTCGTGGTCCCTGCGATGATGGTCCTCGCTGCCTGCGGCTCCGATGCCGACTCGCCTGCGGACGACCCGGCTACCTCCAGCTCGACCGGCGCCGCGGGTTCGGGCGGGGGAGCCGCGACGGGCGCCGGCACGAGCGCCTCCGGCAGCGCGAGCTCCGGCGGGGCCGGCGGCAGCGGCGGGGCCGGCGGCAGCGACGGCGCAGGCGCCAGCGACGGCGCCGGCGGCAGCGGCGGCGCAGGCGGCGGCGACGGCGCAGGCGGCAGCGACGGCGCAGGCGGCAGCGGCGGCGAAGACCTGCTCGCGGCGGCCGCCAGCATCGACGGCTTCCGCTGGGAGATGCCGTGCGACCAGGACCCGGGCGACCGTGACGAGTGTACGACGTCGACGCGGGTCGACGAGATGAGGACGTTCGGCGGCTCGCCCGACACGATCTATCAAGTGACCGTCCGGCTCCGCGGCGTCGTCGAGCCGGAGACGTACCGGGGCGGCACGCCGGACGGCATGCACTTTCGCGTGGGCGGTACACCCGACAACCCGACGTACAACATCTACGGCTTCTCCGTCTCCGATCCGCCCGAGACCTACTACCTCAACGATAGCCCCAACGTGGGTCACGACGTGTTCATCATCGACCATGTGAAAACCATTCCAATCCGGGGCGGAGCCACCGTGTCCTTCCGAGGCGAGGATCCAAATCGTGTCATGATCGCAAACTTCAAGCATCTGGTCGTGGACGGCATCCCTCCGGCGCCCGAGCCTTACATCGGTCAATTCATCCAGCTCGACGTGCAATCCGTCGAGGAGACGCAGCCGTGACCGCACGCCGCGACGCTCGCGCTGGCGCGTGAGGGCGCTCCTCCGTTGAGCTCGGAAGCTCTACGCGAGCGCGCTCGACGGGGCCTTCATGCGCTCTCGTCGAGCCTTATCGCCGCGCCGGGACAGACGGTGGCGGCCTCTCGGACCGCGGCGTGTTGCTCCTCCGGCGGCGCCTCGTCGAGCAGGATCACGATGCCGTCGTCCCGCTGGTCGAACACCCTGGGCGCGAGCATCACGCACTGGCCTGCTCCGCAGCACTTCTCGAATTCGACGATCACGCGCATGAATGACCTCTCTCTCTTCTTGCTCGTCCAGCAGTCACTTCGTTGGGGTGAAGGGGGCCCGCCACAGCCCGACCAGGGCGTCCACCAGCCCGACCGCGGCGGCCTCCCACGTCGCGCGCGGCGTGGGCGTGCCCGCGTGCAGCGCGCGCTCGCGCTCGGCGCACGTGTGCACGATGAGCTGCCGGCTCATGTCGCTCCGCTCCTCGCGGACCTCCTCCGGGAGGATCGGCATGAGCCGGTTCAGCCCCTCGATGACCTCTCGCATCGACGCCGAGGCGAGCGCCTCGTCGGTCACGATCTGCCGCAGCGCGGGGTCGGTCGTCGCCTGGGCGATGAAGCGCGCATACCAGCTCGGGCTGCCCAGCGAGGCGAGGTGCTCGGTGCTCGGCCGCACCAGGGCGCCGATCCAGTCGCGCAGGTCCGCTGAGCCCTTGATGGCCGCGAGCATCTCGGCCCGCCGCCGCTCGATGGATGGGGCGTGCCGGCGCACGATGGCGAGCACGAGGTCGGCCTTGGTGCCGAAGTGGTAGCCGACGGCGAAGTTGTTCGCCTGCCCTGCCGCCTCGCTCACCTGACGGTTCGAGACCGCCGCCACCCCCTGCTCGGCGAAGAGCCGCTCCGCCGCCGCGAGGAGGACCTCCCGCGTCTCGTTCCCGTGCGCTTGCCTGCCCCTCGGGCTCGCCATGATGCCCCTCGTCACCAGCGCAAGAGGACGCGCTCGATCCCGCCGACGAGCAGCCCCTCGCGGCGGGGGAGCTCCGCGGGCGGGACGGCGAGCTCGAGCGTGGGCAGCCGGCGCAGGAGCACCGACAGCACGGTCTGGAGCTCGGTGCGCGCCAGCGCCTGACCCACGCAGGAGTGGGCCCCCGCGCCGAACGTGAGGTGCGGGTTCGGCGAGCGGTTCAGCACCATCTCGTCGGCCCGCTCGAAGGCCTCCTCGTCCCGGTTCGCCGCGGCCATGCTGCAGATGAGCGTCGTGCGGCCCGGCACCTTCGCGCCCGAGAGCTCGATCTCCTCGGTGACGAAGCGCGGCAGCCCGAAGCCCGCGTTGGCGTCGAAGCGCAGCACCTCTTCCACCGCGCTGCGGACGAGGGAGGGCTCGGCCAGGAGCTGCTCCCAGCGCCTCCGATCCGAGAGCAGCATGGCGACCATCTTGCCGATCATGTTCGAGGTGGTCTCGTGCCCGGCCACCAGGATGCCCTGCGCCGTCATCAGGAGGAGCTTCTCGTGGATGCGCTCTCCCTCGTCGGCGGCCCGGATCAGATCGCTGAGCAGATCGTCCCCGAGCTCCGCGCGCTTCTTCGCGACGTGGCCCATGAGGTACTGGACGAACTCCGCCTGGGCCTCGTCGACCTCCTCCTGGGTGAACTGCGTCATGGTGAGCATCGCGTTGGACCAGTGGGCGAGCCGGTCGCGATCCTCCACGGAGATGCCCAGGATCTCGGCGATCACCCAGACCGGCAAGGGGAAGGCGAGCTCGCTCACGAGGTCCGCGGGCGGGCCCTTCGCGACCATCTCGTCGACGAGCTGATGCGCCATCGCCTCGATGCGCTGCTGCATGGCGGCGATCCGCTTGACGGTGAACCACCGGCTGATGAGCCTCCGCCATCGCTCGTGCGCCTCGCCGCCCGCGAGATCGGCCGCGTCCTTGTTCTCGAAGGCGCTGCCGCCCTCGTTGGCCGTGATCCTCGCCGCGCCGTCCTGGGCGAGGTTGCGGGTGAACCGCGGATCCGCGAGCACCTGGCGCACGTCGTCGTAACGCGTGACCAGCATCGCCTTGTCCCCGCTCGGCAGCCGGATGTGGGCGACCGGGCAACCCTGCCGGAGCTTCGCCCACTCCTCCGGCGGCTCCACGGCCGAGGGGGCACGGAACGGATACTCCAGGACCTGCTCGCTCGTGTCGGTGCTCATCAAGACCTCCGCGGGGAGGTTTAAGGCAAGTGACTCAATAAGTCAAATGACGCAAGCCTGTTCGACCCCCCGGGACGTGTGCCTTGACGCGCACGACGCGCTGCGATCTCGCACATATGCCCAGGTGGACGCCGACGAGCCCGCAGATCCCCTCGAGCGCATGGCGGATCGCGGGGGAGATCCGGTGTCCTGACAGTCGATCTCGGCGAGCGGCGATCACCTCGCCCACTGGGCGAGCAGGTAAGTATAGAGCTGGTCGAGATCCACCTGGTCGAGCGCCTGGATCGGGCGCCCGCCGGGGACGACCCGGGTGCGGCCCTGCGAGGGGCCCTCGATGACGATCTCGGTCTCCCAGGCGCGCAGGGTGAACATCTCGGGTCTGCCGAGGTACGAGGTCGTCAGCACGTCCCAGGCGAAGTAGTCGTGGTGGGCGACGAGCGCGTAGCAGGTGCCCGCGAGGTCGGAGAGCGGATGTCGGCGCTGGCGGCACAGGCGGCGGAGGAACGCCTGGGTGATGGGGACGAGGTTCGTGATGTCCAGCGGGCAAAGGGTGATCGGGATCGCGGTCTGCCAGATGCGGTCGGCGGCGATCGGGTCCCAGTAGACGTTCCACTCGGCGGAGCCGTCCTGTCCGCTCTCGATGCTCCGCTCCACGTTGCCGCGCACGTGGAGGGCGCCGCCCATCCAGAGGATCTCGCGGATCTTCCCCTCGACGCGAGGATCGATGTCGAGCGCCGCGGCGACGGTGGTGAGCGGCCCGGTCACGAGGAGGGTCACGGGCTCCGGGGCGGCGCGCAGGGCGCTGGCCATGAAGGCTTGCCCGGCCTCGGGCACGCGCCGGGCAAGGATCTCGTCGCGCTCGTTCAGGAGGGGGAGGTTGTCGACGCAGAAGGCGTCGCGCCGGAACGTGGGCGGAAAGGGGTTGAGCCCGCGGACCGTGCTCTCGGCGACGGGCACGTCGTGGCGACCCACGAGGTCGAGGATCTTCCGCGTGGCGCTGACGGCCGGCCGGATGTAGCAATCGGCCGGCGTGACGACGACGCCGAGGACGTCGACGTGGTCCATCGTCATCAGGAGGATCGCCGCGAGGTAGTCGTCGACCCCGCCGTCGTGATCCATGAGGACGAGCGTTCGTTCCACGGAGGCCTCCTTGCGAGCGTGAAAGGCTAGCACTGCCCCCTCGGCCGCCTGGCCCGGACCGTTTTGTTCGGTGCTCTTATTTCAGATAAGGGCCGCAGCGCCCGTCGCCGTCCTCGACGTCCTTCGCCGTCGCCTTCCCTGCAGGGAACGCCGCGCGATCGCAGAGGGCCGCCAGGATGTCGAGGAGCTCCTGCGCCATCTCCTTGCCGGTGCTCCCACGGACCTGACGGCCCATGGGCGAGCCCGGCTGGCCGTTCAGGATCTTGTGCCAGTCCTCGTACGCCTTCTGCCGCGCGTGCGAGCCGAGCGAGTAGGCGCCGTCGTCGAAGAGCACCTCGGTCCCGTCGTCGCCGTGGCACGACGAGCAGCGCTCCTCGATGTACGCCTTCCCCCGGGCCGCGTCGCCGCCCGGCAGGAGCGCGTAATGCCCTTCGGCCGGCGGCTTGATCGCGAAGATCTGGTCGGGGTGCGGGAGCGCGCCGTCGCGGACGCCGATCACGTACGCGGCCATGGCCTCGATCTGCGGGGGCGTGAGCACGTCGCCGTACGCGGGGATCTCGTGATCTCCCTTCGTGAACAGGAGGACGAGCTCCTCTCGCGTCTCGCGCCCCCCGAGGAGGTTCCGCGAGACGGCGTACCCCTTCGCCATCGCGCTCGGCCCATAGATGCCCTCGCGCCCCTTGAGATCCCAGCCGAAGAAATTCTTGAGCCGGTAGTCGTGCCCGGCGTCGTTGTTCATCACCTCCCCGGATCCGAGCCGCAGCGTCCCGTTGCCCGCGGGACCGCGTTGACCATCCAGGACCCCCTGGGTCTTCGAGCTGTCGGGGACGAAGGCCGAGAACGGGGGTTCTTTCCCGTAAAACTTGTCGAAGAGCCGACCGCCGAGCGCGGTGTCGATGGCGTGCGCGGCCGGCGCGGCGAGGGCGGAGGGGGTGGGATTTTCGGACGACGGGGCCGGCTCCTTTGCCGGCGCGGCAGGGCCGCAGGCCGCCACGCAGGCGAGGAGCGCAGAGAGCGAGGAGCAGACGGTCGCGCGTCGTAAAGCGAGCGTGCGGGCGCGGGTACGGTCGAGCGAGATGGCCTTCTGGCGAGGGGAGTTCACGCGGCCACTGTATTCACCTCCCGCCCGGCACCGCAACGGCAACCGCGGCGCCGCTCCAAGGCGCCCTGGAGCCCCGGGAACCCCGCCATTCGCATCCGATACCGGCAATGCTGCCCGATCCGTTCGCCGCGCCACACCGCGTCTCGGGGCGATCGGGCCTGTTGTCCTCGCGCTGACAAATCCCCTCATTCTTGTGGCCGTTTCCAGCGAGAAATTGAACATGAAGGCGGGAAGGCAGGAAGATTTCCCAGAGACTTTGCTTCCCCTCTTCCCGTCTTCATGTGAATTCCCCGAAAAATTGAGGGGATGCCTCAGCTCCTCGCGCGCTCGACGGGCCGTGATGGACCGGGATCACCGCCCGTTGCTCCGCATCATCTCGGCCAGCGGCATCGGTATCAGCGCCTCCGGCGGCCACATCGGTATCGGCGCTCCCGGCGGCCACGGGGTCGACGCGTACCACGGCGGGGATGCCCCGGCCCCCGGCGCCCCGTCACCGGAGGCGGGGCGCGCGATGGCGGGATTGTGGGAATCTCAGGGGGCGATGCCCGCCGGCCCGCGGAGCACGGCGCGCGGCGGCGCCTTCAGGGCGCGGCGCCGGAACCAGCCGAGCAGGCCGAGGGCGCCGAGCCACGCGGCGTTCGCCGCGGTGCCCGCCGGGGCCCGGTCGCCGCCCGCGCTGCATCCGGCGCTGGCGTGGCCAGGACCATCGCCGCCGGCGCCGGACGAACCGGACGAAGACGAGGCGCTGCCGACCGTGGTGACACCGGCGTCGCCCGAGCTGCCGGCGCTGGAGGACGAGCCTCCGCCTGCAGCGCCGCCCTCGCCCCCGGCGCCCGTCGTGGCCCCGGTCGCGCCCGCGCCGCCCTCGCCCGACCCGCCCACGCCGGCCGAACCGCCGCTGCCGTGGCACGACGCGGCGTCGCTGGGGACACCGACGCAGACCCCGGCCTGGCACACGTCGGCCTCGGTGCAGGCGTCCCCGTCGTCGCAGAGCGTGCCGGTCGTCGGCCCGCAGGTCCCGTCCAGAGCGGCGCCGGCAGCGACCGAGCAGGCCTCGCAGGGGCCGTCGCACACGGTGTCGCAGCACACGCCGTCGACGCACGGACCGCCCGCGCACGCCGCGCTGCTCGCGCACGAGGCGCCCTGGGTGCCCGGCGGCGAGAACAGCTCCGTGGACGGCGTCGCATCGAAGGTCTGGGGCCAGTTCGGCTTCGGCATCCTGTACCTGCCGCCGGCGATGAGCACCCGCCCGTTCAGGAGACGTGTCGAGGAGTGCCAGCTCCGGCCCATCGTCATCGAGGGGAACGCCGACCACGTGCTCGTCGCGGGGTCGTAGACCTCCGCCGAGGCGAACTCCATCCGCATGGCCATCCATTCGCAGTCGCTCGTGCCGCAGGGCCCCAAATCCTCGAGCGAGCCGCCCGTCATGAGCACATGGCCATCCGAGAGCAGCGATGCCCTGTGTCCGGACCGGCCTCCGCCGAGCTGCAATGAGCCATCGAACCCCTCGGGGCCATCTTCCATCGTCCACGTGTCCGCCACCGGATCGTAGAGGTCGGCCGTATCGGCGAACATGTCCCACTCGTCGGTGCCGATGAAGATCACCCTGCCGTCGAGGAGCGGAGAGGCGGCGTACGAGACGCGCCCGCTGCTCGCGGCCCCTGCATCCGTCCACGCATCCGCCGCTGGGTCATAGATCACCGCGACGAGCCGCCTCCTGTCGGGCTCGTCGTACCCGCCGCCAGCGACGAGCACCCTGCCGTCCAGGAGCAGCGTGGCGCTCTCGATCGACATCTCGCTCGCCCCGACCCTGGGCGCGGCCAGCGCCCACGTGTCGGTGCCGGGATCGTACACCTCGGCGCGCGGGGCCCCGTGCGCAACGAAGACCCTGCCGTCCGGGAGCAGCACCGCGGGGAGATCCGTGACGCTGTTCGTGCGCGCGCTGAGCATCGGGGCGGCCAGCGTCCAGGCGTCGGCCGCCGGGTCGTAGATCTCGACGCTGCCGGGCCCGACGTCCCCCTCGTAAGGTCGACGGTCGCTCTGGCCGCCGGCGACGAGGACGCGGCCGTCCTGGAGCAGGACCGCCGCCGGTAGGCAGCGTCCCCCGCGCATGGGCGCGGCGGGGGACCAGGAGTCGCTCGACGGATCGTAGAGCTCCGCCGACGTGGTGCAGGGGTCCGTGTGGCTGCGGGTCCCGCCGACGACGAGGACGCGGCCGTCCTGCAGCAACGTGGCCGCGTGGTATGCCCGGGGAACGAGCATCGACGAGGCGAGCGACCACGCCGGGTCGACGAGCAGCGGCTCGCCGCGGGCGCCCTCGACCGAGAGCGTGATCGTGTCGCCGTCGACGGCGAGGCGGGCCTCGACCGGACGCCCGCCGGCCGCGTACGCCGCCGGCGCGGTGACGCGCACACGCGGGCGCCCCGCGGGGTCGAGCAGCTCGATGAGGGCGCCGCGCTGCCGCAGGGCCGCGCCCTCGACACGCCAGGAGGCCACGGGCCCCCCCGCGGCGGCGGTCTCGGGCGACACGTACAGCCATTCCTCGTGACCGCCGTCGCCCGAGGTCGTCCAGAAGGAGCCGTCGCCGCCGCCGCGCGCGTACGCGACCGCGGTGCCCACGATCTCCGCCGCGCCGCCGGCGCCCTGCTCGGTGACGCGCACCTCGAAGCCGTCCGGGGTCCGGAACCACGCGGCGCCGTCGCCGCTCTCCGGCAGCAGGAGCCGGAGCCCCCCGGGCGAGGCGTGCGCGCCGCCCCCGGACTCCTCTGCCCGGCGCGGCGCGAGGCCGTCCGCGGTGCGGACGAAGCCGGCGCCGGCCCCGAGGACGAGCTGCTGCCGGTCGGGAAAGTGCTCGCGCAGCGCCGCCGCGGGCTCGCCGGCGCCCGGATCCGAGCAGCCGGCCGTGGCCCCTGACAGCGAGCTCAGCGCGACAGCGCCGACGGCGAGCCCGCCGAGCCACCGAGATCCGCCGCGAATTGCGAGGAAAGTGTCCTTCATCGTGCTCCTCCCGCTGGAGTCACGCCAGGGCGAGCCGCGCCGCACCGGGGAACCCAGCTGCTCGCTCCGTTGCGCTCGCCCGGCCGGGCATTCACCCGGGCGCCCCTGCCCCCGCGCCGCCCACGCCTGCGGCCTCGCGCCGCCTCCCGGGGGGCGAACGTCGCGCCGCTCCGCGCGGCGGTTCGTCGGACCGAGCCCGATCGCAGGCCACGCGTTCACCTCGCGCGCGGTGACACGCCCCGGCGCGCCCGAGCCCGGGGCGAGGGGGCACGCGTCAAATACTCTCTTCAAAAATCAAGAACTTGTTCCCCGAAGGATCGCGCAGCAGGACATTCTTCCCCAGAGGATACTCAAAGACCTCGCTGCTCAGCAGTCGCCCGCCCGTCTCGAACCGCACCGATCTCAACCGCTCAAAGAGCAGATCGCAGTCCTTTGTCTCGAGGCCGAACAGACAATCATCAGAACAGGCGCCAGCCCCGGCCGAGAGGATCAAGAAGAAGCTGGGGTTGTCCCTGGAAACCAGGGACACCGTCTCCATTCCATAATCGTGATAGAACTCGAACAGCCCCAGCTCATCGCAATAATACCGCTCCGCATCTCTCACCGAATCAACCCTGAGCCTGATTTGCACTTTGATCATACGCCTCTCTCTTGTTATCACGGCGCCCCCTCATTTCCTCAACCGAGAGCCAGAGCAGAGGATCGACCTCGAGGTCGACGCTCCCGACCCGCGCGCTCCCCCGGCCCCGCGGCGCGCCCGCGATGCCCCGGCGCGCGGCGTCCTCCGGGCGCGTGAGCAACGTGCGCCGTCTCCTCCGCCTCACCCTCCGCGGGCCGTTGTGCAGCCGCGGGTCGTTGCTCCGGAGCTGGCGCCGGGTCGGGTCGCCGCGTCGGGTCGCCCCTCGACCAGGGTCGGATCGCCTACTTCGGATCGAGAAAATCGCATGCGGTGAGGTTGCGCCCGTGCGTCCAGCGGAAGCTGCCCATCCACCCTTCGAGCACGCCGCGCGCATAGGGGTCGCCATGGGCCAGGACGAACACGATCGAGCCGGTACCGGCGCAGATCGGGACGAGCACGAGCCGGAGCTCCACCGGGGTGCCGATGAGCCGCCACCTCCGCTCGACGCCCGCGCCGAGCGCCGTCGTCACCGGGCCGCCGCCGAGCGCCTCGACGCGCATGGAGAGCGCGGCCGCATCGCGGACGAACGCCGCCTGCACCTCGCCGAACGTCTTCTCGTTCTCGGCGTCGCTGGTGATGCGCGTGGACACGGACAGGCCGCCGCGCACGAGCGTGCCGGGCCGCTCGACCACGAGCTCGACGTGGCCGCCCACGTGGCCGAGCATGCCCTGCGGCACGCGGCCGACGACGTCGAGCCAGTCGTTGCGGTACACGTCGCCCTCGAGGCGCCCCGGGGTCGGCTCGGGGAGGCGGACGCGCGGTGGGATCGGGAGATCCGTGAGCGGCGTGGGCTTCGGCGCCGGTCCGGCGAGCGTGAAGAGGTGCGACGCGAGCGCAGCCCCGGCGTCCTCGGGAAGGCCGCGCACGAACGCGACGAGCTTGCCCTCCCGGCGGACGGCGATGTTGGCGCCGATCGTGCAGTCGCCTCGCTCGAGCCCGAGCGCGTTCCTGTGCCAGCACGCCGCGCTCTGGCCGAGCGTCGCCTCGAGCTCCTCCGCGTCGTCCTCGGTGTCCCACGCGCTGATCCACGCCGCCGCGAGGCGCCGATCGGGCCCGGCGAACACGCCGAAGCGATCGCCCGCCCAGCCGGCGGCCGCGCGCTCGGCGACCTCCGCGTCGACGCAACGCTCGAGGAGGATGCGCGTGTCGAGCTCGCCGAGCGTCATCGCCGAGCGCGAACGTCTCCTGCGGCGCCGGCGCCGCGGGCTGCTCGGGACCGCGCGGGGGGCCAGCGGGGGTCGCGCCGCGGCCGCAGCCCGCGCAGAGCGCGAGCGCGAGCAGCCCGCGAAGCCGGCGCGGGTGCATCAGAACTCGCCCAGCCAGTAGCGCGGCTTGACCTCTGCCACCTTGCCAGCCGCCTTTGCGTCGCGCGGCGCGAGCGTGACCGACGTGCCCGACGTCGCGAGCAGCACGATGCCGCCGACGAGCGCCGCGCCGCCGCCGATGAGCGAGACGAGGCCCACGGTCCCCATGCCCCCGCCGCCGTCGTCCTGGCCCCCGCCGCCCTCGTCCAGAGGGTCACCCGAGATCGCGTCGCTGGAGACCGCGGCATCCACCAGCAGGAAGGTGCCTCCCAGGAGCACCGCGGCGCCGCCCGGGGTGGTCAGCCAGAACCCGCCGGTGCGTCGCCCGTAACTGCCGGGCTCGACCTGGAGCGTGACGTCGCCCGTCATCTGCGTGAACGTGAACGGATCCGACTCCGAGCTACGCCGGGTTCGTCGCTCTCACGACCGAACGATTCGGCACGGGGGCTCGGCGGCGACGCGTCGATGGACGATACGAGCTCGTGAGGGAAGGCGGCCCTTCGATGCGTGGACAGGGCGCGAGCCGGCGCTCGCCCGCCGGCCGCTCATCGCCTCTTCCGCTCCAGCTCGGCCTCCGCGGCCAGGAACACGGGGGATCGCAGGAGCGCGCTCATCAGCCGCAGCGTCTCCCTCGGGCGCGCCGCGGAGAGGTCCGCCTCGTCCGGATCCGGCGCGGTCAGATCGTACAACTCGGGGGCGCCCCATTCGAGCGGCAGGACCAGCTTGTAGCGCCCGTCGATGATGCCCACGCGCGCGATCTGCTGGTCGGAGACCGCCGCCGCGAGCAGGGGCAGCCGGCGCGGGGGCGGCTCGGGATCGAGGTAGCCGAGCAGATCCTCGCCGTGATAGCCGTTCATGGGCGGATCGGGGGCGAGCAGGCGGGCCATCGTCGGCGCCACGTCGACGAGCGAGACGTTCTCCTCCACGACCATCGGCGGGACGCCCGGGACGCGCAGGACGAGCGGCACCCGCACGAGCGACTCCCACAGGAAGGTCGAGTGCGGCCAGAACCCGCGGTAACCGAGCGCCTCGCCGTGATCCGACACGAAGAGCACGACGGTGCGATCGGCGAGCTCGAGCTCCTCCAGGCCGCGGAGCAGCCGCCCGAAGTGCTCGTCCAGGCTCCGCGCCACCACCCGGTAGCGCCAGTTCCAGCGGCCCTCGTCGGGCACGTGGTAGCGCTCGGCGGCGCCGTCGACGTACGTGCGATCGAGCTCGTGCCAGTTGTGGACGTCGAAGTTGAAGAGCCACGCGAAGAACCGCTGCGAGCCGCGCTGGGCGAGCCACGACAGCACGTGGTCCACCATCGGCCCCGCCGTCGGCTGGTCGGCGCCGTAGCCCCAGACGCCCCCGCGGGCGTGGTCGCGCAGGCGATGCGTCTCGTCGAACGAGAACGCCGGCAGGAGCTGGGAGAGGAAGCTCGCCGCCGAGTCGGGGATGAACAGGGTGGTCGGGATCCCGCGGCGCCTGGCCAGGTCGAGGAGGCTCCCCGGGCTGCGCGACAGGCCGTCGTAGCTGCCGCCGAGCAGCCCGGGCAGCGCGCGCAGCGTGTCGGAGCCCGTGGAGTACGCGCGATCGAACCGGATCGCCTGCCGCGAGAGCGCGGCGGCGTTCGGCATCACCTCGTCGTCGTAGGCGACGTCGCGACGGAGGCTGTCCACGTAATAGACGAGCACGTTGAGGTCGGCGGCGAGGTCTCGCTCCGCCGGGCCGGCCGCGCCCGCGGCCGGCGGCGCGCGAAAGCCCGCGTCCCAGCGGGGATCGCGCGTCGTCTGATCGACGTCGTACCGCTCGCGGAGGTCGTCGAGGCGGCTTGTGCGCATCTCGACGACGTCCTCGCCGCGCACGACGGCCTGCGCCAGCTCGATGCGGCGCAGCAGCCTGCCGACGTAGACGGGGTCCCGGCCCGTGTGCGCGAGCGCCTCCTCGTGCCAGTCGCGCAGCCCGGGCGACGCCGCGAGGCACAGCGCCCACGCCGCGGCGGCCGCGGCGAGCGCCCGGATCGCGGCCGGCGCCGAGGCCGCGCGCCGCGCGGCGAACGTCAGCGCGGAGAAGCAGGCGCAGCCCAGCAGCGCCGCCCCGCTGAGCTCCAGCGCCGTGTGCAGCCGCCTGTAGACGGCCACGAGCACGGTGAGGTCCACGATCACGAGCGCGACCCCGACGACCGCGAGCGCCCCCGCGATCGCGGGGCCGCCCGCGCGCCCGGCGTCCGCCGCGCGCACGGCGCGGCCGTGGAGGAACGCGACCGCGGACGCGACCAG
Source organism: Sorangium cellulosum (assembly GCF_004135735.1). Lineage (GTDB taxonomy): Bacteria > Myxococcota_A > Polyangia > Polyangiales > Polyangiaceae > Sorangium > Sorangium cellulosum_F. The sequence goes on along the minus strand of NZ_CP012670.1, from coordinate 2,594,193 downwards.
GCCGGCCGCGGCCAGCGCGAGGTAGGGGCCGAACGTGCCCAGCGCGCCGGCCTTCGCGCCCCGCCCGGAGAACGCCCAGAAGGCGGTGCTCGAGAGCGCCGCGACCGCGAGCAGCCCGTAGGTCGCGGCCCGCGCGGCCTCGGCGGCGCGCGGCGCCCGCCGCGCGAGGGGCCTCGCCAGGAGGCGCACGAGCGTGACGAGCGCGAAGGCGGCCAGCCCGACGCCCGCGCCGACGGCGACGTAGAGGCCCACCGCGGCCCTGAGGTGCCCCGCCAGCGCGACGCCGGCGACGTCATGGCGCGCGGCGGTGTCGGCCGCCACGGCGCCGAGCCCGACCGCGATGCCCGACAGCGCGCACCGCGCGAGCTCGTCGATCGAGCGCATGCGCCCCGCGGCGAGGCGGACGAGCCGCGACATCGAGAGCCGGATCCTGGGGAGCGACGTACGGGGGCGAGGCACGCCGCGGCGAGCCTAGTGAAACGGCGCCGGGTTCATCAAGCAGCGTCGCCCGCTGAGCCCGCACGCGCGCGCGTTGCCGCGGCGCGGCGCGACCCCCGCCGGCCGCCGCGCGCCGAGGTCAGCGCGCGACCCAGTACGCCTGCGTCCAGGCGCGCGAGCCGTCCGGCGCCGTCAGGCGCGCGCGCACGTAGTGCTCGGCGCCGCGGAGCCGGTACGCCGCGCGGTGACCCACGCCGGAGGCCTCGGCCTCGGCGGTCGGCAGCTCGGACGCGAGCAGCACGCCCCCCCGATCGAGGAACTCGACCATCACGTCGGGAGGATCGACCCAGAGCGTGAACGTGTCCGCCTCGACGGCGATGCGCGTGAGCCGGGGCCCCGACGAGGCATAGAGCCGCCCCGCGCTCAGGGCGGCGCAGATCGCCGCCTGCGACGCCTCCTCGGCGAACACCTCCACCCACCCGGTGCCCGGGAAGGCCTGGGGCACGTGCCTGTTCGCGCCGGTGAGCGCATGCATGTCGTCGACCGCGACCGCGGCGATGCGCTGGCCCGACGACAGCGCCAGCTCCCACTTCTCCTCCGCGGACGGGTGGGTGGCGTCGCCGTCGCTCCGGACGTGCGGGTGACCGCTGAAGATCTCGAGGAGCTGCGCGCCCTCGGCGGCGGCGATGTCCTCGGGCCCGATGGCCCAGTAAAAATTCGGGTGGTTCACGAGCGCCACGCCCCCCTGCGCCAGGATCGCCGACGTCGCCCAGGCGAGCGCGTCCCGCACGTTGCGGAAGGTCCCGCCGCCGATTCGCCGCTTCGTGCAGAGCGCATTGACGTGCACCGGCTGCCCCGCGGCGCCCATCGTCACCTCCTCGCCCGGGAGGACCAGGAAGCCTTGCACCCGCATCGCAGGAGAGCGCGTCGCGTCGAGGAAGCTGTTGTGATCCGTCAGGGCGAGAAACTGGTAGCCGTGGTCGCGGTACCAGGCGAACACGAGCTGCGCCGGGCTGTCGCCGTCGGAACGCGCGGAGTGCGCGTGGAGGTTGCCGCGCTGGAACACGCGGACGTCCAGCCGCTCGACGAACCGCGGGGGCCGCGCGGGCAGCGGCTCCCGCGAGACGTCGAGCGCGCCAGCCGGCGCGACGGCCGGGCCCCTGTCCGCGCGGCCGAGCATCGCCAGGGCCGCGGCCGCGACCGCCGTCACCGCGGCCCGGGGCACGCGCCGCCGCGCCGCCGCGGGGCTCACGCTGCGGGCGGCGGCCCTCGGCGTCGGGTCGGAGCCGCGCGACATCCATGGATGTGTAGCACGCGTCGCGCGGCGCGCCCTGGCGTCAGCGGCGGACGGCGTAGCGCGAGACGATGACGCCGTTCCTGTGGACCTTCGTGGACAGGAGATCGAGCTGCGCGGCGGCGCGCAGCCCGGGCGAGAGCGCGACGCCGCCGCCCAGGAGCACCGGGGCGACCTTGAGGATCACCTCGTCGACGAGCCCCGCGTCGAACAGGCACGTCGCGAGCTCCCCGCCGCCGCAGAGGTAGATGTCCCCGCCCTGCTGCTCCTTGAGCCGCCGCACCGCGCCCGCCGCGTCCTCCGCCACGAGCTTCACGCGCGCGTCCGGGCTCTCCTTCATCGTCCGCGAGACGACGTAGGTGTCCATCCACGGATACGGGTCGGTCACGCCGAGCTTCAGCCCGAACTCGTAGGTCCGGCGGCCCATCACCACGGCGTCATACGCCTTCAGCGCCGCGAGGTACTCCGTGACGTGATCGCCCTCGTGGGCGAAGCAATCCACGCCCCCGTCGCTCCGCGCGATGAAGCCGTCGACGGTGGCCGCCACGTGGTACGTGAGCTTTCTCATTCATGATCTCCAGGGCAAGTGTTCATCGACGGCCGGCGCGACGGGAGGACCTCCGCCGCCACCCCCGCGCCGTCACGCCGGCGCCGGCTCGACCCGGACCGGGACGCCGTTCAGCGCGGCGGTGCCCGAGAGCGCGTCGACGGCGAGGTGGTCTGTCAGATCGTTGACGCTCGCGCCAGGGTGCTGCGTCGCCGTGTGGAGCTGCACCCCGCCGCGGCCGTGGCCCCAGCCGTGCGGGAGGCTCACCACGCCGGGCATCACCTCGTCGGTCACCTCGACCTCGAGGTCGACGCTCCCGACCCGCGAGCTCACCCGGACCCGCTGCGCGCCCGCGATGCCCCGGCGCGCCGCGTCCTCCGGGTGCATGAGCAGCGTGCACCGGTTCCTCCCCTTGACCATCCGCGGGCTGTTGTGCAGCCACGAGTTGTTGCTCCGGAGCTGGCGCCGGCCGATGAGCCGGAGGTCGTACCCGCCGTCCGGGCGACCCGCCCCGTCGCCCGCGTCGCCCGCCTCGCCCGCGTCGCCCGCCTGGCCCGCGCCGCCCGGCGCGCGATGGAGCGCCTCCCGCGCGCGCGCGAGATCGGCGACGAGCGGGGCCGGCGCGAGCTCGATGCGCCCGGAGCGCGTGAACAGCCGCCCCGGCAGGCACGGCTCGAGCGGCCCGAGATCGACGCCGTGCGCCTCGCGCTCGAGCTTGCGGAGCGAGAGCCCGCGGGACAGCGGGTTCAGCCGGTCGCCGTGGGGCCCGAGGCGGATCGCCGCGTCGAGCAGCCGCGCCGGCGGGAGCGCCCGCGACAGCGCGCGCGCCGCGGGGCCGGCGAGCGCCGCGCCGCGGCCCCGCGGCGCCGCGAGGCGCGCCCCGAGCTCGACCAGGATCTGCCAGTCGTGGCGCGCGTCGTCGGCCGGGGCGAACAGCGCGGGCGAGTACTTGGCGGTGTTGCGGACCGCGAGCGCGTGGAACGCGAGATCGTAATGGTCGCGCTCGAGGGGGCCGGTCGGCGGGAGGATCACGCGCGCGTGGCGGGTCGTCTCGTTGATGTAGAAGTCGACGCAGGCCATGAAATCCAGGCTGGCCAGCGCCTGATCGAGCGCGCGCCCGTTCGGGGTCGACAGCACCGGGTTGCCCGCCACGGTGAAGAGCGCCCGGATCTGCCCCGGCCCCTCGGTGGCGATCTCCTCCGCGAGCGCGGCGGCGGGGTACTCCCCGGCGAACGTCGGCAGCCCGCGCACGCGGCTGCGCCGCGCTCCGAGGTGGCCCGTCTGGCGGAGCAGCCCCTGCAGCGCGACGACATCGGCGACTGGCCGGGTGAACATCGCCCCGCCGGGGCGGTCCAGGTTGCCCGTGACCAGGTTGAGCGCGGTGATGAGCCACGTGGTGAGCGCGCCGAACTCCTGGAGGCAGGCGCCGATCCGGCCGTAGCAGACGGCCGGGCTCGCGGCGGCGAAGGCGCGCGCGAGGGCGCGGATCTCGGCGGCCTCGATGCCGACCGCGGGCGCGACGCGCTCGGGCGTGAAGGGCAGGACGAGCCGCTCGATCTCGTCGAGCCCGCGGGTGACGTCGCGGAGCCGCCCGGGCGCGGCGAGCCGCTCGGCGAAGAGGGTGGAGAGCAGGGCGAGCAGCAGGAAGACGTCGGTCCCGGGCCGGATGAAGTGGTGGCGGTCGGCGAGGGCCGCGGTCTCGGTGCGGCGCGGGTCGACGACCACGAGCGAGCCGCCGCGCTCGCGGAGCGCCTTGAGCCGCCGCGGCATCCCGGGGGCGGACATGAGGCTGCCGTTCGACACGACCGGGTTGGCGCCGAGGACGAGCAGGAACGAGGTCCGGTCGATGTCGGGCACGGGCAAGAGCATCTGGTGCCCGAAGAGCAGCGTGGCGACGAGGTGGTGCGGGAGCTGATCGACCGAGGTCGCGGAGAAGCGGCTCCGGGTGCGCAGGATCTTCAGGAACGGGACGAGGTAGAGGAGCGCCCCGTGGTTGTGCACCGTGGGGTTGCCCAGGTAGACGGCGACGGCGTCGCGGCCGTGGCGCGCCTGGGTCTCGCGGAGGCGGGCGGCGACCTCGTCGAAGGCCTCGTCCCACGAGATGCGCTGGAACCCGGCGCCGGTCCGGCGGACCGGGTGGCGGAGGCGGTCGCGGTCCTCGTGGATGTCCTGCAGCGCGAGCGCCTTGGGGCAGAGGTACCCGCGGCTGAACGGGTCGTCCGGATCGCCGCGGATCGAGGTGATCCGGTCGCCGTCGACCTCGATGGCGATCCCGCACATCGCCTCGCAGAGGTTGCAGGTGCGGTGATGCGTCCGCGCGCTCCCAGAGCTCCCCATGGCGCGAGAGCCTACCACTCTCCTCGCCCCTCCCCCCGACGCGACCTCCCCGCGCCAACATAGCCCTGAACGTGGGCGTGGTGGAGGGAGCCCGCCCAGGCGGGCGCCCCCGTCAGCCCGCCGAGGGCGCCCCGTTGCGCGAGGCCTTCCGCTCGGTCACGCGGCGGACGATCTGCGCCGTGTTCCGGTCGTCCTCCCGCTGCGCGATATCCGTCAAGCTGATCACCCCCACCAGCCGCCCATCCGCCTCCGTGCAGAGGATCCGCGACTTGTGGTATCGCCCCATCAGCTGCTCCGCGCGGGACACGTCGTCGTCAGGCCGGCAGGCGACCGCCCCGCGCGTCATGATGTCGCCGGCCCGCGTGCTCAACGGGCGATTGTCCGCCAGAACCCGGATCGCCAGGTCACGATCCGTCAGCGCGCCGAGCACCCGAAAAGAACTGTCGCAGACAGGGAGGAACCCGACGTTCGCGTCGCGCATCTTGCGTGCGGCCGTCTGGATCGTGTCCTCGGCCATGATGCACTGGACCTCTTTTTTCATGATCTCCCGGCACAGCATCGTTCCCTCCTCCGGCTCATCGGCGGCTCGCTGTCGCGTCACCGCCCATGGCCGGACCTTAGAGGACCGGCGCGGGCAAAGAATGGAGCGGTATGATGAATGCCGTGTCAGGCCCCGCTGGACGGCCGCCGCGCCGGCGAGCGGAGCCGCACGACGCCAGGACGCCGTCCAACCCGGAGCGTGAGCGCCATGTCAGAGCGGATCTCCAGGGCATCCATCCGCCGGGCCCAGCCGGCCGACGCCGCCGCGATCGCGCGCACCGAGGTCGACTCGTGGCAATCCGCCTACCTCGGCCTCGTGCCAGCGGCCGTCCTCAACGCCCTGTCCGTGCCGGCCCGCCAGGCGAGCTGGCACCGAATCCTCACCCGGAGCGCCACGACCGGCACGCGGACCTGGCTGCTCTGCGCCGGGGGCGCCGTGCTCGGCTTCGCGAGCGCCGGACCGACGCGCGACCCCGACGACGCCCCGCTCGACGTCGGCGAGCTCTACACGATCTACCTCCTGCCCACCGCCTGGGGCCGCGGGCTCGGCGCGGCCCTGCTCGACACCGCGCAGGCCGACCTCGCGCGGCGCCGCTACCGGACCATGACCCTCTGGGTCCTCGAGGGGAACACCCGGGCGCGCCGCTTCTACGAGCTCGCCGGCCTCTCGCGCGACGGCGCGCGGCGGCCCACGCGCGTCGGCACCGTCAGCCTTCCCGAGATCCGCTACCGGCGAGCGCTCTGACCCCGCCCGCCTCGCCCTCGCCGAAGCGCACGACGATGCTGCTGTAACCGCCCTGCGGGTCGTGCTCCGACGAGATCTTCCCCCACGGATACTCGTACGGCGGCGCGCCGAGCATCGACGCCAGCCAGGCATCGTGGCTCGCCTTGCGCTCCGCCTCCTCCCGCTCGGACCAGTCGTTCCAGGACGCCTTCGACTCCGCGCCCACCTCGAACAGCTCGAGCGACGCCAGCTTGCCGCCGCAGAAATGCAGCGTGACGCGGAACGTCTTGTGGCCAATACGCTGGCGCGATGTCCGGTATCCGCTCCACGGCTGCGTCCGGCTCAGGGCCTTGGCCATCCGCGCCAGCGACGACGACAGGAACTGCGCTTCCGAGTACGAGGGGCCGATGCGGAGCCCCGAGGAGAGCTCGATCTCGCCCGTCTGTCGATGGATCATCCATCCCTCCGGCCGGTCCCAGGAGCATACACCACGGCTCCCGTACCTGAGCCAGCCCGCAGATCACCGGGCCCAGCCGTGGCCCGAGGCGCCGTGACTCGGGTTCTCCGTGACCTCCGCACACCGACTCCGCACACCGACCCGCGCACGCGACCTCCGCCCGCGCCCCGCCGAGGCGCTCGCCGCGACCCGCGCGACGCGACCGGTGCGCCGCACGACACACCCCGCCCCTGTCCGGCGGTGTCGATGCAACGCCCACGCTGTCGCACGCAACCCGCGCCGTAGGCTTTCGCCATGGGCATACGCCACTGCGAGAGAACCTCGGCTTTTCCAATTCCTTTTCCAATTCATGGCGACGTGGACCCCCGGTAATATCGGTCACCGATCGCGCCGGACACATCCGAGCTCATCGAGGTCTTCTTGCCACGCTGCCCCTCCTGTCATCGTCGACTCGCAGCCCACGCCGCTTGCCCTGTGGACGGCGCGCAGGCGCCGCTCCGCGCGGCGCCGTTCGATCCCGGCGCCGAGCCGCCGCCGTCGCTCGCGGGCTTTCACGTCGGCCCGCCGCTCGCGGCGGGCGCGTCCTCGATCGTGTGGAGCGCGACGCGGCTCGAGGACGACGCCCCCGCCGCGCTCAAGGTCAGCACGGCGTGCTCGCTGCTCGCGCGCGAGCGCTTCCGCTGCGAGGCGGCGGCGCTCGAGCAGCTCGGCCCGCCGGCGTCGCCGCGCCTCCTCCAGAACGGCGTGCTCGAGGACGGCCGCGCGTACATCGCGATGGAGCGGCTCGACGGCGAGACGCTGGCCGCACGGCTCGAGCGCCTGCCCGCCGCGCTCGACCTGCGCTCCGCCCTCGACGTCGCGCTCGGCGTGCTGAGCTGCCTGGAGGTGGTGCACGAGCGCGGCCTGGTCCACCAGGATCTCGCGCCCGAGAACGTCGTCCTCGAGCGCGGAGGGGGCGTGCGGCTCCTCGACTTCGGCCTGTCGCAGCGCGACCGCGGCGTCCGCTGCCACCCGGCCGACAGCGCGCTCACCACGCTCGGCGCCATGCTCGGCGCGCCCGAGGCCGCGTCGCCCGAGCGGCTCCGCGCCGAGCCGGTCGACGGGCGCGCGGACCTCTACGCCTTCGGCGCGCTCCTCTTCGAGCTGCTCACGCTGAGGGCGCCGTTCACGGGGAGCGGCGCGGACATCGCGCAGGGCCACCTGAGCCGCACGCCGCCCCGGCCGGGCGACCTCGCGGAGGTCCCCGCGCCCATCGAGGCGCTCGTCCTCGCCTGCCTCGCCAAGGAGCGGGCGCACCGGCCGCGCGACGCCGCCGCGCTGCGGGCCGCGCTCGCGGCCGCGGGCGCCGCGGCGCTCACGGCGCGCGCGTCCGCCGAGGGCGCGGGCCCCGCCGCGCCCCGGGAGATCGGCGCCGCGGAGGAGGCCGCGTCGACCTCCGGCGACCGGCACGACACGGTGGTGCTCGCCCTCGAGGCCCGCGGCGCCGAGGCCGAGGTCCGCGCCGCCGTGGCCCGGCACGCGGGGCACCTCGCCCGGCAGCGCGGCTACCGCTTCGTCGCGATCTTCCCCGGGCCGAAGGAGGCGGCCGCGGAGCGCGCGCTGCTCGCGGGGCGGGAGATCGTCGCGTCCGTCGGCGCGCCCCTCGCGATCCACGTCGCGCCGCTGAAGCTCCGGCGCGAGGCCGACGGCCTGCGCGTCGCCGCCGGCATGGCCGTGGAGCGGCCCGAGGCGTGGCTCCCCTCGGAGCCGTGGCGCGGGATCGCGCTCAGCGCCGAGCTCGTCACCGCCCACCCGGGGTTCGAGGTCGTCGCCGCGACCGAGGACGGCCGCTACTTCTTCGCGCAGGACGCGGCCCCCGCCTCGGGCGAGCGCGACGCCGCCCGCGCCGCGCCGCTGCCCCTCGTCGGGCGCGGCGACGCCCTGAGCGCGCTCGCCGAGAGCCGCGAGCGCGCGCTCGCGGGCCTCGGGCCCGGCCTCTGCGCCCTGGTCGGCGAGCGCGGCGCCGGCAAGTCGCGGCTCGCGGAGGAGATCGCCGAGCGGAGCCGCCGCGCGCACCCGGGCGCGCTCGTGATCTCCCTGCGCGCCGAGGCCGGCCCCCCCGGGGCGCGCGCCGCGACGACCGCGGCCGCCCTGCTCGCCGAGCTGCTCGGCCTGGACCCCGAAGGCGGCGAGCGCGCGGCGCCCCGCGACCTCCGCGCGCGCTGCGTCGAGCGCCTCGGCCAGCCGCTCGGCGACGAGGTGTGGCCCGCCGTGGCCGCGTGCCTCGGCGCGCGCGAGGCCCCCCGCGAAAGGCCCGCGCCGCGCGCGCGCCGCGGCAGCCTGATCCGCGCGCTCGCCGAGGGGCTGCGCCGCCGCGCGGAGGAGCGGCCCGTGCTCGTGATCCTCGACGACGCGCACCTCGCCGATCGCCTCACGCTCGACGCGCTCGAGCTCGCCGCGCGGCGCGAGGCGCGGCGCGCGCTCTGGGTGCTGCTCGCCGGCGCGCCGGAGCTCGCGGCGCGGCGCCACGGGCTCGGCGCCCGGGCGAGCGCGCGCGACGAGATCGCGCTCCCGCCGCTCGACGAGGACGCCGGCCTCCTGCTCTGCGCGGACCTGCTCAGGCCCGCGGAGCCCCCGCCGAACGCCGCGCTCCGGCGCATCTGGGCGTGGGCCGGCGGGAACCCCCGCGCGCTCGTGGAGCTCACCCGGGCGCTCAAGCACGCGGGCTACGTGCGGCAGCGGGCGCGGTCGAGCGGCTACCAGCTCGCGCTCGCCGAGCTCGAGAAGCTGCCGCCGTCGACCGCGTGGCAGTGGTTCGCGGCGCGGCGGCTCGAGGGGCTCCCGCCGGAGCTCGGCGCGTGCGCGCGGCTCTGCGCCGTGCTCGGCTTCGAGCTCTCGGAGGACGTCGCGGAGGGCGCGCAGCGCGCGCTGGAGCGCGAGCGTGCGCGCGGGGGCGAGCCGGCCTCGCCCGTCGACGTCGCGGGCAGCCTGCGCGCGCTCGCCGCACGGGGGATCCTCGTGCCGCGGGGCGAGCTCGCCCGGCCCGGGCGCGGGGCGGCGCCGCGCTACGCCTTCCGGAGCGCCCTGGAGCAGGAGGCGATCTGCGCGCTCCTCTCGGAGGAGGAGCGCGCGGGCATGCACCGGCACGCGCTCGCGGTCTGGGAGTCGCTGGCCGAGGCGCGGCCGAGGGAGCCCGCGCTGCTCGAGCCGATCGCGCGCCACGCCGCGGCGGCCGGGGCGCGCTCGCGCGCGGCGCACGCGTACCTGATCCTCGGCGATCTCCAGCGCGACCGGCACAACAACACCGTGGCGGACGGGCACTACTCGTCGGCGCTCCTCTGGGCGGACGGCGACGATCAGCGCCAGCGGTACCTCGCGCTGCTCGGCCGGGCGCGCGTGCGCTACCGCGTGCTGCGCACCGCGGAGGCGCTCGAGGATCTCCGCTCCGCGGGGGCGCTCGCGCGGACCATGAAGGACCCGCGGATGATCGCGGAGGCGCTGCTCGAGGAGGCGACGGCGCTCGACTGGGCCGGCGCCTGGGAGGAGTCGGCGGCGCGCGTCGAGGAGGTGATCCCGCTGCTCGACGGCCGCGAGGGCGGCGAGGGGGCCGCGCTCGCGGCGCGGTTCGACGTCGCCGCCGGCCGCTCGGCGCTCCGCAAGGGGAACCTCGCCGACGCCGTCGAGCAGCTCACGCGGGGCGTGGAGACGGTGCGCGACGCCGATCACGACACGCACGTGATCGGGCTCACGCTGCTCGCGTGCGCCCTCCTGCGCTGCGGCCAGCTCGACGAGGCCGAGCGGCGGTTCGACGAGGCGGTGCGCCGCTGCGAGGAGCGCGGCGACCGGGTCCACCTCGCCGCGGCGCTCGTCCGCCGCGCGGAGCTCTGGCCTGCGCTCGACGATCCGGCGCGCGGGATGGCCGATCTGCGGCGCGCGGCCGAGCTCGCCCGCGAGGAGGCGAACGCCTGGGCCGAGCGCGAGGCGACGATCAAGCTCGCGGAGCTGCTCTACCTCTGGGGCCGGGAGGACGAGGCGCTGCCGCTGGTGCGGCAGGTGCGCCTCCTCGACGAGCAGTTCCCGGACCGGCCGGTGCACGACAGCGCGCTCTTGCTCGCGCGGATCCACGCGATGCGCGACGAGCACGCGGAGGCGAGCCGGCAGCTCAGGTGGCTCCGCGCGCAGGGGTCGGTCACGGACCTGCCGCCCTACACGCAGGCGCTGCTCGGCGTGATGCAGCTCGCCGTGAAGGACCCGAGGTACGGCATGGAGAGCGCGCGCACGCGGGCGGCGATGCGGGAGGAGCCGGAGCCGCCCGGCGACCTCGGCGCGCTGAGCCCGGACGAGCGGGTCGAGCTGCTCTACTGGCGCGCGCGCGCGCTGCTCGACGCCGGCCGGCGCAACGACCTGGCGCTGCTCTTGCCGCGCATCGCGCAGCTGCTCGCCGAGAGCCGGCCCTGGCGCCCCCGCTTCGCGAAGCTCCGCGCGAGCTACGAGCAGCTCGCGGGGTAGGCGCTGTCGCCTGAGCTCACCCCTGGCTGGTACGCCGCATCGCGCCCGCCGCGATCGCCTCCACCTCACGAAGGAGCGCCGGGGCGAGCTCGGCGTCCGCCGTGCTCAACACCTGGAGGGCCCGACGCGCGGTATCGCGCGCATGGACGAAGCCCCGGGTAGCTTGCGCTCGGGCGAGCTGCGCCAGCGACGCGGCGAGGGCCGACCGGTCCGCCTTCTGCTCGGCGAGCTGCGCGGCGCGGCGAAGCAGCGGCTCTGCTTCTCGCGACTTCCCGAGGTCGATCAACGCCCCGCCGAGCTCCGAGAGCGTCGAGAGGAGCACCGGGTGAGCGCGACCGAGAGCTCGTTCCTCGACGCGGAGCACCTCACGCAGCAACTCTTCGGCCGTCCCGAGCTCGCCTCGGAGCCGACGGATTCGCGCCTTCTCGTAGAGAGACGCAGCATACAGCGCCCCGTCCGCGGCGCGGTCCCGCCGCCGCTCGGCCAGGACCTCGTCGAGCAGCGCCTCGGCTTCGTCGAACCGCCCCTGCGCCTCGATGCAGCGCGCGAGCTCGTGGCGCATCGGCGCAGCGCTCTTCGTCTCGGGCACCTCCGCGAGCGCCCGGCGGAGCTCCCGCTCGGCCTCCTGGAAGCGGCCCAGCCCCAGCAGCGCGCGGCCATGCTCGTGCCGCAGGAAGAGGGTCGGGCGCCCGAGGCGCTGATGGCGCTCGAGCGCTCTGCGCAGGAGGCGCTCCGCCTCACGGAATCGCCGCTGCTCGATCCACGCTTGAGCGAGGCTCTGCTCGAGCACCCCGAGGCTCGGGTGGTCGGGATCGGGCCATCGCGGGAGCACCGACTCCAGCAGCCGGGAGGCGCCGTGCGCGTCCCCTCGCGCGAGCATGAGCTCCGCGGTCGACCGCGCAAGCAGGATATCGAGCGACACATCCACGTGCGCGCGCCCTAGCAGCCCTGTCCACTCATCGAGCAGCCGCTGCGCATCCACGAGCCGGCCCGCTCGGAGGAGGGCCTGCACCGAAGCGTCGTAGAGCTCGCTCAGCTCCTGCAACGAACGCCCGAGCCGCCGCCCGAGCTCCAGCGCATCCCGCAGCACCGGTATCGCCCCGGTGTGCCCCTCAGACGACAGCAGGATCCCCTCTGCCCGCAACAGCTCGAAGCGCGTCTCCTCGTCGACGCCGGCCTTCGCTCGCTCGCGAGCTCGCTCGAGCAGCGCGCGTGCCTCGCAGAGATCGACCGAGAACGCGCGTAAGCAGCGTTCGGCCCCTGCGCCCGGCCTCCGCGGCGGCCCAGCGCGTGCGCCGCAGCCGGATGGATGTTTCGGCATCCTCGACCGCGCTCCACGTCCTCGGGTTCGGGCGGAGCGCCTCCACGAGCGCCGCGTACGGCTGCGCGGCCGAGACGCGCTGGAGCCTCCGGCCCGGCAGCGCCCGCGCGAAGGTCTCCTCGAGCTCACCGCCGGTCCACGCGATGGCAGGCGCGCGCGCGCAGGCCGCGCGCCGCAGCGCACGCACGGCGAACGCGGGCGGCCCATCAGGACAGTCGATGCGGTGCGATATCCAGTCATAGAAGTCCACCGCGCACCGGGCCAAATGCACGGTCGTCGCCTCGTCGCTGAACAGCACGAGGCGCAGCGCCCGCTCCTGCACCACCGGCCGCTCCTGGTTGAGCCACGCGGCGTCGGCCGCGCGCACGCAGAGGACAACGGTGCTCCCCTCCGGCATCGAAGCGAGCGCCCGTGCCTCGGTCAGCACCTCCGCGTCCGGCCGCTCATGGAGCACGTGGCGCACGAGCTCGCCCAGCCGCTCGGGTCGCGCCCGGTCCATGAGCACGATCACCCCGCGCCCCGCGAGGCGCAGGATCAGGCTCAGCCGGTCGAGCCAGGGGCGCGCAGGAGGTGCAGCGTGAGGAGCGGATGCGGGTAGTACCATTCGGACTCGTTGGGATACGGGAGCAGGTGCCCCCAATCGAGGAGCTGTCGCGCGCGGGCGTCTTCGGGGAGCTGCCGCTGCGCATCCGCCATGACCGCGCGCAGCACGCCGAGGTGCCCCACGTCGAGCCCGCGCTCTCGATCTCGCCGCGCCTCGTCCACCGCGCCTGCCACGATCTCGTCCGTCGCCGTGGTCACGTCCATCGTCCAGGCGCGCTCGGCCACGCCACGCACGAGCTTGACGAAGTCCCGCGCACGACCGCCCGACACGTAGGCGAGGCGCTCCAGCGAGTCCTGTCCGATCGCATCGGGCGCGGGCAGATCCTGTGTCCTCCGGCGGTACACCTCGGCAAAGAAGGGGACCCCTGGGCCCGGACGCTCCGGATGAGCCTTGTCCAGCACGGGCTCGTTCGCGAGCACGACCGTATCGAAGCGCGGGATCGCCGCGCCGACAGGCGCGCTCCGGAGCGCGAACGGAGCGCAGATGACGGTAGGACAAGCGATCTGGCTGAGCAGCTCGGAGCGCAGGAAAAGGTCGAACGCGCGCTCTTCATCGCGGATGCGGTCGAGGCCGTCGATGAGCAGCAAGACGCGTCGGTGCTGCTGCTGCATGTGGCCGACGAGGACGTTGACCGCCCCGAGCAGCGTCTGCATGGCGTCGTCCTGGTCGGGCAGCGTACGTCCGCTGCGCCCGATAGGCACCATGCGGCGGATGCCCTCCGCGATGGCCTTCGTCACGCCGACGCCGACCGCCGCGCCTCCCGACAACCCGAGCGCCGGCACGAGGACCGAGCCGGCCGTGGTGATCATGCCCGAGGCCACCTTCCCCAGGTCAAGCTCGCTCGTCTTCGGTGTCTCGGTCGCGTCTGCCACCTGCTCCCAGGCCTGCCTGAGCTCCTCGACGTGCTGCGGCGGCACCTCGTACGGCAGAATCTCCCGCGCCGCGCCGAGCACGGAGAGCCCCACGAGGAAGATGACCTCCCAGGACGCGACGCGCTGGATCGCCTCACCGTCGCCCATCCACGCGAAGTGCCGGCGCAGATCGAGCAGCAGGACGAACTCCTTGGTCTCCCGCGCCTCCCTGAGGCGAAGCAGCTCCGTCGATTTGCCGGTGCCCACCGTCCCGACCAGAAGGATGCGCGGATCTGCGAAGGGCAGGTCGAGTCGTCGCGCGATAACGTCGACCGGCTGTTACCGAGCGAGCTATTTGATGGCCGGAAGATCCGGCTCCGTGATGGCCATCGTCGACCCGGATCTCCGCTCGCCGCGATGGCAGCGAGGGGAGGCGCCGGGGCACTTCGGCGGTCGCGGGGCGCCGACGTTCTCAGTCGATGTGGGTGGGGAGGCGATCGTCGCCGTCGAGGACGGCGCGGTGGCGAGTGAGGGCGTCGCTCAGCCCGTCGATGTGGTGGAGCACGACGTCGACGGCGTAGGTGCGAGGGCACAGCGGATCGGGGTCGTCCGGGTAGTTCGCGAGGAGCGCGTCGCGGGCGAGCGCGAGGGCAACGACGAGGGCGGCGGCTGCGCTGCGCTCGTCGTCGACCCGCCGCGTGTCCTCCTCGGCCAGGGAGGCTGGGTTCATCCGCCCTCCTCTGCGTCCAATTGCAGGATACGGCTCAGGACATCGCGCTCAACGAGCTTGCGCTTTTTACGCGCAGCGGCGCGGAGCGCGGCCGTGGCGAGTCGGTCGGTGTCGCGCAGGCTGCCGGCGGCCGCCTCGTGCAACATCGCGATCGCGTCCGACGTGAAGAGCTCTTTCGCGCAGCCGACTCGGCTGAGACGTACACGCAGATAGTCGGCCGTATCGTCCGGCGTGAGCGGGTCGATGGTCAGTCGGTAGTGGAGGCGCGAATACAGGGAGCGATTGCGCCGCACGCGGAGCCGCTCGCCGAGCTCGGGCAAGCCAAGCAACACGAGCGAAAGCAATGCGCGGCTATCCCAGGCGTAATTGAGGAGAATGTGAAGATGGTCGAGCGTGTCCTGATGAAGTAGGTGGGCTTCATCGAGGACGAAGACCGGGAATACGCGCTCCCTCGCGAGTTCCTCGACGTGCGTGCTGACCGCGTAGAAGACGTCTCCAGCGGTGCTGCACCGAGCGAGGCCGAGCGCCAGACAGAGCTGGCGATAGAAATCCCGGCGTCCAAGCGTCACGTTCGCGCAGTAGGTCAAGCGAAACGTCTGCGGCGAAAGGGCATGACGGAGCGCGCGGAGAAGGCACGTCTTGCCAACGCCGGGGTCACCGGCGAGGAGCACGCTCTTTCTGGCGTGCACCGCTTCGATGAGCATCTCGAGCAGCATCTGCTTGGACGGAGGAAGCCAGAGCTCGCCGTCTTCGATCTCCTTGGAGAATGGCTCTGCGGTAAAGCTGAAGTAGCTGCAGAAGTCCATGATCATCCCTCCTCGTCACCGCGGGGCGTTCGGCCGAGCGCCTTGTCCAGGAGCGCTTTCGGCGGGTCGAAGGGGACGCGTGCCTCGTGCGCGACATCGAGGTTGCAGGCCGGCCTCGCGCGACGGGCGTTCTTCACCGGGTCGACTCGGTGCAGCGCGAAGCGTTTGCCCTCGTGTTCGATCCAGGGCGGCTCGTTCGGCGTGACGAGGCACCGCGATACCGTGACGAGGTGGCCGGCGAGGAAGCCAAGATCGGTCTCCCAGTCCTCCCCATCCATCGAGAGCGTGCTATCACGCCGGACGCGCCGGCGGGCCTGGGTCGTGAGCGCGTCGCGGAGCTTTCGCTCGTCGAGGCCGTCGGTGACGTGGGGATACTCCTCGTAGACCTGCGCGGGGGATTTGCCGAAGAGCGCCGCGTGCGGTGTGCGGTGGTAGTGCTCGTCGACCCAGGCGTAGAGCCGGACGTTGAGGTCGTGCAGCGAGCCGAGCGCGCCGGTGAAGTCCACGCACCTCTCTCGCAACGTCCTCCAGAAGCGCTCCATCTTGCCGCGTGCAGGGGCGTCGTAGGGGCGGGCGTGGATCAGGGTGGTGCCGAGTCGCTCGCACGCAAGATGCAAGGTGTGCCCGCGGTAGGTCGAGCCGTTGTCCAGGTAGAGGGCGTCGGGAGCGCCGTGCTTGCGCAGCGCCCGGATGAAGAGCGCCAGCATGTCGACCTCCCGCTCGGCGCTCATCGCTTCGATCGCGAGAATGTACCGGGAGGCGTCGTCGAGCAGCGCGTGGATCCGCACCGGCGCCGGGCGGCCGTCAACGAGGATCGGTGCCGCGTGACACACGTCGCCGTGCCAAAGAGCGCCGGGGCGCTCGGCCTGCCAGCGCAGCCGCACCTTGCCGCCCGTGCGCTCGCGCAGCGCGACGCGATCGAGGTGGTGCTCGGCGTACAGGCGTCGCACCGTGGTGGCGGAGATGGCGCCCTTGTCGATGCGACCCGCCGCGATCAGGGTGTCGAGGATGAGCGAGACCGAGGCGCTCGGGTGCTCTTCTCGAATGTCGAGCAGCATCTGCCGTTGCTCGGGGGTGAGCTCTCGCGCCCGCCCCTTGTCCTTGCGGGACTTGGGGCGCAGGCCTTCGAGGCCTTCGGTCTTGTACGCGTAGTACCAGCGCTCGAGCGTGGGGACCGAGTAGGAGCGCGGAGAATGGGCGCGCGGGGGGCGAAACCGCTGCTTGCTCAGGTCGGCGAGCGCTTCGGCGAGCTCTCCGCGATCGAGCTCGCGGTGCATGAGCGAGCCGATGATCTCACTGCGATAGAGCGCCACCGCTTCCGCGTGGTCCTTGGGCTTGAGGGGGTCTTGCACGTCGTGTCCTTTCCGCGCCGGTGACACCGCACCGGCCGCACAGCCATCCAAGCGCAAGGCGCTCCGCCGACCGAGGATCCAACCGGGTGGGGCCCGACATGAGCCCGGCAAGCACGCCGCTCGCCATCACGCAGCCCGCGCGGCGCCGGCCATGACGGCGGCCTCGGGGACGTCGGCGGCAAATGGCGCCATCGCGACGAGCGTCATCGCGGCCCGCTCGGCTCGCTGCCGCAGCGAAGAAGCGAGGGGACTGGGGCGGACCGACGGAAAGAGGCGCTTCTGGTCGATGGCGCATAACCAGCGCCGCACGGTCGCCCAGCTGTCGGCATCGAAGCTGGCAGACCAGGGGCTGACACGCCGCCGCACCTCGATGAGCGCTGCACCGGCAGTGCCGACGAGCAGAAGAGCCAGACCGATCGCCGTTGCGGCGAAGTGCCGTCGCGCTGCGACGCCCCGCGGCACGACCGTGATCGTGGCGTTGCAGCGGCGGCACCGATAGCGGCGCGCCTCGATCGTGACGAGCCCGCCGCGCTCGCCAGCGGCGAGCGGCCCGCGCACCTGCCGCGACCGCGTCCCGTGGCCCCACAGCCCTAACGTGCCCCCCAGCGGGCATCCCGCCGCGCCGCAACGAGGGCAGCGAGCTGGCCGCGCGCGCTCTACGGTGGGCGGTGACGCGATCCAGCCTTTGACATCGAGGTCCAGATGGACGATCTGTTGAGGGCTCCGCTCTTTCAAGCGATTCGGAGCACGACGGGAGGGGGCACGCCGCCAAACGAGCTCCTCCCGTCGCCTATTTTGTGGCCGGCACCGCGCCGATGCTCCGCTCCAGCCGCTGACCTACCCCGTTCGCTATGCGGACGGGCGAGGAGTCGTGCTGGTAATTTTAGATGGGTGAACGGAATGCACCATGCCCGCTGGGGCGTAGGAGCCACCACTCGCCGCCGCTGTCGCTTCAGCAGGAGCTACGCTGAGAATTTTGTCGCGCTCGACGTAATGCGTACTCGGTGAGCGCCCTGACGGCTTGCCGCCCCCAGGCAACGCCGCCATCGAGCATGATCCGCCTCTGCGATGGCACGCTGCGGTAGGCCGGCCGCCCCGCCGTCAAAGAGCTGGATCGACAAGCGCACCGTTGGCATCAACAACGGTGCTCAGTAACACCGGCGTATGCGACCGGGGAGCACGCCAGGCAGGGTCTTTCACCGGCTCCACGGGATCGAAGCGGCGGTAGATCTGCTCCCAAACGTCTCGCCGTGACACGGCGCCACACTAGCGCAGACCACGGCGCGCGGCGGCGAGCCGAGCGGTGCGCCGGCGCTCCGCACCGCCCGCCGCGCCACCGGCCACCGCTCCGCGGGCCGCACGAGCGGCTCGAACGGCGCCGCCGGCGCCACGATCCGCCCCCCGTGCGCTGCGCCGCCGAGTCGACGGCCAGAACAGGGCGCCAATCCATGGGCGCGTCAGCGGCGAGAGGCCGCTCGCGCCTCGCTCCGCGGGCAAAATGGCGCTGCATCGACAGCTCATCGGCGCTCCTTCCTGCTGTGATGAGCGCGGCGACCGGTGATGGTTGGAAAAACCGCACGGAGCGACGCAGCCGGAGCATCCATCGTGTCGAAAGAACAGGAATGAATCGCAGAGACGCAGAGGGCACAGTGAAAGAGAAGGTGGGGCCCGGGCGAGACGAGCTCACCCGCCAGGTGATCGGCGCCGCGATCGGGCACACGCCGCCGGCTGGCTCGACCGAGACCTCCGGCATTCTCCACGCGATCTCGCGCGCTCGACGCGCCCCGCCGTAGCGTCCAGGCGCGGCGGAGCAGGGGGCGCGCGCCGGTCTGATGCCGCAAGGTGCGCGCGGCGCGCTGGGGGCCGTGTGGGCGCCGCTGCGGCCTTCCAGCACATCGCATCGTTGGCCTCCTGAGAGCGGCGCGGCGGCGCGGTGGGGCAGCACGCAGCGCGCGCGGGGTGGGAGGACTGTCTGCCTCGCGGCCGGGCACCGCCCACATGCGCGCCGTCCTCATGTCGCCTCGAGGTCGTGGTTGGCGCTGCCGCGCGGACGGCGTAGACTCGGCTGCTGTGTCATCGCCCGAACCCACGCAGAGCGCCTCGCTGTTCCTCTGCATCACCTTCTTTCCGAGTGAACGGCTGGCGACCGCGGTGCTGAGGCTGGTGTCCAGCTTCTGCGGCGCGGTGCTGGACGACGCGAACGTGAGCTCGCGGTTCTACATGGCCGCGCACGAGCTCGCGGAGAACATCACCAAGTACTCGACCGGCCCCCGCGTCAGCCTCGAGCTCGCGCTGGAGGAGGACGACACGTCGCACATCATGAAGATCCGCGCGCGCAACGAGGCGTCTCCGGAGCGCCTGCGCGAGGTCGAGAAGAGGCTCCTGGACCTCAAGACCGCGATCGACCCCCTGAAGCACTACGACGAGCTCATCACCGAGACCGCGACGCTCGAGGGGGTCTCGGGCCTGGGCCTGGCGCGCGTCCGGGCCGAGGGGGGGCTCGACGTCGACTACAAGATCGAGGGCAACGAGCTGACGATCACCGCGCACGCGCCGCTCCAGCGATGGAGGGCCGAGGAGCGGCTAGAGGGTTGAGCCCGCCGCGAGAAGGTGTACGAAGAGCCACTGACCATGGCGGCAAAGCGGCCGACAATCGCCCTCCTCATCGATTACCTGTGCGGCGAGTACCAGTCCGAGGTGCGCTTCGGGGTCGAGCGCGCCGCCGAGGCGCACGACGTCAACCTCGTGGTCGCCTTCGGAGAGTCGCTCGCCCGCCCGGGCTACGCCCTGACGGCCCGGAGCAACATCTACCCGCTCATCAGCGCCGACGCGGTCGACGCCGTGGTGGTCGTCACGTCCGCGCTCACCAACCACCTCGGCGTCGAGGACGCGCGCGCGTTCTGCCGGTCCTACGCGCCGCTGCCCATGTGCAGCGTGGGGCTCGTCGTGGACGGCATCCCGAGCGTCATCGTCGACAACGCCCGCGGGGCGGAGGCCGTGGTCGCGCACGTGCTGGACGACCACGGCTGCCGGCGCGTCGCGTACATCAGCGGGCCGGCCAGCAACGAGGAGGCGAACGTGCGCGCCGACGCCTACAGGAGGGCGCTCGCGGCGCGCGGCCTCCCCTGCGACGAGCGCCTCTTCGTGTTCGGCGATTTCATGATCGACGGCGGCCGCCGCGCGATGCGCGAGCTCCTCGCGCGCCGGGTCGACCTCGACGCGGTCGTCGCCGGGAACGACAACATGGCCCTCGGCGCGATGGACGCGCTGAAGGCGCACGGCCTCGACGTCCCGGCCGACGTCCTCGTGTGCGGGTTCGACGACGTCGCCGTCTCGCGCGTCACGAGGCCGTCCCTGACGACCGTCCGCCAGCCGATCAAGGAGCTCGGGGCGCTCGCGGTCACGACGGTCCTGCGCCAGCTCGGCGGCGAGCGCGTCCCCGAGCGCAGCCTCCTGCCGGTCGAGGTCACGCGGCGCGAGTCGTGCGGCTGCGGGTACTACGCGGCGGCCTCCCCGCGCGCGAGCGGGGAGGCCCCGGCGCGCGCCGCGCCCTCCCGCTCGCTCGGAGGCCAGCGGGAGGACCTCGCGCGCGCGCTCGCGCAGGCCGTGACGCACTCGGCCGCCCCGCTCGAGGGCTGGCCGGGCGAGCTGCTCTCGGCGCTCGAGGAGGAGCTCGCCGGGCGGGAGGGCCGCTTCCTTTTGGCCCTGCAGGCGCTCCTCGACGCGGCCGGGCGCGAGGGCGTCGCCCTCGACCAGTTCCAGCGCGCGATCACGCTGCTCCGCGAGCGGATCGGCGCGCCGGAGGGCGCGCCCGGGGCCGGCCTCGAGCGGCTCTGGCACGAGAGCCGCGTCCTCATCAGCCACGCGTCCGTGCGCGCCGAGGGGGAGAGGCGGCTCTACCTGGAGCGCGCCTCGATCAACCTGAGCTGGACCGGGATGTGCTTCTCGACGTGCCTGAGCCTGCCCTTGCTCCGGCGCACGCTGGCGTCGGAGCTGCCCCGGCTGGATCTCACGCACGTCGCCGTGTCGCTCTACGACGACCCGCAGCGCGCCACGCTGAAGTCGCTCTTCTTGATGGAGCACGGCCGCGAGGTGGAGCCCCCGCCCGCGAGCTTTCCGTCTCGCTCCCTCGCCCCGCCCGGCTTCCTGAGCTCCGTGGATCGCTGGAGCATGATCGCCATGCCGCTCGCGTTCGGCGACGCCGAGAATTTCGGCGTCGCGGTGGTCAACAGCGGCGCCAACGAGGTGGTCTACGACGGCGTGCGCCTCCAGATCGGCTCCGCGATGAAGGCGGTGTCGATGCACCGGGAGATCGTCCGGCAGGTGGAGATCCGCGAGCGGCTGGAGCAGGAGCAGGCCCGCCAGGAGAGCGTCGTCGCGGAGCACATCCAGACCGCGCTCCTGCCCGCGACGCTGCGGGTGGACGGGCTCGAGCTCAGCGCGGCCATGAAGCCGACGGCCGAGGTCGGCGGCGACTACTACGACGTGCTCCCGACGCCGCAGGGCGGCTGGCTCGGGATCGGCGACGTCGCGGGGCACGGGCTCGCGGCGGGGCTGGTCATGCTGATGATCCAGGGCATGGTCGCGGCGCTGACGCGGCGGGAGCCGACCGCCAGCCCGAGCGCGGTGATCTCGGCGCTCAACCGGGCCATCCACGAGAACATCCGCGATCGGCTGAAGCGCGACGAGCACGCGACCCTGGTCCTGCTCCGGTACGAGCGGGGCGGGCGTGTGACGTTCGCCGGCGCGCACGAGGACCTCCTCGTGTGCCGCGCGAGGACGGGGCGCTGCGAGTGCATCCCGAGCTCCGGGGTCTGGGTCGGCATCCTGCCCGCCATCGACGCGATGACGCGCGACGCCGAGTTCGTCCTCGAGGACGGCGACGTCCTCGTGCTCTACAGCGACGGGGTGACCGAGGCGCGGAACGCGCACCGGGAGCAGTTCGGGGTGGAGCGGCTCTGCGCGGCCGTCGAGGCCACGCAGGCCGCGCCCGTCGACGTCATCCGCGACCGGATCCTCCGGGACGTCGAGAGCTGGTCGACGAGCCCCGACGACGACATCACGGTGGTCGTGGCGAGGTACCGCGCGCCGCGGGACGCGCGCGGCTGACGGGTCACTCCGCGGCCGACCCGCGCGACGTGGGGGCGGGGTGGATCCCGGACTCCCCCTCCTCCACGCGCCCCCCCGCCCGATCGAACGACCGGCCGGTCCAGAGGCCGAGGACGAACCAGCCGAGCAGGAGCGCGCCGATCGCGAACAGCGTGTCCCCGATCACGCGCAGCCACCGCAGCCGGTCCATCAGCCCGGTCTGCAGGAACTCCGCCGAGCGCGCGTACCACGTGCCGTGCTCGACCGCGGCCCACGCCTGGAGCAGGCCGATGGGCAGCAGGCTCAGGAGCACCATGAGGAGGAGCCCGCCGTTGATCAGCCAGAACGCGGCGGAGAGCGCGCGCTCCTTCCAGGCGAGCCCGGGCTTGAGCGCGCGCAGGCAGAAGAGCGTCAGCCCGAGGCCCAGCATCCCGTAGACGCCGAAGAGCGCCGTGTGGCCGTGGACAGGCGTCGTGTTGAGCCCCTGCATGTAATAGAGCGCGATCGGCGGGTTGATGAAGAACCCGAACAGCCCCGCGCCCACGAAGTTCCAGAACGCCACCGCCACGAAGAAGTAGATCGGCCACTTGTAGGCGCCGATCCAGGCGGTCAGCTCGCTCCCGCGCGCGATACGGAGGTTCCCCCAGGCCTCGAAGCCGATGAGCACGAGCGGCACGACCTCGAGGGCGCTGAACACCGCGCCGAGCGCGAGCACCGAGCTCGGGACCCCCGTGAAGTAGAGGTGGTGGAACGTGCCGATGATGCCGCCGGAGAGGAACACCACGGTGGAGAACAGCACGGCGTACGTCGCCGGCCGCACGCCGATGAGCTGGAGGCGGGCGAACAGGAACGCGATCACGACCGTGGCGAACACCTCGAAGAACCCCTCGACCCAGAGGTGGACGACCCACCACCGCCAGTACTCGGCCGTGACCAGCGGGCTCCGCTGTCCGTACAGCAGGCCGGCGGCGTAGAAGAGCGGGATGGCGAGGCTCGCGAGGACGAACAGGAGGAGCAGCGGGCGGCTCTCGTCGCGGCGGGCGAGCGCCGGCCGGAGGGCGCGCATCATGAGCCAGAACCAGAACACGAGCCCGCCGAAGAGCAGGATCTGCCAGAAGCGGCCGAGATCGACGTACTCGTACCCCTGCGCGCCGAACCAGAACCAGTGCTCGCCGAGCCGCTGGTGGATGCCCAGCCACTCGCCCGCGAGCGATCCCACGACCACGACGACCAGCGCGCCGAACAGGAGCAGGACGCCGAGCCGCTGCCCCCTCGGCTCGACGCCGCCCACCGCCGGCGCGACGTAGAGCCCCGTGGCGAGCCACGACGTCGCGATCCAGAAGATGCCGAGCTGCACGTGCCACGTCCGCGTCACGGAGTACGGCAGCCAGCGATCCAGCGGGATGCCGTAGAAGCCGGATCCCTCGACCCCGTAGTGCGCCGTGACCGCGCCGAGCGCGACCTGGACGACCCAGAGCGCCGCGACCACGAAGAAGTAGGGGACCGTCGCCCGCTGCGAGGGCGTCGGGCGCAGGCCGAGGAGCGGATCCTTGCCGGGCGGGCGCGCGGGCTCAGGCTCGCGCTCACGTGCGGCGAAATACCACACCATGCCGCCGACGCCGGCGAGGAGCAGGACGAAGCTCACCACGCTCCAGACCACCGACTCGCCGGTCGGCCGGTTGCCGACGAGCGGCTCGTGCGGCCAGTTCTGCGTGTACGAGACGTGCTCGCCGGGGCGCTCCGCCGCGGAGGCCCAGGCGGTCCACCAGAAGAAGGCCGCCATCGCCCGCTGCCTGTCGGGGTCGACGAGCGCGCCCCGCGGGATGGCGTACTCGTCGCGCCCCTCCCCGAAGACGCTCGCGTAGTGCGCGGCCAGGGCGTCGAACGCCGCGGCGCGCGCGGGATCGACGGTGATCGTGCCCTGCGCGGCGTCGTAGGTGTTCCGGCGCATCCGGTCCTCGAGCCGGGCCCGCAGCGCCGCCTGCCGCTCGGCGTCGAGCGCCGCGAACGCCGGGGCGCCCTCCTCCTGCGCCCACCGGTCGAGGACGAAGACCGCCTCGCGATGGAGCCAGTCGGCGGTCCAGTCCGGCGCGACGTAGGCGCCGTGCCCCCAGATCGACCCGATCTCCTGGCCGCCGATCGATTGCCACACGTTCTGGCCGTCCAGGATCGTCTCGCCGTCGAACAGCGTCCGGCCGTCGGCGCTGACCACGCGCGCGGGGATCGGGGGCCCGGCGCTCACGGCCCGGAGCCCCACGCCGCTGAGCACGGCGAAGGATCCCAGCACCACCACCGCGAGCGCGATCCAGAGTTTCCGGTACTCCATCGTGAATGCTCCTCTGCCCCGCCCCGCGCCGGCGGGACGCGCCGCAGGCGCAGCCGGGCTCACGAAGCGGCGGCGTGGATGGGGGTGGCGCGCAGGCAAGCAGGAAACGGACCGAGGACGCACCCCCTCGGCCGGCGAGGCGGGAGGCCGGGATCCTCAGCCCGCGAGGCGCCCCTCGATGATGCCCCCGTCGGCCGTGATGGCGACGACGACCTCCGAGTCGACGAACAGCGACACGACCGGGCCGACCCAGGCGTCGTTCTCCCAGACGCACTCCCACGTGCCCGCCATCGGCGGGATGCCGCCGCGCCGCACCCAGATGCGCCCCGCGCTGCCCGCCCAGGCGCGGCCCTCCGCGTCGATCGTCGCCGCCGAGAGCGCGCGCCGCGGCTCGATCGTCTCCGCGAAGACGCTCTGCCCGTACCGCCAGACGACGCTCCCCTCCGCGCCCACCGCGATGCCCACGCCGAGGTCCGGCCGCCCGGCGCACGCGACGAACGCCCGCGCGGGCGGCGCGGGGATGCGCTCCAGGTGCCAGTCGAGCGGGGCGTAGAGCGCCACCAGCCCCTCGCCCGTGGTCGACCGGCCGACGACCAGCCACCGCTCGTCCTCGACCCGCGCGACCGCCGCGAGGAACGCGACGCCGTCGGCCGGCATCGGCCGCAGCCATCGCTTCGCGATGAACGCGTGCAAGAGCGGCCGCGGATCGCTCGGCGTCGTCGAGACGAGGATGCCCATGTCGTCGAGATCGCCGCTCAGCGCGACGTGCGACTGCGGCTCGCCCGGGAGCTGGAAGACGCCGGTGACGCCGCCCGTCGTGTACACGGCGAGCGTCGAGGCGTCGCCGCCGAGCAGCCAGCGGCCGGGCCCGATCCGGTGCACGAAGCGCACGCCCTGGGGGCTCGGGAGGCCGCCGGACGACGCCTCGCTCCAGCTCGTCCCGTTCCAGAAGAGCAGCCCGCCCGTCGCGGCCGCGAGGCACCGGCCGTAGCCGTCCCAGGCCACGCTCCGGAGGACCGCCTCGAGGCTCGGGTTGTGCAGCACGCTCCACGTCCAGCGCTCGACCACGGACACCCGCTGCGGCGCCTCCTTCAGGGCGCGCGGCCTCGCGCTGATGACCTCGGCCTCGATCGCGCGATCCTGGCTCGCCCGGTCCTGGCTCGCCCGGTCCTGGCTCGCCCGGTCCTGGCTCGGGCGGACGGCGCTGGACGAGCGCTTCGAGAGCAGCGTCTGGCCGAGATCTCCCTTGAGCGGCGCCGGCGCCTTCACGAGCGTGGACGGGATCGTCATGGGGCCGATCTCGTCCTGGGACCGGACGCGCTGCTCGCCCGCGCTCGCCACGATCCGCTGCTCCAGCGCGGAGATCGGCGAGGCGGGGCGGAGGTAGGGCGAGAGCATGGCGGCCACGGCCACGGCCTCCTGGAGGCGCTCCTGCGCCTCGCCCGCCGACGCCCAGCGCAGCGCGAAGTCGATCGATTTGCACGCCTGGTCGTTCGCGCGCAGCGCGGGGTGGAGCCACCGCGTCTCGAGGATGCTCCGGCGCGTGCGCGCCATCGCGACCATGAGCGCCTGCGCCTGCGACTCCGCGACGATGTACTCCTCGCCCGTGAGCAGGAAGAAGATGACCGACGCGAGGTTGAAGATGTCGGTCCACGGGCCGATCGTGCCCGGATCGGCGGAGAGCATCTCCGGCGGCACGACCCCCGAGCCGCCGACGACGCCGGCCATGATCGTCTCCCGGATGCCCCGCGGCCGCGCCATGCCGAAGTCGCTGATCTTGAACAGCTCCTCGTCGCCGGAGCCGCAGCACAGGATGCTCTCCGGCGTGAGCTGACGGTGGATGACGCCCACCTCGTGCACCGCCGACAGCCCGCTCGAGATGCACTCGATCGCGCGCGTCGCCCGCGCCGGATCGAAGGCGAACCCCGTGGCCTGGATGGTCCCCTGCACCCGCTGGCGGAGCGTCACGCCCTGGACGCCGCCGTGGACGTACTCGATCGTGATCCACGGCAGATCGAGCGTCTTGGTGCCGCGGCGCACCGCGAACGTGCCGGTGTCGATGAGCCGGACCACGAAGGGCGTCGGGGGGACCTGCTCGTTGAGGCGGCCGAGGGACACGGCCTCCTTCTTGACGATCACGGCCGCCGACGGGCCGAGCTGCCGGAAGAGCGACGGCCGGAGGATCTTGACGACGACGGGGGTCTCGCCCTCGGGCGCGGTGCGGAGCGCGTAGTACGAGATGAACATCGCCCCGGCCCCGGCGAGCGACACGATCCGGTAGCCGATGTCGGACGACAGGTCGCTGATGATCGTCGCTCCCTGCAGACCTCCGAGGATCTCCTCGTCGCTGGGTAGTGTGAGCACGTGAACGACCATAGCGCACCGGACACGCGGCGGGACAGCTTGCCGCGGCGGAGCCACGGCCTCGCCGCGGACCGCGCTGCGCGCTCCTGGAGCGCTGCCGGCCGCGACCGTCCGCGCTGGCGCAGAGCGCGGGCTGGGGCGTGCGAGCCGGGGCGCGCGAGCCGGGGCGCGCGAGCTGGGGCGCGCGGGCCGAGGTGCGCGGGCCGAGGTGCGCGGGGTGCGCTGTAAGCCGGCGCCGGCGTCGCGCGTTGCTCGGGCATGACCATCCCGACATCTCTGTGGCGCCGGCTGACCCTGGCCGGCCTCCTGCTGACGACCGCGCCCCTGCTCGCCGCCTGCGCGGCCCAGGCGACGCCGCCCCAGGCCGCGGCCCCCGAGGCGCGCACCATCACGGTCGTGGGTCAGGGCGAGGTCAGCGCGAAGCCGGACATCGCCCGCGCCCAGCTCGGCATCGAGGTGCTGGCGCCCACGGTCGCCGAGGCCACGCAGACGGCCGCGGCGCGCATGACCGAGATCCTCGGGGCGCTCAGGAAGGCTGGGCTCGCCGACAAGGACATCCAGACCAGCAACTACTCCATCCAGCTCGAGCGCCAGCCGGACGTACCGCCCCCGATGCCGCGCGCGGCCCCGGCCGCGCCGGCCGCGCCGGCCGCGCCGCCCGCCGGGCGCGGGCCGAAGGCGGCGCCCGCGCAGAAGCCGGCGGCGCCCCCTCCGGCGCCCCCTGATCTGGCGCCGGCCCAGCCGGCTCCGCCGAGGTACGTGTACCGGGTGAGCAACACGGTGACGGCCACCCTCCGCAACCTCGCGCAGGTCGGGGCGGTGCTCGACGCGGCCGTGGCCGCCGGCGCGAACAACGTCTGGGGCGTCTCGTTCGGCCTCGACGACACCGACCCGCTCGAGGCGCAGGCGCGGGAGAAGGCGATCGCGGACGCGCGCGCGCGGGCCGAGGCGCTCGCCCGGCTCCAGGGCGTCCCGCTCGGCCCCGTGGTCGCGATCAGCGAGATCATCGACGGCGGCGGCCCGGTCTTCGCCGCGAAGGCGGCCATGTACGACCGCGGCGCGGGCACCCCGCTCGCTCCAGGCGAGGTCTCGTTCAGCACGCAGGTGAAGGTCGTCTACGCGCTCGGGAGCGCGCCCGCGGCCCCGGGCCGCTGACATCGCCCGGGCCGGCGGGGATGCGGTTCGGTGTGCCGCGCCGCGCCCGAACGGATACAGTCCCTGCGTCCGGCGCGGCGCCGTATCCAGCGCGGCGCCGCGCCGGAGGCGCGCACCCCACCGATCATGCCCGCTCCGCCCTGCCCTCCCCTCCTCCGCGCCGCCGTCCTCCCCTCGCGCCCGCGCGCCCTGGCCGCGCTCGCGCGCTCGCTCGCGGCGGCGGCGCTCGCCGCCTCCGCCGCCGGCTGCCTCGTCATCGAGCCGCCGGAGTACAAGGAGCCCGCGCGGACGGCGCCGGTGCTCACGCCGACGTTCCCTCCCGTCTTCCTGCCCATCCACATCACGGAGCAGGACACGCTCAAGGAATTCGAGGCGACCGTGCTGTCCGAGGACAACGGCGATCCCGTGCAGGTCGCCCTCTACATCGACTACGGGAAGAGGACGCCGTGGAACAGCCCGTACCTCAGGAACACGACCCCGGGGTGGATCGAGCCGGGGACCATCGCCGGAGGGCCGCGCCCCGTCCTGCTCCGCTGGCTCCTGAGCCAGATGAACCTCCCGGACGCCGCGGAGACCGCGGCGGACCGGTGCCACACCATCACCATGATGGCGACGCACGCCTTCAATCAGAGGGCCGGCGGGTGCGTGTGTCCGGAGGACCCGAAGGACATGAGCGCGATTACCTGGCAGATCATCGACTGCGATCCGAACGAGCCTCACGACCCGTCCAACCCGGACGACATCCCCTGTCCGGAGTCCTGTCCGCCGCTGAACTGCCAGTTGACGGAGTGCCTCTTCTGCGACGATCCCGAGCTCCGCGACGCCAGGTGCGATGGCTCCGAGGCCTCCGCCGCGTGGACCCTGGAGACCGATGACCGCTCTCGCTGACGCCCAGCCTTTCATCGCGCCCACCGGCGGGGTCGTCCGGCCCGCGCGCCGGCCGCCCGGGTGGGTCGCCCCCGGGCCGCGGCCCGTGACGCCGGACCGGCCGGAGGTCTGGCCCGGCCCGGGCGAGGACCTCTGCTATCTCTCGGGCGATTTCCGCATCCTGCAGCGGCTCGACGGGCACCGTTGGTCGGCGGACGACCTCGTGACCGCGTGGTTCGCGGCGGAGCAGGTGAAGCACGCGCCCCCGCGCCGCGCCGTGGATCTCGGGTGCGGCATCGGCACGGTGCTCCTGTTCACCGCGTGGCGCTTCCCGGAGGCGCGCTGCGCGGGCGTGGAGGCGCAGGAGGTGAGCTCGGCGATGGCGCGGCGCTCGGTCGGGTGGAACGGGCTCGACGGGCGGTGCGAGGTGAGGTGGGCGGACCTGCGCGACCCGGCGGCGCTCGAGGGGCTCGGTCCCGCGGACCTCGTGACCGGGACGCCGCCGTACCTGCCGGTCGGGACAGGCATCGAGTCCGGGAGGGTCCAGTGCGGCCCGTGCCGCTTCGAGCACCGCGGCGGCGTGGAGGCGTACTGCCTCGCGGCGGCGCGGCTGCTCGCGCCCGACGCGCCGTTCGTGGCGTGCGCGGCGGCGCAGCAGCGGGCGCGGGTCGAGGCGGCGGCGAAGGCCGCGGGGCTCGCGCTCGCGGCGTGGCGCGATGTCGTCCCGAAGATCGGCAAGGCGGCGCTGTTCTCGGTCTATGCGCTGCGCCGCGGCCGCGCGGGAGAGGGGGTGGCGCGGGACGAGCCGCCGCTGCTGCTCCGCGGCGGCAATGGCCGATTCACGGAGGAGTTCGACGCGCTCCGGCGGGACCTGGGAATTCCCGTGTGACGAGTCGTCCGCGCGCGGGAGAGGGCGAATCGTGAGCATCGAGCTCTTCCCTCTTCCGTCTTCGCTCTCCCGTCTTCCCTCTCACGCCACTCCGGGGGAGGGAGCCAGTCGCCCTCTCCCGGCCCCCGCGACGGTCAGCTCGGCTGCGACATGAGCGGGAGCGACATCGTCTGCGCCTGGAACAGCGGCCTCCCGTCGCGCGAGAGGAGCGCGTCCTTCGCCGAGGCGCCCGCGCGCGGGCGCGCCGGGCGGGCCGGCTTCTCCGGGGGCGAGGGCGCAGGCGGAGCGGGCGACGGCGCGGACGAGATGCCCTCGACCGGGGCCTCCCAGGCGTTCCGGGTCCCTCCCGCCTCGTTGGCCTGGAAGAACACGGCGCGCAGCGCCCTCCCCTCGACGTCGGTCTCGATCGCCATCATCCAGAACCACGGGCCGTCCGGCTCGGCGCTCTCCCCCATGAACGAGAACGCTATCTGGCGCGGCTCGTGCCGCCGGTGATGCTCGCTGCGGGCCGCCTCGAGGTGGCGCTGCGACGGCTTGTCGGCCGGGCCGCGGTACACGCGCACCGCCACGCCCTCGATGAGCGGCATCAGGTAGAGCCCGTCCCGGTGCACGGTGAGCCAGGGGTGCTTGCCGCTCTCCGCGAGCCGGCAGAGGGAATGGCCGAGCCGCTCGTGCGCCTTGCACCCGATCCCCCAGCTCGTGTCGCCCTCCTCGCGGTTCGCCTCGCTGAACGCCTTGTTGCGGACGTTGACCGCGGTCTGCGCCAGAAGAACAAGCCGGCTCTCGTGGAGCGCGGGGTTCACTTCCCAGGGCAGGGCAGCATCCATCGGCCGGGCACGGTACGCGCGTTCACTGAAAAGTCAATCCGGACGGTGCTAAGGGGCCGACCACGGGCGCGGCTCGCACGGCCGCGGCCGCGGTCCGTGGAGGTGCGCCGTGGGATCGGAGGCGATGGACGGGACGAGCGCCGCGGAGCGGCCGCAGGTGGGCGTGGGCGTCATGTTGGTGCGCGACGGGCGCGTGCTGCTCGCGCGGCGGCGCGGCAGCCACGGCGACGGCACGTACTCCTGGTGCGGCGGGCACCTCGAGCTCGGCGAGTCGTTCGAGGCCTGCGCGATCCGCGAGGTGCGCGAGGAGAGCGGCCTCGTCGTCAAGAGGCTCTCCTTCCTGTGCCTGAGCAACATCGTCGCCTACGGGAAGCACTACGTGGACGTCCAGCTCCTCGCCGAGGAGTTCGAGGGCGAGCCCGAGGAGCGCGAGCCCCACAAGATCGGCGGCTGGGCCTGGTACCCGCTCGACGCGCTGCCCCGGCCGCTGTTCCGCCCGGTGGAGCTCGCGATCGCGAGCTACCGCAGCGGGCTCCGATACAACCCTTGATCCCGCCGCGCCCCCCGCCCCGCGATCGACGCGAGCTCCGCGGCCCCTCGTCTGCGCCGGGAGCAGGGCGATGCGATCGACGTGCTCGTGGGCGCGGAGGAGCCCGGGCCCGCCTCGGCTGGGACCAGCGCTGGACCCGCTTGCGACCCGCCGGTGCGCGGCTAGAGTGCCGCGCCGCCAGGCGCGCGCGGCGCAGCGCGGCGCGCCGCGGACCTTCCGATGACCAGGAAACTTCGCGTTCTCTTCGTGTCCGGCCTGAAGCCGCTCGCCAACGGCGACACGGGGGGGCAGCTCGCCGCGGCCGCCTCGCTGATGAGCAGCCCGCTCCCCGAGGTCGTGGACATCATCCCGCTGTCGACCACGGTGCCCTCGTCGCCGCCGCCGTCGCTCGCGGAGCGCGTCCTCGGCGCGGCGCGCCGGCTCGCGACCTTCGGCGCGCTCCTGCCCTCCGCGGACGTCGCGCTGATCTTCTCGGCGAACGGCCTGGGCGCCGTGGAGAAGGGGCTCATGGGCATCCTCGCGAGCGCGTGCGGGCGCGGCGTGGTCATCCGGTTCGGCTCCGGCGCGATCGCGGAGGACTGCGAGCGCAGCCGCTTCATGCGGTGGTGGGTGGCGCGCGTGCTCGAGCGCAGCCACGGCGTCGTGGCGCAGGGGCCGTTCTGGAAGGCCTACTTCGAGGCGTTCCCGGAGGGGCGCGGCAAGGTCGTCGAGATCCTGAACGGCATCCCGCTGCTCCCGCGCGAGCGGCTCGCCGAGCGGGGGGCGCCGGGCAAGCGCGTCGTGTACCTCGGCTGGCTCTTCCGCCCGAAGGGCGCGTTCGACGCGCTCGACGCCTTCGAGAAGGTCGTCCGGCGCGTGCCGGACGCGACGCTCACGTTCGTCGGCGGCGGCCGCGACGAGCAGGAGCTCCGCGCCGCGGCGGCGCAGAAGGGCCTCGCGGCGAGCGTGCGCTTCACGGGGTGGGTCTCGAAGGCCGAGGTCTTCGATCACCTCCTCCAGGCGGACGTGTTCTTCCTGCCGAGCCACATGGAGGGCCTGCCGAACGCGATGATCGAGGCGATGAGCGCGGCGCTGCCGGTGGTGGCCACGCGCGTCGGCGCGATCCCGGACGTCGTGACGCCGGGCCGCACGGGCTTCCTCACCGCCGTGGGCGACACCGACGCCATGGCCGACGCGCTCTCCACCCTGCTCGACGACCCGGCGCTCGCGCGCGCGATGGGCGACGCGTGCCGGGCGCACGTCGAGCAGCACCACGCGATCGAGACCATCTGGCCGCGGTTCGCGGCGATCCTGGCGCGCGCCGCGCGCGACGCCGGCCGCGACCGGGGGATCGAGCTGCCCGGGGCCGCCGGCGCCGGGTGAGCGCGGCACGGGGAGGCGCTCCGGGATGAACCGAACCGCGTCACAGGGCGAAGGGGCGGCGCGCGCCCAACGCGCCGCGTCGCAGGGTGAGGGGGCGGCGTGCGCTCGGCGCGCCGCGTCGCAGGGTGAGGGGGCGGCGTGCGCTCGCCACTGAGCCTCCCGGATCGCGCCGCGCGCCTCGCGCGGACCGTGCGGTCGCTCCACCCCCTCCAGGTGCTCGCGCGCCCGGCCAGCGCGGCGCTCACGCGCGTCGTGCGCCGCGTCCCGTGCGCCGGCGCGCCGGCGATCCGCGCGGCCTTCCCGCCGGCCGACCCGCGCCTCCGCGCCTTCGCCGCGCGCGACCGGGAGCGGGCCAGCGCGCGCCTCGCGCGGCTCCCGCCCGGCTCGATGCTGCGCGCCTACGAGGCCGCGTACGGCTTCGAGGCGCTCGGCGAGGCGGCCCTCCTCTCGAGCGCCCTGCCGGCCGCGTCGGGCGTCGCGCTGGCCCCCTACCCCTCGTCCGTGCGCGCGCGACAGCTCGCCCTCGCGGCGCGCCTCGGCGCGCGCGGCGCGGGCCGCGAGCTCGCGCGCGCCTGCCGCGCGATCCTCGTCCACCCGGAGCTCCACCTGCTCGGCAACCACCTGCTCGAGAACGGCCTCGGGCTCGCGTGCGGCGGCGCCGTGGCCGAGGGCCTCGAGGCGGACGCCTGGTGGCGCGCCGGCGCTGCGCTGCTCGCGTGGCAGCTCCCGGAGCAGTTCCTCGCCGACGGCGGGCACTTCGAGGGCTCGGCCAGCTACCACCTCTGGCTGCTCGCGGGGCTGCTCGAGGCGATCGAGCTCGCGGACGCCTCCGGGCGGGGCGCGCCCGCGCTGTGGCGGGAGACGGCCCGGGCGGCGCTCGCGTGGGCCTCGGCGGTGCGCGCGCCGGACGGCGCCTACCCCCTCTTCAACGACGCCGCGCTCGACGCCGCGCCCGCGCTCGACGACGTGCTCTCGCTGGGCGAGGCGTGCGGCCTCCCGGTCCACCGCGGCGCGCCGGCCGCGGCGGCCGAGCCCGGCGCCGCGCTGCTCGACCCGACGGGCTGGGCGCTGCTCTCGGTGCCCGGCGCGTGGCTCGCGTTCGACGCGGGGCCGGACGGCGCGCCCTACCAGCCCGGCCACGCGCACGCCGACGCCCTCGGCTTCGAGCTCTGGATCGACGGCGTCCGTACCGTGGTCGACTACGGCGTCGAGAGCTACGGCGAGCCCGCGGCCCGCGCGGCGACGCGCGCGACGCGCGCGCACAGCACCGTGGAGATCGACGACACGGACTCGTGCGAGGTGTGGGGCGGCTTCCGCGTGGGCCGCCGGGCGCGGGCGCGGCTGCTCGCGCTCGGCGCGGACGCGGGCGGGGCGCGCGCGGAGGCGTCGCACGACGGCTACGCCTGGATGCCCGGCGGCCCGGCGCACCGCCGGCGCGTCGAGCTCCGGCCCGGCCGGCTCGAGATCACCGACACGGTGACCGGCCCGTTCCGCCGCGCGGTCTCGCGGCTCCGGCTCGACGCCGGCGCCGCGGCGCGCGTCCGCGTCACCGCGGACGGCGCCCTCGCGCCGCCGAGCCCCGGGCGCTGGTACCCGCGGCACGGCGACCCGCTCCCGGCGATCGTGCTCGCGCGGGAGCTCCCTCAAGGCGGCGTGCTCCGCTGGGTTTTGGACTGGTAGGTCCGAGGAGGATCGGCATGCGTCAGGTATCTCAGAGTTATCGGACGGGGAAGCTCGCGCTGGTGGACACGGCGACGCCGCGGGCGCCCGCCGGCGGCGTCCTGGTGGACACGACGGTCTCGTTGATCTCGGCGGGCACGGAGCGCGCCATCGTCGACATGGCCCGCAAGAACCTGCTGGTGAAGGCCAAGGACCGGCCGGACCTGGTCGCCAAGGTGCTCGACAAGGCGAAGCGCGAGGGCGTGCTCTCGGCGTTCGACGCGGTCCGGACCAAGCTCGACAACCCGATCCCGCTCGGCTACTCGCTCGCGGGCCGCGTCGCGGAGGTGGGCGCCGGGGCGCCGGGCTTCGCGCGCGGCGATCGCGTCGCGTGCGCGGGCGCGGGCTTCGCGAACCACGCGGAGGTCAACGCGGTGCCGCTGAACCTCGTGGTGCGGGTGCCCGACGCGGTGACGGACGAGGAGGCCTCGTTCGTGACCGTGGGCGCGATCGCGCTGCACGGCGTGCGGCTCGCGCGCCCGACGCTCGGGGCGAGCGTGGTGGTGATCGGCCTCGGGCTGCTCGGGCAGATCACGGTGCAGCTCCTCGCGGCGCACGGCTGCGACGTCATCGGCGTCGATCTCGACCCGGCCAAGGTCGAGCGGGCGAAGGCGCGCGGGGCGGTCGCCGGCGTGGTGCCCTCGAGCGACGATCCGGTCGAGGTCGTGCGCGCGTTCACGGGCGGGATCGGCGCGGACGCGGTGGTGGTCACGGCCTCGTCGCCGACGAACGAGCCGCTGGTCACCGCGGGTGACGTCGCGCGCGACAGGGCCCGCGTGGTGGCGGTCGGGGTGATGCCGATCGAGGTCCCGCGCAAGACGTACTACGACAAGGAGCTGGAGCTCGTCGTCTCGCGCAGCTACGGCCCGGGGCGCCACGATCCCGCGTACGAGGAGCGCGGCCACGACTACCCGATCGGCTACGTGCGCTGGACGGAGCGCCGCAACTTCGAGGCGGTGCTGCGCGCGATCGAGACGAAGCGGCTCGACGTCCTGAGCCTGGTGACGCACCGCTTCCCGTTCGAGGACGCGCTCGACGCGTACGCGGTGGTGACCGGCGAGCGGCCGGAGCCGCACCTCGGCGTGCTGCTCACCTACCCGGAGCGCGCGGCGCGCCCCGCGGCGGTGGCGGAGGTCAGGTCGGAGCACGTCCGGCGCGACCGGTCCACGCTGGGGGTCGCGATGGTGGGGACGGGCGCGTTCGCGTCGGGCGTGCTCTTGCCGGCGCTCGCGAAGCTCCCGGGCGCGAAGCTCGTGGCGACGGTATCGGGGCGCGGCCTCTCGGCGCGGCACGCGGCGGACCGGTTCGGGGCGGAGCACGTGCTGAGCGACATCGACGCGGCGCTCGCGCTCCCGGCGGTGGACGCGGTGATGATCGCGACGCGGCACTCGAGCCACGCGGCGCAGGCGGCGAAGGCGCTCGCCGCGGGCCGCGACGTGTTCCTGGAGAAGCCTGCGGCGATCGACGAGGCGCAGCTCGCGACGCTCGCGGAGGCGGTGGCCGGGGCGAGGGGTCGCTTGCAGGTCGGGTTCAATCGCCGGTTCGCGCCGTTCGCGGAGGCGGTGAGGGACGCGTTCTCCGGGCGGCGCGCGGGGCTCGTGATGGTCGCGCGGATCAACGCGGGGCGCGTGGCCGACACGAGCTGGCTCGCGGACGCGGCCGAGAGCGGGGGGCGCATCGTGGGCGAGGGCTGCCATTTCGTCGACCTGATGTCGTACTGGGCGGGCTCGTCGCCGATCCGGGTGAGCGCGCACGGCCTCGGCGCCGAGGGGGCGTACCGCCGCGACGACAACGTCATCGCGACGCTGACGTTCGCGGACGGCAGCGTGGGGACGCTGATCTACACGGCGATGGGCGATCCGAGCGTGCCCAAGGAGAGCTACGAGGTGTTCTGCGAGGGCAAGATTGCGCGGCTCAACGACTGGCGGGCGCTGTCGCTGACCGAGCGCGGAAAGACGCGCACGACGCGCGCCCTGCGGGCGGACAAGGGGCATGCGGCGCAGCTCGCGGCGTTCGTGAGGGCGTGCAACACCGGGGGGTCGAGCCCGATCCCCTGGGCGAGCATCGAGGCGACCACGCGGGCGACGTTTGCGATCGAGAGGGCGAGGCTGGAGAACGTGAGCGTGGAGCTGTAGCGAGGGGACGGCTGCGTGAGGGAGGAAGGCGAGGGAATCCCTCCGTCTTCCTCCCTCGTCTCTCGTCTCTCGTCTCCCGTCTCTCGTCTCTCGTCTCCCGTCTCCCGTCTCCCGTCTCTCGTCTCCCGTCTCTCGTCTCCCGTCTCCCGTCTCTCGTCTCCCGTCTCCCGTCTCTCGTCTCCCGTCTCTCGTCTTCCCTCTTCTTCTTCGTGCGCGTGCGCGTGCGCGTGCGCGCTCATCCCGTGCTCGTCCGCCCGTGCACGTCCGCGGATGTGGGACGTGGACGGAGAATAAGCGGGCACGCGCACGCGCACGCGCACGCGCACGCGGAGGCCAGACGAAGACGGAAGACGGAAGACGGAAGACGGAAGACGGAAGACGGAAGACGGAAGACGGAAGACGGAAGACGGAAGACGGAAGATGTCCCGGGAGTCCGATGCTGAGCTCGGCTGGATAGTGGGCCCGACTTCCGCCCATGCCGGACGCGCTCCGCGGCCATCCGGACACCCCGCCGGCCATCCGGACACCCCTCCCCGCCATCCGGACACCCCTCCCCGCCATCCGGACACCCCTCCCCGCCATCCGGACGCGCACCCCCGCGCTCAGCACGCCGTAGCGCTATCTCGTTCCCCCGGGTTTCCCCCCTCTCGCATCCGGACCAGCACGTTTTCGCGCTGGACACCCCGGCGAGCGATCTCATCCTTGCCGCTTCGCGCCGCGCCGGGAAAGGCGTGGGACGCAGGAGGAGGGAACAAGCAATCGCCATGGCAAAGCAGGGAAAGGATTACGCTCGCTGGGTCAAGGCCGCCGCCGAGACGGGGAGGACCGACAACCCGCTGAAGGTGCCGTACGAAGTCGCCGTGCGCGAGGCGGTCGCCGCCGCGGCGTTCGTGACGAAGTACTGGGAGCCCGACGGTGAGCGCCCGGGCCTCAAGCGGGTCAAGAGCCGCCTGCCCGCGTCGAGCAGCGAGGAGCTGCTCTCCATCGTCCGCGCCGTGCAGGAGGCCCAGACACGACTCCTCCTCATCATCGATCCCGCGGTGACCGACCTCGGGGAGCGCGCCCGGTTCGTCGTCGATGAGCTCGAGTCGGCGCTCGAGTTCCTGCTCGACGACGATGTCGACGAGCCCGCCGACGCGCAGCTCGCGCGCATCAAGGAGTTCCACGCGCAGGACGGCCAGCGCTCCAGCGCCCTCTCGCAGGCGCTCCGGGATTATGCGGGGCTCGCGGAGTCGCTCAAGGACCGCCTGCTCGAGGCGGATGAGGAGTTCGACGTCCGCCTCCTCGTCGAGGCCAGAAAGCTCGCGGACGCGCTGCAACGGCGAGCGATCGAAACGGCCCCCGAACGCGGCGCCTCGGCCGCCGCGACCACGATCCGCAACCAGATGCTTCACCTCATGACGGGCCGCGTCGCCGCCATCCGGAAGACCGCGGCGCACGTCTTCCGACGTCACCCCGAGATCGTCCGTGAGGTCACGAGCGCCTACGAGCGGCGCCGGCGCGTGGCGGCGCGGCGCGAGAAGGCCCGCAAGGCCGCCGAGGCAGGGGCGGCCCAGGGCAAGCCGGCGGCGACCCCCGCGCCCTCGTCGACCTCGACCGGCGCTCTGCCCTCGTAAATCCAGGCCGGCCCGCCCCGCGTGCGCGGCATCTCCCTTCCAGGACGAGTCCCCTCTCCTCGCCTCGACAAGCTTGCGCGACGCAACGACTGGTGGGTGCTCGAAGGACTCTCTCAGGCAGCTACCCTCCCTCGGCCACGGCGCCGCTACTGGTTCGCGCCGATCGAGCCGAGGAAGTCGTTGTAGGCGTCGATCTTGTCCCCCGGACCCCATCGAGCCCCGTGTTGACCCGGCTGGCATCGACCATCTGGCGGGCGAGGATCTCCCTGGTCGCGTCGAGACCGATGTTCTTGATGGCATAGAGGATATAAGGCACGAGATAGCCTTGGTCGTACTGCCGCTGGACGTGCGTGGCCTGGATGCGCCCCTCGCGCATGGAATCGACGGTCTTCGGATCGAAGTCGAAGGCCACGACGGGGAGCTCCGGCTTGCCCGCGGCCTCTGCGGCCATCGCGCACCGATACGAGATGTTGAACAGGCCGATCAACCCCACGACGGGCGGATCCGCCATCCCGATCTGGGTCTTCATCCATTCGACGTCCTCGGTCTCGCCCGAGGGGGCCCAGGTGGATTGACGCACCAGGACCTCGTAACCGGCCTCCTCGAACACCCGCTGAGCCCCCTGCGTCCGCTCCAGCCCGCTGCTCCCGGCCGTGTTGACGCTGCCGTGGAGGATCACCGTCCCCGGCGGCCGGGGCAGCATCGCGAGCAGGGTGCTCGCCGCCTTGGCTCCGGCGGAGCTGTCGAGCGTCA
The DNA here is from genome assembly GCF_004135735.1 of Sorangium cellulosum. Taxonomy (GTDB): domain Bacteria; phylum Myxococcota_A; class Polyangia; order Polyangiales; family Polyangiaceae; genus Sorangium; species Sorangium cellulosum_F. The sequence goes on along the minus strand of NZ_CP012670.1, from coordinate 2,556,053 downwards.
CGACGTAGATCGCGCGCTTCGAGACCGCCACGTCGGCGTCGAGCGTCACGACGTGGACGCCCTTCGCGACGGCCTCGTCGTCGCGCCGCGCTCGTGCTCGTCGAGCTCGCGTTCGTCGGCTGCCCCGACATGCCGGAGCGCGACCCCGCAGGCGTCAGGATGACATCGCAAAGAGGACGGATATGTCAAACGACATGGTAACGGTGCGTCGCGGCGCCTCAGCCCGCGGCGGGCGCCGCGGCCCGCGCGAGCTGGCTGATGGCCGCGATGCCGCGGTTCGAGTCCTCCTCGGTCAGGAACAGGCGCAGCGTCTCGTGGATCGCCGGCAACGCGCGGTGGAGGTCCTCGGGCGACATCGATCGCGGCTCGATGCCGGCGCGCAGGCACGCCCGGATGATCGTGCTCGGCCCGATCACGCTGGAGAGCCCGCTCGCGGCGACCACCTGGTCGAACAGCGAGCCCGCCGCCGGCGGCGCCGCGCTCCCCGGGCCTGATCCGGCGTGCTGGCTCGACGGCACCTCGTCCAGGCTGCTCCCCGTGCGCCTCGACGACGCCCCGTCCGGCGGGCTGCTGCTCCCCGTGCGCCTCGACGTCGCCCCGTCCGGCGGGCTGCTGCTCCCCGTGCGCCTCGACGTCGCCCCGTCCGGCGGACTGCTGCTCCCCGCGCGCCTCGACGTCGCCCCGTCCGGCGGACTGCTGCTCCCCGCGCCCCTCGTGGACGCCCCGTCCGGCGGGCTGCTGCTCCCCGCGCCCCTCGTGGGCGCCCCGCCCTCCGCGCCCAGGACGACCCTGGAACGGAACAGACCGCGCAGCCGCGTCCTCAGCATGGCGATCTCGGGCGTCTTCAACACGAAGTCGTCCACGCCGATGCGCGCGCCCTCCGCCCGGGTGTCGGCGTCGTCGTGCCCGGTCAGGATGACCACGGGAATGTGACGCAGGGCGTCAGCGCTCTTGATCCGCCGCGCGGTCTCGAGGCCGCCCATGCCCGGCATCAGGAGGTCGATGATCACGCCGTCGACCCGCTCCACCGCGAGCAGGCTCAGGGCCTCGTCCCCGGACTGCGCCGGGACGACGTCGCAGCCGTCCTGCCTCAGGAGCTGCACGACCGTGGCGCGGTACGTGGGGCTGTCGTCCACGACCAGGATCCTCTTGCCCGTCACCGCGGAAGTCCCGCCGCCCGAGGACCGCAGCGCCGCGCCGTGCTGGCTCGCGAGCTCCGTCGCCCGGAGGACGAGCGCGCCCCCGTCGTACGGTTTCTCGACGTGCTCGTCCGCGCCCACGCCCAGGACCTGGAGCCGGTGCCTCACCTCGGCCTCGGTGGACAGGAGGATCACGGGCACGTGCTCGGCCCCGGCGCGGATCTCCCGGAGGAGCTCGATGCCGTCGCCGTCCGGCAGGAGGGCGTCGAGGATCACCAGGGAGAAGGGCTTCGATCGCAGCACCTTCTGCGCGAGCGCCCGGGTCTCGCACGCCGTCACCACGAAGCCGGCGCCGCGGAGCAGGCCGCGGAGATCCATGCGGATCGTGAGGCTGCCGTCGACGATCAGGACATGAGGTTTCATGCTGCTCCCTTCTGCTCCTGGACAGCACGCGCAGCGTAGGGCCGATCGCCCGCGCCGATAAGGCATGGTGCGCCGCGTGTCGCGCAAACGCCTCCCGCGGCACCCCGAATACGACCGAGGAAGATTCGTGCCGTGCGAGCGTCACGCGCGAGCGGGACGAGGGGGTCGTGGGCCACGCCCGCGTCGCGCTCCGCGCCGCGGGCGATCCGGGGCCGAGGCGCCGGGCGCTCAGCGCTCCGGCGGGAGCTCCTGGTAATCGAGGTGATCGAAATCGGCGTGCAGGAACGCGCCCGTGAGATCGTGGGCGCACAGCGCCGCGAACGTCCCAGTGAAGCCGATGCCGACCGACGTGCGCTCGTCCGACAGGATCGACGCGTCCAGCACCGGGCCGAGCGCGTCGAAGCGCTCGCCGTCCTCGGAGCACGAGAACCGGAGGTCCTTGCCGGAGAGCTCGAAGCGGAGGTGGACCCGCGGCGCCGCGACGGGGAGCGGGGCGTCCGTCAGCCAGGTGAGCTTCCCGCGCTCGCTGCCGAGCAGCGCGAGCGAGCGCCCCGCGCGCTCGTCGTGGCTGAGCAGCGCGTAGAAGAAATTCTCGTCGTCGTAGAGGCACATGAGCCCCGCCATCTGCTGGAACGAGGTCGGCTCGAACTCGAGGCAGGTCTCGACGCGGCAGCGGAGCGACTGCACGCGGCGCCCGACGACGCTCTGCCGGTGCAGCGAGTGCGGCGACTCGCGCCCGCGGAGGCGCAGGAAGCCGGGGCGCTCGCGCAGCGAGAGCCAGCGCTCGTCGGGCACGTCGCGCAGCACCTGGTACGCGACGCCGAGCGCCTCCCGATCGAACGTGTCGCGCGCCGGGGGCTCCTCGAACGGGTGGGCCGGCAGCCGGGGCGCCCGCACGCGGACGGCAGGCGCGCGCGGGCCCGGCGCGCCGTCGAGCGCGAGCCAGCCGCCGTCGGTCCAGCGCACGCGCTGCAGCGCCGTCTCGCGGCCGAGAATGCAGCGGCGCTCGCCCGGCAGCGGCCGCCCGCAGAGGTGGGCCAGGTACCATTCGCCCGTCGAGGTCTCGACGAGGCAGCCGTGCCCGGCCTTCTGGAGCTCGAGGCCCGCGTCGTGCCGGGAGGTCAGGAAGGGCCCGTCCGGATCGATCTCGTACGGCCCCTCGATGCGGCGGGCGCGCGCGAGCGTCGCCGCGTGCTCGTAGGCGGTGCCGCCCTCGGCGACGAGGAGGTAGTAGTGCTCCCCGCGCCGGTAGAGGTGCGGCCCCTCGGTGCACCCGAGGCCGCTGCCGGAGAAGATGAGGCGGCGCTCCCCGACGAGCCGGCGCCGCTCCTTGTCGAGCTCCTGCAGCACGATGCCGGCGAACGGATCGCGGCCGGGGCGGTGGTCCGACACCATGTTCACGAGCCACGCCCGGCCGTCGTGGTCGTGGAAGAGCGAGGGGTCGAACCCGCCCCGGTTCAGCGCCACGGGCTCGGACCACGGCCCCTCGATGCGGCTCGCGGTGACGAGGTAGTTGTGGGCGTCGACGAAGCCGCGGGCCCAGGTCTTGACGTCGGTATAGACGAGGTAGAACACGCCGTCGGCGTGGGTGAGGCACGGCGCCCAGACGCCCCCGGACCGCGGATTGCCGACCAGGTCGAGCTGGGAGCGACGGTCCAGGGCGTGGCCGATGGGCCGCCAGTGCCGGAGATCGCGGCTGTGGTGGAGCCGCACGCCCGGGAACCACTCGAAGGTGGATGTCGCGATGTAGTAGTCCTCCCCCACCCGGACGATGGAGGGATCCGGATGGAAGCCCCGGAGGATCGGGTTCTCGATCATGGTGCTGTCGTCGGTCATGGCCCGTCGCGGTCTCCGATGGAAATCGATTGGGAATCGATGGCGCCTGGCCACGCGGCGCCGCCCGGCGCGGCGCGCCCCGTCTCCGGGCATCTTGCAGCGGGCCGGCCGATCCGCGCAACGAAACACGCCGGGCCAGGGCGAGACCTGGCCGGGAGCGCCCCGGCGGTTTCCTTTCTCCCTCCCTCGTGCTCCACTCCTCGTCCCCCTCGGGGGTCGGTGGTGGCCTCGCCGCCGCGGAGAGGCAGAGGGGTCGACGTGAGCGATCGTGACAGGCCATGAACTGGGAGCAGCTCTGCAAGCTCGGCCTCGCGCTGCCCGAGGTGGTGGAGGACGTGTGGTTCCGAACGCCCGCGCTCAAGGTCCGCGGCAAGGCGTTCGTGCGCCTCAAGGAAGACGGCGAGTCCGTGGTCTTCCTGCTCGAGAGCGTCGACGAGCAGGAATTCCTGATCGAGGCGCGGCCGGACCTCTACTTCATCACCGACCACTACCGCGGCTATCCGGCCGTGCTGGCGCGCCTCCGGGCGCTGCGCGCGCCCGAGTGCCGCATGCGGCTCGAGCAAGCGTGGCGCCTCAAGGCGCCGAAGACCCTGGTGAAGCAGCTCGACCAGCGCCCGCCCGCGAAGCCCGCCCGGCGACGCGCCTGAGGCAAAGCGGCCGCGCTGCGAGCGGCGCCGTGGCTCGTCGGGCAGGCGGGCGGTGCGCCAGTGCGCGCCGAGCAGGCGGGCGGCTCACCGGACAGGCGGCGTCGCGACGGCCCGACCGGGCGACCGCCGTCGGCCAGCGGCCGAACGGCGGCGACGCGCGCGGGCGCCGCGCCGCCGAACAGCGCGGCCGGGTGCATCCATGTGAAACGGGCTTGACAGTCCGCGAAGGGGCGGCTAAGTGCAGCCCCCTCACGTCGGGCGAAGGCGGTCCGGCGTGGGCTCCACGTCGAGCCGCGCGCCCGAAGGTCGGAGTTTGCGGGAGTAACTCAGTGGTAGAGTGCAACCTTGCCAAGGTTGACGTCGCGGGTTCAAATCCCGTCTCCCGCTCCAGCACCGCCAGGATCACGAGACACCGGCGACGGGGGCGCTGACCAGGACAGCGCCCGCCTGTCGGGGTAACCACGCTCCGGCGTGGCCGCGGTCCGGCCGGAGCGCCTGCGCCGTGCGCGGCGCGCGCTCTACCGCGCGAGCCGCCACGGCGTCGCCCGCATCGCCGCGCGCGACGCCCCCGATCCCGGAGCGCCGGACGACGCGCGCCCGGCGCCCGCGGGGAGCGCGGCCCGGCGACCGGCTAGTTCGAGCAGACGATGTCGGTGACGCCGCTGACCTCGCACCAGTTGCCCCAGTTCCACTGGATATCCCCGCGGGCGTAGAACAGGTGGCAGTTGTCGAGCTCGGTGCACGGCGCGTCCGCCCCGTGCGACACGAGCTGGGAGTAGCCGTTGACCTCGCACGCCCACTGCGCGCAGGTGGCCGCGTCGCCGCACCCGTTCCAGCCCCCGCAAGCGCCGTGGTGCCCGTAGGCCTCTCCCGGCTGGGTGATCATCACGCCCACCGGCGGGCAGGCGGCGCAGGGCCCGCCGCAGTCGACCCCTTCCTCCCCCTGGTTCTGGAGGCCGTCATCGCAGGTCGGCGCCGTGTAACAGACGCTCAGCATCGGACGCCTGGCCGCGTTCGCCTCCTCGCTGCTCTTGAACTCCGTCTTCAGGACCAGATCCTCCTCCAGGGCGATACCGTAGTTGTCCCCGGCGTCCGTCCAGTCCTGAACGACCGCCGTCAGATCGGCCGTGACGATGCCGGCGACCTGGCTCGGGGTCGCGATGGTGCTCACGACGGTGGCGTCATAGCTGCTCGCGGAGCTCGTCCACGTGGCGGTGTCCTCCGACCACGGCGCGGTGACCTGGTGGACGCGCACCGTGCTCTCGCCGTCGCGCCAGTTCTGGTAGAGCTTCAGCGTGGCCGAGTCGATGATCGAGCCCGCCGGGATGAAGTCGAGGCCGAACTTGAGCAGCGAGCGCTTCTCGTAGCCGTTCGACAGGCCAGTATACAGCGTCCCGCTGGCGCCGCTCGGGTTGTCCGCCGAGGACTCGTCGAGGAACGTGTCCTCCACCGCGCTGCCGGGCAGCCCGCGCTGGACGTCCACGCACACCGAGAGCGCCTGCTTCGCCCGCCCGGTCTGCTCGCCAGCCTCGCTGTTGAAATCTCCTGTTTGAGCCGTGGTGGACGAGCTGCATCCGGCGAAGCCGAACGTCGCGGGAATGCCGAGGATCGCGGCCGCAATCATCTTCTTCATCTCGAATTCTCCTTAACCAGTCCGCAAGACGGATCTATCCCCGATGCCCCTGTCCGCTGCCCGGAGACGATTGGCCGATCGGCGTCGTGCGACGTCGATCGTCAAAAATCGCGAGCAGAAGACATCGTGGCAATCGTGCAATTGACAGCAATCGAACCGCAATGTCAACGAGCAAGCTCGAACGCCACGAACAATTTCCTGGACCCGGACCTTTGCATGTCCACGTGCGGTCTTGCCCGGTCTTGCTCGGTCTTGCCCGGTCTTGCCCGGTCTTGCCCGGTCTTGCCCGGTCATCCCCGATCGCACCCGTTTTGCCTGGTCTTGCCCGCGCATGTCCTGGTTGACGCGGGAGAGTGTGCACTCCGGCGGCTCTTTCGAAGGCCCCCTGGAATTGTCACGGTGTCACGGTGTCATGCGTCACGTTGTCGTCAAGATGGCCGGACCCCGCCATGCGGGCATGGAGCTCCAGCGCACCGGGCACCGGATCGCCGCGGCGCTCCTCGACAGAGCCCTCGCCGGCGGCGCAGCGCGCGCGCTCGCTCGCTGGTGACGCGGCGGCGGCCAGGAGCCCTGAGCGCGCGCGGCGGCCCGCGGAATGACGGCCACGGGACAACGGACGACGTCACAGGCGATGTGGACTCAGGTCATCGGGCCCCTCGCGTGCTCGACATCACCGCTCCTGGCCGGCGACCCGACGAGGGGAGGGCCCCTCGGCGTGCCGCCTCGCCCGGCGACGACGTCCCTGCCCGACTCCCCCCGTGACCCGCGTGAACGGACGAGCACGGGGTGTGGGCAGAGGGTCGCCCCTGTGTGCCGTCGGGCCCCTGCTCCGTCCAGACATCATCCTCGGGGCGTGTGGACAGCCGCTGTCCTCACCTTCCCCTCCCCGCGTTCCACGTTGAGCATTTCCTCCAGCCATTGGATACTCTGCGCGATGCGACTCCCCGGTCCACGGAGGCCAAGACCGGGAGGCAAGGCCGATCGCGCGCTGCGCCGCGCCGGCCCGGGCTCTCGGCCCGCGGCCGGACGACCCAGCGCGCCGGCGTCCCTGCACCGGGGAGCGCAGACCGCGGCTGAACACAGGGTGTACGCAGGTTTCATACCTCGGTCGAGGTAGAGGAGGAGTGGTCCGTGGCGAAGAGAGCTGCTTGCAGACGTGTGCTGTTGGGGCCGGCCAGCGTGATGGCCGCGCTTCTCTTGCTCTTTGGACAGGGGTGCGGGGGCGGCAACGACAACCCGCCTGATCCCACCGGTCAGAACCCGCCGGACGAGAACCCGCCCGACGAGAATCCGCCCGACGAGAATCCGCCCGACGAGAATCCGCCCGACGAGAACCCGCCGGACGAGAACCCGCCGGACGAGAACCCGCCGGACGAGAACCCGCCGACAGAGACGCCCGAGGGGCCCACCGACTTCGTGTCGGCCGATGAGCCCTTCAGCGAGGGCTACTTCGGCGAGGAGGAGGAGGAAGAAGAGGAGGAAGAGGAAGAAGAAGAGGAGGAGTCCGGGCGCGACATCGAGGAGGGCGACATCTACCGTGTCCTCGGGAACGGACATCTCCTCAACCTCAACCCCTACCGCGGCCTCCAGGTCATCAACATCCAGGATCCGTCGAACCCGCAGTTCCTCGGCCAGATGCCGATCACCGGGACCCCGGTCGAGATGTACGTCGTGGGCGACCGCGCCGTCGTGCTCATGAACGACTGGGCGGGTTATCAGCTCAAGGCCGATGGCCTCACCGTGGAGCGGAAGACGGGCGGGACCGTCCTGCTGATCGACATCGCCGACCGCGCCGCGCCCAAGCTCCTCTCGCACCTGCCCGTCGCGGGCTCGATCATGACCAGCCGGGTCGCGCGCGGCGCGAGCACGAGCTCGCTCTACGTCGCCTCGAACGGGTCGGAGCTGGTCGAGGTCGCCGCCGGCCAGTGGCAGTATGTCCGCAAGACGCGGGTCAAGAGCTTCGATATCGGCGACGACGGCCTTGTCGAGCGCACCGAGATCGAGCTCGGCGACACCGTGACCGCCATCCACGCCGAGGCCGACGTGCTCCTCGTGGCGCGCAGCGGCTCGAGCTGGTCCGAGGAGGCCAGCCAGGTCTCGGTCATCGACATCTCGAGCCACGACGGCTCCATGACCCTGCGCGACACCGTCGATACGGCCGGCTACGTGCGCTCCCAGTTCCACATGGATTTCCGCAACGACATGCTGCGGGTGTTCTCCGGGCCGCGGTGGAGCGGCGGGGCGTCCAGCCACCTGGAGACCTGGAACGCGGCCGATCCCGACGACCTCGTGCCGGTCGACAGCGAGGAGTTCGGCACCGGACAGTCGCTCTTCGGGGCCGTCTTCCTGGAGGACAGGGCGTTCGCGGTCACCTACCTCCGCCAGGATCCGTTCCACGCCTTCTCCATCGATCCGGCGGGGAACGTCGCCGAGGAGAGCGAGTTCATCGTGTCCGGGTGGAACGACTTCTTCCGCCCGGTCCTCGGCGCGACCCGCCTGATCGGGATCGGCGTGAACGACGAGGGCGGGACCCGCAAGCTCGCGGCCAGCCTCTATGACATCACCGACCTGCAGAACGCCAATCCCCTGGTGGCGCGCGCCGAGGTGGCGGGCGACGGCAGCGGCTGGAGCTGGTCCGAGGCGAGCTGGGACCACCGCGCCTTCTCCGTGCTCGACGACGCCGTGTCGGTCGCGGCGCCGACCGGGGAGACCGAGACGGGCATCGTGCTGCTCCCGTTCTCGACGCGCATGCGCGTCGACAACCGGTGGCGGACGCTCTCCGGCGTGCAGATCTTCACCTTCTCGGACGCGACCCTCACCCGCCGCGGGGTGATGGAGCACGGGACCCCCGTGCGCCGCACGTTCCACGCGGAGGGCGACACCACGGCGAACGTGTCCGACCAGGAGCTCAGCCTGTTCAGCCAGAGCGACCTCGACAGCCCCGCGGAGCTCGGGCGGCTCGAGCTCGCCCCGGATTACGTGAGGGTCTTCGCGCTCGGCGATCACCGCGTGCGGGTGAAGTATCCGAGCGAGCTCTACTGGGACGACACCCCCCGCATGGCCCAGGTGGACGTCGTGCCGAGCGCGGGGCTCACCCAGATCGCCGCGCCCGTGGCGCGCTTCGAGGTGCCGGCCGACGCGCAGCTCTTCCAGGTGGGCGACCTGCTCGTGACCCTCACCACCACCTTCGAGAACTGGGTGGGCAAGGTGAGCCACCTCCAGGTGTACGATCTCTCCGATCCGACCGCGCCGCGGGAGGCGGGCGCGCTCGACACGGGCGAGCTGCCGTCGTTCGGCAATTACTACGTCGGCGGCAGGTCGTTCCCGACCGTGCACGCCCTGGCCGACTCCCTCGCTTTCCTTCGCGTCATCAGCCACGCGGAGGAGCTCGGCAACGGCTGGGAGTGCCGGACGGTCACGATCGGCGACACCCGCTGCTTCGGCCAGGAAGGCTGCACGTACGTGGCCGGGGAGCGGACGTGCCGCAACGTCCGCGGCGACGAGTACTGCCACGGCGGGTTCGCGGAGTGCGTGGATCACGCCGGCGCGGACACGACCTGCACGCCGATCGAGGTCGGCCGGGACGACCTCCCGGGCGTCACCCAGACGAGCTGCCGCGAGTACGTGCCGCGCCGGACCTGGGCGCAGCTCGATATCCACGGGGTCGATCTCACCGACCCGGATGCCCCCAGCCTGACGCCGACCGTCGCGCTGCCGCCCGGCGACGAGGCCGTGAGCCTGCTCAACGAGGACGGCGAGCTGTACATGACCGTGAAGCGGCTGGTCAGGGCGAACGACGACCCGCGCCCGCACACGCAGTACTTCCTCACGCGGCTCGATCTGTCGAACCCCATGGAGCCCGCGCTCGCGCCGGCGGTCAACGTGCCCGGCGAGGTCCTCGCGGTGCAGGGCTCGACGATCTTCGCGAGCGACAAGGTGTGGGGCGAGCAGTTCATCGAGACGGCGATCGCGCGGCTCGAGGTGCACGAGGGGCTCGCGTACCTGCAGGACTACCGGCGGTTCCCGAACCGCCAGATCAACGCGATCTCCATCGACGATCGCGGCCTGCCCGTCCTGTCCCACGGGCTGATCTGGCGCCCGACGTACGGGGGGTATTACGGGTGGGATCCCAACCAGAAGCTGACCACGCTCGCGCCCGCGCCCGCGGAGGAGCAGCCGCCGCCGCCGGAGGACGAGGGCGATCCCCCGGCGAACGGCGCGTTCAACGTGCTCTCCGAGGTGCGCATCGCGTCGTGGGCGTCGCTGACCGGCACCGCCGACGGCCGCGCGCTGTTCGGGGTCCCCGGCGGCGTGCTGGCGATCTCCCTCGAGCAGCCCGAGCAGCCGAGGGCGCAGGCGTACTTCCCCCTCGCGGGGCGGCCTGACACGTTCGTGGTCAGCGGAGAGGAGATCCTGTTCGCGGGCCGGAGCTACGGTATCCACCAGCTCGATCGCGATACCGTCAATCTGATCCCCTACCTCGGCGAGTAGCCCCTTCGATCGCGCGTCGCCGCGGCGACGGCGACGGCGGCGCGCCGCGGCGACGGGGCTCGACCGCGGCGCGGCGGCCCGCCGGCCAGCGCCGGAGAGGCGCCCGCGCGCTGAGCCCGTCCAGCCCGCCGGGCCGCTCAAAGCGGTGGCAAGGCGCGGCGCCTCTGGCAGCCTAGCTGCACTTGGGGGCTGCCAGGCTCGGGCTCCAGCGGGGGCTCGTCTCGACCGGTCCGGCACAACACAAGTGGTATGTCTCAATATACCGCGATCGAGGTCCTCCACGAAGGATCGGACACGCTGCTTTACCGGGCGGTGCGTGAAGACGGCCTCCCCGTGGTGCTCAAGGTCCTGCGGCGTGATCACGCGAGCCCGCGCGCCCTCGGCCGGCTGCGCCACGAGGGCGAGATCGTCGAGGCGCTGGACACGACGGCCGTCGTCAAGTCCCACGGGCTCGAGTCGCTCGGCGACCAGGCGGCGCTGGTCCTGGAGGACTTCGGCGGCCGCTCGCTCGATCGGCTCCAGGCTGGGCCGATGCCGCTCGATCGCTTCCTCCCCCTGGCCGTTCGCCTGACCGACGCGCTCGCCGAGCTGCACCGGCACGGCGTCATCCACAAGGACATCAAGCCCCAGAACCTGCTCTGCAACCCCGGGACCGGCGAGGTGAAGATCACCGATCTCGGGATCGCCTCCCTCTCGCCCCGCGAGCCCCAGCGCCCGTCTCACGACGGGCTCATCGAGGGGACGCTGGCGTACATGGCGCCCGAGCAGACGGGCCGGATGAACCGCTGGATCGACGAGCGGACCGACCTGTACTCCCTCGGCGTCACCTTTTACGAGATGCTGACGGGCACCCTGCCCTTCCACGCCGGCGATCCGGTGGAGTGGGTGCATTGCCACATCGCAAAGAGGCCGCCGCCGCCGCACGCGCTCGTCCCCTCGATCCCCCCGGCGCTCTCCGCGGTCGTGCTCAAGCTGCTCGCCAAGGCCGCGGAGGAGCGTTATCAGAGCGCGCTCGGGCTCCGGCACGACCTCGACCGGTGCTCCGCGCAGCTCGCGGCGACCGGCGCCATCGAGGCCTTTCCGCTCGGCCAGCGCGACCTGTCCGACAGGTTCCAGGTCCCGCAGCGGCTCCACGGGCGCGAGGGCGAGGTCGGGGCGCTGCTCGCCGCGTTCGAGCGCGTGCTCGCGCAGGGCCGGCCAGAGCTCGTGCTCGTGTCCGGGTACTCTGGCGTCGGCAAGTCGTCGCTCGTCGCCGAGCTGCACAGGCCGGTGGTGCGGGAGCGGGGCTTCTTCCTCTCGGGCAAGTTCGAGGAGCTCAGGAGGGATGTCCCCTATCTCCCTTTCCTTCAGGCGTTCCGGGGGCTCGTGCAGGAGATCCTGTGCGCGAGCGAGGAAGAGCTCGAGCGCTGGAGGCAGCACCTCCGCGAGGCGCTCGGCCCCGACGGCGGGCTGGTCGCCGACGTGCTCCCCGAGATCGAGCTGCTCCTCGGCCCGCAGCCGCCCGTGCCCGAGCTCCCGCCGTCCGAGGCCAGGAGCCGGCTCCACGCGGCGCTCCAGCGCTTCGTCGCCGAGTGCGCCCGGAAGGAGCACCCCATGGCGCTCTTCCTGGACGATCTGCAGTGGGCCGACGCCGGCAGCCTCCTCCTGCTCGAGCAGCTCGCAACCCACGCCGGGGCCGCGCACCTGCTCTTGATCGGCGCTTATCGGGACAACGAGGTCGGCCCGGCGCACCCGCTCCGGCTCACGCTGGCCGAGGCGCGGAGGCGCGGCGCCGCCGTCTCCGATATCGTCCTCGCGCCGCTCTCGGCCGCCGACGTCGGCGCGATCGTCGCCGAGGCGGTCCACGCCGGCGCGGAGGAGGCGCGCCCGCTCTCGCGGCTGGTGTACGAGAAGACCGGCGGCAACCCGTTCTTCGTGCTCCAGTTCCTCCTCGAGCTGCACGAGGAGGGGCTCATCGGCTTCGACGCGCGCGAGGGGGCGTGGCGGTGGGACGTCGCCGCGATCCGCGAGAAGGGCTTCACCGACAACGTCGTCGAGCTGATGGCGGGCAAGCTGAAGCGGCTCCCGGTCCCGACGCGGGACGCGCTCAAGCTCGCCGCGTGCCTCGGCGCCAGCGTGGATCTCGACGCGCTCGCCATCGTCGCGAGCCGGCCTGCGGCGGAGCTCCGCGAGGCGCTCGCGGAGGCCGTGCGCGAGGGGCTGCTCCTCTGCCGGGGAGACGTCTATCGATTCCTCCACGACCGCGTGCAGCAAGCCGCCTATTCGCTCATCCCGGCGGGGCAGCGCGCCGAGATGCACCTCGGGATAGGGCGGCTCCTCCTCTCGGCACAACGCGCGGAGGAGCGCGACGACGCGCTCTTCGACGTCGTCGGCCACATGAACCGCGGCGCCGCGCTCCTGCGCTCCCAGGCCGAGCGGGACGAGCTCGCCGCGCTGAACCTCCGCGCCGGCAGGAAGGCCAGGGCCGCCGCGGCCTTTCAGTCCGCCGCCGCGCTCTTCGCCGCCGGCCTCGCCCTGCTCGCGCCGGACCGCTGGGAGGCGCAGCGCGGGCTGGCCTACGACCTGACCCTCGAGCGCGCGCGCGCCGCGTACATCACGGGCAACTTCGATGACGCCGAGCGGCCCCTCGCAGAGCTCCTGGAGCGCGCGAGGACCCGGAGCGAGACGGCCGCCGTCGTCGAGCTCGCCGTCGCCTTCTACCAGATCCGCGGGCAATCGCCCCGCGCCGTGGAGATCGGGCTCTCGTGGCTCCGCGCCTGCGACATCGATCTCCCGCTCCACCCCACCGACGCGCAGATCCAGGAGGAGACGAGGAGCGTCTTCCAGGCCCTGGGCGACCGGGCGATCGAGGATCTGATCCGCCTGCCCCCCATGACGCACCCGGAGCTCAAGGTGGCGATGGGCGTGCTGCACGGCGTGTCCGGCCCCGCGATCTTCGTGGACCAGGACCTGCACTATCTCGCGGTCATGATCATGGTCAGGCTCAGCCTGCGTCACGGGAACGCCGAGAGCTCCGCGCACGCGTACACCGCCTTCGCCAGGCTGATCGGCCCGCGGCGCGGGCGATACCGGGAGGCTTACCTGTTCGGCAAGCTCGGCCACGACCTGGCGGACAGGAGCGGCCTGCTCACCACGAAATCGCTCGTGTTCACCCTCTTCGGGCAGCACGTCGTCTTCTGGACACGCCATTACCGGGAGACGTATCCGTACACGCGCGCCGGCTTCGGCGCCGCGCTCGAGTCCGGCGATGTGAACATCGCGTGCTTCAACTGCCTCTGGGCCGCGCTGTTCCCGCTGCTCGCCGGCGAGCCGCTGGAGGACGTGCTCCACGGGCTCGAGGAGCGCCTCGGCTTCGTGCAGCGGGCCGGGTACGCGTTCGCCCACGGCGCCCTCCTCAGCGGCCACGCCCTGATCCAGACGCTGCGAGGGAGGCCCGTCCGCCTCTCGACGCTGGAGGGGTCCGATCTCACCCCGTCGGCCTTCGAGGCGCGGCTGGACGAGGGGGACATGCAGGGGGTCCGCGGCCTCCATTACAGCCTGAAGGCCCAGGCGCTCTTCCTGCTCGGCGCTCCCGGCGAGGCGCTCGCGGCGGGCACCCGCGTGATCGTCGAGCACCCCTTCAGGACCGAGCCGTACGCGCTCATCGCCGAGAACACCTATTACGTCGCGCTCGCGCTCGCGGCCCGCTGCGACGACGCGCGGCCGCGCCCCGAGGAGGCGCTCCCGGAGCGGCTCCTCGAGTGCGAGCGGCAGCTCGGCGAGTGGGCCAGGAGCGGCCCCGACAACTTCCTCCACAAACACACCCTGGTCCGCGCCGAGATCGCCCGGCTCCTGGGCCGCGAGGCGGAGGCCATGCGGCTCTACGAGCATGCCATCGCGTCGGCGCGCGCGGGCGGCTTCGTCCAGCACGAGGCCATCGCCTGCGAGCTCGCCGCGAGGTTCTACGGCGCGCGCGGGCTGACCACGCCGGCCGACGCCTGCCTGCGCAGGGCCCGCGCCGGCTACTGCGCGTGGGGGGCCCACGCCAAGGTGGAGCAGCTCGACCAGCGCTACCCCTTCCTGGCCCCGCGCCAGCCGATCGCGCCCACCGTCACCTTCGCCGTGCGGGCCGAGCAGTTCGACGTCCTGTCGGTGGTCAAGGCGTCGCAGAGCATCTCCGGCGAGCTCAAGCTCCCGCGCCTGCTCGACACCCTGCTTCGCATCGTGGTCGGGCACGCCGGCGCCGAGGAGGGGTACGTCCTGCTGGTCCGGGACGAGCGCCTGTGGATCGCGGCGAGCGAGGCGCCGGGGGGCGCGGTGCGGCTCCTCGACGCGAGCGACGCGGGGGCGGCCGCGCTGCCAGAGGCCGTGCTCAACTATGTTCGCCGGAGCCACGAGCGCGTGCTGCTCGACGACGCCACGGCCAGGCACCCGTTCATGGAGGACGGGTATTTCAGGAGCAAGCGCCCGAGATCGGTGCTGTGCCTCCCGATCGTGCGCCAGGCGCGGCTGATCGGCCTGCTGTACCTGGAGAACAACCTCGTCACCGGGGCGTTCACGCCCGCGCGGCTCAGCGTGCTCGAGCTGCTCGCCTCGCAGTCGGCCATCTCGCTGGAGAACGCCATGCTCTACGCCGAGCTCGAGCAGGAGAACGCCGAGCGGCGGCGGGCGGAGCAGGCGCTCACGGCCAACGAGGCGACCCTCCGCGCGATCGTCGACAACTCGGCGGCGGCCATCGTCTTGAAGGACCGCGAGGGCCGGCACCTGCTCGCCAACCGGCACGTGGGCAGCCTCCTGCGCACGCCGGTCGAGGAGCTGCTCGGGAAGACCATCGCCGATCTCTTCCCTGCGCCGATGGCCGAGGTCATCCGCGAGCACGACCGGGCGGTGCTCGAGGCGGGCGCGCCGATGGAGTGGGAGGAGGAGGTGCCGCTGGAGGACGGGGTGCACACGTTCCTGTCGGTCAAGTTCCCGCTCGGCGAGGGGGGGATGCCCGGCTTGCTCTGCGGCATCTCGACCGACATCACCGAGCGCAAGCGGGCCGAGCAGGCCGAGCGCTTCCTGGCCGAGGCGAGCCGCAAGCTGATGGCCCTCGGCTACGGCGCGACCCTCGAGAGCGTGGCGCAGCTCGCCGTGCCCGAGCTGGCCGATCAGTGCCTCGTCGAGGTGCGCTCCGACGGCGACGCGCCGGGCCCTCTGGCGGCCGTCGCGGGGATCCCGGCCGGGCGGGTGGACGCCGTGAGGGGCGCGCTGCGCTCCCTGACGGCGGCGTCGCCGGTCCGGGCCGAGGTGGGCGACCGGGACGCCGCGCCCGCGCTGGAGCCGCTCGGCGTCCAGGCGTTCCTGCGGGTCCCGCTCCTCGCGCGCGACCGGTGCTTCGGGGTCATGACGCTGCTGTCGACCGCGCCGCGGCGCCGCTACGGCCCCGCCGAGCGGTGGCTGGCCGAGGAGCTGGGGAGCCGGGCGGCGCTCGCGCTCGACAACGCGCGCCTCTTCGCCGAGGCGCAGGAGGCGATCCGGCGGCGGGACGAGTTCCTCACGGTCGCCTCCCACGAGCTCAAGACCCCGCTGACGTCGCTGCAACTGCAGGCGCAGCTCGTGGAGCGGCTCTTGCGCCGCCACCAGCGCGCGGAGCTCCCGCCGGAGCGGCTCGAGGCGACGCTGCGGGTCCTCGACCGCCAGCTCGCGCGGCTCGGGCGCCTGGTCGACGAGCTGCTCGACGTCACGAAGCTGAACGCCGGGCGGCTCGCGATCGTGCGCGCGCCGGTCGACCTCGCGGAGCTGGCCCGCGAGGTGGTCGAGCGGATGAGCCAGCAATTCGCGGATGCCGGCTGTCCGATCCGGCTCGAGCTGGACGAGCCCGTGATCGGGCGCTGGGATCCGTCGCGCCTGGAGCAGGTCCTCATCAATCTGCTGTCGAACGCGATGAAGTACGGCGCCGGCAACGTCGTTCAGGTCAGCGTGCGCCGGCAGGCCGATCGCGCGTTGCTCGTGGTCCGCGATCGGGGGATCGGGATCGCGGCGGCGGATCAGGGCAGGATCTTCGAGCGCTTCGAGCGCGCGGTGTCGGTCCGGAACTTCGGCGGCCTCGGCCTCGGGCTCTACATCGCGCGCTGGATCGTGATTGCGCACGGCGGATCCATCCGCGTGGAGAGCGCGCCGGGCGCCGGCGCCTCGTTCTTCGTGGAGCTCCCGATCGACCCACCGGAGGCGCTCGATCACGGCGTCCACCTCGCTCCTGCATAGGTGAGCTCGACCGGGCGGCCCGCTGTCCACAGGCCAATCAAGGCCGTGACACCGCGAGGCGCGTCTGGGAATAATCCTGAGCTTGAGAGCCGCCAACCCCGGGGCCTTCACCGTGGCCACTTCCGACGTTTCCGAGCAAGCCCGCCTCTTCCGTTATACTGTCACGGAGGCCCTCTACGAGGGTTCGGACACGCTGCTTTACCGGGCTGTGTGCGAGGACGACGGCCTCCCCGTGGTGCTCAAGGTCCTCCGGCGCGATCACGCGAGCCCCCGCGCCCTCGAGCGGCTGCATCATGAATACGAGGTCGCCCGGGCGCTCGATACGACGGCCGTCGTCAAGCCCTACGCGCTCGAGGTGCTCGGCGATCAGCCGGCGCTGGTCCTGGAGGATTTCGGCGGCGTGTCGCTCGACCGGCTCCTGGACGGTCCGATGCCGCTCGAGCGCTTCTTCCCCCTCGCCCTCCGCCTGACCGACGCGCTCGCCGAGCTGCACCGGCGCCACGTCATCCACAAGGACATCAAGCCCCAGAACCTGCTCATCCACCCCGTGAGCGGCGAGGCGAAGATCACCGACCTGGGGATTGCGTCCCGCGTACCGCGCGAGCACCAGCACCTCGCGCACGCCGGGCTCATCGAGGGGACGTTGGCCTACATGGCGCCGGAGCAGACGGGCCGGATGAATCGGTGGATCGACGAGCGGGCCGATCTGTACTCCCTCGGCGTCACCTTCTACGAGATGCTGACGGGCACCCTGCCGTTCCGGGCCAGCGATCCCGTCGAGTGGGTCTATTGCCATATCGCGCGGAGGCCGGCCCCGCCGCACGCGCGCGTCCCCTCGATCCCCCCGCTCCTGTCGGAGGTCGTGCTCAAGCTGCTCTCCAAGGCCGCCGAGGAGCGTTACCAGAGCGCGGCCGGCCTGCGACACGACCTCGACGAGTGCTTCGCGAGGTGGCGGGCGAGCGGCGCCATCCAGCCCTTCGCGCTCGGCCAGCGCGACCTCTCGGACCGGTTCCAGGTGCCGCAGCGGCTGTACGGGCGCGAGCGCGAGGTGGAGGCGCTGCTCGCCGCGTTCGAGCGGGTGGTGGCGCAAGGCCGGTCAGAGCTCGTGCTCGTGTCGGGCTACTCGGGCATCGGCAAGTCGTCGCTCGTCGCCGAGCTGCACCGGCCGATCGTGAGGGAGCGGGGCTTCTTCCTCTCCGGCAAGTTCGATCAGACCGCGAGGGACGTCCCCTACCGCGCCTTCCATCAGGCGTTCCGGGCGCTCTTTCAGGAGATCCTCTGCGCGAGCGAGGAGCAGGTCGAGCGCTGGAGACAGCGCTTCCGGGAGGCGCTCGGCGAGAGCGGCGCGCTGCTCGCCGACGTGCTCCCCGAGCTCACGCTGCTCCTCGGCCCCCAGCCGCCCGTGCCCGAGCTGCCGCCCGCCGAGGCGCAGAGCCGGCTGCACGCCACGCTCCAGCGCGTCGTCGCGGCGTGCGCCCAGAAGGAGCACCCCGTGGCGCTCTTCCTCGACGATCTGCAGTGGGCCGACGCGGGGAGCCTCCAGCTGCTCGAGCAGCTCGCCACCTACGCCGGGTCCGAGCGCCTCCTCTTGATCGGCGCGTACCGCGACAACGAGGTCGGCCCCGCGCACCCGCTGCGGCTCACCCTGGCCGAGGCGCGGAGGCGCGGCGCCGCTGTCTCCGAGCTCGTCCTCGCGCCGCTCTCGGCCACCCATGTCGGGGCGCTCGTCGCCGAGGCGGTCCACGCGCCGCACGCGTCCGCAGAGCAGGTCGAGCCGCTCTCGCGGCTGGTTCACGAGAAGACCGGCGGCAACCCGTTCTTCGTGCTCCAGTTCCTGATCGCGCTGCATCAGGAGGGGCTCATCACCTTCGACGCGGAGGCGGGCAGGTGGCGGTGGGACATCGCCGCGATCCGGGGCAAGGAGCTCACCGACAACGTCGTCGAGCTGATGGCGGGCAAGCTGAAGCGGCTCTCGGCTCCGACGCTGGACGCCCTCACGCTCGCCGCGTGCCTCGGCAGCAGCCTGGAGCTCGACACGCTCGCGGTGGTCGCGGGCCGCCCGGCGGCCGAGCTCCGCGACGCGCTCGAGGAGGCCGTGCGGGAGGGGCTGCTCCTCCGCCGGGACGGCGCCTATCGATTCCTCCACGATCGGGTGCAGCAAGCCGCTTACTCGCTCATCCCGGCGGGACAGCGCGCCGAGATGCACCTCCGGATCGGGCAGCTGCTCCTCTCGGCGCAACGCGCCGAGGAGCGCGACGACGCGCTCTTCGACGTCGTCGCCCACATGAACCGCGGCGCCACGCTCCTGCGCTCCCAGGCGGAGCGGGAGGAGGTCGCGGCGCTGAACCTCCGCGCCGGCAGGAAGGCCAAGGCGGCCGCGGCCTTCCAGTCCGCCGCCGCGCTCTTCGCGGCTGGCCTCTCCCTGCTCGCGCCGGCCTCCTGGGAGACATGTCACGAGCTGACCTACGGTCTGGCGTTCGAGCGCGCGCACATCGCGTACATCACCGGCAGCTTCGAGGAAGCCGAGCGGCGCCTGGGAGAGCTCATGGATCGCGCGCGGACCCGGCACGAGACGGCCGCCGTCGTCGCGCTCGTCGCCGCGCTGAACGCCACCCGCGGGAACTACACACGCGCGGTGGAGATCGGGCTCTCGTGCCTCCGCGCGTGCGACGTCGATCTGCCGCTCCACCCCACCGACGCGCAGGTCGAGAAGGAGACCGAGAGCGTCTGGCAGGCCCTGGGCGATCGGGCCATCGAGGACTTGATCCACCTGCCCCCCATGACGCACCCGGAGATCAAGATCACGATGGGCGTGCTGCAGAGCGTGTCCCTCCCTTCGTTCTTCGTGGACGTGAACCTGTACCACCTCGCCGTCATGCGCATGGTCAAGCTCAGCCTGCGCCACGGCAACGCCGAGCACTCCGCTGTCGCGTACGCCGCCTTCGCGATGGTGATGAGCTCGAGGTTCGGGCGATATCGCGAGGCTTACTTGTTCGGCAAGCTCGGCCACGACCTGGCGGACAGGAGCGGCCTCCTCACCACGAAATCGCTGGTGGTCATCCTCTTCGGACACTATGTCGTCTTCTGGACACGCCACTACCGAGAGACGTATCCAACCACGCGCGACGGCTTCAGCGCCGCGGTCGAGTCCGGTGATGTGAACAACGCGTGCCTCAACTGCATCTGGGCCGCGCTGTTCCCGCTGCTCGCCGGCGAGGCGCTGGACGACGTGCTTCACGAGGTCGAAGAGCGCCTCGGCTTCGTGCGCAAGGTCGGCCACGCGTTCGCGCACAACGCCCTCCTCGGCGGCCACGCCATGATCCAGACGCTGCGCGGGAGGCCGGTCCGCCTCTCGATGCCGGACGGGTCCGAGCTGGATCCGCCGGCCTTCGAGGCGCGGCTGGAGGAGGGAGGCGATCTGGAGACCGCTCGCGACTTCTACTACAGCTTGAAGGCCCAGGCGCTCTTCGTGCTCGGCTCTCCCCGAGAGGCGCTCGCGGCGGCGACCCGCGCGATCGCCGAGCACCCCCCCAGGGTCGGGCCGCACGCGCTCATCGCCGAGAGCTACTATTATCGCGCGCTCGCGCTCGCGGCCCTCTTCGACGCGCCGCGCGACGCGCAGCCATCCCCGCCGCGGGCGGCCCCCGAGGAGCTCCTCGAGTGCGAGCGGCAGCTCGGCGAGTGGGCCAGGAGCGGCCCCGACAACTTCCTTCACAAGCACGCCCTGGTGCGCGCCGAGCTCGCACGGCTCCTGGGGCGCGAGCCGGAGGCCAGCCGGCTCTACGAGCAGGCCATCGCGGCGGCGCGCGAGGGCGGGTTCGTCCAGCACGAGGCCATCGCCTGCGAGCTCGCCGCGGGGTTCTCCCGCGCACGCGGCCTCACGATACCCGCCGACAGCTACCTGCGAGAGGCTCGCGCCGCCTATTTCCGCTGGGGCGCCCACGCCAAGGTGGAGCAGCTCGATCAGCGCTACCCCCACCTCGCCCCGCGCAAGCCGATCGCCCCCACCGTCACGTTCGCCGTACGGGCCGAGCAGTTCGACGTCCTGTCGGTGGTGAAGGCCGCGCAGAGCATCTCCGGCGAGCTCAAGCTCCCGCGGCTGCTCGAGATGCTGCTTCGCGTCGTGGTCGAGCACGCGGGCGCCGAGGAGGGACACGTCCTCCTGATCCGGGATGACTGCCTGTGGACCGCGGCGATCGAGACGCCGGGGGAAGCGGTGCGGCTGCTCGGCGCGAGCGAGGCGCCTTCTGTCGCGCTGCCGCACTCCGTCCTCAACTATGTTCGCCGGAGCCACGAGCGCGTGCTGCTCGACGACGCCACGGCCCGGCACCCCTTCATGGAGGATGAGTATTTCCGGCGCAAGCGCCCGAGATCCATGCTGTGCCTCCCGATCGTGCGCCAGGCCCGGCTGATCGGCCTGCTCTACCTGGAGAACAACCTCGTCACCGGCGCCTTCACCCCCGGGCGGCTCAGCGTCGTCGAGCTGCTCGCCTCGCAGTCGGCGATCTCGCTGGAGAACGCGATGCTCTATGCCGAGCTGGAGCAGGAGAACGCCGAGCGGCGGCGGGCGGAACAGGCGCTCAAAGCCAACCAGGAGATGCTCCAGGCCATCGTCGACAACTCGGCGGCGAGCGTCTACGTGAAGGATCACGAAGGTCGCTACCTGCTCGCCAACCGGCAGGTGGGCGCCCTCCTGGGCGTGCCGAGCGAGCAGCTCCTCGGGAGGACCGACGCCGAGCTCTTCCCTGCTCCCGTCGCCGAGATGATCCGCGAGCACGACCGGAAGGTGCTCGAGGTGGGCGCGCCGATGGAGTGGGAGGAGACGGTGCCGCTCGCAAGCGGACCGCGCACCGCGCTCTCGGTCAAGTTCCCTCTGGGCCAGGGCGCCGAGTCTCGCGCGGTCTGCGGCATCTCCACCGACATCACCGAGCGCAAGCGGGCCGAGCAGGCCGAGCGCTTCCTGGCCGAGGCGAGCCGCAAGCTGATGGCCCTCGGCTACGGCGCGACCCTCGAGAGCGTGGCGCAGCTCGCCGTGCCCGAGCTGGCCGATCAGTGCCTCGTCGAGGTGCGCTCCGACCGCGACGCGCCGGGCCCTCTGGCGGCCGTCGCAGGGATCCCGGACGGGCGGGTGGACGCCGTGAGGCGCGCGCTGCGCCCCCTGACGGCGGCGTCGCCGGCCCGGGCCGAGGTGGGCGACCGGGACGCCGCGCCCGCGCTGGAGCCGCTCGGTGTCCAGGCGTTCCTGCGGGTCCCGCTCCTCGCGCGCGACCGGTGCTTCGGGGTCATGACGCTGCTGTCGACCGCGCCGCGGCGCCGCTACGGCCCCGCCGAGCGGTGGCTGGCCGAGGAGCTGGGGAGCCGGGCGGCGCTCGCGCTCGACAACGCGCGCCTCTTCGCCGAGGCGCAGGAGGCGATCCGGCGGCGGGACGAGTTCCTCACGGTCGCGTCCCACGAGCTCAAGACCCCGCTGACCTCGCTGCAGATGCAGGCGCAGCTCGTCGAGCGGCTCTTGCGCCGCCACCAGCGCGCGGAGCTCCCGCCGGAGCGGCTCGAGGCGACGCTGCGGGTCCTCGACCGCCAGCTCGCGCGGCTCGGGCGCCTGGTCGACGAGCTGCTCGACGTCACGAAGCTGAACGCCGGGCGGCTCGCGATCGTGCGCGCGCCGGTCGACCTCGCGGAGCTGGCCCGCGAGGTGGTCGAGCGGATGAGCCAGCAATTCGCGGATGCCGGCTGTCCGATCCGGCTCGAGCTGGACGAGCCCGTGATCGGGCGCTGGGATCCGTCGCGCCTGGAGCAGGTCCTCATCAATCTGCTGTCGAACGCGATGAAGTACGGCGCCGGCAACGTCGTTCAGGTCAGCGTGCGCCGGCAGGCCGATCGCGCGTTGCTCGTGGTCCGCGATCGGGGGATCGGGATCGCGGCGGCGGATCAGGGCAGGATCTTCGAGCGCTTCGAGCGCGCGGTGTCGGTCCGGAACTTCGGCGGCCTCGGCCTCGGGCTCTACATCGTGCGCTGGATCGTGGCCGCGCACGGCGGCTCCGTCCGCGTGGAGAGCCAGCCCGGCGCGGGCGCGACGTTCGTCGTGGAGCTCCCCCTGGAGGCGCCGGAGCCGCCGGAGCCCGCGGGAGTGCGCGGTGAGCTGGCGGTGAGCTGACCGGGCCCGGAGAGGCGCGCGGCCGGCGTGTTCCCGCGAGCGCGGGCGCCGGAGCGGGGGCGAGGGGCGCTGCCGCGCGGGGTGGGTGGGGAGCGCGGGAGGCGGGGAGCGCGGAGAGATCCGGTTTCGCGAAGCGCCGGAGGACGCTATGGAGGGGGCCGATGGTCGAGCAGCACACAGCAGAAAACGAGGGGGGACAGCCGGAACACGCGACGCCCGTCGAGGAGCGCGCGACGGATCCGAGCGCGATGGAGGCCGCGGCGGGGGTGGCGGAGGCGGCCCCGGGAGCGGCGGAGGTCGCCGCGGGAGCGATGGAGGCGGCAGCCGGGGGAGCCACGGAGGCCGCGGCAGAAGCGACGGCGGCGGCAGCCGGGGGAGCCACGGAGGCCGCGGCAGAAGCGACGGTGGCGGCAGCCGGGGGAGCCACGGAGGCCGCGGCAGAAGCGACGGTGGCGGCGCCGGGAGCGGCGGAAACGGCGGCCGAGGGAGCAACGGAAGGCGGCGCAGCGGCATCCGCCGGGGCGGCCCCGGAGGCCGTGGCAGCGCCCACCGCGCCCGTCACGCCCGCCGCCGCGCGCCCGCGGCGGGTCATCGACATGCGCCGCCCCCGCACGCCTGCCGCCGCGCAGGCCCCCTCGCCGCAGCGCTCGACGAGCCCGGTGGAGCGCGGAGCGCGAGCGCGCGCGGAGCGCGAGGGCGGATCGTTTGCGCGTGAGGGGCGCGAGCGCGGGCCTTCCGAGCGCGCGGCTCGCGAGGGCCGCCCGCCGGAGAGGTCCGGGACGCCGAGGACCGGCGCGCCCCGCCGGACCTGGGCGGGCGCCGACGGCGCCGCGCCGCGGCCGCGCGGGTCGGCGCCGCACCCCGGCTCGGACGCCGCCGCACGGGAGCGTCGCACGCCCGCCGCCGCGAAGGGTGAGCGGGGCGGCGAGGGGCGCACCGGGCCCGCCGCGGCGAAGGCTGCGCCTGGCGCCGGAGCGGCAACCGCTCCCCGGGAGGGCTCCCGGGAGCCGCAGCGCTCCCGCACGCCGGCCGCGGCGGCTGCCCCGCCGCCGGAGCCGGCCCCGACCCCGGAGCCGACGGCGCCGCCCCAGCCGCCGCCGCCGGTATGGGTGCCGCCGCCGACCGCCGCGTTCCCGAAGAAGAAGAAGCCGGCGCTCACCGCCAAGGAGGCGATGAAGGCCAGGGTCCAGGCGCGGGCCGGCAAGCACGGACCGAAGCCTGCGCCGAGCCGGGCGGCGGATCGCGCGGCGGCCCACGCCGCGGAGCCCCGGCGCGAGGAGCCCGGGACACCTGCCGAGCGCGACGCCGCCGCCGCGAAGCCCCGCGAGGCTGCCGCCGCGAAGCCCCGCGGCGCTGCCGCCGCGAAGCCCCGCGGCGCTGCCGCCGCGAAGCCCCGCGACGCGGCGCCCTCATCCGCGCGCCGCGGGAAGGAGCCGGCGGCGGACGCCCCCGCCCCGAAACCTGGGCTGCTCCGCCGGTTGATGAACCTGTTCCGGCGATCCGGATAGACCGGCCCGCCGCATGGGATGGGCCGTCGCGGGTCGCGGTGCCTCGCCGTCGCGCCCTCGCGCCCGGCTCATTCCTCCTCGAGCGGCTGGCAGCAGTAGACCGCCGGCTCGGCCGGCTTCACCTCGCCCACGGGCTCCTCGCTGCCGCCCCGCGGGATGCAGCCGGTCCCGGGGTCGTTCTCGATCCACTCGGCCGTCATCGTCTTGGCCGCAAGGGGGGCCGCGCCGGCGGAGACACACGCTCCCTCCTCGGAGACGACGCCCGAGAACCGATCCAGATCCACGTCGCAGTTGGACCCGGAGAACATCGTGATGTTCGCCGTGCAGGTGGCCCCCTGCGGCTCACACGTGCACGGCTCGCACCCGCGCGTGTCCTCCACGTCCCGGTAGAGCACGACCCGCTCCGGGTAGTCCTGCGGGCATTCCGAGCTCGGCCGCTGGAGCATCCGCATACCAGCCCTCCACGCTCCTGGTGAACCCCTCCGGGCATTCGGGCGCCTTGTCCGCGTCCCCCGTCCAGACGAGCTCGGGCGAGGTGTATTCCGAAGCCACCAAGGGAAGGCACTCGCCAGGACATGTCGCTTCGCCGAAGTCATACGGAGCGCACCCGCCGCAGGCCACGGCGAGCGCCCCCCCAGCACCGCCCTCCAGGGTACGCAGCCGACGCCCGGATCGTTGATGAACCACGTGGCAGCCACCGCGCTGACCGCGTCATTGCTCCTGAACGGCACGCACGTCGGTATCTCCGAGACCGGCCCCCTGGTGAGATCAGGACCCCCGCACCCCGGATCGTCGAACAGCTCCAGGAACGCGATGCAACTCGCCCCCACGGCCTCGCACGCGCAGGCCGGGCACCTCGACGTACCCGGTGGATCGGCATGGAGGACGACCTTGTCCGGGTACAGGGGGCTGGAACATTCCTGGTCCCTCCGCCCGCCGTGGTGAACGCATCGCCTGAACCGGTCGGGCGGCGGATCCACGGGTGGAAGGCAGAAATCTCTCGGCTGGGTGCAAAGACCCGCCTCGCGCCACGCGCGGCAAACCCGGCCGTAAATCATCGCGGGGGGCGGCGGCGGCGACGCGATGGGCGCACACACCGCGCTGGTCTGCGCGGCGACGGAGCGCACATCGAAGAGGGTCTCGGGCGCCGCCACGCACGAGCCGTCCCAGTCGGGGGCGGTGGAAACCAGCACCGACGGCCCGCCGCACAGCGGCTCGGCGCTCAGGAGGACCTGCTCGGGGAGCTGGCACGCGGGTTGACCGCAGGCGCACGGCGGACACGGCGCCTCCGCGCTCGGATCCTCCGCGCTCGGCCCTACCCACCCCTCCTGGATCTGGTGAAAACCAGGTCTCGGACACTCGGGAGCCGCTTCGAGGTCCCCCATCCAGAGCAGCACGGGCTCGCTGTAGCTCGTGTCCTCGACCATCGGCAGGCATTCGCCCGCGCACGAGGCCGGGCACAGGAAGTAATCCTCGCAGTCGAACGGGTGGCACCCCGCGACAGCCACCGCGAGGCCGGCCACGAGCGCCGCCGGCCACCGCTCCGCGCGCCCCCCTCGCCGCGGCATCACCAGACCCCCCGCACGCGATGCCCCCCGGTATGGCGCGCACCTGCACCGCCGGCTCGGCCCCCGGCTCGGACGGCCAGAAGTACCAGAGCGCCGTGGCGCCGCCGATCGCGCCCCCGGCCAGGAAGGACACCAGCGTGGCCCTGTCCATCGCGCTCCGCGCCTCCAGGGCGTTGTCCAGGGGCTGGCACTTCGCTCGCCACACCGGAAGCGCGCAGGCGTTCGGCGGCGCGCCGAGCGCCGCGAGCTCCGCCTTCTCCCGATCCACCGCGTCGTCCGAGTCCTCGCTCGCGATGAGGAACCCCGTGCCCAGCACGACGCCGAGCAGCCCCAGCGTGAACCCGGTCCCCTGAAGGGCCTCCGCCCCCCGGACGCCCCGCGGCGCCGGCGCGGGCGAAAGAGGCACGAGCGGCGCCGGCGCCGCGGCCACCGGCGCGGTCGCCGGAAGGCGACGCCGTGGCGTGCCAGCGCGCGACGTCGAGGACTACGCGCAGGAGGCGCTCCTCCGGCTGGTCCGCTCCATGAAGCAGCAGCCCGGCGACGCCGTCCCGTTCGAGGCGCGCTGGAAGCGCATCGCCGAGCGTCACGTCCGCGATTTCCGGCGCAGGAGCTATCGGCGCCGGGAGATCCCGGTCGCCGATCCGTGGGCGGCCCGCGAGCCCCTGGGGCCGGCCCCCGACGCGCAGCTCGAAGCGCGCCGCGCGCTGCAGGGAGCCGCCGCGCTGCCCTGGAGGCTGCGCGGCGTGGCGCTCCTGGCCGCGGCGGGGCACGGGCTGACCTGGATCGCCCGCGCGCTCGCGCTCCCGATCTCCGCGGCCGCGGAGCGCCGGCGAGCCGCCCGCCGCGCCCTGGCGCGAGACGACCGCTCACCGGCGCTGGCGTCCGCCTTTCTCGGCGCCGCGAGGCCCCCGACGGGCCCACGCCTCCTGGACCGACCGGGACACGCGATCCCGCCGAGCCTGGCCGATGCCTGACAAGCCGCTCAGCAGCTTCTCGGTACGCACCGGGCAGCACGGCCTCTTCAAAGGCCATTGGGCCATCTCCCGCGGGCCATCATCGGCCTGCGCCTCTCTCCGAGCGGCGCGGACCGCCTCGTCGTGTGACCCGATGGTCGGAGGAACCAGCATGAGCTCTCGAGCCCGTCGAAGCTCGGCCGAGGCTCTCGGCGTTCTGGTAAATTTGCCGCCTGGAGGCTTTCGCATGGCAGGATCCCTTGGCATTTTCACATCCATCGTCGCAGCGGCCGCGATGGTCTCCTGCGGGGGGGAGACGCCGCCGCCCGCCCTGGCACCGGCGGCTCCCGCTTCCGCCGCCTCCGTCGCGACGAACAGCGTCGAGCCCCCGCCTGCGGCGCCGGCCGCGCCCGCGGCGTCCACGGCGGCGCCCGAGTCGCCCAGGCGCGCCGCGCCGAGCCCGATCGTCCGGTACACCGGCTTCGCCAAGCCGGAGAGCGTGCTCTACGACGCGGACAACGACCGGTATCTCGTTTCGAACATCAACGGCAATCCGGGCGACAGGGACAACAACGGCTTCATCTCCGTCCTCTCGCCCGACGGTCAGGTGACGAACCCGAAGTGGATCGAGGGCGGCAAGAACAACGTCAGGCTCGACGCGCCGACGGGCTCGGCGATCGTGAAGGGCGTGCTCTACGTGGCCGACCTCACGACCGTCCGGATGTTCGACCTCGAGACCGGGGCGCCGAAGGGTGAGGTCGCCATCCCCGGCACGACGTTGCTGAACGACGTCGCGGCGGCTCCGGACGGCAAGGTCTACGTGTCCGACTCCGGCTTCACGATCGGCGCGACCGGCAGCCTCGAGGCCACGTCGAGCGACGCCATGTACGTCATCGAGGAGGGCAAGGCCAGAGCGCTGGTGAAGACCACCGACCTGCGCATGCCGAACGGCCTCGCGTGGACCGACGAGGGGCTCGTGGTTTGCTCGAGCGGCGCTCCCGAGGTCTTCCGCCTCGACGAGGAGGGCGCAAGGCAGGGCGTGACCACCACGGCGCCCGGCGGCCGCCTCGACGGCCTGATCTCCCTCGGCGACTCGCTCCTCGTGACCAGCCACGACGCGTCGGCGGTGCTCCGCGGGGAGCTCGGCGGAACCTTCGAGATCGCGATTCCCGGGCAGAAGACGCCCGCCGATATCGGTTACGACACGAAGCGTGGACGCGTCCTCGTGCCCCACGTGATGGCGGACACGGTCGACGTCTACGAGCTGAGGTGATCCGCGGGCGGACGATCCCGGTCCAGGAGGGCCGCGATGAGCCTCCGCTCAGAGCCGCCGCACCCGGATCCCGTGCGGATCGGCGCGCTCGACGCCGCCCGCGTCCAGGTTGGTGATCGGCACGATCGCCTTGAGCTTGCCGCTGCGCCCGCCCTGGGTCACGTGGATGACGCCGACCCCGGGCGTGCTGCCCATGGAGGCGTGCGGGTCGCCGCTCAGCGGCGTCGGGCCGCGCAGCGTCACGAAGATGCGGTGGCCGGACGGCGAGACGTCCATGAGGTCCGGCGCGGGATCGCTCGAGTACGTCCCCTTCAGGTCGACGGTGTTCACGTGCGCGCTGGTCGCGACGTCGAAGACCTCGGCCACGCCCTGGTTCCGGTCCAGCACCCAGACGGCGTGGCCCTTGACGAGCGCCGTGCCGTGGGCGTCGCGATCCGGCGAGCCGTCGGCGAACACCACCTCGGGAGCTGGCGTGTTGGCCGGGTTTTCGGGCCCATAGCCGGTGAGCGGGAAGCGGTACACGTCGAACTGATCCAGGTTCGCCGGCGTCGCCCCGCCGGAGTTGATGAACATCGAGCCTCCGGCCTCGACGCCGCCGCAGCCGTTGCCGTGCACGGTGGCCGCGTCGTACTCGCCCACGATCTGCATGGGCGTCGCGGCCGCGTCGACGACGAGCAGCCCGCCCCCGCGCAGCGTGATGAAGCTGTGGGCCCCGGTGGCGTCGATGATCGGGCAGATGGGCGCGTTGTCGGGCCGTATCTGCGGGAACTGGCACGGATCTCCGCTCGGCGTGACGCACGTCGCGAGGTCGAGCGTCGCGGCCGGCTCCCACGCGAACGTCCCCGCGGCGTAGTCCGTCGCGATCCGCTCGAGCCGCTTGCCGTTCTGGTTGGCGACGAGGATGTAAGAGCCGTCCGGCGCCGGGACCGCGGCGTGGGCCTGCCGCGCCCCGTCGACCCCCGCCGACGTGCGCAGGCACGCGACGGGGGCGCGCGCGGCGGCGTCGAAGATCGCGACATGGCCGCTGGCCACGAACGAGAGCACCGCGTGGGTGTGCTCGGCGTTGAAGAAGATCATGTGCGGCCGGACCGGTCGCTCGCCGGTCTGCTCGAGGCACAGCGCCGAGGTCTGGGCCCCGAGGTCGATGACCTCTGCCGGGACCGGCCCGACACCGGTCTTGCCCATCAGGCTCGAACCGCTGTAGATATAGACGGTACCACCGTAGCTGAGCCCGCTCGTGTCCGACTGATCGACGGCCCAGACCTCGAAGGCCGGCTCGTCGTGGCTCGCGGCCTCGGCGGCCGAATCGGTGGCGGCGAGGCCCGCGTCGTCGCTCGGCGCGACGCAGGCGGACAGCAGACAAAGACCAAGCGTCGCCCCCACGCGGGGGGCGGATGAACTCTCCATGACTCGCTCTCCCGGCTCCGGTGCGGGCCGAAGCCTCTTCCATGCCAGCCTGCGGGCGCGCGCGGCCGGCGTCGTGCGTCAGGAAAGAGTCCTTACATCGCGCGCACGCGCGCGGCAAGGGCGAGCTGTCGGCGATGGACATTGTCGGTCAGCGCGCCGGAGCTTCCATTCGTGGATCCATCCGTGGATCCATTCCTGGCTTCATTCACGGTCGGATTCACGCGCGCACCGGGTCGCTCGCGTCGCTCGGTTCACTCGGTTCACTCGGTTCACTCGGTTCACTCGGTTCACTCGGTTCACTCGGTTCACTCGGCTTCCTCGATTCTCTCGACTCCTCGACCACGAGATGTTGCTCTCTCTCGGCAAAATCGCCACGAATCGCCACAGGACAACGAGGACGCGCTCCGCGTCGCCAGGGCCTCTCGACCGAGATCGGGAGGGATGCCCTGCTCCTCGATGACGAGCTCGGGAGCGAGGGCGCCGCGCCGGAGGCGGTGTCCCCTCCCGGGCCGTGACAAGGGGGCTCCTCGTCGCGACGATCCGGCCGAGAGCGCAGGTCGACCCAACCTGCCTGACGTCCTCCTGGACTGGGCGGGTGGGGGTGAAAGCGCGGATGTCGCACACGGCGCTGGCGCGGCCGGCGCGCTTCGTTCAGGGCATGACGCCAGGCATCGTCCGGCGGGCGCGCGCGTCACGGCGCCAGCGCGCGCGTCACGTCGAGACGCGCTCAGGCGCGGAGGGGGTCGGGGGCGAGATTCTGCCCGAGACCCAAGGTATCGCTGGTGTATACTCGCCGACCGATGGCCCAAGCAGGCTCGGATACAGCGGAACCGGCTTCGTGGCGCAGGATCCCGCGGGCCGGGGACATCGTCGCAGGCAAGTACCGCGTTGAGCGGGTGCTCGGGCGCGGCGGCATGGGGCTCGTGGTCGCGGCGCACCATGTCTCGCTGCGCCACCGCGTCGCGCTGAAGTTCCTGCTCCCCGAGGGGCGCGGCGCGCCGGACGCCGTGGCGCGCTTCTTCCGCGAGGCCCAGGCCGCGGCCGCGATCGCCAGCGAGCACATCGTCCGCGTCATCGATGTGGGGCACACGGACCAGGAGGTGCCGTACTTCGTGATGGAGTACCTGAGTGGCATCGATCTCGAGGCCCTCCTCGACCGGCAGGGCCCGCTGCCCGTCGAGCGCGCGGTCAGCCACGTGATCGAGGCGTGCGAGGCCGTGGCCGAGGCGCACGCGCTCGGCATCGTGCACCGCGACCTCAAGCCCGGGAACCTCTTCCTGGCGAGCCGCAGCGACGGGTCGACCCTGATCAAGGTGCTCGACTTCGGCATCTCGAAGGCGTGCGAGTCCGGCGTGCTCGGCCCCGGCGCCAAGCTGACGACCTCCTCGTCCGTGGTGCTCGGCTCTCCCCGCTACATGTCGCCCGAGCACATCCGCAGTCCCCGGTCGGTCGACGCCCGCAGCGACATCTGGGCGCTCGGCGTGACGCTCTACCAGCTCCTGACCGCGAGGCTGCCGTTCGACACCGAGCCCGTCTCGGCGCTGTTCGTGAGCATCGCCACCGATCCGCCGGCGCCACCGACCGCGCACCGGCCCGGTCTCCCGGTCGAGCTCGAGCGCGTCGTCCTGATGTGCCTGGAGAAGGACCCGGCCCGTCGCCCGCAGACCATCGCCGAGCTGGCGACGCTGCTCGAGCCGCTGGGGTCGGAGTCCGCGCGCCGGAAGGTGACGCGCATCCTGCGCGCGGCCATGGGGGACGTGACCCTCGACGCGCCCGCGGCGCCGGTGCGCCCGAGGATCGTCGACGAGGATGCGCAGACGCTCCCCGGACCGCCCGGCGGGCCGCCGGCGCCGCACGGCCTCGCGCCGCAGCCGCCGATGCATCCCGCGTCGCTGGCCCCCGCCGCAGGCCCGTCGCTGGCCCCCGCCGCAGGCCCGTCGCTGGCGCCCGCCGCGGGCCCGTCGCGCGCGCCCGGCTGGCGCCGCACCGCGCCCGCCCTGGCGGCGCTCACCGCGCTGCTCGGGGGCGCTGCGGCGGTCGCGTGGCTCGGAGGCGCGGCGCGCTCGGCCGGCGTGGCATCGCCGTCCAGCGCGGCGGCCTCGCTCGCCGCGCCGTCGCTGGTGGAGCCCGCCGCAGCCGCGGAGCCGGCGCACGCGGAGCCGGCGTACGCGGAGCCGGCGTACGCGGAGCCGGCGTACGCGGAGCCGGCGCACGCGGAGCCCGACCTCGCGTACCCCCTCCTCCCCGCGCCCGCCGCGGCCGCGTCGCCCGGCCAGGCCAGCGCCGCCGCCGCGGACGGGCTCGCGCCGGCCAGCGCCGCCGCGGCGGACGAGCTCGCGCCGGTCGGCGCCGCCGCCGCGGACGGGCTCGCGCCGGCCAGCGCCGCGCTCGCGCCCGCGAGCAAGGCGAGGCCGCCCCGCCCGCGGGCCGTGCTCGCGCCCCCGCCGCCGACGAGCAGCGGCAAGCCCACCGAGCCCACGACGAGGACCGCGCGCCTGCGCGAGCACCGCTAGAGCATCGAGCGCTTGAGGGCCCGGTTCAAGGCGATCTCCCGCGCGGCGCTCCAGCCCGGCCGGCGGTCCTCCGACGCGCCGCCGGCGCGACGGGGCGCGCGCGCGGTCCGGCGCCCGCGGGCGCGGAGGGCGTGGTGGCTCGTCGCGCTCCCCCTCCTCGTGGGCTCGCTGCTCCAGGCCTCCGCCGCCCGCGCGGACGGCGAGGGCCAGGCCGACGAGGCCGACCTGCACTTCGAGCTCGGCCGCGAGCTGTTCAAGAAGGGCGAGTTCCGCGCCGCCCTGGAGCATTTCCTCGCGTCCAACCGGCTCGTGCCCAACCGCAACGTCATCTTCAACATCGCGCTCACGTACGAGGAGCTCGGCCGCTTCGCGGACGCGCACCGGTACTACGACGACGCCCTCGAGGGCGAGGCGGACCCGGAGGTCGCCGCCGAGATCCAGGCCGCGCTCCAGCGGATCGCGCCGCGCGTGGCCGTCTTGCAGATCACCACGTCGCCGCCGGGGGCGAGCATCTACATCGACCGCAAGGACCTCGGCCCGCGCGGCAAGGCGCCGCGCCGGCTCGCCGTGGACGAGGGGCGCTACCGGATCCTGGTCGAGCTCGACGGGTACGAGCCGGTCGCGGTCGACGCGACCGACGTGAAGCTGGGGCAGGCCAAGGAGGTGATGTTCGTGCTCCGCCGCATCGTCGGCACGGTGCGCGTCGACCTGCGCGGGGCGCGCGAGGCCGCGGTGCACGTCGACAGCGAGGGCGCGCCGCCCGCCTGCACGGCCCCCTGCGACGTCGACCTCCCGCCCGGCCGCCACGTGCTGTACTTCTCGCGGCCCGGCTACCACGCGGCGCCGCGCTCCCTGACCGTCGTCGCGCGCGAGGTCGTGCCGGTCACCGCGACGCTCAGCCCGCTCACGGGCTCGATCCTCGTGCACGCCGACGAGCGCGACGCGCTCATCGAGATCGACGGCCGGCCGATGGGCTTCACGCCGTCGGTGATCCAGGGCGTGCCCGTGGGCCGGCGTAACCTCCGGGTCAGCCTGCGCGGCTTCGCGCCCGTCGAGCGGACCGTGGAGGTGACCGCGGGCCAGCAGGCGGAGCTGCGCGACCTCACGCTCGAGCCGCTCCGGGAGGTGTCGGCGGCCTCGCGCGTCGTCGAGCGCGTGGAGGACGCGCCGGCCTCGGTCAGCGTCATCGATCGGCAGGAGCTGCGCGCCTTCGGGTACCCGACCCTCGCCGAGGCGCTGCGGGGCACGCGCGGGGTCTACCTCTCGAACGACCACGTGGTGTACTCGGCCGGGATCCGCGGGCTCGGCGAGCCGCTCGATTACGGCAACCGGCTGCTCGTCCTCTCGGACGGGCACTCGACGAACGACAACATCCTGAACGCCTCGTTCGTCGGCTCGGACGCGCGGGACGACCTGCACGACGTCGATCACATCGAGATCGTCCGCGGCCCGGGCTCGCTGCTCTACGGCACGGGCGCGCTCTCCGGCATCGTCAACCTCGTCCCGCGCGGGCGCGACGAGCCCACGGGCGCGCACGCGGCCGCCGGCACCTACCACGACAGCGTGGGCCACGCGCGCGCGGGCTTTCACTACAACGCCGGCAAGGAAGCGGGCGTGCGGGCGAGCGCGTCCGCGGCCAGCTCCGACGGGTTCGACGTCCCGGTCGCGCTGCGGATGCCCGGCGGCGGCCCGCGCGTGCAGGTCGCCGAGCACGCCGAGGCCTTCCGGGCGGGCGGCACCTTCGGGCGCGCCTGGTACGGGCCGATCACGGCGCAGTGGATGTACCACCAGCGAAAGCAGATCGTCCCGACCGGCTACGTGGGGACGCGGCTGAACGACCCCCGCTCGACGTTCGAGGACGTGCACATGATGGCCGAGGTGCGCTACGAGCCCGAGCTCGCGCCCGGCGTGCGGTTCATGGCGCGCGGCCACGCGAACCGCTTCGTGTGGCACGGCGTCTACGCGTTCGACGAGGAGAGCTCGGAGCGCCAGCACCAGTTCGGCACCTGGCTTGGCGGCGAGCTCAGGGTGGCGTGGACGCCGCTCCCCTGGTTGAGGGTCACCGGGGGCGGCGAGGCGCAGGCGCACCCCGAGGCGAGGCTGCGCACCGAGTTTGCGGGCGGCGGCACGCGCACGACCTCGAAGCCGTTCCGCTTCGGCGCCGGCTACCTCATCCTCGACGGCTCGCCCGCGCCCTGGGTGCGCCTCTCGGCCGGCGCGCGCCTCGACTTCTACAGCACGCTGGGGCCCGGGCCGATCGCGGTGCCGCGCGGGGCGATCATCCTGCGGCCGGCGCCGGGCGGGGTGCTGAAGATCATGGGCGGCAGCGCGTTCCGGGCCCCGAGCGTCTCCGAGCAGTTCTACGCCGACGGCAAGACGCAGCTCCCCGCCGTCGACCCCGCGCGGGGCCGCGAGCTCGACCCGGAGTACATCCTGTCCGGCGAGGTCGAGTACTCGCAGCGGCTGGGGGACGAGTGGGTCGCGCTCGGCGCCGTGCACGCGAGCAGCCTCTCGGGGACCATCACCCTCGCGAAGGACGAGGACGAGCCCCTCTACGTGCGTTACACGAACAGCGAGAGCCCCGCGGTCGTGACGGGGGGCGACGTCGAGCTGCGCCGCGAGTGGCGCCAGGGGTGGATGCTCGCGGCGAGCTACGGGTACCAGCATACCCGGCACGCGAACGGGGGGCGGCTCGTCAACGCGCCGGAGCACCTCGCGTCGCTCCGCGGGGTCATCCCGGTGGTGGACCGGCACCTCTCCGCGGGCCTCCGGGTCAACCTGGAGGCGCCGCGGCGGATCTCGCGCAGCTCGGACGACGTGACGTCGCCGGCCATCGTCGCGGATCTCACGGTGTCGGGGGAGGTCGAGCGGTTTCGTACCCGCTACGTGCTCGGCCTCTACAACGCCATGGATGCGCGGTACGACTACCCCGTCGCGGACACGTACCTGTCGTCCCGGAGCCGCCAGAACGGCCGGACGTTCCTCGCGGAGATCGTCGTCAGCTATCCGTAGCAGGGCGCTCCAGGTCGCGATGTGCCGGCGCGGCCTCGCAAGCAGGGTGGATCGGGTCGAGACCGAGGCGGGCCGCCTCGGAGGGGGCGCAGGAGCGGTCGCGATGTGGCGGAGCGGCCTCGGAGGGGGTGCAGGAGAGGTCGCGACGTGGCGGAGCGGCCTTGGAGGGGGCGCAGGAGAGGTCGCGACGTGGCGGAGCGGCCCCGCGAGGGGGGGGCGGGTCGATCCGGAACCGACACGGACGGCCTCGGAGGGGGCGCGGGTCGATCCGGAACCGACACGGAGCGGCCTCGGAGGGGGCGCAGGTCGATCGCGGGGACCGGAGCGGAGCGGCCACGCGACGGAACGAGGAGCAACCCACAGGTTCAATGAGGAGAACAACGAGGAGGCCGGAGAGCACTGGACGCCCCGGGACGGGGTGCGGCTCATGACCACGCTCATGTTCCGCCCCATCGCCGCCGAGCACGGCCAGTCGGTGAAGACGCACCTCTACGGCCAGGAGACCAGCCCCGAGCCCTACGCGATCTGCAAGGCCGACCTGCTCATGAAGGGCGATGGCGATCAGCCCGAGCACATCATCGGCGGCGCTTACGAGCACTCGACGTTCTCGCACGACGCCTTCCCGGCCCAGGCGTTCGACTTCATGCTCGCCACCCCGCCCTGCGGGAAGAGCTGGAAGAAGGATCTGGAGCTCCTGGGCGGCAAGGACGGGATGCGCGACCCGCGCTTCAAGGTGGTGCACAAGGGCGAGGAGCTGTCCCTGGTCCCCCGATCGAGCGACGGGCAGCTCCTCTTCTTCGCCAACATGGCCTCGAGATGAACCACAAATCGGCGTAGGGCAGCCGGACTGGAGTTCTGAACTGCGCGCTCGTAGTGCCGTCCGCGGGCGGGCTCAGCCTCCTGGAATCCCCCCCCGTCCCACTCATCCGCTGTCGAGCATCCTGAGCCTGCCGGCGCGCACGGGGGTTGCGATGTCGGCATAGTCCGTGTTATAATAGAGGGCGACCGGAGAGTGCACAGTGCCCGTCGACAAGGACGCACTGGGAGAGCGCGGTGAAAGCATTTTCCGCAGCGTCATCACGAAGCTCCACGGTGACAAGCCACTTTTTCGCCCTGCATTCCTTGGCGAAAAGTGGCCGGTCGCAGATTTCGGAATCGAGCTATGGGGGCACCCGGGCAAGCTCTTCCTCGTTCAAGTAAGAGCCACCTCAACGGCAGTGAACCACAAGAAGAGGCTTCCGATAGGGGTTGCAATCGCGCGAGCCAATGCTCTTTATGGAGCGCCATTGCCCAGTTTTGTCGTGGGTGTTCACGAGCCGAGCGAGCAGCCCTACATCGTGACCGTCGACATCAAGAGGACGCAACGCATATCGAGCATTCCTACAAAATTCTCTCTCCAAAACGCCACGGTCCGTCAAACACTGCACGACGAGGTGCTCGCCTTCTGGAACGGCCTCGGCGTGGTCAAAACACCAAGAGCATCCGCATTTTCAGATGTTTAGGGGTATCCATGGCGAGCGACAAGGCAAGGTTCTTCGCAGAGCGCGCTGAATATCTGGCGACGATGTTTCTGACGCGGCACCCGGACGTGTCCGTCGAACGTCCCTCCCACGATTACGGCATCGATCTCCTCGTCAGCGTCAAGTCCTCAGAGCGGAGCGCGGAGCTATTTGGGGTAGTGGTCAAGGGGGACATTGAGGTCGAAAAAACTCTCCTCAGCGACCGTAGCCGGGTGCGGGCGACGGTCGCCACCGCATTGAGGAAACAGGTAGAGCACGCGACGTTTCCCATTGGCGTACTCATCTTCGACATGAGGACAGACGAGGGGTACTTCGGGTGGGTTCTGCAACCGCGTGTCGCCGGCAGCGTGAGCCCGGGCCTTACATTGCAGTCATCGATTGATGTTGCTGCCCTTGACGAAGAGCGGCTCGAGCACGTCGTGGCGGACGTGCAAGCATGGTACAACGCTCGATTGCGGCGCCGCCGCGCGCTGGGGTGAAGCACTACAACGCGAATGCTGCCCAACCCGCCGCTGCTGCCGACGCCGCTGCGCGGCGCGGCAGAGCGTCAGGGCGCTGGGCAGCCGCATCGTCGAGCACGGCCGCGGCTTCAGCAAGCGCGACCTCCACCACATGCCGCGCTTCGCCGAGGTTTTCCCCGACCCGGAGGTTGTGCACGCGCTGCGTGCACAGTTGAGCTGGACCCATCTCCGCTGGACCCATCTCCGGGAGATCATTGCCCTCGACGACCCCCTCCAGCGCCGCTTCTACAGGTCGACGCCGCCCTGCTGAGGCGATCGACGCGCGCGCCAGACCGCACCACCGTGGAGCGTTCCTGCACTCGACGTGCCACGGCCGGGAGGCGCCGCCCCGGTCGAGCCGCCGGGCGTGGGGATTGTCCACCCCGGTAGCGAGCCTCCGGTCTCCGGGGCGCTCCCATCCTCGGCTCCCGCACGCACCCACCACCGAGCCTCCACGGTGGCTCCTCCCGCTCCTGCGTTGTTCCGGGCGCGTCTCATCGGACCTCCGCCCGCCCGCGGCGCCTCGTCGTCGTCGCGGGTCCGGTCCGACGAGGCGCCCGATCCCGAGGAGGCGCTCATGAAGGTGAGGATTGTCGTGAGTTACGTCCCCCGTTATCGCAGGGGGCACCGGTTCCACTTCGTCCCGCCGGTCACCGGGATCCACCTCGCGGCGATCACCCCGCCGGAGCACGAGGTCGAGCTCTTCCACGAGCAGGTGCGCCCCGTCCCGGTCGACGCCGCGCCGGACGTGGTCGCGCTCTCGTTCTTCTCCGGCTTCGCGCGCCGCGCCTACGCGCTCGCCGATCGCTACCGCGCCCTCGGCGTGCGCGTCGTCGCCGGCGGGCCGCACGTCTCGTACTGGATCGAGGAGGCGCTCCAGCACGTGGACGTGGTGGTCACCGGGGAGGCCGAGGCGGTCTGGCCCGCGGTCCTGCGCGATCTCGCGCGCGGCACGCAGCGCCGCGTCTATCACGGCGAGCCGGCCCCGCTCGCCGGGCTGCCGACCCCCCGCTACGACCTGCTCGAGCGCCGCTTCCTCGTCCCCCGCGTGCTCCAGGCGACGCGCGGCTGCCCGTTCACGTGCGGCTTCTGCACCGTGCCCGACCTCAACCCCGGCTTCCGCGTGCGCCCCGTCGACGAGGTGATCCGCGACATCGCCACCACGCATTTCCCCCGCTTCTGGCAGGAGAAGGTCGCGTGGTTCTGGGACGACAACCTGCTCGTCCAGCGCCGCTGGGCCAAGGAGCTCCTGAGAGAGCTCGCCGGGCTCGATCGCTGGTGGCTCACGCAGGCCTCCATCGATATCGTCAAGGACCGGGAGCTGCTCGACGCGATGGAGCGCTCCGGCTGTATCGGCATCTTCCTCGGCATCGAGAGCCTCGACGAGGCCGACCTGAAGCGCGTCGACAAGCGCCAGAACCGCGTGGGCGAGTACCGCGAGGCCATCCGCAGGCTGCACGATCGCGGGATCTGCGTGATGGCAGGCTTCATCTCGGGCTTCGACGATCAGACGCCGGAGGTCATCGCCTCCACGGCCGATCGGCTGAACGAGATCGGCGTCGACGTCCCGTTCCTGAGCATCCTGACGCCGTTCCGGGGCACGCCGCTGTACGACGAGCACCGGCGAGACGGGCGCATCCTGGAGGAGCGCGACTGGCCCCATTACAGCGGCTACGGGGTCGCCTTCCGGCCGGCGCGCATGTCCCCCGAGCAGCTCCTCGCCGCCCACCGGCAGATGTGGAATCGCGCCTTCGGCCCCGCGGCGGTGCTCGAGCGCCTCGCGCGCGGCGCGCGGTCGCTGAGCCGCGGCGGGATGATGCTGTCGGCGGCGATGAACGGCTTTTACGGCCTGAAGCAGGTCACCGGCAACGAGCCGGCCGCGCCGCCGCTCGAGCCGCGCGGGACGATCCGGCACCCGGCGCCCGGGGATGCGCCGGCCCGGCTCGCGCGCCTCGGCCTGAAGCGGGCGGAGGCCGCCGTCGTTCCCCCGGAAGGGCCACGAGGCGGGTCACGAGACCCGGCCACCTCATCGGGGTGAGCGCGGCGGAGCTCCGCCGGGGGCGGCGGGGGGTTGCGGCCGCGGACCCCCGCTCCATGAGACGCCGATGGAGAACCAGAACAAGCGGGGCGCCCAGGGCAAGGGCATGGAGCCTGTCGACGAGCGCACGCAGCGGCGGGCCGGCGAGGAGCGCCACGGCGGCAAGAGCTCGCAGGAGAGCGCCGAGGCGTACCAGAAGGGCGACAACCCGGGCGGGACGCACCAGGGGGGCGACACGGAGGGCGCCGTGGGCGCGACCCACGGCCACGGCGACTTCGGCGGCAAGGGCGCGACCGGGGGCGACGAGGGCGAGGGCAGGCCGAACCCCTACGAGGAGATCGGCGTGAAGAAGGGGCGGGGCTGATCCCGCCGCCGTACCGAGGCGTGCTCTCCGGGCGCGGGGCGAGCGCGGGGTGATAGCGTCGCAGGTCGATGCTCCGCCACGCTCTCCCTCTCCTCGTCGCCTGGACGTGCGGCTGCGCGCCGGCGCTCTCCACGTTGCAGCCAGCCCACGTGGCCCCCAAGGGGCATGTCCAGGCCGAGCTCGGCATGGATGTCTCGATCCCGACCGGCACGCTGGCCTCCGTGGTGGACGCCGGCGCGGTGCTGGCGGACGTCGCCGCGTCGCGCGAGCTGTCCGAGGGCGAGCGGCGGACGCTCTTCGAGGCGGGCGGCGCGCTCGCGCTGAACCCCCCCTCGGTCACTCCGCACCTCGGGATCGGCTACACCGCGCTCGACGCGTGGGAGATCAACCTCCGTTACAGCGTCAGCGCGCTCCGCCTGGGCACCCGGTACCAGCTCCTGAAGGGCGACGAGCACGGGGTCGACCTGACGGCCGGCGTCGGCTTTGGTTATTACGTGATGGGGTTCCCCGTGGGGAACCTCCTCGATCTCGTCGAGCTCACGGACTTCACGCGATGGCAGATCGATCTGCCGCTCCAGATCGGGAAGGCGGGCACGTGGTACCGGGTCTGGAGCGGCCCGCGGCTGATGCTCACGAGCTTCGGCACCGAGCTCGTCATGAACCTGCCCGCCTTCACCGGGTACGGGGGCGAGCGGGAGATCGCCTCGTTCTCGGGCACTGGCCTCTACCTGGGCGGGCAGGCCGGGGTCGCGCTCGGCTACAAGCACGTCTTCTTCGGCTTCGAGCTGACGCTGGCGCAGCTCTTCTCGACCGGCGAGCTCGCCGCGCTCGGGAAGCCGGTGGCCGAGATCGATCTC
The DNA here is from genome assembly GCF_004135735.1 of Sorangium cellulosum. Classification (GTDB taxonomy): domain Bacteria; phylum Myxococcota_A; class Polyangia; order Polyangiales; family Polyangiaceae; genus Sorangium; species Sorangium cellulosum_F. The sequence continues at coordinate 2,515,992 of NZ_CP012670.1, read as the reverse complement.
GACAGCCTCATCGTCTATCCGACGCTGGGGCTGATGGGCGAGTTCTAGCGCGGCGGTCAGGCGCGCTGTCGCGCGAACAGGTCCCGGAAGAAGTCGCCCAGCGTGTGCTCCTTGTAATCGCGGAACTCGCCGGCGTCGAAGTACACGCCGCCGCACACGCTGCAGCTCTCGTACCAGATGTGCGGCTGCTGCGGGTCGACCATGCGCACCATCGGCGTCGTGCAGCGGGGGCACGGCACCTTGCGGATCTCGTTGTTCCGCCGCCCGACCGCGGGGTCGCCGACGTCGATCGCCTGGGACCCCTCGACCGCCTTGAGCGACTCCTTCTCCCGGCTGTCGAACCAGATCCCGCCGCACGCGGTGCAGCGATCGACGTCGATCCCGCCAAAGGTGATGGTCTGCATCCTGGCCATGCATTTCGGGCAGTTCACATCGCGCTCCAGTGCGGCAGGCGCCGCGGTCGGGCCGACGCTACCAGACGCGCCGGATCGCGTGAAGGGCTCGCCGCGAGGCGCAGAACCTCGGACGCGGTCGCTCCAGCAAGGAGCGGCCTCGGCGCGCTCAGATCCCCGAGGCGGACTCGAGGCAGGCGTCGAGCTCCGGGGTGTCCCGCCAGCCGCACGCGCCGGACGCGTCGCGCTCACAGACGCCGAGCTTGCCGTAACACGCGTACTCCTCGCGCCACTCGCACGTCGTGATCACGGGCTCGCTCGCGCAGATCTGCCCGCTGCACCCGGTGACGACGCAGCCGTCGGACGGCCCGCCCGGCGCCTCCCCGCCGCCGAGGCACGCCTCGAGCTCCGACGTCTCGCGCCAGCCGCACCGGCCCGACGCATCGCGCTCGCAGATGCCGTGCTCGCCGTAACACGCGTACTCCTCGCGCCACTCGCACGTCGTGTACACGGGCTCGCTCGCGCAGATCTGCCCGCTGCAGCCGGTCACCATGCAAGGGCGGGGCTTGATGCGCCCGGCCGCCGCCGAGACGACGCCCGCGGACGCGCTGCCCTCGTCCTCGATCGCGGGGACCTCATGACCGCGGCCGGCGGCGTTCGCGCCGGCGAGCAGGGGGGCGCAGAGCAGGAGCAGCGTGAAGGCAAACCCGTGACGTGTGGTAAAAAGTTTCATCCCAAGACCTCCTCACAAGAAAAAAAACAGCAGCGCCCCGGAGAGGGCGAGTCCCTGTCCCTAGATCATGCGGCGCGCCCGGGCAACCCGCGCCCCTGCGCTCACGCACTCCGGTGTCCCGAGGTCGGGCGGCGGCACAGGATCCGTGCTGCCCGCTTGACATCGCTCTCCGGTCATGTCGCCGCTGCGATGCCGTATCGATAGGCCCTCGCCGCCGGGCGCTACTTCCTCGCCTTCTCGTCGAGGAAGGCTGTCACCCACGCGAACGGCGCGTTCCAGTTGATGGTGATCTCGTTCACGCTCCAGGCTTCGATGTGATCCACGAAGCACCGCTGCGCGACGCAGCCCTTGAGGCCGGCGGCCTGGGCGTGGGGATCCTGGAGCGACGAGTTGGGCCCGCCGGACACGGCGCCGGGCGGCGCCTTCGGATACTTGCTGTTCGCCTGGTGGGCCCAGAACCGGTGGTGCGGGTTCTGGAGGGGCTTGTCGCCATGGCCGGTGACGTACGATTGCCCGAGCGGGTTGCGGCCGAGCAGGTAGTCCATGCCGAGCACCACCCCGTCGAGGTACTTCTGCTGCTTCGTGACGTCGTGCGCGAGCGCGACGACGAGCATGTTGTTCAGCACGAAGGAGTTCGAGCCCCACTCGTACTTGCCGGCGGGCGTCCGCTGGAGGAGCGTCCGGTACCCCTCCTTCTCGGCGATGGCGAGGTACCGATCGGCGGCCTTGGCGATGCGGCCGCGGAGCTGCTGCTGCCACGCGGCGTCGACGTGGCCGGGCACGATCGCCATCGAGATCTGGCCGAGCGCGTCCGTGACCTTCCAGCTCATCGACGAGACCACCCCGTCGACCTCCATCGGGAACCGCGCGTTGAGCGGGGAGGACTGGACAACCTGCTTGTACTCCGGCTTGCCCGTCGTGACGAAGAGCTCGGCCGCGGCCCAGTACAGCTCGTCCTTGACGTCCGTGTCGTCGTAGGGACCGCCGCCCTTGTCGCCGCCGGGGGGCGCGTAGAGGGCCGGGTGCTGCTTCGCCGCGGCCCAGGCGCGCTCGGCGGCCTTCAGGCACCGCGCCGAGAACGCCGCGTCCACCGTCTTCCAGATGCGCGCGCACTGCGCGCCCACCGCGGCGACGTTGAGCGTCGCCGCCGTGCTCGGCTTGTGCAGCGAGCGCGTCATCTTGTCCTCGTGCGGCGCGAGGCCGAGCCCGGTCCACGCGTCGTCGTGCATCTTGTGGTGGACCATGCCGGCGAGCGGCTTGCCTTCCGGCACCTGCATGCCCATCAGGAACTCGAGCTCCCAGCGGGCCTCGTCGAGGAGGTCCGGCACGCCGTTCTTGTTCTCGGGGATGCTGAGCTTGCCGTCCCCGAAGTCCGCGCTCGACGTGCCGAGGTGCTTCGTGCGCTCGTACCAGTTGAGGAGCGTCCACACCGAGATGCCGCCGTTGACCACGTACTTGCCGTGATCGCCGGCGTCGTACCAGCCGCGCGACGCGTCGAGCGTGTAGTTGCACCCGCTGCCCGGAAGGCAGCGCGTGCTCTTGTCCTGGAGGTGCCCGGCCGGGCGCGCCAGCTCGGGCTTGCCCGCATACGGCATCTCGATCTCGATGCCGCTCCGGTTGTGGTAGAAATACGCGAGCGCGTCGACCTTGAGCTTCTGATAGATGCCAGCGCCGATGTCGAACGGGAAGCTCTTCTCGTCCCCGACCTCGAGCACGTAGCGCTCGCCCGGCGCCTTGAAGGCCGTGAAGTCGACCAGGTGGACGTGATCGCCGGACGCGCCGTCCTCGCCGAAGACCCGGGTCTTTCCGCGCGCGACCGCCTTGCCGGCGCCGTCGAGCAGCTCCCACGCGAGCGGGGCGGTGGCCGCGTCGTTCACGCTGGCGATCTTGATGGCGCCGGGCAGATACCCGATCTGGTTCACGGCGACCTTCGGCGCCGCCGCGGCGGCCTCGGGCGCGCTGGCGCGGAACTCCGGATCATCCAGGCGGATGTCGTCGATGCAGACCTCGAACGGCTCCTTGGCCGACGCCATCTCACCGCCGATGTGGAACGCGAGCTCCGCCGTGGGATCGTCGGCCTTCGCCATCGAGAACTTGCCGGTGTAGGTCTTCGGCTCGGTCCCGAGCACCACGGTGTCCGACCAGTACTCCTCGTACGGCGGCCCGGCCATGCCTACCTTCGGGCGCGCCTTCGTGGGCGCGGACGCCCAGGCCTTGTATTGGATCGAGTAGCTGTGACCCTTCTGGATCACCATCTCCCGGTGGCGGAACTGGGCGTCCCAGTTGTTGGTCCCCTTGTTCGTCACCGTCACGCAATAGGCGCCGTCCTTCACCTCCGCGCTGCCAGCGCCCGGCGCGCTGAACGAGGTGGTCCAGGGCAGGCTCCTGCTGTCATTGAAGTCGGAGGCCTTCAGCAGGTTGTGCTGCGCCGACCCGGCGGTCGCGGGGTCGCCCGCGCCCGGCGTCGAGCCCGCGGGGAGCGCGGCCCCGGAGCCCTGGCTGCCGGCGCATCCGGCGCCCAGCGCGAGCGCGCCGAGCACGAGCGCGGACGCCGTCGTCGTCCGGCGCAGGATCCATCGCTTGAAAAGGGGTTCGTGCATAAGTCCTCGGGTCACCATCTCCTGCAAGAGGGGAACAAGGTGCGGAGGATCCGTCCGGCTTGTCAAACACATTCCTCGCCGGGCGGCGCCGCCGGGAGGGCGCCCGGCGTCATGCGCTCATCCTTCGTGCGGGCGCCTCGCCGGGTCGCCTCCCCGCGCCCGGCCCGGCGCGATTCGCGCTGGTGCCGGCGGAGGAGTCGCATTACGCTCTCCACGGCCTCGCGCTGCGACAGGGGCGCGACCGAGATCAAGGAGGCGGAATGGCAAAGCACAGCTTTTCAGTACCCTTCAGCGGCTCAGCGCCGGAGATCGTCGCGAAGGCCAGGGCGGCGATCGAGAAGGCAGGTGGTCAGTTCAACGGCGCGGACAGCAACGGCGATTTCACGGTGCCCACCCCGGCCGGGGCCGTGAAGGGGACCTACTCGATCGCAGCGCAGAGCTTCTCCGTGGTCATCACGGACAAGCCCTTCCTCGTGCCTGGCAGCGCGATCGAGTCCCAGGTGCGCAAGTTCCTCGACAAGGCCTGAGTCGAGGCGTCCCGTCGCGCCCTCAGGCGCCGTCGCCGGCGAGGTGCACCTTGAGGACGCTCTCCTCCGCGGGCACGCCGAGCCGGAGCGGAAAGCCGTAGTGCCCTGTCCCGCGGTGCACGTAGAGCCGGTCCGGGCCGCGGGCCCACAGCCCGTGATCGGGCATCTTCACGAACAGCCGGAGCGCGGTCCAGGTGCCCCCGAGGCTGACCACGCCGATCTGCCCGCCGTGGGTGTGGCCTGAGAGCACGAGATCGCCCTCCCCCTCGCCGAGGTGGCGGAACGCGCCCGGATCGTGGAGCAGGATCAGCCGGAGCGCGCCCTTCACGCGCGGGTGTCGGGCGCAGACCTCGGCCATGCGGGCGTCGCGATCGCGGTAGTGGAAGTCCATCCCGAGGACCTGGACCGGCCCCGCGGCGGTCTCGACCAGCGCCGCCTCGTCCACGAGCAGGCGCGCGCCCGCCCGCGCGAGCGCGGTCGCGACGTGACGGGGCGCCTCGTGATCGTGATTCCCGTGGCACGCGAACACGCGCCCTTCGAGGGCGCGGAGCGGGGACAGCGCCTCGGCGAGGTGGTCGGCGGTGTGCTGCGACTCCATGGTCAGGTAGTCGCCGGTGAGCACGATGAGGTCGGGCTCGCGCGCCACCGCGCGCTCGCAGATGCCGCGCAGGCGCTCGACGGACATGAACGGGCCGAGGTGAGGATCGGTGATCTGGACGATGCGGAGGGGGCGGCGCGGGCCGGGCGGCTCCTCGCGGGGCAGCGGGTGGCGGCGCAGCCCCTCGACGTGGGCGCGGTCGACGACGAGCTCGACCTCCTCGCGGCGGGCCGTGAGCGACTGGAGGGTGCCGACGCCCGCGAGCGCGAACGGCGCCCAGAGGCCGTACGGCGTCGCCCCGAGCGCGCCCGCGATGGCCCAGGGGAACGACAGGAAGACGGCCGCGACGAAGAACGACGCGGGGATGCTCACGAGCGCCCTGTAGGCGAGCGGGCGCATGCGCGGGCGCGAGAGCAGGAAGAAGTGCAGGTAGACCGCGGCGTGGAGGTACGCGAACGCCGGCGCGAGCGGGCCGACGTGGCGAAAGACCGCGCACGCGCTCAGCGTGTGGATCCCGAGCAGGACGCCGACGAACTGGGCGTACAGCCGGCCGCGGCGGGCCCGCGCCGTCGCCACGACGGCGAGCCAGGCCAGGACCGAGGCGACGCGGAACAAGACGAGGGGCGTGAGAAACGTCAAGCAGCGGCTCCAGGCGACGCGGGCGCTCAGCACCACCGCGGTCTGCTGCGCCGGGTCGGCGGACGAGTGTCCCGCGTCCCGCGCGCGCGCGCCAGCGGGGACGGGTGGTGGTCGCCGGCGCCGGAGACGGCGGCCCCCAACGAAGCTTGCGTGCGTCGGCACCCGACCGGTACGCTCGTCCGGTGCGCGCCCCCGCCGATGCGATGCAGACGCGCGGCGGCCCTGGCCACCTCGGCGCGTCCGTGCGCGAGTTCTGCCGCGATTTCTTCACGGACACGGGCGCCCGGCGCGCCCCCCGACAGCGGATCCACGCCTCCGCGTGGGTGAGGCTCCTCAGCGCGCCGCTCGTCCTCGTCCCGACCGGCCTTGCCTTGTCGATGTACGCGGCGCGCGCGCCGTACCCGGTGCACGCGCGCCGGGTCATCGCCGCCTGGCTCCTCCTGCAATCGGCTTACCTCGTCGCGAACGCGGCCTTGCTGGCGGTGTCGCGGCGCGGAGGCCGGGACGCCTCGGGCATCGCGCGCGCGTTGACGTATGCCGTGCTGACCGTCGAGCTCGTGACCAACCAGCTCGCCATGCACGCGACCGGCACGCTGGTGTCCCCGTCGGCGCTGTACATCGTGATGTTCGTGACGGTGTACCGGGTCTTCTTCGACTTCCGGCTCGGCCTCTTCGCCGCGGTCCTCGGCGTCGTCCTGTACTGCGGCGTGGGCGCTCTCGAGCTCGCCCACGTGATCCGCCCGCACCCGCTCTTCAGCTCTCCGGTGCCGCACCTCTTCTATGCCGAGCCGGCGGCGGCGGCGACCTTGCTGGCCACCATGTCGGCGGGCATCTCCCTGGTCTTCTTCGCGTCGAACTACGCCGTGAATCAGGCCGAGCGGCTCCACCGCTACCTCACGGAGTCGATCCTGCGGCGCTACCTGCCGCCGTCGCTCGTCGAGCGGGCCGCCCACGGCGAGCTGCGGATGGACGCCGAGCCCGAGCGGCGGGTGGTGACCGTGATGTTCACCGATCTCGTGGGGTTCACGTCGCTCTCGGAGAGGCTGGGGGCCGAGGCCGTCGGGCGCCTGCTCAATCAATACCTGTCGATGATCGCCGACGTCGCGCACGCGCACGGGGCCACGGTCGACAAATTCGTCGGGGATGCCGTCATGATCGTGTTCGGCGCCCCCGATCCGCTCGATCCGGCCGAGCAGGCGCGCCGCTGCGTCGCGCTCGCGCAGGACCTCCAGGCCGCGCTGCCGCTCCTGGGCGGCGACGTGCGGCTCGTCGCGCGCGCGGGCATCAACACGGGCGAGGCCGTCGTCGGCAATTTCGGGTCGCTTTCGCGGTCGGACTACACCGTCATCGGGCCGGCCGTGAACGTCGCCGCGCGGCTCGAGACGGCGAGCGAGCCGGGCCGCATCCTCGTCGGCGAGGCCACGGCGAGGCTGCTCGACGGCGCGGTGCCGCTCGAGCCCGCCTGCGAGCTCCGGCTCAAGGGCGTCGCGGCGCCGGTGCGCGCGTTCTTCGTCCGGTGAGGGAACGCCCCGACCCAGGTTGCGCACCCCGACCCAGGGTGGGCTCGCCGCACCCGACCCAGGTTGGGCTCGCGGCGTCCCGCGTGTCCGCGCCACGCTGACGGGGGGCCGCTCGACGGATGAGCCGGCTGCGGCGGCGCGGCTGCGAGCGCATCCTCGAGACGCCGACGCCGCTCGGCGACGTGCTGCTCCTCCAGCGCGGCGTGGTGCCTTCTTGAGCGGGCATCGGCTCGATGAGGCAGGGCGTCAAAACGAGACGAAGTCGTGATCGCCCGCGGCGTGCGGCGCGCGCCCATTGCCCGATGCGCCGCCGCTCGAGCGGCCCTTGAGCGGCGGCTTCCACAGCGGCTTACCGCCATGGCGCTCCGGGAGACGGCCCGCCCCCGGCGGCTTGTGGCCGAAGTCGCCGTCGCCCTCCTGCGAGAGCCGGAACGACGCCATCACATTCTGGAGCTGCTCTGCCTGCGCCGAGAGCTCGGCAGCCGTGCTGGCGAGCTCCTCGGAGATCGCCGCGTTGCGCTGCGTGGCCTGCTCTATCAGCTCCACCGCCCCGCTGATCTGGGCCACGCCGTTCGACTGCTCCTTGGATGCCACGGCGACGCCCTGCACCAGCTCCGCGGTCTCCCGGATCGACGGGACGAGCTCCGCGATGAGCTGTCCCGAGCGCTCCGCGACGACGATGCTCGACGCGGCGAACGAGCCGATCTCCTTCGCCGCGTCCCGGCTTCGCTCGGCCAGCCGCCGCACCTCCGTGGCGACGACGGCGAAGCCCTTGCCATGCTCGCCCGCGCGCGCCGCCTCGATCGCGGCGTTCAACGCGAGCAGGTTCGTCTGGTACGCGATCTCCTCGATGATCACGATCCGCTCGCCGATCGCCTTCATCGCCTCGACCGTCTCCCGGACCGCCTGACCGCTCTGCTCCGCGTCCCTCGTCCTCCGGTGCGCCGTCTCCTCGACCTGCTTGCAGTTGGCGGCGTTCTTCGCGATCGTGTCGCTCAGCTGCTGCAGGCTGGTCATCGTCTCCTCCACGGACGCCGCCTGCTCGCTGGTGCCCTGCGACAGGCTCTGCGCTGTCGCCGAGAGCTGCACCGAGACCGAGGAGACCGAGACCGCGCCGCTCCTGACCTCGCCGATGAGGCCGGCCAGGCGATCCGACATGGCCTTCACGGCGCCGAGCATCTGGCCGAACTCGTCGGAGCTCTTCACCGTGACGTCGCCCGTGAAGTCGCCCCCGGCGATGCGCTGGTGGATCGATACCGCCTGGTTGAGCGGCAGCAGGATCATCCTGCTGAAGAAGATGGCGAGCACGACGGCGACGACGAGCGCGAGCAGACCTCCCGCCTGCAGCGTCACGTACATCGTCGTGACGAGCGCGTTCGTGGCCGCCTGCCGCTGGCCGAGGAGGGCGAGCTCCTCGTCATCGATCTCCTTGAGCGTCGCGCGCATCTGGTCCATGAGGGTCTTCCCGCGCCCCCGCCTGACCTCCTCGTCGGTGCGATCCGACGGCATCTTCGCCTCGTCCGCGCGGCGGCGGAGCTGGATCGCCGGTTCGAGCACGGTGGAGACCCACTCGCTCTGGTCCTTGGCGACCTTCTCGAGGCGCATCTGCTGGCGCGGGTTGTCCTTGGTGAGCTCCCGGACGCGACTCAGGCTCTTCTCGAACCGATCGTGCCCGCTGCGGTACGGGTCCAGGAAGGATTCCACCCCGGTGATGACGAAGCCGCGCTCCCCTGTCTCGGTGTCGAGCAGCGACTCCATGATCTCACTCGTCGCGAGCATCACCTCGTACGTGTGCTGGTCCCATGAGCGGGCCTCGTCGAGCTCCGCGAACCTCTTGTAGGCCGTGCCCGCCAGTGCGAGGACGATGACGACCATGGCGGCGAAGCCGAGGTAGAGCTTCCGGCCTACTCCGATATGCGCAAGCATGATGCATGCTCCGGGCTAGGTGTGTTTCGGCTCCCTTCGAGCCCCGCCGGGGGCTGGAGCCGATAAACGGATGGCGCGACGCATCGCACGCGGTGGTCCGCCCCGTGGAGGCCCTCGGCGTGCCCGAGGAACAGGTACCCTGAAGGCGCGAGGCTGGCGATGAGCCTCGCCACGATCGACGCCTTCGTCGCGGCGTCGAAGTAGATGAGGACGTTCCGGCAGAAGATCAGATCGAACAGACCGAATCGCTTGGGCGCCGCGTCGAGCAGGTTGAAGCGCCGGAAGGTGACGAGCTCGCGCAGCTCGGGCCGGGCCTTCATGAGGCCCGCGCTCGCGCCCGTCCCGCGGAGCATGTAGGTGCGCAGGCGCTGCTCCGGGATCTCCGAGGCCCGCTCGATCGGCCACACCGCGCGTTGCGCCTGGTCGAGCGCGCGGGCGGACAGGTCCGTCGCGAGGATGCAGATCCCCGGAGCGCCCACGGGCGCGGCGCCTGCCCAGGGCGACGCCTGCCCCGCCGCGGCGCGGCGATCCGGGGAGGGCAGGCTGTCGAGCAGCGCCATCGCGATCGAGTAGGGCTCTTCCCCCGTCGAGCAGGCTGCGCTCCAGGCGCGCAGCGGGCGGCCGCCGCGCGCCGAGGGCGCTCCGTGGCCCGCGCTCGCGTGCCACGCCGGGAGGATCTCGCGCTCGAGGAGCTCGAACTGCTCGCGTTCCCGGAAGAAATGCGTCTCGTTCGTGCAGATGCAGTCGAGCATGTTCACGAGCTCGCCCTCGCCGCCCGCCGCGGTCACACGGCGGTAGTACTCGCCGAAGCTGCGGAGCCCGAGCGCGCGGAGCCGGGGCCCGAGGCGGCAGAGCAGGAGCGGCTTCTTCTGCGGGCCCAGCGCGATGCCCGAGAGGCGCTTGACGAGCCTCTGGAACATCGCGAACTCCTCGTCGCTGAGGGTGCGCGGGCTCGGCTCGGCGATCGAGATCATCGCCCGTCCCCTTCACCGGCCGGCGCGCCGAGGCTGCCTGGGAGCGCCGGCGGGGCCCCGGAGGACGAGGGGCCGAGCGCCGTCGAGGCCAGGAGCTCGGCCGGCGAGAGGATGCGGTCGATGTTGAGCAGCAGCACGAGCTTCTCGCCCACCTTCGCCAGCCCGCGCAGCTGATCGACGCGCACCTGCGTGCCGAAGGTCGGCGCGGGCTCGATCTCGTCCTCGGAGAGCGTGAGCACATCGCCCACCCCATCGATGAGCAGGCCGAGGCGGGTGTTCTCGCCGTCGAGCTCGGTCTCGACGATGAGGACGCAGGTCCACCGGCTCACCCTCGTCGGCGGCAGCCCGAGCTTCACCGCGAGATCGATGACCGGCACGACGCGGCCCCGGAGGTTCATGACGCCGACGATGCACGCCGGCATCATCGGGACCCGCGACGTGACGCTGCGCTCGACGATCTCCCGCGCCCGGAGGATGTTCACCGCGTACTCGTCCCCCGCGATGATGAAGGAGATGTATTGCGACACGGGGCTCGACGTGTCGGAGATCATGATGGCTCCATGGAGAGGGATGGGAGACGCGCGCGCTGCGCGCCGGGGCGCCGGCTCATCCTGGGCTGCCTCCGGCGGCCGATGGCGCTGACCTGCGCTCGTCGAGGGTGTCGACCGGGACCGCGTCCCTGAGGACGCCACCGAGCAGCGCGTCGACGTCGAGGATCATCGCCACGCTGCCGTCGCCGAGGAGGGTCGAGCCGGAGATGCCCGGAACGCGGCGAAAGAGCTGGCCGAGCGGCTTGACCACCGTGCGCCCCTCGCCTTCGAGGGAGTCGACCACGAGGCCAGCCTCGGCGCCGTCGAGCGCGACGACGACGACGCGCTCGTCCGGCGGGGGCGATCCGCCGAGCCCGAAGAGCGCCCGGAGGCGGACGCACGGCAGCGCGCGCCCGCGCCGGACCATGAGCCCCTGGGCGGCGCCGTGCGCGAGCGCGCCGCGGGGCAGATCGCAGCAGGCGAGCACCGCGCGGAGCGGGATCACGTACCGCTCGTCGCCGATCCCGACCGAGAGCCCTTCGATGGTGGCCAGGGTGAGCGGGAGCTGGATCAGCAGCGACGTGCCGTGCCCTTCGCGGCTGTCGATCCGGATCGTGCCCTGGATCGACTCCACGCGGCGCCGCACGACATCCATGCCCATGCCGCGCCCCGCCAGGTGGGACGACTCCGTCGCCGTGGAGAACCCCGGCTCGAACACGAGGCTGAAGAGCTCATGATCGGAGAGCGCGTCGGGCGCGGGGTGCCTCCCCAGCGCCCGGACCCGGGCGGCGATGCGCTCGCGGCTCATGCCGGCGCCGTCGTCGGAGATCCGGAGCGCGATGCCGCCCCGCTCGTGCGCGGCGTGCAGGGTGATCGTGCCGCAGGGGTCCTTGCCCGCGGCGCGCCGCGCCTCGGGCGCCTCGACGCCGTGACAGATGGCGTTGCGCAGGAGGTGCGTGAGGGCGTCCCGGAACCGCTCGACCACGGCCGTGTCCACCTCGACGTCGCCGTGCACGACCAGGAGGCGCGCCAGCCTGCCGTGCGCGTGGGCGAGATCGCGCACCGTGCGCTCGTAGTGCCGGAACCAGGGGCCGACCGGCACCATGCGCGCGGCGCGCACCGCCTCCTCCAGCTCCCTGCAGAGCCGATCTTGCTCCTCCATCTCGTCGCGCAGCGCCGCGCCGGCCTCCCCGCGCACCGCGCGGAGCTCTCGCAGCACCCTGTTCCGGCCGAGGGTGAGCTCTCCGATGAGATCCGCCATCCGATCCAGCTTCTCGACGGCGATGCGGATGCTCTTGATGCTGGTCGCTCCCTCCGCGTCGTCCTCGATCGCGCGGCGCGCGCTCGTCTCCCGCGCGTCCTGCGGCGCCCCCAGCCCTCCGCGCCGCGCTTCCTGGAGGCGCGCGACGACCTCTTGGTGGGAGGTGCTGCGGTCGGCCTGCCCCCTGTCGACCTCGGCCACGAGCCGCCGGGCGGCGTCCACCGTCTCCAGCAGCAGCGAGACCACAGGCGTCGTCAGGGGGAGGTCGCCGCTGCAGAGCGCCTCGATGACGTCCTCCGCGGCGTGCCCGAGATCGCTCAGGCCGCCGAGGCCCACCGAGCCGGCGCTCCCCTTGAGCGTATGGGTGGCGCGGAAGACGCGCTGGAGGACGTCGTACACGTCGCCCCCGGTCTCGAGCTGCAGCAGCGCGCGCTCGATCTCGTCGAGGATCTCGTGCGCCTCTGCAACGAACGTGTGGAGCAGCTCGTCGCGCTCTCTATCCATGCGGCCCATGCGGCTCACAGAGGCTGGATGGAGATGTCGCCGTCGTCGGTCCGGAAGACGATCTTCCGCCCCCGGTCACCGCCCGTGTCGAGCTGCGCGACCTGGATTCCCTCCGCTCGCAGGAACGCGAGCCCGGCCTTGACGTTCTGCGCGCCGAGGTGGGTGCCGCGCCCCCGGAACGCGGAGATGAGGCAGGCGCCCCCGACGACGCGCGCTTGCAGCGCCCGGGTGGAGGCCCCGAGCTCCCTGAGCTGCTCGAGGAGGCGCTGGCATGCGGTACCGGCGAAGCGGGCGGAGGCCTCCCCCGGGCTCGGACACTCCGGGAGCACGTAGTGGTTCATCCCGCCGACGCCGGTCGTCGCGTCCCAGAGGCAGATGGCCACACACGATCCAACGATGGTGGTCACCGCGGTCGAGTCGGACGAGGCGAATATCTGGCCCGGCATGACGTGATGGGTCTTCACCGGCAGCGCGCGCCGGCTGGGCGGTCCGGCAGACACCGACAGTGCCGTGGCGCTGGACGGCATGGCCATGTCCTCTCCACCGACGTCGTCGTACGGAGATCCGGATCGATCGGCGTCGCCGGAAGAAGCGCGATGTGCGCCCCCCGATGCCTTGGTCGCTGCGTTAGTCGCCAAGGCAGTTTCTCACCTTTTCCATGAGTTCCATCGTGTCGATGGGCTTGGAGATGAAATCGGAGCAACCGCATCGGAAGCCCTGCTCCATGTGAGCGACATCGTTTCGGCTGGTGACGAGCAGGATCGGCGTGCTGCGCGTCGCCTCATCGGCGCGCAGCCGCCGGCAGGCGTCGAACCCGTTCACGTGCGGCATGACGACGTCCATGAGGATGAGATCAGGCCGCTCATCCATCGCCACGGCGACGCCCTCGCCGCCGTCGTTCGCCGTGATGATGTCGTAGTGCTCGCGCAGCGCCATCTGCTCGATGCGCAGGATGGTCTGAGAATCGTCGACCAGCAGAATCTTCTTCCGAGACACCGTTCGACCCCTCCTGTCCGATGCAGAGGACACAACACGAGACCGCGCCGCTATGCGTGGCAGGCTGGATCCCCCCCTCATGCTCCTACCTACAGGGCATCTCCCCCTGGCAGGCATCACCTTACCACGGGGCTCCGTCGAAATTCCACGTTGAAAATTGCAGCATGCACAGATCTGCGCTCCGGTCCCTGGGCCCCGCCGGTCGTGCGGTTCATCGAGAGGTTCGGCGTCCTCGGCTCGGATCGCTCGCGACGTTGGTGCAAGGTGAAGGAGAGCAGGACCGGTCGACGTAGGATGTGCGCCGCAACGCGCGGCGCGCCTGCAGGAGCGATGCGCGGGTTGCGCCCAGGCGGCCGAGCTCATCGACGTGCCCAGTCGCTACGGCATTCGCACATTCGCACATCATGCTCCTCGGATAGCCAGTCCGGCGCACCGCGAATCGACACACCGCCGCGACATCGGGGCGCCGCCCGACGCGCGCGCGTCCCGGCGGGCGTCACCGGCCGCCGCCAGCGGACGACGCTCCGCCGGCGCACGGGGGCGGGTCGGTCGTGAGCGAGACCCGACGATTCTGCATCTCAGGCCCGCGGCGACCCGACCCCGGTCGAGCGATCCGCTGGTTGGAGCGACCCGACCCAGGCTGGGATCGGCGCCGCAGCTCGGGATTCACCCACTTCACCTCCACGGACGCACGCGCCGGGGTGGTCAAGCTCGCTCCGGCGAGCGGACCATGGCCTCTCGCGCTCTCATGACACGCGCGCTCGCGCCGCCGCGCGCTCGACAGGTCGCCTCCTCGATGTCCTGAGGAATGCCACGTGGTACGGAGCCAGCCGCCGCGGTGGCAGCGCGTGCGCGGGGTCGTGCGACAGGCGCACGGTGGGCGCGCCCCGAGGCGCCCCCTCACGGAAGCCCAGGCCTCATGCGATGTTCCCCGCGAACGGATCGAGCGCGGGGATCATCATCAACCACCTGTTTGCCCGCGTGCTCCAGGCGCGAGCGGATGGCGATATCCACAGAGCGTTTCGGGAGGTAGGATCTCGGGCCGAGCGGCCGGCACGGAGGATGTCGGACTGCCCGTGTCGCTGGAGGAGGAGGATCCCGCATGACCATAGACCTCGATGAACGCCGCCCGAGCGCTGGAGTCGATCCCCTGCCGCTCCTGCGCGCTCTCCCGACGGCGGCCGCCATCTTCGATGCGAACGGAGCGCTCCTGTGCGCCAATCCCTGCCTGGAGCAGCTCCTCGCGGAGGGCGCGCTCCCGGCGTGGCCGGTCTCCCTCCCGCGCGCGCCGGCCGTCCAGCCGGCGTCGCCCGACGGGCTCGCCCGTGACGCGCAGGGCGTGCTCGCGGGCCTCCTGGCGGTCCTCCGAGGCGAGCGCGATCAGGTCGACATCGAGCTCCCGGGCGGCGCGCCCGGCGGACCTCGCCGCGAGATCGCGATCACGCCGCTCGGCGTCGACGGCGCGCGCGGGGCGCTCGTCTGCGTCCGCCCCCTGGCCGCGCCGTGCGACGAGCAAGAGCCCGCGCCCGTCGAGGGCTTCCTCGACACCATCATCGACCACCTGCCGGTCACGGTCCTCATCAAGGAGGTGAAGGAGCTTCGCCTCGTCCGGGTGAACCGCCATTACGAGGAGCTCATCGGCATGTCCCGGGCGGCTCTCCTCGGCAAGAGCGCCCATGATCTCTTCAAGCAACGACACGAGGCCGACCTGGTCGACCGCATGGATCGGGAGGTGATCGAGAAGGGGGAGATCTCGATTGACCCCGAGATGCATATCACCGGGCCAGCCCAGGAGGAGCTGGTGCTGCGGACCGTGAAGATGCCCCTCAAGGACGCGCAGGGCGTCCCCCGCTATCTCCTGAGCATCTTCGAGGACATCACGGAGAAGAAGCGCGCCGAGGAGGCGCAGCAGCGAGAGCTCGCGTGGTTCGAGACGCAGCGGGAGCTCCGCGCCGTCATCCAGGAGCTGTCCACGCCGGTCATCCCGGTCCACGAGGGGATCCTCGTGATGCCCCTCGTCGGCAGCATCGACTCCTCCCGCGGCGCCCAGCTCCTGGAGACGCTCCTCCGGGGCGTGGAGCGCCACCAGGCCGGGACGGTGCTCATCGACATCACGGGCGTGCCCGTCATGGACGCCGAGGTGGCGGCCCGCCTCCTCCAGGCCACGCGGGCCGCCGCGCTCCTGGGCGCCACGAGCGTCCTCGTGGGGGCCTCCCCCGAGGTCGCCCGGACGCTGGTCGCGCAGGGGATCGATCTGGGAAACCTCCCCACGCAGCGCGACCTGCAGGCCGGTATTCTCTACGCCCTCGCGCGTCAGGGCAAGGCGATCGTCGAGCAGCGGCGTGCGCCGCGCTGACGGCGGCGCGGCCCGCCACCGAGCCCCCGCGCCCGTGGAGGCCGCCCTGCAGGCTGGCTGTGCGGGGAACGGCCCCTTCGACGCCTGGATACGTTGTTGTTCTGGATACGTTGTTGATACGGCGTCGAGCGCGAGCGAGCAATAGAGCGCAGCACGCCCGCCCCCCGGGGGGCCGCCTACCGATACACGACCGTCGACCCGGCGGCGATCAGATCCAGCCGGTACGCCTCGCCTTGGCTGCGCACGGCGAGCTCGCTGATCGGCTCGCGGTAGAGCTCGTAGGTGGAATGGTGAATCGGCAGCACGCGCCGCGGCCGAAGGGCCCGGGCGAGCGTGACCACGTCCGACGCCCGCATGCTGATCAGCCCGAAAGGCCCGGTCGCGCCCACGCCGCCGACGTGGGGCACCAGCAGATCCGGCCTGCCCCGCGAGCGGGTGGCGGCGATCACCTCCTCGGTCGGCATGGAATCCCCCGTCCAGTAGATCGTTCGCCGCCAGCCGCCATCGGTCAGCTCGATCCAGTAGCCGTTTCCCTTGCCGAGAGCCTCGGCGATCTTCGCGTCGCTCGAGTGGTGCGCTGGAATGGCGGTGATGCTCACCGCGCGCCCTGCACCGGCGGCCAGCCGCCGCGTGTCGCCCCACGCCAGACCGTCCACGCGCCTGAACCCTTTGGCGGTCACCGTCCTCACGTCGGCCACCGGCAGCAGGATCGGCAGCGAACGATCGAGATCCGCCCATGCCTGCTGATCGAAGTGATCTTCATGGACATGGCTGAGCAGCACGAGGCCAACCCCCGCGAGGTCGACGCCGCCGAGCGGCGTCGACCGAGGGTGCTGCACGACCTCCCGGAAGCCCACCTGCTCATTGGGGTCGCCCATCGAGAAGCTCTCGCCCAGCACCGGATCCGTCAGGATGGTCAGCTCGGCGAACGAGATCGCCATCGTCGGCCCGCCGGCCCAGGTCACGCGGCACTCGGGCGCCTGCCCGGCATCGCTCGGCCGGGCCGCGGAGGTGCGGTCAGGCAGCAGCGCGCAGCCTTGCAGCGCCAGCAGCGACAGCGTTTGGAGAAAATTGCGTCGAGTGGAGGTCATTGGCTCGCTCCGTGGTGGTGATGGGAAAAACGTAGCGCCCTCCGTTGCAGCAGACGAGATGGACAATCTCGCCGACACTGACTAAAGAACCTGTTCAATGCTCAGCCTCCCGCAGATCCAGGCCTTCATCGAGGTCGCACGAACGGGCAGCTTCGCCGCGGCGAGCCAGCGCCTGTCTCTGCCGCGGTCCACGGTGAGCGCGCGGGTGCGTGCCCTGGAAGAGCGATTGAACGTCCGCCTGCTGCACCGAACCACCCGCCGCGTCACCCTGACGGACGAAGGCCGCTCCTACATGGAGCAGTGCGAAGAGGCCATCGACCTGCTCACGAAGGCCGAGAGCCAGCTCACGCGGTCGAGCGAGCTCGCCGGCGCCATACGGCTCACGGTGCCGATCGACATGCCCAAGCCGCCATTGGCGCGCTTGCTCGGCGCATTCGTCGAGCGGCATCCCGCGATCCGAATCGAGACCGTGGTCAGCGACGAGCCCTTGAACCTGGTGGCCCACAACATCGACCTCGCCCTGCGTGGCGGCTCCCCCGGCACCCCGGGCCTCGTGGCGCGCAAGCTCGACGAGAGCAGGCTGGCCTTTCATGCCAGCCCCGACTACATCAAGAGGCAGCGCCTGGGGAAGGCGCTCGTCCACCTGCACGAGCATGCGATCTACGACCCCGCGCAGCGCCTGCCGAAGCGCGCCCGCTCCAATTTGCGGCCGGCGCCGCTCGCCACGCGCAGCTTCGAGCTCGCGAAGACCTTTGCGCTGCAAGGGCGCGGGATCGCCCTGCTGCCGGAGAGCCTGTGCGCCGAGGAGGTGAAGACCGGCGCCCTGGCGAGGCTGTCCTCCACCCATCGAATCGCTCCGCTGCCGCTCTATCTGGTGATGCCTTCGAGAGCCCATGTCCCCGCGCGGGTGCGGGCGCTGGTCGAGTTCCTTGCTGGCCCACGAAATGCGTCCTCCATCGCTTGAGCCGTCGCGCTGGAAGGGGCGGCGCCCTCCACGCGCTGCCAGGCCCCCCTCGGCGCGGCGTCATGCTCCCCCGCTCCCGCTCCCGCTCCCGCTCCCGCTCCCGCCTACCGCTCCCGCCGGCCGCTCACGCCTGCAGCACGCGCAGCGACCCCCGCACCACGCCGTAGCTCCCCTCCGCGCGCAGCCCGCGCGCGACCTCGGCGGGGGCGACCTCCCCCGCGAGCAGCCGCCGGTAGGCGTCCACCACCCGCCGCGTCCCCCGCGCGTCCTCGCGCACGAGCTCGACGCGGAAGCGCCGGACTCCGCTCTTCGCGAGCTTCGGCACGAGGTGGGCCGCGCTCTGGGCGGCGGCGTGAAACACCGTGTTGCGACAGCCCACGTCGGCCTCGAGCGGGTGATCCATCCCGGCCCGGTCCCGGAGCGACAGCGCGTGCTGCTCGCACGGGCGGCCGCAGGTGCGGTGATCCTTGCCCGCGGAGAGCGTCGCCGCGATCACGCAATGTTCCATGTGAAAGAGCGGCATCGGGTGGTGCACCACCACCTCGGCGAACGGGCCGAACGGCGACTCGAGCAGCGACACGAGCTGCGCGGCGTCGAGATCGAACGACGGCGTGAACGCGATGAGCCCCCGCGAGAGCACCTCGCGCGCGGCCAGCTTGTTCGTGACGTTCAGCGAGAAATCGCCGATCCGGGGGGTGTCCGGCGACGCGTCGAGCAGCGCGCCGAGGCTCCGCACCAGGATCGCGGCCGGCCCGAGCGAGCGCAGGTACCGGTCGATCTTCTCCTCGCCCGGCTTGCGGATCCGCGGCGGCGCCACCGCCACGAACGCCCCGGCCGCGGAGAGCTCGCGCGCCGCGGCGCCGAGGCCGACCATCTCCAGGAAATCGAGGTAGACGCCGCTCGCGCCCGCCTCGAGGGCCGCGCGCGCCTGCTCCACGTTGCGGCACAGGACGAAGAGGCCGCCCGGCGGCGGCTCCCCCGCCGGGGGGACGGCCTCGGCGAGCAGCTCCCCGACCGACACGCGGGCGCGCGGGTGCACCCGGTGCGACGCCTCGAGGAGCGCCGCGACGAGCGCCCGGCGGGCGCGGTTGATCGCCGACGGCGGCAGGACCACCGGCGTCGCCGGCTGCCCCGCCGCCTCCTGCTCCGCCGCCCCCTGCCCCGCCGTCGCCTGCTCCGCCGCCCCCTGCCCCGCACCCGTATCCCCGAGCGACAGCGCCACGCCGCGCAGGGTGAACGGCGTGTCGCCGAGCCGATCGAGCTGCCGCCGCAGCGCCGCCTCGTCCAGCGGCGAGCGCTCGGCGCGGGCGAGCGGCGCGTCGACCTCGACCGCGGCCGACACCCCGCCCTCGGTCACCGCCGAGAGCCGCGGGCGCTCGCCGACGCGACCCTCCAGGCGGACGTCGATCGCCACGCGGCGCGGATCGCGCTCCAGCGCCTCCCGGATCCCGCGCAGCGCCGCCGGATCGCTCGTCCGGAAGACCCGGCGCCCGCGCAGCCCGCGCGCCCCGCGCCGCCCGTCCGACAGGCGCCGCTCCGGGCCGAGCCACACCTCGACGTCGCCGCCCGCCGGGGCGCGCTCGACCTCGCGGCCGTCGCGCCACAGGCCCCAGATGCGGCCGCCGATCTCCCCCTCGCCGGCGAAGCCGCCCTCCACGAGGATCCCCTCGCCGCGCGCGAGCGGCCGGGTCGCGCGCACGACCACGACCTCGTGCCCCCGCCGCCGCGAAACGCCGCGCGCCTCGCCGACCTCGACGCCGCGGTGGTCGCAGGTGCGGCCGTCGACGAGGCGCTGGTGGTCCACGCCGCGCAGAAAGCCCGGCCCCGAGCCGCGCGAGAACGCCTGCAGCGCCGCCTCCCGGTCCGCGGCCGAGGGGCCGCCGCCCTCGCCGAGCGCCGCGTCGATCGCGGCCCGGTAGAGCCGCGCCGTGGCCCCGACGTACTCCGGCCCCTTGAGCCGCCCCTCGATCTTCACCGACGCCACGCCGAGCGCGATCAGATCCGGGATGACGTCGGTCGCGTCGAGGTCCTCCGGCGACAGGAGGTACGCCGCGTCGCCGAGGTCGTGGAGCGCGCCGTCGACCACGAGCCGGTACGGCAGGCGGCAGGCCTGGGCGCAGGCGCCGCGGTTGGCGCTCCGGCCGCCGATGGCCTCGCTCGTCAGGCACTGCCCGGAGTAGGCGATGCAGAGCGCCCCGTGCACGAACACCTCGAGCTCGACGTCGGTCGCCCGCCGGATGGCCGCGATGTCGTCGAGCGAGAGCTCCCGCGCGAGGATGACGCGCGCGGCGCCGAGCTCCCGCGCGAGCGCGACGCCTGCCGCGTCGGTGCAGGTCATCTGCGTGGAGGCGTGGATCGGGAGCCCGGGCGCGAGCGCCCGCGCGAGGCGCATCAGCCCGAGATCCTGGACGATGATCGCGTCGGCGCCGGCCGCGGCGCACGCCTCGATGGCGGCCTGGGCCGCGGGGAGCTCCTCGTCGAACACGAGGGTGTTCAGGGTGACGTAGCCCTTCACGCCGTGGGCGTGGAGGAAGCGCATCGTCTCGCCGAGCTCCGCCGCGTCGAAGTTCGCGGCGCGGGCGCGGGCGTTGAGCGGCGACGGCGCCGCCGCGGCGCCGCCGCGCAGGCCGAAGTAGACGGCATCCGCCCCGCCGCGCACGGCGGCCTCCAGCGCGGCGCGATCACCGGCCGGGGCGAGGACCTCAGGGCGCGCAGGGCGCATCATCGGCGGCGTTCTAGCAAGGGGCGGCGCGGTTGTCCCGGCGGGGCGCCTGTGGGAGGGTCGGACGAGCGGGGTGATCGAGCGCTCCGCCGGCGCACGCTCGCCGGGGCGCGCTCGCCGGGGCGCGCTCGCCGGGGCGCGCGCCGAAAGGAGCCGCCCCAGGAAACGCCGATGAGGAAGGGCACATCTCGCTCTGCGTACGCGCGCTCGCCGGCCGCGCGCTGGCTGTCCGCCGCGGCCGTCGCGTGGGTGGCCGCGTGCGCCGAAGGCCAGGCGCTGGGGCCGCGCTGCGAGGCGCCTGAGGTGCGCTGCGGCGACGGCGCGGGCGGCCACGGCGCGGGCAGCGACGGCGCGGGCGGCCACGGCGCGGGCAGCGACGGCGCGGGCGGCCACGGCGCGGGCAGCGACGGCGCGGGCGGCCACGGCGCGGGCGGCGACGGCGCGGGCGGCGCAGGGGGCACGCCGCCCGGGTGCGGCGCCGTCCCTCCGCCGCAGGACATCGGATCCACCACCCCGCAGCGGGTGCGCGGCACCACGCTCGGCGCCGACGACCGCCGCGCGCTGAGCTGCTCGGGGCCGGGCGCCGCCGATCGGACGTTCCTGTTCACCGCGCCGCTCGCCGGGACCTACCTCTTCGACACCTTCGAGGCCGACCACGACACGGTGCTCGGGGCGCTGCGCGCGGACACCTGCGCCGAGCTCGCGTGCAACGACGACGCGGCGGGCATCGCGCCGCAGATCGCCGTCGATCTCGCCGAGGGCGAGCCCATCCTCGTGGTGGTGAGCGGCGCGGACGGCGCGCAGGGCGACTTCACGCTCCACGTGAGCCAGCCGGGGCCGCACCTGTGCGCGCCGACCGCGCTCGATCGCGGGGTCCCGCAGGCCGTGACGGGCACGACCCGCGGGCTCGAGGACGCGGTCTACTCCGGGTGCGCCGACGGCCCGAGCCCGGACGCCACCTTCACCTTCACGGCGAAGGACCCGGGCGTCCACGTCTTCACCGCGCGGGGCGCGGACGACCTGAGCCTCGATGTCCTCGACGGCGACACCTGCCTCGGCGCGCTGCTCGGCTGCGATTTCCGCTTCGGCGAGGCGAAGGTGGCCGCGGATCTCGAGGCCGGCCAGACGGTGCTGCTCGCGGTGGCGACCCCGATCCGCCCGCTGGAGGCGTTCGCGCTGGAGATCACGCAGGCGCCGCCGTGCCCGCGGGTCCACCTCGACGCGGCGGTCCCGCAGACGGTGACGGGGAGCAACGAGGGCCTCCCCGACGTGTTCTCGACCTGCGCCACCCCCGAGAGCGGGGGCGAGGCGACCTACGGCTTCTCCGCGCCGGACGACGGCCTGTACACGTTCGACGTCAGGGGCGCGGACTTCCCCGCCGTCCTCTCGCTCCGCGACGCCACGTGCACCGGCGAGGCGCTCGCGTGCCTCGACGGCTCCCCCGGCGTGCCCGCGCGGGCCACGGTGCCCCTCGCGGCCGGCCAGACGGTGGTCGCCGTGGTGGACAGCCACGGCGAGGCGGGCGCCCACGCGCTCGAGATCACCCGGACGCCGTGCCCGCTGCTCGATCTCGGCGCCACGGTCCCGCAGGTGGTGACGGGCAGCACCGAGGGGCGCGCCGATCTCCTGAGGCCCTCCTGCGGCGCGGGCTCCGGCGGCGAGGTGACCTACCGCTTCACCGCGCCCTCGGACGGGACCTTCGTCTTCGACACGGCGGGCTCCGCCCTGGAGACGGTCCTGTCCGTGCGCACAGGCGGGTGCGGGGGCCCCGAGATCGCCTGCAGCAGCGGCGGGACCGGCTCGCGGGCGATCGTGCCGCTCGTCGCCGGCCAGGCGGTCCTGGTCAGCGTCGACAGCAACGGCGCCGAGGGCGCGTACGTGCTCGAGGTGCGGTCGTTCGACGGCCGCGACACCGGCGAGAGGCCGTCGCGCTCGGACCCGAGGTCTCCGGGGCCATCCCGGGATCGACCGCAGGGCCCCTGAACCAGGTGGCGCCGAGCTGCGGGGAGAGCAAGCAGGGGCGTTGGGGGAGTGCGCTCATGCGTCCCGCTCCCGGAGCTCATGGTCGAGGCGCTCGTCGTACTCGTCGCGAGCAGCCGTCGAGATGGCGAGCGTGGACGGGGCTGGCTGCGCGGCGCTGCGCCTCCACGAGCGCAAGAGGGCGAACACCCCGAGGAAGGTCACGGCGATACCCAGCATCAGGCCCAGCGCGACCTTGCCGAGGATGCCGGCCGAAGGCGCCGCGCGGACGCGTTCCCCATGACGCGCGACGATGTCACACCAGGTGCTCTGCTCCATGTCCCCAGGGTCATCACCGGCCGACGAGGGAGCGCGGGTCCGCCGGCGCGGGCGACGCTCACGCCCCGGACCTGACTCATGACATCGCCGAGCAGACCACCGGGCTCGCCGCGCCGCCGCTCGTGGAAGGGCGCGCTCGGCGCGTGGCCCGTGGAGGAGCCCGAGCGCACGGGGGGCGCGCTGCGGCCGCGCGCGTCGCAGGCGAGCCGCCGCGCCCCGGATGGCGCGGAGGCCGCGCGGTGGCAAGCTTCGACGACGCATGAGCGACCGTCCGATCCTCATCGAAGTACCGCCTCGCTTTCGCGTGGTCACGGGTCCGTGGGACGCGGAGGTCGACGAGCGCACCATCGTCCTCGGGAAGAGCCACGCGTTCGGCGACGGCCGGCACGAGAGCACGCGGATGTGCCTTCAGGCGCTCGCGTCGTTCGCGCCGCGAGGCGGCTTCCGCCTCCTCGACGTCGGGAGCGGGACGGGCATCCTCTCGATCGGCGCCGCGAAGCTCGGCGGTGAGGCGATCGGGGTGGACATCGACGCCGCCGCGATCGCGATCGCGGAAGAGAACGCGCGGCGGAGCGCGGTGGAGGCTCGCGTGCGCTTCGCGACGACGTGGCCGAGCGGGACGTTCGACGTCGTCACGGCCAACATCCTTCGTGACGTGCTCACGGAGCTCGCTCCCCGGATCGTGGCTCGCCTGGCGCCGCGGGGGACGTTGATCCTCTCCGGCCTCGTGTTCACCGACGTCCCGGAGCTCGTCGCGCGGTATTCGCCGCTCCTCGCCGGGCGGCGACCGGAGATCTTCGAGCGTGATGCGTGGCGGACTCTCGTCTGGCGCCTCGCCTAGATCACCGAACGGCCTGAAGTACAAGTTCAAAGGTTGTGGCCCCCGGCGGCTCCGTCGCGGAGCCTCAACGTCGCCGTGAACGTCTGAGCGTCCATGGCGGTTCTCTCTGCTGATCCGGGGCAACTTCCCGCAGCAGTGCTAGGGCCCCGGCATGGGTCGGTCGACGGACGACGGCGGCGACGCGCTCGCGTCGCTCGACGCGGAGATCGCAGCGCGGGCCGAGGCGACCGCGGAGGCGGCCGGGGGCTGGCCGTGCCGCGCCGGCTGCGACCTCTGCTGCCGCCGCCTCGCGCGCCCGCCGCAGCTCACCCGGCTCGAATGGGCGCGCCTCCGCGCCGCGATCGACGGGCTGCCGGCGTCGGTCCGAGCGGAGGTGCGCGCGCGGATGGCCGCCATGCCGGCGGCGGGCCCGCTCGTCTGCCCGCTGCTCGACGACGAGCACGGCCGCTGCCGCGTCTACGAGGCGCGGCCGATCGCCTGCCGCACCTACGGCTTCTACGTCCGCCGCGAGCACGACCTCGTGTGCGACGAGGTCGAGCGCCACGCCGCAGGCCGCCCGGTGGTCTGGGGCAACCACGCGTCGATCGACGTGCGCCTCGAGCGCCTCGCAGGCGCGCCCCGCCCGCTCGGCGCGTGGCTGCGCGACGACGAGCGCGACGGGGCCGGCTGAGCGCGCCCGGACGCGCCGCGAGCTCGCCCCGCCCCGCCGCCGTCGGGCGCCTCGACGTGTTCCCGTCGGGCGGGCCCGCCGCCCCCGCCTTGCAGGCGTGGGAACCCTCCCGGCCTGCGGAACAGGGCGATGACCTGCTTCCGGAACCCTCTCGGCCTGTCGAAACACGCCGGCGAGGCGGGGAAAGAGGCCGATCGGCCTGCTCCCGCATCACGCCGACCCGTCCGGCATGCCCCGGGGGTCGCCGGGCACCGTGACGACCCGTCCGGCATGCCCCGGGGGTCGCCGGGGATACCCGTCCGCGGGCACGTAGGGCAGGATACCTGGTGAACGACATGCCCATGATGAAGACGGGCAGCACCGCGAAGCCAGCGCGCACGCGACGCCGAGGACCAGGGCACTCCGACCGGAGCGGATCTTGCTGCGCTCGCGACCACGCGGCGCATGAAGCCGTGCGGCATGTCCACGCTCCGCCGCCGGGACGACCCGCGCGACAGGCCGCGCTGAACGACACGAGGGCCAGCGCGGCGCACGTCGCGAACGCGCTCGCGGCGCAGGCGTTCGAGGCGCTCGGCGTCCTGCTCCGGGGCTTCGAGGACGCCGCCGTCCGCGATGGGTCGGGCGCGCTCGAGGACGCCCTCGCCCGCGGCCCGGACCACCTCCACGGCGGGCTGCTCACGGCGCTCTTGCGGCTCGTCTTCCTGCTCCACGCGGAGGACCGCGGGCTCCTGCCGGTGGCCCCCCCGGAGTCCGCCGCGCACGTCGGCGTGCGCGCGCTGTTCGAGGAGCTCGAGTCGGAGCGCCGCGCGCACCCGGAAGCGCTGCCGCGGCGCTTCGCGGCGTGGACGCGGCTCACCGCGCTGTTCCGCGCGGTGCACGCCGGGGGCCGCCTCGGCGATCTCCCCCTGCCGGCGCGGCGGGGTGAGCTCTTCGACCCGGCGCGCTACCCGTTCCTGGAGCGCGCGGCCCCCCCGGGCGGCGCGCCGGGCGCCGCCCCGGCGCCGCACGCCGCCCCGGCGCCGCACGCCGCCCCGGCGCCGCACGCCGAGCCGCGGGCGCCGTCGGTGGACGACCGCACGGTGCTCCGGGTGCTCGAGAAGCTCCTCGTGCTCGAGGGGCGGCGGCTGTCGTACCGCGCGCTCGAGGTCGAGCACCTCGGCGGCCTCTACGAGGCGCTCATGGGCTACCGGGTCGAGCGCGCCGCCGGGCCGACCGTGTGCCTCCGGCCCGAGAAGGTCTGGGTGAGCGCGCCCGAGGTGCTCTCCCGGCCGACGGCGCGGCGGGCCGCGTGGCTCGTCGAGGAGGCCCGGCTCTCGCGGCGGGACGCGGGCAAGCTCGGCCACGCGCTCGCCGCGGCCCGGACCGAGGCCGAGATCGTCGAGGCGCTCGGCCCGCTGCGCGCGCGGGAGACCGACGTGCTCCCGGCGGGGCGACTGTTCCTCCAGCCGGGCGCCGAGCGGCGGCGGACGAGCTCCCATTACACGCCGAGGAGCCTCTCGGCGCCCATCGTCGCGCGGACGCTCGAGCCGCTGCTCCGCCAGATGGGCGACGAGCCGCCGTCGGCGCGGCTCCTCGGGCTCAGGATCTGCGATCCGGCGATGGGGTCCGGGGCGTTCCTCATGGAGGCGTGCCGGTTTCTGGCCGACCAGGTGGTGGCCGCCTGGACGCGCGAGGCGGCGCGGGGCGACGCGGCGGCGGCGGCGCGGCTCGCGTCGACGGGCGGCGGCGAGGACGCCGTGGGCCTCGCGCGGCGGCTCGTGGCGCAGCGCTGCCTGTACGGCGCCGACAAGAACCCGTTCGCGGTGAGCCTCGCGAGGCTCTCGCTCTGGCTCGTGGCGCGCGCCAGGGGCGAGCCGTTCACGTTCGTCGATCACGCCCTGCGCCACGGCGACTCGCTGGTGGGGCTCGACCTCGACCAGCTACGCGGCTTCCACTGGAAGCCCGCCGGGCCGACGTCGCCCTGCGGCGAGGCGATCGACGCCGCCATCGGGCAGGCGCTCGCGCTGCGCCGGCAGATCGCGGCGCTCGCCGGGGCCGGCGGCGACGGCGCAGCGCGGCGGCGAGCGCAGCTCCTCGGGGAGGCCGAGGAGGCGATCGGCAGGGCGCGGCTCCTCGGCGATCTCGTGGTGGGGGCGTTCTTTTCGCACGAGAAGGACAGGGATCGACAGAAGGAGCGCGATCTCCGCGCGCAGCGCGTGACCGCGTGGCTCGCCAGCGGGGGGCCGCCCCCGGAAGAGCTCCTCGCGATGCAGCGGGAGCTCCGCGAGGGGAAGCCGGGGGAGCGGCCGCCGGTGCCCGCGTTCCACTGGGCGCTGGAGTTCCCGGAGGTGTTCCACGAGGCGTGCTCCGACGGGCCGGCCCGCGGCCAGGAGCGCGGCGCGGCCGCCGGCCAGGACGGCGGCGCGGCCGCCGGCCAGGAGCGCGGCGCGGCCGCCGGCCAGGACGGCGGCGCGGCCGCCGGCCAGGAGCGCGGCCGGGCCGGGCTCGACGCGTTCGTGGGGAATCCGCCGTTCCTCGGGGGCAAGCGGATCTCGACGGATCACGGCGACCCCTACGCCGCGTGGCTCGGGCAGCTCCACGGCGCAACGAAGAACACCGACCTCGCGGCCCACTTCTTCCGCCGCGCGGACACGCTGCTCGGGCGCCGCGGGACGGTGGGGCTCATCGCCACGAACACGATAGCTCAGGGCGACACCCGGCGATCGGGCCTCCAGCCGCTCGTCGAGCGGGGGCGGGCCACCATCTATCACGCGCTGCGCAGCCTCCCGTGGCCTGGAGACGCCGCGGTCCATGTCGCGGTCGTGCACCTCGCCGTGGGCATGGCGCCGCAGGACGGCGTGCCGCCGCCGCGGCTCGACGGCCGCCCCGTCGGCCACATCAACTCCCTCCTTCGCGCCATGCCGGAGCGGCCCGACCCGCGCCCGCTGCGGGAGAGCCAGGATCTCTGCTTCATCGGCTGCTTCCTCCGCGGCGAGGGCTTCGTCCTCACCGAGGGCGAGGGGCGGGCGCTCCCCGCGGCCGGCGAGGATCCCCCCGCCGCCGAGGTGCTCCGCCCGTTCCTGGGCGGCGAGGAGGTCAACTCGTCCCCTTCGCACAGCCCGCACCGCTACGTCATCGATTTCGGCGAGCGCGGGCTCGAGGACGCCGGCCGGTGGCCCGCGCTGCTGTCGATCGTCCGGAGCCGTGTGAAGCCCGAGCGGGATCGCCTGCGATCCACGGGCATCGACGCGAGCCACAGGGCGCGATGGTGGCAGTTCGCCAACCCGCGCCCGGAGCTCCGGCGCAAGCTCGCGCCGCTCCGGAGGTGCCTTGTCGCGGCGCGGGTGACGAAGCACCTCTGCTTCGCGTTCCAGCCCACGGACCGGACGTTCTCGGACCAGCTCTGCGTCTTCGCCATCGAGGATCACGCGCGCTTCGCGGTCCTCCAGTCGCGGGCCCACGAGTCGTGGGCTCGCCTGCTCTCCTCGACGATGGGTGAGGGGCTCCGGTACGCGCCGTCGGACTGCGTGGAGACGTTCCCCTTCCCCCGCCCGGAGCACCTCGCCGCGGACGGCCCCCTCGAGGCCGCCGGCGAGCGCCTCTACGCGGCCCGCGCGAGGGTCCTTATCGAGCAGCGAGAGGGCCTGACCGCGACCTACAACCTCCTCAAGGATCCTTCGTGCGAGCTCCCGGCCATCGTCGAGCTCCGCCGCCTCCACGAGGAGATGGACCGCGCCGTCCTCGCCGCATACGGGTTCGACGACATCCGGGTCCCCCCCTACGCCGCGCCGACCACGCCCCTCGAGCGGCAGGCGTGGGCAGACTTCGAAGATCGGGTGATCGATCGGCTGTTCGCGCTGAACGAGGAGCGCGCCGCGGCGGAACGACGGCGCGCGCCGGAGCGGCCGGAAGGGCTCTGACCGGACCGATCGCCGGACATGCCGGGGACCGGGACAACCGGGAAAGAGGCGGTGTCAGGCAGGACGCCCGATGCGCGCTCGCCGGCGTCTCTCGCAAAGACGAGGCCCTGGGCGACGCGACGTGAGCGCCGCGGCGTCGCCCCGGGCACACCGATGTTGATGCGCGGGCGACGCCAGGATAGCCGGCCAACGCCGCTTGAACCTTGAGAGCCAATCTACGCAAATTACAAACCCATGGCGCCGAACGACCCCCCATGGCAGGAATGGGCCACTCGGGGGGAAGGCGCGCCTCGCGCCCTCTGGTCGGAAGCGGCGTGAGGATTCGCGCCTCACCAGGGCGGCGAGACGTCGACTCCCGGAAAAGAGGTGCCACGAGCATGAGCTCCCTTCTTGAACAAAGGTTGCTGTCCATGACGCCCCCGCCCGCCATCTCTCGTTTCCTCTCCGGAGCGGAGCAGGCGGACGGCCTCTCGCCTGACACGCTGGCGCGCTACCGCGCGGAGTCGCTCAGGACGATCGTGCAGCGAGCGTACCGCAGGTCGTCGTTCTACCGGGCCAAGATGGACGAGGCAGACGTCACGCCCGGGGATATCCAGCAGCCGTCCGACGTGGCCAAGCTCCCGTTCCTGACGAAGGACGAGCTCCGCGGGCAGCCCTTCCGCCTCCTCGCCTGCGACAGGAGGGACATCGCCCTCATCCAGGTCTCCACCGGGACCACCGGCGGCGAGGAGATCTACATGGCGTACACGTGGAACGACTACCTGCTTTACGATCTGGCGCCGCGGTACTCCAGGCTGTTCCCCGTCGGCCCCGGCGACATCTGCCTGAACGCGCTCCCGTACGAGATGAGCACCGCGGGGCTCGCCTTCCACAAGACGTTCATGGATGGCTACCAGGCCACCGTCGTCCCGGCCGGCAAGGGCGGGGCCTACTCGACGCCCCGGAAGACGGTCAAGACGATGCGGGATCTGCGCCCCAGTATCGTCGTCACGAGCCCCTCGTGGGCCATCGTGCTGGCCGAGGAGGCGGCGAGGAGCTCGTTCGACCTGACCGGCCTGCGCCTCAGGAAGATGTGGCTCACGGGCGAGGGGTGCTCCCCCACCCTCCGCCGGCGCATCGAGGGGATGTGGGGGACCACGGCCAACTTCTTCTACGGCTCGCTCGAGTGCGGGGTGCTCGGCATCGAGTGCGACCACCACGACGGCTATCACGTGCCCGAGGCGCACGTCATGATGGAGATCGTCGACCCCGAGACCGGCCGCCCCCTCGAGCCGGGCGAGACGGGCGAGATCGTCGTGACAGCGCTGCTCCGCTACGACAGCCCGCTCCTGCGCTTCCGGACCGGAGATCTCGGCTGCATGATCCCGGCCCCGTGCCCGTGCGGGGTCACGATGCCCCGGTTCCACATGAAGGGTCGCGCCTTCGACCAGATCCGGCTCCGTGGCAAGGCGCTCTCGCCCGTCCACCTGGAGGAGATCCTGCTGAGGATGCCGGAGGTCGGGGACTGGTTCCAGTTCGTCCTGCCGGCCTCGGACGAGGGGCGCATCACGGTCCGCTGCGAGCTCGCGCGCGGCGTGGAGCGCAGCGCGGCGCTGGCCGAGGCGCTGGCCACGAGGATGCGGGCGGCGACCACCCTGCCCTTCGACTTCGAGCTCGTGGACGCGCTCCCGCGCGCCGGCGTCAAGGTGGCGCGGCTCGTCCGGGAGTGAGAGGGGGCCACGAGAGGACAGGCAACCCGAGGAGAGACAGGGGGTCATCGATGATCATCGACGCGCACGCGCACGTGTCTCCGACGAGCTACGGCTCCGCCGAGAACTACCTGGAGCAGCTCGAGCGAGGCGGCATCCAGCAGGGCGTCGTCTGCCCGGGCGGGATGCTGGACGTACGGCGGTTCAACAACTACATCACCGGCAAGAACAAGCCGGACGCGGTCCCGAAGAACGACTACGTGGTCGAGTCCGTGGAGGCGAGCCCCGCGCTGCGCGGGCTCGCCTGCGTCGACCCGTGCGATCCGGGGGCCGTGGAGGTCGCGGAGCGGTACCTCGACAGGGGGCTCCGCGGGCTGATGGTCACGCCGCTGGTCCACAGGTTCTCGTTCTGCGATGACGTCATGGCCCCCTTGGCCCGCCTCTGCGGCGAGCGGGAGGTGCCCATCTATTCCCACGTGGCGTTCAGGCCGGGGGCGAACACGTCCGACTACGTGGCGCTCGCGCGGCGGTTCCCGAAGACGAGCTTCATCCTGGAGCACATGGGGGCCGGGCACGTCGACAACGAGGCGTCGACCGCGGCCGCCACGCTGGACAACCTCTTCCTGGAGACCTCGCTCAGCAGCTACCTGCAGATCCTCCTGTCGGTGCAGCAGGCCGGCGCGAGCAAGGTGATCTTCGGCTCCGAGTACCCGCTGTCGCACCCCGCCGCGGAGATCCACAAGGTGCTCCTCTTGCCGATCTCCGGCGGCGAGCGCGACAAGATCCTGGGCGGAAACATCCGCGCGCTGCTCCACCTGGAGAGCGCCTGAGCGAGGGGGCGGACCATGGTCTTTCCGGATCGACTCGCGGCCGTCAACCAGGTGCTCGCGCACGCGCGGAGCTCCGAGTTCTACCGGCAGCGCCTGCCCGAGGCCCCGCTCCGGTCGTGGGAGGAGTGGGGGAGCGTCCCGCTGATGACGAAGCGCGAGCTGCGCGAGCAGTCGCCGCGCGGGGTGGTGTGCGCCCCGGAGCGCGAGCTGCTCCAGTACCACGAGTCCTCCGCGACGACCGGCGCCCCCGTCTCGGTGTGGTACACGGGCCGGGATCTCGCGGAGATCCGGGAGCGGTTCTCCCGGTGGGGGGTCGGGTTCACGGGCGAGGACCGGGTGCTCATCCGCTTTCCCTACGCGCTGTCCACCATCGGGCCGTTCGTCCAGATGGCCGCGCAGCAGCGGGGGGCGTGCGCGATCGCGGCCGACAGCCGGACCACGATCACCCCGCTCCCGCGCGTCGTGGAGCTGATGAGGAAGCTCGACGTCACCGTCCTCGCCACGATCTCGCTCTCGGCGGTGATGATCGCCGAGGCGGCCGAGATGACGGGCCTCGATCCGCGCCGCGACTTCCCTCGGCTGCGCGCGATCTGCTGCGCCGGAGAGCCGCTCTCACCCCACCGGCGGGCGCTCGTGGAGCGGATCTGGGGAGTCCCCGTGTACGACAACTTCGGGATGACCGAGACGGGGCCTCAGGCGATGGATTGTCGGGAGCGCAGGCTGCACCCCTGGCAGGACTGCTTTCTGATGGAGCTCCTCGACGAGCGGCTGGAGCGGAGCGTGGCGCCGGGGGAGACAGGGCAGCTCGTCGTCACGTCGCTGACGCGGCGGGCGACGCCGGTGATCCGGTACGTGACAGGGGACCGGGCGAGGCGCCTCGACGAGCGCTGCGCGTGCGGTGAGCGCGCGACGCTCGAGATCCGCGGCCGGGCGGACGACACGCTCTGGGTGCGCGGCAGGCCGTTCGATCTCTGGGACCTCGACGCGATCGTCTCGCGGCTGCCCAGCCGCCGGTTCTGGAGGGCCTCGCCGGCGGAGGACGGGCTCCGCTTCCTCGTGGAGCGCGAGCGGGAGGAGGACCGCATCGCGCCGGACCTCCTCGATGCGCTGTCGCGAGCGCACGGCGCCCGCGTGCAGGTGGAGCTCGTCTCCAAGGGGACGCTCTACGACAGGAGCGAGCCCGTCTCGTTCGGGATGCTGGGCAAACCGGTTTATGTGGACAAGCCCGTCGCGCGCGCCTGAGCGCGACATCGCATGACGACTGAAGGAGGGGAACGATCATGAGCATGACACCTGTGACCAACGGCGGCGGCGCCACGAGCCTCGGCAGCGACAAGGGCATCGATGTCACCATGGAGAAGCGCGAGCGCATCCGGCTCGAGCGCGTCGAGGGAGACCGCAACCGGATGGCGGCGTCCGACGCCCTCGTCGTCTGGTTCGACTCGACGGAGCTCGCGACCCCGAGCGACTGCGACGGGATGCTCGAGCGGGTGATCAACCTGGCCTATACCGGGATCGTCCTCTATCCGGACAACCTGGCCGCGCTCGCTCCCGCCGTCCCGTCGCGCATCCTCAAGGTCTACCACGCCGAGCGCGCCGAGGACCTGGCGCGGCTCGCGCCGCTGCCGAACGGCGGCAAGGACGTGGTGATCGCGAGCCCCGACGTGCAGCTCCTCGGGAAGGCCGCGGAGATGGGGCACAAGACCTGCTTCCGCGCGTACGTGGACGACGGGGAGAGCCTGCACCAGTCCATCGCGGAGGGGCAGCGCCACGCGTACCTGATGATCCGCTTCCGCGACCCCACCAACATCCCGCTCGAGCTCGTGATCGCCACGCTGCAGGCGACGAACACGATGCTCATCAAGGAGATCAACTCTCCCACGGACGTCGACGACGCCATCGTCACGCTGGGCGTGATGGAGGTCGGGGCGGACGGCGTGATGTTCTCGCCGCGCTCCCACGGCGCGCTGAGCGAGTTCGTCTCGCGGCTCGGCCGGCTGGATCGAGCGGCGGTGAAGCTCGAGGTCGCCACGATCGTGAAGAGCGCGCCGATCGGCATGGGCGAGCGGAGCTGCATCGACACGACCACGCTGTTCTCGCCCACCGAGGGCATCCTCGTGGGGTCGACCTCGCAGGGCGGGATCCTGTGCTGCCCGGAGGTCTTCTTCCTGCCGTACATGGAGCTCAGGCCCTTCCGGGTCAACGCGGGCGCCGTCCACAGCTACGTCTACAACTTCGGCAATCGCACGGATTACATGACCGAGCTCAGGGCGGGCTCCCCCGTGATGATCGTCGACCGCACCGGCAGCGCGCGCCGGGCGAGCGTGGGGCGCATGAAGACGGAGGTCCGCCCGCTGCGCCTCATCGAGGCGGAGTTCCAGACCGGCGAGCGCATCAACGTCATCATGCAGGACGACTGGCACGTCCGCATCTTCTCGGACGACGCCAAGCCGCTCAACATCACCGAGCTCCGCCAAGGCGACGAGGTGCTCGCGCACCTCGCCAGACCCGGACGCCACGTGGGCATCAAGGTCGACGAGCACATCATCGAAACCTGAGCGTGCGCACCACGCGCGGTCACCGCGCGCGCACCACGCGCGCGCTCGCAACGACGGGGGCTCTCGCCATGGATGGATTTCCGAAGAAGATTCGTTGGTCTCGCTTCCTGGATCGGCGGTGCGGACGCGGCATCATCGTCCCCATCGATCACGGGCTCACGATCGGGCCGGTGGACGGGCTGGACAGCGTGGCGCAGGTGGCGCGCTGGATAGGGCACCCCGGGATCACCGGCATCATCGCCCACAAGGGCATGGTGGAGCGGCTCGCGACCGCGGGGCTGATCCGGGGCGCCGGCCTCATGATCCACCTCAACGGCATGACGTCGCTCGCCCCGAACCCGAACGTCAAGGAGCGGCTGACGTCCGTGGAGGCCGCGGTGCGCCTCGGCGCGGACGCCGTCTCGCTGCAGCTCAACTTCGACGGGACCAACGACGCCCACAACCTGAGCCAGCTCGGGGCGGTCGTGGACGAGGCGCAGCGCTTCGGGATGCCCGTGCTCACCATGCTCTACGACAAGGTCCCGAGCGACGGAGAGCAGGCGCGGCTGCAGCGGCTGCGCCACCTGATGCGCGCGTGCGTGGAGCTCGGGACGGACGCCCTCAAGCTCGAGGCGCCCCCCCAGCCCTCGCACGTGCACCAGCTACTCTCGGGGATCGTGGAGCACACCGCCGTGTTCTTCGCGGGCGGCGCGCTGCGCTCGGAGGACGAGATGATCCGGCTGGCCCAGGAGGTGGTGGCGCGCGGCGCGACCGGGCTGTGCGTCGGGCGGAACGTCTTCCAGCGCGAGTCGGCGTCCGCCGTCCTGACGCAGCTCCAGCGGGTGGTGCTCGCCGCGGGCGAGGCGCCGTCGTCCGAGGCCCCGCCCCGGTCGTCGTCCCGCGGCGGCGCCAACGGCACCAACGGCAGGTTGCCGCTCGGCCTGGGAGAGGCGACGAAGTGAGGCCATCGTCGGACAGGATCCCACAGCGCGGGGAGCGCCGTCCGCTGATCGTCAAGAAGTTCGGCGGCACCTCCGTGGCGAGCATCGAGCGCATGCGCAGCGTGGCGCGCATCGCGCTCGAGAGCCAGCAGGCGGGCGCGGACGTGGTGGTGGTGGTCAGCGCGATGAGCGGGGAGACGGATCGTTTGCTGTCGCTCGCGCACGAGGTGCTCCCGCTCCCGGACGGCCGGGAGCTCGACGTCATCGTCTCGACGGGAGAGCAGGTGTCGGTCGCGCTGACCGCCCTCGCGATCCACGCCGAGGGGGGACAGGCGTGCTCGTTCCTGGGGCACCAGCTCCCCGTGCTCACGGACAGCGCGTTCACCAGGGCCCGCATCGAGGGGGTGAACGACGGCCCGATCCGGAGGGCGCTCGGGCGGGGGCAGATCGCGGTGGTCGCCGGGTTCCAGGGGGTCGACGCCTCGCGGAACGTCACCACGCTGGGCCGCGGCGGCTCCGACACCACGGCGGTGGCCCTGGCGGCGGCGCTCGGCGCGGGGGTCTGCGAGATCTACACGGATGTCGACGGCATCTACACGGCCGACCCGCGCGTCTGCCCGGCCGGCCGGAAGCTCCGGACCATTCCTTACGAAGAGATGCTCGAGCTCGCGTCCCTGGGGGCCAAGGTCCTGCAGGTGCGCAGCGTGGAGATTGCCATGAAGTACCAGGTTCCAGTGCATCTGCGCAGCTCGTTCACGGACGAGGAAGGGACGTGGGTCGTCGACCGCGAGCGCACGCTCGAGGGCAAGGTGCTCACGGGGCTCGCCTGCAGCCGGGATCAGGTGCGGGTCGAGCTCGCCGGCGTGGCGTGCCGCCCGGAGCTGATCGCGGAGGTGACAGGCATCCTGGCGGAGCTCAACGTCTGTGTCGACATGCTCTGCCACCCCGGCGGCGCCCCGGAGAGCGCCCGCCTGGACATCGCCTTCACGCTGCCCGCGGGGGAGCTGCGGCGCGCCAGGCAGCGCCTGGAGCAGCTCGTGACGAGCGAGGGGGGAGGCGAGGTGCGGGTGTCGGGGGGCCTCGCCAAGGTGTCGCTGGTGGGCATCGGGATCCGCTCGCACCCGGGGATCGCCGCCCGCCTCTGCCGCAGCCTGACCCAGCACGGCATCGCCGTGTCGGGGCTGATCGTGAACGAGCTGCGGATAAGCTGCCTCGTGGACGAGCGCGCGGCGGACCACGCCGTCAATGTGCTGCACGAGGAGTTCAAGCTCGGTCCGGCCAGGGAGTGGGCGAGCGCGGCCGAGGGAGAGGCGGGGCACGGCTCCCCCGTGAGCACGGCGCGCGGGGGCGCTGCGCGCGGGTCGAACGGCGCGAACGGCGCGAACGGCGCGCACGCTGGCGCCGACACGACCGAGCCGTAGGCGAGGCCGCGCTCGCGGCCCGCGCCGAGGAGCACGCCGCCCGGGGCGGGCCGCGCTCGTCTCGCCTCGCAGACCAACCAGCGGCTTCCGGGTCACCACGGCCACAGCGGCGCGCTCACGCCCGGAACCCGCGAGTCACACGGCGCGACCGAACACAAGAGTTTCCACAACCAATTCCCGGTAAGGATGAGATAGCCATGGCGTACCTCATGCGCTCGTATCGGAACCGCTTCGCTCTGCTGGTGTTTTCCTTGGGGCTCCTGATCGGCGTTCCCGCCCAGGCGCCGGCGATGCCTTGCGAGGAACCGCGCAGCTTGCAGGGCTTCCTCCAGCCGTTCCTCAACGCCTTCCATCGGTATGACCATCATGTGATCGTCTTCCTCGCCGACCATCCGGACTACGAGGCGGTCGAATCCATGATAACCTACCGCGCCGGTCAGCAGCCGTTGATCCGAGCATTCATCACGCTGCGCGACGGAACCCAGATCGATCACTCCAGCGATCGCGAGTTCGTGCGCGATCGGGCGGCGCTCCTGACCGAGCGGGAGGTACTGTACCGGCCCATCCATTTCGAAGTGAGCGAGGTCGACGGCGTACCCAGGGTGCAGGTCCGGTTCCGCTCTTACCGGGGCGAGAGCATCGCCCTCGACGCCGCGGGGCTAACCCCGCCATCGCCGGACCTGGGCGGATTGATCAACCCCGGCGGACATGGCGGCGACCTCGCCATCCTGTGGGCCGAAGGGAGCGCGCCGGTCAGCCCCGGGAGCGTATTGACCATCGACGGGGTGCCCTTCGCGCTCGGCAACCCGGCGTTCGGCGGCGCCGCCGGCTTCTACTCGGCGGGCTTCCAGATCGGGGTCTTCTACGACGGGCACCTGGAGCTACGGCCCATCAGCGCTCCGCGCCGTGTCGTCGTGGGGGAGCGGTGGGTGTACCGGGACAACCTCGGAAACCGGCATACCTACGAGATCGTCGACATCGACGGGGACCAGCTCACGGTACACAAGACGACCACCTCGCCTGCCTTGACGGAGGAGATCCTGACCGCAGGGCTCGTGGGCGGACAGCTCGAGCTCCGCTCCGTCCGCGCCACGGGGCGTGTCGGAGACGAGCTCCCGATTCCACCCGCCCCCGAGGGCCTCACGCTGGATCTGTCGACCCCCGGCGGCTTCTCGATATCCCTGGATGAGCATGCTGATCTCGTGACCGGCATCGCCTCTCTTACAGAGCAGCGCGCGCGAACAGTATGGACCCTGCAGCCCGTAGAGCCGCCCTGGACCGCAAGCGCGACCGTGACCGCCACGGTGACCGTGAGGCGGGGCGTTTACTCGATCGACAGCCAAACGGGCGAGCGCTGAGCAGCAAGTACCGCGTCGCCGAGCTCGTCCCTAACCGCGACGGAAATCTCGTCGGACCTCCCGCAGCCTCGACGCCCTTTCATTTCAGATCGCCTGTCGGCAAGACCCCTCGGCGCGCACCACGCCCGCTCAGCGCGCGGCGGCGAGAGGCCGCCGTGCGAACAGCCATAGCGCGAGCAGCAGCCCGGCGGCATTGAAGCAAGCAGCCGCGAAGAACGGCGCGCCGGGGATGCACGGCTTGGCGACGGCCGGCGCGAAGCGCGCGAACAGGCCGCCGCCGACCAGCGGCCCGGCGACGGCGGCCAGGCTCGCGAGGGTGGCCAGCGATCCCTGCAGCTCGCCCTGCTCGGAGGGCTCGACCTCGCTCGAGATCAGCGCCTGCGCAGCGGGCGCAGCCATGCCCCCGAGCGCGCTCGGTAAGAGGAGCACGTACATGGCCAGACCGCTGTCCGCCAGGCCGAAGCCGACGAGGCTCGCCGCGCCGAGCGCGAGCCCGAAGAGGAACGCGCGACGCACGCCGAAGCGCGCCGTCATGAAGGGCATCAGGCCTCCTTGCACCAGCGCCATGCCGAGGCCGGCCACCGCGAGCGAGACGCCGATATTGAGCGACTGCCATCCGAAGCGCGCCTCAGTGAACAGCGCCCACACGCTCTGCAGGATCTGTTGCGCCATGTGGACGCAGGCGAGCGCGCCCGCCAAGCCGAGGACGATGGGGCGCCGTCCGAGCCGCGCGAGCGACACGAGCGGGTTGGTGCGGCGCAGGCAGAAGGGGCGGCGCCTCTCGCGCGGGAGCGACTCGGGGAGCATGAGGAGCCCATAGAAGAAATTGACGAGGTTGAGCCCGGCCGCGACGACGAAGGGCAGGCGCACGTGCACATCACCGAGCAGCCCGCCCAGCGCCGGCCCCAGGATGAAGCCGATGCCCGTCGCGGCGCCGAGCAGCCCGAAGCTCTGAGCGCGCCGCTCCGGCGGCGTGATGTCAGCGATGTACGCGCCCGCGGCCGAGAAGCTCGCGCCGGTGATCCCCGCGATGACCCGCCCGACAAACAGCCAGCCGAGCCCCGGCGCGACCGCGAGGAGCGCATAGTTGATTGCTGCGCCGAGCAGCGAGATCAAGATCACCGGACGCCGGCCGAGGCGGTCGCTCAGCCCCCCCAGGATGGGGGCGAAGAGGAGCTGCATCGCCGAATACGCGGCGACAAAGGCGCCGTAAAACGTCGATGCGGCGCCGAGGTCGCTCCCCAAGAAGGTGCTCACGAGCCGCGGCAGCACAGGGAGCATCACGCCGATGCCCAGCGCATCGAGGAGAATCGTCGCAAGGATGAAGGCGACGCTGGCGTCCCGAGGCCAACTCATTTGGCGCGCTCACCGCGAGCCCGCATCGGGTTGGCGAGCCGTATCTTGAGCACGTCCGCCGGTCGCCCCTCGGCCCCACGCTGCATCCATGCGCCTCCCCGGCGACCGCAACACTCGGTACAGATCACGATTTGGGAATGACAATATAGTTCTTGTTCACGTGATAATCGAAGAACGCATGCACAACGTGGTAGTTCACCCCGGCCACCCAGGACCAGAACGCGTGCTCGTTCGCGCGATCAACCTCCATCGCGATGGTTGGCCGATCTCGCTCGATGAGCTCCCGGGCCCCGTCGAGAACGTCCATTTCCATACCTTCGACATCAATCTTCATGAAACCCACGCGACCATCGAACTCAAGATCATCCAACCGCACGCAGTCGACCGGCTCCGCCCCCGCGGAACCAGCCTCAGATGGTCGCGAGACGACCTGCGTGGCACCGAGATTGTTGTCCGGAATCCCCCCGATGAACACGACACTACGCTCGGCCCCCACGGCGTTCCTGAGGTAACGTGAATCGACACGCGCGCCCACGTCATTGCTCCCGAGGTTCTCCTCAAACACCGCCCGAGCCACTGGATTTGGCTCGAACGGATAAATCAACCTCGCGCCCGTGTGCATGGCATAAAATAGCGTATGGTTCCCTATATTGGCACCAACGTCCAGCACCACACAATTTCGATAAATGAAATTGGCGTGCACGATCAGCTGATGCGCCTCGTAGAACCTTCCTGCGCACAGAGGCCGCTGGATGTAATCAAGAGCATTCGTAACCCTGAACACCGTTACTTTATCATCAAACTCGACGATCGCACATCCTTGGGCCGCCATAAACTCACCTTTCTTGCGGCCGAAGAGCTCGGCTGCAGACGGAGAAGCTCATTACACCGAGAGCCGACAGAGTACACCATCGACGGCACACTTGAATGAAGCGGCTAGTCTGATGCAACAGCGACGCACCGCAAGTCGCGACGGAGCAATCTCTGGTACTGAAGTCTAGAACAGGCATTGTCAAGCAATTCCGAACGCAACCTGCGACCACTCGCAGTGGTCTCACGCTTCACCGTGTGAATGACGCGCACGGAGCGCGCGCCCGCGCTGTTCGGGAGTAAGGGAACGGCTCTCCCGTGTCCGAAGTGCTCGCACGACCTCCGCAGCATGCCCAGAGCAGAACGCGCGCTCGCCGGAGCTCGTGCGCGTGAGCAGGGACACGGAAAGGAGAGCTGCCCGTGGAGCCGCTTGACCACGAGCGTCCGGGATCTCAAAGCAGGGATCTCCTCGCCCGCCGGCGCGCCGCGTGCACGGCACGCGCCATGCGCGGAGCGGGCCTATACCATGGAGTCGCCGATGGATCCGTTCGCCAGAGCCACGCAGCCCCGCGAGAGAGCCACTTTCCTCATGACCACTCCGGCCGAGCCCGGACACCTGATGCGCGTGCTCGACCTCGCCCAGCAGCTCACCTCGAGAGGCCATCGGGTGCTGGGCCACAGCGCCCCTTCAGCCCGGGACACCATCGAGGCGGCGGGAGCCGAGTTCACCCCCTTCGAGCGCTATCGTGACCTGATAGCTCGGATGCACGCCGTCTACGCGACATCGCCGCGATGGGCGAAGGAATTTCCGGTGCCCTACATGGCCTGGCAGTTCCGTCGAGCCGTGATCGATGGCGCAGCCGAGCTCGCGCGCGAGATTGAGCCCATCCTGCGCCGGCAGGAGGTCGACTGCGTCGTGTACGATATCTTCTCGATGGGTGCGAGCTATGCGGCCGAGCGAGTCGGAATCCCGAGCGTCAGCGTCGGCGGCGCAGCGAGCGTCCTCGACGAAGCGGGCATCCCGATGATCCTCCGCGCATCGCCGCTTGGCGCGCTCGCGCGGCATGCGCCGCAGCTAGTTCACCGAATGCTGGATCGGCTCGTCCCGCTCGCCCAGGCGCGCGACGCGCTCGGTCTGCCGAGGCGCGCGACGCGGAGATCCGAGCTCCTTGAGACGTTCACGTCCCCGGAGCTCAACATCACCATGGTGCACCGCGGGTTCTTGCCAGATATCACGCTCCGCGACCGTCAGGTCTTCGCGGGACCAGGTACCTTCGACGGCGCGCGCCGCGCCGGAAACGACGTACCGTTCCCCCCACCCCGGCCGGGGACGGTGCTGGTCAGCACGACCACGGCCGGCAAAGACAATGGTTTGCTGCGCACGGTGCTCACCGCGGTCGCGCCGATGAACGTGCCCGTCCTCGCGACCGCCGCGAACGCGCCCGATGGGCCGTCGGAGCTCGGAAATAACATTCGGATCGAGCGATTCGTCCCGCACGAGCAGGTCTTTCCCCATATTGCGGCGCTGATCACTCACGGCGGCTGGGGCACCATGGGGCGCGCGCTCAGGCATGGCGTGCCGATGCTCATCATACCGCTCTTCGGTGATCAGCATGCGAACGCAGCGCAGGCGGCAGCGCGGGGTTTGGCGTACCACCTGCCCTTCGCCGACGCAACGCCCGAGGCGATCCGGGAGCGCCTGCGACGGCTACTCGCCGACGAAGCGCTTCGCGCTCGCGTGAGGGATGCAGCCGAGGAGATCCAGATGCTCAAGCGGAAGGCGGTCGCCGTGGAGGCGCTCGAGCGCCTCGCGCTCTCGCGGATCCTGGGTAGACGCGCGACGACGATTGCCGCGTAAGGGGGCTCCGTACCTTTCGCTCACCGGGGGGCGTCCTCGCGAAGCGGGGCGCCCCTCCGGGGGCGAGGTCTTCCTGATTGCCTTGTGGCCCCGGCAAGGCGGGATCCGCTCCGCCGGCTCACACCGACCCGGAAGCATGTTTCGGGAGGTGAGGGGATCGTCCGAACCGGCGTGAAAGAGCGCCGCCGAAAGAGGTTCGGAGCCTGTCACCCGAGTGAACGAGATCGCCGTGCGCTGCCGCGCGCCCCGCGGCGGCGTGAGGCGCCGACGCGGTCGCGGCATCTGCGCAACGCGAGCTGACCGGGGCTCAGCGCGCCTCGATGAAGCTCGCGCGCGGGAAATCGCGCACGTACTTCAGGTACTTGGCGAGGTGCCGGTCGGCGGCGACCAGCACGCCTTGCCGGAAGCGGATCGTGGTGAGGACCCGGTCGTCCTCCTCCAGGAGCCTCGCGGTGAGCGCGCCGATCGCGTCGAGCTGCCGCTCGGCGGCCAGCCGCTCCTCCTCGGACTGCGGGTCCTCCTTGCGCACGGCGACCACGGAGAAGACCAGGGTCTCCCCGGGACGGAGCGGTGTCCCGCTGAAGAGCGTGAACGACTCGCGGCCGGCGTCGTTCCGGTAAAGCGAGAAGGTGTTCGCCCCCGTGATGAGGCCGTGCCGCTGCTTGTTCGGCTCGGTGATGGTGTACTCGATGCCGTACTCCCTCACCTGGATCATGTCCGGTTCGACGATCGGAATGTTGTGGAGGGCGCGCAGGTGCTGGAAGTCGAGCCCGTTGGTCACCGGCAGCCACGGCTCGTACGGGACGATGCCGTTCGACTGGGTCCTGTAGACGAGCCCGCTCTCCTCGGCCCTCGGGACGCGAGGCAGGTCGAACAGCGGCTTCTCCCCGGTGAACGCCCAGACGAGCCCCCACGCCTCGGCGCTCGGGTACGTGAAGATCCGGGCCCCGGGCGGGATCTTGCCCTCCGTGGGGATCTGGACGCACTTGCCCGACGTGTCGAAGCACCAGTGGTGGAACGCGCAGCGGATCTGCCCGTCGACGACGTCGCCGACCGACAGGTCGGCGCCGAGGTGCGGGCAAAAAGCGCTCTGGACGACCGGCTTGCCAGCGGCATCTCGGTAAAGGACGACGCGGCCGCCCAGGAAGTCTCTCCCGAGCACCTCTCCGCTCTTGAGCTCGCTGCACAGGGCCAGCGGATACCAGCCCAGGTGATACGCCTGCTCCTCCTCGTGCTCGTGCAGACGCCCTCGCTTCTTGAGATTCGTGCTGACGATAGTCATGCGCCCTCCCCGCACGCGCGCACGCGGCTCGACATCGCGAGCGAGCACGCACACGCAATTCCCCACTTCGTCGAACATCGATTCTTAAGCCGCCAGAGTGAACATGTCAATCTATCCCGCGGGTCACACAGCGCCCTCACGGCATATCCATCGTGCCGTCCCCGAAGCGCGTCCGCCGGCCGGCTGCACCCCGCGCGCGGCACCGGACACATGCGAACTGGCCAGGACGCCGGCGCGAAGGCACGTCCGGGGCGCCGACGCGGACGCCGTGCGGCCGGAGGTTTCATGATTTGGCCACCAGGAGCATCTGGGTGGGGCGGAGCGCGCGCTCACGGGACGACATCGATCCACGCCGAGGCGCGCACCGCCGCGCCCGACGCCGGATCGAGCCGGACGAGGCTCGCCCCGAGCACGCCGGTCCTCCGGTTCCGGGCGAAGGTCACGAGCGGCGCGGGGCCCGCGTCGAAGTCGCGCAGGCCCTCGAGCGCCGCGATGAGCCCCTCCCGCGTCACGTGCGCTCCGGCGCGCTTCAGCGCCTCGACCGCGATCCTCGCGGCGACATAGGCGCTCGCCTGCGCCGCGAGGTGGGCCGGCCGCGCGGCCGGCTCGGCCGTCGCCCCGCCGCGCGGCCGGCCCACGCCCGGCGCCGCCCCGGATCGCCGGAGGAAGGCGCGGAGCTCCTCGCCGGCGTGCCGCGCCCTGTCGCCGAGGGGGCCGGAGTACAGGAACAGCACGCGATCGGAGGCCTGCGAGAGCGCCTCGGCGACCTCGCCGGCCGATGCCAGCGGCGCGTAGATGGCGCCGCCGAGCGACGCGGGCTCGACCGCCGCCGCGCAGCGCGCGAGATCCGCCCCGGGCCCCCAGAAGAGGATCCCCCGCGCCTTGTGCCGCCGCGCCGCCTCGACCACGGCGGAGGCGGGGAGGCGGCCCGGCTCGAACGAGACCGCCGCGGGCGCGGGGAGCTCGCGCCGCGCCGCCTCCGCGCGCGCGCCGGCGAGCCACGCCTCCCCCGCCTCATCCCGGGAGTGGACGACCAGGGCAGCCGGCCTGCCGTCCGTCTCGCTGCCGTCTTTGCCTTCCCCGCCCGGACGAGCGCCGGCGAGGTGCTTGATCGCCACGCGGGCCAGCACGTCCGGCCCCGGCTGCACCTGGAACACCACGTCGTCGCCGCCCGCCGGCACCCCTGCCCCGACGGGGCCCACGAGCGGCGCCCGCTCCTCCGAGAGCCGCGCCGAGAGCGCCGGATCCCCGCTCCACACGCTCCCCACGAGCGCCAGCACCCCGCCGTCCAGGAGGCGCGCCGTCGCCCCGCCCTCGCCCGTCGGCCCGCCGCTGTCCTCCACGCGGAGCGCGATCCTCCGCCGGTAGATGCCTCCCTGCGCGTTCACCTCGGCGAACGCCGCCGCGAGCACGTCGCGCACGGCCGCGCCCACCGGCGCTGCCGGCCCCGAGAGCGGCAGCGCGGCGCCCAGCGTCACCGAGTCCGCGGTGACGCCCGGGTCCGGGTCGCGCCCGACGCAGCGCAGATAGTCGATCAAATCGGACAGATCCGCGTCTGTCAGGCGGTACCGCGGCATCACCGGATTCAGCGGCCGTCCCGCGAGCCCGCGCCCCTCGCGGATGGCGGCCGCGAGCGCCGCGGCGGTGGTGGGGGCGTCCTGCTCTCGGCCGGACGCGACGCGCTGCTCCCGCGCGAGCGCCGGCGCCGCGATGCCGCCCTCGTCGGTCCCCTGCCCGCTCGGGCCGTGGCAGCCGGCGCAGGCGGCGCCCCGGCCCGAGAGCGCCGCGGCCCCGCCGGCGATCGCCCCCTCGATGGTCCGGCCATCGGCGGTCGCGCCGCGCTGGTAGATGCGCTTGCCGCGCCGGGCAGCGGGCGTGAGCTCGGCGCACGACGCGGCCTCTGCCCCGCCGGGCGCGCGCGCCTCGGGCGCGCGGTCGCCGACGCCGAGCGCCCGCAGCGCGACCCCCGAGAGCCCGATCGCGGACGCCGCGGCGAGGAGGGCGAGCCGCAGCCGCGGCTCACCCACCGCCCGCGCTCCGCGCCGCCGCGCTCCGCGGCTCGCCCGCGCTCCG
Organism: Sorangium cellulosum; assembly: GCF_004135735.1. Taxonomy (GTDB): domain Bacteria; phylum Myxococcota_A; class Polyangia; order Polyangiales; family Polyangiaceae; genus Sorangium; species Sorangium cellulosum_F. Next base: position 2,471,797 of record NZ_CP012670.1, on the reverse strand, counting down.
CGCCGCCGCGCTCCGCGGCTCGCCCGCGCCCCGCGGCTCGCCCGCGCCCCGCGGCTCGCCCGCGCCCCGCGGCTCACCCGCGCCCCGCGCCGCCGCCCCGCCCGGAAGGAACGCCCGCACCTCGTCGGCGAGGCGCCGCGGCGGCGCGATGCCGTCGACGCGCGTCCAGCGCCCCTCCGCCTCGCGGCCGATGAGCGTGATCGGCGTGTGCCGCTCCTTGATCGGCGCGCGCCCCCCGAGCGCGTCCAGCACCCGGTTCACGCGCTCGCGGCTGCCCGTCAGGAAGACCCAGCCCGGCCGCCGGCCGAACCGGTCCGCATACGCCTTCAGCCGCTCCGGCGTGTCCATCGCGGGATCCAGCGAGATGGAGACGAGCCGCACGTCCCGCTCCAGCGCGTCGCCGAGCTCGGCCTGGAGCCGGCCGAAGATGGCCGTCATCGGCGAGCAGATCGTCGTGCAGGCGGTGAAGATGAAGTTGACCACGAGCACGCGACCCTTCGAGAGCTCGCGGAGGCGGACGGGCGCGCCGTCCTGGTCCACGAGCTCCTCGTCCGGCACCACGACGCCCCGCGCCGGCGCCGCGCGCACCAGGGCCGCGGCGTCCACCGCCGGGAGCCCCGGCCCCGCGGGGCCGTCGCCGGCGCGCGCCTCGCCGGCCCGCCGCTCGCCCCCGCGGCCGCACGAGGCGGCGGCGAGCGCGCCGGCGAGGAGCAGGACGTTCATCCCATGCCATGAGAGACAGCGCATCTCGGCCTCACCGCGGATCGTTGATGTGCTGGGCGATGTGCGCGAGCGCCTCCGGCGGCTCGGTCGCCAGCGTCTTGAGCCACATGCCGGTCGACGCATCGCCGAGGAGCAGCGTCATCGTGTGCTCGTCGGGCCTCCGCACCTGGCCGCCGAGGCGGCGCAGCACCGCGGCGACGTTCGCGGGGGTGCCGGTCAGGAAATACCAGCCCTCACCCGCCTTGAACCTCGCCGCATACTGCTTCAGCACAGCCGGCGTATCGTTCTCGGGGTCGACCGTGATCGTGAGGATCGTCACCCGCTCTCCGCGGGCCCGGAGCAGCGCCTGCACGCGCGCGAGGTTCGACGTCATCGCCGGACAGGCGCCCTTGCACGAGGTGAAGGCGAAGTTGATCAGGACCTTCCGGCCCCGTAATAACCCCGCGTAGAACCGATGCGGGCGGCCGTGCTGGTCGACGAGCTCGGTGTTGGTGAAGTACCGCTCCGCGGCGGCGTCGTCCTCTTTGGAGACGCCCCCTATCTTCATCCGCTCCGGGCGAGGCGCCCTGTCGTCGGCCGGCGCGCCGCGGGGCGCCTTGTCCTCCGCCGGCGCGCCGCGGGGCGCCCTGTCCTCCGCCGGCGCGCCGCGGGGCGCCCTGTCCTCCGCCGGCGCGCCGCGGGGCGCCCTGTCCTCCGCCGGCGCGAGGGCGGTGAGCGAGAGCGCGAGGGCGGCCGCGGCGAGGGCCGCGCCGGGCCTCATCGCGCACCTCCCCCGGGAGCGCCGGCCGCGCCGCGCGCGCGCACGCGCAGCGGGACGAAGGGCAGCGCGCCGAGCGGCGCGCCGCGGTGCGGGGCCGTGGCGAGGAAGCGGTACTGGCCCGGCTCGGGCGGGGTGAACGCGACCGAGAAGACGCCGTCGCCCTCCGGCCGCGGCGCGCCGCTCCAGCGATATCCAGCGGGGAACCGAACGATCATGATCTCCATCTCCTTGGCGTCCAGAGCCGGCCCCGCCCCCTTCGCGGTCGCGCGGAAGCGGAGCGTCGCCGGCGCGCCCGCCTCGAGCCGCAGGCCGGGCTCGAAGAGCGGCTCCAGCGTGATGCCGGGCGCGGCTCCTCCGCCGCAGCCGGGTTGCCCGCCGTAGCCCCCGCCCTGGGCGCAGCGCGCGGGCGCCACGGTGGCCTCGAGGCACACGGCGACGCGGGGCCGGTCGAGGAGGAGCTCGACGTCGTGGAGCCCCTCCGCGCCGAGGCGCACCGTGGTCGCGTACACGCCCGGCCGCACCTCCCTGAGCGACCGATCCTCGATGAGGATCGACCTCGGCTCGCGGCCATAGCTCGAGAGGGTGCCGATCGGCGCCATCATGCCCTCCACGTAGAAGTAGAGGGCCCTGTCGGCCGGGTTCGCGATGAGGGCGCCGTTGCCCTCGGGGACCGGGGCGATGGGCGCGCCGAGCGCGCCGGGCCCCGTCCGTGGACCTGCGCCCGCGGCCGCGGGCGCGTCCTGGCCGACCGTGACGTCGACGACGGGCGGGGCCGCGGGGCCGCCGAGCGCCGCGCGGTCGATGAGCGAGACCTTGCCCGCGCCGCGGTTGCGGACGTAGGCGAAGGCCTCGGTGAAGGCCACCGCGTCGGGGGCCGCGAACCCGGAGAGCGCGTGCGCCACCGCGCCCGTCGAGGCGTCGATCACGGTGACCTCGTTCGCCGCCGGGTTCAGCGCGAAGGCGAAGCGCCCGCGCGGCTCGAACTGGAGCGCGCCGAGCCCCGGCTTCAGCGCGACGCGCCCGGCCACGGCGCGGCGCGCGGCGTCGAGGAGCACCACCTCGCCGCGCGCGCCGTTCGCGACGTAGACCACGCCCGACGCGTCGCTCGCCGCGATGGCCACGGCCCCCTCGCCGACGGCGATCTCGCCGAGCGGCTCGAGCGTGGCGCCGTCCACCACAACCACCGAGCCCCCCTGCTGGCTCGTGATCCACGCGGCGCGGCCGCCGCCGGAAAAGGCGATCTCGTGGTGACCCGGGCCCACCCGCAGCGTCTTCAGCACGTCGGTCGAGCGCGCGTCGATCACGCTCACGGTGCCGTCGCCGTCGTTGCCGACCCAGACCGTGCGCCCGTCGGGCGCGACCGCGACGCGGCCCGGGTCCTCGCCGACGGGGACGTTCGCCCGGACGAGCCCCCGCTGCGTGTCCACGACCGCGAGGCGGCCGCCCTGGAGCGAGACGTACAGGCTCCCGCGGTCGGGGTGGAGGGCGAGCGAGACGCCGGGCCCCGCGAGGCTGACGAGGCTCCGGAGCTTCGTCCTGCCGAGGGCGACCTGCGGGTTGATGACGGACAGGGTGCTGTCCTGGTTGAGCGTCCAGAGGAGGTAGGTGTTCATGTCCACCTCCGGACGCACGGACAGGAGGCCCGCCATGAAGCGCTTGATCTTCGCCCGGCAGGCCTCGTCGTCCGGCGCCGCGCCCGCCGCGCTCGTGGGCCCGGCGTCGGCCGGGTCCGCGGCGCCCTCGGCCTCGCCGGCTCGCCTCGACATCCACCCGAGCGGCGAGAGGCCGCTCACGGGCGCGCCGGTCTCCGCGTCGGTGATGGTGAACTCGGCCACGGCGTCGGCGAACGCCGCCGCCGCGCTCGCTCCCGCGACGGAGGCCGCGCCGCGGTCCGTCCCTCCGCGGCGCTCGTCACGCTCCAGCGGGCGCAGGGAGAACGCGATGGAGAGCCCATCGCGCTCGACCCGGCTCACCGGAAGCGGCGCCGCCTCCGCCTGCGCCGGGGCTCCGGCCGGCGCGGCGTCGTCGCCCGGCGAGGCCGGGAGAGGCGCCCTTCGCTCGCAGCCGAGCCCCGCGCAGGCGCCCGCCGCGCAGGCGCCGAGCCAGGCCAGCCGGAGGCCGACGCCGAGCCCGCGCGCGCTCGTCCAGATCCGCCGCGCCACAGGTCCCCTCCCCCCGCTCACGGCGTGACCCGCACGAGGCCCCAGAGCCCGTCGGCCGCCGTGGCGGCGCCCTGGTCGATGTACAGGCGGTCGCCCGGCACCGCGAACTTCCCTCCTGCCCGGAAGGAGGGGTTCACGTTCCAGGCGGTCATGGGGCCGATGCCGCCCTGCGCGCCGATGACGAACGAGGCGTCGTTCGGGCCCATGAACCGGGACGACGAGCCCTTCGCCCACGGGTTGAACGCCCACTCCGCGCCCCAGAGGCTGAAGGAGTGCTGGCGCCGGTGGCCCGAGGGCTGCAGCACGCGGATGCGCAGGGTGTCGTGGCGCCCCACCGTGAAGAGCGGTGTCGCCGGATCGCCGTGCTCGGCCGAGCTGAAGATCGCGCTGAGGTCGAGGTCCTCCACCCCGCCGAGCCGCGTGTCCGGAGCGACGCCGAGGCGCGCCCACAGCGGCTCGGTGCGGTAGTTGAAGGCCTTGTGACCGGTGCCGTCGGCGTCGGTGTCGCCGACGAGGTTCCGGAGGGCGGTCCCGCAGCGCAGCGACGGGTCGGCGCACTGGAACCGCGGATCGTCGGAGTGCAGGGCGACCTCGTCCTGGTAGAAGAGCACGAGCTCGCGGAACCGCCGCGCGGCGCCGGACTCGTCTCGATAGGCCACCTGGGCCGACGCGCGCGTGCCCGGCTCCAGGTGCCACGTGGCGCCCTCGGGCTCGACGATGAGCGCGCCGATCGCGCCGTGCATGCCGTGGTTCACCACGTCGGCCATGTCCTTCAGGTTGATCGCGCCGAGCTCGATGGGCTGCCACCGGAGGCGGCCCCGGCGCGTCACGGCGACGTCGCCGGCGTACCAGGTGTAGGTCCGCCGCCGCCCGGGCGCGACCGTCTGATCGCGGTTCTGGCCGATGTTGGCCCCGTCGCTCGTCATCACGTCGTAGGCCACGAGCTGCGGGTGCAGCCCGACGCGGTTGGAGGTCCTCACCTGGTTGACGTTGAAGCCCCCGACGATGGGAGGGTTGTAGTTCCAGTGAGGCGTCTTCGGCGGCTCGTCGGGCAGATCGTTGACCAGCGTGACCTCCACGCACTCGCCCGCCGCCGCGCGCAGGACGAGCGGCTCCGGCGCGCGCGCGCCCGTCCTGACGTCGTCCAGATCGTCCTCGTCGACGAACAGGATGGCGTCGGGATCATAGAGCCCATATTTCTCGTTGTACGTGAGCCGGTCGCCGGGCAGGTTGCCCTGCGCGGTGATCGCGTGGACGACGTACTTTCTCACCCTCGCGTCCGGCGGACAGACACGCTCCCGCGCGCGCCGGGACTTCGGCGGCGGGGCGTCGGAGGAGAGCGGCAGGAGATCGCGCCGCCGCTCGCTGTAGACGCGCATGAGCCCCCACATGCCCTCCCACAGATCGTCCGTCGTCGCGCTCTGGTAGAGGTAATCGACGCCGCGCCGGTCCCTCGTGAACACGGGATCCGCGGCGAGCTCGAAATCCATCTGCTCGGAGACGCCGATGGCCTGCCCGTTGGCGTAGCCGCTGTCGGGATCCGCGCTCTCGTTGAGCCACTTCTTCCCGTGCAAGGAGAAGACGTGCTGCTCCGACTGCGTGCCCTGGATGAGGCGGATGATCGCGCGGTCCCCCTCGTACGCCCGGAGCAGCGGGGTGAAGGGGTCGTCGTGCACCCTCGAGCTGAAGACGTTGTGCATCTCGCCGGCGGCGCCGCGCTTCGGGGTCACCCGGCCCGTCGCGCAGCTCCGCCTGGCGATCCGCAGCGGGATGGGCTCGTGCCGGTAGTTGATGAGCCCCGCCCCCGGATCGCGCCAGGAGAGCGGCTCCTGGAGGACGCCCACGTGCGCGACCGCCTCCGGCAGCGGCGCGAGCTCGTACGACGGCGGGTTCACCGGATTGCCGCACTCGTCGTAGACGATGGCGTAATCGGCGAAGCTCAGGTTGTACTCGCGGAACGGCGCGCGCCCGTCGCCGGGCGGAAACAGGATGTCGGCGCGGTAGCTCGTCGGCCCGCCGTCGCGGCGAGTGCCGAAGATCTCCCCGGTCTCGGGGTCGCGCCAGGACGAGCCCGCGGGCTCCACGACCAGCGCCGCGTACAGGCCGTGGTGCTGGTGGGACGAGGGGGCGAAGTGATCGTGGGTGAAGGCCGTGCCGAGGGCGCGGTCCTTCCCCGCCCTGGTCGCGATCGGATCGGCAAACCAGCGCTGCGTCGTCGTCTGCGCCCCGAGCGGCGCGCTGGCGAGGCGCGGGTGCGGCTTCGCCTCGAGCATCACGCGCCTGCCCGACTCGGCGACGGCGCCGTCGGCGACGAAGGCGCCGCCGGCGGCGTTCGCCGCGTTGATGCGCGACACCACCTCCTGCGCGGCGAGCGTCCCGTCCTCGTAATTGAAGCCGTTGGCCCCGCCGTCCGACGAGGTGACATCGTACTTCACGAGATGGATGTGCTGACCGATGACGTCGGTCTGCGTGAACATCTGGAAACCGTCCGCCTCGAGCGCGTCCGGGATGGTGTTCGTCGCGTGGAAGACGACGCACTCGCCGGACTCCGCGCGGATGAAGAGCGGCTCCGGCGGCCTCGTGCCCTCGAGGGTGGCGTCGTAGTCCTCCTCCAGGACGATCGTGCGCGCCTGCGGATCGTGCCAGCCGGCGCGGTTCACCGTGGCGTCGATCTGGACGTAGGCCGCGCGGTAGGTGCGGACCGGCGCCCCCGGCGGGCAGGGGTCGGCGTAGGGGGCGCCGGGGGCCGGGGGCTGGCCGTTCACGAGGAAGAGCGCCCGCTTGCCTTTCGGGGTGAAGGCCGGGTAGCCCTTCGCCGGGAAGCCGTAGCGCGTCGTGGCCCGCACGGCCCCCGGGAACTGCCCCGCATGGAAGCTGCTCGCCGCGCGCTCCGCCCGGGTGCCGTCGGACGGCAGGAGCTTCACGTTGGCCTCGTAGATCTGCACATCGAAGGGGCCGCGGGCGCCGCGCTCGACGGCGCCCGGGGGGACGCTCGTGATGACGTGGCGCGGCAAGCCGCCGTCGTGCTCGACATCGCGCGGCGGCTGGGGCGCCCGGTGCCCGGGCAGCGCGGCGATGTAGTGAGGATATCCGGGCAGGGCCGGGCGCACGACCTTCCTCCCGCTGGGCAGCCGGACCTTCGTCGGCGCGTACGTGGGCATCGGCGGCATCGCCACGTCCGGGATGGGCACGACCGCGGGCGTGGGCGTACCTTCCGCGATCTCGCCGTCCGGGAGGGACCGGTCCGGCGTGCCCGCCTCGAAGACATCGTGGCTGCGCCAGAGCCCCCACATCCCCTGCACGAAATGGGGATACAGGTGACAGTGAACGATGGCATCTCCGGGCGTGAGGTTGCGGTTACCGCCCCCGCCGTAGCTGATGTCGTAGGTGAAGGCCGCCTTGGGCCCGATCGTCTGGGAGTCGATGTAAGCGCTGTTGTCGTTACCCGGCGACCGCCGCCACTGGTGGGCGTGCACGTGGAAGACGTGCGTGTCGCTGGGCCCGTGGTTCAGGTTCCGGATGCGGACCGGATCGCCGAGGTAGCCGTGGGAGACGTTCGAGGGATCGTCCGGGTACAGCGCTCGAACCGCGTTGTTGTCCGGGTCCCGCTCGATGTTCAGCGCCGGATCGCCGATCACCCACGAGCTCAGGAAGAACTCCTCGAACTTGCACTCCGCGCAGTCCTTGCTCGGGCCGAGCTTGCTCCGGTTGGCGAGGACGGCGTTGCCCAGGCTGGCCGCGCCGTAGTTGACGCCGAAGCCGCTGCGCACGCCGTGGTAGACCGGGTCTCTCTGGAGCTCCGGGAAGGCCTGGAGCCCGCCGAGATCGTCGTGGAATATCACGGTGAACTCGCGGAAGTATCCCTCGTCCACGGACGCCGCGGTCCCGACCTCGGTCCTGTCGAAGCCGGTGATGATGGCGTTGAGATCGCCGTGCACGATCTCGCCCTCGTCGTTGATCATCCTCAGGATGGGCACGCCGGACGGATCGACCGCCTCGTAGTCGATGCGCGGCGTGCCGTCCGGGTTGGTGTCGTAGGTGACGGCCTCGAGCTCGGCCGCCGTGACCTGCGAGCGGTACGCGATCGCGCCACGCGGCTCGACGTGGACAGCGCCGAAGAGGCTCTGGGAGATCTGCCGCAGCGGCCTGCCGGTGCCGTCGGCGCCGGCCATGGCGCCCGCGCTGTGCATGAGGAACGTGCCCTCGCGGCCGGCGAAGAGCTCATAGGTGCGCGTCTCGCCCGGAGCGGCCAGCGCGCTGTCGTTTTGCCCGATATTCCCGCCGAGCGCGTCGATGTTCCGGATCTGGAGCCCGACCACGTGGATGGAGGCGTGGCGGGTCGTCGGGGAGAGCGCCCGGAGCGTCGCGCCGCTCGGCGCGAGCCAGTTCGTGAACGAGATGACGAGCTCATCGCCGGCGTTGACCCGCAGGACGAGCGGCCTCGGGCGCTTTCCGGGCCGCAGCGTCGCGTTGCCCGGGCCGACCGGCCGTGACGGGTCGGCGGCCACCACGTCCCGCCGGAGGGCATAGACCATCCCCCCCGGGTTGAACGCGCCGGAGCGGTCATAGACCACCGTCTGATCTATCGCGACGACGTCGGCGTAAACCGTCCTCCCCGATCCGGGCGAATGCGATGATCCGACGAGCGCCTCTTCGCCTGGGGCGACCCCCTCCGTCTCCGGAGGCGCGCTGGCGTCCGAGCATCCTGCGACAGCGATCGTCGCCATCGCACATCCCCAAAGCCAGTAGAGCTTCATCCGCACGTAGGCCTCCCTATGCCAGACCGAGCCGGAGGGCGCGCTCGCGTCGAGCGCTCACCGCCCGAGCGCCGCGAGCGCATCAACCCAGCTTGAACGCAGCGCGCGGCGCCCATCTGCTGAGCCCATCGGCAGGGATGCTGGTTTGGCCCCACGATCCCCCCGGGTCAAGACTTTTCCCTCAATACACGAATAAGCACGTCAGCGAGAGGCGCTGTTCGGGTCAGACGACTATCCGACTGACATGCTCGTTCTGCCCTCGTGGTCACGGCGCTCTCCTGGAGAACGCGGAGAGAGCGCGAATCGCGGAGCGCGGAGCGCGCGGCCGACGATGATTGCCGCCGTCGGGCGGACCATCACGGTCGGGTATCGGCAACGGCGAGGCGACGCAGGCGAGGGAGACGTCTCGGGCGCACGCCTGCCGGGGCGAGCTCGACGCACGGGGCCCGATCTCGGGGCGCGCCTCGGTCGCGCCTGGCGGGCGCGGAGATCGAGCGTGATGACGGCCGGAGACCCGGCGTTGCGCAGGGGCCGTGGCCGCGCGGCGCTGGCCGTCGACGTCGGACCGCGCCAGCAGGTTCCACCCCTGTGCTCACCACACGTATGCCCAAAGGAGCTCGCGACCCATCATGTGGCGTCGGTTGCGCACAGCAGATCCGACTGATAGCCTAGAGCACCTATCGCGTTGAACGAGCGAGAGTTCAACCGCCAAGGGCGCCAAGGAGAGAATCAATCCTTGGTGTCCTTGGCGCCTTGGCGGTTCGAGCCTCTGCGCTTCTCAGGCGGCCTCGACCCGTTTATCGCTCTAGAATCGAATACAACACACACCATCTTGGTGAGCAACCAGAACGAAGAGCGGCGACCGGCGTCGGCAGATACGGATTCCGAGCTCAACGCCTCGCCGTGGCTGGTCGCCCGCGGCGTTCGCGGGCCCCGGGGCCACGGCAGACGCGCCGACGATCTCCATGGCACGGCGGCAGATCGTCGAGGACCTGCCGCCGACGCGGCCGAGCGGGGCGGCGGCGGCGCTCCGCCGTCAGAAATCGACGCAGACGGGCTCGTCGATCCGGAGCACGGACTCCTGGTCGAAGCGCGCCTTGTACTCCTCGCGGATGGCGTCGATGGCGTCCGACGCGGACTGGCCGCCGTCGTGCAGGAGCATGATCAGCCGGCTGTCCTCGTGGATCAGCTCCCCGGTCGTCGCGAGATACTGGCCGTCGACGTCGAACTGCGTCAGCCCGTCCTCGAACCGGGGGGTCACCGCGGTGTCGACGAAGTCCTGCCACTCCTCGGCCGTTACGGGGGGCTCCTCGAACCGATCCAGGCCGAAGAAGAGATCGGTCCGGATCATCGGCTCTCCGGTCTCGCAGGGGAGCTCGGAGGCGCTGGGCGCGGGCTGCGATCCGTCGTCCTCCGCGGCGCTGTCGCAGCCGGCGGTCGCGAGGAGCAGGGCGAGGGAGACGCGCAGGAGCGCTCGGGTCGACATAGGGGCACTCTCCGGGGTGAAGGCGTTCGGGCCAGAGCGGCGTGCGCGCGGCAGCCTATCACAGCCGTCCCCGCTGCGACGAGGTGGTTCGCTCGCCGATCGACCGAAGGCCGTAGCCGGCGCGGGTTGCGCCCGACGCAAAATGGAAAGGCTCTCCTTGCTTGTGCGGCGCAATCTCCCTATGAAAAAACTGCTGGGCCAGTTCCGAGGAGAAGCCGATGGGAGACCAAGTGTACCCGCTGCAATCGAAGGAGATGTCACAGAAACGGCACGATCTCGCGCCCGAGCCGGACGAGGCCTTCCGCGAGTTCAGCAAGCGCGTGTTCGCCGAGGGCGCCCTGCCGGCGAAGATGAAGCAGCTCATCGCGGTCGCCGTGGCGCACGTCACGCAGTGCCCGTATTGCATCCGCGGGCACACCCAGGGCGCGCTCCGACACGGCGCGAGTGAGCAGGAGATCATGGAGGCCATCTGGGTCGCCGCCGAGATGCGCGCGGGCGGCGCGTTCGCGCACTCGGCCATCGCGATCGCCGCGATGGAAGAGCCGCCGACCCGATAGGGCCGGCGCCCAGGTCGATGTTCAAAGGAGGAAGGCCATGAGCACCGGAAAAACAGAGTCCACGAAGCACCGGCAGATTGGCCGGGAGACCGTCGTGCAGCGCGAGGGCTTGGAGGTCCTCCGGCTCATCGTCCCGGCAGGCAGCGGCGTCCCGGAGCATCACGCCGCGGTCGACGCGGTGGTGGTCGTCGTGGGCGGCTCAGGCGTCTTCACGGTGGCCGGCGAGCCTCGTCGCATCGGGTGCGGCGATGTGATCGACATGACTCCGGGCGTACGTCATTCCATCGCCGCGGAAGAGGATCTCACCCTCGTCGTGACCAAGGCGCGCCTCGCCTCGTAGCCGCCTGGCCGAACCCCGACGTGAGAGAGCGCGCTTCCGCCCGCTCTCGAGGTGGACGCTGACGCCATCCATGCGCGCGGTCGGCAAATATTGCGTCGTGGTGGTCGCGCTGCTCGTGCTCCAGGTCGGGCTGGGGGCGCTGACCGCGCACTAGTCGGTCATGGAATACTGGCGCTGGCGGGTGGTGCACCTCTGGGTCGAGGGGTTCATGGAGGTCTTCGCCACGGCGGCCATCGCGTTCCTCTTCACGCAGTTCGGGCTCCTGCGCCCCGACAGCGCGGCCAGGGCGACCTTGCTCTCGACATCCATCTTCCTCATCTCGGGCATCCCCGGCACGCTCCACCCCCTCTACTTCAGCGGCACGCCGGTCTCGGCGATGGCGATCGGCGCGAGCTTCAGCGCCATCGAGGTGGTCCTGCTCGTCCTCGTCGGCATGGAGGCGTACGGGACGTGGCAGATGCAGCACCGGGCCGGGTGGATGCAGGCCTATGCCTGGCCCATCAAGTCCTTCGTCGCGGTCGCCTTCTGGAGCTTCGTGGGTGCGGGCCTGTTCGGCTTCCTCATCAACCCGCCGCTCGCCCACTATGACATGCAGGGCCTGAACACCACGCCGGTGCACGCGCACGCCGCCCTGTTCGGCGTCTACGGGCTGCTCTCGCTCGGGCTCGCGCAGGCGTGGGCGAGCGTCGAGCACGGGCTCTGGTACGCGCGGAGCGCGGACTTCCCGCAGCAGCCGGTCCTGGAGGCGCTGCGCTGGATGCGCCTGGTCGGAGACACCCTGTTCATCGCCGGCGTCCTGGCCTTCGTCGGGTTCGTCGCGGGGCTCTGGACCCGACGGCCGGCGGGCGCCGCCTCGGCCAGGTCCGCGCCGGCCGGCGAGGCGGCGACGATGGCCGCGCCGGCGGCGAGCCGCACGCCGGCGGCCTGATGCACCCCGGGTCGCGCGCTGCCCCGCGCCGCCGTACGCGAAGGCGCGGGGCGCGGGGCTGGCGCTCCCATCGGACCTCGGAAGCGGCGGATCGCACCGGTTCACCAGCGCAGATTCGCCCTCGGGCGACGCCTCGCTGCTAGCTCATGTTGTACGCGACCATCGCAATCCCCGCCGCGATCAAGACGATGCCGCCGACCTGCAACGCCGTCAGCGTCTCGCGCAGATAGTAGACCGAGAAGACCGAGATGATGAGGAAGCCGCCCGACGACATGATCGGATAGGCGATCGACAGGTTGATGCGCTTGAGCGCCAGCACATAGAACAGGATGTTGGAGGCGAAGAGCACGAGCCCGAGCACGAGGTGGACATTCGTCGCGAGCGCGACGCCCTTCTGGACGAGCGACAGCCCCTCCATCGAGGGGACGCGCCGCGACGCCAGCTTCATCAGGATGTTCGCGGTCGCGTTGAACAGGAGGGCGATGATCAGGAAGAGGTAACCTTGAGCCATGTCGATCGGTGGACGAGCGCCGGAGCTCGGGGGCTCGCCATTCCCGGCGAGACCTCTGGCGCAGCGGACCGCGCGGATCAAGCGCAGATTTGCAGGAACACGGGCAAGCGAGGAAGGAGGACAGCTCCCTTCCCTGCCGCCGCCCCCCGCCGCGCCGGCGCCCCGCCGCCCTCGCGCCCCGCCGCGCTCGCGCCCCGCCGCGCCGGCGCCCCGCCGCGCTCGCGCCCCGTCGCGCCGGCGCCCCGCCGCGCTCACGCCCCGTCGCACCGGCGCCCCGCCGCGCTCACGCCCCGCCGCGCGCGTCGCGCTTGCGCCGTCTGGGCAGGCGGGCTGCGCGCGACGCTCGAGTCGCCTCGACACGCCGTGTTCGCGCGCGCGACCAGCCTCCGGAGAACCCCACATCTCGTGCTCGGGAGAACCCTGACTCCTCCGTCATCCTTTATGCCAACAGGCGCTCTGGCGACGCGACGGGACGGAATCGTCATGGCCCGCTGCATGACATGATGAGAGACTGCCGCCTGCCATGAGCACCGGACACCACGAGATGCCGTTCGCTCCGATGATCGCCGCCGTGGGCACCGCGTTGCCGCCGCACTACGCAACGCAGGAAGAGACGTGCGCCGGGCTGCGCCGGCTCTGGGCCGGAAAGGGGGACGCGCTCGCGCTCGTGGAGCGGGTCCAGCGGTCGATCGAGGTCCGGGGGCGGCACCTCGCCATGCCGGTCGAGGCCTACCACGCCGCCTCGACGTTCGCCGAGCAGAACCGCCGCTGGAACGCGTGCGCGCTCGAGCTCGGCGAGCGCGCCTGTCGCGCCGCGCTCGAGCGCGCGGGGCTCCTGCCCGAGGACATCGACCAGATCGTCTTCGTCTCGGTCACGGGCATCTCGGCGCCCAGCCTGGACGCCCGGCTCGTCAACCGCCTCGGCTTCCGGCGCGACGTCAAGCGCACCCCCATCTTCGGCCTCGGGTGCGTCGCCGGCGTGGCCGGCGTCGCGCGCGTCACCGACACGCTGCGCGCCTTCCCCGCCCACACGTCGCTCCTGCTGTCGGTCGAGCTCTGCTCGCTCACCCTGCAGCGCGACGACACCTCCGCCGCGAACGTCATCGCCGCCCAGCTCTTCGCGGACGGCGCCGCGGCCGTCGTGGCGCGCGGCGCGCAGGCCGCCCGCAAGAGCGGCCGCGCGGGCGGGGCCGCGGTGCTCGCGACCCACGCCGTCTTCTACCCCGACACCGAGCACATCATGGGGTGGGACGTCGTGGACTCCGGCTTCCGCGTCGTCCTCTCCGCGGGCGTCCCCGCGCTCGTGCGCGAGCACGTGCGGCGCGACGTCGACGCGTTCCTCGCGCGGCACGGCCTGTCGCGGCGCGACGTGCGCCACTGGATCGTCCACACCGGCGGGCCCAAGGTGCTCGAGGCCGTCGCCGAGACGCTGGAGCTGCCCGGCGACGCGCTCGACCGCTCGTGGCGGTCGCTGCGCGAGATCGGCAACGTGTCCTCGGCGTCGGTGCTGTTCGTGCTGCGCGACTTCCTGGACGAGCCGTGCGCCCGGCCCGGCGACCACGGCGTGATGATGGCGTTCGGCCCGGGCTTCTGCTCGGAGATGGCGCTCCTCCGATGGTGACCTCGGAGCGGCTGTACCTCGCCTTCCTGGGCGCGGTCGCGGTCGAGCGGCTGGCCGAGCTCGCGCTCTCGCGCCGCAACGCGCGGCGCGCCTTCGCGCGGGGCGGCGTCGAGGTCGGGCGGGCGCACTTCCGGGTGATGGCGGGGATGCACGGCGCCTTCCTCGCCGCCTGCGCGCTCGAGGTCCTCTGGCTCGGCCGGCCGTTCCCCGGGCCCGTCGGCCTCGCGGCGCTGGCCCTCGCGCTGCTGGCGCAGGCGCTGCGGACCTGGGTCATCCACACCCTGGGGGACCAGTGGAACGTGCGGATCATCGTCGTGCCCGGGGCGCCGCCGGTCGTGGGCGGGCCCTATCGGTACCTGCGCCACCCGAACTACGCGGCCGTGATCGTCGAGATGATCGCCATCCCCATGATCCACGGCGCGTGGCTGACCGCGCTCGTGTGGAGCGCCCTCAACGCGCTCGTGCTCGCGGTGCGCATCCGCGCCGAGGAGGAGGCGCTCGGGCCCGCCTACGCGGCGCGGATGCGCGGCCTGCCGCGGCTCGTGCCCGGCCGCCGCCCGCCCGGGGCCGGGGAGCTCTCGGGCGGGCCGTGAGCGCCGGGCGGGCCGTGAGCGCCGGGCGGGCCGTGAGCGCCGGGCGGGCCGTGAGCGCGCGGTGCGACGTCGCCGTGGTCGGCGGGGGGCCGGCGGGCCTCGCGGTCGCGATCGGCTGCGCGGCGCGGGGGCACGCGGTGATCGTCCTGGATCAGGCCGCGTGGCCGATCGACAAGGCGTGCGGCGAGGGGGTGATGCCCGAGGGGTGTCGCGCGCTCGCGGACCTCGGCGTGCTGTCCGCGATCGACCCGGCCGAGCGGGCGCCCATCGAGGGGATCCGGTACCTCCGGGCCGACGGGCTCCGCGTCGAGGCGCCGCTGCCGCCGCCCGGGGGGCTCGGCGTGCGCCGCACGGCGCTCTCCGCGGCGCTCGCGGCGCGGGCGCGCGGCGCCGGCGCGGAGCTCTGCGCGGAGGAGCCGGCGCTCGGCGTCGAGCGGACCGAGGGCGGCGCGCGCCTCGTGACGCGGCGGCGCGTGGTGGAGGCGCGGTACGTGGTCGGCGCGGACGGCCTCGGCTCCCGCGTCCGGCGCGCCCTCGGCTGGGACGCGCCGCCCTCGGGCGCGCGCCGGCTCGGCCTGCGCCAGCACTTCCGGTGCGCGCCGTGGACCTCGTTCGTCGAGGTGCACCTCGGCGACGGCGTGGAGGCGTACGTGACGCCCGCGGGGCCGCGGCGCGTGGGGGTGGCGTTCCTGTGGGACCGCGAGCGGCTCGGGGGCGGCGTGTCGGCCGGGCGCCTCGTGCGCTGCTTCCCGGCGCTGGCCGACCGGGTCGCCGGGGCACAGGCCGACTCGACGCCGCGCGGCAGCGGCCCGCTCGAGCGGGCGTCGGCCCGGCTCCACGACGACCGCTTCGCGCTGGTCGGCGACGCGGCCGGCTACATCGACGCCATCACGGGCGAGGGGCTGTCGCTCTCGCTCGTGGGCGCGGCGGCGCTGTCGACCGCGCTCGACGCGGCCCTGCGCGGCGGCGGCGCCGCCCCGCTCGCGGCGTACGAGCGCGTGTTCCGGCGGGCCTACCGGCGCTACGCGGTGGCGACGCGGGCGGTGCTCTTCGTGGCGCGGCGCCCGCGCCTCCGGGACGGCGTCCTGTCCGCGCTCGCCCTCGCGCCCGGGCTGTTTCGCTGCGCGGTCGGCGCGGTCCTCGGCCCGCGATGACGGCCGCGGGGTGAGGCATTCTCATCTCCCTCTCCCGTCTTCCGTCTGCCGCCCCCGTCTCTCGTGCGCGTGCGCGACCGTGCCGCCATACGCTAAGCTCGCGGCGCCGCCCAGCAGGAGGGAGATCGCATGCACCGGAGTCGCCTTTGTGCTCTCGTGATTGACTGCAAGGTGGAGGACATCGACGCCGCGGCGGACTTCTGGGGCCGCGCCCTCGGCAAGCCCGTCAAGGAGGCCGCGCCGGTCGCCGGCGGCTACCGCGAGCTCGAGACCCGGGCCGATGAGCCCATCGTCCTCGTGCAGAAGGTCGATCACCCGAGCCGGACGCACCTCGACATCGAGACGGACGATCTCGACGCCGAGGTGCGCCGGCTCGAGGCGCTCGGGGCGCGGCGCGTGGAGTTCATCCAGCGCTGGTGGGTGATGGAGGCGCCGACAGGACAGCGCTTCTGCGTCGTCCGCCCGCAGCGAGGCCCGCTCGAGGCGCACGGGAACGCCAATGTCTGGAGCGACGATCCCGGCAAGCCGGGCGCGCAGTGAGCCGGGGCGCGCAGCTCGTGACGCTATATCAAGCGCTCATCCACGCATCGAGCGGGCCGCGCTCACGCGACCGCTTGCGGGGGGAGGCCATCCGGAGCCGCGCCGGGTGTCGCCGGGCGATCTCGATCGCGGCCGCGGGTCGCTCTTCGCCGCCCGCTTCGGCTTCGGCGCGTCCGCCCGTGGGAGGAGATCCCCCCTCCCCACGCCATCACCGCGTCGATGAAGGCGCGGAGCTGCGGCGGCATGAACTCCCGCTCCGCGTAGATCACCGCCAGGTGCGCGTCCGCCTGGATCGCGCCTGCCAGCACGTGCACGAGCGCGCCGCTCTCGAGGTGCGGGCGCGCGACCTGTTGCGGTAAGAGCGCGACGCCGAGACCCTGGAGCGCGGCGTCGCAGAGCAGGTGCATGTCGTTCGTGAAGAGCGCGCCCTCGACCTGGAACTTACCGCCGGAGGACGGCCAGTGCGTCTGCGGCAGCTCCCCCCGGGCGAAGCCCATGATGCAGCGGTGGCTCCGCAGATCGCGGCGCGTGCGCGGCGTGCCGCGGGCCTCGAGGTACGCGGGCGAGGCGACCGCGAGGAGCGGAGTGCGCGCCAGCTTCCGGGCGACGAGGCCGGGCTCGAGCGCGGAGCTCGCGCGGAGCGCGAGGTCGTAGCCGCCGCGCTGGAGGTCGACGTGCTGGGTCGTGCTGTGGACGTGGAGGCGGACCTCGGGGTACCGCCGCGCAAAATCGCAGAGCATCGCGCTGAAGCCCGCGCCCAGCCCCGGCGGCACCGAGACGCGCAGCTCGCCGCGCACGACGTCGTCGGCCCTGCGCACGCTCGCCTCGGCGTGGTGGACGGCGTCGAGCACGACGCGGGCGTGGCGGTAGAGCGCCTCGCCCGCGTCGGTGAGGGCGAGGCTGCGCGTCGTCCGGCGGAGCAAGCGCACCCCGAGCCGCTCCTCCAGCCGCGCGAGGCGGCGGCTGATGGTGGCGCGAGGGACGCCGAGCTCGGCGGCGGCGCGGGACAGGGATCGGGCCTCCACGGTCTTCGAGAAGGCGAGGAGCTCGGCGGTCTCGAGGGGCTCGTCCATCTGGATCAAATCCTGGCAGGTTCTTCCAACTGTTGATGCATTGATACAGGCGCGTCCAGTCCTCAGAATCCTCGCTCATGAACGACAAAAGAAATCGATCCTCCTCATCAACCTGGGCCACGGCGATCCGGCGAAGCTCTACCCGCGCAACCCCCGCCTCGATTTCGAAGAGGCCTGCCCTAGCGCGTAGCCAGGGATATCCATGCATCCAAGGGACCGCGCTCACGCCACGGCCTGCGGGACACCCCATGGCCGATCGCGGGCGAGGAGGAAGGAGGCAATCCAACCCGAGCGCGGCCGGCCGCGGCGCGCGCCGCGCTCCCGGCGCGCGCGTCTTGTCGGCCCTGGCCGGCTCGGAGCGCTCACGGCCCCTGCCCTCGTCCTGGAGGAGCGCTCTGCCCGAGGAGCACGCCCAGATCGAACGGGTAATACACGTTGAGCTTCCGGCCGCGCACCGGGGGGGTGTCGAGCGCGAGGACCTTCACCGGATCCGTGGCCGAGAGCTCCGTCGTCGAGATCCTGTACGTCCCGCCGCTCTCGACGAGGAGCCCGAAGCCCGCGGCATCCGACGCCGCCAGGTGGAAGCCGGCGTTCGTCTCGGTCTTCCAGGCGGACAGGAGCGCCTCCTTGTCCCAGACGCCACCAGCCGACGCGAGGCTCGAGGGGATCGCCACGATGTCCGCGCCGGCCTTGGCCAGCGCGACGCCGATCTCGGGGAACACCGCGTCGTGCCCCGTCAAGAGCCCCACGCGCGCACCGGGCAGGTCGACGAGCTCGGGCCTCCTGCCGCTCCCCGGGTCCGCTGCGGCGGCGTGGATCGCGGGGATCGTCCGCGGCGGCCTCCCCTTCTCCAGCACGAGCAAGGACTCACGCGCGCCGGTGCCAGATGGCCTCTCGAGGATCGTGGTGACGAGCAGCTGGACGCCCTTCCGTTCGACGAACTCCCGCCATGACGACCACGGGGGATGGCTCCAGTCCGGGAGCGGCGCCTGCGCGGCCGCTCCGGAGATCCCCAGCGCCGGCAGCACGACCAGCTCGGCTGGAGCGTCGCCCCACCTCGCGGCGACGAGGTCGAGGTTCGCAGCCGGATCGGCCCGAGGTACGTAGGAGAGGACGCGGACCCCGACCTTCCCGGCAGGAGGCAGGCCGGTCTCGCAGGACGCGGGGGCCGATGGCGCGAAGCAGGGGCCCGCGAGATCCGGGTAAGCCTGCGGGCGCCGGTTCGCGACGGTATCGGTCGGGTTGCTCTTGGTTCCGATCCGCGCCCGCGGGATCGACAGCGTGGCATAGAGGATCTCGTCGGCCGGGGCCGGCATGTCCATCGCCCGGTGACGCAGCCGGATCCTCCCCTGGGGGTCGATCACCACCGACGGCGCGTCGTTCATGTCATAAACGTACGGCTCCGGCCCGCGGCGATCGATCTCCTTGCCCCAGCGGTTCGCCACGGCCATCCAGACGCCGTTCTCGCGTGCCCGCGTCGCCCAGATCGCCTCCTGCTCGTAGGCCCCCCACCAGTTGGCCGGCGCGACGACCACGTCGGCGCCTTGCAAGGTCGCGATCCGAACCCAGTCCGGCAGGTAGGTGTCGGAGCAGATCACGGCGGCGAGCTCGCCGTACGGCGTCGGGACGACCGTGAACGGAAGGTCTCCACGGGCATGCCACGGCGCCGTCCCGCGCTTGCGCTCCACGCCCAGGAGGCCGCCTGGGCCGAAGATGACCACCGAGTTGAACGCCGGCGTCGATGGCGTCCGCTCGGCGACGCCGACATAGACGTACGCGGCGTACCTCGCGGCGAGATCTCGGATCCGATCGAGCTCCGGAAAGGGCGAGACCGAGCCCAGGCCCCCGCTCACCTCCTGCGCCGTGATCGAGTATCCCGTGGTGGCGAGCTCTGGCGCGACGACGATCTTCGCGCCTTTGCTCAGCGACTCCTCGACGAGCTGCGCAATCTTCGCGACGTTGGGGTCTCGTCGGCCGAGCTCCGGGGCCATGTGGAGGAGGGCGATCGTCACCGTCACGTCCGCCTCGGGTGCCGGCGGCGGCGATCGCGTGTTGCCCGAGGCGCCGCCCGAGCAGCCGACGGCGAGCACGAGGGTGGCTGGCCAGGCCACGGGGTGATTCGCGTAGCTGGCGCGCACGAGGCGCCCGATCCTGTCGACGAGACATCGGAGGTCCATGTGTCATCCTCCCAGAGAACACCGGGATCCGCGATTTCTGATGAAGAGACGTAGGACCGCAGCGCCTACCTCGGTCGCTGCCCGCCGCGCGTCCGCCTTCAGAAGGGCCATACCAGGACGTCCCATTTTATGTCAACATGGCACCGCCATGATCCTCCGGCTGCGACGCATTGACTTTTCCTCCGATGCCCGCGCTTCCATTTTGACGATCGTGGCCGTGGACCACCTCGGCGGCGACGTCGCCCGGGCGCGCTCCGCTCGTATCGCCGACTGCTGGGGCACCCCTCGGGTCGTTGATCTCGCCGTGACGGGGAGCGTCGGCGCTCAATGGACCTGAGGTCACCGACCGCGCTGCGCCGCGCGCTCGCGGCGGCGTCGTTCGCCAGCGTGGTCACGCCCGCGGCGGGGGCGGCGGCCCAGCAGGAGCCCGTCCTCGAGGTGACCGTCCATTCCGACAGGCGCGCCCCGGGCCCGGGCTCGCGCGATCCGAGCGCTGCATCGAGCAAAGTTTCGAGGGAGCGGCTACGCCAGCCCGGCGAGAGCGCGGCCCACGTCCTCGAGCGGGTCCCAGGTGTGCAGCTCTCGAAGGGCGGCGGAAGCTCCGATCTCTCGACGGCGTCGATCCGCGGCGCGACCAGCGCCCAGACGCCCATCTACCTGGCCGGCATCCGGCTGAACGATGACGTCACCGGCACAGCCGATCTCTCCGCCGTTCCGCTATGGATGATTGACCGCGTGGAAATTTACCGCGGCAATGCCCCCATCGAGGCCGACCGGCTGGGGATCGGAGGCGCCATCTTCTTCGACCCTGTGCTGCCTCGGGGATCGAGGGTTGGCGCTGGGGGCAGCGTGGGCAGCTTCGGAGAGCTCGCGACGTGGGCGGCTGCCTCCACGGGTGACGCGCGAGGGGGCGCGATGATCGCGGCCCGGCGTGAGAGCGCGAGGAACGACTATCCCTATGTCGACGATCGGGGCACGACGTTTGACCGGACCGACGATCGGACGCGCGACCGGTTCAACGCGGATCACACCGCCTACGATCTCTGGAGCATCGGCCGCCTTCGGCTCGGACGCAGCGCGATCACCCTGCTCGCGAACGCCTTTGTCCGTGATCGAGGCGTCACCGGCCTCTCGGTGATCCCGGCGCACGCCGCGCGCTCGCACGTCCAGCGGTGGCTCGGCGCGGCCTCGGCGAAGCTGCCGTGCGCGGCGCCGCGCCCGGGCGAGCCCGACGATCGCTGCTGGCTCGAGCTCACCACCTCGGCGATCCTGGCGAGCACCCGGATCGCCGATCCGCGGATGGAGCTCGGGCTGCTCTTCCCGTGGACCGCGAGCGCCGGCGCCCGCCTCTCGCAGCAAGCGCGGCTCCGTTACCGCCTGCAGGGATTCGATCTCGGCGCTTCGCTGGTGCAGGAGTTCGAGCACCTGGGCCTCGATCATCCGGAGGGCGAGCCCCTCCGCGCGAGCCGGTCGTTCACGCGCGCGGGCGCCTCCGTCGCGGCATCCCCGACCCCGACGCTCCAGATCCATGGCCTCGCGGCGATCGAGTGCCACGGCACGGCCGGCCCGGAGGGCGGTCGAGCCTGCGAGCCCCTCCAGCCTGTCGCGCGCCTCGGCGCGCGCCTGGAGCTCCCCTGGAACATGACGCTCCTCGCGAACGTCGGCCGGTACGTGCGCGTCCCCTCCCTCGGTGAGCTCTATGGCACATCGCCGATCGTGCGAGGCAACTCCGAGCTCCGCGTCGAGCAGGGGTACACCGCCGACGTCGGCGCCCGGCTCAAGGGTCATCGATCGAGCATCGAAGTGTTCGGCTTCACCCGGCTGGCGACCGACCTGATCGGCTTCCGGCGCTCCTCGATCGGCGTCGTTCGGCCGTTCAACATCGGGAGCGCCCGGCTGCTCGGCGTCGAGCTCACCGCGTCGACCTCCTTCCTGGACGCGGTCCATGCCGAGGTGTCGCTCACCGCGCTCGATCCGCGGGACACGTCGCGGGGTCGCCAGCTCAAGAACGATGTCCTCCCCTTCCAGGCGAGGCTCGTCGCGGCGCCGTACCTGGAGGTCTATCAGGAGCCCTTCCGGTGGTTGCCCATCGACAGGATCGCGCTGGGCACACGCCTGTTCTACCGGTCCTCCAGGGTCGCCGACCCGGCAGGGCTCATCGTGATGGCCGAGCAGGTCAGCGTCGACGTGGAGCTGTCCGCGCTCTTCTGGCAGAAGCGAATCTCGGCCCGCGCCAGGCTCAGCAACGCACTGGACGCGCAGAACTACGACGTGGTCGGGCTCCCGTTGCCAGGGCGCAGCGTGCATGGCGGCCTGGAGGTATGGTGGTGATGGTGAGGTCGGCCCTCCCGATGAGGCCCCAGGGTTCACCAGGCGTACGCCTGCGGGGCCTCGCCGCCGGGGCCGGGCCAGATCTGCTCTAGCCTCGCCACGATCTCCTCACGGAGCGCCACATCCATGGCGCCCACGTTCTGCGCCAGTTGCTCGACGGTTCGGGGCCCGATGATCGCCGCCGTGACGGCCGTGTTGCGCAGAACCCAGGCGAGCGCGACGTCGGCGGTGCGATGCCCAGCCTGCTGACACAGGCCCTCGAACGCGCTGAGCTGCTCTCGATGCTGCTCCGCGATGCGCCGGACCCAGCCATCCGCGCGGCGCCCCGGCGCTGGGCTCGTCAGGCCCCCGCAGAGCAGCCCGCCGCCCAGCGGACTGTACGCCAGCAGCCCCATGCCGAGGGCCCGACAGCAGGGGATGACCTCGAGCTCGATCAACCGCCTGCGGAGGTTGTAGACGCTCTGCTCCGAGGCGAATCCAGGCCACTGGCGCTGTCGGCTGACGCTGTTGCCCAATGCTATGTCCCATGCCGCGAAGTTGCTGCTCCCGACGCTCGAGACCTTCCCTTCCCTCACGAGCTGATCCATGGCCTGCCATAGCTCTTCCCACGGGCAGGCCCGGTCGACGTGGTGCACCTGGTAGAGGTCGATACAGTTTGTCCTCAGCCGCCGGAGGCTCTGCTCGCACGCCTCCACGATGTGACGCGCCGAGAGGCGCCGCTCGTCCGCCCCTCGGAAGACCTTCGTCGCCAGCACGATCCTGCTTCGTCGGCCCTGCCCGAGCGCCAGCCAGCTCCCGATGAAGCCCTCCGCTCGCCCCTCACTGTAGACTTCGGCCGTGTCGACGAGGTTGATCCCGCAGTCGGTCGCCCTGTCCAGCAGCAGATGCGCGTCCCTCTCGGAGGTGTGCAGCCCGAAGTTCACTGTCCCCAGACCGAGGCGGCTGACGCGGATGGCGGTCGGGCCGAGAGGGCGATATTCCATGGCTAGAAAGGGGGCGGCGTCTTCATGAAGTCATTGTAATGGTAGCGATCGACCCCTCGGACGAGGATGGTCCTCAGATAGCCGAAGCTCGACTCCACCGCGGCGCGCTCGAACCGAACCTCCGGCCTCGTGAACCGCAGCGCGTAGGCGATACGCGGACTGGAGCTCCCATTTCTCTCCGAGCCGTGGTAAAGGTACCCGGAGAAGAACGTCGCCTGGCCGGGGGTCATCTCCAGCTCGACGATCGGGACGCTCGAGTCGTCGATGTCCGTTATATGGGAGTCGTGGGGCATCGTCCGATGCGAGCCGGGAATCACTCGCAGGCCGCCGTTGCCGCGATGACAGGCGCTCAACGCGACCCAGGCCGTCAAGTTGACGTCGCGGTTCAAGACGGGCCAGTAAACGGCGTCGCAATGCCAGGGGACGATGTCCTCCGATCGCGGCGGTTTGTACCAGACGTGGCTCGCCCACAGCACCAGATCCGGTCCCAGCATGGCCTCCACACGGTCGAGGAGCGCCGGTGTCGTGGCGAGCTCGTACGCCCATCGATGCCTGAGGTGATACCCCGACAGCGCGTGTGGATCGGGGCGACCTCCGCTCTCGCCCAGCGACTCGAGGAAGCTGCGTCGATAGTGGTCGGCCTCGGCCCGGTCGAAGACCGGAACGGGGTCGACATACCCGTTGCGCGAGAGCTGCTCGGTCAGGGTGGACTTCATTCTGAGCGCTACGCGCCGTCTCTTGACAGGGCTTCGTACCGCGCGCAAGCAGAATCGCTGGCGTCGGGGAGGAGAGCGTCAATCTCTCGGATCGAGCGGATCTTGTACGCGGCTGCGGCGAGCCCCATGGTGGCCAGGCCCGCGACGATGAAGAGGAGGCTCATCCCGGAGCCCGGGCCCGAGCCGACGAGCCAGGAGAGGAACGGGACCCAGGCCCCCCCCGGAGAGAGCGCCGGTTCCAGCACGTAGTCCGCGAGGGGGCCGGCGATGAGCATGGCGACGGGGACCATCGCATCGACGACGATGCGCCGCGCGGCGAAGACCCGCCCCTGGGCGTCGGGATGGATCTTCGACTGCCAGATGGCCTGGTTGCACCCGTACAGGATCGGAAAGAAGAAAGACGTCAGGAAGGACGCCACGCCCCAGGTCACGGGCGCGCGACCGAGGCCGAGCAGCACCTGACCGAAGAGGCCGTTGAGAAAGATCATCAAGAGCACTCCCTGGATGCGCTTTCGCGGCCCCCCCCACAGGCCCATCGCGATGCCTCCGGCCACGCCTCCCGCCGCGCCCGCGACCATGACCGACGCCAGCGCTGCCTCGTGACCTCCCGTCCGGGCGAGGACCAAGGGCGGCAGCAGGATCCCGAACATGCTCAGAAAATTGTTGGCCGCGAGGACACACAGCAGCCCGACGAGGCTCTTGCTGCCAAAGACCGTCCGGAAACCGTAGATCGCCTCCTCGACGAACCGGGGGCGGGCCCTGGGCTCGATAGCCAGCGCGCGCTCGGGGACACGAACGAGGAACAGGAGGACGACGGCGATCGCAAAGGTGGCCGCATCCAGCAGGAGAACGCCATCGAGGCCGATGTGGCGGTACAGCACCGACGCCGCCGCCGGGGAGACCAACCCGGAGAGCGACAGCGACAGCGACATCATGCCGCTCGCGCGCGCATAGGACTCCTTGGACAGGAGGACGGTCACCGCGCCCAGATAGGCCGGGGCCTGGAAGGCGACGAAGGCGCCGGTCAGCAGCTTGGCCACGTAGAGGTGCCACGGCTCCAGCCCGATGGTCCCGTGGATGCACACGAGCCCGACCGTCACCGCAGCGACCCCCAGGTCGGCCAGCGCCATCGCCCACCGCCGGTCGAGCCGATCGACGAGCACGCCGGCGAGCGGGCTGACCAGGACGACGACGCCGAACGAGCACAGCTCGAGGGTGGTGATGGAGACGGCGTGCTGCGTCCGCTCCCAGAGCCACAGGGTGATCACGAAGCTGCTGGCGCCGGTCCCGAGCGTCGACAGGAGCTGACCGAACCAGATCGCGAGAAATGACCTCGGCAGCGCCCGGAGCATCCTACCGATCACCTCGCTGGGCGCTGCCGCCTCACTGGACCGCGCGGGCGCTCATGGGCTCAGGCTCCGCGAGGGACATCGAAGGAGAGCCGGCGAGGACGCGCTCCGCCAGGAGCCGGAGGTTCAGGTGCTTGATGATGTGCTCCGCGCAGCGATCCATCTCTCTGGCGAAGGCCTCGCTCGATGCGATGATCTCCGGCGCCGGGGCCGCCCCGCTCTCCTGGCCGACCATGGTGATGCCGGACAGGAAGGGGATGACGCCGAGGCAGGGGATCCCGGTCCTCTCCTCGAGAATGCGGACGCCGTCGGCGAACCCGCCCGGATCGCCGTGGAACTTGTTGATGATGAACCCGACGACCCGCGACCGCTCACGCTCCGTGAGGAGGGCCAGCGTCCCGATGATGGACGCAAACACGCCGGTCTGCTCCGCGCTCCCGACGAGCACGCATCGGGCGTCGAAGGTCTCCGCGACCCAGCAGTTCGACAGATCGCGCTCCTTGATGTTCAGCTCGACAGGACTTCCGCAGCCCTCCATGATGATGTGATCGAACCTGTCGGCGAGCCGGCGGTGGCACTTGGTGATGACGGCGCGGAGCGAGGTGCACCGATTCGAGACCGGGATCTCGGATAGCCCCGGAGAAGGTGCTCCCCAGACGATGATCTCGAGCTTGTCCCCGACCGTCTTGAACATCAACGGGTTCATGTCGACGTGGGGATCGAGGTTCGCCGCGATGGCCTGGTGCGCCTGGTGGACGTGGATCTCCCCGCCCGAGGCCGTGCGATAGGAGCCATGTCCAGACGACATCGACATGGGCTTGAACGGGGTCACGGCCTTGCCCTGGCTGCTGAGCCAGCGGCAGATGGCCAGCGTGACCAGCGTCTTCCCGACCAACGAGGATGTACCGAGGACAAGAACATTCGCGGAGTTCCTGCTCGCCATGGTTGATACGTCGCTCCAGGAAGATCGTGGACGCCGAGATGACCACTTTAAAGCAACGCTCAACCCGTATCAATCATTACCATTGTCGCACGACAATGATACAACAACGACAAATTATTTCACCTGTACTGTCGCGCGATCAGGTACACCAGGGTCGGCGCGCCGAGCGCGGCGGTGATGACCCCGACCGGCAGCTCGGCGCCTGCGATGAGGGTTCGCGCGATCGTGTCGCATAGCGCCAGGAATGCGCCGCCCACGACCAGGGACATGGGCAGCAGCACGCGCCGGTTGCTCCCGAGCGTGAGCCGGACGACGTGGGGCACCATCAGCTCGACGAAGGCGATCGGGCCGCACCAGGCGACGCACCCGGCGACGCCGAGCGCCCCGCAGCCGATCGCGATCGCACGGACCAGCGGGACGTTCATGCCCCGGCTATGCGCGAGCTCCTCGCCGGCCGCGAGGGCGTCGAGGGAGCGCGACAGGCCGATCAAGCCCAGCGCCGTGATCGAGGCGAACGGCAGCAAGAGGGCGATGCCACGGTATCCCACCTGCGGCAGGTACCCGAGCGACCAGCGCACCGCGGCGAGCGCGGCGGTCTCGTCGGCAGAGAATTGGATGGCCGACGACGCGGCGCCGACGGCGAGGGAGCTGGCGATGCCGGCGAGGATGATGTCATTGTTGCGCGCCCGCCTGCTCAACGCGACGAACGTCACCGCCGCGCTCACCCCCAGCGCCCCGAGGAACGCAGACAGGGTGAGGACCGGCAGCTCTCCCCAGACCATGCTGCGGACCCCGAACACGATGGCCACCAGGGCGCCGAACGTCGCCCCCGCCGTCGTCCCGACGGTGCTGGGCGTGGCCAGCGGGTTGAAGAAGATCACCTGGTAGGTCGCGCCGACCAGCGAGAGCGTCCCCCCGACCAGGACCGCCATCAGCACGCGCGGCACGCGGAGCTGCCAGAAGATGAACTCAGCGCTCTCTCCGACCAGCGGAGGGCCGACGAAGGGGGACACTCCGACGATGAGCGCGGCGCCCAGCACGAGCGCGACCATTCTCGCCCCGGCGCGGGCGCGGGGGCTCATGCGAGCGGAGCTGCGCCGGGCGGCTCGATCACGAACAGGCGCCGGCCCCCCACGTCCACCGCCCGCATCCGGACGCCGAACAGGGCGCCGAGCGAGGCCCCGAACTCCGCCGCGCCATAGCTCGTCACGAACTCGATGCGCCCGTTCTTCATCCCCACCACGCTCAGACGATCGATCTCGCTGTGGTGGACCGAGTACGCGAGCGCGTTCGCGTCGTGGGTGACGCAGAGGACGCTCCGGCCCGAGCGCCAGAGGCGCGCGAGCTGCCCGTAGAGCTCGAACTGCTGCGCCGGATCGAGGTGGTTTGCAGGCTCGTCCAGCAGCACGAGCGGCGTCTCCTGGGCGAGGAGCGCCGCGACGAGGACGCGCTGCAGCTCGCCGCCAGAGATGTCGGTGATGAGGCGGCCCCCGAGCGCCGCCGCCCCCACCGAGGCCAGCGCCTCCTGCGCCGCGGCGAGCGAGCGCCCCCGGCTCTCCCTGAAGCGAAACCGGGCCGCGGCGACGAAGTCCACGGCCGGGATCGGCTCGAGGACGACCCCGCGCTGCGGCAGCCACCCGAGCTTCGCCGCGCGCCTCCTCCCGGACAGCGAGGAGAGCGCCTCGCCATCGACGAGCACTCGGCCCGAGGACGGCCGGATGACACCGAGCGCCACGCGCACCAGCGTCGTCTTTCCGGCGCCGTTGGGGCCCACGACCGCGACGAACTCGGACTCGCTGAGGCGCAGCGTGACGTCGTCGAGCAGCCTGTGCGCGCCCACCTGAACCGTGACATGGTCGAACTCGAGGACTGTCATCGGGGATGTGCGGTCGCATCGTGGATGGCCGCGGTGACCTTGTCAAGGAGCCCCAGTATACGCGGCCCGGTCGACTTGACCTCAGGGCCGTGAATGACACGGATGGCACCCCGCTTTGCCGCGGCGATCGGCAGCGCCTTCCAGTCGGCGATATAGCGAGCTTCCACGCTGTCCTCGATCCGATCGACGCCGACGAGGATGAGCACCACCTCCGGGTCCAGCGCGATGACCCGCTCCAGCGGCAGGTTGGGAGTTCGGGAGATATCCTCTGCGACCGCGTTGCGGCCGCCGGCCGCCTCGAGCACCGTTCCGTGGAGCGCGTTGCGCCGGAGGAACCAGATCTCGCTCATCTTCCCTGGGGTGGAGCCGAGCACCATGAGCACGCGCGGGGCCCCCTCCGGAGGCCTTTGGGAGAGCCGCTCCTCGAGCGTGGCGGCCAGCGCCTCCGCGGCGGCTTCACGCGACGTCAGCCGGCCGAGCGCTCGCGTGCTGCTGAGCACCTCCGAGAGGGTCAGCCAGGGCAGCAGCTCGGTGCGCGCGATCGCCCTGAGCGCCTCCACGCGCGAGCCCTGGGCGCGCTGGCTGAGGATGAGGGTCGGGCGCAGGCTCGCGATCGCCTCGATGTTCGGGGTCAGCGCGGTGCCCGCCCTGGGCCGGCGCTGCGCGCCCTCGGGGTAGTCGCAGTAATCGCTCACGCCCACGACGCTCTCGTCCGCGCCCATGGCGAAGAGCGTCTCGGTGATGGAAGGGGCGAGCGAGATGATGCGAAGAGCGTCGGCGCGCTCCGCAGGCGGGCGCGGGTCGCACGCCCAGGCGAGCAGCGCCGAGGAGGCCGCCCCGAGGACGAAGGCGCGACGGGCCGGGCGGCTGGCGGGGTGCCGCGCCGCCTCCTCCGTGGCCCCGGCTCTGCCGCTCGACCTCGCCAACGCTGGCCCCTCCGCCGCGACGTGTGGGGCGAACATGTCCCGGTGACGATGAGACGTCAACCTTGCCCCCCCGGCTGCATGCCCGGCGGCGCATCGCCGATCAGCATCCCAGAGAGAGAGGACGCGTCCAGGTGCCGCATGACGTGGCCTGTCCAGCGATCGATTTCGGCGTCATAGCCGCCCGAGAGATAGGAGCGCACGCCCGGCAGAGCCGGCCAGCCGCGCTCTCCTCGCAGGGTGTTCACGAGGTGAAGGCGGAACGCGTCGTTGTCGAGCAGGCCGTGCAGATAGGTGCCGGACACGCGGCCATCCTCCGTCTGCGCCCCGTCCAGGACGACGTCTCCGCTGCCGGCCCGCCTCAGGTGCAACAGCGGCCTGCAGCCCGGGTCGGTGCGCTCGGTCGAGCCCATGTGAATCTCGTAGCCCACGAGCTCCCCCACGCCCGGACGCGGCTCGGCGAGCACGGCGGTCGCCTGGGTCGTCGTCTTGCGAGCGCTCATGATCGTCCTCACGGGGAGCAGCCCGATGCCTTGGACAGGCTCGCCGGTCTCGTCCTCGACCTTGTGAGGATCTTCGATGCTCTGCCCCAGCATCTGCATGCCGCCGCAGATCCCGAGGATGCGGCCGCCGCGCGCGCGGCGCCGGGCGAGCGCGTCCGCCAGCCCGCGCTCGCGCAGCCACCTCAGATCCGCGACGGTCGCCTTGCTGCCGGGGAGGATGAGCAGATCGACGCTGGCCACCTGCTCCGGGCGCGTCACGTAGACCAGCCGCACGCCCGGCTCCCGCGTCAAGGGGTCGAAATCGGTGTGGTTGGCGATGTGGGGGAGTTGCACGACGCCGATGGCCAGCGCCTGGCTGTCGTCCGCGCCCGCGCTGGGCGGCCCGTCGGCGAGCGCCACGCTGTCCTCGGCCTTCAGGCAGATGTCCGGCAGGTGAGGGATCACGCCCAGGCACGGCTTGCCGCTGCGCTCCTCCAAGAAGCGCACGCCGTCGGCGAAGAGCCGGCTATCGCCGTGAAACTTGTTGATGACGAACCCCGCGATGAGGCGCCGCTCCGAGGGGGTGAGCAGCGAGAGCGTGCCGAGGATCGACGCGAAGACGCCGCCTCGATCGATGTCCGCCACGAGCAGGCACGGCGCGCCCACGGCCCTCGCCACCCAGAGGTTCGAGACGTCCCGCGCCTTGATGTTCATCTCCGCCGCGCTGCCGGCCCCCTCGATCAGGACGACGTCGTGGCGGGTCGAGCACCGGCGGTAGCTCTCGAGGATGATGGGACGCAGGGCGCTGTGCCGCCGATCGGGCGGCAGCTCGCCGAGCTCCGGCGACACCTTGCCGCGCACCACGACCTGCACCGAGGCGGCGGCCCCCGGCTTGAGCAGCACCGGATTCATGTCGGCGTGAGGGGTGACGCCGGCCGCGAACGCCTGCTGCGCTTGAGCCCAGCCGATCTCGGCGCCGTCCGGCGTCACATAGGAGTTGAGGGCGATATTCTGCGCTTTGAAGGGCGCCACATCGACGCCGCGGCGGCGCAGCCAGCGCCCCAGCGCCACGACCAACAACGATTTTCCCACGTTCGATGCCGTGCCAAGGACCATCAAGGCGCGGGCGGGGCTCCGCCTCGCCCGGTCGTGGCGTGCCTCGCGCGTCGAGGGCTTGACCATACCGCGGAGTATACCCCGTCTCGCGGAGCACGGGGGGGATCCTTCGGCGGAGGACGTCCGGGCGGCGCCGGCGCCGCGCCCAGCGACAGCCCGGCGCGGCACGGGACGGCGCATCGCGCGGTCAGTCGTCGAGGAGGGCCGCGAGATCGAATGGATAGTAACTGTTCAGGAACTTCTGGCGCACCGTGCTCGTGTCCAGGCTCATGATCTTGAGCCGGCCGCCGGCGCCGACGTCTTCCATGTTGCTGATGTAGCCTCCGCCGTTCGCGACGAGGATGCCGTTGCCCGTCCAGTCAGAGGCCGCCAGGTGCACCACCTCGTTCGTGCGGGTCTTCCACATGCGTCGGAGCGCGTCGACGTCCCAGTGGTAGCCGATGCTGCTCAGCGGGTCGTTCGGCGCGCGCGAGCCCGAGGTCGAGGTGATGAGCACGAGGTCGGCTCCTGCCTTGGCGAGGTGGGTCCCTGTCTCGGGGAACAGGGCGTCCTGCCCGGTGAGCACGCCGACGCGGGCGTTCGGGAGATCGAGCAGCACCGGCTCGGCCCCGCTGCCGTTCGCGAGGAAGGGGGTGTCGTGGATCTGGGCGTGCAGCGAGGGAGGCATCCCCGGACGGACGAGCACCAGGGACTCGCGCAATGTCGCCTGGTGCTCGTACTCGATCGCCGTCGTGACCAGCAGGGAGAGCCCGTTCTGCTCGACGAAGCCCTGGAGCGCAGACCAGGGGAACGCCGAGTGCCAGCCAGAGCTGGACGAGCTCACCGGCAGGACGGAGACCCCTAATCCCGGCAGGACGAGCACGTCGGCGTCCTGGCTCCGCGTGGACCAGAGCTGGTTGATGGTCGTGATGTTGTGCGCAGGGAAGAGCGCCGGCTCGTAAGCCATCGACGCCACGCGCACAGGCCCCGCGGTGGGCAGGCCGGGCGCCGGCTCGTAGCCGAGATCGCGCCGGTAGTACGGGTTCGCGATCGCGCCGTACGCGCTCGGCTCCCGGTGGCTGAGCGAGTAGGCCGGGTTGCTCGCGTTCCCGATCCGCTCGTCGGGAACGACCACGGTCTGGTACAGGATCGTGTCGCCGGGAGACAGCGGGTCGTCCTCCGTCCGGTAGATGAGCTGGATGTCCCCATCCGGGCTGATCGCGGCGGACGGGGCGTCGTTCATGTAGTAGGTGAAGGGAGCGCCGAAGCGCTCGTCGACCTCGGTCCCCCACCGGTTCGCTGCGAGGAACCACAGGCCGTTCTCCCTGGCGCGCGTCTGCCAGATCTCCTCCTGCCCGTCGCGCCCCCACCAGTTGGCCGGCACCAGGACGATGTCCGCGCCCTCCAGCGCGATGATGCGCGTCCAGTCCGGAAGGTACGAATCGGAGCAGATGAGCATTCCGAGGTCCCCGTAGGGCGTCGTGATGACGTCGAAGGGGATGTCGCCGGCGTCGTGCCAGCCGGAGAGCCCCCGCTTCTGCTGCGTCTCGATGAGCCCGTCGGGACCGAAGAGCACCATGGTGTTGTATACGCCCTCCGAGGGGGTCACCTCGGCGATGCCGACGGCGACATAACCGTGGTACGCCATGGCGAGATCGCGGACGTTGTCCAGCTCGGGGTACGGAGAGGTGAACCCGAGGCTGTCCACCGCCTCTTCCCTGGTGATCGAGAAGCCCGTGGTGGCGAGCTCGGGGGTCACCACGATATCGGCGCCATTCTGGAACGCCTCCTCGACGAGGGCGTCGAGCGCGGCGACGTTCGCGGTGACCTCTCCCAGGCCCGGATTGGAATGAATGAGCGCGACCTTGGCCGAGGCGGCCGCCGCGTTCACGGCGAGCAAGAGGGCCGACGACGCAATGCCGCACGCGCTGAATTTTATTGAAATTCCGTTCATATCACCTTCCATCCTACCACGAGATCCATGATGGGGGGCTCTCGATCAGGAGCATTGGGATAGCAGGGATTCGCGCGTTTTACCGATGGCGGAATGGTGAGCAGGACGCGACATGCGTTTTTCAAGGACGGTCGTGGACGGGCCGGTGTCGTCACTGCGGTCGAGGATCGCGCCGGCGGCTCCGCAGCGCATCGCCCCTCCTCCTGAGCGCCCCGCATCCACGAGCTCGCCGAGCCCGCGCGGCGCGGCCATCGCGGCCGGGACGGCGGCCATCCCCACCGGGCGCTCGCGGGTGGTGCGGCCCTCTGGGGGCTCACCTCCGGGGCTTGCGTTCCGGCGAGCCCCTTTTGTGGCTCGCCTGCACTTCAGCCCCTCCGGTGAGCCCCCAGAGGGCCGCACCACCCGCGAGCGGGCGGACATCGCCCACCCCGCGCCCCGCCCACGGCGCCGAGAGCCCGGGACGCCGCCGCGGCGAGCTCCACTGGCACCTCCAGCCACCAGCGACGTGACGACTGACGACCGAGATCGAGCGCCTGCTCGCCTGGGCCTCCACGCGGCGCGCGTCTTGTCGGACCAGGGCGGCTCGGATAGGCTGCCGCTCCCTTCGGCGCGACGGCGCACCGGCGCGCCGAGGACCGACCCGAAGAATCCGGCGAGGAACGAGGAAGGAGCCTGTCACGTGCATTGGCCTGCCCAGGGTGTCACCGCGGTGAGCGCGAAGGGACGTGTGGGGCTCTCCCCTCCCCTCCCTGTCTCCGAGGGCGGCACGGCGCGCGTCGGCTCCCCGGCCGGAGCGCGCCCCGGCCGGCGGCAGGGCCCGGGCGGCAGGCGCCGCGCCGCCGCGCGCCTGCTCGCGCTGCTCGCGCCCGCGCTCCTCGTCGGGTGCGGTTACACCGAGTTCGAGTGGCAGGCGCAGCTCGACAAGATCGATCGCCTCCAGCGCGACCTGCAGAGCAGCGAGCAGCGCATCCGCCGACTCGAAGAGCAAGCCTCGCGGCCGGGCGCCGCGGCGCCGGTGCCAGGGGACGCCGACCGCCTGGACGTCTCGGGCATCGACCCGGGCGCGAGCGCGCAGCGCGGCGAGCCGGCCGGAGCGCGGCCGGAGCCGGACAGCGCCGTCCTGAGGGCGTTCCAGCCGCTCGCCACCGGCGAGATCACGGTCGCGCCGCGGGACGGCGATGTCGTGATCTCGATCCCGTCCCGGCTCCTGTTCAAGGGGAACCGCGACGCGCTCTCCGCGGCAGGGGAGAAGGCGCTGCGCGAGCTGGCCGCGATCGTCCGCGGGAGCGAGCCGCTCCAGGCGCTCGGCTACCACGTCGTCGGCCACACCGTGAGCGGCGCGCCGACCGTGGCGTGGCGCAACGGCTGGGACGTGACGGTCGCGCGGGCGCGCGCCGTGATGCTCTTTCTGGCGCAGCCCAAGGAGGCTGGCCTGCCCACCGCGCGCCTGAGCCTCGCGAGCTTCGCCGACCTGCCCCCCGCCGATGCGGCCGGCGGCGCCCCCGCGCAGCCGCCGGATCCGCGCCTCGAGATCGTGGTGAGCGGGACAGCGCAGGAGGCGGGCAGCCCTGGCGGCGAGGCCCGCCCGGACGGCGGCGCCCGCCCGGGGGCCGGCGCCGCGGGCCGGGACGACACGTATCCCTGAGCGCGCCACCGCGGCTCCGGGCGCGGCCCCCGGTCAGAACCAGCGCCGCGTCGAGCGGGCGTAGGCCTCGTACAGGACGCCGAACCGGGCGCGCATCCGGCGCTCCTCGAACGCGATGTACCAGCGGTCGACGACCACGACGAAGGCGGCCGCGAGCAGGAACGCCGCCGCCGTGCCGCTCAGCATCGCCGCGCCCGCGGCGGCGAGGCCCATGCCGAGGTACATCGGGTTCCTGGACAGCCGGAACAGCCCGCCGGTCACGAGCCGCGTGGGCTCGGCAAAGGTGTTGATCTCCGTCGCGGCCCGCGCGAACTGCGCGCGCGCCGCGACGGCCACGGCGATCCCGAGCGCGAGCGGCACAAGGCCGCTCCAGCGATACGCCGCCGGGAGCACCGAGGGGCGCGGCAGGACGACGTGCGTCAGCCCCATGGCCGCCACGACGAGGAGGAGGAGGATCGGCGGGAGCAGCTTGTGCGAGGATGCGTTCGACGTGTTCATGATCCGCCAGCCTAGCGACCCGGCGAACCACGGAAACTCGCGTTGGGGAGAGGGACGATGAGGGGCCCGCAGAAGCCGCGCAAGGAGCCTCGCCAGGCGCGTTCACGCTTCCTCGTGGAGACCATCGTCGAGGCCGCAGCTCGCGTTTTCGACGCGCACGGCTACGACGGGGCGAACACGAACCAGATCGCCCGGATCGCCGGCGTGAGCGTCGGGTCGGTGTACCAGTACTTCCCGAACAAGGACGCCCTCGTCACCGCGCTGCACGAGCGCCACGTGCGCCACATGCTGGAGCTCATCGAGCAGGTCGACGAGGCCACCTCCGGCGCCTCGCTGCGGGCGGCGACGGAGAGGATCGTCGCGAGGAGCCTCGAGCTCCACCGGGCAGAGCCGCGGCTCGCGCAGCTCCTCCACGCCGAGCTGCCGACGCTGGAGCAGCGGCGCGCGCTGAGCGCGGCCAGCCAGGCGGTATTCGACCGGACTCGACGCCTGCTATCGAGCCACAGGCCGGAGATCGTCCAGCCGGATCTCGAGCTCGCCACCTACGTGGTCCTGCGCATGTTCGAGGAGCTCGTCCACGCCGCGGCCCTCGATCCGCCGCCTGGCGTCGACGACGACGCGCTGCGGCGGGCCATCTCCGACGCGATCCTGGGTTACCTCACCGGCGCCGCGACGCCGGCGCAGGCGGGGACTCCCGCGGATCCGCCGCCGGTGCGGTGAGCGACGCGCGAGGCGGTCACGCGCCGCGCAGCGCCTCGACCCGCCTCCTGAGCGCGCCGGCGTCCCCGAGCTCGCCGAGGAGCGCGCGCGCCGGCCCCGACGCGGCGGCCGCCGCGGCCTCCTGGACCCGCGCCTTGAGCCGCCGCCCGCTCGCGACGAGGTAAGCCGCCGCGAGCGCCGCGGCCACCTCGCGGTCGGCGCCGCCGCGCTGGAGCAGTGACGCCGAGAGCGCGGCGAGCGCCTCCACGGCCTTGGCCACCTGGGCGCCGTAGATGGGATGGGCCGAGTCGACGCCCTGCGCATGGCACGTCGCGAGGCACAGCGCCGTGCTGGTGAGTCGCCCGAGATCGGTCGACTCTCCCCTCTCCCAGAGCCCGGACGCGAGCTGCTCCTCGAAGACGCGCCCCACGTCGACCCCGCCGGCAGAGGCCCCTCCGGGCGCCGCGCCCGGCGCGGGCGCCGGGGGCGCGGCCGGCGCGGCGGCGACCTGCGGCCTCGCGGGGGCGGCCGGCGCGGCGGCGCCCCTCGAGGCGAAGGAGCGCGGCAGGGCGGCCGCGTCGCGATCGTCGAAGCTCGCCCGCGCGATCGACGGCATCACCGCGCCGCCCGCCGGGGGCACGAGGTGGCTCGCGGCCCGCGCCGCCGCGGGCGCCACGCCGCGGGCGAGCATCGCATCGGCGGCCTTCATCATGAAGCGCGCGCCCGCGCCGAACGCGCCCGCCGCGCCCGCCCCGAACGCGCCCGCCGCGCCCGCAGCGCCCGCGCCGAACGCGCCCGCGGCGCCGGCCATCGCCATCGTCGGGATCCTCGGGTCGGGACGACCGGACATCGCCCACCCCGCCGGGGCGCTCACCGGCACGGGCCGCGCCTCCGGCTGCCCGTGGGCCCGCCGGTCGCCCGCGCGTCGCTCGATCACCACGAACGACGCGTGCTTCGACGCCACCCGGTGCCGGACCGCGAGGTCCACGATGCGCCTCCGCATCACCTCGGCGCGCTTGCCGGACAGCCCTCGCTCCGCCTCCTCGAGCTCCCGCACCCGCGCCCCCGCCCACAGCGCCGGGAGCCCGGGCCGGGACGCCTCCGCCGCGAGCTCCACCGGCACCTCCAGGAAGAACCGCTCGCCGCGCAGGCGCCCGCGGATCTGGAGGCGCCCCACGCCCGGCTGCGCGTAACGGCCGTGGAGCACCCACGGCTCGCCGTCGACGAGCGCCGGGGGCTCGGCCGGCGCGAGCTCGCCCACGTCGACCCCCTCGAAGCGCGCCTCGACCCCGTCGATCCGGACCGCCGTCGCCCGCGCGAACTGCGCCGTGACCTTCTCGTCGATGCGCTCCCCTGGATGGATGAGCTCCGCGGCGCCCCGCGTCCTCCGCGCGAGGTCGAGCACGAGCAGGTCGCTCACGTTCGTCCCGATGCCGAACGTGTAGACCCGCACCCCCTCGCCGAGCGAGGCGACGCGATCGACGATCTCCGCCTCGTTCCCCACCTGGCCGTCCGTGAGCAGCACGATCACGCGGTCCCGCTCCGGGTCGCCGAGCATGCCCACGGCCGCGACCAGCGGCTCCAGCATCTCCGTGCCCCCGTGCGCCCCGAGGCCCGCGACGAACCCGTCCGCGCGCTCCAGGGTCTTCTGGGTGTAGGGCACGAGCGACGGCTCCATCGCGCTGAAGTCGCTCGAGAAGGCGATCACCCCGAACCGGTCGCCCTCGGCGAGGTGCCGGAGGCACAGGCGGAGCGCCCGCCTCGCCTGCTCGATGGACTCGCCCTCCATCGAGCCCGACACGTCGACCACGAACACGACGTCGCGCCGGGCGGGGGCCCGCTTCGCGTCGAACAGGTCCGGCACCACGGTGACCGCGAACGTCCCCTCCTGGCCGGGCTGCCTGTCGCAGACCACGCCGGCCTGCACGCCGGGCGCGCCCGCGGCGAGCAGCACGAGGTCCCGATCGAGCGCCGCCTCGTCGCTCCGGAGCGAGACGCGCTGGCGATACCCCTCTTCACAGCGCACCTCGATCGCGTGCGACGGGCTCTCGATCGCGACGTCGCGCCCCAGGTCGAAGACGAGATCGAGGGAGAGCCCGTAGCCCACGCGCGCGATCTCGGGGGAGATGCGATCCGCGTCGGGGACGCGATCGGTGGGATCCGCGGCGCCGTGCCCGGTCCGGTCGCCCCCCGCCGCCCCCGGGATGTACCGGGGCGCGACGACGGTCGGGATCATGAGCCGCAGCGCGCCGTCCTCGGCCCGGAGCGGCTGCACGAACGACACCTCGATCACCGTCTCTTCCCCCGGCAGGAGGTTGCCCACGCTCGCGGTGAACACGTTGCGCCGCTCCTCGTCGAGCAGCGCCGCGCCGTGCCCGGCGGCGACCGCCTCGTCGTAGGACAGGAACGCCTCCTCCCGCTCCTTGACCTCCCCCTCGAGCCGCCGGCCCGCGCACTCCATGGCGAAGCCGACGATCGTCGCCTCGCTCGGGAGCGGGAAGGTGTAGACGGCCTCGATGGGCCGCCGCTCCTCGTTCCGGTAACGCTGCCGCACGACGAGCCGCGCGGCGCCGCCGAGGACCTCTCCGGAGAGAGAGACGCCGCGCAGCGGGACCGGGCGGCCCTCCGAGGAGCACAGGCAGGACGTCGGACGCGGCGCTTCGGGGGACGAGCTCATCGCGAGCCTCTCGGGGCAAGGGTGGAGTGACGAGACGCGATATCGAGGGCGATGCGCCGCGAGCGCTCCGGCGCGTCGCCCCGCACGTGGAGCTCCACGCCGTCGGCGATCGGGATGCGCTCCCAGCGCTCGCCGCCGGCGCGCGCGGGCGGCGGACACGCGACCTCCGCGCCGGGACAGCCAGCGAGGGCCGCGCGGGGCGGCGCCCCCGAGGCGAGGCGCTCGATCTCGGGGAGGCTCGCGCCCGCGAGGCGCGCCTGGATCTCCTCCAGCGGTAAGTGGGCCTGCTGGAGCGCCTTGATGGCGCGCAGCCGGGCGAGGTGCTCCCGCCCGTACGAGGTGTCCTTCCCGCGGAACTCGGGCGCCGGCAACAGGCCGCGCTGCACGTAGTACCGGACCGTGCGCGGCGCCACGCCCGCCTCGCCCGCGAGCTCGTCGAGCTTGTACGACATCACGAGGCCCAGGCTAGATCATGACACTACTACTGTCAAGTAGACACTGCTCGACCCCGATCGCTCGCTTCCGGAGAGCGACTGTGCAAGCAACACGCTCGATGCCCCGGTGCCCCTCCCGGCGGACGCCGAGGAAGAGCACGGGAAATGTCCAACATGTCCTCTCGCTTACCATCGCTATCCGTGGATGAGCCCGACCGATGACGCGCGCTCCGAGCAACGGTGACGCATCGCAACGAGGCCATCGCGTCATTGACTACATCAGCGGCGCGGAGACTTCATTTCTGGAACAAACTGAGCCGCACCCCACGGCATCCTTGTATTATCCAATCATCCAAACTTAGAATCATGGTTCCGTGCGCTGTGGCCTTGGCGCGGCTCAACACCGGGGAGACGACCATGATTCGATTGCCTGTTCCACGTCCGACGCAGGTAGGTGCCTTCGTCGCATCCTTGACCGCATCAGCCCTCTTCGGCGCTCCGGCGCTCGCGTCGCCGTCGTTCACCGCGTTCGAGAGCGGTCAGGTCCGCCCGCTGGCCCTCTCGCCGGACGGGACGCTGCTCTTCGCCGTCAACACGCCGGATAACCGGCTCGAGGTGTTCCGGATCAGGAGCGGCGGCCTGGAGCACCGCGCGTCGGTGCCGGTCGGCCTGGAGCCGGTCGCGGTCGCCGCGCGCAGCAACAACGAGGTCTGGGTCGTGAACCACCTGTCGGACAGCGTGAGCGTCGTCACGCTGGGTCTCGGCGGCTACGCCGCGCGGGTCTCGCGCACGCTCCTCGTGGGCGATGAGCCGCGCGACATCGTGTTCGCCGGCCCGGGGCGGAGCCGCGCCTTCATCACGACCGCCCACCGGGGCCAGAACGGCCTCGTGGATCCGCAGCTCACGACGCCCGGCGTGGGCCGCGCCGACGTCTGGGTGTTCGACGCGGGCCAGCTCGGCGCGTCGCTCGGGGGGGATCCGCTCAACATCGTCACCCTCTTCAGCGACACCCCGCGCGCGCTCGCCGTGACCCCGGACGGCACCCGCGTGTACGCGGCCGCCTTCCACTCCGGCAACGCCACCGCCGCCGTCAACGAGGCGCTGGTCCCCGACGGCTTCGGGCCGGACGGCGTCCCCGGGCCCAGCACCAACGTCGAGGGGATCCCGGCGCCCGAGACCGCCATCATCGTGCAGTACGACGGCGGGCACTGGTACGACGAGCTGGGCCGCACCTGGGACGACCAGATGCGGTTCTCGCTGCCCGACAAGGACGTCTTCGTCATCGACGCCATGGCCAATCCCCCCCAGTGGATCAGCGGCGCCGAGGGGTTCTTCGCCGGCGTCGGGACGATCCTCTTCAACATGGCCGTCAACCCGGTGAACGGGAAGGTCTACGTGGCGAACACCGACGCCAACAACATGCAGAGCTTCGAGGGGCCCGGCCTCTACGCCGGCAGCAGCCTGCGAGGCCACCTGGCCGAGAGCCGGATCACCGTCCTCGGCCCGGGGAGCGTCGCGCCGAGGCACCTCAACAAGCACATCGATTACAGCACCTGCTGCGCGCCGCTCCCCAACGCGGAGAACGAGAAGAGCCTCGCCTTCCCGCAGGAGATGGCCGTGACGAGCGACGGCGCGACGCTGTACGTCGCCGCGCTCGGCTCGAGCAAGATCGGCGTGTTCAGCACGGCCCAGCTCGAGAACGACACGTTCGTGCCCAGCGCCGCGGACCAGATCCCGGTGACCGGCGGCGGGCCGACCGGCGTCGTGCTCGACGAGAGCAGGGATCGCCTCTACGTGCTGACGCGCTTCGACAACTCCATCTCGATCATCGACACGATCTCGAGGACCGAGGTGGGGCACATCCCGATGTACAACCCCGAGCCGGCCAGCATCGTGAACGGCCGGCGGTTCCTCTACGACGCCTCGTTCTCGTCGAGCCACGGCGACTCGGCGTGCGCGAGCTGCCACATCTACGGCGACCTCGACGACCTGGCCTGGAACCTCGGCAACCCCGACGGCCTGGTCGTGGCCGACCCGGGCCCCTTCCCCTTCGGCCTCGTCGACGTCATCATCCAGCAGCCCATCACGAACCCCATCTTCCACCCGATGAAGGGGCCGATGATGACCCAGAGCCTGCGCGGCCTGGCCAACCACGGGCCCATGCACTGGCGCGGCGACCGCACCGGCGGCTACAGCGAGCCGAGCGCTCAGCCGGACGAGGGGTCGTTCGACGAGCGGGCCGCGTTCAAGCAGTTCCAGGCGGCGTTCCCGGATCTGATGGGGCGCAGCGGGCCCATCCCCGACGAGGACATGGAGGCGTTCACCGACTTCATGCTCCAGGTCACCTACCCGCCCAACCCGATCCGGGCCCTCGACAACTCGCTCACGCCCGATCAGCAGGCAGGGAAGGACTTCTTCAACGGTGATGTGGTGAACTCGATCGCGAGCTGCGGCGGGTGCCACGTGGTCGACCCCGACGCCAACCCGGGCGACGACTTCCCCGGCTTCTTCGGGACGAACGGCGGCTCCGTCTTCGACTTCCAGACGCAGCTCTTCAAGATCCCGCAGCTCCGCAACGTGTACACCAAGGTCGGCGCGTTCGGCCTGGCGGACATCCCGTTCGTCTTCCTCTCGCGCGACAACGGCCACATGGGAGACCAGATCCGCGGCTACGGCATCCTGAACAACGGCACCGTCGACACGATGTACCGCTTCTTCTCCGCGATCGGGTTCTCCGACCAGTTCCCGAACAACCCCGACGCCATCCCGTTCACGCCGGCGGGCGACGTGATCCGCCGGCAGCTCGAGGCGTACGTGCTCGCCATCGAGACCAACATGGCGCCCATCGTGGGCCAGCAGGTGACGCTCAAGCACTCGAACAGCGCCGTGGCCGCGCCGCGCGTGGACCTGCTCATGGATCGCGCCGACGCCGGGGAGTGCGATCTCGTGGCCAAGACGCAGGGGTTCCTCCACGAGATCGGGTTCCTCTACGTGGGCAACGGCATGTTCCTCTCCGACCGGCAGGCCGTCCCGCCGATCAGCGACACGGTGCTCCGCCTGCTGGCCACGCAGACGCACCACGATCTGACGTACACGTGCACGCCGCCCGGCGCGGGGGCGCGCATCGGCATCGATCGCGACGGCGACGGGTACCTCGACGGGGACGAGCGAGACGCCGGCAGCAACCCCGCCGACCCGAGCAGCCTTCCGTGACGCGGGTGGGCTAGTCCTGCTTCGCCCTAGGTTCATCCCTGGTGGGGGGGTCGCGGGGTTGCCCGGCCCCCCGGAGAGGGTGTTCGTGGGGCCTACGCCTGTCCGAGGGGTTCCCCGTCGGCTCTAGGGGGGCCTACGCCTGTCCGAGGGGTTCCCCGTCGGCTCTAGGGGGGCCTACGCCTGTCCGAGGGGTTCCCCGTCGGCCTTCTCTGTCCCTCGAGCAATGGCCCCGCGCGGCGAAGCGCCCCGGCCGGGGGCCTGAACGGGGGACTCAGGTGAACCGCGACGAGCCCGCCCGCGGGCCGGACGCGCCGCGGAGGCCGTTCTGCCCGAGCGCGTACGCGATGCTGCTCTGCAGCGTCCCCATCGTGACGATGGAGCCGAGATGGACATCCTGCTCCACGAGCGCGCGGGCCACCTCCGGCCGGACCCCGGAGAGCACCGCCTTGGCGCCGAGGAGCTGCAGCGCCTTGACGATCTTGATCAGCGCCTCCGCCACCGCGGCGTCGACCCGCGCCACGCCCGTGATGTCCAGGATCACCGCCTTCGCCTGGCGCGCCGAGAACCCCGTCAGCGCCGTCTCGAGCACCTGCTGCGCCCGCGCGCCGTCCATCGCGCCGACGATCGGCATGACCAGCACGTCGTCCGTGATGGGGATGATCGGCGTCTGCCGCCGCACGATCTCCTGCTCCAGGAGCGCCCGCTCCGCCTCGGACGCCGCGCGCAGCTCGAGCTCCCGCTGGAGCTGCTCGTTCGAGCGCTGCAAGGCCTCGGTCCCCTCGCGGATGCTCGCGATGAGCAGCGCGTTCTCCAGCGCGATGGCCGCCTGCGAGGCCAGGAGCCCGCACACCTCGACCCGCCCCGGCGTGAACGCCCGCTGCACGACGTTGTTCTCGAGGTACAGGATCCCCGCCGAGCGCCCCTGGTGGGTCATCGCGAGGCACAGGATCGAGCGCGGCTGCCGCGCCGCGATGTACGGATCCGACGCGAAGCGGGTGTCCCGCCGCGCGTCGTTCAGCACGACCGGCTCCCGCGTCCTCTCGACGAGCTGGACGACGCTGGTCGCGATCTCCTTGCTCTCGAGCGCCGGGATCGACAGCCCCGTCTCCACGACGTCCGGGTCGACGCGCATCGACGCCACGATCACGAGCTTCCCCTCGCGCTCCAGGATCAGCGCGCCCCGCTGCGCGCCCGCGTTCGCGATCAGGCTCCGCATCAGCCGGTCGAGCAGCCGATCGAGCACGTTCTCGCTCGCGACCGCCTGCATGGCCCGGACGACCGTCGCCACGTCGAACGACTCGGTGGTCCCTCGGCGCGTCACCGTGGACGCCACGACCCTGATCTCGTCCGAGTCGCCGGCCACGACGCCCTCCAGGAGCCGCCCGTGCTCCTCCGCGAGGTGCTCCGCCTTGGCCGTCGCCCCCCACCGCCGGTAGGCCCGGTACGCGTCGATCAGGTGCCACCGCGCGATCCGCTCCCGCCCCTTCGCGAGGTAGAACCGCGCGCACAGCTCGCTGGCGAGCGCCTCGTGGTGCACGAAGCGGCCCTCCCGCGCGCCCTCGATCGCCTGATCGTAGAGCTCGGCCGCCTCCGCGTCCTTGCCGAGGACGCGCGCGAGCTCCGCCCCGATCAGCCGCTCCTTGTGGGCGTAGTTCTCCGGGGCGTGCTCCGCCCAGCCCGCGAACTTCGCCCGGTGCTCCGCCGCCGTCGCGAGGTAGTGCGCGCGCTCCTCCTCCGTCGCCGTGGCGCAGCGCGCGAGCAGCGCGAGGCTCGCGTAGAACGGGATCTCGTTCACCAGGAACAGGCCCATGGCGCTCGCGCTGTGCTTCTGGGCCCGCTCGGCGAAGTGGAGCGCGCCCGCGGGGTCGCCGTACAGCACCGCGAGCGCGAGCCGGTTCACGAAGTACCAGCACCTCGGCAGATCCTGCGCGGGCCCGAGCCCGGAGAGGAACGCGCCGTCGTCGAACGCCGCGTCGCTCAGGCTCTGGCGCCCGTTCGTCTTCCCCTCCAGGCACGCGACCATCTGCCTCGTGACGAGGATCACGGGCGCGCCGAGCGGGTCGTTCGTCCGCTGCAGGAAGCCGAGGAACCCGGCCAGCTCCTCCTTGAGCGACGCGAGCTCGTAGCCCGACGCCAGCATGATCGTCGCGAGGTTCAGGCTGGTGTACGCCGCGAAGCTGAAATCGCCCGTGGTCAGCCCGGACTGGTAGGCCTTGGAGAGGCACGCGACCGACGCCCGGGTCGGCTCGAAGAAGTGGGATGGAGCGCCGCACACGAGGTACGCCTTGCACTGCAGCTCCACGTCGGGCCGCTCGCAGAGCTCGAGCGAGACCTTCTGGAACCGCCGCGCCTCCTCGTACCTGCCCATCCCCCCCGCGAGCATCAGGCAATAGACGCCGTAAGCGCACGCCGCCGCGGGGGAGTTGCCGTACCGGAGCGAGATGTTGACCTGGGTGACGGCGATGAGGCCGAGCAGCGTCGGATCGAGCGTGTACGCCCCCGGGATCATCGCCGCCAGGAGCCGCAGCGCGGCGAGCTGGTCCGCGTCCCCGACCCACGGCGCCTCCGCGAGCGCCTCGAGCGGGCGCCCGCCCAGGCGGACCGGGATCTCCGCGAG
Source organism: Sorangium cellulosum (assembly GCF_004135735.1). Classification (GTDB taxonomy): domain Bacteria; phylum Myxococcota_A; class Polyangia; order Polyangiales; family Polyangiaceae; genus Sorangium; species Sorangium cellulosum_F. The sequence continues at coordinate 2,427,980 of NZ_CP012670.1, read as the reverse complement.
CGCGGCGCCGAGCGCCGCGTGGATCGCCTCGGGCGCCTCCGGCAGCTCGACGCCGAACAGCGCCACGCCCTCGCGCCCCACGCGCAGCACGTCCGCGAACTCCCCGCGCATCGTGTGCACCAGGATCCGGAGCCTGTACACCTCCGCGCGCTCCAGCCGGGACCTCGCCCGCGAGAGCAGCGCGCGGATCAGCGCCTCGGCGTCGGCCTCGCCGCCGCTCAGCCACTCGCACTCCGCTCGCTCCCGGTGCAGCGCGAAGCAGAGCGCGTAGTCCTCCTCCCACCCGCCGTCGCCGAGCAGGGCCATCCCCACCTTGAAGTATCCGGCGGCCGCCGTGTGCGCCATCGCGTCCTTGGCCCGCTTGCCGGCGGCCAGGTTGAGCCGCGAGAGCTCGAGCTGCTCGGCCCGGTCCGTGATCAGCGCCGCGCCGATGTTCTCGTGGTTCACCACCTTGAACAGGTCGTCATCGCGCGGCTCCCCCTCGACCTGCGCGCGGATGAGCCGGCCGATCCGGAGGTGCACCTCCTCCTTCCGCTCGTCCGCGATGAGGGCGTAGGCCGCCTGCTGCCCCCGGTCGTGCAGGAACCGGTACCTCACCGAGAGCGCCTGCTCGGCCACGGCGCCCTCCTGCGTGTGCAGGAGCCGGTAGCCGGGGTCGAGGGGCACCACGAGCCCGTCGCGCAGCGCGTCCCACAGATCCGCCGCGACCTCCGCGGGCGGCTTCTCGCTCACGATCGACAGCGTCTTCAGGTCGAACTGGTGCCCGACGCACGCCGCGAGCGAGAGCGCGCGCCGCGCCGCCGGCGGGAGCCGCTGCATCTTGTCCACGAGCAGGTCGTGCACGTTGGTCGCGCCCCACCGCTCCTTGATCGGCTCGAGCTGCCACGTCCACCGCCCGGCCTCGGGGTCGAACGACACGAGCCGCGCGGCGTACAGCTCCTTGAGCAGCTGACTCAAGAAGAACGGGTTCCCCTGGCTCGTCGCGTGGACCACCTCCGCGAGCGGCTCGACCTGCTCCTCGCGCAAGCTCAGCGCGTCCGCGACGAGCTTGCGCACGTCCGGGAGCGAGAGCGGCGCGAGCGTGAGCTCACGCCGCTCCACGCCCGCCGCGCGCAGCTCCCCGAGCCAGCTCGTGATCGGCTTTCCGGCGATCGCCTCCTGGTCCCGGTAGGCGCCGATGATGAGCAGGTAGGCGCCGCCGGGATCGGTCACGACGAGGTGCAGGAGCTTCAGCGACGCCGGGTCGGCCCACTGCAGATCGTCGAGGAAGAGCGCCACCGGGTGCTCCGCCGTCGTGATGACGCGCAAGAAGTCCTGGAACAGGAGGTTGAACCGGTTCTGCGCCTCGCTCGGCCCGAGCGGCGGCACCTCGGGTTGCGGCCCGAGGATCAGGCCGAGATCGGGGATCAGGTCCACCAGGATCTGCGCGTTCTTTCCCGCCGTCCTGAGCAGCTTGTCCTTCCACTGCTCGAGCACCTCCGCCGGCTCGGTCAAGAGCTGCCGGACGCGCTGGCGCAGCGCCTCCGCCACGGGCGCGTGCGGCATGGTGCCGCTGAGCTGGTCGAACTTCCCCTCGATGAAGTGCCCACCTCGCTGCGCGACCTCCTTGTGGACCTCGCTCACGAGCGCTGATTTGCCGACCCCCGCGCCGCCCGCGATGAGCAGGAGCTCGCACCGGCCCCCGCGCGCCCGCTCGAAGGCCGCGAGCAGCTCTTCCATCTGCGCGTCGCGGCCATAGAGCCGCTGCGGGATCCTGAGCTCGCTCGGGACGTCGCGCGCTCCCAGCTCGAACGGCGGGATCTGCCCGGTCGCCTCGAGCGCCGAGAGGCACGCGTCGAGGTCGGCCTTGAGCCCGCTCCCGCTCTGGTACCGCTCCTCGGCGACCTTGGACATCAGCTTCTGCACGATGTCGGACACCGCCCTCGGGATCTCCCGCGACCGCTCGTGGAGCGGCGTCGCGATCCGCGCGATGTGGCTGTGCATCAGGTCCACCGGGTCGGTCGCCTGGAACGGCAGCACCCCCGAGAACAGCTCGTACAGCGTCACCCCCAGCGAGTAGAGATCGGTCCGGTAGTCGATGACGCGGTTCATTCGGCCGGTCTGCTCCGGCGACATGTAAGCCAGCGTCCCTTCCAGGAGATCGGGACGCTGGGCCGCCTGCGTCTCCTCCGACAGCCAGGTCGAGATCCCGAAGTCCGTCAGCTTGACTTGCCCGGTGGTCGGGTGAACGAGGACGTTCTGCGGCTTGATGTCCTTGTGGATCACGTGCTTGCCGTGCACGGCCGAGAGCGCCGCGGCGAGCGCCGACGCGATGCGCAACCTCGCCTTCAGATCGAGGCGGGCAGAGCGGGCCAGCTCGTGGAGGGGCACGCCGCCGAAGTCCTCCAGGAGGAGCGCCGCCCCACCCGGGATCTTCTCCAGCCGGTACGCTCGAATCACGTGCTCGCCCTGGAGGTGGCGTGTGATCTCGAACTCGTGCTGGAGCTGCGCCACGCGCCGCGGGCCGAGGTGCTCACCCTTCAACACCTTGATGGTCACCGGCACACCATCGGTGTCGCTGTAGCCGCGATAGAGGAGGGTATCCGCCGTCTCGTACAGCAGCTCGCGCTGCGTGAAGGAGAGCTCTCCGCCCCTGACGTTCCGCATCGCGAGCGATGGTTGCATGGGTTCCGCGGCCGCGGCAAGCCCCATACGCCCGTCCCGCACGGCCGCACGGATTCGGCTTTGTGGGCGAGTCGCGCGGAGCGGACTCGACGACGCGGGAGTCTTTTAGAAGAACGCGCCCGGAGCGTCAAGCAACGTGCTTTGACGCTCCGGGCGCGTGGCGCGCGTGGAGCGCGTGATTACTGGGCTGCCTTGGGGTCCATCCAGAGGACCTCCCAGTGGTGCCCATCGAGATCGTAGAAGCTCCAGGCGTACATGAAGCCGTGATCCTGCGGATCCATCGCGGGCTTGCCGCCCGCCGCGATCGCCTTCTGAACGAGCTCGTCGACCTCGGCCCGGCTGCAGCACGACAGCGCGAAGAGCCCCTCGGTGTGTGTGCTCGTGTTGCACACCTCCTTCTTCGTGAACGTCTTGAAGAACGGCTCGGTGAGCAGCATGACATACCCCTCCTCGCTGAGGATCATGCAGGCCGCCTTGTCGTCGGTGAACATCGGGTTGAACTCGAAGCCGAGCCTGGAGAAGAAGTCCATCGACCGCTTGAGGTCGCGGACGGGCAGGTTGATGAAGACCTTTCGAGAGTTGCTCGTCGCCATGGTTCCCTCGTGATGCTGTGGAGTCGTTGCGGTGGTCCGGCCCGTTGCAGGTCCCGGGCGTCAGCGCTTCGTCTTGCGGTGGAACGTCCAGCGAGCTCAGCGGCACCGACCGGCGCGCCAGCCGGCGGCGATCGCGGTCATGGGGCCTCCGAGCTGCATTCGCCCCTGTAGACTTCCCCGGGCGCCGGGAATCATCGGTCGCTGGGAAGAAAATCGTGAGGGGTCCGGGCCTGGCCGGGGCTCCGGTGCGGCTAGGCCGGAAGATCGAGCGGCAGGCCGAAGCGCGGGAAGAGCGTCTCGGTGTCGAGGAAGGACGTCATGCTGGCGATGCGGTCCCCGGACAGATCGAGCACGATGAGCGCCCAGGCGCGGTGGCCGCCCTCGGGCGCGGGGCGGTACTGCGCGAACGCGGGCGAGCCGCAGGCGGCGGTCGGCACGATCCGCGACCCGCGGCAGCCGGCCCCCCGGCCCAGGAACCAGGTACGGATCGCCTCGGGGCCGCGGAGCCAGAGCGTGTAAGGCGGCATCGAGAGGATGGCGTCGTCGCGCAGCATCGTCGCGAGCGCGTCCACGTCGTACCGCTCGAAGGCGTCGACGTAGCGCTCCAGCAGGGCGGATTGCGCGTCGGACAGCGGGGCGCGCGCCTCGCCGAGGCTGCGGCCCGCGAGCGTCGCCCGCGCCCGCTGGAGCGCGCTGTTGACCGCGGCGACCGAGGTCTCGAGGCAGGCGGCGACCTCGGCGGCGGACCAGCCGAGCACCTCGGTGAGCAGCAGCACGGCGCGCTGCTTCGGCGGCAGGTGCTGGAGGGCGGCGACGAACGCGAGGCGGATGCTCTGGCGGAGCGCGAGCTGCTCCGAGGCGTCGGCGTCCGCCGGGATGGCCCGCGCGTCGGGGACGGGCTCGAGCCAGTGCGTGCGCGGGCGCGTCTCGAGCTGGTCGTCCACGGTGCCGACTGGGCCTTCCTCGATGGGGCGCATCCGGCGCGAGCCAGCGGCCAGCTCGTCGAGGCAGACGTTCGTGGCGATGCGGTACAGCCAGGTGCGCAGCGACGAGCGCCCGTCGAACCGGTCGAGGCTCCGCCAGGCGCGCACCATCGTCTCTTGCACGGCGTCGTCGGCGTCGACCACCGAGCCCAGCATCCGGTAGCAGTGTCCGGTGAGCGCGGTGCGGTGTTCCTCGAGCTGGGCTACGCTTCCTGACATCGGGTGAGGCGGTACCGTATCACCGGGCCCTCGGCGGATCCACGGTCATGCGCCCTTGGCGCGAGGCGCGTGTGGTCGTGCTCACCCGCGATGGGCAAATCAACCGCGGATCGGCGGGAAGAGGCTCGAAGGGTGAGAAACCGAGGCGATGAACCGGAATGCGCTGTACGCCTCGCCGTGCTCACGGCCCCGGCGTCAGGCCTTCTGGAGATCGCAGTTGAACATCCAGCGGATGCCGAACGCGTCGGTGAGCGTGCCGAACCTCGCGCCCCAGAACGTGTCCTGCAGGGGCGACGTGACCTTGCCGCCGGCGGCGAGGGCGTCGAACGCCTTCGCCATCGACTCCACGTCATCGAAGTGCAAGCAGACCTCGGTGTTGCTCTCCTTCGCGGCCGGCGTGCCGGGCATGCTGTCGCTGACCATGATGACGCTCGGGCCGACGTGCACCGTGGCGTGGATGATCCGGTCCTTGGCCTCCCCGGGGGACGGTGCATCTCCCGGCACGTCGCCGTACCGCATCACGCCCTCGCACTTCGCGCCGAGCGCGCGCTCGTACAGCTCGATGGCCTTCTCGGCGGTCCCGTCGAACATCAGATAGGGATTCAGGCTCTTGATCGACATGTGTGCCTCCAGCGGCCCCGGCGCGAGCGGCGTCGCCCCGGGGCCTGGTTCCATGCGTTGACTCCGTGAGGATCTCCAGCTCCGTGAGGAGCCCCAGCTCATCGGTCGTTACGGACGTCGTCTCTCGTCATTTCGCGGCCCGGAGCGGGAGGACCGCGCGCAGCGTGTGATCGCGCAGCCAGAGCCCGCCCCAGAGGAGCGCCGCAATGTAGATCGGGAACAGCGTGTGGGTGAAGAGCGGATTGCCGACGCGCACGTGCGTCGCGATGGCGCCTCCCAGGTAGCCGGTCCAGAGCACGGCCCCCAGGACCGCCGTGCGCGGGACGAGGTAGAAGAACAGGCACGCGAGCTGCACCACCCCGAGCGAGAAGATCACGCTCGCCGGGTAGCCGAGGCTGGTCGTGCCCTCCACGACCTGGGGCGGCTGGAGCAGCTTGCCCGCGGCGTCGAAGCCCAGGAACAGCACGGCGAGCCCGCTCAGGGTCCGGCCGGCCCAGAGCGCCTTGCTCGAGCGTGGAGCCGAAGGCTGGACGTCGTGCGGCGCGGCGGCGAGGGGGGCCGCAGGGGCGGCGGCGGTCTCAGGCGTCTCGTCCTGGTCTCGGGTGGGCGCGGCGTGCTCAAAGGAGGTGGAGATCGCGGTCATGATGGCCTCGTCGGTCGGGGTTCGGAGGTACAGACCTCCGCGCCCGACCGAAATCATCGGTGCCGCGAGAAAAAATCGACCGCCCCCCCGCGCCGGGGTACCGGGGAGCCGAGGGCGGGGACCGGCGCCCAGCGGGTTGGTTCGAGGGCCAACGGCTGCCGGAGCAGGCGGGAGCGAGAGAGAGAGCGGGCTGCACGAAAAATGCGACCATCGATCTGCACGGGCCGCGTTCGTGCCGGCGAGGCTCGGGCCGGGAAGGATGGTATACTTGTACCCGAGCAGAGCGCCGCGGCGAACGCACCCGGAAGGCGCGGGGCTCGCGGCCCACCGCCGGAGGAGGGGTATGTCGATGCGCTTGCGAGGGATGGTGCTCTTGATCGTCGGCCTCGGCTGCGTGAGCTGCGCCAAGAGCGAGGAAGAGATCCAGGAGGAGTTCGACGCGATCGTCGCCGAGTCGAACGCGTGCAGCGACGCCTCCGAGTGCGTCCATGCGTCGGCCGGATGCCCGCTCGGGTGTGCGGTGCCCGTGAACCGCGCCAGGAAAGCGTATGTGGAAGAGAAGGCGCGCGAGCTCATCGAGGACTACGAGCGCTGGGGGCGGGGGTGCGCGCACGACTGCGGCCCGCCGCGCCCGCTCGAGTGCGCCGCGGGCCGCTGTCAAGCGATCATCTCGCCCTGACGCCGCCCGCCGCGCCGCGCGCTCGTGCCGCGCGCGGTCCGCCGACCACCCAGGTGCCCGAGGCGACTCGAACGTCCGGCGAACGACTCAGGAGGGGGCGATGCTCGGGCGGATCTCCGAGAACGCGCTCCGTTGCTCCTCGAGCCACCCGAGCAGCGCCTTCTGTTGCGCTCGAAGCGCCGCGTCGCGCTCGAAGAGAGCCTCCTGCTTCGTCAGGACGAGCGTGTACGGGCTCCCACGGCGAAGCGTGGTGTGTGCCACAGGCAAGCGGTTGAGATCGATCACCCCATGAATATGGCTCCGCCGCGCCTTGGCCAGCGGCCAGGCAAGCTGGATCCGGCTCCGATCGCGCAGGAACTCCGAGAGCTCTCGGCACAGCGGGCAGGTGCACCCGGACGGAGGCTCGATCGACCAGTCCTCCGGGCTGCGCGGCCTTGCCGCGACGGCTCGCTCGAGCAGCTCCACGACGCGGCGATACAGCGGTTGCAGGCCGAGGGCCCTGACCGCGGCCGGCGCGCGCCCTTCCCGGCAGCGCCTGAGCAGCGCGCCGGCCGTCATGAGCGGCAGCGCCGTCTCGGGCGCCGTGAGGAAGGCGATGAGGTCGTCGCGCACGGCCGGCGCCCGGATCACGGCCGCGGTCTCCAGCAGGGCAACGAGGTCGTCGAGGAGCCGGTCGAGCCCCACCTCGCCGAGCGCCTGGGGCAGGCTGCACGCGCCGGCGTGGCGTTGCTGGAACGAGGCCACCTCGCGCGACAGGAGCCACATGGCGAGCGCCTCGCCGTGCTCGCCGCCCGCCCAGAGCGCCTCGCAGAGGTGAGGCAGGAGCGAGCGCCAGGGCGGCGTGTCGTGGCGCGCGTCCGCCTGCCAGGCGGAGAAGAGCCGCTGCGACCACGAGAGGCCGTAATGCTGGACGAGGGTGACGAAGGCGGGCGTCGTGCGGGGGCTCAGCCGGTGCGGTCCCAAGGGGGAAAGCAGCCCGAAGGCGAGCTCGCCGTCGTCAAGCGCCACCGCCACCGAGAGCAGGTCCCGGACGAACGCCTCGCTCGCCTCGTTCGGCGCCACGCGACGCCAGAAGGGCAGGAGCTCCTTCGCCCTGTCGCGCGCCTCGTCCGTGGCGCCCGCCTCGACGCGCGACGCGAGCTCGTCCACGGCCCAGGATGGGGACACCTTCGCCCGGATCACGAAGCGCCTGGCCCGCGGCCACATCACGAGCGCGGCCCGGTGATACCAGCGGTCCACGGTGTTGCCGTAGTTGCCCATGTAGCCTTCGTGCTCGGACCTGAACGGGTCCATTTCGGTCGACGCCCTGGTGAAGCAGACCTCGTGCATCGCCGTCCGCGTCGAGATGCCCGGCGCGACCTGCCCGTCCGCGTCGACCCAGTGACGAAGCTCGACGTCGGTAAAGTTGAGGTCGACGAGCTCGTGGCCGTCCGCGTCGCCGGCTCCATCGCCCTCGTGACCCCAGCGGCCGAGGGCGCGGCGGCCGTACCCGCCGTTCCAGTCATCTCCCTCGCACGACCAGCACTCGTGCACGTCGGCGAGGGCGAGGAACGCCTCGCAGTCGAGGCGCGCGGCGACCTCTCGCAGCGCGGAGGCGCGCAGCCGATCCGCGTTCTTGAGGCGGCCCCAGCCCAGGCTCCTCTGCGTGTACTCGTGATCGAGGAGGTAGAGTGACCTCCGAGATCGGGAAGCGGATGGGGCCGACCCCGTCGACCTCGATGCGCAGATCGTCGGAGCCGCATGCGAGCTCGATCGCGAACCCACCTTCTGCTTCGATGGCGGCGAGCGCCGCCGTGACCGCGTCCAGCATGGCTCACCTCGCGGGCAGGTGCCCCGCGCGCGGGGAGTAGTAGACGACGCCTTGCTCGACGCGCCCACGGCGGCGAGCGGGGGCGCGCAGCAAGGCGCACCGCACCGGGTCGTCCTCGGGGGTGGCCGGGTGCCGAGCGAGGGCGGGACTGTCGGGTCCGGGACTCATGGGCCAGCAACTACTATGGCGCCCATGACAGAACGAGTGGGTTGTGCATGGAAAATGCGCGCGTCAGAACCTAATGCATGGCGCTGACCAGGCGCAGCTCTCCCCCCGGCGCCGCCTTGGTGATGAGGCGATGAGCGCTGGTGGGCATCGGATTCACGTCAAACCGTCCTCGAGGCTCCTGGCGCCCGACGAGCCGCTCTCCCGAGAGGAGATGGAGCCCGCTCTCATCGCGGTGCGGCTGCCCAGCCGGCACGCCGGTCACGAACGGCCTTCGGACCCGAAGCGCGAGGCTGCGCTGCTGGAGCGCGTCGCGGCGGCAGGCGCAGCGCTGTCACGTCGAGGGCTCATGCCAGGAGGCGGCTACGGCGTCCGCGTGGGATCGGCGGCACGCGGCATGGAAAATGTGCGCGGCTGGAGGCAATACGCCGCGTCAGCCGCGCTCCGCGTCCCGCGCGGCCTCCTCCGCGATGAGCTCGTCGGCCACGCGGACGCCCTCGACGAAGAGCCTCGCCAGCGCGGGGTCCTCCAGGTCCAGACCGAGCCGGAGCAGCCCTGCGCGCACGCGCGGAGGGACCTCGCGGAGGATCTGAGCAGCCGAGCGATGGCGGGGCACGGCCACGAGCCTATCACGGGGCGGGGCCAGTCAGGCGACGGCGTCGAGGCGCAGCGGCGTGCCGGCGCGCGGGCCCCGCAGCTCGCCCAGGGCGCGACGCGCCTCCGGGCTGACGAGGCACACAAGCGCCCGGAATCCCAGGGCCCCCCGGGAGAGCGCTCGGTAACACGGGCGAAGCCGGCTCACGAGGCGGAGCTCAGGATGCCTCGCGCGGCTCCCGGCCCGCACGCCGGAACATCACGATCCCGAGCAGGATCCCGCCCGCCGCGATGGCGATGTCAGCGACGTTGAACACCGGCCAATGATGGAGGTGGATGAAGTCGATGACGTAGCCGCGGGCGGCGCGATCGATCGCGTTCCCGACCGCGCCGGCGACGATGAGCGCATACGCGGCCTGCTCGGCGGCCGAGGCGCGGCGGCTGTACCACCAGCCCAGGATCATCACGCCGAGAACGACCATCGAGCACGCAAAGAGGATCGTCACCTTCGCCGGCGAGTGGATGCTCCGGAACAGGCTGAAGGCCATGTCGCGGTTCTCGGTGTAGCGGAGATCGAGCACCCCCGGCACGATCGACAGCGGCGCTCGCCGCTCGAGCGCGGCCTGCGCGATCGCCTTGGTCGCATGGAGACCCACCACGCGCCCACGTCCATGTCGTCGTCCTCGCTCATCGCAGCACCTCCGCGAGCCACGGCGGCCACGTGCCGCCGAGAAGCAGCTCCGAGCCCCGCGCGAGCGCGCCCACCAGGTCGACCTCCTCGCCGTCCCGCGTCGCCTCGCGGTGCACCGGCGCCCAGATCTGCGACCAGTCCTTGTGGGCGTCGTCGTGCATGCGGCCCGGCTCCTGCCAGACGGTAACCGTTCACGACCCGGAGGCACCGTTCACCGCGACGAGGCCCATCTATGTCTTGCCGATGAGGTCGCCCTTGCTCTCTCGGATGAAGAATTATGTTACATGAAGGCGGGGAGGCGGGAAGGGGTGATTTGGATTATAGCTGAGGCGGCGCAGCCCGTGCCGTAGGACCGCGACGTTAAAATTGACGACAAGGGCGGCCGGTAGCCTGGTGAGCCTGAGATAGGTCAGCGCCTGTGCCTCGTGTACGGGCAGCAGCCGCTCCACCGCCTTCACCTCGACAATCAGGCAGCTGCCGACGACGACATCGAGACGATAGCCGCACTCGAGGTGCACGCCCTTATAGACAAGCGGGAGCGGACGCTGGCGCTCAAAGCTCAGGCCGCGAAGCGAAAGCTCATGGCAAAGGCATTGCTCGTACGCCGACTCAAGCAGCCCAGGACCGAGATGTCGATGTACTTCGATGCACGCCGCGATCACCTCCGCGGATCCATCCTCAAATCTTCCCGCCTTCCCGCCTTCATGTGTCATCTCTTCTCTATCGACGCCGGCTCGCAGGAGTTGCGTTGCGCCCCGCGGCTTTCTTGCAAGCCCTCACCGCTCGAGCTGGCTGATCCAAAGCGCCATGGCGGAACATGTCCGCCTGCTTGCACGAAGCCGCAGAGCGGCTATATATCGCTCATTGTGGCACGTTCCCTTCGGGACGATCGCATCGATGAATTGGAGCGAGAGAATATCGAACTCCGTGCCAAGATCCGCGAGCAGCAGGCGGTCATCGAGACACAACAGAAGACGATCGCCGTCCTCGAGCAGCGTATCGAGCAACTGGAAGCGCGACGACGCGGGTTGGAGGCTATTCTCGCGCGGCACTCGGGCAACTCGTCGTGCCCTCCCTCCTCCGATCCTCCTGGCGCGCCGCCGCCCGCGCCACCGAAGCGAACTGGCCGCAGGCGTGGCGGACAGCCGGGGCACGCGAAGCACTCCCGACACCGCGTGCCCCCGGAACGGGTCAACCAGACCATCGTCGTCAGGCCCGAGGTGTGCCGGCGGTGCGGCGACGCCTTGCATGGTGACGACCCTGCTCCCCACCGCCATCAGGTGATCGAAGTCCCGAAGGTCATGGCGACCGTGGACGAGTATCAACTCCACGTGCTCGGTTGCCCGAAGTGCGGCAAAGGGCGCCGCCTGCCCGACCAAGGTCGTCGCCGGCCGATGCCGCGAGATCCTGGAGCTTTCGCCCGCGCTCTGGACCTTCGCCTATGTCGATGGGGTCGAGCCGACGAACAATGCTGGAGAACACCGAATTCGGCACGGCGTCCTATGGCGCAAGACGAGCTTCGGCACCGACAGTCCGAGCGGCAGCCGCTTCGTGGAGCGCATTCTCACGGTCGTGACCACGCTGCGGATGCAGAGGCGCAATGTGCTCGACTACGTGACGGACGCGTGTGAAGCCGTGCTTCAGGGGCGGAACGCGCCCTCGCTGCTACCCGGTTAAATCCCACTTCGCAACACCACCCAGCACAGGAGGTCTGGCCGGTGAACGCTTACGCCAGACGTTGCCGTCCTCTCGCCGCAGGCCGTAGCTCACGGCCTGCCGCTCTCTGAGCCCCGACTCGAGGATCAACGAGCCAGAGGGCGAGCGGCGTGAGCCCCCCCGCCGCGCCGCGGGGCGTGTCGTAGAACGGGCGTCTCGCCGGAGGCGGTGCCGTCCTCGCAACCCATGAGCACCTCCAGGATTGCAGGCTTTTCCCGCGCAGCGCGTCCGTCGCCATGTGGCCCCGTGACGGCGCAAGCTCCCGCTCCGGGGCCAATACGTTGTCCGTGAGCTCGTTCTTCCAGCCCTCCACGGCTTCTGCGCTGTCCCCTTGGAGGTGCAGCGTGCCTCACGGCGTACGTCGCCCCTCGCCTGCGCTCCGGGGACGCGGTAGGCTTGACGAGTGGCTGCCACGGACCCGACGCGATTGGCGGAGAACCTACGCCTGGCCTTCGAGCTGCACGACGCGGGGGTGGCGCTGATGCGGCAGAATCTCCGGCGGAGGCTGCCCGAGGCGAGCGAGGAGGACATCGACATGCGTCTTGCCGACTGGCTGAGGGAGCGCCCCGGTGCCGAGTTTGGCGATGCAGAGGGGCGGCCTGTTCCCTGGCCGCGACGCGCCCCGTGAGCACGCTTCAGGACGCCCTCGGCCGCGTGGTCGCCGACCTGGAGGGGCTCGACAGGCGAGTCGCGCTCGTGGGAGGCCTCGCGGTGTCCGTACGGGCGGAACCGCGGTTCACAAGGGATGTCGATCTCGCCGTCATGGTCACCGGAGACGACGACGCAGAGGCGCTCTCGCGCGAGTTGCAGGCGCAGGGCTACCAGGTGCTCGCCGTGGTCGAGCAGACGGCGCAGGGACGCCTGGCGACGGTTCGTCTCCAGGCGCCGAGCCGGCCACCACGGGGCGTCGTGACCGACCTGCTGTTCGCCTCCTCGGGCATCGAGACCGAGATTGTCGAAGCGGCCGAGCGTATCGAGATATTTCCAGACGTCACGGTCCCTGTAGCGCAGACCGGGCACCTGCTCGCGCTGAAGGTGCTGGCCCGTGACGATCGTCGCCGCCCCCAGGATCTCGTGGACATCCGGACCCTGTTGGCGATAGCGCGGGACACGGACATCGCGATGGCGCGATCTGCGGTCGAGCTCATCGAGCAACGGGGGTTCGCCCGAGGCCGGGATCTTCGCCGGCTCCTGGAGGAAGTGCTGACCCCCTGACGGGTGGCGCTGGATCAGAGAATGCGGTCGCGCTACCGCCGGCTTGAATTGAAATTCAACCCGGAGCTTCTCGAGCCCCGCCGGCTGAATTGAAATTCAACCCGGAGCCTCTCCAGAGCCTCCGGCCTGAATTGAAATTCAACCAGGAGCCTGTCGCGACCCGTCGGCTGAATTGAAATTCAATCCGGAGCCTTCCAGGAGCCACTCGGTCAAATTATTCCAGCGCCACAATAAAACCTGCCCCGTCCTCGCGCTGCGCCACCGGTCCCGCGAGTTGCGCACGCACGGCGCTCCAATCCGCGCGCATCATCGCTCGCGGCCGGCTGGCGGTCCTTCCGGCAGTCCGCGCAGTCCTGCTACCGCCGCTGGCCGCCACCTCGTCGCGTCGGCGCCGCATGCTGTGGTCCGCGACCAGCACCAGGCGATCGGGACCGCGGCGCGATCCGCTTGCGGCTGCTCACCCATCCGGTGCGTATCCAAAATCCCTCAGGATTTCGAGCACCCCCGGCAAGAATTGAACTTGCGACCTTCGGTTTAGGAAACCGCTGCTCTATCCACTGAGCTACGGGGGCAACGTCAGCAGGCGCGGCCGGACCCTGGCACATCTGGCCGCATACATCAAGCCAGATTCCCGCCCTGCGTTCTCCTTCCTGGTTCCTGGTCGATCGAGCGGTACAGCCCGTTCGCCCGCTGCTTTCCTTCCGCGCCACCCCCTCCACAGCCCGTCCCCGCCCCCGTCGTCCCGCTCCCCGCCCCCGCTGCGTTCCGCACACCCCCCCGCTGCGCTCCGCGCCCCGCGACCGGCCCCGCCCTCGCGACCGACCCGCCTCCTCCCCGGCCGGCCCCGCCCCCGCGACCGGCCCCGCCCTCTTCCCCGGCGCGCCCTCAGCCCGTGCTGCCCTGCTCGTCCGGATAGTGGCTGAGCGCCACGAGGTTCCCCTCGGGATCGCGCGCATACATCGAGTACGGGCTCTCCCGCTCGATGCGCACGCCCGCGGCGGCCAGCCGGCGGCGCCACCCCTCCCGCTCGGACGGGGCGATCCCCAGGGCGACGCAGTGCCAGCCCGGCGCCTCGTCCGCGCGCGTCGGCCCGTCGGCCGCGACCCGTTCCACGGCCAGAAACGCGCCGCCGCCGAGCCCGAGCCACACGGACCGCGGCGCGCCCGCCTCGTCCGTCCAGCGCCGCACCACCGGCAGGCCGAGCACGCCCCCATAGAACGCCTCGGCCCGCTGCAGATCACGCACGACCACGGCCAGGTGGTGCACCGACAGGGACGACCGGGACGACAGCGGCTCGCTCATGCAGCGCTTCATCTCAGCGCCTTTCTCGCGGCGCCGCACCCCGAAAGGCGCGCTCCCTCCGCATCACGTCGAACCGCGCCGCGCGCCCTCCGCCTCCCCCGCCCTGCGCCTCCCCGGTCGAGCGCGCGTGGAGCGAGCGCGCCCTGCGCCTCACGGACCGTGTGCCGCTCGGCCGCTGCCGCGACGTGTCTTGCCCTGGCAGTGCTCCTCGTCTATGGTCCCCGCCTGCGACGCTTCGCCCGGGGAGTCGCACAGTCCGGTAGTGCACGAGCTTTGGGTGCTCGTTGTCGCGGGTTCAAATCCCGCCTCCCCGACCGCTTCCGACGGAATCCGACGGCCCGCCAGCCACGCGAGCCCAGCGGTGTCCGTGTTGCTGCGGGCCCGCATCTTACTTGGCCGCCCCGGACCTCCCGCGCATAGTCCCCGCGATGTCGATGCCCGGAAAGCTCCTGCTCGGCGCCTATCTCTCCCTGTCCGCCTCCGCAGGCCTCGCCGGCCTGGCGGGCCTCACAGGCCTCGCCGCGGGCCTCGCGGGGTGCGGCGGTCAGCAGGCGCCCACGCCCGTGGCGGCCCCGGCGCCGAAGGCGCCGCGCCCGGCCCCGGCCAAGCCGGTGGCGCCGCCCGGGCAGCTCGCCCGCGCCGATGTCGAGCGGGTGCTGCTGCAGGGCCCGCCCTGGATCCTGCGGCGCGTGCCCGTCGAGGAGGTCATCCGGGCGGGCGCGTTCATCGGGTGGAAGATCCTCGCCTTGCCCCCGGACTGGAGCGAACTCGAGCTCAAGCCCGGCGACGTCGTGATGCAGGTGAACGGCGCATCGCTCGAGCGCCCCGACGACCTGTTCGCGGCGTACCGCAACGTGGCCGGCGCGAACGAGCTCAAGATCGCCTACGAGCGCGAGGGCAGCGCGCGCGAGCTCGTCCTGCCGATCTTCGGCCCCCCCTCCAAGGACGTGGTCGCGGCCTTCGAGCGCGACGCCCCGCCGCCGCGTCGCGCGACCGGGGCCCGGCCGCGCGGCACCCTGGTCATCGAGGAGCAGGACAGCAGCACGACGTTTCACGGCAACGCTCCGTGACCCCGGCGCCCGCCGCGGCGACGCCCCCTGACCCCGGCTCCCGCCGCGGCGACCTGCCGTGGCCCGGCGCCCGGCCACCGCGCCCATCCCGAGCGCGCCGGCCAGCGCCCCCACGGCCTCCCCGCTCACATGTCGAGCGCCAGCCCCACGATCCAGGTCGACGTGCCGACGTGCATCTGCGGCCGTGAGCCCAGCCCGTCGAGGTTCGCGTACATCCACTCGCCGAACGCATAGACGTGGTTGACGCCCGTCGACTCGTCGAGCCGCGACACCGCGCGGGGATCCAGCCAGTTGAGCGAGAGCATCCCGCCCAGCGCGAGGTGCGTCCCCCAGGAGATGTCCTTTCCCAGGACGCCCTCGTGCTTCGCGTCGCCGGCCCCTGCCCCGGCGGCCCATACGCCCATCCCGACACCCAGCTTGGCATAGGGCACGACAGGGACACCCGTCCTGCGCATCAGCTCGTCCAGGCGCACGACCGCGGACAGGTGCATGGGCATGATGGTGAGCGAGGTCTCCTCGTCGGACCGCTCGCTGAAACCGGATTCGGCGAGGAACCCCTTCGCCGAGGCCGACGTGTACCCCCAGCCGAACCCCGGGCCGATCGCGCCCACGTACGGGATCCGGAGCGGCAGCCAGTCGACCTCCAGCCCGAAATAGAACCGCTGACCGTCCCCGAAGGTCCTCCCGTAAGGGCCTGTCCCCGAGAACTCCTCGTCGACCTCGGGGGAATAGGGGCCGAAGCGCAGCTCGAACGCGAAGCTCTGCGGCGAGGCGTACTTCTCGCTGGCACGGAGGCTCGACCGGTCGCTCTGCCGCCAGTCGTTGTGCGTCGCGGTCACCTGCGCGGACGCCGCGCTGGCCACGAGGACCGCCGCGCCGCCGGCGAGGCACGCCGCGGCAAGGCGAGGAAGACCGATGTGGAGGCTCATCCATGCTCCTCTGCGGAGGAGCGCGAGCGCCGCCGCCGAATGCTGCGCAACAATCCCAGGGCTGCCCCGGCCGCGACGGCGCCCAGCGGCAACGGGACCCACCGGCCCGCCCCGACCGGCCCCGTGACGCTGCAATAACCCCCGCCCGCCTTCCCCCCGGCTTCACGGTACAGCTCGAAGAAGCCGTCCACGTCCTTCGGCGTCCCGCAGGCGAGCGCCGACAGCACGCCCGGGTTCCCGATGGTGTCGTACGCCGCGATGCCCACGGCGTAGAGGACATCGTTCCGGAGCCCGGTCGCCTCGCCCGCGCTGCCCTTGCCCGTGCTGCCGCAGCGATACGTGGAGTCGAGATCGGGGATCTCCCCGGGAACGAGCGCCGAGGAGCCGCACACAGCGCTGCCGCCCGCGGCCGTCGAGCCCCCGGCCCCGCCGCCCGTCCCTTCTCCCCCACCAGCGCCGGAGGTCCCGCCGGCGCCAGCGCCCGGCGCGCTCGCGCCACCGCCGTCGCAGTAGAAGTAATAGCCGTTGAGGTCCTCGTCCACGGGCTGCGTGAACTCGAGGATCAACCGGGTATCGCCGCTGCCCACCTTCAAGCTCGACGGCGGCTTCGGGCCCTGCAAATCCATCTTGGTGTCCGTCCACACGACGGCGTGGTTACCATCCACATCTCCCTCGGTGCCCGAGGACGCCGGGTGGTGCAGGAAGTAGATCGATACGGGGCGCGCGAGGGTGCTCGCGCTCCGGTCCTCGCAGTCCGGGGCGTCGAGGGCTCTCGCGATCTCCTTGGCGGGCACGCGGATGCCCATCGTATCCTTCAGGTCGGACTGGGCCAGGATCGGGGTGCAGCGGCCGTTCGGGTCGGTGCGCACGGCTCCAACCTTGCAATCCGACGACTGGCTCACCCACACGGACAGCGTATCGCCCGGCGAGAAGTTCCCCCGCGACAGCGTGATCGTGAACTCCAGATCGTTGTCCGTCATGCAGTCCTGGCGGCTGATCCACAGCGGAAACTGCGAGGTCGGGCGCATCGGCATCTCGGTGCGCTCGACGTCGGAGCTGATCGCCACCGTCGCGCCGGCGGCCTGACCCGCGCCCCCGACCAGCGACGCCGTCGCGAGGGTCGCCGCGCACATCCGGACCCGGAGCCGCCGCCACCGCAGGGGCGGCCGCACGATCAAGCTTGTCTCATCCATGCGCGCGTCCTTTCAGCACAGCTCGTACCACGCCGCAAATACCTCGCACGGCCTTTCCGGCGGGAGAAACGCCGCACACCGCCCTCGCCGGATGACGAGCTGGCTGCCGGCGCGCTCCGTTCCTGACAAGTTGTCAGCAGCGCCCGCGCGCCAGGGCGCCAGCGCTCCGACGCGAACGCCCCGGCGCTCGACGCCTCACGGGCGCGAACGCCCCGGCGCGCCGGCGTGTCCGCCCCGCCGCTCCGCCGCTCCGGCGCGAACGCCCCGCCGCCCGGCGCTCCGGCGCGAACGCCCCGCCGCCCGGCGCGCCGGCCACCGGACGAGCTCGGTGGCCGTCGGTACGCGCGCTTCGAGAGAGCTCGGCTAGCCTGAGCGGGGTGGATTCAACGACGACGCCCCATCCGAGCCGGGCGCCAGGGAGCGCACCTCTGCCGTGGAAGTGATGCGCTCGGGACAGCCTGGCGCGCGCCCCGAGCGCGCGCCCGCGTCGAGGCCGGCCCCCGCGCCGCGGCCGCCGTCGTCGCGGCCCAGCCGGACGCCGCCGGGCGGCGCCGCGTCCGGCGCGGACACCGCCGTCTTCGGCGTCACGCTCACCCGCGTCGAGCTGCACCGGACCGCGCTGCTCTTCTGCCTGCTCTTCCTCGCCGCGCTGGTGCTCGTCGTCGGCCGCTCGGCCCGCGACGCCCTCTTCCTGACCAGGTTCCCCGTCACCTGGATCGCGCCGATGTGGATCGTGTACGGCGTCGCCTCCGCGCTCACCGCGCTCGCCTACGATCGCGTCGCACGCCGCCTGCCGCGGGCCCGCCTGTGCGTCGCCTTCGCCCTCTTCGGCGCGGCCACGTTCGCGGTGCTGCGCGTCCTCATCGGCCAGGAGGTGCGCGCCGCCTACCTCGTCTTCTACGTCTGGTCCGAGATCATCGCGAACTTCGCCGGCGTCCTCATCTGGGCCATCGCCCAGGACCTGCACGACCCCCGCAGCGCCAAGCGCCTCTTCGGCCTCATCGGCACCGGGCGCGTCATCGGCACCGTCGCCTGCGGCTTCGCGACCGGCGCCGTCGTCACGTGGATCGGCACCGAGAACCTCCTGCTCGTGCTCATCACCGCGCTCCTCGCCATGGCCGCGCTCACGACGCGGCTCGCCCGGCGCCACCCGCTGGACCAGCCGCCCTCCGGCGACGAGGAGCTCCTCAAGGCGCGCCTCCCGCGCACGGCGGTGTGGCGATCGCGCTACGCGCTCACGATCGCGCTGTTCACCCTCCTCCTCTTCACCGTCCTCACGGTCGGCGACTACCAGTTCAAGGCGATCGCGCTCACCGTCTACCCCGACCGGGACGACCTCGCCCGGTTCATGGCGTACGTCCACGGCGCCGTCGGCGCGATCGGCCTGCTCGTGCAGCTCGTCGCGACGCCCGTGGTCCTCCGGCGCCACGGCGTGCTCGGCGGGCTGCTCGCCATGCCGGCCGCGTTCACCGCGAGCACCGCCGCGCTGCTCGCGAGCCCATCCCTCGCCCTCGGCGCGATCCTCAAGCTGAGCGACAACGCGCTCCAGTACACGATCCACGACGCGACGATGCAGCTGCTCTTCTTCCCGTTCCCGCCGGCGCTCCGGGAGCGGGCGAGGATGCTCGTCTCCGCGATCGCCAAGCCGCTCGGCTACGGCGTCGGCGCGCTGGTCCTGCTCGCGCTCGCGCCCGCCGCCTCGACCGGCGCCGCGCTCGCGCGCGACGCCGCGGCGCTCGGCCTCTATTCCATCCCGCTCGGCATCGCCACGATCGCCCTCATCCCGCTCGTGCGGCGCGGCTACTTCGACGCCATGCGCCGGACCCTGATGCGCCGCCAGCTCGACGCGGACATCGTCGCCTTCGGCCCGCAGACGCGCGCGGTGCTCCGGGAGGCGCTCGACAGCGCCGCCGCGACCCAGGCGCTCTTCGCGATCGACAAGCTGCGGCTCCACGATCCGGACGTCGTGCGCGAGGCCCTGCCCGCGCTCGCGCGCCACGGCTCCGCCCGGGTGCGCGCGCTCGCGGTGCGCCTCGCCGCCGAGCTCCGGCACGACGACGGCGCCGAGATCGCGCGCGCCGCGATCCGCGACCGCAGCACCGCCGTGCGCGTCGCCGCCGTCGAGGCGCTCGCCGCGCTGCTGCGGGAGGACGCCCACGACGAGCTGCTCGCGCTCGCCGGGGAGAGCGCCGCGCCCCAGGGCCCCGCCCCAGGGCCCCCCCGCGGCGGGGCGCGCCGGGACGAGGCGCTCCGCAACGCCGCGATCGCGGCGCTCCTCCGCTACTGCGGCCTCGACGGCATGCTCGAGGGCGCGCCCCGGCTGCGCGCGCTGCTCGAGAGCCCGTCCCCCCGCGATCGCGTCGCCGCCGCCCGCATCCTCGGCCTGGCCGGCCGCGCGTCGCTCCAGCGCGCGCTCGCCCGGCTCCTCGGCGACACGGATCCCGCGGTGCGCCGCGAGGCCGTGCGGTCGTCGTCGAGCGTCGCCGATCCGCGCCTCCTCCCGCTGCTCGCGGACGCGCTCGCCGAGCGCGCCCTCGCGCCGGCCGCGGCCCGGGCCATCGAGGCGCTCGGCGACGAGGTCATCCCCGAGCTCGCGGCGCGCCTCGACAGCGACGAGACGCCGCGCGCCGCGCGGCTCGTGATCCCGCGCGTGCTCGCGCGGCTCGGCAGCCGCGGCGCGCTCGACGCGCTGCTCGCCCGGATCGACCACCCGCACGAGGCCCTCCGCCAGAAGGTGCTCGCGTCGGCCTCGCGCCTGCGGCTCGCGCTGCGCGCCCCGCCGGCGCCCCTCCGCGTCATCCGCGCTTCCATCGACCGCGAGACGCTCGAGCACGTCCGCGAGCGCGAGGCGTACATCGCGGTGCGCCCCCGCGTCGCCGGCCCGCTGCTCGACCAGCACATGCTCCGCCGGCTGCGCAAGGGGCTCATCCGCGTGCTCCGGCTGTGCGAGCTCGCCTACCCGCGCGAGGTCGTCGCCCTCGTCCGCAATCACGTCTTCGGCCCCGACCCGGCGCTGCGGGCCAACGCGTTCGAGGTGCTGGAGTCGCTGCTCGATCGCCCGCTGCGCGAGCGCCTCGTCTCGCTCGTCGAGCGCCTGCTCGAGCTCTACGCCGCCTTCCCCGCGAGGCCCATGCCGGAGGAGGCCGACGTCCTCGCCTGGGTCCGCCGCGAGATGGCGCGGGGCGAGCCGTACAGCGCGGCGCTCGCGCTCGACGCGGTCGCGCGGCACGCGATCCTCGGCGCCGCCGAGGACGCGCTCGCCGCGACATATCACCCCGACCCGCTCGTGCGCGAGGCGGCCGCGATCGCGACCGCCGTGACGTACCCGGCGGGCGCCCGCGAGCGCCTGACCGCCCTCCGGGCCGATCCGGATCCCGCGGTGGCGCGTTACGCACGATACTGGGCGGTCACCGGCGGCACCGGCATCGATCCCGAGGACGAGATGTACACCACGATCGAGAAGATCCTGTTCCTCCAGCGTGTTCCGCTCTTCTCCCGCGTGGCCGGCGACGATCTCGTGGGCCTGGCACGCGGCTCGCTCGTGGTCTCGCTGCTGAGGGGCGACGTCGTCTTCCGCCAGGGCGAGCCCGGCGGCGCGCTCTACTCGATCATCTCGGGCGAGGTGAGCCTCACGCTCGACGGCCGCGAGATCGCGCGGCTCGGCCCGAACGACGTCTTCGGCGAGATGTCGCTGTTCGACAACGAGCCGCGCGCCGCCACCGCCGTGGTCACCGACGACGCGGAGCTGCTCCGCGTCTCCGCCGAGGATTTCCGCGAGGCGGTGCGGGAGACGGCCGAGATCGCCGACGCCGTGATCCGGGTGCTGAACCGGCGCCTGCGCGAGGCCGAGCGGAGGCTGGCCGACGCGCACGCGCGGCTGTCGCTCGTGCCGAAGCCGGCGCCGTCGCCGCCGTCGGCGCCGTCGCTGCCGGCCCGGGAGCCGCCGCCCGACGGGGAGACCCCGGCGCTCGACGACGGCGACCTCGATTGAGCGTCACGGGCCCGATGGATCGCTGCGTCGAGCGCCGTCCCGCGCGCCGGTACACGCACCGGAACGCTGCGCGCACACCCCTTGCATGACGGGGAGGGCCGGCTCCGGGGTCAACCCGACCTCTCCCTGGCATCCACCCCGAGAAGGACCCATGATGCTCTCGATGCCTCTGCCGCTGTCTGCTCCCCCTTCGCGCCCTGCGCCCGCCGGGGTGCCAGGCATCACCAGGGCCCGGCTCTGCCGGCTCGGATGCGCGCTGCTGCTGCTCGCGGCGCTCGTCGCCGCGCCGTCGACCGGCGCCACCCAGGGCCTCCCTCAGGGCTACACGACCGACGCTCCCCCCGCGGCCGGTGAGACCGCGCCTTCACAGCCCGTCGAGGCCCGGCCGGTCCAGGTCGAGGTGGGCGTGAGCGCCGAGATCTCGGTGGATGCGTACGCGGACACCGACCCGAGCGCGCTGATCGAGTTCGAACGCCCCCTCGCCCCCTACGGCACCTGGGTCGACGACCCGACCTACGGCAGGGTCTGGGTGCCTTCCGTCGTCGTCGTCGGCCCCGACTTCGCGCCGTACCAGACCGCGGGTCGCTGGACGCTGACCGACGAGGGCGAGTGGCTCTGGGTCAGCGATTACGCGTGGGGCTACATCCCCTTCCACTATGGCCGGTGGGTCTGGACCTCCACCCACCGCTGGGCCTGGATCCCCGGGCGCGAGTACGCCCCGGCGTGGGTCGTCTGGCGCGTCGGCGATCACGGCTACGTCGGCTGGGCTCCGATGCCGCCCACGTACGTCTGGCGCAGCGGCGTCGCCGTCTCGCTGTGGACCGTGCCCCCGGCGCCGTACGTGTTCTGCCCGACGACGCACGTGTTTCACCGCCACATCCACAGGCACGTCGTCCGCGACCGCGCGATCGTCCGGCGCATCGCCGCGCACTCGCACACGTACCGGCCTGCGCGGCCGACCGCGAGCGCGCCGGCGCGGATCGGCGCCCGCCCGGGGCGCCCTGACGGCGCTCGCCCTGACGGCACTCGAGACGCGGCGCCGCACCGGCTGCGCCCCGGCAGCTACCGCCCCGCGTCGCCCTCGCTGGCCGAGGCCCGCGTCCCCGCCTCGGCCGCGCCGCGGCATCGCGGCAGGCCGGACGCGCGCGCCCTCGCCTACGCGCGCAAGAGCACGACCCCGCACGCGCGCACCCTGCCCCCGCCCGCGCGCCGCTTCACGGCGCCCCCCGCTCCCGGCGGCAAGCGGCGCGAGGCGCCCTCGCTGCGCACCCCGAGGATGCCGGGCAGCCAGGCGCCCGCCCCGGCCGCAAGGCCTGCCGCGCCGGCGCACCGCCTGCACAACGCGGGCGCGCTGCCCCGCCCCGGCGCGAGCGCGCCGCACCGCGCCCCGCGGACGGTCACGGCGCCCCCGGCGCGCCCCTCGGAGCCGCGCGTCGCCCCCTCGCCGCGCGCCGTCCCGGAGCGATCGCAGCCCGCCCCGGCGCACCGGGCGCCGCCGCCGGCCGCGCCCCGGCCGAAGCTGAGCGCGCCGCCCGCGAAGCCGCGCTTCACCCCGGTCGCGCCGCCCTCGCACGAGCGCCGGCGCATCCACCGCCCGTCGAGCCCGCCTCCGGGGAGGAGGGCGCCGGCGCCGAGCCGTCCGCGATCGCGGTAGCGCCTGGCCCACGTCTTGCGGAGCCCACGAGCAGGAGCAGATCCGATGACTTTTTCCGCTGACTTTGTGAAGTTTCGTTCACTCGGGGTGTGGTCGTTTCTTCTCGCCGGCGCGCCCCTTGTGCTTGGCGGCTGCATCATCGTCGACGACGACGGCCAGCACGACCACCACGGCTGGCACGACGAGGACGACTGGGACAACGGGGACGACTGGGACGACGAGCCCGCGCCGCCTGATCAGGACCCCTGGCGCGTCTCCATCGACACGGACGCGCTGGTGAGCAGCGAGCCGGGCGAGGGCGTCGGCATCTTCGTCGAGTACGCGGCCGGCGGCACCTGGACCATCTGGACGACCTGCGACACGAACACCTCCAGGGTCGCCTGCAGCTTCGATCTCTATGCCTCGGTGGACACCTCGTCCGAGCTGTTCGACATCGCGGGGAGCGAGCTCGAGAGGACGGACACGACGCGCCTCGTCGACGAGGGCATCGCGTACCTCCACGCCGAGACCGGCTCGGACGTCGACGCGATGACGTTCACCACGACCGAGGGCGCGATCGTCCGGCTCGAGGCGTACCTCGACGGCGAGCTGCAGCCTCGCTTCATCTACTGGTTCGGCGACGACGTCCTGCACGAGGGCGCGCCCAGCAACCCGATCGATTTCGAGCCGACCTCGCCCTGAGCGCTTCCTCGTTGCCTCGCGGCGGCGCCGGGCGGCGCGCCGCTCAGGGCTTCTTCTGCCCCAGCGCCCCCTGCACCGGCTGCCCCTCGACGTCCCACGCCTCCGGCTCGCCCAGCCCGATGGCCTGGAGCTGCGGCAGGATCTCCTGCCGCGGCCCCACCACCACGACGGTCGCCTGCTTCGGATCCACCGCCCTGGCGAGCTCCGCGAGGCCTGGGAGCGTCGCCTTCTGGCGCGCCTGGCTCGCCTCGGCGTCGAACGTGGCCGGCAGCCCGAGGATGGCCAGCGACCCGAGGCGCGAGGCGGTGTGGCTCACCGTCTCGTAGGTCGAGACGAGCTCCGCGCGGTCGTGCGCCAGCACCTTCGCGAGCTCGTCCTGGGTCAGCCCGGCCTCGGCCATCCTGGTGAGCTCGCCGAGCATCTCCTTCAGGGCCGGCCCGGTCGCCTCCTTGACCACGGCCGCCCGCGCCGTGAAGGCGCCCCCTCGCCTCCGCTCGGTGAACGCCGAGCGGGCGCCGTACGACCAGCCGTGATCCTCGCGGAGGTTCTGGTTCAGGCGCGACGTGAACGAGCCGCCGAGCGCGGTGTTGATCAGCTCGAGCAGCGGCAGCCGCGGATCGCTCGCGGCGACCCCCTCCCGCACGACCGCGATCACCGACTGCGGCGCCCCCGGGCGGTCGACGAGCACGACCCGCGGCGGCTTCCAGGCGGGCGCCCCCGCCGCGGGCGCGCCGGCCTGCGCTGCCTTCCCCGGCTTCCCCGGCTGCGCCCCGGGCGGGGCGCCCTTCGCCGCCCACGCGCCGAGATCGCGCGAGATCGCCTGCGTCACCTCGTCCTGCGTGATGTCGCCGACCGCCACGATCACCGCGCGGTCCGGGCGCCACGCCGTCCGGTAGAACGCCTGCACGGCCGGCAGCTTGACCGACCGGGCGTCCGCGAGCAGCCCCTCGACCGGATGCCCGTAGGGCGTGCCGGGCCCGTGGAGCGCCGCCGTCGAGACCAGGCCCGACACGCGCACCGGATCGTCGCCGCGCTTCCGGAGGTCGTTCTGCCAGAGCTCGCTGACGCGCCTCCACTCCTTCGCCTCGAAGCGCGGGCGCGCCACCACGTCCGCGAGGAGGGAGAACGCCTCGGAGAAGTTCTTCTTCAGCACGGAGAGCGTCGCGAAGCTCCCGTCGACGCGCGCGCCGGTCACGAGCGTCGCGCCGAGATCGTTGACCGCGCTGGACAGCTCCACCGCGCTCCGCGTCCCGGCGCCCTCGTCGAGCATGTCCGCCGTGATGTGCGCGAGCCCCGCCGCGCCCTTCGGATCGTCCGCCGAGCCCGACGGGACGGCGATGGTCACCGACACGAGCGGGAGCGCGTGGCGCTCGAGCAGCCAGATCGTCGTGCCGTTCGGCCCGTCGAACACCACCGGCGACGGCGGCGTGAACGGCCTCGGCTCGGGCAGCGCGGGCTTCGGCCCGAGCGGGTCCGCCGGCTGCGTGGGCGCCGGGGCCGTCGGCTGCGGCGCCGCGGCCCGGGCCGCGGGCTGCGGCGTCGGGTTCGACCCGCAGCCGAGGGCCGCCGCGAAGAGCGGGATCATCGCCCATCCATGCCTCGCGCTCATTTCGTCACCGCCTTCCCTGCCTCGCCGCTGCCCTTGGGCACCACGCGCACGATCACCCGCGCGTCCGGGTCGAGCGTGCTCTTCGCGTACGTCTGCAGCGACGCCGCGGTGGCGTCTCGGTAGCGCTGCAGATCCTGCTCCACGAACCCGGGCTGCCCGGTCCACGTCTCGTACCGGTTGAGCATCGAGGCCCGCCCCGCCACCGACTCGATCCCCCGCACGAAGGCGGTCTCGAACTGGTTCTTGGCGCGGTCGAGCTCCTCGCGGGTCACCTTTTCGTCGCGCACCTTCGTGAGCTCGGCGTCGATGGCGGCCTCGAGCTTCTCGAGCGGGACGCCCGGCCGCGCGATCGCCTCGACGGTGAAGGTCGAGCCGAGATCGCCGGACGACTGCATGGCGCTCACCTCCTGGGCGAGCGGGCGGTCGTAGACGAGCGCCTTGTAGAGGCGGCTCGCCTTGCCGTCCACGAGCACGGTGGCCAGGAGGTCGAGGTCGGCGTCGCCCGGCGCGAAGCGGGCGGGGCTGTGCCAGGCCATGACCACCTTGGGGAGGTTCACGTTGTCCTCGATCGTCTCCCGCGTGACCCCCTTCAGCTTCGCCGGCGGGGGCGCGGCGGGCTCGGTGACCGGCCGCGCCGGGATGCCGCCGAAGTACCGGTCGATGAGCGCGCGCGTCTTCTGCGGATCGAAGTCGCCCGCCACGACCAGGGAGACGTTGTTCGGCACGTACCAGCGCCGGAAGAACGCGGTCACGTCGCCGACCGTCGCGGCCTTCAGGTCCTCGTGCGAGCCGATCACGGGGTGGTGGTAGGGGTGTTTCTCCGGGTAGAGCAGCGTGGGGAGGAGCAGCTCGACCTTGCCGTAGGGCTCGTTCTCGCTCGTCTGGCGGCGCTCGTTCCGCACGACGTCGCGCTGCGCGTCGAGCTTCGCGGCGTCCATGCTCTCGGCGAGCGACGAGAACCTGTCGGCCTCGAGCCAGAGGAGCAGCGGCAGGGCGTGGGCCGGCGCGACCTCGTAGTAGTCGGTCCGGTCCGAGCTCGTCCACGCGTTGTTCCAGCCGCCTTCGGCCTCCATCCAGGCGTCGAACTGCTTCGTGGGGACGCGCTGCGTGCCCATGAACATGAGGTGCTCGAACAGGTGCGCGAACCCGGTGCGCCCCGGCTCCTCGAACCGGGAGCCGACCTTGACCATGACGTTCACGGCGACGATCGGCAGCGCGTGGTCCTCGTGCAGGATCACGGTGAGGCCGTTCGGGAGCGCGTACTTGGTGAACGGGACGTCGAGCTTGGGCGGCGGCGCGTCGGCCTTCTGCGCCGCCGGCTGCGCGGCCTTCGGGGCCGCTGCCTGCGCGGCCTTCGGCGGCGGCGAGGGGGCGGGCCCGGGCGGCGCCGCCGGCGCGACCCCGGGCACGGACAGCGAGAGGGCCGCCGCCACGGCCGCCACGATCGGTCGGGCGGAGCGCGGGGGCGGCGCGTGACGCGAGCGGGTCTTCATGGCCGGGAGCGTTGCGCCGGCCAGGGGCGGGATGCAAGCGGGCCGGGGCGCGGCCGGCGCGGCGAGCTCCGCGAGGTGCGCGTGTCAGATTGTCACGAGCGACGGCGCTCCGCGGAAGGGTAAGCGCAGCGCGGGCGAGCGACGTCGGCGCTCACGGGGGCGGGCGACGTCGGCGCTCACGGGGGCGGGCGACGTCGACGAGCACGCGGGCGGAGCGCCGGACGGCGTCGCTCCTCCTGCGTCCCGCGCCCTTCCGGGCGCGGCGCGAAGCGGCAAAGATGAGCTCGCGCTGGAAGACGTCCACGCTGGCGCAGGATCTGGACGCGCGCGGTGGGGGCACGGGGGCGATGGGCGGGGGTGGGATGTCCAGATGGCGAGCCGGCATGTCCAGATGATGTGACGCATGTCCAGATGGCGAGCCGGCATGTCCAGATGGCGTCTTCGTGATGGGCGGAGGTGGCGCCGGCGGCGGGAGCGGCGCGGGCGGCGGCAGGGGAGCGAAGAACGGCCAAGGCTCCGACGGAAACAACGGCGGGAACGGCGCCGCTGGCGGCGGCAAGAGCGCCTGCGGCTCGCCCGGGAGGGACGGCGCCGGCTGCCCGCAGCACCACGGCGGCAAGAACAGCGGCGCGGCGTCGCACGGCGATCCCATCGACGTCATCACCGGTCGCGTGTTCACGGCGCCCATCGTGGACCTCGAGCTGGGCGGGCCGCTGCCGCTCGAGCTCGCGCGCTCTTATTCCACGACGAGCCGCGGGCGGGATATCGGCCTCGGCCACGGCTGGGCGCACACGTTCGCCTGGGAGGTGGAGCTGCGACGCGGCCGCGGAGCGATCGTCTGGACGGAGGACGGTCTGGACGTGTCCTTCGGTGTCGTCGAGCGGGACACGGGCGTGATGGGGCCGCACGGATGGGTGCTTCACCGCCATGAGGAGGGGTTCGCGCTCGACGTGCCCGACGGCACGCGACGGATCTTCGCGCCGGACCTGGACGACCCGGCGCGCTGGCGCTTCCGCCTCGCAGCGGTGGAAGATCGCGCCGGGAATCGGATCCAGCTCCATTACCGCGGGGCGTCGCTGTCGCGCATCATCGACTGCGTGGGCCGGACGATCCGCGTACTGACGACGCGCGAGGGGCGGATCGCCGCGCTCGAGATCGTATGCCCCTCCGGGCGGGTCGTGCGCGCCGTGACGTACGAGCACGACCCAGCAGGGAACCTCGCCAAGGTCACCGACGCGGATGGCCACGCGACGACGTACGCGTACGACGACGACCATCGGCTCGTCTCGTACCGATTGCCGACGGGCCTGGTCTACACGCGCATCGTCGACAACAGCACCCGACCGCCGACGGTGCTGTACGACGGATATAACGTCAAGGAGGCCGGCAACAAAGATCCGGAGCACGGAGGATAGATCCCGCAACAATTCACCAACAACCCCTGTGTCGAGACGCAGGCCCTTCAGCGAATGAAGAACGAAATCATCGCCGAGGTCGAAGCCGAGCAGAAGGCTGGCAAGGAGAAAGCGACGAAAAGGCGACCATTTATCCCGATGACCGAAGAAGAAAAGACAGAAGCAATAAACAGCCGCCTCAAGGCCAAATTCGACAATCCGAACATCTCGATCGAGACGTTCCACGAGAAGGGAGACGACCGCGCCGACCCTTGCCCGAGTTGCATTCAAATGTTCTCAGACCTAGGAATTAGCCATGCCGTTGTTGGCGCCGAAGGAAAACGCGGAAAATTCGGCGTCTACAGGCCAAAAAAAAAAAAAAAAAAAAAAAAAAAAACACCGGCAAACGAAGGCGACGCCAACAGGGTCCTTATCGGGGAGTCTGATGGAAGAACACTTTTTCGAAACGAGTCAAGCCGCGACATTCGAAGCACTTCGTTCGTGGCACCAACTCGGCCACCCCGCAGCATGCATCCTGTATGGCCCGGCTGGCGCAGGGAAGAGCACGGTGTCTTGTCGCCTCTTGGGCTCGCTCGCGACGCCCGGCATCATGACGGTGCTCGTCCACGCAGGCCGGCGTCATGGTGCGGCCTTCGAGCATCAGGTGTTGGCGAAGCTTTGCGACGGATTACAGCCGAAGGACGCCCCGTCGACCTACGATGTCTCGGAGCTCTCCGCGAGGATCTCTCGCCGGATCGCGAGCTGGAACGTGGAGGATGACATGCCGCAGCTCATCATGGGGCTGCTAGGACCTGACGCATGCGAGGACTGGCCCACGGATCCCAGTTTCTCCGTGGTTTGCGAGATCGGTCCCTCTGCGCGCATCTTGGTCAGCATCACAGGCACGCGGGATGATGCCGAACAGTGGGCCAAGCGGCTCGCTTTTCGTCCGGAGGATGTGACCTTCATCCCGGCAGATGGCTTCAGGCTTCACGAGCTAGACGAATCGCTGCGCGCTCGGCTCGCCTGGGCAGCGCTCGATGGTCCGGGCCCGCGCGCCTACGTCGAAGAGATACTCGCCTCGCTTCGCGCGGGCAGCGGTTCGCACCTCGAAGCGCTGCTGTCGACCCTGGCTCATGCCTTCGCGCCGCTCGGGAGCTCCGACGCAGCGCAGCTCCTCGGCGTCGAGGAAGCGGAGGTCACCGCCTGGTTCGACACACACGGCGCAGCCCTCGATCGCCTGATAGAGCCCTGTGAGGGAGATACGTTTCGCTTTCGTCACGAGGCGCTGCGCGCCGCCTGGAAAGCGACGGCAGCGGAACGAACCGCCTCCGTGCAGTCACGGTTCGCAGCAGCCGCGCGAGAGGTCGTGCTCGCGCACGTGGGTGGCAACACTCAAACAACCCCCTGCGCCGACACCTATCTCCGCCGCTATGCTGGAGCGCACCTGCTTGAATCCGGAGCGCCGGACGCCGAGCTCCTCGAACTCTGCGATCCTCGCTGGGCGCTGCCACGCTCGCGCGAGGACCTGCGTGCGCGCCGGGCGGAGCTGGAACAGATCCGATGGCGGCTCGCTGCCCCCTTGGAAGATCTTGGTGCAAGCAGCGTGACACCCGACGCGTTACCTCCACTCGTACGCGTGGAGCTCTCACGAGGTGCACTGACAACCATACATCGAGGATGGGATGAGGGAGGCGCGCAGGCCGAGGCCGCATGGAGTGATATCGAGCGCGCGCTCGCCGTCGCGCTCTTCTCGCTCGCGGCGCACGCATCGCCATCGCTGCGCGCGAACCTTGAGGCCCGCGCGCTCGACGTCGTACGGCGGACCGGCGCGGCGTGGCGCGGCGATGGATGGGAAGATGCGCTGGCGCTGGTCTCCGCGGCGCGCGCTGCGTCGGAGCACGAGGCGGCAACGTTCGCGCGGTGGGCAGTCGCGGCGACGTGGCGCGCGGAGAGAGGCCCCGACATCTACTTGCGCGTGTGGCTCACCGCCGCGAACCTCCTGCCGCCATCCGAGGCCGAAGCGCTCGTCCAGCAGGCCATCGAGCGCGCACTGTCGAGCGCGAAGCCAGGAGGCGCGCTCGCGCAGCTCGCCACGGCGGATGGGCTCGGCGAGGACCAGGCACTCGCCCTCTTTCGTGCGGCGATGTCCCTTCCACCGACGTCGCGCGCGAATGCGCTGGCACCGCTCTTGCGCGTGCTGCCCGACGAGGAGCGTGTCCGCGCTGTCTCGCCGTCCTTCGATGCGTTCTTTGTCGAGTATGACGAGAACGCCGAGAGGCACGACACGGACGCATGTACCGCGGCGCTGCTCCCCTACCTCGGCCTGACCGAGCTCTCCAAGCTGCTCGATGGGGCCCTCCCGACCCCTGGCGCCCTGGCCGTGCGCTTCGCCGAGCTCGGCGCCCCCGGGCGCACGCTCGACGTCATCAAGCAACGCTGCGGCGGCGGGATCTTCGCCGCTCACCCGTTGCTTCTCGCCGCGGCGACCAAGGGGGGCCGCTCCCTCGTGCGCGCGGCGCGCGAGGCGGTGACGTCACTCGATCCGGCCTGGGTCGCCACGAAACTCGTACGCGATCATGCCCCCGAGGCGATCCAGGTACTCGGCCTCGATGCCGCGGTGGATGTGGCCGAGCGCGGTGGAGGCAGTTCAGAGTACACGCGGGTCACGGCCCTCGTAGCCCTCTGCCACGCCGCCCCCGAGCCCTCGCGTCCGGCGCTCGCCGCGCGCGCCGTCGCGGCCTACCGCGACGACCGGGATACCGATGGCCTGGAGAGCGTGGTGCGCTGCGCTCCCTGGATGTCGCTCGCAGACGCGGCATGGCTCTTCGCCGTGAGCCTCGGGGACGCGGCCGACCAGCTCACGCTCGTCTCCACGCTGAGCCGCTGGGGCGGCGTGGCGCAGCTCGCGCCCATCATCGCGCGCATCGGCGGGAACGACGCGCTCGCGGCCGTCGCCGACGTCCTGCCCGAGGCGCTCCGGTGGACCGAGCGGGCAGACGCCGGATGACGCGGCCCCCGCTCCCGCAGCGCCGAACAGAGCGGCGGCCCCCGCACAGGAGACGGGCCCAGATCGGCGTTTCCACCGCGGAAGCGTACTCCTTTGTACGCTGAGCACCGGAAACGTCGAGATGGGCCCGTATCCGAAGCAGGGGACCGCGGCTCTACTCCCGCGGCACCCAGCGCGACAGCGCCACCCCCGGGATCGACGCGGCGAACGCGATCGCGAAGAACGCGGTGAACCCCACGGCGTCCGCCAGGTAGCCGCTCGCGCTGCCGGCGACGGTCGCGGAGACCGACATCAGCGCCGAGCCGATCGCGAAATGCGACGACTTGTACCCGTCCGCGCAGCGCCGCATCAGGAACACCACCAGCACCGCCGTGCCGATCCCGGCGGCGAGCTGCTCGAGCGTCACGAGCGCGACGATCCACGGGAGCGCCGGCCGGAGCCAGGCGAGCGCGACGTAGAGCAGGATCGCGAGGCTCTGCAGGAGCGCGATCGGGAAGATGGTCCTCGCCAGGCTCCAGCGCTGGATGGCCACGCCGCCGAGCATCGATCCCGCGATCGACGCGACCGTCCCCACCCCGCCCACGGTGCCGCGCATCGCCGTGTCGAGCCCGAGATCCTTGAGGAGCGGCGACGACATGGCGAACATGAGCGCGTCGCCCGCCCGGTAGCAGAGGATGAACGCGAGGCTCGACGCGATCCGGGGCTGCCGCAGGAAGGCGCGGAACGGCTCGGCGTAGCGCAAGAGCGGCCCGGCGCTGCCGCCGAGTCCTCCGGCGGCGCCGGGCCCCGCGGCGGCCCCCGGCCCCGCGGCGGCGGGCCGGGCGGGCGCGGCCGGGCGGGGCAGCCAGAGCGCGTGCGCGAGCGCGAGCAGCGCGAACCCGACCGCCGCGACGGCGAACGCCGCGCCAAACGACGCCCAGCCCGCGAACGCGACCAGGAGCGCGCCCACGAGCAGCGCGATCCGGTACGCGCCGACCCGCAGCCCGGAGAAGGCCGCCTGCGCGTCCTTGTCGAGCGCCTGCAGGTAGAAGCCGTCGACCGCGATGTCGTGCGTCGCCGCCGCCACCGCGACCACCCCGAACAGCGCCGCGACCAGCCCGAGCGCGCCGAGGTCCGCGGCCGCCGCGAGCGCGAGGAGGATCGCCGCGAGCGCGATCTCGGCCCCCACGAGCCAGCGCCGCGAGCTGCCGTGGAGATCGACCAGCGGGCTCCAGAGGAACTTGAGGTTCCACGGCAGCCCGTAGAGCGACACGAGCCCGATGATCTGGAGGCTCGCGCCCGCCGCGGTGAAGAACTCCCCCGCGACCTTGTGCGCGATGGCGTACGGCAGGCCCTCGGCGAAATACGTCGACGAGATCCAGAGACCCCGGCGCGAAGATCGCTCCGCGACCGCCGCGCCCTGCGCCGCGACCGCCGCGCCTTGCTGCGCCGCGCCTCGCTGCGCCGCGACCGCCGCGCCTTGCTGCGCCGCGACCGCCGCGCCCTGCTCGGACGGCGCGCCGCGGGCCACGACGGCGGGCTCGATGGACTTGTGGGATGTAACGGCAGCCTCCACGCGCTCTCCGCACCCTTACACGAGCCGCCCCGGGGCCGAGCAAGTTCCCGGGAGATACGGCGCGTCGACGGCCGCGCACCGGTCCTGTGCCACCTCGAACGGCAGCGCGAGGGCGCTGCGGACTCCATCGCGAGCGACGCTGTGGTATCGGTCCGGCATCTGGTTTAACGGTGAACTGCATGCGATGGGCTCGCGTTTCTCCGGTGTCCCCCTGCCGTGACGGCCGCGACGCCGATCGCGGCGCCCCGCGCCGGATCGTCCGTACGGCCGTGCTCGTCCGGGCGTCCCGCGCGCGGGCCGCTCGCACGCCGAGCAAGCCGCTGCCTTATCCATCTCCGGTCTTTCCGAGGGAGCGAGCGTGAACGAGTACACCCGGCGCGAGGAGGTCCGCGCCACCTTCATCGCCTCGGCCATCCTCGTCCTGTGCATCGCCGTGGCGGTCCTGCGGCTGGTGACCGTCGAGGGCAAGCTCGTCCCCGATCCGGTCGCGCGGCGGCAGGCGGAGGAGTCCGAGGCGCGCCTCGCGCCCGCGCGCGCGTGCGCCGTCGCCGGCGAGCAGCTGATCGCCGAGATCGAGGTGTTCAAGAAGCTCGCGAAATCGGCGCGCATGCCCGACCCGGGCGAGGAGGCCGTCGAGGCGCCGAAGGCCCCGCCCCCGCGCGCGCGGCGCAACGCGCCGGCGCCGAAGCCCAGGGAGCCGGACAGGCAGCTCGCGTGGGCCTCCGCCCAGCCGTCGTACAAGCAGGCCAAGATCCTCGCCGGCTGCCGCGAGGCGACCGAGGCGAGCGTGGGCGTGCGGGCGAGCGCGACCCCCGCGTGGGACGCCATCGCCGCGGCGGCCGCGATCTCGCCGCCGGGCACCGCGGAGACCGAGCAGTTCGAGGCGGCGAAGAAGCTCCTGTCGCTCCTCTCCGACATCCCGGCCGACAAGGTCGCGCAGGCCACGAAGGACGCCGAGGCCGCGTTCAGGGCGACCGCCGAGCGCGATCGGGAGCGCGCCAACACCGCCATGGTCCGCGAGCCGCTGCCGCAGGGCGTCTTCTCGCGGCGCGTCGCGGTGAGCGTCGGCGTCGGGCTGACGGTCTGCGCCCTGCTCATCAGCTACCTCGGCGTGCGCGCCGCCTCGATGCGCAGGCTCGCCACGCTGCTGCCGCTGCGCGACGCGGTGCGCAGCGGGCGGCCCGGCGTGCAGGCGGCGGAGATCCTCCAGACCGCGGCCGCGCACAACAGCGGCGAGCCCGGCATCGTCATCGGCGCGGCCCTCGGCGGGCTCTCCGCCGCGCTCCTCGCGCCGAAGGACGCCGATCTCTTCGTCGCCGGCGTCATGGCGGGCCTCCTCATCGGCCTCGGGGGGCAGTGGGCCTTCCGCCTCGCCATCGGGGCGAGCCGCTGGCGCGCCCGCGCCATCGAGCTCGCCGAGGTCGAGAAGCCCGCCATCCCGATCGTGCTCGTCCTGAGCGGCGTGAAGCCCGGCCTGGAGCCGGAGTTCATCCAGTTCCTTCGCTCGCTGCCCCCGGCCGACGCCGCCGCGGCGGTCGAGAAGCTCGCCTCGCAGGCCGAGGAGCGCATCCTCGCCGCCGCCGACGCGGGCGCCACCTTCCAGCAGGGCAGGCTGCCGCCGGGCTGACGCCACGGGAGGAGGGAGCGGCGCGCGCCGGGAGCGCCGCGCGCCAGGAGCGCCGCGCGCCAGGAGCGCCGCGCGCCGCCAGCGCTGTCCCCACCAGCCCGGCGGGGGCACCCGGACGGCGGCGCGGCGCCGACGCCCTTTACAGGCAGCGCTCGATCCGCTTACAGCCAGCGCTCGATCCGCGCACGGTTCCATGGAATGGAGGCCCACCCCGACATGAGACATCCTCTGCAGGCCCGCCGGCCCCCCGGGCGCTGGGCGCTCGCCGCGCTGCTCGCCGCCACCTGGTGGCTCGCCGCGGCCCCGGCGCCGGCGCAAGACGCAGCCGCCGCCCCGGCGCAGCCGCCGCCGCCTCCGGCAGAGCAGGCCGCAGCGCCGGCAGAGCAGGCCGCAGCGCCGGCAGAGCAGGCCGCCCCGCCCGCAGAGCAGGCCGCCCCGCCCCCCGCAGCGCAGCTCGCCCTGCCGCCCGGAACGCCGCCGGCCGCCGGCGCCGGCGGCGCGCCCCCGCCGCCGGCGGCCCGGCCGCGGCGGCCAGCCCGCGCGACGCCGCCGAGCGCGCCCCGTCGCGGCGCGACCGGCCCGGGGCGACGAGCAGCCGCGCCGCCCCCGCGAAGAAGCGCCGCGGCGGCATCAACCCGTGCATGACGCCCGATCCGGGCTGGGGCGTCTACGACCGGTGGTCCCGCGCGCCGTCGATGGGGCAGATGATCATGCCCCACCGGGGCGGGGTCACGAAGCGCGGCGGCTTCGACCTCCTCATCCACTTCCACGGCCACGAGGCGCTGCGGAAGGAGTTCGTCAAGGCGGCCGACGGCGTCGTCCTCGTCGGCATCGACCTGGGCATCGGCTCGGGCGCCTACTCGAGCGCGTTCGCGTCGCCCTACGCCTTCAAGCAGCTCCTCGACAGCGTCGAGCGCGCCGTGGCGAAGAAGACGGGCAAGAAGAAAGCCTACGTCCGGAAGCTCGGGCTCTCGGCCTGGAGCGCGGGCTACGGCGCCGTCGAGCGGATCCTGCGCCAGCCAGCCGGCAAGCGGGTCGACGCGCTCATCCTGCTCGACGCGCTGCACGCCGGGTACGCCGACGAGCGGCAGCGGACGCTCAAGGTCGCGCAGATCGAGCCGTTCATCGCGTTCGCGCGCCGCGCGGCGGCGGGAGAGGCGTTCATGTTCATGAGTCATTCCTCCATCGTGCCGCCCGGCTACGCGTCGACCGGGGAGACGGCGAGCTTCATCGTGAGGCAGCTCCGGGGCAAGCCGCGGCGCGCCTCCCGGCGCGACGTGCTCGGCCTCGACCTGGTCCAGCGCTACGACCGCGGCGGCTTCCACCTCCGCGGCTACAGCGGCGACGACAAGCCCGACCACTGCGCCCACCTCGGCCTGATGGCGGACGTCATGCGGGTCCACATCAAGCCGCGTTGGAAGACGCCGAAAGGACGGCGCTAGATGGGCGGCATCGGCATCGTCCTCAACCCCCGCTCGCGCCGGAACCTGAACGATCCGCGCGCCGCCGTCCGGCTCGCGCGCGCGCTCGGCGACCACGGCGTCGTCCGCACCGCGCAGTCCCGGGAGGACCTCGCCCGGATCGCGGAGGACTTCAGGAAGCTCTCCATCGACGTGCTCGGCATCTCCGGGGGCGACGGCACGAACCACGTCACCATCACCGGCTTCCTCGACGTCTACGAGGACCAGCCGCTGCCGCCGATCGCCTTCCTGCGCGGCGGCACGATGAACACCGTCGCCAACGCCGTCGGCGTCCCCCGCGGCGGCCCCGAGGGGCTGCTCGCCGGGCTCATCGCGCGCTACGCCGAGCGGAGCCACAGCCCGCTGCGCTGGGTCGAGCGGCACGTGATGCAGATCGGCGCGCACTACGGGTTCATCTTCGGCACCGGCTGCGTCCACGGGTTCATCGCCGAGTACAACCGCAGCGAGGAGCGGAACGCGCTCTGGGCCGCGAAGGTCCTCGCCCGCGCGAGCGCCGCCGTGCTCCTCGAGGCCGACACCCAGGTCGCCGCGCGCTGGGAGGGGCGCGTGCACTTCGAGGACGGCTCGGGGTTCCCGGACCGCGACTACCTCGCCATCGCCGCCGGCACCGTCGACCAGATCGGCCTCGGGTTCCGGCCGTTCTACCGCTACAGCGAGCGGCCGGAGACCTTCCACATGCTCGGCATCCACACCTCCGCGCTCGGCTTCGTCCGCAAGCTGCAGGACGTGTGGCGGGCGCAGCCCATGGGCGAGGCGCACACGTTCGAGAAGCTCGCGCAGCGCGCGGTGCTCGAGGCCCGCTCGGGCGTGGTCCACTACGTGTGCGACGGCGATGTCCACGAGCACGTGGGCCCGCTCACGGTGCGCATCGGCCCCCGGGTGAAGATCCTCGTGGAGCACAGGCCCGGCCATCATCCCACCCGGCGCCGCGCGCGGCGCGCCGCGCGCGCGCCGCACGACGGCGCGCCACGCGGCCTCGGCGCGCTCTGACGCGCGTGGCGGGGCGCGGCGAGATGCGGCGAGGCGTGACGAGGAGCCACGAGGCGCGGCGAGATGCGACGAGGCGCGGCGCGGATCGACCCGCGCCGCGGCGAGAGACCGTGGCTAGAGGAGGCGGGCAAAGTTAGAATGCCCTCTCTTCATGTCGCCGCGCCCAATCTCCGTGCCCGCGCCAGCGACGGGCCCGACGCTGCGGGCTGAGGGCGTGAGCCGCGCCTCTCGCTCCTCCGCGGCCTTCCCTCGCGGGAGCGTCCCCGACGCGGACGCCCCGGAGGCGCCGGGCACGTCCCCCCTCGCGCAGGCCCCGCCGGCCGGCACGCCGTCGCCCGGCCCGGGGCGGGCGACGCGGCGCAGCTACCGCGAGGGCGACGTGATCGGCGGCAAGTACCGGCTGCGCTACGTCCTCGGCGAAGGCGGCATGGGGATGGTGTGGCTGGCCCGCAACGATGTCCTGCACATCGATGTGGCGGTGAAGTTCATCCGGCGCGAGGTCAACTCGCCCGAGGCGACGATGCGGCTCCTCCAGGAGGCGCGGGCCGCGGCGCGGATCGACCACCCGTCGATCGTCCGGGTGCTCGACTTCGGCGAGTCCGAGCACCTCGACCCGTTCATCGTGATGGAGATGCTCCGGGGGGACCAGCTCGTCGAGGCGCTCGAGCGCAAACGGCGCTTCTCCCCCGCGGCCGCGCTCCGCATCCTCCTGCCGATCGCGAGCGCCCTCGTCGCGGCGCACGATCGCAAGATCGTCCACCGCGATCTCAAGCCCGAGAACATCCTGCTCGTGAAGAACGACCGCGGCGACGTCACCCCGAAGATCGTCGACTTCGGCATCGCCAAGGTGTGGAGCGAGACGTCGAGCGGCGAGGTGACCATGACGGGCACGGTGCTCGGCAGCCCCGACTACATGTCCCCCGAGCAGGCGCGCGGCATCTCCGACGTCGACGGGCAGACCGACATCTGGGCCTTCTCCGTGGTGCTCTACGAGACGATCACGGGCCAGAAGCCGTTCCAGGGCGGCAACTACCACGACCTCGTGAAGGCGATCCTCCGGGGGGATCCGGCGCCGATCACCGCGCTCGGCGTCGGCGACGCCGCGCTCTGGGGCATCATCGCGCGCGGGCTCGCGAAGGAGCGCTCCGCGCGCTGGGGGACGATGCGCGAGATGGGCGAGGCGCTCGCCCGGTGGGCGCTCGACAACGGCGTCGAGGACGACGTGACCGGCACGTCGCTCGCCGCGCACTGGCTGAGCGACGGCGGGCAGCGCCCCCTCTCCGACCGACCGACCACGCGGGCGCCGAGGCCGAGCAGCCCCGCGGCCGAGGAGCCGCCCGCGCGCCGGGAGGTCGCGCACCAGGAGGCCGCGCAGCGACCGCTCCATCAACCCCCCCGGCGGTGGCGCCTCGTCGTCCTCGCGCTCGTGGCGCTCGCGGTGCTCGGGGCGACCGGCGCCGCGCTCGTCGCCCTGCGCGCGGGCGCCGCGCGCGATGGCAGCGCCGATCTATCGAGAGCGGCGCCTGCTCCCCCGCCGGCCCTCGCGCCGCCCGCCGGAGCGCCGGAAGCCGCGCAGACGGCCCCCGCGCAGGCGGCCCCCGCGCAGACGGCCCCCGCGCAGGCGACCCCCGCGCAGGCGGGCGGCGCCGCGAGCGCCCCCGGGCCGGCGCGCGAGGCCGGACCGCAGGCCGGCGGCACGAGCGCCGCCGGCGCGCCGCGCCGCAAGCCGGCGGACGGCGGCACGAGCGCCGCCGCCGGCGAGCCCGCGGCGGCCTCCCGGACGGCCGGCGCGCGACGGGCCGCGCCCCGCGCCGGCTCCACGCGGACGAGCCCCAGGCCGTCCGGCTCCGCCCTGCCGGTCCCGGCGCGGCCGAACTTCTGACGATCGCGATGCCCACGCAGGAGAGGTCCGCGAACGAGAGGCCCCACCCCGCGCCCGCGATCCAGGCGCGCGCCCGCGCGCGCTGGGCGATGCTGCTCGCGATCGCCGGGCTCACCGGCGCCTGCTCGCTGCTCGCGGAGCGCGCCCTCTCGGACAAGCCGTCCGAGGGCGGCGAGGGCGGCGCCGCGGCGGGCAGCGCGTCGACCGGCAGCGGATGCGCGCCGGGCTGCCCCGAGGGCGCCTGCTGCGACGGCCGGTGCGTCGACCTGAGCCAGGACGACCAGCACTGCGGCGCCTGCGGCGACGCCTGCGAGGCCACCGAGTCGTGCTGCGACGGCTCGTGCGTCGATGTCCTGAACGACCCGTCGCACTGCGGCGCCTGCGGCGCGCGGTGCCCCAACACCCTCTGCGGCGGCGGCCACTGCGCGGCCGAGTGCCTCCTCGGCTTCGACAACTGCGACGGCAACATCGTCATCAACGGCTGCGAGGCCGACCTCTCCAGCGATCCCGAGCGCTGCGGCGGCTGCTCCCTCCGGTGCCCCGCCGGGGCGATCTGCGACGGGGGAGAGTGCGCCTGCGCGGCGCCGCTGCTCGATTGCGACGATCTCGACGACACGGGGTGCGAGGTCGACGGCTCCTCGGATCCGTCGAACTGCGGCGCGTGCGGCGTCGCCTGCGGGCCGAACATGGCGTGCCAGGGAGGCGCGTGCGCGTGCCAGCCCGGGTACGCCGACTGCAACCTCTCGCCGGACGACGGCTGCGAGGCGTCGCTCGGCACCGACGCGAACTGCACGGCCTGCGGGAACGCCTGCCCGCCCGGGATGGTGTGCGATCCGACCGGCGGGTGCACCTGCGCGCCCGGGCTCCTCGACTGCGACGACGTGCCGGGCTGCGAGTCGAGCACCATCAACCCGGCGACCTGCGGCGCGTGCGACGTGCGGTGCCCGCCGGAGGCGCCGCGCTGCGACGGGACGACGTGCGCCGCCGCCTGCGGCGCGGGCCTCGCGGAGTGCGGCCTCTCGTGCGTCGACACGCGGGAGAGCTCGAGCCACTGCGGGGCCTGCGGCGTCGCCGCGGGGCCGCACCAGCGCTGCGAGGGCGGCGAGCTGGTCTGCGAGCCGGGCTTCGCCGACTGCGACCCGCTCGCGCCGGGCTGCGAGGTCGATCTCGCCTCGGATCCAGCGCACTGCGGCGCGTGCGGCGCCGCCTGCAAGCCCGGCGCCGTGTGCGCGGCCGGCGCGTGCGCGTGCGCGGCGTCCACGCCGCGCGACTGCGGCGCGGCGTGCCGCGCCTGCTGCTCGGACGACGATTGCTCGGACGGCGACGGGTGCACCACCGATGTGTGCGAGGACGGCGGCGCGGCGTGCCGGCACACGGGGTGCGCGGCCGGCACGCAGTGCTGCGGCCTGGCCGCGTGCCGCGAGTGCTGCACCAGCGCCGACTGCAGCGGCGGCGACATCTGCTCCGGCGGCGCCTGCATCCGGCCGTGCGCCGGAGGCCTCGCGGCCTGCGACGGGGCGTGCGTCAGCCTGGAGTCGAACGCGCACTGCGGCACGTGCGGGAACAGCTGCCTGAGCGGGCGCCGCTGCGACGAGGGCGCGTGCTGGCCGGCGTGGGTCGAGATGACGAGGAGCGGCGCGCCCGCGCCGCGCCAGATGGCGGCGGCGACCTGGGCCGGGGATGCGCTGTTCGTGTGGGGCGGCCGCACCGCGACCGCGGACGTGGACGACGGGGCGCTCTACGATCCGGCGAGCGACACGTGGTCGCCGCTGCCCCGCGAGGGCGCCCCCTCGCCGCGCGTGCTCGCCTCGGCGGTGTGGACCGGCTCCCGCGTGCTCGTGTGGGGCGGCGGCCCGTTCGCGAGCACGAGGGGCCTGTCCACCGGCGCCCAGTACGACCCGGCGGCGCGGGCGTGGCGTTCGATGAGCCCCGCGAACGCGCCCTCGGCGCGGCGCATGCCCGTCGCGGTGTGGACCGGGACGCGCCTGCTGATCTGGGGCGGGTCCGAGGGTGGCGTGCCCGCGGCCGGCGGCGGCCTGTACAACCCGCTCACCGACGCGTGGACGGCGGTCTCGAGCGCCGGCGCGGCCCCGGCGCGCGACGGCGTCGCGTGGGCCTGGTCGGGCGCGGAGCTCTACCTGTTCGGCGGGCGCTCCGGCGGCGCGGCCACGAACGAGGCGTACGCCTACAACCCCACGACCAACGCGTGGCGGGCGCTGCCCACCGCCGGCGCGCCGGGCCCGCGGAGCGACGCGTTCGCGGTCTGGATGGGCAACCAGCTGCTGGTCTGGGGCGGCCGCGCCGGGGGCGGAGAGGCGCTCGACGACGGCGCGCGCTACGATCCGGCGACCGACGCGTGGCTCGCGATCGCCAACGCGAAGCGCCCGTCGCGGCGCAGCCGCGACGAGCGGCGCACCGGGTGGATCGGCTGGACCGGCGCGCGCGCGCTCATCGCCGGCGGGCGGGACGGCGCGACGAGCCGGCGGGACGGCAAGCTCTACGATCCGCTGGCCGGGTGGGCCGCGAGCATGTCGGCCGCGGACCGTGAGCACGGGTACGGGGTGGGGGTGTGGACCGGGGCGGAGCTCATCCTGTGGTCCGGGCTCGACGGGTCCTCGCTCACCGCCGCCGGGGAGCGGTTCAGGCCATGACGCTGCGGCGGACGCGAGCGCGCGCGCGCCCCCTCGCCCTCCTCGTCGTCGCGGCGGCGCTGCTCGCCGCGCCCGCGCCCGCGGGCGCCCAGAGCGCGGCCGACGTCGCCGTCGCGCGCGAGATGTTCATCGAGGGCTCCGAGCTCGCCAGGCAGGGCCGCTGGGAGCAGGCGCGGGAGCGGTACGAGCGCTCCCTCGAGCTCAAGCGCGCGCCGATCACGCTCTACAGCCTCGGCGTGGCCCAGCAGCAGACGGGGCAGCTCGTCGAGGCGCTGGAGAGCTTCCGCGCGTTCCTGGCCGAGCCGTCCGCGCCGGCGACGAAGGAGTACGAGCCGCTTGCGCGGCAGGCGGTCCAGGAGCTCGAGCGC
Source organism: Sorangium cellulosum (assembly GCF_004135735.1). Lineage (GTDB taxonomy): Bacteria > Myxococcota_A > Polyangia > Polyangiales > Polyangiaceae > Sorangium > Sorangium cellulosum_F. The sequence goes on along the minus strand of NZ_CP012670.1, from coordinate 2,386,507 downwards.
CGCGTCGCGGAGATCGAGCTCAGGATGTCGCCCGCCGACGTCGCCGGCCTTACGGTGAAGATCGACGGCGTCGCCGTGCCCGCCGCGGCGCTCGACCGCCCGCGGCCCGTCAACCCCGGCCACCACGAGGTGACCGCGACCGCGCCGGGCCACCGCGAGGCGCGGCGGAACCTCTCCACCGCGCCCGGGAGCCGCACCGTGGTGCTGCTGAGCCTGGAGCGCGAGGCCGCCGCGCCCTCGAGCTCGCGCGCCGCGCCTTCCCCCGCGAGCGCCGCGCCACCGAGCTCGAGCACCAAGCCGCCACGCTCGAGCGCCGCGCCTCCCCCCTCGAGCGCCGCGCGTGGACCGCGGACATCCGCGCTGGGCGGTCCGCCGGGCGCCCTGGGCCCCGCGCCCGAGGCCGACGGCGGGCACGCCGTGCCCATCGCGCTGCTCGCCGGCGGCCTGACCACCTTCACCGCGGGCGTGGTGCTCGGGCTCTTCGGGGTGGCGAGCGCGTCGGACGCCGCGACCCGGGACGGGGACGAGGCCGACGCCGCGCGCGCCCAGGCGCTCGCGGGCGACATCGTCGCGGGCGCCGGCCTCGCGGTGGCCGGCGCGGGTGTGCTCGTGCTGCTCCTCGACGACGGCCCGGCGCGCGCCGCCGCGGGCGCGCGGCGCGCGCAGCCGGCGCCGCGCGCCGCCGTCGGCCCGCGCGGTGTCACCGTGCGTTTCTGAGCCGCCCCGGAGGGTCGACCGCGGGTGGAGGTCACGTTCGGGGTGCTCACCTCCGGGGCTTGCGTTCCGGCGGGCCCCTCTTGTGGCCCGCCTGCACTCCAGCCCCTCCGGTGAGCACCCCGAACGTGACCTCCACCCGACCGCGGCTACGCCCTCGGCATCTCGCTCCGGTCGAGGCGCACCACCACGAACGCGCCGTAGTTCAGGATCGTGAGCGAGCCCTCGTCCACGATGAGCACCCGGACGCACTGCGGCGGAGACGGGGCGAGCAGATCGGCGTAGGGGTCGAACGGCGCCTCGGCCGCGGGCGGCAGCACGGCGTGCAGGAGGCCGTGCAGGCGCTCCCGGTGGCCGAGCACGACGCTCGCGCCCGATGGCTCCGCGTTGCCGGGCGCGGCGCCGCGAAAGAAGAGCCGGTGCGCCGCCGGGGACACGACGAGGATCGCCGTGTCCGTCACGTCGAGCCCGCCGCGCGCGCAGAGCTGCTCCACCCGGTCGCACACGATCGCCTCCACCGTCTGGAACAGGCGCAGCCGGCTCCTCTGTCCCTCGGTCAGCCCCGGCTCTTCGAGGACCGCCTCCAGGCTGCACCCGTGCATGTTCCGCTCGACGTCGTACCTCATGCGCCCGCACCGCCCCCCCGCCGCCCGCCCGCCGTGTCGGCCGGGTCGGACAGACGAAACGCGTCCCCCCAGGGGCGCTCATGCACGGGATTAGCCAACGCGCCCTGCGCGGCCGCGCCGCTCGGGGCGGGCCCCAACCTCCATGCTCTCGGCGCTCTCGGCGCAGCGACCAGGACGCACGCCGTCGGTCGTGAGAAGGGCGTGCGCTACGGCGTGTCCGCGGCCGGCGTGGCGAGCTTTGCCGTGAGCTCCACCTGGGCGACGCTGCGCTGGGCGTTCTGCTGGCCGCCGGGCGGCACCAGGAGCGCCTGGAGCCGCTGCGCGACGTCGGCCGTGCCCGCCGCGACGCCCGACGGGGACCAGGTGAGCGACCCCTTGCCCGAGGACTCGAGCTGGTCGATGGTCAGCGTGACGTCGCCGTTCGGGCCCGGCAGCTTGAGGTCGGCGCCCTCCGCGTACTGGCGCGTATCCACGGTGAAGGACACGACGTCGCCCTCGATCTTGTCGATCTTGTAGACCCGGTACCGCAGCACCGGCAGGGCCGCGCCCGACGCCACGGCGCGGTCGGCGACCATCCAGTAGGCCCCCGCGCCGACGGGCTTGTCGGGCAGCGGCGGCGTGAGGAGGCCGATGGCCTCTCCGAGCGCGGCGAGGACCGGCGCGAAGCCCGGATCGGCGCCCTTCGCCAGCTCGATCTTGAAGCCGCTGGCCACGTTCGCCGGGGAGAGCTCGTAGCGGAGCGCGCTCCCCTTCAGCTTGGCGAGCGCGTCCGAGAGCTCCTTCGGGGGGCCGCCGAGGGACATCGAGGCGAGCGTCGCCGACGTGATCTTCGCGGTCACCGGGGTCGCGGCCGCGCCGTCCTTGGGCGTGTCGGCCTTGAGGCTCACGCCGAGCTCGAGCTTCGGCAGCCCCTGCGGCCCGCCCATGCGCAGCCCGAGCGTGACGCCGAGCCGCTGCTCGGCCTTCGGGTCGATCTTCGCGGCGAGCCTCGACCGCGGCTCGCCCCCCTCGTGGACGACCTCCAGCTTGTAGGGCACGTCCTTCGGGAGCGCCGCCGCCGCTCTGGGCAGCGTGAACACGCCGTTCTCCGGCGGGGCGTTCGCCGCGTCGCCCCGCGCCTGCGCCGGCGGCGGCGTCGCGGGGTTGCCCGACGCGGCCTCGGCCACCACCGCGCCGAGCTTGCCGCCGATGACCGGCTGCGGCGGGCCAGCGTCGAGCGCGCCCGCGTCGGCGGCCCCCTGCGCCTTGCTCTTTTCCTCCTCGCAGCCCGCGGCGAGCCCCGAGAGGACGACCGCCGCGAGCCCCGAAGCCATGATCGCGCGCCAACCTGTGTGCATGACGGCGGGGTGTAGTCAAAACTGGCGCCGCGTTCCAGCACGCTCGCCGGCCAGGCGGCGGCCGGCCGCTCGGCACGAAGAGGCTCGCCGCGTCGGCCCCGCCGCGCGGCTCGGTCCGCGAGGCTCAACCCCGCCGCGAGGCTCAACCTCGCCCGCGCGGCTCAGCCCCGCCCGCGCGGCTCAGCCCCGCCCGCGCGGCTTGAGCCCGCCGATGTGCTCCAGGAGCTCCAGCGGGCGAAACGGCTTGGCGTAGTAGGCCGTCGCGCCGAGTTCCTCGGCGCGGAGGCGCGCCTCGCGGTCGTCGAGGGCGCTGATCACGATGATCGGCAGGCTGGCGGTGCGCGGGTCCGCGCGGAGGCGCGCGCACACCTCGAAGCCGTCCATGCTCCCGGGGAGCATCAGGTCGAGCAGCAGGACGTCGAACTGCCCCGTCAGCGCGCGCTCCACCGCCTCGGGGCCCGTGCCGACGCCGCTGACTTCATGGCCGCTCGCGCCGACCAGCGCCTCGATCATGCGCCGGATCGCGTCCTGATCTTCGCAGAGGAGGATTCGCATGGTCGCGAGCCAGAAGGAGCGTCGCACCCGCGCCGTCGCGTGGTCAAGCGGGAACGCGCGCGCGGCGCCGCTACGCGCGGCGGCGGGCGGCTGTGCCCGGATCGCCGGCCGGCGGACGCAGCGCGAGCTCGATGCCCACACGCGCCCCGCCGCCCTCGCGGCGCTCGGCGAAGGCGCGGCCCCCGTGCGCCTCGGCGATGCGCTTGCAAAGCGTGAGGCCGAGGCCGAGCGACCCGCGCTCGGCGCCGCTGCCATGGACCCGTTCGCGACGGAAAAACGGCTCGAAGATGCGCGTCTCTTCCCCTTCCGCGAACCCTGGCCCGCGATCCTCGACCTCGAACACGATGCGCTGCGGGCCGCCGGGGCGGACGCGCAGCCGGTCGGCGCCGCCCGCGTGCGCGCGCGCGTTCTCGAGCAGGTTGGCGAGGGCGCGCGCGAGCAGCGTCGCGTCGGCCTCGAACGCCGACGTCCCCTCCGCGACCTCGAGCAGCGTCGGATCCAGCCCGGCGCGCTCCAGGGCGCGGAGCGCGGCCTCGGCCGGATCGAGGCGGGTCACGGTGAGGGCGGCGAAGTCGAGGCGCGAGCTGGCCAGGAGGTCGCCGACGAGCGCGTCGATCTCCATGACCTCGCGGTCGAGGTCGTCGAGCACCGTCGCGCTCGGGGCGCCGCTCCCGCGGGCCATCTCGGTGAGCAGGCGGATGCGGGCGAGCGGCGTGCGCAGCTCGTGCGAGACCGCGGCCAGCAGCTCTCGCTGGTCGGCGATCTGGCGCTCGATGCGGGCGGCCATGTCGTTGACCGCCTCGGCGACCACGCCGACCTCGCCGTGCCCGTGGCGGTCGAGCCGGACGCGGCTCGACAGCTTGCCCGCGCCGATCTCGTGGGCGACGTGGGCGAGATCGACGAGCGGGCGCGCGAGGCGGCGGGAGATCACGCCCGCGGCCCCCCACAGCACCACGGCGACCGCGAGCAGCGGCAGGGCGAAGCGGAGCGACGCGCCGGAGCGGCCCCGCCCGGGGCAGAGCAGCACGGTGCCGAGCACCGCGCCCCCGTCGCGGACCGGCGCGACCAGGGCGCGCGACCTGCTGCAGATCTGGCCGTAGCGCACGAGCCGCCGTCCGCTGGCGTCGAGGAGCTCGAGGTCGGTGTCGAAATCCTCCGCGATCACGCGGGCGAGCGCGTCGCGGGCCATGGGGTCGCGCCAGACCCGCTGGAACTGATGGCCCACGAAGTTCCTGGCGCTCTCGTGCTCGCGCCGCCACCCGGAGTTGCCGAGCTGGTTGAGGATCCCGACCGTCGCGAACGCGGCGAGCGCGGTGAGCAGGATGGTCGCGCCGAACCACATGAAGAGCCGGCGATGCAGGCGCGCGCTGAGGAAGCGGCCGATCGAGACCTTTCGCCTGTTCTCGTGCAGCCAGGACCGGTAGCGCCTCACGCGCGGTCCTTCGCGAGCACGTAGCCGACCCCGCGCACCGTCTTGATGAGCTTCGGCGACCTCGGGTCGTCGGCGAGCTTCTGGCGCAGGTGGGAGATGTGGACGTCGACCGTCCGACCGCCGACGTTGACGTCGCCGCGGCCGGCCTCCTCGAGGAGCGCCTCGCGGGCGACGACGCGGCCGGCGCGCCGCGCGAGGGCGACGAGGATATCGAACTCGATGCCGGTGAGATCCGCGGGCTTGCCCGCGACCGTGACCACGCGGCCGGGCACGTCGATGGCGATGTCGCCGGCCACGATCCGCTCGCCGGCGGCGTCCGGCGTGGCGCGCCGGAGCACGGCCCGGAGGCGCGCGAGCAGCTCGCGCGGGCTGAACGGCTTCGCGATGTAGTCGTCGGCGCCGATCTCGAGGCCGACGACGCGGTCGGCCTCGTCGCCGCGGGCGGTGAGCATGAGGATGGGCATCGAGCTCTTGAGCCGGATGCGGCGCACGACCTCGATGCCGTCCATGCCGGGCATCATCACGTCGAGCAGGACCGCGTCGAAGGTCCCCGCGGCGAGCGCGGCGAGGCCGCGCGCGCCGTCGCTCGCGACGGTCACCGCGAACCCGTTCTGCTCGAGGTAGCTCGCGAGCAAGCCGTGGAGCCGGGTGTCATCGTCGATGAGAAGGATCCGCAGCGCCATGAGGGTCCCGGGGTGAGGGGCGGCAGCGCGCGGCCGCCGCCGTCCTTTTTATAGCTCAGCGGCCCTCGCCGGTGTCGGCCTGCGGCGCCCCGGGCCCCGCGGGCGCGGCGCTCCGTGGCGCGGCGCGCGCGGCGCGATCGGCGCGATCGGAGCGCTCGGCGTCCCTCGCGGCGTTCACGCAGAGCGAGGCGACGTGGCGCTGGAGGGCGTCGCGGCGCGCCTCTGCCCGGCAGCGCAGCGAGGCGAAGCCGGATGCGTAACCGACGACGGTGCCGAGCGCGAGCAGCGCGATCGTGATCTTGCGTCGCATGGTCTCGCCTCCTTCCTCACGCCCAGCGGCCGTGGGTCCTGTAGGGGTCGGCGCGGTGGCCGCGCCACGCATACCCGCCGGGTCCCACGTCGCGGAACGCGGCCGGGCCGATCTCGATGAGGTCCGCGAGCTGCTCGCGCTGCCGGTCCTCGAGCACGGCGTGGACCTTCCCGAGCGCGCCGACGGCGGCCCTGCGCAGCGCCTCGATGGCGGTGTCGTGCCTCGCGAAGAGCTCGCCGAGGCGCGTCTCGTCGAAGCTCGGGCTCCGCATCGCGGCCGCGACGTCCGCGCGCGTGCCGCGGATCTCGCCCCGCTGCGCGTCCGCGGCGGCGCGGAGCTCGTCGAGGGCGGCGACGATGACCTTCTCCTGCGCCGGGGTGGTGTCGAGCCGGTCGAAGAGGAACGACAGGAAGAAGCGCCGGCGGAAGCCGCGGCCGCCGAAGCCGCGGCCGCCGAAGCCGCGCCGGCCGAAGAACGGCGGCCCCGCGTCCCAGGGCGCGCCGCAAGCGTGCCGGCCGCGCTTGAGCGCCATGAAGAGGCCGATCAGGCAGGCCGTTCCGAACACGAATCCCAGCATGGTGAATACCCTCCGTGAGCGTCGTCGTTGTCGAGCCGTGCACCGGGAGTGAGCGCGCGACCTCCGTTCTCCCGAACGCGAGCGCGACCCCGAGCCACGGGGCCCGGCGCCGCAGACGCGCGGCCCCGAGCCACGCTGAAGCTGCGCAGGGCGTGTGAAGGATGTGCCGGGTAGCGGGTGAAGAAGTGTGAAGGCGGCGGCGTGCCGCGCGGCGCGCTGCCTCGTGACGGCGCGGCGCTACGTCTTGTCGGACGGCTTTCCGTCCTCGAGCGGCTCCGCCGCGCCGAGGTCGTCGAGGTCGGCGTCGACGCTGTCGGGGCCGGCGACGGCCCAGGGGTTCGTGCGCTCGCTCTCCACTTCTTCCTCGTCGCCGTCGCTCTCCTCTTCGAGATCATCGAGCGACTCGATCCCGAGCGCGGACACCGCGATGCTCGGCGCAGGCGGCACCGACGCGCGCGGCGCGGGCGGCGCGGGCGGCGTCGACGCGCGCGGCGCGGGCGGCGTCGACGCGCGCGGCGCGGGCGGCGCGGACGGCGTCGACGCGCGCGCCGGCTCGGCGGCGGGCGGCGGCGAGGCGCCCCCCGGGGAGGACCCCGCCGCGGACGGCGGCCGCGCGGCGAGCGCGCCCGCCGTCGCCCCGGCCGCCCCGCTCGGCGGCGTGAGGGCGCCGGCGGGCTTCGGCGCCGAGGACGACGCGCCGGGCGGGCTGCTCACGGCGGCAGAGAGACCTCCCGGCGGCGATCCCGTCGGCGCCGAGGGAGCCCCGGCCGGCGCGGGGCCGCCGGCGGGCTTGCCCGCCGGGCCCCCGTTCAGCGCGCCGCCGGCGGGGACGGGGACCGACGCCGGCGGCGCCGACGCGGGCGCGCTCCCGGAGGAGACCGGGGCCGACGCCGCGGGCGAGGACGCAGCGGGCGCGCCGCCGGACGAGGCAGGGGCCGACGCCGCGGGCGCGGACGCCGCGGGCGCGCTGCCCGGCGGGGCGGCGGTGATGGCGCTGCCGCTGCGGCCCGACGAGAGCTCCACCGCGGCCGCCTTCGGCGCGTCCGCCTTCTGCGCGGCGCGCGGCGGGTCGAAGCGCATCGCCGCCTGCGCGAGCTGCACGACCGGCAGGATCTCGCGCGGCGGGATGTTCGCGGCGATCACGTCCGGCCCGGCGATCGCGAGCTCGGCGGCGGCGTGGAACGGGACGCCGGGGCGCTCGCGCTCCTGCTTGAGCCGCGCGCTGTCGATGGCGACGCGGACCTCGAGGGGAATGCGGGTCTGCCAGAGCCGGCCGTCGATCGCGGTGCGCACGTCCCACGGCGTCAGGATCGGCTTGCGGCCGATGCCCTCGAACGGGCTCCGGTCCGCAAGGAGCGCCTTGAGCAGCCAGGCGACGATCTCCTGGTGCTGCGGCGTGTCCTCGTCCCACGGCATCGACTCGCAGAAGAACTGCCAGTACGCGGCCGCCGGCCCGTACACGGCGAGATCGCGCGGGTCGTACGCGACCTCGAACGCGCGCGGGGTGATGTCCCCCTCGTCGATGACCGAGTCGATGAGCGCGCCCTGGAAGTCCGGCGTCTTGCGGCGCGCGGCGCGCGGCGACAGGCCGGTGAGGGACGTCGTGATCTGCTGGCGGATGTCGCTCCGCTCGCGGAACCAGCCCATCCGCTCGATCGCGCCCCAGCGCTCGCGCAGCTTGACCGGCGTCCACCACGGCAGGTCGAGCTCTCGTAGCCGCGCGACCAGCTCGGCCACGAGCTGCAACGCGGGCTCGCTCGCGAGGTGCACGCGCGCCTCTCTCCTCAGCGTCTCGTCGTCCTTGCTGTCAGGATCTCGGTGCTGCAGCGATCGCTCCACCATCGTTCCTCCGTGTTCTCCCGGCTCTCTCTGGCATATCAGAACCGGATCCGCGGCGGCCAGCCCGCGCGGTCGAGAGATCCGATCCCGGTCGTCGCGATCCCCTCCCGGCCGGCGCGCGCCGCGCCGCGCGCGGGTCGAGCGCGCGCCGTCATGCAGCGACGCGCGAAGTTCTCGTCGTCACTTCACCCGTGGTGCGTGACCGAGCTTCGCGAGGCGCGATCGGCCATCGCGAGGCGCGGCCGGTCGCCGGCGAACGCGGCCGCGGGTCCGGGAGCCAATCTCCAGAGGGCGCGCCCTGCCGGTGGCCGAGGCCAGCGCCGGAGATCACCCGGCCGCGGCGCGCGCGCCGCCTTGGATCTCGGCGCTGGCACGATCCGGGCTAGGCTCTCGCGCCCATGCAGGACACGGTCGAGGACGCACACGAACGCGGCGCCGGCGCCGAGCGGCTGGACCGCCCCGGCCGCGGGCTCTCGCCCTGGGCGCGACGCGTCGCGTGGGCCGCCGCCGAGGCGATGCTGTGCGACGAGGACGAGCGCGGCGAGCTCGTCGCGCCGGGCGCCGACGTGTGCGAGCGCGCGGTCACGGCGCTGGATCGGTCGCTCGGGCAGGGCAGCCCCGAGCTCCGGCGCGGCTTCACGCTGCTGGCGGCGTGCCTGGAGCTCCTGCCGCTCTTCGTGATCGGCGCCCTCGGCCGGATGAGCCGGCTCCCGCTCGCGCGGCGGCTCGCGTACCTCGAGGCGCTGGAGTCGAGCCGCGTCGGGCTGCTCGCGGTGCTGCTGCTCGCGTTCAAGGTGCCGCTGTGCATCCCCGCCTTCGAGGAGGGCGAGGAGCTCGCGACGACGGGCTTCGATCGCGAGAGCACCGTGGCGCGGCGCCGGCTGCCCGCCCTGCGCGCCGCCCAGGGGCCGGCCGCGAAGAGCGCGGAGGGCGCCGCGTGAGCGCCGCCATCGCGTCGAGCGAGCCGATCGTCCGCGGGCGCGACCTGCCGGCGGGGTTCGACGAGCCGTGCGACGTCGTCGTGGTCGGCTCCGGCGCGGGCGGCGCGGTCGTCGCCGCGCTGCTCGCCGAGGCCGGGCGCCGCGTGATCGTGCTGGAAGAGGGCCCCTACCACCGCCCCGACGACTACCAGCGCTGGAAGCCCAGCGAGTCGCTGCGGCGGCTGTTCCGGGAGGGCGGGATGGTGACGGCGTTCGGCGTCGGCCAGACGCCGATCATCTCCATCACCCTCGGGCGCGCCGTCGGCGGATCGTCGGTCGTGACCGGCGGGGTCTGCTTCCGCATCCCGGGCGCCGTCCACGCGCGGTGGGTGCGCGAGCTCGGCCTCGACGAGCTGTCGGAGCGCGCGCTCGAGGCGGCGTACGAGAGCGTCGAGCAGAGGCTAGAGGTCCGCGAGGTCCCCGAGGCGATGCGCTCGGCGTCGACCGCGCGGTTCGTCGAGGGGGCGAGGCGGCTCGGCATCCCGATGCGGCCGCTGCGCCGCAACACCGGCGACGCGTGCGAGGGGAACGGCCGCTGCAACTTCACCTGCCCCGCCGGGGCGAAGCGCTCGGTCGACGTCGCCTACCTGCCGTCGGCGACGGCGCGCGGCGCGCGCGTCGTCGCCGACGCGCTGGTCGAGCGGATCGTCGTGGAGCGCGGGCGCGCCGCCGGCGTCGAGGGGGCGCTGCTCGGCGGCGAGCCGGGGGCCCCGCCGCGCAGGTTCCGGGTGCGCGCGAAGGCCGTGGTCGCCGCGTGCGGCACGCTGCACACGCCGCTGCTCCTCCGCACGGCGGGCGCCTTCAGGGCGAGCGGCGCGCTCGGCGACGGCGTGACCTTGCACCCGGCGGTGCGCGTGGTCGCCCGGTTCGACGACGCGCTGAACGGCTGGGACGGCGCGCTCCAGAGCGTGTACTCCGACCACTTCGACGCCGAGGGGATCAAGCTCGTCGGCGTGTACTCGGCGGTGAACGTGCTCGCGGCGGGCCTGCCGGGCGTCGGGCCCGCGCTCCGGCGGCGCGTCCGCGCGCTCCCGCGCTGCGCCGTCTTCGGCGCCATGATCCACGACGAGGGCGGCGGCCGCGTCCGCCCCGGCCCCGGGCGGGAGCCGCTGCTCTCGTACGCGATGGCGCCGCGCGATCTCGCCCGGCTCCGCCGGTCGATCGCCGTCCTCGGCGAGGTGGCGCTCGCCGCCGGCGCGCGCGAGGTCTACTCCTCGATCCTCGGCGCCCCGCCGCTCACGACCGTCGACGCCGCGCGCGCGCTCGAGCGCGCGCCGATGGACGCGCGCCGCATCGAGTGCATGGCGTTCCACCCGCTCGGGAGCGCGCGGATGGCGAACGATCCGCGGCGCGGGATCGTCGATCAGGGCGGCGAGTGCTTCGAGCTGCCGGGGCTGTTCGTGGCCGACGGGTCCATCCTCCCCACGAGCATCGGCGTGAACTCGCAGGTGCCGATCATGGCGATGGCGACGCGCATCGCGTGGCGGATGGCCGAGCGGTTCCCGAGGCTCGCGGCGGAGGGCCCCGCGTAGGGGGCCGCGGGCGCGGTGCTACGATGCCGGCGGAGGCCGGCGGCCGAGGGTTGAGCATGCAAGCGATGATCGATCTCCGCTCCGACACGGTGACCCGACCGACCGCGGCGATGCGCGCGGCCATGGCCGCGGCCGAGGTCGGCGACGACGTCTACCGGGAGGACCCGACCGTGCGCCGGCTCGAGGAGCGCGTCGCCGAGCTCACCGGCAAGGAGGCGGCGCTCTTCGTGCCGAGCGGGACCATGGGCAACCAGATCGCGCTCCTCTGCCACACGCAACGCGGCGACGAGGTGATCGCGGGCGAGGGGGCGCACTGCGCGCATTACGAGAGCGGCGCCGCGCCCGCCTGGAGCGGCGTGCAGTTCGCCTTCGCCGGGCGCGGCGGGCTCTTCACGGCGGAGGACGTCGAGGACGCGATCAAGCCGCCCCAGTACTACCTCCCGCGCACCCGCGTCGTCGCGATCGAGAACACGCACAACCGCGCGGGCGGGCGCGTCTTCCCGCAGCGCGACGTGCTCGCCATCGCGGAGGTCGCGCGCGCGCACGGGCTCGCGCTCCACCTCGACGGGGCGCGCATCTGGAACGCGGCGGTCGCCTCCGGCAGGACGGTCGCCGAGCTCGCGGGGCCGTTCGACACGGTGAGCGTCTGCTTCTCGAAGGGGCTCGGCGCGCCGGTCGGCTCCGCGCTCGCGGGGAGCGCCGACGCGGTGCGCGCCGCGCTCCGCTTCCGGAAGATGCTCGGCGGCGGGATGAGGCAGGCCGGCGTGCTCGCCGCCGCCGCGCTGCACGCGCTCGCGCACCACCGGGATCGCATCGCCGAGGATCACGACAGCGCGCGCGCGATCGCCTCCGCGCTGCGCGCCGCCGCGCGCCGCGCGCCCCCGCCGGAGCCGCCGCACGCGACGATCGACGAGCCCGAGACGAACATCGTCTACGTCGACACGCCCGGGCGCCCTGCCGAGCGGCTCGTCGACGCCGCGCGGCGGCGCGGCGTGCTCGTGGGGGCGGCGGGCCGGAGCGCCGTCCGCGCCGTGACCCACCTCGATCTCGCGCCCGACCAGGTCGCGCCCGCGGCGCGCGCCCTCGCCGAGGCGCTCGCCGAGGTGCTGGCGACGCCGCGCGCGCCGCGCGGCGCGGGCGGGCGCGCGTGAGCCGCCGCGCCTCGAACGCCGCGGCGCCGGCGCTCGCCCTCGCGCTCGCGGCGCTGCTCGGCGCCGCGTGCGCGGCGGCGCCCGGCGACGCCTACCTCGACGCGATGGCCAAAGGCTCGCGCGCGTACCACGCCGGCCGCTACCGCGAGGCGGCGCGCGCGTTCGACGGCGCCGCCGCGCGCGCCGAGCGCGTGAAGGATCGCGACGAGGCGCGGCTCCTGCAGGCGCGCTCGTTCGAGCGCGCGGAGGCCTGGGGCGAGGCGCGCGCGTCGTACGAGCGGCTGCTCGCCGAGTCGCCCGGAGGGCCGCGCTCCGCGCGCGCGGAGTTCGAGCTCGCCGATCTCGCGATCGCGCACGGGGACGCGGACGCTGGCTGGGCGATGCTCCTCGCGGCGACGCGGCGACACCCGTCGCACGGGCTCGCGCGCGGCGCGCTGAAGCGGCTCATCCAGCGCGAGGAGGAGCGCGCCGGCGCGGGCGGCGCGCTCGCGTGGCTGCGGCGACACGGCCCCGCGCTCCGGAAGACGGCGCTCGATCAGGACGTCGGCTACCAGACGGGGCTCCTCCTCGAGCGCAGCGGCGACCGCGAGGGCGCCCTCCGCGCGCTCGTCGCCGCCGCGCGCGCGCACCCGTACCCGGCCGGCAACCTGACGGACGACGCGCTCTTCCGCGCGGCGGAGCTCGCCGCCGCCCTCGGTCGCCCGCGGGAGGCCATCGGCTACCTGCGGGAGCTGCTCGCGTCGCGCGAGCCCGCCATCACGGGCAGCTACGAGCGCGAGCGGTTCGACGACGCGCAGCTCAGGATCGCGCTGCTCTACCGCGACGCGCTCGGCGACCACGCGGCCGCGCGCCGCGAGCTACGCAAGCTCTACACGGACCACCGCACGTCCATCCTGCGCGACGACGCCCTGTGGGCCGAGGCGAAGCTGTGGCGAGCGGACGGACGCCCCGCGGAGGCCTGCGCGACCGTGGCCCTGCTCGCCCGGGAGCTCCCCGACTCGCGCTACGCGCGCTGCGCGCAGGCGCTCTGCCCGTCGCTCCCGGCGGCGAAGCGACCGTGCGCTGACTACATCCTCCGCGAGCTCGACGGCCGAGAGGAGCCTTGACGCGGGAGCGCCGCACGGCGTGGCGCCGCGCGGCGCCGCGCCGGGGGGCGCCCGCGCTCAGTCGTCCTCGTCGTCCTCGGGCTCCAGCTCGGCGTCTTCGTCCTCGTCGTCATCGCCGAGGTCGTCGTCGTCCTCGTCGGCCTCGTCGAGGTCGTCGTCGTCCTCGCGCGGCTCGTACTTGAGGTCGATGCCGATGTCGCCGAGCTGCGTCTCGAGGAGCTCGAAGAGCTCGTCAACATCGTCGCCCCCCCACTCGTCGAGCACGTCGGTCAGGAACTCGAAAAAATCACCGCTGTCCAGACGACGCTCGATCTCTTCGACCTGCTCTTCCGAGAACGCTTCGAGGACGTCCTCGCGCAGCGCTTCGGTGTCGCCTTCCTCAACGGCATCCGCCGCAGAGAGGCGGATCTGCTTTACGGCACGCTTGTCGAGGTGAATCTCCATGAAGGTGGCTTCGTTTAGGCGACCCTCGCAGCCGCCGTCAAGCGGCGTATGGCGGTGAGCGTCAAGAGACCGTCCGTCTCCCCTCCTTTTTCCCGTCCACTTCCCCGTCCACCTCCCGTCCCTTTCCGGTTCCGGCGCCGCGGCGAGCCCGACCGCGCGCCGGGACGCCGGACGGGCCGCCCCGGCGCCGCCGCGCAGCAGCCGGTGGAGCGTTGCCGGCGGCGGATCTCTCGCGTATCTCAACCAGGTCGTGCGTTTACGACCTCCGCCCGGCGCGCTCCCGGCCGCGATGACCGTGGCCATCGCGCTGCTGTCCCCGACAGCCTCGTCCGCGCCGCCGGCGGACCGGATCCAGGGCGCCCTCTCTCCCGACGCGTCGAGCCCCGACGCGTCGAGCGCTCCCGTCGACGCCCGGGCCGAAGCGGGCGCGGCGACCGGGGGCGCCCTCGCCTCGCCCGCCGCGGGCGCCGCCACGGAGGCGCGAGGGGGCGCGACCGCCGCGGAGCCGCCGCCTCTGGTCGTGCCCCGCGTCGAGATCGCCACCCGGCCCCCGCCGCTGCACGTCGAGTACGCGCAGTACGGGGTTGCGCTCGCGGCGGAGATCAGCCTCGACCCGGGCGCCACCTGCAGGGAGCAGCCGGGTCGCTTCGTGCCGTGCATCCTGGGCAGCGGAGGCGGGCTCTCGGTCCGCGGCGGCTACCGCTCGCCGGGCCCCTGGTACTTCGGCGGGGCGTACCAGTTCACCAAGATGGACTCGAGCAACCTCTACCGGCTCGGGATCTTCCAGCAGCTACGGGCCGAGATGAGGTACCTGCCCGACACCGGCTACCGCGCGGCCCCGTATTTTTCCGCCGGCGTCGGCGGCGTCGTCTACGGCAACGAGTGGGGCGTCGAGACCGGCGGCGCGCTCATCTTCGCCGGCGTCGGGATCGAGCTGGAGGTCTCACGCCGCGCGGTGATCGGGGTCAGCTGCGTCTACCGGCCGGTGCTGCTGGCGGGCTGGAGGGACACGGCGCACCACGAGCGGGAGACCGCCATCGCGCAGTTCGTCGGCTTCGAGTTCCTGCTCGAGGTGCGCACGGAGCTCGGGCGACGCTGAGCGCCTCCCCTGTCCGCTCGAGAGAACGCACCGGCTACTTGACTCGACCGTCGCTCCGCGGTCCCCTCGGCAGCGTGATCTGCGATGTGTGCGGTCGCGACAACGCCGACGATCTGACGTTCTGTCAGGATTGCGGCCGACGGCTCAAGGCGCGGGAGGCGCGCGTCGCTCCACCGACGCCGCCGAGCGGCTTGCCCCGGGTGTCGATCGCGGAGCTGAAAGCGCCCGCGCCGGCCGAGGCGCCGCCGACGACCGACGGCCGCCCGTCCGCCAGGGCGTCGGGGTCCCGCAACGCCCCGGGGCGGCTCCGCCCGGAGGCGCCGGTGTTCTCGTTCAGCCCGATCAGCTCGGCGAGGACGGAGCCCGCCATGCCGGCGGTGCACGGCCGATCGGAGGCGAGCTCCCGTCCCGCGCGCGATGGCGTCGCGGCGCCGCCGCCCGGTGCCCTGGACGCTGCGATCCAGATGGCGCCGGCCGTGCGTGGGTCGAGCCTCGCGGACCGGATCGACATGCCCGCGCCGGCGCAGCCGCCTGTGCCGGCGCAGCCGGTCGCGCCGCCGCCTGTGCAGACGCAGCCGCCTGTGCAGACGCAGCCGCCTGTGCCGGCGCAGCCGGTCGCGCCGCCGCCTGTGCAGACGCAGCCGCCTGTGCCGGCGCAGCCGGTCGCGCCGCCGCCTGTGCAGACGCAGCCGCCCGTGCCGACGCAGCCGTTCGCGCCGCCACCCGCGTCGACGCAGCCGCCCACGCCGACGCAGCCGTTCGCGCCGATGCAGCCGCCCACGCCGACGCAGCCGTTCGCGCCGATGCAGCCGCCCGCGCCGATGCAGCCGCCCGCGCCGATGCAGCCGTCCGCGCCGCCGCCGCCCGTGTCCACCGACGCGCAACGCGCGCTCCCCTGCGCCACCTGCGACGCCTCGAACCCTCCCGGCTACCGCTTCTGCGTGACGTGCGGCGCGTCGCTCACGCAGCTCACGCAGACAGAGGCCGGGCCGCCGCCGCGCGACGGCCGCGCGGAGGGCGGGGACGCGCAGCAGCAGGGCGCCGGCCCGGCGCCGGACAAGGAGGCCCGTCCCCCGCTGCCGCCGGTCGCCCAGCCGCCGCCGTGGGTCCCCCCTCCGGCCAGCGGGAGCCCCCCCGACAAGATCGTCGGCGCGCCGGTGCTCGACATCGCGTCGTCGCGCAAGGCGCCCGTCCCGCCGGTCACGTGCGCGCGCTGCCACGGCCAGTGCCTTTCGGGCACGCGGTTCTGCAAGTTCTGCGGGGCCCCCCTCGACGGCGAGCACGCGGCCCCCGAGCGCCCCTCCAGGGTGGCCCCCGAGCGCCCACAGCCCGCGCCCGCGCTCGCCCCGGAGGTCGCGCCCACCCCGCCGCGGCCGCTGCAGGCCGAGGCCGCCGGGCCGAGATCCGCCGACTCCGGCGGCGCCCCGCCGCCCTCGCCGCTCCAGCTCGCTCCGCTGCGGGCGTCCCACTCGGCGCGGCCGCCCGCCTGGACCCCGAGCGACACGCGGCCGATCCCGGCCCCCGTGGGCAAGCTCATCGTGATCGTCGAAGACGGGACCGAGGGAAAGAGCTTTCCGCTCGACGGCCCGCAGGTCGACATCGGGCGCAGCGAGGGGGACATCCTCCTCGAGGACGACCTGTACGTCTCTCCGCGTCACGCCCGGCTCATTCCGCGGAACGGGACCTGGGTTCTCCGGGACCTGGGCAGCATCAACCGCATCTACCTGCGCATCCGGAAGACGCACGCCCTTCGAGATGGCGACTTGCTCCTCCTGGGGCTCGAGGTGTTACAGTTTCAGACCGTGAGCGACGGGGAGCGAGGCCTCGGCCATGCGATCCAGCATGGAACGTTGCTGTTTGGCTCGCCCGCCATCCACCGGCGGGCGCGGCTCTGCCAGAAGACGGTGGAGGGCGTGACGCGGGACGTGTACCACCTCTACCGGGACGAGACGGTGATCGGACGGGAAACGGGAGACATCGTGTTCACGGCCGATCCGTTCCTCTCGCGACGCCACGCCGCCATCCGGAGGAACCCGGCGACGGGGGAGTTCACGCTCGCGGACCTGGACTCGTCGAACGGCACGTACGTCGCCATCCGCGAGGACGTCCCACTCCTGGATCGCGATTACGTGCGCATCGGGCAGCATCTGTTCCGTGTGGATCTTTCCCGATGAGCGACCCGACCGTTCGCGAAACGCCCACCGAGGCGCTGGAAGTCGATGGGCTCTCGAGCGCGGCGTCGGTGGGGACCGACTCGAGCGGCAAGGCGGGCAAGGCCCTTGGTGATTCCCCGCACGGCGCCGCGTCGCTCGAGGCCGGCAGGGCGGGATCAGTGGAAGCAGGCAAGTCCGTGAACTGGAAGCCATCCCCGCCGCCCAAGACGCGTCCCGCCGCGAACGCCGCGCGCGAGCAGAAGGCCGGCGCGGCCGTGAAGCCCGCGAAGGCGCCCGGCGCCCAGAGCCCCGACCGGGTCGCGAGGAAGCTCCCTCCGCCCCCGCGGGTGCGGCTCACCGCGAGCGGATCGCGCGACGACGACCCGGACGCGAGCGCAGCGAGGACGGACGACCTCGCGAACGCGGCGACCCCCGATGCGCCAGCGGTCACCATCACCGCGCCGGCGAGGCTTGGTTCCCACGGCGACGGCGCGCTCGACGAGACCCCTGTCGCAGAGGTCGTTCACAACCACGGCTCGGCCGGGCGCGCCTTCACCGACGGGCTCTCGGGCGAGGCGCATGCGGGCGACGAGCCCGCGGAGGGCGCGCCGCGAGGCGAGGACATGGACAGCCAGGCCGCCGCGCCGGACGCGCCGCGTCGCCCCAAGGTCATCCTGCGGCTCTTCGGCAGGACCGACGTGGGTCAGGTGCGCGAGCACAACGAGGACAACTTCATCGTCGCGGACCTCACGAAGGCGAGCCGCGGCCTGATGGAGATGGACCGCTACCAGGTCATCGGCGAGCGGGGCGCGCTGCTCGGCGTGTGCGACGGCATGGGCGGCGCCGCGGCCGGCGAGGTCGCGAGCCAGCTCGCGGTCGACATCATCTACCAGCGGATGAGCACCGGCGGCCCGCCGGAGGACCACGACGAGCTCGCGGCGCGGCTGGTGCAGGCGATCGAGGCGGCCGGCCTCCGGATCTTCAGCGAGGCGAAGCTCGATCGGACCCGGCGCGGGATGGGGACCACGTCGACCATCGCCGCGCTCATGGACGATCACCTGTTCCTCGGCCAGGTCGGCGACAGCCGCGCGTACATCCTGCGCGGCGACAGGCTCGTGCAGGTGACGCGCGATCAGTCGCTCGTGAACCAGCTCATCGAGGCCGGCCAGCTCACGGAGGAGGAGGCCGAGACCTTCGAGCACAACAACATCATCCTCCAGGCGCTCGGCACGGCCGACTCGGTGCAGGTCGACCTCACCTACGTGCACCTCCGGCGGGGCGACACGCTGATGCTCTGCTCCGACGGGCTCTCGGGCATGGTGCGCAACGAGGAGATCCGCGAGGTGCTGCGGACCGTCGACGATCCGATCGAGGCCTGCAAGGTGCTGACGGATCGCGCCAACCAGGCGGGCGGCCACGACAACATCACGGTGGTGGTCGCGAAGTTCGACGGCGAGGGGCTCGCGCTGCCGGAGCTCGAGGACATCGAGGAGCTCCGCTACCAGAAGTACCAGCTCCCCGAGCACCTCCTCGCGCAGAGCGCGGTCGCGTCGGAGCCGGCGCGGCGGGTGAAGGAGCTCGACGAGAAGAAGATCTCGCAGCGCCCCCCCTCGCCGAAGTCGTGGCTGAGCCACGCGGACCCCGAGATGGACGAGGACGGCGAGGAGTACGACCGCGTATTCTCGGCGCTGTCGCCGGAGGAGGCCAGGGACGATCGCGCCGCGAGGGCGCCCGTCCATCATGGGGACGAGCCGATCCTCATCCCGACCGACGGCGCGCCGCAGTGGCTGGTGATCCTGATGATCGCGAGCGCCGTCGCCTGCGTCACGATCGCCGGCTACTACCTGCTTCGTTAGGGCGCGCGCGGCGGATGCGCGCGCCTCCGATCGTCATGCTGCGCAGCAACGACAAGCGTGGCCGGCACGCTCCGGCCGTCGAGCAGGGGGGGTCGCCGCGGCGCGGCCCGGGCGCGGACGGGCGCGTCGACGTCGAGACCGCGCAGCGCATCGTCCGCGATGCCGTCGTGCAGGCGATGCGGCGCGACGAGAAGGCGGTCGCGCTCGTTCGCGCGAAGGCGGACGAGGCGCGGCGCAAGGTGGCGCGCCACAACCTGCTCCTCGGGGCGGGCGTCGCCGCGGCGCTCGCCGCCGTGGCGGTGGCCGGCGTGGCCGCTTACCGGTCGCGCGTCGCGGCGGACGCGCTCGCGCGCGAGGTCGGCCTCGGGCGCGCGCCCGCGGCGCGCCCGTCGGGCCAGATCCCGGAGCAGGTGCTCTCGGGCCGCGCCATCTTCGAGCAGAACCGGCGCGCGCTCTACGTGATGGGGTACAAGCTCGAGGACCGCATCGGCGGCTGCTGCTCGGCGTTCGCCGTCGCGCCCGACCTGCTCGCCACGAACGCCCACTGCGTCCGCGACTGCCGCGCGCTCGGCGGCACCCCGATCGTGACGCTGAACGACTCGATGGGGAGGACGCGGTTCCGCATCGTCGCGATGTCGCCCCACCCCGGGTATGCGCCCGACGCCAGGGGCGCCGGCTCGCCGGACGTCGCGCTGCTCCGCATCGACGGCGCGGCGCCGCACACGGTGACGCTCGCGAACGACGCCGAGCTGCGGGCCATCGGGCCGGGCGACGACGCCTATGTCATCGGCTTCCCCGGTCGCCTGATGGATCCGCTGAGCCCCTCGGCGACGTTCCTGGAGGGCCGCATCGGGCGCATGACCGGCCTCGACGGCGAGGCGGCGACCCCGGACCGCGCCGTCCTCATCCAGCACGACGCGGTCACGCGCGGCGGCAACAGCGGGAGCCCCATCTTCAACCAGTACGGGCACGTGATCGGCATCCACGCCGCGCACATCGACGACGAGGCCGACGTCACGATCGGCGGGCGCAAGGCGACGGTGACGCAGAGCTCGCCTTTCCGGATCGGGATGCGGATCGATCTGCTGCAGGGGGTCCCCGCGCCGTGATGCTGCGTGTCGTGCACACCTTCGGGCGCAACGCGGGCGCCGTGGCGCTCCACGACAGGCGCGTGGTGCGCTTCGGTCGGGCGCCCGACAACGACGTCGTGTTCGATCCGAACCACGACCGCGACGCGAGCAGCCACCACGCCGAGGCGCGCCTCGAGGCCGCGGGCTGGGTGCTCTACGACCTCGACAGCCGCAACGGGACGTTCGTCGGCGGGCAGCGGATCAAGCGTCATCCGCTCGCGTCGGGCGACGAGGTCACGTTCGGCGCGAAGGGGCCGCGGGTGCGCATCGAGCTCGTCGCGCACCGCGCGCCCGGTCCGTCGCACGCGCACGCGGCGCCACCGCCCCCCGGGCCCGCGAGAGGCCACGCGGCCCCGGCGGCGGTCTACCCCGCGCCCTCAGCAGGCTACCCCGCGCCCGCCGCCGGCTATCCCGCGCCTGCCGCGGGCTACCCCGCGCCCGCCGCCGGCTATCCCGCGCCCGCCGCCGGCTATCCCGCGCCTGCCGCGGGCTACCCCGCGCCCGCCGCAGGTCACCCCGCGCCCGCCGCAGGTCACCCCGCGCCCGCCGCAGGTCACCCCGCGCCCGCCGCGGGCTACCCCGCGCCCGCCGCGGCGTTCCCTGCGCCGGCCGGCTACCCCGCGCCCGCCCCGGCCCACCCCGGCCCCGCCGCGCTCGCGCCGCCGGCCGGCGCGCGCCGCGTCGGCGAGCGGACGATCGCGATGATGATCTCGTCGGCCGTCGCGGCGGCCACCGGGCGCGCGAGGCCGCGCGGCACCGTCGAGCTCAACGCCATGCTCCACAGGGAGGTGCACGCCGCGACGGCCGGGCAGCGCCGCACCACCTACCTCCTCGCCTCGCTGCTCGTGGTCGCGCTCGCGAGCCTCGCCGGGCTGATCCTCTACAACCGCGCCTCCCACGACGAGATCAGCCGGCTCCGGGCGGAGCTCGCGCGCCTCCCGCCGGAGGATCCGCGGCGCAAGGAGATCGAGCAGCGCCTCGGGACGCTCCACCCCTCGAACGCCAACTTCGGGCGCAACCTCCACGACCGATCCAGAAAGGGGATCTTCATGCTCGCGTCCGGGCGCGAGGGGTTCTGCACGGCCTTCGCGGTGCGGCCCTCGGTGCTCGCGACGAACGCGCACTGCATCTCCGCCGCCCGGCGCCGCGGCGGCACGATCGTGGCGCTCGAGAACGAGGGCCGGGGCCAGATAAGCTTCGCCGTGACCAGCATGCGGACGCACCCGCAGTACCGCGACAGCGCGGACCAGCTCACCCCCGACGTCGGCGTCGTGTCGATCTCCGGGCGCGCCGCCGCCGTGCTCTCGCTCGCGGGCCGCGAGGAGCTCGCCGCGGCCGGCGCGGGCGACGACGTGTACCTGATCGGCTTCCCGGAGCGGCTCACGGACGCCTCGAACCCGGTCGCCACCTTCCTGGCCGCCAACGTCGGACGGATCACGGCCGCGAACGGCCGGCCCGCGGCCGTGGCGGAGTCCTGGCTGATCCAGCACGACGCCCGCAGCACGAGCGGCATGAGCGGGAGCCCCATCTTCAACGGTCAGGGCAAGGTCATCGGCATCAACGCGGGCAGCTACCTCGAGGAGAACGACGAGACGATCGCTGGCCAGAAGACGGAGGTGGTCAAGACCTCCCCCTACAAGTTCGGGATGCGCATCGATCTGCTCGACGCCATCCTGCGCTGACCTCGCGCGAGAGAGATGCTCCGCCACGCGCTCCGCCGGCTCCTCTGGACCCTGCCCACCCTCCTCGGCGTCTCGCTGCTCACCTTCTTCGTGCTCTCGTTCGTCCCGGATCCCACGGACGATCCGCTCCTCGCCACGTCGCTCTCCAGCGCCGAGCTCGCGCGGCTCCGCCGCGAGCGCTTCCTCGACCTGCCGCGCTTCCTCAACATGAAGCCGCGCGACGTGCGCCTGCGCGCGCTCGCGGCCGCGCAGGCCATCGCGGCCGGCGGCGAGGACGCGGCCGCCGCGGCCGCCGAGCTCAGGCGCCTCGGCGGCGCCGCGCTGCCGCACCTCCTGCCGGCGCTCGACGGGTTCGCGCCGGAGCCGCGCACCCGCGTCGCGCTCGCGCTCGCGCCCGTCGCGGCGCGCATGGGCCTGCCGAGGGCCGAGGAGGCCGCGGACCCGGCGCACGCGGTCGCCTTCTGGGCGCGGTTCTGGGACGATCGGGGCATCGAGTTCCGGAGCGCGTCGGTCCGCAGCGCGGTGCGGCGCCTGGTCCGCTACGGCTCGGCGTCGCGCGCCGCCGAGCTGCACGAGGTCGACACCTTCGCCCTGCAGCCGGTGCTCGCCGCGCTCCAGCCGCCGCGCGACGCGGCGACGCTCGAGCGCGCGCGCGCCCTCGCCGACGTCGCGGCCCACGTCACCGAGATCGACGACAGGATCGGCCCGGGCGACGATCTCGAGGCGGCGCGCGCGTGCGTCACGCGGTGGAAGTCGTTCTGGAACGTGTACCGCAGCGACTTCGAGGTGTTCACCGGCCCGACGCGGATCGCGGCGACGGTGCTCGACACCCGCTACGGCAAGTGGGCGCTCGGCGCCGTCACCCACCGGCTCGGCGTCGCGGCGACCGGCGAGCCGGTCCTCGACGAGCTCGCCCGGCGCGCGCCGATCACGCTCACGCTCGTGTTCGGGGCGATCGCCCTGGCCTACGCGGTGGCCGTCCCGCTCGGCGCGCTCAGCGCGGCCTCGCGCGGCCGGCGGAGCGACTCCGCGATCGCCGCCGCCGTGCTCACCCTCGCGGTCCTCCCGATCGCCGTGGTGGCCGTGGCCGCCGTCCTCCTCTCGGGCGGCGGGGCGTCGCTGCTCCTGCCGACGAGCATCCTCGCGCTCGGCCTGATCGCCGCGCCGACGCGGCAGCAGCGCGCCGCGCTCGTCGCGGTCCTCACGCAGGACTTCGTCCGGGCCGCGCGGGCGCGCGGCGCTGGCACGGCGCGCGCCATCGTCGTCCACGGGCTGCGCAACGCCGTGCTCCCGGTCGTGACGCTCGCCGTGCTGGAGCCGCCGATGGCGCTCGGCGGCGCCTTCGTCGTCGAGCGCGTCTTCGAGCTGCACGGGCTCGGCGAGCTCACCCTGCTCGCCGTGCAGGCGCGCGACGTGAGCTGGCTCATGGCGATCTCCATCGTCGCCGCCGGCATCGCCGCGCTCGGCGTCATCGCCACCGATCTCGCCTACGTGCTCATCGATCCGCGGCTCGGCCCCGCGGTGCTCTCCCGGAGGAGCGACGCGTGACGCACGCAGCGGCGTTCCTCCGCCGGATGGTGGGGAGCAAGCGGGTCGCCGCGGGCACGGTCGTGCTCGGCTTGCTCGCGATGCTCGCGATCTTCGCCGAGCTCCTCGCCGCGCCCGCGCCCATCGCGCGCTTCGGGCCGGGCGGCGCCGAGATCCTGCCGGCGGTCACCGACACGACGCTCGAGACGCTCACCGAGGCGGAGCTCGCGGCCCGCTTCGAGGGCGGCTTCGCGATCTGGCCGCCCATCCGCTACGGCCCGGAGCAGCGCACCGACGCCGGCCCGAACGCGCCGCCGTCGCTCCTCCACCCGCTCGGCACGGACTTCGAGAGCCGCGATCTCGCCGCGCGGCTGATCTATGGCGCGCGCACCGCGCTCGGCCTGTCGCTCAGCGCGGTGCTCGTGGGCATGTTCCTCGGCGTCGTGCTCGGCGGGCTCGCCGGCACGCTGCGCGGCGCCTGGAACGACGTCCTGGTCCGCCTCGTCGAGACGGTCGACACGTTCCCGGCCATCCTCGTCGTGGGCATCGTGCGCGCCATCGAGCGCGAGCCGTCCGCGCTGTCGCTGGTGCTCGCGGTCGCGTTCGTCCGGTGGGCGGAGATCGCGCGCCTCGTGCGCGCCGAGGTGCTGCGCGCGTCGAGCGAGGAGTACGTGATGGCCGCGCACGCGCTCGGCTGCACGCGGCTGCGCGTCTTCTACCGGCACATCCTGCCGAACGCGCTCGGCCCGACGATCGTGAGCTCGGTGCTCGGCGTGGCGTCGGTCGTCCTGCTCGAGGCGGCGATCTCGTTCCTCGCGATGGGCGCGCCCTCCCGGGTGGCCTCCTGGGGGGAGACGCTCGGCCAGGCGGCGCGCCACCCGAGCGAGATCCGGCTGCTCGTGTTCCCGGGCCTCCTGCTCCTCGCGACGGTCGGCGGGTCCTACCTCATCGCGGACGCGCTGCGCGACGCGGTGGACACGCGGACCGTGCGCTCGCAGGCGCCGCGCTGAGGTCGCGGCCCGCGACGGCCGTTCAGGCCGCCGGCGGGGGGTGGGGCCCTCCGGGGGCTCACCTCCGGGGCTTGCGTTCCGGCGAGCCCCTCTCGTGGCTCGCCTCCACTCCAGCCCCTCCGGTGAGCCCCCGGAGGGCCCCACCCCCCGCCGGCGGCGCGACGGTTTTTCTGCCGAAATGGGCGGTATTTCCTGGATCGCGGCGGGGGGCGCTTCGCGCCCCTCGATCTCGATGGCCAGGACCGCTATGAACTCGCCCGCCATGGCTGTTCCCGAGATCAGCGAGCAGGAGTTCGAGCGCGAGGTGCTCCGCAGCGAGTTGCCCGTGCTCATCGATTTCACCGCCACCTGGTGCGGGCCGTGCAAGACGGTCGCGCCCGAGGTCGAGGCCATCGCGCGCGAGCTCGAGGGCAAGGCCAAGGTGGTCAAGGTCGATATCGACCGGTCCAAGCGCATCGCCGCCACCCTGCGCATCCAGGCCGTCCCGACGTTCATGGTCTTCCACAAGGGCCGCCCCGTGGCCGCCGATCAGGGCGTCCTCCGCCGCAACCAGCTCCGTGAGCTGATCGAGCCCTTCCTCCCGCGCGCCGAGGGCGCCATCCGAGCCGCCGAGCTGGCCCAGCTCATCCAGGAGGGTCAGGTGGTCCCGGTCGACACGCGCGAGGGCGGCGCCTACGGCCGCGCCCACATCCCCGGCGCAGTGCACATCCCGCTGGAGGAGATCGAGGGACGGCTCGCCGAGCTCCACATGCTCGCCGGCGCGCCGGTCCTCTACTGCCGCGCCGGCGACAGGTCGAAGGACATCGCCGCGAAGCTCGCGGAAGAAGGCGTTCCCGTCGCGTTCCTCGAGGGGGGCTTCCTGGCGTGGGAAGCCGAGGCGCTGCCGATCCAGCGCCCCGACTGAGCCTCCCCGCCGCAGCAGGTGATGGCCGGGGTGTCCGGATGGCCCGGGGGGGTGTCCGGATGGCCCGGGGGGGTGTCCGGATGGCCGACCGGCATGTCCAGATGGCCGACCGGCATGTCCAGATGGCCGACCGGCATGTCCAGATGGCCGACCGGCATGTCCAGATGGCCGACCGGCCCCGCCGGGCTGAGCGGCGGCGTCAGCCCTTGGCAGCCGAGAGCGCGGAGGAGACGACCTCTCTCACCGGCACGCCGTGCGTCCTCGCCGCGGCGGCGCAGTCGTCGAACTCCGGCTTGATCTGCGGCGGCCCGAACGGGCCCTCGCTGATCTTCACCCGGATCGCACCGTAAGGGGTCCTCACCGTCGTGATGCGCCGCGGGCGCTCCGTGCGCGCGACCGGGATCTTGCGGAGCCCGATGCTGGTCGTCTCGCGGAGCAGCGCGGTCGCGACCGCGTCGGCCTGGGGGACGGCCGCGAGCGCCGCGATGGTCAGCGCCGGGCGCCCCTTCTTCATCGTGATCGGCACCGCCCACGCGTCGAGCGCGCCCGCCGCGAACAGCGCCTCGATCGCGTGCCCCGCCACCTCGCCCGTGAGGTCGTCGACGTTCGCCTCCAGGACGACGTGCGACGCGCTCCCGAGGTCCTCCTCGCTGCCCGAGCGCGTCCCCAGCACCACGCGCAGCAGGTTGGGGCGATCGGGCAGCTCGCGCTGGCCGGCGCCGAAGCCGATCCGCTCGGGCGCGAACGTCGGCCAGCGCTCGAACCGGCTCGCCAGCGTGGCGACGATGGCCGCGCCGGTCGGCGTCACCAGCTCGGCGTCGAGATCGACGCCGTAGGTCGGGACACCGCGGAGGCACGCGACCGCCGCGGGCGGCGGCAGCGGGAGGATCCCGTGCCGCGCCTTCACGAACCCGCGCCCCATGGGCAGCGGCGAGCCGACGACCTCCGCCCCGAGGTGCACGATGGCGGCGGCGGTGCCCACGATGTCGACGATGGCGTCGACGGCGCCGACCTCGTGGAAGTGCACGTCCTCGAGGCGGATCCGGTGCACCGAGGCCTCCGCCTCGCCGAGGCGCCGGAAGATCCGGCGCGCCAGCGCGGCGACGGGCGGATCGAGCGGCGCCTCGGCGAGCATCGCGTCGATGGATCCGTAGGTGCGCTCCGGCTGCGGCGCCTCGACGTGCACATCGAACGAGGTCGCCACGATGCCGCTCCGGTGGGCGTGCCCGCGGTGGAGATGAAACCCGTCGATGGGGAGCGCGGCGACGGCGCGCTCGATCACGAGGAGCGGTACCCCGAGATCGAGCAGCGCGGCGATGGTCATGTCGCCCGCGACGCCGCTGAACGCGTCGAAGAACAGGATCTTCCCGGCGCCGGCGCCCTCTTCCAGGAGCGGCGCGCGCGGGTGGTCGTGGTCGTGGTCGTGCGCGTGCCCGTGATCGCCGTGGCCGTGCGCATGCTCGTGGCCGTGCGCGTGCCCGTGGCCGTGCGCGTGCCCGTGGCCGTGCGCGTGCCCGTGGCCGTGCGCGTGCCCGTGGCCGTGCGCGTGCCCGTGGCCGTGCGCGTGCCCGTGATCGCCGTGGCCGTGCGCGTGAGGGTCGTGATCGTGGTCGTGCCCGTGTCCCATGTCTCGCCTGCTCCGTTCACCGGGCGCCTGCGCGCCGCGGCGCTCCCGCGATCACGCTCGTTTCGCGCTCACGCCTTCGGCAAAAGGCGGTGGACCGCCATCGCCGCGCCGAAGCCGCTGTCGATATTGACCACGACGACGCCCGAGGCGCACGACGTGAGCATCGAGAACAGCGCGGTGAAGCCGTTCAGCGCCACGCCGTAGCCGACCGACGTCGGGACCGCGACGACCGGGGCCGCCACGAGCCCGCCGACCACGCTCGGCAGCGCGCCCTCCATGCCCGCGACCACGATCACCGCGGCCGCCTTGCGCAGCTCCTCCACGCGATGGAGGAAGCGGTGCAGCCCCGCGACCCCCACGTCGTACATCCGCGTCGCGTCGAGCCCCACCGCCCGCAGCGTCTCGATGGCCTCCTCGGCGACCGCGATGTCGCTCGTGCCCGCGGTCACGACCGCGACCGGCCCGGCGCTGCGCTTCGGCGTCGGCGCGACCTCGACGCTGCCGGTCCGCGCCACGGGGACATAGCGGAACGCGGGCAACAGCGACGCGACCGCCGCGCCCTTCGCGGCGTCGACCCGCGTCGCGAGCACGTTCTGCCCGGCGCCCGAGATCTCCTGGGCGATCAGGGCGATCTGCTCGGGCGTCTTCCCTTCGCCGAAGATCACCTCGGGCACGCCCTGCCGCAGCGCGCGGTGGTGATCGACGGTCGCGACGTCCAGCTCCCGGAACGGCAGCCCTCGGAGGGCGTCGAGCGCCTCCTCGACGGCCAGCTCCCCGGAACGAACGCGCTCAAGCATCTCCCGGACGAGGCGCGGATCCATGAGCGCAGCCGCTTAGCGCGGCCGGGCCGGCAGGGCAAACGTTCCGCTGCGCCCGGCGCGTCTCCCCGTGGCCGCGCCGCGCCGGCGCTCGCCCCCATCGTGGCCGCGCCGCGCCTCAGGCCGCGCCGCGCCCCAGGCCGCGCCGCGCCCCAGGCCGCGCCGCGCCGCGCCCGTGGCCGCGCCGCGCCCCAGGCCGCGCAGACCAGCAAATCCTCCAGCTCTTTGCGCACGAGGGGGCGGCGGGGCTACTTTCCGCGCCGCGTGCCCGCCTTCGTCGCTCCCCTCGTCGGCTTTGCCCTCGGCGCGCTGCTCGCCTGGTTCAGCGCGGTCGCCGCTCACCGTCCAGGCGCGCTGCGCGCGGCCGAGCCCCGGCTCTCGCCCGGCCCGAGCGGCCGGCCGCTCGCGCTCGTCACCCTGTTCGCCGTCCTCGTGTTCGCGCCGGTCTGCGCGTACTTCCTCGTGTTCGCGCCGGACTGGAGCTTCGCGTACCTCGTCGACACCCGCCGCATCCCCTCCGCGATCGACCTGCTCTTGCTCCTGCTCGACGCCGCCTCGGTGCCCGCCGGCTTCGCGGCCGTCCAGGCCTACGTCGCGACCGCCGGCGCGGGGCCCGCCGCGCAGCGCTCGGTGCGCGCGCTGGCGTTGCTCGCCGGCGCGCCGCTCTCGATGGCCCTGATCGCCGTCATCGCCCTGTCCCGGCGCCTCGCGCTCGACGGCACCTACCGGCAGGTCGAGGGCGACTTCGGCGTCCACCCCGTCGCGGGCGGTCCGCTCGGCTACGCGCTCCTCTGGATGTACACCCTGCTCGCCGCCGGCTTCGCGGTCACCGTGAGCGCCCTCCTCCGGCGAGATCCGGGCGGCACCCCGAAGACCGAGCCCCACCGCGGCGCGCCGCCCCGCGCCGTCCCGAGCGAGCCAGCGCCGGCCGCCGCGCCGCCCCGGCCCGCCTCGGAGCACCCGCCGCGCCGGCTCGGCCTTGGCAAGGGCGGCCGGCCCAACCGGCCGGGCTGAGAGGATCCGCCAGCGGGCCGCTCACCGCGTTGACGGAGCCACAGCGCTCCACCACGCTGTCGCCCCATGTCCGAACGAGCCCGCGTGGATCAGCAGGTACAAGAACTGATGGAGCTGGCCGATCAGGTGGTGCAGCGCGCCAGGCAAGGCGGCGCCGACGTCGCCGAGGCGATCGCCCGCTCGGGGTCGGAGCTCTCCACCAAGGTGCGCCTCGGCGAGCCGGAGCTCGTCGAGGAGGCCGTCCACAAGAGCCTCGGCATGCGGATCATCAAGAAGCAGCGCGTCGCGCTGACCTCGACGTCCGACCTCACGCCCCGCGGCATCGACCGGTTCGTGGCCGACGCGCTGGAGCTCGCCGACATCTCCCAGGAGGACGCCTTCGCCGGCCCCGCCGATCCGGAGCTCATCGGAAAGGGCCCCTTCCCCGCCCTCGATCTGTACGACCCCTCCGGCGGCGAGGTCACCGCGGCGCAGGCCATCGAGCTCGCGCGCCGCGGCGAGCAGGCCGCGCGCGACGCCGACCCCCGCATCACGAACAGCGACGGCGCGACGTTCTCGCGCACCGCGAGCGCCTTCGCCCTCGTCCTCTCCGGCGGGTTCCGCGGCGGCTACGCCGGCTCGTACGCGTCGCTCGTCGTCTCGCCGGTGGCCGACGACAGCGGCGACAAGAAGCGCCGCGGCTTCTACTTCAGCGCCCGGCGCCACCTCGCGGAGCTCCTGGCGCCCGAGGACGTGGGCCGCGAGGCCGCCCGGCGGACGCTGCGTAAGCTCGGCGCCCGCAAGGTGCCCACCTGCGAGGCGCCGGTCATCTTCGACCCGGACGTCGCCCGCTCCATCCTGGGGCTGCTCGGTTCCTGCATCATGGGCAGCGGGATCTGGCGCAAGTCGAGCTACCTCGTCGGCCGCGAGGGGACGCGCGTCGCCAGCGATCTCATCACGGTCGTCGACGACCCGCTGATCCCGCGCGCGCCCGGCTCGCGCCCGTTCGACGGCGAGGGGCTCCCGGCCCGACGCAACGTCGTGGTCGAGCAGGGCATCCTGAAGACCTACCTGTGCGACAGCTACAGCGGCCGGAAGCTCGGGCGCCCGCCGACCGGCAGCGCCTCGCGCGGCGCCGGCGGAGGCGTGGGCCCGTCCACCTCGAACTTCATTCTTCAGCCCACCTCGACGCCCGCCCAGGACATCGTGCGCTCCACGCCGCGCGGCCTGTACGTCACCGAGATGATGGGCTTCGGCTTCAACGCCGTGACTGGCGATTTCTCCCGGGGCGCGTCCGGCTTCTGGATCGAGGACGGCCAGCTCACCCACCCGGTAAGCGAGGTCACGATCTCGCTGAACATCGACGATCTCCTGCAGCGGATCGACGCGGTCGGCGATGATCTGGATCTCCGGACCGCGACGGCCTCTCCGACCTTCCGGGTCTCCGCGATGACCATCGCCGGAAGCTGATCGCTCCTCAAAGGCTCGTTTCAGAAAGAGCCTTTACGTAAAGAGCTTTTACATAAAGACTCTTTACGCAAAGGCTCTTTCTCTTTCGGTCTGTTCGTTCCGGGGAAGAACGCCAGGAGCGGGCTCGGCCGTGGAGCTGCGAGCGACCTTCAACCGGCCCCAGGTTTCGCTGTGGGGGGGATTCCGTCTCAGCGGGTCGCTCTGCAGCGCCTCAATGCCTCATCCTGCTCCTGGCTCCGGTGGCGTCGTCGGAGTCACCGATCCGTCCGCCTGCGGCCGTCCTGCCCGGGTCTCTTCCGCCCCGCGCAGGACGGCCGGGGCCCTCGCTCAGCGCGAGGACCCGCCGGCGGCCAGGCTCCGGGGCGGCTCCTCCGAGGCTGCGCCGGACGCCGCCTGCAAGGGCGTCCCCGCCTGCGCAGCCGCTTCAGGAAGCAGGAACGCCTTCAGCTGCTGCCCGTCGTTGCGCCCGATCCGGGTCACGAACGACGGCAGGCTGATCGGCTCGTCCGACAGCGCGACGAACGTCCCCTGGGACGACGCTCGATGGAGCGCCTCGAAGAGGGACGTGACGTCCACGTCGCCAGAGACCGAGCGCACGTCGACGATGTACACGTCCGCGGGATCGGCTCCCGCGTAGATCAGCGCGTCGTACGGGTGGGTCGCGTGCCGGATGGGCACGCCTTCCCCGAGGGCCCGCGCCACGTGGGCCATCGTGTCCTTGGTGCCGATGGCCATCATCGACTTGGAGGTCGCCTTGGCGAGCTCCCGGGGCACCGAGTAGCCCCATGCACGGAGGAACTCGGCCACATCCGCCGCCTTGAAGCGCAAATGTCTCCCTGGCGTACGAAAATGGGCGATTCTCCCTCGATCTACCCAGTTGTGGATTGTCTTCAAATCGACCTCGCACA
Source organism: Sorangium cellulosum (assembly GCF_004135735.1). Taxonomy (GTDB): domain Bacteria; phylum Myxococcota_A; class Polyangia; order Polyangiales; family Polyangiaceae; genus Sorangium; species Sorangium cellulosum_F. The sequence goes on along the minus strand of NZ_CP012670.1, from coordinate 2,356,044 downwards.
AGGCTGCGAGGTCCGACGCCGTCAACAGCTTTTCACGAACACCAGCCATCGCCGAACTCCACGCGAAAGGCACCCGCCGCACAGCTCGCGTTCACAGCGCGGCAGCGTCTCCTCAGGTGGCGGCCCCCCCCACCCGTCTCTTTACTCGATTGAAACCTAGCTCTCACGGACGGGTCCGTCACCCGCTTTGCTCGAATTTTCTCAGCCCCTGAGAGGAAACGCCCCGCGCGGAGGCAAACTCCCGATCCTTCAGGGGATCTCCTGGTTGATTATGTTCTCGCGGCCGGGTGTCGGCCAGCCGGTCACGAAAGCGCCAGCTGAGCCGTCGGGAGCCCGTGGCCCCACGCGGGCCAGGCTCATCCCCGCTTTGGGCTCGGGCAAAGCGGGCGACCTCGACACGACCACACCTCCTCCATCCTTTAATTTGAGCGGTTCTCCCGTGTTCGACAGCCCATGGTTGCCAAGTCTTGGCACGCGAGCCAGCAGCGCTTCGGGTGACGGCGGCGGATCGAGCTCATCGTTGGGCTCATACCCCTCGCTGACGACCAGCGCGTACGCTCCCGGCTCCAGGGAAATGGACGGCAGTTCCGTCTCTCCTCCCACATCGACGAGTACATACCCTGTAAGGTCCGCGGAGACATCACCATCGTTGTAGAGTTCGACCCACTCCTGAGCTGGCTCGGCCCCTATCGGGTTCGCCAGCACCTCGTTGATGATCACGTGAGGCATGGGCGCGCGCGTCATGGCCGAGAACGGCTGGCGCTCCACGCGTCCCGCGTTATCGATGGTGGCGACGGAGAGCGCGACCGGCGCGAGGGGCGGCAGGGGCGCGAGGACGAACGGCTCCCCCGGCGGCACCACGAGGACCTCATCGAGCCCCTCCCCCGCGATCGCCCAGAGCAGCGGCGCGTCCGCCGAACGGACCTGAATCCGGTCGTCCGCGACCCGCGCGCAGCCCGGCCCCAGGGGCACCTCGTCCGGCTCGCAGGCGACCGCCGGGGCCCGGAGGGGCTCTGATTCGAGCGCGAACGGCCGCGGGTCGAGGCTCACGGCTGCCGGCTCTCCCGCGAACGCGGCGGGCGGTCCCACGAGGCGCGCGCCGTCCGCTCCGTCCGGCGCGGGCGCCGGCTCCGCCTCGAAGCGCAGGCAGCGCGCGCCGATGCCGTCGACCGCGCCGCGGCGGAGCGCGCCGGCCGGTCCGCCCGGCGCGAGCGTCGCTGCGTCCGCCATCTCCGGGAGGGGCGCATCGCCGCACCACACGCCCAGGGCGAGGGTCGCGCCGGCGTCGATGGGCGGCCAGAGCCTCGGGAGGACGGGCGGCGCGCCGTCGCTGGCGATCTGGAGGGGGTGCGAGAAGACGGGGCTGCCGCCGGCCACGGCGTAGGCCTCCCCGGGTTTCAGCGGGGCGAGCGGCGCCACCGTGATCCAGAGATCCCCCGGGGAGGGCTCGTCCAGCCAGGCGATCGAGGGGACGACGCGCTCCGAGAGCGCCTTCGAGAGATCGTCCTGCTCGATCTGCCGGAGGTGCACCGCGCCGATCTTCCCGTGGAAGACGAACACGCGATCGAGGTCGATCGCCTCGGCCGAGGCGCCCGGGAGGCGCACCCGGAGCCGCAGCACCGGCGGCGCCGCGTCCGGCGGCGCAGCCGGCTCGATCTGGAGCAGGCTGCCCGCGTTCGCGTCGCCTGCGGCGTCGCCCTGCTCGTCGTCTACCCGGTCGAGGCAAGGGGGAGCGACGAGGTCCGGCGCGCAGGCAAGGGGGGTGGCGACGAGCGGCGCGAGCGCGAACGGCAAGGCGCCGAGGGCGCGCGCGGAGCACGAGGAGCGAGCGAGGGGGTGATGGGTCATGACGCGGTGTTCGGCGACAGCTCGCCGCCGGTTGCTCCGCGCCGTCGCTTTTTTCGTCGAGGCCGCTACCCTCGCCCCGCATGACCCCCGAGGACATCAAGGAGCTCCGGCAGGAGCTCGGCTGTACCGCCCGCGAGCTCGCCGGCGCGCTGGGCATCGAGCAGGAGACCGTGCTCGCATGGGAGCATGGCGACCTGTTCCCCACGAAGCGCTTCGTCGGAATGATGGCCGAGCTGCGGCGCAAGGGACCGGAGGCGATCCCCCGCAAGAAGAAGAGAGCGACGGCCAGGTCGCCGCTCCAGCTGCTCGCCGATCCCGAGCTCTGGCGGCTCTTCCGGAAGCTCCTCGCCCACCCCGAGCTGAGGAGCGCTGCGCTGAAGCTGGCGGAGACGTATCCCGAGCCGACGGACGCGCCGTCTCCTTGACCAGCGGCCCGGCCGCTGAGCGACGGACCCGCGCACGCGAAGGGCAGCGGGACTGGAGGCTTCAGTCGTCGTCGTCCTCGTCGTCCTCGTCGTCCTCGTCGTCCTCGTCGTCGTCTTCGTCCTCGTCGTCCTCGTCCTCGTCGTCGTCGTCCTCGTCCTCGTCCTCGTCGCCTTCGTCGTCGTCCTCGTCCTCGCCGCCTTGGCCCGCGTCCTCGCCGCCTTGGCCCGCGTCCTCGCCGTCTTGGCCCGCGTCCTCGCCGTCTTGGCCCGCGTCCTCTTCGGCCTTGTCCTCCCGGCTGTCCTCGAGCACTTCGTCCGACTCGATATCCCTGTCGTCCTGGACCGCGCTGTTCTCGCCAGCCTGGATGGGCCTGGCCTCCGCCTCGGCCGGCGGTCCCGCCTCGCGCGCCTCGTCTGCGTCTGCTGTCGCTCCGGTTGCAGCCTCGCCCTCCGCGGGCGCGACGGCCTCGTCCGGGACGATGCCTTCCTCGGGGCTCGCGACGTTCGTCCGGATGGATCCCTCCGCGCCTGCGAAGCTCTCCTGTCCAGCCGTCCCGGCAAGCCCCTCCGGCGGCTCTTCGCCGAGCTCGCGCTCGTAGGCGCGGCGCGACTCCTCGGTGAGCTCGGTGAACTCCCGCAAGGTCGGCAGCTCGCTGAGCGACTTCAGGCCGAAGAACTCGAGGAACTGAGCCGTCGTGCCATAGAGCATCGGGCGCCCAGGCTCGTCCTTCTTGCCCAGGATCCTCACCAGATCGCGCTCCAGGAGCGACTTGAGCGCCGCGCCGGAGTCGACGCCGCGCACCTCGTCGATCTCGGGCCGCGTGATCGGCTGCCGGTACGCCACGATCGCCAGCGTCTCGGTCTGGGCGCGGGACATCTTCACGGGCTTCTGATCGGTCACCTCGCGAACGAAAGGCGCGAACGCAGGGCTCGTTCGAAAGACGAACCCTCCGGCGACCTCGTCGAGCCGGAACCCCCGCCCGTCGTACTCGGCGACGAGCTCGGCGAGCAGCTCCCGGACGACGCGGTGCTCCGCGTTCGCCGCACGCGCGAGCTCGCGCGCAGGCATCGGTCGCTCCGAGGCGAAGATGAGCGCCTCCAGGACGCCCTTCAGGTGCTTGCGCACGACCGCGGAGAGCCCGGGCGCCGCTGCGCTCCGGACAGGGACCGCGGACCGCCGCGACGGGTGACCGAGCTGGGCCCACGCGGCGGCACGAAGGCGAGCGGCCGGATCCTGCCGTGCTCCCTTCGGCGCGCGCGGCTCCTTCTTCGGCGCGCGCGGCTGCTTCGCCCCGCCCAGCCACGCGTGCGCCGCCGCCCTCAGCCGCGCTGACGCGCTCTGCCCGGCCTTCGCTCGCGCGCCCTGCCCCGCGCCCCTCGGCGCGCGCGGCCGCTTCGCCCCGCCCAGCCACGCGTGCGCCGCCGCCCTCAGCCGCGCTGACGCGCTCTGCCCGGCCTTCGCTCGCGCGCCCTGCCCCGCGCCCCTCGGCGCGCGCGGCTCCTTCTTCGGCGCGCGCGGCCGCTTCGCCCCGCCCAGCCACGCGTGCGCCGCCGCCCTCAGCCGCGCTGACGCGCTCTGCCCGGCCTTCGCTCGCGCGCCCTGCCCCGCGCCCCTCGGCGCGCGCGGCTCCTTCTTCGGCGCGCGCGGCTGCTTCGCCCCGCCCAGCCACGCGTACGCCGCCGCCCTCAGCCGCGCTGACGCGCTCTGCCCTGTCGATCTTGCCACGCGTCGTCGCTTCGTCGCGGCATCAGCCACCGTCACGGCCACTCCCTGCGTCCACTTCGTCCACGCCTGCAGACGGCATCACCGCTGCTTCCGGCGTCCCGTCGCTCATGCGCGTGGCCACGTCGCGACTTGCGCCCTCCAGCGCGGTGCCCGCCTCCGCTTCCGTTGCGACCTCGCCTTCCGTTGCTGACTCGCCCTGCGCGACGCTCTCCTGCTCCAGCGCGGCGCTCGCAGCCGGTTCTTCCGTCGCTGCCTCATCCCCTGTCTCGGCCGGAGCGGCGCTCACTACCTCCGCGGGGTCGACCGACTCGACCTCCACAGGCGCCGCCACGGCAGGCTCGGCCTCGACGGGTTCCACCTCGATGGGGGTCGCCTCGACGGGTTCCGCCTCGGCAAGCCCCGCCTCGACGGGTTCCACCTCGATGGGGGCCGCATCGACGGGTTCCGCCTCGGCAAGCCCCGCCTCGACGGGCTCCGCGACGGCAAGCCCCGCCTCGACGGGCTCCACCTCGACGGCAAGCTCCGCCTCGACGGGCTCCACCTCGACGGGGCCTGCCCCGGCAAGCTCCACCTCGACGGGACCCGCCCCGGCAAGCTCCACCTCGACGGGCTCCGCGACGGCAAGCTCCGCCTCGACGGGCTCCACCTCGATGGGGGCCGCATCGACGGGTTCCGCCCCGGCAAGCCCCGCCTCGACGGGCTCCACCTCGATGGGGCCCGCCCCGGCAAGCTCCGCCTCGACGGGCTCCCCGGCAGGCGGCGCCCCGCGCGCCTCGCCCGGCGTCGCCTCGACCGGCTGCGCCTCCTCCGCCCCCGCTCCGTCCTGCGGCTCCGGCGCCGCCGGCGCCGCGCCGTCGGCCACCGCGAGCTCGATGTGGATCGGCGCCAGCGGGTCCGTCTGGTGGACCCGGATGAGCTTCAGCTTGCACATCTCGAGCACCGCCAGGAACGTGATGACGACCTCGAAGCGAGGGATGACGCCCCCCTTCGAGACGCTGTCGAGCAGCAGATCCTCGAAGCGCATCGCCCGCCGCGCCGAGAGCTTCTCCGTCAGCTCCACGATGCGATCCGTGATGCTGATGCGGTCGAACACGACCTCGTGATCGATCTGGACGTTCGTCCGCTTCAGCACCCGCTCGAAGGCGTCCAGCAGGCCGAAGATGCTCGTCGGCGCGAACGGCGCCGGCCCCTTGGGCACCTCGGCCTCGCTCATGCCGCGCGTGAACACGTCGCGCCCCAGCGTGCCGCGCTCGCCCAGCTCGGCCGCGGCGACCTTGTACTTCTGGTACTCCAGGAGGCGCCGGACGAGCTCCGCCCGCGGATCCTCCTCCTCGCCCGGCATCCCGTCGTCGTCCTGCCCCGCCGGCACGCTGGGCAGCAGCATCTTCGACTTGATGTGCGCCAGCGTCGCCGCCATCACGAGGTACTCGCTCGCGAGGTCGATCGAGAGCAAGTGCATGATCTTCAGGTACTCGAGGTACTTCTCCGTGACGAAGCTCACGGGGATGTCGAGGATGTCGAGCTCGTGCTGCTGGATCAGGTGCAGCAGGAGATCGAGCGGCCCCTCGAACGTCGGGAGCTGGACGACGTACTCGCCCTCGCGGGGCCCCGCCTCCTCGGCCACGCCCGGGGCCGGCGGCGCCGCGGCCTCGCGGGCGACAGGGGCCGCGGGCCGAGGGGCGGCGCCCGCGCCACCACGCCCCTTGCCGCCGCGCGCCCTCGCTGCGCCCGCCTTCGAACCGCTCACGCCGCGACCGTAATCGCAAGGCGCCGATCGGTCCACGTTCCAGCCATCTCCCCGGCGACGCGCCGCGCCGGAACGCCGCCCCGCCCGAGAATTTCCCGCGAGAGCGGTGCTAGACTCGGCGCTGTCGATGAAGCCGCCCCCCGCGAAGAGCTGCCCCTCGTGCGGCGAGCGCTACGACGCCGACGTGCTCTTTTGCCCGCGCGACGGCACGCCGCTCGCGAGCTCGCGCAGGGGCCCGGCCTTCGGCGCCGACGCGGGCGATCCCTACCTGGGCCTCCTGCTCGGCGGCCAGATCCACGTCCGCCACCTCATCGGCATCGGCTCCATGGGCCGCGTCTACCGCGCGTTCCAGGCGGGGATCGAGCGCGACGTGGCCGTGAAGATCCTCCACCGCGAGCTCAGCACCAACCCCGAGCTCGTGAGCCGCTTCCACCGCGAGGCCAGGATCGCGAGCCGCCTCGTCCACCCGAACGTCGTCCAGGTGCTCATGACCGGGAGCGTCCCCGCCACGGTCGACCCCCGGATCGGCGGTGAGCTCTACCTCGTGATGGAGCACCTCGACGGCATCTCGCTGCTCTCCGCGCTCGCCGCGGCCGGGGCGGGGGGCGAGAGCGAGGCGCTCCCGCTCCCGAGGGCGCTCCACGTCATCCTCCAGGTGTGCGACGCGGTCGGCGAGGCGCACGCGCAGGGCATCGTCCACCGGGACCTCAAGCCCGAGAACATCATGCTCGTCCGCCGCGGCGAGGACCCGGATTACGTGAAGGTGCTCGACTTCGGCATCGCCCGCCTCGACTGGGCCGACAGGGCGACGGCCACCCAGGCCGGGCTCATCTTCGGCACCGCCAAGTACATCTCGCCCGAGGGCGCCGAGGGGAAGCCGGTCGGCCCGCCCGCCGACGTCTACTCCATCGCGACGATGCTCTACCAGTGCCTCGCGGGCCGCGCGCCCTTCGAGGGGGACTCGCCCGTCGCGCTGCTCGTCCAGCACACCCACGCCCCGCCGGCCGACCTGCGCAGCATCGCGCGGGCGAACTACGTGCCCGCGCCCATCGCGGAGGTCGTGATGCAGAACCTCGCGAAGGCGCCCGCCGAGCGGGCCCCGGACGCGCGCGCCCTCGGCCGCGACCTCGCCCTCGCCGTGCGCGCGAGCGGCCTCGATCCCGACGAGATCGCGGCCCAGTCCGGGCTCCTGCGCCCGAGCGCGGTCATGAAGCTGGCCTCCAAGTCGCGCACCCGGTCGCTCGACCTGTCCCCCGCCCTGGCCTCGCAGATCGGCGGCGTCGCCGCGCCCACGCTGGAGAGCGCCCGCAGGAGCGACCTCGACCCGCGCCTCCCGGAGGCCGGCGTCGAGCCCTGTCGGGACCCCGCGGGCGGCCACGCCGCGGCGCAGCCCTCGGGGACGCGCGGCGCGGCGGAGCGCGCCTCGTCGGGGGGCGCGGCGCCCGCGTGGCCGGGGGGCGCGGCGCCCGCGGGGCCTCCCCTGCGCCCCGCCGCGACCCTGGTCGATCGGCCTCCGCGCGGCGCGCTCCCCCCGTCGCCGACGCTCGTCGACCCGGGCGACGACCTCGCCGCGGAGGCGCGCGCCTCGTGGAGCGCGGCGCGCCAGGGGGGCGCCCCGGCGGAGCCCGCGCGGGCGGCGCTCGGCCTCGGCGTCGACCCGACGCACGACGGCGCGGCCGCGCCGTCGACCATGCAGGGCGTCGCGTCCGCGGCGCGGCCGCGCCCTCGCCGCGCGGTGATCGCCCGCGCGACCGCTGTCCTCGCGCTCGCCGGCGCCGCGGCGCTCGTCGTGTTCCTCGGCGGCCGGCACCTCGGCGCCTTCGGGGAGTCGGCCGCGAGCGACTCGCTGGAGCGGCACATCGAGCGCGCGCGCGACTGCATGGGCAGGCACGCGTGGGACACCCCGCCCGGCGAGAACGTCAAGGAGATCGTCGCGCAGGCGCTCGCGCGATGGCCGAGGGACGCGCGGCTCGCCGACCTCCGCCGCGAGTCGGCCGAGCGCATCGTCGCCGACGCCCTCGGGCGGAAGTACGCGGGCGACAGGGCCGGGGCCATCCACCTGGCGAAGCTCGCGCTCGAGCTGCAGCCGGAGCTCACCACCGCCCAGCACCTCGTCGCCGAGCTCTCCGGCGGCCAGGAGGGCGCCGGCGCGCTGCCCCCGGAGATCGCGCCGCAGGGCTCCGGGCGCCCCGGAATGGGGCCCGATCGCAGGCCGCCGCCGCGCCAGGCCGCGCCGGCCGGGAGACGGGGGGCGCCCGCCGCCCAGCCGGCGTCGCCGGGCGCGCCGGCCCCGCCGCCGGTCCCCACCTCGGCCGGGCGCCCGCCCGGAGGGACGAGCGCCCCCTCGCCGCCGGCGACCGCGGCGCCCTCGCCCACCACGGCGCCCTCGCCAGCCACGGCGCCCTCGCCAGCCGCCACGCCCTCGCCGGAGCTGCCGCCGCCGCCGCCGCCGCTGCCCACGGACGCCGTCTCGCCGCTCCCCCCGGCGACGGGTCCCTGGCTATAATCGACCGAAGGTGAACCCCGGCGACCGGCACCCAGCCTCGCGAACGCGCTCCAACGTCCGCGCCGGGGAGAGCGACAGCGCCGGACCACCGCGCCTCGAGGGGGCACGAGCGCCCCGCGGCGCGAGGGCCTGGGCGATCCGCGGCGTCGCCGGCGGCGCGGCGCTCACCCTGCTCCTGCTCGCCGCGCCCGGTCGGGCCGACGAGAGCAGGGCCGCCCGCCGGGCCGCGGCCGCGCGCGAGCAGGATCGCCCGTACACCATGGTCGAGGTGAGCGGCGGGGTGATGGCGCTCCCCGGCGCCGACGTCTGCCCCATCTCCGTCGCGCCGCGGGACTGCGAGCAGGGCGAGACGAGCATCTCCGTCGGCATCCACAACATCTACCGCTGGCGCTACATCGGCTTCGGCGCGGGCATCTTCTGGGCAGCGTCGCTGAGCACGGACGCCGCGCGCGGCGCGCCCGAGCTCGAGCGCGATCACGAGCGCAGCTACTTCATGGTCGAGGGGCTGTTCCGCTACTACTTCCTCCGGAGCCGCTCCTGGGAGTGGTGGGCGGGCGCGACGCTCGGCGGCGTCGTCGTCAACGACTCCTGGTCGGTCGAGGCCGATCGCAACCCGTACTCGGACACGGCCTACGTCGGGCCCAGGGCGGCGACCATCGGCACCGAGGGCGTCGCCGCGGGGCTCGCGATCGGCGGCGAGTGGACCTTCGCCCCGAACTGGAGCCTGGGCAGCCACCTCCGCTACTCGAGCTGGTTCCTCCCGAGCGAGCGCAAGGTCTCGCCGACCGGCGATCGCGCCTCGCTCTCGGACCGGGTCGACATGTTCAACATCGGCCTGCGCATCGCCTATTACGTCGCGCTCTGACGCCGCGGCGCTCCGCGCCGGCGGCCGGTGGCCCACGCGCGGGAGGTGGCCGCCAGATGCTCCGGCCGCGCCTGCGGCTCACCTCCCCGGTGGCCCCCGCGCGGCAGGTGGCCGCGCGGGCGGCAGTTGACGCGACATCGCCGGGTCTGTACGCCTTCTCGCCGGTTTCCACCTTCGAGGAGCGAAAATGCCGCTGAATTCGTCGATGGTCGGCCACACGACCAAGCCCAGCGCGTTCACCTACACCTGGAAGACCCTCGCCACCTACGCGCTCGGCATCGGCGCCCGGCGCGAGGAGCTCGAATACGTCTACGAGAGCGCGCCGGGCGGCATGAAGGTCTACCCCACGTTCGGCGTCATCCCGTCCCAGGGCGCGGTGTTCGAGGCGCTCGAGGCGGTCGGCGCGGAGCTGCCGCTGATCGTGCACGGGGGGCAGACGCTCCGGGTCCACCGCCCGCTCCCGACGAGCGGCGGCACGCTCACCACGCGCGCCACCGTGGCGGGCATCTACGATCTCAAGAAGTTCGCGCAGGTGCTCGTCGAGACGAAGACGACGCTCGACGACGCGCCGATCTTCGACACGGTGTGGTCGATCATCGTGCGCGGCGTCGGCGGGTTCGGCGGGCCTCGCCCGCCGCAGAGCGAGACCCCGGCCCCGGTGCCGAAGGACCGCGAGCCCGACTGGGTCGTCGAGGAGGCGACGTCGCCGGAGCAGGCGCTGCTCTACCGGCTGTCGGGCGACGAGAACCCGCTGCACGCCGACCCGGAGGTCGCGGCGAAGGCGGGCTTCTCGCAGGGGCCCATCCTGCACGGCCTCTGCACGTTCGGCTTCGCCGCGCGGGCGATCATCCGGAAGGCGGCGGGCGGCGACGCGAGCCGGCTGCGGGCCTACGGCGCGCAGTTCCGCAAGCCGGTGTGGCCCGGCGACACCCTCATCACGAAGGGGTACGCGCTCGAGGGCGGCAAGGTCGCGGTGGTCACCTCCGTCAAGGGGCGCCCCGATCCCGTGCTCACGAGCGCCTGGGCGGAGATCGGCTGACGGCCGCCGCGGTCGCGTGGTAAGGCCGCAAGGAAGCGATATGAGCAAGACGAGCGAGCACGACAAGGCCAGGGACGAGGACGACCTCGAGGACGACGACTCGACCGACGGCAGCGGCGACGGGGAGGAGGACAAGACCACCGCGGCCCGCGGCCGCGCGCACGCGGACGACGACGACGACGACGAGGAGGCGGAGGACGACGGCGCCGAGCCGGAGGATCCGTCCTGGTGGGCGCCGCACGCGGTGCTCGGCGCGCTCGTGCTGATCGGCCTGCTCGGCTTCTTCGGCATGTTCAACAAGACGCCGCTCGCGCGCCTGGCGGCCCCGGTCGCGCCCGAGCCCGAGGAGGCGCACGCGGCCGCTCCGCCCTCGCCCGCGCCTCCGGAGCCGAAGCCGCAGCCGCGCCCGGCGCGGACCGCCCAGCCGCCGCGGGAGATGTTCGGCGCGAAGCACCTGCTCGTCATGTACAAGGGGAGCCGCCGCGCGCCCCCGGGCATCGAGCGCACCAAGGACGAGGCCAAGGCCCGCGCGACCGAGGCCATGAAGAAGGCGAAGGCCGACCCGAGCAAGTTCGCCGAGCTCGTGAAGGAGTACTCGGACGAGCCGGGCGCGGGCCGGCGCGGCGGCGACCTCGGCAGGTTCCCGAAGGGGGCGATGGTGCCGGAGTTCCAGGCGGGCCTCGAGAAGATCAAGGTCGGCGAGGTGAGCGACCTCGTCGAGACCGCGTTCGGCTACCACGTCATCCTCCGCACGCAGTGAGCGCGCGGGGCCCCGCGGCGCGCCATCCCCGCGCCGCGGAGCCTGACCCGTCAGCGGGCGGCCACGAGCTTCTTGAGGCGCGCCGCCTTCGCGTCCTTCTCCAGCGTCACCTTGGCGTGCTCGTCGGCCGTCATGCCGTTGCGGAGCACGCGGGACTCGTCCCCGACGCCGTAAACGGCCTTGTCCGCGCGGGCGAAGAGCCACTCGGTGGCGGGCCCCTCGCCCTCCTTGTGCATCAGGCGCACCGCGCCGCCGCCGATGCCCTTCTCCCGGACCGCGCCCGGCTGCTTCGCCAGGGTCGACAGCACGTCCTTGGCCTGGTCGACGTCGTCGCGCACGACGGCCAGCACCCGGTAGCGCTTGTCGCCCTCCTTGTAGTAGCCGAACGCGCCGGGCCCCGCGCCGTCGACGCCGAGCACGTCGCGGGTCTCGTACCGGATCCCGAGCGGGATCCTGCTGTCCCCGGGCAGCGCGAGCGCCGCAGGGGGCAGCGACGGCTCGCCGGGCAGCTTCTCGCCCATCTCCTTCACGAGCCCGGGCAGCACCTTCTCGCTCGCCGCCTTGAGCGTCGCCTCGGCCAGCGCCTCGTCGTTGTACGTGATCTCGGCGAGGTACTGCCCGCGCCAGAGGTACGCGTTCCCGATCCCCATCGCGGCCGCGCCGCCGCCCTCGATGGGCCGGGGCGTGGCCTCGTCGGCGGGGTCGCCGTCGCCCACGGTGCGCTTCGTGAACATCCCGTACGCGCCCTCGGTGGACCCGAACTTCGAGAGGTGCACGTCGACCGTCGCGGTGCCGCCGGCGCCGCTCACGTACCGCGCCTCGACCACCCGCCGCACGCCGAATCCCTTGTAGATCTCGCACTCCCCGTCGAACATGTCGCAGATGCTGTCGAGCGGCAGGGGCGCCGATTCGCCGAACGCCTTCGCCGCACCGTTCGGGTCGAGGCAGAACCCCCCCGTGGTGCGCGGGAAGAACGGCGCGCTCGCCGCGTCGTTGAGGGTCCCCCCGCCGTCCGCGCAGGCGTCGGGCCTGGCGGCCGGCGCAGGCGGCGGCGGCGCCCCCTGGCGCTCCTCCTTCTTGCTGCAGCCCGCCGACAGCGCGGCCGCGAGCACGCCGGCGCCGACGAGCCGCGCGACGCGCCCGCGCGCGGCGCGCCGCGCGCGGCTCGCCCGGCACGCCGCGCGCGCGATGTGGGCAGATGACGGACCTCTCGATGAACACCTTTCCGGCGGAAATCGCATGGCCCGTTCGCCTTGCACCTTTTTTCATAGCGCCGCAATCGTTAGCGCCCACCGCGGGGCGCTTTGAGCGGATTCATCATGCAAATCAAAAGCTTGGCGGGAATCATCAAGGGCATGCGGTTTGCCTTTGCCGGCATTCCAGTGCGTCCCTCTCCCTGTTCGCGCCCCTCGCCTCGTGATCCCGACCGCGCGCGCGCGGTCTCTCCGGGGGAGCGCGGCCGGCGCCGCCGCGACGCGCGCGGCTTCACGCTCCCGGAGCTGCTCACCGTGATCATCCTGATCGGCATCTTCGCGGCCACGGCGTCGCCGAGCTTCGTCCAGGCGATGCGGGACCGCCGCGTGAACCGCGCCGCCATGGAGATCAGCGGCGTCTACCGGCTCGCGCGCCACCGCGCGATCGGGCGCGGGACGGCGGTCCTCGTGCGGTGGACGGCTGATCCCGGGGTGTTCCAGGTGCGGGACGCCCGCGTCCAGGATGTCGGCGGGCCGCTGATCGCGCCGAGCTGCCTCAGCGTCGGGAACTGGGCGGACCCGGCCCTGACCGATCAGGTCTCGACGCTCGACACCTCGGGCGTCGAGCTGGCCACCGTGGAGCTGCGCGATACCGCCGACGCCGCGCAGACGTTCGCCGACGTCTGCTTCACGCCGCGGGGCCGGACGTTCGTCCGCTACAACGCCGGCGGCGCCTTCACGCCGCTGGTCGGCGCGGTCCGGGTGAACGTCACCAACAGCCGGACCGGCCTCCTGCGCACGGTCTTCGTCCCGCCGAACGGCGTCGCGAGGTTGACCCTGTGAGCGCGAGGCACGCGGCGCGCGCGGCGGGGCGCGGCTACACGCTCATCGAGGTCATGGCGGCGCTCGGCGTGCTCGCGATCGGCGCCACCGGGGTGGTCGCGCTCCAGAAGGCGACGCTCCTCAGCAACATCAACGCCCGCAACCTCGCGCTCGCCAACGCCATCGCGATGACCTGGGCCGAGCGGCTGCGCGCGGACGCGCTCCAGTGGAACGACCCCGGCGGCGCGTCGGACATCGCCAGCACCGACTGGATCGCGCTCAGCGCGACGCAGCCGTACCCGGCCAGGGTGACGCCGACGCCGATCGTCGGGTTCGGGATGCCGGACGCGGACCTGATGGGGACCGACATCTACGAGGGCGACCCCTCGCAGACCGCGTTCTGCACGCACCTCCGCTTTCGCCAGTTCACCGACGCGGCGGGCATGCCGCTCTGGCCGAACCTCCTGCGGGCCGAGATCCGCGTGGTCTGGGAGCGGGGCGGCGATCCGATGGACTGCGCGACCGACCCGCTCGACGTCGACGCGAACCCGGGCCGCTTCGGCGCGGTCCACCTGACAACGAGCGTCCTCCGGAACACGAGCCAGTACTGATATGGTCCGCCGTCGCCCCCTGCCCCCCCGAACGCGCGCCTCACGAGAGCGAGGCTTCACGCTCGTGGAGCTGCTCGTCGCCATGGCCGCCGGGCTCACCGTGTCCATGGCGGCCTTCCTGCTCTCGAAGAACGCGACCCGCTTCTTCCAGAACGAGGCGCGGGCCTCCGCCTCGCACCTCGCCGCGACGCTCGGGCTGAACCGGATCGTCGCGGACCTGCAGCGCGCCGCCCACCAGTCGTCCCCGAACGTCCAGAGAGACCCGTTCCTCTGCGGGGACATCGACACCTGGCCCGAGGGGCTGAAGCGCCTCGCGGGGGTCACCATCGTGCAAGACGGGTCGATGGACGGCTCCGGCGTCGACCAGCTCACGGCCAACGGCCTCTCGCCCGACGCCCTCATCATCGGGGGCAGCTTCAACACCACCGAGCAGTTCTATTTCAACTCCATCAACTGCACGGCCGGCGGCTGCGTCGTCAACATCGATCCGTTCAGCGGGGCCGTCCAGCGCACGCTCGCCCGCGCGAACGGCGGCGGGGCGAGCCTCAACGACATCTTCCGGCCGAACCGCTTCCTGCGCCTCAAGATCCTCGGACAGAGCAAGTACATGTACGGGGTCATCCAGGGCACCACCGTGGCCGGCGACCCGATCCACACCATCCAGGTCACGCTGATGGCCACGTACGGGCTGCCGCAGCTCCAGACGTTCGGGGACTGCGGCGTGACCACCGGATTCAACGGCACCGGCGGGTTCGCCAACCCGGTCTCGCGCGTCCGCTACGACATCCGGAGCCTCGCCGGCCACCCGACCTACGGCGCCCTCGTGGGGCCCGCCTACCCGGGGGATCCGGCGGCGGCGGCCGACGTCGAGCGCATGACCGGCGACAGCGGCCGCACCGAGCTCGTGCGGGTCGAGCTCGACGAGAACGGCGGCGAGATCCCGGCGACGCTCGAGCTCGTGGCCGAGTACGCCGTGGATCTCAAGTTCGGGATCGTCACCGCGGAGGAGAGCGGCCTCCCCGGCGTGACCAACCCGCAGCTCACACGATATCCGATCACCGCAACGAACAACGCGGCGGTGTACGACCGCGCCGGCGACAACACCACGGCAGGCGCGGTGCCGGAGCGCATCCGGGCCGTCCAGGTCCGGCTCTCGACCCGCACCCGGGCGCCCGATCGCGACGTCAACCTCCCCTTCGACGCCGACGATCCCGCGGGCCCCGTCACGGGCCCCGACGGCCGCAGGTACCGGTTCCTGATCCCCGGCGTCGTCGATGGCGTCAGCACCCTCGACAACACGCCCCCGGCCGGCTCCCCGCCCGTGTACGCTCGGATGCGCACGCTCTATGCCGACGTCGCGCTCCCCAACCAGGCTTACGTCCCATGGTGAACGCAAGGATCGCCCGGACCCACAGGCGCGCCGGCGAGCGCGGCGCCGCGGTGTTCATCGTCGTGCTGGTCATCACGATGCTCACCGCGATCGGCCTCTTCGCGGCGCGGGCCGCCACGCTGTCGACCGTCGCCAGCGGCCATGAGCGGCAGATGACGCAGACGCAGTACCTCACGGAATACGCGCTCTCGCTGGCGCTCGCCGAGCTCGAGCGGGCCGGGAGCCTGAACGAGGTCGACGCCGCGGTCTTCCACTCGAGGCTCGCCGGCTCGCCCCCGCAGTGCTCGACCCCGTCGCTCGACAGCGCGCCCTACTGCTTCTCGTTCCTCCCGCCGACGCTCGACAACAAGGCGACGGAGGAGCTCCTCGACCCGCCCGCTCCAGGCGACGCCAGCACGCCGGCCGCGCCGGGGAGCCTCGGGCACGCGGACATCGGCTGGAGCTTCAGGGTCGAGCTGGCCGACAAGACCAACGCGATGACGAGCCCCCCGGGCATGCCGGAGAGCCCCGACGGCGGCCCCACGATCAAGTACTGCACGGTCACCCTGAACGCGCGCGGCCTCCTCTGGCCGAAGGCGCTCGACGCGATGGGCTCGCAGGAGTTGACCATCGCCAGGGCCGGCAGCCAGGCGTCCATGAGCGCCTATGTCACCTTGCCCTGCACGGCCCGATGACCCCGGAGCACACGATGCGAAGCTTGACGAAGGTACTTGTCATGACGGGCTCCGCGACGACGATCGGCCTCCTCGCGGCGCGCGCCCGCGCGCAGGCGATGGACGTGGAGCCGCCGCTGCCCAACGTCCTCCTGCTCGTCGACACGTCGGGATCGATGGAGAGGACGGTCTCTGGCCAGGAGCCGGACTGCAACCCGCTCTCTCCCCCCGCCTCCGAGGACCGGAAGAGCCGCTGGGCGAAGCTCGTCGAGTCGCTCACGGGCCCCATCGAGAACTTCTCCTGTTACGCCCAGCCCCGCACGAGCACCGAGTTCATCGAGGAGTTCCGCATCGGGACGGTGAATCCCTACGACAGCAACTACCATATCCCGTTTCATCGCCTGCTCTCCAACGGCTGCACGGCGGGCCCCGGGGCGACCCACGATCAGGTGAGCTTCCACCTCTACAACGACCGGACCCAGGGCTGCGCGTGGCCGCCTTCGTCCGGCCTGCTCGACATCTACGAGGACCGGATCCGGTTCTCGCTCATGACGTTCGACACGCTCCCCGACGCGAGCACCGGGTGGCTCGGCGGCGCGCCCAACCCCGCGGACGGCGTGGAGGGCATGTGGAGCTATTTCCCCGACTTCCAGACCGGCGGCTATCCGGCGCAGGGCAACCCGCCCGACTGCGCGCCCCAGGAGGTGGAGGTCGGCGCCAGGAACCCGGCCGCGCCGCTCTGGGAAGGGCCGCTCATCCCCTTCCCGGACTACAGCGCGCCGGTCACCGACGTTCGCGCCACCAACCAGCGCATCCAGCAGGCGCTCATCGCGATGCGGCCATACGGCGCGACGCCGATCGCCGGGATGCTGGAGGACGCGCGCCGTTACCTGCTGGACGACGGGTCGGAGTGGAACGGCCGGCCGCTCGGCCCTCGCGCCGACCCGTACATCAGCGGCGGCTGCCGCAAGAGCTCGATCGTGCTCATCTCCGACGGCGAGCCGAACCTCGACCTGCGCCCGAGCTGCGCCCAGGCCGCGGGCCCGGGCCCGGAGGGGACGGGCTGTCCTTACGAGGAGCCGCACACCATCGCGCACGCGCTCAACAGCCACACGAACCCGAACCTGCGCGTCCGGACCTACGCGGTCGGGTTCGGCCTGTCCACCGAGGCGGGGTTCGACTGCGCGACGATCGCCCAGTCCGATTTCCTGCCCGGAGGGCGCTGTGACGCCCCCACCGGGGCGGCCAAGGCGTGCTGCACGCTCGCGCGCATCGCCGTCGAGGGCGGGACCGATCACGGCTACTTCCCGGACGACGCGAACGAGCTCTCCGCGGTGATGTCGCAGATCTTCGCGCACATCGCGGCGAACTCGACGAGCCGCACCCTCCCCGTCTTCGCCACGGCGGCCGCGACCGGCACCACCGGCAGCACCGCCGAGGGGGTCGCGTACCAGTTCTCGGCGTCGTTCAACCCGCCGCCGGACGGCTCGCTCTGGACCGGCAACCTCGAGCGCAAGCGCTTCGTCTGCAGCGCTCCGGGGAACGGTCCGCTGGAGACGCAGCTCGAGGACATCGACCCCGGCAAGGGCGACGATTTCGCGGCCAACGTGAACTCCAACGATCTGGAGCGGCCGCGCAGGTTCTTCACCGTGATCGGCGCGCTCGACGGCGGAGACATCCACTCGACGCGGAGCATCCGCCCCGCGGGCGTGAACGACGGGCTCGGCAGCTACACCGGCACGGTGACCGGCAGCGGCGCGCCCGCGACGGCGTCGGTGCTCGCGAGCGAGCTCGCCCCGGCGTGGCGCGCGCTCGACGTCGCCGACAACACCACCCTGGCCGTGCGCTCCGAGTGCGCGGGCGGGCTGCAGGCCAGCACCCCCGAGATCTGCGCCGAGCGCATCGTCCGGTGGCAGACCGGCGACGAGATGCCGTCGGACCTCCCGTCGCGCGACGGGAACGAGCTCGGCAGCATCTATCACTCGACCCCCGTGGTGGTGGGGCCGCCGCGCGACCTCATCCCCGACGAGTCCTACCAGCTCTTCGCGGAGGCCCAGGCGAACCGGCCGCTCGTGCTCTACACGGCCACGACCGACGGGCAGCTCCACGCCTTCCAGGTGGCCGCGACGACCGATCCGACCGACTCGCTCAAGGTGGACCGGGTCCAGAACAACGAGCTCTGGTCCTTCCTGCCGCCCCACGTCCTGCCGCGCCTCCTGCCGACGTTCAACCAGCAGTCGCTGCTGCTCGACGGCGCGCCCGTCGTGAGGAACGTCATCTTCGAGCGCACGGCCGAGCAGGCCGCGGCCGCGGGCACGGGCGGCGGCGCGACGTGGCGCACCGTGCTGGTCGCCAGCAGCGGCGTCGTGAACGGCAGCTTCTACTACGCGCTCGACGTGACCGACCCGCGGAGCCCCCGGTTCCTCTGGCAGCTCTCCACGGACGACAGCGGCGCGCCGCTGTTCGGCGACAGGCCGCCGACGCCGGCGATCGCGATGGTGGAGCTCGAGGACGAGGGTGAGATCAAGAAGGTGTCGGTCGCCATCCTGGCCGGCGGCTCCGCCGGGCTCGGCCCCGGCACGTGCGCGCGGAAGAACACGACGACGCCGCTCTTCGCCCCGACGGGCACGCTCGATGTCCGCGACGAGGTGCGGTGCTGGGGCAACGCCAGCGACGGCGGCCCCGTCGGCCCGGCGCGCTCGCTCACCATCGTCCGGCTCGACACGGGCGAGGTGCTCCAGACGTTCCGCGGCCACCTCTCCGAGGCGCCGGGCGGGCTCGCGCCGCGGACCCAGGTGGTCGACTTCGACTCGCCGATCAGCGGCGTCCCGGTGCCGTTCCCGTCGCAGGTCGGCCAGGTGGCCGATCGCGTCTACGTCGGCGACGCCGACGGGACGCTCTGGCGCGTCAACCTGACGGGGGCGAAGCCGGGCGAGTGGGAGGTGGATCTCGCCTGGGACGCGTACTCGATCCCGGGCGACACCGCGACGAGCGGCCAGCCGATCCAGACGGTGCCGGTCGTGAGCCTCGACCCGCAGGGCAACCGGGTGATCCTGTTCTCCACGGGCGATCAGGAGACGTTCACCGCGGGCGGCGACATCAACACGCGCGTCTGGTCGCTGACCGAGCGGCCGCACAACGGGAGCTTCCGCGTCAGCGAGAACTGGGCCATCCCGTTCACGAACGGCAAGCGCGTGACCGGGCCCATCTCCCTCTTCAACGGCTGCGCGTACTTCGCGACGTTCACGCCGGCGGCGCCCGGGACCTACGCGTGCGCCGACGGGTTCGGCTCGCTCTGGGGCGTCGACTACCTGCGCGGCGAGGACGGGACCCCGGCGGCGTACCCGAACGGGTGCCTCGTGCCCGATCCGGACGCGCCGCCCGAGGACGGCGACGATCTCCCCGACCACGTGGACGAGCCCCCGGGCTCGATCATCTTCGGCGTGGCCGTGACGCAGAAGCCGACGTGCGTGGAGGTGGAGTCGTTCGCCGATCCGCATTTCGGCGCGCAGACCATCGTCAAGCAGGCCACCGCGCCCGAGTACCAGCTCGTCTACCACACCGGCGCCGCGGGCGCGGAGGACGCCCAGGGAGGCGAGGCGCGCACCACGACGAGGACGCTGCAACCGCCGCGCACCGTGGTCAGGATCGACTCGTGGGCGGGCATCGTCGAATGACGCGGGCCCGGCTGTCGCGCGCCGCGGCGCTCGCCGCGTGCGCCGCGTGCGCCGCGCCCGCGGCGCTCTCGTGCCGCGGCGACGCGGACGCGCCGCCGCCGCCGGCGCCCACCGCCGCCCCGGCGCCGAGGCCGCCCGTCGATCAGGTGCTGCCGGGCGAGCTCGCCGAGGGCGTCGAGCAGGCGTTCGGGCTCCCCATCCCGCGGCGCATGAGGGTGAGCGCGCGCTTCTCCGACGCGGTCTTCGCGACGGGGGAAATCTCGGCCGAGCGCGTGGCGAACTACGTCCGGACGCGCGTCCTCGCGGGCCGCGTCGAGACCGGCCCGGGCAAGACGATCTTCGCGCAGGCGACCGTGAAGAGCGCGCCGCAACGCAAGGTCCGGATCGAGGTCGTCTCGCGCGCGCACGTCTCGGAGCTGGTCGTCCGCGACGAGACCCGTCCGCCGCCGGAGCCAGGTCTGTCCGTCGAGGAGCGCTGGCGCCGCCACGGGCTCACGCCGGACGGCAAGGTGCTCGATCCCACCCGCCTCGAGTGAGCGCGACGCCGGCGCGTGCGCTCGCTTGCGCGCCCCCCGCCGCGTCGACACCATGCGTCGCGAGAGGGCGCCGCGCCAGTCGACATCCTCGACCATTCGAAGTAGATCGCGCCCGTGTCGACGAAGCCGCTCCCCTCCGCTCCCCTCCGAAGGACCCCGCTCTATGACGAGCACATCAAGCTCGGCGGGCGCATGGTCCCGTTCGCCGGCTGGGAGATGCCGGTCCAGTACAGAGGCGTCACCGAGGAGCACAGGGCGGTGCGCACGGCGGCCGGGCTCTTCGACGTCTCGCACATGGGCGAGATGATCCTGAGCGGCGACCACGCCGGGCAGGTGGTCGATTACCTCATCACGAACGACGCCTCGAAGCTGGAAGACGGCCACGCGTTCTACACCTGCGCGTGCAACGAGGGCGGCACGATCCTCGACGACCTCCTCGTCTACCGGATCGACGCGCGCCAGTGGCTCATCGTCTGCAACGCCTCGAACCGCGACAAGATCGCCGCCCACTTCCGGGGCGCGGCGCAGGGTCACTGCAGCTTCGAGGACGCCTCGGACCGCACGGCGATGATGGCGATCCAGGGGCCGAAGGCGCTCGACATCGTGGCGCTCGCGGGCGGCGACGGCGCCGCGCTGCGCGATCTGCCGGCGTTCCACTTCCGCGACGCGACGCTCGCCAACATCCGCTGCACGGTGGCCCGCACCGGCTACACCGGCGAGGACGGCATCGAGATTTTCTGCTCCCCCTCGGACGCGCAGCGGCTGTGGCGGGCGCTCATGGAGCTCGGCGGCCCGCTCGGCATCGAGGCGGCGGGCCTCGGCGCGCGCGACACGCTCCGCCTCGAGGCGCGCCTGTCGCTCTACGGCAACGACATCGACGAGACCACGAACCCGATCGAGGCGGGCCTCGGCTGGGTGGTGAAGCTCGACAAGGGCGACTTCATCGGGCGCGCCGCGCTCCAGCGCGTCAAGGACGAGGGGCCCTCGCGCAAGCTGGTCGGCTTCGAGATGGTGGGGCGCGGCATCGCGCGCCACGGCTACCCGTTGCTCGACGCCGCGGGCGAGAAGGTCGGCGTCTGCACGAGCGGCAGCCCGGGGCCGACCGTCGGCAAGAACATCGGGCTCGGGTACCTGCCGGCCTCGATGGCCAAGATCGGGACCGCCTTCCAGGTCGACTGCCGGGGCCGCTCGGTCGAGGCGGTGGTGGTCAAGACCCCGTTCTACAAGCGGGCCTGACCCGCGATCGAGCCCCGCGGGGGAGCCGCGCAGGCGCCCCGGGATCACGTAAAGGGAGAAAGAAGAGTCACATGGCGAGCGATGATGTCCGAACGGACCGGCGGTACACGAAGGACCACGAGTGGGCCAAGCAGGAGGACGACCGCGTGGTCGTCGGGATCACCGCCTTCGCGGTCGATCAGCTCGGCGACATCACGCTGGTCAACCTCGACGTGAAGCCGGGCGACACGCTCACCGCGGGCACGGCCTTCGGCACGATCGAGAGCGTCAAGACGCTGAGCGATCTGTTCGCGCCGCTGAGCGGCAAGGTCCAGCGCGTGAACGCGGAGCTGGAGAACCGCCCCGAGCTCGTCAACGAGGACTGCTACGGCAAGGCCTGGATGATCGAGATCGTGCCCTCGGACCAGGGCGAGCTCGGCGGGCTCCTGGACGCCGCCGCCTACACCGAGATCCTGAAGACGGCGCACTGAGCGCCGCGCCCCCGCCTCCCCCCTCTCCGCAGCAAGATCATGCGTTACCTGCCCCATACGCCCGAGGAAATCAGCGCGATGCTGCAGGCCGTCGGCCTGTCGTCTCTCGAGGAGCTTTACAGCGCCATCCCGAAGGAGGCGCGCTTCGAGGGCCCGCTGTCGCTGGACCCGCCCCTCGACGAGGCGTCGCTGATGCGGCACCTCGAGGAGCTCGCCCAGAAGAACCGCGCGGCGAGCATGCTCTCGTTCCTGGGCGCCGGCGCCTACGAGCACCACTTCCCGCCGGCCGCCGATCAGCTGCTGCTCCGCAGCGAGTACTACACGGCCTACACGCCGTACCAGCCCGAGGTCGCCCAGGGCACGCTCCAGGTGATCTTCGAGTTCCAGACGATCGTGAGCGAGATCCTCGGGCTGCCCGTCGCCAACGCGTCGATGTACGACGGCGCGAGCGCGCTCGCGGAGGCGGTCCTGATGGCGCGCCGGCTCACCGGGCGCGAGCGGACCGTGCTGTCCGGGGGCGTGCACCCCGACTACGTCGGCACGGTCGAGACCTACGTGCACGGCATCGGGACCGGCAAGGCGTCGCTGACCCGCGTCGACGTGGGCGAGGACGGCGCCGCCGACGTCGCGGCGCTCACGCGGGCGATCGACGAGACGACGGCGTGCGTGGTCGTCGGCTACCCGAACTTCTTCGGCGTGGTCGGCGACATCCGGAAGGTGGCCGAGGCGTGTCACCAGAAGGGCGCGCTACTCATCACGGTCACGCCGGATCCGTACGCGCTGGCGCTGCTCGAGTCGCCGGGCGCGCTCGGCGCCGACATCGCGGTCGCGGAGGGCCAGCCGCTCGGGCTGCCGCCGCAGTACGGCGGCCCCAACGTGGGCCTGTTCGCGTGCAGGAACGATCGCAAGTACCTGCAGCAGGTGCCCGGCAGGCTGGTCGGCGAGACGGTCGACAAGCACGGGACCCGGGGCTACGTGCTGACGCTCGCCACCCGGGAGCAGCACATCCGGCGCGAGCGCGCGACCAGCAACATCTGCACGAACAGCGGCCTCTGCGCGACGGCGGTCACGATGCGCATGTGCATGCTCGGCAAGCGCGGGTTCGTGGAGGCGGCGCGGCAGTGCCTCGCGAAGGCCGAGTACCTCAAGCGGGAGATCGCGCGGCTCGACGGGTACGCGCTCCCGCTCCCGGCGCCGACCTTCCACGAGTTCGTCGTGAAGGTCCGCGGCGGGGACGCCGGCAGGCTGACGCGGGCGCTCGCGGAGCAGGGGATCATCGCGGGGCTCGATCTCGGGCGGATCGATCCGCGGCGGCGCGACCAGCTCCTCGTCGCGGTGACCGAGCGGCATGGGCGCGGGGATCTCGATCGGCTCGTGACGGCGCTGGCGGGGTTCGGCGGCTGAGGAGGGCACGAGGGGGGGCGTTCCGGAGCTGCACGCGCCGGCGGGTGGGTCTGCGCGCGCCGGCGTGGCGCGGGCGGGCGCTCGGCCATCCGCCAAGACGGGGGCGTGAGCGCTTGCGCATACAGCACCGCCCGGCTTGTCTCCCTTCGGGCCTTGCCTGCTGAGACGTTTCGTTGCGCGCCACACGAGGCGCGCCTGAGACCTCGAGCCCGCTTGAACCTTATGGCACCTCGGTCGGTGCTGGGCGCGCCCGCCCGCGCCACGCCGGCGCGCGCAGACCCACCCGCCGGCGCTGACCTCGTGGACGAGGGGCGCGCGCCTCTTGCGCGAGGCGGCGGCGATGGGCGTTGTGGGTGATGAGGGGCGCGGCGCGGGCGGTCAGCGGCGGGCTACGTCCTGGGGGCGCTCCTGCGCGGGGAACGGGTTCGGCCACACGGGCAGGAGCGCCTGTCGATAGACCGTGAGGCGCAGCAGGTCGATGCCGGCCACGGCGCCGAACGCCACGGCGTCGCCGGTGCCGACGCTGCCCTGGAGCGACAGGCTGATGCCGAGCGGGGCGCCGAGGGTGAGCGCGCCGGTGAAGCCGGTGGAGCGCTCGCCCCAGAAGCGCGCATAGCCGCCCGCGTCGAGCGCCAGGCCGAGCTGGCCCGCCTGGAAGCCGCGGGTCGCGACGCGGGCGAGCAGCGCGAGATCGACGCCGCTGCCGAGGATCGGCGTCGCGCGCGCCAGGCCGCCGAAGATGAAGGGCGCGTCCGGCGTGGTGCCGACGCCGACGTCGAGCGAGAGCGCGCCGTCGACGACGAGATCGGCGTCGCCCTGCTTCCAGCCCACGGCGCCGGCGCCGGTGAAGACCCAGGCGGAGGCGTCCGCGCGCGAGGGCGACGACCACGCGAGCGGGGCGAGCAGGGAGCCCAGGGCGAGGAGGGAGGCGATCGGCGAGCGCACGCGTGCGAGCTACCACGAAGCGCCGAGCGGCGATACCGGTCAGCGCGCGCCGAGGCGCCGGCCGACGATCCGCCGCGCGACGAGCGCGGCCACCTCGGGGTCGAAGAGGAGCGCGTTGTGGCCGCGCGCCTCCATCACCCGCACCTCGCCCCCCGGCAGCGCGTGCGCGATGGGCGAGCGGACCAGCGTGTCCGCGCCCGCGATGATCGACAGGTGCGGGACGCAAGAGCGCGCCGTCCCGAGCAGGATGCGGCGCAGGAGCGGGCTCGACGCGTCGAGGTCCCGCGCGCCGCCGAAGCCGAGCAGCGCGGCCCGCGGGATGCCGCCGAACGGGCTCGCCATGGAGATCGTCTGCACGACGCGAGGATCGCCGATCTCCTGCGCGAAGAAGCGGCACACGATCCCGCCGAGGCTGTGACCGACGAGGTGCAGGCGCACCCCGGCCGGCAGCGCGGCCACGACGCCGGCGAGGCGCGAGGAGAGCACCTCGACGCCGGGCCCCGGCGCGTACGACATCGTCGCGGTGTGGACCGACCACGGCGCGGCATCGGACGCCGCGCCCGGCCGGCCGCCCGCCCGCGCCGCGCGCGCGGTGGACGCGTGGCGCTCGATCGCCGCCCGCAACGGCCGCAGGACGCCGGCGGACGCGAAGAGCCCGTGCAGGACGATCACGACGTCATCGCCGTCGCGCGCCGCGGGCGGGATCACCGGCGAGCGGATGTCGTACGGGAGCAGGACCGCCTGCCGCGCGAACGAGGCCACCTCCCTGCCAGCCGTCGCCGCGAAGGACGACGCACGGAGCCACTTCACCACGCAGGGGTCCTTACCACGAATTCCCCGCACGACGGACCCGTGCCCGAAGGACGCGCCGCGTTGCGGGCGTCGCGGACGCCGCAGGCGCCGCGCGCGCCCCGGGCGATCACGGCCGCAGCAGACGGGCGCGGAAGCGGCGGAGCACCTCACGGCCGCAGCAGACGGGCGCGGAAGCGGCGGAGCACCTCACGGCCGCAGCAGCCAGACGTGGAAGCTGCGGAATGTCCCCTGGAGCGCGCGGACGCGGACGACGTCCCCCGGCGCGACGTCGCGCAGCGGCACCCGGATCTCGGACCAGCGGTCCGCCGGGCGCTCGGGCACCTCGACGCGCACCTCGCCCGCGACGCGCTCGACCGCCACGCCGATCGCGCTCGGGCCGCCGCCGTCCGTGCGCAGCGCGAGCACGGCCGGCCCGCGGGCGACCTGGCCGATCGTGAACGACTGCTCGCGCCCCTCGGGGATGAGCCTGCCGGCGTCGAACCGCGGCGCCCCGCGGTCGTCCTGGAGCACGGCGCCGACCACCCAGCCGCCGCGCGGCGTCGGAAACGCGTAGCGATGCGCCCGCTCGTCGATCAGGTCCGCGATGTCGACCTCGTCCACGGCGCCGTCGCGGCGCTCCCCCGGCGGCGCGAGCGCCGACCAGTCCGCCTCGTAGATCACCTTCTCGTCCGCGGCGCACATCACGTTGTCCTCGATCTTCACGGCGTCGACGCGCCGGCCGAAGACGTCGGCGAGCCCGCCCCACCAGGACGGGTACAGGGCGAAGGCGTCCGGCCGCTCGTCGGCGCCGAGCCGCTCGATGAGCTCGACCACCGCGGGCACCCCGTGCACCGAGGCCCGCGCGAACGGCATGCCCCGGTACCCGCCGAGCCCGAGCCCGTCGATGGCCGGGATCCCCGACAGGTACGGGATCGCGCCCGCGTCGCCGAGCAGCACCCGCCGCGGCCTCGGCGCGCGCGCGGCGAGGCGCCGCGCCACCTCGACGTGCTGCCCGGCGATGTTCGCCGAGGCGCGGGCGAAGTGATCGATCTGCCGCCCGAACCACCGGGACGGCGCGGCGAGCCCCGCGAGCGCGAGCGCCCCGGCCACGAGCGCCGCGAGCCGCCCGCGCCGCGCGAGCGCCTCCGCCCCGAGGGCCGCCGCGACGAGCAGCATCGCGAGCGCCGGGGCGGCGTAGCGGAGGTTCTGGTACCGCGCCGTCGTGTTGAGCGCGACGAGCAGCAGCGAGCCGTACGCGCCGACGAGCAGCGGCGCCGCGAGGCGCCGCGAGCGCCGGTCGAGCGCCGCCAGCGCGCCGAGCAGCGGCAGGATCCACGAGAAGGACGGGCCGCCGAGCGCGCTCTCCAGCGCCTGCACCCGCAGCGCGGCGAGGTTCCTTATCACCTCCGCCGCCTTCTCGATCGGCGTGGGGTACGGGTTCGAGAGGACGAGCTTGCGCACGGCGCCGGCCGCGCTCCACTCGCCCGTGAGGGCGCGGTTCGTCACGGCCTGCGCGGCGAGGAGCAGCGCGGTCGGCAGCGACGCGCGCGCGAGCGACGCCGCCGCGCCGAGCGAGCCCGCCGCGTGGGCCACGGCGACGGCGAGCGGCGCCGCGAGCGCGATCGCCTCGGGCCGGGTCGCGACGAGCAGGGCGCAGAGCAGCCCCGCCCGGAGCTGCTCGGCCGGCCGGCGCGCGGGCGGGGCGAGCTCCGCGCGCCGCGCGGCGACGAGCGCGCGGCCCAGCACGGCGCCGAACAGCGCGACCTCCATCCCGGAGAACCAGCTCCAGTCGAGCAGCGGCACGGCCACCACGAAGAGCGGCGCGACCCAGGCGACCCAGCCGGAGGAGCCGCCGCCGGCGGCCGGCTCGAGGTGCGGCGCCCGGCCGAGCAGCCGCCGGAGGGAGCGGCAGAGGTCGAGCAGGGCGGCGCACGCGAGGAGCGCGGCGAAGAGGCCGAGCCAGACGCCGCGGAAGCCGAGCAGGTACCCGGGCGCGAGGACGAGGGGGTACGCCACGCTGGTCGCGCCCGACGAGTAGCCGTTGCCGGGGATCCACGAGAGCGGGTGGCCGAGGGCCGCGGCGCGCGCGAAGCCGAAGTAGATGTAGACGTCGTCGAGCGGCGCCGGCCAGACGCCGCCCGTCTTCTCGAGCGCGGGGCCGTAGAACGCCGCGGCCGCGCAGAGGACCGGGAGCGCGGCGCTGGCGCGCCACAGGAGCAGCCTGATCGGCGGCGGACGCGTCACGCCCCGGCCGGTACCACGAAGGGGGTCGGGACGGCGCGCCGATCGCGCCCGGTTGTGCTTAGACTGCGGGCCATGGTGCTGAGAGCCGTGGTGGACGAATCCGTGGACGCCGCCCACTGGGAGGCCGTCGAGGAGGCGGCCGAGCTCCTGCAGGAGGAGCAGTTCCAGGAGGCCCTCGTCGCGCTGCGCGACGTGATCAAGGCCTCCCCGTCGAACCCGTACGCGTACAACCTGCTCGGGCACGCGCTCTACGAGCTCGGCCAGCTCGAGCCGGCGCGCGACGCCTACCGCGCCGCCGTGCGGATCTCGCCGAGCTTCCTCGGGGCGCGGGTCGCGCTGTCGCACGCGCTCCGGCGGCTCGGCGACCTCGACGGGGCCCTCGCGCAGGCGAAGGAGGCGCTGCGCCGGTTCCCGAAGGACGGCGAGGCGATGCACGCGATGGGGCTCGCCTACGCGGCGCGCGGCAACCGGGCGCTCGCCAGGAAGCACCTCCAGGGCTTCCTCGACGCGGGCCCGGAGCTCGAGGCGGCGATGGAGGTGCGCCAGATCCTCGAGATGCTCGGCGTCGGCGACGACGACGAGCCGCTCCGGTTCGAGTAGCCTCTCCGAGGCGCGCGACGCGCCGGGAGCGCGCGACGCGCCGGGAGGAAAGACACGCGATGGCGACCACTCCGCACTTCGATCTCCTCATCATCGGGACGGGGCCGGGCGGCGAAGGCGCCGCCATGACGGCGGCGAAGCACGGCAAGTCCGTCGCGGCGATCGAGCGCTACACGCGGGTCGGCGGGGGGTGCACCCACTGGGGGACGATCCCGAGCAAGGCGCTGCGCCGGGCGATCTACCACATGAACCTGGTCAACCAGAGCCCCGTCTACAAGCGGATGGACGTGGTCCCGGAGTACCCGTTCGCCGAGCTCCTCGCGACCGCGAAGCGCGTCATCGACGAGCAGGTCGATCTGCGCGAGAGCTTCTACGATCGGAACCACGTCCGGCTCATCCCGGGGCAGGCCAGGTTCGTCGACGCGCACACGGTCGAGGTGGAGGCCGAGGGCGGCCAGCGCCGGCGCTTCACGGCCGACGCCTTCGTCATCGCGACCGGCTCCCACCCGTACCGCCCGGCCGACGTCGACTTCAGCCACCCGCGCGTCCTCGACAGCGACACGCTGCTGGGCCTGGATCGCACCCCCCGCAGCATCACGATCTACGGCGCGGGCGTCATCGGCTGCGAGTACGCGTCGATGCTGCGCAACATGCAGGTGGCCGTGAACCTGGTGAACACGCGCGCCCACCTGCTCGAGTTCCTCGATGACGAGATCACCGACGCGCTCGGATACCACTTCTGCGACACCGGGATCCGCGTCCTGAGCAACGAGGAGTACGAGGAGGTCGAGCCCTCCAAGGAGAGCGTCGTGGTCTCCCTGAAGAGCGGGAAGAAGATCAAGAGCGATGTCTTCCTCTGGGCCAATGGCAGGACGGGCAACACGGCCGATCTCGGCCTGGAGAACGTCGGCCTGACCGCGAACCGGCGCGGGCAGCTCGAGGTCAACGAGAGCTTCCAGACGGGCCAGCCGCACATCTACGCGGTCGGGGATGTCGTCGGCTTCCCGGCGCTGGCCAGCGCGTCGTACGACCAGGGTCGCTTCGCGGCCAGCCACTACTGCGGCCAGGCCGATTACCACCTCGTCCACGACATCCCCACGGGCATCTACACGACGCCGGAGATCTCGTCGCTGGGCAAGACCGAGCGGCAGCTCACCGAGGAGAAGGTGCCTTACGAGGTGGGGAAATCGACCTTCAAGACGCTCGCGCGCGCCCAGATCACGGGCCAGCAGGTCGGGATGCTGAAGCTCGTCTTCCACCGCGAGACGCTCGCGCTGCTCGGCATCCACTGCTTCGGCGAGAACGCGGCCGAGATCATCCACATCGGACAGGCGATCATGTCGCAGCCGGCGCCGAACAACACGATTCGCTATTTCGTCAACACGACGTTCAACTACCCCACCATGGCCGAGGCGTACCGCGTCGCGGCGCTCGACGGGCTCGGGCGGGTGTTCTGACCGGACGGAGCGCGG
Source organism: Sorangium cellulosum (assembly GCF_004135735.1). Taxonomy (GTDB): domain Bacteria; phylum Myxococcota_A; class Polyangia; order Polyangiales; family Polyangiaceae; genus Sorangium; species Sorangium cellulosum_F. The sequence continues at coordinate 2,327,083 of NZ_CP012670.1, read as the reverse complement.
CCCGATCGCGATGAACGGCGCGTGGAGCCCGGAAGCAAGCGCTGCCGGCGCTCCGCGAGGCGGCGGCGCTCGCCGGGGCCGCCCTGCGGGGGGAGCGCCGCGAGCGCGCCTGGATCCATGGTTGCATGCCCGCGGCGCCGCGGTGATACTCCCCGGAGGAGCACGCTGTCATGGTCGCCGCTGCACCCCTCATCCCCCCCCTCACCGAACGCGCGGGCACGGTCGCGGAAGAGGACCAGCTCTTGGTCGTTCATGACGTCTCGTGGGAGGAGTACGAGGCGATCCTCGCCTCCCTCGGCAACCGAGCCGGCGTACGGACGACGTACTGCGAGGGGGTGCTGGAGCTGATGAGCCCGGGTGGACCGCACGAGGGGCGGAAGAAGATCCTGGCCCGCCTGGTCGAGGCGTACGCGGAGGAGACGGCGCTGCCGCTCAGCGGGTACGGCAGCATGACCGTCCGCAGAAGGCTCGCGCAGCGAGGCGTGGAGCCGGACGAGTGTTACGTGCTCGGGACGGTGGAGGACGGGGGAATCCCGGAGCTCGCGATCGAGGTGATCGAGAAGAGCGGGACGATCGACAAGCTCTCCGTGTACGCGGGGCTTGGCGTGCCGGAAGTCTGGTTCTGGAAGAGGGGAAGGCTCTCGATATACCTCCTCGGGCCCGAGGGGTATGCCGAGGCCGGGCGGAGCCGCCTCCTGCCGGGGATCGACGTCGCGGAGCTGACGCAGCTCGTGCAGCGCGACGGGGACCAGACGACGGTGGTGCGCGCGTGGCGAGCGAGGCTCCGGGAGCGCGACAAACGGTGAGCGCGATGCGCTGAGCGGCGAGGCGCCGCCTCCTCTGCTACCCCTCGCCTACCCCCCGCGCCGCGCACGCGGCCGCGATCGCCTCCGCCCCGGCCTCGCGCGCGGCGATCTCGCAGGCGCGCCACGCCGCCGCCCGCTCCGGCGCCCCCGCGCCCCGCGGCGCGGCCGCCATCCGGGCCTCGACCGAGCGCGCGAAGGCATCCATCGCGGCCTCGTCCCCGCGCTCCGACAGGAGCGCGCCCAGCGTGAGCGCCGCGTGCGCGACCTGCCGCTCCGCGCCCGGGTACATCGGCTCGGCGAGCGCCGCGGCGAGCGCCGGGAGATCGCGGCGCGCCGCCGCCTCGCGCGCCCGCACCTCGGGCGACGCGGCCTCCGCGCCCGGGACGCCGAGGCGGCGCTCCAGGTAGCCGACCACCGAGCGGGCGACGCGCTGGAACGAGGCCAGCCCGTCCGTCGGGACCTCCAGCACGCCGCCCCCGGCGCGCGCGCCGGCGACGTCGAGATCGAGCACGATCACGAGATCCTCCCGCTCGCCGACGACCAGGAGGTCGTCCTCCCAGTCGAGCGACCGCTCCTCCACGAGCCACGCCGTCGCCCGCGCGACGTCGCCGCGCGGCAGGATCCGCGTGCCGTCCGGGAGCTCGACGCCGTCCGTGGCCGCGTAGAGCGCCGCGACGTCCGCCGGCTCGGCGGCGTCCGCGGGCCAGGCGCCCGCGCCGCCCGCGCCAGCGGACGGGGGGCGGGCCTCCACGCCGTCCTGCGCGAGCAGCGTGGCGACGCGCGACGCGAGATCGGCGGCCGCGCTCACGGCGCCGGCCCCCGGACCGGCCGACGACCGCCCAGGCCGAGCTCCCGGCTCGGGCGCTGCGCGGGCGATCGCAGCGGCGAGCCCATCACCAGCGCGTGCATCTCGATGCCGCGCGGGGGTGCGTGCGTGTCCCCGCCGCCGTCGTCGGGGTGGATGCCCTCGGTCATATCGATGCTCTTCCGCGCAACGTCGCCGCGCGGCGCGACGAACGGCCGGCGATCGTAGTGGATCGGATCGACCACGTCGACCATCGATCGCACGCGTGATCGCACGCGCGAGGTGGAATTTCCAAGATCTCCGCGCCGGCGCGCTCCGGACGAGGCGTCGAACAGCCCGCGCCGCGCCCCCCGAGGGTGACTTCCGCCTGTGCTTCATATATATATGATTTAGGTGCACCGCATGTCCCTGGAAGGCAGGATCGCGCTCATCACCGGCGGGGGTCGCGGCATCGGCCGCGCGATCGCCGAGCGGCTCGCGCAGGGCGGGGCGCGCGTCGCCGTCGCCGGCCGCACCCAGGCCGAGATCGACGAGACGGCCAGCGCGATCGGCGGGGTCGCCGTCCGGCTCGACGTGGGCGACCGCGAGGGCGCGCTCGCGGCGCTCGCCGCCCTCACGGCGCGGGTCGGGCCCGTCGACGTGCTCGTCAACAACGCGGGCACGGCCGAGAGCGCGCCGTTCGACAGGACCACCGACGCGATGTGGGACCGGATGCTCGCGGTCAACGTGACCGGCGCCTTCGCCCTGTGCCGCGCCGTCATCCCGGAGATGATCGCGCGCGGGTTCGGCCGCGTCGTCAACGTCGCCTCGACCGCGGGGCTCGCCGGGTGCGCGTACTCGACCGCCTACTGCGCGTCGAAGCACGCCATGGTCGGGATGACCCGCGCCATCGCGCTGGAGATCGCCCGGACCGCGGTGACGATCAACTGCGTGTGCCCCGGGTGGGTGAACACCCGGATGGCGGACGAGGCCATCGCGCGCATCGCCGAGAAGACCGGGCGGGGCGAGGACGCGGCGCGGCGCTCGCTCGAGGCGATGTCGCCCCAGGGCCGGATGGTCGAGCCCGAGGAGGTGGCGATGGTCGTGGCGATGCTCTGCAGCGACGAGGCGCGCAGCATCCACGGCCAGGCGATCCCGGTCGACGGCGGGCAGGTGATGCGGTGAAGGGCGGCCTCGAGATCGTGCAGCCCGCCGGGTGGCCGGCGCCCCGCGGGTACGCCAACGGCGTCGTGACGCGCGGGAGGACGCTGTACGTCGCCGGGCAGATCGGGTGGGACGCCGCGTCGGGGCAGCTCCGGGGCGGCGGCCTCGTCGAGCAGTTCGCGCAGGCGCTCGACAACGTGCTCGCCGTCGTGGCGGCCGCCGGCGGCGGGCCGGGCGACGTCGCGCGCATGACCGTCTACGTGACCGATCTCGACGCCTACAGGGGCTCGCGCCGCGCGATCGGCGCCGCCTGGCGAGCGCGGTTCGGCGCGCACTTCCCGGCGATGGCGCTCGTCGGCGTGGCGGGGCTCGTCGAGCCGGGCGCGCTCGTCGAGATCGAGGCGGTCGCGGCGCTCGGCGCGGACGGCGCGCCCCTCGTGGACGGCGCGGACGGCGCGCCCCTCGTGGACGACGCGGACGGCGCGCGCGAGGGCGGCCGGTGAGGCGCGGGGCGCCGGCGCGGCGACCGCTCGCCCCCGCCCCCTCGCCCGAGAGCGCGCGCGGCGCTCAGGTGGCCGTCCGCGCCTGGGTGCGCATCCTCGCGGTCCACAAGCGCGCGCTCGCCGCGATCCGCGAGGACCTCGAGCACGAGATGACCCTCCCGCGCTTCGATCTCCTGGCGAACCTCGTGCGCGGCGACGGGCAGACGCTCGCGTCGCTCTCCCGCAGCATGCTCGTCACGGCCGGCAACCTGACCGGGCTCGTCGACCGCGCGGCGCGCGACGGCCTGGTCGAGCGGCGGGCCGACCCGAGCGACCGCCGCGCGTGGCGGGTGCACCTGACCCCCAAGGGGCAGCGCGCGTTCCGCGACGCCGAGCGGCGCCACGCCGCGCGCGTCGCGAAGGTGTTCTCCGCGCTGAGCCCGGCCGAGATCGCCACCCTGACGCGGCTGCTCGACAAGCTGCGCACCACGCTCCGCACGCCGGACATCGCGGTCCCGTCCCGGGCAGGCAGCGCCCGCGCGCACGCGGAGCGCAGCGCGCGCGCCCCGTCGCGACGCGCGCGCTCCAAGCCTTGACCGCCCGGGCGGCGCGCTGCACCGAATGGCCTCATGACCCTCACACCCCGCTCCTTCCAGCTCGAGATCAGCCGCGGCGTCGCGGAGATCACGCTGAGCCGCCCCGAGCGGCTGAACGCCCTCACCTTCGAGGTGTACGGCGAGCTCACGGCCACGCTCCGCTCGCTCGATCGCTCGGCCGCGCGCGCGGTCGTGCTCACCGGCGAGGGGCGCGGCTTCTGCTCGGGCGGCGACGTCGAGGGGATCATCGCCGAGCTCTTCTCGCGCGACGCCCGGGGGCTGCTCGAGTTCACCCGCGCGACGGGCGCGCTGATCCAGAGCATCTGCGAGCTCCGGCGGCCGGTCGTCGCCGCGGTCAACGGGGTCGCGGTCGGCGCGGGCGCGGTGATCGCCGCCGCCTGCGATCTGCGCATCGCCGCGGCGAGCGCGCGCTTCGGCTTCGTCTTCCCCAAGGTCGGCCTGTCCGGCGCGGACATGGGCGCCTCGTACCTCCTGCCGCGCCTCGTCGGCCACGGCCGCGCCGCCGAGCTGCTCTTCTTCGGTGACCTCATCGGCGCCGACGACGCGCTCCGCATCGGCCTCGTCAACCGCGTCGTCCCCGACGGCGACGTGCTGCACGTGGCGCGCGGCTGGGCCGATCGCCTCGCGCGCGGGCCGGCGTTCGCGCACGCGATGACGAAGCAGATGCTCGAGAGCGAGCGGACGATGCCCCTCGCCGCCGCGATCGAGGCGGAGGCGCAGGCGCAGGCGCTCTGCATGGCGCACCCCGACTTCCGCGAGGCCCACGAGGCGCACAAGGCGAAGCGCCCGCCGCGCTTCGAGGGCGCCCTGGCCGAAGAGGCCGCCGCGGCCCCGGCGCCGCCCGCGCCCGCCGCGGAGGACGCCGTCCCCACGCCCCGCTCCACCGGCCCGGCGACGCCCCGCTCATGACGCGGCTCGCGCTCTCCTCGGCCGACCTCCCGGTCTTCTTCGAGGCCCGCCACGCGGCGCTCGCGGCGCGGCTCACCCCCGAGGCGCTCGCGCCGCTCGCGGGGGCGAGCGACGCCGCCGAGGTGGCGCGCTGCCTGGGCGAGCCGCTCGGGCTCTACGCGCACCTCGTGCCCAAGGCGCTCGGCGGCGCGCCGCGCTGCGCGGGCGGCCCGGCGTCGCCGACGTACGTCGACGTGCGCTCGCTGGTCCTCGTGCGCGAGGCGCTCGGGCAGGTCTCGCCGCTCGCCGACGCGATCTTCGCGGTGCAGGGGCTCGGCTCGTACCCGATCGTGCTGGCCGGCAGCGACGCGCAGCGCCGCGCGCTCCTGCCCGACGTGATCTCGGGGCGCCGCATCGGCGCCTTCGCGCTCACCGAGCCCGAGGCGGGCAGCGACGTCGCGTCGCTCAGGACGGAGGCCCGCCGCGACGGCGACGGGTGGGTCCTCGACGGCGAGAAGGTGCTCATCTCGAACGTGCCGCTCGCGCACCACGCCGTGGTCTTCGCGCGCACGGGCGCGGCGCGCGAAGGCCCCGCCGGCCCCGGCGCGGGCGGCGCCGCCGCGCGCCGCGGCGGGCGCGGCGAGATCACCGCGTTCCTCGTCGATATGGGCGCGCCCGGCGTGTCCTCGGCGCCGCTGCCGATGTCGGTCGCGCACCCGATCGGGAGGCTGCGCTTCGACGGCTGCCGCGTGCCGGACAGCGCGCGCCTCGGCGACGTCGGCGGCGGCTACCGGCTCGCGATGCAGACGCTCGACGCCTTCCGGATCTCGGTCGGCGCGGCGGCGAACGGCATGGCGGCGCGCGCGCTGCGCGAGGCGGTCGCGCACGTCACGCGCCGCCGGCAGTTCGGCGCCCCGCTGTCCGACCAGCAGATGGTGCGCGCCTACCTCGCCGAGATGGCGACGGATCTCGACGCGTCCCGCCTCCTCGTCGCGCGCGCCGCCCACCTCCGCGACACGGCCGGCGCGGGCCAGCGCGACGCGGGCGCGGGCGGCGCGGGCTCCGCGCGGGCGCGCGCCTCGACCGAGGCCGCCATGGCGAAGATGTTCGCCACCGAGGCGGCGCAGCGGATCATCGACCGCGCGGTCCAGCTCCACGGGGGCATGGGCGTCATCGAGGGGACGGAGGTGGAGCGGCTGTACCGCGAGATCCGGCCGCTGCGCATCTACGAGGGGACGACGGAGATCCAGAAGCTCATCATCGCGAAGGGGATCCTGGAGCGCGCCGCCGCGGAGCCGCCGGCGGACGAGACCGGCGGGGGCCGGGGGGGCGAGGCCACGTAGCCATGTGGAAGCCGCCGGAGAGGATCCGCCACGCGCTGCCGCCCGACGCGCCCCCGACGGCGGAGGAGGCGGCGCGCGCGCGGCTCTTCTCGCCGCTCCGCCTCGCGTCCGGCCTCGAGCTCGCCGAGCGCTCGTGGGTGCCGGCGATGGTCCCCTGGCGGGCGACCGAGGAGGGGTTCGTCACCCGGGAGGTGCTCGACTGGTACGGCCGCTTCGCCGACGGCCAGCCGGGCGCCCTCGTCGTCGAGGCGACCGGCATCCGCGACGTGCCGAGCGGCCCGCTGCTCCGCGCCGGCCACGACCGGTTCGTCCCGGGGCTCGCGGAGCTCGCCCGGACGGTCCGCGAGAGGAGCGCCGGCCGCACGCGCGTGCTCCTCCAGCTCATCGACTTCCTCCGCATCCGCAGGCGCCCGCCGAGGGACAGGTTCCTCCGGGAGTTCCTCGCGATCACGGGCGAGCACCGGCGCGCGCTCTCCGAGGCGCTCGGGGAGCCGCGGCTCCGGGGCGCCGAGGAGGCCGAGGTGCGCGGGGCGCTGGTCGCGCTCGACGACGAGCGGCTCGCCGCCGTGCTCACGCCGCGCGAGCTCGAGGCGCTGCGGCACGGCGAGCGCGAGCGCGTCACCGACGTCGCGCTCCCGCACATCCGCGACCTGCCGCGCGCGCTGCCCGGCCTCTTCGCCGCGGCCGCGGCGAGGGCGCGCGAGGCGGGCTTCGACGGCGTCGAGCTCCACTACGCGCACGCCTACACCATGGCCTCGTTCCTCTCGGCGCTGAACACCCGGGCGGACGGCTACGGCGGCGCCCGCGAGCGCCGCGCGCGCCTGCCCCTCGAGGTCTACGCGGCGGTGCGCGATGCGGTATCGTCCCGCTTCACCGTGGGCTGCCGCTTCCTGTGCGACGACATCATCGAGGGCGGCAACCGGGTCGACGACGCCGCCTTCTTCGCGGTCGCGTTCGCGGCCGCGGGCATGGATTTTCTGTCGCTCTCGACCGGCGGCAAGTTCGAGGACGCGAAGCAGCCCAGGGTCGGCGAGGCCGCCTACCCGTACACCGGGCCGAGCGGGTACGAGTGCATGCCCACCGCCCTCTCCGACGCGACCGGGCCGTTCGCCCGGCAGGTGCCGAAGCAGGCAGAGGTCCGGCGCGCGGTGCGCGCGGCCGGCCTCGCCACCCCGATCGTGGTGGCGGGCGGCATCTGCACGTTCGCCCAGGCCGAGGGGCTCCTCGCGCGCGACGAGGCCGATCTCATCGGCGCCGCCCGGCAGACCCTCGCCGACCCCGACTGGTTCTTGAAGCTGCGCCTCGGCCGCGGCGGCGAGGTCCGCCGCTGCATCTACTCGAACTACTGCGAGGCGCTCGATCAGCGCCACCGGCCCGTCACCTGCCAGCTCTGGGATCGCGAGGGGCTCGGCGAGCCGGGCGTCGCGACGACCGACGGCGGCAAGCGGCGGCTCGTCGCGCCCCCCTGGACGCGAGGCCGGACCGCCGACGACGCCGACGACCGACGAGGCCCGACGCCGGGGGGTGGAGCGCCCGAGGTGCCCCACCCCCCGAAGCCGAACGCCGGAGAGGAGCGCCCGCGCCGATGATCCCGCCGACATTCCCCGAACACTTCAACCTCGCCGACTACTACCTGTTCGATCGCCTGCGCGAGGGGCGAGGCCAGAAGACCGCCTTGCTCTTCGGGGATCAGCGGCACACCTACGCCGACGTCGCCGAGAGGGTCCAGCGGCTCCGCGCCCACCTCGCCCTCGAGGACGTGGCGCCCGAGCAGCGGGTGCTCCTCTTGCTGCACGACTCGCCCGCGTTCGTCTGGGCCTTCTTCGCGGCGCTCCACCACGGCGCCGTCGTGGCCATGGGCAACCCCGAGGCGCCCGCGGCCGATCTCGCGTACCTCGTCGAGTACACGCGCGCGGCGGCGGTCATCACGCTCCCGCGCGTGGCCGAGGCGATCGCGGACACGCTCGCCGCCGCGGACCTCCGGACGCTGGTGCTCGTGCCGGAGGTCGTGACCGGGGGCGACGTCGAGGCCGACATCGCCGTCCCGCCGGCCCTGGATGCGCTGAGGGCGGTGTCGCTCCGCAGCGCGCTCACGATGGGGCGCACCGCGCTCGGGCCGAAGAGCGGCCTCTCGGGCCCCCGCCCCACGCGGCGCGACGACGCCGCGATCTGGCTGTTCACGTCGGGCTCGACCGGCAAGAGCAAGGCGGCGATCCACGCGCACCGCGACTTCGCGTTCAACACCGAGTGTTACGCCAAGGCGACGGTGGGCTACCGCGAGGACGACATCACCGTCTCGGTGCCGCGCCTCTTCTTCGGCTACGCTACGGGCACGAACCTGCTGTTCCCGTTCGCGGTCGGCGCGACGGCGGGCCTGTTCGTGGAGCGGCCCACGCCCGAGTCGCTCGCGCGCACCATCGAGCGCTACCGCCCCACGGTGGTCACGAACGTCCCGACGATGATGGGCAAGCTGCTCGACCACGACGACGCCCGCGCCGCGCGCGGCGAGCCGCGCCTCGACCTCTCCAGCGTGCGCTTTCACCTGTCCGCGGGCGAGGCGCTCCCGCCGGCGCTGCTCGAGCGCTTCCGCGCGCGGTTCCACGCCGACGTCTACGACGGCATCGGCTCCGCGGAGATGTTCCACATCTACTGCTCGAACCGCCCCGGCGACGTGCGCCCCGGGTCGCTCGGCCGCGCGGTCGAGGGGTACACGATCAAGGTCCTCGCCTCGGACGCGGCCGGGCCGGGCGCGCCCGAGCTCGAGCCCGGCGAGACCGGCGTGATGTGGGTGAAGGGCGACTCGGTCGCGCTCGGCTACTTCCAGGATCGCGAGAAGAGCTGGGGCACGTTTCACGGGCACTGGTGCCGCACGGGCGATCTCTTCCGCAAGGACGCGGACGGGTACCTCTGGTTCAGCGGGCGGGCCGACGAGCTGCTCAAGGTGGGCGGCGTGTGGGTCGCGCCGGTGGAGGTCGAGGAGTGCCTCACCGAGCACCCGGCCGTCGGCCTGGCCGCGGTGATCGGGGCCGAGGACGGGGGCCTCGTGAAGCCGAAGGCGTTCGTCGTGGTCCGCGACGACGCGCGCGCCCGCGTCGCCACGGCGGAGGGGCAGGCCGCGCTCGCCGACGAGCTCAAGGCGTTCGTGAAGGACCGGCTGAGCAAGCACAAGTACCCGCGGTGGATCGTCTTCGTCGACGACGTGCCCCGGAACGACCGCGGGAAGGTCGACCGCAAGGCGCTGCGGCAGCGCGAGGCCGCCGGCGAGGGCCCGGCGGGCCGGTGACGGCCGTGCAGGACGCGCCGCGCCTCGCCGAGCTGACGACGGAGGAGCTCGCCGGGATCCTCTCCGCCGGGGGCCCGAGCGTGGCGCTGGTGCCGGTCGGATCGGTCGAGCCGCACGGCCCGCACCTGCCGCTCGGCACGGACACGCTCATCAGCGAGGCCGCGGCCGAGCGGGCGTGCCGGCGGCTGCGGGAGCGGGGCGTCGCCGCGCTGCTCGCGCCGCCGGTCGGTTACGGCGTGACCGATTTCGCGGCGGGCTTCGCGGGCGCGATCTCGATCCCGGCGCCGGCGCTCACCGCCTTCTTGCGCGCGGTCGCGGAGGCCTACCTGTCGGCGGGGCTGTCGCACGTCGGCTTCATCAACAACCACCTCGAGCCGGAGCACGACCGCGCCGTGCGCGCGGCGGTCGCCGGGCTGCCCCCGGGGCGCGCCTCGGTGGCGTGCCCGCTCTCGCGGCGCTGGGCGCGGACGCTCTCGGACGAGTTCCGGAGCGGCGCGTGCCACGCGGGCCGGTACGAGACGTCGCTGGTCCTCGCGGCCGCGCCTGGGCTCGTCCGGCGGGACGTCGCGCGGGCGCTGCCGGATCTCGCCGTGAGCCTGTCGGAGGGGATCAAGGCGGGGGGGACGAGCTTCCGCGCGCTGGGCATGGAGGCCGCGTATACCGGGGCTCCGCGCGAGGCCTCCGAGGACGAGGGGCGCGCGCTGCTCGATCAGCTCGCGACGATGATCGTCACGGAGGTCGAGGAGGGGCTCGCGGCGGGCGCGGCGGCGGCCCACGACGGGGAGCGCGGGCGCGGGTAGTAGATGAACCGCGCGGCCGCCGTGGAGGGAGTTCACGGCGGCCTACGCCGGCTCCACGGATCGACCCTCGCACAGATCCTCCCCTCGGCTCAGACACGGCCCGTCCCCACCCCGCGCGGCGAACAGGGGCTCGTCGGGCCTGCGAAATTCGCTGTCCCCCGGGCGTCATGGATGATGCGGTGCCGGCGTGGCCGGCGTCGGTGGCGGAAGATGAGGATCCAGGCATGCCAGCCATGCGAGTAGGCCGCTGGATGCCCTTGTAGGCGGAAGCGGACATGGCCGCTCCCACGGCCTGTGCTCACGGGTGAATCCGGCGATTGGACGGCGCGATGCAGCGGGGCGGGAACGAGCGCCAGAGCGCGAGATCGTGAGCGGCATCGCCGGGCCGCGCCGTACAGGTGTCCGCGCTGCGAGAGGGCTGGACAGCCGCAAGCGGCCTGAGCGATATTGGACGATTTCACTCGAACACAATTCGAACAAACCGCGACCAGCCGCGAAGCTTTTTCGCGACAACACCGATTAACAATTGACGTAAACCGGGAGAGACCGTAAAACGGTATCGTTTTCCTCGTGCGCCGATCGCCAATAGAACGATCCGACCGTTGACCTGATCAGAGTTGATCCTTCACGGCGCGCGGGCAGATGAGGAGCTTGGCAGGGGCGCTCTCTGGCGCTCCAGCGCGACGGCATCACAGCGGGCCTCGCGGGCGCACCCCGCCCGACGACGCGGATCGGAGAGCACCATGAGGAATCGCACGTTCGTGAGAGGGTCTCGGCATCTTCTCCTGGCCTCCCTCGCCGCCGTATCCGGCGCGGCGGGCGCCGGGTGCAGCAACAACGCGCCGGGCGTCGGCGACGAGCTGGTCGAGGAGGCGTGGCTCGCGGCGGAGGCGTGTGTTCAGATCGGGGGAGCCGCGGCCTTGAAGGATGCATTCCTGCATCAAGGAATGCCCACCGCCAACCTTGGCACGGGACCGGACATGTATGCCGGCCTCCATTCGTCAGGCAACCTGCAGTACGCGATGCTGGAGGCCGACCTCTCGCAGATCCCCGCCGGAGCCACGATCACCTCGGCGGATCTCTCCGTCTACATCAAGTACGTCGTGCTCCCGGGGAACGACGTGATGCGCGTGCGCCCGATCACGGCGGCCTGGCAGGAGACCACGGTCAACTGGAGTTCCCACCAGGCGGCCAAGGGCGATGTCGAGGCCGACTTCACGGTGACAGGTCCCGGCCGGTACACGATCGACCTCACGGCGCTCGTGCAGCGCTGGGTCGACGGGACCGTCCCGAACCACGGCATCCTGTTCGAGCAGGACGCGAACCGCTCCCAGTTCAGAACGAGCGAAATCGCGGACGAGTCACAGCAGCCATTTCTGTACGTCTGTTATGACGATGCGACGGGATCCGGCTCCTCCGCGAGCACGACCGGCGCCTCCACGTCAGGCTCGGGCGGCTCGGGCGACGCGACCGGCTCCGGCGGCTCGGGCGACGCGACCGGCTCCGGCGGCGGGGACAGCGAGGGCGGCGCCGGCGGCTCGGGCGACGCGACCGGCTCCGGCGGCGGGGACAGCGAGGGCGGCGCCGGCGGCTCGGGCGACGCGACCGGCTCCGGCGGCTCGGGCGACGCGACCGGCTCCGGCGGCTCAGGTGGCGCCGGCGGCTCAGGCGGCGCGAGCGGTGGCGGTGGCGGCGGGGTGCCCGGGCTGCCCATCAGCTGCGCCGGCAACACGCCGGGCGCAGGCGACAACTGCGGCGCTGACGGCAACGACGATTGCTGCTCGACGCTGCCAGTCCCGGGCGGCACGTTCAACCGGCTCAACGACGCGAGCTATCCGGCGACGATCAGCAGCTTCTCTCTCGACAAGTACCTGATCACGGTCGGGCGCTTCCGGCGTTATATCGAGATGACCGGCGGTCCGACGCAGCTCAACCCGCCGCCCGCCGGCACGGGCGCCCACCCGAAGATCCCGAACAGCGGCTGGGATCCGTCGTGGAACTCGATGCTTGCGGGCGACACGGCGGTGCTCACGAAGGCGCTCGCCGACTGCGGCGACGAGTACTGGTCCACCTGGAGCGACGATCCAGCAGGCAAGGAGAACAAGCCCATCGTGTGCGCGACATGGCTCGAGCTGTTCGGGTTCTGCGCGTGGGACGGCGGCCGGCTGCCGACCCAGGCGGAGCTGAACTACGCCTCCGCCGGGGGCAGCGAGCAACGCCTGTATCCGTGGGGCGGCGAGAGCGTCGAGGACATGCTCGCCGTCAACGAGGACGGCTCCACCGATGTCGCTCGATACGCCTCCTGGTGCTGCCAGGGCGACGGCTCCGTCGGGGGGACCTGCCTCCACGATTACGATTTCTCGAACTACCCGTGCGCCCCCACGGACATCACCGCGGTCGGCAGCTTTCCGAGCGGGGCCGGGCGCTGGGGTCACATGGACCTGGCCGGTAACGTGTACAAGGCCACCCGCGACGGCGCCGACAACTACAGCCTGCTGCCGTCCTGCACCGACTGCTCGCGGCTCGACAACAACTCCGTCGCCCGCGCCATGCACGGCGGGAGCTTCCTGGCCGCCGCATTCAAGCAGACGACCACGTTCCGCGCCTCGTACGCGACGGACGCGCGCCGCTACTACGTGGGCGCCATGTGCGCGCGCGATCTGTGAGCTGAAGCCCCGTGCGCCGGAGGCGGGGCGGGCGCGGACAGGCGCGCCCGCCTCCACACCGGGGCCCCCACGGGCGCTCCCGGCCTCCGTGGCCAGCGCCTCCCGCCGACGCGCCGCTCGCGTCGCCTCCCGCCGACGCGCCGCTCGCGTCGCCTCCCGCCGACGCGCCGCTCGCGTCGCCTCCCGCCGACGCGCCGCTCGCGTCTCGGCCCGCGCCCTGCGCGCAGCGCTCCTCGAACTTGGCCCGCGCCCACGCCTCCTGGTACGCGCGTTTCTCCATGCGCGTGCGAGGCGTCCTCCTGCTGCCGGCGATTGCGCTCTCCGCGCTCGGCGTGAGCTGCCAGCGCCCGGCGCCCGAACCCCCGGCAATCTCCTCTGCGCCCGCGCCCGCCTCCGCGGTGACCGCGCCGCTCGGCATGGCGGCGCCGCCCCTCGCGGACCCGGCGACCGCCGCGGAGCCGGCGACCGCCGAGGATCCAGCAGGGGACGCGGGGCCGCCCGGCGCGAGCGCCACGATGGATCCGGCCGAGGATCCGGCCGCAGACCTGGCGGCGCCGGGCGTCGACCCGCTCGCCGTGCCGGCGCTGCCGCCGCAGCTCGTCGACGACGGCTCGGACGAGCTGCCCAAGCTCGATCCGCCCCCGGTCGCCCCGCAGACGCCGGAAGAGGAGGTCCACGAGCTCGCGAGCATCGCCAGGGAGACCTGGATCTTCGCCGAGCCGAGCTGGACCAGCCGGCGCATCGGCTATCTGCGCGCCGGCGCCGTGGTGCCGCGCCGTCCGGAGCCGTCCGGCAGGAAGTCGTGCGGCGGGGGCTGGTACCGCATCGAGCCGAACGGCTACGTGTGCATCGGCGCCAGCGCGACGCTCGACATCCACGACCTCGCGGTCGAGGCCTCGTCGCGCCGCCCGGTGCGCCGCTTCGCCAGGGCCGCCTCGCCCGCGTTGCCGGAGCCCCGCGGCGAGGCCGCGCAGAGCGCGCCGGACGCGGCCCCCGAGGCCCGCCTCGCAGCGCTGACCGTCCCCGCCTCGCCGGATGCGGACCGCGCGGCGCTGCCCGCCGCCGTGATGGACGCGGCCCCCGTCGGGGCGCTCGTCCCCGCATCGCCCGAGGCAGACCGAGGGGCGCTGCCCGCCGCCGTGATGGACGCGGCCCCCGTCGGGGCTCTCGTCCCCGCCTCGCCGGACTCGGCCCCCGCCTCGCCGGACTCGGCCCCCGCCTCGCCGGACTCGGCCCCCGCCTCGCACGACGCGGCCCCCGCCTCGCCGGACTCGGCCCCCGCCTCGCCGGACTCGGCCCCCGCCTCGCCGGACTCGGCCCCCGCCTCGCACGACGCGGCCCCCGCCTCGCCGGACTCGGCCCCCACCTCGCACGACGCGGCCCCCGCCTCGCCGGACTCGGCCCCGGCGGCCGCCCCCGCCTCGCCGGACGCTGAGCGCGCGGCCTGGCTCAACGGCCTACCTTATGTCTACGTGATGTCGCGCTCCCCCACCCCGACGCTCTACGTGCGCCTGCCGAGCGAGGACGAGCAGCGGAGCGCCGAGCCCGATCTCGGCGCGCACCTGCTCCGCGCCGCGACCGCCGCGCGCGCGCCGGACTTCGTGGCGCCGCCGCCCCCGGACCCCATGCCCTCGGTCCTGCTCTATGGCCGGCCCGCGCCCGGCCTCGCCGGCGACCGCCGGGCGCCCGACGCGCTCGTCCTCGGCCGCGCCCGGACGCGCTCCGGCTTCGCGCTGCTCTCGACCTTCGACCACGACGGCCGCCGCTTCGGCCTGACCACCGATCTCGCCGTCCTGCCGCTCGACCGCACCCGGGTCATCCGGCCGAGCGCCTTCTCCGGGCTGAAGCTCGAGGCGGACGTCACGCTCCCCGTGGCCTTCGCGAAGCGCCGCCACGCCGCGCGCCTGGTCCCGGGCAAGCGCGGCGGCTTCACCCGCGCCCCGCTCCGCTTCCGCGAGGCGATCCCGCTGACCGGCGCCACCCGGCGGCTCGGCGGGGTCGACTACCTCGAGGCGCGCGACGGCGCGCTCGTCCGCGCCGGCGACGTCGTGCGCGTGGATCCGCTCCCCCGGGCGCCCGCGTGGGCGGCGCGCGGCCAGAAATGGATCGACGTCTCCATCGAGCGGCAGAGCCTGGTCGCCTACGAAGGCACCCGCCCGGTCTACGTGACGCTGGTCTCGACCGGGGCCGACGGCCTCGGCGATCCGAAGACGACGCGCTCGACGATCCAGGGGCTGTTCCGCATCCACACGAAGCACGTGACGGTGACGATGGATGGCGACGAGGAGGACGAGGATCCGTTCGACTTCCGCGACGTGCCGTTCGTCCAGTACTTCACCGAGGGGTTCGCGTTCCACGCCGCGTACTGGCACGACGACTTCGGCACCCCGCGCAGCCACGGTTGCGTGAACATGTCACCGCTCGACGCCGCCTGGCTGTTCGAGTGGACGACCCCCGAGGTGCCGGCCGCCTGGCACGCCGCGCTCTCGCTGCGGAAGGGCACGCTCGTCTCCATCCGTCCGTGATCCGCCCGCTCCTGCGCGGCGAACGTGGGCCGGCCCCCGCGCGCCGATCGCGCCGGCGCTGCCCCTTCCTTGCCGTGCGCAGGCACGCTACACGCTGGCCCCATGGCCACCCCGGAGCCCCTCTCGCTCGATCAGCTCATGGCGATCGATCCGCTGCTCTCCGACGAGGAGCGCATGGTCCGCGACTCCGTCCGCCGCTTCGTGCGCGAGCGCTACCTGCCGCGCGCCGCGGACCTGTTCGCCCGCGAGGAGTTCGCGACCGACCTGATCCCCGAGATCGCCGCGCTCGGCCTGCTCGGCGGCTCGCTGACCGGCCACGGCTGCGCGGGCATGAACTCGGTCGCCTACGGGCTCGCGCTGCAGGAGCTCGAGTACGGCGACAGCGGCCTGCGCAGCTTCGTGAGCGTCCAGGGCTCGCTGGCGATGTATCCGATCTGGAAATTCGGCTCCGAGGCGCAGAAGGAGCGCTGGCTCCCGAGGATGGCGGCGGCCGAGCTGATCGGCTGTTTCGGGCTGACGGAGCCCGACAGCGGCTCGGATCCGAGCTCGATGAAGACGCGCGCCCGCAAGGACGGGAGCTCGTACGTGCTGACGGGCACGAAGATGTGGATCACGAGCGCGCCCATCGCGGACCTCTGCGTGGTCTGGGCGAAGGTGGATGACGGAGGGGCCGAGTCGATCCGCGGCTTCGTGGTGGAGCGGGGGATGAAGGGGCTGGAGACGCCGCTCATCCACGGCAAGATGAGCCTGCGCGCGAGCCCGACCGGCGAGATCGTGCTGAACGAGGTGCGGGTCCCGGAGGAGAACGTGCTGCCCGGCGTGGTCGGCCTGAAGGGCCCCTTGAGCTGCCTCACGCAGGCGCGCTTCGGCATCGCGTGGGGCGCGCTGGGCGCCGCCCGCGCCTGCTACGAGACGGCGGTGTCCTATGCGCGGGAGCGGGTCCAGTTCGGGCAGCCGATCGCCTCGCGGCAGCTCATCCAAGCGGAGCTCGTGGAGATGGCGTCCGAGATCGCGAAGGGGCAGATCATGGCGCTGCATTTCGCGCGGCAGAAGGACGCGGGCGGGATCAGCCCGGTGCAGGTGTCGCTGTGCAAGCGCAACAACGTGGGCTGGGCGCTCAAGATCGCGAGGACCGCGCGCGGCGTGCTCGGCGCGAACGGCATCCTGCTCGATTACCCGGTCGTGCGGCACATGCTCAACCTGGAGAGCGTGTATACCTACGAGGGCACCGACGAGGTGCACTGTCTGATCCTGGGGAACGCGCTGACGGGGCACAACGCGTTCTGAGGGAGGGCGCGCGGGGGCGAGGCGCCGCTGAGCGTCGAGGGTCGGGGATAAACCAGGTGAGCGGTCTGCCCGCCGCCGGGCGACAGTGCCCTCTCTAGCCCTGGTCGGTCTCCTCCGCCGCCTTCCGCCGCAGCCCGATCAGGAAGATCTCGACGCTCGACGTCCGCGTCCCCTCGGGCCGGATGCTCCGGACCTCCTCGAACAGGCCGCGCAGCGCGTCGCGCGCCTTCACGAAGTCCTCGCTCATGAAGATCTTGCCCACGAACGCGCCGCCCGGCGCGAGCAGCGCCTCCGCCACGGCCACCGCGCGCATGAACAGCTCGTAGCTCCGCGCCTGATCCGCGATCTTGCTGCCGCTCGTCGCCGGCGCCATGTCCGACAGCACCACGTCGTACGGCGCGAACTGCGCGAGCGCCTCGTTCGCCAGCGAGAGCGCGTCGCCCTGCACCGCCACCGCCTGCGGGCCGAGCGCCGACGTGATCGGCGAGAGATCCACCGCGAGCAACCTGCCCGACGCGCCGATCCGCTGCGCCGCGTACATCGACCACGACCCGGGCGCCGCGCCCAGATCGAGCACGCGCTGCCCGGGGCGGAGCAGCCGCACCCGGCGATCGATCTCCTCGAGCTTGAAGACGCTGCGGGCAGGATAGCCCTGCGCCTTCGCCGCCTTCGTGAAGGCGTCAGGGCGCTTGTAGGGGTTCTTGGACTTCTGACGCACGGCCTGCTCGGAGGGCTCCGCCGGCGGTGCGCGCGCTCGCTCGCCGGCGCGCGCGCCGCCCGGCGGCGGGGCTCAGCCGCCCTTCTTCTTGCCGGTCGGCTGCTGCGCCGGGACGATGCCCTTGCCGCCGTTCTTCTTCACGGCGCCGCGGATCGTGACCACCTGGTTCTTCGGACCCGGCACCGCGCCCTCGATGAGGATCAGGTTGTCCTCGGGCATGAGCTTCGCGATCTTGAGGTTGAGCGCGCTCACCGTCTCGTCGCCGTAGTGGCCGGGCATCTTCAGGCCGGGCAGCGTGCGGCCCGGGGTCATGTTCGTACCGATCGAGCCGCCGTGGCGGAAGTACTCGTGCGTGCCGTGCGAGTTCACCGCGCCGGCGAAGCTCCACCGCCGGATGACGCCGCTGAAGCCGCGGCCGCGCGAGCGGCCCTGCGCGTCCACGCGCTGGCCCACCTCGAAGACCTCGTCGACCTTGAGCGCCTGTCCGAGCTCGTACTTCGCCGCGTACTCGGGGCTGCAGCGCAGCTCGCGGATGACGCGCTTCGGCGTCTGCCCCACCTTCTTGAAGGCGCCGGCCATCGGCTTGTTCGTGTGCCGCTCGGCCCGCTCGCCGAGGCCGAGGACGAGCGCGCTGTAGCCGTCCTTCTCGAGGGTGCGCTTGCCGATGACGACGCAGCCCGCCTGCACGACCGTGCAGCGCAGGACCTCGCCCCTCTCGTTGAAGATCTGCGTCATGCCGATCTTCGTGCCGATGATGCCGGGATGCTGGTTCATGATGGGATCGCCTTCTCGCTCCGTCTGGTGTGTCCGTTCGTGAAGCCGCGCGCGGCGCGCCGGGCGCGGTCATCCCCTCGGCGCGCCTCGCATCGAGCCGGTTCGGAGCGTGGAACCGGGGCGGTCACCCGCCGGGCGCGTTGGGGGGCGCAGAGCTTACTCACGGGGCTCCCAAAGGGAAGCGAAACCTGCCGCCGCGGACGTTTTATGGCTCACATTTTCCCGCTACATCGGGACCTCAACCTGGGTCGGGACCTCAACCTGGGTCGGGACCTCAACCCGGGTCGGGACCTCGGGACCTCAACCCGGGTCGGGACCTCGGGACCTCAACCTGGGTCGGGACCTCAACCCGGGTCGGGACCGCGGGGTCGGGACCGCGGGGTCGGGACCGCGCGCCGGCCGGGTGCCCCCGCCGGCGCCCGCAAGGACGACGGCCATGCGGACATTGTCCGTCTTCTGTGTCATTTCCTGACTCTCCATCGCGTCGCCGTCCAGGGGCGCCGGCCTCACATTCCGTCGCCGGAGGTCATGGATGACAGACATCATCGCCCAGGACGAACCGCGCGAGATCGAGCGCCTCGTGGATCGTTGCTGGTTTCTGTTGCGGAGCGGGAGATCCCGCATCGGCGCCGGCGGCACGCAGGTGGTCCGCGATGGCGAGCTCGTGATCGTCAGCGTCGACGCAGCGGCGCTCGGCTGGCCCGAGGGGACGCTGCTCTTCCGGTTCAGGTCCGAGACCGCCCCCTGCGTCGCGTGCGTGGACCGCGCCGTGGCGCTCGCGCGGCCCCGGACCGACGGCATGCTCACCACGAGCGACGTGCGTGAGATGCTCCGCTTCGCCGTGGCCCGCTGCGCCGTCGCGCGCATCGATGTCACCCACGAGACCGCGCAGGCGCCTCGCCCCGCGGGCGCCGGGCCGGGCAGCGCCGCGGACCAGGCCGCCCCGGGGGATCGCCGCACGACGAAGGACGCAGGGGGCGGCGCGAGGCGCCACGACGCCGAGCTCTGGCTCGTCCTCTGAGGGGAAGGCAGCCCGCGCCGGCGCCGCTAAGGGGAACAGCGCCGCGGGGTCATGAGCCGACCACGTTGATCGTCGCCTTGATCATCGCCATCCAGCACTGAAGCACCATCTTCCCTTCCTTCTCCGGGGTGACGGCCACCTCGACCGGGACGTTCAGCGGCAGGTCCTTCTCGATCTTCAGATCGGGAATCGCGATCGCCTTCAGACACTCGCTCTTCGTGGTCCGCGTGAAGCGGAGCACCACCGGCTCTCCCTTCTTCAGCTCGATGGTCGACGGGGAGAAGCCGCTGTCGGTGACCGCGATGTCCACGCGCTTGACGTTCGCCGGCGCGGCAGGCTCGGGGGCCACCTGCGCCGCCTGCGCCTCCTCGGCGGGCTTGCTGCAAGCGGACAGGAGACCGAGCGATGACACGGCGAGGGTGAGTGCGGCGAGGCAAGAGGAGCGGCTCATCGGGCGTGCGTTCTTACCCGGCCCCCAAGGGACGTCAAGCCGCCCCCCGCCTCCGCCCCGGGCACGCCCGGCGCTCGGCGGCAGGGCGCAGCGAGAGGTCTCAGCCGCAGTGCGCCGGCCGCCCAGGCAGCCCAGCCCACCCGCGCGCGAGAGCCGGCCGCGCCAGGCGGCCGCGCGCCGGTCACACGTGACGGCCAGAGAGGATGTGCAGGATGGAGGAGAAGAGGTTGATGAAGTTGAGGTAGAGATCGATCGCGCCGCCCACGGGGTCCTCCTCGTCGGAGTGGATGAGGCGCGACGTGTTGTAGAGGACATAGCCTCCGAACAGGAGGACGGAGACGCTGGAGATCGCGAGTCCGAGCAGCGTGCTCCCCAGGAGGGCGTTGAGCAGCATCGCCCCGAGGACGACCATCGCGCCCATCACGAGCCCGCTGGCCAGGAACGAGAGGTCGTCCTTCGAGAGCAGGACGCCGAGGGTGAGGCTGCCGAACGTGAGGACCGTGAGGATGAAGGCGTCGCGCACGGGATCCGCCGACAGGGTGCCGCCGAGGCCGGCGGCCGCCTGGGCCAGGTAGAGCGCGGGCGCCGTGGCGACGCCGAGGAACGCCGCCATCCCGAACAGCGCGAGGAGGTTGAGGCCTGGCACGCGGCGCGCCGCGCGGGCGCCGATCATGACGGCCAGCGTGGCGCCCATGCAGAGGAACGGGTGCGCCGCGAAGAGCTCGACCACGGGCGGCATCGCGCCCTCCAGGCCGGCCTCCTCCGGATCCGGCGCCCCGATGTAGATCGCGCACATCGCGCCGAGGGAGGAGACCACGAGGCTCGCCGTGAAGAGGCCGTATACCTTCTTGAGAAAGCCGATACGCAGCGCAACGGTCGGTCTGGCCGGCGCGCTCGCACCGAGGGAACTCGCCTGGCGAAGATTCATCTGCTGCGCCCCTCCTTGCGGGCGACCCGCGATGATCGCGAGCCAGCCTAGTCGTGCACCATTCACCCGCCATGCGCAACAGCACCCGCGGCGCCGCGCGCCGGTGTGCGCTGCGTCCACAAATTCATGCTGCCACGGCACGCCTGAACTGGATGGCGCTCCCAGATTGGGGCGAACGGCGGCGCTCCCAGGTTGGGGTGAACGGCGCACGCCGGGGCGGGGTGAACGGCGCACGCCGGGGTGGGGTGAACGGCGCGCGCCGAGGCGGATTGTCGCGCGCGGCACGCTCGTGTAGCAGAGGATTGCGCCGGATCACGCCAGCGCCTGCGCGGGGCCAGGAGGACGAGAGAGCATGCACGTGACGCCGATTGCCGTTGCCGACGTCGAGCCCGCGACGGCGCCGCTGCCCGGGTTCGACGGCGAGGCGGTGGTGCAGAGCCTCCTGGTCGCGCGCATCGAGGCCGCCTACCGCCATCGCCTGCCGCTCGTCGGGCGCACGGACCTGCACCCCCTGGTCCAGGCGGCGTGTACCGCCTTCACCCGGCGCTATCCGCTCGTCCTCTCTCCCGACGTGGTCTGGTTCTGCGTGGCGCGGGGCTTCACGCTCCACCTCGCCGCGAACGTCGCAGAGCGGCGCCGCTTCGTCGACGAGGATCGCGATTTCGCGCTCCTCGTCGAGCGGCCCGACTTCACCCTCGGCGACGTGAACCCGTGGCCCGCCCTGTTTCCGGACTTCTCCCGGCAGCTCTCGGCGAGGGTCGGCAAGCTCTGGGAGCTCGTGACCGCCCACTTCTCCACCACGGGGCCGGTCGAGCGGGTGGCGTCGGAGCTCACGGTGACAACCCCGCTCGCGCCGCATTTCGAGGGGGAGCCGCCGCCCCCGGGCGACGCCACGGCGGGTGGCCGCGGCATCCCGCGCGTCTACCTGCTCGGCACGGCCGACGACTGGCGCTGGATGCGGCAGCGCGCGACCACGCTCGGCGCCTTCGGGCAAGAGCGGTGGATCCGGGCGCTCTTGCCCGTGCTCGACGAGATCGCCGCCTCGGCCGAGGGGCGCCCTGACACGATGTTCTGGCGCGCGTTCTTCCGGTACGACCCCCCGGCGGACGAGCTCACCGGCTGGATCCACGTGCTGTTTCCTTACCTGCGCGCCTGGCCCAACGACTACTTCGCCCCGAATCCGTACGTCGAGGGCTGGCACGATCGGTGGCTGACCGCGGAGGCCCGGGGCCGCGCGCTCGGCGGGCCGGGAACCCCGCAGGGGCCCGGCCTCTCCGAGCTGCCTCCCGGGCTGACGAGCGCCCCGCTGCGCTTCATCGACGGCGCCGGCCGCGAGCACCCCATGGACCTCATCAGCGGCCTGATCGGCGTCACGCAAGCGCCGCACTCCCTCGCGCTCCTCCCGGAGTTCGTGTGGGCGATTGCGCACCAGGGGCCCGCGCTCCCGGCCCGGCGCCCCGCCGAGGCCTCCTGAACCGCCGCCCGACCGCGGTTGGGGTGGTCGCGGTGAGCGGTTTGTGCATGGACGGCCAGTCCCCCGTGACCTAGGATATGGGCCCGACGCCGCGGCGACGCCGTGCATCGTCCACCGCGCTCGAGACGGAGGCTCCTGTGTCCGGAGGCAAGTTCGCGCTACTCGAAGTACCGGATCTGAAGGGTGGGCAGCCGTCCTACCTGCGCCTCGGGGCCGCCGCGCCGCTCGGGGAGAGCCCGGGCGACGACCTCGCGGAGCGGATTCAGTCCTTCACCGACGACGACCGCAAGCGGGACGGCTCTCCGGACTTCGTGCCGGTGGCCGAGCGCAAGGCAGAGAGCGCGAAGCTGCACACGAAGGGCGGCTGGCGCGATCACACCGACGGCAATCGAATCTCGACGACCCAGGGCGACAAGGTCGAGGTGATCGGGGGGAACTATCGCCTGCTCATCCTCGGCCGCGGGGAGCACCAGGCCGGCTGGGACGTGTCGGGAGGGCACATCACCGAGGTCAGCGAGACCTTCGGCGGCGGCACCACCATCGAGTGGGTGGAAAACTACGATGGGACGTGGAAGGTCGTCGAGACGACGGTGAAGGGCGAGGTGCACACCACCTACCACGGCGACGTCTACGACTACTACTACGGGAAGATCAAGGAGAGCCAGACCGGCACCGACACGTTCCCCACGCTGGAGGTCGACGACGACAAGATCGACGACAAGAACCCGCCCCCGCGCCAGTCGATCCCCACGGAGAACCCCACGATCGTCGACAGGACGTGGGCGCAGAGCATCTCGTCCTACACGGGCTCGGAGAAGCTGCCCGTGCCCTCGATCCTGAGCGTGACCTGGGCGAAGGAGATGGTCTCGAGGACGCACGCCACGTCGATGACCGACGAGACGACCGTCGAGGGCGCGTCGAGCTCCACGATGAAGGCCGAATCGATCACGTCCTCCACCACGGTGACCGGGACCCTGAAGGACACCACCAAGGCCGACAGGATCGAGAGCTCCACCGAGGCGAACGAGATCGTCTCCGTCACCCGCGGCAACACCGAAGACAAGATGTACGGCAACGCGGACTCCTACACCGAGGGGAACAGCATGACCACGGTCCTCGGCATCGAGACGACGGTCAACCTCGGGATGGTCAACGAGGTCGTCCTCGGGTCGATGATCGAGGCGACCGTCGGCGCGGAGATCACCGTCACGGCCGGGCCCGTGGTGGACGTGAGCGTCGGCCCCAAGCTGGAGGTCAGCCTGGGCCCGACCGTCGACTTCTCCGTCGGCCCGAGGCTCGAGGTCGGGACGATGGGCGTCGAGCTCCACATGAGCAAGACGGATATCGCGATCACGAACAAGATCCTCTCGGCGCTCAACGTCTTCATGTGATGTCGCGGGCCTCGAGGTCCACGCGAGGAAGAGCTCCCCATGGCCGGTGAAGGCAAATACGCGATCCTCCACGTGCCCGATTTCGGCGGCGGCATGTCGTCCTTCTTGCGCGTCGGCGCGACCGAGGACGACCCGTACACCTGGCGAGATCACACGGACGGCAACCGGATCACGACCACGCGCGGCGACAAGATCGAGGTCATCGGGGGGAAATACAAGATGACCGTCCTCGGACGCCGGGAGTTCGAGAGCGGGTGGACGGTGGAGGACGGGCAGATCAAGGAGAAGAGCATCACCTTCCAGGGGTCGGGCGAGTTCGACTTCATCCAGGGCCCCCGCGGCGAGAAGCGACTCCGCGAGAAGACCGTGAAGGGCGAGGTGCACACGACCTACCATGGCGACGCCTTCGAGTATCATTACGGCAGCAGGCTGGAGAGCGTGACCGGCCACCACAGCCCGCCGCGCAACCTGGACGAGATCCCGCCGCCCTTTCCGCGCGGCGTCCTGGGGGAGAACCCCAGGATCGTCGACAGGACGTGGGCCAAGAGCATCTCGTCCTACACGGGCTCGGAGAAGCTGCCCGTGCCCTCGATCCTGGAGGAGACCTGGGCGGAAGAGCTGGTCTCGAGGACGCACGCCACATCGATGACCGACGAGACGACCGTCGAGGGCCCGTCGAGCTCCACGATGAAGGCCGAATCGATCACGTCCTCCACCACGGTGACCGGGACCATGAAGGACACCACCAAGGCCGACAGGATCGAGAGCTCCACCGAGGCGAACGAGATCGTCTCCGTCACCCGCGGCAACACCGAAGACAAGATGTACGGCAACGCGGACTCCTACACCGAGGGGAACAGCATGACCACGGTCCTCGGCATCGAGTCGACGGTCAACCTCGGGATGGTCAACGAGGTCGTCCTCGGGGCGATGGTCGAGGCGACCGTCGGCGCGGAGGTGACCTTCACGCTCGCGGGCACGGTCGATGCGATGATCGGCATGGAGACGAGCGTCAGCGTCGGGGTGACGGTCGAGGCCAGCGCCGGCCCGACCATCGAGCTCGGAACGGCGAAGCAGCGGATCGCCCTGGACCGGAGCAAGGCCGCGCCCGTGCGCACGAGCATCGCGGCCGTCCACCTCATGGACTGACGCCCACGAGCGGCGAATCCCACGGATGGCGAACAAGAACCTCACCCCCTTTCTCTTCGGCCAGAAGCTCACCTCCCGGAGGCCGCCCCAGCCCGAGATGACCCTGATCGTCCGGGCGAAGCTCACGCTCAAGCCAGGAGCGCCGCTCGCCCTGCCGGAAGGTCACCCGGTGCTCGCGCAGGAGACGCTGCGGGGCGACGTGTTCGAGGAGGACGACCACGACCAGACGGGCGAGTGCCTGTATGCCAGCGACCTCGCCGACTACAAGCCCCACGCGGACGTGCTGCTCTGCGGCACGTGCCACACGCCGGGCAAGGCGCGCATGACCGAGTGCCCGGTGCGGTTCGGCGTCGGGTCCTGGTCCAAGATCCTGCGCGTGGTCGGCGATCGCGTTTGGATGGACGGCCTGCTCGGGCCGGCCATGAGCGATCCGGTGCCCTTCGACCGCATGCCCCTCGGCGACCGGTACAGCTTCGGAGGCCCGGGACACCCGCTCAACCCGGTGGGCAAGGGCTTCGGCACGCGCGAGCTCCCCAACGTCGAGCACCCCGAGGATCTGCTCCTGTCGCGCTCGGACCGCCCGACCCCCGCGGGCTTCGGCCCCCTGTCGCCCAACCGGCCCGAGCGGCGCGCCAAGGTCGGGAAGAAATACGGCGCGTCGTACCGCAAGGAGCGGGCGCCGTACTACGCCGAGGACTTCGACTGGACCTATTTCAACGCGGCGCCGCCCGACCAGTGGCTCCCCTACCTGCGCGGCGACGAGGAGCTCCTGTTTCAGAACCTCCACCCGGACGCGGCGGTCTTCCGGTCGCGCCTGCCGGGGCTCCGCGTCCGCGTCTTCGTGAGCGACGCGGAGGGCGGTTTCCAGGAGGTGCCGATGCAGCTCGACACGCTGTTCGCCGATCTGGACAACGAGGCCTTGTTCCTCACCTGGCGAGGCCTGGTGGAGGTCCAGGACGACGACGTCTCGCGCTACAACACGCTCGTCGCCTCCGAGGCGCTCGCCGATCCGCCGCTGCCCGAGGCGCACTACCGGGACATCCTCCGCCGCTTCGAGGCCGATCCGCTCGAGATCGAGGAGCAGCTCCTGCCGGAGCACAAGGAGGAATGGCGGGCGCTCCTCGCGCTGCAACAGAGGGGCGCCGAGGCGGCGCCGCCCGACGCGCCGGGGCTCGATCCGCTGTCCGCGCTGCTCAAGGCGCGGCTCGGAGACGTCGCGAAGCCGCAGCAGGACAGGCTCCGCCGCGCGATGGCGGCGCTGTCGGGCCTCGCGCTGACCGGGGGGAAGGTCGTCGGCGAGGCCATCGCCGAGGCGCTCCGCAGCCTGCCGAAGGCGTCCCACGGCCTCCCCCCGCTGAGCCCGGGCGCGTCGCCCGGGGTGACGGACGCGCAGCTCCGGATCGCCTTCCGGAGCGTCGCGCGGGCGGTGGAGGAGGCCAGGGCGCTCGCGACGGCGCGCGGCACCCCGGTCCCGGCGCTCGCGGCGTGGGACAAGCTCCTCGCCGATCCGAAGCTGGCCTCCATGGGCCTCTCTCCGGCCGCCCCGCCCGAGCCGGAGAAGCTCGGGCCGGGGTGCGACCTGTCGGGGCAGGATCTGAGCGACCGGGATCTGAGCGGTCAGGATCTGACAGGCGCGAACCTGAACGGCGCCATCCTCACGGGCGCGAACCTCCGGGGAGCCAGGCTCGCGCGCGCGAACCTCCAGAAGGCCGTGCTCTTCGAGGCCGACGTGCGCGAGGCGGACTTCACGGACGCGGACCTGAGCCTCGCGACGCTCCAGGGCGCGCGGGCAGAGGGCGCGCTCTTCCGCGGCGCCACGCTGGAGGGCGCCTCGTTCGACGCCGCGCGCCTCCTGGGGGCCGATCTCTCCGGGAGCCAGGGGGCGCAGCTCGTCCTCTCGCGGGCGGACATGACCGGGGCCGCGGCGAGGGGAGCGCGGTGGCACACGGCGTACCTGGAGAGCACCGTGCTCGAGCGCGCGGATCTGTCCCAGGCCTCGCTGACCCGCTGCTTCGTCTCCAAGTGCAACGCGGCGTCCGCCACGTTCGCGGGCGCGACCCTCAGCGGCACGAGCTTCGCCGGCTCGGACCTGAGCCAGGCGGTCTTCACGGACGCGCGCGGCGACTCTGGCGTGTGGATGGGCGCGACCCTCACGGGCGCCGATTTCAGCCATGCCGTGCTGACCAGCGCCCTGTTCTCGGAGGCCAGCGCCGAAGGGGCGCTCTTCTTCGGGGCCAACCTGCGGCGCGCCCGGCTCGATCGGGCGAACCTCACGCGGGCCGATTTCACGCGGGCGAACCTCTTCGACGCGGATCTGGGCAAGGCGCTCGTCGCCGAGGCCAGGTTCGTCGACGCGAGCCTCTACGACGCCAAGCTCTACCAGACCTCGGGATCCGGCTGCGATTTCAGGGGGGCGAACCTCAAGAAGTCGACCCTGGAGCGCGGCCTGTGACCCCGGACGAGCTCGAGGCGCTGGTTCAATCCGGCCGGTCGCTCGCGGGCGTGGCGCTCGGCGATCTCGATCTGCGAGGCGTCGCGCTGCGCAAGGCCGATCTGCGCGGCGCGAAGCTCGGCCGGCTGCAGCTCGACGGCGCGGACCTGTCCGGGGCCGACCTCCGCGGCGCCGAGATCGCCTGGTGCGCCCTCCGCGGCGCGAGCCTGTCGGGCGCCGATCTCGAGGGGACGGTCTTCCTCCAGAGCGATCTGTCGGACGCCGACCTCTCCGGCGCGAGCCTGACGGAGACCCGCGTGATCCGGGGCGAGCTCCGCGGCGCGAACCTGACCGGCGCGCGGCTCAAGGGCGCCAACCTCGCCGAGTCGAGGCTCGCGGGGGCGACGCTGTCGAGCGCGACGCTGTCGGGCGTGCGGCTCGACCGCGCCGACCTGTCGGGCGCGAAGCTCGACGGCGCGACCCTCTCGGACGCGTCGTTCACGAGGGCGGATCTGTCGGGCGCCACGCTGACGCGGGCGCGGATCGACGGCTCGACGTTCACCGAGGCGAACCTGAGGCGCGCCGACCTGACGGGCGCCGAGCTCGACACGGTGGTGCTCATCAAGGCCGATCTGCGGGACGCCGCGCTCCCGAAGAAGCTCACGAAGACCGTGTTCGACGGCGCGCTCCTCGGGGCGCTCGATCTCTCCGGGGCGAACCTCGCCGGCGCGGCGCTGGAGGACATGGACTTCGCCGGGGTGAGCTTCGAGGGCGCCGATCTCACGCTCTCGTCGCTCCAGGGCACGAACCTCCGGGGCGTGAGCTTC
The DNA here is from genome assembly GCF_004135735.1 of Sorangium cellulosum. Taxonomy (GTDB): domain Bacteria; phylum Myxococcota_A; class Polyangia; order Polyangiales; family Polyangiaceae; genus Sorangium; species Sorangium cellulosum_F. The sequence continues at coordinate 2,299,274 of NZ_CP012670.1, read as the reverse complement.
CGGGGCGCGACGCTCGACCAGACGATGCTCGCCGGGTGCGACCTCACCGGCGCGGACTTCCGCGGCGCGACGCTGAGGTCGTGCATGCTGTACAAGGCGCGCCTGCCCGGCGTGGACCTGTCGGGTCAGGATCTCGAGATGATGGTCTTCACCGAGGCCGATCTCTCCGGCGCCAACCTGACCGGGGCGCGGCTCGTGCGCAGCGTGCTGCAAGGGGCCGATCTGACATGCGCGGACCTGACCCGCGCGCTGGTGACGCAGACCTCGCTGCGGACCGCCCTCGTCGAGGGCGTCTGCTTCGAGAAGGCGATCTTCGATTGCGTGGACTTCTCGGGTGTGGACCTGACCCGGACGCCGCTCGCGGGCCTGTCCATCTCGCGGTGCTTCTTCGTGCTCGGGAACCTCGTGGGGATGAACCTCGCGGGCTGCAACCTGTCGAACTGCGACTTCACCGAGTGCAACCTGGAGCGCGCGCGCCTCGACGGCGCCATCTTGACCAACGCGAACTTCAAGGGAGCGAACCTGCGGCACGCCACGCTGTCGGGCGCCATGGCCAAGGCCGCTTTCTTCGGCGAGAGCGTCCTCGCCGGCGCCATGCTCCAGAAAGCCATGCTCCGCAACGCGATCTTCGTGAGGGCCGATCTCACGGGGGCGAACCTCGCCGGGGCGGACCTCAGGGAGTCGCTGCTGATGGAGGCTCGCGCGACCGAGGCGCTGTTTTTGGGCGTCAAGGCGCATCACGCCGATCTCTCCCACGCAGACATCTCCGGCGCCGATCTCAGCGGCGCGGATCTGCACTGGGCCAACCTGCATCACGTCCGCGACGAGAGGACCCGCTACCTCGACGCGAACCTCGCCACGGCGAGGCGCACGGACGTGGATCGCCTGGAGGCCGAGGCCTGGAGGCCGCCCGAGCGGCGGCCGTCATCGTGAGAGGAGGAGCCATGTCGATGGGAGCCATGAAGGAGAGCGAGCGCGCGGCGGCCGTGCCGGTGGACGCGCCGCGGTGCGAGGACCCCGACAGGCGAGCCCGCGCCGCGGAGCTCCCCAGGATCGGGCTCGTGAGGGCCGGCGCCGCGGGAGCCGACGACGCGCTCCTCGGCAGGGCGCTGGCGGCGCCGCGGGACTACCTGGGCCCCGGCCGGGTCACGGCGACGGCGGCGGGCCGGGTGACGGTGGAGCTGCCCGGGGGCCCGTCGGTGGCCGCCGAGATGGCGCTCGCGCTGCCGTACGAGCCCGCCCTGGAGGACACGCTGCTCGTCATCGGGAAGGAGGAGAGCTACTACGTGATCGGCGTGCTGCACGGCCGGGGCCGGACGGTGCTGTCCCTCCCGGGGGACGTGGCGGTGCACGCCCGGGAGGGCGCCCTCTCGCTCTCCGGGGACCGGGGCGTCGCGATCCGGGGGCCGGAGCTCGAGGTCGAGGCGGGCAAGGTGCGGATGGTCGCCGACGCCGTGGTCCAGAAGGTCGCCTCGATGTACCAGCGGGTGAGCGCGCTCTTCAGCGTGCACGCGGGCGAGGCGCACACGGTCGTCGAGAAGACGTCCTTCACGAAGGCGAAGAACGCCACGATCCTGACCGAGGAGACGGTCACGGTGAACGGCAAGCAGATCCTCTTGGGCTAGGAGGCCGGCGCGATGCTCCCCGCGAACAACAAGGGCGTCGGCATGAGCGCCGGCTTTCCGGACGTGTGCCTCTCGCCGGCGCTCGGGGTGTTCCCCTTCCCCAACTTCCACCCGAACGCGACGATGTTCCCGTTCTCGTTCAACGTGTGGTTCTCGATGATGCCCGCGCTGAACATGGTGTCGTTCTCCCCGATCACGCTGGGCGATCAGCTGGGCACGTTGCACCCGACGTTCATGGGGCAAGGACGGCACACGGTCGGGAATCCGCGGATCCTCATCAACTTCGTCCCCGCGACATCGCTGCTCAGCCCGAGGCTCGGCAACAACTTCAACTGCATGCTCGGCCTCCAGGTGATGCCGAGCCTGACCAACGTCTTCCTCACGTACAGGGCGGGGGGCGCCGGGGACGCGCGGCCCGCCGGCGCGGTGATGCCGGCCGATGTCGACGGGCTGCTCGAGGCGCTCCACCCCGCGGGGAGCGCGTCCCCCGTCGAGCGGGCCTGGCTCGGGCCGGGCGTCGGCTACCTGCGCCTCCGGAGGTTCTCTCTGGACGTGCCGGCGCGGGTGCACACGGCGGTGGCTGCGCTCCAGGAAGAAGGGCTGGAGACGCTCGTGCTCGATCTGCGCGGCAACCCGGGAGGGGAGCTCACGGCCGCCCTGGAGCTCGCGGGGGAGTTCCTGGAGCCCGGCAGCGTCCTCTGCCGGGCGCTCGACGCGGACGGCGACGAGACCGTGTACCGCGCGCAGCACGAGCAGCCGTGCCGGGCGCCGCTGTGGCTCCTCGTGGACGGCGAGACGGCGTCGGCGGCGGAGCTCTTCGCCGGCTGCCTGAAGTGGCACCGCCGCGCGGTCGTCGCGGGGTCGCGCACGTACGGCAAGGGCACGGCGCTGACGCTCGCGCCGGATCCGGCCACGGGGGCCCCGGGGCTCGCCCCGGCGGCGATGCTGCTCCTGCCCGGCGGGGAGCCGATCCAGGGGACCGGCGTGCAGCCGGACATCGAGCTCGGCGCACAGGACGCCCCGTGAGCCGGTAGCTCCCGCCCCGCCGCGAGCGCGGCTCAGGGGTGCACGGCCAGGTACACCGTGCTCCAGAGCTGCACGGCGTTCGACTCGTCGTGATGCGCCCGCTCGGCGCCGAACGGGACCAGCTTGTAACGGCCGTCCTCGAGGGCAAAGCTCCAGAGCTCCCACGTGCGCGCCTCGCGCGTGGCGTGGATCACCTCCCAGAGCGCCCCCTTCGCGCGCTCCAGCGCCTCGCGCGCGCGGGGCGGCAGGTCGGCGCGCGCGAGCTGCCGCGAGAGGCCGGCGGCGAGCATCGCCTGCTGCCACGACCAGGTGACCGTGCCGTGGTAGTGCGCGGCCGTGAACAGCCCCCGGAGCGCTGGATCGGGCGCGAGCGCGGGGTTCGCGACCAGGACGCCGACCGGCGTCCGCAGGCCGGCCGGGAACGGGCGGAGCAGGCGGCCCGCGATCTCCTCGAGCGCCTCGGGCGGCGGATCCGTGAACAGCAGGACGAAGCTGTCGTCGGAGTGCATGACGGGGATGGGCTCGCCCTCCCCGTCGAGCGCGATGGCCGGGAACGAGAGCGTCCCCGAGAGCGACGACAGCGCCGGCGCCGGGTCCAGGCCGAGCGACTCCGCGTAGGCCGACACGCGCCGCCGCGCCTCGTCCTCCGGGAGCTCCACCCGGAAGAACGCGCCGGCGCTCTTCCACGCCCGCGCGAGCCGCTCGGCCCGGCCGGCGCCCTCGGCGTCGGCCCCGAGCAGCGGGCTCGCGAGCAGCCGCGCCGAGGCGTGGAGCGCCGCCGGCACGAGCGCGACGTTCACGTTGAAGGGGATCCGGCCGTACCCGAGCCCCTCCTCGCTGTCGCGCCACTCCCCCACCCGCTCGCCCTCCTTGAGCGCGATGAGCGCCTTCACGTCCCGCGTCTCGGCGAACGGGGTGGCGAGGCGCAGGACGAGCGCCACGTTCCGGGCGAGCGCCTCGGCGTACGTCTCCCCGCCCGGCGTCCGGCGCGCGAGGAACGCCGCCGCGCGCTCCCGGCCCGCCGCGGTGCCGAGGAGGTACTCGGCGGCGAGCGGCGCGAGCAGGAAGTCGTCGTCGATCATCTTGTAGTCGTAGACGGGCTCGCGCAGGCCCTCGGTGCGGCCCGCCTCGAGGTGGAGCAGCGCCGCGAGCTCGCCGATCGCCTCCTCGTGCGCCACCTCCCCGGTCGGGCTCAGCCGATCGAGCACCGAGCCGAGGCCCGCCTCGACGACGGCCGGCTCGAGCACGGGCAGGAGCATCCTCACCGCGAGCAGCGTGTCCCGACCGAAGTACGTGAGAAAGCGCCAGGAGCCGGCGAGCAGCTTCTCGCGGTACGTGAGGAACGCGAGCGCCTGGCGCTGGCGCGCGTCGTCCCCGGCCCGCTCCGTCACGATCTCGCCGACGGGCACCGGCGTGAGCGGCGGCTCGTCCGAGAGCGCCGTGACCCGGACGCGCAGCCCCTTCGGGCCCGCCGTGAGCTCGATGTGCCCACCCGCCCCGAGCGTGGCGGTCGTGCCGTCCAGGGCCTCGACGCGGAGCTCGAGGTGGTGCTCGCCGTCCCGGGTGGTGCGCCGCGCGGCGATCGAGGCGCCGCGCGGGGTGTCGCCGACCTCGACGGCGCTGTGGAGCCAGGCCGGGACCTCGCCGTCGCGGCCGACGTCGCGGATCGTCCGCACGCTCCCGAGCAGGAGCCGGCGGACGCGGAGCGCCGGGGCCGTGCTCGTGAGGAGCGCCGAGACGCCGCGCATCCCGTCGGCCTGCTCCACCCCCGAGAGGCCGCCCTCCACCGAGAGCTCCGCCCGCGCCGCCGCGTTGTCGAACCACGCCGCGATTCCCATGTTCCCTGCCGGAAAAGCGACGATGAGCCGCGGGGACGCGCCCGACCTCGTGAGGACGTGCGCAGCGACGCTGCCACGACGGAAAAAGTGGTTGTGAATGTCGCCTTCGCGCAGGTCGAAGACCAGCATTCCAGGATCCCGCGGCGCGGACGGGGCCTCGCTTTGCGGCACCCTGGAGGATGCGCAGGATGCGGCAAGGAGCGTTGTCAGCGTGGTTCCCATCACGAATCGATCGCTGCTCGTCGGCACCTCCGGACCCTAGCCGTCCGGGAGGCACCTGCCAAGGATTAAGGATCTTCCTGGGGCCGCAAGCTTACCATTCTGGTATGATGCCTACCTGTAGCGAGGTTCTTTCGGGAATCGCGGGCGTCAGGGGGGACGCGGTGGGCGCTTGGAAGAGCGCTCCGGCGAGGGCATTCCGTTGGGGGGAGGTGCCATGGCCACGCCATGGGCCGGCCATGGACGGGAAGTCACGCCCTTGTTGCCACGCCATCACCCGACCGAGACTTCGGAGATCGATAGTCGTTGCCACCGGCGGGCGAACGGCCTGCCAATCCAGGAAGGGGGTTCACGATGGATGAGAGCTTGTCGGGCCAGGCCAGCGTCACCAGCAGACCAGTTCAAGCGCAGAGCAGTGATCCGCGAGAGGGCCTGATCACCACCTGGGTCGAGGGCAGCCTCGGGGTCATGGATGAGATCGTGCGCGCCGGATTCGGCTTCTTCGAGGACGCCCGCACCGAGACGCAGGAGCGGCTCGGCGCCACGCTCGATCTGCTTGAGGGCATCAACCAGAGCATGTTCCGCGTGGCGCGCAAGACGCTCGTGCGCATGGACGGCATCAGCGCGCGCGCCCTGGCGAGCAGCGAACAAGGTTGGTATGCGCTGCTCGGCATGGTCCGCCGCACCTCCCAGGGCGCGGCCGGGCTCGCGTCCGAGACGGCGGTCTCGCTCGTCGGCGACCGCCGGCAGGCGCAGCAGCTCATCATGAAGGCGTCCTGAGCGCGGCGCGGACGGGCCATCGCCCGATCCGCCGGCGACCCCGTCCCGTGCGGAGAGCGCCGCCAGGCGTCCTGCTTGAATGATCGTTCCCCCATCCATCCCGAGCACGTGAATCACAGGCGTCCGTCCAGGACACGCCAATCGCGAGCGCGCGTCATCGGAGCCGACCGGGGTTGAGGTCATCTACGCCCGACCGGGGTTGAGGTCACCCACCCGGCATCCGACCGAGGTTGAGGCCGCCACCGACCGAGGTTGAGGTCACCGACCGAGGTTGAGGTCACCCAGGTTGGTCGCCACCGACCGAGGTTGAGGTCACCGACCGAGGTTGAGGTCACCCAGGTTGGGGGCACGGGGCACCGACCGAGGTTGGGGGCACCGACCGAGGTTGAGGTCAAGGTTGCCCGAGGTTGAGGTCACCCGGCCTTGCGATACGACCGTCCCCAACGGAAGAGAACGATCGCCACCACGAGCGCCGCGACGCCCACGAGGAGCAACCCCGTCGTTCGCCACCGCCCGAGGTCGCCCGGCTTTCCCCACGCCGGGCCCTCGCCCGCGCCTTGCGCGCGCGGGACGAGCGCGCGTCGCGCGGCCGCCGCCTCGGCGAGCACGCGGCGGACGGAGGCGGCGTCGAGCGAGGCATTCTTCGGGATCAGGGCGCGCAGCGCGGCCCGCCCCTCGAAGAACGGGGCGCCCTCGCTGCTCCACGCGGTGGGCGCGGTGTCGAGCGCCTCGTCGAGCGCGGCCGGGATCACCTCCTTCACGATCGCGTCCGCGGCGCCGGGCGACGCCGCCCGCGCCAGCGCGATGTAGCCGGCGTCCTGGATCCCTCGGCGCAGGCTCTTCAGGCGCATCGAGGGGAGCACGCCGGGAAATCCGATCGAACGGGAGGCAAACGGCCCGCGCTGCGTCCCGGGATAGAGCAGCATGCCGTCGCCGAGGCACGCGTCGCCGTCCTGGTTGTGGAAATTCTCGGCGACCGTGAACGGGTCGATCGGCCCCTTGCCGCCGCGGTTGCCATCGTGCCAGAATGCGGTCTCCCACAGGAACCAGCGGCCCACCTCGTGCGAGGCCGCGATCCAGCCGTTGGCCATGAGCCCGGTGAGCGGCGCGTCGATCATGAAGGTGCCGGTCCGCGGCAGCGCGCCGTTGTACACCCAGAGCCGCTTTCCGGCCTCGCGCGCGGCGCGCGCCCACGCCGAGTCGAAGCGGTTGGCCGGCGTGAGCACGAGATCGACGTCCTGCTCCAGCGGGTGGATCTCGCCGCACGAGTGCCCCACGAGGATGCGCGACGACAGGCGCGAGCCGCGGATCAGCCGGCGCCACCCGGGCCCGCGGGGGCTCTCGCACTGCTCGTCGATCGCGTACAGCATCACGTCGTCCACCGTGGGCGGGAGGAGGTCTGCGACGGCCTCGACGCGGGGGAGGGTCTCTTCCCTGGGGTCGCCGAAGCCGCCGTAGGCGCCGAGCGCCACCGCGGACGGGGGGACGCCCGCGCCGGGCCCCCGGTAGCGGTGCTCCTTCGTGTAGAGCGAGCCGTCGATGGCCGCGCGCAGCCGCTCCACCTCGGCGGGCGTCCTGACCGACGCGAAGCCGTCGACGTGATGCTCGTGCAGGAGCTGCCAGAGCTGCTGCTCGACGGCGGGTCCGTCCCCGACCCGCTCGGCGACCTCGCCGGCCTCGTAGAACGCGATGAAGTCGACCGGGCTGTACGGCAGCGTCGCCGAGGCGACCTCGAGCCTGAGATCGAGCGCCGCGAGGTCGCCGTGGGAGGCCGAGCGGACGAGCACGTTCCCCTGGTAGACCCCCGCGGCGGCGTCCTCCGGGACGTGGAGATCGATCCAGACCGCCCTGGTCTCCCGGGCGCCCACCTCGAGCGGATAGGGCGCCCAGGGCGGCGCGAGATCGACCGGGATGAGCGCGTCCGGAAGGAAGCCGAGGTGCCTGTCGTCGGGCGGCCGCGCCGCCGGGCTCCACCCGAGCGACTCGGCGGGACGTCGCTCGTTGCGCGAGCGCCGCTTGATCTCGACGTAGTGCTCGACGAAGCGCGCGATCGAGATCGCCGGCGCGGCCGCGGCGCCCTGGGCGTGTCCCGGGTGCTGCGGCGCGCCGGGCTCTTTCGCGGGCGCACCGGGCTCTTTCGCGGGCGCGCCGGGCTCTTTCTCGGGCGCCCCTGTGCCGGCCGCGGGCGCGAGGCCGGGGAGCTCCACGGTGACGCCGTGCACGGGCTCCGTGCCAGCCTCGACGATCACCTGGAACGCGACGACCTCCGCGCGGAGCGCGCCGAGGCGGATCGGCTCACCGGGCCGGAAGAGCGGGTTTCCTTCGCCGCGCGAGAGCGGCAGGCCAGCGTCCTCCCTGCGCACGCGCGTGCCGTCGTCGACCCCCCAGACCTGCGGACGCCCCAGGTCACGCTCGCCCGCTGCGGCGGCCGGGGCCGGGAGCGTGACCGACGAGAGCGCGGAGAGCAGCGCGGCGGTGGTGAGCAGATGGGATCGCGGCATGACCCTCGGTCCGCCTGGCGCCCGCGGAGAGAGCGGCCGCCGCGGCGGCGGCGTCGCGATTCTATCGCCGACGCCGCGGCGCCGAACAGCGCGGCCTCGCGGCGCCCTGCCGGCGGCCGGCGCGGCGACCGGACCGTCGCGGCGCGGGCGGTTGACAGCGACGCCGGCGTCGGGCCATGTCGCGCCGTGGATCTGACCGGAGCCGCACTCCTCGCCGGCGCCGCCGCCGTGGCCGGCGTCATCAACGCGGTGGCCGGGGGCGGCACGCTGGTGTCGTTCCCCGCGGCGATCGCGGCGGGCCTGCCCCCGCTCGCCGCGAACGCGACGAACGCCGTGGCGCTCACGCCTGCGTCGCTCGCGTCGGCGTGGGCGTACCGCCGCGAGCTCGCGCGGGACCACCGCGTCCTCCGCGTCCTGCTGCTGCCGTCGCTGCTCGGCGGCCTCGCCGGCTCGGCGCTCCTGCTCGTGACGCCGCAGCGCGTGTTCGACGCCGCCGTGCCCGCGCTCGTGCTCGTCGCGACGCTGCTGCTCTTCTGGCAGAACCTGCGCCCGCCGCGGCCCTCCGCAGGGGCCTCCGCGTCGGACGACTTCGCCCTGCCGTCACGCCCGGGGGTCGTGTTCCTGCTCCAGCTCCTCGTGAGCATCTACGGCGGTTACTTCGGCGCGGGCATCGGCATCATGATGCTGGCGCTCCTCTCCTCGTTCGCGGGGGGCGCGGACATCCACCGGCTGAACGCGATCAAGACGGTGCTCGCCGGGCTGATCAACGGCGTCGCCGCGGTCGCCTTCCTCTTCGCGGGGGCGGTGGATCCCGTCGCCACGCCGATCATGATGGGGGCGGCCATGCTGGGCTCGTTCGCCGGTGCCGTGGTCGCCCGGCGGATCGAGCCGAGGAAGGTGCGGTGGTTCGTGGTCGCGCTCGGCCTCGTGCTCACGGCGAAGCTCGCGTGGGACCGGCTTGGCGCGTAGCCCGAGGGGCTACGCGACCCGCGGCGCCTCGAGGATCATCATGAAACGGGAGGCGGGCATCCTGAGGGTGTCGCCCACGAAGCGCTCCTCGATCCGGCCGGAGGCCTGGCCGGCGAGGCGCCGCCCCCCCCGAGCGCGGCCTCGAGTCCTGATCACGTCTCAGCCGGCGAGGCCGAGGATCGCGAAGCGCGAATTTTTATAGACGATCTTGCCGGGCAGGTTCTTCTCCCGGCCGCGGGCCACCACCACGTAATTGAACTTGTATTTCTTCTGCAGCGAGTCGAGCCGAGCGGCATCGAGACGCCCGTAGCCGTTGAACAGCTCCTTCGCGCTCCGGAAGCCCTTGCGCCCGGAGACGTCCTCTAGCCGCCGGTACCACTCCACCAGCTCGCTGGGCACGTAGGTGCTGGCCTTCCAATCGACGACGATGGCGCGCTCGCCGATGAGCCGGAAGCGCGCCAGCTGCGGCGGCGTGAGGAACAGCGCATCCTTCGAGGTGTTGGCGCGGATCCAGGCGTACATATCGTCCTCGGGCCCGCGCATACCCTTGATCACGTTGGACCGCTCCCGGTAGCTCTTCACCGCGGGCACGGCGAAGTGGAGGCAGGCGAACGCCGCGTAGGCAACGACCGCATAGGCGCCGAAGCGCAACAACAATGCGCGCGCCGGGGCGAGGCGGACGCGCCGGCGCTCGAGCAGCGACGCCGCCGCGCCGATGAGGGCGCCCGCGGCGCCGGGCGCGAGGACCAGCCAGAGCGCCCGCGCCAGATCGCCCTCGTTGTCGAGCATGGCCAGAGCGACGAAGCCGCCCAGCGTCAGCGTGAGGCCCGCGGTCGGGATGCGCCGGAGGAGGGAGGGGCGGGCCGCGATGCTCGCCGAGGCCGCGCAGACGAGCATCTGCATGAGGAGGTCGAGGAACGGCGCGAAGCGCCACACGAAGACCTGCGCGACGCGCGGGATCTGCACCCAGGTAGTGAGCAGCGTGCCGGTCCATATGAGGATCGCCAGCGCGAGCACCGCCGCGCCGAAGCGCCGCCCGCGCCCCTCCCGGCCGCGCAGGAGCCACGCGCCAGCGCCGAGGCCGAGCATCTGCCACGCCGCCACCGGGAAGAAGCGGCCCTTGAAGGTCGTGGGCGCGTAATGGTGCCGCGAGCGGATGTTGAAGAGGATCTCGTGCGCGCGCGCCGCGTCGGGCGAGCGCACCGAGCTGAGGATGAGCGGGGAGAGGAGCAGGAATACCGCGATGGCCGGCCCGACCTGCATGGCGATGCGCCGCGCCAGATCCTTCCAGCCGCCGCTCCAGCCGAGCAGGAGCTGGGTGAGGCCGAAGGTGCCGATCCCGAGGATGAGGTAATTGGCGTGGAACAGCCCGCTCAGGCCGAGGAACACGCCCGAGAGCAGATAGCGGCCGGCCACGAAGGGCGGCAGCGCCGCGAGCAGGAAGAGGCTGCCCAGGGTGGAGGGCTGCAGGATGAAATCGAAGATGAAGGTGACCGCGACGCTGCGGGTGCGGGTGACGAAGGCGATCGCCATCACCAGCAGGAAGGTGGCGAGCGCGAGGCGCCGCTGCTTCAGGAGCTCGGCCGCAAGCCAGTACACGCACATCGCGCCGAGCGTCACGGTGACCACGAGGCCCCAGCCCACCGCCGCGCCGCCGCGATCGATGGCGAGCAGCAGCCAGCCTACATAGGCGAAGGCCGGGTGGTAGTTGGCCGCGCCGGCCGCATAAAAGTCCTTCGTGAGCACGCTGGGATCGAGCAGCCGGAGAGAGCCCAGCATGTACGCCGTCTGGTTGCTGACGCCGTAATTGACACCGAAGCTCAGCCCGAAGCACATGGAGATGACGAGCGCGATGAGCGCGGCCGGCAGCTCGCGCAGGAGCGGCGCGAGCTTCTGCCGCGGCGAGGGCCGCGCCGGCCCGGCCGCCAGCGCGGCGGCCTCGGGCCCCGCGGCGCGCGGGGAGCTCTCCTCGCCGTCTGCGCCCTCCGCGCCTGAGCTCCCCTCGCCGTCTGCGTCGGCGGGGATCTCGTCATTCCCGCCGGCGGCAGCGTCCGTGTCGGCCTCGGCCTCGGGCGCCCCGGGCCCGGTCCCCGTCTTGTTCCCCATCTTGGGGCGCGAGCCCTAGCACAGGTCACACGATCGCTTGCGTGAAATCTTGACAGCGCGCGGCGGGTTCGGCCAAGTTCCCGCCGTGATCGCGGAGCTGTTCCGGAGCCGTCGTTCATTCGGCTCCTCTGGGTCCGTGGAGGCGCCCACCTGCCCCATTCCCTCGTTCTCGGACGTGCGGGCGCGGGTCTTCCTCGACGTGCAGGCCGAGGACGGCGTGGAGTCGTCATGGGGCGTGCGCACCAGCGAGGCGCGCATCTTCGAGTGCCCCGCCTCGGGCCTGCGCTTCCGGCTGCCGGCGCCGCGCGAGAAGATCGCGGCATTCTACCGCTCCGAGTACCACGCGCGGATGGGCGGCGAGGAGGACGCGCGGCGCGCCGAGGCGTACCGCAAGGAGAACCAGGAGCGGATCGGCGTGCTGCAGCGCTACTCCCCGTCGGGCCGGGTGCTCGACGTGGGCTGCTCCACCGGCCAGTTCGCGGCCCAGCTCCGCGAGACGGGCTACGACGCGCTCGGCTGCGACATCTCCGAGGACGCCTGCCAGAAGGCCGCGGCGCTGCTCGGCGAGGACCGGGTGCTGTGCGGGCCGGTGGAATCGCTCCTCGACAGGCTGCGCGGCTCGCTCGACGCCATCACCATGATGGACGTCATCGAGCATTTCGACGACGTGGTGTCGCCGCTCCGGGCGATGCGCGAGATGCTCCGGCCAGGCGGGATCCTCTTCCTGCGCACGCCCACGCTCCGCTCGCCGTTCTACAAGGTGGCCGACCTCAGCTATCGGCTGAGCGGCGGCCGCTACAAGGACGCGGTGCTCAAGATCTACCACGCCGAGCATTTCTATTTCTTCACCGACCGGGCCATGCGCGCGCTGCTCGAGGACACCGGCTACGAGGTGTTGGCGATCGATCCCGACCCGCTGCTCTGGGAGAATTTCCGCTCGGCGGAGATGCGGCAGGGCCCGCTGGTGAATTCGGTGCTGGCGGCGGTGTACTTCGCCGGCCGCCTCGCCGATCGCGGCCACGGCATGAAGGTCGTCGCGCGGCGGCCCGGGTAGCCGGCGAGGGCACGGCGGTGAGCGTGGACATCTCGGTCGTCATCCCCGTTTACAACGAGGAGCCGGCCATCGAGCACAGCCTCGAGGTGGTGCGCGGGCACCTCGATAAGATCGGCCGGAGCTACGAGCTCGTCTGCGTGGACGACGGCTCCCGCGACCGCACCCTGGAGCGGCTCGTGGCCGCGGCCGCGGCGGATCCGCGGGTGCGCCCGGTGCCGCTCGCGCGCAACTTTGGCAAGGAGGCGGCGATGGCCGCCGGCCTCGACGAGGCGCGGGGCCGCGCGCTCATCTTCATGGACGCCGACCTGCAGCACCCGCCCTCGCTCATCGCGCGCATGGTCGAGCTCTGGGCCGAGGGCTACGACGTGGTGAGCGCCGTCAAGGAGACGCGGGCGCGCGAGAGCCTCCTCTACCGGATGATGACCTGGGTCTTCAACGCGCTCATGGCCGGCGCGGCGCGGGGCCACTTCCGGGGCGCGTCCGATTTCAAGCTGATCGACCGCCAGGTGGTCGACGCGCTCAAGCAATGCGCGGAGCGCAACCGCTTCTTCCGGGGCCTCGTGACCTGGGTGGGCTTCCGGACCATCGAGATCCCCTTCGCCGTGGCCGAGCGCCTCCACGGCACCACCAAGTGGTCGCTGGTCGGCCTCATCCGCTACTCCATCCGCAATCTCATCGCCTTCTCGGCGCTGCCGCTGAAGATGGTCTCGGCCATGGGCTTCGGCACCCTGGTGTTCGCGGCCGGGCTCGGCGCGCAGACCCTGTGGCGCTACCTGCACGGCGAGGCGCTCAGCGGGTTCACCACGGTGATCCTGCTCCAGCTCATCCTCGGCGGGCTGATGCTCACCAGCGTCGGGGTCATCGCGCTCTACATGGCGGTGATCTATGACGAGGTGAAGCACCGGCCCATGTTCTTGGTGCGGCGCCCGCGGCCCGGGGAGGACGGCGGCGCGCGCGAGGACCGCGGCGCCCCGGCCCGGGCCGACGCGGACCGCGCGGGCAGCGGCGCCGATGGCTGAGCCGGCGCCGGTTCACGAAGGCGACGACGCGCGCGCCACGCCGGCGGCCGGCAACCTCCCTCGGCGCCGCGCGCTGGCGCTCCTCGGATCGCTCGTCGTCGCCGGCGGCTTCGTCTGGCTGATGCGCGCCGGCACCCTGCCGGTCGTGCCGGCGGCCGAGCACCTCGCGCGCGTGCCCGTGTGGATCCCCGTGGCCTACGGCGCGGTGTGGCTGCTCGTGTTGACCCTGCGCGCGATGCGCTGGTACTGGCTGCTCCGGCCGCTGCACCCGGTGTCGATGCGGCGGGTGCTCACCGTCTCGTTCATCGGCTACGGCGCGCTCCTGCTCCTGCCCTTCCGCATGGGCGAGCTGGTGCGCCCCGCGCTCATCCGCCAGCAGGGCCGCATCTCGGGCTGGGCGGCCACGGGCAGCGTGGGCGCCGAGCGGGTGCTCGACGGCCTCTACCTGAGCGCGCTGCTCTTCATCGCGCTGCGGATCGCGAGGCCCCTCGACCCCCTGCCGGACCGCATCGGCGAGCTGCAGGTCTCGGCGGCGGTGGTCCCCGGCGCCGCGTACACCGCGCTCGCCGTCTTCTTCGCCGGCTTCGTGACCATGGGGGTGTTCTACTGGCGGCGCGCCTGGGCCCGCCGCGCCACCGAGCGGGTCTTCGGGCTGGTCTCGCCGCGGCTCGGCGTCTGGCTGGCCGACCGCGTGGAGCACGTGGCCGACGGCCTGCGCTTCCTGCCCCGCTTCCGCTACACCGGCCCGTTCCTGACGGTCACGGTGGTGTACTGGCTCGTCAATGCGGCCGGCATCTGGATGGTGTGCCGGGGCGCGGGCGTCCCCGAGCTCACCTTCGGCGAGGCATGCGTCGTGATGGGCGTGCTCGCGCTCGGGGTGCTCGTGCCCAACGCGCCCGGGTTTTTCGGCGCATTCCAGGTCTCCGTCTACGCCGGGCTGTCGATGTATGTCGCCCCGCGCGACGTGATCGGCCCCGGATCCGCCGCGGTGTTCTGGCTGTACGTGCTGCAGATCGGGGTGACGTTCCTGGGCGCGGGAGCCGCGCTGCTCATCGAGCGGATCTCGCCGAAGGACGCGCTGGCCGCCGCCGGGGCTCGGCAGGCCGAGGCCGGAGAGCCGGGCGCCGGGCCGGCCTGATCCCCGCCGTCGCGCGCTGAACACCGCCGCGCATTTCGTGATGATCCTCGGCGAGCCGAAGATCTCGTGATTGCCCAAGGAGCGTGGCGGGAAGGAGGGTCGATGTGCGGGGCTTCGGCTGGCGCCGTCGCGAGAGCTCCTGCCGTACCTGCTCGCTCAGGTCGCCGGCGCCATCGTCGCCGCGGGCGTCGTCTACCTCATCGCCAGCGGCGCCGCCGGGTTCGACGTGCGCGACGGCCTCGCCTCGAACGGCTACGGCGCGCGCTCGCCCGGCGGGTATTCGCTCCTCTCGTGCCTCGTGGCCGAGATCGTGCTCACGTTCGGCTTCGTGCTGGTTATCCTCGGCGCGACCGACGTCCGCGCGCCGGCCGGGTTCGCGCCGCTGGCCATCGGGCTCGCGCTCACGCTCATTCACCTGGTCGGGATCCCGGTCACGAACACGTCGGTGAACCCGGCGCGCTCGACCGGTCCGGCGCTGTTCGCCGGCGGGGGGGCGCTGTCGCAGCTCTGGCTGTTCTGGCTCGCTCCGCTTGCCGGGGCCGCGCTCGCCGGGATCGTCTATCCGGCGCTCGTGGGCACGAGGCCAGGCCGGGTCGCCGCCACCTCGCGCCCTACGGTCTGAGGCGCGGGCGCAAGCCACGCCGCGCCGGAGGGCGCGGCCTGCGCGCCGAAGTGGATGTCCGCGCCCCCCGCGAACGAGGAGAGGAGCGCCAGCATCACGATGCCGATGCCCGCGCCGAAGTAACCGCGGTAGACGCTCACGAGGAGCTGGAGCAGGAACACGACCCCCGGGCGTGACGGCAGGGCGAAGTCGTCCGACGCGGAGGGCCGCGGCGGGCGCAGGTTCTGCCAGAAGAGCAGCAGCGTCGCGACGAGCACGAGCGCGGGAATCGAGAGGTCCTCACCGGTGCGCGATCCTCCGCAGCCGGTACGCGAGCCCATCCCACAGCGAGAACGGCCGCTCGCCGCTCACGAGCACGTCGAACCCGTGGCGCGCCGCGAGCCGCGCGACGTCGGCCGCGTCCCGCGCGGGGTCGCCGCGGTACGAGTAGCTCAGGATGACGAGCTCCCCGCCCGGAACGAGCACCCGGCGCGCCTCCGCGACGTGCCGATCCACGACCGCCGCGCCCGCGCCGACGAGGTACGGGAACGAGTCGACCGCGTACACGAGATCGAAGCGGGCGGGCGGCACGTCGCGAAGATCGACGCCCGAGGAGACCGCGAGCACGACGTTCGAGAACCCCGCGCAGCGCCGCCGCGCGGCCTCGATCATGCGCGGCGCGACGTCGAGCCCCCAGGCCTCGCGCACCCTTGGCGCGAGCGCCGCCTCGAAGCGGCCGATCCCGCAGCCGATCTGCAGGATCGCGCGGCCTTGCCCGATCACGCCCCACCGCTCGAGGAGCTCGACCACCTCCCGCGTCGATCGCTCGAGGAGCTCGGGGTCGCCGAGCGAGTACGCCGCGACGCTCGCCGCCTCCGAGCGCGCGCAGAGCGCGTCGAAGAGCGCCGCGGTGCGCGCCGGAGCGACCGCCCCGGCGCCGCCCCCGTCCCGGTGCGCGCCCAGCATCTCCGCGACCGTCACGCACGCCGCGCGCCGCTCCGCCACGCAGCGGCGCAGCGCCTCGAGGCGCGCCGCCGGCTCCCCCGCCCCCGCCTGGGCGGCCTCGATCGCGCGCTCCGCGGCGGCGAGGTCTCCCGCGGCGCCCAGGAGCCGCACCAGCCCGACCTCCGGCGACACCTCGCCGGACATCACGGCACGCATCGCGTCCTCCACGGCGCCGCGGCCGCTCGCCTGCGCCGCGCCCTCCACCTCGCCGCGGCCGTCCGGTCGCGCTGCGCCCTCCACCTCGCCGCGGCCGTCCGGTCGCGCTGCGCCCTCCACGGCCGCGGCCTCGCGCGCGCCCCGGTGCCGCAGCCGCCGCCGGTACGTCCAGCGGTCGACGGCGCCCCACGCGTACTTGTACGGCTCGCGGCCGCGGAGAAAGTCGACGGTCCGCGCGCCCTCGCGCGCCGCATGCTCGATCGCGCTGGCGAGCATCACGAGCCCCGGGCTGTACCAGGCGAACGCCGGATCGAAGCCGGTGATGTACGACGCGAGCCCGTCGCGCTCCGCGAGCCCGTAGAGCGACGCGATGATCCGCCCGTCGAGCCGCAGGCCGAACAGCCGCAGCGCGCCCCGCGCGCACAGCCCCGCCGCGACCGCGCGGTGGAACGGCCGGAGCGCCTCGTCCAGCACGCCGCCCTCGCCGCGCGAGATCCAGCGCGCCCGGTGGTTCGCGAACAGCGCGTCGAGCAGCTCGCCCAGGCTGTCCGCGCCGGCCACCTCGACGCGCAGGGCGCCGTCCCGCGCGAGCCGCTTCCGCGCCCGGGCGATCCGCGCGCGCATCCCCGGCGAGAACAGATCGTCCGGCCCGGCGCCCTCCGGGATCACGACCCGCGGACACGCCTCGTGCTTCTCGACCTCATCCGACCAGCCGGGCGGCGCTTCGGCCTCGAGCAGGGGCGACGACCCGCGGAGGTCGTGGAGATCCGCCACGTCCCAGGCGCCCGCGCGCTCGCCGAGGAACGCGAGCACCGCCTCCGCGACCGCGCGCTCGTACCCGGGCGCGGCCAGGACATCGTTGTAGTCGGTGATCCCGGCGCCGAGCAGCGCGACGACCCGCTCCGCGCCGATGCGGTGGATCGCGAGCGGCGCGAGGCCGACGAGCCCTTGCGCTGACGGCGACCGGAGCACGAGGGCGAGCACCTCCTCGGGCCCGAGCTCGCGGCACCACGGGAGCAGCCACTCCGGCCGCTGGAACGTCGTCGCCGCCGGACAGCGCTGCCACAGCGCGTCCCACGGCTCGCGCAGCGCCTCGAGCTCCTCGCGGCGGTTCAGCACCCTGACATCGAGTCGTTCGCTCACCGGCCCTCCGAGAGGCGGGCGCCCCTCGGCCCGCCGCGCGAGGGCGGTCGCCGAGCTCCCGGCTCGTCTCGGCGTCGTAGCGTCGCAGAGGCGAGCGGCCACGCAACCGGCGCGCTACCCCGGGGATGGCTCGCCGGCAGCGCGATGGAGGCTGCCGTCCACGTCCTCGACGGCGAGCTCGAGGCCGGGGACGAGCGGGAGGAGCCCCTGGGCGCGATCGCCCAGCGCTGGTTGGGGGTGCACCCGGGTGCCCCACCAATCAACGCG
The DNA here is from genome assembly GCF_004135735.1 of Sorangium cellulosum. GTDB lineage: Bacteria > Myxococcota_A > Polyangia > Polyangiales > Polyangiaceae > Sorangium > Sorangium cellulosum_F. The sequence goes on along the minus strand of NZ_CP012670.1, from coordinate 2,281,827 downwards.
GCGCGGGCGTCACCGGGCGGCGCGCCGTCGCATGGCCTGGCGCGCCACACTCGCCGCCCTGGCCTCGACGAGCGGATTGCGCGCCTCCGCGGCGCGCAGCCGTTCGAAGCGCTCGATCCGGGCGCGGTCGCCGCTCTGCCGGAGCGCCCTCGCCAGCACCACGCTCTTGGCGACCCGGATGAAACGCAGCCGGTGCGCCGAGATCACGTCCTCCACGTCCCGCTTGCCCGCGCCGGCCCCGAACTCGAGGTCGTACGCGACGCGGAGCCGGTGCTCGCCGCGGAGGCCCAGCGTGTCCGACAGCCCCTCCAGGGCGGCGCGCTCGGCCGGGCTCGCCCACGAGAGGACCCGGGAATAGGGCGTGGCCATGGTCTCGTGGTCGGGCTTTCTGACGAAGCGCCGCAGGAACACGTCGGACGTCGCGACCGGCACGTCGCTCGTCGCCTGGTGAAGGAGGGCGTACGCATACGCCTCGTCCATGCCCACGAACCGGTTCCGGTCGAAGTCGGCGCCGTGCACGCGCCGGCCGAGGCGATCGACGCCGGAGAGGGCCGCGAAGAAGAAGCTGCTGAAGTCGCTGTAATCGGCCTCGTTGATCTCGGGCGTGCAGCCCGACGCGGGGCGATCCCTGGTCGCCGCGAAGAACCCCACGACGTCGCGCTCGACCAGAGCGCCGTCGGGCCGCCCGCCCTCGAAGAGCAGGTTCGCGAACGCGCCCGAGAAGCACTGGGCCATCACGAGGACGACGGGGGTGTCGTCGGGCAGCTCCTTCATGCGCGCGGCGAGATCACGGACGGACAGGGCGCCGCCGCCCCAGAGGTCGAACACGTTGTTGTCGAGGTTGCGCTGCGGGCTCGGGCTCCCGTGGCCGGCGAAGTACAGCAGCAGCGGGGCGTCCGGGCGCGCCTTGACGAACCTGCGCCAGATCCCGTCGAACCCCCGGCGCGTCGTCGCCCCGTCGATGCGCGGCAGCCTGGGCGCGCGGTAGCGCATGCGGCTGCCGTCGAGGTACTGCACGCTCCGCGTGCGCCGGCTGCCGTCGGCGAACAGGACGCGCCGCTCCATGGCGGCCGGTAGGAGCGACTGGACGTAGCGGACGTGACCCTCGATGGCCACCTGGTTCATGGACGCCTTCGGACCGCCTCCCACGACGAGCGCGCGCCAGGGAGCGGGCTCGAACGAGGGAACGACCGGCGGGGTGGGCCGCACCGGCGGGGCGGGCGTGCGGGAGCGCGCGACCGGCGGGGTGGGCCGCACCGGTGGGGCGGGCGTGCGGGAGCGCGCGACCGGCGGGGTGGGCCGCACCGGCGGGGCGGGCGTGCGGGAGCGCGCGACCGGCGGGGCGCGCGGGGGCGAGGGCGCAGCCCGATGGACGGGCTCCGGCCGGGGCGGGCGCGCGGCCGCGGCGGTGGCCGTGGCCGTGACGGCGGCGAGCACAGCGGCTCGGAGAAGCAGGTGGTACGCGGTCAACCCTGAAACCTCCGCAGCGCGGCCCGACACGCGATGCTAGCACCCGCCCGGCGCTCGCGCAGCGGGCTGGCCGCGCCGGCGCGAGCCATGGCCCCGCGGCGCGGCCAGCCAGGCGGAACCCCGCGGCGCGGCCAGGGGGAAAGATCACGACGAGATCCGCAGGTGGGTGGAGGCGCGCGGCGGCCGCCCGGCGACGGTGAAGCGCACCGAGACGAACGGCGAGCCCGGGATCCTCCGCGTCGATTTCCCCGGCTACAGCGGGGAGGAGACCCTCGAGGAGATCTCGTGGGACGATTTCTTCGCCAAGTTCGAGGAGTCGAACCTCGCCTTCGTCTACCAGGACGAGAAGGCCAGCGGCGAGCCGAGCACCTTCTCCAAGCTGGTGAGCCGCCCGGACGACCTCGGTGGGCAGAAGAAGGCGAAGCAGGGCAAATCGAGGTCCAGGAAGGCCGCCTGAGAGCGCTGCTCTCGACCCATTGTCGTCCAGGATAGCGAGGGCTTGGCGCGTCACGTGGGCGGTCGGCCGTCGAGGGCCCTCCGGGCGCCACGCCGCTGCCACGCCGATCCGTGCGCGAGCAGCGTCTCCCGGAGCTCGGCGGCCGCGCCCTTCAGCTCGCCGCCGCGCCGACGGATCACGAAGAAGATCTTGCGCGGCAGCTCCGGCAGCGGGCGCGCGACGAGGCCGCGGGGCAAGCGGCAGCAGGCGTTGACGACCGCGACGCCGACGCCGAGCCGGACGAAGTGGAGCATCAGCTCCCAGCCGTTGGCCTCGACCGCCGGCTCCCAGCGGACCCCCGCCGAGAGCAGCGCTTGCGCGAGCATCGCCCGGTGCGGCCGCGACGGGCCAGGGACCACCAGCCGGGCGCCCTCGAGATCGCAGAGCCTGATCCGGCGCTTGCGGGCGAGCGGGTGGGCGTCGGGGACGACCAGCACCTGCTCCACCTCGGCGAGGCGGTCGGCGGCGAGCCTGTCCGGCGTACCCTCGAGCGGCGCGACGCCGAGGTGCGCCTCGCCTGTCGTGACCGCGTCCAGCGTGCCCTCGCGGTCGCGCGTGAGCAGCCGGAGCGGGGCGCCGGCGCGCGCGGTGAAGGCGCGGATGCCCTCGCCGAGCAGGTACAGGTACGAGCCCTCGCCGGCGCAGAGCACCACCGGCTCCCGGCTCTCGCCCTTGCGGAGCACATCGACGAACGATCGGGTCCGCTCGCCCACCTCGCGCCCGAACGCCGCGACGCGCTTGCCGTCCGGCGTGAGCTCGAGCCGCTGCCCACGGCGCTGATAGAGCGTGACGCCGAGCGCCTCGCCGAGCTTGCTGATCTGGGCGTGGAGCGCCGGCTGCGAGAGGTGGAGCGCCCGCGCCGCGCGCGTGAGGTTGAGGTGCTCGGTGAAGACCACGAAGGCGTTGAGCCAGTCGAGGTTGAGCATGCGGGGACACTATCGCGAAACGTGATGGCCTATCCAGAAATACCGCTTCCGGACGATAGCCGGGCGCTTACCCTTCACCGCCGGCGAGGATCTCTCGAGGATCTCTCCCGGGACCCGACCGCGCGGAGCGCGGCTCCGGCGGAACCGGCTGGAAAGGACTGGAGTTGACGATGAGCCGCGATCACTTGACCAAGACGAGCAGGAAGCTCTCCTGGCTGCTCCGCCACGGGGCGCCCTCGCAGGGCATCGCCATGGACGATGCCGGCTGGGTGGCGGTGGACGACGTGCTCAGGGCGCTCGGGATCCCGCGCTCGCTGCTGGAGGCGGCGGTGGAGAACAACACCAAGAACCGCCTCGATCTGAGGGGCGATCGGGTGCGCGCCTCGCAGGGGCACTCGCGCGAGGGGATGCCGGTGACGCTCGCCGGGCTGGAGGCGTCGTGGGAGGAGGTCCACGGGGACGCGCCCATCTGGCACGGCACCAGCGTGGACGCGGTCCACGGCATCGCGCGGGAGGGCATCCGGCCTGCCAGGCGCACGCATGTGCACTGCACCGACGCGCTCGACAGCGCTGTGGGCAAGCGCTCCAGGGTCGACCTGATGCTCGAGATCCGCCCCGAGCGGCTGCGGGCGTGCGATTTCGGCGTGTTTCGCAGCCAGAACGGCGTGATCCTCGTGCGGGAGGTGCCGGTGGCGTGCATCGTCGGACTCGTGCCGCTCGCCGCGCGGGCGAAGCGAGACGCGGCGGCGCTGCGCGCGCTGCTCCTCGGCGCGGGCTCGCGTGGGGCGGGGTGATCGGGGTGGGGCGCCGCCGCGAGCGGCGCGCCGGCCCGGGATCCGCCGCGCGCCCTCATGGTAGGATCACGCGCATGGATCCTGCGAACGCCCCCGTCTCCCGTTGGCGCTCTGCCCTCCTGCGCGGGGTCCCTGGTGCGGCCTTGCTGCTCGCTGCTTGCGGCCCCGCACCCACGTTGGGCGAGCCTCATGCCGCCGCGCTGCCGCCCGCCCAGACGGTGTACATCGTCCTCGGCGAGCCGCCCCCCGCCGCGGAGCCGTCGGACGACGCCTGGGTGCCGGACGAGGACCACGGCGAGAACCCGTTCGAGCGCACGCGGACGTGGATCGGCGATTATGACTGTCCGCAGGGAACCACCGAGATGACGTTCCGGATTCTCCAGGTGCGCGGTAGCAGAATCAAGGCCGTGTTCGGCTTCCACCATGCCGAGTCGGGCGTCTCGGGCAAGTACCTCATGCGCGGCCGCTACGACGCGCAAGCACGGACAGCGACGTTCTCGCCGGGCGCCTGGCTCGAGCGCCCCCCCAACTACGTCACCGTGAGCATGAAGGGCGATCTCGCCCTGGATGGCTCGCTCTTTGCCGGCCGCATCGAGCACCCCGAGTGCGGCGCGTTCCGGCTCCGGCCTGCGAGCTGAGGAGACGACCCGACCCAGGTTGCAACCAGGTTATCCGACCCAGGTTGCGACCAGGTTCAACCAGGTTATCCGACCCAGGTTGCGACCAGGTTGCCCTATCGATGTAGGATGGCCAACCGCCACGAAACAGCACCGCTCGATCAAGGGCAACCTCCAGCGGACCGGCCCTCGCGCGCATCACGCATGCTCGGCGCGGCATGGCGCATGCGTACCCATTCGCGCAACGCTGCCGGGAGAGTTGCTGCCTGCTCCACCTTCTGCGAACGCACATCCCCACGATGGCGCGTCGAAGCCCTCGCTCGCCCCTGCCCGCTTCGCTGTCGCGCTCCGGCGAGCGGCCCTAAACGGCGAGCACCACGTCGTTCACGCTGGCGCCGTGAAACATGTACATCCACCAGGTTCCCGCCGGGAACAACGCGCTGCGCACGCCGGCACGCCATCGTTCGAGCGCAGCGCGGTACGACGCGCGAAATGCGCGCACTGCGGCAGCAGCATTGCGCCATGCGTCGCCCTGGTCACGGCCGACTGCGAACGTCGGATTGCGCTCACGCAACCCCTCGAAGCTCGTGGCTCGTTCGTACGGGGAGACCTTGCTGGCCTGCTCGGCGCCCAGGAAGCCGAGCCCCTGCCGCTCCACTTGCGCATGGGCCTCCCTTTCCTGGCGCTCGAGCTCGGCGGCGACCTGATGCCGAAAACCCTCCGCATTGTCCTGTTCGATGGCTGGCGGCAGCGCGAGTGGGAGCGTCGCCTCCTCGACCCACTGCGGATTCGTCGGGTCGAGGTACACCGAGGGACGCGCCGCGTGCAGCATGCCACGGCCGATCTCATCCACGTCCGCCTTGGCACCCGGCCATTCCCTCGCATGCCGGACCAGGCCAGCGGCCACGGGATTCGCGAGGACGTAGGCGATCTTCTCGACCACCGCCGCCTGCGTCAGCAGCCGTACCACGCTCGTGGCCTCATGGTCCCAAACCGGCCCCTCCCACTTGCGCAGCACCTTGGTGCCAAGCGCCACGATGCGATGGAAGAACTGCAAAAATCGCGGCAGGACGCCATGCACATCGGTCACGACGAGGTGCAAATGCGTCGACATCATGCAAAAAGCATGCACCTCGACGCCGTAGCGGCGGGCCGAGACAGCAAGTACATAGACCATGAGCTGGTTGATGGCCGCATCGGGGCGGAAGAGGAGGTGGCGGCGCAGGACACGCCGGGTGACCAGGTAGGTGGCGCCTGGAGCGATCTCGCGAGGCTGGCTCATGGCCGGCGAACACAGACAAACGCCGCGCCATGAGTCAGCGTGAATCATTTCAAGGATTTGCCCCTCTCGGTGGGTGGCGGCCGCCAGTTCCCGCCATGCTGGGCCGGTGCGCGCAGCGCAGCTCTGCCCAACCTGCGCTGTAGCGCAGCCGACCTGAGGCTCGCTCTGGGCTCGCCCAACCTGGGTGGGCTCGCCCAACCTGTGGGCTCGCCCAACCTGGGTGGGCTCGCCCAACCTGGGTCGGGTCGGGCTCATCCAGGCGGCTCAACCCGGGTCGGGTCGTCTGCGGATCGCGGCTCAACCCGGGTCGGGTCGCGCGCGGTACCCGAGGTAGCGCCCGAACGCGCGCATCGCCTGGTTCCATTGCTTGGGCTGCTTCACCCGCATCTCCTTCACGCCGACGTCGGCCAGCGCGTCGCCCACCGCGAGCCACCGCGGATCGCGCGTCAGCGCGTAGGCGGCGCCGAAGACCGGCACGATCAGCAGGTTGAGATCGGCCGTCCCGCTGTCGTCGTACGCGTCCGTCTCGCAGCCCCACAGGTAGCGGAAGGCGCGCCGGTCCGAGGTCATCGCGCGCTCCGAGAGCCAGCTCGCCGCGCGCACGACCACCTCGCGCACCCGCGCGTCGCCCGTGAGCGCGCGGTAGTCCATCAGCGCGTCGACGAGCAGCGCGGTCATGAACGGCGACCCGCCGCGCGGGCCGCGCTCGCACTCCGACGGATCGGCGCGGTGCAGATCGTGCTCGAACGCGCCCGAGGTGCCCTGCCGCTGCCACGCGACCGTGCGATCCATGAGCCCGCGCAGCGCCGAGCGCAGCTCCGGCCGCGGGTCGAGCGCGTAGGCGCTCGACAGGGTCATCATCGCCCAGGCCATGTTGCGCTCGGTGACGCGCAGCACGTCCTCCTTCTTTCCTTCCGTGAGCGCGGGCAGGTTCCGCCGGAGCGCCTCGCCCATCGCGAGCACGGCCTCCCTCGCCGCCGGGTCACCGGTGAGCAGGTGGTCGTCGAGCATCCCCTGGCCGAGCATGCGCCGGAGCACCTGCCAGGACAGCGGCCTCTCCGGCGTCCAGTCCTCGCGCTCGCACACGTGGACCGCGACCCGGCGATCCGGGGAGAACCTGAGCTCGTGCTGCCGGTACCAGAGGGCCTCGGCGCGCGCCCGGCGGTAGCGGCCGGCGTCGCCGTTGCGGAGGAAGCGCTGGTAGAGCGCGTGCGGCCCGTCGTAGTACGTGCGGTGCGCGCCCGCGCAGCTCACTCCATACGTGTCGTAGGCGGGCGTCATGCGCTCGAGCCCGCGCTCGATGCCGCTCTCGAACCCCGGGAAGCGGCGGTCGTCCATGGCCGGCAGTTGCGGCCCGCACACCTCGCTCGCCGCGTACCACGACGGCGGCAGGACGGCCGCGATCGGCCCGTCGGGGTTCGGCAGGAGCGCCTCGTCGAGCAGGGCGGGCCGCGCGCCGGGCGCGTCGGCCCGCTGTCCGGGTGAGCCCGCCGGAGCGCCGTACTCCAGCGCGTAGATCGCGCGCGCGCCTGGCGGGAGCGCGGCGTGGAACGCGATGAGCGCGCTGCGGATCGAGCGGTCGAGCGGCCAGACCGCGAGCGGCTTCACGCGCAGCGGGACCGCCGCGCCGAGCGCGTCGCGCAGGCGGAGGAGGCGGACGTCGCGCAGCGCGCCCGGCGCGAACGGCACGCCCGCCGACACGACGACCTCCGCCGGCGCGCGCTTCTCGGGCGCACGCGCGCTGCCGCCCCCGTCGGCGACGAGCAGCAGCGGCACCGACCCCTCTCGCGGCGGCGCCGGACGCGCCGCGGTCGCATGCGCTTCCAGGACGGCGCGGACCCGAGGCTCCACGCGACGTGCGATGGGCGGCCGGCCACAGCCTCCCCAGACGAACGGGGCCGCGACCAGCAGCATCGCGAGCGGGCGACCACGGCCGCGTCTCGCCTTTGCGCGCTGCGTGTCCATACCGCGTCCGATGCCCGGCGCCTCCGTGCGTCGCGGCAGAGCCCGCCCGGGCCAGCGGAGCAGCGCCGCGAGCGGCTCCAGAGCGCCGGGCGCGCCCAGGCCAGCAAATCCGATTGAACCAAGCGAGACCTATTGGTCGACCCGCCACGCCTGCCCCGGATCAACGCAACCGCATCGTCCCTTGCGCCCTGCGCCACACGAGTTGTGTTCGGAGCACACGAACATTTCCTGCCTCCGCTCCGGTGGCCACCTGTTTGCCGGATTCGTCGTCCACTCCTATCCTACGCGTTCCGCTCGCTCGCACAGCTCGCAAGCAGTGAGCTGAGGCGGAAGGGGGGTTATGACGAACAGAAGCATTCTGATCGCGACGTCGCTCGTCGCGGTCGCGGGGTGTGCTGCGAACGTGGACGATCCCGGCGCGAACAGAGCCGACGGCGCAGGCGAATTCGAGGCAGCGTCCGGGCGGGTCCGCGCGGGCGATGTCATCGCCTACGGCGCCGAGACGCCCCACCCGTACGTGGGGGGCTGGAGGCGGGCGATCACGTCGCCTGGCGCCACGTTCGTGCGCGTCCACTTCACCGGTTTTTCCCTCGCGAAGGGCGATCATGTCACCGTCTCGAGCCCCGACGGCGCCCAGTCGTTCCGGTACGTTCAGCATCCCGGCGGAGGCCCGAAGGAGGTCGGTTACTGGAGGGATGCGGCGCAGACGCTCCGCTGTCAGGTCGACACGCGCAATCAGACCTACTACCTCACGGCCTCGCGAACGCAGGTCGGCTACTCGTGCGACACCGCGGGGGGCTCGAGCGGATCGCCGGTCATCCACGGCGTGAGCGGCAAGGTGGTCGCCCTCCACCATCTAGGCAACGTCGGTCTCTTCACCTGCAGGAACGGGGGAACACAGATGTCCGCGATCTGCGCGGACGCAGGCGACCTCCTCGACTGCGCGAGCGACTGAGCGGGACACGGCCTGCGCCGCCGAGGCGCACGGTGGTTCGCGCAGGTCACGAACCGCCCCCCGTGCACCGTGACCGCTCGCGGCTCCTGTCGTCGCGGGGGCTGACGTCGATGGGCACGGCGGGGCCGCCCGGGTGGCGTCACGCGAAGGCGTACGACAGCGCGAGGCTCAGCATCGCGAACGCCACGAGGAACGCCACGACGACCCACATGGCCCTGCGCTGGTCACGGAGAACCCCGGCGTGCCAGACCGCGATGGCCTCCGGCGACGGCGCACGCCACGGCAGCGCCGCCAGATCGGCGAGCTCGTCGAGCGCACGGGCGGCCGCATCGACGTCGAGCGTCGGGCCCTCCTGCACGGCGTAGAGCACGCCATGGAAGCAGCCGGCGAAGCGAAACGACCCGGCGGCGAGCACGGGCGCCTCGCCGCCGGCGAGCGTCCAGGTGTACGGCGGCATCGGGTGATCGAGGAGGAACAGGTGCGGGGTCATGGTGCGCCTGGAGAACAAGCCGCGCCTGGGGACGATGGGCGCCGGCGGCCAGTCGACGGGCGCCAGCGGCGACGCGAGCGCGACCCCCGGCAGGACCACCGCGACCGCCTGCCGGACGCGCAGCTCGGCGGGCTCGTCGTCGGCGACGTCGACCCCGAAGGGGCCGACGCGGCGGCGCAGGTCGACCAGCACGAACGCGCGGCGGCCCTTCACCCCCGTCTCGAGCCACTGCGTCGCCTCGAGCTTGTAGCGGTAGAAGAGCGCGGTGGTCCCGTAGAGCGCCAGGGTCTCCGGGGTCGGGCGGTGCAGCGCCCCGCCGAGCCGCGCCTGCAGGGACACGAGTGCTGGGTTCATGGTGCGAGGTCGTGTCGGGCGGCGGGGCGAGCCGGAGGATCCCTGCGAACAACAGCGCGGATACCACGATACCACGATGGAAACCCCCGAGCGCATCGCCCCCTCCGGCGCCCCTCGGCGTCGAGCGCATCGCCTGCGCCGCGCGCGTCGCCCGCGCCCGCTGCGCGCAGCGCCCGCGCCCGCTGCGCCGCGGGGCGATCGTGCAACCCCGGCGTCGTGGTAAGCGTCGCCGCACCATGCAGGCGCCCGACACCGCCCCCCCTGCGCCCACGGAGCCGCTCCACGACAGCGCCCCCCCGGAGCCGCCCCAGGACGCCGTAGCCCAGGGCGCGGCTGCCCCCGCGCCCGCCGAGCGCCGCGACCGCGACGAGGCCCGCCCGGCCCGGCGCTGGACCGTCGCGCTGCTCAGCGCCCTCCACGCGCCCGTCTTCGCCTGGGCCGGGCTCTCCCTCCCCTTCCGGTCGTGGACGCTCTTCGCCGCGGTCACGCACGCGCTCGCGCTGCTCCACGCCGCGACCGCCTCGCTCTCGCTCCTCCCCCACCCCTTCGCGCCGCGCGCCTTCCGCGTCACGTCCTTCTTCTCGCTCGGCTACCTCGCGTTCCTGAGCCACGGCCTCCTCTCGTCGGCCGTCTACGTGGCCTCGCTCAACCGCGGCCTCGGCGCCGGCATCGCGGCCGCCCTGCTCGCGGTCTGGGCGGTCGTCGCGCTCTTCACGCTGCCCTTCGCTTGCTGGGGCGTCGCCTCGACCGGCGGCCTCCGCCTGCTCCGCTCGCGCCGCCGGCCCTCGCCCGCGCTCGCCGCGCTCGCCGCGCTCGCCCTCGCGGCCGCGCTCTCGCTGGCCCTCCGCCACCGCACCGCCAAGGCCGACGTCCTGCCCGTGCCGGGCGGCGCGCCCGCGCGCACCGGGGCGGCGCTGCGCGACGCGCTCGCGTCGTTCGACGCGCGCCCCCCGCCGCGGGGCAAGGCGCCGTCGCTCAGGACCACGGCGCCGGCCGCGTGCGACGCGCCCCCGCGGCCGGGGCGCTCCACCCTCGTGATCACCCACCTCACCCGCGCTCGCGTCCGCCGCGGCCGGGCGCCCAGGGCCGCCGACGTCGCCACCCGATGCCTCCAGCCCGCGCCCGGCGAGGGCGCCGCGGCGGCGCTGCGCGACGCGCTCGCCGGGGCGCTGCGCGGCCCCCTCAAGATCGACGTGGTCTCGGCCGTGCAACCGCTCGACACGCCCGGACCGGGCCTCTCCGGGCTGTCGCTGCGCCCCGGGCTCGACGGCCTCTGCCTCGCGGAGCGCTGCCTCATGCCGTGGCAGCTCATCGCGCTCGACGCCTTCAACACGCACGCGCCGCTCGCCGGCGTCCCCGACTTCCGCTTCGGCGCGGACCTCGCCGTCCTGCGCCGCGCCCTCGGCGAGCCCGAGCCGCCCGGCGGCCGGGGCGCCGCGAGCGCCGACGACGCCGCGCTGCGCGACGGCCTGCTGCGGATCGAGACGCTGAGCTATGTGATCGACGACGCGGGCGCGCTCCACCTGCTCTCGCGGCTCGGCGAGCCCGGGGTCCCGCTCACCGAGGCGACCGTCCAGGCCGCGGCGGCGGCGGCCGAGCGCTACATCGTCGACGCGCAGCGGAAGGACGGCATGTTCCGCTACCTCGTCGACCCGTTCAGCGGGCGCGCCTCGTTCGAGAGCTTCTCGATCGCGCGGCAGGCCGGCACCACGCTCGCCCTCTGCGAGCTCGGGGACGGCGCGGGCGGCGCAAACGACGCGGGCGGCGCGAACGACGCAGGCGGCGCTAACGACGCGGGCGAGGCGCCGGCGCCCTCCCGGATCGAGGCGGCCGTGCGGCGCTCGCTCGGGCTGCTCGCGAAGCTGGAGCGCCGGGCCGGCGAGGGCGGCGCGATCGGCGCGCTCGTCTACCCGGCCGACAGCCCGACGACGGTCGCGAACCTCAACCCCACGGCGCTGAGCCTGGTCGCGTTCCTGTCGTGCCGCGACCTCGCGGGCGACGCGCACGACGCGCTCATCGGCCGCCTGGCCCGCATGATCCTCGCGACGCAGCGGGACGACGGCGGCTTCGCCCCGCAGCTCGACCTCGCGCGCGCCGCGCCCGTCCTCGGCCCCACGCAGCTCTACGAGGGGGGCCAGTCGGTGCTCGCGCTGACCCTCCTCGAGGCGCTCGCCGCCAGCGAGCCCGGGCCCGCGCTCCCGCCCGCGGCCGAGGTGCGCGCCGCCGTCGACCGGGCCATGGGCTATTACGCGAACCGCTACTGGGACCATTTCGCCAGTGATTTCGTGTACATGGAGGAGAACTGGCACTGCCTCGCGGCGCGCGCGGCGCTCGGCCACCACCGCCGGGACGACTACGAGCGGTTCTGCCTCGACTACGTGGCGTTCAAGTCGCGCCTCGTGCTCGACGAGGACAGCGGGGTGACGCCCGATCTGGTGGGCGGCTACGGCTTCGGCAACGTGCTGCCGCCGCACAACACGGCGACGGCGGGCTTCGGCGAGGCGCTGGCCGCGGCGATGGCGGTCAAGGAGGCGCGCGGCGAGGATCTCGCGGCCGACCGCGCGCTCATGGAGCGGGTGCTCGGCTTCCTGGTGCGGCAGCAGTGGTCGCGCGCGACCTGCTTCGCGTGCGCGCGCAATGTGACCATCGAGGGCGGCTTCAGCGAGAGCATGGCCTCCCCGCGGATCCGCATCGACTACGTGCAGCACGCCTGGGCCGCGCTCGGCCACGGCGGCAGGATGCTGGGCCTCGTGCCCGGGCGGAGCGCTCCGCCCGCGGGGCGGCTGTGACCGCGGGGCCGGCCACCGGCGGGGCGGGCGCGGCGGGCGCGGCGCCCCCGGCGCACGCGGCGCACGTCGCCAGCGCCCCGCGCAGCGCAGGGTCCGCCGGCGGCCACGGCCCGGCCGGCGCGCCCGCGCGCAGGGCGTACGCGTACGGCGTGACCGCGGCGATGCTGCTCCTCATGCTGGCGCCGCTGTTCCGACGTCCCCCCGTGGACAGCTTCCCGCTGTCGACCTACCCCATGTTCTCCCGCGGTCGACGCGACGCGAGCACCACGGTGGAGCGCGCGGTGGGCGTGGACTCCCGGGGCGAGCGACGGCCGCTCCCGCCGCGGCTCGTGGGCAGCGAGGAGGTCCTGCAGGCCAAGGCCACGCTCGCGAACGGCATCCGGCAGGGCCCCCGCGCCACGCGCGCGCTCTGCCGCAGCATCGCGGCGCGGGTCGCGGAGCAGGACGGGTTCGCGGACCTCGTCGCGGTGGAGATCCGGACCGACACGTTCGACGCCGTGGCGTTCTTCGAGGGGCACGAGACCCCCACCGACGCGAAGCGCCACGCGCGCTGCAAGGTGCGCGCGCGATGAGGCGGCTCCTCGAGCGATTCGACCGCGCCTTCTTCGCGGAGGCGCCCGCCGAGCGGCTCGCGATCCTGCGGCTCCTGGTCGGCGGCTTCGCCCTCGTGTACCTGTGCGTCCGCGCGGTGCACCTCCAGCGGGTCGGGCACCTGCCGCCGGAGAGCTTCCGGCCGATCGGCGTGGTCTCGGCGCTGTCCGCGCCGCTCCCGCTCTGGGCGGTGCGGGGCCTCGTCGCCGCGGCGATCGCGGCGGGCGCGGCCTTCGTCGCGGGCTACCGGTTCCGCGCCTTGGGGCCGGTCTTCGGCGCGCTCCTGCTCTGGGTGCTGAGCTACCGGAGCTCCTGGGGCATGGTGTTCCACACCGAGAACCTGCTCGTGCTCCACGTGATCGCGCTCGCCCTCGCGCCCGCCGCCGACGCGTACGCGCTCGACGCGCGCGCCGCGCGCCGCGCGGGCGCCGCGCCGCCGGAGCCGGACGGCCGCTACGGCTGGCCGATCCGGCTCCTCTGCGCGATCACGGTGATCGCCTATTTCATCGCGGGGATCACCAAGCTGCGGAACAGCGGGCTCGCGTGGGCGACGAGCGACATCCTGCGCGACATCATCGCTCACGACAACGTGCGGAAGCTCGCGCTCGGCGACACCCACTCTCCGCTCGGCGGCGCGCTGGTCCGCTATCCGTTCCTGTTCCCGCCGCTCGCGTCCGCGACGCTGGCCCTTGAGCTCGGCGCCCCGCTCGCGCTGTTCAGCCGGCGCATCGCCGTCGTCTTCTGCGGCGCCGCGTGGCTCTTCCACCTCGGCGTGCTCCTGACGATGGCGATCCTGTTCCCCTACCCGCTGCTCGGCGTCGCGTTCGCGGGGTTCTTCGAGCTCGAGAAGATGCGCGACCTGAGGCGCCCGCGCCGCGCGGGGCCGCCGCCCGCGTCGAGGCGGGGCGGCGAGGCGCCGCTCGGCCGCCGGTCGTAGCGTCGATGAGCCCTCCGCGAACGGCCTGCGAGTTTTTTCCGCGCGACTCCGGCGTGACTTGACGGCTCTCGACCGGGCCTCGATAATTTTGGCCCCCACGCGCTGGCCGGGGGGGACAGGAGGCGGACGTGACTTGGACGATCACGTGGGCGAGAAAGTACGAGAAGCAGCTGTCGAAGGCGGGGCTCCTGGGCTCCGAGGAGCGAAAGCTCAACGAGTGGATCGAGCTCGTGCCGCAAAGAGGCCCGTTCGACGCCGCCAGGGAGCTGCACATCGACTGCACGAAGCTCAGCGGCGCGGGGGACGAGTGGCACCTCTATCTGGGGAGCTATAATCGCCTGTTCTTCACGGTGAGCGGGTTCAACGAGGTCGAGCTCTTGGGCGTCGGGCACACCTGAGGCGGGACGGGAGCGACTCGCTCTAGTACCGCGGGGGCGAACCGTCGCGCCCCATCGGAGCCGCCGGGATCTTGAGAGCTCCTGCTTCTTAGCACGGAGGCGTCGGGGTGCGGGGCCATGTTGGCCTCAAGCGGCGCCTCCGTTGTTTCTGCTGGACCGGGTGCGGTGCCTCTTGCGCCGAGGGCGAAGTTTCCGGCGGGGTACGCGCCCGGTCGCCCCGAGGAGACGGTTCTTCATGGGCTGGTTCGAGAGAAGCTCGAATCGTTCCTCACACACGCCGGCGAACCCTACGAGCGGCCGCTACCTCGGTACGTAGCGCAGGCATTTCGCGGTTACCTGCGCTGCGGAGCATTCGCGCATGGATCTCTACGGTTCCAGTGCGATGAGTGCGGTCGGGACATCCTGGTCGCTTTCTCCTGCAAGAGGCGCGGCCACGGCCCGCGCTGCGGTGCGCGGCGGATGAGCGGGGGGCTTGACGTCTCCGAGACGTCAGGACTTCCTTCGCCCCGCCCCCGCTGAGCATGACGCGGGCGAAGGTTCACCATTTCCTTCTATGGAACGTGGTGTCAAGATAGATCCGGGCCCCCTGAGGCCTCGCGGGTCGGGCGCCTGGAGAGGCGACGAGAGGAGAGGAAATGAGCGGCGGGCTGTTCTCGAATGACGTGATCGCGACCGCACCGGGCTGCGCCGCCGCGGCCATCGCTTGGCGTTATCGGGGCCGTATCCATGCGACGATCGTGGTCAAAGCGACATTCTGCCTCGTGCCCGACGGCACCATGCGACGGATCGAGCCCGAGCGCATCATCGAGCACGACGTCCCGCATCACGGCGACCCGAGCAGCAGCACCCGAATCACCCGCGATCTGGCGCCTCATCTGACCAAGGTCGATGTCGTCCTGACGGGACACGCCTACTCACCCACCGAAGCGCCTGCGCGGTCGGTGCAGGTGGGCTTGGCCGTGGCCGACGAGGGGCGCACGCTCCTGCAGAAGTCGCTCCTGGTCCGCCACACCGCGTCATTCCAGCGAATGCCACTCGTGTACGAGCGGGCGTTCGGCGGGGCGGGGTATTTCGACAACCCCATCGGTGTGGGGGCGCTCCCCGGCGACGGGGAGCCCAACCTCGTCGCGCCGGCCGACCCGCGCAGGCCCGCGTGTCTCGGCCCGATCGGGGGGACATGGCCCTCCCGGCGCAAGCTCCTCGGCGCGTGCCAGAGGACGAGCGTCGAAGCTCCGTTCGCGGATATCCCCGATGATTTTGCGTGGGAATACTTCCAGGCAGCGCCGCGTGATCAGCGGCTCGACCGCCTGCGCGGCGGTGAGTGGATCGTGCTCCACGGCGTGCGCCCCGGCGTGCCGCGGCTCGCCACGAGGGTGCCGCGCGCGCGTGGCCTCGCGAGGGTCTCCGGATTGACCGAGCACGGCATCGCGAATGGGACGCTCGTGCTCAGCGCGGACACGCTCCGTATCGACGCCGACGAGGAGCGGTGCACGCTCGTGTGGCGCGGGCAACTCGCGCTGCCCAGCCGCTTGGCGCTCGCGTCCATGCGGGCGGCCGCGTCCGTGGAGGTCGAGGGAGAGCCGCTGTTGTGGCCCGAGAGCTCCACGCCGGCTGCGAGGGCGCAGCCGGCGCCGATTCCCACGGTCTCCGGCACGTCGGAGGCCGGGGGCTCCGACGGCGCTGCGCGGCACGGCGCTGTGCCTTCGAGAGCGCACCTGCTCCACACCGTGCCGCTGGAAGATGAGCCCGAGGGGGCGCCGCGCCTGAAGCCCGCCACGCTGCCGTTCCGCCCGGACCTGCCGCCGGCGATTCCGCCGGCGCCGGCTCCTCAACCTCGGCGCCGAGGACGCGAAGATCTCCTCCTCACGCAACCGTTCCCGACCGCCACGGGAATGGCGTCGCAGAGGCTGGAGCGCGGCACGCTGCCATTTGTGGTGAATCGTCCGTCAGACAGCGCGCCGCACCCCGTTCGCGGCGTGTCGCCCGCCGAGCTCGAAGAACCTGCGCATCGCGCGCCTGCCGCCGGACGCGACGTCGTTGCTTCGCCGGCCGCGGAGCCTCCGCCGCCGGACAGCCCGCCGCGAGCGGCGCCGGGGCCCGCGGCGTCGCCGGCGGGTCCGGCGGTGCCCCCGAGCCCCGCGGCGCCGCGGGCTGCCGAGGCCGCGCCCAGGCGGGTTTACGCGGCGGAGCCGCAGGCCTCCTCCGAGGTCGAGTCGCCGCCGCCGGCGCCGCAGCCACCGCCGCGAGCGCCGGAGGCACCCGGTCGTTCGGTGGACGTGAAGCGCGTGCTCTACGGCCGCTTCACCCGGTGACGGCCATCGCGGCGGAACCTCGGGCGACAATGGCCGTATCGCTTGACGTGGTCGTCGGCCCGGGGTCTCCTGCTATCCATGTCGGTGAAACACCCGCTCACCATCCGCCTGGAATCCGCGGCGTTCCGCTGCGATCTCCTGCGGGTCCGCGCGCTCCGCGGCCGTGAGGCCATCTCGCAGCTCTTCTCGTTCCAGATCTCGATCCTGTGCCTCGATCCCGAGGGGCTGCCGAGGGACGAGGTCGTGGGCGCCGAGGCGACGATCGTCATGGAGCGCGACGGCGTCGTGCTCAGGCGTGTTCACGGCATGATCGCCGAGCTCGTGGACCGCCTGGAGGTCGAGGCGGAGCACCGGAGCTACGATCTGCTCCTCGTCCCGCGCGCGTGGCGCCTCACGCTGGTCGAGACGCAGGAGATCTTGATGGATCTCACCATCCCACAGATGATCCAGCAGAAGATCGAGCTCGTGGGCATCGCGTCGGATGTCCAGCAGCGGCTCCTCGAGGCCTATCCGCCGCGCGAGTTCGTCGTGCAGTACAGGGAGAGCGACCTCGCGTTCATCTCGCGCCTCGCGGAGCACCTCGGGATCAGCTTCTTCTTCGAGCACGGCGAGGAGCGCGAGGTGCTGGTGCTCACCGATCACATGGAGGGGTTCGGCGCCGTGGGTGATGGCGGGGACGTGCCTTTCCGGCCCAGGGGCGAGCAACGCGACGTCTTCTCGCTGGAGGTGAAGACACGCCTCATCCCGGCCGGGTACGTCGTACAGGACTACAACTATCGACATCCGCGCATCGACCTGACGGCGCATCACGAGCTCCCTGCGGCGTACGCGGGAGGCGTCGTGGAGTACGGCACGCACTTCAAAACGCCGGAAGAAGGGAAATTCTTCGCCCGGGTCCGCGCCGAAGAGCGCCAGTCCACGCGCGATGTCTATGTCGGGGAGAGCGATATTCCCGCCTTCGGCGCCGGCCTGCGGTTCACGCTGGAGGGACACCCCCACGTGCAGGAGAGCGGCCTCCTGCTCGTCGAGGTCGAGCACGAGGCGAACCAGGTCGTGGGGGGGCACGGCGGCGTCGAGGGCGCGCCTTCCTACAGGAACTCGTTTCGCGCGATCCCCGCGGGCCGCGCGTACAGGCCGCCCAGGATCACGCCGAGGCCGCGGATCCACGGCCTGCTCAGCGGGGTCGTGGAGTCGAACGCCGTGGGGCGGCGCGCGCGGATCGATCCGAAGGGCAGGTACACCGTCCAGTTCCATTTCGACACGGCGGCGGGCGGCGGCGCCAAGGCGTCGCGTCCGGTGCGCATGGCGCAGCCGCACGCAGGACCGGGCTACGGCATGCATTTTCCTGTCAAGCCGGGGACGGAGGTGCTGCTCGGGTTCATCGACGGCGATCCTGACAGGCCGATCATCGTCGGGGCCATCCCCAACGAATCTGCGCCATCCCCGGTCACGGCCTCGAACGCGCACGTCAATCAGATCAGGACCGTCTCGGGCATCGTCGTCGAGCTCGACGATTACGTCTGAGCACGACGCGGAGCCGAGCGCTCGGCGCCTACATCCTCGGGAAGAGCGACGACCCCCGCTGGAGGACCGGGATCAACTGCCGAGGTTGTGCTTTTTGCCTTTGAAATCCAGGCCACTCTTGTTCAAGAGGAGCCGACTGGTGCCAGTGTGTTGCAGCACGGCTTTACCCTGCGAGAGAATCACCGCGCCGGCGCCGCCTCGCTCCAGAGCGGCACACTCCTGGTCTAGGACCAGCTGGCCGCCGTCCTTGAAGTTGAGCGTCAAGTCCTTGTCGGAGAGCTCCAGATAAGATTTTCCGGCAAAGACGCTGAACTTCTTGGCCGTGATCTCGATGCCGTCATGAGTGATGCTGATCCTGTTGTCGCCCACGCCGAGCTCGATGATGCCCTCAGCCTCCGTAGCGCCGACGTCGATAGCGCCGACGTCGATCCGGAGCACCTCTGCCGCTTCGAGGAAGACTACACTCGTGCGCGGCTCCGTCGCTGAACCTGCGCCGCTGCCGATCTTGATCGCCTTCCCCTTGAGCTCGATCGTGCCACCGTCCTTGTGCTTGTTGGTCGACGCCTCGATCGAGATCTCTTCCGCGGAGTGCACATTCACCGACTTGCCACCAAACACCTTCACGGCGCCCGTCGAGGCCGTGATGCCGACGTCGTCCCCCGCCCAGATCGTCGCGTCGATCAGGCCGAAGATCGCCGGGTACATGGAAACGAGGGCGAGCCCCGCCACGCCGTGAACGACGGTATACGCAGGGCTGAAGATCGAGATGCCGCCCGCCCCGAAGAGCGTGACGCCCGGGACCACGCCGCCGGCGCCAAACCCGCCGAGGACGGGGGCGGCGCAGGCCGCGGCCGCACCGGCGATCTCCAGGAACTGCTTCCGGCGCGGCGTATCGGCGCGATCTTCCAGGTAGCTCTGCACCGCGTCGTAGGCGAGCTTGCAAGCGACGGCCATGTCAAACGCGGTGAAGGTGATTGCAAGGGTGTCAATCGTCCCGGTGTCTGGCGTGCTGTCGAACGTCCCGCCGTCCTCGCGCTTGACCTTGACGCCGGCGCTGATGGTGACGCCGCCCTTTCCCGCCACGTACGCCGTGCCGTTCGAGCTGAGGATCGCCTTCCCGTCCGATCCTTGCTGGTGCAGCTGCGCGAAGCCATCTCCTTCTTCGCCGCCGTCGGCCTGGAGAAAGATGTCCCCGCCCGCTTGCGCGAAGATGCGCTTGTTGCGCGCGCTGAGGTAGATGTTCGAGTCGGCGTCGAGGCCGCAGCCGTCGACGTTCGAGAAGGTGCCCGCCGGGCTGCTGGTGACGCCGGCCCCGAGGAACAGGCGCGCGTGGTCGAACGGCACCTCGACCTTGAAGCGCTGTGCGTTCGCGTCCACGAACTCGATGTCGCCAGGGTCGACGCCGGCTCCCGAGAGCGATGCGGAGAGCGGCGAGCCCGAGAGGCGGAGCGTGGCCTGGGCGGGGCCGATCGCATCAGGCACGTAAGTGACCGCGATCACCGTCGGCACCGACGTGCTCGGCACGTTTGCGGGCGAGATCGTGAACGTGCCCCCGCTCTCCGGGCTCAGCACGAGCTCGACGTCGCTGCCGGTCGCGTTCGTGACGAAGAGCACCTCCACGCGGCTCTGCCCGACCGGCACGTCGCCGAAGGTGATCGCGCCGGGCTCGATCGTCAGGCTCGGGATGGTCGTGCCGGAGAGCGCGCAGCGCCCGAGCTCGCCCGACTGGCCCGTCGCCGTCAAGGCCACCCTGTGCGTGCCTTCGGCCGCGGATTGATACTGCAAAAACAGCTCGGCCTCTTGCCCGGCGTCGACCGTCGTCGCGTCGCCCAGGACGCTGAACTCGGCGGCGCCGGGATCGAGCGCGAGGCTCACCGCCTCGTCCGTGCCGTTCTGCACCACGACCACGCGCACGTCGGCCGCCCCTGCGGGCACGGGCCCGAAGCGCAGCGCGGCGGGGGAGAAGGTCAGCGAGCTCGCTCTGCCGGTGGAGGCGGGGGTCGGCTGGGTCGACGTCATGGGCGCGCCCACTATGCCGGAAGACGGCCCCGGCCCATACCCCTAAGCGCAGCCCTCTGCTATACGGCCCGGATGGGCAGCCCCGAGGACGCCGAGAGCGCGATCAAAGCGATGCAAGAGGCCATGAAGGCGAGCGGCGCCGCGACCCCTGCCGAGCCGGGCGCGATGCCGATCGACTGGTCCACGGAGGCGACGCCCGCCGCGGCGAACGGCGTGCAGGTCTTGCACTCGCCGCGCCAGTTCGCCGTCGTGTTCACCGAGCACGCGCCGTTCCCGGGCCGCAACGCGCCCGATGGGCGCGCCGGAGCGGAGCGCGCGCGCGTGGTCTCCTCGCTGCGGCTCGACCCCGAGATGTATTTCCAGGCGCTGTGCGTGATGGCGTCGAACTGGAACCGCTTCGTGGAGGCGCATATCCCGCCGCAGATGCGACAGCCGCGCTTCAAGCTGCTCGACGCCGGCGACGGGCAGCTCTACGGGATCAAGCGTCCCAAGGAAGAAGACGACGGCGCGTGACGCGGAGGAGTGCACATTTCCCCCTGGGCGCCCGGCGCCTCCGGTAGGATGGCGCGTGCGCCGGGCCGGCGCTACGCGCGTACAGGCCGCCCAGGATCACGCCGAGGCCGCGGATCCACGGGCTGCTCAGCGGGGTCGTGGAGTCGAACGCGGTCCGGCAGCGCGCGCGGATCGATCCGACGGGCAGGTACACCGTCCAGTTCCATTTCGACACAGCGGCGGGCGGCGGCGCCAAGGCGTCGCGGCCGGTGCGCATGGCGCAGCCGCACGCGGGACCGGGCTACGGCATGCATTTCCCTGTCAAGCCGGGCACGGAGGTGCTGCTCGGGTTCATCGACGGCGATCCCGACAGGCCGATCATCCTCGGCGCCATCCCCAACGAGTCGGCGCCATCCCCGGTGACGGCCTCGAACGCGCGCGTCAATCAGATCAGGACCGTCTCGGGCATCGTCGTCGAGCTCGACGACTACGTCTGATCGCGACGCGGAGCCCAGCGGTCCAGATCGTCGGGAAGAGCGACGACCACCGCTGGAGGTTCGGGATCAAACCCCAAAGACGCGTTTTCCATGGAGGTACGAGCCCGTCGCCTCCAATTCAAGTCTGCTCGTTGTGTTGTATTTCACCACGGCCTTCTCTTCCGCGAAGTACACCCCGTTGTTACGGTCCTTGTACAGACAGACAATGTGCTGGTCGATGCCCAGCGTGCCGCCGCCCTCGAACCGGAGCACCGCCTGCTCCTCGGAGAGCCTCAGGCGGGACTCGCCGCCGCGGGCAGTGACCTTCTTGGCGTCGAGCTCGATGCCTTCGGGACCAATGGTGATCTTGTTGTCGCCCGTGCCGAGCTCGATGTGGCCCTGGGCGTTCATCGTGATGAAGCCAACGCCGATCCGGATCTCGAGCGACTGCGCCCCCATCTTGATCTGGCTCGTTTCCGGCGCCTTCGCTGAAGCCACGTCGCTGCCGATCGAGATCGATTTCCCCATGAGCTTGATCTCGCCGCCGTCCTGGTGCTTGCTGGTCGACGCCTCGATCGACACCTCTTTCGCGGAGTGCACGTTCACCGACTCGCTACCGAACACCTTCACGGAGCCCGTCGCGGCCGTGATGCCGACGTCGTCCCCCGCCCAGATCGTCGCGTCGACCATTCCGAACATCGTTGGGAAGAGGGAGACCAGGGCGAGCCCCCCCACGCCGTAGACAGCGGTGTACGCAGGGCTGAAGATCGAGATGCCGCCCGCCCCGAACATCGTGATGCCCGGGATCTTGCCGGCGGCGCCCGACCCACCGACGAACGGGGCGGTCGAGGCGATGCCCGCGGCGACGAGCTCGATGCACTGCTTGTAGGGCGGCGTCGATTTGCGGTCGTCCAGGTAGCTTCTGATCGCGTCGTACGCGAGCTTGGTGGCGACGACCACGTCGACCGCGGCGAAGAACTTGGTCCAGTTGTCGATCTTGTCCGTGTCGGGCGCGCTCCCGTCGAACGAATCCCCGTTCTTCCGCCCGACCTTGACGCCGGCGCTGATGACGACACCGCGCTTTCCCGCGACGTACGTCGCGCCGTTCGAGCTGAGGATCGCCTTCCCGTCCGATCCTTGTTGGTGGAGCTGCGCGAAGCCGTCTCCGTCGATGCCGCCGTCGGCCTGGAGGAAGACGTCAGTGCCCGCTTGCGCGAAGATACGGCCGGTGCGCGCGCTGAGGTAGATGTTCGAGTCGGCGTCGAGGCCGCAGCCGTCGACGTTCGAGAAGGTGCCCGCCGGGCTGCTGGCGACGCCGGCCCCGAGGAAGAGGCGCGCCCGGTCGAACGGCACCTCGACCTTGAAGCGTTGTGCGGCCACGAGGTTGACGTCGTCCGGCTCCTCCGGGACGATCCCGTTTCCCGAGAGCGATGCGGTGAGCGCGTCGGAGAGGCGAATCGTGGCCTGGGCGGCGCCGACGTCGTCCGGCACGTAGGTGACCGCGATCAGCGTCGGCACCGCCGTGCTCCGCACCGTCGAGGGCGAGAGCGTGAACGTGCCCCCGACCACGGAGATCAGCTCGAGGTTCACATCGCTGCCGGTCGCGTTCGTGACGAAGAGCGAGTCCACGCGGGTCTGCCCGACCGGCACGTCGCCGAAGGCGATCGCGCTGGGATCGATCGTGAGGCTCGGGATGGTCGTGCCGGACAGCGAGCAGCGCCCGAGCTCGCCCGACAGGCCCGTCGCCGTCAAGGTCCCCGCGTGCGTGCCTTCGGCCGCGGACCGATACTGCAGGAACAGCTCGGCCACCTGCCCTGCGTCGACCGTCGTCGGGCCGCTCGCGATGCTGAACTCGGCGGCGCTGGCATCGATCGCGAGGTTTGCCGCCTCGCTCGTGCCGTTTCGCACCACGACCACCTGCACGGCGGCCTCCCCCGCGGGCACGGGACCGAAGCCCAGCGGGTTCGGGGAGAAGGTCAGCGCGCTCGAGCTGCTGGTGGAGGGGACATCCGGCTGGGTCGACGTCATGGGCGCGACCATTATGCCGGAGAGACGACCGATCCCATACGCCCAAGCCCAGGATTCTGCTATGCCGCCTGCCATGAGCAGCCCCGAGGAAGCCGAACGCGCGCTCAAGGCGATGCAGGAGGCCATGAAGATGCAGGAGGCCATGAAGGCGGGCGGGACCGCGACCCCTGCCGAGCCGGGCGCGATGCCGATCGACTGGTCGACCGAGGCGACGCCCGCTGCGGCGAACGGTGTGCAGGTCTTGCACTCGCCGCGCCAGTTCGCCGTCGTGTTCACCGAGCACGCGCCGTTCCCGGGCCGCAACGCGCCTGATGGGCGCGCCGGAGCGGAGCGCGCGCGTGTGGTCTCCTCGCTGCGGCTCGACCCCGAGACGTATTTCCAGGCCCTCTGCGTGATGGCGTCGAACTGGAACCGCTTCGTGGAGGCGCATATCCCGCCGCAGATGCGACAGCCGCGCTTCAAGCTGCTCGACGCCGGCGACGGGCAGCTCTACGGGATCAAGCGTCCCAGGGAAGAAGACGACGGCGCGTGACGCGGAGGAGTGCACATTTCCCCCTGGGCGCCCGGCGCCTCCGGTAGGATGGCGCGTGCGCCGGGCCGGCGCCGAGGAGCCACGATGACCGCAGCCACCGTCGTCACGAACCGCGCTCATCTGATGGAGCTCTGCGCTCAGGGCAGGGCGCGGGGTGTGCGCGTCGAGGCGCTGGACCTCGCCGGCGTCGATCTGCGCGAGATGGACCTCCAGCGAACGCAGTGGGTGAGCGTGTCGCTCGCGGGGGCCAAGCTCGCCGGGTCGCGGCTCACCGGCGCGCAGTTCTCGGGGGTCGAGCTCGCCGGGGCCGACTTCACCGACGCCGACCTGGCCGATGCCCAGCTCCTCGGCGCGCGCCTCGCGCAGGCGCTCCTCGTGGAGGCCAACCTGGCGGGGGCCGATCTGACCGGCGCCGATCTGCGCGAGGCGCGCTTCCTCCGCACGGACCTCTCGGACGTCACGCTCGCGGGCGCGTCGCTCGCCGGGCTGGATCTCACGACGTGCCGTGTGGGGAGCTCCGCGCTCGGCGCGGCCGATCTTCGGGGAGCACGCTTCTTTCTGGCGGACTTCAGCGGCGCGGACCTCACGACGTGCAAGCTGGACGAGCGCACCGAGCTCCGACAGTGCCTGCTGGAGCGGGTCGAGGGCTCGGGTGTGAGCTTCCGTGGCGCGAGCCTCGAGGATGCCAACCTGTCCGACGCCAGGCTCGAGGGCGCCGATCTGCGCGGGGTCAAGGCGGGCCAGAGCTGCTTCGCGCGGGCCGATCTGCGGCGCGCCAGGCTCATGGGCCTCCAGGGCAAGCGCGCGGACTTCACCGAGGCGAGGCTCGATGGGGCCGATCTATCGCAGGCCCTCCTCGAGGACGCCGAGCTCGTCCGCGTCAGGGCGCCGGGGGTGCAGCTTCGAGGCGCCAAGCTGGGTCAGGCCAGGCTCGGCAAGGCCGATCTGCGGGGCGCCTCGCTGGAGGGCGCCTCGCTTTCGTGGGCAGACCTGTCCCACGCGGACCTGAGCCACGCCACGCTGGCCGATGCCATCCTCGATTTCGCGAACACGCACCGCGCGAACATGAGCCAGGCGCGGCTCTCGGGCGCGAGCAGGACGGGCCTTCGTGGGACCGATCCAGACCGGGCGGCGGCGGAAGATTTCTCTACCAACGGGTGACGTCATGAAGACAGGACATGGGGCAGCGCAGCGAGGAGGAGTGTCCGCCCAGCCCGTGGTCGAGGCGCTCGTGCTGGGCGTGGAGGAGGGGCGCGTCCGCCTGCGCGGCGTTTCGCGCTCGGAGACCGAATGGACTGCCCGCATCGCGGTGCCGGGTTATCGCCCCACGACGGGCGATCGCGTGCTCGCTCAGGAGGCGGACTCGGGCACCGTCTACGTGACGGGCGTCGTGCACGCCGCGCAGCCTTCCCAGCTCGTGGCGCCCTCCGGGGCCAGGGCGACCGTCGAGGGGCAGGTGCTCGCGCTCTTCGATCCCGGAGGCGCGCTGGTCGCGAGCCTGGATGGTGCCACGGGCGAGCTGAGGATCTCCGCGACGTCCGATCTCACGCTCTCGGCGCCTGCCGGACGTGTGATCCTCTCGGCGGGCGTGGACGGGAGCAAGATCGAGCTGACGCAGGATTCGATCGCGCTGGCGAGCGAGGAGGCGCGCGTCTCCGCGGGGGCGCTCGCTGTCGATGCCGTCAAGGCGGACTGGGCGGTGGGCCAGTGGGAGCTGCGCGCCGGCCGCGTCATCGAGCGCGCCGTGGATGTGTTTCACGACGTGGAAGGGCTCCTCGAGACGCGCGCCGGTCGTCTTCGCACGCTGGTGTCGAGCACCCTCGAGCTGCTCGGGCGCCGGACGACGATCACGTCGGAGAAAGATACGCGCATCGACGGCGAGCGCGTGCTGCTCGGCTAGCGGCAGGAGAAGCAGGAGCGAGCGCGATGATGCCAGCGGGATCGAAGGGTGGGGGCACGTGCATGGGCATGCCCGACGTGTGCAAGGTTCCTGCGCCGCCGGCCCCGCCCATTCCGATACCGTTTCCCAACATGGCGATGGTGAGCAACGCCACGGCGACCTCGACGAAGGTGATGATCGAGAACAAGCACGCTGTCGTCGAGATGTCCGAGATACCGGCCAGCACCGGCGATCAGGCGGGGACCGCGGGGGGTGTCGTCTCCGGGACGGTGGCGCAGAAGGTGGTGTTCAAGCGCGGCAGCTCGAAGGTCAAGATCGAGGGGAAGGGCGCCGTGTACCTCACGGCGCAGACGGCGCACAACGGCGCCAACGCCAACATGCCCGCGGGGCTCCACGACTCTCCGAGCCAGGCCAAGGTCCTGGTCGCGCCCTGAGCCATGCTCGATCTGCCCGTTCGCCGCAGGGAGACGGTGCCCGTCGTCACCGATGGATCCATCGCCGCAGCCGTCCGCCCGTGGCAGCTCCTGCCGCCGCAGGACGCGCTCGTCGTCGTGGTGAAGAGCTCGATGACGATCGTCCCGGAGGGGCTGGCCGAGCCGCTCCCGCCGGGCGATCAGGAGCCCCCGACCGGGGACGTGTACTTCGACGAGGATCCACAAGGGACCCTCAGGTACGCGTCCGACCATGCGCCTTTCAAGCCGAGCGCCGATCTCTTGATGGTGGGGCACGCGTACGCGCAGCCGCAGCAATCCGGCGTCACGAACGTGCAGCTCGCCTTTGGCCAGGCGTTGCGGCTCTCGCTGGCGGCGATCGGCGATCGGAGGTGGCAGACGAGCGGGCCGTCGGCGCCGAGCCCGTTCGATCGCATCCCGCTCCGCTACGAGCGGGCCTTCGGCGGGCCGGGGTACGAGGAGAATCCCGTGGGCAGGGGTGTCATCCAGGGGGTCGCCGGACCCTGGCTGCCGAACCTGGAGCGAGGGGACAAGCTGCTCCGCAGCGAGCAGGATCGCCCGGCCCCCGTGTGCTTCGCGCCGGTCCCCGCCGCCTGGGCGCTCCGGGCTTCGCGGCTGGGCACGTACGACGGCACCTGGCTCAAGGAGCGATGGCCGTACTTCCCGCGGGACTTCGACTGGAGGTACTTCAACGCGGCGCCGCCCGAGCAGCAGATCGCCTATCCGCGCGGCGACGAGGACTTCTATCTGGCGGGCGTGCACCCCAGGCTCTCGGTCATCAACGGCAAGCTCCCTGGCCTCGCGCCCCGGGCCTTCGCGCAGCCGTCCCGCGAGGCAGGCGGCAAGCTCAGGGAGATCCCGCTGAACCTGGACACGGTGTGGTTCGACGCGGACGCGCTGAAGGTCTGTCTGGTGTGGCGTGGCATCCTCAACGTCACCCGTGAGGACGCGCCCGAGATAGCGCTGCTCTATGCGTGCATGGATGATGTTCATGCCAAGACGGACATCGAGACGATACAGCAGCGATTCCTTGCCCAGATCGAGGGCGAGACGGCTCCTCCGGTCTCGAACGCGCCTGACCCAGAGGCCCCGCCGCCCGTCGGCAGCGCCGAGGACGGGTTCCAGGCGGGCCCGGTAAAGCTACCGCCCGCGATGCCGAGGGAGGAGGCAGCGGCGCTCGTGGCGTCCGGGGCCGTCCTGTCGGGCGTGAGCTTCTTCCATTGCGACCTCACCGACATGGACTTTCGCGGCAAGGACCTCACGGGCGCGCGTTTCAGCGGTGCCAGGCTCGAGGGGGCGCTCTTCGACGGCGCGGATCTCGCGGGGGCCGCTCTCGACCGCGTCTCGGCGGCGCGCGCGAGCTTCAAGGGCGCGAACCTCACAGATGCGAACCTCTCCGGCGCGAACCTGACGAACGCGATCTTCTCCGGCGCGAGGCTCGCCGATGCGACGCTCGCCGATGCCAGCGCCTCCGGGGCATCGTTCGACGGCGCGGAGCTCGCGCGAGCCAACCTGGCCGACGCGACGCTGATCGGCGTCGTCTTCGACGGGGCCAGCGCCGCCGGCGCGACGTTCTCGGGCGCGGCGCTGCGCCTCGCGACGTTTCGGCGCGCGGTCCTCGACGACGCGCAGATGTATGATTGTTCGGCCGAGGAGTCGACCTTCGACGACGCGTCCATGGCGCGGTTCAGGGCGGATGACGCGAAGCTGTCGAAGGGCTCATTTCAGCGCGTCAGGGCGTCCGGGTGCTCGTTTCAGGCCGCCGAGCTCCGGTCGGCAAACTTCACGGAGGCGGATCTGAGCGCAGGGATCTTCTCGTACAGCGAGCTCGATCATGCCGTGCTCCATCGGGTGACGGCCAAGGGCGCTCGCTTCCGGCATGCCAGGATCTTCCGGGCGCATGCGGTCAAGGCGAACTTCATGGAGGCCGATTTCGAGAGCGCCGATCTGAGCCATGCCGATCTTCGCGGCGCGAACCTCTACTCGGCTGAGACGTGGAAGGCCACGCTGGATCAGACGCGCCTGGATCAGGCGTTCTTGGCAGGCTCGAAGCTCGCCAGGAGCTAGGCGGGGGGCGGGCGCCTTCCGGAGCCGGAGACCGGAGGCAGCATGATGTGGCGCCTCGCCGGGCAACCCCGGTCGGGTTGCCCGGCGAGCCTCAACGCCCGCTACCGCTCATCAGCGCTGGGGCGGGGAGGCGTCGGACGTGCCGCTGAGCGTCGTCTTGGCGAGATGGCTCGCCTCGAGCTTGGTCTCCGCATCGGCGACCGCGGCCGTGCTGGAGCCCGAGACCGTCAGCGTCTCCGTGTCGAGCGCGTAGATCGTGAACTCGTACGTGTGGTTCTCGTTCCCGCCACTGAAATTGGGGCACGGGCCGAGGTAGGGGCCGCTCTGCTGGGCGCCGATCGCCGCCGCGTCCTTGAACTCCTCGGGCAGCGACGTGACCTCGGCCGGGATGTTGTACACGACCCAGTGATAGCCGAGGTTGCTGGGCGGCGTCCGGTTCGTCAGGGTGCGGTCGATGAAGGTGATGGCGTAGCTCTTCGTGCCCGCGGGTCCCGGGGTCCAGCGGAGCTCCGGCAGGAGGCTCTTGTCGAAGCCGGCGGCCGCGCAGGTGTACTTGTCGGCGAACTCGGCGCCTTCCTGGTGGCTGGGGCTCGTGAGCGTGAACTCGCCGGAGGGCGCGCCGCCCTCGCCCGTGGAGCCGCCCTCGCCCGTGGAGCCGCCCGCGCCGTCGCTGCCGCCTTCGCCCGTCGAGCCACCCGCTCCGCCGCTCCCTGTCGTCGCCGACGTGGTGGTCGTGGTGTCGGATCCACCGCCCGAGGTCGTGCTGCTGGTGGTCGTGCTGCCCTCGGCTCCGCTGCTCGTCGCGGTGTCTCCGCCGCCCCCCGACGAGCCGGACTCGGTGCTCGCAGACTCATCGGTCTCAGCATCGCTGGAACAGTTCAGTACGGCGACTGGCATGGCTATGAGTACAAGACATCGAACGCTACGAATGAATCTATCCGAGATGGTACGCATGAGCGGATAATGCCACATCCGCGCTCATGCCGCGATGGCGGTCGCTTCGCCGCACGACAAAGACCCGCAGTTTCGCGGTACATTTGAAGCGCGGCCGCCGCGAAGCGACGCACGAGCTCGGCCGCCCCTGACCGGGCCTCTGGCGGGCGGAGCGCGCCGCGGGGCGCTCGCGGCGGCTCGCGGGCCAAGCTCCCAGCGCCTGCGGCTCGGGGCCCAGATCGACGATCTTGAGGTGATCGCCCCCGCCACAGCCGGGGTGGCCGAGGCTGTCGCCCCAGCACTTGATCTGGTTCGTGTCGAGGAGCGCGCAGGTCCGATCTCCCGTGACAGAGGCCCTACTTGTCACGTGACCTGTCGCGGGCGCGGCGAGGCAAGCTCCTCCTTGAAGCGACGACAGAGAGGAGATGTCGCCGGCGCGCGTTTCGCGTAGCGTGATGCGCCATGAGCGCGCCCGTCGACATCGAGGTCGTCTCGTTCGCCGCTCGCCCCGCGCATCGCTGGCGTGGCGGCGACACCTGGCTTGAAGAGCAGGTCGTCCCCTCCTCGCGGCGGATCCTCGGCGAGTGTCACGCCGCCGTGTACCGCTTCGGCGGCGACGTGGAGGTCGCCGCTCGCGAAGCGGCGCACGCGACGATCCTGCGGGCGCTCGCCGACGCTGGCGCCGAGGCCTGCGACGGCGCCGACCTGCGGGCCGGCCGGCTGGCCTGGGAGGCGTTCCTGCGCGGCGAGAGCGGACGCCCCGGCCTGGTATACGCGCTGTTCGAGGGGCCGTATCACACGTCGCTGGACGGCCATCGGCACGAGGTCGCGGTCGCGTGGCTCGCCGGCCTGTTCGACGCCACGCTGAGCCCCGACGAGCTCGAGCTCCGGGAGTGGACCACCGACGGCTACGACCCGTGGTTCCGCTGGGGCCGCGAGTGGTGGGGCACGTTCCTGTGGACGGCGGCCTGGGCCGAGCGGGGCCTGCTGGTGGGCATCACCGCCTCGTCGACCGATTGAGTCGGGCTCGCGCAGCGCCCCGCCGAGCCCGCTCGTGGTGACGTGACGCGCCCTCGCAGAGACGGCGGTCCGCCGGGCGAGCGCCTACGGAAGGCCGAGCGCTTCCTTCATCACGCTGTCGTCGACCAGCGTCGCGAGCTCCGCGCGGCTGCGCGGGGCGCGGCCGCTCTGCGCTGCGACCCAGCCCTCTTCTTCCTCGAGCACGTCCAGGATGTCGGGAACCCCCGCCCCACCGCCTCGCGCTGCGAGTGCTCGCACATCGCGTAGGCCACGCCCTTGCCCTGCGCGTCAGGGGCGACGGCATAGCCGCAATTGCACACATGCGAGCCGGGGCCGGGCTGGTTCGGCTCGAGGAAATACGTGCCGAGCACCGCGCCGCCTGGCGCGCACGCAACGAACGTCTCGGAGGGGACCCTCCACCCACGCCTCGTGCGCCTCGGCCTCGGAGATCTGCGGAGGGGACGCGTACGTCTCTCCCGCGCGGAAAACGGACTCGAGAATCGACCAGACAGAGGGCCAGTCGCGCTGTTCGAAGGACCGGATGGTCAGCATGGGTGCCGACCTCACGCCGGCGTGCTGCGCTGGCGCACCAGGGCCTCGAACCACTCCATCGTCAGCGTCCGGCGCGGCTTGCCGTAGGGCCGCGCCGTGAGCTCGAGGCGCTCGATGCGATCGGCGCGGAAGTGCCGGAACGACGCGCGCAAGCAGCACCACGCCGCGATGATCTGCTTGCCCTCGTAGTACGCGATCTGCACCGGCCCGACCTCGCGATCGGTGCTGTGCCCCGACTCGCCCTGATAACACATCGCGAGCGCGCGCTCCCTCCGCATCGCCTGCCGGACGAGGCCGAGGATGGGCCTCGGCGCGGCGCCGGTCCCACGGAGCACGGCCGGCCAGAGCCCCGTGTCGTCGATGCGACCGCGGAGGTCGGCGGGGGAGGCGGTCGCGATCTTGCCGATCGCGTTCTCCGCGGCGGACGCGAGGGCCTCGTCGCCTTGCGCGCCGACCCAGCGCGCGCCGAGGACGAGCGCCTCGAGCTCCTCCGCGGTGAACATCAGCGGCGGCAGGAAGAAGCCGGGCCGCAGCACATAGCCGACGCCCGCCTCCCCGTCGATCGGCGCGCCGAGCCCGATCAGCTTCTGTACGTCGCGGTAGATCGTGCGCACCGAGGTGCCCTGCTCCTCCGCGAGCTCCGCCGCGGTGACCGGACGCCGGTGGCGGCGGAGCGCGTCCATGATCGCGAAGAGGCGCTCGGTCCTGTCCATCGGCGGCGACGATCGCAGGACGGGAGGCCGACGTCGAGCAAGGAGCGGGCCGACGTGGGCGCGCGATCTCGTCGCCAAGGGCCGCTCCGGGCTCTCCAACGTGGGCTCTCTCCACGCCATCTCGGCGATGGTGAGCTCGCGGCGGATCGGCGGTCGCTGCCGCCCATCCCGGACATCGACTGGCGTGACGGCCGAGCCGGGGTGTAGAGTCCGCGCCATGCCCGAGCGCTGCGGCTGGGTCACCGCCGATCCCCTGTACATCGCGTACCACGACGAGGAGTGGGGCGTGCCGGCGCACGACGACCGGCACCTGTTCGAGATGCTGATCCTCGAGGGCGCCCAGGCCGGCCTGAGCTGGATCACCGTGCTGCGCAAGCGCGAGGCCTACCGCAAGGCCTTCGCCGGCTTCGATCCCGCCGTCGTGGCGCGCTTCCGGCCCGCGCGCGTGGCGCGGCTGCTCGAGGATCCCGGCATCGTTCGCAACCGCCTCAAGGTCGCGTCGGCGGTGACCAACGCGCGGTGCTTCCTCGAGGTGCAGCGCGAGCACGGCAGCTTCGATGGCTACCTGTGGAGCTTCGTCGGCGGCCGCCCCCTGGTGAACGCCTTCCGGTCGATGGCCGAGGTGCCCGCGAGGACCGCGCTCTCCGACGCCCTCAGCAAGGACCTCGCCCGCCGCGGCTTCAAGTTCGTGGGCTCGACCATCTGCTACGCGCTCATGCAGGCGGTCGGCATGGTCAACGACCACCTGGTGAGCTGCTTCCGCTACCCCGCCCTCGCCGGCGCCGCCCCACCCCCGGCGGCCCCGTCCCCCTCTCCGCCCCCAACGACCCCGAAGGGAGGCGCCCGTGAGCCGCACGGCCGAGCCCGACGCCCGAGGGCCTAGCGTCACGGCGGCCGAGCCCGCGCGGCGTGGGCGCGTCGGGGCCCCCCGGCCAGCTACTTCTTCTCCGACGCTGCGTGGTTCATGTTCATGTACACGCCGCCTCGCTCGAGCTCATCCAGCATCTGGCGGAGTCGACTCTCCCTCGTCTCCTGGCGCTTGGCGCCCATGATCCAGCCGATATAATCGTTTTGCTGATATGCAGGGCGCTCTCTGTAAGCCTCCATCAAGCCCCGCTCGTCCAGCGCGTTCTTGATGAAGTCTGGCATCGGATACCTGGGTCGCTTCAGGCCTGAAAAATCGACACCCATCGACGGCTCCTTGCACTGCAGCCCAACGCGGAAGCGAGGTGCGGACAGGAGAATGCCGTCAGGGCGCCACGAGCTCAAGGGGTAAGAGCTCGGTGCGGAGGAGGCCACGGGCTGGACAGCGCTCATCGCTCTCCAGGGGAGCCGGGCTCCTCCGACCGGTCCTCGTGCGCGCCGACGAGCACGCGTCGGTGCCCTCGCGTCCATGGTGAGGGCGTTCTGGTCGATCGAATCGCCGCTGCTCATTTTGGCACACATGGGCAGCGCATTCGAAGCAGATCCTTGCGAGCCGTCCATCTTGGCATTCAATTTGCTGTTTTCCGGAGGTGCGAAGCCGGGATGGCACATGATGGCAGCATTCCGCCGCCCTGTCCCTTGCCCGCTGCTGCGAGGTCACCTTGATCATCGTAAATCGAGCGCGCGCCAGATGGCTGGCGCTGTCTGCGATCGCCGCGTCGGTCGCGCTGGCCGCCTGCAACAGCAGCACGACCGGTGGCACACCCCCTGGCACGACAACACCCGATCCCTCCACGGACACGGGCACGGGCACGGACACGGGCACGGGCACGGACACGGACACCGACTCGACCGGGTTCATCTCGGCCAATCCCTTGATCCCCCCCGAGGCACCTCATGACGTCACCGGCGCCGGCGGCAACACGTCCGACGGCGCCGGCGGCGCCGGCGGCGGCGACAGCTCCGCCGGTGACGACAGCGGCGACGGCGGCAGCGGGCCCGCCGACGATCCATGGCCCAATTGGGTCAGCATCATCGAGGCGGCGGATCTCGTCCAGGTGGACGACGGCAAGCTCTACGCGCTCTCGCGTTACGCTGGGCTGAGCGTCATCGACATCTCCCGGCCCGATCACCTGAGCCTCCTCGGTCAGCACCGGTCGAGCGGCACGCCGTTCGAGATGATCCTGCGCGATGGCGTCCTCTATGCCCTGTTCTCCTCGGCGGAGGAGCTCCCCCCCGGCGACGGGATCGACGCGCCCGGTACCGCGTACACGAGCCGTATCGAGGCGCTGGACGTCGCCGACCCGACGGATATCCGGCCTCTCGGCTCGCTCGCCCTGACGGGCACCCTCGCCGACATGCACCTCGTCGACGACGTGCTTTATGCCGTCACGTGGAACAGCGGCGCGTGCCAGGGGTGCACGGACGGCCCCACGACCACCGTCACCTCCCTCTCGATCGCCGACCCGGCCGCGATCCACGTCGTCGACGAGCTCCGCTTCGACGTCGGTGTCTCCAGGAAGTACCTGGGGCAGCTCAGCACCGTCAGCGCCGCCCAGGATCGCCTGTACATCGCCAGCGCGCCACCGGAAAGCACCCTGACCCACCAGGTAGCGCGCTCCACCATCCAGGTCGTCGACATCTCCGATCCTGGCGGCGATCTCGTCCAGGGCGCGAGGGTGGAGGCCCGCGGGCCGATCGAGACCCGCTGGCAAATGGACGAGCACGCCGGCGTCCTCCGCGTCATCAGCAGCAAGCCTGGCTCCTCCGGGGGCGCGACGGTTCCCACCGTGCAGACCTTCTCCGTCGTGTCCTCCGCGGAGCTCGTCCCCCTCGCGAGCGTCGAGCTCCTCTCGCCCCAGCCCCAGGGCCTGCTCGGCGTCCGCTTCGACGGCGATCGGGCCTATGTGATCACGTACCGGGCGGGGCAGACCTTGCTGACCCTCGATCTCAGCGACCCCGCGATCCCCGCCCAGCTCGGCGAGCTCGCGATGCCGACCGGGGGCTTTCACCTGGAGCCGCGCGGCGACCGCCTCCTGACCGTCGGGCTCACCGACAGCGACGCCGGCGGCTCCCTCGGCGTCTCGCTCCTCGACGTCTCCGACCTCGCGGCCCCCACGCTGCTGGATCACGTCGCCTTCGGCGACCATCAGTCGAGGCTCGGCGATGACTGGAGGAGGATCCACAGGGCCTTCACCGTCCTCGACGCGCTGGGCACCCTCGTCGTGCCCTACGTCAGCTCCGAGGTCGTGATCGAGGGCGGCGCGGAGTGCGACCTGCACACGGGCGGCGTCCAGCTCATCGACTTCACGCGCGACACGCTCACGAAGCGCGGCGCCGCTCGCTACCGCGCGCCCGTGCAGCGCGCCCTCGTGCACGAAGGCCGGCTGCTCGCCTTCGCCGGCGAGCAGCTCGCGGCCTTCGACATCGCGGACCGCGACGCGCCGGCCGAGCTCGCGGACGTCACGCTCGCGAAGGACGTCATGCGCACGAAGGTGGTCGGTGACCTGGTGGCGCGGCTCGTCGCCGAGGGGTCGACAGGCCACCCGCAGATCGATGTGGTGCCGCTCTCCGATCCCGGCCGCATCGAGCCGCTCGGCGAGCTCGACCTCACGCCCGTGGTCCTCCCGTTCGCGCCGGCGTCGTGCGGCAGCGCCCGGTCCATCCCCGTCCAGCTGTTCGCGCACGGGCAGCACCTCTACGTGCTCTGGGGGCTCCCGGGGGCCCAGTTTGGGAGGCACGCGTACCTGGCGGTCATCGACGTGACCGATCCGGCGGCTCCGCGCATCTCGAGCCAGCTCGATCTTCCGTTCGGCGAGAGTCCCCTCTACTCCGGAGGCGCCGAGGCGCTGCTCAGCTCGGGCGAGAACGTGGTCCAGGCGGGCAGCACCCTCGTGCTCCTCCACGCCGGCGCCGAGGCCGGCGTCGAGGGCTCTCCCGGGGGCGAGACGCCGTGGCTCACGCTCGTGGACCTCGCGGATCCTGCGCGGCCGGCGATCTCCGCGACGGTCTCGCTGCCGGCGGGGGCCGGTCGGTCGAGGCTCCTCCTCGACGGCACCACCGTGCTGACGTCACACTGGACGCCCCTGCCGGGCGATCCGTCGAAGGCGCGCTTCTATCTCGACCGGGTCGACGTCGCG
Organism: Sorangium cellulosum; assembly: GCF_004135735.1. Taxonomy (GTDB): domain Bacteria; phylum Myxococcota_A; class Polyangia; order Polyangiales; family Polyangiaceae; genus Sorangium; species Sorangium cellulosum_F. Next base: position 2,246,679 of record NZ_CP012670.1, on the reverse strand, counting down.
GACCCGTCCTCGCCGGTCGTGAGCGCTCCGATCAACGTGCCTGGATCGCTGGTCCTGTTCGATCGCACCTCGAGCCGGCTGCTCACGACCGATTACGCGTGGATCGGGCGCCCGGCGTCGACGCAAACCGAGTGCTCGCGGCGCCTCGGAAACGGCGCGAAGTTCGTGCCGGCGCCCGGGAGCGGCTCCTCGGGTGGGGGCACCTGCCTGGGGCTCACGCAGACGCTCAAGCTCGCGGACATCGAGGGCTCGAGCGCGACAGTCCGGGATACGAGCCCGATCGACGATGCCGTCCGTGCCTCTCATGCGCGCGTCGGCGACGACCGCGCCTTCATTCAAACATGGCAGTACCACCGGATGAGCCCGGGCAACGCGGAGCGTTACGAGAGGGAGGAATCGCTCCTGGTGGTCGGGGGATTGCGGGATGGCGTGCTCGGGCGCGCCGAGCGCAGCCTGGATGATCTCGGAAGCGGCGGGGTGAGGGCGGTGGACGGCGCGCGCCTGGTCGTCTTCGACGATGCCCCTGCTGCCCTCTCGGTGCTCGACACGACGGACCTGGAGAACATGACGCTCGGGACGCCGGTCCCCGTCTCCGGGTACGTCAGCGCGGTCACGCTCCACGGGGACCTCGCGATCTGCTCCCTCGCGATGTCCGGCGTGGAGGTGGTCGACCTCGGGCCATGAGCCGCTGGGGCCCTGTCGGCGGCTGACCAGGTAGACCAACCCGACCCAGGTTGCAGAGGGCCGAACCGACCCAGGTTGGGCCGACCCCACCCAGGTTGGGCCCCCCGACCCCACCCAGGTTGGGCCGACCCCACCCAGGTTGGGCCGACCCCACCCAGGTTGGGCCCCCCGACCCCACCCAGGTTGGGCCCCCCGCAGGTTGGGCCCCCGGACCCCACCCAGGTTGGGCAGTCCACTCAGGTTGTCGCGGCCCGCCCACCCAGGTTGGGGCGGCCCGGCCCGCCGTGCACGCGCTTCGCCGACCTGCCAGCAGCGCTTCCTTGCCGCCGATCAGCCCAGCAGCCCCCGCTCGGCCAGCCACAGCGTCGCACCGGCGCGGCTGTAGACGCCGAGCTTGTCGTATGCATGGGCAACGTGATGCTGCACGGTCTTCTCCGAGATGCGAAGGACGATTGCGATCTCTCGGTTGGTCTTGCCGACCCCGACGAGCCGCAGCACCTCCAGCTCGCGGGCCGTGAGCGCCTTTCGTGGCCGAAGCAGCCGACAGCGTCCGGCACCGGCGCGTTCACTGCTCGGAGGAGCGTTCGGAACAGGATCGGTGGCGAGCAGATAGCCGTACGTCGTTCCGCGTACCTCCGTGAGGCGATGCGTCCAGACCGGGTTGGCGCAGTAGAGCTCCAGCATCTCCTTTGTATACCCGATCACAAACTCCTCGAAGTACGGGTGCCAGGCGGGGAGGCCCCGAACCCGAAATTCGATGCCGGATTCGCTCAGAATCGCCTCGGAACGGCTGTCCGTCTCGGCGAAGTACCGATGCCAGAGGTTCGGAATGGTCGCGACCAGCGAAGTGATCTCCGGGTCGGGGACGAAGTGCTTCAGCGGACCGTCGACGAGCGCCCAGCGCGCCGACTCGACCCCGAGATCGAAGTGCGCCTCCTTGCTGTCCGGATAGAATCGCCGAACGAGCTCGTCGTGAAACGCAAGGAACTCGGGCAGCGGAACCAGGCTGCTGGCCGTCACCGGCCGTCGGAACGACGGGTTGGTCAGCGCCACGTCACGAAAAAAGCCGCGCCACGCATCCGACCCGAACCTCCGGCTCACCAAGGTCTTCCGCGTCAGGATCGTGGTTCCGCTGACCTTCATGAACGGCCCGGTCGGCTCCTGCCACTGAGCGACGAGGCCGCGCAGAGAGCAGGTTCACAAGTTATCGCTGGCCATTATGAACGATCAGGACGTCGGCGGTCAACGCGCGAGCTCGCTCCTCATGCAGTAGCCATGATCACAAGGAAACGGCTACGCCTGGAGCGAACTCTTTCGATGACGCCACACGATGAGGGCTTCGCTCGCGGACCGCGCCGCGTCATCGCACCACGCGGCGCGTTGTGTCCCCGAGCGCAGGGAGTCGCGCGAATGTCGAGCCGGGCTGTTCCCGGGCCGGCTGGCTGATTTGTGCGCGCGCCGCTCATCCTCGGGGACGGTGGGCGCGGGCTACGGCATGGTGTGTCGTTTCAGCACGGGCCAGCCGACCGCGGCGTTACCGGCCTCGTGACCGCCCCCCTGTTTCGTGCAGAGAGCCACCTCGACACCGTCCTGGCAGTTCGAATAGGTCGAGCAGCCCTGGCCATCTTCGGCCGACGGCGAGCCGGTGCATTGATTGATTTCGGCCCACTTCTCGAAGGTCGTCTTCGCGCCGAGGAACGTGATGGGCATCCCCGACACCACCGAGGAATATCCACCGGCGTAGGGCACGATGGGATCCGAGGTCCCTCGGAAGGAGACCACGGTGATGGGCCGGGAGGGCTTGCAGTCGTCGATGTTCTCTTTCAGGAGATCGAAGGCGGCGGGCGCCACCGCCGCGAACACGTCGGCCGCGTGGCAAGCGAGGTAGTGGGACATCCCGCCTCCCATGGAGAAGCCGACGGCGTAGATGCGCTTGGGGTCGATGCAGGCGGTCTGCTGGATCTTGGCCACCATGGCCTTGGCGAACGCCACGTCGTCGGTGTTGGCCACACAGCAGGGCCCCACGTTCCAGGCGCCGCCCGAGGGCCCGCGCATCCCGCTCGGAAAGGCCATGATCACCCCTTCCGGATCGGTCTGCGCCGGATAGGGCGAGCCCGATCGCTCCGACGGACCGGAGCCGCCGAGAGGATGAAAGTCCACCACGAGGGGCACCGGCTTGCTGCCGTCGTACGCCGCAGGGACGTGCAACACATAGCTGCGGCTCTGAGAGCCCACCTGCACGGTCTCGTTCGTGTCGCCAGCGCGCAAGGCGGGGGTCGGACAGGTCACGCTTCCGCCGCCGCCGCCCGTGTCGCTGCCTCCGGTGCCCGCGCCCCCGGTTGCGCTCCCCCCCATGCCGCCCCCGCCGGCGCTGTCGCCGCCGGCTGAGCCCGTCGTGTCCCCTGACGCGGTGCTGCCGCCGCTGCCCGAGGTCTCCCCCGTGCTCGCCGTGCCCCCCGAGGCTGCGCTGCCGCCGGTGCCGGTCGTGCCCCCCGAGGCCGCGCTGCCGCCGGTGCCGGTCGTGCCCCCCGAGGCCGCGCTGCCGCCGGTGCCGGTCGTGCCCCCCGAGCTCGTGGCGCCCCCCGAGCTGGTAACGTCGCCGGAACCGCCGCTATCGCCGCCGGTGGTCTCATCGCCGCCGCTGCCGCCGCAGCTCCAGAGGCCGACTCCGAGCGCTCCCAGCAGCAAAATCTTCTTCGGTAGACTCGTTCGTTTGCTCACCATGGGCCAGCACCTTCTCTCGGTGGTTTCGTCCTCGCCTCTCTGTTCCAAGATCGCCGTCCGCCCTCGCATCATCGGATGCAGGAGGCTGCAGCGGGTGAGTACACGAGCCCGTTCGCTCGAGGCATAGGCATACTGGCCTATTCCTCGATGCGCGGGATCGCGCTCACACGGGTGGATCGGGCGAGCCGGGCGAAGATCGGATCCAGGATTCGCAGGCGACTGACAGAGGAGATCGGCGCCCCGGCGCCTGTGCCTGGCACCCTCTGAGCCTTGTCCGGGTGCGCCCCGGCGCGTCGGAGGGCACGCGCACCTCCTGGTCGGTCAGATCGAGAGCAGCCAGCGCCCCTGCGCGCGGTCGAGAGGGAGGCGGTGGAGCAGCCGCTTCGGGCGCAGGCCGCCCCGAGCGAGCGCCGCGGCGCTACGCGCCGTCGCGCGGCGGATCGGACGAGGGCTCGCAGACCACGTAGATATGCTTGCCGCTCGGATCGATGGCGAGCGACGTGAAGCGCTTGCAGGCGCAGCACACCCGCACGTCCACCGCCTCCGCTCGCCGCGGACAGCTCACGCACCGCGGCTCATCTCCCTCGCCCTCGATCTCGAGCCAGACCACCTTCTCCGGTGCGTCTAGCTCCAGCGCCTCTATCTCCAGTACATCGAGATGACAGGTCATCGTTCCCTCCTCCCGCGGCCTTTGGCCGATGTGTCACGCGGTGCAAGCGCCGAGCCGGGCGATGGCGAGCGCGCGTCGGAGCCGCCGCGAGCCGCCGCGAGCCGCCCGAGCTGCATAGCGGCGATTCTTTTCGCCGTTTCGTCCTCCTTCCCCGGGATCTCCGCTCCGTCGAGACGATATCGACCCGGCGGCACGCCGCCGCGCTGCCCTCGTGGCACGCACGCGCTGCGCCGACGGGCGCACGGCGTGCACCGGCGGCGGCGTTGCCTTCCCCGCGCGTCGACCGCTCCTCTGGGCGATCCGCTGGTGGCGTGCCGCTTGCTGCGGCGATGCCGAGGGATTGAAGATGGCAGACTGGCTCGTCCTGGCCCTGACGGCATCCGGCGGCGTCCTGGCGCTCGCCGCCGGGTCCCGGAAGCTCCTTGCGCAGCGGCATCATCGCACCTCGGAGGTCACCCTGATCTGCCCGCGAAGCGCAACCCCGGCCCGGTGCCACCTGGTGGTCGATCAGCGCTCGGAGGAGGTCGTCCGGATCGCGCGCTGCTCGTTGTCCCAGTCCCGGGAGGGTCGGCCCACGTGCGAGCAGCACTGCGTGAAGCTGATGAACCTGGGCGTGAGCCTCCTGCGCGACGAGCCGGGCCAGCGCGAGAGGCGCCTCGACCCCGGAGAATCCGACGGCGACAAGGCCCCCCCGCCGAGCTCCGCTCGCGCCTAGTCACGCCGTCGTCCAGTCGCCCCGGGCCGCGCGGGAGCGCTCCCCGGGCCGCCCGGCCCCCGGAGAGGATGCTCGTGGAGCGGCGCAGGGGTCCCGCGAGCTCGCCTGGGCCCCGCCTGAAATATTGGCCACCTCACGGACCTGGAGGGCGGGGCGCAAGGCGTGCGCCCTCACGCAGCTCATGCGCCGGGGGGCGCGCGGTCGGTGGTGGTCCCGTTTGGGGTGCTCACCGGAGGGGCAGGAGTGCAGGCGGGCCACAAAAGGGGCCTGCCGGAACGTAAGCCCCGGAGGGGAGCACCCCAAACGGGACCACCACCGCGCGGCCGACGGCTGCTCCGGCGGGCGAGCGGCGATGGCACATGGAGTGCTCCCGCCTCGCGGAGAGAACATGGCTCGCCCGATCAAGGAGACGACGGACCGCTCCCCCACGAACCTGCTGGTCGCGATGGTCCTGCTGGGAAGCGGCAGCTTTCTCTGGATCCGCGCCGCGCTGAGCGCCCCGAGCACGCTGGCATTGACCGCCGCAATGGACGGCTGCCTGACCGCCGGGATCGCCGGCGTGATGCTCGCGCTCCTGCACGGCATCCGGTACCGGACCGCGCTCCTCACGCTCGCGGCCCCGATCGTCCTCGTGCAGTTCGTCGCGAGCGGCGCGACGGTGCCCTCGTTTCTTCCCGTCCTGGGTCTCGAGCTGACCGCCTTCGGTCTCTTCGGCCTGCCGCTGTCCCGCCTGCCCCAGCGCCGCCCGACCGCGCCCGGCTCGGCCCACGCGATGGGGCCGGCGCACCCATCGCCCTCGTGAGGGCGAGCGGCATCGACAGGCAGGGCGCTCCGGGGCGCCGCCGGCACACCGGCGGCACGGCCACGCGCCCCCGGGCGCCGCCGTCCGGCAGCGCCCCGGGGCGCCGCGGCGGCCCCGCCCGGGCGAGCGGGGCCCCGGCGCCGCTGCGCGGATCAGAAGTCGAACTTCTCGAACGAGTTCAGGTCCTTGCACGCCTCGACGAGGCGCGCGGCCATGCCCTTCTCGCCGAGGTGGAGCCAGCCGCGCGGGTCGATGTACTTCTTGTTCGGCTTGTCCTCGCCCTCGGGGTTGCCGAGCTGCGACTTCAGGTAAGCGCCCTTGTCATCCATGTACTTCTTGATGGGCTGCGTGAACGCCCACTGCGTGTCCGTGTCGATGTTCATCTTGATGACGCCGTAGGACACGGCCTCGCGGATCTCCTCGCGCGACGAGCCGGAGCCGCCGTGGAACACGAAGTCGACCGGCTTCGCGCCCGTCTTGCGCTCCTTCTGGATGACGTCCTGAGAGTTCTTCAGGATGGGCGGGCGGAGCTGCACGTTGCCCGGCTTGTAGACGCCGTGCGTGTTGCCGAACGACGCGGCGACCGTGAAGTTGCCGATCGGCTTCAGCGCGTCGTAGGCCGCGAGGACCTCGGCCGGCTGCGTGTACAGCTTGGCGTTGTCGACGCCGCTGTTGTCGACGCCGTCCTCCTCGCCGCCCGTGACGCCGAGCTCGATCTCGAGCGTCATCTTGATGGCCGCCATCTGCCGCAGGTACTTCTGGCAGATCTCGAGGTTCTCGTGGAGCGGCTCCTCGGACAGGTCGAGCATGTGCGAGGAGAACAGGGGCTCTCCGTTCTTCTCGAAGTACTTCTTGCCGTGCTCCAGCATGCCGTCGATCCACGGGAGCAGCTTCTTCGCGGCGTGGTCCGTGTGGAGGATGACCGGCACGCCGTAGGCCTCGGCCAGGTTCCGCACGTAATGCGCGCCCGCGATGGCGCCGGCGACCGCGGCCTTCTCGCCCTTGTTGTCCAGGAACTTGCCGGCGAAGAAGTGGGCGCCGCCGTTCGAGAACTGGATGATGATCGGGCTCTTGGCCTCCCGGGCCGCCTGGAGGGCGGCGACCGTGCTGTGCGAGCCGATCACGTTCACCGCCGGGAGCGCGCACGCCACGCTCTTCATGTACTCGAACAGCTCCTGGAGAGCAGAGCCAGTGATCACGCCGGGCTTGAGCTTCATCTTGGACATGGCACCTTGAATCCTTGTTCCTTGCTCGGGTTTCCGCCGAGCATGCAACGCAGGAAGGGAAAGCGGAAGGGTGGATCGACGCCCGGGGGTGGGCGCGTCCCGGTACCATCGCCAAACCTCCGGGAGCAAGCGGATTTTCCCGCGCAGCGGCCGCCCGCGGGAGCGCCGTCCGGTCGGCGGCGACACGCCCGGAACCGAGGGCTCGGGGCTGTTCGCGGGATGTCAAGACCCGGCGGCGTGGTCCGGGCCTGACAGCGGAGAGCAGCTTTGATCCCCGTGGGTTGCCGGAGCCCACGCGGCGGGCCGGCGATTGACGCCGGAAGGGAGGTGGGCCATGTCGCACGGGTGCCTGGGCCCCTTCGACGCGCCGTCATGAAGAGGACACGATCGCGCATCGCATGGCTCGGCCTGGTTGGTTCCGTCCGGGGAGCCGATCGGGGCGGAACGCACGTATCCCGACTTCGTGCGGCGATGAGGTGCGCGGCATGGAGTGTCACGGTGAAATGATCGTCCCAGTCGATGGGCGGGCGCCGTGCGCGGCCCGCCTCCGGAGCGTCCCATGCAGGTCTACACCGCGTCGCCAGAAGAGCTCCTCGCCTCCCTGGAGGAGGCCGCGCAGCCGCTGCTGTTCCCCAGCGAGTCCGACCACCCGCTGCGCCCGTTCCGATGGGACGGCGGCGACGTCCCCTCGCCGTCCGCGCTGCGCGCGGCGCAAGGCGCCGCCGCGCAGACGCCGGTCGAGGTCACGACCGTCGGCGACTTCTTCGCCCCGGTGCTCGAGCCGGCGGAGGAGGCCGGCGACGCGGCGCTGACCGACGCCGGGCGATACCGGCAGCTCGTGGCGCTGCTGGAGGCCCACCTGACCGACCTGCGCGTCTACCGGGTGGGGAGCGTGGATATCGACGTGTACGTCCTCGGCCGCCACCCGTCGGGCGCGTGGCTCGGGCTCAGGACGAAGGTCGTCGAGACCTGATCGCGCCGCTCAGCGGCCGGCGGGCTCGCTGTCGACGCGCGCCTCGATGACCCGCTGCGTTGCCTCGGGCACGGCCGTCAGGAAATCGTAGCCGGCGCGGCGCTCGATGTCGTCCACCGTCGTCCGGTACTGCTCCCAGCCCTCGTCCAGGATCCCGGTCTCGTTCGGCATCACCGCCGCGATGACCCGCGTCGACGGCCCGATGTCCGCCGCGCCCTGCCCCGGCTCCAGGACCACCGCGATCTTGAAGTACGCCGCCGGCACGGCGACGCCGTTGCCGATGGTGGCGGGGAGAGCGCGCCGGGTCTCGCGTTCGCGCTCGTCGAAGAGGCCGCCGGCGACCAGGAACAGCACACGCCGCTTCTTCTGCGCGAGCTCCTGGCACTCTTCCTCGAGCCGGAGCCACGGGCCGGCGTTGAGGTCGTGCCGCTGCGGCAGGATGTTGGTGAGCAGGAACGTCGCCTTGTTGTCCTCGGCGGTCCGGGTCCGCTCCTCGGAGCGGACCATGTGGCCGCGATCGAAGCCGGAGCCCGTGTAGTCGTCGTGCTGCACGCGGTACCAGCCGTCCGGCAGCGCGCCGTCGGCGAGGAACTTGCCCCGGTAGCGGGGCGTGGCGCCGAACGACGCGGCGTCGAGCCGCCAGCTCACCCAGTTCGCGACGTTCCTCGAGCGGTTGTAGGAGAGGGCGTACTGGGGCTTGATCATCAGGTGATCGTCGGACGCCGCGGCCTGGCCCTGGCCGGCCCGGAGGTCCGCGCGGGCCGGGACGCCGAGCTCCAGGTGCGCGCCCGCCGCGGGCGGGCGTGGGGGGGCGGAGCCCTTCGGCGGCGCGGAGCTGCTGGGGCGGCCGGGCGAGGGCGAGGGCCGCGAGGGGCCGCCCTCGCCATCCAGGCCGAGCTCCTTGAGCCCGCGCTCGAGGCCGCACTTGACCCCGGCAGCGCTGAGCCCGGTCACCACCAGCGCGACCAGCGCGCGGGAACCCCAGGATTTCCTCTTTCGCTTTTTCCTGGAACCCACGGCAGTGCCGGACGTGATCTACGGCAGCGATGGCCCTGTCGTCCAGCGCGACCGTGCCTCCGTCAAGGCGGCGCACCGCGGCAGCGAGCGAGTCGGCGTGTTCTGCTTGAGCATGCCGTGCAGACTCTCCACGATTTCCAGAGGCCCGATGGAGGACACGGGAAACAGCCGGGGCTTCGCACGCCGAGCCGGACGCAGAGCCGCGGCCGCGATCCTCGGCGCGGGTTTCCTCTTCGCCGCGGACGAGGCCAGGGCCGCGCCGACCCAGGTTGCGGCCGCTCCGACCCAGGTTGCGGCCGCTCCGACCCAGGTTGCGGCCGCTCCGACCCAGGTTGCGGCCGCTCCGACCCAGGTTGCGGCCGCTCCGACCCAGGTTGCGGCCGCTCCGACCCAGGTGGCCGCTCCGACCCAGGTTGCGGCCGCTCCGACCCAGGTTGCGGCCGCTCCGACCCAGGTTGCGGCCGCTCCGACCCAGGTTGCGGCCGCTCCGACCCAGGCCGCCTCGGTCACCATGCCGTCCCCGCTCGGCCCCACGGAGCCGCCCTACCCGCCCGGCGCGACGGGCGATGCCACCGTGGTGCTCCGCATCGTCGTGCGCGCCGACGGAACCGTGGGCGAGGCCGAGGCGGTGGCAGGCGTGGAGCCGTTCGCGGGCGCCGCGGTGCAGGCGGCCCCCTCCTGGCAGTTCGAGCCCGCCCGGCGCGACGGGCGGCCCGTCGCCGCGCGCATCCTGCTCCGCGTAGCGTTCCGCGCCCCGGCGCCCGGGCCGCGGCCGCCGGCCATGCCGCGGCCCGCGCCGCCCGGGGAGCGCGCAGCGCCCGGCCCGCGGGCACAGGCGCCCGCCGAGAGGGCCATCGACGTCGTCGTGCTCGGCGAGCGCGCCGCGCCCATGACCACCTCGATGACCCGCGAAGAAGTGCGCCAGATGCCCGGAGCGTTCGGCGACCCCTTCCGCGCCATCGAGGCGATGCCCGGCGTGACGCCCATCGCCTCGGGCGTGCCCTACTTCTTCGTGCGCGGCGCGCCGCCGGGCAACGTCGGCTACTTCGTCGACGGCGTGCGCGTGCCCCTGCTCTATCACGTGGCGCTCGGCCCCAGCGTGATCCACCCGGCGCTCATCGAGCGGGTCGACCTCCACCCCGGCGGCTTCCCGGCGCGCTTCGGCCGGTACACCGGGGGCATCGTCGCCGGCGAGACGCGGGAGCCGGAGCGCCTGTTCCACGGCGAGGCCAACCTCCGGCTGTTCGACGCGGGCGCGCTCGTCGAGGCGCCGTGGGCCGGCGGCCGCGGCGCCGCGCTCGTCGGCGGGCGCTACGCGTACCCGGGCGCGCTCCTCTCGCTGTCCTCGCCCGGCGTGGAGCTCGGGTACTGGGATTACCAGGCGCGCGTCACCTACGATCTGTCGCCGTACGACAGGCTCGGGCTCTTCGCCTTCGGGTCGCACGACTACCTCGCCGAGATCGAGGACGACGGGGACATCGACGTGGTGCTCGCCGGCGACTTCCACCGGCTCGACCTCCGTTACGACAGGTCCTTCGGCCGCGGGGGCCGCCTGCGGCACGCCGTCACGCTCGGCTACGACGAGAGCTCGAACCAGGACGGCGAGCGGGCGGGCCGCGCGCGCCTCGTCGGCGCGCGCGTGGAGCTCTCCGCGCCTGCCTCGGAGCGGATCACGGTGCGCGCCGGCGCCGACGCGCAGCTCGAGCGGTTCGATATCGACATCCGCGAGAACGACGGCGACCACCCGAGCCGGAACGACCGGGCGTTCGCCCGCCTCTTCACGAGCCGCGAGGACCTCGCCGCGGGGCTCTGGGCCGATGTCGTCGTGCGCGCCACGCCCGAGCTCGAGGTCGTCCCGGGCCTGCGCGGCGACCTCTTCGCGTCCGACGGCGCCGCCGAGATCACCGCGGATCCGCGGCTCGCGACGCGGCTCGCGGTGACCCCCGGCGTCGCCCTGCTGAGCGCATTCGGCGTGACCCACCAGCCGCCGAGCTTCCTCGGCGCCGTGCCCGGCCTGCAGGTGGGCGGCCTGCGCGGCGGCGTGCAGACCGGCCTGCTCGCGAGCGCGGGCGTCGAGCTCCGCCTGCCCGAGGGGATCCAGGCCACGGTCACCGCGTTCCGGAGCGGCTTCTTCGACCTGAGCGACGCCCTCGGCAGCCGGCTGCCGGCCACCGATGTCGGCCTCGGGCAGCGCGCGGAGCTGCGCGGCCTGGGCAGCACCCACGGCGTGGAGCTCCACGCGCATCGCAGCCTGTCGAAGCGGCTCGGAGGGTTCGTGTCGTACACCCTCTCGAGGTCCGTCCGTCACATCGGCCGGGAGACCTTCGACTCGGCCTTCGATCGCCGCCACGTGCTCAACCTGGCCGCCGCCTACGACCTGGGCCGCGGCTTCAAGCTCGGCGGGCGGGCGGTGTTCTACAGCGGCGTCCCGATGACGATCGATTACCGCATCTGGGGAAACGGCGACAGGACCGATCCGCGCCCCGACAACGACGAGGATCGCCCCGATACGGAGGAGGACATCCGGCGCCGCGAGCGGCTGCGCGCGCAGATCGCCCGGTACGTGCGCAATCTCGACCTGCCGGAGCGGCTGCCGGCGTTCTTCCGGCTCGACCTGCGCCTGGAGAAGCGGTGGGTGTTCGACGAGGGGCGATGGATCGCGCTCACGATCGAGGTGCTCAACGCGACCGCCGGGAAGGAGACGCTGCAATACGAGTGCTCGATCCTGCGCGGCTGCGAGCCGGAGGAGCTCGGCCCGATCGTGATCCCCAGCATCGGCGGCGAAGCGAGCTTCTGAGCGGCGGCGGCCCGGGGAGCGCCCGACCCGGAGCGAACGCAGCGCTCTCGTCGTGGCCGTCGACACGACCCGTCGAGCAAGACGGCAAATTTACACCCATCACGACAGCTCGGGTCGCATTGCATTGTTGATCCTTCACGGGAACCAGGACATCCGTGCCCTTCACGTACGCAATCCGTTGCGGGACAGCGCAATGGTTCGCGCGACGCCCACGACGGTCACGGCCTCCGCGGATCCGGCCGTTCACGGCGGGGGGCGCGCAGAAGACCGGAATCTCCCGCGCTTGCGGCCGAAATCTCCCGCGCTCGCGGTGATCGGCGCGGCGAGGGTCCAGCGCGCGCCGCTGGACGGATGCAGAGGCCTCCTGGTCCAGCGTTTGCGAGAAATTCCTGATGTCCGTGCTGCGGACGACAGACGGCGCTCGCCCAGCGGGCCGTCACCTCCCTTCCGTGCACGCGCAGCAACCACGAGGGTCAAGCGATGAACTTGTATTTTCGCACTGTCAGCACGTTGCTCTTCTCCGCCGCGCTCTCCGCGACCGCTCTCCCCGCCGCCCAGGCCGAGGCGTCGTCGTCGAGCCGGCACACCAGGGTCGAACGGCTGGTGTTCCCGGTGACCCTCTCCGACGGCAACACGTACGACGTCGTCGGCTATCTCTACTACCGCGGCAGCTACAAGCACCGCCCCCTTCAGGTGCTCGTGCACGGCCTGACCTACACGCACAAGTACTGGGACATGCCGTCGTTCGGCGGGCGCGATTATTCGTACGCCCGGTACATGGTCGCCGAGGGGTACGCCGTCCTGGCGCTCGACATGCTCGGGGCCGGAGAGAGCAGCAAGCCGGACGGCGATTTCGTCGATCTGGCCGAGACCGCCGACAGCGTGCACCAGATCCTCACCGAGATGCGGAACCCGGGGGGGCTCTTCAAGTGGCCTTTCCACCGGATCGCGCTGGTCGGCCACTCGAACGGCGCCATCATCGGCTCGTACGTGCAGAGCACCTACAATGACGCGGACGTCCTCGTCAACACCGGCTTCACGTTCACGCCGCACCCGATCCCGGTGCCCCCCGAGGCGATCTCGGCGATGCTCGAGAGCTCCTATATCTCGATCCCGACGGAGATCCGCACGGAGGTCTTCTACGACGCCGCGACGGCGGACCCGGCGGTCATCGACTACGACAACACCACCATCGCCAGCACCTACACGCGCGGGCAGTTCCTCAGCCTCCTCGCGGTCTCCGCCGATCCTTCGGTCGCCCTCCTCGACGGCGTGACGAGCCCGGTGCTCATCCAGTTCGGGGAAGGCGACGAGCTGCAGCCGGCCTCGTACGTCGACTCCGATGCGGCCCTCTACACGAGCGCCGAGCACGTCACCACGGCGCTCGTGCCGTATTCGGGCCACATCCTGAACGGCCACCTCGGCGCGCCGATCGGCTGGAAGCAGATCGACCGCTGGCTGGACCGCAACCTCGGCTGGTGACGGCCGGACGACGCCCCGGATGATCCGGGGGTGGTGGGGCGCGCTGCCGCGGCGCTTCGCCGGCTTGGCGTCCGCTGGCCGTGTTCTATGCTCCCCTCATGCGCGAACAGCTCACCGAGACGCTCGGAGAGGTCCTGTGGACCGATCTCCGCGCCCATGTGGCGCGTGACGCCGTCATCCTCGTCGCCTCCGACCTGGACCTCGTCGACGTCGGCGTGGCCGTGGCCTCGAACGACGCCGCCGCGGTCCAGGCCTGGATCTCGGCCGGCAAGCTGACCAAGCCCACGGCCGAGGAGCTCGCGCGCTGGCCGCTCCAGGTGGACCTGCGCTTCGTCTCGCTCGTGGTCGCGCCGTTCGTGCTCGTGCGCCGGCCGGCCTCGCCGCCGCCGTCCTGAGGTCCTGGTCGCCGTCGCCCGGCTCGGCGACCGCGGGAGGCGCGCTCACCCCACGTCGGCGCGCTCGAGCCGGCGCGCGCCGAGGAGGATCATCGCGGCGCTGAGCGCCAGCGCCGCGAGCGACAGGGCCGGCGCGAGCGCCGGCATCGCGCCCGCGTGCCACACGAGGTTCGCCGGGAACACGACGACATCGCGCAGCGCCTCCCGGCCGGCGAAGAGGTCGGGCCGGTACATGAACATCGCGCCGGGGAGCACGACGGCGGCGAACAGCACGAAGGAGAGCAGCACGGCGTGATACGTCTCCTTCGCGAAGAGGAACACGAGGTTGAGCACCGCCACGCACGCGAGGACGAGCGCCACGATCGCGAGCGCCGCGCCGATCGTGCCCGGCACGTCGAGGTCGCGGGGGCCGTTGATGAGCGCGATCTTGAGCGGCAGAAAGAGCGACAGCCCGACGCCCATGAGCGCGATGACGGCGAAGATCGGCAGCACCCGCGCGAGGAGGTAGCGGGAGCGCGCGAGCGGCTTCGACAGGAGCAAGTCGAGATAGCCCTCCTCGACCGGCACGACGTGGACGCGCAGCGAGTCGACGACGCCGACCCAGAACAGGCCGGCGAACACCGCCATGTAGTCGTTGAACAGGACGATCTCCGTCCAGCTCCTCATGCGGCACAGCCGCTCGAAGAAGCGATAGACGGCGGCTGGCATCGCCGGCAAAAGGTACGAGTCGAGCACCACCCCGCCGAAGAGGGCCAAGAGCAGCACGCCGTGCCGCAGCGAGAACGCGGAGCGCAGCTCGAGGCGCGCGTGATGCGAGAGCATGAGTCACTCCTCCCCGGCGAGCGCGGCGGCGCGCCGCGCGCCGTACGCGAGGGCCAGCGCCGAGTACCCCGCGAGCCAGAGCACGGGCGCGACCGCGTCGCGCGCGCGAGCGGCCTCGGCCGTATCGATCAGGGCCACGCCGTGGTACAGGGGGTTGAGCACGCTGATCGCCCGCAAGCTCGGGTTATAGAAGCCGACGAACGCCAGCGAGACGAGCGCCGAGAGCACGACGACGGAGGTCAGCAGCGAGATCAGCTTGCGATGCACGCTCACCGCCATCACGCCCGCGAAGATCGTCGCGAAGACCGCCGCGAACAGGTGAACGAAGGACATGAGAAGGTAGGGAGAGAGCGCGAAGCCGCGGACCGACCCGCCGAAGAACAGCGCTCCGGCGAGCGTCGCCCCCACGTGGAGCGTGGCCATGGCCGCCGCCGCGGCGAGGACCTTCACGACGAAGTAGCGCCTGAGCGATATCGGCTTCGCGAGGTAGATGTCGAGCATCCCCTTGCTGCGCTCGTCGGTGATGATCCCGGCGCCGAGCAGCGCGGCGGAGAAGATCGCGATCTTGTTCATCGCGAGGTCGAACCAGGCGAAGAGAAAGAGCTTGAGCTCGATCTGCGACCCGCCGAACCACGTGCGCACCGCCGAGAGCATCTCCTCGTCGGGTCTCCCGAGCACTACCGGCAGCCCGACGATCCCGTAGAGCATGAAGGCGCTCACCAGCCGGGCTTGGCGGCCGCCCAGCACGCGCAGGTACTCGCGGAGGAAGAAGCCGCCCGCGGCCGGGCGCAGGGGCCGCGCGGCCACGGCGAGCCCGGCCGCGCTCACGACCGCACCCCGGCGTGCGCCTCGTGGGCGCGCGCGAGCTTCAGGTAGAGATCGTCCATCCTGCTCTCGCCGTAGCGCCGCCTGAGGGCGTCGAGCGGGCCGGCCGCGACGAGCCGGCCGCGGTGCAGGACCGCGACGCCCTCGCAGATGCTCTCGATGTCGCTCAGGATGTGCGTGGAGAACATCACCGTCACCCCCTTGTCCTTCGCGAGGTGCCGGATGTGCTGCAGAAACTCGTGGCGCCCGATCGGATCGAGCCCCGAGGTCGGCTCATCGAGGAACAGGACGCGCGGCTCGTTGAGCAGCGCCTGCGCCAGGCCGACCTTCTGCGTCATCCCCGACGAGAAGCCGCCGAGCTTCTTGTGCGCGACGCCCGTCAGCCCGAAGAGCGAGAGCAGCTCGTCGACCCTGGCGCGCGAGGCCTCGCGCGGCATACCGAACATCGAGGCGATGTAGGTGAGGAACGACGCGGCCGTCATCTCCTTGGGCAGCGCGTAGCTCCCCGGGAGGAAGCCGGACACCCGCCGCACGTCGAGGCTCTCCCGGACGATGTCGTGGCCTAGCACCGACGCCGCGCCGCTGGTCGGGCGGACGAGGCCGAGCAGCATCTTGATCGTCGTCGTCTTGCCGGCGCCGTTGTGGCCCATGAAGCCGAAGATCTCGCCCGGCGCGACCGTGAAGCTCACGTCGTCGACGGCCAGGACGTCCTTGTAGCGCTTGCTCAGCCGCTCGACGCGGATGGCGGCGCGCGGCTCGGGGCTCACCGGAGCATCGAGAGACGCGGTGCTCATGACTCAGCTCCTTTTCCGATGTCGAGGTCCGGCGCCGGCGCGTCGAGGAACCGCTCGATCATGCTCGGCGCCACGAGGGTCAGGCGGTCTCTGGCGACGCCGAGCACGCGCTCGATGGCGCGCTCGTACGTGTCGACGCGCGCGCGGCACAGCGCGCTCGCCTGCGCGCGCTGGGCGGGCGGGAGGCGCATCGCCGCGGCGAACGCGTCGTGAACCATGCGGCCGAGGTGGAGGATGAGCCGCGCCGTCTCGGCCGGGTCGTCGATCTCGAAGACGCCGCTCGCCCGGCCCTCGGCCAGCACCTCCGCGAGCCGGGGCGCGATGAGCTCGATGGTGCGCTCGGTGACCGACAGGCGCAGTCGGAGGTTCTCGTCGCGATAAAGGACGCACAGGACCGCCTTGAGCGCGGCCGCGTTCTCGTCCTTGTACTGGCTGCCTGCCGCGAAGAAGAGCTGGAGTCGCTCGACGGGACCGAGCTCCGTGCGCTCGAAGATGCGCGAGGCGGCCGAGAGCCCCTCATGGGCCATGCGCGCGCAGAGGGCGTCCAGGACCTCGGCCTTGGAGGAGAAGTGATGATAGAACGCGCCCTTCGACAGGCGGGTGGCCGCGAGGATGTCGTTGATCGTGGTGGCGTCGTAGCCCCGGCGCATGAACAGGGCCCGCGCGGCGTCGAGGATCTGGGAGCGCCGCTCATCGGCTTTCAGGACCGTTCTGACCACCGCACGAATTTAGACCGACCGTCGGTCTGTTTCAAGGCGGCGGCGCATGAAATGCGGCAATTCATCGAAATTACAGGTGAATATCGCGAGAGCCGCGTGGGAATCGCGCGTCGTTGTGAACAGGGCCGGACACGGGGGACCGCGCTCGTCGCGCCGCGGCGGAGGACCCGCCCGCCACGCGCGGGACTGCAGAGCAAGGCGCGCTGCGACGCGGCCGTAGTACCCTCCTCCCATGCGCCGGTTCGAGTTCGTGCAGGGGACGAGCGCCAAGTTCTGGATGGCCGGCGTGGACGACAGGACGTTCATCGTCGTCTACGGCCGGCTCGGCACTGCAGGGCAACGGAAGGAGAAGGCCTTTCCCACGGCGGAGGCCGCGACCCGCGAGCTGGAGAAGAAGATCGCGGAGAAGCTCCGGGAGGGCTACCAGGAAGTGGCCGTCTCCGCGGGTGGCGCGCCCGCCGGCGGCGCCCCCGCGGCCAGCGCCGACAAGGCCGCGCCGCCCCCGCCGAAGCTCGACCTGCCGCCGCGCGTGCGGGCCGGCAAGGCCACCGAGGCGCAGCGGAAGGCGGCCGTCCACGCGCTCTCGGCGCTCGCGGCCGCGCGCGGCCGGCGGAGCTGGGCGCTCGGGCGCGCCGTGCGCCGCGCCCGCCGCGCGCTCTCCGCGCTCGGCGGCGTCGATCCCGCGGCCGACGCGGCGCTGTCCGCCGCGATCGACGCGCTCATGGCCCGCGTCGTCGCGCAGCGCGCGCCCGATCGGCTGCCGCTCGTGCGCGCCATCGAGCTGCTCTCGGAGCTCGACGCCGCGGCGTTCGCGCGCGCGGTGCGCGAGACGTGGAAGGCCCCGCCCGAGACCTCGCCGGCCGCCGCGGCGCTCGCGCTCCTCGCGCGCCAGCTCGAGGAGCTCGGCGACCCGGAGCTCGGCCTCCGGCTCGGCGCGCTGCTCGTCGATCGGCCGGGGTGCGGCTCGATGAGCACCGAGGCCGGATGGGCGCTGCGATGGAAGGTGCTCGCGCCCCACCTCGAGGCGCACCTCGCCGGCAGCGGGCGATCGCTGAAGGACCACCTCGCGCGCCTCGACGCGGGCGGCGACGCGCACGTGGCGGAGCGCATCGCGCGCATGCGCGCGGCGTGAGTCGCGGAGCGCATCGCGCGCATGCGCGCGGCGTGAGCAGCGCGTGGAGCACCCACGCGAGGCGCTCGCGTGGCCGTGGCGAGGCGCAGACGTGGGCGCATGGACCACAGCGCAGGCGCCCGCGCTCCGTCGTCGCTGGATCGACTGAGGCTTGACCAGGAGCGCCATCCTCGCGATTCTCCGAGGTCATTCGTCTGCGAGGGGGCGCTGTGGCGAGCTCACCGGACCCGATCGACATCGCGAACGTCAAGCAGCTCGCCGCGAGCGGCTCCCCCGGCCTGGCCGAGATCCTCGTCGCCTACCTCGAGCAGCCGGCGCCCGCGCCCGAGGCGCCTCCCCGCGAGGGCGCGCTCACCTTCCCGGCGTTCCTGCGGCTGCTGTCGCTCGCGCAGGGCATGCGCACGCCCGAGCAGCGGCGCGAGCAGTCCACCGACGCGTGGAAGCGCTTCCTCGCGCAGCTCGACCCCGCCCCGCCGCCGCGGCTCGAGCTCGCCGACCTGCTCGTGCGCGTCTACGAGGAGGGCACGGACGCGGGGCGCAGCGCGCTGTGCGAGGCGGCCCGGAGCGCGCCGCTCGTCTTCGGGGCGTGGGGCGGCCTCAAGCGCATCTACAAGCTGGCCGAGGCGCGCCTCGACGCGGCGCTCTTCGGCGCGCTCGCGTACCGCTTCGATCGCGAGGTGGCCGAGCCCCTGGGCGCGCGGCGCGAGGTCTCCCGCGGGACCTTGATCTACATGCGCCGCCGCGCGTGGCGCTTCCTGCGCGAGCTCGGCCGGAGCGTGCCGGAGCTCTACCCGCAGTTCGCGGTCGAGGTCCTCCGCCACTACACGCCGGACACGAGGTTCGGCGGCCTCTGGGTCGCGAACCACATCTGGGCGCACCGCGCGCGCAAGTACGACGGGCGCTCGTTCCACGGCGGCGTCCCGCCGGGCGACATGACCAAGCACCGCGCCTTCGACGAGGCGTGGCGGCGCTCGCCCGACGCGCTGATGCGCCTCCTGTCGGAGTGCCAGGCCGATCCGCCGGCCAGGTTCGCGATCCAGGGGCTCAGGAAGGACTTCCCGGAGGCGCTGCGCGACGTCACGCCGGCGTGGCTCGGCCGCCTCGCCCACCGGCCGCTCGCGAGCGCGCACGATTTCCTGGTCGAGACGCTGCTCGGCTCGCCGGAGCTCCACCAGAGCAAGCTGCGGAGCCTCGGGCTCCACGACGCGGTGCTCGCGCTGCTCGGCTCGCCGAGCGCGAAGGCGCGCGCGTTCGCGATCGAGTACGGCCGCGCCCACGCCGCGGATCTCGACGAGGAGCGCCTCGCGGCGCTGCTCTCCTCCGAGCACAGGGACGCGCGCGCGTTCGCGGCGTCGACCCTCGAGGGCCGGAGCCCACGCGCGCTCGGCCACGCGTTCCTCGGGCGGCTGCTCGCGTTCGACGAGACGAGGGCGTGGGCCGCGAAGGCGCTGAGCGAGCGCTTCGATCGCGCGGAGCTGCCCGAGCCGTTCCTCGTCGACATGATCTACGGCGAGCGCGAGCAGAAGCGGTGGGCCGCCGCCTACCTCAAGGCGAAGTACCGGCCCGGAGAGCTCGGCGCGGGCTTCTGGGTGCGCGTGCTCGACGATCCGCGCCACGAGGACGACGACGGCGCGACCAGGACCGCGCTGGACGCGCTCGGCAAGTACCCGGCCGCTGCGATCGGGACGCCGTGGCTGCTCGGCGCGCTCACGCGGAAGCGCATCGGGCACGCGGTCGCGGCCTGGCTCCGCAAGGCCGACGCCCTGCCCGACCTGACCGCCGAGGACGTGGAGCGGCTGAAGGGGCTCGTCTTCAGCGCGGAGACGCGCGCGATCGCCCTGGAGGTGCTCGGCAACCCGAAGATCGTCACGCCGAGGCAGCTCACCCTGCCCTGGCTGCTCGCGCTCGCGCGGCGCGCCGATCCGGCGCTGAGCGGCTTCGCCCGCGGCTACCTGCTCTCGCACATGAAGCCGCAGGACTTCGACCCGGGCCAGGCCCAGGGCGGCCGCGGCGACCGAGAGGCGGGCATCGCGAGGCTGTTCGCGCTGGCGCTCGGCGAGAAGGAGCCGGAGCCGATGCGCGCGTTCGCGCAGGCGTACCTGCGCTGCCATCACCCCGCGCTCGGGCCCGAGCAGGCCGAGGCGAAGGAGCTCGGGCTGAAGGCGGATCCCCGCGCCATGCTGCCGCGCGCGGCGTTCAGCGCCGAGCGGATCTGGCCAGCGCTCTCGGACGAGCGGGAGGACGTCCGGCGCTTCGCCGCGCTCATCACGCGCGCGGAGCTCCGGGCGTGGGGCTACCAGACCCGCGTCTACGAGCTCGCCCACAGCGACGCGAAGGAGGTGCGCAACATCGCCTTCGACGCGCTCCGCAAGGCGGGCGACCCGTCGGCGGATCCGGCGACGACGCTCACGCTGGACGAGCTCGATCCGGCGCAGGTCTTCGCGCTGACGGAGAGCCTGAAGAAGAGCGCGCGCGAGCTCGGCCTGTCGCTCATCCTGAAGCACTACGCGCGGCTCGGCGGCCCGGAGCGCCTCGGCTGGCTGATGCAGAGCGCCGATCGCGAGGTGCGCCTCTTCGCGGTGCGCATGCTCTGGGAGAAGCACCGGCCGCGCGACCTGCCGCCGGGCTGGTCCGCGCGCGCCGCGCGCAGGGAGGCGCGCGCGACGGCGGAGCCGCCCGAGGACGCGGGGCGGTTCGCGGACGTCGAGGCGCTGCGGAGCTTCCTGCGGCACGTGCTCTCCGGCATCCCCGGCGGGAGATCGCCGGAGGCGGGGGACGACGCCGGGCCGCGGCGCCGCCTCTCCGCGAGCGAGGCGAAGCGGCACGTGATCGAGATCGTGCGCGATCTCGCGGTCGAGGACGCGGCGTTCGCGGCGCTCGCCGCCCCCGTCCTCGCCGAGTTCACCGGCTCGATCGCGAAGGGCGAGTGGCAGGCGTGCCTGGCGGCGCTCATGCGGCTCAGGCGCGCGCATCCGGGGCTCGATCTCGGGGGAATCGGAGAGGACGGCGCAGGGCGATCCGCTCCTCGCGTCGGAGAGGACGGCGCAGGGCGATCCTCTCCCAGCGTCAGCGAGGGCGGCGCAGGCCGATCCTCTCCCAGCGTCAGCGAGGACGGCGCATGAACCACGCGATCGGCCACCACGAGAAGGTCCGCGCGCTCGCGATCGGCCCGAGGCTGCTCGCGGTCGGCGGCGTGCGCGCGCCCGCGGCCCGAGCCCCCCTCGGCGCGAGCCAGGTGACGCTGTTCGACCACGTGGCCGGCAAGCCGGCGCGCTCGATCGACGTGCCCGCGCACGTGCTCGGCCTCGCGTTCGTGGGCGACCTGCTCGCGGCGGCGTGCTCCGACGGCGCGCTGCGCCTCGTGGCCGGCGACGGGGCCGAGGCGCGGGCGATCGACGCGCACCAGGGAGGCGCCACGGCGATCGCGGCCGCGCCGGACGGCGAGCACCTCGCGACCGTCGGCGCCGACGGCGCGCTGCGCCTGTGGCGCGCCGGCGCGCGAGGCGCGTCCCCCGCCCCGGCGCCAGGGACCGCGACCGAGCTCCGGTCGTTCGCGCTCGCGGCAGCGCCGCTCCGCGCCGTGGCCTTCGATCCCGCCGGCGAGAGGATCGCGGCCGCGGGCGACGACGGCATCGTCCGGGTGATCACGCTCGCGACGGGCGCAGAGCGCGCCATGCCCGGCCACGACGGACCGGTCACCGCGCTCGCCTTCGCGCCGCGCGACGGGCGGCTCGCGTCGGGCGGCGACGACGGCACCGTGCGCCTCTGGTACCTCGTCGGCGACGTCGAGTGCGAGGTGCGCGGCGAAGGCGGGAGCGGGCACGCGGGCGGCGTGCGCGCGCTCCTGTGCCTCCCCGCCCCGCCGCCGCAGGCGGACGGCAAGGAGACCGGGGAGCGCCTGCTGTCCGCGGGCGAAGACGGCGCGATCCGCATCCACCGGCTCGAGGACCGGCGCAAGCCGCGCACGCTGGAGACGGGCGCAGCGCCGCTCCACGCGCTCGCGTTCGCGCCCGCATCCCGGGGCGGCCCCGGCCGCAAGGGGGCGCGGCCGCAGGCCGGCCGCGGCGCGCCCGATCCGCAGGACGGGCTCGGCCTCGTCTTCGCCGCGGGAGACCGGCGCACCGTCTGGCGCTTCCCGATCGATGCGTCCGGCGCCCCGGCCGACGGCGCGGTCGAGCTCGCGCACGGCTTCGATGTCCTGGCCCAGGCGCTCTCCGGAGCGCGGCCGGCCCGCGAGGGCGCCGTCAAGACGCTCGCGTCGCTCGATGAGCCCGAGGCGCTCGAGACGGCGCTGCGCGCGCTCCGGTCCGACCCCGACGCCGAGGTGCGCGCGTTCGCCGCCCGCGAGCTCGGGGCGAACGGGCGCCGCGGGGCGCGCGCGAAGCTCCGCGAGGCGCTCGACGACGAGCACGCGACCGTCCGCGCCGCCGCCCTCGAGGCGCTCCGCGCGATCGACCACGACGCGCCGCTCGCGCCGCTCCGGGCGGGGCTCGAGGCCCGCGCCGCGGACGTGCAGCGCCGGGCGCTCGTCGAGCTCGTGAAGCTGCGCGGCAGCTCGCCGCTCGTCCCGGGGCTCATCGAAGGCAGGCTCTCCGCCCGCGACGCGTCGGTGCGGCTCACCGCCCTCGATGCGCTGGAGGAGCTCCGTCCGGGCAGCCCGGATCCGCTCCGCGCCGCCTTCGAGCGCGGCCCGGCCGACCTCCGGGCCGAGGCGCTCGTGCGGGCCGCGCTCTCCGGCTGGCTCTCGGCGCCCGGGTTCGCGCAGGTCGCGGCGCGCGCGCTCGACGACGACGACCCCGAGGTGCGCCGCATCGCGTTCGCGGCGAAGGTGCTGGAGCGGCGGCCGCTGGCCCACGCGCTCGAGGCGCGCGACGAGGACCTCGGCCGCGCGGCGCTGGACATCGCGCGGCGCGCCGCCGAGGTGCTGCGCCGCGCCCGCGCCGGGGGCGACGACCGGCCCGCGCAGGACGCGAAGGAGGGGGCCAGGGCGACCGACGAGGCCGCCGCCCAGAAGGCCGCGCGCGCGGAGATCCCCGGCGTGGGGAGCCCGGGGGCCGAGCCCACCGAGGCCGACCTCGAGCCGCTGCTCACCGCGATGGCGTGCCGCACGCCGGACACGGCGGTGCGCGGCGCGCGCGGGCTCGCCCAGCTCGGCGATCCGCGCGCCCTCGGCGCGCTGCTGCAGCTCACGCGCGAGCAGGATCCGTCGCTCCGCCGGCAGGCGGCGACCGCGCTCGCCGAGCTCCGGGACGCCCGCGCCGAGAAGCGGCTCGTCTGGATGCTCGACGACGCGGACGCGTCGGTGCGCGCCGCGGCGCTCGACGCGTACGCGCGGCTCGCGCCGTCGACCCCCCTCGCCGTGGCCGAGGCGTCGCTCCGCTCGTCGCAGGAGGACATCCGCGTCCGCGGGCTCGAGCTCCTGGTGAAGCTCGCGGGCGAAGGCAAGGGCCCCCGGCCCCCCGAGGCCGAGGCGCTGCTCGCCGACGCCATCGAGGACGAGTCGCAGAGGGTCCGCGGCGAGGCGTTCCGGACGCTCTGGTCGTGGCACGCCGCCGACCCGCAGAAGGCGCTCGACCGCGCGCTGCGCGCGCGCTTCCCCGACCTGCGCCTCCGCGCCGTCGAGGAGCTCAAGGCGCACGGCGAGCAGGCGTGGGCCGCGGAGCGGCTGCACGCGGCGATCGGCGACCGCGACGCAGGCGTCGCCCAGGCCGCGTACGACGCGGTCGTGAAGCGCCTCGGCAAGGCCGCCGCGGCGCCCCACCTCGCCGCGATGGCGTCGGTTCACCCGTCGGTCCGCGAGAGCGGCGCGCGCGGGGCCGCCCACGCGGCGGCGAGCGACGAGGTGCGCAGCCCCCTCGTCCGCCTGCTCGAGGACGACCACGCCGGGCCGCGTATCGCCGCGATCGAGGCGCTCGACAGGCTCCTGCCCGGCGACGCGGGCCCGCTCCACATCGGCCTCCAGTCGAGCCACCTCGACCTCAGGGTCCGCGCCGCCGAGCTCTGCGCCGCGCGGCGCGATGAGCACCTCGTCAACCCGATGCGGGCGCTGCTCGCCGACAAGCTCCTCTTGGACGTGGGTCGGGGATCCGCGTTCGCGGTCCCCTCCAAGGAGCTGCCCATCCAGATCCTGGGCCCGCTCCGCGCCCGCGCGGCCACCGCGCTGGCGACGCTCGGCGCGCCGCGCCTCGTGAAGTACTTCGCCACCGAGCTGCTCAAGGACGACTACCCCGACGTGCGCGAGCAGGCCGCGCGCGGGCTCGCGATGGCCGCCCGCCGCGGGGAGGAGGGCTACCTGCTCGACGCGATGGGGCACGCCGACATCGCGGTGCGATCCTGGGCCGCCGACGGGCTCGCGCGGCTCGGCGACGTCCGCGCGCTGCCGGTGCTCACGGGCACGCTGCGCCACGAGCACCCGCCCATCCGCGTCGCCACGATCATGTCGTTCGCGGCGCTCGGCCCCGAGGGCTACGGGGGCATGCTGCAGGGCCTCGAGGACAGCTCGCGCGAGGTCCAGGAGCTCGTCTTCGCGATCGTGCTCGCGCGCGACCTCCGGGCCTTCCGCCGCGGCGATCCGCCGGACCTCCTGGCCAGCGCGCTCTCATCGCAGCGCGCCGACGTGCGCTTCGCCGCGGCGCGCGCGCTGGAGCTGCGCGCCGATCCGGAGGCGTACCTCGCCCACCTCATCGAGGTGCTGACGCCCCCTCGCCCGGACGCCGCGGCGGCGCCGGACGCGGACCGCGAGCGCGCGCCCGAGGGCGAGCCGGCGGCGGCCATGAAGGAGTGGCCGCCCGAGATCGCGCGCGGCCGGATCCTGGTCGGCCTCGCGGAGGCGCTCGCGGGCGACAACCCCGAGCAGCGCTACGCGGCCGCGCAGGTGCTCCGCCTCCGGCGCAAGCCGGTCGAGTACTTCCGCGAGGCGAAGCGCGTGGCGGCGCTGCGCCCGCTCGGCGCCCCCATCGTGGCGGACACGACCCCGCGCGCCGCGGCGGAGACCGACACCGCGCCCGCGAAGGGGTGGCTCCGCCGCCTGTTCGCGCAGGCCGGGGAGAGGGCGGGCGGCGAGCCGAGCGGCGGCGCGGTCCCGGAGGGCGAGCAGCGGCGGCTCCGGTGGCTCGCGTTCGGCGCGTACATGGGCCTGCTCCGGCAGGTCTCGCCGGGCGACGACGAGGCGCACCGCACCCGCCGCGACGCCATCGACCGGATCGTCGACGCCTGCGCCACGGGGCACGTCAGCGCCGCGGCGGCGATCCCGCCGCTCGTCCGCGCGCTCGACGACCCGCACCACCTCGTCCGCAGGGCGGCCTTCGCGGGGCTCAAGGCGCTCTTCCCCGCGGGCGCCGGCGAGCCGCTCGCGCTCGCGCTCGCGTCGGCGTCGGCCGACGTGGCGCGGGCCGCGCTCGACGAGATCGCGGCGCGCGGCGACGATGCCCGCCCCGAGATCGTCCGCGCGCTGAGCTCCCCGCTGCCCGACGTGCGCCGCCACGCGTTCGAGCTGCTCTCGCGGCTCTGCCCGAAGGGCAGCCTCGAACCGCTCTTCGCGGCGCTCGGCAGCGAGCACGCCGACCTGCGCCTCGGCGTGCTCGAGCGCCTCGCGTCGTCGAGCGATCCCCGCATCGTGCCGGCCCTCTGCCGCGCGATGGAGAGCGACCACGACGACCTCCGCCTCCGCGCGGCGGAGCTCCTCGCCCGCCGCCGCGACGACCGCGCCGTCGACGTGCTCGCGGCGTTCCTGCGCGCCGACGCGCCCGCGGCGACGGCGCGCGCCCGCGACGCGCTCGTCGCGCTCGCGAGCGGCGCGGCGGCGCGGGCCCTCGCCGCGCGCATGGAAGAGGCCGCCGCGCCGGCCGATCGCGCCGCGCTGGCGCGCGCCCTCGGCGGCACGCGGAACCCGGAGGCGACGGGCGCCCTCGCGGCGCGCTTCGACGACGACGCCGCCGAGGTCCGGAGCGCCGCGTTCAAGGCCTGCCTCGAGATCGTCGACCGGGGGCGCGCGCGCGAGGAGCGCGACGCGGCGCGCGCGCTCGGGTTCCTCGCCGCGGCCGCGCGCGCGAAGGATCCGGCGCTCCGCCTCGCCGCGGCGCGCGAGCTCGATCTCGGCGACGACCCGGCGCAGGACGATCTGCTCACCGCGCTCTTCTCCGACCGCGATCTCCCCACGCGCGTCGCGGCCGTGACGTCGTACGCGCGGCGCGTGAAGGACAAGGGCGCGCCCCCCGGCCCGCTCGAGGCGGTGGTGCGGGCGGGCACGCGCGAGCTCCTGCTGCCGGCCGCGGAGGGCGTGGCCGAGCGGGGGCTCGCGGCGGCGCTCCGGCCGCTCTTGCTCATCGCGCGCGCGGGCGAGCCCGGGGAGCGGGAGCGGGCGCTGCTCGCGCTCGGCACGCTCGGCGACGCCCGCGCGCTGGAGGAGCTCGAGGCGGTGGCCGCCGGCGGCACCAAAGAAGCTCCCGTCGAGCTCGGCATGCAAGCCGCCGCCACCGAGGCGCTCGGCCGCATCGCCCCGAAGCTCGAGAGCGCCGAGCTCCGCCGGCGCGCCGCGGAGCGCGTCGAGCAGGCGCTCCGCGCGGACGCGCTCGAGCTCCGCGAGGCGGCCGCGCGGGGCGCGCGCTGGCTCGGCGGCGAGCGCGCCCGCGTGCTGCTCGAGGAGCTCGTGCGCGCCGGCGACACGCCCGATCGGCTCCGCGTCGTCGCCGTGAACGAGCTCGGCCTGCTCGGCGACGCCGCGGCCGAGCCCGCGCTCGCCCGCGCGCTCGACGCGTCGAGCGCCGAGGTCCGCAAGGCCGCGCGCAAGGCGCTGGAGAAGCTCTTCCCGGGCGAGCGGACCCGCGTCGAGCTCCTCGCGGTCGGGAGCGAGCACGACGACGTCGCCAGCCCGGCGGCGAGCTACCTCGCCGCGGAGGCCGACCCGGCGGAGCTCCTGCCGCGGCTCGCCTCGCTCCAGGACGAGGATCTCCGCCAGCGCCTCGCGATGGGGCTGCTCCGCCGCGGGGCGCTGCCCGCCGCCGCGCTCCTGCGCATGCTCGCGGACGATCGCGCCCCGGCGCGGCAGGAGGCCGCGCGGCTCATCGCGGCCGGCGCGGTCGCGGGCGGCGATCGCGAGGCCCTCGCCGGGGCGCTGGCCTCCGCGGCCCAGCGCACCGCGGAGCGCTGGGCGGCCGCGCACGGCGAGCAGCGCGACGCGGAAGCCGCGGCGTGGCGCGAGCTCCTCTGGGCCTCGGCGCGCGCCGGCGCGGCCCCGATGGCGCCGGCGCTCCGCGCGCTGCTCGCGGACGGCGGCGCGCCGGGCGAGATCCGCCGCGAGGCCGCGCGCGCGCTCGGCGCGCTCGAGGCCCTGGGCGGCGAGCCGCCCGCGGACAGCCTCGCGGCGCTCTCGGCCGCCCTCGTGGACACGGACGCCGGCGTCCGGGCCGCGGCCGCGGCCGCCCTCGCCGCGCTCGCGCCGGACGCCTCCGTGGCCGCCGCGGCGGCGGTGCGGCCGCTCGATCCCGTCGCCGTCGAGGCGACCGCGCGCGCCGCCTCGCCCGAGTCGCTCGCGGCGCTCGCCCGGAGCGCGCCGGGCCGGCGCGTCGCGCTGCCGTCGATGCTCGCCCGCGGCGCGATCGCCCCGTTGATCTCGCTCGCGCGGGGCGAGGGCGACGCCGCGGCGCGCCCCGACGCGACGGCGCGCCTCGACGCCATCGCGGCGCTCGGCCGCGCCGGCGGCGAGCGCGCGCTCGAGGCGCTGGCCGCGCTCGCGTTCGACAAGAAGGCCGCCGACCTCGCCGTCCGCAAGGCGGCGTACCGGGCGTACCGCCGCGCGCAGCGCAGGGCGGCGCGTGATCGCGCGCGCGGCGGGCGCGCCCCCGCGCTCCCCGAGCCCCCCGACGGAGTCAACGCATGACCGCGGCCCTCGCACGCCCGATCCACCTCCGGTACGCCGCGCCGAGCGAGCTCGCCGCCTCCCCGCTCCACGCGCGCGTGCGCCTCTCCCTCGACGGCGGCCGCGGCCCGGTCGGCGTGCGCGGCGTCCTCCGCGACGCGGCGCTCTTCCGCGACGCCGTGGCCGCGCTCTCGGCCCTCCTGGAGAGCGACCTCCGGTACAAGGGCAGGGACCGGACCGCGTACCTCGCCTACCTGATGAAGAAGGGCAAGCGCGCGAACGCGGCCATCTGGGAGGCGCAGAAGGCGTTCCTGGAGAGCGCCTTCGGCGACGACGCCGCGGATCAGGGCGCCGGCGCCCCCGCGGCGTCGAGGTCGTCCGGAGCGCTCGATCCGGTGCTCACGGTGCACCCGGACGAGGTCTCGATCGAGGTCTTCTCGCGGGACGAGAGCGCCTACGCCCGCCTCGCCTTCTCCAGCGACCTCTTCGCGGATCGCGAGGCGGCCCACGGCACCGCCTTCGTCGACCTCTCGCCGCGCGTCGTCGAGCAGATCGACCGCCTGCGCGTCTACACGAAGGTGGAGCTCGACGCCGGCGCGGCCGGCGACGGCGGCGCGGCGGCGCCGATCGAGCGCGCGCTCGAGGTCCCGGCGACCTGGCTCCGCGGCTTCCTCCAGGTGCAGTCGGCGGCGACGCTCCCGGCCGCCTCGTGCGAGCTCTCCCCGATCGACCTCTACAACGCGCTCTTCGTGCTCCGCACGCGCAAGGCGAGGAAGCCGCCCCGCGGCCTGCGCTTCGAGCTCGTGCCCGGCCAGCCGCCGCGCCTCGTCCTGGAGCCGTGGGAGATCCTCCTCGAGGGCCACGGCCCGCCGTACGAGGGGCCGCCGCGCGTCGTCAGGACCTTCGGCCGGCAGCGGCTGCTCGCGCTCGCGCGGCTCTTGCCGCACGTGAAGCGCGCGCGCGCCGAGCTCAGGGGCCCGGGGCTGCCGGTCTTCTGGGTGCTCGATCTCGGCCGCGCGACGCTGACCGTCGCGCTCACGGGCTGGACCGACAGCCGCTGGGCCAGCGCCGCCTCGTTCGACGTACTGACGCCGCGCGACGAGCGCGGCGGCGGCGCGCGCGCGGCCCTCGACGCGCTCGCGGCGCGACAGCTCGCCCTCCTGCGCGCGCGGGGGCCGCTCCCGCTCGCCGTCCTCTCGGCGGGCGAGCGCGCCGAGGACGCCCGCGCGGCGCTGCAGCTCGAGTGCCTGCGCGGCCGGGTGCTCTACGACGTCGCGCGCCGCGTCTACCGCCCGCGCGAGCTGTTCGCCGAGCCGGTCGACGAGCGCGAGATCCGCCACGGCTCGCCCCGGGAGGCCGCGGCGCACCGCCTGCTCGACGCGCCCGGCGCGGTGAGGCTGACCAAGGTGCACGAGATCGCCGGCGAGGGCGCCGAGCTCCACGGCGAGGTCGTGGACCGGGAGGCGCACCGCGGGTTCTCGCCCCGCTTCACGGTGGATCTCGAGGGCCGCGTGTCGGACGCGTGGTGCAGCTGCCCCACGTTCCGCCGGAGCGGCCTTCGAGAGGGGCCGTGCGAGCACCTGATCGCGCTCCGCGTCGCGCACGCCCGCGCGCGCGCCGAGCAGGACGCCCTGCGGCAGACCGCCGAGGGCCGGGCGCTGATCCGCGCCGAGACCCGCACCTACGTGCGCCGCGAGGCCTCGGGCGCGGAGGTGGTCTATCGTGTCTCGCTGGACGACCGGGTCGTCCACCTCGCGTGGGGCGCGCGCGCCGAGGCGCCTCGCCACCAGCGCATTTGGTTTGACACGGACGCCGAGGCGCGCGACGCGTATTTCAAGCGCCTGGATGCGTTAACATCATCAGGCTACGTCGACGCGGACGCGTCCTCCGCGTGACCGGGGAGAGGGAGGTCAAGAGGCAGATTCAGGTCATGTCGCCAGGAGAGGCTCTGAACGCACCAGCCTCCGCGCCTCGAGCGCAGGAGCGGCGTCGCGCCGCTCTGGAGGAACCGCCAGTCACTCTCCGCAAGGTAGCCTGTTCTTGGTTCTCTTCGGCTAGACCGGCTCTACGGCGCCGGGAGAGCTGAGACAACCTCGCAACCGCCGTTTCTCCCGGCGCCGTAGAGCCGGTCTAGCCGGAGAACCGGTGAGGCTACCGTGCCCCAAGGGAAGAAGGTGATGCGCTCGGAGCCTCTCTTGGCGACATGAGACCGCGATCCGCTGACCAGCGGCCGGTGCGCCGGTCACGATTGACCGGAGGACCGGACCCCACCGTCGTGATCCCCACCCACGCTTCCATCGAGAGATGACCGCGAAGATCGACGCGACCGTTCAGGCCCGAGCCCCCGTCGTCCTCCCCATCACGACACCGCCCGCCGCCCGCGGGGGCGATCGCGGCGGCGCGGAGGCGCGCCGCGCCGCGCTCGAGGAGCGCCTCGCCCGCTGGAAGGCGATCGCCGAGGCGGGCGGGATCGACGCGTGGGTGCACGCGGAGCTCGTGGCCCGCGGCGCCCTCGCGACCGGCGATCCCGGGGCGATGTCGGACCGGGAGCGCGCCCAGTACAAGGAGCGCAAGAAGGTCGAGGCCAGGGAGCGCCGCGCCCTGCGCCGCCTCGCCTGGGAGGCCTACCTCGCCGCGCACGTGAACCACCTCGGCGCGGGCGTGCACTGGCGGGACCGCGCCGGGCCGGACAGGCTCGACGTCCCCGGCCAGCGCGAGCGCGCGCGGGCGCACGGCCTCCCCGACCTGCCCGGCGCGGGCGAGCTCGCGGGCGCGCTCGGGCTCACGATCTCGCGCCTCCGCTGGCTCGCCTACCACCGTGAGGTCGACACGGGCACCCATTACCGGCGGTGGCTCATCCCGAAGCGCGACGGCAGCTCGCGCACGATCTCGTCGCCGAAGCGGGATCTGAAGCGCGCGCAGCGCTGGGCGCTCCGGAACCTGCTCGAGAGGCTCCCGGTCCACGCCGCGGCGCACGGCTTCTTGGCGGGCCGCTCCATCGTGACGAACGCCGCCGCGCACGCGGGCGCCGACACCGTCGTCAAGGTGGACATCAAGGACTTCTTCCCGACGATCACGTGGCGGCGCGTGCGCGGGCTGCTCCGCAAGGCGGGCATGGCCGAGGGGCCGGCGACGCTCGTCTCGCTCCTCGCGACGGAGGCGCCGCGCGAGGTCGTCCGGTTCCGTGGCCAGACGCTCCACGTCGCCACGGGCCCGCGCGCGCTCCCGCAGGGCGCGCCCACCTCGCCGGCGATCACGAACGCGATCTGCCTGCGCCTCGATCGGCGCGTGTCCGGGCTCGCCCGCAAGCTGGGTTTCCGCTACACGCGCTACGCGGACGATCTCACGCTCTCCTGGCGCCCCCCGCCTCTCTCCGACGCGCTCCGCCCGGCCGGCGCGCGCGGCGCCCCGCGCCCGCGCGCGCCGGTCGGCGCGCTGCTCCGGGGCCTCCGGGAGATCCTCGGCGCCGAGGGGTTCCGGCTGCACCCGGGCAAGACCGTGGTGATGCGGAGGGGCAGCCGGCAGAAGGTGACAGGCCTCGTCGTCAATGGGGCGAGCGACGGTGTCCCGGCGGCGCGCGTCCCGCGCGAGCGGGTGCGCGCGCTCCGCGCGGCGATCCGCAACCGGGAGCTCGGGAGGCCCGGAAAGGGCGAGACGCTGGCGCAGCTCAAGGGGCTCGCCGCGTTCGTGTACATGACGGACCCGGTGAGGGGGAGAGCGTTCCTCGATCGGCTCGAGGCGCTCGAGCGGAGCCCCGGGGCGCCAGCGGGCGAGTCCGGGCGGTAGCCCCGCTGCGCGGAGGCGCGCTGCCGCAAAGCTGCTTCGTCGAGAGGATGTCTGGACATCGATGATGGCGGCTCGATAGCATGGTCGGCCATGCGCAAATCATTTGCTCGCTTGCTGCCGCTGCCGACGGTCGTGGTCCTCGGCTCCCTGCTCCTCGGGTGCCCCAACCCGAACTCCTATCAGACCCCGCGCACCGTCGAGCCAGGCAAGATCTCCCACTCGGTGTCGCTGGAGAGCTTCGGGTATATCGGGGAGACGGCGGCCGCGGTCGACCCGGAGACCGGCGCCGTCACGGAGACACGGACGACGAGCGGATTCTTGCCGACGCTGCCGTCGTACCAGCTCCGGGCCGGCTTGACGGACATGCTCGACATCGGCGCCCACGTCCACAACCTCAGCTCGATGGGCTTCGACCTCAAGGTGAACCCGGTCCGCGGCGTGTTCGATCTCGCCGTCGACCCCGGCGCGCAGTACTTCTACGTGACGAGCGGCGAGAGCTCCGTGCACGTCCTTTACCTGCACGCGCCGCTGATGCTGGGCGTGAACCCCACCGACTGGTTCTCGATCGTCGTGACCCCCGGCGTCACCTACGGCCTCGTCTCGGGCGAGTTCTCGACCGAGGACGAGGACAGCGCGGCGACCGCGGACGGCCTCCTCGTCCGGGGCGGCCTCGGCCTCCAGTTCCGGGTCTCCGAGGGCTTCGCCATCCACCCCGAGATCACGATGATGAAGAGCCTCGAGGGGTCGGGGCTCGTCTACAACTTCGGCCTCGGGTTCAACTTCGGCGCGCTGCCGAGCTACAAGGACCTTCAAGAGCCGATGTGACGCGCCGGCCGCGCGGGCGCCTCACGGGCGACCTCAGCGCCTCGCCGAGAAGAGGCGGATTGCGTCCTTCGGGGTGCGCCTCGTGATCATGCACGAGAGATCGATGCCGAGCGAGGTCATCGTCTGGGCGACCGCCGGCCGGATGCCCGTGATCGCGGCGCGCGCGCCGAGCAGCCCGATCGCCCGGACGATGCTGACCAGCCGGTCGGCCGTGCGCGTGTCCACCGCCTCGAGCGCCGAGAGATCGAGCACCACGCTCCGCACCTGACGCGACGCGATGCACTCGAGCAGGCGCTCGGTGAGCATCGCCGTCCGCGCCTCGTCCATGGCGCCGATGAGCGGCACGCCAACGACCCCGTCGGCGACCTCCAGGATCGGCGCCGAGAGCGCCAAAATCTGCCGGTGCTGCGCCTGGATGACGGCGAGCTGCCGGTCGAGCTCCGCGGCGAGCGCGGATTTCTCGTCCGCCTCCCGCCGCGCGGCCTCGGCCATCGCTTGCAGCTCGCGGGCCGAGCGCTCGAGGGCCTCCTGGGCGCGGTGGCGCTCGGTGACATCGACGCTGAAGCAGGCGACCTGGACCTCACCGTCCCTGCGGACGATCGGCCTCTTGACCGTCTGGTACCAGTGCACCTCGCCGTTCGGCCGCGTCTCCTTCTCCTCGATGACCGCCTCCCGCCCCGTGTCGATGACCTGCCGGTCCACGCTGGCGAAGTGCTCGGCCTCCTCCGCGCTCGCGGTGAGCTCGTGCTGGGACGCGGACACGACCTGCTCCGGGGTCATCCCGTAACACGCCGAGAGCGCGCTGTTCGCCAGGACGTAACGGCTGCGCCGGTCCTTGATGAACATGAGGCTGGGCGCGAGATCGATGAAGGTGCGCAGGAGCTCCACCTGCTCGGCGAGCTCCTCCTCGCGGCGCCGCTGCGGATCGCGCGCCGCCGCCGCCTCCTCGCGCGCGCGGACGTGGGCGAACACGAGCGGCGCCGCTTCGGCCCTGGCGAGGCGCAGAAAGGCCCAGCGCTGCGGCCCTGCCCCGTCGCGCGCGGGGACGTCGATCTCCCGGCGCCTCGCGCCGTCGAGCACCGCGCGCGCGGCCACCTCGGCCTCTGGCGTGATCTGCGCCGCCTCCCCGAACGCCGCGCGCCAGGCCCCGTTGGCCTCACGCAGGCGGAGGTCCACGTCGAGGATCGCGAGCGGCTCGGGGAACGCATCCAAGTCTGCGCGCATGCAAACCTCCGTGGCGGCCCGTGCGACGCGGCAGAGGCACAGTCCCGCCAACCAAGGACAATGCCTGTAATTCCACCCTTTGTCTACGGATCTTCCTATCGGTCGACACACGTCATCAACAGTCATCATCCACCGTCCATGACAGCAGAGTCGGCCGTGCTGACAGGAGCGATGTGCTCCGGTCGAACCTGGAGCTCCAGAGCGCGTCTCATGGGCCCTCACGACCCCACCGAGAACGGATTGGAGCCGTGCAGGGCGCACGCGCCGGACGATGGAGCGTCGTCCCAGACGAGCAGGCGCACGAGCCCGCGCGGGCCCCCTCGAACGCCCGCCGCCCGCTGCCCTCGGGACCCGCGGGCCCAGGTTCAGCGCGTCCGCTTCAGCGCCGCCTTCAGGACGTGCTCCGCGATCAGGTAGCCGAAGCCCTCCCCGTCGATCCGCCGGAGGAGCTGGTCGCGCGGGATCCGGAGCGCCGCCGCGGTGGCGTCCAGGCTCCACCCGCGCGCGGCGAGCTGCTGGAGCAGCCGCGCGCGCCGCACCTGCCCCGCGGAGAGCCGGTAGGTCTTCGCGTACTCCAGCGCGCCGTCGTCGCGCACGATCGCCTCGCCGATGTGGTTGTCCAGCGCCGGATCGAGCTCCGTCATGAACCGCTGCAGCGAGAACGGCCCCGCCCGGTACACGCGCTCCGCCGCGATCGGCCGGCCGATGAGGCCCGCGGCCGTGTCCACGTGCAGCGCGCCGGCCTCGGCACGCGCCCGGCCGAGCGCGGCGCGCAGATCGTCGAGCGAGCCGACCTGCGCCGCGTCGAACGTGTGCACGAGCGCCTGGCTGTCGCCGTTGTAGCGGGCCGCGTGGAGCAGCGTCTGCTCGAAGAAATCCTCGATCAGCGTGCGGTGCAGCGCGCGGTAGTCGTCGGGGTGCGACACCACGAACACCGACGCGAGCAGCTCGCCGACGAAGAGCAGGAGGCCGCACTGGCCCTCGTGGATCTCGAACACGCGCAGCGCGTCCTCCAGGCTCGGGATGGCCCGGCCGGAGAGCGACACCTCGGCGCGCGGATCGAGGCCGCGGGAGATCGCGCGCCGCGAGTACTCGGACCAGGCGATCTCGGGGGCGTTGAAGTGCAGGGCGAGGAAGCCCTCCATGGCGAGGTGCTGCGGCAGGAGGCGCAGGCGGTTCCGCTCGGCCGGGTCCTCGCCGCGCGCCTCGCGCCGGACCATGCGGTGGAGCAGGTTGACGCCGCAGCCCAGCCTGGCGAGCGGGTTGCGCTCGGCCGGCTCCGCGAGCGCCGCGCCGTAGGACGCGACGGGCGAGCCGTCGTCGGTCCACCCGACCACGAGCGCGTGCGGCACGTACGAGCAGTAGGCCGCGCCCTCGCCGACGTCGACCAGCGACCAGGCGTCCGCGTACGCGCGGCGGGCGATGCGCAGGTCGCCCCGCGGCGCGGCCCGGAGGAGCGGGACGAGGCGCACGCCCGCGAAGACCTGGGCGTGCGTGGCCGTGAGGCCCCGGAGCGCGAGCGACCGGAGCAGGGCCGGCGCCTTGGCCATCAGGGCGCCTCCGTCGACGCGGCGGGCGCCTCCGCCGACGCGCCGCCCGAGGCGGCGGGCGCCTCGGCCGGCTCGGCGGCGCCCGCGGGCCGGCCGTGCCGCGACAGCAGGGCGGCCGCGCGCTGCGCGAGGTAACGCTCGAGCTCCGAGAGCGGCGCCGTGCCCTCGGCGAAGCGGGCGAAGCCGAGCACCGTCGGCAGGTCCTCCGCGTCGCGCAGGCCGACGGTCGGGATCGACGGGCCGAGCGCGCGGGGCGCGTAGCGCTCGCTGTCGAACACGGGGTTGATGTGCACGATGGACGTGCGCTGCCCCGGGTCGAGCCGCGCGCGGAAGCAGCGGGCGACCTCGGCGGCGGCGCCCGGCGGATCGTTCTCGAAGCCGTCGGAGAGGACGACCACGACGTCGGGCTGGAAGGCGAGCGCGTCGAGCAGCGGCGTCGCGAGATCGGTCTGGCCGCGCGCGTCGACGAGGATCTCGTCGGGCGTCGGCGCGGTCCAGAACGCGCGGTACTCGCGGGCGGCGGCGCGGAGCAGGTAGCTCACCCCGAGCGCGACCGCGAGCGGGCGGCGGCGCTTCTCGCTCGATCCGGACGACGAGTAGCTCCGGTCGAGCACGGCGGCGACGCGCCCGAGCGCGGCGGGGCTCCGGCGGAGCGCCCGGGCGGCGGCGCGCTCGAGCGCCGCGTGGAGCTCGTCGCGGCGCTCGATCCGCGCCTTCTCCGGCAGGGAGAGGGCGTAGAGGGCGACGCGGGTGAGCGGGGCGCGGCCGAGGTCGACGGCGAGGTCGACCTCCTCGCGCGCGGCGGCGCGCTGCAGCCGCAGGCGCTCGCCCTCGGTCATGCGCGGGGCGGCGCGGCGCAGCAGCTCATCGCGCGAGACGCCGCGGGCGGCGGCGAGCCCCTCGGCGACGGTCAGCGGCAGGTCGAAGATCGCCTCCTTCGCGTGGCGGGCCTGCCGCGCGCGCTCGAGCAGCGGCGTCTCGAACGGCGCGCGCCGCCTGGAGTCGAACAGGAACGGCCCGATCTCGCCGGGGAGCCGGAGGTGGGCGTGGACGGCGAGCGCCCGGACGTGGGCGCGGTACTTGACGGCGTCGAACGCCGGGTCGCTCCGGCCGGCGAGGTAGCCGCGGATGACGGCGCGCGCGCGGCGGTTGTTCACGCGCCGCTCTCGCAGCTCGCGCAGCGCCCGGAGCGCGCGCTGCGGCGGGAGCTCGCGGAGCGCGGCCGCGACGAGCAGGCCCTCCTCGCGGCGATCTTCGGCCGGCGTCTGGGCGCCGGTCGCGAGGAGGTTCACGACGATGCGAGCCTGGTTGAAGTGGTTGATGCCGGCGGCGAGCGTGCGCGCGTAGAGCCGGCGGTAGTTGCCGAGGATGTACTCGTGGAGGAACTCGACGGAGACGCGCTGGCCGCCGGAGGAGCCGTAGAACTCGGCCTGCCCGGTGCACGCGAAGCAGGCGTTGATGAACATGACGAGGTCCTCGCGCTCGACGCGCTCGGTGTGGAAGCGGGCGGGGGGCGCGGCCTTCGCGGGGGACATGAGAAGAGCCGCCCGGGGAATGGTGGGGCGAGTTACCTACGACAGTTACCAGACTG
The DNA here is from genome assembly GCF_004135735.1 of Sorangium cellulosum. Lineage (GTDB taxonomy): Bacteria > Myxococcota_A > Polyangia > Polyangiales > Polyangiaceae > Sorangium > Sorangium cellulosum_F. The sequence goes on along the minus strand of NZ_CP012670.1, from coordinate 2,210,070 downwards.
GGCTCGGAAATCGCCCCGGAGTCCCACGGGCGGCCCGGGCAGCTTACCTCGGGAGGGGCGCCTCGCAAAACTGGCTGGGGGGGGGCGCGTCGCGGAGCTGGCCGGCGGCGCCTCGCAGCGCTGGCGGGAGCGCCCACGTGGCGCGGCGAGCGGGGCTCGGTTCGTGAACCGCTTGCCGCAGAGCTTGACGGTGTCACCCGCCTTGCGATCCGAAAGCGCTGTGGCCAGACACGACGCTCGGGCCAACGGCGCATGGGCTCAGCTCGCTGGTCGCCTCCCACCCAACGACCGAATTCGACCCTCGCCCGAATTATGCAGTCTACCAACGTGGGCGTGACGCCTCGCATCGAGGCATAGGCGAGTATGCCTATACCTCGATCCGGCTGGCCCGGGTACGAAGTCGTGGCAGTCACCTGCATCGGGCAATGCGAGGACGGACGGCGATCTCGGACCAGAGGGGCGAGGGCGAATGGAGACGCATCGCAATTTCTTCACGACCGCCCCAGGGATAGCTGCGCTCGCGGCGCTCGACTGCTCCAGCCTGGGAGACGTGACGACCGAGGCACCGCCCGGCAGCGGCAGCGCCGGAGGGCTAGGCCAGTAACCCTCCCGGGCTGGCCTCCGTGGGGCCATCGCCCTTCTCCATCACGGTTTTGAGGTGGCACGAGAGGGCGCGCCCTGGGCGCCAGAGACACCCTCTCGCATTCAAACGCGACCAAGAGCCTCTCGAATCGGCGCTGACCACAGCAATGAATCGCAGAGGTGGACGAAGATCTGCGCCCTGAGACCTCGGCGCCAAGCGGATACTGGAGAAAATAAATATGCGGTCAACACGTTGCTGCGTTACGAATTGGATCGTCCTCGGTCTCCTGAGCATCGGCATTTGGGCCTGCGGTGAGGCGAATGACGGTGATACGACCTCGACCAGCGGAGGCACCTCCGACGGGGCTACCAGCGGCGCGGGGGCCACGGCGACGAGCGGCACGGGCGGCACGGGCGGCACGGGCCCTGGCGGCACGGGCCCTGGCGGAACCGGCGGCTCAGCGGCCGAGGGCACCTCGGGCAGCGGTGGCGCAAGCACCGGGCAGGCCGGCGGCTCGACAGCCGAGGGCACCTCGGGCAGCGGCGGCGCAAGCACCGGACAGGCCAGCAGCAGCGCGGCCGGCGGCGGAGAGGCGGGCGGCACAGGCGGGGGCTCGGGCGAGTGCGTCACGGGCCAGACCAGGGGAAATCAGGTCGCGGTCATCGGCGAATCGTTCATCGCCGCGACGCACGGCATCACGCAACAGATCGAAAAGCAGGCCAAGGCCAACGGCTCCCTCGCCGAGAACGAGCGCTACATCGACAACTCGGTCAGCGGCACGACGCTGGCCAACGATCAGATCCCCAGCCAGTACCGCAAAGCCGCGGAGAACGGCATGATCAAGTACGTGCTGATGGATGGGGGTGGGAACGACTGCCTGTTGAGAGGGGACGGCGACGGCGCCCTCGCGGCGGCGGAGTCGTTGTTCGAGACCATGGCCGAGGACAACGTCGAGAAGGTGGTCTACTTCTTCTATCCGGACCCCATCGGCAACCAGTTCGCATCGCTCAAGTCCTGCCTCGACACGCTCCGACCGAAGATGAAGGCCCTGTGTGACGGGCTCACGTCGCCGAAGTGTTACTGGCTAGACCTTCGTCCGGTCTGGAACGGACACAACGAGTATACGCAAGACGGGATCCACCCCACCTCTGCCGGCAGCATCGCCACCGGCGACGCAGTCTGGGAAGTGATGAAGGAGAACTGCGTCGCGCAGTGACGAGGGCGGGCCGCGCATGCTGACGGATGGCATGCGTGCGCTGACGCCGACCCCTGCCCTGTTCCCCTGGGCCTGCGCTCGTTCCCCGTGAACGTGACGTCGGTGGGGTGACGCTCCTCTGACGCGCGAAACCAGCTCACCCCTGGTCCATCCGCGCGATCGCCTCCGCCAGCGCCCCGCCCTCCGCGCCCTCCGCGCCCTCCGCGCCCTCCGCGCCCTCCGCGCCCTCCGCGCCGCCCGCGAGCGCCGCCTCGGCAGCGGCGAGCGCCGCCCACGCGCGCCGCCCCGGGTTCAACCTCCACATCACGAGCCCACGGTCGTGGCGGCGTGGCGCGCCCGCAGGCCAGCGGACCAGGACGAGACGCGCGTCGCGCTGCGCTCGACGCGCGCAGCGAGTACGTCATGGATCGATATTGATCTTGATTATCATTTGCACAAGTGCTACGTGAAATAGCGAACTCATGGAAGGCGACCTCGCGGTGGACCTCGGCGCGCTCGGCGATCGAGAGCGCCGCGCTCGCGGGCGACGCGGCGGCGCTCTCGACGCCTCGGTCGCGCGCGCCGCGGCGCCGCCCCGCTGTCGCGATCGGGGAGCGCGCGCCCTCGAACCTCCACGCCGCGATGGTTTCGCACCGACAAGGATGAACGACATGGTACCCGGCTACACAGAAGAGACGGTGCTCGAGGTCCATCACTGGACGGACAAGCTCTTCACGCTCAAGACCACCCGCTCGCCGAGCTTCCGCTTCGCGAACGGGCAGTTCTGCATGATGGGGCTCGAGGTCGCGGGCAAGCCGCTCGTCCGCGCGTACTCCCTCGCGAGCGCGAACCACGAGGAGACGCTCGAGTTCTTCTCGATCAAGGTGCCGAACGGCCCGCTGACCTCGCGCCTGCAGCACATCACCGTCGGCGAGACGATCCTCGTCGGCAAGCGCGCGACGGGCACGCTCACGATCGGCAACTTGCGGCCGGGGCGCACCCTGTGGCTCCTGGCGACCGGGACCGGCCTGGCGCCGTTCCTCAGCGTCATCAAGGACCCCGAGACGTACGAGCGCTTCGAGCGCGTGGTCATCACCCACACGTGCCGCCGCGCGCAGGACCTCGCGTACGCGCGCTACATCGAGCACGACCTCCCGGCGGACGAGCTGCTCGGCGACATCGTGCGGCCCAAGCTCCGCTACTACCCGTCCGTCACCCGCGAGGCGTTCAAGACCGAGGGCCGGATCACCGCCCTCATCGAGTCCGGCCGCATCTTCGCCGATCTGGCGCTGCCCACGCTCGACCCCGCGCACGACCGGCTGATGCTCTGCGGCAGCTCGGAGATGCTCGCCGACACCGCCGCGCTCCTGGAGTCGCGCGGCTTCGAGGAGGGCAACAGCGGCGAGCCGGGCGACTACCTCGTGGAGAAGGCCTTCGCGAGCGAGAAGCGCGCCCCGCGCGCCAGCGCGTCGCCGACCGAGCGCGCGAGCTCGCCCGGCGCGGCGTGACGTCGCGCGCCGCGCGTCGGGCTGCGCCCGGCGACAGCGTGCGGCCTCGTCCGCGCGACCTTCTGCGCCCGCGAGACGACGGCGGCGCTGCGCGAAGGACATCCTCGGCGCCACCGGGCCCGCCCCCGGGTCCTCGGGGTTCGAGTATCCGCTGGCGCCGCGCGAGCTCTTCCTCGAGCTACCACGCCGCTACGGGCGACACGCGCGCTCAGCGGCTCACGACCATGCGTTGAACGAGCTGCTGGGCGAGGACGAGGACGCCCAATCAGCGGCTGTTCCACAGCGCCGCGTCCTCAGGGGTCCAGGCCGCGAAGACCAGAAAGCGCGCCATCAGCCCGCCTGACGCTTCTTCGCCTGGACCTTGACCATGCGCACGGCGGCGCCGTGGATGTCCTGCAGGAAGTGCAGGGCGACCGCATCGTCCTCTTGAAGCAGCCGCAGCATTTCGCTGGCCGTGACGCCCGCGCCATCGGGACGCCGGAAGATGATCTCGTCTTCCGGCGCGTACTGGAGCAGATGCTCCAGCGCCGCGGGGAGCGGCCCGGTCGGCCTCAACGACTCGGCTCGCAGCGCTGTGATCCGAGCGCCCAGCGCGATACGCCGCGAGGCCTCGCGGGCACAGAGGACCCGCCTGCCGATGAGCCCCGCGGCAATTGCCCTCCCGGCCGCATCATGGCTCGAGAGGAGCTCCGTCTCCGCCATGGCTGCGGCGAGCCGAAACAGCGCCTTCACTCCCTCGAGGAGGTTGGACTTGCCGCTCCCGTTCGGGCCGTAGAAGACGTTGAACGGGCCGAGATCGTCGAGGCGGACATCCCGGAGGCTGCGGTAGCCCTTCGCCCAGAACGACGCGATCCTCATGAGGCGCGATGCTACACACGGCCACCGGCCCGGGCCAGCGCGGCGGGTGCTCGCATGAGCCGGGCGGACATGCACAGCGCTTTCCGCGCGGCCTCCGCCCGCTCGACGGGCTCTTCCTCGCGCAGCCCCAGGGCGTCGGCGAGCGCAGGCGCCGCTCGTCCCCGCTCGCCGCTCACCCCCGGTCCATCCGCGCAATCGCCTCGACGAGCGCGCCGTCCTCCGCGCCCTCCACGCCGCCCGCGAGCGCGGCCTCGGCGGCGGCGAGCGCCGCGTCGCGGAGGCGGTAGAGCTGCGGCTCGGGGATGCGCTCGCGGGCGGCGAGGACGCCTGGGGGAACGCCGCGCAGCATCTCCAGGACCAGCCCGAGGCGGCGGCGGGCCTCGGGCGGCGGCGGCGCGCCGAGGCCGAGCCGCCGCCGCGTCGCCTCCGGTGCGGCGGCCATGCGGCGCGAGGCGGCCCCGGCGATTTCGGCCGCGAGCGCGTGGTATGCGCGGGGCGACGGGAGCGTCGTCCCCATCCAGACGAGCAGGCGCACGAGCTCGCGCGGGCCCCCCTCGAACGCCCGCCGCCCGTGGAGCATGCGGCGGTTGTCGACGACCAGGAGGTCGGACGGGCCGAGCGAGAGCTCGATCGGCCGCGAGGCGTCGATGAACCGCGCGAGCCGCGCGGCGACCGCATCCCCCGGCGGCGCCACGGGCGCGTGCGTGAACGCCAGGGCGCCGTCGCGGAGCGCCATCGTGGGGCCGAAGACGTCGCCGAAGACGAAGGGGATGCGCCTGTACACCGTGAAGAGCGCGCGGAAGAGCTCGGGGTCGGCGCGCTCGATCGCCGCGAGCAGCGGCCACGTGTCCAGCAGCAGGCAGCCGCCGCCGCGCTCGGCGGGGCGGATGCAGGCCAGGATCTGCACCGCCGGCGGCGCGCCCGCGAAGCACTGGCTGTCGGTGTGGAGCGGCGCCGCCACCGCGCTCGCGGCGAACGACCTGCCCCCCGGCACGGCCTTGATCGGCTGCCGCTCGACCAGGAGCGGCCTCTCCCCGAGGAGCCGCTCGGCGAAGCTCCACGGCGCCCGCGCCGCCTCCTCGGGGGACAGCATGGAGCACGCGTCGCCGCGGAGGACCGAGAAGCCGCGCGCCGCGAGCTCGTCGAGGAGCCTCGCCGGGCCGCGCGAGGGCCCGGGCCAGATCCACGGCTCCGTCATGACGGCCCCGAGCCCGCCCGCTCATCCGGGAAGCGCGCCTCCCGGAAGCCGGCGCGGAGCAGGGCGCGCGGGATGGGCAGGACGCGCAGCAGCGGCGCGCCCTCGGGCACCTCGATCGGCGCGCCGATCCGGCGCACGTGGAACACGGCCGGGGTGGCGAAGAAGACGTCGGTCGCGACCACCCCGCGCATCACGTCGTAGCCGTCGCCGTGGACACCATCGAGCAGGCTCGACCAGCCCGGCGGCGTCCGGGTGAACGCCCACGGCTTCACGAAGAAGTGCGGCTCGCCCGGCGGATGGGGCGTGAAGTACTTCGTCAGGTACCAGAGCGCCCCGCGGTTCGCGGCGAGGAATCCCTCGCCGAAGGCCCGGGCGAAGGCGCGCTCCACCGCGGCCGCCCCCTCGCCGAGGCGCGGCGCCTCGGGCGCGACGGCGAGCGTGTGCCCGTCGAACGTCGCGCGGAACGGCACGGCGTTCCTCACCACGATGGACGCGAGCCGCCGAGCCCCCCCGCGAAAGGGGACCGGCTCCGGCCCGGCCGCGGTCGTGACCTCGGTGATCTCGGCGATCTCGGGCGCCGCCGGCCCAGCCACGACCAGCCGCACGCGCGCGGGTCCGCCGCTCCCCTCGCCCGCGCGCTCGCCGCTCCCCTCGCCCGCGCGCTCGCCGCTCCCCTCGCCCGCCTTGCCCACGAGGCGCCGGTACTTGCGCGTCACCTCGCCCGCCTTCTTCTCCGCGAAGTACCGCGCGTCATAGAACGCGGCGTGCGCCTGCCCGACCTCGGGGGCTTCCGCGAGCGAGCACGTCTCGATCTGCACGTCGGGGCACACCGGCGCGATGCAGCCGATCTCGCCCTCGATCCGGAGGGGCCGCGGCGCGTCGTCGCGGATCCGCAGCTCGAGCACCAGCGGGACGAACGCGCGGTCGTCGGCGAGGAACGCCTCGCTCACCTCCATCAGCACGTTCCGGCGGTTGGCCGCGCCGGCGACCCGCAGCCAGATGCCCGGGTCCGGCCGCACCAGCAGCCCCGTCCACAGCCGCAGGCGAGGTCGCCCGAGCCCCGCGCGGCACGCCCAGGCGAGCCCTCCGCGCAGCGCGCGGTGCCACGCGCCCTCCGGCGCGAGGAACCCCTGCGAGATCAGCCTGGGCAGCGCGGCGCGGTGGGCCCGGAGGAGCGCCTCGCGGTGCTCGCCGACGGGCTCGGCGTGGAGCGACCCGAGGCGCCGCTGGATCTCGATCGGCCGCGCCAGCGCGATCTGCAGCCCGAACGCGTTCCCCTCGAGGAGCGGCGCGCACGCCTGGGCCACCCGGAGCGGCACCGCGCCGTCGAGATCGCCGGTGCGCCGGGTGAGCCGGCAGAGGCCGAGCGCGTCGAGCACCTCGAAGCGAGCGTCACCCGCCGCAGCCACCACCACCGCCGCAGCCGCCCCCCCCGCCGCAGCCGCCGCCCCCGCCGCAGCTCGACGCGCTGCAGCTCGAGGCGCTGCAGCTCGAGGAGCTCCAGCTCGACCCGCCGGACGAGGAGCCGCCCGACGACACGATCACGGGCGGGATCATCGCGTACGCCATCGGCGCGAAGAGCGGGACCGAGGCGAGGCCCGCGAACCCCGCGACCGCCACCATCATGCCGATGTCCACCGCGTCCCGGCGGCGCCCGCTCGTGACGTCGGCGCGGAGCGAGACCGTCGCGTCGTCGAGCCACCGGAGATACGCCGACCTCGCGGCGCTGTACCTGCTCGTGCGCATCGCGACGATCCACGTGGCGAAGAGGAGCGCGATCATCTCCAGCACCAGGAACGTGTGGGGCCGGTTGAGCTCCTGCGCGCGGAGCACGCGGATGAGCCCGACCCCGAGCAGGCCGAGCCCCACGACCCAGACCACGGCGGACAGGGCCCCCACGGTGCTCCGCGGGCGGAGCATGCCGGCGGCGGCGAGCTCGTCGCGGAGCTCCTCCTCGTGGGCCGCCGCGACCTGGTCGCCGGCGGCGCGCACCTGCTCCATCGAGAGCGCCGCGCCCGGCGGGCTGCTCGAGCGCATCGCGGCGAGCGCGCCGAGGAACGCCGCGAGCACCCTGTCCCGCGGCGGAGGGCCGGCGACGAGCTGGAAGGACTGCGGCGCGCCGTCCGCGGGGGCGAGCCAGCCCGCGGCCATCGCGACGGCGATCAGGGTGGCGGCGACGCCCCGCCTCTCGTCCCGCAGGTACGCGATCGCCCAGTACTCGTCCGGCTGGGGGACCCAGCCCGCCGCGAGCCGCTGCCGCGGCGGCGCCTGCGCGGGCACGCGGTAGGGCATGCCCGCCGCCGCCACGACCGCGGCCCCCGCGCCGCGCGGGCCTCCGGATCGATCGAGCAGGGCGCCGAGGGCGCGGCGCGCCCAGTGCGCCGCGAGCAGGCCCGCAACCGAGAGCGCCAGGTAGAAGGCCAGGAACGCCGGCCCCGACTCCATGTTGAACGGGAAGAAGTCGACGAGCTCGTGGATCATCGCGCGCCCTCCCGCTCGTCCAGCCGATCGACGTCGTGGACCGCGCGCGCGAGCAGCGCCGTGAGCGCCGCGTGGGCCGCGCCGGGCGCCTCGTGGGCCCGCTTGAGCGGGGCGACGTCGACGCCGAGGAGCCTGCCCACCTCCGCGAGCACGGCGCCGAGATCGTCGTCGCACGCGATCCCGTGCAGGCCGAGCAGCGCGTGCAGCGGGCCCCGGAGCTGCTTCAGCTTGCGGACGACGGCGCCCCGGAGCGCCTCGTCCGCGCCCATCGCGTCCACCACCGCGCGCCGGAGCCGGATCTGCGCCTCGCGGAGCTCCTGCTCGACGCGGAGGCGGCGGTTCTTCTCGTCGATGACCAGCGCCGAGAACGGGTCGCGGCTGGAGAGGAGCACGTGGCAGCGACGGATGTCGTCGTAGAGCAGCGGGAACACGTCCGCCGCCCTCGGGATCTCGTCGGCGGTGAGGATCATCGCCTCGATCCGGGCCGCGTAGCGCGCGAGCTTCAGCGCGTTGGCGATCGCGTCGAGCCGCTCCCGGGAGGCGTCCCTGAGCACCACCACCACGTCGACGTCGCTCTGGCCGTCGCGGTAGCCGCCGCGCGCCGCGCTCCCGTACACGAGCAGGCCCTCGAGATCGTCCCCGAGCGTCCGCTCCAGGCTCGCCTTGAGCTCGGCGAGCCGCGCCTGCACCTCTGGCGGCAACCGGGACACGGCGCTCCCCGCGGCGATGGATCCGTCGTTCATGCGCTACCCTCGTGTCTCGAGCAGCCGGACATCGGCGCCCGCTCCGATCCCCTTCAGCGCCCAGACTACCCGACCTCCGGGCAACCGCTCCCGGCGAACGAACGGCAGGAGCCTGGGCCGCACGCCCCCGTCGCCCGCGGGGCCGACGAACCGGGCGCGGAGCAGCAGGCGATCGACGATCGCCTCGGGCGCGAGCCGGGCGTCGGCCTGCGCGGCCTCGGCGAGCCGCACCGCGTCGGCGACCGCCGTCAGGCGCGGGGCCCGCGGCCACGCCTCGACGCACCGGGCCCCGAGGCGCGCGGCCGCGTCGCGGTGCGACGAGAGCCGCGGCAGGAGCGGCAGCGCGTCGTCGACGCGCTTGCGTTGGAGGATGGCGCGCGACCGGGCGACGTCCTCGGCGTCGAACGGCCGCGCGGCGTCGGGCGACGGCGGTGACGGGGCGGTGAGCAGCGCGGCCACGTGGGCCTGAGCCGCGGCGAGCGCGGGCGCGTCGGGTGACGCCGCGGAGCCCGCCTGCGGCGACGCGCCGGGGGCGGCCCGTGGAGGCCGAGGCGGCGCGGCGCGGGCGATCTCCCGGGCGGCCGCGATCTCGGCCGCGAGCGCGGCGGAGGGCGGGAAATCGCCGTCGCGCTCGAGGAGGATCGGGACCGGCCCGGTGCGGTCGAGGACCGCAGCGAGCAGGGCGAAGACCGGCTCGGGGACGGGGTGGGCGTGCGTGTCGAAGTAGAAGCCGTGCTCGCGGACGCCGCCGGCGATGTGGATCATCGCCACCCGATCGAGCGGATACGATCGCGCGAGCGCCGCCGGGTCGACGCCGGCGTTGACGGCGTTCGCGTAGAGGTTGCCGACGTCGAGCAGGAGATCGCAGCCGGTGCGGGCGACGATCTCCGCGTAGAAGCTCCCCTCGTCGAGGGCGCTCTCCGGGAAGCGGAGCGTGCACGCCGCGTTCTCGAGCAGGAGGGGGATGTCCGGGAGCGCCTTCCGGGCCGCGGCGACGTTCCACGCGACGACGCGGGCCGCCTCGATCGTGTACGGCAGCGCCGTGAGGTGCCCGATCTCCCGGTCGCCACCGCGCACGAAGGCGACGTGCTCGCTCACGGCGGGCGCCCCGAGCTCCCGGCAGAGCGCGCCGAGCCGGCGGGCGCGCTCGGGGTCGATCCCCGTGGCGCTGCCGAGCGAGAGCTTCACGCCGTGGGGTACCACCGGCCAGATGCGCGCGATGGCGGACGCCTCGCGCCGCGCGGCCTGGCTCGAGAAGCACGCTTCGGCCACGATCTCGACGAAGTCCACCGCGCCGGGCGCGGACAGGAGATCGGCGGCGAGCTCGGGGCGGAAGCCGATGCCGACCCCGGAGAGGGGCGGGCTGGGGGCGCATTCAGGCGGCCGGGGCACCTCGCCGATCTTACCCGGCGGCGCGGCGCGCGGGGCAGGGCCGAGCGGCTCCCTGCCACGGGGACGCCGCGTACCCCCCCGCGCCGAGGTGCACGCAATATGGCGGGTATGCGCGTGGCGATCTTCGACGACCACCAAGGGGCCGCCGGAGGCCGCCGCAGGGGGGATCCCCAGCGCGCCATCACGGAGCGGGATCGCACGCCCATCAAAGAGCGTGCTCGGTAACCGACAAGCCTGCGGCTATCCGCGCGCCTCTCCACTTGGCTCATCGGCGGCGCGCGCTTTGCTGCGGCTTCGGGCGCCGTCCCGCGTGGTGGAGAACCCGGGAAGCTGCGGCAATCGGAATAGCCCCGCCGCTGATCGGCCGAACCGTTGCAGGGGCACTTCTTCGCTTCGGAGGCGTAGGGCATCGAGGGCCCGCTCGCGCCTTCGTCCGGTGTGGAGACCGCACGGTCATGCGCTGGTTTCCTTGACAAAGTGGGGCAGCCGCCGGATACGCTATCTTTCCACGATGCATGGCGGCGGCACGACGGGGTGGGGTCGGAGTTCAAGGCGCTCCACGCGGACGCGGCGATCAGCGGTCGAGAGGGCCGATCAGGCCGAGAGGGCCACGGTCGACGATGTGGGCGTAGTTCATCGAGATCCGCACATCCTTGTGGCCGAGCGATCTCTGAATCGTCCGGATGTCGGTGCCCATCTCGAGGAGGTAGGTCGCGAAGGTGTGGCCGCGGGTATGGCATATCACGCGCTTGGTGAGCCCCGCCGTGCGTCCGGCATCGTGCACCGCCCTTTGCACCACCGAATCGTGCAGGTGGCAGAGGACCTGTCGACCAGTCGCTGGATCGGTGCAAGGGCGAGAGGCGGGAAGAGATACTTCCAGGCGAGGCGCGTGGCTGCTCCTGGCATTTTCGATCGCAGAGCGTGGGGCACGTCGACCTCGCCGTGGCCAACCGCAAGTTCCCTCTTGTGCCGTCGCGCCACAGTGTCGAGCTGGGCCTGCAGTTCGTCGCGCGCCCGAGCTGGGAGCAGGGCCGGCCGGTCGTGCTGCCCTTTCCCGCGGCGCACCATGATTTGCCGTCGATCGAGGCCGACGCTTTGACGCGAATCGAAAGTGCTTCGAGGAGGCGGAGGCCGCTTCCGTAGAGGAGCTCGCAGATGAGCCGAAAAGGTGGGATCAGGTGCTCGAGCAAGATGAGAGCGTCCTGTCGCGAGAGGACCGTGGGGAGGTGCTCCGGCCAGAGGCAGTCAATTACAGGCACACATGTTGCCTCGATGTACGCCGTCGCCGTCCGACGCCCATCAACGGAAATACATAGTTATGCAGCGGCGGCCTATCTCCGGATATGCGCAGATAGCCCGCGGAAGATCCTGACCTATCCGCTGGAATATGAATACATGCTACGGGGTGCCTCGACTTATCCGCGAGAATACGGTGATCGGGCATCACGGTTCGCAGCCTACATGCGAAAACGCGAAGAAACGTCGCACAGCACAGCCAGTTGCGACGTTCGACGAACCTGACGGAGTGTTCTGTGGCGCCAGTTGACACCTTCGAAGAACTGCGTTCCTTCTGGCGGGAGGCGTATGCATCACTCAATCCCCAACCACATCAACAACTTCAACCCGCTCTGGAGCAGTGGGCCAGTAGCGTACTCACTGCTGACGGTGCGCCCCCGGGGTCCCCGATCAGGAGCCTGTTCTCACTGAAGCCGCCGGAGCCCTTCTTCGGCAAGTGGCGCACGGATGAACGCCGGTTCGGCGTCGATGGCAAAACCATTGTCGTCCTGATCAATCCCGGGGATGGCATTGGCTTCGCACACTGTGCCACCCCTGAGATCTCCATGGTGGGACGGCCTCACTGGGCGCTGCTGAAGGAGTTCTACACAACAGGGAGCATCGTCCACTGAGGCGAGGCTCACGCACTGATCTATAAGCGTGCGTTAAAAAATCCGGACTACGACTACCGAAACGGCACACGAGACTTCGCGTGGGGCTGGTGGAGCAGGCAGTGGGTGAACATGCTTCGTTCCCTCGGCGAAACTCGAAGCGAAGAAGAGTGCTTTCTCACCATTGAGCTATTTGCCTATTCGAGCCCAAACGCGGGTCGTCTCTCTGCCGACGTAGTCTCGGCATTGAGGTCCAGCCGTCTCGTCATCCGATTGCTCGCAGAGCTGGTGCGGAATCCGTCGACTGCGGCACCACGACGCATCGTGCTCGTCAATAAGCGAACGGTCTGGGAACGCGTCTTTGCGCAACACGGAATCACTTTTGATGCGCTCGCGCCTCAAGACCGTGCAGGAAATCCGAGAGCATTCCGTGGACGCCTCGAGGGCCGCGCGACAGATGTACCACTAATCATACTCAATGGCGCCCAAGGCATGAAGTTCCCCAGCCATGCGGACACAGCACGAATGACATTCGAGACCCAATGATGCAACCACTACACAAGCGGCCAAAGCTGACGAGCGACTTCGGCGCTCGCAACTTACCCGCGGGTCGTTCAGCGGGCAGACGCATCACCTGACCCAATGTGCGACACCAACGACACGGGTCGAATAGCCAACCGCAACGAGACATAAACCGCTAATCGAATTGGAGAATCGTAGCCATGAATGTCGACGGAGCCTCGAACTCCATCATCTGCGATGACCTTATTGCTGCCTTGGCTGTACCGGAGAGCGAGACAACCAAACTGGACCTACTGCTAGGAGTCCACCCGACCGAGAACAGGCCCCTACTGAAAACCGAAGAGTTGGAGTCGTTCTACCCAGCACTTCGTTGGCTGCACAGGGACAAATGGGATGATTTTCCTGGGTTAGGCATGTGGCTCCAGCACTTTCCCGAGTTACGCAACATCGGCACGTTCGATACCGATAGTCGCCGCGAATTCACTGATCCTCTCTGGCGAACAATTATCAATCAGTGCGAAGTGGTTCGCCTGGGATATTCGTTTCGGCGACTCCGTGATTTTGGGCAGGCGCACCTCAACGCTAGTCTTGCAAGGGACATCCAGAACCGCCTCGCGAGCGAGCAAGGCAGACGAGTCTTGGCCAAGGGAAAGAGCTTCTTTACGTGCTCGTTGCCCTCAGCTGGGGCACCGGCACTCCTTCTAGAGCAGAAAGCAGGATTATCACAGACTATCAAGCGGCGCGTGGGGTTGGACAATATAGAACCTGGCTTCCTTTCCAACTACCTCGCGGCTGGACGACATGACCCATACGATCTGCTAGACGATCGACAATTCGAGGACCTCGTGTCCTTGCTCTACCGCGCTGAGGGATGGGAAACCACGGTAACTCCTAGCTCAAACGACGGTGGCAAAGATGTAATCGCACGGCGGATGGTCGATGGGATCGAAGTCAAGACATACATCCAAGCAAAGTGCTATCGACGCGACCGTCCCGTTGGCATACGTCTAATCAAGGAGTTTGTTGTCACCGTGGCGGGAGACGAAGTGGACTCCGGGGTCATGGTTACGACTTCACACTTCTCGAACCCTGGTACCAAGTGGCTGTCTGAGAAGGGCGCAAAATTCGCCGAAGTCAGCCTTATCAACGGCAAACAACTCCAACAGCGACTCGATGTTGTCGCGGCGTACTCACCAGGTCTATTCGTACTATCTCCAACTGAAGAAACGATGAGCAAGACATGAACTCGATGCCGCCGAACAAGCGGCTGGTGCTGACGGTGCGGCGAGCCTCGCTCCGCTTGGCACGCCGCACCGCAGCACACCCGCAGGCCATTGGGCTCATTCCATGATCCTGCTCCTCTTTTGTAGTCAGCCGTCCAGTCACCGCGAGGTCGATGCCGATTTCGCCGAGGAGTACGCCGCGGCGAAGGACGCGGGCTTCTCCACGACCCTCATCGACCACACGAGGGCGATAGAAGGCGATGCTCCGGGGGCGGTACGTCATGTGCCCACGGGGCCGGCGACGGCTGTCTATCGGGGCTGGATGATGCGCGTCCAGCACTATGCGGCGTTCCATGCGGCGCTCACCGCCAGGGGAGCATCACTGGTGAACGACCCGAACGCGTATCGGTTCTGCCACCACTTACCGGAAAGCTATTCCGCTCTCGAGGGAGACACCCCGCTGACCACATGGCTTCCGGTGCAAGGACCGGTCGATTTCAGCCAAGTGTTCGAGCGGCTGCGGCCCTTCGGCTCAGGCCCGATCATCGTCAAGGACTTTGTGAAGTCCCAGAAGCATTACTGGGATGAGGCCTGCTTTATTCCGAACGCCGAGGACCGGCCCGCCGTCGAGAGAGTCGTCCGTCGGTTGATGGAGCTCCAGGGCGAAGACTTGAACGAGGGGCTCGTCTTCTGGGAATACGTACCGCTCCAGATCGTCGGTCATCACCCGCGGAGCGCGATGCCGCTGGCTGCAGAGGTGCGCACGTTCTGGTTCGATGGTGAACTGCTCCTGGCGCACCCTTACTGGGGCGACCTGGTCACGCCGCCGGCCCCGCCCCCGAGCGACTGGATGCACCACGTGGCGAGCCGCGTCCGGAGTCGTTTCTTCACCATGGACGTCGCCCTCCGCGAGGATGGTCGCTGGACCGTCATCGAGCTCGGCGACGGGCAGGTCGCCGGCCTGCCTGCTCCCGGTTTGGCGAAGCGGCTGTACGAGCGACTTCGCGGGGCGCTGACCGGCCGTGCATCGGCTCCAGGAGCCTAACACCACAATGCAGCTGACGAAGCCCGCCGTCTTGGTTCGCCGAAGCGCCTCGCAGAGCGGCGAGCTCGTCGTACACCGAGCCGTGTCGCGGGCGGGTTCCGCTGCTGCTTGTGTAGCCGTTGGGCAGAAAGCCGGGCAGGTCTTGCGAAACCAGAAGGCCTGATACGTCCGCACTGCGGCGCGTCGTTCCGTCTGGTCAACGACACCTTTCCCTGCAGGGCGGGCCCGTCGACCACGGTCGACGATGCTTTCGGCCAGCGCCGTCGATGCTGCACGGGCCCGGCCAGGTTCGAGGCCCCATCCCCCCGAGCACGCGAGGTGAGCCGCTCGCCAGGGCACACCGGTGGGCCGCAGCGGCGGCCGGCCCCCGGAGTCCTCAGGGGGCCCGCGCCACGCCGGCAGGCGGCGGGGGCCGTCGACGCCCGCCCAGGCTCGCGTGTGCTGGCATCGCCGGCCCTGCTGGTGCAGGATCCGGCCATGGGCAAGCCCGCGCTCGACCTCTCCAAGCTCACCGCCGAGGAGAAGCTCGATCTGATCGATGACCTCTGGCGAAGCCTCTCTTCGCACGACCTTCCCCTGAGCTCCGAGCTTCGCGCTGAGCTCGACCGCCGCCTGGAGCGCCTCGATCGCGAAGGCCCCATCGGTGTCCCCTGGGAGGACGTCCGTGCCGAGATGACCACCGGCGAGTCGTGAGCCGCGTTGTCTTCCTCGCCGAAGCTCGCGCCGAAGCCCTGGAGGCTTTCCGCTGGTACGAGGAGCAGCGGTCTGGGCTTGGCGCCGTCTTCCGAAGAGAGCTGGATGACTCCATCGAGCGCATTCGGAGCGCACCGCTCGCGTCCCCGCCGCTCTACCGAGACATCCGGCGCGTACTCGTCGAACGTTTCCCCTAGGCGGTCTTCTACCGGATTCTGCCCGACGCCATCGTCGTCATTGGAGTGATTCACGGCCGCCGGCATCCTCGCGAGTGGAAGCGCCGAGCGTGAGCGAGCTCCGGAATGGCAGCCATCTGCCCAACAAGGCATTGCCCCCGGGGTCCTCGAGGCGAGCCGCCCCCTCACCCGCCCCGCGTCTTCTCGGCCTCTTGCCGCCGCACCATCTCCGCGATCCAGACCGGCGCGAACGGCGGCGTGCAGCCCGGCGATGCCGGGTAGTCCTTGAGCACCTCGAGCCGCTCGCCGATGGCCAGCGCGCGGGCGCGCAACCCGGGGTTGCGGATGCCGATCTCGGCGAGGCAGTGGTTCATCGACCACTGCTTCGGGCCCGGCGCCGTCTTCATCTCCGCCTCGATCTGGTCGAGCAGCGCGGGGAGATCGAGGCCGGCAGGGCGCTTCACGACGCGGTCCGTGGTCAGGCTCCAGCCAGCGCGCCCGACCAGCGCGCTCGCGGAGTCCTTCCAGCGGACACGCAGCTCCTCGACGTGGCGCGACGCCTTCACCACGTTGACGATGAACCAATCGAGCAGCTTGGGGTAGCCGATCTCCCGGACCATCGCGTCCAGCTCGTCCGCCGAGAAGACCTTCGGTTTGAACACGAGCGTCGCCAGGAGGCGGGCGTCGGGGTCCCCGGTGCGCCACAGCTCGCCGGCCAGGGCGTGGTCCGTCTTCAGCTTCTTCGCGAGCGCGCGGAGCTGGGTGAGGTTCACGCCGTGGGCGTCTCCGGCGCGGGCGTTGACCTCGCGCATCTTCTCGTTGCCCAGCGCGGCGAGCTCTCGCATGACGTCGGTGAGGTTCATGGGCTGAAGCTAGCCGTATCCCGCGGGCATCGTCCAGCGGCGCGGCGTCGCCTCAATCGGGGTACTGCGTCCACAGCCTGCGGTCGGCGTCCAGCGCGCGACGGATCTGCGAGCGCCCCCCCCACGAGGCGTCGCTGCTGTGGTAGGTGAGCGCGCGCTCTGCGCGCACCGCCGCCTCGATTCGTCGCGTTCATTTCGGCGCGCTGGGCTATCATCTCGCCCGTGATCCATCGGACCCGCGCCGCCGACATCTCGAGCTCGGTCGCGGCCCGCTCCGAGCGGGGACCAGGCCGTGATCGCAATGAGGACGCATTCCAGGTCATCGATCTCGCCCGCGGCACCTCGTTGGACCCGCCCGCGGCCCAGGGCTGTCTCGTGGACCCGCTCTTCGTGCTTGGCGTCTACGACCTCGGCCACGCGGTCCTCGCAGCGAACCGTCCAGGTGGGTGTAGCTCTCACACTGACGCCCGAATCACTTCCGGTAGTCGCTGAGCGCGACGACGTTCTCCATCAGCGTCACCTCCGCTCTATACGTTGCGGCGAGCAACGCCCACGCCCGGTCGAATCGGTCGCTCTGGACCAAAGAGCGGAAGGTGAGGATGGCCTGACCGCCCTCGTGCCTCCAGCGCATGCCGCTGCGCTTCATCCGCTGCGTCGCGAGTGTCTTGCAGGCTGCTTCCACCACCCCGGAGCCGATGGGGAGGCACGCTGCCTGCCAGGTCGCATAGCGCATGCGATGGCGATGCTTACGAAAATAGGCCAATTCGTTCGCGAGTCGACCGCTGCCGGGGTGCTGCTTGGTCAGATGGAGGAGTGACCGGATGATCTTCTCCACTCCGTCGGGATCCTCCAGCAGCACACGGCGCAACTTGTCGAACTGTGCCCGGCACTTCACTGTCCCGTCGCCGTAGGCAGCGCTCAGGGCGACGTTCAGGTGATCGGCGGCATGGTAGAAGTCGATGACCTCGGTGCTCGGCGGGAGCGCACCATGGAGGAAATTCCAGTTGTCGTTCGCGCCGTCGGCGACCGTCACCAAGGTGAGGTCCGGCCTTTGCGCGAGGGCTACCCCCAGCTCTTGGGCCAGTATCCGTTTCAGGGTGGACTTCTTGAACTCCGGCATCCGGCCGAACTTGACCGTGCTCAACCGTTCGCCGGTCGCATCGTAGAACGACACGGTTCCGCACCCGACCTCCTGGTAGCCCGCCGGGCCGCTCGCTGGCCTGCCTTCCGCCGTCGCTCGGGCGCGCTTCTCCTCGCGCTCGCCGTCACGCATCGGCACCAACACTCCGTCGAGCGAGACCGCCACGGTCGCGGCCTCCGCGGGTACGAGGTCGTCGGCACGGAGTTGCTGCTCGAACGCCTCGCGTTTCGCTTCCCACTCACGGCTGAGTTGCTTCGGGAGCCGATCGAGGCTGCTCTTCGACGGCTGCATCTGGCCAAGTTTCGCGCACAGCGTCGCGGTCTCCTGGGGCGTCATGAGCGACACCATGAACACCGCCTGCTCCGCAGCGAGCGGCGTCCAGTGCTTCTCGACGATGCCCGCCCGCAGCTCCAGCGCGCTGACCGCACGCTCGCCGTCACGTCGGGTCGAGTAGAGCGTCCGCTCGACCCGCACCGGTCCAGCCGCCGACATGTACGTCTCCTCGCAGCGGAGCACCCGCCGATGCGGTACGCCATCGATCAGCACCACCGGCGCGTCGATGTCAAACCGCTGCAGCTCTTCGGCGAGCAGGTCTCGCTCGATCTCTGCCATCCTCCCCCGCAACTCGCGCTCGAAGGAGCCGAAGTCGTCTACCGGCGGCTTGCCCTGGCGCTCTTCGAGCAGTTCCTTGAGGCGCGCGAGCGTCCGTCCCTTCGTTTTCGCAGATGCCTCAGGTACCGTCGTCACCGTCGATCGTCTGGCCATGCCATATCAATTCCGAACAGCCGCGACATTTTCTCACGCTTCCGAGATTTCTGTCACCGGATGGACCTACCCGCCCAGAAAACTCCAATGATTTCGTGTCAGTTTGGGATCTACACCCGTCCAGGTTATGCGCGATCACACGCCAAGGCTCCGATGAACAAGCAACCGAGGCTTGATGTCGCGTTCGGTGAGCCTTCTGCGGGTTGGCTCGCGGTAGAGATTCGAACCGCGGAGCAGTGCGTACACGAGAATTTCTCGCACATCTACCCGACGTTGCCGGATCTCTGCTCTGCCCTCTGCGACGCGCTGGGCGGTAGACCGTCGCGCCTCGTCACGTTCCTCTTGGAGCCAGCGGAGCTCGAGCTGACGATTGTGCCGGAGGGACCTACGGTGTCCGTCCTGAGCCTCCGCATGTTCCGCGATCGATCTCGGACGCTGACACCGGCGCCAGCCCTGGAGTTCCACGGAGCGGCGACCGCGATCGTCCTGGCGTTCTGGCGCGCACTTCGACGACTCCAGACGTGCTTGCCGGCGTCACAGTTCAGCGAGAGGTATCGTCAGCCCTTCCCCGAGCTTGAGATGGAATCGCTGACCCGGCTGGTCACCGCTCAGAAAGAGCAGGTCGACCGATGACGACCAAGAAGATCAACAAGCCACTGCTGCCGACGCCGCTCCGCCGTTTCCTCGGTCCATCGCGGCGGCACGATCGGTCGTCCACGAGGCGCAGGGCGACCTGATCTGATCCCCGGGTCAGAGGAACTGGCTGCTCCACTTGCGGAGCGTCATGATCCCTTTTTCCCCGGCGGACAGGACGGGCTGAGGGCGATAGATCTTGTTCTCCCAGATCGGGATATCCTCCTCGATCTGCCGGCAAATCTCCGCGGCCAGGGCCTGCCCCAGCCGCTGCGAGCCGTCGCTCGGGAGCCAGAAGGCGACGCGGACGTCGATGAGCTCCTCGTCGATCGGGGTGACCGCGTTCACGAACAGGACCTCTGCGATGCCCGTGAAGCGGATGGTCCCGTAGCCCATGCCGTGGCCTTCCCAGGTGATCACGCCGTCGACCACCCGGCCGCCAGGGCCGTTCTGCCTCACCGTCGACCGGGCGCGGATGACATGGCCGTCGACCTCGACCTCGGTCCGAGGCCACTCCAGGATGCCGTGCACCGCGACGAGGTGCGCCGGATCCACGATGTTCTCGAGCGCCTCCTGGACGTGGGACCGGATCCGCCAGCGCCGGCTCATGTGAAACGACCACGCCGCCGAGCGGGCCTCGGCCAGCGGCGGGACCTCGAACGACGGAGGCTCGTCCCCGGGCGCGTGGTGGACCAGGATCAGCCCGTCGCGCTCGCGCGCTTCCCAGGAGCGGATCTTCGCCTTGGGAGGAATCGTATCTGCATAGGGGATCCGCACGCACGCCCCCTCGCCGGAAAATACCCATCCATGAAAGGGACACCGGATCCCGTCCTGCTCGACCCGGCCCCCGACCCCGAGGTGGGCGCCCATGTGCGGGCAATACGCGTCGAGGATCCGGACCTCACCGCCCTGCGTCCGGAACATCACCAGATCGCGCCCGAAGGCGCGGAGCGGGACCACGGCGCCCGGGGTCAGCTCCTCCGACGAGGCGACCTGAAACCAGCCTCTGGGAAAGGGCGGAAGGGGGATGCGCGCGCTCACATGGATCTCCTCAGCTCAGCGTTTTCCCTCGGGGAGGCGCCCCTCCTCGAAGTCCAGGTCACCCGCGCCGAGCTGGTTGCGGGAGACCTCGCACGCCCGGCGGCGAGGCCGGCCAGGCCGCGGCCGCCCGTGCGCTCCGGCGATCGTGGAAAGGAGGCCTCGTCGTCCCGGGGCTCGCGGCATGCTCTCCGCATCCTACGAGACCCGGGCGCGCCGGGGTACTGGCAAGCGACGGAGCGCGCCGCGTCAGGCCATGAACCGCACGCAGTCGATGGGCGGCAGATGGGTGGAGATCGCCTGCCAGGAGTCCCCTTGATCCTCGGTGACCCAGAGCGAGCCTGTCGTGGAGCCGAAGGCGAGGCGATCGCCGCTAGCGGACGAGCGTCCACGAAGCGCCGCTGTCGTCCGAGCGGGACAGGCCTCCCGGGATGGTGCCGCAGAAGAGCGTAGCTCGCGACCACGAGCTCGGGGCACTCCACATACCGCGCGAGGCTCCGTGTGAAGGGGATCTGCGCCACACCGCGTGTCTCGCGCAGCGGGGCTCCGCGGCGCGCTCCCTGCTTGCCGCGCATGGTCGATCCGGATCGGGCGCGATGCAAGCGGAACGACTGGGATCGCCGGCCGGCGCGCACGTTGCCGGCTCCCGATCCGTGGGCGTGCGGCGGCGCAGGGCGGCAGCAGCGGCGCCGTCAGCGGCGGCAGCAGATGCCGCCTTCGACGCCGAATCGCACGCCCCCGATCAGCTCCTCGCCGGCGGGGCAGCCGTCCCGGTGGGTCTCGCCGCCGCCGGAGTCGGGGACGAAATAGCCGCCTTCGTCCTCGCAGTCCTCGGGAGAGAACCCATCGTCGTCTCCGCAGGCGCCGAGCAGCAGACCACAAGCGAGTGAGAAGATGACGAATCGAAGAGCGCGCATCGGGGGCCCTCCATCCACGTGGTGACGGACCGTACCTGGAAGCGCGCGGGACGCCCACCGGACAGCAGCTTTCCGATGGCGCCGATCCGACCCGCGGCGTCGGATCGGCGCAGGCGATGTATCGCTGGGCGCCGAGGCGCCAGGTACATGTCGTCGATGGCGTCGATGGCGTGGAGGGCGTGGTGGAGAGCCCGAAGGCTCCCCCCTCCCTCCGGATGCCCGCGGCCGAGCGCTCAGCCTCGGCGCCGCCGCGAGGCCAGCGCGCCGAGCACCCCGAGGAGCGCGAACCCTCCGAGATCGGCCGATCGGCCGCCCGTCGAGCAGGAGCACCCCGAATCCCCGCCGGACTCCTCACCGCCGCTCGTTGCGATCGGCGGCTCGCCGCCGCCCGCGCCGCCCACACCGCCGCCCGAGGCGGCCGACGAGCTCGCCGTCACCCCCACGGTCGACTCGCCGCTGCCCGACGAGGCGGACGAGCTCGATGTGCCGCTCGCGCCGGTTCCGCCGCTGCCGCCGCTGCCGCCGCGGCCGCTACCGCCGTCACCGCCGCGGCCGCCCTCACCGCCGCTGCCGCCGTCACCGCCGCCACCGGCTCCACCGTCGCCGTTGCCGCCACCGGCGCCGCTGCCGCCACCGGCACCGCTGCCGCTGGTCTCGACGCCGGCGCACTCCGCGGTGCACTCCGTCGCGCAGACGTTGCAACCGCACTCGATGATGCGGCGATAGATGCCAGCCCCCTGGGCGTTCTGCGCCGCGCAGCGCTCCGCGCACGCGCCGTCCTGGCCGCAACCGGAGGAACAGGTGGCGAACGCCCGGCACGCCGCGGATGCACGGCAGTCGTCGATCTGCTGCCCGCAGCCGCCCTCGAGCGAACCGTCGAAGCAGCTCTGGCAGTCGCCCCCGCCCCCGCCGCCCCCGGCCCCGGTGCTCGCGCCCGTGCTCCCATCGATGGGATACAGAGCGCACACGCCCTCGATGTCATCGTCGGCCAGGGTGCGCTGCGACAAGCCCCCGGCATAGAACGGCGCCATCGTCGCGGAGTTGTCGCTGGAGTGGTCGAGGCCCAGGAAATGGCCCTCCTCGTGCGTGGCGATCGACTGTGTGTCGACACAGCCGTCGCGGCCCGTGTCGTTCCAGCAGAAGCCGACGTTGTTGAAGACCATGTCCGCATCCACGATGGCGTTGTTCCGGTTCCATACCGGCATCGTGACGCCGATGACGGAGTCGACGTCACCGAGCGAGCTCGGCCAGGCCGAGCTGATCCAGTGAAACACGTTCTTGCCGTCTCCTTGATTGTACATGTCGCTCGTGTCGCCGAGGAGCTCGACCTGCCACGCCGTGCACCCCGGGCTCGACCAGGCGGCGAACCCGGCCTCGATGCGGTCGACGGCGATGCCGGCGATCCCGCGCGGGATCGTCGAGCGGTTGATGGAATAGCGGACGGGCATCTCGGCCCATCGGGGGGCGCTGGGGGCGATCGGCTTCCACGCGGCGGCGTCGCGAGCCGCGGTGAAGAGCGAGGCGGCGCCGAGCAGCGCGGCGAGGACGACGCGGCGCCTCACCTCACTTCCCTCCCGCGATGCGGACCACGTCCGTCATGAGGCTCTCGACGGGCTCGACCTCCTCGGCGGGCGCCTGGATGGGCACGAGCGCGCGACCGCTCCGCCGGACGAGGCTCAGCCCCTCGAGGCTGCGCCGCGCCAGGCCCTTCGCGTCCACGTGATAGATCGACAGCGCGAGCGCGGTGAAATGCCATCTCCCCTTGTCGCCCGGGCGCAGGAACACCACGGCATCCTCGCCCGGCGTGAGCCTGGCGTCACCGAGCACGCGCTGCGTCATGCCCTTGTAGGTCCCTCCGATCTGCTCGATCACGATCGTCGTCGCGCCCCCCTTGCTCGCCAGGCCCCCCTTGAGCGGCTGGGCGATCGTGAGCTCGGTGCGGGTCACGATCGATCTTCCGTCGTCGGACTCCGTCGTGTACGAGCGGCCGACGGTCACGCGCGCGACCGCCACCGACCGGCGCACGAGCTCCTCGCGCGATAGCAGGACGGCCGTCGTCGCGTCGGCGGGCGTGCCTGCGCCGAGCACGAGGGCGGCCACGGACAGGGAGAACAGTGCTTTCACGCTTCGCTTCATTGGCTGACTCCTTGCGACCTCCTGTTCTATCGCGTTCCGAGCGCGATGACGATGCAGGAATCAGCACAGCCTTCGCGCCCGCGGCGCCGCGGCGCAGCAGGTCTGTCATGGAGGCGGATCATCACACTCTGGCGCGATGGCATACCCTCATCTGCGCATACGCCCGTCGCCGCGCGCACAGTGGTACCGCGGAAATCTATCTACCGCGAATGGGATACCCGGCGAGCCGGACTCGCCCCGGATAGACACTGGACTGAAATGAGTCCCCCCTTCGTGGGATCTCCTCGTCCGGATCGATCACCGCCGCGCGCCGCCCCCGCGGGCCTAGCACTCCGGCAGGTTGACGCCGACCCCGAGGGGCGCCTCGACCACGTTCACGGCGAGGCCGCCGCGCGCCGTCTCCTTGTATTTCGACTCCATGTCCGCCCCCGTGTCCCGCATGGTCTTGATGACCTTGTCGAGGCTCACGAAGTGCGCGCCGTCGCCGTGCAGCGCCATCCGCGCCGCGCTGATCGCCTTGATCGCGGCCATCGCGTTGCGCTCGATGCACGGCACCTGGACGAGGCCGCCCACCGGATCGCACGTGAGCCCGAGGTTGTGCTCCATCGCGATCTCCGCGGCGTTCTCCGCCTGCGCCGGCGTGCCGCCCAGCGCCTCGGCCAGCGCGCCCGCGGCCATGGAGCACGCCGAGCCCACCTCTCCCTGACACCCCACCTCCGCGCCGCTGATCGACGCGTTCTCCTTGTAGAGCAGGCCGATCGCGCCCGCCGTGAGCAGGAACCGGACGACGCCGTCGTCGGTCGAGATCGGCACGAACCGCCGGTAATAGTGCAGGACCGCCGGCAGGATGCCCGCCGCGCCGTTGGTCGGCGCCGTCACCACGCGGCCGCCGGCGGCGTTCTCCTCGCTCACCGCGAGCGCGTACAGGCTCACCCAGTCCATCGCCGTGAGCGGGTCCCGGAGGCCCACCTCGGGGCTCTCGATGAGCCGCCTGTGGAGCGCCGGCGCGCGGCGCGTCACCTTGAGGCCCCCCGGCAACACGCCCTCTGTCCGGAGGCCGCGCCGCACGCACTCCTGCATCACGCCCCAGATCCGGAGCAACCCCGCCCGGATCTCCGCCTCGGGGCGAAAGACCTTCTCGTTCTCCAGCATGAGCTGGCCGATCGACAGCCCGTGCGCCGCGCACGCCGCGAGCAACTCCGCGGCGCTGTGAAACGGGTACGGGACCGGTGTCCTGTCCTCCTCGAGCGGGCTCTCGCCCCTGGCCGCCGCCTCGTTCACCACGAAGCCGCCGCCCACCGAGTAATACACGCGCACGCGCAGCGGCGCGCCCTGCGCGTCCAGCGCCGTGAAGCGCATCCCGTTCGGGTGATACGGCAGGCTCCGGTGCAGGAACGACAGGTGCGCGCTCACCTCGAAGCCGATCTCGTGCCGCGCGAGCAAGGGCAGCCGGCCGCTCGCCCGCACGCCGTCGACGATCTCGCCCGCGCGCTCCACGTCGACCTCGTCGGGCGTCTCCCCCATCAGGCCGAGGAGCACCGCCCGGTCGCTGCCGTGCCCGCGGCCGGTGGCGCCGAGCGACCCGAACAGCTCCGCCTTGACCGCCGCGGTGCGCCCGAGCAGCCCGGCCTCGTCGAGGTCCACCGCGAACAGACGCGCTGCGCGCATGGGGCCGACCGTGTGCGAGCTGCTCGGCCCGATACCGATCTTGAAAAGGTCAAAAATGGTGACAGCCATGGTCCCTGGTGAGCGCAGGAGCCCTGTCGCCGGGCGTCCTCGCCGGACGGTCCTCGCCGCTCCCGGGCACACTACACCGCGGCTGGCCGGAGCGCTCGATCGCGGGCGCGGCGCGACGCCCCCTCGCGTCGCGCCGACGTGAGCGCGCGCCCTGCCGGTGGTATACTCGTGCTCGTCTTTTTCTCCCTTCCCTCGCCGTCCGAGATGAGGATCCCATGCGCCACGCCCCGGCCCTGCTCCTCGCCGTTGCCCTGCTCGCCCCCGCCGCCGCGCGAGGCGAAGGCCCCTCGCCCGCGCCCACGCAGGGCGCCCAGGCCAGGCCGCCCGCGCTCCAGGTGACGATCGACCGGTCCAAGGTGGACCTCAAGAACCGGAAGATCGAGGTCAAGCTGTCGCGCGCCGCGGCCAAGGTGCGCCTCAAGGTCCTCGGCCAGTCGGGCGCCGTCCTGGCCGAAGAGGAGACGCCGTTCGATGGGGCCGCGGCCGGCACGCCGCTCGTCGTGACCTGGTCGCCCGCGAGCGACGAGGCGGTCGCGCGCATCGAGGTGTACGGCCACGACACCGAGGGCTACTGGGCGGGGGTCGCGATCGTCCCGTGGAACATGCGCATCCCCCACGAGGAGGTCCAGTTCGAGACCAACTCCGATGTCATCCGGTCTTCCGAGGTGCCCAAGCTGGAGGCGAGCCTGAAGAAGGTGTCGGAGCTCCTCGCGCAGCACGGGGAGATCGGCAAGATCACGCTGTTCATCGTCGGGCACACGGACACGGTCGGCAGCGTGGAGCACAACCTCGGCCTCTCGCGCCGGCGCGCCCGCGCGATCGCCGCGTGGTTCAAGGGCCGCGGGCTCTCGCTGCCCATCGCCTACGAGGGCCTCGGCGAGTCGGCGCCGCTCGTGACGACCGCCGACGAGGTGAACGAGCCGCGCAACCGCCGCGTCGACTACATCCTGAGCGTGGAGCCGCCGAGGCTGCCCTCGGGCGAGGCGTCCTGGAAGGCGCTCTGAGGGCCGCCCCGGTCCCGCGCGGCGACAGCGCGCTGAACCTCCTCTTCGGCAGGCTCCAGATCGAGCCGACCGTGTGGCGCCGGGGCTACCGGCCGCCCGAGGCCCTCGAGCGCTTCCTGTCGGCCGGAGATCCGCCGATCGCCCTCGGGTTCGGCGGCATGACGTCGCACGATCCCGGCGCCACGACCCGGCTCCTCATCGAGGCGGTCGCGCGGAGCGGCCGGCGCGCGATCCTGCTCTCGGGCTGGGCGGGGCTCGGCGACGCGGCGCTGCCGGAGACGATGCTCCGGGTCGACGCCGCGCCGCACGACGGGCTGTACGCGCGGGTGGCCGCGGCCGCGCCTCACCGCCGGGGCGCTCGCGGCCGCGATCCAGGCGGCCACGACCGACGCGGGCATGCGGCGGCGCGCGGAGGAGCTCGGCGCCGCGATCCGGGGCGAGGACGGCGTGGGCGCCGCGGTCGCGCTCATCGAGCGGCACGTCGAGGCGCGGCGCCAGGGGGCGCGCGGCCGCTGAGCTGACGCCGCGGGCACAAGCCGAGCTCACGGCGGTCCCTCTCGCGAACGTCCGCTGCGCGCACCGTCCCCATCGGCGCATTTCACCTGCACGCGCGCACGTTGCGCTGCAGGGAGCACCTCGGCGAGAGAGAGCCGCGATATCTCTGGCCCGCATCAAAGCAGCTGAACCGGGAGGGCAGCCAGTGGTAACCGTCGAGGGACGGAAGCGCCATGGAAACCGGAAAGCTGGAAGCGCCGGAAGACTTCAAGAGCTGGATGCTCGGCGAGGTCAGCGATGCGCAAGGCATCGTCGACAAGCTCCAACGTGCCGGGCTTGCCCTTCGTCGCGTCGAGCCCGCCGAGCGCGCAGGCAGCACGAGGACATGGTTGCTCTTCTGGGAACCGCCGAGACACCTTTGCGAGAGCTTCGATCTCGCACCGGAGCTGCTCGTCGTACTGACTCCATGGAAGGAGGCGCAGGCGCGGGATGTGTCTCTGGCGGAAGAGGCCCTGAGACGAGATCACCGCCTGGATCGTGGTGTCGTGCTCGTCGTCGCGTGCGATCCCGCCGCGGAGCGTCGTCTCGCGCGGCCCGTCCAGCGCACCGGCCGGCTGTATATCTTCGTGTCCGCGGACGCGGTGCTCACGGTCCAGGATCCGCAGCGATGGCTCCGGGACCTGCTCCAGGAGCGTATCGGCTCCGGGGATCTCTTCGCCGCGGGGCGGCCGGTGTTCGGGTGGGACTTCGTCGGCAGGCAGCAAGAGCTCCGCTCGATCCGCGGCCGGCTCCTGGACGGGCGCCCCGTGGGGCTCTACGGGCTGCGCAAGGCAGGCAAGACCTCCGTCCTGATCGCCTTGAGAGACCAGCTCATCAGCGACGCGACCGCCGACGACGCCTCGATCGTGGCCATTCCGGTTCATGTCGATCTGCTCTCGTTGAGCTTCGCCGAGATGAAGCGCTCCGGCTTCATGCGTTACCTGCTCCGCTCGATGCACGACGCGCTCGAGCGCCTCGACCTCTCGCCCACGAACCTCGGCCTCCCGGCGAGCTTCGCCGACCGGCGACGCCTGGGCGAGCTCGACGGCGAGGATCTCGAACGCCTCGTCCCCGAGGCCCTCGAATGTTTGATCGACTGGGCTCGATCAACGCCGTCCAGACCGGCGATCTTCCTTCTCATCGATGAGTACGAGCGCATCCTCGGGGCGAGCAGATTTCCGGTGACCGACGGGCTGGACATCCTCGATTACCTTCGCGGCCTCATCCAGCGCTATCCGAAGACCTTCAACATCCTCATCGCCGGGCTGGATCGGCAGAAGGCGTCGGTGTCACGGTACGGCCAGCGACAGAACCCGCTGTTCAACTTCGTCGTCGATCATCCCCTCGCCGGACTGGAGCGTGAGGAAATGAACGAGCTCATCCGGAAGATCGGGCGGAGGCTCTCGCTCCATTTCAAGTCAGACGCGCTGGACGTCATCTGGCGTGAGACCGGCGGGCACCCTTATCTCGCCAGGGAGTTCGGCCGCGTCATCGATCGCCAGATCCCGTCGCAAAAGCGCAATTCGATGCGCATCGATAGGGCCATCGCGCTCGAGCACCTGGAAGAATTCAGGCGCGAAACGGTCCCCACCATGCAGGAGATCCTCGATGCGGTGCGGACGATCGACCCACAAGCCCCGGAGGTCCTCGCTTACATCGTCCAGTACCCGGAAGACGCCGAGGAGTCTCTCAACAGCTTCTTGAAGCCGGAGTCGGTCCACACCCTGCGCCGCTATGGCATCCTGAACGAGACGGGGGCGCCGGAGCAGCTTCGCATCGGCAGCTTCGGCGCCTGGCTGCTCCAGAACCAGCCGATCGGCATGCCCACGGCGGCCAATGCCTGACCGCGAGAACCCCTACCGTTCGGACATCCCTGGCGCTGGCCCCTTCGTCGGGCGCGCGAACGAGCTCGCCCTGCTCGCGAGCGCTCTCCATGCAGGGCGCCGCGCCCTCGCCGCGGTCATGGGCGGTCGCGGGATGGGAAAGACAGCGCTGGCGCTGGAGCTCCGGAAGAGGATCGCGGCCGACCCGACCAAGCTGGTGCACCTCGTGCGTCGCCCGTCGAACGACGCGGCCACGTTCCTGTCTCAGCTCGGGTCGCTCCTCGGCGTCCCGCTCGACCCCATCCTGCCAGTGGAGTCCATCGCCGAGGCGGTCGACGCGCTCGACCGCTCGCGCGTGGTGCTGCTGCTCGATGAGATCGATGGCTTGATCGCTTCGGAGGCTGGGCGCGATCTGCTCGAGAACCTGCGGGCGGCTTACGAGCAGCTCGGCGGCAGGCTCGGGATCGTGATCTTCGGCGGGAGCAGGTTGCGGGATCTTCTGTCGAGCGAGGCATCCCCGTTCCTCCGCACGGCCCAGTGGACACCGCTCCACGGCCTGTCCCTCGCCGAGACGGCCGCGCTCCTCCGCGAACCGCTCGACCTCGCCATGCCTGATCCGCTCATCGAGGCCGTCTGGGAGCAGACCGGCGGGCACCCTCTGCTGCTCCAGATGCTCATGGAGCGCGCCGTAGCCCTGGGGTCCGACGCTGCGCGGCATCTTCACGAAGCGCTGCGCGACCTCGCCGAGCACCATCTGGCGGCGACCCTCTTCCCGATCTGGTGGGACAACCTCACGCCGCGCGGCCAGTCGGTCTATCGCACGCTGCTCGGCCTGCGCCGGCCGCTGGAGCGGCGCGAGTGGGCGTCGACGCTCGGCAATGGGCCGGATGCGGTGGTCGAGATCCTCAGCACGACGGGGGTGGCGCGGGCCGACAGCGGCCAGCTGCTTCCACGCTGCGCTCTGTTCCGGACGTGGCTCGAACAGAACCATCCTCAAGGTCTGGGGAGGCACCGGCTACAAGGACGTCGTCGAGCAGGTGCTCGGGGACACTGTTCCGGGGGACGATTTCGCGTGCGTTGTGATGGTGGACCGACAGTCGAGGCCGCTGCGTGATCGCTATCTGGAAGAGTGCTTGCGGGCGGGGACGGTGGGCGATCTCATCTGGCCGCACGACGGGAATCTCCGTTCGCGAGCGTTTTATCCCGCGTTCATCACGCGGCATCCCCGGCCGTCAGGAGGACACGTCCGCGTCCATCACGTGCTCGTGCAGCTTCCGCCTGACGGTGCCATGTGATCGGGCACCTCCGCCCTGGCGGATGCGGCGGAGGTGCCGCGGCCGCGATCGAAGCTCACGGCCGCGTCTCGCCCGCGCTCACCGAGGTCTGGAGGTGCAGCGCAACCAGGCGCCCGCGAGACACCAGGAATCCGGATGGAGACGGCCCGGCGAGGCGCGCGGCCGCTGACGGCAGATGGTCCTCGAGCCCCGCCGGATCGGGGAGACGTTGACGATGTCGCACGAGAAGGCGTTCGCCGTATGGCTCGTTCCCGGTGGCGCAGCGCGCGAGCGGCTGCGGGCGCTCATCGAGGCGCTCGCCCGGGAGACCGGCGGGCCGGCGTTCGCGCCGCACCTCACGCTGGTCGGCGGGCTGCGCGGCGACGGCGGCGAGCTCGCCGCGAAGCTCGTCGCGCTGGGGCCCGCGCTCCGCCCGGTGGAGCTCCGGATGCAGGGCCCCGCGGTCGGGGACGCGTATCATCGATGCGTGTTCCTCGACGTCGCGCGGACCGAGCCGCTCGCGGGGCTGCGCGGCGCGGTGCAGGCCGCGCTCGGCGCGAAGGACAGCGCGTTTCGCCCGCACGTGAGCCTGGTCTACGGCGACCTCGCTGCCGAGCGCCGGCGGGCGATCGCGGCCGATCCGCGGGTGGTCTCGCTCGGGCAGGAGGTGTGCTGGGCGGAGCGGCTGGAGCTCTGGGCCGTGGCGGGGCCGGTCGACCGCTGGGCTTGCGTCGCGGAGACCGCGCCGAGGGTGAGCTAGAGGGTCGGGATGCGGATGCACTGGCGAGCGGAACACCAGATCTTGATCGACGCGGGCGTCACGATTGCGCCCGGTTTGACAGAAGCCGAGCTCGACCGGGCCGAGCGCGTCATCGGCGCCAGGTTTCCGCCGGATCTGCGCTCCTTTCTCTCGGAAGGGCTCCCGACGGGCGAGCGCTTTCCCGACTGGCGGGCGCCAGGGTCGCCGGAGGTTCGTCGGCGACTCGACTGGCCGTTCGACGGCATCGCGTTCGACATCGAGCACAACGCGTTCTGGCTGGACGCATGGGGCGCACGGCCCTCGGAGCTGCCAGAAGCGTTACAGATCGCGCGGACCCTGGTCGCGGAGGCGCCTCGCTTGATTCCGATCGCGGGCCACCGCTACCTCCCGGCGGAGCCAGCGCTCGCCGGAAACCCCGTCTTCTCGGTCTACCAGACCGACATCATTGCTTACGGCAACGATCTCGCGGCGTACCTGAGGTGCGAATTTCGTCGACTGCCTTATGTCGATGCGGTCCGCGAAGGAATGCGCAGGATCCCGTTCTGGAGCGAGCTCGTGGATGCCAACCAGTAGCGGTCCGCCCACGGGACGACACAGCGGACGAGCCTGTCGCGCCGGCGTCGGCGTCCGACCGCGGCTTGCCGACCGCGAAGCCGCGGCGGTACGCTGAACGGTGGTTGGCCCTCCAGCCGCCGCTCGTATGCCCCCCGTCTCGCGACCTGAGATCCCCGAAGCATACACGCCGCCTGCCGGTTCACCGCAAGCGCGAGCGCTCGCCCATGTGGCCGCGCGGAGCGCCGGCGACCCGCTGGATCCCACGCTGCGCGTGACGCTGAGCTTCCACCCGGACCGGCTTCACCACGGGATCCCCATCCTCCAGGCCCTGGCGACCGACGGGGTCTACCGCTCGCAGTTCGAGACCGGCACGAGCAATGGGGGGCTGACTGCCCACCCCGGCGGGGACCGCTGGCGATGGGAGAGCCGGATTTTCGGCAACGTGTACGATCACGCCCCCCCGGCCGAACGGCCCAAGTACGGGGCGCTGAACTACCGCCGCCGTGCGACCGGAGGTTCGCCGCGCTTTGGTTCCGCCCACCTGCGCCTGCGGCCGGAGGTGCTGCTCCGGAGCACGTTCTGCTATCCTGACAGCGTCTTTGAGCCCGTGCACTTCGGCGTTGCGTCCCGCATGGGCCTCATTCCGCTCGCCGCGGCGGACGATCGGGACGCGCTCGACGATTACATCGAAGCACACGTGCACGGCCCCCTCCGCCTGGCCTGCGATGTCGAGGCGCTGGTCCTCGATCCCTGCTTCCACGGCACCGAAGTCGAGTCGCTGGCCCGGGCGCTGCGGTGCCCGATCGAATGGCATTCAGGCTTCCGCCTGCACGTGGACGTGCTGCGCCGGCATCCGGGCTACCGCGGCCCGGAGTACGTCGAGCTCGGGCTGGCGCTGGCGCAGGACGGGCACATTACCCCTGCGATCCTCGGCAATGCGGCGCGCACGGGGCGGTACGATCCGCAGGACCTCAAGAGGCTGTGGCACTACCTTGCGCGGTTCGGCGATCGCTCCGCAGGCCCAGCGTGCGGGTCGTGATGCACGCCGCCAGGCGTGGCGGCCGCCGACCACGGCGCCCCCGCGCGCCGACGGCTCCCGCGAGGGTGGGAAAACTGGCCGCGCCACGCTGGCCAGGCCCCGGCGTCCCGGAGCGCCGCGCACATCGCCAGCGCGGCGCCTCGACTGGCCCGCTCGCCCCCTCTCCTCATTTGAAGCGCCACTTCCCTTTCCCTTTCCCCTTCCCCTTCCCCTTGCGCACGACGATGACCTTCCGGTGGTCGTCGTGCACCACCACGGTCGGCCTGGCGTCGACCTGCACGACCCACGGCGCGGCCACCAGGATGGCGATCACGGGCGCGCCCGGGCCGACCGCGATCACCGCGCCCGGACGGTAGCCGCAGAGCACGACCTCCGTGCGCCCGCCGTGCTTCAGCACCACCGTGATCTTGGTCGGATTGACCTTCACGGCCAGCTTGCCCGCGAAATACAGCCGGTCGGGGCCGGGCACGAGCGTTATCACCTCGGAGCCCGCGCCCGCGGTGAGCGCCAGCTTGATCTCGCGCTCGCCGATCGGGACCGGCTTGAGGTTGAGGTCCAGCACGTAGACGCGCACATCGCCCGTCTCCTGGTCCGCGACGATCTCCACGAGGTCGTCGCCGACCGGCTGGAGCACGCCCCCGTTCGGGCCCTTCACCCCGTCGACCTTGACGCCCTCGTTCTCCCTCGCGTTCTCCGCGAGCTCCGGGGTCCCGCCGCGCGGCACGTGCAGCACGCCCTTGAGCGACGAGCCCCTCGCCTTGAGCTCGTAGCCCACCTCCGTCAGGTCGCCCTCCAGCGCCGGGAGCTTCGCGACCAGGAGCCCGCCCGACCCCGGCCGCGGCGCGAGCTCCACCGCCAGGGGAGCCTCTCCCCCGCCGGGCGCCTTCACGGTGAGGGTGCCCGACACCCCCTCCTCGATCGGCTTGCCGTCGCTGTCCTTCACGAGCACCGTCACCTGCCCGTCCGGCGCCACCGTCATGACGACCGAGCCGGGCTCGTGCTGCTCCGTGAGCGCCCCGCTCTCCTCGATGCGCTCCGCCGTGATCTGCGGCGACTTGCTGCACGCCGGCGACGCGAGCCCCGCGCACGCGATCGCGAGCGCGACGAGCATGGATCGGAGACCTCCCTGGATTCGCATACATCCCTCTCTGGCAAGGCGCGGAGCGCAACCCCCTCGTCATACCTGCTTCCGGGTCACGGACCAGATGAAGCCGTCATACCAGAAGTGCATCAGGGCCACGGTCTGCGTGAGCGACCACAGCGCGCGGCTCTCCGCGGGCGCGAGCTCGGCCCACAGCCCGTACGCGAGCACGCCGCCGAGGAAGGCCGCCACCGCGACGAGCCTGCCGGCGCGCGGCCGGTCGAGGCGCAGCCGCCGGCGGAGGCGGCCGCCCTCCGACCACCAGACCAGCGCGAGGTACTGCACCGCGTGGAACAGGTTCATGATGAAGAAGGCCTGTCCCCACGGGTTGAACCCCCACGTGTAGATGGAGCACAGCCCCGTGCTCACCAGCAGCCACACCTTCGGGAACGAGACCTTGTAACCCCGCCTCGCCATCGCGCGGTAGGCGAGCGCGTAATAGAGCAGGAACACCGTGCCCGCGGCGATGACCGCCCAGCCGATGTAGCGGTGATTCGACGCCATCCGCGCGGGGACCGAGGAGAGGAGGGCGGCGCCCACGTCGTCGAAGGCGTCGAAGCTCTCGAAGTGGAAGATCATCGTCGCGCCGGCGACGATGGGCCCGGCGTAGAGCAGGTGGTTGAGCCAGAGATCCAGCCGCCGGCCGAGCGCGGGGTCGTTCCCCGCGCGCGCGTCGTAGATGCGCCCGAGGCCGAACGTCTGGAGCGCCGAGTGGTAGACGTCCCAGAACACCACGAGGACCGTCACGCAGACCACGGCCCACATCGACAGCATCATCGCCGCGAACGCGGCGACCGGCGCCACGACGAAGCGGAGCCGGTGCCGCCGGAAGATGTCCGCGTTGCCGTGGCTCCGGAGGAACACCGCGGCGAGGTGGCCGTGGATGAGCGTGCCGATGAAGAGCCCCGCCCACGTCGTCCGCTCGCCCGAGAGCTCGAACGTGGTGTCGGTGAGCGGCGTCCCCGCGATCAGGGCGCCGACCGCGAGCGCGACGACCGGCGGGAGCAGGAAGAACGCCCAGTCGTACGCGGGGCCGACGATGTAGGCCCTCGTCCCCGCGGCATCGGTGGCCCTCCGCCCGGCATCGGTGGCCCTCCGCCCGGCATCGGCGGCCCTCCGCCCGGCATCGGCGGCCCTCCCCGCGGCATCGGCGGCCCTCCCCGCGGCCGCGAGGAGCGCGGGCGAAGCGGGCTCGCCCCGCGCGCTCATGCCGCCCGCTCGCCCGCGACGGAGGACCGCGGCCCCGGCGCCGCCCGCGAGAAGCCGATCGCCCACCCCTCGCCGGCGAGGTGGCCCAGGAGGGCCAGCAGGAACAGGTTCACCCCGAGCATCTCCATCGATTCCTCGACGAAGTCGATGAGGCCATAAACGAGGTTGTCGCTCCCGGCCTGCTCCGTCCAGTAGCCGAGCGGCAGCTCCATGACGAGGGCGCCGGTGACGTAGATGCCGCCCGAGAGCAGGAATCGATTCCTCGTGTCCCGCGGGAGATGCCCGAGGAACCGGAGGTACGCGGCCGCGAACGCCGCCACCACGATCGCCGCCGGGATGACCCAGCTGAAATACAAGACCCCGCCCAGATCGAGCCAGGAGCTCGCGGCCTCATGGATCTCGACGACCTCGTCGAGCGAGATGTACAGGAACGCCGCGGAGAGCCCCCACCAGTGCTTCACGAACCCGCCCGCGCGGCGGGCGCCCACGGCGATCACGGCGAGCGCGAGCGAGCACGCGAGCAGCAGCGACGACGTGTACCACGTCGGCACGTTCTGCTCGTAGCTCAGCGAGAACAGCGGCACGACGCCGCTGCGGCCCCTCAGCCCGAGGACCGGCTTGAGCACCTCGACCGCGAGCCCGGCGCCCGCGACGACCGCCATCACGGCCAGGAGCGCGACGCGCAGCCTGGCTGTCGAAACGGTGATCTGCATCGATGAAAAACAACTACGCGAGGAGCTCGGCCGCGGTCAACGCGCCGAGCGCCGCGCCGGTGAAGGGGCCACCCCGGTGCCGTCGCGCCACGGCGGCGCGACGGCTCAGGAATCGGCACGACCGCGGCGCGCGATCCCGCGCGGGCGGACCGGGGGCGCCCGCGACGTCAGCGCCCGGGCAGCGGCAGCCCGGCGTGCGCGGTGAGGCGGGCCATCGCGAGCTTCGCGGCGACGAGCGCCTCCTCCGGCGTGGAGCCCGTGGCCGAGAGGTGGCCCATCTTGCGGCCGGGGCGCGCGATGCGCTTGCCGTAGAGGTGCAGCCGGACGCCCGGGATCTCCAGCGCGGCCTCGAACGCCGGCGGCGTCTCGCCGAGCCACAGGTCGCCGAGCAGGTTGAGGATCGCGGCGGGGCGCACGATCTCGACCGAGCCGAGCGGCAGATCGCACACCGCGCGGACCGCCTGCTCGAACTGGCTCGTCGCGCAGGCGACCTCGGAGGCGTGGTAGCTGTTGTGGGGCCGCGGGGCGAGCTCGTTGATGAGGAGACGGCCGTCCTTGAGCAGGAAGAGCTCGACCACGAGCAGGCCCTCCACGCGCAGCCCGACCGCGAGATCGAGCGCGATCTGCACCGCCTGCCCCGTCACCGCGGCCGAGAGCGGGCCCGGCAGGAGCGACCAGTCCAGGATCTGGTCGCGGTGGTGGTTCAGCGCCGGCGGGTAGACCGCGAGCTTGCCGCTCGGGCTCCGCGCGACGAGCACCGACAGCTCGGCCTCCAGATCGAGCGCCTGCTCGACCACGCAGCGCTGGCCGCCCAGCGACGCGAAGCGCGCGTCGGCCTCGCGCGCGGCGGCGCCGGCCTCCGCCGGCGCGGCGCCCGCCGACAGCCGCATCTGCCCCCGGCCGTCGTAGCCGCCGACGCACGACTTCACGAAGCACGCGCCGCCCATGGCGCGCGTCGCCTCGAGCAGCTCCCCGCTCGTCGCGACCTCGCGGAACGGCCCGACCGGGAAGCCGTTCCGCGACAGCCAGCTCTTCTGGACCCCGCGGTCCTGCACCATGGAAAGCACGTCGGCCGACGGCCGCACCGGCGCGAACCGCGCCGCGGCCACGAGGCTGTCGCGCGCCACCTTCTCGATCTCGAGCGTCACGACGTCGCACTGCGCCGCGAGATCGGCGGCCTGCGCCGCGTCGTCGAACCGCGCGACCACGCAGCGGTCGAGCACCGAGCGGGCCGGGCAGTCCGGATCGGGGTCGAGGGCGTGGACCATGAACCCGAGCGTGCGGGCGGCGAGCGCCGTCATGCGGCCGAGCTGGCCGCCGCCGAGGATTCCGATCGTGGAGCCGGGGGCGATGGGCATATCCGAGGGGCTCTCTCCGGGATGTGGGGACCGGTGGGGGTGCGGGGACGTGGGGACCGAGGGGTGCTGACCGATGGGCGCGGACCGAGGGAGCGCTGACCGACGAGGGGCGCCTGGCGCTAGCCGAGGTTCGCGTCGCGGAGCACGGCCGCCTCCTGGGCGCCGCGGAACGCCGCGAGGCGCTCGCGGAGCTCAGGGTGCTTGCCCGACAGGATCGCGGCCGCGAACAGCGCGGCGTTCGCCGCGCCGGGCTTGCCGATCGCCATCGTGGCGACCGGGACGCCCTTCGGCATCTGGACGATCGAGAGCAGCGCGTCGAGGCCGTTCAGCGCCGTCGCGGGGATCGGCACGCCGATCACCGGCAGCACGGTCTTCGCGGCGACCATGCCCGGCAGGTGCGCGGCCCCGCCGGCGGCCGCGATGATCACCTCGATCCCGCGCCCCTCGGCCGTGCTCGCGTACTCGAACATCCGGTCCGGCGTGCGGTGCGCGGAGACCACGCGCACCTCGTGCGGGATGCCGAGCTGCGTGAGCAGCTCGCTCGTCACCGCGAGGTGCTCGTGGTCGCTCTTGCCCCCCATGATCACGCCGACCCAGGGCCTCCCGGTCGAGCTCGCTTCCATGTCCTCCGGGGCCCGGCCCTCGCCGGCCCCTCCCTGTGCTGTCGTGCTCATCGCTTCACCGATCCATCGATACCATCACGCCGCCGCGGCCCGCCGCGGCGCCCCGCTCAGCGGGTGAGCTGCTCGAGCAGGCTCAGGGTCTCGCGCTCCTCCTCGCCGACCTCGCCGTCGGAAGAGATCATCTCGCGCGCCGTCTCCAGGAAGAGCTGCCGGTGCGCGCGGGGGATCCGCATCGGATCCACCTCGTCGGCCGCGGGCGGGACCTCGAGCCAGCCGCGCACCTCCTTGGCCTCGTCCGCGTCCAGGTCGAGCCGCAGGATCATCTTCCGGACGAACTCACGCTCCTGCTCGCGCACCTGGAGATCGGCCCAGGCGAACGAGCAGACGAACCGCATCAGCTGGAGGCGTTCTTCGCGAGAGAGCTTGTCGAGCATGGGCGGGGACTCTAGCCCGGATCAGCCTGCGCCTCGTGTGGAAATCGGCGCACGGCGCCGCGCGGGGAGTTTCCCGGCGTTTCCCGTCCCTCCCGGGTCGCGGGCTCAGCGGTACGGGCCGGCGACGCGCGCGCCCCGGAGGAGCGCCGACAGGAGCAGCAGCGCGCCGAGCAGGTCGCGCAGCGTGGCGGGGTCCTCGATCGGGGCCGGCAGCGTGACCGCGACGGCGTGCTGGGCGATCCGGAGCGCGCGCGTGCGGGCGCGCAGCCCCCGGATCACCTCGCGCGCCCCGGGCGAGACAGGGCGCATCGGCTCCGGGTCGTCGGGGTCGAGCGCCGCCTCGAGCGGCGGATCGAGCACCAGCGTCACCTCGGAGCACGTGGGCTGCGGGCCGCGCTCGAAGCAGGTGTCGATGTGGAACGTGGCGCCGTCGAGCTGCGCGTCCCGGATGCACATGCGGCCCACCTCGAGGCGCCCGTGGAGCTCGGCCGCGAACCGCTCCCAGGCGGGGCGCATGCCGGCCATCGGCGTGGGCGGCGGGACGCGGTCGGACGCGGCGCGGATCTCGGCCGCGAGCGCGGCGAGGCGCTCGAGGAAGGCGCCGAGCCACGGCTGGTCGTGGCCCGGCGTGCGGGAGCGGACGATCACGCGCTCGTCGTCGAGCCGGACGTCGTCGAAGGCGAGCAGCGCCCGGCGCAGGGGCCCCGCGATCACGGCGCGGACCTGGCCGGGGTCGCGCCCGCGCACGCGGTAGCGGCGGCCGAACCCCTCGTCGTCGTCGGACGAGAGCGCGAGCAGGAAGCGCCTCACGCCGACCTCCAGGTCGAGCCCCCACGACGGCCAGCGCAGCTCGCCGAGCAGCGCCCCGCCCGACGAGGCGCCCGCGTCGATCGACACCACCGCGGCGCAGCCGGCGATCGCGCCCGAGAGGCGCAGCTCCAGCGGGTCGAGCGCGAGGCCGTGGCGCGCGCCGACCGCGTCCCAGACCGCGCGCCACCTGCCCGAGCCGATCTGCCGGCGCATGGCGCCGACCCCGGGCGGCCGGTCGAAGACGCCGACGACGAGCGGCGTCGTGTGGGTGATGTCGTCCGAGCGCGCGAGCTCGACCCGCACCTCGAGCCCCCAGACGAGGGCGATCCAGCCGGCGTCGAACGACGGCGCGACGGACCGGGGGATCCGGAACCGGAACGAGAGCTCCCGCCCCTCGTCGCGGCTGTCGGCCCGCCGGAAGGCGGTGAAGCGGTGCGCCTCGGTCGCGCGGCTCGACGCGGCGGGGTCCGCGCCGAGCAGGCGCTCGACGCCGACCAGGGAGATCTCGATCCCCCGCACGTTGCGGCCCTGCACGTTGCCGAGGGCCACCGCCCCCGAGATCTCGTCGCCCGGCGCGAAGACCTGATCGTCGAGCGAGACCTCGACGAAGGGGCTGTCCCCGCGCGCCGTGGTGCCCGCGACCGGCGACCGGGCCGGGCGAGCCCTGGGGCGCGGCGTGACCCGCACCTCGTACGACTCCTGGACGTCGAGCCACCACGGGATCGCGATGGACAGCGTGATCCCGTAGCGGATCTCGGCGCGCGTGCCGAGGTAGGAGCAGGGCGCGTCGGCCGGGAGCGGGAAGCTCGCGCGGTAGCGCTGCTCCCCCTCCGGGAGCGTCGTCTGGCCGGCCACGCGCGCGACGAGCGAGAGGAAGTGCGGCGGCACGAGCACGCGCTCGTCGACGCGGGCGGCCTGCATGCCCTCCAGGTGCAGCTCGATCGCGTCGACCGGCGTCCTCGCGCGGCAGCGGAGCACGAGCTCGACCAGGACGACGTCGCCCGGGTGGACGATCCGGGACATCCGGAGCTCGACGTCGGGTCGGCTTCGCAGCATGGTCCGGCCCAGCGCGCCGCGCGCTCACTTCACGAGCGGCGCGGGGACGGCGAGGCGGAGCGGCCCGCCCGGCGCGCCGCGCTCGAAGACCTCGCCGCGCCGATCGGCGACGCCGAGGCGCATCAGCCCGTCGGCCCGCACGAGCGCGAACGGGGCGCGCGGGACCGGCGCGTCGCGGCCCGCGCCGCCCCGGCCCGCGTCGAACGGGACGACGAACACGGCGACGTCCTCGGCGCCGGACGGGGGCGCCGCGGGGTGCGCGCAGCGCGCGGCGACGGTCGCGTTCCGGTCCTCGCTGGCGCAGCGGGCGAGCGCGCGGCGCTCCGCCTCGCCGCCGGCGCGCGCGAGGTGATCGGCCGCGGCGAGGCGCACCGCCTCGGCGGGGTCGCGCGCGAGCAGGTCCCGGGCCGCGGCGCCGTCGCAGCGCGCCCCGGCGGCCGTGAGGCCCGCGAGCGCGTTGGCGCGCACGTAGGGCCGCGCGTCCGCGAGCGCCCCGCACAGCGCCGCGGCGGCGCGCGGAGGCTCGCCGACGCGGCCCGCGATCCGGCCGATCGCGGCCGCCGCGTTGCCCGCCACGGCGGCGTCGGGGTCCTTGAGCAGCGGCAGGAGCGGCGCCAGCGCGCCCCGGTCGCCCACCGCGCCGAGCGACCAGACCGCGTTCGCGCGGACGCCCGGATCCGGATCGCCCGCGAGCTTGCGGAGCGCGGCGCCGGCCTCCGCGTGCCCCGCGAGCGCCTCGGCGATCTTGCGCCGGTCGTCGATGGACGCCGCCGGGGCCATCCGCGCGAGCAGGGCGCCCGCGGCCTGCCCCGGCATGCGGCCGAGCCCCTCCAGGAGCGCGTCGCGCGCCGCGTCGGGCGCGCTCGCGACCGCGGCCGCGACGTCGCGGGCGAGGTCCCGGTCGCGCGCGCCGTCGGCGCGGGAGAGCGCGCCCGACAGGGCGATGCCGAGCGCGCCGCGGTCCTGCTCGGCGGCGACGGTGAGCCGCTGGAGCAGCGCGCGCGCGCTGCCGGGGCCGGCGACGCGGGAGAGCGCGACGGCGGCCCGGAGGCGCACGTCGCCCGACTCGTCGTCGAGCGCCGCGAGGAGCGCGGCGTCGACGGCCGCGCCGAGCTCGCCGGCGGCGCGCGCCGCCCCGAGCGCCTCGATGACCGCGAGCCGTAGCGGCGCGGAGCGGGCGCTGGCGAGCGGCAGCAGCACCGCCTGCGCGCGCGGCGAGCCGGTGCGCCCGAGGAGCCGGACGAGCGCGAGCTTCTCGTCGGGCGGGGTCGCCGGATCGACGAGCAGGGCGCGCGCGGGGTCCACCGCGCGGCCGTCGGGGTGCGCCGGATCGAGCAGCGCGGTCGCGGCCCGGATGGCCTCGCGGCGCACGGAGGGGTCGGCGTCGCCGAGCAGCTCGAGCACGCTGGGCAGGGCCGCGGGATCGCCGAGGGCCGCGAGGGCGCGGAGCCCGTGGCGGAGCGGGACGGCGCCGCGCTGCATCCCCCGGACGAGCGCGGGCAGCCCTTCCCTGGCCCGGAGCTCACCGAGCACGAGGGCCGCGCCCGCCGCGGTGCTCGGCGACGGCGCCGCCGCGAGGGCCGCGATGAGCGCCTGCGCGACCGCGCGCCGCGGGGCGCCCGCGCCGCCCGCGGCGGGGCCGGCCCCGCCGCCCGCCGCCGCCTGCCCGGCGTGGACGAGCGCGTCGCGCACCGCGGAGCGCGGCGCCGCGGGATCGTCCTTCGCGAGCGCGGCGAGCAGCACCTTCACGGCGGCGTCGGAGCCGATGCGGCCGAGCGCGCGGAGCGCCGCTTCCCGCACGTCGTCGCTCGAGGTGCCGCTGTCGCCCCGGCGCGCTCCGGAAAACGAGCCCGGAGACCCCGGCGATCTCGCGGCGAGCTCCGCGATCGCGGGCGTCGCCTCGTCCGAGCGCAGCCGGCCGAGGGCGGTCACCGCCTCGACGCGGACGTCCTGGGACGGGTCCTGCAGCGCGAGGGTGAGCGCGCCGGCCGCGCGGGCGTCGCCGAGCTCGCCGAGCGCGCGCGCGGTGGCCCTGCGGACCTCGGGGACCGAGTCCTGCACCTTGCCGATGAGCGGCACCACGGCGCGCGCGTCGCCGATCCTGCCGAGGGCGCGCGCGACCTCGGCGCGCACCTCCGGCGAGCCGTCGTCGAGGTGGCCGAGCAGCGGCGAGACCGCGTCCGGGAGCCCCGCGGCGCCCATCGCGGCCGCGGCGGCGAGGCGGACGTGCGGATCGGGGTCGCCGAGCACGCGCCCGAGCGCGACGACGGATCGATCCGTGGGCGCCGCGCGGATCACGTCGCAGGCCGCGAGCCGGAGGCGCGCGTCGCCCTCGCCGAGCCACTC
Source organism: Sorangium cellulosum (assembly GCF_004135735.1). GTDB lineage: Bacteria > Myxococcota_A > Polyangia > Polyangiales > Polyangiaceae > Sorangium > Sorangium cellulosum_F. The sequence goes on along the minus strand of NZ_CP012670.1, from coordinate 2,168,658 downwards.
GATCACGAGGTCGCCCGCGCGCGGCATCCGGAAGTGCACGGCCGCGCTGGCGAGGTGCAGCCGCACCTCGACGTCCGGATCGGCCATGCCCTTCTGGATGAGGCCGAGCGCGGTCTCCGGGGGGAGCTCGCCGACGCGGGTCGCGGCGAGGCGGCGCTCGGAGGCGTCGCCCGACCGGAGCGCGCGCGCGATCTGCTCCGGCACGTTGGGCCAGAGGAACGCGGCGGCGTCCCCGGGCGGCGCGAGCGTCGCGGCCGAGGCGGCGACGACGAGCAGGACGTGCGGGAGGCGGCGCAGCAGGGGGGGTGAACGGCGCACGCTGCGAGCGTAATACAGCGGCCGTGGCCGCGTCATGAGCGATGCAGGCGGCGCAATGGCCGCGGGCCGCCCCTGTTCCGGAGCGCTCCGGAAGCGCGTTGGCCGAGCAACAGTCCGGCGCGCCTCCGGCGAAGCCCGCGGGGCTTCCGGGGCGGGGCTCGACCACCTCCGACGAAGCCCGCCGCACTTCCGGGGCGGTGGCCGACCACCTCCGACGAAGCCCGCCGCACTTCCGGGGCGGTGGCCGACCACCTCCGGCGAAGCCCGCGGGGCTTCCGGGGCGGGGCTCGACCACCTCCGACGAAGCCCGCCGCACTTCCGGGGCGGGGCTCGACCACCTCCGACGAAGCCCGCCGCACTTCCGGGGCGGGGCTCGACCACCTCCGACGAAGCCCGCGGGACTTCCGGGGCGGGGCTCGACCACCTCGGATCAGGCTCGGAACATTGCCTGGAACGCCGTTCACCACCTCCGGCGAAGCCGACCACGCTTCCGCGACAGTGCGGCCGGCTCAGAGGTCAACCGGCAGATGTCGTCTCGAGCATCTTTCTCACGCGTGCAAGGCCGCCGTCGAAGCTCCCGACGAACTCGCACCGTGTCTCACCGAGGCGCGCCACGATGCCAGGGTCATAGAAGTCTTTCGTGTTGCGGTTGAGGAACAGGCTCGGGGAGGGTCGCGCCGTCGCGTCTGCGAGCACCGAGGCCAGCATGACCGCATCCGGTAGCTTGAGCCCGAACTCATCGACCAGCGCCGCCGCCGCTCGGAGCGCGGCGCCGTCGAGCGCGATGATGCGCGCGGCATCGAGCAGCCGCGCGCGAACCTCGAGGAAACGCTTCGAAGCATTGTGCTCCGCGCGAATCAGCAGCTCGGACGCGTCGCGGAGCCTCGAAGCGTCGGCAGCCATCGACGCCGTACGCTGAACCTCCCTCATCCGCAGCGCGAGCTCCTTGCGGAGCCGATCGCCTTCCACCTCGCGCCGCACGATGGTCCCGTGAGGCTCGAGCGTGGCGAAGGCCGGGACCGCCAGCTCGATCGAGCCCCCGAGGGCCAGATTTATCAGCTCTTCACACGCCAGATGTTGCTCTTGCTCGAGAACGATCTCCAGAACGAAGTTGCTCTCGGCGTACACTCTCATGCTGCAACCCGCGAGACGACCTCTCCTCCCCGAAGCGCCTCGAGCAAGCCCTGGGCACGCTGGGTATCGCTATCGGCAGGCATGTCGCCTTGCACGACATCATGGAGCCAGAGCCCGACAATCGCCTCGAAGACGTGCGGATCGACCTCTGCAGCGGGAATTTGCAGCCGCTGGAAGTACGGCTCGAACCACGAGACCGCGTCGAGTATCCAGTCGGGATTCGCGGCCGCACCAGCCCCGGGCCGCCAGGCATAGATGCGGTCTGGCGTGACCAGCACGACGTTCACATCGGCCGGCGGCTCCTTGCCTCCTGCGGCCATCGCATGCCATGACCGGGCCCAGGACGAGTCGGTCCCGAACCGGCGCTTCGCCTCGAGCAGCGCCGAGAGGCGCCCCTGACCGTCGTAGACGGCGAAGTCGTACCGGAAACTCCCGCGCGGAGCAGACCTCATGCCCCGAGTCTACCTCCACGGCGCGGCCCCGGCGAGCGCGGACGGGAGAACCCAGGCAGCTCGCGCGGATCTCGGGGCTGCGGAGCCCCCCGGGCGCCTGCTCTCGCGCTGATCAGGCGCTGCACACGGCCAGGCTCCGCTGGACCAGGGACGAGCGGACGCTGCCCGTCCGCCAGGCGACGCGCTCGCGGCGCCCCGCCTCACTCCGGGTCGATCCGGTAGAGCCGCCCGGTGTTGAACATCACCACGTAGATCTCCCCGGCGGCGTCCTCGCCGAACGAGGACGGGAGCCCGTTCGGGCGCAGGACCGCGGTGAGCTCCACGCGGTCGGTCGCCGCCTTGCCGTCCCACACGAAGGAGAAGAAGCGCCCCGTCACGTAATCCGCATAGAGATAGCGGCCGCGCAGACACGGGATCTTCGCCCCGCGATAGACATATCCGCCGACGATCGAGCCCGCCTCGCTGCGCGGGTGCTCGACCGCGGGCGGGACGCCGCGCGGCGCGCACGTCGCGCCCGGAGGATAGCAATGCGCGCCCTCCATCGCGTCCCAGCCGTAGTCGTTCCTGCCCTGACCAGGGCGCTCCACCAGGATCTCCTCCCAGCTCTTCTGCCCGACATCCCCGATGTACAGGTCTCCGGTGAGCCGATCGAAGCTGAACCGCCACGGGTTCCGGAGCCCGTAATCCCAGATCATCGGATCTCCCCCCGTCATGTTGCCCGCCGGCGCCTCGTCCGGCTGGTCGACGTCGATGCGGAGGATCTTGCCGAGCTTCGAAGAGAGATCGGGCGCGGGGCTCGGCGATCGCGCGGAGTCGCCGATGGCGGCATAGAGGTGACCGTCCTTGCCGAACGCGAGCATCCCGCCGACGTGGTTCCAGGCGCTGTGCTTCACGTCGACCAGGGTGCGGACCGGCTCGGGGTGCGCGACATCGCCGCTGTCCGCCGCGCGCTTCCACTCCTGGATCACGACGTTGCCGCGCGGGCTCGACGAGTAATGGATCCAGAAGCGCCCGTTCGTCGCGTAATCGGGGTGAAAGGCGAGGCCGAGCAGGCCGCCCTCCGCGTTCGGCGCCGGGAAATACACGCGGGATCGCGCGTCGAGGAAGGGCGTGGGCACGACCGCGCCGTCCTTGATGAGCCGGATGGTCCCCGTCTTCTCGAGCACCACGAGGCGCGCCGGGTCGCCGGGCGGCGCGGCGACGTAGGTCGGCTGGTCGAGCCCGCTCGCGACCAGGGTGAGCTTCAGCGGCGGAATGCCGCTACATTTCGCGGGCCGGGCGAGCCCCGGATCGGTTGCCGGAGGCGCGGATGCGCCCTGTTGTGCTGCGGGCGCCCCCTGGGCCGCGGATGTGCCCTGGGCCGCAGTCGCCCTCTCTGGCGCCGGTGCGCTTTGCGCCGCGGCGGGGGCCGCCGTGGCCGCCTGGGCCGCGCTCCCTGCCGTTGTCTGGCCGACCGTGCCGCCCTCGCGGGGCCCTTCGGGTGGCCCCGCGACCTGCACGCGCTTCTCGCAGGCGGCTACACTGCCCGCGAGCAGGAGGCACCAGGCGGTCCGATGGTACGCTCTCGTCATGCAGGCAGCGCGCGCCGCGGCGCGCCGGTGGCTCGGTCTCTCGGGCACGTGGGAACCTCCGTGCTCACCTTCGCCCCGAGAGGCCGCTCGTGGCAAGCGGCGGCCGCGTCGCTGCTGCTCTCGGGCTGCAGCGGCTGCGGCGCGCAGGAGACGCCCCGTGCCGAGCCCCTGCCCGCGCCGCCTCCCCGGCCCGGCGCCGCGGCGCCGCCGTCCGCCCGCGGCACGGCGGCGGACGGGCGCGCCGGGAGCGGCCAGGCCGCCGCCCCCCCGGCGCCGCCTCCCTGCAAGGAGGGCGACGAGGATCCCGAGGATCTCCGCTGCACCGGCCTCTACAGCGACTTCAGCGCGCGCGCGCTCGCGGCGGGGGTGCGCGAGTACCGACCCGCCTTCGAGCTCTGGAGCGACGGCACCGAGAAGACGCGCTGGATCTACCTCCCTCCGGGCTCGACCCTCGATGTCTCCCGGATGAACGACTGGATCTTCCCGGTCGGCACGAAGCTGTGGAAGGAGTTCCGCGCGCCCGCCTCCGGGGCGCACCGTCGGATCGAGACAAGGCTCCTGTGGAAGACCGCCGAGGACCGCTGGACGCGCGCCACCTACGTCTGGTCCGAGGACGGCGCGCGCGCGCTCCAGGTGAAGACCGGTGTCCCGGAGGTGCCGGACGCGCCCGGCTTTGCGGTCCCGGCGCAGGTCGACTGCATCCGCTGCCATGCGGGCAAGACCGACAACCCGCTCGGCTTCGAGGCGGTCCTGCTCGCCGCGCCGGAGGCCGGCGGGCTGACGTATGCCGAGCTCGTCCGGCTCGGCCTGCTCGCGAGGAGCGACGGCGGCCCGCTCCCCGACGCGGCCGCGCTCGACGTGCCCGGGGACGCCGTGGAGCGGCGCGCCCTCGGGGCGCTCCACGTCAACTGCGGCGTCTCGTGCCACCATCCGCGCGGCGTCGCGACGCACTTCGAGATGCGCCTCGACATCGACGCGCGCGGCCGGGTGGGCGACGTCCGCGACACGCGCGTCGTCCAGACCGCGATCAACCAGCCATCGAAGCTCCGTCCGCCCACGGCGCGGCCGGGCGCGCCTCTTTACCGGATCAGGCCCCGCGATCCGGATCGCAGCGCCGTGCTCTACACCATGTCCCGGCGCGACGTGCCCGGCGCGCCGCCCGAGCAGATGCCGCCGCTCGCGACCCGCCGCGTCGACGAGGCGACGGTGGCCGCGGTCCGCGCCTGGATCGAGGCGATGACCCCCGCCGCCGGATACCCTCGCGCCGCCCCCTGAGCACGCCCCTGAGCGCCCGAGGCGCCGCACCACCCACGCGGGCCTGACGCGAGCGCCGGACGTGCCCGAGCATCGCCGTCCGAGGCGCCGGGCTGAAGGGCGCGCCGGAGGACCGGCGAAGGGAGCGCGCCGGAAACGCCGCCGGACGCGCGCCGGGCCGTGGTGATCGCGCGCGCCGGGCTTCATGCTCCCGGCGGCTGCGGCGCCGCGCGACCGCGGCCGACGTCGCGCTCGCCGGGCGCGCGGCACCGGGCGGACGCGCCGCCCCTGCCCGGCGGACGCCCACGACGGGGGGGAACGTGAAGCAGCCGAAGGAGATCAGGGAGGCGGAGGGCAAGCTCGGGGTCCTCTTGCCAGGGCTAGGCGCCGTCGCCACGACGACCATCGCGGGCACCCTGCTCGCGCGGCGGGGCCTCGCGGCGCCGATCGGGTCGCTCACGCAGCTCGGCACGATCCGGCTCGGCCGGCGGACCGACGATCGCGCGCCCAGGATCAAGGACTTCCTGCCGCTCGCGGGGCTCGATGATCTGGTGTTCGGCGCGTGGGACGTCTTCCCGGACAGCGCCTACGAGTCGGCGCGGCACGCGGACGTGCTCGAGCGCCGGCACCTCGACGCGGTCCGCGAGGAGCTCGAGCGGATCCGGCCGATGCCCGCGGTGTTCTACCCGGAGTACGTGCGAAGGCTCCACGGCACCCACGTGAAGAAGGGCGCGAGCAAGGCCGACATGGTCGAGCAGGTCCGCGCCGATCTCCGCGCGTTCCTCCGCGAGACCGGCGCCACGCGCGCCGTCGCCGTCTGGTGCGGCTCGACCGAGGTCTACCTGGAGCCCGCGGAGGTCCACGCCTCGATCGCGCGCTTCGAGGCGGGCCTCGCCGAGGATCACCCGGCGATCTCGAGCTCGCAGATCTACGCCTGGGCCTGCATGAAGGAGCGGATCCCGTTCGCGAACGGCGCCCCGAACCTGACGGTCGATTTCCCGGCCGCGTGGGAGCTCGCGAAGAAGCAGGAGGTGCCCATCGCCGGAAAGGACTTCAAGACCGGACAGACCCTGATGAAGACCGTGATCGCCCCGGGCCTCAAGGCGCGGATGCTCGGCATCACGGGGTGGTTCTCGACGAACATCCTCGGCAACCGCGACGGCGAGGTGCTCGATGATCCGGAGTCGTTCAGGTCCAAGGAGGTCTCCAAGCTCGGGGTGCTCGAGACCATCCTGAAGCCGGAGGCCTACGGCGACCTCTACGGCAAGCTCTTTCACAAGGTGCGCATCGAGTACTACCCCCCTCGCGGCGACGCCAAGGAGGGGTGGGACAACATCGATCTCGTCGGCTGGCTCGGTTACCCGATGCAGATGAAGATCAACTTCCTGTGCCGCGACTCGATCCTCGCCGCGCCCATCGTGCTCGATCTGGCGCTGCTCCTGGATCTCGCGCAGCGCGCCGGGCTGCGCGGCACGCAGGAGTGGCTGAGCTTCTACTGGAAGAGCCCGATGACCGCGCCCGGGCTGTACCCGGAGCACGACCTGTTCATCCAGTCGATGAAGCTCAAGAACACGATGCGCTGGCTCATGGGCGAGGACCTCATCACCCACCTCGGCAACGAGTACTACGACTGACCGCGGCGCGGCCCGCGCTGACCGCGGCGCGGCCCGCGCTGACCGCGGCGCGGCCCGCGAGGAGGCGCCGCGCGGCCCGCGCTGACCGCGGCGCGGCCCGCGGCGCTACCCCCGCGGCGGCGCGTAGAAATCCACGATCCGGATCGGCTCGGTGAGCCGCACCCGCACGCGCGACCGCTCCCCCCGGACGTCGCCGCCGATCTGGAAGCTCGTCGGCGGGTCCATCTCGATCGTGACCTCGTCGACGAAGTAGTCGAACACCGTCTCCAGATCGCCGTACTCGCCGCTCCAGATGCTCGAGAAGTTCCGGACGAAGGAGAGCGGCGAGATCATCGACACGCGGAGCTGCATCCGGTCCTGGCGGTCGTCCGCGTACGGGAACATCCGGAAGCCGAAGCCGTAGTAAGGGATCGTCGACAGCGCCACGATCTTGGCCGGCCCCTCGTAGATGACGCCGCCCTTCCGGATCGGCGCGCCGAGGATCGCCCCCTTCTCGCCCACGCGGATCGCGTCGTTGCCCTCGTTGATGATCCGGCAGTGCGGCGTGCGCCGCACCAGGTAGCTCGGGATCGTCCGCGTGGTCGCGGCGACGGCGTACGCCACCGGCCCCGGCGCGAGCCGCTTCAGCGGGCCGCGCGCGAGCAGCGCCTTCACCGCGTTGTAGTCGCGGAGCATCACCGCGTCGATCCCGAAGCCGCAGAACGGGGACAGCGTCTCCTCGGCCTCCACCAGCCGCAGGTTGCGGCTCCCGGCCTCGGCCCGCAGCCGCTGGAGATCCACGGCGAGCCCCGCCTTCGCGCCCGCGTCCCCGGACGCGCCGAGCACCCAGGCCAGCGAGTTGCCCGTCCCGAGCCGGAGCAGCCCGAACCGGGGCAGCGGCAGCCCGCGCCGCTTCGCCTCGTTCACGACCGCCGTCACCACCACCGTGAACGTCCCGTCGCCGCCGCCCGTCAGGATCGTGCCGTAGCCCCGGTCCACCAGGATGCGCGCGATGCCCTCGCTCTCCTCCACCCGCCGGGAGACGAACAGGTCTCCGGTGTCAAGGATCTGATCGAGCGTCTCGATGACCTCCTCGGTCACGCTCTTGGCATTGCCGTTCACCACCACGGCAATCCGACCGCTCGCCGGCCCCCGCGGTGCCTCCCCCGCACGACGCGACGCATCAGCGGTCTCGGCCTGGCGGGACACGTCATCGGGGTCGGGAGCGGGGGGCCGGGAGCGCATGGACCGCGATCTACCACGACGGCCCCCCGCGCTTGGAGGGTGCGCGAGATGGCGAGTGCGGCGTCCCGGGGGTGCCTGGAGGAGGCACCAGGAGAATGATCCACCTCACGGCAGGGCGAGGAGGGCGCGGCGCAGCGCGGCAACGCGAGCAGGCTCGGCCAGCTCGCTGGCGCCTCCGCCGGCGGGGCACGCCGCCGGGACCTTGCGCTGCGCCGGCGCGCGTCCGGCCCCCCCGGCGCCCGCCGACCGCTTTTCGAGCGCTCGATAGCGTGCAATGCTCGTCGGTTTTGGCTCGCGGGCCGATCTTGGGTCATGCTGACTTCGGGAAAGAGAGGAGCCTCCACCGAAAGATAGTGGACGAGGAGGCCGATTTTTTGGTAAGGCGACGACCTGTCGAGCCAATTGGGCTTGACAGCCGTGCGGGTCTTTCCGCCGCGCGGGCGGCGCGCGCTTGCGCGAGGGGCCGCGATGATCTCGTACCCAGCGGGGGACGCAGCGACATGGCGAAGATCACAAAGGGCAGCTCCGAGAAGGCGACGGGCACGAAGAAGAAGTCCTCTTCGAGCACCAAAGGGGGCGCGGAAGCTCAGCTCGCGAAACCCGTGAATCCGGTGATCAAGGAAGACTCGAAATCTTCGGCGAGCGCTTCCAAGCGTAAGCTCGGTCTCCGGGGTGCGGCGCCCTGGGCAGCGCGGCACGCCGCGAAGCATGCGGCCGAGGCGCGGGCTCGGGCCGCGGAGCCGGCGCCGCCCGGGAGCGCGCGGGCGACCATCCGCGTGCCGACGGGCGCGGAGGAGATCAAGGCCAAGATCGCCGAGCTCCACAACCAGACGCAGAAGATCCGGACGCTCCGCAAGCGGCTCGACAAGGGGTTCTTCGACATCGGGGTGGTGCTCGCCGAGATCCAGCAGCAGGAGCTGTATCAGGCGAAGGGGTACGGTTCGTTCGAGGCGTTCCTCGAGCGCGAGATCGACCTCGGCAAGCAGACCTCGCTGCGCCTCATCAAGGTCGCGCACGTCTTCCAGCGCGAGGTCGCGCTCGACTACGGCATGGACCGGCTGTTCCTGGCGCTCGCCGCCCTCGAGGGCGACGCGATCCCGAAGGCGGCGCCCTCGGCGGTGCCGTCGGCCCCCGGCTCGAAGCCCCCCCTGCCGCTCAAGCCCCCCATGCGCATCGTCGGCTGAAGAACGGCGGTTTCCCGCTGCGGAGACGGGCCCACCTCGACGTTTTCGGTGCTCGGCGTACTGGAGTACGCCTGCGCGCCGAAAACGCCGATCTGGGCCCGTCTCCTGTGCGGGAAACCGCCGTTCGGCGGCGTATTTCGTGGCCGGGCGGGACGCAGCTCGTGGCCGGGGGCCGGACGCAGCTCGTGGCCGGGGGCGGGACGCAGCTCGTGGCCGGGGGCCGGACGCCGCTCGTGGCCGGGGGCGGACGTCGTTCGGCGGCCGGGTGCGGGGAGGACCGTTGCTCGCCGGTGGGGGGAGGGGCACGTCGGGGGCTCACCGGAGGGGCTTTCGTGGAGGCGAGCCACGACAGGGGCTCGCCGGAACGCAAGCCCCGGAGGTGAGCCCCCGACGTGCCCCTCCCCCCGCCGGCGACATCGAGGGGGGAGGAACGCCGCGCGGGGGCGCGTCCGTCAGAGGGTGGCGCCGTAGGGGGGAGACGAGACGGGCCGCTCGACCGTGAAGCGGGGGAGCCAGACGCGGACCGTCGTGCCCGTGACCCGGTGCGTGTCGACCTTCACGCGGCCGCCGTGCAGATCGACGATCTTGCGGACGATCGCGAGGCCGAGGCCGGTGCCGGCCGCCTTCGTGGTGAAGAAAGGGTCGAAGATCTCGGCCAGGATCGTCGGATCGATCCCGGGGCCCGTGTCGCCGATCGAGAGCCAGACCTCGTTCGTGTCCACCGACGTGCACGCCCGCAGGACACCGCCGTCGGGCATCACGTCCAGCGCGTTCACCACGAGGTTCAGGACGACCTGCTTGAGCTTCTCCACGTCGCCGAGCGCGAAGCAGTCGTCCGCGAGATCGCGGACGACCTCGACCCGGTTGCTGGCGAACGCCTCCTCCTCCAGGTCGAGCACGTCGCGGACGACGCGCGAGATGTCCACGGGCTCGCGGAGCGGCGCGCGCGGCCGGGCGAGCTCCAGGAACTCGCCGAGGAGCCGGCCCAGGCGGGCGATCTCCGCCTCGACGATGCCGACCCGCCGCTTCATCGGCTCGCGGATCGCCTCGTCCGAGAGGCGGTCGATGCTGCGGCTCAGGAGGTGGAGCTCGAGCACCGCGGCGTTCAGGGGGTTCCGGATCTCGTGCGCGAGCCCGAGGGCGAGCGGGGCCATGGCGTTCAGGGCCTCGGCGTCCGCGGCGCGCCGCTCGAGCGCGCGCCGCTCGGTCACGTCGATGCCGATGCCGTACACGAGATCGGTCTCGCCACCGCCGTCGCGGACGCCGGACAGGTGCCAGCGGACCCGGCGGATCGCGCCCACCGCGTCCCGGACCCCGACCTCGACCTCGGCGGCGGCGTCGCCCTCCACGACGCCGAGCAACGACTGGTTGAACCGGCGCTGCTCGGGCTCGTCGACCAGCGCCTCGCTGAACGGCGTGCCGATCGCGGCGTCGCAGGCCACGCCCGTCAGCGCGGACAGGCGCGGGTTGAACAGGGCGACGCGCCCCTCCGCGGTCAGGCCGAGGATGAGCACGTCCGCCGCGTCGATGATCGCGCGGTACCGCCGCTCGAGCTCTTCCCGCTCCCGCTTCAGCGAGATCTTCTCGATCGCCTGCGCCACCGTCGAGATGAGCTCCTCGGGGCGGAACGACTTGAGGATGAAGGCGAAGGCGCCGGCCCGGAGCGCGGCCATCGCGGCGTCGACCGTGGCGAAGCCCGTGACGAGGACGATCTCGCCGTGGGGGGAGGCCGCGCGCAGCGGGGCGATCAGCTCCAGGCCGCTCGCGTCCGGGAGCTTGACGTCGACGACCGCGACGTCGAAGCCGTCGCGGCGGGCGGCCGCCAGCCCCTGCTTGCCGTCCGGGGCGAGGGCGACCTCCACGTCGAGCTCGCGCGCGCCCTCGAGGACGTCGCGGAGGTTGGCGGCCAGGCTCGTGTTGTCGTCCACGATGAGGATTCGAGCGCGCACCTGGGATCTCCTGGAGCGGTCCGGCGGGCGACCCGAGGCGCGGGGCCACCTTCCGCAGTGGGGTCTTTCCTGAGTTCTATGCTATGAGCCGCCACCATGCGGTTCGTCGATAGCTGCCGTCTGAAGGTCGTCGCGGGGGATGGCGGCAATGGATCGATCGCATTCCGGCGCGAAAAGTACGTTCCGTTCGGCGGCCCCGCGGGCGGCGACGGCGGCCGCGGCGGGGACGTCGTCTTCGTGGGCGACGAAGGCCTGTCCACGCTACTCGACTTCACGTACGCGCGCACGCTCGAGGCGGAGCGGGGCGAGCACGGGATGGGGAGCGACTGCCACGGCCGCGCCGGCGCCGACCGGGTCGAGAAGATCCCCGTGGGGACGCAGATCTTCGACGCGGAGAGCGGGGAGCTGCTCGCCGACGTGACCGAGCACGGCCAGCGGGTCGTCGTGGCCCGGGGCGGCAAGGGGGGCCGCGGGAACCTGCACTTCAAGTCTCCGCACGACCGGGCGCCCCGGCGCGCGGAGCCGGGCGAGCCCGGTGAGGCCCGCGAGATCCGCCTCGAGCTGAAGGTGCTCGCCGACGTCGGCCTGCTCGGGTTCCCCAACGCCGGGAAGAGCACCTTCGTGGCGGCCGTCTCGGCGGCGCGGCCGAAGATCGGCGACTACCCGTTCACGACGCTCACCCCCACCCTCGGCGTGGTCGAGATCGGCGGCGGGGTGCGGTCGGGCGGCTCGAGCTTCGTCATCGCGGACATCCCGGGGTTGATCCCGGGCGCGAGCGAGGGGGTGGGGCTCGGCATCCGGTTCCTGAAGCACGTGGAGCGCACGCGCGCGCTGCTCCACCTCGTGACGCTCGACCCCGGCGAGGGCCGCGAGCCGCTCGCCGATTACCGGGCGCTCCGCAAGGAGCTCAAGAAGTTCAGCCCCGAGCTCGCGGAGCGCCCCGAGGTGGTCGCCCTGACCAAGGCGGATCTGCCCGAGGTGCGCGAGGCCTACCCGAAGCTGAAGTCGCGGTTCGCGAAGGCGAAGGTGAAGCTGCACCTGGTGAGCGCCGCGACGGGCGCGGGGGTGCCCGAGCTCATCCGCGAGCTCGCGGCGCTCGTGCGCGCGCCGGACGCGTGAGCGCGCCGGAGGCGTGAGCGCGCCGGACGCGTGAGCGCGCCGGACGCGTGAGCGCGCCGGGAGGGCGGCGCCCCGCCGGCTCGACTGGCGCGGGATCGAGGCGTGCGGCGCCCGGCGATGGTACCCTCCTCGGCGTGAGCCAGAACGTGTACCCGGAGCCCCAGGCACCCCGCCTTCTGTCCGTTGCGGAGTGGGCAGCGCTGCCGGAAGACCAGGCCGGTGAGCTCATCGACGGCCGGCTGGTCGAGGAAGAGATGTCCGATTGCGTTCACGAGCTGGTCGTCGCCTGGCTCATCCAGACCCTGCGGGACTGGCTCATCCCACGCGGCGGCTTCGTCTTCGGCTCCGAGGTGAAGTACGCCCTCAAGCCGCGGCGCGGACGCAAATCCGATGTCTCCGTGTTCCTCTCGCGCTCCCGGAAACCCCCGGCCCGCGGGCCGGTCGGGATCCCGCCGGACATCATGATCGAGACCGTCTCCCCTGCGCCGCGGGACGGCCGGCGCGATCGCGTCGAGAAGATGGAGGAGTACGCCGCCTTCGGGGTGCGCTGGTACTGGCTGCTCGATCCGCAGCTCCGCACGCTCGAGATCTACGGGCTCGCGCAGGACGGGCGCTACGTGCACCGCCTCGGCGCGACCGGGGGGCTGCTCCAGGCGGTGCCGGGCTGCGAGGGGCTGACGCTCGATCTGGACGCGCTCTTCCGCGAGATCGATCAGCTCGAGGCGGCCGACCAGCAGGAGACGTCACGGCGGCAGGGCAGCGCAGAAAGCGAGGGGTGAGCAGCGCTGCGGCGCGCGCCCCCGCGAGGGCGCCGCGCGCGCCCGACCCCCGCTGCGGCACCGGAGGTCCTCCGAGGTGCTGCTACCCAGGGCAGCCCGTCCGGTCGCCTCCCGCGCTCGGGCGAGCAGCCCGCCTCGCTCGTACGACAAGCGACCCCCTGCGTACCTGAGCGAGCCGCCGCCCGGTCTGCCTCGACCAGTTGCCGCAGCCCTCCCCTGCGTGCCGGTGCAGGTATCGAGGCACGCTTTCTGCAAACACGATGCACGATGCACGATGCACGATGCACGATGCACGATGCACGATGCACGATGCACGATGCACGATGCACGATGCACGATGACCGATGACGCGCCGGCGTACGGTGCCGCCGGCGCGAGGCGGCGGGGCGCAGCCCTCCGCGATTCAGACGCGGAGCGCTCGGCGGAGGCCGAGCGCATGGGTCGACATCCCCTCGGGCTCGGACCGGTCCGCGCCATGACGCCATCATCCATTCTCATCGGTCGACGTGCGCACAGGGCACCTGCTCCAGGACCGATGCGCATTCGTGCGACGAGGTCGTGTGGCCCATGAAACATCATCGAAACAAACCCAGGAGCACCAACTTCCAATGCGGCCCCTCGACCGCTGCATTGCGGTCACGCGCCGGTCATCTCGTCCAAGACAAAAATGTTGCTTGACCCACCAAGATCCGCACTATAGTCTTCCTCGATAACGAAATACTTCTGGGGATCTGGGGAAACGACTCGTCATGTCGCGTCGCCCGCGCACGCCACGGCGTGCGTCGACGTCATTTCGAGATCTGCTGCGCGATTCGCGCAGGCATCGCGCGGAGGCGGTCTCGGGGCGTCGACCGTCCCGAGCGAGAGCGACCGCATGAATGGGCAGAACCCCTCTCTCTCTGCCAATCGCCATTCTGTCAGAGGACCTATCAATGCTTGAAATCAGGAGTGGCGCCCGAGGACAGGCGCCGGTCGAGCGGACGCAGCCTTCGTCCGGGAGATGTTTGCACGAGATCTTCACGGCGAGGGCGCTGGAGCATCCCGATCGCGTGGCCGTCAGCGCGCCGGAGGGCGACATCTCGTATGGCGAGCTGAACGCGCGCGCGGACCGGCTCGCGCGCACGTTGCTGGGGCTGGGCGTGGGTCCGGATGTGCTCGTGGGACTCCACGTGGATCGCGGCATCGACATGATCGTCGGGCTGCTCGCCATCTTGAAGGCGGGCGGCGCGTACGTGCCCATCGATCCGACATACCCGGCGGAGCGGGTCCAGCTCCTCGTGCGCGACAGCGCCGTATCGGTCATCGTCAGCGTCTCGCGCATCGCCTCGCTCGGCCTGGGTGGCGGCGCGGCGAAGGTCGTCCTGGCCGACCGCGACCTGGCGCCCGCCGGCGCCGAGCTCCCCGGCGCGCCCCAGGCGCGCGCCTCCGAGAGCAACCTCGCCTACGTGATCTACACCTCCGGCTCGACCGGGAAGCCGAAAGGCGTGCTCGTCGAGCACCGCAACGTCGTCCGGCTGTTCGAGAAGACGCGCGCGTGGTTCGGCTTCGACGAGCGAGACGTGTGGACCATGTTCCACTCGATCAGCTTCGACTTTTCCGTATGGGAGATCTGGGGCGCGCTGCTCCATGGCGGACGGCTGGTGATCGTTCCATTCGACGTGTCGCGATCGCCGGCGAGGTTCCTCGCGCTGCTCCGCGACCAGCAGGTCACCGTCCTGAATCAGACGCCCTCCGCGTTCCGCCAGCTCGTCGCCGCCGATCTGGCCTGTGATCCGCCGGCGCCGCTCTCGCTCCGGCTCGTGATCTTCGGCGGCGAGCGCCTGGACCCCGAGGCGCTCGCGCCGTGGATCGCGCGCCGCGGCGACCAGCGCCCGCAGCTCGTCAACATGTACGGGATCACGGAGACGACGGTCCACGCGTCGTACCGGCCCATCGTCCGACAGGATCTCGCTGCGCCCGAGATCAGCCCGATCGGCGTCCCGCTTCCGGACCTGCAGTTCCATGTCCTCGACGACTCCGGGCGACCGGTCCCGGACGGCGCGCCGGGCGAGCTCCACGTCGCCGGCCCGGGCGTCACGCGCGGTTACCTGAACCGCCCGGAGCTGACCGCCGAGCGCTTCCTGCGCGACCCCTCCGGCGAGCCGATGTATCGCTCCGGCGATCGGGTCGTGCGCAGGCCGAACGGCGAGTACGCGTACCTCGGGCGCACCGACGACCAGATCAAGGTGCGGGGATTCCGCATCGAGCCGCGCGAGATCGAGCTCTGCCTGGCCGGCCACCCCGACGTGCTCGCGAGCGTCGTCGTGCCTCACGACTATGGCGACGGCGACGTCCGGCTCGTCGCGTACGTCGTCCCCAGGCCCGGCGCTCAGCCCGATCCGGCCTGGGCCGAGCAGGTCGGGGCCGCGCTGCAGGCGCGCGCGGCCGCGGCGCTGCCTGTCCACATGAGGCCATCCGCCTACGTGGCCATGGCCTCGCTGCCGCTCACGGCCCACGGCAAGATCGACCGCGCGGCGCTCCCCGCGCCGGCGGCGGGCCAGCGGGTGGCGGACCTGGACGGCGACGCCGCGGATGCGGGGGACACGATCGAGGCGCAGATCGAGGCGATCTGGCGGGAGATCCTCGACCTGCCGCGCGTCCGCAAGGACGACGACTTCTTCGATCTGGGCGGGACGTCGCTCGCGCTCATCCGCATGTTCGGGCGGGTAAACGCCCACTTCGACATGGATCTGGATCCCGCCGTCATGGGTGACGGCGCGACGATCGCGCAGCTGGCCAGCTGCATCGGCAAGGAACTGAGCAACAAACAACCGTCGAGAGTCCAGTCATGAACATCGCTTCGGGGACGGGCCCCGCATTCTCCTTGACGCCGCACGAGACCAGCGAGTTTCATCGGCTCGGCTACGCCGGTCCCTTCACGCTGTACGAGCCGGACGAGATGAAGGAGCTGTGGCGGCGCGAGCGGCTCAAGCTGCTCGATCGCAGCGCCGCGATTTACCAGGACGAGGCGGCCAGGTCCGGCGTGACCAACATCGCCAACTATGACCGCCACCTCGACAACGGCTTCCTCGCGTCGCACATCTGCCGGCCGGAGATCGTCGACCGCGTCGCCAGCGTCCTCGGACCGAACGTCCTGTGCTGGCGCACCGAGTTCTTCCCGAAGTACCCGGGCGACGAGGGGACGGACTGGCACCAGGCCGACACCTTCGCCAACGCCTCCGGCTCACCCCAGATCGTCTGGCCGGAGAGCGAGGAGTTCGGCGGGACGATCACGGTGTGGGCGGCGTTCACCGAGGCCACGGTGGACAACGGCTGCCTCCAGTTCATCCCGGGCACCCATCGCACCATGTTCTACGACGAGACCAAGCGGATGCACTACGATCCGAGCCAGATCAACAGCGTCGAGAAGGGGAGCGTCCGGCGCGGCTTCTTCGGCTACGACTACCGCCAGCTGCAGATCGATCCGAGCTGGAAGCCGGAGGAGTCGAAGGCGGTCTCGATGGTGATGCGGCCGGGACAGTTCATCATGTTCTGGTCGACGCTGATGCACGCGTCTCATCCGCACAGCGGCAAGACGAAGGACATGCGGCTCGGCTTCGTCTCGCGCTACGTGCCGACCTCGGTGAGGATCTACCCCGAGACCGAGATCATCGAGGAGTACGGCGGCAAGGTGAGCCTGGAGAAGTACGGCGCGGTGCTCGTCAGCGGCCGCAACGAGTTCACCCACAACCGGATCGCGACGAGCACCACGCGCGGTCACCGCTTCGTCTGCCGGGACATCACGGCCGCGCCCGCGCAGCAAGGGGCGCTCGCATGAGCGGCGACGCAGTCGAGCGCGTGTCGCTGGCAGAGAAGCTCGCGCTGGTCGACCGGTACTGGGCGCCCAAGATCGTGGGCGAGCTGAATGGCCAGTATGTCAAGCTGGCCAAGTTCAGCGGTGAGTTCGTGTGGCACAAGCACGACAGCGAGGACGAGATGTTCCTGGTCGTCAAGGGCGAGCTCACGCTCAAGCTCGAGGGCCGCGACATCAGGCTTCGCGAAGGAGACTTCGCCATCGTGCCGCGCGGCGTCCTCCATCTCCCGGTGGCCACGGGCGAGGCGCACGTCCTGCTCTTCGAGCCGAAGAGCACAGTCAACACGGGTGAGCTGGACAATGAGCTTACTACCGCCTCTGAGTGGATCTGACCCTCGCGCGCCCGCGGGCGCCTGCGAGGAGCCCGGGGCGCGCGCCCGCGCGGCCGTGCGGCGCCTCTCGGCCGCGATGCTGTCCGTCGCGCCGCTCGCGAGCGTGCTCGACGCGCCGGTGCGCGCCGCGGCCACGTGGTCCGGCGCGGCCCCGAATGGACGCCCGACGCGAGGCGAGCGGGGTGCCGAGATCCAGGCGCTGCTCGACCGGCTCGCGGACGCCGTCGCGGCGCCTCGCGTCCTGCTGCACCGCGACGACGCCCCGCTGTCCGCGTTCGAGCTCATCGTCAGCGATCGCCTGGCGCTCGCGTCGCTGCTCGAGCTGCCGCCCGAGGTGCTGCGCGCGATGCCCCGTGAGGTGGACGAGATCGCAAAGGACCCGCGCGCGCGCGGCGCCGAGGCCGTGCTCGCGCGCTCGGAGATCGCGTCCTGGGACGGCTCCCGCCTCCGGGTCTATGTCGACGGGCCGGGCGACCGCAAGGCCGTCGTCCTCGTCCCCGCGTGCGGCATGCCGATCGGCCTCTGCGAGCCGTGGATGCGACGCCTCGCGCAGGACTTCCGCGTCGTCACCTGGGAGAGCCGAGGGCTCTTCGGCGCGATGGGCACGGCGGAGGAGTTCGACGCGCGGGCGCACGACGTCGAGGCGCAGGCGCGCGACCTCCTCGCCGTCATGGACCACGTCGGCGTCGAGCGCGCGCACGCCGCGGCGCTGTGCGGCGGCGCCGTGATCGCGCTCGCCGCGGCGGGGATGGCGCCGGAGCGCATCTCGTCGATGAGCCTCTGGCACGGCGACTACGAGCTCGGCCAGGACGCGCCGAAGACGCAGCATCAGCGCGACGTCCAGACGCTGATGGCGATGGCCGGCAGGGGGCGCGCTCAGGCCGCGGGGCTGCAGAAGATGTTCAGACGGCCGTCGGTGCTCGCCAAGGTCCGCGCGGACATGGCCCACCACGTGATGTACCCCTACGCGAGCGGCGAGCTCCTGTACCGTTACGGCCGACTGAACGGCACGATCATGGAGCATGACTGCAGGCCTCTTCTCCACCGGGCGGGCCAGCCGACCCTGGTGGTGACGAGCCACGACGACGCGACGGCTCACCCGGAGGGGTCGCGCTATGTCGCCGGCAAGCTGCCGCGCGCCGAGCTGCACGTCGGAGAGCACGGGGACCACCTGTCGCTGTTCGAAGCCGGATCACGCCTCGGCGACCTGGCCGCCGGGTTCATTGCTTCCGAAGCGAACTGAAGAATCGGGCAGAAACATGAGCCACCATGACAAGGATCTGATCGGAGCGCTCACCGCTTGCCTCCGGCGTCATGCCGGGGTCGAGCAGGCCGTCGTCGTGTCCGGCGGCCGCGAACCTCGTTCGCTCGTCGCGTACATCGTCCCGGATGCGCATCGCGCGGGGGAGATCAGGCGCGCGTGCGCGCTCGAGGCGGACGGGCGCCTGGAGGGGCTGTCGCTCCACGAGCCGGGCGCCGACCTGCTCGTCGCGCAGCGGAACCGCACGGAGACCGACTTCCTGTATCGAGAGATCTTCCTCGACAACGCCTACCTGCGGCACGGCATCGAGCTGCCGGAGCGAGCGTGCATCGTCGACGTGGGCGCGAACATCGGCATGTTCAGCACGTTCGCGGCGAAGACGTGCAAGGACGCGCGCATCGTGGCGATCGAGCCCATCGCCGAGCTCAGCCGGGCGGTGCGCGCCAACGCCGAGATCCACCGCGCCGACATCACGGTGCTGAACTGCGCCATGGGGAGCGAGGCGGGTCGGACCGACTTCACCTTCTATCCGAACAACACCGTGATGTCGGGCCGCTTCGCCGACGCGGAGGACCGCGACGTGCTGCGCGCGTACCTGGTCACGGGAGAGGGCGCGCAGGACGGGCGCCTGCTGGACGACCTCGTCGCGGATCGCATGGTCATGGAGCGGCGGAGCTGCGAGGTCATGACCTTGCGGCAGGTGGTCGAGCTCCAGCGCATCGAGGAGATCGATCTGCTGAAGATCGACGTCGAGAAGGCCGAGATGGACGTCCTGCGCGGCATGGACGAATCGACGTGGGCGAAGGTCGCCCAGCTCGTCATCGAGGTCCACGACATCGGCGGTCGGCTCGGCGACGTCCTGAAGACGCTCGCTGGCCGAGGCTTCGTCGTCGCGCACGACTGTGATGCCCGCATGGTGAAGACGGGCTGCTACACCGTGTATGCCCACCGGGCGCAGGGGCGGCGCCCCGCCGCGAAGGGCTGGGCACCCGCTCCCGCCGAGCACTGGCCGTCGCGACGCAGGCTCGCCGACGACCTGCGCGCGTCGATCGCCAGCCAGCTCCCCGGTCATCCGCTGCCCGAGCGCTTCGTCTTCGTGAGCGCGCTCCCCGCCGAGGCGAGCCTGCGCGAGCACGCGGCGGCATCCGGCGCAGGGAGCGCCCCGCGCGCGCCGGAGGGCAGCCAGGGTGAGGTCGAGTCGCGCCTCGCCGGCATCTGGCGGGAGCTGTTCGGTGAGGGCGAGCTGCGCCATGACACGGACTTCTTCGAGCTCGGCGGGAACTCGCTGACGGCGGTGCGGCTGCTCGCGCGGGTCGAGGACAGCTTCGGGGTCGACGTGCTGGCGCCGGACGACGTCTTCACGGCGAGCCGGCTCGGCGACATGGCGGCCGCCATCGACGCCGCCCTGGCGGCGCGCCAGGCGGGTGGCGGCGCCGCGTGATCCGGCGCGGCGCGGCGCGGCGCGCCGGTCGCGCAGGGGCGCGCCGGCCGGTTGACGTTATCGTGAAGGGATGTTCATGCCGGCGTCCGTGACGAGCTCGATCCCGCTATCGGTCGTCGCCGCGGGGTTCGTCACTGTCCTCGTCGGCTTCACCAGCTCGGCCGCGATCGTGTTCCAGGCTGCCAGCGCCGCCGGCGCGACGCCGGCCGAGCTGAGCTCCTGGATGGGCGCGCTCGGGCTGGGCATGGGCGTGACGTGCATCGGCCTCTCGCTGCGCTACCGGGCGCCCGTCGTCACGGCCTGGTCCACGCCAGGCGCCGCGCTGCTCGCCACGAGCCTCGCCGGCGTATCCATGGCAGAGGCGATCGGCGCCTTCGTGCTCTCGGCGGCCTTGATCACGATTTGCGGTCTCACCGGCTGGTTCGAGCGGGTCATCGCCCGCGTCCCGCTGCCGATCGCCTCCGCCATGCTGGCCGGCGTCCTCGCCCGCTTCGGCATGGATGTGTTCACGGCCATGAAGGCCAGGTTCCTGCTGGTCTTCGCGATGTTCCTTGCTTACCTGCTCTGCAGGCGCCTGTGGCCTCGTTACGCGGTGATCGCGGTCCTGCTCCTGGGCGTCGCGCTCTCGTGGTGGCAGGGCCTGCTCCATATCGAGGCGTCTCAGCTCGTCCTCGCGACGCCGACATTCACCATGCCCTCGTTCTCCTGGCCCGTCCTGGTCGGGGTGGGCGTTCCGCTGTTCGTCGTGACGATGGCCTCGCAGAACGTCCCGGGCGTGGTCGTCCTTCGCAGCTCTGGCTACGCGACGCCGGTGTCTCCCTTGATCACCTGGACCGGTGTCACCACGCTCTTG
Organism: Sorangium cellulosum; assembly: GCF_004135735.1. GTDB lineage: Bacteria > Myxococcota_A > Polyangia > Polyangiales > Polyangiaceae > Sorangium > Sorangium cellulosum_F. The sequence goes on along the minus strand of NZ_CP012670.1, from coordinate 2,148,300 downwards.
CTGGCGCCGTTCGGGTGCTTCGCGCTCAACCTCGCCGCCATCACCGCCGCCATCTGCATGGGCAAAGAGGCGCACGAGGATCCGGGGCAGCGTTACCTGGCGAGCGTGGCCGCCGGCGTCTTCTATTTGCTCGTCGGCGCGCTGGGTGGCGCGGTCGGCATGCTGTTCACGGCGTTTCCCCGAGAGCTCGTGCTCGCCGTGGCCGGGCTCGCGCTGCTCGGCACGATCGCGAGCGGCCTCACGGGCGCGATGAGCGACGAGCGCGCCCGGGAGCCTGCGCTGATCACGTTCCTGGTCACCGCGTCGGGCGTCTCGCTGTTCGGGATCGGCGCCGCGTTCTGGGGGCTCGTGGCCGGCGTCTTCGCGCTGGCGGTGCTCGGCTGGTTCCGTCGCGCCGCGCCCGCGCCGACGGTCGCCGCCCGCGCCCCCGCGGGGCCCGAGGGGGTCAACCCCCGATGATGTCAACATGCGATGGACGGCCGCCGGCGGCACGCCGCCGCGCGCCGAGAGGCACCAATGAGCATCGAGCAGCTCCTCACCACAGCGGCCCCTGGCCCCAATCGCTGGATCTACCGCCCCGCCCCGCGGGCGAGCGCGCGCCTCCGCCTGTTCTGCTTCCCCTACGCCGGCAGCGGCCCCGCGCTGTTCCGGCGCTGGGTCGATGCCATCCCGGAGGACGTGGACATCATGGCCGTGCGGCTGCCTGGCCGCGATAACCGGATCAAGGAGCCGGCTTACCGCGAGTGGCCCGCGCTGCTCGCAGCCATCGAGGATTCGCTGCGAGACATGCTCACCGGGCGCTTCGTCTTCTTCGGCCATAGCATGGGCGCGGCGGTGGCGTACGAGCTCGCGCGCCAGCTCTCGGCGAAGGGCGGGCCGCTCCCGGCGCACCTAGTGCTGGCCGGCTGCCGCGCGCCGCACGTCCCCCGCTACATACCGGCGATTCATCACCTGCCGGACGAGGAGTTCTACGAGGGGTTGCGCGACATCAGCGGGACGCCTCCAGAGGTCCTCGCGGACAAGAAGTTCATGGCGCTGCTCGCGCCCACGCTGCGCGCGGACATCCAGCTCGCGGAGACGTGGTCGGGCACGGCGAGCGAGCCGCTGGCCGTCCCGATCACCGTGTTCGCGGGCGCGGACGACGCGATCGCGCCGCCGGACCGCATGCCGGAATGGGCTCGCTACACGAGGAGGCAGTTCGCCGCGCATGTGCTCCCGGGCGAGCATTTCTTCCTCCATACGGCAGAAGACGCGTTGTTGCGTCACATCCGCTCCACGCTGGAATCCTGCTGACGGGCGCGGAGGGCATCACGTGGACCGGGACAGCAGGGGTATGGATCGCGAGGCGCCATGAAGTCCGTGTATTTTTCGCCCGAGCACGACGCGTTTCGGGCTCGCGTGCGGGAGTTCCTGTCGCGGGAGGTCCTCCCCTTCGCCGAGGAATGGGAGCGCGCCCGGTGCATCCCGCGGCACGCCTGGCAGGCGATGGGCCAGGGCGGGCTGCTCGGGCTCCATTACCCGAGGACGTACGGCGGAGCCGAGCTCGACCTCTTCCACTCCATCGTGTTTCTCGAGGAGCTCGGCCGCACGGGGTACGCCGGGCTCCGCGCCGCCGTGTCCGTGCATGAGTACATGGCGACCCATTACATCGCCACGTCCGGGAGCGAGGCGCTGAAGCGCGCCTATCTGACGAAGGCGATCGCCGGGGAGAAGGTCGCGGCGCTCGCGATCACGGAGAGGGACGCCGGCTCGGACCTGAACCGGATCGCCACCACGGCGACGCTCGACGGCGACTGCTACGTCGTCAACGGCGAGAAGACCTTCGTCACCAACGGCACGACGGCCGGCTTCCTCACGCTCGCGGCGCGCACCGCGCCGGCGTCGGCCACGGCGAAGCACGGCGCCGTCGGGCTCTCTCTCCTGGTCGTCGACGCCGACTCCCCGGGCATCTCCAGGCGACGGCAGGAGAAGATCGGGTGGCATTGCTCGGACACCGCGGAGCTCCGCTTCGAGGGCGTTCGCGTGCCCGCCGCCAACCTGATCGGCAGGCCGGGGAGCGGCTTCATCTCCTTGATGCGCGGGTTCCAGCTCGAGCGGCTGGTCGCGGCGACGCTGGCCGTCGGCGGGATGGCGCGCTGCATGGAGGAGACCTGCCGCTACCTCCTGGGCCGGCGCGCCTTCCAGGGGACGCTGGCGGGCCTGCACACGGTCCGGCATCGGCTCGCCGACCTCTCGACGGACATCGAGGCGGCGCGTCAGCTCGTCTACCACGCCGCGTGGTTGTACCAGCGGGGCGAGCTGCCCATCGCGGAATGCTCGATGGCCAAGCTCCGCGCCACGGAGGTCGCGAGCCGCGTGGCCGCCGAGTGCATGCAGTTGCACGGCAGCGCCGGCTACCTGGACGAGTCGGCGATCTCACGCATCTACCGCGACGCGCCCGCCGCGACCCTCGCCGGCGGGGCGAGCGAGGTGATGCGGGACATCATCGCCCAGCTCACCATCGAGGGGATCCATCGGCAGGGTGGTGCGCCGTGACGGCCGGGCGGCCGGGCGATGCGCGGGCGGGGGTCGTCGCGAGCGTGCTCGATACGATCGGCGATACCCCGATCGTGGCGCTCGATCGCCTGTGCCGCGGGCGAGAGGGGTCGATCCTGCTCAAGCTCGAGACGCGCAACCCCGGCCTCAGCAAGAAGGACCGGATCGCGGTGGCGATGGTGCGCGCCGCCCGCCGCGCGGGCGCCCTTCGGCCCGGACAGCCGGTCGTCGAGCTCACGAGCGGCAACACCGGCGCCGGGCTGGCGATCGCCTGCGCGATCCTCGGGCACCCTTTCGTCGCGGTGATGAGCGCGGGGAACTCGATCGAGCGCGCGCGCATGATGATGGCGCTCGGCGCCGAGGTCGTGCTGGTACCGCAGCACCCTGGCTCGGCGCGCGGCGTGGTGAGCGGGCGCGATCTCGAGCTCGTCGAGGAGCGGGCCCGCGCCATCGTCGTCGAGCGGGGCGCCTATCGGACAGACCAGTTCGAGATGGAGGCCAACGTCGCGGCGCACGAGCACGGGACAGGCGCAGAAATCCTCAGCCAGACAGGCGGTCGGGTGAGCGCGTTCGTCGATTTCGTGGGCACGGGTGGGACGTTCACCGGCGTGGCGCGGGCGTTGAAGCGGGCGCTGCCGGCGATCCGCACGTACGTCGTCGAGCCCGCGACGGCGCCGCTCCTGGCTGGCGGGGAGGTCACGGATCAGCGGCATCGCATCCAGGGCGGCGGCTACAGCCGGGAGCTATCGCTGCTGGATCGAGCCCTCTGCGACGGCTACCTGACCGTGAGCGACGAGGAGGCCATCGACGCCGCCCGCCGCCTCGCCCGGATCGAGGGGATCTTCGGAGGCTTCTCGACGGGCGCGAACGTCGCCGCCGCGGAGAAGCTGCTCGCAGGGCCGCACCGCGGGGAGACCGTCGTGTGCCTCGCCTGCGACTCGGGGTTGAAGTACCTCAGCACCGATCTGTACCCGTGAGCATGGCCCCCCAACATCGGCCGACGGCGCGCCTCGATACACGCGGCGAGCCCCCTCTCCGAGGGCCTACGATGGTCGTCGCTCCAGGAATGGATTCTAGCGACGCGGTACTAGAGCGGCTGTTCTAGTGCTGCGTCACCGAAGCTCGTCCCTGGGTCGCCACGGAGGGGCCGGAGCGCAGGCCCCGTGAGCGGCGACCCCGGGACGAACTTCGGTGACAACGTACTAGTCGCCCTCGTACTCGCAGCGGGCGTCGCAGGTTTCGAAGATCGTGACCCGCTTCAGGAAGGGGAACGACGGCGCGAGCCGATCCCAGATCCATCGAACGAGCACCTCGCTGGTCGGGTTCTCGAGCCCTGGCACATCGTTCAGGTAGTTGTGGTCAAGCGTCGCGTAGATGGGAGCCCACGCCTGATAGAGGTGGCCAAAATCGAGGAACCACCCGGTCTCCTCATTCACAGGGCCACGGATCGCGATCTCGACCTTGAAGCTGTGACCATGGAGACGTGAACACTTATGCCCAGGCGGCACCCGGGGAAGGCGGTGCGCTGCTTCAAAGCGAAACTCATGCACAAGACGAACGTTCATCGGATCGCTCCTCATGATGCAGACGCAATGCGAGGTCAATCAAGCGTCACGCGGCACGACGCTGCACCGGCGTCGCCGCGGCCGGGGTGCTCGCTCAGGTCGATCATGCGACCGCCGCAGCACCGTCGCAGTGTATCACGAAGGGCCATACAACGGCACGCACCGGCGCAGCGCCGCGACGCAATCTCCTCACGCTCTCGTGCGATAGCATAGAATTTTTCGCCTTCCTCGCCGCGGGCGACGCACGGGCCCCGGCGCGCTTCGTGGACGCAGAGCACCTCTCGAAACCTTCCGCTTCCAGGCGGCCGATGGCGGGCGCATCGCGTCGTTGCTCCTCGTCGCGCTGCTTCAGCGGGGCTCCTCGTCGCGCCTAGCGCTGCCCCCCTCGGCCGCCTGGACCGGTCCAGCTTTATTCGGCGCTCTTCAATGAACGAGATCGTTCGAGCTTGACACGATACATTCATTTTGCTCTGTTGGTCGCGCTCACGCCCATTGAATTTCACTTATCGATCCGGTTGAACCCGGCACGAGCAACGAGGCCGCCATGGTCGATCGGCGCAGAGCAGCGCAAGCCATCGAAGAGTTCCTACGCGCCCTGGGGCACGACCTCGAGGGAGACCTCGCTGACACGGGCAAGCGGGTCGCCGACGCTTGGGCGGACGACCTGCTCAGGGGCGAGGCGATCGACGCGGCCGTCGTGCTCCGCGAGCGCGCGATGGAGGCGGGTCCCTTCGATCGGGGGCTCGTCGTCGCCCGCGATCTCGCCGTGACCACGATGTGCCCGCACCACCTCTTGCCGGCCCACGGTACCGGGATTATCGCCTACCTCCCGGGCGCGCGTATCGCGGGGATCGGCACGCTCGCGCGGGTCCTCGACGCGCTCGCCCGCCGCCTCACCCTGCAGGAGCGGATCGGCGGGCATCTTGTCAAGCTGCTCGTCAGCGAGCTCGGCGCGCACGGCGCGCTCTGCAAGCTCGCGCTGACCCACACCTGCCTCGTTACGCGAGGCGAGCGAAAGACGGGCGCGCTCATCGAGACGGTCGCGGTCGCCGGGGTGTTCGCCGAGCCGTGCTCGGAGCGCGACCTCGCCCTGACCGCAGCTTTCTCCGGAGGCCGGGCATGACCGGTATGACGGCCGTTATGGGCCGCGAGCCGCGGTGCGGGCTCGGGAGAGCGACCGCGCTCGCCTTCACTCCGGCAGATCGATTTACCCAGCCTGGCCTCATCCGCATCGGTGCTCTTGCAGCACGCCCAGCAGCGACCAGGGACCGCGTTTCCGTCTTTTGCAAACGCATTTCGACCACGTGATCGGATCGAATCGTCCAGGCGAATGCAACTTGCGATCATCGCAGACGTGGACTAGAACACAACATGACAAAGCGGCATGACCGCGCCGCAAAGCAGCGGGCTTCCTGATTTGCAAGCCAGCTGCGCGACGGCCGTTGCCTATTCAGACCGACGAACACGTTCAAAAGGAGAGCGAGATGCACGTCCCAATGACGGCGATCCGGCCTCAGCTCGAGATATGCGCCCAGGCTCCGGTGCCCACGAAGCACGGGATCTTCCAGATGCTGGTGTTCCATTGGCCCAGCTCGACCCATGCTGAGCACGGGCTCTCGCCCGATCACGTCGCGCTCGTCATGGGTGACGTTCGCAGGAAGTCGGGGGTCACACTTCGTGTCCACTCCGAGTGCCTCACGAGCGAGGTGTTCGGCTCGCTGAAATGTGACTGTCGCGAGCAGCTCGAGGCGGCGATGGCCGAAATCGGCCGGTATGGGCTTGGAGTCGTCCTCTATCTCAGGCAGGAGGGACGCGGGATCGGCCTCGCAAACAAGATCCGTGCCTATGAGCTGCAATCGTTCGGGCACGACACGATCGACGCGAACCGGCTCCTCGGGCTCCCCGATGATGCCCGGGGGTATGAGCCCGCCGCCGCGATGATCGAGCACCTGGGCATCGAATCGATCCGGCTCCTCACGAACAACCCCCACAAAGTGGACGCGCTCGCCACGCTCGGCGTGCGCGTCGCCTCCCGCGCGCCATCGCTCATCCAGGCAAACCCGTTCTCGGCGCCCTACCTGGAGGCGAAGCGCATCCGGATGGGCCATGCGCTCCCTTCGCTCATCGACGGCAGCGCCGCCTCGAGCGGCGACGGGAAATAGTTTGAGGTGCGAGGAGATGGGCCACTCCCGGCGAGCAGCGGGGATCTCCCAGGGCCAACCTACTGAACCAGCGCTCTGCGCCGCGATTTCTAGATTGAAGCACGGTCAACGAAATTCCCTGCAATTCGAGCTCCGACGCAGACACGAGAGGACCACATGGAAACGCAAGAGAGCACATCGACGATAATGAAGCCTGGCCCCATGTCGAAGAAGGAGAAGATCAAGAACGTCCTGGAGATGGTCAGCCTGAGCGACTACGAGGAGCTCATCAAGCGGACCACCGAGCTGTTCGATCTCGAATATAACACGGTCGAATCCCACCCGAACAACATCAAGGCCGTCATCAAGTACAAGACGTTCACATTCCGGGAAGGGCTCTCGCTGTCCTCCAAGACGTTCATGATCCTCCACAGCCTCGGGCACTATTACTTCATATCGAACGCCAAGAGGAAGAAGAACACCAGATACGAGTACATCTACGACAAGGAAGGGACAGACGCACCCAACCTTCACCTCTACAAGAACCTGGGCGAGGAGCCTCGCGTGGTCACCGACAAGATGCGGAAGGACCGGATTGATTTCGAGGTCGGCGCCAACAACTTCGGCATAGAGCTGCTGAGGCACCTCGGCATGGAGCACCTCAGTCCGGTGGTGAGCATCTACCAGGCGGGCGACGTCAACTACATCCTCGACGTGACGGCGCACGGCAAAGATGCCATCGTGCCGACCGATTACGACTACCTGGACCGGTACATATGCAACGGCCTCACGTACGAGGAAGAACCAAACGACGAGGACATTTTTGCGCCGGAGGAATTTTCCATCCACGGCACATTGGACTGGCCTTATCTTGACCATCTGAAGCTCGAGGTTCACTTCTTCTGACCGAGACTGCCGGCCGCCGGACGTCGGGTTCGCCCGGCGGATCGAGATCGTCGCCGGCGGCCCAGGTGATCGCTCGGTGACAGATCACGCTCTCCAATCCGCCGATCGGCGCACGGCACCTCATGTGCCAACCCGGCGACTGATCCCGCTGATGCTGGTCATGTTCCTCATCGGGACGGCGGAGGTCGTCGCTGGGCCGATGATGGCGGCCATGGGGACGCATTTCGGTGTACCGGCTGCGCAGGTGGCCTGGTTGCCGGCTTGCTACGCGCTCGTCTACGCCTCCCTCGCGCCGCTCCTCGGCCCCTTGTCGGACCGGTTCGGCCGCAAGCCCCTGTTGATTCCAGGCCTCATCGGATTCGGCGCTTCCGCCGTCTCCATCGCCCTCGCGCCCACCTTTGCGTCTGCTCTCGCGGGCGGCGTCTGCGGAGGCATCTGCGCTGCCGCTGTCCAGCCGAACGCGCTGGCCATCATCAACGACAACGTCGAGGAGGAGGCCCAGCCGGCGGCGACGGGCCGCGTCTTCATGGGACTGACGATCAGCTTCGTCGTCGTGCCGGTCGTCAGCGCGCTGCTCGCCGCGCGGGTCGACTGGCGAGCGGCGTATCTCCTCATCGGGGCGGCGTCGCTCGTGGCAGCCGTCCTGGTAGGGCGGATGTCCGTTCGCCGCGCCATCGCCCGGAACGTCGGGTTCTGGAGGACATTCCGAGAAGCGCTCACCATTTACAGCGTCCGGCGACGGCTCGCCGCGAGCTTTCTGTGGCTCGGGCTCTCGATCGGCGTCACCACGGTCCTGGCGGAGGTCTTGCGTCGTCGCTTCCACCTGCAGACCGAATCCATAGGCATCATCGTCGGCGGGTTTGGGCTCGCGACGGTGATAGGGAATTCATTGATCGGCCGAACGGAGAGGCTCGCCGGCTCGCGCTCGCGGGTCGTCGCCGGCGGCATCATCGCGACGATCGCCGGATGTCTGGTGGTGGGCGTGCTCCCACCATTCTCGCTGCCGACGGCCGCGCTGGCAGGGCTTGTCTGGGCGCTGGGGTACGGCATCGCAGGCCCTGTCCATCACTCCGGCCTGGGGCAGATCGCCCGCCATGTCCGAGGCACCATTACCGCGCTGAACGCGAGCCTCCTGAACTTCGGCATCGTCATCGTTGCCTTCTGCGCCGGGCGCTTCTTCGACGATCTCGGCGTCGAGGTCGTCGTCGGCATGGCGGTCGTCGGAATGCTGAGCGCGCTCGCGTTGCTGTTGACCGTCCGGCCAGCGCCCGGCCCTCGTGCCAGCGCGTCCGACTCGCTGGGATCTCGCCCGCAGCTCTCCCGCCGCTGAGGGCGACCCGCTCGCCGCGGCTCGGCCCCGCTCGGGGTCGGGGCGCGCGTGCGACGACCGCCGGTGCCGCTCATCGACGGCCGGTTCGTCTCCCCCGCGCGACGGGACGACCGGACCGGGAGCGCGCCGCGCGACGCTCAGCCTGGCCCTCGCGGAGCCCTCGCGGCGGCGGAGGCCACCGCCGCCTCGGCCTCCGCGGCGAGGCACGCCTCGAACCCCTCGCGGTAGCTCGGGTAGCGCAGCGTCACGCCGAGGACGCGCTGGATCTTCGCGCTGTCCACGGCGCGGTCATGGCGGAGCGTCTCGTGCACCGCGTCCCGCGGCGCGCTCGCCGGTAGCTCCAGGTCGAGCCGCGCGCACAGCCAGCGGACGACCTCGATCTGCGGCACCGGCGCGTCGTCGGCGACCACGAAGACCTCGCCGGGGGCGGCGCGATCCAGGGCGGCGAGCGCGAGGCGCGCGAGGTCCTCGACATGGACGCGCGACACGACGTTCCTGCCCTGCTGCGCGCCCTCGCCGGTCATGCGAAGGTCGCCGCGCAGGAGCCGCAGGTGCAGGCCGCGGCCCGGGCCGTAGATGCCCGCGGCGCGCAGCACGACGGCGCCGCGCTCGCGGTACACGGCCTCGGCCGCGAGGCGCGCCGCGGCGCGGGGGCTGGCGGCCGACGTGGGCGTCGCCTCGTCGACGCGCCCGGTCGCGTCGCCGTACACGGCGGTGGACGAGACGTACGCGATCGCGCGCGCCCGGGAGAGCGAGGGCGCGATGGCGGCGTCGGTGGCGCCGTCGGGCGGGAAGGCGACGAGCACGTCCGCGCCGTCCGGCACGAGCCGGTCGACGGCCTCCGGGGTGAGCGCCGGGAGGACGCGCACCTCGACGCCTCGCTGCGCGAGCTCGGCGGCGCGCTCCGGAGAGCGCGTGGTCGCGACGACGCGGCCGCCGGACGCCCTCCGCAGGCCGGCGACCACCGCGCCGGTGAAGCCGCAGCCGAGGACGAGGAGCGGGGGGGAGAGGTCGTTCATGGTCTCTGCGCCCTTCTACCAGCACCTCGCGCGCGCGCCTCGCGCATCGAAGCTCGGTGCCCGCGTCCAAGGTGGCGCGCTCGAGGCTCGAGAGCGGCTGCTTGGGGAGAAGGCTCTCCGCGCCGCGCGGGGAAGACGGGCCGATGTCCGCTCCCCGCCGGCGTGCCTTCTGCGGCGGGCTGCGGGCGCGGCTCGTCGCCGCCGCCGGCCTCGGGGTCCGGCGCCGCGACGGCCACCGGGCCGGTGTGCGCCGGCGCCGCGGTCGTCCGGGCAGTCGTTCGTCGACGACGCGGAGGTCATGGCCCTGATGATGCTCTTCATCCCCTGGACGGCGCGCGCCGAGCCAGAGCAGCTCTTCCTTCCGCGCGAGTTCATCCGCCTCATCCATGCCCGCCGGTCGCCGGAGGACACGATGCGGCTGCTCGCGCCGCTCCGCGAGCACTATCACCCGAAGATCCAGGCGCGCCGCGGGGAAGGACCGTCCCGCAAGGGCCCTTGTCCGTGCGGGAGCGGCGAGAAGTACAAGCGGTGCTGCGGGAAGACCGCGTGAGCGGCCGGGGCACCTGCCAGCACGAGAGCGCGCCGCGTCGCTCTGCCCTGATGTGGACCCTTTGTGGACCGCCTGTATGGTCGAGCCTCAGCGCCACCTCTGGTAACCTGGTCGGCGCGGAGCGGGCGGCCGAGACGCAGCGCGCTCGCCGCCGCCGCGACGCGCTCAGCGCATGGCGATCGAGAAGCCCAACCCGTGGAATCTCTACGATGTGCACGGAAACGTGTGGGAGTGGACCTGGGACGAGTTCCCCAGGCTCGACCAAGCCATCTCATCTGGCATGTCGCAGGAGTCAGCGACTCAACGCACCGACAATGTTCGGGTGGCGCGAGGCGGCTCGTTCATCGATAGCTCCAAGTGGCTACGCTCGGCGAGCCGGATCGGATACAAGACGAATTACCAGAACGAGCACCTCGGCTTCCGCTGCGCTGGCCCCGCCCGTTGGAAAGGATGATCCTGAGCGTCCGCCGCCCTCATCCACTCGCCTTTCTCGTATACCGGTGCTTCACCCCCAGCGGGAAGTACTCCGGATCCCCCGCCGCCCGGAGCTCGACCCGCGGCGCGCGCTTCCCCGCCGGCACGTAGCTCCTGAACTCGCTGTTGAGCCGGACGAGGTGCTCCTCGATCGACCACGCCGCCGCTTCGCGCCGCGCCTCGCTCTCCCCCTCCCCCGGCGCGAGCTCGACCACCACCGAGAGGTACGTGTCCCGATCCGCGCCCTCGCGCACCTCCAGCACGAACTTCCCCGTCACCCACTCCTTGATGCCGGACTGCTCGATGCCCACCACCACGTTCTCCGGGTAGATGTTGGCCCCGAAATACGACACCGTGAAATCCGAGCGCCCGAACACATAGACGAACGGGAGCTCCCGGGCGCCGCGCTCGCCGTCGAGCTCCCGACGCGGATCGAAGCCGAACCCCGCGAGGGCCGCCATCATGTCCGCATGGGAGTAGACGCCGCCGCTGTCGAGGATCGCGTAGCGGACCAGCGGAATGCCGTTCTCGCCCGAGAAGAGGAGCATCCCCTCGCGCCGCTCGAAGAACCGCGCCGCCGGGTCGTACTGCACCAGCGTCGGCAGCCTGTCCTGCCCGAAGAGCGCGCGCGCGGCGTCCGGGTTGCCTGCGAGGAACCTGCGGATCGCGACGCTGAGCGGCGTCTCGTTGCCCAGCACGCCGGCGTCCGCCGTCCCGTAGAGAGACGCCGAGTCGTGACAGGGCGAGGTCGACCCGACGCGCTCGCCGACCAGGCTCCGCCACTCCTCGCTGAACACCTCCCCGGCCATCACGAGCTTGATCCGGAGCGGCGCCCAGTCGATCCCCCGCGCCCGGCCCGTGTCGATGACGTCCTTCAGGAAGGGCGGATAGCCGAGCAAGACGACCTGCTCGAACGCCGGCCCCAGATCGAGGACGACACGGAAGATCTCCTCCTTGTTGTTGCCCGGCGTGACGACCGTGATCGGATATCCCTTCGCCGCGAGGTGCCTGCAACAAGCGGCCGTGTACATGCCGCCGACCCACGACCCGAGCGCGAAGCACACGACCGCGAGCGTGCGGCGCGCGTCGGCCCGGAAGCTGTCGTGAAACACCTGCTCGAACCGGAAGGCCACCGGGAGCTCGTCCGTGAGCGAGCGCGGCCAGAACGTCGGCTTGCCCGTCGAGCCCGACGAGACGGCGACCATGTCGCAGGACTCGACGCGCCCACCCCGGCACAGATCCGCGATCGGGTGCCGGAGGATGTAATTCTGCTTCGTGATCACCGGGAGCGCCGCGAAATCCGCGGGGGTCCGGACCGCCGCAGCATCGACGCCGTGCTCCTCGAGGAAGCGGCGATACGCCGGCACGGTCGCGGCGACGTCGTGAAACAGGGCGAGCGCGCTCGCCGCCGGATCGGCCTCGCGGTGCCGCGACAGCGCCGCGTCGAGCGGCGTGCTCAGGAACGCGTCGAGCGCCGATAGAACCCGCCTGGATCGATCCTCTCGCATCATGGTCCCCTCCTCCACCGGCCCGGATCCCCCGGCGCAGCGCGCGGGCCAGCTCGCCAGCGCCCCCCGCGTCGCGGCGGAGCTCCGCCGCGAGGGCGCCGCCGAGCACGACGACGCGCACGCGCGGCAATCTATCACCGCCGCAGGTGGGGACACCGCCGGACCGCGGCGCGGGGGAGCGGGGGGCCGCCGGCGCGCCGGCCGCGCCCCGGTCGTGCTAGACAGCAGGCCGTGCCGTTCTCCCATATCCTCGGCCAGGACACCGCGCTCGGCACGATCGAGCGAGCGCTCAGGACGGGTCGCGTGCACCACGCCTACCGCTTCGAGGGCCCGCCTGGCGTCGGCAAGGAGCTCGCGGCCGTCGCGCTCGCGCAGGCGCTCGTGTGCACCGCGGGGGACCCGCTCGGCTGCGGCCGGTGCGACGCCTGCCGGCGCGCGGCGGCGCGCTCCGCCGGGCGCCCCGCGTCGCCGCTCCACCCCGACGTGCAGATCGTCGCGAAGAACTTCTACCCCGCCGCCGTGATCGGCCGGAGCCGCGACGAGCTGACCGAGATCTCGGTCGACCAGATCCGATCCATCGTGCTCGCCCACGCCGCCTACCCGCCCCACGAGGGGCGCGCGCGCGTGTTCATCGTCCGCGACGCCGAGGACCTCAGCGTCGGCGCCGCGAACGCGCTCCTCAAGACGCTCGAGGAGCCGCGGCAGGGGACCCACTTCATCCTGCTCACCTCGCGCGGCGATCGCCTGCTCAACACGATCCGCTCGCGCACCCTGCCCGTCCGCTTCGCCCCGCTCTCGGAGCCGATCGTCCGCGGCGTCCTCCGCGACCGCGGCGTGCCGGAGGAGCGGCACGACCTCGCCGTGGAGCTCGCGGCCGGCAGCGCCTCGACGGCGCTCGAGCTCGCGGACGACGAGCAGACCGCCTCGCGCGACGCCTTCGTGAAGAGCGTCCTCACGGCCGCCGCCGCCCGGGATCTCGGGCCCGCCGTCGCGTTCGCGGAGTCGATGGACCGCGACAAGGGCGCCCTCAAGGACTACCTCCGCGCGCTCGGCGCCGCGCTCGCCCGCGAGGCCCGCGCCGCGGTCGCGGCCGATCCGAGGAGCGCCGGCCTCGCGGCCCGGCGCTACGCGGCCGTCTCCCGCGCCGTGGTGCACCTCGAGCGCAACGCCTCGCCGGGCCTCGCGATGGCGTCGCTGATCGCCGAGCTGCGCGGCGCGGGCTAGCGCGCCGGCTCGCGGGCGGGGCCGCCGGCGTCAGCCCTCGCCGCCGCCGCCGAGGCGCTCGTAGCCCGCGCCGTCGATGCGCCGCCCGGCCCAGGCGTGGAGCCGCCCCTCGCTCGCGAGCACCACGGCCGCGTCGTGCCCGCCCCCCTCGTACAGGGCGATGATCCCCGCGTCCCCCAGCGGAGGCGCGCCCTGCCCGACGCGCTCGAGCGTGACCGGCAGGCGCGCCCGCCGCCGCAGGGTCATGCCCGCGATCTCCAGCGTGGCCGGCGGCTCGTCCGGCGCGTCGACCTCCGCGGGCAGGAGCCACAAGATCTCGCGGCGCGGCTCGGGGAAGGCCACCACCGTGCCCTGCGCTGCGCCCTCGGGCGCGAGGAACACCACGGCGACGAGCTCGCCTCGCTCGCGCGCGACGACCGCGCCCGCGAGCCAGCGCTCCTCGCTGCCGACCAGGACCACGTCGCCGAGCGCGAACGGCAGCTCGCCCCACGGCGCGCCCCCGGGGGCGCCGCTGGCCGCGCGCCGCGCTTCGTCGCCCGTCACCCCCTGCGCCTCCCGGTCGCGGCGCGACGCCAGGTAGCCCACGGTCGCGGCCACCGCCGCGGCCGCCGCGGCCAGCAGCGTCAGGCTCATCGCGCGCCCCCGCGGGGCGGCGCCGCGCGCGCGATGGCCTCGTGGAGCGCCCGCGCCCGCGCGCTCACCTCGTCGAGGGCGCCCCGGCCGCCCTGCTCGGGCAGGAGCGCCGCGATGACCGCGGCGACGGCGCAGAGCGCGCCGACCTCGGGCGCCCTCTCCAGCGAGATGCCGCCGATCGCCACGACCGGGAGCCCCGGCCGCGCCCGCTCGACCTGGGCGCACAGCGACGCGAGCGCGCCGAGGCCGACCACGGCGTCCGGGCGCTCCTTGCTGGAGGTCGCGAAGATCGGCCCGACCGCGACGTAGTCGAGCGGCTCTCGCAGCGCGGCCTCGAGCTGCGCGGGCGTGTGGGTGGAGAGCCCGACGCGCAGGGAGGCGCCGGCGCGCTGGGCCAGGCTGCGCACCGCCGGCACGGGGAGATCGTCCTGGCCGACGTGCACGCCGTCGCAGCGCGCGAGCAGCGCGAGGTCCGCCCGGTCGTTCGCGAACAGCGGCACGCCCGCGCGCGCCGCGAGCGGCTGGATCGCGCGGAGGAGCGAGAGCGTGCGCGCCGCGCCGCCCTGCTTGTCGCGCAGCTGGATGGCGGCGGGGCGCGCGTCGAGGACGGCCTCGGCGAACGCCGCCGGATCGAGCCCGCGACGCGCGAGCGAGTCGGTGTCGACGATGGCGTACAGACCGCGCATGGTCACGCTTCGAGCCGCGGGAGGGCGCCTCGACCTGCCGAGGGCACCCAGGCTCGCCGGGTACGCTAAGGTTGACGCCCCCAGAAAGAAAGCGGAAGCGTTCGCTCCGGAACGGATCCCCATGCGCACACGTCTCGTCCGGATCGCCTGTCTGTTTGGGTCGGCCGCGCCGGCGGCGTCGATCGCGGCGGCCGCCATGGCCGCGCTGGGGGTCGCGTCGATCCCCGCGCGGGCGGAGGCGAAGCCGACCTCCTCGCCGGCCGTGGAGGTGTCGAAGGCCCCGCCGCCGGAGACGCCGAAGGCCCCGCCGCCGGCGGCGCCGAAGGCCCCGCCGCCGGCGGCGCCGAGGGCCGCGCCGCCGGCGGCGCCGAAGGCCGGCTCCGCCGCTCCGCCTGCGGGGGCCAGGGCCACCGCCTCGAGGGCGAGCGCGAAGAGCGCGAAGAAGGCGAAGGCGCCCGAGCCCCCGCCCCTTCCGCCGGCGCCGGCGCGCGTCTGGCTCATCGCGCCCACGCCTCGCGGGCCGTGGACGCTGCGGATCGACAACGAGGGGGATCGCCCGATGCGCATCCCGGCGGACGTGCGCTTGCTGCGCCTGGAGATCGACACGTTCGACCAGCGAAAGAAGAAGAAGACGTTCCGCTGCGCCGCGCCCGCGGGGCTCAAGCCGACCGGCTTCCCCGAGCGGCGCGCGCTCCTGCTCGCGCCCGGGCAATCGTTCATCGAGCGCTTCGACCCGCGCCTGCTCTGCTTCGGCAAGGACGAGGCCGCGCTCACCGGCGGCGCGGTGGTGAGGGCCTGGTACGGCTGGGGGCCGCCGCCCAGGTGGTCGAGGAAGCCCCCCGCCGCGCCGTTCGCCGCGGAGTCGACGGACGATCCCCCGGCGTTCGCTCCGGCGGTCGGGCTCGCAGCGCCGACCATGGTGCTGAGCCACGGGCGGCCCCCGGGCCGAGCGGCTGCCGCGACCGACCCGGCCGGCGGCGCCGAACCGCATCCGGACGCGGACGACAAGGCCGATCCATCCGCGACCGACAGACCGACTCCGTCAGCGGCCGACAGGCCGGCTCCGTCCGCGACCGACAGGCCGGCTCCTCCGACGACCGACAGGGCTTCTCCGCCCGAGGCCGACAGGGCCGCGCATCCGGCCGCCAGGGAGCATGCGCCGCCCGACAGGAGCCGCGTCACGGCCTCAGCGAACGGACCGCTCGTGGACGCCAACGCCCCGCGCCTGGAGCTCACGAGCGAGCCCTGGTCCGACGCGGCGAGCCCTCGCTCGATCGTCGTCCGGGTGAGCGCCAGGAACGCTGGCAGACGCCCCATGACCGTCGCCCTCCGTCCACGCATGCTCGAGTTCCGGGTGGACGGCCCGAACGGCACGACGGTGTGCCAGGCGTCTCCTCCGACGAACGCGATCCCGCGTGACATGTACAGGACGCTGAAGCCGGGCGCGTCGAGCAGCATGTCAGTCCTCCTCAAGGAGGCCTGTCCCGGCAACACGTTCGACCGGGAGGGTCTCTACGAGGTCACGGCCACGCTGCACGCGAACGAAACGGGCAGCGGCGTCGGCCTGGACGCCTACACCGCCGTCGTGCCCGCCAAGAGCAGCACGCTCGTCCGCGTGAAGAGCGCGCCGGAGCCGTTCTACTCGGCCGCGCCGCGGGCTGTGCCGACGCCGGCGCCCGAGAGCAGCGAGGCGCCGGAGCACGACCCGGGACACGAGAACGAGTGAACAGGCCGGCTCCCTCGGGAGCCCGGCCCGCTCACCATCCCCCGCCCCCACGATCACCGCCCGGGCGGCGCGGCAAAGACCTCCTGCCCGGCCAACCAGGCCCGACCCCGGGCGACGCCCGCCTAGACCGGGATGATCCCCCGCTTCTTCTGCGGCCGCTCGACGTGCTTCTTCCGCGCGAGCTCGAGCCCCCACGCGATCACCCTGCGCGTGTCCCGCGGGTCGATGACGTCATCGATGAGCCCCCAGCCCGCGACCTTCATCACGTCGATGTTCTTCTGGAGCATGTCCACGAGCCCTTGCTTCACCTCGGGCGGCGGCGGCGCGTCCCCGAACATCTTCTTCGCCGCGATCCCGAGCATCCCCTCCGGGCCCATCACGCTGATCTCCGCGGTCGGCCACCCGACGATGAGATCGGGCTCGTACGCGCGCCCGCACATCACGTAATAGCCCGCGCCGTACGCCTTGCGCACGACCACCGTGATCTTGGGCACGGTCGCCGCCGCCATGACGTGCAGCATCTTCGCCCCGTGGCGGATGATCCCCTCGTGCTCGACCTTCGACCCGATCATGAACCCGGGCACGTCCTGCAGGAACACGAGGGGGATGTTGAACGCGTCGCAGATCTGCATGAAGCGCGCGGCCTTGTCGGACGCGTCCACGTCGAGGATGCCGCCCATGTGGCTCGGCTGGTTCGCCACGACGCCGACGCTCTGCCCGCCGATGCGCGCGAGGCAGGTGATGATCGAGCGCGCCCACCGCGGCTTCAGATCGAGCCACTCGCCATGATCGACGATGGCCCCGATCAGCCTGTACATGTCGTACGCGCGCCGCGAGCTCTCCGGCAGGAGATCGAGCAGCGACTCCTCTCGCCGCTCGATGGGATCCGTGACCGGGAGGCGCGGGGGCTCCTCGTCGCAGCTCGAGGGGAAGAACGAGAGATAGCGCTTCACCGCGGCGAGGCACTCGGCGTCGCTCGGGTACTCCGCGTCGGCCACGCCGCTCTTCGTGGCGTGCACCCGGCTCCCGCCGAGCTCCTGCTCGGAGATGTCCTCGCCCGTCATCGCGCGCACGAGCGGCGGGCCGCCGAGCGCCATCGAGCCGACGTCCTTCACCATGGGCACGAAGTCCGCGAGCCCCGGGATGTACGCCGTCCCGGCGGCGCCCGGCCCCACCATCGCGGCGACCTGCGGCACCACGCCGCTCATGTGCACCTGCTCGCGGAACAGGTGCCCCGAGCCGGCGAACAGCGAGACGGTGTCCGGGTGCATCGACGCGGGATCGATGCGCGCCCCGCCCGAGTCGATGAACCACACCATCGGCCAGCGCCCGCGGAGCGCCATCTGCCGGAGCCGCGTCACCTTCTCCTCGCCGGTCTGGCCGATGCTGCCGCCCTTCACCGTGAAGTCGTACGCCGCCGCGCACACCATCCGGCCGTCGACCTTGCCGAACGCGCACACCACCGCGTCCGCGGGCGGCCGGTCCTCCCCGTCCGGCCCGGCCGCGAGCCCCATCTGCGTGCCGTGCATCCCCACCTCGAAGTGCACGCCGTCGTCGAAGAACGCCGCGAGCCGCTCCCGCGCGGTCATCTTCCCGCGGGCGTGCTGCCGCGCCACCCGCTCCTCCCCGCCCATCCGCCGCACCGCCTCGCGGCGCGCCTCGAGATCCTTCACGAGCTCTCGCATGTTCACGGGCCACCCCTTTCTACTTGCCCGACCAGCGGGGCCTTCGCTTCTCGAGAAAGGCCATGACCCCCTCGCGCGCGTCGTCCGTCGCGAGGCAGCCGGCGAGCCGCTCGCGCAGGAGCGGCAGCGCCGACTCGAGGTCGAGATCGTCCTGCGCCGCGAACGCCTCGAGCCCGAGCCGCACCGTGATCGGGCTCTTCGCGGCGATGGCGGAGGTCACCGCGTCGACGGCCGCGTCGAGCGCGTCGGGCTCCACCGCCTTGTTGAGCAGGCCGCATCGGACGGCCTCGTCGGCGTCGATGCGCTCCCCGAAGAACATCATCTCGAACAGCCTGCGGCGGCTCACGTGACGCTGCAGCACCGCCATGATCATCATCGGGAACAGGCCGACGTTGATCTCCGGCGTCCCGAGCTTCGCGCCGCGGGCGCCGATCGCGAAGTGCGACGCGGCGACGAGCCCGAGCCCGCCGCCCAGCGCGTGCCCGTTCACCCGCGCCACGACGGGCTTCGTCGCGTTCGCGAGGGCGAGCAGGAGATCGGCGTAGTCGCCCCTCGGCTCGAGCGCGGGCGCCCCCTCCGCGCCCGCCATTTGCGCGAAGTCGCCGCCCGCGCAGAACGCGTCGCCCGCGCCGGTCAGCACCACCGAGCGCACCGCGTCGTCCGCCATCCCGGCCTCGAGCGCGTGGAGGAGCTCGTTCACCATGACCGGGCCGATCGCATTCTTGCGCCACGGGTTGTTCAGCGTGAGCCGGAGGACGCCGCCCGCGGACGCCGCCTGGATCAGGGTGTACGCCGGCGCCGTCACGAGGCCGCCCCCCCTGCCGGGGCCGGCGCGTCGCCCTGGTGCAGGCCGAGGAGCTGCCGCGCCTCGTCGACCGTCGCCGGCCGGCGCCCGACGTCGCGCACCATGCGCACCGCGACCTCGCAGAGCTCGCCGTTGCTGCGCGCCATCTCGCCGCTCGGCAGGTAGAAGTGGTCCTCGAGCCCGCACCGCACGTTGCCGCCGAGCACGAGCGCCGCGGCCAGCATCCGCCACTGGCCGTGGCTGATCCCGATCACCTCCCACTCCGAGCCCCTCGGCATGATCTTGGTCTGGAGCTGGAGCGACTCCACGTGCGCCGGGATGCCGCCCAGCACGTTGACGATGAACGAGAACTGAAGCGGCGGCCTGAGGAGGCCCATGTCGATGAGCGGCCACACGCCCTGGGTGTGCCCCGTGTCGAAGCACTCGAGCTCGGGCTTCACGCCGGCGTCGTTCATGGCGGACAGGAGCTTGCCGATCTTCGCGTAGGTGTTCGGAAACACCATGTCGAAGTCGAAGCTCTTCCGTGCGCGCGAGTACTTCGAGTAGTTCATCGTGCCCATGTTGAGGGCCGCGATCTCCGGGCGGCTCTCGCGAATGTACGAGCACTGCTCGCTGACGTCGTCGAGGAGGGTGCCCGTCGAGAAGTTCAGGATCACGGGGCAGCGCTTCCGGATCTCCGCCTTGATCTCGGCGAACACGGCCGGCGAGAACGTCGGCGATCCGTCGTCGTTGCGCGCGTGGATGTGCACCACCGCGGCCCCCGCGTCGTGGGCCCTCCTCGCCTCCTCGGCGATCTCGACGGGCGTATACGGGATCGCCGGACATTGCTTCCGGCTGGCGAGCACCCCGGACAGCGCGCAGGTGACCACGCAGATATCGGGATCTCGCTCGTTCGGGTTCCTCGGCTCTCCGGTGAACGTCGGCCTCTCTCTCATGACCCCCTGCCTCCGTGTTAGGTCCTGTCGCCGCCCTCGCCCCTCTTCTGCCCGCCCTGTCCGACGCGCGACAGCACCTGTTTTTGCAGCTTCGTCAGGATCCGGAGCAGATCGCGCAGGTCGGCGGGGCTCAGGCCGAGCAGCGCGCTCCGGAAGATCTCCATCGGCTCGACCTGGATCTCGCGGGCGAGCCGCGCGCCCTTCTCGCTGAGCCGGATGTGGACGACGCGCCGGTCGGCCTTCGAGCGTTCGCGCCGGACGAGCCCTTCCCGCTCCATCCGGTCGACGATCCCGGTCACCGTGCTGTTCTGCGCGCGGATCCGCTCCGAGAGCGTGGAGAGCGAGAGATCCTGAAACGACTCGAGCAGCTTCAGGATGGTGAGCTGAGGTCCGGTGAGGCCGAACTCGCTCGCCATGCCCTTCGTGAGCCGGCGCGACTCCGTGTAGAGATAGATGATCATCTCCACGATGGCGTCGATCTCCGGCCTGTCGGGCGGCGGAAGGGTCGTCGTCACGATGCTTCGTGTACGAAATATTCTCCCGCGAAGGTCCCGTCAAGCGCCGGGCAGCCCGGATCTACCTGCGACGCGACGCCCGCCGCCGCGGTCTGGGCCGCCCGTCCGCCCGGATCGCCCGGATGCACCACCGGAGCGCCTCCTGGAGGTCCCGGTGCACCTGCACGGACGAGAGATCGAACCCGAGCGACGACGCCGTCTGCGCGACCTGGGGCTGCACCCCGGCCACGACCCCTTGCGCGCCGAGCAGCTCGATCGTCTGCAGCATGCCGATGAGGTGCTGCGCGGTGGCCGCGTCGACCTCCTCGACCCCCGTCACCTCGACGATCGCGTACCGCGACTTCGTCTCGACGATCGCCCGCAAGAGCTTCTCCGTGATCTCGGAGGCGCGGAGGCGATCGATGCTGCCCACGAGCGGCAGCACGAGCACGCCGTCCCAGACCTGGATGATCGGCGTCGACAGCGTCTGGATCGCGCACTCCTGCCGCTGGATCACCTCGCGCAGCGACTCCTGCTGCTCGATCACCTCGCGCAGCGACTCCTCGGCGCGCCTGCGCTCCAGCGTGATCGCGAACATCTCGCCCACGACCTGGAGCAGCGCCCGGATGCTCTTGTCCCACGTCCGGTGCGCGCGGACGGCGTCGAGCCCCACGACCCCGATCAGCCGGCCCGCGTACGTCGCCGGCATCCGGACGAGCGACACGATCCCGAGCTCCGAGAACGCCCGCCGCTCGCGCTCGGCCTCATCGGGCAGCTCGGAGACGCGCGGGACGTCGCACAGCTCGAGGCGGAACAGCCGCTCCGCCAGCCACGGAGCCGCGTCCCTGGCGATGACGGCGCGCTCCGAGAGCAGGGACGGCACCCCCTCGGCGCACCACTCGTGCGTCCTCAGGAACCGCCGCCCGTCCTCCGAGAGGAGGAACAAGCTCGCCCGGTCCGCGCGCAGGGCCTCGCCGAGCTCCTCGAGCGCCGCCTGGAAGCCGCGATCGATGTCCGCGAGCTTCACGTTGACGAAGCGCGCCGAGATCGACGCGACCAGCATCTTCGTCTCGATCCGCTGCATCAGCGCCCGCTCCAGGCGCTTCTGCTTCCCCACGTTCCGCGCCCAGGCGTAGATGAGCCCCTCGCCCGGCACCGACAGGAGCGACCAGGACAGCCAGACGTAGAGGCCGCTCCTGCTCCTGCACCGGTTCTCGAGCCCGAGGGAGACCGGCGCCTGCCGGAGCCGCTCCAGCTGCTCGCGGGTCGACGCGAGGTCGTCTTGATGCACGAGATCGAGGAGGTTCCGATCGACCAGCTCCTCGGCGCTCAGCCCGAGCGTGCGCTCCCAGGCGCCGCTCACCCGGACGAACGATCCGTCGATCCGCAAGAGGCAGAGCGGATCGGGACAGACCGCGAAGAACCGCTCCGTGTCCGCGTGGTACGCTGGTGCGTCCATGGCAGCTCGCCCTATCCAGCCCACACCCCACGGCTAGGGTTCTTTGACATCCTCGAACGTCGTCCTCGCGGCGACATGCTCCTCGTTCAGGTTGAGGAGGATCGGCAGCGTCTCGTGCTGCCAGTCGTCGTCCAGGATCCTCCGCACGACGACCCGCCCGGGCACGAGGTTGTACACGGCGTCCACGATGTCCATGATGACGTAGAAGCCGTTCGAGTTGCAGAACCGCATCTTCACGAAATCCATCACCGTGGACGTGATCGGGTGCTGCGGCAGGACCCTCGCCAGCTCGTCGAGGTAGCTGGACAGGTACCGGTACGGGTTGTCGATCCGGATGGCGCCCTCGAAGGTCAGGACGAGGCGGTTGTCGTCATCGAGCCGGGCGACCGACTGAAAGACGCTCAGCCCGCCATCCGTGATTTCTCCATAGCTGAGAGCCTTCATACGCGACCTTTCGTGGAAAACATACGCAGCCTCTTCACGGGAAAGTTGCCTGGACGACGAGGGTCCCATCGACGTACTGCGTCGAGAGATGGAATTTGTTCTCGGCAGTCAGCCGTATCAGGCCGAGGCCGCCCCTGCGCCGGTCGTTGCGCCGCTCGCGCACCGTCCTGGCGAAGAGCTCCCTCGGGTCCTCCGCGGCGAAGATCTCGTCGAATACGGCCTTGACGGTTCGGTACTCTTCCGGCGTAACGCGGTTGGAAACCTTGATGAGCAATCGGTCTGGATCGATGCTCAGATCGAGCCGAACCTCGCTCTCACGCTCGGTCCCGTGCTGGATCACGTTGGTGACCAGCTCCGTGACGACCACGTTGACCTTCTGGCAGATCCGTCTGGGATAGAACCTCACCAGAAGCGCGTCCAAAAAGTTCGCGAGCAGGCCGGCCACGTCGCCCGTGATGTGATCGATCGGTGTTATATATATCGATGCACCGACCGACGTCTGCGAATGATTCTTCTCGGGCTTCATCAGGCGCACCTTCGCAGGATGATCAGTGTGATGTCGTCCGCGTCCGCCACTCGGAACCGCGTGTAGTCCTCGATGCACCGGTCGAGGATCACCTGCACCGGCTCCTCGCTGTGCTTGACGACGATTTCGTTGAGACGTTGCACGGAATAAATCTCCCCGCTCGCGTCCTGCGCCTCGAACATCCCGTCAGTGTACAAGGCGAGGACGTCATCCTCCTCGAACGGCAGCTCGAACTCGTGGAACGGCTTGATGCGAAGACCGATGAAGTTGCTCACCCGGTTGAACGAGCGAGGCGTCCCGCGACGGACAAGCAATCCGTAGCCTCCGCCCGAGACGTAGCGGAGGAATCGGTCCGTGAACATGACGAAGTTCACCGTCGCGTATCGACGGACCTCACGTAGGAACGAGTAGGCGCTCCGGTTGACCCAGTCCACGATCGCCCCCGGGCTGTCGAGCCGTTTGGTGGCGTGCGCGAACTGGGCCTTCAGGAATGCCATGATGAGCGCCGACGATACTCCGTGACCCGAGATGTCATAAACGCCGATGGCGTGGCGCTCGCCGGGAAGATAGAAGAAGTCGTAGTAGTCCCCCCCAACCTGCGCCAGCTGCTTGTGGAAGATGGCCATGTCGAACGCCGACGCGATGGCGCCGCTCGCCTCGGGCAGGAGCGCGCGCTGCACCTGCCGCGCCACCGCGAGGTCGTCGTCGATGGCCCGGTTGTACCCCTCGAGCTCGTTCTCGATGCTGGTCGCGTGCTCCAGGATCGCCTCGTGAACGAGGGAGAGGTCGTCGAAGTCAAGCTTCAGCTTGTCGACGTACTCCAGGAGCGCGCTGCAACGCTCCATGAAGTCCGTGAAGTTCCCCTCCTCGCGGAGCAGCGTGTTCCACGCTTGCCGCTCCTTCACGATCGCCCTGACGGCATCCAGATTACTCTGCTTCTGTATGAAGCCTCTGGAGTGCATCGAGCTGATGTCCTTGGGTGCAGTCATGGATCGACCTGGACGCGATTCGGGTTGGACGGAGGATCCCATCCCAGCTCAGTCACAGAGTATCATCTCGAAGTTCTGGTTGAACTTCTTCAAGTTGGGCAGAGACTTCCCCTGCCAGGGGATCGACTTCGACCCGCGGACGATGAGCTGGAGCTCGCCCTTCTTCCGGGTGGCGATCGCGAACTTGTACAGGACGTTGATCCCCGAGCTGTTCAGGAAGTTCAGCGCCCGGACATCGAGCGTGATGGTAGGGGGGTTCGTGGCCAGGACCTTGTCGAGCAGCTCCTCGATGGGGGCGTACTCCGTGGTCCCGCCAAGACGAAGGATCCCCTCCAGGTACACCACAACCTCAGAGGGATCGTACCAAACCCGGTAGTTACCACCTTTGATTTCCATTCTCGACCTTTCGTTCAAAATAGGAATCCTGGCCATCGTCTTGATGCTGAAGCTATTGACCGAGATCGGGTCCAGCTTCCACCCAAGGCTGACCCCGTAATCATTCATGATGATGAGATACCCGAGCCCTGACCCCGCGTTCTCCGCGTCCTCGGCGTTCGCCTCCGCCTGCCGCCTGAGGAGCTCCCCGGGGTCCTCCTGCGTGAGCTCCAGGAGCTTCTCGCGCAGGGAGGGCACGGCCGCGTTGGTGATCTGGTTGCTGACGAGGCACACCAGATCTTCACGCCCGATCCCGACGGTCACGGTGATGTCACCGTGTTGATTGAACTTGACGGCGTTCTCGACCAGCTCGTTCAGAACGTACCCGATGGCACCAGAGACCTCGTCCCGGCTGATGAGCCTGTCCTCGCCGTCTATCTCGGGAAAGAGCTCGCCGAAGTACTCGGCCATGAAATTCGCCGTCAGGTTACACAGGCTCCATCTCACCGCGAACGAGTCGGGATACAACGTCAGCGACATGTGCTCGCTGAACGAATCGTCTAAAGAGTAGACGCCGATGATTTCGCTCATGGTAATGCCCAGTCTCCCCCTTGCTCATACCCTCTTAATGACAAGCACCGTAATGTCATCATGGATCTTGTTGTAGCCTACGTGCGCCAAGACGTCCTCGATGATAGCGTCCTTGATCTCCTTCGAGGTTCTTTGATGGTTCCGCGAGATCACCTGGCACAGCCGGTCGATGCCGTATTGTTCCTCTGACGAGTCCTCTGCCTCGGTGATGCCGTCGCTGAAGAGCGTCACGACGTCCCCGGGCTCCAGCTTCACCTCGATGCTGGAGATGAAGTCGCTGATGTCCAGCTCGATGCCGATCGGCAGCCCGAGCCCCATGGTCTCGACCCGATCCAGGCTCCCGTCCTTCCGGACGATGATCAGATCCTCGTGCTGGCCGGTGAGCTGCAGCGCGCCGTCGCTGTAGTCGAGCAGCGTCAAGGACAGGTTCTTGTCCGACCGGATGCGCTGGATGTTCTGGTAGATGACCTTGTTGACGATGTTCAGGAACTTCTTCGGATCCCGCTCGTTGCTGGCGAGCAGGGTCCGGACGGCCGTCTGGACCATCAGCATGAGGACGCCGCTCTCGAGCCCGTGGCCCGTGACGTCGCCGATGCCGATCTTGACCATGCCGTCGCTCCGGAGCACGTCGTAGTAGTCCCCGCCGACCTCGTCGGCCGGGGCCATGTAGCCCGCGATGTCGAGCCCCGGGATCTCCTGGAGCTCGGTCGGCGCGGGGAGCACCATGAGCTGGAGCTGGCGGGCGACGTTGAGCTCCGCCCCGAGCCGGATGTTCTCCTGCGCGAGCTTCGCGTTGAGCTCGCTGATCTCCTGGTTCGCCTTCTCGAGCGCCTGCGTCCGCTCCCCGACGAGCTCCTCGAGGTTGTTCGTGTACGCCTCGATCTCGCTCGCCATGTCGTTGAAGGCGACGCCGAGCTGACCGATCTCGTCCGCGGAGTTCACGTCGATGCGCACGCCGTAGTCGCCCTCGCGCATCCGCGTCGCGCCGGTCGAGAGCGCGACGAGCGCGCCCGTCATCTTGCGGGAGACCAGGTAGACCCCGAGCATCAGCGCGAGGAACGAGGCTATCGTGACGACGATCTGCGTCGTGACGATGCTCGTCCGGCTCTCCTCGATGGCCCGCTGGGACGCGAGCAGCGACGCGTAGAGCTCCTTCTTCGGCACGACGAAGCCGAGCGTCCAGTGCTGCGCGTCGATCCGCGCGCCCGGGCCGGCCCAGCTGTTCACCGGGGTGAGCCGCTGGAGAGCGAGGATGTACGCCTCGCCGGCGATCATCTGCTCATGGTAATCGACCCTGTCGTCCTTCGGCAGCTCGATCGACGCCACCGACGGCTCGCTGCTGTCCTTGAGCCTCCGCTGCAGGACGCCGACGCCCTCGCTCTGCCCCGCCCCGCCCTCGGCCCGGAGGCGCAGCGTCGCGGCGCCGAGGTTGTTCACCGCGAGCACGTTGCCGTCCGCCTGGGTGAGGAAGGCGAAGCCGGCGTTCGCCAGCCGGACGTCCTTGATCGACTCGACGAGCTGCGCGAGCGTCAGGTCCAGCCCGACCGCGCCCGCGAACCTGTCCCGCTCCTTGCTCCAGATCGGGTGGAACGCGGTCATGATCATGCCGCCGCCGCCCGCGTCGTCGTAGGGCGCCGTGACCGTCGTCTGGTTCGGATAGCTCTGGAGCCCCCCGGGCTGCTTCAGCCAGTCGTTCCAGCTCTCGACCAGGCCGGGATAGAAGAAGTCGTACCACCCCTTCTCGTTGTGGCCCGGGTACAGCTTGTCGAACGTCCCCCCCATGTCGAGGTACGGCGCGACCCGCACGAACGGGTGCTCCTCGCTGCCGGCGTAGTAGATCTGGAGCTTGTCGGCGCCGTACTTCTGGAAGGCCGGGAAGATGAGGTCGAGCAGCGCGGTCCTGTCCACCGCCCGCCGCACCTCCGGGAAGATCTGGCCGTCCTTGCCGAGGTACCCCCAGACGCGGACCACGGTCGGCTCGTCGGGGCCGTTCTGCCACCAGTTGCTCTGCGCGTTGTGGACGAGCTTGTCCTGGAAGAACGCCATGCTGGCGACCTTCGCGTGCAGCTCCTCGAGCTCCGCCCCGTTGTCCACCACCGCCTGCACGATGGCCGCGAGCATCCGGAGGTCGGCGTAGGCGTGGCCGAGCTTCAGGTTGACGTGATGCGCCGTGTCGCCGAGGTGGTTCGTCAGGTACTCGCGGTTGGCCGCGTTCAGCCCCGCCTCGATCTCGCGAGCGGACTTCTGACTGAGCTCATGCAGGCCCTGCCGGGCAACGAGGACGTTCAGGATGGCGCCGAGCAGCACGCTGAACCCGGTGACCAGCATGAACTTCGTGTTGAACTTCTTGAGCCCGGCGAAGAACCCGCGCGGCCGCGGCGTCTTCGGGGTCCCATCTGCAGGCGAGCTCACGTATACCTGTCTCCCACCAAAGCTGCGGCAACCCCGCGGCGCGGCCTACACCATCTTGACGGGCTTGCGCCCCGAGCCCGCGTAGATGGGCCAGGACGCGAGGCCCTTCGGGTTCGTGATGGTCGCCATGTGGACCTTGAGCCCGGCGCTGATCTCCTGGTGGAACTCGGGCGGCGTGCCGGCGGTGGCCGCCATCTGGCTCGTCCCGTTGATCCAGCTCTCCACGACCCGCGCGAAGTCGTAGCAGTCGGTGTTCATGTTGGTGATGTCGATGAGGTTGATCTTGATGTCTTCGAGCGCGGCGTCCGTGAGCACCTGCCGGGTCTTCATCCCGATATCGAGATCCATCCCCACCATCTTGCCCAGCTCGAGGATGCGCTGGTACGTCGCGCGGATGAGCTCGTAGTCGGGCCACCCGTAGTTGCACGACATCATCTCGTTGGTGATGTAGATGCGCCCGCCCGGCTTGCAGATGCGATAGAGCTCCTGCATGATCATCTCGGGCTGATGGAAGACCTGCAGCGCGAGGCGGCAGGCCACGAAATCAAACGAGTTGTCGGGCAACAGGAGCGTCGCGGCGTCGCCGTACTGGTACTCGACGTCCTCCATCCCGAGCCGCTTCGCCATCTCCTGCGCGTACCGGAGCGACGGGCGGGAGTGGTCGACGCCGACCAGGTACTCGGGCTTGAAGTCCTTCTGGAGCATCACCGCGAAGTACCCGAGGCCGCACGCGATGTCCGCGATCCTCATCCCCGGCATGAGGCCGTGGTGCGGGAGGATCTTCCGCTCGTGCTCCCAGATGATCCGCTCCTGCAGCCGGAGCACGTCGATGAACTCGGCGTCCTCCAGCATCCGCTGGATCGGGTAGAACGCCATGTCGTAGATCTCGACGGAGACGTTCGGGTAGATCTCCGCGATGACCTGGAACTTGCGGATGGCCCACGGGATGACGCTCGAGATGATGAGCTTTATCTTGAGGTTGGGACGCGCCTCGACGGCCCAGCGCACGAACCTGTTGATCTCCAGGAACGCGACGTTGTTCATGTACTTGAGGCGCTTGAAGTCCAGGCACAGCTCGCCCCTCGCGTTCTTGGCCGCCGTCTCGAGCGTGCCTCGAATGGCCCTCATCTGATCGGCGCCAAACGGCCGCAGCATGCCCGACAGCGCGACCTCCTGGTCCGTCTGGTCCACGCGCATGCTGAACGTGACCTGCGAGCGCCACGACGGGAGGCCGCTCGAGGACGAAGGCGGGATGACGGATTCGCGACCGATCGAAGCAGTCATAATTCGTCTACCTCAGTGAACGGGAACTGAATGGCCAGCAGTAGCGAGCCCCCGCCCGTGGGTTCTGTGATACTGAGTTTCGAGCCGTACACGACGGCGAGCTCCAGGAGCCCGAGGGCCTGCGCGTCGTCATCGGGGACGTCGTTCTCGAGCTGCTCTCGATACCACGACATCGGATCGGGCTGATTGACGAGCTGGACGGCGTGGTTGTAAAACCTCGCGCTCTGTTCGTTGACCGGGACCTCCGCCTCGACGGAGATGTGACTCTGGCTCTTCCGGAACCGTATCCTTATTTCACCACTGGGCCCATGATTGCGATAGACGGCTTCGAGCAGCTCGTTGAAGAAGGTCGACAGGAGAGTGGCATGGCGCTCGGGGTCGTCCTCGTTCGCGCTGGCGTACCGCGCTAGGAAATTGGCCAGCTGATGACAGTGGTTCCAGCGCTTGCTGAAGCCACTGACCGAGAAGTTCGCAGAGATGATCATGCCGTCCGCCACAGGTGCCGGCGGCGGTCGCAGCGTCGGGGCTATGTCGGCCTGCTTGGAAACGGACATCAAAGCCTCGGGGGTTGGTTGACAAGATGAGGCACGAAGGAGAGTACCCGGGTCTGGGGTGCGCCGTCGAGTGCATCGCGCGGCTCCAGCGGGCGCCACTCTGGCTCAAACGGCGGCAAGCTCACGAAGCGAGCGTCGGCAGGGCCCGGCAAGCACCGAGCATGCCACGGAATCGCGACACAGTTGTTAGCCATACAACATAAACTCCACTCACTGCTCCGATTATCATGTGTTCCAATGTGTGCTAACTACTGTCCGGACTGATCTTTCCAGCGTGCCCGCGTGCGTGCCGCCACGGATCCGTGGCGGCCGCGGGGGGAATTCGCACCGGGATCGCGGCCTCGGCTGCCCGGATGGCGCAGAGCGTCTCTCGAGGCCTCGCGTCGCCGGAGCGCCGAGGGCGGGCGTGTCGCGCCGTTGATCCTCGTCGTCCTGTCTCAGCGGGGCACCTCGTCGCGCGTGGCGCGGCCCCACCGCGGCGTCGTGACGCGGTCCGGTCCTGTTGGGCGCCCCTGTCCAGGGGCTGACCGGCTGTCGCCGGATCGATCTGTGGGTTGTGCCACACGGTTCACCCTGCACCGTCCTCGCCGCGCGGAGAGCGGCTGGAGCAGCGAGGCATTCGATGCCGTGGGAGAGAGGGAATCGAAGGCGCACCGCCCCTGTCAACCGTTTCCTGCCGGGCCGGCGCGGGCGGGCTCACCCATCGTGGGTCGATCGCGAATGGCCACGGAAGTGCGCGGAGATCGGTGCGCGCGCCCACGGCGTCGCCTGCGACGGATCGTGGCGCCGAGTCGGCCTCTCTCGCGTAGGCGCACGCGCGGCCCGGCAAGGCGCGCTGCCGCCGCGGGGGTCCGGGGAGCGCGCGTGGGCGCGACAACGCAGGTCGACCCAGGACGATCCTGGGGCGATTGGGCTTGACATGGAGGGCAGTCCGTCGCGGCCGAGCGCGGCGGAGTGACCGCCGCCGCGTGATCGCCTCTCACCTCGGCGCGGCGCGGCTCGGCGCGTCGCGGCGCCGCTCGAGCGCGTCGAGCTCGTCCATCACGGCCTTCACGCGCGGATCCGACGGGTCGATGGCGCGCGCCCTCTCGTACGCGGCGCGCGCCTCCTTCATCTGGCCCGACTGCGCGAGCGCGTTGCCCAGGTTGATCCACGCGCTGCCGAGCCGCTCGTCGAGCTTCAGCGCCTCGCGGTAGAGCGCGGTCGCCTTCGGCAGATCGCCGCGGAGGTGGTGCGCGTAGCCGAGGTTCGAGCGGTAGGTGGCGCGCGCCGGGTCACGGGCCACGGCCGCCTCGAGGTGCGGGACGGCGCGCGCCGGATCGTTCGCGGCGAGCAGGGCGGTCCCGAGATCGTTCTGCAGGCGCGCGTCGGCGGGCGAGAGCCTCGCGGCGCGCTCGTACGCGCGGATCGCGTCGGCGGTCCTCCCCGCAGCCAGGAGCGCTGTCCCGAGGTTCGCCTGCCGCTCGGCGTCGCCGGGGGCGAGCTCGGCGGACCGCGTGAGCTCGCGGACGGCGTCCTGCAGGTCGCCGAGCGCGAGGTGCGCGACGCCGAGCGCGGAGCGGGCCTCGGCGTCGCTCGGAGCGAGCTCCGCCGCCCGCGTGAGCTCGACGAGCGCGGAGTCCGCGCGGCCGAGGACGAGGAGCGCGCGGCCAAGCTCGAGGTGCGCCGGCGCATAACCGGGCTCGAGCGCCGCGGCGCGACGCAGCTCCGGGATCGCCGCGAGCAGCGTCCTGTCGTCGGGGGCGCCGTTGTACTCGGCGGAGACGCCCGCCCTGGCGATCGCCGCGCGCTGGACGCCCACGATGGCCGCGGCGTCCTTCCTGTCGAGCCGGACGGCCGCGCGATACGCCTCCTCCGCGGCGGCGAAATCCCCGTTCGCATAGGCGACGTCGCCCTCCTCGAGCTTCCTGTCGGCGGCCGTGCCGGTGCCGCGCGCGACCCGCGGCGGAGGGCTCGCGGCGGCCGCCTCGCTGGTGGACGGCGCGTCGAGCGGGACGCCCGAGCCGACCGGCGCCGCGGCCGACGCCGCGCCGCTCCCCGCCGGCGCCGCGCCGCTCTCCGCCGGCGCCGCGCCGCTCCCCGCCGGCGCCGCGCCGCTCTCGACCGGCGCCGTGGCCGACGCCGCGCCGCCCTCGGCCGGCGCCATCGCTCCAGACGGGACGGATGGGACGGGCGCCTGCGTCGGCGCGGCGGCGCAGCCGGCGACCGCGAGGAGCCACGGGAGCCGCCGCATCGCTCCGCCGCCGCTCACAGCTTGTACGGGGTCATCGAGTGCTCCTTGCCGTCGTAGCGGAGCAGCACAGGCTTGTTGTCCATCTTCGTCGCCACGCCGACCGGCCGCTTCCAGCACCGGACGAGCGCCACGAGCGTCTCGCGCGCATAGTCGGCGCGCAGGTCGAACCCCCCGTGCACGTGCTCGAGCAGGAGCTCGCCGCGGTTGCCGTAGTTCGCGTCGACGACGCGGATGTAGGGGTCGCCGAAGTTCGTGAGCTGGAAGAGGAGCTTGTCCTTCACCTCCTTGAACTCGCGGCTCTCGATCTCGAACCGGTCGTTCCGCCCGGAGAAGCCGAACGTGTACATCTTCTGATCGATCACGAACTCCGGCGTCAGGAACTCGTCGATGAAGGTGACGTCGTTGTAGAGCGCGCGCACCTGGAAGATCTTCTCGCGGCCGAGGCCGAGCCGCATGTCCCACGTGCGCTTCGCGTCGAGGTCGGTGCACTCCTCCCACTCGCGGCCGAACCGGCCCTTGTCCCACCGCTCCTCGATGTACCGGTAGAGCTCCACGCCGACCTTGTACGGGTTGAAGCGCCCCGGCGCCGTCGCCATGACCCCCGCGTTGTTCTCGGCGTAGTCGATGATCTCCGACGCATCGAGGACCTTCTCGGTCATCATCTTGGAGTGCCAGTACGAGGCCCACCCCTCGTTCATGATCTTCGTCTGGCGCTGCGGGACGAAGTAATAGGCCTCCTCGCGGATGATGTCGAGCACGTCGCGCTCCCACCGGTCGAGCGGCGCGTGATCGAGCAGGAACTTGAGCACGTCGCGCTCGGGGCGCTCCGGCACCTTGCGCTCGGGCTTCTTCTGCTCCTGCCGCTTCCGCTTCTGCGCCGCGAGGATCTCCTCGGGGTTGATGAAGGAGTCCATGTACTCCTTCGCGCGGAGCTTGTACGTGTCGAGCGGCTCCTCCGCCGGCTCCTCCTCCTCCCTCGGCGCGGGGCGGCCCGTGAACGGGGCCCACGGATCGATCAGGTTCTCGAGCGACAGGCAGTGGTCGATGAACGCCTCGACCTTGTTGATGCCGTGGCGCTCGATGTGGCGCGACACGCGCGCGCCGTGGTTCGCCATCTTGTCGATCCACTTGCGGTCGGGGTCGTAGCCCTCGCTCCGCCGGACGGGGTCGACGAGCGGGCCGCGCTGATCGAGGTCGGTCGACCGGAAGCAGAAGTTGTTCTTGAAGAAGTCGACGTGCGCGTACACGTGCGCCATCACGAGCTTCTGGTCGGTCAGCGAGTTGCCCTCGAGCAGGTAGGCGTACGAGGGATTGTTGTTGATGACCATCTCGTAGATCTTCGAGAGGCCGTACTCGTAGCTCTTCGAGAGCTGCTCGTACTCCATGCCGAACCGCCAGTGCGGGTAGCGGCTCGGGAAGCCGCCGTACGCCGCGATCTCGTTCATCTGGTCGTACGTCAGCATCTCGAAGATCACCGGGAAGAAGTCGAGCCCGTAGCCCCGGGCGATCTTCTCGATGCGCTCCTTCTCGGTGCGCAGGTAACGGGGCAGCGCGGTGTTCAGCGCGAACTTGCTCATGCCGCTTATTTCCCCTTCCCGAGAAAGTCCTTGATGCTGCCCACGATGGCGTCCTTGTCCCTGATCTCGCTCACCACGACCCGATCGTCGTGCGAGAAGTGCTCCTTCAGGTCCTTGATGAACTGCCCCGAGCCGTACGGGCTCTCCACCTGCCCGTAGGCGAACATGTTGACCCGCGGCAGGATCTGGGTCTTGAGCACGTCCACGCACGAGAGCGTGTCGTCCATCGACCAGTTGTCGCCGTCGGAGAAATGGAACGGGTAGATGTTCCACTCGTCCGGCGGGTAGTCGTTGTCGATGATCTGCGAGCAGAGCTTGTAGGCGCTCGAGATCATGGTGCCGCCGGACTCGCGCGTGTGGAAGAACGTCTCCCGGTCGACCTCGCGGGCGATCGCGTCGTGGATGATGAACCGCGACTCGAGGCCCTTGTACTGGCGGGTCAGCCACGCGTCGATCCAGAACGACTCGATGCGCACGATCTCCTTCTGCTCGTCGCCCATCGAGCCCGAGACGTCCATCATGTAGATGATGACGGCGTTCGCGACCGGCTCGGTGATCGTCTTCCACGAGCGGTACCGCTTGTCGTCGGGGATCGGCACGACGACCGGCGCCGTCGGGCGGAACGTCCCGCTCGCGATCATCCGCTTCAGCGCCTCGCGGTAGGTGCGCTTGAAGTGGCGCAGCGACTCCGGGCCGACCCGGCGGATGCCCGAATAGCGATCGTGGGCGTTCGAGATCTTGCTCTTGCCCTTGTCCTGGATGTCGGGCAGCTCGAGCTCCTCGCCGAGGATGCTCGCGAGCTCCTCGAGCGTGACGTCGACCTCGAGGAGGTGGTCGCCCTCGCCGCTGCCGGCCTGCCCCTGCCCCGGCTGCTTGTCGTCCGACCCGCCCACCGGGTCGCCGGGGTTGCCATCGCCCTGCCCCACGCCGCCCCGCTGCTTGTCGCCGAAGCGGAAGCGCGGGATGTCGATCTGGGGGATGGGGATCGAGACGAGGTCCTTGCCCTTGCGGCCGATGAGCTCGCCTTGAGAGATGTACTTGCGCAGGTTCTCGCGGATGCGACCGCGAACGATCTGACGGAAGCGCCCGTGATCCTGGTCGATCTTCAACGACACGCCGACGAGTGTAGCATCGGAATCGGTCTCCGGTCCGCACGTTCGGCGCGATGCCGTCGTCCCACGTCGCCCCCGCCCCGCCCTCACGCCCGCCCGCCGTGGACCGCGCCCATGATAGCCTCGGGGCGTGATCTCTCGCGCCGGTGCGCCCGTCGCCGTCGTCCTCGCTCTCCCGGTCCGCGGCGGCGGCTCCGGCGAGGAGCTCGCCGGGCTGCCCGAGCGCACGGACGCGAGCGCCCTCGACGCACGGTCGGACGCGCCGGTCGGTCGGGCGGACCGACTCCGTCGCGAGGGCGCGGCGGACCGCTCCTGCGCCGCGTGCGCGCAGGGCACCTGCGGCAGCGGCAGGTGCGTCGACGACGGCCGGGGCCGCGAGGCCGACCGGGCCTGGGCAGGCGCCGCGGCGGCGTCGCCCGCAGGGGACGAACGACGCGAGCGCCGCCGGGAGGGGCCGCCGTGAAGGCGCCGGGCCTCGTGCTCGCCGCGCTGCTCGCGGCGACCGCCGCGCGCGACGCCGCGGCCGCGCCGCCGGGGGAGGCGCCGCCGGGGGAGGCGCCGCGCGACCTCGCGGTGATCGGCTTGCTCGTCGACCTCGAGAAGATGGTCGAGATGCAGCAGTCGCTCGGCTGGACGATCGACCGGTACGAGCTCGACGAGATGATGTCGCCGGCGCTCATGAGCGTGTGCTCGGCGCCCCCGGCGGCGCGGGTCGCCGCGCTCGACGTGCTCGACGCGCGGATCCGCGACCTCGGCGGGCCCGTCGAGGAGGCGTTCCGGCGGCGCGGGGGAGACCTCGGCGCGGTCGCGGATCTCCTGTTCGCCACGCGGGTGCGCGCGCTCCTCTCGGAGGCGATGCGCCGCGCGCACGGACCCGACGCCGAGTGCCCGTTCTGGCTCCGCCCCTCGCCCGCGTTCCGGGGGCGCGAGACCGACGCCTACCGGACGACGCTCAACCTGGAGGGGGGCGGCCTCGTGGTCCTGGAGAGCGCCGACGGCCGGGCGCTCCTCGGCGCCGGCGGCTCGGCGCGGCTGCTGCTCGGCCGGGGGCTGAACGAGCGCTGGACGTTCCTCGCCGGCGGCGAGTTCGGCGGCACGGCGCAGCTCGATCAGACGGAGACCAAGACCCGTTTCCCCATCAGCTTCGTCGCCGCGCTGCCGCTCGTGCTGCGGCACAACGATCTCACCTGGCACTACGAGGCCGAGATCGCCTCGCTCGCGTACTTCACCCAGGACGACCCCCGCGTGAGCCCCGGGCTGCGGCTCGGCGCGCTGGTCGGCGTCTCCGCCCTGCGGGTGCGGAACATCATGCCCTGGGCCGGTATCGGGATCGCGCTCGAGCACGTGCTCGAGACCCACCGGCGGCCCGCCCAGTGGAACCTCAAGACCGGCGCCCGGCTCGGCTTCGACTGGGATTTCTGAGCGGCTCGCAGAGGCGATCTGCCGATGGCCTGACGCGCAATAGGCGCTTCCGCCGGGGTGGGCTACAGCAGATCCTGATTTCGATTCCGGTCTTCCCCGCCGACTTTCCGACCGGGAAAGAGGGAAGGCTGTGGCACCATGAGTCCACGAGCGAGCTCATGTCGAGAGAGCTCGAAGGGAGGGCTCAATGCCGAGAGGCGAGACGACGAAGGATACGTCCAGGCAGAGAAAGCGGGTCGGGAGCGGCGAGCGGGATCAGCCAGCGCCCGCGACATCCCGGGGAGAAGCCGGGCAGACGGCGCCGGGAAAGAAGACCAGGGCCGCTGCCGGCGGCACGAGGAAGACCGCGAGCCAGGCCCGGAGGGCAACCCAGGCGAGGAAGGGGCCTCGCAAGACAGGCGCCGCGACGCGGTCGGGCGCGACGCGCAGCGCCTCGCCGAAGAAGACGCGCACCACGAAGACGGGCACCACCAGGAAGACGGGCGCGGCGCAGACGAGCCGGCAGCGGGGCGCTGCCCCCAAGAAGGCGTCGACCACGAGGAAGAGGTCCGAAGCCGGCCGGGCGGCGGGCCGCGCGCGGGGCGCGGCAGGGACGACGGCCACACGGAAGACCGTGCGCAGCAAGGCAGCGGGGGCGAAGAGGGCGGCGCCGCAGCGACCGGCGGCGCCGAAGCAGCGCTCGACGACCGGGCGCTCCGGGGCGAGGCGGCCAGGGGCAGCGCGGCCGGGCGCGCCGAGAGCCGGTCAGAAGCGCGCGACCGGCGGAAAGCGCTCGGCGGCCAGCTGAGCCGCAGCACCGGGCGCGTCGCTCCCCGCGGGGCGCCCATCCTCAATCTTCCTCCACCTCCACCTCGGCGCATCGACGCGTCGACAGCGTGCGTCGCCGGCATCCGTCGCCCGTCCCGCTCGACCGGCGCGCGGGCCTGCTGCCGCCCGGCGCCAGCAGCGCTCGCGCAGCGCGGCGCGCACGAGCGCTCGTTCCCGGCAGCGCGCGCAGCGGCTCGCTCCCGGCAGCGCTCGCTCAGCGCCGCGCTCGCGAGGCTCGCTCAGCGCCGCGCTCGCGAGGCTCGCTCAGCGCCGCGCTCGCGAGGCTCGCTCAGCGCCGCGCTCACGAGGGCTCGCCGACCATGAGGACCACCCACGTGGCGGTCAGGAAATGGCGAGACGCCCCCGCGAGGCCATGGGGCGCCGATCCCGAGCGCGCCCGCCTCGCGCAGAGCGGGCAGCTCGCGTCGCCGCGCCGGCCCATGAAGTACCGGCACGACGACAGCGAGGGCGACGCAGGACCGACCTGAGCCCCATCGACCTCGATCACGCCGCACATCGCCCCCATCGCGCTCTGCAGCGAGGGCGCCTCCGTGCGCCCGACGTCCTGCGCCCCGCCGAGCGGTCGGAGCGCGCTGCAGTCCTCGCGAGGCCTGCGTTCGATGGCCCGACATGCGGCCTCTGGCGTAGGGCGATGCTGGACCATCGTAGGCACGCTCCTTCGGACTGGCCGTTAGCCAACGACCCAGGCTCCGGGATGTGGCGCCGCACTGCGGCCGAGGATCATCCTAGCAGGATCCCCGGACCACGCATGGATGACATTCCGTATCTGCGTGGTGCTTCCCACCGCGACAGCCTCTTGTCACTGTTGTCGTTTTCCTCTGCTCGATGGCCATCGCCCGGAGCGCGCGAGGCCGCGCGGCGAGGCGCGCCGGCCGCGTGGATCGGCCTCCGATCGCGCCGCGTGCCGGGCGCCGAGATCCGGCGGCGCGCACGCGAGATCGGGCGCGGCGGACCGCGACAGGATGTTCCGGAGATGGGTTAAGGCTCGACCCGACGAGATCCGATGTGCGCCCGCGCCAGCGCGCGGCGGCCTCGACAGGCCTCCCGGGCCCGGAGGCTCGGTCGAGGCGGCCCGGGGCGAGCCGGTCTCGCATCGGGGAGGCGCTGACGATCGTAGAGCGCCCCTGGGAGGCGCCCCAGGGCCGGCGCTCGAGGGCGCTCGGCCCTCGGAGCCATCACCTCGGCACGGGGACCGGCGGCGGCTCGTCGTCGGGCACGATGCACGCGGAGAGGTCGAACAGCATGAAGATCAGCGCCTTCTCCTGCGGCGTCAGCTCCGTGTCAGAGCAGCCCTCCGGGAACGGCGGGCCCGTCATGTCCTCCGCGCCCATGATCCCCCCCGCAGAGACATGGATGTCGGTGAACACGAGGCGGCCGCACTGCTCCTCTTCCTCGACGCCGATGGGCGTGTTGAACGTGAAATACTGGACCCCCGCCGGCTCGGGCTCATCGTAGTAGATCCACCGGGTCGCCACGTCGTCGTTCACCGCGCTGACCGTGTGCTGCGGCTCGTGGATCTCGAGCTCGCCCCGCACGGTCGACGCCCCGACGTTGAAGAGCCAGTCCGCGAGGGCTTCGCCCTTCGGAAACCTGGTGTCCACGGTCGCCGTCAGCGGGCTCACCGGGTCCTCGATGTTGTTGTCCCAGATCGCCGCGTCCGGGAACGGCTCCGGCCCTTGCTTCAGCCAGTGGTTGTGCCAGTGGGAGGCGAACACGCGACCGCCGAGCGACGTGTAGTCGAACAGGGCCTGACGCGCGCTCTCGGGCTTGCTGCTGGCGAACGGATCCCCCTCGCAGGCCAGGATCACCATATCGTACTTCTGCAGGCTCTCGACGGTCCCCCAGAGGCTCGTGGCCGGCGTGAACTCCGCGCCTTCGTGGAGGGTGCTCGTGTACTGGGTCGTCACGCGGAAGCTCGCGGGCGCCTGGCCGGCGAACAGGTTGATCCGCCCGTCCCCGGTCTCCGGGGTGAACTCGCTGTCGTCGATCCCGAGCTGCCGCAGCAGGCACTCGAGCGGATCGGCGCCGCCCGTCGTCAGGGCGATCTTGGGGATGTGCCCCTCGGCCTTGTTGCGCGGCAGCCGGATGGTGCCGGCCTCGGTCGGGTTGTCCTCGCACGCGTTGACCACCGGGAGCGTGATCTGGCGCCGCCACTTGCCGACCTGGACCACGAGCGGGATGTCCTCCCCGGCCGGCACGTCCTCCAGGATGAAACGCCCGTGCGTGTCGGTCAGGGCCGTCGCGATCGGCGAGCCCGAGAGCTCCGCGCCGCATTGCTCGCACGTCGCGCCGTCCGTGATCTCGTCGAGCGGCGCGTTGGGGACGTAGACGATCGCGTTGTAGAGCGGCAGCCGCCCCGCCGGGTCGTACACCGTGCCGGTCACCGTGGTCTTCGCCCCGCCCGAGCAGGCGACCTGCTGGCACTCGAGGCCCTCGCACGGGCCGCCGCCGCCCTCGCCGCCGCCGCTGCCGCCTACCGACGCGAGGGTCCCGAAGCCGCCGCCGCTCCCGGTTCCGGAAGGCCCCGCGCCGCCGGTCGCCGAGATCGCCGTGCCCCCGGTGTCACCGCAGGCGCAGCCGGCGATGACGCTCGGCGCCGCGGCGATCGCGGCCATCAGGACTCCCGCCTTGCGTGCCCAAGTCAACATATCGAGCCTCCCGGGCGATGCGGGCGAAGGTACCCTGCTGCGCCCACT
The DNA here is from genome assembly GCF_004135735.1 of Sorangium cellulosum. Taxonomy (GTDB): domain Bacteria; phylum Myxococcota_A; class Polyangia; order Polyangiales; family Polyangiaceae; genus Sorangium; species Sorangium cellulosum_F. The sequence goes on along the minus strand of NZ_CP012670.1, from coordinate 2,109,582 downwards.
CTCCATGGTAGGTGAGGGTGTAGAGATCGGGAAGCATGTCCATGAAAGAGCAGGGATGGAGCGATGGTGGATCCGGGCAAGCCCTGATTTCTCGACCTGCCACCTCCGCGCAGGACACGCGCGTGGCGTATCGGGCGATCCAGACAGCAGATCTCGCCATGCGACATGGCGACAGGGTGTGTAACGCGATCACACACCTTCAACGTGTCACGGTTCATGACACGCGTCGCGCGGGGACCCCTCCTTCGCGCGCCCGCGGCGGACGGGGAGCGGCGGCGCCAGCGCTGGTCCGGCGGCTCGCCCGGGGGTCGGGGCGCCGGACGGGCGGGCGATCGTCAATGCACGCGCGAGAGCCCGAACCAGAGGACAACGCGCCATCGGTCCTGCCACCGCAGCAGCACCGGGCCGATCGCGAACCCGTTCCCCACGGTCCGCAGCTCGTCCTTGAGCGCGCTCACGGGCCACGGATTGCCGAAGGCCCTCTCGCCGTACGTCAGCGCGAGCGTCGGCATGCCGTCGACCTCCGAGGGCGCGAGCTGCGCCTTGAAGCGGCACACCTTGCTGCCGAAGACCACGTTCGTGCCGGAGTTTCCCCCGTGATCGAACTCGTTGCCTTTCCAGGGCATCCAGTCCGACGCGAGCGCCGAGACGAGCGGGCGTGTCGCGAGGTGGACCCTGGCCGTCGGGTGCAGGGCGAGGAGCCGCCCTCGGGGCGCGTCGCCGAGCTCCGCCGGATCCGCGGGCCTGCCGGTCGCGTAGATCTGCTCCAGCGCATCCGGGTGCGCGGCGATGAGGCTGTCGAGGGAGATCGGCTGGGTGTTGCAACGGCGCCCGGCCGCGGGCTCTCTGGGCTGCTCGCTCTGGGTGGTCATCGGCTCGCGCCAGGCATTCCACCGCGCCCGGCGAGGGTCAACGGCAACCGTCAGCGCGCCTCGCCGGGCGAGCTCCCCTCGCCGCCCGGCGCCCCGCTCGCGGCCCTGTCCGCCTCCCGCGCCCCGCGCGCGACGATGGCGTCGTACGCCCGGCGGACGCGCCTCGTGATCTCGCCGTAGCGCGCGAGCAGCTCCCTCGCGGCCTCGGCCGCGGTGCGGCCCCGGATGCCCATCCGTCGCGCCAGGAGCGGCACCCCGGGCGCGTTCTCCTCGAGCAGCTGCGACGCGTCCGCGTGCACGATGCGGATCCGCTGCTCGAGCTTGCGCAGGAACGCGTGGCCGTCCCGGAAGATCTCGGCGTGCTGCGCGGACAGGTACCCGGCCGAGGCGAGCGCGTCGATCGCCGCGAGCGTCTCGGTGGTGCGCACGCGAGGATCGGCGCCGTGGCGCATCTGCAGGAGCTGCACCGCGAACTCGATGTCCGCGAGGCCGCCCCGCCCGAGCTTGAAGTCGCGCCGGCCGCGGCGCTCGTGCGACAGCTCGTGCTCCATGCGGAGCCGCAGGCGGTGGATCTCCTCGGCGATGCGATCGAAGTCGTCCGCCTGGAGGTAGGCGGCGTCGTGCGCGATCGCGATCGCCTCCGCCCCGAGCGCGGGGTCCCCGGCGGCCGCGCGCGCCCGGATCAGCGCGAGCCGCTCCCACACCGCGGCGCGGGCGGGCCGCGGGCCGGACGGCGGCTCCGGCTCCGTCGACGCCGCGGCCGGCTCGCCCGCCCGGCGGATGCCGTGGTAGCGCGCGAACGCGTCGAGCGACGTGACGAGCAGCCCCTGGCTGCCCGACGGGCGCAGGCGCGTGTCGAGCTCGTAGCCGGGGCCCGCGGCGTGCGACATCGAGATGAGCCGGATGATCTGCCGGGCGCGCCGCGCGTAGTACGTGCCGGGATCCGACACCGGCCCGCGCTCGTCCGACGGCGCGCACGCGGGATCGAACAGGAAGAAGACGTCGAGATCCGAGCCGTAGCCGATCTCCCGGCCGCCGAGCTTGCCCATCGCGATCACGGCGAGCCCCCGGACCGGCTCGCCCGGGGGCGTCCCCAGCGCGAAGCGCGTCGCGGCCTCGAGCGACGCGTCGGCGAGGTCCGAGAGCGCGAGCGTCGCCTCGCGCGTGCCGACCTCGCCGCCCAGATCGCCGAGGCCGACCTCGATGGTGACGCGCGCCTTGGCCCGCCGGAGCGCGGCCATGAGCGCCTCCTCGGGATCGTCGTCCGGCGAGGCCTCGCTGAGGCTCTCCTCGATGGTGTGCCGGATCAGGCCGGGCCCGGGCGCGCCGCGGGCGAACAGGACGACGTCGACGAGCTCGGGGTACCGGACCATCGCGTCGCCGATGAACGCGCTCGACCCGAGCGCCTCGACGAGCCGGCGGAGCGCGCGCGGATCGTCGCCGAGCATGTGCGCGTAGACGGCGGAGTGCTTGATGCGGGAGAAGCACCGCCGGAGGAAGCGCGCGGCCTGCTCCGGATCCGCGGCGTCGACGACCGCGGCGAGCAGCGTCTCCGCGAGCGTCGAGGACGCCTCGCGGCTGCGCGCCCCGAGCAGGCCGTCCGGGTGCCGCGAGAGCTCGAAGAGATCGTCGGCGACGTCCCGGAAGCGCGCGGTCAGCGTGGCCCGCGCCGCCTGCTCCGGCGGCGCGCCGCCCGGCGAGGCGAGCTCGTCCACCGTGAGCTCGTCCGCCGTGAGCTCGTCCGCCGTGAGCTCGTCCGCCGTGAGCTCGTCCGCCGTGAGCTCGTCCGCCTCGGCGCCGGCGGCCGCTGGCGCGCCGGCGGCGGCGGCCTCCGGCTCGGCGCCCGGGCTGCCGAGGACGAGCACGGCGTGCTTCCCGAGCGCCTCGGCGAACGCGTCGCGATCGCCGCGATCGAGGGCCGCCATCACCTCGATCCACCGCGACGGCCGGGCGCTCCCCTTCGGCAGGAGCGACATGAGCCGCGCCTTGATCCGGCCCCGGCGCCGCTCCGTATCGGCCAGGAACGCCGCGGCGTCCTTGAAGCGCAACGTCCGGGCGAGGCGCTCGAGCTCGAGCTCGCCGTCGGGGAGCAGGTGCGTCTGCAAGCCGGTCGCGGACTGGACGGCGTGCTCGGCGCGCCGGAGCGCGAGGTATCCTTCCACGAGCTCCCGACCTTCCCGGTCCGTCACGTACCCGAGCGTGCGCAGGCGCCGCAGGCCGTCGAGCATGCCCTGCGCGCGCGCCCGCGGCTCGCGCCCTCCCCAGACGAGCTGCAGCGACTGCACGAAGAACTCGGCCTCCCGGATGCCGCCGGGGCCCAGCTTGAGATCGCGCGACGCGTCGTGGGAGAGCTCGGTGCGGGCGCGCTCCACGAGCTCGATCATGTCGACGGCGATCTGCGGATCGACCTGGCGCCGCCACACGAACGGGCCGAGCACGCCGAGCGCCTCGGCGCCGAAGTCGAGGTCGCCGGCGATCGCGCGGGCGCGGAGCAGCGCGGCGCGCTCCCACAGGCGGCCGAACGCCTCGTAATAGCGCTCGGCGGCGGCCAGCGAGTTGACGAGCGGGCCGCTCCGGCCCTCGGGGCGGAGCCGCAGGTCCACGCGCCAGACGAAGCCGTCCTCCGTGACCTCCTCGAGCGTCGAGGTGAGGCGGCGCGCGACGCGCGCCCAGAAATCGTGCAGGGTGATCGAGGCGGCGCGGTCGCTGGACGGGCCCACGTGCCCCTCGTCGGTGTCGTAGAGGTAGATGAGGTCGACGTCGGAGCCCGCGTTGAGCTCCTCGCCTCCGAGCTTCCCCATGCCGAGGACGACGAACTTCGACCGCGCGCCCGCCGCCGTGCGCGGCTCCCCGAACCGCGCGGTGACGGCGGCGACGGCCTCGGCGAGCGCGACCTCGATCGTGGCCTCGGCGAGCGCGGTGAGCTCGCGCGCGGTGACGTCGATGTCCGCGCCGCCCACCGACGGCGGGAGCAGCTCGCGCAGCGCGATGCGGATCCGCTCGTCGCGCGCCACGCGCCGGAGCTCCCGGCGGACGCGGGCGCTGTCCGAGACATCGCCGACGCGGGCGTGGATCCGGGACAGGTACGTGGCGCGGTCGCGCGCCGTCAGGTGCCCCTCGGCCGCGAGCCGCTCCGCGATCTCCGGGTTCGCCTCGATGATCGCGCCGATCGCGGGGTAGGCGGCCGTGAGGAGCGCCGCGACGGCGAAGGCCATCGAGCCGGGCGGAAGGCGAGGCGACAGCCGCGCCGCGCGATCCTTCACGCGTTGCTCGTCGATCGCGCGCGCGATCTCCAGGAGCCTCGATACCGGTTGCATGGCCCGAGGCTAGCAAGACGTGGGGGCGCGAACCTCGGTTCCGCAGCGCCCGACCGCCGGTTTATCGTGACCGGATCCCACCTCGCGCCTTGGCGGCATGGCTCCCGGATCCTATGCTCGCTGGGTGCGACTGCTCTGCGTTTCGGATATCCACGGCCACGCCGACGCGCTCGCGGCGGTCCTGGCCACCGCCGAGCGTCGGGGGTACAGCCAGCTCCTCGTCGCGGGAGATCTCTGCTTTCCTGGTCCGAAGCCGCTCGAGACCTGGCGCCGCCTCACGCAGGCCAAGGCGGTCTGTGTGCAGGGCGTATCGGATCGCGCCCTGGCAACCCTGGACATCGACAGGGTCAGGCCGAGGAGCGAGCACGAGCGGGCGCGGCTCGATCGGCTGGCCGCGACGCGCACCGAGCTGGGCGAGCTCATCCTGGCCCGGCTGGCGCGGCTCGCCCCGACGTTCCGCCTGCCGCTCGAGGACGGCGGCGAGCTCGTCCTGGTCCACGGCTCCCCGGCGGATCCGATGGAGCCGATCTCTCACGACATGACCGACGAGGAGGTGCTCTCGCTCCTCGGCGACGATCCGGCGGACGTGGTGATCTGTGGCGGCTCTCACGTCCCGTTCGACCGCATGGTGGGCGGCGTGCGCATCATCAACGTCGGATCGGTGGGCGAGGCGCCGTGCTCGATGCGGGGCGAGGCCGACAGGGCGCGCATCGACGCGGGCGGCTCTGGCGCGCTCGCGCGGGGCATGGCCGTCCATGGCGCGGGTGGCACGGGCCACGCCGACGCGACGTTCGTCGAGCTCCGAGCGGGCGAGCTCCGTGTCGAGCAGCTCGTGGTGCCGCTCGGCAGGGCCGCGTGACGGCGGCGGGCGCGCGTGCGCGTGGGACCTCGCGTCACGCAGGCTACCCGACAGGGAACATCGCCTGCGCGATGCCCTCGCGCTTGAACCCACTTCAAGGATTTAGGATCATCCCAAGGGAGCATGGGCCGCCACCCCCCCGACGATGACTTCGAGGCCACGCGGGTGGCCAACATGGGGGAACTTCAGAAGGAGCTCCCGGCGCGCTCGCCGAAGGATCGCGCCTACCTCATCGTGCTCGCCGGCTCGAACGTCGGCGAGATGTACCGCGTCGAGGGCGCCGAGATCGTGATCGGCCGGGCCTCCGGGGCCACCATCCGGCTGAACGACGACGGCATCTCGCGGCGCCACGCCCGCCTCCTGCAGATGGACAGCCAGGTGGTGATCGAGGACCTCAACAGCTCCAACGGGACGCTGCTGAACGGCGAGCAGGTGACGCGCGCCGCGCTGCACGACGGCGACAAGATCCGCCTGGGGTCGACGACCATCCTCAAGTTCACCTACCACGACCACCTGGACGAGTCGTTTCAGCAGCAGATGTACGACGCGGCGCTCCGCGACGGCCTCACGAAGGCGTTCAACAAGAAGTACTTCCTGGACAGGATCGAGACCGAGGTCTCGTATGCGCGGCGGCACAACGCGCACCTGTCGCTCCTCATGTTCGACGTCGATCATTTCAAGAGGATCAACGACACCTTCGGGCACCTCGCCGGCGACTATGTCCTCGCGAGGATCGCCAAGCTCGCGAGCAGCACGGTGCGCACGGAGGACGTGTTCGCCCGCTACGGCGGGGAAGAGTTCGGGATCCTGTGCCGCGGCGTGGGGCTCGAGAGCGCGGGCATCCTCGGCGAGCGCCTGCGGCTCCTCATCGAGGGGTCGGTCTTCGAGCACGAAGGGGTCCGCGTGCCGACGACGGTCAGCGTCGGCGTCGCGGCGCACCCCGAGATCCCCGTGCAGAACGGCCTGCAGCTCGTCGCCGCGGCCGACGAGGCGCTCTACGAGGCGAAGCGCACCGGCCGCAACCGCGTGCTCCTGAAGTTCGGCCCGCGGCCGTAGACGTGGAGAGCCGACAGGGCCCGTTCGCGGGCGGCGCGGGCGGCCAGACGCCTGCGTGGACGGGGCGCGCGCCCGAAGGCGCGCGCCTCAGTCGATCTTGAGGAGCTCCTTGACCTTGGCGATGACCTGCGGGGCCTGGATGGGCTTCGTGATGTAGGCGTTCGCGCCGAGCTGCAGCGCGCGCTGGCGATCCTCCTGAGACCCCTCGGTGGTGATGATGATGATCGGGGTGTCCTTGTGGACCGGATCCGTGCGCACGCGCTTGACGAGCTTGAGCCCGTCCATGATCGGCATGTTGATGTCGGTGATGATCACGTCGTACTTGGTCGAGGCGAGCTTGCGGAGACCATCGACGCCGTCGTCCGCCTCGGTGACGCGGAGGTTCTTCACGCGCGCCAGCGCGAAGACCAAGAGCTGCCGCATCATGGGCGAGTCTTCAACGATCAGACACGAGTACTCGGCCATGATCAGTCCTCCAGGTCCAGGAATGCCTGGACGCCGGGCACCTTCCGGCCGGCGTCGGTGAAGAGCCGCGCGTTGATGAGGGCGGGGGCGGCCTGGGCCCCGAGGAGCTTGAACAGCTCGGTGTCCACGTTCACGAACTCCGTCTTCTGCGGGAGCGTGCTGAAGATCGCGATCACGCCGACCGTGCGCCCGTTGAAGTCGAGCGGGATCACGGCCGCCGGGTCCTCGATGCTCCCCTTGGAGACGTCCTTGGTCTCGTCGAAGAAGATTTCCCCCTTCGAGAATGCCTGGCCGACGACGCCTTCGGTCACCGGCATGCGCTCGATCTCCTCGACGGCCACGCCCTCGCTCGCGATCGAGACGAGCTCCTTACCATCAGGAGACGCGAGGTACACGGAGAAGGCGCCCGCCCCGAGGAACTGCGCCAGGAGCTCCTTCAGGTTGCGGAGGACATGGCGCACGTTGCGCGCCGCGTGCAGCTGCGACAGCGCGACGTACAGGTTCGCCAGGTTCGCCAGCTCCCCCTCCGCCTCCGAGTAGCGGCTGTTGAAGCGGTCCGAGGCCGCCACCATCCGCACCGACTGCGTTACGAGGTCGCGCTTCTCCTGCTCGAGCTCCTCGATCTTGCGGAGCAGATCGCGGATGGCCGAGTCGCTCGCAAGGTGCGCGCGGAGCTTGCCGTTCTCCGACTCGAGCTCCGCGATCTTGTCACGAAGGCGCTCGTTCTCGCGGAGGAGCTCCTCGGTCAGCTGCGCCCCCTTGCGGAAGAACTGCTGAATGAAGGCATCGCGCTCCTTCTTCAGGTCCTCGGGGGGACGATCGCTCGGACGCCCTTTTTTCTCCGTCATTTTATCCCGGGGTTCTCCAGAGCTTCGGACCGTATCATGCGGGGCTGACCGGACGGAAGCGTCGAGCGCGGGCCGCAGCCGCGCCGCGCCGCGCCTCCCACCACGGAGACGAGCGCCCGACGCCCCCACCGCCGCCAGCGGCGGCGCACCGGCCCCGAACGTCCTACCCCGGGGACGGGAAGCCTGCCCTCCCGGTCCGCCTGCCCCCCTCTCCACCGCTCAGTCCTTCTCCATCTGCGCCATCTGCTTCATCAGCTTGCTCCACCGGCGCAGATCCCGGCCGAGCAGCGCGGGCGCCTTCCGGAGCGAGGCGATGTCGCGGGCCCCGACGAGCAGCATCACCGCCCGGAGCTCCGCCTCGACGTTCTCCAGGTACTGCACCGCGGCGTCCCGCCCCCCTGAAATGAAGGCCTGGAGCACCGGCCGCGCGATCCCGGCCGCATGCGCCCCGAGCGCGAGGGCCCGGGCGATGTCGAGGCCGGTCGTGATGCCCCCGGTCGCGATGATCGTCTTGAACCGAGGACGGATGGTGCGGGCGACGAGCACCGATGCGGCCGTTGGCACGCCCCAGTCGCGGAGCGTCTCGCCGAGGGAGCGGGCGGCCCCGTCGGCGCGCGCGGTCTCGACGGCGACCCACGAGGTGCCCCCGGCGCCGGAGACATCCACGTTGCGCACCCCCGCCCGGACCAGGCGATACGCCGTCCCCGGGCCGATGCCGCAGCCGGTCTCCTTCGCCACGACCGGCACGCTGAGCTCGTTGGAGAGCCGGCTGATCGCCTCCAGCGCGCCGGAGAAGTCCCGATCGCCGCCCGGCTGCACCAGCTCCATCGCGGGGTTCATGTGGACGCAGAGCGCGTCGGCGCCCACCTGGGCCACGAGCTCGGCGACCGCGTCCGTGGACAGCGAGCGCGCCTGCACGGCGCCGATGTTCCCGAGCACCAGGGCGGTCGGCGCGTGGGCGCGGACCTCGTACGTCGCGGCGGCGTCGCCGTTCAGCATCGCCCGCTGGCTCCCGAGGCCGAAGCCGTACCCGCGCTCCTCGGCGATGCGCGACAGCTCCTGGTTGATGGACTGCGCCCGCTCGGTCCCCCCGGTCATGGCGGCGATCAGGAGCGGGGCGCGGAGCCGCTTGCCGAGCAGCAGCGCCGAGGTGTCCACGGCGTCGAGGGAGAGCTCCGGCAGCGCGTCGTGGATCAGCTCGACCTGCTCCAGGAGCGTGGTCTTGGTCCGGAACCCGACGTCCCCCGTCGCGCAGAGCTCGATGTGGTCGGCTTTCCTCTCGGAGATGTCCTTCGCCTCATCCGTCATGGGGGCCCAACTTTACGCGGTCGCTGACCGCCGTCACAAAGGAAGTGGCATGGACAAACAATCGCAAAAAATCGCGTCGGAGCCCCCGACGTCGGCGCCGTTGACGCCGGGCGCCCCTTCTGCTGGAAGCTACTGCGCGACCGGCCGGCGCGCGTGGCGTACATTAGGCTGATGGACCTTCCGGACGAATCTCAGATCCGCTGGATTCTTCGTACGATCGCCGCGCTCCTCCAGCATGGCGCCGAGCCGGTCCACGGGCTGGTGCAGCCGACGACCGAGTTCTTCCCCGATCCGTACGACGGCTCACCGAAGGCGGTGGCCGCCCTGATGCTGCGGGTGCAGGAGCACGCCGGCCTCCAGGATCTGGAGGTCGAGCTCGCGGTGGTCACCCCCGAGGGGCAGGCCAGCACCGTGAGCTGCTCGAGCGGCGCGTGCGGCGGGATGCCGCTTTCCACGAAGCTCGAGCGGGTCGCCCGGCGCGACGACGGCGGCTACCGGGTCGCCCTCTCCGCGGGGGAGCTCCGCAACCCCACGGTGCTCACGACCGCCCTCGTGCGCGCCGTGTCGTTCATGTTCCTGAGCGAGGCCTGTGCCTTCGACGAGCTCGTGCCGCCCGACCGCGAGCCCGCCGTGGATCTCGCCGCGGTGATGCTCGGCTTCGGCGTCCTCGTGGCGAACGGCTCTTACCTGTACGCGAAGGGCTGCGGCGGCGTGCAGGTGCACTCGGCGACCAAGATGCCCGTCGACGAGCTTGCCCTGGCGCTCGCCGTCTACTGCCGGCTGCACGGCGTGCCCGATCGGATCGCCGCGCGGCACCTCGACGTGACGCCGCGCGCCCACTTCGACGAGTCGGCCGTCTGGGCCAGCTCCAACGCTGCGCTCGTCCGCATGCTGCGCGCCGCGCCGGAGCGGATCGCCGCCGACGACTTCGTGATCGGCGCGTCGAGGAGCTGGCTGGCCCGCGCGCTCGGCCTCGGCAAGCGCCGGCCGTCGCGGACGCCGGAGGATGATCTGCGAGAGCTCGAGCGAGCGCTCTCGCGCGTGGACGAGGGCGCCGCCGGGGCAGCGAGGCCGCGGCCGCTCGATGAAAGCAAGGCCAAGGAGCTTGCGGAGATCCGTGCTCTCGTGGACGAGAGCCTGGGGAGCTGAATGAGCGCACGACTGTGGGACAAAGGGGGCGCCACCGACGCCCAGATGCTCCGTTACACGTCGCGGGACGACTGGCAGCTGGATCAGCGCCTGCTCGCGTACGACCTGCGGGCCACGATCGCGCACGTCCGCGGGCTCGCGCGGATCGGCGTGCTCAGCGAGGCCGAGCGGGACGCGCTCGTCCGCGAGCTCGAGGCGCTCGCGGCGCAGAACGAGGCCGGCGCGCTGCGGCTCACCGAAGACGACGAGGACGGCCACAGCGCGATCGAGGCCGCGCTGGTCGCCCGCATCGGCGACGCGGGCAAGAAGGTGCACACGGGCCGGAGCCGCAACGATCAGGTGCTCGTCGCGATGCGCCTCTACGAGCGCGACGCCCTGGACGAGCTCGCCGAGCACGCGTCGGCCGGCGCCCGCGCGCTGCTCGATCTCGCGCGGCGCGAGGCGGAGACGCCGATGCCCGGCTACACGCACCTGCAGCGCGCGGTGCCGTCGTCCGTCGGCTACTGGGCCGCCTCGTTCGTCGAAGGGCTCGCCGACGCCGTCGACGTCGTCCGCGCGACGCGAGCGCTCGTCGACCGCTGCCCGCTCGGCGGCGCCGCGGGCTTCGGCGTGAACCTCCCGCTCGATCGCGTCGGCGTGGCGCGCGAGCTCGGGTTCGCCGGCGTGGCCTTGAACCCGCTCGCGTCCCAGACGTCGCGCGGCCTCATCGAGGCGCAGATCCTCGCCGCCGCGTGGCAGGTGGTCGCGGTGTGCCGCCGGCTCGCGTGGGACCTCAGCCTGTTCGCGATGAGCGAGCTCGCGTTCGTCCGGCTCCCGGAGGCGTTCACCACCGGCTCGTCGATCATGCCGCAGAAGCGCAACCCGGACGTCGTCGAGCTCATGCGCGCGGCCTGCTCCGTCGTGCAGGGCGCGCTCGCCGAGGTGCAGTCGATCGTGGCGCTCCCGTCGGGCTACCACCGCGATCTCCAGCTCACGAAGGGGCCCACGATGCGCGGGCTCGACGAGGCGCTCGCGACCTCCCGCCTCCTGCCGCGGCTCGTCGCGGGGCTCGAGCTCGACCGCGAGCGCATGGCCCGCGCGATCACGCCGGAATGCTTCGCGACCGATCGCGCCGTCGAGCTCGCCGTTCAGGGCGTCCCGTTCCGCGAGGCGTACCGGAAGGTCGCGGCGGAGATCGCGGCGCTCCCCGCCGGCGACGCGGTCGCGAGCCTCCGCGCGCGCGTGTCGCTCGGCGCCCCGGGCAACCTCGCGCTGGACGACCTGGCCCGCAGGCTGGAGGGCCAGCAGGCGCGGTAGCGCGGCCGTGCGGCGTCAGGGATCCCTTCCGGGATCTCTGGCGCGAGCCGCTAGCGTTGCCTCGTGAGCTCCCGGACCCCGCCGGGCTCCCCCACCAGCACGGCGCTCGCCATGCCGAGGAAGAGCCCGTTGTCCACGACGCCGGGGATCTTGCGGATGTCGGCGTCGAGCGCCGCCGGCGCGTCGATCGGGCCGAAGACCGTGTGGAGGATCCAGTTGTGGTTGTCGGTCTGGAAGGGGAACCCGTCCGCGTTCTTGCGGACGGTCGGCTTGCCGCCGAGCGCCGCGAGGTGACGCGTGACCGTCGGGACCGCGAACGGCACCACCTCGATCGGGATCGGCGCGCGTGAGCCGAGCTTCTCGACGAGCTTCTCGGGCGTGACGAGGATGATGAAGCGCTCCGCCTCGTAGGCGACGACGCGCTCGCGGAGGAGCGCGCCGCCGAGGCCCTTCGTCAGGCCGAGATCGGGCGTCACCTCGTCGGCGCCGTCGACGGCGAGGTCGAGGCGCTCGATCTGCTCGAACGACACGAGCGGGATGTTCTCGCGACGGGCGAGCGCCTCGGAGCGCTCCGACGTGGCGATGCCCTGGATCTGCAGGCCGCGGCGGACCTGCTCTCCGAGGCGGCGGATGAACGCCTCGGACGCGCGCCCGGTGCCGAGCCCGAGCAGCATCCCACTCTCCACGCGCGCGAGCGCGGCGGCAGCGACACGATCGAGGTCGGAGGGGTCCGGTCCCGGAGTGCTCATGCGTTGCTCATCGGCGATCGGGGCCGCCAGCGCAACGGGATTTTTGGAGCTGATCGAGCGGCCCCGGGCACAGCGGCCGGAGCTTGCACCCCTTGCACTCGACCCCGCTCCAGATGGCGTCGAAGGCGGCCTGCATCTCGTCGAGCAGGAGGTCGTCGTCCGTGAGCACGCCCGCCTCGAAGTTGCGCCGCCCCTCGCCCTTCGCGCCGAGCCCGGCGCCGGTGAGGTTCGCCGAGCCGAGGTACAGGAGCGCGCCGTCGACGGCGATCATCTTCAGGTGGACCCGCGGGCAGCGCCGCAGCTCGATCGGCGGCCGGGGCCGGCGGCGGAGCTCGGCGCGGAAGGCCCGCGACGGGACGCCCGCGTGCAAGAGGCGCAGCTCGACCCCCCGGGCGGCGAGCGCGTCGAGCAGGTCGAGGAACGACATGTACCGGCCGCGGGCGCGCGCCCTCGATCCGATGGGCGCCTCGACCCGCAGCTCCTTCACGTTGGCCGTCGCGATCCACACCGAGACGCGCGCCCTGGCGATGGCGCCCATCACGAGCGCGTCGTAGTGCGCCCTGTCGCGGAGCAGCGTCAGCTCGACGCGCCGCTTGAGCGACGCGCCGGGCGCCGCCTCGCCCACCTGCGCGGCGGCGGGCGCGCGCGCCCGCGCCGGCCGCGGCCGCGCGCTCACCCTGATCGACCGGCGCCGGCGGGCGCCGGATCAGGCTCGAGGTGCGCGCGGAGCAGGGCGCGGACGTCCTCGGGCATCGGGACCGACGCGAGCCGCACGAGATCGGTGGTCACCACCGTGTGCCGGAGATCGGCCGACAGCACGCCGTCATGGGCGCGGATCATGCGGTACCGGAGCGTGGCGCTCCTCCCGCCGAGGTGGACCACGGACGTCTCGATCCGGAGCGCCTCGCCGTACCGCGCCGGCGCCGCGTAGTCGGCCTCGACCCGCACCGCCGGCAGCCCGATCCGCCGCCCGAGGATGAGCCCGGCATAGCCGCCGTCGAGCGGCGCGAAGAACCGATCCATCGCCTCGTGCGCGTAGGCGAGGTGGTGCGCGAAGAACACGATGCCCGCGGCGTCGACCTCCTCGAACCGGATCGGGCGCTCGAAGGAGACCATCGCGCCTAGGCGAGATCCTCGGCGAGCTTGTCGAGCGTCGCCCTCCCGAGCGGGACCTTCACGGCGTAGCGCGGGTGCGAGACGACGAGCGACGCCGCCGCCCTCCTCGCCTTGATCGCCGCCTGCGCGCCGGCCGGCAGATCCGCCTTGAGGTAGTGCACCGCGGTCGTGCGTCCCTCCGCGGCCCCGTCGCGCTTGCCGACCGCCCGCGCAGCGACGCCGTCGACCTCGATCGACACCGTGTCCTCGATCCCGGCGAGCTCGACGAGCATCCGGTCGCGCAGCGACCGGTCGGGGATCTCGATGAAGAGCGTCAGGCTGAGCTGTCCCTCGCCCGGGATGAGATCGTTGTAGGTCTCGATCTCGTGGAGGATGCCGCTCTCGCTCGTGATCCGCTCGGTGCGGAGCATCTCCTGGATCTGGAACAGCACCGAGTCGCGGTTCTCGAACACCGCGGTCAGGTGGTCGCCGATCCGCACGCGGCGGGGCCGCTTCTCCTCGATGACGCGGCCGCGGAACCGCTCTCGGATCGCCTCGTAGTCGCCGATCCCGAGCACCTCGTTGCGATCGATGGGGCGCATGACTGCTCTTCTCCTTTACGACTTCGGGTCGAGGGACGGCGTCGGGCCGAGCCCGTACGCGTGGGCGAGCGCCTCGACCGGGTGCAGCACCGTGGCGCCGTTCTCCTTGACCATCCTGAGGCCGGCGAGGGTGCAGTCGCTGACGATGACGTCCGCGTCCGCGACGCCGCGCACGAGCTTGGACGCGTACTTGCGGCCGGTCTCGTAGTGGGCCGCCTTCATCCCCCACGTGCCGTCCACGGCCGAGCACTGCTCGACGACGCGCACCTCGGTGTCGGGGACGACGCCGAGCACCCGGGCGCCGGGGAAGCCGATCTTCTGGGCGCGCAGGTGGCACGCGGCGTGGTACGCGATCGTGCCGAGGCCCTTCTTGAACTCGCGGTTCAGCTTCTTCTCCCGCCCGAGCTGGACGAGGAGCTCCATCATGTCGACCGTCGCGGCCGCGACCTCGCGCGCCTCGGCCGTGTGCAGGTACTCCGGCCACTCCTTCTTCATCGTGTAGCCGCACGTCGGGCCGACCACGACGATCTTCCTCCCCCTGCGGACATGCGGGAGCAGGAGCGCGACGTTCTCCTTCACCTTGGCCATGAACGCGTCGAGATCGCCGCCGTCGAGGTTCGGCATCCCGCAGCACGTCAGCCTGCCGGTCTCGGCGTCCCGCGGATCCCCCCCCGCCGAGGAGCAGCCGGGGACGTGCACGGCGTAGCCGTTGTGCTCGAGGACGCGGACCGCCGCCTCGGGGACCCCGGGCGTGTTGTACTCGCCGTAGCAGGTCGCGAAGAGCACCACCGAGCCGTGCTTGCCGGCGTCCGCCGCGGGGCTGTGCTCCGCGAACCAGGACGAGAACGGCTTGCGCGCGAGCTCCGGGAGCGGAAACTCCGACGAGATCCCGGTCACCTTCTCCTGCACCTTGCGCAGCAGGCGGCTCGCCTGCACGAGGTTCGAGAGCGGCGCGACGACGCCGGAGCCGAGCTCGCCGATGAGCTGCGGCTCGCCGAGGATCCTGTCCACCAGCGGGATGCCCTCGCGCTGCGCCCGCGCGGCGCGCTCGCGCGCGAGCACGCGGGGGTAATCGAGCAGCTCGTACGCGTGCTCGTCGGCGGTGTAGGGGCACTTGATATAACAGAGCTTGCACTGCCAGCACTCGTCGCCGATCGCCTTGAAGTCCTCGTAGGTGAGGGCCTCGGCCCCCTCGGCGACGCCGGCCTCGATGTCCCGGTCGACGCGGGCGAAGAGCTCGGGGAACGAGCCGCAGTAGCCGACGCACATGCGGCACTCGTGGCAGATCTGGAAGGTCCGCCGCAGCTCCGCTTCGAGATCGCGGGGATCGAGGTATCGCTCGTCGTTCGGCGACGTCGCCGGTGGACGATCGGGTGCACGCCGGATGACGCTCACGGGTCGGTTCCTCTCAACATCACCTGGGAATCACCTGGGGTTCGTGGCGAACAGGCCGCTTGCCGCGCGGCTTCGACGCGAGACGATGGAACGAGCGGTCGCGACGGCGCCCCGGATCGAGCCGCCGGCGGCTCGGCCGATCCTGGGCGCCCGCGCTCTCACCGGATCCGCTCAGAAGTCGAGCGACTGGAGGGCCTTCGTGAAACGCCCCGCGTGCGACTTCTCGGCCTTGGCGAGCGTCTCGAACCACTCGGCGATGTCGTCGAAGCCCTCCTCACGGGCCTCCTTGGCGAACCCCGGGTACATCGTCTCGTACTCGTGGGTCTCGCCGGCGACGGCGGCCTTCAGGTTCTTCTCCGTGTTGCCGATCGGCAGCCCGGTCGCCGGGTCGCCCGCCGCCTTGAGGTAGTCGAGGTGGCCGTGCGCGTGGCCCGTCTCGCCGTCGGCGGTGTCCTTGAAGAGGCCCGCGACCTCCGGGCGGCCCTCGACGTCCGCGATCTTTGCGAAGTACAGGTAGCGGCGGTTCGCCTGCGACTCGCCGGCGAACGCGTCTTTCAGGTTCTGGTGCGTCTTGGTGCCCGTAAGCTGCTTGGTTGTCATCGTGTTCGTTCTCCTTCGTTGAACGGCTGGGATGAGACCCTGATGCCCCGCGCAGATCCGCTCGGCGGCGCGGGGGCTCCGCTAGACACGTTCCGGGCGCCGCGCGCGTCGCGCTCCCGCGCGCGGCTCGCCCGCGCCGGCGTGCCCGGCACCTCGAGGCTGCGCGTGCGCGCGCGCCTCGCCCGGGGCCGATCTCGCGCAGTCGGCGCAAACGCCCCGGTAGATCCGCTCTACCGCGCGCACCTCGAAGCCGGGCGCGGCCGCGAGCGACGCGGAGAGGGGCTCCGCCGCGCGCTCGCTCGGGGGCTCGCACGGCACGTCGCGCACGAGCCCGCAGAGGTCGCACACCGCGTGGTGATGCGCCGCCATGTTCGGATCGAAGCGGGCCGCGCCGGGCGACAGCGACAGCGCGGCGCAGAGCCCGGCGGAGGCCAGCGCGTCCAGCGTGTTGTACACGGTGGCGAAGCTCATCGTCGGCAGCGCCGGCCGGAGCCGCTCGAACAGCTCCTGAGCCGTCGGATGGGTGGGATCGACCGCGAGCTCGCGGACGATCGCCAGGCGCTGCGGCGTCAGCTTGAGCCCCGAGGACCTGACACACGCCAGCATGGACGCGACCCGGGCATCCTCCTCGACCGCCTCGCGGTCGAAGCCGCCCACACGCCCCCGGGGAGAAGGACGGGGCGCGGAACCCTTCGCAGAAGGCGTTCGCGGGGCGGCCATGGGAGGTAGATACTTAGAAAGATTCTCAATTGCAAGTCCTGACAATCGACGGCGGGCATGACAACGCGTCGCATCAGGATGTTCCGGACGGGGCCTGGCGCGGCCGATGGCGGGACGAGGAAGACGATGACGATGAAGATGAGGCCGGCCTCACCGGGATGGCTCTTGCGAGGCTCGGGGGCCTCTGCCATAGTGCGCGCCCCGCGCTGCCGGCCTCCCGCCGGCTTGCAATTTCAGTCCGGCCTCCAAGACTGGGCCCGTTTTCATCCGATCAAGAGGACGCTTCGAGACATGCCGACCGACGCCATCCAGTGCAAACCGCTCGAGGTCGCCGTGGGCGACAAGGGTATCGAGCGCGCCATCAAACACCTCAAGAGGAAGATGGCCGCCGAGGGGATCCTCCGCGAGCTGAAGCGGCGTCGGCATTACATGAAGCCGTCCGTGAAGCGACGTAAGAAGGCCTCGGAGGCCGCGCGGCGCCGCCGGAAGCGGTCCAAGATGGACATGGTCGCCTAGGTTCCGGCGGACGAACATCGCGAGCGGCTCACGCCCGGAGAGAACGGGCGAGGGCTCCTGCGGCCTGTCGAGCGAGCTCGACCGGTAGACCGGGGCACGCAGCCGCTCGGCAGCCGCTCGATGGACAGAGCCTGGCGCGATCGTCGTCCTCGCCAGAGCAACGGCCGGGACGCAGAGGACGCGGGGTCCGCCTGTTCAGGCGGATCGCGTGGGCTCTGGGTCCTGGCTTTCTTGTTTCAGCAGCCACGCTCAGCGGCGTGACCGGCTGCGCCTCGGTTCGATCCGAGCGTGGAGCATGGCGCGCCCCGGTCCCCGAGGTCCGATGCGCATCGTCGTCGTCACGACGTCCTATCCAGCCGGCTCGGAGGATCCCTCGGGCCATTTCGTGAGGTCGTCGGCGCAGGCGCTCGCGCGCGGCGGGGCCGATGTCCATGTGATCGCCGCCGGAGGCTCGCTCCTCTCCCCTCCCTCGCAGGACGGCGGGCTCACCGTGCATCGCGCGGGCGGGGGCGCGCTGTTCGCGTGGCCGGGCGCCGCGGCGCGCGCGCTCGAGTCGCCGCTCCGGCTGCTCTCCGTGGCCCCGTTCGCCGCCGGCGTGCTCGAGCGGCTCCGCGCGCTCGGGCCCGTCGATCGCGCGGTGGCGCACTGGATCGTCCCCTGCGCGTGGCCGCTCCTGCTCGCCGGGTCGCGCGCGCCGCTCGAGGCGTGCGCGCACGGCGCCGACGTGCGGCTGCTGCTCCGCGCGCCGCGCGCGCTCCGCACGGCGGTGGTGGGCGCGCTCCTCCGGCGCGGCGCGCGCTTCGCCTTCGCCGCGCGCGCGCTCCGCGACGCGCTCGCGAGCTCGCTCGCGCCGGAGCAGGCCCGCGCGCTCATGGACGCGTCGCGCGTCGAGCCCCCCGCGATCGCGCTGCCCCCCGTCGCGGAGCGCGCGCGCCTGCTCCGGCGCGAGATCCTGCGAGGCCCGGGAGAGCGCCTCGCGGTCGTCGCGTGCCGGCTGATCGCGACCAAGCGGGTCGAGCTCGCGATCGAGGCGGCGCGCGCCGTGGGCCCCGGGCTGCGGCTCGTCGTGATCGGCGACGGCCCGGAGCGCGCCGCGCTCGAGCGCCTCGCGCGCCGAGGCGACGGCGCCCGGGGGAGCTCGCCGGGCGGCGGCGGCGCTGTCAGCGCGGAGGTGCGCTTCACGGGCGCGCTCCCGAGGCGCGAGGCGCTCGCGTGGATCGCGGCGGCGGACGTGCTGCTCCACCCGTCGTCGCACGAGGCCGCCCCCACGGTGGTACGCGAGGCGCGCGCGCTCGGCGTGCCGGTCATCGCGTGCGACGCGGGCGACGTGGCCGCATGGGCCAGGAGCGACGACGGGATCGTCGTCGCGGCGGGCACCCGAGACAGCCTCGCGGCCGCGCTCCGGACGATTCCATCGCGCCGCTCGGAGCGCGCGCCCGCGCTCGCGCCGCCCTCCTGAGGAACCGCGGCCTTCTTCCGGAGCCTTCCAGGGCCCGCCCCGCGCGGTTTGGCTCGGCTCCGGCGCCCCGTCCGGACCGACCTTGCGATGAGCGTCGCGATGTCCTTGCAATTCTCGAAGCTTCGACTACGGTGCGCCCTCGCTCCGCACCGAAACGAGGCGGCGGAGTGGCCCGGGGCGTAGCGCAGCCTGGTTAGCGCACTTGACTGGGGGTCAAGGGGTCGGTGGTTCGAATCCACTCGCCCCGACTGGTCCGGCGGAGATGATTCTCCGGCGGACCTTTCGGCTTTGTAGGGCCTGTGTTTGAGCCGGATCGTGGCGACGCCGCGCGGCGCCGACGCGGCGCCGCGATGGAATCCCGATGTCGCTGGCGCGCCTCGAGGCTCGCGCGTCAGCCGGCGAGCGAGGGCGGCGAGACCGGCGTGATGGGACGATCCGGCTCGCCGGCGAGCTCGTCCTCGAGGGCGATCATGGCGGCCAGCACCACGTGGTCGCAGAACGGGTAGCCCACCACCTGGACGCCGACAGGCAGCCCTTCGCTCCGCGCGTCGACCTCGGCGGCCCGCCTCTCCAGGCGGTCGCGCGGCCGCTCCCGGCGCGCCTCCTCGGCCCGCACGCGACTCACCGGGACGACGCCGGCCGGGAACTGCGCGAGGTTCCAGAGCATCGCGGCGCTGCTCGCGAGGACGAAGTCCCGCGACGCGGTGTGCGGCAGCGCCGGCGTGGCGTACGGAGGGCAGAGCAGCACGTCGAGCGCCTCGGCGCGCATCGCCGACGCGATCGCGGCGCGCGCCTCGCGGAGCGCGTGCGTGATGCGCCAGAAGTCGGAGACGGTCTTCGCCCCGCTGACCTCGAGCAGGCGCTGGAGCCTCCGCTCGCCCGCGAGGCCGGCGACGCGCGCGGCGGCGCGCCGCGCGAACGGCGGGAGCGACGCCAGCGTGCGGAGCGACCGGAGAGAGACGTCGACGTCCGCGCCGTCGCCCGCCTCCATGAGCGACAGCGCCGTCGCGCCGCCGTCCGCGGAGAGCGCCGCGAAATACGCGTAGATCGCGTCCGGGATGCCAGGCGGCGTGAACGGCACGACGGTGGCGCCCCGCGCGCGCAGGGCCGACGCCGCCTTCACGACGGCGCGCGCGACCGCGGACGACGAGGGGACCAGGCCGTCGTCGCAGTAGAACCCGACGCGCAGCCGGGCCACCTCGACGCTCGCCGGCTCGGTGAGCGGGAACGGCGGCACGCGCACGTCCAGCTCGGCCATGGCCGCCGGATCGAGCTCGGCCATGACGAGCGCGAGGTCGCGGGCGCTCCTGGCCATCGGGCCGACCTGCGAGCGGATCGCCTCCTGCCCGAGCAGGGCCGTGTTGCTGCCCTTGTTGGTCCAGCGATCGAGCGTGGGCTTGAAGCCGGCGATGCCGCAGCAGTGCGCGGGGACGCGGATGCTGCCGCCGACGTCCGTGCCGATGCCGAGCGGCGACATCCCCGCGGCGATGGCGGCGGCCTCGCCTCCGGACGAGCCCCCCGGGCTGCGGTCGAGGTCCCACGGGTTCGCCGTCTGGCCGAAGAGGGGGTTGCGCGCCTCGTTGAACAGGAGCATCTGCGACACGTTCGTGCGCCCCAGGATCACGGCGCCCGCGCGGCGGAGCAGCGCGGTGACGCCCGCGTCGCCCTCGGCCCGGTGGCCGCTCCTGGCCGCGACGCCGAGCGTGGAGGCCATGCCGGCCATGTCGAGCGACTCCTTGACCGTGATCGGGAGCCCGTGCAGCGGCCCCCGGACGTCCCCGCGGCGGCGCTCGTCGTCGAGCCCGCGGGCGGCCGCGAGCGCCTCGCGGCGGAACACCTGGGTGAAGGCGCGGACCTCCGGCTCGAGCGCGTCGATGCGCGCGAGGTGCGCCCGCGCGACCTCCTCGGCGCTGATCTCGCGCGCCCCGAGCAGCGCCGAGAGGGCGGTGGCGGAAAGATGGGTCGGATCGGTCGAGGCGCTCACGGTCCTCGACGAGTATCACAGCTCCGCGCGCGCCCAGGGTTGCTAGGCTCCGGGCGCCCCGCCCCCTGCGAGGGGAGCGCGCCGAAGCCATGCAGCCGCTGCCGATCGATCCGATCCTCCCCGATCTCTGCGCCACCCTGCGCGCGCACCCGAGCGTGGTGCTCGAGGCGCCGCCCGGCGCGGGCAAGACGACGCGCGTGCCGCGCGCGTTGCTCGACGCGGGGTTCGCGGAGCGCGGCGAGATCCTGGTGCTCGAGCCGAGGCGGCTCGCCGCGCGCCTGTCGGCGCGCCGCGTGGCCGAGGAGCTCGGCGAGCGCGTCGGCGAGACCGTGGGCTACACGATGCGCTTCGAGGAGGCCGCCGGCCCGGCCACGCGGATCCGCTTCGTCACCGAGGGCGTGCTGACGCGGCGGCTCCTCGTCGATCACGAGCTCCGGGGCGTCAGCGCCGTGGTGCTCGACGAGTTTCACGAGCGGCACCTCGCGGGCGACGTCGCGCTCGCGCTGCTCCGGCGGCTGCAGCGCGGCGCGCGGCCCGATCTCCGGATCGTGGTCATGTCGGCGACGCTCGACGCCGGCCCCATCGCGGCGTTCCTCGGCGGCGCGCCGGCGCAGCCCGCCGCGCTCGCCGGCGCCGCCGAGGGGCTCGGCGCGCCGGCGGCCCCGGGCCCCATGGCGCCGATCGTGCGCGCCGAGGGGCGGATGTTCGACGTCGCGATCGAGCACCTGCCGAGCGCCCGCGCGAGCGCGGCGGCCCTCGCCGGCGATCGCCGCGCCCCGGCGCACTGGGGCGACCGGACGCTCGAGAGCCTGGTCGCCTCCTCGGTGAAGCAGCTCGTCGACGAGGGCCTCGACGGCGACGTGCTGGTGTTCCTGCCAGGCTCCGCGGAGATCCGGCGGTCGATGGAGGCGTGCGCGGCCCTCGCCAGGAGCGCGGATCTCCTGCTCCTCCCCCTCCACGGCTCGCTCTCGACCGCGGAGCAGGACCGCGCGGTGCGCCCCGCGGAGCGGCGCAAGATCATCCTCTCGACCAACGTGGCCGAGACCTCCGTCACCATCGATGGCGTCGTGGCGGTCATCGACAGCGGGCTCGCGCGCGTGGCCGCGCACGCGCCCTGGTCCGGGCTGCCGACCCTCCGCGTCGCGCCGATCGCCCGCGCCTCGGCCGCGCAGCGGGCGGGCCGCGCCGGGCGGACGCGCCCAGGCCGCTGCCTGCGGCTCTACACGCGCGGCGATCTCTCCTCGCGGCCGGAGCACGAGGCGCCCGAGATCCGCCGGCTCGATCTCGCGGAGACGGTGCTCGAGCTCTGCGCGGCGGGGGTCGCCGATCTCGAGGGGTTCGGGTGGCTGGAGGCGCCGCCCCCGGCCGCGCTCACCGCGGCCGAGGCGCTGCTCGTGCGGCTCGGCGCGCTGGACGAGCGGCGGCGCGTGACGCCGACCGGGCGGCGGATGCTGCGCTTCCCGGCGCACCCGCGGCAGGCGCGGATGATCGTCGAGGCCGAGCGGCGCGGCGTCGCCGACGACGGGTGCGCCCTCGCGGCGCTCGTCGCCGAGCGCGACCTCGGCGCGCCCGGGGGCCCGCGGGAGGCCCACGGGCGGAGGGGCGACGCGCGGCACAGCTCCGACCTGCTCGCGGCGCTCCAGGCCTTCGAGGAGGCGGCGCGCGCGCGGTTCGCGGCGGACCGGCTGCGGTGGCTCGGCGTCGACCCGGCGCGCGCGCTCGCCGTGGAGCGGACGCGCAAGCAGCTCGCGCGGCTCGCCGATCCCCGGCGCGCGGCGCCGCCGGAGACCGCGGAGGCCCGCGAGGTCGCGCAGCGCATCGCGATCCTCACCGGCTACCCCGACCGGGTGGGCCGGCTCCGCCGCCCGGCGAACGCCTCGGGGCGGAGCGGGCGGGAGATCGTCCTCGCCGCGGGCGGCACCGCCGCGCTCTCCGAGGCGAGCGCGGTGGACGACGTCGACCTCGTGGTCGCGGTCGACATCGAGGAGCGCAGCGAGGGGCGCTCGGCGCGCACGGTCGTCCGGGCGGCGAGCGCGATCGAGGCGGACTGGCTGCTCGATCTGTTCACGGACGCGATCCGGGACACCACGGAGGCGACGTGGAGCGCCGCCGCGGAGCGCGTCGAGGTCGTGCGCCGGCTCTCGTACGACGCCCTGGTGCTCGACGAGGCGCGCCCGGCCCTGGACGCGGGCGGGCCGCTGTCGCGAGCGGCGGCGCGGGAGCTCGCCGCCCAGGCGCGGGCGAAGGGGTGGCGGGCGTTCGCGCACGGCGACGCGCTCGATCGCTGGCTCGCGCGGGTCGCGTTCGTGCGCGCGCACTGCCCGGACGCCGGGCTGCCCGACGTCGGGGAGGGCGCCGTGCTCACCGCGCTCGCGGGGCTCTGCGAGGGCCGGAGGAGCTTCGCCGAGCTCCGCGACGCCGACCTGTCGGGCGCCGTGCACGCCTCGCTGAGCCCTGCGCAGGCGCGAGCGCTCGCCGAGCTCGCCCCCGAGGCGATCACGCTGCCCGGCGGCCGGCGCGCGCGCCTGGAGTACACCGCGGGCGCGCCGCCGTCGCTCGCGTCCCGGCTGCAGGACTTCTTCGGCATGGCGGAGGGGCCGCGGGTCGCCGGCGGGCGGGTGCCCGTGGTGCTGCACCTGTGCGCGCCGAACCAGCGCCCCGTGCAGGTCACGACCGATCTGTCGGGGTTCTGGGCCCGGCACTACCCGGCCATCGCGAAGGAGCTCCGCCGCCGTTACCCGAAGCACGCGTGGCCGGACGACCCCGCCCACGCCGCGCCGCCGTCGCGCGCGCCGCTCCGGAAGGCGTGAGTCATCGCAGGAGCGCCACGCTCCTCGCCGTCTCGGCGGCCGTGCGGAGCAGCATGCGCACGATCCCCTCGCCGAGGGGCACCGTGAACGCGACGTCGCTCTCGCGCTGCGCGACCTGCATGGGCGGGACCGAGCCGTAGCCGAACCCCCACGACGAGAGCAGGCTCGCGATCTTGGCGATCTGCTCGAGGTTGCGGAGCGCGACCGCGCCGCTCGCCGCGCTCTGCGGATCGGCGTACGTGAGCGCGCCGGCGAAATTCACGCCGGGCGGCTGGAAGTTGCCGATGATGCGCACGTACTGCAGGCCCGCGAGGAACGGGAGCTGCCCGGCCGCGGACGCGACGGCGGGCTGGCTCGAGAGGTCGCCGGCCACGGCGAACGACGCGCCCCTGGTGCCGATGAGATCGACCGTCCACGCGGGCACGGAGCGCTCCAGCTTGCCGGAGCGGAGCCGGTCGAGCGCCCGCCGCATGCCGGTCTCGTTGCCGGTGAGGATCGTGTGGGGCGTGAGCACCACGAAGCCGACGTTGCCGGCCGTGAAGAGGTCGTTGTCGGCGTAGCGCGTCTTCACGAGCGGCGCGCCGATGACGGTGACGGTCCGCGCGTCGGCGGCGCGGCGGATCGCGTCGACGTCGAAGTTGCCCTGCATCACGGCGCAGAAGTCCGCGCCCTGCATCGCATAGAGGCCGCCGTGGATCTTCACGACGTCGCGCGCGGGGACGAAGTTCGACTCCGGGCCCAGCGGCAGCAGGCTCGTGATGATCTGGTTCACCTCGCCTCCCAGGCTGGAGGTGAACAACGCCGCCGCGTCGAGGTAGCCGAGCATCACCGCGCCGCTCGGCAGGACGGCGAGGGGATCGCGATCGATCGCCGTCGCGTCGATCTTCTCCCCGCCGACCAGCGCGAGGCTGTCGTCCGCGCCGCCGCAGCCGGCGAGCGCCGGGGCGGTGAGCGCGACGAGCGCGAGCGCGCCCGCCGCGCGGCGCAGGGCCGCGGCGGTCCGGGGATGCAGCAGGGTCCGCGCCATCGTCCTCGCCATCAAGCGCGCTCGTGCGGCGGGTCAGGGCGCTCCAGGGGGAAGGAGCCGATGATCTTCAGCATCTTGGTCTCGCGCTTCACGCCCTCGAGCGCCGCGACGAGCGCGCGATCGGTCGTGTGACCGCTGACCTCGACGTAGAAGACGTAGTCCCAGCCCTCGCCGGGGACGGGCCGGGAGTGGACCCGCCGGAGGTTGCAGCTGCGCTCCTTGAAGTGCTGGAGGATGTCGTGGAGCGCGCCGGGGCGATCCTGGACGCTGAAGAGGATCGCCGTGGCGTCGTGGCCCGAGCGCGGCGAGGGGAGGCGCGAGAGCACCGCGTAGCGCATCCGGACCTCCCCCTCGTCGCCGACGTTCTCGCGGGCGACCCGGAGCTCCTGCCCGCCGCGGAAGCCGCGGGGGACGATGGCGGCGCTGCCGCCGTCCTCGGCCGCGAGCTCCCAGGCCGCCTGCGGGCCCCGCACGTCGAGCACCAGCGCGCGCGGGTGCTGGAGCTCGAGGTAGTTCACGCACGCCACGTGATCCTGCGGCGAGGCATAGACCCGCTCGACGTCCGCGAGGTTGCCGCTCCGGTTCACGAGGTCGAGCGCCTGCACCAGGTGGCGCTCGCCGACCACCTTGAGATCGGCGCCGCCGATCGCCTGGATCGTCGGGAAGATCGGCCCCTCCTTGAGCGACTCGTACGGGACCACGGCGAAGTCCGCGCGCGAGCGCGCGACCTCTTCGATGGCGGCGAGGGGGCTCTCCGCGCGGGCGAACTCGCCGCCGACCCCGAAGTGATCGTGCGCCGCGGTCCAGCCGTAGTCGCCCTCGGCGCCCAGGTACGCGACCCGGGGCGCGACCTCGTAGGCGCGAGAGGCCGCGTCGATGGCGACGAAGATGGGCCGGACAGCGCGCACCGGGAACGGCGGCGTCACGGCCCGCTCGAGCGCCTGGACGTGCGCCGCGTCTGCCGTGGGGGCGAAGCGGGCCGTGCCCGTCCTCAGCCTGGCCAGCTCGTGCGCGATGCGCGCCCGGCGCTCGATGGTGCGCAGGATTTCTTGATCCAGCTCCGTGAGCTGCCGGCGGAGCTCCTCAAGTCGCTTTCTCTCATCCATCCCGGCCACCCTAGCACCGCCCCCGGCGCAGGTGGACACGCAGCGCCGGGGGCGCGCAGCGCCGCGGACGGCGTCGCCGGGCGGCGCGATGCCGCCGCGCTGACCACACCGCCGCCCGTCGGCGCCCGCCGAGCCGGCGCCCGGCCGGGCCGACGTCAGGCGGTCGCGGTGGCGGACGAGGCGCTGGCGTCGCTCTTGGTGCTGCCAGCGGCCGACGAGGCGCTGTCCGAGCCCGAGCCCTTCCCCTCCGACCCGGTGCTCCCCGAGCCGCCATCCGACTTCGCCGGCTTGTTCGAGCTCGAGGCGTACAGGTCGGAGTACCAGCCGCCGCCCTTCAGGATGAACCCCGTCCCGCGCGAGATCTGCCGGCGCGCCGTCGCCTTGCTGCACGCCGGGCACTCCGAAAGCGGTGCCTCCTTGATGGATTGCTCGGCTTCCCATTCATGCGCGCAGGATGTGCAGGCGTACTCGTAAGTGGGCATGGCGTTGTACTCCTCGAACCATGCGAGGGATATGGCCACGTTAGCCACCTGTCAAGGTGGCTGCCAAAAAGCACGTCCCGCGCCCCATACAGGGTTATCCTCGGCAAGCGCCATCAGCGCAGGGGCAAGACCTGGTCCGTAGACCGCGGGGGAACGGACGGCTTCCGGTCTTGCCGCCCGGTGCCAGTGCACGTAGACCCAGGAACGCCAGACGTGACGGTACGTGGCGTGCTGTGACGATACGTTCAGGTCCGTCTGGCCGGTCCCGGGGACGTCATGCGCATTCGGAAGCTCGAGATCAGCGGGTTCAAGTCGTTCGTCGACCGGACGGTGGTCCATTTCGACACCGACGTGGTGGGCATCGTCGGGCCGAACGGCTGCGGCAAGTCGAACATCGTCGATGCGATCCGGTGGGCCATCGGCGAGCAGAGCGCGAAGCACCTGCGCGGTAAGTCGATGTCGGACGTCATCTTCAACGGCTCCGAGACCCGCGCCCAGCACGGCATGGCGGAGGTGACGCTCACCTTCGACAACAGCGATCCGGCGTCGGCGTCGCAGCTTCCGCTGGAATATCGGGACTACGCGGAGATCGCCGTGACCCGCCGGCTCTTCCGCGACGGGACGAGCGAGTACCTCATCAACAAGACCCAGGTCCGGCTCAAGGACGTGACCGACCTCTTCCTCGGCACCGGCGTCGGCACGAAGGCCTACTCCATCGTCGAGCAGGGCAAGATCGGGCTCATCGTCTCGGCGCGCCCGGAGGACCGGCGGCTGCTCATCGAGGAGGCCGCCGGCATCACGAAGTACAAGGCCAGGAAGAAGCAGGCCGAGCAGAAGATGGATCAGACGCGGCAGAACCTGCTCCGCGTGGGGGACATCGTCTCCGAGATCCAGCGCAACCTCGCGTCGCTCAAGCGCCAGGCGGCGAAGGCCGAGCGCTACGTGAACTACCGCAAGGAGCTCGAGGACCTCGTGCTCCACGAGGCCTCGCACAAGCTCCTCGAGATCACGGTGCTCACGCAGCACGAGTCGGTCGGCAGGGCCGAGCACGCCGAGCGGGCGCAGGCGGCGGGGACGGCGCTCTCCGCGCGCGAGGCCGAGATCGAGGTCACCCGGCTCGAGGCCCTCGCCTGCGAGGAGCGGGCCGAGCGGGCGCAGAACGAGGCGTTCGCGGCCGACAACCAGGTGCGCACCCACGAGGCCGAGATCGCGCGGGCGCGCGACCGGCTCCGGCACATGGAAGAGCGGCTCGTCACCGCGGCCAAGGAGCAGGCCGAGCTCGAGAAGACGGTCGAGGAGCTCCGGGCCGAGAAGGGGGAGCTCGAGGCGCAGCTCGCCGGCGTCGAGGAGGAGGAGGCGCGGGAGAGCGAGCTCGCCCTGGAGCAGCACGAGCGGCTCGAGGAGCTGCGGCACGGCGAGCGCACCGCCGAGCACGAGGTCGCCGCGCTGCGCCGGCGGGCCGCCGACGCCACGGCGGCGGTCGCGGCCGCCGAGGCGTCCCTCGCGGGGTTCGACCGGCGCATGGCGGAGATGAGCCAGCGGCGGACGAAGCTCGAGGACGAGCTCGGCCGGCTCATGGTCGAGGCCGAGGAGCTCGAGCGGCGGCGCTCGTCGCTCGCCCGGCACGTGACGGAGCTCGCGGAGGGCAAGCGGATCTCCGCGGAGGAGCGCGCGCGGCTCGACGCGGAGATGCGGACGCTCCGGGAGCAGGCGGTCGCGAGCGATCGCGCCGTGGAGCACGCGAAGAACGAGCTCGGGCAGCGCCGCAACCGGCTGCGCGCGCTCGAGGAGCTGCACGCCCGGCTGGAGGGCGTCGGCGCCGGGGTGAAGAACCTGCTCAAGACCAAGGACCCGGCGCTGCTCGGGCTCGTGGCCGACCGGATCGAGGCGCCGGCAGAGCTGACCGCGGCCTTCGCCGGGCTGCTCGGCGACCGGCTGCAGTGCGCGGTCGTGAGCGACGTCGAGCGCGGGCTCGCGCTGCTCGCGGATCTGTCGAAGAACAACCGCGGGCGCGCCAGCGTGATCGCGGCGCGGCCGGCGTTCGTGGCCGGCGCGGCGCGGCGGCCGCCGCGCGGCGAGGGGGTGCTCGGGCCGCTCGTGGACCGGCTCGTGTTCGCGCCCGAGGACGAGGCGCTCGCGCGGGCCCTCGTGGGCGACGCGGTGATCGTCGAGTCCGCCGAGGTCGCCGCGCGGCTCGCGAGGGAGGGCGCGGGGTGCGCGCTCGTGGCGCTCGACGGCACGGTCGTGCGCGAGGACGGCGTGGTGAGCGGCGGCTCGGGCGACGCGGTCGCGGCCGGCATGATCGAGCAGAAGCGCGAGATGCGCGCGCTGCACGAGCTCGTCGCGACCAGGTCGGAGGAGGTGACGGCGCTGCTCGACGCGCAGCAGAAGCTCCGCCAGCGCATCGCCGAGGTGGGGACGGCGCTGGAGCGGGCGCGCAGCGAGGCGCACGAGGGGGAGCTCGCGCTCGTGACGGCCGAGAAGGACCTCCGCCGCGCGGAGGAGCAGCTCGCGGCGGCGCAGAAGCGCGAGGGCGTGGTGCGCGGCGAGCTCGAGGACCTCGCCGACAACCTCGACGCGGGCGGGAGCGAGCAGCAGGCGGCGCGGGACAAGCTCGAGGCGGGGCGCGCGGCGCGCGAGGCGGCGGCGGCCGGGCTGGAGCACGCCGAGCAGGTCGCGGCCGAGTGGCGCGAGCGGGTGCTCGGGCAGCAGTCGATCGTGACCGAGCGCAAGGTGAAGCTGGCGCGCGTGCGCGAGCGCGCCGCGGCGGCGCGGGGCACGATCGAGCGGCTCACGCGGTCGTGCACCGAGCTCGAGGGCCGGATCGCCCGGCTCGACCAGGAGCGGACGGAGAGCGCGGCGGCCGCCGGCAAGGCCGCGGCGACGATCGTCATGGCGCGCGAGGCGCTGGTGAGCGCGGTCGCGGAGGCGCACGCGGCGCAGGCCGCGCTGACCGAGGCGCGGCGCGCGCTGGACGAGGCGCGGCAGGCGCACGCGGGGCGCGAGGCCGACCTGCGGGGGCTGCGGCAGGAGCTCGCCGAGGTCACCGAGCAGCTCCGCAAGCACGAGCTCGCGCTGGAGCGGCTGCGGGTCGAGCACAACCACCTCATCGAGGGGGTGCGCGAGCGCTTCCGCGGGCTGGAGCTCGACCGCGTGGTCGGCGACTACCACAAGCGGCCGCCGGTCGACGCCTCGCACCGCGCGCGCATCCAGGAGCTCACGGAGCTGCTCGACCGCATGGGCCCGGTCAACCTCGACGCCGTGCGCGAGCACGCCGAGGCGGAGGAGCGGCACACGTACTACTCGGGCCAGAAGGCGGACCTCGAGAAGGCGCTCGACGACCTCGAGAAGGCGATCGCCCAGATGAACCGCGAGTCGAAGCGGCTCTTCAAGACGACGTACGACGGCATCAACGCGCGCTTCAAGGCGCTGTTCCCGAAGATGTTCCGCGGCGGGCAGGCGGAGCTCAGGCTGACGAACCCCGACGACATGCTGGAGACGGGGATCGAGATCCTGGCGCAGCCGCCCGGCAAGAAGCTCGGGAACATCGAGCTCATGAGCGGCGGCGAGAAGGCGCTCACCGCGGTGTCGCTGATCTTCGCGATCTTCCAGTTCAAGCCGTCGCCGTTCTGCATCCTCGACGAGGTCGACGCGCCGCTCGATGAGGCGAACGTGGCCCGCTATAACGAGGCGATCCGGAGCATGACGAGCCACTCGCAGTTCATCCTGATCACGCACATCAAGCGCACGATGCAGTCGGTCGACGTGCTCTACGGCGTCACGATGCAGGAGCCCGGCGTCTCGAAGCTCGTCAGCGTGCGGATCAACGAGACGGCGAAGCGCCCGGAGCGCGAGGCGGCGCCGGCGGCGGCGGTGGCGTGAGCGCGCGGCGGGCCCCGGAGGGGGCGCCCGGGCCGCGCCTCTCCCGTGGCGCCTCGGGGCTACGGCACCTGCGCTGGGCCCGCGAGGTGCTCGCGACGCTCGAGGCGCACGTCGCGCACAACCCGGCCCTCGGCGACGCCGATCGCGAGGCGCTCCGCGGCGAGGCGCGCGCGCTCGCGGCCTCGGTGCAGGCGCTCAGCGGGGCCGTGAAGCCGTACCGGGATTTCCTCGAGCGGACGCGGGTGCATTACCGCGGGCGCGTGCGCGTGGCCGAGCACCTGCTCCGGGAGTCCGGCGCGGACGAGGCGGCGCGCGCCCGCCTCGACGAGGCGCGCTCGGCGCTCGCCGGCATGGAGGCGGCGCAGCGCCGGCCGCTCAAGGCGAGCCTCTCGGAGGAGATCGATCGGCTGCGCGAGGCGATGGCGCGGATGGACGCGCGCATCGCGGAGCGGCTCTCCGCGGCGTTCGTCGAGGGCCTGTACCCGCCGCTCACGGACGGGGCGTCGCGGGTCGCCGACGACGGCGACCCGGACGACGACGCGACCGCGAGCCCGTCGCGAGGCGGGTGACCCCGGAGAAGCCGGGACGCTGTGAGGTGGGCGAGGCGAACGGACGGCGGAGGATCACCCCACCTGCACGCGGGCGTGGAGATGCGGTAAAAGGTCCGCGAAGGACACGCTGAGACACGCTGAGAGGACGTCGATGGGCTGCGCGGAGCCGGCCGCCATCCTGCTCCTCCGCGGGCGCACCGCGGCGAGCGATCGAGTTGAAGCGCTGGTGCGACGCCACGTGCCGGACGTCAGCGTCGCCTCCAACCCGGAAGACGCGCTCGAGCGCTGCCTGCGCGAGCGGCCGCCGGTGCTCGCCGTGGACTGGAGCGAGCCGGCCGGCGCCGCGGCGTTCTGCGGCCGGCTGCGGGCTCAGCCGGGCGGCGAGGCGGTGCTCCTCCTCGCGATCACCGAGCGCGACGCGGACATCGAGGGCATCGTCGCGGCGGGCGCGAGCGATTTCCTGCTCGTGGGCGGCGAGGGCGCGGGCGCCGCGGCGCGGCTCTCCGTCGTCCGCGAGCGCGCCGTGCGCGAGGCCGCCTCGCGCCGCGCGCTCGCGCAGACGCAGGCCCGCCTCGTCCTCGCCGGTCGCATGGCGAGCGTCGGCACGCTCGCCGCCGGCGTCGCCCACGAGATCAACAACCCCCTCGCCTTCGTCATCACGAACGTCGACGCGGCCATCCGGCGCATCGGCGCGCTCGAGCGGCGGAGCGGCGCCTCGCGCGGCGGGCCCTGGGGCCGCTCTCGCGGCGACGGCCGGGGGCCCTCGGGCGAGCTCTCCGAGGTGCTGAGCCTCCTGGAAGACGCCCGGGAGGGCGCCGAGCGGGTGCGGATCATCGTGCGCGACCTCCACACGTTCTCGCGCGCCGAGGCCGACCGCCGGGGCCCGGTCGAGATCAGGCGGGTGCTCGACTCGTGCGTCCACATGGCGATGAACGAGCTCCGGCACCGCGCCCGCGTCGTCCGGAGCTTCCAGGACGTGCCGCCCGTCGAGGCGAACGAGCAGCGGCTCGCGCAGGTCTTCCTGAACCTCATCGTGAACGCCGCGCAGGCCATCCCGGAGGGGCTCGCCGAGCAGAACGAGATCGCGCTCTCGACGCGCCACGACCCCGCCGGCTGGGTCGTCGTCGAGGTGCGCGACACGGGCACCGGGATCGCGCCCGAGTCGCTCGGGCGGATCTTCGAGCCGTTCTACACGAGCAAGGGGGAGGGCGAAGGCCTCGGGCTCGGGCTCGCGATCTGCCACGCCATCGTCACGGCGCTGGGGGGTCGGATCGAGGTGGAGAGCCGCCCTGGCGAGGGCAGCGTCTTCCGTGTCGCCCTGCCCGCGGCCAGCGCCGACGACGAGCGCGCCCCGCCCGCGCCGGGCGCCGGCGCCTCGCGCTGGCTGCGCGAGGGAGGCGGGCCCGCCGCGCCCGAGCAGCGCTCGGCGCTGCGGCGGCGGGTCCTCATCATCGACGACGAGCCGCTCCTCGCGCGGGCCATCGCGGGGACGCTCGAGCCGCGGCACGAGACGATCGCGACGGCGAGCGCGCGCGACGCGCTCGCCCGCATCCGCGCCGGAGAGCGCTACGACGCCATCCTGTGCGATCTCATGATGCCGGACATGACGGGGATGGATTTTTACGCGTCGCTCGCGGAGCAGGCGCCCGAGCAGCAGCGCCGGATCGTGTTCCTGACCGGCGGCGCCTTCACGGAGCGGAGCAAGGCGTTCCTGGAGCAGGTCAGCGCCCGGACGCTGCTGAAGCCGTTCGACGCGCCGACGCTGCTCTCGATGATCGACGAGGTCGTCGCCTCGCCCTGACGTCGCGCGCCGCCCGCTGCGCGCGCCTTCAGTGATAGTCGCGCGACTTGAGCGACACCTCGTGGCCGTCCGGGAGCTCCAGCCGATCGAGCTCGCGCGCGACCACGTGGATCACCTCGCCTTGCCGCTCCACCTGCCCGGTCACGAGCAGGAGCGCGGCGTGCCGCGCCACCTGCTCGTGGTCCGCGAAGACCTGCCCCTGGACGATGACGTTGACCACGCCGGTCTCGTCCTCGAGCGTCATGAACGTCACGCCGCTCGCCGTCGCCGGCCGCTGGCGGCCGACGACCATCCCGGCGACCCGCACGCGCTCCCCGTTGCGCGACGCCTTGATCTCCTCCGCGGTGCGCACGCGCCCGCCCCCGCGCCGCCGCTTGAGCGCCGGCCGCAGGTGCCGCATCGGGTGATCGTGCAGCGACAGGCCCACCCGGCCGTAGTCCAGCGCGAGCTGCTCCAGCGGCCTGAGCGGGGGGAGCCCCACGTCCCTGTCCTTCTCGATGGGCACGCCGTCGAACAGGCCCTCCACGCGGGGCGCGCGCGCCCGCCACAGGGCCTCCCGCCGCGCGGGCACCAGCGCGGCGAGCGCGCCCGCCTCGGCCAGCGCTTCCACCTCGTTCTTCTTCAGCGCCGCGCGGCGCACGAGATCCGGCAGGCTCGTGAACGGCGCCTCCTCCCGCGCCGCGACGAGCGCCGCCGCGGCCGCCTCCCCGAGCCCCTTCACGAGGCGCATCCCGAGCCGGATCGCCGCGCCCGCCGAGGGATCGGCGCCGGGCTCGAGGGTCGAGTCCCACGCGCTGTGCACCACGCACACCGGCCGCACCTCCACGCCGTGGCGCTGCGCGTCCTGCACCAGCGCCGACGGGCTGTAGAACCCCATCGGCTGCGCGTTGAGCAGCGCGCAGGTGAACGCCGCCTGGTGGTGGACCTTGAGCCAGGCCGAAGCGTAGACGAGCAGCGCGAAGCTCGCCGCGTGCGACTCCGGGAAGCCGTACTCCCCGAAGCCCTGGATCTGCTGGTAGAGCATCTCCCCGAACCTGGCCGGGATGCCCCGCTCCGCGAAGCCCTGGATGAGCCGCCCGCGGTGCCGCTCCAGGCGCCCGTGCTTCTTCCACGCCGCCATGTCACGGCGCAGCTGATCGGCCTCGCCCGGCGTGTAGCCCGCGCCGACCATCGCGATCTGCATCACCTGCTCCTGGAAGAGCGGCACGCCGAGCGTGCGCTCCAGGATGGGATCCAGGCACGGGTGCGGGGACACCGGCGGCTCCTGCCCCGTCCGCCGGCGCAGGTAGGGGTGCACCATCCCGCCCTGGATGGGCCCGGGGCGCACGATCGCCACCTCGATCACCAGATCGTAGAACTTGCTCGGCCTGAGCCGCGGGAGCATCGCCATCTGCGCGCGGCTCTCGATCTGGAACACGCCGACCGTGTCGGCCCGGCAGATCGCCTCGTAGACGGCCGGATCCTCCGGCGGGATCCGCGCGAGCGCCGCGATCGGATCGAACGCGGCGTCCCGCGCCGCATGACCCATTGCCCCCGCGGGGGCGGCGCCTCGTCGCGCCGGCTCCGCGCGGGCCTGCGCCCCCGAGAGCGCGGCGTACCCGTCCGCGTGGATCAGCGCGAGCGCCTTGCGGATCGCCGTCAGCATGCCGAGGGCCAGGACGTCGATCTTGAAGAAGCCGAGATCGTCGAGGTCGTCCTTGTCCCACGGGATCACCGTGCGGCCCTCCATCCGGGCCGGCTCGACCGGCGCCACCTTGTGGAGCGGCTCCGACGACAGCACGAAGCCGCCGACGTGGATCGAGAGATGGCGCGGGAAGCCCTCCAGCGCGCTCGCCATCAGGACGGCCTGCCGGACGCGCACGTCGTCCGGATCGAGGCCGGCCTCGCTCACCCGCTTCTCGGTGATGTCCGCCTCGTGGTGGAGCACGAGGCCGCTCAACCGGTCGACCTGATCCGGCGAGAAGCCGAACGCCTTGCCCACCTCGCGGAGCGCGCTCTTGCCGCGGTACGCGATGACCTCCGAGACCATCGCCGCCCGGTCGCGCCCGTACATGTCGTAGATCGCCTGGATCACCTCCTCCCGGCGCTCGTGCTCGAAGTCGACGTCGATGTCCGGGGGCTCGTTGCGCTCCTCCGACAGGAAGCGCTCGAAGAGCAGGTTGGACCGGGCCGGGTCCACCGCCGTCACGCCGAGCGCGAAGCACACCGCGCTGTTCGCCGCGCTCCCGCGGCCCTGGCAGAGGATCTGCCGCGCGCGCGCGATCTTCACGACCTGCTGCACGCTCAGGAAGTAGGGCGCCACGCCGAGCTTCGCGATGAGGGCGAGCTCCTTCTCGATCTGCGCGCGCACCCCGGGCGGCGTCCCCTCGGGGTAACGGTCGCGGCAGCCCTCCTCGGTGAGGCGGCGCAGCGCCTGATCCGAGGTCTCCCCGGGCATGCAGAGGGCGTCGCTCGGGAAGCTGTAGCGGAGATCCGACAGCGCGAAGCGGCACCGGGACGCGACCTCCACGGTCCGCGCGATCCAGGCCGGGTGGTCGCGGAACAGCGCCGCCATCTGCGCGCCCGAGCGCACGTACGCCTCCGCGTTCGGCGTGATCCGCGTCCCGGCCTGATCGAGCGTCGTCTTGGTCCGGATGCAGGTGAGCACGTCGGCGAGCGGCTTGCGCGACGGGTGATGGTAGAGCGGGCGCGCCGTCGCCACCACGCAGGGGCCGTAGCGCCGCTCCGCCGCGAGGGCCGCCGCGACGCGCTCGCCGTCGCGGCGATCGAGGTGCTTCCACGTCGCGGCGAGCGCGCGCTCGCCG
The DNA here is from genome assembly GCF_004135735.1 of Sorangium cellulosum. GTDB lineage: Bacteria > Myxococcota_A > Polyangia > Polyangiales > Polyangiaceae > Sorangium > Sorangium cellulosum_F. Next base: position 2,074,829 of record NZ_CP012670.1, on the reverse strand, counting down.
AACGCGTCGCGCAGCGTGCTCATCAGCGCGCTCGACGCGCCCGCGGGCGCGAGGGGATCGAGCGGCACGATCGCGGTGAGCCCCCGCGGCGCCGCCGCGATCGCCTCCGCCGAGAGGCTCGCCGCCCCCTTCTCGCAGTCGGCGTGCGCGATCGTGAGCAGGCGGCAGAGGTTCGCGTATCCCTCGCCGTCCTCGACCAGGAGGACCACCGAGGGCTGGGCCCCCGGCGCGCGCTCGGCGCGCTGCCCCGAGCCCGCGCGCGGCGCGCCGATCGTCAGCTCGGCCCCGACGATCACCCGCTGCTCGACCTTCTTCGCCGCGGTGTGCGCGCGGACGCTGCCGTAGATCCCGTCGCGATCGCAGAGCGCGAGCCCCTCGAGGCCGAGCTCCTTGGCGCGGTGCACGACCTCCTCGGGGTGCGAGGCGCCCTCGAGGAAAGAGAAGCAGGAGCGGCCGCAGAGCTCCGCGAACGGGACCGGGGCGCCCGCGCTCACTCGCACCACCCCTGCAGGAACGCCTCGCCCGTCGCGCGGTCGACGTAGATCCACGCCTCGCCGCACGAGCTCGCGCTCGCGCCGTCCCGGAGCGGGCGCAGCTCGCCGGGCCGCGCCTGGGCGGCCCGGCCGGAGGGAGAGCCCGAGACCAGCCAGGCGCGCGCGTAGTCGCGCGAGGCCGGCGTGGGCGTCCACCACTCCACCGCGTCGAGCCGCATGACGAAGGATAGCCGCTCGATCGCGTAGAGGTGCCGATCGATCGCCACGATCGTCCCGCGCCCCACGCGGCCGAGCGGGATCGGCTGCGCGAGGAGCCGCGCCGGCTCCAGCGCCGGCGCCTCGCCCCCGTCCGGGCTCGCCGCGCCCGGATCCGCGCCGCGCGCGCGCGGCGCCCCCCGCGCGGCCGCCTCGTCCGCGGCCGGCGCGAGCCGCGAGCGTGCCTCGGGGCGGTGCGCGTCGGCGATCTCCAGGACGCCCACCCGCTCCGCGCCGATCTCGGCCGAGAGCTCGGCCAGGAGGGCCGGGAGGCTGTCGGGATCGGCCGAGCGGTCGCGCGACAGATCGAGCTGCACCCGGCGGGCGCGCGTGATACGGGACGCGATGAGGTGGACCCCCACCGCGGGCGCCGCGAGCTCGATCCGCTCGAGCTTCGCCTTGAGGGGGCGGAGCAGATCGCCCGCGTCCGAGAGCGGCACCGGCATGTCGACGTGGAAGCGCAGCGACGGGCCGCGCTCCTCTTCCTCCGGCGAGGGCTCGGCGGAGCCGTCGCCCTCGCGCTCGCCCTGGCGGAGCCGCGCGATCGATCGATCATAGGCGATCGCGACGTTGAGCCGCCCGCACGCCTCGCCGCGCGCGGCGAGCCGCGACGCGATCCGCGACGTCATCCCGCGCAGCACGAACAGGAGCGACTCGGCGCTCTCGATCGGCTCGTCGAAGAGCACCTCCTCCTCGATCAGCCGGGGCACCTCGAACGGCAGGAGCGGCACGGGATCGCGGCCGGCGAGCAGCTCCATCACCTCGCTCGTCCGGGGGCCCAGCCGCGCCGCCACCTGCGCCCGCGGCAGCCGCGCGAGATCCTCGACGCGGAGGACGCCGAGCCGCACGAGGAAGCTCGCCACCTCGCGCTCGACCGGGAGCGCCTGCACCGGCAGCGGCCCGAGCGCCGCGGCCCCCTTGCCCGGCGGCGCGATCGAGGCCTCGGCCCCTCGCCCGCCGTCCGCCGCGTGCGCGCCGAAGCGCGCGAGCGCCTGCGCGAGCCGCGGCCCGTCGGCGATCGCGAGCCGCGCCCTGTGGCCGAGCGCCGCCACGCGCTCGCAGAGCTCGTCGAGCAGCGCCTCCTCGCCCCCGACGAGGTGCGACGCCCCGGTGATGTCGAGCCACACCGTGTCGTAAGGCCCGTCGCCCCAGGGGCTCCGCGCCGCGGCGCCCGGGGAGGCGCGCTCCGCGGCGCGGCTCGCCCGCTGCGCCCCCGGGCGCGCCCCGCCGGCGCGCGACGGAGCGCCCTGCTCGCCGAGCTGGATCGACGCCGTCGCCCCGAGGCCGAGCGCCACCTCGGCGACCCGGCCGAGCGCCGCGTCGATCTCGGCGAACGTCACCCGGTGGATCGCCAGGTGCGCGACCAGCGCCGCCGCCTCGACGACCTTCTGCCCTGGCCGCACCCCGTACCGCCTCGCCTCGTCGTCGACCACGTCGATCACCGCGGCCGGCGCCGGCGGCTCGCGCTCGGGCCGCCCGGCGGTCACGACCCGGCGCTCGTCGTCGCCCCCGAGGATCACCGCGAGCGGCGCCTTCCCGCTCGGAGACACCGGCCCACGCTGCTTCACCAGCTCGCACGCGAGCTGCGGGAGCACGATCGCCACGATGCGCCTCACCGCCATCGCCTCCTCCTCCTCACGCCCGCGACAGCGCCGGCCGCGGCTCGTTGCCCGCCGCCCGCTCCGCCCTCGATCGCTGCCCGAGCACCACCGGGGTCGGCGAGGTCACGCGCCCCCGGCGGTCCTTGGCGACGCGGACCATGAGCCGCCCCTCGGCGACCTGCTCCAGCTCCAGCCGCATCGCCACCGGCAGGGGCATCGGCCGCGCCGCCTGGCGGTCGGTGAGGAGCAGGATCGCCGCGTCGCTCCCCTCGATCGCCAGGGCGAGCTTGCGCACCACGTTGACCCAGCGCGCGAGGTCCTCCTCGCGGCGCCCCACCGGAGACCCGCGGTGCTCCCCCTTCCCCCCGGCCTGGCCGAAGGCGCCCGGGACCCCGGCCACGTCGACGACGAGCACGGAGAACGCCCGGCTCAGCGCCATCCGGATCGCGACCTTCGCGAGCACCTCCGGAGGGGGACGCACCACGAGCAGCCGGCTCAGATCCACCCCCGCGCGCGCGACCGCCGGCGCGAAGAGCGAGCCGCTCGGATCGATCCACGCGCACCACGCCCCCGACGTCGCGCTCGTCCCGCGCAGCCGCGCCTCCGCCTGCGCCGCCGCGCACGCGGAGAGGGCGATCGAGGTGGAGCGCCCCAGCCCCCGCGGCGCGGCGAGCTCGACCACACCACCGCGCGGCAGCCCCCCTTCCGGAAGGGCGTCGTTGATTTCCTGCAAGCCGAGTGGGAGCGTCTTGGCGCGCGCTTCGAACTCGGGAAGGGTATGGCGCAGGAGGTCCCGGGCGAGAGGAGCGGCAAGGGCGACGGGCGACATACTGAACACGATACCAGTGCCCCCGCGAAGCTGCCAACTTCGATGGACGAACAACGTCCTACCTGCGCCCGGTGCGTTCTTCTTTTGCCCTCCGGGATGGCGGGATCGCCGGGTCGGCGATTTCAGATCGACGGGGATGACACGGACGTCCGGCTCACGGGAATGCCGCGCCCTGGGGCCCTGGTCAGGGTGGTGGCCTCGTTTGGGGGGCTCACTGGAGGGGCTGGAGTGTAGGCGGGCCACGAAATAGGCCCGCCGGAACGCAAGCCCCGGAGGTGAGCCCCCCAAACGAGGCCACCACCCTGCTCAGGGCGGCGCCGCGCCCCCTGATCGGCGCAGGGGGACGCCGGGCTCAGCCGGCCGGGGCCGCGGCGCCGGGCGCGCCGCCGACGTAGCGGGAGCTCGGCCGGATGAGCCGCCCGGCGCGCCGCTGCTCGTCGATGTGCGCGCACCACCCGGCGACCCTGCCCACCGCGAACGTCGGCGAGAACAGGGCGCGCGGCAGCCCGAGCGCGTCGAGCAGCACCGCCGTGTAGAACTCGACGTTCGCGCGCAGCGGGCGATCCGGGTGCCGCGCGCGGAGCGCCGCCTCCGCCGCGCGCTCGACCGCGCGCGCCAGCGCGAGCCGCGCGCCGCGCGCCCCGCCGGCCGTCCGCGCGAGCCGCTCGATCGCCCGCTCGAGCACCGCCGCCCGCGGATCCCTCACCCGGTAGATCCGGTGCCCCATGCCCATGATCCGCCGCCCCGCCGCGAGCTCCGCCTGGATCCAGCGCTCGGCGCGGCCCGCGGCCTCCGCGCCGCGGGGGCCCGCGGCCTCGATCGCGTCCAGCATGTCGAGGACCGGCCCCGGCGCGCCGCCGTGGAGCGGCCCCTTGAGCGCGCCGATCGCCGCGACCACCGCCGAGATCGCGTCCGAGCCCGTCGAGGTGACGACGCGCGCGGCGAAGGTCGACGCGTTCATGCCGTGATCCGAGACGGTCACGAGATACGTGTCGAGCTCGCGCGCCTCCGCCTCGCTCGCCGCGCCCCCCCGCGCCATCCGCAGGTAGTCGGCCGAGAGCCGGAGCGCCGGATCGGGCGCGACCGGCGCCTCGCCCGCCGCGCGCCGCGCCCACGCCGCCGCGAACGTCGCGACCGCCCCGGCGATCGCCGCCGGCGGGGCGTCGCCCTCGAGGTGCGCGACCGCGGCGCGCAGCGCGTCCATGCCGTCGCGCGCCCCGAGCGCGTCGCCGAGCCGCCCGAGGAGCGCGAACGCCCGCGTCCGCCCCTCGGCGATCGCCGCCCGGAGCGCCTCCCGCTCCGCCGGCGCGGGCAGCACGCCGCCCCAGAGCAGCCCGCACACCTCCTCGAAGGTCACCCCGCCGCCGCCGGCGAGCGCCTCGACGTCATGGCCCGCGAGGATGAGCCTCCCCCGCGCTCCGTCCACCTCCGAGAGCCGCGTCTCCGCCACCACCACGCCCTCCAGGCCGCTCGCGAGCGGCGCCGCCACGTTCCCCATGACCACCTCCGATGGAGGGAGGATCGGGCCGGATGACATATTGATCAACCTTGATTATACAATCAATCATGGACCCTATCGCCCTCGATGCGCTCGAGGGCCCAGGGCGCCGGGACGAGGCGGCGGCCTCGATGACAGGCGCGCCCGCGTGGATCATGGGACGTGGTTGATCTAGGGTTGATGGAGCTCTCATGGTTGATCTACCTACCTCGGAGCCGCGGCGCGCGGCCTACGTGACCGGCGCCGAGGCGGCGGAGCTGCTCGGCGTGAAGCGGGAGACGCTCTACGCGTACGCGAGCCGGGGCATGCTCCGCGGGGTGCCCGGCGGGAAGGGCCGCGCGCGGCTCTACCTCAGGGCGGACATCGAGCGGCTCAAGGCGCGGCACGACGCGCGCGCCGGCCACGGCCCGGTCGCGGCCGAGGCGCTCCGGTGGGGCGAGCCGGTGCTCGAGTCGGCGCTCACCGCGATCGGCCCGCGCGGGCCCGTCTACCGGGGCAACGAGGCGGTCGCGCTGGCGCTCGCGGACGTGCCCTTCGACGCGGTCGCCGAGCTCCTGTGGACGGGGGAGCTGCCCGCGGCGGGCGCGCCGGCCCCCCGGCCCGCCCGGCTGAGCGTCCGCCCGGCGAAGCTCGCGGCGCTCCTGCCCGAGGGCGCGCCGCCGTTCACCGCGCTCGCGCTCGCGGTGCCCGCGCTCGGCGCGCACGACGTGACCCGCCACGTGGGGGCGCCCTCGGGCGACGGGCGCATCCCCACGAGCGACGCCGAGCGCGCGCGGGGGCGCGCCCTCGTGCGGGCGATGGCGGCGCTCGTCGGCCTGGGCCGGGACGCGCGCAGGGCGACCGCCGCCCTGGAGGCCGAGGGCACGGCGCAGCGCCTGCTCGTCGCGCTGGGCGCGAACCCCTCGAAGAAGGCCGAGCGCGCCGTGAACCGGGCGCTCCTGGTCTCGGCCGATCACGAGCTGAACGCCTCGACGTTCGCGGTCCGGGTGGCCGCCTCCACCGGGGCCGACCTCTACGCCTGCGTCAGCGCGGGGCTCGCGGCGCTCTCCGGCCCGAGGCACGGCGGCGTCACCGACCGGGTGGAGGCGCTGGTCGCGGAGGCGGGCCGGCCCGAGCGCGCGGCGGCCGCGGTCCACGAGCGCCTGCGCCGCGGCGAGCCCATCGCCGGCTTCGGGCACCGGCTTTACCCGGAGGGCGATCCGCGCGCGCGGGCGCTGCTCGACACGGCGCGCGGGCTCGCGCCGCACAGCGCGGCGCTGCGCACGGTGCTCGCGCTCGTCGACGCGCTGCGCGACGCCGGCCTCGATCCGCCGTCGCTCGACATGGGCCTCGTCGCGATCGCGGCCGCGCTCGGCCTGCCGGCCGGATCGGCGGCGGCGATGTTCGCGGTCGGGCGCGCCGCGGGGTGGATCGCCCACGCGTTCGAGCAGCGCGAGGCGGGCTACATGCTGCGGCCGCGGGCCCGGTACACCGGCCCCTGACCTCCGCGCGGGGTGGTGCGGCCCTCAGAGATCGATCTGCATGCCGAGCTCGACCACCCGGTTCGGCGGGAGCCCGAAATACGCCGTCGCCGGGCGCGCGTTCCGCGAGATGAACGCGAACAGCGCCTTCCGCCACCGGGACATCTTCGAGCGCCCCGTCGTCAGCAGCGTCTCCCTGCCGAGATAGTAGCTCGTCCTCCCGAGATCGATGTGGAGCCCGTGCCGCGCGCACGCCTCGAGCGCCGACGGGGCGTTCGGCGTCTGCATGAAGCCGTAACACGCCGTGACCCGGTAGATCCCCTCGCCCTTCGGGATCACGGTCACGCGCCGCTCGGGCGGCACCTCCGGCACCTTGAGCACCTGGATCGAGAGGAGCACCACCTGCTCGTGCAGCGCCTGGTTGTGCTTCACGTGGTGCAGCAGGATCGGCGGCGTGCCCTCCGGGTTCGACGCCATGAAGACCGCCGTCCCGCGCACCCGGTGCGGCTTCATGCGCTTCACGTCCTCGAGGAACAGGTCGAGCGGCAGGATCGCCGGCTTGATCGCCTCCGCGAGGTACCTGCGCCCGGTCTTCCACGTCGTCATCACGGTGAAGGTGGCCGCGCCCATGACGATGGGCACCCAGCCCCCGTGGAGGAGCTTGGCGCTGTTCGCCGCGAAGAACGCGAGATCGACCGTCAGGAAGAGCCCGGCCAGGGGGAGCGACCTCCAGGCCGGCCAGCCCCATGTCTCCCGGGTGACCACGTAATAGACGATCGTCGTGATCCCCATCGTCCCCGTGACGGCGATGCCGTAGGCGGCCGCGAGCGCGCTCGAGGTCTGGAAGGTGAGCACCAGCAGGATGCACGAGACCAGGAGCCCACGGTTCACCTCGGGGACGTAGATCTGCCCCGCCTCCTCCTTCGAGGTGTGGACGATCGTGACGCGCGGGAAATACCCGAGCTGGACCGCCTGCTGCGTCAGCGAGAAGGCCCCGGAGATGAGCGCCTGGGACGCCACCACGGTCGCCGCGGTCGCGATCGCCACCGTCGGGTAGAGCGCCCAGGAGGGGACCAGCGCGTAGAACGGGCTCGACGCGCTGGCGGGGTCCTCGAGGAGCCTGGCCCCCTGGCCGAAATAGTTGATGAGCAGCCCCGGCCAGACGATCGCGTACCAGGTGTACTTGATGGGCGTGCGCCCGAAATGGCCCATGTCGGCGTAGAGCGCCTCGCCGCCCGTGATGCAGAGGACGACCGCGCCGAGGATCAGGAAGCCGTGCCCCTGGTTCTCGGCGAAGAAGCCCACCGCGTGGGCCGGCGAGACGGCCTGGAGCACGCCGGGGTGATGGAGGATCTCCTTGGCCCCGAGCAGCGTGAGCGAGAGGAACCACACGAGCGTCACGGGCCCGAAGATCTTCCCTACCCCCGCCGTGCCGCGCTTCTGCACGAGGAACACCGCCAGCAGCACGGCGCAGGTGATCGGGACGACGGCCGGCCTCAGCGTCGACGTCGCGACCTCGAGGCCCTCCACGGCCGACAGGACCGAGATCGCCGGCGTGATCACGCCGTCGCCGTACAGGAGCGAGGCCCCGACGAGGACGAGGAGCACCAGGAGGCCGCGGCCGTCGCCCTTGCGCTCGCCGCTCGGGACGAGCGCGAGGAGCGCGAGGATGCCGCCCGCTCCCTCGTTGTCGGCCCGCGTGATGAACGTCAGGTACTTGACGGTCACCACCATCATCAGCGACCAGAACATCAGCGACAGCACGCCGAGCACGTTGTCGGGCGTCGGCGCGACGCGGTGCGGGCTGCTCGGGCTGAAGCACTCCTTCATCGCGTAGAGGGGGCTCGTCCCGATGTCGCCGTAGACGACCCCGAGCGCCGCGAGCATCAGCGGCCACACCTTCTTGGGGCTCGCGCCGTGAGCGCTCCCGGCCTGCGGGGGCGGCGCCGGGCGAGCTGCGCCTGGGATCGGTGGTGGGCTCGTGCTCATCGGCGCGCATCCTACTCCATCGCGAGCCCCCGCCGCGGCGACGCGGCGCGCGGCGTCGGGCGGTGCTGCATCAGCCGAGCGCGCGCGCCGCCGCGGAGAGATCCGCGATGAAGCGGGAGAGCTCGGCTCGCCTGGCGGCCTCGTCCGGGATGCGGAGGATGGACGCCGGATGCACGGTCGCGAGCGCGCGCGGCGCGAGCGGCGAGGCGACGATCCGGCCGCGCTCACGCGTGACCCGGAACGAGCTGCCGAGCAGCGCCTGCGCCGCGGTCGCGCCGAGGCACACGACGACCTCGGGCCGCACCACGTCGATCTCGGCCGCGAGCCAGGGGAGGCAGGCGCGGATCTCGCGCGCGTCGGGCCTCTGGTGGATGCGGCGCTTGCCGCGCGGCTCCCACTTGAAGTGCTTGACCACGTTGGTGACGTACGCCCGGCTCCGATCGATGCCCGCCGCCTCGAGCGCGCGATCGAGCAGCTGCCCCGCCGGGCCCACGAACGGCTTGCCGGTGCGGTCCTCCATGTCGCCCGGCTGCTCCCCGACGAGCAGCACGCCCGACCGCGCTGAGCCCTCGCCGAACACCGTCTGCGTCCCCCGCTCCCAGAGCGGGCACGCCCTGCAGCCCGCGGCGGCCTCGCGCAGGCTCTGCAGGGACGGGCCGCTGGGGATGAGCGCCGCCGCCGTCTCTCCGCCATCGCCGGCGCTGCGCTCCGCCGCCTTTCGTCTCGCCACGGTCGTCATGGCTCCCCGGGGAGCAGCGCGCGTGCCACCGGGATCGGCGCGGCGGTCGGACGCGGTGCGTCGCGCGAAGGGCGGCCCAGCCGTCTTGACGGACCCGCGCGACCTTCCCATAGTGGCCCTGTTCCGGACGTTGACCGGACAGTCAGAAATGCCCCGCCTCGCTGATCGCCGCGCCAGGATCGAGTTGCTCCGCGCCGCCGAGGCTGCCTTCACAGAGCGCGGCCTCGCCGCGGCGAAGGTCGAGGAGATCACCGAGCGCGCGGGCGTCTCCAAGGGCGCGTTCTACCTGCACTTCCGGAGCAAGGAAGACTGCTTCAAGCAGATCGTCGAGACCTTCGTGGCGCGGCTCGCGGGGTGCGTCGAGCCGCCCCCGCTGATCCTCGAGGACGAGCCAGCGTCGATCAGCGACTACTTCCAGCGGCTCCTCGCCCATGACATCGAGGTGATCGAGTTCTGCTGGCAGAACCGGGCGCTCCTCAAGATGATGCTGGCAGGCGGCGGCGGGGCCCCCTACGCCTACCTGATCGACGAGTTCGCGCAGCGCGTCGCCCGCCAGGTGGAGAGCCGCGTCCGGCGTGCGATCGACGCCGGCCTCTACCGGCGCGATCTCGATCCCAGCGTCGTCGCCGCGCTCATCTCCGGCGCCTTCGATCGGCTGGTGCGCAAGATCATCGACTCGCCGTCGCGACCGGACATCGCGGCCTGGTGCTCGCAGGCGCTCCAGCTCTTCATGCACGGACTGCTCGCCCCGGAGGTACGCGCCGTGACTGACCTATCGGTCACCCATCCGGCGCCACGGGGCACGGCGCCGGTCGCCGCCTCGCCTCCCGCCGCGAGACCGAGCGGCGAGCGCCGGCGGTCCAGGATCAAGGCGACCTGAGCCCCCCGCGCGCACGCGGCAGCGAGCCTCCTTGGCGGCGCGTCAAGCCCCCCGGCGACGAGCGGCGATGCAGGGACCGGGACGCGCGGCGCTGTAAGGTTCTGCCTGAACGTGTTGCGACCCCGGCGGCGAGCAGCCCAGGATGTTGTACAGGCAACGCCTGACGCCGGATTCCTCATCGTCCCAGCGGTCGGCCAGGCTCCTGCCGAGGTAATAATCTGTGGGGGATCCGACTGCAGGGGGCAGCGACGGGGGGTGAATCGGGGAGCTGGGGAGACACCCCATCGAGCAACCCGGAGGGCACGGTCTCTCGGGTGAGCATCCAGGGTTGTCCAGACATGCGCCAGCTCGACGAGCGCGCGCTCGGGCCGGTGACGGGCGCCCTCCAGGCGGTCCTCCGCGGGACCGGGAACGGTCGAGGAGGGCTGTGTGAGCACACCATCAGCTTACGATAGACGGTTGATCCAGGAGCTGCTCCGGCAGACCTGCCAGTCGATCCAGTGGTGCACCGACGCCGGAACATCGATTGAGGACAGGATAGAGCTCGCCCTCTCCGCGCACGCGCTCCATGTCTGCACGCCGGACGTCGACCTGCGAGCCCGGCTGACCAGGGACTTCGCGCTCGCCATCGCGGTCCGCGTGCTCTCCTTCGGCGACGACGCCGAGGCGTCCCTCTGCAAGGCGCTTTGCCAGGACGGGTCGCTGATGGCGGAGCTCTTGAAAGCGCAGTGGCAGCTCGTACGCACGGCGTGCAGAGCGGCCGAGCGCACCGCCGGGAGACTGGTGCTGCTGACGGCGGTCCCCGAGGCGTGAGTCCGGACCGCAGCGCCGAAGAGCGCCCGTTCGCGGCGACCATGGGAAGAGAAACGCGTGGGAACGTAACAGGGCCGGGGCCTGGCTTGTCCGGCGCAGCGCCGTGGCGGATTGCCCCTGAAAGCTGCTATCAAAAGGGACGCCGGACACAGCATGACGTGGTCGTTCCCGCGAGGCCGTGCAGATGGCGCCCCAGACCAGCTACAGCATCTACGTTCGTTTCCGGGGCCGGCGGCTCGCGCTCATGAAGCACATCCGCTCGCTCGAGGCGGCGCGCGCCGCGCTGCTGACCCTGCGGGCAGACCGATTCCACGACGCCGATCAGGTATTCCTCGTCAATGATGCGACGAAGCAGATCGTCGACGAAGCCCGATGGGAGGCCGGCGCGGAGGCCGGCGCAGAGCGGGAGATCAGCCTCCGTGTCGACGAGGGTGACGGGCGCGGGGAGCCAGCGCGCGACCCGGCGAGCGGAGTGGCCCGACCGGCGCGGGCGGACAGGGCGCCCGCGCTGCGCCCGGCCCGCGAGGCGCCCGCCGAGGAGGCGCAGGGCGATCCGACCGCGAGCAGGTGGCCCAGGGCAGAGAGCCAGGAGCCCCCCCGCGCGCGCCTGCGCCGCGCGCTGGCCGCGGCGCGCGCCGCCCGAGCGCGCCACGATGCCGCGCTGGAGACGCTGATCAGGCTCCAGCCCAGCGGAGCGCTGGACGAGAAGATGCTACGCAAACTCGTCGATTCCGCCCGTGCGGTCTCCGACCAGTCTGCACACACGCTGGAGCAGCTCGAACGACTCCTCAAGCACCTGGAGCGCTCGAGCTGAGATGACCGCTCCGCGCGCTGCCCCTCGCGGCCTCCCGGCGTCACGAGAAGATGGCTGGGGCCCCGGGGCGCGGACGTCCACGTCCAACCCGGCGATGCCAGCGGACGTCCACGTCCAACCCGACGATGCCAGCGGACGTCCACGTCCAACCCGACGATGCCAGACGATGACGGTTCCTGACGATGACGGTTCCAGACGATGACAGGCCCGTTGACCGAGCGCATATCGCAACCGTAGCTTCGCGTTCGTCAGGTCCCCCGCGGTCGCGCGGCGCCTGAGAGAGCGCTCAACCGTTCAAGCCACCATGCCCGAACAGAAGAAGTCACGCCGGACGCAATTCAGGGCACCGGGCCAGAGCGATGCCGCGCACCGATCTGGCGGGCTGGCAGCGCCGGGGCGCGCGCTCGACCCGCTCCTGGATACCGGCGAGCCCGCCGCGGCGAGCGAGGCACGCCCCGCGAGCGATGTGCGGTTTCCGGTCGTCTGCGTGGTCGCCTCGGTCGGCGGGCGGGGCGCGCTCGCCGAGCTCCTCCGGCGCCTGCCGAGCCGCGACACACGCCTCTCTCTCGTGCTGATCTACGACGCAGAGGCCGGGGACCCTCCCCTCCTCGAGCTCGCGGCGCAGCGCAGTCCGCTGCCGGTCACCGAGCTTCGCGCGGGCGCGAGGCTCGTGCCTGGTCACGTCCAGGTCCTCCCCCCGGACGCCCAGGCGACGCTGGCCAACGGAAGCGTCGAGCTCACGCCGCGCGACCAGGGTGGGCCGAGCAGCGCTGCGGATGTGTTCCTGCGCTCGCTCGCGCGGGAGCTCGGGCCCAACGCGGTCGGCGTCGTGCTCTCCGGCTCCGGGAGCGACGGCGCGCTCGGGCTGAAGGACGTGAAGGCGGAGGGCGGGGTCACCTTCGCCGAGGACCCGCGCGGCGCCGAGCGGCCTGCGCTCCCGCGGAACGCCGTCTCTGCCGGGGGCGTCGACTTCACCCTGAGCGTCGAGGAGATCGCGGCGGAGCTCGCGAGGATGGGCCGCCCCGGATACGCGCTCGCCCCGTGGCTCACGCACGGCGCGTCCTTCGGGGTCGACTCCGAGCTCGGCAAGCTCTTCAGGCTGCTCCAGGCCACGGTGGGCGTGGACTTCAGCCATTATAAAAAGAGCACCCTGAAGCGCCGCATCCAGCGGCGCATGATGCTCCACAGGCTCACCACGCTGCAGGAGTACCTCGACTACCTGCGCGCGCAGCCGGCCGAGCTCGAGGAGCTTTATCAGGACCTCCTGATCAGGGTCACCGCGTTCTTCCGTGATCCGGACGCCTTCGCCGCGCTGAAGACCCACGTGTTCCCGGTGCTCATGCACAAGAGACCCGAGGACTGCCCTGTCCGCGTCTGGGTGCCGGGGTGCTCGACGGGCGAGGAGGTCTACTCCATCGCGATCGCGCTGCTCGAGTTCCTCGAGGCCGACGCCGGCGATCGTGCCATCCAGATCTTCGGCACCGATCTGAGCGAGGGCGCCATCCAGCGGGCGCGGGCGGGGATCTACATCGACAGCATCTCGCTCGACGTTTCGCCCGGCCGGCTGCGCCGCTTCTTCGTCAGGGTGCAAGGCGGGTTCCAGGTCAACCAATCGATCCGCGACCTGTGCGTCTTCTCGCGCCACAACGCCGCGTCCGACCCGCCCCTCTCGAAGCTCGACCTCATCAGCTGCCGCAACCTGATGATCTACCTGGAGCCGAGCCTGCAGCGCCGGGTGTTGCAGACCTTCCACCAGGGCCTCAAGCCGACCGGCTTCTTGCTCCTCGGCTCGTCCGAGAGCGTCGGCGCGACGCCCGATCTGTTCGGTGTCGTGGACCGGACCCACAGGATCTTCTGCAAGCGCGCCATGCCCGAGGCCGAGAGCTCCCCCGGCCCCACCGCGCCCGCGCTCCCGAGCGCTCCCGCGGCCGCCGCGGAGGCGCCGGGCGCCGGCGATGGGCCGATCATGGACCGGGTGCGCGCCGAGGCCGACGCCATCGTCATGGCGCGTTACGCCCCCGCGGGCGTGGTGATCGACGAGGAGATGCAGATCCTCCAGTTCCGGGGCAAGACAGGGCCTTATCTCGAGCCGGCGCCGGGCGACGCCAGCCTGCATCTCTTCAGGATGGCCCGCGAGGGGCTCGTGCCCGGGCTCCGCGTCGCCGTCGACGCGTCGATGCGCTCGGGCACGGTGGCGCGCCTGGAGCAGATCAAGGTCCGGCACGGAGAGAAGCTCCGGCTCGTCGACGTCGAGGTGTGGCCGCTCAAGGTGCGGCTCCCGCGCGGGCGCTGCTTCCTCGTCATCTTCACCGAGTCCGGCGCGACCAGGCTCGATCCGCCGGGCGGCGCCCCGAGCCAGGGCGACGCGTCGAGAGAGCTGGAGATCGTCCAGCTCCGCAGGGAGCTCGTGCTCACCAGGGAATACCTCCTGTCGATCATCGAGGAGATCGAGGCCACGAACGAGGAGCTCCTGTGCGCGAACGAGGAGCTCCTCGCGAGCAATGACGAGCTCCGGAGGACCAACGATGCGCTCGAGTCCGCGAGGGAGGAGCTCCGGTCGACGAACGAGGAGCTGACCACCGTCAACGAGGAGCTCCAGAGCACCAATATCGCGCTGGGGCTGGCCAATGACGATCTGCGCAGCCTGCTGAGCAGCCTCAGTGTCCCGATACTCATGCTCGGCGCGGACCTGCGGATCCGCCGCACCACCAGCGCCGCCGACAGGCTGCTCGGCCTCAGCGCGAGCGACGTGGGCAGGTCCATCCTCGAGGTGAAGCCGAGGAGCGGCGTCGACCTGGCGCCGGTCGTCGCCGAGGTCATCGGCACGATGAGCACCACCGAGCGGCAGGTCGAGGAGCGCGGGGGGCGCCTCCACGTCATGCGGGTACGCCCGTCTCGGATCACCGGGAACGACGCGGGCGATCTCCCCGCGTTGCTGCTCGTGATCGAGGACAGGACGGGCGCCGAGCGGGACGATGGCTCGCCGTCAGGGCTGCGGCCAGCCCGCCGCACCGGCCCCGCCTGACCCGCTCATCCTCCCCGCGATCTCCAGTCCCCCGATGCGATCCGGGGCAATCGCATCGCCTGGCCCGCCGGCATCAGGTACGCCTCGCAGCGCCCGCCCCCGTCGAGCTCGATCGACTCGCGCCGGAACAGGTCGGGGCAGCCCTCGTAGATATCGAGCGAGGCGAGCGTCTCCCAGTCAGGCTCGTAGAGCTCGCCGACCACCGCGGTCGAGCCCCCGCGCACGAGCGCCGGGTAGGCGCCGAGATCGGCGAGCTCGAACAGGGGGGCCGTGCGGGCGAGCCCGAGGCAACGCGCGCGCCCGAGCAGCTCGTGCGCGCGCTCGCCGCGCATCAGCGTGCCATAGACGAAGAGCACCACGGGCCGTCACCTGCAGTGCTGCTCGACGGCGGCGAGCAGCTGTTCGAGGTTGATCGGCTTCTTGAGGAACTGCGCCGCTCCGAGCGAGGACACGAACTCGTCGCGGCCGGTCGCCGAGATGATCACCACCGGGATCGACGCGAGCTCCGGGTCTTTCTTCTGCTCCGCCCTGAACTGCCAGCCATCCATGATGGGCATCATGAGGTCGAGCAGGATGAGCCCGGGCCTCGGGTCGGTCCGGAGCGCGCTCAGGGCCTCGGCGCCGTGGGCTGCAGAGGCGACGGCGTACCCCTCCTCTTGCAAGAGCTCGGCGAGGGTCTCTCGAATATCCGGATCATCATCGACTACGAGGATCCTCTTCAAGGGAGTGGCAGGCACGGTGCATCAATCACTATGCGAAAGGCTGACGTCACGGCGAAACAGGGAAAGCCCTGAATCCATGCTCGGGGTCCGCTTGACCAGGCTCGATCTGCGAGGAAGGGGGCACATGAAGGTCGCTCTGCGGCGATCGGCGCCGCGCTGGGTTCGAGGCCCGTACATACCTCGAGCGCCGGCGCTGAAGCCCTGGATCTGCACGGGGGCGACGGAGCTCGGGCAGGGCAGCTCCAGCAGGGAGGGTTGGGACATACGCATCCGGTGCTCGGGCGTCGGTGTCGACGCCGATGGTACAGCAGGGGAGCGCCCGGGCGAAGCCGCTCTCGGACAGATCTGCGCCCAGCCGAGGTGAGCCTCGCGCGGCGGATCGTCCGCCGCCGCTCGCTGAAGCGTCGATCGTACCACCAGCGCAGCGCAGCACGGGCGGCACGCCCCTGTCCGCCACGTCCTGGGCGCGCGTCGCGCGGAGAATGCGCCCGCTCGCTCGACGGCAGCCCGGGCATCCCCGACGGGAGACGAGAGACGCGGCGCGACCCGTCCGGACGGATGGATCCGTGAGCGCCGCGGCCGCGACGCGCCACGTCGAGGGGGCCGTGGAGCGCGCAGCCGGGCACACCGCCGGCTTCCGCCGGCTCGGTACGTCCTTCTGTCCCCCTCATCCCGCCCCGGACGGCATGGAAGCCCGGCTGCGTTCCGGATGCAAGCCGGGTGAGCAGCAAGTACGCGCCGGCAGAGAGCACGAACGGACTCCCCGACAGGCGAGACACCCTGGTAGACTCCCATGGATGCCTGGCGAACGCCGCGTCGCGCTACTCGCGATGGAGCCAACCATGCCGGACGGTGGGGGAGCGCCGTTCAGCCATGGGATCCGTCGTGTCGAAGCTTCCCTGCTCGCCGATCCCGAGCTCGCCGGCGTGCCGATCCACGTGATCGATGCGCAGACGAGGGATATCGACGCGTGGATCGCCGAGGTCGAGACCGTGGACGCCGAAGTGATCGGCCTCGCCGCGCACGTCTGGTCCTTCCCCACGTTCGTCGAGGTGGCTCGCCACCTGCAACGCAACCGGCCGGAGCGCACGATCATCCTCACCGGCCCCCTGGCGCGCCCCGCGATGTTCGCGCTCGCGCCCTGGCGCGACGCCACCGCGTGCATCAGCGCCCTCGTGCACGGCGACGAGCTCACGTTCCGCAACGTCGTCCGGCTGAGCGATCGCTCGCCCGAGGCGCTGCGCGCCGTGCCGGGGCTGCACGTCCCCTCCGCCGAGGGCTGGGTCTCGACGGGCGACGCGCCGCACGTCCCGCCCGACGAGCTCCCCTCGCCGATCCGGATGAAGCTGCTCGCGACCGATCGCACGGTCCCGCTCGAGATCTGCCGCGGCGGCGCCATGAGCTGCCCCAGCTGCCGGGTCTCCACGGGCAACGCCGGCGCCGGCGTCTTCTCGGAGGCCTACCTCGTCGAGGAGCTCTCGGCGCTCCGCGCCGCGGGCGCCCCGGGCGCGCAGATCGTGGACGCGCCGATCAACCTGAACGCCGAGGCGTTCCGGAACCTCGTGGCCGCGGAGAAGCAGGTCGGCTTCTTCAAGCAGGCGGCGCTGATGGCGTCGATCGATCCGGAGCACGTGCACGACGAGCACCTCGAGTTCTTCCGCGGCGCCGCGCACGTGCACCTCGAGGCGCGGCTGCCGCCGCTCAACAAGGACACCGGCGACGGCACGCAGCGCCCCTTCCGGGAGTCGAAGTTCGCCAAGGTCATCGAGGAGCTCTCGACCTTCACGGACGTCGAGGTGGACATCCTCCTCGGCTTGCCGGGCGACGGCCCCGTCACGTTCCGGCGCACGCTCGAGCGCGCGCGCGAGCTGCCCTGCAAGGTGCGCATCTTCCACTGCCTCGTCCTCCCGGACGACCTCATGACGCGCGCGCCCGCGTCGTTCGAGCTCCGGTTCGATCCCTTCACGCTGATGATGCGCTCCTGCCTCGGCTGGTCGGAGGACGCGCTCTCCCGCGAGCGCAGCCGCCTCATCGAGATGGCGTACCGCGAGGGCGGGGAGATCACGCCGGACATGTGGTCGTTCCCCGGTCCCCGCGAGATGCGGCGGCCGGCCATGCCGCTCGGCAGCGGCGTGGTCCCGCCGGGCGGGGAGATCCGGGTGGAGGGCGCGACGACGCTCGCGCCGGCCGGGCAGGACCTGCAGCGCGTGCTCGAGCTCGGGATCAAGGAGGCGACCTCCGGCGGGTGGACCTTCGTCGAGGCCTCGGCGCGCCCGGGCGAGATCGTGGTCATCATGAAGACGCGCGACGGCGCGCTGGTGGTCGAGATGCGCCCCGCCTCGCCCACGGAGAACGCGTACAAGGTGGTGGACGGCGTCGCGTTCGGCTACCGCTCGCCGCGCGGCGTGAAGATGAGCGACGGCGCGCTCCGCCTGCTCGATCGCGTGCTCCAGCGCCTGCACGCGCCGGCGCGCACGGCGCTCGGCCTCTCGACCCAGGACGGCGGCCCGGGCTCGGCGCGGGTGCGCCGCTTCCGCGCGACGCCCTCGTGACGCCCCCGGGGTGATCGCGCGGGCGCCCGCCTACTGGGCCCCGCCGCGATCCGTGCCGCTCCAGACGACCGGCACGCGCGGCGCGTCAGGCCGCGGCGGCATCGACTCCATGCGGCGGGGCGCCTGGAGGAGCTGCCGCCGGAGCTCCGAGAGGCGCGCCGGCGAGACGTCGGCGTGGTCCACGATGTAGGGGTGGACCTGGCGGTTCTTGCCCCGGATGCTGACCGCGCCCGTGGCCTGCGCCGGGATGGCTTCGTTGACGGCCGCGTACGTCGCCTGACAGATGATGATCTTGGAGCCGAGCTCCTTGTTGGCTTGCTCGAGGCGCGACGCCGTATTTACCGTATCTCCGATGCAGGTGTACTCCATGCGCTGGAGCGACCCGATGTTGCCGGAGATGACGGTGCCGGTGGCGATGCCGACGCCCATCCTGATCTCGCCGCAGCCGAGGTGCTGCCGCTGGTTGAAGCGCTCGAGGGCTTGCACCATCTCGATCGCCGCCATCACGGCGCGCTTCGGCGCGTCCTCGACCGAGAGCGGCGCGCCGAACACCGCCATCAGGCCGTCGCCGATGTACTTGTCGAGCGTGCCGCCGTAGCGGAACACGATGTCGACCATCTCCGTGAAGTACTCGTTCAGGAACGAGACCACGACCTCCGGCTCGACCGACTCGGCGAGCGGGGTGAAGTTGCGGATGTCGGTGAACATCACCGAGACGTGCCGGCGCGTGCCGCCGAGCTTGAGCCGCCGCGGATCGGAGAGGACGAAGTCGACGAGATCCTTCGAGAGGTAACGGCCGAGCTCCTGCTTCTCGCGCTCGAGCCGGGCGCGCGCCAGCGACTCCACCTCGGCGCGGAGGATCAGGTTGCGCGACATGCGCGCGATGATGCCGGCGACGACGCCCGGGAGCGCGATGAAGAGGACCTGCTGGCACTGGTCCGCGAGGTTGATGGCGTTCTGGCCGTAGACGGACACCGGGCTGATCGGGACCGCGTCGGTGTAGACGGTCACGGCGAGCACGACGGAGTTGAAGAGGGCCGACAGCCCCGCCGAGTACAGGCACGCTGCCAGGCTGTAGCGGAAGCCTGACATCAGGTTCCAGAGCACGTAGACGGTCGACAGGTAGCTCGTGAAGTACTCGATGATGCCGGAGTGGTTCCTGGCCGTCGCCAGCGCGGTGAGCGTGAGCAGCGCGAGATCCACGAAGATGCTCACGTACTTGAGCCAGCCGACGTAGACGCCCGGGCGCAGGCGGAAGAACGCGTAGAGCAGGAGCGAGTAGACGAGGTACCCGCCGATCTGGACCGCGAAGATCGTGTTGGCGGCCGGCGTGTTGACCGTCCACACGTGCGCGAACGTGTAGACCGAGAGCAGCGCGAACGCGAACCGGATGTGGTTCACGATCCGCTCGCCGCGCATCTCCTGCGCGTGGAGGATCCGCACGATCTCGGGCGACTTCTCGATGCTCATGCGCGCCGCTCCCCTCCGGTCCCGAGCCGCGAGAGGGCCGCGGCGAGCCCGCGCGCGCACAGGGCGGTCGTGAGCGCCCTGCCCAGGTGGTGCCCCTCGCGCCCGTCCTTCATCGGCACCCGGTAGAGCGGCTCGGCCGGCCACGAGCCGTCCACGAGCTGGAGCTCACCGAGGTAACGCGCCCCCCGCTCCAGGAGCAGCGGCTCGGGCGACGGCATCATCGCCGCGCCCTCGAGGCACGCGGCGGTGCGGAGGGGCGTCCCGAAGCCGCCGTCGAGCCGCTGCGACCCGAGCATCCGCGACAGGACGATGGACTCGGCGGCGGCGACCTCTGCCGCGCGCGGCGCGGCCGCTGCCCTCGCGCGGTAGAGGCGCGCGAAGCGGAGGAAGGCGAGATCCGTGTACGAGGCGTCGTAGAAGACGGCCCCCTCGACGCCGGCGGCCGAGGCGGCGTCGAGCGCGCGCCGCGCGTTCGCGTCGATGATCCGGGCGAACCGCCCCGCATCGAACGAGAGGAGGCCCGCGAGGAGGTTCAACCGGACCGCCGCGCAGTCGTCTCCGGCCCACGTCGCGCCCGGCGTGGTCGGCCCCGCGGGCCCGCGGTAGAACCACGTCGGGACGATGCCGTCGTCGCCCACGTTGGCCAGCATGACCTCGATCCACGTCTCCGCGCGCCCCCGCGCGGCGCCCGTCGCGGCGACGAGCTGGAGCATGATCGCGAGGTCGTCGGCGTCCGGCGGGAGCTCGCGGAACGCGCCGAAGTAGCGGAGCTCTCCGGCCGGGATCTCGTCGAGCAGCGCCGCGGCCTCGGCGCGGACGTCGCGCCCGGTCGCCCCGATCTCGAGCAGCGCCATCAGGATCGTCGCCCGGACGAACCACTGTCCGACCGGCTCCTCGGGCGACCCGAGCACGCCGAAGCGCTGCACCTCCCACGACTCCTGCCACGGCGAGGACTCCACGAGGAACTCGACCGCCGCGCGCAGATCCGCGCCCGCGGCGTCGGCCGGCGTCCGGCCGCGCCGCGGGCGCGCGCCGGCGCCGAGGAGATCGCGGAACGACATCAGCCCTTCGAAGAACCGGAAGCGCTCGCCGAGCGCGTCGAGGAAGTCGGCCGCGGCCTCGGCCAGGCCGCGCTCGGTCGGGCTCGCTCGCGGGGAGCTCTCCAGGGCCGCGCGCGCCGACGCGAGCGCGTCCTGCACGCGCGCGGCGAGCGCGGCCCGGTAGGGGCGGCTCGCGAGCAGGCTGCAGATCTCGAGGCGACGCACGGGCGACGCGCGCTCGCCCGAGAGCGCGCGGAGCAGCGGAGGAGCGAGATCCGCGCCGCCCAGCCAGAGCGCGAGGAGCGGCGTGAGCGTCGGCGCCGCGAGGTCCGGCGCGGCCGGATCGAGCCAGAGGCGCACGAGCCCGTCGAGCAGCCAGATCGGCGTGGCCACCGCCGCTCCGAAGCGGGATGCGGGCGCGAGATCGTCGCCTGCGAACAGCGCGGGCGCCGTCCAGAGGGCGACGGACTCGCGGGCACAGGAGGCGAGGCGCGCCGCCGTCGCGTCCGGTCCGGTGCTCGCGGCCGCCGGATTGCGCGGCCACGAGGCCTCCGCGTGCTCGGCCAGGCAAAGGAGCCAGCGGCGCGCGCGCGCCTCGTCCGCGTGCGGCGCGAGGAGGCGCGCGGCGAGCGCGCCCCGCGCGAGCGCGTCGGGAGCGCCCTCGACGCCGCCGGCGGCCACCACGGCGACCGCCACGGCGGCGTCCCCCGCCGCGGCAGGCGCGAGCGCGCGCGCGCAGAGCCGCAGGGCCCAGCTCGCCCAGGGGATGCGGTGCCCCTCGGGTCCGCCCACGCCGCGGCAGAGCGCGGGCGCTCCCCACGCCGCGTCACCGCTCCGGAGCGCCCCCGCGGCCAGCAGCGCTGCCCAGGCACGCTCGCAGACCCGCCTGTCGTCCTTGCCCAGCCATGGCCAGGCGACGATCGCCCCCGAGGCAGGCGACAGCGTCACATACCCACTCCGCCGTCGCGCGCCGCGGCCGCGATGGCCGCATCGACCGCCTCGGGCGTCGAGGTCGCAGCGTCCCGGATCCGCTGGAGCGTCTCCGGACCGACCTCGTATCCTTCCCTCTCGATGGTGCGCTCGGGCTCCGCGAGGAGCTGCTGTCGAAAGCTCGAATCGACAACGGCGCGACCGATGAGCTCTGCCTCTGTTTTCTTCGATGCCACGGCTTCCTCGCTTTCTCTCCCGCTCGCGAGGCTAGGAGACCTCCAAACGGCTAGCAAGTGGAAGGAATGGCGTATTTGTGCACCCGCGGCGGCTCAGCGTGGCGCGCCTGCGCTCGCGGCGGGCTTGCCGGCGAGCGCGCTGAAGAGGGCCAGGAACACCCGCCGCTGGATCTCGGCCATGTACCGCTCGCGCCGCTTGCAAAAGCGCGCGACCTCCGGCAGCCCGAGCGCGCCGGCCGCGGCCTCCGCGCGAGCGAGCTCACATCGCGCCTCCTCCACGATGGCGTCGAAGCCGCCGCGCGCGAAGAGCTGCGCGCGCAGGGCGGACGCCGCGGCGCGCCCCTCCTCCGGGTCGCGGCGGGGCCCCGCGGGGCGCAGAGGTCCGCTCGCCTCGGCCTGCCCTTCCTCCCGCGCCTCGGCCCGCGTACCGAGCCGGCGCAGCACGTACGTCGTGTTCCCGAGCGCGCGGTCCTTCTCGGCGTGCAGCAGGTCCGCGAACAGCTGGTGCGCCGCGCTCAGGGAGGAGACGAGCTCCTCGAGGGCGGCGAGGTGCTCGGTCTGCGACAGCGCGAACAGCGCCGCGGCTGCGGGGAGCACGAGCGGGCGCGAGCGGGCGAGCACCCGGCGGAACGCGCCGGCGTCGCCGGGGCCTTCGCCCCGGTGCAGCCGCCGCTCGAGGAGCATCGCCTCGCCGTACCCGAGCCAGACCTCCTCGAAGAGGGCCCAGAACGCGCCTGCCACGGGGACCGAGCGGGCCAGCACGGCCTGATGGCGAGCGAACAGCGCTCCGGACAGGAGCACCGCCGCGCCGGGCTCGCCGATCCCTTCATCGACGAGGTCGTCCTCGACCCGGACGTGCAGGTACCCGACCGCCGCTGCCTCGGCGAGATCCACGGCGAGCGGCGGGAGGCCGCGCGGCCCGACGTCCGGGGCGGGCGGCGGCGCGGCGAAGCGCGTCGCGACCCAGAGCGGCAGCTGGAGCACCGGGAGCGCCATCGGGTGCGAGAAATAGCCCTCGCCCGGCTCGCCCTCGAAGAGCCTGAGGCGCGCGGCGAGCGCGTCGAACTGCGCGCCGAGCTCGCTCCCGAGCCGGCCTCGCAGCGACGCGAGCCGCCGCAGCACCTCGGCCTCCAGCGACGCCTCCGCAGCGCCCGCGCCGCTCGCGGCGCCCGCGGCGCCCGCGATCTCCCCTTGTGCGCGGCCGTCGTCGTTCATGTCGCCTCCGGCCGGCGCGGGCGGCGCCGCCTCGGGCGACGCTATCACACCGGCGACGTCCGCGCGGGAGGCACGACCGACTTTGCCGGGAGCGCGGCCCGTGCGACACTCGACGGCTGCACGAGATCGGAAAACCATGATCGATTCCGAGCGTTTCAGCGAGCGTTACGGAGACATCACGACCGACGCCCGCGCTGACGTCCTCGACTTCCGGGACAACCTCTATCGCCCCACGATGACGGAGGTGCCCCCGGTCATGTCCCCCGAGCCCTTCATGGAGTACGGCGTGCCCGTGCTGGATCAGGGCAGGAACAACGGCTGCACCGGCTTCACGATCGCGACGGTGGCGCACTACCTGCTCCGCAAGCGCAAGACCTCGCCGGACCACGGCCTCGTGAGCCAGAACATGGTGTACACCATGGCGCGCCGCTACGACGAGTATCCGGGCGAGGACGACGCGAGGGGCTCCAGCCTGAGGGGCGCCATGAAGGGCTGGCACAAACACGGTATCTGCTCCTACGACCGGTGGCCCTGGGACCCGAACGATCTCCACGGCGCGCTCACGCCGGAGCGCGCGGCGGACGCGATGCTCCGGCCGCTCGGCCTGTATCAACGGGTGAACCACAAGGACCTCGCGGCGATGCACAACGCGCTCGCGGAGGTCGGGGTCATCGCGGCCTCGGCGCTCATCCCGTTCAACGGCTGGTACTACGGCACCCAGAAGAACGGCGTCATCCCGCCGGTCGACAAGACGAACCCGTTCATCGCCCCCTGGGGCGGTCACGCCTTCGCCATCGTCGGGTACGACGCGGAGGGCTTCTGGCTCCAGAACTCGTGGGGCAGCGGCTGGGGCAAGGGCGGCTTCGGCCGGCTCGGCTACGACGACTGGCTGCAGTACGGCTTCGACGCGTGGGTCGGCCGGCTCGGCGCCCCCGTCCGCCTGAACCAGCCGCGATCGCTGCGCCCGCTCACCTCAACGAGCCGGACGTTCGCCAACCTGCGGCCGCACCTCATCAGCATCGACATGCACGGGCAGCTCCAGCGGCGCGGCGCCTACGGCACGTCGTCGGAGGACGTCCGCATCATCATCGAGGAGGACTTCCTGAACGCGACGGAGACCTGGAGGCGCCGCCGCCTCCTGCTCATCGCGGGCGGCGCGCTGCGCCGGCAGATCGACGCGATCAACAGGATGTCGCGCCTCCGGCCGAAGCTGCTCGGGCACGAGATCTACCCCATCGAGCTGCTCTGGGAGACCGATCACTATCCGCGCCTCCTCGAGATCCTCCACCGCGCCACCGAGGGCCGCCGCCACGACGGCTACGACCCGCGGGCGTTCGGCTTCATGATCGATCGGCGCGACGACGCCCTGGAGCCGCTCGTCCGCCGCATGGGCGGGAAGGCGGAGTGGGATCGGATGAAGCTCGCCGCCGGCGACGCGACGATGGACGCTGACCACGGCGGCGTCCGCGAGATGATCGGCCGCCTCGCGGCGCTCATGGACGGGGATCCGAGGATCGAGCTCCACCTGGTCGGCCACTCGAGCGGCAGCTTCCTGCTCGCGCCGCTCGTCCAGCTCGTCACGGCGGACAAGGGCAAGAGGATCGAGGGCGGCCCGATGCGGGGTCAGCTCGGGCTCGGGCTCCCCATCGAGTCGCTGTCGCTGCTCGCCCCGGCGAGCGCGATCGACGCGTTCCGCGACACGTACATGCCGGCGATCAAGGGCGGCATGATCCGCCGCTTCGCCCTGTTCACGCTCACGGACGAGGCGGAGCTCCAGGATCATTGCGAGGTGTACGGCCGGTCGCTGCTCTACCTGGCCTCGAACGCGCTGGAGCGGCGCCCGCGCGTGCCCGGGGCGAGCGGCGTCTCGCTGCTCGGCATGGAAGCGGGGCTCCTCGATCCGGAGAACGCGGACGTCCTCGCGCTCCTCACGCAGGACAGGGAGGAGCGGCCCATGGTGTTTCCGAGGGCGGAGTGGATCAAGGGACCGAACACGAGGCCTCCGCCTCACGGCTCCGAGGCCCGGCGTCACGAGGATTTCGAGAACGACATGACCACGTGGAAGTCGGTGATTGCGCGGATCCTCAACCAGCCGTTCGCCGACCACCTGCCGCCCATGTCCGTGCGGGATCCGTGGTGAGCGCGCGCCCCTCAGCTCTCCGGACCACGCCGCGCCAGGGCGGCGAGCGCGCCGCGGACCGGGACCTCTAGCCGCTCGGGCCCGAGCGGCGACGCGCCCGCCCCGCTCAGGAGGATGGCAAACGAGGCCCGGATCTCCTCTCCGAAATCGATCCGGAAAACACCCATATCCGGCCGGCTGCGGATGTCGCGAATCACGTCGCTGGGATCGCAGACCTGCCGCATCCCGATGACCAGGGCATACATGCGAATGAGGATCTGGCCGCCCCGCCCGGGACCGAGCGACGGCAGGCACCGCTCGAGCAGCGCGCCCGTGCGCTCGACGTTCGCGAGGAGGGAGAGCTTGAAGCGGAGGGCGGCCTCGTAGCTGACGTTCTGCTCGAGGATGCTGTGCAGGATGGAGAGCAGGCGCGTCATCGCGTCACGCGCCGCGAGGCTCGTCGACAGGATCGAGGCGATCTCGGCGGCGGTGTCCTTCGGGGGCGCGGCGGCGGCGCCGCGGCGGGATCGCGCGGGCCGAGGGCGCGCCGCGGCCGCCTCACCCCGCGAGGGGTCGAGGAGCGCGAGGCGGAGGTCCACCTCATCGAACCATTTCGTGAGCTCCTGATCGATGACGGCGAGAAAGAGCTCCTCCTTCGTCGTGAAATAGAGGTAGAGGGTGCCCTTCGCGAGCCTGGTGCGCTCGGCGACCTGCGCCATCGTGACCTCGGGATAGGGGGTCTCCTGGAACAGCCTCCAGGCCGCGTCGATGATGAGCCGCCGCCGCTCTTCCTTCTGCTCCTCCTTCCGCGCTCTCCGCGTTGGGCTCATAGACATACCGGTCTACGCTGGTTCCAGGAACTCCGCAATCCAGATGCGATGGGCGCCACGCCTTCGTCAATCGACGTCGCCGAGCGCGATCGCTCTGCCGACCTGACCTGGCCATGAAGTCGCCGGGCTCATTACATTTCACCGGATACGATCACACCGAGGCCGTGCACGCCGAGGAACATCGGGGAGATGCCCGAGCGCAGCGCCCGAGTGACGGCCCTCGAGAGCGTGCGCGCCACCCGCGCCGCGAGCCCACCGGATCCGCCCGGCGAGCCGCGCTGCGCCAGAGGCTCGGCGGCGCGCGCGATGCGCTGGGCGGGCAGCGCGAACAGGCCAGCGCCGTCGGGATCGACACCAGCGAAGCAGCGCGGCGGAGCGAGGAGGGCCGCCGCCGCGACGACCACCACCCCCGTCCTGATCGCCGAACCAGCGCTCACCGCGGCCCCCCTTCTGGAGCCTAGCGCTGCCGTCAGCGGATGTCGCTACCGATGGAACAGCAAATCACATCGTCATTGCGTATCACGGATGGATTCATGGGAGGGAATCGCTCTTCTGACGACATGGCGCCTCCCGAGCGGGCTGCGCCAAGTCAGCCTCTCCCGGCTCCGCGCCATTTCATCCACCGGCCGCCATCGCGAGGGCCCGATGGATCACGCGGAGCGCGATCTCGGTGAGACCATAGGCCGGCAGGTCGGACACGGGGACGAGAGCGGCCTCGGAGGCGTCGTCTCCCGGAGAGAGGGCGCCCCCGATCGGCTCGCCCAGGTAATCGAGGATCACGTAATGATGGGGGGCCTCCACGATCTCCACGACCTCCACCAGCGGGCCCACGCGGATGTCGAGGCCCGTCTCCTCGCGGACCTCGCGCGCGACGGCGTCCGCCAGCCGCTCTCCGGGCTCGACGCGGCCGCCGGGCAGCGACCAGGCGCCCAGCAGCGGAGGGCGAGCGCGCCGGACGAGGAGCACGCGCGGCGCGTCGGGCGCGTCCGGGGGGCGCTCGATCACGACGGCGCCCACGGCCACGCGCGGAGGCGAGGAGAGGGAATCCGTCGCGCCGCTCAAGGCGCCATGTCCGAGCGGCCGGCCTTGCAGCGGACGTCGCCGGGCGTCGCGATCACGAGGTCGTAGGCGCCGAGCGCGATATCGCTCCGGAGGATCACCGCGCCGTCGTAGCGGCCGCGCTCATCGGTCGACAGCGAGCCGACCGTCACGCCCTGCGGGGCGGCGCTCCCCGTCAGGATCACGTCGACGCGGACGTGCCCGCACGGCGCCCCGCCGCTGCTGATTTGCCCCTGGATGTGGAAGGGGAAACCGCGGCGGATGTCCTTGTCCAGCGCGGTCACGACGATCTCGGTGCGCTCCGCCGGGCGGTCCCCCGGGTCGCTCGTGGGGGTGGGCGGCGGCAGCGCCGAGGCCGGCGGCGCGGCAGCGTTGCTGCCCGCGCTGCCCGCGCTGCCCGGACCAGAGGGCCCCTGCGGCGCCTGCTCGGCGCGCGTCCGCTCGGCGAGGGCCTGGCCCGAGTCGCGCTGCTCCGGCCAGCTGTACGGATCCGGAGGCGGCACATGGGGCGGACGGCTCGGATCGATCTCCTGGTCCATGTCGAGTGCGGCGCCTCCGAGATCGATACGGTGCCAGAGCGATCCGTCGAAGACCTCGACCCAGGCGTGCGCCTCGTTCACGACCATCCGCGCGGGGATCCCGATGTGCAGGGCCGTGACGAGGAACGCGAAGGCGCGATGCCGGCAGACGCCTTTCCGCGAGAGCGCGAGGTCGAGGTAGATGTCCCCGTGCTCCCTGGGCGGCTCGTCCGACGGGGCGAACGACCGGAAATACTCGACCATCCTGTGCACGACGTCGCGCGGCCGCATCGAGGGCGAGATGCCGATGGCCTGAGCCACCTGCCTGAACGCGGCCTCGTGGGAGGGCTCTTGCGGCGTCCGGTACGGCTCGAGCTTGCCCCAGTCGACGTCGGCGAACTCGCTGCCGAAGGTCGCGCGGGCGATCGCGAGCTGCACGACCAGCCGGACCCGCGCGCTCGTCGTGCCACGCGCGAACCAGTTGTCGGCGCCGTCGCGCAGCAGCACGACCGGCGTGGCGGGGTTCACGTGCATCCGCACGAGCCGCGTCTCCGGCCCGACCGTCGGGATCCGGACCGGCTGGCTCGGGACGAGATCGACCGCGATGTCGCCGTAGAACGCCTCGTCTCCCGCCGAGACCGCGCCGCCGACCTCGATGGGCGTGAGGCTCCGCTCGCGGACGACGAGCGAGTAGTCCGCCCGCACGGCGTCGTAGGCTTGCAGCCGCTTGAAGGGCGCGGTCGCAGGGGAGAACGGATCGTCGTAGCGCTCGACGTTCGGCCTCCGGGTATCGCGATCCGGCTCGTAGGACGCGTCCGGCCCCGCGTCCGATCCGGCGCTGCTGTAAACCTGCTGCTGGCTCCCGGGCGGGCGCTGCGGATCGGGCGCCGTGGCCAGGCCGCTCGGCGTCTGGATCGCCGCCGGGAGCCCCCCGTCGAGCGTCGTCGTGGCGAGCGAGACGTCCTCCTCCGGATCCGGCGGGATGAACTCGTGCAGGAGCGACCCCTGCGCGTCGGCGAGCGGCGACACGGCGCAGGCGAGCGCGAACGCGACCAGGCCGCGCGCCCGGCCGCCGAGCCGGCCCCGCGGAGCTGAGGCGGCGGGCGGAGGAGCACGGCGCTTTCGCGCGGTCGGATCGGACATCGGGATCCTGATGGAACCAGAAACGCCGGAGATGTTCCACGCCGGCGGCCGACCGCCGGCCGCCTTTCACCGCCGGTACAGCGCGCCGTCCGCGGGGTGGCGCCGCGGGTGCGGGGTGGATCGGAGCCGATCGATCGCCTCGGTCGACTCGCCGCGCGCGGTCAGCTCGGCGGCCAGCACGTCGAGGGCGGGCTGGAAGATGTCCGTCCGCGCGAAGCGGCCGGCGCGGCCGCCGGCCAGCCGCGGCAGGACCGCGACGATGCGCCGCATGCCGTCGGCGTAGCGGCGCGAGATCGCCAGCCGATCGATGAGGGGCTCGAGGAAATCGGCGACCGCGGCCGCGCGGTCGCGGACGCCGTCGCACGCCTCCTTCATCGGCTCGAGGAGGAGGAGCGTCCAGAGGACCGTATCGTCGAGCGGCCGGTCCGCGGCGGTGCGCCGGTCGACGTAGTCGAGCACGCGCCAGAGGCGCTGGCCCGGGCCGTCGTCGCCGCGGTCGTCGTAGAGCAGCGCCGAGACCTCGGGCAGGAGCACGTCGAGCACCCCCGTCTCCCACGCGAGGTAGATGGTGCGGCGCGCTTGACCGCCGCGCAAGAGGCGCAGGATCTCCTCGGAGAGCCGCGGGCGCGCCGCGAGCGCGAGCGCGTCGCGGCAGTAGACGATCGCGTCGTAGACGCCGGGGGTGATCGCGAAGCCCAGCCGGCCGGCGAACTTGAGCGCGCGCAGGATGCGGACCGGGTCTTCCCGGAAGCGCGTCTCCGGATCGCCGATCGTGTGGACCACCTGCCGGCGCACGTCGTCCATGCCGCCGACCCAGTCGAGGATCTGCCGCGCCTCCACGTCATAGAAGAGCGCGTTGATCCGGAAATCGCGGCGGAGGGCGTCCTCGTGCGCGGCGCCGAACGCGTTGTCGCTCCGGATGAGCAGCTCGCTGCCGTCGTCGGCGTCCTCCTTGGGGTTGCGACGGAACGTCGCCACCTCGATGACCTTCCCGCCCTGGAAGAGGACGTGAACCAGACGGAATCGCCGGCCGATGATCCGCGAGTTGCGGAACAGCTCGCGGACCTCCTCCGGCCGGGCGCTGGTGGCGACGTCGAAGTCCTTCGGGCGCCGATCGAGCAGGAGGTCCCGCACACACCCGCCCACCAGATACGCCTGGTAACCGTGGCGAACGAGGCGCCGCACGACTTTCTGGACATCGGGATCGATCCGCGCCTCGTCGAAGACGACCTGGTAGCGGCGCGGGGTGGGGATGTCTTCGTCGACGAGCTCGACGCGGAACGGATCGTCGCCGGGGGCGCCGGCGTCCGTCGGGGTGAGCTCGACCCCGGTCGCCGGGTGGACCCCGGAGGCGCTGCGGCCCTCGTAGAGCGGGTGTTCGGCGTCTTGGAGCGCCGATGTGCCGTGATCAGGAGATGGGGTCGCACGACCCATAATCAGCAACCGAGAAAGCGGCCAGGCAGAGCCTGGAGGGAGTGGAGGGCGACTGGCGCACGAGGCTGGACCCCAGCACCCGCTGGAGAGCCGACCCGCGCAAACGAGGCCCGCGCCCGCGGACCTCCGAACCGCGCCGGAGCGCTCGCCGCGACCTGGTTCGGCCTGACGGGCTGATCCGGCTGTCGCCCGGAACAAGAGAGGCTAACGGCCGTCTAGCAGGGCTTCGCCGTGGGAGCAAAGCCGAGCCGCAGGGGGGGCACGGAAAGGGGGGGACACGGAAGTCGCCGGAGCGGGCGGAGCGGGCGAGCGTCACGGCTTGGTTCCCCAGTGCTCCGCGCCGGGGGGCGCCCTCGCCGCGGCGTCCGACGGGCCGGAGGGCGCCGCCCCGGCGCTCGCCTCCGGCGTCGCGAGCAGCGCCTGACGCAGCTCCGCCATCGAGGCGAACCGGCCGCGGGGGTCCTTCACGAGCGCCTTGCGCACCACGGCGTCGAGCTCGCGGGACACCAGGAGCCCTGGGTGCAGCCGGTGCATCGGCGGCGGCGGCTCGCGCCCGTGCTTCTCCGCGATGGCCGGGTACGGGCCCTGGAAAGGGACACGGCCCACGAGCATCTCGTAGAGCACGATGCCCAGGGAGTAGACGTCGGCGGCGGGGCCCGCCGGGGCGCCCTGCGCCTGCTCGGGCGCCATGTACTCCGGGGTCCCGACGACGCGGGGGAACAGCGCGCCCTCGCCCTGGCCCTGGGTGAAAGAGAACCCGAAGTCGAGCAGCTTGACGATCTCGCGCCCGTCGGCGGCGTGCACGAGGAACAGGTTCTCTGGCTTCACGTCGCGGTGGAGCACGCCGGCGCGGTGCGCCGCCTCGAGGCCCGCGGCGGCGTCGGCGGCGATCCGGACCGCGCGCGACGGGGCGAGCGAGCGGGCGAAGGTCAGCGTGTCGGCGAGATCGAGGCCGACCAGCAGCTCCATCGCGAAGCACGGCGCGTCGCCGGCGCGCTCGAGCGCCTCGACGCGGAGGACGTTCGGGTGACGGACGCGCGACGCGGCGGCGGCCTCCCGCTCGAACCGCGCGACGAGCAACGGATCGTCGCGGAGCTCCGCGCGGAGGACCTTGACAGCGACGCGCGCTGCCGCGGCCTCGTGGGGCCTCTCGAGGCGCTCCGCGAGGTAGACGTGACCGACGCCGCCGCTGCCCAGGAGCTGCACGACGCGGTACTTGTTGCAGAGGAGCTTGCCCACGAGCGCTTCGGCGGCGACGCGAGCAGGAGGCATGAGACGAGCGTAGCGCAGTCGCGCCGGGCCAGGGCAAAGGCGCGCAACGGAGGCGCAGGACAGCGCGCCGGCCGGCCGGCGCCGTGCAGCGGGATCGCGCCGCCGGACGGCCGCGGCGGGCGGGCACGCTCCGAGGACGAGCGCCGGCCAGCGCGGCGCCACGCCGGCGCAGGCCGATTCATGGAGCAACAGGAACGAAGGTGACGACGCTCACCACACAACCCACGCGCCGCGCGCTCGACCGAGGAGCGCTCGGGCCGCTTGAGCGTCGGCGTGGAGGCGGCCACGCTAAGCGCCGCATGACCGACGATCGTCGATTCACCACCTCGAGCGCGCTCGACATCGAGGCCGAGGGCGCTCCCGCGGCCACGATCTCCGCAGGGCCGAGCGCGGCGGCCCCCCCGCGGCCGACGCCGCTCCGCTGGAAGAAGAACCTCGCCCTGTTCGCCTTGACGGTCGTCTCGGTGTTCGTCGCGGGCACCCTCTGGGCGCCGATCACGCCGGAGGACGACAGCCTGCTCTCCCTGGTGAAGGCGCTCCCGCAGGCGTGGCCGTTCGCGGTGCCGTTCCTGTCGATCCTGCTGGCGCACGAGTTCGGGCACTATTTCGCGGCGCGCGCGCACGGGGTCGAGGCGTCCCTCCCCTACTTCATCCCGCTCCCGGTCGTGAGCCCGCTGGGCACCATGGGCGCGGTGATCTCGATGAAGGGCACGATCAAGTCGCGCAACGCGCTGCTCGACATCGGCGCCTCCGGGCCGCTGGCCGGCCTCGTCGTGGCGATCCCGGTCCTCCTCGTGGGCCTCGCGCGCTCGGAGGTGCACGCGACCTCGGGGCCCGCGCTGCAGGAGGGCAGGAGCCTGCTCTACCTCCTGCTGAGGTGGCTCGCCGTCGGCCCGATCCCGGAGAGCCACGACGTCTTCCTCGGCCCCACCGCGATGGCGGGGTGGGCCGGGCTGCTCATCACGGCGTTCAACCTGTTCCCGGTCGGCCAGCTCGACGGAGGGCACGTCGCCTACGCGCTGTTCGGCGAGAAGCAGGACCGCTACGGCCGCGCCGCGCACCTCTTGATGCTGGCGCTGTTCCTCGGCAACGTCGCCTATTTCACGCCGCGCTTCCGCGCGGAGGGGCTCCCCGACGCGCTCGGCGCGGCGATCGCGAACGGGATGCCGTGGCTGATGTGGTTCGGCGTCGTCTACGTGATGCTGCGCGTGGGCGGACGGGAGCACCCTCCCACGGAGCCCGGCGCGCTGTCGCCGGCGCGCAGGGCGATCGCGGTGGTGACGTTGATCCTCTTCGTGCTGCTGCTGATGCCGACCCCGTTCGGGACCTACTGAGCGCGCGCGCTCAGGGCTTCGCAGCGGCGCCGAACTTCGCCCGGAGGGCGTCGCAGACCGCGGCGGGCGCGTAATGGCTGACGTCGCCGCCGTGGCTCGCGATCTCGCGCACGAGCGACGCGGAGACGAAGCCGTAGTGGGTGCGGGTCGGCAGGAACACGGTGTCGATGCCGGGGTTCATGTCCGAGTTTGCGTGGGCGATCTGCAGCTCGTACTCGAAGTCCGTCGCCGCGCGCAGCCCGCGCACGATCACGCGCGCGCCGACCCGCTGGCAGTACTGGATGAGCAACCCCTCGAACGAGTCGATCCGCGCGTTCGGCACCTCGCTCGTGGTCTTTCGCAAGAGCTCCAGCCGCTCCGAGTAGGTGAAGAGCGGGCTCTTCGTGGGATGCCGGCCGACGGCGATGATCACCTGATCGAACAGCGTCGACGCCCGCTGGATCAGGTCGAGGTGGCCGAAGGTGATGGGGTCGAAGCTCCCCGCGTAGACCGCCAGAAGTTCCTTGGACATGGCGCTCACCGGTCCGGCGTGCGTCTGGGAGCGGCCGCGGGCGGCGGTGGCGCCGCGGGCGGCTGCGCCTTGGGCGCGGGGGAGCCGGCCTCGCCCGCGGGTCCGGGATGGTCCGGCGGCGCGGCGGGCGCCTGCCCTTCGTCGGCGGGCGCCGGCTCGCTGCCGCGGAGCAGCTTGTTGACGGCGGTGTCGTCCTCGAGCCACATGAGCCGACCGCCGTCGCCGAAGGTGATGCGGAAGTAGGCGAGCAGTCCGGCGCCGATGACGCCGTCCAGATCGAGCTGGAGCTGCTTCTCGACCGCGTTGAGCGGCGCGCC
This sequence comes from Sorangium cellulosum, assembly GCF_004135735.1. Taxonomy (GTDB): domain Bacteria; phylum Myxococcota_A; class Polyangia; order Polyangiales; family Polyangiaceae; genus Sorangium; species Sorangium cellulosum_F. The sequence continues at coordinate 2,041,730 of NZ_CP012670.1, read as the reverse complement.
GTACACGCCCGGGACCTTGGGGATCTCCAGCGCGCCGAGCCGGAGCATCGGCACGACGCCCTGCTTCAGCCGCTGCTCGGGGTCCTCCGGGACCGGCTTCAGCGCGTCGACCTCGAAGCCGGCCTTCTTCCAGCCCTCCTTGTCGAGCGCGATCGGGAACGTCATCGACGTGTCGACGAGCAGCGGGCCCTGCACCGACTTGTCAGGCCCGAGGCTGCTCCGCAGCACCATGCCGCCGCCCTTGATGAAGGCGACGTCGACGCGCGTCGCGTCGGGCGGCGCCGGCGGCGAGAAGCTGCGCACCACGAACTGCCGGCCGCCGTAGTCGATCGTCGCGTTGAGGTGCCGGAGCAGGTTCACCCCGAGCAGCGCCTTGATCGGCGCGCCCATCTGCTTCGAGATGCCCGAGAGATCCTGGGTGAGCGCCGGCACGTCGTTGATCTCGAGCTTCCTGTCGAAGCGGAGGGAGATCCAGCTCGGCTCCTTGCGCGTGCTGCTGTCGAGGACCACCTCGCCCGTGCCGGTCGACACCATCGCGAGCGCCGACTCGCCGTCGATCTCGACCGGCACGACGAAGAACGGCGCGGCCGGGTTGACGTGGGGCATCTCGATCGCCGCGAGCAGCGCGCCCGAGAGGGTGAACGGCGCGCGCCCCGCGCCGCGCCGCGCCAGCTTGGCGATCGACTTCGCCCAGTCGTCGACCACGTCCGGATCGTCGAGCATCGCCTCGAGCTCGTCGGCGGCGGCGTCGAGGTCGCCCTTGTACCAGAGCGCGCGGCCGCGGAGCCCGGCGGCCTCGGAGCCGGAGACGCCCTTGAGGAGGCGCAGGGCCTCGGCGTAGTCGAGCCTCGCGAGCGCGATGCGCCCCGCGAGCAGGCGGGCCTCGGTGTCGGACGGGACGATCGCCAGCGCCTTCGCGACCGCGTCCCGCGCGTTGTCCACGTCGGCGGACTGGAACTCGTGCCGGGCGCGGGCGAGCCACTTCTCCGCCGTCGGCGGGCGGGCGGACTCGGCGCCGGGCAGCGTCGAGCACGAGGCGGTGAGGAGGGTCGCGGCCAGCAGGCCGCCGAGGCGGACGGTGAGCGAGCGGCTCGTCGGCGCGGTTCGATTCGAATGGATTCGCACGTGGATCTCAGGCCCTCCGCGCCGCCGTGCCGTCCGGCCCGGGCTCTCCCGGCGAGATCGGCTCGATCGCCAGGATGCGATCGGCCCGGAGCTCGCGGCGGCTGCGCGACGGCAGCAGATAGCCGAGAACCCGGGGTGGGTCGAGGTCCGTTCGCACCCCCGTCACGCACACCACGAGCTCCTCCGGCCCCCGGCGCGCCGGCCGGTACCGCATGCGCACGGTCGCGGCATGCTCGGCGGCGCGCACCGCCGCCGCCACCAGCGCCGGCCGCGCGTGGCGCTCGCCGATCCGGACGTGCCACAGGTCGCGCGGCGTGCGCGGGGCGAGGACCTCCACGATCTTGCGGAAGACGGCGCGCAGGGCGTGGACGTCGTCCTCGGCGCGGTGGGCCCGCTCGCGGTGCACGCCGAGCTCCCGGCAGAGGGAGGCGAGGCTGTGGCTCGGCAGGGCGAAGGCCCGGCGCGAGAGGACGAGCGTGTCGAGGTAGTGCGGGACGCGCTTCGCCCTGCCCGCCCTCGCGAGCTCCGCCTCGAGGAACGCCACGTCCCACGCGGCCGCGTGGGCGACAAGCACGGCGCCCTCCATCACCTGCTCGATGCGCTCGCAGAGCTCGGGGAACGTGGGCGCGCCCGCGAGCTCCTGTGGATCGATGCCGTGCACGTGCGCGTTGCCGAACACGCCGGGCTCGGGCCGGACGAGCGAGGTGACCGCGTCCTCGAGCGCGTCCCCCCGCATCCGCTCGGCGCAGACCTCGATCACGCGGTCGCTCTCCGGGCGGAGGCCGGTCATCTCGAGGTCGAGGAACACGAGCGGCGCGCGCGCGATCGGCTCGTCCCACGGCGAGCCGGAGGGTGGTTCCGCGCCGGTCGTCCGCTCCGGCTCCGCTCCTTCGCGCTGCTCAGTCATCCGTGCTGCTTCCCCCCCGCGGCGGCTCGACTCGGGAGACGCCTGTCCTTCAGCATGGACGCGTCTTAGCGAAACCGGCGCCCGACTGAAAGCGATCCGCCGCGCGGCGCCGGGGGCGGCCGTCCCCCGGCCCGCGCCATCCGGGCACCGGGGCCGCGGCCCGGATGTTCACCGGGGATTTCGTTGCTACACTCCCCACGTGCCGAACGGGGAAGCGAAAGTCCCGGGGGGCTCTCCTCATGAAGAGCCCGATCTCGGCGACGGGTTTCAGGGGTTCCGCCGCGAGCGGAAGACCGAGCCGCTCGATCTTCCGGTCCTCGTGGTGAACCGCTTCTTCCAGCCAGTGCAGATCACGACGGCGCGGCGCGCCTTCCTGCTGCTCTTCGGCGGCGCGGCCCTCGCCATCGACGAGGCCGGCGACCTCCACGATTTCTCGGCCTGGCGGTGCTTGCCGGTCCGGGAGAAGGACGACGGTCTCCCCGTGGTCGGCGGCTCGCTCCGCGTGCCGCGCGTCCTCCATCTCCGCCGCTACGATCGCATGCGGCGCCCGACGATCCGGCTCACGCGGAAGAACGTGATGCTCCGCGACGCGCACCAGTGCCAGTACTGTGCGCGCCGCCCGCCCCTCCGGGATCTCAACATCGACCACGTGCTCCCGCGCTCGCGCGGCGGCGAGGACTCCTGGGAGAACCTCGTGACCGCGTGCCGCACGTGCAACCTCCGCAAGGGCTGGCGCACGCCCGACGAGGCCAGCATGCGGCTCATCCGCCAGCCGCTCCCGCCGCGGTGGTCGTCGACCATGCAGATCCTGCTCGGCTTGCCGCATCCGTTCGACGAGTGGGACCCCTTCCTCAAGACCGGCTGACGCCCGCCATCGCAGGGGCGGCTCGCGGCGCGGCCCCCTCCCGGGGGGCGGCGCGGCTCCCTCCCGGGAGCCGGGGCGTGGGGCGAGCGCTCACGGGACCGCGGCGACGCGCCCCTGCGCGTCGCAGTACGCGACGGCGCCCCCCCGCCCTCAATGCAGAGGAGTCGGCGTGGCGGGGAGAAAAACACGAGGCGCCTCGCTTCCGCTCGGCCGGACCGTTTAGTATGCGCGCCATGCGTCCCTGCGCCGCCGCCAGCGCCGTGTTCACCGGAGTCCTCCTCGCCGCGGCCCTGTTCGCGGCCTGCTCTAGCGGCACCGCGCCGCCTTCGCCGCCCGACAGCGCGCCGCTCGGCTCTCCCGCCCCGCCGCCGGCCACGGATCCCGGCGCCGAGCCCCCGGTCGCCTCCGGCGGGGCCGCCGCCGCGCCGGTGCTGCCGGACAGGCCGGCGCCCCGTCGGAAGGCCGAGACGGTCGAGGATTGCAAGGAGCTTGCCACCGAGATCACGAACGAGCCGCCGGACGGCGGGGTCGTGATGAACAACGCCATGACGTCCGCCGACGCGGGCTCGAGCGATCGCTTGCAGCCGCTCGTCGACACGATCAAGGCGAAGCGCGACGCCTTCCGGTGCTGCTTCGATCTCTACGCCCGCAAGCATCCGGGCGCGCAGGGCAAGATCACCTGGCAGCTCAAGCTGAAGCCCGACGGGGCCGTCGAGGAGGCGATCATCGTGCGCGACAAGAGCGACGTGACCGCGCCCCAGGTGGAGTCCTGCATGGCGGATCTCGCGGCGTCGATCTCCTGGGCGCGCTCGCCGAGCGGCAAGGAGACGGTCCTGACCTACCCCTTCGATTTCAAGCGACGCAACTAGCCGCGCATCGCCGGCGAGGAGCACGTCTGTGTCGAGCGATGCTTCGGGGATCCTGCGCGGCTCGGGCCACCCCGGCCGCAACGCCTATGCCGAGCTGCTCCGTGACACGCGCGGCCTGAGGCGGGAGCAGCAGCAGGCCCGCGAGGCGTGGTTCGCGCGCCTCGCGGCCGACAAGAAGGAGGAGACGCTCTTCGAGCTCGAGATCCTCCTGAAGGGCGTCGCCTGCTTCGCGAACCCGAGGAACCACCCCGGCGCCGGGCGACGCCAGACGATCGTGAGCCACGACTTCCACGAGCACCTCCAGCACGCCCGCGACGGCATGGCGCGCGTGGTGCAGCTGACGCGCACCATGCTCGGCGATCGCGACCGCGCCTTCGTGTTCCAGCGGTACCTGGAGACGGTGCTCCCGGAGGACACCGCGCGCACGCGCCTCCTGCACGCGACGATGGCGCAGGAGTCGCCGGAGTCGAGCCTCTTCGTGCTGAGGCACGGGTTCACGAACCTCATCGAGGTCGCGGGCGGGCTGCTCCGGCTCCCGCGGGTCAACTTCAGGCTCTTCTACGCCCACCTCGCGACGGCGATGCGAGAGATCGCCCAGAGCGCGTTCTTCAACCCGCTCCACGCGCTCGAGTTCCGCCCGGAGTTCGATCGCATCGCGTCGACGCAGGTCCTCGAGCTGATCCAGCGCGTGCCCGGCGAGCAAGCGCACCGCCTCGTGGCGCTCACGTTCCTCGCGCTGTTCAGGATGCTCCGGTACCTCCGGCTGCTCGACGCGATCGCCGTCGATCACTCGGATCGCCACGTCGCCGGGCGCGGCTACCTGGTGCTCGCGGTCCTGCGCAGCGACGCCCGCGCGCTCTCGAACTACCTCCGGCGCCGCGCCGGCTCGCTGCTCGCCGACAGCTTCGAGCGCGATCTCATGCGCGTGGCCGCGAGCGACATCGTCGCGCGCCACGACGAGCTCGCCGCCGAGGGGCACCGCCTCCTCGCCACGAAGGCCGCGCTGACCGGGCTCGCCGCGAACCTGCGGCTCGAGATGCGCCGCGCCTTCGAGCACGATCTCCCGCCTGCCGACGCGCTCGTGAGCGAGTCCGAGTACCGCGTCCGCCTCCGCGCCGCCTCGCACGGCCTGCGCCCCGCGCTGCAGAACGCGATCCTGTTCCTCGGCCGCGCGCTCGGCGCGAAGCTCGAGGGGGGGCGCGTCTTCGATGATCAGGCGGCGCGGCGCGCGACGAGCGATCGCCTCCGGCGCGACGTGTGGATGTTCGCCCAGATCGCGCGCGCGTTCGCCAGCAAGGCGCGCCAGACGGGCCCCGCGCCCGATCGATGGACGGGCATCGCGAGCTTCGCGTTCGTCCGCGAGTTCCTCTCGTATTTCAAGGCGATGGGCTATCCGCTGCTCCGGGTGGGCGACTACCCGCGCGTCGACGCGTTCATCGCGGCGATGACGGCGCTCGAGGACAGCGATCTGCTCGATCCGCAGCGGCTCGACGCCGCCATCCGCGAGTGCGAGGCGTTCCACGAGTTCCTGATGAAGCTCTTCGAGCAGATCTCGAAGCGCGAGGACCTCGTCGGCGTCCCGTTCGATCGCAAGGGCGCCGCGCGTGCCCTCCGGCTCTACCTCGGCGAGCGCACCTGAGCGACGCACCGCCGCCGGGAGCAGGCTCGCCGCCGTTCCCGGGGAAACGCCGCTGGAGGCCGCGCGCTCCCCTGCCGGTGCCGCGCCGTCAACGCGGAGACGAGCCCGCCGTCAACGCGGAGACGAGCCCGCCGTCAACGCGGAGACGAGCCCGCCGTCAACGCGGAGACGAGCCTCGCCTCATCGCCAGCGCCCGCAGCCCCCGCCATACCGCGGCGGCGCCGCCGCAGGGACGTCTTCACCTGCTCGCGTGCGCTACTCCGGCGCTGTGTCCAGCGCCGTCTCTCCGGCGTTCTTCACCCCCCGAGCGACCCTGTGGACCCACCCGTCTCGTCGCGGGCGGTGGGTCCGATCGCAGCGCCTCGTCCCACCAGGACGGTGCGAGGCGCGCCTGGTAGCGCCTTATTCCGACTCGTCGGACGGCGCGACGCTCACGGGGGCGGGTGCTGGCGTGCTCTTGCGCGCGCCGCGGGTGCTCGCGGCCTTGGCCGGCGCGCGCTTGGCAGCCGCACGTCCGCGGGTCGCGGCCGCCTTCTTCGGCGCAGCCGCCCTCTTGCCTGCGGCCTTGCGCGCCGGCTTCTTCGCGACCTTCTTGGCGGGCTTCTTGGCGGCGGCGCGCTTCGGGGTCTTCTTGGCGACGGCGCGCTTCGGGGCGGCCTTCTTCGCTGCCTTCCGCGCCGGCTTCTTCGCGACCTTCCCGGCCTTCGCGGCGGCGGGCTTCTTGGCCGACTTCGTCACCTTCTTCGCAGGCTTCTTCGCGGTCTTCTTAGCAGCCATTGGAAATCCTCCTGCATTCGCCCCGGCACCCGGGCATCGCCGAACGTCCTCGCCGATACAATTTCCTGACCGAGGCAACAGATGTTGCACGACGTATATTGCCACGCATGGTGACGGTCAAGGAAAATCTTGCAGGGCCTAAACTGATGTATCCCGTGTGTTCCAGGCAAACTGGTCTGCAAGCGTTGCGAGGGTAAACGCCGGATCAGGCCATGGTGAAATCCACCAGGCACCAGAGATGGGCGATTTTTATTGACAACAGATCGATGTTCTGTCTTGTCGCTCGCCGCTCCTCCCCGGCGATCGCGCGCCTGTCCGGCGCCGCAAAGAGCGCTGGACGACTCATGGTCGCACGGAGCACCCGCGTTGCGCAGGCTCTAGAGAGCCTTGTGCGGCGCCATTCGCCTCGCTACCGTCGCGCCGCCCGCGCCGAGCTCGCTGCTCATGGGCCTGAGCTCCGCGCCGCTCTAGGAGGAAAGGTATGTTGGTTCGTCGCTCGACGTCGTGGTTGCTGCTGGGCGCAACGCTCCTTGCCGGCTCGGGAGCGTCCGGATGCGGCTACTCGGAAGAGGAGATGCAGGCGAAGATCCGCGAGATCGAGGGCCTGAAGACCCAGCTGAGCGCCGAGCAGGCGCAGAACAAGAAGGCGAAGAGCGAGCTCGACGAGGCCGCGGCCAGGATCGAGCAGCTCAAGTCCCAGCTCAAGGCCGCCGGCGTCGACATCTCCAACCTGAACGCGAACCTCGAGCAGCAGGCCCGCGCGCTCGACGACTTCCGCCGCCGCGCCCAGCAGCTCGAGGACATCAAGAAGCGCTTCGAGGTCCTGCGGGAGAAGCTGCAGGCGCTCACGAAGCTCGGGCTCAACGTGACCGTCCGCAACAACCGGATGGTCATCCAGCTGCCCGGCGACGTCCTCTTCGACTCGGGCCGGGAGACGCTGAAGAAGGACGGCCAGGACATCCTGCTCAAGGTGGCCGAGGTCATCCGCAACGATGCCGGGCTGTCGGCGCGCTCGTTCCAGGTCGCCGGGCACACGGACAACACCCCGCTCGCCGGCGGTCGCTTCAAGGACAACTGGGGGCTCAGCGTCATGCGCGCCCGCGAGGTGCTCGCCTTCCTGCTCCAGCCCGAGGACAAGGGCGGCGGCGGCCTCAAGCCGGAGCGGTGGAGCGCCTCCGGCTACGGCGACACCGACCCGGTGAAGCCCAACGACACCCCCGAGAACAAGCAGGCGAACCGCCGTTGCGAGCTCGTGGTGCTGCCGAACGTCGAGGAGATGCTCGACCTGAAGACGCTCACCCAGTAGGTCCAGGCGGATGCGCGTCGCGGCCATCGACATCGGGACGAACTCGGTCCTCCTCCTCATCGCCGAGCGCCGCGGGGGCGACGTCGTCGCGCTCGCCGAGCGCGCGACGATCACCCGGCTCGGCCAGGGGGTCGACGCGGCGCGCGCGCTCGCGCCCGAGGCCGTCGAGCGCACGCTCGCCTGCCTCGCCCGCTACGGCGAGGAGCTCCGGGCCCTGGGGGCCCAGCGCGTGGATGCCGTCGGGACCAGCGCGATGCGCGACGCCGCCGGCGGCGAGGCGTTCATCGCCCGTGCCCGCGAGCTCATCGGCGCCGCGCCGCGCGTCATCTCCGGGCGGGAGGAGGCGGAGCTCACGTTCGCCGGCGCGCTGACGGGGCTCGAGGTGCCGGCCCAGGGGCCCAGGGTCGTGTTCGACGTGGGCGGCGGGAGCACCGAGATCATCGTCGGCGGCGCCGACGGCGCGGTGGTGCAGTCGGCGAGCCTCGACGTGGGCAGCGTCCGCCTGACCGAGCGTCACATCCGCTCGGACCCGCCGGCCGAGGCCGAGCTCGACGCCGTACGCGCGGACGCCCGGGCCGCGCTGGCCACGTTGCCAGCGGAGCGCCTGGCCGCCGCGCCCACCCTGGTCGGCGTCGCGGGGACGGTGACCACCCTCGCTGCGATCGTGCGCGACGTGGTCCCGTACGAGGGCGCCCGCGTGCACGGCGCCCGGATATCCCGGGCGGAGATCGTCGCCCTCACGTCCCGGCTCGCGTCGATGCCGCTCGCCGCCCGCCGGCAGCTTCGCGCCCTGGATCCAGCGCGCGCCGACGTGATCGTGGCCGGCAGCGTGCTCATCGAGGAGATCCTCGCCTGGATCTCCAGGATATCCGGAAGCTCCGTCGATCTCGTCGCCTCCGATCGCGGCGTCCGCTGGGGGCTGGCCGAGCGGCTCTGCCTTCCATGAGCCTCCCCACCCGCTGAAAATCGGACGGATTTCTCCCCCCGCGGTCCGCCCACACCCCGTTGGCTCGACCACATATTTGAGCCATCCCACCCAGGTCAGGTCCGCCACCTCTCCCGGAGACGCCCGCTCTGCCCTAAGCTAGGGGGGCGAGCCGGCGCGCGCCTAGGCGGATGCCTCCACGGGCACACACTGTGACCCCGCCCGATCTCGAGAAGAAAAACGCAATGATAATCCCACGATGGGTCAGCTACGGGGAATTTTGTTGACGTATCTGCGCCGGATCACTAGAGTGCGCGCGCCTGGCGCAAACCGGCCCTTTTTCGAGGGGGCCGTTCCCCCAACCTCAGTCCCTTCCGCCCGGAACCGTCCGCTTCTTCCGCCGCTGACCAGGATTCTGCTTTGCACGCCGGAGCACCGACCCCTCGAGGGTCACGGCGGTGGTGCTCGCGCGCTCGCCTCTCGAGCAGCGTTCTCGAGACGGCGATACGGCGTTTTTCTCGGAATGCGCGACGGTGTGTGTTGGTTCTGCGGGTCCAGGTTCAACCGCATGTTCAACGGACACTCCCCGAGGAGGATCTCGGGGAGCAGACGAAAAAATAAAGAGACGGCGGGGTGGAAGGCAAAGGAGACGATATGCAGGCTCGTTCGGAGATCCAGTTCAAGGTGGGCGACAAAGCCGTCTACCCGGCCCAAGGCGTGGCCGAGGTGGTCAACATCGAGGAGAAGGATATCGCTGGTAATCGCCAGCGGTTCTATGTTCTCCGCATCTTGGACACGGATCGAAAGATCATGGTTCCAGTGAGCAACGCGAGCGCGGTCGGCCTTCGCCAGGTCATCTCTGAGCAAGAAATCCGGGAAATCTTCGACATTCTCCGCGAGCGCACCATCGCGTTCGACAACCAGACCTGGAACCGCCGCTACCGCGGCTTCATGGACAAGATCAAGACGGGCTCGATCTACGACGTCGCGGAGGTGCTCCGCGACCTCTACCGCCTGAAGACGGACAAGCAACTCTCGTTCGGTGAGCGCCGCATGCTCGACACGGCCCGGACGCTGATCGTCAAGGAGATCGCGATCGCCCGGGGCCAGACGGAAGAGCAGGTGAAGACCGAGATCGAAGCGATCTTTCTCGCCAACTGAGGCGAACCCTCATGGTTAGCGGCCCTGCGGCCGCTGCCGATGGAGGCCGGCGTTGCCGGCCTCCGGGCTTTTGTGGGTCCGAATCGCCAGGCGAGAGGCACGGCGACCCAGGGCGGCGGGCGCTCGATCGCGGCTGCGGCCGGGGCGGGCGCCGCGCTCGGCGATCGCCGCCGGGCCGCCCTCGCTCAGAGATCGCTGCCGGGCCGCTTCTGCTCGGGGGGGAGCGGAGGCAGCGCCAGGTCGACGCGCCAGCCTGCATCCTCGTACACACACGGCACCTGGGCGCGCTCGCCCGGGAGCAGGCCAGCGACGTCGACCAGCGCGTGCGCGCCGGCGATCTGGGCGACGTAGCGCTGCGGCTCGAACCGCAGCAGGAAGCGCGACGGCGTGATCATCGCTTCGGGGGCGATCGCCTTCCCGGTCGCCGCGCTGTAGCGCTGCGCGCGCGTCGCCAGGTTGTCCCGGGCGCGCCGGGACAGGAGCTCGAAGGCCGCCTTGGCGTCGGCCGGATCGCCGTGCAGCTGGCGCAGGCGCGCGATCAGCTCCCGCACGGCGCCGTCAGGCGTGCCGTTCGGGGGCCGCCTGCTGCATCCGGCGGAGGCCAGCGCGGCGAGCGAGAGCGCGATCGCGACCCCGACCCCGCGCAGACGCGAGGCGGCCCGTCGATCGCTGCGTCGTGAGCCCTGCCGGTGCACCGCCATGCCCGCCTCCCCTTAGAACGCCTCGTCGCTGGCGTCCACCGCGCGCAGCCGTCCCGCGCGCCTTCATCCGCCGCGCATCGCCGCCTCGCCCCCTCACCCGGGCGCTGCGCCCGCGAGCGCGCCCGCCTGACGGAGCGCCTCGTACAGGACGATCGACACCGCGTTCGCGAGGTTGAGGGAGCGCACGGCGCCCAGCGTGGGGATCCCGAAGACGTCGTCCGGCATGCGGGCGAGGAGCTCGGGGTCGAGGCCCACGCTCTCCTTGCCGAACACCAGGGCGTCGCCCGGCCGGAAGTCGGCGTCGAGGTAGCTCCGCGTCGCCTGCGCGCTGAACAGGCGCAGCCGCGCGTCCGGGTGCCGGTTCTGGAAGTGGGCCAGGTTGAGGTGCTGCTCGAGCGAGACCAGGTGCCAGTAGTCGAGCCCCGCGCGGCGGACGCTCCGCTCGTCGATGCGGAACCCCAGCCTGCCGAGCAGGTGCAGCGGGCTCTGCGTCGCAGCCGCGAGCCGCGCGATGTTGCCTGTGTTCTGCGGGATCTCCGGCTCGACCAGCACGATCCGGAACGGCGGATCGAGCGGCGCCGCGCGGAGCCGGGGGCGACCGTCCTTGAGCACGGCCTCTCTTTCCGCGACGCGCCCGCGCGCCGCAACCCCCGAGCGCGCCGATCGTGCATCCGGCGCCGGCCGACCTGGCCGGCGCGGCCCCGGAGGAGGCAGCCAGCCCACGTGGGACGACGCAAAACGTGATCGGAAAGCGACGAGGTGCCTCTGTTCGCTTGACGGCTGTGCGAGCGGACACGTAGCCTCCCGCCTCGGAGACTCGCTCGGTATGCGTGCATCGTGCTGGATCGCCTCGGCCATTGCCCTTGCAGGTGTTGTGTCGTCCTCGGTGGCGACCGCGGACACCATGGATCCAGCCCTCGCGCGGCTCGTGCGCGACTCGGGCTGCCGCCTGGTGGGGCCGGACAAGGGCCTCTACTACAACCCCGCCTCGCGCTACGAGCGCTGCCAGACCGACGACGCCGCGTTCGCGAAGCTCATCGCGCAGTACGGCTTCGCGGTCGCGCCGTCGGCGATGCACGCGGCGCGGACCACCGGCTACGGCGGGTTCGAGATCGGCATCGAGGCCGACTTCACGAAGATTGACAGCGACGCGGATTACTGGAAGCGCGGCACCCAGGGGCCGCAGGATCCGACGACCAAGGACTTCTCGATCGAGAACAGGAGCCCGGACGCCTTCCTGCAGCACTACGCGCTGAAGGTGCGCAAGGGTTTTCCGTTCGGGTTCGAGCTGACCACCGCGGTCGGGTTCCTCGCCAACACGAACCTCATCAGCGCGGGCGCCGACGTGCGCTGGGCGCTGTTCGAGGGCTTCCGCAAGGGCATCCCCGCCATCTTCCCGGAGGTCGCCGTGGGCGGCAGCGTCCGGACGGTCACCGGGACCGAGGAGTTCCAGCTGACGGTCGCCGGCGTCGACGCGCAGGTGTCGAAGCCGCTGCCGATCTCCGGCACCGTGGTCGTCACCCCGTACGCCGGCTACCAGTGGCTCCGGATCTTCGGCGACTCGGGGCTGATCGATCTCACCCCGAACACCGACGCGGTCAGCTACTGCAACTTCCGGGGGGTGAACTCGCCGGCGACCCCCGTGGAGGGGCAGGGCGGGGCGCCGGTCCCCTACGACGGCCAGCCGGTGTGCTCGGGCGGCTCGCAGGCCGACTTCAACAACACCGTCGTGTTCGACGCCGTGCGCATGACGCGCCACCGGCTCCACTTCGGCGCCCAGCTGCGCTTCCAGATGGTCAAGTTCGGCGCGCACTTCATCACCGACGTCGTGCCGCCCGAGGACGCGAACCAGGGCGAGGCCTACGAGATCGCCGGCGAGAACAAGTTCGCCGGGCTCGGGCAGCAGTGGACCCTCGCGATCGATCTCGGCGCCGTGTTCTGAGGCGTCCCCGCGGAGGGGGCTGCGCTTCGGCGTGGCCCCGCTTCCGACGGGCATGGAACGCGGGCCCGCATCGCGCCGGTGTGTTCCGCGCTGAGCGCTGCGCGCGCGGCGTGGCGCCGGCTCCCGACCGGCGCGGCTCGCGGGCCCGCGCCGCGCCGGTGCGCGCCGCGCTCAGCGCTGCGCGCGCGGCGTGGGCAGCGTGTACCCGAGCTCGGCGAGGATCGCCCGGAACGCGCGGTCCTCGTTTCGCGCCACGGTGAGGTGTTCCATGAACTTCTTGAAGTTGCCCTGAGCGGCCGCGTCGGCTGCGCGCTCGCTGTTCTCGAGCACGAGCAGGAGGTGCGGGTGCGCCCTGGAGACAGAGGCAGGACACTCCATCCTGGCCGCCACGCGGGCGCGCGCCTCGGCGAGCGCGTGGATCACCAGGACGAGCTCCTTGTCATGCGTCCGCGGCTGGAGCAGGTCCCCTTCCTTGCGGGCCTCGTCGAGGAGCAGGCTCGCCCTGTCCAGGTAGCTCCCGGCCCAGGCGGGCAACGCGATGAAGAGCGCGCAGAGCGCGAAGGTGATGGCAAGGAACAGGTGACGGATCATCGACTGGGTCCTCGGTCGTTCATGGGTCGCGAAGGGGACGCCCCGCCGCTCTCCGGCGGCGCCCCCCTGCCCTCGGGCGCGCCATCCGGGCCCCCGGCGGGCGCCCCTTCGGGCGGTGAGACGGGCGCGGGCCCCGGCGCGACGCCCGCCGCGAGCGCCTCGAGCGCCGCGCGCGCGGCGGCCTGCTCCGCGAGCTTCTTCGATCGGCCCTGGCCGGTGCCGATGACCTCCCCGTCGACCTCGACGGCGACGAGGAACGCGCGATCGTGGTCCGGCCCCTCCGTGCCCACCAGCCGGTAGCGCGGCGACGCCGCGCCGCGCGCCTGCACGCGCTCCTGCAGCTCGCTCTTCGCGTCGCGCCCGAGCGAGCTGCCGCTCGCGAGCTTCTCGAGCGGGCTCGCGACGATCTTCCGGCTCAGCGCGCGCGCGCTCTCGAAGCCGCGATCGAGGTACAGGGCCGCGACGAGCGCCTCGGCGGCGTCGGCGAGCACGTTCGTCTGGTCGCGCTCTCCGGCGACCTCGGCCCCGCGCCCGACCCGCAGCGCGGCGCCGAGCTCGATCCCGCGCGCCCACGCCGCGAGCGCGTCCGTGTTGACCAGCGCCGAGCGCATCATCGAGAGCTCGCCCTCCCGCGCCCCCGGGAAGCGCTCCATCAGCAGCTCCGTGACGCAGAGGCCGAGCACGGCGTCGCCCAGGAACTCCAGGCGCTGGTTGTCCACGCGCCGGCTGCCTCGCTGCTCGTTCGAGAAGCTCGGATGGGTCAGCGCCTCCTCGAGGTGCGGCAGATCCCCCTCCAGCCCCAGATCCAGGCGCCGCAACAGCTCGCTCGGGAGCATCCCACGCACCTTGCCCACGCGCGACGTCAGGCCGGGTTGAGGCGGTCGGTCAGCTCGGCCAGCTCGAGATCGAGCGCCGTCAGACCGCCGGCGTCATGCGTGGACCACGCGACCCGCACCTTGCCCCACGACAGCGCGACGTCCGGGTGGTGATCGCGCCGCTCGGCCAGGAGCGCGACCCGCATCACGAAGCCGACCGCGGCCCCGTAATCCGGGAACGAGTAGCTCCGCTCAATCCGCTCGCCCGCTCGCGCCCAGCCCGGGTGAGCCGCGATGAACCCGGCGATCTCATCGTCCGGGAGCCGATCCCGCTTGCCCATGGGGCGGAACTATGAGCCAAGCCCCGCCGCGGTGGAACCCCGGAATGCGGCCCCCGAACCGGGAATGCGCGCCCTGAACCCGGGGATGCGGCCCCCGGACGCGCGGTGACCGCCCTGCGCTTGCGCTATCCTCCCGCCTCGATGACCGCGCTCCGCGCGTGCCCCTTCTGCCGGGAGCTGTTCGAGGCGAGAGAGGCGCAGACGTGCCCTGCCTGCGGCCTCCGGCTGGAGGCGCTCTCCAGGCTTCCTCCCTCGTACGACGCGCTCCACGAGGACCCGGACGAGCCGCTCCCGCCGCACAGGGAGCCGCTCCCCTGGACCTACGCCGGGCGCTTCCGGGGGCCGCTGCTCGCGCTCGCGGTCCTCGGCCTCGCGGCCTTCTTCGCGCCGTGGGTCCACGAGACCGCGCCCGAGCTGCGCGACCTCAGCGGCTTCGGGCTCGCGCGCAGGCTCGGGTGGATGTGGGCCCCCGCGGTCGCCTTCTTCGTGATGATCCCCCTCGTCTTGACGCGGAGATCCATCCACCAGATGCGGGGCGCGCGCGTGGCCGTCGCCTTCCTCGCGGCGACCGCCCTCACCACCGTCGCGCTGCGGCTGCTGTTCACGCCGGCCAGCACGCTGCTCCGCCCCGTCCGCTTCACGTGGGGCTACGGGCTGTACGCGACCGGGGCGATCGCGCTCCTCGCGCTGATCATCGCGGCGTTCTTCGGAGGAAGGCTCGACGACCTCCCCACCGGGCAGCCGCGACGGGGCGACGAGGTGCTGCACTGATCGCGCCGCGCGCTGTCCAGCGGATCGCTCGCCGGCGCCGTGGAATCCGCCGCTCCAGGCGCGCGCGCCGATCTCCGAGGACGAAGCGACGCCCCCGCGCATCCGGTGCGTCCGGCGCGGGGCATCCGGCGGGCCCGGCATCCGGTCGGAACGTGCTCCCGGGCGTCTCGGGTCGACAGGCCCGCGCGCGCGGCGTACCCTTGAGCGGAGTAGCTTTGGTCCGCTGCTCGGAGGTGCGCCATGGCCAAGGAATCTGCCAGCGTACGCCGTGAGCTCGTGCGGGACGACGAGGTGTTCGATGTCCCCGCGGCGGTCCTCTGCGCGTGCTGCGGTCAACCGGATTGCGCCGGGTGCGCTGCGGCGAGCGACGGGAGCTCGGGGGTCGTCGCGATCATCCCCTGGGAGCGCCCCGTCGGCAGCGTCTGGTCGCGGCTCTGGGCCACCTCGAAGGCCACCACGCTGGGGGCCGAGACCTTCTTCGCGATGATGCCCGACGGCGCGCTCCCTTCGGCCATGCGGTTCGCGCTGCTGGCGGAGACGCTCGCGATCCTCGCCATGATCGTCGCGCTCCTGCCCGTCGCGGCGCTGGCGCTGCCGAGCCTGACGCTGGAGCTCGCCCGGAACCCGGCCGCGCGCGACAGCGCCCTCCAGTGCCTCGCCGTCGGCGTCCCCGGGCTGACCGTGTGGATGGTGCTCGCCCACACCGTGCACGGGGCCGCCCTCGACCTCGGCGCCCGCCGTCAAGGCGCGCGGCCAGAGCGCAGGCGCGCCCTCCGCTTCGGGCTCTACGCGTGCGGCTGGGATCTCATGGCCGGCCCGCTCGGCGCGCTGGTCATGCTCGTCACGAGCGGCGTGCAGGGCGCCGGGCAGGTCCTGTCGGCGTCGCTCCGTGTGCCGGGCAAGGCCTCCACGGCGCTGCTCCAGGGCGTCTACGCGCTCCGCCCCGAGGCCGCGGAGCGCGCCCGACGCGCCGGGAGCGTGGCGGCGCTCGCGCTCACCGTCGCCTCGGGCCTCGCCGCCGTCGCGCTCGTCCTCGCCGTCAGCTGACGCCCGCCCGCGGCGGACCGAGAGCGCGCCCGCGCCGAGCGCATCGCCTCAACGCAGGTCGTGGCGCGGCACGGGCGACGGAGCGGGCGCGCCCGGGCGCCGGCTGCTCGCGAGGGTGCCCGGGCGCCTGAGCGGCTGCAGATCGCCCGTCGAGGTGACGTCGATGAGGTCGACGAGCTCGGGCGCGTGGCCCGAGACGTCCTTCGCGCGCAGGCGCTCGAGGAGCTGCTTCACCCGCGCTTCCACCTTGCCGTGCGCGAGGATCTGGCGGATGGCCGGCGCCTCCTGCTCCAGCGGGCGGCTCACCGCCTTCCTGCTCTGCCGCCGCCAGAGCACGGCGAAGCGATCGCCGTCCGGGACCGGCTCGGGCACGAGCTCCGCGTCCTTCACCCGCGCGGCGGCCTCCAGGAGCGCCGGCGAGACCGTGAGCCCCGGCTCCGCCGTGGCGCCGTCGAGCGCCACGAAGCCGAGATCACCGCCGCGCATGCCGGTGGCCTTGTCGAGCGACCTCTCGCGCGCGAGATCCTTGAAGCGCTGCGGGGAAGGGTCCTCCTTGAGCTCGGCCAGGACGGCCTCCGCCTCCTCGCGCGTCGCGACGACGATGCGCCAGAGCGCCACCATGGCCGGGGAGCTGAACTTGTCCCGGTGAGCCTCGTAATAGGCGCGGACCTCCTCGTCCGTCACCGGGGAGCTCTCCGCCACCTCCGCCTGGATGCGCTGCAGCAGCGCCGAGCGCAGCACGCCGCGGACGCGATCTTGCACGTCGGCGCGCTCGGACAGCCTCTGCGACGCGGCCCCCTGGGCCAGGAGCCGCTCGCGCACGAGGACCTGGCTCACGAAGCGCCTCCGGATCTCCTCCGGGGTGCGGCCGAGGCTCTGGAGCTGGAACGGCGGGATCTGCGCGAGCCTGCGCTCGACGTCCCGCGCCGTGATCACCTCGTCGCCGACGCGCGCCACCACCGCGTCCGCCGCGGCGGCGGGCGCCGGCTGGGCCTCGGCGCGGAGAGGCAGGCCGGTCGACGCCGCGCCCGCGACCGCCATCGCGGCCGCGGCGAGGGAGAGCTTCACCGTTCTCGCGCGCATCGCGGCGGGTTATCCCCGCGACGGCAGGCAAGGTCAAGCGGCGCCGTGGCGCGCGGCCTCGGGGGGAGGCGCGCTGCCCCGGCCCTCTCGCTGGCCGCCCCGGAGCACCCCCGCCTTCCGCAGGGCGTGCGCGTCGAGCCCGACGAACCGGTAGGCGTCCGCGGAGAAGCCGTAGGCGCGGTGGAGGTGCCTCAGGCCTTCCACGAGCTCG
The DNA here is from genome assembly GCF_004135735.1 of Sorangium cellulosum. Taxonomy (GTDB): domain Bacteria; phylum Myxococcota_A; class Polyangia; order Polyangiales; family Polyangiaceae; genus Sorangium; species Sorangium cellulosum_F. Next base: position 2,024,654 of record NZ_CP012670.1, on the reverse strand, counting down.
GCGGTCACCTCGACCGGGGGCGGAGGCGGGTACGCCTCTCGGATGGAGGCGAGCGGCTCGCCGAGCTCGAGGAGCTCCTCGACCCGGGAGAGCACGTCGATCGGCTTGAGCGCCCGCTTGCCGCGCCGCGAGACGCCTTCGGCCAGCTCCGCGAGCAGGCGCCGGCGCCGGCGCTCCGTGCGGCCGTCGCCGGCGCGACCGCCGCCACCCAGGAGCAGCTCGTTGAACCGGCGCGCGGCCCGGCGCTTCTCGACGGCGTCCGCACTTCCCCGGCGGTTCTGCGCATCGCCATCCCGCTTGGATGAACGGGGCGCCTTGATGGATCCGGCCGCGACGGCCGGCGAGCTCTTCGTCTTCACGATCCTCGGCAGGAGCACGGCAGCGCTCGAGGAGCCGGGAGCCCCCCGGCACATCTTCCGGCTGTCTCCGCAGTATAGACAGCTCCCCTTCCCGCTTCGAAGAAAGCAGCGGACGCTCCGCCGCGGCGCGCGCGCCGCTCCGCGCCGGGCGTCAGCGGCCGCCCGCGCACCACGCGAGCGCGGATCCCACGGCGGTGATCACCCAGATCGGCCACGTCGCGCGCACGAAGCCGCCGAGCTCCGCGAGGGCGCCGCGTCGCGCGCGCCGCGCCGCCTCGGCGTGCCCCACCCGGCGCAGCTGCTCGCGCTCGATCTGCTCGCGCTCCTCGTCGTCGAGCGGATCGCTCCCGGCGAGGTGGTGCAGGTGGTGGGTCACCTCGTGGTCGATCGTCTCGTCGATCTCCGCGTCGACGTCGAACCCGGGGTCTTCGCGAGCTTCCAGTCGGAACGTCCGGTAGAAGATCCGGATTTCCGGGGGGCGGGCGATCCCGAGATCGTCCGCGGGCGTCCCGGGCGCGTAGCACCCGAGCAGCGGCTCTCCGCCGTCATCGCAGGCGGGCACCCCCGCATCGATGAACAGGTCGATGTTCCGCACGCCGCGGGCCGCGTAGATCCGCTCGGCCGCCGCGCGGACGCGCGCCTCGAACGCGTCGAGATCCGGGAACGCGCCCGCCCTCCGCGGCGTGGAGCCCGGCGCACCGCGATCGTCCTCGCCGTCGCCGGGGGCGCGGAGGGGGGCGCGCTCGAGCTCTCGCGCGAGGGGCACATCGAGATCGTTGCGCGCGCCGCAGCCCGCGCAGCGGTGGACCGCGACGAGCCGCGCCGGGTAGCGCGCCTCGTGGTAGAGGTCGACGATCGCGGCCCACGCGTCGTCCGGCGCCCTGGCGAGCGCGTCGGCGATCACCGAGGCGCGGCGCTCGCGGCCGAGCGCCGCGACGCCCATCGCCGCCACCAGGGACGGCGTGACGCGGAGCGCGCCGTCGCACGGCGCGCGGAGCAGCGGCATGGCCTCCTCGACCGTCCGCTCCACGAAGCGCACGCTGCGGCAGAGCGCGCGCCCCACGCGGAGCGCCGGCACCGGGTGCGACGCGCCGAAGTCGAACGGGCGATCGAGCTCGGGGTCATCGAGCTCCCCGTCGGTGAACGGCCCGATCTCCAGCAGGCTCGACGGCGCGACCTCGAAGGGAGCGCCGCAGTTCTCGCAGGAGTACGCGCCGGGCTCCTCGGGGACGACGCCGGCGAACGCGAGCAGCGCCCGCAGGACGTGGGCGTCGGGCAGCGGCAGGCCGAGCGGATCCAGCGGCGCGCCGCGCGCATCGGCCAGCACCGACGGGCCCGCGAGGATCTGCACGTCGCGCGCGCACGCGCCGATCGGCGCGCGCTCCCCGGCGTCGCGGTCCGCGCGCGCGCCGAGGACGGCCGCCGCGTGAGCGCGCGCGGCAGCGTCCGACAGGCGCGCCACCCTGCCCGAGGGGAGGTGCACCCGAGCGGGGAGCGGGCGTTGCGCGGATCTCGGCATCGCTCGGCGGCCTATAAAGGAGAGGGCGCGCGCCTTCCAGCGCGGGGCCGCTTCGTCCGGCCTCCGGCGCTCCCCTCGAGCGGGCGCGCGCCTTCCAGCGCGGCGGAGCCGCCTCGTCCGGCCTCCGGCGCTCTCCTCAGGGGTCCTCGCTGGCCGGCGAGCCGCCCGGAGCCCCGCCCTCGGCCGTGGGGGACGGGCTCCAGGCGTCGCGATCCCTGTCGGCGCGGGGCGGCCCGCGCGTCGCGCGCTCGTCCTCGGTCCCGGTGGCGCCGGCGAGCTCGGCCGCCACCGCCGCCGCGAGCGAGCCGCCGATCAGCGGCGACGCCCCCGCGACGACGGAGGAGGGCGACGGCTCCGAGGACCAGCGATCGCGGCGCCGGGCTCGCCCGACCACGGGCGCGCGCTCTCCGTCGCCGGCGGGATCCGGCGCGGCGGCGCCCACGCGGTGCAGGGTCGGGCGGAGCTGCATACGCCCGAGGGACAGGCTCGCCGCGCTCGCGGGGGGCACGCTGGACGAGGGCTCGACCCCCACCGGCCAGCCCCTGCCGAAGTCGAGGTAGCGGGTGATCGCCAGGGCGTAGACGAGCTTGCGCACGAGCGGCTCGGGCGCGACCCCGGACCGCACGAGCGCCGCGAGCGTGGGCGTGGAGCGCTGGAGCGCGTCGATCACGGCGCGCTCGCCCTCGACCAGGCCGAAGCGACCCGGCTCGAAGGCGGGGTGCAGGCGGAGGGGGGTCGCCCCGATCCGCTCCAGGGTCCGCTCCAGCCGCGTCGAGCGCTCGCCGTGCTCGCGCAGCCCTGCCCAGAGGAGCCCGAGGGGCTCGACCTTCGCGGGATCTCCGCCCCAGTCGGCCAGCGCGTCGAGGCCGTCGAAGTAGCGGTACCTCGTCTCCGGGGGCAGCGCGAACAGGCGCATCATCCGCCGCACGAACTGGACCTGGGCGAGCCAGTCGATCGTGGCGGTGTCGAGGCAGCCCGACAGCAGGAGCACATCGCCCAGGAGGCCCCTCGTCGCGAGCGCGTCCGCCAGGGTGTCGGCGGAGATCACCCGCTCCTCGAGCAGGATCTCGCCGAGCCGGGCATAGCCGTCGCTCGGGCGGATCTTGACCGGCGCCCCCCTGACGATCCGCAGGGTGTGCTCGGCGCCGGTGGGATCGAGCAGGACGAGCGCTCCGGTGATCCGGTGATCGATGGCGTAGACAAAGAGATGGGCGAACGGCGTGCGCTCCAGATCTCCTTCCGCCGTCGCAGGACCGTCGGCAGACATCCTGCGCCAAGCTACCATAGCGACCGCGCGCCGGCGGCCCCTTTCCAATGCGATCGCGCGCCCCGCCGCGCCCCGCCGCGAGCCGCCGCGAGCCGCGGCCAGCCGCGAGCGCGCCGATGTCACGCGCGTGTCACACGTCCAGCGCGGCGGTTCCGCGCTAGGGTGGTGGGATGCCGCGCGGACATGTGCTGGTGCTCGACGACGAGCGAGCGATCTTGACGACCCTCCAGAAGGCCCTGTCGCTCGAGGGCTACACGGTCGACGTCGCCGGCGGCGTCGCGGTGGCCGAGGAGAAGCTGGCGAAGCGGAGCTACGACATCGCGCTCTTCGACGTCTCGCTGCCCGACGGCGACGGCGTCGAGCTGCTCCAGCGCGTCCGCGCGGCGGGCTCGGATCTGCCGGTCCTGATGATGAGCGGCCACGCGACCATCGACGCCGCCGTCCGCGCGACGCGGCTCGGCGCGATCGATTTTCTGGAGAAGCCGCTCTCGACCGATCGGCTGCTGCTCGTGCTCGAGAACACGCTGCGCCTCGTGCGGGCCGAGGCCGAGGCGAAGGCGCTGAGGACGCAGACCGGCCAGGTCGGCGAGCTCATCGGAGAGAGCCGGGCGATGCTCGAGCTGCGCGAGCAGATCGCGCGGGCGGCGAAGGCGACCGCGACGGTGTTCGTGACGGGCGAGCGCGGCACCGGCAAGGAGCTCGTGGCGCGGGCGATCCACGGCGCGTCGAAGCGGGCGCGCGGGCCGCTGGAGAAGATGAACTGCGCGGCGGTCCCGAGCGAGCTCATCGAGAGCGAGATGTTCGGGCACGAGGCGGGGGCGTTCACGGGCGCGACGAAGCAGCGCCGGGGCAAGTTCGAGCGCGCGAGCGGCGGCACGCTGTTCCTCGACGAGGTCGGGGACATGCCGCTCGCGATGCAGGCGAAGCTCTTGCGGGTGCTGCAGGAGCGGGAGATCGAGCGCGTGGGCGGGCACGAGACGATCAAGGTGGACGTGCGCGTGGTGGCGGCGACGAACCGCGACATCGAGGCGGCGTGCCGCGAGGGGCAGTTCCGGCCGGACCTGTACGATCGGCTGAACGTGCTGCCGCTGTCGCTGCCGCCGCTCCGTGCGCGGCGCGAGGACGTGCCGCTGCTCGCGCGGCATTTCCTCGCGCTCGCGACGCAGGCGAACGACAGGCCGGGGATGGCGTTGACCGACGGCGCGATGAGGATGCTGGTCGCCTACAGCTTCCCGGGGAACGTGCGGGAGCTGCGGAACATCATCGAGCGCCTGGTGATCCTGACGCCCGACGACACGATCGACGAGGGCGACGTGAAGGTGTGCCTCGGGGGGCAGCAGGCCGCGATGAAGGGGGGGCTCTTCCGGCCGGGGGTGCCGTTCCGGGTGCTCTCGGAGGAGGCGGAGCGGACCATTTTGGAGGAGGCGCTCGGCCACCACGGGGGGCAGATGGCGGCGACGGCGCGGGGGCTCGGGCTCGAGCGGAGCCACCTCTACAAGAAGTGCAAGGCGCTCGGGTTGCGCGGGGACAAGGGCGAGGCGGAGGAGGCGGAGTAGCCGGGCACGCACGGGCTGCTACGGGGGCGACGCCGAGAGCGGGAGCCCGCCGGGGATGGCGCAGGAGAGAGGCCCTCGCGATGGCGCCGCGCCGAGGGGCGCGGCGGTCACACCGTCATCCGAGGGCGGCCAGGGCGCTCTCGGAGCTACGGGAAGGGATGATCGAACGCGACGACGATGGACACCAGCGGGAAGCGCTCCTCGAATTGAGCGATCACGCTCGCGCAGCTCGCGCAAGGTTGACGCTCGGTGAAGAGATAGACCACGCCCATCGTCTGCCACGTTGCCGTCGCATCGAGCCGCTGCGCGAGCGCGGACAAGGCCTTGTACTCGGCGTCGGTATCCATTGGCCGCTTCGTGCTCGGATCGATCGCAGGCTCGAAATACCCGCCCTGTGAGCGCGACCGCGGCAACGGCGAAGGGCTCTTGGCGCGGCTGGTCGCTTCGACCCGGATCGGCTCTTGCTGGACGAGCGAAACGTACTCCAGCGTCGCAACATTGCCCTTGCCGACCGGCCTGGCGAGGTACGTCGTGCGGACGTCGCCCGCCCTCGCGCGCAGGCGCGTGAAGGACGCGCGCTCACGGCCCGAGAGGCGTCCTCCGAAGCGCAAGACGCGGCGGACGAAGGCGGATGCGAAGCCCACCGGCATCAGCGCCGGTGCGGATCGGACTTCACGCGGCGATCGAAGGGGGGCGGAGCGCGGAGCGCCGCCGCCGAGGGCACGACGTCGTCGAGCCACCAGTCGAAGAGCGCGCGCCGGCCCTCGCTTCCGGGGAATACGGCGTACCCTTGGAAGATCGAGTCGAGGATCTCGGACAGCGCGGCGCGCGCCTGCGCGCGATCCAGGAGGTGTGCCGCGCTCTCGACGACCCCGAGCGCCTCGGAGAGCGCTTGCGGCGCGAGCGGCGCGGCCGGGAGGTCCTCGACGGCCGCAGGCGCCGACGCAGACGATAGCCAGGCGTCCAGCGCCGCGCGGACGGCGTTCGCCGGCGCGAGACCGGGAGGCCAGTGCGCGGCGATGGTCGGCACCACCTCGACGAGCGCCGCGCGTCCCATGAACCCGAGGCGCCGCCACGCGCGATCGTCCACGCGGGGATCGCCGAGGGCAGCGAGGACGTCGCTCGTCGCCTCGTCGAGATCCCTCGCCTCCCCCGCGTCGGCCTCTTCATAGAGCTCCGGGTAGCGGCCTGCGCGAGCCGCATCGATCGCCGCGGCCAGGCGGCGATCGACGCGCGGCTCGGTCGCACGCATCGTACCGATCCAGCTCATGAGGTGCGGCGCGGTGTGCAGCAAGGTCGTCGCGGCTCCCTCCGAGAGGACGAACAGCGTCGTCGCGCCGTCATGGAGGCGCGAACGGTGGCCCTCGATGGCGCGCCACAGGCCCTCGTCTTCGGATGTCGTCGCGACGAGCACCGCTTCGGGCTGGCTGCCCTGAGCGCGCGCCGCCGACCGCTCGCGGAGGGCGCCGTCGAGCTGCGCCTCCGCGAACCGGACGGAGAGGTTGGTCAGCGCGGCGCGCAGCTCTTCCGTGACCTGCTCGATCTCGTCGCGAGGCGCGACGAGCGCGGCCATGGGCTTCTTCTTCGGGACAACCGCCCGTCGCGCGAACGACGCCGGCGACACCTCCGGCAGGCGCATGCTCATTTCTTCCTCTGGAGCGATGCGAGGAGCGGCTCGATCGCGGGATGAACGGCGTAACGCTTCGTCGTGCCCTGATACTCGATGACCCGCCGGCTCACGAGCAGCGCGATGATGTCGTCGTTGGTCGGCACGAAGACGCCGCGCCGGCGCAGGGTGTCCAGCGTATCGACCTCTGCCTCCCGGAGCCCGAACATCATGGTGCGGCCGAACTCGTCGACGGCACGCGTGACATGGTCCGGCGCGACCGCGTCGGCCCCCACGACGAAGGCCTCCTCGACCGCGCTCCGCGTGAGCTGGAGCAGGTCGCGCAGGAGGCCGCCGGACGCATCGACGAGCCGCTCTCGTACCTCTGGGCCGACGGCGCTCTCGTCGGTTCGCTTCGCGAGGACGCGAAGGAGGAATTCGCGCCCTTCCAGGCCTTGGGTGACGTCGAAGGCCGGAACGATGTGGACCTGGTCGAACATGTCGACGATCGGGCGGTTGGGTCCGTAGAGCAGGCGCATCGGGCCCACGACGGCGACGCCGATTCCGGCCTGCTTCAGCGCGCGGACGTCGTCGATGACCGCCTGCCGAAACGCCTCCGCGTCGTCGAGGCGATCGAGGGAATCGAGCAGGATGGCGACGTGACGAACGCCGTCCGGAAGAGCTCTTTTCAGCGTCTTCAGCGCCTCGATCTTCTCTTCGCTGTCGAGCGGAAGAGGAGGGAGCGGCGATGCGATGACCCCCGGACGCCGGCGCCAAGTCCCCGGCTCTTCGTCGGGCTCTGGGTAGTCGTCGTACTCGTACTCGCGGGGATCGTCGGGGATGAACTCGCGATAGCCGTAGGCCCAGCGTCGAAAGCGCTCGCGCGCGGCCTGCACGTCATCGTCGCCATGCTTTCCAACGAGCTTCGCCAGCTCCAGTCCCGCCAGGACGACCAGGACGCCGGAGAGATCCTGATCGAGATCGTGCTGAAGGCTCACGTCGACGTAGACGGCGCGTGTGTCTCCCGCCGAGCGGAGAGCCTCGGCAGCCAGGTACAGCTGGGTCGTCTTTCCGGTGCCAGCGGGTCCGGTGACCAAGTGGCTCGACAATGGCGCGAGTTGCAACCTCGACGCGAGCTGTTCGCCCATCGCTCGGCCGGGCGGCGCGGCGTAGCGGTCTTCCCCGAGCACGGACGACGGCCTCGAGTCGGGGTCGAGACGCTCGAAGTACGTCCGGAAGCGTTCGAGGCGCGAGTCCACGCAAGAAGTCTAGCGCACTCCCGCGTCGTGTGTGGGCAAGCACGGTCCAGGCCGCTCGCCCCTCGGCCCGACGAGAGGATCGACGAAGGCGACGTGATGGTGTGCCTGGGCGGGCAGCAGGCGCAGGTGAAGGGCGGGCTCTTCCGGCCCAGGGTGCCGTTCCTCGCGCCCGCCCGCGGCCGCCGCGCAGCCCCCCCTCGGCGCTACGGGCGTGGATGCGGGATTGACCGCCACGATCAACCCGACGGACATCTCCCCTCGGCGCGATGGGGGTGGAAGGGGACCGACCGCCACGATCAGCCAGACGGAAGAGCTCGATCTGCTCGTCCAGAACGCCTCGCCGGACCCGTTCTGGCAGAAGGAGTCGCCGTACTTCCTGGTCGAGTGCAAGAACTGGTCGAAGCACGTCGGCGCCAGGGAGCTGCGCGACCTCTGGGGCAAGATGGAGGGGCGCTATGACCGCTGCCGGCTCGCGCTGCTCGTCGCGCCCGACGGGATCGCCGACACGGTGCGAACGCTCCAGCTCCAGAACGCGAAGCAGAGCAAGCTGGTCGTGCTCATCGGCCCGGGCGACCTCGACTGGCTCGTCGCCGGACCGGACCGGAGCGCGATCCTGAAGGAGCTCCATCAACGCGCCGTGAGCGCTGCGTCCTCCGAGGGCGACGTGGAAGGCAGCACGTGACGGAGGACACCGCCGCCGAGGGCGGCGCAGGCGGAGGACACGGCGGGGGGTGACGCGCCGGCGGATCAGCCGCCGTCGGGCTCCTCGGCGGCGCCGCGCTTCCTCGACGCCTTCGAGGCGACGTCCAGGAAGAAGCCGCCCACGTAGGCGCGCTGGCGGGGGAAGCGGGCGTCGAGCGAGCCCTTGAGGCTCGCGAGGGCGAGCGCCGACTCGACGACGAGCCGCGCGCCCTCGCTCGCGAGCCGGGTGCGCGCGGCATGGCCGTCGTCGCGCGCCTTCAGGAACTCCTCCTGCTTGTTCGCGCGCGCGGTGAGGTCCGCCTGGATGGCCGCCTTCTCGTCGAAGGGGGGAAGATCGTTCATGCGCCCGACGGCGGCGAGCACGGCGGCCGGCTCGCTCGCGATCGGCGCGCCGGTCAGGTCGTCGATGCGCTGGCCGAACGCGTGCGTCGCGTCGAGCCCCGCCTTGCCGCGGAGCGCGAGCTTGGTGCGCGCGTTCGCGGCGCGCACGCCGCGGTCGAGCACCTCGTCGCCGATCTCCACCGTGGCCTGCTGGATCTCCCCCGCGCCGAGGTCGTGCTCGTCGAGCGCGAGGTAGACGGCCTTGAGCTGCGCCGCGAGCGGCTCGAGCTTCGCCTGCTCGGCCGCGAAGAACGCGCGATCGTCGTCGCTGCGCTCGATGTCCGCGGCGACGGCCGCGGTGAGGGAGCCGATGGTGTGGCTGAGCGCCCGGCGCATGGTCCGGATCGAAACCGTGGGGCCTGCGAGCATGAATACCTCCCGGTCAATGTTCGCGACCATGGGAGCGAGCGGCCTGGACAGGTGTCAACAGGAATCCGGGCCGCGGACGGCGTGATCTGCCGCCGGACGGCCGGTGGACGGAATCAGGGGACGAGGAAGGCTCGTCAGGTGGCCGGTGGACGGAATCAGGGAGCGCGGAGGTGCCGCCGGACGGCTGGCGGATGAAAACAGGATCCGCGGAAGCTCCGCCGGACGGCTGGCGGACGGAATCAGAGGGTGCGGAGGTGCCGCCGGAGGGCCGGCGGGCGGCGTCAGGAGGCGCGGGGGCTGCGCCGGACGGCCGACGGACGCGGCACGGCTTTCGTCGCGGGCCAGGAGGAATGTCCGAGCCGGGGCAAGCGTGCCGACCGAGCGCCGGACGTTGGTCCGCCTCGTGGAGCGCCGGACGTTGGTTCGCCTCGTGAAGGGGCGGTCCGAGATGCGCCCGCCGAGCGTGCGGTGCTAGGGTCCGCGGGTCTGCCCATGCAAGCGATCGATCGCAACATCCAGCGCGCCCTCTTCCGAGCGCTGCGGGACAGGCCGCTCAACCTCATGGATGAGGCGGACCGGAAGCTCTACGAGCCGCTCCACGACGAACGGCACGACCCGGTGCGGAGGCTGTTCGACACGATCGACTTCAGCGAGGTCGAGAGCGTCCAGCTCGTCGCGGGCTTCCGCGGGACGGGCAAGACGACGGAGCTGTCCCGGCTGGAGAAGATGCTCTGGGAGCACGACTTCCACGTCATCCGCGTCGACCTGGACGACTTCATCGACATGCACTCGCCGGTCGACATCCGGGAGTTCCTCCTCATCCTCGCCGGAGCCATCAGCGAGCAGCTCACCAGCGAGCGGCTCCTCGGCAAGGAGAAGGGCATCGAGAAGAGCTTCGTGGAGCGCCTGCGCGGCCTCTTGCCGAAGATGCCGAGCGAGGTCACGGCGAACGCAGGGGTCGCCAACGTCAAGCTCGCCTTGCGGGGCGATCCGGGGTTCCGCGGGCAGGTCCGCGAGCAGCTCTCCGGGCGGCTCGCGGAGCTCACGCGGCAGATCCGCGCCTACCACGACGAGATCCTGGACGCGCTCCGCGAGCGCGCCGGCCGCGACGTTCGCCTGGTCGTCATCCTCGACTCCCTCGAGCACCTCCGGGGCACGGGCGAGACGAGCGAGCAGGTTCGCCGCAGCGTCGAGGAGCTCTTCTTGACGCACGCCGACCGCATCAGCCTGCCGAACACGCACATGGTGCTGAGCGTCCCGGCCTTCCTCTTCCTGCAGGCCAACAACCTCGAGGCCCAGTTCATGAACGGCGCGGTGCAAGCGTGGCCCGCGTACCAGGTGAAGCGCCGGAACGGCGAGCGCACGGCCGTGGTCGACCGGATGATCCGGCTCGTCGAGCGGCGGGGCGACTGGCGGAAGATCCTTCCGGACGAGCAGGCGCTCGAGCGCCTCATCTTCGCGTCGGGGGGGCACCTGCGCGATCTGCTCAACATGCTCCTCGAGGCGGTTCATCTGGCAGGGCTCGGGGTGCAGGAGAGCGCCGCGGAGAAGATCGTCGCCATCGCGCAGCGGGCGTACCTGCCGCTCTACAAGGACGAGATCGAGGTGCTCGGCCGCATCGCGGCGGACAAGAGCCTGAAGGAGATCCGCGGGGAGGAGCGGGAGCACGTGCTGCGGTTCCTCGATTCGGGGATCCTCCTTTGTTACCTGAACGACGACTTCTGGTACGACGTGCACCCCCTCGTGCGCGACATCGTCCGCGGCGCATGACGGCGGACGAGGCGGAGGCGTGGAGCCGGATCCGCTTCCACCTGGAGAATCAGGTCGGCTTCTGGTTCGCCCTCGTGGTCGGCGACGACCCCCGCCCGCGCGCGCGGCTGCGCGAGCAGGCGGAGCACTGGTGCCGCGAGGAGGGCAAGCCGTTCTTCGTGCATGCACCGTGGCCGCACGAGCTTGTCAGGCTGGCCGCAAAGCTCACAGGCAGCGCGGAGCCCGGGATTCACTGGATCCGGGCCGACGGGCCGGACGGGTTCATCGAGCAGTGGGACGGCGCAGCGTCGCAGCTCTTCCTGGCGATGAACGAGCGGCGCGAGGCATATCGCAAGCGGCTCGATGGTGGGGTCATCGTTGAGGGGCGGGAGTCGCTCAAGCGGCTGCTGCGCGATCTCGCGCCGGATCTGTTCTCGATCCGCGCCTTCATCGCGGAGCCAGGGGCCTCCGCGGAGACGAGGATGCCGATGGTGCCGGAATGGCGGACTCCGGAACGGTCGCTCGTGGAGTCTTTCGCGCTCGGGCCCGATCCTGATCGCGAGCTCGAGCGCGCCGCGAGGCTGGAGGGGGTCACGACCCCCGATGCGAAGCGCGCACGTCGAAGGGCCCTGCTCGCGGCTGCGCGGGGCCTACTCGCGGCGAGGCGAACGGAGGAGGCAGAGCGCTGCGTACACGCCTTCCTTCGCGAGCAGGTCGGCGATGCTTCACAGGATCCCGACGAGGTCGCCTTGAACGCTATGCACGGTTTCATTGCATGGGTTCGGGGAGATCTTTCTCTTTCGCTTCGTCGTTTGGACGAGGCGCTGCGTGCTCTCCGAGTCATGGGCGACTCGGCACCCAAGCTGATACTCCTGCGTGAAGTGCTCAACGTTCGTGGAGAAGTGCTGGTGGCACGGGGCGACCTCCACTCCGCCGAAGCGTCGTTCCGCGAGCAGCTCGATGCACTCCACGCGCTGGCCAAGGTCGATAGAGCGGATCAGGAAGCGCTGCTCAGGATGAGCGTCGTTCGCCGGCGGATCGCTGCCATCGTCGTGACCAGAGGCGATCACACGGCTGCAGAGCAGATGCTGCACGAGAGCCTGGGGATCGTGGAGCAAAGGGCAAGCGAGAATCCGACCGAAGCGCGCTGGCGGGTCGAGCTCATGGAATGCCACCGCGAGCTGAGCAGGGTGCTCATGGCGCGAGGGGACCTCGCAAGGGCACGAGAAGCTTGCGGTGCCGCCTTGGAGATCGCGCAGCAGTTCGCAGAGGAAGATGAAGGCGAACGATGGGCAGTCGTGCTCTGCAAGCTGCTGACGGCGCTCTCCGCCATCGCAATTGCGGAGGGAGATTTCGCCGCAGCGCTGGAATGGGCGAGGCGGAACACTGCGAGCGCGCTCCATCTCCTCACGGAGCACGCCGAGGATGCGTCTCTCGGGTGGAAGATTGCGTTCGGCTACGGAGAGCAGGCCCTTGCCCTCTTTGGGCAAGGGAATCTCCATGCCGCAGCCGCAGCATTGTTGAGTGCGTGGAGTCATGCGAGGGGTCTCCCGTTCTCCCTTTCCGAAACAGCGGCTCCACGGCTGCTTATAGACCTGCACCTGGAAGTGGGGCTGCAGTGGCTTACTCCCGGAAGTGATGCGCAGGTGGCGGGCGAAACACGAGACGCCCCTCGCTCTGAGGCAACACGACGAGCGCGGCAAGCCGCCGGGTTCTTGAAGCGTGCGATCTGGCTAGGGGATCGTTGTATCGCGGTGGCCCCGCACGATCTCGATATCCGCACCCTGGTCGACAAGGCCTACAAGTTCCTGGCGATGGCGCTGACCTTGCAAGGCAAGCGCCGCCGCGCACGTCAGGTGCGCCGCCGAAGACGCAAGCTCCGCCGGCATCGACGACGCTCGCCGCTATCAACCAGCATCTGACGGCGCGATGCCACACCCCGTACCCCTCGACGCACATCGCCTTGATTCGACAGCGTGAGCGCCGGAGGGGGTCTCTGCGCGGCAGGGCGCGGGTGGGCGCGATCCAGCACCGACCGAGGTGCCATGAGGTTTCAGCGGGCTCCACGTTTCAGGCGCGCCTCGTGTGGCGCGCGACGAAACGTCCCAGGAGGCAAGGCCCGAAGGGAGACATGCCGGGCGGTGGTGCATGCGCGAGCTCCACGCTCCCGCCTCGGCGGATGGCGAGCGCCCACCCGCGCCCTGCCGCGCAGAGACCCCCTCCGGCGCGGGCAGCCGGGATCACCGCCCTCCCCTGCCCTCGCCTCGCCTCGCCTCGCCCCTCGCCTCTCGCGCCACCCCTCAGTCCGGCATCGCCCGCGGCGCGGGCGGCGACGTCCCCCGCATCGCCTTCTGGTACTCCAGCGCCTGCTTCGCGTAGTCGTCCCGCTTCATCTTCGCGTACGCCTTCGCGAGCTCCCCGTAGATCGCCGCCGCCTCCTCCGGCTTCGGCCGGCTCAAGAGCGCGCTGTTCAGCTCGTAGATCGCCGACACGTGCCGCCCCGTGCGCGCCAGCGCCCGCGCGTACAGCCGGTGGATCTCCGGGTTCGCCACGTCCACGAAGATCGCGCTCTCCCCCACCTTGCGCGCCTCCTCCCACGCCCCCCGCTCCACCAAGAGCCGCAAGAGCCGCCCCCACACCCGCCGATCGTGCTGATCGAGCAGCGAGAGCCGCCGCAGCGCCGACAGCTCGCCCGCCGCGTCCTTCTGCTTGCGCGCCAGATCGTACAGCCCCTGCAGCGGCTCCGCCTGCGTCGGATCCAGGCGCGCCGCCGCCTCCAGGTGCGCCTTCATCCGCGCCGCGTCCTTCTTCATCCCCGCCAGATCCGCGAGCTTCATCCGCACCACGTACCCGTCGTGCCCGTCCGCGATCATCTTGCTCAGCAGCCGCGCCGCCTCGTCGGGCTTCTTCTCCGCGAACGCCGCCCGCACCTTCAGGTAGTTCGCGTCAGGCTGCTTCGGATCCACCCGCAACGCCTCCGCCAGCACCGCCTCGCCCTCCTGCCGCTGCCCGTCCTCGAACAGCGCCAGCGAGAGCTCCACCAGCCGCTTCGCGTCCGTCGGCGCGCGCGCCGCCGCCTTGCGCGCCTCGTCGAGCGGCGGCACGTGCAGGTCGGGGACGTACTGCTTCTCGTAACGCTGGAGCCGCGGCGTGAGCCACGCGCGGAAGCGCCGATCCAGCTCCTCCGTGCCGATGCCGAGCGACTCCTTCACCACCTCCGGCGTCCGCTTCCCCGCCGCCCACCGCGGCAGCATCGAGACCACCTTCGGAAAGCCGAACTCCTCCACCATGAAGACCACGATCTGGCTCGCCGCGAAGTACGCCATCGTCACGTCCGCGACGCTGTCCACGTGCGTGAACGCCCGGTTGAACCCCTCGACCGCCGGGATCCTCCCGCCCTTCAGCGCCGCGAACAGCGCCGGATCCTCCTCCCGGTGCCACTCCGGCCGCCGCACGATCGTCTCGTACTCGCTCAGCCCCTCGGTGAACCAGCGCGGGACGTGGTTCTTCGAGAGCTGGATCGCGAAGACGTGCGCCAGCTCGTGCCACAGCACGTTCCCCCAGTTGAACTCCGCCGCCGCAGGGCTCAGCGCCGCGAGCGTCTGACCGAAGCAGACGCCCTGGATGCCCACGTTCGGCAGGCCGCTCGTCCGGACGCTGAAGTTCTCCGTCGACGCGTAGAGCTCGATCGACACCGGCACCTTCGGCGTGAAGCCGTAGCGCTTCACCATCGACCCCCACGCCTCCTCGAGCATGCGCGGCACGTACCGCTCCAGGATCGGCCGCTCCTGCTTGTGATAGCGGACGCGGAACGGCTGCCCCTCCACGGTGACGTACTGGGTCGCGATGTCCTTCTCGTACAGGTTCAGCGTGTTGAAGACCCGGACGTTGAAGCGATCCCTGTCCCACGCCTTCTGCAGCGCGGCGAGGCCGCCCTTCTCGTCGCCGGCGCGGATCAGGTTGAGCCCGAGCGTGGCGTGCGCCTTGGCGTCGCCCGGATCGACCCGCGTCGCCTCCGCCATCATCTCGACGATGTCGTCGTAGCGGTGCTCCCACTCCGCGTACTCGCCGACGATCTGGAAGAACCGCGAGAACTCCGGGTTCAGGCCGAGCACCTTCGCCTTGATGGCCTCGAAGCCGGCCGCGTCGTCCGCGAGGAAGCGCGCCGCCGCCTTCATCGAGAGCAGCTCCAGGTCGCTCGGGTTCACCTTGAGCCCCCGGTCGAGCGCCGCGTCCGCGGCCGCGATGTCCATGTCGCGCAGCGCGAGCCCGGCGCGCACGAAATACGCCTCGGCGAGGTTCGGGTTCACCGCGAGCGCCTCCGCGATCTCGCTGTCGGCGCCGCCGAAGTCCATCGCGCTCTCCAGCTTGACGCGCGCCATCGCGATCCGGACCCGCGGGTCCTTCGGCGCGAGCTTGAGCGCCTCCTTCACCACCTGCCCGGCGTGGCCGGGATCGTACTTGTCGAGGAACAGCTCGGCCCTCCAGAGCAGCGTCTCCACCCGCTGCTTGCCGCCCACCCGCTCGGCCGCGTTGAACGCGTCGTTCGCGTCGCGCGCGCTCCGGAGCAGGTGCGCCGCGCGCCCGACCAGCGACAGCCCCTCCGCGTCCTCGGCGGTGATCGTATCGTCGTTGTAATCGTCGATGAGGGTCATCAGCGGCGCGCGCGCCTCGCCGCGCTTGCCCGACCGGATCAGGAGCTCGCCGAGCACGAGCCGCGCGCGCCGGGCCTCGTCCTCCCGCTCGACCTCGCGCGCCGCCGCGATCGCCTCCGCCGTCTTCCCGCGGCGCGCGAGCGCCTCGGCGCGGAGCGGCGCGGCGGCGATCCGCGCCTCCTTGCCGAGCGCCGCGGCCGCCTTCGCCGTCCTCGCGGCGTCGTCGTAGCGCCCCGTGAGCAGCTCGAGCCGCGCCTTCGCGAGCAGCGCCGCGGCGCGGTCCGCGCCGCCCCCCTCGCGCGCGCGCGCGGCGAGCTCCTTCTCGGCGCCCGCGTAGTCGCCCTGCGCGAGGAGCGCCTCCGCGCGCGCGAGCGAGGGCGGCGCGGCGTGGGCGAGAGCCGGCGCCGCGCAGGCGGCGGCGACGAGGACAGCGGCGAGAGAGCGGCGGATCGAGTGGCTTCGCATGACACCCCGTGCGCGAGACGCGCGACGCCCGGCCACGCCGGGCAAGGTCATCGTAGCCGAGAGCGGCAGGGCCGAGCAGGCGCGAGGGCGCGAGGGCGCGAGGGGGTTCGCCCCCGGGCGATCGTGGTATGCGGGGACGGATGGCAAGCGGGCTCGCAGGGCAGGTCGTCCTCATCACGGGCGCTTCGTCGGGCATCGGCGCGGCGCTCGCCCGGGAGGTCGCCCGGCGCGGCGGCCGGGTCGTGCTCTCGGCGCGGCGCGAGGGGCGGCTGGAGGCGCTCGCGCGGGAGATCCGCGCCGGGGGCGGCGAGGCGCTCACGGTCCGCTGCGACGTCACGCGCGACGGCGACGTGGAGCGCGCCGTCGCCGCGGCGCGCGAGGCGTTCGGCCGGCTCGACGTCGCCGTCGCGAACGCGGGGTTCGGCGTGGCTGGCCGCGTCGAGGCGCTCTCGCTCGACGACTTCCGCCGGCAGTTCGAGACCAACGTCTTCGGCGTGCTGCGCACCGTGAAGGCGGCGCTGCCGGAGCTCCGGCGCTCACGCGGCGGCGTCGCGATCATGGGCAGCGCGAGCGGCTACCTCGCGGCCCCCGGCATGAGCGCCTACAGCATGAGCAAGTTCGCGGTGCGCGCCCTCGCCGAGACGCTGCGCGGCGAGCTCCACGACGACGGCGTCGCGGTCACGCACGTCGCCCCGGGGTTCGTCGAGAGCGAGATCCGCCGGATCGACAACGCGGGCGCGCTGCACGAGGGCGCGAGGGAGCCTCTGCCGCGCTGGCTGGTCATGCCGGCAAAGACGGCGGCGCGACAGATCCTGGACGCGATCGTCGCGCGTCGCGCCGAGGTGATCGTCACCGGTCACGCGAAGCTCGGGGTGGCGCTCGCGAGGCACGCCCCCGACCTCGTCGGCGCGGTCGCCACGAGGCTCTCGCGCAAGGCCAGGGGCAAGGGCCCCTGAGCCGACGCGGCGGCTTGCCTGCGTCGCGGCCACGCGCCCCTGGTGCGAGCGTCCGGTACGAGCGCCGCTCTAGAGCTCGCGCTGGACGAGCGCCTCCAGGGCATCGATGAAGCGCGGCCGCGCGTTCAGCGCCGGCGCGCGCTCGAGCCGGGAGAGGCCCGCCTCCCGCGCCAGGGCCGGCGCCTCCACGTCGAGGTCGTACAGGGTCTCGACGTGGTCGGCGACGAAGCCGATGGGCGCGATCAGCGCCTCGCGCGCGCCCTTTGCGGCGAGCGCGTCGAACGTCGAGCGGAGGTCCGGGCCGAGCCAGGCGTCGCCGGTCATGCCCTGGCTCTGGAAGGCGACGAGCACCGGGTTCCCCCGCGGCGCGACGCGACGCTCCACCTCGGCGGCCATCGCGCGGAACTGGCGCTCGTACGGATCGCCCGCGTCGATGATCCGCTGCGGGAGGCTGTGGGCCGAGAGGATCACCGCGACCTCCCGGCGGCGCGCCTCCGGGAAGCGCGCGAGCGCCTCGTCGATCACCTCGACGAAGGCGTCGATCAGCGCCGGCTCGAGCCCCCACGCGGGCACGCACCGGACCTCCATCCCGCCCTGCTTCGCGGCCGCCTCGCGCACGACGGCGTGGTAGACGTCGACCGACTGCGGCGCGAGCGGCAGGGAGACGACACGCCGCACGCCGCGGCCGCGGAGCGACGCGAGCGCCTCCTCCGGGTACGGGTGCCAGAGCCGCCCCGCGATCGCCACCGGCAGGCCGAGCCGCGCGGCGAGCGCGTCCGCCTGGGCCTGCGTGATGCGGAGGAGCGGCGAGCCGCCGATCGCCTGGAAGCGGCGCCGCACCTCCTCGAGCACCTCGGGCGGGGCCGGCCGGCCGCGGCGGATGTTGGCGACGAACGCGGGCAGATCGTCGAGCCGCTCGACGGTGCCGTGGAAGCTGAGGAGGACGGCGGTGGTCACGGCGCCACTTTACCTCGGCGCCGCGCGGGCAACGCCGCCCTCGCGGCGCGCGGGGGGAAGATCCGCCGCGCGCCGTCGCGGCTCCCCCCGCGCCCCAGGCGACCACGACGCGAGCGCGCGCCGCCGCGGCTCACTCCGCGTCCCAGGCGACCACGACGCGAGCGCGCGCCGCCGCGGCTCACTCCGCGTCCCAGGCGACCACGATGCGATCGTGGTTGATCAGGCCGCCCTTCTTGCGGGCGAGGTGCTGGACCACGACCTGGTCGCCCGCCTCGTAGGTCCGCAGTTCCATGAACGCCACGGCGTCGTCGGTCTCGAAGCCGTCGAGGATCTCCGTCGAGTCAAGCTGGCGCGACCACCCGGAGATCGGATCACGGAAGATCTCGTTCTTGAGCCGCTCCAGGATCGCTGGCCTCCCGCTGGTGACGCTGGGATGGGCCGGAGGATGGCGGCCGCTGATCTCCTCGAGCACCGCGTCCTCGGCGTAGACCTCGGAGAGCGCCTCGATGTCCTTGCCCCTCAGGGCGCGCACGATCTCCGTGAGCAATCGCTCGCTCGCCTTCGGGGCAAAAGGTCGCGTCCGCGCCGGGCCTTCCATGCCCGCTTGCATGGGACACGGCGGCGCGGGCGTCGAGCCCACGACCCGACCGCGCCCGCGCGGCGCACGAGGTGAGCTCGCCGGGTCGCTGGCCCCCCGCTCCCCTCGCGCCGATCGCGCCGAGCTCGCGCGCCCGGCGGCGAGTTGCGGCGTCCGGACGGACGTGATGAATAGGCTGGGTCATGACGCAGCGCCGCACGATCGTGCTCGCCGATCTCCACCTCGTGCGCCAGACGCCGCGCAGCGTGACCGCCGACCTCGCCGCGCTCGTGGCGGCCCATCCTGGCGCCCGGATCGTGGTGGCGGGCGACCTGTTCGATCTCTCCTCGGAGTCGCCGTGGATGCCCCGGCCGCGCGCGCTGCGCGAGGCGCTGTCCGCGCACCCGATCGCGCGGGCCGCGCTCGCCGAGCACCTCGACCGGGGCGGCGAGCTCTGGCTCTCGGGAGGCAACCATGACGCCGAGGTCGGGGCGCCCGATTTCCCCGTGGCGTTGACGGAGGCGCTCGGGCTGACCGGAGCGGCCCGGGCGCGCATCCGGACGACGCCCTGGTTCTTCCGCGACGGGGCGATCCACATCGAGCACGGGCACCTCTACGATCCGGACAACGCCCCGGCCCACCCGCTCGTCGTGGGCGAGCGCAGCCTCGGCGTGCACTTCGTCGAGGAGTTCATCGCGCCGACCGGAGCGCACCGCTACCTGCAGGCGAACGATCAGACCCCGCTCAGGCTGTTCCTCTCGGCCTTCACCTGGTACGGCCCGCGCGCGCCCTACGTCATCTACCGCTACTTCCACGCGGCCATCGGCGCGATGCTGAAGAGCGGCCCGCTGTACCGCGCGCGCGGCGAGGCGACGGCGGGCGCCGCGATCGTCGAGCGCTTCACGCACGAGCTCGGGGTGCCCAGGGCGATGGTGGACGCCCTCCTCGGGCTCGCGGCCACGCCGACGCTCGAGAGCGCGGCAAGGACGTTCACGCGGCTGTACTTCGATCGCGTGATCGCGACGCTGTCGATGGGCGCGGGGCTCGCGGCGCTCGGGCTCGGCGCGCGGGAGCCCGGCGCCGCGGCGCTCGGGCTCGGCGCGCTGCTGATGGGCGCGAGCTGGGCGAGCGGCCACAACCGGTACGCCGGCACGGTCTCCGAGCGGCTGGCCGAGAGCGCTGGTCACGTGGCGAGGACGACCGGCGCGAAGCTCGTCGTCTTCGGCCACACGCACCGGGAAGCGCTCGGCGACGGGTACGCGAACACCGGCAGCTTCTCGTTCCCGCGCGCCGCCACGTCCGGCAGACCCTACGTCGAGATCGAGGGATCCCCGGAGGCGCCGCGCGCGGTGAGCCGCGTGTGGAACGCCGGGGCGTGACCCCGGACGCGAAGCCCCCCGCTAACCGCCGCTGGCGTGTGTCGTGAGCGCGCCCTCGACGAGGTCGAGCGCGAGGGGGACATCCTCTTCCGGGATCTCCGGCGCGTCGCCGAGCATCACCGCGAGCAGGCGCGCCCTCGGCTCGGGCCGCAGGACGAGCGGCCCACCGCCGCACGCCCGGCACACGAGGCCGCCGCGCGCCGGGTCGACGCAGGCCGCCTGCGCCGCGTCGCAGGCGCGTCCGCACCGGACGCACTGAGAGAGCTCGAGGCCCCAGCCGAAGGCGACCAGGAGGCGCAAACCGGCCTCGGCGAGCAACGCCTGAGGGGATGCCGAGGGGAGGTCGTCGAGGCGATCGAGCAGCCGGTTCAGCTCGTGCCAGGCCGCCGGCTCGGCGGTCTGCGCCGGCGCGATCTCGCGGACCCAGCGCAGCGCCCGCCCGGCCGCGTCGAGGCGCGCGAGATCCGCCGCGAGCCGCAGGCGCGGGCGCTCGATCGCGGCCTCGGTGAGCTGGGCGAGCTCGGCGCCGGGGCGGAGCTCGAGCGTCACGCGGAGCAGGTGCATCGGCTCGAGCGCCGGAAAGCGCTTCGCCGAGCGGCGCCCGCCGCGCGCGACGCCCGAGAGGAGCCCGCGTCGCTCGGTGAAGAGCCCGACCACGAGGTCGGCTTCACCGAGAGGGACGCGCCGGACCAGGAGCGCCTCGGTGCGGAGCCGCTCGGTCCGCGGACGGACGGATCGAGGCATGGATGACGGCGCAGCCTTGCACGGCGGACCGCCGCGGGCGCGCCGAAAATTTGGCCCTCAGGCCTGGAGGGAGATACGAGCGTCCGCGGCGGTGCCCGCCGACAGCTCCGGCGGCATGTCGTGGCCGCGGGGCCGGAGCACGATGCTGAGCGCCAGCGTGAAGAGGATGAGCAGCAGCACGAACGCGATAGCGACCCCGAAGCGCCGGCTCTGCTGCGTGGTGCGCGCCGGCGCCGCGATAGGCAGCGGCGTCACCAGCGCGATGCGGCGGCTGGCCGTGTACCGGGCCAGCACCTCCTCCATCGGCAGCGAGACGGCGCGCGCATACGCCTTCAAGAACCCGCGGACGAACACCTCGCCCGGCAGGTCGTCGAAGTGATCCGCCTCGATCCGTTCGATGGAGATCACGGGGATGCGCGTGGCGCGGGCGACCTCCTCCACGCTCATGGCTCGGGCCTCACGCGTGCGTCTCAGGTAGCGTCCGATCGACTCCATCCCATTCCACCCATCGTCATTCGGTCGTCACTCTACTCACCCCGAGAGCCGTTGCTCAACCCCTAGCGTGACCCGAAGGCCTTCTCGGAAGGGACGCACCGAGGGGTGTCACTGCAACGTCCGTAACTGTGCAGCGCAGCGCTGCCCAACGGGCGTCGTCGCGGCGATCTCGCGGCACCGCTCGAGGTCGGCGCGCGCCTCGTCCAGGAGCCCTTTTCTTTCGGCGACGCGGGCGCGGGCATCGAACGCGTCCTGCAGCCGCCTGCACTCGGGCTGATCGGTCTCGACCGCCCTGGTGAACGCCTCGCGCGCCAGATCGAGCTCGCCCCGCTTCTCGTAGGCGAGCCCGAGCCGGTACTGGCCGACGCAGAAGAGCGGCTGCGCGGCGACGGCGCGGCGTAGCGCGTCGATCGCCTCGTCATTGCGGCCCTCGAGCAGGTACGCCCAGCCCAGGTTGCCCCACGACTTCTCCGGCGAGGCATAGAGGATGTCCTCGGTGAGCGGCTTGAGCACCGCGATCGCCTCGTCGTAGCGCCCTTGATGCACGAGGATGACCCCCAGCGTGTTCTTCGCGTCCCGCATCTCCGGGTTCGCGTCGAGGGCCCGCCGCGCCATCTTCTCGGCGCTGTCGAAGCGGCAGTCGCTCGATCGCGCGTCGCTCGCGCAGAAGCCGAGCAGCACGACGGCGCCCAGGTAGGCGGCGTCGGCGTTGTCCTCGTCGAGCGAGAGCGACCTCTCGACGTGCGCGAGCGCCTCGCGCAGGCGGCCGTTCTGGAATGCGTCGCGCGCGAGATCGTACTCCGCGAGCGCCCGTGTCTCGTCCGCCTGCGCCACCGGCTGCGCGCCGCCGCACGCCGCCGGCAGGAGCGGCAAGAACGCGAAGCGAGACAGCAGCGACAAGACCACAGCCCCGCCGCGGATGCACCCCGCGCGCGTCGCTGCTGTCCTGGTTCGCTGCGATGTCATAGGTGATTTCGACTTGCGGCTGAGTCACGCCGCAGCGCGGTGGCTCGTCAGGACGGGACACCGCCCGCCTGCGGGGAACCCTGAGTAAACCAGGCTGCTGGTAACGTCAACCCGCGAATCTGCCCCGGAGAAGCGGCGCGTTCCGAGGATCGCGATTCGACTTCCAGCAGGGGTCCGGTCGACCTAGGATGAGAGAGCAGGCGCTCCCTGCCCGTCACTGTTCGCCGCGGATCTCGTCCTTGAGGCCGAGCAGGCCGAACAGCCTCCGCAGCGCGTCGATGTCGGGGATCTCGAGGCGCTCGTCGGCGACGCGCACGTACTGGCCCTCGCGGAGCTGCTGCACGGCGCGCTTCACCGTGTCGACGTCGAGGCCGACGCGGGTGGACAGCTCCATCGGCGAGATCGCGAACGAGGCGCCGTTCGGCGGGGCGCCGCCCGCGCCGCGCGACTGCTGCGCGAGCTTGAGCAGCGCGTTCACCACCTTCGACTGCGTGTCGGCGAGCATCATGATCTCGATCTGGTCCTCCGCGTCGCGGAGCCGGCCCACGAGCTGCTTGATGAGGCGCAGGGAGACGGCCGGGTTGCGCTCGACGAGGTTCTGCAGCGTGCCCTGATCGAGCGTGAGCGCGACGCCGCGCGACAGCGCGATCGCCGTCGACCAGCGCGCGGCGCCGCCGAGGAGCGCGGACTCGCCGAACAGGTCGCCGGGCTTCAGGACCATCAGGCTGCGCTCGGCGCCGCGGACCTTCTTGATGAGGCGGACCCTCCCCTCTTCGAGGAGGTAGGCCTCGGTCCCGGGCTCGCCCTCGCGGAAGATGACGTCGCCCGCCTCGAAGGGGCGGCCGAAGCGGGCGCGGAGCCGCTCGGGATCGGGCCCCGGCTCGGCGGGCGTCACCGTCACGCGGGCGCCGGGCTCGGCGGGCTCGGCCGGCGCCGCGCCGGCGGAGGGGGCCACCTCCGCGGCCGCGGCCGCGGAGGGCAGCGCGCGCTCCGCGTCGCTGGGGCTCAGGGCTCCACGAGCGGCGTCGGGCGCTGCGCGGTCCCCTTCAGACGGGTGGGTCATCGGGGCGGAGTGTATCCCAGCTCGGCCGGCTTCGCGTCGGGCGCGCGCACGTACAGCGGCTCGAGGAGCTCCGGATCGAGCCCGCCCCCCGGGCGCCCGCGCTCGCCGCGCGCGGCGGCGGCCCGGAGCCGGTCGATCGCGACGCGGCCGATCCAGATCGCGCCGGGGTAGTCGAGCGCCTCGCCCTGCGCGGCGAGCGGCCGCAGCGCCTCGATCTCCCCGGCGATCGCGCCGACGACGACGACGCGGCGCCCCGCGGCGACCGCGGCGACCGCGTCGCGCGCGGCGTCGCGCGGCAGGTGCTGCGGCGAGAGCCGCGGCGGCGCCGCGGGCCCGTCGTACGCGGCCAGGAAGACCTCCCCCTTCTTCGCGTCGATCACGGGGACCAGCAGATCGCCCGGGCTCGCCGCGCCCTCGGCGAAGGCGGCGGCGGCCATGGCCTCGAGCGAGGTGACGCCGGCGACCGGGACGTCGAGCGCGAGCGCCACGCCCTTGGCCGCCGCGACCGCCACGCGGACCCCGGTGAACGAGCCGGGGCCGATGTCACAGCCGAGCGCCCCGATCGCCGCGGCCGGCAGGCCCGCCGCGGCGAGCACCTCGTCGACGGCGCCGAAGATGCGCTCGGCGTGCCCGTGCAGATCGGCGTAGGTCGTGGCCGCGAGCAGGCGCGCGCCTGCGCCCTGCGCCCCCGCGGGGCGCGCGGCGGCGAGGGCGCCGCTCCCCTGCGCGAGCGCGGGCGCGGCCGCCTCGGCGGGTCCGTCCAGGTCCACGTCGAAGAGCGCGGCGCTGCCGCGCGGGGTCGAGGTCGAGAGGGAGAGGAGCTTCAAGGCGCGCCCGGGAACGTTGCAGCCGCGGTGCTGTCTGGCAGAACCTCGGTCCACGGGCAACGGGCTTCATCGAGGTGACCGGGGTCATGGCCCCCGCGCGGGGGTCCGAAGGGCAGAGTGCGAGCCGATGCGCGATCAACGAGCGATGCTGCCGGCGCTCCTCGGGTCGCTCGTCGTCCACGTGGGCGCCTGGGGGGCCGCGAGGCTGTCGGCGCAGGAGCCCGAGCGCGGCCCCGCGCACGAAACGAGGGAGAGCGAGCCGATCGACCTCTGGACGGGGGCCACGGCGGCGCTGCCGGGCAGCGGCGACGCCTCGCGCCCGGTCGACGATCGCGCCGCGCCGGCGGGGTCTCCAGCAACGCCCGCTCCGGCCGGGGCCGCGCCGCCGCGAGCGCCCGTGGAACGCGGGGCAGAGGCCGGCGGCGTGGAGGCGCCGCCCGCGACCGCCGCGACCGCCGCGCCGCGCGGCCAGGCGCCGCCCGCGACCGCCGCGACCGCCGCGCCGCGCGGCCAGGCGCCGCCCGCGACCGCCGCGACCGCCGCGCCGCGGGCCAGGGCGGTCCCTCGGCCCAGCGCGGCGGCGCCTCGGCCGGGAGAGGAGCGCCGGGCGCCCGCGGCGGCCGGGCGCGCCGTCGGGCAGGCGCGCTCCGCCGCCGCGCGGTCGAGCGACGACGCCGGCGAGGGCGGTCAGGGCGATTTCGGGGCGGCCGGCAGCAGCGCGGCGCGCAGCCTCGGGCGCGCCTTCACGAGGGCGATCCCGCCCGCGTGCCAGGGCGATCCGATCTGGGCGACGCTCCCGCCGGGGAGCGCCGGCAAGGCGCGCTTCGTGATCGACATCGACGACGCCGGGCGCATCGCGTCGTGGCGTCCGGAGGGGGAAGAGCCGCCCGCGCGCCAGCTCGGCAACCTCGCGAAGCGGACGATCGCGCTGCTCGGGGGCGGGACGTTCGCCGTGGCGCGCGGGGCCGTGACCGCGGGCAGGCAGACGCTGGAGGTCAGCGCCGTCGTCCGCGCGGGCGCGGGGGACGAGGAGACAGGCGCGCCGGCCGATCTGGCATGGCGCTTCGAGGGCGGCCGCGGCCGCGCGTCGTTCGCGCAGCCCGGCGGCCGCCACGTGGAGATCGTGGTCCAGGTGGTGCGCACGGAGGTCGCGCGAGGCACGCCCCCTGGCTGAGCGGTCCAGCGCGGCTGCCCCGGCGCGCCTTGCGGTCTCGCCCCGGAGCTCTACGTCCGGCGCGTGGGACGGCTGCGCGCTGCCGCATCGGCGTCGGTCGGGCTCCTCGGGGCCATGGCGCCCGCTGGCTGCGAAGACCGGGCGGCCGCGCTCTCGCACCCCGCGCCGCCGCGCCACGAGGCGAGCGCGCCGTGCTCGGGCCCGCGCGCCGGGGAGCCGCCCACGCCGCCGGCCGCCGACGGCAGGATGCCCCTGCCGGCGCTCGTCGACCAGGTGCGGCCCGCCGTGGTGACCGTCATGACCATGCGCGCGTCGCCTCCGTCGGACGAGGGCGCCACCCCGGGGCACCCGTTCGGCGGCGGCGCGCCGCGGGTGGAGCGGGCGATCGGCTCGGGGTTCGTGGTCGCCGCGGAGGGCCTCGTGCTGACGAGCGATCACGTGGTCGGCGACGCGTTCGGCATCGAGGTGCAGCTCGCGGACGAGCGCGCCTTCAAGGCCGCCGTGGTCGGGCGAGATCCGGCGCTCGACGTGGCGCTGCTGAGGCTGCTCGGGGCCGAGTCGCTCCGGGTCGTCCCCCTCGGCTCGAGCGCCCCGGTCCGGCCCGGCGACGACGTGATCGTGATCGGAAATCCGTTCGGGCTCGGACCGACGGTGACCCGGGGCGTCGTCAGCGCGACGTCGAGGCCGATGGGCGCCGCGAGCCTCGACGGCTTCATCCAGACCGACGCCGCCATCAACCCGGGCAACAGCGGCGGGCCGCTCTTCAACGCGCGGGGAGAGGTGATCGGCATCGCGACGGCGATCCACGCCGATGGCCGCGGGATCAGCTTCGCCCTGCCGATCGACGAGGTCCTGGAGGTCCTCCCCGAGCTGCGGGCGGCGGGCCGCGTGGACCGCGGGCGCATGGGGATCAGCTTGCAGGAGGTGACGCCGCAGCTCGCGCGGGTGCTCAAGCTGCCAGGCCGGATGGGCGCGCTGCTCACGGAGGTCGAGCCGGAGGGGCCCGGGGCGCGGACGGGCCTCAGGCCCGGGGATGTGATCCTGTCGATCGAGGGGCGCCGCCTCGAGCACGCCCGCGATCTCGCGCGCGCGCTCCGCCGGACCAGGCCCGGCGAGGAGGTGGAGCTCACCTACCGGCGCGACGGCGCGGACCGGCGCGCCACGGTCAAGCTCGACCGGGCGGCCGGAGGCGCGCCGGCGCGCCTCCGGCCCGGCGACCACGCCGAGCAGCCGCTCGGGGTGCTGGCGAGCGACGCGCTGGAGGGAGCGCGGATCGAGGCCATCGCGCCGCAGAGCGCGGCGGCGGGCAACCTCGAGGTGGGCGACGTGGTGCTCGATCTGAACGGCGCGCCGGTGCGAGGCGGCGCCGAGCTGGCCGCGCGCCTCCGCGCCGCGGGGCGAAAGGACCTCTTGCTCCGGGTGCGGCGCAACGGCGCGACCCTGTACCTCGCGATCCCGGCGCGCTGAGCGCGCGGAGCTCGCCCGGCTCGGGCAGCGCGCCGCGCGCGGGCTACATGCGCGGGACGGACGCTGCTACGTTACCGCGCATGGGACCGTTGCCAGGCGCGAGCTGCCCGATCTGCCGCAAATCGGCGGGGCCCAGGCCCGAGAACCCGGCCTTTCCGTTCTGCTCGGCGCAGTGCAAGCTGGTCGACCTCGGCCGCTGGCTCGACGGCAGCTACCGGGTGCCTGGCCCACCGGTCTCCTCGTCCGGAGACGCCGAGGCCCTGGAGTCGAGGCGACGGACCGACGGACCTGAAGGGAACGCTCAGGAAGAGGACGAATGAC
Organism: Sorangium cellulosum; assembly: GCF_004135735.1. GTDB lineage: Bacteria > Myxococcota_A > Polyangia > Polyangiales > Polyangiaceae > Sorangium > Sorangium cellulosum_F. The sequence continues at coordinate 1,997,841 of NZ_CP012670.1, read as the reverse complement.
CGCCCGCCGCGCGCTCTGTCTGCTCACGCCCCTCGCGCTGGTCCCCATGGCGTCGACCGCCGCGGCACAGCAGGCCCAGCCGTTTCCGGGGGGGTCCCCGCACGGCGCTGCCTCGCCCACCGCCGCCGCGCCCGCCCAGCCGAGCCCGTACGACCCGTCGATGCAGGCCGGAGGCCTCGCCCCGCCCCCGCCGATGCAGGCGCCGGACACACCGCCCGTCCCGCCGGACGGCGGCACGGAGCGGCGCCTCGATGAGGCCAGGGAGGAGGACTCGGGCCGCGGGCTCGAGCTCGCCTGGCTGAACGTCGAGGGGGGCTACGAGAACGTCGGCCTCCAGACGTTCAACATCGACGAGGAGGAGCTCACGGCCGGGTTCATCCCGACCTCGGCGAACGGCGGCGTGGTGGGGGCCGGGGCCGGTCTCCGGCTGCTGTTCTTCACGCTGGGCGCGCGCGGCCGGATCGGGTTCTTCAACGACTGGCAGCTGTTCAGCGTCGGCGGCGAGGCCGGCGTGCACCTCCCGCTTGGCAAGCTCGACCCCCACGTCGATCTCGGCTTCGGCTACGTGGGCCTCGGCAACGTCAAGAGCGCGGTGAGGGGCGCGGCCGACGCCATCGCCATCCGCGGCTTCTACGGGAGGATCTCCGGCGGGCTCGATGTCTACCTGTCGCCGGTCTTCTCGCTCGGCGCGAACGCGAGCTGGGAGTTCATGGCGCTGACCCGGCCGGGGCTCTCGTCGCAGGCGATCGAGCGGATCAAGGGCGAGACCGCCGCCTCGCCTCAGCAGGCCAAGGCCGATCTGCTCGCGGCCGAGGGCTCCGGCGTGGGCTCGGCGCTCGCGCTGACCGCGGTCGCCGGGCTCCACTTCTAGCGGACACGGACGCCGCGCCGCCGCCCTGCCCACCGCCGCGATGAACGCCGCCGCCGTGCTCATCTGGCTCGCCACCGTCGCCGCGCCGCTCGGGGCGGTCGCGGCGCTCCTCGTGGCGTCGCGGCGCCTCTACGGCAGGCGCCGGTTCGTGGTGGGGACGGCGCTGCTCGGCGCCGTCGCGTTCGTGCCGGCGCTGCTGCTCGAGGGCTTCCTCCAGCGCTGGCAGGGGCTCGACAAGACCGCCAGCTCGCTCGACGCCATCACGCTCGTCTACCTCTTCGCGGTCGCGGCGCCGCTGGAGCAGGGGCTGAAGGTGGCGGCGGTCGCGCCGGTCGCCCGGCTGCGCACCGTGGACGAGCCGCTCGACGGGATCATCTACGCCGCCGCGGCGGCGCTCGGGTTCGTCTCGGTCCACAACGCCGTGTACCTGTGGGGCCGGGCGCTGCCGTCGCTCGACATCGTGCGGGCCCTGCTCGCGGTGCCGGCGCACCTGTCCTTCGCCGCGCTCTGGGGCTACGCGCTGGGTCGCGAGCGCAAGCGCCCGCTCGGGGGCCGTCGCTTCAACGCCGCGTGGCTCGGCGCGATGCTGCTCAACGGCGCCTACGATTACATCGTCTTCGCGTGCCGCCCGGTCGCGCTCCTGCTCGCGGCGCCGATGCTCCTCGGCATCGGCTTCGTCGTCTTCCTGGCCGCGCGCGACCTGCTCCGCCGGGGGGCGTCGCCGCAGAGCTCCGAGCGGCGCGGGCGCCGGTTCCGCCTCGCGCCGCCGTCGCTCGGCTCGGTGCGCGAGGCGCTGCGGCGCACGGAGCGGCCGGTGACGTTCACCTGGATCGCCTTCGGCGCGCTCGTCACGGTCGGGGTGATGACGACCACCCTCGCCGCGGCGGTCGCGCTCGGGCATCGCTTCGGCGTCGACTTCGCCGCGGTGGACCGGGGCGACGCCTCGGCCGCCGCGGCCGCGCCGCTGCTGCTCCTGGTCGCGGCGGCGATCGCGGCCTTCCCTGTCGCCGGCTACCTCGTCGCCCGGGCCTCGGCGACGGGCAGCGTCATCGAGCCGGCCGCCTCCGCGGCGCTCGCCATCCTGGGCTCGCTGGTGCTGCTCGGCCTCGCGGCGCCCGTCGCCGTCGTGTTCGCGACCGCGCTCGCCCCGATCGCCTTCAGCCTCGCGTGCGCGGGCGCCTGGCTCGGCACCATGCGCTGAGCGCACCCAGCTCGGCACCATGCGCTGAGCGCGCCCAGCCCGTGCCTCCTGGGCTCGGCCCGCTCGCCGCGCCCGCCGGGCCGCGCCTAGGCGGTCGCGGCCTTCGCGCCGCCGTGGTGCTTCGCGACCTCGGCCTGGAACTGGCGGAGCAGCTCCTGCGCCGCCGGCGAGAGGTTCCGCGGCACCTCGACCTGGACGATCACCTGGAGGGTGCCGCGGCCGCGGCCGTCGATCCGGGGCGCTCCCTTGCCCTTCACCGAGATCACCTCGCCGGGCTGCACGCCCGCCGGGATCTCGACGTCGACCGACGTGTCGTCGGGCAGGTCGAGCTTGATCGAGCTGCCGAGCGCCGCGTCGACGAAGGGGACGGCCACCCTCGTGATGAGGTCGAGGCCGTCTCGCTCGAACCGCTCGTCCGCGGCGAGATCGACGTCGACGTAGAGATCGCCGGGCGGCGCGCCCTGGGCGCCCGGCATCCCTTGCCCCGGCACCCGAAGCCGCTGGCCGCCGTCGATGCCGGCCGGGAAGTTGACCACGACCTTCCGCGTCTTCTCGACCGCGCCGAACCCCTTGCACGTGGCGCACGGCGTCTTGATGACCGACCCCTCGCCCGAGCACTCGGGGCACGTCTGCGTGAACATCACGAAGCCGCGCGAGGTCGAGACCTGACCGGCGCCGCCGCACGTGCCGCACGGCTTGCGCTTGGTCCCCGGCTTCGCGCCCGAGCCGGAGCACTCGTCGCAGCTCACCGGGGTGCGGAGGACCACCTCGCGCTTGCAGCCGAGCAGGGCGTCGCGCAGCGACAGCCGCTGCTGGACCCGGATGTCCTGGCCGCGCGCGGGGCCGCGCCGCCGGCGCTGCCCGCCGCCGCCGAAGCCGCCGAAGAACTCCGAGAAGATGTCCTGGAAGTGGGAAAAGATGTCGCCGTCGAACCCGCCGGCGCCCATGCCCTCGAGGCCGGCGTGCCCGAACTGATCGTACCGCCGGCGCTTCTCCTCGTCGGAGAGCACCTGGTACGCCTCGGTGGCCTCTTTGAAGCGACACTCGGCCGACGCATCACCCGGGTTCCGGTCCGGGTGGTACTTCAGCGCCGCCTGACGATAGGCCTTGCGAATGTCGTCGGGCGTCGCGTCCCGCGCGAGGCCAAGAACTTCGTAGAAGTCGCGCTTTTCACTCATGAATGGTGGACCGCCGCGTCGATCCTGCCCGACAGGGGGCATAGGCGCCGGCTGACCATAAGTCGTCGCCCGCGCCTGTCAACGCGCAATACAGCGTGAACGCCCGTGGCGGGCTGGCTTCGTGAGGCTTCCGTGGGGGGTACGACGTCGCTACTGGCCCCGGCGCTGGAACGCGGGGGTGTCCCAGTCGGAGTCGAGCGGCGGGACGAAGCTCGCGCGCTCGCGCGGGCCGGGGCCGCCGCCGACCGACTGCACCTGCGGCGCGGCGCGGCGCGAGGTCGGGTACGCGACCTCCTCGTGGCGGTGCGGCGGGCGCTGCGTCATCGGAGGGGGGACCGAGGTGGAGCGCGCCGACATCGGCCCGGCCGCGGCCGCGAGCGACGCGCCGATGGAGTGCGCGGTCTGGCGCGGCTGCGCGGCGCTCGCGAACTGCTGCGGGACCTCGGCGACGAGGTGGTCGAAGCCGGTCGCGATGACCGTGACCTTGATCATCTCGCCCATGTTCTCGTCGATCGTCGCGCCGAAGATGATGTTCGCGTCCTCGTGCGCCTGCTCCTGCACGAGCGTCGCGGCCTCCTCGATCTCGCGCATCCGCATGTCCGGGCCGCCGACGATGTTGATGAGCACGCCGGTCGCGCCCTCGACCGAGATGTCGTCGAGCAGCGGCGAGCTGACGGCCATCTCGGCGGCGAGCCGGGCGCGGCCCTGCCCCTTCGCGCAGCCGGTGCCCATGAGCGCGCGGCCCATGTTGGACATGACCGTCTTCACGTCCGCGAAGTCGACGTTCACGATCCCGTTCTGCGTGATGAGATCGCTGATGCCCTTGATCGCCTGGTAGAGCACCTCGTCCGCCTTGCGGAACGCCTCGACGAACGAGAGGTCCTCGTCGCCTAGCGTGAGGAGCTTCTGGTTCGGGATCGTGATGAGCGTGTCGACGTGCTCCGCGAGCATCGCGAGGCCGAGCTCGGCGCGGCGTGAGCGCTGCTTGCCCTCGAAGAAGAACGGCTTCGTCACGACGCCGACGGTCAGGCAGCCCTCCTCGCGCGCGAGCTGCGCGATGACCGGCGCGGCGCCCGTGCCGGTGCCGCCGCCCATCCCCGCGGTCACGAACACCATGTCCGCGCCCTGGATGTACTCCTTCACCCGGGTCACGTCCTCGAGCGCCGCCTTGCGGCCCTTCTCGGGATCGGCGCCGGCGCCGAGGCCGCGCGTGACGCTCGCGCCGATGTGGAGCTTGGACGGCGCGAGGCTCGTGCCGAGCGCCTGGGCGTCCGTGTTGACGACGATGAACTCCACGCCCTCGAGGCCGAAGTTGATCATCGTGTTGACTGCATTGCCGCCCGAACCGCCACAACCGATGACCTTGATCCGGGCGTCGTACCCGGTGTGCTCGTCGGCAAACTCGATGGAGAAACTCATGAACTCCTCCCGGGGATGTACAGCTAGCCGCTCGGCCCGGCGCCGACCCTCGCGGAGGTCGAGCGGCGCGGAACCTCAAATGAGCGAGGATCTCCTCGCTCCGGACGGGCTCCGGAGGGGCGCCTCTTCCCCTTCGAAACCGTCGTTGCGAACCCTCTTGACTCGGAGGTTGAAGAGGGATCGCCGATGCGCTCTCACGACCCTCTCAAACCCGATTCTCTAACAACTTTCTCTCGCCACGTCATGCCTAGAATGCTGCGCGAAGCCAGTTCCAAAACCTCCCGCTCGACCTTTTTTCAATCGGAATTTCTTCGACGACATCACGGCGCGACTCGCGCTCACGGTGCTTGTCGCGACGGCCGTCCGCGCGGCCGGCGTCGATGGCCACCGGGGTGAACGCGCGCGCCTGCGCGAGCGCGTTGGCGCCGTACTGGACGAGGCCCACGCCGGTCGCGTACTGCGGGCCGGCCACGAGCTGGGTGATGCCACGCACCCCGACCGGCACGCCGAGGCGCACCGGCATCCCGAGGATCTCCTCGGCGAACTCCGTCATGCCCTCCATCAGGACCCCGCCGCCGGTGAGCACCGCGCCGGCGGAGAGCTGCTCTAGCAGCCCGGTGTCCTCGATCCGCTTGCGGATGACCGCGAAGATCTCCTCGACGCGCGGCTCGATGATGTCCGACAGGACGCGGCGCGCCGCCTTGCGCGGCAGGTGCCCGCCCACGCCGGGGACCTCGATCTCCTCGTCGTCGCCGACCATGCGGCCGAGCGCGCAGCCGGTGTTGCGCTTGAGGCGCTCGGCCTCGCCCATCGGCGTGCGCAGCCCGGCCGCGATGTCGGCCGTCACGTTGTTGCCGCCCGCAGGGATCACGCTGGCGTGCGCGATCCCGCCGTCCACGTAGAGGAGCATGTCGGTCGTGCCGCCGCCGATGTCGATGATGGCGACGCCGATCTCCTTCTCGTCCTCGGACAGCACCGCCTCGGCGCTGGCGAGCGGCTCGAGGACCACGTCGGCGACGGTGAGGCCGCAGCGCTCCGCGCAGCGGACGACGTTCTGCACGCACGAGGTCGCGGCGGTGATCAGGTTCACCTTGACCCCGAGCCGGACGCCGCTCATGCCGACCGGATCGCGGATGCCGTCCTGGTTGTCGACCGTGAACTCGCGCGGCAGGACGTGCAGGATCTGGCGATCGGCGTCGACCGGGATCGCCCGCGCGCCCTCGAGGACGCGCTCGACGTCCACGCGCGTGACCTCGCCGCCCGAGATCGCCGCGACGCCGTCCGACTGCTGGCAACGGATGTGGCTGCCAGCGACGCCGGCATAGACGGTGCGGATCTCCACGCCCGCCATCGTCTGCGCGGCCTCGATCGCCTCGGAGATCGAGCGGACCGTCCAGTCGATGTTGCTCACCACGCCCTTGCGCAGGCCGCGGCATGGGACGTTGCCCACACCGAGGATGGTGATCCCGTCAGCGTCGACCTCGCCCACGACCGCCGAGACCTTGGTCGTCCCGATGTCCAGGCCGACGACAATCTCAGTAGTCTCCATCCGGCTCTTCATTGCGTGCACCACCTCAATGCGGGGACGAGCCCCGTGCGCGTGTCAGGCGGGCACGACGCTGCCATGAGCCGGCGGAACCGGCCAACTTTTGCGGCCGCTCGACGCGCGTCCACGCGGAGAGGGAGCGAGGCGGCGATCATCGCATCCTCACCACGACGCGCTCGGGGTGCGCGTCGTTGTCGAGGAAGATCACCGAGGCGTTCGCCTTTCGCCGGGCGATCTCGGTGAGCACCCTCGAGGCCTGGCCGACCTTGTCCCGGTACGGAGGTTGCCCGAGGTGGAGCGCGATCCCCTCCTTGCCGATGGTGATGACGACCGAGCCGTCCCGCTCGATGTGGAGCTCCTGGATCGGGTAGCGGCGCGCGATTCCGGCGCGCGTCATGTCCTCGACCACGTCGAGCAGGCGCCTGACCGCGATGACCACGCCGGCGCGGTCCCGCGCCACCTGCTCGCCCGTGATCCCCGTGACGACCGGGAGATCGATCGGATCGTCCTCCGCGAGCTCCTTGAAGAGCTCGCCGTCGCGCGTCGCGAGGTAGAGATCGCCGCCGATCGCGACGAGGGCCTGCGCCTCCCGCTCGACCACGGTGACGTGGACCGTCGAGGGGAGCTTCCGGGTGACCGTGGCCCGCTCGATCCAGGGATCGGCGGAGATCGCGGCGCCGGCGTGATCGAGGTCGAGCGTGAAGATGTTCTTGCCCACCTCGATGCCGCCGGAGCCCGCCACCTGCTCGGCGGTGCGGCGCTGGACCCCCTCGACGAGCACCGTGCGCACGGCGAAGCGCGGGCTCGACACGATGTAGCGGCGCGCGCCCCACGCGACCGCGGTCGAGGCGACGATCACGACGGCGGCGCCGGCGAGGAGCTGCAGCGCGCGGAGGTGCCGCGAGATCGGCCGCGCGGGGCGCGCGCCGCCGGGCTCGCCGCCGCCCTTGTCCGGCGACGGGCGCGGCGGGGCCACCGAGACGCTCGTCGCCGGCGGGGCCGGCGACTCGTTCGGGGGCGGCGGCGCCGAGCGCACGCGCGCGTTCCGCGGCGCGGGCGCCGGGACGGGGTCCGGCTTCGCGCCGCGCGCGGGCGCGGCCCGCCCGGGCGGCGCCGCGGGCGAAGAGGGCTGCGCGCGGCGCCGGTTCGGCGGCGGGGCGCTCGGGCGCTCGGTCATGAGCCGCCCCCCTGCGGGGGCAGCGCCCTCGCCTCGAGGCGCGCCTTGAGCTCCCGCACGCAGGCGTTCACGTCGCCCGCCCCGAGCGCGATCACGACGTCGCCCGGCCGGACGATCCGCTCGAGCGCCTCCGGGAGCTCGGCCTTGTCCGCGACGTAGCGCGCGTCGTGGTGGCCGTGCTCGCGGATCGACTGGACGAGGCGCTCGGCGGTGACGCCGGGGATCGGCGCCTCGCCCGCGGGGTAGATGTCGGTCACGAGCAGCACGTCGGCCAGGTTGAAGGCGCGCGTGAACTCGTCGAAGAGGTCGCGCGTGCGGGTGTGCCGGTGCGGCTGGAACGCCACGACCACGCGGTGGTCCTCGCCCGGGAACGCGCGCCGGGCCGCGTCGATGGTGGCCCGGATCTCGGCCGGGTGATGGCCGTAGTCGTCGACCAGCGTGACGCCGCCGACCGAGCCGACGATCGTGAAGCGGCGGGCGACGCCGCCGAACGTGGCGAGCGCCTGCTTCGTGACGTCGAGCGGCACCTCGAGCTCGTCCGCGACCGCGATCGTCGCGAGGCAGTTCAGGACGTTGTGCGCGCCCGGCATCCTCACCGTGAAGCCGCCGAGCGGCTCCCCCCGGCGGTACGCGTTGAAGCTCGTCTCGAGGCCGCGGAACTGGATGCCGCGCGCGGAGTAGTCCGACTGCGGCGACACGCCGTACGTGACGTGGCGGCGCGGGACGCGCGGGAGCAGGTCCTGCACGTGGGGGTGGTCGAGGCAGAGCACCGCGAGCCCGTAGAACGGGACGCGCGCGGCGAACTCGACGAAGGCGTCCTTGATGCGCTCGTGCGTGCCGTAGTGATCGAGGTGCTCGGGGTCGATGTTGGTGACGACCGCGATCGTCGGCGTGAGCCGCAGGAACGATCCGTCGCTCTCGTCGGCCTCGGCCACGAGCAGGTCGCCGGCGCCGAGCCGCGCGTTCGAGCCGAGGGCCGCCATCTTGCCGCCGACGACGACGGTGGGATCGAGGCCGGCGGCGCGCAGGACCGTGGCGACCAGGGAGGTCGTGGTGGTCTTGCCGTGCGAGCCCGCGATCGCGACGCCGTACTTCACCCGCATCAGCTCGGCGAGCATCTCCGCGCGGCCGATCGCCGGGATCCCGAGCGCGCGCGCCTCGGTGAGCTCGGGGTTGTCGGGCCGGATGGCGCTCGAGTAGACGACGACGTCGACGCCGCGGACGTTCTCGGCGCGGTGGCCGATGTCGATCCGGACGCCGAGCGACGTGAGCCGCCGGGTCGTCGAGCCCTCCTTGAGATCGGAGCCGGAGACCTCGAACTCGAGCGAGCGCAGGATCTCGGCGAGGCCGCTCATGCCGACGCCGCCGATGCCGACGAAGTGAACGTGGCGAACGCGACCGCGGAACATCAGCGTGCCTCCTCCTGGCCATGACCCGCGCCGAGCGGCGCGGCCCCTTCCCTTGCGACACGGGGCGGCGCCGCCTGCGCGCGTCCGCCGAAGGGGAGGCGCAGCGCGCGGTGGCGCGGAGCTCGCGCGAGCTCGAGCAGATCCTGTGCGACGCGCGCCGCGGCGTCCGGCGCGGCGAGGGCCGCCGCGGCGTCGGCCATGCGGGCCCGGAGCGCCGGCGCGGCCGCGAGCCGGGCGATCTCGGCGGCGAGGCGCGCCTCGGTGGCGTCGGCCTGGGCGATCGCGACCGCGGCCGAGGATCGCTCCAGGGAGCGCGCGTTCTTCATCTGGTGATCGTCGGCCGCGAACGGGTACGGGATCAGGATCGAGGGGCGGCCCACGGCGCACAGCTCGGCGAGGGTCGACGCGCCCGCGCGGGCGATCACCACGTCGGCCGCGGCGAGCGCCGCCGCCACGTCGTCGATGAACGGGACGACGCGCGCGCGGCCGGAGAGGCCGAGATCCGCGTAGAGGGACCGGACGGCGGCCTCGCGATCCCTGCCCGTCTGGTGCACGACGTCGAGGTCGACGCCGCGCCCGCGGCTCGCCGCGATCGCGCGCGGCACGACGTCGTTCAGCGCGAGGGCGCCCTGGCTGCCGCCGAGCACGAGGAGGCTCAGCTCGCCCTCGCGCGGCGCGTACGGCGCGCGGGCGAACGCGCGCCGGAGCGGGACGCCGACGTGGCGCACCGTGCTCGGGCGCAGCGCGCGCGCCGTCTCCGGGAACGCGACGTACGCCCGGTCCACGATCGGCGAGAGGAGCCGGTTCGAGAGCCCGAGGACGCTGTTCGGCTCCAGGATCGCGACCGGCACGCCGAGCGAGCGCGCGGCGAGGGAGACCGGGCCGCCGGCGTATCCGCCGAGCGACAGCACCACGCGGGCGTCGAGCCGCTCGACGAGCCGCCGCGCCTCGGGGAGAACGCGGCCCGCGCGCGCGGCCCCGCGCAGGAGGCCGGAGAGCCCGCCGCCGCGCAGCGGCAGGACGTGGAGCAGCTCGAGCTGGTCGCCGCGCTCGCCCATCACGCGCACCTCGATGCCGCGCGCGGTGCCGGCGTAGACGACGCGCGCGTCGGGGTCCGCGGCGCGGACGGCGTCGCCCACGGCGATCATCGGGAAGACGTGGCCGCCGGTGCCGCCGCCGGCGATGAGCACGGTCGTCATGCGCGGCCCTCCTCGGCGGCGGTGGCGACCACGGCCGACGCGCTCGGCGCGTTCGGGACCGGCGAGGCGCCCCCCGCGCCGCCCTTCTCGGGCACCGGCGTCCGCGAGCGGCTGATGCTGAGCAGGATGCCGGCGGCCGCCGCGTTCACGAGCAGGGAGGACCCGCCGTAGCTGATGAACGGCAGCGTGAGCCCCTTGGTCGGGAGGATCGCCATGGCGACGGCGAGGTTCGTCATGGCCTGCACGCCGAAGAGCGTCGCGATGCCGAACGCCAGGAAGCTGCCGTAGTCGTCGGCGGCCTCGAGGGCGACCTTCACGCCGCGCGAGACGAGGACGAGGTACGTCGCGCAGAGGCAGACGACGCCAACGAAGCCGAGCTCCTCGCCGACGATCGCGGACACGAAATCGGTGTGCGCCTCGGGCAGGTAGAGCACCTGCAGGCCCCGCCCGAGGCCGAGGCCGAACACGCCGCCCGAGCCGAAGCTCATGACCGACTGGAACGGCTGGTAGGCGAGGTCGGCGCGGTTGCTGTCCATGTCGATCCACGCGAGGTAGCGCGCGTAGCGGTAGCCGCTGAAGCGGACGAGCGCGGCGCCGGCGAGCGCCAGCAGCATGGAGAACGCCGCGATGTACGGGACCCGCGCGCCCGCCACGAACAGGAGCGTGAAGGTCAGGAAGAGCAGGACGACCGCGCTGCCGAAGTCGGGCTGCTTGAGGCAGAGGAGCATCAAGAGGCCGACCACGATGAGGTGCGGGAGGAACCCGACGGAGAACGACTTGATGCGGTCGGCCTTCTTGGAGAGCGAGTAGGCGAGCCAGAGGACGATGCCGAGCTTCGCCACCTCGGCCGGCTGCACGTGGACCGGGCCGAGCGCGATCCACCGGTACGCGTTGCCGGCCTTGTGGCCGAGGCCGGCAACGCAGGCGACGAGCATCCCGGTCACGGTGATCAGCACCGGGTACGTGAGCGCCTTGATCCGCCGGTAGTCGATGCGGCTCGTGATCCACATGGCCGCGATCGCGAGGACGGCGTAGGCGGCCTGGCGCTTGAGGAAGAACTGCGGGTCCTTGTAGCGCACCGTCGCCTCGATGGCGCTCGCGCTGTAGACCATCACCACGCCGAAGCCGATGAGCGCCGTGACGACGGCCGCGAGGAGGGCGTCGACCGGCCCCGACGGGCTCGATCGCATCCGCCAGAAGGCCTCGGGGGACGGCGCGGCGCCGCGCTCCGCCTTCTCCTGCTCCGACGGACCGATGTGCCGGTTCCTGGGGGCGTCGCCCCGCGCGCCGAAGGCGCCGCTCCACGACATCACGACGCCACCTCCCCGGCGGCCTGCTCGATCTCGCGGATCGCGCGGACGAAGGCGTCGCCGCGGTCCTTGTAGTCGCGGAACATGTCGAAGCTGGAGCACGCGGGGCTCAGCAGCACCGCGTCGCCCGGCCTGGCGAGGGAGCGCGCGGCGCGGACCGCCTCGTCCATCGAGCGCGCCCGCGCGATCGGCAGGGCGCCGCTCGCCGCGGCCGCGATGCGCTCCGCGGCCTCGCCGAGGACGACCAGAGCCCGGCCCCGCTCGCGCAGCGCGGCGACGAGCGGCGCGTAGTCGCCGAGCTTGTCGCGCCCCCCCGCGATCAGGACGGCCTTCGCCTCGCGCAGGCCGGAGAGCGCGGCGACGGAGGCGCCGACGTTGGTCCCCTTGGAGTCGTCGTAGTAGCGGACGCCCTCGATCTCCGCGACGAGCGCGGTCCGGTGCGCGAGCCCCTCGAAGCGCGCGAGCGCCTCGGCGATCGCCGCGGCGGGGGCGCCGAGCGCGGCCGCGAGCGCGACGGACGCGCACGCGTTCGCGAGGTTGTGCGCGCCCGTGAGCCGGACCCGATCCAGCGGGTAGCGCGCTCCGGTGACGCGATCGACGATCGCGCCGCCCGTGACCGCGACGTCGGCGCGGGCGTCGCTCGCGCTGAACGTCACGACGCGGGCGCGCCCGCGCGCCGCCTGGCGCGCCACGAGCTCGTCGCCGAACGGGACGACCGCGACGTCGTCCGGCGTCATCCGCGCGAACGGGTTGCCCTTCGCGTCGGCGTACGCCGCGAAGCTCGGGTAACGGTCGAGGTGGTCGTCCGTGATGTTGAGCAGCGCGTGGGCGCGGGCGCGCAGCGTCGGGACGCGCTCGGCCTGGAAGCTCGAGATCTCCAGGACGAGGACGTCCCACGGCTCGCGGACGACCTCGGCGAGGGGGGTCCCGAAGTTGCCGCCGACGAAGGCGCGGAGGCCGGCGGCCGCGAGCATCGCGCCCGTGAGCGCCGTCGTCGTGCTCTTGCCGTTGGTGCCGCCGACGAGCGCGATGGGCGCGGTCACGAAGCGCGACGCGAGCTCGAGCTCGCCGATGACCTCGCGCCCGGCGCGCTCGACCGCACAGAGCGCGGGGAACGACGGCACGCCCGGCGAGACGACCACGAGATCGGCGCCCTCGAACAGCGCCGGGTCGTGCCCGCCCGCGGCGAGGACGGCGCCCTCCGCCTCGAGGGACGCGGCCGCGGCGGAGAGCCGCTCGCGCGGCGCGCCGTCGTTCGCGATCACGCGCGCGCCGCGCTCGATCAGGAGGCGCGCGGCCGCGACACCGCTCCGGCCGAGCCCGACGACGATCACTGTTCGTCCGCGGACGTCCATCATGCCCTCAGCGCAGCTTCATCGACGCCAGCGAGACCAGCGCCAGGAGGATGGAGATGATCCAGAAGCGAACGATGATCTTGGGCTCCGCCCACCCCTTCTTCTCGTAGTGGTGGTGGATCGGCGCCATCAAGAAGACGCGCTTGCCGGTGAGCTTGAACGAGACGACCTGCGTGATGACGCTGACCGTCTCGATGAAGAAGATCCCCCCGAGGACGACCGACAGGAGCTCGTTCTTGGTGAAGACGGCGAGCATCCCGAGCCCGCCCCCGAGGGCGAGCGACCCGACGTCCCCCATGAAGACCTGCGCGGGGTACGTGTTGTACCAGAGGAAGCCGATCCCCGCGCCGATGACCGAGCCGCAGTACACCGAGAGCTCCGCGGCGGACGCGATCGACGGGATGTCGAGGTAGGTCGCGAGCGAGAAGTTCGCGATGGAGGCGCCCACGATGTACGCGAGGATCAGGTACGTCCCCGCGTTGATGATCACGGGGCCGATCGCGAGGCCGTCGAGGCCGTCGGTGAGGTTCACGGCGTTCGACCACGCCACGACGACGAAGACGGCGAACGGTACGTAGACGTAGAGCGGCAGATCGATCGAGTACTTCGAGAACGCGACGAACGGGATCGCGAGCCGCGTCCGGATGTCGACCCAGTCCGGCGGGAGCTTGGAGGCGAGCAGGAACGTGTAGGCCACGGCCGCGCCGCCGATGAGCACCTGGCCGATGAGCTTGTAGCGCCCGGGCAGGCCGCCGCTGTTCTTCCGCTTGATCTTGAGGAAGTCGTCCAGGTAGCCGATGACGCCGTAGCCCGCGGTGACGGCCGCCGTCGCGAGGACGAACGGGTTCCTGAGATCGGCCCACAGCACGGTGGGGAGCAGGAGCGAGAGCAGGATGAGCGCGCCGCCCATCGTCGGCGTGCCCGCCTTGACCTTGTGCGTCTCCGGCCCCTCGGCGCGGACCACCTGCCCGATCTGCTTGCGCCTGAGCTCGCGGATGAACCACGGCGCGAGCACGAACGTCAGCACCATGGCGGTGATCGTCGCCATGATGGTGCGGAACGGGATGTAACGCAGGACGTTGAGCCAGCTCAGCCAGCTGTAGTGGAACTTGAGCGGGTAGAAGAGCTCGTAGATCACGCCGGACCTCCGTGCGCCTGTCGCCCGGCGTGGCGCCGGGCGCGGCGGGCGGCGAGGGCGCGGCGCGCCTCGTCGCGATCATCGAACGGCAGCGTGACGTCGCCGATGATCTGGTAGGGCTCGTGGCCCTTGCCGGCGATGAGGACGACGTCCCCCGGCTCGGCGTCGAGCACCGCCCGCTCGATCGCCCGCGCGCGATCGAGCTCGACGAGGACCTCCGCGCGCCCTCTGGCGAGGCCGGGCAGGATGGCCTCCGCGATCGCGCGCGGATCCTCGCTCCGCGGGTTGTCGTTGGTGACGATGGCGACGTCGGCGGCGAGCCCGACGGCCTCGCCCATCCGCGGCCGCTTGAGCGGATCGCGGTCGCCGCCGCACCCGAAGACGCAGACGACGCGCCCCTCGCTCAGCGCGCGGACGCTCGCGAGCACGCGCGCGAGCGCGTCCGGCGTGTGGGCGTAGTCGACCAGCACGATCACGTCGTCGGCGCCCGGCGCGTCGCAGCGCTCGAGGCGGCCCGCGACCTGGATCGGCGAGGAGAGCGCGGCGGCGGCGTCCTCGACGTCGAACCCGAGCAGGTGCGTCGCGGCGAGGGCGGCGAGCAGGTTCGAGGCGTTGTGCGCGCCGAGCAGGGGGGACCGGAGGGTGACCTCGCCGGCGGGGGTGCGGGCGCGGATGAAGATGCCGCTCGCGGTGTGCGCGAGCTCGATCGGGGCGATCTCCGCCGCGTCCGGGCCGGCGCCCGCCTCGGTGGTGTAGCGGACGAGCGTCGCCGCGACCGGGCGCGAGAGCCCGCCCGGGGCGAGCTGCTCGACGAGCCTCCGCCCGAAGGCGTCGTCGACGTTGATCACCGCGGCGCCGGGCCCGAGATCGACGAACAGGCGCGCCTTCGCCGCCGCGTACGCCTCCATCGTGCCGTGGTAGTCGAGGTGATCCTGGGTGAGGTTCGTGAAGACGGCGACCCGGAAGCGGATCGCGTCGGCGCGCCGCGCGGCGAGCGCGATCGACGAGACCTCCATCACGAGGTGCGTGGCGCCGCGCTCGACCATCGCGGCGGCGGCGCGGGCGAGGTCGTCCGCCTCGGGGCTCGTGTGGGAGGCGGGCAGATCGAGATCGCCGAAGCGGTAGCCGAGCGTCCCGACGATGCCGGCCCGGCCGCCGCACCGGTCGACGCAGGCCTGGACGAGGTGGGCCGTCGTCGTCTTGCCGTTCGTGCCGGTGATGCCGACGACCTCGAGCGTGAAGGTCGGGTGCCCGTAGACCACCGCCGCGGCCTGCGCGAGCGCGAGCGGCACGTCGGGCACCTCGACGCGTGGGACGCCGAGCGTGTCGGCCGCGCTCCCGCGCGCGACGACGATCGCCCGCGCGCCGCGCGCGACGGCCTCCGGGATGAAGCGCTCGCCGTGCGCCCGCGCGCCCGCGCGCGCGACGAAGATGTCCCCCTCCTCCACCTTGCGGGAGTCGAGGCGCACGCCCGTGACGAGCGTGTCCGCCGCCTCCGCGGGGAAGAGCGCGGCGCCGGGGAGCTCGCGCAGCACGTCGCCGAGGCGGATCGCGAAGGCGGCCTCTTCAGGGGCGGCCTCTCTGTGGTCGCGCGCCGTCATGTGGGGGGCTCGAAGATGAGCTTCAGAGGAGAGCCCTTGGGCAGCACGGTCCCGGCCGGAGGCTCCTGGCGCGTGAGCCTGCCCGTGCCCTCGACGCTCGGATCGAGCCCGAGCGAGGCGGCGCTCTTCACCGCCTCGCGCTGCGGCAGGCCGGTGAGATCGGGCACGCGCAGCTCCCCGCTCCTGAGCGGCGCGGACGGCGCGGCCGCCGCGGTCGAGGCCGGCGGCGCGTCGACGCGCGCCTCGCTCAGCACCTGGTAGGTGTTCGCCGCGATGTCCTCGGACGGATCGGCGACCTCCGACAGCTTCATCGGCACGCTCCCGCGCGGGGTGACGCCCAGATAGCGCAGGGCCATCTCGCCGACCCGCCGGAAGACGGGCGCCGCGACGGAGCCGCCGGCGTAGGTGCCGCCCATCGGCTCGTCGAGCACCACCGCGATGGCGAGCCGCGGCCGCTCGGCCGGGACGAACCCGACGAACGACGCCACGTAGTGCGTGTCGGTGTACCTGCCCGTCGCGGGATCGACCTTCTGCGCCGTGGCCGTCTTCCCCGCGACGCGGAAGCCCGGGATGGCCGCCTCGACGCCGGTGCCGTCGCCCTCGGTCACCGCGACGAGCATCTCGGACATCAGCCGGGCGATGTGCGCCGGGATCGCGTCGCGGCGCACGCGCGGCGAGGGCTCCGACAGCGTGACGCCCGTGCTGTCGGTGATCCGCTTGATGAGGATGGGCTCGAGCAGCCGCCCGCGGTTGGCGACCGCCGCCGTGGCCATCGCGAGCTGGAGCGTGGTCACGCTGATCCCCTGGCCGAACGAGGCCGCCGCCGTCTCGACCTGGACCCAGGGGCGACCGCGCGGCCGGAGCACGCCCACGGACTCGCCCGGCAGCGGCACGCCGGTCAGGTCGCCGAAGCCGAACCGGCGGAAGCCCTCGTACAGCCGCTGCTCGCCGAGCCCGAGCGCGATCTTCGCCGTGCCGATGTTGGACGACTGGGCGAGGATCTGCGGCAGCGACAGCCACTTGTGGATGTGGGTGTCGTGGATCACGACGTTGTCGATCGCCATGCGCCCCTCCTCGCAGTAGATGGTCGCGCTCGGGGAGACGCTCTTCGACGCGAGCGCGCTCGCGATCGAGAAGATCTTCATCGTGGATCCGGGCTCGAACCGGTCGATGACGCAGCGGTTGCGCCGGGACGCCGGATCGCTCGTCGAGTAGTCGTTCGGGTTGAACCCCGGCGCGCTCGCCATGGCGAGGATCTCGCCGTTCTCCGGGTCGACCACGACGATCGAGCCGCCGAGCGCCTCGTAGGTCTTCATCGCCGCGTCGAGCTCGCGCTCGGCGGTGAACTGGATGCCCTTGTCGATGGTCAGGTGGACGTTGTGCCCGGCGAGCGCGTGCTCGTCCGCGATCCCCTCGGAGAAGATGAGCCGGCCCGAGCGATCGCGGAGCCCGCGCACCTCCGCCGCGTTGCCGCGGAGCTCGTGCTCGAGGCTGAGCTCGATCCCCTCCTTCCCCTCGCCGTCGGTGGCGACGAAGCCGAGCAGCGGGCCGGCGAGCTCGCGGTTCGGGTAGAAGCGGCGCCCCTCGCCCTCGATCACGAGCCCGCGCACCGGGTAGCGCTGCTTCCGGTCCATGAGCGCGCGGATGTTCTCGACCTCCTGCTCGGAGACGCGGCGCTTGAGCCAGGCGAAGCGGCGCCGCCGGCCGAGCTTCTCCGCGACGTCCTCGACCGGCAGCGAGAGCGCCTCCGCGATGCGCTCGGCGTACTGCTGGATCCGCATCGGGATGTACTTCTCCTCGATGCCCCGGAGCATCTCGACCGCGTCCACGGAGATGCTCGGCACCTCCACGCTCTCGGCGAGCGGCGCGCCGTTCCGGTCGTAGATCGTGCCGCGCTTCGGCGTGATGTGGAGCCGCCGCTGGCGCTGGCGCTCCGCGAGGTCGTACCAGGCGTCGCCGTCCTCGACCTCGATGCGGTAGGCGCCGGACACGACGCCGCCCAGGCCGAGCGCCATGAGGCCGCAGAGCAGCCCCATGCGGATGCGGATCCAGCGGGCGCGCCGGGGATCGAGGTTCTTCATTCCCGCTCCCCGCTCGACGGCGCGCCGGAGGGCTTCGGCAGAGCGCGCAGCGGGATGACCCGCTCGGGCGGCGGCGGCGTCATGCCGAGCAGCGTGCGGGCGACCATCTCCACGCGCTGCGGCGTCTCGTAGCTCGCGGCCTCGAGCGAGAGCACCCGCTTGACCTCGCGCAGCCGGGCCTGCTCGGCCCGGGCACGCCCGAGCCGGTAGCCGAGATCGACCGTGCGCCCCCGGAGGGCGAGGTGCACGACGAACGCCGCCACCGTCGCGGCCACCGCGAGCGTCCAGAGCACGAGGAACGGCCGCTGCGTCACGCGAGCGCCCCCCCGTGGCCCACGCGCCGCGCGGCGCGGAGCTTCGCGCTGCGCGCCCTCGGGTTGCCCTCGATCTCGTCGTCGCCCGCGGTCACCGGCTTCTTCGTGAGCGGCTGCCAGACGTCCGGCGCGCGCAGCGCGCGCTTGACGATGCGGTCCTCGAGCGAGTGGAAGGAGATCACGGCGAGCACGCCGCCGGGCGCGACGATCCGCGGCGCCGCGCCGAGCAGCGCCTCGAGCTCGTCGAGCTCTCCGTTCACGGCGATGCGCAGCGCCTGGAACGTGCGCGTCGCCGGGTCGACGCCGCCGATGCGCGCCGGCCCGACGGCCCGGACCACGGCGCGCCGCAGATCGAGCGTCGTCTCGAGCTCGCCGCTGTCGGCCGCCTGCTTGATGCAGCGGGCGACCCGCCGGCTGCGGCGCTCCTCGCCGTAGCGGTAGATGAGGTCCGCGAGCGCCTCGTCGCTGAGCCGCTCGATGAGCTCGAGCGCCGTCTCGCCGCGGCTCGGATCCATCCGCATGTCGAGCGGCCCCTCGGCGCGGAAGCTCATGCCGCGGGCCGGGTCGTCGAGCTGCATGGAGCTCACGCCGATGTCGGCGAGGAGGCCGTCGACCTGCGGGGCGCCGAGGGCGGCGAGGTGCCGCTCGATCTCGGAGAACGCGCCATGGACGTAGGTCACCCGCTCCCCGAAGCGGGCGAGCCGGGCGCGCGCGATGGCGAGGGCGCGCTCGTCGCGGTCGATCCCGATGACGCGCGCGCCGGGGGTCTCGAGGATCGCCTCGGCGTGGCCGCCGGCGCCGAGGGTGGCGTCGACGTAGAGGCCCTGGCTGGCCGGCGCGAGGGCGGCGAGCACCTCGCGGCCGAGGACGGAGACGTGCGGCTCACCGCGCGGGCGCGGCGGTGGAGGGGGCAGGTGCATGGGGACTACGTTGACAACGTTCATAGGCGGAACTGCTCCGCAATCGCGGTCTTGAAGCTCTGGAGCTCGGCCTCGCTCATCTGCTGAGCGGCCTTCCACTTCTCCTTCGACCAGAGCTCGATCGTCTGCCCCATGCCCGCCCACAGCACGTCCTTGGAGAGGCTCGCGTGCTCGCGGAGCGACGGCGGGATGAGGATGCGCCCCTGCTTGTCGAGGTCGCACTCGACGGCGGCCGACAGGTAGCGGCGCCGGAACGCGACCACGTTGGCGTCGAACTGAGGCAGCGCGGCGATCTTGGCCTCCAGCTCTTCCCAGGCCCGCATCGGGTAGGCGTGCAGGCAGGGGTCGAAGAGCGCCGGGGTGATGACCATCCGCAGGTCGTTCGCGGCCGCGAGCACATCGCGAAAACGCGAAGGGAGGCTCGTGCGCCCCTTCGCGTCGATCGCGTGCTCGAAGTGACCGCGAAACATCGTGCTCATCGACCCCAGCTCCGGCTGGCCTGTCTCGCCGAGGGCTTGGCGACGCGTTGCTCCACCAGGTGCACGCCGCGTCGTGACATTCTCTGCCACTTCTTCCCACGAAGCTCCGCCACGCTACGGAGGGAGGTGCCGAGTGTCAACAGTTTGGGAGTTTTCTGGACCTCATCCGGGCGCTATGTAAGACATTCGCCCCCAAAGTAGTCTTCAATAAAATCATATACTTCCATGGGACACGCGGCGCTCGTGGGCCCGTGGGAAGAAGTGGGGCACACCCGAAGGGGGGGTTCAGGCGCGGAACGCAGACGCTGGCAAGGACGAAGAAACGCGAGGTGGATCGCGGTCGAGGCGCGGCGTCTTGGTCCTCGAAACGGCGATCGGGCGCCGCCGTGGGCGGACGGGCTCAGCGGCGAATTGGCCAGGAGTGAGCTCGCGGGGAGACGGGCGGTGGGGGAGAGTGGGGCGGCGCGTCGGGGCGCGGGCCGGCCCGGGAGGCGGTGCGGTGGGGGAGAGTGGGGCGGCGCGCGGGCCCGCGGGGGCGGGGTGCGGTGGCAGAGAGTGGGGCGGCGCGCCGCGGCGGCGCGCGGGCCGGCCAGGGGAGCTTGCGGTGGGGGAGAGTGGGGCGGCGCGCCGCGACGGCGATCAGCGGTGGGGGGTCACGTGGGTCTGGACCCACTCCACGATCGCCTTCAGGGAGGTCCCGGGGGTGAACACGCCCTTCACGCCCGCGTTCTGGAGGCGCTCGATGTCCTCGTCGGGGATGATGCCCCCACCGAACACCACGATGTCCTCGGCCCCCTGCTTGCGCAGCGCCTCGATGACGGCGGGGAACAGCGTGTTGTGCGCCCCGGACATGATCGACAGCCCCACGGCATCGACGTCCTCCTGCACCGCGGCGGAGGCGATCATGTCGGGCGTCTGGTGCAGGCCCGTGTAGACGACCTCGAAGCCCGCATCGCGGAGTGCCCGGGCCACCACCTTGGCGCCGCGGTCGTGGCCGTCCAGGCCGGGCTTCGCTACCAGGATTCGGACTTTGCGCTCTGCCATGAGCGCGTCGATTACCGCCTGCTCGGGCCGACGTAAAGCGCGGCGCCCGCGCCCTGCGCGCGGGTCCTCACTGGGCGGCGAAGACGAACGGGATGTTCACGGTCATGGAGCCCGAGGAAGGAGGGAACTTCCAGGACCGGACCCGCGAGGCGATGCAGCTCGACAGGCCCGGGTAGTCCTTCTCCGACCCGCTGGCCGTCGCGGACTGGACGGCCCCCGAGGGGCTGATGACCACGGCGGCCGTGACCCGCGCGGTGCTGGGCGCGTTTCGCGCGCGCGCGTCGAGGGCGGGCTGCCAGCAATGGCGCCGGACGCCGGGACGGTTCGCCTCGACCACCCCCGCGATCTCTCCCTGGGAGAGCTGGCCCAGGCCGGAGCCGGAGCCCTGGTGACCCGGGCCGGACGAGGGGCCGGGGACCCCGGCGCCGAACCCGGACCGATCGAACGGAGCGGGGTTGCTCGCGGAGGCCGCCGGCTTCTCCGGCTGGGAACGCTGGGGCACAGCGCCGCCCGGCTTGACCGGCGAGGCGGCCTCCGGCTTGGCCGTGGCCGTCTCTGCTGGCGGGGGGGTCTCCGGCTCGGGCTCGGCGCTCGGCGGGGGCGGAGGCGCCGCCGTCGGCAGGAGGGCCGGCTGGCTCTGCGGGATCGTGGGGACCTGCACCGGTTGCGGCTTCGGCGACAGCAGCACGTAGGCAGAGACGCCGCCGAAGGCGGCCGCCATGGCGATGAAGGCATACGCGACCGGGCTCATGCCCGAGCGCCGCCTCGGCGCGACCGTCTCCACCAGGCTGGCGCGCGTGGCCACGAGCGGGGCGGGCTCCGCGGAGGAGAGCCCGACCGTGGACGTGGTCTGCGGCGGCGACGCGGCGGCCAGCCCGCCCGCGGCACGAGCGACGCTGGCCGTGGCGGGCGGCGCCGGCTCCGGCGGCGGCGAGGGGTCGACCGCGGTGGACGGCCTGGTCGCGAACGGATCGGAGAGCACCTCGACCGGCGCGGCGCCCTCGGCGCGGGCCCGCGCGGCGCCGCCCGCGGCGTCTGGCCATGCGGCCGGCGCGCTCACCGCAGCGGCCGTGACCGGCGTGACGCGCGGAGCGGACGCGGACCGCGGCGCCAAGGCGGGCGCCCCGGCGGACAGCGGCGCCGAGGCGGGCGTCCCGGCGCTGAACGCGGCCACCGGGCCGGACACCGCGGGAGGCGGGTCGCTCACGCCGGGAGGCTCCGGCTCGATCCTCCCCGGGCGCGCGGGCGCGGACGCGGCGAGCGGGGGGATCCGCGTCGACGCGGGGACCCGCGTCGAGGGGGGGACCTGGACCTGAGCGGCGGAGAAGCTCGTGCTGATGCGGCGCGCGGGCGCGGACAGGCGGGTGGACTGGGCCTGGGTGACGATCTCGAGCAGCTCCGGGAAGTTCTTGAGCGGCAGCCACTCGTCGAACCCCTCGCGCCAGACGAGCGAGTCGCCGTCCACGGCGCCCGCGAGCGCCTTCTCCCGGATGACGGCGAGCCGCACCGGCCCGAGCGGCACGCCGCCGACCCCGACATACCAGTCCTCGCCCGAGGTGGCGCGCACCGCCGGCGCCTTCCCGAGCGGGCGGTCCCCGGACATCGAGCGATTGAACGCGCTCGCGACGTCCGTCGGCGGCGCAGGCTCCGGCGCCCGGGCCGCGGGCGCGACCGGGATGGCGGGGACCCCGGACGACGGCTGAGACGCCCGGATCGAAGGCGGATCCTGCGGCGCAGGCGCAGGGCGCGGCCCGGCCGCCGGGCGCGCGGCGGCGCCGGGCGTGGCGCGCGGCGCGACGGCGGGTCGAGGCGCGCCGCCCGGGCGCGCGAGAGGCTGCGCGGCCGGCCGGGGCGGCGTCGGGGCACCGCCGTGGCCGAGCGCCGCGGGCGCCGGCGCCTTGGCGGCCAGCTTCGCGACGCCCGTGGAGCGTGCCTCGACAGCCGGCGCGGCCGCGGGCGCCGCGGCCTCGTCCCCCGACAGGACGAGGTGCGCGTCGTCGCTCGCCGCGCGCGGCGGCTCGACCGGGAGGGCCTTGGCCACCGAGCTCTCGGTGACGCTCGCGCTGACCTGGATGAGGTGCCCGCACCGCCGGCACTTCATGCGCACCATCTTGCCGGCGACCTTATCGTCCCCGATCTGGTACTTGGCCTTACAGTTATCGCAGATGAATTTCATCCAGGGACGCGCCTGCCGGTGGAATCCGCGCAGTCTACGACAGCTTGGCCCTGGACGACACAGGGTAGGCGCGATCAGAGCAGCCCGAGCAGGTGCTCCTTGATGGATTGCCGCGTCGGGTCATCGGGCGCGACGCCCAGGGCGCGCTCCCACGTCTCGATGGCTTTGTTGCGGAAACCGGCCTTCTGATAGAGCACGGCGAGGTTCTTCAGCGCCGGGAAGTGCTTGCCGTTGATGTGAAGCGCCGTCTCCAGCTCCTGGATGGCATCGTAGAGCTGGCCCTGCTTGCCGTAGAGCAGGCCGAGGTGGAAATGCAGCCGGTACGCGAGCGGATCGATGGCCGTCCCCTCGCGCAGGTGCCGCACGGCCTTGTCGAAATCGCCCGCGCGGTACGCCGCGATCCCCGCGGCGAGGAGGCGCTCCGCCTCGGCCGAGATCCGGTCCTGATCGCCGCGGATCGAGCGCGCCTGGAGCGCGTTCTCGACGGCGGCGACGACGTCGGCGACGCGGAACGGCTTCTCGATGTACGCCTCCACGCCGTAGCTCGACTTCAGGTCCTCGGCGAACCGCCACCCGCGGTACACGGCCGAGATCATGATGATCGGGATGTGGCCGTAACGCTGGGTGCCCTTCATCCGCCGGGCAATGTCGAAGCCGTGCACCTCGGGCAGCATGGCGTCGAGGATCATCACGTCGGGCGGATTCTCCTTGACCATGCGCAGGGCGAGGAGCCCGCGGTCGGCCTCCTCGACGCGGTACCCGCGCTCCTCGAAGATGCGGCGGAGCAGCTTCCGGATCTCCGGCTCGTCGTCGACGACCAGGAGGGTGGTCTGATCGCCGTGCGGCGCCCTGCCCGCGCCCGTGCCCGTGGGCAGCGACTCCACGACGGACAGATCGCGATCCGCGGTGCCGAAGTCCGTGTCCGTCAGCTCGTCGGCCGCGGCCGCCCTCCGCATGGCGTCGTCGACGACGAGCGGCGGGCCCGCCGAGGAGAGGCGCGCCGGCGATGGAGCCGGAGGGCTCGGCTCATCGGTGAGGTCCGCGAACGAGATCTCCGCGTCGTCCCGCGGGCGCTCCGGCGCGGGGCGCGCCGGCGGGGCGCTGGGCGCGGCGGGAGGCGCCTGCTGGGCGACCGCCGACGGAGGCCCCGCCGAAGGGAGCCGCCGCGCGGGCTGGGCGGGCGGCGGCTCGGGCGCGGAGGCGGGCGACGCCGCGGCGCCGAGGCCGGCCCGCTTCAGCACCTCGGGCGGGCACTTCGCGCCGACGTAGAACGGCTCGCCCTGCTCCTTCATGTCGTAGGCGGCCGCGATGGTCCGCACGAGCGGGCCCGCGAGCGCGATGTACGGGAAGACGCGCTTGCCGGTCACGAACTCGAGCTCGTCGATGACCTTCTTGTCGGCGGGCGCCGCCATGGCCACGAGGATGCGGTCCTCGCGGACGAGCACGGGCAGGAGCTTGTGCTTCGCGGCGATCTCGCGGGGCAGGATCGAGAGGTCGCTCAGCTTGATGCAGACCTGGTTGAGATCGATGCCGGGGACGCCGCTCTGCTCGGAGAGGGCCTTCAGCGCGGCGACCTCGGAGACGGTGCCGCTCTCGATGAGGTTCGTCGCGAGGGGGACGCCCTTCGCGCGCGCTTCGAGGAGCGCCTGTTCGAGCTGGGGCTGCGTGACCGCCCTTTGTTGCAGGAGGATGCGTCCGAGCGGCTTCTTGTTGGCGTCTTGCGTCATTCCGCGGGCCGAGTGCGAAGGCTAATGGACGAGGAATGCGCGGGCAAGCACGCGGCCCGCGCGCGGGGACGGCCGTCTGGCCGGCGCGACCGGCCCGGGCTCGCGGGCCGTCGGCGCGGGCACCCAGCCCGGTCGAGCGCAGTCGAGGCGCCGCCGGCGGCGCGCGGATGCGAGCGCCCGGGGCGACGGCGAGGACGAGAGCTCACCATCCCCTCATGTTACCCCGGAATCACGCGCGCCGCGCGCGCCTTGCGCCGTCCCCACGGCCCTCCGCGCGCCTCGCGCCCGCGCGCGGACGGCGCCTCCCCTGCCCCGGCGAGAGGAGCGCTACCAGGGGGACCGGCTGCGGCGATGTAGGGTCACTCGATCGCGGTCCGCGCGTCGAGCCACGCGCGGGCGAACGCCGCGTAGCGCCCCTCGGCGATCGCGGCGCGCGCCTCGCGCATGAGGCGGCCGTACAGGTGGAGGTTGTGCTCCGTCAGCAGGCGCAGCACCAGGATCTCGCCGGCCATGTACAGGTGCCGCAGGTACGCGCGGCTGTACCCTCCCGCGCAGGCAGGGCAGGCGCAGGTCGGGTCGAGCGGCGATCGATCGTCCTTGTAGCGCGCCTGCTTGATCACGATCTTGCCGTGCTGGGTGAGCGCCTGCCCGTTGCGGGCGTTCCGGGTCGGAAGCACGCAGTCGAACATGTCGACCCCGGCGCCGATGGCGTGGACGAGATCGATCGGCGTCCCGACGCCCATGAGGTAGCGAGGGCGCGCCGGGTCGAGGCGCGGGGCGACCTGCGCGACGACCTCGTGCATCCGCGGGATCGGCTCGCCCACCGAGAAGCCGCCGAGGGCGAGGCCGTCGAACGGCAGCGCCCCGAGCTCGTCCGCGTGCGCCACGCGCAGGTCCACCGAGGTTCCGCCCTGCACGATGCCGAAGAGCGCCTGGGTCGGGCGCTTGGCCGCGAGGCAACGCTTCCCCCAGCGCGTCGTCAGGCGGCACGCCTGCTCGACCTCCGGGCGCGGCGCGCCGCCGGGCGGGCAGACGTCGAGCTGCATCGCGATGTCGGCCCCGAGCAGCCCCTGCACCTCCATCGCGACCTCGGGCGTGAGCGCCTTGCGGGCGCCGTCGAGGTGCGAGCGGAACACGAAGCCGTCCTCCACGAGGGTGCGCCGCTCGGCGAGCGAGAACGCCTGGAAGCCCCCGGAGTCGGTGAGCATCGCGTGCGGCCAGCGCGTGAACGCGTGCAGGCCGCCGAGCTGGGCGACGAGCTCGGGCCCGGGGCGGAGCCACAGGTGGTACGTGTTGCCGAGGACGATCCGCGCGCCGGTCGCGGCCACCTCGGCGGGCGTCAGCGTCTTGACGCTCCCCTGGGTGCCGACCGGCATGAAGGTCGGGGTGTGCACCTCGCCGTGCGGCGTGGAGAGCACGCCCGCGCGGGCGTGGCCGTCCCGCGCGAGCTCCGTGAAGGCGAAGCCGGGCGTGCGGCTCATGACGCGTCCGCTCCGTGGATCAGCATGGCGTCGCCGTAGGAATAGAACCGGTAGCCGGCGTCAACCGCCGCGCGGTACGCGAGAAGCGTGCGCTCGCGGCCGGCGAAGGCGAACACGAGCGCGAGCAGCGTCGAGCGCGGCAGGTGGAAGTTCGTCAGCAGCGCGTCGACGACGCGGAAGCGATGCCCGGGCTGGATCAAGAGGCGCGTCTCTCCGGACTGCGCCCGCACGAGGCCGGGGCGCGCAGCGTCGGCGGCGCTCTCGAGCGCGCGCACCACCGTGGTGCCGATCGCGACGACCGGGGCGCCGCGCGCGCGCGCCCGCGCGACCGCGGCGGCGGTCGCCTCCGGGACCGAGTAGACCTCGGCGTGCATCGGGTGCTGGTCGAGATCGTCGACGGTGATCGGCTGGAACGTGCCGAGCCCGACGTGCAGCGTGACGCTGGCGATCTCGACCTCGTTCGCGCGCAGCCGCTCGAGGAGGTCGGGCGAGAGGTGGAGGCCCGCCGTGGGCGCGGCGACCGCGCCCGGGACGCGGGCGAAGATGGTCTGGTACCGCTCGCGATCGGACACGTCGTCGCCGCGGCCCAGGTAGGGGGGCAGCGGGACGTGGCCGTACGCGTCGATCGCCGCGGCGACGGACAGCCCCGCGGGCGACGAGAGCCGCACCGTGAGCACGCCGTCCTCCGCGCGCTCCAGGACCTCCGCCACGAGCGCCCCGTCGCGCTCGAGGTCGATCACCGCGCCCGGTCGGATCGGCTTGGACGCGCGCCCCATCGCTTGCCAGCGCTCGGAGCGCGCCGCGCTCTCCCGCCGCGCGCCCTCCCGCGGCGGGGCGGCGAGGTCCTCCGCCCCGGCCGGCGCGTCGTCCAGCCGGCGCAGCAGGAAGATCTCCACCTGCCCGCCCGTCCCGCGCTTCCTGCCGAACAGGCGAGCGGGCACGACCCGTGTGTCGTTGACGACGACGAGCGCCCCCCGCGCGACGTACCGGTCGAGATCCCGGATCGCGGCGTGCTCGACCTCGCCGGCAGGGCGGCCGCGATCGAGCAGGAGGAGCCGTCCGCCGTCCCGCTGCTCGGGGGGACGCGACGCGATGAGCGCCTCAGGGAGGTCGTAGTCAAGCAGCTCGCAGCGCACGCCGCGCTACTAGCACGGCGCGGGCGTGAGCACGCTCGTCTCGGCGCGGAGAAAGCGACAGATCTCGCCCACCTTGTAAGGCTTGGGCACGAAGGCCACGGCGCCGCAGTCGGCGCGCTCGACCTGGCGCGCGGAGAGGTGGAACGCGCTGGAGAGCACGATGCGCACCCTCGGGAAGGCGCGCCGGACGTGGCGCGCCAGCTCGAGGCCGTTCAGGTCGGGCATCATCAGGTCGATCATCGCCACATCGACGGGCGACGAGCTGAGGACGGAGAGCGCATCCTGGAACGAGGAGGCGAACGCGACCTCGAAGCCCTCGACGCTCAGCCCAGCCGAGAGAGCGTGACGCTGGGAATTCTCACCGTCGACGATCAGCATCCGGGCCATTTAAGCGTCCTCCTGCGGCCGAGCGCCGCCATCCATACGCCTCAAGCTCGAAGCAAGTGCCGCGCCAGACTACCGAATCACGGGATTGCAGTTGTCGACGCCGGAGTGAAACCGGAGAGCACAGTCTACAGCACCCGCCGCATTGCACTACGGCAAATCCCGACGTCCCTTCCTTGCAAAGCTGCAACTCGCCGTGGGGTTAGCCGTCCTGATTTGCTGCTGAGTCAGGCGGTTTGCTCGGCCTGACGCCGTGACCGTCTGGGTCGACGGGCGTGGACCCGGGGGACCGGTGCACGTCTGTCGTCGGCTCAGGCCGGGGCTCCGGGTGCCGGCTCAGCCAGGTCGGATGGCTGAGCCCGGCGGCCGTGTGCCAGCCCAGCCAGGCCCGGTGTGCTGAGCCCGGTGGCCGCGTGCCAGTCAGCCCGGTGGGTACGTGATCGCCAGGCGCGTCATCTTCCGCCACAGGGTGGTCGCGCTGATCCCGAGCACCTCGGCGGCGCGCTCCCGGCTGCCGTCGCACTCCCGGAGCGCCGCCTCGATGGCCTGACGTTCCGCGCTGTCGACCACATCGGCGAGCAGCCGACCGCCCGTCCCGGAGGGGCGCTTCGGCTGCACCGCGGCGGGCAGCACGTCGTCGACGCTGATGATGCCGCCGCCCGAGAGGGCCACCGCCTGCTCCACCATGTTCTCCAGCTCGCGGATGTTGCCGGGGAACTCGTACTGCGTCAGCGCCTCGACGACGCCGTCGGCGGCGCGCGCGCGGCAGGCCATCTTTCGGTTGTACTTCTCCAGGAAGAACTCCCAGAGGATCGGGATGTCCTCGCGCCGGGCGCGCAGCGGCGGGAGCACGAAGCGCGCGACGTTCAGCCGGTAGTAGAGGTCCTGACGGAACCGCTTCTCGGCCACCGCGGTCAGGAGCTCCTGGTTCGTCGCGGCGATGATGCGCACGTCGACGTTGATGGGCTTGTTCTCGCCCACCCGGCGGATCTCGTTCTCCTGGATCGCGCGGAGCAGCTTCGCCTGGAAGGTGAGCGGGGTCTCCGCGATCTCATCGAAGAAGAACGTGCCCCCGTCGGCCTCCTCGAACAGCCCCTTCCTCGCCGAGACCGCGCCCGTGAACGAGCCGCGCGCGTGGCCGAACAGCTCGCTCTCCAGCAGCGTCTCGCTGATCGCGGCGCAGTTCACGGGCACGAACGGGCGATCCGCGCGCTTGCTGTTGGCGTGGATGGCCTTGGCGACCAGCTCCTTTCCGGTGCCGCTCTCGCCGGTGATGAGCACCGTCGCGTCGGTCGGCGCGACCTTCACGATCCGGCCCAGCACCTCGCGGATCGCCTGCGAGCGGCCCACGATGTTCTCGAACCGGTAGCGCTCCTTGAACTCGCTCGCGAGCAGCTGGACCTGGCCGGTGAGCTTGCGGTTCTGGATCGCGCGCTCGACCTTCACGAGCAGCTCCTGCTCCGAGAACGGCTTCTGGATGTAGTCGAACGCGCCGAGCCGCATCGCCTCGACCGCGCTCTCGATGGTGCCGTACGCGGTCATCACGATGACCTCCGTCATCGCGTGCGACTCCTTCACCGCGCGCAGGACGCCGATCCCGTCGAAGCCGCCCATCCGCAGATCGGTGAGCACGACGTCGTACGCGCCCTTGGCGCCCAGGTCGGCGCCCTCGCTGCCGTCGGCCGCTTCATCGACCTCGTACCCGGCGCCACGCAGCATCATCGCGAGCGTGGTCCGCATGTTCCGCTGGTCATCGACGACAAGAATCTTCGACATGGATCTCCCCCGCCGCCCTCATCCTCCCTGGCGGGAAGAGAGCGGCGCGACGAGCACGACCGACGCACCGAGCCGGCGCGTCACCGCGCGAGCTCGGCAGGCCGCGGCGCCTTGGACATGCGTCCAGATCATCGTACGTCAAGCACAGCCTCCGCCGCCAGGAGGCCCGCTGGGCACGCCGCCGGAGCAGGCGCGTGCCCTACCCTACCCTACCCGCGGATCTGCTGCGCGAGGTAGGCTGCCTCGCCAAGCTTCTCGATCAGCCCGAGCTGCGTCTCGAGCCAGTCGATGTGGCGCTCCTCGGAGGCGAGGATGTCCGCCAGGAGATCCTCGGTGGTGCGGTCGCCCCGGTCACGGCAGAGGGCGATCGCCGTGTTGAGCCGCTTGACCGCGTGGACCTCGAGCTCGAGGTCGCTCTTGAGCTGCTCCGGCACGGTCTGGCCGATGTGAAGCTTGTCCAGGCGCTGCAGGTTGGGCAGGCCCTCCAGGAAGAGGATGCGATCGGTGATCGCCTCGGCGTGCTTCATCTCGTCGATGGACTCGGCGCGCCCCTTCGCGGCGAGGGTGACGAAGCCCCAGTTCGCGCACATCTTCGCGTGCAGGAAGTACTGGTTGATCGCAACGAGCTCGCCCGCGAGCACCTCGTTCAACGCATCGACGACGTCTTTCGCACCCTTCATCGGACCCTCTCGCGCTCGTGCCTCTCGTGCTCGCCCCGCCCCTGCAGGCGAGGCGGCGCCGGCCGGAGCGCCAGCGCCTCGGTCAAATGCGCGAGGTCAGCGGAGTTGCGCAAGGAATTTCGAAGGAATCAAGCGACGAGGGCGGCCGCCGCGCACGGCGCGGAGAGCGCCGCGGGGCGACCCCGAAGAATCAGGCCGCGCTGGAGACCGGCGCCATCGCGAGGCGGCGCGGTGAGGAGGAGGCGACGTCGCCATCGCCGACGAGCTGAGCGATGGTCGGCTGGCACGAGCCGCACCGCGTGCCGGCTCCCGTGCACTCCATCACCTCGGAAACAGAGCAGGCCCCCTCGTTGATCGCTTCGCGAATCTCTCGATCACAGACGCCCATGCAGAGGCACACGTACATCCCAAACCCTCGACGACGTTACGGGTTCACTTGATATTGAACATAGCTTTCAATATCGACGAGTCAAGCGCGAACGTTCTGTCGACGAGGGCCGAGCCGCCTCCGTGGGGGCAGCCTCTCCCCCGGCGCCGGAGGCTCCGGCGCTGGACGCTCGGCGCCGGAGCCTCCGGCGCTGGACGCTTCAGGATCGCTGGAAGACGAGGAAGATGCCGGGCGGCGGCGGGGGAACCCGGGGCCGCTGGGCGGGGGCAGGAGGCGGGCGGAGGACGCACGGGGCGAGCGCCACGGACGTGCGCGCGCGGTGGAGAGGCGGGCGGGGCCGCCGCGGCGGCGTCACATCGTGAGGCCGCCGTCGACGTCGATGCAGCGGCCGTTGAAGTACTCGCACTCGATCACGAAGCGCACGGCCTGCCAGATGTCCTCGGGCACGCCGATGCGGCCGACAGGGATCATGGCGACCAGGGCGTCGCGCGCCTTCTGGTTCATGCCCTGGGTCATGGGCGTCTCGACCATGCCGGGCGCGACGGCGCCGACGCGGATGCCGAACGGCGCGAACTCGAGCGCCCACGTCTTCGTGTTCGCCGCGAGCGCGCTCTTCGCGGCGGTGTAGCTCGACTGACCGCGGTTGCCGTGGCGCGCGATGGAGCTGATGTTGACGATGACGCCCTTCTGCTCGGCCTCGACCATCTTCGCGACGACCTCGCGGACCAGGAGCGTCGCGCCGGTCAGGTTGACGTCGATCACGGCCTGCCACTGCGCGGCGCTCAGCTTCACGACCGCGCCCGTCTGGCGGTCCTTCTTGACGAGCAGGCCGTCGCGCAGGATGCCGGCGTTGTTGACGAGGCCGTTCAGGCCGCCCATCGCGTCGTGCGCGAAGCGGACGAAGGCGTCGACCTCCGCCTCCACCGCCACGTTGAGCGGGCGCGCGTGGATCTTCCCGGGGAGGCCCTTGCTCGCCTCGACGAGCGACGCGAGCCCCTCCTCGTTCGTGTCGCCCGCGGCGACCTGGCCCCCGGACTCCGCGAGCCTCAGCGCGTAGTGGCGACCGAGCCCCTGGGCGGCGCCTGTGACCACAAATTTCGTGTCCTCGAGTCGCATGATCGCATTCCTCCAGGGATCGCTCCCAACCGCTGTCCCGGAGGCGCCGTCTACCACGAGGCGGTCGCGAGGCGCGCGGGAGAGTCGCGAGGCGCGCGGAGGCGTCGCGGCGTCGCGGCGCTCGGGAGGCGACGCGGCGCGCGGAGGCGTCGCCGCGCGCGGAGCCGTCGCGGCGCGCGGAGGCGTCGCCGCGCGCCGTGGATCGCCGCGCGCGGGAGGCGTCGCGGCGCGCGGCGATCCACGGCGCCGTGTCCGCAAGCCGCTTGCAACGGATCGCATCGATGTTATTCAGCGGCCCATGAGGTCGATCGCGCTCGCCGTCGCCGTGTGCGCCGGCACCTTGTCGCTCGCGCCGGCCTGTGACCGCGGCGCGCCCCCCGTCCCCGCAGCCTCCGATCCGAACGGCAACGATCTGGTCGTCGGCGCCGTGGTCGCGGCCGCCGAGAAGAGCGGAGGGATCCGGCTCTACAAGATCGTCGAGGTGGAGGACCTGCCCCCGCCGTTCGGACGAGACCTGCACATGATCGCGTACGATCCCAAGGTGGCTACCTTCCAGGAGGCCGCGGAGCTGCGCCGGAAGGGCGGGATGTCGATCGCGAAGGACCACATGGCGGTGCGGCTCGTGAACTTCCTTCCACGCGATCATCGGGTGATCGCCAGCGAGCCGGTCACTGACGACGAGCGGGCCCCTTACCTCCGCTCGGTCCAGAGCCGGCGGCGATGACGCTCGAGGCGACGCGGCGGCCGCTCGGCGAGCGGCCGCGCCCCGCGGCGCCGCGCCCTCATCGCGCCGCGCGGAGGAGCTCCCCCAGCCGCTCGATGGCCTGGCTGTGCAGCCGGCTCGCCCAGCTCTTGCTGATGCCGAGATCCTGCGCGATCTGATCGAAGCGCTCGCCGTCGAAATAGTGGCGCTCCACGAGGGCGCGCTCGCGCTCGGGGAGCTCGCGCACGGCGTGGCGCACCGCCTGCGCGAGCTGCGCGCGCGAGGCGCACTCCTCAGGGCTGTCCGCGGCGTCGGGGAGCGCGGCGACGTCGCCGTGCGCCGCCGCCATGCCGAGCGCCATCGCGGCCGCGTGCCCCGCGAGCAGGCCGCCGAGCCGCGCGGCGTAAGCTTCCTGCGTGGCCGGCGCGCCGGCGTCGTCGTCCGCCCCGCGCCCCTCGGCGAAGCGCGCCGACGCAGCGAGCGCGCTGGCGCGCGCGGCGGCCGACCGCCAGCGCGTCTCCCGGCGGATGCCGTCGAAGATGGCCCACCGGATCTTCGTCGCGGCGTACGCGCCGAACGTCGACCGGCTCGGGTCGTAGGTCCTCGCGATCTCGATCAGCGCCGGGTGCCCCAGCGCGATGAGGTCCTCGACCGGGATGCGGCGACCGAGGCGACGCGCAATGCGCCGCGCGGTCTGGTGGAGCACGGCGAGCCCCTCGTGGATGAGCTGATCTTCCGGCGCGCGCACCGCTATCCCGCCTTGGCGCGCCCCGCCGCGCCGAGCACGCCGAACGCCCGCTCGCCGCTCTCGTCCACCTCGCGCGGGTGCGCGCGCCGGAGGAGGCGGGCCGCCTCCTCGTCGTTCAGCAAGACCTCCACGAGCTGCTCGCGCATCCACGCGACCTCGTGCGCCGGCAGGCAGCTCACGTAAGGCGCCACGGCGGCGTCGACCTGTGCCGCGATCCAGGGGTCATCGAGGAGCGACGTGTCCATGGAAGTTGCGTCCATTATATCTGCATCGCGCGCGTCGTCATCCGGCGCGAGGCGCGCTGTCCATGCGTCACCTGCGCGGACGCGCCGCCTGCGCATCACCTGCGCGGACGCGCCGCCTGCGCGTCACTTCGACGGCGGCCCGTTGAGGCACGCCTCGAACGCCTTGACGGTGCGCGCGTCGAAGGCGCACTTGAGCGACCTCGGATCCACGTGCTTGCCGACATTCTGCTCGCACGCCTGGGCGTACTGCTCGCCCAGCGTGGCCGCGACGACGTCGATCCGCTTCTCGGTCTCGCTGCGCTGCTCGGCCGTGAGCCTGGCGCTCAGCGCCGCGACCTGCTCCGAGCGCGTGAGCGCCGTGAGCTGCTTGCCGAGCTCCACGCAGTCGCCATGCATGAGCGCATAGTCGTCAGGCACGGAGTCGTCCCGCCGCGGCGCTGCCGGCGCCTCGGGGGCGGACGATGCCGCGGCCGGCTCCGCCACAGGCGCCTCGGCGCCCGGGGCGGCCTCCGGCGTGGGCGCTGCGCTGGACGCGGGCGCCTCCGCCGGCGCGGGCTCGGGCTGCTCGGCCGGAGGCGGCGGAGCCCCGGCGCACCCGAGCAGCACTATCGAGACAGGACCCGTGATCAAGGCAAGCACTCTCCACATGAGAACGAGGGTTGATCGATTCGAGCCGCCTGTCCATGCCGCGCCGGACGCGCTCGGCGCTGCGACGGCGGGCTCGCCATTGCCTGGCCCCGGCTGGCCTCGACGGTGCACGGACCGCCCTGGCAGGCTCCGTGCAGACCGTCTTGGCAGGCTCCGTGCAAGGCGCACGGGAACGCACGGTAGATGCACGGTAAACGCACGGTAGGCACACGGTGGGCGACAGGGACGACGCGCCCGGCCTCGCCGGCAACGTCGTCTCCTGTCCTCGCGGAGGCGGGCGAATGCGCTCGTTCTGGATTGTTCTCGTGTTGTTGCTCGGATCGGCGCTGCTGTTCCAGGCGGTGATGGCGTCCGACCGTCGCATCCCGTACGCGCAATTCCGCTCGCTCGCGGAGACGGGACAGCTCGTCGAGGTCGAGATCCGAGACGGCATGTACATCGGACGAACGGAGCCCGCTCCGAGCACGGGCGCGCCGCGGAGCTACCGCACCGGACGCATCGAGCAGACCGAGAAGGATCTGCTCGCCGAGCTCGACCGGCGCGGGATCGCCTACACGCGCGTCGCGGACGAGCGCGGGTTTCTACCGCACCTCTGGCTGCTGCTGCCGCTCGCCGGCCTGGTCGCGATGATCCATCTCCTGTCGCGCCGGGCGCCCGCCGCGGGGAACGTCCCCAACTCCGCGCTCAACTTCGGCAGGAACAAGGCGCGGCTCTACGAGGAGCAGGGGCCGAGGGCGACGTTCCACGACGTCGCCGGCAGCGCCGAGGCGAAGGCCGAGCTCGCCGAGATCGTCGACTTCCTCAAGGCGCCCGAGCGGTACGAGAGGCTCGGCGGGCGCATGCCGCGGGGCGTGCTCCTGGTGGGTCCGCCCGGCACGGGCAAGACGCTGCTCGCCCGGGCGATCGCGGGAGAGGCGGGCGTCCCCTTCTTCAGCGCGTGCGGATCGGAGTTCGTCGAGATGTTCGTCGGCGTCGGCGCCGCGCGCGTGCGCGACCTCTTCGCGCAGGCGCGCGAGAAGGGGCCGTGCATCGTGTTCATCGACGAGCTCGACGCGGTCGGCAAGGCGCGCGGCCTGGGCGGCTCCGTCGGCGGCCACGACGAGCGCGAGCAGACGCTCAACCAGCTCCTGACCGAGATGGATGGGTTCGACGCGCACACGGCCGTGATCGTCATCGCCGCGACCAACCGCGCCGAGATCCTCGACCCCGCGCTGCTCAGGGCGGGGCGCTTCGACCGGAGGGTGCACGTCGACCCGCCCGACCTCGCCGAGCGGCAGGAGATCCTCGCGGTGCACGGGCGGAAGGTGCTCCTCGAGCCGGAGGTCGATCTCGACGCGGTGGCCGCGCAGACCGCCGGGCTCGTCGGGGCCGATCTGGCGAACATCGTCAACGAGGCGGCGCTGCTCGCGGCGCGGCGCAAGGCGACCGCGGTGGGCCAGCGCGATCTGGAAGCGGCGATCGAGCGCGGGCTCGCGGGGCTCGAGCGGCGCGGCAGGCGGCTAGGGGCGCGCGAGAAGCGCGTGGTCGCCTACCACGAGGTGGGGCACGCGCTCACGGCCACGCTGCTGCCGACGCAGGACCCGGTGCGCAAGGTGTCCGTCGTGCCGCGCGGGCCGGGGGCGCTCGGCTACACGATGCAGCAGCCGCGGGAGGACCGGTACCTGTGGAGCCGGCAGGAGATCCTCGACCGCCTGGTCGTGCTGCTCGGCGGGCGCGTCGCCGAGGAGGAGGCCATCGGGGACGTCTCGACCGGCGCGCAGGACGACCTGCTGCACGCGACGGATCTCGCGCGCCGCATGGTGCGCGAGCTCGGGATGGGCCAGGGCGTGGGGCTCTCGGCGCTGGAGCCGCGGCGGCCGCTGTCGTTCCTCGGCGAGGGGCGCGGCGCGGCGCCCTCGGGCGCGGCGCCGCGGGAGTGCAGCGACGCGACCGCGCGCGAGGTCGACGCGGAGGTCGCGCGGATCCTCGCCGACGCGGAGGATCGAGCGCGCGCGATGATCCACGAGCACCGCGCGGCGCTCGAGCGCATCGCCGCCCGGCTCTACGAGGTCGAGACCCTGGCCGGCGACGAGCTCCGCGCGATGATGGCGACGTGCCGCTGACGAGGGGCGCGCGCGACGCCGGCCGCGCGGTCGTCAGTCGACGCTCAGCAGCGCGCGCGACAGATCGAGGCCCCCGGCGTCGTGGTGGTAGACCACCCTGAGCACACGGCCGCGGAGGAGCGACCTCGGCACCGCGCCCATCTCGCGGCTGTCGAGCGAGGCGGCGCGGTTGTCGCCCATCACGAAGAGGTGGTCCGGCGGCACGACGACCGGCCCGAACGCGGCCATGTCGCGCTCGCCCGCCGCGTGCGTGACCCCGCCGAGGTGCTCCACCATCGTCCCGTCCTCGAGCCGCTCGAGCGGCTGCGCCGCGCCGTCGACGTACAGCACGCCTCGCCGGAGCATCACCGTCTGGCCAGGGAGCGCGATCACGCGCTTCACGAGCAGGGTCGAGCCGCCCCGCGGATCCGCGAACAGCACCACCTCGCCGGCGCGGGGCCCGTCGCGCTCGATCACGTAGCGATCCGTGAGCGGGACGCGGAGACCGTAGGCGCTCTTGTCGACCAGGATGCGGTCGCCCGGGACGATCGTCGGCCACATCGAGCCGGTGGGCACGTGGTACTGGTCAGCGAGCGTGGAGCGACCCAGCGTGAGGATCGCGAGCACGGCGAGGATCTTGAGCAAGCGGCGCCCGACCGGCGCGCAGGTCTGATAAGCGCGCAGCGCGAGCGCGCGATCGGGTCGCGGGTAACATAGGCCAGCCTTGACGGGCTGGAGGCACGCCGTCGCGGCCTCCACCGCCGGCCGGGGGGAGCCGGGCTCGGTCATCGCACGCGGAGCTAGCATCCGCGCTCGAGACGAGCCAGCTTCGCTGCATGCACGGCCACGCTTCATCGACTGCATCACGCTCCGAGGTACTGGGCCGCCTCACACTCTGCGGATCGATCTCGCGTCATCCGGTATCGACAGGGGCCGCCATGCACCTCGCCGGCTACCGCGCGCTGGGGATCGAATTTACCTATATCCCGTTCGCGGTGACCGATGTCGAAGGCGCGACGCGCGGGATGCGGGCGCTCGGAATTCGCGGCCTCGGTGTGTCGATGCCCTACAAGCAGGCGGTAATCCCGCTGCTCGACGAGCTCGATCCGGTCGCGGCCAGGATCGGGGCGGTCAACACGATCGTCAACGACGGCGGGTGTCTCAAGGGCTACAACACGGACTGGATCGGCGCGGTCCGGGCGCTCGAGGAGGTGAGGCAGCTCGGGGGCGCGCGGGCGCTGCTCCTCGGCGCCGGCGGCGCTGCCCGCGCGGTCGCGTTCGGGCTCGCGGAGCGCGGCGCGTCCGTCACGGTCGCCAACCGCGATCTCGAGAAGGCGCGCGCGCTCGCGGCGGCGATCGGCGGGACGGCCGTGGCGCTCGGCCCGGAGGCGCTGTCGCCCGACCACGACCTCCTCGTGAACGCCACGTCGCGGGGCATGGCCGAGGTCGATCCGCGGAGCCCCATCCCGGAAGAGGCGCTCCGGGAGGATCTCCTGGTGATGGACATCGTGTACAAACCGATGCGCACGGAGCTCGTGGAGGCGGCGCGGCGGCGCGGCGCGACGGCCGTTCACGGCGGGAGGATGCTCCTCCACCAGGCGGCGGAGCAGTTCCGGCTGTACACCGGGCGAGAGCCGCCGCTCGACGCCATGGACGCCGCGCTCGGGGCTCAGCTCGGCTGACGCGCGCCGCCCCGGGCCGCGGCCGCGCCGCCCGACCCGCCCGTGGCCGGGCGGCGCGCGGCGACGAGGAGACGCGGAGACCTCGCGACGTCGGTTGTGACCCTCGCGCGCCGGCGCCGCGACAATGGCGGAGGGCGAGCCCCGCGCGTACGCTTGCGGCGATGATCTCGTATGAAATACGCGCAGCCGTGACCGGCGACGAGGAGCAGCTCCTCCATGTCGCGCGCCACCTGAACTCGGTGAACCTGCCGAACAACCGTGACGCCATCCACGAGATCGTCGCCGAGAGCCACAGGAGCTTCAGCGGGGCAATCCAGGACCCTCGCCTGCGCCAGTACGTCTTCGTGCTCGTCGACCGGACGAAGGGCGAGCGGGGGACGATCGTCGGGACCTCGATGATCATCGCGCAGCTCGGCCGGCGCGGCGTGCCGTACATCTACTTCGACGTGCTCGACGAGGAGAAGTACTCGGCCACGATCGACAAGCACTTTCACCATACCGTGCTGCGCATCGGCTACTCGTACAATGGCCCCACGGAGATCGGCGGACTCGTGCTCATGCCCGCGTACCGGCAGGGGCCCGACAAGCTCGGCACGATGATCTCCTACGTCCGCTTCCTCTACATGGCCGCGCGCCAGGAGCTCTTCCAGGAAGAGATCCTCGCCGAGCTGATGCCCCCGCTCGAGCCCGACGGGACAAGCCACCTGTGGGAGGCGCTCGGGCGCAAATTCACCGGCATGAGCTACGCCGAGGCCGATCTGCTCTCCAAGAAGAACAAGGAGTTCATCAAGGGGCTCTTCCCCGAGGGGACCATCTACGCGACGCTCTTGCCCGACGACGCGCAGCGCGTGATCGGCAAGGTGGGCGCGCAGACGCGGGGGGTGGAGAAGCTCCTGCGCCGCATCGGCTTCCGCTACGCCCACCGGGTCGATCCGTTCGACGGCGGGCCGCACTTCACCGCCCGCATGGACGAGATCTCGCTCGTGAGCGACACGCGGCGGGCCAAGGCCGGCCGCCCGCTCACGCCGAGCCCCTCGGATCCGAAGGGCATCATCGCGCTCGAGGCCCCCGAGCCGCCTTACTTCCGCGCGGTCACCGCGAGCTTCCGCGAGGAGGGGCAGCGCACCCTGGCGATCGCCGAGGACGCCTGGGAGCACCTCGGCCTGAAGCCCCTCTCGCCGGTCTGGGTCCTCCCCATGCCGTAGCCGGGCCGCGCCGCGCGCCTGACCCGGGCGCGCCAAGGCGAGCGGTCGAGCCGTCTTGCGTTTCGAATATTCTGTTGCTACAGAATCAACAGAAGTTATCACAGGGGGGCTCGGGCGACGATGACCCTGGGATTGGACCTCGATTTCGGGCGCTTGCCCGCGCTGGAGCGGAGGTGGCTCTGGCCGGGGACGGCGAGGCAGGACAGCGAGACCGGCGCGGAGCGCGCGCCCGCGGAAGGGGGCAGCCGGGGCGAGGAGCCCGGGCTCTCGGGGCGCGAGAGGCGCATCGCCGCCGCGCTCGCGGAGGCGGCCATGCCGCCCGGGCGCTTCCTCGACGGCGGGGGCGCCGCGACGGCCGGCCGCCTCGCGGCGTGGCTCTCGTCGATCCCGCCGCACCTCGCGCAGGGGCTGCGCGCGGCGCTCTGGGCCATGGAGCTCGCCCCGCTGCCGACGCGGCTCCGGCCGCTGTCGGCGCTGCCGCTCGAGGAGCGGATGGAGGTGCTCCGCGGCTTCGAGCAGAGCCGCGCGCTGGCGCTGCGCTCGCTGCTGCGCGCCGTGCTCACGCCGCTCCGGTTCCTCCACTTCGACCGGCCCGAGATGTTCCAGCACGTCGGCTGCCGCTACGAGCTGCCCACGGTCCGCGACGAGGCGCCCCGCTGGCTCGCGCAGGTGACGAACGGGCGCGAGATCGAGCAGGACATGGAGCTCGAGTGCGAGGTCCTCGTGATCGGCACCGGGGCCGGCGGCGCGGCCGCGGCCTACGAGCTCGCGTCGCGGGGGCACGCGGTGCTCCTGCTCGAGGAGGGCGACTACCATCGCCGCTCGAGCTTCAGCGGGCGGCCCGCGCGCGCCTACCGGGACATGTACCGGAATCACGGGCTCGACATGGCGCTCGGCAACGTGGGGATCCCGGTGTTCTCGGGGCGCGCGGTCGGGGGGAGCACCGTGATCAACTCGGGCACCTGCTACCGGGCGCCGGAGAGCACCTTCGCGTCATGGCGCGGCGGCATGGGGCTGCCCGCGGAGTTCTCGTCCGAGGGGCTCGCGCCCTACTACGAGCGCGTCGAGCGCATGCTCCAGGTCACCCCGGCCGATCCGCTGCACCTCGGGGCGATCGGGCCGATCATCCGGCGCGGCGCGGAGCGGCTCGGCTACCGGCACGGGCCGCTCCCGCGCAACGCGCCGGGCTGCGACGGGCAGGGTGTCTGCTGCTTCGGCTGCCCCACCGGGGCGAAGCGCTCGACCGACGTGAGCTACGTGCCCGAGGCGCTGAAGCGCGGCGCGCAGCTCATCACGGCGGCGCGCGTGAGGACGATCGACATCGTGGCGGGCCGCGCGCGCGGGGCGACCGCGGTGCTGGGCGGAGGCCGGGGCGACGGGCGCAACGGCGGCCGGGCGAAGGGGGGCGCGAAGCGACGGCCGCGGCTCGTGGTCCGGGCCGA
Organism: Sorangium cellulosum; assembly: GCF_004135735.1. GTDB lineage: Bacteria > Myxococcota_A > Polyangia > Polyangiales > Polyangiaceae > Sorangium > Sorangium cellulosum_F. Next base: position 1,957,981 of record NZ_CP012670.1, on the reverse strand, counting down.
GGCGGTCGTGGTGGCCGGGGGCGCGCTCATGACGCCGCTGCTCCTGCGCCGGAGCGGCGCGTGCCTCACGAGCGGGATGCTGGGCAAGAACCTCTCGATCCACCCGGCCTCGAAGGTGATGGCGCTGTTCGACGAACGGATCGATCAGTGGCAGGGCATCCCGCAGGGCTACCAGATCGACCACTTCGCCGACGAGGGATTGATGTTCGAGGGGGGCTCGCTCCCGTTCGACGTGGCCGCGCTCGCCGTGCCCTGGACGGGGCGTCGCTTCACGGCGCTGATGGAGCAGTACCCGCGCCTCGCGACGTTCGGGTTCATGATCAAGGACACGAGCCGCGGGGAAGTGCGGCTCGGGCCCGGCGGCTCGCCGCTCCTGCTCTACACGATGAACCAGGAGGACGTCGCGAAGATGCAGCGCGGGATCGAGCTGCTCTGCGAGGTGTTCCTGGCCGCGGGGGCGCGGCGCGTCCTGCCGCTCGTGGCCGGGTGCGACGAGGTGAACGGCCCCGGGGACCTGGAGCGGCTGAGGGCGCGGCGCATCAAGGCGGGAGACCTCGACGTGGCCGCGTTCCACCCGCTCGGGACGTGCCGCGTCGGCGTCGATCCTCGGTCGTCCTGCGTCGGGCCGGATCACCAGGCGCACGACGTGGCAGGGCTCTACGTGTGCGATGGGAGCGCGATCCCGTCGTCGCTCGGCGTGAACCCGCAGATGACCATCATGGCGATGTCGCTCCGCGCGGCAGAGATCATCGGCGACCAGCTCTCGAGCTGACGCCGCGCCCGCGCCGCCCCTCAGGCCGTGGCCGTGGCCGGCTCGGCGGCGGGGAGAGGCCGCTCCGCCTCTTCCTTGCGTCGATCGCTCTCGATGCGCCCGTCGCGCATCGTGACGACCCGGGGCATCGACTCCGCGAAGCCGAGGTTGTGCGTCACGACGATGATGGTCGTGCCGTGCCGCCGGTTCACCTCGAAGAAGAGCTCGTGGATCGAGCCGCTCGTCGTGGTGTCCAGGTTGCCCGTCGGCTCGTCGGCGAGGATCAGCTTCGGCGAGAGGACCAGCGCCCGCGCCAGGGCCACGCGCTGCTGCTCGCCGCCGGACAGCTCGCCCGGCCGGTGGGTCGTGCGCGCCGCGAGGCCGACCTCCGCGAGCAGCGCCGTGGCCAGGGGCTCCATCTCACGCCGCGTCTTGCCCTGGATGAGGCCGGGCATCATCACGTTCTCGAGCGCGTTGAACTCGGGCAAGAGGTGGTGGAACTGGAAGACGAAGCCGATCGTCCGGTTCCGGATCGCCGCGAGCCGCGCGCTCGAGAGGCCGGTCAGCTCGTCGTTGCCGAGGCGGATCCGGCCGCTGGTCGGGACGTCCAGCGTGCCGATGCAGTGGAGGAACGTGCTCTTCCCGGCGCCCGAGGGGCCCACGAACGCCACGACCTCGCCCTGGTTGATGACGATGTCGATGCCGCAGAGCACGTGGAGCTCGCGCCCCATGTGGACGAACGTCTTGCGGAGATCTTCGACGACGACGAGCGGAGTGGACATGGGGTGATTACTCGTAGCGCAGCCCGTCGACCGGAGAGAGCTTGGACGCGGCGCGGGCCGGGTAGAGGGTGGCGATGGTGCAGATGAGCAGCGCCGCCACCGCGACCATCGCGTAGTCGGCGCCGTTCACGTTCACGGGCAGCCGGTCGATGTAATAGACGTCCGGATCGAGCCGGACTCCGAACCAGGACAGGCCCGTGCAGCACGCGAGCGCGGTGCCGACGCCGAACACCGTGCCGATGGCGCCGATGATGATGCCCTCGATCATGAACACGCGCATCACGGCGCCGTCCGAGGCGCCGAGCGCCTTCAGGATGGCGATCTCCTTGCCCTTCTCCGTCACCATGAGGAGCAGCGTGCACACGATGCAGAAGCTCGCGACGGCGATGGCGATGGACAGGATGATGAACGTCGCGATCTTCTCCAGCTTGAGCGCGCTGAAGAGGCTCCTGTTCATCTCCATCCAGTCGCGGACGCGGAGCTCCGGCGGCGGCTTGCCGCCCTCCGGCGGCGGCTCGTCCGCCCGCGCGCTCGCGGCGACCACCGCCTCCACCGCCGGGCGGACCTCCTGCACGCGCTCCGGATCCGGGACCCGGATGTCGATGTGCGTGATCTTGCCCTCGAGGCCGAAGAACTTCTGCGCCTCGTCCATCAGCACGTACGCGTGCGTGACGTCGTAGTCGTACATGCCGCTGTAAAAGATCGCCGCCACGCGGAACCTGCGGGAGCGCGGCATCACGCCGGTGGGGCCGAGCTCGCCCACGGGCGACAGCAGCGTCACCTCGTCCCCGACGAGCACGTGGAGCGACTTCGCGAGCTCACGGCCGATGATGACGCCCGGGTACACGCGGGTCTGCCGCTTCAGGTAGTCGCGCACCGAGGGGTCGACCTCCGCCGGCAAGCGGAAATCGGGCCCCTTGAAGTAGGGCTCCCCGCCCGGCCCGCGGCCGATGATCTCGTCGGGGGGCAGGCTCGTCAGCTTCTCGGGGTCGCGCAGGTACTCGAAGCTGCCGACCTCGATGTTGTTGACGAGGTCGATCACCTGGCTGATCGAGTCGGGGTCGATGCCGCGCACGAGCGAGCCGGCCGTGTTGGAGGCGCTCGATCCCATGGCCTCGCCCGCGACGACGGGCGTCGCGGCGCCGCCGAGCGGCGCGAGCGCCACGCGGACCTGCGTGAGCTGGTCCTCCCAGTCGCCGAAGCCGCCGGGGCGGGTCGCGTCGATGACGATGTGCGCGTTGTTCCCCAGGATCTTGCGCTTCAGATCGGCGCCGAACCCGCCCATGATGCTCGTCACCGAGCAGAGCGCGCACGAGCTGACGGCCACCCCGGCCATCGAGAGCACCGAGATCACGGTGAGGAAGCCGCTCTTCGTGGCGCGCACGTGGCGGGCGCCCACGTAGGAGGCGAAGCTCCGTCGCTCGAGGGCGTCGAGCAGGATCGGGAGCAGCGCCGTGAGCGCGATGAGCAGGAAGATCACCCCGGTGCCGAGCGCGCCGAAGCGGATGACCTCGTTCCGGAGGACGATGGGCGCGGAGCCGCGGGTGACCGGGAGGCGGGCCGCCATCGTCGACAGGACGGCGAACGCGACGCCGAGCGCGCCGCCGAACCACCAGAACAGCGCGCGGGGCACGCTCCTCTTCAGGCGGCGGGCGCCGCGCACGACGAGCAGCGCGCTCACCACGAGCACCACGACGATGAGGGCGATGGAGACGGGCTCAGGGATCGGCGGCACTCGCTTCAGGCCTCAGGAGTGGGAACAGGATGACGTCGCGGATCGACGTCGCGCCGGTGAGGAGCATCGTCAGCCGATCGATCCCCATGCCGAAGCCCGCCGTGGGCGGGAGGCCGTGCTCCAGGGCGCGCACGTAGTCGGCGTCGTAATCCATCGTCTCCTCCTCGCCGCGCGATTTCTTGGCGACCTGCGCGCGGAAGCGCGCGTCCTGATCCTCGGGGTCGTTGAGCTCGCTGAAGGCGTTGCAGAGCTCGCGGCCGTCGATGAACAGCTCGAAGCGGTCCACCAGGGAGGGGTCGCTGTCCTTCTTGCGCGCGAGCGGGGAGACCTCGAAGGGGTAGTCGATGATGAAGACGGGGAGGCTCTTGTCGCCCGCCTCGGTGCGGTAGTCCCGCGTGAGGAACGGCTCGACGACGTACTCGTAGGCGCAGAAGACGAGCTCCCCGGGCGACTCGCACTTCTTCGCGCCCGCGCGGAAGTTCGCCCAGTCGATCTCGCGCCCGCTCGCCTTCGCCGCCTTCGCCCACTCCTTGATCGGGGCGTCGTCCGCGGCGACGCGCTGCGGGACGTCGGCCGGCAGGCCCGACCTCGACAGGGCGCGGGCGATGCCCTCCGCCATGGGGACGCGCGCGAAGCGCTCGAGCGAGTACGTGCGCTGCGCGGCCCAGGCCGCGTGCTCGGCCGGGAGCCGCTCGGCGAGGCGGGCGTCGACGTGGCGGAGCATCGCCTCCGTCTGGTCCATCAACGTCTCGTACGTCGCGTACGCCTGGTAGTACTCGAGCATCGTGAACTCGGGGTTGTGCCGCGTCGACAGCCCCTCGTTCCGGTAGCAGCGGGCGATCTCGTAGACGCGCTCGAAGCCGCCGACCACGAGCCGCTTCAGGAAGAGCTCGGGCGCGATGCGCATGAAGAGCTCGAGATCGAGCGCGTTGTGGTGGGTCTTGAACGGCTTCGCGGCCGCGCCGCCGACGAGCGTGTGCATCGTCGGCGTCTCGACCTCGAGGAAGCCGCGCGCGTCGAGGAACTCGCGGAGCGCGGCGACGATCGCGGTGCGGGCGCGGAAGACCCCCGCGACGTGCGGGTTGGCGACGAGGTCGACGTACCGCATGCGGTAGCGCGACTCGACGTCCTTGAAGCTCGTCTTGGTCGGCAGCGGGCGGTACGCCTTCGTGAGCAGCCGCAGGCGCTCGGCGCGGATCGACAGCTCGCCCTTCTGCGTCGCCATCGCGACGCCGTGGGCCTCGACGAAGTCGCCGAGGTCGATCTCCTCGAGCCGCTCGAAGCCGGCGAGGCTCCCCTGCTCGCAGTAGAGCTGGAGCTCGCCGGTGCGGTCGCGCAGCCGGACGAACGTGACGCCGCCGAAGGAGCGCACGAAGAGCACCCGGCCCGCGACGCGGAACGGGAGCGGCTCGACGCGCGCCGGGTCGTAGCGATCCGCGGGCGGCGGGGCGGGCCGATCCGCCGCCGCGCCCGCCGGCCGGGGCTCGGCCGCGAGCCGCGCCCCGTCGAAGCGGGCGCGGACGGCCGCGAGCTCGGTGAGCGGCGCGCCCGTCGTGACGTCGTTGGCGAACGGGTTCTCGCCGCGCGCGCGGAGCCGCGCCGCCTTCGCCTTGCGCGTGGCGATCAGCGTCTCCTCGGCGCGCGCGGCCTCGGCGGCCTCCTTCATGAGCCGCTCGGCCTTCTTGTCGCTGGGCTTGTCTCTCTGCTGACTCACGGGGCGTCATCCTCCGCGACGGCGCCGCCCTTCTTGAGCGAGCCGCCCGCCGCGGCGAGCAGGTAGGCCTCGATGAAGGCGTCGATGTCGCCGTCGAGGACCGAGTCCACGTCGGTGGCCTCGCTGGAGGTGCGGACGTCCTTGACGAGCCGGTAGGGCGCGAGGACGTAGTTCCTGATCTGGCTGCCGAAGTTGATGGCGCTCTTCGCGGCGTTGTAGGCCTGGACCTCGGCCTCCCGCTTCTGGAGCTCCATCTCGTAGAGCTTCGCCTTGAGGACCTTCATCGCCATCGCGCGGTTCTGGTGCTGGCTGCGCTCGGCGCGGCACACGATGTTGAGGCCGGTCGGGATGTGCCGGAGGCGGACGGCGGTCTCGACCTTGTTCACGTTCTGCCCGCCCTTGCCGCCGGCGCGCATGGTCGTGATCTCGATGTCCTTCTCGTTGATCTGGACGTCGATCTCGTCGTCGCTGTCCGGGGTGACCTCGACCGCGGCGAACGCGGTCTGCCGCGTGTGGTCCGCGTTGAACGGGCTCATCCGCACGAGGCGGTGGACGCCCGCCTCGGAGCGGAGGTAGCCGTAGGCGGAGTCGCCGCTCACCGTGAACGTGACCGCGTCGATGCCGGCCTCGTCGCCGTCCTGGTAGTCGATGATCTCCGTCTTGTACCCGCGGCGCTCGCAGAAGCGCAGGTACATGCGGAGCAGCATGGACGCCCAGTCCTTCGCGTCGGTGCCGCCAGCGCCCGGGTGGATGCTGACGATGGCGTTGCCGCGATCGGCCGGGCCGGACAGCATGCGGTCGAGCTCGGCCTTGCGGAGCCGCGCGGCGATGGCGTCGGCCTGCGCGCTGGCATCGGCGATGACGCCGTCATCGCCCTCGGCGGCGCCGAGCTCGAGGTACTCCGCGAGATCGTCGATCTCGCGGCCGAGCTTCAGCGCCATGTCGAGCTTCGACTCGACCTGGGCCCGCTTGCGGAGGACGGCTTGGGCTTTTTCCTGATCGTTCCAGAACCCGGACGAGAGCGTCGTCTGGGTCAGGTCTTGGAGCATCCGTTCGAGCTTAGGGACGTCAAAGATGCCCCCTTAGCGCCTCAAAGCGCCGTTTGATGTCCAGGACTTTCTCGCGGGTCTCGGAGAGCATGGCCGGGGATCTATTCGATCTGGGCGGCGATCGCCAGGAGAGACCGCCGCGAGGGCGCTGCGCGCCGGGCGATCCCCGGAGGGGCTGGCAGGCTGGAAACCCGGACCCGGACGACGCCCCCTCGCACCCTCGCCCGCGCGGCCGCGCAGGCTGGCCACGACCGCCGCGCGCTGCGCGGGCGAGCGACGGTGTGGCAGATGACCCGGCGCCGGGGCGTCGCGACGAGCCGCTTCAGGGCGGAGTCACCTCGTGCCCGGCGCCGCGGCGGGCGTGCCGGATTCCAGGCCAGAGCCGCTCTAGCCTCCAGGATCGAAGCGAATCCTGCACGGCGTCGCTGAGGGTCTGCATGGAGACCGCCGGGGGCGGCGCCGGGCTGCTGAGCGCCTCGTCGAGGTAGCGGCCCAGGAGCTCGGTCAGGGCGACGGCGGTGATCGCGTTGGAGAAGAGCCCGGCGACCGGGACGAGGCCGAGCGTGAAGTTGGCGAAGAGCCGCACAGCCGCTCCGCCCCAGATGATCTTGCTCACCTGCCACCACGGCGCCGTGCGGAGCGGGACGCCCCGCTGCCGCGTGAGCAGCACGGCGAAGCGATAATGAAGGGGAATCACGATCAGCTCATCTGCGCCGGGGACGGGCTGCGTGACGAAGCTCGTCACGGCCGTTATGGCTGAATACCTGTTGGTCATACGGCGGATCGTCGGGTCCATAGAACGTAACTATGAACCGGCGAATGCCGCCGAGAGACCCACGAGGCGCCTGTCCTCACGAGGCGCGGTAACGCGTCGGCCTGGACGAAGCACGAGCGGCCCAGACGGCGCTCACGCGCGCCCCGGAGCGAGCCGCGGAGGGAACACGACAGCGCTGGAGGGAACACGACCGGCGCTGTCCCTCCCCCGCCCTCCGTGTCCTTCGCGGCCCTCCTCCCACGGAGCCCGCCGGCGCTACGGATCGAGCCCCTGCCGGCACGCGACCCTGAGCTCCTCGAGGGCGGCCACGAGCGACTCGCGCTCGGCCCGCCACGCCGGCGACGTGTCCGCGGCGTCGCGCTCCCGGATGTGCTCGCGCGCCTCGTCCCAGAGCGGACGCGGTGGATCCTCCGGGGGCACGCGCCGGCGCACGGCGTCCGCGAGGCGGAGCACCCGCTCGACGCGGGCGAGCGCCTCGCCGAGCGGCACCTCGCCCTCCTTGCAGCGCCGGAGCAGGCCGCACTCGTAGCTCTTGCACACCGAGAAGCGCGCCTCGTAGACGGTGCACTTCCGGTCGTGATGGCAGGGGCACGGCAGCCGGAAGGCGTCGTGGTACTGGTTGCAGGCGAGCGGCAAGCGCAGCCCCTCGGCGCGCGGGAGCTCCTGCTCCTCGAGCGGCGCGATGTCGAAGAGCAGGCCCGTGCAGCACAGGCCGCACGCGGTGCAGAGGTCCGAGCCGCTCGGCCGCGCCTCGGGGCCCTCGCTCGCTGGGAGAGAGCTCACGCAGCTCGATTGGCACGCTCGCGCCCTCGCGTCGAGCCGCGCGGCGGACAGACGGGCTCTCCGGTCACGCCCGGCGACGCGGCGGGGGCGCAGCGGAGAGCCCGGAGGGCTCAGCCCGCCGCGCCGGCCGCGGCGTCCTCGAGGACGATCTCGCGCAGGTGGTCGAGCCCGACGGAGCCCGAGCCGATCACCCTGGCGTGGAACGCCTTCAGATCGAACGCCTCGCCCTGCAGGCGCCGGAGCTCCTCGCGCAGCTGCAGGACGACGCGCTCGCCGACCTTGTAGGAGATGGCCTGCCCCGGCCAGCCGAGGTAGCGCGTCGCCTCGCTGCGCGCGTGGTCGACCGTGAGGAACGCCCGCTGGTGGAGGTACTCGACGGCGATGTCGTAGCTCCACGGCGCCCCCGCGTGGAGCGGGGCGTCCCGGGGGATGGGCAGCTCGAGGTGCATGCCGATGTCGAGCGCGACGCGGTAAGCGCGCATGAGCTTGGCGGCGAGCATCCCGAGCACGTACTCGGGGCGCTCGAAGTAGCCGAGCTCGTACATCAGCTGCTCGGCGTAGAGCGCCCACCCCTCGGCGTGGCCGGAGTACATGACCAGGAAGCGGTGGAGACGGCTCAGCCGATCATCGAGGTACACCTGGAGCGCGCACTGCAGGTGATGGCCGGGAAAGCCCTCGTGGTACGCGGTGGTGATCTCGTCGTAGAGCGGGAACTGCTGCTTGTCGCCGGGGGCATACCAGATGGTGCCAGGCCGCTTGAACCCGTCGCTCGGGGGCACGTAGTAGGCGCCGAGCGCGCCGCCCGGCGGCGCCAGCCTCACGTCGATCTGGCGGAGCGGCACGGGGATGTCGAAGTGGACGCCGTCGAGCTCGGCGAGGGCCTTCCGCTGGCGCTCGGCCATGACGCGGAGGAACTCGTCGGCGCTGTGCGCGCACCGGGCGGGGTCGGTCTTGAGCAACGCGATGACCTCCGGCAGCGACGCGCCCGGGCGGATCTCGGCGGCGAGGCGCGCCATCTGGGCCTCGATGGCGTGCACCTCGGACCAGCCCCAGGCGTAGGTCTCGATCGGGTCGATGCTCGCCCCGAGGAAGCGGCGCGCGAGGCGCAGGTATCGCTCCTCCCCGACCGCATCGGCCTCGCGCGCGCTGGGCAGGTAGATCTGCTCCAGGTAGCCGGCGAGCGCGCTGAACGCGGCGCGCACCCCCTCCGCCCCGGCGGCGAGGCGCGCGCGGCCGGCGTCCGTGGCGACGCCCGACGCCTCGTAGGCGGCCGGCAGGGTGAGGAAGAACGACCCCTCGCCCGCCTGGTGGCGCGCCTGCGAGAGGACGGCGAGCACCTGGCGGCGCGCGACGACCTGACCCGTCCGGCGCCCCTCCTCCAGCGACGCGCGGTAGCGCTCGCAGGCCTCCGGGAGGGTCGCGAGGCGCGACGCGACGGCCTCCCACCCCGCGGCGCTCCGGACATCCATCAGATCGAAGACCATCCGGAGGTGCTGGAAGGCAGACTCGATGTTGTTGAGGTCGCGCAGGTGCTCGCCGTGCCGGAAGTCGTCGAGCCGCTCGTCCAGGTAATCGGACATGACGCGGCGTGCGAGGCGGCCCCACCGCGCCTCCGCCCCGGGGGACGGCGCAGGCAGCGACCGGAGCCGCTCCTGGAAGGACGCGAGCGTGGCGGCCCAGGAGGCGGCGCCGCTCGGGCTCCAGTCGTTCCAGGCGCCGTCGTCGCACGGGACGCCGGCCAGGGTGGCGTGGGCGGGGCATTGGGCGGCGAAGGCTTCGACGAGCTCGTCGCTGAGGGCGAAGATCGGATCGCGCGCGTCGTGGTTCTGGCTCACGGCGACAGCATAGGCGGGTGCGCCCGATTTTCTCCACGCGCGCGAGACGATCCGGCGCGTCTTCGTTACGCTTGCGGGGGAGGGACACCGCACGGGACCCCGGGGAAGCGACATGAACCACCGCAGCCTGCCAGGCGAGCTCCATGACGACGACCAGCGTCCCGGCGCTGCCCCGCCGCCGCGTCCCCCCAGGCCCCGCTGGCCGCGCCTCGCCGGCATGGTCGCCGCGGCCGCGCTCGCGGCGCTCGGCTGCGGCGCGGCGGGCTCGTCCGGCCCGCCGGCGAGCGCGGCAGAGCGGCCCGCCGCCGTGATGACGCCCGCGCAGATCGCGGCGCGCGCCACGCCGGCGGTCGTCACGATCCGCGGCGACGGCTCGCTGGGCGCGGGCTTCGTCGTCCGCGACGACGGCTGGATCGCGACGAACTTCCATGTCATCGCCGGGATCCCGGATCTGGAGGTGGTCCTGTCGGACGAGAGCGAGCACCCGGTGCTCGAGGTGCTGGCGTTCGACGAGGAGCGGGACCTGGCGATCATCCGGATCCACGCCCCACGGAAGCTCCCGCTGCTGCCCCTGGGCGACAGCGGCGCGGTCCGCCCGGGCGATCCCGTCGTGGCGATCGGCCACCCGCTCGGCCTCGCCGACACCGTCTCGAACGGGCTCGTGAGCGCGGTCCGCGTGGTCGACCCCGCGCTGACGCTGCTGCAGATCTCCGCGCCGATCGCGCCGGGCTCGTCGGGCGGGCCGCTCTTCAACGAGCGCGGCGAGGTGATCGGCGTCGCCGCCGCGGTCGCGACGCAGGGGCAGAACCTCAACTTCGGCGTGCCCGCGGTCTACCTCAAGGAGCTGCTCGTCCACCCGGATCCCGTCCCGCTCTCGACGTTCGCGGCCGAGACGGCCGATGAGGCGCCCTCGCTGCCGGCGGTCAAGCGCTCGGTGCCCCACCACGCGCTCACGCTCCTGCGCGGCTGCGACGAGGGCGACCTCCTCGTGATGGCGCGGACGATGGACGGGGCGATCCAGGTCGGCTCACCCCTCTACAACCAGGGGGACTTCGCGTCCTGCTACCACATCTACGAGGGCGCGGCGCTCGACATGGAGCGCCGGCTCGGCGCCGCGTGCCGGGGCCCGAAGCGGGCCCTCGCCGAGGGCCGCCGCAAGGCGGCCAGGCTCGACGACAGCGCCGCCCAGGCCTGGGCGATGCGCGACGCCTTCGACGGCCTCCTCGATGTGATCTTGCGCAAGGTCCACGGCGACGAGGAGTGAGCGTCGCCTCCCGGTGATCGCTCCGGGGCCGCGCAGCGCGCGCGGCGGCCCCGGAGCGCCGCCCACCGGGCGTCGGGTCAGTCGAGGTGCGCCGGCGCCGGCCGCCCCGCCTCGTGCGCCGAGGCGACGCGCGCGGCCACGCCGTGGTGCCCGGCCGCGAGGGTCCCCTCGCCCGCCGGGGCGACGCCGTCCGCCCCCTCGCCGCGAGGCCCCCCCTGCTCGCCGCTGCCCCGCAGGAAGGGCACGACCCGCTTCAGCCACGACGAGATGTCGTCGAACAGCGAGTAGGCGACCGGGGTCGCGAGCAGCGTCAGGAGGAGCGCCATGGTCTGCCCGCCGATGATCACGAAGCCCGTCGCCCGGTTCGTGCCCGATCCGGCGCCGCTCGAGGCGACGAGCGGGATCATGCCGGCCACGAACGCGAGCGTGGTCATCAGGATCGGCCGGAGCCTGTCGCGGTTCGCCTCCAGGATGGCCTGCGCCCGCGGCATCCCGTGCTCGCGCAGCTTGATCGTGTGATCGATCTGCAGGATCGAGTTCTTCTTCACGACGCCGAACAGCACGACGATGCCGAGCAGCGAGAAGATGTTCAGCGACTGCCGGAAGATGATGACCGCCAGGAACGCGAACGGCACCGTCAGCGGCAGCGACAGGAGGATCGTGATCGGGTGCAGCCACGACTCGAACTGCGCTGCGAGCACGAGGTACATGAAGACGAACGACAGGAGGAGGGCGACGAGGAAGCTCCGCATCATCTTGACGAGCTCCTTCGACGTGCCGACCGGGCTGGCGGAGTAGCCAGAGGCGAGGTTCATCTCCGCCACGGCCTTGTCGAGCTCCTGGACGACCTTCTGCTGCGAGTAGCCCGCCTCGAGGTTGGCCATCACCATGACCTGGCGCTGGCGGTTGTACCGCTCGATGCGCGACGGGCCCGTCCCCTCGGAGAACGTCACCACGTTGTCGAGCGTCACCGCGCCGAGCTTGGCCGACGGGACCGTGATCTTCGCGAGGCCTTCCTTGTCGGAGCGGAAGCTCGGCAGCGCGCGCGCGCGCACCTCGTACTGCTCACCTCCCTCGTTGTACGTCGACACCTTGTAGCCGCCGACGAGCAGGCGCAGCGTGCTGGCCACGTCGCTGACCTGGACGCCGAGGTCCGCCGCCTTCTTGCGATCGATGACGACGCGGAGCTCCGGCTTGCCGATCAGGAGCGACGTGTCCGGATCGACGACGCCCGGGATCGCCTTGAGCTTCTCGAGGAGCACCCCGGAGTACTGGGCGATCTTCTGGAGATCGGGCCCCTGCACCTGATAGGCGATCTGGAAGCTCTGGCCGCCCGAGAAGGCAGGCACGGGGCCGATGTTCGCCCGGACGTCCGCCTCCTCGAACTTCGGCGTGAGCTCGCGCCGGGCGCGATCGATGAGGTCTTCCTGCGACAAATTGCGCTCGTTCGCCGGCTTGAGCTTCACGTAGATGCTGGCGAGGTTCGGCGTCTTCTGCGGGTCGTCGCCGATCGTCGTCAGCGTGTAGGACACCCCCGGGAGCTTCTCGATCTCCGCGGCGATCCGCGTGGCGATGACGCGCGTCCCGTCGAGGCTCGTCTCCTCCGGGGCGCGCAGGCTGACCTGGAACTGCGACTCGTCCTCGGTCGGGAGGAAGTTGAACTTCGCGAGCCCGCCCAGGACCGGGATCGAGAACAGCGCCAGGACCGAGGCGAGCACGATCACCCAGCGGTGCGCCATCGACCAGCGGAGCATCGCCATGTAGCCGCGCTCGATCGGGCCGTAGAAGCGCGACTCCTTGGAGCTCTTGGCGTCATGCTTCTCCGGCTTCTTCAGCCACCGCGCCGACAGCATCGGCGTCAGCGTGAAGCTCACGATCAGCGAGACCAGGATCGAGAACGCCATGGTCAGGCCGAACGAGTTCAGGAAGCGGCCGACGATGCCGCTCATGAACGCGACCGGGACGAACACCGCGATCAGCGAGAGCGTCGTGGCGAGCACCGCGGGCCCGATCTCCCTCGTGCCCTGGAGCGCCCCTTCCCACGGGCTCACCCCCTTCTCCTCGATCCACCGGTAGCAGTTCTCGAGGACGACGATCGCGTCGTCGATCACGATGCCGACCGCCAGGGTCAGCGCGAGGAGCGTGATCCCGTTCATCGTGAAGCCCGCCACCTTCATCAGGGCGAACGTGGAGATGATGCTCGTCGGGATGGCGATCGCGGAGATCATCGTGCTGCGGGCGTTCGCGAGGAAGATCGCGACGATGATCGCGGCGAGCAGCCCGCCGAGCACCAGGTGCTCCTTCACGGCGTTGACCGAGTTCTTGATGAACTCCGACTGGTCGCGGGCGATGACGATCTCGTAGCCCGGAGGGAGGCGCTTCTCGACCTCGCGGATCCGCTCCTTCAGCCCGTCGATGACCTCGACGGTGTTCGTCCCGCTCTGCTTGCGGATGCTGAGGAGCACGGCGGGGGCGCTGCCGCGAAAGCCGGCGGACTCCGGCTCTGCCATGCCGTCCTGGACCTCGGCCACGTCGCTCAGGCGGACGGAGTAGCCGTCGCGGTTCGCGAGCACGATGTCCTTCATCTGGTCGACGGACTGCACCCGGCCGCGCGTCCGCAGGGTGAGCGTCCTGCCGCCCTGCTCGACCCGGCCGGCCGGGATCTCGACGTTCTGGGTCGCCAGCGCCTGGGCCACCACGCCGCCTGTCAGCGCATACTTCTCGAGCTTCTCCGGATCGATCCAGATGTTGATCTGCCGGTTCCGGCCGCCGATGACCAGCACCTGGCCGACGCCCGCGAGCGACTCCAGCTCGCGCCGCAGCGTCTTGTCGGCGAACTCGGTCACCTCGCGGACGTCCGCCTTCGCGGACGAGACCGCCAGCGTGAGGATCGGCGCGGCGTCCGGGTCCAGCTTGCCCACGATCGGCGGATCGATCCCCTCCGGCAGCTCGGCGAGGATGCCGTCGACCTTGTCGCGCACCTCCTGCGCGGCCACGTCGACGTCCTTCTCGAGCTGGAAGGAGATCATGACCTGGCTGAGCCCTTCGACCGACACCGAGCGCAGCTCGTCGATGCCGCTGATCGTGTTGACCGCGGACTCGAGCTTGTCGGAGATCTCCGTCTCCACCTCCTCGGGCGCAGCGCCGGGGAGGGTCGTCGTCACGACGATGAACGGGAACTCCACCTTGGGGAACCGATCGACCCCGAGGCCGAAGTAGGAGAACGTCCCGAGCACCGTGAGGAGCAGGACGATCACCGAGGCGAACACCGGCCTACGGATGCAGATTGCCGCGAGCCATTGCATCGTCGCTACCTTTCTTCAGTCATCGAACGCGGGCCGCGCCCGGCTCACTGCGCCGTGGCGACCTCGATGCCGTCCGCCAGCTCGTCCACCTTGTCGATCGCGACCTCTTCCCCCTCGGAGAGCGGGCCCACGACCTCCACGAGGCCGTCGATCTTGCGGCCCGTCTTGACCAGCTTCTCCGTCACGCGATCGCCCGATTTCACGAACACCCGCGCGCTGGACCCGGAGCTGCCGATCGCCTGCTCGGGGACGAGGATCGCCTTTCTTGACTCACCGGTCAGCGTCAGCTGACCTTGCGCGAAGAGGCCCGGGCGGAGCTTGCCATCGCTGTTGTCGAACTCGGCCTCGACGGGCAGCGTGCGCGAGGACTCCTTGAGGCTCGCGCCGATCCGCTTCACGACGCCCGGGAACGTGCGGCCGGGGAAGGCGGCGACCGAGACGTTCACCGGCTTGCCCACCTCGATGCTCGCGATGTCCGCCTCCGGCACGTCGATGCGGAGCCGCAGCGGGTTGTCGCGGACCACGACCGCCACCACGCGGCCCGGGCCCGCGAACTCGCCGACGCTGATCCGCTTCTCGGCGACCGCGCCGTCGAACGGCGCCCGCACCGTCGAGTCGGCGACCGCCTTCGAGGCGAGCCCCGCCTGCGCCTGCGCGGACGTGAGCGACGCGACCGTCGCGCGGATCCCGTTGACGGCGGCGTCGTACTGCGCGGCCGCGTTCTGGGCCTGCGTGCGCGCCGCGTCCCAGGTCGACTGGGGGACGGCGCCCTGGTCGTAGAGCTGCTTCACGCGCTCGGCCTCGGCCTTCGCGAGCTCCATGCTCTGCTTCGCGGCGCGCACCTCCGGCACCTGGTCGGGATCGATCCCCTTCGGCGACTCCCCGGGCTTCAGGGCGAGCTTGGCCCGCGCCTGCGCCACGGCGGCGTTGGCCGACTGGGACTGGAGCGCGACGTTGCTCGCGTCGAGCACGACGAGCGGCTCCCCCTTCTTGACCCGGGAGCCGACGTCGATCGCGACGCGCACCACCGAGCCGGCGACCTGCGTGGCCACCTCGCTCGTCTCGTCCGCGACGAGGGTGCCGCTGATGTCGAGCGTCTGCGGGAGGGAGCGGGTGACCACCTTCCCGAAGCGCACGACGGGCTTCTCGCGCGGCGCGGCCGTCGTGTCCTGCGCCGGCTGCGCGCCCGCGTCCGGGTTGCGGCAGGCGGTCAACGTGGGCGCCGCGAGCGCCGCGAGCAGCGCGGCGAGGAGGGCGGCGCGGGGGTGATTCGAGGCGACGCTACGAGCGCCGAAGGCCCATCGAGCGATACGGAGCTCGGGTCCGCGAAAGGATTGTTTCATGGGGGGTTCGCTCGGGTTCTTGCCAGCACCTGCCGGTGCGGTCCAGGAGCAAAGCTGACGCGGCCCCCACAGTAGGGTGCTGACCGGCCGGTCATCAAGGGGTCCTCCAGCCGGAGACTCCGTCCACCTCGCACGACTGTGGTCTGACACCCGAAGAACTCGTGCTGCACGACGCGCCCGCGGCGCGCATTGCAGACGTGAAATCGCCGCGTCCATCCCCGGAAACCGGGAGGACACGGCGCCGGACGCCGGGGGACGCGGCCGGGCGACTGACCACACCGGCCCCTTCGATCGCCCTCTGGCGCCATTGAGCCGCCCGCTGTGATGCGAACCGATGCCCTCTGGGTGACAATCCCGTCACAGAACCTCAGGACAACAATACCATCCCGCGGAAAAAGTTTACCCACACAAAACTCGTCTCCTGATGTGTGCACGAGGCTCCGGGAGGCCGGCTGCACGGAGAGGGCGGGACTCAGCGCCACGGGTCGAAGGCGTCGCGGAGCGCAGGGCCGGTGAGCTCGGAGAGGAACGGGTCGAGCGCGCAGATCGCATCGAGCCAGGCGGCGTCGGCGGGCGCGGCGTGCGCTTGCTCGGCCAGGCTCGCGAGGCGGCGGGCGCGGGCCGCGTGGGCGCGGACGCGCGCCTCGGCGTAGGGGACCATCTCCCCGGTGGTCATCATGAACGCCCAGTCGCTCGACTGCAGGAGGAGGAGCTCGCGGATCGCCTGGTCCAGCGCGCGGCCGGGCAGGCCGCCCGCGCCGCGACAGCGCGCGATCGCGCCGCGCACCGCGCGCTCGGCGTGATGGGCGTGACGCCACAGGCGCGCGGCGCTCGGGCCCGTCCAGAACGAGCCGAACCCGCCCTCGCCCCACGTCGAGGCCGCAGGCTCGACGATCTCCCGGGGCGGATGGCGCTCGAGGTAGGCGCCGAGCGTGATGGGGACGGCGCGCTCCGAGGCCGCGAGGCGGCGCAGGGCGTGCTCGAGGAACTCGGGGCCTTCCAGCCACCAGTGACCGAAGAGCTCCGCGTCGTACGGGGCGACCAGGATGGGCGGGGCGGGCGCGCCGCTGCCCGACGCGAGCGCGGCCTCGCGGCGGGCCACGAACTCCGCGGCGTGCGCGCGCGCCTGGGCGAAGGCGCGGGCCGGCTCGTAGGGCGCCTTGTCGGAGCCGGGCCCGGTCACGCGATGGAGCTTGAGGCCGGTCATCAGCCGGGCCCCGTCGGGGCCGATCTCGCCGTCGAGCTCGCGCTCGGGCAGGTCGAACCCGACGTCGCGGTAGAACTCGCGGTAGACGGGGTGGCCCGGGTAGCCGGCGTCGCGCGACCAGACCTCGCGGGCGCTGTCGCGATCGCGCCCGAAGCACGCGACGCCGGCCGGCGAGAGCACGGGGACGGAGGCGCCGGCGGACGGCGGCGGCGCGGCGAGCAGGAGGCCGTGGGCGTCGA
This sequence comes from Sorangium cellulosum, assembly GCF_004135735.1. Taxonomy (GTDB): domain Bacteria; phylum Myxococcota_A; class Polyangia; order Polyangiales; family Polyangiaceae; genus Sorangium; species Sorangium cellulosum_F. The sequence continues at coordinate 1,941,199 of NZ_CP012670.1, read as the reverse complement.
GCACCGTGAAGCGCACGCCGGCCGCGGCGAGATCGGCGCCGAGCGAGGGATCGTAGGCGCACTCGGGGAGCCAGAGGCCCGCGGGCTCGGGGGCGCCCGTGAGGGCCGCGAAGGCGCGGCGGCCGAGCCGGAGCTGCGCCCGGATCGACGCCGGCGCGGGGAGCAGGCCGGGCAGGTAGGCGTGCGTCGCGGCCGTGGTGATGAGCTCGACGCGGCCGGCCTCGGCGTGGCGGACCAGCGCGCCCGGGACATCGCCGCCCAGCGCCTCCCAGGCGCTGGACGCGCCGGCGAGCCGCGCGCGGTAGAACGCCGCGGCCTCCGCGAAGCCGCTCCCGGCAAAGCGGGCCTCGAGCCGCGCGGCGAGCGCGGTGAGCCGGCGGAGGTGATCCTCGAAGCGGCCGAGGAGCAGCTCGTCGCGCAGCATCGCGAGGAGCGGCGGCGAGACCGAGAGGGTCAGCGGCGCGACGACGCAGTCGGCGGCGAGGCGATCGAGGACCGCGAGCAAGGGGAGGTAGCACTCCCAGAGCGCCTCGAAGAGCCAGCGCTCCTCCAGCGAGCGGGGGTGCTCCGGGTGCCGCACATACGGGAGGTGGGCGTGGAGGACGAGGGCGACGTAGCCCGGCATCGAACGCTGGGCGGCGGCCCTACCCCTTCTTGAGCTCCGCCCCGAGATCCGCCCCGAGGCGCGCCGCCTCCCGGACATCGCCGGGCCACGCCGCGCGCCGCTCTCCCGTCCGCAGCCGGGAGCCGTCGGGCTCGGCGAGCAGCGCGCGCAGCCACAGGGCGCCGCCGTCGCGCACCGCGTAGGCGGCCACCGGCGTGCGGCAGCTACCCTCCACCGCGGCCATCACGGCCCGCTCCGCGGTGACGCAGATCGTGGTCTCGCGATCGGCGAGCCGCGCCAGGACGTCGCTCACGCGCGCGTCCTCCGCGCGGCACTCGATGCCGAGCGCCCCCTGGCCGATCGCCGGCAGCGACATCTCGGGCGACAGGATCTCCGTGGCGCGGTCCGCGAGGCCGAGCCGCTTCAGTCCCGCGAGCGCCAGCACGACGGCGTCGACCACCCCCTCCGCCATCTTGCGCAGCCGGGTGTCCACGTTGCCGCGGACCGGCGCGATCTGGAGATCCGGGCGCGCCGCGCGCAGCGCGACCGCCCGACGGAGGCTCGAGGTCCCGACGCGAGCGCCCGCCGGCAGCTCGGCGAGCGGGGCGCCGCTCCGGGTGACGAGCACGTCGCGCGGATCCTCGCGCGCGGGGATGCAGGCGAGGCGCAGCGCCGGGGCGAGCTCGGCGGGGACGTCCTTGATCGAGTGGACCGCGAAATCGGCGCGCCCGTCCAGGAGCGCTTCCTCGAGTTCCTTGATGAACAGCCCCTTGCCGCCGATGTCCTGGAGCGACCGATCCTGGGTCCGGTCGCCCGAGGTCACCACCTCGAGCTCGCGCAGGGAGAGATCGGGCGTCGCCGCCTCGAGGGCTCGGGCGAAGGCGCGGGACTGGGCGAGGGCGAGCGCCGAGCGGCGCGTGGCGAGGGTGAGCTCCATGTCGGTCACGCTCCCTTTAACCCAGCCGCCTGCACGGCAGCGGCCGGATTCGCCACGACCATCACGCCGGCGTCCCCCTGGGGGCGCGCCGCGGGCTGCCGGGCATAGGCGCCGTTGCCCTCCGCGACGTGCGGGCGGGGCCCGGCGAGCCGGGGCGAGGCGCCGCCATCGCCGCGCTCGCCGGCGAGGCGCGGCTCGTCCCGGCACGCGGGCGGCGCGCTGCGGGGGCCGCTCGCGGGCTCGCGCTGCGCCGCCTCGGCGAGCGCCGGGGCGGCGGCGCCGTCGGCCTGCGCGCCGTCGATGTCGAAGAGCTCCCGGAGCGAGTCGACGTGCTCAGCGACCCGGGGATCGCTGGCCATCGCGCGGAGGCGCGTCGTGGGCACGTGGAGCAGCTTGTTCGTGGCGGCGTCGATCATCATGGCGAGGGCCTGGCGCTCGGCCGGGCCGAGGTGCCGGAGCTTGCCGGCGAGGCTGCGCTCGACCTCGGCCGCGAGGATGGAGCGCGTGCGCGTCCGGAGGCCCACGATGGTGGGGGTCAGGGCGCGCTCGAGCGTCCACGCCTCGAACGCCTGCGCCTCGTCCGCGACGATCGCCTCGGCCCGCGCCGCCTCGGCGGCGCGCCCCTCGACGGACTGCGCCACGATCTGCGAGAGGTCGTCGACGTCGTAGAGATAGACGTTGTCGAGCTTGTTGACGGCCGGGTCGATGTCGCGCGGGACGGCGATGTCGATGAGGAACAGGCTCCTGCCCCTCCTGGCCTTGCGGGCGCGGCGGACGAGGTCGAGCGTGAGCACGTAGCTCGGGCTCGCGGTCGACGAGATCACGATGTCGGCGTCGATGACGGCGCGCTCCAGCTCGGCCCACGGGCGGGGCACGCCGCCGACCTCGCGGGCGAGCGCGGCGGCGCGCTCCGGGCTCCGGTTGACGACGACCAGGCGGGCGCCGGCCCGGACCAGGAGCTTCGAGGCGGCCTCGGCCATCTCGCCCGCGCCGACGAGCAGCGCCGTGCGGCCGGCGAGATCGTCGAAGATCTGGCGGGCGAGGTCGATGGCGACGCTGGACACCGAGACCTGGCCCGCGCCGATCGCCGTCTCCGTGCGCACGCGCTTGCCGACCTTGATCGCGCGGTGGGCCGCGCGGCCGAGCCGCGCGCCGAGGGCCCTCGCCGCGCGGGCGATCTCGATGGCGTCCTTCATCTGCCCGAGGATCTGCGGCTCGCCGACGACCATGGAGTCGAGCGAGGCGGCGACGCGGAAGAGGTGGACGACGGCCTCGCCGCCGAGGCGGCCGACGAGGTGACCGCGGACGGCCTCCCCGCCGATGCCGATGAGGATCGAGACGACGGCGCGCAGCGCCTCGTCCTGGAGCGGGAGCTGCGCGGCGGACGAGGGGGGCGGCGCGCTCCCGGGGCGGGTGGGCCCGGGCGCGCCCTGCCGCGGCGAGGCGTAGACCTCGACGCGGTTGCAGGTGGAGAGCACGAGCGCCTCCTCGATGGCGGGGTGAGCCGTGAGCCGCGCGAGCACCTCGGGGAGGCGATCCCGCCCGATCGCGAGCCGCTCGCGCACCTCGATGGGCGCGTTCTTGTGGGAGAGCCCGACGAAAATCAAGGGCGCTAGCCTCCGAGCCCCGCGGCGGGACGGACGAGATAGATGACGAGCACCGCCGAGGCGCAGGCGAGCCCGGCGATGGTGCCGTACGCCGCGCGGCGGCCGCGCCAGCCCGCGGCGGCGCGCAGGAGCAACACGAGCGCGATGAGGAGCCAGGTCGCGTAGCCGAAGACCGCGCGCATCACCTCCTCGGTGTTGCCCATCTCCAGGTGGTGCGCCCAGGTTGTTCCTGTCACGAGGCCGAGGGTCAGCAGGGGAAAACCGGCGGTCAGGAAGCGGTGGACGGCGCGATCGAGGGTGTCGAGCGCCGGGAGGTTGCCCATGCGCTCGATGTGCCGCTTCCGCTTGAGCCGCTTCTCCTGGACGAGGTAGAGCGCGGCGGCGGCGCCGGCGAGGAAAAAGAGGGCGATCCCGAGCAGGTTCGCCATGACGTGGGCCACGATGAACAGGGGGTTGAGCTTGGGCTCGGGGTTCGGCTTTCCGAGGAAGAAGGTGCCGAGCAGGAAGGCGAGCCCGAGCGGGCCGATGAGGAGCCCGAGCGCGTCGATGTGGAAGCGGCGGCGGGCGACGAGGTACACGGCGATCGCGAGCAGGGACGCGACCGAGAGCATGAAGTGGACCGAGTGGACCGGGCAGACGCGCGCGACGAAGCTGGCGAGCGTCACGTAGATCGCGTGCCCGAGGGCGCCCGCGCCGAGCAGCCGGGGCGCGAAGCGGGAGGCGGGCAGGGCTGCCGCGGCGCTCGGCCGCGCGGCGGCCTGGCGGCCCGGCCCCGCGGTGTCCGCCGCGCTGGGGAGCCGAGCTCGGCTGCGCGCGATGTCCAGGAAGAAGAGGGCGCTGGCGGAGCTGTAAAACAGCAGCGCAAGCGCGAAGCTGACCCCGGATGCGACGACCTCGGGCATGGCCCCCTTTATAGCCTGCCTCACCGGGGATGGCCCGCCGGCCGCAGAGGCTGAGGCGTACTCTCCATAGGAACAGGCCCGACGGGCGCAACGCCGGACAGGCCCCCGGAGGCCGGCCCGTGAGGGAAGCGCTGGCCCCGCTCGCCGCTCGGGCCGGAAGAGCTCGCCGCCATCGCTGGCCGGGAGTGCTCGCCGCCATCGCTGGCCGGGAGTGCTCGCCCTCCTCGCGCGCCCGAGGAGTCCGTCGCCGCCGCCCGCCCGCGGAGTCCGCCGCCGTCGCTACAGGCTGCTCGTCAGGAACGCGGCGAGGAGCTCCTCGTCGCTGGTGAGGCTGCTGTCCATCGCCGTCGCGGCGGGCGCGGCCTTGCGATGCTCGGCGAACGTGCCCACCGGCGCGCCGATGAACCCCGGGATCACGTCGTACGCGTTGTCGCCGATGATCATGGATCCCTCGAGGATCTCCGCCCCGAGCTCTCTCAGGAAGGCGCGCGTCTTGACCCGGCCGATGACCTCGTGGATGTCCGCCGCGCCCGACACCTCGCGGAGCACGCGGATCGCCTCGATGATCTTGTAGCGGCGGCCCTCGGTCTTGATCAGCAGCTCGTCGTTGTTCAGATCGACGCGGTCGCTCGCGATCCAGTCGTCCAGCGCGGCCTGCGGAAAGAACACGCGGTTCTTCATCGCGAGGAGTCTACTCAAAAATGGGCCCGACAGGTGGGGCCGCGACGCCGGTGCGCCGGCGTCCAGGCGGGGTCAGGCCGCGGGAGGCACCCTGGGAGGAGGCACCGAGTCCCGCGACAGGCCGCGGAGGCGCGCCGGCAAGTGCCAGAGCGACTCGAAGATCCCGAGCAGCACGTAGAACCCGAGCAGCCACACGAGGACGAACGCGGGCTGCAGCTGCGTCGAGATCACCGCGCTCGAGCCGACCGCGAACGCGACGAACAGCACCGTCCGGACGTTGAGCCGGAGATCCTTGAACGACCGGAACCGGATCGTCGAGACCATCAGGAACGACAGGAGCGTCGTGGTCGCGAGGATCGCCGACGCGTAGCGCGCGCTGCCGATCTCGCCGGCCGCCGCGTGGTTCGCCACCACGATCGACACCAGGATCCCCGCCGCGCCCGGGATCGGCAGGCCGACGATGTACTTCGAGGGCTTCGTGGGCTTGCCCGCCTCCCCCATCGAGAGGACGTTGAAGCGCGCCAGCCGGATCGCGCCGCACGCCGTGAAGAGGAACGAAACGAGCAGCCCCGCGAGGTCGAACCGGTGCAGCGTCCACTGGTACACCAGCATCGACGGCGCCACGCCGAACGAGACGATGTCGGCCAGCGAGTCGATCTGCAGGCCGAAGGCGCTCTGGGTCTTCGTCATCCGCGCGACACGCCCGTCCAGCGTGTCGAAGAACATCGCGAAGACGATCAGCAGCGCGGCCCGGTAGAAATCATCCTCCGACTGCGCGGTCGCCGAGCGCCGGATCGCGTCGAAGCCGCAGAAGATGGACGAGAGCGTGATCAGGTTCGGAAGCAGGAACAGCGTCTTCCTGAGCTCGAACCGCCGCCGCTTCCGGATCATGCTGCCTCCCTTTCAGGCAGCTGAGGCTATCCTCGCCGAGACCACGAGCGCAAGCGCCGCGGCTCGGACGCCGGTCGCTGCAAGGTTACCGCGAACCCGGATCCGGGATCGTTTCAGCCCGCCGTCTGCTTCATTTCATACATCCTTTTCATCACTCGACCCGCTCCGTGGCCGGCTCGCTCCACACCGCCTCGGGCACCCTCGCGCCCGGTTCGAAGCGGCAGGTCATCGGCCGGAGCTCGATGGACGCGCCGGTCGCCGGGGTCGGGCCCGCCGCGACCCGGAACAGCCACGCCCGCGCGAGATCGCCCGGGACGATGGCAGAGACGGGCGACCGCCCGAGCGACCGCGCCTCCCAGCCCGCGACGCACGGCGCGGCCGGCGTGCCGTGGAGCACCACGGAGGACGTCAGGAGCGTCACCGCGTCGGACGGGCCGGCGGGGCCAGCGACGTCGGTCACCAGCACGGGGTGGCGCGTGCCCGGGAAGAGCGCCTCGCTGCCGAGGAAGAGCGGCGCCTCATGGCGCGCGGTCGCGGCGCGCTCGGCGGCAGAGCAAGGGCGCGGCGTGTCGCCGAGGTCGAACGGCGTCGGCAGCGGCTGCGCGGGGCCAAGCGTTCCGTCATTGCGGAATGGCTGGAACATCGCCCACGCGGCCGCGTGCCTCGGATCGGCGACCAGCGTCGTCACGCCGATCGTCTTGCCGGCATAGGACCAGTCGACGTGCGCGACGCGATCGCGCCCCGCCGGGGGCGCCACGGTGACGGCGTCGATCGCCCACGCCGCGCCGGCGTCCGGCCGCCCGGACCCGCCAGACGCCGGCGCCGGGCGGTGGGCGAGCAGCATCGCGGTCACGGGGCCGTTCAGCGACTGCCGGAGCATCCCCACGCCGACGGGCTGGCCGTCCGCGAGGACGGCATCGGCGCGGACGTCGAGGCTCCCGCGGAGGCCCGACGCGGGCCACAGCGGGAAATCGAAGCGCTGGAGCTTTCCGGAGGGCTCGTAGAAGAACGTGAGCGCCGACTGCGCGCTGCCGGAGTGCGGGCGCAGGAAGATGCCCCGGAGCGACACGGAGAGGAGCGCAGGGTCGAAGAGGTCGTCGAGCGGCGGCGGCGCGCCCGCCGGGCCAGGCCCCGAGCGCGCGCCCGCGGGGGCCCGCCGCGCCGCGCCGGGGACGGGCTTCACGTCGCCGAGCTCGAACGGGCCGGCGTCCGGGATGACGCCGCGCCCCGAGGTGCCGTCCATGAAGTTCTCCCACGCGAGCTCGACGTGGCGCATCGGCTCGCCCGGCCTCCCCCCGCCGGCGGGGAGCCGCACGCGGGCCGCGGCGTAGCCCTCCATCTGGAGGGTGACGTTGCTCGCGGTCCGCGCCCCGCGCGGCACCGCGGGCAGCAGCGCGCGCGTGACGACGCGCGCCTCGCCGGCGCCGGACTCGGGCAACAGCGCGGAGACGACGTCGACCGCCCCGCTCGGGGCGTGCGTGAGCACCGACCAGACCGAGCGGCCCCGCAGCGCCTCGCCGGCGCCGGGCAGGCCGAGGCCGCCCCCGTCGACGTGGTCGATGCGCGTCCACTTCGAGGCCGGCAGCGCCTCGCAGACGATGGGCGTGCGCACGGCCGGCGCGCGGCGCGGCGCCGGGAGAGGCGCGCGCGACGGCGCGCCCTCGGACTGGCCGCCCCAGCCGACGCGGGTCACCGTATCGCCGAAGAGGCAGCCGCTCCCGCCGCACGCCATCACGACCGGGCTCTGGGAGAGCTCGCGCGAGAGCGCCGGCATCTCCGGGAGCTCGGCCCAGCTCACGCCGCCGTCGAGCGACTCCCAGATCGCCGCGACCTCCTCGTCGCCGCCCGAGGCCGCGCGCGGCGCAACCGCGACGACGCGCCGGCCGACGCCGGCGAGCTGCGCGCTCTCCGCGGGCGGAGAGGCCACGGTGAGCCCCCGGCCGTCCTCGTCGGTGATCAGGTACGTGAGCGCGCCGCTGTCCGAGAGCAGCAGGCCGACCGCGCCGTCGTCGGCGGGGCGGAGCGCGCTCTCCTCGACGATCTCGAGCCCGGCGGGCGTCGGGCCGCCGGGGCCGTCCTCCTCGGTCTCCACGTCGTCCTCGGCGCCGTCGCCCGGGGAGGCGGGCCGCGCCGGGCCGCGCAGTTCGAGCGGCCGCGGCGCGAACGTCTCGCCGCCGTCGTGCGAGACGAACAGCGCGAGGCGCTCGTCCTTGCCGCGGTAGCCGACGAAATAGGCGGAGCGACCGTCCGCCGAGAACGCGGGCAGGGCGGCGGGGGCGCTGAGCGTCGGGGCCGCCGTGACGATCACCGCCGCGCGATCCCCGGGCTGGGCGCCGCCCGGGTCGCCCTCCTGGGTGAGGAGGAGCGGCGCGGTCGGCTTGCAGCTGCCCGCGTCGTCGCCCGGCTTGCAGACGCCGGTCAGCAGCGCCGCGCCCTCGGGCGCCACCGCGACGCCGACCTGGTCGATGTCGAGCGTCTCCAGGGTGGCGTACGGCGACCACGCGCCGCCGCCGTCCGCGCTGCGGAGCACCCGCGCCACGATGCGGTCGCCCTCCGGCTCGGCGCACACCGCGACGAGGTGCCGGCCGTTCGCGCCGCCGGCGCCGAGCCGGATGCTGCCGCAGTCGGCCGTGCCCGGAAGGGGCGCCACCTTGAGCGGCCCCTCGATGGGGCCGCGCGCGAGGAGCCACGGCGCGCTGGCGTCATCGGGGCGGATCGCCTCGACGTAGCGATCGCCGGCCATCGCCGCCCGGCCGACCGACACGGCGGCGGCGGACGGGGCGCGCGGGACCGCGACGGCGAGCTCGACGTCGGCCGGCGGGAGCACCGCCGCGCTGCGCGCGAACGCCGGCGTGCGCCGTGGATCCCACGTGGCCGAGGCGAGGACGCCCTCGGCGACGAGCTCGCCGCCGAGGACGCCGACCTGCGAGAGGCCCATCGGCGGGAGCGGCGCGCGGGCCCAGGTCGCCCCGCCGTCCTCGCTCGCGAACAGCGCCTCGGGCAGCGCGAGCGCGAGCGCCCTGCCGCCCTCGGCCATGGCGACGCCGAGGGCTCGCGGCGGCGTGCGCCCCCCCTGCCCCGCGGCGCCGTCGAGCTGGACCGGCTTCCAGCCGAGATCCTCCCGCCACCGGAGCACGCCGCCGCTCCGGGTCACCCCGAGCAGCGCGCCGCCGGCGCCCGCGACCTGCGCGAGCGGCTCGGGCGGCGAGAGCGTCCGCGTGAGCTGGCCGAGCGGCGAGGTGGCCTCGTAGATCGCCCCGCTCGCGCCGACGAACATCCAGGACGTCGAGGAGCGCCGCACGACCGCGGTGAGCTCCTCCGGCGCGGGCGATCCGCTCGCCCTGCCCTGGCCCGCGCAGCGCGCGTCCGCCGGCGCGGCCGAGCCCGCGGCGGGCGCGGGGCGCTCGGGCGTCACCGTCCAGCGCTGGCCGCCCTGGGCCACGACGACGCACCCGCCGCCGAAGGACGCCCACGCGACCGCGGACTCGGGCGCCGCCGGGTGGTAGCCCCAGCGCGCCGGCGAGGCGTAGGCGGCGCCCACGAGCTCCACCGCGGCGGGAGGGGCCTCGGCGGGGCGGGCCGGCTGCGCCGGGGCGCCGGAGCAGCCCGCGAGCGCGCACGCCGACGCGAGGGCGATCGGCGCGCGGGGCCGGGCGGAGGGGGGCCTCGGGCGCTCACCTCCGGGGCCTGCGTTCCGGCGAGCCCCTCGTGTGGCTCGCCTGCGCGAGAGCCCCTCCGGCGAGCGCCCGAGGGGCCCCTCCGCCCGGGGCCGCGACCGCGTCGCGCTCATTCGACCCAGCGGGCCACGAACAGGTTGGTCTCGCCGGGCTTCGCGCCGTACCGGTTCGAGGCGAAGACGAGGTGCTCGCCGGTGGGCGAGAACATCGGGAAGCTGTCGAACCCCTCGAAGTACGTCACGCGCTGGACCGGCGGCGCGCCGTCCGCCGAAGGGGGCGCCTCGGGATCGACCAGGTAGAGGTCGAAGTTCGGCATCCCCCGCGCGCCCTGCGGGGTGCTGAAATCCGAGGCGAAGAGGAGCCGGCGCGAGTCCGGCAGGAAATAGGGGGCGAAGTTGGCGCGGCCGTTCCGCGTCACCGCGCGCGCGTTCTGCCCGTCGGCGTCGGCGACGAAGATCTCGAGCGCGCTGGGGCGCACGAGCCCCTTGGCGAGCAGCGCGCGGTAGTCGTCGAGCGCCGCGCCGGTCGGGCGGCTCGCCCGCCACACGAGCTTGGTCCCGTCGGGGGAGAAGAAGGCGCCGCCGTCGTAGCCCGGCGTGCTCGTGATGCGCCGGACGTCGGACCCGTCGAGCTTCGCGGTGTAGAGCTCGAGGTCGCCGTCGCGCGTGCTCGTGAACACGAGGCGCGAGCCGTCGAACGCGACGGTCGCCTCGGCGTCATAGCCCTCGCCCTGGATGAGGGGGCGGAGATCCGAGCCGTCGGCGTTCGCCGTGTAGATGTCGAAGGCGTCGAGCGGCCACACGTAGCCCTGGGAGTGATCGGGCTTCGGCGGGCACGCCTCGCCGGCGGCGTGGGTCGAGGCGAAGAGGACGCGCGCCTGCGCAGGAGCCGGGGGCGCGGGGAAGAGGAAGTAGCCGCAGGTCGTCTTGCCCTTGCCGTTCGAGACCCGGCGGACCTCGCCGCTCTCGAGGTCCATGACGTATTGCTGGTCGCACCTGTTGCCGTCGCGGGTCGACTGGAAGATGAGCTTCCTGCCGTCGGGCGACCAGTACGCCTCGGCGTTCTCGCCGCCGAAGGTGAGCTGCCGGAGGTCGGCGAGGTGCTTCTCGCGAGGATCGGCGGGGACGCTCTTTCCGGCGCGGATCCGGAAGGGCATCCACTCGGGCTTCGCCGTGGTCGTCGCCTCGGGGATCTGGCCGAGGGGTTCCTTGGGCCGAGGCTCCGGCGCGGCGCAGGCGGCGAGGAGCAGCGAGGCGAGCACGGCAGGCGGCAGCCTTCGGTTCATGGCGCCGCGACTCTAGTACGAAAGCGGGGGTGCGTCGCGGGGGGAGGCGCGCGCCGTGACCCAGGGAGGCGCGCGCCGCGACCCGGGGGAGCGCGCCGCGACCGGCGCCGGGCGGGCGCCCTTACTCCCGGAAGATCGTCACCGTCGTCCGGATCGTGCGGTCACCGACAGCGCAGTTCGAGAAGCTGCCATCCGGCGCCGGGGCGCCGCAGAGATCGTCGCAATCGCCGAGGACATCGACGATGCACCCGTCGGTGTCCTCGCCCGTCCCGCCGCACACGCGGCGGATGAGCGTCGACCCGGGCGACTTGCACGCAAACCGGAGCTGCTCCGGCGCGAAGAGATCACCGAAATACGCCGCTTCCCGGTGAGGGAAGGCCTTCCTCTCCTCGGGACGCGATTCGAGGGCCCTGTTCTTGCCGCGCATCGAGAGAGGGACGCTCTCCCCGAGATAGTTGACCCGGGCCAGCATACAGGCCGATACCCAGCCCTGACACCGGGCGTTGCACTGCCCGTGCGCGCGGCCCCACTCGGGCGCGAGCCCGAGCTCTCCCTCGAACACGTGGGTCTCGCCGTCCAGCGTGACCTGAACCGATCGCCCTTCCGGCAGCGCACAGCCCGCCGCGTAGGTCAGGAACTCGCGGGCCAGCGGGTCGCGCAATGCGCGCATGACCTCTCCGCTCCTCGCGAGCGCGCTGCTCGTCAGCGGGCCCCCCGTGAGCGCCTCGGTCGCGAGCCTGTTGCGCGTGAGCGCGCTGGCCGTGAGCGCGTTCTTCGTGAACGCGTTCTTCGTGAACGCCGCCTGCTCCGCAGTGGCGATCTCTTCCTCCGTGGAGCTCTCATCCCCGAAGGGCTCGGCCTCCCCGATACAGGCGGTCAAGCAGGCACCCAGAAGACCCAGACACGAGATCGCGACTCCGGCTCTCATTCGCGCAACCCCCTCAGAAAATAACAGAACACGCATCAGGAATTTCCTCAATGGGTTTTCAGGGATCACCCCAGAAAAAGCGGAGCTGTGGCGACGTCCTGAAAACCGTCACGAGAACGCCAGACAGGCGCGCGCGTGAGAGGCACACGGACCTCGGGAGAGCCGTGAGCAGAAACGACTACATGAGATGGCCCGCTATACTACGGAGCGTCGCGATCACCAAGCCATCGCGCGGCCACCGCGAGCGTCTCGCCATTGTCGGGTGTGGACAGAAAAAGATCCCGGAAGCGAGGATTCGAGATCTGCCTGGCTCGGGAGAGCACGCTGTCGCGCGCCGTGGCAATCGCGGTGAGCGCGTCGTCGAGCTGGCCGCTCGCGAAGAGGGCCTCGGCCCGGACGAGCCGGATCAGCGACTCGCCCTCCTCGACCGCGCCGAGCGACTCCAGGAGCGAGAGCGCCTCGCCCGAGAGCGAGAGCGCCTCGCCGACGCGGCCCTTCCGGAGCAGCACGCGCGCGGTGAGCGCCCACGCCGCCGCGCGCAGCGGCGGGGCGCTCTGGAGGAGCTCCGCGGCGGCGCGGGCCTCGGCCTCGGCGATCTCGAGGTCCCCGCCGAGCAGCGCCGCCTTCGCCAGGTAGGCGCGGGCGACCCCCTCGGCCCGCGGATCGCCCAGCCGCTGGAACGTCGCGATCGCCGCCGCCTCGACCTGCCGGGCCTCGTCGAGCTCGCCGCGGGCGATGAGGACGTTGCCCAGGTTGCTCCTGGCGAACGCGGCCAGGTCCGTGAGCTCCATCTGCTCCGCCGCGCGGAGCGCGGCGCGCAGCGCGGCCTCGGCCCCCGCGGAGTCGCCGAGCTCCATGGTGATGGCGCCCAGGTTCACCCGCAGCGAGCAGGCGTTGCGGCGGTCCCCGCTCTGCTCGTGCACCGCGAGCGCCGCCTCGATGCCCTCGAGGCAGGCGCCGGGATCGCCGGAGGTCATCGCGCGGATGGCGCGCGCCTCGTACAGCGTCGCGAGCACCCCGGGGTCGAGCGGCCTGCCCTCCTCCCCGCTCCGCTCGAGCGCCTCGATGATCCCGTCCGCGGCGGCGTAGCGACCGCCGAAGACCAGCCAGTGGGCCCCCCCGGCGAGGCAGATGTCCCTCCCGGTCAGCGCGCCCTCGCCGGGCGGCGCGGCGCGCGCCGCGGCCACCCACGACTCCACGACGTCGAGGGCGCCCTGCTTGCCGGCGGCCATGATCACCCAGGTGACCGCGGCGTACCACGAGGAGGAGCCGGGCTCGAACAGCGCGGCCGCCTCGAGCGCGCGCCGCTCGGCCACGGCGAAGTCGCCGTGCCAGACGCGGGCCTCGGCCTCGACGAGGAGCAGCCCGCCCGCCTCCGCCCCGGCCGCGCCGCACGCGACGCCGCGCTCGGCGTGCCGGATCGCCGCGAGCAGGTCGTTGCCGCGGAGCGCCTGCTCCGCCGCGCGCCGGTACCACGCCGCGGCCCGCCCCGGCTCGGCGCCGCGCTCGAAGTGCTCGGCGAGCTCCGCCGCGTCGCCCTTCCCCACCCGCTCCAGCCACTCGCCCGCCAGCCGGTGGCCGAGCCGCCGGTCGTAGTCCGTCAGCGCCCCGTACGCCGCCTCGCGCACGAGCGCGTGCCGGAAGCTGTACTCGGCCGCGTCCGGCTCGCCGGCCCCGCCCCAGGGTCCCCGCTCGAGCGCCGCGGCGTCGACCGGCGCGACGGGCGCGGCGGGCGTGAACGAGAGCCCGCTGTCGCGCGCGCCGGCGCCGCCGGGCTGCCGCCCGGGGAGGATCACCTCGCGCTCCACGAGCTCGGCGAGCCGGCCCGCCACCTCGGCGTCGGCGCCGCCGAGCAGCGCGGCGACGCCGGCCGGCCGGAAGCTCTGGCCGAAGACGCTCGCCGCCCTGAGGACGCGCCGCGCCTCGGGATCGAGCGCCTCCAGCCGCGCCTGCACCATGGCCAGCACCGTCTCGGGCAGCGCGGCCCCTCGCCCCTCGGCGGCGGCGCGGATCTGCTCCTCCAGGAAGAACGCGTTGCCGTCGGCGCGCTCGACGAGCGTGGCGACGACCTCCTCGGCGACGTCGCCGCCCAGCGCCTGCCGCACGAGCCGCTCGCTGGCGCGGCGCGACAGCCCCACGAGCTCGATCTCCTGCACGCCGCGCCCGGCCCACAGCCTCGGGAACACCTCGCGCACCTCGGGCCGGCCGAGCGCGAGCACCATGAACGGCGCGTCGCGCACGTTGCGGAGCGCGCTGTTGATCATGGCGACCGTGGGCAGGTCGCCCCAGTGCAGGTCCTCGAGGACGAGCAGCACCGGGTGCGCCGCGCTCTCGGCGCGCAGGAACTCCTCCCAGACGAGGTGCAGCCGATCGCCCATGAGCACGGAGCTCCGGCGCGCCGCCCTGAGCGCCGCGCTCTCCTCGTCGGGGAACGGCGCGCCCACGAGCTCGCCGAGGAACGGCGCCATGCGGGCGCCGGCCTCGCCGTGCCGCGCGACGCGCTCGCGGATCTTGCGCCGCACCGCCTGCGCCGGCTCCCCCTCGGCCACGCCGAGCGCGCGCCGGAGCGCCTGCGCGAGCAGGCCGAAGGCGGACCCGGCGCTCATCGGATCGCCGCGCGCGATCCACGCCGCCATCCGCTCGCCCCGCGCCCTGAGGCGCCGGAGCAGCTCGGCGCGCAGGCGCGACTTGCCCATGCCCGCGGGGGCCGTGATCAGCACGGCGGAGGGCGTCTGCTCCTCGACGCACTGGAGGAACGTCGCCTCGAGCAGCGACAGCTCCCGGTCGCGGCCCACGCACGGCGTCGGCCTGCCGAGCAGGCGCGGCGCGGCCTCGAGGTCGTCGCGCTCGCCGCGCAGGAGGTGGCCCGACGCGTCGGCGTCGACCTCGAACCGCGCGCCGAGCAGGCCGGCCGTGACCTCGTCGACGCGGACCACGCCGTGCCGCGCCCCGTCGCCGGCGAGCAGCGCGGCCGCCTGATCGATGAGCTTGCCGATCGGCGAGCGGGCGGAGATCTCGGCGCGCCCGGCGACCAGCGCGACCGGCGCGCCGCCGAGCAGCACCTGCATGGCCAGCGCGCACCGCGCGCCCCGCGCCGCGAGGTCGGTCGGCGCGACGGCGCCCGACAGCACGACGACCGGCGAGCGCGCGTCGATGATCTCGAGGCGGCCCTGGTGCCGCTCGGCGAGCGCGCCGAGCGCGCGCGCCCGCAGCGCGTCCTCGCCCTCGGACCGGGTCGCGTCGCTGTCGAGCGCGCCGTCGCGGGCGAGGATGAGGCAGATCATCCGGCGCTCGCCGGTCGTGAGCTCGGGGATCGGGGCGCCGGCGGGCGAAGGGAGGCCGCGCCGCGAGCCGGGCGCGAGCTCGCCGAGAGACGCGAGCTCGGCGGCGACGGACGCGCCGTCGGCGGGGCGGTCGCGCGGATCCTTGGCGAGCATGCGGGTGACGAGGTCGTCGAGCGCGGCGGGGATCTCGCCGCGGAGCTCCCGCAGCCGCGGGGGCTCCTCGAGGAGGACCTTCACGAGCACGGAGAGGCCGTCGTGGCCGACGAACGGCGGCCGGCCGGTGAGGCAGCGGTAGAGGACGCAGCCCAGCGCGAAGACGTCGGCGCGCGCGCCGATGGTGAGCTCGCCGCGCGCCTGCTCCGGGGCCATGTAGCCGGGCGTGCCGAGCATCACGCCGGGCAGGGTGAGCTCCTGGCCGGCCTCCGCGACGCGCGCGACGCCGAAGTCGAGGAGGATCACGTCGTCGACCGCGCCGCCGACGAGCAAGAGGTTGCTCGGCTTGAGGTCGCGGTGGACGACGCCGAGCCGGTGGACGGCGCCGAGCGTGGACGCGACGCGCGCGCCGAGCGTCAGGCTCTCGGGCACGGTGAGCGGCTCGCGGAGGAAGCGCTCGGCGAGGGTCTCGCCGGTGAGCCACGGCATCGCGAGGTAGAGCTCGCCGCGCTCGGTCGTGCCGTGGGCGATGTACCCGACGATGCCCGGGTGGCGGAGCGCGGCGAGCGCGTGGGCCTCCCGGACGAAGCGGTGCGTCTCCTGGGGACCCCGGCGCTCCAGGATCTTCAGCGCGACCGGCTCGCCGGTGAGCCGATCGCGGGCGCGGAAGACCTGCGCCATGCCGCCGGCGCTCGCGTGCGCCTCGATCTCGAAGCGATCGCCGACGAGGTCGCCTTCGCGCATCAGCGGTGCCCCTCCGGCGGCCCCGGGGACCGCAGCGCTCGCCAGTGCGGTGCGTCGGACGAGCCCATCGCCGTGGCCCAGGATATCCAGAACCGGGCTCGCTCCAGGCAGCAATTTGTGCCGTAAGCCAGGCAACCGTCACGGGGTATCGGGCACGGCTGGTCGCGGGACGATGCGAAGGTGGGCGGGACCTCGCGCTCCGCACCCCGACCGCGCTCGGAGCGTCAGTCCCGCGAGGGGCCGTCCTCGGCGCCGGAGAGGGCCTCATCGACTGGCCTCACCCAGGCGCGCTTTCCGTCGAAGACCGCGACCAGCTCGTGCACGGGCGCCGCGCCGGCGGCGACCAGCTCGGCCGCATAGCGGCGGTCCCGGACCTGCCGCGCGGCGGCCAGGAGCGCCTGCTCCGGCGTCTCGCCTCGCTGCGGCACCTTGAGCTCCAGCACCACCCCCGGATGCCCCGGCGCGCGCGGCCGGACGAGGACGTCGGCGCGACCGAGGCCGGACTCGCGGTTGGAGCGAACGTCGTACTCGCCCTCGAGCTGCACGAGGAGGCCCAGGATGAAGCCGTGATAGAGCTTCTCCGGCTCCCGGCCGGCGGGGTCTTGATAGGACATCACCGTGACGAGCAACCGCTCCAGCAGCGCTTCGAGCGACGGCGCGTCGCCCTCGAGGAGCGCGCGGAGCAGCCCCTCGGCGTGCCTCCGCTCCGGCAGCCCGCGCCGGAGCCAGGAGCGGAACAGGTCGCGGAACGCGAGGCGGACCTCGAGGTTGGGAATGGCGAGCGAGGCGATGATCTCGCCGAGCTCCTCGCGCACCGACCTGGGCGTGAGGTAGCCGGAGAAGAGGAGGAAGCTCCACAGCGCCTCCGGCTGCTGGTCCAGGTCGCGCAGGACGATGTTCTCGTCGATGCGGGCCTCGACGGGCTCGCCGCGCAGCAGCGCCTCGGTCTCGCTCGAGAGGCCGAGGCCCCGCCGGGCGATGAGATCCTGGAGGAGGTCGGGCGAGGCGGTGTTGACCCAGTAGGGCCGGAGGGCGCCGGTGGCCACGTAGTTCAGGATCGACCAGGGATTGTAGATGACCTCGCCGCCGAAGAGGTACCCGTCGTACCACGCCCGGATCTCGTCGAGCCGCGGCGGCGCGTGCGCCGGGAGCGCCGCCGCCTGCTCCGCAGGGGCGCCGTCGGGCCGCGCCCGATCGAGGACGCCGGCGACCTCGGCCTCGGTGAAGCCGAAGGAGGTCGCGTGGCGGCGATCGTGCAGGATCGAGGACACGATGATGTTGTTGAGGCCCGAGAAGAGGTTCTCCCGGGCCACCCGCAGCACCCCCGTGAGCACCCCCTTGAAGAGCGAGGGGTTGTCCTTGAGGGCGGCAGAGAAGAAGTTCCGGAAGAACAGCGTCACCTCGTCGAAGAAGCCGTTCAGGTAGCCGGACTGGATCGGGGTGTCGTACTCGTCGATCAGGATGACCACCCTGCGGCCGTGATGGCGCGCGAGGTAATCGGACAGCTCCCTCAGGGATCGACGGCAGTCTTCCTCGGTGATCTCCCCGAGGAGCATGTGCTCGTAGTGTCGCTTCTCATCGGGGCGGAGCGCCTCGCCCTGCAGCAGGTCCTGATGCTGGCTGTAGAGGCGCTGCACCTCCGTGCGGATCGCATCCAGCGTGGTCTCGTAAGAGAGGGTCTTGATGTCCTTGAACGTCAGGAAGAGGACGGGGTGCTGCTGGAAATGGGCACGGGCCGCCTGGTCGCTCCAGACGGCGAGATCCCGGAACAGCGAGGAGAGGTCTTCGTCGCGTTTCCCCAGGAAATACGCAAGGGTGGAGAGGTTCAGGGTCTTGCCGAAGCGGCGCGGCCGCGGGAACAGGACGACCTGCGCAGGATCGGCGAGGAGCTGTCCGATGAACGGCGTCTTGTCGACGTAACCGGCGCCCGCGCGGCGGAGCTCACGGAAGTCGGACTGGCCGAGGGCCGGGACGAAGGGCATGGCTTCAATGGGGCCGCCGCCTTGCAGCGGCGGAGACGGTGTCGCGGCGTACAGATGCGCTTCAACGGGGCCGCCGCCTTGCAGCGGCGGAGACGGCGTCGCGGCGTACAGATGCGCTTCAATGGGGCCGCCGCCTTACAGCGGCGGAGACGGCGTCGCGGCGCGCAGGGGACTGTCCCCGGCCGCCCCCTGCGCGTCAAGCACTCCGCCGGGATGCCAAGGAGCGCCGGCCGAGCTCCCCGGCCCGGCGCGCCGCGCTGCGCAGAGCGCGCCTTCATCGAGGCGCTTTCTTCCTGGAGGAGCCCTCGCGGGGGCGCTGCCACCGCTCCGCGTGGCCGGCCGCGCACCGCCGATCTACCCTACCCCGGTGCGATCCCACGTCCTGGCCGGCTGCCTCGCCGTCCTGCTCCCCGCGGCCGCGACGCTCGTGGCGCCGCCCGCCGACGCCGCGGACTTCGATCCGGCCGGCCGCACCAGGCGGCCCAGGCCCAAGGCGCCCAGACCCGGCGCCGCGCGCCCGGCGCCCGCCCGGCCGCCCCAGGCGAAGCCCAGGCCCGCCGAGGCCGGCGACGCGAGGCCAGGCGGCCGGTCGAGCGACGCGCTGATCGCGCGCTACACCGCGATCGTCCTGAGCCAGCCGAGCGCGCCCTTCCCGCTCCAGCGCCT
Organism: Sorangium cellulosum; assembly: GCF_004135735.1. GTDB lineage: Bacteria > Myxococcota_A > Polyangia > Polyangiales > Polyangiaceae > Sorangium > Sorangium cellulosum_F. The sequence continues at coordinate 1,922,858 of NZ_CP012670.1, read as the reverse complement.
CGCCCAGCTCTACCGCGAGCGCGACGGGAACCTGAAGAAGCTCGTCGAGGAGTTCGAGCGCCGCGCCGCCCAGCCCGGCGCGGACGCCTGGGCCTCCAGGGTCGTGCTCGCCGGCATTTACAAGCAGGACGGGCGGTACGACGACGCCATCAAGACGTACGAGGCGGCGATCGCGGAGCGGCCGTCGGACCCCTCGGCGATGCTCGCGCTCGCCCAGCTCGAGGCGGACCGCGGCGACAAGGGCCGCGCGCGCGCGCACTACGAGAAGGCGCTGCCGCTGCTCAAGGCCTCCGCGGACGTCGAGCAGACGCGGCGCACGCTGCTCGGGCTCTGCCTCGATCTCTCGGACTTCGCCGGGGCCGAGGCGCACCACGACGCGCTCGTGAAGACGTCGCAGGGCTCGCTGTTCGTCAAGGCGGAGCTCGGGCGCGAGCTCGCCGCGCGCGGGCACCACGCGCGCGCCGAGGCCGAGTTCCGCGAGCTCGTCAAGGCCGCGGCCGGCGACAACCGCGCGCTCGCGCCGGCGCTGCGCGACCTCGGGCGGGCGCTCGCCAAGCAGAAGAAGATGGACGAGGCGCTCGCGGTGCTCAAGCGGGCGCTCGCCGTCGCCGGCGGCGCCGCGGGCGTGCGCGCCGAGATCCTGCTCATCATGACCGACGCCTTCCGCGCCGAGGGGAGGCTCGCGGAGCTCATCGCGATCCTCGAGGCCGAGCGGGGGCAGGACTTCCAGCGGCTCGCGACCCTGGGCGCGCTGTACGAGGAGACCGGCGACGTCGACAAGGCGATCGCGACGTACAGGCGGGCGCTCGCGCTGAGCGGCAGGCACATCGACACGCGCCTCCGGCTCGTCCACCTGCTCCAGACCGCCGGCGAGCTCGACGCCGCGATCCGCGAGTACGAGCTCCTGATCAAGGCGGCCCCGCACAACGCCGACTTCGTGTTCGAGCTCTGCGAGACGCTCATCCAGCGGGGCGACCGGCCCAAGGCGCTCGCGCTGCTCACGGAGCTCGAGCGGCGCGTCGCGGACGAGCCCGAGACGCTCGCGGCCGTCGCCGACTTCTACGAGCGCGTCGAGGAGAACGACCGGGCGCTCCGGGTGCTGCAGCGGCTCGCCGGCGCCGCGACCGGCGATCCGAGTCACCTCGTCGATCTGGGGGACCGCTACTTCCAGGCGGGCGACAAGAAGAAGGCGCTGGAGACGTGGGCGCGCATCCGGCAGGTCGTGCCGAGCCGGGCGCGCGCCGCGGCCACCCTCGGCGAGGTGTACCTCGACCACGACATGGTGGCCGAGGCGCTCGCCGCGCTCCGGGAGGCCGCGCAGCTCGAGCCCGCGAACCCCCGCTACAAGAAGGCGCTGGCGATCGCGCTGGAGCGCACGGCGAGCTCCGTCAGCAACCCGCGGGCGCGCTACGCGGAGGCGCGCGCGCTCTGGGAGCAGCTGCTCGCCGGGGCCGGCAACGACAGGCTGCTCGCGCGCGAGGCGCGGAACCACATCGTCAGCCTCTGGGCGCTCACCCACGAGCTGCCGGGCCGCGTCGCGCCGCTCAGCGCGCGCTTCAACGCGGCCCCGCCCGATCTCGAGGCGGGGCGGCTGCTCGCCGAGGTGCAGCGCAAGCTGCACCGGCTGCCCGACGCCGAGGCCACGCTGCGCAGGATCATCCAGGCCGCGCCGGGCGACGAGGACTCGCTGCTCGCGCTGGAGCGCGTGCTCGTGCTCCAGCAGGACCTGCTCGGCGCCATCGACGTCCTGGGCAAGCTGGTCGAGGTGAACCCGAAGCGGGCGCGCGAGCTGTATCAGCGCATGGCGCAGTACGCCGCCGAGCTCTACCGGGACGACGACGCGATCCGGTACGCCGCGAAGGCCGTGGAGCTGTCGCCGGAGGACGCGGGCGGCCACCAGAAGCTCGGCGACATGTACCGGCGGCGGCAGGACTTCCCGCGCGCGATCGCCGAGTACCGGCAGGCGCTCGCCAAGAACGACCGGCTCTTCCCCGTGTACTTCGACCTCGCCGAGCTCCTGCTCACCGCCGGGCAGACCGACGAGGCCGACCGGCTCTTCCGCCGGGTCGTGCGGGCGTCGAACGACGAGGAGCTCGTCGCCCGCGCGGCGCGCATGTCGATGCAGGTGAACCTCGGCAAGGGCTCGCTCGACGTGCTCGAGCGCGAGCTCTTGCCGGTCGCGGTCGGCAACCCGCAGCGGCCGCTCTACCGGCGGCTGCTCGTGGAGCTCTACGGCGCGATGACCTTCCCGCTGATGCAGAAGGTCCGCGGCGACGCGCGCGACGCGAGCGCGGCCGCCCGCGCCGAGCTCGCGAAGATCGGCGCGCGCGCCGTGAAGCCGCTGCTCGACGCGCTCGCCGACGACCGGGAGTCGCAGCAGAAGATCGCGATCGAGGTGCTGGCCTACGTCGAGAACCGGAGCGCGGGGCCGGCGCTCTACAACTTCGCGACCGGCCAGGCGGACAAGGGCCTGCGCGCCCGCGCGATGCTCGCCTGCGGCGCGCTGCGCGACCCCGCGATGCTGGGGCGCTACGAGCAGATGCTCGCGCCGAGGGACGCGGCGGCGAGCGTGCTGCCGAACGACGCGGTCGCGGTCGCCGCGACGTGGGCCGTCGCGCGGCTCGCCGCGGCCGGCGGTCGGCCCGCGGCGAAGGCGGAGGCGCTGCTCGCGCGGCTCTTGACCTCCCCGGCGCCGGAGGTGCGGGCGATGGCCGCGATCGGCCTCGGCCTGACGCGCAACCGGCGGCACGCGCCGGCGCTGTCGGCGCTCGCCCGGGCGCCGGAGGCCGGCGCCGTCCCGCGCGCGGCCGCGGTCCGCGCGCTGGGCGAGCTCGGGGGCGGGGGCGAGGGCCCCGCGCTGTTCGTGTCGCTCGCCGACGCGAACGAGCCGGAGCTCCGCCGCGCGGCGCTCCTCACGCTGGCGCGGCTCGGCGGCGACGGCGGCCCGAGGGCGGGCGGCGCCGGCGAGGCCGAGGCGCCCGCCCCGCACGGGGCCGCCGAGGCGATCGCGGCCGGCGCGTTCTCGTCGGACGAGGGGCTGCGCGCGGCCGCGGTGGCCGCGGCGGCCGCGTTCACGCGGCGGGCGTACCCGCGCGCCCGCGAGCCGCTGCCGGTGCCGGACGGGGCGCTGACGGTGAAGGACGTCCTCGCGGGGCTCGACCCGGATCCGTTCAGCGCCGAGGACCGCGCCGCCGCGCTCGTGGCGCTCGGCCCGGCGCTCCAGAAGGCCGCGGTCGCCGCGGTGGCGACGTCGCCCGAGCGGGCGCTGGTCGTCGCCGACGCGATCCTCTCGCGCGGGGCGCGGGGCGCGGGCGGGCCGAGCGGCGGGCGCGACGACGGCGGGGCCGCGATCGACCTCGCGCCGTTCACGGACGGCGCCGCGGGCGCGGAGCTCGCCCCCGAGCTCCGGAGGCAGGTGGAGGCCACGGTGGAGGGGATCGCGGCGGCGGTCGTGAGCGGGTTCGTGGCCCTCGTGCGGCACCCCGCGATCGAGGTGCGCACGCGCGCGGTGGAGCTGCTCGCGGCCCGACCCGAGCCGGAGGCGCAGGCCGCGGTGGTCGACGCGCTCGGCGATCCGGAGGAGAGCGTGCGCCGCGCGGCGCTCTCGGCGCTCGGCCCGGTCCGGCACGGCCCGACGATCGCGGCCGTCTCGGAGCTCCTGCGGACCTCGCCGAGCTGGCCGCTCCGCGTGCGCGCGGCCGAGGCGCTCGGCCGGCTGGGCGCGGCGGGCCCGCCGGCCGCCCCGGGCGCGGCCGCTGCCCCGGGGGCCGCCGGCGGCAAGCCGAGCCCGGTCGTGGAGACGCTCGGCGCCGCCGCCCGCGCCGACGCGTACGCGCTGGTCCGCGAGGCGGCGGCGCGCGCCCTCACCTCGGCGGACCGCGCGGCGGCGGCGCCGGTCCTCCGGCAGCTCGCGGCGCGCGATCCGGAGCCGCGGGTGCGCGAGGCCGCGGCCGAGCTGCTGCGGGGCGCCGCCCCGTGAGCGCCGCCCCCCCGCCCGGGCCGCGGCGCGCCGCGCCGCGGCTCGCGCTGCTGCTCCTCGCCGGCGCCGGCGCCGCGGCCGGCTGCGACGACGTGAGCCGGTTCTCGACGGCCGAGGGCGAGGCCTACTGCGGCGCGATCACCCTGGGCGGCGCCTTCCGCGCCGGCCTGAGCCCGCGGGTGCAGATGCGGCTCGAGCTCGACGCGGACGCGCTCGACGGCCCGGAGTCGCCGGGCGCGCTGTGGACCTACGAGGCGCCGGACGGGGCCACGCCGGAGCGGCGCCTGCTCGACGGCGCGCAGCTCCGGCCGATCGGCGCGCTCGCCCACGACCCGCTCTCGCGGCTTCAGTTCGGCGACGGCCGGGAGCGCAACGCCGTGGTTGCGGTCAGCGCGTCGGATCCGGGGGCGGAGCCGCTCCTCGCCATCGTGTCGCTGCGGACCGACGCGTCGGTCGAGGTCCGCCTGCTCCGGCCGGGCCACGAGGAGCCGGCCTCGGGCGAGGCGCTCGGGGCGGGACAGCGGCAGATCTTCGGCGTATTCAGGCTGACACGGCGGTCGGGGACATGCGGGTTCTAGGGATCGAGACATCGTGTGACGAGACGGCGGCGGCGGTGGTGACCGAGGGGGGCGACGTCCTCTCCGACGTCGTGCGCAGCCAGGTGGCGCTGCACGCGCCGTACGGGGGCGTCGTGCCCGAGGTCGCGGCGCGCGATCACGCGCGCGCGGTGGTCCCGGTCGTGCGCGAGGCGCTCTCGCGCGCGGGCGTGACGGCGGCGGACCTCGACGGCGTCGCGGTGACGTCGCGGCCGGGGCTCGCGGGCGCGCTGCTCGTGGGGCTGCAGGCGGCGAAGGGGCTCGCGTGGGCGGCGGGCAAGCCGCTCGTCGGCGTGGATCACCTCGTCGGGCACCTGCTCGCGGTGTTCCTGCGGCGGAATGGCGCGCCGGCGGAGCGGCCGGCGTTCCCGTACGTGGCGCTGCTCGCCTCGGGCGGGCACACGGCGATCTACCGGGTGGACGGGCCGTCGCTCGGCGCGATCCGCGAGCTCGGCGCGACGCGCGACGACGCCGCGGGCGAGGCGTTCGACAAGGTGGCGAAGCTGCTCGGCCTCGGGTACCCGGGCGGGCCGGTGGTCGACCGGCTCGCGGAGGGCGGCGACGCGGCGGCGGCGGGGGACGCCGTGCCGCGGCCGATGGCGCGCAAGGACTCGCTGGAGTTCAGCTTCTCGGGCGTCAAGACCGCGGTGGCGCGCCACGTGGCGCGGCGCGGGCGGCCGGAGGGGCAGGCGCTGCGCGACCTGTGCGCGGCGTTCCAGGGGGCGGTGGTCGACGCGCTCGTACAGAAGACCGTGCGGGCGGCGCGGGCCGAGGGGGTCGAGCGGGTGGTGCTCGCGGGCGGCGTCGCGGCGAACCGCGGGCTCCGGGCGCGGATGGCGGCGGCGTGCGCGCGGCGGGACCTCGCGCTGTTCATCCCGCCGTTCGCGAGCTGCACGGACAACGGGGCGATGATCGCCTATGCCGGGGCGCTGCGGCTCGCGGCCGGGGAGCGGGACGCGCTCGATCTCGCGCCGGAGACGCGGACGGCGCTCCCGCGGGTGACCCGCAAGGGCGGCGGCGTGCGATAAGCTGCCGGAGCGCCCGCGCGCCGGAAGCCGTGCAAGGAGCAAGGCGCGAGGCGGGCGGCGTGAGGCGACGTGGGACAACGAAGGTTCGGCTGGTTCCTGGGATTACCTCGGGCTTGTTCATCGTGTCGAGGCGTGGTCTGATGAGAGCTCAAGATTCAGGCTGGCGCGCGCTGGCCGTCTCCCCGGCCGCACAGGATAGCGAGAGAGTGTCGCCCTGCGGGGCGCGAGGTGTGTGAGCCATGGTCCTTGTTCTAGCGATCGTGTTCGGGTTGGTGGCGCTGGCGAGCGGCGCGGGCGCCGTGTTCCTGATGATGCAGAGCGCGGAGCTCAAGCGGCAGCTCAAGGACGCGAACCAGCACATCGAGGCGCTCCGGCAGGCCAAGGGCCAGCTGGATCAGGCGAGGTCGCAGTGCGCGCAGCTCCAGCAGGCGCTCGACGTCGCGCGGGGCGAGGACCGGCAGAAGGTCGACTGGCTGGACGCGCAGCAGAAGGAGATCGACTGGCTCCGGACCGAGCTCGAGACCCGGCCGAAGATCACGCAGAAGCGGTACAAGATCCTGACGCTCGGGATCAAGTGGACGGGCAAGACGTCGCTCACGCTGAAGTGGGCGAATCCGCTCGTCGATCTCGGCACGCTGCAGGGGACGAAGATCGAGCGTTACGAGCGGACCGTGAGCCACGTGCTCACGAAAGAGGTGCTGACGGAGCACGTGTTCGAGATCGGCGACTGGGGCGGCGAGCACATCGTGGACGCGCAGCAGGAGCTCATCATGGAGGAGATCCACGGGCTCTTGATGGTCGTGGATCTCGCGGGCAAGGACGGGCAGAAGATCGAGCCGGCGCGGATCCAGGAGCAGCTCCGCGAGTTTCAGCCGCAGTCGCTCCAGTTCTTCTTCAGCCCGAAGACGCTGGCGTCGTGCAAGACGGTGGTGCTGTTCATCAACAAGTCGGACGTGCTCTCCGGAACGCCGGCGGAGGTCGAGCGGGAGGCGCGGGGTTATTACAAGTCGCTCATCGACAGCCTCGAGCGGTACAAGAACACCATCGACGTCCGGGTGCTCGTCGGGTCGGCGAGCTACGGTCACAGCACACACCACCTCTTCTCGCACTTCGTGGAGCGCATCCTCCCGAAGAACGCGTATGATCCGCAGCTCCTCCAGCGGATGAAGCAGGACGTCAACGCGAGCTCGGCGCTCGCGCGGACGGCGCAGCTCCCGGCCCCGCAGCTACCGCAGCAGCCCCCGCACCCGCAGCAGCCGCAGCACCCGCAGCAGGCGCAGCACCCGCAGCAGGTCCGACCCAATGTACGGTAGCGGGGGCGGCGCTGGGTATGTGATCCCGCGGTACCGCGCGCCGGCGGACGCGGCGTGGTACCACGTGCTGCACGGGAACATCCCCGGCCATCAGATCGATTTCATGTACTGCCCGGAGGTGCCCCAGGGGCCCCTCACGACGACGCATTTCAGCCACCTGGCCCGGCTGATGAAGTACATCGAGCCGCAGACGGGGGCGACGCACGCGTTCGCGATCGGCAACCTGTCGCGCGACGACACGCAGCATGAGCCGGGGCACGGGGCGGTGGGGCTCATCTGCGGGTTCCGCATCGGCGGGGCGATGGATCACGCCGGCCGGGGCAATCCGCCGTTCGCGCACGGGATCGTCGCGGTGGATCGGGATCTCGGGTACACGTCGCTCCTGGAGGCGTCGGCGACGTTCTACCGGCACGTGATGAACGCCACCGAGGTCAACTCGTCGGCGGGGATGTTCTACCGCGAGTACGTGAGCGCGGTGCGGGAGCGGCCCGACCGGGTGTCGGACGTGCTGGAGCGGTACATCGACGAGTTCCGGGACCTGCCGTATCTCCGGCGGAGCAGCGCGACGTGGGAGTGGCTGGCGGACGAGGCGGCGCAGCCGAAGCGGGTGGTCATCGTGCACAAGCACGATGAGCCGTTCGGCGCGATCGCGCACGCGGCGGCGAAGATCGCGACGGTGCTGTACCGGTCGAACATCAAGTGGACGTCGATCACGAGCGGGCGCGAGGCGGACATCCCCGGGGGCGTGTCGGTGCGGTTCGTGCGGGAGCGCGACGTCACGATGGAGGACCGGCACGGGATGCTCCTCAAGATCGAGGATCTCGCCGAGGACGAGGGGGAGATCGCGCGGGGGGTGTTCGGGGCCAGGCCGCGGAGCGAGGAGGAGGAGAAGCCGCGGTTCGGCGGGTGGCGGGAGCGGTTCGCGGCGCAGCAAGGGGGCGCGGCGCTGCTCTCGCAGACGTTCGGGGGCGGAGGCGTCGGAGGAGGCGGCGCGGGCGTGGGCGCGGCCGGAGCCGTCGGGGCAGCCGGGGGCGTGGGCGCGGCCGGGGCCGTCGGCGTAGCCGGGGCCGTCGGCGCGGCCGGGGGCGGCGTGCCGGCGGTGCTGCCCGAGTGGGGGCGGGCGCCTGTGCCCTCGCCGCCGTCGCCGCGGGGCGCCGGGCGGGGCGAGGCGCACGCGCCCGGGATGGCTGGCGGGGCGCGGCAGGAGGCGGGGCCCGGCGCGGCGGGGCTCTCGGCAGCGGCGGCGGGGCACCAGGTCGGGCCGAAGGGCACGCTGGTCATCGACGCGGAGAAGCTGCTGCGGGGCGCGGTCCGGGGCGAGGCGCTGCCGGAGGGGATCGAGGCGGGGAGCCCGGCGGCGGCGCGGCGGGGTCCGGAGCCGCCTGCGGCCGCGGTGGTGCCGTCGCGGCCGCCGCCGGCCGGGGCGGTGGGCGGGGCGGCGTGGAGCGCGCCTGCGCCAGCGGCGCCGTTTCCGGCGGCGCCGGCCAGCAGCGGCCCGGCCAGCGGCGGCGGGGAAGACCGCGACGAGATCCCGGTCATCGTGGAGAGGCCGGCGTCGTCGCGGACGTGGATCTGGGCCGTCGCGGGGCTGAGCTTGGCGGCGGTCGCTGGGGTCGCCGCCGTGCTGGTGTCGCAGCGGGTTCCGGCGGCGGGGCCCGCCGTGCCGGAGGCGACGGGCGCGGGCGTGACGCTGCCACCGGCGACCGCTGCGCCAGGGCCGAGCACCACGCCAGGGCCGAGCGCCGCGGCCCCCGCGGCGGCGACGGTGGAGACGGGCTCGCCCTCCGCGACGGCGGAGCCGTCGGCGCAGCCGGAGACGACGGCGAAGCCAGCAGCGGAGCGACCGAAGTCGCAGCCGAAGCAGAGCGAGCCAGAGTCGAAGCCGCAGGCGCAGCAGGGCGAGACCGGGTCGAAGCCGAAGGCATCAGGGCGGAACAGGAGCACCCCGGCGGGAGGGGCCCCGTCGGAGCGCTTCAAACCGAAACCCGGAGGGGGTAAGGTGCCGCCGCCGAGCACCTCCGAGCCGCCGCTCCCCGAAGGGAAACCCGACTTCTGATGACCTTGACGATGAAGAAGCGTCCGCTGGTGTGGGGTTGGAGCGTGGCCATGGCGCTGATGGCGCCTGTCGCCAGCGCGCAACAGGCGGCCACCCCGGCCGCGGCCGAGGAGACCGACGCGCTGACGGACAAGGCGCGGCAGCTCTATGAAGAGGGGCGAGCGGCGGCGGCGGCCGGGCAATGGGCGGACGCGCACGCGTCGTTCCTCGCCGCGTGGGCGATCAAGAACCATTACCAGATCGCCTCGAACCTCGGGGTGGCGTGCCTCAAGCTGGGCAAGCACCGTGATGCGGCGGAGTACCTGACACGGTATCTGCGCGAGGCGCCCGCCTCGAAGGTGAGGGAGCGGCAGGCCGCGGAGGCGTCGCTGAAGGAGGCGCTCGCGAAGGTCGCGTCGGTCACGGTCCAGGTCGCGCCGCAGGGGGCGGAGGTGACGGTCGACAGGGCGGCCGTGGGCAGGGCGCCGCTTCCGGATCCTGTGTTTCTCGATCCGGGCCAGCACGAGATCGGCGCGAGGCTCGAGGGGCACGTGCCGGAGAAGCGACCGATCGAGGCGGCGGCGGGCGCCGCGGAGACGGTGGTGCTGCAGCTCGATCGCAGGCCGGCGCCCGACGCGGGGGTGGGGGCCGGAGCCGGGGTGGTCGCGGGGCCGGTGGTGCCGCCGCGGGATAACGTGCGGACGGCGGTGCTCGTGGGGGGCGGGATCGCGGCGGGCGCGGGCGTGGTGACGGGCGTGGTGCTCACGGTGCTGTCCAATGGACGAGCCAGCGACGCCGAGGAGCTGAGGCGTGAGCTGATCACGGAAGGCGGCGGATTCGCGCTGTGCCCTGACGTGAACCCGTCGAGATGTGCGGCGCTGAAGGACACGGTCCTCGCCAAGAACGATCTCACGAACGCAGCGTTCTGGAGCTTCGTGGCGGGCGGAGCGATCGGCGTGGGTACGCTCGTTTATGGGCTCGTGACCATGAAACCAGCGGCATCGACGCCGAGCGTCCAGGTGGCGCCGCTACTGGGGGCGGGCGCCTCCGGGCTCCTGCTCAGCGGGAAGTTCTGAGCTGACGTATGTGGAAGGGATGAGATTCAGAATGCGTCATCGTGCCCGCCTCGTATCTGCGCTCCTTCTGGCGATGACGCCGTCGGGCGCCAGCGCGATTGGGTGCATCGCCGAGTATAAACCTCAGGAGGCTTGCGAGGGCGCGGGCTGCGGTCTGGCCGGTGGAGCAGGTGGCCATCGACCCGACCCGCCGAAGAGCTGTGTGCCCACCGACGAGAGCTGGGATCCGGGAGAGATCTGCAGGGGGGTTTTCGTGCGCGCGAGCGCGCCTCCCGGCGGCGATGGCAGCAAGGAGAGGCCATTCCAGCACTTCGCCGAGGCGGCCGCGGAGAAGCCGGAGCGGGTGTATGCGTGCGGCGAGGTGTATACCGAGGACACCGGCGTGATCTTCCACGATGGAGTGGAAATCTATGCCGGCTTCACGGAATGCGAGGAGGCGTGGCGCTGGTCCCCTGAAGCGCGGGCCACGCTCAAGGGTCCGGCCGACGCCATCGCCCTCACGCTGAACGGCGGTGAGAGCCGGCTCGAAAACCTCGATGTCGTCGCCGAGAACGCCAGCGCTCCGGGCGCCGACTCCCCGGGCAGGTCGTCGATCGCGCTGCTGGCGAACGGGGGGACGCTCGCCATCGTGAGCAGCACGCTCACGGCCGGGAATGCGACCAGCGGGGCGCAGGCACGCTCCATTTCGGACGATCCGACGCTCGACGGCATCGACGGCGCTCCGGGCGTGGAGGCATGCGGTCCAGGAACGATGCACGAAGGGCCGGCAGGTCCAATCACGCGGTGTGCGGACGGGCAATCCGCAGGAGGGAAAGGGGGGGATGGCGGAGCTGTCACAGGTCCTGTCGCGAATCCCACGCTCTCACCTGCCGGCAACGGCACATCCGGGGAGCCGGCCACCTCACAGCCGGCCGAGGGAGCAGGCGGCACCGGCGAGACGGCCGGGCAGTTGTGCACCCGGGGTGCCGACGGGGCAGCAGGGGCCCCGGGTGAGCCTGCCGGTGCATCGGAAGGCCTGGGGACCATCGATGCGGCGGGCTACACCGGAGCGCCCGCCTCCCGAGGTCGCGCTGGCAAGCCCGGTCAAGGTGGTGGCGGCGGCGGCGGCGCCAGGGGGGGAGCCGCGACGTGCGGGGGCGCCAACGAGGTCCTGCTGCCTGGCGCCAGCGGCGGCGCGGGCGGCAGCGGGGGTTGCGGGGGTCAAGGGGGCCACGGCGGACATGCCGGGGGCTCCAGCATCGCGCTGATCGTCCTCGATGCGGCGGTCACGCTCGACCGGGTCCAGCTTGTTTCCGGAAATGCTGGGAACGGAGGCCCCGGGGCGAGAGGCCAGGTCGGTGGAAAGGGCGGCTCGGGCGGCGCGCCTGGGGATCCTGCAGGCGATGCTCAGGAGAGCTGCGCGGGTGGACGCGGTGGTCGGGGCGGCCAGGGCGGCCCAGGCGGCGGTGGCCACGGCGGTCACTCGCTCGGCGTCGCGTTCCGTGGGAAACAGGTGCGGGGAATCAGCGACGTCTCCTTCTCCCATGGCGATGCAGGGATGGGCGCCCCAGGGGGGGGCACCTCCCCGAACAACGGAGCCCAAGGCGCGAACGGCCTCGCCCAGGAGTGCTGGGATTTCGCCGCGAACAAGGCTTGCTCGGTCAGCGCGCCGAGGTGATCGCCTCCGCCGCACGTTACCCCGCAGCGTGGTCGCGCACGGCACGTGGCGTCGGCCCCCGCCGGCACTCCGGGGGCCCCTCCTCTCCCGCACGAGACTCGCCCTCACAGGATCGTGCCTGAACCGCGCGCTGACCACCATGCCGCTGCCCGGCTGGCTCGGCGCGGCATCGCTGCACCTCTCGCACCCTGGGTGGAACGGGAGCACAAAAGCATCCGGGGCCGCGCAGAAGGGATTGGGGTTCCCGCGCCAGGGTGGGTAAGGTTCTGCCGTCACCGTTATCCGAACCGCAGCTCCTGAAGCAACGCCGGAATTTTGATGATGACGAAGCGCCCGCTGCTCACGAAGCGCCCGCTGCTGTGGACCTGGAGCGTAGCCCTTGCCTTGCTTGCGCCGCTCGCCGACGCGGCGCCAGCGGCCCCCGAGGCCGCGGCGCAGGAGAGCGACGCGCTGACGGACAAGGCGCGCGAGCTCTTCCAGGAGGGGGTGAAGGCGGCCAGGGCCGGGAGGTGGGCCGATGCGCACGCGTCGTTCCTCGCGGCGTGGGGGCTCAAGCCGCATTACCAGATCGCCTCGAACCTGGGCGTGGCCTCGCTCCGGGTCGGCAAGCCCCGTGACGCCGCGGAGTACCTCACGATCTACCTCCGCGAGGCCCCCGCGACGAAGGTCCAGGAGCGGCAGATCGCGGAGGGCGCGCTGAAGGAGGCGCTGGCGAAGGTCACGGCCGTCACGGTCGAGGTCGCGCCGGAGGGGGCCGAGGTGACGATCGACGGGAGGGCCATCGGGCGAGCGCCGCTCGTGGATCCCGTGTTCCTCGATCCGGGCGAGCACGAGATCGGCGCGAAGCTCGACGGGCACGTGCCGGAGGCGCGGACGATCGTGGCGACGGAGGGCGGCACGGAGGCGATGTCGCTCCGGCTGCAGCGCAAGCCGGCGCTCGAGGTGGCGGCGCGCCCCGGGCCGCTGGCCCCGCCGGCGCCGGGCGGCGAGGCGGACCGCGGCACGCGGACGGCGGTGCTCGTCGGCGGCGGCATCGCGGCCGGGGCGGGCGTCGCGGCGGGGGTGATCCTCACCGTGCTGGCCAACTCGCGGGCGAGCGACGCGGAGAGCATGAGGAGCCGCCTGAACCGTGACAAGGGCTACGATCGCACGTCATGTCATGGCGTGAGCAGCCCCGATTGCGCGGCGCTGAGAGACACCTCGGTTGCCACCGTCGATCTCAGCAACGCGGCGTTCTGGACCTTCGTGGCGGCCGGGGCGGTCGGGACCGGCACGCTGGTGTACGGGCTCGTGACGAGCAAGCCTTCGGAGCCGACGCCGGGCGTCCAGGTGACGCCGCTCCTCGGGCCGAGCGCCGCGGGGCTCTCGCTCCGTGGACGGCTCTGAGCTCGCATGCTTGAAGGGAGGAGATTGCACCATGCGTGATCGCGCTCGTGTCGCGTCTGTGGTCTTCCTGACGACGATGGCCCTGGGAGCCGTGGGAGCCGGCTGCGGCCAGCTTGGGTTCCCCTATGCCCATCCGTCGGACGACACGGACTGCGAGGACATCTTCAGTTGCCCCGGGGGAAGCGGGACCGGCGCGGGCGGCGCGGGTACAGGCGGGGCGGGTGCTGGCGGAGCTGGCACGGGCGGAGCTGGCGCCGGCGGGGCAGGCACTGGCGGAGCTGGCGCCGGCGGCGTGGGCGGCGAGGGAGGACAGCCACCCGGACCGCCGCAGTGCGTACCCAGCGAGGGCGATTGGACCGCAGACGATCACTGCGGCGTGTTCGTGTCAGCCCGGCAGGGGAACGACGGCAATCCTGGAACGCCGGAGTCCCCGGTGAAGACGCTGGCACGGGCCGTCGAGCTCGCGACGGACCTCCACGCCGAGGATCCCCCGAGGCGGGTGTACGCGTGCGCCGAGACCTTCGAGGAAGCCCTCACCATCGAGACGGAGGTAGCTCTCTACGGTGGGCTCGACTGCACTGCGCACTGGCAGTGGGACGGTAGCACGAGGACCATCCTCACGACGCCGCAGGACGCGATGGCGGGGACGGTGCCGCTCACGATGCGCGCCGTGAACACCACGGTGTCGCTCGAGGATATGGATGTGGTGGCCCCGTCGATCGAAGCGGGCCACTCCGGCACCTCGGCCATCGCAGCGATCGCCGAGCGCTGCGAGGCCAAGCTCACGCGGTGCACCCTCCAGGCCGGTGACGCGGCGCCGGGGGCCCCCGGGGCGTCCTCTGGATCGGCGAGCGCCTTCGACGGCAATGGCGGGAGCCATGGGAACAACGCGTGCTCGGCAGACCATGTATCTCCTAATGATCCACCCTTGAACAACTGCGGAACGCCGGATCCCAGTGATGATTCCGTCGGCGGACGGGGCGGAGCGGGGGACTCGAGTTTTGCGCTTTCGGGAGAGTCCGGCTCTCCTGGCGAGCAGGCGCATCCGAACCGAGGCGCATACGAAGACGGGGTGTGCCAGGACGGCTCGGCGGGCGCCGACGGCGACAACGGTTCCGATGGTGCAGGAGCACGTGGAATAGGCGAGCTCATGAGCACTGGCTATGCAGGAATCGCCGGCGGCAACGGCACCGATGGGAAGACGGCTCAGGGGGGCGGGGGTGGCGCTGGTTCGAAGGGAGGCAATGCGTTCATTTCAGGCAGATGGCGAGGATGTCGGGACTCCGATTCCAATGGCGGCGCCAGCGGGGGAAGCGGCGGAGCTGGAGGCTGCGGCGGCAAAGCAGGCAAAGGCGGCGGTCCAGGGGGATCGAGCATCGCCCTCGTGAGCCTCGATGCGAAACTCAACTTGCAGGATGTCCTTCTGAAGGCTGGGCTCGGAGGCAAGGGCGGGGACGGCGGCGCCGGGCAACCCGGCGGACTTGGCGGTCGAGGCGGCACGGGGGGCCAGGTTCCGAACGACATCAATACGGAAGGTTATCCAATGAGCCCTGGCTGCAACGGCGGCCCGGGTGGCACGGGTGGTAACGGAGGACGGGGCGGTGGCGGGCAGGGCGGCCATTCCCTCGGCATTGCCTTCCGGACCACCGCGGGCATGCCCCCATCGCTGGACAACGCCACCGTCGAGGTCGACACGGCTGGCACCGGCGGCATGGGCAGCGGAGAAGCCGGCAACGGCGCCCCCGGGTTGGCGAAGGACACGCTCCAGTTCCCGTAGCTCCAGCCCAGGGCCACGCCGGCGCGGCCCCGGTCGCCTGAGGTCGCCCTCCCCGGCGCACCATCGCCCGCCTCAACGCTTGAAAGGCCAACTCGGCGGGCCAGTCGGCGATTTCAACGCTTGAAATGGCCAACTCGCCCGCCCTGGAGCACATTTCAAGCGTTGATCCGGTCCGCTGGGTCGCCGAGTCGGCCGTTTCAACGCTTGAAATCGCCGACTCGGTGACCGAGTGGCCCGCTGCAACGCTTGCATCAAGCCTTGCAATTGACCTCCGGGATCAACCCCGGGGGGCTGCCCGGTACCGGCCGCGCTCGCGCGCGCCAGGACGACGGGCCAGCGCTCTCAGAACGGCCGAGGCGGCGCCGCGCGCTTCGCCCCCGCCGCAGGCTTCCGGTCGGCCGTCGATGCGCTGCGGACCACCGGCGCCGGAGGTCGTGAGAACCCCTCGTACACCGATTCCTCCGCGGTCGGCTCCATTCCAGGGGCAGCGCTCCCCGGCGGGGGCGGCGTCCGTCCTCCTGCCGGGGTTGCCGGCGTCGCTATCGTCGCTGCCAGCTCCACCTCCCGGGGTGTCGCTTCGCTCGCGCCCACGGCCGGCTCGCTTCCTCCGTCAGGTCCGGCCGGCGCTGGTCGCGGAGTGCCCCAGCCGATCAGCCACTGTGCGGCGAGCGCGCCCACGGCCAGGCCGACCACGATCGTCACCGCCACGGACTTCGCCGCCCCTCGACGTCGCCTCGGCTCGCCGCCGGTCCCCACCCTGGTTGCGGGTTGCGCCCTGGGTGCGGGTTGCGCCGCAGGCTGCGCCTCCGCGCCTCGCACGCCAGCCCGCGGCGCTTGCGCCTGCGCCGCGCTCCTCATCGCGATCGCCACCCGCTGCTGCGCCTCGACATCCGTCCCGCGCATCACGACGGTCCCGCGGGCCGTCACCATCGGCCCGGCTCCGGCGACCAGCGCGCCAGCACCGCCGCCTGGCGCGCTCCCTCGTTGCAACGCCTGCCCTGCCGCCCGCGCGTCCTGCACCGCCCGCACGCCCTGCACCGCCTGCGGCCTCTGCACCGCCTGCGCCGCCTGCGCCGCCTGCGCCCCCTGCACCGCCGCCTGCACCCCCTGCACCGCCCGCGCCCCCTGCCACGCCGCAGCGTTCTCGCCGTCGTTCTGCATCCCCGGCGTGTCCCGCGGCCCCAGCGGCACCGTCGTCGCGAGCTCCGCCGCGCTGACCCCGCTCCCCCGCCCCCGAACCGGAGCCACCGCCGTCTCCTGCTCCGCCGTCACCCCCGAGGGCAGCGCGGCACGCGCCCCTGGGATCCGCAGCTCCCCCTCCCCGCGCGGCTCGCTCGCCCGCCCCCGGACGAACCCGTCGAGCTCCCGCGCCACCTCCTCCGCCGACCGGAACCGCTCCTCCGGCGCCCTGCGCAGGCACCGGTCGACGATCCTCACGAGCCGCTCGTCCACGTGCCGCAGATAGCGAGACACCTTCGGGATCTCCCCGGTCAGGATCTGCGAGAGTAGCTGCGTCCCCTCCCCCTGGAACGGCCTCACGCCGGTCAGCATCTCGAACAGCATCACCCCGAGCGACCAGAGATCCGACCGCGCATCGAGGCTCGCCTCCGCGCGTAACTGCTCCGGGCTCATGTAGAACGGCGAGCCCACCACCGCATGGAGCGTCGACGTCACGCCGCCCGCCGCCGCCAGGTTCTTCGCCACCCCGAAGTCCAGCACCTTGACCACGAAGTCGCTCGCCTCCGGCGGCCGGTGCAGGAAGACGTTCGCCGGCTTGAGGTCGCGGTGCACGATCCCCACGGCGTGCGCCGCGGCGAGCGCGCCCGCCACGTCGCGCGCGATCCGCACCGAGAGCGGCGCGTCGAGCCTCCGCCTCGCATCGAGCAGCGCCGCCACGCTGTCGCCCACCAGCAGCTCCATGATGAGGCACGGCTCGCCGCCCTCGGTGCGCGCCACGTCGATCACGTCGACGAGGTTCGGATGCTGCAGCGCTCCGCACGACTGCGCCTCTCGCAGCAGCCGCTTCCGCAGCGCCGGATCAGGGCGAGCGATCAGCTTGAGCGCCACCTCGCGCCCCGTGGCCTCGTTCCTCGCGGCCCAGACGACGCCCATCGCGCCCTGCCCGATCTTGCAGGTCAGGCGGTACTTCCTCGCGAGCAGCATGCCCGGAAGCAGCTTGCACGCCTCGATCGGTTCCGACATGTGCCCCCCCCGGGTCCTACCGCCAGGTGGGTTTACCATTGCGACCGCTCGGCCGGCATCACAGAAGCCGCGCGTCACGCGTCAATGCCGCGAGCCCATACGCCGTTCAGGGCGCGTAACGATGCCGCGAGCCCATACGCCGTTCAGGACGCGTCAATGCCGCGAGCCCACCAGCACCGCTCAGGGCGCGTCAATGCCGCGAGCCCATACGCCGTTCAGGGCGCGTAACGATGCCGCGAGCCCATACGCCGTTCAGGGCGCGTAACGATGCCGCGAGCCCATACGCCGTTCAGGACGCGTAACGATGCCGCGAGCCCACCAGCACCGCTCAGGGCGCGTAAGGATCCCGCTTCCGCTCGTGCTCCCGCAGGCAGTTCGTCCGCATGAACCCCGTCTTCCCCGCGCACGGATCCACCCTCGTTCGCGGCTTCGGGGGTTGCTGCGGACGCGGCGGCGGCGACGGCGCAGCCGTCTTCGCAGGCGGCGTGCCCCCAGGCGGCGCGGCCACGGCGGGCCGCAGCGGCGGAGCGACCGCCGCCGGCACGCTCGCGGCCGCGACCGGCGCCGCCGTCGCTGTCGTGGCCGACGCCGGCTGGTCCTCCGACGGAGACGCCGGGGCCTCCGGCGCCGTGTCCGCCGAGCTGCCCGCCGCGCCCGCGTCCACATTCCCCTCAGACCCGGGATCAGACCCGGGCGATTCAGCGGTCGAAGCGAGAGGCGCCGGATCCGCGGCAGGGGGCGCCGGCGCAGGCGGCGTCTCCGCCGTCGCGGCGACGGGCACCTCGCCCTCGCTCCCGGAACCCGGCAACGCTTCAGGCCCCGTGGGCACCTCGGCGCCCCCGGGCGTGCGCAGCAACGAGACGAGCACCGCCCCCACCAGGCCCACCACGAAGGCGGCCACCAGCGCCACGGCTGCACCAGGGAAGCGATTCGTCCGGTGCCGCCGCCTGGGCTCAGGCGGCTCCGGCGGCGGCGTCGCGCGCGCCGCCCACGGCGACGGCTGCGCCCCCTGCCCCCGACCCGCCTCCAGCCCCGATGCGGGCGATGCGGTCGTCGGACGCCGCAACCTCCCCGGCTCGTCCTGGCCCCGCGCAGGCGAGACGCCGGTCCCGGCGTCTGCACCCATCATGGCCTCCGGTTCGAGCTTCTGGGTCAGCTCGGCGTTCCATACCGGCTCCGGCGCGGCGCTGACCGGACGCCCGGGCAGCGACCCCGCCGGCACAGGGCTGGGCGGCTTCCCCGACTGCGCCCCTGCCGGCACAGGGCCGGGCGGCTGCCCCGGCAGCGATCCGGCCGGCACCGGGCTCGGCAACGGCCCCGGCAGCGACCCCGCCGGCGCCACGCCCGACGACTGCAACGGCAGCGATCCGGCCGGCACCGGGCTCGGCAACGGCCCCGACAGCGACCTCGCCGGCGCCACGCCCGACGACTGCCCCGACAGCGATCCGGCCGGCACCGGGCTCGGCAACGGCCCCGACAGCGATCCGGCCGGCACCGGGCTCGGCAACGGCCCCGACAGCGACCCCGCCGGCGCCGCGCTCGGCAACGGCCCCGACAGCGACCCCGCCGGCGCCGCGCTCGGCAACGGCCCCGGCTGCGACCCCGCCGGCGCCACGCCCGACGACTGCCCCGACAGCGATCCGGCCGGCACCGGGCTCGGCAACGGCCCCGACAGCGACCCCGCCGGCACCACGCCCGACGACTGCCCCGGCAGCGACCCCGCCGGCGCCACGCCCGACGACTGCCCCGACAGCGACCCCGCCGGCGCCACGCCGCTCGGCCGCGCCGGCAGCTCGGACACCGCCCGCTGCCCGGCACCGAGCCCGGCCCCCACGGCCATGCCCGCTGCCCGCCCGGCGACCGTGTACGCGTCGAGGAGCTCCGCGACCTCCGCCGCCGACCCGATCCGCTCGTCGGGATGGCGCGCCATGCAGCGCGCCACGAGCTCCACCAGCCCCGGATCCACCCGCCGCAGGTACCGGGAGACCTTCGGGATCTCGCCCGTCAAGATCCCCATGAAGACCGCCCGCGCATCCCCCTGGAACGGCCGCATGCCCGTGAGCATCTCGAACAGCACCACGCCGAGCGCCCAGATGTCGGCCCGGTGATCCACGTTCGGATCGGCCCTCACCTGCTCCGGGCTCATGTACAGCGGCGACCCGACCGCGCCGCCGGTCGCGGTGCGGACGCCGTCGTTCACCGCGAGGTTCTTGGCGACGCCGAAATCCAGCACCTTCACCACCGGCTCGTCCAGGTCTGGCTCGCGGTGCAGGAAGATGTTCGCCGGCTTCAAGTCGCGGTGCACGATGTGGAGCGCGTGCACCGCCGAGATGCCCCGCGCCACGTCGCGCCCGATCGACGCCGCCACCTCCGCGTCGAGCCGCCGCCGGCGCTGGAGCAGGTCGGCGAGCGTCTCCCCCACGAGCAGCTGCATCACGAGGAACGGCTCGCCGTGCTCGGTCTCGCCCATGTCGTAGAGGTCGATGACGTTCCGGTGCCGCAGCGCCCCGCTGTTCCGCCCCTCGCGCTGCAGCCTGCGCCGGAGCTCCGGATCGGGGCGGTGAATCAGCTTGAGCGCCACCTCGCGCGCGGTCGCGAGGTTGATCGCCAACCACACCACGCCCATGGAGCCCTCTCCAAGCTGCCGCACGAGCTTGTATCTCTCGGCGATCACCAGGCCGGCTGCGATCTGCGTGAAGGACTTCGGCATCGGCATCAGCGGGCTTGTTCCAGGCGCAGCACCGCGGCGCGCGAGGTCTCTTTACCTACCATCAACGAGGCAGCTTCATGAAAACGCAACGTGTCCTCCGCGGCCCTCCGGGCTCTCCCGCGGCGGCGCGCATCACGAGATGCATCACGAGATACCCGACCGCCACGCCGAACCCAAGGGGAAGCGCCGCCGCGACCAGCGCCACACGACCGCGCCCATCCCCTCCTCGACGATCCGGCAACGTCGACGGCGCTTGCCGCAACCGAGCGCTCCCTTCGGCGGCGCGGCATGAGGCGAGGGGGACAACATCGGGTAAGCTCGCAGAAGGATCGCTCGCAGAAGAACCGGCGCAGGGGCGGAGCGAGGGCGCTCGGGACGAGTTTTGCAGGTGCGTAAGCGCACCGTCAAGCCGAGCCGCGTGCAGGGTGCCGGGGCCGTGATGCCGCACTGTCCCGCCGGCGCGGGGGCGGGTGGGGTGGGGCCGCCATCGCCGCGCGCGCCCTGCGCGGCGGAGTCGCCCCGGGGCTATTTCTTGAGCTTCGCCTCGCAGTTCTTCCTGAGGAACGACGTGAGGTGGGCGCACGGGTTCGCCGCCGGTGGGGCTTTCTTGAGCTGCGCTGGCGCCGGCGCGACCGCGGCCGGCGGCCCAGGCGGGCTGGCGCTGGGCGCTGTCCCCGGCGGGCTGGCCGGCGCGGCCTCGGCGCGGGAGTCGGCCGGCGCGGCGCTCGGCGGCGGCACGGGCGGCGCCGGCGCCGTGGATTCCGGCGACGCCGCCGACGGTGGCGCGGGAAGCTCCGCGGGCGGCCGTGGCGCCGGTTCGGCCTCCGGCGCTACACCGGCGTCTGTCCCCGCGCTGCTACCGGGCGGGGTCACGCTCCGGGACGGATCCGAGACAGCCGGGGCAGCTCCCTGCGACTGCATCGCGAGGAGCATCCCGGCGCCGATCAGGGACAGCGCCGCCGCCGAGAGCGCCAGGATCACGGCCGTCGTCTTTCGCTTCTGTCCGTCGCCCGGCGATGCTGGCCTCGACGTGTCCTGGGCCCCGTGCGCCCCGGTCTGGCTGGCCGATGCGCTGCTCGCGACGAGCGGCGTCGTGGAGGAGCTCCCCGGATGCTGCGGGACGCCCGGCGCCACGGGGGCGGTCGCCCGCGAGTCCGCGACGCTCGCGCCCGCCTCCGCGCCGAGCTTCACGGGCGACGGGGGCCCCCCCCAGCCGGACGGCACGCCGGCGGATCCAGCGGGCGGAGCGACCGCCGGACCTCCGCCCGTACCGGTCCACCTCTCCGCGATCGGCGACGGCGGCATGCGCGCCGTACCTCCCGGGAGCGCGCGATCGAGCGCTGTCCCTGGCAACGGCTGCGCCAGTCCGGGAGACGACGCGGGTCCGGGTGGCGCCGTGGTCGCCTGGATCACGCCAGGGACCGACGCCCTGACCATCGATGGCAACGGGGTCGACAGCGCGACCGCGGGAGGTCCCGCCGCCGGGTGCTGCCCCGCGCCCGCGCGCGGTGGCGCGGACCACGCCGCGTCCGCGCTGTCCCGCGGGAGGTGCAGGGTGGACGCGCCCTCATCCCACGGGGAGGCCTCCGCCGCCGTCACCGCGTTGTGCTGCCCGGAGCTTCCCGCGCGCGGCGAGGCCACGCCCACGACCTCGCTCACGCTGGGCGACGACGCTCGCCCCGCCTGCGCCGGCCTCACTGCCCTTGGCCCCCCGCCGAGCAGCGACAGGGGCAGGGCGCCGACGCTCGCCGATCCTGAGTCCGAGCTGGAAGATCGCGCCATGGCGGCCGCGCTCCCCGACCCAGGTTGCACGCGCCCCGACCCCGCGCTCCCCGACCCAGGTTGCACGCGCCCCGACCCAGGTTGCGCCATCGAGCCCGCGCTCCCCGACCCAGGTTGCGCGCTCCCCGACCCAGGTTGCGCCATCGAGCCCGGCGGCCCCGACCCAGGTTGCGCCATCGACGCCATCGACCCCGACCCAGGTTGCGGTCCCCACCACCCAGGTTGCGGTCCCCACCCAGGTTGCGGTCCCCACCGCGCTCCCGCCGACCCAGGTTGCGCTCCCGCCGACCCAGGTTGCGCTCCCGCCGACCCAGGTTGCGCTCCCGCCGACCCAGGTTGCGCTCCCGCCGACCCAGGTTGCGCTCCCGCCGACCCAGGTTGCGCTCCCGCCGACCCAGGTTGCGACCTCGACCCAGGTTGCGCTCCCGCCGACCCAGGTTGCGACCCCGACCCAGGTTGCGCTCCCGCCGACCCAGGTTGCGACCCCGACCCAGGTTGCGCTCCCGCCGACCCAGGTTGCGACCCCGACCCCGACCCGGGCTGCGCCGGCGGCGCCACCGAGGCCCCCGCCTCCACGCCCTCGCGCGGCCTCGCCCCCAGCTCCGGCGACGTCTGCCGCGGCGCCGACGCCCCGCTCGCGCTCCGCGCGGCGTACCGGTCGAGCTGCGCCGCGACCTCCGCCGCCGAGCTGATCCGCTCCGCGCGATCCCGCCGCATGCAGCGCGCGATCAGATCGACCAGCCCCTGATCCGCCCGCCTCAGGTACTTGGCCACGGTCGGGATCTCGCCCGTCAAGATCCCCATGAACACCGCCTGCGCGTCGCCCTGGAACGGCCGCATGCCCGTGAGCATCTCGAACAGCACCACGCCGAGCGCCCAGATGTCGGCCCGGTGATCCACGTTCGGATCGGCCCTCACCTGCTCCGGGCTCATGTACAGCGGCGACCCGACCGCGCCGCCCAGCACCGTGTGCAGGCCGTCGTTCACCGCGAGGTTCTTCGCGACCCCGAAATCCAGCACCTTCACCACCGGCTCCTCCACGTCCGGCTCGCGGTGCAGGAAGATGTTCGCCGGCTTCAGATCGCGGTGGATGATGTGCATCCCGTGCGCCGCCGCGAGGCCCCGGGCCACGTCGCGCCCGATCGACGCCGCCACCCTCGGCTCGAGCCTGCGCCGCCGCGCGAGCAGCTCCGCCACGGTCTCCCCCGTGAGCAGCTGCATCACCAGGAACGGCTCCCCGGCCTCCGTCTCCCCCATGTCGTAGATGTCGATGACGTTCCGGTGCCGCAGCGCCCCGCAGTTGCGCGCCTCGCGCTGCAGCCGGAGCCGGAACTCGGCCTCGGGGCGGTGGATCAGCTTCAGCGCCACCTCGCGCGCCGTCGCCACGTTGACCGCCGACCAGACCACGCCCATGGCCCCCTCGCCGATCTGGCGCACGAGCCTGTACTTTCTGTCGATCAGCACGCCGGACGCGAGCAGCGTCGAGCTCTTCGGCTGGGCCATCAGCGGCGTTCCCGCAGCGCCGCGCGCCCCGCCGCCCGTGCCCAGAAGCCGCGCGACCCGACGGCCGCCGCGCGCGATGCAGCGGCCCGCCCCCGCCCGTGTCCCCCGCTCGCGCCGTGCACCCCCCCACGCGCCCGCTCCCGCGCAGCGCAGCATCCGATCCAAAGGTCCACGGGAAGCGCCTCCAAGGCCCGCAATCCTACAGCAGTTCTCCCCGGCGCGGTACGCTCTCGGCGACGTCTGCAACGAAACACGGACAAGGAAAGACGGACAGGCCCGATGCGCTCCCCCCGCGGCCGTCGCCACGTTCGCCGCCCACGCGTCTCGCAACGAGCCGGGCCGAGGATCGGACGGCTGAGCCCACGAGGAAAGCGAGGGTCACATGAGCGATACCACCGTCATGAAGGTCTCCTCCGGCCGCTCTCCGAGAGGCCAGATGGGGCAGAAATACCTGGCCTCCGGAATCCATGTCTCGATGCGCCTCTGGGAGCGCGAGCCGCCGGGCGAGACCAAACCACCGACCCAGCGCGATTACGAGACCGTGGGGTACGTGATCGAGGGGCGAGCCGAGCTGCACATCGAAGGGCAAATGGTGCGGCTCGATCCGGGCGACTCCTGGACGGTGCCGAAGGGAGCATCGCATTCTTACAGAATCATTGAGCCCTTCACCGCCGTGGAAGCAACCAGCCCGCCCGCCAGCGTCCACGGGCGAGACGAGGGCCACTGAAGAGCGCCCGCAAGGCCTGATCCGGCGCCGGATTCCCTGCATCCTCCTGCACGAGATCGGCCGGGAAGGTCGAGTCTCGGCATCGAGGCGGGAGGATGGGAGAGCCTCGGGGATCTTCCCACCTTTCTGGGCGCCGCCTCCGGTCGGCTCAGCCGCCCTCCGCGTCTGACGGCCGCTGACTTCAGAGCGCGGTGCCGGCCCCGGCGGCAGGCTTCTCCCTGTCCTCCGCCCGCCTGGCGTGCCCTGCCGGTGTCTTCTCGTCCTCGCCGCCCCGCCCCGGCTTCTTCTCGTCCTCGCCGCCCCGTCCCGGCTTCTTCTCGCTCGCTGCGGCTGCCGTCTTGTCTCCCTGCGGTGCCGATCCTGCGGGCTTGCCCGAGCCCGCCGCACCGGCCCCGGCGTCGCCCCGCTTCTCGCCGCCCGCACCAGCCTTCGCCCCGTCGGCCTGCGCCGGCTTCTTCTCGCCCCCGCCCGCCCCGGCCTTGGCCCCGTCGGCTTTCGCCCCGTCGGCTTTCGCCCCGTCGGCCTTGCCCCCGTCGGGCTTTGCCGCGTCGGCCCGCGCCGGCGTCGTCTTGCCCCCGCCCGCCTCGGCCTTTGCCGCGTCGACCTTCGCCCCGTCGGCCCGCGCCGGCTTCGTCTCGCCCCCGCCCGCCTCGGCCTTCGCCGCCTCGGCCCGCGCGAGCTTCGTCTCGCCGCCCGCGCCCTCGGAGGCCACCGGCGTCCGCAGCACCGCCGGTATCACAGGCTGCACTGCCGCCTTCTCCCCCTCGTCCACCGCACCCGCGACCTCGGCCGACGCCACGCGGACCTCGTCCTCGCGCGACTCCACCGGCTCGGCCTCGTCCGGCCGCGCGGCCGGCACGTACACCACCAGCCGATCCCCCGGGCTCAGCTCGCTCCGCCGCGAGCGCTGGTTGATCCGCTCCAGGCTGCCGACGCTCAGGCCGTACCGGCTCGCGATCTTGCTGAACGTGTCGCCCTCGCGCGCCGCGATCTCGATGCGCTTCCGCCCCTTGAGCCCCTCGAAATGCGCGAAGAACTCCTCCGTGCCGACCTCCAGGACGCGCGCCTCCGCCTCGTCGAGCAGCGAGACCCCGTCGTAACGCCGAGACCTCGGGACGAAAAGCTGCAGCGTCATCCCCTCGTGCAGCGCCGCCCCGGGGGCGAGCGTGTTCCAGCGGCAGACCTCGTCGGGCCGCACCGAGAGCACCGCCGCGAGATCCCGCAGGGTGTCGCCCGCCACCACGCGGTAGAAGACACGCCGGCGCCCCTCGTACGAGAAACGCTGCGCCGGGACCACCACCACAGGCCGCGCCTCCGCGCCCCGCGGCGCGCCGTTCGCGAGCAGGTGCTCCGCCGCCGCCGCGCCGACGCCCTCCGCCGCCGGCACGAACAGCAGCGCGCCCGGGCGCACCGGCTCGCGGGAGCGCAGGCCGTTCAGCGACTGCAGCGTCCACCGCGTCGTCCCCCGCGACGCCGCGATGTCGTCCAGCGACTCGCCCCAGCGGACCAGGTACCGCTCGAGCTTCGGCTCGCGCTCCAGGACCTTCGGCATCGACTTCGCCGCGCGCGCCCCCGCGCCCGCCGGCACCCGGACCTCCCAGCGCACCTGCTCCTTCGCGCCCACCGGCAACGGCGGGGTGCGCTTCGCCACGAGCTGCGGGTTCAACGCCTCGATCTCCGACGAGCCCGCCCCCGCTGCCGCCGCCACCGACTGCAGCGAGACCCCGGCGCCGAGCGAGATCTTGTCGAACGCCACCGGCGGATCGAGCTCCACGTCGTCGCAGCCGAACACCTTCCGGTTCCGCGCCACGAGCGCCATCGCGACGATCTTCGGCACGTAGAGCGCCGTCTCCAGCGGCATCCCCGCCTCGATCCGCGACAGCTCCCAGAAGTCGTTCGTGTTGTACTTCCGGATCGACGCGAGCAGCCCGCCGTACCCCATGTTGTACGCGGCGAACGCGAGCTCCCAGCTGCCGAAGCGGCGCCGCAGATCCGAGAGGTACCGCGCCGCCGCGAGGGTCGAACGCTCCGGATCCAGGCGCTCGTCGACCCAGCGGTCGACGGTGAGGCCGTAGATGCGCGCGCCCTCCGGCATGAACTGCCAGAGCCCCGCGGCGCCGGCCGGCGAGTGGATGGTCGGGTCGAAGCCGCTCTCGACGAGCGCGAGCCAGAGCAGATCCTCCGGGAGCCCCTGCTCGCGCAGGACGCGGCGGATGGCGTCGCCGTACCGGCCGCTCCTCCTCATCCAGATGACCACGGCGGAGCGGCCGCGCGGGTCGTTCTTGTAGTACTCGAGGTAGCGCACGACCCGGCCGTCGAAGCGGACCGGGATGTCGGGGAGCTCGAGCTGGCGGAGCCACGAGATGTCGCGGGTCTCGTCGACCTCCACCGGCGCGGCGGTCAGGCCGGCTGGCGGCAGGCCCGACGTCTCCAGCCGCGGCTCGCCCGCCCCGAGCAGGAGCGCGCCGTCCGCAGGCCACGCGGGGCCGGCGCTCGGGGCGGCGCCGGGGAAGAGGGCCAGGTCGATCTCGCGCATCGTGCGCAGCTCGGGCGACTCGCCCACGCTCGACCCCGCAGGCGCCGCGGTGCCCGCGACGATCCGCCGCGCCGCCTCGTCCGGCACGCCGGGCGCCCCCGGCTTGCGCGTGCGCTTGACCGCGTTCTTCTTCGGCGCCTTCGACCGCGCCGTCCCCTTCGCCGGCGACTTGGCCACGCTCCGGGCGCTGCCCTTCCGGCTGGACGCGGCGCGCGGCGAGGTCCTCGCCGGCGCGGGCTTCGCCGCGCCCCCGGCCGCGGGCTTCGCCGCGCCCCCGGGCTTCGCCGCGCCCCCCTCGGCCGCCCCGCCCCGGTTCGCGGGCCCCGTGGTCTCCGCCGCAGCCCGCTCCCTGGGCTCCGGCGAAGGCGCGGCCAGGCCGGGAAAGGCGACGCCCGAGAGGGCAGCCATCCAGCCGAGACACACAAGCCTGCGTGCGGCGCGTCGGATCCGCATGTCAGGGACCGACCTGTCTCATGGCGCGCCCGAGCGGTCAACTTTGGTAATCCAACGAAATTACCGCAAGATTCCGACGCCAACGTCGGGGCCGCGGCGGCGGTGTACTACCGCCGCCCCCGCTGGAGCGTGCGCCGTGTGCAGGCCCGGCCTGCGCACGCTCTAGGCGAGCAGGGCGATGAAGTCGCCGATCGCCGTGAACGGAAGGCTCTCGTTCACGACCCCGGCGCGCACCGCGGCCCCGGGCATGCCGTAGACCACCGCCGAGTCCTCGCTCTCCGCCACCACCGTGCCCCCGGCCGCGCGGATCGCCCGCGCGCCGTTCACCCCGTCGTCCCCCATCCCCGTCAGGATGATGCCCACCGCGCGGCTGCCCCCCACCTGCGCCACGCTGCGCAACAGCCGGTCCGCGCTCGGCACGTACCGATCGCCAGGCCCCGGCGCGCCGATGCGGATCCGGATGTCTCCGCTCAGGCCCACCCCGCTGCCCGGCGTCACCGCGATCTCCATGCACATCCGACCAGGGCACACGTAAGCCTTGCGGGCCACCACCTGGTCGCCGTTCTGCGCCTCCACCACCCGGAGCCCCCCCTTGCGATCGAGCCGCTCCGCGAAGGTGCGGGTGAACTTGTCCGGCATGTGCTGCGCGATGAGGATCGCGCCGGGAAAGCGATCCGGGATCCGGTTGAAGATCTCCAGCAAGGCCGTGGGGCCGCCGGTCGAGGAGCCCACCGCCACGAGGTGGCGCAGCGAGACGCCGAGCCGCGACGGCTCCTGCGCCGGGCGCGGCGGCGCCGGCGACGGCACGCGGACGGAGGGCATCGGCGACCGGGGGCGAAGGTACCGCACCAGGAGGACCTTCTGGATGATCTCCCGGCGGATCTGCGCGTCGGCCGTGAACTGCCGATCCGGCTTCGCCACGAAGTCGACCGCGCCGAGCTCGAGCGCCTTGAAGACGTTCTCCTTGTGGCTGTAGCTCGAGACGATGATGACCGGCGTGGGCTGCCGGGCCATCAGGATCCGGAGGAAGGTGAAGCCGTCCATCCGCGGCATCTCGAGGTCGAGCGTGATCGCATCCGGCCTGAGCTGGGCGGCCTGGCGGAGCGCGTCGTCGCCGTCCCCGGCCTTGCCCACGACCTCGATCTCGTCGCTTCCGCTCAAGATCTCGGCGATGTTGCGCCGGTTGTACGCGGAGTCGTCGACGACGAGCACGCGCAGGGGAGCGAATGTCATGAGCGCACAACCTTCCGCCGGGCGCTCATTCTAGCCCACCAGGGGCGCCATGAAACCACCCGTCGCCCGCACAGCCCCGACCTCCAGCGCTCCTCATTCACCCTTTCCCCCATCACCCCGCTCCGGCGCGAGCGCCGCCAGGCCCAGCCGCAGCGTGGCCGCCGGCTTGCGGTACACGAGATCCTCGCGCAGGTGCACGAGCTCGAAGGCGGTCGAGACGTTCAGGAGCGACTCGGAGTGGCCGAGCAGGAGGAACCCGCCAGGCGAGAGGCGCTCGTAGAAGATCTCGATCACCCGGCGCCGCGACTCCTCGTCCAGGTAGATGAGGACGTTCCGGCAGAAGATGACGTCCACCCGCCCTACCACCGCGGCCCGCGACGAGTCGAGCAGGTTCAGGTGGCCGAACTGGCAGAGCGAGCGCAGCTCGTCCACCACGTGGAACCCGTCGGGCCGCTCGGTGAAGTAGCGCCGCCTGAGCTCGGGGGGCGTCGCGCGAAAGGACGAGGCGCCGTAGACCCCCTTGCGCGCGGCGACCACGCAGCGGCGAGAGATGTCGCTGCCGAAGATGCGGACGTCGCAGCGCTCGGCGGCGCCCGACTCCCGCGCGGCGATGGCGATCGAGTAGACCTCCTCGCCCGTCGAGCAGCCCGCGCTCCAGATGGACAGCCGGCCCCTCCCGCCCCCCGCCCGGACGAGCATCGGCACGATCTCGGTCACGAGGGCGCGGAGCTGGTAGTCCTCGCGGAAGAAGTACGTCTCGTTGACCGTGATGACGTCGAGCGCCTCGTCGAGCTCGGCCCGCCCGCGGCTGTGGTAGCGGAGGTACTCGTAGTACTGGCTGAACGACGTGAGCCCGAGCACGACGACCCGCTCGCGCAGCCGGCGCTCCATCGACGTCCGCGCCTCGGGCCCGAACTGGAGCCCGCAATGCTTGTTGAACAGCTCCCGCAGCCTCTGGAACTCGTCGGGCAGGAGGCGGATCTCGTCGTGCCCCCGCCGGCTCACAAGGCTTTCCCCGACGGCGGCCCACCGGGCGTCCCCGTGGACGAGGGCCCCTCGCCGGCGCCCTGCCCGCCAGGCGAGGTCAGCCGCTCCCCCGCGTCGCTCCAGGGTGGATCCGAGCGGAACGGGGCGCCCCCCTGCGCCGCGGCCGCGACGAGCTCGGGCTCCCCCGAGGCGCGAACCAGCCGGAGCAGCTCGCGGGCGCGCGCGCGCTCGCCGCTCTCCGGCTCCGGGAGCGCCTTGTACAGGCGGCCGAGCGCGCGCGCCGCCGCGAGCCGGACCTCGCGCTCCTCGTCGGCCAGGGACAGGCTCAGCACGTCGAGCGCCGGGGCCGCGCCGGCGGCCGCCGCGACCGCGGTCACGGCCGCGCGGCGCGCGCGCACGTCGCCCGTGGACGCGGCGTTCGTGAGGAAGGCGATCTCCTCCGACCCCGCCTCGCCGAGCGCCTCGATCACGATGGCCGCGGCGAGGTACGTCGGCTCCTCGCGCGTCAGCTCCCGCGCGAGCGCGCGCGCCGCCTCGGGGTAGCGCTCCGTGAGCCCCGCGAGCGCGCTCTCCGCGGCGCGCGCGACCGGCAGCGAGACGGCGCGCGTCTGCGACACGACGAGCGAGAAGTCGTCGGCGGTGCCGATCTTCGCGAGGCCGTAGAGCGCGCTCGTCGCCACGAGCGTCGAGGAGCTCCGGACCGACCCGCGCACCGCGCCGAGCAAGAGGTCGAGCGACGGCCCGAGGCCCGGCGCCGCCGGGGCGCCCGCGCCGCCGTCCTGCTCCGCGATCGCCACGGCGCCGTCGATGAGCGCGGCGGTCGCATCGTCGACGCCCTCCCAGAGATCCGGGTCGGTGTCGACGTGCCGGTCGAGGTAGTCGAGCACCGCGGGCAGCGCCTCGCCGCCGAGCAGCGAGAGCGCGCGCTGCGCCGTCTCGACGAGCGCGGGCTCGATCATGGCCTGCACCGCGGCCTCGGCCGCGCCCGGCGCGCGCGCCATCGCCGCGAGCAGGAGCGCCTGGGCGCGCCCGCTCACCGGATCCGCGCCGAGGCCGCGCCACGACGGCGGATCGGCGACGCCGGGGAGCGCGTGGGGGGCGGCGACGGCCTGCACGAGGCGGGCGCCCACCGCGGGCGGCGCCGCGCGGAGCGCGTCCACGGCGTGCGGGGCGAGCGGCCCGTCGGCGAGCCGCGCGAGCGCCCGGACGAGCTGCGCGAACGCGCCGCCGCGCGCGGTCGCGAGCGCCGAGACCAGCGCCCGGGGGGCCTCCGGGCTCTCCGCGAGCGCGGCGGCGACCAGCGCGGCCGGGCGCAGGATCGGGTCGTCGATGAGCGGCGAGAGCACCCGCCAGGGGACGGGCGCCTCGAGGGCGTTCAGGCCGTTCAGCGAGGTGAGCCGCACGAAGCGATCCCGATCGCTGAGCCGCTCGTAGAGGATCTCCGTCACCCGCTCGCGGGCGATGAGCCCCATGCCGGAGATCGCCTCGATCGCGCTCTGGCGCAGGTTGTCGTCCTTCTCCGAGAGCGCGGCGTAGAGGGCGGTGAGCGCCGCCGGGTCGCGCGTGCGGCCGAGCGCGTCGACGACGAGCTTGCGCTCGTCCCCCGCGAGCTCCCCGAGCGCCGCGGAGAGCGCCGGCGTGGCGTCGCGGCCGCAGTAACCGAGCACCTCGATGGCCGCGTTCCGCAGGCCCACGTCGTCGCTGGTCCGGAGCGCGCCGAGGAGCGCCTCGACGAGGAGCTGCGAGGCGCTCGCCGGAGGCCGGCTCCTCGGCGTGACGTCCGTGACGTCCGCAATCTGGGTCGCCGCGCCCGCCCCAACCTGGGTCGGCCCTCCCCCAACCTGGGTCGGCCCTCCCCCAACCTGGGTCGGCCCTCCCTCAACCTGGGTCGGCCCTCCCCCAACCTGGGTCGGCTCTCCCCCAACCTGGGTCGGCTCTCCCCCAACCTGGGTCGGCCCTCCCCCAACCTGGGTCGGCTCTCCCCCAACCTGGGTCGGCCCTCCCCCAACCTGGGTCGCCACGACCACCTGGGTCGCCACGACCAGGGTCGGCTCCTCCTCCTCCTCAACCTGGGTCGGGGACGGGAGCTCGCTGCCCGGGTCGACCTGGGTCGGCGCGGCCTGGATCAGCCGGTGGCAGGCGTAGGTCGCCTCCTTGCGGACGCGCCAGTCGGGATCCCCGAGCGCGCGCAACAAGAGCGGCAGCGCCTCGGCGATGTCCGCCGCCCGCCCGAGCCGCGCGGCGGCCTGGCGGCGCTCCTCCGCGTCGTCCGCGTCGAGCGCCGCGGCGATCGCCGAGATCGGCACCGGCGTGCTCCGCGCGCTCGGCGCGATGGCGTCGGCCTCCCCCGGCCACAGGCCCGCCTCGCTCGTGCGAGCGCCCCCGAACAGGCCCAGATCGTCGAACGCGCGGCTCACTGCGCCTCCGGGAGGACGCCGGACGCGGCGAGCGCGAGCGCGAGCTCGACGAAGCGCCCGACGTCGAGCACGAAGATCATCCGCTCGTCATGGGTCGTCACCCCCACGATGCCCCGCAGATCGTTGCTGCCGCCCACCGGCGGCGTCGGCCGGTAGTCGCCGCTCGCCCCGAAGACCTCCGTCACCGCGTCGACGACCA
Source organism: Sorangium cellulosum (assembly GCF_004135735.1). Lineage (GTDB taxonomy): Bacteria > Myxococcota_A > Polyangia > Polyangiales > Polyangiaceae > Sorangium > Sorangium cellulosum_F. Next base: position 1,891,262 of record NZ_CP012670.1, on the reverse strand, counting down.
GCCCCACCGTGTGGGTCCCCACGTCGACGAGGATCCATTTCGTGCTCCGGCTCGGCTCGATCGGCGAGAGCCCGAAGCGCACCCGGAGCTCGATCACCGGCACCACGTCGCCGCGGTGGTTGGCGACGCCGGCGACCTCGGGCGGCGTGTGCGGCAGCGCGGTCACGTCGAGCGGGTTCACGATCTCGCGCACCCGCGTGATGTCGATGGCGTAGTGGACGTCGCCGACGACGAAGCCGACGAGGCTCTTCTGCGGGTCGGGACGGCTGCGCTCTCCAGTCAACGGCATCTGAGCCTCCGAGCTCCCGGGCGCTCTGAGCCGCCCGGGCGCGGACGATTCGTCCCTTAGGACGCGAGTATGGCCTGCAGGTCGAGCAGGATGATGACGCGCGGCTGCGCCTCGCCCTGGGTGCCCTCGGGCGCGCTCGCGCCGTGCATCGGCCGGGCGATGCCGGCGATGTAGCCCGCCACGTCGCCGCCGAGCGCCGTCGCGGCGTGCTCGATCTCGGCGTCTGCGAGCCGGTAGACCTGCTGGACCTCGTCGACGAACAGGCCGAGCGTCTCGCCGCTCGCCGCCGCGTCGACGAGCAGGATGCGCGCGCGCCGCGTCGGCGCCGCCTCGGTCAGCCGCATCCGCCGCCGCAGATCGATGACCGTCACGAGCTGCCCGCGCACGCTGACGATGCCCATCGTCGCCTCGGGCGCCCGCGGCACCGGCGTGAGCGGCGGCGGCTTCAGGATCTCGCGCACGAGCGATACGGGCGCGGCGTACGTGTCGCCCGCGAGCGTGAACGCGAGGTACTCGGTCCGCGGCCCGCTCGCGGCGGCGCGCGGGTTCCGCTTCGAGACAGGTGTCCGGGCGGGCCTTCGGGTGAGGTTAGCCATGGGTGCTCCGCGGATCGTTCCGCTGCCGGTCGCCGCCGTGCAGGATCTCCTCGATGAGCGCCGGGGCGTCGAGCACGAGCGCGATGCGCTGATCGCCGAGCTCCGTGGCGCCGGCGAAGCCGCGCACCGACGCGAGCGACGGGCCGAGCGCCTTGATCACGACGTCCTGCTGGCCGATGAGCGTGCTCACGACGAGCCCCAGCCTGCGCGCGCCGACCGACGCGACCACGATGTACTTGCGCTTGCTCCCCCCCTGCAGCCCGAGCGTCGCGCGGCCGTCGCCCCGCCGCCCGCCGCTCACCGCCGCCCGCGCCGCCGAGCCGGCGCGCGCCCCGCCGAGCAGCCCGGCGATGCGCGCGCTGAGCTCCTCCTCCTCGTTCAGGCCGAAGAGCCGCGCCAGGTAGCAGAGCTGCAGCGTGCTGTTGCGCAGCGTGATCATCTCCCGGCCGTCGATCTGGCGCACCGTGCTCTCGTCGAGCGCCACCGCCTCCTGCACGTTGGTGAGCGGGATGGCGAACAGCCGGTCGGCGACCCGGACGATGAGCGCGCTGATGATCGCCAGCGTGATCGGCAGCGTCACCGTCATCTTGGTGCCGATGCCCGGCTCGCTGTTCACGTCGATGACGCCGCCCAGCTTGCGGATGTTCGTCTTCACGACGTCCATCCCGACGCCGCGCCCCGAGAGCTCGCTGACGTCGTTCTTCGTCGAGATGCCGGGCAGGAAGATGAAGTTCAGGACGTCGCGGTAGCTCGTCGTGCGCGCGTCCTCCTGGGACACGACCCCGCGGCGCAGGGCGACGTCGAGCAGCCTGTCGACGTCGATGCCCTTGCCGTCGTCCTCGATCTCGATGACGACGTGGTTGCCCTTCTGGAACGCGTTCAGCGCGATCGTGCCGACCGCCGGCTTGCCCACCGCCTCGCGCGCGCTCTTCGGCTCGATCCCGTGATCGATCGCGTTGCGCATCATGTGCATGAGCGGGTCGCTGAGCTCCTCGACGATGAGCTTGTCGACCTCGGTCTCGGCGCCCGTGATGACGAGGTTCACGAGCTTGTCGGCGTCGCGGCTGATCTGGCGGACCACGCGGGCGAGCTTGTCGAAGACCTGCCCGAGCGGGACCATCCGGACCTCGAGGATGCCCGCCTGCATGGCGGCGAGGTGCCGGTCGAACGTCCGCTGAAGCCGGTGGAGGTCGAGGGAGAGCTCGCGCTCGGTGGGCGTCGAGCGGAGCCGCTCGACGAGGCGGCCGAGCGCCGACCGGACGAGCGCCAGCTCGCCCACCATGTTCATCAGCCGGTCGAGCTTGTGGATGTCGACCCGCACCGTCTGGGCGACCGAGCGGATGGAGCTGAGCTCGCCCTTGCGGCCGCCGCGCGCGCTCGACGGCGGGCTCGCGGCCATCGATCCGGTCAGGTCGACCGCCCGCGACACGCCCGTGGGCGCGCCGCCCCGGAGCGCCGCCGACATCGAGGGGATCCCGGTCGGGACCCGCCCGTGGCCGTCGGCCCGCCGCGGGATCTCCTCGACCACCGCGCCGGCCTGGTGCAGCGCGCGCTGGAGCTCGTCGAGCGGCGCGCGCGACGCCATCAGGATGTCGAGCTCGATCGAGTCCTGGTCGGCGCCCGCGCCGGTCGGCAGGTAGGTGATGATCTCGCCGTACGGCTTCGCGGTGATCTTCAGGTCGTCGAGCGCCTGGTCGATCGTGGCGAGGTGGAACTGCACGCGCAGGCGGAACAGGGTCATCCCGCTCGCGATGTTCGTGCGGAGCCGGTGCTCCTCGTACTCGGTGAGCACCGAGAGCAGCCCTGGATCGAGGTCGTAGCTCTCGTCCTGGAGGCCGGCCTCGCTCGGGCCGGCGTCCTGGTGGAGCTGGCGGAGGAGGTCGTCGACCTCGGGCATGGGCGCGTCGCGCCCGTCCTTCTCGTTCTGGAGGATGCGCCCGTAGAGCTCGACGCTCCGGAACAGCAGGTCGAGCACCGACGCGCTGATCTCGACGCGCCCGAGGCGCAGGTTGTCGAGCAGCTCCTCGAGCTCGTGCGAGAGGGTGGCCATCCGCGTCGCGCCGAACAGCCCCGCCAGCCCCTTCAGGGTGTGGACGGCCCGGAACACGTCGTTGATGACGTCGGGGTCGACCTTGTTGGTCCGCACCGCCTCGTCGAGCGCGAGGAGGTCGCGCCCGAGCCCCTCGACGATCTCCTGCGCCTCGGAGAAGAACTCTTCGCGCGCGCGATCGCCGCTGTCGACCATCAGCGCCCGCCTCCCTCACCGGACCCGGGGCGCCCGGGGCGAGGCGCCGGCGGCGGGGCCGTCTCGGCGTCCTCGCGGCGCCCCGGCGGCGGGGCCGTCTCGGCGTCCTCGCGGCGCGCCGGCGGCGGGGCCGTCTCCGCGTCTTCGCGGCGCGCCGGCGGCGGGGCCGTCTCCGCGTCCGCCGGCGGCGGCGTGACCGCGGCGTCCGGCGGAGGCGGCGTGACCGCGGCGTCCGCGCGCTCGGTCCGCCCCTCGAGGCAGGCGATCACCGCGTCGCGCAGGGCCTCGGGCGTGAACGGCTTCGGGAGGAAGCGGTCCGCTCCGAGCCGGAGCCCGCGCTGCACGTCACGCTCGGTCGCCTGGGTCGATATGATGAGGATACCGACGCGGCGGTAGCGATCGCTCTGCCGGACGAAGCGGATGAGCTCGAGCCCGTTGATGTCGGGCATGTTGATGTCGGTGATCACGAGATCGAAGGCGCCGCGCGGCAGGAGCCGGAGCGCGTCGAACCCGCTCATCGCCTCCACGATGTCGACGTCCCCCGCGAGCCCCAGGACGCAGTCCTCGAGCGTCGAGCGTACGTACGCTCGCATTGCCGGCGAGTCCTCGACGATCAGGATGCGTGCCATGCCGCGACAGGGTAACGGAAATCCACCTGGGGAGAGCAACTCGCTGCGCGCCCGGAGGCGCCACGCGCGCGCCTCGGACGCGCGCCGGCCTATGTACGGCGGTCTCCTTCCCGGTGTAAACGGGCGCGATCGCCTCCCGGCGCGGGCGAGGCGCCGCGCAGACCGGCGCGCCGCCGCGGAGGCGCCGCGCAGACGGGCGCGCCGCCGCGGAGGCGCCGCGCAGACGGGCGCGCCGCCGCGGAGGCGCCGCGCAGACGGGCGCGCCGCCGCGGAGGCGCCTCGCCCAGGCCGGGCCGATCGGCCCGGAGAGGCAGGGCGGGCCCTGGTTTCCCGCTCCTCGGGTCCGCCGGGTCGTCCGCCGAGCCGCCCGTCCAGCGCCGGGCTCGCCCGGCAGGCGCGCCCGCGGCACCGAGGCGCGCCCGGCAGGCGCGCCCGCGGCACCGAGGCGCGCCCGCGGCACCGAATTGACAGCGCGCCACCCGATGCGCGCTAATCCCGGGCGTGAAAATCCTCCTTTGTTCTCCAGCGGTCCGGATCCTGCTCGCCGCGCTGCTCGCGCTCTCCAGCGTGGCCTGCGGCGGCGGGCTGCAGGTCACCCGGATCAACTCCGCCCAGAAGAAGCCGAACAACGTCTGGGTGTTCTTCAGCGTCGACGCCGGCGAGGACGAGCCGGTCGGCGGCCTCACGGCCGAGGACTTCGAGATCTACGAGGACGGCGAGCTCGTCTCGAAGTTCGAGAGCAAGCAGACCATCCAGAACCCCGAGGTCGCGGCGGTCATGTACACGATGCTGCTCGTCGACATGAGCGGCAGCATCACCGAGTCGGGCCAGGCCGACGCCCTCGTCGACGCCGCGCAGTCGTTCAGCGACCGGGTCGGCAAGAGCCAGAAGGTCGGCGTGTACGCGTTCGACGGCGAGGCGAAGATCCACTCGGTCGTCCCGTTCACCGAGGCGCAGGGCTCGGTCGAGGGCGGGCTCGAGGGGCTGCGCAGCTACAAGCCGAGGGACACGTCGACCAACCTCCACGGCGGCGTGGTCGAGGGCATCCGCGAGCTCAAGAAGCAGCTCGACAGGGACCGTCGCCCGCTCAAGTTCGGCACGCTCGTCGTCTTCTCCGACGGCACCGATCGCGCGAACCGCGTGAGCCGGGAGGACATGCTCCAGGAGATCGACAAGGAGGACTACAAGAACTACCAGATCTTCGTCGTCGGCGTGGGCGCCGAGATCGAGAAGGCGCGGCTCGACGAGATCGGGCGCGACGGGACCGAGCTCGCCGCGGACCAGGCCAAGGTCAAGGAGTCGTTCGACAAGATCGCCGCGAAGATCGAGGCGCACATGAAGCGCTTCTACCTGCTCTCGTACTGCACGCCGGCGCGCGCCGGGGAGCACGAGGTGGAGATCAAGGCGATCCGGAAGGATCCGTCGGCCTCGGGATCGCTCTCGTACAAGTTCAACGCCGACGGGTTCGGGCCGCCGCCGGAGTGCGATCCCAACACGCCGCCGTCGTTCGATCTGAAGGCGACCACCCCCGTGGGAGACGGGGACGGAGGCGGCCGCGGGAAGGCGAGCTTCAAGGCGAACGCCGGCGTCAAGGTCGAGGCGAAGTGACGCGCGGCGCTGGCGAGGGGACCGCGCAGGTCTCCGCGCCAGCGCGTCGAGCACGCCCCGTGCTAGAAGCTCCGGGCGATGGGCTCGCAGCAGATCCCACCAGCAGAAGCGGACGGCGACGCTCGCGCACGACCCCGCGCGCGCACGTCGCCGCGCTCGCTCGCGCCCCGCGAGCACGGCGCCTACGGGCAGCTCGGCCTGCCGCTCTGCGCCGCGCTGGCGATGGGGCGTCCCGGCCTCGGCGCGTGCGCGCTCGCGCTCGCGAGCGTCGCGGCCTTCCTCGGCCACGAGCCGGCGCTCATCGCGCTGGGACACAGGGGGCCGCGCGCCCTTCGCGAGGACGGCGGGCGAGCGCGCCGGCGCCTCCTGCTCCTCGGCGCGGCGGCGGCGCTGCTCGGCGGCCTCGGCCTCGCGCTCGTGCCTCCGGCCGCGCGCTCGGCGCTCGCGATCCCTGGGGCGCTCGCGGCGGCGCTCGGGGCGCTCATCGCGCGCGGGGTCGAGAAGGCGGCGCTCGGCGAGATCGTCGCGGCGGCGGCGCTCTCGTCCGCGTCGCTCCCGGTCGCGCTGGGCTCGGGCGTGAGCGCCAGCGCCGCCTGGGGGGCGTGGGCGGCCTGGTCCGCCGCGTTCATCGCCTCGACCTTCGCGGTCCGCACGGTCATCGCGCACGCGCGGTCGCCGATCGCGTGGCCGCGCCGGCTCGCCGCGCCGGTCGCCGTGAGCGGGCTGCTCGCGCTCGCCGCCGGGGCGGGGGGGCTCCCGCGGTTCGCGGCGCTCGCGGCGGCGCCGATGCTGCTGATCGCGATCGTGATCGCGGCCGCGCCGCCCTCGCCCCGGGCCCTGAAGCGCGTGGGGTGGGCGCTGGTGGGCGCGAGCGCGCTCCTCGGCGTGCTCCTCGCGGTCGGCGCGCGCGTGAGCGAAGCGGGCTGAGCCCCGCTGCCCTCATCGCGCGGATCGTGGACGACGTACGAATGCCTGCTCCGTAACAGCTCCTCGGCCGCCTTCCTGGCCTTCCGCCTCTTCGCGGTGGCATTGCTCTCCGCCTGCCGCGCCTCGGCCTCGGCCCTCGGCGGAGCCCCTCCCTCGGTGCAGCCCGAGAGCAGCGCCAGCAGGGCGATCGGCAGGAGGCCGAGAGCCCCGGCGGGCCGGCAGAGACGAACGTCCCGGAGCGTGAGCTCCGGCCGCGCTCGGCGCTCTCCGTGAGCACGTCGAACGGTCGGGTCGCCGAGCCCGACAGCCGTGGACCGGGGACGTCGCCGGGATCCCGACGACAGCCAGCGCCCCTCGTGCCGAGAGAGGCACTATCCTCGGCGCCGTGTTCGGCATCGTGCTCGATCGCGCCTCGCGGCGCTCGCTTTCGCTCCAGCTCGCGGACGGGCTGCGCAAGGCGGTCGTCACCGGCGAGCTCGCGCCCGGCGTGAGGCTCCCCCCCTCGCGCCAGCTCGCGGCGGAGCTGGGCATCTCCCGGCGGCTGGTGACGGACGCCTACGAGCAGCTCACCGGCGAGGGGTACTTCGAGACCCGCGCGGGCCACGGGACGTACGCCGCCGCGCTGCCGCCGGTGCGGGCGCCGCACGCCAGCGTCCCGGGGGCGGCCCCCCTCCGGCGCCGCCGGCCCACCATCCGCTTCGATTTCACCCCCGGCATCCCCGATCTCGAGAGATTCCCGCGGCAAGCGTGGCGCCGCGCCGCCGACGACGCGATCTCGCTGGCGCAGGCCGCCGATCTCTCGTACGGCCCGCCGCGCGGCGATGTTCGGCTGCGCCAGGCCATCTCCGACTACCTGTACCGGTTTCGCGGGCTGGCCGCCGATCCGGAGCAGATCTGCATCACCGCCGGCACCTCGCACTCCCTGTCGTTGCTCTCGCGGCTCCTCCCCGCCACGACCCTCTTCTGCGAGGAGCCCGGGCTCACCTTCGCCCGCGACGCCTTCGCTTCGGCCGGGTTCCGCTGCCGCCCGGTGCACGTCGACGCCGCCGGCGCGCTCCCGTCCGGCCTGGGCGAGGTCCCCCGCGGCGCGCTCTTTTACCTGACGCCCTCCCACCAGTTCCCGACCGGCGCGCTCCTGCCGCTCACGCGGCGGGTGCAGTTCCTGGAGCTGGCCGCCCCGGCGGAAGGGCTGGTGCTCGAGGACGACTACGACTCCGAGTTCCGCTTCCGCGGCAGCCCGGTCCCGCCGCTCGCCTCGCTCGACGCCGAGCGCGTCGTCTACCTGGGGACCTTCTCGAAGTGCCTGGCGCCCTTCGTGCGGGTCGGCTACCTCATCGCCCCTGCCCACCTCGTCGGCCCGATCGCGGACCTGGTGCGGCGCACGAACCTCCGGGGCTCCATCCCGCACCAGCGGACGCTGGCCCGCTTCATCGAGGAGGGCCACCTCGAGCGCCACATCTTCGCCATGAAGCGGCGCTACCGCGCCCGGCTGGAGGCGATCCTCGCGTTCCTCGGGGCCCGGTACGGGGATCAGGTCCGCACCGGCGGCGGCGAGACCGGGTTCCACCTGCACGTGCGCTTCGGCGGGCGGCGCTTCGGCCCGGCCTTCACCGACGCCTGCAGCGCGGAGGGGCTGCGGATCTCGAGCGAAGACGAGTTCCGGGCCGCGCCGTCGAGCGAGGGCGACGCGCTGGTGATCGGTTACGGCAACGTGGCGGACGAGAAGCTCGACGAGGGCCTCGAGCTGCTATCAGCTCTCGTCGAGCGGCATGCGGACCGTGAGATGCGTTCGCCCTGAGCCCTGAGCCTCCACGCCTCGGGCGCCGCGCTCGGGACAGCCCGAGCCGCAGGGCGGTCCTACAGGTTCCGATCCTCGTACGCCACCAGCTCCGACACCTGGCGCGCCTGCTCGGCGGTGAGCGGTCCCTTCTCCATGGCCCGCGCGTTCTCCACGGCTTGGGCCGTGTTCTTGAAGCCGGGGATGGGGATGGTGTTCGGGCTCTTGGCCCAGATCCACGCCAGCGCGCCCTGGACCAGGGTCCGGCCGTTGCTGGTCAGGATCTCGCGGGCGGCCTCCAGGCGGCGGGCGTAGTTGGGGTTCACCTTGCCGTCCTTGAACCAGGTGATCCACGCGAAGTTGCTGGTCCGCACGTCGCCGCGGGGCAAGGTCTCCCCCTTCGTGTACCGGCCCGAGAGCATGCCCATGGCCAGCGGGCTCCGGCACAGGAGCGCGAGCCCCTTGCCCTCGCCGTACGCGATCAGCCGGTCGTTCCCCTCGAACACGTTGAGCAGGATCTGGGCCGCGCCGCAGCGCGGGCCGCGGGCGAACGCCTCGACCGAGGCCTTCACGTCGGTGCTCCAGCCATAGGTGCGGATCTTCCCCTCCTTCACGAGCTGCTCGAGCACCTCCACCACCTCTCCGGCCTTCTCCGGCGGGTGTTCCCAGATGTGGAGCTGGTAGAGGTCGATTCGATCGGTCCCGAGCCGCCGCAAGCTCCCCTCGACGGCACGCCGGATGTATGCCGGGCTGGCGTCGGTCCTGCCCAGGTTGGCGTGCTGCTCCTCGTCGAAGAGGTGACCGAACTTGGTGGCCAGGGTGACACGGTCGCGGATCCCCTCGATGGCCTTCCCGACCAGGACCTCGCTGTGCCCCGACCCGTACACGTCGGCGGTGTCGAGCAGCGTGACGCCGGCGTCGATGCCGGCGCGGATGGCCCGGATCGACTCGACGTCATCGGTGCCGTGCCACTCCCAGCTCGCGCCCGGGTCGTTCCACTTCCCCGCCACGGCCCAGCACCCCAGGCCCAGCGCGCTCGTCTCGATACCCGCTCTCTCCCATCGTCGCTTCATGGCGTCCTCCTCGTGGACCGCGTGTCCGGGCCCAGGTATGAGGCCAGAGGCGCGCGGGGACGAGGACCGCCGCTGCTGCTCCTTCGTGGACCACCGAGAGATGGTGCGAACCGCACGGGCAACAGCCCGTGAAACGGTGCGCGTCTCATGGCTCCCTTGTATCGCGTTGATGATGCTGGTGACGACGGCGTGGAGGATCGCCGCCGCGGCCTCCTCGCGATACCGCCGCAACACCGCCGCGCGGCCCGCGGTCGCACGCCGGGTCATGTGCTGGGCGGTGACAGCGACTCGCCGTCTCCCGCGTCGAGCGCGCGATCACCTGCCCAGGGCGCGGGCGATCCGGGAGGCCAGGCCTCGGGGAGCCAAGAGGCCCGCTCGTGCCTCCCCTCGCGTGTCGATCCCGAGCAGCCGGTTCACCGGGCACACCCGGGTGACGGCGCTCTCCGCGACCAGCGCTCCGGCGACGAGCGCCAGGAGCCCCCTCGGTCGACCCCGGAGGCCACCGAGCGCGGTGGCGCCTAACCCCATGAGCAGAGGGCCAGCAACGAACCGAGCCGTTCGATCCAGCGTGCCGACATTCTCTTGCATCGTCCTCTCCTCGCTCCCTCGGTTTCGTCGTGCGCCCCGTGGACCCGCAACGTGCCCCGGGAACATCGGCCCTCGGGGGCCGACCGCAAGCCGCAGCGAGCGCGCAATGCGCGGCACGTGCCCCTCCCCCGCTTCCGCCCGCCTCCCGGAGGCACCAGGAGGCCGTGATGGATCGAAAAATGGCGGAAGGAAGAAGAAGGAAGCTCACGCTCGAGCCCGCAGGACGATCCATTCACCGTCCCGGACGCGCCGCTCCGGCAACCGCAGCGCTCGACCGGCGTGCGGCCTCCCCGCCCTCCTCGCGCGCCGCGGTCACCGCGCGGCGGGCACCTGCCCTGACCGGAGCGACGGGATGCGCGCGTTGACCGTACACCCCGGCGTCCCCGGCTCGGCCCGGCTCGAGGAGATCGCCGAGCCCGACGCGGCCGCGGGATCGGCGCTGGTCGAGGTGCTGGCGGTCGGCGTGTGCGGCACCGACCGCGAGATCGTCGAGGGGCAGTACGGCGCGGCGCCCCCGGGCGAGGAGCGGCTCGTGCTCGGCCACGAGTCGCTCGGGCGCGTGCTCGAGGCGCCGCCCGGCGAAGGGCTCGCGGCGGGCGACCTCGTGGTGGGGATCGTGCGCCGCCCCGATCCCGTGCCGTGCGCGTGCTGCGCCGCCGGCGAGTGGGACATGTGCCGCAACGGACGCTACACCGAGCGCGGCATCAAGGCGCTCCACGGCTTCTGCGCCGAGCGCGTCCGCGTCGAGCCCGGGTTCCTGGTCAAGCTCCCGCCCGAGCTCGACCGCATCGGGGTGCTGGTCGAGCCCGCCAGCGTGGTCGCCAAGGCCTGGGAGCAGATCGAGCGGATCGGGCGGCGCGCGGCCTGGTTCCCCCGCAGCGTGCTCGTCACCGGCGCCGGGCCGATCGGCCTGCTCGCGGCCCTCCTGGGCGTCCAGCGCGGCCTCTCCGTCCACGTGCTCGACCGCGTGACCCGCGGCCCGAAGCCGCAGCTCGTCCGCGACCTCGGCGCCGCCTACCACACCGGCGAGGTGAGCGTGGCCTGTCCCGGGGTCGACATCATCCTGGAGTGCACCGGCGTCGGCCAGCTCGTCTTCGACGCGATGCGCTCCACCGCGCCGGGAGGCATCGTCTGCCTCACCGGCATCTCGTCGGGAAAGCGGCTCCTCGAGGCCAACTTCGCGGCCCTCAACCGGGGCCTCGTGCTCGAGAACGACGTGGTCTTCGGCACGGTGAACGCCAACCGGCGCCACTACGAGGCGGCCGTCCGCGCCCTCGCGCAGGCCGACCCCGCGTGGCTCGAGCGGCTGATCACCCGGCGCGCCCCCCTGGACCGCTGGCGCGAGGCGCTCGACCGCGGGCCGGAGGACGTGAAGGCCGTGATCGAGCTGTCGCCGCCGTCCCCCGCGCCGCCGCGCTCGCCGCCGCCGCACGCCCGCTGAGAGGAGCCGCCCCATGCCTTCCCGGATCGAGGATTACGCGCTCATCGGCGATTGCCAGACCGGGGCCCTCGTGGCCCGCGATGGCTCGATCGACTGGCTCTGCTTCCCGCGCTTCGACTCGGGCGCCTGCTTCGCGGCGCTGCTCGGCGCCCCCGAGCACGGCCGCTGGCAGATCGCGCCGGTCGAGCCGACGCGCAGCGTGCGCCGCCGCTACTGGCCCGGCACGCTGATCCTCGAGACCGAGCACGAGACCGAGCGCGGCGTGGTCTCCGTCATCGACTGGATGCCGGCGCGCGACGCCGCCCCCGACGTGATGCGCCTCGTCGTCGGCCGGCGCGGCGTCGTGCCCCTGCGCATGGAGCTGGTCATCCGCTTCGACTACGGCTGGGTGGTGCCGTGGGTCCAGCGCACGTCCGACGGCATCCGGGCCACGGCCGGGCCCGACACGCTCTTTTTGCACACGCCCGTCCCGGTGCACGGCGAGGATCTGCGGACGGTCGCGGAGTTCACCGTCGGCGCCGGCGACCGCGTGCCGTTCGCGCTCACCTGGTCGCCCACGTATGCGCCGGTGGCCGTCGCGCTCGACCCGGCGCAGGAGCTCGACGCCACCGCGGCCTGGTGGCGGGCCTGGTCGGGCCGCTGCACCTACGACGGCGCCTTTCGCGAGGACGTCCTGCGCTCGCTCATCACGCTCAAGGCGCTCACCTACGCGCCCACCGGCGGGATCGTCGCGGCGCCGACCACCTCGCTGCCCGAGCAGCTCGGGGGCGTGCGCAACTGGGACTACCGCTACTGCTGGCTGCGCGACGCGACCTTCACGCTCTACGCGCTGATGAACGGCGGCTACCTCGAGGAGGCGCAGGCCTTCCGCACCTGGCTGGTCAACTCCGTCGCCGGCGAGCCCGCGAAGCTGCAGATCATGTACGGCCTCTCGGGCGAGCGCCGCCTCACCGAGCACACGCTCGACTGGCTGCCGGGCTACGAGGGCGCGTCGCCGGTGCGGATCGGCAACGCCGCGTACGTCCAGCACCAGCTCGACATCTACGGCGAGCTGATGGACGCGCTCCACCTCGCGCGGCGCTCCGGGATCACCCGCAGCGACGAGGCCTGGCGGGTGCAGCGGGCGGTGATGGGCTTCCTCGAGACGGCGTGGCGCGAGCCCGACGAGGGGATCTGGGAGATCCGCGGGCCGCGCCGCCACTTCACCCACTCCAAGGTGATGGCCTGGGTGGCCATGGACCGGGCGGTGAGGGCGGTCGAGCGCTTCGGGGTCCCGGGCGACGCGGCCACGTGGCGGCGGCTGCGCGACGAGATCCACGCCGAGGTCTGCGCGCGGGGCTTCGACCCGGGGCTGAACAGCTTCGTGCAGTACTACGGCGCCACGGACGTGGACGCGAGCCTGCTGACGCTGCCGCTCGTGGGCTTCCTCCCCGCGACCGATCCGCGCATCCTCGGCACGGTGGCGGCGATCCAGGCGCGCCTCGGCCGCGACGGGTTCGTGGAGCGCTACCCGACGCACTCCGGCGTCGACGGGCTCCCGCCCGGCGAGGGCGCGTTCCTGCTCTGCTCGTTCTGGCTGGCGGACAACCTGGCCCTCCAGGGGCGGCTCGACGAGGCGCGGGCGCTGTTCGAGCGGCTCCTCGCGCTGCGGAACGACGTGGGGCTGCTCTCCGAGGAGTACGACCCGCGCGCGGGCCGGCTGGTGGGCAACTTCCCCCAGGCGTTCTCGCACGTCGGGCTGATCAACACGGCGCGCAACCTCGACCACGCCGGCGGCCCCGCCGAGGACCGCCAGCACCCGTAGGCGGCCCGCGGGCGGGGGCCCGCAGCAAGCATCCGTCAATGGACTCTCCCTCTCGCCGTGGTGGATTTTTCCTCTGGATATCGCGGACGGGGACAGCCGCGCTGCCGGGTGAAGGAGGCGACTTCCTGCGCACCGATCCTGTATCCTGTGCGTCTGGAGGCTTGAATGAAACTTATCTCGAACAGCGCCATCGTGACCGGAGGCGGACAGGGGATCGGGCTCGGGATCGCGGCGCGCTTGCTTCGCGACGGCGCGAACGTGCTGCTCTTCGGCCGGACGGCGGCGAAGGTCGAGGCGGCGGCGGAGGCGTTGAATCGAGCCGCGGAGGGGCGGACGCGGGCGCTCGCGTTCGCGGGGGACGTGTCCCGCGCCGAGGACGTGGCGCGCGGCGTGGAGGCGGCGAAGGCCGCGTTCGGGGTGCCCGGCATCCTCGTGAACAACGCCGGCACCGCGACGCTCTCGTCGCTGGTGGACATGCCGGAGGAGGACTTCGATCATGTGCTCGCCGTCGACCTGAAGGGGCCTTTTCTCTTCATGAAGGCGGTCGCGCGCGAGCTCATCGCCGCGGGCGAGCCGGGCGCCTTCGTCAACATCTCCTCGCTGAACCAGGTGGCGGCGACCGACGGGCTCTCGCATTACTGCGCCGCCAAGGCGGGGCTCGGTCAGATCACCAAGGTCGCCGCCTCCGAGCTCGGGCGCCACGGCATCCGGGTCAACGTGGTCGCGCCGGGGCTCATCCGCACGCCGCTCGCCGATGCCGTCGGGCTCACGAGGGGGCCCGCTGCCGAGGAGTTCATCCAGCGCACGCCCCTCGGGCGCATCGGCGAGACCGACGACGTGGCGCCCGTGGTCTCCTTCCTCTGCAGCGAGGACGCCCGCTGGGTCACCGGGGAGTCGATCCTGGTCGACGGCGGGAACCACATCCGCGGGCTGCACAGCTACCTGGACGTGCTGAGCCGCAGCGCTGGCAGCGGGTCGTAGCTCGGCGCGGGCTGGGCGTCTCGGCGCCCCAGTCCCGGAGACCCGACCCAGGTTGCGGAGCCCCGACGGGATACCCGACCGAGGGTGGGGAAACCGACCCTGGTTGAGGTGATCCGACCGAGCTGGAGGCCCGCCTCAGGTGGTGATCTGACCCAGGTTGGGAACCCCGGGTTGAGGTGACCTGACCCAGGTTGAGGTGACCAGCATGATCCGGAGCCTCACGCGCGCCCCGAACACGGGGCTCTACCCTCACTCAAAGAAGTCAGCGACGGGAACATCGGTCTCGACGAGATCGTCCTCCTCCAGTGACGCCAAGTTCACGTAGTACGTCTGGCCATCGATGAAAACTGGCCAATCGGGAGCTGCTGGGAGTCGCGGAGCTGCGGGTTGCGCTGCCGGGGGCGGAGCCGCTGCATCTGGTGCCTCGGCGGGCGGAGCCGGTGCAGGGAGAGTAGCTGCCGGAGGAGTCACGCCCTGCGGTGAGTAATGCCAGATAGGAGCGTCAAGCTCCTTCTCGGACATTCCTTGATTCGGAATATGCTTCATGCTGAGATAATCTCGAAACATCATGGGGCCAACTGCGTCCGCCACAATCTTCTCGATTGCTGATTCTGTCAGCTTGTAGCTCTTTGCGCCGGCTCCCTTTCCTCTCGCGAACCGATCGTGGTTCCGGACGCGGTGTTTCTTTACGATATCAGGCATTTGAAGGTAGCGCAGAAGCTCAAACGGTGGCAAGGTAATACTGTTGAGCTCTCGCGTGAGCTGGAGGCAAAACCGCATCCACGTATGGATGCCCAGTGGCCGAATCTTGTTCAGCTCCGCGACGCTTGGCCACGAGATTCGATTACTACCGCTCTCACGAAGCGCGGCGGTAGGCCCAATGATTCCCTCATCAAGAATAGCGATAAAGTCGGGCCGCAGACTAGTATCCGGGAGAGATGCGTCCAGAGTGCGAACCTGCTGTGCGACAGTCTCCAGTGTTCGCCCGGCAGAGTACGCAAACACCACTCCCACGGGACGGGGCGGACCGAAACCGGAAACAAAACCAGCGCCACCGACGGTGAAGTTCATATTCGGAACAATGCTCTTGACCGAAGCGATATTCTTATACGCTCGCTCAAGTTCGGCGGCGTTCAGTTCCGATTTTACTTGAACCACGCCATACACGGTTTCGTAGGGATATACCGCGTGTCCAGCATCGAGAACCAGCTTCGGGCAGACCGATGCGTTATAGATCACGATGTCACATTCGAGACTGGCGCGATTTTGAAAGGTTACGACCTCGCCCTGACCCAAGCTGTAGCGGGTGGGGAGTACCTTTGCGAGCTCGTCCGCGAGGATCTGTTCGCGTTGCGTGCCCTTGCCGCGACTATCTCTCGTCGGGCGGGTGTCGTTGAAGCCATCACGGAGCCTCTTGCTCGCGGATCGAAAACGCGATCGAACATCCATTGATGTCTCGTTCTACATTAGACAAATATTTGTACACCTAACTTCTACACACAAGATGCTACGCCCAAGATGAGGCTGCCGCAAGGACCAACTGCGGCACCCCGGCGGCCTTTATCGTCCACGTACCGTAACGGCGGGTCCGGATCACCTCGCGGGCACGTTCGAGTAGGCGCGGGGGTGCGGCGTAGGCGCTGCAGTGGTCCGGGGCATGACGGCGATCTCGGCAGGCGCCGTCCCAAGCGCGAAGGCCCGGTTTGTCGGGGATCGGCGGCGGCCTCCGGTTTTGTAGGACGCTAATTCCGCGATGGCGGCCGTCAGGGACTCGGTCGAACCCACCCCGCCTGAGCGCGAACTCATTCAGCAAGCAAACATATTCCGTTGTAATGCTTCGGTTGTAATGCTTCGGATCAGCCAGTCCGATCGGTGAATGCTTACGGGCCGCAGCCACCACGCGCGGGCGATCTCAACAGAGCCTGCAAGCGCTGGCGAGCGGCAAGGCTTCGGCAGCGAGTCGACGCGAGCGGCGGGCTCGGCTCGACGTTCGGCCCTAGCTCGCCCACCCCTCCGGTGGCACCGGCAGCCCGAGCAGCCGACCAATCGCGTCGTGAACGACCCGGGCCGCTACCTCATCCCCGAGGGCGACGGCGCGGCTCAGGGTGCTGGCGAGCGAGGGCGACCACCGCAGCCCAACGTGACGGCTCGGTCACGGCGAGCTGCCCAAGCCCGGGGCTTGGCCCTTGGGCCCGGGTTGGGCCCATGCCTCCCGAGGGGGAGCGATCCGTCGTCACGCCCTCGCAAAATCCCCGGGGATGCGACAGATCGCGACGGTTTGCCCCCGCGGAAGAGTCCCGCGGGAGAAAACCGACCCAGGTTGGGAACCCCGCTGGTCGGAGGTGACCTGACCCAGGTTGAGGTGACCTGACCCAGGTTGAGGTGACCCCGATTGTCGCGTGGCCTTCCGAGGCCCTCCGCGCAGGTCCGGATCGACCCAACCCCCCTCTCGAGGCCGCTCCACCACGGGTACGGACCGGTGGCCTGGGTAACGGTTCAGACCGGGAGCCTGGGTAGCACCCGGACGGACCGGGAGCCTGGGTGACACATGTCGTAGAGGGTCGGCGACGGAGGATCGCTGGTGCCCTGGAAAGAGACATGTTCAGTGGACGAGAGGCTTCAGTTCATCGCGCAGGTCAACGAGTCGGACGAGACGTTCGCGGAGCTGTGCCGACGGTTCGGCATCAGCCGGAAGACGGGGTACAAGTGGGTGGAGCGTTACGAGCAAGCCGGACCTCGTGGTCTGGAGGAGCGGCGGCCCGTGGCGCACACGTTCCCGCATGCGACGCCAGCGGCGATCGTCAACGCGCTGGTCGAGCTGCGGAAGGAGCGACCCACCTGGGGTCCGAAGAAGCTGCGCGCCCGGCTGGAGAGCATGGGCCTTGAGGGGCTGCCGGCGACGAGCACCATCGGCGAGCTGCTCAAGAAACACGGGCTGATCCGGCCCCGGCGGCGCCGCGTGGTGATGCCGACGTCAGCGATGCCGTCGACGCTGGCTCCAGCGGAGCAGCCTAATGACACATGGTGCGCCGATTTCAAGGGGCATTTCGCGCTTGGCGACAAGACCCGGTGCCACCCGCTGACGTTGACGGACCAGGCGTCGCGGTACTTGCTCAAATGCGAGGGCGTAGCGAAGCCGGACGAGGCCTCGGTGCGGCCGCACTTCGAGCGCGCGTTCCGCGAGTTTGGGCTGCCGAATCGTATCCGCTCCGATAACGGCCCGCCGTTCGCCACGCAGGGCATTGGAGGGCTCTCGGCGCTGTCGGTGAGCTGGATCAAGCTCGGCGTGGTTCCCGAGCGCATTGAGCCCGGCAAACCGCAGCAGAACGGCCGGCACGAGCGCATGCACAAGACGCTGAAGGCGGAGGCGACATCGCCGCCCGAAGCCACGCTCGCGGCGCAGCAGCGCGTCTTCGACCGCTTCCGGCACGAGTACAATGACCAGCGGCCTCACGAGGCGCTCGGCCAGAGGACGCCGGCTTCGCGCTACACGCCGTCGCGGCGGACGATGCCGAGCAAGCCCTCCTCGCCGGAGTATCCGGACACGATGGCCGTGCGACGCGTGGGGGACATGGGTCGGCTTCAGTTCGGTGGCGCGAACACCTTCGTTTCCAAGCTGATCGCCAACGAACCCGTGGGGCTGCTTCCGATCGCCGACGACGTCTGGGAGCTGTACTACGGGCCGGTTCTGCTCGCGCAGGTCACCTTGAAGAACAAGGAGCTGCAGCTCGCCAAGGCACGGTGACCTGCGCGCACTCACGCCGGAACGTGAGGAGAGGCTCGCGTGTACCGAGACCGCGGGAAGCGGTTCGTGTATAGATCCTGGCGGTCCGAGAGAGCGCGGTGAGCGTGTCGCGTCGACGAGGATCCGGCCCCTGTTCCCAGTCCTCCCGGAGCAGGGGCCCGTAGCTCAAGGAAGTGTCACCGCTGCTCCCGGTCAGAACTGTTACCAGGGCTCCGCTCGTACAACGTCGCGACCTCTCCGCGCGGCCTCCCGAGGCCCTCCGCGCAGGTCCTGGCTCGACCCGCCCCCCCTCTCGAGGCCGCTCCACCACATCGCGACCTCTCCGCGCGGCCTCCCGAGCCCCTCCGGCTCGATCTCAAATCGACCCACCCCCCCTCTCGAGGCCGCTCCACCACGTCGCGACCTCTCCGCACGGCCTCCCGAGGCCCTCCGGGTCGATCTCGGATCGACCCACCCCCCCTCTCGAGGCCGCTCCGCCACGTCGCGACCCCTCCTCACCCGCCGTCGACGCAATCCGCTAACAGCGGAACGGCCGTGGCAGCATCAGCGGCCCCTCTGGAAACGGCCCGCGCACCATGAGCCGCGAGGCCCCCGCGCCCCCCAGGGCGTCGTCCCCGTCGACGAAGACGTGCGGCTCCGCGCCCCCGGCCAGCCCGACCCCATCGGGACACGCGAATAGCTCCACCCTCCGCACCGGCGCCGGCAGCCGGCGGAGGATCTCGTCGAGCGGAGGCAGCTCCGCGGCCACGACGTCGTACAGACACAGGGGGTCTCCGGCGATCTCCATGGAGACGATCGCGTCGAGATCCTCGGCATAGACGAGGGGCCTGTCGGGCTCGTTGACGACGAAGACCGTCGCAGGACCAGTGACCCCGAGCTTCCTCGAGAGCGGCGCGCGGCGGGACGCGAGCCGCTGAAACACGGCGCGATCCCGCGCCTCGGCGAGGCGGAGAGGCCGCATCGACCGCCGGTCGAATCGGGCCGCGACGTCGGAGACCACCTTGTGCTCGTCGACGACCCGGAACCCGAACGGCTCGTAGAGCTCGGGCTGCGCCGTGCACAGGAGCGCTGCGGGATACCGCTCGTCGCAGAACGCGAGCGCCGCGCGCATCGCGGACGCATAGTGCCCCTTCCGGCGGTGGCCGGGGTGGGTGCAGACCGCGTGGAGACAGCCCACGTCGGCCTGTGTCCCGTCGAGCAGCATGGTGAAGCGCATCACGCTGACCTGGCTCACGGGCCCGTCCTCGGTCGAGGCGACGAACGGCGTGGTCACGTCCTCCCAGGCGGCGCCCAGGGCGCGCGCGCGCTCGATGACGTCGTTCACGCCGGGGAACACCGTGTCCATCAGCGCCACGAGCCGCGCCCGGAGGCCCGGCTCCGACCAGGATCTGCGCGATGTCGTCCGTTTCGAGCCCACCTACCGCTCTCCGGGCAAGCCTATCCCCTGGTCAACGAGGGCGCACTCGCCGGCCGCTCGCCGCCCCGCCCCCTCGTCGATCTCCCGCCCTCGCCTGGCATCCGCGCGCGTGGGCCCGTGCTGGAGCCCCACGCATCCTTCTTGCCTTCTTGTTCCAGATCGCCCGTGTTCCAGCAGGATTGCACCTCCCGGACGCCCGCCCCAGGTGTACATCACGGCGTCGCGCCGCGAGGCGATGCGCCAGGGGGGGAATCATGAAGATCACGCTGTTCGCGCTGGTCCTCGGCGCGCTCTCACTGCCGACCGTGCTGCTCAGCGGCGAGCTGGCACAAGCCCAGGGGCGCGTGCCGGAAGGCTCCTACCTCAGGACATGCAGGAATGTCCGGATCGACCGTGGAACGCTGTTCGCGACGTGCGCGGACCGACGAGGGCGTCTTCACGAGACGTATCTCCAGCGGTACTGGTTGTGCAGAGGAGACATCGAGAACGACAACGGCATGCTCCGCTGCGCCGACCACCGGCCCGGCGACCGGGCGCCGGAAGGCTCCTACCGCAGGACATGCTGGAACGTCCGGACCGACCGCGGCACGCTGTTCGCGACGTGCGAGGACCGACGAGGGCGTCATCACGAGACGTACCTGCAGCAGTACTGGCTATGCAGAGGAGACATCGAGAACGACGACGGCAGGCTCCGCTGCGCCGATCAACGGCCCGACGACCGGACGCCGGAGGGCTCTTACCGCAGCACGTGCAGGAACATCCGGACCGACCGCGGCACGCTGTACGCGGAGTGCATGGACCGAGGAGGGCGCTTCCGCGCGACGCACCTGGAAGGCTTCAGGACGTGCAGAGGAGACATCGAGAACGACAACGGCATGCTCCGCTGCGCCGAGCGCCGGCCCGACGACCGGCCCGACGACCGGGCGCCGGAGGGCTCTTACCGCAGCACGTGCAGGAACATCCGGACCGACCGCGACACGCTGTACGCGGAGTGCATGGACCGGCAAGGGCGTCATCACGAGACGTACCTGGAACGGTACTGGCTGTGCAGAGGAGACATCGAGAACGACGACGGCAGGCTTCGCTGCTCCGACCGCTGAGCCGCGCAGCGCCCGCGGAGGGCTCCCTCCGCGGGGCAAGCGCCTGCCGCAGGGCGAGAGCCCTCTGCGGGGCCGCAGCCCTCAGCGGGAGGCTTGAAGGCGGGCGCCCGGCTGGATCCGCCCTTCGGCCACCGCGACCACGTACGGCGGCAGGCGGCCCGCCCGGACCGCGCGCACGTCCGCGCGCATCGTCGCCGCGTCGGGGTAACGCTCGGCCTTGTGGAACGACAGGGCCCGATCCACGACGTCGCACACCTCGGACGGCACCTCCGGCGCGTGCGCATCGAGCGGCGGCGCCCGCTCCGTGGCCGCGGCGATGAGCAGGCGCGCGTCGACGAGATCGCCGTGGATCGCGCGGCCGGAGAGCAGCCGGAACAGGGTCGCGCCCAGGCCGAACAGGTCGGTCCGCCCGTCGATCTCGCGGACCATGCCCATCGCCTGCTCGGGCGCCATGTACTCGCTCGTGCCGAGCGCCACGCCCGTCTTCGTCGCCGTCTTCTCCGGCAGCTCCCCCATGCCGAACGGGAGGGGATCGAGCACGCGGGCGATGCCGAAATCGAGCACCTTCACGCGCCCGTCGGTCCCGATGTGCAGGTTCTCGGGCTTGAGGTCCCGGTGCACCACGCCGTGCGCGTGCGCCACGACCAGCACGTCGAGGACCCGCTCGGCCAGCGCCAGGGCCTCGCCGACAGGGAGCATCCCCGTCCGCGCCATGCGGTCGAAGGCCGTCTCGCCGTCGAGCACCTCCATCGCCAGGTAGGCAGCGCCGTCGTCCGCGACGCCCGACTCGAGCACGAGCGGCAGCCCCTCGCAGAGCGGGCCGACGGCGGCGAGGGCGCTGCCGATCGGGCCCTCGCGGAGGAACCGCTTCCGGAGCTCCTCGATCTGGCTCAGCGAAGGATGGAGGACCTTGAGCGCCGCGACCTGCCCGTCCGGGCGCCGGCCGAGGAAGACGCTCGCCATGCCGCCGCCCCCGAGCACGCGCTCCACCGTCCAGGTGCCGATCCGCGTGCCGATGCGCTGCGCCGCCAGTTCCTCGTCATCCATCGAGCCGGCCGAGTGTACCACGGCGCCCCACGGCTCAGAACAGCAGCCGGACGCTCCCGCCGAGCGGACCAATCTGCAACTGAGCCCGCGTCTTCGCGTGATCGAGGTGGATCTGCCCCGTGACCCAGAGCGGCACCCCCGTGACGGCCATGACGCCTCCGAGGCCCATGAGCACGGTGGGAAACACCCATGAACGGGACGCGCAACCACACGCGTCGTCCTCGCCGCTCGATCGGGTGAGGAAATACAGGCCTGCTCCGACGGAGCCGACGACCAGCCCCCCCACGGTGAGGCCGGTCCCCACGTCGCGCCGGGTGGTGTCGACGGGGGGAGCCTTCGCCGCTGGCTCGGCCGGCTCGGCCCACGCATTGCCCGCGAGCAGCAGGACCAACCCGAACGCGGCGAAGCGCATGCCTGCGAGGATCCCTGGTCGCGGCGCGCCCGTCAAGGCGGGCGACGGCGGCGCCCCGCTGCGCGCCGCCGGCCTGCCGGTGTCCTGCCGGCAGCGTGGGGCCCTCACGACCCCTTCGGCGCCTTCCACGGATCGTCCTGATAGAGGTAGTTCGGCTTGAGGATCCGGTTCTCCATGTCCGTGTGGAACACCGCCATCGTCGACGCCGACATCGGCGGGACGATCCAGATCCAGTCCGCGTAGACCGGGCGCCCGCACTGCCGCTCCTGCTCCTCGAACTTCTTGAAGTAGTCCGACAGCGTGTGGTGATCCATCATGCGCACCTTCGCCTGCCGGAACGAGTGCAGGACCGCCGCGTTCAGCTCCACGAGCGCCGCGTCCTTCCACAGCGTGTCGCTGCGCGACCGGTCCAGCCCGAGCCGGTCCGCGATGAGCGGGAGCTGGTCGTACCGCGCCTCGTCGCTCAGGTTGCGCGCCCCGATCTCCGTCCCCATGTAGAAGCCGTTGAACGGCGCCGCCGTGTACTGCACCCCGCCGACGTCGAAGGCCATGTTCGACACCGCCGGCAGCGCGTGCCACTTCAGGCCGAGCTCCGCGAACCACGCATGCCGCGGGTGGACGATCGGCACCTCGAGCACCCGATCCCGCGGCAGCTCGAACCACCGCGGCGGGCGATCGCCGATCTGCACGATGAGCGGCAGCAGATCGAACCGCGTCCGCTCCCCGCCCGGCCAGCCCAGCGCCAGGGCCTGGTCCGTGAGCTCCACGTTCGCCGGATCGCCGAGGACGCCCCCGCCCGGGAGCCGGTAGCCCGCGTAGCGGATGAGCTGCCCGTTCCAGATGCGGATCCGCGGCTCCCCCGGCCGGAACACCGTCATCATCGCCCGGATGTCGCCGCCGTTCGTGGCCAGATCGAGGTGCTCGAGCAGCGCCTGGAAGATCTCCTCCTCCGTCTCCAGGTGGCGCAGATCGCGCACGTGGAGCGTCGACCAGAAGAACCGCCCGATGCAGCGCGTGCTGTTGCGCCACGCGAGCCGCGCGCCGTACGTGAGCTCGTCGGCGAGGTGCGTGTAGGTCCCGCGCGCGTCCAGGCTCGCCCGCACCTCCTGCCACCGCTCCTCGAACGCGGACGGCACCCCGAGCTCCGCATAACACTGCCGCAGGAACGCCTCGGCCTCGGTCCGGACCGCCTCCGGCGCCGTGGGCTTCAGGCGGCACGACCCGTGCTCGACCGGACAGACCCCGCCGGCCGCCCGGATCGCGCCGCCGCCCCGCCGGAGCGGCATCGGTCGGATCGCCCCCCCGGGGTCGACGTTCGAGGTGAACAGCTCCCGCTGGATCGCGTCCTCCGGCCACCCCGCCGCGCCGAGGTGCTCGCGCACCGCGCCCATGAACCCCTCCGGCCCGCAGACGAGCGCCCGCGCGCCGGGCTCGTAGGGGTACCGCTCGGCCACCTCCTCCCGTGAGATCCGCCCCTGGGTCCGCGTCTCGCGCAGCCGGAAGGCGACGCCGGGCGTGCGGCCGGCGATCGCGCGCAGCTCGTCCTCGAAGCAGGCGAACCCCGCGGCGCGCGGCGCCGACCAGTCCAGGGTGAAGCGGCGCGCGTCCGGGCCGCGCTCGCCGTCGAGCGCCCGCAGCATCGCCATCGCCGGCGTGACCCCGATCCCGCCCGCGAGGAACACCACCCGGCGGACCGGCGGCGCCGGCAGGACGAAGCCGCCGCGCGGCGAGGAGGCCCGCAGCAGCGAGGCCGCCGCGCGCTCGCACAGCCAGCGCGAGAACACGCCGAGCTCCTCGCGCTTGACCGTGAGCTCGTAGTCCCCGCCCGCGCGCGCCGGCGCCGAGAGCGTGTACGCGCGCGCCACCCAGCGCCGGTCCAGGTAGCCCTGCACGAGCACGTGCTGTCCAGGCACGGACGCGGCCGGCGCGCCGCCGACGGGCGCAAGCCGGAGCTGGAAGATCCCGGGGCAGAGCTCCCGCGCGCCCTTCACCTCGGCCTGCGAGAGGCCCGGCGCGCCGAACATCTCGTCGATCGCCGGGGCGCACCCGCCGCAGATCTGGCCCGCCCGCGTCCGCTCCGACAGCTCGGCCGGGGTCGCGCACCCGGCCTCGATCAGGCCCGCGATCTGCCCGCGCGTGACGCCGGCGCAGTTGCACACGACCTCGCCCGGCTCGCCCACGGCGGCCGCCCGCTCCAGCGTGAGCTCCCCGAGCTCCCGGAACGCGGTGAGCTGCCAGCCCGGCAGCGGGGCGCGCGCCATCAGGAGCCGCATCGCCGACGGGAGGCCCTGCCACGCGCCCTCCACCGCGAGCCCCGCGAGCTCGCCGTTCGACAGGAGCAGCGCGCGGCGCTTCTCCGGGTCGCCGCACGGCACCCGGCGCACGTCCGCGAGCGGCGCGTCGAGCCACCGCGCCGCGACGCCGCTCCCGTCGAGCGCGCGGAAGAGCGCCAGGATCCGGCCGGTCTTCCCGTCGACCACCTTCGAGATCGCCGCGGCCTTGCCCGAGAGGGCCGGCGCCCCGGCGCCCTCGTCGAACACCCCCTCGCTCCGGCAGAGCAGCCCCTGCCCGGGCAGCAGGTGGACGCTCACGAAGTCGAGCGCATGCCGCTCGGCCCACGCCTCGACGCTCGCGGGCGGCAGCCCGAGCCACGCCTCCTCGGCCCCGCGCGCGTCCGCGGGGATCCCCTCGCCCGCGAGGCTCGCCCACCCCTCGAGCAGCGCCTCGGCCGCCGCCCTGCGCAGGCCCGCCTGGACCATCGCCTCCGCGACCCGGTCGGCCGGCGCGTCGACGTACCGCACGGCGAACGGGTCCTCGCGGAGGAGCTGCTGCACCAGGGTGTCGAGCCGCTCCCCCACGCCCGCGGTGAACTCCTCGAAATCGAGGGTCCCGTCCCGGTTCACGTCCGCGGCCGCGAGGATCGCCCTCGCCTCGTCGGACGCGAACCCGAGGCCGGTGAGGTAGGGCAGGAGCTCGTCCGTGCTGAGCGCCTGGCTGCGATCGCGATCGAGCTCCTCGAACCGCCGCCGGGCGAAGCGCGCGCCCGCGAGGCTCGCCCGGATCGCGCGGGAGAGCGCGCTCGCCACCTGCGCGCCCGTGCGGTCCTCGGGGCCGCAGACGACGGGCGGCTCGACGCCGGGCGCCTCCAGCGCGCGGAGCGCCACGCGGGCCACGTCGGCGGGCGCCACCCAGGGCAGCGCCCTGTCGCCGAGGGGCAGCGGCAGCGTGCGCCGGAGCCGGATGTCGTCGCGGACGAGGTGGAGCGCGCTGAGCAACGCGCCGTGCCACACGGCCGTCACCTTGCCGAAGGACGCGCGCACCAGCGCCACAGCCTCGAGGAGCTGTCGCCCGAGCCGGCTCGACGGCGGGAAATACGGCGCCACCCAGAGCACCTGCGATGCGCCCACCTCCCGGGCCGTTGCGACGAAGGTCCGCGCGGCCACGGTGGGATAGGCGAGATCCGCGACGCTCAGCACGAGCGCCGCGGCGGGCTCCGCGGGCTCGATCGGCAAGGCCTGGAGGAAAGAGGCCAGCTCGTTGCTCGGCTCGGAACAGACGATCTTGAGGAAGCGCATGGTGCTCGGCGGTGGGACAAGGTGGTGCGGTCCGGAAGGCCCGCCCCCCGCGCGCCGATCGACGGAGCGCAGAGGCCGCGCCAGCCAGGATACGGCACATCCCTCGGTGAGCCGAAAATCCACACAGGCGCTGGGTCCCAGCTCACCAACCCGCACGGACAGGCCGAGCTCGCGCGCGCTGAAAATCGGGACGTCCCGCATTCTGCGTCGAGGCGATCCGTCCGCGCGTAACAAACTGCCCCATGGGGCAGTTTGGCGCGCTGGTCTGCGCTCTCACGATGTCGGGCGATGGACTCGAATGCACCACCCTCTCCCTCGCTCGGCCGGTGCGCGGCGGCGGTCGGCCGGGGTGGTCACCCGGGTCGCGGTCCGGTTCGAGCGTGCGTTTGGCGCTGGATCTGCCGAGAATTTCTGGCTGCCCGGGAGAGCAGCCGGGCGCACGGGCGGCGGATGCGCTCGCGCGGGCTCGGCGCTTCGGTGTCCCGTGTCCGTCGTAGGGCTGGGGTCGACTGCGAACCGGACATATGGGCACGATCCTTGAATTCGCTCGCTCCGCGCAGCCATGAACACCCTTACTTCGGATCGACCCCTGGCCACGAGGAGCAAGCAAGCGCGGTCGTGGATCGCGCAGAGTCCAGCGGCGTCGTCCGCGCGTCACGCCGTCTTGCAGGGCGTGCCCCGGAGGCCGTCGGACGTCGTCGAAGCGCTCGCCGCGCTCGAGACGGTCGCGGCCCGGTTGCGCGAGAGAAACGATCCGCGGGCGGTGTTCCCCGAGGTCTACGCCGTCATCACGCGTCGCGTGAAGGAGGTGGTGGTCGATGGCCGGGATGGGCGGTTCCTCGAAGCGGCGTGGATCTCGCGCCTGGCCGGGATCTTCTGCGAGTACTACCTGGAGGCGCTCGCGGCGTCGCTGGAGGGGCGCACGACGGGCATCGAGGCGTGGGATGTCGCGTTCCAGTGCAATGGCACGCAGGGGACCGCGGCCGCGGTGCACGCCCTGCTCGGCATCAACGCGCACATCAACTACGACCTGGCCCTCGGGCTCTACCGGAACATCGTTCAGCACGGCGCAGCGCAGGACGCCCGGCTTCTCCGCCGCTACCGCCACGACCATGATCTTGTGAACGATGTTCTCGCGGCGGCGATGCCGGAAATCTTCGAGATCCTGCGCGAGCGCCACGGCTGCCCGCTCGCCCGGATCGCGACGGTGACCCGGGACGTGCAGCGCACGGTCTCGAGCGTGGCGCTCTCCCTGCTCCGGGGCTGGCGCGACCGGGTCTGGGGCGACCTGCTCTCCTTGCTCGCGGCCCGGGGCGAGGCGGACCGGCGGGCGGTGCTCGCCCGGATGAACCGGCGCTCGGGGAAGATCGCGCGGACGCTCTCCGTGGGCAACGGGGCGCTCCGCGCCGGCGAGCCGCTCTTCCGGGGGGCCGCCCTCAGGCTGGCGCTGGCAGCCTGAGGCGGGCCATCCCCGCGAGCTGCCCGCAGGCGCCGCCCACGTCCCGGCCGCGCGGCCGCCGCACCAGCGTGGTCACGCCGTGGCCGGACAGCCGCGCCACGAAGGCGTCGAGCCGCTCCGCGGACGGCGGGCGGAGCGCCGGATCGGGGCCGGGGTTGCAGGGGATGACGTTCACCCGGCACCGGAGCCCGGCGACATACGCCGCGAGGAGATCGGCGTCCTCCGGGGCGTCGTTGTAGCGGTCGAACAGCACGTACTCGAACAGCACCCGCCGGCCGGGCGGCAGCGATCGCGCGAGCGCCTCCTTCAGCGCCGCCATCGAGAAGCGGGCGTTCACCGGCATGATCGCCTGCCGGCGGGCGTCGTCCGGGGCGTTGAGGCTGACGGCGAGCTCCGCGCGCGCCTCGCGGAAGAACGGCGCGATCTTGTCCGCCACGCCGACGGTGCTCACGGTGACGTGCGACGGCGCGAACCGGAACGCCCGCGGGTCGGTGAGCAGCCGGATCGCCTTCAGGACCTCGCCGAGGTTGTCGAACGGCTCGCCCATGCCCATGAAGACGAGGTTCCGGAGCGGCGCGCCGCCGCGCTCCGCCGCGATGGCGCGCGCGATCCGGACCTGATCGACGATCTCGCCGGCGGCGAGCTGCCGCGCGAGGCCGAGCCGCCCCGTCTCGCAGAACGCGCACGCCCTGGCGCAGCCGACCTGGCTCGAGACGCACAGCGTGGTGCGGGCGGGCCCCGGGATGAGCACCGACTCGATGAGCGCGCCGTCGCGCGCGCGCAGGACGAGCCGGAGCGTGTCGTCGGCGGAGGGCGCGCGCTCGGCGACCTCGAGCGAGGCGGCGGGGTCGAGCGCGAGCAGCGCCTCGTGCGCCCACGCCCCGACGCCCAGCGCGGCGAGCGCGCCGGCGTCCCAGGGGGGCTCCGGGGCGCCCGGGTCCGCGCCGAACGCATGGCGCACCACCTTGGCGGCCACCGCGCGCGCCGCGGACGCGGTTCCGCCGGCCCTGCGGAGGAGCTCCGCGAGCGAGGCGGCGTCGTGGTCGGCGAGCCGCGCGCCGGCGCGCGCGCTCCTCGGGGTCGGCGAGCGCGCGCCGACCTGCGCCCGCGCCGGCGGGTCACCGGCGCGGGGGGCCGGCGCGATCTCCTCGGGCGTTTCCGGCAGGCGCATGCGCACCAGCTAGCACGCCGCGCCCCCCGCCGCGCGGCCAAGCGACGGCCGCGGGGAGGGCTCTCCGGAGATCGCGTGTCCAAGCTGTGGACAACCCTGTGGAGTCGCAAACTCGGCTCGATCCGGTGATTTTTCGGTTGCGGACCGGGGCCGAAGGAGGGAGTTTAGCGCCCGGAAGTTCTGCGGCGCGCTGGGCCGCGGAGTGCCCTATCGCAGAACATCGATGGAATCGGCGTGGTGGTGCCTCCATGCCCGGGTCTGGTCGTGCGGCCAGCGGCGGGGCGCGGAGGGGTTGCCGCCCCCGCAAATAGAGGAGAGTCGGGCATCGAGGCGGTGCCAGGGCACCCGTGTGGGGTTTCCACAAGCTGGGCACAACCTGTGGATTACCGGCTCGCCCCCTGTGGGCTTCGAGGATCTCGAGGCGGGGGGCAGCGGGCCGGGGTGACGGCCCGGCCCGGGTGAACGGGGCGGTGCGCCGTCGAGTTTTTGTGGAGCTCACGGCCTCCCCGGTGGGATACGTTGCGCGCCGATGTCCGCAGGCAACGGCACCGCTCCCCCGGCGAGGCGCGCGCGGCGCGCGTTGCTGGCGCTCGTCGCGGGGAGCCTCTCGGGGTGGCTCGCCGCCGGCGAGGCGGCCGCGCAGGGGCGGCCCGGGGATGCGCAGGCGGAGGCGGCCCTGACCGTGGCGCTGGGGACCGACTACCTCGAGACGCGCTTCGACCAGGCAGAGCGCAGGCTCCGGACGGCCATCGACGCCTGCGGCGAGGCGGGATGCTCGCCGGCGGTCGAGGCGCGGCTGTTCGTCGCGCTCGGGTCCGTGCTCGCTCAGGGCAGAAAGGAGCTGGGGGACGCGCGCGACGCGTTCGCGGACGCGCTCCGCGTCGACCCGTCGGCGCAGCTCGACCCGGATTTCGCGACCCCGGAGGTCGCGTTTGCGTTCGAGCAGGCGCGCGCCGTGGTCGGCGCCGGCGCGCCCGCGGCGGCAGGCGCGCCCGCGGCGACCGGCGCGCCCGCGGCGGCCGCCGCAGCCCCGGTGCAGGAACAGGAGCGGCCGCGGCAGTGCCTCGACGACCGCCAGTGCAGCCGCGGGTTCGCGTGCGTCGGCGGCGCGTGCGTCCATCGGGTCGAGAAGAAGGCCGCGCCCGAGGTCCAGAGGAGCTGGGTGTCCCTCACCTTCTCCCCGGACGTCGCCCTGTTCTCGGGCCGGGACGTGTGCACGGTCGCGTCGCAGGCGGACAACCACTTCGTCTGCCTGCGCGGCGACCGGACCCGGTACGACGGCACCCCCACGCCGGACGTCGCGAACGACGTGAAGCTCGGGTTCGCGCTCGCGACGCTCCGCATCGCGCTCGCCTACGACCGGCTGGTGCTCGACAACCTCACGCTCGGCGGCCGGCTCGGCTTCGCCGCGGGCGGCACGACGGACGGCGGCGCCTCGTTCCTGCCGCTGCACCTCGAGGCGCGCGCGCAGTACTTCCTGGCGGCGCGCCCGTTCGCGCGGCGCGGCGTCCGCCCGTTCGCGCTCGCGGCCGTGGGCGTCGCGCAGGTCGACGCCGAGGTCGACGTCGAGGTCCTCGAGGACGCCGGGGCGTGCGGGGCCGACCCTGCCGACATCGGGAGCCCGTGCACCCGACCGGGGCGGAGCGGACGGGTCGAGGCCCGGCAGCAGACGCTCGCCGCGACGCGGCAGGCGGGCCAGGGGTTCGCGTCGGTGGGCGCGGGCGTTGCCTATGCGCCGATCGAGGCGCTCTCGCTGAACCTCGCGCTCCGCGCGGGCATCACCTTTCCTGCCGTCACCGCCGTCCTCTCCCCGGAGGTCGGTCTTTCCCTGGGGTTCTGAATGACCGACACGTCGGATCAGCGCCGGGGCGCGACGCCCCCGGGCGCGCTGCGCAACCCGAAGATCGACGCGGCGATCGAGCGCGCCGTGGAGCTCGGCGACCCGGACGAGCTGCTCGCGCTGCTGGATCGCAGCTCCGGGCTGCCCGCCCGGCGCGGCGGGGGGCGCGCGCCCGGCCCGGACCTCGGCCCGAACGCGCCGTTGCCGCGCGTGAACCTGGATCTCGCGCGGGCGGTGGGCGGGGCGATCGCCGACCGCGGCGCGCGGGCGGAGCGGCTCGTGCGCGCGCTCTGCTCGAGCGCCGAGGAGTACGCCCTCATCGTCGCGGCGCAGGCGCTCGCGGCGCTGGCCGGGCGGGCGGGGCAGCAGGAGAGCGCGGGGCGCGCGGGGCGCCCGCGGCGAGCGCGCGGCGCGTTCGATCCGCTGGAGGCGCTCGAGCAGCTCGCCGAGGACCCGCGGCGCCTCGTGCGCGACGGCGTGGTCGCGGCGCTCCGCACGGTCATCGCGGCGCGCGGCGACGCGATGGTCGGGGAGCTGTCGACCTGGACCGACGGCTACCTGCAGGCGCACGCCGCGCTGGAGGCGCTGGCGGAGCGCACGCTGCTCACCCGGCTCGGGGCGGGCGCGGAGGTGGTCGAGCGCCTGGAGGAGGCGTTCGTGCTGGCCGACCGCTCGCCGCGGGCCGACGAGCGGCTGCAGGGGCTGCGCCTGCTGCGGCGGGAGATGCCCGCGCAGATCGCGACGCTCTCGGGCCGCTTCCCCGAGGTGGTGCGCTGGCTCGAGGAGAAGACGCGGGTGGAGCGGCCCGAGTCGCGCGAGGTGGTGGGGCAGGCGATCGCCGCGCTCCGGAAGGGCTCCTTCTCCGACGCGGAGACCGCCCGGCTCGCCGACGCGCTGGCCGCGACGGCGCCGCCGCCGCGCGACCCGTCGCGCATCGTCCAGGGGACGCGCAAGCGGAGCCGGGGGCGGCGGTAGGGCCCGGCCTGCCGGCGCGCGGCCCCGCCGCTCGGGGGGGTTGGTGCGGCCCTTTGGGGGCTCACCACCAGGTCTTGCCGGCCCGCCACGCGAGGCGGCCCCGGATCACGGGAGCAAGCTGCACGCCGGCAGGGGAGTCCGGTAGTCCATCGCCCGGGTGTTGCGCTCGAACTCGTCCAGGTTGTTCGGACAGACGACGTACCATCCAGCATCGGTGAAGTCGTTCACCTGCCGGTGGATGGTGACCATGTCGTACGCGAGCAGGACGGTGTCGTAGCCCCAGCCGAACACCTTCTGGCCGAGGAGCACGTCGACATACCCGGCGCGCATGCGATCGAAGTACTCCGGGAGCGCGTCGAAGGCCACCGAGTGGATCTTCTTCTCCTTCGCCCGCTCGGTGAACAGCGGCGCATTGGCCTCGAGGTCCGGCTCGCCGAGGAGCTTGCTGTACGAGAAGAAGAAGCCTGCGATCTCGGGATCGTCCTGCAACGCCGCCTCCGCCTGCTGCGTGCAGAAAGGATCCTTGTAGTCGCAGCAGAGGCACGGGAGGGTCGCGACGTTCGTCATGTCCGGATACTTCTTCAGCGCGTCGGAGAACCCGGCGAGCCGGTCCACGAACGTGCCCGCCGCCGTGGGGGAATAGGCGCCCTCGCCGTCGTCCTCCATCATCGTCTGCAGGGCGATCTTGCCGGTCTTCCCGTTGAGGGTCGCGAGCGCATCCATCAGGAACGCGGCAGCGGCCCTGTTGTCCATGCCGTAGTAGGTATGGCGCTTGCTCGCCGGGGCGTCGCCGCCGTACGTGACGACCTTGATGCCGGCGTCCACCGCCTGGTCGACGAGATCGCGCTCGCAGACCCCGTCGAAGACATCGATGACGATCGCGTCCACCTTGCGGTCGATGACCTCCTGCAGCACCTTCATCTGCGGCCGGGATGCGAAGCAGGGGTCGTCGGAGCCCGTGGTCCCGTCGTCCGCCAGCTCCACACACGCCGGCTCCAGGATCGTCACCTCGACCGGCCGTTCGCTCGTGGCCAGGAGCTCCGTCCTCGCCTGCCTGGCGCCCGCGCGGGCCAGGTCGTGGAACCGATTGCACTCGCTGTGCGTGATGTAGGCGATGGCCACCGGATCCACCGTTTTGGCTTCGTCCCCGCCGCAGGCGAGCACGCCGGTCGCCAGAATGATTGACCCCGAGACCGCTCGATAACGCATGAGTCCCCTCCTCCTTCGAATCCGTTGACACCGACCATCGCGACGAGGCGAGCGACGCACTCAGCCATGCTGCCATCCCCTCCCGGTCTCCTCGCCCCCGATCCGGAGAGGGTCAAACGGCCGCGAGCGCAAGGGGGCCTACAAATGGCCTCGATGGCTCAGCGCGTAGGCGATGCCGCCCCGCAGCGTCCCCGCGGTGACCACGCCCTGCAGGTCGACGCCGAGCTCGATCAACGTCCGCGCGATCGCCGGCTGGATGCCGGTGAGCACGACCTTGGCCCCGAGCAGCCCCGCCGCCCGCGCGGCCTCCACGAGCATCTCCGCGACCTGCACGTCGACCGATTTCACGCCCGTGATATCGATGATCGCGATGTGGGCCGCGTGCTGCTCCACGCCGTGGAGCAGCGCCTCCAGGATGCGGTCCGCCCGCGAATCGTCCACGAAGCCGATGAGCGGCATGACGAGCACCCCCTCGGCGATCGGCAGGAGCGGCGTCACGAGCTCCCGGATCGTGTCCTGCTGCGCCGCGATGAGCTCGTCCCGCGCCGCTTCCCGCTCGCGCTCTGCCGCCTTGACCCCCGTGATGTCGACGGAGATCCCGGCGATCGAGCCCTCCGGGATCCCGTCGCCCCCGACCGGGAACTTGATCGAGAAAAACGTCCTCTCCCCCCGGGGGAGCGGCACGGTCTCCTCGGCCTCGAGCGGGGCGCCCCGCTGGCGAACCACGTTGTCGACGTCGCCGTAAATGGACGCGACCTCTGGCGGAAACAGATCGCGATCGGTCTTTCCGAGCAAGCTGCCCGGGGCCGCCCCGATCAGCTCTTCCAGCGAGCGGCTCGCCAGGAAGAACGCTCCGGCCCGGTCTTTCGCGTACATCAGGACGGGCGCGCGGCTGCAGAACGCCGCGAGCAGCGTCTCGCTCCGGCGGAGGCGCAGCTCGCGGCGCCGTCGCTCGGTCACGTCCTCGGCGGTGAAGAGGATCTCGCGCGCGCATCCCTCCTCGCTCCGGGCAAAGAGCTCGGCGCGGACCGCGAAGGTGCGCTCGTCGCCGTCGCGCCCGCGCGCCCGCAGCTCGCACTCGACCACCTCGCCATCGCGCGCCGCCTTGAGCCCCGCCGCGCGCGGGATGAGGCGGGCGACGTCATCGGGGTGGATGCGATCGGAGACCACCGCGAGTCCGTGCGCGGACAGATCCTCACGCGCGCAGCCGAGCGCGCGGGCGAGCGCGGCGTTGTGCGCGGTGAGCCGCCTCTCCTCGATATCCACGACACACGCGATCGCCGACACAGCGTCGAGCATCCGCTGGGCGCGTGCGCCGTTCGGGTCCTGCTCTTGCGTGGCCCTGCTGTCCATCATCCCCGCACGTCCTTCATCCTCGTACGTCCTTCCCTCATGCCGGCTCCCCTCACCGCCCGCTGCCGCCCGCGCCGCCGCTGCCGCCCGCGCCACCCTCGCCCCCGCTGCCGCCCGCGCCCCCGCTGCCGCCCGCGCCGCCCTCGCCCCCGCTGCCGCCCTCGCCCCCGCTGCCGCCCGCGCCGCCCGCGCCCCCGCTGCCGCCCGCGCCCCCGCTGCCGCCCGCGCCGCCGGCTGCACCGGAGCCGTCGGCCCCGCCGGAGCCGGACCCATCCTCCCCGCCGCCCCCGGGGTGGCCGCCGCCCGACGTGGCTCCGCTCGAGTGAGCCGAGCCGCCCGCCGGGAGACAGGCAGGCTCGTTGGCGTAAGCGGGGACGATGCAGCCCACCTCCGCGGGGTGGCCCACCTCGATGCAGCCGCATGCCACGAGCCCCGGGACGCTCGCGAGGAGCGATTGAAGGATCGCTTGTCTCATTGGAATGCCTCGCCGCCGGCGCGCCCGATCTGCCGGCCGCTCGATGGACTGGGAGCGCGGGCCGCCGCGCCGGCGCCGCTCGCCTCTGGCGCATCGTCGAGATGGACCTCGATCCCCGCGAAGATCGTGAGCCGATTGACCAGCGCGAGGCTCGCGGAGGGGCCCTCCTCCACGAGGTAGCGTGGATGCCCCTGGTTCGGCCCGACGACGAACGGCTCATGGGCCGAGAACGCGTACTGCCCGCCGATCGTGTAGCCAGCGCCCTTCACCCCGGGTATCGCGCCCGTCAGCGCCGCGCGGAGCTCGAGCTGCTGCGGCGCCTCGGGGCGCGGGTCGAGGTTCGACGGGTCGCCCCCGTAATATGCCTGATCGGCGATCCGACGGCCCATGTAGGCCGCCGCGAGCGAGACGGCGCCGGCGCCGATCTCGTAGGAGATGCGCGCGTTGCCGTACACCTGCGGAGCGACGGTGACGGGGACTTCCTCGCCGGTGCCGAACCGCGCGTTGCGGACGATCTGCGGCGCCGACATGCGCCGGCGCGTCAGCGCGAACGTGGCGTTCATGCCGAGCCGCAGCCGCCGATCGAGGAAGCTCGTCTCGTATCCGACGTTCGTTCCATAGTTCCTGATCCCGGGCACGTTGTTGTACCGCGAGACGCTGGGCGCGCGGGCTTTCAGCATCTGAAGCTCGATGACGTGCTGCCAGTCCGAGGCGAACCCCGCCGCCGTGAAGGCGTGCGCGCCGGAGCGGAACGACGCGACCGCCTCGAAGGACGAGACGTTCTCCGGCTCGAGGCCGTCCGGGTTCGGGAGGAGCCTGCCGCTCACGTAATAGAGCTCGACGAAGCTCGGCGCGCGGAACGCCCTCGAGTAGATGAGCTTGAGCGAGACCCGATCGTCCGGCGTCACGATCAACGCGGCGCGCGGCGAGACCGCGTTGGCGACGTAATCGAGCGGGATGCGCGAGTCGAGGTCGATCCGGACCCCCGCGTTGAGCGCGAGGGACGGGATGGGGCGGATCGTCTGCTGCACGTAAGCGCCCAGCGCGACCTCGTCCTCGATGCGATGGCCGCCGCCGTGCCAGCGCGTCTGCGCGGGATCGGAGCCATAGCTCTTGCCCGTCAGCTCGTCGAACGCCACGGCCTCGTAGGCGGACGTGCGCAGCCGCCCGTCGAGCCCCACGAGCGTCGAGACGGTCCCGTCGCGCAGCCAGTCGAAGCGCCCCTGGAGCTCCAGCCCGACCCAGCGGGAGAGGAACAACGACTCCTTCCGGCACGGCCCGGCGGGGCCGGCCGGGCACTGCTCGGGATCGATCGATCCGAGCGGCACCCCCGGCACGGGCGCGTCATGGCCCACCACGTAACGCGAGCGCAGGAGGCGGCTGTACCCGAAGTACCCGCGCGCCTCGCCCTCGATCCTCTCGTCGAGGCGGGCGCGATAGCTCAGGCTCGCCAGCGCCAGCGCGTGGGTGTTGACGTTGCGCGCGTCGTCATAGGCCCCCACGCGGTTCTCGTGAAGGTCCATGAGCGGAGCAGCCCAGTCCGAGTGCGTCATCCGGGCGGCGGCGCTCAGGTCGCCTGCGTCGAGGCGCACGTAGCCGCCGACCTTGCGCCGGAACCACTGCTCCTTCACCGGACCGCCCCAGGTGCCCGGCTCGGCGTGCGGGCCGAGATCCACGGCCGGCCCGCTGTGTGGGCCCGCGGACATCTCCTGCTTCGGAAAGCGGATGTGTGGCCCCTTGAAGTCGTCGAGCTCGACGGCCGCGACCGCGCCGCCGGGCTCCCCGAGCAGCGTGAGGCGGCGCCCGTAGCTCAGCGAGACCGAGTTGTCCCGGCCCAGGCTGCCGTGGCCGCCCGGCGCCATGATGTCCCCTGACGCGTCGAGCGGCGGGGACGCGCCGAGCGTCACGGCGGCGCGCACGCCGGGGAGATCCGCGGCCCTCTTCGTGACGACGTTGATCACCCCCAGCATCGCCTGCGCGCCGTAGAGCACCGAGCCCGGCCCCAGGATCACCTCGATGTGATCGACGATGTCGATCGGGATATCGTGCAGGAAGACGGTCCCGCCGCCCTGCTCGTTCACGACCATCCCGTCGAGCACGACCAGCACGTGGCTGTTCCCGTCACGGGTCAGCGCGACCCCGCGCGCGCCGACCTCCGGCGCCGACATGCGCGTGTGCGCGAACACGCCGCTCGCGAGGAAATTCAGCGCCTCGTCGAGGCGCCGCACGCCGAAGCGCTCGAGCTGCGCGCCCGTCACCACCGACGACATGGCGGGCGCGTCGCTCGCGCGCTCGGCGGTGCGGGAGGCGCCGGAGACGACGCTCTCCTCCAGGATCTCGAGGAGCGCGCCGACGTCGTCGGCCCGCGCCTCGCGCGAGGGGTAGACCCAGAGCGCGAGCGACGCTGCGCAGAGCAGAGCCAGTCGGGTCGAGCTCACGTCAATAGATCCTTGCCAGCTTGAGGATGGATGAAGGGAAATCGACGCGCTGGGCGCGCGCCTGCGCGAGGTTGATGCTCATGCGCGGCTTCCCGTTCGCCACGTCGACGCCGAGCACGATCCCCTGCGCGACATAGGGCTCCACGGCCGCGACGCTCAGGACGCCGCTGCCCGCGAGGGCGCCGCGTACCGCGGCGACCTCCTTCGCCAGCCCCGGACAGACATAAACGACGTTGATCGCGCGCTCGCGGCACAGCGCGGTGAGCTCGAGCGGCGTCGAGTACTCGGCGCCGAGCACCTGGATCGGCCGCTCGCGCACCCTGCCGATGTCGAGCAACGCCTTCCTCATCTGGTGAGCGGCGCTCGCCGACTCCGCGTCGCCCGCCTTCGAGAGCAGCACGATGGAGACGTGGCTCGTCACCTTGTCCCAGAAGCCCCGGTCGTAGGGCAGGATGCGCGTGATGATCTCCGCTTGCACGGCGAACGGCGCCGTCGCGGGCTCCGCCATGGTGTCCCCCGGAGCGCTCGCGACCGCGGCGAACAGACCGAGCACGAAGGCGCGCCGGGGGAGCGTCACGTCGCGCGTTCCTTCGGCCGCGAGATGAAAGAGAGCTTGCGCAGGCGGAGCGCCGCCTGCACCTGCGGGGTGAGCGCGAGGAGGTCGCCCTTCTTGCCGAAGACGCCGTCGAAGCCGAGCTCCGCGTACCGCCGCCCCGCCGCGGCGTCGGTGGTGTAGAGATAGAAGAGCGGCGGCGCCTCGCCCGCGGGCATCGCGGCTCGGAGCGAGCTCACGATCTGGCTGCCATCCAGGCCCGGCATGTGCAGGTCGATGATCACGAGATCGCAGCCGCGCAGGTGGCGCGCCGTGCCGACGAGCTGCGTCGTCGTGACGACGTCGTACCCTGCGCTGGAGAGCTCGACGCGGATCCGCATCAGCACGATCTCGCTGTCGTCCACCACGAGGATGCGTCCGGCCTGGGCCATGGGTCATTCTCCCTTCCTGAGAGGCTCCGCCTGCTTGCACGATCGGATCACGAACGCCGCCCCGCTCCGGCGCGACGCGTCCACCTCGATGCTCCAGCCGATCGAGGCGAGGTCTGCCCGGACGGCGGCGAGCCCGACGCCGCGGCCGGCCAGATCGCTCACGTCGCCCTGCGTGCTCACGCC
Organism: Sorangium cellulosum; assembly: GCF_004135735.1. Taxonomy (GTDB): domain Bacteria; phylum Myxococcota_A; class Polyangia; order Polyangiales; family Polyangiaceae; genus Sorangium; species Sorangium cellulosum_F. Next base: position 1,853,921 of record NZ_CP012670.1, on the reverse strand, counting down.
GGGCGCGAACAGGAGCTCGCGCGCGCGGCGCAGGTCCGACGGATCGACGCCCGCGCGCGCCGCGAGGCTGTCGAAGTCGACGCCCTTGCCGTCGTCCTCGACGACGATCGTGGGCAGCGGCGCGTCGTCGATGCACACGGCGCGGATCACGCCGGTCTCGCCCTTGCCCGCCCGGCTCCGCGCGTCGGGGAGCTCGATGCCGTGCGCGATCGCGTTGCGCAGGAGGTGGACGATCACGCCGGGGAGCAGCCGGGCGAGATCCGGCGGGACGGGCACCTCGCGGCCGTCGATCTCGAGGCGCGCGCGCTTGCCCTCGTTCTCCGCCCAGCGAGGGACGCGCTCGACGAGCGGCGCGACCACCTCGCCGAACGGCCGCGCCGCGAGGCGGCGGACGATCTCGGACGCCTCGCCGCCCTGCCCGCCCAGGAGCTCGCCGAGGCGCGCGACGTCCGCCCGGCGGACCGTGATCTGGTCGAGGATCGCCCGCCCGATGGGCGACGCGTCGACGAACGTCTCCTGCGCGCGCGTGAGCTCGTCCTCGACGCGCCGGAGCCGCGAGCGCCAGGACGCCGAGCACCCGTCGATCGAGATCCCGTTCTCCGAGCGCGCGCGCGCCTGGACGGCGCAGAGCTCGTCCTCGAGCGTCAAGATCTCGTCCGCCAGGCGATCGAGGTCGAACGAGCGGGCCTCCCCTTTCATGGTGTGCAGCGTCTGCAGGAGCTCGTCGACGTCCGCGGGGCTCAGCCGGTCGCCGCTCTGCAGGATCTCGCCGCATCGGAGCACGCGGTCGCGCGAGATCTCGATGAAGCGGACGAAGACCTGGCCGCCGCCGGCGACGAGGCGGCGCATCGCCGCGATCTGGCGCGCGTGCTCCTCGTCCTTGGTCCTCACGCTCTCCTCGAGGCGCCGGAGCGCGGTCTCGTCGGTCGCGAGCAGCATGATCCGCGCGATCTTCCCGCCGGAGATCACAGGGCAGAAGTCGAGCCGCAAGAACCTGCGCTCGCCCGGCGTCCGCTCGAACCACACCTCCCGCGGGGCGAGCTCGGCGACCTCCGCGAAGCCGTCGATCTCCGCGTCGAACGCCACATCGACCCATCGCTGGAGCGCCTGGCTCTCGACGCAGAGCGGCGCGCCGCCGTAAAGGAGCTCCGCGACGTGGCTGCCCGCCGCGGCGCGCCCGCCGAAGATCTGCCTCGCCTGCCTCGACACCTCGCTGCCCAGGCGGCCGTCGGGGCCGAACGCCACGATCGCCTCCCGCATGTTGTCGAAGAGCTCGCGGAGGCTCCTCGTCGCCATCTGGAGCTGCTCCTCGCGCTCGAGGATGGCGGCGCTCATCGCGTTGAACCCGTCGGCGAGCCGGCCGAGCTCGTCGCCGGTCCGGACGTCCACCCGGACGGCCCGGTCCCCCTGGCCGACGCGCCGCGCCGCGTCGACGAGCTGCGAGAGCGGGCGCACGATCTGCCATCGAGCGAACCCGACGAGCAGGAAGACCGTCAGCGCCCCCAGGAGCCCCGCGGCGGCCAGGATGTTGTTACGCGCCGTGGCGAACGCGGCGTTCTCCTGGTCCAGGGAGAAGACGAGGACGAGCGTCCCGAGGCGCCGCCCGTCGTCGCGCACGATCGGGCGAGCGACGCGGATCTGGCCCTCGAGGACCTGGTCCTCGGCGCCCCGCGAGGTGAAGCTCGACAGGCCCTCCGGCAGCGCTCCGACCATGGCGACGGGGGCGGCGCCGGCGTCCCACGCGGCGGCGCCGAGGAGCGAGCGGTTCGACTTGAGCTCTTCGAGGTCGCTCTGCGCGGACTCCCGATCGCCGAAGTCGAGCGGCGCCGTCAACACCCCCGCGAGCAGATCCGCCATCATCGACGCGGCGCTCGCCTTTGCCGACACGAGGCCGTCTCTCGTATTCCGGATTACCCTGCTGGCGACAAGCACCGTGACCGCCGTAAGGACAGCCACCGTCATCGCGGCGAGCTTGACGCCGATGCCGAGGCGAACGCCGGCGCGCCGCCGGCGAGGCCTCGCATCAGGGGAATCGGGAGCAGCGTCCAGCATCAGAGGCTCGGCACGACCAGGCGCATCCGGTACGAGAATCGTTCAAGGAAAAGCCCGTATGTCATCCTGACCCCCATGAAATCGGGCATGACCAGGCACGCCGTCGAAGCCCCCTCGATGTCCGATGTCGAGCCGACGCGCGCTTCCGGTCGTCCGCCAGGTCCCCGGGAAGACCACGTGGAGGCCTCGTTCACCCTCCCGTGCGCCGAACCGCGCGAGCCCCCGAACCGATCGACGTCAATCACCTGATGAGGCAGAGACAGGTACGCTCGCGCACCCCGCGAACAACAACGCTACGGAGATCATTTCATCTTTGCAACGGAAATTCGTCGACGACGTGAGGCGCCACGTCCCTCGCTTCATACCAGCGCTCTCCGCCGCTCGGCCGCAGGTGGAGCGGGTGTGAGAAGCTGGCTGGCAGCCATGAGCCCGGCCGGCTGGCGCGCTGACGCACAGCGACAAGAGCGGACGACGCTCGGCCGGAGGGGAGCGTCGACTCGTCGCACCGATGTCGGCCTGGTTCCATTTGTCGGACAGGGTGAGCCCGTCGGGCGGCGGACCTCCCCCGGGCAACGGGGGGTGATGGTCCGGGAGGCCGGCCTCAGACACAGGGAGGTGTGGAAGCACACGGCTCCGTCCCGCCGACGGGGGAGGGATTGAACGTCGCGGCGCAGGGAGACCGGCATCACGGGATCATGCAGCGCGGCAAAGCTACGGCCCGATTGATCGGCGGCATGGGGGTGGCGGACATCCCTCTCCTCGGCTTTCTCCTGACCCTCCTGGGGGCGTTCGCCTGGGCGACCTCCAACGTGATCGTGCGCGCCATCGTCCGGGCCGGATACAAGCCCGACGTGATGGGCTTGATCGTCTGGTCGGGGCTGTTCCCGATCGCACCGTTCTTCCTCGTGGCGGCCTTGGTCGAGTCCAGCCGGGTCGTCTGGGCCGAGGTGCTGACGGCCAAGGGCCTGTTTTCCGTGGGTTACCTCGCCATCGCGTCGACTCTGTTTGCCTACGGCCAGTGGAGCAGGCTGCTCAGCCGTCATCCGGCCAACCAGGTGGCGCCGTACTCGCTGCTGGTGCCGTTCTTCGGCGTGCTGTCTTCGTGGCTGGTGCTCGGGGAGCGGCTGTCGTTCTGGCAGCTGACCGGGGGGACGGTGCTCTTGTTTGGCCTCGCCATCCATGTGCTCGGCCCGCGCCTCTTTGCCCTGCGGGGCAGGCCGACGGGCGCGCCGCTGACGACTGGCGTCGAGGGGAGGTCCACGAGCGTCACGACCCCGTGAGCCCCCGGGGAAAGCGCCAGATCGCGGTGGCCCGGCGCGGCGGATCGGCCCCTGGGGGACGCGGCGCAGTACTGGACTAGTTGCAGCTCGCCTCCGCGCTGCCGCCGAACACCGTGGTCCAGTAGGACCGGTACGTCCCTCCCCCGGTCGCCCGCCCGATGCCGATGACCTTGAAGCTGGACCCGAGCATGTTCGTGTTGTGACCGGGCGAGTTCTTCCACTGGTCGAACGTCGCCTGCGCCCCCGAGTTGCCGGCCGCGATGTTCTCGGCCATGGCGGTCTTCGGCCCACAGCCGAGCTCATAACACGCGTTGCACGCGCGATCCCAGGGCGACCGGCCGTCGAGGCTCGAGTGCGAGAAGTAGTTCTGATCCCGCATGTCCTCGCTGTGCCCCTGGGCCGCGCGGTTCATCGAGGTGCAGGCCGAGAGCGCCCCGAGCCCGTTCTGCGCGCGGTACTGGTTGATGATGCCGAGGAACGCCTGCTCCTCGGCGTCGAGCGACGTCGTGTCGGGCGCGGCGCCGTCGCACGCCGGGCACGCGCCGCAGTCGCTCGCGCAGCTCGAGCAGTCCTCGCCCCCGCCGCACACGCCATTGCCGCAGACCTCGCCGCCGCCGCTCTGGCCGCCGCTGCCGCCTTCCCCGCCGCCACCCTCGCCGCCCTCGCCGCCGCCCTCGCCGCCGTCCGGGCTCAGAGGGGTGCACCGCGCCTGCGCGTAAAGCTGCTTCCAGCTCCGCCTGCACGGGTCGCTCCCGAACGTCGCGTCGCTCGCCCTCACGGTGCAGCTCGCCTGTCCGAGACAGGCGCGCTCCACCACCGACCTCGACGAGGACGCGTTGCACGAGCCGGCCCTGAAGCTGCCGCAGACCCCGCTCGGCCGGCCGTAGCTCGCGAACTCGATGGCCGAGATGACGTGTCCGGCGGGACACGCGAGCGTGATCGACGAGCCCTCCCAGGCGGTGTCGCAGATCGAGGACTCCAGCGCTCCGCCCTGCTCGTCGGAGAGCTCCTCGTCGAGGGGCTCGACGTCGGTCGAGCCAAGGCAGCCGATGAAAGAACCACCGGCGAGGAGGGCGAGGACAAGCGTCCGATGCACGGCACTCATAGACATGCTCCTTAATGTATAAGCCTGCTCAAGCGCGGCCCGCGCGACGCCGCGGCTCGCGCCGGCGGACACACCGGGGCTCACGGCGCCTCGACAGGCCACCCGAAACCAGCGTTATTCAGGGGGCGGAGTGACGCCCAGCGCAAGGCAGCGCCGCGCAACGCCTCCCTTCGATTCGCTCACAGCACGGTGTCACCTGACCGCCAGCATGTCCAGTGGCGAATGACGCGAGCGCGCATGATTTGCCGCCTCATCCATGGATCTTTTCAGAAGCCGTGGAACCGATCTGCACAGGACTCGACGATACAGCATTTCTCCAGCGAGGATCGGTATTCAACAAGGCGCCAAGGGGGACACCTCATCTCCGTTGAGCCGAAGGGTGGGTGTCCGTGCGCCGGGAGGGGGCCGCGGCCCGAGGCCCGAGATCGAGCCGCGCCGGCACGACCGCGATCGTCCCGCACGGCCTTGCCAGCACGGCCGCGGCCGCCCGGCGCGGCCGCCCGCTCGCTCACGTCCACGGCAGAGCCTGTCCAGGCGCCATGGCCGCGCAATCACGCGACCCGACGCGACCCGACGCGACCCCGACGCAACCAGACGACGGCGCGACGGCGCGACGGCGCGACGGCGCGACCACGCGACCGCGACCGGACCGTGGGCCGCGAGGATCGCCCTCGCGCCGGCGCCTGTGCTATGACCGCCATCCATGCGCCTCAAGGACCGCGTTGTCTTCATCACCGGAGCGTCCCGCGGGATCGGCCGGGCCATCGCCCTCGCCTGCGCGCGCGAAGGGGCCGATATCGTCGTCGCCGCCAAGACGGAGGTCGCCGAGAACCCGCGCCTCCCGGGCACCATCCACGACGTCGCCCGCGAGGTCGAGGCGCTCGGGCGGCGCGCGCTGCCCGTCAAGCTCGACGTGCGCGACGACGAGGCGTGCAGGGGCGCCGTCGCCGCCGCCGTCGAGCGCTTCGGGCGCGTCGACGCGCTCATCAACAACGCCGGCGCGCTCTGGTGGGCCGACGTCCTCGACACGCCCATGAAGAAGTTCGACCTCATCATGGGCATCAACGTGCGCGCGTCGTTCGCCCTGGCGCAGGCCGTCCTCCCCCACATGATCGCGCAGAAGTACGGCCACATCCTCATGATGTCGCCCCCCGTCGACGCCTCGGCCTGCGCCCACCACGGCGCCTACGCGGTCTCGAAGTTCGGCATGACCATGATCGCCCACGCCATCGCCGAGGAGTACGCGGACCACAACGTCACGGCCCACGCCCTCTGGCCCGCCACGGCCATCGAGAGCTACGCGACCATCAACTTCGGCCTCGGCGGCCCGGAGCTCTGGCGCAAGGCGGACATCCTCGCCGACGCGACGCTCGCGCTGCTGTCGCGCGAGCCGTCGGCCCGGCGCGGCAAGGCGTGGATCGACGAGGCGCTGCTCCGCGAGGAGGGCGTCACCGACTTCTCCAGGTACCAGTGCGTGCCGGGCGTCGAGCCGCCGCACTTCCCCTTCTCCGCGATCCCCACGGCGACGACGACCAGGAAGTGAGGTTGAGGACGTGAGCGGCGACGACGAGAAGGCGCGCCCCGGCGCGGTCGGCGGCATCGATCCCGGGCCCGAGCTCGCCGCGGTCTTCGACGACCTGGAGACGCTGCTCAAGAACGGCGACGTCATCGCCGCGCTCACGTCGCGCGGGATCAACGCCAGCCTGGCGCTGCTCGCCGCGCACGCGCTCCGCGCCTACCTCGCGGACCGGAAGGCCGACGCGGCCGAGGATTTCGCGACCGTCGCCGAGGAGATCCGCGGCCGCCTCGCCGCGAGCGGCGAGGGGTCGAGGGCGGACGCGGGGGCCGAGGGAGCGCCCTCGCGCTCGAACGGGAGGCGCTGAATGAGCACGAGCTCCGATGCAGAACCGAAGTCCCAGGCGGGCGGCGACGGCGCCCAGGCGCGCGGCGACGGCGCGCGCCCCCTGCCCCCCTGGGCGCCGGCCGCCGCGCTCTCCGGCGCCGAGTACTCCGCCGTCGAGCTCGCGCAGGGCGACGACCGCGTGTTCCTCCTCGATCAGCGCGATCTGCCCGAGCGCGAGCGCTACGTCACCGTGACCGACGTCGCCGGCGTCGCCGAGGCGATCCGCGCGATGGTGATCCGCGGCGCCCCCGCGATCGGCATCGCCGCCGCGTACGGGATGGCGCTCGCCGCGCGCGCCGCCCGGAACGAGGGCGCCGCCGAGTACGTCGCCGCCCTCCGGGCCGCGGCGGAGCGCCTCGCCAGCGCCCGGCCCACCGCCGTGAACCTCGGGTGGGCGGTGCGGCGCGCGGTCGCCACGGCCCTGGAGCACGCCGCCCGGCGCGGCGAGGAGCGCGCGCGCGACCTCGCCGAGCTCGCGCGCGCCATCCACCGCGAGGACGTCGCCGCCTGCCGCCAGATGGGCCGCACCGGCGCGGCCCGCCTGCCCGAGTCGGGCACGATCCTCACCCACTGCAACGCCGGCGCGCTCGCGACCGGCGGCTACGGCACGGCGCTCGGCGTCATCCGCGCCGCCATCGACGAGGGCAAGTCGCTCCGCGTGCTCGCGTGCGAGACCCGCCCGTACCTGCAGGGCGCCCGCCTGACGGCGTGGGAGCTCCAGCGCGACGGCGTGCCCGTCGAGGTGATCTCCGACTCGATGGCCGCGTGGTTCATGCAGAAGGGCGAGATCGGCGCCGTCGTCGTCGGCGCCGACCGCATCGCGCGGAACGGCGACGTCGCGAACAAGATCGGCACCTACGGCCTCGCCTGCCTGGCGCGCCACCACGGCGTCCCGTTCTACGTGGCCGCCCCGTGGAGCACGATCGATCTGGCGACCGAGAGCGGCGCCTCGATCCCGATCGAGGAGCGGAGCAGCGACGAGGTCGCGGTCGTGGGCGGCCGCCGCATCCTCCCCGCCGGGGTGCCCGCCCGCCACCCGGCCTTCGACGTGACCCCCGCCGAGCTCGTCACCGCCGTCTTCACGGAGCGCGGCAAGCTGTCGCCGCGCGAGATCTGCCGCTCCGTCCCGCCTTCCGCCTAGGCGCCGCATGGGCTAAGGACAGGCGCGATGGCGCAGCTCTCGCCCAAGCCCGAGTGGCTCAAGGTCCGCGTCCCCGGCGGCGACACCTACCACCACCTCAAGGAGACGTTCCGCAAGCTCGATCTCCACACGGTCTGCGAGGAGGCGCGCTGCCCGAACGTCGGCGAGTGCTGGCGCGAGGGGACCGCGACCGTGATGCTCCTCGGCGACGTGTGCACGCGCGGCTGCCGCTTCTGCGCGGTCACGACCGGCGACCCGCGCGGCGCGGTCGACGTCCGCGAGCCGGAGCACGTGGCCCGCGCCATCGCCCGGCTCGAGCTCCAGTACGTCGTGATGACCATGGTCAACCGCGACGACCTGCTCGACGGCGGCGCCGATCACGTCGCCCGCACGGTCCACCGCCTGCACGCGCTCCGCCCCGACCTGCTCATCGAGACCCTGGTCGGCGATTTCCAGGGGCACATGAGCGCCGTCGACGCCGTCGTCGACGCCGGGCCCGACGTGTTCGCCCACAACGTCGAGGTCGTCCGCCGCCTCACCCGCGCCATCCGCGACGTCCGGTCGAGCTACGATCAGTCGCTCGCCGTGCTGCGGCGCGCGAAGGAGCGGCAGCGGCGCCTCGCCGCGGACGCGGCGGAGCGCGGCGCGCCGGCGCCGCGGCGGCTCACCAAGAGCTCGATCATGGTCGGCATCGGCGAGACCGACGACGAGGTGCTGGAGGCGCTGCGCGACCTGCGCGCGGCCGGGGTGGACATCGTGACCCTCGGCCAGTACCTCCGCCCGACGCCGAAGCACGCGCCCGTGCAGCGCTTCGTCGAGCCCGAGGCGTTCGCCGCGTTCGAGCGGGCGGCGCTCGAGATGGGCTTCCTCTACGCCGCGAGCGCGCCGCTCGTGCGCTCGAGCTACAAGGCGGCCGAGGTCTTCGTCCGCAGCCTGATCGACCGGAGCGACGGCGCGGCGCAGCAGCCCGCCTCCGCCGCGGCGGGCGACGCGGCCGCGGCGCGCGTCGAGGCGCTCCTCGAGGAGCGCCTCGCCGTGGCCCGGCGCGAGGCCGCCCGCATCTCCGCCGAGCTCGACCCGACCGAGGCCCCGCCGGCCAGCGCCCCCCGCCTCGTGCCGGCGTCCTCCCTCATCCGCCGCTAGAGCGGCGGTCACCCGCTTCGGATACGGGCCCATCTCGACGTTTTCGGTGCTCGGCGTACGTGAGTACGCCTGCGCGCCGAAAACGCCGATCTGGGCCCGTCTCCTGTGCGGGTGACCGCCGCTCTGGGGGGGGTGTGGATCGGGGAGCGCACCGGGGGCGCGGACCGGGAGGGGGTGATGGTGAGTAAAATCGCTGCGTTGCGGGGGGGGCCGGGGGGGCGGGGGGGGGCCGGGGGGGCGATCCGGGCGGGGCGCCGTGCGCGCGGATGCAAGCGCCTTGACGCTTCCCGGCGGCTGGCCGAGCGTGGCCACGGTTTAGGAGGGTCAGACAGCACGATGCCCGCTCCCATCGACAGGCGTCCCGGCGGCGTCGCTCCCGGCGCCCCGCGCTCCGGCTCGGACGCGTCCCGCACCCATGTGGCCTCGATCCTCACCCAGGCGGCGAGGGCGTACAGCGCGCGCCCGCCGATCGAGGACATCACGATGCCCACCGGCTTCGACCCCGCCGCCGTGGCGCTGTTCGAGTCGATCATCGAGGCCGCGTTCCTCGTCGCGAACGCCGGCGGCAGCTTCGGCGATGCGGAGCGCAAGCGCTTCCAGGCCGCCGTCGTGAGCGCCTGCCATGACCTCGTCCACGAGAAGCAGATCGAGGCGCTCCTCGCCGACCTGCGCGAGATGCTCGCCGACGACGGGATGGAGAAGCGCGTCGGCATGGTCGCCCGCACGATCGCGCGGACCGAGCACCAGCGCGAGGTGCTCCGCGTCGCGGCGTTCATGGCGCACGCCACCGGCGGCGTGAGCGAGAAGGAGCGCGGCGTGCTGGAGCAGCTCGCGCGCGGGTTCAAGCTCGACGCGGCCGCGGTCGACGACGCGCTCGCGCAGGCGGCCGAGCTGGCGAAGGGATAGCCGGGACGTCTGCCCCGCGGCGCGCGGCCACGCGCCAGGCGCGACGAGGCGCGCGGCCCCCCCGACGGCGCGCGATGACTCGCCGCGGCGCGCCGGGCGAGCGGCGCCGCGCGCCGCGACGGGTCGACGTCACGCGGGGAGCGAATGAGCGACCTCCGCGTCTCGGCACTGGTCTCGGGCAGCGCCTTTGATTAGTGTCCCGCGAGCCGATGAGCACCGCGACGTACTCCACCGACCGCCCGCCGACCGCCTCAGGGGCCAGCCTGGAGCCGCAGGCCGCCGTCGCCCGGCACCCGCTCGACACGTGCGCCGACGACGTCATCAAGGTCCTGCGCGACGACGGCTCGCTCGATCCCGCGCACGATCCGAAGCTCGCCCCGTCGGAGGTGATCACCCTCTACAAGGCGATGCTGCGCGTCCGCCAGCTCGACGAGCGCCTCGTGGCGCTGCAGCGGCAGGGGCGCATCGGGTTCCACATCGGCTCGCTCGGCGAGGAGGCGGCGGTCCTCGGCAGCGCCTCGGCGATGCGGCCGCAGGACTGGCTCTTCCCGTGCTACCGCGAGTTCGGGGCCGCGCTCTGGCGAGGGCTGCCGCTCCAGCGGTACATCGACAACATGTTCGGAAACGCGAACGACACGGTGAAGGGGCGGCAGATGCCGGACCACTACACCTACCGCGCGGGGCGCTTCGGGTCGGTGAGCTCGCCGATCGGCACGCAGATCACGCAGGCCGTGGGGTTCGCGTGGGCCGCGAAGCTCAAGCGCGACGACCTCGCCACGCTGGTCTACTTCGGCGACGGCGCGACGAGCTCGTCGGATTTCCACAGCGGCCTGAACTTCGCGGGCGTGTACAAGGCGCCGGTCGTCTTCTTCTGCCGCAACAACGGCTGGGCGATCAGCGTGCCGACCGAGCGGCAGACCGCGAGCCCCACGTTCGCGTGCAAGGGCGTCGCGTACGGCGTCCCCGGGGTGCGGGTGGACGGCAACGACCTGTTCGCCGTGGTGAAGGTGACGCGCGACGCGGTGGAGCGCGCCGCGCGGGGCGAGGGGGCGACGCTCATCGAGGCGATGACGTACCGCCTGTCGGGCCACTCGACGAGCGACGATCCCAAGGCGTACCGCCCGGACGCGTGGCTCGAGCCGTGGCGTCGGCTCGACCCGATAGAGCGGCTGCGGCGGCACCTGGAGCGCGCCGCGGGCTGGACCGAGGCGCAGGATCGCGAGATCGAGGCGGCGGTCGACGCGGAGGTGAAGGCGTGCGTCGCGGTCGCGGAGAAGACGCCGCCGCCGCCGCTCGACTCGATGTTCGAGGATGTCTACGCGGAGCCGCCCTGGCACCTCGTCGAGCAGCGGGAGCAGCTCAAGGCGGGGCCGAGGCCGAGGGGCCACGGCGGCCACTAGCGCCGCGCGCGGGCGCGGCGTGTGGGGGGGCGTCGCCGCCTTCGGGGCGGCGCGCCGGGCGGCGGTCGGAGCGGCCGGGGTGGCGCCGCCGCCCGCGAGCGATGGGGGTGTCCAGGGGAGCGGGGGCGCCCGTTCTGTGTGCGCTTCCACCCCTGGCCGAGAGACGGAGACGAAGAGCATGCCTCAGATGAACATGGTCCAGGCGATCAACGACGCGCTACGCCACGAGATGCGGCGGGACGCGCGGGTCGTCGTGCTCGGCGAGGATGTCGGCAAGGTCGGCGGCGTGTTCCGCGTGACCCAGGGCCTGTTCGACGAGTTCGGGGACGACCGCGTGATCGACACGCCGCTCTCGGAGGCCGGGATCGTCGGGACGGCGATCGGCATGGCGCTCTACGGGCTCGTGCCGATCCCGGAGATCCAGTTCGCGGATTTCATCTATCCCGCGTACGACCAGATCGTGTCGGAGCTGGCGAAGTACCGTTACCGCTCCGGCGGCGAGTACCCGTCGAAGCTCGTCATCCGCACGCCGGTGGGCGGCGGCATCCGCGGCGGCCACTACCACTCGCAGTCGCCCGAGTCGCAGTTCATCCACGTGGCGGGCCTCAAGGTGGTGTGCCCGTCGAACCCGGCGGACGCGAAGGGGCTGCTCCTCTCGTCGATCCGGGACCCGGATCCGGTGCTCTTCTTCGAGCCGAAGCGCATCTACCGCGCGGCGAAGGGCGACGTCCCGGAGGGCGAGTTCACGGTCCCGCTCGGCAAGGCGAAGGTCGTCCGTCCGGGCTGGCACGTGACGCTGGTCGTCTGGGGGGCGATGCTCTACGAGGCGCTCGACGCGGCGAACCAGGCGGCCGCGCAGGGCATCGAGTGCGAGGTCATCGATCTGCGGACGCTGTGGCCGCTCGACATCGAGACGGTCATCGAGTCGGTGAAGCGGACCGGCCGGTTCATCGTGGTGCACGAGGCGCCGAGGACGTGCGGCCTCGGGGCCGAGCTCGTCACGCTGGTGAACGAGAAGGCGTTCCTGCACCTGGAGGCGCCGCCGGTGCGGGTCACCGGCTTCGACACCCCGTTCCCCTACACGCTCGAGAACGAGTACCTCCCGCTCTCGCATCGTATCCTTCCGGCGATCCTCGAGACGGCGAGGTACTGACGAGATGGGCAAGTACGAGTTCAGGCTTCCGGACATCGGCGAGGGTGTCACGGAGGGGGAGATCGTGAGCTGGCTGGTATCGCCGGGCGACCTGGTCGCCGAGGACCAGCCGATGGTCGAGGTGATGACCGACAAGGCGACGGTGACGATCACGTCGCCGCGCGCGGGCCGCGTCATCGAGACGAGGGGCGAGGTGGGCGGGGTGGTCCCGGTCCACTCGGTGCTCGTGGTGTTCGATCTCGACGACCGGCCTGCCGGGGCGGCCGCGGGGGCGGCGGCGACGGCGGTCGGGGCGCCGGCCGCGGGGGCGCCGGCGGCGGCCGCGGGGGCGGTGGCCGCGGGGGCGCCGGCGACGGGGACAGGGATGCGGAGCGCCGCGGCGAAGGCGGCCGGCGCGGCGGAGCCGGCGGCGACGGCGGTCGGCGACCTCCGGGAGGACCTGCCGGGGATGAACCTGGCGGCGCCGGCGCCGGCCGCGTGGATGAACGGCAGCCTGCGCGGCGGCGCGGCGGCGTACTTCAACGAGAAGCCGCTCGCGACGCCGGCGACGCGCAAGCTGGCGCGCGACCTCGGGGTCGACCTGCGGCGCGTGCCGCCGACCGGCCCGGGCGGCCGCGTGACGAAGGACGACGTGCGCGCGCTGGAGGCGCCCGAGCCGGCCTCCGTGAGGGCCGGGGCGGCGCCCGGGACGGCGCCGGCGGCCGGCGCGGCGGGCGGGGCAGACCGCGTGGAGGGCGGGGCGGAGCGCGCGGCGGAGCGCGTGACGGGCGCGGCGGAGCGCGTGACGGGCGCGGCCCCCGAGCTGCCTCCCGAGGGCGGCCCCGGGCGCGCGCCGGCCCGGCGCGAGGGCGAGCGCGGGTTGCCCGGGGCGCCGGGCGACGAGCGCATCCCGCTCCGCGGCGTGCGCAAGCGGATCTTCGAGGGGATGTCGCGGTCGAAGCACACGGCGGCGCACTTCACCTTCGTCGAGGAGTGCGACGTCTCCGCGCTGAAGGAGCGCCGCGCGCGCCTGCGCCCCCTGGCCGAGCAGGCGGGGGTCAAGCTGACGTTCCTCCCCTTCTTCGTGAAGGCCGCGGTCGCGGCGCTAAGGAAGCACCCGACGCTGAACAGCACCTTCGACGAGGCCACGCAGGAGATCGTCGTCAAGAAGAGCTATCATATCGGCATCGCCTCCTCGACGGAGGCCGGCCTCATCGTGCCGGTCGTGCGCGACGCGGATCGGCGGAGCGTGCTCGACATCGCGCGGGAGATCGCGCGGCTCGGCGAGGACACGAAGTCCGGGCGGGTGAGGCCGGAGGATCTCGGCGGCTCGACGTTCACGATCACGTCGCTCGGCCAGCAAGGGGGCCTGTTCGCGACGCCGATCCTGAACTTCCCCGAGGTCGCGATCCTGGGGATCCACCAGATGAAGCAGAAGCCGGTGGTCCGCGACGGGCAGATCGTGATCGGCGACGTGATGCTGCTGTCGCTGTCGTTCGATCACCGGATCATCGACGGCCACGTGGGGGCGGCGTTCGCGTACGAGATCATCGGGTACCTGGAGGACCCGGATCGGCTGTTCCTGGAGATGAGCTGAGCGCCTGACCCTGGACGAAGCAGCGGGTGCGGCTCGGATGAGGTAGAATACATCGCGAGAGGCCCCATGATCCGGACCGCTGCAGGGGAGGAGCTCCAGACGGGCGACGTCGAGCGCGATGCCCGCTGGATCTGTACGGGCCCTCAGGGCGGCCTGGCGCGGGCGTCCGCCGGGGGCGGGCGCCCGCTGTTCGCCTTGCATACCGAGGTGCTGTGGGCTTGAAGAAGGCCGTCGTGCTCGCCCGGGGCAGCAGCACCTCGCGCGAGTGGAGGGTGCTCGACCGTTTAGCGCGGGAGCTCCCTCCGGTATCCCACTGCCGGTTCTGGGCCGGAATCGAGCTGTTCGGCCCATCCGGCGGGCTGTATGAGGCCGACGCGATCGCCCTCGGGCACTACGGCGTATACGTGATCGAGCTGAAAGACTTCACGGGTCGAATCACGGGCGACGATCGAGCGTGGACCATCACGTCGCCCGGCGGATCAGCTCGCTTGATCCCGAACCCCATCCAGCCCGCGATGGCCAAGGCACGACTCCTGACAGCCTCTCTTGCGCAGGTGGTGAGTGAGCTCGTGTTCGAGCATGCGGTTCCTCACCTCTCGGCCCTCCGGCACACGGAGGCTGGCCTCGCGAAGCGAGCGGCATGGGAGTCCACGTGGGCCCTCCAGCAACGGGAGGATGCAGGAGACGACGTCGCGCCCGCGCCGGTGCCGCCTGGATATGCGTATGGCAAAAGAGATTATCGAGACGTCGTGACCCTGCGCCACCGCGGCAAGCTCGACGTACCGACGGAGCGATTCATCGGCTATCCGAGCGCGGCGCCAGATTGTCAGAGCTCGCTCTAAGGCTGGGCTGGCTGGAGCCCGGCACAGCGCACGGACGCTCTCATCGCGCTCGTGGACCAGAGAAGACACGAAGATGGCTGGGGAGCGTCGCAGCTCGTGCCTTTACTCGCCGGCGTGCTGGAGCTCGCTCTATGGACGCCGTCATGGCACCGCGAGCGATCCCGTCCTGGCAGCAAGGCCCAGCAGGTCCTTGGCTGGCTGGAATCAGAGATGCGGGCCATCGGCGTTTCCGTGGAGGAGCTGCAGGCCTGGCGTCCGTCTTTCCAAGAATCCAAGCAGCGGAGAGGTCCTCGTCATTCATGAAGATCACCGAGCTCCAGGTTCGCAATTTCACCGTTTTTGAACAGGTAGACTTCAGGTTCGCGCCTGGCATCAACGTATTCATCGGCGAGAACGGCACAGGCAAGACGCATCTGCTCAAGCTGCTCTACGCTTTGCTCCGAGGCGTCCCGCGGCAAGCCGTGGACGAGAGCGAGGCCGCCCGTCAGCAGCAGGTCGAGCTTGCGGCCGTATTCCTGCCCGATGAGGACGACGTGGGGCGCCTCGTGCGGACGGCCCGCGTGGACGAGGGGGCTGTCCTGTGGCTGAAGACCGATCTGGGCGAGACTCGCTGCCGGATCGACGGATCTGGTCTGCTCACGATCGCCGAACAGACCTTTCGAGGCACCCCCGACGCGCTCTTCCTGCCAGCGCGCGAGGTACTCGCGATGTATGAAAACTTCGTGTCCGTGTACGAGGAGAGGAAGCTCTCCTTCGACAAGACGTACCGCGATCTCTGCCTCGCGCTCCAGCAAACAGAGCTGCGAGGGGAGGCCGAGGAGAGGGCCAGCGAGCTCGCTCGCCCGCTGCGCGAGGCGCTCGGCGGGAGGGTGTTGCTCAGGGGGACCAGGTTCTACGTCGACTTCGGGGACGGTCACCGAGAGGCCCACCTCGTCGCTGAGGGCCTGCGGAAGGTAGCCACGCTCGCCCGGCTCGTCGCCAACGGGGGCATCCGACCGGGCAGCGTGTTGTTCTGGGATGAGCCGGAGGCGAACCTGAATCCCAAGCTTGTCAGGCAGCTGGCCGGCGCGATGCACCGGCTGGCTGCGCAGGGGGTACAGATCTTCGTGGCGACGCACGATTTCCTGCTGTCGCAGGAGCTCTCGCTCATCGCGAAATACCGGCAGGAGCCGCGGATCGCGATGAGCTTCTTCGCCTTGCATCACGCCTCACCGCTTCAGCCGATTGCGGTGGAGACCGCGGACAGCCTCGCCGAGCTGCACCACAACGCGATCCTGGTGGAGTACGCCTCCCACTACGATCGAGAGCAGGCGCTCTTCGCACATGAGGCTCGTGGCGAAGAGGATGCGCGGCGATGAACCATGACATCCCGGAGGGGCTTCTTCGCTTCGTGTTCGACGAGCACTGGAGAGTGCTGAAGTGGGACGACCACGCGGCGCACCGCAAGAGCATGAACGAGCTCGACGGCAGCAAGGCTGTTGACTTCATCGGAGTCTACTGAGAGAATAAATTCTTCTTCATCGAGGCGAAGGACTATCGCCATCACGAGCGGAGGGACACCGAGCCACTCTGGAACGTGCTCGAGCCCAAGGTCAGAAACACGGTGGCCGGGCTCGTGGGCGCCTGCCGGCGAGAGGAGTACGCCGGTGAATGCGCGCCTTTCCTGGAAGCCTTGCGCGGAAAGGATGTCTTTCTTGTGCTCTGGCTCGAGGCGAAGCGGCCGGACGATCTCCTGAGCATGAAGGCCAAGGTGGGGGCTGCCCTGAAGTTCAAGGGACTGAAGCCTCACGTCAAATGGCTGAACGCGCGCGTCATGACGTGTCGACTCGATGACTACGCAGGGGTCATCCCGGGGCTCACGGTCACGAGCCTCCCGCAGAAGCGGGTCGAGGGATGACCCTCCTCGGAGGCGGTCGCCGACAGGACGGTTCTCCTCTGGGCCGGTAGACGGTTGCGAGCAGGACGCTCTTGCTCGGCTCGCATCCTCAGCATCGCAGCGTCTTTCCGCGCGGCCCCGGCGCCCTCCTGCGCGGCACAGACGCCCCGCTGCGCGGCCCCGGCGCCCCTGCTGCGCAGCCCCTGCGGCCTGCTGCGCGGTCCTGGCGCCCCGCTGCGCGCCCCCGCCGACCCTGCTGCGCGGCCCCGGCGCCCTGCTACGCAGCCTTCGCTCCCCTCCTGCGCACCCCCGTACGTGTCCTTCGTTACACCCACGCGGCTCCTGCGCCGCTCCAGCGCCCGCCTGCGCACCCCTTTTTGTGTCCTACACAACCATCCTTCGACGCCTGCACACCGCCGCCGACCCTGCTGCGCGGCCCTGGCACCCTCCTGCGCGGCCCTGGCCCCCTCCTGCGCAGACCTATTTGTGTCCTTTGCCACAATTTGGCCTCCTGCGCATGCCGATATGTGTCCTGTGCAACAATTTCGTCCCATTGATCGGTCGCCAGCGCCGCGGTCCGCGGCGCGCGGCGTTCGGGCGGTCGGCACGCCACTGCATTCGCGCTGCTGCCCATAGCCTGCCCCAATCCGCTGACGAGGTAATTCCCCGTGCGACGTGAGCGCCGCGATTTCCCCTATGGCCAATGCCTTCCCCTGCCGTTAGCCTCAGACGATCCGGGCCCCCCATTCGGAGGGGCGCTGACCCCCAGCAAGGAGGAGTATCGTCCCATGGCGCAGAAAGCACCCAATGCCGCATCATCCAGGCCCAGGAACGCCCAGAAGAAGCGCGCTTCGAGCGACGCGCAGGGCGCGGCGCTCTCGTCCCGCGGAACGGCAGAGTACGCGCTGAGCCCCGCGCGAGAGGCCGAGCTGCTACGAGAGGCCGAGGCGCTCGGCGAGAGCACGCTGCATTTCCCTGGCAAGCTCGCTCGACGCGTCATCTGGTCGAGCCGCATTCAGCTCGCCGCCGAGCGTGACGCGGCGGATCTCGTCCGCACCCCGTTCGCCGAGGACGAGCCCCGGCTCACGCGCGAGGAGATCCACGCGCTCCGCGACAAGATCGAGCTCTTGCGCGTCATGCAGTCGCGCTGGCAAGCGGCGCAGCGGCGCCAGGAGCGGGCCGCCGCGGCCTTCGAGAAGCCGGCCACCGAGGCCGCCCAGCACCGGCAAGCGCTCCTCCGCTTCTTCGATCTCCGCTTCAAGAAGAGCCCGGAGGGGCAAAAGCGGCTCGCGGCGATCCGCGCGGGCAGCGGCGACGCGGATCTGGTCCAGGACGTCTCCGACCTCCTCTTGCTCTGCTCCGAGCACGCGGAGGCCATTCAAACGGCGCCTCGCGGCGAGGCCGCCGCCGAGGCCCGCCTCCGCGAGCTCTCGCCGCTGCTCGCGCGCATGCTCGCCGACAAGACGCTCTCGCTCGATGCGGTGCGCTCGCGCAAGCTCCGCGACGCCGCGTACACGCTCGTCGTGCACGCCGAGCGAAGGCTGCGCGCCGCCGCGGAGTACTGGTACACCGGCACCGACAAGGTGAAGGACTATGCGCCGTTCCCCGTCTCCCGCGGCGCGTCCGCCGGAGCAGAGGAGGAGGAGGCCGACGCCGACGCGGAGGAAGGCGACGCCTCGGAGGAGGGCGAGTCGGAGGACAGCGTGCCGGAGGAGGAGGACGACTCGGGAGACGACGAGCCCGCCGAGGACGAGGACGGCCGGGAGTCGCCCTAGCGCTGCGCATAGCGGCGCGCCCTTCGAACGCAGCCTGCCTCTCCGCTGTTTCGGGCCGCCCAAGGCCGAATTTGCGGTGCCGAACCGTCGCGATCCGTCGCATTCCTCGGGATTTCTACCAGGGCGAGGCGACAGAGCATACCTCCCTCGGTAGCCATGGCCCCAACGTCGGCCCAACCAGCGAACCTGGGGCCTGAGGAGCACGTGGGCCTTGTCGAACCGCTCTCGCTGGACCCGCTGGCGGTCGAGGTCAATGGTCGATCGGCATGGCCGTGTCTGCTGAACGCGCGCAGTGGCCGCGCTCACCCGTGGCTCCCTACGCCTGGCAATGTCGTGCTCAGCGAGGAGCGCTCGACGTCCTCCCACGCGTGCCCGAGCGCCGGGGTGGGGCCGCCGTCGTCGTGCTGTAGGGGGAAGCTCGTCAGCGCGGCAGCGCGACGCGCGAGCTCAGCCCCCGCCCCGGCGTGAGCCGCGAGCGGCGACCGCAGCCTCGGCTGTGGAAGCGGCGGGAGCGTGGCCCGTGGGCTCCGCGCAGCCGGATCAGGAGCCGGCACCACCGGCGGTGGCACATCGAGCGCGCGAGGGGGCATCGAGGGCGGAGTCGGCGGCCGCGCCGAGATCGACGCCGGCGGCGCCGTCCCGCGCACCGCGCTCTCGCGCTTGGTGATCGGCTCATCGAGCTGGATCACGACGGTCTCCTCCGCGTCCGTCCGGTAGTCGTCGTGCAAGCACCACAGGCGCTCTCCTCTGCGTGTCGCGCAGGGACACCTAAGAGCGCCTAACAATAGCCCGCCGACCTCGCTCGAGCGCCCGCTCGCTTGAGACAAACGGTACGCGCATTAGATTGCACGCGTGGGCAAGCTGTTGGTGCCGGACGAACTCTGGGAGCGAATCGAACCTCTATTGCCGAAGGCGGAGCCGAAGCCGCAGGGCGGCCGGCCGCGCACGCCTGATCGAATCGCCCTGACGGGGATCTTGTTCGTGCTGAAAACGGGGATTCCTTGGGAATATCTCCCGCAAGAGCTCGGCTGCAGCGGCATGACGTGCTGGCGCCGGTTGCGCGACTGGCAGCAGGCTGGCGTCTGGGGTCAGCTCCACAAGGCATTGCTGGATGAGCTCGGCGGGGCCGACAAGATCAACTGGGAGCGTGCTGCGCTGGATGCCTCGCTGGTTCCGGCAAAAAGGGGGGTGAAGAGACTGGCCCGAACCCCACAGATCGCGGCCGGCCGGGCACGAAATATCACATTTTGGTCGATCAGAATGGTATCCCGCTCGCCGTCGAGATGACGCCGGCGAACGTCCATGACTCGAAGATGTTCACGCCTATGGTGGATGCGGTACCGACGATCGCGCGGCCTTGCGGCCGACCGCGGCGCCGCCCCAAGAAACTGCACGCCGATAAGGCCTACGACGACCCGGCCCTGCGCTTGGCTTGCCATCTGCGCCACATCGTGCCCCGCATCGCTCGCAAGGGCATCGAGTCGTCGGAGAAGCTCGGCCGTTACCGCTGGGTCGTCGAACGGACGATCGCATGGCTCCGCCGCTTTCGGCGCTTGACTGTGCGGTATGAACGCCGTGCCGATATTCACCGAGCGTTCCTCCAGCTCGCCGTGTGCCTGATCTGCCTCTGCCATATCCAGGCCGGGTTTTGTTAGGCGCTCTAAGCGCCTCGCGAGGCGCCGGAAGAACTCGAAGCCGGCGGGAGTGCTGGCGGGCTCGCCCATGACCGGTAGAACCTGGGGAATCCCCTCAAATAATACCGAAGATCTCGCGGAAGACGGCGTGCTCCCGGACGATGCGGTCAAAGGCAATCATGAGGGGCCGAAGCCAGTCCTCGCGCAAGGTGGGAAGGCAGTCGTACCAGTAGAGCCCCTGGCGATAGAGCGAGTGTGTGCGGCGCTTGACCGTATTGACCTTTAGGTATCGATCGAGACCGGCTTCCTCGCTCGCAGCGCCGAGCAGCGTCAAGAGCGCATGGGCGATAGCCGCGAGCAGCAGCAGCCGATCGCGCCGCCCGGCGTTGCGGATGTGCGTGGCGGAGAGGCCCATCCCGAAGTGGTTGTCCTTGATGTCTCGAAACGTCTCCTCGATCGTGAACCTCTTGCCGTAGAGCTTGACGATGTCGCCCGCCTTGCGATCCGAAAGCGTTGTGGCCAGACACCACGCCTCCTTCATCTTCGGTGCGTGAACAAGGACGATGGCTGGAACCTTTGCGCGGTCGTCGGTGACGCGCACATCGCGCAGCATCGTGGCGCGGCGGCTCGCGGGCACCCAGGCGTCGGCGGGCCTCGCTTCCCCGACCGCGTTCTCGACGACGATACAACCGCGGAAACGGATGACGAAGTTCCAGCCGATGAACTCCAAAAAGTCGTAGAGCTTGCGATCGCCGAAGCCCCGGTCGGCGAGCAGAACGACCTCGACCGTCTCGTCGATGGCGCCGTGAAGCCACTCGATGAGCTCGTATTCGTGGTCCTTCTGGGTACCTTTTAACGCGGACTTCTTTACCGTCTTCCATGCCAGCGGCGTCGCACGACCATGCCGCGTCACAAGGTAGGCGCAGAGCGTCGTGTGGTCGTCCTTCTCGAAGTCCGTCCAGTCCAATGCGACCACAATCTCTTTGCGGACCCCGATCACGAACTGTACCCACGACCTCAGGGAATGAAACACGTCGATGCCGGTATTGCTCAGCAGCCGGTCGACCTGCTTGACCCCACTCTTCGGTTTGATGTTGGCGACCTTCGCATACGCTTGGCCGATGGCATGGATGGCCAGCACCGCCGCCTGCAGGACGCCAACGACGCCGTTCGCGAGCGACAGGACGCGCATCGCGTGCAGGTCATCGCCGAACAAATTCTCGACGAAGGCCTGGATGTACTTCTGGTCGATTTTCGGACGGATGGTCTGCTTAGGCGGCGCAGACGCGGAGCCATGTGCGGCAGGCTTGTGCGCGTCCTTCGCGAGAGTCGTCATGATGTCGCTCGAACCAACGGCGCATGCGGTAAGCTCGCTGGTCGCCTCCTACCAATGTATATTCCGACCAGCGACGACGATTTCTCACTCGCATGACGCAACTCTTCGCTTCGACGTCCATGAAGCTCAGGGGTTCGATGGTCATGTCGCCAATGATCGTACATGTGCCTACCGTGGAGTGATTCGATGTGACCATCAATTCGCCAGATTTCGCTGCGATAATGAGGGGATCCCTCAGCGGTAGAACACCTGAGCCGGCGGGAGTGCTTCAAGAAAATGCAGGACCGCACCGCCCGCGATGGGAGACCGCACCGCCGGCGCTGAGGTGGTGTGCAACGTGGGGCATGGCGGCCCGCGCAGCGGCGAACCGACGGCTGCATTCCGCCGTCGGGCGAGATCTTGTCATCCAACCGTTCACGTTGTGACGCTTTTCATCGCGATTGACGCCGTGCGGCTAGCGCAAGTACGGTCCATGCATGCGTTTCGCGGCGCAATCGCTGTGGATAGGCCTGATGCTTGGCGTCACGATCGGCATGACGCAACCGGTCCGTGCGGAAGACCGCAATCCGGCACCCGGAGGAAGCGTCCGTTCGATCGTAAAGGACGATCTTCGCCGCGCGCGGCGAGCTCGGGCATCGGGACAGTGGGCCGCGGCGCACGCCGCCTACAAGGCGGCCTTCGAGGCGATCGACGCGACATGGGACACGGAGAGAGAGGCCGCCGAGATCGCCGGAGAGCTGGGGCTCTGCGAGCTCGAGCTGCGCAAGTACCGGGATGCGGCGGAGCACCTGGCGTGGAGCCTCGAGCGGCGCAAGGCGCTCTCTCCTGCGCAGCAAAAGCGATTTGGAAAAGGACTGGCCGACGCGGTGAAGCGCGTCGCGACGCTCTATCTATCGGTGGATCCGCCGGACGCCGAGGTGCTCATCGATGGCACGCCCATCGGCCGGCCCAGGCGGACGTACAGGCTGTTCTTCGAGCCTGGCATGCACATGGTGCGGGCCCTGGCGCGGGGCCGAGGGGAAGCATTCCAGTCGCTGGACGCGCGGGCGGGAGCGGAGACGAAGATGGCGCTCCAGTTGCCGCGCGCGGCGGAGAGCAGCACGGGCGAGGACGCGCCTGCCGGCGTTGCGAAGAAAGCCGCCACGGAGCCGCAGGCGGCGACGACCTCCGCGCAAGCGCCGGCGGCGTCGGCTTCCTGGCCGGGGACGTTGCGGATCGGCGGCGTCGCCCTCACGACGGCGACGGCGACGGCCGGCGCGGTCTTTCTGCTGCGCGCCCATGTGGTGCACAGCAACCTGCGCGAGGCCAACGCTGTGCGCCGGGAGCAGGGCTGGGCATCCAACGCATGCCGCGAGGCGAGCGCGCCGGCGGCGTGCGCCGAGATTCAGGGCCAGGCCAAGGAGCGAGACCTGCTCGCCACCCTGGGCAAGGTGTCGCTGGCGGCGAGCGCCGTGTTCGGGATCGCGACGGCGGCCTCCTTTTTCACGGAGGTCGCGGTCTTCGGGGGCGCGCCGGCAACCGGAGGCGTCCGCCTCGTACCGGTGACGACGGGCGAACGGGCGGTCGTGCTCCTCGAAGGAGCATGGTGAGGGGGAGGGAGGCTGATGCGTCGTAGAGCAAACTGCCGAGGTCGAGAGAGCCTTCGGGCCCTCGCGGCCGTCGCGCTCGGCTTGACCGGCGCCGTTGGCACATCGGGGTGCTACTCGGAGAGGTGCGGGGAAGTCTTCCTGTGCGAGAGCCCTCCTCCCCAGCCGTCGCCCTGTGACGGGGGTCCAGCGTCGGCGGCGTCTCTGGATGAATGCGGGGTGTTCGTCAGCGAGCATGGCAATGACAACGATCCCGGCACGAAGGACGCGCCGGTGAGGACCTTGCAACATGCGATCGGGCTCGCCGCGAGCGGACGGGGGAACGGCGAGGCGGCGACCCGGCGCGTGTACGCGTGCGGCGGGTTGTTCGAGGAGAAGATCACGCTCCCCTCAGGGGTCGACCTCTGGGGCAGCCGTCGCTGTGATTCCGGCGGCGATTGGTCGTATGACGGATCGTTCGGCGGGCCGAATGAGTTCACCGTCATCGCGCCGCCCGGGGGGATCCCGGTGCGGGTGCTCGGGGGGGAGGACGATGCGGTCATCGCGGGGGACAACGCGACGTCCATGATCTTCGGGGTGCGCGTCAAGGCGGCGGATGCGTCCGCGAGCGATGGCAAGTCGTCGATCGCGATGATCCTGAGCGCCGGGGCCAGGGCGATCGTGCGGGCGAGCGAGATCCTCGCGGGCAACGGCAAGGATGGGCAGCCAGGCAAGGACGCGCCGAGCTTCCGCGCGCGCTCCGGCGTGGTGGGGAACGACGGCGCGGACGCCTGCACCGCGGACGCGGCCCCGGGCGCCCTTCCGGTCGTGACCGCGTGCGGCAACGGCATCGAGTCGACGGGTGGCTACGGGGGGGATGGAGGCCTCGAGGCGGGCGGCGACGGGGCGTCAGGACTGCCGGAACCGAGCGGGACTCCGGACAACCGCGGCCTGGCTGGCCGCGGTGCGTCCAGCATGCCGTGCAACGCGGGGGAGGATGGAGCAGAGGGCGCCGATGCAGAGCGCGCTGCCGGCGCGGTCGGCGCTGGCCTCCTGGGCGCCGACGGATGGGTCGGCGTGCGCGGAGACGACGGGAAGAAGGGCGGCGTCGGTCAGGGCGGCGGCGGGGGTGGTGGCGGCAAGGGGCGCGACTCCGCCATGAACGCGTGTCCGGCAGGTCGGCCCCAGGGCGGTGCGGCCGGCGGATCGGGCGGCAGCGGCGGCTGTGGGGGCGAAGGGGGCCAGGGGGGCGACTACGGCGGCGCGAGCATCGCGATCGTGGCACTGCAGGGGAGCGCCATCACGGTCGAGGCCGGCAGCAAGGTCCTCGGGGCCAAGGGCGGCGATGGCGGGGTCGGCGGAACGGGCCAGTGGGGAGGCTTTGGCCTTGCTGGCGGCCTTGGCGGAAACGCTCGTCTGACCGACACGTCGCGAGGCTGCAGAGGCGGCTTTGGCGGCCGCGGCGGCCGCGGGGGCGATGCCGGCGGCGGTCTCGGGGGCCACTCGCTCGGCATCGGTTCCCTGGACGCCTCCGTGGCCATCTCGGAGCATGCGACGGTCTTGCCCGGAGACGCCGGTAAGGGTGGCCGCGGCGGCAATGCATCCGCGGAAGACACGGTTGGCCAGGGGCGAGCCGGGACTACGGCGTTCTGGTACCGGTTCGATGCGCCAGACCCGGAACCGCCTCGATGAACCACCTTGTGCTGGCGGCCCCCGTCAGGAGACGCACATGAGAAAGAGCACCGCGGCTACCTTGGTCCTTCTGCTGTCCCCCTGGGCGATCGGCTGCGGAACTGCGCCCGGCGTGAACGACCCTGGCGTGGCGCCTTGTGAAGGCACCTCGTGCGAGGACGAGCCGCCCCCGGAGTCGGTCTGCGTCGAGCACGTCGCCGCCGATATCCTCGACGACGGCTGCGGCGTGTTCGTCGCCGGAGCCTACGGTTTTGGCGACGACAGGAACCCCGGCACAAAGGCGAGGCCGGTGTTCACCGTCGAGCGCGCCGTCGAGCTCGCGCGCACGGGGCGAGGGCGCGTGTTCATCTGCAATGACGGATTCGTGGTGCATCAGATCAGGGTGCCCTCTGGCGTGGATCTCCTCGGGGGCTTCGACTGCCGGAAATGGGTGCGCAGCGATCTACCCAAGCGGTCCTCGTTTTCTCACGAGCCGGTCTTCGGTCCCATGGTGATCGTCGAGCCTGCGGGCCCCGAGGACAGGGGGGCCGCAGATGGGGTGTCGACGCTCGCCGATCTCTATGTCCAGAGCTGGGGACCGATCGGCGTGCTCGCTCAGTCCAACACGGTGGTGGAGATCCTGCGGAGCGAGATCTCCGCCAGCGGAGGATCGGGAGGCCGCGATGGCGAGAGGTGGCCGTCCACGCCACCGTACGGACCGGATGGCATGTTCGGTGGGGACGCGTGCTCGGCGACCGTTGTCGCCGGCGGGCCTGCGCCCGTGAACCGGTGCGAGAGCGGGCATACGAGCGTCGGCGGCAAGGGAGGAGACGGGCTGCCCGACAGCGCCGCGGATGGAGGTGACGGTGAGCCTGCCGACGCTTCGCACCCGGGAAGCGGTGGTATCGGGGAGCAGGACAACCGCAGTTGCTCCGGAGGATCCGACGGGGGCCACGGGGCTCCTGGAACGCAGGGGGCGCCGGGCACGGGCATCGGGCGCCTCACCGAGACCGGATGGAAGGGCGACACGGGAGGCGAGGGAACCTGGGGCACGCCGGGCCAGGGTGGCGGCGGCGGGGGCGGTCGCCGGGGCGGGATCGCCCGGTGCGGCGTGGCCTCCGAGGGAGGCCCAAGCGGAGGCTCGGGCGGAGCCGGCGGTTGCGGAGGCCGCGGCGGCCGCGGGGGAGCGAACGGACAGCCGTCCATCGGCGTCCTCGCGCTTCACGCCCGGGTGACCGTGCGCGACACCAAGATCACGGCGGACTATGGCGGCGATGGCGGCGACGGCGGGGAACCCCAGCGCGGCGGCCAAGGCGGCCGAGGCGCACCGGGCGGAACGCTGCGGGATGAGCTCGCCGCCTGTTCCGGCGGCCGGGGCGGCGAAGGAGGGCCCGGCGGCTACGGCGGCCCCGGGCGCGGCGGCGACTCGATCGGCATCGCCTACCTCGACGAGGACCAGCTCACGCTCGAGGGCGTCACCATCGAGACCGGACAGCCGGGCAAGGGCGGCACCAGCTGGAACCACGATGGCAGCACGACGGTGGCAGAGGGCGGCAAGGCCCACAAGACGCTTCGGTTTCCCGAATAGGCGGATCCGCGGGCGTGCGGGCGGCGGTGGCCGCGTCTTGAGCGGATGACGAGCGGCGTGAGCGCGGCGACCAGCCAGCGGGCGCACTCGTGCCGCTCTGAGCTCGTCGTCCGCCCACGGCTGCGCAGGACGCCAGGATCCCGCGCCCGCAGTTGCGGAGAGCTCCCGGATAAACGCTTTTCGCTTCCGGGCTGTCTTCGCCTCGACGGACGGCACGACGAACGAACGCTGACGAGCGCCGCGGGCGTGACCGCCACGCATTACACGCCGATCTCCCTCTCGAGGCCCGCTCCGGTCCCGGAGTACGCGTGAGGCTCCGCAGCGACCTCGAGCGGGCGTCTGGCATCGGGAAGGAAGCGCGGGAGGGTCATGAGACCAGCGCACGCATCGCGGCCAGCATGCGTGCTGTTGCCGCATGATCTCGGCTGGCACAGCGACATTCGTGGATGTCGGAACCCAGCGCGCCTGCGAGAAAATTCATGAGGGCAAAGATGATTCACTTGCTCGGCTTTCGTGTCCGGATCCTGCTGCTCGTCGCGGGCATGCTGACCGCATGCGTCGACGATTCCTCCCCGCGGGATCCGCCATCGGTCACGACGACGCCGCCGGAGCCGACCGGCGGCCCCTGTAGCGCAACAGGTGCTGGCTCGAGCGTGAGCGCGGCCCCAGCCGGAGCCCCGTGCTCGGACGGCGATGCGTGCAACGGGGACGAGACATGCGACGGCAGAGGCGCCTGCGTCGCCGGTGCGCCGCCCGCGGTCGACGACGGGAACCCATGCACCGTGGATGTCTGCGACGCGGCGAGCGGGGTCGTTCACAGGCCAGCGCCAGAGGGGACGCCGTGTCCGGACAGCGACACGTGCAACGGCGAGGAGACGTGCGATGGCGCGGGCACGTGCGTCGCCGGCTCGCCGCGAGCCATCGACGATGGCGACCCGTGCACGCTGGACACCTGCGATCCCACGCGCGGGATCGCGCGTGCGTCGTGCTCGGTGCTCGATCGGACGGTCGCGACCGCGTTCATGAGCGCAACGGCGTTCCTGTACACCGGACCCAACCCGGTCCAGGTCGGTGTCGCCCCGGGCACCTTCGTCCCGCATCGGGCCGCGGTGATTCGCGGGCAGGTGCGTGGGACGGACGGCGCGCCGCTCGCCGGCATCACCGTATCGATCGACGCGCATCCCGAGGTCGGCACCACAAAGACCCTCGGCGACGGCACCTTCCTGATGGCCGTGAACGGCGGCGGCCCGCTCACGATGACGTACGAGGGGGACGGCTACTTGCGCGTGGCGAGGCAGGTCGACGTGCCGTGGCAGGACTACGTGACGGCCGGCGACGTCGTGATGACGCCCTACGACAGCCACGTGACCGTCCTCGACCTCGCCTCACCGGCGCCGATCTCCGTGGCCCGCGGCAGCGTGGTCGCCGATGCCGATGGCGTCCGTCAAGCCACGCTGCTCTTCCCGGCCGGCACAGGAGCGGAGATGCTCCTGCCCGATGGCACGACCGAGGCGCTCACCACGCTGAGTGTGCGGGCGACGGAGTACACGGTCGGGGAGCACGGGCCGGCCGCGATGCCCGCTGCGCTACCACCCGCCAGCGCCTATACCTACGCGGTTGAGCTCAGCGTGGACGAGGCCGTGGCCGCCGGAGCAACGGCCGTGCAGCTCACCCAGCCCGTACCGCTCTACGTCGACAACTTCCTCGGTTTCCCGGTCGGCATGGCGGTGCCTGCGGGGTATTACGACTGGCAGCTCGGTGCGTGGATACCCTCCGACAATGGCCGCATCCTCGGCATCCTCGGCGTCGCGGGAGATCTGGCGGAGATCGACGTCGACGGCGACGGACGGAAAGACGAAGACCGTGCGCTGCTCGAGCTCGGCATCACCGACGAGGAACGAAGGGCGCTCGCCGAGCTCTACGCGGCAGGCACGACGCTCTGGCGCGTACCGCTCGATCACTTCACGCCGTGGGACCTGAACTGGCCCTGGGGGCCACCGCCGGACGCCTGCACGCCGATGGATCCGGTCTGCGCGGCGGACGGCGGCGGGGACGAGAGCAGCGGTGGCAGCGGAGGCACGGGGTCAGGAAGCGGCACTACAGGAGCCGGCGGCGGGGCCGGGAGCAGCGGCGGAGACGGCGCAGGAGGAGACGACGGCGGCGGCGGGGCCGATCCGGTGCCGCCGATTCCGATGCCCGACGCCTGCGAGGAGACAGGCTCGGTCATCGAGTGCGAGAACCAGATCCTGGGCGAGAGCGTGCCCATCGCGGGCACGCCGCTCCGGCTCCACTACCGGAGCGACCGCGTCCCCGGTCGCAAGGCCGCCTATGCCTTGACGATCCCGCTCAGCCGCCGCGGCGTGCCCGCCTCGCTCGAGCGCATCGACCTGGTCATCGAGATCGCCGGCCGGCGCTTCGAGGAGCGATTCGCCTGCCCCTGCGAGCCGAGCAGTGAGACGACGTTCTCGTGGGACGGCAAGGACGCTTTCGGACGCACTCTCGAGGGCGCGCAACCGGTGACGGTGCGCGTCGGCTACGTCTACCGGGGTGTCTACATGGAGCCGGCGGAGCGCAGGCGCGCGTTCGCGGACTTCTCGGGCACGCCGATCGTCGGCACCATGACACGGGACGACGTCACGCTATGGAAGGTCTGGCGCGGGGCGCTCGGCACGTTCAGCGCTCGATCTCACGGGCTCGGCGGCTGGACGCTGAGCGAGCACCATGCCTACGAGCCCATCGCGCGGGTGCTTCACCTCGGCGACGGACGGCGTCGCCGCGCCGATGCGCTCGGCAACGTGCTGATGACGGTGGCGGGCCACGGTTGCGGAAATTGCGTGTTGAGCGATGGCGAGCCGGCAACGCAGGTGTCGCTCTATGCTCCCTCGGGCGTGACCGCGGCGCCGGACGGCGGCATTTACATTGCCGATTCGTTTCACCACCGGGTGCGGCGCGTCGGCGCGGACGGGGTGATCGAGACCGTGGCCGGCACAGGCGAGGAGGGCAGCGGCGGCGACGGCGGGCCCGCGACCGCCGCGCAGATCGAGGTGCCGCGCGGCCTCGCGCTCGGCCCCGACGGCAGCCTGTACATCACCGAACAGCGCGGCAATCGTGTGCGGCGGGTTGCGCCCGACGGGACGATCACGACGGTGGCCGGCACCGGCGCGGCCGGGTACAGCGGTGACGGCGGCCTCGCCACGCTGGCTACGTTGAGGCATCCGTTCAGCGTCGCGGTGGGGCTCGACGGCAGCGTCTACATCGCCGACAGGGGCAATCACAGCGTCCGTCGCGTCGCGCCCGACGGCGTCATCCGTACGGTGGCCGGCACGGGCGTGTCGGGCTTCGGAGGCGACGGCGGGCCGGCCGAGGCGGCGGTTCTGCGGGATCCGCGCAGCGTCGCTCTCCAGCGCGACGGCAGCGTGGTCGTCGTCGACACCGGGAACCACCGCGTGCGCCGGATCGACGTGCAGGGGACGATCCGGACGATCGCCGGCACGGGCGCGCAGGGTAGCGCGGGAGACGGAGGGCTGGCCGTGCGAGCCCAGCTCCGAGGGCCTGTCGCGGCCACGGTGGGGCACCAGGGCGAGCTCTACGTCGCCGATGACTACGGATACCGCGTTCGTCGCATCGGAACGGATGGAGTCATCACGACGATCGCGGGACGGGACAACCTCGGCACGCCTCCGGTCCAGGACGGGCAGCCCGCGGCCGGCGCGTACCTGGGCCTTATTGGGCAGATGCATGTGGGGCCAGACCGGGACCTCTACCTGGCGGAGATGAATGATGGCGTGAACCGGGTGCGCCGCATCGCGCCGCCGCCGATGGCGGGAGCGTCCGCCGGAGAGATCGTGATCCCGGCCGAGGATGGCGACGAGGCGTATGTATTCGACGGGAGCGGCAAGCACCTCAGGACCGTGGACACCCGCACGGGCGCCACCCTGTTTCAGATGAGCTATGATTCCTCGGGACTGCTCATCGCGATCGCGGACGTCGACGGCGACGTGACGGCGATCGAGCGCGACGCGCGCGGCACGCCTCTCTCCATCACGGGCCCGTTCGGGCAGGCGACGCAGATCGCGCTGAACGCAGACGGGTATCTGCGGACGGTAACGAACCCAGAAGCCGAAACGGTGACGCTCACGTACGGCACGGAAGGCTTGCTCACCGGCCTCAAGGACGCGCTGGATCGGACCCACACGTTCACCTATGACGCCGCCGGCCTGCTCGTCCGGGACGAAGATCCGGCCGGTGGCCGCAAGAGCCTGACGCGCGCGGAGGAGCCCGGCGGGTACGGCGTGACGGTCTCGACGGCGCTCGGTCGGTCGGCGACCTACCATGTCCAGTCGCGCGCGACGGGCGCCCTGGCGCGCGCCGTCGATCTGCCGAGCGGCCTTCGCGGCACAGCGACCGGCGGAGCGGGCAGCGCCGTCACCATGAGCCTGCCCGACGGCCGCGCGCTGACCTGGACCCCGGGAGCGGATCCGCGGTTCGGGATGCTGTCGCCGTTCGCCAGGCTGGCAACGATCACGACGCCGGGCGGGAGGACGATGTCCATCGAGCGCAGCCGTACGGCGGACCTGGCCAATCCGGCGGATGCGCTGAGCTTCTCTTCGCTCGTCGACACGACAACGATCAACGGCCGGAGCTTCGTCGAGATCTTCAGCCGGGCGGAGCGCACGGTGACCCGCACGACGCCGGCCGGCCGGCAGGTCACGACCACGCTCGACAACCGAGGGCGGCTCGTCAAGATCGAGGTCCCAGGGATCTTGCCGGTGGACCTGACGTACGACGCGCACGGAAGGCTCGAGGCGACCGCGCAGGGCGGGCGCACGTCCTCGCGCGGCTACGGCCTGAACGGCTACCTCGAGCGAGTGGTGGACCCGCTGCTGCAGGCGACGACGTTCACGACCGACGCGGTCGGCCGCGCGCTCACCGAGACCCGGCCCGACCTGGAGCAGGTGACCTTCGGCTGGGACGCGGCGGGCAACCGGGCGTCGATCACGCCGCCGGGCCGGCCGAGCCATCGGTTCGGCCTCACGCCGGTCGATCTGCTCGCTTCGTACATGCCGCCCGACCTGGCCGGCGGGTCAGCGCCCACGACGTGGGGCTACGACGTCGACCGGAAGCTCGGGGGGATCACGAAGCCGGGCGGCGCTACGATCAGCTTCGGACACGATGATGCTGGCAGGCGGACCAGCGCGACGTTCCCGGGCGGGAGCATCACCTGGAGCTACGAGCTGGCGACGGGCAAGCTCGCGGGCGTGAGCGGACCGGCGGGCGTCAGCGTGACCTACGGGTACGACGGGCACCTGCTCACGGACGTGCGCTGGTCCGGCGCGGTCGCGGGCGCGGTCCACTGGACGCACGATGACAACTTCCGCGTGAGCTCCGAGAGCGTGAACGGCGCCTTCGCCGTGAGCTTCATGCACGATGACGACGGGCTGCTCACGGCCGCGGGAGACCTGGTCCTGAGCCGCGATCCGCAGAACGGAAGGCTCACCGGCACGACGCTCGGGAACGTCACCGAGACGGTGAGCTATAACGACTTCGGCGAGCTCGTCCGGCGCGAGGCGAAGATCGGTGGCGCCACGGTGCTGCTCGTCGAGTACGAGCGGGACGCGCTGGGCCGGATCATCGAACGGACCGAGACCATTGAGAGCGAGACGCGGGTCAAGGGATTCGAGTACGACCCTGCGGGCCGGTTGATCAATGTGTTCCTGGATGGTGCCTTGGCGGCGTACTATGACCTCGACGCCAACGGCAACAGGTTGAGCAGGACCAGCGCGGTCGAGAGCGAGGCGGGCACGTACGATGACCAGGATCGGCTCTTGACGTACGACACGAAGACGTACGCCTACCAGGACAGCGGCGAGCTTCGGAGCCGGACCGACACGGCGACGGGAGAGACGACGCTGTTCGACTACAGCCCTCTTGGGCACCTGCGCGGGGTGGCCCTGCCGAGCGGTGCCGTGATCGAGTACGTGCTGGATGGGCTCGGGCGACGCGTCGGCAAGAAGGTCGGCGGCACGCTCGTGAAGGGGTTCCTCTACGAGGGCGCGCTCAGGCCAATTGCGGAGCTCGATGGCACCGGTGCGGTCGTGGCGCGGTTCATTTATGGCGAGCGGATCAACGTGCCGGATGCGATGATCCGCGGCGGCGTGACGTACCGAATCTTGACCGATGCCATCGGGAGCGTGCGGCTCGTCATCGATGCGGCGACCGGGACGGTTACGCAGCGCATGGACTATGACGAGTTCGGCCGCGTTCTGCTCGACACGAGCCCGGGGCTCACGCCGTTCGGGTTCGCGGGAGGGCTCTACGATCCGGATACCGGGCTCGTGAGGTTCGGCGCGCGGGACTACGACCCAGAGGTCGGGCGCTGGACCGCGAAGGACCCGCTCTTGTTCGATGGCGGGGACACGAACCTGTACGGGTACGCGCTCGGCGACCCGGTGAACCGGACCGATCCGACGGGGCGGTCGGCCATCGCCATTCCATGGAGAGAGGTGCTCATCGGAGCGGGTGCGGTCGCAGGTGCGCCGGCTGTGGCGGGGGCTGGCCTCGTGGGGCTCTGTATCCTGCTCGCGATGACGCTTGACGACGATGCAGCGGACGACAGCGATAGCGAGAAAAAGCGATGTAAGAAGATCAAACAAGAGTGCATCGACTTCTGCAGCGACACGACCCTGCCAACGAATGATCATGGCTGGTTGTTTCAGAACTGCAAGAACGAGTGCCTTGAGAGAAACGATTGCCCAAGAGACTCGTAGGCAAATGGAGTTACGGGAGAAACCATGCGCAGAGACCTCGCGGAGGACATCACTAAGAGGATTAGGCTTTGCATCGGCGAGCTGAACGATATACTAATTTTTGTCAGAAACAATTGCAGCGAGGGCGAATTTAAGGCATTCAGGCGTGGTGTAGGCAACGTTCTGTCCGAGATCCAAGATCGGCTCACAGACCCGATCTACAGAGAGCATCCCGACGTGATACCAAGCGATGCCAACTATACTCCACTGCCAGGTCCAACACTGAAAGACATCGCTGCGAAGTCGCGTTCCTAGCGCCTCCGAGGTACGCATCACGGGAATGCGGGGCTTCAGAGGCGACGGCGGAGCGGCTGAAGCCGCGCTTCTGCGGAATCCACGCAGCGTCGCTCTCCAGCGCGACGCTGCGTGGTCGTCGTCGAGACCGGAAACCACCGAGAGATCGTGATCCCGGCCGAGGATGGCGGGGAGGCGTATGTGTTCGACGGGAGCGGCAAGCACCTCAGGACCGTGGACACCCGCACGGGCGCCACCCTGTTTCAGATGAGCTATGATTCCTCGGGACTGCTCATCGCGATCGCGGACGTCGACGGCGACGTGACGGCGATCGAGCGCGACGCGCGCGGCACGCCTCTCTCCATCACGGGCCCGTTCGGGCAGGCGACGCAGATCGCGCTGAACGCAGACGGGTAACTGTGGACGGTGACGAATCCAGAAGCCGAAACGGTGACGCTCACGTACGGCACGGAAGGCTTGCTCACCGGCCTCAAGGACGCGCTGGATCGGACCCACACGTTCACCTATGACGCCGCCGGCCTGCTCATCCGGGACGAAGACCCGGCCGGCGGCCGCAAGAGCCTGACGCGCGCGGAGGAGCCCGGCGGGTACGGAGTGACGGTCTCGACGGCGCTCGGTCGGTCGGCGACCTACCATGTCCAGTCGCGCGCGACGGGCGCCCTGGCGCGCGCCGTCGATCTTCCGAGCGGTCTTCGCGGCACGGCGACCGGCGGAGCGGGCAGCGCCGTCAGCATGAGTCTGCCCGACGGCCGCGCGCTGACCTGGACCCCGGGAGCGGATCCGCGGTTCGGGATGCTGTCGCCGTTCGCCAGGCTGGCAACGATCACGACGCCGGGCGGCAAGACGATGTCCATCGAGCGCAGCCGCACGGCGGACCTGGCCAATCCGGCGGATGCGCTGAGCTTCTCTTCGCTCGTCGACACGACAACGATCAACGGCCGGAGCTTCGTCGAGATCTTCAGCCGGGCGGAGCGCACGGTGACCCGCACGACACCGGCCGGCCGGCAGGTCACGACCACGCTCGACAACCGAGGGCGGCTCGTCAAGATCGAGGTCCCAGGGCTCCTGCCGGTGGACTGACGTACGACGCGCACGGAAGGCTCGAGACGACCACGCAGGGCGGGCGCACGTCCTCGCGCGGCTACGGCCTGAACGGCTACCTCGAGCGGGTGGTGGACCCGCTGCTGCAGGCGACGAGGTTCACGACCGACGCGGTCGGCCGCGCGCTCACGGAGACCCGGCCCGACCTGGAGCAGGTGACCTTCGGCTGGGACGCGGCGGGCAACCGGGCGTCGATCACGCCGCCCGGCCGGCCGAGCCACCAGTTCAGCTTTTCGCCGGTCGATCTGCTCGCCTCGTACGCTCCGCCCGATTTGCCGGGCGGGCCAGCGGCCACGACATGGAGCTACGACGTCGACCGGAAGCTCGGGGGGATCACGAAGCCGGGCGGCGCAGCGATCAGCTTCGGACACGATGACGCTGGCAGGCGGACCAGCGCGACGTTCTCGGGAGGGGCGATCACCTGGAGCTACGACCCTGCGACGGGCAAGCTCGCGGGCGTGAGCGGACCGGCGGGCGTCAGCGTGACCTACGGGTACGACGGGCACCTGCTCACGGACGTGCGCTGGTCCGGCGCGGTCGCGGGCGCGGTCCACTGGACGCACGATGACAACTTCCGCGTGAGCGCCGAGAGCGTGAACGACGCCTTCGTCGTGAGCTTCATGCACGATGACGACGGGCTGCTCACGGCCGCGGGAGACCTGGTCCTGAGCCGCGATCCGCAGAACGGAAGGCTCACCGGCACGACGCTCGGGAACGTCACCGAGACGGTGAGCTACAACGACTTCGGCGAGCTCGTCCGGCGCGAGGCGAAGCTCGGTGGCGTCACGGTGCTGCTCGTCGAGTACGAGCGGGACGCGCTGGGCCGGATCGTCGAACGGACTGAGACCATTGAGGGCGAGACGCGGGTCAAGGGATTCGAGTACGACCCTGCGGGCCGGTTGGTCAATGTGTTCCTGGATGGTGCCTTGGCGGCGCACTATGACCTCGACGCCAACGGCAACAGGTTGAGCAGGACCAGCGCGGTCGAGAGCGAGGCGGGCACGTACGATGACCAGGATCGGCTCTTGACGTACGGCACGAAGACGTACGCCTACCAGGACAGCGGTGAGCTTCGGAGCCGGACCGACACGGCGGCGGGGGAGACGACGCTGTTCGACTACAGTCCCCTTGGGCACCTGCGCGGGGTGGCCCTGCCGAGCGGTGCCGTGATCGAGTACGTGCTGGATGGGCTCGGGCGACGCATCGGCAAGAAGGTCGGCGGCACGCTCGTGAAGGGGTTCCTCTACGAGGGCGCGCTCAGGCCGATTGCGGAGCTCGATGGCACCGGTGCGGTCGTGGCGCGGTTCATTTATGGCGAGCGGATCAACGTGCCAGATGCGATGATCCGCGGCGGCGTGACGTACCGGATCTTGGCCGATGCGATCGGGAGCGTGCGGCTCGTCATCGATGCGGCGACCGGGACGGTCGCGCAGCGGATGGATTATGACGAGTTCGGAAGGATCGTGCTCGACACGAACCCGGGGTTCACGCCGTTCGGGTTCGCCGGCGGGCTCTATGATCCGGATACAGGGCTCGTGAGGTTCGGCGCGCGGGACTATGATCCGGAGGTCGGGCGCTGGACCGCGAAGGACCCGCTGTTGTTCGATGGCGGAGACACCAACCTCTACGGCTACGCGCTTGGTGACCCGGTGAACCGGACCGACCCGACGGGGCGGTCGGCCGGCGCAATCCCATGGAGAGAGGTGCTCATCGGAGCGGGTGCGGTCGCAGGTGCGCCGGCTGTGGCGGGGGCCGGCCTCGTCGGGCTCTGCATCCTTCTTGCGGTGACACTGGACTACGATAGAGCGAATGAGACCCCTGAAGAAAAGGAGGAACGCTGCAAGCAGGTCTTGGAAGATTGTGTCAAATACTGCACTGAAATATATCCCAACCGGACAACCGTCCGGGGATCCATTCTTCAGGTGCAGGTGGAAGTGCCTACGGAGCGCCGGCTGTTGAGGTCAATGAATTTATGATGAACAGAGAGTTGGCAGAAGATCTGTTTGGGTTAATCCGGGAGTACTGCGACAAGCTAAATCGGTCCGCGCAGAAGGTAAGGGACGAATGTGGCGCAGAGGACTTCGAGTGGTATAGAGATGGAGTGGGTCGTGTAATGGCATGCTCATACGAGCACATCATGGGGCCAATATTCGAGCAACATCCAGATCTTGAGCCAGAGACATGGAAAGGCGAAGACGAGGAAGCCGCCGATGCTGGCCGACAGATCGCAGCTGCGATAGATGCTCGCCGGCGAGGTAAGTCTTAACCCAGGGTTCACGCCGTTCGGGTTCGCAGGAGGGCTCTATGATCCGCACACGGGGCTCGTGAGGTTCGGCGCGCGGGACTACGATCCGGAAATCGGGCGCTGGACCGCGAAGGACCCGCCCCTGTTCGACGGCGGGGGCACGAACCTGTACGGGTACGCGCTGGGCGACCCGGTGAACCGGACCGACCCGACGGGGCGGTCGGCCACCGCCATCCCGTGGAGAGAGGTCCTCATCGGAGCGGGGGCGGTCGCAGGTGCGCCGGCCGTGGCGGGGGCTGGTCTCGTGGGGCTCTATATCCTGCTCGCGATGACGCTGGAGGATGATAGAGCGAATGAGACACCTGAAGAGAAGGAGGAGCGCCGCAGGCAGGCGCTGGACGACTGCATCGTGGCCTGTCGCGCCACACTTTCAACCCGAGAGTGGTCGGGCGACAAGTTTTACAGATGCAAGCGCAACTGCTTGCGGAGCGCAGGATGCCCATGATGAAGAAAGAAATCGCAGAAGAGATCTTCAACTCGACCCGCGAGTATTGCTCCAAGCTAAATGAGTCCCTTCGAAAGGTGGAAGAGGAGTGTGACGCGGCTGATTTTGAGTGGTACAGGGCCGGCGTGGCCTACGTCATGGGCTATTCGCACGAGCACATCATGGATCCGCTATTCAAGCAACATCCCGAGCTCGAACCAGAAGAATGGAAAGGTGATGATGAGGACGGGGCCGAATTCGGAAGGAAGATCGCCGCAGCGATGGACGCTCGTCGCCGCGGCGAGCGTTAGGCTGCGCCTGCCTCAGATTGCAATCGTGACGGATGTGATCGGGAGCGTCCGGCTCACAGGGCGGGCGCGTCGAGCCGTCAAGCAGAAGCACGCGGGTCTTGTCGAGCCGTTCTCGCTGGACGCGCTGGCAGTCGGACTCCAATGATGTCCCGCAACGCGCCGATGGCCTTGGCGCGTCGCTTATATAGCGTGGAGAGAGGTAACGCTGCGTCTTGGGCTATCTGGGCCATCGCGACTCCGTTCAGATCGTGCGACACGAGGACAAATCGCAGCTCCGGATCGAGCTCGTTCACTGCGTCAAGGGTGCCGGCTCTGATGCTGTTCGACTCCATCGTCGCAGCGGCGTCCGGCGCCGGATCGAGTACATCGATCGAAGCGATCAATTCCTCCCTGCGGAGCTGCGCACGCGCGTGGTAGTGCGAGGCAGCGTGTACAGTGATCGCGTTCAACCAGCGCTCCGGCCTCCCGCGCTTCGGATCGAACCTGGGCCAGCTCTCCCAGGCGTTGACCCAGACTTGGCCCGCAACGTCGCCACGATGGCATCGTGGGACCCCTAGCTTCTTTAGCCAGCGCAGAACGGCACGAACCAGCGTCGGGCAAAACAAGCGCGCGTGCGCGGCGGCGCGCTTGTCCTTATTCGGACGAACCATGGCTTCACCCCCCTGGGCAATCTCCCGCCTTGTGATGATGGCTCCCCAAACCGCGGCGGCGTCGAGTCGCTGTACATGGCCAACCGGAATGTGGCGTGGGTCCGAGATCCTCCCCGCAGTGTCCGCTGCCGGATGATTATCTCACCCGGTGGCCTTCACTATGGCAGAGGTGGCATGCTCGCCAACATGCCCCGGATGGCGAGCGGCGCCGGAGCGTTCTTCGAGCGCAGCATCCTCCGCAATTGCTCTCTGCCGCGCTCCACGCGGTGCTGGATTGTGCTGGGGTTCTGACCACGCTCGGCGGCTATCTCCTCAGCAGTATACCCCAGAGCCGAATCCGCCACGACATCGCGCAGCGCAGGGTCTATCCGCTCCAGGCGGCGTAGACATAGCCGAGCCTCCACCTGCTCGAACGGCGGCAGCACGACGTCGTTAATCGCTGAACACACGCGCGAATCGCGACCTTTCTCCCACTGATGCTGGCGCTCCCTGTAGTGTGTCGTGTGATGCCACGTAACCACATAGAGCCAGCGTCTCACGGACTCCCCTACCGATCGACACTCGCTCGCATGGAACCCGCCTGTCTCGACGGTTCGCCATGCAGAGAGAAGGATCTCCTGCATCACGTCTGAACGGTCGCACGCTGGAATCTTGAGCCGGCGCTGGTTGTCCATGATCATGCAACGGTGTCGCGCGATGTTTTCGAATGGAACGCGCAACCCCGATCGCGTGCCCGCGGCTGCGGAACCCGCGGTGCGGCTGCGCTCACCCATGGCTCCCTACTCCCGGCAATGTCGTGCTCAGCGAGGAGCGCTCCACGTCCTCCCATTCGAGCCCGCGCGCTGGGGTGGCCCCCCGGTCGTCTTGCTGTAGGGGAAAGCTCGTCAGCGTGGCAGCGCGACGCGCGAGCTCAGCGCCCGCCCCGGCGTGAGCGGCGAGCGGCGCTCGCAGCCGCGGCAGTGGAGGCGGCGGGAGCTTGGCCCGTGGGCTCCTGCCAGCCAGGTCAGGGGCCGGCGCCACGGGCGGCGGAACATCAAGCGCGCGAGGGGGTATCGAGGGGGGACTCGGCGGCGCCGAGATCGACGCTGGCGAGGCCGCAGTACGCGCCGCGCTCTCGCGCCTGGTGATCGACTCGTCGAGCTTGATCACGACGGTATCCTCCGCATCCGTCCGGTAGTCGTCGTGCAGCCGCCACAGGCGCTCCCAGTACCGGGCAGGCGTGCCCGTGAAGCTCTCCAGTTGCCGCGCGAGAACGGGCGTGACCGGGAGGTCGCTCTTCAGCAGCCGC
Organism: Sorangium cellulosum; assembly: GCF_004135735.1. Taxonomy (GTDB): domain Bacteria; phylum Myxococcota_A; class Polyangia; order Polyangiales; family Polyangiaceae; genus Sorangium; species Sorangium cellulosum_F. Next base: position 1,814,835 of record NZ_CP012670.1, on the reverse strand, counting down.
TCCACGTCCCGTGGCGTCAGCCCCGTGCTCTCGGCCAGCTTTCGTTGCCACCCGGGAATGGTGGCGCAGAACGTCTCGAGGACGCGGCCAGGCCACGGAACGGGGCGCGCTCGGGCGCCGGTCATCGCCGCGATGACCGCATCGACATGGCAGTCCAGCAGGCGCTGGTGTCGTCCGAGCTCCCGCTCGGCTTTTTCTTTCGCTTCGGTCAGGGCGGCCCCGGCGTCCTCACACCTCTCCTCGTGGGCCTCGCGCAACCCCCGTTCGCGGCCCAGCGCTTCGCGCGCCGTGACCGCGAAGCCGATCGCGATGCATGCCACCATCGCGAGCCCGATCGGTGAAACGAGCCACATCGCACCCAGTATCTCCTCCATAGGAATTCGCCTCCTGGTCGTGAACGTTGTTGTTCGACGCAAGGCGGATCTCGGCCTTGTGCTGTCCGAAGACATCACCGACGTCGCCGCCTGTTCGCTACCGACGGTCAGCCGCTGCTTCAGCGGATTTGTGCCAGGAGCGCTTCACGCTCCGCGGCGAGCTGCCCTTGCGGGAATTCCCGCGCATGCGTCTCAAGCAACTGCCGCGCCTCGGCATCTGCGACCGCGCTATGGGCCTCGATGGCCCTTCGGGCCTGGTCGATGAGGCTCCACTCGTGCTCGCTGACGGCTGGGAGCGCGGCGCCGACGGAGAACAAGGTACGACGAGCCGGCGCGCCCGCCGACGCTGGCACGCGGCTCCTTGCGGCCTCCGCGCGTGCGCCGCCGTCCTGCGCCGGCTGCGCGATCTCGTGGGCGGCCGTCGCCCGCATCGGGCGTTGGGCCGGCGGCCGTGCGATCTCCCGCGCCGCAGGTGCGTGCACCGCCGCCGGCCGCAACCACGATTCCGGGCTGAACGAGCCCGGCAACGCCGCGACGACGGCGCCGGTCAGGACGACGACCGCTGCCTGAATCAGGATCTTGATGCCCAGGCGGCCTAACTTGCTCGCCCAGCCCTCGCGGCCGCCCAGATCGATGGCGAAGGGGACGCATGCCGCGTCGTCCCACCCGCGCGAGCGTTGCCGCGCCTTCCAGCGTTCCATGGCCGCGTCCAGGTGTTGGCGCGCTCGGCGGTACTGCGTCCTCACCGTCTTCGGCTTGAGCCCCAGCTCGGAGGCGATCTCGGCGAGCGACATCTCCTCCAGCTCGTGCTTGATCAAAACGTCGCGGTACTTGGGGTCAACCTGGTTGATCAGGTTGCGGATGAGCGCCTCCCGCTGCTGCCTGCGGACCAGCTCTTCCGGACTCGGACACTCCGCCTGAAGCTCGTGCGCGTCGAACGGCGTCAGGACCTCCCCCCGGCGGCGTGCGTTCCGGACGTGGTTCCGCGCCTGATTCAGGACGATGGTGGCGCCGTACGACGCCCGGGCCTCCCCGAGATCGACCCGCCGATCCGCTTCGAGTCCCCGCAGCAAGGCCTCCTGCGCGATGTCCTCTGCGTGTCGCGCAGGGACACCAAAGCGCCTCGCGAGGCGCCGGAAGAACTCGAAGCCGGCGGGAGTGCTGGCGGGCTCGCCCATGACCGGTAGAACACCTGAGCCGGCGGGAGTGCTTCAAGAAAATGCAGGACCGCACCGCCCGCGACGACAAACCACACCGCCGGCGGTGAGGTGGTGGACGACGTGGGGCGTGGCGGCCCGCGCAGCGGCGAACCGACGGCTGCATTCCGCCGTCGGGCGAGATTTTGTCATCCAACCGTTCGCTTTGTGACGCTTTTCATCGCGGTTGACGCCGTGTGGCGGGCGCAAGTACGGTCCATGCATGCGTTTCGCGGCGCAATCGCTGTGGATAGGCCTGATGCTTGGCGTCACGATCGGCATGACGCAACCGGTCCGTGCGGAAGACCGCAATCCGGCACCCGGAGGAAGCGTCGGTTCGACCGTAAAGGACGATCTTCGCCGCGCGCGGCGAGCTCGGGCATCGGGACAGTGGGCCGAGGCGCACGCCGCCTACAAGGCGGCCTTCGAGGCGATCGACGCGACATGGGACACGGAGAGAGAGGCCGCTGAGATCGGCGGAGAGCTGGGCCTCTGTGAGCTCGCGCTGCGCAAGTACCGTGACGCGGCGGAGCACCTGGCGTGGAGCCTCGAGCGGCGCAAGGCGCTCTCTCCTGCGCAGCAGAAGCGATTTGGCAAAGGGCTGGCCGACGCGGTGAAGCGCGTCGCGACGCTCTATCTATCGGTGGACCCGCCGGACGCCGAGGTGCTCATCGATGGCACGCCCATCGGCCGGCCCAGGCGGACGTACAGGCTGTTCTTCGAGCCTGGCATGCACATGGTGCGGGCCCTGGCGCGGGGCCGAGGGGAAGCATTCCAGTCGCTGGACGCGCGGGCGGGAGCGGAGACGAAGATGACGCTCCAGTTGCCGCGCGCGGCGGAGAGCAGCGCGGGCGAGGACGCGCCAGCGGGCCTTGCGAAGACAGCGGTCACGGAGCCGCAGGCGGCGACGACCTCCGCGCGGGCGCCGGCGGCGTCGGCTTCCTGGCCGGGGACGCTGCGGATTGGCGGCGCGGCGCTGGCAACGGCGGCGCTGGCGACCGGCACGGTGTTGCTGCTGCGGGCCGATGTGATCGACGGCAACCTGGCCGAGCGCGACGTGGCGCGCCGCCGGCGAGGCTGGACGTCGACGACGTGCTGGTGGCCGGACGCATCCTCGACGTGCGCGGAGATCCGCAAGGAGGTGGCCGGGCGGGATCGGCTCGCCACGCTCGGCAACGTGGCGCTGGCGACGGGGGCCGTGTTCGGGATCGCGACCGCGGCGTCGTTCCTCGCGGAGGGGTGGCTCCTGGGCGGCACGCCGGCCCGTGAAGGCGTCCGGGTGGCGCCGAGCACGACGGGAACGCAGGCCGGGCTCGTCGTTCAGGGCGTGTGGTGAGGCGAGGAGGCGCGATGGGGATGCGCGGGGGGCGAGGTCGAGGAACGCTGCGTTCGATCGCGGTGATCGCGCTCGGCTGCGGGAGCGCCGCGGGGGGTGCCGGATGCTCTTATCCCGTGGACTGCACGACGACGTACAGCTGCGAGCCGCTCCCCGGCGAGATGCCGCCCGTGCTGCCGGCGTCGCCGTGTGACGGCGACCCCGCGACGAGCCCGGCGGAGGACGGGTGCGGGGTGTTCGTCGCGTGGCGCGGCGACGACGCGAACGACGGGACGCGGGAGGCGCCCGTCAGGACGTTGCAGCGCGCGGTGGAGATGGCCGCGGAGCCCGGGGGGACGCGGCGGGTGTACGCGTGCGCGGAGAACTTCGAGGAGGCGGTCACGCTGCCGTCGGGCGTCGCGATCTGGGGCGGCCGGGACTGCGCCACCGAGGCGTGGACCTGGGGCGGCGACGAGAGCTTCACCGAGATCGCGCCGGCGCCGGAGCGGGTGCCGCTCACGGTGGAGGCGCGCCAGGCGAGCATGACGTCGAGGGTGTTCGGCGTGCGGCTCGTGGCGGCCGATGCGGTGCGGCCCAGCGGGTCGTCGATCGCGATGATCGTGCGCGCGGATGCCGCGGTGGACGTGGTGTCGAGCGAGATCCTGGCGGGCAACGGCGCGGATGGGGCGGACGGGGAGAGCGCTCCCCAGGGCGCGCCGTGGCGGGCGCCGGATGGGGCGGGTGGCCATAAGGGCGCGGAGGGATGCCAGGCGGACTGGACCGAAGGCGCTCAGCCGGCGGTGACCGTGTGCGAGGACGGCACGACGTCCATCGGCGGCGCGGGCGGCGACGGCGACGTCGCTGCGGGCGGCGACGGCGAGCCAGGTGCACCGGCGACTGGCGTGCCACCGGAGCCTGGCTCGATGGAGGACGGCGAAGGGGGAACGGGCGGGCCGATGACCTGCACGGCCGGCGAGCAGGGCGGCGCTGGGGAGGCCGGCGCGAACGGGGTCGGAGGTGGGTCGGGATTGGAGGAGTGGCTCAGGTACGGAAGCATCAGCGCGCGCGGCTGGCAGGGCTTCTCGGGACAGGACGGCCAGAACGGGGGGATCGGCCAGGGAGGCGGCGGCGGGGGCGGCGTCGGCCAGAACGGGAAGTGCCGCCCTGTGGATCCGCAAGGCGGACCGTCCGGCGGCTCGGGCGGGGGCGGCGGCTGCGGGGGGCGCGGCGGCCGAGGCGGCGGCTACGGGGGCGGCAGCTTCGGGATCATCGCGCTGCATGCGCACGTCATGGTGGACAAGACCGACATCTTCGTCGGCGAAGGGGGGCGCGGCGGCAACGGAGGGCGGGGGCAAGAAGGTGGCAAGGGGGGCGCAGAGGGTCCCCGCGGAGCTATCGCCCCCGAGTCCTACTATGCATGCGAGGGTGGGCGCGGCGGCAACGGCGGCAACGGCGGCCATGGTGGCGGAGGGCTCGGGGGCGTCTCCGTCGCCGTCGGGTTCGTAGACAGCAGCATTCACCTCACGGAGAGCGCCGAGTGGAGTTGGGGCGCCCCCGGCGCCGGAGGACGCGGAGGCGAACCGAGCGACGACAACGCCAATGGGGAGGACGGCAAGACCGCCGTCCTCTGGGAGTTCCCGGAGCTGATTGTGCCGCCCCGATGAGGGATTTCTCACGGGGATGGGCAGAGAGAAGATCATGAAAATCACAGCCGCTGCATGGGTCCTTCTGCTGTCCTCTCCGGCCGCCCTGGGGTGCGGAGCGGAGCCGTTCGCCCCACCGTGCGCGGACGGGGGCACCTGCGACGCAGACCCCTCGGCCGAGCCCTCGGAGGAGGCGTGTCTCGAGAGCCTCGCCGCACGGCGCGTGCTAGACCGCTGCGGGGTGTTCGTGACGGCGCTCTGGGGGGACGACGGCAATCCCGGCACGAAGGAGGAGCCGGTGAAGACGCTCGCCCATGCGATCGCGATCGCGCCGCGCGCACGGGGGCGGGTGATCGTCTGCAACGAGAATTACTTCGAGGCCATCACGCTGCCCTCCGGCATCGATCTGTTGGGCGGCTACGATTGCTTCGGGACCAGGCCATGGTGGAAGCACTCCAAGGAAAGGAAATACTACCACATGGCAATACTCCTACCGCCGTCGGACAACGCCATCCCGATCACCGTGGTGGCAGCGCAGGACGACGGCGAGGGGACCACCGACGGCGTATCCACGATCGTGGACATGCACGTGCTGCAGGAGCGGAGATTGGGGCAGGGACTCGATTCCATCGCGTTGAGGCTCGAGCCGGGCGCGGTCGTGGAGGTGCTTCGGAGCGTGATCGAGGCGGACAGGGGCGGGTCAGGCGAGAACGGACAGGATGCGGTCTACGTTGATCCGCAGCCAGCGTACGGGGAGATCGGAGCGATCGGCAGGGACGCTTGCTCGGCAGCGACCGTGGCCGGCGCGTCCGCGGTGACGACCGTGTGCGGTGACATGGTGTCGACGGGTGGCAAAGGGGGCGACGGGGCCCCGGACCGCGGTGGCGATGCCGAGGACGGCGAGCCGCTGCCGGCCTCGACCCCCGGCGAGGCGGGCCTGGGCGGCGCGGGCGCGAAGGACGGCGCCCCGTGCCGGGATGGCCGCCGTGGGGGAGACGGCGCGCCGGGCGCGCCCGGCGCCGCCGGTCAGGGTGGACGCCTCACCGAGGCCGGGTGGGTGGGCGTGCCCGGCCGCCAGGGCGGCACGGGAGCGCCCGGCCAGGGGGGCGGCGGCGGCGGCGGTGCGCCGGGCGGCCGGAGCGCCTGCGGCAACGCGGCGCTGGGCGGCGCGTCGGGCGGCTCGGGCGGCGGCGGCGGCTGCGGCGGCACGGGCGGTCGCGGCGGCGCCGCGGGCGGCGCGAGCATCGGGATCTTCGCCCACTCGGGCAGCAAGCTGACCCTCCGAGAGACCCGTGTCGTCACGGCCGAGGGCGGCTACGGCGGCAAGGGGGGCGAAGGCCGGATGGGCGGACAGGGCGCGCAGGGAGGCCCGCCGGGGGAATCGCCCACGCTCGGCGAACACGCCTGCCGAGGCGGCTACGGCGGCTGGGGCGGCACGGGCGGCTACGGCGGCGGGGGCTCCGGCGGGCCCTCGATCGGCATCGTCTATGCCGATGACGAGCAGCTCACCCTGGATCGCGTGACGTTCGAGATCGGTCCAGCTGGCCAGGGCGGCATCGCGGATGTCTTCGACGAGACGCGCGACAAGGCGAACCGGGGCAGCGACGGCTTCTCCGCCGAGATGATGCGCTTCGAGCCGTAGGTCCGCGCGCGCGGCAGCCGCGCCCCTCCCTCCTTGATTCCAGGCTAGGCGTTGCTCAGGTCTGCGCCCCCGCTCCCCTCGCGCTCGGACGAGGACTCCAGCCGTTCGGTCGCGGCGAGGCGTCGCGTGGTCAAGGTGTATCCGGAGGAAAAATGGGCGGGTCAAGCGTTCCTCCGCCCGCGAGCTCCACCTTGTCCGTCACCATCCTCGTGATGAATCGCCCGGCGTCCTCGATTGCCGCCGCCCAGTCCACTTGTTTCAGGCGCACACTATCATCCTACTTGAACCCGAGCACATCAACCGTGACGGACCACGTGAAGCCATCTGGATCGGGGCGGACATCGCGGATGCGGAGAATGATGGTTCGGGGCGAGCTCCCGTCCACGGGCGTGAATGTCGTAATGAGCTCAAACACTGGCACCCCCAGCAGCCTCGATCGCACTCTGTGAGGCGCGAGACATATTCATCATCGCAATCAACATTACAACCAACACTCCGTCTCGCAGGCACCCTCTCTTCCTTAAATAGACTCCGGCAAGTGGGTTTCAGGGAGGTGCAGAAGAACGCCCGAACCCGAGGTCGTCTTCTCCGAGCCATGTCATCCTGGCGCCCACTGGGGCAAGCGCAGCCAAGATTTGCGGCACAACCCAGCACCCGGCGAGCAACGCCTGAAGTTTGTCGACACCATGAAAATGGCGAGAATACGGCGCATCGAATCCCTCGATCTCAACCAACACCCGGAAGTCCCCGCCCGGGACGGGATCGCGCTCTGGTAACCCGATACGAACGACGATGTCGCGGACGGCGTTCGACCCAGCAAGGGTCATTTGGAGTGTACGCTCCAGCGCTCCAGGAACCGGGTGCGCGCTCATCGGTCAACCCTTGCACTTCCTGATGCATTCAGCATAGACATTGTTACACCTCTCCCAGCACCTCCGACGAGATGGCTTGTCTTCCACAGGAATTTTGCGACAGTCCGCCTCGCAAGCCTCCGCTCTCTCTTCGCATATTTTCCGACAAGAGTCGCCGGCCGAACCTGTCCCCCACTCACAAGAGCTGCAAGACTGCGCACCGGAGCCGGTCCTCACCCCGCTGGCGAACTCGCACCGCACCTCGGCTTCGTCGAGCGATGTATGCTGGCCCTGGTACAGGGTCGTGCAGCTCCCTGCGCTTCCTCGCCCTTGGCAAACGCTCGAATCGGCCTTCCATGTGACCGTGCACGTCACCGTTTGCGAGGCGCATAGATCATAGGACTCGCCATCGATGCCCTGTGGCCTCAGCGGCACACTCCCGAAGCCCCCGGCCCCTGTCGGGTTGATGATGCCACCGCCGGCACCGCTCGTCTCCTCGCCGGGGAGCCAGCATTCGCCGACATCGTAGTTGCAACCCACAAAACCGAGAAGCAGGACAGCAAAGACTCTGTTAATTTCAAGTCTTCTCCAAATCTCCAGACAGGTCCAGCCGTGATCATCGCCACCAGATCGCCATGAAGCACACGACTATTTCCACCAGCCCAATCCAGGTTGGCGCTCACGGACACGCCCAGGGGCTCGGAGAAGTACCAATCGGTCTGAGCGTGACCGCCCGGAGCAACCCCCACCACGCGGTTGCAGCTCTTGATGCCGCACACCGGCATCGCGTATATCGAGAAGGACGGCCCGAGGCTGACCTTGCCAGTCTTCCAGGCATACACGAGACTGGCCGCCGTTCGATCGTAAACCCCTGCGCGTGCGCCGGGGACGACGCTGGACATGTTGTGGACTTCGAGCAGGAAATCTCTCTCCCACCGCCAGAGCAGCCCGCCGAAAGGACTTAGCGCAAGCCTGGGGCCGGTCCCGATCTGGAGCCCGCCCACGCTCACACCACCGCTGAGCTCGAAAGCCCGTGCCGGCGCCGGAACGACGAGCAGCGCACAGGCACAGCCGCACAGCACGAGTGCACGCGTCGTTCCGCTCAGTCCGTGCCTCATGTCTTCCGGATGCTGCTCGCACTGGAAGACGGCGTCAACGGTGATCCAGACCGCGATCGCGAGCACGGCAAGCCGCTGCCGGCCGTAAACCCCAGCAACGCGGGCCTGGGCGGCGCGGGCCCGAAGGACGGCGCTGGGTGCGAGCACGGGCGCCGTGGGGAAGACGGCGCGCCGGGCGCGCCCGGCGCAGCCGGCCAGGGTGGACGCCTCACCGAGGTCGGGTGGCAAGGCGTGCCTGGCAGCAGGGGTGGCACGGGAGCGCCCGGCCACGGGGGCGGCGGCGGCGGCGACGCGCCGGGCGGACGGAGCGCCTGCGGCGACGCGGCGCCGGGCGGCGCGTCGGGCGGCGGCGGCGGCGGCGCGATCTTCGCCCATTCGGGCAGCAAGCTGACGCTGCGGGAGACCCGGGTCATCACGGGCAGGGGCGGTGCCGGAAGCAGGGGAGGCCGAGGGCAGCTCGGTGGGCAGGGCGTGCAGGGAGGCCCGCCAGGGGAAGATGGCTGGACGCTTTCCCCGCGCGATCTCGCCAGTGTGAGAAAATCCAAGAAGCTCAAAATGTTGACTGACCTCGCCGTGCGCGAAGGCATCACCGTGAGCCACCGGTCCCGAGGCCGGCACCCTGGCGCCCACTTCGTAAATAGTCTTGCCTAAGTCCCTCCTCTGATGTACAACCCACGGACGTCACGATCCGTTCGGTCCGGGGACGATCGACTTCCCCCGGGATGAGGGCAAGGACGCGTCGACCCGTGCTCGTAGGAAGATGGACGCGAGCTTCGGGCGCATCACCACGCTGGGCGCGACGCACTGCGGTGTTCATGACATCGACCTGATCGAAGCGGGCGATGGCCGCGCCGAGGCGTCACGTCGCCTCCAGCGCATCGTCGAGCGTCCGGGCGGCCAGGCTGAAAGGATCGAGGCGAGGCGCTTCGAGCGTGCGGGCTTGGAACACTTATCAGGAGGACGACAATGAGCCGGAGACCGGTGATCTTGGGATTCATGGGCAACCGCGGCAGCTTTCCCACGGAGTTCGCCGTGGAGGGCGCCCAGGCCACGGCCTCCGTGGTGCGGGGGCTGCTCGGCGATGCGGCGGAGTACGTCGACCTGGGCCATGTCGAGACCTATGCAGACGCCAAGCGCGCCGCCGCAAAGGCGCAGGAGCACCGCGCCGGGGTGGACGGCGGCGGGGCCATCGGGATCGTCTGCTCGATGTACAACTTCTCGGACGAGAACGGCATCCGGGATTTCCTGCGCCTGGCGGATCTGAACGTCCCCGTCTTGATTCACACCGAGCCGGACGTGCGCGGTCAGGGCAAGATGGGCCAGCGAGGGCGTCGGGACGGCGCCTGTGGTCGCTTCTCCGCGACCAATGCCCTGCGCCACATCGGTTACCCCTACACCCTCACCTCGAAGCACTGCGAGGCGGTCGACTCGGTCGCCTTCGCCGACGACCTGCGGGCGTTTCACGCCACCTGCGTGCTGGCCTCCAAGTTTCGTCGGCGAGGGCGAGGCGTGCGCCTCGGCCTGGTCGGCTCCGGGCCGGACGATTTCCAGACGGTGACCACCGTGTCGACCGAGCTGCTGGGGCACCTCGGCTTGAGCACCGTGGGGCTGGAGCTGATCGCCCTCGATCGCCAGATGCGCGACGTGCCTCCTGCGCGCCTGTCCGCGAAGAAAGACGAGATCCGCGGGCACTTCGGGGCCGAGGAGGTGCCCTCGGCCTCGCTGGACGCCATCGCGCGCATGGGCGTCGTCTTCGACCGCTTCGTCGAGGAGAACGATCTCGACGGCATTGCGGTGCGCTGCTGGACGGAGATGCAGAAGTACCAGGTGGGAGGCGAGGTGGGGGTCATGCCTTGCACGTGCATGAGCATGCTCTCCGAGCGCCTGCTGCCCGCCGCCTGCGAGACCGACATCGCTGGCTGGATGGGCATGTACATGCTGCAGAGCGCCTCGGGGCTGATCCCGGTCCTGGGGGACTGGAACAACATGTTCGACGACGAGAGGCAGGAGGTGGATCTCTTCCACTGTGGGGTGTGGGCCAAGAGCGTGATGCACCCGGGCTCCAAGATCACCGAGCACCGGATCCTGGCGGATGTGGTGGGGCGGGAGAACAGCTGGGGAGCCGTCGACGGAGACCTCAAGCCCGGTACCTGCGCGTTCTTGCGCCCCTGTACCAACGCGCGTGAAGGCAAGATCTTCATGTACGGCGGCGTGGGCCAGGTGAAGGAAGAGCGCATTCAGACCTTCGGGACGCGCGGGCGCGTGTACATCCCGGAGATCCAGAAGCTCTTCCGCTACGTCACGGATCCGCGGCGGGCGGTGGAGCACCACGCCGCGCTGGTCGTGGGGACTCGGCGCGCCATCGCCACGACGATGAAGGCCGTCCGAGACGCCCTGCCTTACATCAATGCCCAGGCGGGGCTCAACGGGTCCGGCCTGGAGCTCGTCGAGTACTACGAGCACAATACCGTCGAGCAGCTATGACAGGAGCTCGGCGCCCGGGGCCGCTGCCACTCCCCAGGAGGAGCTGAGCGAAGGGGCCCGGCGGCCGGGCCCCGCACCCAGGTCGGCGCTCAGGGCCGGCAGAAATCCTTGGCGGTCTGGACGGCGACGACGGTGAGCTTGACCGGCTTCGCGCTGCCAGGGATCACGTACTCGGACGCCCCGTAGATGTCCGCGCCCGGTGCCCAGTTGTACGTGTAGCCCAGCCTGGTCCAGGGGAAGCCCGTGGGCGCCTGGTCCTCCTTCGGCACCTGCCACGAGGACATCGCCTGTTGAGCGAACCACCTGTAGTAATCGGCCGGCGCGTCGGCGGCCTGATGCTCAGGCAGCTCCGTCGCGTTGCAGGAGTCGGTGTCGACGCGGGTGTCCGTGCACGGGCGGAAGATGCTCTCGGCCGGCACCCCCGAGAACGTGACGAACTGCCGCTCCACCGTGTCCGCGGGGAGCGGCGGCTGCGGGGCCGACATGCCGAGGAGCTGGTGGATCTTGAGCACCACATCGCCTGTCCACGCCTTGCACTTGGTCTGGACCTCGTGGTTGCTCGTGACCCACACGTCCCACTTCACGTCCACCGTCTTCTGCGGCTCGTAGACGCCACACCGGTTCGACCCGCCGTCGCCGCGGCAGCCGGCCCAGGTGGTCACGGTGTAGGTGCCGTTCGCGTCGGGCTTGAGCGGCACGAGCTTGCGCGCGGCAGCAGGCGTGGCGACGGCGGACTTGAAGATCGCCTCCCGGTAGAGCGCGTCGAGATCCGCCGCCGCGGGGGCCGCCGTGCCGGGCGCGGCCGTCGCCGCAGGGGCCGCGGGCTCGGGACAGGGCGGCGGGGCAGTGGCCGCGGCGGGAGACCGAGCCCCCGACGCCGCGACGCACCCGCCGAGCGGGGCCAGGAACAGGCTTGTCATGGCCGCCGCCGCGGCTCGCGTGGATCGGATCATCTTCGCTGCTTCTCCTTGTTTGCCGAGCGGGGCTGCGAGGCAGGAAAACTGCGGCGTTCGACGGGGAGAGGAAATCCGAACGATCCGGCACCGTCAAGCCCGGCGGCGAGGCCTGCCCAGATTGATGGGAGCTGGCGGCCAGGGTGGACGCAACACCCAGGCCGGGCGGGGAGGTGCGCATCCCGACGAGCACGCCGAGGGTCCGGGTCGCACCCGGGGCTCCATCGCTCACCGCGCGCGCATCGATATCTTCCCGGAATGATCTTTTGATACCGTGATCGCAAACGCCCTCACCGACACGACGCTCCCCGCTCGCCCGGTCGAGCGGGGAGCGTCGTGTCGGGAGGCGCGCGCCTCATGGGGCTTCCGGGAGGGGGCATGCGAACCAAGGCGATCATCGAGAGAGCGATCCTCCGTGCCGCTGCGCTGCTCGCGCTCCCGGCGGCGCTCGGGGCGTGCAGCGTGGAGACGCCGCCGTACGACGACCTGCCGCTGCGCGACGCGCTGAGCGCCGCGCCGGAGGTCCTCGCGACCCTGCCCGAGCAAGCCCTGCACGAGATGGCCGCGCGGCTGGAGGAGGCGCACGGCGCCGGCGGGGACGAGGCGGCCGTCGCCGACGCGGAGATCGCGAGCGTCCCCGCGCTGGTCCGCAGCGCGGACGCGGCGCGGGAGGACCGGGGCGAGGACGCCATCGTCCTCGGCGCCCTCGAGCCGTCCGCGGACGGCTTCGTCCTGCGCTCCCTCGCGGCGGAGCGCGCCCCCGGCGCCCCCGAGGGGCCGCTCGAGCGGCCCGTCCTCGCGGGGGAGCCGCCGTCGCCTTCGACCGCGCGCCTCGAGGAGGCCGCGCTCGGCGGCCGGGCCGGCGAGATCCTCGCGGACATCGCGCGGCGCGCGGGGGCGCGCGACCTCGTCCGCGTCACCGGGCTGCCCGCGGGCGTGATCGCGCAGGACCGCACGGTCTACGTCAACGCCTCGTGGCTGGTCGCGCTGAGCGCCCTCGCGCCCCCGGACGCGCCCGCGCCCCCCGGCCCGTCGGGCGGCGCCGTCGTGATATCGGAGCTGCCCCGGATCGAGCCGAGATCCGTGCGCGCGAACCCCTACCACCTCCCGCCGTCGCTCGCCGTGTGCGCCGCCGAGGTGCGACAGGTGTGCACCTGCGCCGCGGCGGGGCGGTGCGAGCACGAGCGCACCGACCCGACGTTCGCGGACGCGCAGGCCGAGTGCGCGTGGGTCAACGCCGGGGAGCTGCACGCCGAGGCGCTCTGCGTGCTCGCGCTGATGAGCATCGAGGCGGTCGGGGAATGCGTCCTGTCCGCGGGCGACGGCGCGTGCGCCGCGCTGCCGATCGCGGACCGCGATGGCGCGCGCGCGTTCGCCGCGGACCAGGGCTGCATGGCCGTGCTCGACCTGTGCTTGCAGCACGGCCGGCCGACCCTCCCCTCGGGCGCCTGGAGCGGCCCCTCGGGCGGCGCGACGGACTCGGGCGGATGTAGCTGCGCGAGCTGCAACGACGACGTCGCGGACTGCAACCAGAACTGCAGCGACTGCAACCAGAACTGCAGCGATTGCAACCAGAACCAGCGCGATTGCGACGAGAGCTGCAAGGGCTCGAGCTGCCGGCTGAGCGCCGGGCCGCTCGCCCGGACCGGCGGCCGCCCGGACGCGCCGCCGCCGCTCGGCGCCGTGCTCTGGCTGCTCGCGCCCGCGGGCTACATGGCGCTGCGCATCCGGAGGCGCGCGTGAGCCCGGCGCTGATGCGCTGGCTCGATCGCCACGGCCTGCCGCCGTGGCTCACGCCGACGTACGCGGTGATGGTCGCCGTCGCGGGGCTCCTCGGGGCGATGGCGTTCTTCTGGCTCGTGCGCCGGGATCGCGGCGACGTGGCGGTCGAGGGCCGCGCGCTGCTCGCGGGCTACGTCGCCGCGCTCCTGGGCGGCTACGCCTTCGAGGCGCTGCGCGCCGCGCCCGAGGCGCTCGCGCGGGGCTCGTGGGCGCCGGTGCTGCATGCGGGGCGCGCTGCCTATGGCGGTCTCATCGCGGGGGTCGGGGTCGCTGTCCTCGCGCTGCGCCGGCGCGGCGCGCCCGTGCTCCCGTTCCTCGACCGGCTGGTGCCCGGGCTCGGGATCACCTACGCGTGCGTGCGCACCGGCTGCTTCCTTGCGGGGTGCGACTACGGCCGCGCGACCGCGATCGCGCTCGGCGTCCGTTTCCCCGCCGGCAGCCTCGCGGCGGCGGACCACGCGGCGGCCGGCTGGGTGCCCCTCGGCTCGCCGAGCCTGCCCGTGCATCCCACGCAGCTCTACGAGGCGGCGCTCGGGGCCGTGGCCAGCGCGATCGCGGCCCTGTGGCTCGCCCGGGGGCACCGGGACGGCCGCGCGTTCGCGACGTGGCTCGCGCTCTACGCCGCGGGCCGGTTCCTCATCGAGCTCCTCCGCGGGGACGCCGGGCGCGGCGTCTACGGCGGGCTCAGCACGGCGCAGCTCGTCTCGCTGGCGCTGCTGGTCGGGCTCGGGGCGGCCGTCGTGCGCGCGCGCCGGGCGCCCCGCGCTCCTGCCGTGGCGCCGGCGCTGCTCTCGCTCGCGTCCCTCTGCCTCGCCCCGGGCGACGCCGCCGCCCAGCCGGCCCGCCCCGCGGAGCCCACGGACGCGCCGCCGCCCGGTGGCCACCCCGCGCCGCACTACCCCTACCCGCCGCCGCCCGGTGGCCACCCCGCGCCGCACTACCCCTACCCGCCGCCGCCCGGTGGCCACCCCGCGCCGCACTACCCCTACCCGCCGCCGCCCGGTGGCCACCCCGCGCCGCACTACCCCTACCCGCCGCCGCCCGGTGGGTACCCCGCGCCGCCCTATCCCTACCCGCCGCCGCCCGGTGGGTACCCCGCGCCGCCGTATCCGCACGCGCCGCCGCCGGCGGGCACCGTGCCCTCCCCTCCCCCGCTCGCGGCGGGTGCGCCGTCGTCGGAGCGCGCACCGGAGGCGCCTCCGGCCCCCGCGGTCCCGAAGCCCGGGCCGAACATCCAGCGGGAGGCCAACGCGCACCGGCTGGCGCTGTCGCTCGGAATGTCCGGTTATTTCGTCCCGGATCGCTTCACGGTGACCGACGGCCTGTCCCTGGATCTTGCCGCCGTGGCGCGCTTCCCCATGAGCGAACCGCATCGCTTCGAGATCGGCGTCGAGCTCCGGAGCGTCTTCACCGTCGACGTCCACCAGATTGCGGCCGGCGTGCCGCTCCGGTTCCTCTGGGGCATCGGCCCGCACTTCGAGATGTCGGCCGGGATCACGCCGGGCTATTACCGCATCTCCTTCGACTCGCCGTATTTCGAGGGCGTCGGCGCCTTCGGCGGCCGCTTCGCGTGGGGGATGCAGTTCCCGATCACCTCGAGCTTCTTCGTCGGCGTCACGCCGGCGAGCTTCCTCGTGCTCGGGTCGAGCGACGTGGACGTGCTCGTCGCGTACGAGCCCGGGCTCTGGATCGGCGCCAGTCTGCTGTAGCGTTGACAGGCGCATCGGGGACGCGCCGCGCGACGCCGCCGCTCGCGCGATCCCGGGTCCTTCGCCGCGATCGCCTCACCGATCCGATGTCCCGGCCTCCCGCTCTCCCTCGTCGCCGAACAGGAGCCCTACCCCGAGCTCCAGCGCATCGAACGGCTCTGCGCGCACCAGGGCGTCCGCGCCGGCGCTCGGGGCGAGGAGGTATCCTTCTCGTGTCCAGCGATAGACGATCAGCACTCGGTTCGCCGGATCGATGATCCAGGAATGGCCGACGCCGGCCGTAGGATAGATGCTCCGCTTGTCACCGAGGTCGCGGGCAGCCGTCGAGCTGGATCGTCGGGCTCTGCGAGCCAGTCCGCGATCGTCGCGCGCTCGGGCCGCAGCGGTCCGGCGGCCGGTGGGATGACGGACATGCGGGGAGGCTAGCGCCGTCCCGCCGCGGTTGCACAGCGCGCGCTCGCGCCCCGGCCCTGGCTCCTCGACAAAGAGCCAGCGGGTGAGGGGGCGCAGCGCGGGGCGCCGGCGGGGCAGGCCCCCACAAACCCGAGCGCCGGCCCGCAGCGCAGCGCATTCCCCCCGGATCACCTCCCCCGTTCAACTGGCCATTGCCGCCACGAGGCGCGAGTTTGTGGGACCGCCCCGCCGGCGCCCCGCGCTGCGCCCCCTCACCCGCTGGCTCCGCTGCGACCGGATCCCCCTCTTCCCCTGCCCCACGCCGCCGCCCGCGCCCCCCCACTCACGCGCTCCTCCCCTCCAGCAGCGCGCAGTCGAGCAGGAACTCGAGCGCCTCGACGTGGCGGCGCACGTCCGCGACGCTCGCCCCCCACGTGTAGAGCCCGTGGCCGGCGATGAGGTAGCCGTGCACCGGAGGGTGCGCCGACATGAGCGCCTCGACCTCCTCGGCCAGCCGCGCGATGTCCTGCGTGTTGGCGAACACGGGGAGCAGCACGGCCTCGTCGTGCGTCGTCACCCCGGAGAGCGCCTTGCCCAGCTCGTAGCCCGAGATCGTCACGTATCCCGCCCGCAGGGCGCCGCGCGACAGCACCGTCGCGGCCCGCGAGTGGGTGTGCGCGACCGCGCCGATCGCGCTGGAGCGCCGGTAAAGCTGGCAGTGCAGCAGCGTCTCGGCCGACGGGCGGCCGGCGGCCGGCCGGGCGAGGCGCCCGTCGGCGTCCACGACCACGATGTCCGAGGGGCCGAGCGCGCCCTTGGGCCGCCCGGACGCCGTGATCGCGAAGGTGCCCTCGCCGAGCCGGGCAGAGAAATTACCGCTGGTCGCCGGCGTCCACCCTCGCTCGCAGCACCAGCGGGACAGCGCGATGAGATCGGCCGCGACCGACGCAAACGATGTCCCCTCCGCGCTCACGGCGAGGACCCTACCAGAGGGGCCGCGGCCCCTCAACGCGCCGCCCCGCCGCCGCGAGGCGGCCCGTCACCGGACCGGAAGGCGCCCCGCCTCGCGCCGGCGCGCGCGATCTCGCGCGCCGCGGAGCAGCCCGGCCCAGAACCCGAGCCCGTGCGCGGCGTGCATCGTGGGAAAGAGGGCGCAGAGCAAGGGGAAGTCGGCGACCGAGGCGCGCCGCGAGAGCCGGAGCGACTCCGCGATCACGAGCGCGGCGTAAGCGAGCGACGCGCCGGCGAGCGCCGGACGGATGGACGCGAGCCCCACGGACGCGAGCGCGAGGAGCGCGAACACCGTCACCGCGAGGAACGGCACCATCGGCCGGAGCGACAGCAGCCGCCTCCGGCAGAGCAGCGTGCGCGCCCGCCCCATGCCGTAGGCGAAGTACTGCCGCGCCAGCGCCGCGAGCGACGCCCGCGGGTAGTAATGAGCGACGATCGCCCGGGACAGGTAGACCGCGCCGCCCGCCTCGATGATGCGCTGGTTCAGCTCGGCGTCCTCGTTGGTGATCGCGGCCGGGTCGTAGAGGCCGGCGATCTCGAACGCCTCGCGACGGAAGGCGCCGTTGAACACGGACTCGACGAACCCCTCCCGCGACGGGTCCCGGTACGCCGAGCCGCCCACGCCGAGGGGGCTCGACAGCGCCGCGCAGAGCGCCCGCTGAAAGCCGTTGCGGTACCGCGGCCGCGCCGCGCCGCCCGCGTTGAGCGCGCCGGTCCTCCGGAGCACCGCCACCGACGCAGCCACGTAGTCGTCGGCGTAGTCCGCGTGCGCGTCCATCCGGACGATCACCTGCCCTCGCGACCGGCGAATGCCGAGGTTCATCGCCGCGGCCTGGACGCGACCGGGGTTGTGGAGCAGCGTCACCCGGGGATCGGCCGCCGCGACGCGCGCGACGATCTCCCGTGTCCTGTCGGTCGAGCCGCCGTCGACCACGAAGATCTCGAGGAGATCGGGCGGATAACGCTGCTGGAGGGCCGCGCGGAGGACGTCCTCGATGAACCCCTCCTCGTTGTAACAGGGAATGATGATGCTGCACCGCGGCCGCTCGGCGAGCGGCCGCAGCCGGAGGCGCCCGCGTGGGGGCGCGCTCACGACTCCACTCATGGAAACTCCCCTTCCCCGGCCCTCCGCGGGCACAGGGCGCCCCGCGGAACGGCCGCGTCGAGGCGGGGATACAAGCGCGGGGCCAGCGGCCATTCCGGCGCCCGCGCGGAGCGGACTGCGCCGCGCGGCCGCACATCGATCGCGCGCGAGGTGGCCGCTGGGCTCGGCGTGCACACCGAGCGGCCGGGCCGCGTGCCGCGACGAGGCCGCGCCGGCGGCCACGCGCCGCCTGGCCGTCGAGGCTCGAAGACGGGCGGGCTCGCAGACGAGCGACCCGAGGCGTCTGTCTCCCTCGCTCGTCGGCGAGCGGCCGCGAGCGTGCGCCTTGCCGCCTCGCGCGTGTGCCGATAGCGTCGTCCCATGCGCCCCGACACCGAGTTCGTCGACACGCTCGTGGTCCCTCGGCTCTCCGCCCCACATCGCCCGGGCAAGAACATCGTCTATTGCGCGACATTCCGGATGGCCTTGCGGACGCTATGCGACCGCGTCGGCGGAGCGGTCGCCCTGAGGATGTCGACGACTTCCTGTTGAAGGAGCTCGCCGCCCCCCCTGCCGAACGGGCTCGTCGATGACGCGTCGGCCTTCTCCTGGATCGGCCTCGGCGAGGACGCGGACCTCGAGGAGCTGCATCACGCCGTCGAGCAGCGCGGCGGCGAGCAGCCACGCTGGAATGCGCCCAGCCCGGACATGCTGCTCCTCTATCGCCTGCTCAGCAAGAAGCTAGCGTATCCCGTCCCGTTCCGCCCCGCGAAATACGGAGTCTTCTTCCGCGGCACGCCGGTGGAGGGGTTCGACCTGGGGGACGAGGGCCCCGAAGAGGAGCGAAGAGCGATGGCGCGCCAGGTGCTGGTGCATCACAGCGCACCCCCGGACGAGGCGGTCCTGGAGCTCACGACGACGCAGCCGGAAGACCGCGTTCTCATCGCGCAAGTCGAGGCGCGTCGAACGCTGAAAGACACGGCCAGCCGTGTTCTCTCCCTCGCACGGGGAGAAGGGGCGCCGCTCGATCCGGAGGATCAACTAGCCATCCCTTGCGTCGACATGGCCATCACGCGCAACTACCGCGAGCTCGCAGGGCGCAAGCTGAAAAACGCGGGGGCGCGCGGCTTCGTCGTCTCGGAAGCGCAGCAGGATATCCAGCTCCGGCTGGATGCTCGAGGCGCCGAAGTCAAGAGCTCCGCGCACCTCGGCGTTGCATGCGCGGCCCCCCCGAGGGCCTTCTATTTCACCTGCCCGTTCGTCGTGCTGCTCGTCCGCCGCCGCTCTGACGAGCCTTATCTCGTCGTGTGGGTCCAGACGCCGGAGCTCCTCATCCCGCTCGCGGCGCCTGCCGGCGGCAGCCCGTGAGCCGACGCGATTCCGCGCGCAGCGCACCGGGCTTCGGCCGGCCTGAAGCGGGCGCGCGGGGCGCCGACCGCCGCGCCCCGCGCTCGCGGCGCAGGGCGCGCGCCGCGCGCGGTCAATCGTGGATCGCGTTGACGAGGCCGTCGAAGTACTCGGTGCAGCCGATGGAGTCGAACATCTGGTGCCAGGCGCTCGCCTCGAGCGACTGGGGCAGGCCGTGGTTGGTCAGGAGCACGCCGATGAGCTCCCGCGCCGGATCGACCCACACGAACGAGCCGGTGCCGCCCATCTTGCCGTAGGCGCTCCGCGACAGGCGCATGCCGCCGTGCGAGAAGCACCCCGTTCGCAGCTCCCAGCCGAGCCCCTTCGGCGTGCAGATCAGGTTGTCGATGGGCGAGATGTCGGTCGCCTCCTCCGTCACCTGCGGCGTGTTGTTCATCGTCATGAGGCGCACCAGGCTGGGCCCGAGGACCCGGGCGGGGCCATACGCCCCGCCGTTCAGCATCATCTGGCAGAACACCGCGATGTCCCTCGCGGTGGAGAAGACGCCGTCGCAGCCCGTGACGCCCCCCAGCGCGAAGTCCTGCTCGTCCTGCACCTCGCCCCGGACCAGGTAACCCCGGTGCGCGGAGTACCCCGTGGCCGCGATGCGCTCGCGGAGCTCCGCGGGCGGGTTGTACATCGTGTCGACCATGCCGAGCGGCCTCCAGAGGCGCGTCCGCGCGACCGTGTCGAGATCTTCCCCCGCGGCCGCCTCGATCAGGCGCCCGAGCAGGCGATAGCCCAGGTCGCTGTACACCACCGACGTGCCCGGGGCGTACTCGACCGGCGTCTCGGCCATGCGGCGCCAGACCTCCTCGGCGTCCGGCACGTCCAGGAACTGATTGTCGATCGGCAAGCCGGCCGAATACCGGAGCATGTCGTGGACGGTGATCTCCTCCTTTCCGTTCGCGGCGAACTCCGGCAGGTACTGGGCGACCGGATCATCCAGGCGGATCAGGCGCTCCTGCACGAGCGCGAGCGCCGACGCCGCGGTCGAGAGCACCTTGGTGATCGACTGCACGTCGAAGATCGTGTCGAGCGTGACGGGCTCGTCGGTGCCGGCGACCTTGGTGCCAAAGGCCCGCTGTCCCACGATGACGCCGCCCCGCGCGACCAGCGCCGTGGCGCCGGGGATCAGCCCGTCGGTCACCCGGCGCTGGATCCGCGCGAAGACGTGCTCCAGCCTCGCGGAGCTCATGCCCACCTCCTCGGGCAGCCCCGAGGTGAGCGTGGTCCGAGCGCTCCTCCTCCAGGAATCCGTACCGCCGAACGCCGGCGCCGCGGTGGCCACCACGGCGAGCTGGCTCATTCCATGCAAGACGCGCAAGAGATGCCTGCGGCTGAATGTTTGTTGCTGATCGGTCATGGCTCTTCTCAACCTTGCTTGTGATGGAGGCCAATCCCTCCACGGGGCTTGCGCGGACAGGTTCCGGAGCGCATCCGGCGTGGGCGTCTCTTGCCGAGCTCGGCAACATGTACGCCAACGCAGAGGTTTTCTCTCCGTCGAGCTGCATCGCTGACATGACCTGATATCCTGCTGCCTTTTCAGCCGGAGGCCTGGCGTGCCCCTGTCGACTGGGGTGGCATGGCAGGAATCAAAGCGCAATCGATTGCGGGATGACGCAGGTGCGCGTCGCGCGCGCGTCGACACCCAGGACGACTGGAGACGATGTTGGACGCATGGATCGCCGCGTTCCGACCTCGCCTGGACGCGGCGCCGGCGCGCGCGGTCACGGGCGCGGGGCGCCCCGCCTCGGCGCGGGCGAGCTCCCCGGCCACGCCGCGCGGAGCGCGTGATCGCCGCGGACGGCGCGCTGGGACGCCGCCGGCCGGCCCGCGGGGCAGGACCTCGGGAGAGCTCCACGAGGCGGCGCTCTCCCCACGCGCACCGGCCCGGGTCGCGGCCCCATCGCGGTGTGACGGAATGCCGCAATGTGACAGCGGCGTGGGGCGCCCTTGTCCGCCCTGACGCCATCAGGAGATCAGCGGCGCTGAATCTCTCCATGGACGGGGACAAAAACCGGCCGTGTCGCTGAATTCCTCCGGGACACGAGGAGCGGCCGGACGACCTCATGGTTGGCATCAACCGTGAATGAGCGCGGGTGCGACGACCGCTCGGCCTCGCACCGAGCGCGAGGCACCGGCGACAGCATCGACGAGCCTCGGAGAGGCGCGCGCGCCGTGACATGGCAGCGCGCCTCTCCAAGGGGGTCCCCTCAGGGGAGCTCCACAGAACATTGCTGCATCGAGACCGGCGCGAGGGCGCCGGCATACGGCCATGCGTCGAGATCGATCGAGGCGGGCGCGCATCGGAGGACGCCGATCCTCGCCGGCGCACGATCGATGGAACGGGTTGACGATGGGCTCGTTGCAGGCCGGAGGCCTTGCGCTCATCCGTGAAACGACGAACCGAAACTTCAATCTTCGAGGTGATATCAGCATGAAGTCTCTCAAGTCTCGTGTCCTCTCGGGCGCCTTCGCTGCTCTCATGACCCTCGGCGTGTCGGCCCCCGCGCTGGCCTCCTGGGACGCGCCGGACGCCAGCGACGCGCCGGACTACACGACCGTCACGAGCGCGCTCCTGAACCTCCCGGTCCAGATCACGAACCTCCTCGGGCTGGTGAACGTCGACCCGGATCACATCAAGGTCGTCTACCTCGAAGACATCCTCTCGGGCGACGAGCTCGTGGACGTGGACAACACGCTGAACCACCTGCTCGTGAACCTCCAGGTCGTGAACCTGCAGAACACGCTGAACGGGCTCGACCTCCTCAACGACCTGACGATCGGCGACATCCTCAGCGACAACGACGTCGACATCTCGGACGTCGTCGCCGTCAAGGTCTTCGACGACGGCAAGGTCCTCGTGTTCTGCAAGTAGCGCGACGGCGCCGCGCGGCGCGGGCCGCCGGCGACGGCGCAGGGGGAGCCCGGGGGGCCGCGCGCGGCGCGCCTTCCGGGCTCGCCCGTCGTGACCGCCCCCGGCCGCGCTCGTCGAGCGCGCGGTCCTCCCGGCCGGCCGGCGCAGGGCCGACCTCCGCTCGACGGCCGCGGAGGGGGGATCACCGCGTGGCCCGCCGCGTGCTCAGGCTGCCTCCCGAGGTCCGCTCGCCCGCGACTACCCCGGTGGCGTCGCCCGGGCCGAGGGGGCCCGGGAGACAACTGCGATGCGACATCGAATGGACGTGCTGGCGCCCCAGGTTCGCGCGAACCCGTATCCTCATTATGCAGAGCTCCGCCGCGACAACCCGGTCTGTCAGGTCGATCCCGGCGGGATGTGGGCTGTCAGCCGTTATGCGGACGTGCTCTTCGTCCTGAAGAGCCCAGAGATCTTCTCGTCCCAGGGCTTCAAGGCGGCGTGGCAGCCGCCGTGGGTGGGCTACAACCCGCTGGCCAACTCGATGCTCGCGCTCGATCCGCCGGAGCACACGCGGATGCGCGCGCTGATCCACCGGGCGTTCGGCGCCCGCACCGTCGCCCGGCTGGAGCCTCGCGTCCGCGCGGTCGCCGAGGAGCTCGCGGACGGCCTCGCGGGGGGTGAGGTCGACTTCATCGACGCCCTCGCCATGCCGCTGCCGGCCTTCGTCATCGGCGAGGTGCTCGGGCTCGACGGCGGGCTCCGCGCGCGCTTCAAGCGATGGGCTGACGACATCCTCTCGGTCACGCCCGATCCCGAGCCCCCCGCCCACGCAGGGCGCATCCGGACGACCATCGCGGAGCTGACCGGGTACCTGGGAGAGGTCGTCGCGGCCCGGCGCCGCGCGCCCGCGGACGACACGGTGAGCGATCTGATCCGCGCCGAGCTCGACGGACAGGCCCTGACGGACACCGAGATCATCGATTTCCTCGTCCTGCTGCTGCTGGGCGGCCTCGAGACGACGACCCACCTCCTCGGCAATGCGCTGCGCTTCCTCGCCGAGCACCCGGAGATGATGCGGCGCCTCTGCGCCGCGCCCGACCTCGTCCCGCTCTTCGTCGAGGAGGCGCTCCGCCATGACGGTCCGAGCCAGTCCGTCCCCCGGCTCACCACCCGGGAGGTCTCGCTCGCCGGCGTGACGCTGCCGCGCGGCGCGCCGGTGCTCGCGCTCGTGGCCTCGGCCAACCGCGACGAGCGGCAGTTCCCCGATCCAGACCGGTTCGACCTGCACCGCGGCTCCCACGGCGGGCTCCAGTTCGGCCACGGCATCCATTTCTGCATCGGCGCGGCGCTGGCGCGCATGGAGGCCCGCGCGGCGCTGGAAGCGCTGGTCGCGCGTTTCCGCCGCGTCGAGCGCGGCCCCGGGGAGATCCTCTACAACAGCACGCTCACGGTGCGTGGCCCCGTCGCCTTGCCGCTGCGGTTCATCGCACGCTGAGGCCGCGCCGGCGGCTCGCCGCGCGCCGCCGCGCGCTGGCCGGCGATGAGCCCGCCGCGGGCCGCGCGGCGGGCTCATCGGCTCCGGTACGGATCCTGCTCCCCGGTCGCTGCGCCAGGCGCTCTGGATCGAGACCGCGTCCCGAGGCCGTCTGCTGCGCGCGGCGCGCCGGAGCCATGCAGACGTCAGGATACCTCGTCGAGGAGGTGCTGGAGGAAGACACGGACTTCACGCTCCTCCGCGCGCGCGAGCGGACCGGGCCGGGCGTCCTCGTCAAGGTCTCGAGGGCCGCACGCCCGTCGACGGTCGAGCTCGAGGCGCTGCGGCGCGAGCTGGAGGCGACCCGGCTGGTCGGCGGCGACGTGGCCGTGGCGGCGCTGCGGCTCGACGCGCTCGATGGACGGCCGGCGCTCGTCTTCCAGGACGACGGAGCGACGCCGCTCGTCCGCCTCACCGGCGCCCCCCTGGAGCTCGGCCGGTTCCTCGCGCTCGCCATCCGCATCGCCGAGGCCCTCGCGACGATCCACGGGCGGCAGGTCGTCCACCTCGGCCTCACCCCGCGCCGCGTGATGCTCCTGCCGGGCGGCCAGATCAAGCTCACCGGGTTCGGGCCCGCGTCCGTCTCGACGAGCGCCCGCGGCGCCGCGCCGGCGCGCCCCTCGCCCTGCGCGTGGCCGTACCTGTCGCTCGAGCAGACCGGTCGGATCGGCCTGTCGGTGGATCACCGGTCGGACCTCTACTCCCTCGGCGTGATCCTGTTCGAGCTCCTCACGGGGCGGCTGCCGTTCGCGGCGAACGACCTGCTCGGCTGGATCCACGCCCACCTCGCGGTCGCGCCGCCGTCGCCGCTCGCGTTCGTCCCGGAGCTGCCCCCGCCCGTGGCCGAGATCGTCCTGAAGCTGATCGAGAAGCTGCCCGAGGATCGCTACCAGAGCGCCGCCGGCCTCCGCCACGACCTCGCCCGGTGCCTCGAGGCGCACAGGACCGAGGGCCGGATCGCGCCGTTCCCGCTGGGCCATGCGGACGTGCCGCCCCCGCCGCGGCTCTGCGCCGGCGTCTACGGCCGCTACGACGAGCTCACGCGGCTGGAGGGCGCGCTCGCGCGGGCCTCGTGCGACGGCCGGACCGAGGTCGTCCTGCTCTCCGGCCCGCCCGGGATCGGCAAGACGAGCCTCGTCCGCCGCCTGCGCGAGGTCGTCGGCGGGCGCGCGGCGCGCTTCGCGGAGGGCCGCTGCGACGCCGCCCCGCGCGGCGTCCCGTGCGGCGCGCTCCTCCGGGCGCTCGACGGCGCGCTCTCGAAGGCGCTCGCGGAGGGCGGGGCGTCGCTCGCGGAGCTCACGCACCGCCTCCCGGAGGCCCTCGGCCAGAACGCCCCGCTGCTCTCCCGCCTGGTCCCGGCGCTCGCGCGGATCGTCGATCGGCAGGCGCCGGTGCCCGAGCTGCCGCTCCAGGACGCCGCGTGCCGGTTCCTGCTCACCGTGAACCGGCTCCTCGGCGCGATGGCGCGGCCGGGGAGGCCGCTCGTCGTCTTCCTCGACGATCTCCAGTGGGCCGACGCCGGCACCCTGCGGATGATCGAGAGCTGGGTGACCGATCCCGACGTCCGCCACACGCTGCTCCTCGGCGCGTGGACGAGCCCCGAGGCCTCCGATTCCCACGGCGTGCACCGGATGCTCCACCGGCTCGACCGGCACGGCGTCGCCGTGAGAAAGATCGCGATCGCCCCGCTGCCCGCCCAGACCGTGACGTGCTGGCTGGCCGACTCGCTGCGCTGCAGCCAGGAGGAGGTCGCGCCGCTCGCCGCGACCCTCACCGACCGGACGGGGGGCAACCCGCTGTTCATCGGGCAGCTCGTGGGCTCGCTCCACCGGGGCGGCCTGATCCGCTTCTGCCCGGCCGCCCGGGCTTTCCGGTGGGATCTCGCGGCGATCCAGGCGAGCCGCGGCCCGGAGGACCTCGCCCGGCTCATCGCCGCGGTCCTCGGCGCGCTCCGCCCGGCGACGCGGGAGGCGCTGCGGCTGCTCGCGTGCCACGGCGAGGCCGCGGATCCGGCGACCCTGGCGATCCTCCTGGATTGCCCGGAGGGCGCCGTCATCGAGCGCCTGGCCGACGCCTTCGCGCAGCAGCTCGTCGTGCGGACGGAGCGGGACGTCCGGTTCCTGCACGACCGCATCCGGCAGGTGGCCGACGACCTCACCCCCGCCGCGCGGCGGCCCGAGGCGCACCTCGCCATCGGGCGCGCCTTGCTCCGCGGCACGCCGCCCGAGCGCCTCGAGGCCCGGCTCTTCGAGATCGTGCGCCACCTCGACCGCGGCGCCTCGCGCGTGACGTCACCGGAGGAGCGGGCGCGCATCGCCGAGCTCGATCTCCAGGCGGCCCGGGGGGCCCTGGCCATGCTCGACCACGACGCGGCCGTCGCGCGCTGCGCCGCGGGGCTCGACCTGCTCCGGGGCGACGGCGCCGTGTCGCGCCGCGAGCTCGCGTTCGAGCTCGAGGTCGCGCTCGTCCAGGGCCGCTTCCTGATGGGCGACGTCGCCGCCGCGGAGCGCGCCGGCCGCGCGCTGCTCGCGCGCGCCGGAGCCGAGCGCGCGCCCTCGGACGTCGGCGCCCTCTGCGTGATGCTCGCCGCGATCCAGACCGCCGACGGCGCGATGGCCGCCGCCGTCGAGACCTGCCTCGCGGGCCTGCGCCGGTGCGGGGTGGACCTGCCGCGCCACCCGGACGCCGCCGCGGTCGACGCCGCCATGGCCGCGACCCTGGCGCGCCTCGAGGGTCGCCCCATCGCCGCCCTGGCCGACCTGCCGCCCATGACCGATCCGGACGCCCGGGCCGCGTGCGATCTCGCCGCCGCCCTGTTCACGCCGGCCTTCGCGACCGACCGGAACCTCTTCCACCTCGCCGGCAGCGCGGCCGTGCGCCTCTCGCTCGCGCACGGGAACACGAGCAGCTCCGCGGCCGCGTACGCGACGTTCGGGCTCGGCCTGGCCGATCGGTACCGGGGTTACGGGGACGCGTTCGCCTTCGGAGAGGCCGGGTACCGGCTCGCGCAGCGCGAGGAGCACGCCGCCGGCAGGGCCAGGGCGGGCTTCGTGTTCGCCGCGCTGCTCGGCTACCTGCGGTGGCCGGTCCGGCGCTGCCTCGAGCTGCTCCGGCGCGAGCTCGGGGCGGCGGACTCCCTCGGCTGCCGCCGCTTCGCGAGCTACTTCGGCCATCAGCTCGTCGTGTTCCGGCTGTTCGCCGGCGACCACCTCGACGACGTGGCCGAGGAGGCGGCCCGGCGCGCCGCGTTCGCCAGGCGCGCCGGCAACCGGCTCGTCGAGGAGGCGCTCGGCCACCAGGAGCGGCTGATCGAGCGGCTGCGCGACCCGTCGGCCGCCCTCGCCGCGTGCGGGGGGCAGGCCCCGCGGCAGCGGCGGTCCCCGGCCGCGCGCTTTCACGCCTGGGTGGGCGAGCTCCGGGCCCACGTGCTCTGGGGCGACCCGGAGCGGGCCGCGCAGGCGGCGCGGCAGGCGACGCACGTCGCGCCCGCCTCGCCCTGCCTGCTCGAGGTGCCCGAGTACCACTTCTACGCCGCCCTCGCGCTCGCCTCCGGCCAGGCGCCGGCGCTCCCGCCCGAGGGGCTCGCCGCCGTGCGAGCGCACCTTTCGCACCTCGAGCCGCTGGCCGCGGCCTGCCCGGCGAATTTCGCACACCAGGCCGCCCTGGTCTCCGCGGAGCTCGCCCGGCTCTCCGGCGACGAGCGGGCCGCGGAGCGCGCGTACGAGGAGGCCCTCGCCGCGGCGCACGCGGGCGGGTTCGTCCATGTCGAGGCGATCGCCAGCGAGCGCTGCGCCCGCTTCCATCGCCGCCGCGGCGCCGCGACGGCGGCGGACGCCTACCTCGAGCAGGCCCGCGACGCCTACGAGGCGTGGGGGGCGCAGGCGAAGGTGCTCGCCCTGGTCCAGCAGCACCCTCGGCTCATGAGGCGCCCGTGCTCCGGGCCGGGCGCGGCCGGGCGCCTCGACGCGTGCGGCATCCTCAGGGCCTCGCAGGAGATATCGAGCGCGCTCGTCTCGAGCGACCTGCACGCCCGCCTCCTGTCCGTGGCCCTCGCGCACGCGGGCGCGCAGCGCGGCTGCCTCCTCCTCACGTCGCCGGAGGGCCTGGTCCTGGCGGCGGCGAGCGGCGAGGGCGCGGACGCCTTCGGCGCCGCCGGCCGCGTCGCGGCGCCGCGCGAGGTCCCCCTGTCGCTCTGCGTGGCGGCCCTCCGCGCCCGCAGGTCGCTCGCGATCGCCGACGCGGCCGCGCCCCACCGCCACGCGGCCGACCCGTATTTCCAGCGCTCCCTCGCCGCTCCGCGATCGGTGCTCGCCGTGCCCATCGCGCGCGGCGGCGAGGCGGTGGGCCTGCTCTACCTCGAGAACAACCAGTCTCCGGGCGCCTTCTCCGGCGCGCAGGTGAGCGTCCTCGACGTGCTGGCCGCGCAGGCGGCGATATCGCTCCAGCACGCGCAACTCTACGCCGAGCTCCAGCAGGAGAACGCGCAGCGGCGGCGCGCGGAGGCCTGCTTGCAGGAGAGCAGGGCGCTCCTGCAATCCATCCTCGACAACACGCCCACCATCGTCTTCGTCAAGGACGCCGAGGGGCGCTACCTGCTCATCAACCGCCGCTTCCAGGAGCTCTTCCACGTGGGGGCCGAGGAGATCCTCGGCAAGACCGACCATGATCTCTTCGCGACGGCGCTCGCCGACAGGTTGCGCGAGAGCGATCTCGCGGTCCTGCGGGAGGACCGGGCCGTCGCGTTCGACGAGGAGGTCCCGCTGGCCGACGGCGTGCACGTGTATCTCACGCTCAAGTTCCCGCTGCGCGCCCCGCGCGGCGAGCCTCTCGCGCTGTGCGGCATCTCCACCGACGTCACGGAGCGGAAGCGCGCCGAGGAGATGCTGCGGCGCTCCCACTCCCTGCTCGAGGCCACGATCGAGTCGACGGCGGACGGCATCCTGGTCGTCGACCTGGCGGGCCGGGTCGTGCGGTATAACCGCAGGTTCGTGGAGATATGGCGTATCCCCGAGCACGTGCTCGCCTCCCGCGACGACCGCCTGATGCTCGAGTGCCGCCTCGAGCAGCTCGCGGAGCCCGAGCGGTTCCTGCGCAAGGTCGAGAGCCTCTATGAGAGGCCCGAGGCGCGCAGCGTCGATGTCCTCACGTTCAAGGACGGCCGGGTCGTCGAGCGTTACTCCCGGCCTCAGCGCCTGAACGGCCGCGTCGTCGGGCGGGTCTGGAGCTTCCGCGACATCACCACGCGCGTGCGCGCGGAGCAGCAGCGGGATCGGCTGCTCGCCGACGAGCGGCGGGCGCGCGCCGAGGCGGAGGAGGCCGTCCGCCTGCGGGACGATTTCCTCTCCGTCGCGTCGCACGAGCTCCGGACGCCCGTGACCAGCCTGCAGCTCGCCGTTCAATCGCTGGCGAAGAAGCTCGCGGGCGGCGCGCCGGACGTCGAGCGGGCGCGCTCGGCCGTCGATCTCTGCCGGCGGCAGATCAAGCGCCTCACCACGTTCGTCGACATGCTCCTCGACGTCTCCCGCATCCAGGCGGGGCGCCTCGAGCTCGACCGGACCGAGATCGATCTGCGCGCCGTCGTGGGGGAGGTCGCCGCGTACCTCGGCGATCAGCTCGCGCAGGCGGGCTGCGCGCTCTCGGTGCGCGCGCCCGAGCCGGTCGTCGGCCTGTGGGATGCGCACCGCCTCGAGCAGGTCGTGACCAACCTCCTGACCAACGCGATCAAGTTCGGCGGCGGCAAGCCCATCGAGGTGGTCGTCACGCGGGGTGCGAGGGAAGCGGAGGAAGGAGGAGCGACCGCCCGCCTCGCGGTGACGGACCGCGGCATCGGCATCTCCGCCGAGGTGCAGGCGCAGCTCTTCGAGCGGTACCGCCGCGGCGTGTCGTCGCGCCATTACGGCGGGCTGGGGCTCGGACTCTACATCACGCGCACCATCGTGGAGGCGCACGGAGGGCGGGTGAGCGTGGCGAGCGAGATCGGCAGAGGCTCGACCTTCACCGTCGAGCTGCCGCTCTCGCTGCGCGCCGCGGCGCCAGGGCAGGAGCCGCCGGGCGAGGGACGTGATGGGGGCGATGGACGTGATGAGGCGGCCGCGTGAGCCAGGGAGTCGCGGAAGCAGAGGAAGCAGAGGAAGCAGAGGGAGCAGAGGAAGCAGAGGGAGCAGAGGAAGCAGAGGGAGCAGAGGTGGAGCGCCGGAGGCGTGGACACGTGGTTGACAGCGGGCGCGTGGGCGCTATCCTCGTCACACCGGTCAGGAACAGGATCCGTCATTCCACCGACCGCCGAGTCATGACGGGCCGCGCGAGCGCAAGGCGACGATGGACTCGAAAGGTCCCCTGGTCCCTCGTGGGACATGGGATGATGAGGTCGCGCCATGCGAAAGGCGGAGATCGATGCCCTGGTGCGCGCGCACCGGGGCCGTGCCCGTCCCGTCGCTTTCTTTCACGTGCTCCGCCAGCCGGCGCTGGAGCCGGACGATCACGCTTTCCTGACGGAGCACATCGAGGAGCTCGGGGCGTCCGATCTCCTGCGCTGGAGGGCGCGCTGCGAGAGCGGCTTCAGCGGCCCGGTGATCCAGCAGCTCGCGCGGCTCGCGATCAGGGATCCCGCGCACTTCCAGCACGAGGTGCTCGGCGTACCGCGCCTCTCGCTCGAGGAGGAGGAGTGGATCGAGCTCTCGGATCTCTTGCGCGGGAAGGTGCCGGCGGGGATCTACGAGCGCGTGCTCGCGCGCTGCCGGCGTGAGCCCGTCGCGTGGGCCTCGGGGTTCGTGTTCTCGCCCGGGGTTTACCGGGGCCTGGCGCCGCTCCTCGACGGGGATGAGCTCGACGGCCTGGACGCCGAGCGCCCGGCGCTGCGCGATCTGCCGATCGCGAAGATCCTCGCGGCGCGGCGGGCCGGGGCGCTGTCGATCGATGACGGCGCGCTGGCGGCGCTGGCGATGGAGCGCGCGCGGGGCTCGGAGGAGGACTGGAGCGCGGATATCCGCCGTTTCCCCGCGGCGCTCCGGGACGCGATCCTCGAGAAGGCGCGCCGGACGCCGAGGGGGGCAGAGCGGGCCAACCTGCTCGGGTGGCTCGAGGCGCACGGCGTGGCCAGGGCAGCGCTGCTCGACATCGCGCTCGGGGCGATCCGGGCAGGGGGCGACTCGTATGCGGTGCTCACCTGGCTCTCGCGCCAGCTCGCGACGCGAGCGGCCTGGGACAGGCACGGCCTGGAGACGCTCACGGCGCTGATGTCGAGGCGCGCCTTCTCGGAGATAGGCGAGCTCGTCACGCTCGCGTGGAGCGAGGCGGGCCAGGGCGGCAAGGAGGTCTCGCGCGGGTTCCTGGAGGCGATCCAGGTCGCGTTCGCGCAGGTCCTGCTCGGGATGGCGCGGGAGGCGCTCGCGGCGGGCCATCAGGCGGGCGCGATGGCGGCGCTCTCGGCGCTGGCGTGCCTCGACCCGCCCTCGCGGGTGAGCCGCGCGGTGCACGAGCTCCGGCGCGCGCCGGGCGCGAGCGCGAGCCGGGACGTCGCGGAGCTCATCGCGGTGAACGAGCGGCTGGTGAAGCACAGCGACGCGCGCGACGCCTCCCTGGAAGGGTTCGTGGCCGCCCTCCACGCGATCGCGGACGCCGCCTGCTGATCGCGCCGGGCGCAGCGTCGCCCGCCGCGGCCGGCCCGGTCGGCGCCGGCCGCGCGCGGCGCGCCGCGGGGGCGCAGGCGTAGGCGCGAGGGCCCGCCGCGGGTCGCGTCCGCCGCCCGCGCCGGGGCGGCTCGCGGCGAGCCGCGCGGCCGGCGAGGTGGCTTGTCGAGGCGGGACCGGCGTTCGCCGTCTCGTTCATCGCGGGACCGGCGTTCGCCGTCTCGTTCATCGCGGGACCGGCGTTCGCCGTCTCGTTCATCGCGGGACCGGCGTTCGCCGTCCCTTGAGCGCGGACTCTGAAGGAGCACGCCGATGGCGTTCATCAACTACGCGACCCGAGAGATTTATTGCAAGATCGTCTATTACGGCCCCGGCCTCTGCGGGAAGACCACGAACGTTCAGTACGTGTACGACCGCACCGTGGCGAGCGCCAAGGGGCGGCTCATCTCGCTCAAGACCGAGAGCGATCGCACGCTGTTCTTCGATTTCCTGCCGATCGATCTCGGGGCGCTGTCCGGCTTCCGGACACGCCTGCAGCTCTATACGGTGCCGGGCCAGATCTTCTACAAGGCGAGCCGCAAGCTGATCCTGAAGGGGCTCGACGGGCTCGTGTTCGTGGCGGACTCGCAGCGCGCGCGGCTCGACGCGAACCTGGAGTCGATGGCCGACCTCTGGGACAACCTGCGCGACGAGGGCCGTTCGCCGGGGCGGCTGCCGCTCGTGATCCAGTACAACAAGCGCGATCTCGACGGGATCGCCGGGGTCACCGAGCTCCGCGAGCTCCTCAACCCGGGCGGAGCTCCCGAGTTCGAGGCCGCGGCGGCGAGCGGCCGCGGGGTGTTCGATACCCTGAGGGAGATCGCGAAGCTCGCCCTCAAGGAGCTGGAGCGCGGGCGCCGGTAGGGCTTTCGCGCGCAGCCCGGCTCGTGTACGACACGTGGAGCCATGTCCAGGTACCGCAGCGAGCTCGAGGTGGTGCGGTTCAACATCGACGAGCTCGAGGAGCGGCTGCACCGCGCGCGCGAGGAGCAGATCCGCCTCGAGGCGGAGGCGAACCTCGGTCCCCGCGCACCCCGGTTGTTCAGCCGGAGCATGTACCACCTCGGCCGCGCGCTCGCGCGGCTCTGGCGCGGGCGCCCTCACGCGCCCGCGCAGGAGCTCGCGGCGGCGCGAGCCCGCCTCGCCTGGCTCGAGCAGCGGGTGGCGGAGGCCGAGGCGGCGCTCTCGCAGGCGAGGGACGAGGCCGCGAGGCGAGCCCGGGAGAGCGCTCCTGGCCCGGGGTCGACCCCGCCGGCGCGCCCGACGCCGACGCCGCCCCATGGCGCGCCGCCCCGCGGCGCGGCGTACGCGCTCGGCCGGACGTACAGGCGGCTGCGCCGCCGCTGATCCGGCGCAGCGCGCGGACGGCTCGTCGCCGGGAGGCCTTCCGCCGCGGCGCTGCACCGCCGAACGGGCTGAAACTCGTACAAATTCAAAAGGTTGTGCCCCTCAGCGGCTCCGTCGCGGAGCGTGAATGTAGCCGTGGCCGTGGCCGTGAACGTCTCATCATCCGTCACATCTCGCTCAAGCCCTCGAAATGATTGGACTTTGCCCTCGGGCCCAATGCGAGTAATTTCGCGAGGTTAGGCGAGATGCGATGGATGCTCGGACGTCCACGTTCACGTCGGTGAACGCTGAGGGGGCGATTCGGGCGTCGGGCCCCGAGCGCGACCGGATGAGCTTGGTTCACGGTGAACACCCATGCCCAGGGGGGTCGGCGATCATCACCAGGGAGCCACCGTCAGTTTGAATGACGAGCTCGAGGGCGACGCGCTCCGGCAGCCTGAGGTGAGGCCGTGAGCCACGCCGGGCGCCGCGGCGCCGGCCTCTTGCGGTCTGCGCGCGCCGACCCACGTTTCTGAGGAGGAGGGCACGCCATGACAGAGAGATTCACGTACCATGTCATGCCGGATCCCGACGGCTGGGGCTGGATCGTCGCGGCCGAGGGATACGTCAGCCGCTCGCTCCCGTACGGCACGAAGGACGAAGCGATCGAGATCGCGGAGGACCTCGTCCGCCGGCACCCGGGGAGCACGCTCCTCATCGACCACCAGCCCCCGCGGCTCACGCCGGTCGAGATCGAGCACAGGCTGGCCGCCTGAGCGCGACCGCGCTGGCACACGCGCCGCGTGCCAGCGCTGCGGCGGACGAGCGCGACAACCTCGCTGACCGGCAGCGGACGAGCGCGACAGCCTCGCTGCCGCGCTCCTCGCCTCCCGTGCGTCCCAGCGCTGCCGCGCCCCGACGAGGCGGTCAGGCGGTCCGCTTCTCCTTGCCCTTGCTCTCCTCGAGCTGCTTGCCGGCGGGCTGGACCGTGATCCGCCGCGCCTGCACCTCCGGGCGCTTCGGGACCCTCACGCTCAGGACACCGTTCTTCAGCTCGGCCGTCACCTCGTCCGCGTTCGCCCCCTCGGGCAGCGTGAACGCGCGGCAGAAGCTCCCGTAGCTGCGCTCGTACGCGAAGTAGCGGTCGTCCTCGCGCCTCTCCTCCTCTTCGCGCTTGCCGCTGATCTGGATTCGATTCCCGGTCACCGAGATCTCGAGATCCTTCTCGTCCACGCCGGGGAGATCCGCGCAGATGACGAACGCGTCCTTCGTCTCCTTGAGCTCGATCTCCGGGGTGAACGCGCGCTCGGCCCAGCCTCCCAGGGACTCCATCTCGCGGAACGGGCCCCAGCGGAGCAGGTCTCGCATCATCTGGAACGGATCGGTGCGGAGCGGATCCCAGCCTCGCGAAAGGGAGCCAGGCTCGCGCTCTCTTCTATGGATCAGGTTCGCCATAGAGGCCTCCTTTCTCTCCTTCTGCGGCGAGCATGTGGCCCCGCGTCGCCAAGTCAATAGGACCCCGCGGGCGCGATCGACCCCGGCGCGGACAGCCGCGACCGAGCCCGCGACGAGGCGGCCCGGGTGCACTCTCGACGCCGGGTGGAGCCCGTGCAGCCCCCCAGCGGCGCGCCGGAATTCACGCCGTCGCCGAGCACTGCAATTCTCCGATCTGGCGAAAACGCACCACTTCGATGCCATTTGTCATCGACGAGCTTCGGGTTCTGCGCGGACGCGAGCGGTCCCAGCCAGCATCCAGCGCTCGCCAGCGTGACGGCGAACGGCTCCGGGAGCAGCAGCTCCAGCTCCAGCAGCAGCAGCTCCAGCGGGAGCGGCGGCGGCGGGACCGGCGGCAGCGGCGGTGGCGGGACCGGCGGCAGCGGCGGTGGCGGGACCGGCGGCAGCGGCGGCGCCGCCCCGACCGGCCATTACCAGATGGAGGACCTCGACCGCGGCGTGGTCGCCGTCAAGGTGCCTGACGGCGTCTATGTCGGTTGGAGGATGTTCGGCTACGAGCACGATCCGGCGAGCCCGAGCGCGATCTCCTACGATGTGTACCGGAACGGCACCCGCGTCGCGAACGTCACGAACAGCACCAATTACCTCGATCGCTCCGGCACGACCTCGTCGACGTACTCCATCCGGGCCGTCGTCGGCGGCGTCGCGCAGGCGGCGTCGCCGGCCGCCGCCACCTGGAGCCAGAACACCCTGCGCATCCGAGCTTCCACATCGGCGGCGGCATGGCCACGCCGCCCAGGCCGGACATCCACGTCAAGTAGCGTCCGGGGGCGCCGGGCGGCGCGCGCAGCGGACGAGTCGCGGATGAGGCGCCCGCTCCGCGAAGATGGGCGCCCGCTCTCCATCGGGTCGCGTGTTATCGTCGACCGGGCGACCGACCTCGTGGGGGAGGTCCCGGCGCTCGAGGAGCGCGAGGAGCGACAATGGCAAAGAGAGTGGCGCTGGTGACGGGGGCGAGCACGGGGATCGGCCGGAGCGTGGCGGAGAGGCTCGCCCGGAACGGCTATGTGGCCTTCGCGGGCATGCGCGATCCCGAGGCGAAGAACCGGGCGGCGCGCGACGAGGTGGCCGGCCTTTCGGCCGCGGGGATCCCGATCGAGGCGGTCGCGCTCGACGTGACGGACGACGACTCCGTGGTCGCGGCGGTCGCGACGGTGGTGGAGAAGGCGGGGCAGATCGATGTGGTCCTGAGCAACGCGGGCAACTGCCTGATGGGGCTGACCGAGTGCAGCAGCGTCGATCAGCTGCGACGGCTCTTCGATACGCACGTCTTCGGGACGCAGCGCGTCTGTCGCGCCGTGCTGCCGCACATGCGCCGGCGAAAGACGGGGGTGCTCGCCTTCACGTCCAGCCTGTCAGGGCGCATCATCTTGCCGACCACGGTGCATTACTCCGCGGCCAAGGCCGCGATGGAGATGATCGCCGAGGGGTACAAGCAGGAGCTCGGCTCGTTCGGGATCGACGTCGTGATCCTGCAGCCGGGCCTGGTCCAGACGAAGGTCTTCAACAACATGTGGCTGAACGACGACGAGGCGCGCGCCGCCGAGTACGGGGCGCTCGGCGGGAGGGCGAGCGCCACGCTCGCGCACGCCAAGACCCTGACGGGCCCCGCCCCGGAGGAGCTCGCGGACGTGCTGCTGAAGCTCCTCGAGATGCCGCACGGCCAGCGACCGCTGCGCACCACGTTCGGCGCGGACGCGGCCGTCGTCGGCCCGGTGAACGTCGCCGCGGACGAGGCCACGCGGGCGCTGCGCGCCATGCTCGGGCTCTAGCGCTGCTGCGGGAAGTCGGGTCGAGAGGCGAACCGCCGTGACGCCAAGGGCGCCAAGAAACCAGGGAAGTAGAAGGGGAAGATGGAGGGACAACCCTTCCCCCTCTCTTCTTGGCGTCATCGGCGCCATGGCGGTTCTTCTGCTGATCCGGGGCAACTTCCCATCTTCCGAATAGCCGCGGAAGGCCTCCAGAACATCGGCCGCCCAGAGGGGCCGATGCTCCCTCCCCAGGGGTTCGTAGATTGCCCGGCCGGCGAACAGAGGCCTTCCGCTCTCCCAGGCTGCCAATGCCTCGTCGATGTGCTGGCGCTTCATGCGAAGACGTCGGTTGAGCCGGCGGCGGCGCCCCGCCGAAAGGGCCTCATTTGGGCAGCAGCGGTCGCTCCCGCTCACCATTCAAGTCGGCTCCGCCAGTAGCCGGGCCTTCGGCTCGTGTGGCCAAACGCCAGCACGAGGACATGCTCGTCCCGGACGACGAAGTACGCCACGTACGGGAACCGCGTGAACAGGAACCGACGGATGACCTTACTGCCCGGGACGCGAGGCCATGTGGTCGGGCTCGCCGCGATCGCATTCAGTACGCGATCGGCCTCGGCCAACAGATCGTCACCGAGGCCCTCTCGCTCCTGCTCGTACCCGTCCGCGGCGGCGGTCAGCTCAGCATCCGCGTCGTCGAGAACGACGACCTCACCTGCGGTTCGTGCGGAGACGCCTGGCGAGCCGCTCCCGAACAGCGTCCCAGGGCTCGATCGTCGCCGTGCCGCGGTCGACGTCCCGCAGACGTCGCTCAACCTCGACGAGCCAGGCAGCCTCGACGTCCTCGTCCGCCGGTCCGTCGAGGCTCGCGATCAAGCGCTTCGCGACGTCTGCTCGCGCCTCCGGCGGAAGCTGCAGGGCCTCGGCGAGCACGGCATTCGGCGCACCGGGGACCCCGACGCCCGCCTCCTGGCGACGCTCGTGTTCAAGCCGAAGGTCCTCTCTGCAGACGAGCTGGACGCGATGGTCCGGGAGATCGGCTATCCCAAGCTGCTCGACTGGTCCATCGTCAACGTGGTGAAGGCGTCGCGCCACGTCGAGGAGCTGCGTGTCCGCTGGAAGGACTCCGCGAGCGCGCTGGTCGGGCGCGCTGGCTGGAGCCTGACGACGGACCGCGTCGTGACGCGCCCTGCCGGCCTC
Source organism: Sorangium cellulosum (assembly GCF_004135735.1). Taxonomy (GTDB): domain Bacteria; phylum Myxococcota_A; class Polyangia; order Polyangiales; family Polyangiaceae; genus Sorangium; species Sorangium cellulosum_F. The sequence goes on along the minus strand of NZ_CP012670.1, from coordinate 1,778,023 downwards.
GATCTCCCCGCGCTGCTCGACCAGATCGAGGCGGAGATGAAGACGGCGCCGGGCCCGAAGCGGTGGTCGATGAACCACTGCCTCGCCGAGATCGGCATCCGCAATCCGGCATCCGCAATCCCGCGTTGCGCGCCCGCGCCATGCCGCCGGATTGACATCAACTACCCGGCGTAGTAGTTGGACGCCGTGACCTTGCCGAAGCCCACGCCTCTCGGCGAGCTCGAGGAAGCCGTGCTCTCCGCGCTGTGGAGCAGCGCGTCGCCGCTCTCGGTGCGCGAGGTCCTCGGCCGCGTTCAGCGGCGGCCGGCGCTCGCGTACACGACGGTGCTCACGGTGCTCGATCGCCTCCACGAGAAGGGGATGGTCGAGCGAGAGAAGCAGGGGAAGGCCTTCCTGTATCGCGCCCGCGCCTCGAAGGAGGCATGGCTCGGCGAGCAGGCGGCGCGCATGCTGACCGCGGAGCGCGGGCCGCCGAGCAGCGCCGTCCTGATGGCGTTCCTCGACTCGGCCGAGCGCGCCGATCCCGCGCTGGTGGAGCACCTGTCGTCCCTCATCGAGCGCCGGCGCGCCGGGGCGTCGCAAGCCGCCACCGCGCCGGGCAAGAAAGGACGGTCCACGTGACGCCCCCGCTGGCCTCCCTGCCGCTCGGAGCCGCGTTCGTCGCCTTCGCGCTGGTGAGCGCGTGGGCGGTCGGTCTCGTGGCGCGCTTCGCCGTGCGCTGGCCGTCGCCGGGCCAGCGGCTGCCATCGACGGCGCTGCGCGCCGCCGTCGTCTTCGCTCCGGCGGTCCTCGGGGCGGTCGGATGCGCGGCGCTCGCGCTTCCGAACCCGCTCGTCGGCTGCCACTGCGCCGAGCACGGGCTGCACCACCCTCACCTTTGCGCGCTCCACCTGGTCTTCGCGCTGCCGCTGGTCACGCCTTCCGCTTACCTCGTCGGGGCATGGCTCGCGCTCGTCGCGCCGGGCGTCCTCCGGCTCGTCCGTGACGCGATCGCCTCGGCGCGGTGGACCAGGGCCGTGCGGCGTCTGCCGGCCGTGGCGCTCGACGGCGTCGCCGTGCGGCTCGCCGACTGTGGGGCGCCCACCGCCTTCACGATCGGCGCCCTCTCGCCGGTCATCGTGGTCGATCGCGTCCTCTTTCGATCGCTCTCGGACGAGGAGCGGCGCGCCGTCGTCCACCACGAGCGGGCCCACGTCGAGCGGCGCGATGGGCTCACGCTGCTCGCGATGCGCCTCTGCGTCTCCCTGTTCCCAGGCCCCGCAGGCCAGCGGCTGGTCGAAGCGTGGCGAGCGGCAGCGGAGCAATCCTGCGATCGTCACGCGGCCGGCAAGCTCGGCGATCCCACCGCGGTCGCCGCGGCGCTCGTCGCGGTCGAGAAGATCCGGGCGCAGGGCTCCCGAAGGGCCGCGCTCCCCGCGCACGCCATGGGCGCGCTCGCAGGCGACGATCTCTCGCGCCGCGTCCTCGCGTTGCTCGAGGTGAATACGCCTCCCCAGCGCACCGAGCCGCTGCTCGCCAATGACGTGTTCGCCACGGCGATCGTCGCCGCCAGCGCGCTCCTGCTGACGTTCGTGTGGCCCGGGGACGGGTTCCACCACGCCATCGAAACGCTGCTCGGTCACCTCATTCACTAGGGGAGTACAGCGATGTGCCCGCACCGTCTCGCCGTGTGCTCATCAACTACAAATCGTAGTAGATTCTTCGCCGGCTTTGTCCTCGTGGCCACGACGGCGCCCGCGTCGAGCGGCGTCGCGGCTCCGCCGCTGGACGAGGGCGCGGCGGCGCGGCGGGTCTGCGCCGAAGGGCCCGCCGCCGCAGCGGCGCGCGCGGAGCGGCTCCGAGGCGAGGCCGCCGTCACCGCGGCCGGTGTGCTCCCGAACCCGTCGCTATCCATCCAGCACCAGCGCACGCTGAGCGGACCGGCCGAGAGCGAGACCGTCGTGGGGCTCTCCGTCCCGCTCGGGCTCGGCGGCCAGCGCTTCCTGCTGCAGGACGCGGCGCGCGCTCTCCGCGAGCAGGCGCGCTCCGAGGCCCACGCGACGCGCTTCGACGCGGCGCTCGCCTTCAGGGAGGCGTACGTCGCGGCCGCCGCCGAGGAGGCGCGGCTCGCCGTCCTCACGCGGCAGCAGGCGGCGCTCGACGCCCTGTCCGGGACCATCGAGCGGCTTGCCCGGGGGGGAGAGAGCACGAGCTACGATCTGCTGCGGCAGCGGACCCAGGCGCGCGTGCACGGACGGCTCCTCGCGTCGGCGCGCGCCCGAGCCGCCGCGTCCCGGGTGCTCCTTGCGGCGTGGACCGGCGAGGCGGTGACGCTCTCGCCCGAAGGCCTCGCGAAGCTCGCCGGCGGGCCGGCGGCGCAGGCCGCAGCCATCGCGCAGCGCGGGGCCACCCCGGCTCCGCCCCGGCTCCGGGGCCTGGAAGCCGCGGCGCGCGCGCGTGAGCTGGAAGCAGAGGCCGCGCGCCGGCGGTGGATCCCCGATGTCGAGGTGTTCGCGGGTTACCGCGCGCTCTCCGGCGCGACGCAGGAGACGGGGCACGGGCTGTCCCTCGGGCTCACCGTCCCGCTCACGTTCTTCGATCACGGCCAGGGTGACGCGGCGCGAGCGGACGCGGAGCAGGCCGTCGCCCTGGCCGCGGCCGCCGGCCTGAAGCGCGAGAGCGCCGCCCGCGCCGAGACGGCCTCGGCGCGCCTCGGCATCCTCGAAGCCGGCCTCGCGGAGATCGAGCGCGCCGTCGCGGAGGCCGCGGCGCTCGAGAGCCAGGCAGGCAGGCTTTACGCAGCGGGGGAGGCCTCGATCGCCGAGCTCCTGGACGCGCTCCGCGCAGCGGAGGAGGCGCAGCTCGCGCGCATCGACCTGCTGGAAGAGATCGCGCTCGCGCGGCTCGCCTGGATGCGCGCCACGGGCACGATGCTGGACGCGACGCTGGATCACGCGTGCGGCGACGCCGTGGGAGGTACACGATGAACCCCGAGCGCTTCACCCTGGCGGCCGCGCTCGCCCTCTGCGCCCTCGTTCCCGGCGCGATCGGATGCCATCGCGGCGAGCACGGGCACGGCCACGATGACCATGGCCACGGGCACGGCCACGACCACGAGGCCGAGGAGAACGAGCCGGAGCCGCTCTCCATCACGAAGTGGACCGATCTGCACGAGCTCTTCGTGGAGTTCCCGCCGCCGGCACCTGGCAAGCCCGTGCCCTACCACGCGCATGTCACCCGGCTCGACGGCTTCCAGGCGGCCACCGAGGGGACCTTCCATGTGCGCTTCAAGACGCCCACCGGCGTCGCCGCGGAGACGAGCATCCAGGGCGTCAAGCGGCCGGGCATCTTCACGCCCGAGGGGCCCGCGCCCGCAGCGGGCACGTACTCCCTCGAGATGGTGTACGAGCACGCGGGGAAGACCGACGTCTTCGACTGCGGTCCCATCACGGTCGCCGACGAGCCGCCGCCGCCGGAGCCGGAGGCCGGAGGCGGCGCGATCACCTTCCTCAAGGAATCGCAATGGAAGATCCCCTTCGCGACCGCGTGGGCGGAGGAGCGCCCCATCGCCAAGGAGATCGAGATCGCCGCCACCGTGGAGCCGGCGGCCTCGGATCAGCTCACGATCGGCGCTCCGACGGGCGGACGCTTCTTCCATGACCCGAAGCGCGCGCTCGCGGAGGGGCTCCGCGTCGCCAAGGGGGATGTGCTCGGCGCCATCGCGCCCACCGTGGCCGGCGACGACTACACGCGGCTTCAGTTCGCCACCGAGGAGTCCAGGCTGGAGAAGCAGCAGATCGAGCGAGAGATCGCGCGGATCGAGCCGCTCGTGAAGGACGGCCTCGTACCCGAGCGACGGCTCATCGAGCTCAGGAACCAGCTCGACGCGGCGCAGGCGAGGCTGCGCTCGGCGCAGGGCCGGATCGGGCGGGTCCTGTCACCAGGAGGGATGGGCGGCATCACGATCAAGTCGACCCTCGACGGCATCGTGTCGCAGGTCCTCGTCCCGAACGGCGAGCCGGTCGAGGCCGGGGCGCCGCTCGTGCGCATCGGCGGGACGGATCACCTGTGGATCCGCGCGCGCTTCGTCGCCCGCCCTGCGGCGACGTTCGATCAGGCCAGGCCCACGGCCGTGCGCCTGCCGAGCGGCGAGCGCCTCGACTTCGAGGGGCGAGGAGCTCGGTTCCTGTCGCTGCTGCCTGTCATCGACGCCGGCTCCCGGATCGCCACCTGGATCGCCGACGTGCCGCCGCTCCCGAGCGCCGGCGCGCCGGCCGGCGAGGGAACCTCGACCCAGACAGCGTCCGCGCCCCGGGACGAGCTGCGGCCCGGCGCCAGCGTGGTGCTCGCGGTCCGGCTCGGCGCCCCTCGGACGGCGCTCGCGGTTCCCCGGGCGGCCGTGGTCGAAATTGACACGCGCCCGTACGTGTTCGTCCAGACCGAGGGAGAGCACTTCGAGAAGCGTCGCGTCACGCTCGGCGACGCCGACGGCGCCTTCGTGGAGGTGCGCTCGGGCGTCGCGAAGGGCGATCGCATCGTCACCCGAGGCGGCTTTGACGTTCACCTGGCCTCGCTGATGGGGACCGTCGAGTCCCACCGCCACTAGCCGAGGAGCTCCCCTCCATGTTCGACGCCATCATCCGCGGCTCGCTCCGCCACGCCTGGCTCGTGATCGCCGCCGCGCTCGTGCTCGTCGGCGCTGGCGCCTACGCCACCGCCACCATGCCGCTCGACGTCCTCCCGGAGCTCTCGGCGCCCTCGGTCACGGTCGTCACCGAGGCCGGAGGGCTCGCCCCGGAAGAGGTCGAGAAGCTCGTCACCACGCCGCTCGAGCAGGCGCTGAACGGCGCCTCGGGCGTGCGCCGGATCCGCTCGTCGTCCGCGGTCGGGATCGCGCTGATCTGGGTCGAGTTCGAATGGGACGTCTCGCCCGTCGTGGCGCGGCAGGTCGTCGCGGAGAAGCTCTCGTCCGCCCGCTCCTCGCTCCCCGCGGGCATCGAGCCGGTGATGGCGCCCGCGTCGTCGATCATGGGCGAGATCATGTTCGTGGGGCTGGTCGGCGACGGCGAGGGGAAGATCTCGGGCGGCGATCTGCGGGACACGGCCGAGTGGCTCGTCCGGCGGCGCCTCCTCGCGGTGCCGGGGATCGCGCAGGTGGTGCCCATCGGCGGCGCGCTGAAGCAGGTGGAGATCACGCTCTCGCCGGAGCTGCTCATGCAGCACCGGGTCGGGACAGCGCAGGTCCTCGAGGCGCTACAGGGGGTCTCCGAGAGCACGTCCGGCGGCTTCTACGTCGCGGGCGCGCAGGAGTACCTGATCCGCGGGCTCGGCCGACCGAGCTCGCTCGAGGCGCTCGGACAGGTGGTCATCGCCGAGCGTGACGGCGTCCCGCTTCACCTGGCCGACATCGCGACGGTCGCCATGGGCGAGGCGATCCGGCGCGGCGAGGCGGCCGTCGACGGCCGGCACGCCGTCGTGCTGAAGGTCCAGAAGCAGCCGCAGGCGAACACGCTCGAGCTCACCGACCGGGTCGACCAGGCGCTCGACGAGATCGCGGCGTCGCTGCCGGAGGGCATGTCCCTCTACCGCAAGGGGTTCCGCCAGGCCGACTTCATCCGCGTCGCGCTCCGCAACGTGACGACCGTGCTCCGCGACGGGGCGATCCTCGTCGCGATCATCCTCACCCTCTTCCTCATGAGCTGGCGGACCACGCTCATCTCGCTGCTGGCCCTGCCGCTCTCGCTGCTCGCGGGGCTCCTCGTCCTCCGCGTGACAGGCGCCTCCATCAACACGATGACGCTCGGCGGGTTCGCGATCGCCATCGGCGAGCTCGTGGACGACGCGATCATCGACGTCGAGAACGTCTACCGGCGCCTGCGGGAGAACGCGCTCTTGCCGCCGGAAGAGCGGCGGCCCGTCCTCGACGTGGTGTACGAGGCGTCGCGCGAGATCCGGAGCTCGGTCGTCTTCGCGACGATCATCATCCTGCTCGTCTTCGCCCCGCTCTTCTTCCTGAGCGGCATCGAGGGGCGCCTCCTGCGCCCGCTCGGCGTCGCCTACGTGACCAGCATCGGCGCCTCGCTGTTCGTGGCGCTGACGATCACGCCGGTGCTCTGCATGCTCCTGCTCGGCCGGACGGACGGCGCGGCGGCGCACCGGGAAGGGAGGCTGGTGCGCTCCCTCAAGGCGCGCTATCGCCCGGTCGTCGCCGCCGCGCTGCGCGTCCCCGTGCCGATCGGCCTCGCCTCGCTCGCCGGCGCGGTCGCGGCCGTCGTGGCCCTGGCCTCGTTCGGCAGGAGCTTCCTCCCCGAGTTCAACGAGGGATCGCTGAACATCGCGGCCGCGACCGCGCCCGGCACGTCGCTGGAGACCTCGGACCAGATCGTCGGCCGGCTCGAGCGATCCTTGCTTTCCCACCCGGCGGTCACCTCCGTCATCCGGAGCACCGGGCGCGCCGAGCGGGACGAGCACGCGCTCGACGTCAATTTCTCCGAGCTCGAGGTCGGGCTCGACGTCTCCAAGGGGGAACGCGAGGAGGTCCTGGCGCAGATCCGCGAGCAGGCCGCCGCGATCCCGGGCCTCTCCGTGACGGTGGGCCAGCCGATCAGCCACCGCATCGAGCACCTCGTGAGCGGCGTGCGCGCGAGCCTCGCCCTCAAGATCTTCGGCGACGACCTCGACCAGCTCCGCGCGCTCGCGCGCGGGGCCGAGGCGGCCATGAAGGGCGTCCCGGGGGTCGTCGACCTCGCGGTGGAGCAGCAGACCGAGATCCCCCAGCTCGTCATCCGCCCCAAGGCGACCGAGCTCGCCGCCTTCGGCAAGAGCCCGGGGGAGCTCTCGCGCTTCGTCGAGATGGCCTTCGTCGGCAGCAAGGTCGGCCTCTTCTGGGAGCAGGAGCGCGTCTACGATGTGGTCGCGAAGCTCCCGAGCTCCTACCGCTCGGATTTCGCCTTGATGGCCTCCACGCCGGTCGATGTCCGCGGCGAGCGCTTCACCGAGCTCTCGGGGATCGCCGCGCTCGACAAGACCATGGGGCCTAACCTCATCAACCACGAGAACGTACAGCGCCGGATCATCGTGACCGCGAACGTGGCCGGGCGGGATCTCCGGGGAGCCGCCGAGGACGTCCTCGCGGCCGTGCGCGGCGGGGTGAAGCTGCCGTCGGGCTACCGCGTCGAGCTCGGCGGAGCGTTCGAGAGCGAGGCGTCGGCGAGCCGCACGATCCTGGCCCTCTCGGCGCTGGCGATCGTCGGGATGACGGCGCTCCTGCTCGCGGCGTTCCGCTCTGCCAGGGACGCGGCGCTCGTCCTGTTCAATTTGCCGCTCGCCCTCGTCGGGGGCGCGGTCGCGGTCTGGCTCGGCAGCGGCGTGCTGAGCATCGCCTCGCTCGTCGGGTTCATCACCCTCTTCGGGATCGCGACCCGGAACGGCATCATGATGGTGACCCACTACCGGCACCTGCTCACCGTGGAAGGGCTGCCGCTGCGCGAGGCGGTGATCCAGGGGAGCGTGGACCGGCTCGTGCCGATCCTCATGACCGCCCTGACCGCGGCCTTGGCGCTGGTTCCGATCGTGCTCGCGGCCGGCGAGCCGGGCAACGAGATTCAGGCGCCCATGTCCGCCGTCATCCTCGGCGGATTGACGAGCTCGACGCTGCTCAACCTCATCGTGATTCCACCGCTGTTCGCGCGCTTCGGCGCGCCGAACGCGACGCGAGACGCCGCCTCAGCCGATGTCGCCGGGGTGGCGACAGGGGGCAGCGCCGCGGCCTAGTACGCTGTCAATCAGGTTCGTCCCGGGGTCGTCGCTCACGGGGCCTGCACCCCGGCGGGCTTGTTTGTGGCCCGCCGGGGCGCAGGCCCCGTGCTCTTACTTGCCGCCGCCCTTCGAGATCTTCCCTTCCGTGAAGACCACGTGTTTGCGCGCGACGGGATCGTACTTCTTTATCTGCATCTTCTCCGTCATCGTCCGTTTGTTCTTCGTCGTATAGTAGCAATAACCGGTCCCCGCGGACGAGACGAGCTTGATGATATCGCGCACGGCGTGCCCTCCTTGTCGTCGCATGGCAGCAAGCCGCGGCAGAGGATCGGCGGACCTGCTGGATGCGACGTCACTACCTCGATCCGCCCGTTGATGCAACCAGATTGCATCAACGGCGTGCTCCGTGGCATCATGGTTCACGAGGCTTCACCGCGACATGACGGCTCATGGCGCGGCGCCTGCGGGAGTCCAGACACGACATGATGACGACAACGACCGCTGAGGAACGTGAGGAGCTCGCGTCGCCGCGCGCGGCGACGGCCAGCTCGACGCGCATCGTGACGGAGCTCGCGGATCTGGCCGAGCTCGCGGCCCCCGAGGTGAGCGTGTGCGTGCTGCGGCGGGGCGTCGACCCCGACGTGGACGGCTTCGTGCGCGAATGGCTGCTGCCACGGCCAATCTCCGAGGCGCTGCGCGTCGACCCAGGCGCACCCGACCTCGCGGCGCTGGCTGCTGGAGCCCCCTCCTCGCCCGGTCGTGAGGCCTTCCTCCACGACGTGCGCGGGCTGATATCGCTCTTCGCGGATCTCACGGGCTGCCCGCGGGTCGGCGTGCGGCTCGCGCGGCTCGCGAAGCCCATGTGCCCTCGTCTCCACGCGGACATGGTGACCGTCCGCCTGGTGACCACCTATGTCGGGCCTGGGACGGAGTGGGCGGAGCACGCGGACGTCCGGCGGGACCGGCTCGGACACCGCGCGAACGGGGTCCCCGACGAGGTCTCGGGGGTGCTGCGCGCCGGCGCGCGCCTCCGCCGGATGGATCCGTTCGACGTCGGGCTGCTCAAGGGAGAGGCGTGGCCGGGCAGCCAGGACCGCGGCGCGGTGCACCGATCGCCGCCGGGAACGTCGCCACGTGTTGTCATGACGCTCGACGCCCTGGCTTGAACGCGACGCCGGCTGCACGCCGCCGTGGTGGTCGCGGTGCCGGCCGTGCGGGCCTGGACCAGGCTCGCCTTACGCGCCGCCTCCGCCGCTACTCCACCTGCCAGAACACGACCGTGCCGGCGGCGTCCGCGCCGAGGAGCCCCGCGTGCGCGGGGTGCCACGCGAGCGCGGTGACCTCGTCCTCCAGGAACGCGTAACGCACCGGCTTCGCGAGCCGCCGCGGCTCCCAGAGCAGCACGCCGTGGTCCTGGGCGCCGCTCGCGAGCACCCCCTTGCGCGGGCTGAACGCGAGCTGGACGCAGGTGTCCTGATGACCCTCGAGCTCGATGGGACGGGTCCCCTCGGGGCCCTTGCCCGAGAAGTCCCAGACCGTGACCGCCGGGGCGCCGCCGGTCGCGAGCAGGCGCGACTGCGCGTCCCACGCGAGCGCCTTCGGCTTCGCGGGATACCCGCGCATCTCCGAGTCCTGCCCGGTCGAGACGCGCCAGAAGTGCACCGACCGATCCTGGCTGCCGCAGGCGATGACCTTCCCGTCGGGGCTCCACGCCATCGACACGAGCGAGCCCTGCCAGGCGAGGTGGCGCGACTCGGCCCCTGCGGCGATCGACCAGAGATAGACGCCGCCGTAACACGCCGCCGCGAGCTCCGCGCGGTCGGTCCGAAAGGCGAGCGCGGCGACCGTGCTGGGGAGCGGCTCGGTCTCGACGATGGGCTCGCCGCGCCCGGTCCATACACGCACCGTGCGCCCCGAGCCGGTGGCCAGGTGCTCGCCGCCGGGCGCCCACGCCACGTGCTCGACCCACGCCGCCCCGCCGGGGAGCTCGGCCACGAGGGCGCCGGACAGGTCGAAGAGACGCGCCTTCTCATCCTGGCCGCACGTGGCCAGGCGCGCTCCGCAGGGGGAGAACCCGAGCGCGAGGACCCCGTTCGGGTGCGCCTCGGTGCGCCAGCGCACCGCGCCGGTCTGCAGGTCGACGGCGAGCACCGTCCCGGCGCCGGTCCCGATCGCGCACAGGCTGCCGTCGCGCGTCACGCTCATCGCGACGACGTAGTCTCCCGCCGAGACCCGCCAGCGCGGCGGGAGCTCGGTTTTGCCGCGCGGCGCCCGCGTTGTCACGCCAGGCATCGATGGAACCCCCGGGTCAGCTGCTCGCGGTCCAGGTTGCGGCCAATGAACACGAGATCGCTCGCCCGGCGCTCGCTGCCCCAGGGTCGATCCTCGCGCCCGTCGAAGAGCATGTGCACGCCCTGAAAGACGAAGCGGCTGTCCAGGCCGCGGAGGTTCAGGATGCCCTTCATCCGGAAGATGTCCGCGCCCTTCTCGCGCAAGAGCTCCGAGATCCACCGCGTGAGCCGCTCGCGGTCGAGCGCGCCGTCGAGGTGGATCCCGACGGAGCTCACCTGCTCGTCGTGGCTGTGCCCGGCCGCGAACTCGCGCGAGGCGGCCGGCTCGACGACGCCGCCCGACTCGAGCCGCGCCCCGAGCTCACCCGGGAGGTGCTGCAAGTACAGGCCGTAACGCCCGCGCTCCGGCGCGGTGAGCCGGAACCGCATCGTCCCCTCGGCGCGCAGGGCGAGCCTGGACGGGCGCTCTCCGATCCCCAGGCGCTCGCCCGGCGCGACCCGCGCCGGCGGCTCCGCCCAGACCCGCACGGCGCGGTCCGCGGCGTCGCGCGCGCCCGGATCGGCGCCTGGCCCGAGCGGCAGGACCACGGCGTCCATCGTCGCGTCGGGGCCCGGCTCCAGGACGAGCTCGTGGTCGCCCTCCTCCAGGTCGAACGCGCCGGCCCACTCGAACGGGTACTCGGGCTCCAGGAAGGCCGGCTTCTGCGCGAGCGCGCGGTCGAGGTCGAAACCGCCCACGCCGAGCACGTCGGCGATCGGCACGTCGGCGTTCGTCGCGCGGAGCACGCGGGCCAGCGTGTTCATGCCGCGCAGGCGCCGCTCGAGGGCGTCGAGCTCGCGCTCGGTCACGAGGTCGGCCTTGTTGAGCACGATCACGTCCGCGAAGGCGACCTGCTCCTTGCACTCGCTCGAGTCCTCGAGGTGCAGGTGGATGTGCTTCGCGTCGACGAGCGTGACGATCGCGTCGAGCGCGAACAGCTCGCGCACGTCGTCGTCGACGAAGAACGTCTGGGCGACCGGCCCGGGGTCGGCCAGGCCCGTGGTCTCCACGAGCACGTGGTCGAACTTGTCCTTCCGCTTCATGAGGCTGCCGAGGATGCGGATGAGATCGCCGCGCACGGTGCAGCAGATGCAGCCGTTGTTCATCTCGAAGACCTCCTCGTCCGCGTTGATGACGAGGGCCTGGTCGATGCCGATCTCACCGAACTCGTTCTCGATGACGGCGATGCGCTTGCCGTGGTTCTCCGTCAGGATGCGGTTGAGGAGCGTGGTCTTGCCTGCCCCGAGGAAGCCGGTGAGCACGGTGACGGGGATCTTGCCTTGATTCATGGGTCCCTTCGGATTCGGGTGTTGTTCGTGTCAGGGGTCGAGCGGATCATTGCGCCCCCGCGCCGAGGAGGGCGTCGGCGCCGACCACCACGCCGGTCGCGATGCCGAGCAGCGCCGCCGCGACGATCGAGAAGCGGCGCGCCGCGCCCCCTCGCGCCAGCGTCCACCCGATGGGCCACGACAGGATCACCGTCAGCGCGATCATGCCGGCGACGGTGCCCAGGCCGAAGAGCGCGAGGTACGCCGCGGCCCAGAGCCGTGAGGGGATGGTCGTCGTCGCGAGCAGGGCGATGCCCGCGGAGCCCGCGAGGCCGTGGACGAGGCCGACGGCGACCGACCTCGCGTGCGCGGCGCCGCCGTGGCCGGACGCTGACGCTCGCCGCTGCGGGCGCACGAGGTGCCACGCGCCGAGCGCGATCAGCATGAACGCCACGAGGAGCTGGGCCGCCCTCTCGAACGGCGCAGGGATGCGAAGGTCGAGCAGGACGACGAGCAGCCCGACGCCGAGGAAGGTGGCGGAGTGGCCGAGCCCCCAGAGCGCCGCGATGAGCGCGGCGCGGCGCGGCCCGCGCTCGCGCTGGAGCAACGTGGCGATGGCGACGAGGTGGTCGGCGTCCGTCGCGTGGCGCAGGCCGAGGCCGAGCCCGAGGAGCAGCGCAGACACGCCCGTCACGGCCGCCCTCCGGCGCCGGGCGAGCGAGGCGCCGCCATGAGATGAAGCGCTGCTGCGTCCGGAGACGCCGTGGGGACCACGCCGCGGCCGCCGTGCGGCGCAGCTTCCGTGTGCGGGTGCATGACGCCCCGGGTAATCGACCTGGGCACAACTTGCAATAGGATTGCAAATGCATCCGATTAGCGACAGCCCGGGCGCTGGAATTTACGATGCTCCACCTCCCTGGCCTCTCCGGCGCTCTCGGCGCCGGGCCCGCAGGCGGGCGGCACCGGCCGGGAGCGCGCCTCAGAGCTCGATGCCGAGGAGCGCGCCCGGCCGGAGCCGGTGGCGCGTGAGGACGGCCTCGGTCCCCTGCTCGAGGGCCAGCGCGTAATCGATGCGCGCGGGATCGAGCTCGAGAAAGAGCTCCGTGAACAGGCAGATGCCCCCGGTGAGCGGGACCCTGGCCAGGACGCCGGCCGCGAGCACAAACGCGTTCGCGGCGCGCGCCCGGGTCGGGACGAACCCGGGGTTCTCCGCGCTCCCCTGCCGCGGCGTCGCGGTCACGCGGTCGACCCCCGCCCCGAGCCGCGCGCCGAGTTCGGGCGACGTCGCGCCCGGACCGAGCGAGAGCAGCCAGGAGGCGTCGGCGCGGAGCGCGACCGCGCTGAGGTCGAGGCCCATGCGCGGCTCCTCGTAGCGGCGCTCGATCTGGTACTGGAAGCGGGCGCCGAGCGAGAGCCGCCGCCGAGCCCGACGCGCAGCCCGGGGCCGTGCGCCCAGCCCAGCTCGTCCGAGTGCGCCATGACGCCGTAGAAGACCCCGAGCTCCAGCGCTCGGCGCGACCCGGACGCCGGGACCGGATCGCGGGTGGGCCGCGCCCGCGGCGCCGCTCCCTCCTCCGGCCCCGCGTCCCGGAGGAGGAGCGCGCTGGCCTGCGCCCGGTCGAGCGAGGAGCGCGCGCCCTCGCGCAGCGATCGCAGCGAGAGCTCCACGACCTGGGCCACGGACTCGCGATCGAGCTCGTCGAAGCGGCCCGAGAGCTCGATCGAGCGCAAGAGGAAGCGATCGGCCACGGGATCCGTGAAGTAGAGGGCGGCGCGGCGCGGGTCGCTCAGATCGATCCAGCACGAGAGGGTCACGCCGGAGGAGGCGCGCGTCGAGAGGAGCGCTGCCGCGTCGAAGCGCGGCGCGGTCCGAACGCGGACGGTGAAGGCGGAGAGCGCCTCGGATTCGAGCGCCGTCCGGATGACGTCGAGGTGGTCCGCGTCGCCCGTGAGGACGAGCTCGACGACGGGAGCGCGGCGCGATCCGGAGGTCGCTGGCGGGCCCTCCTGCGCCCGAGCAGGCGCGGCGGCGAGCGCGACGGCCGCCGCGAGCCCGAGGCAGAGGGCCGCCCGCTTCGTGATCACCCTCCGAGCTCGGTGAGGCGGCGGCGGGCGTGCTCGGCGTAGGGCGAGCTCGGGTGCTCCCGGAGCAGGCGCCGCCAGGTCTGCGCCTCGTCGCCGGAGCGCCCGAGCGCCCGCAGCGCGCGCCCGCGGCCGTAGAGCGCCTCGACGGCCAGCGCGCGTGAGCCGGCGGCGGCGAGGTACCGATCGAACTGCGCGAGCGCGGCGGCGGGCGCGCCGGTGTCGAGGAGCAGGCTGCCGAGCGACACGAGCGAGAGCGTGGCCTCCGGCGACGCCGCGAAGCCCTGCTGGAGCGCGCGGTACAGCGCGATGGCGCGCCGGGCGCTCCCGGCCCGCCGCGCGTCGTTGGCCTCGCGGAAGAGCTGCTCCGCCGTGACGGCGGAGGCCGCGGCGGCCGAGGATCCCATCGGCGACGACGCGGTGGCCGGAGGCGCGGCCGCGCTCGGCCCGCGCGCCGCGCCACGCGGCCTCGCCGCCGGCGCCGCGGGCTCCGGCGCCGCGCGAGGCGGCGGCGCCCCGGCGGGCGCCGGCGCGCTCGACGGCGCGGGCGTCGCGTCGACCGGCGCTGCCCCGCTGGCGGGCGGGACGGCCTCGGGAGGCGCGGCGGCGCGCGGACGGGACATCATGCCCCGCAGCGGCGGCTCGAGCCGGCGAGCGCTCGGGGTCGCCTCGGGCGCCGGGCGCCCCTGGACGAGCGCCGCGGCTGCGGCGGCGACCCCGCCGGCGAGGACGGCCGCCACGGCGTAGAGCCAGGCGCCTCGCCGCCATCCGGCCCCGCGCCGCCCGGCGAGGCCGCTCCCGGGCTCTCCGGCGTCGCCCCCGCGCCCGAGGCCGCTCCCGCGCTCTCCGACGTCGTCGCCGCGCCCGGCGTCGCTCCCGCGCCCGGCGTCGCCCCCGCGCCCGACGTCGCCCCTGCGCCCGACGTCGTTGTCGGGCCGCACCGGCGCGCTCTCGCGCCGCGGATCGAACGCCCCCTCCCCGATCGCGACGCGCGCGATGCGCGCGAGGAGCTCCGCGTCGCCGGGCTCCGCCGCGCCGACGGCGTCGAAGGCCCGCGCGAGCTCCCAGCTCATCCGACACGACGCGCAGGTCCCGAGGTGGGCATCGAAGGCGAGCCGGTCCGGCTCCGTCGCGGCGCCGCGCCGGACCCTCACGAGGAGCTCGCTCCGGCAGTCGGGGCTCACCCGTCCCTCCCCTGGAGGAGCTCGGCCAGCCTCACGTCGTTGGCGAGGGCGCGCCGCAGCGCCTGCTTGCCGAGCCGGAGCCGGCTCCAGATGGTGTTCGGGGAGACCCCGGCGAGCGCCGCGATCTCGTCGACCGTATAACCGAGCACGAAATGGAGGGCGAGCGCCTCGGCCGTCGCCGCGGGCATCTTGTCCAGCACCTCGAGCACCACCCCGCGGCGTCGGGCCGACACCACCTCGGCGAACGGCGACGGCCCCCCCTCGTCCGGCGCTGCCTCGACCTGGGCGTCCAGCGGGTCGAAGCGCTCGCGCCCCCGGAGGCGCCGGCGCGCGGCGAGGGCGGTCATCACCGCGACCCGGTTCGCGAAGTGGAGCACCGTGCACTCCGCCCGGAACGACGGCAACGCCTGGAGCAGCGCGAGCACGGCCTCCTGGGACACGTCCTCGACATCGGGGTGATGTGGACCGAGCACCTTCCTCACGGTCCGTAGCATCGACCCGCCGATCTCAATCACCAGCGTGCGGACGGCCGCGGGCTCGCGCGCCGCCGCGGCCCGAGCGAGCCCGAGCAGCTCGTCCGTCCTCGGGGCGGCGCCGTCCGCCGGCGCCGGGAGATCGGTCGCGAGCTTCCGCACATTCCAGACCATGCACGACACCGAAAGGACGGGTCAAGCCGCGCACTTCGGCGGCGCTCCAGCAGGACGATCACGCCTCTTCGCACACACCCCTCCTCCTCTCTCTCCCGCGCAACGTCCCCCTCAGAGGGCCTGTGCTCTCCGCGCGCAGACGGGATGTCTCGAGATGCCCATCCCCGTTTTCGCCCACCCCCGTTAGAGGACAAGTCCTGCTGCCCCGGAGATCCGTCGCTGAGACGTCCTCACCGCCTTCCCCTCCCCCGCTGGAAACCCATAGCAAAAGCCCGACACGCGACGTGATGGCGCGTACCATTTGGCTGGGTATGGAGTAGGCGT
This sequence comes from Sorangium cellulosum, assembly GCF_004135735.1. Taxonomy (GTDB): domain Bacteria; phylum Myxococcota_A; class Polyangia; order Polyangiales; family Polyangiaceae; genus Sorangium; species Sorangium cellulosum_F. Next base: position 1,762,450 of record NZ_CP012670.1, on the reverse strand, counting down.
CAAAAAGAAATGCTGCGCGTTGATGAGGATGGGCGGGCACCTCGCCGTCCAGGCGCGCATGGCGATGCGGCTGGCCCGTTCGCCTCCCCTTCGAGTCGGCTCCGAGTCGGCGACCCGCCCTCGCCCAGCAGCTCGCGGCGCCGCGACGATTCCGCTTGACCATGGCGGCGCGGGTCGCTCGCGACGCGTTCGGGGCCGACTCAGGTCACGCGCTCACCGCCCGCGGCGCCCGCGCTCACCGCCTCACGCCCATCCGCCGCCGGCTCCCCCGGCGCCTCCGGGCGCGGCGCCTCGCCCGCGGGCGCCGCGCCGTATCGCTTGCCGGCCCGCTCCGACGCCTTCAGCACGGGCCCGCGGATCATCTCGATCGCCTCGATCGGCGCGTCGGAGAGCTCCAGGTTGGAGAGCACCGCGGAGACGACCCGGAACCACTGGCTGCGCGCGGCGGCGACCGTCGCCCGGGTCACCGGCGCCGTCTTCTCCTGGGCGGCGAGCTCGTTCCGCCGCTGCTCGATCGCCAGGAGCTCCTTGCCCGCCTCGATCCACCGCTGCGTCGTGCGGAGCAGCGTCGTCTTGCCGCGCGCCGGGATCCCCTTCAGGAACTCGCCGATCGACGGCTCCTCGACGAGGAGCCGGGCGACGCGCGCGGTGTTGCCCGCCTCCGCGGTCGGCGAGGCCTTGACGATGGTGAGCCCGTTCGGGAACAGCCTCGGCTGCACCTGATCGCACATCGCGGCGCGCTCCCGGTCCGGAGGGTCCTCCCCGAGGCAGTGCGCGCGGTGCGCGTCGATGCCCCAGCACACGGCCCGGGCGAGGTGATCGTGGCGCTCATCGACCCGCGCGAGCTCGTCGTTCAATGCGATCATCTCGCCCGACGGCCCCGCCTTGCTCGGGCGCACCGCGAGCACGGCCTCGTGGGTCGCGACCACCTTCGGGTGCAGGCCGGCGATCTCGGGGATCGAGAGGAACAGCCGCTTCCGCTGCGCGCTCTCGACCCACGGGGACAGGAGCGCGACCATCTCTTCGATCATCAGGTGCTTCAGCATCGGGTGGACCTCCTTGACCGGGGTACGGCGTGAGCGGTCAGGAGACGGCGAGGCGACCGAGCCCGTCAATGCGCCAGGCGGGGCGCGGCGGCTCGAGACCAACCCAGCCGGCTGAACAGGAGGTGCCACGGAGGTCACGACCAGAGCCGGCGCTCGTGACGAGCCCAAGGCAAGGTCGCGACCCATCGCGGGGAATCCTTTCAGCTCGAGCGAAGGTCCCGACCCAAATATTCGTATGTTCTCATACGAATTGAAAGGTCTCGACCCGTCCACCGGCTCCTGAGAGCCTCCGCGTTGGGTCGAGACCACGCCGTGGGCATCGTGGAGGGCATCCCGACGATCGGCCGTGCCCCGCGCATGATGGAGCCTCCCCGCGTGCGGTGCGCTCTGCGCCCCCGGATGCCCCGCGCTCAGCGCGGATCGCCTTGCTCTGAAGCCCTTTGCAGAGCTCCGCCCACTCGCGCGAGCACGACCGCGACGGGTGACGGCTCACGCCGCGGTGCTTTTCTCGGCATCAAATGAGAAATTCCATCGCGTACACGCAATGCACGACGCGGAACACGCGGTGCTTCTGCACGCCCGACCGCGTCGTCGCGGTGGTATGAAAAGCAACGCCGCGCTGGATGGGCCAGCACGGCGTTGTGGTCCCCCTCGTTTGCGCCGAGGTGAACCGTGCGTGCTTCTATTCCACTGGTCCACCTACGGCAAGTAGCGGCCGTGGCCGTCGTCCTTGCCTCCACCTTCCCCCTCCAGGCCGCGGCCGCGGACCCGCCTCCGCGGTCCCGCAAGGTCCAAGAGCTCATCGACGAGGCGGAGAAGGCTGCTAGGCGGCTCGATCTCGACCGTGCTCGCGAGCTCTGGGCGCAGATCTACACGCTCGAGCCCTCCACCATGGCCCTCTGCCAGCTCGGGCAGTTCGATCGCCGCCTCGGCCGGCTGGAGGAGGCCGCGGAAGAGCTCTCCACGTGCGTCGAGCAGATGCCGGCGCCGGCCAACGACGTCGAGCGCCGCCGCTACGAGGTGAGACACGCCGATCTCGCCGCCGTTCGGCAACGCGTCGCCGAGCTGCACGTCAGCCCCCCACCGGGCACGGCGCGGCTCCTCGTGGACGGCAAGCAGGTGAGCACCGGCGGCGGCCGTGTCTTCGTCGCGCCTGGACAGCATGAGGTCACGGCGATGGGGAAGCAGGGGCAGGTAGCTCATGCGCTCGTGAAGGTGGCAGCGGGGAAGTCGGCTCACGTGTCCCTCGCCTTCGAAGCCCCGACGCCTTCCGCCGCAAGTGCCCCTGTGCCGGCTCCGGTCGCGCCACCGCCGGCGCGCTTCCGGCCGAACCCGTGGATCATCGGCACCGGCGCGGCCGCCTCGGCGGCCCTGCTCGGCGCCGGCGTCGTGCTTCACCTGGCCGGAGACGCCGCGGAGAGCGAAGCGGCCGCCAAGGTGGCTCGCATGACCGACGGCTCGATGCGCCCGAGTAGTGCGCAGTTCCGCCGCTTTCACGACGATGCCCACGCGGCTGACACCCGAGCAAGCCTGTTTCGCGGCTTTGGCTCGGCGGCCCTCGTCGCCGGCGCAGCGGTCGGCGCCGCGACCGTCGTCTACGTGGTCTTCACCCGGGGGCAGGCCGAGATCCGGCCACGGGCCGCCGGCGCGGAGGTCAAGCTCGTATGGTAGCCGTGGGCGACGTCTGGGAAGGCCATGAGCTCCTCAACGAGGAGCGTGGCATGGTCCGTCACTTCCTCGCGCGGCAGCTCGGCGACACGAGGAAGCTCGTCTGGTTGCACCTCCGCGAGGGCGCGCGCCTTGATGAGGGCGTGTTCGCCGAGGAGATCGCGCGCCTGCAACGCCTCTCCGACGAGGTCCCGGAGGTCGTCCGCGTGCTCTACGGGGGGGTGAGCGGCTCCGTCGCGTGGGCAGCGACCCCCGTGCTCAGCGACGCGATCCCGCTCCTCGAGGCCACGCGCGGGCACGAGCTCGGTCCGACGTGTCTCAAGGTGCTGATCGACATCGGCGATTGCCTCGTGCGGGCCAACGAGCTCGATGCCTACCATGGCGCCCTCAGCCCAGATCAAGTCTTCATCCTAGGCGGTGACCGATACGCCATCACCCACTTCGGCTTTGTTCGTCTCTTTCAGCTCGGTGCGGAGGAAGCTCGCCAGGATCCGTATGGAGTTGCGGCGCCAGAGCTCTTCTCCGGGGATCGGATCGGACGTCGTACGGATGTCTACGGCTTCGGCACCCTCATGTACGAACTCTTGTGCAAACGCACCTTCTCCACGGGCATATGGCCACCGAGTTTTCCCAGCGAGATTCCTTCGAGGCTTCAGCGCATGATAAAGAGGTCCCTCGATGAAGACCCCAGGCGGCGGCAAGTGAGCGTGAGAAATATTCTTGCTGCGCTGACTCCCTTTGCCCGCGAGTGGGAAGAGCTGGGAGAACCGCCGGAAACTCCCTTCGCGCACATCTTCGCGGCGCCGTCCGGCTCTCGGCGCAAGCCGGACGAGGAAGCGCCGATCCTCGTTGAGGACGAGCGGGAACCGTTCGCCTCGGGTGAAGCGGGGGGACGAGCCAGCGACCGACCCACGCCGCGCCCTTCCGATGCGCCCGACACGGCCAGGAGCGCACCGCCGCGGGACGCGCGGGACCACGCCACCCACGCCGCGTCGCTCGCCGCGCCGCGCCCTCCCGACACGCCCGATACGCTCAAGAGCGCGATACCGCCGCGGGACACTCGGGAACCCGATGCCTACGCGCTTCCGATCGCACCGCCTCCGGCACTCGAGCTACCAGACCTCGATCTGCTGCGACCGGTCCCGCCTACGCCCTTGACCCCTCCGCCTTCTCCGCTGCTGCCGGTAGCGCCGGAGCCTCCACCCTCGACCCCTCGGCGTTCAAGCGGCCCCCCAAGGCGACGCTCCCCCGCGCGCCGGCTCAGCGCCGTGCTCGCGCTCGCCTTCTTGCTCGGCAGTTTGGGGCGCTCCTCCTCCGGTGGGAGCAGTCGCCCCCCAGAGCCGCGCCGCACCTGGCGCGGGTCCTCCAGGGGGCAGCCCTCCGCGCCGCCGTACCGCCTCCCCCGCGGCCGTCCGATGCACCGCAAGCGCCGCCGCCCGTCGCACGTCGCTCCGTCACGAACCGCCAGGCCGCCATCGCGCGGCAAGCCATGAAGACGCCGTCGAAGGACGGCGATGAGGACGACATTTGTTACGAGCTCGTCGTTTGCGGGCGGCACAAGTACTGAGCCAGGGGGGAGGGGTTCTCGATGCGATCAACACCTTATGTTGCTCTCAGCGCGGCTGCGCTGCTCAGCTGCGGTGAAGGCCTCGACATTCCCGAACCACGAACCGAGGATACCACGGTATTGCTTTGGTCTGGATCAGATCCGAATCCTCCACCATGTCCCCTGGGCCGGCTGGACTACTGGGATGGATGGGCCGATGTGTCTGCGAGCCCTCAGAAAGAGTGCGGGACGTGCAGTTGTGGACCTGCCCCCTGCGTGCTGCCGTCCGAGTTCACGGCCCACGAGTCGAACCTATGCGCAGACGATGGGATCCCGGTCACGCTCGACACCGAAAAGCATCAACGAGGGGAATGCATCGAGGCCAATCCGCGTGTCCCGGATGAGGCGCTCGCTTCGATCACCCTCGCTCCGCCAACGGTGGCCTCCCGGTGCGAGCCCCTGCAGCAGTTCGGTCCGCCGCCCCTTACCGGGATATTTGCGCGCGCTTGCCCGTGGGTGCCAAAGCATTTTGCCGACTTCGACGGATTGGCGTGCATCGCGCCCGATGAGGATGGGTCATGCCCGGCGGGCTTCTCCGTTCGCTTCGAGTTCCAGGAGCGGATCGGCGATGCTCGCACATGCACTCCATGCGCTTGCGGAGATCCGGCGGGTGGACGGTGTTTGGCGGATGTGCTGCTCTTCCGCGACATAGACTGCTCCGATCTGATGACGTTGTACAACGGAGTCGAGGCCCACGCATGCATCGAGGCACAACCAACCTGGTCGCTGGCAGCGGCACGCGTGATCCTCGCGCACGAAGAGCCTGGGGCTTGCCCGCCGACGGAGAAAACTTCCTATGTCGGCGGCACGATCGAGAGTGGCGAAACACGCGTGTTCTGCTGCACCCAGCATATCATCACGGATGAAGATTGACCGAAGCAAAGGATGAGGCATGCGATGCGAACGGCTGCGTCATACACATTGGCCATGCTGGCACTCATCGGCTGTTCCTCGCCGGTGCCCGACGACGGCCTACCGGATCCGGACCCGACCAAGCTCATTCTACTGTTCGGCGGCCGGCAGGAAAGGGCACCGACGTGCGCTCCGAATGGCGAACTCCTGTGGGAAGGGTGGACAGCGTGGGATGAGGATCCTGAGCCGGACGAATGCGAGCCATGTGAGTGTACGCCGGCAGCCTGCGTTCGACCGCCGGAGGTGTCCGCGCGCAGGTCGGGTTGCCCCGGTGGCAACGCCATCCTCACGCTCATCGGTGGCGACTCCTGGGACGGGGCATGTGCTGCCGGCGCCTTCTCGGTGACGAGCAGCTCCTACGATTCCGTGACGTTCGAGCCGCCGACGCTCGCCGATTGTCAACCTGTCTCGCCAGTACCCGCACCGTCGCGAAAGAAGATGAGCTTCGTCCGAGCTTGCCTTCCAGACACAAGCGAGATCACCCGCACGGATTTTCGCCGCTGTTACCCCCCGCAAGACAATGGAGAATGCTGGCGTAAACACCCGACGCGTTTCGAGTTCCCGGTCTACACGGACACGCGCACATGCACCCCGTGCTCGTGCGGCGCGCCACGCGGAGGAAAGTGTACCGCGCAAACCACGCTGTACAGGGGAGAAGACTGCTCGGGCGAGGTTGGATCTGTTGCTATTTCCAACGCGGATCATCCGATTTGCACGGAGGAGATCGATGGAGAGATTGCGGCGATGCGGTCCGCCTGGATACAGAACGAGCCTGGCACCTGCACCCCTTCGACGGCTTCCAAGATCGCGAGCGGCAAGCTGGAGCGCGGGGAAACGCGCGTGTACTGCTGCAACCACTAGAAGCACGTCGACGCGCGACCTTCTCTGGATGAAGACTGACCGAAGCAAAGGATGAGGCGCACGATGCGAACGGTTACGTTCTACGCACTGGCTACTTTGGCACTCATCGGCTGTTACTCGCCGGTCTCCGACGATGACCTACCAGAGCGGGACCCGAGCAAGCTCATTCTGTTCTTCAGCGGCTTCCAGGAAAACGCACGGAGTTGCGATCCGGATGGCAAGCTCCTGTGGGAAGGGTGGACGGACTGGGGTGAGGATCCTGGGCCGGATCAATGCGAGCCTTGTGAATGTACGCCGGCGGCCTGCGTGCGACCGTCGGAGGTGTTCGCCAATACGTCGAGTTGCCCCGGTGGCACCCCCGTCGTCACGCTCAATGGCGGCACCTCCTGGGACGGTGCGTGCAAGGCGGGCCCCTCCTCGGTGACGAGCAGCGATTATGTTTCCGTGACGTTCGAGCCGCCGGCGCTCGCTGATTGCTCACCCGTCGCGCCAGTACCCGCACCGTCGCGAAAGAATCTGAGCTTCGTCCGAGCTTGCCTTCCAGGCGCAAGCGAGATCATCCCGACGCTCTTCCGCGTGTGTTACCTTCCACAAGACAATGGAGAGTGCTGGCGAGGAAGACAGGCGCGTCTCGAGTTCCCGGTCTACACGGACACTCGCACGTGTACCCCGTGCTCATGCGGCGCGCCACGCGGGGGAAAGTGCACCGTGCAAACCGCGCTGTACAGTGATGAGGACTGCGTTGACAAGGTTGGCTCTGTCGCTATTTCCAACGCGGATTATCCGATTTGTACGCCGGAGATCGACGGAGAGATTGCGGCGATGCGGTCCGTTTGGACACAGAACGAGGCTGGCACCTGCGCCCCTTCGACGGATCCCACGATCGCGAGCGGCAAGCTGGAGCGCAGTGAAACGGCCGTGATCTGCTGCGACCCGTGGTAACGCGTCGCCGGGCGTCCTTCTTGGAGGCCGGTTCAGCCACGGCCGCCGTGGCTGGAGACGTGCCCGAGCTCGGATCGAGGCGGACGACGGCCGCGCCGAGCTCGCCGACATCCGCCTCGACCTCCGCGCCCCGCGCCGACCTTGCGCTCGAGCTCCTCGTTGCCCACGCCGTGCCCGAGCTCCACCAGGTGGACGGCGGCCGCGCCGAGCTCGGCCAGGGAGACGACGGCCGCGCCGAGTTCGCCGCCGGCCGCCTCGACCTCCGCGCCCCGTGCCGGCGCCTCGCCGCGGGGGTCGCACCGAGCTCGCGCTCGCGCTCCTCGTCGCCGGCGACGTGCCCGAGCTCGGCCAACGGGACGGCGGCCGCGCCGAGCTCGTCGCCGGCCGCCTCGACCTCCCCGCCCGCGCCGTCTACGCGCCGTCTGGAAGGGCGGTCGCGCGAGACGTCGCGCCGTGGTGGCCCGTCGCACCGTGACGCATGCGGCGCGCGAGCTCGGTGCGGAGGGCAACGAGAGCCCTCGCGCGCCATTTGTAGCAGGTCGACAGGGGCATTCCTCTGCTCGCCGCCACGTCATTCATGGGAACGCCGTCGATGTAGTGAGCGAGGAGCACCTCGCGCTCGGGCATCGCGAGACCGTGGAGCGCGTTGCGCACGCCGATCCTGATCTCCTCTGCGCCGAGAAGGCTCGGAGCGTCAGAACAGGGATCAGGAACCCCGCGAAGCGCGCCGAGGAGCACCTCTCGCCGATGCGATGCCCGCTCGCGGTAGTGGGCGCAGACGTGCACCGCGATCCTGTTCATCCACCGTTCCGGCCTGGCGCGCGCGGGGTCGAACGTGGGCCAGCTCCGCCATGCGCACAGCCAGACGTCAGCGGCGAGGTCTTCCCGGTCGCGTTCTGGGACCCCGAGCCGTGCCAGCCAGCGCAGCACGACGCGGAACATCTTCGGGCGAAACAGGCGCGCGGCCGCGGAAGCACGCGCGGTATCGAGCGGTGACGGACACATCGCCTCTACCTCCAGGGTGCTCAGCCTCTAGGACGAGGTGCGGTTGCTGCCGACGCCGGGCAGGGTGGCGTTGAGCGGCGAGCGTTCGATCTCGGTCCAGTCGGTCGCGGTCGCCGGCGCGCCCTCTGGTTGGATCGGAATGTCCGTGAGCGTCGCGGCGAGCCCGGTCCCGGTCGGAGACGGCGCCGATCCGCTGGGCGCGACGGCGCTCCGGAGGCGCGGCCGAGGCGGAGGGGGAAGCGCGCCGCGCGTCCCCCGAGCGGTAAGCCCCCGGGTGAGGAACGACGGGTGAGGGCAGCTCGACCGCGGGGCGCCGGACGGTCGGCGGGCCGTCCGGCGACGCCGTCGATCGAGAAGCAAGCTGCTGCGTAGCCGTGCTGGACGCGGACCACGGCACCGGCGCAGGCTCCAGCACCGTGGAGCCGTCTGCGACGAGATCGAGCGCAGGACGCCGCCCAGCGAGAGGCGCCGCCCCCTGCGGAGGCGGTGCGGCCGCGGGCGTCGAGCCGACCGCCGAAGCGGGCACACGGGCCGAACGCTCGCGAGCCTGCGCCGCTTCGCCGAGGTGGATCACCACCGTTTGCTCCGTCTCGGCCCGGTACTCGACGAGGCGGTGCAGGTACTCCCAATAGCGCGCAGGCGCGCCCGTGAACGCCTCCAGTCGACGCGCCAGAAGCGGCGTGAGCGGCAGGTCGTCCTTCAGCAACCGATCCACGTCCGTGGGCCTCAGCTCGGCACACCGGGCGAGATCACGCTTCCAGTCGGCGTTCCAGCCGCACAAGCCTTCCAGGATCTTCCCGGGCGATGGCACATTGCGATCGCGAAACTCCGTTGCTTCCGCGATGATCGCGTCGATGTGGCAGTCCAGGAGCCGGCGGAACCGGCCGATCTCTGCGATCTCCCAATCCTTGTTGGTGGCCAAGGTCTTCACGGCCGCGGCGCGCGCCTTCTCGGCGGCGGAACGCAAGCCGCGCTCCTTCCCGAGCGCTTCCCGCGCCGAGAGCGCGAAGCCGAACGCGACGCACGCCAGGATCGCTACTCCCACAGGCGTCATGGGCAACATGACGTCGAGTATCTGTTCCATGGTGAGACCTCCGGAAGACAAAGCGCGGCCTTGCCCGGAACCCCGGGAGACGCGCAGGTCGCTGTCAAGCTCGTCGACGGCGCGCACGCGCCGCGACGTCAAATCAGAGCAGGCGTCGCTCGGCCGGCGCTCCCACGCGGAGGGAGTCGGCGCTGATCCCCTTCATCGAGAGCCCCGCGTCACGCGCACGCGCCTGCACGATCAAGCCGACCGAGCGATCGGACAGGCGGCCGCCGAGCTGACCCCATCGGTTGATGCGGAGGAACAGAGGCCCGCCACGCAGGTCCGCGCCGCGGATCCATGCATCGGCAGCATGAACGGGACACGTGGCTTCACGCCTGCCGCGCGGGATCAGGATCCGCCGGTCACGGACGCGCAGCTCCAAGGTCGTGCCGAGGGTCAGCACGTCCTCGACATCGAGGCCGACGAGTTCCGCGCGCCGGAGCATCGCCGCGTAGCCGACGAGCAAGAGCGCGCGGTCGCGCAAGGCGACCAGGTCGTGGCCCATCGACGCCACGATCTGGCGCATGTTCTCGGCCGTCAGCGGCGCCACCTGCTGCGGTTCGCTCGCTACCTGCTCGATGAGCCGGCGGCGCCACCGGAGGACGATCGGATCGGTGATGGGAGATCGATGGCCCGTGAGCTCGTGCGCCTTGGCGATCGCGTTGCACGCAGCCCTGAGCGTCCCCGGCGACAGCCCTTCCCCGGCGAGCTCGGCGAGGTAGAGGACGACCACTCGAGGGCGAGCAGGCAGCGCCAGCCAGCCGCGTTCCGAGCACCACGCCGCGAACTGCCGCCACTGAACGCCGTACGCGCGACGCGTGTTGATGGGCATCTCGGCGCCATCAAACAGCTTTTGCAGCTCCGCATTCGCTCGGGCAGTTATGGAACGGGTCACGGTCGTCCCCCGTTGGAGGATGGACATGTCGACGAACACGAGCCCCCGGAACGCAATCGGTTCCTGGCATGCCGGTCCACTTGCCCGGAGGGTGCCCTGAAATCGGAAGTCATGCAAGTGCAATCGGGAGTGAGAACCTCGGTCACGCAGAGGCGCGCCGCGCGCTCGGCCCCGACCTCGCCGGCGCTGCGCACCGGTGCCCAGTCACCAGCGCCCGGGGTCGCCCTCGACCCGCGCGGCCGCCCCGAGCTCGCCGGCGTCCACCTCGACCCCGCGGCCGCTCCCCCGCATGGCGCCGTCCCAGGCGAGTGGCGGCCCCCTGCGGGGACAGCCGGCCTACCCGATCAGCGACGGCGTCGAAAGCGGAGGACGAGCGCGGCGCCCATGCCGACGAGCACGAGCAGCGTCACGCCGACCCACACCCAATCCCGGGGATCCGAGCTGAAGTCGATAGCCACCGCGCCGCACCCGGGAGACCACCCTCTTGTCATCGGGCAGCCGTCCTCTCATGAACCGCCCCCTCCGATCCACCGGAAAGTGCGGACCCTGCTGCCGCGGCGCACCTCGACGCCGCGGCCCCGCCATCTGCTCGGGCGCCATGGATGTACGCTGGCGCGACCGCGAGCTCGCCAGCGTCCAGCGCCGCGACGTGGCCGAGCTCGACCAGGTGGACGGCGACGGCCCCGACCGCGCGCGGTGCTTCTACCTGGAGACGATGCTCCCCTGCCGAGGAGCGAGCCGCCCGAGCTCCCCGCAGCGCGTACCGCCACGGCTGCGCCGCCGCGGCGGGGGCGCAGCCGAGCTCGCCTCGAGCTCCTCGCCGTCCGCGCGCCCGAGCTCGGCCACGTGGACGGCGACCGCCAGGGAGGGGCTACACCGGATCCACCCAAGTCCATACGACCGAGAAGAGGCACACATAGATCGTCGCCTCGCCCATCATCAACCCATCCATGTCCGCATCCGGCACCACCTCGTTCCCGAGCTCCGGTGGGATCGGCTGGTAGCCGGGGTACGTGGCCTCGATCTCCTGAGCGATCTCGCGCGCCACCGGCTCCTCCTCGGGGATGCCGGGGAGGTGGATCCCGTAGTATGGCCCGAGCAGGGACACGTGGAAGCTGAGCGCCGTTTCGTCGGTCAGCCAGATGCGGGCCGAATACGCCGGGTCGATTCCCCCCGCAAACAGGTGGAGCGACTCGTTTTGAAGCCTGTATCGATCCCCCAGTCTGTCGATCATGGCCTCCCACGTTGGGTACTCTGCTCGCCCACGGTTTGTGGCTTCCACCAAGCGGCGGTGCTCCTCCGTGTCCTCGTAGACGGGCTCGCCCGGAGGCACATAGATGCGCATGATCTTCTGCACACCGCGAGGGTAGAAGCGGTAGACGAGGTCGAGCAGCTCGGAGCGAGTTATCTTCATGGATTCGTCACCCTGGCGCCGAGCCCCTTATACTTGGACTTGAACGCAGCGTCCGCCTGGGCAGCAAAATTCTTGCAAAAGATCCCCTGCGGGAGGTCGTAGTCCATGACGTTTGCAACCTCCTCCGCAATCTCTTCACTGAGGCTGGCTGCACGGCTCGGCTCTATTAGCCCCATCTTCTCAGTTCGTATCGGCATCTTGATGGTAACAGGACATCTCCAGCTCTTGACCGCATGCGGGATAGTGAGTTTCCTGAAATTCAGGTTAGCCATAGCCTGTTGCCACCCTCCGATTTTATCCGGACCCGGGTCATTGACAATGGTAACAAACGCAAAGTCCGACGGATCAAAATCCACGTATGTCCATGGGGCCATTCCAGGCGGCGGGCACTTCGAGCTGCACGCATCGCTACAGCTCAAGAAGGTCGCTCCGTCTCCGGCCATGTCGCCGAATCCGGGGCATGGGTCTTGCGGGCTCTTCGGGTTATATGTATATGTCGGGGGCTCCGCGTCTTCGCGCGCTCTCTCCTCTTCGTCTTCGAGCTCCCACTCGTTGCACGCGATCTTGCGCTCGCCACCACCTTGCGGGTCCGCCCCGTAATCACCGGTTGCGGAAGAGGTGAAGATGGGGCGGGGCTCCGAGCCTGGACCGGCACCTGCACCCGTGGTTCCTTCCCCGACAGGATAGCAATCTCCTATCGTCCAGTTGCACGCCGCGAGCGTGCAGACCGAGATGGCCACGGTCGACAACAGAAATCTTCTCGCGTTCATTCGACACTCCATCGAAGCACAGGACCAGCCACAACGACGACGGACACATAGCCCGGGAGCACCAGACTGCCCCGACCGACCCAATCCACGTTGACGCTCACCGACACCCCCAACGGTCCGGCAACGTACGCGTTGGTCTGCGCGTGGCCGCCTACGGCCAAGCCACCGACGAGCCCGCACAGGGAGACGCCGCACGCCGGCACGACGTAGAACGCGACCGAGGGCCCCGCGCTGACGTTGCCGTCCTTCCACGCGTACCCGATGTCCACCGAGGTCTGGTTGTAGACCCCTGGCCCGCCCTCCTGGGTCGGAGGTAGGATCGTGCACAGGTCGTGCACCGTGAACACGATGTCTCGCTGGATGGGCCACGTGATGCCCGCGTGCGGCCCCACCGCGAGGCGCGGAACGGTACCGGCCTGGAGCCATCCGAGGCTCACACCGGCGCTCAGGTCATACGCTTCCACGGGCGTCGGAACGAGGAGCGCGAGGACAAGTCCTGCTGCCCAGGAGATCCGTCGCTGTGACGTCCTCACCGTCTTCCCCTCCCCCGCTGGAAGCCCATGGCCAACGTCCGGCGCGCGACGTGATGGCGCGTACCATTTGGATGGAGTGGGTGTCAAAAAGAAATGCTGCGGGTCGATGAGGATGGACGGGCATCTGGCCGTCCGGGCGATGGCTACGCGGCTGGCCCATCCGCCGCCCCTCCGAGTCGGCGACCCGCCCTCGCCCAGAAACTCGCTGCACCGCGACGATTCCGCTTGACCATGACGGCGCGGACCGCTCACGGCGGTCTCGGGGCCGGCTCAGGTCACGAGCTCGCCGCCCGCGGCGCCCGCGTCCCCTCCCCCTCGTCCTCGTTCCCGTCCGCCGCCGGCTCCCCCGGCGCCTCCGGGCGCGGCGCCTCGCCCGCGGGCGCCGCGCCGTATCGCTTGCCGGCCCGCTCCGACGCCTTCAGCACGGGCCCGCGGATCATCTCGATCGCCTCGATCGGCGCGTCGGAGAGCTCCAGGTTGGAGAGCACCGCGGAGACGACCCGGAACCACTGGCTGCGCGCGGCGGCGACCGTCGCCCGGGTCACCGGCGCCGTCTTCTCCTGGGCGGCGAGCTCGTTCCGCCGCTGCTCGATCGCCAGGAGCTCCTTGCCCGCCTCGATCCACCGCTGCGTCGTGCGGAGCAGCGTCGTCTTGCCGCGCGCCGGGATCCCCTTCAGGAACCCGCCGATCGACGGCTCCTCGACGAGGAGCCGGGCGACGCGCGCGGTGTTGCCCGCCTCCGCGGTCGGCGAGGCCTTGACGATGGTGAGCCCGTTCGGGAACAGCCTCGGCTGCACCTGATCGCACATCGCGGCGCGCTCCCGGTCCGGAGGGTCCTCCCCGAGGCAGTGCGCGCGGTGCGCGTCGATGCCCCAGCACACGGCCCGGGCGAGGTGATCGTGGCGCTCATCGACCCGCGCGAGCTCGTCGTTCAATGCGATCATCTCGCCCGACGGCCCCGCCTTGCTCGGGCGCACCGCGAGCACGGCCTCGTGGGTCGCGACCACCTTCGGGTGCAGGCCGGCGATCTCGGGGATCGAGAGGAACAGCCGCTTCCGCTGCGCGCTCTCGACCCACGGGGACAGGAGCGCGACCATCTCTTCGATCATCAGGTGCTTCAGCATCGGGTGGACCTCCTTGACCGGGGTACGGCGTGAGCGGTCAGGAGACGGCGAGGCGACCGAGCCCGTCAATGCGCCAGGCGGGGCGCGGCGGCTCGAGACCAACCCAGCCGGCTGAACAGGAGGTGCCACGGAGGTCACGACCAGAGCCGGCGCTCGTGACGAGCCCAAGGCAAGGTCGCGACCCATCGCGGGGAATCCTTTCAGCTCGAGCGAAGGTCCCGACCCAAATATTCGTATGTTCTCATACGAATTGAAAGGTCTCGACCCGTCCACCGGCTCCTGAGAGCCTCCGCGTTGGGTCGAGACCACGCCGTGGGCATCGTGGAGGGCATCCCGACGATCGGCCGTGCCCCGCGCATGATGGAGCCTCCCCGCGTGCGGTGCGCTCTGCGCCCCCGGATGCCCCGCGCTCAGCGCGGATCGCCTTGCTCTGAAGCCCTTTGCAGAGCTCCGCCCACTCGCGCGAGCACGACCGCGACGGGTGACGGCTCACGCCGCGGTGCTTTTCTCGGCATCAAATGAGAAATTCCATCGCGTACACGCAATGCACGACGCGGAACACGCGGTGCTTCTGCACGCCCGACCGCGTCGTCGCGGTGGTATGAAAAGCAACGCCGCGCTGGATGGGCCAGCACGGCGTTGTGGTCCCCCTCGTTTGCGCCGAGGTGAACCGTGCGTGCTTCTATTCCACTGGTCCACCTACGGCAAGTAGCGGCCGTGGCCGTCGTCCTTGCCTCCACCTTCCCCCTCCAGGCCGCGGCCGCGGACCCGCCTCCGCGGTCCCGCAAGGTCCAAGAGCTCATCGACGAGGCGGAGAAGGCTGCTAGGCGGCTCGATCTCGACCGTGCTCGCGAGCTCTGGGCGCAGATCTACACGCTCGAGCCCTCCACCATGGCCCTCTGCCAGCTCGGGCAGTTCGATCGCCGCCTCGGCCGGCTGGAGGAGGCCGCGGAAGAGCTCTCCACGTGCGTCGAGCAGATGCCGGCGCCGGCCAACGACGTCGAGCGCCGCCGCTACGAGGTGAGACACGCCGATCTCGCCGCCGTTCGGCAACGCGTCGCCGAGCTGCACGTCAGCCCCCCACCGGGCACGGCGCGGCTCCTCGTGGACGGCAAGCAGGTGAGCACCGGCGGCGGCCGTGTCTTCGTCGCGCCTGGACAGCATGAGGTCACGGCGATGGGGAAGCAGGGGCAGGTAGCTCATGCGCTCGTGAAGGTGGCAGCGGGGAAGAATGCTGGGCCGGCCACGAGATACAGTGGGAGTTTCCCCTCTACAACGACACGCGCACGTGCAGCCCGTGCTCCTGCGGGGAGCCGAGCGGCGGCGATTGCCGCATGCAGACCACGTTGCACCGGCAGGTAGACTGCTCCGAAGATCCCGGAACCGTTCTCATCTCCGCGCTGGATGGGCCGTTCTGCACGAACACGATTCAGGGGCGGATCGCCGCGGTGCGGTCGATCTTAGAGCGCCGAACAAAACCGGACCGAGCCAGGCGGGCGAGGGTGGGTGCAGCGCCAGGCGCGCCGAGGAGCCCTACTGAACTAGGGCGACGAGGCACAACGACGCGATGCGCCCGCCATCGCCCGCCTGGCGACGGGAGGTCTTGAGAGGCGCTCTAAGGGCCGCCTGAGCGCGGCCACCCATCGCTGTCCCACGCGAGCTCCGAGATCCGCAGCGTCGGGGCGCCGTTCGCGGTCGTGTCGTAGGCGTGATAAACGTTGAAGGCCCGGTCGCTGGCGAACAGGACGGCGTTGTGCCCCGGCCCGCGCCACCGGGAGCTCCCCTCGACGAGGAGGGTGCCGCCGCCGGACATCATCTGCCGTCCCTCCCTGTCCACGTACGGGCCGGTGATGCTCGTCGAGCGACCGACGGCCATCTTGTACGTGCTGTCGACCCCGCGGCAGCAGGAGTCGAACGAGACGAACAGGTAGTAGAAGCCGCAGCGCCGGACGATGAAGGGCGCCTCGATCGCCCCGCCCGCGCCGGGGCGGGAAGCGAGCGAGTGGATCTCGTCGTTGGCCCGCTCCCCCGTCGGGGTGAGCTTCACCATCTTGATACCGCTCCAGAAGCTGCCGAACGCGAGCCACGGCGTGCCGTCCTCATCCATCGCGACGTTGGGGTCGATGGCGTTCCAGTCCTCCCGCGTCGCGCCGGTGTTCGAGCAGATGGCTTCGCCGCGGTCCGTCCAGGGATCTGCCGAGTCGAGCGACGCCTTGGTCGCGTGCCCGATGCACGACCGATTGCTGCCGAACGTGGAGGCGGAGTAGTAAAGATGGTAGGCGCCCCCGAAGTGAGAGATATCGGGCGCCCACAGGTCGCTCACGCCCGGCACCTTCGCCTCGAGCCAGGCGGGCCTCGCGTCGAACACCCGGCCGGCATCCCGCCAGTCGGTGAGGTCCGGGGAGGTCTTCATCGGTATCCGGTCGCCCGTCTGGAAGAGGTAGTAACGGTCGCCAGCATGGATGACCACCGGGTCGTGGGTCCCGAGCTGCCCGGTGAGCCGCAGCGCCCCGAGCGGGCGAGACGTGTCCAGGATCGCTTCTGCGCACCTGTCCCCGGCCCCGCCGGCGCCGTCGCTCCCACCCGCGCCGTCGCTCCCACCCGCGCCGTCGCTCCCACCCGCGCCGTCGCTCCCGCCCGCGCCGCCACGCCCGCCGGCGCCGTCGCTCCCGCCCGCGCCGCCACGCCCGCCAGCGCCGTCGCTCCCGCCCGCGCCGGCCGCTGCGCCGGCATCGCCGCCCGCGCCGCTGCTGGTCGTGGTGGCGGAAGCGGTCGCCGTGGTCGTGGAGGCGCCGCTGCCCTGACCACCGGAGCCCGAGCCCGATGTCGACGACTCAGGGTCGCAGTTCGTGAGCGACGCGACGAGGCAGATCGCGAGGCTCCACACTCGCACAGACACCCATCGTGGACGCGGTCGGCAGCGGGAAAGGGGCATAGGAAACTCCTGAAGCTCTCCTGGCGGCTCGTCGGCCGAGCGCGTGGCGTCGGGAGGCATCGTCTCGATTTATCACGTGGGCGGGAGCGCCCGCGATCAATCACGGGTTGCTCGAGTTTCGCATGAAGGGCTCAGAGCGATCGCCCATGACAAGAATTCTACACGAACACCACAAGCACTGCGGCTCCTCGCGGTCATGGGCGGTGCTCTCCGCGACGCGCAGCCCGGGAGCCCGGGTCAAGGTGCGATGCGGTGCGCTTCGTGGATATCGACCACGCGGCTCCGCGTCGACGCGAAGAACAGGACGGCTCCGTCCGGCGAGAGGTGCGGATCGGTGTCGCGCTCCCCGGGGAGGTTCAGCGGCTCCCCGAGCGACTCCGCGGGCGCACGGGCCACCTCACCCGAACCCCGCCTCGCTCGGCGGCGCGACGGCCTCGCCGCCCGCGGCCTGGACGGGCAGGCGCGGGAACCACAGCGCCACGACGAAGCCGACGACGGCCATGGCCGCGATGATCCAGAACACCGTCGTGAGGCCGGACATGAGCGCCGCCCCGAGGTGCTCCACGATCGACGGATCGAGGCTCTGCGCCCCCTCCGGCGCGAGGAGCCGGCTCGCGGCGTCCGCGGGGATCGACGCGTCCTTCGCGAGCTCCGCCGAGAGCACGCCGCCCATGATGCCCACCGCGACCACGCCGCCGAGCAGCCGGGAGAACATCGTGCTCGCCGTCGCGATCCCGCGCTGCTCCCAGGCGACGCTGCTCTGCACCGCGATGAGCAGCGCGACGTTGGACAGCCCCATGCCCACGCCGAAGACCAGCGTCGAGAGGCGCAGCACGACCGGCGCGTGCGCGCCCCCGAGCGCGAGCGCGAGCCCCGCCGCCGCGGTGAAGCCCAGGCCGAGCCAGATGAGCGGCCGGAAGCCGACCCGCGGGATGAGCCGCCCCCCGATCGCGCTCGCGATCGGCCAGCCGATCAGCATCGGCGCGATGGCGCTCCCGGCGTCCGTGGGGCTGCCGCGCAGCACGCCCTGCACGAACAGCGGCACGAACGTGATCGTCCCCATCATCGCGCCGCCGATGATCGCGCCGGCCACGTTGGAGGTGAGCATCACCGGGCGCCGGAAGAGCGGCAGCGGGATCATGGGCTCCGGCGCCCGGCGCTCGACGGCGACGAACGCGGCGAACAGCGCCGCGGCCGCGACCGCGGCGAGCAGCGTCGTCTGCGCGCCCAGCCTCCCGGTGGCGACGAGCAGCGCGACCACGCCGGCGGACAGGACCGCCGCGCCGAGGACGTCGAGCGCGTGGCGCCGCTTCTCGATGCGCTCGTGGAACGCGGTCAGGACGAGCGCCGCCGACGCGAGGCCGAAGGGGATGTTGATGTAGAAGACCCAGCGCCAGGAGAGGTAATGCACGATGAGCCCGCCCAGCATCGGGCCCGTGATGCCGAACAGCCCCCAGGCCGCCCCGAAGACGCCCTGGATCCGCGCGCGCTCGTCGAGATCGAAGATGTCGCCCGAGATGGTCATCGCCATCGGCTGCATGGCCCCGGCGCCGGCGCCCTGGAGCGCGCGGAAGGCGATGAGCTGCGGCATCGAGCGCGCCGCGCCGCTCGCGATCGAGCCGAGCAGGAACACGGCGATCCCGAAGAGCATGACCGGCTTGCGGCCGTAGATGTCCGACAGCTTGCCGCAGATGGGCACCAGCACGGACGAGGTGAGCAGGTAGGCGGTGGTGACCCAGGCGTACTGGTGAATGCCGCCGAGGTCGCCGATCACGGTCGGCATCGCGGTGGCGACGACCGTGGACTCGAGGGCGGCCATGGCGAGGGCGAGGATCAGTCCGAGGACGGTGAGGCCACGATGGGTCTTGCGTTCTGAAGGCATGCAGGGCGGGGGGATGTGGAGGCGCGATTCGCCAGGGCAAGCCTGCCACCCCCCGGCGCCGCGCGTCGAGGCGTCGCGCTCACGCCGGTACTGGTGCTCGCGCAGACCATCCACCAGGAGAGCAGGGGCGGCCTCGCCGCGCTCGCGGCTCAGCCCGGCAGCGCGCCGACGATCGAGCGACGCCCCTCACGATCCAGGGTATCCTTCGATCGAGCCTTCGCCGCGCTCCATCGGCGAGGGGAGCACGCATCGAGCGCTGACCGCGGGGACGACCGCGAGGAGGGGAGCGGGATGTCTGGAATGGAAGCTTCCTCCCGGGAGGGGAGACTGATGGCGACGCTCGAGCGCCTGCTCGAGCTCCCGGCGGCCGAGCTGCGCCTGTCGCTCAACCAGGCGAGCCAGCTCCTCGCGGACGCGCTCGGCGCCGACAAGATCGATGTCTTCCTCTACGATCGCAGCAAGCAGACCTTGCGCGCCCTGGGGACGAGCAACACGCCGATGGGCCGGCGCCAGCAGGAGCTCGGCCTCGACGTCATGCAGGTGGCCAACGGGGGCTCGATCGCCGACGTCTTCACGACGGGCGAGCCCTTCAGGAGCGGGCACATGGACCAGGTGCCCGGCGAGCTGGCCGGCTTGGTCCACAAGCTCGGGGTCCGGTCCCACATCGCGGTCCCGCTCGAGGTCGAGGGCGAGCGGCGCGGGGTCGTGTCCGCGCAGTCCGCCCGGCCGGAGTTCTTCGCCGAGGTGGACCTCCGCTTCCTGATCGCGGTGTCGCGGTGGATCGGCGCCCTGACGCACCGGGCGGAGCTGGTCGAGCAGGTGACCGCCGCGGCGGTCGTGCAGGGCCGGCGCGAGGCCGCCGAGGAGCTCATCACGGTGCTGGCGCACGACCTGCGCAACTACCTGGCCCCGCTCACGAGCCGCCTCGAGCTCCTGCGGCGGCGCGCGACGGCCGAGGGCCGCGCCGTCGACGTGCGCGACCTCGCCCGGGCGAGCGACTCGGTCGATCGGCTGAGCCGCCTCATCTCGGATCTGCTGGACGTCGAGCGGCTCGAGCAGGGGCTCTTCGAGATCGTCCCGCAGCCGGTCGATCTGGTCGCGCTGGCGCAGGAGGTCGCGCTGGCGCTCGGCACGCCGAGCAGCGAGGTGCACGTCCAGGGCCCGCCGAAGCTCGTCGTCGTGGCGGACCGGGAGCGCCTGCAGCAGGCGCTGCAGAACCTCGTCAGCAACGCGGTCAAGCACTCTCCCGGAGGGCAGCCGGTCGTCATCCGGCTCAGCACCGAGCTGCGCGAGGGGAGGGCGCTCGCCCACGTCGACGTGGTCGACCTGGGCTCGGGCATCCCGCCGGAGCTCCTCCCCCGGCTCTTCGAGCGCTTCGTGACCGGCGGCGGCAAGGCGTCGGGGCTCGGGCTCGGGCTCTACCTGGCGAGCCGGATCGCCGAGGTCCACGGGGCCACGCTGACCGCCAGCTCTCGCCCAGGCAACGGCGCGACGTTCCGCCTCAGCCTGCCGGTGAGCGGTCCGCCCGACTGCGCGGGCGCGGCGTGAGGATGCTCCGTCGCCTCCGCGCCTGGCTCGATCGCGCGCTCTCGCCCCGCGCGCCCGCGCCCCCCGACGTCGCCGACGTCGAGCGCCCGGAGGACGAGCCGCCCGGCGCGCCCGCCTCGCCCGGGGACGACGGGATCGTGGTCCTGCCCATCGAGGACGCCATCGACCTGCACACGTTCGCCCCGCGCGACGTCGCGTCGGTGGTCGAGGAGTACCTCCACGAGGCGCAGCGGCGCGGCTTCCGCGAGGTCCGGGTCATCCACGGTCGCGGCAAGGGCGTCCAGCGCCGCGTCGTCCGGGGCGTTCTCTCGCGCCACCCGGCCGTCGACGGCTTCCGCGACGCCCCGGCCTCGCGCGGCGGCTGGGGCGCCACGGTGGTGTGGCTCAAGCCGGCGGACGGCGGCGACGCCTCCGCCTAGCCGGCGAGCGGCGGCGTCTCCGAGGTGACCCCGGCGATCCGGCAGGGCGCCACCGCCTGGCACATGTCACAGTCGCGTCGCCATGCCGCGTTCCGTCCGTGTACGCAACCTCGCAAAATCTCTGAATATTTCGGATACCGAGCTCCTGGTCTGGCTCGCGGAGAACGCGCCAGCCGCGGACGCCCGGCATCCGGCGGATTTTCTCCCGGCGGAGATCGCGGAGCGGGCGCAGCAAGCGCTCGGCCGGCCCCCGCCGCCGGCGCCGGCCCCGGAGCCGGTCGAGCGGCGCTGCGCCGAGTGCATGCGGCTGCCGGCGAAGGCCGGGGTCCGCGTCACCCCGGCGGACACCGATGCGGTTTGCGACATGTGCGGCAGCTCTGCGAACAAGCGCGCCGCGCTCGCGATGATCGGGGCGTTCCGGGCGCGCGGGCTCCGCAGGCTGCTCGTGGTCGGCGGGGGGCCCGGCACCGCGGAGGACCTGCGGCAGCTCCTCTCGGGCGAGGTCGACATCCGCATCGTCGACGGCGAGGGCCATCGCAACGCGGCCAAGGCCGACGCCGATCTCCGCTGGGCCGATGTGGTCGCGGTCTGGAGCTCGACCATCCTCTCGCACAAGGTCTCGAAGCTCTACACCGATCAGCGCGCCCTGTTCCGCGGCAAGCTCGTCACCGTGCCGAGGCGCGGCGTCGCCGCGCTCTGCCTGGCCGTGACCGAGAAGGTGAGCGCGCCGGCAGGATAGCCGGGCGTCCGGCTACCCTGCGCCCGCCTCGCCGGTGCCGCCCTCGTCAGGCCAGCTGCTCTTGTGCTCGGCGCTCGACTCGTAGGTCACCGACCCGTCCCCGTGCAGCACGCCGGGGATCACCTCGTTGCCCGACCCGCCGTCGCGCGGCGCATCGACGGGCTCCGCCTGCGCCTCGCGCTCGCCCGCCTCCCCCTCGCCTCGCGCCGCCTGCTCGCGCGCTCCGCTCGCGCCAGCGCTCCCCTGCGGCCGCGCGCCCGCCTCCGGCGGTGTTGCGTTCTGCCCCGCCGCGCTCGGGTCGCCGACGCTGCCCTCGGAAATACCGCCGTAGCCCGGCGGGCTGGCGGCGGGCCTGCCGGCCCCGCGACCCGCCGCATTGCGCTCGTGTTCCGCCATGATGCTCTCCTCCGAGAGCGGTTTGAACAGCAACGGCCATGCCACGTGCGCCGAACGACGCCGATCGCGCGTCGACCCCGCGGCGCGGCCACGGCGCGGCGGCTGCCCTGGAATCGGGAATTGGCACGTCCGGCGGCTGTCCCGGAATCACGCATCGGCGCCGGCGAGGGGGGTCGGGGAGCGTCTGGGGCGGTCAGGCGGGGCGGCCGTTCAGCCGCACGCGGCGGAGGGTGCGCCGCGCGTGGGGCACCCAGCCGCGGAAGTGCCAGCGCGCGGACATCGCCAGGCCGCGGATCCACTCGTCGGCGCCATACGCCACCCACACGCCCACGAGCCCCCAGCCGAGGTGCACGCCGAGCAGCCAGGACAGCCCGACCGCCACGGCGAACATCGAGATGACGCCGACCCCGACCGGGAAGCGCGCGTCGCCGGCCGCCCGCAGCCCGTTGATGACGACCAGGTTGATCGTGCGGCCCGGCTCGACCAGGAGCGTCAGCCAGAGCAGCTTGGAGCCGATGGCGAGCACCTCGGGATCGCTCGTGAAGAGGCCGAGCAGCCTGGGGCCGAGCAGCGCGGTGGCGAGCACCACCGTCACGCAGACGCACAGCCCGACCACGAGGCCGCCGCGCACCTGGCGGTCGGCCCCGGCCAGCTCGCCCGCGCCGACGCGGTGCCCGACCACGATCTCGGTCCCGAACCCGATCGCCAGGGAGAACAGGAGCAGGAAATGCACGATCTGCATCGTGTACGTGTGCGTCGTCAGCGCCGCCTGCCCCATGTCGGCGACCATGGCCAGGATGATCATGTAGCTGATGCGATAGGCCACGTTCTCGCCCGCCCCCGGCAGGCCGATGTGCAGCACCTCGCGCAGGCGGCCGGGCCGGATGCGCCAGTAGTCCTCGAAGCTCGCCCGGATCCCGAGGAGCTCGCGCCACAGCCGGTGGTGCATCCAGAAGGAGAGCGCGCGCGCGATCACCGCGGCCAGCGCGAGCCCGTTCATGCCGAGCCCGGGCCACCCGGCGAAGCCGAACATGAGCGGCAGGCTGAGCGCGAGCTGCACGGCGTACATGATGAGGATGAGGCGCAGCGTCGCGCGGGTGTGCGTGTGCGCGCGCAGCACCGCGCCCAGCGAGAAGTTCACCCCGTCGAACGCCAGCATCACGCCCACGGCGACCAGGTACGGCTGGGCCATCGGGAACAGCGACTCCGGCAAGCGCATCAGCTCGAGCAGCGGCCTCGCGCCGACCGCGATGACGCCGCAGCTCAGGACCCCCATCCACAGGTTGGCCGCCAGCGCGGCCCGCGCGACCTGATCCGCGCCGTCGCGGTCCCGCGCGCCGAGGTACTGAGTGACCACCACGCTCGCGCCGAGGCTGACGAAGCGAAAGGTGATCATGAACGTCAACATGATCTGGTTGGCCAGCCCGTACGCGGCGGCGGCGCCGTCCGACAGGCGGCTGACGAGCCACACCCCGAACACCCCCACCAGCATGTGCAGCAGGTGTTCGCTGAAGATGGGCCAGGTGATCGCAAGCAGGCGAGGACGTGGAGGTGGCGAGTGCGACATAAAGGATTGGAGGCTCGCAGCCTACTCCGCCTGGAAGCATCCCGCCACAGCGGACGAGAACCAAGTAATACAGGCCACAATTCTCGCTCGGACACGCCGGTCGCGTGGGCGGGAGTGGCCGGAGAAGTGGAGAGCTCGTTTCCCGGATCACAACACGCTCCGGGGCGAGCCAGCGGCGCGACGCCGGGCTCGCGCGATCCGCAGGCCGCCTGGCCGTCTGTAGGCCGGGTCGTCGCGCGGCGCAACGCCGCGCGCTCCCGCCGATGCGGAGCGGCCCGTTCGTCCAGGCGGCGTCGGGTCTGTAGGCCTCCTTGCTCGCGCCTTCCCGGCTCGCCCTCGCCTCGATTACTCTGGGACAAGGCGGCATAGGGCACCTTCGCCCCCCGGCGCCTGGAGGCTCGGATGTTGAGAATGCATCACAAGGCAGGATGGCTCTTGGCCGTAGCCGCGGTTGCGTCGTCGACCATCGCCGGGTGTTCTCGTGGGGACACAGGCGCGACGCCCGTGACGACGCCCGGCGCCGGCGCCGGCGGCGGCGGCGGCGCCGGCCCTGGCAGCGGGAGCGGCCTCGGAGGAGCCCTGTTCCCCGCGGGCCACGGCGGGTCGGGATCGGGAATCGGCGACGGGGAGGGCGGCGGCTGCGTGGGGCTCGAGTGCCAGCGGGTCGTCTGCGACGGCGGCGCGAAGACCACCGTGAGCGGCACCGTGTATGAGCCCGCGGGGAAACTACCGCTCTACAACGTCATCGTTTATGTCCCCAACGCGCCGCTGGCCCCCATCCCCGACGGGGCGAGCTGCGACCGGTGCGGCGTGACGCTGTCCGGCGCGCCGATCGCGACCGCGCTGACCGACACCGCGGGGCGGTTCGTGCTGGAGGACGTGCCGGTCGGCGAGGACATCCCGCTCGTCGTCCAGATCGGCAAGTGGCGGCGCCAGATCCTCCTGCCGAAGGTCGAGGCGTGCGTCGACAACCCGACCGAGGACGGGGCGGTCCGCCTGCCGCGCAACAAGGCGGAGGGGCATATCCCGAAGATCGCGCTGTCGACCGGCGGCCTCGACGTGCTCGAGTGCCTGCTCTACAAGATGGGCCTCGACGCGGCGGAGTTCACGCCGGAGGCGGGCGACGGGCGCGTGAACCTGTTCGCCGGGCGCGCGATCGACGGCGAGAGCGCCACGAGCCGGTATCGCGCTGGCCTCAACGGCGGCGCGGACTTCTCCGCCTCCACGGAGCTCTGGAGCTCGCTCGACAGCCTGATGCGGTACGACATGGTGATCCTGTCGTGCGAGGGGTCCGATTTCGCGCGCGACAAGCCGGAGGCGTCGCGCCAGGCGATGTTCGATTACGCCTCCGCGGGAGGGCGCGTGTTCGCGTCGCACTGGCACAATTACTGGCTCCGGTCGGGCCCGGGGCGATTCCCGGAGACGGCGGACTGGGAGGAGGAGAGAGACCCCGACGACGGCCTCCCGGTGCTGGTCGACACCACGTTCCCGAAGGGCATGGCGCTCCGGGACTGGCTGGTCAACGTGGGGGCGTCGACCGTGCCGGGGCGGATCGAGATCGACGATCCTCAGCACTGGGTCAACGCGGTGAACGAGGAGCTCGCGACGCGGTGGCTCTACAACGAGCGCGACGACGAGTTCGAGGCGCGCCCGGGGGTCAAGTACTTCACGTTCAACACGCCCATCGACTCCCCGGAAGGCGCGCAGTGCGGCCGCTTCGTGTACACCGATATCCACGTGGCGGCGCAGGACATCCCCGGCGTCCCCTTCCCGAGCGGCTGCACGGACGACGACGGCGAGACGCACGAGCTCTCGCCGCAGGAGAAGGCGCTGCTCTTCATGCTGTTCGACCTGTCGGCCTGCATCGCGCCCGACGACGAGCCGCCGCCGGTCCCCGTGCCGCGCTGATCCATCGCCGGCGTCGCGCCGTCCGCGCGAGGCGCGCCCCCGGCTGGACACCCGAGGATCGCATGGCCTCGACGCTCCGGGCAAGAACAACGCTCTTGGCATGGACACGCGCTTCACCTGGGTGGTCATCCGACCACCAAGGGGAGCCAGGTACACCTCACCGGATCTCGCGGATCTGGGCCCGTGCTGCTCCGCATCAAGCGCAGCGCGGCAGCGCGGATCTGCCCGGAACCGCGGCGCGGCATGGATCTTGCGGTTCAGGTTGGCAAAGCTCGCGAAGGTGGCGCTCGCCGGTTGTACACATCGTCCTGGCGAGGCCGGGCGCCGCGGCGCGGCCTCGCCATCACGCTTCCTTCGGCCGCAGGCCGTTGCCGGGCCGCCGGGCGCTGGGAGCGGTCATCACGGTAGGTTGCCCCACGGACGGCTCCAGCGTCGGCCGCCTTCCACGCGTGACGCATGGGGCTTGCCAGGGCGCGGCGCCCCCCGTTTAATGCCGCGCCTCACGGACTTCCCTTGGAGAACATGATGAAGAACGATTCGCTTCGCGGTAGGTTTGCACGGTCGAGGTGGTCATTCGGCCTCGCCGTGGTCGCGCTGCAGGCAGCCATGCTGGCCGGCTGCTCGGACGCGCCCGATGACGGGAGCTCGGGCGGCGGGGGCGGCGGAACCGAGGCGACCACCGGCCCGGGCACGACGACGGGGGGCGGCGCCCCCACGACGACCGCCACCACGGGGGCCGGCGAGCCCACGACGACGACCGCCACCACGGGGACCGGCGAGCCCGCGACGACGACGACCGCCACCACGGGGACCGGCGAGCCCGCGACAACGACGACCGCCACCACGGGGACCGGCGAGCCCGCGACGACGACGACCGCCACCACGGGGACCGGCGATCCCACGACGACCACGGGGACCGGGCCCATGGGCAATACCCCGGTGGAGCGTCACGGCTTCCTCAGGGTCATGGGCAACCGGATCGTGGGGGAGACCCACACCGAGCCGGTGCAGCTCAAGGGCATGAGCCTGTTCTGGAGCCAGTGGGGCGGCAAGTACTACAACGCAAACGTCGTCAACACGCTGGTGGACGACTGGGGCTCGACCGTCGTCCGCGCCGCGATGGGCATCGAGGGGGAGGACGGATACCTCACGAACGCGGAGACCGAGAAGGCGAAGGTGAGGACGATCGTCGACGCGGCGGTCGCGAAGGGCATTTACGTGATCATCGACTGGCATGATCACAACGCGGACATGCACGCGGAGCTGGCGAAGAGCTATTTCCGCGAGGCGGCGAGCGCGTACAAGGACGTGCCCAACGTCATCTTCGAGGTCTTCAACGAGCCGGTCAATCAGAGCTGGTCCACGGTGAAGGGCTATGCCGAGGCGGTGATCGGCGAGATCCGCGGCCAGGGCGCGAACAACCTGGTCATCGTCGGCTCGCCGAACTGGTCGCAGGACGCGGACGTCGCGTCGAGGGACCCGATCACCCGGTACCAGAACATCGCGTACACGCTGCACTTCTACGCGAACACGCACCGGGGATTCCTGCGCGACAAGGCCACGACCGCCCTCAACGCCGGACTGGCGCTGTTCGCGACCGAGTGGGGCACCTGCAGCGCCGACGGCAACGGTCAGCTCGATCTCAACGAGTCGCAGACCTGGCTCGACTTCCTGGAGAGGAACCACATCGGCTGGGCCAACTGGGCGCTGAACGACAAGGCCGAGGCGTGCTCCGCGCTCAACCCCAACGCGCGCGAGACGGGCGGCTGGTCGAGCAACGATCTGACCCAGTCGGGCGCCTGGGTGAAGTCGAAGATCCCGGACTGATCGCGGCCGGGCCGCCTGGGCCGGGGAGGGCTCGCCGGGCCGCCCGGCCCACGGCGAGGCCGGCGGGGCTCACCCGTCCTTCTGCTTGCTGTCCACGGTGAGGGGCCGCCCCGCACAGAAGGGGCACTGGTCATGAGAAGACCAGTCCTCGTCGTCGAGACCGAACCTCCGAAGCTGCTCGAGCTCCCATGCACGCACCTCGGGCGAAAGAGGAGCGGTACAAGTGGGCTTGTGTGGTATGGAACGGCTCAGCATGGACGGTCCCGTTCGGTTGTGCTCCGGAGAGCGATTTCCGGATCTATCGCATGCAGCCCGACGACGCCCGCGAAATCGGCCGGTCAGCGAGCGCACGCTACCCAAGGGGCCCGCCGGAGCGCAGGCCCCGTGAGCGACGACCCCGGAACGAGCTTCGGTGACAACGTACTAGGCCGATCGCGCCGCGCGCAGCCGCTCGGCGACCTCGCGGCGGCGCAGCTTGCCGCTCGTCGTCTTGGGCAGATCGCCCGGCGGCACCAGCACGACCTGATCGATCGTGACGCCGTTCGCCCGCAACGCCTCCCGCACGCGCTCCGCGAGCCCCGCGTGCTCGGCGGCCTCGGCGCGCGTCTCGGCGACCACGTAGACCGCCTCGGTCTGGCGCTCCTCGACGTAGAGCCCCACCGCCACCACGCACCCGGCCCGGATTCCCTCGACCCGGGAGGCGATCTCCTCGATCACCGAAGGGAGCATCGTGTGCCCGCCCTTGATGATCACCTCCTTCTTCCGGCCCGTGACGAACAGCGTCCTTGCGTCCATGAACCCGAGATCGCCCGTGCGCAGCCAGCCGCCGGCCAGCGCCTCGGCCGTCGCCTCGGGCTCGTCGAAATACCCCTCCATCGCGGTCTCCGAGCGCACCTCGATCTCGCCCACCGTCCGCTCGGAGACCGGGTTGCGGCCCTCATCCACGATCCGGACCTCCGTGTGCGGGATCGGCGTCCCCACGCCGACCAGCTCCAGCGAGAGGGGCCCCGGCGCCGCCTCCTCCACGCGGCCCTCGCGCTCTAACAGCCCGCGATCGACGGTCAGGACGCGCGGCTTCGCGAGCAGCTCCGGGAACGTCACGGCGACGGTCGCCTCGGCCAGCCCGTACACCGGGAAGAACGCCTCGACGCGGAAGCCGCACGGCGCGAACGCCTCGGCGAAGCGGCGGAGCAGCGCGGGAGAGATCGGCTCGGCGCCGATCATCGCGCACCGCCACGCGCTCAGGTCGAGCCCCGCCTCCACGGCGCGGCGCGCGAGGCCGACGCAGATGGAGTATGCGCTCGGCGGCCCCAGCGAGATGACGCCCCGGATGCTCGACATCTCCGACAGCCACGAGAACGGCCGCGTCCGGAACTCGAGCGGCGACAGCATGTGCACGGGGAAGTCGTTGAAGAGCGGGAACAGCAGGCCGCCGACCAGCCCCATGTCGTGATGGAGCGGCAACCACGACACGCCGCCCGCCCCCTCCCCGCGCACCGGGAGCCTCCGGCTCATCGCGTCGAGGTGCAGCATCAGCCGCTCGTGCGGGATGACCACGCCGCGCGGGTGCCCGGTGCTGCCGCTCGTGAGCTGGATGAGCGCGGGGCCCGGCGCGTCGTCCGGATCCGGCAGCGACCCCGCGGGCCCCGCGGCGAGCAGCGGCTCGGCCGCGAGCTGCAGGAGGTCCGCCCCGTCGGCCTCGCCCTGCGCGAAGCCGAGGAGCGCCGACGAGACCACGAGCGCGCGCGCGCGCACGCGGGCCGCCGTCCGCCGCAGCTCGCCAAGGAACGCCCCGACGTCCGTGAGCCGGTAGGGCACCCCGACCTGGATCGGCACCGCGCCGAGCGCCCAGACGCCGAAGAGGCACGGCACCGCCACCTCGACGTCCGTGACGAGCAGGAGCACCCGGTCGCCCGGGCGAACCCCCGCCGCGAGCAGGCCCGACGCCGCGGCGCACGCGCGGCGCCAGTACTCCGCCCACGACCACCCGACGAACGCGCCCTGGTCCTTGTGGTAGAACCCGGGCCGATCCGGCGTCGCCTCGGCCCGCGCCCGGAGCAGGCCCGCGACGGTCCGCGCGCTGGGGCCGCGGCTCACGGCCCCCGCCTCGGCTCGGGCGAGGGCGCGACGCCGAGGCGATCGCGGCCGCCGGGCTTGGTCGCCACGATCATGTACTCCAGCGCGGTGCGGCGCGCGAAGGAGAGCCGGCCCACGGTCATGTACGTCTGGAGCAGCCGCGAGAAGCCGGGCGCGCGCGCCTCGATCTCGGCGCGGTGCGCGCGCACGTTGTCGATCCACCGGGCCACCGTGAGCACGTACGAGCTCGTGAGATCCTCGACGCGCCGGACGTCGAGCCCCGCCTGCTCGATCATCCCGAGCTCCTCGGCGAGCGAGATCAGGCGGCAGTAGCCGAGCGCCTGGACGAAGATGTACTGCGTGGCGGCGCTCTCGCGATCGCCGCGGGCGCGCGCCGGGAAGTAGCAGTCCGAGATGAGCAGCCTGCCGCCCGGGCGCAGCGCGGCGGCGACCTTCTGGTGAATCCGCTCGCGGTTGTGCATGTGCACGATGCTGCCCACGAAGAGCACGGCGTCGAGCGACCCGGGCGCGAGGTCGAGGTCCTCGATGTGGGCGAGATCGATGCGGACCCGCGAGGCGACGCCCGCCCGCTCGGCGCGGCGGAGCGCCTCCTGCCGCTGCTTGTCGCTCAGCGTGACGCCCCAGAGGCTGCCGCCGGTGCGCTCGGCGAGGTAGATGAGGTTCGAGCCCCAGCCGCACCCGACGTCGAGGACGCGCTCGCCAGGCTGGATGTCGAGCTCGCGACGGACCCAGTCGAACTTCCGCTCCTGCGCCGCCTCGAGGCTCTCCCCGGGATCGAGGAAGATGCCCGTCGCGTAGGCGAGGCGGCTGTCGAGGACGCGGGAGAAGATCTCCGGGTCGTTCTCGTAATGCGCGGCGACCTCCCGCCGCTCGTGCTCCCGCTGCTCCTCGGGCGTCCGGGCGAGGGCCTCGCGCTCGGCGCGCGTGCGCGCCGCGATCATCGCGCGCCTCCCCGGCCGCCCCGCGCCGCGAGCTGCGCCTCGACGAACGCGATCACGTCGCCCACCGTGTGGATCGGGGCCTGATCGGGCGCCGCGAAGTCCGGGGCGACGATCTGGAATCGCTCCTCCAGCGCGACATTGACCTCGATGAGGGCCAATGAGTCCACGCCGAGGCCGTTCTCGAGGGACAGGTCGGGCGTCACCGCCTCGACGTCGATCCCACATCGCTCTGCAATGATGGTGCGGACCTCTCGGGCGATCTCCGGATCTCCCCCGCCCGCCGCCTGCGGCTGCCTGCTCGGCGCCGCCTCGCTTTTGTTCATCGCGCTCTCCTGCTCAGGGTTCGGCGCGCGCGACCTTCGACACGCCGGCGCGAAGGAGCTCAGCGCCAGCGCCGGTCACGGCCGTGACGTGCCGTACCATGCTCGCGATTCGCCGTCCATACTGGAAGCGCCCGCCTGGCCGCTCGACCGCCGCGCGGCGCGCGTCCGCGCAGGTCAATCGCCGAAGTCGCCGCCGAAGTCGCCGCCGTCGTCGTCGCCCCACCCGCCGTCGTCGCCCTCGTCGCCGGCCCCGTCCTCCCCCTCGTCGCCGCCGCGATCGGCGTTCAGGAGATCGGGATTCGCCGAGGCCTCCTGCGCGGTGCCGAGCATCGTGCCCGCCGGGTTCATCACGATGACGTGCGGAGGAGACAGCATGTGCATGAACGAGGTCAGGAGCATCATGTCCAGCATCACCCCGAGCGGGCTCGGCGGATAATAGACCAGGAACGGGTCGTAAGCCGGGTGCGTGGGATTGACCTCCTGCGCCCCTGCGCCCTCGGCCGGCGCGCCGTGGACGACGCGCGCGTCGGCGTGGCGCTGCTCCACGCGCGCCTCGGGCATCGACGTCTTGAGGGCGTCCTCGAGCCGGCCGACGAACGACTCGAACTGAAGCCGCGCGGTCTCGAACAGCGCCGCGTCCTTCGCGAGCGGCTCGACGCGTCGGCGGTAGTCGTCCGCGGACTCGCCGGGCCGCGGCTCCAGGTCCCGCACGCGGCCGCCGACGGAGACGATCGCCGCCGGCTCGTCCTGGTCGTGCTCGGTCCGGGCCCGCGTCTCGATGACGAGGTGGAGCCCCGCCTCCTCGTGCTCGGCGGCGAACCGGAGCTCGTCGAAGCCGCGCCCGAACACCGAAGCATGCTCGGAGAGCGCGAGCACGAGGTCGGGCAGATCGTCCGGCTTGCCGTCGGTGTCCTGGAAGATGACCGTGTCGTCGATGATCAGCGAGAGCGCGTTGCTCACCCCCAGCCGGCCGAGCGCGCGCCGCACCTGCTCGACCACGGCGGTGGCCTCGAGCTCGACGCGCACGCGATCCGTGTCGAGGTCCACCGTGGCGCCGATGCTCCGCTTGAGCTTCTCCCAGAGGGAGGGGTTGCGCTGGATGACGCTGCCCTTGGGCGTCACGTGGATCTGTCCGATGAGCCGCATGCGCCGTACTTAGCACCACGGCGCCGCGCCGTGCGCCGCATCCGGCTACCCGAAGGTGATCCGCTGCGCGACGCGCTTGTACGCCTGCTCGACCACGCGGCGGGCGTGGTGGATCGGGTTCGACGTGGGGAACTGGAGCGAGGGCGGCGCGCTCTCCCGGTCCTCGGGCGCCGCCTCCGCGAGCCGGCGCGCGAGGGAGCCCACGGTGTCGACCTCGAAGTCCCTCGAGCTCTCCTTCAGGAAGCGGCAGAGTCCGCGGAGCCGATCCATGTTGAGGCGGTTCGGGTGACCGCGGCGCGCCGACGCCGAGTCGAGGAAGTAGAACTCGAACGAGTGGGTCACCAGCGTGACCTCCCGGACCCCGAGGGCGCGGTAGCGCATCAGACAGTGCTTGATCTCGTCGAGCGTCACCGCCGTGATCTGGAGGTGCCGAAAGCGCCTCGTGGGCTCGATGAAGTTCGTGATCGGCAGCTCGTAGACCCCCTCCTCGGGCGTCTCGAACAGGCCGAGCCGCGCGCCGGGATACTGCATCTTGCAGTTCTTCTTGAAGTAACAGGGGTTGTAGTTGCTGCTCAGCACGAGCCCCGCGCGCTTCATCGCGCGCCAGGTGTCGTTGCTCGCGCCGAAGTTGCCGGCGCGGTAGCCGAGCAGCTCGCCCGCCGGGATCCCCGCGCGCACGAGCAGGTCGCGCCCCTCGACGAGCAGCCGCGCCTGCTCCTCGACCGGGTAGTCGGCGATGTCGTCCGAGATGCGGGGCTCGCCCCGGGTGTGCCAGTCCGCGCGCCGCTGCACGGGGTGCACGTGGAGCTGCACGTCGTGGCCGCGGCCGTGCAGCGCTTGGCACACGCTCGCCAGCCCGTCCATCCCGAAGCTGTACGAGCCGATCGCCTCGACGAAGAACGTCCCGCGCTGGCCGCACGCCTCGAGCTCCCGCATGATGAGCTCGATGCCGAGGGGCTCGCGCTGGTTCACGAAGCGGCCCCAGATGCGGAGGTCGTAGCCCATCGCGGGAGACTTGGTGTCGCCGTCGACGCGCTCCTCGGCGCACTCCACGTCCACGGTGATGTAGACCCGCGTCCTCGCGTCAGCCATCCCCAGCACCTCCCTCACCGCGCTTCTGAAGGACCATCGTGATCGTCGGCGACACGAAGCCGACGTGCATCCCGAGCGGCCCGAGCAGCCGGTTCGCCGCGGCGAGGGCGAGGAGGCGCGGCGCCGACGCGCCCATCTTGGCCTTGAGATCGACGATCAGCCGGCCCCGATCCTGCTGCGAGATATCGGCGTAATCGCCGAAGCCGTACCTGAGCTGCCACGGGTACACGCTGTGGATCTCCCTGCCCGGGAAGTACGAGCGCAGCGCGTGAGGCACGTAGTTCACCAGGACGCGGCGGCTGTGGACGTCCACGGGCCAGGCGCGGTTGCTCGTCCCCAGGATGACGATGAACCCCCACGGCGCGAGCACCCGGTCGATCTCCCGCTGGACCGCGTGCAGGATGTCGGGCGGGACGTACTCGAGCACGCTGTTGCAGGAGACGAGCTCGAACTCCCCGCTGGCGAACGACATCTGGGTCGTGTCGGGGACGTGCAGGACCCGGACCTTGTCCGAGAGCCCGTACCGCGCGACGTTCAGCCGGGTCACCTCGACGAAATCGGGGTTGACGTCGATCGCGGTCACCTCCGCGCCGAGCGCCGCGAGCACGACCGAGGTGCCGCCGAGGTGGCAGCCGAACTCGAGCACCTTCTTGCCGTTGACCGAGGTGAAGAGGTCGTCGAAGACGTACCGGCTGTGCTGCCACTCCCAGTCGACATACCCCCCGATGAAGCGGTGGTCCGGGTCCCAACCGTGACGCCGGGCGCACTCGCGGAAGCGACGGTCGGCCTCCGCGTCCAGGACAGCCGGCGGAGCAATGGCGTTCTGACTGGATTCACTCATCGGTCAAGGATCAAGCGTCGGGCGTATCCCTGGTCTGCAGGGGTGCCCTGTAGATGGCGAAGAGGAACGGGGAGAACCAGGGGTTCGCCTCGCCGGGGACGAGCCGGCGCGCGAGGGCCTGGATGGGCGGAACGAGCTTCCAGACGACACGCCGCGCCAGGAGCGGCGCCTCGTCGTCCAGCCAGAAATCGAAGTGGCCGCCCGTGTAACGGGCCTGGACGATCTCGGCGCCGTTGCGGCGCGCGGCGGCCTCGAGGAACGGCAGGTTCATGATGCGGGTGTTGTGGCCGTTCAGGTTCTTGCGATCGAACAGCCAGTGGAGCGCCCTCTGCCCGCCGGCGAAGTTCGGCATGCCCACCACCACGGTGCCGCCCGGCTTCACCATCTCGAAGTGCCGATCCACGACGGCCCCCGCGTCATCGAAGTGCTCGATGAACCCGAAGGAAGCGACGATATCGAATTTCTGCTCGGGCTTCCAGGTGAAGAAATCCCCCTTCTCGATCTTGCCGACCTGGAGGCCGCGCTTCCTCAGCTCCTGCTCGATGACGCCCGGGTCGCAGGCGTAGTCGAGGCCGTGGGCCGTGTACCCGAGGCGCCCGCAGAAGTCGGCCAGGATGCGGCCCGGCGCACAGCCGATCTCGAAGAACGACAGGCCCTCGCCGCGCGGCAGGAAGGGCGCGACGTCGTCGTAGAGCTCGCAGCCGCCGCCCAGGTCCTCGGCGCCGATGTAGCTCTTCCAGTGGTTCTCCCAGTACTCCTGTGACGTGAGCTTCAACGCCGCCTCCTCGATGCCGTGACGTCGCGGAGGGCCCTGCCGGTGAGCCACCGACAGGGCGCCGCGCCGCTGCTGCCCGCCCTCGCATGCCGCCGGATGCAGCGCGAGGGCGGCCCTCGTGGACCCGGATCCTAGAGGACCGGCAGGCCGACACGCAAGCCGGCCGGTGGCGGGGCGCGCCGGGCGCTCACCTCCGGCGCTCGCGCTCCGGCGAGCCCCTTTCGTGGCTCGCCTGCGCTCGGCCCCTCCGGTGAGCGCCCGGCGCGCCCCGCCACCGGCCGGCCCAGGGAGGCCGGCCTCCCGCCGCGCTACGAGGCGGCCCCCTTCTCGAGGCGCTCGCGCAGGAGCCCCTCGAGCGTGGCGAGCGCCTTCGAGAAGCCGTCGATGCCCTCGCTCAGCTTCTCGCTCGCCATCCGGTCGGCCGCGTGCATCGCGCGGAACGTCGCCTCATCCATCCTGATCTTCTCGATGCTCATGGCGCGCGCCGCCTCCGGATCGAGCTTCCTCGGCAGCTCGCCGCGCGCCGACGCGAGCTCGGCGAGCAGCTTCGGCGCGATCGTCAGGAGGTCGCAGCCGGCGAGCTCCTTGATCTCGTCGATGTTGCGGAAGCTCGCGCCCATCACCTCGGTCTTGTAGCCGTGCTTCTTGTAGTAGTTGTAGATCCGCGTGACCGAGACGACGCCCGGGTCCTCGGCCGGCGGGTAGCTCGCCCGGCCCGTGTCCTTGAGGTACCAGTCGAGGATGCGGCCGACGAACGGCGAGATGAGCGTCACGCCCGCCTCGGCGCACGCGATCGCCTGGTGCACCCCGAAGAGCAGCGTCAGGTTGCAGCGGATGCCCTCCTTCTCGAGGACCTCCGCCGCGCGGATGCCCTCCCAGGTCGAGGCGATCTTGATGAGGATGCGCTCGCGCGAGGCGCCGGCCTCCTCGTAGAGCCGGATGATGCGCCGGGCCTTGTCGACGGTCGCCTGGGCGTCGTAGGAGAGCCGCGCGTCGACCTCGGTCGACACCCGGCCGGGGACGATCTTGAGGATGCGCAGGCCGAAGTCGACGGCGAGCCGGTCGATGGCGAGGCCGACGATCGCGCCCGCGTCGGCGCCCTGCCCCGCCTCCTTGCGGGCCCAGCCGAGGGCGCCGCTCACGATGTCGGTGTACTCGGGCATCTGGGCCGCCGCCGTGATGAGCGACGGGTTGGTGGTCGCGTCCTGCGGCCGGAACTTCTCGATCGAGTTGATGTCGCCGGTGTCCGCGACGACGACGGTGTACGCCTTGAGGCGCTCCAGCAGGTTCTGGTCCATGGCGCCCATTGTACGAGCAGCCGGCCAGGGCGCCTCAAAAGCTTTCATGACCCCGGCGGCGGGTGGTGGCCTCGTCTGGGGGGCTCACCGGAGGGGCTGGAGCGTAGGCGGGCCACAAAATAGGCCCGCCGGAACGCAAGCCCCGGAGGTGAGCCCCCCAGACGAGGCCACCACCCGCCGCCGCCCGCCCGCCGCTGGATGCACGGCCCGCGCTGGCCTATGGACAGCGGCCGTGGAACCGCCCCCCACCTCCGTCGCGCAGCGCGTCCTGTCCGCTTACGACGAGCGCCTCGCCGTCCTGCGCGCCGAGGCGAGCGCCCTCGATCGCCGGTCGAGGACGTTCTCGCTCCTGCGCGGGCTCTCGTTCGTGGCCGCGCTCGTTTCGGGGGGGTACGCGCTCTTCGGCCAGGCGCCGCGGCCCGTGGCGTACGGCGCCGCGGCGGTGACCGCGGCGTTCCTGGGGCTCCTCGTCGCGCACGCGCGCCTCGTCACCCGGATGACGGAGGTCGAGCAGCGCATCGGGCTCTACGCGCGCGGCAAGCGGCGCGTCGCCGGCGATTTCGCCGATTTCCCGGAGCGGGGCGACCGCTTCGCCGCGCCGGACCACGACTACGCGGGCGATCTCGACGTGTTCGGGCAGGCGTCGCTGTTCCAGCTGCTCTCCGTCGCCCAGACCGGCGAGGGCGAGGCCACGCTCGCG
Source organism: Sorangium cellulosum (assembly GCF_004135735.1). GTDB lineage: Bacteria > Myxococcota_A > Polyangia > Polyangiales > Polyangiaceae > Sorangium > Sorangium cellulosum_F. Next base: position 1,726,153 of record NZ_CP012670.1, on the reverse strand, counting down.
GCCTGGCTCACGGAGCCCGCGGGGGCGCCCGCCGTGGCGGCGCGGCAGGAGGCGGTGCGCGAGCTCGCCGGCCTCGGCGCGTTCCGGGAAGAGCTCGCCGTGGTGGGCATGCAGGCCGGGGCGCGCGGCCGCGAGGCCGGCCCGCTCATCGCGTGGGCCGAGGCGCCCCCCGCGCTGCTCGGCGCGGAGGCGCGCGCGGGCTTCGGCCTCCCCGTGCGCGCGCTCGTGACCGCGGCGAAGGCGCTCGTTCCGCTGACGCTCGCGGGGCTCGCGGCGGCGCAGCTCCTCCCCGCCGAGCAGCTCGGCCCGCTCCGCCACGCCTGGCTGCTGCCGCTCGCCGCGCAGTTCCTCGTGCTGGTCGCGCTGCGGCCCGCGACCGAGCCGATCCTCGCCGCGGCGTCGTCGCGCGAGGCGCCGTTCGCGCGGTACCGGCCGATCCTCGCCTGCATCGAGCAGCAGGCGTTCTCGTCGGCGCTGCTCCGGGAGCTCAAGGCCGAGCTCGCGGGGCCCTCCGGGGCGCTCGCGTCGCGGGAGATGACCGCGCTCGAGACCCGCGTGGGCTACGCGGATCTGCGCCACAGCGGGCTCATCCACCTCGTCGCCGACATCTTCCTGCTCTGGGACGTGTGGTGCGCGCTCGCCCTCGAGCGGTGGAAGCTGCGCGCGGGCCGGCACGTGAAGGCGTGGATGCGGTCGCTCGGGCAGGTCGAGGCGCTCGCGAGCCTCGCCACGTTCGCGCACGAGAACCCCGATCACGCCTACCCCGACGTGCAGGACGGCGAGCCCCGCTTCGTGGCGACCGGGCTCGGCCACCCGCTCCTGCCGCGCGGCCGCCGGGTGACCAACGACGTCGCGCTCGTGGGCGCGGGCGCGGCGCTGCTGGTGACGGGCTCGAACATGTCGGGCAAGAGCACGCTGCTGCGCGCGATCGGGGTGAACGCGGCGCTGGCCCTCGCGGGCGCGCCGGTCTGCGCGTCGTCGCTCGCGCTGTCGCCGGTCCGCGTCCGGACGAGCATGCGGATCAAGGACTCGCTCGAGCACGGCGTGTCGCACTTCTACGCGGAGCTCACCCGCCTGAAGCGCGTCGTGGACGGCGTGAACCAGGGCGAGCCGGTGCTGTTCCTGCTCGACGAGATCCTCCACGGCACGAACGCGCGGGAGCGCCAGATCGGCGCCAGGGCCGTGGTGCGGCACCTGGTCGCCCGCGGGGCGATCGGCGCGGTGTCGTCGCACGACATGGGGCTCTCGGTGCTGGAGCAGGAGACCGCGGGCCGGGTGCGCAACGTGCACTTCGAGGAGCTCGTGGTCGACGGCAAGATGAGCTTCGACTACACGCTGAAGCCCGGCGTCGTGACGAGCGCGAACGCGCTGCGGCTGATGAAGATCGTCGGGATCGACGTCGACTTCTCGGACGGCGAGCGCGCGGCGGCGCCGGCCGCGGCCACGACGGCGCGGGAATAGGCGCGGCCGGCGCCCGCGTTGGGGGGCGCCATGCTCACCGCACCCTCCTCCTCGGTCACGCGACGCGCCATCGCGCCGTCGCGTCCCCTTTTCTTCTGCACGCTCCTGGCGATCCTCGCGGCGGGGGGCGCCTGCGCCACGACACCGCCGCCATCGCCGCCGCCGGCCGGCGAGGCGGCCCCGCCGGCCGCGGCCCAGGGCGCGGGCGCGCCGGCCGCGGCCCAGGGCGCGCCGGCCAGCGCGCCCGCGGCGCCCGCGGCGCGCACCGAGATCGACGAGGGCGGGGCGGAGCTCCTCCGCGCGGAGGGCGTGGACGGCGCGTTCGTCCTGTTCGACGCCTCGAAGGGCGTGACGCACGTCGTGAACCCCGACCGGGCGGCGGCGGGGTACGTGCCCGCCTCGACCTTCAAGATCCCGAACACGCTCATCGGCCTGGAGACGGGCGTCATCCCGGACGAGCGCTTCTCCCTGAAGTGGGACGGCGTGAAGCGCGGCGTGCCCGACTGGAACCGCGATCACGATCTCCCGTCGGCGATGAAGCACTCGGTCGTCTGGTTCTACCAGGAGGTCGCGCGCCGGATCGGGCCCGAGCGCATGCAGGCGCACCTCGACGCCTTCAACTACGGCAACCGCGACATCTCCGGGGGCATCGACAGGTTCTGGCTGACCGGGGGGCTCCGCATCTCCCCGCACGAGCAGGTCGACTTCCTGCGGCGGCTCCACGCCGGCTCGCTGCCCTGCTCGGCGCGGAGCCTCGATATCCTGAAGCGGATCATCGTGCTGGAGCAGACGCCGGCCTACACGCTGCGCGGCAAGACGGGGCTGGAGTTCGATGAGCGGTCGACCACCGGCTGGCTGGTCGGTTACGTCGAGCGCGGGGCCGACACCTACTTCTACGCGACCGTGCTCCTCGGCAAGGGCAGCGACCACGGCCGGATCATGCCGCTACGTCACAGCCTCACCCGGGCCCTGCTCAAGCGGCACGGCGCGCTCCCCGAGGACGCCTGACGCGGGCGGCGCGCCGGCGGCCGCCTCCGCCGCCGCGCCCGCACCCCGGAGGAGCACCTCCTCCGCGAACGCGGCGACCCGCTCGGCGAAGCGGCGCGGGTCATCGACGTGCGGGCAGTGGCCGACGCCCTCGGGCTCCTCGATCTCGGCGTGCGGCGGGAGGTGCCGCCGGTAGTACTGGAGGTTGGTGCCCGGCATCAGGCGATCCGAGCGGCCCCAGATGAGCAGGATCGGCATCGAGAGGGAGCGGAGCTGCTCGGGCGTGAAGGCGTGCTCGCACCGGGCCGAGCTCGTGAAGGAGCGGATGGTCTCGTGCGAGAACATCCGCACCACGTCGTCGGCGACCAGGGGGGTGAACCAGGGCACGCGGTGGTAGAGGCGCTCGAAGAACGCGCGCGCGTCGGCCCGCGACCGCAGCTTGAACTGGCCGAGCAGCCGCTCGAGCTCGGCCGGCTCCATGCAGGCGCCGGCCGGCGACGCGAGCACCAGGGCGCGCACGCGGCGGCCGGAGCTCAGGGCATAGTGCACGGCGACCGCGCCGCCCAGGGAGTTGCCGACGACGATGGCCGGCTCGTCGAGCTCGCGGTCGAGCAGCTCGCTCATGGCGGCGGTGAGGCACTCCGGCGTGAGGGCCGACGGCGGGGCGGCGCTCCACCCGTGCCCCGGCGCCTCCGCGGCGATGACGCGGCGGGCGCGCCGCCTGAGCCGCTGGAGCACCGGCGCGTACGGGAGCGCCGAGGAGCCGATGCCGTGGAGGAGGACGACGGTCGGGAGCGGGCCTGTGCCCACCGCGTCGTAGAGGTGCAGCCTGCACACCGACGTGTCGACCCAGCGGCTCTGCGCTCCGGTCCTGTTCAGCGCCGTCCTCGCGACGCGCTCGGCCAGCGGGAGGATGCCCATGCGCCGGACATAGCAGATCGACGCGCACCGCGGAGGCGCAAGCGCGCCCGATTTCCGTTGAGCTCGAACGAGATCCGCGCCACACATCGTCCGTGCGATCGCTGCTCGTCGCTGCCGCCCTCACGCTGGTCGCGTGCTCGCGCCCCGAGCCGCCGACCCTCACCCCCGAGCTCGCCGCGGTGACCGCCATCACCGCCCAGGGCATCGATCTCCGGGTGCAGATCCAGGCGTACAACCCGAATCGCATCGATCTCTCGACGCGCTCGCTGAAGGCGAACGTGACGCTCGATGGCAAGTACGACCTGGGCACGGTCACCGTGCCTGCGCCGCTCAAGCTGCCGTCGAAGAAATGGACGCGGCTCGATGTGCCGCTCTCGGTGAAGTGGCAAGACCTCACCAGCATCCTCGCGCTGGGGGCGCAGCGCCGCGGTGTCCCCTATCAGGTGAACGGCACCGTCTCGGTCGGCGGGGAGACGCTCAACGTGGACCTGCCGTTCCGCCTGGCGGGGACGATCACGCACGACGAGCTCCTCAAGGCGGTGGGGAGCTCGCTGCCGGGGCTCCCGCTCCCCGGCCTGCGCTGAGCGAGTGTCCGGCGGCCTGATCCCGGTGGACGGCGGCGGCGGCGGCGCCGTCGCGCGCTGCGTGCGCTGCGGCGCCGAGGCCGCGGGGCCGTGCGCGTCGTGCCGCGCGCCCGTGTGCGGCGACTGCTGCGTGCTCACCGAGGGCGGCGCGCGGGTCTGGGCGATCTGCCTCGCGTGCGAGGATCGCGGCGGCCGCTCGCTGCGCCGGGGGTGGGCGGCGGTGCTCGGGTGGATCGCGCTGCCGATCGTGGGGCTCGCGCTGCTCGTCGCGCTGATCGAGTGGCTGCGACGGGGGTGAAGGGGTCGAGCGGCCGCGCCCCTCCACGCCCCTCCACGCCCCGCCTGGCCGCGTCAGGGCGCCTGCGCCGGGGCGGCGCGCCGCCGCGGCGCGCTCGCGTACAGGATGAGGAGCTCGTACGCGAGGGTCGCCGCCGCCAGCGCCGTGATGCCCGCGGCGTCGTACGCCGGCGCGACCTCGACGACGTCCATGCCGACGACGTCCAGGCCCGCGATGCCGCGCAGGATCTCGATGGCGGTCGCGGTGCTGATGCCCCCGCAGACGGGGGTGCCCGTCCCGGGCGCGAAGGCGGGATCCAGGCAGTCGATGTCGAACGTCACGTAAACCCTGTGTCCCCCGATCACCTCCCGGATGCGCTGGATCACGGCCGCGGCGCCGTTGCGGTGGATCCACGGGGCGTCGAGGATCTGGAATCCGTGCGTGTCCGGGTTCTCGGTGCGGATCCCGACCTGCACCGAGCGGCCGGGATCGACGAGGCCCTCCCGGGCGGCGACGAAGAACATCGAGCCGTGATCGATCCGCCCTTGCTCGTCCTCGCGGCTCCACGTGTCCGAGTGGGCGTCGAAGTGGAGCAGCGAGAGCGTGCCGTGCTGCTCGTGCAGGGCCCTCAGCACGGGGAGGGAGATGAAGTGGTCGCCGCCGAGCGAGAGCGGCGCGGCGCCGCCGCGGAGGATCCCGGCGATGTGCGCCTCGATGGCGGCGGGGGCCTCGAGCGGCCGGCCGTAATCCCACACGCAATCGCCGTAATCGGCGACCGCCAGCCGCTCCAGCGGGTTGAACTCGCATCCATATGGCCGGTCCCAGGTGAGGAGCGCCGACGCCTCCCGCACGGCGCGGGGGCCGAAGCGCGCGCCGGGTCGGTTGCTGGTGGCCGTGTCGAGCGGGAGCCCCGTGACCGCGACATCCACCCCCGAGAGATCGCGCGTGTACCTCCGGCGCAGGAACGACAGCGCCCCCGAGTACATCGGCTCGGACGGGACGGTGTTCAGGGACCGGGCCGTGAACGCATGATCGCCAGTGTTGTTCGCCATCGCACCTCGCAATCGCCTCCTCCTCGGAGGAGCCCTGAACGACACATATCACAGCCCGCGCGGCTGGACACGCGCGGCTCAGGCCGCCGCACTCGCACCCCGCGCGCGCGAGGCTGGCCGGGCAGCGAAGGCCAGTACAGGGCAGCCCGGCGCCCCCGCGCAAGCATGGATGAGCTCGATCGTCAGCCGACGAGCCCGCGTGGCCCGGGGACGTTGCCCCCATGGCTCCACGGGCGCCCGCTGGCATCACACAACCACCTTGAACCCGGCCGCCCCCACACGGCGCCTTGAAAAGCAAGCTCGGGCCGCGCCGCGAGGCGATGTCGCGCCCGCATGCCGGGCGGCGGCTTGCCCTCCGTTCCCCCGCGCCGGGCGAGCCCGGGCCGCCCCGCGAGCGATGCGCCTGCAACATCCCCGCCGCGCCCAGCGCACGCCGCATCAACCATGGCGGACGCGGGACGTCGCGTACGCAAAGGGACAGCACGAGGCGGATCGAGCGCACGACGGACAACCGATCCCCCGCCGTCCGAACAGGACACATCAACAGCCTTCACATTCCATACAAGCCACCCTCTCATGGCCCATGGCTTATGGACATGATACATAACTTGGATTGCGACACCGACCTCGGTGTTCGCCGCAACGGGGGGGATGGGTATGAGCGCACGCCTCGGGCCCAAGAGGGTCCTGCTCCTGGAGTTCAACGAGATCACGTGGACGATCGTCGAGCCGATGCTCGCCACGGGGAAGCTGCCCACGTTCGCACGTCTGAGGCGGGAGGGCGCGTGGGCCTCGCCGCGAAGCGTGGATTTGCCGCCTCACATGGATCCGTGGGTGACGTGGGTCACCGTCCACACCGGCGTCGAGCGCGCCGTCCACGGCGCCACGGTCCTCGAGCAGGATCCGAGCACGATCAAGGCACCACGAACGTGGGACTACGCGGTGGACGCCGGAAAATCCGTGGGCGTGTTCGGCAGCATCAGCGCGTATCCGCCGCGGGCGGTGCCTGGGTTCATCGTCCCTGGCACGTTCGCCCCTTCGTCCGCCACGTTCCCTCGGTCGCTCGAGCCGCTGCAGGATCTGAACCGCATGCAGGTACAGGTCCACCACCGGAACCGCCGGGGGCTCTCCCTCTCGGGCATGCTGTCCCAGGGCATCGACGTGCTGAAGCTCGGCGTGAAGCCCTCGACCTGCGCGGCGATCGCCGCGCAGCTCGCGCGCGAGATCGTGGAGCCCCACCAGCGCTTTCGGCGGATCGCCATTCAGCCGCTCATCAACTACGACGTCTTCGAGGCGCTCTACGCCCGCCACCGACCGGATTACGCGACATGGCACACCAACCACGCGGCGCACTACATGCACCATTACTGGCGCGCCATGGACGACTCGAGGTTCACTTCGCCCTGCCCGAAGGACGAGAGGAGGAAGTACGGGGACGCGGTCGAGATCGGCTACAAGCTCTGCGATCGGCTCCTCGCCCGAGCCATGGGGCTCGTCGACGACGACACGATCCTGGTCGTGGCGTCCAGCATGGGCCAGCAGCCCTTCGTCAACGACGAGTACCCCGAGGGGAAGATCACGCTCAGGTTCAAGGATATCTCGAGCGTGCTGCGCCTGATGGGAGCCAGAGGGGTCACCGCGCTGACCCCGGTCATGCTCCCGCAGTGGAACGTGACGATCCCCGACGCCGTCGAGCGTGCGCGCGTGAAGGAGCTCTGGGGACGCGCTCACGTCGTCGGCAAGACGAGCCGGAGCGCCTTCATCACCACGGCGACCGGCGACGTGCTCACGGTGACGCCCGTCTGCCTGGCCGAGCCCGATCCCGACGCCCGGTATTTCTTCCCCGGTGCGCCCAACGCGCGTCCGGAAGGCTACCCCATCCATGAGCTCTTCGCGATGGACACCCCGACCACGAAGCAGGGCATGCACCACCCGACGGGGCTGCTCATGCTCTGGGGCAAGGGGATCCGCGCCGGCGTGGAGATCCCGGACACGACCAACCTCGACATCGCGCCGACGCTGCTCCACCTGTTGAACATCCCGATTCCAGACATCATGAGCGGGCGCGTGCTGAGCGAGGCCTGGGACGGCAGCCCGCACCGCGGGAGGGTCGACCGGATGCCCCCCGAGCGCGTCCGCGCCGCCGCTCAGCGACCCGCCGCGCCCGCGGGAAATTGAGCCAAGCCCGCGGATCCTGGCGGACCTGGGCGGCGCGACGCTAGATCCGCGCCGTCTCCTCGAGCTCCTTGCCGCGCGTCTCCGGGAGGAGCCACAGGATGAGCGCCAGCGCGACCAGCGGGAAGATCGCCGTCGCGGACACGGCCGATCCCCAGCCGACCTCCTCCGCGGCGACGCCCACGAAGACCGGAGAGAGGATGTACGCGATCCGGCCGAGCAGGTTGTTGGACCAGGCGATCGCGTCGCTGCGGAGGTCGGTCGGGAACAGCTCGGTCGTGTACGCGTTCAGCACCGGCAGCACGCCGCTCGCGCCGAAGATGGCGAACACCAGCGCGGCCGTGAGCCCCGCGCGCGAGCCCAGCGCGTAGGCGCCGAGCACGCCCCCCGCCGCCAGCGCGTAGATGATCACCGCGCCCTTGCGGCGCCCCACGACGTCGAGCAGCTTGCCGGCCGCGAAGACGAGCGGCATCGACGCGAGCGCGGCGAACGTGATGCTGGCGCCCACCTGGCCGTCGCTGAACCCGCGCTCCCGGACCGCGAACGACTTCCAGAACGTGACCGCGTTCTGCGTGCAGACGTACGTGAGCCCCCAGATCACCGCGAGCTGCAGCATGCGCCCGCGGTACGGCGAGCGCAGGATGCGCCCGAGCGGCTGCGCCCCCTCGGCCGGCCGCGCCGCGGCCTGCTCTTGGAACCGCGACGTCTCGCGCAGGCCGCGCCGGGCCACCGCCATGAGGAGGAGCGGGACGCCGCCGACGAAGTAGACGCTGCGCCACCCGAGCGGCGTCGCGAGCAGCAGCGGCACGACCCCGGCGCACACGATCGAGCCCAGGCTCGAGAACGCCTGGATGACGCCGATCACCATCCCGCGCCGGTCGCTCGGGTACTCCTCGGCCGCGTACACCATGCTGACCGCCCACTCGCCGATGAGGAACACGCGCGCGGCGAGCTGGCAGACGGCGAACACGATGACGTTCGGCGCGAGCCCCGTGAGCAGCGAGAAGAGCGTGTAGCCGAGGATGGTGACCGTGAGCACGCGCCGCCGGCCCCACTGGTCCGCCTTGCGCACGAGCAGGTAGGCGATCATCGTCCCCGCGTTGATGACCCCCACGAGGAGCCCCTCGTGCCTCGGCATGAGCCCCATCTCCGCGCCGAGGTTCGGGAGGATCTGCGTGAGCGCGAGGAAGTCGTAGCCCTCGAAGAACGAGGCCACGCTCAGGAACGCGAACAGCCGCCGCTGGTAAGGCGTGAACGGCGTCTTCTGGACCTCGGCCTTCGCCGTCATGTCACCTGTCCTCTCCTAGCACTGCCTGCTGCGGGAAATCGAGCCGGGAAGCGAACCGCCAGGGCGAATGGATCGCCAAGAAACCAGCGAAATAGGGCGGTGAAATACCGGGACGGCTCATCGCATTTCCCCTGGGCGGCCCTGGCACCTTGGCGGTTCTCCTGCTCATCGGGGGCGACTCCCCGCAGCGGTGCTAGCGCAGGCGCGCCGCGGCGGGAACGGTCGCCCCGCCGGGGCCCTGCGCCGGCGCGGGATCTGCGCCCCGGCCGCACGGGTTGCGCGGCCCCGCCCTCGCCTCACGCGTCCTCGAGCGGCGCCGCTCGGCAGGCTCCTGTCGAGCCGCTCGCCTCGCCCCTGCCGCACGTCCGCCGTACACTCCGTGGCACCGGGCTTGCTAACCTGCGCCGCGACCGATGAGCCAGGAGCAGGACCGCGAGGCGGAGGAGAACACACGAACGGCGCAGCCGGCCGCGGAAGGGCCCGGCCGCGGACGCGCGCGCGCCGGGCGCCGCTGGGCGGGGAGCCTGCCGCTCGCGCTCTGCGTCGCGCTCGGGGCCATCGCCGGGCTCGGCGGCTACACGTTCGTCTACGCGAAGGGGGCGTCGTACCTGCAGGACGAGCCGTCGGCGTGCGCCAATTGCCACATCATGAACGAGCAGTTCGCCGGGTGGCAGCGGTCGAGTCACCGCGCCGTGGCAGGATGCAACGATTGCCACGCGCCGCACACGCTCCTCGGCAAATATGTCACGAAGGCGACGAACGGGTTCTGGCACTCCTTCGCCTTCACCACGGGCCGGTTCCCGGACCCGATCCGGATCAACCCCGGCAACCTCCGCGTCACGGAGGAGACGTGCCGGAGCTGCCACGGCGACATCGTGCACGCGATCGACGGCGAGCACCGGGGGGCGCCCCGGCTCTCCTGCGTGCGCTGCCATGAATCGGTGGGCCACCTGCACTGAGGCGCGCTCGGCGCGCGGAGAACTGAGGCGCGCTCGGCGCGCGGAGAACTGAGGCGCGCTCGGCGCGCGGAGAACGGAGACGATGACCGAGCTGAAGGACGAAGGATCGAAGGCCAGGGGCGCGCGGTTCGCGGGGCTCCGGCGCTTCCTGCCGCTCATCACGATCGGCACGGCGGTCGCGACCGTCGGGGTCGCCGCGCTGCTCGTCAACATCTTCGAGCACAAGCAGGAGGCGAAGAACCCGTTCTACCGCGTCGTCGAGCTCGACGACATGACCGAGGACCCGGCGATCTGGGGGAAGAACTTCCCCATCCAGTACGACAGCTACCGGCGCACGGTCGACCAGAAGCGCACGCGCTTCGGCGGGAGCGAGGCGGTGCCCCGCACGCCCACGCAGGCCGACCCGCGCAGCGTCGTCGCGCAGTCGAAGCTCGAGGAGGACGGGCGGCTCAAGACCCTGTGGGCCGGCTACGCCTTCGCGCACGACTTCCGCGAGGAGCGCGGGCACGCGTACATGCTCGAGGACCAGGTGTACACGGAGCGGCAGCTCGTGTCGGCGCAGCCGGGCACGTGCGTCCACTGCCACGCGTCCGTGTACGTGCCGTACAAGAAGCTCGGCGGCGGCGACCTCATCCGCGGGTGGGAGCTCATGAACCAGATGCCTTACCCCGAGGCGCGCAAGCACGTGACGCACCCCGTCTCGTGCATCGACTGCCACGATCCGCAGTCGATGCAGCTCCGGGTGACGCGGCCCGGGTTCATCGAGGGGATCCGCGCGCTGAAGGCGTCGATGGGGGAGCGGGACTACGACGTCAACACGATGGCCACGCGCCAGGAGATGCGCTCGTACGTCTGCGGCCAGTGCCACGTGGAGTACTACTTCAAGGGTCCCGAGAAGCGCCTCGTGTACCCGTGGTCGAAGGGGCTCCGGGTCGACGAGATCTACGCTTATTACGAGGAGACGGGCCACGCGGACTGGACGCACGCGGAGTCGGGCGCGAAGGTGCTGAAGGCGCAGCACCCGGAGTTCGAGATGTGGAACCAGGGTATCCACGCCCGCTCCGGCGTCGCCTGCGCGGACTGCCACATGCCGTACGAGCGGGTGGGCGCGACCAAGGTGACCAATCACCACGTCCAGAGCCCGCTCCTCAACGTCAACCGCGCGTGCCAGACGTGCCACAGGTGGCCCGAGGACGAGCTCCGGCAGCGCGTGGAGACCATCCAGGAGCGCCACCTCGAGGCGCGCGACCGGGCGCTCGACGCGGTGACCGCGCTGATCGGCGAGCTCCGGCGGGCGAAGGAGGCGGGGGCGCCCGACGAGGCGCTCGCGGCGGCGCGCGCGGCCCAGCGAAAGTGCCAGTTCTTCCTCGACTTCGCGGAGGCCGAGAACTCGTCGGGCTTCCACGCGCCCCAGGAGTCGATGCGCATCCTCGCGTCGGCCATCGACACCTGTCGGGTCGGGCAGCTCGCCCTGCGCGACGGCAGGGCGGAGGCGCCCGCGGCAGGCGCGGCGGGCGCCGACTGACCAGCAGACGCCGAGCCCCCGGCCGGGCGAGCGCTCGACATCCAGCCTGACGGGCTGGGCCGTGACTCACCACCTCCAGCACAACCCTTTTGTGTCCCGCCATGCACTCGAGACGATCGGCGCCGCCGCCGGGCTCATGGAGGAGATAATCCTTGGATTCTCCAGGTGAGATCCGTAGGGTGGCGCAAAAGGGAGGACGTCATGGCTGCACGCCTTCATCGTTCCATCGCTGTCGTCGCGGGGTGTGCCGTCCTCGCGCTGGGCTCGGCCTCTTGCGCCACCGGGGAGCAGGACGCGCCGGAGACCGGGCAACTTCATGTCTCGCTCGTGCGCAAGGACACGGTGGCCGCGTTTCTGAACCGGCTCGCCACACCGGATGGCCAGCTCGTCGCGACCCGCGCGCCCGTCGAGCACGCCTGGCAGAGCGCGACGCTCAAGGAGGAGCGCGGCGCCTCGCTGCACCTCGTCGAGGGGCCGCTGCCCGACGCGGCGCTCCCCGGGGAGCGCGCGCGCGTCGGCGGGTTCGCCGTCGTCGCCATCCCCACGGGCCATGACGCGCACGACTGGCTCGGCTCGCACCGCTATTACGCGGAGCCGATCGCCGAGCGCGAGGTGGCCGCGCCGCGCGCGGCCCTCGGGCAGGGCGCGCTCGCGCTGAGCGAGGGCGGCACGGAGGAGGAGCTCGCCGACATCACCATCGATCAAAGGTACCTCGAGGCGCGCCTCAAGGAGCTCTCCGGCGCCACGCCCGTGACCGTCAACGGCCGCACCGCCACCCTCCGGGAGCGCGGCTCCGCGAGCGGGCGCTCCCTCGCCCGCGCCTGGATGCGCCAGCACTACGAGGGGATGGGGTTCACCGTCGAGGAGCACCCCTATAACAGCGGCTTCCGACAGGGCGTCAACCTCACCGCCGAGAAGGCCGGCGCCGACCCGTCGCGCGTCCTCATCATCTCGGCCCACTACGACACGGTCAGCAACGCTGGCGCCGACGACGACGGCTCCGGGGTCGTCTCGTCGCTCGCGATCGCCCGCGCGCTGAAGGACGCGAAGCTCCGCGTCGGGCTCCGCGTCGTGGCCTTCGATCAAGAGGAGGCCGGCCTCGTCGGCTCGAGCGCCTACGCGCGCGCGCTCGACAGGACAGGAGAGCTGGAGCAGATCGTCGGCGTCCTCGACCTGGAGATGACCGCCTACGACTCGAACGACGACGGGAAGTACCACGTCATCCACTGCGACGAGAACACGTCCGCCGACCTGGCCGCCCTCGTCGAGTCGGCGGCGGCGCGCGCCGAGCTGCGCCTGACCCGGGTGGACGCGTGCACGAACCGCAGCGACCACGCGCCGTTCTGGCGCTACGGCGTGCCCGCCGTCGCCATCTCGCAGAACTTCTTCGGCGACGACAGCAACCCCTGCTACCACAGGAGCTGCGACAAGGTCGATCGGCTCAACTGGGACTACATGCGTCGGCTCACCGAGGCCGCCGCGCGCGCCGCCGCCAAGCTCACCCTCTAGAGCGAGCGGTCACGCCGGGGGCGGCCGCGCGGGCGGCATGAGCTTGCTGATCGCGGCGGCCAGCGACTGGAAGATCGAGACGCCGTGCAGATCGATCCCGAGGTCGACCATGCGCTGCGCCATCCTGGCCCCCACGCCCACGAGGCTCACGCGCGCGCCGAGCAGCCGCGTCGCCTGCGCCGTCCGCAAGAGCGACGCCGCGATCTCCGCGTCGACGAGCGGCACGCCGGTCACGTCGATCAGCACCCACCGGGCCCCCTCCCGCGCGACGCCCGCGAGCACCGCCTCCAGGATCTGCTCGGCCCGCGCCGCGTCGATCGCGCCGACCAGCGAGATGAGCAGCACGCCCGGGAGCAGCGGGATGACAGGACACCCCAGCTCCCGCACCGTGCTCGACAGCGCCAGCTCGCGGTCGTAGGCCGCCGCCAGCATGTCGCGCTCCGCGTGCACCGCGGCCTCCAGCTCGTAGCGCTCGAACGCCGCCGTGAGCAGCCGCACCCACATGGTCAGCGGCTGGAGGTTGTCCACGAAGCTCTCGGCGTACAGCCCGCCGAGCACCAGCGTCCCCCAGTCGCGCCGCGCGTTCACGATCGGGATCAGCATGAGATAGCCGCTCGGCTGGTCCGGCGAGGCCGCCTCGATCAGCTCGGGCGGCGGGAAGGCGCCCGCCGGGACCCGGACCCCGACGAGCGGCTCCAGGCCCGGCTCGTGGGCGCGCACGCTGTCGACGACGAGCTCGGGCCCGTCCGGCCCCGGGTCCGCCGCCCACAGCGCGAGGCACGCCACGCGCACGGCGGTGTGGCGCAGCCACGCCAGGCGATCGCCGAGCCACACCTCCTTCGAGGCGAGGAGCATGCTCGTATCCATGTTGGCGCGGACCAGCCGCTCGAGGCTCTCCACGCTGCGGCGCTCCCACGCCGCGAGCGCCCGCTGCTGCGAGAGGCGCGCCCGCTCGACGAAGGTCTCCACCCGGAGCGCGGCGTCCTTCGCCGGGGCGCCGGCGAGCTGGCGCGCGGCCGTCCGCTCGACCTGCCGCACCAGCGCGAGGAGGACCTCGATCCTGTCGCTGTACGCGACCGCGGCGCCGAACGCGCGATCGAGCGCGCCGACGCCCGGCAGCTCCGCTCCGGAGAGCGCCGCGTCGAGACCCCGCACGATCTCCCAGGCCTCGGGCCAGACGAGGGGCGCGTGGTCGCCCGGCGCCCGCGCCTCCCCGGCGAGCAGGGCGTTCAGCTGAAGCACCAGGTCTCGCTGCCAGTCGCCCGTCGCCGCGACGCGCTCCGGCGCCGGCAGCGCAGGCTCGCACGCGCCGCCGCCGCAGGAGCGCCGCAGCACCAGCTCCGCAGGGACGCGGGTCACGAGCTGCTCCAGGGGGCGGCCCTCGATCCGGTCGATGAGCCGCTCGACGGCCAGGCGCCCGAGGAGCTCGGGGTTCTGCCGCATCGTGGTCAGCGGAGGATCGCAGTGCTGGGCGGCGGTGATGTCATCGAACCCCACCACGGCGATGTCCTCGGGCACGCGGTAGCCGCACGCCTGGATCGCGTGGATGGCGCCGATCGCCATCTCGTCGTTGCCCGCCACGAGCGCGTCGCAGAACTTGCCGTCGCGCTCGAGGAACATCCTGAAGCGCTGCTCGGTGTACGAGATCGTGCACTCGTCGAAGCTGGAGAGCAGGTTGAGATCGGCCGCGAGCGAGCGCGCGCGGAGCGCCTCCTCGAACGACCTGCCCCGCTCGACGAAATCATCCGAATTCGATTTGCCGATGTACGCTATCCGACGCCGGCCGAGGCGGACGAGGTGCTCGACGAGCTGATGAATCGAGCCGTGGTTCTCGGCCCGGACCACCGGGTAACGCGACCCGAGCGGGGGCGCACAGAAGAGCACAGCCGGCGTCGTGTCGGACACGAGCTCCTCCAGGCCATCGGTGGTGTACATCACGACCCAGCCGGCCGCCCGGCGGACCCCCACCGCGCGCTGCGCGGCGGCCCGGGGCGAACCATGGATGAAGAAGCTCTGGTAACCGCGCTCCCGCGCCGCGCGGTGCATGCCGGCGAACGCCGTGGAGTTGAAGGAGTTGTCGATGAAGACCGCCGCAACCCCGATCACGCTCGATGGGCGCTGGTCGACATGCCTCTTCGTCATCCAGGTCGCGTCCTCCCCCGCACCCCGCAGGCGAGCCTATCACCGACCCCGAGAGACCAACGAGACAAATTGACCACCTGCGACGAGGACCGCTCGACCCGGCGTGCGCGCGAGCGCGAGGCCGCCCGGGGGCGCGCGTGTCGGGTGCGCGCATGTGAACAAGCAAGCGGGTTGTGGGGAATCCCGCGCAGGGAGGGCGGCGGGGGCGTCAGGGCTCCACGGGCTCTCCCGGCAGAGCACGCCGGGCCGCCGCGCGAGCGCCCCCGGAGGGCGGCGAACCGCGGGCGCGATCACCCGCCTTGACGGGTGGACCCGACGGGGAGCTCCGGGGCGATGCAGCCGCAGCCGCACGCGTTCGAGAACTGCACCTCTGGCGGGGAGCAGGCGAAATCGACGAGCTCGCACTCCCTCGGATCGCGCGACACGTAATGCACCGCCGGGTCGCTCGCGTCCGGGCAGGGCTCGGGCTCGGGGGCTATGCAGCCGCAGCCGCACGCGTTCGAGAACTGCTCCTCTCCGGGAGAGCACATGAAGTCGATGAGGTGACACTCCTCCGGATCGCGCGACACGTAATGAACGCCCGGGCCGCTCGGGTCCGGACAGGCCGGCGCCTCGGGGCCGACGCAGCCGCAGCCGCACTCCCCCGAGAAGAGCTCCTGCGACGGCGGGCAATCGAAGTCGATCCGGGCGCAGTACGAGGGATCGCGAGAGAGATAGTGCACCTCCGGGTCGCCCGGATCCGGGCAGGCCCCGCCGGTCACGTCGGGCTCACACCCGAGCTGCCCCAGGATCGCAGACGCCGAAAGGAACCACAACGCATGAGATCGCATGTTCGTCTCCATGTCCTTGTCGCAAGAGGGTTGCCTGGTGAGAACGCGCCTCCGCCCGGAGGCCCGCGCAGGGCCGCCAGGGAGGGCGTGTGAGCCTTCATCGCCTCAGGGCACGCCGCGCCCGAAGAGCGTCACCGCGCGCCGGGTGGCCGCGGGCGAGGACACCTCGAGGAGCAGCACCTCCTCGCGCGCGCCGGACGCGCGCGGCCGGAACGTCACGAGGACCTCGAGGGGCTCCCCGGGCTCGACGACCACGGGGGCCGGCGTCCCCTGGACGACGAGCTCCTCGGCCGGCGCGCGGAGCGCGATGGCGTCGATCGCGAGCGGGGCGCCGCAGCCGTGCTCGATCCGGAGCACGCCCGTGGACGCCTCCCCGACCGCCGTGTCGGGGAGGGCGAGCTCCGGCGCGACGCGGAGGCAGTCGGCGAGCGGGCGCGGCGCGCTCTCGAGGATGCCGACCGCCACGACCCGATCCACCGGCTCAGAGCGGCGCTCGCCGCGCCGCGCCTGCAGGCGGACCTCGTCGCCCGGGGACGCCTCCAGCGAGAGGACGAAGCTCCCGTCGGCGCCGACCTCCGCGACCGCGGGCGGCGCGGTGCCGTCGAGGTTCACCGCCCAGACCGCGTCGGCGTTCCTCGCGCTCCCCGGCCCGCCGGCGAGATCGATCACGGGGTCGTCGCACGCGTCGCAGTACGCGCCGCTCACCTCGCCGACGAGCGCCGGCGCGGCGGGCGGCTCGGGGACGGGGTTCACCCCGCACCCGGCGACGCAAGCCATCAGAAGAACCGCGATCCGGCGCATCTCGCTGCCCACGCTGCCATGCCGTTCAACAGCCGTGCCAGCCCGGTCGCCCGGATCCCTGGCGACTTTCGGTCGCTTTTTTGTACCACTCTGTTCCAGTTTGTACCGATGGTACAGCACGGCATTGCGCCAGGGGCCGAGGTCGACGGCCGCTACCACGTCGTGCGGCCGCTCGGGCGCGGCGGGCTCGGCGCCGTCTTCGAGGCGCGCGATCGCCTCTTCGACCGCGATGTCGCGCTGAAGGCGCTGCGCCTCGACGCGGCGGGCGCCATCGAGGCGTTCCGGCGCGAGTTCTCGCTGCTCACGGGCTGCGCCCACCCGCGCCTCTGCCGCGCGTACGACTTCGCCCGGACCACGCACGGCGGCGCGCCGCTGACGTACACCACGGCGGAGCTCATCCGCGGCCGGACGCTCGCCGAGCACGCGCGGGGCCGCTCGTTCCGCGCGACCCTGCCCGTGCTGCTCGACGCGCTCGACGCGCTCGGCTGGCTCCACGGCGCCGGCATCGTCCACGGCGACGTGAAGCCGGAGAACGTCCTCGTGCGCGACGACGGCTCGGGCGTGCTCATCGATCTCAGCGCGGCCCGGAGGGTGCGGGGCGCGCCCGCGTCGGCCGAGGCGGGGGACCTCTCGGGCACGGCGCGGTTCCTCGCGCCCGAGCTCCGCGAGGGCGCCCCGCCGAGCGCGCGCTCCGATCTCTTCGCCGTGGGGCGGACGCTCGAGGCGCTGTTCCCGCTCCTCGCCGGGGCCCCGCCCGCCGCCGCGCAGCGGCTCGCCGAGCGGCTCACCGCCCCCGCCCCGGCGAGCCGGCCGTCGTGCGTCGACGAGGTCCTGGAGGCGCTCTCCGCCTTCGGCCTGCCGCGGCGCGCGCCCGCGGTCGTGAGCGAGCCGGGCGAGATCGTCGGCCGGGAGCGCGAGGTCCAGGCGTTCGGCGCGGCGCTCGAGGCGCTGCTCCGGGGCGAGCGCGGGCCGCGCGCGGTGGTGATCACCGGCGAGGAGGGCATCGGCAAGTCGCGCCTCTTCCGCGAGCTCACGTGGCGCGCGCAGCTCCGCGCGCCGGTCGTCGAGGGCGCGCCGCGCGGCGCCGATCCGCTGCGCGCGCTGCTCGGCCGCGCGCTCGGCCGAGGCGCGCTCGCCGCGGGCGCCTTCGCGCTGCTCGACGCCCGCGGCGAGCTCGCGCGGCCGCGCGGGGCGCTCGGCGACGAGGCGCGGCCGCGCGTCCTCGCGATCGACGACGCCGGGCGGCTCGGCGCGCGCGACCGGGCGCTGCTCGAGGCGCTCGTGCGGGCGACCGAGCCGACCGACGCGATCCTCTGGCTCATCGCCTCCGCCGAGCCGCTCGACGTGGCCGGCGAGGCGGTCGTCGCGCTGCCGCTCGAGCCGCTCGGCGAGGCCGCGGTCCGGGTCTGGACGGCGCCGCTGGCCACGGCGGCGCGCGCGAGCGACCTCCTGCGGGCGAGCGGGGGCCGCCCGCGGGCGCTGAAGGAGCTCTGCACGGCGCTCGCCCAGCGCCGGGTGAGCGAGGCGGAGCTCGACCGGTTCGAGCGCACGACGGGCGCCCCGGAGCTCCTCCGCCGGCGCGTGGCCGCGCTCGGCGGCGACGAGGCGCGCGCCCTCGCGGCGCTCGCCGTCGCGGACCGGCTGTCGCCCGGCGACGCGGCGGCGCTCGGCGTGGCGCGGCCGGCGCTCGAGGCGCTCGAGGCCGCGGGGCTCGCCCGGCTCGACGCCGAGGGGTTCCGCCTGGGCCAGCCGGGGCAAGCGAGGGCGCTGCTCGCCGCGCTCGATCCGGGCGTCGTGCGCGCGATCGCGCGCGCCGTCGCGGATCGCCCGGGCGGCGCCGACGAGGCGCGGCTCGCCCCCGCGCTCCGCAGCGAGCGCGCGGCGGACAGGGCGCGCGCGCTCGCCCTCGCGGGCGACCCCGAGGCGGCGCGGCGGGCGCTCGTCGACGCCGAGCCGATGTTCGAGTGGGCGCCGCGCGCGTGGGTGCGCGCGGCGGACGCCGCCTGCGCGGCCGCGCCCGCGGCGCGGACGCTCGTGGCCGCCGCGTCCGCGATCGAGGCGGCCGGCGACCCGAGGCGCGCGCTGTCGCTGCTCGCGCGGGCGCGGCGCGCGCGGCCGCCGCCCGGGGACCTCGCCGAGCTCTCGTACCGGGCGGCGCGCTGCTACGAGAAGCTCGGCCGCGTCGAGCGGGCGCTCCGGCAGCTCGAGCGAGCGCGCGCGCTGTCGCGCGGGGCCGGCGGCGGGCGGCTCGCGAGCCTCTCGGCGCGCTGCCTCCTGCGCCTCGGCCGCTACAGCGAGGCGCGGCGCGAGGCCGAGGGCGCGCTCGCGGCGGGCGACGGCGGCGCCGCGGGCGACGGCGGCGCCGCGGCGACGGCGGCGCCGCGGGCGACGGCGGCGCCGCGTCCGCCGCGGAGCTCGCCGAGACGCTGGGCCTCGCGCTCGGGTACCTGGGCGACCAGGCCGGGGCGCTCGCGAGCCTCGCGCGCGCGGTCGCGCTCTTTCCGTCGTCGGGCTCGCCGCGCGCCCGCGTCCGCGCGATGAGCTACCACGCGCTCCACGCCTACCGCGCGGGCGACGCGGCGCTCGCGGCGCGCGGGTTCCAGGGGGCGCTCGACCTGGCCGAGGCCGAGGGGCTCGGCGACCTGCTCGCCACGGCCGCGCTGAACCTGGGCACGGCGAGGCACCAGCTCGGCGACTGGGGCGCGGCGCTCCGCTGCTACGAGCGCGGGCTGCGCGCGGCGATCGCCTTCGCCAAGGAGCGGACCGAGGCGACCCTGCGCTTCAACCTCGCCAAGCTCCACGCGGACATCGGCCTGCTGGAGCGGGCCGAGCTCGGGCTCGCGCGCCTCTCCGCCGCGGCGCGGCCCGGGGGCGCGCCGCTCTCCGGGGAGCTCGCCCTGGCGGCGCTCGGGCTCGAGGCGGAGATCGCCGCCGCGCGCGGGGCGCTCGGCGAGGCGGCGCGCCTGCTCGAGCGGGCCCGCGCGGGCCACGCGGCGCGCGGCCGGCGGCGCGAGGCGTGCGAGGCGACGATCCACGCCGCGGAGGTCGCCCTCGCGGCGCGGGACGGGGCCGCGGCCGAGGGCCGGCTCGCCGAGGCCGCGGCGCTGCTCGAGGAGGTGGGCGCGGCGGATCTCGCGCTGCGCCACGCGACCGCGCGCGCGGAGCTCGCGCTGTCGCTCGGCGACACGGGGGCGGCGCTGGAGCAGGTCCAGCGGGGCGCGGGCCTCGTGGCGGGGGTCTCGCAGCTCGAGCTCCACGCGCGGCACGAGGAGGTCGCGGCCGAGGCGCTCCGCCGGAGGGCGGCGGAGGCGCTCGCCGAGCGGCATCGCACGGCGGCGCTGGAGTGCTGGGAGCGGATCGCGAGCACGCTCCCCCCGGAGCTCGCCGAGGTGTTCTGGCAGAGCCCGCGGCGGGCCGCGCTCCGCGGCGGGCCCGCGCGGCGCAGCGTCGACGCCCGCATGGAGCTCGTGCTGAAGCTGCTCGAGATCAACCGGCGCCTGAGCTCGACGCTCGACACGCAGGAGGTCCTCCGCCTCGCCATGGATGCGGCCATCGAGCTGACCGGCGCCGAGCGGGGGTTCGTGATCCTCGCGTCGCCGGACGGGGGCGCGCGGGGCAAGCTCGAGGTCGCGATCGCGCGCAACCTCGACCGCGAGCGCGTGGGCAAGAGCCAGCTCAAGTTCAGCCACGGCGTCGCCCGGCGCGTGGTCGAGCGCGGCGAGGCGGTGCTCACCGTCGACGCGCTCTCCGACGAGCGCTTCCGGCGGAGCGCGTCCGTGCACGGCCTAAGGCTGCGATCGATCGTGTGCGCGCCGATCCGCGCGCACGGCGCGGTGCTCGGCGCGGTGTACCTCGACAACCGCTTCCAGCGCGGCAAGTTCGCGGAGGGCGACGCGGATCTGCTCGGCGCCTTCGCGGACCAGATCGCGGTGGCGCTGCACAACGGCCGGCTGATGGCCGAGCTCCGGGACCGCACGCGGGCCCTGGAGGAGGAGCAGCGCCGGGTCGCGGAGCTGATGCGCTCGCAGGCGGACGAGATCGAGCGGCTCTCGCACGAGCTCGAGCGGACCCGCGCGGACGCGCGGCGCGATTTCCCGGAGATCGCGGGGCGGAGCGCCGCGATGCGCGGCGTCCTCGCCTTGATCGAGCGCGTGTCGGAGAGCGACGTGACCGTGACGGTGACGGGCGAGAGCGGCACGGGCAAGGAGCTCGTCGCGCGGGCGATCCACGCGGGCGGGCCCCGGCGGGAGGGGCCGTTCGTGGCGGTCAACTGCGCGGCGCTGCCCGAGGCGCTGCTCGAGTCGGAGCTGTTCGGCCACGTGCGGGGCGCCTTCACCGGCGCCGTCCGGGATCACGGCGGCCTGTTCCTGTCGGCGCGGGGCGGGACGCTGCTGCTCGACGAGCTCGGGGAGATGCCGGTCGCGGTGCAGGCGAAGCTGCTCCGGGCGCTGCAGGAGCGCTCGATCCGCCCCGTGGGCTCGGACCGGAGCGTCCCTGTGGCCGACGTGCGGGTCGTGTGCGCGACCAACCGGGACCTGCGGGAGGAGGTCGCCCGAGGCCGCTTTCGCGAGGATCTCTATTACCGGGTCAGCGTCATCGAGATCCGCGTGCCGCCGCTGCGCGACCGGCCGGACGACATCCCGGCGATCGCGCAGGCGATCCTCGAGAAGCTGGCGGCGCGCCAGGGCCGCCCGGCGTACCGGCTGTCCCGGGGCGCGCTGCGGCGGCTCGCGGCGTACGGCTGGCCCGGCAACGTGCGGCAGCTCGAGAACGTGCTCGCGCGCGCGTGCGTGCTCGCGCCGGGCCCCGAGATCGGCCCTGCCGACATCGAGCTGCCGGCCGCGGCGCCCGCGCCGCGGAGCCGCTCCCGGGCCGACCACAGGAAGATCGAGGAGGACCGGATCCGTGCCGCGCTGGAGCACGCCCGCTGGAACGTGAGCGAGGTGTCGCGCAGCCTCGGCATCCCGAGGACGACGCTGTACCGCAAGCTGTCGCGGTACGGGCTCTTGCGGGGGGCGTGAGGGTCAGAGACCTGTCCGCCGTCGCTGTGGACGGGCCCCGGCGCACCTCACTCGCCCGCGCGCGCGTACCGCTCCCGCTCCGCGTCGCGCGTGCTGGCGAAGATGCGGCGCGCGTCGCCGGGACCCACACCATCGATGAAGTAGGCGGCGGCCGCCTTGCCGATCCCGAGGGTCGTGGCGTACGCGATCGCCGCGGACGCCGCGCTGCCCGCGGCTGGCACCAGCTTCACGAGCCCGCGCGCCAGCTCGCGAAAGGCGAAGCTCAGGCCGACGTTCATGCCGATGGCGCCGAGAAACTCCGCGGACGACCTGAGGGTCATCGTGCGGCCGGACACATGAGCGACGCTGGCGACCAGAGACACCTGCATCGACGTGATCGGGACGATGTCGCTGCCGGGGATCGGCAGGACGGCGATCGCCGCGCAGATGCCGGCGATCAGCATCGCGATGGTCCCGGCCAGCGACCGCTGCAGGTGCTTGATCTGCGAGAGGCGCACCAGCCCGACACGAGCCTCCTTGGGGAGCTCGTCCACGAGCTTCCCGACGAGCGCGTCGATCCGCCAGCGCTCGTCGGCGCGCCGAGAGCCGTCGCCGCGCCAGGACTGGTAAGACGACACGCCGAGCACGCCGATCAGCCGATCCTTGAGCGGCGCCCGATCCCGGATCTTCACCTCCAGATGCCGCTCCACGGCGCGAACGCGCGCGAGCTTCTCCTCGATATCGCGCGCGTCCTCGCCCTCGGGGGCGTGGAGCTTGACGTTCTTCGGCTCCAGCTCATCGCAGCTCGTCACCACCGCCAGCAGCGGGATGGCCGCGCCGTGCTCTTCATGAGCGGCCTTGAGGAGGTGCTCCACCTCCGACAGGTCGCCGTCGACCGCGGAGTCGACCTCTTTGGCCTTGATCAGGAACAGGACCGCATCCGGGCACTCGGCGCGCAGCTCCTTCAGGATGGATTCGCGCGGGGACGCCGCGTCGTCCGGGCAGTCCGGCCGCGAGCCCTCCTGCAGGCCGCGCGTGTCGAGGATGCGGAGGCGGCCGCGCTCCGACGAGTACGCGTACCACGCGCCGCGGCCGGTCGCCGAGGTCTCGTGCCCGACCACGGCGATCGGCTCCCCCATGATCGCATTGATGAGGGATGACTTTCCGCTCCCGCGGCGGCCGACCAGCGCGAATCTCG
Organism: Sorangium cellulosum; assembly: GCF_004135735.1. Lineage (GTDB taxonomy): Bacteria > Myxococcota_A > Polyangia > Polyangiales > Polyangiaceae > Sorangium > Sorangium cellulosum_F. The sequence goes on along the minus strand of NZ_CP012670.1, from coordinate 1,703,444 downwards.
GGTCGCGTTGCTCCACCAGGAGCTGCCGAAGGGCCCCTACGCGATCGCGCACGTCGCGCGTGACGCCTCCCCCTGGGATCTTGTCGAGGAACTCTTCGAGATTACGTAGTCCCTCGGCGACCGCATCCCGAAGCTCATTCTGCTCGCCCACGAAGGCCTCCTGCGAGTAACGCCACGACGCCAGCACGGCAAGCGATCGCCGTCAAGGGACATTTCTCTTGACGGCAGCCGCGGGGCACGCTGACGAGCCCAACGAGCATGTCGCTCGCTCAGCTTCAACGTGGAGCTGGGCAGCAGCGTGCGTAAAAAGCGTATTCCTCGTGAGCTACAGCGCTCACCGTGACGCTTTCCATCAGGCGCGCGCGTTTCACGGATCGGGATCGCCTGCATGATCTTGTTTGGAGACTATGGAGATGGGGACCAGGCGGGCACCGCCTCCATCAGGCGCCCGTCCTCCGAAAACTTGAGCCCCAGGTCCCCAACCCACAAATACCCCTCCTTTTCAAAAGGCTCGGCAGCGTCATCGGCCGCCGCGGAAGCAGCAGCAATGACATCTTCTCGCTTCCCGTCCGAACCGCAGCCCACCTCGATCACCGAGAGCGCTTGTGACAGCGCGCGCTGGCTCAGTCGCAGCGAATCGTTCTGATGCGTGAGCGCCACGCCCGAGTCCACTAGCTGATAAGCCCACCAGACGTTGGTCGCGACAAGAGCGACGCCCAGGGCAACGATCGCTGCGGTGGTCTTTTTCATGTCATGTCGTCCGATGCCCGACGCTTCGCATCAGCGGCGGCGCGCAGGACCCGCAGTAGCGATAGCGTGCTCCTCCCGCGCATCGTGGGGAGGTAGCGTAGCCGACAGACAATGCGGGGTGTCAAGCGTCCGGTCGGCGGAAGCTGCTCGTCCTCCTCCACCAGCGGCCCGGCCGGCCGCCCATCGACACTTGATACCGATCGCTCGTCCCTGATACGGTCCTGGAAGAGCGGTGAGCAGACGGAACGAGAGCCAGCACGGCGCCGGGGGCGCACCCAATCGCACATCCCGCACACACCGGGTCACGGTGCGCGCATCGCGTGCGGGCAGCGCGCGCCGCGCCATGTCCTTCAGGTCGACTCGCCCAGACGCCCCCTGTGCCCCGGTCGTGAGCCCTTGATGCGCGCCGGGCTGCGCAGACGGCAGCTCCTCGCCGGGGCGGGCGCGCTCGGCCTCGGGCTCGGCGCCTTCGGGGCGGCGTGCTCGCGCGAGCCCGCGCCCCCGCAGCCCACCCCGGCGGCGGCGACCACCGACGAGCGCGGCCCCCTGCGCGTCTGGTGGGCGCAGGGCTTCCTCCCCGAGGAGAACGAGGCCATCCTGACCATCCTCGATCGCTGGAAGCGCGAGGCGGGCCGCGAGGCCGACGTCCGGTTCATGCCCGTGAACGAGATGGACGCCGAGCTCTTGAGGGCGCTCGACCAGGGGAATCCCCCCGACCTCTTTCACAGCACCGTCGGCGACATGCGGATCATCCCAATCCTGGCCTGGAGAAACCAGCTCGCGGACGTGTCCGACGTCATCGCGCCGCACAAGCACGAGTTCATCCCCACCGCGCTCGAGGCGTCCTACCTGAAGAACAAGGCGACGAAGCAGCGCGGCTACTACGCCGTGCCGTTCGGCCAGCAGCTCAGCTACATCCACTACTGGCGCGATCGGCTGACGCTCGTCGGGCTCGGCGATCAGCCCATCCCGAGGGGCTGGAGCGCGTACTGGCAGTTCTGGAAGACCGCGCACGACCGGCTCCGCGCGCAGGGCAGAGACGGCATCTACGGGCTCGGCCTGTCGGTCTCCCCCATGGATGTCGACTCGTTCAACACCTTCGAGCAGTTCCTCGAGGCCCACGGCGCCCCCATCGTCGGCCCGGACGGGTCGCTGCTCCTCGACGCGCCCGGCACCCGGGACAAGATCGTCGCCGTCCTCCGCGAGTACGCCGGGTTCTACAAGGATGGCTACGTCCCGAAGGACGCGGTGGAGTGGACGAGCGCGGGCAACAACATCGGCTTCCTCGAGGGGCGATTGCTGATGACCACCAACGGCAGCCTGTCGATCCCCCTCACGCAGAAGCTCGAGCCGAACGAGTACAACAAGGGCGCGAGGGAGCTCTATTACGACAAGATGGTCACCGCCGGCTGGCCGGACCGGCCGGGCGGCGGCCCGCTCCGGATGATCGTGGGCATCAAGCAGATCGTCGCGTTCGAGCGCTCCACGAACAAGGAGGCCGCCAAGAGCTTCCTCCGGTTCCTGCTGAGCCCGGAGAACCTGAACCTGCTGCTCCGCGACGGCGGCAAGGGGCGTTATCTCCCGGTTACGCTCAAGCTCCTGGAGGACCCCTACTGGAGCGATCCGGGAGATCCCCACCTCTCCTCGGCGCTCCGGATGGCGCTCGGGCCGACCCGCCCGGGCTACGAGGCGTACAGCGCCGCGTACACGGAGGTCCAGTTCGAGAACGTCTGGGCGAAGGCGCTCCTCAGCGTGCTGCAGGACGAGGCGTCTGCCGAGCAGGCGGCCGACTGGGCGATCGCGCACATCAAGGAGACGTTCCGGACCTGGGACTGAGGCCGCGCGAGCGGCGACGCCGCCCCTCACGAGCCCTTGGGGGCCTCGCTCCGATACGACCCGAGGAACGTCACGATCTCCCTCACCTGAAAGCCCTGCGCGAGCCGGGTCAGCTCGTCGGCGAACGGGGCGAGCCGCGCGTCGGCGCGCGCGAGCTGGCCGGCCCGCGCGCGGATCGCGTCGACGCGCCCTCGCCCCGCGAGATCCTCGAGGGCGGCGAGCTCCTCCTCCGGCGGCGCCGCGGGGCGCAACGCCGCGCCCCCGCCGCCCGGAGCGGGCCTGTCCGCGCCCGTCGGGGCGGCCGCGGGCCCGTCGTCCTGGGCCGGCGCCCGGCGGCTCTCCGGCCCCGGGGTCCAGGTGATCCCGAGGTGCTCCTCGAGCGCCTTCAGCAGCGCGGACATCTGCACGGGCTTCGACACGAAGCCGACCGCCCCGGCCTCGAGGCTCGTCCTGAGATCGCGCTCGAACGCGCTCGCTGAGGACACGAGGACAGGGATGCCTCGGTGATCGGGGGACTCGCGCAACCGCCGGATGAGCTCCAGCCCATCGACGTTGCGCATCCGCATGTCCGCGATGATGAGATCGGGCCTCGCCTCGGCCACCCGCGCGAGGGCGTCCTCGCCGTCGACCGCCTGCGCGACGGTGAACCCGAGCGGCTCGAGGAGGCTCGCCAGCAGCAGCCGGTTCTCGAGGCGATCGTCGACGACGAGGATCGTCCTCCGCGGCCCGCCGTAGCCGGCGGGCATGCAGGGCTCGGCGTCGCCGGCCGAGGTGGCCCCAACGGCCGCGCGCGGCAGCTCCAAGTCCACCCAGAAGGTGCTCCCCTGCCCCGGCTCGCTCTTCACGCGGATCGCGCTGCCCATGGCCTCGACGATCCTCCGGCTGATCGACAGCCCGAGCCCTGTCCCCTCCGCGTGCTGCGTGCCGTGCTCCGCCTGCTCGAACGGGAGGAAGATCTTCTGGAGGTGCGCCGGGCCGATCCCGACCCCGGTGTCCGCGACCTCGAACCGGATGCGCACGCGCTCTCCCCTCGCCGGCGCTCCCGCCTCGGGCTCCTGGCCGCGCGGCGGCGCGCTCGCGTCGTCCCCCGGCGCCCCGAGCACCCTGACGCGGAGGGTGACCGCGCCGGCGTCGGTGAACTTGATCGCGTTGCTCAGCAGGTTCATCAGGACCTGCCGCAGGCGCTTCTCGTCCGCGTGGACGCCGCCCGGGAGGTCCGCGTCCAGCTCGTGCAGGAGTCGGACGCTCTTCTGCTCCGCGCGGACGCGACAGACGTCGACGAGCTCCCGCAGGAACGAGGGGAGATGGAGCGGCGCCGGGCAGAGCTCCAGCCTGCGCGCCTCGATCTTCGCGAGATCGAGGACGTCGTTGATGAGGTGGAGCAGGTGGAAGCCCGACTGACGGACGATGTCGACGAAGCGGCGCTCCTCCGCCCCGAGCGACCTCGAGCGCTGGAGGAGCTCGGAATAGCCGATGATCCCGTTCAGCGGCGTGCGCAGCTCATGGCTCATGTTGGCCAGGAACTCGCTCTTGGCCTTGTTGGCGAGGATGGCCGCGTCCTTCGCCTCCCGGAGCTCGACCGTCCTCTGCTCGACGCGCAGCTCGAGCTCCTCGAACGACTGCTTGAGCTGCGCGGCCATCCGGTTGAACGCCGTCGCCAGCTTGCCGATCTCGTCCTCGGTCACGACGGGCGCCGAGCGGCCCAGCTTCCCCCCGGCGAGCTCCGTCGCGGCGTCCGTGATGGCCAGGATGGGCCGCGTGATCCGGCGCGAGAGGAGGTAGACCGCGAGGAGCAGGAGCGCCGACGAGGCGAGCCCGATGAGGAGGATGGACCGGGACAGCCGGTTGGCCGGCGCGAACGCCTCCGCCTGGCTCACCTCGGCGAGGAGCGCGAGGTTCTGCTCCGGGAGCCAGCGATAGCTGCCGATGACCGGCGCCCCCCGGTGGTTGACGTAGGTGCCCTGGCCGCTGACCCGGGAGATGGCCGCGTCGATGCCGTGGCTATGGACCCCTGTGCCGCCGACCTCCCCCGGCGAGTCGCTCGCCATGAGGACGTTCCTGTTGGAGACCCGGCCCACGAGGTACGTCTCGGCCGTGGCCCCGAGCCCCGTCTTCTCGCGGATGAGGGTGTCGATGCCGCCGAGGTGCAGGTCGACCACGACCGCGGCCATGCGCACGCCGCGGTGATCCAGGATGGGCGTCGCGAACGTGAGCGCCTTGTCCCCGCTCGTGGTCTGATAATAATTCGGGACGACCGAGCCCGCGCCCTCGCGCAGGAAGAACGTGCTCGGGTACCCGATCGGCCGGAACCGCCCCTCGAGCGCGCGGTCCGCCGACGAGAAGACGACGAAGCCGCCGTTCGTCGTGATGAGGACGCTCTTGATCTCCGGCATCAAGGCGACGACGCCGGAGATGTTCGCGCGCAGCCGCTCGTACGCCTCGCCCCGATCGGCGGCCTCTGCGCCCGTGAGCAGCGTGGCGAGCGGCTCCCGGATCGCCGGGAGCTGGCTGAGCAGGAGCACGTCCTTGCGCGCCACCGCGAGCCACTCCGCGAGCTCGTACTCCTTGAGCGACGTCGCGACCGTGAGCCGGCCCTCGATGGACTTCTGGAGGGCGCCCTTCGCGAGGTGGTCCGCCGCGAACGCGACGACGCACACCGTGATGAGCGACAGCCCGGAGAAATAGCTGACGAGCTGGACCAGGAGGCTGCGCTTCCAGAGCTTCTTGATCACGCCGACTCCACCTCGCCCCGAGGGAGCGCGCGGCTACTGGAGGCCAAGGCGATGGCTCCGCCTGCCCTGCGCTCTCATCGCGTAGGCGATCCCCTCCTGGAGCGCGCCGGCCGTCACCATGGTGCCGAGCGAGATATCGAGATCGACGAACGCCCTCGCCATCTCGGGGCCGATCCCGGTGATCACGGCCTGGGCGCCGAGCAGCCGGAGCCCATCTCCGGCCCGGATGAGCCTGTGCGCCGCGTCCACGTCGAGCCCGCGCGCCCCCGTGACGTCCAGGATCACGAACGACGCGCCGCGCTCGCTGACCCCCTTGAGCGCCGTCTCCGTGGCGCGCTCGATCCTCACGGCGTCCATGGTGCCGATGAGCGGCATGATGACGATGCTGTCCGTGATGGGGATGAGCGGCGTCGACAGCTCCTTCAGCCTCTCCCGCTGGGCGGCGATGATCTGCTCCTGCAGATCGGCCCTGACCGCCTCGGCCCGCTCGCGCTCGGCGAGCTCGAGCGTCAGCCGGTCGTTGGCCTGGCGCAGCTCCTCCGTGCGGCGCACGAGCTCCCGGGTCAGCTCTTCGCGCTCCACCTCGGCCGACGCGCGCTCGCGGAGCGTCTCCTCCAGGCGCGCGTTCCTGTCGAGGAGCGCCCGCGTGACGCGCCGGAGCGAGAGCTGGGTCCGCACGCGCGCGATGAGCTCTCCGCCGTGGAACGGCTTCGTCACGTAGTCGACGGCGCCCGCCTCGAACCCCTCGACCATGGCGCTCGCCTCGCTCCGCGCCGTCATGAAGATGACCGGGACCCCCGCGGTCGCGGGGTTTGCCTTGAGTCGCCTGCAGGTCTCGAACCCGTCGAGGCGGGGCATCATCACGTCGAGGAGGACGAGATCCGGCTCATCACGGGAGACGACGCTCAGCGCCATCTCACCGTCGGTCGCCACGGCAACATCGATATTGGCGTCGGTGAGCGCCTTGGAGAGCACACCGAGGTTCACTGGGTTGTCATCCACGACGAGCACCAGGTCGGCTCTCTCCGCTCGATCCATCGGTTCCCCTGACCGTTTGCCCCCGCCTGTCGAATCCACTACCTAGTCGAACGAAGTTCCCGGATCAACGAAAAACTGGCCGCTCAGGCCGCTGGTCTCCAATCCTCATGGCGCGACATCATCGATGTACGCCGGGCTGACGATCTGCGGGAGTTCATGACCGTGTGCGCGGCCGCGCCTCGGCGCCGCGCGAGACGGGGTCGGGCCCCATGGCGCGTCCGCGGGACGGCAGAGCTCGTCATGTCACGCTGAATCGGTATCTCGAAGCGTCTTGTCCTGTCGCGGCGCGCGGAGAGGAGACGGGAATGGGGCGGCGCGGGGGCGCCAGGCGATGCCCCGCCCCTCCGCCCCTCCGCGCGCGGGGACCCGAGGGGACGCCGCCCGTCGCGCGGCGCGAGGGGGCGGCCCGCCGCGCCACGATCGACTGGCGCTGTACATCCGTTCATATCTCTGCTAGCCGAGAGGCATGCGCCCCCGCAAGGCCGCCGCCAGGGTCATCGAAGAGCTACCGCCCGATGAGGACACCGCCGATGCGATCCCGCCGGACGACGCGGCGGACGGGGCGATGGCCCTCGCCGGCGAGCCGCTCTCGACCGAGCGCCTCTGCCTCGACTGCGGCAGCAGCAGCGGCGCGTACGACGGCTGCCCGCACCGCGAGCGGGCCCGCCTCCACGCGCCGCCGCGGGGCGCGGCCGAGCTCGTCGCGCGCCTGCGCCGGGCCGCGGCCGAGCACCGGGCCGCCGCCCGCGCCCTGCGCGCGCTCGTCATGGCCGAGCACGCGCGCGGCCGCGCCGACCTGGAGACCGAGGCGGAGGCGGCGGACGCGCCGCCTCCGCCCGAGGCCGCGGCGCCCCGGCCGGAGCCGGAGGCACCGCCGCCGCAGGCCGCCTGCCCGCGCTGCGGAGAGCGGGCCGGGGGTGAGCCGGCCGATGCGGGGGCGCCGCCGCGCCGGCCGAGGCGCAAGGCGCGGGTGGCCCTCGAGCAGCAGGTGTTCTCGTTCACGCGCGACGCCGGAGAGCGCCCCGCGCCAGGCTCGTGAAGGCGCCGGACCCCGGGACGGGACAAGGGGCTTGTCGCGACAGGGCGAGTTCCGCGGGGCGCGAACGCGCGAGAGCACGAGCGCGGCGTCGAGCGGCGTCGAGCGGAGCGCCCGGCCTTCGCGCTCCTGTCGTGCGACGCTGTCCGGTCCCCGCCGGGCGAGCGGCGAGGAGAGCCGGCGGCGCGTGGGGCTGGGGTCCTCCACCACACACCTCCCGAGAAACGCAGCTGACAAGCAACGCGCGCTGGCCGATAGTATCGCCGCGTGCTGAAGCGCTCTCGCTCCCGCCGCGGCGCCGCGACCGCGCGTGTGTCCCGTGCTACACATACGGTTTCTCATGGCGCCACGGCCGGAGCCGGGGCCGAGGACGACCGAGGACTGTGCCACCATGTCGCGCGATAGAGCCATCGGCATCATGTGCCCCGACATCTGGGGGACCTATTTCTGCCAGGTCCTCGGCGGCATCCAGTCGGCCGCCCGGCGCTTCGGATACCGGGTGATCGCGATCCGGTCGTCCCCGCGAGACGTCCACCGGCTGAAGCTCGCGCGGGGCCTGATCGACGGGTGGATCGCGGCGGTCGACCCGACGGGGATCGAGCTCTTCCTCGACGCCGGACAGCCCGTCGTGACCCTCAGCGCACCTTTCAGGGACGCGCGCTGTCCTTGCGTGTTGCCCGACAACCACGGTGGCGCCCTCTCGGCCATCCATCACCTGATCGAGCACGGCCACAGGCGCATCGTCTTCGCCGGCAACATGGCGCAAGGGGACATCCGGCAGCGCTTCAAGGCTTACCAGGACGCGCTCGAGGCGCACGGCATCCCGTTCGACCCCGGGCTGGTCATCGAGATCCCGGACAACGAGAGGGCGAGCGGGCAGCTCGCCGCGGAGCGGCTCCTCGCCTCGGGCGCGCCGTGCACCGCGATGTTCGTGGCCACCGACCACGGCGCGCTCGGGGCGATGGACACGCTCCTCGCGGCGGGCCGCCGCATCCCCGAGGACATCGCCCTGGTGGGGTTCGATGACATCGAGTCGGCCAGGTACGCCGCGCCGCCGCTGACCACGGTGCGCCAGCAGTTCGACTGGCTCGGCAGGACCGCCGCGCAGCTCCTCATCGATCTGCTCGCGGGCGTGGCGGTCCCCGGCGCCGGCCACGTCGCGCCGACGACGCTCATCCCGCGCCGCTCCTGCGGCTGCGTGCCCGGCGGCGCCCCGCGCGCTCGGCGCTCGCGGCCGCCCGAGCGCGCCGCCGACTGGAAGGACGCGCTCGCCGGGGAGCTGCTCGAGCTCATGAGCTTCTCGGCGGCGAGCGACCGGGGCGCGCCGCAGGCCCACACCTGGCCCGAGGTCGCCGAGGTGATCGAGGGGCTCGAGGCGGCCGCTCGGGGCGCGCCGCCGCCCCCTCGCGCGGCGCTGGCGCGGGCGTGGCGGCAGGCCGTGCACCAGATGCCCGACGTCGACGCGCTCCTCCTGCTGGGCGACCGGCTGGAGCGGGCGGGCCGCGCGCTGCTCCGGGCCGAGGGGGACACCGCCGCCGAGGAGCGCGTGGCCGCCTACGTGAGGCAGGCCCGGCGCGACGTGATGGCCTGTCGCGTGGCGATCGAGCGGGCGCGCGCCGACTACCTGAACGGCCTGCTGGACATCAACCTGGTCGTCCGGAAGACGCTCCTGGAGGACGCGGACGGCGGCGGGAGCAAGCTGAGCTGGTTGTCCGCGGTGCAGATGAGCTGGGGCTGCCTCGGTGTGTGGGATACGCCGTCGGCGTCCGGCCCGGTGCTGCGGATCATCGAGAGCGCCTGCCCCGGCGGACAGGCCGCCTCGCCGCAGGCGGGCACGCGCATCGCCGCGGAGGAGTTCCCGCCGCGGGCGTGGCTCCCCGCCTCCGCGCATCCCGAGGACGACCACGTGATGCGGCTGCTCCCGCTGCGCGGCGAGGACGGCGAGCGCGGGCTGCTCGCGATCTCGGCGCCGGTGAGCAGCCCGCTGGGGCTGGATCACAGGGACATGGCCATGTGGGTGGCGATGCTCAGCACCTCGCTCGAGCGCGCGTGGCTCATCGAGTCGCTGATCGCGCAGGAGGGCCAGGCGCGCGCCGCCTACGAGCGCGAGCGCGCCCTGGCCGACGCCGTGCGCCGGCTCGGGTGTCCGGTCATCCCGCTGGACCAGGGCGTGCTGCTCGTGCCGCTCATCGGGGCGATCGACGCGGAGCGCGCGGGCCAGGTGCTCGAGGTGGTGCTCGCGGAGATGAGCCGCCAGGGGGCCGAGGTGCTCCTGATGGACATCACCGGCGTGCCGGTCGCCGACGCCCAGGTGGCGCAGTCGCTGCTCAAGACGGCCCGCGCCGCCGTCCTGCTCGGGGCCGAGGTCATCGTCGTGGGGATGCGGCCGCAGGTCGCGCAGGGCTTCACCCAGCTCGGCATCGACCTTCACGGCATGACGCTCTATCCGACGCTCGGCAAGGCGCTCGCCGCGCTGCGCGCCAGGCGAAGGCCCGAGTCCGAGCCCCGGGCGCCCCGCGCTTGACGAAGGTGGGGGGAGGGGCTCGGGGCGCGCCCCGCGAGCGCCAGGCTATCGGCCGTCGTTGCGGAGCGACAGCGAGCGCCGGAGCCCGTCCTGGAGGCTCGCGACCATGGGGACGCCATCGAAGCCGAGATCGCTGTCGACCAGCGTCTTCGCCATGGCCGGCGAGACCCCCGCGATGACGCACTGCGCGCCCAGCAACGAGGAAGCGCGCACCGTGTCGCGCAGGGAACGTGCCCCGTCCGCGTCCACGAGAGGCACGCCGGTGACGTCGAGGATCACGTGCTCCGCGCGCGTGTCCACGATGGCCTGGAGCAGCACCTCGAGGATGCGGGCGGCGCGTTCGGCATCGACACGACCGATGAGCGGCAGCGCGAGGATGCCATCCCAGAGCCGGAGCACGGGCGTGGACAGCGCGACGATCGCGCGCCGCTGCTCCTCGCTCACGCGGAGCTGCTCCTCCAGCATCTGGGCGCGCTCGGCGACCGCGGCCTCGAGCTGCGCGGCCTGGGCCCGCAGCTCCTCCTCGGTCTGCTTGATCTCGCCGACGTCCACGTGGATCTGCAGCACCTCGCGCACGCCGCCCGCCGCGTCGCGGATGGGATGGAGCGAGGAGGCGACCCACTGGGCCGCTCCCTGCTGGAGCGTGTCCGCCTGGCCCGGATCGTAGCGAATCGTGGGCAACGCCGCGGCCTCGCCCTGAAAGAACGCTCGCTCGACGACGGGCATCGATCCGTTGGCGGACACCTGCTCGTCCACCAGCAACCGCCACTCGGTGAGATCCTCGAGGCGCAAGCGCCAGAGCTGCTCCCACCGACGATTCACCTCGATCGCGCGGCCCTCGCGATCGTAGATCATCATGCTCACGATGCCCCCGTCGAGCAGGGCCTGGTAGCGGCGCGCGGGGATCTCCAGCTCGGCAATCCGTTGGCGCAGCACGTCAATCTCGTGCTCGAGCTCGGCGATCGTCGGAGTGGTCTTTGTCATATTCCTTCGGCCTGACGTGCGCCGGACGAGCCCCTGCCTCCGGGAAGACGGGCCGGCGTGACTTGAATTACATTCATCCAGCGCGACGCGAGCGCAGGGCGATGCTACGATCTGTATATTTTTAATACAAGTGGAAGCGCGCGACACGCCCCTTCATGTGCATTCGACCAGCCCCGGGCTGCCGCCTCCCGCCGCGGCAGGATGCCCTCGACTTCATCCCGTGGGCGCCGACGAGCCCGCGGCCGTGGGTGGTGGCCGGACTGGACCATGAGGGCGGGAAGGCAGGGAGATAAGATCAAGGATCTTCGTGCCTTCCCACCTTCATGGAGATCGCTCGGGGACAAGCGTGGCCACCCCCGGGATCGAGGATGGCCGCGCGCCGGTTTTTGATTGACGCCCGCAATGTGAACGCTCACACTTGGGGCTCCGGGTATTCTTCCGCTTTGCCCTGGATAGGCCGGCATGTGCACCGGGCCCTGCGTCCTCATGCGCGTTCACCGTGACGGTCGGGCTCCAAGGAGCTCGCCGACCCGATCGGGCATCCTTCTGGACTTCTGGAGACTGGCATGAACACTCACCTCGATTTGCCCCGTCAATCCCTGACTCCGCGCCGTTCCAACCTCCATCTCTCTGTCCTCGGCTGCGTGCTCGCGGCGCTCGCCGGCTGCGCCAGCGAGGCGACGGACGACCCGCGGCCCTCCGCCGGGACGGGCGGCACGGAGAATCCGACGTCGGGCGCCGGCGGCACCCCGGGCGTGGGGAGCGCCGGCACGGGCGGGTCGACCCCCGGCACGGGCGGGGGGAGCGTCACGGGCACGGGCGGATCGACCCCCGGCACGGGCGGGGGGAGCGCCTCGGGCACGGGCGGCGGCGAGACGACCGGGGGGAACGGCGGCGCTCCGGGGGTCGGTGGGGGCGGCGGCGCTCCGGGGACCGGGGGGGCCGGCGCGGGCGACCCGGCGGTGACCTGCGACTTGCCCACCACGTTCAAGTGGAAGTCGGGGCCTCCGGTGATCAGCCCCAAGCCGCCCGCCGGCCGCACCTTCGCCTCCGTCAAGGACCCGACGGTCGTGTTCTACGACGACAAGTACCACGTATTTGCCACCGTGTTCGACACCACGTCGGGCAACGGCTCGTGGCAGTCGGTGTACCTGAACTTCCCGGACTTCTCTCAGGCAAACTCCGCTCAGCAGCACTACATGGCGAACTGGCCCACCGGCAGCACGGTGGCGCCCCAGGTCTTCTATTTCCGGCCGCACAACAAGTGGTACCTCATCTACCAGTGGAACGGCAGGTACTCGACGAACGACGACATCAACAACATGAACGGCTGGAGCCGGCCCCAGGCGCTGCTCCGCGGCGAGCCGGGCGCCATGGGGAACGTCCTCGGCGCGCTCGACTTCTGGGTCATCTGCGACGACGACTATTGCCACCTCTTCTTCTCACGGGACGACGGGAAGCTCTACCGCTCCAAGGTCAGCATCGACGACTTCCCGAAGTTCGACGGTTACGAGGTCGTCATGACGGCGCCGAGCTCTGGGCTCCTGTTCGAGGCCAGCAACGTCTACAAGGTGGATGGCTCGAACAAGTACCTGCTCCTCGTGGAGGCGTTCGACAACAGCCCTCGCTTCTTCAGGTCGTGGACCTCCGAGAGCCTCGATGGCCCCTGGACCCCCCTGGCCGACACCAAGCAGAACCCCTTCGCCGGCCCGGCGAACGTGACGTTCGAGGGCGGGGACTGGACCGACGACATCAGCCACGGCGAGCTGATCCGCTCCGGGTACGACGAGCGAATGACCCTCGACCCGTGCAACCTGCAGTTCCTCTACCAGGGGAGAGATCCGAACGCCGGGGGGGAGTACAGCCGCTTGCCCTACCGGCTCGGGCTGCTGACGCTCGAGAAATAACCCCGCTCCCCTCCTCTCCCGGGTGGGATCTCCGGGCGGAAGAGGCGACCTCCCCGGCGGAGCCCCCCGGCGAGCGCCCTGGTGAACGCGCAGGAGGACGAGAGGCCCGGCGCGCATGACGGCCTGTCCAGCGCAAAGCGGAAGAGCCCCCGACGGGCAAATGTGATCGCTCACATCTCGACAGACTTCGCGGACGCGAGCTCCTCGAACCAGGCGCGCAGGGGGCGCCGCCCGCGCGCGGGCGCCACCGAGTCGGAGGTCATGACCGCGGCGACGAACTCGAGCAGCTCCGAGAGCCGCGGGTGAACGGGCGCGAGCAGCACGCTCGTGGACCGGAGCAGCCCCGCGGGGACGCGCGCGATGCGCGCCTCCTTGCCGACGGCCTCGAACGCGAGGCGCATCACCGCGTCCCGGGTCATGACGTCGGGCCCGCCCACCGGCACCACCTCGGGGCCCTCGGCGAGGACGTCGGCCAGCGCCTCGGCGACGTCGAGCGGGTGCACCGGGTTGGTCCTCGCGCGGCCGTCGCCCACGACCGTGCCCAGGCCGGCGCGCGCCATCGCGATCAGGTCGGTGAGCGCCGAGTAGATGCCCGTGGGGCGCACGAACGAGAACGACAGGCCCGACGCGCGGACGCGCTCCTCCACCTGGAGGTGGGCGCAGAGGTAAAGGGTGTGCGCGTAGCCCGGGCCGGGGTGCGCCGACAGGTAGACGAAGCGGCGCGCCCCCGCCCGCTTCGCCGCCTCGAGCAGGCTCGTGTTCGCGACCAGATCGACGTCGTGGTACCCCCTGCGCTCGCGCAGCGTCAGCGAGACGCTGGCGCCGAGGCACGAGACGACGGTGTCGATGCCGTCGGCCGCGCCCGCGACGGCGCCGCGCTCCGCGGCGTCGGCGACGACGATCTCCGAGGCGAGGCCCGAGAGGCGCGTGGCGTTCTCCTCCGTCCGGGAGAGGGTGCGCACGAAGAGCCCCTGGCCGCGGAGCAGGCGCAAGAGCTCGATGCCGACCGCCCCCGTGGCGCCGGCGAGGAGGATTCGCGGGGAGGTCATGGGCCCGGCGCGCCTCTCATCTGCGACCAGCGATCGAGCTCATTGCTTCTCCTGCCCCTCCTCGCCCCCCGGACCGAGGCGCTTGACCATCCGGGTGTGCGGGATCCCGGCCTCGTCGAAGACGGGGCCCTCCTCGACGAAGCCGAGCTTGCGGTAGAACGGCACCGCCACGACCTGGGAGCTCAGCACCAGGGCGCGCGCGCCCTGCGCCTCCGCGACGCGGGCCGCCTCCTCGATCATGCGCCGGCCGAGGCCGCGGCCGCGGAGGTCCTTCCGGACCGCCACGCGGCCCACCTTCAGCGCGTCCCCGTACGGCACGAGGCGCATCGTCGCCACGACCTCGGCGCCGTCCTGGATCACGAAGTGCTGCGCCTCGGCGTCGTGCTCGTCGACCTCGATCTCCTCGGGCACGGCCTGCTCGAGGACGAAGACCTCGTACCGGAGGCGGAGCGCGCCGGCATAGAGCGGCGAGTCGCTGCGGATCGCGCGGATTTCGCTGGCCATCACACCTCCTCGTGCCCCGGGCGCCGGCCCGCCCGGCGCCGCGCGCGGGAGGATACAGCGCCCGCCGGCGCGGTTCGAGCGCCGAGCGCCCGGCGGCGCCCCGCGGACGGGGCGACCTCACGCGGACGGCGCGGAGGGGGCGACCTCACGCGGACGGGGCGACCTCACGCGGACGGCGCGGAGGGGGCGACCTCGGCGAGCACGAGGTGCTCGTACGGCGCGACCGGCTCGTCGGCGAGCCCGAGGGGGGCGAGGTAGCGCCGGCGCAGCGCCGCGAGGTCGGGCTGCTCGAGCACCCGGTAGCCGGCCGGCTCGACGAAGGCGCGCACCGCCTCGGGGCGGATGCCCCAGCGCATGGGCTCGCCGGCGAGGCGCAGCGTCGCGCGCATCGGCCAGTCCAGCACGCCCACGCCGCCCACGCGAGGTCGGCCGGCGTCGTCCGCAAAGATGGAGGAGAACGCGAGGCGGCTGCCAGGACCCGTGCAGCCGCGCACCGCCGCGAACAGGCCCCTCACGGCCGCCGCGTCGAGGTACATGAGCAGGCCCTCGGCCACGACGACGCTGCGCGCGTCGCTCCGCCACGGGGTGGCCCGCAGCGCCTCGGCGAGCGGGCGGGTCGAGAGATCCGCCGCGCAGAGGTGCAGGTTGTCGCGCTCCGCGCCGGCGGCGCGCAGCCCCGCGCGCTTGGGCTCGGCCGTGGCCGGCGCGTCGATCTCCACGCAGGTCACCCCGGGGTGGCGGCGGGCGACCATCGCCGCGAGCGGGTCGAGCCCGGCCCCCACGACGAGCAGCTGCGTCGCCCCCGCGGCGATGGCCTCGGACACCGCATCCGCGACCCACCGCTTGCGCAGGCCGATCCAGACGAGCTGCCCCCGGACCGTCAACGCCTCCGACGCCCTGTAGAGCCGCCGGCCCCAGGGCGAGCGCATCAGCGCGATCTCGCGGCGGCGGACCACCCCGCATCCGTGAAGGATCGCCTCCACCAGGGCGGCCTCGCCCTCCGGCAGCAGCCCGGCGAACCGGGGCACCGCGTCGATCAGGATCACGAGCCGGGCGATCTTCCTGGCGGTCCGGCTCGGGCGCTCGTGCGACATGGCGAATGGCCAGGTACTACCACGCGGCGGGGAGAACGCCGCGGCGCCGGCGCCCCCGCGCGCGGACCGGTGCGCCGGCGCCCGCGCGTGATAAAGCTCGTCCCTGATGTCGATTCAGTGGTACCCCGGCCACATGACCCGGGCTCGGCGCGCGATCGCCGAGTCGATGCCGATCCAGGACGTCATCATCGAGGTGCTCGACGCCCGCATGCCGCGGTCGAGCGAGAACCCCGTCGTCGCCGAGCTGCGCGGACAGAAGCCGTGCATCAAGGTGCTGAACAAGAGCGACCTGGCCGATCCGGCCGTCACCCGGGCGTGGCTCCGCCACCTCGAGGCGGAGCACCCGGCTGCCCCCGACGGGGCGACGCCCGGCGGCAAGGTGCTCGCGCTCGCGCTCTCCGCGACCCAGTCGTCCGAGGCGCGGACGCGGATCCCGGAGCTCTGCAAGCGCCTCGCGCCCCAGAGGAGCGGCCCTGGCAGGGTGGTGCGGGCGATGATCGTGGGCATTCCCAACGTGGGCAAGTCGACGATCATCAACGTGCTCATGGAGCGCAAGGTGGCCAAGGTCGGCGACGAGCCCGCGGTCACGAAGAGCCAGCAGCTCGTGACCTTGAAGAGCGGCATCGCCCTCTCCGACAACCCGGGGATCCTCTGGCCCAAGATCGGCGACGAGGCCGCCTCGTACCGTCTGGCCGTGGGCGGGGCGATCCCGGACACGGCCATCGATTACGAGAGCGTGGCCCTGTTCGCGGCGAGGTACTTCCTGAAGCGCTACCCCGAGCGCCTCGTCGAGCGCTACAAGCTGAAGGAGCTCCCGGCGACGGCGCTCGAGCTCATCACCGAGATCGGCCGCCGCCGCGGCTGCCTGCGCAGCGGCGGGGCGGTGGACGTGCACAAGGCGTCGGACCTCCTCGTCCACGACTTCCGCGCCGGCCGGCTCGGGCGAATCAGCCTGGAGGCGCCGCCGGCGCCCGCCGACAGCGCCTGAGCGCGCCTCTCCCCCGCCCGAGCGGCCCGGCCCGCCCACGCCAGCGTCCGCGTCAACGCTCGCTCGGCGCCCCTGCCCTGTCTCCCGTGCCGGGGAGTCCCCCGGCGGCCCCCGTCAGCGCGGCGAGGCGCTGCCGCTGGCGGCCCGATGCGTCGAAGTTCGATGGATCGAGCCATTGCTCGAACGCCACCCTGAGCGCCGGCCACTCCTTGTCGAGGATCGAGTACCACGCGGTGTCGCGGCTGCGCCCCTTGTACACGGTGGCCTGCCGGAACACGCCCTCGAACCGGAACCCGAGCCGCGCCGCCGCCGCCCGCGAGCCGGCGTTGAGCGCGTCGCACTTCCACTCGTAGCGCCGGTACCCGAGCTCCTCGAACACCCGCCGCATCATCAGGTACATCGCCTCCGTCGCGGCCGGCGTCCGCTGGAGGAGCGGTGAGTAGCGGAGGTGGCCGACCTCGATGACGCCGTTGCCCGGGTCGGTCCGCAGGTAGCTCGCGACGCCCACCGCCCGGCCGGTCGCGCCGTCGACGATCGCATGAAACAGGGGATCGTCGCCCAGGCACTTTGCCTCCATCCAGGCGAGGTAGTCGCGCAGGGTCGCGAAGGGCCCGTAGGGCAGGTAGGTCCAGCCTCGCCCTTCCGCGTCGGCGCTGTTGGCCGCATACAGGTCCGCCGCGTGCCGGTCGGGCTGGAGCGGCTCGACCCGGCAGGTCCGCCCGACCATGACCTCGCGCGGCGGCCGGGGCCGCGGCGTCCAGCCGGGGAGAGGGGGACCGATGGGCTGCATCAGAGGATTCGTGTGTTCCATGACAGGGTGCCCCGACGGGGTGCTCCACGGTCCTCGCCGAGCAGCCCGGGCGCGTCAACCCTGGCCCGCCGCCCTGGCTCGTCAGCCGGGCCCCGCCGGCCTGCATACCAGAGCAGACGCTTGCGCATCATCACGGACGCTTGCGGATCAGCGCAACCGCCGGCGCAGCGCCATCAGCGCACGAACCTGGCAGCGAATCTGCCGATCGCCTCTCCATCGCACGTTTTCTGCGGAACCTCCGAGACCGCGGCGCTCGAGCGACCTCATGGAACGGGCATTGCTCACGCGCGGTGCCCAAGCAGTCACAAGACGCGAACAACCATCTCACATCAACATCGCCCTAGGGACATGAGTCCACAGGGCATCATCCATCGTTCAGGAGCATTCATGAAGCGGAACAAGATGACGTGGCTCGTGGCGACTCTCCTCCTCTCTGCGTGCGCCGTGGTGGGCTGCGCCGCGCCGGTGGAGCCGGCCGGCGACGTGCTGGCTGGCAACGACGATGGTGTGCGAGCGGTCTTGCCGGAGGCCGAGCAAACGCCCATCTACGAGGTGCCCGTCGAGCTCGACGGCGAGACGGCGACCGTTCCGGCGCGGACGACGGTCGCACGGCACGCGAACCTCCTCGACGCGGGGTTCAACGGTCTCCACGGGGAGGAGGCGGTCGCGGCGTTCCTCACCACGATCGTCCAGCAGACAGTCGATCAGACCGGAGAGCTCCCGGAGGGCGTCGTGACCGTGCGCGACCAGGAGGGCGATCCGAGCGAACGCGCCCCGAACGCGACGTGCATCAGCTGCTTCCCCGTCGACACCAACTGCAGGATCGTCTGGTGCAACGGCGGCATTTGCTACGAGCACTGCGATACAATCACGGCTTGCGTCGTGTTCACCTGTGAGCCTGAGCCGCCGGGAGTCCTGGTATCCGCGCCGTCCGGCCCGCGGCCAGGGTCGCCGCACGACAGCGGGCTGTAGGCGCAGGAAGGGCGCGCTCCTCGTGCGCGAGGAGCGCTGCTCACCCCAGGACAACCCGGCCGCCCCGGCCTGCCCTATCCCAGCCGCACCAGCTCCGCGAGCAGCCGCTCGAGCGCCGCCGCCGGATCGGCGCAATGGCCTGCATGGACGCGCGAGGGCTGGACGATGGTGCTGGCCGGCGACACCAGCCAGCCGAAGCGCTCGGCCTGCGGGAGCCCCGCGACGAAGCCGCAGGCCGGATCCCCGGCGCAGACGCGGCGGACGAAGTCGAGGTGGCGACCGACCGCCTCGAGATCGAGGTCGGGCGCGAGGGCGAGCAGGCGCCGCGCGTCGAGCTCGACGCGCGCGTCGAGGAAGCCCCGGGCGCGGCAGAAGAGGACCACCCCGACGTTCATGCGCTCGCCGCGCTCGACCCGCGGGACCACGCGGAGCACGGCGTAGTCGAACGCCTCGCGGGCGTCGCCGGCGCGCGGCGGGCTAGCGCCGGGCGCGGGCATCGAGCGCCTCCTCGACGAAGCCCCGCGGGGACGCGAGGCGGTGGGTCAGGTAGGCGGCGTACGCCGCGCGCCGCGCCGCCGCGCTCGGCGGGGGCGCGGGAGGCGGCTGCGCTTCCTCGAACGCGCTCGCCGGGGCCGCCGCGCGCCGCTCGCCGAACAGCCGGACCGGGGGCTCCTGCTCGACCAGCCACGCGTCGGGGATCGCGGCGACGATCTCCGCGATCCGCTCGGGCGTGAGCAGCGCGCTCAGCGCGGCGTCGGCGGCGGCGAGATCCCCGGCGAACGGCAGCAGCACGTGATCCTGGATGAGCGGGAAGCGGTCGGCGGCGTCGGCGCGCGGGTCCGTCGAGTCGGTCCAGGCGTGGTGCACGTAGAGCGCCGCGCCGTGGTCGATCAGCCAGAGGCGGCGGTGCCACAGGAGCAGGTTCGGGTTCTTGGGCGTCCGGTCCACGTTGCTCACGAAGGCGTCGAACCAGACGACGGCCGACGCGAGCGCCGGGTCGAGCGCCGGGCCCACGAGCGGATGGAAGGCGAGGGAGCCGGGGAGGAAGTCGAGCGCGAGGTTCAGGCCGGCGCTCGCCGACAGGAGGTCGGACAGCTCCGGATCCGGCTCGGCGCGCCCGAACTCCGGGTCGAGCTCGATGAACACGATCTCCGGCACCGGCAGCCCGAGCGCGCGCCCGATCTCGCCCGCGACGAGCTCCGCGATCAGCGCCTTCGGCCCCTGGCCCGCGCCGCGGAGCTTCATCACGTAGAGCCCGTCGTCATCCGCCTCCACGAGGGCGGGCGTCGATCCCCCCTCCCGGAGGGGGGTGACGTAACGCGTGGTGTGGACGGTCCGGATCATGCCGCGGCAACATAGCGCATCTCGGCGCGCCGCACGTCGCCGGCGGATGGCGGGCTCGGCGGATGGCCCGCGAAATGGCGGGACCGCGGGCGGACACGCGGGTGGATCCTCCCCCCTGACCTCGGTACTGTCGCGCCCCATGACAACGCAAGCAGCCCCCGTCCCAGACACGCCATCGACCCCGGACAGCGGTCCTCCAGCCGCCGCCCCCCTCCCCTTCTGGCGCAACGAGGACTGGATCGCGGTCCTCCTCGGCGCGCTGACCCTCATCCCTCTCCTCGCCGGCCTCCGGCCCGCGCTCCCGACGCTCAAGTGGGGCAGCGCCGCCGAGCTCACCTCCACCGTCCTCTCCGGGGCGAACCTCTGGAGCTCTCTCCAGGTCGGCCTCGCGCTGCTCGCCGTCTCCGCGGTCGGCGTCGTGCTGCTCGGCCGCGACCTCGCCCGCTACGCGCTCGGCTTCCCCGTCGTCTACGGCCTGAGCTGGCTCGCCCAGGTGCTCGCGGGCAACGCCGTCGTGCACCATTACGGCGTCGAGTACGTCATCTTCGCCCTGCTCCTCGGGCTCTTCATCAGCAACGTGATCGGCCTCCCCGGCTGGCTGCGCGAGGCGGTCCAGACCGAGTACTACATCAAGACCGGCCTCGTCCTCCTCGGCGCAGGCATCCTGTTCCAGGAGATCCTGAAGGCCGGCGCCTTCGGCATCCTGCAATCGCTGCTCGTCGTGTTCGTCGTCTGGTATGCCTGCTTCTGGCTCTCCCGCCGCCTGCGGGTCGACGACGAGTTCGCGGTGATGCTCTCCACCGCCGTGTCCATCTGCGGCGTCTCCGCCGCCATCGCGGCCTGCGGCGCCATCAAGGGCGATCGCAGGAAGCTGTCGTACGTCAGCTCGCTCGTGCTCCTCGTGGCGCTGCCGATGATCTTCCTCCAGCCCTGGATCGTGAAGGCGCTCGACATCCCCGATCTCGTCGGCGGCGCGTGGCTCGGCGGGACGCTCGACACGACGGGCTCCGTCGTCGCGGCGGGCGCGCTCATCAGCGAGCGGGCGCTCAAGGCCGGCACCATCGTCAAGTTCTCCCAGAACGTCCTGCTCGGCGTGGCGGCGTTCGTCTTGTCGCTCTGGTGGACCCTGCGCAAGGCGAGCGCCGGCGCGCCCCGCCCGACCGCGCGCCTCATCTGGGAGCGCTTTCCCAAGTTCGTCCTCGGGTTTCTCGCCACGTCGCTCCTCTTCTCGTTCCTGGTCGATCCGGCCGTGGTCAAGGAGACCAAGGGCACCATCGGCGGCCTGCGTACGACGTGGTTCGCGCTCGCGTTCACCTCCATCGGGCTGGAGACCCACTTCGGCTCGGTGCTCAAGATGGACGGGGGCCGCCCCGCGCTCGCCTTCATCGGCGCGCAGCTCATCAACCTGGTCTGGACGCTGCTCATCGCCTTCCTGCTCTTCGGCGGGCTCCTCTTCCCCCCGCCCGCGATCCGGTAGGCGCCGTCCAGCGCTCCGGCCCGGCGGCTCGCCGCGCGGGGTCGCGCGCGACGAGCGCGCCCGCCTGCGAGCGCCGTCCTGGGGGGGTGAGCGTCCGGTCGGCCAGCGTCGTGTGGAGCGGAGCTCCGCGGGGTCGCGCCGTCGGCCTCCGACCCCCTGTTGCTGGCGCCGCACCGGCACCAGGGAGGGATCATGCCGCTATCGACCAAGAAGACGTCCATCGGCCTCTCCAACAACAGCCGGCCGAAGAACAAGAACAAGCGACATCACTGGAAGCGTTACCGCGGTCAGGGCAAGTCCCATCACGGGTAGTCACCCGGACGAGGGCGACGGCTCGCCCACGCGCCGCGCCCGGGCGCCGCTCCGCGCGGCAGCGCGTGAGCGAGCGCCCGAGGCCGGCCTGCATCACTCGGCGAGGTGGAGCAGCGTCGAGCCCGACACGGGCATGTACGAGCCGATCTCCAGCGGCTCCGCGTCGGCCGCGAACTCGAACGGACCGACCACGTGAATCACCTCGACGCTCGGCTCACCGCCGCCCGCGCCGCCGTCGCCAGCACCACCGGCCCCGCCGTCGCCCGCGCCGCCGGCCCCGCCGTCGCCCGCGCCACCGGCCCCGCCGTCGCCCGCGCCACCGGCCCCGCCGTCGCCCGCGCCACCGGCCCCGCCGTCGCCCGCGCCACCGGCCCCGCCGTCGCCCGCGCCACCGGCCCCGCCGTCGCCCGCGCCACCGGCCCCGCCGTCGCCCGCGCCGCCGGCCCCGCCGGCCCCGCCGTCGCCCGCGCCGCCGGCCCCGCCATCGCCCGCGCCGCCGGCTCCCTCGCCGCCTGCGCTGGCGGGCCTCGTGACGGTGATGGAGTCGACGTAGACCACGGTCGGGCTGGTCCAGGGACCCTCGTCGCCCGCCGTGATCTGAAGCCCGAACATCAGCACCTGCGACTTGTCGAACGGGGCAGACCCCTCGGGCACGACCGCGGCATCGACGTCGATCGTGATGTCCGTCCACTCCTTCAGCTCGCTGACGGGATTCCACCCCCAGCCCGCGGTCGCCCACTCCAGCTCGTCCCCGTTCTGCACGTACGGCTGCACGCCGCCGTTGGTGCCGGCGTACGTCTTCACGCGGTACGTGATGGTGGCGCCGGTCAGGTCCATCGGCTCGTCGAACGTGACGAGGAACTGCGTTGCTTGCCCGCTCTCGGTGAGCGGCACCGACAGCCGGGCGCAACCCGAGCAGCTCTCGTCCGGGCCGATGCCGGTGTCAGCGCCGCCCTCGCCCGCGCCGCCCTCGCCCGCGCCGCCCTCGCCCGCACCGCCCTCGCCCGCGCCGCCCTCGCCCGCGCCGCCCTCGCCCGCGCCGCCCTCGCCTTCGCCGCCCTCGCCGCCAACCCCGGTGGTCGTGGTGGAGCTCCCCCCCTCCCCGCCGGCCCCACCGCTGCCGCCGGTCCCCCCGTCATCGTCACCGCAACCCGCCAGGGCGAACGAGCCGACCAGCACCCCGCACATCGCCAAAGAAAGAAACGACCTCATGCTACCCTCTCTTCCGTTCCACGCGTGGCTGCGCGGCCGAGCGCCGTTCGCCGTACCTGCTCCTGCTCTTGCCGTACTCCCGTACCCGAGCTCTCTCCGAACCAGCCGCGCCCGCCCGAGACGCTATCCGGAAGCAAAAATGTTCTCAACGGCGGAACCATGGGAGCAAGAGTCCCACGCGCCCCGCGGTGCGGGCGCAGGGCCGGGACGGCGCGCCTACTTCCTCTCCCGCGCCCCGCCGCGCCCGCCCGCGGCCGCGCCGCGATCCCCCGACGGCGGCGGATCCAGCAGCGCCGCGCGCGTGAGCCCCTTTCCCCCGAACCGCTCGGCCACCTCCGCCACGACGCCCTCCAGGCGGCGGCGGCGCTCCGAGGCGACGGGAAACAGGCTCAGGGTCGGTCCGGCGGTCTCGGCCGTCAGATCGCCCGCGGCGACGCCGACGAGCCGCACGGGGCGCGACAGGTCGAACCGCGACAGCAGCCCCTTCGCGCACGCATGGATCGAGTCCGTGTCGCAGACCGGCTCGGGCAGCGAGGTCTGGCGGGTCCGCAGCGTGAAGTCCGCGTACTTGAGCTTCACGGTCACGGCGCGGCAGGACAGCCCCGCCTTGAGCAGGCGCCGCGCGACGCGGCCGGACAGCTCGAGCAGCCAGCGCTCGATCGGCGCCCTGCCCAGGAGGTCCTCCTCGACCGTCTCCTCGGCGCCGATCGACTCCGCCTTGCGGCCCGGGACGACCGCGCGCGGGTCGACGCCGGCCGCGAGGAGCCGGACGTGCTCGCCCCACGCGGGGCCGAGGAGCTCGTGGAGGCGCGGCGCCGGGCAGCGCGCGAGATCGCCGATCGTCGCGAGCCCCGCGCGGCGCAGGCGCTCGGCGGCGCGCGGGCCCACGCCCCACATGCGCTCGAGCGGCAGCGGCGCGAGGAAGGCGGCGACGTCCTCGGGGACCACGACGAGCCCGTCGGGCTTCTGCAGATCGCTCGCGATCTTCGCGGCGAACTTGCACGGCGCGACCCCGGCCGACGCCGTGAGCCCGATCTCGCCGCGGATGGCGCGCTTGATCTGCGCCGCGATCGCCAGGCCGTCGCCGAAGAGCGCGCGGCTCGCGGTCACGTCGAGGAACGCCTCGTCGAGCGACAGCCCCTCCACGAGCGGGGTGAAGCGGCGGAAGATCGCGAAGATCTGCGCGCTCACCTCGGCGTAGCGGGCGTGCCGCACCGGCACGACGACCGCCTGCGGGCAGCGCCGGATCGCCTCGGCCATGGGCATCGCCGAGCGGGCGCCGGAGGGGCGCGCCTCGTACGAAGCGGCCGCGACCACGCCGCGCCGCGAGGCGCCGCCGACCAGGACCGGGCGGCCGCGCAGCGACGGGTCGTCGAGCTGCTCGACCGACGCGAAGAACGCGTCCATGTCGATGTGGAGGATCTGGCGCATCGCGGCGGCGAGGATCGCACTCGAGATGCGCGCCGGGATCAACCGATCCCGGAGGACGGAGAGGAGAGCGGAGCGCGGACGCGCCGGCCGGGCGATCGCGCCCGAGCCCGATCGGCGCGGGCGGTCGCTGCCATCGAGCCACGGAGCCCCATCATCCTGCTACGCTCCAGTCATGGCGACAGGGTTCGCGTCCGGCGCGTGCGAGCCGGCGAGGCTGACGCTCGAGGCCTGGGCTGACCTCGATGAGGACGAGGCGGGGGAGCTCGTCGACGGTCGGGTCGAGGAGGAGGAGATGCCGAGCGTTCTCCATGAGGCGGTGGTCGCGTGGCTGATGCGCGTCCTCGGCGTGTGGGCCGCCGTGCGGGGTGGACGCGTCTTCGGCTCGGAGCTCAAGCTCGGCATGAGGGCGCAGGAGCGCGGCCGCAAACCGGACGTCTCCATGTACCTGCCGGGCGCCCGGCTCCCCGCGCGAGGGAGCCCGATGGCGACGCGGCCGCCCAGCGCCGTGATCGAGGTCATCTCGCCGCGACCGCGGGACGCGCGCCGCGATCGCATCGAAAAGCTGGGCGAGTACGCCAGGTTCGGGGTGCAGTTCTACTGGCTCCTGGATCCTCAGGTCCGCGGGCTGGAGATCTTCGAGCTCGGCCGGGATGGACGCTATGCCGTCGCGCTCTCGGCCTCGGAAGGGGTCCACGAGGCGCCCGGTTGCGAGGGGCTTTCGCTGGACCTCGACGCGCTCTGGCGAGAGCTGGATGAGCTGCCAGAGGGGGAAGACGAGGGCGAAGCCGGCACCGCGGAGCGCTAGCCCGCCGCCGCCCGCCCCCCCGGGCACCGGACATGGTCGCCTCGCAGCAGCCCGGCTGCCCTCGCCACACCGGAAACGGTCGCCCCGGAGCAGCTCGGCTGCCCTCCGGCACCGGAAACGGCGACCGGCGCGCGGGTCGAGCCTGTCGGGCCTCACGAGGACGGCGGACACCACACGTAGGGCGTCGTGGTGGAGACGGCGCGGAGCCCCAGCCGCTCCAGGATCGGGCGGCTGTCCGGCGAGGCGTCCACCTGCAGGTAGCGCAGCCCGCGCCCGTGGGCCTGCCGGGCGCGCCGAGCGACGAGGCCGCGGTAGATCCCGCGCCGGCGCCACGCCGGCAGGGTGCTGCCGCCCCACAGGCTCGCGAACTCGGTGCCCCGATGAAAGCGCACCCACGCGGCGCCGACGATCTGCCCCTCCGCCTCGGCGACATGGATGGAGAGCGCCGTCGGATCGGCGCGCAGCTCGTGCTCCAGCTCGGCCACGAGCCACGCCCAGTCCCCGCCGAGGACCGCGGACTGCAGCGCGGCGATCCCATCGAGCGGCTCGCCGCGGTCGGGGCATCGCAGGGTGATTCCAGGGGGTGGCGCCATGTCGGCGGTCGCGGCCACGACCTCCTCGACGGCCCCGATGACGAGCGCCTCGGCGGGCTCCGGCTGGAGCCCGGCGGCCCGCAGCCGCGCGCCGAGGTCCGCGGGGCGGTCGTGGCCATAGATCTTCCACTCGAAGCGGCGGGCCAGCCGGGCGAAGTACGACACCTCTGCGGCGATGGCGCCGTCGGCCGTGCCCTCGTCCAAATCGCTCCACGCCACGAACGAGCCCCACGGCATCTCCGGCGGCGACACCCACCTCACGACGCGCCCCTCGCGCTCGACGCGCCATGCCGGGCTGGGTGGCGGGAGGTCCCGACGCATCTGGGCGTCGAAGCGCGCGAGGATCTCGGGGGGGTGCATGATGGCCAGGAGGGTCGGTCCGACGGCGTCGGAAGCGCCGGAGCGCGTTCGAGCATAGTGCAAGAGGGGGTGACATGCAGGCATCGCGACGGAGACAAACGACTCCCCGCCCGGCCAATGCTGGATTCGACCACGCCGAGGCGGCCGGGCACGCTGACGACGCCGCCGTGGTCAGGGGGAACTGAACGTGGTCGTGGTCGTGGTCGTGGTCGTGAACGTGGTCGTGGTCGTGGTCGTGAACGTGGTCGTGGTCGTCAACGACACAATCGTGGACGTGAACGTTCTGCCGAAACCTTCGGTCGACGATTGTCGCTGCCTCCGTGTCGCTCCGCGCAACCGAGCTCCGGGTCGCATCGACACCCCTGCCATGTTCGATCGGCGCTGGAGTGCGCTGCGATCATCGATGCATTCGAAGCCCTGGGCCTCGTCGCCGCCCAGGAGATCGTGGAGCCTCGCGAGCTGCTGGAGAGGACGGTCTCGATGCTCACGAAGATGGCGCTGGTCGAGGTAAATCGTGGGACACGAGAGCGGCGATGTCCGGGTGACGTTCACGTTCACGATTGGCCGTTGACGACCACGACCACGTTCACGTCCACGACCACCTTCACGACCACGTTGGTGATCGCTGGGGGGTGGAGAGGGCCGGGCTTCGCAACGGCAACCCGCCCGGGCCGGGCAAGACGCCATGTCAGCCGCCGTACGGCCCCGGGATCAGCGGCCCCGGCGCGAGCACCCTCGTCCCCTCCATCAGCCACACCGTCATCGTATCCCCCCTCTGCCAGACCACATCCGCCATGTCGTCGCCGTTGACGTCACCGGCGGTGCGCGCCCTCCAGCCATCGCCGGGCGGCCCCGGGATCTCCGGCCCCGGCACGCGCACCCGCGTCCCCTCCATCAGCCATACCGCCATCAGGTTCTGCTCAGGGTGGTTCCAGAGCACATCCTCGATGCCATCGGCGTCGAAATCATCCGTCCAGGTGAAGACCCAGCCGTCGCCGAGCGGCCCCGGGATCTCCGGCCCCGGCGCAAGCACCCGCGTCCCCTCCATCAGCCATATCGCCATCTGCGCCGACTCGCCGTGAGCCCAGACCATATCCGCCAGCCCGTCGACGTTGAATTCCCCGGCCGACACGACATCCCAGCCGTCGCCAGGCGGCCCCGGGATCACCGGCCCCGGCGCGAGCAGCCGGGTCCCCTCCATCAGCCATATCGCCATCGCGCCCTGTCCCGCATGGCCCCAGAGCACGTCGGCCATGTTATCGCCGTTGAAGTCGGACGGGATGGTGTGCCAGCCGCCGCCGCCCGGCCCCGGGATCACCGGCCCCAGCGCGAGCGGCTGGACGCCCTCCACCAGCTCGACCGCGACGAGGCCCTGCTCGACGTGATTCCAGAGCACATCCGCCAGGCCATCGCCGTCGAAATCGGCCGTGGTGGCGGCCCAGCCGCCGCCGAGCGGGCACGGGAGGATCGGCCCCGGCGCGAGCAGCCGGTTTCCCTCCATCAGCCATGTGGCGGCGAGGCCCCGCTCGGGGTTGCGCCAGAACACATCTCCCAGGCCGTCAGCGTTGACGTCGAGCACCTGGATGGCCTCCCACCCGTACTCGCTCGCCCGCTGCACCGCGACGCCCAGCGGCGGGCCCGGGGCGCCGACGGCCTCTCCCTCGGGCCACGGATCGAGGCCCTGCGCACAGCCCAGGAGGGTGAGGCTCGCAGCGACCGCACACACGGCATTCACGACAGCAATACGCTCTCTCACACGGCCCCGCTCGCGCCTCCTGTGCGGTCATGGATGGCGGATCGGGCAGCTCCGCTCCGGCCCCATGAGCGCGCCGAGCACGCGCATGGAAGGGACGGCAAACGCCGATCCATCGACGTCATCCCTCGCGCCGGACCTCGGCGCGACGCCCACACGCAGGCTGGTTCGGCCGTTCCCCGCTTCTTGCATGCCCGATCGCCGCATAGGCCTTCCATGCTCATCGAGCGGGTCGCCCGCGAGGACGCCGGACACCTACCTCGATTCACGAGGTGGCGCCCCGGTCCGTGATCACGGCCTCCGGGGGAAGAGGCCGCTCAGGACACCGGGAGGCCCGGAAAGGCAATCCGTCCTCACGCGCTCTCGACACCAGGACGGCTCGAACTCACTGCGACGCTGACTGCAACCCAGGGAGCGTAGATGTTTGCACCTGACGTAAGGCTCGCGCTATGTGTGGCGATGGTGCTCGTTCCGCCCCTCGCCTGTGTGGCCCCGCGGGACACGCCGGGAAGCGCGGACGGCGGCGACGGACACGCGAAGACCGGCGAGGCCCGCAGATCCCTCTGTTACGGTCACGAGATCGTGAACGTGACCTTTCTCCCGGAGACCTACCACTGGGAGGATCCCGCCCACCTCCTCAGCGTGTCGGAGGGGGTCGGCCCGCGGACGCTCGAAGTCACGGTGGCCGCGAGCGTCCAGCCCACCGTGACCCTCACGGGGACCGTCACGGGCACGTTCGGGCCCACGGGCGCGCAGCCCTCGCTGGGCACGGCGGGCATGCCGATCATCCCGGGCTTGCCTCCTCTGAGCGGCATACCCGGTTTTCCCGGTGCGCCGTTCCCACCTGGCACGCCGGGCACACCTGGCCCGCCGGGCACACCTGGCCCGCCGGGAACGCTGAGCACCACAGGGAGCCGCTCCCCCACAGGCTGCCAGCCCTCGTCGAGCATGCCAGCAGACTGCATGCCCTCGATCGGCCAGCCTCCGTGGAGCCTGCCGGGCAACGGCATCCCCCCGAACGACCAGCCGCCATGGAGCCTGCCGGGCAACGGCATCCCCCCGAACGACCAGCCTCCGTGGAGCCTGCCGGGCAACGGCATGACCTCGAGCGGCGAGCCCTCGTGGAGCCTGCCGGGCAACTGCACGCTGACAAGCGCGGATCTCTCCGGGGCGCTCGGATTCAGCGTGAGCGAGACCATCACGCTTCAGGCCAGCTCGGTGTACTTCGTCCCCATGGCTGCGTACGCGCGCGTCTCGGCCTACCCCGTCTTCCAGAAGATCACCTGGGACATCGTCAGCACCAGCGGCTTTGGCTGGGACACCGGCGCGCCAATGAGCGTCGTCGTGGGCTCCGGCGTCGTGCTCAAGCCGATCGGGATCTATTTTTCGACATACCGCATCTACGACCAAGCCTCGATGGGAGGAGGGGTGATCAGCCCCGGCCCCGTCCTGGTCCCCGTTGGCGACGAAGGGAATGGGGGTGGCGGCCTTGGCGCAGGGGGCGCAGGCGGCGCGGACGACCCCACCGGCGGCGCAGGCGGCGCAGGCGGCGCGGACGGCACCGGCGGCGCGGGCGGCACCGGCGGCACCGGCGGCGCGGGCGGCACCGGCAACGCGGGCGGCGCCGGCGGCACCGGCAGCGCGGGCGGCGGCGTCGCCGGAACGGGCGGCGCAGGCGGCGCGGGCGGGGGATGACGCCGGCGAACCCGCCGCTTACCGCGCTGCCGCCCGCGCGATCTCGTCGGCGGCGCGCGCCCGCTCCTCCGCCGCCCGCGCGAGCGGCCCCGACAGGAGCGCCTGCGCCTCGCGGAAGCGCGCGGCCACGTCGGACCAGTAGCCCGCGTCCGCGCCCTGAGGGGCGGCGATCTGCTTGATCAAGGCCGCGTCGTACGCCGCGAGGCCCGCGTACGGCGAGGCGGGCTTCGCCCGCGCCACCCAGTCGAGCGCCGCGAGCTCGCCCAGGCCGAGCCCCGCGAGCGGCGCCCGGCGCATCATGAGCGCCGCGTCCTCGGGGCCGTTGCGCAGGCCGAGGGCGAGCGCCAGCAGCATCGTCGCCTCGGCGGGGCGCGCGGCGCC
The DNA here is from genome assembly GCF_004135735.1 of Sorangium cellulosum. Classification (GTDB taxonomy): domain Bacteria; phylum Myxococcota_A; class Polyangia; order Polyangiales; family Polyangiaceae; genus Sorangium; species Sorangium cellulosum_F. Next base: position 1,673,856 of record NZ_CP012670.1, on the reverse strand, counting down.
CTCGGGCCACGCCGTGAGCAGCGCGGTCGCCTGGTCGAAATCGACGGCGCGCCAGTACAGCCGGCCGAGCTCGAGCCGCGCCCGCGCGTAGAGCAGCCGCGCCTCGGGCGAGAGCTCGGCCGCGCGCAGCGCCGCGCGGTGCGGCAGCGGGACGCCCCGCTCGAGGAACATGCGCAGCGTGCCCGGCCGCGCCGCCGCCTCGGGCGGGAGCAGGCGGCCGGCGTAGTACGTCGGCAGCGCGCCCGCGAGCCGCTCCTCGAGCGACGACGGCGCGGCCGGCGGGAGCTCCGGCAGCGCGAGCGCGTCGAGCGCGTCGACGCGCCGGCCGCCGTAGAGGCGCGAGAGCATCGCGCGCGCGCCCTCGACGCGAGCGTCGCGGAGCACGCCGACCGACGACAGCTCGCGCAGCCCCACGAGCGCCGCGTCGCGGCCACGCTGCTTCCACGGCTCGAGGAGCTGATCGAGCTCGCCGTAGTAGACGTTGCCGAGCTCCGCGTCCTTCCGCATCGCGTCCGGCAGCGGCGCCGAGCGGACGGCCTCGACGAGCCGCATGTCCGCCCGCCCGGCCTCCACGGCGACGATGCCCTTCGCGTAGAACGGCAGCGCGACCCCGAGCCGCCCGAGATCCTCGATGGCCCGGGCCTGCTCGGTCACCCACGCGAAGAGCGGACCCTTCGTGAACGCGACGACGCGCTGGACGTCGTAGGGCGGCCGCAAGGTGGGCGGCTCGATCGCGGTGCGCGCGAGCCGGGCGGCGAGCGTCTGGCCGAGCAGCACCTGGTAGAGATCGCCGCGCAGCCCGGCGGGCGGCGCTTCGAGGAGCGGCGCGGTGAGGGCGTCGCCGCAGGCCGCGGGCGCGAGCTCGACCCGGAGCGCGCGCGCGAGGCCGGCCTCGAGGCCCGCGCACGCCTCGAGCCCCGCGAGCCGCGCGTCGCGCCGCGCCGGGTCGCCCTCGGCGAGCGCGGCGTCGAGCGCGGCGAGGGCGCCCTGGGCGTCGCCGCAGGCCGGCGCGGGCGCGGCGGCGCGCCGCGCGAAGGCGTCGCAGGCCGCCGGCGGGGCGGGCACGCCGATCGGCGAAGAGGGGACCAGGGCGGACTTCGGATCGAACGGCGCCGGCTTCAGCATCGGCAGCCACTCGTCCTTGAGGGGGCCGTGGACGGCGAAGGCCTGCTCCTCGGGGAGCGGCGGCGGCGGGGGCGCGGGCGCCGCGCGGCCGTCGCCCGGCGGACCTGGGGCGCGCGTCGCGGGCGGAGGAGCAGCGGCGCAGGCGGCGAGGGAGAGCCCCATCGCGGCGGTGAACATCGAACGGAGGATCGAGCGCATCACGTCTCCTCGGACACGGGCGGTCCGCAAAGGTTTCGGCGGGCGGAGGATAACAAACCCAAATCGGGACCAGCGCCGCTCCGGAATTTATAGGTATGAAACATCCCATGAGCGCACCGCCCCGTTCCCCCATCCCCACGACCGCCGACCAGATCCGGCCGGGCGATCCCTACGAGCTGTCCGAGGGACGCGTGGTCGAGTGCCTGCCGACCGGCCGGCGCGGCGGTCGGGGCAACCTGGTGGGCGGCGAGGTGCTGGACACGGATCCCGCGGTGGAGGCCGCGGGCGTGGACGTCGGCGTCTCGCCGCGGCCGGAGATGCTGCGGGCGCCGGACATCTCGGTGGGCGACATCCCCGACGAGCCCGGGTGGGCCACGGCGGCGCCTCCGCTCGCGGTCGAGTATGCGGACATGGGCCAGGACGAGGCGGAGCTGCAGCGCAAGATCGACGAGCTCCTGGCCGCGGGCACGCGCTTCCTGTGGGTGGTGCGGCTGCACGGCGCGCGGCGGGTCGAGGTCTACGAGGCGCCGCCCGCGCCGCGGCGGAGGGCGCCGGCGCGGGCGGCGGGGCTCGCCTCCCCCGCGCGGCGGCCGCCGCGTCCCTCGCGCGTGGCGTACCCGGGCGAGGAGCTCGTGGCGCCGGGCGTCCTCCAGAACCCGGTCCCCGTCGAGGCGCTCTACGACCGCAAGGCCGCGCACGAGGCGACCCTGCGCAACCTGCTCCAGCGCAAGGGGTACGCCGGCCTCGACGCGGTGAAGGAGGAGGGGCTCATCGAGGGGCGCAGGCAGGAGCGCGTCGCCGCGCTGCGGGCCTGGGTGCGGGACGTGTGCGAGCTGCTCGGCATCGCGCTCTCGCCGGAGCGCGCCGCGGCGCTCGACGCCATGGAGGAAGCGGAGCTCGGCGCCCTGCGCGACCACCTGAAGCGCGACCGGCGCTGGCCGTGACCCGGGCTCCGGCTCAGGCGCGCTGACGAGGCGCCGCGCCGGGGTCGGACGGTTCGGCCGGAGGGAGCCCCAGGAGGGCCGCCGGGTTGTCCCAGAGAATGGCGCGCAGCGCCGCGTCGCCGAGCGTTTCCCGCAGGGAGAACAGCGCATCGACGCCGTCGAGGTCGTGGTCCAGATGAGGGAAGTCCGTCCCGAAGACGAGCCGCTGGGGGCCGATCTCCGCCGCCACGCGATCGAGCATCGCCTCGCCGGGCTCGAGCGCAATCCAGCACTGCCGCTGGAAGTACTCCGAGGGCCGCCTCCGCACCCGGGCGCGCACCTCCCGGGCCAGCCGCGCGTACTCGACCTCGTCCAGCCGCCACAGCCAGTACGGCAGCCAGCCGCATCCGGCCTCCAGGAAGCCCACGCGCAGCGCAGGGTGGGACTCGAGCACGCCCCCCTCGATGAGCGAGAGCAGCGCCATCATGGCCTCCATGGGGTGCGAGCAGGCGTGCTGCCCGAAGTAGCTCTCGAAGCGGTCCGCCCCCGCGGCGGACACGCGGGTGTGCGATCCCTCGTGGAACAACACCGGAACCGAGTGGCGCGCGCACGCCTGCCAGAACGGCCCGTAGACCTGCGAGCTCAGCGTCGTGCCCAGGACCGGGTTGGGCCGGAGCACGACCACGCCGAAGCCCTCGCCGAGCGCCCACTCGAGGTCGGCGACCATCGACGCCGGATCATGGCGCGAGAGGAGCGCCGCGCCCTTCAGCCGCGCCGGCGCGACCGCGCAGAAATCCCGCAGCCACAGGTTGTAGGCCCGCGCGTAGGCCCGGGAGCGCCCCGCGTCGATCTCGTCGTTGTAGACCAGACACGACGCGAACGTGGGGAGCAGGAGGGCGACGTCGACGCCTGACCGGTCCATCTCGGCGAGGTGCCCCTCCGGGCGCTCCGCGGCGCGGAGGGCGCCGTGGCGCCGCGCCGCGGCGAGCCCGATCTCGATGTGGGCGACCTCGGAGACCTCGCGCATGACCGGCCTGCCCGCCACCGTGAGGATGGGCGGGACGGGCAAGAGCGCATCTTCGCCGAGCCTGTCCAGCCGCGACGCCAGCGTCTCGCCTTCCGGGATGCACGGCGTGAGCCGAGGCGCCAGATCCATCCTGTCCGCCGGCAAGTACTCCGGCCAGAGGCCGATCGGCTCCATGACGTGACGGTCCACGTCCAGAATCCGGAATCCATCTCGCATACCCACGCTCCGCCAACGCTGTCGAGACTAGACGAACAACGGCACCGGGTTGAGCGCGCCCTCGACGAGCGGCTCGCGAACCCACCCGAGCGCGTGAGGCACGCGGTAGAGCCGCCCCGGCGCGAAGCGCGGCCAGAAGTGGCAGAGCCCCGCGACGATGACGTGGGCGACGGAGAGCCCGATATCCGGGCGGGTCTTGTCCACCACGATGACCTCCAGGCCGTCCTCGTCGAGCCGCTGGACGATGGCCTGGATGTCCGCGCGCAGGTCCGCGCCGCCGAGCTGGGGCCGCGCCCCGATGCGGCTGCGCGGCGCCCCTGGATCCGGGGACAGGAAGTCACGCGAGGGCAGCCGCTCGTGGTCCCAGGGCGCCCGGTGCGCGCCCGCAGGATCGAAGAGCTGGTTGAGCTCCGTGAGCGCCCGCTGCACGGCGAGGCGCGCCTCGAGGTGGCAGCCGAACCCGATCGCGAAGCGATCGGACTCCGCGTCCCGGGCGAGCGCGGCGCACACCGGGATCCCGAGGTCGTGCGTCAGATCGAGCGCCCACAGCGCCCAGCCGAGCTGCGCGTACTCGTCGCGCAGGGCGGCGAAATAGGGCTCGCCGGCGCTCTCCAGATCCCACGCCGGGCGACGCGCCTGGCTGTACCACCAGAGGCCGACGGCGTCGCGCTCGACGCGCTCGAGCAGCCCTTGCAAGATGGCCTCTTCCAGGCAGCTCCCTGCGGCCACGCCGTTGCCGTCGGTCGGGCAGGAGGCGACGCCGCTCTCCGGCGGCGCCTCCGCGTAGCAATAGGCCAGCGGAACGTAGCGCCGCGCGTTCTGGCTCAGGGACCAGCCTGGTGTCCAGTCGATGACGGCGGCCGGATCGAAGGGCACGGGCACCCACCGGCTCCGATCGCGGGTGCTCGCGTTGTGCCGCTCGCGCTCCCGGTACTGGGCGTCGCTGTAGCCCAGCAGCGCGTCCGGGGGCACCGCGGCGGGCCCGAGCTCCGCCGCGCTCGCCCGGACGCGCGCCTCGTCCCCCTGGTAGACGCCGCTGTAACGCTCCAGCGCCTCGCAGAGCGCGCTCACCTGGGCCTGCTCCGCGGTGCGCCCCTTGCCCGCGCAGGGCTTGTCGAACGCGTTGCTCCGGGGCACGCCGTGGCGCGGGCAGACGAGGTACCCCGAGGCGTACACCGCCCGGAGATCGGAGCTGCGCCCCGGCACGGGGACGACGTGGGTCACCGCGCCCGTGATGGGGCTGATGAGGTGCCGGTAGCGCGCGTAGGTCCGCCGCGGCGCCTCGCGGCGGTATCCCCCGTCGTCCCGGTAGGCCTTCTCCACCGGCCTGAGGGCGATCGGACGCTCGCCGGCGGCGCGCATCCACCCGGGATCGCCGCACGTCGGACACTGCGGGCGCTGGACGACGGCGTGCCTCGTGAGCTCCAGCGCCGCGAGATCGAGGGCGAGCACCTCCGCGTTGCGCGGAGGCGCCGCGTCCGCTCCGGCCAGCGCGCGGGCGATCACGAGGGCGGCGATGCCGCACGCGGCCCTGACGCTCGCCTCGATGCCGGCTGCGGGCGGCGACGGAGGGGCGGCGTCGTTCCGGTGCCGGCGCACGAGCTCCTCCACGGGTCGATTGACACGGATCCAGTGGGCCACGCAGTCCCAGCAAGGGCCGATGTCCGGCTTCAGCACCGGCCCGATGAGCGGCGCCACGCCGACGAGCTTGACCGGACACCAGGGTGCGCGGCGTGCCGACGCCTCGGCGTGGAGCCGCGAGAGCTCCGGCGACAGGTAATCGTCGGTGACGATCACCCGCGCCGCGCCCGCCTCGCAGACGGCGACGCCGGCCTGCGCGAGCGCCTCGGCGAGCCACGACGCGCCGACCCCCGTGCCGATCGCGTGGACCGAGACGGGCGTGCGCCGGAGCGCCTCGCTGGCTGCCCTCGCGTCGAGCCCCACGCCCGACCAGAACGCCGCGCTCTCGCGCGGCAGATCGGGGGTGGCGGCGACCAGGTATCCGCCGGCGCAGAGCTCCTCCAGGGTATAGAAGACCTCGGGCTCGGAGACCTGTCCGCGCGCCGCGCGGAGGATCTCGTCCACCGTGCGCCGCCCATCCACGAGCGCGAGGACGGCGGCCGCGCGCGGTCCAGAGAGGACGAACCGCGCGCGCTCCCCGAGGAGAAAGGCATGGCCGCCGTCGAGCACCTCGACGCGAAGATCGGGACGGAGCGCCAGCACCCGGTCGAGCGTCAGAGGAGCCATGAGCGCGAACGTGACGCAGGGGAGGTCAAGCGGGGCAGCAGGTGAAGGGGTACGCGGGCCCCGTGTTGTTGTAGGCCGCCAGCGCGATGGGCCACACGGTCGCGTCCTTGCCCGGCCGGTCGGGGAGACAGAGCGTGAGGGTGTTCTTGAGATGGTCTTCCAGCGGTAAGCTCTTGCCTTCGCGCGTCGCGCCGCAGGCCCACGCGCCCGCCGAAGCGTCGTCGGTCGGCGGGATCCAGCGGACCCCATCGGGCGCGGGCTCGACCCTGAGGTCGATACCCCATGGCGAGATGTACCCCAGCCAGCTCTGGAGGGCGCCCGCCGCGCGGGTCGTGAGATCGTTGGTGAAGGACATGTCCCCCGAGGCCTGCTGTCTCCAGGCGAGGGCGATGGCCCGCGCGATGACGCCGCCGAGCTCGAGGAAGGATTGAAAATCCCCGAGCTTCGTGGGGTACGCCATGAGCGACTGGTGCGTGGCTCCCTTCGCTCCGGACTGGGATGGATCGGCGATCGGCCCGAACGGCGTGGGGAAGAGCTGGTAGAACTCGGCCAGCGCCTGCGCCCAGTACCTCTGGTCGACGCCACGCAGCACCTTTGCTTTGTCGAGCGGCAGGCGGAGGGTGAGGGCCTCATGCTTGCTCACAGGGCTGAACCAGCCCCCTGTGTCCCCGGGGTTCCACTGGACGCCGCCGTTCCTGACGAGCTGGACGCAGAGGTTGGGCCAGCAATCGGCCGAGAACCCGCACTCCGACAGGCACTGGTCGATCTTGCTTTGAACACCGGAGGTCAGGTCCCTCGCGAAGTCGCTCGTCTCTCCTTCGCGCCACACCCGGGCGATCGCCCGCAGGTACGCAGTCCGAAATTCGATCAAGCCATGGTCATTCATACGCAATCTCCCTTCAACCCTCGCTGGACTTCGCCGTCTCCGCCGGCGGCGAGCGGATCGATCTCGCCAGGGGGGAGCTGCGCCCGGAGGCCCGGACACGACTCGAGGAGCTCGGCGAGCCGCGCGCGATTCGACGGGTCGTGGCCCGAGCGCCGCTGGAGCTCGACCGTGGCGAGCGCCTCCACCAGCGACATGGCCTGCCGCCTCGCGAGCTCGGCCGCGCGCCGGAGCGCGGCGAGCGCCCCCTCGTCGCTCGCCTCGCGCCGTAGCCGGTACACGGCCAGCAGCCGGTAGAGCTCCGGCTCGTAGAAATGCTCGTCGATCGCGCGACACACCGAGAGGCAGCGCTCGACGCAGGCGATGGCCGCGTCCAGCCGGCCGCTCGCCGCGTCGATCGCGGCGGGCAGGGAGCCCCAGTAGGAGAGACCGACCCTGCACCCGAGCCGCTCCAGCTGCTCCACGATCCCCCTGGCGAGCGAGGCATCTCCCTTCGCCCACGCGTGCAAGAACGCCGCGTACCCCTCGAAGGCGGGCAATCCGTGCTTCTTGGCCAGCGACAGGATCTCGCCGCTCATCACCTCCACCGCGCCCCTGTCCCCGTGGAACTGGTAGATCTGGCACCCGTAGAGCAAGCCGATGGCCACCGAGGGGACGTGGCGCACCTCCCTGGCCCACGCGATGCCGTCCTGTACGAGCTGGAAAGCGGCCGCGGAGTCGCCGGCGTACCAGCGGAGGTGGGCCAGGAGCGTCTTGGCGAGGACCTGGGTATCCAGCCCGAACTTGAGCCCATGATCCTGGTGCTGGGCAGGGTCGTACAGCGCGATGGCGCGCTCCAGGGCCTGCCTCGCCTCCACGTGCTCGCCGTCGCAGTAGCGGGTGATGCCCCGGAGCGCCATCGCGGCCGCGCGGAGCCCGGCGTCGCTGGACCGCTCCGCGGCGCTCACCAGCTCCTCGGCGACGTCGCGGGCCGCCCGGCGGTTGCTCGCCGTGTGATGGTAGGTGAACAAGGACCAGAGCGTCGGGAGCCTGTGCGGGCTGTCCCGCTCGAGCTGCTCCAGCAGCGCGCCGGAGCGGTCGATCGTGGACTTGACCTCCGGGTCGGCCCAGCCCCGCGTGGACATGAGCGCCTGCGTGAGGACGCCGTTCAGCGCGAGCTCCAGCTCGGCGCGTCGCCGATCCGGCGGCGTGGCCCCGAGCCATTCGAGGGCGTCGCGGGCGTGCCCGCTCGCCTCCGCGTACGCCGACTGCGTGAGCGCCCTCTGCGCCGCGATCTGCGCATACGCGATCGCCTCCAGCTTCTGCTCCGCTCCCGCGTGGTGCCGCGCCAGGAGCTCCGGCCGCGCCTCCACGATCCCGGCGAACCGCTCCTCCAGCGTCCGCGCGATGCGCGCGTGCACCTGCCGCCGCGCCGCGCGCGACAGCGACTCGTACGCCGCGTCCTGCACGAGCGCGTGCTTGAAGGTGTAGCCCGACCCCTTCAGCCGCCGCTTCCGGAAGACGAGCCCGGCGCCCAGGAGCCGGCTCAGGTCCTCCCGCACCGCCGCCCCCTCGAGCCGGCTCACGGCCAGCAGCACCTCCTCGCTGAACTCCCGCCCGAGCGCGGCCGCGATCTGGGCGGTCTCCTTCGCCCGCCCGAGCTGATCGAGGCGCGACAGCAAGAGGCCGCGCAGCGTGCCCGGGATCTCGACGTCCGACAGCGGCCTCGACAGGTCGTACCGATCCTGGCGCTCCAGCAGCACGCCCGCCTCGAGCATCGTCCGCGTCAGCTCCTCCACGAAGAGCGGCACGCCGTCGGTGCGGAGCGCGATCTGCTCGACGACGTCGCGAGGCAGCGGCTTCTTGCCCAAGAGCTCCGCGATCAGGGCGCCGATCTGCGCGGCCTCCAGCCGGCTCAGGTGGATCTGCTGCATCCCCGTGGTCGGGAACGGGGGCACGAACTCCGGACGGGCCGTGAGCACGAGGCACACCGCGGCCGAGGGGACCTCGCGCGCGAACTGGCCGAGCAGCGCGAGGCTCGTCGGATCGGCCCAGTGCAGATCCTCGATCAGGAGCAGGACCGGCGCCTCCTCGGCCATCCCGAAGAGCAGCGAGAGGATCGCGTTGAGGGTCAGCTCCTTCTGCCGCTGCGGCCCCGCCTGGAGCGGCGCGTACGGCGGCTCGATCGGCAGGCCGAAGAGCGGCGCGAGCAGCGGCACGGCCTCGGCGGGGGCGAGCCCGCGCCGGGCGAGCTGCGCCTCGAGCCGCGCGCTCCTTCCGCGCGACGAGCTCTCCCGATCCAGCTCGAGCGCGCGCCCCAGCGCATCGATCACGGGGAAGAGCGCGTTGTTCTGCGTCTCGGGCGAGCAGCGCCCCTCCAGGTAGACGTGCGCGTCGCCGACCAGCCTGCCCCGGAGCTCGCGCGCGAGCCGGCTCTTGCCGATGCCGGGCTCGCCCGTGATCAAGGCGCACTGCCCGCCGCCCTGGCGCGCGCGCTGCCAGCGGTCGAGGAGCAAATCCATCTCCTGGGATCGACCGATGATGGGCCCCATCGTCCCGTCCGGCGTCGGGGGGGGCCCCCGATCGGCGCGCGCTCTCCGCAGCCGGAACGCCCCCGGGGCGCCCTCTCGCCCCCCGGCGCATCGCGCGCCCTCGTCCTCGAGCTCGAAGCTCGCGCGCAGGAGGCGCTGCGCCTCGGCCGAGACCACGATCGCCGAGGGCGGCGCCTCGCGAGCGATCCGCGCGGCCAGCCGCGGCGTCGCCCCGAGGGCGAGCCCCGCCGCCGCCCCCTCGCGCAGGCCGCTCGCCTGCACGAGCCCGCTGTGCAGCCCGATCCGCACCTCGACCCGCGCGCCGTGCGCGCGGCGGAGGTCCTCGCGCTCGCCCTGGATCGCCTCCACGATGGCGAGCGCGGCGCGCGCGGCCCGCTTCGCGTCATCCTCCTCCGCGCACAGCAGGCCGAAATAGAGCATCACCGCGTGCCCGAAGGCCGCGACCACGTGGCCTCGGTGCTTCGCGGCGACGTCCGCGCACGTCGAGGACGCCCGGCGCACGAGCTCGTCGAGGTCCTCGTCGTCCACCGGCCTCGCTGCCTCCAGGACCGGATCGAGGACGCAACAGACCGCGGTGACGTGACGCCGCTCGCCCGACGCCTGGACTCTTCTGGGCTCCAGGAGCGCCACGCCGTCGAGAGGGGCGTGCGCGCCAGGGCTCATGGCTGCGCTCCCGGAGGGATGCTGCCCCGGCGAGCCCGGATGGAGCCCCTCCAGCGCCTGGAGGACCCCTCGGGCGTCGAGGTCGCGCGCGGCGACGTCTTTGTGCGTCACCCGGCGCAGGAGGGCGCCCAGGGACGTTCGCTCGATCTCGGCCGGGATCGGCACGGGCTCCGGCCCGAGCATGCGGTAGAGCACCTCGGCGGCAGAGGCGCCGTCATAAACCATCTTCCCCGTCAAGCACTCCAGGAACACGAGGCCCCACGCGAAGAGATCCGTGCGCGTGGTGATGTCGAGCCCGCGAAGCTGCTCGGGCGCCGCGTAGCCGGGCGTGCCCAGCGCCTCGTCCGTGGCCGTCAAGCGCGCCGGCGGGCCCCCGGCGGCCACCCCGCCGAGGATGGCCCCGATGCCGAAATCGAGCACCAGCGCGTTCCTCCGCGCCCCGGAGGAGATCACCATGATGTTGCGGGGCTTCAGATCACGGTGCACCACGCCCTGGGCGTGCGCGCACGCGAGCGCGTCGAGCGCTTGCAGCATCAAGTGCGTCGCCTCCCGGGGGGCGAGCGCGCCCTCGCGCGCGATCACGTCCGCGAGCGTCTCTCCCGGGGCGAACGCAAAGACCGAGTAAAGAACTCCCTCGCTCGACCGCCCGGAGTCGATGAGCTGAACGATGTTCGGGTGGTGGAGCTGCGCGCAGACCTTGGCCTCCCGGAGGAACCGCGCGATCCGCCTCTCGGTTCGCGCGCCGCTCTCGTGATCGAGACGCAATAACTTCAGCGCGACGCTCTGCCCCGTCGTACGCTGCCGCGCCTGGTAGACGCTCCCAAACCCCCCCTCACCGAGCAGGGAGCGGATCTCGTACCGCTCTTCGAACGTGGACCCAGGAGAGAGGCGTGTATTGTATGAGCTCATACCGGCCCCCCCCGTACATCGCGCGGGTGATGTAAGTATCCATACGGCTCTCATGTCAAGGCTGACGGAGGACGGGCGCCTGCGCGGCGTGGCCCGACATGTGCCGCATGTTACAGATGACCCCCCCTGCGACGCGCGCGTCACCTCAACGCCCTTCGGCTGTTGCGTCGGCCGAATCCAGCAACGAGGCGAGCGCCGGATCGACCTCGCCGCCGATCACGTGCAAGAGCTCGCGCACCCGATCGAGCTCCCTCTTCAGCGCCCGGTGGTGGTTGCGGTTCCTGAGGAGCTGTTCTTGCCCGAGCAGCGCGAACGCCGCGTCACGGCCCCGCCGCTGCACCGCGACGGCGAGCACGAGGCCCCGTTGCGCGTCGATCAGATCGAGGGAGAGCGGGCTCGCGCTGCCCTCGCGCTGCTCCGCCTCCTGCACGAACGCCCTCGCCGTGCGGAGGAGCTGCTCGAACAGCGTGCCTGGCTCGGGCGCGCCGTCATAGGCGAGCGCGCGCTCGACGTGCCGCCGCGCGAGCAAGAGCTCGCTGCCCGCGCCGCCTCGATCCGAGAGCGCGATCGCGTAGGCCCGGCGGACCATGTTGTCGAGCTGCCGCAGGTTCCCGGGCCATGGCGTGCTCATCAGGAGATCGACGGCCTCGCGCGCGATGCGCACCGCCCCGCCGCCGCCGGCCTCCTCGTGCCGCCGGCCGAGCATGTACTCGGCCCACAGGGGCAGCTCGTCGAGCCGCTCGGAGAGCGGCGGCAGCCGCACGGGCAACACGTTGATCCGGTAATAGAGGTCCTCGCGGAGCTTGCCGGCGCGGACCTGCGCCCGGAGATCGGCGTTCGTGCCGACGATGAACCGCACGTCCGCGTGCTTGTCGGAGCCCTCGTCGCCGAGGGGCCTGTAGCGCCGCTCCTCGAGCACCCGCAAGAGGCCCGCCTGGGCCTTCAGCGACAGCTTGTCGATCTCGTCGATGAAGAGCGTGCCCTGCGCGGCGCGCGCGATGGCGCCGGCGGCGTCCCTCATGGCGCCGGTGAACGCGCCGCGCTTCCAGCCGAAGAGCTCGGCCATCTGGAGCTCCTCGGGCACGCTGAGCAGATCGAGCGTCTCGAAGCGCTTGCCCTCGCGCCGCGACTGCTCGTGGCACCAGCGCGCGAGCCTGGACTTCCCCGAGCCGGTCGGGCCGCTGATGAGCACCGTCTCCTCTTGCTGGGCGAAGACGCGCAGGAGCTCGATGAGCCCTGCCGTCGCCCGGCCGACGACCGGCAACAGGGCATCCGTGCGCGCGGCGCAGCTCGGGCGCGGGGGGAGCGCCCCGAGATAAGCCACGGCGGCGGTCGCGATGAGCTCGAGCTGCTCCTCGCAGTCGCCCCAGACAAACTCCTGCCCAGCGGCGGCCTTGCAGCTCGCCTCGATGGCTATCATGCCGCTCACGCCCTCGCCGGGCGTACGGAGCGGGACGACGTGGACGTGCGTCGCGTCGCGTCCGAGCATGCGCTCGCGTGTCTCGTGCCCAGGCACGCCGGCCGCGTCGATGGGCTCGCGCCGCTCCACGCGCCCCTCGGGCACCCATGCATGAAGGACGCCGCGCTGCACGTCGATCGAGACCGAGCAACGATGCTCGCTGACCCATCGCCACACGTTGGCGGAGGTGAGGTAACCCGTGCCCTCGACCTGGGCGCCGGTGCGGTGCTCGACGCCGAAGAGGCGCTGATATCCATCGCTCGGTCGGAGGTGCACCATGGCGCGGAGCAGGCGCGCGCTCGTCGCGAAGGGGCTCTCGGCGAGCGCCGCATGGACGCAATCGAGCATCGCCTCGAGCGCCGCCGTCGCGGCTCCTTCGAAGTGCGTGGCCGTCATCAGGCGGGTGATCAACGTGGGGAGCACATCGTGTCCGAGCATGCCCCCATCGTACCGTATCACTGCCCTCGCAACGTGCTCTGCCTCCGCTCGGCACGGGCCTCGAGCGTCGCGGTACGGATCACGGCCATGCCCCCGGCTCCGGACGCGAACCTCGGCCCCGAGCCGCCGGCGCCGTGGCGCGCCGCGCGCGACCGAATGCGGTCACGTGATGCGCGCGGCCTCGCCGCCGGTCGCCGGCGGTGGTCGGGATCGACGTCAGCCGATCTTCACGTGGGACTTGTCGGTGAAGTAGTCGTCGGTGTCGGCGTAGACGACCTGGAAGTCCGGGATCACCGTGAACTGCGCGTCGAAGTCCGCCCCGTTCTGCGGGACATTGGGCTTCACGGCCTTCCACCAGTACTTGTGGACCGCCGACGACTGGCCGGGCTGCAGGTCGCCCATCTCGAACGGCGGCAGGAAGGTGCCCGGCTGCAAGTTGCCTGCGGAGTCGCAGAACTGGGGGGCCCAGATCCCGTCGCCGCCCTGGATCGTGACCGTCACGTTGATGTTCCGGAGCATCGTCTGGCCGTCGTTCGATACCCAGACCTCGGCCTGGATGTATGAGCCGGAGTTCGTGGTGACCGTCTGCGTCCAGAGCTTGTGGTGGACGGTGAGCAGCGGCGCCTTGTTCCCGGTGGTCGGGTGCTTGTACTCCTGATAGCTGTTGCTATAGGCCGCGATTCCGTTGATGTTCGACATGTCTTGACCTCGATTCGACTAGGGGTGACGTCAGGCGATGAGAGAACGGGGCGAGCCAGGTGGCGGTGCCCGCGCGCGTGCCGGCGGCCGACGCGCCGTCGCACGCGAGGCACGTAGAGCAACATCGAGGCCAGCGCGCACGGGCCCGGGCGTGCGGGTATTTTGGAGAGATGGACGCCCACGGGTCGGCGCCCGTCGACGCGTCGACGCGGCGGCGCGGGGCTCGGCCCCGGCCCCCGCGCGCGGCCGCCCCGGGCTCTCTCGCGCCCCGCATTTCCGCCAGAACGCCGGGTGGCGCGATTCGGACCGCGGCCGCCGTGCCGTGCACGAGCCCCGCGGGCTGGGGCGTGGAGGCGGCCCTCCGATGCGTGGATAGGTGATCGAGATGGCGAGCCGGGCTTGCGTCCGGGGGGGACGCGCCGCGTCCTGCCGAGACGCGAGCCTCCGATCGCCGCGAGGCTCAGCGCTCGTCAGCCGGGCCTGCGTCCGGGGACGCGCCGCGTCCTGCCGAGACGCAAGGCCCCGAGCGGCGCGGCGCGACCCGGCCGGTCGAGCGGCGGCCGGAGCGGCGCGGCGGCCGCTCGGCCGCCGTGCTCACGGGCTCAGTACCACTCGCTGCCGAGCCCCAGCGTGAAGGTGATGGTCGGCCCCTCGGGCAGGAAGACCGGGTGGAGATCGGCGCTGATGGCGAACCCGCTCCGCCGCGGCCCGCTCCCGGTGAGGCCGCCCAGGATGAGGGAGGCCCGCGCGTGAGCCCCGAAGTACCAGGCCGAGGTGCTCTCGCAGCCGGCCTCCGGGATCTCCAGGGAGATCCCGGGGATCTCCGTGCCGCAGCTCGCGACGGCCACGTAATCCAGGGACGGGCCCGCGCCCAGATCGATGACGTGAAACACCGTGAAGCTCGCGAGCAGCGAGTTGTAATCGATGAACCCCGCCTCGAACCCCGCGCTGTTCGCGGTGCTCTCGGGGGTGAGCGTGACCATCGGGGTGTTCTGGTAATAGATCCCGAGATGGTGGTTGAACTGGAAGCCCAGCCGGGCCGAGAGCGAGAAGACGGCGCCCGTGCCCGTGGGTGACTCGATGATTCCGCCGCCGAGGGTGCTGCCGAAGCGGAGCCGGAAGCCGTCCCCGTCGTCGTCCTCGGGCTCCTCGGGCTGCTTGGGCTTCTCCAGCTCCTCGGGCTCCTCGGGCTCCTCGGGCTCCTCGCGCTCGACGGGCGGCGGCGGCGGCACCGGGGCGGCCGCTTCCGGGGGAGCCTCGGCCCTGCGCGGCGCAGGGCTCGGCGGCGCGGGCTGGCTCCGCGGCGGAGGCGGCGGCACCGGGGCGCTGGGAGGCGGCGGGGTGAGCGCAGGCGGCGCGGGTGCACGCGGCGGCGTGACCGGCTGCACGGGCGCGGGCGGCGCGGGCGCACGGGGCGGCGTGGCCGGTTGCACGGGCGCGGGCGCACGGGGCGGCGTGGCCGGTTGCACGGGCGCGGGCGCACGGGGCGGCGCCACGGGCGGCAGCACGGGTGCGGGCGGCGCAGGCGTGGGCGCGGGCTGCGGCGTGGGCGCGGGCTGCACCGGCGTGGGCGCGGGCGCCGGCGGCACCGGCGTGGGCGCGGGCGCCGGCGTGGGCGCGGGCGCCGGCTGCACCGGCGTGGGCGCGGGCGCCGGCTGCACCGGCGTGGGCGCGGGCGCCGGCTGCGCTGGTATGGGCGCGGGCGCGGGCGGCTCCGGCGTGGGCGCGGGCAGCTCCGGCGTGGGCGCAGGCGGCGGCGCTTGCTGCGCGGAGTCGGACGGAACCGGCGCAGGACGAGACGGCGGGTGGGGAGAATCGTCCTGGGCCAGGGCCGTCGCCGAGACGGCCAACGGAACGGTGAGCGCCGCAAGCGCGGCAAGCCAGCGAGAGGAGGTCACCCGTTTTTTCTCGGCGCGCTCGTCGCGGCCGTCAAGCGCGCGCGTGCGCGAGCTGCCGGCCGCGGTGCGCGGCGGCGCACGATCCCGCGCATGCCGTGGGATATCATCCCACCGGCGACCCGCCCGATGCGCCCGCGCCCCCGGGCCTCCTCCACTTTCCGTCACGGAACGGGGCGGCACCGGTCACCAGCCCCCTCGAGCCATGCGTCGCACCCCGACAGCCCCCCTCGGCGACATCAGCCCCGTCCCCGGGCTCCTCCTGTCCGCCTCCTGCGTGGAGGGCGCTCTGCATCCTGGCGCGATGGCCCACGGCGACCCTGGAGACGATCATGAAACCACCTGCGCAGGCGACGGTGGCGCGGGCCCCCGCGCGGAGGGGTGCAGCCCGTGACCGCCCGCGCGGCGGTCGATCCGCCTTCGCCCCCGCCCGCCGGCGCGGTCCCCGCCGTCCCCGCGTCCGGCGTGCAGCCCGCGCCGCTCGACTTCGCCGAGGTGTACGAGGAGCTCTTCCCCTTCGTCTGGCGGACCGTCCGCCGCCTCGGCGTGGACGCCTCGGCCCACGAGGACGTGTGCCAGGAGGTGTTCGTCGTCGTGCACCGGCGGCTCCCGGAGTTCCGGGGCCGCTCGTCGCTGAAGACGTGGGTCTTCGGGATCGTGATCAACGTCGTGCAGGCGCACCGGAGGTCGCTGCGCCGCAAGAGCCCGGCCCACCGCGGGAACGGAGAGACCGTGGATCCGGAGCTGCTCGCCGGGCCGAGCGACCTCAGCCCCTACGAGGCCATGACGAGGGCGGAGGCCGCGCGCGTCGCGCGCGAGCTCCTGGCGTCGCTCGACGAGGAGAAGCGCGTGGTGCTCCTCCTCGCCGAGCTGGAAGAGATGCCGGCGACGGAGATCGCGCAGGGGATCGGGGTGAACATCAACACCGTGTATGCGCGGCTGAGGGCCGCTCGACAGGCGTTTTCCGACGCGGTGCGCCGCCACCACGCCAGGCTCCGAGGAGGCCGCCATGGATGAGCTGAGACCTGGTGAGCGGGCGCTCCTGAACGCCCTCCGCGACGCGGACGAGCCGACCGACGACGACAGGCGCCGGATGCGCGCGGCCGTGTGGGCGAGGATCGGCCTCGCCGGGGCGGCGGCCACCGCCGTGACGGCGAGCGCGGCGAGCGCCGCGGGAGCCGGAAGCGCCGGCGCCGGGGCCGCCGGCGCCGGCGCCGCGGGAGCCGGAAGCGCCGGCGCCGCGAGCGCCGGGGCCGCCGGCGCGACGAGCGCGGCGGTCGCGAAAGGGACGGCCGTCACGCTGCTCGGCGCCCCGCTGAAGATCGGGCTCGCGACGATTGTCGTGGGGCTCGCGACGGGCGCAGCGGTCTACCTCCCCGCCTCGGGCGACCCGCTCGATGCGCCGCGGGCGGTGGCAGCGGCGAGGATCGCAGACCCGACGCCCCGTGCGCTGCGCGCCGCCGCGCCCTCCAGCGCGCCGAGCGACGAGTCGGCTCCGCCCGCCGAGGCCAGCGCCCCCGCCGAGGCCCGCGCCTCTGCCGAGGCCAGCGCCCCCGCCGAGGCCAGCACCCCCGCCGAGGCCAGCGCCGCGCCCGCGATGGGCGCCGCGCCGCGCGCGCCTGCACCGCGCTCGCCTGCACCGCGCTCGCCTGCACCGCGCTCGCCCGCGCCCGCGGCGGCCGCCGCCGCGAGGCCGGGCGCCGAGGGGCTCGACGCGGAGATCGCGCTGCTGCGCGACGCGCAGCAGGCGCTGCAGGCGGGCCAGTTCGCGCAGGCGCTCGCGAAGCTGAACGAGCACGCAAGCCGGTACCCGAGGGGCGTGCTCTCGACCGAGCGCGAGGCGTCGCGCGCCATCGCGCTCTGCCGCTCCGGCCGCGCGGCGTCCGGCAGGACGATCGCGGCGAGGCTGCTCGCGAAGAGCCCGGGCTCGCCCCTCGCGACGCGCGTGCGCGCCGCGTGCGGGAAGGAGGAGTAAAGTGCCCGGGTGCACGTCTCCAGGTGGGCCCGGGCCCCGTCGGCCCTCCAGGCGCTGATCGTCGCGGCGGTCCTGCCCGCGAGCGCCCTCGCGGCACCCGCCGAGCCGCGCGCCGTCGACCTCCGCTGGGAAGCGCCGGACGGGTGCCCGCCGGCCGACGAGGTCCGGAGCGAGATCGCCCGGCTCCTGGGCGCGTCGGAGCAGCACCCGCCGATCGAGGTCGAGATCGCCGTCGCCCGCGCAGGCGGCGCGCGCCTCCGGCTCGATCTGCGCATCCGCGCGCCGTCGCCCGGCGAGCGCGTGATCCGCGGCGACGACTGCGCGTCGATGTCGCGGGCGGCGGCGCTGATCGTCGCGATGTCGATCGATCCCGACGCGGTCGCGCGGAACGCCGCCGCGCAACCCGCCGCCCAGCCCGCGCCGCCCCCGGCGGTCGCCGCCCCCGTCGCCGGCGCGCCGCGTCCGCCGCCTGCGGCGGCGGTCCGGCCTCCGGCGGCAGCCGAGCGCGACCTGGAAGGGGCGCTCTGGCTGAGCGCGCACATCGAGCAGGCGCTCGTCCCGGCGGTCGGCATCGGGCTCGCCGCAGGCGGCGGGATCCGCAGCGGCTGGCTCCGCGCCGACGGGGCGGCCGGCGTGGTGCCGTCGAGCTCGAGCCGCATCGCCGGGATGGCAGCCGGCGCCGAGTTCCAGCTCTGGTTCCTCGAGGTCGACGCGTGCGCGCGCGCCCTCGAGCGCCACCTTTCCGTGTACGTCTGCGCGCTCGGCCGCCAGCACTGGCTCCTCGCCCGGGGACGCGAGGTCGACGAGGCCTTCGCCCGCACGGCGCCGATCTTCGCGGCCGGGCTCGGGACGCTTGTCGAGCGGCGCTTCGCCGGGCCCCTGAGGGTCGAGGGGGCGCTGCACGCCGTCGTCCCCCTGCGGCGGCCCCGCTTCGTCGTCGAGAACCTCGAGGGGGCCGTCTATCGCCCTCCGGCCGCAGGTCTCAGCGCCCGCCTCGGCCTCGCGCTGGCCTTCTGAGCCTCAGGGCCGATCCGGGCCGGCGCGGAAGGCGGCCTCGACCGCGCAGCCGGCCAGCGCCTCGCGGTAGATCCGCAGCTCGTCGTAGCGCCCACCGAAGTACGGGTCCGCATCGAACTGGGACCGCCCGAGCCAGTTGTTCACGTCCTCGATCGCCGAGAGCGGAAAGCCGACAGGCTCGCTGCCGAGGAGCGCGCCATCCAGGTAGAGGGCCACGGTCGCCGCCGCGCCGTCGAAGACGACGGCGACCTGATGGACCTCGCCGTCCTCGAGCGTCGGCTCGGCGTGGATCGCCACCTCGCCCCTCACGCCGCTGTCGCTCACGAGCGCGGAGACCCCCCGCACCTCGAAGCCCGTCGAGGGGGTGATCACCAGGTAGGACGTTCCCACCCCTCCCTCGCCTTCGACGGGATCTTCGCCTCCGGTGGCGAGGCCGAAATCGACGATGCGCAGGTAGGCCCCTCCGCGGCCGCGGACGACCCAGACCATGACGGTGACGTCGCCCAATCCCGCCAGGAGCCCCGCCGGCAAATCGACGTAATCGTCCTCGCCGTCGAGGGTGAGCCCCCCTCCGCCGTCGAGGCTCGCGCCGCCGAGGATCACGCCGTCAGCACCTCCGATGAGATCGGCGACGACATCTCCCGCACCGTCGAACGTGTACCGATGGATCGGCGACGGCAACACATCACAGGAGATCGTACCATGACCCCCTCCACCGCCGCTGCCCGCCTCACCGCCGCTGCCCGCCTCACCGCCGCTGCCCGCCTCACCGCCGCTGCCCGCCTCACCGCCGCTGCCCTCCTGACCGCCGCTGCCGCTCGCCGCCGACACCGGATTCATGCGGCCCACCGCGATCTCCACGTCCGCCCCGCACCCGGACAGCCCGAGGAGCAACACCATCACCATAGTTTTCTGCGTACAGGGCACGATCTGATCTTATCGCGGCCGCGTGGTCGATTTGATCACGAAATCGGCGCGCTCCGGTCACGAGGGTCTCACTGCCGATTCCACACGCGGGAGACGACGATGACGTTCAGACTTGACCGAGTGTTCGCGAGTCCGTGGCTCGTCGCCGGGGGATGTCTCCTGGGCATCTCGTGCACTGGCACCCTCGGAAGCCAGGGCGATGGAAGCCAGGGCGATGGAAGCAAGGACGATCCGGAGCAAGGCGCCGCCGTCGCGCCAGACAGGATGCCCCTGCACCACATGACAGCGTCGGAGTACAACAACACCGTCGCCCACCTCCTGGGAACGCGCCTGAGGCCCGCGGATGGCTTCCCCGCCTTCGGCGCGAAGGGCTTCGACGCGAACGTCAACGCGCTCTCGAACCTCTCGCAGGTCCTGGTCCAGGGGTATTACGACGCCGCCAAGACGCTCGCCGAAGACGCCTTCTCGAACGAGGCGCAGCGCGCCGCGATCCTCGTGTGCGACCCGGCGGAGGGCGCGGGCGACGGGTGCGCGCGCGAGATCATCGAGCGCTTCGGGCTGCGCGCCTTCCGCCGCCCGCTCGAGGCGGCGGAGGTCGACCGGTACGCGGCGCAGTACGCCCACGCGCTGGCCACCCTCGAGATGTCCCCCGTCGAGGCGGTGCAGCACGTCGTCCGGACCCTGCTGACGTCGCCGAATTTCCTCCTGCGGATCGAGGTGGGGCCCGACTCCGAGAGATCGCCGGGCGCCCTGAGCGGCCACGAGATCGCGTCGCGCCTCTCGTACCTGCTCTGGAGCTCGATGCCGGACGAGGCGCTCTTCGACGCGGCGGAGGGCGATGAGCTCGCCACCGAGGACGAGCTCCGGCGGCAGGTCGACCGCATGCTGGCCGATCCGAAGAGCGCCGCCTTCTTCCAGAACTTCTTCGGGCAGTGGCTCGGCACGCGCACGCTCCCCAGCCACAACGCCGACGCGACCCGGTTCCCGGTCTGGAACGACGAGGTGAAGGGCGCGATGCTCGACCAGGTCAACGCCTACTTCGCGAGCTTCACGACGGGCGGGCGGCCCTGGTCCGAGTTCCTCACGGCGCCCCACCCGGAGAGCCGGCTGCTCGAGCCGATCTACGCGAACGACCCCGAGGGCGTGCGCGAGGGGTTCCTCACGCTCCCGGCGTTCCTGACGCTGTCGTCGCGCGCGGACCGGACCTCTCCCACGTCCCGCGCGAAGACGATCCTGGAGCAGTTCTTCTGCGTGCCCCTGGGGCCGCCCGCCAACGTCGACATCCCGGAGCTCGGCGCCGCGGGCGGGGACGAGGGCCCCATCGAAAACGTGCGCCAGGAGCTCGAGAAGCACCGCGCGTCGCCCGACTGCGCGAGCTGCCACGACGTGCTCGACCCGATCGGGCTGAGCCTGGAGATCTTCGACCCGATCGGCGCCTACCGGACCGCATACCCGAACGGCGACCCGATCGACGCGACGGGGGTGTACGAGGGCGTGGCGTTCGAGGACATCTCCGGCCTCCTGCCGGTGCTCGTGGAGGCCGCCCGGCAGGAGAAGTGCCCCACCGAGCAGCTCTTCAGCTACGCCGTGCGCCGGCGCCCGAGCGGCGGGGACAGGGCCAGGATCGAGGAGATCACCGCGCGCTGGGGCAGCGGGACGATCGCGGATCTGGTGAAGGAGGTGGTGACCAGCGAGGCGTTCCGCCTTCGAGCGAAGGACGAGGCGCGGTGAGGCCGCGCGGGTTGTTTCTGCACGAGACGAGGCACGAAGGAGCGATGCGCACATGAAACGCTTGATGACACGCAGGAACCTGTTGCGCGGCGCGGGCGTCTGCCTGGCGCTGCCGTGGCTCGAGAGCCTCGCGCCGCGCGGGGCGCGCGCGGGGGAGCTCGGCACCCCGAAGCGCTTCATCCTCTGCACCTTCCCGAACGGGGCGCCCCATCACTGGTGGGAGACGGCCCCCGCGTTCGGGAAGACGCTGAAGGGCGCCGACTTCAAGCTGCCGAGGGTGCTCCAGCACTTCGCGCCGGTGAAGTCGAAGATGCTCATGATCAGCCGCCTTGGCAACTACACCTGGAGCACGGAGCAGCACCCCTACATCGAGCCTTCCCACTCGCGCCTCAACGCGGCGCTCTCGACCTGCGTGGACGCCGATCAGCTGGGGAGGGAGGCGCGCCAGGATCTCGGGGAGTGGGTGGGCAACGGCGTCTCGGTCGACCAGCTCATCGTCCAGAAGGCGGGCCCGGAGCAGGCGACCCGCATCCCGTCGCTGCAGACGGGGCTCGGGGTCAAGCCCGGCTTCTTCGACCAGCGCAGCTACGCCTACAACCAGGCCATCTCCTGGAAGAGCCCGCGCGAGCCGCTGAAGCGCTCGGTCAACCCGAGAGCGGTGTTCGACGCGCTCGTCGGCGCGGGCGCGGCGCAAGGGGGGGCCGTGCCAGGGCAGAGCGACGAGCAGGCCAGGATCGAGGCGGAGCGCCGCGCGGCGACCGAGAAGAGCGTCATCGACGGCGTGCTCGCCGACGCGAACTCGCTCATGAACCGGGTCGGCTCCGACGATCGCAAGATCGTCCAGCAATACCTGGACTCGCTGCGCGAGATCGAGAAGAACGCGACCCGCGTGCAGTCGACGATGACCCCCCCGGCGGGCCTGGGCTGCAGCCCGATCGGCAAGCCCGGCGTGGTCCCCGAGCCGCCGGGCCAGGCGGAGGGGCTCAACGAGAACGACAGCACGGAAGCCGGCCAGTACAAGCACGAAGATCACGCGAAGGTCATGATCGACCTCATCGTCATGGCCATTCAATGCGACGTGACGCGCGTGATCACCCACATGCTCGACGACGCTCGCTCCGAGTTCGAGTACCGGTGCATCCCGGAGGACGTCCGCGCCCAGGTGGGGCTCGCGTACAGGAGAGAGAGCAGCCTGCACTACCACGGCTCCCAGCACGGCCCCGGCAACCTGGACCGCGCGACCCAGGACGGCCAGTACAAGATCGTCCAGCAGAGCAACCTCGATTTCGCGGCGATCAACTGCTGGCTCGCCCAGAAGAGCGCGCAGCTCGCGCAGCGGCTCGACGCGATCCCCGAGGGCGACGGCACGGTGCTCGATCACTGCGTCATGGTGCACATGAGCGAGATGCGCTCGCACGATCACGACGGGTACGACCTGCCCATCGTGCTCCTCGGCGGCGACGGCGTGTTCTTGAACGACGCGCACGTCGCCTACGGCGCCCTCGGCAGCGATCGCCAGCTCCGCGATCTGTGGTTCACCATCATGAACCAGTACTACGGCCTGGGCGTCTCGTCGTTCGGCGAGGATCGCCGCGGCGAGCCGAACGCGCTGCTCGAGGAGATCTTGCGGTAGCGCGGTGAATCACGGTCTCGATGGATGGGCTCACGTCGGAGGTCGAGCGAGATGGTCGAACGCCGCTCACGTCGATGGGTGTTTGGGGGTCTCGACATCGTGCTCGGGCTGCTCGCGACCGGCGCGGCAGGGCTCGGGTGCGCGGGCGACCTGTCGCCGCCGGGGGAGACGCCGCCGGGGGAGACGCCGCCGGGGGAGACGCCGGGCGGCGGGGGCGGGCAACCCGGCGCGCCCTGCGCGGAGGCGAGCGACGGGCCGGCGCCGCCGCAGGCGTTCGCGCTCCATTGCGGCGGATGCCATGGCGCCCACGGCGAGCCGACCGGCGGGTTTCCCGATCTGTTCGCCTATGGCGGCCCCCTCTCGGAGTTCACGGAGCAGGTGCGCAAAGGCACGGACCGCATGCCGGCCTTCGACGAGCAGGAGCTCGCGGCGGGCGATCTCGAGGCCATCTACGCCTACTTCGCCTCGGGAGCGCCGCCCGCCGCGACCTGCGACGGCGGCGAGGTCGCGCCCGGCGCGTGCTCCGGCGTGAGCGGCAAGATCTCCCCCCTGTTCCCCGCGGCCACGGGAGGGAAGGCGATCACGACGAGGGCCGCGGACGGGACGATCACGCTGGAGGCGGCGGGGCGCGTGCGCGGCCGGCACGAGCGAGAGAAGGAGTTCAGCCCGTTCCAGCCGCTGTATTTCGAGAACCGCAGCTACAAGTTCGTCATCGAGGACGCGATCCCGGCGGGCGGCGGCACGATCAAGTTCACCTGGCTCCCGATCGCGAATGCGTCCGAAGACCAGATCATCAATTTCCGCTGCTGGTACACGGGCGACGGCAACGTGTTCCACGCGAACCACGGCATGGACCGCATCTCGAGCACCCACTGGGAGTTCGTCGTGGAGCGCAACGCCCGGGAGAACAGGGAGATCCGCGAGGGCGATCTGCTCGAGTTCGAGTTCGGGGTGTTCCTCGACCCGGCCACCGTCGAGGGGAGGACCAGCTATTACAGCGACACGTTCCGCTACCGCGTCGGCAGCGGCGAGCTGACGCCGTTCGACGCGCCGAACGAGGCCGCCCTGTCGGGCGGAGACGGGACGATCCCGTACATCTACGAGGAGCCTCATCTCTATTACGAGCAGATGGCGCTCAACATCCAGCAGGGCTCGATCCAGCGATTCCTCGAGGGGCGCCGCCTGTTCCATACGGATTTCGCCACCGGGGAGCACAGCGAGGGCGGCAATCCCGTCTTCGACGAGCACGCCGGCAAGGCGGGGCCGCTCTCGAACCAGGGCGCGTGCGTGGGCTGCCACCTCCACAACGGTCGGGGCGCCCCGCCCGAGCCCGGCGAGGCCATGGCGACGTCCGTCGTGCGGCTGTTCGGCGCCGGGGCGAGCGCGAACGGCGCGCCCGCGGTCCACCCGAGCTACGGCCGGCAGCTCCAGGACAGGGCGCCGGGCGGGAGCCCCGGCGAGGGCACGGCCACCGTGGCGTACACGGAGGAGCCCGGGCAGTTCCCCGACGGCACGCCGTATGTCCTGCGGAGGCCCACGTTCCGCTTCGACGGGCTCTCCGCGGGGCCGATCACGAGCTACTCGGTCCGCGTCGCCCGCCAGGTCGTGGGCATGGGCCTCCTCGAGGCGATCGCGGAGGAAGCGGTGCTCGAGCGCGCGGACGGGATGGACTGCAACGGGGATGGCATCTCGGGCCGTCCGAACCTGATCCCGGATCCGGTCTCCGGGGAGCTGCGGCTCGGGCGCTTCGGCTGGAAGGCGGGCAAGGTGAGCGTGCCCCACCAGGTCGCCGACGCGCTGGTGGTGGACATGGGCGTGACGACGCGCCTGTTCCCGGTCGAGGAGTGCGGCGAGGAGCAGGCGGGCTGCCAGGGTGGCACGGGCGCGGGTCCGGAGCTCGCCGACGAGGATCTCGACCGGCTCTCGGCCTACATGCGCATGCTCGGCGTGCCGCCGCGCCGCGACACGGCGGACCCGGCGGTCCAGCGCGGCGAGGCGCTGTTCCGCCAGGCCGGGTGCGCGAGCTGCCATGTCCCCACGATGAGGACGGGCAGCGACCACCCGTTCGTCGAGCTGCGCGATCAGATCATCCACCCCTTCACCGATCTGCTCCTGCACGACCTGGGGGAAGGGCTCGCGGACACGTCGACGAGCGATCACCTGGCGGGGCCGAGCGAGTGGCGGACGCCGCCGCTGTGGGGCATCGGGCTGCTCGAGGCCGTGAACGGCCACACCCAGCTCCTGCACGACGGCCGCGCGCGGGATGTCGTCGAGGCGATCCTGTGGCACGGCGGCGAGGCGGAGGCCCCGAAGCGGCGCTTCATGGCGCTCCCCAGGGAAGATCGCGACGCCGTCGTCGCCTTCCTGCGCTCGCTCTGAGCGCCTGCCCGCCCCGCTCCCGCCCGAGGGCGCGCCTCGCTCAGAACCCCGAGCGCCGCGCCATGCGCTTCGAGAACCAGCGCGCCGGGCCGGGCGCCACGCGGACCGCGAGGCTCGCGGCCTTCACGAACAGGCTCGTCTCCAGCACCTCGCTGCCCGCGTCGACCGCGCGCACGATCCTCCCGGCCACCTCGTCGGGGCTCTGCGCCTTGTGGCCCGGCGGGCGGTACCCCACGTCGTTGTCGATCACGACCGCGTGCTCGTGGAACGGCGTCGCGACCGGCCCCGGGCGCACGACCAGCACGCGCACGCCGCGCGAGGCGAGCTCGGCGCGGAGCGTCATGGAGAGCGCCTCCAGCGCGAACTTCGACGACGCGTACGGGCCTATCCTCGGCGCGACCGCGAGCCCCGCGATCGAGGAGACCATGACGATGGTGCCCTTCGCCGCCGTGAGGGGCTCGATCGCGAGCTGCGCGAGCCGCACCGGGGCGACGACGTTGAGCCGGTAGATCTCCTCGAGCTTCTCGGGCTCGATCTCCAGCGTGGGCGCGTAGTAGCCGCGCCCGGCGTTGTTCACCAGGACGTCCAGCCGGCCGTACGCGCCGAGCGCCCGCTCGCACAGCGCCGCGCGGTGCTCCTCGACGGTCACGTCCCCCGCCACCGGGAGCGCCTCGCCGCCCGCCGCGCGCACCTCGGCGGCGACGCGCTCGAGCGCCTCCTGCCCGCGCGCGCTCAGCACCACGCTCGCCCCGCGCTTCGCCCAGGCGAGCGCGAGCGAGCGACCGATCCCGCTCGATGCACCGGTGATGACGACCACGAACGCCATGGCGGCGAGAGTATACGCTCCGCGGTTGGACCGAGAAAAAACCGCATCGGCGCCCGCGCGCGACGGGCGCGAGCGCGCGCGCCCCTCGCCCCGCACCAGGTGCTCATGAAGAACGTGGCCGAGACGCTGTGGATGGGATCATGGCTCGTGGCCGTCGCCGCGGGCGGCTGCGGGACGCTGGCCGGCCCCCCCTCGGGCGCGGGCGGCTCGGGAGGGGGCGGGCGCCCCGGGGACGTCCTGTGCGCCGGCTCGGACCTCGTGTGCCCCGGGGGCGCGCGGTGCCAGATCGACGCCGAGGGCGAGCCCTCGGGCTGCGCGGCGGCCTGCGACGACGCGCGCGCCTGCGGCGACGCCGCGTGCTGCAGCCCCGGGGCCGCGTGCCTGCGCGGCCGCTGCGTCTCGGCCGACCTCGCGCTCGAGCCGCTCGCGGGCGCCGAGGCCGTCACGTTCGCCGCGGTCCACGTGGGCGCGGACGCGTGCGAGGCGCTCGAGGGCTGCGTCGGCGGGAGCGGCCGGCGCATGCTCCTGCGCTTCAACGTCGCCCTGAAGAACGTGGGCGACGTGTCGTTCACGCTCGGCGCGCCGTCGGAGAGCGGCGTGTTCACGCCGAACTTCTGCGAGGGCAGCTACGTCGTCCCGCGCTTCTTCCGCGCGCGCCTCACGCGCGGCGACGCGGTGCTCGCCGAGGGCGCGCTCGACGCGCGCTGCATCGCCATGCGCGGCGGCCGGTTCGGCTGCGACGCGCAGGGCCTCGCCCCCGGGGAGCACGTCGCGCAGCCCGGGACCGCCGTGTGCAACGCCCTCGACGTGACCGGGGTGCCCGCGGGGCGCTACGCGCTCGCGATCACCGTCAACCCGGACAGGGCCTTCGCCGAGGCGCGCTACGACAACAACACGCTCGTCCTCCCGGTCGACTACCCCGCCTGCGACGGCGCGATGTGCGGCGGCGCGTGCTGCCCCGCCGGGCACGCGTGCGAGGACGGCGTCTGCAAGCTGCCCGACCTGCGCCCGAGCGCGCGGCGCATCGTCGACACGCTCCGGTTCTCCTACCGGACGTTCCCCGCGGACGCCTGCGAGATCCTGGAGCGGTGCGTCGGGGGCCCCGGCCGGCGGCACCTCCTCGAGTTCGAGGGGCGCATCGAGAACACGGGGCCTGGCCACCTCGACGCCGGCCCCGAGCGCGACAACCCGCTCTTCGAGTACGCGCAGTGCCACCAGCACTACCACTTCAAAAATTTCACCGAGTACCGGCTGCTCGGCGCGGACGGGGAGGTCGTCGCGCAGGGCCACAAGCAGGCGTTCTGCCTGCTCGACGTGGCGCCGCTCGACCCCGCCGCCCCGGCGCCGCCCGGCGCGCCGGGCCCGGGGAGCACGGGGTGCAACTTCCTGAGCGCGGGGTGGGCCGACGTCTACGAGGTCGGCACGCCGTGCCAGTGGATCGACGTGACGGACGTGCCCGAGGGGGACTACGTCCTCCGCGTCGCCGTCAACCCGATCGGCGTGATCGCCGAGCGCTCGACCGCGGACAACGTGGTCGAGGTGCCGGTGCGCGTCCCGGCGTTCGCGCCGTGCGTGGCCGAGCCGGAGATCTGCGGGGACCTCGTCGACCAGGACTGCGACGGGATCGCGGACAACGGCTGCGCGCGCCCGGCGTGCGCCTCCCCGAGGACCGAGGTGTGCGGCAACGGCGCCGACGAGAACTGCAACGGCATCCCGGACGACGGCTGCGCCCCGATCCGGGGCGCCGATCGCTGCGAGACGCCGGGCGAGCTCACGGGCTCGATGAACTACGCCGCGGAGATCACGGCGGCGAACACGCCGGACGTGGCGCTGCCGTGCGGGGGCGAGGGGGGCGAGGTGTTCTTCCGCTTCACGCTGCCGTCCGAGGAGGTCGTGTACCTGAGCACGCTGGAGTCCGATCTCGACACGGCGCTCGCGCTGCTCCAGGGCGACGGCTGCGGCGGCGTCCCGCTCCGCTGCGCGCGCGACACCTGCGGCGCCGCGAGGCCGGGCGCGAACCTCGCGGCCAGGCTCCCGGCGGGGCGCTACACGGTGGTCGTCAAGGCCGTGCGCCCCGGGGCCACCGGCACGGTGCGCCTCAAGCTCGAGCGCGCGTCGTGCCTCGGCGAGGCGGCCGGGATCCTCGAGAGCAGCGGCCTGCTCCGCGGCGACTCCACCGGCGCGCCGATCCCCGCGGCGTCCCCGTGCGGCGCGAGCAGCCCCGAGGAGAGCTACTATGTCCCCCTCTGCCCCGATCGCCCCGTCACGCTGTCCTCGTGCGGCCTGTCGGAGTTCCCGATGAGGCTCCGGGTCGCGGAGGACGCCTGCCACACGCAGCGCCCGCGGTGCTCCACCCCGCAGAGCGGGTGCGCGGACGATCCCGACGCGGCCAGCGTCACGCTCGAGACGCAACAACCGGGAGGGAGCCTCGGCGCCGTCACCGTGAGTGGTCGAACTCCAGTGGATTTCGGGCCGTACCGGATCTTCGTCCTGTACTGACGGCGCGCTCCGCCGACGGTGATCGGCGCGCGGCGACGCTTGATTTCGCGGCGAACTTTGGCTCCGCCCCGCGCGATCTGCGGTAAAACCGCGCGCATGCGAGCCACCCATCCGTCCGAACGGAGGCGCCTCCGGGCGCTCTCGTGCCTGTCCAGCGCGATCGTCGCCGCGCTCGGACTGACGTTGCCCGCCTACGCCGCGCCGCCCCCGGCCGCGGCGCCGCAGCCCGGGGCGCCCGCCGCGGCGGCGCAGGCCGCGGCGGCGCCGGCCACGGGCAGCGTGAGCGTCATGATCCCGGTCGAGAAGTACACGCTGGAGAACGGCCTCGAGGTGGTCCTGCACGAGGATCGCCGCACGCCGGTCGTGGCCGTCAACCTCTGGTACCACGTCGGCTCCAAGGACGAGCCGAAGGGGAAGAACGGCTTCGCGCACCTGTTCGAGCACGTCATGTTCCAGGGCTCGAAGCACGTCGGCGAGGACATGTTCTTCAAGTACCTGGAGCGGGCCGGCGCGAGCGACCGCAACGGGACCACGAGCACCGACCGGACGAACTACTTCGAGACCGTCCCCGCGAACGAGCTCGCGCTCGTGCTCTGGCTGGAGAGCGACCGGATGGGGTGGCTGCTCGATCACGCCAACGACGAGACGTTCACGAGCCAGCGCAGCGTCGTGAAGAACGAGCGCCGGCAGAACTACGAGAACGCGCCCTACGGCCTCGTGCCGCAGTTCCTCCGCGCCGCGCTGTTCCCGGAGGGCCACCCCTACCACCTGCTCACCATCGGCACCCCCGAGGACCTCGACGCCGCGCAGATGGAGGACGTCCGGGCCTTCTTCAAGACGTTCTACGTGCCGAACAACGCGACGCTCGTCATCGCGGGCGACATCGACCGGGCGAGGACGAAGGAGCTCGTCGAGAAGTACTTCGGCCCGATCCCGAAGGGCGCGGCGCCGCCCGTGGCGTCGAAGCCCGACCCGGGCGATCTCGCGACCGAGAAGCGCCTCGAGATCGAGGCGGACGTGGAGCTGCCCCGCGTGACGATGAGCTGGGTGACGCCGCCGGGCTTCGCGCCGGGCGACGCCGAGCTCGACCTGGTCTCCAACGTCCTCGCGTCGGGCAAGACGAGCCGGCTCTACAAGAAGCTGGTCTACGATCTCCAGATCGCGCAGGACGTCCACGCGGGCCAGCAGTCGAGCCAGCTCGCCAGCACCTTCCAGATCACCGCCACGCTGAAGAAGGGCAAGTCGCCGGAGCAGGCGCTCCGGCTGATCGACGCCGAGCTCGACCGGCTGCGCAAGGCGCCGCCGACGAAGGACGAGCACGAGCGGGCGCGGGCGAAGCTCCTGTCGGACCTGGTCTTCAGCATGGAGCGGGTGACGGCCCGCGCGAACGCCATCAACTATTACAACCAGCTCACGGGCGATCCTGGCTACTTCCCGAAGGACGTGGCCCGGTACGAGGGGGCGACGGCCGCCGATCTGCAGAAGGCGGTCGTGGACCTCCTGCCCCGGGACCGGCGCGTGATCGCCCTCGTCACGCCGAAGCCCGGCGCCCCGAAGGCCGGGCGCCTCGTGAAGCAGACCGCGGCGCCGGCGCCCGCGGCCAAGAAGGCCGCGGCGGCGCCGGCGGTCGACGAGCCCGCGGGGGCGAAGCCCGCGATCGAGAAGCCTGCGGCCGGCGCGGCCGCGCCGAAGGGGGGTTGAGCCATGCGCATGAAACGAATCGTCACCGTCTCCCTCGCCGCGGCGGCGCTCGCCGCCTGCTCCTCGAACCCGCCGCCGCCGCCCGCCGCGCCCGCGAAGGCGCCCGCGGCGCCGCCCCCTGTCGCGGCGCCGGCCCCTGAGCCGGCGGACGCGTTCCGCAAGACCCCGCCGCCGCCAGGGCCCGAGGTGGTGTTCGTGCCGCCGAAGATCGAGGAGGCGAAGCTCGCGAACGGGATCCGCGTGCTCGTGGTGGAGCGGCACGAGCTGCCGATCGTGGCGGTGGAGGTGACCACGGTCCGGGGCGCCGACCAGGCCGCGCCGGGGGTCGGGGCGTTCGCGGGCGCGATGCTCGCGCAGGGCACGAGGACGCGCAATGCGCTGCAGTTCAGCGACGCGCTCGGCAAGCTCGGCGCGAGCTTCTCGTCGTGGGTCGGCTTCGACGGCGGCGGCGTGCAGGGGCAGAGCGTGACGCCGCGGTTCGGCGAGCTGCTGACGCTGCTCGGCGACGCGTACATGAACCCGGCGTTCAGCCCGGCGGAGATCGCGCGGGAGCGGTCGCGCCGGATCACGCGGCTGGCCGAGATGAACGACCGCCCCGCGTCGTTGCTCTCCATCGCGCAGGGGATGACGCTGTATCCCGAGGGCCACCCGTACAGCGCGCCGCTGCTCGGGACCGAGGCGGCGCTGAAGCAGGTGACGCGCGCGGCGCTCGTGAAGTTCCACGCCGCGCAGTTCCGGCCGGAGCTGACGACGATCGCGGTGGCCGGGGACATCACCCGGGCCGACGCGGTGAAGGAGGTGGAGCGGGTCTTCGGCGCCTGGAAGGGGCCGGCGGGCGCGCCGCCCGCGCCGGCCAAGGCGGAGGTTCCGGCCGCGCCGCCGGCGCTCGCCGCGGGCGCGCCGCGCGTGGTGATCGTCGACCGGCCCGGGCTCACGCAGTCGACGGTGACGGTGACGCTGCCGGGCGTGCCGCGCTCGACGGAGGACCACGACGCGCTGCTCGTGATGAACACGCTCTTCGGCGGGCAGTTCTCGAGCCGGCTCAACCTGAACCTGCGCGAGAAGCACGCGTACACCTACGGCGCGCGCTCGGGCTTCGAGATGCGCCACGGGCCGGGGCCGTTCTCGGCGGGCGGGGCCATCGTGCGCGAGAACACGGGCCCGGCCGTGAAGGAGATCCTGGCGGAGATCGAGCGGATCCGGAAGGAGCCGGTCACGGCGGAGGAGCTCGCGGACGCGAAGGCGAACCTCATCCGCCAGCTCCCGGCGCGCTTCGAGACGGCGGGGGCGACCGCGTCGACGCTGGCGGGCCTCGCGATCTACGCTCTGCCGCTCGACGAGTTCGCGACGCGGCCGGCGAGGCTCCAGCGGATCACGCCCGCGGACGTGCAGCGGGTGGCGCAGAAGTACCTGGTGCCCGAGCAGCTCCGGGTGGTGCTGGTGGGCGACGCCGGGGCCGTCGGGGAGCAGCTCACGGCGCTGGGGCTCGGGCCGGTCACGGTGCAGAAGGCGCCGGGGGTGCCGGCGGGGCCGCCGCTGACGGGCCAGCGGGGCAAGGCGGCGGCGCCCGCGCAGCAGGCGGGCAAGGCCGCCGCACCCGCGGCGCCCGCGCAGCAGGCCGGCAAGGCTGCGGCGCCGGCGGGGCCTGCGCAGCAGGCCGACAAGGCTGCGGCGCCCGCGGCGCCCGCGCAGCCGCAGGCCAAGCCGCCCGCGGCCAAGACACCGTAGGCGCGCCGCGCCGCGCGCCTGCCTGTGCGTGCTGGCGTGGACCACGGGAGCCGCAGCGCAGGGGGGGCGCGGCGGCGCCTGACCGGGCGTTCGAGGCGGTGCGCCTGCAGCTCGTGTTGCGCACGACCGGCGACGCCTCGCTGCGGCTCGCCGCGTTCGCCCTGGCCGAGGCGGCTACGCTGGCGACCATGGCGCTGCGGATCGGCGCGAGCGCGCACTCGTGGCAGGACGTCAGCGCCGGCATGATCCTGGGGCACGTGACGGGCTTCGTGATCGCGGCCCTCCACCCGATCCGGCCGATCGAGGCGTCCCATGCGGCCAGCACGCTGCCGCGGGCGCCGGAGGCGGAGCCGGCGATGTTCACGTGGACGTGGGCGTTCTGAGCTTCGATGGAGCCGGCGCAGTTCGGCAACGGAGAGTCTGGAGGGCGTGGAGCACACCACCCGTCTGTTGCGGACGCTTCAATGGGGCCGCCGCCTTTCAGTGGCGGAGAGCTCAGGGTGATGCGCGGGCCCGCCGTGCCGTCGTCGTTTCAATGGGGCCGCCGCCTTTCAGCGGCGGAGAGAAAGGACGCATCGGACATGGCACTCGCAAGAGACTGGCTTCAATGGGGCCGCCGCCTTTCAGCGGCGGAGAGGCCGGGCAACATGCTCTTCAGCGTGGGCGTGGACAAGCTTCAATGGGGCCGCCGCGGAAAATGCCAACAGGTTTGAGACAGGCCGGACGAGAATCCTATGAGTGGATCGCGCAGAGGGGCGCGTTCCGGCTCTGGGACGTGAGCGGCAGAGGTCGCGCCGCGGCGGCGGGCGTGGCGCCAGGCTCGGGCGCGTCGCTGGTCGTGCCCGTGTGCGGCGGCGCAGCGGCCTCGCCGGCAGCGTCGTCTACGGACAGCGGGTTGATGGCGACCGAGGCAGGCGGCCTGCGTACGACGGGCGGACCGTTCGGGAAGCGTTCAGGATGCGCAGCGTAGGCCGCATCGAGGGCGACCTGTCGACGGGCCGCGATGTCTTCAACGCGGCCGTAGAATACATCAGCAGGTGTGAAGAGCGCAAGGCCAGAATGCTGATGAAGGTCGTTATACCAGCCGAAGAACTCCTGGCACCACGCTTGTGCATGAGTCAGCGATGCAAAGCGATCCGGATAGTCGGGCTGGTACTTGAGCGTCTTGAACTGCGCCTCGGAGAACGCGTTGTCATCGCTGACGTGAGGCCGGCTGAAGCTACGACCGACGCCGAGGGAGCCGAAGAGCTGGGCGAGCCCCTCCGACCTCATCGCGGAGCCGCGGTCGGCGTGCACCGTGAGCGAGCCGGGCTCGACGCCGTGGCGGGCGACGGTCTCCGCGAAGAGCTGCTCGGCAAGCTCCGCGCTCTCGCGCTCGGCGAGCAGCCAGCCAACGGTCATGCGGCTGAACAGGTCGAGGACGACGTACAGGCAGTAGAAGACCCCGGGCAGCGGCCCGCGCAGCTTGGTGATGTCCCACGTCCAGATCTGGTTGGGGGCCGTGGCGGTGAGCGTCGGTTTGGCATGCTTCATCGGCCCACGCTGCGCGCGCCGCTCGCCGCTCTCGCCGGAGGCGGCGAGCAGCCGGTACATCGTGCGGATGGAGGCGAGATAGACGCCGCGCGACAGCAGCGTCGCGTAGACCTCCGGCGGGGGCTGGTCGACGAACTCGTCGCTGTGCAGCACGTCGAGCACGGCCTTCCGCTCGGGGTCGCTGAGCCGGCGTGGACTCGGAGCGGGCCGGGGCGGCGCGGGAGGCGGCGCGGGCCGGGTCTGCCGGTAGAGCGTAGCGCGGCTGACGCCGAGCGCCTCACACGCCTGCGCGATGGGGACGTGCGGGTCATCGAGCTGCTCGATGACGTCCATCAGCGCTCTCCGTCGGTCGTGAGATTGACGCCCAGAATGGCAGAGACTTTTTTTTGGAGGTCGATGAGCTTCTCAGCGAGCGCGAGCTTCTCCTCGAGCCGCGCCGAGCGCTTCTCGAGCTCGGCGATGCGCCGGTCCTTGGCGTCCTGCTTCGGCTTGCGGCCGGGCTTGCGCTCCGCGAGAGCCTCGCTGCCGTGGAGGGCGAGCTGCTTGCGCCACGCCGCCAGGAGGGAGCTGTAGATGCCCTCGCGGCGCAGCAGCGCCTCGATGTCCCCGCGCTGGGTGCACGCGGCCGCCTCGCGAACGATGCGCAGCTTCTCCGCCGCCGAGAACTTCCGCCTCTTGCCCGGCTTCGGCACGCTCTCGACGGCGGCGCCACTCGGGCGGGGAGCAGCGCCCTGCGCCGCTGGGGCGGGGGTAGGATCGACGGATCGGAGATGGGAAGGCTTCGGCACGGGTCAGGTCCATTCTCCGCCCTCTCATCACAGATTTCCAGGGGCAGCTTGTCTCACCCGACGTTGGCACAGAGGGCCGCCTTTCAGCGGCGGAGAGGCCTCTTCAATCACAGCGACACACGTCAGCGACCTGGTGCTTCAATGGGGCCGCCGCCTTTCAGCGGCGGAGAGCATGCGCAACATGCGCATCCGGAAGCGCGCAGAGGAAGCTTCAATGGGGCCGCCGCCTTTCAGCGGCGGAGAGTGGCCCTCATCTCGGAGCCCGATAATGGCTGGAACGTCGCTTCAATGGGGCCGCCGCCTTTCAGCGGCGGAGAGCTCGCCCGTCGCGCCGGCTTCCTCGGAGAGCTGGGCGAGGCTTCAATGGGGCCGCCGCCTTTCAGCGGCGGAGAGCTCGCCCGTCGCGCCGGCTTCCTCGGAGAGCTGGGCGAGGCTTCAATGGGGCCGCCGCCTTTCAGCGGCGGAGAGGTCGCCGGGCTCGGAGAGATCCGCGAGCGGGAACGAGCTTCAATGGGGCCGCCGCCTTTCAGCGGCGGAGAGCTGAGAATCGCGCGGCCGGCGGCGCCTGACCCCGCGCTTCAATGGGGCCGCCGCCTTTCAGCGGCGGAGAGCGGAAGCGGCGGCGCTGCGGGACGAGTTGTTTTGCTAGCTTCAATGGGGCCGCCGCCTTTCAGCGGCGGAGAGCTGGAGCGGCGCCTGCGGCGGATGGCACCCAAGGCCGAGGCTTCAATGGGGCCGCCGCCTTTCAGCGGCGGAGAGCGACGGAAGCGGGCCAAAAGGCTCTAGTCAACGGGATGCTTCAATGGGGCCGCCGCCTTTCAGCGGCGGAGAGGCCGACCTGATGCATCCCCTCATATAGTCCCAAGAATTTCACGGGTTACGGCGTGCTCACGGAGCACCTCGCCGTACGCTGTCATGAGTTGAACAAGCCGCTCTTCCCGCATGTTGGGAATGGCTGTGTACCAGTAGCATCCCTGGTTATAGAGCGACAAGGTTCGATGCTTCACGGTATTGGTCTTCAGGAGGCGATCGAGGCCGGCCCGTTCTCCTGCCTCCCCAAGGAGCGTCAGGAGCACGTGCGCAAAGGCAGCTATAAGAGCGCCTAACAATAGCCCGCCGACCTCGCTCGAGCGCCCGCTCGCTTGAGACAAACGGTACGCGCATTAGATTGCACGCGTGGGCAAGCTGTTGGTGCCGGACGAACTCTGGGAGCGAATCGAACCTCTATTGCCGAAGGCGGAGCCGAAGCCGCAGGGCGGCCGGCCGCGCACGCCTGATCGAATCGCCCTGACGGGGATCTTGTTCGTGCTGAAAACGGGGATTCCTTGGGAATATCTCCCGCAAGAGCTCGGCTGCAGCGGCATGACGTGCTGGCGCCGGTTGCGCGACTGGCAGCAGGCTGGCGTCTGGGGTCAGCTCCACAAGGCATTGCTGGATGAGCTCGGCGGGGCCGACAAGATCAACTGGGAGCGTGCTGCGCTGGATGCCTCGCTGGTTCCGGCAAAAAGGGGGGTGAAGAGACTGGCCCGAACCCCACAGATCGCGGCCGGCCGGGCACGAAATATCACATTTTGGTCGATCAGAATGGTATCCCGCTCGCCGTCGAGATGACGCCGGCGAACGTCCATGACTCGAAGATGTTCACGCCTATGGTGGATGCGGTACCGACGATCGCGCGGCCTTGCGGCCGACCGCGGCGCCGCCCCAAGAAACTGCACGCCGATAAGGCCTACGACGACCCGGCCCTGCGCTTGGCTTGCCATCTGCGCCACATCGTGCCCCGCATCGCTCGCAAGGGCATCGAGTCGTCGGAGAAGCTCGGCCGTTACCGCTGGGTCGTCGAACGGACGATCGCATGGCTCCGCCGCTTTCGGCGCTTGACTGTGCGGTATGAACGCCGTGCCGATATTCACCGAGCGTTCCTCCAGCTCGCCGTGTGCCTGATCTGCCTCTGCCATATCCAGGCCGGGTTTTGTTAGGCGCTCTAAGAGCGCCGAACAAAACCGGACCGAGCCAGGCGGCCGAGGGCGGGAGCAACGCTAGGCGCGACGAGGAGCCCTACTGAAGTAGGGCGACGAGGCGCAACGACGCGGTGCGCCCGCCATCGGCCGCCTGGCGACGGGAGGTTTTGAGAGGCGCGCTAAGCAGAAGTCGGTCGCGTCGGGCAGTGTCGCCAATATGTGTGGCGGAGAGACCCATGCCAAAATGAACGTTCTTGACGTCGCGGAACGTCTCCTCGATGCAGAAGCGACGGCCGTAGAGCTTGGTCACCTGGCTCGCCGTCAGGTCGGCACGGCTGGTTGCGAGGCACCATGGCTCCTTCATCCGCTTGTCGTGAACGAGCACGACCGCCGCGATGGCCGTCTTGTCCTGCGTGACCCGGACGTTCTTCAGCATCTTTGCCCGTCCGGTAGATGTGAGCCATTCGCCTGCAGGACGCGCAGTGTCATCAGCATCGGTGACGATGATGCACTCACGGAACCGAATGATGTAGTCCCAACCCAGATTGCCGAGATGTGCGTACCGCTCCTGGTCGCCGAAGCCCCGGTCCGCGAGGAGTGTTACTCGAGTTGCTTTCGGAAGAATCTCGTGCAGCCGCTCAATGACCTCGTCTTCATAGGCGTTGCGCTTGCCAGCCAACGACGACTTCTTGACCGTCCTCCAAATAAGCGGCGTTGCTCGCCCGTGACGAGTGATCAAGTACAACGCCAACGTGGCGTGGTCATCGACATCAAACTCCGTCCAGTCGAGAGCGACCAGCAGCTCCTCTCGCGGCCCCACCACGAAGCGGACCCAAGCGTCGAACAGAAGCCATGGGGACACATTGTTGTTACTCAGCAGGCGATCAACTTGTTTGGTCGCGTGCTTGGGGCTACCGTCTCTTGCCCACGCCATCCCTCGCCCGATCACGTGAATGCAAAGGGAGACCGAGTGCAGAACGCCCAGGGTTGCCAGCGACAAGGACAGCACGGTCTTGACGTGCAGGTCGACTTTCACAGCGGCGTGAAGGAACCGCTCGATGCTACTCGCGCTGAGCCCTACGCGCTCGAGTTGCCTGCGAGCCCTCATCGAATGCGACCGCTCCTCCGAGCGCGTCGTCGTCAAGTTCCCCTTCGCCTTGCCTTCCGTGCACGCGTCGACGCCCGCCGATTGCCTCATACTGATACTATTCCGGCCAGCGACCGCAGATTCTCACGTATTCGTCGTAGGCTCACCCGAAACACCTGAGCCTCGTGGGCCCATGCAAACAACTGTCCCACATTGGTGCTCAGTGGAAGCGGTGTGCCAGCGGCGCGGGAATCGACGAATTTGCCGTATAAAATGAGGGGATCTGTCAGGTCCTGAACGCCAACATCAGCCGACTCCGATCCTCGCTTCAATGGGGCCGCCGCCTTTCAGCGGCGGAGAGCAGCCCGGTGACACCTTCGCGCACCCGATCCACGGGTTGCTTCAATGGGGCCGCCGCCTTTCAGCGGCGGAGAGTCGATGAGAGGAGCATGACACGGCCGTGCGCGATCGTGCTTCAATGGGGCCGCCGCCTTTCAGCGGCGGAGAGCGCTCGCTGCTCTACCAGGCCGCGCGCGCCGAGGGCGCTTCAATGGGGCCGCCGCCTTTCAGCGGCGGAGAGCAGCGCATCCCGGAGCGATGGCGCGCGGGGCTGCCCGAGCTTCAATGGGGCCGCCGCCTTTCAGCGGCGGAGAGGCGTAGCACGGCGCGGCGGACGTCACCCGCTATCTGAGCTTCAATGGGGCCGCCGCCTTTCAGCGGCGGAGAGTGCTCGGTCTGCAACCAGACGGCCTCCACCTGCACGCCGCTTCAATGGGGCCGCCGCCTTTCAGCGGCGGAGAGACACAAGCGAGGAAACATGAAGCGAACCTATCTCTAGCTTCAATGGGGCCGCCGCCTTTCAGCGGCGGAGAGACGGGTCGAGTTTGACCCGACGGACATCGTACCCGAGCTTCAATGGGGCCGCCGCCTTTCAGCGGCGGAGAGCAGCACTGACCTGACTGGAAAAGTTCAATCGTAGTAGGCTTCAATGGGGCCGCCGCCTTTCAGCGGCGGAGAGTCGCTGGGACAACGCCCGCGCCGGCGCCCGCCCACAGCTTCAATGGGGCCGCCGCCTTTCAGCGGCGGAGAGCACGGTCCCCGCGGGGATGAGCCTGCACGACATCACGCTTCAATGGGGCCGCCGCCTTTCAGCGGCGGAGAGCTGCGGGAGCTGGTGCTTCGTCATCTGGGGAAGCACCCGCTTCAATGGGGCCGCCGCCTTTCAGCGGCGGAGAGCGGTTAGCTGCCCATCTCCCCATCATGTCGCGCACCTGCTTCAATGGGGCCGCCGCCTTTCAGCGGCGGAGAGACCCGTGCACCGTGGAGGTGTGTGTCGGTGTCGGGGACTAGCTTCAATGGGGCCGCCGCCTTTCAGCGGCGGAGAGTGCGGGAGCTCCTCGCGCTCCACGGCGGCAGCCAGACGCTTCAATGGGGCCGCCGCCTTTCAGCGGCGGAGAGTCCCGATCAGGTCCAGTTCGCGGAGAGCACGAATAAGGCTTCAATGGGGCCGCCGCCTTTCAGCGGCGGAGAGAGGTCTCGCAGCCTACGAGACATTTCGCGCACTTACAACCCGGTTTGCGAGAGGTTCCCGTTTCACCCCCCGCTCCGGCGACCGGAGGCGCCCCGCGACCCTCCGCGTCATCTCAAAATCTTACGTTATTTCAAACACCTACCTGCTCTGCGAGCGCCCCCCGGGATTTTCGCGTCACTCCACCGCTCGCGGCGGGTCCGCCCTCCTCCTTCTACATGCCTCCGCCTCTCCTTGCCCAGCCCCTTCCGTTCTCCGCTGGTATCTTGCCGCCCTCTCCTTCGCCTCCGCCGCTCGCCATGCGACCTCCTGCGCCCCCTCGCCGGAGGACCGCGCTCGCCCGGTTCAGACCGGGTACCTGGGTGACAGGGCAGACCGGGAGCCTGGGTGACAGGTCCAGGTCCGGCAGGAGGCAGGTCACGGAGACCCGCCGATGCCCTGGAAGGAATGCTCTGTCGTGGACGAACGCTTGCGGTTCATCGTGGCCGCAAAGGATGGGGACGAAAACTTCTCGGAGCTGTGCCGGCAGTTCGGGATCAGTCGCAAGACAGGCTACAAGTGGCTGGACAGGTACGACGAGCACGGGCCCTGTGGGCTACAGGCGCGCGCACCGATTGCTCACCAGCACCCACATCGCACGCCCGACGCGGTGGTGGACGTGATTTTGAAAGCGCGCAAGGAACATCCGTTCTGGGGACCGAAGAAGCTGCGTGCGTTTATCGCGGAGCGGCACCCAGAGTTCGAGATGCCGGCGGCGAGCACGATCGGCGAGCTGCTCAAGCAGCACGGACTGATTCGACCGCGGAGGCGACGGCCGCGCGCACCGCTGCCGGGCAGCCCGATCCAGCCAAGCGATAGGCCCAATGCGTTGTGGTGTGCGGATTTCAAGGGGCACTTTGCGCTGGGCGATCGAAGCCGATGTCATCCATTGACCCTCACCGATCGCTACAGCCGATATCTGCTGAAGTGCGAAGCACTTCCTGAGCCAACAACGAAGCTGTCTCGCGTGCAGTTTGAGCACGCATTTCGGGAGTTCGGGCTGCCCGACCGCATTCGCACCGATAACGGACCGCCCTTCGCGTCGGTAGGCATCGGCGGGCTGTCGGAGCTGAGCGTGTGGTGGATCAAGCTCGGCATCCTCCCCGAGCGCATCGAGCCCGGTAGGCCCGAGCAGAACGGGCAGCACGAGCGCATGCACCGGACGCTCAAGGAGGAGGCGACGAAGCCGCCATGCGCAACGCTGCTGGACCAGCAGCGCGTCTTCGACCGGTTCCGACACGAGTACAACGATGTGCGTCCGCATGAGGCACTCGAACAGAAGCCACCAGCGCGGCTGTATGTGCGCTCGGCGCGCGTCTATCCGCAGCTACTGCGCGAGCTCGAGTATGGCGAAGACTTCATCGTGCGCAAGACCGACGACAAGGGGCGGTTGCGCAGAAAGGGGAAGAACGTGGTGCTCACCAAGCTGCTCGCGAACGAGTTGCTCGGGCTCCGCCCCTTGGATGACGACCGCTGGGAGCTCTTTTTTGGCCCAGTGCTGCTCGGTGTGCTCGATGAGACCAGGGATGAGCCGCGCCTTGTACGCGCCGCCTGAGCGGAGAATGCCAACAGGTTTGAGACAGGCCGGACGAGAATCCTATGAGGGCATGGCGCTGAGGAGCGCGTTCCGGCTCTGGGCAGCGTCCGGTCGGGGCGGCTGCGGCACGGCGGTGTGCGTGACGCCAGATTCGGGCGCGGCGCGGGTGGTGGCCGTGTGCGTCGGCGCCGCGGCCTCGGAGGCGGCGTCGTCGACGGACAGCGGGTTGATGACTACCGAAGCGGGCGGCCTGCGCACGACGGGCGGCCCGTTTGGGAAGCGTTCCGGATGCGCGGCGTAGGCCGTGTCCAGGGCGACCTGGCGCCGAGCCGCGACATCTTCGACTCGGCCATAGAATACATCAGCAGGTGTGAAGAGCGCAAGTCCAGAATGCTGATGAAGGTCGTTATACCAGGTGAAGAACTCCTGGCACCACGCTCGTGCGTGAGCCAGCGAGGCAAAGCGGTCCGGATAGTCGGGCTGGTACTTGAGCGTCTTGAACTGCGACTCGGAGAAGGCGTTGTCGTCGCTGACGTGAGGCCTGCTGAAGCTACGAACGACGCCGAGCGAGCCGAGGAGCTGGGCGAGCCCCTCCGACCTCATCGCGGAGCCGCGGTCGGCGTGCACCGTGAGCGAGCCGGGCTCGACGTCGTGGCGGGCGACGGTCTCCGCGAACAGGTGCTCGGCGAGCTCTGCGCTCTCGCGCTCGGCGAGCAGCCAGCCGACGGTCATGCGACTGAACAGGTCGAGGACGACGTACAGGCAGTAGAAGACCCCGGGCAGCGGCCCGCGCAGCTTGGTGATGTCCCACGTCCAGATCTGGTTGGGAGCCGTGGCGGTGAGCGTCGGCTTGGCATGCTTCATCGGCCCACGCTGCGCGCGTCGCTCGCCGCTCTCGCCGGACGCCGCGAGCAGGCGGTACATCGTGCGGATGGAGGCGAGATAGACGCCGCGCGACAGCAGCGTCGCATAGACCTCTGGCGGGGGCTGGTCGACGAACTCCTCGCTGTGCAGCACGTCGAGCACGGCTTGCCGTTCGGGGTCGCTGAGCCGGCGTGGGCTCGGAGCGGGCCCGGTCAGCGCGGGCGGCTTCGCGGGCTGGGTCTGCCGGTAAAGCGTGGCGCGGCTGACGCCGAGCGCCGCACACGCCTGGGCGATGGGGACGTGCGGGTCATCGAGCTCCTCGATGACGTCCATCAGCGCTCTTCGTCGGTCGTGAGATTGACACCCAGAATGGCAGAGACTTTTTTTTGGAGGTCGATGAGCTTCTCAGCGAGCGCGAGCTTCTCCTCGAGCCGCGCCGAGCGCTTCTCAAGCTCGGCGATGCGCCGGTCCTTCGCGTCGTGCTTCGGCTTGCGGCCGGGCTTGCGCCCCGCGAGAGCCTCGCTGCCGTGAAGGGCGAGCTGCTTGCGCCACGCCGCCAGGAGGGAGCTGTAGATGCCCTCGCGGCGCAGCAGCGCCTCGATGTCCCCGCGCTCGGTGCACGCGGCCGCCGCGCGAACGATGCGCAGCTTCTCAGCCGCCGAGAACTTCCGCCTCTTGCCCGGCTTCGGCAGGGTCTCGACGGCGACGCCACTCGGGCGGGGAGCAGCGCCCTGCGCCGCTGGGGCGG
Source organism: Sorangium cellulosum (assembly GCF_004135735.1). GTDB lineage: Bacteria > Myxococcota_A > Polyangia > Polyangiales > Polyangiaceae > Sorangium > Sorangium cellulosum_F. The sequence goes on along the minus strand of NZ_CP012670.1, from coordinate 1,632,142 downwards.
GGGTAGGATCGACGGATCGGAGATGGGAAGGCTTCGGCACGGGTCAGGTCCATTCTCCGCCCTCTCACCACAGATTTCCAGGGGGAGCCTGTCTCACCCGACGTTGGCACAGAGGGGAGTCAGGACAATTCGACGGTTTTCCCCTGAGCAACGCAGCGACTCCACCGCTGGTCCCCAAGTTGCAAGTCTCCCCCCCTGGACCCCCCCTCGGCGCCACCTGAGGCGTCATGGCTGCTATCGCCCCATGACGCCTCAGTCGCCACGTGCAGCCGGATGGCTGCTGTTGGCCCCAGAAGCACAGTGCTGTGAGGCAACGACGACGATGTTGATATTTTTAGGGGAGAGGCAGCTGCGATTAGGACCGTGGGGCCAGCAGCCGCGAACTGTTACCCAGGCTGCCGGATTGTGATGCCGGAGGCATCGGGTTCCGTCCGCCAAGGAGGCGGATTCTGGTCCGAGGCTGCCGGTCTTTGTGACCTGGGTCCCGGACCGTGGCGCCGAGGGAACGGAAAACTGTAACCCAGGCTGCCGGTCCAAGTTGTCACCCAAGATCCCGGTTGCACATCCCCGCCTCCGCTCGCGCATCCCCCACCTCGCCCGACCTCATCCCCGCCTCGCCGGACTCATCCCCCACCTCGCCGGACTCATCCCCCACCTCGCCGGACTCATCCCCCACCTCGCCGGACTCATCCCCCGCCTCGCCGGACTCATCCCCCACCTCGCCGCGGTCCCCCGCCGCCTCCCGGGCCTTCTCCTCCGCGGGGTGCTCGCCCTCCGGGCCGGGGGATGTGCCCGCCGGCCAGGGGATCCGCTCCTCCGCTCCGGCTGTCCCGTCCTCCGCCCCGGTTCCGCGCTCACCCGCGCCGGTACCCCCACTCCACGCCCCCCGCCGTGCCTCACCGCCTCGGCGTTGCGCTCCCGATTCCCGTGGGAGCTCGCCCATCGCACGCGCACGCCGGCGGAGCACACCGGCGCTCATCGCCGGCCAGAAGGTCGAGCGGGTGCCCCTGCTCCCTCCGGGATGCCGCACGACCGACGACGCCGCGGCGCTCGTCGCGCACAACGCCTCCGCACGGCGCCTCCGCACGGCCGCTCCGATCGGCTCCCTCTGCGTGGCCGCTCCGATGGGCTCCTCCGACGGCGCCCTCGACCGAGTTCCAAATCACCCCTTCCCGCCTCCCCGCCTTCATGTACCGATGGGCTCCTCCGACGGCGCCCTCGACCGAGTTCCACCCAGCGCCACGAGCCCCTGGCACGATCGGCCAGCCGGCGAGCGACGCTCCGCCAGCGCGCCGCCGCCGACCCGGGCCGTGCGAGCGCGCCCCCACGCGGCGATCCATGCTCGCGGCGATGCCCATCTTCGAGAAGCGCACGCGCATCGCCGCGCCCCCCGAGCGGGTCTTCGCCTTCCACGAGCAGCCCGACGCGCTCGAGCGCCTCACGCCGCCCTGGGAGCGGATGCGCGTCCTGGAGAGGACCGGCGGCCTCCAGGTCGGCGCGCGCGCGATCGTCGAGACGCGGGTGGGCCCCGTCCCGCTGCGCTGGGTCGCGGAGCACACGCGCTACGAGCCGGGTCGGCTGTTCCAGGACACGCAGCGCAGCGGGCCGTTCCGGCGCTGGGTCCACACGCACCGCATGGATCCCGACGGCGCGGGCGGCTGCTACCTCACCGATCACGTGGCGTACGAGCTCCCGTTCGGCGCCATCGGCCGGCTCGGCGGCGCCCGCTTCGTTCGCCGCAAGCTCGAGCGGATGTTCGACTACCGCCACGAGGTGACGCGGCGGGCGTGCGAGGCCCCGGCGGAGTAGCCCGCGCCGCGCGCCGCCTCGCCATGCCCGCGCGCCGCCTCGCCATGCCCGCGCGCCCGCGCCGCGGCCCCTGCCCTCCTCGTCAGCGGCGCGGATCGCCCTCGGGCCGCCCGCCCGGGTGGGCCGGATCGAACTGCGCCGGACGGTCCTTATGCGGACCGTCCGCCGTGTATCCCCGCTGCGAGACGCCCTGCTGGCGGGCGATCTGCTCGACGTCGCTCGCGCCCTGCGTGGTCTCGTCGTCTTCCAGGTGCCGCGTCGGCGCCCCCGGCTCCTGCTGCTCGCCGCCGACATGCGGCTTGGCCTGCTCGGTCTGCTCGGACATCTTCGTGGGCTCCTTCGTGGGTTCCATGATTTGCCCCTGGAGCCCGACGGCGGCGTGTAAAGCCCCTGGTTGCCAGGATAGACATCGGATCCAAATTCATGGACAGGGCAGCGCCGCGCGCGCGGCGAGAGCAAGGAGAAGGAGCATGGCTATCTACCGTTGCGGCCGCTGCGGCTCGATCAACCGGGTGGCGGACGAGCGGGTGCGGGATCGCCCCCGCTGTGGCCGCTGCAAGGCCCAGCTCGACACGGCGGGCGCTCCGCAGCCGGTGGACGGGGCCGCGCTGGCTCAGGCGATCGCGAGCTCTCCCGTTCCGATCCTGGTCGATTGCTGGGCCACCTGGTGCGGCCCGTGCCGCACGGTGGCGCCGATCGTCGACGCGCTGGGGCGCAACCACGCGGGCAAGATGCTGGTCCTGAAGCTGGACACCGACGCCGATCCCGCCGAGGCCGGGCGTCGGCGCATCCAGGGGGTGCCGACGTTCCTGCTCTTCCACCGCGGACGCGAGCTCGACCGGCGCACCGGCGTGGCGTCACGCGCCGATCTGGAGCGCTGGATCGCGAGCCACACCGGGCAGCCGCCCGCGCGCGCGAGCCACCCCTGAGCGCGATCCCGGATCAGGCGCGCGCCGAGATCACCAGTCCGCCTCGATCACCCCGCCGGTATGTTGCGTGCTGGCGGGCGTGTACTGGTGCACCTCGAACCGGTTGCCGTCCGGGTCCGTGAGCCAGATCTGGTAGGTGTTGTCGCAGCCGAGCTTCTTCTCCGTGAAGGGCACGCCGCGGCGCTTCAGCGTGGCCATGACGGCATCCATGTCCTCGGTCTCGAGGCAGAAATGGGCGATCCCGGTGTTCACCACCTCGCCGAGCGTGCGGTCCTCGAACATCTCCACGAAGTTGCCGTCGGCGATCTCGAGATAGGCCCCGAACGGCGCGCCACCGCGGGTGAAGCGGAACTTGATGGTGAACCCGAGCTTCCCGTAGAAGTCGACCGAACGTTGCAGATCTCGGACGTTCAGGCACACGTGCGCGATGCGTTTGAACATGGGCGGAGCTCCTCTGTCGACCGCGCCGTGCCGGACGGGGTGGCGCGCGAGGGCGGAGACTAGCCGATCGCGCCGCGCCGTCGCCAGGGCCCGCCGGGCCGCGCGCGTGGCGTGCGCGCGGGCGCGCCTCGGCACGGCGCTCCAGCGCGAGCCGGTCGCGCTCCACCGCGGCGCCGCCGAGAGCAAGGCGCGCGGCGACCGTGACATGGCACGTGACCTCCGCGCGCGGCGACCGTGACATGGCACGTGACCTCCGCGCGCGGCGACCGTGACATGGCACGTGACCTCCGCGCGCGGCGACCGTGACATGTCACGTGACCTCGGCGCGCATCAACCGTGACATGTCACGTGACCTCGGCGCGCCGCGGAGCGCCTCGAACCCAGGTCCTGGCGCCGGCCAGCGCTCGCCGCCCCGGGTTCGAACACCGGCAGGTGCGCTGGCCGCGCCGCGCTGGCTGGTATGCGCGTTGCGTCCGTGGCGCCCGCGACCCGCGACCCGCGAGGCTGACGGGCAGCAGCCGACATGCGCTCTGACCGCCTCGGCGACAAGCTCGCTGCAACCGGCGAGCCACGAAAGGACGGCTCTGTGACATCTCTCCCTGCACAACCGAATCGGACCGACAAGAACCGCGCCTCTCGGAGGCGCCGCCGCCCTGTCTCTCCCGGGGCCGCGCTCGCGGTGAGCCTCGTCGCCGCGTGCACCGCCGACCCCGGGGCGGAGGACCTCGGGGAGCTCACGTCCATCGCGCCCGCCGAGCTCCGGGTCCTGGGGCCCGGCAGCGTCGACACCGGCGCGCGCCACACCTGCGCGATCTTCGAGGGGGGGTTCGTCAAATGCTGGGGGGACAACGCCTACGGCCAGCTCGGGCTCGGCGACACGCTGGACCGCGGCGTCTCCGCGGCCACGACCTACGATGACCTCCCGTTCGTCAACCTCGGGACGGGGCGCACGGCCAAGGCGATCGCGACCGGCGGCGATCACACGTGCGCCCTGCTCGACGACGACACGGTCAAGTGCTGGGGCTACAACGCCTCGGGCCAGCTCGGCCTCGAGCTCGAGAGCTACTTGAACATCGGCGATCAGCCGTACGAGATGGGCGACAACCTCCCGACCGTCGACCTCGGGACGAACGGCCTCGGCGCGCCTCACACGGCGAAGGCCATCTTCGCCGGCCACAACGCCACGTGCGCTCTCCTCGAGGACGACGCGCTCAAGTGCTGGGGGAGCAACAACTACGGCAAGCTCGGCCTCGGCCTCCCCTACTGGACCACCGTGGGGAGCCTGTCCAGCGAGATGGGCGACGATCTCCCGGCCGTCGATCTCGGCACGGGCCTCTTCGCCACGCGCGTGGCGATCGCGAACGACCACATGTGCGCGCTGCTCAACACGGGCGAGGTCAAGTGCTGGGGCGACAACGAGGACGGGAACCTCGGCCTGATGTCCGGCACCCCCACCGGCTCCGATTCTCACGCGTTCGACCGCGGCGACGCGCCGGGCGAGATGGGCGACGACCTCCCGGTCGTCTACCTGGGGTTGGACCGCACCGCCAAGGCGATCACCGCCGGTTACAATCACACGTGCGTCATCCTCGATACGGATGAGGTCAAGTGCTGGGGGGGCAACGAGGCGGGCGAGCTCGGGCTCGGCGACACCAACGAGCGGGGCAATGACGCCAATGAGATGAGCACCCTCGCGACCGTCGACCTGGGGTCATCCCTCACCGGGGACCACACCGCGAAGGCGATCGCCGCCGGCGGCAATCATACGTGCGTCGTGCTCGACGACGATCGGATCAAGTGCTGGGGGAGCAACTCCAGCGGAGCGCTCGGCTACGAGGACGGGAACCAGCGAGGCCACACCGCCGCGAGCATGGGTGACGGGCTGCCGTACGTCGACGTCGGGACGGACATCGACAGCGAGGATCCGCTGATCCCCCTGTCGATCGCCGCCGGCGGCGAGCACACGTGCGTCATCGACTCCGGCAAGCGGTGGTTCAAATGCTGGGGATCCGATCAGGACGGCAGGCTCGGCTTCGGCATCCCCACCGACGACGGCCGCCGCGGCGACGACAGCGGCGAGATGGGCAACGCGCTCCCCTACACCCCCGCGGGCAGCCAGACGGCGCAAGGGCTCAGCGTGGGCAGGAACCACGCCTGCGCGCACCTGACGACGGGCGGCGTCAAGTGCTGGGGATACAACGCGAGCGGCCAGCTCGGCCTGGAGGACAACGTCAGCCGAGGCGACCAGCCCTACGAGATGGGCGTTTACCTCTCGAACACCCTCATCGGTGACGTGACCTCCGTGATGGCGGGGAGCCATTTCTCCTGCGCGCTCAAGCTGCTCCCCTCGTCGTCACAGACCGGCATCACGTGCTGGGGCGCCAACTACGTCGGCAGCCTCGGCACGGGCAACGCGGCCACCCTCGGCGACAACGCAGGCGAGATGGCCAGCCTCGACTTCATCCACCTGGGCGCGGAGCGCACGGTCACGTCCGCGTCCGTCGGCAACGGCCACGCCTGCGCCGTGCTCGATGACGGCTCGGTCAAGTGCTGGGGGTTCAACGGCAGCGGCCAGCTCGGCCTCGGCGACAAGGACAATCGAGGTGACGGCTCGGGCGAGATGGGCGACACGCTCGACGCCATCGATCTGGGCCCCGATCGCACGGCCAAGGCCGTCTCTGCCGGAGGGGGGCACACGTGCGCCTTGCTGGACGACGACACGGTCAAATGCTGGGGCGAGAACAATCATGGCCAGCTCGGCCTCGGCGACGAGAGCGACCGGGGAGACGCCCTCGGCGAGATGGGCGCGAGCCTCCCGACGGTCCCTCTGGGCGCCGGGCGCACCGCCAAGGCCATCTCTGCCGGGTACGACCACACCTGCGCGCTGCTCGACAACAACGCGGTCAAGTGCTGGGGGAAGAATGGCTACGGCCAGCTCGGCCTCGGCCACACGAACGACATGGGCGACGGGCCCAACGACATGAGCATGCTCCCCACGGTTCACCTGGGCCCTGGGCGCACCGCCAAGGCCGTCTCCGCCGGCGAGGATCACACGTGCGCATTGCTCGACGACGACACGATCAAGTGCTGGGGGAGGAACGACAGGGGCCAGCTCGGCCTCCACGACACCTCGCCGCGCGGCATCGGCACCGGCCAGATGGGGAGCTTGCTTCCCAGGGTCGACCTGGGCTTCGGCCGCACCGCCAGGGCCGTCGTGACCTCCGTCACGAGCCCCGTGACCTGCGCGCTCCTCGACACGAACCAGATCAAGTGCTGGGGCGAGAACCTGAGCGGCGGCCTCGGCTCCCCCGGCTGCGGCGGGGCCACGGCCCATTGCGGCGACGACCACTTCGAGATGGGCGACAACCTCAAGGTCGTCGATCTCGGCTTCGAGGACTAGCTCTACCGCGGGGAGTCGGGCTGGGAAGCGAGCCGCCATGACGCCAAAGGCGCCAAGAAGCCAGGGGGACTGCAGGCCCAGATGCCGGGACGTCTCTTCCCCTCTCCTCTTGGCGGCCCTGGCGCCGTGGCGGTCTCTCTGCTGATCTGGGGCAACTTCCCGCGCCAGAGATATTCCGGGCAGACCCCGGCGCCCATTTCGGTTTCTGCATGCGGCGAGGCGCAACAGGCCATGTCCGCGCGCGATGAGGTTGAAGAAAAAAACTGGCCGACTCCCCTCCTCCCGTCGTAGTCACAGCGTCGTGCCGGGCACGTCGCACGAGGTCCTGATCGTCGCGTTGCGCGAGCAGCCGGGGCTGCTCGGCGCGCTCGTCTCCGCGCTCACCGGCGTGAAGCTGCCGCGGAGCCTCAAGCCGTCCGACGCCACGCTCCGCTTCGTCAAGGCCGCCGAGCTGCGGCTGGATCTCGTCTACCGCGGGGGCCGGCGGCGCTGGGTCCTGGTCGAGCTGCAGCGCAGCGTCGACCCGGCCAAGCGCCGCCGATGGCCGCTCGCCGCCAGCCTGCTCCACGATCAGACCGGCGTGGCCGGCGACGTGCTCGTCATCACCGCCCGCCGCGCCGTCGCCCGCTGGGCCGAGCGCGTGGCGTGCGTGCGCACGCGCCTCGGCACCGTGCTCCAGCTCAAGCCGGTCGTGCTCCACCTCGGCGCCGCCGAGAGCAAGGCGCTGCTCGACGAGCGCCACCCGGAGCTCGCGCTCTTCGCGGCGTGGGCCATGCAGCACCGCCACGGGCCCAGGGCGCGCGCCGTCGTCGAGCGGGCGTTCGAGCTGACCGAGCGGCTGCCCCCCGCGTTGCGACGCGCGCAGCAGCGTGCGATCCTGTCCGTGCTCAGCGAGCGCATGCTGGCGCTCCTCAGGGAGGCCTCGATGAACCCCGACAAGATCCCGGAAACCCCTGCTGCCAGGAAGCTCCGCCTCTTTCTCGAAGCGCAGGGACGGAAGAAGGGCCGCGCCGAGGGCGAGGCCAAGGGCCGCGCCGAGGGCCGGCAAGAAGCGCTGATGACGCTGCTGCGAGCGCGCGGGCTCTCGCCCTCGCGGGACGACGAGGCGCGCATCCGGGCCTGCACCGACCCGGCGAAGCTCGATCGGTGGATCGCGCGCGCCGCCACGGCCACGTCCGTGCGCGAGGCGCTCGGGACGAGGACCCCGGGCGCGAGGGCTCGCCCCCGCGCGCCCGGCCGCCCCCGGCCGGCGAGCGCGTCGCGATCCTGAAGAGTCTCCACCGCGCCCGCCCCTCTTCGCGGGTCGTCGCCGTCGCAGCGCCCTCTGCGGGCGCCATGGTGCTCTCCGCGGTCGCCTCGGCCTTCCGAGCCAGCACCAGGGAGGACATTTCCGCCGGCGCATGCGACTCCGCCGCCGGCGCACACGACTCCGCCGCCGGCGCATGCGACTCCGCCGCCGGCGCATACGACTCCGCCGCCGGCGCATGCGACTCCGCCGCCGGCGCATGCGACTCCGCCGCCGGCGCACACGACTCCGCCGCCGGCGCCTACGACTCCGAAAAATCAAGGACTGGACGCGGAGTTACGCGTACGCGTCGGGTGCTCGCTCGGTCCCCGTACGGTCGCCCCGTTCACGAGGGAGGTATCCACATGCAGAACAAGGCAGGAAACGAGAACACTCCGCCGGGCCCGGAACACCCTATTCCGGGCAGACCTCATCATCCATTTCGGTTTCTGCATGCGGCAAGGCGCAACAGGCCATGTCCGCACGCGATGAGGTTGAAGAAAAAAAACTGGCCGACTCCCCTCCTCCCGTCGTAGTCACAGCGTCGTGCCGGGCACACCGCACGAGGTCCTGATCGTCGCGTTGCGCGAGCAGCCGGGGCTGCTCGGCGCGCTCGTCTCCACGCTCACCGGCGTGAAGCTGCCGCGGAGCCTCAAGCCGTCCGACGCCACGCTCCGCTTCGTCAAGCCCGCCGAGCTGCGGCTGGATCTCGTCTACCGCGGGGGCCAGCGGCGCTGGGTCCTGGTCGAGCTGCAGCGCGGCGTCGACCCGGCCAAGCGCCGCCGATGGCCCCTCGCGGCCAGCCTGCTCCACGATCAGACCGGCGTGGCCGGCGACGTGCTCGTCATCACCGCCCGCCGCGCCGTCGCCCGCTGGGCCGAGCGCGTGGCCTGCGTGCGCACGCGCCTCGGCACCGTGCTCCAGCTCAAGCCGGTCGTGCTCCACCTCGGCGCCGCCGAGAGCAAGGCGCTGCTCGACGAGCGCCACCCGGAGCTCGCGCTCTTCGCGGCGTGGGCCATGCAGCACCGCCACGGGCCCAGGGCGCGCGCCGTCGTCGAGCGGGCGTTCGAGCTGACCGAGCGGCTGCCCCCCGCGTTGCGACGCGCGCAGCAGCGTGCGATCCTGTCCGTGCTCAGCGAGCGCATGCTGGCGCTCCTCAGGGAGGCCTCGATGAACCCCGACAAGATCCCGGAAACCCCTGCTGCCAGGAAGCTCCGCCTCTTTCTCGAAGCGCAGGGACGGAAGAAGGGCCGCGCCGAGGGCGAGGCCAAGGGCCGCGCCGAGGGCGAGGCCAGGGGCCGCGCCGAGGGCGAGGCCAGGGGCCGCGCCGAGGGCCGGCAAGAAGCGCTGATGACGCTGCTGCGAGCGCGCGGGCTCTCGCCCTCGCGGGACGACGAGGCGCGCATCCGGGCCTGCACCGACCCGGCGAAGCTCGATCGATGGATCGCGCGCGCCGCCACGGCCACGTCCGTGCGCGAGGCGCTCGGGACGAGGGCCACGGGCGCGAGGGCTCGCCCCCGCGCGCCCGGCCGCCCCCGGCCGGCGAGCGCGTCGCGATCCTGAAGAGTCTCCATCGCGCCCGCCCCTCTTCGCGGGTCGTCGCCGTCGCAGCGCCCTCTGCCGTCGCCATGGTGCTCTCCGCGGTTGCCTCGGCCTTCCGAGCCAGCACCAGGGAGGACATTTCCGCCGGCGCATGCGACCCCGCCGCCGGCGCATACGACTCCGCCGCCGGCGCATATGACCCCGCCGCCGGCGCATACGACTCCGCCGCCGGCGCATATGACCCCGCCGCCGGCGCATGCGACTCCGCCGCCGGCGCATGCGACTCCGCCGCCGGCGCATGCGACCCCGCCGCCGGCGCATGCGACCCCGCCGCCGGCGCATGCGACTCCGCCGCCGGCGCATGCGACCCCGCCGCCGGCGCCTACGACCCCGCCGCCGGCGCATGCGACTCCGAAAAAGCGAGGACTGGACGCGGACTTACGCGTACGCGTCAGGTGCTCGCTCGGTCCCCGTACGGTCGCCCCTTTCACGAGGGAGGTATCCACATGCAGAACAAGGCAGGAAACGAGAACGCTCCGCCGAGCCTGAAATAACCTATTACGGGCAGACCTCATCGCCCATTTCGATTTCTGCATGCGGCGAGGCGCAACAGGCCATGTCCGCGCGCGATGAGGTTGAAGAAAAAAACTGGCCGACTCCCCTCCTCCCGTCGTAGTCACAGCGTCGTGCCGGGCACACCGCACGAGGTCCTGATCGTCGCGTTGCGCGAGCAGCCAGGGCTGCTCGGCGCGCTCGTCTCCACGCTCACCGGCGTGAAGCTGCCGCGGAGCCTCAAGCCGTCCGACGCCACGCTCCGCTTCGTCAAGCCCGCCGAGCTGCGGCTGGATCTCGTCTACCGCGGGGGCCAGCGGCGCTGGGTCCTGGTCGAGCTGCAGCGCGGCGTCGACCCGGCCAAGCGCCGCCGATGGCCCCTCGCGGCCAGCCTGCTCCACGATCAGACCGGCGTGGCCGGCGACGTGCTCGTCATCACCGCCCGCCGCGCCGTCGCCCGCTGGGCCGAGCGCGTGGCCTGCGTGCGCACGCGCCTCGGCACCGTGCTCCAGCTCAAGCCGGTCGTGCTGCACCTCGGCGCCGCCGAGAGCAAGGCGCTGCTCGACGAGCGCCACCCGGAGCTCGCGCTCTTCGCGGCGTGGGCCATGCAGCACCGCCACGGGCCCAGGGCGCGCGCCGTCGTCGAGCGGGCGTTCGAGCTGACCGAGCGGCTGCCCCCCGCGTTGCGACGCGCGCAGCAGCGTGCGATCCTGTCCGTGCTCAGCGAGCGCATGCTGGCGCTCCTCAGGGAGGCCTCGATGAACCCCGACAAGATCCCGGAAACCCCTGCTGCCAGGAAGCTCCGCCTCTTTCTCGAAGCGCAGGGACGGAAGAAGGGCCGCGCCGAGGGCGAGGCCAAGGGCGAGGCCAGGGGCCGCGCCGAGGGCCGGCAAGAAGCGCTGATGACGCTGCTGCGAGCGCGCGGGCTCTCGCCCTCGCGGGACGACGAGGCGCGCATCCGGGCCTGCACCGACCCGGCGAAGCTCGATCGGTGGATCGCGCGCGCCGCCACGGCCACGTCCGTGCGCGAGGCGCTCGGGACGAGGACCCCGGGCGCGAGGGCCCGCCCCCGCGCGCCCGGCCGCCCCCGGCCGGCGAGCGCTTCGCGATCCTGAGCGGCGCCCTCGCGGCGCGCTGCACCCTGGCCTCGAACCAGACGGAGTGGACGAGGATGGAACGGGGGCAGCCCGGCAAGCCCGGCGAAAGCTCAGGGCGCCGGAGAGCCGCTCTCCATGAAAAGCGCTTCCATGTTGTTGCCGTCCGGGTCGAGCACGAACGCCGCGTAATAGCCGGGCGGATATCCTTGCGTGGTATCGCGCAGCCCCGGTGGGCCGTTGTCCGTGCCGCCCGACCTCAAAGCCGCCGCATGAAAGGCATCGACCTCCGCTCGGCTGTGCGCCACGAAAGCCGTATGGTTCCGTGTGCCATGGGGATGAAACCGATCGATCCAGAACGCCGGATAGTCCACGCCGTACCCCACGGCATCGGCTCCGGTGTCCTCCGGCAGCCGCATGACCCGCCGATAACCGAGCGCGCCGAGCACGGCGTCGTAGAAGGCTGCCGAACCGGCGACATCCGAGACGCCGATTCCGGTGTGATGGATGATCATGGTGGTGCTCCCTTGCGCTTCACGCGCAGACATCTTGAAGGGGGTTCGAGGTGGGCACGAGGAGATCGAGGCCATCCGCGATCGACGAGGTGGTGAATTTTCGCAAGCCTTGGGCGCGATGGCCAGCAAGGGCGCCCCGACGCCACCATGCCGAACGTCGAACCGCTGTGTCCGATCTCGACCCCGGCAGCCCCCGCGCCGGCCTCGAGGAGCCCCTTCGCCGCTCTTTCTCTCACCGCGCCAGAGCCCAGGCCGCATCGGGCACGTCGATACCCCCCCCTCCGAGCCGAGCGCCACGCGCGCCAACGGCCGAGATCTCCCGCGAGCGCTCATCCCGCCGGCGGGCTGGGGAATCCCCTCAAATAATACCGAAGATCTCGCGGAAGACGGCGTGCTCCCGGACGATGCGGTCAAAGGCAATCATGAGGGGCCGAAGCCAGTCCTCGCGCAAGGTGGGAAGGCAGTCGTACCAGTAGAGCCCCTGGCGATAGAGCGAGTGTGTGCGGCGCTTGACCGTATTGACCTTTAGGTATCGATCGAGACCGGCTTCCTCGCTCGCAGCGCCGAGCAGCGTCAAGAGCGCATGGGCGATAGCCGCGAGCAGCAGCAGCCGATCGCGCCGCCCGGCGTTGCGGATGTGCGTGGCGGAGAGGCCCATCCCGAAGTGGTTGTCCTTGATGTCTCGAAACGTCTCCTCGATCGTGAACCTCTTGCCGTAGAGCTTGACGATGTCGCCCGCCTTGCGATCCGAAAGCGTTGTGGCCAGACACCACGCCTCCTTCATCTTCGGTGCGTGAACAAGGACGATGGCTGGAACCTTTGCGCGGTCGTCGGTGACGCGCACATCGCGCAGCATCGTGGCGCGGCGGCTCGCGGGCACCCAGGCGTCGGCGGGCCTCGCTTCCCCGACCGCGTTCTCGACGACGATACAACCGCGGAAACGGATGACGAAGTTCCAGCCGATGAACTCCAAAAAGTCGTAGAGCTTGCGATCGCCGAAGCCCCGGTCGGCGAGCAGAACGACCTCGACCGTCTCGTCGATGGCGCCGTGAAGCCACTCGATGAGCTCGTATTCGTGGTCCTTCTGGGTACCTTTTAACGCGGACTTCTTTACCGTCTTCCATGCCAGCGGCGTCGCACGACCATGCCGCGTCACAAGGTAGGCGCAGAGCGTCGTGTGGTCGTCCTTCTCGAAGTCCGTCCAGTCCAATGCGACCACAATCTCTTTGCGGACCCCGATCACGAACTGTACCCACGACCTCAGGGAATGAAACACGTCGATGCCGGTATTGCTCAGCAGCCGGTCGACCTGCTTGACCCCACTCTTCGGTTTGATGTTGGCGACCTTCGCATACGCTTGGCCGATGGCATGGATGGCCAGCACCGCCGCCTGCAGGACGCCAACGACGCCGTTCGCGAGCGACAGGACGCGCATCGCGTGCAGGTCATCGCCGAACAAATTCTCGACGAAGGCCTGGATGTACTTCTGGTCGATTTTCGGACGGATGGTCTGCTTAGGCGGCGCAGACGCGGAGCCATGTGCGGCAGGCTTGTGCGCGTCCTTCGCGAGAGTCGTCATGATGTCGCTCGAACCAACGGCGCATGCGGTAAGCTCGCTGGTCGCCTCCTACCAATGTATATTCCGACCAGCGACGACGATTTCTCACTCGCATGACGCAACTCTTCGCTTCGACGTCCATGAAGCTCAGGGGTTCGATGGTCATGTCGCCAATGATCGTACATGTGCCTACCGTGGAGTGATTCGATGTGACCATCAATTCGCCAGATTTCGCTGCGATAATGAGGGGATCCCTCAGGCCGGCGGGAGCAGGGCAGCCCCGCCGCCGATCCACGCGAGCGCCGCGCGCGTCCGGTACTTCGCGTCGTTGTCGATGACATCGCCGTGGGCGATGACGACGCGCTCGAAGTCCCACGCGAGGATGTCGGCGACGCTCCGCGAGGTCGCGGCGCGGTCCCTGGTGAGCACGCGCCACACGCGGTCCTGCGCGGTCTTCTTCCAAGCGCCGCCGAGCCAGAGGAAGATCTTCATGCCGAAGCCGCGGACCTCGTGCACGTTGAAGAGGAGATCCGTCACGATGAGCGTCCGCGAGCGCGCGTGCAGGAACACGTGCTCCGTGATGTACGGCACGCCCTCCACGCGGCGTACGGCGAGATCATCGCCGATCTCCGGCGCCACGCCGGCCCGAGGCAGCGGGGAGAAGCGAAGGCCACGCAGCTTCTTCTCGAGCCCAGGCGCCCCGAGCACGCTCGCGTGCGGCCAGCGTTCGGTCGCGGCCTTCAGGAAGAGGTGATGGAGGCAGCTCGGGGCGACGAGGGCGCGCACCTCGCCGAGCGCGTCGATCGCCCTGGCTGTGGCGTCGTCGAACGCGAGCGGCGAATGGATGATGATCCCGCCATCGGCCCGCCTCACGACCGTCGCGCGCGACGGCAGAAAGCCGACCGGCAGCCGGAGGTCCCTCTCGTACGCCCACACGTCGTCTGCGATCGCCCGGAGCATGCGCTCATGCAAGGTGCGCCCGACCGCGGCGTCAAGGCACCTCGACGGCCGCCGGCCGCCCGTGGCGCGCGCCTCGTGCTCCGATCGACGGGACGCGGGCCCAGATCGGCGTCCTCGGCGCGGGAGCGCGCTCAGGTGCGCTGAGCACCGAGGACGTCGAGATGGGCCCGCATCCGAGGCGGGTGATCGCCGATCTAGATATTGACCTTGTAATTCAGCGTGACCTCGTCGCCGTGCATGCCGCGGAACCCCCAGTCGTGGGGCGGCGACTCCGAGATGCAGATCTCGATGTCCTGGTGGCTGATGCCGACCTCATCCCGGATCCGGTCGAACAGGAGCCGCACGAGCTTCTTCTTCGTCTCCACGCTGCGCCCCGTCATCATCGAGATCTCGATGATCGTGTACGCGTCGGTGCGCCCGCCCGGCGCCAGCATGTCCTCCCGCTCCATCGGGAAGAAGCGGTGCGCCCGCTTGTCCGCCGGGAACTGCAGCGCTTCCATGACGCAGGCGTGGATCACCCCCGACAGCTTCTCCTTCACGGGGTTGAGCTTGTCCTTGATCCCGTAGACCTTCACTTGAGACATGACGGTTCTCCTGGTGCGAGAGCGGCTTGAAACGAGGCCTCCGTCTCGACGCCAGCCGCTTTTACCGGCCGGGCACGACGATTGCAAACGAGATGTTTGCCCGAGATGTTCGCCCGAGATGTTCGCCCGAGATGTTCGCCCGAGATGTTCGCCCGCCCCGCGCGGCGCCCTCGCCTCAGGGCTGCCGCGCCGCCGGCCCCCTGTCGCTCCCCTCCTCGTCGTCCGGGTCCTCGCCCCGCGGCCCGGAGGGCCCCCTGGACGGCTGCCCGGCGGCGGCCTCGTCGCGCTCCTCGCGCTCGTCCTCGGCGACCCCGGCGGCCTGCGCCGCGTCCGCCGCCTCCGCGGCGAGCGCCATCCGCTCGGCGAGCGGCCGCTCGGGCAGCTCGAGCAGCGGGCCGTCGCCCAGCTCGCCGACCACGTTGAGGTACGCGTTCATCGCGTGGCAGACCGAATCGGTGCGGACGTAGCGGTCCCGGACGCTCCAGAACACCCCTCCTTCGGCCGCCTTCGGGTTCTTGACCACGAACGCGTTGTCCGGCCCGTAGGTGTATTGCAAGAGCAGCCGGATGGCCGCGATCGTCGCGTCCTTGTACGGCGCGCAGCCGCCTCTGCCCTCCTCGCGGCAATAGAGGTACACCTCCGACATCACCTCGGCGAGCCACCCGTTGCCGCTGCTCGACCGCGACCGCTGCCAGCGGCCATAGCGGTAGACGTCCTCCGGCCGGCGCCACTGCCGCCGGAGGAGATCATCGGCGCAGCGGAAGACGGCCTGCTCGAAGCGCTCCTCGCCGCTCGCCCTGGCGAAGTCGAGCAGCGACAGCACCGCCCACGAGCTCGAGATCGGGTTGGGCTTCCGGTAATCGTCGCCGAGATAGCAGCCCTTCGTGGAGATCTTGCCGAGCAAGTACCCCGCGGTCTGGGCCGCCGCGTCGAGGAACTTCCGGTCCTTCGTGGCCCGGTAGGTGCGCGACAGCGCGGAGAGGACCTGCCCGGTGTAGAGCATCGACTCCTTCCCCTGGACCTTCCACGCGCCCCCCGCCTGCCCGGTGAGGACCGAGCGCACGCTGCCGTCCGGGCGCTGCATCGACACGAGCCAGGTGGCCGCGAGCACGGCCGACTCGAGGTACCTCTTCTCCTTCGTCAGCGCGTGCAGCTCGAGCAGGGTGAAGATCGATTTCGACGCCGTGCCCACCACCAGCCGGCGCTCGGGGCGCTGCCGCTCCAGGTCGAACGCATAGAAGAAGGCGCCGGCCGTGCGATCGCGCTGCTCGTGGCTCTGCATGCGCATCATGAAGCCGGCGGCGTCCTTCGCGGCGCGGAGGAGGCGCTCGTCGGGCCTGTACGCGTTGAGCTTCAGCAGCGTGAACGCCGTGGACGCGCTGTAGATCGTGTGGAGCTCGGGCTCGAACCGGTCGACGGGAGCGTGGTAGTACTTGTGAACGCCCTTGTGCGCCGGGTCGATGACGCGCAGGAGATAGCGCTCGCCGTCCTCGATGCGCCGCTGGAGGAGGGCCTTGTCGAGGACGCGGACCGGCACGAGGCCGTGGGTGAGCTCGACGCCCTTGCCCTGGTGCTCGACCATCGACTCGTGGTGGTCCGGCAGCTCCACGACGAGCCGCGCGCCCGCGAGCGCCTCGCGCGCGCCGCCGGCCGCGGCCACGGCGCGGCGCGCCGCGTCCTTCAAGGCCACGCACAGCCCCGCGTCCGACGCCTCGCCGCGCGCGATCTGCTTGCCGTCCCGATAGCCCCACACGACGGCGCGGAATGGGCGCTTTGACGACAGGGGCAGATCGCAGGTCACCTTGTCGCCGCCCGCGGCCACCTGGCGGACGAAGGCGATCACGCGATCGCGAAAGACGCCGTTGTCGAGCGCGGCGCCCGCGCCGCCGCCCTCGGGGACCTGGATCGCCGGGTCGGGCACCCGGGGGAGGTTCGCCGCGATCTGGGCGGCGAAGCGATCGTCGCCCCGGGGCGCGGCGATCTTCGTCACCCCAGGGGCCTTGCGATTCGCGCTCTCGGCAGCGGACGGCGCGGCGGACGACTGCGCGGCGGCGGGCGCCTCGCCCGGCGCGCGGCGCTCGCAGGCCGTCGTGAGGGCCCCGGTGATCGCGGCGAGCATCGCCAGAGACGAGAGGGAGAGAGCGCGCGCGAAACGCATGGCCAATACCCCGGAAGAAGCGCTTTCGACGCGTATCAGCAACCCCCGGGCCCCGCAAGCGCGAACGGGGCGCCGCCCTCCCCGCGCGGCGAGCTCGGCCAGGGCGTGTGGCGCGCGCGGAGGAATGCGTCCATCGAGACACCAGCCGCCCACATGGCCGGCGACTGTGCGTATCGCGAGCCCCGTGTTCGCCCATCCTTCACGGCGCTTTCCCCTTGTTCCAGGGGCATCCTGCACCCCATACAATGTAGGCTCCACCACTTGGCTGGAGTCGGTGCAACACACGGAGGTGGTATGAGATTCTTATTCTTCGAACGCGGCGTGGCGTTCCCATGCTGGCTCGGAGCGGCGCTCCTCTTGCTCGCCCCAGGATGCGCGCCCGGCGCGAATGGCCCGGAGAGCGACGGCGCCCCGGGAGACACGCTCGAGGACACGGCGGAGAGCGGCGAGGCCCTCTCCGGCACGTCCTTCGTATCGGCGGACGACTGGTACCCGTCGTACTACCATGGCGAGGAGGAGGAGGAAGAAGAGGAAGAGGAGGAAGAGGAGGAAGAGGAGGAGCGCGAGCTCGAGGAGGGCGACATTTACCGGGTCCTCGGAGACGGGCACCTCCTGAACCTCAACGCGTACCGCGGCCTGCAGGTCATCGATATCCATGACCTGGGAGCCCCGACGCTGGTCGCGCGGGCGCCCATCGCCGGGACCCCGGTCGAGATGTACGTGGATGGCGACCGCGCGATCGTGCTGATGAACGAGTGGGGCGGTATGCGCGCCACCCCCGGCAGCCTCGCCGTGTCGCGCAACGAGGGGGGGACGGTCCTCGTCTTCGACGTCTCGAACCGGCATGCGCCCACGCTCCTGTCACGGGTCGATGTGCCGGGGCAGATCACGACCAGCCGGTACGCGAACGGCGCGGACCGAGACGCCCTCTACGTGGCCGCGTCCTACAATGGCTGGGGCGAGGACGCGGACGGCGAATACCGCTGGATCAACCGGGCCTTCGTCACGAGCTTCGACGTGACCACGGGCGCGCTGATCGAGCGCAGCCAGCTCGACCTCGGCGGCTACGTCACGGCGATCCACGCGGAGCAGGACGTCCTGCTCGTGGCGCAGGCCCCCACGGAGTGGAACGAGCAGAACAGCAAGGTATCCATCGTGGAGTTCTCCGAGCTCGACGGCAGCATGACGCTGGGCGATACCGTCTCCGTGGCCCGGCACGTGCGCTCGCAGTTCCACATGGACTTCCGCAACGACCAGTTGCGCGTCTTCTCGGGCCCGGAGTGGAACGACGGGTCATCGAGCTACCTGCAGACGTGGGACGCCTCCGATCGCCACCGCCTCACGCCCATCGACCAGGACGACTTCGGCGTCGGCCAGTCGCTCTTCGGCGCCGTCTTCCTCGACGACCGAGCGTTCGCGGTCACCTACGAGCGCACCGATCCGTTCCACGCGTTCTCGATCGATCCGGACGGGCACGTCGAGGAGAAGAGCGAGTTCATCGTCTCCGGCTGGAACGACTTCTTCCGGCCGGTGCTGGGTGCGACCCGCCTGATCGGGATCGGCATGAACGACGAGAACGGGCGCAAGCTCGCGGTCAGCCTGTACGACATCACCGACCTGACCAACCCGAGCCCGCTGATCACGCGCCGCGAGGTGGCCGGGGCCGACGGCGACTGGAACTGGTCGGAGGCCAGCTGGGATCACCGGGCGTTCACCGTGCTCGACGACGCGGTGAGCGTGACGGCGCCGGGCGGTGAGACCGAGACGGGGCTCGTGCTGCTGCCGTTCTCCGGATGGAGCCAGCAGAATGGACGGCGGGCCTGGGTGTCGGCCGTGCAGATCTTCACCTTCTCGAGCACGACCGTGACCCGCCGCGGCGTGATGCCCCACGGGTCGCCCGTGCGCCGCGCGTTCCCCGCCGGCCCGACCGTCGCCGCGAACCTGTCCGACATGGAGCTGAGCCTCTACGATCGGACCGATCTCGACAGCCCGGCGCGGCTCGGCCGGCTCTACCTCGCGCCGGATTACGTCAAGGTCTTCGCGTACGGCGATCACCGCGTGCGCATCCGGGGCCCCGAGGAGGACGCCTGGGTGCCGAAGCAGGACAGGACGGCCATGGCGGAGGTGATCGCCGCGACCGACATCGCCGATATCGCGACGCCGGTGGCGAGCTTCGAGGTGGCGCCGGACGCGTCCTACTTCCAGGTGGGCGACCTGCTCGCCGTCGTGGCCACACGGGCCGTGGGCTGGCCCGTGTTCGAGACCACGGTCCGCGTGTTCGATCTCTCCGATCCGACGCGCCCGCGGCCGGCGGGGCAGCTCGTCACGACGGAGCTCGCCTCCCAGGGCGACGGCTACGAGATGCCGTCGTACCATGTCACGAACCGGTCGCTCGCCGCCGTGCGGCGCCGCGAGACATGGGACAACCACGGCCCGATGACCCAGTGCGAAACGTACGTCTCGCGTCATCCCGCCTGCCCCACCTCGGGCGATTGCACGCAGATCGTCGGGCGTCGCTCCTGCAGGACCCTCGACGGCGGCCCGGAGTACTGCGTCGGCGGCTTCGCCGAGTGCGTGAAGCGCCCCGGCGCCGAGGTGGTCTGCACGCCCGTCGTCGACGAGGCCGCGATCGAGGGCCAGCTCTCCACGTTCTGTCGTGACCAGCAGGGCAGCCGCGCGGAGGAGGAGCTGGCGATCCACGTCATCGATCTCTCGGATCCCGATCACCCCCGCCTCTCGCCCGCGATCACGCCCCCGGCGGGCGAGGAGGGCGTGAGCGCGCTGGCGCAGCACGGCGACCTGTACGTCACGGTCAAGCAGCCGACGACGGTGCCGGACGACCCGCGCCCCCATGCGCGCTATTTCCTCCGGCACATCGACCTCTCCCGTCCGGCGGCGCCCGCCGTCGGCCCCGCGATCAACGTGCCCGGCGAGGTCATCGACGTGAAGGGCGCGAAGCTCATCACGCGCGACCGGGTGTGGGGGAGCCAGTTCATGGAGACCGCGCTCGCGAGGATCACGCTCCACAACGGGGCCGCGCACCTGAACAACGTCCACCGGTTCCCGGACAAGAGCGTCGGCAACATCGCCGTCGACGAGCACCGGAGGACGCTCCTCACGCACGGCCCCGTCTGGGCGTACGCTGGATGGCCCGGCAGCCTGGGCTCCGGCCGCAAGCTCGCGATCCTCCAGCCGGAGTACGTGCGCACCCCGAACGGGTTCGACGTGCTCTCGGAGACGCCCATCGACCACGTGATGTCGCTGCGGCCCATCACCGCCGCGCGGCGGGCGTTCTTCAGGTCGCAAGCCGGCACGCTGATGGTCGACATCGAAGACCCGCGGCGGCCCGTGTCGCAGGCCTTCTTCTGGTCGTGGGACGGCGACTTCCTGATCGACCGGGGCGAGGTCCTCGTGCCCGCGCGGCGGTTCGGCATCTTCCAGCTCGACCTCGACGCGTCGAACCTCCTCGGCCCGGCCGAGTAGGCGCCGCCCAGCGGGCTGATGCGCGCCGGGCGCCGCGGGCGCCCGGCGCCGCGCTGTCCTGCCGCCTCGGCCCCCGCGCCGATCCAGGGCAGGAACGTCGATATCGAGCCGTGGATCCGCCCGGAGGAGGCTTCCCTCGCCGCTCTCGGCTACCCTACGCGGCGCGGGCGCGACGCACGCCAGACAGCGGGGTGCGCCGCCGCGCGGAGCAGCGATGAAATCGGACTGGATCGATCTCGGGCCCCTCTCCGAATTTGCGGAGGAGCAGCCGGTGCTGCGCAAGGACGGCGAGGGGCGGCGCTTCGCCTGCGTCCTCCGGGGCGGCGAGGTGCATGCGCTCGACGATCGGTGCCCCCACCAGGGGTACCCGCTCTCGGAGGGGGCGCTGCGCGGCGGCGTGCTGACCTGCCCGTGGCACAACTGGAAGTTCGACGTCGCCTCGGGCGCCTGCACGTTCGGCGGCGAGCCGGTGCGGCGCTACGCCACCCGCGTCGACGGCGGGCGCGTGCTGCTCAACCGGGCCGTCGACACCGCGGCCGAGGTGCGGCGCCTCGTCGCCGGCCTCCGCGAGGCGATCCTGCGCGACGAGCCGGAGCGCGCCCTGCGCGAGGGCCTCCGGCTCGGCGCGCTCCCGCTCCACCACGCGGAGGGCGGGCTCGGCGCCCTCCACCTCGCCTTCGAGGTGCTCGCCAAGGACGGGGCGGAGCGCGCCGAGCACGGCTTCGACCACGGCCTCGCGCTGCTCGCGGACCTCTGCGCCTGGATCGAGCGCGGCTGGGTCCCCCCCGAGGAGGCGTTCGTGGTCGCCGCCCACGCGGTCGGCCAGGCGTCCGCGCGGCTCGGCCCGCGCGGCAAGGGCGCCGGCAGGGCCGGGGGCGGCTCGCCGCTCGCGCGCATCGCCGACTTCGAGCACGACGAGCCCGCGAAGGTGAGCGAGGCGCTCGCGGCCGAGCGGCGCGACGAGGCCGAGGCGCGGATGCGCGAGCTCGTCGAGGTCCGCGGCGCCGCCGGCGCGCGCCGGGCCCTCATGCCGTTCGTCGCGCGGCACCTCTACGACTACGGGCACGGCGCGATCTTCCTCGCGAAGGCGCTCGAGCTGGCCGGGCGGTTCTCCGCCGCCGCCGACGAGGTCCTCGCCGCCTCCACGGTGCACCTCGCCTGGGCCACCGTCGACACGAGCCTCCCCCCCTTCGCCGCCACGCGCGCCGCGCTCGCGCGCCTCGCCGGGCTCTCGCTGCCCGCGCGCGCCGACGAGCGCCCCGCGGCGGAGGGCGCTGGCGCGGCGCCGCTCGACGCGGCGGAGCGCGCCGCCTTCGAGGCGGAGGTGCTCGCCGGGGAGCGCTCGGCCGCCGAGGCGACCGTCGACCGGCTCGCGCGCGGCGCGGCCCCGCTCGCGCTGCTCGGCGCGATCGGGCACGCCGCGGCCGTGCGCCTCGCGCGCTTCGACGCGGCCTGGGAGCAGCGCCTCGACGCGGAGGTCGGGGTGCTCGACGTCACCCACGCGGTCACGTTCGCGGAGGCGGCCATCGCGCTCGGCCGCGAGGCGCTCCCGCGGGAGGCGGCGCAGCTCGCCGTGCTCGCGGCCGCCTTCGTGGGCAAGCTCCGCAAGGCGGACGCCGCCGCGCCGCCCGCGCCGCCCGCCCGGCCGGGGGGCGGCGCGCTGCTCCAGGCGGCCGCGGCGCGCGACGTCGGCGCGGCGCTCGCCGTCGCGCGGGAGCTCGACGCCGAGGGCCGCCGCCGCGCCTACGCCGAGCTCGCCCCCTTCGCCGCGTTCGACGCCGCGGTCCGGCCGATCTTCACGGCGCACGCGGTGAAGACGCTCGAGGCGCTGCACCGGCTGGAGGCGGCCGATCCCGCGCCCGACGGCGCGTACCTGGAGGCGCTGCTCACCACGATCGTGCCGGCCCGGCAGGAGCTCCGCGTGCGGCGGATGGCGGCCGTGGCGAGGAAGTTCATGTGCGATGGGCGGCCGCCCGAGGGGCTGTATTGAGCCGCGCGACGACACGCGAGGTGGGGCCCGCGCGCCGGCGTGACCGGCGCGAGGCGCGCGATGCCACGACGTCATCGACGCTCGCCGCGAGGCGCCGCCCGGCGCCGCCTCGCCTTGTGGCCAGGAGAGGATCCTTCATGCTACGGACAACCGATGCGGCTTGAGCCTGGATCCCACGTAGCGCCGCACCTCAGGCTCGCGGGCCTCCTCAGGATGGGGGGGGACGGGAGCATCTGGACGGCACACCACCTCGGGCTCGACAGGGAGGTCGCCGTCAAGTTCATCTCGGCGTGGCTCGCGACCGACCGGACCGCGGTCGCCCGGTTTCACCGCGAGGGCGCGCTCATGGCGCGGATCAAGAGCCCTCACGTCGCCGAGGTCCACGAGCACGGCGTCACCGACGACGGCCTCCCGTACATCGTGATGGAGCTGCTCCGCGGGGA
Organism: Sorangium cellulosum; assembly: GCF_004135735.1. Classification (GTDB taxonomy): domain Bacteria; phylum Myxococcota_A; class Polyangia; order Polyangiales; family Polyangiaceae; genus Sorangium; species Sorangium cellulosum_F. Next base: position 1,609,399 of record NZ_CP012670.1, on the reverse strand, counting down.
GGGGCTGTCCGACCGGCTCGCGCGCGCCGGGCGCCTCTCGCTCGAGGAGACGGCCGCCCTCGTCGAGGGCCTCTGCCAGGGGCTCGCCGAGGCGCACCGACTCGGGATCATCCATCGGGACATCACGCCCGAGCACGTCTTCCTCGCCGACGCCGGCGGGGGCCCCTGCGTCAAGCTGCTCGATTTCGGCGTGGCCAGGGGCGAGGTCGACCCCGACGGGACCACGCTGACGGCCACGGGCGCGGTCGTCGGCAGCATCGTTTACATGAGCCCCGAGCAGTTCTTCAACCCGAAGGAGGTCGACGGCCGCTCGGATCTCTGGTCCGTGGCCGTCATGGCGTACGAGGCGCTCACCGGCGCTCCGCCGTTCGAGCAGAGGGGGCTCGAGGCCTTGCTGGAGGCCATCCGGGTCGGCACCTTTCCCCTGCCGAGCCAGCGCCGCGCCGACGTCACGCCTGCGGTGGACGCGTGGTTCATCAAGGCCCTGTCCCGCAAGCCGTCCGACCGCTTCGACACGGCCGAGCAGATGGCGGACGCGCTGCGCCGGGCGGCCTTCGGGCAGCCGGCCGGCGCGCCGGTCCCGGCGCGCGCGCCCGGCGAGGCGGGCTAGTCCTCATGGCGCGCGCCCGCATCCCGAGGCGGTCGAACCACGAGCTCGTGTTCCGCAGCGCCCGCAAGGGCGAGGAGGGGACGCTCGCCACGGTCGCCTACCGCGCGTTCCAGGCGGGCGACCCGGAGGCCTGGCTGCGTCATTTCACCGAGCACGCGCACCTCGCCATCGAGAACGTGATCGTCGCCGAGACCGACGGTCAGCTCGTCGGGCACGCCACCTCGCTCGACCTGACGATGAGCTTCGCGGGCGCGGACGTGCCCTTCCAGGGCCTCGCCTCGGTCGCGGTGCTGCCGGAGTTCCGCCGCCGCGGCATCGCGGATCGGCTCGTGCGCGAGAGCCTCCGCCGCATGCGCCGCCGCGGCGAGGCGCTCACGCTGCTCCACCCCTTCCGGCTCTCGTTCTACCGCAGGTTCGGCTACGGCGTCTGCGAGCTCAGGGACGTCGTGCGCACCTCGCCCGATCGGCTCCCGGACTCGGTGCTGCGCCGCCACGTGCGCGCCTTCTCCCGCCCGCGGGACGAGGCGCTCGTCAAGCAGGCCTACGATCACGCGCGCGCCGACACGACGGGGCAGCTCAAGAGGAGCGACTACTGGTGGGACGTGCGCGTCTTCAAGCGCTCCTCCAGCGGCGCGGTCTACGTCGACCCCGGCTCCAAGGCGATCGCCGGCTACCTGCTCTTCGACGTGCCGGAGGGCGACGCCTACGGCGTCCAGCACCTGCTCGTCCGCGAGCTGCGCGCGCCGACGCCCGGCGCGTACCGGGGGCTCATCGGCTTCCTCGGCGCGCTCGGCGACCAGTACGAGGTCGTGGAGCTCATGCTCCCGCGCGGCCAGGGCGCGCCCCTGCTCGACGAGCCGGGCGTCCGCGACGAGCCGCTCCTCGTCGACGGCGCGTCGCGGCACCCCGGCCTGTGCCCGCCCACGCCCGTGACGCGCCGCCGCAACGTCCTCGGCCTGACGGCGGCCGGCGCGATGGGGCGCATCGTCGACGTCGCCGCCGCGCTCGCGCTGCACCCCTCGCCGAGGCGGCACGGCGTCCGGGGCACCATCGGCCTCGACGTCGAGGATCCCGTGTTCACCGACGCGCCGCGCGCCTTCGACGTCACCTTCGCCGCGCGCGGCGTCCAGACGACGCCCGGCAGCGCGGCGGGAGACCGGCTCTCGCTCTCGATCGAGCGGCTCACGCAGATCTATTTCGGGGCCGCCTCGGCGCGCGATCTCCTGAGCCAGGGCTTCGTGGTGGGCAGCGCCAAGGCGGCCGCGCTCCTCGACGCCGCGTTCGCCGGGCCTCCCCTGTTCCTCGGCGCCTACAACGGGTTCTGAGCGCCGAGGCGCGACGGGGCGCGGCGCTCAGCCGACGCGGCGGCTCCGGAGGAAGAGCTTGAGCGAGCGCGAGATCAGCCGCGTCGCCTCCCCGCCGCGCCGCGTCTCGGTGGCGAGGTCGTCGGCCGTGTCGACGAGGAGCTGCCACGGCCTGGGATCCTCGCCGAAGGGGAGGCAGAAGGGGAGGTCCTCGGGGGACGCGTTCAGCATCAGCACGAAGTCGTCGTCGACCAGGCGATCGCCGACCTCGTCCACGTCGTCCAGCCCCTCGCCCGACAGGAACACGCCCAGGCTCTGCGTGCACGGGTTCGCCCAGTCCTCGTCGGTCATCAGCTCTCCGTCGAGGCGGTACCACTGGATATCGTAGGTCTTGCCGCCGCGGATCGGCCGCCCCTTGAAGAAGGTCGAGCGCCGGAGCGCGGGGTGCTCGTGCCGGATGCGGATGCACTTGCGCGTGAACTCGAGGAGCGCCCGCGCCGGCTCGTCCCAGGCCCACGGCTGCCACGTGAGCGGGCTGTCCTGGCAGTATCCGTTGTTGTTCCCGTGCTGCGTGCGCCCCCGCTCGTCGCCGTGGAGGATCATGGGCGTGCCCTGCGAGAAGAGGAGCGACGCCATGATGTTCCGCGTCTGCCGGGCGCGCAGCGCGAGGATCTCGGGGTCGTCGGTGGGGCCCTCGACGCCGCAGTTCCAGGATCGGTTGTCGTCCGCGCCGTCGCAGCCGCCCTCCCCGTTGGCCTCGTTGTGCTTGTGGTTGTACGAGACCAGGTCGGCCAGGGTGAAGCCGTCGTGGCACGTGACGAAGTTGACGCTCGTGTACGGCTTGCGCCCGCTGTTCTCGTAGAGGTCGCTGCTCCCGGTGAGCCGGAACCCGAGGTCCGAGGCGATGCCGCCGGAGCCGCGCCAGAAGTCGCGCAGCGTGTCCCGGTAGCGGCCGTTCCACTCCGCCCAGCGCACCGGGAAGTTGCCCACCTGGTAGCCGCCGGGGCCGACGTCCCACGGCTCGGCGATGAGCTTCACCTGGCTGAGCACCGGGTCCTGATGGACGATGGTGAAGAAGCTCGAGAGCTGGTCGACGTCGTGGAGGCCGCGCGCCAGCGCCGCCGCCAGGTCGAACCGGAACCCGTCGACGTGCATGTCGAGGACCCAGTACCGCAGCGAGTCCATGATGAGCTGGAGCGCCTGCGGGTGGCGCACGTTGAGGGTGTTCCCCGTGCCGGTGTAATCGAAGTAGTAGCGCTCGTTGCCGGGCACGAGCCGGTAGTACGTCGGGTTGTCGATGCCGCGCAGGCTGAGCGTGGGGCCCAGGTGGTTGCCCTCCGCCGTGTGGTTGTAGACGACGTCGAGGATGACCTCGATGCCGGCGGCGTGGAGCGCCTTCACCATCTCCTTGAACTGCCGCACCTCCGAGGCCACCTCGGCGCCCGCCCGGTAGCCGACCTCCGGCGCGAAGAAGCCGATCGTGTGGTAGCCCCAGTAGTTGCGGAGCCCCTTGTCGAGCAGGAGCTTCTCGTGCACGAACGCGTGCACGGGCAGGAGCTCGATGGCCGTGATGCCCAGGTACCGCAGGTACCCGAGGATGGCCGGGTGCGCGATGCCCAGGTAGGTGCCGCGCAGCTCCTCCGGCACCTCCGGGTGCAGCATCGTCAGGCCGCGGACGTGCGCCTCGTAGAGGACGCTGCGGTGAAACGGGATGCACGGGCGCCGGTCGTTGCCCCAGTCGAAGGAGGGATCGACCACGACGCCGAGGGGAGCGCCGAGCGCCTCGCCCTCCGACGCGAGGAGATCGCCGTCTGGCTCGTCGATGCGATGGGCGAAGGCGTCGGCGTCCCACTGCACTCGCGACGCGAGCGCCTTCGCGTACGGGTCGAGGAGGCGCGCCCGCGGGTTGAAGCGCAGCCCCCGCTCCGGAGCCCACGGCCCGTGGACGCGGTAGGCGTACTTCTGGCCTGGTCCAATCTCCGGCACGTACACGTGCCAGACGAAGGAGGTGCGGTGTCGCACCGGGAGGCGCTGCTCGTTCCCCTCGTCATCGACGAGGCACAGCTCGACGGCCTCCGCGTTCTCCGAGTAGAGCGCGAACTGCGTCCCGGCGCCGTCCCACGTCGCGCCGAGCGGGTACGGGTCCCCCGGTCGCAACCCCTTGCGCTTGGAGATCATGGTGGACTCCAGGCCGACTGCGGTCCCCCCTCGTCGGCCCCCAGAGATGGGCGATGTGGCTGCTGCGCTCGCTCAGGCGCGAGCGCGCCGGCTGTGCATGACGTCCGTCACCGCGTCCGCCACGCTGCGCGCCATGCCCTCCGCGACCCGGAGCGTATCCGCCTGGTCGCCATCGGGGGAGCACACCCGCAGGCGTTCGATCGTGTCCGCTAGCCGCCGGGCTAGCTCGCACGCCTCGGCCATGGAGGGTGATGCATCGAGGGGGGTCCTGCGCGAGGCGTGGGAGACCAGATCGTCGGTCGGCGTCATCGTGGTTGAAATCATGTCTGGCTCCTTCGATATCAGTGATGCCTACAGTCCGCTACCGCGACGAGCAGGCATCATGCCAGAGTCGCTCGAGCGCGACCACCCATCGCGGACGCAACAGGGCGCCACCGCTCCCGAAAGGCGCCGTCGCAAAGCCGCCACAGGTGGGGCGATCTGTCCCCCCACAGGATCAGTCCGCAGGTCCGTCCGGAAGGCCAGCATCCGCCGGGGCCCACGGTACACGCCGGACGGCCAGTGACCCTCATTTCCGATCCCGGGCGGGCCCATTTCCAGCCTCGGGCGGCTCATCGCCGGTCCTGGTCAGGGGCAATTCCGTCCTTGTGCGAATCAAGCGGTCTGTCGGGGAGGAGCGCGCCTCCATCGGCCGTGGCCGGCGTTCCACCTTGAGGCGAGCGGACGGATGCACGGGCGCTCGCGGCCTGCTCCCGCGCCGCGTTCCGCATCTGGGTGAGCTGGTCCGTTTTCTCCTGGAGTTGCGCCGTGATTCCCGTGAGGCGCTCGACCTCGGCGCGTTGCCTGTCGACCTCGGCGCTCGTCCGGCGCAGCTCGTCCTGCAACCGCGCCGTGGCGGCGCGTTCCGCCCTGAGCGCATCTTCCACGGAGCCGAGCACCGATTGCGCTGGGCGCTGGGTCGGGATTGACACCTGGTGTGCCGCCGCGCGCGCGCCCTCCAGCTTCCGGGCGGCGAGCTCGGCCGCCGCCGCGGCGTGGTGCGCCTTGACCTCGAGCGCCGCGGCCTCGTCGGCCATCCTCGTCGCGGCCCTCTCGAGCTGCTGCGCCCGCCGCGCGCGCCCGGCCGACCGCCCCGCCCGCCTGCGCGCGTCCTCCGCCGCGCGCTGCGCCGCGTCCGCCTGGGAGCGCCGCTCCCGCGCGAGCGCCGCGGCCGCGTCGCGGCCCCGGATCGCCTCGGCGAGCTCCTGCTCCGCCCGCCGCCGCGCCTCTTCCAGCGCCGCGAGGCGCGCCTCGTTGCCCTGCTCCAGCCGCTCGATCACCTGCTGGTCCCGATCCCGCCGCGCGCTCTCCTCCTCCAGCGCGAGCTGCAGCCGCTGGTAGAGGACGAGCGCCACGATGAGCGACCCGGCCATGAGGGCCACGCTCGCGGCGAGGACCGAGACCATGCGGCGCTGCGCGCGCACCTGCTGCTCGGCGCGCTCGCGCTGGGTCCGATCGAGCTCGGCCTGCTGCCTCCCCTGCTGCTCGCGGCTCCACACCGCCTGCGACGCCTGCAGGAAGTCGCGCTCGTCCGGGGTCACGTCGTCGCGCCCGGTCGCCCAGGCGAGCGCGATCTCCAGGGTGCCGCCGCGGAGCACGTGGTCGTCCTTCTTGCCCGAGTCCTTCCAGATCTGGAGCGGCTCCGTGAGGAAGCGCCGGGCGAGCTTCTCCTCGACCCAGGCGCGGTTGAACACCTCGGCGAAGATGCGGCACCGGACGCGGAGCACGGCGGCGTCGCCCGCGCGCCGCTCGGCCGCGAGCCCCGCGATGCGCAGCCCGAGCTGGCGCGGGTTGTTGCCGTCCACGGGCACGGGCTCGCCGTCGAGCAGGCGCTGGTAGAGGTGGAGCATCACCGGGATGCGGGCGTCCGGCCGGTCGCCCGCGAAGCGCCGCTCGGCGTCGAGCAGGATGGGATCGTCGACGCGGCCGCTCGACAGGAACAGCCGCCGCACGAGCGCCGCGACGCGCTCGCCGGCCGGGAGGCCGCGCTCGTCCGGGCCCTCCCGCGTGAGCCAGTAGCAGAGCCGCTGCGTGAGCGCCGGGTGGCCGTCGGTCCAGTCGAGCACCGCGTCGAGCAGCGGCGCGGGATCGCCGCCGGCGCACGCGAGGCCCGGCAGGAACGTGCGCGCCTCGTCGCGGGTGAAGTCGTCGAGGCGCACCGCGAGCGAGGTGTTGAACGGCGTGCGCTCCGGATCGGCCACGAGATCGAGCGGCGCCGCCACGCCGATGAGGCAGAACGTGAGCCGGGACCAGCGCGGGCCCTCGCTCCGCGCCTGGTGCGTCGCGCGGATCAGGCCGAAGAGGTCGTCGCGCGAGAAGGGCAGCGAGAGGGTGACGTCGATCTCGTCGAGGAAGATGACCGCCGGGGGGCCCTCCTCGCCGAGGACGAGATCGTGAAGGAACTGCCGGAAGCGGCGCACCGCGGACATGCGGCGGTGCCGGCGCCAGAAGCCGTCGAGGTCGTCCCCGATCGCGAGCTCCTCGGCGACGGCGGACGCGACGCTGAAGTACCACGCGTCCGCGCTGGCGCCGCTGCCGATGCTGGTGAGATCGATCGAGGCGCAGCGGACGCCGTCCGCGCGCAGCCGCTCCTGGGTCCGCACGCGCAGGCTCGATTTGCCGATCTGCCGCGGGGCGAGCACGTGGCACGGCTCGCCGCGGGAGAGCCGCTCGAAGAGCTCGTCGTCGGAGCCGCGCACGACGTAGAGCCCCGCGCCCGACGCGTCGACGATCCCGCGCCCCTCGGGCTGGAAGCGGCCCGCGGGCGCGGGCGCGGGTCGTGAAGGCGCGCCGCCGTCCGGCCGGGGAGCGCGCGCGCCGCTCGCGGGGGCTACAGGCATCGATCGCACACCCCGCGGAGGTAGCCCTCGTAGAGCGGATACCGGATCTGGTACGCCCCGGGGCCGCCGCGCAGGAGGCCGGCGCCGCGCAGGCGGTCCTCGACGTCCGGGTGGAGCTCGGCGCCGCCGTCCGCGAGCAGGCCGCAGACCGCCTCGAGCAGCTCGGGGCTGAGCTTGCGGCGGAGCTGGCCGAGGAAATCCGCGTAGACGCCGCCGCCGCTCGCGGCGCCCTCGACGAGCGCGCGGACGGAGGCGCCGTGCAGCGCCGCCTCGTACATCGCGACGCGGAGCAGGTACGGGTGGCCGCCGACGAGGCCGGTGAGCAGGGCCCGCTCCTCGTCGGTCCACGGCAGCCGGTAGAGCGCCTGGAGCTCGCGGACCTGCGCGTCCCCGAGGTCGTCGAGCCGCACGAGGAGCGCCGCGTTGAAGAACGGCGAGCGGTGGATCTCCTCCCTGAGCAGCGTCGGCTCGGTCGACACCGCGATCGCGATGCGCAGCCGGTCCCAGGGCGGGGTGTTGCTCTCCTGCGCCCAGGAGCGGAGCAGCCCGAGCACGTTCTCCCAGAAGTTGAAGCGCGGGAGCTGGTCGGCCGACTCGATGGCGAGGATGAGCCGCCCGGTGACCCTGTGCAGCACGTGGTGCTTGAGCAGCCACGACAGCCGGCGCGCCGGCGTGAGCGGGCGCGCCCACGCCTCGGCGGTCCAGGCGTCATCGCCCTCGACGCCCTCGACGACGCGCGAGGCGAGCTCGTGGAGGAAGTCCTCGTACGAGTCCTGGGCCTCGGGCCCGAACGCCGCGAGCTCGACGAGGACGGCGCGGCTCTGCTTGCCGGCGGCGGCGTCGTCGCGCAGGGCGGCGTCGAGCACGTGGCGGAGCACCGCGGTCTTGCCGGAGCGCGCCGGGCCGAGCAGCACCACGGGGCTGCCGGCGTCGGAGAGGCCGGCGAGCGTGCGCCGCTCGAGGTCGCCGTGCTTGACGTAGCAGTCGGGATCGTAGCCCGCGGTCGGCGCCATCGCGGCCGGCGGGGGTGCGGAGGCGCGCCCGGGCGGCGGGGCCGACGACCCGGGGGCGGCCGGCCGCTCCGGCCCGAGCGCGGCCCTGAGCGCGCGGACGACCGCGTGCAGCCCCTCGTGGCGCTCGGACCACCGGTAGAAGACGGGCTGGACGCCGTACTTGCCCTGCAGCCGCTGGCGCGACGTCCCGGTCTCCTTCTCGGCGTCGTGCGGCAGGATCGCGAAGTGCCGCGGCTCGCCGGGCCCCATGTGCGCCTTGACGGCCCGGAACATCCCCATGAGGTCGAGATCGGAGAGCGAGAAGCCGATGGACACGACCCGCTGCGCGGCGAGCAGCGCGAAGAGCCTGGGCCAGGTGTCGCTCGCCCGGACGTAGCGCTCGGTGTAGTCGCGCTCGGTGAGGACGATGCTGTCCGGGTTGTCGAAGCGGCCGTGGAGGTAGACGTAGCGCCGGCCGAACTGCGCGTCGCCGATGCGCTGGATGAGGTCGCGCAGGTTCGCGGCCTCGCTCCAGCACACCGCGAGCGCCCTGGATCGATGGAAGACGGCGGCGTGGGCCTGCTCGAGGACGGCGTCGTAGTTGGTGGTCAGCACGTGCCGGAACGGCAGCGCCACGAGATCGCGGTGGAGCTCGTCGAAGGCGGCCTCCTCCGGGCCGAACAGCGCCCGCAGGAGCTCGGCGTACCTGTCGGCCCCGAGCAATCGCCGGTACTCTTCCGCCTTCCAGAGCAGATCCGCCTCGGCGGCGAGCGCGTCGATCTTGGGCTGCGCCAGCGGATCGTCCTCGACGATGCGCGCGGCCATGCGATCGAGGAGCCCGGTCCAGAGGGGATAGCCCACGCGCGCGCTGCTGCCCGCCCCGACGAGCGCGAGCGCGGCGCCGGGCCGGAGCGCCTCGACGAGCTCGTCGAGCGCTCTCCGGTTGCCTGGGTCGTCCATGAGCCAGCCGTCCATGAAACCTCTCTCGAGGAGAGAGGCGCCCGGAGCGCCCCCCTCGCTCGCTCGGGATCGTACCACCCATGTCAGACGGGACTCGGCTTCCGGGATGCGAACCGAGCGGTGTTTTTCCCGTGGTCACAAGGGGCGGTAGCAGCGCCCCTGGCGTCAGGTTAGTATCGGCCTCACCGTGACAGCCGCCGGTCGAGCGCGCTGCGGTCGAGAGAGCCCATGATCGGAACACTCCAGGCGAAGCTCGAGTATCTCAGGAGCAAGAACATCCACAAATGGCTTGGCGGTTATGCCCGGCAGAGGCTCGAGAACGCCCGCGCTCCACGCCCGAGCGGCCCGCGGCACCTCCTGTTCGCGGTCTGCGATCACTGGGAGCCTGGGTGGGAGAACGCCACACCCGAGGTCGGTGACGCGCGCGTGAGGGCGTGGTCAGAGCGGTATCCGGAGATGGCCGGGGCGTATCGCGACGCGGACGGCCGGCACCCGCGTCACAGCTTCTTCTTTCCGGGGGAGCAGTACACGCCGGGCTGGCTCGACGCGCTGGCGGGCCTCACGCGGCGCGGCTTCGGCGAGGTGGAGCTGCACCTGCATCATCACAACGACACGCTGGAGAACCTGCGCGCGGACATCCTCAGATACCTCGACATCCTGGGGAAGCACGGGCACTTCTCGCGCGACGCGGACGGACGCATGCGTTACGGGTTCATCCATGGCAACTGGTGTCTGGCGAACTCGGGGAGGGACTCGAGCAACTGCGGGGTCGATGCGGAGCTGCCGCTCCTCTTCGAGACGGGCTGTTATGCCGACTACACGTTCCCGTCGGCTCCGGACGAATCGCAGCACGGCATCGTGAACCAGATTTACTGGCCGACGGGCAACCTGGCGCGCCGGGGGGCCCATACGGTGGGGGAGCGGGCCAGGGTTGGCGAGGTGCTGGAGGACAGGATCCTGATGATCGAGGGGCCGCTGGCGCTGGCGCTGAGGCGGCGCGGGAGCCGGCTGCGGGTGCGGATGGAGTACGGGGCGCTCCAGGCGATCGATCCGCCGACGCCGGAGCGGGTGAAGACGTGGGTGGATCAGAACATTCACATCGAGGGGCGGCCTGAGTGGGTGTTCGTGAAGGTCTACGCGCACGGTGCGCCGGAGGACCAGGCGGAGTCTTTGCTCGGCGCGGGGGGCCATGCGTTGCACCGGGAGCTCACGACCCGGTACAACGATGGCAAGGAGTGGGTGCTCCACTACGTGACGGCGCGGGAGATGTACAACATCGCGCTCGCGGCGCTGGAGGGGAAGACGGGGGACGCTGGGGATTACCGGGATCACCGGCTGAAGCCGCCGCCTTGCGCGAGCTGACGCGGGCGCGGGTCCTGATCTGCGACGGCTCTCGAGGAGGAGCGATGTCGTGCGCGGAGCCGCCGCAGCTCAGAACACCATTCATCCACGCCGCAGGCCCGGGGAGGGGGTGTTCGTCGCGCGCTGTGGGGACGGGCCGTGTCTGAGCCCAGTTGCCATGAATCCTCCGGTTCCGCCGGAGGATTCATGGCCCAGGCGAGCTCGGCGGGGCCCCACAGCGCGCGACGAACACCCCCTCCCCGGGCCGGGCAACTTACTCGCGCTCCCTGCTGTTCGAGGCGCCGACCACCTCCTCCAGGAGCGCCCGATAACGCCTGCCAACGACATCCCACGAGAGCGCCCCCACCGTCCCCCGCAGCGCCTCCGGCTCCCACGCGGTCTCCAGCGCGCGCACCAGCGCGGCCGCGAGCGCCTCCGGATCGCCGGCCGGGACCAGCAGGCCATTGCCCCCCTGCCCCTCCCGCAGCAGCTCCGGCACGCCGCCCACCCGGCTCGCCACCACGGGCCGGCCCGAGGCGAGCGCCTCCAGGACCACGTTCGGACAGCCCTCCCGGCGGCTCGGCAGACAGAACACGTCACACGCCGCCATGTAGTCCGGAATCTCCGCCGGCAACACCCAGCCGAAGAGCTGCACGCGGCCCGACAGGCCGAGCTCGCTCACCCGCGCGCGCAGCGGCTCGAGCAGCTCGCCGCCGCCCACCATCATGAGGTGCACATCGCGGCGGCCCGTCCGGTCGAGGTGCGCCATCGCCTCCACGAGGACGTCCACCCCCTTCTCCGGCACGTGGTAGCCGGCGTAGAGCACCACCTTGGCGTCCGCCGGGACGCCGAACCGCTGCCGCGGCGCGGCCCGCTCCCGGATCACGAACCGCTCGCCGTCGACCGCGTTGTGCTGCACGACGACGCGCCCCCGCGGCACCCCGAGCTCCACGAGGCGGTCGCCGAGCGCGCCGCTCACCGCCACGACCCGGGCGCAGCGCCGGAGCGCCGGCGCGATCTGCGCCCGCAGCACGGCGCTCCTCGGCTGCTCGTTGATGTCGCTGCCGAGCACCGTCGTGACGATCGGCACCCCCGCCTCGCGCGCGAACAGCTCCGCCGCGACCGTGTCGGGGTAGGCCCACGCGGCCAGGATCACGTCGTAGGGGAACTCGCGGCGCAGCTCGGCCATCGTGCCCCGGAGCGACGCGTGGACCCCCCGCGCGTGCAGGGCCGGCAGCCCCGGGATCGACCAGTAGGTCGGGAAGAGCGCGTCGATGCCCGTGTGCGTCTCGCGCGTGCCGCGGAGGATCTCGTGGCGCGCCCCGCGCGCCCGCGTCCACCACGGCGTCGGGGCCACCAGCCTGAGATCGCAGCGGCGCGCGAGCGCCCGGTACGTCTGGTAGCTGTACGGCGCCATCGTCGGCTGCCGCTGAGAGGGATAATGATGCGTGAAGACGAGGACTCTCATCGCGCGCCGGTCACAGGAGGCCGAAGTAGAGCTGCTCGTACTTGCGCGTCATCTCCTCGAACGAGAAGTCGTCGCGGACCCGGGCGTGCCCCGCCTCGCCGAACCGCCGCCCGAGCGCCGGATCGCGCGCGAGCCGCTCGATCGCGCCCGCGAGCGACTCGGGATCGTCCACCGGGACGAGCAGGCCGTGCTCCTCGCTCCGCACCACCTCCGGCACGCCGCCGACCGGCGTCACCACGACCGGCAGGCCGCGCGCCATGGCCTCGAGCACCGCGAGCGGCAGCCCCTCGTCGCGCGAGGGCAACACGAAGAAGTCGGCGGCGAGGAGCAGGTCGGGCACGTCCTTGCGGAACCCGAGGAAGCGCGCCTCCCCGCCGTCGATCCCGAGCGCCCGCGCGAGCTCGTGGATGCGGTCGCGCTCGGCCCCATCGCCCACGATGAGCACCGTGACCGGGACGCCGCGCTCCTTGAGCCGCGCGAGCGCCCGGAGCAGCACGTCGTGCCCCTTCACCGGATGGAACGCCGCCGGCATGATCCCGACGAGCGCGCCGCCGGACGGGGCCGCCGCCCCCTGCGCCGCGCCCGCGCCGAGGCCGAGCTCGGCGCGCACCTCGTCGCGCGTCCGCCGCGGCGGCGCGATGTCGATTCCGTTGTGGATGACAGAGATGTTCCTGGCCACGCCCACGGCGCCGCTCTTGTTCGCGGTGTCCTGCGAGCAGCCGACGACGGCGTCCGCCTCGCGCCACTCGAAGCGCGAAGGGACACGGATGATACCGCGCGTCTGGGCGTGATCCGTGAAGACGAGCCGCGCCCGCGTGAGCAGCTTGCCGACCGTGGCGTAGTGGAGCGACGTGGGGTTGTGCGCGTGGATGACGTGCGGCCGCCGGCGCGCGAAGGCGAGCGACGCCCGGGCGACCCGCGCGAGCACGCGCCCGCGCAGCACCGTGACCGGCAGCGCCCGCTGCCGCGCCAGGTCCTCGAGGGGCCCGCCGTTCAACGCGAGGATGGAAGCGTCGTGGCCGTGGCGCCGCTGCGCCTCGGCCAGGCGCAGCACGAAGTGCTCCATGCCTCCGCCGTTCAGGCTGCTCACCGCATGGACGATCCGGAGCGTAGAAATCCCCATGGAAGCTTGCTACCCGAATCGGGTCTCTTGTTGAAGTCCAAACGGCACCGTCAACCACGCTGCCGTGTCCCCCGCGCGGCGGGCGCCGCGCGGCGGTCGGAGATCACGTTACCACCTCGCCTCACCGCCACCTCGCTTTTTGATTTGGCGCGCGGAAGCGGGTACTAAACGAGCATGACCCCTGAACTTCGGCGCGCCCTCGACCAGGGTTTGCGCCGCGTGCCAGGCATGGACGCCGCGAGGTGGCTGCTCACCGTGCGGCTCGAGACGCTCCGGGCGCTCCTCGCGCGGCGGCTCGACGAGCACCCGCTGCCGGTGCCCGACGCCGTGACCCCGGGCGAGATCCCGTCCGTCGCGGAGCTCGGCCCTGGGGACCGGGTGCTCGCCGAGATCGATCAAGACGGCTTCGCCTTCGCCATCCACCCGGCCGACGTCCCCTTCTTCAACCGCCGCAGCGAGAAGATGCCGCGCCTTCGCTACCGGCTGCACGTCGTGCTGCGCAAGGGCTACGTCTGCGTCCGCAAGCGCTTCGTCGGCCAGCCAAAGAACGCCGCGCTGAGCGCGCACCTGTTCAGCCTGGCCGGCCTGTTCTTCTACAACGAGGCGGCGGCGCTCTTCCGCCTGCGCGACCTCCCCGGCGTCCCGAGGATCCGGGATCTCCAGCTCGCCACGCGCACGCTGTTCATGGATTTCGTGCGCGGCCAGACGCTGCAGCACAAGGTCGCCGAGGGCGGCCAGAAGGTGCTCGACATCGACCTCGCGCCGCTCGGGCAGCTGTTCGATCCGGATCGCGACCGGCGAGAGATCGAGGCGTTCGCGCGGGGCGGCGGCGACGCCTACCGCGGCCGCGTCGAGGAGATCCTCCGGGCGATGCGCGCGCGCGGCGTCGCGCCGCTCGACGTCAAGCTCGGCAACGTGATCGTCGGCCAGAAGACGGGCGGCCTGTACTGGGTCGATTTCGAGCGCGCCGCGCTCGAGGGCATCCCCCACTACCGAGAGCGCCTCGCCGAGCACCATGGCCTCGTGACTCAGTGGTTCGGGATCGCGCTCCCAGGCGACGGCGGAGCGTGATGCGCGCCGGGCGCGGCGGGGGCGATCGAATGACAGGTGATCGAGGCGGAGCGGCGCGGAGCGCCATCGAGCGGCTCGGGGACAAGGCCGGGCGGGCGTGGCCGAGCATCGAGGCGGCCGCGCGGCTCTCCGCGGAGACCCGGGCGCGGCTCGCGGCGCTGCTCCGCGAGGAGATCCCGTGCGACACGAGCGTCGTGGTCTTCGGCTCGCTCGCGCGGGGCGAGTACACGACCGGCAGCGATCTGGACTGGACGCTGCTCATCGACGGCCAGGCGGACGAGGGGCACTTCAGCCAGGTCCAGGCCATCACGAAGATCCTGAGGGAGGCGAGGTTCCACGAGCCGGGGCCGACGGGCGTGTTCGGCAACGTGGCGTTCAGCCACCCGATCCTGCACCAGATCGGCGGGCAGGAGGACACGAACAAGAACACGACCCAGCGCATCCTGCTGCTCCTGGAGTCGCTCGCGATCGGCAAGCCGGACGCGCACGAGCGGGTGCTCCGGCTCGTGCTCTCGCGCTACGTGGAGGACGATCGCGGGCTGCACTACGGCAGCAAGCGCGAGATCATCCCGATGTTCCTCTTGAACGACATCGTCCGGTACTGGCGCACGGTCGCCGTCGATTTCGTCTACAAGCAGCGGGAGCGGAGCTCGGGCTGGGCGCTGCGCAACGCGAAGCTCAGGATGTCGCGGAAGCTCATCTTCGTCAGCGGGCTCATCACCTGCTTCGGCTTCGAGCTGTTCGGCAAGGACCGGGCGGCGTGGGCCGGCGATGGCGTCATCTCGACGCCGGCGCTCGTCCGCTTCCTGAGGGAGCGCATCCGGGTGACCCCGCTGGAGAGCCTGGCCGAGGTGCTGCTCCGGCCCTCGATCTCGGCGGAGACGGCGCGCGCGCTGTTCGACAGCTACGACGCGTTCCTCGCGCTCCTGTCGAACGAGGAGGAGCGCGGCCGGCTGAAGCAGCTACCGCTCGACGACTACCTGGGCCATGATCCGACCTTCAAGCGGGTGCGCGACATCGGGCGCGCGTTCCAGGACGGGCTCAACCGGCTCTTCTTCAAGGAGGACGACGAGCTCCGCGAACTCATCCAGCGGTACGGGGTGTTCTGATGCGACCGATAGGGTACTCGACAGGGGCGCTCGCGCTGAGCGACGTCGAGCGCGCGCTCGCGATGCTGGAAGGCAGCTCCGCGACCGCGGTGGAGCTCTCCGCGCTGCGCATCTCGGAGCTCAGGCCGCTGCTCCGGCTGCTCGGCTCGCTGGACCTCTCGCGGTACCGCTACGTGTCGTTCCACGCGCCGAGCCGCTTCGACGCGGCGGAGGAGCGCGCCGTCGCCGACGCGATGGCGGAGGTGGCCGCGCTCGGGTTCCGGGTCGTCCTGCACCCCGACACCGTCCATGATCTCGCGGCGTGGCGGCAGCTCGGGGGCCTGCTCGCCATCGAGAACATGGACAAGCGCAAGCGGACCGGCCGCACGGTCGAGGAGCTGAAGGCGTTCTTCGAGGCGCTGCCGGAGGCGTCGTTCTGCTTCGATATCGGCCACGCGCACCAGGTCGATCGCACGATGACGGAGGCCCATTTCCTCGTGAAGCAGCACGGGCCGAGGCTGAGGCAGCTCCACGTGAGCGAGGTGAACGCGGGCAGCCGCCACGACGCCCTGAGCCAGTGCGCGGCGCACGCGTTCCAGCGGGTCGCCGCCCACGTCCCGGGCGACGCGGCGCTGATCCTGGAGGCGCCGGCCACGCCGGAGGAGCTGGAGCGGCAGATGGCGATCGCGAGCGCGGCGCTCTCGCCGCCGACCGTGGCGGAAGCGCCTCCTGCCTGAGCCGGCCCGCCTCGCGAGGACGGCGCCCGGGCGTCGAGGCGCTACGCTCCTCGCGCGCTCTCCGCGCCCAGGGCCGGAACCGAAGGAAGCCACGATGAAGCTGAAGACGCTGGCGGCCGCGAGCACCGCGGCGCTCGCCGTCCTGTCGCTGCTGACGGCGAGCGGCCTCACGCTCAGCACGTCGACCATGGACCGGGAGGTCACGCGCCTCTCCGACATGGTCCGCGAGGTGCGATCCATCATGGAGCTGGAGGTCCACCTCCTCATCCACGAGCGCGAGAGCGTCCGCGCGGCGCTGACCCAGCACCCGGAGCACGCCCGCGCGCGCGACGCGGCGAGGGACAAGCTCGAGCGGTGGCTCGAGGACCTCCGCGCGGCCCCTGTCACCGAAGAGGACGCCGGCGCCCTCCAGGAGGCCGAGCTCGAGGTGGAGCACTACCTCGCCGTGCGCGCGGACCAGGCGCACACCGACGGGCAGGCGCTCTCGCCGGTCGAGTCGTCGCCCGTGACCGCGGATGAGGCCGATCACGCCTACGCCGCGCTCGAGGAGGTGCTCTCGACCAAGCTCGCCGAGGCGCGGGTCGCCCGCGCCCGCGTCGACGAGGTGAAGAGGCGCTCGGAGGCCGTGAGCATCGGGTCGGCGTCGATGCTGCTCCTCGGGCTCCTGCTCGCGCTGTGGCAGGCGAGCAAGCAGATCTATCGCCCGCTCCTCGCGATCCGCACGGCGATCGATCGCTACGGGGCGGGCTCGCACGACGCGCGCGCGCCGAACGGCGGGCTCGACGAGCTGCGCGCGATCGCGGTCGCCTTCAACGAGATGGCGGCCGCCCTGGCCGAGCAGCGCCGCAAGCAGCTCGGGGTCCTCGCGAGCGTCGCGCACGACCTGCGCAACCCGCTCACCGCGCTCAAGCTCACCGTCGACCGCCTGAAGCCCGACCGGCCCCTCCCGCCCGAGGAGCGGCTCAGGCCGATGTTCGCCCGCATCGGGCAGGAGGTCGCGCGCTGCGACCGCATGCTCACGGATCTCATCGACATCGCGCGGATCGAGGGCGGCGAGCTCGAGCTGCGCTACGAGGAGCGGGACGCGCGCGAGCTCGCCCGCGAGGTCGTGGAGCTCTACCGCCCCACGGCGGACTCGCACGAGCTCAGGCTGTCGCTCCCCGACGAGCCCGCGCCGCTCCGCTGCGATCCGCTGCGGATCGGGCAGGTGCTCAACAACCTGGTCGCGAACGCCATCAAGTACTCGCCGAGCGGCGGCGCCGTGCAGGTGACCGTCGCGCGCGAGGGCGCCGAGATCGCGATCGCGGTCTCGGACCGCGGCGTCGGCATCGCGCCCGAGGACCACGCGCGGCTGTTCGATCGCTACTTTCGCGCGCCGTCGTCGCGCCAGGTGGCCGCGGGGGTCGGCCTCGGCCTGTGGGCGGCGCAGCGCATCGCGGAGGCGCACGGCGGGCGCATCGACGTGATGAGCGCGCCCGGCGAGGGCTCGACCTTCACCCTCCGCCTGCCCGTCACCGAGAGCGGCTATTGCACCAGAGCAGCGCGGCTCCAGAGCTCGTAAGGGTCGAGCTCCCAGCCGAGGAGCCCGGGCGTGCGCGCGCGGTGCCTGCCGAGCGTGTCGCCGGGCAGCCGGGGGCCGTCGGCGGCCCAGCGGGCGGCGAAGGCGTCGCGCAGCACGAGCTCGGCCAGCTTGCCCCGCGGCGAGAAGCCCCACTCGGCCTCCTGCGAGACGTCGTCCGGATCGGCGTAGAGCCGCCAGACGAAGAACCCGGCGCAGGTGCGCGCGTCGAGGAACGGCGCCATCACCGCCGCGTAGGCCTCGGCCTGCGCGCGCTGATCGACGACGACGTCCTTCATCCCGTCGGGCCACTCCCACGGCCGCACCGCGGGGTCCCGCCGCGTGGTGTAGCCGATCTCGGTGAGCAGGACCGGCTTTCCCCACGCGCGCGCCACCGCGTCCACCTCGGCCGCCACCTCGCGACCGCCGCGCAGGAGCTCCTCGAACGACGCGCCCTCCCGCTCCGCGAGCGGGTAGAACGCGTTGATGCCGATGAGGTCCAGGGCGTCGAGGATCATCGTGTGCTCGACGTCGTCCCAGTTCGCCGAGTAGGTGAGCAGCCCCGGGTACACGCGGCGCACCGCCTCGATGATCGGCAGGAAGCTCTCGGCCCGCGGCGTCGTCACCCAGCTCCGCAGCTCGACGCCCACGCTGAGCATCTCGGCGCCGCCCTCGCGCGCGACCTCGGCCCACGCGAGCAGGAACCTCCGGTACGACGCGGCCCACCGCGCCCAGCCGGCGTCGTCCCCGGGGTCGATCAGCGCCCGCCACTCGCCGCTCTCGACCCAGAGGTGCGGGACGATCAGCACCTTGAGCCCGCGCGCGTGCGCCTGCGCGATCGCCGAGAGCACGTTGCGCCGGTTCTCCTCGAACGGCGCCTCGAAGACGAGGTCGACGCCGGTGCCCTTGCCGTCCCACACGCGCCCGAACGGCGTCAGGCTGACCCAGGTCGCGCCCATGGCCACCGCCTCATCCATCGCCCGCGCGCTCGCCGCGGTGCCGTAGCCGCGGCCCGGGTGCCGCTGGTTCTCGATCGGCCCGATCGTCACGCCGCGCACGCCGCCCCAGCCCGACTTGGCCCACCCTGCCGCCCCGTAGGGCAGGTGCTCCGGCGCGATCGGCGGCGCGGCGCCCGGCGTCGCGATGCCCGGCAGCGCGGCGCCCGGCAGCGCGGCGCGCGCAGGTCCACAGACCCCCGCCGCGGTCACGGCGAGCGCGGCGGCGGCCGCGCGGGCGAGCGCACGTCCCTCTCGACTCATCGCTGGCACGGGCGCGTTATACACAGGCGAGCCGCGCGCGGGATCGCAGACGTGACGCAGCGCCCGGGCGCCGCGTCACTCGGCCTTTGGGCGCTGCGCGCCGCTGCCCTCCTCGGGCTTGCCCTTCGCGCCGCCGCTCGCCCCGGGCTTGCCCTGCGTGCCCGCGCTCTCCTCGTACGGGTCCTGCGCGTCCGCGCTCTCGTCGGGCCTGCCCTGCGCGCCCGCGTCCTGCTCCGGCTGCTTCTGTGCGCGCTCGGCCTCCTCGCGCTGCTTCAGCGCGCGCGCGAGCTCGTCACGCTGCCTCCGCGCGTACTCGAGGCGCTCGCGCCACTGCCGCTCGCGCTCGATGATCTCGCGTCGCAACCGCTCGCGCTCGGCCTCGGCGAGCCCCGGAGGGGGCCGCACCTCGTGGGGGAACCCGCCCGGCGCCACCGCCTCCGGCAGCGCGCCGACCGAGCCCGCGGCGGCGGCAGGCGGGGCCTGAACAGGCTCCTCCGGCGGGGGCGGGGCGGGCTCGCTCGGCCGCACCGTCGCGGCCAGGGAACGCGCCGCCTGGCTCACGCGGCTCGCCACGCCCCTGGTCGCAGGGCGCGCAGGCTCCCCGCCATCGAGGTTCCCCGCCTGAACGACCCACACGCCGCCGATCCCCGCGAGCAACCCGACGGCGGCGAGCCCGACCGCGAGCCGCGGCGCCCACAGCGACGGCGCGCGGCGCACCCGCGTGAGCCGCTCCGTCCTGGCCGGCCCCCGCGCCTCGGGCGACGGCGTGACGCGCGGCGCCGCTGGCGCGCTGACGCGATGCGTGGACGCGCGATCGCGCGGAGCGGCCGCGTCGTCCTCCGCCGCCGGCGACCCCGGCTCCTCCCCTGTCGCGGGCGGCCCCGCCTGCATCGCGGCGCGCTCGCGGGGCCGCTCCGCCGGGCTCACCGTCACGACCTCGGGGGGCGGGCGGCTCGTCCGGAGGGTCTCGCCGCCGTCCCATGACGCGCCCGCGTGCGACACCAGCGTGATCTCGGAGTGGCTACCGCTGATCATGGACGCGTCCCACTTGGCCGTCGACTCGAGGTCGGCCGGGAGGAGCTCGTCCGGCGACATCCTCGGCAGGTCGGCCAGCGTATCGGGCGCCCACTCATCGGCGGCAGGGTCGGGGTTCGGTTTCGCCATACGGACGGTCTCGTCGGCCCGGAGCACCTCCCAGACGCGCTCGGCCGCGGCCTCCGCGGCCTCGCCGCCGAAGCGCGCGAGGGCGAACGCGAGCTTCGCGACGTCCGGGAAGCGCCCGTCCGGGTCCTTCTCGAGGCAGCGTATCAGCACCGCCTCGAGCTCGCCGAGCTTGATGTGCTTGGGGATGCGCGCGGGCGGCTCGTGCAGGACCCTGGAGCAGATGTCGATCTCGGTCTCCGCCTCGAACGGGCTCGCGCCGCACACGAGCGCGTACCCGACCGCGCCGATCGACCAGAGGTCGGCGCGCTCGTCGATGCCGCCCGCCGACCGCATCTGCTCCGGCGCCATGTAGAGCAGCGAGCTCCGCATGGCGCCCGAGGCGGCGTTCGGCCCCTCGCTCTCGAGGCCGCAGGCCACGGCCGAGACGCCGAAATCGAGCACCTTCACGCTGGGCGCGCCGTCCGCGTCGAAGCCGAGGATCAGGTTCTCGGGCTTGATGTCGCGGTGGAGGATCCCGATCGCGTGCGCCTCGGCGACGGCCTCGCAGACCTGCAGCAGGTACTTCACCGCCTCCCTGGTCCGGAGCGGCCCGCGGCGCTTCAGGTAGCTCGTCAGATCGCTCCCCTCGACGTACTCGCTGGCGACGAACGGCGCGCCGCGGTGGCTCCCCACGTCGAGGATGCGCGCGACGTACCGGCCCGAGAGCGAGCGCGCGGCGCGAGCGCCCCGGAGCAGCCGCTCGACGGCGAGCTCGTTCTCGGCGATCCTCGGATCCACCCG
This sequence comes from Sorangium cellulosum, assembly GCF_004135735.1. GTDB lineage: Bacteria > Myxococcota_A > Polyangia > Polyangiales > Polyangiaceae > Sorangium > Sorangium cellulosum_F. The sequence continues at coordinate 1,588,887 of NZ_CP012670.1, read as the reverse complement.
CTTCAGCGCGACGCGCCGGCCCGACCGGAGATCGCTCGCGAGCTGGACGACGCCCAGGCCGCCGGCGCCGATCCGGGTCTCCACCGCGTACCTGCCGGCGACGAGCTCCTGCGTCCCCGGGCTCCCCTCGGCCGCCCGCGGCGCGGGCTCGGCGTCGGCCCGCTGCCCCGGGGCCACGCGATCCTCTGCTCTGGGCTTCAGCGACGTCAACGCACTGCCTCGGTGTGTCCGCGAGCGCTGTCGCGGAATCAAAACCCGTCCCCTGAATATCAGATTTATAGCGCGGTAATCCTGTCCATGACATGCCCGCCGGTCGCCGGCTGAAGGCCGAAAGTCCGGCGCGCCGAGCCGCGTCCGTCCTCGCGAGGGTGGTGGTCACGTTCGGGGGGCTCACCTCCGGGGCCTCAGGGCGGGAGCCCCAGCGCGAGCGCGATCAGGGCATCGACGCCGCTCATGACCAGGACGAGCGCCGCGGACGACGCCGCGCCGAGCCCGAGCGCCCCGAGCGCGCGCCCGAATCGCCGCCCGCTCACGCCCGGTCGGCCGCGGTGGACGCCGCGCGTGACCCAGCACCACCCGAGCATGGACAGCGGCCCGAACGCGTACAGGGCGGCGCCCCACGTGGCGCCGTTCCAGCAGGCCGCGCGCTGCTCCGGCGTGAGCCGGCGGCGATCCCAGAGCTGCACTGCGAGCGGCAGCGCGACGCCGAGCGCCATCTGGAGCGCGAGGCGGAGCGCGCTCATGTCGCGCCCCGACGCCGTGTGCAGCCCGCGCGCGAGATCCTCCCCCGCGGCGCCGGACACGCGTGTGTCCGTCGCGCACGCCGCAGCGCGTTGCGGCAGAGCCCGGGTGAGCGATGGACCGCCGCCCCTCGCCGTCGCCGTCGTCCTGCGTCGAGGAGAGCGCCGCAAAAATCGCTTGCCGGCCTTCTCGTCCTCGACGGGGATTGATACGAACGAGGAATGACAACGACTGAGGCAGGGGACATCAGGAACGTTGCAATCATCGGGCACAAGGGGGCTGGGAAGACGTCGCTGGCCGAGGCGATGCTGTACGTCGCCAAGGCGACGACCAGGCTCGGCAAGGTGGACGACAGGTCGAGTGTCCTCGACGACGCCGCCGAGGAAAAAGAGCACGGCTGCTCGTTCGAGGCGAGCGTCGCGCACCTCGCCTGGGGCGGGAAGAAGATCAACCTCGTCGACACGCCCGGAGAGGGGAGCTTCCTGGCCGAGACGCGGCTCGCGCTCGCGGCGGTGGACGCGGCGATCCTCGTCGTGAGCGGCAAGGACGGCGTGCAGCCGATCACCGAGCGCGTCTTCGGCTGGGTGAAGGAGGCGAAGCTCCCGTGCATGATCGTGGTGACCAAGATCGACGCCGAGAACGCGCGGCCGGACGAGGTCGTCGCCGAGGTCCGGGCCCGCCTCAAGGCGCCGCTCGCGGTGATGGAGGAGCGCGTCGGCGAGGGGCTGGCGTACCGGGGGGTCGTCGCGGTCCGCACGAAGAAGGCGTGGCTCGACAAGCCCGAGGCGCCCAGCGCGGCCGCGGGCGCCCCGGTGCCGGCCGACGTCGCCGGCCGCGTCGAGGCGGCCCGGGGGAAGCTCGTCGACGACGTCGCGGGCAGCGATGACGTCCTCACCGAGAAGTACCTGACCGAGGGCGATCTCACCCAGGAGGAGCTCGACCAAGGGCTCCGCGCCGCGGTCCAGCGGGGCGCGCTCCTCCCGGTCTACTACGCCTCCGGGGTGCGCCCGAGCGGCGTCGCCGCGCTGCTCGACGGCATCGTCGAGCTCGTGCCTCCCCCGACCGAGCACCCGGCGTGGGGCGGCGTCGCCCCGCCCGGCAAGCCCGGGGCCGCGCCCCAGCCCGCGGAGCGGCCGGCGTCGGCGGACGCGCCGGCGGCGGCGTTCGTCTTCAAGACCTCGATCGATCCGCACGCCGGCCGCACGTCGTTCGCGCGCGTGCTCTCGGGGGCGCTGCGGCCCGACGCCACGCTGCTCAACGCGAGCACGGGCAACGCCGAGCGCCTCGGCAAGATCCACCACGTCGTCGGCAAGGACCACAAGCAGGTGGACGAGGCGCGCGCCGGGGACATCGTCGCGCTGCACAAGCTGAAGACCACGCTGAGCGGGCACACGCTCAGCGACGACAGGCACCCGTTCCTGCTCGGCGCGCCGGAGCTGCCGCCGGCGCTCTTCTCGCGCGGCGTGCGGTTCGACGCGAAGGGCGGCGAGGACAAGGTCGGCAACGCGCTCTACCGGCTCACGGAGGAGGACCCGGGGCTCAGCGTGCACCAGGACCCGGCGACGCGCGAGCTCGTGGTCTCGGGGCTCGGCGCCTTGCACCTCGAGATCACGGTCGAGCGCATCCGCCGGCGCATCGGGGTCGACTGCCGGCTCGGCCCGCCGCACATCGCGTACAAGGAGACGATCACGAGGAAGGCCACGAACGTCGAGGGGAAGCACAAGAAGCAGACCGGCGGGCACGGCCAGTTCGGCGTCTGCTACATCGACATGGAGCCCCTGCCGCGCGGCGGCGGCTTCGTCTTCGAGGACGCGGTCGTGGGCGGCGCCGTGCCGCGGCAGTTCATCCCCTCGGTCGAGAAGGGCATCGTCAAGGCGATGTCGAAGGGCTTCCTGGCCGGCTTCCCGATGGTCGACGTGAAGGTGCGGCTCTTCGACGGCAAGTACCACGACGTCGACTCCTCGGACGCGGCCTTCCAGATGGCGGGCAGCAAGGCGTTCAAGGCCGCCGCGGCGCAGTGCGCGCCGGTGCTGCTCGAGCCCATCGTGCGGCTCTCGGTGACGGTCCCGAGCGCGACGATGGGCGACGTGATCGGCGACATCAACAGCCGCCGCGGGAGGATCGTCGGCACGGACTCGGTCGACGATCAGACGATCGTGAACGCGTTCGTGCCGCTCGCGGAGGTGCTCGAGTACGAGTCGAAGCTGAAGAGCATGACCCAGGGGAAAGGCACGTTCACGATGCAGGTCGAGCACCTCGAGATCTGCCCGCCGGCGGTGCAGGAGAAGGTGATCAAGGAGAGCGGGTTCAAGGCCGAGGCCGACGAGGACTGACGCGGCGCCTCGCGCGGCGGCCAGGGATCGAGGCCCATCGCGCGCCGCGACGGGCCCTCGGCGAGGGCCGGGCGGCCCGGCCCGACCTGCCCCTCAGGGATGGATGTGGACGAGGGTCCCCTCGCCCGTCGCCTCGCCCGCGCTGACCCCGTGCCACCCGTCGGGCACCGGCGGATCGGTCCAGAGGAACACCCGGCGCGCGTCGATGGGCGAGAGGTTGATGCAGCCGTGGCTGCGCGGCTTGCCGTAGTCGTCGTGCCACGGCGACGCGTGGATCGCGTAGCCCGCCTCGAAATACTGCACCCACGGCACGTCGCGCAGCTCGAACTGGTTGCCGACCTCGTGCGAGTCCATCGTCGTCGTGACGTGCTTGTCGCGGATCCGGAACGTCCCGCGCACCGTCGAGAACGTCTTCTTCGGGTCGCCGAGCCCGTCGCGGCCCGTCGCGGCCGCGGTCGCGTACACGGGCTTCCTCCCCTCGTACAGGATGAGCGTCTGGTTGTGGATCGAGATGTCGATCCACTTCACGCCGTCCTTCGCGAACCACGGCAGCTCCGACGGCTTCACGGCGATGGCCACGTCGGCGTTGCGCACCCACGTCCCGTCCTTCGCCTCGACCATGCGCGTGTCGCCCAGCATCTTCACGCGCCCCGTGAGCTGCACGGCCGCGTGCCACGGCAGATCGCTCTCCTTGTCGAGCGCGAGGCGCGAGAGATCGTAGCGCTTCGCGCCCTGCCGGTGCACGAACGCGAGCGGCAGCTCCCAGCCCTTCGTCATGTCGACCCCGTGGAACGTGGAGCCGCGCGCCGGCTTGAGCTTCGAGGTCGGCACGAGCCGCGCGTCCGTCGTCATCGCGAAGCGCCGCTCCCCGTCGCCCATGAACGTGTCGATGAGCGCGAGCCCCGCCTTGCGCGCGATGCGGTTCGTGATGACCGCGTAGCCCGGCACCTTGAACGACGAGATGTTCGGGATCTGCCGCCCGCCCTTGAAGAACCAGGGGATCTCGTCGCTCCCGTTGCCGCCGTAGAGCTCGCTGTCGCTGAGCTCCGGCGGATCCTCGGGCGGCTCGCCGACGGCGTTGCCCTGCTCGTCGAGCGGCACGTCGTTCGATCCGACCTTGATCGCGTCCCACTTCTTCTTGAGCTTCTTGTAGCTGCGGAGGTGCCGCTCCAGGCTCATCTCGTAGCGGAGCTGCTCCTTCTCGGACGGCATGCGGTAGTAGTTCGGTGCGATGGCCCGGACGAAGGCGTACGGGTACGGCATCGGCTTCGACAGGTCGGGCCGCCGCGTGAGCGCCCGGAGGATCGGGTGCTTCATGTCGATCGTGGCGTCGCCTTCGGCGCAGACGAACCCGGCGGGCAGCACGCGGTAGTAGCCGCCCTGGCAGTCGTCGAAGGCGACGGGCTTCTCCCCGCGCGGGATCGTGCCGCCCGCGCGGAGGTACCCGAGCTTCGTCGAGCGGCGATCCGCCTTCTCGTAGATGGGCGCCACCATCTCCACCGCCCCGATGCGGGGCCCGTCGACGCGCGGGATGGTGGCGGGGTCGTCCGCGGGCGACCGGGGCTGGGCTGCCCCCGAGGAGAGGCTGATGATGCCCTCGGGCAGGGCGTTCTCGCCGTCCTGACAGGCCGGCAAGGAGAGGGCGGCGATCGCCAGGCCGACCGGGAGGGCCGCGCGCGGGAGGACCGCCGGGAGCGCAGAGCTTCGCTGTCGGGCGTGCATGCTCCGGGGATGCCGGACAGCCAGGCGCGTGGCCAAGTTTTGGCCAGCCCTGGCCCGATGCTCCGCGCCGATCGATGCTCCGCGCCGGGTGGTGCACGATGTTGCTGGAAAGGGTTGCGCAGAGGCCCGACCCCGGCTAGGTTCGGGGCCCTCGCGAACCCCGCGAGCGTGCGCCACTAGCTCAGCTGGATAGAGCGTCGGCCTCCGGAGCCGAAGGCCAGTGGTTCGAATCCACTGTGGCGCGCAGGGTTTCTCCAGTTCCCGAGTTCCCGTTCACCGCCCCCCGGGCTCCGCCTGGGCGGCGTGGCCATGCCCCTCGTCGAGCGCGCGACGCGCTCCGCACCTTCGTTGATCGGCAAGGCGATCACGCGGTGGAGCGCGCCGTCGCCGAGCTGCTCGAGGACGGCGAGGTGCAGCGCCACGCCCAGCGCGCGCGACGGGGTGCTGCGCGGCACGACGCGCTCGTGGACGCGCTGCGCGCGCGTCGGGGGCGAGCTCGGCTTCCGCGTGCCGTTTCCGCGTGCCGTCCGGGGGGCGTGGCCCCGTGGGCCGGGGTCGATCCCGACGCCGGGCTCGACCTCGACGGGTGGGCGGAGCGCTCGCTCGCCACGGAGCGCTCGCTCGCCGCGGAGCGCTCGCTCGCCGCGGTTCAACGCGCGACACGCCCCGACGCTCCTGCCGCCCGAGCGCCTGTGTCCTGAAGCGACACAGGCCCTTTCGCCGCGGGCGGTGAAGGGCTCTCGCGCGGTCACGACAGAACGCAGCGTGTGTGTGTCCGCCATGTCGCGGAGGCCTTGATCCCGCGCTGTTCGCCCGGACCGACCGTCGCGAACAGGCCCGCGGCGCGCCGGACCGCCGCGCGCTGCGCCCGCGCCGGATGAACCATGGACCCTTGGGAACCGCCAAGACGAACTGCGAAGCTGGCTTGACCGCACCCGCGCCCGCTCTCACGCTAAATTGTAAGGGGGCTCACAATGAATGGGGCACGGCTCTATGATCTCGTGATGCGGCTGCCGCTCGCCGCCCTGATGCTCTATAACGCCCTGTTCGTCAGCAGGGATATCTACGTTCACCTGTTTGAGTGGCGCGGGCCCACGGGGCTCACGTACGGGACGACGGTGGCTGCGCTCCTGGCCACGGAGGCCTATCTGCTTCTCGTCGCGACGCTGACGCTGGTGCGCCTCCGCCCGCTACGCAAGCTGGGGGGCATCGTGCCGCGGATCACCGCGCTCGCCGCCGGCCTCCTGCCGGGGAGCCTGGCGTGGTTGCCCAGGGTCGAGCCGACGCCCGCCCGCCAGATGGCGGGCACCTTGCTCATGGCCGCGGGCCTGACGCTCTCCCTGGTCTGCCTCGGGTGGCTGGGCAAATCGTTCAGCGTCATGCCCGAGGCGCGCCGCCTCGTCACGGGCGGGCCTTATCAGCTCGTGCGCCATCCGCTCTACCTCGCCGGGACGATCCAGGCCGCCGCGCTGGTCGTGCTCTATCCGTCGCTCGCGGCGCTGCTCCTGTTCACGGTGGAGCTCATCCTGCAGATCATGCGCATGAGGTACGAGGAGCGCGTGCTGCGCGACACCTTCCCCGAATACGACGAGTACGCGCGCCGGACCACCGCGCGGCTCGTCCCTGGCGTTTATTGAGGGGGCGCTCGCCTCACGCGGACGGGTTGGCCACGCGGCCGACGAACAGGATCGCGCCCGTCGCGTGATCGCGAATGAAGAAGAGGAACGGACGGTCGAATCGGATGGTCGCGGGCTCGGGCGCCGCGGTCTCGCCGATGACAACGGCCGTCGCCGCCGCGGCCTCGGTGCCCGCCTCGTCCACGGAGACGAACGCCTTGTGGATCACGTCGGTGATGGACAGCCCTCCCTGCCCGCTGATCCCCGAGAAGTCCGCGTCACCGCGGAAGGCGATGGGCATGCCGAGCTCGCTGAGCGGCGGCACGAGGTCGAAGGTCGACTCGACCTTGAACCGCGGCAGCGTGATGGCGACGCTCCGCTCCCCCAGCGAGTCGAGGATACCGTCGAGGCGCGCCCTGTCGAGGCCCGCCTCGAGCTCGCCGAGCGCCGACGGGAGCACGAGCAACATCGACAGCTCGCCGCCCTCGTAAGGCATCTCCAGCGCCTGGTAGCCGTCGCCCTCGCCATAACGGAGCTGCGCGACGCCGGCCATCATCGGAACGGAGACGGTGGAGCCGCCCGCCAGCGTGAAATCGCCCGGGGTCGTCTGCTCCTCCTTGAACGGGAACTGCCATGCTGCATTGAAATAGATGGCGTTCGTCAGCACGAGCCGGGTGGACGGGCCTATCGCTCCCTCGGGCAGGATGTCCCGGATCCGATCCTCGGTGCGCCTCGCCACCCAGGCGTTGATGATCCCCCGCGCCGCCTCGGGCGCCTCCACGAAGTCGACGACGCGCAGGCCGGCCCCGTAGCTCTGGGCGAGCACGTCGAGGAACGAGGGCTGGAAGGAATAACCGACCTGCCCCCAGATCGCGTTGGCGACGTGGAGCCGGAACCCGCCGCCGTCCCGCCCCTCGGCGCCCTTGCCGCGGCCCGCGAGCGCGAGGTCGAGCGCGTTGAACGCGGGGTGCAGCCGCTCCCCGGGCAGCGTGAACCGCAGCGCGCCGGCCATCTGCGCCGCGGTCTCCCCGCGCGCGCCCGCGTAGGTCATCGCCAGCGCGCTCGACACGCTGTGGGGCGAACAGAAGAGGTTGCCCGGCTCGGCGCCGAGCCGCCGGTAGAGCTCCAGCGCGAACGTGGTGTTGCCGTCGGCGAGCTCCTTGCGGTCCGCGTCCGGCACGGACGGCTCGAGGATCCGCGTTTTTTCGGAGGCGACGACGCAGCCCGCGGTGTCGGGATCGCGGCACTCGGGCGGCGAGGGCTGCGGCTCCGGATCGGTGCTGTCCGAGACGCAGCCGGCCAGCACGAGGGATAGCGGCAACAGGAATGCGGAGATCGGATGAATGCCCATGGCGCCGTGCAGAGCAGGCGCTGTGCCGGGGTGCCGGGGCGGGGCCGACCCCGGGCGCCGTTGTCCCACCGCGCCGGACGCGCGGTCCGCAGCGGCCGGCCGCGGGGGCAGGCGCCGGCCCGGTGGGACGCTGCGCGGGATGGAGGGCGGGCGCGCGTGATAGGATGGATGGCATCGTGCGGAGAGGGCGAGAGACCGAGGTGCGGCTCCCGTGATCGTGCTCGTGATGGGCGTGAGCGGCGCCGGGAAGACGACGGTGGGCGCGCGCCTCGCGCGCGAGCTCGGGTGGACGTTCGTCGACGCCGACGACCTCCACCCCGCCGCGAACATCGAGAAGATGCGCGCTGGCAAGCCGCTCGATGAGCAGGACCGGACGCCGTGGATCGCCGCGCTCTCGGCCCGCATCGCCCAGCTCCTCGACCAGGGGAGCGACGCCGTGCTCGCCTGCTCGGCGCTCAAGGCGGCGCACCGCGCGCGGCTGCTCGTCGACCCCGCGCGGATGCGCGTCGTGCACCTGACCGGCGATCCCGCGCTGATCGCGGCGCGCCTGTCGGCGCGGACAGACCACTTCATGCCCCCCGGCCTCCTCCCGACCCAGCTCGCCGCGCTGGAGCCGCCCGAGGACGCGGTGCGCGTGGACATCGGCCGGACCCCGGGCGAGATCACCGCCGCCATCCGCCGCGCGATCGGCCTCTGAGCCGGGCTCAACGGCGCCGGACCCGACGGCGCCGGACCGACGGCGCCGGACCGACGGCGCCGGGCTCGATGACCCGGCGCGACCGCAATCCACGCGGCGCGCGCAGTCCGAGCGTCAGCGCACAGGCGCGGGTCGCCGGCGTCAGGGCGACGCGGGCAGGCGGCTCAGGAACAGCGCGCCCTCCGCGCTGGAGAGCGGGTCGCCCCCCAGCGCGAGCGTCCCCTGGAAGGACCCGGCCAGGATCGGGCTCCCCCACGGGTCCATCTTCAGCCCGGCGACGCGGACGTCCTCGCCGATGCGCTGGGTCCACCGCTCCTCTCCGCTCAGGCTGAGCTCGGCCGTCCAGGCGCTGCACGACGTCGACTCGTCCGTGGCCCCGCACAGCGCGTCGCCGGCCAGCACCACGCGCTCGTCGGCCGCCGTGATCCGGCGGGGGCTCTGCTCGCCGAACCCCTTCACCCAGCGCACGTCCCCCTCCGGGCTGAGCCTGGCCACGAACGTCCGCGGCCCGCCCCGCAGCGCCGGATCGCCGAAGACGCCGCTGCCGGAGAGCAGCGCCGAGCCGTCCGGCGCCACGGCGAGATCGTACGCCTCCTCGAGCTGCTCCGGCGAGCCGCGGAACCGCTTGTGCCAGAGGAGCTCTCCCGACGGGTCCAGCTTGGTCACGAACGTCGCGGTGCCCCGCGCGTCCTGGGCCGCGAGGAGCACGTTGCCGCGCTCGTCGGCCTCGACGCCGATCTCCTCGCTGTCGGAGCCGCTCGGCGGCAAGCTCGCCCAGCGCAGGCGGCCGGACGCGTCGAGCCGCGCGACGAAGGCGCCGATCGCCCGCCGCTCGATCCGCGCGCCGTCGATCGTGGCCGCGCCCTCGAGCCGGCCGAGCAGGAGCACGCCGCCGCTGCCGTCGGCGGCCAGCGCGGTGCCGCTCAGGATGCTGCCCTCCTCGGCGGAGAGCTGCACCGCCCAGCGCGTGCTGCCGTCCGGGCCCAGCTTCACGAGGAACAGATCCCCCCCCGCGGGCGACGCCGTGAGCCGGCGCCCCCCGAGATCGAGGGTGCCCGAGAAATCGCCGAGCACGAGCGTGTGGCCGCCGGCGGCGGCGACGTCGAGCGCGCCCTGCGCCGCCCCGTCGCCGAACCGCCGGCTCCAGAGCGGGACGCCGCACGCGTCGACCTTCGCCACGAACGCGTCCGCGTCCCCCGCGCTCTCCAGCCGGGCGGCGCCGAACGCCAGCCCGCCCTCGAAGGCGCCGGCGAGGAGCGCGTTCCCGGCGCGGTCGACCGCGAAGCCGCGCAGGGTCGCGCCGCTGCCCGGGAACATCCGGCTGAACGGCGCGCGCTGACACCCCGGCTGGGCTCGCTCCCCATCGCCGACCGGGACCGCGGCACCTTGACACACGCCGTCGAGCCCCGCTGATCCCGTCCTGCACATCCTCGGCGACACGCCGTGCTCCGTGTTCGCCCGTGACGTCTCGGCGCGCTCGCGCTCCGGCACGCTTTCCATCACCCCATCCGCGGGTCCTGAACAACAGCCAGCGCCCCAGCAGAGGACCCCACAGAGCGCGCTCGACGCTCGCCAGACAGACTGCATACAGCTTTCTCCTCGCCCGCTCCGAGGCGGGCAGACTGGAAACGCTGCACGATGCGGACCAGCGCGATGCCCAGGTCCTTTCAAGGTTCCACGAGGCACAGAAGGGGCTGGAATGTCGCGTCCGTCGCGGGTTCATCGGGGAGCGGCACGCTCGCCGCGACGAGGCCGCGCCATGCCCTCGTCACGCCCCGTACAGGACGGCGGTGCAGCACGCTGGCTCACCTCCGGGGCTTGCGTTCCGGTGAGCCCCTTTCGTGGCTCGCCGGAACGCAAGCGCCTCCAGTAAGCACCCAAACCACGGCACGCGTGACGCGCGCGGCCAGAGCGCCTGAGGGCGTGATGCGCGCGGCCGGAGCGCCTGAATGCGTGACGCGCGCGGCGCAAGAACAAGGCGGAGCGCACCGTAGCGCACACGTGCTGCTTCCGGTAGGATGCCATCACACGGCTCCGGCGAACGGTCGCGCCTGAGGTTCCCGCTTCCGTGAGCGACGGCCCCTCCCATGATCCCTTCCCCCACCATGATCGCGAAGGAGCTCGATGCGGGCGAGGGGGCCAGTGGCGTCTTCGAGGCCAGGTCCCCGGCGCCGCCGGCGGATGGCCTCGGTCGGGACGACGGCCTCGCCTTCTCGCGGTGCGCGGAGGCAGCCGAGCGCGCGTACCTCGGCGGTCAGATCGAGCGCGCGGCGTCGATGCTCGAAGCGCTCGGGGCGGCGGCGCGCTCGGATCTCGAGCGCGTCCGGGCGCACGAGCTCAGGATCGCGATCCTCACCGCGCAAGGCCGGCTCGACGAGGCGCTCCGGATCGGGCGGTCGGCGCTCGCGATGCTCGGCGAGAACCTCCCCGACGACGGGCCGGCGCGGAAGGCGGCCGCGGACGCCGAGCTCGCGGCCGCGCGCGCGGCGCTGGGCAGGCGTCGGATCAAGGATCTGCTCGACGAGCCCGAGACATCGGACGACCGGACGCGCGCGGCGCTCCGGCTCCTGATGTCCCTGTTCATGCCCGCCGCGATGGTGAGCCCGCCGCTCTGCGCCTTCATCGCGGCGAGGCAGGTCAACCTCGCGCTGGAGCGCGGGCACGGCGGCGCCTCGCCGTTCGGCTACATGGCCTACGCCTGGGTCGTGGCGCGCATGTTCCGGCGGTACGAGGAGGCCTACGAGCTCGGCGCGCTCGCGCTCGACCTGAGCGAGCGGTCCGACCAGCGCGAGCTGTCGTGCCGGCTTCGGCTCCTGCTCGGCGCGCACATCAGCGTCTTCACGAAGCACCTGCTCTCGAGCCTCGATCTCTTCACGCAGGCCCACGAGGACGGGCTCAGGACGGGCGATCTGACCTACCTGTCCCACACGTGCGTCCACGCCTCCCTCGTCCGCTTCGGCCTCGGGGACGAGTGCGAGGCGGTGCGGGACGAGGTCGACGGGTTCCTCACGGTGGTGCAGCGCGCGCGGGACGAGCTCGCCGCCGCGGCGCTGACCAGCGTGCGCCGGGCGCTCGATGTCCTGACGGGCGCCTCGCCGGCCCGGCGCGCGCCGGGCAGCGCCGCCTCCGACGAGGCGGCCCACGAGGAGACGATCTCGGGGCCGGGCTACGGCGCCGTCGCGTTCATCCACCACGCGCTGCGGCAGCAGCTCTGCTTTCTGTTCGAGGACCCCGAGGGCGCGCTGCGGATGGGATCCCTCGCCGAGGCCAGGATGCAGGGCGGGGCCGGCGACCACCTCGCGACGGAGGTCGTCTTCTACACCTGCCTCGCGCAGCTCTCGCCCGCGAGGCCGCGCGACCGGCAGCTGACCTCCGTCTCGCTGCAGAGCTACCGGGACCGGCTCGCGGAGTGGGCCGAGCAGTGCCCCGACAACTACCGTCACAAGCACCTCCTGGTCCGCGCGGAGTCCGCGCGCGCCGCCGGCGAGGAGCTCGCGGCGATGAAGCTCTACGATCAGGCGATCGAGGCGGCGAGGGTGAACGGGTTCGTCCGTGACGAGGCGCTCGCCAGCGAGCTCTGCGCGAAGTTCCATCTGGCGAGCGGGCGGGAGCGGATCGCCCACGTCTACATGAGCGACGCCTACGACGGCTACCTGCGGTGGGGCGCCACGGCCAAGCTGAGGCAGCTGTCACGAAGGTACCCGCACCTCGTCGCGCAGGCCGCGCTCGCCGGGCACTCCAGCCGGCCACCGTCGGTGTTCCCGGCCAGCGTGCCGCCCCCGGCCAGCGTGCCGCCCCCGGCCACCATGGCGTCTCCGGCCACCATCGCGCCTCCGGCGACCATCGCGCCCCCGGCCACCATCGCGCCCCCGGCCACCGTGGCGCCCCCGGCCACCGTGGCGCCCCCGGCCACCATCGCGCCCCCGGCCACCATCGCGCCCCCGGCCACCGTGGCGTCTCCAGCCTTGGCGTATCCGGCCACCGTGGCGCTTCCAGTCCACGTGGCGCCTCCAGCCCACGTGGCGCCTCCAGCCCACGTGGCGCCTCCAGCCAGCGTGGCGCCGCCGCCGGCCAGCATGGAGGAGCTCTCCCAGGCGCCGCGAGAGCCGCGGCCGGAGCCCACCGCAACGCTCCTCCCGATCCCCGGCCGCATCCTGGTATTGCCCCTCGCCGGGGAGATGACCCCGGCGCGCGTGGCGCGGGCGCTCGAGAGGATCGTGACGGGCGCTGCAGCGCGCCGCGCCAGGGTCGTCGTCATCGACGTCAGCGGCGCGAGGCGCGTCGAGGCCGGCCTGGCCATCGCGTTGACGCAAGCGGCCGCAGCGCTGCGCCCGCTCGGGGCGCAGGTGGTCGCCACCGGCATCTGCCCCGAGGCCGCGCAGGCGCTCGCCGAGCTCGGCGTCGATCTGTCGGTCCTCGTCACGCGCCGGACGCTCCAGAGCGGGCTCGCCTGCGCGCTGGAGCTCGCGCGAGGCGCGCGGCGCTGCCGAAGACGCGTGGCAGCGCGGACGCAGCCCGGTGCGCTGTCCCTCCGTGCCGGGATGAGCCGGCACCGGCGCGCACAGGCTCCGAGGTGAACCGGTCGGCCCTCACCGGAGGCTGGGAAGTCGAAGGCGCAAAGCGCCCTGGCCACTCCCCACCTTCCGGTGATTGCCTATCGAGCTGATGCGGGGCGCTTCCCCGGACTACCCCGCACCGCGGGCCCATCCAGGGAGGAACGCATCAGGCGAGCTGATCTCAGGCGCCGTCCCCGCCGCCCTCGCCGGTGCTGCCGCCCTCGCCGGTGCTGCCGCCCTCGCCGGTGCTGCCGCCCTCGCCGGTGCTGCCGCCCTCACCGGTGCTGCCACCCTCACCGGTGCTGCCGCCCTCACCGGTGCTGCCGCCCTCGCCGGTGCTGCCGCCCTCACCGGTGCTGCCGCCCTCGCCGGTGCTGCCGCCCTCACCGGTGCTGCCGCCCTCACCGGTGCTGCCGCCCTCGCCGGTGCTGCCGCCCTCACCGGTGCTGCCGCCCTCGCCGCCACCCGTGGTGGCCGACGTGGAGGTCGTATCGCCCTCCTCATCGTCGCCGCATCCGGCGCCGATCATCACGGTCGCACCAAGGAGAAGCGCGCTGGCAAGGATGCTCATGGAAGCTTTCATGGTCTCATTCTCTCCGTCGGGTTGTTTCCCAAAGAATGGCTCGGTACGCCCTGTGCCGACAGCCGCCCGCATGCGACCTGTTTGCGAAGAAAATTGCGCGAGATCCGCGTCCGCGGACCTCACGAACGCTCCGCATGCAATGATTCGGTGTCAGCACCACGGCAATTCCGTTATCATGGACAATAGGCCACCATACTGGACAAGGCAAGCTTTTTGTCTCGCTGCATCATCGTTGCAGATGGCCCACGAGCCGCGAACACTCGCTGCGTCAAGCCCATCCTCTGGCTGTGCCCGCCAGGAATGGGGGCAATTGGACTTGACTCGTATCCGTCGCAACAAACAACTTTCCAGGAAAGACGGCCTCCGACGAAAACGTGCTGAAGGCGTAAACAATCCTGCTCTCCCGTTGCCACGAGGAGAAGAATGTGCCCTCCCTCGGCCGCCGGGCGATGGGAGGGCTTGAGAGGCGCTCAGGCCGCTACCGGCTCGTCCGAGCCCCGCTCCTGTCGCCGGAGGGCTCACCGGCGCGGGCTCTGGCCGCGAGGCTCGCCACCGCCGCGACGAGGGCGGCGGGCTCGATCGGCTTGGCGGCGTGCATGTGGAAGCCGGCGTCGAGCGCGCGTCTCTGATCCTCCTTGCGGGCATAGGCCGTCAGCGCCAGCGCGGGCAGGTCGCCGCCGGCGTGCGCCGGGCGCTGGCGGATGCGGCGGATGAGCTCGTATCCGTCCTCGCCCGGCATCGCGATGTCGCTCACGAGCACGTGCGGGCGCGCCGCGCCGAACGCCGCGAGCGCCTCGCGCACCGACGCCACGGCGGTCACCTCGGCGTGGTGCTGGACCAGCACCTCCTGGAGCAGCTCCCTGGCGTCCGCGTCGTCCTCGACGAGCAGGACGCGGAGCCCCCCGAGGTCGCGCGCGGCCCCGGAGCAGGCCGCGCGCGCGCGCGGGCGCGCCTCCCGGAGCGGCCCCGCGGGGAGGCCGCGCTCGGCGCCGAGGAGCGGGAGCCGGACCACGAACGTCGACCCCTGCTGTAGCCCCGGGCTCTCGGCGGTGACCGAGCCGCCGTGGGCCTCGACGATGGTGCGCACGAGCGACAGCCCGATGCCGAGGCCCCCGTACGCCCTGCGGCTCGAGCTGTCCGCCTGGCGAAAGCACTCGAAGACGAACGGCAGGAAGTCGGGCGCGATCCCCTCCCCCGTGTCGCGCACCGCGAGCTCGGCGCGGGCGCCGGCCCGCCGGAGCGAGACGTCGACGCGGCCTCCGGGGCGCGTGAACTTGAGCGCGTTGGAGAGGAGGTTCGAGGCGACCTGGAGGATCCGATCCGCGTCGCCGTTCACCTCGAGGGAGGGGTCGAGCGACGCGTCGAGCGCGAGCTGCCTGGCCGCGGCGGCGGGGCGGATCGCGTCGAGGGCGGTCTCCACGACGGGCGCGAGCGCCATCGGGGCCGCGCTGATGCGCAGCTTGCCCGCGGAGATCCGGGAGACGTCGAGCAGGTCCTCGATGAGCTTCGTCTGCGCGACCACGTTGCGCTCGATCACCTCGAGCCCGTGGGCCACCCGCCGCTCGTCGAGCGGCTCGCTGCGCAGGAGGTGCGTCCAGCCGAGGATCGCGCTGAGCGGGCTGCGCAGCTCGTGCGAGAGCGTCGCGAGGAGCTCGTCCTTCACGCGGCTCGCCTCGCGCGCCTCGGCGTACATGCGGTTCTGGATGGCGATGGAGGCGAGCTGCGCGAGCTGCACGAGGACGGTCTCGTCGTCGTCCGAGAACTCGCCGTCGTGACGGTCCGAGAGCTGGATGGTCCCCATGTTCCGGCCGTCCGGCGCCGTGAGGGGCACGGCGAGGTACCCCCGCGGCGGCGTCTGCCCGCCGTCGTCCAGCCACTCCGGGTGCTGGGAGAGCTCTCGCTGCGTCATCCGGAGGGGCCTGTTCCGGCCGTACACGAACGCGCCCAGCCTGCCCGCGATGGGCGTCGGCGACTCCTGCTGGAACGTCGCGTACCGCTCCGAGATCGACACCGCCGTCCGCGCCGGCTCGCCGGGCCTCTCCACCTTCACGAGCGTCATGGCCTGATGGGCGCCGGCGACGTCGCGCGCCGCCTCCGTGATCGCCGCGACCATGTCGTCGAGCGACCGGGCCGAGTTGATGGTGACCGCGGCGCGGTTGAGCCGCTGGAGCTGCTCCGCGTGCGCGCGCAGCGACTCGGCCTGGAGCTTGATCTTCTGCGTCTTCTTGAAGAGGTCGACGAAGACAGACACCTTGGTGCGGAGGACCTCGGGCGCGAACGGCGTCATGATGTAGTCGACTGCCCCGAGCGAATAGCTGCGCTCGACGTAGACGCGCTCGGTGTGCGCCGTCAGGAAGATGATCGGCGTGTGCCGCGTGCTCTTCCGCTTGCGGATGAGGCTCGCCGTCTCGAACCCGTCGATCTCCGGCATGTTGATGTCCAGGAGGATGACCGCGAACTCCTCCTGAAGGAGGCAGCGGAGCGCCTCCCTCCCGGACCCAGCCTTGATGATGTTCTCGCCGAGCGGCTCGAGAACAGCCCCCAGGGAGAGGAGCTGCTCGGACCTGTCGTCCACGACCAGGATGTTGACCCTGCCTACTTCTGCCCTCATCCCGTGTCTCCTTGCCCCACCCCCTCCGGCGTCACCGACGCCGCCGATCTCGCAACATCAACACCCTCAGGAACGCTGTTCTGTCCACCGCTTTCAGGCGACCCTGCCCGGACCGGGGCCTCGCTCGAGGAGGCCCAGGGGGCCCAACGCCTCCCTTGCGCGCAGAGGAGCGCACCCCGCGGCCGCGGTGGACGACCGCTCCGCCGCCCTCCCGGGCAACGCCGGCGCGCCGCGCTCGTGCCGCTCGCGTTCGTCTCCGGATTGCTGGGCTCCCCTGGCAAGGCCGCACGATTGTTCCATTCCAGCCCTCCCTGAACCGTACCGACGAGGTAATATCGTAGTCGATGCGCCGACTTACCCGCGACCCAGGGCTGGCCTGCAGTGCCAATAAGTAGTTTCCTGACGGCGCTCCATGATCCCCGGACTCGGACCCTACACTGGAGCGCGCTCGCCTGGAAAGAGGATTCCGGTGCGCCCGAGGCCGGCGCCCGCTCGGAGGCGCCGTGCGGTACATTGCACATCGAGACATACATCGTGAGTGGAAGCGCCGGATACGGCATGTCTCGCCGCGACACCGAAGGACCTGACTGCATCGCTCGCTCACCACAGTGAGGACGCAGCGGCGCGTCTCGATCCTCTCCGTGTCATCCGTGTTTCTGCAGCTCAACGTTCCTCCGGCGGGGAGGACCGTTGAGCCGACGCCCCCGGGACGAGCTCGGGGGGCAGCGTGCTAGCGGCGCTCCTGCAGAGACCGCGAGTGCCGCAGGATCACCTCGAAGACCTCGGCCACACCGTCCGGGTCGAGCCCGAGCTCGGCGGCGGCGCGGCGGCGCGACTCCATCAGCCGCGCTTCCCGCACCGGATCCCGGACCGCCGCGCCGATCGTGGCCTTGGCGCGCGCGGCGCGCTGGACGAGCTCGGTGCGCCGCGCGAGCAGGCCGACGAGCTCCAGGTCCACCTCGTCGATGAGCTCCCGCGTCTCGCGGAGCTCGGGGGAGAGCGCGCCGAGGTCGGGGATCGCGAGCGCGGCGAGATCCTCGGGCGCGGCGTCCTTCGCCGCGACGTCGAGGCTGCGATCGACCGCGGTGAGCGCGTCGATGAGCCGGCGCCGCGCCTCGCCCGCGAACGGGTTCTCGCGGTGCAGCGCCGCGAACAGGTGCCCCGCGTCCGCGCGCACCGTCTCGATCGTTCGGGCGATCCCCTGGAACGACGGCGGCGCGTACGGCGCGCCCGCGGGCACGCCCGCGTCCATCATGCCCTTCGCCATGAAGAACGCGAGCGCGTGCGTGAAGGCCATCACCCGATCGTGCTCCTCCGGGCCCTGCTCGAGCACCTGGCACCCGATCCGCTCGAACAGCGCGACGACGCGGCGCACCGCGTCCGGGTGCGCGGGGTTCGGGCAGACGACGGCGCGCAGCGGGCGCTCGCCGCGGGCGAGGCTCGCCGGACCGAAGAGCGGGTGCGTCGCCACCCACGGCCGCGCATCGCCGAGCACCTCGGCCATGGCGCGCGCCGGCACCGTCTTCACGCTGCCCACGTCGGCCACCACCTGCCCCGGCGCGAGGTGCGGGCGCAGCGACACGATCGCCTCGCGCACCGCCGGGACCGGGACCGCGACGAGGACGAGGTCCGCGCCGTCCACGAGCTCCGGCAGCGAGGCGGCGCGCGTGGCCTCCGGGATGTCGGCGCCCGGGTCGAGCGCGCGCACCGCGATCCCCTCGTCCTGCAGGAGCGAGCCGAGCGCCGCGCCGAAGCGGCCATACCCGAGGAATGCGACCTTGCCAATGCGCGCGGGCGGAGCGGAACCGCCCCCGGAATGTGGGAGGGAATGCGGCATGCGGCGGATACTACGACAGTCGGTGTACGCCGATGTCACGTTTTCTCGACGCCGCGAGGCCCCGCGCCCGGGGCCGCGCCGCGCGCCCGCGGCGCCACGACAGGTCTCCGGCTTCTCCATGCCTGCTGGCGGTGGGGCCCGTCGGGCACGGCCTCTCCGGCGCCCGGGTGGCCTACTCCGGCGCGTCGCCCCGCGCGGCGGGCGCCGCGGGCTCCTGCGAGCGCTCCGCCTCTGGCTCGCCGGAGCTCCCGGAGCGCGATGCGACCAGGGCCGCGAGCGCGATGAGCGACGCGATGGCCACGATCGCGCCGAAGCGCGCCCGCGCGCTCCCCCTCGCCGGCGCGTCGAGAGGGGCGGCCCGCGCGAGCGCGCGCGAGCTCGGCCCGACGCTGTCCGGCGGGAGCAGCGCGGCGCCCGGCGCCGCCTTCAGCCCGAGCCCGATCGTCGGGAGCGAGGCGCGGTGGCGGGGCGGGAGCGTCGCCCCGAGGATCCGCGCGGCGCGCTCCGCGTGCCCCTGGCTCGCCTCCGACGCGAACGGGGCGAGCGCGATCGCGAGCTCGGCCACGTTCGCGGGCCGCCGCGCCGGGTCCTTCTCGAGGCAGCCGAGGACGACGCGCTCGACCTCGGGGGGGATGTCGCTGCGGAGCGCGCTCGGGAGCTCCGGCTCCGCGCCCGCGATGCGCGCCGCGAGGTCGGTGGGCGAGCTCGCGTCGAACGGCGGCTGCCCCGTCAGGAGCCGGTAGAGGATCGCGCCGAGCGACCAGAGATCGGCGCGGGCGTCGGCGTCGGCGGGCGACCGCAGCTGCTCGGGCGCCTGGTAGAGGGCGGCGCCGGGCCTCTGCCGCGCTTGCGCCGGCGAGCCGCCGCCGCCCTCGCCCGCGCCGGGCAGCGGCCCGGAGACGCCGAAGTCGAGCACCTTGAGGAGCGATGTCCCGCCGGGCGTCCTCGCGAGGAACAGGCTCGCCGGCTCGAGGCCGCGGTGCACGATCCCCGCGGCATGCGCCTCGGCCAGCGCCACGCAGGCCTGCATCACGTGGTCGAGGGCCTCCGGCAGATCGAGCTGGCCCCGGTCGCGGAGCAGCTCGGAGAGGCTCTGCCCCTCGAGCTGCTCCATCACGACGTAGGGGACGCCCGACCCGAGCTGGCCCACGTCGAGCACGCGCACGACGTGCTCGCCCCGGAGCTGCATCGCCGCGCGCGCCTCGCGGAGCAGCCGCTCGGCGACGTCCTTGCTGGAGCCGTCGAGCAGGAGCTTGATGGCGACGCGCTGCGGGAGGACGAGGTGGCTCGCGCCGACCACCACCCCCGTGCCGCCGCTGCCCAGCACCCGGTCGATCCGGTATTTCTCAGCGATCACGTCCCCTGCGACGACAGGCACGTTCATCGAGGCTCCCCGCGGCGCGCACCGGCGTGGGGGCTCGCGCCGCCCACCCCCGCGCCTGCGTGCCCAGCATCTTACCACGCAGGTGCGCCGGATTGGCTGCCATCGCGCGCGCCGCCACGGGCGCTCCGGCCGCCTCGCGCCGGCGGTGGCGAGAGAGGCAGTGAATTCGTCATGTTGCCAGACACGTCGCGCGCCTCCTGACGAGATCGCCAGAAGCGACGCGCGCTGACGACCGGGGACAGGCGAACGGGGGCGCGGCGGCGAGGGCGTCGGCGACACGCGGCGAGGGCGCCGGCGCCGGGCGGCCCGGGTGGTGCAGCGCCGCCGCGCGGCCCGGCGGGGAGCAGCGAGACCACCTTTCGCGGACCGGAACGTGGCCGGCGTGGGGCGGGTCCTCGCGCGGTGGGAGGCGGGCGGCGCGGAGAACTTCCGCCCGCGGCGCCTGCTCGTGGACGCGGAGGTCGCCCGGGTCGAACGCGACGTCGGGGCCGCCGCGAGGAGCAGGCCGGAGCAGGTGCGCTCGGGCCTGCTCGAAACGCCAGCCTCGGTCCATCCCCCACGCCGCCCCACGAGCGCCCTCTCCGGGGGCCCATGGATCTCGCGATGGATGTCGACGGACATCGGTCCGTCCCACGAGCACCCTCTCCGGGGAGCCACGGCCGTTCCGAAGAGATCCATGGTTGCACGACGAATCCGGACGATGCGGTCGTGGCGAGAGGGCGCTCACCACGGTTTTAACGTGAGCGGACCCGTTTTGCACGACGGTGTTCCGGCATGCGCGCTGCAATCCGGGTAGCATGCTTCGCATGAGCACCGGACCGCAACCTGACCTGTCCTCGCCGGCCGCGGCGCGGGCGCCTGCGCGCGCGGCGCGCTGGGCTGCGCGCACGCTGCTGGGCGCGGCGCTCGCGGCGATGATCGGCTGTGCGCTCGGTGCGCAGCCGGAGGGCTCTCCCCACGTGAGCGCGTCCAGCCCGGAGGAGGCAGGTCGATACCTGATCCTCGTCGGCGGCTGCAACGACTGCCATACGCCCGGCTGGGATCGATCGAGCGGCAGGCTCCCGACCTCGGAGTGGCTCACTGGCAATGACATTGGTTACCGGGGGCCGTGGGGGACGAGCTATGCGGCGAACCTCCGGCTCTCCGCCCAGCGCCTCAGCGAGGAGGCCTGGGTGGCGATGTTCCGCGCCGGCGTCGGCCTCCCGCCCATGCCTTGGCTCAACTACACGACCATGCCCGAGCGCGATCTCGTGGCCATGTACCGGTTCATCCGGAGCCTCGGAGAAAAGGGCGTCCCCACGCCGCAGCCCGTGCCCCCGGGCCAGGAGCCCCGGACCCCCTACATCCTGATGGTCCCCCAGCACCCCGGCGGCGGCTAGGTATCGCCCCAGATCCCCCGAGAGAGCGCTCGCCGCCGATCGCCGAGGCTTGCTCTCCTCGGAACAGCCGTAGGCCCCCGGAGAGGGTGTTCGTGTCGTGGGGCGGCGGGGGGGGACGGGCCGTGTTGGCTCGGGTTCAAATCAAGCGAACCGTAGGCCCCCGGAGAGGGTGTTCGTGTCGTGGGGCGGCGTGGGGGACGGACCGTGTTTGAGCCCGGTGGACGTCCTCTCTCCGGGGGCCGGGCAACTCGGCAAGACCTGGCCGACGCCCCGCTACCGCCCACCGCCTACCGCCTGCGCTCGCGCCCCCCGTCCGGCGCCGCCATGAGCGGTCGCAGCCCGTTGACGCAGGCGAGGACCGCCGAGCCGTTGTTCATGAGCGTCGCCATCACCGGGTTCAGGAACCCCGGGATCGACAGCGCATACGCGACCGCGTTCACGCCGAGGATCATCGAGAAGTTCTGGTGAATGAGGCGCATCGCGCTGCGCGAAATGTCGATCGCCTCGACGAGCTTGGACAGATCGTCCTCGACGAGGACGACACCCGCCGTCTCCCGGGCGATCTCAGCGCCCGCGGACACGGAAATGCCGATGTCCGCATACGACAGCGCGGGTGAGTCGTTGATGCCGTCCCCCACCACCGCGACCGTGCGGCCCTCCTGCGTCAGCCGGCGCGTGATCTCGGCCTTGTCCTCGGGCAGCATCTCCGCGAAGAAGCGCGTGATGCCGAGCTCCTGGGCGACCTGCCGGGCCACCTCGCGGCTGTCGCCCGTCAGCATGACGATATCGTCGATCCCGCGCTCGCGCAGGCTCCGGATGGTGGCGCGGCTCTCGGCCCGGATCGCGTCGCGGCACGCGAGCGTGGCCACGTGCCGTCCGTCGACGGCGAGGAAGAGGAGCGACTTCGCCGCGCCCTCGAGCGCCTCCCTCGCCGCCGCCTCGGTGCGGCAGGCGACGCCGATCTCCTCCATGAAGCGCGGGCTGCCGAGCTGCACGACGTGGCCGTGGACCCGCGCCTGCACCCCCTTGCCGACGAGATAGCGGGACTCCTCCCGCTCCGGGATCGGCAGCCGCCACGCCTCGGCCAGGCGGAGCACGGCCTGGGAGACAGGGTGGGTCTGCCGCGCCGACACCGCGGCGGCCAGCGCCGCCGCCTCGCGCTCCGACAGCGCGTCGTGGACGAGGAAATCCGTCACCTCCGGGACGCCGGACGTCAGCGTGCCTGTCTTGTCGAACACCACGGTCGACACCCTGGCGAGCTTCTCGATGTGGGCGCCCCCCTTGATGAGGATCCCGCGCCTCGCCGCGGCGTTCATCGAGGCGAGCACCGTCGTCGGCGCCGAGACGCGCGGGCCGGTGCCGAAGTCGATCGTGAGGATCGCCGACACGCGGCCGATGTCCCGCGTGGCCGCGAGCACGACGGCCGAGCAGGCGAGCGCCGGCGGGACCAGCCGGTTCGCCACCACCTCGGCGTAGTTCTGCGCGCGCGTCTCCAGCGCGGGCGCGTTCTCGATCAGCCGCGCCGTGCTCGCGGCCGTCGTGTCACCGCCCACCCGCTCGGCGCGGATGTACAGCTTGCCGTCCCGGAGGACGGTCGCGGCGAAGCAGCGGTCGCCAGGGCCCTTGAGCACCGGCATCGACTCGCCGGTCAGCGTCTGCTGATCGACGAGCCCCTCCCCGTCCGTCACCGTCCCGTCGACGGGGATCACCGAGCCGGTGTAGACGACGAGCACGTCCCCCACCGCGAGCTCGGTCACCGGGATCTGCACCTTCGCGTCGCCCCGGACCACCCACGCGAGGTCCAGCTGGTAGCCGAGCAGGCCGCGGATCGCGCGCCGGGCGCGCGCCTGGGTGAGATCGCGGATGTGGTCGCCGAGCGTGACCAGCCAGATGATGCCGGCCGCGTTGACGGCGTCCCCGGTGGCCACGGCCGAGGCGATCGCCAGGCTGTCGAGCAGGTCGACGTTCAGCTCGCGCCGCCGCACCACCGCGTCCCACGCCCGCCTGAGGATCGGGACCGACGTCGCGAAGATGAACGGATACGCGAGCAGCGGGCTGACGACGCCGCCGAGCGACAGGACCATGCCGGCGCTCGAGAGGTAGAGCGGGCCCCTCGCGAGGGCGGACGCCCGGCGCGCCTCGCGGGCCCGGCGCGCGAGCCGCAGCGCGCCCCGCGGGGCCGGGGTCGCCGCGACGACCTGGGCGGCGCGCGCGATCGCCGCGACGTCCGCCTGCCGCGGGTCGTGCTCGACCACGACGCTCGACGCCGCCTCGGCGACGCGCACGGACACGACCCCGGGCACGGCGGCGAGCCCCGCCTCGAGCTGCGGGCCGAACGCCGCGTCGCGCCGCAGGCGCGCGAGCCGCAGGCGGACCCTGCCGGGGATCGCGTGGACCACCGAGACGGGCCCGGCCTCGCTCGACGGGAGCGCCGCCGTCATCGCCCCGTCTCGCCGCCCTCGGGCGCCCCCGGGCTCGCGAGGAGGCTCTGGAGGCGATCGTGGTTGAGCAGCACGAAGGCGTCGACTCCATACTTGATGAGCGTGATCCAGTGGGGCGCGTCCGGGGCGCGCCGCATCAGCGCCTGGAGCAGCCCGGAGCCGACGAGCACGCACGGGACCAGGATCGTGAGGTCGATCTGGGGCGGCGGGATCGCCTGCGACGCCACGTTCAGCCGGACCGCGGCGTCGCGCACGAGGCGCGCGGTCCGGCCCGGGCTCGGCGGCTCCGCCGGCGTGGCGCAGGGCGGCGCGAGATCGTCGATCGACGAGCCGCAGCAGCACGCGAGCTCCGGGATCCGCGCGAGCTCGTCGAGGACGGCCTCGATCGGCGCGTCGGGCTCGTGCTCGACCACGAGGCAGGCCGCCCACGGGCTCACCCGCGCGTCGACGACCGACGGGCACTCGCGCGCCATCTCCGCGATCGGCTCCGCCCTCGCCGGGTCTCGGCGGAGCGCGCCGACGCCGATGCGCACGCGCCCCGGGATGCGATGGATGATGAAGACCTCTCGATCGGTCGGCATGGCTCACCTCCCGGCCGGCGGGGCCGGGTCGTCCAGAACGCGTCCCCCGTCAGCCCGCGGGCGGCTCGACCCGGGCGCGCACCCCGGCGCCCTCCGGCTCCCGGGCCATCTCGTCCTTCACCTCGGCGACGAGGTCGGCGACCCTCTCCCTCCCTTCGCCGAGCGCCCCCTTGACCGCCTCGATCGCGGCAAAGCCGAGCTTCAACGCCTTCTTGGCGGTCGGGCGGGTGATCCTCGCCAGGCTGGCGAGCCCCACGCCGATGATGATGCCGAGCCCGATGCGTTCCATCGCCCCCTCCCCTCCTCGCACCCCCGCGCGCGCCGGCGCCGAGCACGTCAATCCGCTGCAAGACAGAGATTCATGGACCACAAAGGCACAGAGACGCAGAGAGGATCAGAACCAGGATATCCCTCCTCTGCGCGCCCTGTGCCTCTGGGGTCAGCTCTTCAAGATCTCGATCGGTCCGGCGCAACGGCCCTGGCGCCGCGCGGCGCCGTCCCGCCGCGGCCACGACCAGGACGGGCGCCGCCGCGCGGGCGAGAGCGCCCGATCCGGGAACGTGAGAGGGCACCTTCGAACGAAAGACTCCGTTTCTGCAACTTCCGCGAGAGTCCTCACAAGCGGTTTGTAACATCGGTGTCGCCCGCTCGCCACGTGCTTTTCATGTCCAATCGACACCTGACTTGCGTGCTGGCGGAGCGTTCTGTCCGGACGCCCGGGGCGCGCGCCGCCCGCCGCGCCGCGCGTCGCGGGCGAGGCTCGCGCGGGCGGCGAGGGCCGCGGGCGCGCGGCGACGCCCGCGTGTCCGTCGCTTCCAGCGCGCGAGCGACCGTGGTAAATTTCCCGTCATGCAAGCGGGGCAGCAGCACGACGAGCCCGGAAGGGACAGCGGAGGATCTCTCCTCGCCGAGCTCCTGGCGGAGACGGGGCTCGCGCCGGCCGACCCGGCCTACCAGGACGTGAAGGAGGGCACGGAGGCGGCCCTGGGCAGGGCGGCGCACCGGCCGGACGGCGCGGCGCTCGACAATGCCCTGGTCGACCTGTGGATCGCCGAGATCGACCGCCGGCTGTCCCGCCAGATCGACGAGATCCTGCATCACCCGGTGTTCCAGCGGCTCGAGGCCGCGTGGCGCGGGCTCAAGTTCGCGGTCGACCACATCGATTTCCGCGAGAACATCCGGGTCGAGATCCTGAGCTGCTCCAAGGACGACCTGCTCGCGGATTTCGAGGACTCGTCGGAGGTGGTGAGGAGCGGTCTCTACAAGATCGTCTACTCCTCGGAGTTCGGCTCCTTCGGCGGCAAGCCGTTCGCGGCCATCATCTCGCATTACGAGTTTGGCCCGGTGCCCCAGGACATCGCGCTCCTCCAGAAATGCGCGGCGGTGGCGACGATGGCGCACGCGCCGTTCCTCGCCGTCGCGGGCCCGCAGTTCTTCGGGCTCACGGACTACCGGAAGGTGCCGCACCTCGGCGACGTCAAGGCGCTCTTCGAGGGGCCGCAGTACATCAAGTACAACGCCTTCCGCGAGACCGAGGACGCGCGCTACGTGGGCCTGCTCCTCCCCCGCTTCCTCCTGCGCCTGCCCTACGGCGCGGCCACCGTCCCGGTCAAGGCGTTCTCCTACGAGGAGGACGTCGTCGGCAACCACGCGGCCTACTGCTGGGGCGCCCCGACCTACGCGTTCGCGACGCGGCTCGCCGAGAGCTTCGCCCGGTACCGGTGGTGCCTGCACATCATCGGGCCTCAATCAGGCGGCACGGTCGAGGGGCTCACGCTGCACGAGTACGAGGCGATGGGCGCCATCCAGACGAAGATCCCGACCGAGATCATGCTGACGGAGCGCCGCGAGTTCGAGCTCAGCGAGGAGGGCTTCATCGGGCTCACGTTCCGCAAGGACACGGACAACGCCTGCTTCTTCTCCGCCAACTCGGTGCAGAAGCCCAAGGTCTTCGCCCAGACCGAGGAGGGGCGCGCCGCGGAGGTCAACTACCGCCTCGGCGCGCAGCTACCCTACATCTTCCTCGTCAGCCGGCTCGCCCACTATCTCAAGGTGATGCAGCGCGAGCAGATCGGCACGTGGAAGGAGCGCGGCGACCTCGAGCGGGAGCTGAACGGCTGGCTTGGCCAGTTCGTCGCCGACATGGATGTCGTGTCACCGACGGTGCGCGCCCGCAGGCCGCTCCGCAAGGCGCGGACGACGGTGACCGAGGTCGAGGGGAGCGCGGGCTGGTATCGGGTGCACCTCGAGGTGCGCCCGCACCTCAAGTACATGGGGGCCTATTTCACCCTCAGCCTGATGGGCAAGCTCGACCGGGAGTGACGCGGTCGCCCCCTCGGCGGCGCTGCACGCTCCGGGCGAACCGCGCTCCGGGGGAACCTCGCCCCGGGCCCGACAGGGGCAGACGCCGCCGGATCGGCGCCGCGGCGGCCCCGTGGTAGAGCGCCTCATGCGCACGAAGCGACAGCCTGCTGCCACCCTCGCGATCCCCCTGGCCCTCTCTGCGCTGCTGGGCTGCGGCCCCGCCGCGAGCCCGCCGCCGCTCCCCCCCGCCGGCGCCGCGCTGCCGTCGCCCCAGCCGGCGCCGCAGGGGCTGCCGGTCGTCGAGACGACGCTCGAGGCGGTGGGGCTCGACGGGGCCGCGCTCGACCGGTCGGTGAGCCCCTGCGACGACTTCTACCAGTTCGCCTGCGGCGGCTGGCTCGCGAAGGCCGAGATCCCGGGGGACGAGCGCGCCTGGTACCGGAGCTTTCACGAGATCGAGAAGCGCAACAAGGCAGAGCTCCGGCGCATCCTCGAGGACGCCGCCAGCGCCGGCGGCCGGGATCCGGTGAGCCAGAAGATCGGGGCGTTCTACGGCGCCTGCATGGACGAGCCCGCGATCGAGGCCGCCGGCGTGGCGCCCATCGCGGACCTGCTCGCCAGGGCGCAGAAGGTGCGGGATCCGAAGGGCCTCGGGGCGCTGATCACCGAGCTGCACCGCCGCCGCATCTGGGCGCTCTTCGACATCTCGTCAGCGCAGGACATGAAGGACGCGACGCGCGTCATCGCGATGCTCGACCAGAACGGCCTCGGCTTGCCGGACCGCGACTACTACCTCAAGGAGGACGACAAGTCGAAGGCGCTCCGCAGGACGTATGAAGAGCACGTCGCGCGGATGATGCGGCTCGCGGGGGCGAAGGGGGCCGCGGCGACGGCGGCGGCGGCGGCGGTGATGCAGATCGAGACCGAGCTCGCGAAGATCTCGAAGACGCGGGTCGAGCGGCGGGATCCGAAGGGGCTTTACAACAAGCTGGACCGGGCGGCGCTCGCGAAGGCGGCGCCCAGTTTCCCGTGGGACGCGTACTTCCAGGGGATCGGCCGTCCGGACATCAAGGAGGTGAACGTGACCTCCGTCCGCTTCTTCGAGGGGCTCTCCCGGCTGCTCACGGCGGTGAAGCCCGCGGCGTGGCAGAGCTACCTCGCGTGGCACGTCGTGCGCTCCACGGCGCCGCTCCTGCCCAGGGCGTTCGTCGACGAGAGCCTCACGCTGGAGGCGGCGCTCACCGGGAAGCGGGAGGTGGAGGCGCGCTGGAAGCGCTGCGTGGACGCGACCGACGGCGCGCTCGGCGAGCTCCTCGCGCAGCCGTTCGTCAAGACGAGCTTCCCCGGCGCGAGCAAGCCGGCGGCCGAGGCGATGGTGCGCGAGGTCAGCGAGGCGTTCCGGCGCGACGTCCGGTCGCTCGACTGGATGGACGAGGGGACGAAGCGGCGCGCGCTCGCGAAGCTCGACGCGATGGCGTACCTCATCGGCTATCCGGACAGGTGGAGGACGTACGATTTCGAGATCGATCCGAGGTCGTACGCGAAGAGCGCGCTCGCGGCGCGCGCGTTCCACACGAGCTGGGATCTCGGGAAGATCGACGAGCCGCTCGATCGCGACGAGTGGCAGATGAGCCCGCCCACCGTGAACGCGTATTACGATCTGCAGCGGAACCACATGGTGTTCCCCGCCGGCATCCTGCAGCCGCCGTTCTACAGCGTGAAATCGAGCGTGCCAGTGAACCTGGGCGGCATCGGCATGGTGGTCGGGCACGAGCTCACGCACGGGTACGACGACCAGGGGTCGCAGTTCGACGAGAAGGGCAACCTGGAGGACTGGTGGTCGAAGGAGGTCGCGGCGGCGTTCAAGGAGAAGACCGGCTGCGTCGAGGCGCAGTACTCGGCCCGCGAGGCGCTGCCGGGGCTCACGCTGAACGGCAAGCTGACGCTGGGCGAGAACATCGCGGATCTCGGGGGCGTGAAGCTCGCGTTCCGGGCTTACCGCGCGATGCGGAGGGGCGCGGCCGAGCAGACGATCGCGGGCGGCTTCACGGAAGATCAGCAGTTCTTCCTGGCGCACGGGCAGGCCTGGTGCGGCAAGATCCGCGACGAGGCGCTCAGGATGATGGTGCAGGTGGACCCGCACGCTCCGCCCCGGTTCCGGGTGAACGGGCCGCTCGCGAACCTCCCGGAGTTCGGCGAGGCGTTCCAGTGCGCGCCCGGCACGCCGATGAGGCCGGCGGAGACGTGCGCGGTCTGGTAGCGGCGGCGCCGCTCACGGCGCGGCCTGGAGCAGGTCGCCCGTGACCCAGGCGGGCGGCGCATAGCGCCCGATCGCGGCCGCCCGCCCCCCCACGGCGACGATCCACGCCCGGTGCGGGAGGAGCCCGGTGTAGATCGGGCGCTCGCAGTCGATCCGCCCGCGCGAGCCGACGCCGATCACCCGCGAGCCCGCGTCCAGCGCGGGGCCGCCCGAGTCGCCCTTGCACGCGCCGGTCTCGCCGCGCCACTCGCCCGGCGCGATGCGCTCCGCGTCGCCGCAGGCCGCGCCGACGCACGCGATCGAAAGCGGGCCGAGGTACCGCCGGACGCCGCTGTCCCTGCGCAGCGCGCCCGACAGGCCGAAGCCGACCGCGGCGTAGCGCTCGCCCTCCTCGGGCGGCGCGTCGAGCCGGGGCTCGAAGGGGATGGCGCGCTCCGCGGGCACGGGCGAGCGGAGCACGAGGAGGGCGATATCGCGCCCGCACACCCTGCCGCCGCCGCCCGGCGGCCGCAGCACCTCGCGCACCGAGAACCAGGGCGTGTCGCACCGCTCGCACATGAGGACAGAGGGGGTGGCGTAAACCCGGTCCGGCGCGACGAGCTCTCCGAACCTCGATGTCGCGCACGCGACGCGACGCGGGGTCTCCGCGACGCAGTGCTGCGCCGTCATGACGAGGTTCGGGGCGATGAGCGTGCCCGAGCACGTCCGCCGGCCCTCGTCGGCGAAGATCCGCAGCCCGACGACGGCGTCGTGGCGGCCGTCGGCATACCCGCCCTGAATGGGCATCGCCGCGGAGCCCTCGGGCTCCGCGCCGCCGTCGCTCCCCTCGGCCCCCGCCACGCAGCCGGCCAGCGCCAGCGCGGCCGCGGCCACACAGGACATCGAGCGCGAAGGCGAAGCCGGCGGCGCCTCGAGACGTGCTGGGTGATGATCGGAATCCATGTTCCCCCCGATTTGCCCATGTCGCGTCCTGGCGGCGGACATCGAGGTCGGGCCGCGCCGCCACGCGCGAGCAGCGGAGACATTGAGTTCGGGGACAGAGCCGTCAATGCCTGTCCCGCACCCCCATGTCCCGCGCGAGCCGGGAGGGTTGGAAATCCGAAGGTGATCCGCGCCGTCGCCGCGGGCACGGCCTCCCGCGCGCGCCGTCAGGAGCGAGCCTGGACGACAGGCTCAGCCTCAGCGCACGAGGTGCAGCATCCCCATCATGCCGGCGTCGGCGTGATCCAGGATATGACAGTGGAACATCCACATGCCGGGCCGGTTGTCATAGCGAACGACGAAGCGCGCCGCGCCGCCCACAGGCACGTTCACCGTGTCCTTCCACTCCATCGGCCTGGCCGGCCGCCCGTCCTCGCCGAGCACCTGGAAGAAGAAGCCGTGCAGGTGGAACGGGTGGTCGAAATCAAACGTGTTCTCGACGGTCCACACCTCGGTGTCGCCCACGGTCGCCATGAGCGGCTCCGCCTCCCAGAAGGGCACGTCGTTGATGCCCATCACGAGGTCGCCCTCGCCCTCCTCCATCGTCAGCTTCAGGTCCACGCGCCTCACCGCCGCCGCCGGATCGAGGGCCGGGATGGCGCGCGCGACGGCCGGGACCGGCGCGTCCTCCGCCTCGGGCGCGTCGGCGAGGCGGATGCGGAAGACCTCGACCTCCGGCCGCTGGAAGGTGGTGCCGTAGCCGCGGTCGTACGGCACCCAGCGCACCGGGAGCGTCGCGCCCGGCGCCCCCCGCGGCGTCACGAGCACGTCCGCGCGCTCGCCCGGCGTGAGGACGAGCATCTCCGTCTCGACCGGGCGCTCCATGAGCCCGCCGTCGCCGCCGATGCGGGTGAAGCGGTGGCCGGCGAGCGCGAGCTGGTAATAGCGGCTCTTCGCCGCGTTCACGATGCGCCACCGCTGCCTGAGCCCGCCGCGCGCCTCGATCACCGGGTTGAGCCGCCCGTTGACGAGCAGCTGGTCGCCCTCGCGCCCGAACAGCGTGCCGAAGTTGCCGCCTGCGCGCGGGTCCCCGAGCGCGCCGTCCTCGTGCACCATGATGTCGCTCAGCACGAGGACGAGCTCGTCGCCGAGCTCCGCGGGCTCGTCCGGGTCGTCGACCAGCAGCGCGCCATAGAGGCCGTTGCCCTGCTGCGCGGCGGAGTCGACGTGCGGGTGGTACCAGAAGAGCCCCGCGTCGGGCACGACGAAGTCGTAGGTGAAGCTGCCGCCGGGCGGCGTCTCGGCCTGGCTGTGCCCGGGCGCGCCGTCCATCTCCGCGAGCAGGCGCACGCCGTGCCAGTGGATGGTCGTGGGCGCGGGGAGGTCGTTGCGGAAATGGACGATCACGCGATCGCCGACCCTCGCCTTGAGCAGCGGCCCGGGAATGCCGCCGTCGTAGGTCCAGACAGGCGTCCTCGTGCCGGGCACGATCTCCACCTCCTCGACCCGCGCCGTCAGATCGACCTCGACCACCCCGGGGCTCGCGTCGAGGTCGCGCGCCGGGCGCAGCTGAACCGCGCTGTCCCACCCTTCCGGCTGGGATCGCTCGGAGGACGCTTCCGCGCAACCGATCGCGGCGATGGCAAGCAAGAGGCTGGTGAAGAGCGGTGGTCGGGAACTTCCTGGCATGACGCAGGAATCACCTTATCGCGTCCGCTCCTGGATGAAAACCCCGGGGGGCGCTGTCAGACGTAGCGTCCGACCGCGTCGAGCAAGAGGACGAGATCGATGGGCTTCTTGAGGATGTCGACGGCACCGAGCTCGCTCGCCCGCGGCGCCGTCCCCGCCGTGAGGACGACCACGGGGACGTCGGCGATCGCGGGGGTCCGGAGCTGCTCGGCGCGGAACTCGTACCCGTCCATCACCGGCATCATCAGGTCGAGCACGATGAGCGCCGGAGTCGGCGCATCGCGGAGCCTGGCCAGGGCCTCGGCGCCATTCGCGGCCACCGTCACGTCATACCCCTCGTCCGACAGGACGCTCGCGAGCGCGTCGCTGACGCCTCGGTCGTCCTCGACGATGAAGATCGTGCCGGGTCGCCGGGGCTCACGCCGCACGCTGCCGAGCCCGGGCGGGCGCAGCGGGAGCGGCGCGGCGGGGGCGTCGTCCTCGGCTCCATCGAGCGCCTGCGAGGTGTCGCGCTGGACGGCGGCGGCGCCGTCCCCGCGCCGTTCGTCGGTGCCCATCGACGGTACCCATAAAGCGCCCCTCCGCGACGCGCAATTTGAATCCCCCGCGCGGCCCTCGCGCCCGTTCGCGATGGCGAGATCGATCGTGCCGAGACACGGAGAAGGCGGGCTCGACAGCGCTGCTCGGAGCCCCGGCGGGCGCGAGCGCGACGGGCCGAGCGCGGCGTGCCTGCAATCGGGCGCGAGCGCGACGGGCTGAGCGCCGCGCGCACGCCGGCGTGCGCGCTCGGCCGCGGCTCGCCGCGCGCGAGGGGCGGAGTCGCGGGCAGGCGCGGAGAGCGCGCCGCGCTGTCAGCCTGTGCCGTATCCGCGCGCCGCCGGCGGCCCGCGCCGCCACCCTGGAGTCCCGGAGGAGCGCGCAGGAAATCAGCAGGAACTCACCGCCTTTCATGCACATGCCGTAGGCGCCGACGCGAAGGGCTGATACACCTGTGCGCACTTCGATACGGGCCGGCACCGATGGTCGATCAGGCACCACCTGACCCCGGGCCCCCGTGAACCTGAGAGCCGCAGAGGACAAGGGAGCTCGTCAACCCATGAGCGCATTCGCCCAGCGCACGTACCAGAAGTCCCCGCTGCCGCGGTGGGCAGGCCGCACCTCGAGCATCCTCCAGGGGAGGATCGCGCTCCGGCTCGTCGCGTCCAGCCGCCCGGCGGGCTCGGAGCGACTCCGGTTCTTCCTCCGGGTAGGCGCGTATTTCAAGGACGAGTGGGCGCGCCTCGGGGCGCTCTTCGCGCTGGTCGCCGTCTCCATCGTGATCAGCCTGCTGCAGGTATGGCCCGTCGCCGTGATCGTGGACCTCATCTCGTCGGGGCCGCGCGAGGACGACCTCGTCCATCGCATCTTGCTGGCGCCGCTTCCGGACAGCCTGCTCGGCCGCGTCATCGGGCTCGCCGTGATCACGCTCGTCCTCCGCGTCGCGCAGGAGTGCGTGGGCATGGGCCGCGCCCTGCTCAACTTCCGCATCGGCTACGGCGGCCTCATGCGCGTGCGCGGCGACCTCTACCGGAAGCTCCAGGCGCTCCACCTCGGCTATCACCGGGCCCAGCCGCAAGGCGACGCCATCTACCGCCTCAACCAGGACGCCGCGGGGTTCCACGGCATCCTCAACGTGGCCGTGTCGGTGATGGGGAGCGCGCTGACGCTCGTCGTCATGATCTGCATCATGGCCTCGCGCAGCGCGCCGCTCACGCTGCTCGCGCTCGCGGTCGTGCCGCCGCTCCTCCTCGCCAACGCCAGGTTCGGCAGCGTGCTGCGCCGGAAGTGCACCGAGGCGAAGGAGGTCGAGAGCCAGCTCACGACGTCCGTGCAGCGCTCCATGGCGTCGATCGGCCTGGTGCAGGCGTGCGGGCGCGAGGCGGACGAGGAGGCGCGGTTCCACGCCACGCTGCGCAACAGCGTGAGGGCCTGGCTCCGGCTCCACCAGGACGAGCTCCGCCACGTGCTGACCATGGGCTCGATCCTCGGGCTGGGGATCGCGCTGGTGCTCGGCTACGGCGGCTACCTCGTCGTCGAGGCCCGGACGAGCGGGGGCTCGTCGGGCATGACGCTGGGCGCGCTGACGGCGTTCCTCGGCTACCTGGGCATGCTCTACGACCCGCTCTGCAAGCTGACGGGCGCGGGCGCCGCGGTGCAGGGCGGCGTGGCGGGCGCGCAGCGCGTGTTCGACGTCCTGGATCGCGACCAGGCCGTGACCGACGGGCACGCCGCGATCCACCTCCCCCAGCAGCCGCGCACGCTCGATATCGAGGGCGTCGAGTTCGAGTACCGCGCCGGGCACCCGGTCCTGCGCGGGATCGACGCGACGATCCGGCCGGGGGAGATGGTGGCCTTCCTGGGCTCGGCCGGCGCGGGCAAGACGACGCTGTTCAGCCTGCTGCCTCGCTTCCACAACCCCACGCGCGGGGCGCTCCGGCTCGACGGCATCGACATCGGCACGATCCGCCTCTCCGACCTGCGCAAGCACGTCGCGCTCGTCCTCCAGGACAGCGTCCTCCTGCCGACGACGATCGCGGAGAACATCGCCTATGGCCGGCCCACCGCGACGGACGCGGAGATCCGGGAGGCGGCCCAGCGGGCCGGGGCGGCCGGCTTCATCGAGGCGCTGCCGGACGGCTACGACACGCAGATCGCGGACGGCGGGCTGAACCTGTCCGCCGGCCAGCGGCAGCGCATCGCGATCGCGCGCGCGCTGCTCACCGACGCGCCGATCCTGGTGCTCGACGAGCCGACGGACGGGCTCGACGCCGAGCACGAGCGGACGCTCGGCAAGGCGCTGCGCGCGCTCAAGGGCCAGCGCACGATCATCCTCTTGAGCCACCGCCTGAGCACGGTGGTCGACTGTGATCAGGTCTTCGTGATGGAGCGCGGCCGCATCGTCGAGCGCGGCGCGCACGCGGAGCTGCTCCGGCGAGGCGGCGTGTACACCCGGATGGCGCGCTGGCAGCTCCTGCACCCCGACCACGTCGCGCACGGGGGCGAGGTCGCGCCGCCGACGCAGCGGAGCGCGGCCCGTCGCGCTCACCCGATCTCGGCGGAGCCCTCTCGCGCCGACGACGCGGCGATGAGCTGAATCCGGGACCCTGCCAGAGCGGCCGGTGGTCGCAGCGCGCTCGCGCTGGGCCACCGGCGGGCGCAGGGGGCGGCGGGCGCGACGAGGGACGTTTCGGACAGCGTCCCCACGAGCCCGCCCGATCGCTTTTCGCCGCGGCGCGCCATCACGACGCGCCGCGGACGTGATAGAGGTCCGGTGCGCGCGTACGCCGCGATGGACACCGGATCACCGATGCTGCGGGCCACGAACATCGACAGTCTGAGCCGAGAGACGTTCGACGTCCTCGTCCTCGGCGCCGGCATCAACGGCGCCGTCTCGGCCGCCGCCCTCGCCGCGAAGGGGGCGAAGGTCGCCCTGATCGACCGGGGCGACTTCGCCGGCTTCACCAGCCAGGAGTCGTCGAACCTGGCCTGGGGCGGCATCAAGTACATGGAGAGCTTCGAGCTCTGGCTCGTGCGCAAGCTCTGCAAATCCAGGAATCTCCTCCTCAGGAGTTATCCCTCGTCGGTGCGGGAGATCCGGTTCTACACGGCGCACGAGCGGGGCTTCCGTCACGGCCTGTTCAAGCTCTTCCTGGGCACCTGGCTCTACTGGATCATCGGCAGCTTCTTCACGCGGATCCCGCGCCTGCTCTCCCGCCGGGTGATGGCGCGGGAAGAGCCCCTCATCAACCTCGACGGCTGCGACGGCGGCATCGAGTACTCCGACGCGTACCTGGTCGACAACGACGCGCGGTTCGTGTGGGGCTTCGTCCGCGCCGCGCTCGACCGCGGCGCCCGGGCGGCCAACTACGTCGAGTCGCTGGGGGCGCGGCGCGAGGGGGACGCGTGGGTCACGCGCGCCCGCGACGTCCTGTCGGGCCGGGAGCTCGCCATCCGGTCGCGCGTGCTCGTGAACGCGTGCGGGCCGTTCGTGGACGCGCACAACGCGCTCACGGGCCAGCGGACGGGCCACCGTCACATCTTCTCGAAGGGCATCCACCTCATCGTGGATCGGCTCACGCCGAGCCGGCGGGTGCTCACGTTCTTCGCGGACGACGGCCGGCTGTTCTTCGTGATCCCGATGGGCCCGCGGACGTGCATCGGCACGACCGACACCCGCGTCGAGAGCCCGCGCGCCGAGGTGACGCCCGAGGACCGGCGCTTCGTGCTCTCCAACATCAACAAGCGGCTCGCCCTGCCCCGGCCGCTGACCGAGGCGGACATCATCGCCGAGCGCTGCGGCGTGCGCCCCCTCGCGGTCCGGGACGGCGGCGGCGGCGGCGAGGACTGGCTGCAGCTCTCGCGCAAGCACGCCATCGAGATCGACCGGGCAGGTCGCCACGTGAGCATCTTCGGCGGCAAGCTCACCGATTGCATCAACGTGGGCGAGGAGATCTGCGCCGCCGCCGAGGAGCTCGGCGTCGCGCTGCCCCGGCCGGGGGAGCGCTGGTACGGCGAGCCGGGCGAGGAGGTCCGCCGCGCGTTCCTCGAGAGGGCGCGCGCCCTCGACCTCGACGCGCTGGCGCCGCCGCGCGCCACGGAGAAGCTCAGCGAGCGCCTGTGGCGCCGGTACGGCGCGCAGGCGCTCGGGATGCTCGAGGAGATCCGGCGCGACCGGCGGATGGCCGACGCCCTGATCGAGGGGGTGGACGACCTCCGGTGCGAGGTCGCGCACGCCGCCCGGGCCGAGATGGTCGCGAAGCTCGAGGATTTCCTGCGGCGGCGCACGAGGATCGCGCTGCTGCTCCGCCGCGAGGAGCTCGCGAGATCGCCCGGCCTCCGGGAGGCGTGCCGGATCCTGTTCGGGGACGAGGCCGACCAGCGGCTCGCGGAGTACTTCGAGCAGCCCGGCGAGCGGGCGCCCGCGGAGGGCGCGGCGCCCGTCGCGGCGCCGCCGGTCGAGTGACGCCGCGTCGCGGGGTCTGATCAGCGCTCGCCGGGCCCGGCGAGCGGAGGCCGCGCGCGCGCCCGCCGCGTGGCCCGCGCGGCCCGTGGATCACAAGGTGGTATCAAGAGCGCCTCTCGGAGCGCGCCTCTCGAGCGCTGCGATGGAGAGCGTGCGCGCCCCCACCGACTCCGCTGCTCGTGCGTGATAAGGTGAAATCATCACGCATCCCCTACACCATCGCTCCACATGTGGGACAACGAGGCATGATGTACCGCGAGAATTCGCGGTTGCGATCCGCCGCTCCCGCCGGAGAGGGACGCCGCGCCCCACGGGCGCAGCGCGAGCGGGGGGCATGACGCTCGGGGCGCGATATTGGGCCCTGAGAGAGGAAGACATGTCAAGCGCGCGTGCGGGTTTCCTGCGCGCGCGGCGGCGCCGGCGGGGCCCTCTCGGCCCGGAGGTGACGCGCGAGCGGCTCCCCGGTGTTACGGCCCTCTCCAGCATCCCCATTTCACCAGGCTCGATCGAATCGCGGGCTCGTCTCCTAGGGGGCGCTTGACAAGGAGGGTTAATCGTCGGCTACGCTAACTACTCAGGATGACCGGGAGGGCATGACGGGGGTGGAGAAAATACGCAGGCGATCCATGCGGGGACGACGATCAGCGGACAGGGTGCCCTCGGGCCACGTCGCCAATCTGGCGCGATTTGCATACCGTTTGATGCTGTCGTGTGGGCCGCAGAACAACCGCCTGGCCGCCGCTGTTCGGCCCGGGACATTTCGCGCCATTATCGGGATCCTGGCCGCGCATGTTCGCCTCGGCACAGCCCGGGCGTGGCTCCGGCGAGCGCTCCAGCCCGCGCGCGTGCCGGCGGTCCTCATCGCGGCGGCGCTGCTCGTCGGGAGCGGCCTTTTGCTGCTCAGCCCACCGACCACGGCGCGCCCCGACACCACGCTCTACGTTTATGCGGTGACGCCGCTCCGGGCCCGGGCCCTCGAACAGAAGATCGAGGACGCGATGCCCGGCGTCGATGTCACGGTGTTCGGCAAGCTGAGCGATTTCAAGGTCGCGCTCGAGGCGAACCCGCCCGACGCGGCGCTGTCGCCGAAGCCGGTCCTGGCCTCGCTCAATCGGGCCGCGGACCTCCAGGGCACGCGGGCGGGGAGCGACGCGGAGCAGTATCTCCTGGTCTCTACGAGGACGCTGAACAGGGACATGCTCTCGTCCTTCAGGTACGGGATCGTCGACCTCGTGGAGCGGAGAGCGCTCCCGAGGTTCGTCGCCGGGCTCCTGGGCGTGAGCGCCGCGCCGGAGGTCCAGCGCGTCACGAAGATCGAAGATTTGCTGCAGCTCCTTCAGTTTCAGACGGCGGACGCGGTGCTCCTCCCGGAGCGCTTTCGCGCCGATTTCGAGTCCAAGAGCAAGATGAACTTCACTATCCTCAGTCTCTCGACGGCCAAGGTCGGGCTGGTGGCCGTCTCGTTCCTCGGCGAGCGTCAGTCTGTCGAGGGCGCGCTCCGGAGGCTCCCCAAGGACGTGCTGGCCGATCTGGGGGTGGACGAATGGAAATGAGGTGGACGCGCCCCCGCGGCGCTCGCCTGCTGCGGCGAGCCTCCGCCCTCGCCGGCCTCTTGCTGACGCTGAGCTGCTCGTCGGGCCCGGCCTCCCAGAGCCCCCGAGATCCGGGTCCGCTGCCCGAGGCGCCGCCTCCGGACGGCAGGCCCGTCATCTCCATCATCGCGCCATCGGACTCGCAGCTCGACGACATGCTGAAATCGCTCCGCGTCGAGCTCGCTGACGAATACCGCGTCACCATCTCGCCGATCCGCATCGAGGACTCGAGCCCCGAGCTCGTGGCGCGGCTCATGGCGCGAGATCGCCCGCGGGCGGTGGTGCTGGTCAACAACTCCACCGTGCTCCTGTACCGCACCTGGGCGCGCACGGCGGAGGCGCCGCCGGTCGCGCTGATCCTGATGGCGTCCTTCGCCGAGGAGCTCCAGCGCACCGTCCCCAACTCGGTGGCGATCTCCTACGAGGTGCCGACGGTCACGGCCATGGTGGGGCTCCGCACGCTCGGCCTCGACGTCCGCCGCGTCGGCGTCGTGTACCGCCAGGGCTTCGCCCGTCACATCGCGCGGCAGGAGGCCCTCATGCAGGTCGAGGAGCTGACCTTCGTGAGGCAACAGCTCTCGAACAGGCCGCGCGTCCAGGACCTCCGCGCCGCGCTGGTGAACCTCCAGCGCGCGGACGTGGACGCGATCTGGCTGCCGAACGACAACGGCCTCCTGAGCCCGGGGCTCCTGACCAACGTCTGGCTCCCCTACGTGGATCGGCTCGACGCGCCGGTGGTCGTGGCCGTGCGCTCGCTCGTGAACGAGCACGCGGAGTTCGGGACGTTCGCGGCCATCCCGGACACCCAGGCGCTCGCGG
Source organism: Sorangium cellulosum (assembly GCF_004135735.1). Lineage (GTDB taxonomy): Bacteria > Myxococcota_A > Polyangia > Polyangiales > Polyangiaceae > Sorangium > Sorangium cellulosum_F. The sequence continues at coordinate 1,550,468 of NZ_CP012670.1, read as the reverse complement.
TGCAGGCGGCCGATCTCCTGTACGAGCTCGCGGACGCCGACTGGAAGCTCCGGGCGGCCGACGTGCGCCTGCCCATCTCCGTGAAGCGCCTGGTCGACGTGCGGCTCGCGCGGCGCTTCGGACTTGATTCGAGCCAGTTCGGGCAAGTCGATCACCTCGTCGGGCGGTGAGCGCGTAGCGGGGGGGAATGGAGAAGCCATGCGAATACCTCTTCCACCGGACACATGGTCACGAAGCTACCGGTCGCCTCGAGCCATGGAACGCCCGGGCCTGGCTCCGCCCCCCCCGCCGGGCCGTGGATCCCGCGCGCGTCGCGGCCTGACCAGGAGGATGCGCACATGATCCGGGTGCTCGTGATCGATGACGACGACATCGCCCGCGAGGCGATGCGCACCGTCCTGGTCAGGGCCGGCTTCGACGTCTCCGAGCTGGCCACGCCCATCGGCGCGACGTCAGTGATCAAGCGCGACGGGATCACCGTGGTCGCGCTCGACATCAACATGCCGACCATCAACGGCGACAAATTAGCCAAGCTGCTCCGGGACAATTCACAGCTATCGAACCTGGGGATCGTCCTCGTCTCCGGCTGTGACATCGAGCAGCTGAGCGCCATCGGCAAGAGGGTCGGCGCCGACGGCATCGTCTCGAAATCCAAGCTGCACGTCGCCCTCGCGCCGGCCGTCGAGCGCGCGGTGGCGCTGCGCGCCGCGCGGGGCGGCGCGGCCTCGCCGTCGTCCTCAACGTTCCCCACCGCCGGCCCCCCGTCGTCGACGAGGCGTCCAAGATAATCGACCCACGATGGCTACCCCGAATATCCATGGCTCGCTCCGCATCAAGCTGCTGCGCCTGATCCTGGGCGCGCTGCTGCTCCTCGGCGGGACCACGCTCCTCTCGAGCGGCGCGCTCATCTACTCCACGGATCGCGAGGTCCAGGCCCAGCGCGAGCAGGAGCTCCTGGCGAGCCTCGAAGAGAAGGCTCGCCTGCTCGGCTTCAATCAGGCGCTGGCGCTGCGCAGCCTGGTGACGGACAACCTCTTCGGGGACGTCAAGGCGCTCATTCACCAGACCGTCTCGGAGAACAAGGACATCGCCTACGGGCTCTTCTTCGACGCGGAGGACCGGGTCTGGGCGGCGAGCGGGCTCAGGCCGGCGGACGGCGCGAAGGACGCGCCGAACCTCACGACGAAGGACCTGCACGCCCTCGGCATCAGCACGGACCATCAGCCCCGGCCCGTGCTGCGGCGGCGGGAGAACCCCATGGGCGGGGACGACGTCCTGGAGGTCGCGGCCCCGGTCGTCCTGGAGGGGACCCACGCCGGGACCGTGATCTACGGCATCAGCACGAGGAACGTCGTCGAGCGCATGGTCCAGGCCAGAAAGCTCGCCTCCAGCCGGCTCATGACCACGCTCGGGCTGATCGGGGCGCTGGTCCTCGGCAGCTTCGCGGCGAGCTACGTCGTCGTCAAGCGGCTCGCGGTCCACATCACGGAGCCGCTGCTCGCGCTGCGCGCCGCGGCGGGCGCCATCGCCGCCGGGCTCCGCTCGGACGCGCCGCTGGAGACGACGACCGGCGTCGCGCGGCGGAAGTGGGAGCGCGTGAACATCAAGAGCGGCGACGAGATCGAGCTGCTCGGCGCGGCGTTCAACAGCATGGTCGAGGCGAACGAGCAGGCGTTCGAGGAGCTGCGCGTCAAGACCGAGCAGGCCCTCGAGGCGTCCCGGATGAAGAGCGAGTTCCTCGCCAACATGAGCCACGAGATCCGGACGCCGATGAACGGGATCCTCGGGGTCATCCGGCTCATGCAGAACCAGACGCTGGGCGGCAAGATGCGGCGTTACGTGGAGACCGTCGACGCCTCCGCGAACACGTTGATGGCGATCATCAACGACGTCCTCGATTTCTCGAAGCTGGAGGCCGGCAAGTACGTGGCGCAGCACGTCGCCTACGATCTGCGCCTCGTCATCCAGGAGGTCGCGGAGCTGATGGCGAGCCAGGCGCACGAGAAGGGGCTCGAGCTCGTGTACCGCGTGGAGCGCCACGTCCCCACCGGCGTCGTGGGCGACCCCGACCGGTTCCGCCAGGTGCTCACCAACCTGGTGGGCAACGCGATCAAGTTCACCGAGCAAGGAGAGGTGCTGATCGACGCCACGGCGCCCCAGCAGGACAAGACCTCGGCGCTCGTCAAGCTCGTCGTCGTGGACACCGGCCCCGGCATCTCCCACGAGGACCAGCAGAAGCTCTTCGCCGCGTTCACGCAGGTGGACGGCTCGCTGGTCCGCAAGCACGGCGGCACGGGCCTGGGGCTCGCGATCAGCAAGCGCCTGGTGGAGGTCATGGGCGGCGAGATCGGCCTCGAGAGCACGCCGGGCCAGGGCAGCAAGTTCTGGTTCACGATCAAGGTCGGCGTCACGGCCGGGGCCGAGCAGATCCGGTCCGCCGAGTGGGCGAGCGGGCGCCGCGCGCTGGTGGTGGAGATCAGCAAGAGCTGGCGTGACGTCGTCGTGGAGCACCTCGTGGCCTGGGGCTTCGACGCCGAGTCCACGGCCTCCGGGCGAGACGCCATCAACCGGCTGGAGCTCGCGTTGCTCGAGAAGCGGCCGTTCAGCGCCGCCGTCGTCGGCGTGCAGATGGACGATCTCGATCTCGAGGAGTTCGTGCGGACCATCCAGTCGGTGCCGGAGCTGCAGACGTTGCCCGTGGTGGCGCTCTACCACATGGGCTCGAGCGTGGCCTTGAGCGGGCTCGACTCCAGCCTCGTCACGCAGCTCCCCAAGCCGCTGCGCGTGTCCGAGCTCTACAACACGCTGCAGAGCGCGCTCACGGGCGCCAAGGTCGCTCCCGTCGTCAAGCCCGGCGCGGAGCCGGGCAAGATCGCGAGCAAGCTGCCCGTCCTGGTCGTCGACGACAACGAGATCAACCGTTACGTGGCGATGGAGCAGGTGGAGCAGCTCGGCCTGCGCGTGGAGACCGCCAGCAACGGCCTGGAAGCGCTGGAGTGCGTCAAGAAGCGGCAGTACGTCGCCGTCCTCATGGACTGCCAGATGCCTGTCATGGACGGGTACACGTCCACCCAGAAGATCCGCGAGTGGGAGCGCGGGAGGAACCGCCACACGGTGATCATCGCGCTGACGGCGCACGCGCTGGTCGGCGAGCGGGACCGGGTGCTCGCCGCGGGGATGGACGACTACCTGGCCAAGCCGGTGCGCCCTCAGTCGCTGCAGAAGACCCTGTGGCGGCACGTCGTCCTGCACCGCGGCGAGCCGGACCAGGATCCCGCGCTCGCCACCGCCGCCAAGGATCCGGCGGTCCGGCCCGTGCTCGACCCCGAGGTCCCGCGCTCGCGGAAGTTGATCGAGCTGGTCCTCAAGAACGTCCCGGCCCAGCTCGACAGCCTGGATGACTGCATCCAGGGGGCCGTCGCCCCCGAGGTGATGGCGAGCGCGCACAAGCTGAAGGGCAGCATGCTCTCGATCGGCGCGGCGCGCGTCGCGGAGCTGGCGGAGAAGATGCAGCTCGCCGCCGCCAAGGGCGAGCTGCCGCAGAACGGCGACCTGGCGCGGATACGGCAGGAGTTCGACGCCGTCAGCGTCGCCCTGAAGGAGGAGCTCGCCGCGACGGCCAAGGCGACGTGACCATTGCGCCCACTTCACCGTAATCGAGATCTCAGGACCCCCCGTATCCGCATGACATCTGCCTCGCTCGAAACCAAGTGGATTGTTGCCCTGGCGATCGCCGCGATGCCGGGGTTCGCGTGGGCTCAGCCGCAGGCCGCGCCGGCGCCCGGAGCGCCGGGCGCGGCGGGGGGTGAGCACCAGAACGACGCGCTCGAGGACGTGGATCTCTTGCGGCTGCTCGCCGTCGAGGTGTCCACCGCCACGAAGACGCTCGAGACCCTGGACGACGCGCCCGCCCTCGTGACGGCGATCACGGCGGAGGAGATCCGGCGCTGGGGATACAAGAGCGTCGGCGAGGTGCTCCAGCACGTCGTCGGGTTCTACCTCATCGACGACCACATCCTGCCGAACGCCAGCGTGCAGGGCGTGACGGGCGGGCTGGGCGCCGAGAGCGGCGGGATCAAGGTGATGATCGACGGGCGCTCGGTGGCGTTCCGGACCACCAGCGGCAACTGGCTCGGGACGGAGCTGATCCCGCTGTCGGCCATCAAGCAGATCGAGGTCATCCGCGGCCCGGCGTCGGCGCTCTACGGCGCGGACGCGTTCCTCGGGGTCGTCAACATCATCACGCTGTCGGGCGAGGACATCCCCTACGTCGACGGCACGCTGCAGGCCGGCGTGACGAGGAGCCACCCGAGCGGCCGCCTCGACGTGCTGGGCGGCATGTCCACCGGCTATTTCGACATGATGTTGATGGCCGCGGCGGAGCTCGACGACCGGAGCGGGCTGGAGATGCCTCGCGAGTCGCCCGCCCCCCGCGTCCCCGGGTACAACGCGGGGCGCCGGGACGCCCAGAACCTCGAGCGCAGGTCGGCGGTCCTCGGCTCGCGCATCGCGTTCCGCGATCCGGCGCACGGTCACCACCTCGTGCTGAGCGCCTTCTGGTCGGGCTTCCAGCGAGGCGGAGACTTCGCGCAATGGGCGCAGCTCACCGGCAACGCGGACACGGCCGGGGGTCCTGCCGGTGTCCCGGCCAGCGGGACCGTGATCGCCCTGCACCAGCGCCGCGTGTCGGTCGACGGGCTCCTTCAGCTCAACCCGGAGCTCGCGCTCGCGGTGCAGGGCATGTACTTCCACGGCGGCGTGCTCCCGGGCGACCGCGTCGACGTCCCCGCCGGCTGGTACTACATCGACCGGCACATGGCGTATCGCGGCGTGGACGCGAACGTCGAGCTCCGGTGGGTCCCGTCGAGCCGGTTCAACCTGATCTTGAACCTGGAGTCCATCTACGACAACGAGGACCTGCCGACCTTCCGCCGAATCGGCAAGAGCACCGGCCAGATCTTCGGCTCGCCGCGGCGGGACGAGCGCACGTTCGAGTCGGTCGACATCGGCTCGCTGCTCAGCGCCAACCTGAAGGTGCTCGATCCGTGGTTGAAGCTGACGGGCGGCGTCCGCTACGACCACCACAACAAGTACGGCAGTCAGCTGACCGGTCGCTTCGGGGCGACCTCGCGCCTGGGGAAGACGGTCGTGGCCAAGCTGCTGTACGGCAGCGCCTTCAAGGCGCCGTCCCCGTACCTGCTCTACGCCGAGCCGCTCGTGCCGGGCGACGTGATCGGGAACGAGGACCTGGAGCCTCAGTTCATCCACACCGTGGACGCCGAGGTGACGTGGAGGCCCGCTGCCTGGCTCTCCGCGAGCACCGGGGTGTCCTACAGCCGCCTGAACGACAAGGCCGAGTTCGTCCCGCGCGGCATCAACGAGACGGCCGAGAACCTCGCCAGCCAGACGTCCGTGATCTGGGCGACGCGCGCCGATGTGCGGCGCGGCGACGACCTCGGCGGCTACGGCTCCTTCGAGACCGTGTACTCCACGCGGGACTCCGGCCAGGTGGGGTACCAGGCGGACCTGGTCGGTCCGGAGATGGTCGCCTACCCGCGCTGGATCGCCCGGGCCGGGGCCTATGTGAAGCTGCCGTCGCCGCGCTCCGTCCCGCTGGAGCTCTCGACCCAGGGGATCGTCGTCGGGCCCCGGCGGGCCGCGGACTCGAGCATCCTGGAGCACGGCGGCAGCTTCGATCTGCCGCCGTACTTCTGGTGGAACGCCAGCCTGGTCGCGCGCAACCTGTGGGTCATTCCGGGTCACGAGACGACCGTGGCGCTCCGCGCCAAGAACCTCCTCGGCGCCACCGGTCCGGACCCCGGATTCTCGGGGTTCGAGTACCCGCTGGCGCCGCGGGAGATCTTCCTCGAGCTACGGCACCGCTACTGAGTCGCGCCGATGGAGGCGAGGAAGTCGTTGTAGGCGTCGACCTTGTCCGCCGGGACCACGTCGAGGCCGAGGTTGAACCGTTCGCCGGCGTGGTTGAGGGTGCCGACGTAGATCGCGCGCTCCGAGCCGTCCAGATCGGTGTCGAGCGTCACCACGTGGACCCCCTTCGCGACGGCCTCGTCGATGACGGCCACGGTGGCGTCGCCGAAGGGCGAGATGCCGATCCCTTCGGCGCCGTCCGCCACCGCCTGCTCGATCTGTTGATTCTGCAGCTCCATCGCCTTCTGCTGATCACCCGTCTGCTCGAAGGCCCCGACCACGTTCCCCGTGACCCCGATCTCCCCCATGGCCCGGTGCGCCCCCGTGGCGATCGGCGCAAAGAAGGTGGTGAGGGTCTTCAGCAAGACCGTCATGTGCATCGGCTCGATCGAGCTCCTGTTGATCTCGGCGACCAGGTTGTCGATCGTCGCCTCGAGCTCCACCGGGGTGAACTCGTTCGCCGGGACCGGCGTTCGCTTGATGGATGCGGCGCCCGTACCCTCGCGCGCGTCGCCCGCTCCGCACGCCGCCGTCGTCAGCGCGAGCCCGAGGGCCGCCGCCCGGCATCGTCCAATCCTCGTCATGAGATCCCTCCTCTTGTGATCCGTCCCGTCGTCCGTGCGTGGCAGCCTGCGCGAGCTCACGCCTGCCGCGAGATCATCTCCAGGCCGGGCAGGAGACGGCGATGGGGGCGAGATCGACGAACGCGTCGCCGTCGATGGTCCACTCCTGGAGGAAGTGATGCTTGCTCGCCCCGTACTCGTCGAGCTCGTACTCGGCGGCCGCCCCGACGTACCGGAGAGGGGTCCCCGCGCGGAGCCGTTCCATCGCCGTCTTCAGGTCCCGCCACGAGGCCACCTCGTGGTCGGGGCTGCTCAGCTCGCGGATGATCTCCTGCAGCGCGCGCCCCGAGGTCGGGATGTCCCCGCTCGTCGCCTGCGCGTACACGAGGCCCATCGCGATGAGGACGACACCGTCGTAATAGAAGTGCGCTGCGGGGAACGGCACCTCGCCGCTCCACCGGCGGGAGAAGCGCCGGATGAAGGCGGCGGCGTTCCCGGTCGCGCAGTCGACCGTCCCCTGGGCGTCGTCCACGACACGGCACTCGCTCCGCAGGCTGAGCGAGGGTGAGACCCCGGAATATCCGTCGAGCGAGCCCTCCGGGATATTGGCGAGGAGCACCTCGGTGCGCAGCGCGGGGCCGAGGAGCCAGGTGCCCGGGCGCCCGGAGACGGCCCACTCGGTCACGATGGTCGAGGCGGTGGCGGGATAGGCCGCCAGCAGCGTGCCCTCGGCGTTCGCCCCGAAGGCGACCCCGATCTTCTCCCTGTACGTCGACTGGCCCGACGTGAACGTCACGGAGGGGAGCACCCTGCCCCCGAGCGACGCGATGTGCGTCGTGAACTCGCTGCTGACGCTGGCGTTGTAGTCGTCCCGCGCGGCGAGGCTGTTCGCGGAGTCGACGCCCTCGCGGACCGCGATCTTCGCCAGCGCGCAACCGAGGGCGAACGGGGAGGGGGCGAGCCGTATCCAGCCGCCCCTCGTCTCGCTGCGCTCGACCGAGGGCGCGGCGTACCCCGGCAGCATGTGCAGCCGGTCGAGCGCCTTCACGTCCTGCGCGATCTCGCGGGCGAGATCGTTCTCCTCCGGCCCGATCAGGTAGGCGACCCGGTCGGTATACAGGAGCTCGATCAGCTGGTTGAACCCGCGCTCCGAGCTCGAGTGGCTGTCTCGGCTCACGAGAGCGAACGGCTTCCCGTCGAGCCCCCCCGCGGCGTTCACGTCCTCGACCGCGAGCAACATGGCTTGCTCGAGGTTGCGGCCGATGGCCGACTCGCCGCCCGTGAACGGCAAGAGGCCCCCGATGACGACGGCGTCCTCGGGGGTGCCGGGCGCCTCCGACGCGCATGACGCCGAGAGCAGGGACACGAGCCCCGCGAGCAGCCCGGCCGTCACGCGGCGCGCGCGCCGCGCGCGTCCAGCGAGCCCCATGGAGGCTCGGCCGAAGCGATGCAGTGCGGCAGGTATCCCGAGATCAGGGGACATGATTGGCCTTGGAGACGATGACATCGCAACGACGAGTGAGCTGTCAAGATGGCATGAGGATTAGTAAAGACATCTGAACAGGAGAGCCAAAGCCGAAACCGCGCAACCATGCGACCCGGATCACATAAACCAGCGTCCAGGCCCAGGGAGCGGCGATGCTTGGCCGTGGTTCGTGGTTTCCTTGAAACAGGGCAACGAGGGACGAGGACGTGCCGCGCCCGCCCTCGGCTGCCCGGCGACGGGGGAGTCGAGAGGCGCTCTCCGGCCGCCCGGCGGCTCACCGCGCCGGCGCGCCGCAGATGCGGCGGACCAGCTCGAGCAGGGGCTCGATCTGGAGCGGCTTCTTCAGGAGCCCCGCGGCGCGGAGCCGCGAGGCCTCCTGCTCGGCCCGCACGTCGGCGGAGACGATCACCACCGGGACCGACGCGAGCTTCGGATCGCGCTGGAGCTCGGCGCGGAGCTGCCACCCGTCCATGACGGGCATCATCAGATCGAGGAGGATCAGCGCCGGCGGCCGGCTCTTTCGCAGCAGCGCGAGCGCCTCGGCGCCGTCCGCCGCCTCCTCGACGTCATAGCCCTCGAAGAGGAGGAGCTGAGACAGAATGCTCCTGATATCCAGGTCGTCCTCGACAATCAGGATGCGGCCTGTGTTCTCGACCATGCTCGGACCCCTCGACCGGGCCGCGTCGCGCGGCGCAGCGCTCTTCAGGCGGCTGAACAGCTTGCAGCGGCCCTGACCGATCGAGCGTTGCAGCGGGCCGGTGAGGCAACTTGAACGCGCGCGGCCGTCCTCGCAAGCGCCCGCCGTCACCGGACGGCCGGCGCGCGGCGCTCCCCCGCCCTACTGCGCCGCCTCGCCGGGGCAGTCGTCGAGGCCCGCGCCCGGGGGAGCGTCGCGCTCGTGCGCGTCCGCCTGCGCCGGCCAGACGGGCAGGAGCACGCGGAAGCACGCGCCCTTGCCGACCTCGCTCTCGACCCGGATCTCCCCCCGGAAGCTCGACACGATGCCGTGGCAGATCGCGAGTCCGAGCCCCGTCCCCTCCCCGATGGGCTTGGTCGTGAAGAACGGGTCGAAGATGCGGCTCCGGAGCTCCGGCGCGATCCCCGGGCCGGTGTCGCTCACGTCGATGCGCACGCGGCCGGGCGGCTCCAGGGCGGTCGCGATCCGGATCTCGTTCTCCGCGTCCCTCCCCTCCGGCAGCGCCTGGGCGGCGTTCACGAGCAGGTTCAGGATCACCTGGCCGAGCTGGGCCTCGTTCGCGTGGACCTGCGGCACCGGGCCGAGATCCAGCGCGAGCCGCGCCTTGCTCTGGATCTGCCGCTGCGCCATGCGGAGCACGAGCTGGATCACGCGGTCGACCTCGACGGGGCCGAGCGCGCCGTCGTCGGCCCGCGAGAACGTCTTCAGCCCGCCCACGATGTGCCGGACGCGCGCCCCGCCCTCCGCGGCCTCGTCGAGCGCCGACAGCAGCGCGTCGATCCGCGCGGCGGCCCCCCGCGACCGGAGCTCCTTCCGCGCGAAGTCGAGGTTCGCGATCATGTACGCGAGGGGGTTGTTGATCTCGTGCGCCACCCCGGCGGCGAGCGTGCCGAGCGACGCCATGCGGTCGGCGAGCAGGAGCCGCGCCTCCATCCGCCGGCGCTCGGTGACGTCGGCGACCGCCCCGAGCATCCGGTACGCCCTGCCCCCCCCGTCGCGCAGGATGATGCCCCGATCGTGGACGTCGGCGTAGCTGCCGTCCGCGAGCGCGCACCGGTACCAGAGCTCGAACGTGCCGTCGCGCCCCTCCATCGCGCGCCGCAGCCCGTTCATCACGCGGTCGCGGTCCTCGGGGTGCACCCGCTCGAACCACCACGCCGCGTCCTCCTCGATGTCGCCGCCGCCCGTGCCGTAGAAGCTCCGCATCCGCTCGCTGCCGGTGACGCGCCCGGACGAGAGGTCCCAGTCCCAGAACGCGTCGCTCGTGGCGCGCACCACGAGGCGCATGCGCTCCTCGCTCGCGCGGAGCGCGTCCTCGGCGGCCTTGCGCGCCGTCATGTCGAGGACGAAGCAGACGCCGCGATCGCGGGCCCCCTCGACCAGGGCCGGGGCCATGAGGACGGGCACGCGCCGCCCGTCCCTGTGGAGGAACTCCTTCTCGAACGGCGCGCAGATGCCGTGCTTCATGACCTCGGAGAGCGCCCGCTCGTCCGTGGGCCGGTGCTCGGGCGGCGTGATCGCCACCCAGCTCAGGCGCCCGGCCTCGACCTCCTCGCGCGCGTAGCCGGTGATGCCGAGGAAGGCGTCGTTCGCGTCGAGGATGTTCCCCGCCGCGTCCCAGACGAGCAGGCCGATCACCTCCGCGAACGCGCCGCGGAACGGCCGCGCCGCGCGCTCGAGCAGCGCGCGCTCCGCGGGCGCCCGGTCGACCGCGCGCGCGGCGGGCCGCCGCCCCCACCACACCGCCGCGTCGAGCTGGATGCCGATCGACGCCTCGTCCGCCGCCGCCACGACCGTCGCGCCCGCCTCGAGCAGCGCCGCGGTCGCGCTGGCGCCGGCGCCCCCGGCGACCGCGACCACGGCCACGCGGTCGCCGCCGGGCGCGGCGCGCAGCCTGCGGCACAGCGCGAGCGCCTCGTCGAGCGGCCCGCCTGCGCCCAGCACCACCACGTCGAACGGCTGGATCGCCAGGAGATCCAGGCCCGCCTCGGTATCCCGCGCCGGCACCGGGACGTAGCCCCGCGCCGCCGCGAGCGCCAGGACGGCGCCCGCGGCGTCGCCGGGGAAGATCAAGATCCTGGCTTCCGGTGCTCCCGCCACCCTCGCAAGATCCCGCGCGCGGCGCGCAGACGCAATACTGGCGAAACGTTCTTTTTCGTCCAGCCCGTCGTCATCCTGCGCCCTGCCCGGACCGTCAGTCGTCGAACCACTGCGAGGCGTTCGCGTACCCGGCGAGCTGTGATGATTTTTTGTAACAGAGGAAGTAGAGCCGTCCACCCTGCACGCCCCGCAGCGCGGCCCCTGCAGCTCGTTCGGCAGGGGCGCCGCCAGGCGCCTGGATCCGCGCGCCGCGGCGTTCGGCCCGGCGCTGGACGCGTGCCCGGGGACGGCGATGCTGGAGCGGCTCGTGCGCCTGCGCGTGCAGCGATGGCTGCGGCCGGAAAGGGAAGACGCGGCGCTCCGGCGGCCCTTCCGGAAGAACGAGCGAGGCTGGGCGGCCGGCATGGGCGAGGGCAGTAGGCGCGACCGTGGCCCCTGCGGTAGGGTTGCGGCGTACTGAGCATGTCGGGTCCGGGAGACCCGTGGAGGAACAGCGATGCGGCTCAGCTCGTTTCACGTACGCGGGTTCAAGAACTTTCGACAGGAGATCGGCCTCGAAGAGCTGGGCACGTTCAATGTCATCCATGGCGTCAACAACGTAGGAAAGTCCAACCTGCTCCAGGCGATGGAGCTCTACTTCCGCCTCCTGGGACTCGAGCGAGACGGCTGGCTCCCGTTCTCCACGGATCGGAGGATCGACGACCAGGAGCTCCTCACGATGGGGTTCACGCGGAGCGAGATCTTCAACCTGGAGCAACCCTACCCCATCGAGCTGCGCGGCGAGGTTCTGACCGACCCGCAGGAGCTCGACGCAGCGGGAATCAGGCCGCTGCTCCCCGCCGATCGGGTGCAGGTCGGCGTGGTGTTGCAATGGGTCGGGACCTCCGTCGCATACCGCGTGAAGAGCTTCGTCTTCGCCGACGGGACCAACGTCGTATCGTCGCAGTCGAGCCCGGAGAAAAAGACCTTCATCCTCCGGTTCGCGAAGTTTCTGATGCAGAACTTCCTCATCCGCACCGAGGAGGCGGCGCGCTTCGCGCTGATCCCTGTGACCCGCCTGCTCGATCCGCAGCTCGCGCTGGCGCTCTACGATGCCAAGGAGTCGAGCGACATCGAGGCGGTCCGGCGGTGGGAGCGGTTCGTGGAGGTGATGGGCCTCTTCACGGACATCCTCGGTGATGGCGCGTTCGTCGCGACGTACGATCGCCGGTCGGCCCAGGCGAACCTCGTTTATCAGACGGCGAACGCGCGTATCCCGCTCAACCTGCTCGGCTCTGGAGTGCAGCAGATCGTCTCGCTGGTCGGGCGCCTGCTCATGACCAAGGCGACGATCGTCGGGGTTGAAGAACCCGAGCTGAACCTCCGATACTCGCTCCAGGAGCGCCTGAGGGAGATTTTCACGAACATCGTGGGCCGCCCCGGCGGCCCGGCGCAGCTGTTCCTTACCAGCCATTCTCCCGCCTTCGAGACGGGCTCGGATTTCTACTTCATGGAACCAACGGCAGGGGGTCCGGTGGTGCAGCGTCATGGAGTCGAGGCTACCCTGGCGGCCGTCGATTTCCCTTCCGAGCTCTCCACCCCCCAGCGGGCTGCGGCGCGCAGCTACGTCTCGACCGAGGGGGTGGTGCGGCTGCCCGAGCGCGTGATGAGGGCGCTCGGCCTTCCGCAGGGTGGCGGGATCACCTTCGTGGACCACGACGGCTCCGTGGAGATCATGTCCAATGAGCGCTTCGTCGACCAGTTCGGGCTCGACCGAGGCGAGGGCGATGCCGACCAGCGTTGAGGAGCTGATCGGCGCCGGCGGCGCCGTGCTGGCGTTCGACACCAACGCCCTGTCGGGGCACAGGCGATTGTTCGCGCTCTGTGACGTGGTGAACCAGCTCCGGGAGCCTCCTGCGGAGCTCGATCTACGCCTCTGCGCTCCGGTCATCGCCCACGAGGAGATGATGCTCCATCTCCGGCACGAGCAAGCCCGCAGCGGCCGGAGCTACGACCCGGGGATCGTCCGCGCAGGTCTCGAGGACAAGAGGATCGAGGTGGTGAGCTTCGATCTGGAGGATGCCGAGGGAGTCGCCGAGCTGCTCGCCAGTCAGTTCCCCACCCCGGAAGCCTGGAGGAAGGCAAAGCGCCAGCGCTGCGTCGATTGCCTGCACCTCTCGCAGGAGCAGGCCGACGGCGCGCCGGGCCGACGGTGCAGCGCCACGGTGGATTGGCTGATCGCCGGGCAGGTGGTCAAAGAGGGCTGGATCCTCGTGACGGGAGACAAGGGGCCCGAGTTCAGGGAGGTCCCTCGGAAGATCGAGCTCGGCGCCCTGGAGGCGCTCCTGGGCCGCATGCTCGCGCGCCGACGCGAAGGGTCGGACACGAGCTCCTGAAGGGCGGGGGGACGGATGTGGCCATCCTCAACCGGACCGCCAGTCGTCGAACCACTGCGAGGCGTTCGCGTACCCGGCGAGCTGTGATGATTTTTTGTAACAGAGGAAGTAGAGCCGTCCACCCTGCACGCCGCATTCGGTGCGGTCTGTCCAGTAGGCGAGGAGCGCCGGATCCGCCGCCGGGTTGCTGGAGAACGAGGCGCCCTCCTCGACGACCGGCGTCACGCCGGGCGGGGGGCAGCCCACCGGGACGGCGCGGGCCGGCGTGGCCTGCCTGCCCGGGTTCACGAGCGCGTCGCCGCCCGGGTTGAACAGCGCCTCGGCCACCTGCCGGACCGCGGCGACGCGATCGGGGCCGCCGAGAGAGAGGATATCGAGGCAGGAGCGATCCACCTGGATGAGGATGAAATTGCGCCCCTCGGTCACGGTGAGCGAGAGCCCGCCCGCCGCGTACTCGTGCCGCAGCAGATCGGGCGTGTCGCCCGTGGCGGCGTGGAGCGCGTGCCGCGCCGAGAGGCCCTCGTTGTACGGGTTGAGCTCGCTCCTGAAGATGGAGTCGCACCAGAAGAACGAGTCGGCGCGCGCCTGAGGCGGCAAGTCCTCGACGCGCTCGATCGGCGTGAAGCCGTCCGGGGGCACGCTCTCCACCGCCGAGAGCCACGCCGTGATCCTCGCGTCGACGTCCTGCTCGAGACACCCCTCAGCGTTCATCACGCACCTCCGAAAGGCCTGTAGACCGCCACGATCTTCTCGACGCGGAACCCGTCGTTCTCCGCCGCGCTGAACCAGATGAGCCCCCAGAAGACGCTCAGGATCTGCTGGACGTCGCCGAAGACCCCGGCGCCCCCCGCGTAGTACCGGGTCAGGCCGCCGTGCGAGAACTCCAGGCACGCCTCGTACCGGTTGAGCCCCGGGCTGTAGCTCCCGTCGGGCATGCGGGTGTGGGAGGCGGGATAGGTCTTCCCCTCCTCGACCGGGCCGTCGACGAGCGCGGCGCGCCACAGGCGGCCGCGCGAGGTCGTCGTCACGTCCAGCCCCGCCCACGGCTTCTCCTCCAGGTCGGCCGACAGCGCCCGCCGCCCGCCGCCGACGTTGGGGTCGCCCCAGACCACGATCATGCGGGTGCGCCCCGGGATCCCGAGCTGGCGCAGCATGGCGCGGACGAGGCGGACGATCGCCTGACACTCGCCCGTCTCCTCGACGTACTCGGTCATCGCCCAGGCGCCCCCCGCGTCGTTCAGGTACGTCGGATGGTGGTATTCCCGCGGCACCCTGGGGCTCGGCTTGAGCGTGTACGTCGGGAACCTGAACAGGAGACCGCTCACGATCTCGTGGGGATCCAGGGTGTCGAGCCGCCCGATCCAGGAGACCGCCGTGTCCATCCGTTTCAAGGTCACCCCGTCTTCCTGCCAGACATGCTGTCTGTCGGTCTGGGGCCGGCCCATCGTGACGTACACGACGTTCGATGTCGTCCTGGGCGACATCGCGGCTCCGGAGGCGGACCAGGTCAGGGTGAGGTCGATCTTCTGGATCCTCCGCTCGAGCTTCCGCGCGGAGGAGAGATCGAGCGGCCCGCCGCCGGGCACGAGGTTCCGGCTCGCGAACGACAGCCCCATCGGCCCGGCGGCGCGGATCTCGCGCGGGGCGGCGGCGCGCGCGTCGCCGCCCGACTCGAGGCCGAGCCGGATGACGACGTTCCTCCCCATCGAGATCGACACGGGGGCCGAGACCTCGGGCGTCCACTCGGGCACCGGGCACGGATCTCCCGCGTTCTTCCACCTGCTCTGTCCTTTGCAGTCCTTCAGGAGACCGTGATCGGATCGGAACTCGATGGAACGAAGCGCGATGGTCGGCGCCTCCTCCGGCGCCTCCTCGGGGCGCGGGCCCTCCCTGGTCGGATCCGCCATAGCGACCTTCCTCGTCGCCGGCGCTCATGGACTCGACACCGACCGAGCCACGCGCCGACTCACCGGGATCGTAACGCCCGAGCCGGCCGGGCCAAGTCGGGTGGTCGCTGCAAAGGCGCCAATGGGCGGGTGCGCCCGGGGTGCTCCCCGGAGGGGCTTTCGTGCAGGCGAGCCACGACAGGGGCTCGCCGGAACGCAAGCCCTGGAGGGGAGCCCCCCCGGGCGCACCCGCCCACTGGCGCGCTCCTCCGCGCCGCGCCGCGACGCCGCGGCCGCCCGGGCTCTGGGCCGGCGCGGGCCACGAGCCGGGTTCCGGCCGCCGCGCATCCGGGCTAGATCCCGGCCATGTCCAACAGCCTGCTCGTCGTGCATGTCCACGCGCATGTCAAACCCGAGCTCGTCGACGCCTTCCGCGCGG
The DNA here is from genome assembly GCF_004135735.1 of Sorangium cellulosum. Lineage (GTDB taxonomy): Bacteria > Myxococcota_A > Polyangia > Polyangiales > Polyangiaceae > Sorangium > Sorangium cellulosum_F. Next base: position 1,534,994 of record NZ_CP012670.1, on the reverse strand, counting down.
CGACGCTCGAGAACGCGCGCGAGAGCGTCCAGGAGCCCGGGATCGCCCGGTTCGACGTCGTCCAGGACACCGAGGACCCCACGCGCTTCGTGCTCGTCGAGATCTACCGGACCAAGGACGCTCCGGCCCAGCACAAGGAAACGGCGCATTACCAGCGATGGCGGGACACCGTGGCCGACATGATGGCCGAGCCGCGGACCAGCCGGAAATACGTCAATGTCTTCCCGGACGACGCGGGGTATTGACGTGACGGCCCCGGGTGAGGCGCTCGCCTTCGAGTTCGCCACCGCGACGCGCATCCTCTTCGGCGCCGGCAAGCTCTCGGAGGTGCCCGCGGCCGTGCGGGGCCTCGGCGGGACGCGGGCGCTCGTCGTCACCGGGCAGAGCCCCGCCCGCGCCGCGCCGCTCCTCGCGGCGCTCGAGCGGGCGAGCGTCTCCGCGGCGCGCTTCGCCGTCGCGGGCGAGCCCACGGTGGAGATCGCGCGCGAGGGCGCGGCGCGGGCCGCGGCCGAGCGGTGCGACGTCGTGGTGGCGCTCGGCGGCGGCAGCGCGATCGACGCCGGCAAGGCGATCGCCGCGCTGCTCGCGAACGGGGGCGATCCGCTCGACTACCTGGAGGTCGTCGGCCGCGGCGGGGCGCTCACGCGCCCGTCCGCGCCGTTCGTGGCGATCCCGACGACCGCGGGCACCGGCTCGGAGGTGACGCGCAACGCGGTGCTCGCCTCGAAGGAGGCGCGCGTGAAGGCCAGCCTGCGCAGCCCGCTGATGCTGCCGCGCCTCGCGGTGATCGACCCCGATCTGCTCGCGGGCGCGCCGCCCGAGGTGCTCGCCTCGAGCGGCCTCGACGCGCTCTCGCAGCTCATCGAGCCGCTCCTGTCGAGCCGCAGCAACCCGATCACGGACGCCCTCGCGCGCGAGGGCATCCGGAGGTCGGCGCGCTCGCTGCGCCGCGCCGTCCTCGAGGGCGGAGACGCCCCGGCGCGGGACGACCTCGCCCTGGCCAGCCTGCTCGGCGGCCTGTGCCTGGCGAACGCGGGCCTCGGCGCCGTGCACGGCTTCGCCGCGCCCGTGGGGGGCACGTTCGACGCGCCCCACGGCGCCGTGTGCGCCGCGCTCCTGCCGGCGGTCCTCGAGGTCAACCTGCGGGCGCTCCGCGCGCGTAGCCCGGCTCACCCCGCCCTGCCGCGCTTCGACGAGCTCGCGGCGCTCGTCACCGGGCGGGCCGGGGCCTCCGCCGAGGAGGGCATCGCGTGGGTCCGGGAGCTCTGCCGCGACCTCGCGATCCCGGGCCTCGGGCGCTACGGCATGAGCCCGGCCGACGTCCCCGCGCTCGTCGCGAAGGCCAGGGCGGCGAGCAGCATGAAGGCGAACCCGCTGCCGCTCACCGACGACGAGCTCGCCGAGATCGCGGCCCGATCGGTGTGATCGCGGCGCCGGTGGTATCATCCCGCGGTGGCAAGCCCCTACCGGACGAGACCGCCCTCCCCGCCTGCCCGGCGGACCGATGAGCGGCGGCTCGGCGTATCGACCCTCGCGTTCGGCTTCCTGTGCGCCGTCATGGGGATCTCCCTCGCCGACGAGGGGCGGTCCGAGTGCGCGCTCCTGACGGGCCTGGGCGGCTTCGCCCTGCTCCTCAAGCGCGAGGGCGCTCGCTAGCTTCCCCGCTTCAACTCCCGATCCCCGATTCCCCGATTCCCGACGACGACGACCGGAGCTCGATGATGAACGAACCCGCCCCGAATTCGACCCTCGACGCCATGCTCGCCGCCCAGCGCATCGCGTTTGCGCCCGTCATGTTCCAGGTGGCGCGGGTGATGCGGAACCGCGGTGTCCTGAGGTCGCTGCAGCGCGCCGGCCGGCACGGCAAGACCGCGGCGGACGTGGCGAACGACACCGGCCTCTCGACCTACGCGACGAAGACGCTGCTGGAGGCGAGCCTGAGCTTCGGCCTGGTGGAGCACGCGGGCGAGGGCCGCGAGCAATACCGGATCACGAGGACGGGGCTCATCATCGAGAACGACAGGATGACCCGCATCAACATGGATTTCATCCATGACGTCTGCTACGAGGGCATGCGCTTCCTCGACGAGGCGATCGAGGGCGGCAAGCCGGCGGGGCTCAAGGTCTTCGGCGAGTGGCCCACGGTGTACGAGGCGCTGGCCACGCTCCCGCCGAAGGTGAGAGAGAGCTGGTTCGCGTTCGATCACCTCTACTCCGACTCGGCCTTTCCCGTGGCGCTGCCGCTCGTGTTCGAGCGGAGGCCGAGGCGGCTCCTCGACATCGGGGGCAACACCGGGCGGTGGGCCATCCAGTGCTGCGCGCACGACCCCGACGTGCACGTCACCGTCCTGGACCTGCCGGGCCAGCTCGAGGACGCCCGCGAGAACGTCACGCGGCACGGCCTGCTCGGCCGGATCACGGGCACGCCCATCGACCTCCTGGATCACACCCAGGCGTTCCCGACAGGCTACGACGCGCTCTGGATGAGCCAGTTCCTCGTGTGCTTCTCCGAGGCGGACATCCTGCAGATCCTCCGGCGGGCCCACGCCGCCATGGCGGACGACGCGGTGCTCTGGATCCTCGACACGTTCTGGGATCGTCAGACGAACGGGGTCGCGGTCCACTGCCTGCACGGGTCTTCCCTGTATTTCACGTGCCTCGCCAACGGGAACAGCCGCATGTACAGCGCCGCGGACATCAAGCGCTGCATCGAGGAGGCGGGGCTCGTCGTCGAGGCGGAGCGCGACCACCTCGGCCTCGCCCACACGCTGCTCCGGTGCCGCAAGCGCGAGGCGGCCGCGCCTGGGCGGCGCGCCGGCTGAGGCCGCTCGCGGCGGCCGCCGGGCGGGCGACGGAAAGGCTTTCGCGCGCGGCCTTCGGGGAGCATAGTGGCGGCCCGACGGCGCGCCGCGCCATGAGCTCACAAGGAGAAACCGCCGTGTCTCACCCCCCGCTCACCCAGCTATCCGACGAGGAGCGCCTCTTCCGCGACTCGGTGCTCGATTTCGCGAGGAAGCGTGTCGCGCCGCGCGCGGCCGCGATGGACGAACAGGGCGCGCTCGACCGCGATCTCCTCCCCTCGCTGTTCGAGCTCGGCCTCATGGGCATCGAGATCCCGGAGGCGTACGGGGGCTCCGGCGCGAGCTTCTTCAGCGCGATCCTGGCGATCGAGGCGCTCGCCGTGGCCGACCCGAGCGTCAGCGTGCTCGTCGACGTGCAGAACACGCTGGTGGCGAACGCGTTCCTCCGCTGGGGCACGGACGCGCAGAAGGAGCAGTACCTGCCGCGGCTCGGCCGGGAGTGGGTCGGCTCGTACGCGCTGAGCGAGGCGGGCTCCGGCTCGGACGCCTTCGCGCTCGCGGCGCGGGCGGAGCGCCGCGGCGACCGCTGGATCCTGAACGGCCGCAAGCTGTGGATCACGAACGCGAACGAGAGCTCGGTGTTCCTGGTGTTCGCCAGCGTCGATCCGTCGAAGGGCTACAAGGGCATCACGGCGTTCGTGGTCGAGCGCTCGTCCCCGGGGTTCTCGGTCGGCAAGAAGGAGAACAAGCTCGGGATCCGCGCCTCCAGCACGTGCGAGCTCGTCCTGGAGGACTGCGAGGTGCCGGCGGGCAACGTGCTCGGCGAGGTCGGCAAGGGGTACAAGATCGCGATCGAGACGCTGAACGAGGGCCGCATCGGCATCGGGGCGCAGATGCTGGGCCTCGCGGCCGGGGCGTTCGAGCACGCGATGCGCTACATGGGCGAGCGGAGGCAGTTCGGCCAGACGATCGCGAGCTTCCAGGGCGTGCAGTACCAGTACGCGCGCGTGGCGATGGAGATCGAGGCCGCGCGCCTGCTCGTCTACAACGCGGCGCGGCGGAAGGACGCGGGCCTGCCGTTCGTGAAGGAGGCGGCGATGGCGAAGCTGTTCGCGTCCGAGGTGGCCGAGCGGACCGCGTCGCTCTGCGTCGAGTTCATGGGCGGCGTCGGCTTCACCAAGGACTATCCGGTGGAGAAGCTCTACCGCGACGCGAAGATCGGGAAGATCTACGAGGGCACGTCGAACATGCAGCTCTCGACGATCGCGAAGCTGGTCCAGGCGGAGTACGACGTGGCGGGGTGAGCCCATCGGGCGGCGGGCGTAGCTTCCGAGCCGGTCGGCGAATGGGAAGAGGCCCATCTCGGGCGGCGCGGCGCGGCGATCTTCAAGGGTCATCGCCGCCGCGCGACCCGCTCGAGAGAGAGCAGCAGAACAGCAGGATGCCCACCCCCCGGCGGTGCTCGGCGCTCCGCGCCTGTGCGCCGCCGGCCCCTCCCAGAGCCCGCGCTACGCGCGTGCTGGGAGGGGCTCGATGGTTGCCTGCGTCTCGCGTTGTGGTCATCGGGGTCGAAGACGGCATGCCCGTGGTCCTCATCTCCATCTCTCCCTCACGCTCAGCGGTCGTCGAAGCGGCGAAGCCACGCTTGGCTGCGCTCCAGGTCGAAACGCGGCCCTGCACCGCCACGTTGAAACGGCCGGTGTTTCGTGATCCGGATCGGTTTCAGGCACTTCGACAGCTTGACGTACAGCTCCGGCCAGACATTGCGTTCCGCATCGCCGAGCTGTGGACGCGGACCGGCCTGGATCATAATCCCGTCCGTAAAACGATGGATGACAAATCGAGGATCCAGCGCGCTCAGGTCAGCCTCCATCTTGTCCACCCCGCCCATTTCCTGGACCCACTGCTGCCCCAGCACCGTGAGCCAGTTGACGCCCTTGATGCCCTCCTTTCCTCCCCTCCCCTCGCGCAGCCAGATGGAATGGCTCGTCGGATAGTCCGCCTCTAGTCCAGGGAACCGCTGAGCCCATTGATACACAACAGGTCCATACAAGCTCTTGATGGAACTATCCGGCGACTCCACCACACCGATACCACCGTAGCCGCTCACCGGCTTCAGTCTCCGGCACGCTTCGAGCATCACTTCCGGGAAAGACTCCGACAAATCCGCGAACCAGAGCAGCGGAAACGCCATCCGAAAGAACCCGAGCTCGACAAAGGGCCGCCTCTCGTTGCCCAGCGCATGCACAAGGAAAGAGCTCGCACCGCGGTCGTACTCCGCCCCGTGATAGATGAGCGAGAAGCTCTCATCTTCACCAAACCCCAAGAGCCACGCACGGGGGTACGAGCCTTTCCCTTTGCCATACGGCTCCATCAACCGCCTTTCTGGGTGGAGCGCCCAGCGCAGGCGATGGCCGCAGCGCCGGAAGTAGTCTTCACAACACGAAACCACGGCCTCGCGCACCTCCCGCTTGTACGCGTTCTCGAAGTACAACGTCGCCAGGAGCGCAACCTGAAGCACCGGACGCCCCTCATCGTCCTTGACCACCATGTGCTCATCGAGCACCTCCATCATTTCATTCGCTTCGTCCGACATATCTCCTCCATCATGGGACAACCACAGGGCCGCGGAGAAGCGGCGCGAGCTTGCTGAGGATCCGGGCGACCGCGGGCGGGATCGCTACATCGTCAGCCTGCCCACCGGGTACGGCGTCATTCAGCACCAGCGCCACCACGAGCAGCGTCAACGCGGCAACTTCCGCCACGTCCCCCGCGGTGATCTCCTGCGGCTGCGTCTTCTTCTGGCGCGGACAGCCACACTGATCAGGCCCAAGCTCTTTGAACGGTGCTTCCCCGGCTATCGCCTCATATGCCAATTCCTGCTCTTCCTTGAGCTCGTCTGGAGGGAACTTGATCTCGATCACCTCCTTGATATTGTCGCGCGTGGGCGGCCTCGTGCCATCCTTGACCACCACCACGTCGGGGATCCTGCTCCCCTTCGGACTGCCCCGCGTGGCTCGTCGCGGATCGTTCTTGCTCATGATGGGCGCTGGCGGCCGCTTGCTCATGTCGTAAGGCACCTCGGCCTTGAGCGGGCTCGTGTGCGCCGAGGCGTCCTCGAGCGCCCGGATGTGCCGGGTTACACATCGCTGCCGGAGCCGCTCTTCCTTGCACCGACAGATGAAACCGCACACGGCCCCCTCCTCCGGCGTGAGCGGCCCGCCTCCGCCGCCGACGCCCCCCGCCTGCATCGGCGGCAGCCCACCGGCGAAACCGAGCAGCGGCAGCCGCACAGGGTCCGCCCGCACCGGCGCGCCCGGCGGCAGTACGGGCAGCGCCGGCCGCGCCGCGGGCGCCCCGCCAGGCGCGCCCCCTTGCTTGATCCTGACCGCCCCCCCGTCGATCGACACGCCGCTCGCGTCGATCCGCACGAAGCCCCCCGGCCCGCGCAGCGTCACGTCGCCCGCCTCGATCACGACGGCGCCGCCGGCCTTCAGATGGATCGTGCCACCCGCCTCCAGCGCTGCCACCCGACCGACCCGCTCGTGCCGGTCGCCGTCGACCGTCAGCGACCGCGCGCCGCCGATCCGCTCGCGCAGCTCGCCCTCCACGGTGACGTGGGCATCCTTGCCCACATACCCCACCGCCCGCCCTTCGGTGCGCGCGCACTCGTCGCCGCCGACGCTCTTCGCGCGGCTCCCTCGCACCACGAGCGCCTCGTCGCGCCCCACCTCGGTGCGCAGCTCCCGCTCGGCGCGCAGCGCCACGAGCTCCGCGCCCTTCCGATCCTCGAAGCGCAGCTCGTTGAAACCGCCGCCGCCCGGCGACGACGCGCTGCGCCACAGGCTTTGCGTCCGCTCTTCGGGCAGCTTCAGCGGCACCGGGTTGAGGGCGTTGGACACGCGTCCGACGACCACAGGCTGGTCGGGGTCGCCTTCCAGGAAAGCGACCAGCACTTCCTGCCCCACGCGCGGCAGCGCGAAGAGGCCGTACCCCGCGCCCGCCCAGCCCTGGCCCACGCGCAGCCAGCACGAGCTGTGCTCGTCGTGCGCGCCGAGCCGATCCCAGGGAAATTGCACCCGCACTCGGCCGTGAGCGTCGGTGTGGATCTCCTCGCCGGCCGGGCCGACCACCACGCCGCTCTGCATCCCGTGCACGCGCGGCTTTGCGGTCCGCCGCGCCGGCCGATACGGCTCCGATGCGCGCACCGCCGTGCCATGCACCGACCAGCCGCCGTGCGCGCGGCCCTCGATCGATAGCGACGTCACCAGCAGCCCTAGGCCCGGGTCGAGCTCCGGCCGCGGATGGCCCTCGGCCGCGAAGATCGTTCCGGGCCGCAGGTCGAGCGCGCTCGTGTGAAACGAGATCGCGCAGGCGCCCGTAAGCTCCGCCTCCAGCGCCCGCTGTACGAGCCTCGTCGCGTGCCGGTCGTCGTGCGACGCGGCGCCGCCGCATTCGAGGACGCACGCGCCCGGCTCGTACCGGTAGCGCTCGACGCGCGCGTCGGTGCAGCCGGCGCTCCGCGCCTGACCGAGGAGCGTCCATGCCGGGCGCGCGAAATCGTGATCGCGCAGCGTGATCGCACCGGCGCGCGCGTGCTTCTCCACCGCGACGCGCGTCACCCAGGGCTGCGCGCGCACGTCCAGCGGCTGATCGACATAGGCGACCGGCGCCTCCCGCCGCGGCGCGCTCCGGTGCAGCGCATCGGTGAGCACCAGCCTCGACCGCTCTCCGTCGTCCAGCAGCGCGTACGCGATCCCCGCCTCCTCCAGCAACCGATGGAAGAAGTCGAGGTCTGTCTCGCCGTATTGCACCTTGTATGCAAGCCGCGGGTGCTCGGCCTTGTCGATCTTCCAGGTCGCTTCCAGCCCCCACGTGTCGAGCAGCGCGCCCGCGATCTCGGGGATCGAGAGATGCTGGTAGATCCGGTGGTCCGTGCGCAGCGAGAGCTGCCAGAGCGCCGGCACGAGCGTCAGCGCGTACGTCGAGACGCCGAGCTCGCCGCCGCGCAGCTCCAGCGCGCGCACCTGCCGCACGTGGCTGCACACGCCCGACCACACCCGCTCGCCATGCAGTCCGCTGCCGTCGCCGGCTTCGATCCGCAGCGTCGCAGGCTGCCCTGCGATCGCGTCGAAGTCGACGCACGGCTCCGGCGACACCGCCTCCGCCTCCACCGTGAAGAGCGACGACACCGCCTCGTGGATCGCCACCCGCTCGACGCGCAGCCGCTCGCCGCACGCGAGCGTCAGCTCGACCCGCAGCAGCGCGTCGCCGCCGCGCATGGCATCGCCGCCGCGCACGTCACCCGCCTCCCAGCCGCGCCAGCACGCGCGTTACGTTGTCCGGCCCGCCGTGCTCGTTCGCGAGGTCGACCAGCAGCCCCGCCGCCAGGCTCAGCTCCCCGTGCGCCCGGAGCACGCCCGCGATGCGTTCCTCCGGCACGGGCCCCCACAGCCCGTCCGAGCACACGAGGAACACGTCGCCCGGCGCCGTTGACTCCACCCGCGACGCGATCTCCACGCGCTGGTCGCACCCCAACGCCCGCGTCACCGCATCCGCCCGCTCGCTCAATGCCAGCGCGGCCTCCAGCACGCCGTCGCCGTCCTGCAAGAGCTCCTCCCGCAGCGTGTGATCCTGCGTCAGCCGCTCCAGCTTTCCCCCGCGCATCCGGTAGACGCGCGTGTCGCCCACGTGCGCGATGTACGCCATGCCCGGCGCGAGCAGCACCCCCGCGAAGGTCGTCGCCATCCCGCGCATCGCTTCCTGCCGCCGGCTCGCCTCGTAGATCGCCCGGTTCGCGCGCCGCACGCTCAGCACGAGCCGCACCTCGTCCCGCTCGCGTGCGCTGGCCGCGTCAGGCGCTGCCATGCCGCGCGGCCACGTCTCCTCCAGATCCTCGTCTTCCTCGAAGCAGCTCTTGACCACCTCGATCGCCATGCGCGACGCCACCTCGCCGGCCGCGTGGCCTCCGAGCCCATCGGCCACCATGAACAACCCCAGGTACGGCAGCGCCGCGAAGCTGTCCTCGTTCCGACTCCGGCGACGGCCCACGTCCGACTGCGCTGCCGCCTCGATGGCGAGCTGTGGATACACGATCGTCCTCCTCGCGCGCTCGTCCACACGACGAGCCGAGCCAAGGCGCGCTGCCCCTGCGATGGCAGGCCGCCGGGTCCTTCTCTCTCTCGGGCAGCGCGCCGCCGCGCTGCCGCGGGTCGTCAGCGCGCGCGAGCCGTCAGCGCGCGCGAGCCGTCAGCGCGCGCGAGCCGTCATCGCCGCGCTCGCCGGAGCGCGCCGTCTCGCCCGTCGTCCTCTTCGCTCCGCGCGGCGCGACGGCCGCGGCGCCTACGACGCCGCAGCCGCACCGCTCGCCTCTCTCAGAACGCCTGCACCTCGGCCCTCACACCCGCCTGGCCCTCGCCCTCCGCGGTCGCTCCGGGGCCGCCGGGCCCCGCCTCGCCTACCTCGACCATCGCTCCTTCCATCGACGGCGCCGTGCCCTGGTACGCGATCCCGATCGCGTGCCCCCCGCGCCCGCCGCCGCCTTGACCCCCTGCGCCGCCCTTGCCGCCTCGACCCCCAGCGCACGCGTCGTTGAGCGCCGTCGCGCCTTCGGGCTTCCTGCCGCCGGGGCCACCCTCTCCGCCGTCTCCGCCTTCCTGCCCGGCGCCGCCCTTGCCCCCGGCCCCGCCGCGCCCCGTCTTCAGCGTCACGTCCTCGAAGCCGAGCTTCGCGTTCAGGCTGAGCAGCGCGATGCTCGCTCCGCCTGCGCCGCCGCCTCGCCCGCCCGCGCCGCCGCAGCCGCCTGCTCCTCCCGAGCCGCCGCTCGCGCCGCCGGCCGACTCCGCCGACATGCACTTGCCTTCGCCCACGCCGCCCTTCGCGCCGCCGCCTCCGCCGCCGCCCTGCGCGGTGCCGCCCTGCGTGCCGTCGCTGCCGGTGGCGCCCGTGTAGCCGGCGGCGCTGATCTCGCCCAGCCCCGTCGCCCCTTCGCCCGGCGTGCCCGCCGCTCCTTCGGCGCCGGCGGTTCCCTCCGTGCACAGCATCGTCCCCTCCTCGCCCGCGCCGCCGTTCGGCGTGGCGCCCGGCGAGCCCTTGCTGCCGGCGCCGCCGGGGTCCTCCTGCCCGATGCCGCCAGCGCCGCCAGACGAGTCATCGCTCGCGTCCTCCGGCGTGCCGCAGTCGTTCTTCGGGCTCGCCCCGGGGACGACAATCTGTGCCGAGCACGCCTCGCTGCCGCTGTTCCCCATCGCGCCCCCCATCGCGCTCTCCTCGTACGCCGCGCCCTCCGCCCCCGCCGCCGCGTCCCCCGCTTCCAGCACGCACCGCACGAGCTCCACGCCCACCTCGTCCGCCACCGCCGCGATCGACGACGCGCCCGCGAGCGACGCGTCCTCCGGCTCGATCCCGCGCGCCTGCACGTGCACGTCCTCCACGCGCACCGTCGCCTCCGCGCCGCCTCCGCGCATCAACAGCGGGATCTGTCCTGCCCCCGCCGTCAGCGTCGTCTTCCTCTCCCCGCCCACCCAGCCCCAGCCGTTCGCGCAGTCCAGCCCGCCGTAGATCGTCACGGTCCCCGTAACCTCCACCGCCTCCTCGAACGCTTCCGCGCACGCGTACACGCGCCGCGTCCCGTTCGCCTCCGCCAGCGAAAGCGCCGCCGCCAGCGTCTTCACCGGCGCCTCCTTCGTCGCCGCGTTCCCGTCGTCGCCGGACGACGACACGAACACCCCGCATCCGTCTTCCACCGCGCTCTCGCTCGGCACGCAGGCCGCTGGTGTTTCCACGTCGTTCCACAACCCGCGATAGTGCTCGCAAGTCATGAGGAATTCGCAGTCCTCGGTGACGTTGGGCCAGACGACGTCGCAGCCACAACAGATCACTGCGAACGCGAAGATCCCACGCATCGAGCGCGTTTTTCGCGATCTCGTCGCGGCCTCTCTCGAGCGCTTCACCACACACCTCGCATGACAATTCCAGCGTGGCCAGGACTCACCTCGGGTGATGCGTGTATCCCGCGGAACGTTGCGGTCCGTGCACTCGGCCACAGTGCATAGGCCATCGCACCCATCGCCAGCGCGCCGGAGGTCACATACGCGACAGTCGCCGCACGCGTGCGTAGCTCGAGGCGTGACGCGCTGTCGCGAACGTTCGAGCAGAGATGGCCGTACTCCGCGGGCACATCCACACAGCCGCCGCCGGCGTGACGCAGCATCGCGCGCTGCCTGCTCGCATCCGCGCTCGCCGCGTTCGCCGCCAGGGTGAACCCCACCGCCACCCCGAGCCCCACCGCGCTCGCCGCCCCCAGCGCGATCACCGGCACCCAGCTCCGCCTCGCCTCCGGCACCACGTCCACGCGCGCCGCGGGTGTCGCGCCGCTCGGCGTCGGCAGCACGGTCGCGGGTGGCATGGCCGCTGTCGCTGCCGGCCGCTCCGCCAGCGCCAGCGTCACCTCCTGCGCCGTCCCCGCCGCCACCGTCACGACCTTCTCGCCCTCGATGTACCCGCCCCGCCGCGCCGTGATCCGATGCGTCCCCGGCTCCAGGAAGATCTCCTCCGCCGTCTCTTCCACCGGCAGCGGCTTGCCATCGACGAGCACCTCCGCGTCGGGCGGCGTGACCCGCGCGCGCACCACGCCGATCAGCTTCTTCGCCTGCTCGATCAGCCGCCGTAGCCGGTCCAGCTTCGCCGCTTTGGTCGACGGCGGCGCCTTGCGCAAGCTGAACGCCAGGTAGATCGCGGCCTGACGCGGCTTGCCGAGCTTCAGCTCGACGACGCCGAGGTTGCCGGCAACGTCGAACGTCTTCGTGATGGCCCATGCCTTCAGGTACGCGGCCTCGGCGTCGGCCCACCGCGTCTCGTCCGCCGCTCTCAGGCCCTCCTGAAACCACGGCGCGGCTCGTTCTCCATCGGTCTCCGCGGCCGGTACCCTCGCCGAATCGCCCTGCGCGTGCGCGAGCGCTGGCACAACCAGGGCGGCCAGCGTGCACCATGTCACCGCTGCAACGCGCGTCGCCATCATATCGTCGCTCCCGCTCTCCTCTCCGAGCGCACCGCACATCACCCGCCTCCCAGCCGCGCCAGCACGCACGTCACGTTGTCCGGCCCGCCGCGCTCGTTCGCGAGCTCGACGAGCGGGTCCAGGTCGTAAAGATGCCCACCCCCCGGCGGTGCTCGGCGCTCCGCGCCTGCGCGCCGCCGGCCCCTCCCAAAGCCCGCGCTACGCGCGGGCTGGGAGGGGCTCGATGGTTGCCTGCGTCTCGCGTTGTGGTCGTGGGGGTCGACGACGGCTTGCCCGTGGTCCTCATCTGGATCTTGCCTCCGTGCCGAGCGAGTTTCGATTTACCCGTACTCAACGATCGTCGAAGCGACGAAGCCACGCCTGGCTGCGCTCCAGATCAAAACGCGGCCCTGCACCGCCAGTTTGAAACGGCCGGTGTCTCGTGATCCGGATCGGCTTCAGGTACTTCGATAGCTTGACGTACAGCTCCGGCCAGATATTGCGTTCTGCATCGCCAAGCTGTGGACGCGGGCCGGCCTGGATCATGACGCCTCGATCGAAGCGGACGACAGCGAAGCTTCGATCCAACGAGCTCAGATCAGCCTCGATCTTGTCCGCCCCGCCCATCTCCTCGACCCAGCGCTCCCCTAGCACCGTGAGCCAATTGACCCCTTTGATACCACCATTGCCACCTCTACCTTTACGCAGCCAGATAGAATGAGACGTCGGATAGTCCGCTTCCAAACCAGGAAACCGCTGAGCCCATTGATACACAACAGGCCCATACAAGCTCTTGATGGAACTATCCGGAGACTCAACCACGCCGACACCGCCATAGCCGCTCACCGGCTTCAGTCTGCGGCACGCCTCGATCATCACTTCCGGGAAAGACTCCGACGAATCCGCAAACCAGAGCAGCGGGAATGCCATCCGCAAGAACCCGAGCTCGACAAAGGGCCGCCTCTCGTTGCCCAGCGCATGCACAAGGAAAGAGCTCGCACCGCGGTCGTACTCCGCCCCGTGATAGATGAGCGAGAAGCTCTCATCTTCACCAAACCCCAAGAGCCACGCACGGGGGTACGAGCCTTTCCCTTTGCCATACGGCTCCATCAACCGCCTTTCTGGGTGGAGCGCCCAGCGCAGGCGATGGCCGCAGCGCCGGAAGTAGTCTTCACAACACGAAACCACGGCCTCGCGCACCTCCCGCTTGTACGCGTTCTCGAAGTACAACGTCGCCAGGAGCGCAACCTGAAGCACCGGACGCCCCTCATCGTCCTTGACCACCATGTGCTCATCGAGCACCTCCATCATTTCATTCGCTTCGTCCGACATATCTCCTCCATCATGGGACAACCACAGGGCCGCGGAGAAGCGGCGCGAGCTTGCTGAGGATCCGGGCGACCGCGGGCGGGATCGCTACATCGTCAGCCTGCCCACCGGGTACGGCGTCATTCAGCACCAGCGCCACCACGAGCAGCGTCAACGCGGCAACTTCCGCCACGTCCCCCGCGGTGATCTCCTGCGGCTGCGTCTTCTTCTGGCGCGGACAGCCACACTGATCAGGCCCAAGCTCTTTGAACGGTGCTTCCCCGGCTATCGCCTCATATGCCAATTCCTGCTCTTCCTTGAGCTCGTCTGGAGGGAACTTGATCTCGATCACCTCCTTGATATTGTCGCGCGTGGGCGGCCTCGTGCCATCCTTGACCACCACCACGTCGGGGATCCTGCTCCCCTTCGGACTGCCCCGCGTGGCTCGTCGCGGATCGTTCTTGCTCATGATGGGCGCTGGCGGCCGCTTGCTCATGTCGTAAGGCACCTCGGCCTTGAGCGGGCTCGTGTGCGCCGAGGCGTCCTCGAGCGCCCGGATGTGCCGGGTTACACATCGCTGCCGGAGCCGCTCTTCCTTGCACCGACAGATGAAACCGCACACGGCCCCCTCCTCCGGCGTGAGCGGCCCGCCTCCGCCGCCGACGCCCCCCGCCTGCATCGGCGGCAGCCCACCGGCGAAACCGAGCAGCGGCAGCCGCACAGGGTCCGCCCGCACCGGCGCGCCCGGCGGCAGTACGGGCAGCGCCGGCCGCGCCGCGGGCGCCCCGCCAGGCGCGCCCCCTTGCTTGATCCTGACCGCCCCCCCGTCGATCGACACGCCGCTCGCGTCGATCCGCACGAAGCCCCCCGGCCCGCGCAGCGTCACGTCGCCCGCCTCGATCACGACGGCGCCGCCGGCCTTCAGATGGATCGTGCCACCCGCCTCCAGCGCTGCCACCCGACCGACCCGCTCGTGCCGGTCGCCGTCGACCGTCAGCGACCGCGCGCCGCCGATCCGCTCGCGCAGCTCGCCCTCCACGGTGACGTGGGCATCCTTGCCCACATACCCCACCGCCCGCCCTTCGGTGCGCGCGCACTCGTCGCCGCCGACGCTCTTCGCGCGGCTCCCTCGCACCACGAGCGCCTCGTCGCGCCCCACCTCGGTGCGCAGCTCCCGCTCGGCGCGCAGCGCCACGAGCTCCGCGCCCTTCCGATCCTCGAAGCGCAGCTCGTTGAAACCCCCGCCCCCCGGCGACGACGCACTGCGCCACAGGCTTTGCGTTCGCTCCTCGGGCAGCTTCAGCGGCACCGGGTTGAGGGCGTTGGACACGCGTCCGACGACCACAGGCTGGTCGGGGTCGCCTTCCAGGAAAGCGACCAGCACCTCCTGCCCCACGCGCGGCAGCGCGAAGAGGCCGTACCCCGCGCCCGCCCAGCCCTGGCCCACGCGCAGCCAGCACGAGCTGTGCTCGTCGTGCGCGCCGAGCCGATCCCACGGAAATTGCACCCGCACTCGGCCGTGAGCGTCGGTGTGGATCTCCTCGCCGGCCGGGCCGACCACCACGCCGCTCTGCATCCCGTGCACGCGCGGCTTTGCGGTCCGCCGCGCCGGCCGATACGGCTCCGATGCGCGCACCGCCGTGCCATGCACCGACCAGCCGCCGTGCGCGCGGCCCTCGATCGATAGCGACGTCACCAGCAGCCCTAGGCCCGGGTCGAGCTCCGGCCGCGGATGGCCCTCGGCCGCGAAGATCGTTCCGGGCCGCAGGTCGAGCGCGCTCGTGTGAAACGAGATCGCACACGCCCCCGTAAGCTCCGCCTCCAGCGCCCTCGCCGCGCGCTTCGCCGCGTGGTGGTCGTCATGGCAGGCGACGCCGCCACGTTCGACGAGGCACGCGCCGGGCTCGTAGCGGTAGCGCTCGGCGCGCGCGTCGGTGCAGCCCGGGCTCCGCGCCTGCCCGAGCAGCGCCCATGCCGGGCGCACAAAGTCGTGATCGCGCAGGGCGATCGCGCCGGCGCGCGCGTGCTGCTCCACCGCAACGCGCGTCACCCAGGGCTGCGCGCGCGCATCCAGCGGCTGGTCGACATAGGCGACCGGCGCCTCCCGCCGCGGCGCGCTCCGGTGCAGCGCATCGGTGAGCACCAGCCTCGACCGCTCTCCGTCGTCCAGCAGCGCGTACGCGATCCCCGCCTCCTCCAGCAGCCGATGGAAGAAGTCGAGGTCCGTCTCGCCGTACTGCACCTTGTACGCAAGCCGTGGGTGCTCGGCCGCATCGATCCGCCACGTTGCTTCAAGACCCCACGTGTCGAGCACCGCGCCCGCGATCTCGGGCACTGAGAGATGCTGGTAGATCCGGTGGTCCGTGCGCAGCGAGAGCTGCCAGAGCGCCGGCACGATCGTCAGCGCATACATCGAGACGCCGAGCTCGCCGCCGCGCAGATCGAGCGCGCGCACCTGTCGCACGTGGCGGCACACGCCGGACCACACCCGCTCGCCGTGTAGCCCGCTGCCCTCGCCGGCCTCGATCCGCAGCGTCGCCGGCTGGCCGGCGATCGCGTCGAGGTCGACGCACGGCTCCGGCGACACCGCCTCCACCTCCACCGTGAAGGGCGACGACACCGCCTCGCGGATCGCCACCCGCTCGACGCGCAGCCGCTCGCCGCACGCGAGCGACAGCTCGATCCGCAGCACCGCGTCGCCGCCGCGCACGTCACCCGCCTCCCAGCCGCGCCAGCACGCACGTCACGTTGTCCGGGCCCCCGTGCTCGTTCGCGAGCTCGACGAGCAGGCTCGCCGCCAAGCTCAGCTCCCCGTGCGCCCGCAGCACCCCCGCGATGCGTTCCTCGGGCACCGGCCCCCACAGCCCGTCGGAGCACACGAGGAACACATCCCCCGGCGCCGTCGCCTCCACCCGCGATTCGATCTCCACGCTCTCGTCGCACCCCAGCGCCCGCGTCACCGCGCTCACCCGGTCGTTCAGCGCCTCCAGCACGCCGTCGCCGTCGCCTTTGCCGAGCAGCTCTTCCAGCAGCGTGTGATCCCGCGTCAGCCGCTCCAGCTTCCCCTCGCGCATCCGGTAGACGCGCGTGTCGCCCACGTGCGCGATGTACGCCATCCCGGGCGCCAGCAGCACGCCCGCGAAGGTCGTCGCCATGCCGCGCGTCTCTTCCTGCCGCCGGCTCGCCTCGTAGATCGCCCGGTTCGCGCGCCGGACGCTCAGCAAAAGCCTCACTTCGTCCCGGTCGCGCATCGGCGCCGTGCCGTAGGGCCACGTGTCCTCCAGATCGCCGTCCTCCTCGATGCAGCTCTTGACCACCTCGATCGCCATCCGCGACGCCACCTCGCCGGCCGCGTGGCCTCCGAGCCCATCGGCCACCATGAACAGCCCGAGGCACGGCAGCGCCGCGAAGGTGTCCTCGTTGTGGCTCCGGCGGCGCCCCACGTCCGACTGCGCTGCTGCCTCGATGGCGAGCTGTGGATACACCTTCGTCCTCCTCGCGCGCTCGTCCACACGACGAGCCGAGCCATCGCGCGCCGCCCTGCGCGGCGCGCGTTTGCGATCGATGCCGCGCATGCCGCGCCGCGCGCGGCATGCGTTCTCTCGCTACTTCGCTACCTCAGCGCAGCCGCGAGACCGCGAGCACCACGCCGCACAAGATCCCCAGCACGAAGACCACCGTGCCGAGCAGCGCGAGGCGCGATCTGCGCTTGTCAGCTTCGTGCTCCACCGGCACCGCGCTCCCCCACGCCTCGCCGTCCTCGTGCGCAGCCGCTCGCTCAGCGGCGGCCTGCTCCTCCACCCAGGCCGCCATCTCCACCAGCGCCGCCTCCACCCTGGCGTCCTCGACCCCGTGTTTCGCCATCACGCGTCGGGCCCGCACCTGGGCGAGCCGCTTGTTCTCCGCTTCCGGCGTCCTCGCGCACCAGACAGGATCGGTCCACGGAGCGAGAGATGTCTGCATATCCTTCGGTGCTTTCATCGCGCCTCTCCTCCACACGGCGCCTGCGCCGCAAAATCCCAGCAGCTCCCGGCGCTCCCCGGCGCGCCGGCGCTCTCCGGAGGACCACCGGGCGCGGCGCTCCCGCCGTCGCCCGCCGTGCCGGCCGTGAAGTGCACCGCCGGCGCTTCACTCGGTGCCACCGCATAGGCAATCCCGACAGCGTGGCCGCCTCGACCGCCGCCGCCGGGGCCGCCCGCGCCGCCTTGACCGCCGTCGCCGCCTCGGCAGCCGGCGGAGCCACCGAGAGCCGACGGGCTACCGCCGGTCGCGCCGCTGCCCCCAACGGCACCGCCTCTTCCGCCAGCGCCATTCCCGCCCTTACCCGCCTTGCCCACCGCGACCGTCACCTCGGTCAGCACCAGCTTCGTCCCCAGGCTGAGGATGCCGACGCTCGACCCGCCGGCCTTGCCTCCGCCGCCGCCCTTGCCGCCGCAGCCGCCGGCGCCGCCGGCGCCGCCGCTCGCGCTGGGGCCCTCCACGGTGTCGGTACCGGCCAGGCAGAACAGCCCAGACTTCGCTCCGCCGCCACCACCTCCCCCTTGACCTCGCTTCCCCGATGTGCCCGGGCCGCCGTCGCCGCCACCGATGCCGGACAGCATCAGCACTGTGCCGCTGCCAGCCGCGCCGACCGTGCCGCGAGCTCCGCTCTTGCCGTTGGCGCCGGCCTTGCAGTCGCCGTCTGGATCCATCTGTCCCCTCCCGCCGAGCCCGTACTCGTCGGGGTTCTCCTCCGGCAGCGGCGCGCCGTCCTCTCCGCGTTGCCCGTTCCCCTCCTCCATCCCCGGGCTTCCTCCGAACCCACCTCGACCGCCGCGCGTCTCTCCGTCCTCGCACGTCGCCACGCCGGGCTCGCCGCCGAAGACCAGGCCGCACGCGTTCGACCCCACCATCCCAGGCGCTCCCGTCTGCGGCGGCTCCGCTGGCGTCTCGCCCTTCGCGCCGTCCATCCCATCGCCCGCGGTCACGTCCACCTGCGCAAGCTCCGCCTCGATGTCCGCCACCGCCACAGCGATCGACGACCCGCCCGGCTCGGTCGCGCTCGCCGCACGCACCGCGAAGCTTCGCACCTTCGCCCCGCTGGCGCCTTCCGACAGCGTGAGCGCGATCTGATGCCCCTCGATCGCGCTCCGCGCCTCCGGGCTCCACGTCCACCCCGCCTTGCAGTCGAAGCCCCCGATCACATCGATCCCAGCCTCGATCGTCACGCTCTCCACGAACGCCCCGCTCGCGCACGCCAGCACCCGCTTGCCATTCGCGTTCGCGATCGCTTCCCCGAGCGACGCGTACGGGCTCGCCTTGGTGCCGTCGCCGCCGGGCGCCGCGCTCGCGCTCGCGAACACCGCGCACTCCTCCGTCACCGTGCTCGCGTCCTCCGTCGGATCCGCATCGCACGTGGGGCCCACGTCACCACCGCCGCCGCCCTGGCCGAGATCGCAGTTGACGAGCTGGTGCTCGCAATCGTGACGCAAAGCCAGCGGCCAACAGCCTGGCAGCGCGATCGCGGTGAGCGTTCCAGCCGCCAGCAACAGTGAGATACGATGCACAGAACGACCCATGATCTTGATCCCATCTCCCAGCTTGCAAGCCGCTCGCTCAGAATCCACCGCTCACCGAAAGTCCGAACCCGTTCGCCCCCACGATCGGCATGGCATGGACACGGCCGTGCCCCTCTGAAGGTCGTGTCACGAGCCAGTAGATCGCGGTTCCCGCCCCCATCGCTCCCGCAGCTGCGAAACTCAGGATCGCCCCATTGGCCCATCGGATGTGTGCGTCGTCAGCCTCGCGGAGGTTCGAACACGCAGCCGGCGCACCGGCGCGTGAGCACGCTGCCAGCCCGCTCGCACGCACGAGAGCATCTCGCTGCGTCTCGGCATCGTTGCCCTTCGTCACCGCGAGGACCGTGAACACCACGCCCGCGACCGCCGCCGCTCCCGCGGTCGTCGCGCCGCCGATCAGCACCGCCGTCCTCGGCCCGCCGGCGCGCTCCTCCGCGGGCCGGGCCCGCAGCACCAGGGTTGTATTCGCCGTGGTTCTATCCGGCACCGTCGCCGGCCCGGCCTCGCTCGCCGCCGGCCGCTCCGCCAGCGCCAGCGTCACCTCCTGCGCCGTCCCCGCCGCCACCGTCACGACCTTCTCGCCCTCGATGTACCCGCCCCGCCGCGCCGTGATCCGATGCGTCCCCGGCTCCAGGAAGATCTCCTCCGCCGTCTCTTCCTCCGGCAGCGCCTTGCCGTCGACGAGCACCTCCGCGTCGGGCGGCGTGACCCGCGCGCGCACCACGCCGATCAGCTTCTTCGCCTCGCCGAGGAAGAACCTCGTCCGCTCCAGGTTCGGGGCTTTCGCCGACGGCGGCGCGGTGCGCAGGCTGAACGCGAGGTGCACCGCGGCGAGGCGCGGCTTGCCGAGCCGCAGCTCGACCTCTCCCAGGTTGGCGGCGACATCGAACGACCTCACGATCGCCCACGCCTTCAGGTAGGCGGCCTCGGCGTCGGCCCACCGCATCTCGTCCGCCGCGCGGTTGCCCTCCTCAAACAGCGGCGCGGCCTGTCCGCCCTTGGTCGCGGCGACCTCGGCGGCTTGCCGCGGGCTCTGGGCGAGCGCGACGCCTGGCGGCACCGCGCATGCGGCGAGCGCGCCCAAGGTCAAGCCGGCGAGGCGTGCGGTCAGCTTCATCGTCGTTCCTGTTCGGTGCGCGAGGTCCATGGCTATCGGTAGTTCGTCCCGTGAAAAGGAAACCGGGGAGGCGGCGCGCTCGACGGTGCGGCCGTCCCCGTGGGCGCCGCCGCGAAGGGCGGCGCCGCCGTGGCCCGAGGCGCCGCCGCGGCAGGTGCCGGCTCGTCCTCCGGTGCGTCCTTCGGCGAGTGCGGGCTCTTCCGCTGCGCCGGCGGCCGTCTCATCGACGGCGCTACCGCGGACGACACGGCCCCGCGCGCCGTCGCGCCTGCGCCCGCGTCCTCCGATGCAACGGCGCCCGCGCCCGCGTTCTCCGATGCCGCTGCGACGGTGCCTGTACGCTGCGATGCGGCCGCGCCCGGCTCCGCGCCCGCGCCCGCGCCCGGCTCCGCGCCCGGCTCCGCGCCCGCGCCCGCGCCCGGCTCCGCGCCCGCGCCCGCCCTCGCCCGCGCCTCGTTCTCCGCGCGCGCCCCCGCCGCCAGCTCCGCCGCGCGCGCGCTCACCCCCTCGCGCGCCCACCCGGCGCTCTCCCCGCCGCCGCCCCGTCCCAGCATCGCCATCGCGCCCACCACCCCGAGCCCCACCACCGCCACGCCCGCCGCCGCCCGCAACCATCTCCGCTTCTTCTCCGCCGCCGCCGCCGCGGCTCCGGGCAGCGCCCTCGGCGCCACGTACACCCGCACGTTCCCGATCCCCCGCTCCCGCTCCTGCTCCCGTCCCCGCTCCAGCCGTTCGGCCTCCACCTCGTAGAACAGCGGATCCCTCGCCTCCGGCGCGCCGTGCAGCTCCCGGAGCTGCGTCACCGCCTCGTCGAGCGTCGGGTCGTCCCCCGGCCGCTTCACCGGGTTCTCGAGCTTGCGCGCGAACGGCCGCAGCTCCCGCGGCACCCCCTTCAGGGCCGGATCGGTGTTCATCCGCCTGCGCCCGTCCTCGCTCATGAGCCGCCTGCGCGCTCCTGGCCCGTCGCCCCGCGCCTCGTCTCCCCCGCCGCCGCGTCCCCCGCCGCGCTCGCCTCCTCGAACAGCTCGCCGTGCTCGCCGCGGAACCACGCCGGCATCTCCGTGACCCCCGCCGCGGCGAGCCGCGCTCGGAGCAGCTCCACCAGCGTCTTCATCCGCCGCCGCATCGTCCGCGAGCTCATGCCCACCTGCGCCGCGATCTCGTCGAGCTCCGCGTCCTCCTGGAACCGCAGCGCCAGCATCGTCCGCTGCGTGTCGCTCAGCTCGCCCATCGCCTCCTGGAGCACGCGCACCGCGGTCCCCGCCTGCTCGCGGCGCGCGACGGCGATCTCTCCGCCGCCGTGCCACGTCGCCCGCAGCGCCTCGTCCACCAGGTCGTTGCAGAACGTGGCGACCTTCTTGTGGATCGGATCCTCGCGCATGGTGAAGACCTCGAGCAGGTGCTCCTCGTCCGGCGCGCCGCGCCCGCGCCCGTCGGCGAGCCGCCCGAGCATCGCCGCGCGCGCCTTCCTCCGCAGCGCCTCGTGCTTGCCGCCCGCCTTCGCCGCGTCGAGGATCGCGTGGCACGCCCTGTAGAACGCCCATCTCCCGAACGGCCCCCGCGCCGGGTCGTACGACCGCGCCGCCAGCACCACGGCCAGCGCCGCTTCCTGGAGCATCTCCTCCGGCGCCATCACCTTGCCGTACCGCTTGACGACCGCGCCCACCGCGCGCCGCCCCAGCCCGGGGTCGCTCTCGACCAGCCTCCGCTGCTCCGCGCTCAGCGGCCGCTCCCGCGGCAGCGCCACCACCGCGGCCGTCACCGCCGCCTCCGCAGCTCGCCGCCTTTCCTGGCAGGGCCGTGCTCCGGCCGCTCGGCGCGCAGCGCCCGCACGTCCACCTTGTCGCTCTCCCGCATCGACGGCCTCGCCACGCTCGCCCGCAGGAGCCGCTGCATCTCGGGGTCCGTGTCCAGCGCCACCCGCAGCATCCGCCGGATCTCTTCCTCCACCTCCGGCGGGCACAGCCCCTCCACGCGCCGCATCGCTTGCCGCACGTGGGCCTCGATCATGTCGTCCAGCGTCGGCGAATCTGCCATCGTTGCCACCTTCGAAGGAGATATCGGAGAGAGGTCCGCTGACCGGCCAAGAAAAGCGCGCACCACGGCCGCCTACGGGAAGACCTCCGGCGGCAGACGGCGCACCGGCGCGCGCCTCCGCGGCTTCGGCGGCGGCGGCGCGGCGCGGCCTGTCGTGCCCTGCGGCGACGCGCCGGATGCCGCGGCGCCGGTCCCCGTCGTGCCCTGCGGCGCCGCGGCGCCGGTCCCCGTCGTGCCCGGCGGCGCCGCGGCGCCGCTCGCCATGACGCCATCGGCCGCCGGCTCCGCGCTCGGCTGCGCCGCCGGCTCCGCGCTCGGCTGCGCCGCCGGCTCCGCGCTCGGCTGCGCCGCCGGCTCCGCGCTCGGCTGCGCCGCCGGCTCCGCGCTCGGCTGCGCCGCCGGCTCCGCGCTCGGCTGCGCCGCCGGCTCCGCGCTCGGCTGCGCGGTCGGTGCTGGCGCGCTCGCCGCAGCGGCGTCCGCTCCGCTCGCCGCAGCCGGGGCCTCGTCGGCCTGGCTGTCCGTCTCGGCGCGCTGCCTGTTCACGTAGACCTCATGGATCCCGTAGGCGAGGCAAACCGCCCACCAGAGCGCGATCGCGATCAAGACCCACCTCGGCACGGGTTCGATGAACCCCGCGAAGAAGGCCACGACGCCGGACCTCCCGCGGGCCGCATCCTCCGCCTCTGCCTCCCCGAAAGCCTCGTCGCTGCCCGCCGCCTCCCTCGCCGCCGTGATCGCTGCCCGCGGCACCTGCTCCGTCTCCGCAAGGCGCGCCCGGATCGCGGCCACGATCTCCTCGGTATCGGGCTCGGGCGTCCGCGATGTGTTCCGCACGGCCGGCGGCGGTGGCCGCCACGCCCGGTCCCCGGCCCGCCGGCCGCCCGCGCCGGGCCCGCCTTCCGGCGCCGCCGGGCCCATCGTCCCCTCGTCCGTCAGCGCCGCCTGGTTCGCCGCGCGCGGCGGCATCGACGGCATCCGCTCCGTATACCCGCGCCCGCGCCCGCGCGGCGGCGCGCTCTCCGTCCTCGCGGGCGGCGTCGACCTCGCGGGCGGCATCGACGGCATCCGCTCCGTGTACCCGCGCCCGCGCAGCGCCGGGAGGCGCTCGGTCTCGCCGTGCGCCGCCGCCTCGCCATGCGCCGCCGCCTCGCCGCGCCCCCCCGCCGCCTCGCCGCGCCCCCCCGCCGCCTCGCCGCGCCCCCCCGCCGCCTCGCCGCTCGCCGCCGCCGCCTCCTCCGGCGGCCGCCGGAACGCCTCCGGCAAGGGCACCCTCGTGCCGATCGTCCGGAGCGGCGGCAGCTCCCCGAGCTCGTGCTCCATGCGCCGCAGGGCGGCGTCGAGCGCGACCGCGAGCTGCTCCGCGCTCTCCTGGCGGTCCGCCGGGTCCTTCTCGAGCGCCTGCGCGACGATCTCGCCCACGGCGGCGGGCACCCACGGCGCCGCCCGGAGCAGCGGGCGCGGCGCATCGTGCGCGATCGCGAGCCCGATCTTGTTCTTGTGCGCGACCTCGTCGCCCGAGGCGAACGGGTGCTGCCCGCTGAGCATCTCGTACAGGACGACGCCGGTCGAGAAGAGATCGCTCCGCGCGTCGACCGCGTCGGGCGTCATGATCTGCTCCGGCGACATGTACGCGACCGTCCCGATGGAGAACCCCCCGGTCGTGATCGCGCCGAGCCGCTGGAACTTCCCCGCGCCCAGGTCGAGCACGCGCACGTGGCCCTGCTCGTCGACGTGGACGTTGTCCGGCTTGATGTCGCGGTGGACCGCGAACGGGTGCACGGCCTGGAGCCCCAGGCACACGTCGCGCGCGATCGTGAGCGCCCACGGCACCGGCAGCTTCCCCAGGCGGTCGAGGAGCTGCCCCGCCGTCCAGCCGACGAGGAGCTCCATCAGCATCCAGACCAGACCGTCGCTCCGGATCCCCATGGCGTGGACCGGGACCAGGTGCGGGTGCCGCAGGCTCCGGAGCACGATCGCCTCCTCCTGCGTCCGCCGCACGACCTTCGGGTCGTCCGCGCGGCCCATCCGCATGCACTTCAGCGCGAAGCGCTCGCCCGCGCCCTCGCGCTCGACCTCGTACACCTCGCCCATGCCGCCGCGGCCGATCAGGCGCACGACCCGGTACGCGCCGCCGCCGTTCGCCTCGTCCACGAGCGCCTCGCCCACCGCGAGCGCGCATTGCCCCCAGGGCGACGGGCTGACCCGCTCGGTCGGCATCCAGGCCTCCATCGCGGCGGCCGCGCCCGACTCGGCCCCGCTCCGCGCCGAGGCGGTCGCGCGCCGCGGGCCGGAGGGGGGCGGATCCTGGGTGGGGTCACGGTGGGTCATGGTCCACGGCCGGCCGGCAGGCGTCGCTGCGACGGCCGCGAAGATAATCCGGAACGCGGGTCACCATCGGCCAGAAAATCACCCTTCGCCCCGCGGAGCTCGTGCCGCGGAGCGGAAGGATTCATGAATCTGCCGTCGCGTGGGAGCGCCGGGATTGGCCAGGTGCGTGATGCCCTGCCGAGGAGGTCGCGGCGCCGCGCTCGCGAGACCGCGGCGCCGCGACCGCGAGAGGCGGTCAGCCCGCTTCGGGGACAGCCGCGCCTCCGGCGCCCGGCCCCGGCGGAGCCTTGGGCGTGGCCTGTTGCTGCGCCTTCGCGCGCCGCGCGGCCGCGCGGCGCCGGCGCTCGTAGGTGCTCGTCACCTCGCGGAGGATCTCCGGATGGCGCTGGAACACCCGCGCTGCCGCCTTCCGCACGAGACCCACCTTGTTCGCCAGGAGCACGAGCATCCCGTTGCGGATCCGCATCGCCCCCTTCACGTCGGCGTCAGGGCGCGGCAGCGCCGCCGGCGCGGTCGAGAGCGTCCTGGCCAGCTCGCGCGCCTCGTCGATCAGCGCCGCATCGAACGCCTCATCGATCTCGACCAGCCGGTCCTTGAGCGATTCGGCGAGTCCGGCATAGTCGCTGAGGGCCTGGTGGAGCGCGCTGGAGCGCTGCGCGCTGTCGGCATGAAATGCCTGGATCGTCGCGAGCTGCGTGTCGGCGGGCTCCTCGACGCCGTCGTCCAGGAGAAATTCGATGGCGGATTCGAGCTCATCGATCAGGAAGCGCGCGCGCTCGCCGTGGTCGATGACGACCGGGTCCGTGAGGAGCAGGAGCCTGGTTTGCGCGGCCTGCACGGCATGGACGAGCGAGAGGATCTCGTCCGCGGTGCTCGCCGGCAGCCGCGCCCTGACGCGCCTGAGGCCGGGGAGCGACTCCGAAGGCTCCCATCGGGCGCCGACGAAGCCGGCGACCTGGCCC
Source organism: Sorangium cellulosum (assembly GCF_004135735.1). GTDB lineage: Bacteria > Myxococcota_A > Polyangia > Polyangiales > Polyangiaceae > Sorangium > Sorangium cellulosum_F. The sequence goes on along the minus strand of NZ_CP012670.1, from coordinate 1,509,885 downwards.
GCCTCCTTGAGAAACACGTCATAAGGCATCCGGAGCGGGTTCTCCGCCTGCGCGACTTCTTTTGCCTGATCGAGCCAGCGCTCGTACGGTGATTGGGGTGATTTCTTCGGCATGGTGCGACGCTATCGCCCGGCGCGCTCGCGGGCGAGGAGATGGCAGGATCGCGGCGCGTCCCTGCCCCCGGAGCGACGCGGACTTGCCCCGTCGCGCGTCTCCCCGGACAGCGCGCCACGCGACACGGACAGGTCGCACCGCGGGCCGGAGGACCGTGACGCCCATCGCGCGTCCGTGCGAGCGGCCGCCCTGTCCGTGCGGCCCTCGACCTGTCCGGGTCGACGCCCCATGTGTCCGTGCGATTCCCAGCCTGTCCGGGTCGCCGTGCCATATGTCCGTGCGGAGCTCAACCTGTCCGGATCGCCGCCCCACGTGTCCGTGCGGAGCCCGCCCTGTCCGGGTCGCCGCCCCGCGTGTCCGTGCATAGCCCGATCTGTCCGGGTCGCCGCCCCGCGTGTCCGTGCGGAGCCCGACCTGTCCGGGTCACCGCCCCGCGTATCGGTCCACCCGGCCCGATCGCTCGGCGAGGCCCGCCGTCCCCTCCCCGAGCCCGTCGAACACGCGCGATCCCCGGTCCATGCTGCGGGACCGACCGCCGCCGGCGTCGCGCAGGATCGCGCCGAGCGCCGCGGCGTCCGCGACGTCGCGCGCGTGCACGCCGAGGAACATCCCGCCTTCCTTCAGGGCCGCCTCGTGGGCGCGCGCGCGGTGCGCCGGGACCCCCGCGCTCACGAGGAGGCTGGTCAGGGTGAACGAGGCGGCCCCCGAGCTCGCGTCCGCGAGCTCTGCCGCGATGGGGCCGGCCACCGAGAGCCGCAGGCCGGGGACGACCACGCCGGCGCCCGCCGAGGCGAGGATCGCGTCGAGCGCGTGACCGCTCACGGCCGCGCCGTGCACGCGCGAGGGCGCGAAGCGCCGCCGCCGGGCCGCCTCGCTCACGATCACGCAGAGATCGGCCCGCGGGTGGCCGCGGTCCATGATCCGCAGCACCGCGTCCTCCGCCGCCACGCGCGTCCGCACCACCTCGCTGATCAGCCGACGGTCTGCCATGACGATCTCCCTGGCCGAGCCTGCCCCCGCTCACCGCGTCGCCGCGCCGGCGCGCGCTCGCCGCCGCGCCGCGCCGCGGCCGCGCGCGCGCCCTCACGGAGCTGGCCCGCGAGCGGCGCGGCCTCGCGCTCGCTGAAGCCGCGGACGATCCGGAGCATCCTGGCCTCCTCGGGCCGGAGCGCCGCGAACGCCGCGTCCTCGGCGGCCTGCTCCGCCGCGATCAGGGCGTGCAGCGCGCCCTCCGTGTAGGCGCGGATCACCGCGGGGTGGATATAACAGCGCTGGCAGACCGCGCGCGTGTTGCCCAGGTGGGCAGACACCCTGTCGATCACCTGCGCGACGCGCCTCTTCACGCGGGTGACCGAGCGCTCGATCTCCACCTCGCACAAGAACGACGCGCACAGCACCGTGCCGGTCCAGGTGCGGAAATCCTTCGCCGTGAACTCCTGGCCCGCGATCGCGCGGAGGTACTCGTTCACGTCGTCCGAGCGGATCCGCTGCCGCTCGCCGCCGTCGTCGATGTACTGGAACAGCTCGTGACCCGGCACGTCCTGGCAGCGCTTCACGACGCGCGCGAGCCGCCGATCCCGCACCGTGAGCTCGTGCTCCTTGCCGCTCTTGCCCTTGAAATGGAACCGGATGCGATCCCCCTCGATCTCCACGTGCTCGTCGTGGAGCGTGGTCAGACCGTAGGAGTCGTTGTCGCGCGCGTACTCGTCATTTCCGATGCGGATCGAGGTCTCGTCGAGCAGGCGCACCACGGTGGCCAGCACCTTCTCGCGGGGCAGCCCCGGGATCGCGAGATCGCGCTCGGTCACCGCGCGGATCGCCGGGAGCGCCGCGCCGAACGCGAGCATGCGATCGTACTTGGTCTCGTCCCGGACCTCGCGCCAGCGCGGATGATACCGGTACTGCTTCCTGCCGCGCGCGTCCCGGCCCGTGGCCTGGAGGTGCCCGCGCGCGCTCCGGCAGATCCATACCTCGGTCCACGCCGGCGGGATGGCCAGGCGGCGGACGCGCGCGAGCGTCTCCTCGTCCGTGACGGCGCGCCCCTCGGGGTCGAGGTACCTGAAGCCCTTGCCCGCCTTGCGCCGGGAGATGCCGGGCTCGCCGTCGTTCACGTACCGGAGGCCGGCCGACCTGGCGGACTCGAGCGGAGACGGGGTGAGCGCCGCGGCCCCGTCGCCGGCGCCCGGCGCGGGGGCGAGCGCGACCGACGTGATCGACGCGACCGACAGGTCGACGCGACGCCGCCGGACGACGACCGCAGAGGAGCGCCGCTCACGGCGCGGGGCGCGCCGCGCGCGACGCCTGGATCGGAGGGTGGCGCTCTCGCTCGGCATGACAGGCCCCGTCGAGCTCAGGCTCCCTCCTCGACCGCGACCGGAGCGCGCAGCGACCGCTCGCGGTGCGCCTCGTCGATGGACCGCTGGACCTCGGCGTCGATCGCCGAGATCGCCATGCGGTCGAACGGGCGCAGCGCGGCCGGCACGTCGAGGTCGACCTCCACGGACCTCGACCGGAGCGCGATCCGCCCCACGAGCGGGAACCCTCGCACCGAGAGCCCGAGCGCCGCGCTCCCCTCGTCCTGCCACAGGACGGAAGGAGCGTACTCCGCGTACCGGGCGCCATATCGCTGAAGCGCCCGCTGAACGGCCCTCCTCGCCGCATCGTCGTTCAGATCGTGGTGGACCGTGTGCTTCATGATGACCTCGGGCGGGCGCTGCAGGGCTGGCTCCAGCGGGAACCAGCGGCCGAGTGCCCCGACGAAGCAGAGCCCGCAAGCAAGCGCGGTGCCCCGCCTTGCCGCGAGGACACCGCGCGCGGGCGCGGCAGATCTCCCGGGAAATCCAGGACGAGCTCGCGCGTGCGTCGCGCCGCGCGCCTGGCGACGTTCGCCACAAACGGGGCAGTTCGCCACGGCGCTCGCCCTGCGCGCCGCGCGACAGGCCCGCTCACGGCCTCCGGGCGGCCTCGGCATGACACGTGCCATCGACGACGATCATGCATGCACCGGGAGCGCTGGAGTCACCGCCTGTGCCTCGGAGGTGGCCCGGCCGAGGAGCCCTCAAGGCGCTCAAGATGCTGGGGCTCGCGCCGGTCGCGCTCTGGATCGGGTACGTCGTGGTCGTGAACGTCCTGCTGAGCGCGGGCCTCGTGGCGAGGCTCGTCAGCCATGACCCGATCGACGCGACGCTGGACTACGGCTCGGCGTGGAGCCTCTGGCCGGGTGTCGTGCATGCCAAGGAATTCCGGCTCAGCGGCTCGGACAGCACGCTGCAATGGGCGGTGGAGCTCGACGAGGTGGACGCGGACATCCACCTCACGGAGCTCCTCCGCCGGAAGTTCTACGCGGAGGACATCCGCGCCCGGGGCTTCGTGTTCCGGATGCGGCTGCTCGTGGATCCGACGAGCGAGCGCGATCTGGAGGCCCCGCACATCCAGGCGCTGCCGCCCATCCCGGAGTTCACGAATCCGCCGCTCAAGCCGGCGCTGCCCCCGGAGCGGGATCTCGAGCGCTCGGACGAGGGTTACGACCTCTGGACGGTGCACCTCGAGGGCGTGGACACCACGCTCGAGGAGATCTGGATCCAGCAGATCCGGTACGCCGGCGGAGGGCGCGTGCGGGGCGGGTTCTATTACAAGCCGCTCCGCGAGGTCCGCGTCGGTCCGGTCGCGCTGGAGCTCCGGGAGGGCGAGGTCCACCTCGCCGATCGCGTGATCGCGCGGCTCGACGGCGACGCCGACGTGACGATGACGACGTTCGATCCACGGGACATCGAGGGGCTCGACATCCTCGAGAACACCTCCGCGCGCGTCCGCCTGGACGCGCAGCTCCCGGGGCTCGATGTCGTCAATTTCTACGCGGGCGAGGGCGCCGGGCCGCGGCTCGAGGACGGGAGCGGGGAGCTCCGGGCGCGCCTCGTCGTGAACGAGGGGCTCGTCGAGCCGGGCAGCGCGCTCTCGTACGCGACGAGCCACCTCGCGCTCGGCGCCCCGGCGCTCCGGGCGACCGTCGGGGGAGAGGTCGACGTCCGCGTCGGGGAGCGCGGGGAGGCGCGCCTCGCGCTCCGCGTGCCCCGCGCCGCGCTCGAGCGCCCCCGGGAGGGGCTGCCGCCCGTCGTGGTGGAGGGGGCGAGCGCGGTCCTCGACGCGCCGGAGCTCCACCTGCTGCGGCTCCCGCCGGCGTTCGCGTCGAGGGCGGAGGTCGTCGCCGCGGCGATCCCGGATCTGCGCTGGCTCAACGGGGACAGCCCCGATCCGGAGGCGCCGAGGTTCACGGGCGGCGCCGCGTTCCTGCGGGCCAGCGTCGACGTCGACCGGCGAGGGCGCGCGGCGGGCGCGCTGAGCCTGCGGTTGGAGGACGGCGCCCTCCGGTGGAAGGAGACCCGCGTGAAGGGCGACGCGGCGGCGCGCCTCGCGCTCGACGCCGCCGACGTCTGGAGCCCGTCGGCCCGCGTCCGGAAGAGCCGTATCGAGATCGAGGACCTCGCGGTCGAGCGCGGGGGCGAGGCGTGGCCCGGCTGGTGGGCGCGCATCGACATCGACGAGGCCAGGGTGGCGCGAGGGCTGCTGGAGGCCGCGATACGGCTCGAGTGCAAGGACGCGCGGCCCGCCGTGGCGCTGCTCGACGCCGAGGACGCCATCCCCGGGTGGGCGACAGGCCTCTTGACGATGGAGGGGCTCAAGGCCTCGGCGACGGTCCGGCGGGAGGAGAGCGACGTGGATTTCAGGCTGCTGGAGGCGCAGGGGGGCAACCTCGCGCTCCGCGGGCGGCTCACGAAATCCGACGGGCGCGAGGCGCGGGGGGCGTTCCTCGTGAAGAGCGGGCCGCTCTCCGTGGGGATCGATCTCGCGGAGGACGGGGCCGGCGTGCACCCGCTCGTGGGAGACGACTGGGTGAACGAGAAGATGGCCGCGCTCGGCAAGTGAGCGAGGCACGGGGGCAGGCCTCGGCGCGCTGCCCGGCCCCCGGCGCCGCTACTGAATCGCGCCGATCGTGTCGAGGAAGGCGTTGTAGGCGTCGATCTTGTCCGCCGGGATGACGTCGATGCCGATGTTGACGCGCTCCAGGTCGCCCTCGTCCATCAGCGGAGAGAGGATCTCCCTCGTCGCGTCGAGGCCGATGGCCTTGATGCCGTAGAGGATGTAGGGCACGAGGTACCCCTCGTAGTACTGCCGCTGCGTGTGCGTCGCCTGGATGCGCCCCTGTCGCATGTAGTCGACGGTCTTCGGATCGAAGTCGAACGCGACGATGGGGAGCTCGGGCTTGCCCGCGGCGTCCGCGGCCATCACGCACCGGTACGAGAGGTTGAACAGGCCGAGCATGCCCACGACGGGCGGATCCGCGGTCTCGATCTGGGACTTCATCCAGTCGGCGTCGAAGGCGTCGCTGTCGCCGACGAACATGACCTGGGTCACCAGGGCCGTGTAACCGGCCTCCTCGATCACCGCCTTGGCCCCCTGCGTCCGATCGTATCCATCGCGCCACTCCGGTCCGACGTTGCCGTGGATCATCACCGTGCCCGCCCCCCGGGGCAGCATCGGGAGCAGGGTCCTCGCCGCCGTGGCGCCGGCCGCCTCGTTGAGGGTCCCGACGTAGAGCGCGCGGTTCGAGGCCGGCAGGTCGGAGTCGAGCGTCACCACGTGGACCCCCTTCGCGACGGCCTCGTTGATGACGGCGACGGCCGCGTCGTCCTCGCTGACGGGCGAGACGCCGATCGCTTCGGCGCCGTCCGCCACCATCTGTTCGATCTGTTGATTCTGGATCTTCCTCGATTCCAGGACGTCGCCCGACCGGTTGTTGAGCCCGAGCACGTTCCCCGTGACCTCGAGCTCGCCCATGGCCCGGTGCGCGCCCGTGGCGATCGGCTCGAAGAAGCCGTCGAGCTCCTTCAACAGGACCGTCATCTGCATGGGCTCGATCGACCCCTTGTTGATCTCGGCGATCAGGTCGTCGATCGTCGCCTCGAGCTCCATCGGGGTGAACTCGTTGTCCGGCGTCGGCGTCCGCCGGATGGCCGTGGCCTCCCGGCCCGCGTCGACGGTATCGCTCGCCCCGCACGCCGTCGTCATCATCAGCGCGAGCCCGAAGGCCGCTCCCCAGCGTCGTCCAGGCATCGTCATGAGATCCCTCCTCTTCCGTGGCTCGTTCGGTCGCGCGGTACCCTGCGTGAGGCTCGAGGTCGCAGCGAGATCGTCGCCGTGCGTCGCACGGGACGGAGACGGGCAGTCGACCGCCTCTCGGGCCTTGACCATGGGGGGGACCGCGATGAACGGCCCCCACGCGGGTTCGCTCAGGCGATGTGAAGCAGCGGTCATCCCAGGATACATACCAGGCGTTCGACCATGACATCCCGCCGATGACCCCCTGTCAAGATGGCATGAGTGTTAACAAAGTGGGCTGAGTTGTGAGCTGAAAGGGAGGTGCGCGCCGTGATGCGGCGCGGACCACAAGGATCGGAGTTCGACGCTCGGAGGCCGCGATCGCTGCCAGCGAGGGGGAAGGCCAGCGCGGCCGGGGCGCTGACGCGACGCCCCCGGGCCTGGAAGCAGGTCTCGCGCCCGAGATCGCTACTGAATTGCGCGGATTTTTTCGAGGAAGTCGGCGTAGGCGTCGATCTTGTCCGCCGGAACGACGTCGATGCCGAGGTCGACGCGCTCCGCGTCGCCCTGGCCCATCAGCGGAGCGAGGATCTCCCTCGTCGCGTCGAGGCCGAGGGTCTTGATGCCATAGAGGATGTAGGGCACGAGGTACCCCTCGTAGTACTGCCGCTGCGTGTGCGTCGCCTGGATGCGCCCCTGTCGCATGGAGTCGACGGTCTTCGGATCGAAGTCGAACGCGACGATGGGGAGATCGGGCTTGCCCGCGGCCTCCGCGGCCATCGCGCACCGATACGAGAGGTCGAAGAGGCCGAGCAGGCCCACGACGGGCGGGTCCGCGGCCTCGATCTGCGACCTCATCCACGCGACGTCGCTGGTCTCGCCCTCGTCCGACCGGTCGACGGAACGCACCTGGACCGTGTAACCGGCTGCCTCGAGCGCGCCCTGGGCCCCCTGGGTCCGCTCCTCCCCGCCGACCCAGGCCGGGTCGACGCTGCCGTGGATCATCACCGTGCCCGGCGCCGGGGGCAGCATCGGGAGCAGGGTCTCCGCTGCCCTGACGCCGGCAGCGCTGTCGAGGATCCCGACGTGGAGCGCGCGGCTCGAGCTCGCCGTGTCGGTGTCGAGCGTCACCACGTGAACCCCCTTCGCGACGGCCTCGTCGATGGCGGCCGCGCTGGCATCGCCGAAGGGCGAGACGCCGATCCCCTCGGCGCCGGCCGTCACCGCCTGCTCGATCTGCTGAACCTGGAGCTCTATCGCCTCCTGCGGATCGCCCGTCGATTCGACGGCCCCGACCATGTTCCCCGTGACCCCGATCTCCCGCATGGCCCGGTTCGCGCCCACGGCGATCAGCGCATCGGAGGCGGTGAAGGTCTTCAGCATAACCGCCATGTGCATCGGACCGAGCGAGCTTCTGTTGATCTCGGCGACCAGGTTGTCGATCGTCGCCTCGAGCTCCACCGGGGTGAATTCAGTCTGCGGAGTCGGCGTTCGCTGGATGGGCGTGGCCTCCGCGCCCCCGCCGGAGCCCCCTGCGCCCCCGCCGGAGCCCCCCGCGCCCCCGCCGGTGGCGTCCCCGCCCGCGTGGGCGCCAGGGCTCGCTCCGCACGCCGTCGTCATCAGCGCAAGCCCGAAGGCCGCCACCCAGCATCGTCCAGTCCTCGTCATGATCCCTCCTCCCCCGCAGCGTATCCGCAGAGTCTCCCCGGGGCGGGTTCCGGCGGACGAGCGCCGCGCGCGTCAGCCCTCGCCCGCGAGCACCGCGGCGAGGGCGACGCGCTGCCCGCGCGGCCGGCCCGCCGCGTCGGCGTGGGCCATGTCGAGGGCGGCCAGCACCGTCGAGAGCGTCGTCTGGTCGAGCACCGACGCCGCGTCGAGGGCCCGGAGGTCCTCGCCCACGAAGTTCTTCGGGCAGGCGTCGATGACGGGCAGCGCGCGCTCGCCGGCGGGCGCGAACCGGATCGGCAGGCCGTGCGTCCGGCAGATGAGCGGCCGGGCGGCGTAGACGGCGCACCTCCCGTCGCCGTCGAGCGCCGGGCACACGCCGGGGTCGCCCGCCCGCGCGCGCGCCGCGAGCGCCGCGCGCTCGCCCTCCGGGAGCGCCGCGAGCGCCTCGCGGAGGGCGTCGGCCTCGATCGAGGTCACGGAGAACCGCCGCCGGCAGCAGTCGCTGCACCCCGTGCGGCACGCCATGCGCCCGCCGTGGCGGGCGCTCGCGCTCGCGAAGAACGCGTCGACCCTGGCGAAGAGCTCGCGGAGGCGCGCGGCCGGCGGGCGATCCATGCGCCGCGTTCTAGCAGCCGGAGACCCCGATGCCCCGCTCGATCTCGCCGAGCGGATCGACGAGCGCGCGCACGAGCAGGCGCGCTCCCGCGCTCTCCAGGCCCTCCGCCGCGCGGAAGGTGGCGAGGCGGAGCTCGCCCAGCAGCACCCCGGCGAGCGGCGTGTAGACGAGATCCAGGGCCGAGGGGCGGACGCCGTTCGCCTCGTAGCCGTACTCCCAGAGGTGGGTGCCGGCGAGGGTGAAGGCCAGAGCGGCCGGGGCGCTGAAGCGGCACACCCGGGCCCGGAAGTAGATCTCGCTCCCGAGCAGGCCGTGGCCGATCACGTTGATCGGCCACGGGTCGTGATCCCACTGGAACGCGGGCTGCGACGCGTCGAAGAGCGGCGGCTTCGTGACCGCCTCGCCGTAGTGATGGGCCCAGCGCTCCAGGCGGAGATCGGCGAACGGCTCGGGCCACAGCACCGCCTCCACGCTGCGGGTGACGGTGAGCACGGCCAGCGAGTGCAGGATCGGCGGCGCCCACGACGGCTCGGCGCTCCCCGGCGCGGCGGGCGGCAGCGCCCCGGGGACACGCGCCTCCGCGGGGCGCCCCGGAGGAGCGAGCGCGTCGGCCGGCGGAGGGGCCGAGCCCACCGGCGGCGGGGGCGCGTCGGGAGGGGGAAGGGTCGAGTCCGCCGGCGGAGCTGCCGAGTCGGCCGGCAGGGCGGTCCTGGCTGGACCGGCGCACGCGGCGGACAGGACGGCGAGGGCTGCGGCGGCGCACGGGCGGATCGGATCCATCGGGGAGCGGGCTCGGCGCGCGCCCGGCGCGGCGAGGGGCAGGAGCCTCCGGCCTCGCTCGGCGCGCAGGCCCACGAGATACAGCACAGAGGCTCTCTGGCGACCGACTTTTCGCCGTGGCATCCGCCGCGCGCTCCGCGCGTCCGGAGCTCCCCTCGCCCCCTTCCTCCGGCAAGGGGCCGACCCGCGTTATGCTCCGGCGACATGCCGGAGATCATGATCATCACGGGTGGCAGCCGCGGGATCGGCGCCGCGACAGCGCGGCTCGCCGCGCAGCGCGGCTACGCGGTCGCCGTGAGCTACGTGCGCGACGAGGACGCCGCCGGCAGGGTCGTGGGCGAGATCCGCGCGCGCGGCGGCGCCGCGATCGCCGTCGCGGCGGACGTGAGCCAAGAGGACGACGTCGTGCGGATGTTCCAGGCCGTCGACGGCGCCCTGGGGCCGGTCACGGCGCTGGTGAACAACGCCGGCGTGGTCGACCGGCAGATGCGCCTCGAGGACATGACCGCGGCGCGCGTGCAGCGCATCCTTGCGACCAACGTCCTCGGCAGCTTCCTGTGCGCGCGGGAGGCCGTCCGCCGCATGTCGACGCTCCGCGGCGGGCGCGGCGGCGCGATCGTGAACGTCTCCTCGAGGGCGGCGCAGCTCGGCTCGCCGGGTGAGTACATCGACTACGCCGCCTCCAAGGCCGCGGTCGACACGCTCACGCTCGGCCTCGCCAGGGAGGTCGCCGCCGAGGGGATCCGCGTCAACGCCGTCAGGCCCGGCATCATCGACACGGACATCCACGCGGCCGGCGGCGATCCGGGGCGGGCCGAGCGGGTCGGGCCGAGCCTCCCCTTGCGGCGCGCCGGCAGCCCCGAGGAGGTCGCGCGCGCCATCCTGTGGCTCGCGTCGAGCGAGGCCTCCTACTGCACGGGCTCCGTGCTCGACGTGGCCGGCGGCCGCTGACCCGCGGGCCTCGCGCCGAAGGGCGCCTCGGCCTGGCTGTTCTGCGCTTTTCAGGGTGCCCGATCCAGGGCACGGTACCTGTCGAAGAGGGGCCGCACATGTCTTCCGCCGATGACGACGCGACGCCGGCCACCGCTCGCCAGGGGCGGGCCGGCGCAGGGAGCAAGACGGACGAGCTCTCGGCCCGCATCGCGCGCCGCGTGGCCGCGGCGCACGCGGGGCAGCCGCTCGATCGGCTGCTCGCGGAGGACCTCCCGGGCAACGCGCTGACCACGCTGCTGCTCCACGCCCTGCGACAGCGCGCGCTGCGGAGGAGCCCGGCCGACGTGCTCGAGCACGCCGAGCGGGCGCCTCTGACCCACGCCTCGACCGCGGACGCCCGGCGGCTGCACGCCTTCGACGGGGCGGCGTTCGCGGCGGCGGCGCGCTTCGAGGCGGTGGACCTCGCGCCGGTCGTGCCGCTCGGCGCCACGGCGTGCGCGGGCATCGAGCCGAACAACGTGCTCGCCGCGGTGCGCTTCGCCGAGGTCGCCGCGGACCCGACGACGGGGCTCTGGCTCCACGCGGCGCGGCGCCGGCGCGAGGCCCGGGGCGGCGAGCCGCTGCGGCTCTGCGCGAGCCAGCGCGTCGTGCGGATGCAGCCGCTCACCCAGCCGGGCTTCACGCCGCACTTCCGGCTGTTCGCCCTGCTGACGGCGGTCCGCTCGCGGGGCCGGGGCGACGACGAGGCGTGCGAGCGCGCGGCCCTGCTCGAGCACCTGCTCGTCTGGGCCGACGTGGTCCGCGCGCTGCCGGCGGCGGGGTTCCGGACGGCGGGGCTGCGCGTCGTCCTGTCCGACACGTCCATGGTCCGCGCCTGCCTCGGCGCGCGCGGCCTCGACGCGGACGCGATGGCGCGGCGGGCGAAGGCGCACGAGCCCGGCTCCCAGGAGGCGGCCCTCCGCGAGGCCGGCGTCGCGCTGCCGCGCGCCGCGGCGGATCTCGTGGGGACCGCGCGCGCGCTCGGCCTGGGCCCGGGGCTCGTCGCGCGCGCCGAGCGCTGGGTCGCCGAGGTGGCCGAGCCGCTCGCGCGCGCGCGGCCCGAGGTCGAGATCGTGTACGACCTCGCGCGGCTGCAGGGGCTCGGGTACTACGCCGGGCCGTTCATCCAGCTCGTCGTCCGCAGGGACGACGGCCTCGAGCTGCCGGCCGGCGACGGCGGCGCCCTGCCCTGGCTCGGCGCGCTGCTCTCGGATCGCCGCGAGCGCATGATCGCGACCGGCGTCGGCTCGGAGCTGCTCGTGAAGCTGTTCGATCGATCCATGGATCGAGCCGACGCGGCTCGACCGGAGGAGACGGGCCCATGATCCTCGAGTCGCCCTCGCTCACGATCCGCCCCTGGGCGCCGGCCGACGCCGGCGCGCTCGCGATGCACGCGAACGATCGCCGCATCTGGGAGAACGTCCGGGATCGCTTCCCGCACCCGTACACGCGCGCCGACGCCGAGGCGTGGATCGCGTTCTGCGAGGAGCAGGACGACCCCGCGCGGAACCTGGCGATCGAGGCCGCCGGCGAGGTGGTCGGGGCGATCGGGCTCGAGCGCTTCGACGACGTGCACCGGAACACCGCGGAGCTCGGCTACTGGATCGGCGCGCCCTTCCGGGGCCGCGGCCTCGCGACCGAGGCGGTCGTCGCGATGACGCGGTACGGCCTCGCGCACCTCGGCCTCGAGCGCATCCAGGCGGGGGTCTTCCACTGGAACGACGCCTCCGCCCGGGTGCTCGTCAAGGCGGGCTACACCCTCGAGGGGCGGTTGCGCCGCCACGCGGTCAAGGAAGGCCGGGTGGGCGACGTCCTGCTCTACGCCCGCGTCCGGGAAGAGGCCTCTCCGGGCGAGTAGGCGCCGGCTCCGTCGAACCTCGACGAGCAGGCCAGCGCCTCGGGCGCGAGGGCGTCGGGGGCTCCTCCGGCCGATTCGCGGCGACCCCGGCGTCAGCGCTTGATCTGGGCGTGAGGCCAGAGCCCGAGGATCTCTTGCATCTGCTGCTCGGGGCCGAACTCCTCCCAGACGATGCCGTTGCAGTCCCGCGCCTCGGAGAAGGCGCTGGCGGCGTCGTCCTCCCACCCCAGGTGGCGCAGCCCCGGCGCCTCGCCGGCGGGGACCTGACGAATGGAGAAGTTCACCGCGTCCGTGCGCCAGAGCGCGTACTGATCCGGCACGATGACTTGCGGCTGGGCCGAGAGGCGCTGCGTGTACTCCGCGATGGAGTCCGCCAACGAGCTCACGCCCAGAGCAACATGGATCTTTCGCATTCACCGTCCTTCGCACAGCGCCGGCGTCACATCAACGAGGCACGTCATGGCCGCGCTCCGCGCGCCGTCCAGCGCGGCGCGCGGTCCTCCGCTCGGCCAGGTAGTCGCGGAGGACCAGCGCGCTGTTGTGGGCCGTGTCGTGCGCGCTGTAGAGGAGGGTCACCGCGCCGCGCTCGCAGGCCTCGAGGAGCGGCGCCCACGCGCCCGGGTTCGCGTCCAGCTCCTCTCGGTACCTGCGCTCGAACCCCTCCCACCGCTCGACCTGATGGTCGAACCATCTCCTGAGCTCGGTGCTGGGCGCGACGTCCTTCATCCACGCGTCGGCCGCGAGGGCCTCCTTCTTGATGCCTCGCGGCCACAGGCGCTCCACCAGGAAGCGCCGGCCGTCGCCGGGCGCCGGCGGGTCGTAGACGCGCTTGGTCCGGATCACGGGCGTGTCGTCTTTCATGCCGCATTGTCCCCCACCCTCCAGCGCTCCTCCAGTCCTCCTTCGCGATGTAGAGCCCCGGCCCGGCGCCCTTGCTCGTGGGCGTCCATCGGAGCTCCTCCGCGCGCTCAGCGGGAGCCGGCGGCCTCGGGCGGCCGCGCCGCGCCGGTCCCCCCCGCGGCGCGCGCGCCGCTGGTCGGCCCCGCGGCACGCGCCTCGAGGAGCCCGAGGAGGAGGTCGTTCGTTCGACGCGCCCTCGCGCGCAGCGTGGACAGCCGCTCGCCGATCCTCGCCCGGATCTCGGCGCGCGTGTCCCAGGAGCGGTCGATCCGCGCGATGAGCTGCCCGATACCGATGCTCCCGAGCGGCGGCGTGGCCATCTCCAGATCCTCGAGCAGGCCGGTCACCTTCGACGCGTACGGCAGGGCCGCGAACGGGGTGCCGCGCAGCGCCGCGAAGATCAGGAAGTGGAGGCGCATGCCGACCGCGAACTCGAGGCGGCCCATGAGGTCCAGGATCTGACGTGGCGAGTAGCGACGCCTCAGGATCTCGGCGCGCTCCGCGTTCTGCATGTGGGCGACGACCGCGTGGCTGTGCTGGACGTCGGTCTTCTCCATGGGGACGAACAGGACCTCGGCGTCGTAGCGCTCGACGATGAAGTCCGCCGCGTTCGCGAGCAGCGCGTAGTACTCCTCGGGGTTGATCTCGGGCGCCGCGGGGCCAGGCTCCCGGACCGAGAAGCCGACCAGGGGTAGATCGAGCTCGACCCCCTCCGCCTTCAGGGCGTCGACGGGCAGCTCGGCCGGCTCGAGGAGGAGCGCGGGATCGGCGGTGAGGTGGATCTCCTGCGTCACCCCCACGTCCTCGAGGAGCCGGTACCCGAGCCGGTCGCGCACCGAGATGACCATCGAGGGCGCGGCGTTCAGCGCCTCCTGCACGGCTCGCCTGGACGACCCCATCGTGAGGGGGCCCGCGCTGATCGCGTAGAGGATGACCGGCACGTCGACCTCGTTCGCGATCACCACCTCCCGCAGGTAGTCCTCGGCGTCGCGGTCGTAGAGGATGCCGCCCCCGCCGAGGATCAGGAGGTCGAGCTGCTGGATCTCCGGGACCATCTCCCGCCGGGTCAGCGCGCCCGCGCAGATGGAGCGCTCGACCCGGTGTCGGGCGAGCGTGTCCGCGGGGTTCTTGGAATAGACGGTGATGTCCGCGGGGACCGTCGCCCTGAGCTGGGTCAGGATGCCCTCGAGGATCGCCTCGTCGCCGAGGTTCATGCCGCCGTAGGAGCCCGAGATGCCGATCCGTAACTGCCTGTTTTCCATGAGCACCTCACACGGGCGCGAGGGATGGCCAGGAGAGCTCGATCCCCTCTCGCTGCAGCAACGATTGAAACGCTTCGAGCAGCGCCGGACGATTCCGGACGGCCCTCGGCGTGAGCTTCTTTTCGAGGCAGAACGCCGCGAGGAGCCCCGCGACCTCTCCCACGGTCCACTCGACCGGATGCAGGCGGAAGGCACCGTTGGTGATGTGCGTGACGCCGAGGTTCTTCCCGCCCGGCAGCAAGTTCTCCACGCGCACCGGGATCATCGCCCCGAGCGGGATCTGGAAGGGCCAGCAGCCCGTGTCGAGGTAGCCCGCGCCGCCGACCCGCGGGTGGAGATCGATCCGGTAGCTGCCGATCCCCACCGAGTCCTCGAACAGCTCCGGTCCGTCCGGCCGGAGCGGGTAGGCGATGTGCTGCTCGAGCACCGTGAGCTCCGCCCGCAGCCGCCGCGACTCTCTCACGTAGGGCGCCGGCGCGAGCCCGTCGGGCGTGCCGCCGACGACATCACCGCGGAGCCGCAGCCCGGGGTAGCCGACGCCCCCGTCGGGGCGGGGCGCCTCCGTCTGGAGCCAGTAGAGCAGGCTGAGGCTGAGCTGCCTGGCCGCGCCGATGTTGCGCTCGCGCTCGGCCGGATCGACGCCGACGACGGGGCCGAGCCAGTAATCGTTCTGCGGCCAGTTCACCACGGTGACGTCGCTGCGGGCGAACCCCTCCTCGAAGTTCGCGCGGTCGAGGATCCGGCGAAACGTCCACCAGGGGTGGCCGTCCTCGGCCTCGAACAGGAAGCGCGTCAGCGGCTCGTGCGTCTCGGGCCGCGACGTGGTCCAGCTCAAGAGGGGGCCCGGCCAGCCCGGCGGGCGGAGATCGCGCCACAGCGCGTACTGCCGGGGCCTGTCGATGGTGTGGTCCTCGCCGGGCAGGTGCTCCATCGCGAAGCACACCGTGATGGCCTGCTGGGCCCTCGGGTCCGCCCGGTCGGCCGCGTGCGGCTCCCCCGTCTCGGCGCGCGACTCGGCGCCCAGCACGTGCTCCACGCCGGCCAGATCGAGCAGGTCACCGTATGGCGTCGCGTCGATGAAGTACGGGGCCTCGATCAGGACATCGCGCCCCGACTCGATGCCTCGCACCACGATCCCGGTGATCCGGTCCCCATGCGTCCAGGCGGCGAGCGGTCGCTGCGGGAGCATCGCGAGCAAGCGACCGCTGAGCTGGTGTGGGATCATCATCTGGTGCAGCACCGCGACCGCGACCCTCGGATCGTGGCACAGCCGGCTCACCCATCCGTTGCCGGGGTTCAGCGCCTCGCGCGCGCGGGCCTCGGCCGTGAGCGGCAGGTGAACGCGGTAGTAGTCGCGGATCCCCCGCCTCAGGGCCCGGTAGCTGGCCGTGGCGCCGAAGTCCTCGATCCACCGGTGCTCATCCGGCGGGACCGCCTGGTTCGTGAGCTGTCCGCCGAGCCAGTGGGTCTCTTCCGTGAGGAGGACCCGGCATCCCAGCCGCGCGGCGGCGAGCGCCGCCGCGCAGGCGCCCAGCCCTCCCCCGATGATGGCGACGTCGGTTCGAAGCGCTTCCACGTCATCTCCGCAGGGTCCAAGGCGCCCGAGGCTCCAGCGGGGCGCCCTCGGCCGCGCGCTCGATGCGCGCGCCGGACCGCCGGTGCGCGCGAACGCCCCGCCGGCCGAGCGCGCGCAGCGCCCCGGAGACCGGGGTGTTCACGGGGCGGATCTCGCGCCGCATCATCGCTCCTCGATTCGTGTCCACCCGCGAGGGCCATTCAAGAACCAGGCCGGGCAGCGCGAGGCGCGAGCGGCCCCGGGGCCGCGCAGGGACACGATCGAGCGTGCGGGCAGCGAACAGGGGCGCGGCGAGGCCAGGGCGATCGTCGGCCGCCTGGAAATGCGGCCGCCTCGCGCGCGCTCTGTGCTGGTCCGGCACAGCGTGACGCGGCGAGGGCCGCTCGTCCGTGGGCCTGGCCGAGGCTCAGCCGCGTCCGGGCGAGCCAGCCCCCTCCTGGACGACCGCGCTCAGCCTCGGGCGTTCGCGCCCTCGTCCTCCTCCGAGACGCACTGATCCGGCTCGTGCTCGTTGAGGACCGTGTGCTCCCAGAGCGGCGTCCTGCGGTGCAAGGTGACGCGCGCGATGATGTGCGCCGTGAGCGGCGCGGTGAGCATGATGAAGGCCGCGATGCTGCCGAGCCGGATGATGACGGAGACCTCCGGGAACTGGAGCGCCGTGCCGGCGAGCAGGCACGCGAGGCCGAGCGTCGACGCCTTGGACGAGGCCTGCATGCGGACGAGCGTGTCGGGGAAGCGCAGGACGCCCACGGCCGCGAGGAAGCCGAGGATCGCGCCCAGGAGCAAGAGGAGCGCCGTGAGCCACTGGAGGACGATCACGATCACCGCGGCCCCGCCTTCAGCACGTACCATGTGTAGGCGGCCGTCCCCATGAACCCGACGAGCGCGATCAGGCTGGCGGCGTCGAGCAGCCCGCGTTGCCCCGTGCCCGCCGTCGTCGCCACGATGATGCCGACCGTCAGCACGGCGATGAGATCCATCGCGACGATGCGATCCGGCAAGGTGGGGCCGCGCCACAGGCGCACGAAGGTGATGAGGAGCGAGACGGCGAGGATGACGAGGACGATCTGCATCACGGTGTAGAGCACGTCGTGCCTCCTTTCAGCGCATGATCTCGAGGACGCGCCGCTCGAACGACTCCTTGATCTCCGCGCGCACGGCGTCCGGCGAGGTGACGTGCATGACGTGCAGGAAGAGGGCGGTCCGGTCGCTGGTGACGTCCACCGCGATCGTCCCCGGCGTGAGGTTGATGATCGTGACGAGCATGAGGATCTCGTAGTCGTTGCGGGCGTCGAGCGGCACGCGGACGATGCCCGGCGAGAGGTGGCTCCGCGAGCGGACGACGTCGATCGCCATCCGGATGTTCGCCGCGATGAAGGCCCAGAAGAGGAAGCCGGCGAGCGAGAGGACGGCGCGCACCTTCTTCCGGTACGTCGAGGGGAGCACGCCGCCGCGCGCGAGCGCCGCCAGCACGACGTAGCCGAGCAGGTAGCCGATGACGAGGTTCGTGAGCGAGAACTCGCCCTGGAGCGCCGCCCAGGTCATCGCGAGCAGGAGGTTGGCGACGAGCATCCTTCAGCCTCCGTCCAGCACCGCGCGCACGTAGGCGTCGGGCTCGAGCAGGTCCATCGCGATGGCCGAGGTGAGCGCGACCAGCGGGTCGGCCGCCACGGTGAACGCCAGGGTGAGCGCCGTGAGCCCGCCGATCGGCAGCAGCTGCTGCCAGATGGGCCTCGCGGGCGCCGGCTCCTCGGGCGCGGGCTTCCAGAACGCCTCGCCCCACGCGCGCGCGATGGAGAGCACGCTGAGGAGCCCGACGAACAGCGCGATGGCGCCGGCCCAGTACGCCCCGGCCTCGAACGCGGCCTGCACGAGCGCGATCTTCGCGATCGATCCGGAGAGCGGCGGCACGCCCGCGAGCGCGAACATCGGCACGAGGGCGAGCATCGCGGCGTACGGGTGCGCGCGGTACAGCGAGCCCAGCCGATCGAGCTCGCTCGAGCGCCGCACGCGCAGGAAGATGCCGGCGATGAGGTAGAGGTTCGTGATCGCCAGGATGTGATGGATCACGTAGAGCAAGGCCCCCGAGAGCCCGAGCGGCGTCGCGAGGCCGAGCCCCATCGTCGTGTAGCCGATGTGGCCGACGAGGTTGAAGGACAGCACGCGGCGGAGGTCGCGCTGCGTGAGCGCGCAGGTGACGCCGATCACCATGGTCACGAGGGACAGCGCCAGCACGAGCGTGGGGCCCGCGGGGTGCACGTCCCGGAACAGGAGCGTGAACACCCGGAACATCGAGTACACGCCCACCTTCGTCAGGAGCCCGGCGAAGATGGCGCTCACGGCGGCCGGCGGCGCGTGATACGACGCCGGCAGCCAGGAGAACCAGGGGAAGAGCGCGGCCTTGATGCCGAACGCCGTGAAGAAGAGCGCGGCCATGGAGATGTGCAGCTTCGGCAGCGCCCCGGTCGACCACCGCTGCGAGAGATCCGCCATGTTCAGGGTGCCGGCGCTGCCGTAGAGCAGCCCGAGCGCCGTGAGGAGGATCGTCGAGGCGAGCAGGTTCAGCGTCACGTAGGTGAACGCCGCGCGCACCTGCATCCGGTTGCGGTACAGCGCCATCAGCACGAACGAGGCGACGAGCATCACCTCGAACCACACGTACAGGTTGAAGAGGTCGCCGGTGAGGAAGGCGCCGGAGACGCCCATCAGCAGCACCATCATCACGGGGTGGTAGCCCACCGACTCGCGACGAGGGTCGAGCCCCGCGAAGGCGTACGCGGTCGTGGCGACGCCCACGACGCCGACGGCCACGAGCAGCACGGCCGTGAGGCGATCGGCCACGAGCGTGATGCCGAAGGGCGCGGCCCACGACCCGGCCCGGAGCACCTGGATGCCGTCCGTGGCCACCCGGGCCGCGACGGCGATCGCGGAGGCGAGGAGGCCCAGGGCGCCGAGGAGCGCGAGCCAGCGCTGCCGCCGCGTGTCGGAGACGAGGAGCAGCACCGCGCCCGTGAACATGGGCGTGGCGATCGGGAGGATCAGGCTCGAGGCCATCAACCCGCGTCTCCGATGTCGTCGCTGCCGCTCGTCCGGTGGACCTGGTGCGCGAGCACGAGCGCGAACGCGAGGACGCCGAAGCCGATCACGATCGCCGTGAGGATGAGCGACTGCGGGACCGGATCGGCGAACGGCGGGTGGAGCGCGTCCGCGCCCTCCGGCACCACGGGCGGGATCGCGCGCGTCAGCCCGCCCGAGGTGAAGATCAGGATGTTCGTGCCGTTCGTCAGGAGGCCGAGGCCGACGATGAGCTGCGCCAGCCGGCGGCGCAGCAGGAGATAGAGCCCCGCGGCGTAGAGCGAGCCGGCGGTGACGGCGAGCAGCAACTCCATGATCAGTCCTTTGAGAGGTCGAAGGTCATGGTCAGCACCACGCCGATGACCACGAAGCAGACACCGACGTCGAAGGTGAGCGGCGTGCCGACGAGCAGCCGCCACTCGGGCGGCCCGATCTCGGTCCAGCACGCGGTCAGGAACGCGCGCCCCAGCGCGACCGGCACGAGGCCGCTCCCGAGCGCGAGCAAGAGGCCCGCGGCGAGCAGCCTCCTCGGGTGCACGAGCAGCGCCGCCTCCGCCGCCGGCGTGCCCTCGGCGAGCACGCGCAGCACGAAGGCCACGGCGACGACCAGCCCCGCCACGAAGCCCCCGCCCGGCTCGTTGTGCCCGCGCAGCAGCAGGAACATCGCGAAGACGAGCAGGAGCGGCATGAGCACGCGCGCGGCGGCCCGGAAGATGAGCGAGCTCATCGCGCCGCCCTCTCGGCCGCCGCGATGCGGAGGAGCGCGCCCACGCCGACGGCCGCCGTCACGAGCACCGTGATCTCCCCGAGCGTGTCGAGCGCCCGGAAATCGACCAGGATCACGTTGACCACGTTGCGGCCGTGCGCGAGCGTCGGCGCCGCCTCGGCGTAGAAGTCGCGCAGCCGGGAGCTCGTCGGGTTCACCGCGGCGCCGAACGTGAGGACGGCGACCATCGTCCCGCACGCGAGCGAGATCAGGCCGTCGCGCACCCGGATGCGCCGGGAGCTCCGCTCGACGACCTGCGGGAACTGCCAGAACACGTAGACGAAGATGACGGCGGTCAGCGTCTCCACCGCGAACTGCGTCATGGCGAGATCGGGCGCGCCGTACAGCGCGAAGGTGAGCGCGACGCCGTAGCCCGCCGTGCCGAGCGAGAGCACGGCGGTCATCGTGGTCTTCGCGCGGACCGCCGAGAGCGCGGCCACCACGATGAGCACGACGACGAGCACCTCGTGGATCCGGGGCGCGAGCAGGCCGCGCGGCTCGAGGCCGCCCACCGTCAGCGCGAGGGTCCCGCCGACGAGCACGGTCGTCGTCACGATGAAGTTCAGCACGTAGGCCGGGAGCGAGGCGTCCTGCAGGGGCGGCGCCAGGCGCTCGCTGATCGCGTCGAGGATCCGGAGCGCGCCGTCGTAGAGGCGCTCGGTCCCGAGGCGCTCGGGCCAGGCCACGCGCCGCCACCGCTCGCGGAGCCGGTAGACGAGCAGCGTCGCCGCCAGCGTCACGGCGCTCGCGAGGAGCGGGAGCGTGAAGCCGTGCCAGAGCGACGGCTCGACCGAGACCGGCGCGCCCGCGGCCGCCGTGGCGGCGGCGCGGAGCGGCCCGCCCACCCACGCGCCGGCGACGCCCGAGAGCGAGAGGGCGCCGAGCACGAGCGGGGCGAGCCAGAGCCCGGGCGGCGCCTCGTGCACGCCCGGCGGCGCGCCGCGCGCGCCCGTGAAGAAGGGGCCGAAGCCGACCAGGAGGCCCCCCGCGCCGAGCAGCGCGCTCGTGACGATGAGCACGGCGAGGAGCGCGGGGGGGAGCAGCGGCTGATCGAGCACCGCCGTGTACGCCTGCTCCTTGGCGAGGAAGCCGAGGAAGGGCGGGAGCCCGGCCATGGAGGCGGCCGCGAGCGCCCCCGCCGCGGCCGTGAACGGCATGGCGCGGCCGAGCCCCGAGAGCCTCGTCACGTCGCGCGTCCCCGCCTCGTGATCGACGATGCCCGTCACGAGGAACAGCGTGCCTTTGTAGAGGGCGTGCGAGACGAGGTAGAGGAGGCCCGCGGCGATGCACGCCGGCGCGCCGAGCGCGAGGAGGAGCATCATCGTGCCGAGCGCGCTGACGGTCGTGAAGGCCAGGATCTTCTTCATATCGATCTCGCGCACCGCGCGCGCGGCGCCGCCGAGCATCGTCAGGC
The DNA here is from genome assembly GCF_004135735.1 of Sorangium cellulosum. Taxonomy (GTDB): domain Bacteria; phylum Myxococcota_A; class Polyangia; order Polyangiales; family Polyangiaceae; genus Sorangium; species Sorangium cellulosum_F. Next base: position 1,488,788 of record NZ_CP012670.1, on the reverse strand, counting down.
CCGCGACGACGACGATCGGCGTGGTCCACCACGGGGTGCCGCCGAGCGCCGGCGTCATCCGCGCCACGAGGTAGACGCCCGCGTTCACCATCGCCGCCGAGTGCAGGTACGCGCTGACCGGCGTCGGCGCGGCCATCGCGTTCGGGAGCCAGAACTGGAACGGGAACTGCGCCGACTTCGTGAACGCGGCGAGCAGGAAGCACAGCACGATGGGGAGATACAGCGCGTGCTCGCGCAGGCGGGCCGGGTCCGCCGCGCCGGCGAGGAGCGACGGGCTCCCGGTCGCGTCCGAGAGGAGGACCGCGCCGGCGAGGAGCGCGAGCCCGCCGGCGCCCGTCACGATCAGCGCCTGGAGCGCGGCGCGGCGCGCCTCGGGCTTCTCGTGCTCGAAGCCGATGAGCAGGTACGACGTGAACCCGGTGAGCTCCCAAAAGACGAAGAGCGCGAGCCCGTTGTCGGTCAGGACGACCCCGAGCATGGCCGCCATGAAGGCGAAGAGCGTCGCCTGGAATCGCCCGCTGTACGGATGATCGTCGAAGTAGTGCGCCGCGTAGAAGACGATGCCTGTCCCGATGCCGCTGATCAGCAGCGCGAACAGGCCACTCAGCCCGTCGAGCCGGAACGACGGCGAGAGCCCGAGCCGCGGGATCCACTCGAGCGTCTCGACGCGAATGTCGCCGTCGAGCACCGAGCCGAAGGCGAGCGCGAGCCAGATCGTCACGGCGAGCGGCCAGAGCGCCAGGAGCCGGGCCCAGCGGGCGCGTCGCCGTCCGAGCCAGGCGGCGACCGGGCACAATGCCAGGGTCGTCAGGATGATGGCGGCCATTGCCGCCCTCTATGGCGCAAAAGTTGTCGGAGAGCGAGATTTCGCGTCGGCTCCGCGCCCGAGATCCCCGCGTGCGCCGCGTCTTTGTGCCGACCCCCACGCCCCTTCCGTGAACGAGGGCGCCCAGGCCCCGCGCCGCGGCAGCGAGGCGCCGCCGACGGTGAAGGGCTGGCCGGAGCGCGTCCTCGCGGCACCCGACGTCGGAGACACCGCGAGCGCCGCGATGTCCTCCGGGTCGACGAATCGCTGGATCGGCGGGCTGGTGAGCACCGGCACGCGAGCCCTCTCGCCTCCTACGCCTCGATCTCGCGCTGGCCCAGGGGCCCGCGAGGGCCGGGCGCGTTCAGCCGTTCGTAGCTGCGCGCGAGGAGGCTCGACGGGCGCCGCACCACGGCCCGCTCCCGGTCATCGGCTCGACCCAGACCTTCGCCTGGAGCTCCTCGCGGGGACGTCGATCGCGCGGCCCTCGGGGCCGCGCGCCGCAGGGCGCCTCCTCAGAGGAGATCCTCTAAGGCTGCAGGGGAGAGCTTGCCTCGAGTGCCTCGCGAGGCGACGGATGGGCAGGGCCTGGCCCCGCTCACGCGTCGCCGGCGTCGAGAGTCCGCCACCACGCGCTGAAGTACCACGTCGCTGTATAAGGATGCGGCAGCACGAGCACCTCAGCGGAATCAGCGAGGCGGTCCAGCGAGGACAGCGCAGGCAGTCGCGGTCGGGCGCAGCGCGGAGCGTCCATGCGGGGATGTCGACGCGGCGCAGCCAGGTACAGCGAGCGGCACACCGCGCCCCACGGCGGCTTACCGGCTGACTGCCTAGCCTCCGACCCGTCTACATGATATTGCTAGCCGGCCAATTCCACCATGCGTGCAACTGGCCCACCTTAGTAAGATGTCTTACATAATGAGAGTCGAAGCCACAAGAACCTCAACGTCCTCAAAGGCCCAACATGGACGTGGAGAGGCTGACTCCGCCCTGCCCCCGACGCCTGACCCCTGGGGTTCACCTCGCGGACACTGTCGAAGGCGCCCTCCGAACTAAGGCACACGCAAACCACGAGCTGGAGATTCGCTCATGACCGTCGTAACTGGAGACAAAGAGTACTTCCCCGGTGTTGGCAAGATTCCCTACGAGGGGCCTGAGTCCGACAACCCCCTCGCCTTCAAGTGGTACGACGCCAACCGCGTCGTGGCTGGCAAGCCCATGAAGGACCACTTCAAGTTTGCCGTGTGTTACTGGCACACCTTCTGCGGTCGTGGGCACGATCCGTTCGGCCCGGGGACGATCAACTTCCCCTGGGACGAGGGCAAGGACCCGCTCACCCGCGCTCGCATGAAGATGGACGCGAGCTTCGAGTTCATCACCAAGCTGGGCGCGACGCACTACTGCTTCCATGACATCGACCTGGTGGAAGAGGGCGAGAGCCGCGCCGAGACGTCGCGCCGTCTCCAGAGCATCGTCGAGTACGCCAAGCAGAAGCAGGCCCAGTCGGGCGTCAAGCTGCTGTGGGGCACGGCGAACCTGTTCTCCAACCCGCGCTACATGAACGGCGCCTCCACGAACCCGGACTTCTCCGTGGTGGCCTACGCCGGCGCCCAGCTCAAGGACGCCCTCGACGCGACCATCGCGCTGAACGGTGAGAACTACGTGTTCTGGGGCGGCCGCGAGGGGTACATGAGCCTGCTGAACACGGACATGAAGCGCGAGAAGGAGCACTTCGCTCGCTTCTTGATCATGGCCCGCGACTACGCGCGCGCGCGCGGCTTCAAGGGCACCTTCTTCATCGAGCCGAAGCCGATGGAGCCGTCCAAGCACCAGTACGACTTCGACGCCGAGACCGTGATCGGGTTCTTGCGCCAGCACGGCCTGGACAAGGACTTCAAGCTCAACCTGGAGACGAACCACGCGACGCTCGCCGGCCACACCATGGATCACGAGATGCAGGTGGCCGCGGACGCCGGCATGCTCGGCAGCATCGACGCGAACCGCGGCGACTACCAGAACGCGTGGGACACCGATCAGTTCCCCTACAGCATCAACGAGACGGTGGAGATGATGCTCATCCTGCTCCGCAGCGGCGGGCTCCAGGGCGGCGGCGTCAACTTCGACGCCAAGCGCCGTCGCAACTCGACGGATCTCATCGACACCTTCCACGGACACATCGGCGGGATGGACGTGTTCGCTCGCTCGCTCCTCATCGCCGATGACCTGCTCCGCAAGTCGCCGCTCGAGTCGATGCGCAAGGCGCGTTACGCGTCGTTCGACAGCGGCAAGGGCGCAGAGTTCGAGCAGGGCAAGCTGACGCTGGAGCAGCTCGCCGAGATCGGCAACGCCGGCGGTGAGGTGAAGCTCACGAGCGGTCAGCAGGAGCTGTACGAGAACATCGTCAACCGCTGGATTCGCTGAGCTGAGCGACCGCGGGACGACAGCCGGGCGACGCCGTCGCGAGCCCGGCTGTGATCGTGCCTAGGCCTCCGGCGCGCAGCAGGCGGGTCCACAGCACGGCTTCCCGCCCGGCTTCACCGCCTCGATCGTCGCCGACGCGACGTGGTCCTCGACGCCCGACCCGGGCAACCAGTCGCGGATGAACTCGCGGCTCTCTTCCTTCACGTCGACCCGGACGCCCTCGAACCCCGCCGCGCGGAGGAGCGCGCGGAGGGTCTCGACGCTGGCGGCGCCCGACACGCAGCCGGTGAGCGCGGCGACGTCGCTCGCGAGCGCCTCCGGGAGCGGCTTCGTGCACACCACGTCCGAGATGGCGAGTCGACCGCCCGGCTTCAGCACGCGGAACGCCTCCTGGAAGACGGCGCCCTTGTCGGGGCTCAGGTTGATCACGCAGTTGGACAGGATGACGTCGACGGCGCCGTCGGCGACCGGCAGGTGCTCGATCTCCCCGAGCCTGAACTCGACGTTCCTCGCCTCGATCTGCTGCGCGTTCGCCCGCGCCTTCGCGACCATGTCGGCCGTCATGTCGACGCCGATGACGCGCCCCGTGGGGCCCACCTGCTTCGCCGCGAGGAAGCAGTCGAAGCCGCCTCCCGCGCCGAGGTCGAGGACCGTCTCCCCCTCCTTGAGCGCGGCGATCGCCTGCGGGTTGCCGCAGCCGAGCCCCATGTTCGCGCCCTCCGGGACCGCCGCGAGCTCGTCGGCCGAGTACCCGAGCTTGAGGCTCGCCTCCGCGCGAGGGCCGCAGCACCCCGGCGCGCAGCCCGCGCCGCCGGTGGACCGCGCGATGTTCCCGTACTCCTCGCGCACGGCGGCGCGGACGTCATCCTTCGTCTGTTCGTTCATCCTGGCAACCTCCTGCCGATCAAGACGGGGACCTCGCGAAATGGACGCAGGTCACCGGAGCGATTTCACGAGACCCTCCCGCGCGAAGCGCTCGAGCATGCCGCGGATCGTATCGCGCGCCGCGCGGAAGCGCCGGAGCATCTCCTCGCGCGGGATCGAGGGGTCCTTGCTCGCGGGGTCCGGGATCGGCCAGTGGAGGCGCCGCGCCTCCCCGAGGAACACCGGGCAGACCTCCTCGGCGCACAGCGTGATGACCGTGCCCACCGCCGCGGGGTCGACCGTGTGCACCGACTTCGAGCGGTGCGTCGTGAGGTCCACGCCCAGCTCGCGCATCACCTCGATCGCGTACGGGTTGACCACCGACGGCTCGCTGCCGGCGCTCTGCACGGGGACGCGGTCGCCGAAGATCATGCGGCCGAGCCCCTCGGCCATCTGGCTGCGCGCGGAGTTCGCGACGCAAAGGAAAAGGATGCTCTTGAGCTCGTTGCTCATGGGATTCAACCCTTCGATGCGGACGGTGAGGTGCCCTCGGTCGCGCACGCGGGCGCGGCGACCTCGAGCGGGGTGTCCGGGAAGAAGCGCTTCTGCGCCCACAGCGCGACGTGCACGAGGCCGATGAGGACCGGCACCTCGACGAGCGGCCCGATCACCGCGGCGAAGGCGGCCCCGCTGTGGATGCCGAAGCTCGCGATGGCCACGGCGATGGCGAGCTCGAAGTTGTTGGAGGCGGCCGTGAACGAGAGCGTCGCGGACCGCTTGTAGCCGGCGCCCACGCGCTTGCTCATGAAGAACGAGACCGCGAACATCACCACGAAGTAGACGAGCAGCGGGGCGGCGATGCGGAGCACGTCGAGCGGCAGCTCGACGATGGCCTCGCCCTTCAGCGAGAACATCACCACGATCGTGAAGAGCAGCGAGACGAGCGTGATGGGGCCGATGCGCGGCAGGAAGCGCCGCTCGTACCAGTCTCGCCCCCTCGCGCGGACGAGGGCGCGGCGCGTGAGGAAGCCGGCCGCGAACGGGACTCCGAGGTAAATCGCGACGCTCTGGGCGATCTCGCCGATCGTGATGTTCACGACGGCGCCCTCGAGCCCGAGCCAGGTCGGCAGGAGCGTCGCGAAGAAGTACGCGTAGACCGAGAAGAACAGCACCTGGAAGATCGAGTTGAACGCGACGAGCCCCGCGCAGTACTCGGTGTCCCCCTTCGCGAGGTCGTTCCAGACGATGACCATCGCGATGCAGCGGGCGAGGCCGATCAGGATGAGGCCGAGCATGTACTCGGGCCTGTCGCGCAGGAAGACGACGGCGAGCCCGAACATCAAGACAGGGCCGATGACCCAGTTCTGGACGAGGGAGAGGGCCAGCACGCGCCGGTTGCGGAAGACCTGCCCCAGCTCCTCGTAACGCACCTTCGCGAGCGGCGGATACATCATGAGGATGAGGCCGATCGCGATGGGGATGGAGGTCGTGCCGACGCTCATCCGGTCGAGCGCCGCCGTGAACCCCGGCGAGACGAAGCCGAGCGCGACGCCGAGCCCCATCGCGAGGAATATCCAGAGCGTCAGGTAGCGGTCGAGGAACGAGAGCTTGCCGGCGACGCCAGTCCTTCTGGTCATGGTCCTTGGATCCAATCGCATATCGTAGATAAACGATAACCCGGGCGAGCGAGGCCCCCTCAGAGCCCCCCGACCAGCGCCTTCAGGCGCCGTAGCGCGCGGGGCTCGATGCAGTAGCAGACGCGGGGTCCGTCGACCTCGCCCCGGATGAGCCCGGCGTCCTTGAGCACCTTCAGGTGCTGCGAGACGGTGGACTGGGCGAGCGGCAGCTCGTCCACGAGGTCGCCGCAGATGCACGCGTCCTTGCGCGCCAGGATGCGGAGGATCTTCACGCGCGCCGGGTGCCCGAGGGCCTTCGCGAGGCCGGCGAGCTCCTCGTCGGCCTCGTCGCCCTCGATGGGTCGCAGATCCGCCTGCTCGTCCGCGGGCGGACAGCAGGGGCCGGCGGCCTGGGAGGCTGGCTTCATCGTAGATTGACGATATGCGTTCCGTGCCGTTCGGTCAAGGACGCCGGCGATCGGGCACGCCAGGGGCGCCTGGGTGCCTTCACCCGCCCGTGCTGGCGCGGAGGAAGGCGAGCGGGGTCAAGGCCGAGCACGCAAGCACCGAGGGCTCCTGGTCGGTCCCTTTCTTGCGAGGGCCCCGCCAGCGCGAACGAAGCAGCATTCCCGTACCTCCCAAGGAGACGACCATGCCGAGCAACACCGAGATGCGACACCTGCGCCGCTGCGTCGAGCTCGCGGCGCTGGCGCTGGAGACCGGCAACGAGCCGTTCGGCTCCGTGCTGGTCGCGGCGGATGGGACGGTCCTCGCCGAGGATCACAACCGCGTGGGCGGCGGCGATCCGACCAGCCATCCGGAGCTCGCGCTGGCGCGCTGGGCGGCCGCGAACCTCGCTCCCGACGAGCGCGCCGCGGCGACGGTCTTCACCTCGACCGAGCACTGTCCCATGTGCGCCGCGGCCCATGGCTGGGTCCAGCTCGGCCGCATCGTGTACGCGAGCTCTTCGGCCCAGCTGGCCGGCTGGCTCGCCGGGTGGGGCCTACCGGCTCCTCCGGTGCGATGCCTGCCGATCCCCGACATCGTTCCGGGGCTGCCCGTGGAAGGGCCCGTCGAGCGCCTCGCGGACGAGGTCCGCCAGTTGCACCGGCGCTTCCACGCCGCGCGCTGACGCGCGTGGCCGTACCGGCGGGAGGACGCCCATGGAAGGGATCTTCGGTTTCTCCAAGCCTCTCTGGGAGATCGCCTCGCGCACGACGCTCATCTATTTCGCCCTCGTCGTCGTGATCCGCCTCATCCCCAAGCGACGCACCGGACATCTCTCACCGAACGACATGCTCGCCCTCGTTCTCATCGGCGGTATGGCCGCCGACGGCATTATGAACGGAGCGACCTCGCCCGCGGACATCTTGCTCATGATCGCGCTCATCGTCGGCTGGGGCTACGTGATCGACCTCCTGGAGTTCCGCGTCCCCTTCTTTCGGCGTTGCCTGCGCGACAGGCAGACGACCCTCGTCCGAGACGGCTGCCCGCAGTGGGGGAACATGCGCCGGGAGATGGTCACCGAGGAGGAATTGCAGGCGGCCCTCCGCAGGCAAGGGATCACGGACATCGCCCTGGTGCGCTCTGCCTGCCTCGAGGCGGACGGCGAGATCAGCGTGGTCAAGAGGCAGGGTGCGCAGGACGGCGAGGCGTGAGTCGGGTCATCGACCCATGGCCTCGGAGCGTTCGGCCCGCTCTCGCTGGCCGCGGTCCTCGACGCCCCGCCCGCGGCCTACGCCTTCTGCTGCCGCTCGACCTCTGCGCGGAGGCGCTCCTCCTGCGCGCGGAGCTCCGGGGTGAGCGCCTCGCCGAAGTCGTCCGCCTCGAAGATCGGGCGGAGCTCGAGCTCGGCCTCCTCGCCCGGCATCGGATCGGGGCAGCGACGCGCCCACGCGACGGCCTCCTCCATCGACCGGACCTGCCAGATCCAGTAGCCGGCGATGAGCTCCTTCGTCTCGGTGAACGGACCGTCGATGACGCTGCGCTGGTTCCCGGAGAACCGGACGCGCTTGCCCTTCGCGCTCGGGTGGAGGCCGTCGCCCGCGACCATGACGCCGGCCTTGACGAGCTCCTCGTTGTACCTGCCCATCGCGGTCAGGAGCTCCTCGCTCGGCATGACGCCCGCCTCGCTGTTCTTCGTTGCCTTCACGATCACCATGACCTTCATCGTCGTGTCCTTTCGCTGGGGCGCCGGGGACGCCGGTGGGGTTGTTCACACAGGCGACGTGTGACGCTGGACGAGATCGACCCGGCCGAGGAAGTGCTCTCCGGCCGGGTCGCCATTCTTGGCGAACTTGCAGTAAAATCAACAGGCTATGTGGCGCCGCTCGTCCGCGGGGCGCCGGGGCCTCGGGCCCGCGCCTCGCTCGCGGGGCGCGGCTTCCACCGGGTGGCCAGGACCACGATGAGCGGCTCGACGCGTGGCTGGCGGCGAACGTGCCGGGCGCGCGCATCGGCCCGATCGACCCGGCATACGACCGCGACCTCTGGCTGCTCACGCTCCCCGAGCTGAAGAACGTGAACCGCATCCGCGCGTTCATGGATCACATGGCCGAGGCGCTGTCGGCCTGACGCCGCGCTCGCCCGGGCGCGCCGGCTGTCGAACCGAGTACTCGGTGCCCGAGCGGAAGGGCACCGTCATCGACGCGAAGCCGTGGCGCGGATCACGCACGTAGGCGACGTAGTCGCGATAATCGGCCTTGAAGACACCGACGTTGTCGGTCACCACCACGGCGCCCGGACGCAGGGCCGAGGCGACGAGCTTCAGCACGTCGAGCGCCCGCAGGGGAAACCCATCGTTGAGCATGAAGTCCACCTCGCCGAGGTCCGCCCGCAGCGTCTCCGTCGCGTCCCCCACGCGGATCTCGGCGAAGGACGCGAGCCCCGCCTCCTCCAGGTTCGCCTGCGCGCGCCGCGCCTTCTCCGGCACGAGCTCGGTGCCGATGACGCGGCCGCCTCCGTTGTCGCGCACCGCCGCCGCCAGCCACAGCGTCGAGACGCCGAAGGACGTGCCGAACTCGACGATCGTCCTGGCGCGGAGCGCCCGCGCCGTCAGGTAGCAGAAGGCGCCCTGGTCGCGCCCGAGCGCGAGGTACTTGTCGGCGAAGTCGAGCTCCGTGCCCGCAGCGTCGACGCGGCGGCCGAGGAGCATCCGCGGCAGCTTCGGCAGCAAGTGGAGGAGGACACCCGGCACCTGCCGGTCGGCCTCGTCGTGGAGGCGCCGCAGCACGGCGCGCACCCGTTCATCGGGCAGGACGGCGATGGGATCGGACTTCATGGTCGGCCTCGGGTCAAGGACACACGTTCTCGGAGCGTTCACTCGCCCTCCTCGCAGGCATTGCCTCCAGCGCGGAACACCGGAGCATTGGTGAGGGCGGCGGCGTCGAGGAGAACGTAGCAGTCGACGCCGTCGACCGCATTGCGCAATCAGGACAATTTATTTATCAAAACGGACATGGCAGCGAGGCGGCGGGGCTCGAGGGCGCCCCGGATTGCGCATCCGACGGGCTGGACGGTTCACGGAGACGTCCAGGTGGCGAACGAGCCCCGCGGCGCGGCGGCGTCGTTCGAGTCGCTCGCGAGCCGTTTCGTGCTCGATGCGCGTGGGCGCTGGAGGACCGCGGTCGCGCGGCCGGCGAACGCGATCGGGCTCAGCATGGCGAGCGGTGGGCTCGAGAGCGAGCCTCACGCGCACCGCGAATCGCAGCTCGTGTACCTGGTGCGCGGAGAGATGATCTGCGAGGCGTCGAGCGCTCTCTGGATCGTGCCGCCGCGATCGGCGCTGTGGATCCCCGCGTCGGTGACGCACCGGATCCGCGCGCGCGCGCCGCTCGAGGGCTACTGCGTCTTCGTCGAGCCCGGCGCGGCGCCGAACCTGCCGCAGGATTGCTGCGCGGTGTCGGTGACGCCGCTCTTCCGCGAGCTCTTGCTGCGCCTCGCGACGCGCCCCGCGCTCTACGATCTCGAGGGACCGGACGCGCGCCTCATGAGCGTGCTCCTCGACGAGCTCGCGACGGTCTCGATCGAGAAGCATCGCTTGCCGATGCCGATCGATCCGCGGCTCCGTCGTCTGGTGGATGCGATGACCGCCGATCCGGCGAGCGGCGCGACGACGAAGGCGTGGGCGAGGCGAATCGGCGTCAGCGAGCGCACCTTGAACCGTCTCCTGGTCGAGGAGACGGGCTTGAGCTTCGGCCGCTGGCGCCAGCAGCTCCACATCATCCTGGCCATCCAGAAGCTCTCCCGCGGCGCGACCGTGCAGAGCGTGGCGCGGGACCTCGGCTACGAGAGCGCGAGCAGCTTCGTGACCATGTTTCGCAAAGCGCTCGGGGCGTCGCCCGCGCGGTACATGGCGAGCCGCCTGGCCACGCCTGCTTGATGTGCGCCACGGGCGCCACCGTGCAACTCGATGTCTCTCGGACGCTGGGCGCTCCGACGCGCCGCCGGGTCGTCGACCAGCGCCGCACGGTCACCCAGCTCGGGTCTACCGTCCATGCGCTCGGCTCCGCTGCCGGCCTCTCTTGGCATGATGTGGCCGATGCCGGGGACGAGGGGGATCGAGGTGACGCGGCCTACCGCGGCGGAGCCGCTCGCGGCTGGCATTGCTGTGATCGTGTCGGGGAGAGCACCGTCATCGTCCGCGCGTCTTGACACCCTCAGACCACCTGCGCGTTGATGCGCGCCTTCGCAGCGCCGCCCTGCGACGCTCTCTGGAGCAGCACGGCGGAGCGCAGCAGTGAACTTCATTGGGGATCGTGGAGATCGGATCGATGAGCCGTGTTTTGCAGCGGACCGCTTTGTTCGCCTGCGCCGGGGCCGCTCTGCTCGCCGGGTGCGGCAGCTCCTCGCTCGCGTCGCTTCAGGCAGAGGCCACCTCGATTGGTGAGGGCGGCAGGAGCGATGGAATCGAGCGCGGTGAAGCAAGGGCCGCCGGCGCCGGAGGCGCTGGCGGCGGGACGAGCGTCGATTGCGACGAGGTCTCGGCCGAGCTCCAGGCCGCGCTCGACGCGGCCGTGGCGGATCAGGGGCTCCCAGGCGCCGCCGCCGCCGTGCGCCTCGGCGCGTGCAGCTGGCGCGGCGCCTCCGGGATCGCGGACGCAGAGGCGAAGGTCCCCATGCGACCCGATGACCTCTTCCGGGTAGGGAGCATCACCAAGACCTTCATGGCGACGCTGGCGCTGATGCTGCGCGCCGAAGGCCGCCTGTCGCTCGACGATGGCGTCTCCAGGTACGTGGAGGGCGTCCCCGACGGCGAGCAGATCTCCGTCCGGCAGATCCTGAACCACACGAGCGGTATCTACGATTTCACGCAGAGCGACGAGTTCTGGTCCGCGGCCCTCTCCGATCCAGAGCGCGCGTGGACGCCCCGGGAGCTCATCGAGGTCGCCGCGTCGCATCCGCCGTATTTCGCGCCTGGGCAGGGCTTCGCTTACTCCAACACCAACTACATCATCGCGGGTCTGATCCTCGAAGCCGCGTCGGGGGAGCCCGTCGGCGAGCTGCTCCGCGCCCGGATCCTCGAGCCGGCAGGGCTCGCGCGCACCTACCTCGACGGCGCCGAGGCGGCCCTGCCGGGCCTCGTGCGCGGCTACGGGATTGACCGGGGGAAGCTCGTCGACACAACCTCCGCGGCGGATCCGTCGGCGGCCGGCACCGCGGGCGCCCTGGTCTCGACGACCGAGGACCTCACGCGCTTCTACCGCAAGGTGCTCGACGGTGAGCTGCTCGGCCCAGCCGAGCTCGCGGAGATGACCACCTGGATGGACGCGAGGCTGGGCGACGTCACCGGATACGGGCTCGGGCTGTCGCGCCGTGGCTCCCAGCTCGGCCCCCAGTACGGGCATGACGGCGGGATCTGGGGGTTCACGTCCTCGTCCTATCACGCGGTCGACAGCGACGCTTCCATCACCGTGCTCGTCAACCTCGAGGTCGGCGACGCCCGCAGGATCGTCGATGACATGTCGGATGTCCTGATGATGCGCTGAGCCGGGCGAGGCTCGGTCGCCGCGAGCCCGACACGCGCGTTCGCGGACACCTGAGCATCGAGCGACGGGCGCAGGCGGCCGAGCGCGGGCTCGGCGCCGCGGCCCGCGGCGGCCGCGGGCGTCGAGGTGGGGGCGCCGGCGGGCGCGCGATTGCGTTGGCGTCGTACAGGATGCCGCGACCCCTGATCGCGGCGCGGGTGGCGGGTGGCCGCGATGGGCTATCCTGGGCGGGATGACGGTCCAGGAGCTCCACGTCGCCGGGTATCGCTCGATCCGCGAGATGACCCTCCCCCTCGCGCAGGTCAATGTCATCGTCGGGCCGAACGGCGTCGGCAAGACCAACCTCTACCGCACCATGGTGCTGCTCGGCGCCGCGGCGAGCGGGAGCTTCGCGCGCACCCTGGCCGAGGAGGGCGGGATGCCGTCGGTGCTCTGGGCCGGCCAGCGCAGCAAGGGCCCGGTGCGGATGACGCTGCGGGTGCGGCTCGACGAGCTCGTGTACGAGCTCCAGTGCGGGCTGACGCCGCCGCCTGGCGGGCCGTTCGAGCTGGACCCGGACATCAAGGAAGAGACGCTCTGGCTGCTCGACAAGCGCCGCCGCCTGCCGATGCTGGAGCGGGCCGCGGGCTCGGCCTTCGCGCGCGACGCGGAAGGCCAGCGCGTGACCTTTCCCTTCTCGCTCTGGGGCTCGGAGTCGGTGCTGTCGCAGGTGGTGGAGCCGCATCGCTTTCCGTTGCTCTCGGCCGTGCGGCAGCAGCTCATGAACTTCCGGTTCTATCACCACTTCCGGACCGACCCCGGCGCGCCGTTGCGGGTCGAGCAGGTCGGGGTGCGGACGCCGGTGCTCAGCACCGATGGCCACGATCTGGCCGCGGCGCTGGCGACGATCCTCGACATCGGCGACCGGGGCGCCTTGAAGGAGGCCGTCGCCAGCGCGTTCCCGGGCGCGTCGCTCGAGGTCTCCTCGACGCGGGGGCGGTTCCGGGTCGAGCTCGGGTTGCCGGGGATGTCGCGGCCGCTCGACGCCCGCGAGTTCTCGGACGGCACGGCGCGCTACCTCTGCCTCCTGGCGGCGCTGCTGAGCCCGAGGCCTCCGCTGCTGATGGCGCTGAACGAGCCGGAGACGAGCCTGCATCCGGATCTGCTCGGGCCGCTCGGGGATCTGCTCGTGCACGCGGCATCCCGGAGCCAGCTCTGGATCACGACGCACTCCCGCCCGCTGGCGGAGCGGATCCGGAAGGCGACGCCCTGCCGGCTCATCGAGCTTGGCAAGAGAGGTGGAGAGACGGTGCTGGCGCACGGCGCGGCGGAGGAGGAGTGACGTCCGCCCGCGCGTGAGCCCTGCGCGCCGAGCACGTGGAGGCTCCACCGCTGGATTCAACCGGCGTTCAGCTCGTCCACCGACGCACTCCCTTCCGGTAGGCGACGAGGCAGAAGAGATGGCTCGCCACCGGGATCGTCACGAGCTGGAAGAGCAGAACGAGAGAGAGCTTGAGCCAGGAGGCCTCGGGGACGCGCAGGCCGTAGCCGACCAAGAGCAGCATGATGCCGAGCGTCATCGCCTTGCCGAGGGCATGAGAGCGACAGTAGACGTCGGGCAGCTTCACCGTCCCCACCGCCGCGACAACGACGAAGAAGCAGCCGCCGAACATGACCACCGTGCCCAGAGCTTCCGTCCAGCTCATGACCGCTCCCGCGCATCGAAATCGTCGTCGTCGGGGCCGAGGTGCATCAAGTAATAGAAGTAGGCGACCGTCGTCAGGAAGCCGAGCCCGCTCAGGATCAACACGAACTCGATGTAGTCCGCGGAGCCCGTCGCGGCCGAGAAGACGAGCACGAGGGCCACGACCGTGATCGTGATCATGTCGAACCCGAGCATGCGATCGAGCGTGGTGGGCCCCCTCCCCAGACGCCAGAGACCGGCGCCGATGGCCGCGAACAGCGCCACCCAGATGACGAGCATGCCGACGTCCGCGAACATCATCGGGTCCACCTGAGGATGGGGGCCTCGAGCTCGTCCCGGATGCCGCGCAGCGTGGCCTCTGCGTCTCGAGCGTCGAGGGCGTGCAGGACCAGCCGAGTGAAGTCGGGAGAGATCTCCACGGTCGTCGTGCCGGGGGTGAGCGTGATGCAATGAGAGAGCACGAGGATCTCCAGCTTCGACAGCCGCTCGACCGGATACGTGAGAAACCCGGGCGCGAGGTCCTCGCGCCTCTCGAACAAGATAGACCTGGCGAGCTGGAGGTTGGCGAGGACGAGCGCGCGCAGGAAGCAAAGAAGGAACAGAAAGAACCCCAGGACGCGCAGCGGAAAGGGCCGTCTTCGAGGAGGGGGTGCCGGAGCTTTCATGGGTGCTTGCCTTCCTCTGGCTGGTCGTTCAGCGCTCGGACGCTGTTCACGTAGGCGGTGCGGTCGAGGGTCTCCCGGGCCGCGTGCTCGGCGATCGTGACGAAGTGGCTCGCTCCCAGGCCTATGCCGAGGGACACCGCGGCGAGCAGCCCCACGACGGCCGTCATGCGACGGCTCGAGGGCGTGAGCGCGAGGGGAGCGCCCTCGGGCTTCGTCCTCCAGAAGGCGCCGAGCCAGATCTTGAGCATGCTGAGCAACGTCAGGATGCTGGCGATCAGGGAGAGGAGGACGAGCGTCCATTGTCCCTGAGCGAGGCCTTCCTTGACGATCATGAACTTGCCCCAGAAGCCGCTGAGCGGCGGCAGGCCGGCCAAGGACAGCGCTTGCAGGAGGAAGACGACGCTCAGGCCGGGGGTCGCTGCCCAGAGGCCTCCCGTCCTGTCCAGGTGATCGGTGCCCTGCACGCGCAGGATGACGCCGCCCACCAGGAACAACGCCGCCTTCACGACGATGTGGTGGATGACGTAGAAGATCGCCGCCATGAACGCATAGGGCGAGAACAGGCCGACGGCCAGGGCCATGTATCCGACCTGGCTCACGATGTGATAGGACAGGATGGCTTGAACGCGGTTCTGCGCGACCGCGCCGAGCACGCCGATCACCATCGTGAGCCCCGCGCCCCAGGCGATCGCCGCGTGGAGCCACGTGAGCTCCGGGGGGAGGACCGTCCCGAAGATCCGGATCAGGACGTAGACGCCGACCTTGGTCAGCATGCCCGCGTAGAAGGCGGCGATGGGAGGCGGGAGCGCGGGGTAGCTGATGGGCAGCCAGTAGTAGAGCGGGAAGAGCCCGGCCTTGATCGCGAAGACCAGCAGAAACAGCAGCCCGAGAAGATCGAGGCGGACGTCGCCGACCATCGCCGAGCTCCGGACGGCGATCTCCGCGAAGCTCAGCGTGCCGAAGAGGCCGTACGCGAAGGCGCAGACACAGAGGAAGAGCGCGCTGCCGAGCAGGTTGATCGTCACGTAGGGCAACGCTCGACGGGAACGGCGCGCGTCGGCCTCGAGCGTCATGAGCGCGTAGGACGCGAGCAGGAAGACCTCGAACGCGACGAAGAGGTTGAACAGGTCGCCCGTGAGGAACGAGAGGTGGATGCCGGTGATCAGGAGCAGGAGCAGAGGGAGCCGCAGGGGATGCTCCTCGCGCCGAGGCGTCTCGGCGAAGCCGTAGATCACGCATGCGAGCCCCGCCAGCGAGGAGAGGCAGAGCATGATGGCCGCGAGGGTGTCGGCCACGAGCACGATGCCGTAGGGCACGACCCAGCCACCCAAGCTGACCACGAGGGGCCCCGTGGTCCGCGCATGGCCGACGAGCCACAGGGAGAACCCGAGGAGCGCGAGGAGCACGAGGCTGATGGCGATGCGTCGTCCGGCCGACGGGCGCGGGACGAGCAGCGCGAGCAGAGCCGCCGCGAGCGGGATGACGATGGGCGCTGCAGCGAGCGAGTTCATCGGGCAGCCTGTTCGCCGGGGGCGTCGTCAGCCTCGTCGAGGCCGGTCGTCGTGGCCGAGCCAGAGTCGACGTAAATCCGGTAGAGCAGCACCGTGAGGTACGCGGCGACCGAGAAGCCAATGACGATCGCCGTCAGGATGAGCGCCTGGGGGACCGGATCGACCGCCGACGTCGACGCGGCCTCCGAGCCAGCCATGGCCGCTCGTCGCCCCGTCGGATCGCCCGACATGGAGAGCACGACCAGGTTGGCCGCGTTCGAGAGCAGCAAGAAGCCGAGCAGGACCCGCAGGAAGCGGCGGGAGAGGCACAGGTAGATGGCCCCGCCGGCGAGCACGGTGACGAGCACGGCGGTGTCGAGCTGGCCTGTCATGGCTCGCTCCTCGGCGCCTCGGCCACGTGGCGCGCCGAATCGATGTCGATGGGCTCGCTCGCCAGCGCGGCGAAATTGCCCTCTTCTTCGCGCACGAAGGCAGGCAGGCCATGCACGGACTTCATCAAGGGCAGCATCAACTTCAAGGTCACCCCCACGACGGTGAGGAACACGCCGGCGTCGAAGAGCATCGGGGTCCCGATGGCCAGGGGCCCCACCGTGGTGTGCAGGTGGTGCAGCGGGGAGAGGCCGAAGCAGAGCGGGAGCAGCGCCGCGCCCAGGGCGAGGGCGATGCCCGTGACGGCGACCAGCATCGGCCTCGCACGGAAGCGACGACGGAACCTTTCGACGCCGAGCACGAAGCTCAAGAGGAGCAGAGAGAGGGCGGTGATGAGCCCCGCGACGAAGCCGCCGCCCGGCGCGTTGTGGCCCCGGAGGAAGACGTAGAGCGAGAAGAGGTTGAGCGGGAGGAAAGCGCCCAGCGCGACCGCCTTCAAGATGAAGTCGCGAGGGACAGGGAAGAGATCCGTCGCGGGGAGGGCGACGTCGGGTCGGGGGGCAGAGCTCGCGCGCGACAGGAGGCCCAGGCAGCCGAGCGCGGCGATGAGCAGGACGGTGATCTCGAGCATCGTGTCGAAGCCGCGGAAATCGACGACGACCGTGTTCACCGCGTTGGCGCCCTTCGCGAGCGGGAGGGTGTGCTCGAGGTAAAACGAGCCGGCGCGCTCGACCTCATCGTTCGGGAAGATCAAGACACACAGGCCCAGGAGCAGCCCCGCTCCAGCGGAGATCCCGACACGCACGAGGCGCGAGCCCGGCTTCGTGACGGCGAGCGGCTGGAACTCCGCCTTGTCACGCTTGAAGCGGAGCACCACGAGCAGGATCAGGATCAACGTGGCGGCCTCGACGAGGAGCTGCGTGAGCGCGAGGTCGGGGGCCCGATACAGCACGTAGTAGAAGGCGACGCCGGATCCCACGAGAGAGACCGCGAACAGCTGGGGGATAGGACGCTTGCAGGCCGCCGCGAGGAGCGCGCCCGTCGAGATGAGCATCACCACGCCCCAACGGATCCATCCCTCGAGGCTCGCGGGCATGATCTCCGTGCGCCCCAGGAGGGGCGCCAGGCTCTCTCGGGCCTGGATGAAGATCGCCAGGAAGACCGTCACGATGAAGGCGACGAGGATGGACAGGTAGACGGAAGGCCGCGGGAAGCCGAGCTTGCGATCGAGCCCTTTGCCGAACGACGGGATCGCCTCGACGGCTCGCTCGAACCCCCGATCGAGCTGGAGCAGGCGCGGCACGGAGCGCTGGGGCCAGCGCTTTCGCTCGCTCAACCAGAAGAGCGCGCCGGCGGTCGAGAAGATGCCGAGGCTGACGAGCGCGGCGGGGGTCCATCCATGCCAGAGCGCGAGGTCGGGCGCGGCGAGCCCGGAAGGGCCGAAGGACGCGGTGAAATGCCCGAAGACCGCGGGCCGGCCGCCGAAGTACAGGACCCCCAGCGCGAGGAGGAGCGCCGGTAGCTGAATGCCGAGGGAGGGCGCGTGGAAGTGCGCGTCGACCTTGTCGGGGACCGCCCCGAAGAACACGTGCTTCGCGATGCGGAGGGCGATGAGCGCGTGAAGGACGGAGCCGCCTGCCAGGCTGAGCAGCGGCCAGAGCCCGAGGCTGCCCGGATGGCCGCTCTGGAAGGCGAGCCCGCTCTCCAGCAGGAGCTCCTTGCTGATGAACCCGCTGGTGAGAGGCACCCCCGCCATGGCCGCGAGCCCCACGAGCGCCGTGACGCCCGTGAGCGGCATCTTCTTGAACAACCCGCCGAGCTGCCGGAGATCGCGGGTGCCCGTGCTGTGGTCGATGACGCCGACCACCATGAAGAGGCACGCCTTGTACAGGGTGTGATTCAGGATATGGAGGAGGTCCCCGAAGGCGGGCCCTGCTTGCGAGGCCCAGCCGTACTGACCGACGAGCAGGCCCAGCTGGGCCACGGTCGTGTAGGCGAGCACGGCCTTCAGATCGTGGGACAGCCACGCGAGGCCCGCGCCGAGGAGGAAGGTGAGGAACCCGATCGTGATCAAGACCGGCGTCCAGCTCTCGAGCCCGACGAACACCGGCAGGAGACGCGCGGTGAGGAAGACGCCGAGCTTCACCATGGTGGCCGAGTGGAGGTACGCGCTGACGGGCGTCGGCGCCGCCATGGCGTTCGGCAGCCAGTACTGAAAGGGAACGAGGGCCGACTTGCCGCAGATGCCCACGAAGCAGAAGAGAAAGGCGGCGGCGAGCAGCCCTTCGCTCCCTGGAGGCACAGGCGCCTCGAGCATCCGGGGGAGCTCGAGGGTGCCGAAGACCTGCTGGAGCAGCACGATCCCGACGAGCAACGCCAGGCCGGTGAGGCTGGTGGTCAGGAGCGCCATCCGGGCGCCCCGTCGAGACTCCGGTCGATCGTGCAGGAATCCGATCAAGAAGAACGAGGTGATGCCGGTCAGCTCCCAGGCGGTGAACAAGACGAGCAAGTTGCTGGAAAAGACGGTGACCAGCATCGCGCCCATGAACAGCTGCAAGGTGCAGTAGAACTGTCCGTGGCGCCTGTAGTGATCGTCGAGGTAACAAGCCGCGTAGAACGTGACCAGGCTACCGACGCCGGTCACGAGCAGCCCGAAGAACAGCGCGAGCCCGTCCGGCGTGAAGGAGAGCTGCACCCCCAGACGCGGTATCCATTCCCAGCCGATCGTGGTGCGCTGGGCCTCCGGAAGGAGGTAGAGGGCCAGGCAAGCTCCGAGGCTGATCAGCGGCGCGGGCAGCGCTGCCCAGCCGACGCGAGCCCCCCAGCGGCGCCCCAGCGCCAGGAGCAGAGGCGCGGAGATGAACGGGCTGAAGAGGAGGAGGAGAAGGAGGGTCTTCACGTCGGCCGGCTCCTCGTGAACCGGGCGGAGCGCGGCAGAGCTCCCGCGACGTCAAGCGGAGCGCGGCTGGATCGCGATGGGGTCGCTGTGGCTGACATGATCATCCTGCCGGGGGTCATACCCGGTAGGATGGCGGCCCGACCATCCCTCTGCGCCTGCAGCGCCTCCAGGCCCTGCACCCATCTTGAGAATTTCGCGGAACCTCGCACAGATCCGCGTTTCGCGCAAGCGCACTTCGCTCGTCCCGGCCGTCGTCAGCGTCCCCGCCTCAAGGGCCTCTTTGCCCGACCTGCCCCGTTGCGGCTTGCGGCAGGTTCCATCCCCAGGGCGCCTCGCCACGTCCGAGTCACCGGCACGGAGCCCCGCCGCCGCCATGCCAGGAGGCCGCCACCGGCCCGGTGAAGGGCCGCGGTGCGAGTCGAACACCTCGCGGACGAACCTGCCCACGTCCTGGCCCATCGGGTCGGCGCGCCCCCCTGCCCCGCCTCCCCTGCCCGGGCGCGCCCTCCAGGGCGCCGCGCCACGGCGGCCCGGTCGCTCCGCGCAAGAGGCAGGCGTCACCCCAGGTAGCGCGCGAGGTTCTCCAGGGACGCTCGAAGACCGGCATCGTGGTCGGCCTGGCTGATGCCGGGCGGGACATTCTCCGCGGTGATGGTGATGCGGGTCCCCGCGGGCAGCGGCTCGAACGACCACGTCATCACCATCTCGCCCGCAAACGAAGCGTCCGACGACTCGAACGCGACCGACTGGACGATGCGCTTGCCCGGCTCCAGCGAGAGGAAGCGCCCGGCGCTGACATCGGTCCGCCCGGTGGTCTTGCCGACGCCGACGGGCGCCGCCTCATCGTAGGTCAGCTCGATGCGGTAGCGACCGCCCTCGCGGAAGTCGTAGTCGAGGACGCGGCCGGTCATGCTGTCAGGCGGGAGCCACGCCATCAGCGCGTCGGGCTCGGCGAAGGCACGGTAGACCGCGTCGGGTCGGGCTGCGACGACGAGCGACGCGGTGTCGGTTCGGCCCCTGGCGGCTGGCTCTCGCACCCGCACAAGCTATCACGCCACCGGTCCTCCGGGCACGGCGAAGGAGCGGGTATGTCCTTCTCGGCATGCCGGAGCGCGGACCGCTCGAGGTGCTCGACGAGCGACGCGTGCTGGTTCTGGAAATCGGCGATCGGCGCACGATGCGAGCGGCTGAGCGCCTCGATGCGGAGCGCCATGGTTCAGACGGCCGGCTTCTTCCAGCGAAGGGCGTACCGCTGCCCGGCCGGCGACCCGCCTCGACCTCTCATCGCTTTCCGCGAAACGCCCGCTGGGACCACGCCCCGACGAACGCGGGCGCTCCTTGATCTCTTGCCGAAGAGGCAGGCCGCCCAAGACGATCTCTAAAGCTTCTAAGACGGTGAGCCATGGATCGTCTTGCTGGGAGGGCTTATCAAGTCACCGAGGGCTGCACCACCAGGGAGGCCCACGCCGAGAGCTTCGCGAGCGCGCAGGCGCAGCGCTGGTCGCGAAGCTCGCGCCGCTCGTGGCGGATGACGCCCAGCACCACGGCGTCGTCCCGCTGGGCGGCGCGTCGCGCGGCTGAAGTGAACCCGAGCCCGAGCTCGAAACCGACGGAAGAAGGAGACCCCCCATGAAGACCATCAAGACGGTTCTGATCACCGGTTGCTCATCTGGCTACGGCGCAGCGACGGCCCGCTACTTCCACGACCAGGGCTGGAACGTGATCGCGACCATGCGCACCCCCCGGCTCGGCGATCTGCCGAGGTCCGAGCGGCTCCGTGTGCTGGCGCTGGACGTGACGAAGCCCGAGAGCATCGCCGCGGCGCTCGAGGCAGCCGGTCCCATCGACGTGGTGGTCAACAACGCCGGCATCGGCGTCGTCGGCGCCTTCGAGGCCACGCCCATGACGACGATTCGTGAGATCTTCGAGACGAACACCTTCGGCGTCATGGCGGTGCTCCAGGCCGTCGTGCCGCGCTTCCGCGAGCGCCGGGGGGGTGTGATCGTGAACGTGACGTCGAGCGCGACGCTCGCGGCGATGCCGCTGGCGGCCGTGTACACGGCCAGCAAGATCGCCATCGAGGGCTTCACCGCTTCGCTCGCCCACGAGCTGGGCGCCTTCGACGTGCGCGTGAAGCTCGTCGAGCCCGGCTACGGCCCCAGCACGCGGTTCACGGCGAACGGCGGCGAGCGCATGCAAGGGTTGATTCCGAAGGCCTATGAGCCGTTCGCGCAGCCCATCTTCGCGGCCTTCGCGCAACCGGCGCTGACGACGAAGGAGTCCGACGTGGCCGAGGCGGTGTGGCTCGCCGCCAACGACGCGTCCGAGACGCTCCGCTTCCCTGCCGGTCCCGACGCGGTCGCGCTGGCACGGGCGAGCGGAGGGCCACGGACGCTCTGAGCGCGGGTGAGCGACCTCGCGTCCGACGCCGTGGCCATCACGGGCGACCTGGTGCGCGCCCCGGGGCGCCGCCCGAGATCACCGAGCTCGTCCTGAGGGCCGCGGACGATCTATCCTGGGATGACCGCCATGAATGCGCAGTCGTCCGAGTCGTCGAGGTCCACGCGCGAGCCGTCGGACCCGCTCGCGGCCGTCATCTCGCTCCTCCGTCCGCAGACAGTCCTTCCCAAGGTGATCAGCGGCGCGGGGCCATGGAGCGTGCGGTACGCCGCGCACGGGGAGCCCGGGTACTGCATCATGCTCGAGGGGACATGCTTCCTCGACGTCGACGGCGTGGGTGAGGTGAAGCTCGAAGAGGGCGACTTCGTGCTCTTGCCCTCGACCCCGAGCTTCATGATGTCGAGTGACCGCGGGCTGAAGCCGAAGCTCATCACGGCTGCGGACGGCAACGAGCTACGGCACGGCACGCAATCCGGCCCGCCCGCGATGCGCCAGCTCGGGGGCTATTTTCACGTGGATCGAGCGAACGCGCAGCTCCTCGAGAGGTTTTTGCCCGCGATGATCCTCGTCCGGCGAGACGACCCCGGCGCAGCACGCCTGCGGCGACTCGTCGAGCTCATCGGCGAGGAGGCGACCACACGTCGCGCCGGTCGTGAGCTGATCCTCGAGCGGCTCGTCGAGGTCCTCTTCATCGAGGCGCTGCGTGTTCGGCCCGCAGAAGCCGGAAGTCGCGAGAGAGGGTTGCTGGCGGGCCTCGCCGATCCCGACATCGCGCGCGCACTTCGAAGGCTGCACGCGGACGTCGCGTACCGATGGACCGTCGCCGAGCTCGCGCGCGCCGCCGGCATGTCACGTGCGGTGTTCGCCGAGCGGTTCACGCGAACGGTCGGGATGCCGCCGATGGAGTACCTCCTCGAGTGGCGCATCGCGATCGCGAAGGACGTCCTCCTTCGCGAGCACACGCCTCTCTCCGAGGTGGCAGAGAGGATCGGCTACCAGTCGGCGAGCGCCTTCAGCGTCGCGTTCTCGCGTCACGTCGGATGCTCTCCGAGCGGGTTCGCGCGCTCGATGCGAGCCTGACCTCGCGGGGCGCCCGCTGTCGGTGCTCATCGCGTCCCGCGTCCGATCGGTGAAGACCGCGGCCGCGTGCTCGTCGGCATGGGCGCCGCGCCGCTCGAGCGGAGATCCCTGCCCAGGCGAAGCCCTGCATCGAGCTCTGCAAGGACGGCGGGTGGAACGAGGGGATGCCGGAGAGGCGAGCGCTCCGGGCGCAGCCGCGGAGCAAGCCATGGATGACGATGTCGTCGGCGCTCGTGTTGCAGCGTTGTACGCAGCGAGGACGTACGTCCCGGTGGGTTGACGAACGCTCCAGCCACGCAAGCGCACGCCCGGGACGGGTCGCCCCCATCCATTGCGATTCACCGTAGCGTTTCTCTTTGACGCCCAACCCGCGACCAGAACAATGGCCCGCGGTTCTCGGCGCGCTGCGCGCGCAGCGGCCAAGGGCTTCCAACCGGGGGGAGACGGTGAGGGCGTCACGGCGACGGATCTCATGGGCAGCAGGGGTTGTCCTCCCGCTCCTTGTTCCGACGCCCGTGGAAGCGTACGAGCTGAGCGCCGGTGTGAGCCTCGGGTGGCTCCAGGCCGGTACCGTTCCGCGCCTCGCGGTGGGGCCGCACGCGGGCATAGCGTGGCTCATCCAGCGAGACATCCTGTTCACGGTGCACGACCTGTGCACGATCCTACCCCCGACCCAGGAGGGCGGACCCGGGGTCTACAACCAGACCTCGGTGGACATCGGGTACGCGTGGAAGGACGGCAACGTCAGCGCGGGGCCCTCGGCCGCGTTCTACGTCGTGCCGGCGTGCGGCGTCTCCCTGTGCGGCCTCGTCGGTGGCCTGGCCGTAGGCGGCCACGCGCAGACCAACGCGTACGTTGCCGGACCGCTGGGGGTGTCGGTGAGCGTCAACGTGGATTGGGTCGGTCGGGGCAGTCTGGTGCTCCCGGGCTACGTGTCTGTCGTCGTTGTTGCTGGTCCTGTGCTTCGATGGCGTGCACAATGAACGCGACAAGAGCTCTGTTATTGATCGTGGCCATGTCGGTCTGGACGCTGGCGGCGTGCAACTGGACGATAGGAGACTGCTATCCCGTCGGGGAAGGAACCACGGGTGCAGGTGCCGGTCCAGGCTCGGAGCCCCGCCCCATCTTCACCTCCTCCGCAACCGGTGACTACGGGGCGGACCCGCAAGGTGGTGGCGAGCGCAAGATCGCGTGCAACGAGTGGGAGCTCGAAGACGAAGAGGATAGATCGAGCGACAGCTCGGAGAGCCCGACATATACATATCGCCCGGAGAGCCCGCGAGACCCGTGCCCCGGATTCGGCGACATGGCCGGAGACGGAGCGACCTTCTTGAGCTGTCGCGACGAATGCAGCTCGAAGTGTCCGCAGCCTGGAATGGCCTCCTTCACATACGCAGATTTCGATCCGTCGGACTTTCCATTTGTCACCATTGTCAAGGACGACGGAACGGACAAAGGCGGAGGGTGGCAACAGGCCAAGGCAAATCTGAAGTTCACGCATAAATTTCCTGGCGGCACCACCGAGTGGCACTGCGCCATCACCATCAAAATGCCGCTCCGGACCGAGAAAATGGGGCAAATCGATCCACTCCGCGCAGCCAAGCTCAGTGAAGAGATCACGGAGGAGGTTGCCAATGTCATGAACTACAACCTCCCGCCGGGGATCTTTTGCAAAAGATTTGCCGACGCGGTAGACGTCGCGTTCAAGACCAAGTATGAGGGGCTCGGCGCCAGGGTGACGAACCCATGAAAATAACTCGCCCCGATCTGCTCGATGTCATCTACCGCTTCTACCCGCGGGGCGTGCAGAAGATCATGCGTATCTATGTACCTCCGGGCGAGCCCGTCTACGAGGACACGGAGGAGCACCGCCGCCTGGTGGAAGCCGCAAACCGCGGGCGAGCGGAGTACCCGACATGGAAAGCGATGATCCGCCGACTGGGGGATCGATACGGCCTTCAAAACGAGTCGCTCAACCTGTTTGCGGGGGGGATCGACCCGGCGTACTCGGCCCGCATCTGGCTCACCGACGAAACGGCGCTCAGCTTCCACGTGTCCCTGCTCGGGCCATACTACGGGATCCACCTCCCCGGCATCCCCGAGGAAGAGCCGGTGGCGCGCGAGATCGCTCAGGAGATCGAGGCCACGTATCCCGGCTACCGACCCATCCCCCCGGAGATCGGAAACGAGGTGGTGCCGGATGTGGACATGGACGGGGTATCGATGGGCGAGGCGACGATTTACGTGTGCCTCTTCTCGGTCGTGTGGACTTGGGTAGATCCGGTGTAGCCCTTCCCTGGCGGCCGCCGTCCACGTGGCCGGGTCGGGCGCGTGGACGGCGAGGAGCTCGAGGCGAGCTCGGCGGCGCCCCCCTGCGGCGGCTCGGCCGTGGCGGTACGAGCCGGGGTGAGCTCGGACGGCTCGCCCGTCGGCAGGGGATCATCTCCTCCGGGTAGAAGCGCCGCGCGAGCACAGGGCCGTCGCCGTCAACCTGGTCGAGCTCGGCCCAGGCGCGGCATGGGCGCCGGCGGGCTCGCGACCGCGCTGGCGTACAGGACGCCCGAGCAGATAGCAGGGCCGCGGCGTCGAGGAGCGCCACGGCGAGGTCCGCACCTTCCGGCGGACCGGACGGGGCGGCTCATGAGAGGATGGGCTGCCTGATGAGAAGAGCAGGGTCTCCCGGCTGCGGCGCGATGGCCGTCTCCTTCAGCTCGGATCCCCGGGACTGGGTGTGGGTCGGCGTGACGCTGCTCGTGCTCGTCGGCATGGGCGCCGCGCTCGTCCTCCGTTTCCGGCGCCGTCGCTGACCCGGTAGGCCGGCTGTGCCCCGCAGGGGGCGCCGCTCGCTCAAGGCGGCGTCAGGTGGGCAGGTGGGGGAGCGGCCGCGGGGTCGAGGTGGACGCCGGCGAGCCTGGGGACGTCGATGTCCACCTGGCCGGGGGTGGAGCGGCCACGGCGTCGAGGAGGCCCCCCTGTCACCCCCGGGGGGGGCCATCGAGGGTCGCTGGCTAGGAGGTCGCGGGCGCGGTGGTCGCGGCCGCGGGCGCGGCAGTCCCAGGCGCGGGCGCGGCGGGCGCGGTGGGCGCGGCCGCGGGGGTCCCGGGCGCGGGCGCTGCCGCCGGCTTGCCGCTGGCCGCCGCCGGCTTGCCGCTGGCCTGGCCGGCCTCGGCGGCCTTGCGGGCCTTCTCGCGCCGCGCCGCCGCGCGCCGGCGCCGCTCGTAGGCGCTCGTCACCTCGCGGGCGATCTCGGGGTGGCGCCGGAAGACGTGGGCCGCGGTCTTCCGGATGGTGCCGACCCGCTCGACCATCAGGCGCAGGAGCTGGTTGCGGGTCGTGGCCGCGGCGGCCGAGGCGCCGGCCTCGGGGGCCGCCTCCAGCGCGCGCCGTTGCAGGTCCTCCGCGAGCTTCCGGGCCTCGGCGATCAGGCGCACGTCGAACGCCTCGTCCGCCTCGACCAGGCGGTCCTGGAGCGACTCCGCGAGCCCCGCGTAGTCGAGGAGCGCCTGCGAGAGCGCGCTCGAGCGCTGGCCGTCCTGCGCGTGGAACTCCTTGATGCGCGCGAGCTGCGCGTCGGCGGGCTCGTCGACGTCGTCGTCGAGCAGGAACTCGAGCGCCGACTCGAGCTCATCGACGACGAACCGGGCGCGCTCGCCGAGATCGGTCACGGCCGGATCGACGATGAGGAGCAGCCGCGTCTGCGCTTCCTGCACGGCGTGCACGATGGAGAGCAGCTCCTCGCTGCTCGAGGCGGGCAGGCGGCTCTTGACCCGCTTGAGGCCCGGGCGATCGCCCATGTCCAGATGGCCGGGGGGGATGTCCAGATGAGCCCTCCCCATGTCCAGATGGCCCCGAGAACCGTGGGCGCCTGCTGCGCGCCCTCGTCGCCTGCTGCTCCTCGCTCCCGACCTGCGGGCGCGGGTCCTTGAGCTCGAGGCCGTCGACGGCGTGGGGCCCCTGGCTGAGCGGACGCTCCGGCGGTGGCCCACGCCGGGACGTGGGCCGAGCAGCGGGCGGCGCACCTGCGCATCGCGCCAGGCCTCGGTGGATCAGCTCGGCCGCCTCGATCCGCACTGTTGCAGCCGGGACACTCGCGTCCGTTGCGACCCAGTGCGCGCCTGGTGTACCTCTCGCGGAGGCTGGCCAATCCTGCCAACTGCTGCCGGAGCTTCGCTCGATGACGGACGAGATCCTCACCCTGCCTGAGGTCACACAACTGCTGAAGGTCGCGGAGAAGACCGTCAACACGACGACCCGAAAGGGGGAGCCGCCAGCGTTCGAGGTGGGAGGGCCGTGGCGCTTCCGCCGCACGGACCTGGACGCCTGGATCGACGCGAAGACCCGCCGCGCCGCTGGCGAGGAGGCGTCGACGTGACGAGCCCCCTCACCCCACAGGACCGCGCTGCCTTCTACGGCGCTGCGGTGCTCGGCCTCCGCGCGCTCGACGCCCGCGAGACCACGCCGCGCCGCTTCGGCCCCGATGCCGAGGCGCGCTGGACGCAGTTCGCCGGAGCGCTCGGCGCCGGCGACCGCATCGACATCCTGCTGCGCGACGCCGCCGGAACGTGGGGCGCCGCGTTCTCGCCCTCCGAGTGCTTCGGCTTCTTCGGCCTCGCCGACGACGAGCCGTTCGGGCCCGACTGGGGCGGCATCGACGACCACGCCGCGAAGCGCTTGCTGGCCGAACCCGACGCTCCGGCGACGCTCGAGCACATCGCCTACGGGCTCGGCGTGAAGACAGCGGGGGTCCCCGTTCCCCCGATCACGCCGTCGACCAAGCTCGCCGTCGCGGGCGGCACGGCGATCGCCTCGGTCGCCAGGGTGTTCGCCGAGGACCGCGCGCTCTCGTGGACCGATCAGGTCGTGGTCGTCGCCGACAAGGCGGCGTGGCGCCAGCTCGCCGGGCTCGCCGCCGTGCTCCTCGGCGCGCGCGGCCGCACCGCCCTCGTCCGCCCGAGCGAGGACGCCGACAGCGCCCTGCGCGCTCTGGGCTTCGCACACCTCGACGCGGCGGTCGTCTCGCCCGACGCCGAGCCTCTGGCCGCCGAGTTCGCGCGGAAGGTGGGAGGCAAGTAGTGGCGCTCTCCGAGGGACGCATCCATCGCGGTCGCGCGACCCCGTATCCGTGGGAGCGGCGGGCGCTCGACCTCATCTACGAGCACGCATCCCTCTCGGACACCGACCCGCACCAGGCGTGGGAGCTGCACGAGCTCTACGACCCGTCGTCGGGTCGCCTCTACGAGATCGACCT
Organism: Sorangium cellulosum; assembly: GCF_004135735.1. Lineage (GTDB taxonomy): Bacteria > Myxococcota_A > Polyangia > Polyangiales > Polyangiaceae > Sorangium > Sorangium cellulosum_F. The sequence continues at coordinate 1,461,239 of NZ_CP012670.1, read as the reverse complement.
GCTCTTCCTCTCGCGCCAGGGCCTGTTCCTCGTCGAGATCAAGAGCCACCCCGGCGTGTTGACCGGCGACATCGTCGACTGGACGATCACGGAGGGCGGTCGGCGGCGCACGCTCGAGTGCCCGTATCCCGGCGCGAACCTCAAGGCGAAGGTGCTCGGCGCTCTGCTCGGGCGGCAGCTCGGGCAAGAGCGCCCCTACGTTCACGCGGCGGTCTTCCTCTCCAACGTCACCGAGGTTCGCCTCGACGGCGGTCGGCCACCGTGGCTTTTGCTCCCCGACGACGTGGGCAGCAAGCTCGTGAACGGGCTCGATGGGCGCGACGCGGGGCGTATCGTGAACCGCCCGATGATGAAGCAGCTCCTCCAGGCTGCGCACAAGCTCGGCCTGCGCCCGAGCGTCACGGCACGCGTCGTGGGCGGCTATCAGCTCGGCGAGCTGCTCGACGACGGCGACGGCTACCAGGAGCACCTCGCGAAGAACGCCGCCGTCGAGCGCGACCAGGCGCGCGTCCGCAGCTACCTCGTGCCCGCCGCAAGCTCGGCCGACCGGCGCGCGCAGCTCCACCGCGCCGCCCGCCGCGAGGCCCAGACGCTCGCGCAGATCGGCCAGCACCCGGGCATCCTCGCGTATCGCTCGTTCATCGACGACGCGCCGCTCGGACCGGCGGTGCTCTTCGAGGCGTTCGAGGACTCGCTGCCGCTGCACGCCTTCCTCCGTCAGGAGCCGAACCTCACCTTCGACGAGCGGCTCGGGCTCCTGCAGCAGATCGTCGAGGCGGTCGCGCACTGCCACCGCGCGGGTGTCCTGCACCGCAACCTGTCGCCCGCGTCCGTGCTCGTCCGGCGCGCCAGCGACGGCCGCGTTCACGTGCGCCTCCATCGTTTCCAGACCGCCGCGTGGATCGAGCACTCGAGCGTCGGCACGCGCCACTTCCACGACCTGGCGCAAGCCGTCGACCGCCTGTACCAGGCGCCCGAGGTCCTCGCCGACCCGGAGAAGGCCACCTACGAGAGCGACGTGTTCTCGGTGGGTTGCCTCGCGTGGCTCGTGCTCACCGGGCAGCACCCGGCCACGACGCTCCCCGAGCGAGAGCAACGTATCCAGGGCGTGAGGGACGGCGAGGGCGGCCTGCGCCCCTCGGCGGTCCGCGCCGACCTCGCGATCCTCGACGACGCCATCGCGTTCGCGACGCAGCCGAACCTCCACGCGCGCCCCGACGACGTCTCCGACTGGTTCAACACCTTCGTCCTCGAAGCGCTCACGCGCCCGACCGTCGACATCGGCGCCGGCGCCGATCCGCGCGAGGCGCAGAAGGGCGACACGCTCCAGGGCGGCTTCCGCGTCGAGCGGCGCCTCGGCTCCGGCGGCACGGCGCTCGTGCTGCACGTGCGCCGGGAGGGGCGTGACTTCGCGCTCAAGGTCCCGCACGACGCCGGCTGCGGCGAGCGCCTGCTCTCCGAGGCGAAGGCGCTGCGCGAGCTGCGCCACGAGCACATCGTCGCGCTGCGCGACGTCGTGACGCTGGGCGGGCTCCCGTGCTTGCTCCTCGAGTTCGCGGGCGACCGGAGCCTGGGCGACGTGCTGCGCGAGCAGGGGACGCTGCCGCTCGAGCTGGCGCGCCGGTACGGCGACGACCTGCTCTCCGCCGTCCAGTACCTCGAAGAGGCCGGCGTCACCCACCGCGACATCAAGCCGACGAACGTCGGCTTCACGAGCCTGTCGAAGAAGCAGAGCCACCTGCTCTTGCTCGACTTCTCGCTCTCGTCGGCCGACGCCACCGCCGTCACGGCGGGCACGGCCGAGTGGCGCGATCCGTGGCTCTACCTGCGCGGCGCCTGGGACGCCGAGGCCGACCGCTACGCCGCCGCCGCCGTGCTCTACCACGCGCTCACCGGCGCCCGGCCCACGCTCCCGCAGGGCGACGCGACCGCCGAGGTCATGGTCGAGGCCGAGCGCTTCGACGCGGCCGTGCGCGACCGGCTGACCGCGTTCTTCCGCAAGGCCTTCGCCCGCGACCCGAAGGCCCGCTTCGCCAGCGCGGAGGTCATGCGCCAGGCGTGGGTCCAGGCGCTCTCCGCCCCGGCAGAGACGGACGACGGCGCCTCGGCCATCGCGCTCGACCAGGTGCGCCCCGAGACGCCCGTCGACGCGCTGCCGCTGTCGGCCCGCGCGCGCAACGCGCTCGACCGCGCGGGCGTGTCGACGGTCGCCGAGCTCTTGCTCTTGCCGCGCAACCAGCTCTCCGTCGTGCGCGGCGTCGGCACCCACGTCGCCCGCGAGATCATCCGGTGCGCCGATGAGCTCCGGCCGCGCTTCGAGGTCGAGAGCGGGCCGGTCCTGGTGCCTGGCTTCGCGCGCCCGCGGCTGGTCCTCGACGAGCCCGAGGCCGGGATCGACGCCAGCACGGTGGACCGCCTGGTCGCCGCGGGCCTCAAGACCACGGTCGACGCCGCGCTCGCGCCGTCAGTGCGCATCGAGAAGCTCCTCGGGAGAGGGCGCGCCGAGGCGCTGCGGGACCGGCTCGTCGCCATGGCCGCCGCCGAGCCCACGCCGGGCTCGCTGGGGGACTGGTCGCGGGAGCTCATCGGGCGCGCCAGCGCGAGCGAGGCGAACCGCCGCCTTCGGGTGCTGGTGGGCCTCGACCCGCTCCCCGACGAGCGCCCCGACACGGGCCTGCCGGCGGCGCGCACCGTGAGCGAGGTCGCAGGGGCCTTCGGCATCGACCCGGCGCAGATCCACTCGAGCCTCCAGTTTCTACGGAACAAGCGGTGGGCCGACAACGCGGCGGCGACCGCGCTCGCGCAGAGCATCTCGTCCGCGCTCGACGCGGCCGCTCCCGCGACGCCCTTCCTGGATCTCGCGACGGCGCTGGCCAGGGCGCGCACCGACGGCGCGCCGACCGACGACGACGTGCGCACCGCCGCCGCGCTCGTGCGCGTGGCCCTGGAGCTGCGCCCGAGCCCGCCCGCCGTGTGGCGGCGCATCGGCAGCACGCCGTGGGTGGCGCGCGATCCCGAGGTGCTCGACGCGCTCGCCGCGCTCGCCGTGGCCGCCGACCACCTCGCCGTGACCGAGCCGCTCCCCTCCTCCGAGGTCGTGCGCAGCAAGCTCGCCGAGGTCGCCCAGGGCACGCCGCTGGCCACGCTGCCGGCGGACCAGCGCCTCACGCTCGCCGCGCGCGCCAGCACGAACGCCGCCGCCTCGGCGCGCCTCGAGCTCTACCCGCGCGGCATGGACGCGGCGCGCGCGCTCGCCCTCAGCCTCGCCGCGCTCTCGGGCGCGGGCCTCACGCCCGACGTCGTGAAGAAGCGCGTCGCCGCGCGCTACCCCGAGGCCGCGCCGCTCCCGGAGCGGCCGGCCCTCGACGCGCTGCTCGCTCCGCACGGGCTCGTGTTCATGGCCGACGTCGGCGCGGGCGAGTATGCCCGCCCGGGCCAGAGCGCGCACACGTCGATGACCGTGTCGCTGCCCTCGCGAAAGCCCACGGCGCCGGGCCTTCCGCAGCGGGGCAGCCCCGAGGCCCAGCGCGCGGCGGCCTTCCAGGACCAGCTCGATCGCGGCGTCGCGGCGGGCCGGTTCCGGGTGGTGCAGGTGCGCGCCGACGTCGCGAGCCACGCGACCGACGCGCTGGCCGCGGCGCTGAAGACGCAGGCGATCTCGCTCGACCACGCGCTCACGGCCGCCGTCCGCGAGGCCGCCGAGGAGCTCGGCGTCGCGTGGACGAACATCGAGGCCGCCGATCGCCACGGCCCCGACGGCCCGGACTGGCCGCTGCTCGTCGAGCTGGTGCGCCAGGCGATGGATCGCGTCGTGCGCGAGCTCCTCTCGCGCCGCGAGCCGACGCTGGTGCTCACGTGGCCCGGCGCGCTCGCGCGCTACGGCCTCGCCGGCGCGCTCCAGCGCATCGTCGACGGCGCCGAGCGCGGGGACGCGCCCGCGGTCCTCCTCGTGGTGCCGTCGCACGCGGACGGCGCCGCCCCCTCCATCAACGGCCGGCTGCCCGTTCCCGCGCCGCTGCCGAGCCAGCGGCTCGTCATGCCCGACGCCTGGCTGGTGAACGCCCACAGAGCCGAGAGCTCCCCATGATCGAAGAAATTACGCTCACCGACTTCCTCTCGTTCGGACCCGGTGCTCACACGCTGAAGCTGCAACCCCTCAACGTGCTGATCGGCCCCAACGGGTCCGGCAAGTCGAACCTGATCGAGGCATTCTCGGTGCTGCGCGCGGTTCCGAAGGACTTGCCGCTACCGATCCGCCAGGGGGGCGGTGTCGACGAGTGGATCTGGCGTGGAGGTGCGCACGAGCACGCTGACTCCGCGGCCATCGAGATCGTCTTCGTCCCCACGGCGATCGCGTCCGGGGCCGTCCGGTACCGTGTCGCGTTCGGGAGCGAGGGAGGGAGCTTCGTCGTGCTCGACGAGCGTATCGAGGATCGCGACGGGTCGCCCAGGCCCTACTTCTACTTCGGCTACGAGAACGGGCGCCCCATGCTGAACAGCGCGAAGACGAAGACGGAGGCGCGCGCCCTCGAGCGGGCCGACATCGACCGTACGCAGTCGATCTTGTCGCAGCGCCGCGATCCCGAGATCTTTCCGGAGGTCGCGGCGACGGGAGATCGGCTCAAGCAGCTCCTCATCTATCGAGCCTGGAGCTTCGGGCCGCAGAGCGCGATTCGCGCGGCGTGCGGCGCCGACGTGCAGACCGACCGGCTCCTGGAGGACTTCTCGAACCTGCCTGCCCGGCTGGCTGTCCTGAAGCGCACCCCTGCGACGAAGAAGCGACTGCTGGAGTTGCTCTCGGAGGTGGCTCCCGGCTTCACCGACGTGGAGGTCATCCCCGAGGGCGGACAGCTTCGGCTTTACCTCACCGAGGGTGAGCGCAACGTGCCTGCGCACCGGCTGTCGGACGGGACGCTGCGGTTCCTGTCGCTGCTGGCGATCCTCATCGATCCTGGCCCCGCGCGCCTGGTCCTCATCGAGGAGCCGGAGCTCGGCCTCCACCCCGACGTGCTGCCGGCGCTGCGTGACCTGCTCGTCGAGGCGAGCTCTCGCTTCCAGCTAATCGTCACCACGCATTCCACGCAGCTCGTCGACGCGATGACGGAGCACGCCGCCGCGGTCGTCGTCTGTGAAAAGGACGGGAGCACCTCGAAGATGACTCGCCTCGACGCCGACCGGATCGCGCGCTGGAAGGAGTTCGGCTCGCTCGGTCCGCTCTGGCTTTCCGGGCGCATCGGAGGGACGCGATGGTGAAGAGCAGCCATCCCACCCCGCGGCGCGCTCGCGAGCTTTACGTCGAAGGCGGCGGCGACAAGAACCCGAGCCTCGCGAGCGAGTGCAGGAGGGCCTTCAGCAAGCTCTTCGAGCGCGCGGGCGTCACGCAGAGGCCGAGGGTCATCGCGTGTGGCGGCCGCGGGCTCGCCTACAAGCAGTTCTGTGACGCGCACGCGTCGTCGGAGGCCGACACCTGGCTGCTCGTCGACGCGGAGGAGCTCCCGAAGGCGCAGTCGCCGTGGGACCACGTGAAGGCACGAACGGGCGATGGCTGGGATCGCCCAGCCAACGCGAGCGACGACCAGCTCCAGCTGATGACCGTCTGCATGGAGACGTGGCTCGCCGCCGACGTCGCTGCGATGAAGGACGTCTTCGGACCGAGGCTGGATGACAGCAAGCTCCCGGCGCCCGATCGGCTCGAGAACATGGACAAGAAGGCGATTTTCGAGGCGCTCGCAGCGGCCGCCAAGCCCACGAAGGCCGGTGCGTACGCCAAGGGCTCGCATTCCTTCAAGGGACTCGAGAGGGTCTCACCCGAAGCGATCCGCAAGCTATCGTGGGGCAAGCGCTTCCTCGACGCGATGGGAGCGACGAAGTGACCGCGCCGACCGGTTTGCCGAAGCTGCTTCAGCCCGCGCTCAAGGCGCTCGAGAAGGACCTCCTCGCGCGCGCCAAGACCGAGCGCGTCGAGGCCGGCCTGAAGAAGGCGTGGGAGGACGAGCAGAAGGGCGGGCAGACGGGCGTGGGCTTCGACCCCTGGCGGCGCGAGCGCGTGACCCAGCTCGCGGTCGCGTGGATCCTGTCGGTCGTCTTCGTGCGCACGCTCGAAGATCGCGGCCACGTCGATCCGCGCGTGGCGGGCGCGACGGCCGACGCGCTGCGCGCGGCCGAGGACCGCGAGGCGCTCTTCCTCCAGGTCGCGCCGTTCCTCGGGCCGCGCGAGTACCTGCTCGCGGTGTTCCGCGAGCTCTCGAAGCTGCCGGGCGCGCGCGACGTGTTCGACGCGAAGCACAACCCGGTGTGGGTGCTCTCGCCGTCGAGCGAGGGCGCCCGGGCGCTGCTCGACTTCTTCCGCAAGCGCGACGCGAGCGGTGCGCCCGCGCTGGTGTTCGCGGGGGAGGACACGCGCTTCCTCGGCGACCTGTACCAGGACCTCTCCGAGGCGGTGCGCAAGCGCTACGCGCTGCTCCAGACGCCGGAGTTCGTGGAGGAGTTCATCCTCGACCAGACGCTCGATCCGGCCATCGCGGAATTCGGGCTGAAGGAAGTGACCCTCATCGACCCGACCTGCGGCTCGGGCCACTTCCTCCTCGGCGCGTTCCGGCGGCTGCTCGGTCGCTGGCAGAAGGAGGCGCCGGCCGAGCACATCGCGGACCTCGCGCGCCGCGCGCTCGACCAGGTCTACGGCGTCGATATCAATCCGTACGCGGTGGCGATCGCGCGCTTCCGCCTCGTGCTCGCGGTGCTCGACGCGGTGGGCATCAAGCGGCTCGAGCACGCGCCCGATATCAAGCCGAATGTCGTCGTCGCGGACAGCCTGCTGCATCGCTTCGAGCAGCGCGTGCTCAGCGTGGGGCAGATGTCGATTGACGATGATCTGCGCTGGGGCGACAGGCTCTTCCGCTTGGAGAACCGGCGCGACGTCGAGCGCGTGCTCACGAGGCGTTATCACACCGTTGTCGGCAACCCGCCGTACATCACCGAGAAGGACGCATCGAAGCGCAAGAAGTATCGCGAGATGTATGAGAGCGCGGCGGGCAAGTATGCACTCGCAGCGCCGTTCACCGAGCGGTTCTTCGGTCTCGGCGTCGACGGTGGCTTCGTCGGGATGATCAATAGCAACGCCTGGACGAAGCGCGACTACGGCAAGACGCTCATTGAGAAGATTCTTCCTCGTTTCGATGTACAGAAGGTGATCGATACCGCCGGCTGCTATCTTCCGGGACATGGCACGCCGACGCTCTTGCTATTCGGGCGGCGTCGAAAGCCTGGTGATGCCGACGTGGTGGCAGTGTTGGGGAAGCGTGGCGAACAGCAAGAACCCCCGGACCCACCTAATGCGCCAGTGTGGTCAGAGATTGTTAAACACAACAACGAGGTCGGTTTCGAAGGAGAATACGTTTCCGTAGAGCCGGTGCCCGTTAAAGAGCTCGCGAAGCATCCCTGGATCTTGCTCGGCGGTGGCGGACGGGAAGCGTTCCGTCGTCTCGAGGTAGCATGTGACACTGACGTAGAGGCCATCTCCAATGGCGTCGGCTTCTGTGCGTTCTCAGGACAAGATCACGCGTTCCTGGTGCCAGTGGGAGTCGGGACAAGAAACCACCTCGAGCCGGAGTTGGTTCGACATCTTGTCAAGGGAGAGGACGCTCGAGACTGGAACGTGGTACGCGACCTTGACTGCATCGCTCCGTACTCTCAAACGACCGAAACGCTCCTCCTCGAACTGCCCGAACGGACCGCGCGCTTTCTCTGGCCGAGCCGGACTTCCCTCCAATCGACCAAGGGCTTCGGAGGAAAGAGTCGTGGCGAGACCGGTCGCAGGTGGTGGGAGTGGTCTCGTTGGGTTCCGGCACGCCACGGCCGCACTAATGCAATCGTCGGCGCGTACGTCAGCACGCACAATCACTTCGTGCGAGCGGCCAAATGTCGCGTCTATCGCGGTGGCGCTTCTATCAACTACATCGACCTGCGAGCGGATATCGACGATCTGTCGATTGATGGGCTTCTCGGCTACCTGAACTCCTCGACCGTCGCGTTCTGGTGCCGTCTCGTGATGTTCCCGAAAGGCGGCGACCAGGTCGGCGAAGGCGCGCGGCTCTCGAAGACGCCGTGGCAGGACCGTATCGAGTACGCCGGCAACCTGCTCCAGCAGCTTCCAGTACCGAAGCTCGACGACCTGCGCACCAAGCTTCTCGACCTCGTCGTCGCGGCCGAAGAGACCGTGCAACAGATGGCCGAGCACGCGCCCGACAAGGTCGTGGCGGCGACCCTTGCGGCGACTCCCAAGCTCGCCGCACTCCGTGAGGCACGCACCACGAGCCTCGCCGAGCGTGCTCGCTTGCGCGGCATCCTCGTTTCGCTGCAAGAGGAGATGGACTGGCGCGTCTACGGCCTTTTCGGTCTGCCGACGATCGCAGCACCGTCCGTCGACGCGGTGCGCGTGCCCGTTGAACCGAACCATCGACCCTTCGAGGTGCGCCTCGCGCGCGAGGTCGCGACCGACATCTCTGCCTCCGAGTGGTTCCGCGTGCACAAGCGCGAAGCGCCCAGGGACGTCGGCGGCCCGCTCGCCGACCTCTATCGCCAGCGGCTGCGCCTGCTCGATGACCCCGAGCACGGCACACAGCTCCGGCTCCTCGAGACGCCCGAGACCAAGCGCCGCTGGTCGCCTCCCGACGACGCCAAGGCGTTCTCCGACGCCGTGCGGACGTGGCTCCTCGAGCGCATCGAGGCGTCGTTCCGCGAGCAGCCGCAGCCCGAGCTGCGCACCGCGCGCCAGCTCGCCCTGGAGCTCGGGCGCGATCCGGCCGTGATCGCTGCCCACGAGCTGCTCACCGAGGAGAGCGGCCTCGACCTCGTGAAGCTCCTCTCCGAGCTCGTCGACGCCGAGGGCGTGCCCTTCCTCGCCGGCTACCGCTACGCCGAGACCGGCATGGAGAAGCGCGCGAGCTGGGAGGAGACCTGGCGCCTGCAGCGCCTCGAGGACGAGGGCAAGCTCGCCCCCGAGCTCGCGCGCCTGAAGCTCAAGGCCATCCCCGTGCCCGACAAGTACGCTCCCAAGGACTTCCTGCGCCACACCTGGGGGCTGCGCGGCAAGCTCGACGTGCCGAAGGAGCGCTTCGTCACCGTGCCCGGTGGCAACACCGACGAGGACACGACGCCGCTCGTCGGCTGGGCGGGCTGGGACCATCTGCAGACCGCGCAGGCGCTCTCCGGCCTCTACCAGCGCCGCAAGACCGAGGACGGCTGGCAGAAGGACCGCCTCGTCCCGCTGGTCGCCGGGATTGCCGAGCGCGTCCCGTGGCTCCTCCAGTGGCACAACGAGCCGAGCGACGCCTTCGGCGGGATGAAGCTCGGCGAGTTCTTCCGCGATTTCGTCGCCGGGGAAGCGCACGCGCTGGGCGTCGCGGTGGACTTCACGAAGGCGACCGACGACCTGCGAACGTGGACGCCGCCCGCCGCGCCGAAGCGCACGACCGTCGACCCGAGCGAGGTGCTCACCGCCCTCCAGGGCTGGAAACCCGAGGTCGAAGAGGACGAGGACGACGGCGAGGAAGCCGAGCTCCCCGAGGGACCGACGGACGTCGAGCTCGCGAGCGCCGTGGGGGTCACCAAGGCGGTGGCCGCCAGGGCGCTGAAGAAGCTCATCGCCGACGGGCTGGTGGAGAAGCTCTCCGGGCGCCCCGCTCGGTACGTGGCCACGGGAGACCAAGCATGACGACACGCATCCACGACCTGCTCGACCTGCCCGAGGCCGTCCGCAAGGGCGATTTCGTGCAGGATCTCACCGGAGGTATCGCGCAGCCCGAGCGCACGGTGAAGGACTACGCGATCACGCCGAAGATCGTGCAGACCTTCGAGCACGCGCTGTCGATCATCGGAAGCGCGCTGCGCGACGGGCGCAGCCAGGCGGCGTACCTCCACGGGTCGTTCGGCGCGGGCAAGAGCCACTTCATGGCGGTGCTCGACCTGATGCTCGCCGACCACCCTGCGCCGTGGAGCCGCGGCGAGCTGCACGCGCTGCGCGGCAAGAACGCGTGGATCGGCAAGAAGAAGCTCCTCCAGCTCCCGATCCACATGCTCGGCGCGCAGGACATGGAGTCGAAGATCCTGGGCTCCTACGTCGCCTGGGTGGCCAGGAACCACCCCGACGCGCCGACGCCCGCCGTCTACGCCGACCAGGGCCTCTTCGAGGACGCGCGCCGCCTGCGCGCCACGCTCGGCGACGACGTGTTCTTCGGCAAGCTGAACGGCGGCGTCCAGCAAGCGGCGAGCGGCTGGGGCAAGCTCGCGCAGAAGCGGGAGTGGGACGCGGCCAGCTTCGACGCCGCGGCCTCCGCGCAGTACGTCGGCGAGGGCGACCGCGACGCCCGGAGCCCGCGCGCCAGGCTGTTCAGCGATCTGGTGCGGACCTTCTTCACGTCGTGGACCGCGCAGCAGGGGCGCTTCGTCGACCTGGACACCGGGCTCGGCGTCATGAGCCGCCACGCGAAGTCGCTCGGCTTCGATGCCCTCGTGCTCTACCTCGACGAGCTGGTGCTGTGGCTCGCGGGCAACTCGAGCGATCTGCCCTTCGTCGGCCGCGAGGTGCAGAAGATGGTGAAGCTCAAGGAGGCGCAGGACGCCGACCGCGCCATCCCCATCGTGAGCTTCATCGCGCGCCAGCGGGATCTGTCGCAGTTCCTCGGCGAGCAGGCGCAGGGAGCGGTGCGGACCGAGCTGTCGCGCAACCTCTCGCACCACGACGGCCGCTTCGAGACCATCACGCTCGCCGACTCGAACCTCCCGGCCATCGTTGCCCACCGCGTCGTGCGCCCGAAGGACGAGTCCGCGGCGCAGCGCCTCGCCGATGATTTCGCCAGGACGTGGCGCGCGGCCGGACAGGCGCAGAGCGTGCTCATCGGCAGCGAGGGTGACGAGGCCGACTTCAAGAAGGTGTATCCGTTCTCGCCCGCGCTCATCGAAGCGCTCGTGGCGCTCTCGGACTGCCTGCAGCGTGAGCGCACCGCGATCCGCATCCTGATGGAGCTGCTCGTCAGCCACCTGCCGGATCTCGAGCTCGGCCGCGTGGTGCCCGTGGGCGACGCGTTCGACACCCTCGCCGAGAGCGAGGACCCGATCGACGACCCGGTGATGAAGGCGCGCTTCGATCGCGCGCGCGACCTCTATCGCGAGAGCTTTTTGCCCATCATCCGGCGGCAGCACGACACCGACAACCCGGCCGCGTGCCAGCGCCTGCGAGAGGACCACGACCGGCGCCTCGGCTGCAGCGGCTGCCAGCAGCGCATGTGCCGCAACGACAACCGGCTCGCCAAGACGCTGCTGATGGCGGCGCTCGTGCCCGACGCCAGGCCGTTCAAGGGGCTGACGGTGAAGCGGCTCGCGCACCTGAACCACGGCGCCATCGCGTCGCCCATCCCCGGCGCCGAGATGCAGGTGGTCGTGAAGCGGCTCCGCGACTGGGTGAGCCAGGTCGGCGCGCTCCGCCTCGGAGAGCAGGCCGATCCCGAGGTGAGCATCCACCTCGCGGGCGTCGATCTCCAGCCGATCCTCGCGCACGCCGCCGAGGCCGACACGACCGGCGCGCGCAAGAACGCGATGCGGCGCCTCCTGTTCGAGGCGCTCGCGCTCGACAGCGAGGGCACGGTGGTCGAGGCCGAGCTGCCCTTCCACGGGACGCGCCGCAAGGGCCGCGCCCGCTTCGGCAACGTCCGCGAGATGGACGACACCACGCTGACCTGCCCCCGCGAGTACGAGTGGCAGGTCATCATCGACTACCCCTTCGACGAGCGCGGCCACGGCCCCGACGAGGACCTGCGCACCGTCGAGCGCTACCGCGACACGCGCCCCGCCGGCGCGCCGCCGAACCCCACGGTGGTGTGGCTGCCCACGTTCTTCTCGCACGCGCTCGAGCGCGAGCTCGGCGAGCTGGTCGTCCTCGAGCACATCCTCGACGGCGACGCGCGCAAGTACCTCGGGCACCTGCGCGTCGAGGATCAGGCGACGGCCCGCGCCGACCTGACGAGCCTGCGCGCGCAGAAAGAGGCGCTGGTGAAGCGCACGCTGGCGCAGGCCTACGGCCTCGCGATGGCGAATGACAGCGCGTTCCTCGACCGGTCCCGCACGGTGGACGAGCACTTCATCCCCTTGCTCGGGGATCTCGACATCCGCGCGGTCCTCGCCGGCACGATGAAGGACGGCTTCCGCCAGGTCGTCGACATGGTGCTGTCGAAGCAGTACCCGCACCACCCGCGCTTTGACGGGACGGTGTCGGTGACGCGCATGGAGAAGGTCGGCGCGCTCGTCGAGAAGCTGCTCGACGAGCGCGACCGCCGCATGAACGTCGAGAAGGGCGAGCGCAACGATCTGCGCGCCTACGCCGATCCGCTCGGCATCACCGAGACGGGCGACGTGGCGGTGCTGCTGCGCGAGCGCCCCTTCCAGGAGATCGAGCAGCAGCGTCGGCAGGCCGGCATCGACACGCCGACCGTGGGCAACGTGCGCGGCTGGCTCGATCCGCAGCGCACGCGCGGCCTGCCCGCCGAGGTCGAGGACGTGCTCATCTCGCTCTACGCCTCGTGGAGCGGCCGGACCTTCCGCCGCGGCGGCAAGAGCTACACGCTGCCTCGCCCGGGCCAGCTCCCGGACGACGTCGAGCTGCTGCGCCCCGAGCTGCCGACGCAGGCCGAGTGGACCGAGGCGCTCAACCGCGCCGGCGAGCTCTTCGGCGTGGCGATCGGCGGCCGCTCGCTCGGCGCGCGCAACCTCTCGGCCTTCGCGGAAAAGGTGAAGGAAAGGCTCGAGGCCGCGCGCGACGCTGCCGAGCTGCCCGCCGCGCTCGAGCCGAGGGTGCGCGACTGGGCCGAGCCCGAAGCGGCGCCCCGGCTGGTCACGGCGCGGGCCTCTGCGGCGCTGATCGCGCAGCTCGCGCGCGGCGACGGCGCCTCCATCGTGCGCGACCTCGCGGGCTTCACGCCGAAGACATCGATCGCCGCGATGGCCCGGAACTTCAAGACGGCCGCTGCCAGCAAGCACCTCCTCGAGGAGGACGCGCGCTGGATCTTGTTCCGGCAGGTGAAGGGGCTCCTCGGCGACGCCGAGCGCGGCGAGCGTGCGAAGCTGCTCCTCGCGGACCTCGCCGCGCTGCTGACCGCGGACGAGGTCAACAAGATGCTCGCCGACGGCCTGGGCGACCTGACCCGCCGCGCAGACGAGCTGCTGCGTGTGCCGACGGACCCCAAGCCGCCGGTGGGTGTGGATGAAGAGGTCGTGCTCGAGGCTTCGAACGACCTCGCCTCTGCCAAGGCGGCGGCGAAGGCGCTGCGTGAGCTGGCCGAGCGGCTCGAGGCGGAAGGGCGGGACGCCTCACGCATCGAGATCCGCCTCAAGGCGTGGAAGCGGAGGCCGGAATGACCGGGGCGCCGCTCCTCTCGGAGGCCGACGTTCGCTTGGAGGTGGAGCGGCTGTTCCGGCGCCACCATCGCTCGAAGCTGCTCGCGCTCTTCGGTCGAGGGCAGCCCGGGCGCTTCGAGCTCGACGGCTTCCAGTGGGAGATCGTTCCGACGGCATGCGAGCTGGAGCTCCGCGCGAAGCTGCCAGCCCCGGGCGAGCAGCGTGCGACCGGCAGCGTGTACCTGGTCGACTGGGCCGAGGACGCGCTGCCGCTCGACGTCTCGTGCCGGCTCGCAGGCGGGCGCATCTATCACGTCGCGCGCGACGCGCGGCTCGCCGCGCTGTTCGGCGCGCGCCAGATCGATCCGGGCCTGGCGTCGACGGCGCTCGCGCGGCTCGTGCTCTCGGGGGGCGTCGAGGGGCTCCGCAAGATCACCGGGCTCCGGCTCACGCGCGACGACCTCTGGAAGCGCGTGCTCGAGGCGCGCTTCGGCGTCCCCGAGGGCGCGCTCGAGACGGCGGCTGCGTGGCTGCGCTGGGTGCGCAGCTCCGACGCGGGCCCGGCGTTCGTCAAGGCGTGCGAGGGCGACGACCTCTTGCGGGCCGTGCGCCGCGAGCTGCTCGACTGGCTCGAAGAGCGGCTTCCCGCCGTCGGCGTGCTCAGCTTCCGCGCGTGGGAGCTCGGCCTCGTCGACCGCGCGCTGCAGGCGCTCTTGCTCCTCGTGGCCGTCGAGCAGAGCGAGGACGCCTACCTGCGTGGGCTCGTGGACGGACAGGTCGCGAGCATCGCGCCCGGGCTCGCCAGGGAGGTCCGTGCGGTTCATGCCGGCGGCGGTGCGCAGGCGCTGCTCGAAGCGGCGCTGTCCGTCGAGGAGGCCGGCGATCGGCGGCTGCTCGACGAGGCGGAGGCGCACGCCGTGAGCGGTGGCGCGTCCGCGCTCGCCGCGGCCAGCGACTGGCTGCCGGCTGGCCACGCCGCGCGCGAGGACGCCGTCGCGACCGCGCTGACCAGGTTCGTCGAGGCGCCCAGCCCCGAGGCGCTCGAAGCGCTGCTCGCGGCCTTCGACCGCTTGAGCGCGCACCGCCTGGACCGCGCGATCCGTCGCTCGGAGCACGTCGAGGCGCGGAAGATGGCGGCGCGCCTCTCCGCGTGGCTCCTCGCGCGCCGGGTGCGCCCGCAGCTCGCCGAGCACGGCACCCCGTACCAGGCGGCGATCGACCTCGCGCGCCGCTACGCCGAGGAGGGCGGCTTCCTCGACTGGGCTCGCCAGAGCCTCCGAGGCATGCGCGGCGCGGGCGACGCGCTCCTGGCGGCCGCGCGTCGCCTGAGCGAGGCGGTCGACCTGGTCGCGCGGGCCGACGACCAGCGCTTCGCCGGGGCGTACGTGGCGTGGGTCGACGCCGGGAAGCCCTCGAACGAGGTGCTGCCCATCGAGCACGTCACGAAGCGCGTCGTCGCGCAGTTCCTCAAGGGCGGCGAGCACCGGCGGCTGCTCCTCGTTCTGATGGACGGCATGAGCTACGCGGCGGCGGTGCAGGTGCTCCAGCGCCTGCGCGACCAGCGCCGCTGGAACCCGATCGCGTGGCGCACGCCCGGCTGGAACGGGCTGCTCCCGATCCCGCCCGTGCTGGCGGCGGCGCCCACGCTGACCGAGGTGAGCCGCGCTGCGCTCTTCGCGGGCGTGGCCGACCCCCGCTTCGGCGACCAGGGCACCGACAAGGACGACGCGCGCTGGGCGTCGAACCCTCACGTACGCGGGCTGGTCGGCGATGAGCCGCTCAAGGTGTTCTTCCGCCGCGACATTCAGGCCGGGCACGAGCTCGTCGACGAGGTGAAGCAGGCCGTGGCCGGGGACCAGCGCGTCGTCGCCGTCGTCGTGAACGCCATCGACGAGCAGCTCAAGGGCAGCCTCCAGGTCGCCGTCGATTACAGCAACACCCCGATCCTCCCGCTCGATGCGCTGCTGAGCGCGGCGGACGGCGCGGAGCGCGCGGTGCTGCTCGTGGCGGACCATGGACACGTCGCGGGCGACGCGATGCGCGTCGCGAGCGGGCGCATCCCGCCGGGCCGCGAGGGGGGCGCCCGCTGGCGCGCGCTGGCCGAAGGCGAGCAGCCGCAGGACGGCGAGGTGCTCCTGCCCCGGACCTCGTGGAAGCCGCGCGGAGCGGCCGGCGTCGCCGCGCTCTGGGACACGGCCCTCGCGAACCGCGCGCCGCGTTACGGCGAGCACGGCGGGCTCTCGCTCGCCGAGGCGGTCGCCCCGGCGTTCCTCATCGGGCCCGAGTGGCTCGATCGCGTCGCGGGCGAGGACGTCGAGCTCTCGTGCCGCGTCCTGCCGGAGCCCGACTGGTGGGCGCTCAAGATCGCGCGGCCGGCGGCCCCGCCCGCGGCGGTGGAGGAGCCCAGGACGCCCACGACGGCGCAGCTCGAGCTCATCCCCGTCGAGCCCGCCAGGACGCCCACGGCGCGGCCCCCCGCGCCCGCGGAGCCCGCGCTCGTGACGCGCCTGCGCGCGTCCAAGCTCTTCACGCAGCAGGTCGCCGGTGTCCCGAAGCCCGACGTCGAGCGCGTGCTCACCTGGCTCGCCGTGCTCGTCGAGTCGGGCGGCAGCCTGGCCGCCGCCGACTTCGCGCGGCTGTGCGGTGTGCGGCCCCACCAGGTCGGCGGGGTCGTCGCGCGCATGGGGGTCCTGAACGTCGACGGATTCGCCATCGTCGAGCACGACGTCGCGGGCCGCCGCGTCGTTCTGCACAAGGCGAGGCTGCTGTCGCAATTTGGAGTGACGGAATGAGCAAGCCCAGCGTGCTGCTCCGCAAAGACGTCATCGAGGCGCTGCGCCGAGGAACGGTGCCACGCCGCGGACTCGACCTGTTCGCGGTGGGGACCGACCGGTTCGAAGTCTCGTTGAAGGAGGAGCTGGAGCGCTGCGCCACGGGCGGCGCGGTGTTCAAGGCGCTGCGCGGCGACTTCGGTTGCGGCAAGAGCTTCACCGCGCGCTGGTACCAGCAACAGGCGCTGGCGCGAGGCTTCGCCGTCGCCGAGGTGCAGATTTCCGAGAACGACACGCCGCTGCATCGACTCGAGACGGTCTACCGCCGAGCGATGGAAGGACTGCGCACGGCCGAGTGGGACACAGGCGCGTTCCGCGCGATCATCTCGCAGTGGCTGATGGGCCTCGAAGAAGAGGTCTCGCGCACGCTTCGCGATCCCGACGACTTGAAGGCGCTGGCCGACGGCGTCGGCGACCTGCTCGAGGCGCGCTTGAAGGACGTGAGCGCAGTGCAGCCGCAGTACGCAGCGGTGCTGCGCGCGTATCACGCCGCCGAGGTGGCCGAGGACCACGCGCTCGCCGAGGGGCTCATCGCGTGGCTGATGGGTCAGCCCAACGTCAGCGCGGATATCAAGAAGCGGGCGGGCATCAAGGGCGAGATCGACCACACCGGCGCGCTCGGCTTCTTGCGTGGACTGCTCGCGGTCTTGCAGCAGTGCGGGCGACCGGGGCTTCTGCTCGTCCTCGACGAGGTCGAGACCATCCAGCGCGTTCGCTCCGACAGCCGCGACAGGAGCCTCGAGGCGATCCGCAAGCTGATCGACGATCTGTACGGCGGTCGCTTCGCGGGGCTCTACATCCTCATCACCGGCACGCCCGCGTTCTTCGACGGGCCGAACGGCGTGAAGCGCCTGCCGCCGCTCGCGCAGCGTCTGCACGTCGACTTCTCGGGCGACCCGAAGTGGGACAACCCGCGCGACGTCCAGGTGCGCCTGTTCCCGTTCGACCAGGAGCGGCTCATCGAAGTGGGCCGCCGGGTGCGGGACCTGTACCCGACGGACCACCTTGAGCGAATGGCGGCGCGCGTCACCGACGCGGTGCTGACGGGGCTCGCGAACCAGGTCGCGGGGAAGCTCGGCGGCAAGGTCGGCGTGGCCCCGCGCATCTTCTTGCGGAAGCTCGTCGCGGCCATCCTGGACCGGGTCGACCTGTTCCCCGACTTCGACCCGGCCAGGGACCTCGATATCCGCATCGACGCCGAGGAGCTCACGCTCGAAGAGCAGGCCGCAGCCGCCGGCAGGAAGCCTGACGACATCGAGCTCGACCTGTGACGACGCGCCCGGACGTCATCGACCGCCTGAGCCCCGCCGTTCGCTACCAGATCGCGAACGGGCTGGGATGGAGCGGTCTTCGTCCGGTCCAGGCGCTCTCGACCGAGGCAATCCTCGACGGGGCCAACTGCGTTGTGCTCGCGCCCACCGCGGGCGGCAAGACGGAGGCGGCGTTCTTGCCGCTCCTCTCGAAAATGGATGTCGAGGACTGGCGCGGCGTCTCGGTGCTCTACGTCGCGCCGATCCGCGCGCTCCTCAACAACCAGGAGGCGCGGCTCTCGAAGCTCACGGGGCTCATTGGAAGGCGCGCCGGCAAGTGGCACGGCGACGTGAAGGAGCCCGCGCGCAAGCGCCTTGTCGGCGACCCGCCCGACGTGCTGTCCATCACGCCCGAGTCGCTCGAAGCGATGCTGCTCTCGACGCGCACGCCCGCGCGCCGCTTGCTCGCGCATGTGCGCGCCGTGGTGGTCGACGAGGTACACGCCTTCGCGGGCGACGATCGCGGGGCTCACCTCGTCGCGCTGCTCGAGCGCATTTCACGCATTGCGGAGGCGGACATCCAGCGCATCGGCCTGTCGGCGACCGTCGGTGATCCCGAGGTCATCGTCACGTGGCTCAGCGGCAGCAGCCTGAGGCCCCAGCGCGTCGTCGACCCGGGCGGCGCACGCAAGCCGCCGGACCTGCACCTGGACTTCGTCGGCACGCTGGACAACGCGGCGCTCCTCATCGACCGCCTTGACCCGGGCACGCGGCGCCTGGTCTTCGTCGACAGCCGCAGGCGCGTCGAGCAGCTCGGTCACCGGCTCTCGCAGCGCGGCGTGGACGTCTATCTATCGCACTCGTCGCTGGCGCTCTCCGAGCGAACCGCCGCCGAGAAGGCGTTCGAGGAGGGCACCAATTGCGTCATCGTCGCGACGAGCGCGCTGGAGCTCGGCATCGACGTCGGCGATCTCGATCACGTGATTCAGATCGACGCGCCGAGCAGCGTCTCGTCGTTCCTGCAGCGCATGGGCCGAACGGGTCGACGGGCGGGCTCGACCGCGAACTGCACCTTCCTCGCGACCGACAACGACGCGCTCCTGCGCGCGGCCGCCATCATCGACCTGTTCCGGCGCGGCTACGTGGAGCCCGCGAGCCCCTCGGCGTGGGCGCCCCACGTGCTCGCGCACCAGGCCATCGCGCTCTCGATGCAGGAGCAGGGCTCGGCCTCGCACGGGTGGTGGAGCTGGCTTGAAGGCTGCGCCGCCTTCCGCGATGTCTCCGCAGAGGAGCGTGAGAGCATCGTCCGCCACATGGTCGACAGCGACATCCTCGTCGACGCCGACGCGCGGCTCGCGCTCGGCGCCAGGGGCGAGCGGCTCTATGGCGCGCGGAACTTCCTCGAGCTGTACGCGGTGTTCTCGACACCCCGCGTGCTGCGCGTGACGCACGGCCAGACGGAGGTCGGCGTCGTCGATGCCTCGTTCCTCCAGGACAAGGAGCGCCAGAGCCCGAACTTCGTCCTTGCCGGACGCCCATGGCGCATTGTCGGCGTCGACTGGAGGGGCGGCACATGTTCCGTCGAGCCCGCAGAGGCGGGCGGGTACCCGCGCTGGTTCGGACACCCCATGAGCCTCGAGCGCTCGTTGTGCCAGGCGATGCGCCGAGTTCTGGCGGGGAACGACTCCGATCCATCATGGTCGAAGCGCGCTGTCGCCGCGCTCGAGGCGCAACGCGAATCGCACGCCTTCCTTGACGACGGCGCGTTACCCCTCGAAGAAGACCCCGATGGCCGCTGCCGCTGGTGGACCTTTGGCGGCGGCGCCGGCAACCGCGTCCTGGCGGGCCTCCTGGAGCTGGAGCTCGGCGCCCGCGTCTCGCCCGGGAACACGTTCATCACCTTCGCCGAGGGGGCCGCCGAGAGCGCGGTCGCGATCCGGCAGGCCATCGACGCGCTCGCCGCCCGTGCGCCGCTCGGCTGGGCCGACGCCGCGCGCCTCGTCGATCCTGGCCAGCGCTCGCGCGTGTCGAAGTTCCAGCCGTGCCTTCCGCCGGAGATCGAGCACGGCCTCATCGCCCGCGAGACGATGAACGTCGACGACGCGAACGCGACCCTCGCGGCGTGGAGACGCGGTGCGACGAGCCAGGAGGGAGAGGTATGATGGCGCCATTCTCCGCGGCCGATTCCGCCCTGAGATATCTGGTTTAGGCTGTTACCGAGCAGGCTATTCCAGACCGAGAGCTTGTACGACGCGCGCGTGGGCGCGTGTACCTCGAGCTTGCCGACGCGACGGTGGTGACCTCGCTTGGGGGCTCACCGGAGGGGCTGAAGTCCTGGCTCTTCTTTGGCAGCGACGACCACGCCTCTGCCGCCGCCAACCTCTCCTCGCTCGTGGCGAGCTGCAAGCTCCACGGTCTCGACCCCGAGGCCTACCTGGCCGACGTCATCCGCGTGATGCCCTGCTGGCCGCGCGAGCGCTACCGCGATCTCGCCCCAGCTACTGGGCGCGCCCCCGCGCCCTGCTCGTCGTCGACGAGAGGAAGAATGCAGGAAGCGGACTCTGCCTACAAGAGCCGAGGAGCGCCGAAGACGCCGTCAGCCCGCGATCTCGACCAGCGCGCCGACCTGCTGGGCCACGGGCGTCCAGATGTCGGTCTCGACGCCCGGTGTCTCGATGCTCACGACCAGCGCGTACCGCGCGCCCAGGTGGCTCCGATCGCGCCTGGGCTGGTCCTTCCACCAGCCGCTCACAGGGTAGACCGCGACGACGCCGCGCTCCGCGAGGTCGGCGGCGAAGCCGGAGAGGACGTCCGAGTGGATCGAGCCGCGATTGCGAGCCTGCTCGCCGAGGTACCACTCGGAGGAGTCGCCTCCAGTCGTGGGCTTCTCCTCGTCCTCTTCGAGCGCCTTATGGTTGAGGCGCTTGCGGAACTCGTCCATCGACTCGGTCGGGCCCTTCACCTCGAAGCGCAGGCCGTGCGACGCGTAGCGGTGGCGTCTCTTCCAGCCGCGGCGCCCCGGGTTCGGCTCGATGAAGTAGGAGAGCGTGACGCGCAGCCGCACCGCCGTCTCGCCGAGGCCCTGGAGGACCTCGCGCGGCCAGGGCAGCTCGAAGAAGTGGATATCACCCATCTGCCGCTCGTTGGGCTTGCTGGGCTTCGGCACGAACGGGCAGATGCGGTCCTGGGCGATGAGGGTGAGCGCGTCGCTCGCGCTACGAAGCGCACGCTCGAGGCGGGGCACGCCGAAGCCGTAGCGCCGAACGAGTCTCGCTCGCTCCCGCTTGCCGCTCGCACCGCGCAGGTGCGCTTGCATCGCCGGCGTCCACTCGGCCGCGTGCACGACGAGCGCGCGCACCGCTTCGGGCCACAGCGTCGGGTACTCGGCGGCGATCATCGCGGCCATGCGGGCAGCCTGTGCGGTCGCCGCGCTCGTCGCCCAGCTCAGGACGAAGGACCTCTCGGAGGGCCGGTAGTGCGTCGAGAGCAGGCTGAGGTCGGGGCACGGAAAGTCGACCTCGCCCTTGGCGTTCGTCACGACGTTGCCACCCTCGAAGACGACATCGGGCTTGATGGGCCACGCCTCGGCGAACGTGACACCCGTCGTGCTCCAGGGCGAGAGGTCCCCCGGTCGGGCCACCGGCTGCCAGCTCGACCACCTCGGGTCCGCGATGACGGCCATCTCGGTAAAGGCGCCGACGGTGAGCGCATTCCAGGCTTGCCCCGGATCGTGGATCGGGTCAGTGTCGCTCCGGTCGAGGTGCGTCGGCTGGAGAGCGTTCGCATCGACATTGCCCGCGCACAGCACGAACAGCCGACGAGCAGCCTCGTCGCCGCCGTCGAGGTAGACGAGCCCGCGCGTGCTCGCGTCGAACGCGCGGCCCGCCGCGAGCGCGTCGACGGCGGCGGACCAGGAGGTGGGCTGGCCTCGATCGCGCTCGTCGGTGGCAGCGATCGCCATCGAGAAACAGCGGCTCCGCAAAGGCGCCTGGATCTCGGCGCGGCTCGCTGCCTCCGCGGTGACGGCGCCGTAGAGCTCGGGCGGGTTCTGGCCGTTCGGCGGCAGGATCTTCACCGACTCGAGGCGATGCCGGAGCGGCAGCGGCGCCGAGCCAGCGAGCACCGGCGTGAGATCGCCGTAGAGAGCGAGCCCCGCCATCTCGGTGCCGTGGCCGTCGTGGTCGTGGGTAGCCCAGGACGGGTCGCAGGCCTGGCAATCCGCGGCATCGAGCGCTGGCTCGATCAACGGGTGCCCGCGGTTCACACCGGTGTCGAGGACACACACCGCTGGCGCGTCCGAGGGGGGCGGCGTCGTTCGCGCGACGAGCTCCTTCACCCAGTCGCCTTGCTCGTCCGGGCCCATGTCGACGAAGACCGTCGCCGTCTCCTTGGCCTTCCGCACCTCGGCGAGGTCGTTCAGCACGTCCACGGAGGCCGCGAGCTGCGACGGTGAGGCGCGCAACAGCGTGACGATGCGGTCGTCGAACTGGAGGCGACGGGGCGTAACGTCGAGTCGCTTCAGCCCAGCGAACTCGAGCAGGCGCGCGAGTTCGTCGCCATCCTGCCGGCGAAGCCACACCTCCCACCAGATGACCTCATGCTCGTCGGGATAGGCCTCGACCGCGTCCGTCCACAGCCCGCGCAGCGTCGCGAGCCGCAGTGTCGCCACCGGGTCGAGCATGTCCTCGTGCCGGCGCTCGCCCTTCTTCTTGGGAGCTGTCTTCGCGTAGCTCTCGAAGCGCTGGAGGAAGTGCTTCACCTTCCCGTCGGGCACGAACACCGTGGCCCGCTCGATGCGGCGCGGCTCGGGCTCGTCCGTCTTGGTGTGGCTCACGGCAACGAGCTCGATGCCCTGCCGAGCATCCTCGAGCGCGCTCAGTTGGAGCGGGGCGCCCGGCTGGCTCTCGAACTGCACGTAGAGGCCCGGCTCGGCGCCGTGCACCGCGGTGCCCGCGTCCCGGCGACGCTGGTCGGCCTCCGCGACGGCGGTCTTCAGCGCGCGAGCGAGCGCCTTGCCGTGCCTGGTGCGGCTCGCGGGTGGCGCAGGCCTGGTCGCCTCGATCCTCCGAGGGTGAGGCTTGTAGGCCTCCGTCGACGGATGACCGGGGACGAGGATGTGCTTGCGGTTGCGAGGAGCGGCCACGCGTCAGTCCCCCCGGTGCCCGCTACGCGTGCGTGCTGCGTCGCTCCTCGAGCGCGGCCACGAGCTCCGCGTCGCGCACGGTCGTGGTGTGGTCGAGGATGGCGTTCTTCGCGGCCTGCTCGCACGCCATCGCGATCTCGGCGTGGCTCAGCCCGTCGGCGGCGTGAGCCGCGGCGCTCCAGTCGACGCTGCTCGTGTCGAGGAGCGCGAGGCGATCGCGCATCACGCGCGTCGCGATCTCCTGCGTGGGAAGGGCGTACTCGAGCACGGCATCGAAGCGACGGAAGAGCGCGCGGTCGAGCAAACCGACGTGGTTCGTCGCCCCCAGCACGAGGCTGTCCGAGTCGTCCTGCTCGAGGAACTGCAGGAACGAGTTCAGCACCCGGCGGATCTCGCCGACGTCGTTCTTGCTGCCGCGCTCGCCACCCAGGGCATCGAACTCGTCGAACAGGTACACGCCGCGCGTGGCCTGGATTGCGTCGAAGACCACGCGCAGCTTCGCGGCCGTCTCGCCCATGTACTTCGTGATGAGCCCGTCGAGCTGGATGCTGAAGAGCGGCAAGCCAAGCTCCCCCGCGAGCGCCGCCGCGGTCATCGTCTTGCCGGTTCCGGGTGGCCCAACGAGGAGGAGCTTCCGCATGGGCGAGAAGCCATGCTGGCGGAGACGGTCGCGTTCACGCTGCTCGGTGAGCACCCGGTCGAGGCGCGTGCGGAGCGCGGCGGGCAGCGCCATGTCGCTCACACGCGTCTTCGGGTAGCTAACCGTGAGGAGGCCGGCGAGCTCGCCTCGGGGCTGCGCGAGCGGGACGGGCTTCGGCCCCCGGACGGGCTCGGTCGCCTTCGCGCGCGCCTTCACCTGGTCGACGAGCTCGCGCAGCTCCTGCGCGAACTTGCCGTGGCCGCTCCGCGCCGCCTGCGCCGCCACCTGCATGGCGATCGCGTAGAAGCGCGTGTCGTCGCCATCGGCGTGGCTTCGGATGAGCGCTTTGACCTGGTCCGCGGTGGCCACGACGTCCTTACTTTGTACCCCGAGCCCCCGACCGGAGCCATCGAAAGCGCGCAGCGCGCTACAGGATTCTGCTCCCGAAGTCAAGGAATCGTGCGTTTCCGGCCCGGCCGGCAGCCCCACCTTCAGCCCCTCCCGTCGCTGACGCGACTCCTGCCAATCCGTGGTCCCGAGCCGCATCTCACGCAGGCCGCGCTCGCTGATCGGCTGGGGCCTGGGGCAGCTCGAGGAACAGGATCTCGTTGTGGACTTCAGGGGCGGCGATAACCAGATTTGCGTGAGCGCAGGGCATCTGCAGACGCGCTACGGTCCGAAGCGGCGATCATCTCGCGCGCGAGTTGCAGCGCCGAGCGCGGCTTCCTGGTCGGCGCGCACCGCGCCAGGATCACCTTCCAGCCGTTCCTCGCGCTCGCCGCCTCCGCGACGATGCTCGCCACCTCGGCCGGGTCCACGCGCTCCTCCGAGATCCGCCGCTTCGAGCCGTACTCGGCCGCCAGCGCCCGGCGCTCGGCGGGGCTCTTCGCGCGCGCGGCGATGCTGGCGTAGGCCTCGCACGAGTAGGCGAACGTCTCGCGCTGCCCGAATTCGATGTCGAGCAGCCACTCCTTCCTGCGCGTCTCGCGGAGCCCGATCGTGCGCCGCTTGCAGTTGTGGAAGATGTGCGCGGCCTCGTGGACGATGAAGTCGGCGAATGGATCGTCCTCGGCAAAGTACTCCGGAGAGACATAGCAGGTCGTCTCCTCGCTCAGCCCGACGATGCGCGCGGCCTTCTTGCCGAGCAGCTTCGCGCCGACACTGAGGAGGTACAGGTTCGCGATGTCCCACGCGGAGCGATCCCACCTGTGATTCAGGATGATCGGCTCGATGGTGTCGCTCGTGACGTAGACGACGGACTTCTCGAACGTCGCGAGCACGACGTCCTGCTCGGCGCGCGCGAAGAGCCCGCGCACCATCGGTTCCACCTTGGCGCGCGTGAACTCGACGCCGACGTTTGCGGGCACCGGCTCGTGCGCGCGCCCCTTCGCGAGCCGACGGACCTCCTCGACGAGCGCGCCGCGAAGATCGGCGTGCTGGCGGCGGCCGCGCTCCATGAAGTCACCTGGCCACGCCCAAGCATCCATATCGGCGTCGCCGGTGCGAACGTAGCGCTCGATCTCGTTGGCGATGATTGGCGTCGACATCAGGCCATTCTACCCCACAGGTTCGTCACCGGGGGGCGCGTGGGGGCCCGCGAGCTTCAGCCCACCACCTTCTTGAGGAGCGCCATCCCGCGCGAGGTTTCGGCCGGCGTCGCGTCGGCGAGCTCGAGGTACACGCGGCCGCGGGCGTCGTCTGTGTACTCCGACTGGTTCCTGGGGTAACCTCGAGCCCTCGCGGCGCGGCCGTCCGCCATCGGTGCTCATGTCCACGTTCGACTCGACCAAGACCCAGCTCAGCGTGCTCCTTTCCAGGGTGGTGGAGGGCAAGCTGCAGCTGCCCGACTTCCAACGGGGGTGGGTGTGGGATGACGAGCACATTCGGTCCCTGCTCGTCTCCATCGCGCGCTCCTTCCCGATCGGCGCGGTGATGCTCCTCGAGACCGGGGGCGAAACCCGGTTCCAGGTCCGTCCGGTCGAAGGCGTCGAGCTGCCGCCCAAATCCGCGCGCCTCGCCGAAGAGCTGATCCTCGACGGGCAGCAACGCCTCACCTCGCTCACCCAGGTCCTGAAGCTCGACAAGCCAGTTGCGACGCGCGACGCGAAGAAGAAGGAACTCCGCCTCCACTACTATTTCAACATCGAGAAGGCGCTCGAGGGCCCTGAGTCCCTGGCGGAGGCGATCGTTGCCGTCGACGAGCAGCGGACCCTGCGAAGTGAGTTCGGGCGCAAGATCGACCTCGACCTGAGCACCCGTGAGAAGGAGCTCGAGGCGTTCCACTTCCCGTGTAGCCAGATCCTGAACTCGGACGACTGGGAGCAGCTCCTCTCGGAGAAGGCTCCAGAGAGGCTCGTCCGCTTCATGAAGTTCCGGCGCCAGGTGGTCGAACCGTTCCGCAGCTACATGCTGCCGGTCATCAGCCTGAAGAAGGAGACCTCGAAGGAAGCGGTCTGCCTGGTGTTCGAGAAGGTGAACACCGGGGGCGTTCCGCTCTCGGTCTTCGAGCTCGTCACGGCGACGTGGGCTGCCGATGGGTTCAACCTTCGCGACGACTGGTTCGGCGTCCGCGGTCACGCGGGCCGGCATGCTCGTCTCAGCAAGCGGCCGCTTCTGCGCGACCTCCAGCCGACGGACTTCCTTCAGGGCGTGTCGCTCCTGCACTCCTCCGAGCGCCGTGCCGAGGACCTCGCAGCAGGACGTTCAGCCAAGGAAGCGACCGGCGTCACGGCCAAGCGTGAGCACATCCTCGAGATGCCGCTCGCCGCCTACCAGAAGTGGTCGGAGCTACTGACCAAGGGCTTCGAGCAGGCCGAGCGTTTCCTTCGCAGCGAAGGGTTTCATCACCCGAAGTTCCTCCCGTACCGCACGCAGCTCACGCCGCTCGCGGCCGTGCTCGCGCGCCTCGGCGAGCGATGGCTCGAGCCACAGATCAAGGCGAAGCTCGCACGCTGGTTCTGGTGCGGCGTCTTGGGCGAGCTGTACGGCGGGGCGGTGGAGACCCGCATCGCGCTCGATGTCCAGCAGCTAATGGCGTGGATCGAAGACGCGTCGGCGCCCGAGCCCGCGACGGTCCAGGCCGCGGGGTTCAACCCGAACCGACTCGATACCCTCCGCTCGCGCACGAGCGCGGCCTACCGCGGCTTGTACGTGCTGCTCCAGCGCGAGGGGGCCTGTGACTTCTTCTGGAAGGCGCGGATGGTCGATCTCGACCTTGATGATGTGAAGCTGGACATCCACCACATCTTCCCGAAGAAGTGGTGTGAGGAGCGCGGCATCCCGCCGCGCATCTTCAACGCGATCGTCAACAAGACGGCCATCTCATACAAGGCGAACAGGATGATCGGCGGCCGGGCGCCCTCGCTGTACCTGGCGCAGATCCAGTCCCACGCGCAGGTGCAGCTCGACGACGCCGCGATGGACGCCATCCTGAAGAGCCACGTCATCGCTCCCGCGCTGCTGCGCGCCGACTCGTTCGAGGCCTTCTATGCAGCCCGCAAAGCCGCGCTCCTCGGGCTCGTGGAGCGGGCCATGGGCAAGGCCCCCACCGAGGCGTTGCCGATCGCCGCGGACGACGAGGATGAGGACGACGAGGGCGAGAGCGACGCCTGAGCCCCCGGTCAGCAGGTGGATCGTCATCAGTGCCGCTCGCTTTCCATGCACCCGCGAGCCCCGCGCGCTCGCGGCTCATGTTGAGTAGCCCCGGTCAATCGACCTCAGCGCCTCTCTCCCCGGCGGATGCCGAGAGAGAGGCGAGAAGCTGTCCACCGCGGGCGAGATGATCGCGATGGCGCGCTCTCTGCCCTGCGTGCCGCGTCATCACGCGCGGCGCGCGTGACGGCCCCAGATTCTGCGCAGAAGCAGCGAAGCCCCCTAGGATCTCTCCTCGGGGGCTCCTGTTGACTGGCTCTCGCCTGAACTTCGCGACAAGAGAAGAATGGCTCCAGCTGCTGGACTCGAACCAGCGACCCGGCGGTTAACAGCCGCCTGCTCTACCAACTGAGCTAAGCTGGAATGCGTCGGAGACGGGCGCGAGAATAGTCGGCGAGACTTTCCCGTCAAGCGAATCCGCACGCCGTCCCGATCTTCCTTCATGCCGGTGAGCCCGCCCGCCTTCCGCGTGCCGCACGCCCGCCTCTCGCGCCCCGCTCGCCCGCTGCGCGCGAGATTGCCCGCCCGGCGTGCTTCTGCGAGAACGCCGCCGTGCAGCGCACCGCCGTGCCCCTCCCGCCGCAGCCGCCGGACGCCCCGGCTTCCCCGGCCGCCTCGGCCCCCGTGGATCCCTCGCAGCCCTCCCCGGCTCCCTCTCCCCCCACCCCGGCCCCCTCCCCCGCCGGCCCCACCGCCGCCCGCTCCGCCGGCCGCGGCGGCCTCGCCATCGCCTTCGCCAAGGTCTCGTTCATCGTCTTCGGCTTCATCCAGCAGCTCATCCTCCCCCGGCTGCTCGGCGTCGACGGCTACGGCGAGGTCTCGGTCGTCCTCGCGGGCGTCGGCGTCGTCAACAACGTCATCGTCGCCACGGGCATCCAGGGCGTCTCGCGCGCCGTCTCCAGCGTCGCCGAGCGCGACGTCGCCGAGGCCTTCCGCCGCACCCTCGCCCTGCACGCCGTGCTCGCCGTCGTCGTCTCCGCCGGCTTCGCCCTGCTCGCCGGCTCCATCGCCTCCTTCTCCGCCGCGCCGCACATCGCGACCCCGCTCCGCCTCGCCGCCGCCATCGTCCTGCTCTACGGCCTCTACGCCCCGCTCGTCGGCGCCCTCAACGGCCAGCGCCGCTTCCTCGCCCAGGCCGGCTTCGACATCGCCTACGGCGCGCTCCGCACCGCGTCCATCGCCGCCGGCGCCATCCTCTTCCTCCGCGCCGGCCAGAGCGGCGTCCTCGGCGCCATCGCCGGCTTCGTCGCCGCCGCCGGCATCATCGTCCCGCTCGCCCTCTCCCGCACCGGCCTCGGCCGCCGCGGCAGCGCCGGCCCCACCCCCCGCGAGCACCTCGTCTTCCTCCTGCCGCTCGCCGTCTCGCAGACCTTCCTGAACTTCCTGCTCCAGACCGACTTCTTCCTCCTGCGCCGCTTCCTCGGCCAGGCCACCGACGCCCTCGCGCTCGGCCAGAAGGCCGCCGACGACCTCATCGGCGTCTACCGCGGCGCGCAGCTCTTCGCGTTCCTCCCCTACCAGCTCCTCTTCTCCATCACCTTCATCCTCTTCCCCATGCTCGCCCGCGCGCACGCCGAGGGCGATCGCGCCGCGGTCCGCCGCTACACCATGACCGGCGTCCGCCTCTCGTTCCTGCTCACCGGCCTCCTCGTCGCCCCCATCTCCGGCCTCGCCCCGCACGTGCTGCGCTTCGCCTTCCCGGTCGAGATCTGGAGCCGCGGCGGCGGCGCCCTCCGCGTCCTCTCCCTCGGCATGGGCGCGTTCGCCGTCCTCGGCGTCGCCTCGGCCGCGCTCACCAGCCTCCGCCGCGAGCGCATCGCCGCCGCCCTCACCGCCTCCACCGTCGCCCTCGTCGCGCTCGGCTGCTCCCTCGCGGTCCCGCGCGCCCCCTTCGGGACCGACATGCTGGTGAGCTCGGCCGTCGCCACCTCGCTCGCGCTCGCCACGGCCGCGCTCGTCGCCGGCGCCCTGCTCCACCGCGTGGCCGGCGGCTTCGTCGCCGCCCGCACGGCGCTCCGCGTCCTCGCCGCCATGGCCGCCGCGATCGCCCTCGGCGCCCAGCTCCCGTGGCTCGGCAAGATCGCCGTGCTCGGCGAGGCGCTCCTCGTCGGCCTCGTCTACATCGCCCTGCTCGTCGCGACGCGCGAGCTCGGCCGGGACGACCTCGCCACCCTCCGCCAGGCGTTCGGGCGCAGCCGCCGCCCCGCGTGACCCGCCCCACCCCCGCGGCCGCCGGCCCCTGTCGACCCCCCTTGACCGACAGCCGGCAATCTCGCATAGGCCGGTCTCCCCGATGCCCGCAAGCGGCCGGGCCGCCGCGCCGGAAGACCGGGCGGCGCGCCCCTCCCCCCGCCCCGGGCCGCACACGCAGGAGAGATCGTGGCGCCTCAATTCATCT
This sequence comes from Sorangium cellulosum, assembly GCF_004135735.1. Classification (GTDB taxonomy): domain Bacteria; phylum Myxococcota_A; class Polyangia; order Polyangiales; family Polyangiaceae; genus Sorangium; species Sorangium cellulosum_F. Next base: position 1,431,940 of record NZ_CP012670.1, on the reverse strand, counting down.
TCACGATGCAGGATGTCCGGAAGGTGCACCCCCCCAACAAGGAGGTGCTCAAGGGCCTGTGGCTCTCCTTCTACCCGGGCGCGAAGATCGGCGTCCTCGGCATCAACGGCTCCGGCAAGAGCACCCTGCTCCGCATCATGGCCGGCGTCGACAAGGAGTACCTCGGCGAGGCCAGGCCCGCCGACGGCATCCGCATCGGCTACCTCGCGCAGGAGCCGCAGCTCGAGGCCGGCAAGACCGTGCAGGAGCACGTCGAGATGGGCGTGCACGAGGTCCGCTCGCTCGTCCAGCGCTTCGAGGAGATCGGCCAGAAGCTCGGCGAGTCGCCGCCCGACATGGAGGCGCTCCTCGAGGAGTACGCCGCGCTCCAGGACAAGATCGACGCCGCCAACGGCTGGGAGATCGACCGCGTCGTCGAGCGCGCCATGGACGCGCTCCGCCTCCCCCCGCCCGACGCCGACGTCGCCAAGCTCTCCGGCGGCGAGCGCCGGCGCGTCGCCCTCTGCCGGCTGCTCCTGGAGAAGCCGGACCTCTTGCTCCTCGACGAGCCCACCAACCACCTCGACGCCGAGAGCGTCGCGTGGCTCGAGCGCTTCCTCCACGAGTACGCCGGCACGGTCGTCGCCGTCACCCACGACCGCTACTTCCTCGACAACGTGGCCGGCTGGATCCTGGAGCTCGACCGGGGCAACGGCATCCCGTACGAGGGCAACTACTCGGGCTGGCTCGAGCAGAAGAAGAAGCGCCTCGAGCTCGAGCAGAAGCAGGAGAGCGCGCGCAAGCGCACGCTCGAGCGCGAGCTCGAGTGGGTGCGCATGGCCCCCCGCGCCCGCCAGGCCAAGAGCAAGGCCCGCCTCGCCGCCTACGAGTCGCTGCTCGCCGAGGACAAATCCAAGAAGGTCGAGGAGACCGAGATCCACATCCCCGCCGGCAAGCGGCTCGGCAACGTGGTCGTCGAGGCCGAGCACCTCCGCAAGGGCTTCGGCGACCGCATGCTCATCGACGACCTCAGCTTCTCGCTCCCGCGCGGCGGCATCGTCGGCGTGATCGGCCCGAACGGCGCCGGCAAGACCACGCTCTTCCGCATGATCATGGGCCTGGATCAGCCCGACTCGGGCGCGCTCCGGATCGGCGAGACCGTGGAGCTCGCGTACGTCGACCAGTCGCGCGACGCGCTCAACCCGAACAACTCGGTCTGGCAGGAGATCTCCGGCGGCGAGGACCGGCTGCTTGTCGGCAAGCGCGAGGTGAGCTCGCGCGCCTACGTCGCGAGCTTCAACTTCGCCGGGAGCGACCAGCAGAAGAAGGTCAAGGACCTCTCCGGCGGCGAGCGCAACCGCCTGCACCTCGCCAAGCTGCTCCGGCGCGGCGGCAACGTGCTCCTGCTCGACGAGCCCACCAACGACCTCGACGTCGACACGCTCCGCTCCCTCGAGGAGGCGCTGCTCGACTTCGCCGGCTGCGCCGTGGTCATCAGCCACGATCGGTGGTTCCTCGACCGGATCGCGACCCACATCCTCGCCTTCGAGGGCGACAGCAAGGTGGTCTGGTTCGAGGGCAACTACGCCGACTACGAGGCCGACCTGAAGCGCCGCCTCGGCGCCGACGCGGCCGAGCCCCGCAAGATCCGCTACCGCAAGCTCACCGAGGGCTGACGTCCCGCGACCGTCGCCAGGTCGTCCCGCTCGGGGTCCACGACAGGGCGAATTTTCCGTGAACGGGATTACCCCACCCACGTAAGCGCTCGCCCGCGCATCAGCTAAGCTTCGCCCCGATGCACGGCACGAGGAGAAAGGGCGCGCCGCCGCGGGCCCGCGGCGACTTCGGGCGCCTCGTCGTGCGCGTCGTGTGCATCGTCTTCGCGGTGATCGGGGCGATCCCGCTCGCGCTCGGCCTCCTCGTGCGGACCGCGCCGGTGCGCGCGTGGGCGGCGCGCGAGACCGCCGCGCTGCTCCAGCGCGAGCTCGGCATCACGGCGCATTACGAGGTGCGCGTGCAGGCCTGGCCCCTGATGGTCGCCCTGAACCGCCTCGTCGTCGAGTCCTCGGACGGCGGCGCGCCGTTCCTCGAGCTCGAGCGCGTCGCGATCCGCCCGCGCCTCTTCTCGCTGCTCGCCGGGCACCTCGACGCCGGGGACGTCGAGATCCTCGGCCCCCGCGTCCGCGCGGTGGTGAAGGACGGCGAGCTCAGGAACCTCGCCCTGCCCACCCCCGGCGAGGGCGGCGGCGCCAAGCTCGAGCGCGCGCCGCTCTCCTCGGTGGCCATCACCGACGCGTGGCTCGATCTCACGATCGACAGCGTCCGCGTCCAGGCGCACGAGGTCGACGTCGACGTCTCCTCCGAGCCGTCCGACGCCTTCGAGCTCGCGATGCGCGCCGGCTTCATCGCGGTGGTCCACACCCACCCCACGCCCGGCCGCGAGGCCGAGGAGGACAGCGTCGACGAGGACGTCGTCTGCCGCTTCGACGCGCGCGTCCGCCTCGAGCCCGACCGTGCGCTCGTCCGCAGGCTGAGGCTGGAGGGCGCCGCCGACTTCGACCCCGATCCGGGCACCGCGCCGCCGTGCGCGCTCCCCGACGGCGACTGGCGGCGGGTGGAGCTCGAGCTCGGCGCCCTCCGCGCCGTCGGCCTGGGCGGCGGCATGCCCTCCCGGCTCAGCGGCCGCGTGCGCGCGCGCCTGCCGGTGCCGGTCGTGCACCGCTTCGTGGATCTGCCGCCCGCGTCCGGCTCGGTCTCGCTCGACGTCGAGGCCGACTACGACGCCGCGGCCGCCCCGCTCGGCCTCGCGCTCCCCCGCAGCCAGGGCACCGTCGTCCTCGACCAGCCGGGCCTCGACGGCAGGGTCTTCGTGACGCGGCTCTCGGGCGAGATCTCGACCACCCCCGACGCCGTGCGGCTCGCGAACGCCGACGTCGCCTGGGCCGACGGCAAGCTGAAGATCTCCACGGCGGAGCTCAGGCCGTTCGACGAGGGCCTGCCGCTCCAGGCGGGGCCGATCGACGTCCGCGGCGTCGAGCTGCCCGGCCTGCTCCGCGACCTCGCCGTGCACCCCCGGGCCCACGTCGCGTGGACGCTGCGCGAGGGCCGCTTCGCGCGCTTCGGCGGCACGCTGGTCCCGCTCGACCTCGAGGGGCCGCTCGAGGTCGACACGCGCGGCTTCGAGATCTTCGATCGCCCCACCCATGACCCCGCCCGCCAGCGCATGATGGGCGTCCGGGAGGGCACGGTCCGCGGCAAGTTCCAGGTGCGGCCGACCGCGGTCGTGCTCTCGGGCTTCGAGATCGACACGCCGAGCTCGCACATCGAGACCAGCGTCTCGCTCGGCTTCAACGACCAGCTCGGGGTCGACGTGTACGCGGGCTCGCGGGTGGATCTCGCGGAGATCTCGCCGCTCAGCGCGCTCGAGCTCGCCGGCGTCGCCACGCTGAGGGCGACGCTGCGCGGCCCCTACGAGCACCCGAAGCTCACCGGCGAGGTCGGCATCGAGAAGTTCGTGTTCGCGGGGTTCCCGATCGGCGACGTGGAGCCGTCGAAGGTCGCGTTCGAGCCGCTCCTGCTCTCGCTCGAGAACGCGCGGGTGCGGCACGGCGCGAGCCGGGCCCGCGTCCCGTCGATCAAGATCGACTTCGACCCGTCGAACAGCCTGGCCCGGGGCGGCTCGCTCGACAGCGCGGCGGGGGTCGTCGTCGTGGACGCGACCGTCGACACGCGCGAGGCGCCGCACCTCGCCGCGCGCGACCTGCTCGAGATCCTCCGCCTCGACAAGGACCCGCGGTTCGCCGGCTACAAGGCGGTCGCGAGCGGGACGGCGCGGGCCCACTTCGCGCTCGGCGGCCCGAAGGACCGGTGCGGCGGCGGCTACCTGGCCGTGCAGGCCGGGATGCGGCTCGACGACATCGAGCTGCTCGAGGAGCGGTTCGACGAGGGCGACGTCGACGTCGACTTCGTGTGGGACGACCAGACCGCCGGCGCCGACGGCATGCAGCTCGACGTCCGCTCGGCGTCGCTGCGCAAGGGGACCGGCTCGGTGCTGGCGTCCCTGTCGGTGCGCCACGGCGGCGCGCTGAAGGGGAGCGTGATCGCGAGCGGCATCCCGCTCCGGCGGCTCGACGCGCTCGGGCCGGCGGGCCCGCTGTTCGACGGCTCGGTGTCGGGCGTCGCGAGCCTCGGCGGCACGGTGAGCCGGATGGCGGGCGTCGCGGACGTCCACGTCTCGCGCATCCGCATCCACAACGCGAGCCTGCCCCCCTCGCGGGTCGAGGTCGCGATCCTGCCCGAGGGCAAGCCGCCGAAGGTCCTCGGCACGACCCGGTGCGGCAACCCGCAGGGCGCGCCGTTCGATCCGGCGGAGTTCGAGCGCGACCTGCCGGACGGGTCGTTCGTGGCGAACGGCTCGCTGTTCGGCGGGCAGATCGCGCTCGAGGGGCTCCGCACCACGCGCCAGCGGCGCAAGATCGTGGACGGCCGGGTGCGCATCCACGCGCTCGACCTCGGCACCCTGGCGAACCTGATCCCCGGCGTCCCGTTCGCGGCGGCGCCGCCGAAGGGCAAGCTCACGGCGACGCTCGACGTCGAGCGGCTGCCGATGGCCGATCCCCGGCAGGCGGCCCTCACGCTGGCCATCGCGGAGCTCGAGCTGGAGCGGCAGGGGAAGCAGCTCCGGCTCGCGAGCCCGAGCGGGCCGATCCGCCTCGCGGACAACGCGGTGACGCTCCCGGAGCTCCGCTTCGAGGGCGCCGCCTCGGGCCTGTCCGCCAGGTTCACCGCCTCCGGCGCGGTCAAGAAGGCGCTCACGGCGCCCGACCTCGACGTCGCGCTGCGGCTCAGCCCGACGGACGTGTCGCAGGTCAGCGCGGACATGCGCGCGCGCGGCAAGGTGGAGGCCGCGGTCCAGGTGACCGGGCCGCTGTCGGGGCTGCGCTACACGGGCTCGGCGACGCTCAAGGAGGGCGAGATCGACCTCGTGGGCCTGCCGGTCTCGCTCGACGACGTCGAGGCGGAGATCGAGCTCGGCGGCGACATGGTGCGCCTGACCCGGGCGGAGGCGACGGTCGGCTCGGGCCGGGTGACCGCGTCGGGGCGCATGCCGGTGCGCGGCCTCTCGCTCGGCACGGCCACGGCCTCGATCCTCGCGACCGGCGTGAAGCTGCCGATCGCGGACGGGGTGAACCTCACCGCGAACGCCAACCTCACGGCGACCTTCCAGCCCGGGATCGAGGACGACGGGATGGGGGAGAGGAACCTCCCGAGCGTCACGGGCAGGATCACGCTCACGTCGTTCAACTACACGCGCCCGATCGTCATGAGCGTCGACCTCGGCGACCTGACGGGTCGCCAGCGGACGTCGGTGCAGACGTACGATCCCGCGGCCGACCTGGTCCGGTTCGAGGTCACGGTGGTGTCGCCGAACCCGCTCCGCTTCTCCAACAACCTGGCGGACATGCGGCTGGAGGTCTCGCCCGGCGGGCTCGAGCTGGCGGGCACGAACCAGCGCTTCGGCGCGCTCGGCACGCTGCGGATCCTGCCCGCGTCGAAGCTCATGCTGCGGAGCACGGAGTTCGAGGTGCGGGAGGGGTTCGTCCGCTTCGACGACCCGTTCCGCATCGCCCCGAAGGTCGACGTGCGCGCCGAGAGCGAGTACCGCCGCTACACGTCATCGAGCAGCGCCGCGGCGGCGGACCCGGGCGCCGAGCCCGCGAGCGCCGGCCTGAGCGCCAGCGCGAGCACCGGCGGGCACTGGCGCATCAAGCTGCACGCGCAGGGCGACGCCGAGAACCTCCGGCTCAACCTGACGAGCGATCCCCCGCTCAGCCAGGAGGACATCGTCCTGCTCCTGACGCTCGGGGTGACGCGCGCCGAGCTCAACCAGGGCCTCATGTCGTCGATCGGCGAGACCGTGGGGCTCGAGGCGCTGTCGTCGCTGACGGGCGCCGACAAGGCGGTGAAGACCATCGTGCCCATCATCGACGAGTTCCGCTTCGGCACCGGCTACTCGTCGAAGACCGGCGCGCCGGAGCCGACGGTGACGCTCGGCAAGCGCATCACCGACGCGGTCCGCGCCAACGTGACGACGGGGCTCTCCCAGGGCAGCCAGGTGCGCGCGGGCGTGGAGGTGAAGCTCAGCGATCGCATGAGCGTGCAGGGGTCCTACGACAACGCGAACGACGCGGCGAGCTCGCCGCTCGGCAACGTGGGCGCCGATCTGCGGTGGCGCCTCGAGTTCGAGTAGCGGGCGCCCGGGGCGGTGGGCGGGGGGTTCCGGCAGGCCGGGGCCGGGGCTCAGGAGGCGGCCGCGAGCGCCGCGTCGAGGGCGCCGTAGCGGTCGTCGCGGCCCGAGACCCACTGCTTGTGGCCCATCGCCTCGAAGATGCGCCGGTGCTTCGGGTTCTTCCACGTCATGCCGAGCAGCGCGCGCTGGAACGCCTCGGCCTTCGCCTCGGACAGCGTCGGCAGCGCGTCGAACATCGCGAAGTCGTAAGCCGGCGTGGTCCAGAGCACATCGACGCGGCGGAGGTCGATGTGGCCGTTCGCCTGCTCGGCGTGCCACACCGCGCCCCCGACCGCCGCGGCCTGCGCCTTGCCCTCGTGCAGGGCGGCGAGCGCCTGGACCTCGCTCGTCGCGGTGTCCCCGTGCTTGCCGAGGTCCACCTCGAACGGCAAAAGCTGGATCTTGTCGACCGCCACGCCCGCCTGCCGGAGGAAGTGGAGCGGCAGGATGCGCGCGTGGGCCGAGTCGGCGCTCCCGACGGCGAGCAGCTTGCCCTCGAGGTCGCTCAGCGCCCCGACCTCGGCGTCGCGGCGGACCAGGAGCTTGCTGTGGAAGTCGCGGTCGATCTCGCGCATCGCCAGCGATCGGGAGCGGCCCTCGGTCTGCCGCTTCACCCGCACGTGGGAGATGGCGCTGTTCCAGGCGACGTCGATGTGCCCGCGGAGCAGCGACTCCACCTGGCGCTCGTACGTAGAGAACAGCGCGAAATCAATCAGGATTCCATGTTCGCGGAAGTGCTCGCGCAGGCTCTCCCACAGCGTGACCACCTTGGAGTCGTGCGCCACGGCGCCGACCAGCATCGCCAGGTCCTTCATCCTGTGCCTCGCACGGGCGGCGACGCTAGCACGAGCTTCGGTCGCCGAGATCCCACGTCGCGCACATCGGCATCCCGAGCGCGGGGGTGAACCGGTCCGCGGGGGGGGAGCTCGCGGAGAGGCGGGAAGGCGTGGAAACGGCCGGGGTGAGCGCCGCGCGGACGGGCTCTTGCCAAATGGCCGCCCAACCGGGCTACGCTGCGCACCTCGTGCAAGCCGGCGGTTCGCTCTGTTTCCGTCCCCCGGCGCTCCGCGCCTGATGGCTCGCTTCCGCCACGCCCTCGCTCCCCTGCTGCTCGGCCTCGTGCCGCTCGGCGCCTCCGCCACCCCCACGCGCGCGGAGGCCAGACCGGCCAACCCGACCCAGGTTGCGGCCAACCCCACCCAGGTTGCGGCCAACCCCACCCAGGTTGCGGCCAGACCCACCCAGGTTGGAACCAACCCGACCCAGGTTGCGGCCAGACCCACCCCGGCCAGACCCACCCAGGTTGCGGCCAGACCCGCCCAGGTTGGAACCAACCCGACCCAGGTTGCGGCCAGACCCACCCAGGTTGCGGCCAACCCCACCCAGGTTGGGACCAACCCCACCCAGGTTGCGGCCAACCCCACCCAGGTTGCGGCCGCCCCCACCCAGGTTGCGCCGACCGAAGCAACCGACGTGCCCGCGCTCCGCGAGCCGATCGCCCTCGGCCCGCTCGCCGGCAAGCCGATCGTCGACATCGAAATCGTCGTCCAGGGCGATCGCTGGCTGGCCGCGCCCCCGCCGATCACCCGCGTCAAGCGCGGCGAGCCGCTCAGCGCCGACGCCGCGCGCCGCGCCATGCGCGAGCTGCTCGGCAGCGGCCGCTTCGCCCGCGCGTGGGCCGAGGCGCACCTCGCCGCGAACGGCGCCGTGCTCCGGATCAGCGTCCTGCCGCGCCGGCGCATCGCCACCATCCAGATCACCGGCGGCGCCCTCGACCGGCAGGACACCCTGGAAGCCGCCGGCGTCTCCGAGGGCGGCGAGATCACCGCCCCCGGGCTCGCCGAGGTCGCCCCCCGCCTCCGCGCCTTCTACGCGCAGCACGGCTACCCCGCGGCGCGGGTCGCCGTGCGCGCGGTCGACACCGACGACGGCGCCCAGATCGTCCTCGCCCTCGACATCGAGGCCGGCGCCCCGCGCACCGTCTCCCAGCGCGTCTTCGTGGTCGATCCGCGCGCCGACCGGGAGCTCGGCGCGCTCAAGCAGCGCTACCGCCTCGGCGTCGGCGCCCGCATCGACGAGCCCGCCTTCGCCGAGGCCGACCGCGAGATGGCCGACCTGCTCCGCCGCAACGGCTTCCACTACGCCGAGGTCTCCCACCGCGTGCTCGCGGTCGGCCCGAACAACTACCTCTACGTCTACCTCCAGCCCGGCTCGCGCATCGTCCCCGCCTTCGACGGCAACCGCGCCTTCGACGACGACGCCCTCGAGGCCGCGCTCGAGCTCGGCGAGGCGACCGCGACCCGGCCGGGCGATCTCGCCGATCGGCTCCGCTCCTTCTACATCGAGCGCGGCTTCCTCGACGCCGAGGTCACCCCCTCCCTCGGCGGCACCCCGGCGGATCCGGTCCGCTACCTCGTGTTCACCATTCGCGAGCACGAGCAGGTGCGCGTCACGAAGCGCGTCTTCCCCTGCCTCACGGGCGAGCTCAGCGCCGACGACCTCGGCCAGGAGATCGAGAGCTTCCTCGAGGAGGACCTGCCCGGCGCCGACGGCTTCTCGATCCCCGACCCGCGCGTCGTCGCGGACCTCTTCGGCCCGACCCGGGGCGCCGGCGGCCGGTCCAGGCCGATCGAGCTCAACCCGGCGATGACGTACGTCCAGGAGACGTACGATCGCGCCCTCAAGCACCTGCGCGATCTCTACTTCAGCAAGGGCTACCTCAACGCCGTGGTCGGCCCCGTCTCCGTGCTCCGCGCCACCTGCGCGCGCCGCTCGCCGAAGGGCGCCTGCCTCCCGGAGCCGGCCAAGGAGCGCGTCACGGCCCAGTGCCGCACCGACGCGCTCGGCCTCCCCCTCCCCGAGCCGCCCGTCCCGCCCGCGCTCACGTGCCGCCCCGACCCGGCGAAGCACATCACGTGCGCCCCCGAGGTGACGCTGCGCATCCCGGTCCACCCCGGCCCGCAGACCCAGCTCTACGACCTCGCGTTCGAGGGCAACAAGGGCTTCTGCGGCCAGGCCGACCTGAACGCGCGCGACCGTCGCTTCTGCGCGGAGGACGCGCCGTTCAGCGAGCGCTGGCTCGGCGCCATCGCCGATCTCGAGGTGGGCCAGCCCCTCTCGACGCTCGCCCTCGACGCCGCGCGGCTGCGCATCCTCGACGCGTACCGCGACCTCGGGTACGCGTTCGCCGAGGTCCGCACCGACATCGAGCCGTCGCCCGACCGCACGCGCGCCCGCGCGCGGTTCATCATCGCCGAGCGCGACCGGGTGACCGTCAAGGGCCTCGTCGTCAAGGGGGCCACCCGGACCGACGAGCGGCTGATCCTCCGCCGCGTCCTGCTCCGCGAGGGCGCCCCGTTCCGGCAGTCGCAGGCGCGCCTGAGCGAGGAGCGCATCGCCACGCTCGGCCCCTTCTCCAGCGTCTCGATCGCGCTGGAGGATCCGGACGTCCCGCAGAAGGACAAGCGGGTCATCATCAGCGTGGTCGAGCAGCTCCCGCAGTACCTCAACCCGCAGATCGGCTTCTCCACCGGCGAGGGCATCCGCTTCGCCTTCGAGTACGGGCACCGCAACATCGGCGGGCTGGCCATCGGCCTCACGATGCGCATCCAGCTCAGCTACCTGTTCGAGTTCATGATCCCGGACGCCACCGCGCGCCGCCACTACGAGAACCTGAGCGGCGACCTGCAGCTCGAGCGCCGCAACACCGTCTCGATCACGCTCCCGGACATCGGCCTCGGCCCCCTCGTCAGCCTGTCGCTCTCGGGCATCGACGTGCGCGACAACCAGCTCGACTTCGGCTTCACGAAGCAGGCGCTCATCCCGGCGATCACGTACCGGCCGCGCCGCGCCGTGACGACGCAGCTCGCGGTGTCGACCGAGCTGAACGACGTCGGCTTCTTCCAGGACACCGACCGCGAGAAGAAGAGCGACATCCTCAACCAGCTCCGCATGCCCGAGGGCAAGACGATCGCCCTGGCGCAGCGGCTCGACGCGTCCTGGGACACGCGGGACAGCCCCTTCGCCGCGACCGAGGGCTTCCTCCTCTCGGGCGGCGTGGAGCACGTCGACGCCTTCGACCGGGACGACACCGGCTCGGCCTTCCGCGAGAGCCATTTCCTGCGGTTCACGGGCCGCGTGTCGGGCTACATCCCGTTCACGGAGCGGCCGAGCCTCGTCCTGGCGCTGAGCCTGTCCGGCGGGTACATCCAGCCGCTCGTCGCCGAGAGCGGCACCTACCCCGACCGCCTGTTCTTCCTGGGCGGCGTCGACTCGCTCCGCTCCCACCTGGCCGAGTCGCTCTACCCCGAGGACGGCCTGGACGAGGCGCGACGGGCCGTCGGATCTGGGGGCAACGTCGAGCTCTACGACATCCCTCGCGGCGGCACGGTCGTGCTGAACCCGCGCGCGGAGCTGCGCGTCCCGCTGACCGATCTGCTGCAGCTCGGCCTCTTCCTCGACGCGGGCAACCTCTGGGTCAGGGCGAGGAACGTCAACCTCGATCCGCGCACGCTCCGCTACGCGCTCGGCGCCGGCCTGCGGGTGAACACCCCCATCGGCCCGCTGGCGCTCGACTACGGCTTCAACCTGGCCCCCCGCGAGGAGCTGCAAGAGGGCACCGGCGCCCTCCACTTCTCCGTGGGCCTCTTCTGACAGGCGCCCACGAAGACGGCATGTAGGTCGAGCCCCCTCGCGGGGGGAGGGGCCCGCAGGGGGCTCACCGGAGGGGCTGGAGTGGAGGCGAGCCACGACAGGGGCTCGCCGGAACGCAAGCCCCGGAGGCGAGCCCCCTGCGGGCCCCTCCCCCCGCGAGGGGGCGGGCGTCGCGCACGCCTGACGCTCAGCGCGCCGTGGCCGCCTTCATCTCGCGGACGAAGCCCGTCACGGCGCGCGCCGCCGCCTCGGGATCCCCGAGGTGCGCCGCGACCCTCTGGACGACCGCGGACCCGCTGACGACGCCCGCCGCCCCCGCCTCCAGGGCGGCGCGCACGTGCTCGGGCTTGGAGATCCCGAACCCCAGGATGGGCGGCGGCGCGCCGAACCGGCGCAGCGTCTCGAAGAGCGCCCCGTGGCCGAGCTGCACCTGCTCGTCGGCCCCGGTCACGCCCTTGCGCGCGACGCAGTACGTGTACCCGGAGCACCGCTCCGCGAGCATCTGCAGCGTCGCCTCCGGCGCGTTGGGCGGCGCGATCAACACCGGCGCCACGCCCGCCGCCCGCGCCGCCGCCACGTACGGCTCCGACTCCCGCACGGGCACGTCGGCGACGAGCACGCTGTCGACCCCGGCCGCGGCCACCGACGCGTAGAACCCCTTCAGATCGCGGTGCTTCACGAGGTTCGCGTACGTCAAGATACCGATCGGCACGTCCTTCGCGTCCGCCCGGAGCCTCGCGAGGAGCTCGATGCAGTCGGCCGGCCGCACCCCCGCCTCGAGCGCCCGCACCGCGGCCGCCTGGATCGTCGGCCCGTCCGCGATCGGATCCGAGAACGGGATGCCGACCTCGAGCGCGTCCGCGCCGCCCTCCACCGCCGCGCGCAGCAGCCGCGCGCTCGTCTCGAGATCAGGGTCCCCGAGCATCAGGAAGGGGATGAACGCCCCCTCCTTCCGCCTCGCGAGCTGCTCGAATGCGCCATCGTAGCGCGTCTTGATGGTCTCCCGCTTCATGTCGACCTCCCGGGATCGAGCAGCCTCTGCGCCTGCTCCATGTCCTTGTCTCCGCGGCCGGAGAGGTTCACGACGAGCACCGTCTCCCTCCCCTCCCGCGCTGCCTCCGCCGAGAGCTTCAGCGCGTGGGCGATCGCGTGCGCCGACTCGAACGCCGGGATGATACCCTCGCTCCGCGCGAGCCGCTGGAACGCGTCGAGCGCCTCGGTGTCGCTCGCCGCCACGTACGTCGCCCGGCCCGACGTCATGAGGTGCGCGTGCTCCGGCCCCACGCCCGGGTAGTCGAGCCCCGCCGACACCGAGTGCGTCTCGGCGACCTGCCCGTGCTCGTCCTGGAGGATGTAGGTCTCCGACCCGTGCAGCACGCCCGGGCGCCCCTTGAGGAGCGTCGCCCCGTGCTTGTCGGTCGAGAGCCCGTGCCCCGCGGGCTCGACGCCGATGAGCGCCACATCCTTGTCCGGGATGAACTCGGAGAAGATGCCCATCGCGTTGCTGCCGCCGCCCACGCACGCGAGCACCGCGTCGGGCAGGCGCCCCTCGTCCTCGAGGATCTGGGCCCGCGCCTCGCGGCCGATCATCCACTGGAAATCGCGCACGATCGTCGGGAACGGGTGGGGTCCGGCGACCGTCCCGATCAGGTAGTGCGTGTCCTCGTAGCTCTCGGTCCAGTAGCGCAGCGCCTCGTTGAGGGCGTCCTTCAGCGTCTGCGAGCCCGAGGTCACGGGCACCACCTCGGCGCCCATGAGGCGCATCCGGAAGACGTTGAGCCGCTGCCGCTCGACGTCCTTCGCCCCCATGTAGATGCGCGTGGGCATCCCGAGCAGGGCCCCGATCATCGCGGTCGCGACGCCGTGCTGGCCCGCCCCGGTCTCGGCGATGAGCCGCCGCTTGCCCATGCGCCGGGCGAGCAGCCCCTGGCCGAGCGCCTGGTTCGTCTTGTGCGCGCCGCCGTGGAGCAGGTCCTCGCGCTTGAGGTACACCCGGACCCGCGGATCGCCGGTCAGGTTGCGGCACCGGTAGAGCGGCGTCGGCCGGCCCGCGTAGCGCTCGAGCAGCGCGTTGAACTCCGCCGTGAACGCCGGATCGCCGCGCGCGTCCAGGTAGGCGCGCTCGAGCTCCTCGAGCGCGGGCACGAGGATCTCCGGGACATAGGCGCCGCCGAAGGCGCCAAAGCGGCCGCTGTGCTGCATGGTGATTGCCTCGATCGTCGTTGTGCGTACGTCGGTACGCCGGTGATGCGGTTGCTTCGATGATGCGGTTGCTTCGGTGATGCGGTGGCTCCGGTGATGCCGTCAGGGGGAAGCGCGGTCCGCCGGGGCCGCCGGGGCGGGGTCGTGGCGCGAGGGGCCGCGCGCGCCGTCGAACAGGCGCACGAGCAGATCCGCGCACTTCTCGCCGGGCGCGCGCTCGACGCCCGAGCTCACGTCGAGCGCCCAGGTCCCCACCCGGCGCGCCGCGGCGATGTTGCCCGGGTTGAGCCCGCCCGCGAGCAAGCTCCGGTCCCGCGCCGGGTGCCCCTCGATCGCGCTCCAGGCGAAGGTCCGGCCGGTGCCCCCCCGCGCCTCGGCCGTGCGCGTGTCGAAGACGAGCCGGTCCGCGCCGCCCGGGGCCGCGGCGAGCGCCCCGGACCCCCCCGGAGCTCCGGCGACGCCGGCGGCGCCGGCCCCCTCGCCGGAGGTCGCCTCGCCGGACGGCGCCATCGGGACCGCCTTCCAGACCTCGCACCCCTCGGGCAGATCGCGCCGCAGCGCCTCGATGAACGCGGCGTCCTCGTCGCCGTGGAGCTGCACGGCGCGGAGCCCGAGGCCGCGCGCGGTGTCGGCGACGAAGTCCACGGATTGATTCAGGAAAACGCCGACGAAGGGCAGGCCCGCGGCGGTGGCGATCACGGGCTCGGCCTGCGCGCGCGTGACCCGCCGCGGCGACGCCTCGGCGAAGATGAGGCCGCCGAAGCGCGCCCCGAGGCGCTCCGCCTCGCGCGCGTCCCCGGGCCGGGTCAGGCCGCAGATCTTCACCCGGCCGGTCACCAGCGCGCGCGCGGCGTCGGCGATGTCGGGGCGGCGCATGAGCGACGTGCCCACGAGGAAGCCGTCGACCGCGCGGGAGAGCCGCTCCACGTGGGCGCGCGACGCGACGCCCGACTCCGCGATCACGATCCGGTCGGCCGGCACGCGCGGGGCGAGCCGCTCGGACACGGCGAGGTCGACCTTGAGCGTCTTCAGATCGCGGTTGTTGATGCCGAGCACGGGCGCCGGCAGCGCGAGCGCGCGGTCGAGCTCCGCCTCGTCGTGGACCTCCACGAGGCAGTCCATGCCGAGCTCCTCGGCGACGCGCAGGCACGCGAGCGCGGTCGCGTCGTCCAGCACCGACATCATCAGCAGGATCGCGTCCGCGCCGTACGCCCGCGCCTCGACCACCTGGTAGGGGGTCACGACGAAGTCCTTGCAGAGGATCGGGACGTCCACGACCTCGCGCACCGCCTGGAGGTACGCGAAGCTGCCCTGGAAGAACGGCTCGTCGGTCAGCACGCTCACCGCGTCGGCGACGCCGTAGTACGCCGCGGCGACCGCGTGCGGGTCGAAGTCGGGCCGGATCACGCCCTCGGACGGGGAGGCCTTCTTGCACTCCAGGATGAACCGCGCGCCCGGCGCGGCGAGCGCGCGCCGCAGGCTGCGCGAGGTGGGCGCGGCCTTCGCGCGGAGGGCGTCGAGCGGGGTCCGCCGCTCGCGCTCCGCCACGTCGACCCGCTTCCGCGCCACGATGCGCGCGAGCACGCTGCTGCCCTGCTCAGCCATGCTTCGCCTCCTTCGCCGCGTCCTGGGCGCCTTCGCGGCTCAGCGCCACGAACCGCGTGAGCCGCTCGCCCGCGCGCCCCGACCTGAGCACGTCGAGCGCCGCGGCCGTGCCCTCGCGCAGGGTGGCCGCGCGCCCGGAGATCCAGAGCAGCGCCCCCGCGTTGATCGCGACCGCGTCCATGTGCGCGGGCTCCCCGCGCCCCTCCAGGATGCCGCGGAGCCACGCCGCGTTCGCGGCCGGGCCGCTGCCGCGGAGCGCCTCGATCGGCGCGGGCGTGACGCCGGCGTCCGCGGGCTCGAGCGTGAGCTCCTCGACGACGCCGTCGCGGAGCAGGGCGGCGCGGGTCGGGGCGTGCAGCGCGATCTCGTCGAGCCCGCCGCCGTGCACGACGAGGGCCGCCTGGCAGCCGAGCATCCCGAGCGTGCGCGCGGCGTGGGAGACGAGCTCCGGGTCGTAGATGCCCATCACCTGGATGGACGGCGCGCTCGGGTTCACGAGCGGCCCGAGCAGGTTCATGATGGTGCGCACCTTGAGCGCGCGGCGCACCGGCATCGCGTGGCGGAGCCCGGCGTGGTACTGCGGCGCGAAGAGGAAGCAGAAGCCGGCCTCGTCGAGGGCCCTGCGCGAGACGTCGGCCGGCGGGTCGAGCCGGGCGCCGAGCGCCTCGAGCACGTCGGCGGAGCCGCACTGGGAGGAGACGGAGCGGTTGCCGTGCTTGGCGACCGGGAGGCCGGCCTCGGCCGTCACGAAGGCGACCGCGGTCGACACGTTGACGGTGCGCTGCCCGTCGCCGCCGGTGCCGCAGCAGTCGGCGTAGACGTAGGCGGGCCGCTCGAACGGCGCCGACGCCGCCCGGAGCGCGCGCGCGGCGCCCGCGATCTCGGCGGGGGTCTCGCCCTTCGCCTTGAGCGCGACGAGCAGGGCCGAGAGCTCGACCTCGGTGAGCGCCCCGGCGACCACGTCGCGGAACAGCGCCTCGGCCTGCTCCACGGAGAGGTCCACGCCCGCGCAGAGCGCATCGATCACGGCATGCATCATGGTTCGCTCCTCATCTCACGGCCGTTCTGGCAAACACTGCTCCTTCAGACTCGATCTGCGGCGCCCTGAATAGCGGACAAAAACGAAAAGGCCCACCGTTGTTCGGCGGGCCTCCTTTTCTTCCTTCCAGGTCGGCCTCCGCGGGGGAGGCGCGTCACCCGTCGTAGGGGCCCGCCGCGGTAAGCCACCAGCACCACCAGCAGAACCCAGCCGCGAGCAACCCCACCTGAGCGGCGATACGCTCGACGCTCCCGAGGATGACCGCCTCGGAGCGGAGGGAGCGAGCGCAGGGCGCGGGGAGCGCGCGGGGCATGCGGCGAACATAGCTTGCGCTCGCGCGGGGGGTCAAGCGGGTTCGCGGCGTTTCTCGTTTGCTGGTTCTACCGGTTCTGCCGGACTGGCCGTCACCGGCGCGCGGCGGCTGCGCGGCGCTGTTCTGTCGCCCGTCTGGCGTCCGCGCCGGCCTGTCGCCCGTCCGGTGCCGGGCGCCAGGTGCCCGGACGGAGGGCTGCGCGGTCGATGCGCGGGTGAGCGGGACAGAGCGCCCTCAGCGGCTGCGTGGCCAGACACGACCTGTCGATTGCCCGATGCCCTGATCGGCGGACGAGGAGGCCTCGTGCTGCCTGCGCAGACGCCTTGATTCCAGAGGAACGTGCATCCGGGTGAGGGTTCGCGACCTTTTCGGGGAATTCACATGAAGACGGGAAGAGGGGAAGCAAAATCTCTGGGAAATCTTCCTGCCTTCCCGCCTTCATGTTCAATTTCTCGTCGGAAACGGCCACAAAAATGAGGGGATTTGTCAGGGCGCATCCCCTACCTCTTGCCGATCGCCCCCGTCGTCTGCGCGTCGTGACGCATCGACTCACGGTCGGGCACCTGCGCTCGGCGCGTGCTCCGGCGTCGTCGTCGCGGCGCGACGCACGCTGCCTGGCGGCGCGCCGAACGTCCGCTTGAACGCCTTGCAGAACGCTGCCTCGGACCCGTAGCCGACGCGCCGCGCGATGTCCGCCAGCGGCTCCGACGTCTGCTGGAGGTGCGTGCGGGCGAGCTGCATCCGCGACTCGGTGAGGTAATGCATGGCGGGCTCGCCCACCAGCTCGGTGAACCGCGCCGCGAACGCCGAGCGGGACATGCGAGCCTCGCGGGCGAGCGACGCGAGGCTCCACGCGCGCTCCGGCGAGCGGTGTATCGCGGACAGCGCCCGTCCCACGTGCTCGTCGCGCAGGGCGGCAAGCCAGCCCCGGCCCGCCTCAGGCGCCGAGACGAGCCATGACCGGATCGCCTGGACGACGAGGACGTCGGCGAGTCGGGTCATGATCGTCTCCCCGCCCGGGCGGAGGGCGAGGGCCTCACGCGACATGAGGCGCAGCGTGCTGTGGATCCAGCCCGCGTCGTCGTCGTCCCACGTGTCGATCTGCAGGACGTCGGGAAGCTGCGAGACGAGACGTCGGGCGACCAGGTGTTCGACGCGCATCGCGGCGTACGTGACGTGCGTGACCTCGCCGCCGCCGCCGTGGCGCATGATCTCGTATCGGTCGCTGACCTGCTCCACCGGGATCTCGAAGAGCGGCTCCGTGCGCGCGTGGACGCTGCTGCGGAGGCGGTGCGGCGTGCCGTGAGGGATCAGCGCGAGGCTCCCCTGCTGGAGGCGCCGCGGGGGAGCCCCGTCGACCTCGATCCAGCACTGCCCCGCGGTGATCACCTGGAGCGTCATCAACCCTTCGAGCGAGGGCACGTCGACGCCCCACGGCGCGGAGAGCTCGGCGCGACAGTAGAGAATGCCCGTCAACCGCAGGAGGTGCAGCGACTCGCCGAGCGGGTCCGTGGCAGGAGCGAGGTTGCATGCGCTCGACACCGCTCCAGCATGGCCGTGTCTCGACCATGCGTCCAGCCGGGTTGGACGATCGGCAAAGATTACCGGACGCTCGATGATTGTCAGTCCAATGCGGACGCCGCACGGTGGATTGGGCACCCGCCCAGGAGGACCCTATCCATGCGTTCAGATCCCGTTCTCGTCATCGGCTCGACCGGCAAGACCGGTCGGCGGATCGTCCGCCGGCTCGCGGAGCAAGGCTACCCCGTCACGGGTGTTTCGCGACGCTCGGACCCGCCGTTCGTCTGGGAAGACCCGTCCACGTGGCGGAGGGCACTCGAGGGCATCCACTCCGTCTACATCTCATACTTCCCGGATCTCGCAGCGCCCGGCGCGACGGCGGCGATCGAGGCGCTGACGTCGACGGCGGTCGACGCGGGCGTCACGAGGCTGGTGCTGCTCTCGGGTCGGGGTGAGGCCAACGCGGAGCGGTGCGAGCGCATCGTGCGGGCGTCGGGCGCGAGCTTCACGCTCCTCCGAGCAAGCTGGTTCTCGCAGAACTTCACGGAGGGCCACCTGCTCGAATCGGTTCATCAGGGCGTGATCGCCCTGCCTGCGGGCGACGTCCACGAGCCGTTCGTCGACGTCGACGACATCGCCGACGTCGCGGTCGCCGCGCTCACCGACGACCGCCACGCCGGCCGGCTCTACGAGCTCACCGGACCGCGCCTCCTGACGTTCGGCCAGGCGGCGGCCGAGATCTCGGCCGCGGCGCGGCGGAAGGTCGACTATGTCGCCCTCTCGCCGGACGCATTCCGTACCGCCCTCACAGAGTCTGTCGGGCCCGACTACGCCGACCTCCTCACGAACCTCTGCGTCGAGGTCTTCGACGGCCGCAACGCGTCGCTCGGGGGCGGCGTTCTCGACGCCCTGGGCCGGCAGCCCCGCGACTTCGGCGACTTCTGCCGTGCCGCGGCGGCGTCCGGTGTGTGGCAGTGACGCGCCTTCCTGGCCGAGCGGCGCCGGGGATGACCGCGCCCGAGGTCGTGACGACGCCCGTATCGAAGGGAACGGCGAGCACGCAGCGCTGGCAGGTCGAGACGGTCACGTTGCTCATCGCCGGTCTGGTGCTCCTCGGGATCGGCGGCGCGACGCTCCTCGCGCCCGCCGCCTTCCATGCGACCAGCGGGATCGAGCTCGGCGACAGCCGCAGCCTGCTCAGCGAGACACGGGCCGCGGGTGGCTCGCTCCTCGGCTCCGGCGTGCTGATCATGCTCGGTGCATTCGCCTCGCGTCTGGCGTTCACCGCGACGATCGTGGGCGCGGTGACGTACGTCTCCTACGGTCTCTCTCGCCTCCTCAGCATGGCCGTCGACGGAATGCCGGCGCAGGCGCTCGTGCTGGCGACCGTCGTGGAGCTCGTTCTTGGCCTCTCGTGTGTGGCGGCGCTCGTCTGGCGTCGCGAACGGCGGCCCAATGAAGAGCGCCGCATGGGTTGAAGCTCGTCCAGATTCAACAGGTCGTGTCGCCCGCTGGATCCGCCGGTGAGGGAGCGGAAGGCGCGCGGATGCGGGAGGAAGAGAAGCCGCAAAGGGCGCGAGGGAGAGAGAGGGCCTTCTCTTCCCTGTGTCCCTTGCGCCCCCTGAGGCATCCCCTCGATTTTTCGGGGAATTCACATGAAGACGGGAAGAGGGGAAGCAAAATCTCTGGGAAATCTTCCTGCCTCCCCGCCTTCATGTTCAATTTCTCGTTGGAAACGGCCACAAATGAGGGGATTGGTCAGGCGGCTGCCCGGATCCCGCCAGCACGCGATCGCGCGACGCCTCCTCCCCGCCCTCCCCCGCGGTCGACCTCAGGGCCGGGCGCGCCACGGAGCACGCCGCGCCCCGCGCCCCCGCCCGGCGCGCCGCGCTCCCTCCTCCGCTCAGGCCGCCCGCTCCGCCTCGCCGCTCGCCCGCCGGATACTTTGCGGCCCCGCACGCCGATGGTAGGCCCCTGATCCCCAAGGGCGCACGACCTCGCGTGACCTCGCGGCCAGGCGCGACAGGCCCCTCGCGAGGCCCCCGCGCGGCCCTCCCAGTGTGCCCATGATCATCGCCGAACCAGGTTCCACGCCGCCGCCGAGCGCCGCCGGCTCCCATGACAGCGTCCCGCCCCGGCGGCCGAGCGGGCCGCCTGCCCGATCGAGCGCGCCGCCCGCGCGGTCCGTCCCCCCGCCGTCGCGCCCCGCCCCCCCGCCTTCGCGCCCGGGCGGCTGGACCACCCGCCTCGGCGAGGCCTGCGTGCTCGGCCTCGGCGTCGCCGCGCTCGCCGCCGTCCCGACCGCGCTGCGCACCGCCCGCGCCGGCGCGTCCTTCCTCGACGGCCTCCTCGTCGGCGCCGCGGTCCTGCTCCCGCTGGTCACGCTCGCGCTCATCCTCGCCCGCGCCGCCGGCCGCGGCTTCCGCGGCATCGTCGGCGCGGGCGCCGAGCGGCTCGCGGTGCTCCGCATCGCCCTGTGGATCGGCGTGTCCGTGCCCGTCCTCGCCGCCCTCGCCGCCCTCCTCAAGGCGGCCACGCACCACCGCGGCCTCGCCGGCGCCACCTTCGGCGTCCTCGGCCTGGCCGGCGTCGCGGCCGCGGCGCTCCTCACCCAGCGCCTCGTCGCGCTCGGCGACCGCCTCGCCGCCCGCGGGGTGAAGCCGTGGATCCTCGCCGTCGCCGGCGCCGCCATCGGCGCGCTGCCCCTCATCGCCGCCTTCGCGCCCCTCGCCGCCTTCGCGGGGAGCGCCACCGAGGACGCCGGCGCCGCCGTGCGCGCCGCCCTCGTCGACGGCGCCATCGCGCTCGTCGCGACCGCGCTCGTCTCCAGCATCGACCTCGGCGCCGCGGTCGGGCGCGTCGCCAGCCTCGCGGGCGTCCCGCTCGCGGCCCTGGTCCTCATGGCCGCCACCGCCCGGATCGAGTCGTTCCCCCCGCTCGGCCAGGCGCTGCGCGCCGGCGGCGGGCTCGCGGCCACGCTCTTCGGCGCGCTCGAGCGATGGACCGACCGCGACGGCGACGGGACGGGCTCGCACTTCGGCGGCTTCGACTGCGACGAGGGCGACCCGACCCGGTATCCCGGCGCGCCGAGCGTCGCGGGCGGCGGCGTCGATCAGGACTGCAGCGGCGCGCTCGGGGGCGGCACGATCCTGCTCGCCGTGGCGGCCGCGCGCGCCCCGGCCGCGCCCGCCGCGGCCGCGCCCGCCGCGGCCGCGCCCGCGCCCGCCGCGCCCGCCGCGGCCGCCTCCGCCGCGCCCGCCTCCGCCTCACCCGCCGCGGCCGCCTCCGCCGCGCCCGCCGCGATCGCCTCCGCCTCACCCACCCCGGCCGCGGCCGCCTCCGCCTCGCCGGCCCCGGCCGCCTCCGCCTCGCCGGCCCCGGCCGCCTCCGCCTCGCCCGCCTCGCCGGCCCAGCACCGCCCCGACATCCTCCTCGTCACCCTCGACACGGTCCGCGCCGACCACACCTCCGCCTACGGCTATCGCCGCGACACGACCCCGCGGCTCGCCGAGCTCGCCGCCCGCGGCGTGGTGTTCGAGCGCGCCTACGCCACCTCGAGCGAGACCCAGCGGTCCATCGCGCCCCTCGTCACCGGCCGGCGCCTGAGCCGCGCCGCGCGCGACCGCCGCGCATGGCCGACGCTGCTGCCCGAGAACGACACCCTCGCCGAGCGCCTGAAGCGCGCGGGCTACCTCACCGCCGCCGTGAGCTCGTTCGCCTGGATCAGCCCAGAGCGCGGCTTCGCCCAGGGGTTCGACCGCTTCGAGACCGTCTACGACCTGGCCCACCCGGAGCGCCGGGCGACCGGCCACCTCGCGGTCAGGAAGGCCATCGAGATCCTCGACGCCCACGCCCACGCCCAGCGCGCCGAGCCGATCTTCCTCTGGCTCCACCTCTTCGACGCCCACGAGCGCTACGTCGACCACCCCGGCATCCACTTCGGCGACGGCAGGACGGCCGCCTACGACGGCGAGATCGCCTACGTCGACCGGCAGCTCGGCGCGCTGCTCGACGCGGTGGCCAGGGGCCCCCGGGCCGGCCGCGCCGCGATCCTCGTCCACGGCTCGCACGGCGAGGCGCTCGGCGAGCACCGCTCCCTCGGGCACGGCCTCGAGCTCTACGAGGAGGCGATCCGCGTCCCGCTCGTCGTCGCCCTCCCCGGCGCCGCCCCCGGCCACTACCCGCACCCGGTGAGCACCGCCGACATCGCGCCCACCGTCCTCGGCCTCGGCGGCGCGGAGGCCGCCGGCGTCGAGGGCGAGTCCCTCGTCCCGATCGCGACCGGCGAAGGGCGCGCGCCCCGCGGGCCGGTTTTCGCCCGCACGGCCCGCCGCGCCGCGCTCATCGACGGCGATCTCAAGCTGATCGCGCTCAAGCGGAAGAAGCGGGACCGGCTGCTCCTGTTCGATCTCGCCGCCGATCCGCGCGAGCGCCGGGACCTCTCCGGCGAGCGCCCCGACGCGCTCGCGCGGCTCCGGGAAAAGATGTCTGCCCTCGAGTCCCCCACGCCGTAGATCGCCGCGCGACGCCGGCGCCTCGCGCCGGCCAGCGGATCTCACGCGGTCGACCGGGCTCGCGGCAGCGCGTATCCTCTGCGCTGATGGTCGACCCCCCCGCCGGACAGGACGCCTCGCCCGGCCCTCGCGACACGCGCGCCCCGCACACCGGCGCGGGCCCCGCCGCCGCGCGGCGCGCCGACGCGGGCCCCGCCGCCGCGCCGCCCGCCGACGCGGGCCGCGCGGGCGCGCCGGCGCAGCCGTCGTCCGCCGCCCCGGAGGCCGCCCCGGCCCCGGGGCGCGCGCGCCGGCTGGATCGGCTGACCGGGCTCCTGCTGCTGGTCGCCGCGGCGGTCGTGCTGCTCCCGGCGGCGCCGGCCCTCCTGCGCGCCGCGGGCGTGGGCGGGCCGCGGTCGCCGATGCCGAGCGCGAGCCGGTTCGCCCACCTCCTCGACCGGCGCTCCCCGGCGGCCCCTCGCTTCCGCTTCGACGAGGGCGCCGACGCCGACGACGGGCCGTCGCCCGGCGCGGAGCTCCCGGGCCTCGACGACGAGGGCGAGGAGCCGGGCGCGACCGGCCGCCTGCAGCTCGGCATCGCCGCGCGCGGCATCACGCTGCGCGACGAGCCGCGGGCGGACGGCTCCCGGGTCGGCGCGATCGCGGCCGGCGAGCTCGTGATGATCGTGCGCGAGGCGGGCGGGTGGGCGCTCGTCGCGCAGCACCACGGCGACAGCCTCGTCATGGGCTGGGCGCGCCGGAGCGAGATCGCGGTCCGATGAGCGCGCCGCGCCCCGAGTCGCCGCGCGCCTACCGCGGTCGCCTGCTCACCCCGGCCGCCGCGCCCGCGGACGGGGCCGGCTCCCCGGGGGCCGAGGTCCGCTACCTGGACGACGCGCTGCTCGTCGTGGGCGGCGACGGTCGGGTCGTGCGGGCGGCGCCCTTTGCGCCGGGCGCGTTCGCCGGGCCGGTGCTCGACCTGCGCCCTGCGGTGCTGATGCCGGGCTTCATCGACGCGCACGTCCACTTCCCGCAGACCCGCGTCATCGGCAGCGCCAGCGGCCCCTTGCTCCAGTGGCTCGAGCGGTCGGTCTTCCCGGAGGAGGCCCGCTTCCGCGACGACGGCTATGCCGCGCTCGTCGCGGGCGAGTTCACGGGTCGCCTGCTCGCGTCGGGCACGACGACGTGCGTCGTCTTCTCCAGCTCGGACGCCGCGGCGACCGATCGCCTGTTCCGCGCCCTGCAGCGCGCCGGCCTCCGCGGCATCGCCGGCCTCACGCTGATGGACCAGCGCTGCCCGGCGGAGCTCTGCGTCCCGCGCGACGAGGCGATCGCGGCGGCCCGCGACCTCGTGCAGCGCTGGCACGGCGAGGGCTCCGGCCTGCTCGAGTTCGCGATCACGCCGCGCTTCGCGCCGACGTGCTCGCGCGCCCTGATGGAGGCGGCCGCGAGGCTCGCCGCGGATCACGGGCTGCTCGTGCAGACGCACGTCGCCGAGACCCCGGCGGAGGGCGAGGCGGCGCTGCGCGAGCACCCGTGGGCGCGCGATTACATCGACATCTACGACCGCGTCGGCCTGCTCTCGGGGCGCGCCGTGCTCGCGCACGGCATCCACCTCTCGCCGCGCGAGTGGGACCGCATCGCGGCGGCGGGGGCGGCGCTCGTCCACTGCCCCGACTCGAACTTCTTCCTGGGCAGCGGGCGCATGCGCCTCGCCGAGGCGCGCGCCCGCGCCGTGCCGGTCGCGCTCGGCAGCGACGTCGGCGCGGGCCGCAGCTTCGACATGCGGCGCAGCATGTCGAGCGCCTTCGACAACGCCCTCTGCCTCGGCGACCGCGTGACGCCGGCCGAGCTGTTCGTCACCGCCACGCAGGGCGCCGCGGACGCGATCGGCCTCGGGCGCGTCATCGGCAGCCTCGAGCCGGGGAAGGAGGCCGACTTCCTCGCCATCCGCCTCCCCGAGTACGTGCACGGCGAGGCGGAGACGCTGCAGCACCTCGTGTTCGCGCCCGAGGCCGCGGCGATCCAGCGCGTCTTCGTGCGCGGCAAGCTGGTCTATCCCTGAAGCGGGCCGGCCCCGCGAGCCCACACCGGGCTCCCCTCCGCGGCCTCATAGACCTCGAGCTCCCAGGCCGGGATCTCGAGATCGCGCCGCAGGATGTACCGCGCCCCGTCGTCACCGAGCACCTTGAAGTAGAGGTGATCGACGCCCGGCCAGCGGTCGAGGATCTCCGTCACCCGCACGCGGCGCTCGCCCAGCGTGAGCGCCTGCGGCTCCTCGCACCCGCCGTGGCCCGCACGGCACGCCACATCGACCCGCATCGGCCTCCCCGTGCAGGATCATAGCAGCAGGCGCCGGCGCGGGAGCCCGCCTCCCGCGCTCCGCCTGCGCTCGCCCGGTGGTGAGCCCCGGAGCGCCGCGCCCCCCGGGGCCGCCCCCTCGCTCAGTCCGGGTTGACCGAGCAGCCGTAGAGCAGCTCCATGCGCGCGGCGTTGTCCTGACGCACGGCGACGCACGTGTCCTCGCAGAGCCTGATCACGCCGTCTTGCTCGTAGAACGCCATCGCCGAGCAGTCCTCGGGGCTCTTCACCTGGGTGAAGATCTGCTTCGTTCCGCCGTCGCTCGGCGTGAACTCGATCTGCACCTTGTCGAGCTCGAGCGAGTGCCCGCCGGGCGCTTTGGGCACCTCGATCTCGCACACCAGCTTGGCCCCCGAGATGACGCTGTTCGCGATGGCCTGGAACACGGCGTCGTAGGTCGCGAACTGGTTGATGGGGTATCTCAGCCCGCCCGTCATGACGCTGAGGGCCTGGTAGGTCGTCCCGGGATCGACCGAGCCAGGCCGGCATTGCCGCCAGGTGACGGGCTGGTCCGCCGGCCAGGGCTCGGTCGCCGGCGTGTTCACCTCGATGCCCACGAAGCTGAAGAACATGTAATTGCGCGCGTCCGGGGTGCCGAAGAACTCCGGCGCGACCTGCGTCAGCGCCGTGTCGAAGCGCGCCGCCGAGGTGGTCCCTCCCTCGACGTTCTGGTTCTCGTCGTCAAGGACATCCTCGAGCGTGATGTTGTGCTCGCCGAGCGACGTCGTCGAACAATCCACGCCGTCGTCGGTGATCTCGACAAACACCTTCAGCGAGTCGGGCCGGAGCCACTCCGACCAGCCGTTCGGCACCGCCTCGCCCTTGGGCTGGATCGCGCCCTTCAGGGTATCGAGCGCCAGGCAGAGCGAGTTGAGGCTCTCGACCTCCACGTTGTACTGATAGAAATGCGGCGGATTGGAGTTCGGCGTCTCCGGGAGGGGATCGCACGGGCCGCTGCCGAGGGGCTCCGCGACGCAGACGGACTGCGTGGCGGAGTGGCTCCCGTGCTGCGAGATCATGATGACGCGGTAATCGATCCCGCTCGCCTCGATGATGTCGGCGAAGTTCTTGTTGATGTTCCGCTGAACGCTCTCGATCTCCTCCGTCATGCTCCCGGAGTTGTCGATGAGGAAGATGATGTCGGCCGGCCGTTGCTCGTAGTTGGCCTGCAGCTTCGTGGCGACGCACGCGGACCCCTCGTCGAGCCGCCCTCCGGTCCCGCTCGTCCCGCCGATGTCGAGCCCGCCGCCGGTCCCCAGGTCCCCGGCGCCTTCACCGCTCCCGGTGGTCCCGCCGCCCCCGCCGTCGCCCCCGCTGCCGCTGCCGCTGCCAGAGGCGTCGTCTCCGGAGCTCTCCCCACCATTGCCGCCGGAGCATCCTCCGAGGGATGCCGCCGCAACCACACCCAGACCACACAGCGCAACAAGCGTCTTCGTCGAGAGCTTCAAATGGACCTTCCAGTTGGGGGGCGCGACAGTGCGCAACGAGAGATGTTACCAGAGACACCTCGCGACGATCCAGACATCATGAACAATTCGAGCCTGACCGGAGGTAGACAACGAACCACCCTTGTCGGTCCATGTACCTTGTCCACGACCGCTCGACTCGCGCTCTGGCGCCTCCATACGGAGCGCGGGTGTGCCGAGCGCGGCGAGGCGAGCGCGGTGAGGACCGATGTCCGGTCTGGTTGGACAAGAGCCTACGGTAGGCCCGAGCAGCGAGCGCGGCGTGGGGACGGCCCGCTGTCCGGTTGAAATGGAGTCCACGGTAGGCCCGAGGAGAGGGGGGTCGTCGCGCGGGGTGGGGACGGGCCGTGTCTGAGCCCGTTTGCCATCTCTCTCCGGCTCTGCCGGAGGAGAGATGGCTCAGGCGAGTTCGGCGGGACCCCACCCCGCGCGACGCCCCCCTCTCCTCGGGCCGGGCAACCCTCCCAACCCCCCCCCGCGCGCGCTCCAGGGCCCCCCTCGGCGACATCGACCTGCCCACTGGCCTAGCCGGCGCGCTTCGAGGCGACCATCTCGCGCGCCGCGGCCAGAAGGCGCTCTCGCGTGTTCGCCTCGGGCTCCTCGGTGACGAGCTCCACGAGCCGCTCCAGGATCTCGCCGACCAGCCTCCCCGGCGGGATGCCGAGCTCCTTCATCAGCACGCTGCCGTTCACGGCCAGATCCTTGGCGGAGAGCGCCGCGCCCGCCGCGAGCAGCGCCTCCACGCGCGCCCGGAGCCGCCCTATCGACGCGATGTCCTCCGACGCGTCGCGCCCCTTCCCGAGCGCGTCGGCCACCCCGATGTCGTAGAGATCCGGCGCCAGCGCCGGCGTCACCCGCCGGAGCCAGCGGCGCACCGCCGCGTCCGTCCAGCTATCGTCGTAGCAGATCAGGTGGTGACGGATGAGCGCCACGATCCGCGCCCGCTCGTCGTTGGAGAAGCGCAGCCGGCTCAGGATCGGCTCGGCCATCTCGGCGCCGACCCGCTCGTGCTCGTAGAACGTGTAGTCGCGGGTCTTCTCGGAGAAGGCGCGCGTCCTCGGCTTGCCGATGTCGTGCATCAGCGCCGCGATGCGGAGCACCGGATCGGGCCTGCACGCGTCGAGGCAGGCCATCGCGTGCCCCCACACGTCGTACGCGTGCCACCGGTTCTGCTCGCACCCGACCGACTCGAGCATCTCCGGGCACGTGATCGCCAGCAGCTCCGTGCGCCGCATGATCTCGAACGCCACGCTCGGGCGGCGCGCGCGCATCGCCTTGAGCCACTCGTCGCGCACCCGCTCCGCGCTCACGCACCGGAACGTCTGGTGCGACCGCGCCGTGCTCATGGCGCGCTCGGTCTCGGGATCGAGCGTCCCCTCCAGCGTCGCGGCGAAGCGCGCCGCCCGCAGCACCCGCAGGCCGTCCTCGGCGAAGCGCTCGCTCGGATCCCCGACCGCCCGGATGACCCGCGCCTCGAGGTCCTTCCGCCCGCCGAACGGATCGATCAGGTGCCCGTCGACCGGATCGATCGCGATCGCGTTCATCGTGAAATCCCGCCGCGCCAGGTCGGCCGTGATGTCGTCGACGAACTCGACCCGGTCCGGCCGCCTGCCGTCGCTGTAGGTCCCGTCCCCGCGCAGGGTCGTGACCTCGTACGGCACGCCGCGCACGAGCACCGTCACCGTCCCGTGCTGGATCCCGGTCGGGATCACCTTCCGGAACGCGGCCATCACGTCCTCGGGCCGCGCGTCGGTCGCGACGTCCCAGTCCTTGGCGGGCTCCCCGCGGAGCAGGTCGCGCACGCAGCCGCCGACGATCCAGCCGCGCTTGCCGCGCTCGCGGAGGCGGCGGCAGATGCCGAGCACGTCCTCGGGGACGAGGTCGATGAGGTGGTCGATCCGGTTCACCCCCGCGGCTTATCACGGCGCCGGCGACGCGGGAGGCGCCCGGAGCGATCGCTCACCTCGGCTTCTGCTTCTCCCAGGGATCCCGGACGTCCGTGCCCTTGGTGGTCCGGGCCGGCGCCACGGGGGGCCGGCTCGTCGCGACGGGCCTCGCCCTGCCCTTGTCCTCGATCTCGACGAGCTTCACGAGCTTGCTCCGCTCCGAGCCGTCGAGGACCACCGTGCTCGGATGATACCCCTCGGCCCGGATGTCGACCGTGATCGTCTGCCCCTGCTCCACGTCGATGCTCGCGGGCAGCGTGAACGGCACGCCGTCGCGGTAGCCGACCGCCGTCTCGGGCACGGCGGCGAGCGCGACCGTCGTCTTCTGGACCTGGACCTGTGCGGGCGCGACGGGCGCCTGGATCGAGGGCGCCGCGACGGGCTTCGGCGCCGGGGCCTGCGCCGAACGGTTGTGGCTGGCGGCCCCGTTCGCGCCGATGACGAAGATGGCGGTCACGATCCCCACCGCCGCGGCCGCGCCCGCGACCCACACGTAGCGCGGCCACGGCGAGCGCGGCGGCGACGGCGGCGCCGCGGGGACGATCACCTTCGACGTCTTGAAGTAGTCGTGCGGGACGTTGAAGCCGCCCGAGCGCGCCATCATCTCCGCGACCGCGTCCGGCACGCCGCCCGACCGCACGCGCTCCAGGTCGGCGTGCAGCTCGTTCATCGTCTGGTAGCGCGACTCCGGCTTCTTGGAGAGGCACTTCAGGATCACCGCCTCGAGCCCCGGCGGGCAGTCCGGGCCGCCGACCAGCGCGCGGATGGGGACCGGCGCCTTGTACATGTGCTGCGTCAGGATCCCCATGAAGTTGTCGGCGTTGAACGGCAGCTGCCGGCTCACGAGCTCGTAGAGCATCACGCCGAGCGAGTAGATGTCCGTCCGGTGGTCGATGGGCGCGCCCGCGGCCTGCTCCGGGGACATGTAGTGCGGCGTCCCGAACACCGCGCCGGCCCGCGTCAGCTTGGTCGTCGTGCTGGTCGACACCTTCGCGATCCCGAAGTCGAGGATCTTCACGAAGCTCGGATCGCTGCCGCGGGGCACCACGAAGACGTTGTCCGGCTTGAGATCGCGGTGGATGATGCCCGCCTCGTGCGCGGCGGCGAGCCCCGCCGAGAGCTGCAGCGCGATGTGGCACACGCGATCCATCGGCAGCTCGTCCGGCGAGTCGATGATCTGCGCCAGGCTCAGGCCCTCGAGGTACTCCATCACGAAGTACGTCGAGCCGTCCGGCAGGTCGCCGAAGTCGGAGATGTCGACGATGTGCGGGTTGCCGATGCTCGACGCGGCCCGGGCCTCCTGCACGAAGCGCTCGAAGATCTCGCGATCCCGCGCGAGCTCCGCGCGGAGCACCTTCACGGCGACGCGCTTGTCGATGACCTTGTGGCGGGCGAGGTAGACGAACCCCATCCCGCCCTCGCCGAGGAGCCGCTCGATCTTGTACCGGTGGTCGAACGTCGTGCCGATGTACGGGTCCTTGGCGCCGGGCGGCCGCCGCTCGCGGGGCTCGACCTCGTCCGGCGGCGGGATCTCCAGCGACGGCTCGCTCATGGGCGGCGCGCTCACGCGCGCGCCGATCTCGTCGGCGTCCGGCTCGCTCTGGCCCGCGAGCCGCGGGCCCCTCTGGCGCAGCGGCGGCGGCGCGGCGAGGTTCGGGATCTCCTCGCTCGCCGGCCCTTCCACCCAGCCCGACCGGGACGGGCGGGGCTCGGGCTCCACCGGGACGTCATCGTCCTCGCCCTCGGGCTGCGCGGGCGTCGAGGACGCCGCCTTCACGGCCGCCTTGACGACCGACGAGCGATCTAGACCGCCCTCGACAGGCCGGCGCGACGACGGCGCCTCGTCGAGCGCGTCGTCGGCGTCGTCGTTCCCAGCTCTCCTGCGCGCGGTCTGGTGCTCGTTCTTGGTGGCGCTCATGAAAGGCTCGCGGGCATGAGGTGCACGCCACACCGCCGTCGTTTGCGGCAGAAGTGCATTCTAGCAGGCGTCCCGTCCGGGAAGCGAGATCGTGCGAGGGCGCCTCGAGAAAGACCGCGCCGTCGCCCTCGCGACCGGCAGGGTGCCGCGCGCGCCGCGTTCTGCTAGGAGGGCACCGCGATGAGCTACCCCATCGAGGTCGCGCTGCGATATCTCGGCTCCAAGAAGCGGGCGTTCATCTCGGTCGGCACCACGTTCGCGATCCTCGGGGTCGCGCTCGGGGTCGCGGCGCTCGCGACCGTGATGAGCGTGACCGGGGGCTTCCAGGCCGAGTTCCGTGACAAGGTCCTGGGCGTCAACGCCCACGTCCTCGTGATCAAATATTCCACGGATTTCCGGGAATACCGGACCATCATGGATCAGGTCGCCAAGGTGCCGGGTGTGGTCGGCGCGGCGCCCTTCAGCATCAACCCCATGATGCTGACGCACGGCGACGCGACGGCGACGGGCGTCCTCGTCAAGGGGGTTGACCCGGCCAGGAGCCTCGGTGTGGGGGCGGACGGCGCCGTCACGCCCGTGCTCGATCTGCCGCGTCACATCCTCCCGGGCGGCGATCTGAGCGGCCTGCGGCGCCCGGGCGCCCGGCCTCCCGAGCGCGCGGCGCCGCCGGCGCTGCCGCCCGTCCCGCCCGTGGAGCAGGACGCGGGCGCGCGCGGCGCGCTCGAGCCGGAGCGCGACGAGGAGGGCCGGAACCTCGATCTTTTGCGGGCGCTCGAGGCGCGGATCCAG
The DNA here is from genome assembly GCF_004135735.1 of Sorangium cellulosum. GTDB lineage: Bacteria > Myxococcota_A > Polyangia > Polyangiales > Polyangiaceae > Sorangium > Sorangium cellulosum_F. Next base: position 1,401,366 of record NZ_CP012670.1, on the reverse strand, counting down.
GAGGACGAGCGCGCCGCCGCCGAGCGGGGAGCCGCGGACGAGCCCGCCGCGCAGGGGGCGGATTTCGGGGGACCGGCCGGGGCCGAGGAGGGCGCGGTCGCGGAGGGCGAGGGCGCGGTCGCGGCGGCCGAGGGCGCGCTCGACGAGGGCGCCCCGCGGGGGGCGATCGAGCCGGAGGGGGGCTACGACAGCGTGCTCCCCGAGGACGACGTGCTGCCGCCGGACGTCGATCCGGATCCCTGCGCGGACAAGGAGCAGATCGCCAGGATGCCGGGCATCGTCGTCGGCGCCGCGCTGGCGAAGAACCTGTCGCTCGAGATCGGCGAGTGCGTGACGGTCACCTCGCCGACGATCGGCTTCTCGGTCTCGAACGGCGCCATCAAGCCGCCGGTCGCCAAGCGGTTCCGGGTCATCGCGATCTTCGAGGCCGGGTTCGAGCAGTACGACACCAAGCTCGCGTACGCGGATCTCTACGAGACGCAGGCCTTCTACGATCACGGCGACACGGTGACGGGCGTCGAGATGAAGGTCGACGACATCGACAACGCCAGCAGCATCGCGCGCGACATCAGCAAGATGCTGAGCAACGGGCTCTATTACACGATGGACTGGGAGGAGCTGAACCACGGGCTCTTCACCGCGCTGCGCATCCAGCAGATCGGCATGAGCGCGGTGCTGGCGCTCATCATCGTGGTCGCCGCGTTCACGGTGATCGCGACGCTGATCATGGTGGTGCTCGACAAGAAGAAGGAGATCGCGGTCCTCAAGGCGATGGGCGCGACGGACTCGGCGATCCTGCGCATCTTCCTCTACCAGGGCGGCATCATCGGCCTGGCCGGCACCACGCTGGGGCTCCTGCTCGGCGTGGCGGTGTGCAAGGGGCTCCTGGTCTACGGCTTCCCGCTCGACCCGAAGGTCTACTTCATCTCCCGCCTCCCCGTGCAGGCGCGGCCGCAGGAGTTCCTGATCACCGGCGTCATCGCCATCCTGATCTGCCTCGCGGCCACGATCGTGCCGAGCCTGTACGCGGCCCGGCTGCGCCCCGCCGAGGGCTTCCGCTCGCAGTGATCCGGGCGCTCGCCGGGGCTCGCGCGCGAGAGCCCCGGGGGCGCGTGTGCCGCCGACGCCTCGGCGGAGGTGGGGCCTTGCCGAGCTGCCCGGCCCCCTCGCCGGGGGCCTACCCTGGTTCCGCGAGCTCCGCAGGCCCGAGGAGGCCTTCCGCGCGCCCAGGGACGGCCCCTGGTGACGTGGGACCGCTAGCGCCGCATCGCCGAGTAGATCTTCTGCTGCCCGTCCCTGTCGGACGCGACGAAGAGCGAGCACTCGTCGGGGGAGAGCGACGGCGTCTGCACGGCGATGCTCGGCGCCAGGTTCGGCAGGAGCATCGTCGCCGGCCTGTCGTCCGCGGGCAGCCCGTCGGGCCCGAGCCTCACGTAGAAGCTCCGCAGCACGGCGGCCTGCGCGCAGTCGCCGTGCGCGTTGTAGGGCGCCTGGAAGAAGAGCACGCGGCCGTCGGGCGTCACCCACGGGGCGAGATCGTCGCCCTGCGCCGGGCAGCCGCCCGGCAGGTTGATGCGGAGCGACCGCATCTCCCCGACCTCACCCAGCTTGGTGACGAGCCGGATGACCCGCTGCCCCCCCTCCTGCTGCTCGTTCATGAACCAGTACCGGTACGGGCGCGCGGCGTGGGCGACCGCGACCGAGTAGCTCGCGGCGCCCACGTTGAGCGCGCCGAGCGACGTCCAGTTCGTCGCCTCGAGCGTCGCCGCGGCGAACAGCCGCCGGGCGCGATCCCGCCCGGGGTGCGGGCGATCGAAGAGCAGCGCCCCCGGCGGGTCGCCGCGGACCGGTGAGCGCACGTCCACGGGGAGGAGGAGCGGCCCCGACTCCGAGGCGCCGACGTCCTCGCTCGGGATGACCGCGCCCGCGGTCCAGGGCCGCCCGGTGGCCGTGCCGATCCCCGTGCCGCCCGAGCCGAAGCGGGCCACGTAGACGAGCCGCAGGGCCGCCCCGTCCTCGCCGGGCTCCGCGCGCACCCGCGGGAACGAGGGCGCGGTCCCCTCGAGCGCGATCTCCGTCAGCTCGCCGTACGACAGCGCGCCGCTGCGCTCGTTGCACGGCAGGCACGTCTTGCTGCCCGTGCAGAACTCCCCCTCCCCGCAGGCGTCACAGCCACCCTGGCCGCCGCCGCCCGACGCCGAGGACGAGGTGGTCGAGGAGGAGGCCGACGTCGCCGGGGCGCCGCCCGCACCGACGGCGCCGCCGAAGCCACCCGCGCCGCCGAAGCCGCCCGCACCGCCGAAGCCGCCCGCACCGCCGTTGCCGCCCGCACCGCCGTTGCCGCCCGCTCCGCCGCTGCCAGAGCTCGCCGACGTCGACGTGGCGCCCGCGGGGGCCGCCGTGAACGGCTCGCCGCAGCCCGTCCCGGCCCACACGGCGGCCAGCGAGAGGGCCCTCCCAACCAAGCAAAGCGTGCGCACCCGAGCAGCCTCCTGTCGTGACGCCCGCCGCGCGGGGTCCTCCCCGCGCCCGGCTCACGAGGGCTTGTTATAATCCGTGTCCTCGAGAAGGATGACGTTCGTCTTCGAGCGGGTCTCTCCCACGCTCGTCACGTAGACCGCGGGTTTGTCCTGCACCGGGCAGACCTTCTCACACGCGCCGCAGCCGATGCAGAGCGACGGGTCCACGTGCGGGCGCTGCACGTGCACCATCTTCATCGGCGGCTCCTTGCCGTGCTCGGCGGCCACGGGCTCACGCTTCGGGATATCGACCTCCTCGACCCAGATCGCCTTGGGCGACGTCGGGCAGAACTCCTCGCAGACGATGCACGGCACGCTCATCGACCACGGCAGGCAGCGCCCCTGGTCGTAGAACGCGGTGCCGATCGAGATGGGCTTCTGGCCGACGCCCATCTTCTGCTCCTCGGTGATCTTCTGGATCGCGCCGGTCGGGCACACGTCGCCGCAGAGGACGCACGAGTGCTCGCAGTAGCCGATGCGCGGGATGACGATCGGCGTCCAGAGGCCCTCGATGCCCGCCTCGAAGAACGCGGGGTGGATCGCGTTGTTCGGGCAGACCTTCATGCACTCGGCGCACCGGATGCAGCGCTCCAGGAACTCGCGCTCCTCCACCGAGCCCGGCGGCCGGATGACGCGGTGGTCGTAGTTCGCGTCGAGCACGTCCGCGATGCGCGCCGTCGGGACGATCACCGCGCCGGCCGCGGCGGTCGCGAGGGCGGTGCGGCGGCCCGTGTCGGGCTTCACGATCGCGCTCGTCCGGCTCGGGAGGAAGCGGAACTTGATGACGTCCTCGGGGCAGGCGTTCTCGCAGTTGAGGCACATGTGGCACTCGTCCTGCCGCCACTTCACCCCGCCCTGGGGCGAGTCGGCGCCCTGGCAGTGCACGAGGCACAGGTTGCAGTCGGTGCACTTCGCGTGATCCTTCTGCATCCCGAAGAGCGCGAAGCGCGCGAACACGCCGAGGAAGGCGCCGAGCGGGCAGAGCACGCGGCACCAGAAGCGCGGGATGAACCGGTTCATGAACAGGATCGCGACGAGCAGGATCCCGATGAACCAGGTCTGGTGAAAATAGAACTGCCTGGTCTGCCAGACGCTCGTGGCGAGGAAGTCCTGCGCGTGATCCGCGGCGAACTGCACCGGCCGGCTCCCGGTCGAGGTCGCGGCGCCGGTCACCACGCCGGCGACGTACTGCGCGGCCGGGATGACGGCGAGGCCGATCGCCCGGACCGCCACGCAGATCGGGTCGAACAGCCCGCCGATCACGCTGCCGGCCACGCTCGCCGCGAGGAAGCCGTACATCAGGTAGTACTTCACCCGCTGCCGCGCGTACGTCCTGTTCGCCTCGACGCGCTTGCCGCCCTTGCCGTAGCGCGAGGGGAAGATCCACCCGAAGAAGTGGTGGAGGGTGCCGAAGGGGCAGATCCAGCCGCAGAACACGCGCCCGAAGACCAGCGTGAGCGCGAGGATCCCGAGCGACCAGAGCAGGCCGCGGTAGACCGTGTGCGTCGAGAGCAGGGTCATCGCCCCGACGAACGGATCGGCGAGGAGGAAGGCCTCGACGGGGAGCGGGAGGCGGACGCGCTCCTCGGCCGAGGTGAACGAGCCGCGGAAGCCGGTCTGGAACAGGAAGTAGAGGAACAGCCCCAGGAAGCCGGCCTGCGCGAAGCGGCGCGCCCACACGAGCACCCGGATCGTCCTGCGCGCCGGCAGCCCGGAGCCGGGCCGCCGCTTCGGCGCGGGCCGGACGATCGCGAAGACCCGGCGGAGCAGCGCGGCGCCGCGCGACCCCCGCGCGGCCCCCGGAGACCCCGCGGCCGCGGGGCGGTGCGCCGGCGCGGCCGGCGTCGGATCGGGATGGGCCATACCGCTACACCTCGGCCAGCCGCAGGTTCTGCCAGCGCATCGTGCCCAGGCCGCGCTCGTCGCCCATCCTGAGGTACGGGATCTCCTCGGGCTTGCGGCCGAGGAGCTGGCACCCGTACGCGTCGGCGGCGACCTGATCGGTCGTCGCGATCACCGTGTGCATGTCCTTCGCGTCCGCGACGTTCCCGCCCTGCGGCCCGTTGCGCATGAGCACGCGGATGGCGTCGACGATCGTGAGCGTGGGCTGGATGAACGTCGCGAGGTCGGCGATCGAGACGTCGATGTTCTGGTGGAGCCGGTTGCGGCGCCCGCCCAGCGCCCCGTACCAGTTCTTCATGGCCGCGGTGTACTTGGACAGGTTGTGGTGCTTCGCGATGGGCACGTTGATGACCTTGTCCGCGTTGACGAGCGGCGTGTAGACGGGCCAGTCGTCGAGCACCTCGCCCTTCAGGCGCATGCCGCGGAAGCGGTGCTCCGCGGGGAGGACGACCTCGGCGCCGACGTCGTACGCGGCCTTCCAGATGCCGGAGCGCTGGAAGCAGCGGTTCGGCTCGTTGCACGAGGCGTCGGTCACGACGACGGTCTTGGCGCCGGCGTCGTAGGCGAGGCGCACCACCTCGGCGACGACCTTGGGGTTGGTGTTGGCGGCGTGGATGGGCGTGCGATCCCAGCCGATGTTCGGCTTCACGACCACGACGTCGCCGCGCGAGATGAAGCGGCGCATCCCGCCGAGCGCCTCCACCGCCTTGCGGACCAGGGCGGCGGGGTCCGCGGCGCCCTCGACCAGCGCGCCGGCCCCGGCGGCGCGGGCGACGACGAGCTGGGGCAGCTCGGGCGGCGCCTCGCGGATCCGGTAATCGCGCGTCTGCGGGCGCTCGGCGCCGACGCTGGCGGTGCCCCCGCGATCCCACCGGGCCGCCGCGACCCCGGCCGCGCCCCCGAGGACGAGGCCTGCCGCGCCGAGCCGACGCAGCACTTCACGTCGAGAGATATCACCCATGGCCCTCGCCTTCCCTCGCCTACGGATAGCCTCCCCGGGCGATCGCCACAAGCAGAGGCGGCCCGGGCGGCAGCGTTCGCCGGCCGGGTGAGCGCCGCGGTCGCCGGCCGGGTGAGCGCCGCGGTCGCCGTGGGCGCGGCGGCGGCCGCGGGCGCCACGGCGAAGGCCGGCGGTGTGGCCGTGGGCGCCACGGTCGCGGCCGGCGGCGGCCGCGGGCGCTACGGCGCCGCGCTGGCCGCCGGGGTCGCGCTGGCCGCCGGGGTCGCGCTGGCCGCCGGGGCCGCGGGGCGCCCCTGGTCGGGCGCGGCGGTCGCGCTCCCCGCGGGCGGCGGCAGCTCGGGCAGCGCGCCGCTCGCGGCGGGCTCTGCCGGGGAGGCCGGCAAGGCCCGATCGCCAGCGGGCTCAGCCGGCTCGGCCCTCAGGCGGTCGCGCTCCGCGACGCAGCTCGCGCGCTCCGCGTCGCAGGCGGCGCGCAGCTCCGCGGCCACGGCGAGCTCGGCGGCGCGCTGCTCGGCGAGCGCCCTCGCCTCGTCGCGCTCGACGACGAGCGCGGCCCGCGCCTTCTCGACCTGGGCGAGCCGCTCGCGGTCGGCCATGGCCGCCTTCTCCACGGCCGCGGCGTTCTCCTCGCACGTCCTGAGGCGCGCCGCGTGGGTCGCGTGCAGCGACTGGATCTGGCGCGCGTGCTCCGCCTCGGTCATCGAGCCGTTCTTCTGGAGGACGGCGAGCGTCTCGTTGAAGTCCGCGCGGTCCTGCTCGCGCCCGCGGCGGCACGCGCTCGCCTCGGACTGGGCGATCTGGTGGGACGCGACGCAGGTGTCGAGTTTGTCGAACGACTCCGCCCCCTTCTGGCGCGCGAGCTCGAGCTCGCTGGCGAGCCGCAGGGTCTCGCGCTTCGAGAAGCCGAGCAGCACGACCGCGCAGGCGACGAGCGTCATCGCGCCGGCCGCGATGCGCACGCGCAGGTACGAGGTCTTCTGCTTGATCCGCAGCCGCTCCGCCTCGCGCTCGGCCTCGCGCTCCGGCTCGAGCAGCACGTCGAGCTCCTCGGCGAGCCGGGTCATGGAGGGGCGATCGACCGCGTCGAGCGCGAGCCACCGCCGGAGCGCCTCCTGGAACATCTCGCGCGGCCGCCCCGTGAGGGCGGGCAGCGCGTTGTCGGCGAGCGGCCTGTCGGCGCGGATCTCGTGCGCCTCGGCGAGCTCGGTGCGGGTCTGCGCGGCCTCGCCCGGGAAGTCCCTCGGGTTCACGAGCGCGTAGAGGAGCGTCGCGGCGAGCCCGTACGTGTCCATCTTCTCGGAGAGCGGCACGGCGCCGGGGAAGCCGTTGAGCGCCCGGAGCTGCTCGGGCGAGGCGTAGAGCGCCGTGCCCGCGCAGAAGGTGGCCTCGCGCTCCGCGGCCACGCCGAGATCGAGCAGGATGGGGTGGACGCGCCCGGCGAACCTGGCGAGGAAGATGTTGTCGGGCTTGACGTCCTGGTGCCGGAGCCCGGCGGCGTGGAGCGCCTCGAGGCCGCGCGCGACGGGGAGGAAGATGTCGTACGCCTCCCGCATGCCGAGGGGGCTGCGCGCGATGCGCTGGGCGAGGGTCTCGCCCTCGTAGACGGGCATGGTGAGCCACACGTAGTCGGCGGTCATGCCGTGGTCCTTGAGCTGGACGACGTGCGGGTGGCCGACGGTGGCGAGCATGACCAGCTCGCGCTCGACGTTTCGCGTCGCGTACAGCGAGCGGGGCATCAGCTTGAGCGCGACCTGGTGCTCGGGGACGTCGATGCGCTGGGCGACGTACACCTTGCCGAACATGCCCTGGCCGAGGAGCCGTCCCAGGCGGTAGAGGCCGCCGACGATGTGGCCGGGCTCGGGCAGGATGGAGGGGCCGCGGTTGCTGGTGCTCGCCGGGTCGTCCGTGGTGCGCGCCGAATCCCGTACCCGGCCCGACTCGTCCATCACCGTGACGGCGAAGGCGTGGACGATGGTGGTGCGGAGGTTCGGGTCGACGAGCGGCACGGCGATTGCCAGGGTAGCGGAAGCGTCGAGCGCGGAGAAAGAAGCCGGCGCTCCTTGGACGACGGACGCCGCGGGTTGATTCCACGAAGCTGGCGGAAGAGCCGGGTCGTGGGCTTCGGTGCTCGGGCTCCGGTGCTGCAACCGACCGCGGTGGCGCTGGCGGGAGCACGCGCCGCTCGGAGCGCGCCGCGTGCCGCCGTGCAGACGTCAGCGCGAAGGGAGCTGCTCACGCCATCGAGCGCTGTGGAGGCCGCCCGCGGAGGGCGCTCCAGACGGCCAGCACGAGGACCTCTTCTGCCCCGGGATCGTGGACGTAGTAGACCAGGTAGCGCGACGTGGGGAGCGGGACGCGGCGTACGCCTTGAATCCGCCGGTGTGCGTGCGGGGCCCCTGCCTCCGGCGCTGTCCTGAGCAAGCTGAGAAGGGCGGCGAGCTCCTCGCGGAACAGGGAGGGGGCGGCAGGGCGGTTCTCGATCCACCATGCGGCCGCCTCCCTTGCCTGGCGGGCCGCCTCCCTGGTGAGCCGGAGGCGGGCTCGCTTCATCCGCGAGCCGGCTCGAGGTGCGCGATCTCCGCCAGGAGATCGTCCGCGTCGATCGTCCCTTCGCGCGCGCTCGCCAGCGACGTCTCCAGCGCCTCGTCGAGGCGAGCCCGCTCCGCTTCGTCCAGGGGGTCGTCGTCGGCCACCACGAGCTCGAGCACGGTCCCTTCGGCGAAGCTCGTCGGCTCGTCGAGGACCAGCCGGCCGCCCTGTACCTTGGCTCGCAGCGCGCTCGTGGTTGGCAGGGTATCACCGCCGATCACGGCACGGTAGCTCCTAGCTCCCGGGGCCGCGGACACATGCGGCGGGGGCGGGAAGCGATGACCCGCCGTGGCGGCGCGCGCCGAGCAGGCTCGGGCGCGCGATCGCGCCCGGTCACGCTGGCCTGCCCGATGCACGGCGCGATCCCAGGCGCGCCGCCGGGAGCAACGGTTCCACCGGCGCGCCGCGAGATCGGGAATCCACGCAAATGCTCGCCAGGGTCGCGCTCGTCATCGTCACCGTCTCGCTGGGGATCACCGGGTGTGCCGCGATCCGCCGGCCGCCGCCGCCGCCCGAGCTCCCCCGCGCGCAGGAGGCGATCCGCGGGGCCGAGCGGGAGGGCGCGGGCGCGGACCGGCGCGCGGCCATGCACCTCGCGCTGGCGAGGAGCGAGCTCGCCCAGGCGAGGCGGCGGCTGGCGCTGGGCGATCGGGAAGGAGCGCGCTGGCTCCTGCGCCGGGCCGAGGTCGACGCGGAGCTCTCGACGCTCATCGTGAGGGAGGCGGGGCTGCGCGACGCCGCGCGCCGCACGCTGGATCAGGCGAGCGCGCTCGCCGGGCAGCGGGAGTAGGGCGGCCGTGCGCGCGGGGATCCCGTCCGTGGTGGCCCTCTCGCTCGCGGCGCTCGCGGGGTGCGCGTCGGCCCGATCCGGCCCGACGCCCGAGCTCCTCGCGGCGCGCGCCGCGGTCGTGCAGGCGCAGGAGAGCCCCCTCTCGCCGCTCGCGGTCGCCGAGCTGAGGCGGGCCGAGCAGGCGCTCGCGGTCGCCGAGCGCGAGGCGCGCGAGCACCCTCGGTCGCGGTCGGCGCGCGACGCGGCCTACGTCGCGCGGCGCAGGGCGCAGTGCTCGCTGCTCTCGTCGCTCGTGCGCATGAACCTGGGAGCGCTCGCGCGCGGGAGGCAGGCGGTGGAGCAGCTCCGGGCGCGCGCCGCGGGCAGCGCGCGGGGGACCGCGGCGCCCGCCCCTCCAGGCGACGAGGACCTCGAGCGCGCGCCCGCCGACCCGACCGCCAGGTGACCGCGCCCCGTCGCCGCGCCCGCGCCCCTTCGCCGCGCCCGCGCGCCGTCCCCTGCTCGTCGGCGCCCGTCCTCATCGCTGGGTCGGCACGAGGCGCACGAGGCGCCGAGCAGCGGCCGTTCGCGGTGGAACGCCCGGGGCGTCGACGCAGGCTCGACGGCGCAGTTTCCCCTGGGAATGCCCCTTGTTCGGATCCAAGATGCGCGCGGCACGCTCCGCGGGAGGCGAGCGCTCCCGGAGGGGCAGCGGACGATCGAAGGGATCTCGGTCCCGCGCATCGAGGAGAGGCCATGAAGGAACGCGCGAAGGTGATTCTGGTCCCGGTCGACTTCGAGGAGGCCTCGCTGAAGGCCATCGAGCTCGCGAAGGACCTCGGCGCAAGGCTGGGGCTCGAGGTCGTGCTGCTGCACATCTACCAGCTCCCGGTCTACACGTACCCCGGGCTCGAGCCGGCGCTGATGCCCGGGTTCCATGCCGAGGTGAGCGCCGCCGCGTCGCGCGCGGTCCAGCAGCTCTCGGCGCAGACCGGAGGGCTCCGGGCGCTGCTGCGCGACGGCGATCCGTCGACCGAGATCCTGGCCGCCGCCGACGAGGAGAAGGCGGCCATGATCGTGATGGGCACGCACGGCCGCCGGGGTCTCTCGCACCTCTTCCTCGGGAGCGTCGCCGAGCAGGTGATCCGGAAGAGCGACGTCCCGGTGCTCACCGTGCGCGCGGCGAGCTGATCCGGATCGATCGCCCCTCGTGGGGCGGGCCGGCGCGCTGGCCGGCCGGGGCGCGGGCGGGCTCGACCGCGCCCGATGTGGGCAAGGACGACCGGCCGCTGCGGCGCACAGGATCCCCTCGCATGCCGACCCTGTCTGCGCGCGATCTCGCGCTCCCGCCGAACCTGATGAGCCTGGCGCGGCTCCCGCTCGCGGCGCTGTTCCCGTTCGTCGCCACGCGGCCGGCGCTCGCCCTCGCGGTCCTCTGCTGCGCCGGCCTCACCGACGTGCTGGACGGCTGGCTGGCGCGCCGCTCCGGTCAGGTGACCCGCACCGGCGCGATCGTGGATCCGATCGCGGACAAGGTCTTCGCGCTCACGGTGGTCGCCACGCTGCTTCACAGCGGCAGGCTCCCGCTCTGGGGCATCCCGGCGCTGCTCGCCCGCGAGATCCTCGAGCTGCCGCTCGCGCTCTGGATCGCGCTCAGCCGCCGCTTCCGCGGCAGGCGCCTGTCGGCGGCGAGCGCGAACATCCCCGGCAAGCTCGCCACGACGGTGCAATTCGCGGCGGTCTTGACGGCGATCGCGCTCCCCGCGGCGCTGCCCGCGATGCTCGCCGCGGCCGCGCTCGCGGGCGCGGCCGCGGGCGTGTCGTACTGGGGGCGCCAGCTCCGGCGCGCTCCCGCGGGGGCCGCGAGCCCGCCGCAGGCGGGGGCCTAGGCCGCTGCCGGCATGCGGCCCCGCCGGCGGCGAGCGTGTACCGGCGCTGACCCGGACGGCGCCCCCCGCGCCTGTGCGAAGCGGCACGTCACGCAGGCTGTAAGGTTGCCCGAGCCGGGCGCGTTCTGGGCGTGCCGATCGGCGCCACGCTTCGAGGACATCATGCGACGAACGCCGCCCTCCTGGGCTCTCCTTGCCTTGCTCGCAGCCCACGCCGCCTGCGCCGGATCACCGGGCGCCAGCTACCCCGCCGCGGCGCGCGCCGACGCCGCGGGCATGGCCACGATGCAGGCCGCGGCGCCGACGACGGCCCCGGCGGAGCCCGAGAGCGGCCCCAGGCTCGTGCGCATCTCCTCGAACGAGGAGCAGGTCATCCCCACGGGCATCAGCGCGATGGATCTCGCCAAGGCCGCGCCGCCGGCGCCGCCGCCGGCCGCCACCGCCATGCAGCCCGCCGCGCCGCCGGCCGGCGCAGGCCCGCAGCCCTCGCCGGAGGCCGCCGCCGCGGGGGCCGAGGCGCCCGCGCCCCTCCTCGTCTACACGGCGCAGATCGCGATGGCCGTGTTCGAGGTGGGCGCGTCGCTCGACAAGGTCGAGGCGCTCGCCCGGGAGCTCCGCGGCTTCCTCGCCCGCCGCGACGACCGGACGATCACCATCCGCGTCCCCGCCGCCCGGTTCGACGAGGCGCTGAAGCGCCTCGAGGGGCTCGGCGACGTCCTCCAGCGCAACGTGGTCGCGGAGGACGTCACCGAGGAGTTCCTCGACCTCGAGGTCCGCATCCGGAACGCGAGGGCCGTGCGCGACCGCATGGAGAAGCTCCTCGAGAAGGCCACGAAGATCGAGGAGTCGATCGCCCTGGAGCGCGAGCTCGGGCGCGTCGCGGGCGAGCTCGAGCGGCTCGAGGGGCGCCTCAAGTACCTGCGCGACCGGATCGCGTTCTCGACCCTCACCGTCTCCTTCCAGCCGCGCTCCACGGAGGCCATCACCCCGTCGGGCCCGCGGCTGCCGATCGACTGGCTCGATCGGCTCGGCCTCTCCCGGCTCCTCACCCTGTGATCTGGGCGCACCGATGATCCACTCCCTTCGCCACGCCGCCTTCGTCCTCCTCGCCTCGCTCACCGGCGCAGCGGCGCTGCTCGGCTGCGGTCGGCCCTTCACGCCCGCGACCCCGCCGGGCTTCGTCGACCTCGGCGACCGCTACGGCGAGGACGAGTACCGCGCGACCACCGCCGAGGGGCTGGTGCTCGCGATCCGCGCCTTCGAGAACGATCCGGAGGGCGATCTCGCCTTCTGGTCGCGCGTGGTCGAGAAGCGGCTGCGGGAGGGCGGCGGCTATGCGCTGCTCGGCAAGAGCGACGTGAAGAGCCGGAGCGGGCTGCCGGGCGTCCAGCTGCGCTTCGGGCACGACGAGGGGAAGGAAGCCCACCTCTATTACCTGACCGTCTTCGTCGACGACGCTCACGTCTTCCTCCACGAGGCCGGCGGCAAGAAGGACCTTGTCGAGCGGCACCGGCAGCAGATCGACTGGTCGATCCGCAATTTCTTGCCGGACTGACGCGCGCACCGCCGCGCGCCCGCGGGGCGCGGCAGCGTCGCCTCTCGGCGGCCGCCGCGTCGCCTCTCGGCCGCCGCGCTTGCTCACGGAAGCCCTGTTTGCTACCTGGCGGACGTGCGAACCCGCCTCATGCTCTGCGACGCGCGGTGGCGCCGGTCGATCCGAGCTCTGCTCCTCACCGTGGCCGCCTCGCTCGGCAGCGGCGGTGCCCTGGCGCACGGCGGCGGCGAGAGGCCGCTCGCCACGGTGCCGACCCCCCCCGCCGGCGACGGCGCGAAGGCGGCGCAGATCCTCCGCGAGGTGGAAGCGCGCGTCGCGCCGCCGCCCGGCGCCGGCCAGCAGCCCGGAGGCGAGGCGCCGCGCACCGAGCCGGCCGGAACGACGACGACCGCAGCAGAGACGCCCTCCGCCAGGGCGGCCGCGGCGGAGACTCCTGCGGCGAAGACGCCCGCAGCGACGACGGCTGCAACGACGGCGACCGCTGCGGAGTCCACCGCGGGGAAGGCGCCCGCAACGACGACGACGGCCGCTGCGGAGTCCACCGCGGGGAAGGCGCCCGCAACGACGACGGCCGCGGCGAAGGCGCCCGCGAGCAACGCGGCGAAGGTCGTGGCCGAGCCCGTGGCGCAGGCGAAGCGAGCGCTCCAGCGCGCGCACGGCGCGCGTGTCGCGGGCGACGCGGCGAACGCGCGGAGGCTCGACGCCCTGGCCCTCGAGTGGGCGGAGACGGCCCGGACCCTGTTGCGCGCCGCCGAGGCGGAGGCCGCAGCGGTCCGCGCGGCGGAGCGGGCGTACAAGATCGAGACGAAGATGGAGCGGGCGCGCGCGCTGCTGGCGGAGACGCAGGTGCGGCGGGGCCGCGCCGCGGCGGAGCTCGAGCGGGTCGAGGCCGAGGCGCGCGCGGCGGCCCAGGCCGCGGCCGACGCGGAAGCGCAGCGGATCGAGGCGGGCAAGAGGCCGGCCGTGAGCGGCGCGAAGCGTGCGGCGCCGGGGGCGCAACGCGCGCCCCGCGCCGCGCAGGGCGAAGGACAAAAGGGGAGCGGGCAGGCCGCCGGACCGGCGGCTCCCGCGAACAAGGGGGGCACGCCGTGAGCGCGCGCACGCTCGGAGGGATCGTGGGCGCGCGTCGGCTCGGAGGGCTCGCTGTGGGCGCGCGTCGGCTCGGAGGGCTCGCCGCCGTGGGCGCGCTCCTCGGCGCGTGCGCGCCGATCCCGCGGCCCGCGGTGCTCAACGAGCTCGACCACGTCCGCGCCGGAGCGGCGGCAGCCGAGTCGAGGCGCCATGCGCCCGGCGCGTTTGCCCGGGCAGAGAAGCTGCGCCGCGAGGCGCTCGCCGCGTTCGACCAGGGCGATGGCGCCGGGGCGCAGATCCTCGGCGAGCACGCCATCGCCGCGCACGCGCACGCCCACGCGCTCTCGCGGGTGGCCCGGGCCGAGGCCGCCGAGGCCGGGGCGAAGGCGCAGGGCGCGGACAGAGAGGCATCGCTCTCGGCCCTCGAGGCCGAGCAGGCGCGCGTCGCGGCCGAGATCGAGGCGCTCGACATGCGGACCAAGGTCGCGCGCGATGCGCAGCCCGTGGTCCCCTCCGGCAAGGCCGACCCGGCGCGCGAGCGGGCGCGCCTCGCCGCAGCGCGCTCGCTCGCGCTCCAGGCTCGCCTCCTGTGCGGCGCAGCCCGCCTCCTGATCGCGCCGGAGCAGCCCGGCACCATCGCCCCGGCCCAGCCCGGCACCGCCGCCACCCAGGCGCAATCCGGCACCGCCGCCGCCGTGGCCCAGCCCGGCACCGCCGCCGCCGTGGCCCAGCCCGGCACCGCCGCCGCCGTGGCCCAGCCCGGCACCGCCGCCGCCGCGGCCCAGCCCGGCACCGCCGCCGCCCAGGCGCGGCCGGACACAGCGCCGCGGGACGCCGCGCTCGTGACGCAGCTCGAGGAGGCGACCGCCGCGATCAAGAAGCTCGACGCGCGCCTCGCGGAGGCGGGCGGCCCCGCCCGCGCGGCGCCGACCCCCATCGACCAGGCCTCCCGTGCGCGGGCAGGCTGCCTCGCCGTGCTGACCGCCGCGCGCCGCGCGGCCACGCCGGTGAGCCGCGCGCCCGGCGTGGGCGACGCGCTCCTCGCGGACCTCTCGGCCGCGGGCACCTGGTCGCCCGTCCGCGACGACCGCGGCATCGTGGTCACCCTGCGCGGGCTGTTCGCCGGGGGCACGCTCACCCGGGCCGGCGAGGCCCGCCTCCGCGATCTCGCGCGGGTCTCGGCGGCGCACCCCGCCTTCCCCGTCGCCGTCGTCGTGCACTCGGACCGGGACCTCGGCGAGCGAGAAGCGTCCGCGTGGGCGGCGCGCGCCGACGCCGTCGTCCGTGCCCTCAGGCCGACGCAGGGCGCGACCGCGGGCGCCGCTCCCCAGGGCCCGCCCATCGCGCCGTTCCTCGCGGGGGCCGCCGCCCCGGTCGTCGACCCCACCGGCGGCGAGCGCGCCCGCAACGCCCGGGTGGAAGTCGTGTTCGTCACACCGGAAACCCTTTGAGGAGCCGTGGTCCCGCTCGATGGAACTCCGCTCCTCCTGGAGAGTCGTTCTCGATGATGCGCTCCTCCACGTCCGCTGAACGCGCCGGCAGGCCCCTCGTGCTCGGCTGGGCCCTGACCGCGGCCCTCGTGACCGGGTGTCAGGACGACGGCAAGACCTCGCAGAAGCACGCCGCGGAGCTCTGCGCCAAGCTCGCCCCCGTCGTCGCGGAGGACGTCCGTCAGGTGCGGACCGGCCTCCCCGCGGGCTCGCAGAAGCTCGCGGAGCTCACGGACGTCGATCCCGGGGCGAACCTGCTCGCCCTCCAGAGGGCGATCGCCGGCGCGCGCGCCTCGGTGAAGGATCTCCAGGTCGCGAAGGGCACCTTCTTCTCGTTCGCCGATCCGAGCGGCACCGTGCTCCGCAGCGAGGCCGATCCGGACATGCTCGCCAACCGGTCGGTCCTGGCCGCGTTCCCGGAGCTCAGGAAGGTGCTGGCGCCGGGCAGCGGGGTCGTCGAGGCCTTCGGCGAGATGCAGGAGATGCGCGGTGTCAGGAACGGGCCGGATCTCCAGTGGGTCGCCGTGCACCCGGTCCAGGGGAGCGGGAGCGCGCTCAAGGGTCTCTTCGTCACGGGCTGGTCGTTCCGCGCCTATGCCTACCGCCTGCAGGAGGCGGCCAAGCACGAGATTGCCGAGCTCGCGAAGCGGGACGGGCTGAAGTCGATCCCGCTGCTCTACGTCTTCGCCTGGAAGGGCGGGAAGGCGTACGGCGGACCGGTGACGCCCGACGTCAACACCGAGGCCCTCGAGAAGCTGGACCTCTCGGCGAAGACCGCCTCGGGTCCCTGGAGCGGCACGGTGGAGATCACGGGCCGCACCTTCGGCGCCGCGGCGCAGCGCACGCCCGAGCTCGCGCCCGACGCGGGCGTCGCCGCGCTCGTGTCCACGCTCTGAGCGCCGGCCGCGCCCGGCCCCACGCTCCTCCCGACGACGGGCCGCACGCCCCGGCGGCGCACAGGCTCGATTCCGGGCCGCCGCGGGGGCAGGGCAATGTCCCCATCGAGCGCGACCGTGCTAGTCTGTCGCGACTGGCTCGCGCTCTCGCGCTGCCGAGCTCCCCCCATGCCGGCTTCCATCGATCAGCTTCTCAAGGTCTGCCGCGAGGTCATCGCGCCGCTCATCCGAGCCGACGGCGGTGAGCTCTACATCGTGGCCGTCGAGCCCGATCACCTGACGCTCCACCTCGCCGGCTCCTGCTCGGGCTGCCCGGGAGCCATGCTCACCGCGCGCGCCGTGATCGAGCCGGCCGTGCTCGCGGTCGCCCCGTCGGCCCGGGTGGTGGTGACGAACGGCATGCGCGTCCCCGACGGCGCCTCCCTGATCTGAGCGGCGGCGAGCGGCGGGCACCCGCACAGGAGACGGGCCCACCTCGACGTTTTCGGTGCTCGGCGCACTGGAGTGCGCCTGTGCGCTGCGCCTGTGCGCCGAAAACGCCGATCTGGGCCCGTCTCCTGTGCGGGTGCCCGCCGCTCGGCGGCGCACGAGACGGGGCGGGGGGCCCAGGACGCGGGGGAGAACGCAGGAGACGGGGGACGCAAGAGGCGGGGCGCAACGGGGGGGTGGCTCGGGGGGAGGAGGGGCCCGTGGGGGCTCACCGGAGGGGCTGGAGTGGAGGCGAGCCACGACAGGGGCGCGCCGGAACGCAGGCCCCGGAGGTGAGCCCCCACGGGCCCCTCCTCCCCCCGGCGGGGGCGCCGCGGGTTACTTCTTCTTGGCGGGCTTCCCGGAGGGAGGGGGCGCGGGGGGCTCGTCCTTGCGGACGGCGGACGCGACGACCGGGTCGATCGCGTTGGCGTCGACCGGCTTGTTGGGACGGAGCGAGTCGAGGCTGCTCAGCGTCACCAGGTCCTCGTAGGCGAACGCGATGGCGGTCTCGCCCCGCTCGATCGCGCGAAAATGCGTGGCCGCGTCCTTCCAGTCGACCTCGGTGACGTAGCGGCCCTGGTCCGGATCGGGCGGGATCACGCGGCCGGGGACCCCGAATATCTTCGCGAGCTGGACCACGGCGGACTGGTAATCCTTCCCACGGGGACTGCCCTCCCCCAGCGTGTGCTCGTCGATGATCTTCCAGAGCCTGTCCTGGATGAAGAAGAAGTGCCGCTTCATGCCCTCGCGGCTCAGCGTCATCATCGATTCCTTGTTGAGGTACGTGTACTCCCCCTTGAGCGGCGTCGCGTCGACGCCGGTCGGCAGCTTGCCGAAATCGATGCGGCTGCGGCGGAACGCGCTCTTCTCCTCGGCGAGCTCGGCGTCGAGCGCCCTCATCCTCACGCCGGGCGACGTCGCCTTGTAACGCGGCACGTAGGCCGCATCGAGCATCTTGTCGATGACGGCCGCGACCTGCTTGGTGCTCATCCCCCACGCGATCCCCTTCGGGCTCAGCGCGATCTTCTTCTTCATCGCCGGCGACTCGGCCGGACGGGCCGCCGCGGCGCTCTTCCCCTTCGGCTGGGCCGCCGCCCCGGTCGTGCTCGTGATCGCCGCAAGGCCCAGGCCCACGGCCAACGCTGCTCCCAGGAGCCTCTTCGCTTTCATCGTTCTTCCTCCGGCCGGCGCAGGCCCCATGCCCTGCGCTGCATGCGATGCAAAAAGTCAGGATGCCCCGCCCGGTAAGCCTGGGAACGCTAGCACCGGTGTAACGACGGGAGAATAGGTCCCAGGGCCGGCCCGGTGGCCCGCGGCCGTTGGACGATCGCCCGGCCGGATCGATGGAGCGATGGATCCCGCCGCGTCCACCCGGGGCCCGGCCGTCCTGACAAGGACGGGCCGACGTGCTACGAGCACCGGCCCCAAGGATGATCCCCCGTGCCGGTGCTGTTTTCCCGCGCCTCGCGCTCGCCCTGCTGGCCGCCGTCGGCCCGGCCGCCGGCTGCGCCGCGGCGCAGGATCGGTCCGCGACGCACGCCGATCCGCTGGCGGGCCTCCTCCCCTGGGAGGGGCACGACCGCGACGTCTTCGACGACAACATCGATCCCGCCGCCGTGGGCTTCTCCCTGGACGGCCCCTCCCCCCGCTCCGACCGGTTCCTCCAGGAGCGGGCACAGACCGCGGACGTGGTCGCGCGGGTCCGCGTCAACACGGTGACGGTCGAGTCGATCGGCGAGCAGAGCAGCTATCACCTCGGGATCCAGGTCGGCTATCCTCCCCTGGCCACACCCCGGGTGCCGGATCGGGCGTTCGAGCTCCACATCCGGCCATCGAGCCGCGCGTACGGCGTTGCCAAGGCGATCGACGCTCGGCTCCGCGGGTTCACCTTCATCGCCTTCATCCGACGCTTCGCCGGCGAGGCCGGCGAGCCGGAGATCCACTGGCACCTTTCACCCGATACAGCCGAGGTCGCGGCGGCCGTCCACGAAGCCGTCGCCCTCGGGGAGCTGTCCGCGCCGTGAGCAATGTGAGCATCAAGACAGTCAAGGAGGTCGACGCCCTCCGCGTGGCCTCCCAGATGGCGGCGGAGACGCTCCTCGGGGTCGGCGACATGATCCGCGCCGGCATCACCACCGAGGACATCAACACCTTCGTCCACGAGGACACGCTCCGCCGCGGCGGCTACCCCGCGCCGCTCAACTACCACGGGTTCCCGAAGAGCGTCTGCACCTCGATCAACGAGGTGGTCTGCCACGGGATCCCGTGTGACCGCGCGCTCGAGCCGGGCGACATCATCAACGTGGACGTCACCACGATCTACAACGGCTTCTACGGCGACACCTCCGCGACGTTCTACATCGGCAAGCCGTCGCCGGAGGCGAAGCACGTGACCGAGGTGTCTCGGCGCAGCCTCGCGCTCGGCATCGCCCAGGTCCGGGACGGGGCGCGCCTCGGCGACATCGGGGCGGCCATCCAGGAGTTCGCGGAGGGCGAGGGCTGCTCCGTGGTGCGGGCGTTCGTGGGCCACGGCATCGGGCGGCGCTTCCACGAGGCGCCGCAGGTCTCGCACGTCGGCAAGTACGGCAGCGGCCTCCGGCTCCGCGCCGGGATGTGCTTCACGATCGAGCCGATGATCAACCTCGGCACCTACGAGGTCGAGGTGATGGAAGACAAGTGGACCGCGCTGACGGCCGATCGATCGCTGTCGGCGCAGTTCGAGCACACCATCGTCGTCACCAAGAGCGGCTGCGAGATCCTGACCCGCCGCAACCGGCCGCTCGCGAACAGCGAGATCTTCCCCGATCCGTTCGTCGTCTCCGCCGCGCGGGCGCTCTGACGAAGCGGCCCCGCGGCCCTCTCCGCCACATCGCACAGCGCCGCGCTCCGCGCGCCGGCCGCCCCGGCCAGGGGGGTCGGGGCACCGCGCGAAGCCGCGATGGGAAACCGAGTTTTGTCGCCCGATCGACGGGAGAAGAAAGGTAGAAGCAGGGGCATGGCCTTGGACGAAGCGTCTCGTGCCAGAATCGCGCCGTATGTGTCGAGCCTGACGGCCGACGTCTTCTCGCTGTCGGGTCTGCCCGAGGAGGTCATCGCGGTCCTGTTCGCGTACTACTCGCGCAGCCGCGACGATCTGCGGACCAACCTCGCCCGCCTGCTCGGCGACGCGGAGCTCGACGTGGCGCCCGAGGGGGGCGACGCGCCGCGGCGCGGGCTCGCGTTCGCGTCGGAGAAGGCGCGGAGCTTCCACGAGAAATGGGTCGTCGGCTACGGCCACGCCTCGGTCGCGGAGCACGCCGTGGTGCACCTCGCGATCGAGAACGTCAGCATCGTCGCCTCCAAGGTGATCGAGGACCTGCGGCTCGGCTCGTTCACCGAGAAGAGCACGCGCTACGTCGTCTTCGATCAGCACGCGTTCGTCGACCTGCCGGAGCTCGACGCCGAGCACGGCGCCCGGTACCGCGCCGCCTGCGAGCGGCTCTTCGCGGCCTACCTCGCCCTGGTCCCGAAGGTCACCGAGCGGCTGAGGGAGCGCGCGCCGAAGCCCGAGACGATGTCGGACGGCGCCTACAAGGCGGCGCTGCGCGCGCAGGCGTGCGATCTGCTGCGCGGCCTCCTGCCGGCGGGGGCGCGGACGAACATCGGCCTGACCGCGAACGCGCGGGCGATGGAGATCCTGCTCACGAAGATGCTGTCGCACCCTCTGGAAGAGGTGCGCAGGGTCGCCCGCGAGATGCACGCGGCGGCGCGCTTCGTGACGCCGACGCTGGTCAAGTACGCCGCGCCGAACGAGCTCCGGAAGGAGCTCTCGGCGACGGTCGCCGCGGCCATGCAGCGGATCTACACGCCGCCGGAGGAGGGCGTGAGCGCGACGATGGTCATAAGCCAGCCCGTCCGGCTGGTGCGCCATGACAAGGACGCGCTGGAGCGCATCGCGCTGGCGCTCGCGTACGACGGCAGCGATCCGGGCGTGCACGCCTACAACCTGGGTGACGCGCTCCGCCGCGCGACGCTGCCGGAGCTCATCGCCATCGCGCGGGCGGCGTGCGAGAAGCGCGGCCCGCACGACGCGCCGCCGCGCGCCTTCGAGGCGTCCACCATGACGTTCGAGCTCATGCTCGACTACGGCGCGTACCGCGACCTGCAGCGCCACCGGATGCTGACGCCCGCGACGCAGCGGCTCACCTGCCGGCTCGGCTTCGAGACGCCGCAGGCCCTGTCCGAGCTCGGCCACGCCGAGGCCTACCAGGACGCGATGCTCGCCGCGCGCGACGCGTGGCACGCGATCGAGGGGCGCTACCCGCTGGAGGCGCAGTACGCCGTGCCGCTCGGCTTCCGCGTGAGGACGCTCTGGACGCTGAACCTGCGCGAGCTCTTCCACGTCATCGAGCTCCGCTCGGCGAAGCAGGGGCACACGAGCTACCGGCGCATCGCCCAGGGGCTGTACCGCACGGCGATCACCGTGCACCCCTGGCTCAAGGACCTGATCCGCGTCGACCTGAACGACTACGCGCTCGCGCGGAGCTGAGGCGGGGAGGCGCGCGGCAGCGCGGCGCTCGCGGCAGCGCGGCGCTCGCGGCAGCGCGGCGCTCGCGGCAGCGCGGCGCTCGCGGCAGCGCGGCAGCGCGGCAGCGCGGCGCTCGCGGCAGCGCGGCGCTCGCGGCAGCGCGGCAGCGCGGCGTCAGCGCCGCGCCGCCGCGGGGCGCCCGGCCGCGACCGTCAGAGCCGCGCCGCCTCGATGAGCTCCGTCGCCGCCTTCAGCGACGCGCCGGTCACCTTCGCGCCCGACAGCATCCGCGCCACCTCGGCGACCCGATCCTTCTTGTCCACGCGCGTGACGTAGCTCTTCGCGATCCCGCCCGCGTTCTCCTTCGCGACGACGAAGTGCGCGCTCGCGAACGCGGCGATGGGCGCCAGGTGGGTGATGCAGAGCACCTGGTGGTGGCGCGCGACGTCACCGATCGCGCGCCCGATCTTGTCGGCGACCGCGCCGCCGACGCCGCTGTCCACCTCGTCGAAGACGTAGAGCCCGGCCGGGCCGCACTCCGCGAGCACGCGCTTCAGCGCGAGGAGCGCGCGCGACAGCTCGCCGCCCGAGGCGATGCGGCGCAACGGGCGCGGATCGATCCCCTTGTTCGGCGAGATGAGGAACTCGACGCGGTCGATCCCGTCCTGGCCGAGGCGGGCGCCGTCGACGACGAGCTCGGCGCGATCGCCGCCGTGCGGCGCGACGTCCACGACGACGCGCGCGCCGCCCATGCCGAGCTCGGCGAGCTCCGCGGAGATCGCGGCGCCGAGCTTCTCGCCGGCCTTGCGGCGCTTCGCCGACAGCTTGCGGGCCCGCTCGGCGGCGACCGCGAGCAGGGCGTCGCGCCGGCGCTCGAGCTCCGCGACGTGGCTCTCGACCCCCGCGAGCTGCTCGAGCTCCGCCGCGAGGCGCGCCCGCGCCGCGAGCACGTCGTCGATCGTCGGGCCGTGCTGCCGGAGCAGGCCCTCGAGGCGGTACATGCGATCCTCGATCTCGGCGAGGCGATCGGGATCGGCCTCCGCGCGCTCGGCGTACCGGGTGATCTCGCGGGCCGCCTCGCTGAGCTCCGTCCAGCAGCCGTCGACCGCGCGGGCGACGGCGTCGAGGGCGGGATCGATCTCCGCGGCGGCGCGGAGCTCCGAGGCGAGGCGCGCGAGCTCGTCGCACAGGGCGTCCTCGCCCTGATCGAGGCGCGAGGCCGCGCGCAGGGTGATGTCGTGCAGGCGGCCGGCGTGGCGGAGCCGGTTGCGCTCGGCCGCGAGATCGGCGAGCTCGCCGGGGCGCGGCGACAGCGCGTCGATGGCCTGGAGCTGGAAGGAGAGGAACGCCTCGCGCTCGCCGCGGCCGCGCTCCAGCTCGCGCGCGGCCCTGAGCTCGGCCGAGAGCGCCTCGAGCTCGCCGACGTCCGCCGCGAGCTCGCTGCGCGCGGCCACGAGCCGGCCGAAGCGATCGAGGTAGCCGAGGTGGGTCGCCGGATCGGTGAGCGCGACGCTCTCGTGCTGCGAGGCGACGTCGGCGAGCTCCGGGGCGAGCGCCTGGAGCTCGCCCGCGGTGCAGAGGCGGCCGTTCAGGTAGGCGCGCGAGCGGCCGGTCCCCTGGACCACGCGGCGGATCACGAGCTCGCCGTCGCCCGCGATGCCGGCGGCGTCGAGCATCGCCATCACGCGATCGGAGCTCCGCACGTCGAACAGCGCCTCGATCTCGGCCTCGTCCGCGCCGGGGCGGACCTGCTCGGCGCTCGCGCGGCCGCCGAGGACCAGCGAGAGCGCGCCCACGACGATCGACTTGCCCGCGCCCGTCTCGCCGGTGAGCACGTTGAACCCGGGCTCGAGGCGGAGCTCGAGGGCGTCCATCAGGATGAAGTTCTTGACCCGAAGCGCGACCAGCACAGCGGCGGGAGGATAGGAAGCTTTCTGCCCGCCGTCAGCGGATCTTCACCTGCTTCATCACGGTGACCGGAATTCCCTCGAAGGGGGGCACCGTGAGGTTGCGGAACGCGCCGGCGATGCACCCGGCGACGGGCGTCCCGACGAGGTCGCCCCCTTCCACGCGCGCCGCCATCGTCTTCCCCGAGGGCGAGAAGGTGACGGCCACGCGGGCCGTGCCGGTGAGCCCGTTGCCGGGGCACCCGGCCGCCACGGCGGCCGCCGACGCGAGGGCGCTGCTCGCCGCGCTCGTGTCGAAGCGCGCGGGCTCATCCCGCACCGGAAGCAGCGGCGCGGGCGGCGGCGGCGGGGCCTTGGCCGCCGTCTTCGGGCGGTCGGGGGCGCGCTGCGCGCTGGTGTCGGCGGGCTTTGCGGGCGCCTCGGGCTTCTTCTCGCCCGCGTCCGGGCTCGCGCTCGCCACCGGCGCGGCGCTCGGCGGAGCCGCCGCCGGCGCGGCGCTCGGCGGAGCCGCCGCCGGCGCGGCGCTCGGCGGAGCCGCCGCCGACTCCTGACCCGGCGCAGGCGCGGCCGGCGCGGCGCTCGGCGCAGGCGCGGCCGGCGCGGCGCTCGGCGCAGGCGCGGCCGGCGCGGCGCTCGGCGCGGGCGCCGCTCCCCCCTGCGCCGGGTCAGGGGTCGGCGGTGCGGCCTGCTCGCCCGGCAGGTCGGCGGCGGAGGCGGCCGGCGCCTGCTCGGCCCCGTCGGGATCCGTGGCCGGCGGGTCCTCGATCGGCTCGTCGTCGAGGGACGGCTCCCTGTCGGCGGCATCCTCGGCCGGCGCCGCACCGGCCGCGGGCGACGGCGCCTCGTCCGGCTCCGGCGGGGCCGCGGCGAGCGCGCCGCCGGTCGCGGGATCGACCTGGGCCGTCGCGGCGCCCTGCGACCTGCCGCGGGACATCGTGAAGTACAGCGCCGCGCCGAACACGACGAAGACCGCGAGCACCCAGCCGACGACCGCCGCGTGCTGGCGCCACGCCTGGGCCGAGAGGGCGCGCAACCCACCGGACACCAGGGAGCCGGCCGTCATCGAGGTGCGCGACGGCGTCTCCACCGGCGCCTCGTCCCCGGGAGAGGAATGCCCCTCCTGCGCCAGGTGGTCAGGATCGTCGGACGGCATGGCGAGCATGGGGGACGAGCTCCGCGGGGCAGCGCCCTCGAACAGCCCGCCGCTGATGCTCAGGATCTCCTCATCGACGCGGTCGGCGCGGACACCGCCGCCGCGGCGCTCGCCGTCCTCCGCGCCGGGCGGCTGCGACATGCTGCGCAGGTCGATCAGGCCCGAGTCCTCCTTGCGACCGGCGCGCGCGTGGAGATCGGTCTGGCTGGCGCGGTCGCCCGCGGCGCGGGCCGCCCTGACGACGCCGCTCGTGCGCTCCGCCGGCTCGCGCGAGGGGCGATCGCCGCTCCCCTGCTCCCACCGCTCGCCGGCGGCCGGCTGCGCCTCGGCCGCCGGCGGCCTCGCGCGCTCTCGCCGCGGCTCCTCCGCGGCGCGCGGCGAGGCCGGGTGCGGCGGAGGGCCCGGGTGCGGCGGCGGAACCGGGGTCGACGGCGGGACGAGCGACTCCAGCAGGGCGAGATCCGCCGGGGAGGCGCCCTCGGGCTGCAGGGCGCCCAGCCCCGCCCGGGTGCGCCGCGCGGAGGGCGCGGGCTGCGGGATCGGCGCGAGCGCCGCCATCGCCTGCACGTCCTGGAGGCGGAGCTCGGGCGCGGATCGCGGCGACGATGGCCGGCTCTCGTCGCTCGAGAGCGGCGCCGGCGGCATCTCGGACAGCGGCGAAGGCGGCATCTCGGACAGCGGCGAAGGCGGCATCTCGGACGGCGCCGCCGCTGGCCGGGGGCTCCCGCTCGCGCGCTGGACCGGCCGCTGCCGCGCCGCCGCCGTGGCGGTGCGGTGCTCGCGCCGCGCCGGCGGCCGGACGGGGACCTTCGCCTGCGCGCCGGCGCGGGGCGCGGCGACGGCCTCGGGGACCGGCGCGGGGTGGCTCGCGCGCTCGTCGCCGGCGGCGTCCGCCCTCCGCGAGAACGAGGGCGGCTCGACCCCGGGCGAGAGCATCTGCGCGAGATCCTGGATCGAGACGGGATCGGAGTCGGCGGGGGGGAGCGCGGACGGGCTCCGGCCGACCGCCGGGAACGACATGCTGGAGGCGCGGCGCGCGCCCTCCCGGGGCGCGCCCGCGAACGTGCTGGACCGCCTGTGGCCCTCGCGCGAGCCCAGCCCGCCGTCCGGCGTCACCACCGCGTGCTCGAGCGACGCCTCGGCCGCGGCGTCGAGCGAATCCAGCGGATGCGCCTGCCGCTCCGGCTCCTGCGAGGCGCGGAGCTCCTCGAGCTCCTGCAGGGCGATCCGCTCCGCGAGCGTGAGCGCGGGCCGCCGCCTGGCCGGAGCCGACGCCGCGCCCCGCTCCGGCTCCCCCGCGGGCTCCGACGCGCGAGGGCCCGGCGCGCCGGAAGGCGAGCGCCCGGCCTCCTCGGGCCCGCTCGACGCCCCGGGATCCCGGGCCGAGGCGCGCCCCGAGGGCGACCCCGCGCGCCCGGGAGCGCTCGACGGCTCCCGCCCCGCGCGCTCGCTGGCGAGGCCCGACGCGAGCGACGAAGCGGAGCGCGGCTCGTCAGCGCGCTCTCTTCCGGCGCCCCCTCCCCCGGCGCCCCCTCCCCCGGCGCCCCCTCCCCGGTCCACCACCGACGGCTTGCTCTTCGTACGGCAAGACTTGCAAATAAACGGCAGGGACGGACGCATCTCGCGTCCCACCCCGATCTCCACATAGGTCCTGCAGTGAGAGCAGGCGAGTTGCACCTTGATCCGAGGATCGCCCAGCTCGTCATCCCAGGCAAATGTTCTTCACCGGCGACCAGGGCGGCCGTCCACGGGCACGGGCGCGCCGGCCCTGTTCCGCCCTACGTGGAGGGCGCGCCGTCGCTGCTCGTGGGCGGCATGGGAGCGGGCGGGCGTACCCAGCGCTCTTCCAGCCACGCCAGCGCGACCGGCGCGCTCCGCAGGGCCGCGTCGACGGCGCGCGCGCCGGGATCGGGCGACGACGGGAGCGGGCGCGTCGACAGGATCCAGTTCGACAGCTCGTAGTGGTGCAGGAGCGGCGCGAAGCGGTGCGCGTCGAAGCCGGCGAGGATCTCGGCGGCGCGGCTCAGGCTGTCGCAGGGCCGGAGCGCCGTCGTCACGTCGAAGAGCAGGGCGCGGAGGTCCTCGAAGGCGCGCTCCGGATCCGCGGACACGCTCGCGAGGAGCGCCTCGAAGGCCGCGTCGGAGAGCCCGGCGGCCTCGGCCGCCTCGGCCATCGCCGGCACCTGCGTGGCCAGGAACTCGGCGTCCGGGGCGTGCCCGAGGAGGCGACCCACGAGGTACAGATCGAACGCGCTCGCGATCGCCTCGGCGAGCAGGAGCGCCTCCGCGCTGGGCGGCGCGCCGGCGCCCGAGAGGGCGCGGTGGGCGAGGTGGTGCCACGCCACGTGCGCGACGACGTCCGCGGCGATGTGATCGCCCGGGATCAGGTCGCCCTGCTCGCTCGCGCTCCAGAACGTCAGGTTCAGGAAGACGACCCGATCCCAGCTCGCGTCGGCCTCGGGCACGCGAAAGCGGTACCCGTCGCGCAGGAGCGCCTGCTTGAGATCGCCGTAGAGCGCGACGTGTCGGAACGAGCGCTCGTCATCGATGGTCAGCGCATCCAGCGTCAGGCTTCGCAGCTTCACGCGGCGGACCTTAGACCCTGATCGTTCCAGCAGCCACAGCGGACGCCCGGAAGAACCCGGTCAGCTTGCGGGTTTGGGGCTGGAGCCGGGTTTTGCCCGACACCTTCGGCAAGTTCTCGCCCCCCGGCCGGTGTTGCAAGCGCCGCCGGCTTGGGCATGATGCGGCCGTTCTTGCACCAGCCGAGGAGGCACACCGAATGATTTCCGTCAGGTCTCTCTGTTCCATCGCGCTCGTGCTCGTCGCCAGCGGTGCCGCCGGCTGCAAGGAAGACCCGCCGCCTCCCCAGCCGGAGCCGGCCAGCTCCGCGGCGGCGAACAAGGGCAAGGCGAAGCTGCGGACGCCCGTGTCGTCGATCGCGCGGGTCGATCCGCAGTCGATGAAGGAGTACCGCGTCGACGTCTGCTACTTCGGGACGCTCTCGCTGAAGCAGGCCCGCGACGCGTACCTCGCGAGCCTCGGCAAGGACGAGCCCAGCGAGAAGAAGATCCCGAGCTTCGGCATCGAGGATCCGACCAAGCCGGGCGACGCCGCCAAGGCCGCGCCGCCCGCGAAGCCGGCGGCGCCCGGGGCCAAGGCCGGGCCGTCCCGGGTCGACGCGCGCCGCCGGCCGTTCAACTTCAGCGCGCGCGCGCCGCACGAGCGCAACGCGCGCGCCTGCACCGTCGCCGTCAGCCTCAAGGACCCGCCCATGCCGGAGGTCGACCCCGTGCTCGCCGAGTACGCGCCGTTCGCGACCGATCTCGCGAAGAGCATCGCGGCCGCGGCCAACTACTACCAGCGCGAGGAGTACAAGAAGGACAAGTTCGAGAAGGGCAAGGAGCTCCACAAGAAGCTCCTCGATGGGTTCGAGAAGCTCGACGCGCAGTCCGAGAAGCTCGGCGCCGTGGTGTCCGCGTGGCACGCGTCCCACCCGCCCGATCTCTCGACGGCGGACGAGGGGAGGAAGGCGGCGATCACGGCCCTCGAGGACGCGCGCGCGCTCATGCTGCTCCTCACCGGCAAGAGCGTCGACACCGCGGCGGTGAAGGCCGCGGTCCAGAAGCTGGAGGCGTCCGCGGGGGCGCTCAAGGCCCACGGCACGAGCAACCAGACCGACCCGTGGTCCAAGATCATGGCGCCCACGTTCGAGGCGTTCATCAACGACATGAAGGCGGCGGAGCCCAAGCTGACGGACAAGGGGATCTCCTCCCCCAGCCTGTTCCTGCCGGTCATCACGCGCTTCGTGTCGCTCATCGAGGGCAAGCACCGGGCGCACTCCCGCTCGCTCAGGAGCCAGATGCGGCAGGCCGGCGCCTCGACCGCGAAGCCCGCCGCCCCGGCCGCCCCGGCGCCGCAGAAGGAGTAACGCGCCCGCGCGGCGCCGCTGAAGGGGCAACGCGCCCGCGCGGCCGCTGAAGGGGCAACGCGCCCGCGCGGCCGCTGAAGGGGCAAACGCGCCCGCGCGGCCGCTGAAGGGGCAACGCGCCCTCATGGCGGTAGCGCCCCCCGTGGGTGGGGCTGCCCCCTGGGGGCTCCCCGGAGGGGCTGGAGTGCAGGCTAGCCACGAAAGGGGCTCGCCGGAACGCAGGCCCCGGAGGTGAGCCCCCAGGGGGCAGCCCCACCCACGGGGGGCGCGGGCGATCTAGAGAGAGCCGACGGGCCGGCCGGTCCGGCGGGAGATGGCGAGGCGGTACAGGGCCTCGTACTGCCGCGCCGCGTGCGCCCAGCCGAAGTTCTTCTTCATCGCCCGGAGCTGCATCGTCCGGAAGAACGCCGGATCGGCGCGGTAGACGTGCACCGCCCAGGCGACGGTGTTCCCGAGCGCCATGGACGACATCTCCTCGAACTTGAAGCCCGTGATGTTGTTCTCGACCGTGTCGTCGAGCCCGCCGACGGCGCGCACGATCGGCAAGGTCCCGTAGCGCTGGCTGTAGAGCTGGTTCAGGCCGCACGGCTCGTACCGCGACGGCATGAGGAAGAGGTCCGCGCCCGCCTCGATGCGGTGGGCGAGCCCCTCGTTCATGCCGACGTAGACGCGGACGCGATCGCTCGAGCCGGAGAGCCGCGAGAAGAGATCCTCGGCCCAGCGCTCGCCCGAGCCGAGCACGACGAGCTGGACGTCGAGCGAGAGGATGTGGTCGAGCGCGCCCGCGAGGATGTCGATCCCCTTCTGGGTCGCCAGGCGGCTGATGAGCCCGAGGACCGGGACCTCGGGGCGCTCGTCGAGGCCCATCTCGCGCTGGAGCGCCGCCTTGCAGAGGCGCTTGCCGCTCAGATCCTCGGCGGAGTAGTTCGCCGCGATGTGCGGATCGGTCGCGGGGTTCCAGACCGCGTCGTCGATGCCGTTGAGGATGCCGATGACGTCCGTGCCGCGATCGCGGAGCACGCCGTCGAGCCCCTCTCCCCCCTCCGGCGTCTGGATCTCCTGCGCGTACCGGGGCGAGACCGTGGAGACCAGCGTGGCGTTGTAGATGCCGGCCTTGAGCAGGTTCAGGCTGTCGTACGCCTCCAGGCAGAACCTGTGGAACTGATCCCACCCGAGCCCGGTCGTGGGGAGCTGCATCTTGTTGAACCAGCCCTGGTAGCCGAGGTTGTGGATCGTCAGCACGGACGCGGCGCGCCCGAGCGGCGAGCGGTGCTCGAGGACGTTCAGGTACAGCGGGACGAGGGCCGCCTGCCAGTCGTGGACATGCACGATGTCGGGCCAGAAGCCGAGCGCATGGCAGAGCTGCAGCGCGCCGCGCGAGAGGAACGCGTAGCGCGCGAGGTTGTCGCCGAACTCGCCGTGCGCGTCGCCGTAGATGCCGTCGCGATCGAAGAGCGCGTCGTGCTCGAGCAGGTACACGCGCGGCGCGGGCGCGCCCGGGGCGCCGGGATCGAGGCGCGTCTCCCAGACCGCGGCCCACGCCTCGCCCCCGCCGAGCGGCACGCCGAGCGGCGCCGGGAGCCGGCGCGGCGCGAACCGCTCCGGCGGCGGCGCCGCGCCCCCGCCCTGCTCCGCCGCCGCCGCGACGCGCGCCGGCGCGGCCGAGGACGGCGCGGCGTCGGCCAGCGCGGCGGCGGACGTCGCGGCCGCGGCCTGCGCGGCGACGGCGGGCGCGGCGAGAGGCCGCGTGCCCTCGGGCAGCGCCTCGGCGAGCGCCGCCTGGTGCGCGAGGTAACGCTTGCAGACGCTGTACGCCGGCAGCACGACGCGCACGTCATGACCGGCCGCGGCGAGCGCCATCGGCAGCGCGCCGGCGACATCGGCGAGGCCGCCCGTCTTGGCGAAGGGGACGCATTCGGACACCACGAAGAGAATTTTCAGGCGCGGCATGGACATGGGAGGGGGAGCGCGCCACAAGATCAGGGCGAGCGCGTCGCGTTCCTTCTACCAGCTTCACGGGCGATCTTGACCACGCGATCGACAGAGCGCGCGAGTCCGAGCGCCGATGTGTCGACCACGAAGTCGGCCTGCTCGTAGAGCGCGCGCCGCGCATGGAAGAGGGCCCGGAGCTCCTTCATGGCGTCGGTCCGGTTGGCCATGGGGCGCGCGTCGCCCTGCTCGACGACGCGGCGCCAGTGATCCTCCGGCGGGGCGCGCAGCCAGACGGTCACGGCGGCGCGCCGGAGCAGCTCGAACGTCGCCGGATCGGTCACCAGGCCGCCGCCCGTGGCGACGACGCCGCGGGCGCGCGCGCCCTCGAGCCGCGCGAGCTCCTCGCGCTCCAGCCGCCTGTAATACGCGTTGCCGTGGATCTCGAAGAGCGCCGCGAGGCTCATCCCGGCGCGCGCCGAGACGAGCCCGTCGAGCTCGAGGAACGGCACCCCGAGCCGCGCCGCGGCGCGGGCGCCGATCGTGGTCTTGCCCGCCCCGCGCAGCCCGAGCAGCGCGAGGAGCGGCGCGCCCGCGCCCGCCTCCGCCTCGCCAGGAGGCGAGCGGCCCGGCGCGGCCTCGGCCGCGAGCTCGCCCGTCGAGAGCAGCGCGGCGGCCGAGGTGCCCAGCGCGCGGCCGATGTCCTCGAGCCGCGCCACGGATACGTTCGCCCGGCCGCCCTCGAGCTGCACCAGGAAGCGCTCGCTCACGCCGGCGAGCTGCGCGAGCTCGCGCAGGGTGAGCGCGAGCTCCGTCCGCCGCTGCCGGAGCCGCCCGGCCAGGTGCGCGAGGATGGGCGTCGCGCCGCCCCCGACGCCGCCCGGTCCGGCGCCCGGGCTTCGTCCGGGTCGCTGCTCCGCGCGCTGATCCGCGTGCTGCCCCAAGTACGGTTGCGCGCGCTCCTGGCGCGGCGTCTCGCGGGCGCGGGGCGGCATCTCGTTGATGCACTATATTTCATGAAGCCCGATTCGACAAGCACTATACTGCTTGACGGTGAGGTCGCAGGGTGGTGGGCTGACGGTATGGAAGCGACCTCCTCTGCTCCTCCCGCGGCGGCCGCGCCGCAGACCAGGGCCCGGGAAGAGGGCTCGTCCGGCGAGGCGACGCCGCCCGTCCGCTTCGAGACGGGGCCGGGCCGCTACAGGCACTGGAAGCTCTCGTTCGACGGGGCGATCGCGCGCGTCTCGATGGACGTCGTCGAGGACGCGCCGATGCGGCCCGGCTACCCGCTGAAGCTGAACAGCTACGACCTCGGGGTCGACATCGAGCTCGCCGACATCGTGCAGCGGCTGCGCTTCGAGCACCCCGAGGTGAAGGCGGTGATCGTGACCAGCGCGCAGCCGCGGATCTTCTGCGCGGGCGCGAACATCTACATGCTCGGGTCGTCGACGCACGCCTTCAAGGTCAACTTCTGCAAGTTCACGAACGAGACGCGGCTCGCGCTCGAGGAGGCGTGCTCGGAGAGCGGGCAGCACTACCTCGCGGCGCTGAACGGGGTCGCGTCGGGCGGCGGGTACGAGCTCGCCCTCGCGTGCGAGGAGATCTTCCTCGCCGACGACGGGAGCAGCGCGGTGTCGTTCCCGGAGACGCCGCTGCTCGCCGTGCTCCCGGGCACGGGGGGGCTCACGCGGCTCGTGGACAAGCGCAAGGTGCGGCGCGACCTGGCCGACGTCTTCTCGACGCTGGCCGAGGGGGTGCGCGGCAAGCGCGCGGAGCAGTGGGGCCTCGTCGATCGGGCGATCCCGAAGAGCCGCTTCGAGCAGGCGGTGGCCCAGCGCGCCGCCGAGCTCGCGGCGGCGACGCCGGACAGGGCCGGGCCGGGCGTGACGCTCACGCCGCTCGATCCGCGGCGCGCCGAGGAGGGCGGCGTCGCCGTGAGCGAGTACCGCCACGTGGCGCTGCGGGTGGACCGCGCGGCGCGGACGGCGGAGATCTGCGTGCGCGGGCCGGACGGCGGCGGGCCGACGGGCGCCGCCGGGCTGCGCGCGGCGGGCGCGGACCTGTGGGCGCTGCGCGCGTTCCGCGAGCTCGACGACGCGCTGCTCGATCTGCGCTTCAACCACGAGGCGGTGGGCCTCGTCCTGCTCCGGACGCAGGGCTCGCCGGACGCCGTGCGCGCCGCGGACGAGGCGCTGTGGGCGAGCCGCGACGACTGGTTCGCGCGGGAGGTGTTGCTCCACATGCGCCGCGTGCTCAAGCGGCTCGACCTCACGGCGCGCAGCGTGTTCGCGCTGATCGAGCCGGGCTCGTGCTTCGCCGGGAGCCTGTTCGAGCTCGCCCTCGCGGCGGACCGGTCCTACATGCTGGACGGCGGGGGGGACGGCGAGGCGGCGGCGTTCGTGGGGCTGAGCTCCCTGAGCTTCGGCCCGCTCGTGATGTCGAACGGCCTCACGCGCCTCGCGTCGCGCTTCCTGGGCGCGCCGGAGCGCGTCCCCGCGCTCCGGGAGAGGGCAGGCCTCCTGTCCGCCGAGGAGGCGATCGAGGAGGGCCTCGTCACCTTCACGCCGGACGCGATGGACTGGGACGACGAGGTGCGGCTCGCCGTCGAGGAGCGCGTGAGCCTGTCGCCGGACGCGCTCACCGGGATGGAGGCGAGCCTGCGCTTCTGCGGGCCGGAGACGATGGAGACGAAGATCTTCGGCCGGCTGTCGGCCTGGCAGAACTGGATCTTCCAGCGCCCCAACGCGGTCGGGCCGCGGGGCGCGCTGACGGTGTACGGGCGCCCGGAGCGGCCCGAGCTCGACTGGAGGCGGACGTGAGCGCGGTCGTCAACGCGGAGAGGATCCCCAACAACGTCGGCCTCGGGTCCGACAGGAAGCTCCAGCGCGCCCTGGAGGCGTGGCAGCCGAGGTTCCTCGACTGGTGGCGGGAGACCGGGCCCGAGGGCTTCCAGGCGGACGACGTGTACCTGCGCACCGCGATCAGCGTCGACCACGAGGGGTGGGCGCACTTCGACTACGTGAAGATGCCCGACTACCGCTGGGGCATCTTCCTCGCCGATCCGGTGCCGGGCCGGACGATCGGCTTCGGCGATCACCTGGGCGAGCCGGCGTGGCAGGAGGTGCCGGGGGAGCTCCGGACCATGCTGCGCCGGCTGATCGTGACGCAGGGGGACACGGAGCCGGCGAGCGTCGAGCAGCAGCGGCTGCTCGGGCAGAGCTGCCCGAGCCTCTACGATCTCCGCAACCTGTTCCAGGTGAACGTCGAGGAGGGGCGGCACCTCTGGGCGATGGTCTACCTCCTGCACAGCCACTTCGGCCGCGACGGCCGCGAGGAGGCGGAGGCGCTGCTGGAGCGGCGGAGCGGCGACCCGGACAGGCCGCGGATCCTGGGCGCCTTCAACGAGCCGTGCTCGAACTGGCTCTCGTTCTTCATGTTCACGTACTTCACGGATCGCGACGGCAAGTACCAGCTGCTCGCGCTCTCGGAGAGCGGCTTCGATCCGCTGTCGCGCACGACGCGGTTCATGCTGACCGAGGAGGCGCACCACATGTTCGTCGGGGAGACGGGCCTGCTCCGCGTCGTCCAGCGGACGTGCGAGCTGATGAAGCGCAACAGGAACGAGGACGCGCGCGCCGAGGGCGGCATCGATCTGCCGACCGTGCAGCGGTACCTGAACCTCTGGTACTCGCTGTCGCTCGACCTCTTCGGCGGGGAGATCTCCTCGAACGCGGCGTCGTTCTTCGCCTCGAGCGTGAAGGGCCGCGCGAAGGAGGCGTCGTACGACGATCACAGGGCCCTCGAGGGCGTCTACCCCATGGACGTGCCGCTCGCGGCCGGGGGCGGCGCGGTCTCCGGGTGGCGGCGCGAGGAGGTGCCGCTCCGGAACGCGATGAACGAGGTGCTGCGCGACGAGTACGTGAGCGACTCGCAGCGCGGCATCGACAAGATGAACCGGGTGATCGAGGAGGCGGGCGTCCCGTTCCGGCTGAGGCTGCCGAGCCGGCGCTTCCACCGGAGCGCGGGCATCCACGCGGGGCTCTTCTTCGACGTCGACGGCAACCCGCTCTCGCGGGAGGCGTGGGAGCGCCGCCGCGACGAGTGGCTCCCGACCGCGAGCGACGAGGCGTACGTGAGGAGCCTGATGGAGGAGCCGGTGTTCGATCCGAAGCAGATGGCGAGCTGGATCGCGGCCCCGGCGAGGGGGATCAAGGGCAAGCCGGTCGACTTCGAGTACGTGCGGCGCGGCGGATAGAGCGCGCGCCGGCGGACCGCGCCGCCCGCCGGCGCCCGCGCTCACCGGGGCGCGCCCGCGCCGGAAGACGCGCTCACCCGGGCGGCGCCCCCGCGTCCGCGGGCGGCGCGCCCGCGTCGGCGGGCGGCGGGGGCGCCTTCTTCGGCGGGTCGCCGTGCTCGGCGACGAGCTTCTTCACCAGCCCGTCCAGCAGCACCTGCTCGTGGTACTGCGGCATCGCGGGGAGCTGCACGGCGACGTGCACGCCGGCGCGGCCGTCCACGATCTCGATCGCCCCCTGCGTCGCCTTGCCGCCGCTCTCCGGGCTCCGGTACTCGAAGAGCAGGTAGCCGGCCGCGGGGT
Organism: Sorangium cellulosum; assembly: GCF_004135735.1. Taxonomy (GTDB): domain Bacteria; phylum Myxococcota_A; class Polyangia; order Polyangiales; family Polyangiaceae; genus Sorangium; species Sorangium cellulosum_F. Next base: position 1,367,230 of record NZ_CP012670.1, on the reverse strand, counting down.
CCTTCTCGACGATCTTGAAGCCGAGATCGACGCGCACGAGGCGCAGCGCCGTGCCGAAGGTCTGATCGAAGGTGTAAGGCGACGCATAGGCGACGCCGGCGCTGGCCTCGCCTCCGCCGAGGCCGATCCCCACGGGGACGGCCAGCGCGAGGACGAGGAGCGCGATCGGCGGGAGGCGGCGCATGACCGCGGCTTAGAGCGGCCGGCGAGGACGGGCCAAGTTCCCTGCCCCCGATCGGGCGGGTATGCTGGCGTGGACGCCGATGGACCGATCCTATGTCGAACGGCTCCGTATTCAGGGCTACGGCTGCGTCCACGACGCGACCCTGGCGCTCACCCCGCTGCACGCGTTCATCGGGCCGAACGACAGCGGCAAGAGCACGGTGCTGCGCGCGCTGCGGGCGCTCTCGTCCGTCCTCGACCGGGCGCTCGGGGCGGAGGTCCAGGACGCGCCCGGGCGCGACGCGCCGGCGAGCAGGGCCTCGGGCGGCTCGCTGTTCGAGGTGTCGGCGGCGGGCACGACCTGGCGCGTGGAGCTCGACGCCGCGGGGCGGTACCGCGCCATGTCGTTCCCCAGGGAGCTCGAGCCCCCCTCCCTGCTCGACGACGCGGACGAGGACGACGCCGCGCAGCGCGGGCCGGGCCTCGAGCGCCCCGCGCCGGAGATCGTCCAGGCCCTGCGCGGCGCCCAGGCGCTCCGCCTCGATCCCGACGCGCTCCGGGCCCCGCACCCGCTCATCCCCGACGGGCACCCGCTCCGCTTCGCCGACGAGCGCGGCACCGGCCTGCCGGCCGTCTACGACGCCGTCATCAGCCGCGATCTGTCGGCCTACATCGCCCTCAACGAGGAGCTCACCCGGCTCTTTCCCGGCGTGAAGGGCGTCCACCTCGTCAACCCGAGCCCCGCCACCAAGGCGATCGGCGTGAAGCTCGAGGGCGGCGCCGTCGTCCCGGCGGCGCAGATGAGCGAGGGCCTGCTCTACTACCTCGCGTTCGCCGTGCTGCCGCACCTCGATCCCGCGCCCCTGCTCCTCGTCGAGGATCCCGAGCGCGGGCTCCACCCCGCGCGCATCGCCGAGGTGATCCGCGCCCTCCGCGTCGCCTCCGAGCGGACCCAGGTCCTCCTCGTGACGCACAGCCCGCTCGTCGTGAACGAGCTCCAGCCCGAGGAGGTGACGGTCGTCACCCGCGCCGGCGAGCAGGGGATGCGGGCGACGCGCATCGTGGACACGCCGGGCTTCGAGGATCGCGCGCGGGTGTACGCGCTCGGGGAGCTCTGGCTGAGCTACGCGAACGGCGCGGACGAGGCGCCGCTCCTCGCCGGAGGCCCGCGGCCGTGATGTGGCGGCCCGAGAGGGCGAGGATCTTCCTCGTCGGCGAAGGCGAGGGCGAGCTCGGCAGCCGCGCCGGCGCGCCGGCGCAGCAGTCCGACAGGCGCCCCGGCGTGCTCTCCACGCTGCTCTCCCGCGTGCAGCCGTCGGGGTGGGTCATCGGCGGCGCCCGCGAGTGGAGGAGCATCCGCAAGGTCCAGGCGCGGGGCGTGCTCCACGAGGACACGCGCAACGTGCTCGGCGCGGCGCTCGACGCGCAGGAGGCGGGGTGCGACGTCCTCGTGTTCTCCCGCGACATCGATCGCGACCCGGCGCGCCGCGAGGCCGTCGAGGAGGGCATCCGGCGCGTGTCCTCGATCCTGTCCGCGCCGCCCGAGGTGATCGGCGGCGTGGCCGTGCCGGCGCTGGCGGGCTGGATCCTCGCGCTCCTCGGCGAGCGGGCGACGGAGGAGCTCTCGCCGCTCAGGGCGCAGGCGATGCTGGCCGCCAAGGGCATGATGCCGGACGACGGCGCCGCGATGGTGCGCGTCGCCGCGGGCGCGGATCTCGACGCGGTCCCCCCGGACGCCACCTCGCTCACCGAGTGGCTCGCGCGCGCGCGGGCCGTGCTGCCGCGGCGGACCGGCCGCGCCGCGAGGTGAGCCGACCGGCCGCGGCGCTCCGCACGCCGCCGGCGGCGCGCGGAGGGCCCGCCGCGGCGGACCTGCCGCGCGCCGCGGCGGGCTTACCTCACCTGCGGCACTGCGGCGCCGCGGAGAGCGCGGCCCTCGCCATCTCCCGCAGCCCGTGCGGCGTGTCCCTGGCGAGCAGGGGCCCGAGGCGCGCCTTCAGGTCGGCCGGGCGCACCGCCCCGAGCGCCGCGAGCGCCGCCGAGCCGAGGCGGTGATCGCGCTCGCCGACCGGCGCCTTGGCGCGAAGCGCGAGCCGCGTCCACAGGTCGACCGAGCTCGTGTCGCACATCGCGCCGAGCGCCAGGATCGCCCGCGCGCGCACCTCGACGTCCTCCTCCTTGTCCTCCGCCCGGTCGCGCACCGCCTCGATGTGCGCCGTCGCCCGGTGCGCGCCGAGGCCGTCGAGCGCGTGCCGGCGCACCTCGGGCGACCTGTCGGCGAGCGCCCCGACGAGCGCCCGGTCGCCCGCGGGCGTGGCCGGCATCGCGCCGAGCGCGCGCGCGGCGCCGCCGCGGATGAACGTCCACGGATCGGAGCCGAGCCGCGCCGCGAGCGCCTCGGCCGCGCCCGCCGGCAGCCTCGTCCCGGCGGAGGCCGCGCGCGAGAGCGCCACGATCGCCGCCTCGCGCACGCGCACCTCCGGGTCCGAGACCGCCGCGAGCAGGTCGCTCGCGAGGGCCGGCACGTCCGCCGCGACCTCGGCGGCGCGGAGGCGCACGTGCGCGTCGGCGTCCTTCCGGAGCGACGCGCGCAGGTACGCCTCGGCCCGCGCCTCGCCCGCGCGGGCGAGCGCCGCGGCCGGCGCCTGGAGCAGGTAACGCCGCGGGAACGGGGCGCCCTGCGCGGAGGCGAGCGCCTGGAACGCCGCGCCGCCGCCCTTCACCCGGCCGAGCGCCGGCCCGAGCGCGCGGAGCAGGTCGAGCTGCGCGTCCTCGGGCCGCGCCCGCAGGCGGTCGATCTGCACCTCCTCCTCGACCGCGGCGAGGGCCCGCTCGCTCCGCGCCGCCGCCGCGAGCGCGGCCCGGAGCTCCCGGCGCACCTCGCCGCGCGCCCCGTCGAGGGCATCGAGCAGCGCCGGGATCGCCTCGGCCGGCGCCACGAGCGCGAGCTCCCGGGCGGCCGCGACCTTCGCCGCGGCCGCGCCCCCCTTCACGACCTCCGCGAGCGCCGGCGCGGCCGCGCGCCCGCAGCGGCGGATGCGGTCGCGCGCGTGGCGGAGCTCGGGATCGGCCTCGGACCGCGCGGCGCGGCCGCCGCGGCGCGGCGCGGCCGCCGCCGAGGCGGACGCGAGCTGCGCGGTGAAGAAGGGGATCTGGGTCGCGCACGGCGCCGCGTCGATGACGCCCACCGCGAGCTGCCTGCCCGCCGCGTCGAGCTCGTCGTAACCGGCGATCGCCGCCGCGACCGCCTCCGGCCCGCCCCGCGCGAGCAGCGCCGCCGCGGCCCTGGCCCGCTCGCCGCCGCCCGCGAGCGCGCCGACGAGCGCCGCCGGGGCCTGCCCGTCGAACGCCGTGCGCGCGGTGACCTCGGCGATGGTCACGCGCACGTCCGGCGCGGCAGGCGAGCGCCCCTCCCCTCCCCTGGCCGACGCGCCGCGCGGCGCGTACGCCTCGTCGAGGACGATCGCGAGGCACGAGGTCCGGATCTCCTCGGGCAGCTTCACCTCGTAGCCGGCGGACTCCTTGGCCCACGCGTCCTCGGGCAGGCTCACCTCGAAGAGCCGGTCGGGCGTCGCCACGAAGAGCGTGCGCGGCGCGGCGCCGCCCTGCACGCCGTCGGGCGGCTTGATGCGCAGCCCGAGGCCGGTGATCCCGACCTCGTCCGCCGACGAGAACGACACGAACTCGCCCCGGCCCGCGCCGGCCTTGCCCTCGGACCACGCGGTCGTCGGGTCGCCGTCGGCGATCTCGGCGAAGCGCCTGCCGATCGCGCTCGACGCGGCGGTCGGGCGCAGGAGCCGGAACCCGGGCGCCGCGGCCTCGGCCTCCCGGCGCTCCGCGGCCACCTTGCGCGCCGCGCCCCGCTCCGTGGCCGGGAGGTTCTGGAAGCTCGCGCCCTTGACGAGCGTCATCGTCCGGGGATCGACCTCGCGCGCCCCGACCAGCGCCTGTCGCCCGCAGATCGTCACGTCCTCGCGCCGCTGCCCGACGAGCACGCGGCTCTCGTTGCCGAGCGGCTCGACGACCACGGCGTCGCTCCGCCCCTCGCCGTGCTCGCCGGTCGAGACGCCCGTCCAGCCGCTCCAGAGCACGACCGGCGCCGTCCCCTTCCCCGCGAGCGGCGCCGCGAGCAGCATCACCCAGCTCCCGCTCCCGGCCGCGGGCGCGCCCGCGGCCGGCGCCTCGATCTTCGCGAGCTGCCTGCCGCCGGCCAGCGTGACGGCCGCCGCGCGCGCGCCGCCGAGCAGCGGCGCGACGTCGGCGGGGACCGGGAGCGCCTCGCCGCCGTCCGCGGCGCAGGGCGCGCCGGCGCAGGCGCGGGCGAGGATCCCGTTCCGGTCGACGCGGACGGCGAGCGCTTGCTGGCCCGCCGCACGAGGAAGCACCAAGGACGCGACCTGAGCGGCGGCGTTGCCGCACAGCGATGAAAAGGCTGCCGCCACCCCTGCGGCGGCGCTCGTGCGCAGCCACCGGAAACGAAACCGAGATCTGTTCATGTAGGCCATCGTGGTCGCCTCGCAGGGAGCGCTCGAAGAGCTGAACCGCCGAGACCCCCGCGCGCTGACGCGCGGACCGGCGCTGCAACATGTCATGCAGACGCTGCCGCTGGCAGGGGTCCTGTATTACGGTGTACTCCCGAGAGGCAGCTGATGCTCCAGTCGTTCGAGGTCGAGCGGTTCCGAACCTTCAGGCACCTCCGCATCGAGAGGCTCGCCCGGGTCAACCTCGTGGTCGGCCGGAACAACGTCGGCAAGACCATGCTGCTCGAGGCGCTGCGTCTGTACGTGAACGGAGGCAATCCAGCAAGCCTTGCCAGGCTGCTCTGGTCCCGTGAAGAGCTCATGCCCCCACGTGATATTCTCCTGAGCGCGGAAGGGGAGAGCGAAGGAGCGCTGCTGCACGCGTCCTCCCTCTTCCACGGAGCGGGCGAGAACGGGACCCACGACCGGTCGTTCCAGCTTGCAGATCCGAGCGAGCCTCGATCGGCGCTCACGATCACCCTCTTCTGGCAGCCGGACGATGCCCTGCCGTACCTGGAAATTGAGCGCTTCGGCGAGCACGAGCGCCTCTCCAGCGGTGAGCTCTCCTGGCCGATGGGCCTATCCTTGCGCCGGCGGTTGTCCGCATGGCCGCCCTTTCTCTCCCCCCAGGGCATGGACGCAGCGGCGATGGGGCGGGCCTGGGATGCCCTCGCCCTGAAGGCCGGAGAGGATCGGGTGCTGCGTTGCCTCCAGAGCATCGCGCCGATCGAGCGGGTGACCCTGATCCAGCATCCAGGCCGGCGAGCTCATCGGGTCGTCATGGTTCGGATGGCTGGCCGCCCCGAGCCGGTGCCGCTGAAGCGCCTGGGCGACGGGACGACGCGGGTCTTTCAGCTCGCGCTCGCGCTGGAGATGGCGAGCGAGGGGGTACACAAGGCAGAGTACGATCCTCACGATCTCGCGCTCGACGAGCGAATTCTCCTGGCCGACGAGATCGAGTCCGGCATTCACTACAGCGCGCTGCCGGAGGTGTGGCGCTTTCTGCTGCGCGCCGCGCGCGATCTGGATGTGCAGGTCTTCGCGGCCACCCATTCCTGGGACGCCATCGAAGCCTTGCAGCAGGCGGTCGCCGACGAGCCCGCGGGGTCCGCGCAGCTCATCCGGCTGGAGCAGCGCGGGGAGGAGCACCGCGCGATCCTGTTCGACCAGTCCGAGCTGCCCCTGGTGACCAAGCACCATGTCGAGGTGCGCTAGCCATGGGTCGCCGCCTCCTGCTCGTCGAAGGGAAGAGCGACGAGCACGTCATGTACGCGCTGTGCAAGCGGCACGGCGTCCCGGAGAAATTCAGGATCAAGCCTGCCGAGAGCGTGGAGGGGCTCCTCGACCTCTTGCAGATCGAGCCCAGGGCGAGCGACATGGAGCGGCTCGCGGCGATCGTCGATGCCGATCAGGATGTCGGCGCGCGCTGGGCAGCGGCACGCGCACGGCTCCTGCGGGCCGGGTACCGTGACGTGCCAGCGGCGCCGGCGCCCGGCGGCACCTTCCTGGTCGACGCCGAAGCGCGGCTGCCCAACCTCGGCCTGTGGCTCATGCCCGACAACCGGCTGCCCGGCATGCTCGAGGACTTCCTCTCCTTCCTGGTCCCTCGAGGCGATGGTTGCCTGCCGCTCGTCGATGACTTCCTCGCGAGCATCCCTTCGGAGAGCCGCCGCTTCGCCGAGATCCAGCACGCCAAGGCGCGCATCCACGCATGGCTCGCCGTGCAGGAAGAGCCCGGGAAGCCGCTCGGCCAGGCGATCACCGCGCGCTACCTGGACACCGAGACCATCGCGGCATCGGAGTTCCTCGCCTGGCTTCGCAAGGCGCTCGTGGAGTGAACCCAGGCGGCGCGTGCCGCGCCGGGCTCCAGCAAGGCGGTGCCCACCGCGTTCAGCGGTGGGCTCGGAGCATCACTTCGGCGTCTCGGCCGCGGGGATCCAGAAGCCGCCCTCGTCCGGCGGCGTCATGCCGAGCGCCTTCGGGAGCACGTTCGTCCAGCCCGCCACCGTCTCGAGGATGTAGACCTCCGCGCCCGCCTCGATCTCGCCGACCGGCTTCTCCTTCTCGTCGCGCCGCGCGCGGATCGGGATCGACCGCGTCGCCTTGACGATCGGCGGCGGCTTGTCGAGCGCGAGCTGCGCGCCGGCCACCGCCGTCGTCGGCGGGATGTACTGGTCCATCATCTCGCCCTTCTTCAGCGGCTCCAGGTCCTTGAGGCGCGCCCACGCGTCGATCGTGAGATCGCCGCGCAACATCAGGTGGACGAAGCCGGACCGGGCCTCGGTGCTCCAGAAGAGCTGCGCCGTGCCCTCCAGCATCTTCAGCAGGAAGATCACATCGCCCTTCGGGCGATCGTAGAGCTCGATCGTCGACGTCTTCATCAGGTAGCCGCGGGCGCTGCCGGGCACCTCCATCTTCGTGGGGACGCCGCGCTGCAGCGTGAAGGCGTCGCACGGGGCCGAGGCCCTCGCCGTCTGCCCCTCGCTCCCGGAGATCGAGAGCTCCGCGCGGAGCGAGTCGCCCGTCGCCGCGACGAGCTTCACCGGCTGCGCGCTCGAGATCCAGACGTGCCCCGCGATGACCGGGATGTCGCGCGTCGTGTACACCTTGACGTCCGCGGGCGCGACGTAGCCGTCGACGCGCAGCGCGGGCGCGCCGTCCGTGGTGCTCAGCCGGGCCCGGCCCGACGCCGGGTCCGCCGGGATCGCGGTCATGGTCATCGGGACGAGCGCGCCCGTGAACGTCGCGAGGACGCGGCCGCCCGCCGGCGCGTCGTAGAGCTGCGCGCCCTTCATCAGCGGCGCCGTCCCCTTCAGCTTGCAGCTCGGTCCCGTCACCGCCGCCGCAACAGGCGCCGCAGGCGCCGCAGGCGCCGGCGCCGCAGGCGCCGGCGCCGCCTGCGCGGACTCTGCCTTCGCCTCGGCGACGGCGGGCGCTCCGGGGAGCCCCGCGCCGCAGAGCACCGCCCCAAGAGCCAGAAGACCAAGTCCCAGAACGTCGCTTCTCATCACTCCTCCGACATAGGCCGGTCGTCCCGCGCGCGGCGATCGCGCCCGCGGTCCTCCCTGTCGAGTCTGCCCGGAGCCGCCGGCCCCCCCACGCGGCGGCCTGCTGCAGAACCGCCCGGCGCGCGCCGGGCCGTCCGTGCCGTTGGTCGTATCATCCTAGCCGATGATTCAGGCTCCGCCCGAGAAAGGTCCCACACCCGGAGCGCGGCGCGCGTTTCGGGTGTATTGAGCCAGGGCGCCCGACGCGGCGCACCTCGGGTGGTCCGGCGAATGGTGCGCCGGCCTCCGCGGGGAAGCTACGCCATGCACGGATTCGACATCGCCTTCGCCTCCCCCCGCAAGCTCCCGCGCGCCCGCGACCTGCGCGGCAACGTGGCCGTGCTCGACATTGCCTTCGCCTCGGAGGCGGGGGGCAAGAGCTTCGAGACGGTCACCCTCCCCCTCATCCGGGACCTCGGGCCGCGGCTCGCCGCCTGGGTCGATCACCACGACAGCGCCCACCACGCGCGCTTCGCGGGCGACCCCCGCTTCGTCCTGTCGACCAAGGCCGAGCACGGCGCCTGCCCCGAGATGATCACCCCGGAGCTCGTCGCGCGCGCCGGGCGCGTGGACACCCTGGTCTGCCACGTCGACTTCGACGGCCTCGCGAGCGGCGCCAAGTGGATGCGCGGCGGCGTGGAGCCCTACCCCGGCTGCGACGAGGACGCGCGCGCCATCGACACCCGCATCGGCGTCCCGGGCCCGGTCGCCACCCGCATGGACCGCGCCCTCCGCGCCCGCCCGCGCGACCAGGCCCTCTTCGGCCTCATCGTCCGGCACCTCGCGTCCGGCCTCGCCGACCCGTCGCTCTGGGGCCCCATCGACCAGGCCGGCGCCGAGCTCGCCGCCCTGGAGGCCGAGACCCGGCGGATCGCGCTCCGCTACGAGCGCGTCGAGCCGGGGATCGTCCTCGTGGACGCCACCCAGCGAGGGGGGGCCTACGACAAGACCCTGCTCCTCCTCATCGGCCAGGAGCGCGCCCCGATCTCCGTGGTCATCGACGGCGACAGCGTCACCTTCGCCGCCCGCTTCGACAGCGGCGTGAACTTCCTCGAGGCGTTCAACATCTCGGGGGGAATGCCCACCCGCCTCTCGCTCCAGCGCACAAGGCTCAAGGACGCGCTCGTGGCGCTCGGCGTCAAGCCGGCCGACGCGAGCCGGTTCGCCTCTCCCCCCTGAGCGCACCCCCACCGACGTCGTTGACGCTCTGTGCCTCGGCTGCTAGGGGGCATTGCAGATCTGCAATTTGCATTTCTGCAAGGAAGGCTTGACCTACGGCAGCACGGCTGCGCCGAGCACGAGGGGTATGGCAGCGACAACCTGGTCTCCGACGTCGAGCAGCGGTGTCGATGAGCTCCTGTTCCGGAACGACACCGTATCGCTCTGTCTCCTGGTCAACCGACGGCACCGGACGCTCCGCATCATCGACTTCCGCGCGGGCCCGACGCCGTCGAAGCGCGACTTCGTCCTCGCGACCGCCAAGCGCGAGGGGGTCGAGAAGATCTTCACGCTGGTCGAGCGCGACGAGGTGTCGACGTGGACCCGGCTCGGGTTCACGCGGGAGGGGTCGATCCCGGGCTTCTACAAGCGCAGCGACGCGTGGATCCTCGGCGCGGTCGTGTCGCAGATATCGGCGCACCTGCGCGACGCGGGCCACGGCGAGGACGACGAGGGCGGCGAGGACCGGGCGAGCTCCCCTTCGGTCCTGCTCGCCGAGCGCACGATCGCCCGCGCGCGGCGGCTGCTCCGGGAGAGCGAGGGGCGGCCGCTGCCCGCGATCAAGATCGCGCCCGCGAGCGGCGCCGAGCTGCGGCGGGCCGTCGTGGCCGTGCAGCGCGCGGGGCGGGCGCTCACCGGCTTCGAGCCGTTCGGGCGCGACGCCGTGCGGACGGGCTACGCGCTCTCGGCCCGGGGCGGCTTCTGCCTGCACGCGGCGTGGGAGATGCAGTCGTGCTTCGGCAACTCGTTCCTGGAGATCCTCACCTCGCCGCGCGACGAGTCGGAGCGGCTCGCCACGACCGCGGCCATCGGCGCGCTGTGCGACCGGCTCGTCGAGGAGAGGGCCGTGAGCACGTTCACCTTCGCGCCGGCCGACGATCACGAGCTGTGCGCCGCGCTCCTCGCGAACGGCTTCCGCCGCTCCGCCGTGCTGGCGCGCCACCTCGTCGTCGGCCGCTCCCGCAAGGACGCCATCCTCTGGGCGAAGAAGCTCGTCGCGCCCGCGGCCTGAGCGCCGCGCCGGGGCCTGCGTGCGAGGCGCGCCGCGTTACGGCGCGAGCGTGACCTCGTAGTCCTCGATGACGGTGTTGGCCAGCATCTCGTCCGCCATCTTCTTCAGCCGCTCCTCGAGATCGGGCGCGCTGCCGAGCGACGGATCGAGCTCGATCTCGATGATCTTGCCCACGCGCACGCCCTTGACCCCGGGGAACCCGAGCGAGGTGAGGGCGCGCTTCACGGCGTCGCCCTGCGGATCCAGGACCTCTTTCTTCAATCGAACGGTGACGACGGCTTTCACTGGCTTTGCTCCAAGGGCTCTTTCCGCGACGCTAGCACGGGCGCGACCGCGCCCGCCTACAGTCCCAGGTTGCGCGGGATGCGCACCGCTGGGTCTTCCAGGTTGGGGACGAACTCCGTGCCGGTGATCCGCTCGAACGCCTCGATGTAACGGCGGGACGCCTCGATCCGGACCTCGTCGGGGATCGGCGGGATCGGCCCGTCGCCCTGGAAGCCCCGCGCGGCGAGCCAGCGGCGCACGTACTCCTTGTCGAACGACTCCGGGTCCTCGCCGGCCGCGAAGCGCTCGGCGTACGAGGCGGCGAACCAGAAGCGGGACGAGTCGGGGGTGTGGATCTCGTCGATCACGACGAGGTTGCCGTCCCGGTCCTTGCCGAACTCGTACTTGGTGTCGACCAGGATGAGCCCCTGCGCCGCGCAGGCGCGGGCGCCGTGGTCGAAGAGCGCGAGCGCCATCTCGGCGGCGGCGTCGAAGTCGCGCGGCGAGATCGTCCCGAGGGCGAGGATCTCCTCGCGGGAGGCGGAGAGGTCGTGCCCGCCCTTCGGCGCCTTGGTGCTCGGGGTCAGGATGGGCGCCGGCAGGCGCTCGTTCTTGCGGAGGCCGTCGGGGAGGCGGTGGCCGCAGAAGACGCGCTCGCCACGCGCGTAGTGCGTCCAGATGCTGGTCGAGGTCACGCCCGTCACGTAGGCGCGCACCACCATCTCGACGGGCAGCGGCGTGCACTCGCGCGCCTCGAGCACGTTGGGGTCGGGCTGGGAGATCATGTGGTTCGGCGCGACGCCCCGGGTGCGCTCGAACCAGTAGGAGGAGAGCCGGTTCAGGACCTGCCCCTTCAGCGGCAGCGTGCCGAGCACGCGATCGAAGGCGCTGATGCGGTCGGTGACGATGAGCAGGCGCCGGCCATCCTGCGTCGTGTAGCAGTCGCGCACCTTGCCCTCGTAGCGGGAGAAGGGCCCCGCGAGCGAGGTGCGTTCGAGCACCCTCCCGAGCGCGGTGCGCAGATCGTCCTCGGTGACCATGGGGCGCGGCTTACCCGGGCTCGCGGGCCGAGTCGACAGGTTTCCGAAGGCGGGCCGAGTTCGCCCCCTCGCGCGCGGGCTGGACCAGGGAGCGCGCGGGCCCGGGTGGTGGTCGCGTCCGGGGGTGGAGCCCCGTTGGTCTCCGGTCGGGGGGGTGGTAAAGGGCGGCCCATGGCAAACCGAAAGAAGATCGCCCTCATCGGCGCCGGAAACATCGGCGGGGAGCTCGCGGCCCTCATCGCGCGCAAGGAGCTCGGGGACGTCGTGCTCTTCGACATCCCCCAGAAGACCGACTTCGCCAAGGGCAAGGCGCTCGATCTCGAGCAGAACGGCGCCGTGCTCGGCTATGACGCCTCGATCAAGGGGACCTCGAGCTGGGCCGACTGCGCCGGGGCCGACGTCCTCATCATCACGGCCGGCATCCCGCGCAAGCCGGGCCAGAGCCGCGACGATCTGGTCGCGACGAACCTGCCGATCATCCGCAGCGTGGCGGACGGCGCGAAGGAGCATTGCCCGAACGCGCTGGTGATCGTGATCTCGAACCCGATCGACGCGATGGTGTACGAGTTCAAGCGCCGGACCGGCTTCCCGCGCGAGCGCGTGCTCGGCATGGCCGGCGTGCTCGACAGCGCGCGCTTCCAGCTCTTCCTGGCGCGCGAGGCGAACGTGTCGGTGAAGGACGTGCGCGCGATGGTCCTCGGCGGCCACGGCGACGACATGGTCCCCATCCCGTCGGCGTGCACGATCAACGGCGTGCGCGCGACGGAGCTCATCAGCAAGGACAAGCTCGACGCGATCATCGCGAGGACCCGCAAGGGCGGCGGCGAGATCGTGGGGCTCATGGGCACGAGCGCCTACTACGCGCCCGCCTCGAGCGCCGTCATGATGGCCGAGAGCTACCTGCTCGATCAGAAGCGGCTGCTGCCCGCCGCGGTCTACCTCGACGGCGAGTACGGCTACAAGGACATCTACATGGGCGTGCCGGTGATCCTCGGCGGCAAGGGCGTCGAGAAGATCGTGGAGCTGCCGCTGACCCCCGAGGAGAAGGAGGCGCTCGCGAAGAGCGCGAAGAGCGTCCAGGGGATCACCGACGTGGTGAAGGCCGCGAAATAGCGGCCCGTCCCCCACCCCGCGCCGCCCCACGAATTCCCTCTCCTGGGGCTTACCGCATCCTGAGCGACGCGGCCTCAGCCGCCGCCCGGCGCGCCCCCGCACACGCGGCACGGCTCCCCCTCCCACCCGAGCAGCGACAGCGGGAACACGGGCGCGCCGGCCAGCACGTCGCGGCAGAGCGGCTCCACGTCGGGGGCGCGCAGCGGCAATACCGCGAGCTCCTCCACGGTCACCCAGCGCGCCTCGAGCGAGTGCTCGTCCGGCGCGCTCTTGGGCCGCGTGTCGTCGGCCGCTCGCGCGAGGAAGACCACCCGCAAGCGCGACTGGAGCGGGGTCGGGCTGTGCTCGATGCGCAGGATGCCCTCCAGCTCCACCGGCACCCCCGTCTCCTCCAGCGCCTCGCGCCGCGCCGCCTCAGCGAACGTCTCGCCGAGCTCGACGCGGCCCGCCGGCAGGTACCAGCGCTGGTCATGATGACGCTCGTGCACCAGCAGAAAGCGGCGCCCGAGCTTCACCAGCACCACGGCAAAACACCAGGTCGGGATGGGCGTGCGGGACATGACGAGCTGAACGGAAGCTTACCCGAAAGGCCGTTTGCGACGGCAACCCTCTTGAGACCAGGAGCGCCGCGGCAGGCCGGCCGGGCCAGGCCCCGCGGCCACCGAGACGCAGTGCGTCGCTTGACAACCCTCACGGTCCCGAGGAGACGATCGGGCGAGCATGAGAATCCTCGTCACGGGCAGCGCGGGTCACCTCGGAGAGGCGCTGGTCCGCACGCTGCAGAACACGAATCATGAGGTCATCGGCCTCGACGTCCTGGACTCCCCCTTCACGAGCCGGGTCGGGTCGATCACCGATCGTTCCGTGGTGAAGCAATGCATGGAGGGCGTCGACGCGGTGCTCCACACGGCGACGCTCCACAAGCCCCATGTCGCCACGCACACCCGGCAGGAGTTCGTCGACACCAATATCACGGGCACGCTCAACCTCCTGGAGGAGGCCGCGTCGGCCCGCGTCAGCGCCTTCGTCTTCACGAGCACGACCAGCGCCTTCGGCGCGGCGCTCACGCCCCCGGCCTCGGCCCCCGCGGCGTGGGTGACCGAGGACGTCACGCCCGTTCCCAGGAACATCTACGGCGTGACCAAGACCGCCGCAGAGGACCTCTGCGCGCTGTTCCACCGGATCCACGGGCTCGCGTGCCTCGTCCTCCGGACCTCGCGCTTCTTCCCGGAAGAGGACGACAGCAAGGCAACACGGCTGGCCTACGAGGACGGCAACGCCAAGGCGAACGAGCTCCTCTACCGGCGCGTGGATCTCGAGGACGTCGTGAGCGCCCATCTCCTCGCCATGGAGAAGGCTCCAGCGCTCGGCTTCGGCAAGTACATCATCAGCGCGACCACGCCCTTCTCGCCCGAAGACCTGCTCGACCTGCGCACCAACGCCCCGCTCGTCGTGAAGCGACGCGTCCCCGAGTACGAGGCGGAATATGCGCGTCGCGGCTGGAAGATGTTCCCCGGTATCGAGAGGGTGTATGTCAACGAGCGAGCACGCAGGGAGCTGGGCTGGCGGCCCCGGTACGACTTCCGGGTCGCGCTGGGCCGCCTGAGCGCGGGAGAGGATCCGCGCAGCCCGCTCGCGCGCGCCGTCGGCTCCAAGGGATACCATGCGTGCACGTTCGAAGAGGGCCCCTACCCCGTGGCGTGACCGGTCGCGGCCTGCTCGCGGCGGCTGCGCGGGCGTCGCGCCGCGGGGTCAGGGCCTCACCCGACGCTGACATCGACGCGCCTCGTACCGCGATCGACCGAAGATCGGCGAAGCTAGGCTCGCCGCATCGCGGCGGCCGTCGCATACGGCGGCTCGCGCCCCGCGCGCACGGCGGCGAGGTCGACGCGCATCGTCCTCGCGTCGGGATAACGCTCCTGCTTGAGGAACGCGAGCGCGCGGTCCACGACGGCGCACAGCCCGGGCGGCGCCGTCGGGGCGTGCTGCGCGAGGGGCGGCGCCTGCTCCGTGGCCGCGGCGATGAGCAGGCGCGCGTCCTCCAGGTTGCCGTGGATCGTGCGGCCCGCGAGCAGGCGGAACATCGTCGCCCCGAGGCCGAAGAGGTCCGTCCGGCCGTCGATGTCGCGGATGAGCCCCAGCGCCTGCTCGGGCGCCATGTAATCGTCGGTGCCGATCGACACGCCCGTGCTGGTCGCCGTCATCTCCGGCACGGCCGCGACATCCTCGAGCAGCGGATCGAGGACGCGCGCGAGGCCGAAATCGAGCACCCGCACGAGCCCGTCGTTGCCGATGTGCAGGTTCTCGGGCTTGAGGTCGCGGTGGATGATGCCGTGGGCGTGCGCCACGATCAGCACGTCGAGGACCCGCTCGGCGAGCGCGATCACCTGGCCGACCGGGAGCGTCCCGTGCCGGGCCATGCGGTCGAAGACGGTCTCGCCCTCGAGCACCTCCATGGCCATGTACACCGTGCCGTCATCCGCCGCCGCCGCCTCCAGCACCCGCGGCAGCCCCTCGCAGAGCGGCGCCACGGCGGCCAGCGCGCTCCCGATCGGCCCCTCGCGCAAGAACCGCTTCCGCACCTCGTCGATGCTGGCGAGCTCGGCGTGCAGCACCTTGACCGCCGCCACGCACCCGTCGGCGCGGCGGCAGTAAAAGACGCTCGCCATGCCGCCGACCCCGAGGACGCGCTCCACGAGCCACGGGCCGATCCACGTGCCGACGCGCTGCTCGGCCAGCTCCTCTTCGGTCGCCATCGGGGCGATGATATCACCGGCGCCCCTCGCCGAGCAGCGCGCCGCGGACCGCCCCGGCGATCTCTCGCGGCGCCTACGCCGCGGTCAAGACCTCCCTCGCGGCTCGCCCCCTACCCCGCGCAGCCAAGGCGAACCAGGGCGACTCTGTGCCCGCCCGCGTGGTTTCTCCCGGCTGCAGGACACGATAGGGTTACAGCGATCGTGGACGGGAGAGCGGCACCATGAGCGAGATGGACTTCGCCTTTGCCTGGGAGGGCGCTTCGGAGGAAGCCGGCCCCTGGAGGCACCTCCAGGTGGTCGAGCTCCGCGGGACCGAGGCCATCTCGAGCCTGTACCGCTACGAGCTCGTGCTCGTCGCGCACGAGCCGGCGCCCGCGGTGGACCCGGAAGAGATCATCGGGACCCGCGCGACCCTGCGCATCGCCACGCGCGCCGAGCCGGCCTATCGCGTGGTGCACGGGATCATCACCGAGGCCGAAGAGCTCGGGCCCATCTACGACGGCATGCTCTACCGCGTCGTGCTGTCGCCGCCCCTCGCGAGGTCGATGCACCGCACCCGCTGCCGGATCTTCCTCGAGAAGACGACGCGCCAGATCATCGACGCCGTGCTCCAGGGCGACCCGTCGCTGCGCCGCGACGACGGCGCCACGGCCGAGCCGGATACGGGCGATCCGCTCGCCTTCCAGCCGGCGCAGGAGGTCTACGCGTGGCGGGTGACGGACGCCACCCGCATCGACGACGTGGCCGCGCGGCCTTACTGCGTGCAGTACAACGAGAGCGACCTCGCGTTCGTCTCGCGCCTGCTCGAGGAAGAGGGCATCAGCTACCACTTCGAGCACGGCGACGGGACGTGCGTGCTCGTGCTCGCCGACACGGACGGCGGCCGGGCGCGCCTCGCCCCGTTCGCGCCGCTCGGCCCGGGGGTGCTCGGCCGCGAGATCGCGACGATGAAGCTCGGGGCGCGCCTCCGGCCGAGGAAGGTGTCGCTCGTCGACTACAACTGGAAGAAGCCCGCGCTCGACATGAGCGTGGCCGCGTCGGGCCAGCAGGGCGGCGAGGACCTCGTCGACCACGAGTACCCGGGGCGCTACCCGGACACGCCGGACCAGGGCCGGCCGCTCGCCCAGGCGAAGCTCGATCGGCTCACCGTGGAGGCGAGCTACGCGGTCGGCGAGGGCACGGCGCGGGTGCTCGGCGCGGGGAGCGTGTTCGCGCTGGATCACCCGGCGTCGCGGTACGACGGCGAGTACCTGGTGACGCGCGTGGAGTCGCGCGGCGAGCAGCAGGGCACGCTGCCGCCGGAGCTCGCGGCGCGCTTCGCGCTCCAGGGCGTGCCGTTCACGGCGCGGTTCGAGTGCGCGCGGCGCGGCAAGAACGGGAGCGTCGCCGAGTCGCGCTTCCGGCCGGCGCGCGTGACGCCGAAGCCGCGGGTGCAGGGGACGCAGACGGCGTTCGTGACGGCGGAGCCGGCCGCCCAGGGCGCCGAGATCCACGTGGGCGGCCCGCCCGGCGCGGAGATCGGCTGCGTGCGGGTCAAGTTCCACTGGGACAAGGACGCGGAGCGGCTCGCCAAGGAGCCGTCGTCGTGCTGGGTGCGCGTGAGCCAGGTGTTCGCCGGCGTCGGCGAGGGCGCGGTGTTCCACCCGCGGGTCGGCGTGGAGGTGATCGTCGACTTCGAGGAGGGCGACCCGGACCGGCCCATCGTGGTGGGCCGCGTCTACAACGGCCAGAACCGGCCGCCCGGCGGGGCGCCCACGGTGAGCACCTTCAAGACGATGACCAGCCCGGGCGGCGGCAGCCACAACGAGCTGCGCTTCGACGACACCGCCGGCAGCCAGCAGATCCTGCTGCACACGCCGATGAACTGGAACAGCGAGGTCGGCAACGATCGGAACGAGCAGGTGGCGTCGAACAGCGGCTCGTCCGTGGGGAGCAACCGCAACGAGTCGACAGGCGCGAACCGAAGCACCATGGTCGGCGGGAACAACGCGGAGCTCATCGGCGGCAACGAGTCGACGACCGTGGGCGCCAACCAGAACGTCACCGTCGGCGCGAACCAGACGATCACCATCGCGGCGAACCAGACGCTCAGCGTCACGGGCAACCAGAGCGCGAGCATCGCCGGCAACCAGGACGAGAAGGTCACCGGCAACCGCACGGGCGACGTCACCGGCAACGACAAGCTCACCGTCGCCGGCACCCAGGACGTCGCCGTGACGGGGGCGCAGACGACGGCGTACATGGCGACCCACGAGCTGAGCGTCGCCGCGAGCCAGAAGATCACCGTCGGCGCCGAGCAGACCGTGGCGGCGACCGGGCCCCAGGGGCTGAGGTCGTCGGCGAGCCAGAAGATCGAGGCGCCGACGCAGGAGATCAAGGCCGACGGGGTGCAGGCGCTCAAGTCGACGACGCTCGACGTGGACGCGTCGAGCACCATGACGGTCGACACGTCGCTCTTCCAGGTGAACGGGTCGACGCTGGAGCTGAAGGGCGGTCAGATCCTGATCAAGGGCGGGCAGGTGGTCATCGAGGACGGCGAGATCGCGATCAAGGGCGGGAAGGTCACCGTGAACGGCTCGCCCATCGAGATGGACGGGGGCGGCATGGTCCAGGTGACGGCGGGGGTCATCAAGCTGAACTGAGGGAACGGACGGAACTGGCGGAACTGACGTAACCAACGGCCGGCATGCGCTTCTCCAACGACACGCCCCTGCCCGCGGCGATGATCCCGAACGCGGAGCAGGACGACCGGGTGACGGCGATCTTCCTGGCGGCGCTCACCTGCAGGATCGACCGCGGGCGGCTCGCCCTGGCGGGCGCGCAGCGGCCGCTGCTGCTCGACCCGCGGCTGCCGTACCCGCACGACGGGATGCTCCAGAAGAGCGTCGCGTCGGTGTGCGCGACGGGGTTCGTGTACCCGAGGGAGGGGCGCGCGCGCGAGGCCACGGCGGTCCTGCGGGTCGGCGAGCGCGACGCGGCGATCGTGGCGTACGGCCAGCGCGTCTGGCAGCGCGCGCTCGGCGGCGGGCTCGCGCCGAGCGCGCCGCTGCCGTTCGAGCGGGTGGAGATGACCTGGCAGAACGCCTACGGCGGCGTGGTGAGCGAGCCGGCGCGGGTGGTGCGGCTCGACGCCGACGACGGCGGCGGCGAGGCGTTCATCCCGGAGCACGAGAGCGGCTACCCCCACAACTTCGACGGCAAGGGGTTCGCTGTCGACGCGGCGCGCGCGGTCGATCGGCCGCTGCCGCAGCTCGAGCACCCGGAGCAGCTCATCCGGCGCTGGGACGACCGACCCGAGCCGGTCTGCTTCGCGCCGTACCCGCTCTGGGGCGGGCTGCGCGCGGCGCACGTGTGGCGAGACCAGCAGTTCGATCCGGGCGGCGCGAGCAGGCTCGCGAGCCGGGCCGCGCCGCGGACGACGTTCGACGCGATCGCGCCCGGCACGCGGATCGCGCTCTTCGGGATGCGGCCCGGCGGGGAGGCGCTCGTCTTCGAGGCGCCGCCGCCGCCCGTGGCGGTGACGGTCGCCGTGGGCGGCGCCACCGACCGGATCCTGCCGACGCTCGACGCCGTCGACATCGACGCCGAGGCCGCCGAGGTGCGGCTGCTCTGGCGGGCGAGCGTGAGCTACGGGCTTGTGCAGTTCGAGCGCCGGCGGGCGCGGCTCGAGGCGACCGAGAGCTTCCCGGTCGGGTGAGGAGGAGCGGACGTGGCGCACAACTTCCACGACATCAACGGCTGGCTGATCGTGGGCCTCGAGATGCACCAGGGGTTCCACATCTTCCCGCCGGCGCCGATGAAGTTCCTGAAGCTCGTGCTGCTGCACCCGTTCACGCTCGGGGACAGGCAGCAGCCGACGGTGCTCTTCAACGGCGTGCCCTCGGTGACGCACCAGCACGAGCCGAAGTTCCTCTGGCCGCACCTCGGCATCATTCCGGATCCGCTGGACGCGCTGACGCCGCTGCACGTCCTGTTCGGCTCGCACAAGTGCTGGCTGCCGCGGGGAGCGGTGGAGATCTGCGGGGAGAAGGCGACCTGCTGCGTGATCGGCGGGCCCATGTCGCTGAACGCGGACTGCTGGGATATCGGCAGGTGGCCGACGTCGCTGGTGCTGAACCCCGGGACGGTGCAGACGACGCCGACGTTCGCGGACTTCACGATGGGGGCGGTGACGCTGGCGATCGATCTGGTGCTCGATCTGCTGTTCGAGGGGGCGGCCAAGATCGCGGGCGGCCTGCTGCTGAAGCTCGGCGGCAAGGTGCTGAAGCCGCTGTTCAAGAAGGGCAAGGACCTCGTCGGCAAGGGGCTGAAGGCGGCGACCAAGAAGATGGGGAACGCCGGGAAAGCCCTTGGGAAGGGCGCGCGCGCGCTCAAGGGCAAGGCGGCGTCGGCGCTGAAGAAGGCGAAGTGCTTCTTCACGGGCCACCCGGTGGACGCCACCTCGGGGACGGTCGTCGACAGCAAGGTGGACATCTCGCTGCCCGGCGCGATCCCGCTGATCTGGGAGCGTCATTACTCGTCGGCCCGCGCGCTCGAGCGGACCTCGCTCGGGCGCGGCGGGTGGGTGCACAGCCTGGAGCAATGGGTCGAGGCGGATGAGGAGGGGATCACGCTCCGGGACGAGGACGGGCGCGACATCTACTTTCCCCGCATCGGCGTGGGAGAGAGCGCGTTTCATAGGCCGGACCGGCTGACGCTGAGCGCCGAGCAGGGTGGCGGCTTCTCGGTCTACAGCCATGCATCGCGCCTCACGCGTCGCTTTGCGCCGGCCGCGCCTCATGGGAGAGCGCTCCTCCGCTCGATCGCGGACGCCTACGGCAACGCGATCACGCTGGAGTACACGGGAGAGCGGCTCCACCGTGTCATCGACACGGCGGGCCGCGAGGTCCGCGTCAAGATGAGCCACGGCGGCCGCATCGCCCGCCTCGAGGTCTGGGCCGAGGGCATCCTCGAGCAGTGGGTCGACTACGCCTATATGAAGATGGGCGAGCTCGAGAGCGCGGCCGACGCGCTCGGGCACGCCGAGCGCTACGGCTACGACGAGGATCACCGGATGGTGAAGACCACGCTGAAGAACGGCGTGAGCTTCTATTACGACTACGACCCCGAGACCGGCTGGTGCAAGAAGACCTGGGGCGACGGCGGGCTCCACACGGTCGATATCAGGGTCGACCTGGAGAAGCGGATCACGTGGCTCACCGGCAACGAGGAGCCGCGGATCCTGCACTGGAACGAGGACGGGATCGTCGTGCGCGAGGAGACGCCGGACGGGATCGTCCTCAGGACGTGCGAGGTGGACGAGGACCAGTACGTGGTCACCGAGGCGAACGGCGCCGGCGAGGTGACGCGGTACGAATATGATGCGACGGGGAACAAGTTCCGGGAAATCGACCCTGCGGGGAATGTGATCCAGTGGGAGTTCGAGGATGATTTGCCGGTCGTTCGCGTCGGTCCTGACGGGCTCGTTACGAGGTACGGACACGACGCGCGTGGATCGTTGACGGAGGTCACGTATCCATCGAAGCTGCGGTACTCGCTGAGCTACGACGAGCGCGGGCACCTGTGCGCGATCCGCGGTGAAGAAGGGCTGCTCGCTCGGTTCGTGATCGATCGCCGGCACTGCGTTGTCGAGGACGTGAGCGCGCGCGGCGCGAAGACGGCGTACAGCTACGATCGGCTGGGGCGGCCCGTCTCACGGACGGACGCCCTCGGTCGGGTGACGAAAGTGCGCTATGACCGCCTCGGCAAACCGCTGGTCGTGCAGCGGCCGGACGGGACCGTGACGCAGGCGGCCTACGACGCGCTCGGCAACCCCAGCCACATCGTCGACGCCCTCGGGCAGGTCACGGAGATGGAATACGCCGGCACGGGCGTGCTCACGAGGCTTACGCGGCCGGACGGGCGCGCGTGGTCCCTGAAGTATACCGCCCGGGAGAGGCTCCGGCGCATCGTAAACCCGAGGGAGGAGCCCTACGAGCTCGCGTACGACGCTGCGGGCAGGGTGACGGAGGAGAGGACGTTCGACGGGCGCGCGCTCGGATACCGCTATTCACAGGGCGGGCAGCTGGCTCGGATCGACTACTCGGACGGGAGCTTCCGCGCCTTTGCGCACGATCCGCTCGGTAACATCGTCCGGGAGGACGCGTCCGACGGGTCGATTCGGTTCCATCGAGATCGCAGGGGACGGTTGCTCGAGGCCGTGGTGGAGCACGATGGCGGAGGGCGCGTCGTGACGCGGTTCGAAAGGGACGCGCTCGGGCGGGTGATCAGCGAGACGCACGGCGGCAGCACGCTGCGCTACGGCTACGACGAGCGCGGCAGCCGGACGATGCGCGTCATGCCCGACGGGGCCACGACGCGCTATGCGTACGACGCGCAGGGCGATCTGATCGGTCTGGAGCACGAGCGCCACAGGCTCGTCATCGAGCGGGACGTGCTCGGTCGGGAGAGGGCCCGTCAGGATGCGGGAGGCCACTTCGCGATCCGGAGCGAGTACGATCGGATGGATCGCTGCACCGAGCAGCGGGTCGACGTCCGCGCCCCGGGCGGGGGCTTGCCCGCGGCGACGGTACAGCGGCTCTGGCGCTACGACCCGCTGGGCCGGGTCCATGTCATGGAGGACGGGCGCTGGGGAACGACGAAATACCGCTACGATTCCGTCGGACAGCTCCTTGAGTCGAAGCGAGGGTCACACCGCTCTGTCTTCATGTACGACGCCGCGGGCTCGATCGTGAAGATGTTGGAAGAGCTCGATCAGAGCTCCGCAGGCATGGATCGGGCATCCTGGGACATCGGACCAGGCAACGTGCTGCGACGCAGCGACCGAGCGAGGTACACCCACGACGCTCGGGCGCGGCGCGTCCTCAAGCTCGAGCGTGAGGACGAGCCCGAGGCGCGACGAACGGAGTATGTGTGGGACTGCCGGGATCGCCTGCGGGAGGTGAGGCTCCCCTCGGGCGAGAGGGTGTCGTTCACGTATGACGCCTTCGGGCGCCGGGTGCGGAAAGAGATAGTCGACGAGCACGGGGATCTCCGCCGAGCAGTCGACTTCCTGTGGGACGGGGACGTCCTGGCGGCGGACATCGATAGCCAGCTCGGGACGCGCTGCTTCGTCCACGCGCCGGGGACGTTCGTTCCGCTGCTCCAGGCGGAGCAGGGCGAGGTGTTCAACTGCTTGACCGACCACGTGGGGACGCCGACGGAGCTGATCGACGACAGGGGGAAGACGGCGTGGTCGGCGGCGCACTCACCCTGGGGCGGCTTGGTGGAGGTGTACCGGGATCCGGATCGCGAGCACGGGCGCGGGCGGCGTGTCGAGTCGCCGTTCCGGCTGCTGGGACAGTACGCAGATGAGGAAACCGGCCTTTGCTACACGAGGTTCAGGTATTTCGACGCAGCGGAGGGCAGATGGCTCAGCGCCGATCCGCTGGGGATCACGGGGGGCACCAACCTGTTTGGCTGGACGCGGAGCCCCACCTTCGCGACCGACCCGCTCGGCCTTCAGTGCTTCGAGAATCAGCTCCCCGAGAGGCTCCCGCAGGAGCTCAGGATCGCTGAACGGATGGGCGTCACGCCCATGAGAGCGGGCGATCCGGGCTTCGATGAGATGATCAACAGTGGCCCGGTGAAATGGGCGGTCAACGAGAACGGCGAGCTGCTGTTCATCCCTCACACGGTCCAGCAGCAGGAAATAGCGCACCCGGTGCTCACGGGGGGGCGTCCCGTCCTCGCCGCTGGCGAGGCAGACATCGCTGGCGGTGACGGCAGCTACTTCGCGCTCGGGATCAGCAACAAGAGCGGCCACTTCATGCCCAGCACGAGCAGCCTGGCGACCGGAACCAGGGCCTTCGAGGAGAACGGGATCGTCGTCCCTCCCAGCTCGATCACCCCCTACGAACCTTGACGAGCACGCCATGAGCAATGAACCCACCATCAGCCAGATCCTGGGACGCGGGCCCGAAGCGATCGCCACATGGATCGAGCTCATCCTCGAGGGGCGGGAGCCGAGGCCCGATGGGGTCGACTGGCCTGTCTTGGCCCAGCTGGCGGCCAGCGACGCGATTTCGAGGGGGCCCAGCCGCGACGGGCTCGAATGGGCCAAGGTCGCCATCGCGATCTACGAGAACATGGAGCGGCTGTTCGACCGTGCTGCTGACGACTCGGACGAACGCAGGGTCATGAACCTCCGCTCGTTCTTCATCAAGACCCTGGGCCCGCGGCGCGGTGATCCGCTGCTGGATCCCGACCTGCTCATCGCGTGGTTCAGGCGCACCGTGCACACTAGCCCCGAGGACGCTGCTGCGCGCGCCGAACGCTGCAGAGACATGATGCAGCGAGCCCCGGCCGACGCGGCACGAGACGAGAGCTGGCTGTCCGAGATGCGCGAGCTACGCAGAATCAAGAACGTCCTATCCGTCCTCGAGCCCATGACGTCGAGGAGCGATGTTCAGCTGGACGAAGACATCCTTGAGTGGCTCAGGGCTCGTCCTCGGCTGCCCTAGGAGAGATGTTGCAGGAGGCTGCGGCCGAGACCCCTCACCACCGCCCCCACGTCACGCCGAGCCTCGTCTCCTCGATCTGCTCGTCGCCGAGCGGCGCCATCAGCCTCACCGCCCCGCACCACGCGAGCGACACCGTCCGCCTCTCCGCGTCGATCCGCACCGTCTGCAGGACCGGCTCCGGCGTGAAGATCTTCGGCGACCCCGGCGGCCGCACCGTCATCCGCGGCGCCTCCCCCGGCAGCGCGAACTGCAGCTCGGGCTGCCCCTGCACGAGGTGCTTCAGGATCACCAGCTCGTCCCCGCGCAGCCGCTCCGTGGCCAGCCCCGGCGCCGCGCCCTGCGCGAACCGCGGCAGCACCTCGTTCTTCCGGAACGGCCCCCCGAGGTCCTCCCCGTCCGCGAACGCCATCTCCCGGATCGGCCTCGCCGGCGGGTCGTGCTCCAGGAACGCCCCGAGCCCCCGCATGATGCGCGGGTACCACGAGTGCGCCACCCAGCCGAGCCCGCCGGAGGCCGGCGCATCAAGCCAGGCCCTGGGCGCCTGCACGAAGAAGCGCGGCGCCGTGAGCGGGTCGCCCGGATCCTCGATCTGCGGCAGGGGCTCGCCGTCGGCGCGGTCCCTGTCCACGTCGAGGAAGTAGCCGCGCCCGATCTTGTTCCGCGGGTACGCGAACACGCCCTCGTCGCGCGGCGACGGCTCCACCCGCCGCCCGTTCCGCCGCAGCGGCGGATCGAGCTCGTCGTGCGCGTACGCGTCGTAGCCGCCGTAGGCCAGATCCCACGAGAGCGGCACGCTCTCGAACGGCGCCGGCTCCGGGAAGCGCACCTGCCCCTCGAGCGTCACCTCCACCCGGCGCTCGCCGAGCACCCGCAGCACGCGCGCGCTCCGGCCCACCGCCACGCCGACCATCAGCTCGCGCACCTTGCCCGGCGCGTGCGCCCGGGCCGTCACCACCACGTCGGTGGCCGGCTTCGGCGGGAACAGGTCCACGTCGTCGCGCAGCGCGCGGTAGCGGTCGTGCTCGTCGGTCTCGATGTCGGGCTCGAACACGACCGGCGCCTGCTCGTCCGCGAGCGTCACCCGGCCCCCCGCGAACGCGTAGGTGCGCTTGGCCGCGCAGACCAGCCACAGCTTGCCGTCGTGGCTCTTCGCGCAGCGGACGGTCTGGGTCACACGCGGGGGGGCCTCCACTGCGCTCATCGGGTTCCTTGCAGGCTCGCGTCCGACGGGTATCCCTGCCCCCGCGCGCGCGCAATGGCGAGGAGCGGCGCGCCGCGTGCGGCGCCCCCGCTGCGCGCGGCGCCCCCGTCGTCTCTTCATCCCTTCATCCCGTCACCCCGCCGTTTCATCGTCCGATGGCGCGCCTCGCCCGGCCCTGCGCTACGCTGCGGCCGTGCCGGACGCGCCCGCCCCTATGCCGCCCCAGGATCTCCCGTCGCAGGCCGCCGCTGCGGCCCTCGCGCCTGCGCCTGGCGCGGCGCTCGCGGCGCCCGGGCAAGGCGCGCGGGACACCCGGGTGGTGCCGCTCGCCTCCGGCCGCTCGATCGAGATCGCCGGGGAGGGCGCCGAGGAGCGGATCCAGATCCGGGCCGCGGCGGGGCAGCTCCTCGTGTCGATCCGGCTGACCGACGAGGGCCCGGTGCTGTCGCTCTCGGGCGCGTCGCTCGAGATCGCGGCCGCGAAGACGCTCTCGCTCTCGTGCGACACGCTGCGCATCCAGGCGGCGCAGGACGCGGCCGTCGAGGTGGGCGGGAGCCTGCACGAGCGGGTGAGCGGCAGCGTGGTGCGCGAGGCCGGCAGGAGCGCGCGCACGACGGCCCGCGAGGTGAAGGTCGAGGCGTCGCCCGGCGGCGTGGAGATCCGGGCCAACGACGACGTCGACATCGTCGGCGAGCGGGTGCGGCTCAACTCCGAGGATCCGCCGATGCCGCTGTCCTGGGAGGAGTTCCGCGCGCGGCAGGCGCTCGCCGGCCGTCCCGTTCAGCCCTCCGCGCTGGCGGCCGGCGACGACGCGGCGCCGGGAGGGCCGGACGACGGCGCGCCCCGCGCCGGGTGAGCGCCGCGCTCACCCGGCGCGCAGCTCCTCCAGCAGCGCCATCAGCTCGGCGGAGAGCGCGGGCTGGCTGGCGGCCTTCTTCGTCCAGACCCGCACGATCGGCATGAGCGCCGCCCGCTGGATCGCGAGCGCGTCGAGGACGTCGCCAGCCGCCCCGCGCTCCAGCCCCACGGCGATGCGCGCGTACTCCGGGAGGCCGATCGGACCACGGAACCCCTCGACCGCCGCGACGTAGGCCGCGTCGTGCGCCGCGCGCAGCTTGCCGCCGGCGCGCGCGTCCCTGTCGAGCAGGGCGCGGACGTGGCGCTCCACGGCGGCCCAGTCGCGCTCGCGGATCCCGTGCGCGCGCAGCACCTCCGCGCGCGGCGCCCGCTGCTCGGCGATCTCGGCGGAGATCGCCGCGAAACGCTCCACCGTGACGTCCTCCGGTCGCACCGCCGGCTCCGGCGAAGGCGTCGCCTCGGGGGGCGGTGCCTCGGCGGGCGAGGGCTCGACGCGCAGGGCCTCCGCGCGCGGGGATTCGACGCGCGGCGCCTCCGCAGGCGGGGCCTCCGCGCGCGGCGCCTCGGCGGGCGCGGCCTCCGCGCGCGGCGCCTCGGCGCGCTCCTCGGCCGCCTCGCCGGCCAGCCTCGAGAGGAGCTGCCCCAGGAACGGCGGCGGAGGTGGCGTGACGCGCGGCGAGCGCTGCTCCGGGGCGTCCACCGACGGCGCCGGTGCGGGCCCCGGCGCGCTCGCCGGGGCCGCCGCGGGCGCAGGCGCGGCCTGAAACGGCAACGGCGCCGCGGCGACGAGCCCGGCCTGAAACGGCAACGGCGCCGCGGCGACGAGCCCGGCGCCCAAGGTCAACGTATCCGAGGCCAGCGTGCCCGGCGCCGCCGTCATGGGCCCCTCGCGCCCCTCGCGCCCCTCGCCCGGGGCGCCCGCCCCGGCGCTCGCCGGCCGCTCCGAGGGCGCCACGAACGGCAGCGCGCCCGAGGGCCCCGCCGCGCGCAGCGCCGGGGCGAGCGTCGTCGCCGGCTCCGCCGCCGCCGCGCCGCCCCGCGGCTCCAGGTCCAGGGTCTGCGCCAGCGCCGACACGCCGGCGCGGGCCACCGGCGCCCCCTGCGCGAGCAGCGTGTCCTCCACGTCCAGCTCCTCGTGCGGCCGCTCCGCGGTCACCACCACCGTCACGTCCTCCCCCGCGTGCCCGAGCGGCACCGCCCCCCGCCACGTCAGCGTGCAGATCCCTCGATCCGCGTCGATCCACAGCGTGTCGCAGCGCAGCCGCATCTCCTGCGGCGCGGAATCGCCGCGGCGCAGCGCCGCGCGCGGGATCACCTCCTCCAGGACTGTCGCGAGCTGCGGGTGCCGCGGGTGCAGGTGCGCGAGGACGATCCGCTCGCCCCCCGTGAGCTGCTCGAGCTGCTGATCCGGCGGCGCCGCGTTGAAATAGCTCGGATTGATGTCCTCCGGCAGCGGCTGCTCCGCCCAGGCGTCGTGGCGGAACGTGGCGGCGTGCTGGCGCAGCCTGGAGACCCGCCCGGGCCACGACGGCGCGATCGGCCCGAAGCCGGCAGGCGGCGGCGCATCCGCCGGGGCGCGGAGCACCGTGCCCGGCGGCAGCAGGCTCGGCGCACGCCGGAGCCCACGCACGTCGGGCGCCGGGTTCACCGGGACGCCCACCGGATTCCACCCGTCCGGGCCGCTGGCCGCGCGCTCCCACCGGAGCGGCGCCTCCGCGAACGGAATGGCGTCCGTGAGCCGCCCGACCAGGGTCCACGCGCGAGGGCCGTGCACCTCGATCCGCTTGTCCACCGCGCCGACCGCGAGCCGCGCCACCAGGGAGGTCGCGCGCTCTCCGGGCGGCGCGTGGGCATGACCGACCACGAGCACGTCCGCGCGGCGCTTGAACGGCGCGAGATCGCTCGCGGCCCAGAGGCTCGCCCCGGGCTCGTCGCCCCAGGGGACGTCCGCCTCCCACGGCGCCTCCTGCGCGGGAGCGAGCCGCGAGAGCCCCGGCTCGAGCGAGAACGTCGCCTTGCAAACCACCGTCAGCGCGAACGCCCCGGGACGAGGCTGCCAGACGAGGGACGCAACGCGGAGCGGGCAAGCGGACGAGACGTGCACGCGGCGAGCTTATCGCTTTCGAAAGGAGCGCGCCGCCGCCCCCCGGCGCTACTCCTGCCAGAGCACGCCGAGCTCGATCTCCACCGCGTCGAATGGCGCCGCGCGCACCGGGGCGTCGCCCTCCCACGTGCCCATGCGCGCGAACCGCCCCCCCTGGCTGCGGTAGACCTCCAGCGACCGGCGCTGCGGATCGATGAGCCAGTAGTGCGCCACGAGCTCGCGCGCGTAGATGACCATCTTGTCGCGGCGATCGAGCGCCTCTGTCGACGGCGAGATCACCTCGCACACCCAGTCGGGCGCGAGGAAGATGGCGGCGTTCCGCATCGGGATCTGCGGCATCCGGTCGCGGCGCCACGCGGCGATGTCGGGGATCACGATGTCCGGATCCGGGCCGAGGTGCAGCTCGGGCTCGACGAGCAGCGCCCACCGCCCGGGCCCCTTGATGCCGCGGCGAAAGGGCAGGTAGAGCTCGCCGGCGAGCACCGACGTCACGTTGCGGCAGGACAGCGATGGCCGCGGCGTCGCGTGCAGCACGCCGTTCAGGACCTCGGCCACCTGGTTCGGGGGCGTGTCAAGGACATCCTGGTAGGTGGCGCGACGTGCGCTGTCGGACATGCGCGGAGGGTAGCACGCAGGCCGCGCCCGGCGGCTACCGCCCCGAGGCCGCTCGAAAATCCCGGAGCGCCCCCCCCGATCGCCGCGCCTTCGTTGTAGATTCCGCCGCCATGAGCGAAGCCGCCCCCACCCCCAGCACACGCCCCCGCCCGCTCGTCCTCTGCATCCTCGATGGATTCGGCGAGCGCGCAGAAAAGGACGACAACGCGATCGCCCTCGCGAAGGCGCCGCACCTCCAAGCGATCCAGAAGAGCGCCCGGAAGACGCTGATCGGGACGAGCGGCCCCGACGTCGGCCTGCCGGTGGGTCAGATGGGCAACAGCGAGGTCGGCCACCTGAACTTCGGCGCCGGCAGGATCGCGCTGATGGACATCTCGCGCATCGACGTCGCGATCGCCGAGAACAAGCTCGGCTCGAACGAGATCATCGCGAGGACCTTCCGCATCGCCCAGGACCGCAAGTGCCGCCTGCACCTGTTCGGGCTCCTCTCCGACGGCGGCGTGCACTCGTCGCTCGATCACTTCTTCGCGCTGTTCAAGCTCGCGAGGTTCCACGAGGTGCCCATCGTCCTGCACGCCTTCCTCGACGGGCGCGACACGCCGCCGAAGAGCGCGTGGGGCTACATCGAGCGGACCCTCGCGGAGCTCGAGGGCGTCGGCGTCATCGGCACCCTCTCGGGCCGGTACTACGCCATGGACCGCGACAAGCGCTGGGACCGCGTCATGAAGGCCTACACCGCGATCGTGCGCGGCGACGCGCCGCGGGCCGACACGGCGTACGAGGCGATCGAGGCGTCGTACGCGGCCGGGAAGACCGACGAGTTCGTCGAGCCCGTCCGCATCGGCGACTACAAGGGCATCCAGGGCGACTTCGTGGCCGACTTCGCCGCGAAGGACCCGCGCTGGGAGTGGCAGGGCGAGGAGGTCGGCCTCGCCGTCAACTTCAGGCCCGACCGGATGCGCGAGATCTCGGCGATGCTCACGCGGAGGAACCTGCCGCCCGAGGTCGAGGAGCTGCTCTCCGACCGCGGCAAGCCGGTCTACGCCTTCCAGGAGCACTGTTACAGCGGCATGACCGAGTACGACGCGGCACTGAAGCTGCCGGTCGCGTTCCCCAAGGACGAGGTGACCGACTCGTTCCCCGAGGTGATCGCCCGCGCCGGGCTCACGCAGCTCCGGTGCGCGGAGACCGAGAAGTACGCGCACGTCACGTACTTCTTCAACGGCGGGCGCGAGGCGGCGTTCCCGGGCGAGGACCGGAAGCTCGTGCCGTCGCCGCGCGACGTCGCCACGTACGACCAGAAGCCCGAGATGAGCGCCGCGGGCGTGGCGGGCGAGGTCACCGCCGCGGTCAAGAGCGGCAAGTACGACTTCATCCTGGTGAACTTCGCGAACCCGGACATGGTCGGGCACACGGGCATCCTCGAGGCCGCCATCCACGCCGTCGAGGCGGTGGATACGGGCGTCGGGGCCATCGCGGACGCCGTGCGCGAGGCCGGCGGGGCGATGCTCATCACCGCGGACCACGGCAACTGCGAGCAGATGAAGGACGAGCAGGGCAACCCGCACACGGCCCACACGCTGAACCCGGTGCCGCTCTATTACCTGAACCAGAACGACCCGGGGATCGAGCTCCGGTCGGGCGGCCGCATCTGCGACGTGGCGCCCACGATGCTCGAGATCCTCGGCCTCCCGCAGCCCGCGGCGATGACGGGGCGCTCGCTCCGCGTCCGACAGCGGTAGTGGTCGCCGACGGGAGGCAGCTCGGCCCGTACGTCCTGCGCGAGGCCGTCTCGGCGCGGGCGCTCACGGTGACGTACCGGGCCGAGCACGAAGGGCTCGGCCGGGCGGCGCTGATCAAGACGCTGAAGCCCACGGTGTCGGCCGCGAGCGCGTTCGCGGCCGGCCTCGAGCGCGAGGCGAAGATCCTCGCCCGGATCCGCCACCCGAACATCATCGACATCCACGATTTCCAGCGCGACGGCGACCGGATCTGGCTCGTGCTGGAGCCGCTCTCGGGGCCGACGCTCGCGGCGCTGTGCGCGCGCGCGGGCCGCCTCGATGAGGTCGCCGCCGCGGGCATCGCGCTGGAGATCGCGCGCGGCCTCGGCCACGCGCACGAGCGGGGCGTGGTGCACCGCGAGCTGCGCCCGGACCGCGTGCTCATCACGCCGTCGGGCGGCGTGAAGATCCTGGAGTTCGCGGCGGCGTCCGACGGCCGGCTGCCCTCGTTGCCCGAGCCGTTCGAGGGCAGCGACACGTTCGCGCGGCCGGACTACATGGCGCCGGAGCAGATCCTCGGGGCGGAGGTCGGCCCGCAGGCGGACGTGTTCGCGCTCGGCGTCGTGCTGTTCGAGATGCTCACCGGCGCGCGCCCGTTCGACGAGCCGAGGGCGGAGCGCGCGGACGCGCCGCGGGCGTCCCGCGCGCCGCGCGAGCGGGAGCGCGACGACGACCGGTGGGCCGAGGGCAGGGCCGCGGCGCACCGCGTCCGCAGCGCGCCGCCGCAGCCGCTGCGCGCGCTCGTGCCCGACGTGTCGCGCGGCCTGGAGCGGATCGTGCTCCGCTGCCTGGAGAAGGAGCCGGAGCAGCGCTACGAGAGCGGCCGCGCGGTCGCGGACGCCCTGGCCGAGGAGCTCGCCGAGCGCGGCCAGCCGCAGGCGCGGGCGCACATCGCGCGGGCGCTCGCGGCGGCGAAGCTCGGCGGGGAGGAGCTCCCGCCCGCGGAGGTGCCGGCCGTCCGCCCCGCGGTCGAGGCGCGGCGCGCGCCGCCGCTCGGGCCCGACGCGCGGCGGCTCTTCGGCGTCTTCGCGCTCATCGTGGCGGGCGCCGTGCTCATCGAGGTCGGCCTCCGCGATCACGACGTGGCCGGGCCGCCCGGCGCCTCGCGCGAGCAGGCCGGCGAGGGCGCGGAGGAGCGCGGGTACCTCAGGGTGCTCGCGAGGCCGTGGGCGGAGGTCGTCGTCGACGGGGAGCTCATCGACGTGACGCCCATGGCGCGGCCGATCCCGCTCCAGGCCGGGCGGCATTACGTGACGTTCCGGCACCCGAACGCGCCCGAGGAGAAGCGCACGATCACCGTCTCGGCCGGGCAGACGGTGACGCTCGACGTGACCCTGCGGATCGACCGCAGCGAGCCCGACGCGGGCGCGCCGCCGGTGGAGGACCGGGACGCCTCGCCCTGACGCGCGGGGAGGCGTCGAAGCAGAGCGAGACATGAGCACATCGGGCGGGGGGCAGGGTCCACTCGGCCGCTCTCGCGGAGCGAGGCCGAGCAGGCCCGCAGTTGACCGTCCTGAGGGCTTGTGGTTGCCTGCCGGAGAGCATCCATGAAGCGGCTGCAAGTATTCGCCATGGGCCCCATCCAGCACGGCGACGTCGAGTTCGGGGACCTCACGGTCCTCGTCGGGCCGCAGGCCAGCGGCAAGAGCCTCTTCGTGCAGCTCTTCAAGGCCATCCAGGACGCGGGGGCGATCCGGCTCGATCTCGAGCAGTACGGCTTCGATTGGACCCACGGGGAAGATCTCGTTCGCGATTATTGCTCCCTGTACTTCGGCGGTGGGCTGGAGACTGTCCTCCAGGCGAAGACCGCGGTGCTCCGCGACGGCAAGAGGGTCGATTTCAGGAAGATCGCCAGACCTCATGGAAGGACCTCCACGGCCGAGACGGTGTTCTTGATCCCGGCTCAGCGCGTCCTCGTGCTCCAGGATGGCTGGCCCAAGCCGTTCATGGGATATTCCGTCGGCGACCCGTACGCGATGAGGAAGTTCAGCGACTTGCTCCGGTTGCTCATGGAGCAGGGCCTCGGCCATGAAGGCGCCATCTTTCCGCTTCCGAGGAGGCTCAAGGCGGAGCTGCGCTCCTCCGTCGACGCGTCCATCTATGTCGGATCGACGCTCGAGCTGGAGACGGAGGGGATGCGCAAGCGTGTCGTCCTGAAGCCTCCCGGGAGCGACTCGGCCTTGCCTTACAACGCATGGTCTGCAGGACAGCGCGAGTTCACGCCGCTCCTGCTCGGGCTGTACTGGCTCATGCCGTCGGCCACGCGAACGCGGAGGGCAGACCTCGACACCGTCATCATCGAAGAGCCGGAGATGGGGCTCCACCCCCAGGCCATCGTCAGCTTCGGGTTGCTCGTCCTCGAGCTCCTGGCGCGCGGCTACCGGGTGATCCTGTCGACGCACTCCCCGGTCATCCTGGACCTCGTGTGGGCCATCCGCGAGCTCTCCAGCGTGAGCCCCCGCGCCGGCGTCGAGGCGCTCCGACGGGTCTTCAGCCTCGATCACCCCACGTGGCCCGTCGTGGCCGTCCTGCGAGCCGCTCTGAAGAAGGAGTATCGGACGTACTACTTTCATCGCACGGAGGGCGGGGTGAACACCGAGGACATCTCCACGCTGGACCCCGGTGACGAGAACCAGGACATCGCCGGCTGGGGCGGGCTCAGCGGCTTCTCGGGGCGCATCGCGCAGATCGTCGGAGAGGCGGTCTCGCGATGACGGGCAGGAAGAAGCGTGTGGAGCCGGGAGAGGCCTTCAGCGGTGCCGTGAACGCATGCGGATCGCTGACGTATCGCCGAGGGCTCCAGGCCATCAAGAAGCGCGAAGGCAAAGGGCAGATCGCCGGAGAGGACGCCAGCAAGATCCTGGGGAGCATCGCGATCGACGACGACTGCCGAGACACGCACCCGGGGTCCAGTCGATGGGATTACCTCGTCGGATACGATCGCTCGAATGGGGTGCTCGCCCACTACATCGAGGTTCATCCGGCGGAGACCAGCAACGTCGCGGAGGTCGAAAAGAAGCTCGACTGGCTGGACGCATTTCTCCAGGAGGACGCGCGGCGAGGGCTCGCGGCGTTTCCGCGGGAGTACCACTGGGTGGCCTCCGGCAGGATCAACATCCCCCAGCACACGCCCCAGTACAAGAAGCTCCAGACGAGCTTACGCAAGCGCGGGCTGAAGGGGCCGGTCAAGAACCTCGTGTTGACCTGAGGGACTGCGGGCAGGACGCGGCCTCGCGACCGGGAAAGTCCCCCGGCAGACACAGCAGACCGTCAGGTGCGCGGAATTCTCACGGCGGCGCACCGCCGCCGGCGCGCCCCTGCCCGCCCTCGCCTCCAGCGCGGCGGCGGAGCGCGTCGAGCGCGAGCAGCGGCCGCTCCCGCTTCTCGTGGAGCTCGCCGAGGCACGCGCCGCTGCCGCGCTCGAGCGCCCGGCAGCAGTCGGGCCGCTCTTCGTAGATCGAGCACAGGAACCGGCCGGCGCTCGCGTCGAGCGTGAGCGCGGCGCAGCGGCCGTCCTCGATCCGCATGTAGCAGCGGTTGCCGATGAAGTGCGTGAGCGACCGCGCGCGGTCGTCCATGCGATCGTAATC
This sequence comes from Sorangium cellulosum, assembly GCF_004135735.1. GTDB lineage: Bacteria > Myxococcota_A > Polyangia > Polyangiales > Polyangiaceae > Sorangium > Sorangium cellulosum_F. The sequence goes on along the minus strand of NZ_CP012670.1, from coordinate 1,333,448 downwards.
GCACCCGAAGACGCGGACGTACTCCGGCAAGAGCGAGAAGCAGCACGTCCCGCACGCCGTGCACTCCGGGACGGTCGCGCCGCCGCCTGCGCCCGCGCCGCCGCCTGCGCTCGCGCCGCCCCGGCGCCCGCGCGTCAGAGCCGGATCTCCACGTGCGTCCCGCGCTTCAGCTCGTCCAGCCACTTCACCTTGGCCTTCTGCAGGATCTCCGCCTGGAGCCGCTGGAGGAGCTCCGGGCGGGCGGCCTCGAGCGTCGTGAAGCGGGAGGGCTGGCGGCTCAGGAGCTTCATCACGACGAACGCGTCGCCCACGCGCGTCGGCCCGGTCACGCCGCCCGGCTCGATCGCCAGGAGCGCGGCCTCGAGCTCCGGCGCCATCACCTCGCGCTGGCCGGTCAGCGCGGCCTGCGACCCCTGGGGCGCGCGGATCCCGAGATCGCCGCCGGCGTCGCGGGTCGCGGTGTCGTCCGAGAACTGCCGGGCGAGCTCCGCGAAGTCCTCGCCCTGCTTCGCGCGCTCCGCGAGCGCCGCGGCGAGCGCCCGGCGCTCCTCGATCGCCTCGGCGCTCGCGCCGGGAAGGATCCGGAGCACGATCCACGCCGGGTGGTAGTCGCGCCGCCGGCGCTCCTCGCGCACGAGCCGGTCGAACGCCGTCTGCACGTCCTGCTCCGTGATGCGCACTCGGCCCCGCACGCGGAGCTGCAGCATCTTCCCCTCGAGGATCTGCCGGCGGATCTCGTCACGATACTCCTGCTCGGTGAGCCCGGAGGTCGTCCGCGCCAGCCGGAACAGCTCCTCGACCGTCGTCTGCTCCGCGGCCGCGATGTTCCGGAACGCGTTCTGGATCTCCTCGGAGGTCACGCGGACATTGGCCCTCTCGGCGGCCTGGCTCTCGAGCTCCTCGTCCACCATCTTCTGGATGAGCTCGCGGAAGAGCTGCGACTCGGCCGCCGCCTGCTGCGCGCCCGGCGGGACCTTGGCCTGGATCTGCAGGAGGAACGGGCGCGCCCGCTGCCGCAGGTCCGAGAGCAGGATCGCGTGATCGCCGACGACCGCGACGATGCGCTCGCTCACGACCGCATGAGCGAGCGGGGTCGCCAGGGAGGCGGCGGTGATGAGCCCGGCGAGGGCGAGGCGAAGCGGAGCGCGCATGACGCGCCTCTACCACGCGCCACCAGCCGGTTCCATGCGTTTCCTGGCGAGCTCGGCGCACCATGACGCAGCGCGCCTATCGCGTCGCCTCCAGGCGAGGCCGCGTGAGCCAGCGTGGTGGTCTGTCCAGCCTGTTGCCTCAGCAATCCCGGCGCGGTAAGCGGCTACCATGACAACCTTCCCCGAGCCCACGCAAGGACAACCGATCTCCATGTCGCCGGCCGGCGCGCTGGTCGTGCCGGAAAACCCCATCGTGCCGTTCATCGAGGGCGATGGGACGGGGCCTGACATCTGGCGCGCGAGCCAGCGCGTCTTCGACGCCGCGGTCGCGAAGGCGTACGGCGGCAAGCGCAAGATCGCCTGGTACGAGGTGTACGCGGGCGAGAAGGCGTTCAACAAGTTCGGCACGTGGCTCCCGGACGGGACCGTGGAGGCTTATCGGAAGTACCTAGTGGGCATCAAGGGGCCGCTCACGACGCCGATCGGCAAGGGCATCCGGTCGCTGAACGTCGCGCTCCGGCAGCTCCTGGATCTCTACGTCTGCCTGCGTCCGGTCCGCTGGTACCGCGGCGTGCCCTCGCCGGTGCGGGACCCGAGCGCGGTGGACATGGTCATCTTCCGGGAGAACACGGAGGACATCTACGCCGGCATCGAGTGGGAGGCGGAGAGCCCGGAGGTGAAGAAGGTGATCTCGTTCCTCCAGGGCGAGATGAAGGTGAAGAAGATCCGCTTCCCCGAGACGAGCGGAATCGGCATCAAGCCGGTGAGCCGCGAGGGGACGGAGCGGCTCGTGCGCGCCGCCATCGAGTACGCCCTCCGCTTCAACCGGAGGAGCGTGACCCTCGTCCACAAGGGCAACATCATGAAGTTCACCGAGGGCGCCTTCAAGAACTGGGGATATTCGCTGGCGACCCGGGAGTTCCGCGACAGGGTCGTGACCGAGCGCGAGAGCTGGATCCTCGGCAACAAGGAGAAGAACCCCGACATCACGGTCGAGCGGAACGCGCGCGAGATCGAGCCCGGCTACGACATGGCGCCGCCGGAGATGCAGGCCGAGTTCCGGGCCGAGGTGGAGGCCGCGCTCGAGCTCTGGGACACCCACGGCGGCGGCAAGTGGAAGAAGATGCTGAAGATCAGGGACTCCATCGCGGACATCACGCTGCAGCAGGTGCTCACGCGCCCGAAGGAGTTCGACGTGATCGCCACCTTGAACCTGAACGGCGATTACCTCTCCGACGCGCTCGCGGCGCAGATCGGCGGCATCGGCATCGCGCCGGGCGGGAACATCAACTACGCGACCGGGCACGCCATCTTCGAGGCGACGCACGGCACGGCGCCGAAGTACGCGAACCTCGACAAGGTGAACCCGGGCTCGGTGATCCTGTCGGGCGAGATGATGCTGCGGCACATGGGCTGGGTCGAGGCGGCGGACCTCATCAACAAGGGCATGGACGGCGCCATCGGCGCGAAGACGGTGACGTACGACTTCGCCCGGCTCATGGAGGGGGCGACCGAGGTGAAGTGCTCCGAGTTCGGCGACGCCATCATCGCGAAGATGGGCTGACCTAGGGGGCGGGGGCCCCCTCGCCCCGCGCCTCCCCTTCTCCTTCCTACTCTTCCTACTCGCACGTCGGATATCGCTCGCATTCACGCTCGGACGTCGGGCTGCGCCGCGTGACGCCCCCTCCGGACGCCTACGCGCTTCGCGGCTCCGGGGGCGAGCCCGGGTACACCGTCCGCCGCGTCGCGCGCTCGCGGACGGCCTCGCGCGCGAGCGCGTCGGCGCGCTCGTTGAGCAGCACGCCCGCGTGCCCCGGCACGTAGACGAGGCGCGCGCGCGGCCGCGACGCGAGGGCGCCGCGCAGCGAGGCGACGAGCTCGGCGTTCGCCTTCGCCTTCCACCCCTTCTGGAGCACGCCGATCGAGTACTGGCTGTCCGTGTGGATGACGATGGGCCGCTCCGGCTCCGGGACCTCCTCGAGGGCGCGGAGGATGGCCGTCAGCTCCGCGATGTTGTTGGTCCCCGTGCCGAGGTACTCGCTGCGCTCGATCCGCTGGCCGCCGTCGATGACCACCACCCCGAGCCCCGCGGGCCCGGGATTCCCCGAGCACGCGCCGTCGGCGTAGACGATGACGGCGCCCTCCGGCACGGGCGCCGCGGCCGCGGTCCCCCGCGCCGCCCCCTTGCGCGGAGCGCCCGCGCCCCCGGCCGCCGCCCGCGCGCCCGCCGGTCCAGCCGCCGCCCGCGCGCCCGCGCCCCCTGCCCCCTCGGCCTCGCCGGCGCGCGCCTTCACGACCGGCTCCGCGGGGCCGCACGTGTCGTCGGGCAGCACCTTCGGATCGGCGATCGTCAGGTTCTCCGGGCGCGCCTTGTACCTGCGGCCGTCGTGGGGCTTGTAGCGGATCTCCACCCCGCCCTCGTCCACGGCCAGGGAGCCGCCGGCGTCGGCGCGGGCGTAGACGGTCTGACCTCGAAGCAATGCGCGAACCCAGGGCACGCGCGCACCCTGGCACGGATCTCGGGCCGGCGGTACGGCGGACCGCGACGGGCGCACGCGGCCGGCCGGCCTCGCCGGACAGGCGACGCCTCCCCACGTCCGCGCGGCGGCACCGGGAGCGGAGCGGAACGCCTCACGCACCGTTCTGGGCCGGCCGCGCGTCCGCTGGCAGCCGCAGCGTGAACGTCGTCCCGCGATCGGGAGCGGTGTCCACGTGGACGCTCCCGCCGTGGGCTTCCGCGCAGGCGCGCACCAGCATCAGGCCGAGGCCCCACCCGTGGGCGCCGCGCTCGCCCGCGGCGCGCGTGAACGGCTCGAACATCGTCTCCTGCGCCTCCGACGAGATCGGCGCGCCCTCGTTGTGCACCCTCGCCTCGACGCCGTCCCCCCGCTTCAGGATGGAGACGGTGATCGGCGCGTCCTGCGCGCCGTACTTCAGCGCGTTCGACACCAGGTTCCAGAGCGCGCGCCGCAGCTCCGAGGCCCCCCAGATCCCACGGGCGCCCTCGTCCGCGTGCAGCGCGAGGCGGCCCGGGTGCTCGACCGCGAGCTCGTTGACGAGCTCGCGGCCAATCTCGCCCAGGTCGCACTCCTCGAGCGTGAGCGACAGGCGCCTGCCGGCGTGGATCCGAGCGACGTCGAGCAGATCGATCACCATGCGATCCGCCCGATCCAGGTTGCGGACGACGACCTCGACCCGCCTCGCGACGTGCGTCCCGTCCGCGTCCGGCCGCGCGGCGAGCAGCGTCGCGGCCATCCTGGCGGCCGACAGCGGGCCGCGGAGATCGTGCGCCAGCACCGAGACAAACTGCTCCCGGAGCTCGCGCTCGGCGCGCACGGCGTCGAGCTGGCCAAGCAGGTCCTCGTAGAGCCTGGCGTTGTCGATGAGGAGCGCGAGCCGCTCGCCGATCGCCTGGATGCGCCGGATCTCCTGGGGGGTGAAGGGCCGTTTTTCGCAGAGGCCGACATAGACGATACCGAGGAGCGCGCGATGCGCCGGGAGACGGACGCCGAGCAGCGAGTGGATGCCGCTGTCCCGGAGCCCGTCCGGCACGTCGAGCGATGTGGTCTCCACGTCGCGGATCGACATCGGTTGACCGCGCAAGGCGACGGCGCCCGCGAACGACGAGGCGTCCACGGTCCGCGCGTACTCGACGAGCGGCTCCTCGGCCAGGCCCACCGAGGCGACCATCACCAGATTCCCGGTCCCGGCGTCGTGCAACAGCAGCGCAGCCGTGTCAGCGCCCACCGACTCCATGACGACATCGAGGGCCTTCCTCAGGCGCTCCGACGACAGGGGCGCCTCGCTGCCGAGCGGCTCCAGGAACGGAGCATGGAGCAGCCGTAGATAGCGCTTCTCGGTCTGCGCATCGTCCTGGAGGTGTTGCCGGTACGCTTGCGTCACGAGCACCGAAGCGTCCTGGATCTCGGCAAAGAGGCGCTCGATCTCCTCGGGGCTCGGCCGCGCCTCGGTGGCCGAGACGGCGCAGGCGCGCAGGATCGCGCGCCCGAGGATCGCGAACTCCTCAATCGTCTCGTCGAGCCGGAAGCCGGCGCGCAAGCGCGAGGACAGGTGGCTCTCGATGAGCTCGGCCCGCTCGCGCCGCACCTCCTCCCCGTCCCACCCGCGCGCAAGCGACCGCACGTACTCCAGCATCATGTTCGTCAGCTCGGGGCGCGTGAGCCCCCGCGCCGCCGCCGCCCTGTTCGCCTCGTTGGTCCAGGACTCGAAGATCTCCGGTTCGTGCGCCGAGAGGATCTGCTTGATTGTCCGCAATCGGACCTCCACGTTCCTGTCGAATCGTGCGTGGGCGATCGATGGGGCTCGCCTGGGTGCGCGTCATCTCGTACCGCGTCGCCCGAGCTGCCGGTCCGAAGTGTCCCCAAGGAATCCGGCCCGCGCACGGCAGGCCGGGCCAGGCGGACGCGGCCAGCCAGGCCAGGCAGGCGCGGCCGCGCGCGCCGCGCGATCACGGCTCGATGCAGAGGGCGAGAGACCACGCGTTCAGCACGCCGGCGTCGGAGCCGGCGTCATCCCCGACCCGGAGCGTCCATGTGCCGTTCGCGCGCCCCGACAAGAAGGGCGCGAACGACTCCTCCGGGCGGAAGCACCCGCGGAAGGGCGCCGTCCCCGAGATGACCGAGGTCCTGCAGCCCATCGCGAAGACGGTCCCGCGGTAGTTGTCGCCGGAGCCGCCGTTGTCGCTCGAGACATCGACCGTCGACCCCGCCGGCGAGGTGAGCGCGATATCGATATCCCCGTCGAAGGAGTGCGAGATGTCGAGCGAGAGCGCCACGCGCCGGACCACGCCGCCCGAGGCGATCGCGAGCGCGCTCGTCACGGACGAGCGATCCCGGACGGCCTTGGGCACGTCCGTGGCCGACTGCACCCACAGCACCTGCCCGCGCGCGCAGGGGCCCACCTCGCTGTCGCACCCGAGCGCGCAGTCCGGATCATCACAGTCGACGTCGCCGTCGAGATCGTTGTCGTCGGCGTCGCCGCAGTTGCGCTCCGTGGCATAGGCGCACACGCTCGGCGTGCCCCGACAGGTGTAGTTCGGCTCCACGGCGCAGGTCGCGCTGCACCCGTCGCCGCCCGACGTGTTGGCGTCGTCGCACGCCTCGACCCCGGCGCGCACGAAGCCATCCCCGCACCTCGCGGCGCGGCACGTGATGGGACAGGCGTCGGTGCTGTCGGTGTTCCCGTCGTCGCACCCCTCGCCGCCCCGGACCACGCCGTCGCCGCAGCCCTCGAGGAGGCACCCGGGGCCGCACCCGTCGCCGGCGATCCGGTTGCCGTCGTCGCACGCCTCGACGCCGGCGCGCACGAACCCGTCGCCGCACGCGGCCGCCGCGCACGTCGTCGGGCACGCGTCGGTGTCGCTCGTATTGCCGTCGTCGCACGCCTCGACGCCGGCGTGCACGAACCCGTCACCGCACGTGGCCGCCGCGCACGTCGTCAGGCACGCGTCGGTGTTGCTCGTGTTGCCGTCGTCGCACCCCTCGTCGGCGGCGTTGACGACGCCGTCGCCGCATGTGGGCGCGGCGCAGCTCCCCGCCGCGCTGCACACGCCGCTCAGGCAGTCGCGTCCGGCCGCGCAGCCCATGCCGGCGGTGCATCCGATGCACGCCGGGCCGCCGCAATCGATGTCCGTCTCCGCCCCGTTCCGGGCGGTGTCGGTGCACGACGCGAGGCAGGTCGTCCCGGAGCACTGGCCGCCCAGGCAATCCCCGTCCACGGAGCACGCCTTCCCGGTGGCGCACGGCGGGCACGTCGGGCCGCCGCAATCGATGTCCGTCTCCGCCCCGTTCTTCGCGCGATCGGTGCACGACGACGCCCTGCACACGCCGCCCTGGCACACCCCGCTCCGGCAATCCGCGTGGGCGAGGCACCCCTCGAGCTCCGGGCACGGAACGCACGAGGGGCCGCCGCAATCGACGCCGGTCTCGTCGCCGTTCATCACGCCGTCACCGCACTCCGGCGCCACGCAGAGGTTCGCGACGCAGCGGTTGCTCACGCAATCGCCCGGGGCGAGGCACTCGACGCAGGCACCGTTTCCGTCGCAGAAGCGCCCGCCGGACGCGTCGGGCCCGCCGCACTCCGTGGTCGCCGGGGCCGGCGGGTTCTCCGGGGCGCCCGCGACACAGACGTCGGCCGAGCACGGATCTCCATCGGAGAAGACGTCCCGCGTGTCCTCGATCTCGACCACGGCGCCTTGCCCGTCGCACACGCGCGCCTTGCAATCGCCGGGGGTCTGCTCGGCGGCGGGCTTCCCCCGCGGCGCGTGGTCGACGCCGCACCGGCCGTCCTCGCAGGTGCGCCGCTGACACGCGCCGTCGACGCCGGGGCAGTCCTCGGCGGTCCCACAGGGCGCCCCGCCCCCGCCGTTCCCGCCGCCCCCGCCGGCGCCATCGGTCGCGCCCGGGGTCGCGCCGCCGTTCCCCGCGCCGCCGGCTTCGCGTCCCGGCGCGTCCTCGGAGCGCGCGCAGCCGGATGCGGCGAGGGCGGCGGCGACGGCGAGCGGCGATAGAACCTTCCTGAACGGAGCGCCACGAAAGGGGTTCGCGGGCACGGACACCTCGATATTCCTCCGCGTCTCGCGGGAACGGCGATATCCTGAAAAGGCTCGATACGAGCCCGACGGACACGCAGGCGGTCGATCCTCGGGGCACTAGACTGATATGGATTCGAGAGGATGCCAGCCGCCGCCAGCAGGGCACGCCGGAGCGGTCGCGCGCCGTCTGGATCGCGTTGACCAGGATCCCGGGCTCCTCGGCGACGAGCGGATCGAGGAGCTTGCAGAGCACGTATCCGTCGCCTCGGACGGATTGCGCCCGGCCGCGACCTCTATGTAGCTTCCCCGGATCCGTGCGCGCACACGACAGCGCGCAACGGAATCAGGGAGGTCGATTCATGCCCAAGCAATCTGTGCAGGACCCCACGGACGTCGATCAGCTCTCGGCGGCCCAGATCGATGAACGCGTCGAGAAGACGCTCGAGCACATCGAGGCCATCCGGGCGCTCTGGCCCGGTCTGGAGCGGCTCGAAGAGGCCCAGCGCAAGCGCAGCGTCGGCCGCAGCCTCGGCGTGCTGGGGCCGCCGCTCGCCAAGCTGTTCGCGGTGCTGCGCCCCAGGGACGGCAAGGAGAGCGCGCTCGCGCGATCGTTCCACGTGCTCGGGGACCAGGACGACGGCGCGGATCCCGAGCGGTTCGAGGTGGAGCTGCTCGAGCGGCGCCTGAAGCGCGCCCTGGCCGAGCAGAAGGTCGCCGACGCGCTCGAGGACCTGGCCCGCCACCTCGACGACGACGTCCTCGCCACCGCCGAGACGGTCATCGGGCCGGGCCTCGCGGCGCTCGACCTGGCGCGAACGATCGCGCGCCAGAACGCGGGCTCCCGCGCGATCCTGGCGCCGGTCCTGGACGACTTCCGGGCGATGACCAAGCAGGCGCGCAAGCCGAAGAAGCCCGCGGCGCCGAAGGACGAGGCGCCCAGGGCCGAGCCGTTCTGACGGCGTCGCGGCTCGCCCCGGCGGCGGGGCCGCCGGGGCGTGTCCCCGGCGAGCCTGGACGGCGGCCATCCCGCATCGGGCGAGCACGGCCGAACCCGCCCATCTTCTTACCACGACTTCTTATCACCACTGCATCATCGTAAGCGCTGGATTCGGACGAGCTCATGGAGAGCCGGCGTGCTCGTGAGCGGGATTGTCACGCAATCCGGGAGCCGTTCGACGTACTAGCCCCCCGGGGCGCGGCTGGTCGGTGCTCTCCGCGCACCATGACCACCGCGGCCGAGCACGTCGCCGAGCGCATCGAGGAAGACACGCACGCGCGGCACTGACGCCCGACGCGCCGGCGTGAGCGCGTGGAGCGGCGGCCCCTCGGTCGCGAACGACGCCAGCACCTCGACGAGGAGCCCCGCCTCGAGCAGCGGCGCGGCCATGAAATCGAGGACCTGCGCGATCCCGATCGCGTGCGTCACCGCGTCGATGAGCAGGTCACTTTGATCGAGCACGATGCGCGATGGCGTCACGACGCGGGTCGCCCCCTGGTCGGCGCGGAAGCACCACTCGACGGCCTTGCCGTGCAGCACGAACTTGATGCACTCGTGCCGCGCGAGGTCAGCCGGCGAGGTCGGGATCCCCCGGCTCGCGAGGTAGGCCGGAGCGGCGACCGTGATCCAGCGTGGCGTCCGCAGCGCGCGCGCGATGAGGGATGAGTCCTGGAGCGGGCCCATGCGCAGCGCGACGTCGATCGCCTCCTCCGCGAGCCGTACGAGGCGATCGGTGACGATGAGCCGGATCGACAGCCGCGGGTAACGCGCCGACAGCCGGGCGACGAGCGGCAGGACGCCACGACCGAGCACTGGCGGCAGCGTCACGCGCAGCGTGCCGTGCGGCTCCCGCTGCGCGCCGGCGACCTGCTGGCGCCCTGCCTGGAGCTCCGCGATCGCCACGCGACAGCGCTCGAGAAACGCCGCGCCCTCGGGCGTGAGCGCAACATGGCGCGACGTGCGCTCGAGGAGCGCGACCCCGAGCTCGGCCTCCAGCTTGGCCACCGATTTGCTCACCGCGGCGGCCGTGACGCCGAGGCGCGCGGCCGCGGCACGGAACCCCCCCGCCTCCGCCACATGCACGAACGGTAGTACACCGAAGAAGAGGTCCACGGGGGGCGAGACTAGGTCGTTAACCTGGGGTTGACAATGCTTTACCTCCGCTCCAGGTGGTCGCCTGCGCGCGCGCGGGTATCTTGTCCGTCAAGGAACGGAGGACGAGTGAATACATGCGATACAGAAGAAGATCGGTCCTCGCGAGCTCGGCGATCAACCTGTTTGCGGTCCTGTCGCTGATGTCGCCGTCCAGTTGCGTCTCCTCGCCAAGCCCATCACCGCAAGAGGATCTGGAGCCCATGAGCACGGTAAGCGTCCGCTACCTGGTCGACGACGTCGACGCCGCCATTGCTTTCTACACCACGCACCTCGGCTTCACGCTCGAAGTCGACAGCAGCCCCGCGTTCGCCTCCGTCACGCTCGGCAACCTGCGGCTGCTGCTCAGCGGGAAGGCCAGCTCCGGCGCGCGGCCCATGCCCGACGGGCGCCAGCCTGTCCCCGGCGGCTGGAACCGCGCCCAGGTGCCGGTGGCCGATCTCACCGCCGAGGTGGCGCGGCTTCGCGCGGCCGGACTGCGGTTCCGCAACGACGTCGTGAGGGGCGTTGGCGGCTCCCAGATACTGCTGGAGGACCCGTCCGGCAACCCCATCGAGCTCTGGCAGCCTGCCGATTGAGGCGAGCGCACGTACTGCAGCGCCGCTCTTACCGACACCTCGCGAAGCATCCGCCGACACCCCGCGAGGCATCCGCCGACACCTCGCCAGCCATCCGCCGACACCTCGCGAAGCATCCGCCGGCACCCCGCGAGGCATCCGCCGATACCCCGCGAGGCATCCGCCGATACCTCGCGAAGCATCCGCCGATACCCCGCGAGGCATCCGCCGATACCTCGCGAAGCATCCGCCGATACCTCGCGAGGCATCCGCCGATACCCCGCGAGGCATCCGCCGACACCTCGCGAGGCCCCCTCCGCCCCCCGGCGAGGGTTCCACGAGGCAAGAACCACGCCACGGAGCCCTGCTCCGCCTCGCCGTCCGTTCCCCCGGCGGTGGCCCCGCCGCGTCAGTATTCGACGATCTGCTGGAAGACGATCTCCGAGGACGGCTCCTCGGGATTGATGTTCTTCTCGAGGCTGACGACGAGCTCGAAGCGCGTGAGCGGCACGCTCACGTCCTTGAGCTTGCCGGTGCGGCCGTCGGCGTCGTAGTTGAGCGCGCCGATCCGCTGCCAGGGCGCGCTGCCGTCCGGGCGCGCCCAGACGACGAAGGCGGTGCTGGACGCGTCGAGGCGCTCGGGGGGCGGGAGGTTCTTCGCGGTGACGTCGAGGCGGGTCATGGCTGCGTCGAAGTTGATGTCGGCGATGACCACCGCGTCGGCGCCAGGCGCCTTGCCGATGCCCTGCGGCGTGTAGCGCAGCGGGCCCCCGCAGGCGGCCATCATCGCGCACGCGAACGCCACGACGGCGAGCCGCAGCACCTTGGATGCATGTCCTCTCATCTCGGTCGATCCTCCTTCGTCCTCTCTTGCGGGCCAGGACGCCTCGCGGGCGGCCAGCACCGGGCCGACACCGGCCGGCGGCCGTGACGGGCGCGGCATCATAGCCGCTCGGTCCTCCCGACGGCACGCGGCGCGCTCATCCCGGCGGCTTGCGCCGAGGCGCGGCGGCCGGATGCCTCGGCCGCCCGGTCGCTCCGGCCGCCTCCCTCGCCGCGCCAGCGGGATGCGCGCCCGGCCTGCCTGACCGGCCGCGAAGGCCGGCCCGACGCGCGTGCTGCGCCGCGAGGGCCTCACGCGCGGTCGGGCCGCACGCGCGGCCAGGCCTCACGCGCGGTCGGGCCCGCGCAACGTGGAACGCGGGCGCGACGCCGTGCCGAAGCATTGCGCGCCGAAGGATCGCATGGCGGAGCGCCGTCCATCGACTAGAGTCTCCGAAACGAGATGGATCTGGCACACACGCGACTCGGAGCGCGCGGCGACCGCTGGGCGACCTCGCGGGGAGTCCTGGAGGTCCGCACGCCCGCGGTCGACGTGGTGACGCGGCGCTTCGAGGGCCACGCGACGCCCGAGCTCATCGAGCCGGCGATCAGGCACCTGGAGACCCTCATCGCGTCGGGCCTGCAGCCCATCCTCTTCAACGACTTCGAGCTGGGCACCGGTTACGACAGCGAGGTCAGGGCCAAGCTCACGGCGTGGCACCTGCGGCACGCCGGCAGCGTGAAGGAGATCCATATCCTCGTGCGGCCCGGCCTCGTCGCCATGGGCGTCACGGTCGCGAACCTCGCGACGGGCGGCCGCTTCCTCGTGTACACCGACCGCTCGAAGTTCGAGTGGACGCTCGCCAACGCCCTGACGACGAGGATCACGGCAGGCTCCCCCGCGTCGCTGCGCGCGCCGTCCTACTGACGCGCCGACGCGCCCCGCGGACGACAGACGCGCCCGGCGCTCGCGCCCGGGCCACGCGCGCCCCTCACGGATGCTGCGCGGCCCCGTTCACCTGCGCCTTGCCGGGCCCGAGCGTGATCTCGCTCATCCGGCTCGGGTGCTTGCCTCCGATGGACTCGTAGTGACGGCGGATCACCGCCATGTCCGCCTCGATGTCGCCCGTCGGCTGGAAGACGTGGAGGATCCCGCCGCGCTTCCGCGGAAAGTCGAGGTAGCCGAGCAGGATCGGGACGCCGGCGCCGAGCGCCACGTAGTAAAAGCCCGTCTTCCACCGCCCGGTGCGCGAGCGCGTGCCCTCGGGCGCGACGACGAGAATGAGCTCGTCGCGCTGCTTCAGCACCTCGACCACGGCCGCGACCAGGTTGTTCCGGTCGCGCCGATCGACGGGGATGCCGCCGAGCCACCGGAAGAAGAAGCCGAACGGCGGCTCGAACAGGGTGTGCTTGCCGAGCCACGAGAACTCGAGATCGAGCACGTAGCTCACCGCGAGCGTGAACGGGAAATCCCAGTTCGAGGTGTGGGGCGCCGCGACCAGCACCGCCTTCCGCGGCAGCTCCGTCACGCCCTCCACGCGCCAGCCGAACACGGACAGCCACGTGTGGCCGATGAACCTTCGGATCGCGCGGCGGGCAGCGGAGAGACGCGGAACAGGGGCGCTCGACATGGAGGACCTCGACGGTAAGGAGCCGGAGGGTTGTCGCTGCCCGGGAGGATGTCACGTCACGCTTCCGTCATGCCCGCGCAGCCGCGGCACGACGCAGAGCGGCGCCGGGTGGTGGGGCAGCTCGGGGGGCTCACCGGAGGGGCTGGAGTGCAGGCGAGCCACAACAGAGGCTCGCCGGAACGCAAGCCCCGGAGGTGAGCCCCCCGAGCTCCCCCACCACCCGGCGCCGCCCGGCCGCGCGGGCGATCAGCGCCGCTCGAGGCCGTGCGGCTTGCCCTCGCCGTAGCCGGCCAGCGTCTGCACCCCGATGACCGCCTTCTCGTGCAGCTCGTCGAGGTTCGCCGCGCCGGCGTAGGTGCACGCCGACTGCACGCCGGTGATCATCTCGATCAGGATCGCGCCGACGCTCTCGCGCCCCTCGTGGATGTAGATGCGCGACGTCGAGATGCCCTCGCGAAAGAACGCCTTCTTCGCGCGCTCGAACGGGTCGAGGTCCGCGGTGCGCTCGCTGACCGCGCGCGCGCTCGCCATGCCGTAGTTCTCCTTGTAGAGCAGCCCCTCGCGGTCCTCCATCACGTCGCCCGGGCTCTCGTACGTCCCCGCCAGCGCCGTCCCGACCATGACGCGCGACGCGCCGGCCGCCAGGTAGAGCGCCACGTCGCGCGGGTGCCGCACCCCGCCGTCCGCCCAGACGCGCTTGCCGTGGCGCGCGGCCTCGCGGGCGCACGCGAGCACCGACGAGAACGTCGGCCGGCCGGCGCCGGTCTGCATGCGCGTCGTGCACATCGCGCCCGGGCCGACGTTCACCTTCACGATGTCCGCGCCGGCCTCGATGAGCTCCCGCGTGCCCTCCGCCGTGCAGACGTTGCCGGCCACGAGCGGGACGGCGTCGCCCGTCACCCCCCGCACCGCGCGGACCGCCTCGATCATCCGGCGCTGGTGGCCGTGCGCGGTGTCGAGCACGATCGCGGAGACGCCGATCTCGAGGAGGCGGCCGGCGCTCTGCGCCGCCTGCGCCGAGATGCCGATCGCGGCCGCGACCATGAGCTCGCCGCGCGCGTCGAGCGTCGGCCGGAGCAGCTCCAGGCGCACGGCGTCGTCGCGGGTCAGGACGCCGTGGAGCCGCCCCTCGTCGTCGAGCACGGGCACCGCCTTCACGCGCGCGTCCTCCATCAGCAGGAACGCCGTCCGGTTCGGCGTGCCCGCCGGGAGGGTGATGAGGCGCGACGACATGAGCGCGGACGCCGGCGTGTACTGGTCCCGGTTGCGCAGGTCGGCGTGCGTGACGATGCCGATGGGGCGGCGCTCGTCGTCGACGACGACGACCATGTCGTGCGACCGCTTCCGGATGATGCCGAGCACGTCCCGCAGCGTCGCCCGCGGCGAGACCGACAGCGGCGTGTCGTAGCGCGGGTCCGCGCGCTTGATGTGGCGCACGATGCGCTCGACCGTGTCGAGGTCCATGTCCTGCGGGAGCACGCCGAGCCCGCCGAAGCGCGCCATCGTCTCGGCCATCCGCTTGCCGGTGACGGCGTTCATGTTCGCCGACACGATCGGGTGCGATCCGCCAGGGAAGTCCGTCGGGCAGAGGTCGGTGTCGAGGCGGGAGCCGCCGGCGAAGTACCCGGGGGTCAGGAACACGTCTTCGAGCGCGAGCTCCAGGCTCTCGTCTCGCTCGGGGTGGAGGAAGCGCATGCACAGCTCCGATCTGAGAGGGAATGTCGCCGCGGCCGCGCGCGGCAGCGCGCGAGTCTAGAGCAAGCCGGTCGGGATCCGCGCCCGGCGAGGCGGCGGAGGCGCGCCGGCCTCGCGGCGTGCCGCCGCCGCGGCCGCGCCCCGGCTCAGCGGGCGGCGCCGCCGTCCGCGCCGCGGATCACGCCGTCCAGGATCCCGGCGATCCGGGCGGCGGCCGCCTCCGACGAGAGCTCGGGGGGCGGCGCCGCCGGGGCGGGCAGCGCGCCCGTCTCCCGGAAGCGCGCGAGGTGGCGCGCGAGCGCGGCGGCGATGCCGTCGACGTCGCCCGGATCCACGCGCGCGTTGTCGCTCCGGTACGCGAGCAGCTCGTCGACCTCGCGGTTGGCGGTGACGCTGACGATGGGCATCCCCGACGCGATGTAGTCGTAGGTCTTCGCGGAGATGCGCAGCACGACGTGCGGGCCGAACATCGTGAACAGCACGTGCGCCCGCCGGAGCGCGCCGAGCACCTCGCGCTGCGGGATCGCGGGGAGCGCCTCGACGAACGGCGTGAGCCCCAGCCGCTCGAAGCAGCCGCGGTCGTAGTCCGACATCCGGCCGATCTGCCGCAGCACGACGTCGCCCGGCGCGAGCCGCTCGCGGTCGATGAGCCGCCGCAGCGCGGCCCCGACCAGATCGGCCGAGGCCTCCTCCCGCAGCGTGCCGAGGTGGAGGATGACGAAGCTCCGGGGCGGCTCGGGCGCGGGCGCGGGCGCGTACAGCGAGCGATCGAAGTGGTTGCGCACGAACGAGGACTTCGCCGAGAGCCCGGGGAACCGCGCGCGGTACGCCTCGAGCGCGCCCCGCGTGTTGAGGATCACGTGGTCGGCGCCGTCGAGCCAGCGGCGCTCGATGCGCGGCACCAGGGCGCGCCGCGCCCGCTCGGCCAGGCCCGAGGGCGGGCCGCTGCCCGTCTCGTGGAGCGAGTACGGGTCGCGCAGGTCGAGGACGAGCGGGACGCCGAGCGCGCGCTTGACGTGGAGGCCGACCGGGCACGCCGAGTACGGGCCGGCGCTCACCACCACGGCCCGCGCGCCGGCGCGGCGGGCGAGCGCGACCGCGGCCCGCGCCCCGTGCGGGGCGTGGGCGATCCAGCGGTCGGTGAGCGCCTGGAACGGGCGGAGCCCGACGAGCGGCCTCGCGCGCCCCGGGGGGCGCGGCAGCCGCGCGCGCACGGCCGAGAGCGCGGCCCCGGCGGCGAGGACCGCCGGGTCGAGGTAGCCGTCGACGACCTCCACCTCGGGCGGCAGCGCGGCGAGGAGCCCGTCGTCGCGCGGGTCGCCGGGGAAGGTCCCCGACAGGACGACAGGGCGGAAGCCGTGGCGCGGCAGGTGCCGCGCGAGCTTCACCCAGCGGAAGGCGCCCACGCTCGTCTGGGGCGCGAACGCGGGCGAGATCAGCAGGAACGGGCGCACGGGCGCGGCCTCCATGGCGTCGGCTCAGGCATCGCGGGGGTCAGGCATCGCGGGGGTCAGGCATCGCGGGGGTCAGGCATCGCGGGGCGGGCCCTCGCCGCCTTCGGCCGCGCGGCCGCGGCCGAGCAGGTCCGCGTAGAGCGCGAAGAGCGCGTCGAAGTGCTCGTCGCTCGAGGGGTACCGCTCCCCCGCGGCGCGGGCCGCGGCGGCGCGCTCGCCCCGGGGGCGCGCGAGGACCCGCTCGATCGCGGCCGCGACCTCCGCGGCCGAGGCGCGCGGCGGGTACGCCTCGGCGGCGCCGGGGTGGACGAAGTCCACGGCCGCGCCGGCCGCGGGGACGACGAGCGGCAGGCCGGAGCAGAGCGCCTCGCCGAGCACGAAGCCGAACGTCTCCGCGGCGCCCCCGTGGACGAACACGTCGGCGCTGGCGAGCATCGCGGCGTACTCGGCGCGGTCCTTCGTGAAGCCGATGAAGGTCACCTGGGGCAGGTCGGCCGCGCGGCGCTCGAGCCGCGCCCGCTCGGGCCCGTCGCCGAGCACCGCGAGCGCGACCGGGCGCCGCGACGCGAGCTCCCGCGCCGCGTCGATCACGAGCGCGACCCGCTTCTCGACGGCGAGCCGGCACGCGACGAGGAGCAGCGCGGCCGACGGGTCGTCCGCGAGCCGGCCGAGCAGGGTCCGCCGCAGCGCCGCGTCGGCGCGGGACGGGTGGAAGGAGTCGCGCCGCAGGCCGAAGGTGACGCGGTGGACGCGCTCGCAGCCGTGGCTCTTTAGCTGCTCGGCGATGAACGCCCCCGGGGCGATCGTCGCGTCGAACCGCCGCGACAGGGCCCGCGGCCAGGCGAACAGCGCGCCCTCCAGGGCGCGGGCGACCGCGCGCGGGCGGAGCCGGTCGAGCAGCGGCGCGGCGTACGTGCTGATCTGGTCGGAGTGGTACACGAAGGTGCGGAGCGGGACCCGGCGCTCGGCCGCCACGACGAGCGCGGCCGCGTACGGCGCGCTCGCCTGCAGCACGTCGGGCGCCTCGCGGCGGATGATCGCGCGCACCGCGCCGAGGCGGAGCAGGGCGTGGTAGGTCGGGTCGTACGGCATCGGCGGGCCGGCGACGCGCACGATGCGGCCCTGCTCCAGCGGCACGACCTCGTCGCGCGGCCCGGGCGCCACGACGACCACCTCGTGGCCGCGCCGGCTGCCCTGGCGCACGAGCTCCTCCAGGTACGACCGCACGCCGCCGCCGCGCGACGAGAAGAACTCCGCGACGTCGAGGATCTTCATCCGTTGTGACCCCTTCCCTTCATGAGTGGCTGCCCCCCCGGAGCAGGAGGCCGCCCTTCCACGCGCCGCGCATCCGCCCCGCGCGGTTCAGGACGTGGAGCAGCGCCGGCAGGAACAGCAGCGCCGTCGCGACGCACGCGATCTCGCCGCTCACCGCGACCCAGCCGAACGAGTTCAGCGCCTGGTTGTCCGCGAAGACGAGCGAGCCGTAGCCGAGCACGGTCGTGTAGCTGCACATCGCCACCGGCCCGGCCGAGCGCTTGACCGCGAGCGACACGTCGCCCGCGAGCAGCCGCGCGCGATCGAAGACGTTGAACGGGTACTCGCAGCCGATGCCGAACGTGATCGGGAGCGCGATGAAGTTCAGGAAGTTGATCTTGACGTCGAGCATGGCCATCGCGACGGCCGTCGCGAGCACGCCGAGCACCAGGGCCGACAGGACCGAGAGCGAGCCCAGGAGGCTGCCGGTCGCGAGCACCACGACGACCGTGACGGCCAGGAACGACGCCGCCGTCGCCAGCGGGCCGTCGCGCTCCATGGAGCGGATCATCTCGGCGAACACCGTCGGCCGGCTCGCCGTGACGACGCGCGTCCCGTCGGGCAGGACCACGTTGCCGGTGGTGTCCGCCATCCTGAGGAGGTTCTTGCCGTTGGAGAACGAGACGTCGTTCTTGTACTTCACGTAGAACACCGTCCCGATGACGCCGTTGTTCTCCTCGAACCTGCGGCGGATGAGGTCCGGCAGGTCGTTCGGCGTGATGACGCGCAGATCCTCCGGCGGCGTCATCTGCTCGACGCGCGCGCGCTCCTCCGGGGTGAGCGACCTCAGCACGCGCGGGGTGATCCGCTCCCGGATGCGCTCCAGGATCTCGATCTTCTTGCGCTGCTCCTCGGGCGTGCCGGGGAGGACGTCGGCGATGGTCGCGATCTCGGCCACGAGCCGGCCCTGGGGGTCCTTCGCGTCGTTCGCCAGGATCTGCGCCTTGATGGCCGGCACCTGCTCCGGGGTGTCCGCGAGCATCATCGCGCCCGCGACGTTCATCTTGCCGCCGAAGACCTCCGACGCCTTGCGCGACCAGATCCCCGGGCCCTTCTGCTGCGAGCTCTTCGAGCCGAGGCGCGCGAAGTTGTACTCCCACGGATCCTGCACGTACGCGGGGAGCTTCCACGCCGCGAGGGCCAGGACGACCGGCGCGATCGCGAGGAGCACGAGCGACCGCCGCGCCGTCACGCGCGCGAGCAGCCGCGCCGCGGGCCCCGCGGCGCCCTCGTCCGAGACGCGCAGCGGCGGGTCGCGCAGCCAGCGCGGGAGCCTCGCCTGGACGCGCTCGATCGCGACGAGCGTCGCGGGCACGAGCGGCACGATGGAGGCCCACACCGCGAGCATCCCGACGAAGCCGATCGTGCCGAACTGGCTGAACCCGCGGAACTGCGTGATCGTGAGCGAGCCGTAGGCGATCGCCGCCACGCTCGCCCCGACGAGCTCCGCCCGGAACGCGTTGAGGACCGCCTCGCGCCGCGCCTCCTCCGCCGCCATGCCGCGCGCGCGGAAGTCGCGGTACCGGGACAGGAGCACGATCGGGTAGTTGACCCCGTTGCCGACGATGATCGCCCCGAGGAACGCGCCGACCGTGTTGACGTAGCCGTACGTCGCCGTCGCGAACGCGTAGCCGGCGCTGGCGCCGAACGCGGTGGGCAGGCCGATGACGAGCAGCGACCACGGCGAGCGGTAGTAGAAGACGACGCCCCCGAGGATCAGCGCGAGCGCGACGACCGTCGCCCACACCGCCTCGCTGACGAGCGACTTCTGCTCGGCGATCGCGTTCGGGATGTCGCCCGCGTACCCGACCTGCATGGCCGGGTGGAACGACGCGGGCCCGAGGCGCGAGACGAGCGCGGTCACGTCGTCGAGGAGCTTGGCCGCGTTGCGATCGCCCATCCCGGCGCTGCGCGAGACGATGCGGATCGCGACCATGCGCCCGTCCTTCGTGGCGAAGTAGCCGCTCGGGAACTCGTCGATCTTCTTCAGGCGCCGCTGCACCTCGTCCCACGTCGCGTCGAGCGAGAGGCCCCCCTCCTCCTCCTTCGCCCCCCCTGCCTGCGGCGCGGCCGCCGCATCGCCGCGGGGCTCGCCCGCGTCGAGGTCGTCGATGAGGCCGCCCCGCAGCGCGAGCTCGAGCTCGATCGCCTCGTCGGCCTCCTCGAGCTCGCGGACGCTCGCGTAGAGCCACTTGTTCTCGTCGAAGAACCGGCGCACCTCCTTGGTGCCCGACTCGATGGTGCGGATGAGCGACGGCGGCCCGCACGCCGCCTCGCACGCCTCGTCGCGGCACGCCTCCAGGCAGGCCGCGCGTTCCCGGAGCGGCGCCTCGAGCTCGGCCGCGAGCGCGTCGATGAACCGCTCGTTCGCGGCGCGATCCGGCGACTCGGCGATCACGATGAGCTGCGCGCCGCCGTCCATGCGCTTCGCCTGGCGCTCGTAGGCCATGAACGCCGGGCTGTCGCTCGGCAGGAGCTCCCGGAGCTCCGTGCGCAGCTCGAGCCGCGAGGCGTAGCCCCAGAGCCCGGCCATGGCGACGAGCGCCACGATGAGGATGTGCCAGGGACGGCGCCCGCTGAAGTCGACGAGCGCCCCGATCATCCGGAGGAACATGCGAAGAACACCTCGAGCCGGCGCCTCACGCGGCTCGGCGCCGGGCGGGTCTTACCACGCGCGCGACGCGCGATACGACGGGCTGATTGGGCTTTCTGCGGAGAATCTATGCGCAGAAGGAGGGCTGGATCCCCCGCGGCCGCGGCGCCGCGGCCGGGCGCAGGTGACCGAAGGCGAAGAGGCCGCTGGTGAAGCCCACCCAGGAGCGGAAGTGCCGGAAAGTCTCCAGCCACTGCAGCGCCTTCGGCCCGTCGACGAGGGGGCGGAGGCCGGACTGCGCGGCGTGCTCGCGCGCGTGCACGAAGGCGTTGGCGAGCATCCGCTGCACCACGATCGGCGAGGAGCGCTCGCGCGCGCGCTGCGCCGCCGCGCCGCCGAGCCGGGCCGCCGCCGCGGGGTCCCGCGCGAGCGCGAGCGCGGCCTGGCCGAACGCGGCGTTCGCCCGGTCCTCCGCGAGCGCGCCGCGGCCGGGGTCGAGCAGGAGGCCGTTGTAGCCGCTCTGGATCTGCGAGCTCACGCCCATGCCGTCGGCGAACGCGACCGTCGGCGAGCCGCACCAGAGCGCCTCGCTGAGCACGTTGCCGAACGTCTCGCTCAGCGACGCGTGCAGGAAGACGTTCGCGTGCCGGTAGTAGTCCGCGATGCGGCCGTACGGCACCTCGCCCGTCATGATGACCCGCCGCGCGACCCCGAGCTCGCGCGCGAGCGCGGCGTACGCGGCGCTGTCCGGCCCGTCGCCGACGAGCGTGAGCGTCGCCTGCGGGTGGTGCGGCGCGATGTGCTCGGCGAAGATGCGGATGAGCCGGTGCTGCGACTTCTCGCGCGTGTGGCGCCCGGCGCACACGAGGCGCGGGCCGCGCGCGTCGAGCCCGCGCTCCTCGAGCAGCGGCGCGTACGGGTCGGGGCCGAGCGGGCGATCGAAGACGTCCTCCGGGACCATCCGCGGGATGACGTGGATGGGCACCGTCACGCCCCGCTCGCGCCAGTAGTCGCGCAGGCCCTCGCTCAGCACGACGAGCCCGTCGCCCTGGTTGTACAGATCCACGAAGAGGCGCTCCATCGGCGCGCGCAGCGTCTTGTGGAGCACCGTGTGGACCGCGCCGATCCGGGAGACGCGCTCCGGCAGGAGCACGTCGTACGCGGCCGCGAGGTGCGTCGTGTTCACGCAGAGCAGCGGGATGCCCCGCATCTTGCGCAGCCAGATGCCGAACTCGACGAGGAGCGTCGTGGTCTGCGCGAAGCAGATGTCGAAATCCCACCGCATCGGATCGAAGACCGAGGACTCCAGGGGGATCGGCAGGTGGACCCCCGGGTACGTGCGCAGCGGCAGGCTCGGCAGGGCGACGGTGCCGGGCGGCATCTCGTCGGCGGACGCCTCCGGATCCCGGGGCCCGATCAGTGTTGCCTGATGACCACAGGTGTTGAGCGCGCGATACAGGGCCCGCGTCTGGAAGACCGCGCCGTTCGCGTAAGGAATGCGCGTGAAGTCGCTGAGGATGGCGACCTTGAGCGGCCGCCCGTTGGCCCCGGAGAGGGAAGCGAAGGGATTCTCCGGAATCGCCGCCTGCGCCTTGACGAAGGAGTGCCCTCCCCGCGCCGGTCCGGGGGATGGAGTGTGGCGCACCGACACGATCGCCTCATGCTGCGCGCGATCGCTGCGGAGGTCACCGAGCGGCTGAATTGCATCCATGGTCATCTTCGTTGCTCCTGGAGAGGCGGCGCGAACCGTGATCGATGACCGATGCGCGCAGCGTGACAGGCGGTGTGACGCGCGTGTCGCGCCTCGGGCCATCGTGTCGCTTCCGCGCCTGCGGGCGCGGCCTGCTGCTCGCCACAGCAGCCATTCCTCGTCGGCCGATCGGCCGGGTGATTAGCAAACCTCATGCCGGTTGTCTCGCATGACGCCACGCCCGGCGGTGCGAACGTCGCGTTGCACCTAGCTCCTGCCGGCGCACACCTCGTCGAGCAGGGCGCATGCGGCCGACGGCGCGCTGGGCAGCGCGCGCTCCAGGTCGATGCGCGCGAAGTCGGCGGCGCGGGCGCGATCGAAGAAGCGCGCCACGACGCCCCACGAGAGCGACGAGAGCGGGCTCGCCACCGCGACGCCGGCGCGCTCGGCCAGGAGCGCGTTGAGCGTCTGCTCGTGGTGGCGCTCGTCGTGGAGCGTGAGGACCGGCTTGCCCGCGAGCACGCACTCGGCGAGGACGTTGCTGCCGGCGGTGGTCACGACCGCCGACGCCGCCTCGAGGTGGGCGAGGAACGCGTCCGGATCGAACGGCCGCGCCGCCACGCCGGGCACGTCGACGCCGGCGGCGCCGAACGCGATGACGCGCCGGCCCGCGCGCGCGACGAGCTCGAGCGGGCCGCGCGCGTCGTACTCGCTGAAGTAGCAGACGACGGCCCCGGGCTCGACGTCGCGCGCGGCGCCCGCGGCCGGGCCCCGGCGCTCCGGCCGCGCGATGACCGTGCCCGGCGCCTCCGGCTCGGCGGGGAGGAAGTGGACCGCGACCGCGTGGCGCGCCCGGGCGGAGGCCCAGGTCGTGCGCCGGCACGCGAGCACCCGCAGCCGCGGCAGCCCCTCGGGCAGGCGGCAGCGCGCGAAGACGAGGTCGTGGCCGATCGCGACCGCGGGGACGCCGAGCGCCCGCGCGGCGAGCAACGAGGGCAGGTCGCCGTCGCTCACGATCGCGTCGGGCCGGAAGCCCGCCTGCTCGACGAGCTCCTTCGCCACGCGGCGCGGGAGCTCGATCACGCCGGCGGCGCCGCGGTGGATGGGCCGCACGGGGCGGTGCTCCGGCAGCGCGCCGAGCAGCTCCGCGGCCTGGCCGCCGCCGTAGATCCGGAGCTCGTGGCCGCGCTCGCGCAGCGCGCCCGTGATCGCGAGCGCGCGGCTCGCGTGCCCGCGCCCGCGCCCGTGGACGTAGTAGCCGATCCTCGCCACGCGCCGTCAGAGCTCGATGGGCGCGCCCGAGACCCCACGGGCGCCGCGCGGGCGGCCCCCCACCCTGCCGTTCGCCCTCCTCACGGGCGCCCCTCCCGCGAGGGCGCCCTCCCTGCCATCGATGATCACGCGCGCGACTCCTTGCCTCATTCCCCGGCGCGCGCGCCCGGCCCGCGGGCGTCGCTCCGGCGTCGGGCGCACTGTAGCAGCCGCGCGTCCCGGCGCGGCAACGCGCGCCTCACCGGGGCGCGCACACCGTCGCCTCGAAGGCGCGACGGCGGCGACGTGCGCTTTGACTCCCCGCCGGCGCAGCGCTCCAATGCGCGCGTAGCCTGGGTCACGCCGGAGCATGATCGCCTCGAGCAGCTTTCACTTGTCGGGAACCCAGGGACAGCACGGCGTCGCCCTGGCGGAGGAGCGCCGCGCGATGGCGCGGGGCCTCCCCACGGCGCTCGTGACGTGGCCCACGTTCGCGGCGCTCGACGTGTTCGTGGTGCTGGCGGTCTTTCCAGGCGCCTCCATCACCCGCCTGCTGCTCTACCGGCTGCTCGGCGAGCTCATCCTGCTCTCGCTCTACGTCCTCGCGCGGCGCGAGCGGACGTCGGCCGAGCTCCTCGACGCGGCGCACGTCTTCGCGGTCTGGTGCACCGGGGGGCTGATCTCGGTGATGGCCCTGGAGTTCGGGGATCTCACCTGGAATTACATGCACGGGCTCTCGATGGTCATGCTGGTCGACGCGACGATCCTGCCCACGCACTTCACGCGCTCGCTCCGGATGACGCTCCCGGTGGCGCTCAGCTTCCCGATCATCATGGGCGCGGGGGCGACGACGGATCCGGCGCTCGCGGCGCAGTGGACGTCGCCGCGGTCGCTCGTGGTGTTCGCCTGCAACTACATCTTCGTGCTCGCCACCGCGATCCTGGTGTCGGCGGCGAGCCACGGGCTGTGGTCGGCGCGCCAGCAGGTCTACGAGGCGCGCAAGCTCGGCCGGTACCGGCTGGTGGCGCCGGTCGGCCGGGGCGGGCAGAACGAGGTGTGGCTCGCCTGGGACGAGTCGCTCCGCCGCGACGTGGCGCTGAAGCTGCTGCGCAGCGAGAGCAAGTCGGAGGCCGACGTGCGCAGCTTCGAGCGCGAGGCGCGCGCGACGAGCCGGCTGACATCCCCGCACACGATCCGGATCTTCGACTTCGGGGCGAGCAGCGACGGTATCTTCTACATCGCGATGGAGCACCTGGCCGGCGCCGACCTGGCCACCCTGGTGCGCGATCACGGCCCGATGCCCCCCGCCCGCGTCGTGCACTTCGCGCGGCAGCTCTGCCTCTCGCTGGCGGAGGCGCACGACGCGGGCGTGATCCACCGCGACATCAAGCCGCACAACCTGTTCAGCACGCGCGTCGGCGACGAGCACGACGTGCTCAAGGTGCTCGACTTCGGGATCGCCAAGCAGGTGACCCTCGAGGGGGACGCCACCATGACGGACGTCGGCGTGATCAAGGGAACACCGACGTACATGTCGCCGGAGATGATCTCGGCCGGCCCGATCGACGCCCGCAGCGACATCTACTCGGCGGGGGTCACGCTCTATTACCTGCTCACGGGGGTGGCCCCGTTCGAGGGCCGGAGCTTCGGCAAGCTCATCTATTCTCACCTGACGATGCCGCCGATCCCGCCGTCGCTCCGCGCGCCCGGCCCGCTCTCCTCGGCGCTGGAGGAGGTGGTGATGCGGTGCCTCGCCAAGCGGCCCGGCGACCGTTACCAGAGCGCGCGCGAGCTGCTCGCGGCGCTCGACGCGTGCGCGCCGGACCCGCCGTGGACGCCGGAGGACGCGAGGAGCTTCTGGGCCGCGCGCGCCGCGATGCCGCGCGGCGAGCCGCCGCCCCCGGACCCGGGGCCCACGGTGCGCCTGCGGCCGGAGAAGGCCGCCTCCGTGGCCTGACGCGGGGCCGCGACGGGGAGCGGCCGCTCGCCGCGCGCCACGAGGATCGCGTTGAACAGGGAGCGCGCGCTCTCGTCCCACCCCGAGCAGCCGGCGAGCGCCGCGATCCGGTCGGGATCGTACGGCGTGGAGGCCGCCCGCGCCATGGCCGCGGACAGGGCGGGGAGATCGCCCGGCGTCACGAGCTCGCCGAGCTCGGGGCGGGTCAGCACGTCGGGGATGCCGCCGACGCGGGTCGCCACCACGCGGCGGCCGGAGGCGAGCGCCTCGAGCACCACGTTGGGCGTGCCCTCGTGGTGGCTCGGGAGGACCAGCGCGTCGCACGCCGCGACCCAGCGCGCGACGTCGTCGTGCCGCAGGTGGCCGGTCACGACGACGCGGCCGCCGAGCCGCGCGGCCGCCGCGCGGCACGCCGGCTCGTCGGCGCCGCCGCCCACGAGGACGAGGTCGAGATCCGGGTGCGCCGGGGCGATCCGCGCGAACGCGGCGATCGCGTCGAGCGCGCCCTTGTCGCGCAGGAGGTGCCCGACGTAGAGCAGCGTCCGGCGCCCGGCCGGGCGGCCCAGGGCGGCGCGGGCCTCGCCCCTGTCGCGCGGCCGGAACACGCCGCGATCGACGCCGTTCATGACCACGTCGATGCGGTCGCGCGGGACGCCGAGCGCGTGGACCCCCTCCGCCAGCGGCCTGCTCACGGCGACCACCCGGGTCGCGCGCCGGAGCCCCCAGGAGAGCGCCGGCCTCACCGCCGGCTGCCGGGAGAGCACGTCGATGTCCGAGCCGTGCACCTTGACGACCGAGGGGACGCCGAGCAGCGCCGCGAGGCAGACCGCGGCGAAGCCGTCCGGATAGGCGAACGATCCGACGACGACGTCCGGCGCCGGGTGACGGCGGGCGAGCTCGACGAGCATCGAGGCCGCGTACAGCGGGCCGTTGAGGCACGGGGCGACCCTGGGCAGGTAAAGGAACCTCGGATGGCGCACCGGCATCCCGTCGATCACCTCCTCATGAGGAGCCCTGGTCGAGATGGCCCACCGGGAGAACCGCGACGCCCCGGGGAACCAGGGGATCGTGGCGAAGACATCGAGGTCGCAATAGCGAGAGAGCGCGGCGAACTGACGCCGGTTGTACGGCGCCTGGCCCGGGTTGATCTCGTTCGGGAAGATCTTGGTGATAAGCAGGATGCGCATACCTCTGCTCCTCCGGGCTCGCCCGCCTGGCGCGACAGGCCCGCTCCGGGATGCGGGATGGGGTGCGCGGCCTCGCCGCGCGGTCAGGCCACCCCGAGCAGAGAACATGCCACGTCGGAGAGGCTGGAAACGCGGCGAAAGAAGGACGCGAGAGACCGGCTCAGCAGGAATATCGGGATCCAGCCTGCCCCATGCGAGGCAGATTTGCACACGCGGGCTGTCCGCCGGGCGGGAGAGCCTCGCAGA
Source organism: Sorangium cellulosum (assembly GCF_004135735.1). Lineage (GTDB taxonomy): Bacteria > Myxococcota_A > Polyangia > Polyangiales > Polyangiaceae > Sorangium > Sorangium cellulosum_F. The sequence continues at coordinate 1,307,198 of NZ_CP012670.1, read as the reverse complement.
CGGCGCATCGGCGCAAAAAGCGTCAGTTTCGCGATCGAGCGACTAGAGAGAAAGCTTGGCGACGAACGCGTCTCCGTCGCCGGCGCCCGAGAGCGGGCCTTGCCCGAAGTTGATGCTGCCGTAGAAGCGGCCGGCGACCAGCGCGCTCCCGGCCGCGTCCGCCGCCACGTCGAGGCCGACCTGCGTCTGGACATCTCCGAACAGCGCGCCGAAGAGATGCTCTCCAGCGGGGCTGAGCTTGACCACGTAGACATCGGTCTTGCCCCGGCTCGAGAGCGGCCCAGCGCCGAAGTCCGCTGACCCGAACAGCGGCCCCGCGAGCAGGAGGTTGCCGTCCGGGTCCACCGCGACGCTCGCGCGCGCGCCCGTCTCGAAATCGGTGTGGAGCTGGTCCTCGGCGTCGCCGAAGCGCCGGCTGAAGAGGTGCGCGCCGGCGCCGGTGAGCCTCGCGACGAACAGGTCCCGCTCGCCGGCGCTCTCGAGCGGCGCGCCGCCGAGGTCGAGGGTCGACGTGAACGTGCCCGTGAGGACCAGGTCGCCCGTGTCCTCGTGGACCGCGATGTCGTGGGCCTCGTCGGCGCCCTCGCCGCCGAACCGGGCGCTGTGGACGTGGGCCCCCGTGGGGCCGAGCTTCGCGAGGAAGATGTCGGAGAGCCCCGCGCTCTCGAGCGGCCCGCCGCCGAGGTCGATTCCCCCGGCGAAATGCCCCGCGACCACGACGTTGCCGTCCGCGTCCGCCGCGACCGCGAGGGCGTGGTCGTCGCCCTCGCCGCCGGCGCGCAGCGCGAAGCGCGTCGCGCCGCCCGGGTCGAGCGACAGCACGAAGGCGTCGCGCCCCCCCGCGCTGGCGAGCGGGCCGGCGCCGAAGTCCACGGTCCCGTGGAAGCCGCCCGCCACGAGCACGTTGCCCGCCCGGTCCACGGCGATCCGGTCGCAGCGATCCTCGCCCGAGCCGCCGAAGATCCGGCTCCAGACGTGGTCGCCGTCGGCGTCGAGCTTCGCGACGAACACGTCGTCGCGCCCGCGCGACGCGAGCTCCCCGCCGCCGAGATCGATGCGGCCGAAGGCGCGCCCCGCGACGACGATCTCGCCGCCCGGGCCGACCTCGACCGCCATCGCGAACTGGTTGCCGTCGCCCGGGAACCGCTTGCTCCAGAGGTGCGTGCCGAACCGGTCGAACTTCGCCACGAAGGCGTCGACGCCCGTGGCCTCGAGCGGGCCCCCGCCGAAATCGACGACGCCCTCGAGCTGGCCGGCCACGACCACGTTCCGCTGCGCGTCGACCGCCACGGACCGGGCATACTGGCCGTTCGCGTCGCCGAAGCCGCGGCTCCACACGTCGTCGCAGGGCGGCTCGCGCCCGTCGCAGTCCTCGTCCTCGGGCGTGTCGCACGCGTCGAACGCGGGCAGCACCTCCCCGGTGCACGGGCCCCACGACGTCCCCTCCGCGTTGCAGGTCCGCTGCCCGGCCTCGCAGAGCCCGACGCCGAGCGTCCCCTCCGGGCCCGTGTAGCACGCCTCCTGCGCGCCCGGCTGGCACACGCAGCCGGGGCAGCCGCAGCCCTCGCCGGTGCACGTGTCCGGCGTGAGCGCCGCGATCCAGGCGGCGACGCACGCGAGCTCCTCGGGCGAGTACGGCGCCCCGCCGAGCGGCATGCGCGCGCCGCACGACGGCGCGTCCGTGAGCTTCACGTAGAGCACGCTGTCCTCCGGCCGCGCGGGATCGGCGAGCACCCCGGCGCAGCTCTGGGCCGGGACGCCGGCCACGCGGGCCTCGACGCCGAGCGTGACGAGATCGAGCGCCGCCGCGGGCTCGCCCGGACCGTGGCAGCTCTGGCCGCCGCACCGCTCGACGAACGTCGCGGGCACGTCGGCGCACGCGGCGCTCCCCCCCTCCCCCGGGCCGCCGTCCGGCCGCTCGAACCGCCACGGATCGTCGATCGTCCCCGGACACCCCGCGAGCAGCGGCAGCGCCGGCGCGGCGAGCGCCGCCGCCACCCAGAGCCCGCGGCGACGAAGGCTCCGCGCGGCGCCCGCCGCGCGACCGGCGCGCCCGTCAGTACGCATGAGACACCCCCAGGTGAACGCCGAAGAGCTGATCGAGCGCCCCGCCGGCGACGTGGAGGTCGCCGGGCTCGGAGTCGAAATCATAGAAGAACCGCGTGTACGACGCGCCGGCGCGCGCCTCGGTCCGCGGCGCGAACGGGACCGCGAGCGCGAGCCTCAGATCGACGCCGTGGGCGCTCGGCTCGCGGAAGTACGACGCGAGCCTGCCGGTCGAGAGCGGCGCCTGATAGCCGCCCCCCGCCTCGAGCGCCACCGGGCCGAGCGGCAGGCGACCGTCCAGCGCCAGGCGCAGGCTGACGTAGGAGACGGACGCCGCGTCGCGCGAGGGATCCCCGGTGGGCTCGATAGCGAAGCCGGTCCAGGCGAGCCCGAAGGTCCCGAACACGACCGGCCCGGCCTGCCCGCCCAGGCGATAGCGGCCCCGCAGGCCGGCGTGCAGCCGGTTCCAGGACGTCGACGCGCGCGCCCCGCCCGCGCCCTCGGAGTCGAGGCCCAGGGCGCGTGCGTACGAGAGCGAGAGGCCGAGATCGCGGAGCACCGGGAGCGCGCTCCGCGCGAGCGGGAACAGCTCGCCCCAGACGCACGGCATGGGCACGCCGAGCGCCTCGTAGGTGCGGAGGTTCTCGGAGAGCAGATCGCTATAGGAGAGCGCGCGGCCCGCGATCTCCAGGTCGACCCCCACCACGAAGAGCGCAGTCCCCACCGGGGGTGGCCCATCGTCCTGGTCGTGCGCCCCGGCCGCGGCCTGCGCGCCGTCGGCCCGCGCGACGGGCGCCGCGGCGAGCGCCGACAGGGCCGTGGCGAGCGCCGCGGCCGCCGGGGAGCAACCCGCGCGCCGCCGGGAGCTCGCGTGAAGGACAGAACGGGCGAGCGTTCGCCTTTGCATCGGCCGCGAGCATAGTCGCTCTGCGCTGCCCGGGTCGAGCGCCGCGCGCGAGGTCGGGAGTCCGCGGTAAGGCGTGTGCGCAGAAAAGGGTCCTCCGGCCCCCGAGCTCCCACTCGATTCGCGCTCTCGGCTCGCCGTGCCTATCCGGGAGAAGCGGATTACCCTAGGCTCCGTGGATGATGGCGAGACGGCGCGCCGCGTCCGCTGCACGCTCCACAGCGCGCCGCACAGCGCGCCGCACACCGCAGCGACCCGCTGCGCCCTCGCCCCTTGCTCGCATTCGCTGACGAGGCATATGGCTGAACCCCGAGCTCTCCGCTGGCCTATCGGCTTGCTCCTCCTCGCCTCCTGTACAGGCCAGTTCGGCGACCTGCCGGCGCACGACGGGGCCGGGGGCGGCGGCGAGGCGACGGCCCCGCTCTGCACCACGATCGAGCCCGGCGAGTCCCCTCTCCGCCGGATGACACGGGTGGAGTACGACAACACGATCTTCGATCTCCTCGGCGACGACAGCCGCCCTGCGAGGGGCTTCGTCCCCGAGGAGGAGTCGCTCGGCTTCAACAACCAGGCGGCGGCGCTCGTGGTGAGCCCGCTGCTCGCCGAGCAGTACATGACCGCGGCCGAGTCGATCGCGGCGCGCGCGGTCGGCAGGCTGCTCGACGAGGTGCCCTCCTGCCGCGAGGCCGCGGGGGGCGACGCCTGCCGCGACGAGATCGAGGCGTTCGTCGCCGCGTTCGGGAAGCGGGCGTTCCGCCGGCCGCTCGCCGCGGACGAGGTCGCCGAGCTCGCGGAGCTCTTCCGGACGGGGCTCACCCTGGGCGAGGCGCCCGACGTCGCGGACGCGGAGACCGGCCTCTCCCTCGTCGTCCAGGCGATGCTCCAGTCGCCGCACTTCCTCTACCGGGTCGAGTTCGGCATGCCCGATCCGGTGGAGGGCGACGTCGTGCCGCTCACCTCGTACGAGATCGCCTCGCGGCTCTCGTACCTCCTGTGGGGCACGATGCCCGACGACGCGCTCTTCGCGGCCGCCGAGCAGGGCGCCCTCGGCACGGCGGAGGAGATCGAGGCGCACGCGCGGCGCATGCTGGAGGACCCGCGGGCGCGCGAGGCCGTGAAGAGCTTCCACCGCCAGTGGCTCGGGCTCGAGAAGATCGGCGAGGTCGCCGCGGGCGGGAAGGACCCGGCGCTCTACCCCGAGTACCGGGACGAGCTCTTGCCGCTCTTCCAGGCCGAGACCGAGGCGTTCCTGGACCACGCGATCTTCGAGGAGGACGCCAGCGTCAGCACGCTGTTCACGGCGTCGTACTCGATGATGAACCGCGAGCTCGCCGAGCTCTACGGCGTCGAGGGCGGCCCGCGCGGCGACGCGTTCGAGCGGGTCGAGCTCGACCCGTCGCGGCGCGCCGGCTTCATCACGCACGCCGGGCTCCTGTCGCTCTACGCGAAGCCGAACCGCTCCTCGCCGGTGCACCGCGGCCGGTTCGTGCGCCAGAGCCTGCTCTGCCAGATCCCGCCGCCGCCGCCGGACGTGGTGCCCGAGCCGCCGATGGTCGACCCGACCAAGACGACGCGCGAGCAGTTCTCCCAGCACGTGGCGGATCCGGGCTGCCGGAGCTGCCACAAGCTGCTCGATCCGATCGGGTTCGGCTTCGAGCACTACGACGCGCTCGGGCGCTGGCGGGACACCGAGAACGGCATCCCGGTCGACGCCTCCGGCGAGCTCACGCAGACCGACGTCGACGGCCCGTTCGACGGCGCGGTCGAGCTCGCGCACCGGCTCGCGGAGAGCGAGCAGGTGCGCGCGTGCGTGGTGAAGCAGTGGTTCCGCTTCGGCCACGGGCGCGCCGAGCAGGGCGAGGACCACTGCAGCATCGCGCAGGCGACCGAGGCGTTCGAGGCGTCGAGCTACAACATCAAGGCGCTGCTCGTGGCGCTGACGCAGACCGACGCGTTCCGCTACCGGCGCGCGATCGACGCGTCGGGCGCCGCGCCGGGCGCGCCGGAGGGAGAGCCGTGATGAAGCCGTTTCGACTCAGCCGCCGCGCGGTGCTCCGGGGCCTCGGGGGCGCGGCGCTCGCGCTGCCGTTCCTCGAGGCGATGGGCTGTTCCAGGGAGCACGCCCCCGCGTCCGAGGAGACCGGGCGGGCCGGGTTCGGGGTCGAGTTCCCGAAGCGGTTCGTCGTCCTCTACACGCCGAACGGCACCGTCCCGCCGGACTTCTGGCCGTCGTCCTCGACGCTCCGCAACGGCGAGGAGCTCTCGCCGATCCTCGCGCCGCTCAAGGATCACAACGAGGATCTGCTGGTGCTCGGCAACGTGAGCGCGCTGTCGGCGCTCGTGGGGCCGGGCGACGCGCACCAGAAGGGGACGGGCCAGTGCCTGACCGCGCGCGCGATGCAGGAGGGCGACTTCCCCGGCGACGCGGGGCTGTCGTGCGGCTGGGCCGACGGGATCTCGCTCGATCAGGAGATCGCGAGCCACATCGGGACGAAGAACAAGTTCCCCTCGCTCGAGCTCGGCGTCCTCGTCCACGGGGCGAACGTGGGCGCGCGCATCGCGTACCGCGGCCCGGCGCAGCCCCTGCCGCCGGAGAACAGCCCGTACGCCGCGTTCGACCGCCTCTTCTCCGACCTGTCGGTCGGCTCGGACGACGCGGCGCGGAAGACGGAGCAGCGCCGGGCGGTGCTCGGCAAGGTGTACGCCGACTACGATCGGCTGCGGAAGCGGCTCGGCGCGGCGGACCGGGAGAAGCTCGACGGGCACCTCGCGTCGGTGGAGGACATCGCCTCGCGGCTCGACCGCGGCTCGGCGCCGACGTCGGAGGCGTGCGCCGCGCCGGTGCTGACGCCGGACGTCGACGTCGACCGGGTCGCCAGCATGCCGGAGCTCTGCAAGCTCCAGCTCGACCTCATCGCGATGTCGTTCGCCTGCGACCTCACGCGGGTCGCGAGCCTCCACTTCACGAACTCCGCGACGGCGAAGGTGCTGAGCTTCCTCGGACAGGACATCACCGAGGGCCACCACCCGATGGCGCACAACGGCTACGCCGATCCGGTGAACCGCGAGCGGCTCAGCCGGATCAGCCGCTTCTACGCGAGCCAGCTCGCGTACCTGATCTCGAAGCTGAAGAGCATGCCGGAGGGCGACGGCTCGGTCTTCGACAACACGGTGATCTTCTGGACCAACGAGCACGCGGACGGCAATCACCTGCGCAAGAACATCCCCTATGTGCTCGCCGGGAGCGCCGGCCGCCATTTCAAGACGGGCCGCTACGTCATCCAGCCGAAGGAGGTCGCGCACAACGACCTGCTCCTCTCGCTGCTCCACGCGATGGGCGTCGAGGCCGAGTCGTTCGGGGATCCAAGCTACTGCGCCGGGCCGCTGACAGGGCTCACGGCCTGAAGGAGGAGGGGGCCTCCGGCTCGGTCAGCCCTGCTCGCCGTCCGTGTCGAAGAGGACCCTGAACCCGCCCCAGATCATGCGCTTGCCGTCGAACGGCGCTTCTCCTGCATTCTGCATGCGCGGGTCGTTCATGATCTTCTGCTGCGCCTGGTCGCGCACCTCCTTCGAGGGCCACACGATCCAGGAGAACACGACGTTCTCGCCGGGCTCGGCCTTCACTGCGCCCTTGAAATCGGTGATCTTGCCGTCGGGGATGTCGTCGCCCCAGCACTCGACGAGGCGCGTGGCGCCGTGCTCCTTGAAGATCGGGGCGACGTGCTCGCACACCTTTCGATAGGCATCCTTCTTGTCTGCGGGAACCGGAACAACGAAGCCGTCGATGTAGCTCATGGGCGCGATGATGAGAACCGGTCGCGCACGGCGTCAAGCGCCTGGAAAAGACCCGAGCGAGATCCACGAGGTCGGGCACGCGCCAGATGCGCCGTTCGACGGCGCGGTGGCTCTCCCGTCGAGCTACGGTGTTTCGAGCGGGCCCGACCGACGGCGCGGGCCGCGCGGCAGCTCGTCAGGCAGAGTCCCGGGCCGTCACTCGACGACGATGGAGGAGATCTGGTCGTCCATGGCGCCCAGGGTCGCCGCGTCGGCGGTGTACTGGACCGACGTGCCGGAGAACGGCGCGTCGTAGTACACCGTGACCGTGTAGCCGGGGGGCACCTGGATCGAGGAGATCCAGTCGTTGCCGATCGCGCGGGCGCCCATGTCGCTCACGTCGTACTGCCCGCGGTCGAGCACGACCGCCCTGCCGCCGAAGCCCGGGCTCTCGTACACGGTGATGCCCGAGGTGGCAGGCAGCGGGGCCTGGTTGTTCGAGTACTGCTGCCACAGGGTCTCCACGTCGTATCCCGTCAAGTCGACCCACGTCTGGCTCGAGTACGTCCCGGCGCGCAGGATGTCGTCGAGCTCGTCGGCCACCGGCGTCTGGCCCACGCGGTACGTCGCGTCGATCCACGTGAAGAAGGCGGCCGCGTCGCCGTAGCCGAACAGGTAGTGCGCCCCGTACGTCCATCCGCTCGGGATCGACCAGCCGGCAGCCGCGTTCTGGAGGCCGTACTCGTCACGCACGTAGTCGGCGATGCCCTCGACGATCCAGCCGGGGACCGGGCCCGCGTAGGACTGGACGATGTGCATGATCTCGTGCACGACCGCGTCCGTGTCCAGCGGGTTGTCGAGCATGTGCTGCTTGTTGTAGTACGTGTTGCCGTTGCTCGCCCAGGCGACGCCGGGGTCCTCGGTGATGATCAGGCCCACCGTGGTGGGCGCGGCCGGGTTGAAGCGCTGCACGAGCTGCGGATACACGCTGTGGAACGTGCAGATCATGTCCTCGAGGATCTCGTCGTCGAAGCCCGGGACGGTGGTGACGTCGAGGGTGTACGGGCTGCCGTCGCCGCACGCCGGAGCGGGCGCGCCGCCCTCGAAGCGCAGGTGGTCGAGGACGGTGGCCGCGCCGGAGCTCGGGGCGTTCAGCGTCAGCGTGATCTGGAGATCGGAGGTGCTCTGCTGGAGCGCGCTCTGGATGGAGGCCGGCACCGCGAACGCCAGCGTGCTCCACGTATTGGCCGGCAGGCCCTGCAGCGAGGCCTGACCCAGCCAGGCCCTGCTCAGGCCGAGGGTCGGGCTGCTCACGAGCACCTGCACCTGGCCCCAGGCCGGGCTCGCGGGGAGCCGGATGTCGAGCGCGAGCTCGTCCGTGACGCCCGAGAGGGTGGAGAGCGCCGGCGAGGTCAGCTCCGCGTACGTGAAGCTGCGCAGCCCGAGCGCGGCCGCGCCCTCGGTGTGGAGCGCCGACGACTCGCGGATCCCGGAGGATGCCGTCCAGTCGGCCACGTCCTCGAACCCGAAGACCCGCTCCTGCTGCGTCAGCGCGAGCGCGGCTGTCCCGGTCCGGTCCTCGTCGAGAGGCGCGCCGGCCACGGCGCAGGCGCCCAGCGCCCAGCTCGCCAGCAAGAGGCCCCCTCGGCCCAGCAGCCTGGATGTTCTGTGGTGGATCGTTCCTGTCATGTTCATCCCTGTGCGCGCATCGAGGGCGTGCCCGTGCGGCGCGGATCGCTCGATCCGCGCGCTCGCCACGAGCACCCGTGAGCGGGCTCTGCGCGACAGCGCCCGTTCGCTCGCCCCATGGATGCTGCCAGGCGCGGGGGTCCTTCACGGAATCGTGCTCGGCCGCCTCGCGCGGCGCGGGGCCGGATCACGGGACTGTCCCCGCCCATCCGCCCTCGCCGCGCCTCAGGGGGCCGCGCGCGGGCGCCTCGTCACGCCCGGACCTCGGCCGGCTCGCCCTGCTCGCCGCGCAGGAAGGCCAGCGCCGCGCGGGCGAACGGGGCCCTCCACGCGCCGAAGATGGGGCCGTGCCCGCCGTCCGGGAGGATCCACAGGCAAGCACGCGGGATCGCCCGGTACATCTCCAGGGAGAGCTCGACCGGATAGAAGGGATCGCGGTCGCCGTTCACGATCATCGTCCGCGCCGTGATGGTCGACAGGTACGGAGGCGTGAAGCTCATGTCATCGTAACCCTCCGCGAAGTGCCCTGGCTGCCTCCACAGCGCCAGGATCTGCTCGTCGCCGAGCTCGTGGCGGCCCCTCATCTCCGCCCACTCCTCGGCCGACCGGGGCGCATCGGAGAACGCTCGCATCAACGCCCTCGCCTGCGCCGGGAAGTACGGTGTCGCGGCCACGAGGACCATGGACTCGACGCGATCCGGCCGCTGGGTGGCCATGTGCAGGAGAGCATTGGCGCCGAAGCTGAGGCCCACCGCCCGGTACCTCGTCACCCCGAGCTGGTCGAGGAGGGCGAGGACGTCGAGGGCGCACTGTCGAATCGTGAACGGCGCGCCCGGGCTGGTCGACCGGCCGTGCCCGCGCAGATCGGGCGCGATGACCGTGTAGGCGCGCCCGAGCTCCGCGAGATCGAACACGTGAGCCCAGTCGCCGCTCGTCCCGGTGAAGCCGTGGAGCAACACGAGCGGCTCCCCTTCACCGTGAAGCTCGTAGTGCATCTCGATGCCATCGAGGCGCGCGGTGCGCGCGCCGCTCTGCGCTGTCGTCATGGTTCCCTCCTGTCGCCCGCCGCGAGCGATCCGCGGCCGGTACACCCGAGCTCTAGGCGGAGCTCGTCGGTCTTGATAGCTGTGCCGTTCGCGGCGAGAATGCGACCCGGTCGTCGAGGGAAGGCCGACTCGCCCGCTGCGCCGGGCCGCGCTGAACAGAAGCTCAGCGCCCGCGCGCCGGTCAGGGGCCGAGAAAAGGGCGCAGGAAATTCACGCGCTTCGCGCGGGGAGGACGATGCGGTATGAGGCGTCGGAGAGACACCATGATCCGAGCCGCCACCGCCGCCGATATGCCCACCATCGCCCGCCTCATCCGCATGCTCGCCGAGTACGAGAAGCTCGCGCACGAGGTCGTCTTCGACGAGCGAGAGCTCGAGGCGCAGCTCTTCGGCCCCAGGCCGGCGGCCGAGGTCGTCCTGGCCGAATCGGAGGGGACCGTCGTCGGGTTCGCCCTGTTCTTCCAGACCTTCTCCACCTTCCTCGGCAAGCCCGGGATCCACCTCGAAGACCTGTTCGTGCTGCCCGAGCACCGCGGGGCGGGCCACGGCAAAGCCCTCCTCGTGCACCTGGCGAAGCTCGCCGTCCAGCGCGGCTTTGGGCGGTTCGAGTGGTCGGTGCTCGACTGGAACGAGCCCGCGATCGGCTTCTATCGGAAGCTCGGCGCGACACCGATGGACCAGTGGACCGTCTACCGCCTCACCGGCGAGGCGCTCGCGCAGCTCGCGCGCGGCTGAGCTGCCGATCGAGGCCGCGCCGCCCCGGGGTCTCTAGATGCACCCCCGACCGGGGCGGCGCCCCTGTCCCGACCTCACGTTAGGGCCACGCCGGATAGGCGCGCTGCCGGACGTCCTCTACGCTGGCGCACGTCTCTGTCGCAGACAGCATGTGTGGAGGGGTCGAATGCAGATGCAGATGCAGGAGCAGCCCAGGGCCGGCGAGCTCGAGCTCGACATCGGGGTGTTCAACCTGGATGAGCGCGGCCTGGACGCACAGCCGTTCGGGATCATCCGGCTGGATCGAAACGCCACGGTGCTCTCCTACAACGCCTACGAGGAGCACCACGCGCGCCGGAAGCGACAGGACGTGATCGGAAGGCATTTCTTCAGCGAGGTGGCCCCCTGCAGCCGGGTGAGGCGGTTTTACGGGCGATTCCTGCTCGGTGTCGAGCAGCGAGCGCTCGACGCCACCTTCGACTTCGTGTTCTATTTCCCCCACAAGACACGGCACGTCGACGTCTCCCTGGTCTACAGGCGGGCCGCGCACGTGCGGGACGACGCCATCTGGGTGATCCTCCGCGGCTAGAACGCCGATCACGTTGAAGTTCCGCGGCGATCAGCCGATGGACAGGCGAGGCCGCGGGCCGCGGGCCCGAGGTGTCACGTCATCGTGACACGTGTCATGGCCGAGTGTCATTTCGACGTTACACCCTGCGATCGGCCCGGCGCCGGCCGCCGCGAAAACCCCGCCGGCGCGGAGCACCGCCCCCCGCGCCGACAGGGCACGGCCGTTGCCATGGTCGGGCTCGGGCAGCCATGCACGCCGCCGATGGGCGGCGGGGTCGTGTCACGCCCAGGAGCCAGAACACCATGCGAATCGCATCTCTTGTCACCTGTCGATTGCTCGCACCGAGCCTCATCGTCGCCTCCTTCTCCCTCGGGGGCTGCGCCGCCCCCCACGAGGATGGAGTCGCCGCCGAGGAGAGCGAGGCGGATCTCTCCGCGCCCACAGGCCGCGCGCTCCCCGACGGCGAGCTCGTGACCACCCTGCCCCTCCCCGACGGGGCCGAGGTGCGCCTCTACGCGCACGACGACGGCAGCTTCAGCGTCACCGAGGAGGGGGACGCCGCGCACCGCGCGGTCATGCAGCGTCCGGAGTTCGCCGAGGCGACCGTCTTCGACCTGTTCCACGCCCTCGCAACCCCGGAGCAGGAGGTCCCCCGCGGCCTCGCCGCCTATCACGAGGCGATGCTCGCCGAGGCGACGCGCACGCCGACCATCGACAGCTCGCAGCGGCCGCGGGGCTGGCTCCTGGAGGCGCTCGCGGCGGCGCCGCGGGCCCTCAGCGCCCCCTCCGCCTGCGACACGAGCATCCAGACCTTCGTGTGCGACGACGGCGGGGCTGCCTACCCCGACGGCCCAGGCTGCTTCGCCTCCCTGATGGGCAGCGCGGCGTGGTACCACGGCAGCGCGGATGTGCGCCGCTACCGCACGGGGTTCTGCAGCACCGGCACCGTCGATGCGCAGATCACCTATGGGTACGCCGGCCCCGAAGGCTGCACCGTGTTCAGGCCGCTGTTCATCCTTCGCGATGGCCTCTACGCCAACACCAACTGGCATTACTGGTGGAGCGGCCCCAGCGGGAGCACCCCCCGGAGCTATGCCAACCATGTCGAGCACGTGGCGGGCGCCGGCTTCGCGTGGGGCGTGAGGGAGAAATATCACACGTCCTCGTCATGCACGATCTGAGGCGACGCCCCGCCCGGCGGGCCCCTCGCTACTCCGCGCGGAGCGCCTCGACCGGGGCGAGCCGCGCGGCGCGCCACGCGGGGTAGAGGCCGAACACGACGCCCACGACCAGCGACAGGCCGAGCCCCAGCGCGATCGACCAGGGCTCCACGCGGAAGTCCCAGCGGCCGACCACGCGCGCGAGCAGCCGCCCGGACAGCCACGAGACGCCCACGCCCGACAAGACGCCGATCACGCCGCCGAGCAGCGAGACCGCCGCCGCCTCGCAGAGGAACTGCAGGAGGATCGCGCGAGGGGACGCGCCGACCGCGCGGCGGACGCCGATCTCCCGCGTCCGCTCGGTCACGGTCACCAGCATGATGTTCATGACGTTGATGCCCCCCACGACCAGCGCGACGACGCCGGTGCTGAGCAGGAGCCCCTTGATGACGCCCAGCACGAGCGCCTCCCGGCCACGGGTGTCCTCGTCCTCGATCGTGAAGTTCTTCACGCCGTGGTGCCGGCGCAGGAGCGTCGCCTCGATGACGCCGCGGAGCGCGGCGCGCGGGGACCGGACCTCGACGCGCGGATCCCGGCGCACGTAGACGCGATCCGCCCGGTGCTCCGGCGAGAGCAGCGCGTCGTAGGTCGTCTCCGGGACGAGGACCCTGCGGTTCCAGAGGTCCGTGCCGCGCGTGGAGCCCAGGATCGGCCGATCCTTCAGCACGCCGACCACCGTCCAGACGTGCCCCTCCGCGACGAGGTGGAGCGCCTCGGCCGCCGCGGCCCGCGCGGGGGGGCCGCCGAAGAGCTCGGCCCAGACCTCGTGGCCGACGACGCACACGCGCCGCCGCGCCGCGAGATCCCCCTCGCCGAGGAAGCGGCCCGCCGCGAGCTCGAGCGCGTAGAGCGCGGGCGCCGCCGGCGCCGCGCTGACCAGGGTGATCCGCTTCGTCTCGCGGCCCGCGCGCGCCTCGGTCGGGCGCGCCGACTCGCTCAGCGCGGCGGCGCCGCCGAGCGCCCGCGACCCGGCGAGCGCGCGGGCGTCGTCCCGTGAGAGATCGCGCCGGGCGCGGCGCCGGTCGCCGAGGCTCACCTCGGCGGGGCGGATCTGGATCAGATCGGGCTCCACGGCCTCCTGGCTCGCCCGGAGCAGCGCCTCCTCGCCGCCCGCGAGCAGCGAGGAGAGCAGCACGATTGCGCCGGCGCCGATCACGATGCCGAGCAGCGTGAGCGCGGCGCGGGTCCGGTGCGCCACGACGGCGCGCGCCTCGTGGAGGAGGTCGAGGGGGCTCATCGCCGCAGCGCCTCCGCCGGGTCGAGCCGGCCCGCGCGCCGGGCCGGCAGCCACCCGAACGCCACGCCCACGAGGCCGGAGACGAGGAGCGCCGCGATCACCGCCGACGTCGAGACCGCGCCGACCCAGCCCGGCGTGAAGCGGCGGATGAGCGCCGAGGCGAGGTGGGCCGCGGCCCCGCCGCAGAGGGCCCCGAGCAGGCCGCCGAGGCCGGAGAGCAGCGCCGCCTCGCACAGGAACTGGGCGCCGATGTCGCGCGGCGCCGCCCCGAGCGCCTTGCGGACGCCGATCTCGCGCACGCGCTCGGACACGCTGACGAGCATCATGTTCATCACGCCCACGCCGCCGATGAGCAGCGCGACGCCCGCGATGAGGCCGACGATCGCCTTCATCACGGCCACCGTCCCCTCGAGCTTCCGCAGGAGGCCGCTGAAATCGAGGAGGGTGAAGTCGTCGACGCCGTGGTGGCGCTCCACGAGGAGCGCGTTGAGGATGCGCTTCACCGGATCGTTGTTGCGGGGATCGTCGGTCTTGACGACGAGGAGCGCCGAGGCGCTCGCGGCCTCCTCGACGTCCGTCACCGTGTCGATGGGCGCGACCAGCAGATCGACCCAGTCGAAGCCGAAGTCGACGCCGAGGCGCGCGCGGTCCTCGAGCACGCCGATGACGCGGCAGCGGAGGCCGCCGACCGTGACCGACCGGCCGATCGGGTCGCCGCGGAAGAGCCGCTCCGCGAGCCTCGGCCCGGCGACGCAGACGCGGGCGCGGCGGCGGTCCTCCTCGTCGGTGAAGGCGCGGCCGCGGGCGACGCGCATCCGGAAGGCGCCGAGGAAGCCGCTGTCGGCCGCGACGAGGTGGGCGCGATCCTCCCTGCCCTCGTCGGAGATCACGTCCTCGGGCCCGAGCGGCGCGTACGCCGCGTGCTCGACCACGTGCGGCACGCCGCGCGCGAGCCGGTCGCGGTCCCGCCGGGTGAAGCCGGTCGTGAACATCGCCCTCTTCCGCGCGGCGCGCTCCGGCTCCTTCGGCACGACGAGGACGAGCCGCGCCCCGCCGAGCTCCTCGAGGCCGCGGCTCAGCGTGAGCAGGCCGCTCTCGGCGAGCGAGATCATGAGCACGATGGCGGAGGCGCCGAGCGCGATGCTGAGCACCGTGAGCAGCGACCGCAGCCGGTGCGCCGAGAGCGCCCTCGCGGCGATCGAGAGGGGGACGAGCCACCTCACATCCGGGTCTCGTTCGGGGCCGCCGAGGGCGGGTTGATGAGCACGCGGGCCCCTTCCGGGACGCCGCTCACGACCTCGACCTCGCGGTCGTTGCGCGCGCCGAGCGCGACCTCCACCTCCTCGGTGATCGGCTCGCCGTCCGGCCCGTCGACGACGCGCGTCACGCGCTGCTTGCCGCCCTCCTCCGCGACGGCCTCGATCGGCAGCGAGACCACGTCCGGCCTGCTGTCGAGCAGGATGCGCACGTCCGCCGTCATCCCGGGCCGGAGGAGGCCATCGACCCCGGAGAGCTCGGCCTCGACCGGGAAGACCTCGACCTCGCGGCCCTCGCGCTTCACCGAGGCGGGCGCGATCCGGGTGACCGTGGCCGTGTACGTCCTGCCGGGCAGGGCGTCGAGCGTCAGGGTCGCCGGCTGGCCGAGCGCCACCTTGGCCACGTCGATCTGGTTGAGATCGACCTTCACCACGAGCGTCGAGAGATCGGCCACGGTGAGCAGCGCCTTGGCCTCGAAGGTCGACTCCACGCCCGGCGTGACGACCTCGCCGGGATCGATGTCCCGCTGGATCACGGTGCCGTCGATGGGCGAGGCGATCTTCGTGTCCCGGAGCCGGTCCTTCGCCGCGCGCAGCGCGACCTCGGCGAGCCGGACCGCGATCGTCTTGACGGCGAGCTCGTGCCGGGCCTGGTCGCGCTCGTCCGCGCGGGTGACGCTGGCCTCGACCCCGGCGGTCCGCCGCTCCGCCTCGATCCGGGCGAAGCGCGCGGCGGCCCTGGCCTGGGCGAGCTCGGCCTCGGCGCGGGCGACCTCGCGCGCGGGGTCGGTCGGATCGAGCACGAGCAGGAGCTCGCCCTCCGCGACCCGGGCGCCCTCGCCGGCGAGCACCTCGGCGACCTGGCCCGCGATCTTGGACTTGAGCTCGACCTGCTCGCGGGCCTCGATGCGCCCGGTCTCGAGGACCTCGACCGCGAGATCGCCGCGCCGGGCGGTCACGACGAGCGCGGGGTCGATGGGCGCGGGGCCCGGGCCGCGCGCCGCGACGAAGGCGGCGCCGCCCCCGGCGAGCGCCGCGACCGCGGCGAGCCACGGCCACCGCCGCCGCCTGCGCCGGGCGCTCACGGGGGGCCTCCTGGCGGCGCCGCCGGGACCTCAGCGCGCCGCCCGCGCGGGCCCGTGTCCTCGACGAGGGCGCCGTCGCGGAAGGTGACGACGCGGGTGGCGTAGTCGGCGATGGATCGGTCGTGGGTGACGACGATCACCGTCATCCCCTGCGCGTGCAGCGCGCAGAACAGCTCCATGAGCTGCCGGGAGGTGGCCGAGTCGAGCGCGCCGGTCGGCTCGTCCGCGAGGAGCAGCGACGGCTCGTTGACGATGGCGCGGGCGACGGCGACGCGCTGCTGCTGGCCGCCGGAGAGCTGGCTCGGCCGGTGGTGCGCCCGGTCCTCGAGCCCCACGCGCGCGAGGGCGCGCGCGGCCCGCGCCCGCCGCTCGGCCGGCCGGACGCCGGCGTAGACCATCGGCAGCGCGACGTTCGCGAGGGCGCTGTCGCGCGGCAGGAGGTTGAACGACTGGAAGACAAACCCGATGTTCCGGTTGCGGATCCGGGCGAGGTCGACCTCGTCGAGCCGCTCGACCGGCTCGCCGTCGAGCAGGTACCGGCCCCCGGTGGGCCGATCGAGCGTGCCGATGACGTTCAGGGCCGTCGACTTGCCCGACCCCGAGGCGCCCATGATCGCGACCATCTCGCCCCGGGAGAGCTCCAGCGAGACGCCGCGCAGCGCCTGCACGCCCACCTCCCCCATCCAGTACACCTTGGAGATCGCCTCGAGCTTGACGAGAGGAGCCATGGAGTCCTCGCCGATTCCGGCGCGCTCCGCGACGGCGGCGCGCGCGCTCGGATCGCCCTGGCACGCCCGGACATCCCGGGGCGTGTGGACCGGATCGCTTCAAGTCGCGTGCCGCGGGGCGCAGGCGGACGGGCTGCGGCGCGCGCGCGGCGCGGCAGCCGGGCCGGGGGCGGCGGGGGGACCTCGCCGCAGGTGACCTTGCCGCCGGCCGCCGCGACCACCTCATCGCCGAGGCCGCTGGCGCGATTGACGTCGATCGAATCGACAGGGTTGTCGAATGGCCCGCTCGAGGCCGGCTGCCCTCCAATGGCAGAGTCCGGCATCAAGAACCGCGGCTCGCGGAATGGCCGGACGGCGCGCGGCTCCAGCGCTCGGACTGGAAATGAGCGGTGTCGGCGCGCGCTCCCCCCGCAGCGCCACGCTCCACCAGAATTCTTTTACCCGCATGATCAATTCGTCTGCGAGCGGGAATGCTCTCCGGAGCGAGTCGACCGTCGTGCCCGGTCGACTGCGCCGGGTCCGGCAGGGTCTTACGCCGAATTTTTTATGCAGAATAAAGGCGAGAACGCACATGAGATACCATCGAATTCTCTTGACTTCGGTCCTTGTACCGGCATGCGTCGCACTAGCAGCGTGCGTCGGTGAAACGTCGGACGGCCCCGGCGCGAACACCGGCGGGTCCGGCAGCACGGGTGGAGAGGCCACCAGCGGGAGCGCCGGCGGTGGGACCGGCCCCGGCGGCTGGACCACCGCAACCGGAACGGGGGGTGGAACGAGCGGCGGCCCCGTCACCGCGGGCACGGGCGGCACGGGCAGCGGCGACCCGGCGGGCACGGGCGGCGCGGGCGTGGGCGTGGGCGGCGGCGACGCGAACGACCACCCGTATGACCACTGCCTGTACGGCCACCCTCCCCACCCGAGCGACTCCAGCCCCACGATGAAGGACGGCCCCGCGGAGTACTATCCGCCCGGCAACACCGATCCGAACATCGTCGACACCACGGTGCAGCCGGAGGTGCTCGAGTACATGTATGAAAACGCCTGGCAGATTGCCCACATCGAGTGGCACGCGATCCGCGGCTGCAGCCTTCCGGGCGGCAGCCTGCTGAGCAAGGTGGGGATCTGCGACTACAAGCAGCTGGTCCCGGAAGATCAGAACTGCCAGACCGGCGGCGACGGATATCAGTTCCTGGTGTTTCACCGCCACATGATCCAGGCGCTGAAGCAGCTCTGGCCCAACCATAGCGAGCAGTTCACGGGCTTCGAGAAGTTCCCGACCAAGGCGGAGGACGTACCGCCCCAGTGGCGCTCCGCGTGGAAAGACTGGGATCCGCAGATCCTCGAGGCCGGAAAGATCGGCGACGAGATCGACAAGCCCGAGAACCTCGCGAGGTTCAAGGACGAAGGCGAGCTCGGCTTCTGGCTCCAGTGCAACGTGGGGCAGAAGCTGAGGGGTACAACCAACATGCCGTGGGTGGGCCTCCACTTCGTGCTGCACGCCAAGTGGGCGCGGCCGGGCAACACGAAGCACGGCGTGAACAACACCGAGGCGAACATCGACAACTACATGTTCTGGAAGCTCCACGGCTGGATCGACAACGTGTGGGAGAAGTATCGCCGCGCCAAGGGGCTGATGCCGGACGATCAGAAGTTGAAGGATGATCTCGTGACGCAGTGTCGCGAGATGGACACCTACATCAGGATCGTCAAGGAGAAGCTGCCGCCCGAGCAGGTCCCGGCGCTCGACGAGCCTTTGCCGGAGGAGTCAGGGTTCTTCCACGAGAAGGTGCGGCCCATCCTCGAGAGTCAGAAGAACCTGTGCAGCGGCTGCCACGCCGAGACGGGCGCCAATGCGCGGCTGACGCTCGGCGGCCGCATCAGCTCCAAGGAGATCGTCGAGGGCCTGGTCAACGTCCCCTCCATCCACGGCGGCCAGTTCAAGCTCGTCGTCCCGGGCGATCCCGACAAGAGCTGGCTCTACCTCAAGGTCGCCGACAAGGCGGGCGCCGCGGGTTGCCAGCCGACCGCCGACGCGCAGTGCATCCCGGGCGTGATGCCGCCCGGCTCGAGCGGGCCGACCCTCAGCGCGCAGGAGCTCGAGATCCTGCGTCAATGGATCGCGGACGGCGCCGCGGGCCCGCCCTGATTCCTCGCCCGCTCCCCCTGGTCTCCACCGGCTCGCGACGTCCGTCAGACAGAGCCTAGAGCCCCGAGGTCTCGACGAGCGCCAGGATCACGGCGCCGACGCCGTACGAGACGTCGTCGCGGAGCTCGACCCGCGCATAGTCCTCCAGCCGGCCGACCGACGTCGGGCCGGAGATGCCTGTGACCACGGGGCGACCGGCCCCGTCCTCCACGACGCGCGCGCGCACGCCGGCCATGGCGCGCTCGATCGCGCCGCGCACCGACGCATCGAGGAAGCCGTACCGCAGGCCGCGCGCGAGCCCGACGGCGAACAGGGCCGTCGCGCTCGTCTCGAGGTAGATCTCGTCCGGGCGGTTCATGATCGTCCACCAGAGCCCGGTGTCCGGGTCCTGGGTGCGCAGGATCTGGGCGACCTGCCGCTCGAGCGACCCGGCCACGGCGCCGTCCTGCTCGCCGCGCGCGGCGCGCGCGCGCAGGTACTCGTAGCCGGCCGCCGTGACCCAGGCGTTGCCGCGCGCCCAGTACACGCCGGGATCCTGGGGCGTCGCCCAGTTGTACGCGTGCCGGAAGAGCCCCGGCTCGTCCTGGAGGAGCGACGCGAAGAGGGTGTATTGACCGGAGAACTCGTCGAGCTCCCGCCCGCCCTCGGCGCGCTCGCCGGCGCGGACGAGCACGTTGCCGAACATGAACAGCGAGTCGACCCAGAGCGTGGGCTCGAACAGCGGCGACACGCCGAGGTGGTTGATGCCGCCCTGCTCGGTCCGGCGCGCCTCCTCGCGGAGGTAATGGAGCACGTCGCCGACGACCTCGCCGTAGCGCGCGGCGCAGGTCTCCGCGTGGAGCGCGAGCGCGGCGGCCGCCGGCGGGCAGCGATCGCTCGTCGTGATCTCGTAGCCGCGCTCGATGTGGCGGTCGATGTAACGGAGGTAGTGGTCGCGGTACGGGGCGTGCTGCGTCACGCGGTAGAGGTCGACCAGCGCGAGCATGATCGTGCCCTCGCCCCAGTCCCACGGGAGCGACTCCGGGGGGTGCTCGGCGATCCAGCGGTCGGCGATGGCGCGCGCGAGGGCCACGTCCCCGGAGCCGGGGGCGCGCTCGCGCGCGAACGCGTCGTCCGGCGAGGGCGGCGTCGGGCTGCACGTCGCCGCGGAGCCGCCCGGCGCCTCCGATCCCGAGCAGCCGGCCGCCGCGACGGCGCCCGCCATGGCCGCGGCGGCGAGCAGCGCGCGGCGGCGCGGCGCGCTCCTGGCCGCGGCGGCGAGCAGCGCGCGGCGGCGCGGCGCGCTCCTGGCCGCGCGCGTCCCGCTGGAGCCGTCCGCGATCGCCATCTCACTCCTCCACGGCGACGGCGCCATCTCGCTCCTCCACGGCGACGGGGGGCGCGTCGGGCGCCGTGATCCGGGGCGCGCCGTCGACGAGCACGCGCGTGCCGCGCGCCATCAGCGCGAACGGCCGCTCGCCCTCGAGCCGCAGCACCACGAGCTCGGCGTCGGTCTCGAGGACCCGACCTCCGGGCAGCGTCAGCGCCTCCGCGGCGTCCCTGCGCCGGAGCACCGCGACGTCGGTCGCGCCGTCGCCCTCGATCCGCCACGCGACGACGCCGGGCCCCGCGTCGAGCGGCGCCGCCGCGAGGGGCGCGTCGGGGCCCTCGTCCGCGCCGACCTTGTAGGGCAAGAGCAGCGTCAAGAACCCCGGCGCCTCCGCCTCGAGCGTCGCGTCGATGACCGCGTGATCGGCGGCCTTCCGGTCCATGTCGAACTCGTGCACGTGGGGCGCGGTGAGCGGCGAGTACGGCGGCTCCACGACCGCGAGCCCCGGCGCCGTCGACCGCACGCGCACCTCGACGCCCGCCCGCGTCCGCTCCCAGCGCGCGCCGTCGGCGAGGAGCTCGAAGGCGCCGCCCGAGCTCCGACCCGCGTGGCCGTGCAGCCGGAACGCGTGCGCCCGGGCCGCGGGGTGCGTCGTGGCCAGGCGATCGCCGATCACGAAGTAGCGGCCGTCGACGAAGACCACGGAGCGCTCGACGTGCGTGTCCTGGTAGTCCTGGTGCGCCTCGGCGTACTCGACCGCGACGCCGTCGTGGGTGTTGCGGATCCAGGCGTCCGCGTCGCCGAAATCGGTGAGGAGCCCCTTGTCGGGCGCGGCCTTGCCGTCGATGAGGATCACGTTGTGCGACGGCGCGGGGCTGGTCCTCGCGTTGGCGAGCGAGTCCGGCTTGTAATAGCCGGGGTCGATCAGGAGGTACTCGCCGTACGCGGCGAGCGAGAACGAGGTCCCGTCCACGTGATCGTGGATCGCCTTGCGCGCGGCGCCGTGCTCCGCGACGAGCAGGAGCCACCGCGCCTCCTCGCCCCAGTCCGAGCGGAAGACCGCGTGGCCCGCGTCCGGCAAGAAGCGCGTGAGGAAGGGCGGCTCCTCGGCGGGCACCGCGTCGTCGACGTAGAGGAGGTGATGGGCGATGAGGTCGCCGCCGAACTCCATGTCACGGGGCTTGTCGCGGTTTCGCTCCCAGTCCCAGCGGTACACGCCGCTGCCCCCGAACGACGTGAGCAGCGCGCTCCCGTTCAGGGTGTCGAAGACGCCATCGTCGACCGGGGGGCGGCTGCCCCAGGGCAGGCGCAGCGAGAGCGACCAGTCGACGGCCTTCGTGAACAGCCCGCCGCGCAGCGGGAGCTCGAGCGAGGCCGGCTCGCCGTCGACGCAGCCGTGCCCGGCCCAGGGGTCCTCGTCGGAGCGCGTGCGGCAGTCGCGCGCGAACGGCACGGGCCCCCCGAGCGCATTGTCGAGCGCGATGAAGAACGCCGCGGTCGGCGCCCAGGCGAACGCGAAGTAATACGGGCCCTCGGAGACCCCGCCGTCGGGCTGCACGTACCGGCCGTCCGGGCCCCAGAGGTGGTCGAGCTCCGAGAGCGACCAGTTCCACCAGGCCTCGGCCGCCGGGTGCCCGGGGAACGCGAGCGCCACGTAGCCGATCGCGTCCGCGGTGCGGATCGGGTGGTTGTTCTGCGCCATGCGGAGCAGGACATCCCGATAGAAGCCGTCCTCGAGGTACCGGTCGAAGAACTGGCGGGTGATCTCGGTGATCTTGCGCTCCGCCTCGGCGGCCTCGCCGGGGGGGAACCACGGGGTCGCGCTCAGGAGGTCCCACGCGTTCGTGTACCCGATCAGGGTCTTCGGCATCCGGATGTTGATGTCGAGGACCGTGTTCGTCTCCCAGTCGGTCTCGAGGCGGCGGAGGAACTCGCGCGCCTTCTCGGCCGCGGCCCGGTCCTCGAACGCCCAGGCGAGGAGGGCGTTCGCCTGCGCCGTCGACGCGTTGTCGCCGTTCGTCCGGTGGTCCCACGAGGCCGGCTCGGGCTCCTCCGCGTACGCGCGGTCGGCGACGCGCCGGAGCGCGGCGAGGATCGAGGCATAGGGCTCGCGCTCGACGCGCGCGAGGAGCCGCTTGCGGTGCTCGGGGCGCGCGAGGAGCCGCGGATGGCCGCCAGCGCCCTGCCGGCCGCCGGGATCGAGGTCGCCCGCGCCGCACGCGGCGGTGGCGAGCGCGAGCGCGAGCGTCGTGAGCGCCCCGCGGAGAGGCGTCGTGGAACGAGGTGAGCCGTGGGATCGTGAGCGCATGGCGGCGAGTCGAGGACCGATGAGGAAGAGGGGAAGTGGCTGCGACGTGGCACAGCGTATCAGCTCGCGCGGTCCCGGGTCTCTGCGCGCGGCACGCGGCCGTGGGGCCGATCACCGCATTCCCGTCCATAACAATCCTCGCAGGATCGCGCGTGACCGCGCGCGCTGGAAAAGCCGCGCTCGGTGCAGGCCAGCGACGTGGTCTCCCGCACGCGCGCCCGCGATCGGCCGGCCGTGAGGGGCGGAGCCGCCCTGGATGGTGCGATCCTGCGCGGGCGTCCGCCTGCTGTGGCAGAACGCAACGCGGGCGATGGAGCGAAGGGGCCTGTCCCGCGGGATCCTCGATGTCCCAGGCTGCTCTGCTGTGCGGCCTCCCCCTTGCATTGCCCGGCGGTGCTTGGGGAAATCGAGGAGGTCTGGAATGGCGACCGAGCAGAAGCAGGGAATGCGCAATCAGGGACAGCAGGGGGCCGGCATGCAGGAAGGCCGCACCGAGAGCAGCGTGATCCCCGACAAGGACTACAACCTGGTCAGCGTGCTCTACCACGCGCTCCAGGGCGCGGAGATCTACGGCAAGTACATCCAGGACGCGAAGCAGCAGGGAGATGAAGAGCTCGCCTCGTTCTTCAGCGAGGTGCGGCAGGAGGATCTCCGCCTCGCGGAGCGCGCGAAGCTGCTCCTCGGGCAGCGGCTGAGCGGCGGACGGCAAGCCGGCGCGCGCGGCAGCGCGTAGGCGGCCCCGGTCGGACGAACGGAGGGGCGAGAGGCGCCGGGGAGCTCACGGTCTCCGGGCGCGCCTCTCGCCCTTCGCTGTCCGGAGCGCAGAGGTCGCGCGCGCGACGGCGCGCGTTCCACGGCGCGGATCACCGCGGGGGCGCGCGCCGCGCCGCGAGGGTGAAGCCGAGCGCCTCGGTGGGATCGGGCAGCGCGCGATCCAGGACGCGGGCGCCCGCGGCCACCGCGAGCTCGGGGGTGTGCTCGAGGACCTGCACGCTCAGCACGGTGTCGAAGCTCGCGTCCGGGAAGGGGAGCCGCGCGCCGTCGTAGAGCACATCGGCCTCGCCGCGCGAGACGGCGGCGGTGGCGCCGAAGGTGGCCTGATGCTCCACGCCGAGGTACTCGCGCACGTGGGGGCGGAACAGGCGCTCGTACGGCTTGTCGCCGCAGCCCACGTCGAGCAGCCGCCCGCGCGCGCGGGGCGAGGCGCGCGAGCGAGTCGACCACATGGGTGAGCTGCAGATCGCCCCAGTCGGCCGCGGCCCGCGCCGCGCGGCCGAGGGGCGGCTGCCGGAGCAGGGTTTGCAGGAGGGCATTCACCTGGGCCACGTAACATGGCCGCGGGGCCTGCGCACCGGCGCCGGATCCCGGTCCGGGCGGAGCGCGGTCATCGCGGGCCGTCCGGCTTCGTCGCCGGAGACGGACGCCGCCCGCGCGTCGTGGGCAATGGCCTCCTCGCCGAGGCCTCTCATGCCAAGGCCTCCGTGCTATGCGTCGTTCCATGCCGCTCCCCGCGCCCCCGCGCGCCGTCATCACCGGGGCCGCCTCGGGCCTCGGCCGCGCCCTCGCCCTCGAGCTCGCGGGGCGCCGGGCGAGGCTCCTCCTCGCCGACCTCGACGAGGAAGGCTCCCGCGAGACCGCGCGCCTCGTCGCCGCGGCCGGGGGCGAGGCGCACGAGGTCCGCTGCGACGTGAGCCAGCGCGATGATGTCGCCGCGCTCGTGGGCGAGGCCGATCGCGCGCTCGGCGGGGTCGATCTCCTCGTGAACAACGCCGGCGTCTGCGCCGGCGGCCGGGTCGGCGAGATCCCCATCGAGGACTGGGCGTGGGTCATGGGCGTCAATCTCTGGGGCGTCATCCACGGCTGCCACGCGTTCGCGCCGCGCTTCAGGCAGCAGCGGAGCGGCCATATCCTGAACATCGCATCCGCGGCCGGCTTCATCTCCGTGCCCGGGCTCGCGCCGTACTGCGTGACCAAGGCCGGCGTGGTCGCCCTCTCCGAGACGCTGAGGCTCGAGCTCGCCGAGCACGGCGTCGGCGTCACCGTGCTGTGCCCGACCTTCTTCAAGACGCGGATCGTCGACAGCGCGCGCGGCCTCGACGCCGCCGCCAGGAGCGCCGCCGAGCGGCTCATGGGGCGCGAGGGCCTCCAGGCCGATTACGTCGCGCGGCTCGCCATCGAGGCGGTCGACGCCGGCCGCCTCTACGCCGTGCCCCACCGCGACGGCCGCTGGGCCTGGCGGTTGAAGCGCGCCGTGCCCGAGCTGCTGCACGACGTCGTGCTGCCCCGGATGCTGCGCAAGGTGCCTTGACGCGGCGCTCGCCGCCGGGAGCACGGGCGCGCCTGATCACGGCGACGGGCCGAGGAGCGCCTAGAAGTCGCTCCTCATCGCGCGAGAGTCGCCCATGATCTCGCGGCAACGAGGGTGCCGGCGCCTGCGCGACAGACGAGCGGGGAAGGAAGCGAAGTGGATGAACGATGTCGATTCATGGGCTCCTCCGTGCAGAGGCACGGAGGGCCGAGAGGCTCGGTGCCTCCGTGGTTCACTTCTTTCCCCGGCAGGCGTGCAGGCGGCCCTGGCGTCGAGCCGCGCGATCAGGCGGCCTTCTGCGCGCGGCGCCGCCCTGCGAGCGCGGCGAGCGCAAGCGCGAAGAGCGCCGCGCCTCCGGCGCGCTCCTCGCCGCCGGCCGTCCGGCAGCCGCAGCCATCCGACGAGCTGCCCGGGCCGCCGCCGCTGCTCGCCGTCGAAACGCCGGTCCCGGGCTCGCCGCCTCCTCCGCCGCCGCCGGTACCCGCCGCCGGGTCGCCGCCTGCGCCGGCAATGCCGCCGCCGGTACCCGCCGCCGGGTCGCCGCCTGCGCCGGCAATGCCGCCGCCGGTACCCGCCGCCGGGTCGCCGCCTGCGCCGGCAATGCCGCCGCCGGTACCTGTACCTCCGCCGCCGGCGCCTGCTCCGCCTCCACCGGCCGCCCCCGCACCGCCGCTGCCGGCCGCGCCTGCTCCGCCTTCGCCCGCCCCCGCACCGCCGCTGCCGGCCGCGCCTGCTCCGCCTTCGCCCGCCCCCGTACCGCCGCTGCCGGCCGCGCCTGCTCCGCCTCCACCGGCCGCGCCTGCTCCGCCTTCGCCCGCCCCCGTACCGCCGCTGCCGGCCGCGCCTGCTCCGCCTTCACCGGCCGCACCCGCGCCGCCGCTGCCGGCAGCATCACCGGAGCCGCTGGCCCCGGCCGCACCCCCGCTCCCGCCCGCGCCGCCATGACCGCCGCTGCCGCCTGCGCCGCCCGCTCCGGAGACCGGCGGCTCCGGCGGCATCGACCCGTCCGCTGCGAAGAAGCTCAGCCTGATCGCCGTCCCGAGCCTGTCGATATCGGACTGCGAGTACGCGAGGAGCCCGCGCGCGTTGCCGGACGAGGCAACTCCGAAGTCCCAGCCTCGGCTCGCGCTGAAGGTGACGCGGGCGCCGTCCGCGACGTCGCCCTCCACCGGATCGAGCGCGCCGTCGAAGCGCCGGAGGCGCAGGGAAGACCCGCTGTCTTCGCCCTGGTACAGCACGACGCAGAACGCCTCGCCGTCGAAGAAGAACTCCGAGACCGCGCGGTCGGCGGCGCCGCGCACGAGGACCTTCTCCGTCCCGGCCACGGGCAACCCGCTCTCGGCGTCGACGAACACCCCTTCCCAGTCGCCCGTGTCGAGATCGCGGCTGATCACGGCGAGACGGGTCCCGTCCGACGCAGCGAACGGCGTCGCGTGCTTCTCGGCGATCAGCGTGCTGCCGAGCAGCGCGCCGGTACGCGAGCGCACGCGCACGGCGACGACGTCCGGGGTGATCCGCCCAGACGCTTCCGCCTCGCCGACATAGAGGAAGGTGCGTCGCTCGGGCGGGAGCGCGTGGTCGGCGACGACCCGCGGACGCGAGTTGGAGACCTCCGGATGCCAGCGCACGCCGAAACCTCGGATCGCCGACTCGCCCGCAGGCAGCGGATCGGGCGCGACCAGGTCGCCGTCGTTGTCGAGCCGGCCGTGACGGCTCCCCCACGCGACGCCGTAGTAGCTGCCGTTCCAGGTGACCTGGGTCTTGAAGGTCTGCCCCGAATCGAAGACCAGCCAGCGTTTCTCCACGCCGAGCGTCCCGTCGGCGCGCACCTGGCGGGCGTGGCTCGAGGTCCCTCTCGCGTCGCTCGAGCTCCACATGACCAGGTAACTGCCGCCGTCGGAGCTGACGGTGGGCGTCCAGCCGACGCCGATCGCGAGGGGGGGGTCGTCGAGGTACGCGCCGGTCGCCGGATCGATGCGCGTCGCCAGGATCTCCGGCGCCTGCCCGTCCTCGGGCGAGCGCCGCTCGAACACCACGAGGTAGCCATTGCCGTTCGACGCGACCGCCGGCGCGTAGCGGGCGCGGCTCCTGAAAGCCACGTCCCTGTCCTGGCCGAACGTCGCGATGCGCTCATCGGCGGAGCGCGTGCCCGGGCGCAGGAAGGTCTCGTTGTTGACGAAGAAGACGCTATCGCCGAGCGTCTGAAAATCCAGCGTCGGGTAGTTGTAGAGCGTCTGCGGGATATAGGCCAGCAAGGTAGGCCTCGACCCGACGGGCAGACCGGTCGTCAGGTCGATGCGCTGCGCATGCACCTCGCTGAGGTCTTCGCCCCAGCTCGCCACCACGTCCCCGCCGATGATCGTCACGTCGAACTTGCCCGTGAGTCGGTGCTCAAGGCGCCGGATCACCTTCACTCCCGACAGCTCGTTGAACGTATCGTCGGGATCGAGCGGCTCGCCCGTGGCGGCATCGATGCGCGAGCCGTAGACAGCGCTCTGGTCCGCCCACACGAGCTGGTAAACGCCGTCCTTGTAGACGCCAAGCGGCGAGTCGCTCCCGTTGTAGCGAGAGAACTCGATCGGGGCCGGGTCGAGGGCGGCCCCGGTGGCCTCGCTGATCCGCAGCGCCTGTCCGTAGCCGGCCACGAGGTACTGCCCCTCGCCCGGGGTCAGAGAGCGCGCCAGGCTCGAAGGGAGGATGACGGGATCCCCCACGGGGTTCAACTCCGCGTCGTAGAGGCGCGCCTCGCGCTCCGATCCGGCGGTACGCACGAGGAAAAGGTAGCTCGCGCCCGCGGCGGCCATGTGCGTCGGCGGAGCGGCGGGCAGGCGCGGCGTCGGATCCTCGAGCACGCGGCCGTCGCTCCCGCGGATTCTATGATAACGGACGTCGGGGTCCGGCTGATCTCGGGCGGTCACCACCAGAAATTCGTCGTCGCGCGCCAGGACGCCCAGCACCAGCTCGGCCACCCCCAGCCGGATGCGCGGCATATCCACGAGCGCCCCGGTCCCGTCGACACGCGTCGCGAGCACGGCGGAGCTCGAGCTGGAGAGCTTGTGCACCGCCAGGCAGCGCTGGGACCCGCACGCGAGCTTGAATGTGCCCGGCGGCACGGGGTAGAAGTCGGTCGGGTAGGGCTCCGCGTCGAACGGCCCTGAGACGCGGACCTCGAGCGCGGCCGCGGCCTCCCCCGTCGGCTGCTGCCGCTCCGTCCCGCAGCCCGTCATCGCGAGCGCGGCGGGCAAGCACGAGAACAATGCAGGAAGGCCAAGCGATCGTCGCATGATTGCATCATTGCACACGCCCGGGCTGCACGTCTAGCCGAGAGCGTCGACGCGGCGGCCGTGGGCCGACGGGGCCGGACGTGCGCAGCGGCGGCGCGCGTCACACCCCCTCGCCGCCCCGACGTCGCGTGACGGAGCGACGCGAGAGCGCGGGCACACGGCTGTCTGCAATGCTGAAAAGCCGCGCGACGCCGATGGGCTTGGCTGAATTTTCCCTCAGTGAAGGAACTCGAAGCGGCTTGCGCCGAAGGCCTCTTATCGATAGCATCGGCACGACGAACGCGCGCCCTCTTCGGCGGCGCCAGCTCTAGAGGAACTCGGACATGCGTCGATTTCAGCATCGCGCCTTCGTGGTCGCGTCGATCTCCTTGGGACTGCTCGCGGCCATGCCAGCGCGCGCGGCGTCCGTGGTGGCGGTGAGCCGGGCGACCTGGGGAGCGAGCGGCGTCCCGGACTACGTCAACATGAACATCTACGTCCCGGACCAGCTCGCGGAGAAGCCACCCATCGTGGTGGCCAGCCACTCTTGCAGCACGCCGGTGAGCGGGTTCTTCAACAGCATCTCGGGTGTCCGCGCGGCGGCCGACAGGAACGGCTTCATCATCATCCTTCCGGAGGCCACCGGCCGAAACTGCTGGGACGTGGGCTCGACGAGATCCCTGACCCACGACGGCGGCGGCGACACGCAGGCCGTCGCTCAGATGGTGAAGTACACGCTCGAGAAGTACGACGGCGACCCGGAGCGCGTCTATGCGATGGGCGGCTCATCCGGCGCGATGATGACGCAAGCCCTGCTGGCGGTGTACCCGGACATCTTCAGGGCTGGCTCGGCGAGGGCGGGGGTGCCCGCCGGGTGCTGGGCGGACGGCTTCGACCCGAGCAACCAGTGGAGCGGCAACTGCGCGGGCGGCAGGACGAGCAAGACGGCGCAGCAATGGGGAGATCAGGTCCGCGCGATGTATCCTGGCTATACGGGACATCGCCCGCGCCTTCAGCTCTTCCACGGCACGGCGGACGCGACGATCAGCTACAAGAACCAGGGCGAGGCGATCAAGGAATGGACGAACGTCCTCGGGTTGAGCGAGGCCCCGACCTCGACCGACACCACGACCTCGAACGGGACCACCTATGAGCGCCAGTTCTGGAAGAACGAATGTGGCCACACGGTGCTCGAGGCCTGGTCAGGACAGAACGGCGCGCACTCCATGCCGTACGAGCACGACGCCATCGTCGCGTTCTTCGGGCTCGACAAGGCCGGTGGTGCCGATCCGGAGACCGATTGCTCGGATCCTGGCGACAGCGGCGGCACGGGCGGCTCGGGCGGCTCGGGCGGCGGCGCCGGGGGCGATCAGAACGTCGGCGGCGCCGGACCTGCTGCGGGAAGCGGCGGCGCCGCGGGCGACGGCGGGAGCGCCGACGGGGGCGCCAGCGCCGGCTCTGGCGGGCAGCCCGCTGGCGGCGGCGCGGGCGGCGCGGGCAGCGCGACGGGCGGCGGCGCCCCGAGCGGCGCCGGTGGCAGCGCCGACCCCGGGTCGGGCTCAGATCCCGCATCGGACTCGGGCGGCTGCGCCTATGCGGCCGGCAATGCGATGCCGAAGAGCGCCTATGCAGCGGCCGTCGCCATGGGCCTCGCGCTGCTGACGTTCCGTCGCCGGAATCGGAGTGCCAGGACGAGGCGCTAGGGCGCCTTCACGCCACGGCTCGCGGGGAGGTCCGCGCTCTCGCGAGCGCGGACGCACGACCTGCTCGCGCCCTCACCGCGCCCCCGTCGCGACGCGCGCGAACGCGTCGGGAAAGAGGCCCACCTCGGCCTCGCTGCGCGTCTCCAGCGTCTCGGGATCGAGCCGGAGCACCTTGCCCGGCGTCATGGTCTGATCGCCCTCGCAAACGATGAAGAGCCCGTGCACCTCGTCGAGCTCCGCGAGGTGCGGCCTGAGGCATTCGTCGCGGATGTTCCGGGACACGGGGGCGCCGGCGTCCGGGGTCACGCCGATCCGCACGATCGTGTCGGGCACCTGCGTCGGCACGTAGAGGGTGCTCCCGTCAGGGGTCCACGCGCCGAAGTAGGGCGCGCCAATCGTGAAGATCGTCCTGGACTCGTCGAACGTCCCCGACGCGACATCGAAGAAGCGCACCTCCCTGCTGTCCGTGTTGCTCACGGCGATGGTCTTCTGATCGGGCGACATCATGACGGCGTAGGGCCCGTAGGACGACGCGTGGGCGTCGGACGACCGGTCCGGCCCGACGGGGACGAGCTTCACCTCGGCGTCCGGATCCGCCAGGTCGACGATCGCGAGGGCGTCATCGCCATAACAGGCGACGTAGGCCCGGGCGCCGTCCGGCCGCGAGAGGGCGATCCCGTTCGCGGCCCGGCAGACCGGGATGCGCGTCGGCGCGGCCGAGCCACGAGGCGAGATCGCGTCGGGTTCCAGGACCGCGAGCGACGAGCGCGCCGCCTCGAGATCCCCCGGGTTGTCGAGCGAGCGCTTGAGATCGAAATGGGAGACGACCACGCGCCCGCCGTCCTCCGAGATCACGACGTCGCCCGGGTTGGCCTCCACGCGCACCTGCCCGAGGATGCGCAGGTCGTCGAGCGCGAGCTTCTGGACGTAGCCGGCCATCACGCTCCCGCCGTGCACCGCGTGAGGGCCGCTCGCGCCGGCGACGTCAGGATACGACAGCGCGATGTAGAGCGCGCCGCCCGCGGCGTCCACGGCCACCCGGTGAGGCCCATCGATCGTCACGGGATCGCGGCCCACGGGGCGGACGCCGAACCGCTCCCCGGTCTCGAGCGCGATGAGGGAGATCGTGTCGGAGAGGCTGTCGGTCACCACGCCCATGCCGCCGTCCGGTATCACGATCTCCGGACGCCGGTTCGGATAGGCGTCGCCCTCGTAAGCACCGTAGCGGTATTCAAGGATGGGATCGGGGTCGCTGCAGCTCGCCAGCGTCGCCGCCGCGAGCGCGCAACCCAGGAATCGCGCGATGACCATGGATGACCTCGAGACGAGCGCCGCCAGCCCGGACACGCCGCACTCTACCAGCCGCCCGCGCTGGACGGGGCTCGCCCTACCACGGATCCGGCCGCCCGTGCGCTCCAGGAGGCGCCCGGCGGCGCGGCGATCGCGCGGCGCTCGGCGCACCACGCTCGTTCCGGACCATCGGGCGTCGCGTCCCGGCGCCGCTCATCGACGCCGGCTCTACCGCCTCGATGAACATTTCCCGATCAGGCGCTCTTGCGTTGTCATGACAGAAGCGAGGAGGCAGACGCGAGCAGCGCGCGCCAGCGCTGCGGAGCTCGCCGTGCCGCCCGAGCGCCCCGTGGACGCGTCGCGTCGTGCTTCATCGACTCTTCTCCTCTTCCTCTGGCGCTGCTGCGGGAAGTCGGGCCGAGAGGCGAACCGCCATGACGTCAAGGGCGCCAAGAGACAGGGGAAGTAGGAGGGGAACATGGAGGGACAACCCTCTCCCTCTCTTCTTGGCGTCGTTGGCGCCGTGGCGGTTCTTCTGCTGATCCGGGGCAACTTCCCGCAGTAGACCCCGCTCTCGAGGCCGCCGCCGTCGCGCGGATCCGGGGGCGCCGCGGCGCGCCTGGCGCTCGAGCACGGCCGCGCGCCTCTCCCCGGGTGCGTGGGCCCTCCGCGTGTTATGTCGTCACGGTCGCCCTCCGAGGAGGAATCACCACCATGCCTGAACACCCCACGACGCACCCGCGATCCAGAGCGCTCCAGGACACCCCCCTCTCGGTGCTCGACCTTGCGCCGGTCGTGGTGGGCGCCACGCCGAGAGACGCCTTCCGCAACACCCTCGACCTCGCGCGCCACGCCGAGGCGTGGGGGTACCGCCGTTACTGGCTGGCCGAGCACCACAACATGCCGGGTATCGCCAGCTCCGCCACGTCGCTTGTGATCGGCCATGTGGCCGCGGGCACCACGACGATCCGCGTGGGCGCCGGCGGCATCATGCTGCCCAACCACGCGCCGCTCGTCATCGCGGAGCAGTTCGGAACGCTGGAGTCCCTGTATCCGGGCCGCATCGACCTGGGCCTCGGGCGGGCGCCGGGCACCGATCCGCTGACCGCTCGCGCGCTCCGGCGATCGCTGGGCACCGACGGCGACGATTTCCCGGAGCTCGTGAGCGAGCTCCGCGCCTACCTGGACCGCGCGCCCCCGCCCGGCGTGGCCAGGGTGCGCGCCATCCCCGGAGAAGGGCTCGACATCCCCATCTGGCTGCTCGGCTCCAGCGGCTACAGCGCCCGGATGGCGGCCCACCTGGGCCTGCCCTTCGCCTTCGCCAGCCATTTCGCGCCGGATTACCTGCTGCCCGCGCTGGAGCTCTACCGGAGCAGCTTCCGCCCCTCGGACGCGCTGGAGCGGCCCCACGCCATGATCGGCCTGCACGTCGTGGTGGCCGATACGGACGAGGAGGCCCGGCGGCTCTCGACGTCGCAGCAGCAGCAGTTCCTGTCGCTCATCCGCGGCCGCCCGGGCCAGCTCCCTCCCCCGGTGGACGACATGGACGCGCTGTGGGCCCCCCACGAAGAGGCCACGATCCGGCGACAGCTGCGTTACTCGGTCGCCGGGAGCCCGGAGACGGTGCGACAGCGGGTCCAGGCCATCCTGGACGAGACCCGCGCCGATGAGCTGATGGTGGTCGCCCAGATCCACGATCATGGCGCCCGGCTGCGGTCCTACGAGCTCCTTTCGGAGGCCGTGAAGGGCGCCCAGGCCCGGTGACCTGGCCGCCGCGGCGCGCGCCGCCGTGGACGCGCGGCCCGACGCCCGGCCCGCGGCGCGCAGCGGCCGGCGCGCCCCGCGCCGGGCAGCCGCGCGCCGTTCTGCCTCGGGCGCCGGGCGCTCCGGGTGGCGCGCGGCCCGCGGCCCCCCGGCCGCTGCGCGCTCCGGCGCCGCGCGCCCCGGGGAGCGCGCGCCTGTGGCGCCGCCCCCTGACCCGTTGTAAACGCGGGGCGTGACCCAGGTGCGCTCGATCTTCGCCCGAGGACTCTTCGACAATCAGGTCGCCCTCGTCACGGGCGGGGGCAGCGGGATCGGCCTCGCGTGCGCGCGCGAGCTCGCGCACCTCGGCGCGAAGGTCGCGATCTGCGGCCGCAAGCCCGACAAGCTCGAGGCCGCGCAAAGGGCGCTCGCCGGCGACGGCGTCGCCGCGGCCGACGTGCTCGCCGCGCCCTGCGACATCCGCGATCCGGAGCAGATCGCCGCCCTCGTCGGCCAGGTGCTCGAGCGCTTCGGCCGCGTCGACGTCCTCGTGAACAACGCCGGGGGCCAGTTCCCGAGCCCGGCCATGGACATGACCCCGAAGGGCTGGGAGGCGGTCGTCCGCAACAACCTGAACGGCACCTTCTTCATGACCCGCGAGGTCGCGACGCGGGCGATGATCCCGGCGCGGCGCGGCCGCATCGTGAACGTCACCGCGTCCGTGAGCCGCGGCTTCCCCGGCATGGCGCACACGGGCGCCGCGCGCGCCGGCGTCGAGAACCTCACCCGCTCGCTCGCCGTCGAGTGGGCGGCGTTCGGCGTCCGCGTGAACGCCGTCGCCCCCGGCAACAACATCCGCTCGAGCGGCACGGCGCAGTACGGCGACGAGCTCCTCGAGCTCGCGCGCCGCGCGACCCCGCTCAAGCGCCTCGCCGCCCCGGAGGAGGTCTCGCGGCTCATCGTCTTCCTCGCCAGCGACCAGAACGACTTCATCACCGGCGCGGTGTACGGCATCGACGGCGGCCAGCCGCTCTGGGGCGACATCTGGTCGATCCCCGAGCCCGAGCGGGCGGCCGGCCCCGAGCCCGAGCGGGCGGCCGGCCCCGAGCCCGAGCGGGCGGCCGGCCCGCCGGAGGCCGGGGGCTGAAGGGGCCGGGCGTGACCTCCCCGCCCTCGTACCCCGCCGGTGAGCAGGCCGCGCCGGAGCCCGTGGGCCCCGGCGCGCCGCTCGCCCCCGCGGCGCCGCCCCTGTCCGAGCGGCCGCCGCCCGTGCCGCTCGAGCCGTCGCGCCTCCAGCGGGCCGCCGGCCGCGTGCGCGACTACTTCCTCGCGTTCGACCCGACGTTCTGGTCCGCGCTCGCGCCGCTCGCGCTCGTCTCCATCGTCCTGTTCACGCGCGCGCCGTCGACGAACTACATCTTCGACGAGCAGGAGGCGCTCCTCGCCAACCCGTACGTGAACGCGAAGGGCGGGCTCGGCTTCCTCGACGCGATCCACCGCGATTTCTGGGGGCTGCCGCCCGACCGGAGCGTCGGCTCGTACCGCCCGCTGCCGAACTTCCTCTGGCGCGCGCTCTGGGCGCTGTCGAAGCAGCCGTTCTTCCACCACTTCTACAACGTCCTCTTCCACGCGGTGAACGGCGCGCTGCTCACGTGCGTCGCGTTCTGGCTCACGCGCCGGCGCGGGCTCGCCTACCTCGCGGGGCTGCTCTTCGTGAGCTGCGCGGTGCTCACCGAGGCGGTGAGCGGCATCGTGGGCATCGCCGACGTGCTCGGGGGCATGGGGGCCATCGCCGCCCTCGCCGCCCTCGGGCTGCCCGCGTGGGCGATGCCTTTCGGCGTGTTCGCGGCGGTGCTCTTCGGCCTCCTCTCCAAGGAGAGCGCGCTCGTCTGCGTGCCGCTCATCCCGTTCGCCGCGCTCGTCGCCGCGCCGCTCACCCACCCGACGCGCCCGGCGCGGCTCGTCCGCGCGCTGCTCGCGCTGCTCGGGGCCGGCGCGGCGTTCGTGCTCTACGTCGAGCTCCGGCGGCGCTGGTTCCCGTCGCCGCTGCCCGCCGAGCTCGCGGCGCCGCTCCCGGAGGGGGCGCCGCTCGCGAGGCGCCTCCTGCACGACGCGCTCGTCTGGTTCCACCAGGCGCCCCTGCCGCGCGACCCGCTCAACAACCCGCTCAGCACCGCGGACACGCCGCACCGGGTCGCCGGCGCGCTGCGCGTCTACTTCCGGGGCCTCACGCAGCTCGTGTTCCCGTGGCGGCTGAGCGGCGACTACTCGTTCCCCGCGGAGCCGGCGCCCGAGCGGCTGGTCTTCTTCGGCAGCGTCGCCGGCGCCGTGATGATGGCGCTGCCCCCGCTCGGCTCGCTCGCGCTCTGGCTCGCGGCCCTCCGCCGCGAGCACCGCGAGCGGGGCGAGCGGCGCTCGGTGCGCGCCGCCTTCCTCGTCGACGGCGGGCAGGCGACGTCGCGGCGGTGGACGCTGATCCTCGCGGGGGCGGCGCTCGCGGCCGCGGCGGCGGGGCTCGCCGCGTATGACTGGCACGTGCTCCGCCCGGCGGGGCGCCTGCCGCTGCTCCGGGCGCTGCCGCTCGCGCTGTGGCCGCTGCCGTTCCTGCCCCCGCTGGTGGTCGGGCTCGGGATGCTCGTCGAGGGGACGCGCCCCCTGCCCTGCCCGGCGACGGCGGACCGGAGCGCCTGGGTGCCGCTCCGCCGCGGGTACGCGGGGCCGTGCGTCGCGGCGATCGGCCTCGTGTGGATCGTGGTCAGCTACTTCCCGCACTCGAACATCCCGGTCGTCCTGCCGACGGTGCGCGCGGAGCGCTTCTGGTACTTCCCGGCCATCGGGTCGTCGCTGCTCCTCGCGGTGGCGTTCTCGTGGCTGCACGAGGCGCTCGCCGGCTCGGACCTCGCGCCCCGGGCGCGCTGGACGTTCCGGGCCTGGCTCACGCCGGCGCTGTTCGCGCTCTTCTTCGGCTTCCAGTGCGTGCAGGCGTACCGGCACGCGATGGATTACCGGAACGACCTCGACTTCTGGGCGGCGACGAAGGAGGCGGTCCCGAACAGCGCGAAGGCGCACCTGAACTACTCGGTGATGAAGGGCGCCCGCGGCGACCTGGAGACCCGGCTCGCCGAGAGCCGGATCGCGGCGGAGCTGGCCCCGAGCTGGCCGATGGCGCACGTGTACACCGGCGACACGCTCTGCCGCATGCACCGCCCGGACGAGGCGTTCCCGCACTACCGGCGGGGCATGGAGCTCGGGCCCAACGAGCTCAGCCTGATCGCGCTCGCGCTGCAGTGCCTGTACGACGAGAAGCGGCTCGAGGCGCACGAGGCGGAGCTCAGGGCGCTCGCGGAGGCGCACCCGGGGACGTGGCTCGCGTACCTCGCGACCGACACGCTCGACAACGGCGCGAAGCACGGCGGCGTGGACCCGAAGTACCGGCCGCGCGGCTACAACGAGGGGCCGAAGGAGTGACCGCGGCGGCCTGGCACGTGTACATCCTCCGCTGCGGCGACGGGTCGCTCTACACGGGGATCGCGCGCGACGTGGAGGCGCGCCTCGCGCAGCACGCGTCGGGGCGGGGGGCGCGCTACACGCGCGGCCGGGGCCCGCTCGCGCTGGTGCACGTCGAGGCGGCGGCGGACCGGGGCGAGGCGCTGCGGCGGGAGGCAGCGATCCGGAGGATGGGGCGCGCCGGCAAGGAGGCGCTCGCGGCCAGCGGCCGCGGGCGCCCCGCGAGGGGCGCGGGCGGGGCGCTCCGAGGCTGAAGCCCAGGCCACGACGAGGCGATGCCCCAGACGCCCGCTGGCGTCCTCGACGTTCTGCTTCAGCGGCGCGGGGAGACGCCATCGGCGCCGGGGGAGGTGCGGATCGGCCACATCGGACCCATGCTGTTTCCAGCACATGATGAGCCTCGTTGGACAAAACGAAACAGCGCGGACGACGCGCAGTCCCAGGCAACACGCCGCTCCACGCGCCCTGGAGGAGCAACATCACGTTGCGCCCCGAACGCTCCCGCGGCGATGCGCCTACAGGGCGAGATGCGTCTGGGACTAATCTCTCCCTGACGGGCATCACGCGCCCGCCGCGCGCGCCCGGGGAGCGCGCGGCGCCTCTGCGCAGCGGCGATGGCCCCGAGGCGGAGCCGGCCATCGGGCGGCGTCGGCCCTCCGGGGAGCGCCGAGCGCGTGGACGACGCGGCGAGCGACATCCCCCGTGCGCGGTCCGCGCCGACTGACCGTCTCGCGCCGTCCGTGCGCCGTCTGCTGCACAGCCGCTCTGCGCGGCCACGCTCGATCCCTCGATGGCGATCACACCTCTGTCGCGTCGACGCTCGTCATGTCCATCAGGCGATCGCGGGCCCGTCGCCCCGAACTTGCCCGACCGCGAGGAGGCGGCCGCCGTCGCGCGGACGCGGACGCTCGGTGGGAGCACCGGTGTCAGCGCGGCTCCATGAAATGCCTCTTGGCCGAGGGTGGGACAGACGCCAAGACCGGCACAGGCGCACCGTGCACAGACCTGCCCAGGCACGCCACATGCTCACACCCGAGGCAGGATGTTCGTGGGCCAGGTGGCCATTACGGGACATCGAAGGAGGCGACATGAGCTCGATTCACTATGGAACGTCGTTGCTGATGCTGGTCGCGGCCGCGATGGCGGGGTGCGCCGTCGAGTCGGCGGACCTGTCCGACGGCGAGATGGGCGAGGACATCGAGATGGTCGATTCGAGCGAAGAGGCGCTCGAGACGGCGGACGGGGCCGCTATCATGAATCCCCAGATGGGCTCTCAGCAGATCGCGGGGCTCGGGGCGGCGCCGGTGAGCCAGGGCATCATTCAGAAGGGGTTCGAGCATCCCCAGAAGGGGTTCATCAATCCTCACAAGGGGCTCACCAACCCTCACAAGGGGCTCATTTCCTCCCAGGCGGGGCTCGTCGGCTCCCAGACGGGGCTCCAGACCGGGCTCGTCGGCTCCCAGACGGGGCTCCAGACCGGTCTCGTCGGCTCCCAGACGGGGCTCCAGACCGGGCTCGTCGGCTCCCAGACGGGGCTCCAGACCGGTCTCGTCGGCTCCCAGACGGGGCTCGTCGGCCAAGGGAAGCTCGGAGTTTCCCAGGGCGTGGGGCAATACGGGCAGTGCCCGACGAAGAAGGGAGCGCCGTCGAAGTTCTGCCCGTCTGTGCAGAAGGGGCCGTCGAAGTTCTGCCCGTCGTGTCCGTCGCAGCAGTCGCCGATCTACCCGCAGAAGTGAGCTGCAACAGCGGGCGAGGCCGCAGTGGGGCCGCGTCCGGCCGGTGATGCCGGCGGCGTGTCGTGACCCCGCGGCGCCCCACGAGGAGGGGGCGCTGGTCCGAGCCCCGCGCCCCTGTGTGCCAGGATAGCATCGAGCAGCGGCCGCCCGTCGCTCCCTCCCCCCGGGCGGCGCTGTTCGCTGCAACGACGCCAGGCCGCAGTGGCGGCGCGAGCGGCGCCGCGCCGCCGCCCATGCCCCGCCCCCGCCCCCCACGCCGTCCGGCGACCTCTCAGCCTGCCGATCATGGGAATGCTGCTCACCACGGGAAGGATGCTCGTGGCCCGTCTCCGAGGGGACACGGCGGCCCGCGCGGCTCCGCTGGACATGCGGTGAGCCGCGGCGGCATGGTACGAAGCGCGAAGGCCGCGGCCTGCGACGGCCAGGATGGGAGCTTGACCATGGTCCCGAGGCGATCCCCGTACGACAACCTGCCCGACGTGCGCGACGGGCTGACCCGCGCCGAGCGCGTCATCCTCTGGCAGCTCTCGGTGCTCGAGCGGGAGTTTCCCGGCCGCAATGTGCCGACGGCCACGCTCTACGGGCGGGTCGTCGAGCACGTCGACCTCTCGGTCCCCGAGTTCCAGCGCCTCATGCAGCGCCTGGTCGGCGTGCGCTGAGGGCCGCGCCACCCCCGGCCGGGCTCAGCGGCGGGTCAGTAGAAGCACACCTCGAGCGAGGGGCGGTGGTCCAGGCTGGGGTGCTCGCTCGAGCGGTACGCGGTGCGCGCCGTCGGGTCCGCCTCCAGGAGGAGGCCGTGGTTCGGGTGCACGCCGTCGACCCACGCCTGCACGAGCGCGGTCAGGTCCAGGGTCCCGACGCCGGACGACGCGCCGAGGAGCGTCGCCTCGATCGCCGGATCGTGGCTGCCCGCGAGGCTGCTCCAGGTCACCGTGGACTCCACCCAGGGAGCGGTGACGCGGTGCGCCCGGATCTCGTGGGTCCCGG
Organism: Sorangium cellulosum; assembly: GCF_004135735.1. GTDB lineage: Bacteria > Myxococcota_A > Polyangia > Polyangiales > Polyangiaceae > Sorangium > Sorangium cellulosum_F. The sequence continues at coordinate 1,268,629 of NZ_CP012670.1, read as the reverse complement.
AGCTGTAGAGCGTGGCGCGGAACGTGGCGGACTCGACCGTGGACCAGGACGGGATGGCGCCGAGATCGAAGCGGAACAGCGCCTGCTTCTCGGCGCCGTCGCGCAGGCCCGTGTGGACGTAGGATGAGCTGCCGTCGTTGTAGCGCGGAACCAGCGCCCAGACGGTCGCGTCCGCCGCCTGGCCGTGCGCGCCGCGCCGGATCGTGACGCACGTGACGTCGCAGGAGCCGTCGCCGTCCGCGTCGGGGCAACCGACGGTGCAGTCGGCGTTGCAGCCGTCGCCGCTCACGCCGTTGCCGTCGTCGCACGCCTCGCCGGCCTCGACGACGCCGTCGCCGCAGACCGCGGCGACGCTCGCGTACGCGAGGATGAACGTGTTCGGCGCCCCCAGGCTCGATCCGGCGGGGGTGCTCGGCTGGGCGAGCGAGTAGGCCTCGGCGCCGACCGCCGACAGGGCGCGGAGCGCGTCGGCCTCGGTGCCGGCGGCGCCGTAGAACGTCCTGAAGACCTTGCGCTCGCCGGGCGCGAGCCCGCCGAAGTCGAAATCGAAGAGCGCGCCGAGATCGTTCGGGCCCGCGTCGGTCACCGGGCCAGGTTGGGAGCTCACGAACGAGAACGGGTTCGCGCTGTTGAATCCGTTCGTGTCGGTCCGGAACAGCTCCGAGGCCGTCCCCATGTCGAGGGTCACGTATTCGAGGAACGGCGAGGGGACGACGTCCCAGTCCACGACGCGCCGGTACCGCAGGTCCACGGGGTCCGGGCTGATGTTCTGGATGGTGACGACCACCTCGTAGAGCCAGGGGGTCAGCGCCGACGGGTGGTAGTCGTGCGTGACGAGGAACGTCGAGCCCACCTGGACCGTGGAGACCGCGGCGCTCGACGTCGCCGAGAAGCTCACGACCGTCATGTTCACGGCGCCGCCGTCGGGCCACCGGCTCGCGTAGCCGGCCACCCCGGAGAGGGCGTCGCCGACGCCCCACCCTTCGGCCGGCTCGCCCGGCTCGATCGCCGGGTTGCCGGTGCGCACGTAGCGCAGCCCCAGGGCCCCGTAGCCCAGCGGATCCTCGAACGGGACGTTCAGGTGGCCCTCGCAGTGGACGCCGAGCTGGAGGGTGCCGTTGTCGAGGATCACGCCGCAGACGTCGCAGCTATCCCCCATGCCGTCGCCGTCGCTGTCTTCCTGGCCGGGGTTGGGCTCGGACACGCAGTTGTCCGCCCCGTCGCAGAGTCCATCGCCGTCCGTGTCCTGCGCCCCCGGGCCCGCGCAGTGGTCGCAGAGGTCCCCGAGGCCGTCGCCATCGCTGTCGACCTGGTCCGGATTGGCGACGTGCGCGCAGATGTCCACCGCGTCACAGACTCCATCGCCGTCCGTGTCCTGCGCCCCCGGGCCCACGCAGTGATCGCAGAGGTCCCCGAAGCCGTCGCCGTCGGCGTCGCGCTGATCCGGGTTCTCGCGGACCACGCAGTTGTCCGCTCCATCGCACACGCCGTCGCCGTCGCTGTCGAGCTGCCCCGGCCCCGCGCAGGTGTCGCAGGGATCCCCGAAGCCGTCACCATCGCTGTCGACCTGGTCGGGGTTCGGCGTGTCCGTGCAGCTATCCACCGAGTCGCAGACCCCATCGTGATCCAGGTCGGCCGACCCGATCGCATGGCAGGCGTCGCAGGCGTCCCCGCGGCCGTTCTGATCGATGTCTTCCTGCAGGGGGTTCGGCGTGCCCACGCAGTTGTCGCACGCGTCGCCCACGCCGTCGGCGTCGCTGTCGGCCTGGTCCGGGTTCTCGCGGTACGCGCAGTTGTCGCTCCCGTCGCAGACGCCATCGCCGTCGCTGTCGTACGTCCCCATCCCCGCGCACCCGTCGCACGCGTCGCCGAAGCCGTCGCCGTCGCTGTCGGCCTGGTCGGGGTTGCTCCGGCCCATGCAGTTGTCCTCCGACGCGCAGAGCCCGTCGGCGTCCCAGTCCGGTGCCCCGGCCGCGTAGCAGGCGTCACACACGTCGCCGATGCCGTTGCCGTCGCTGTCTTCCTGGCCGGGGTCGGGCGCGTCGGCGCAGCTATCGCACACGTCGCCGACGCCGTCGCCGTCGCCGTCGGCCTGGTCGGGGTTGGCGATCGAGCCGCAGTTGTCGCACCCCGCGCCCACGCCCGCCGCGAGACCGTCGCCGTCCGCGTCCGCGTCTCCCACGGAGAGGAGGCGGTAGTCATAACCATTACAGAGCTCCCGGTCGGCGCAGGTCGGGCCGACGTTGCGCGGCGCAGCGTCGAACAGGCACGCCGACGCCGCCCCCTCGTCCGACGCGACATCGACGCGCACATAGCCCCACATCACATCGTCGTCGCCGACCGTCTCGACCTGGAAGTCGTTGCAGCGCGCGGGGTCGTAGAGCTCGAGCAACACCGGGTCGGTGATGGTCACCTGGAGCGGCGAGCTGTTGCACGCGCAGGCGTTCGTGGCGGGCACGGTGTCGACCAGCGCGCCGTTCATGTAGAGCGCGAAGCTGTTCATGCCGCAGTCCGCGTGTGCGATCGTGTACGTGATTGCCGTGGTGGCCGCGCGCGCTGCGCCGGGCGGCAGCGCGCAACCGAGCACCAGGCCAAGCGCAGGAAACATGCCAATATTGCCGCGACGACGCATAGACCCTCCTTGATCTTGGCGCGCTCCCACAGGAGCGCGCGGGGGCTTGAGGTGCGAGTCCGCTCCTTGAGAACACACGTATCATAAGCGTCGACATCGCGACGGTTTCAGCAGACATCGTGCAGAGTGGTGCCACGGCTCATGTCACGGTTGCGTGACAGCGCGCTGGCGGGGCCGTCTCGCACGTGCGTGACCCTGGTGCCGAGACGGCGCGCCGCGCGGGGGAGGCGCGCGCGAGGGGCGGACGCGCGCCGGCCGAGATCGTGAAGCGGGTCAGGAGAGCGGGTCGGGAGGAGCGGCCCGGCGCGGGACACGGCGCGTCGCGGGGCCTCGGCGCAAGCGGACTTCAGGGGTGCGCGCGGGCGCGAGCGATCACGGGACCGTGCTGCGGCGTTGACAGCGCCGCGGGATGCTGCTTGCCGGCGGGGGCGGAGCGCGCGGGCGTCAGCCGATCTGCTGCTCGAGGGCCGCGCGCAGCGCGGAGACCGAGGCGCTGCGGAGGTAGACGACCGGCGCTCCCTCGACGCCGAGGCGCTGCATCTGGTCGCGGAGCGCGTGGGAGACCATGGTCACCATGATGACGATCAGCGCGATCTTGCCGACGCTGTGGCGCGCCCCCGGGGGGAGCCGGTTCTCGTAGTGTCGCATCGACAGGCCGTGCTGCTCGACCACATCGCGGTAACGGCTGGTCATGCCGCCGCTGCCGCCGATGACCAGCACCGTGTGCTCCGCGCGCCTCCTGTCGACCGCCTGGGAACGCTTCTCCGCCTTCATGCGATCTTCATCGAGCAAGGAGCAAGCCACGCTCGCGACTCGCCATCTCCCGCGCAAACACCGCCGTCCCGGTTTATTCCCCGGCAAATTGTCGCCGCTTCGCGGGGGGCTCTGTCATCGTGACACGGCGAGCGCGCCGGCTCGGCCGCCGGCCGGCGGCGGGCGGCCCGGGCCCCGGCGCGGCGCGGCTCCTCGCGCCGCGGGCTCCGCGCGCCGCGGGCTCCGCGCGCCGTCGCTGCCGCGCTGTGGTAGGGAGCAGCGCTGCCCTGTCCTGCCGCGCCATGCTGTCTCCTCCCGCCCCCCCCAGCGACGCGCCTCCGCCGGGAACGGTCGAGCGCTGGGCCTGGGATTACGTCCTCTCGACCGATCTCGCGCACAAGCTCGCGCCGCCGCCCGTGCCTTCCGTCTGGGAGGCCGACGCCGCGCCGCCGCCGCCGCGCCGCCTCGAGCGCCCGGGGCGGCCCGCCGCGCTGCGCGTGTCGGAGCGCGCGTCGAAGAGCCCTGGGCCGGAGGCGCTGCGCAACCCGGCGCGCCGCGCGCAGCTCTTCCACGCGTTCCTGCACCACGAGCTCCAGGCCGCGGAGCTCATGGCCTGGGCGGTGCTCGCCTTTCCGGAGACGCCGCGCGCCTTCCGCGGCGGCCTGGTCCGGATCGCCCTCGACGAGGTGCGGCACATGCGGCTCTACGAGGGCTACCTCGCCGCGATCGGCCACCGCGTCGGCGACTTCCCGGTGCGCGACTGGTTCTGGTCGCGGGTGCCGGCCGCCGCGTCGCCGGCGCAGTTCGTGGCGGTCATGGGGATGGGCCTCGAGGGGGGCAACCTCGACCACACGGCGCGCTTCGCCGAGCGGTTCCGCGCGATCGGCGACGTCGACGGGGCCGCGCTGACCGCGCGGATCTGCGCCGAGGAGGTCCCGCACGTGCGCTTCGGGCTCCGCTGGTTCCGGCGCTTCACGCACGGCCGCGAGGGCGCGGCGCACGGCCGCGAGGGCGCCGATCGTGGCGCGCCCGGTCCGGGCGACTTCGATGCGTGGGTGCGCCACATCCCGCCGCCCCTCTCGCCGCTGCTCATGCGCGGCGATCCGATGAACCGCCGCGACCGCGCCCGCGCCGGCCTCGACGAGCGGTTCCTCGACGCGCTGGCCGCATGGACCGAGCGAGCGCCTGGGTCCTGAACTTCGACGCCGACGAGGAGCTGGCCCGCCCCGCGGGCTACACCCCTCGCCGCGCGGTCGCGGACCGGGCCCCGGAGCTCGCCCGCCGGGTCTCGGCCCTGCTGCGCCCGGGCGACGTCGTGCTCAGCCCCGAGCTCCCCTCGCCGCCCGCGCCGCCCGCGCCGCCCGCGAGCGCGCTCGTCGGGCGGGCGTGGTGCCCGACGCCCCGCGCGCTGCGCCTCCTCCGCCGCGCCGGCGTCGCCCCGGCCGAGGCGCCGCCGCTCGACGTGCTCCGCCGCGTCAACCACCGGCGCTTCTGCGCGGAGCTCGGCCAGACGCTGCCCGGGGCGCGCTACGTCGTCACGCTCGCCGAGCTCCTGGCCACCATCGCCGGGCCCACGCCGACGGGCCACTGGCTGCTCAAGCGCCCGTTCGGCTTCGCCGGGCGGGGCCAGCGCCGGGTCGCCCGCGGCGAGCTCCTGCCCGACGCGCGCCCCTGGGTCGCGGCGTCGCTCGACCCCGCCTCTCCGGACAGCGGCCTGCAGGTCGAGCCGTGGGTCGAGCGCCGCGGGGACTTCTCGCTGCACGGGCACGTCGCCCGGGGCGGCGCGGTGCGCCTCGGCGAGCCGTGCGTCCAGCGCTGCGACGCGCGCGGGACCTACCTCGGCGCCGCCCTCGCCGGGCCAGGAGATCTCGCCGGCGACGAGCGCCGGCGGCTCGTCGAGGCCGCGCTCGAGGCGGGGGAGGCGCTCGCCGGGGCAGGGTATTTCGGGCCGTTCGGGATCGACGCGTTCCGCTGGGAGGACGAGCGCGGGCGCCTCTCCTGGGACCCGCGGTGCGAGATCAACGCCCGCTACACGATGGCGTGGGCCGCCGGGATGGGCGCGGCGCGGCCCGACCTCGACGGGTGACGAGGGCTCGACGCAGCGGCGCCGAGCGGCGCGGCGGCGCAACAGAGGATTCAACGGAACGACGCCGAGCCGTCGACGCCAGGATGCAATTCCTGTCCATCGCCACCGCGGCGTCTCCGTATCGTGACATCGAGCGCCGAGCGCCCTGCGCCGCGGCGGCGTCGCAAAGGCACCTCGTGACATCGAGCGCCCCGAGGGCGGCGGCGCGGACAGGCGTCCATCGCGCGGCGGCGGACAACGAAGCGAGGCGTGATTGTCGCGAAAACACAACCCCTCGCGAATGGCGCTCTCCAGTAGGGTGCGCGCGCTTCATCCAACTCGACGTCCCATCCAGCAGAAGAGGGAGTTCGACATGCACACACCGCGCGCGCGAGACGAAGCGGCCGACGACAAGCGAAGCGACACGGGCTGGTCCCGGCTGGCGAAGGGCATCCTCTGCGCCGCCCTCCCGGCGCTCGCCGTCGTCCAGGCCTGCAATGCAGAGGAGCACGCCGCCGAGCCGATCTCGGAGGCGCGACAGGCGCTGACCACGGTCTCCTTCCAGCAGGGCGCGTCCCCGAGCTCGTCCTATTCGGGCTCGACGGACGCGACGATCCGGGAGGCCAGCGCCACCACGAACCACGGCAACGCCACCACCTGCGAGGTCGACGGCGACGACGGCGGGGGCGCGGACAAGTCCTGCCTGCTCAGGTGGACGATCTCCGGCGTCCCCGCGGGGAGCGTCGTCCAGTCGGCGTCGATCACCCTCCAGGCCACGAACGGGTCGTCGAACACGTACAGCCTCTACGCGCTGAAGCGCTCGTGGAGCGAGCCCTCGGTCACCTGGGACGACGCGACCTCGTCGACGGCGTGGGCCACGCCGGGCGCGCAGGGCGCGAGCGACCGCGGCAGCGTCCTCGGCAGCGTCAGCGGCTCGGCGGGCTCGAAGACGATCGTGCTCAACGCGGCGGGCATCGCGCTCGTGCAGGCGTGGGTCGACGGCACCTCGAACGACGGCATCGTCATCGCGAGCTCGTCGAACACGGACGGCATCGACTTCGCCTCCTCCGAGCACGGGACCGTGTCGTACCGGCCGAAGCTCACGATCACCTACGGCCCGCCCGGCGGCGACCCCGGGGGCTCGACCGATCCGGGGCTGCTCGTCGCGTTCATCGGCGACCAGGGCAACGGCAGCAACGCGGACGACGTCCTCGACCTGATCAAGGACGAGGGCGCCGACGCGACGATCCACAACGGCGACTTCGACTACGCCAGCGACCCGACCGCCTGGGAGAACCGGATCAACGGCATCCTCGGCGCGAACTACCCCTATTTCGCCGTCATCGGCAACCACGACGCCGCGGCCTGGGGCGGCGCGAACGGGTACGCCAGCTACATCCAGGCGCGCCACGCGCGCGTGCCCTCGATGAACTGCACGGGCGAGCTCGGCGTCAAGGCGACGTGCAACTTCCGCGGGCTGTTCATCGTGCAATCGTGCATCGGGACGAGCGAGCTCCGATCGAGCTGCGCCGCCAACGCGGCCGATCAGGTGAGCTTCATCCAGGGCTCGCTGGCGGCCGACAGCTCGATCTGGTCCGTGTGCGCGTGGCACAAGAACCAGCATGACATGCAGGTCGGCGGGAAATCGAACGAGGTGGGCTGGAGCGCGTACACGGCGTGCATGAACGCCGGCGCCATCGTCGCGACCGGCCACGAGCACTCCTACGCGCGCACGCTGACGTTGACCGACGTCGGCGACGCGGCGAACGGCCACGGCAAGACCGGCGCCTTCGACCTGGTGGAGCTCGGCCCGAGCCGGAACTTCGTGTTCGTGTCGGGCCTCGGCGGCGTGGGCATCCGCAGCTACAACGCGGCGAGCCACGACGACGACACGTGGTGGGCCTCGTATTACGCGAGCAACAAGTGGGTGAAGAACGGAGCGCTCATGTCGGGCACCGCCGACTACGGCGCCCTGTTCATCCGCTTCAACGTCGACGGCGATCCGAAGAAGGCCCACGCCTACTTCAAGGACGTGAACGGCCGCCTCGCGGACGAGTTCACGATCGAGGTGCAGTGACGAGATGCGGGGCGAGCCCGGAGGGGGAGGCCTCGCGGCACGGCGGGGCTCCTCGCCCCTGGGGCGCCCCGCGCGAGCGCGCGCCGGACGAGCCCGAGAGCCCCTCTGGGGCGCTCGCCCGGCGGCCCGGGAGTGAGATCATCGATGAATCCGGATCACGGTGGAGGCGCGGTGGTGACTCCGCGCATGCTCGGGCTGCTGTTCCTCTCGGGGGCGTCGTCGCTCGCGTACGAGCTCGTCTGGACGCGATGGCTCGGCGGGGTGTTCGGCGTGGCCCTGCACGCGACGACCGCGGTGCTCGTGGCCTACATGGCCGGGCTGTCGCTCGGCGGGCTCGCGGGCGGGCGCGTCGCGCCGCGCCTCCGCGCGCCGCTCCGCGTCTACGCCGCGCTGGAGGCGGCGATCGGCGCCTCGGCGCTGCTCGTGCCGCTCGGCCTGTCCGCGGTGGGCGCGCTCTACGGGTGGCTCTACGAGCCGTTGCTCGAGCGCCCTGGGCTCGGCTTCGTGGTCCGCTTCCTGGGCGCGCTCGCCGTGCTGCTCGTGCCGACCACGCTGATGGGCGCCACGCTGCCGATCGCCGCGCAGGCGTGCCTCTCGCGCCGCGCCCCGCTCGGCGAGGGCGCCGGCCGGCTCTACGCGGCCAACACGGCCGGCGCCGTGCTCGGCGTGGCCGCGACGGGGCTCTTCCTCCTCCCGGCGCTCGGCGTGTCCCGCACGGGCCAGGCGGCCGCGGCCCTCAGCGCGCTCGTCGCGCTCCTCGCCCTCGCGATGGCGCCGCGCGCCGGGGCGGCCCGCGGGGCCCAGGGCGGGCGCCCGCCCCGCGGGCGCGCGCCGAGCGCCCCGCCCGAGGAGGCCGTTCGTCCCGAGGGCGGCGCGCCGGCGCCGCTCCGCGCGACGTGGATGGTCGCGGGCCTGTCGGGCTTCGTCGCCCTGAGCCTCGAGATCGTCTGGACCCACGTGCTCGCCGCCGTGACGCGCGACACCACGTTCGCCTTCACCTGCACGCTCGCCGCGTTCCTCACCGGGATCGCGCTCGGCGGCCTCGCCGGGGCGCGCGTCAGCGCGCGCGGGCGGGCGGCGCTCGGGCTCGGCGCCTGCCAGGCGGGGGTCGCGCTGTCGGCGCTCTTCAGCTTCGCGGCGACACGCTGGCTGGGCGAGGCCGCGCCGGGCGGTCCGCCGGCATCGGGGGGCGCTGCCCTGGCCTCGCAGCTCGCGTTCGCCGCGCTGCCCATGCTGCTGCCGACGCTGCTCCTCGGGGCGAGCCTGCCGCTCTGCCTCGACCTCGCGGGTCGGGCGCGCGCGGGCCGCGCTGGCACCGGCCCGGGGCAGGCCGTGGGGGGCGTGCTGTCGGCCAACACCCTGGGGGCGGTCCTCGGCTGCGTGGCGACCGGGCTCGTCCTCGTCCCGCGCCTCGGCTTCGGCAGGACCACGGTGCTCCTCTCGGCCGTGGCGCTCGGCGGCGCCCTGCTCGCGCTCGGCCTGGAGGCGCCGGGCGAGCGCCCCGCCCCGGCGCGCCTGTTCCGGCGCGTCGCGTACGGCGCGCTGCTGGCGGAGCTCTTCCTGCTCCTGCCGGCCGCCAGCACGGCGTGGTTCTTCCCGGCCCGCGGCGCCGGGGAGCGGTGCGTATTTCACGCCGAGGACGCGGGCGGCATCGTGGAGGTCATGGAGCAGGGGGGCATCCGGACGCTCGTCACCGATCGCCGCCACCAGTGGGGCTCGACGCACCCGGCGATGGTCCGGTCGATGCTCCGCCAGGGCGCCTTGCCGCTCCTCTTGCACCCCCGGCCCGCGCGCATCGTGGAGATCGGGCTGGCCACGGGCATCCACGCCCGGCCGCAGCTCCGGGACAGCCGCGTCGAGGCGATCACGGTGGTCGAGATCTCGCCGGCGGTCCTCCGCGCGGCCGGGGCGTTCGCGGACCACAACGGAGCTCTGCTGGAGGACCCGCGCGTCGACGTCGTGCTGGACGACGGGCGGAGCTTCCTGCAGCGCACGGCGCGGCGCTTCGACGTGATCGTGCTGGGGCTCTTCGTGCCCTATCGCCCCGGGGCGTCGGCGCTGTACGGCCGGGAGCTCCTCGAGGCGAGCCGGGAGCGGCTCGGGCCTGGCGGTCTGGTGATCGAGTGGCTCCCGCTCGATCAGATGTCGTTCGACGCGGTCCGGTCGGTGATGGCCACGTTCCTCGGGGTGTTCTCTCACGTCGAGGCGTGGGAGAAGGGGCATTATCTCGCGCTCGTGGGCGCGGACGCGCCGCCCGCGCTGGATCTCGAGCGGCTGCGCGAGGGGCTGCGCAGGCTGGGCGGCGCGAGGGGCACGGGCCTGCGCGACGCCGCGGACGTGGTGGCGAGCCATCTCCTCGGCCCGGCCGAGGTGCGCGCGCTCGCCGCGGGGGCTCCCCTCAACACGGAGGATCGCCCGCGGGTGGAGTACATGCAGGGGAGCGGGGGCCTGGCCTACCGCCAGGCGGCGGAGAGCCTCGAGCGGCTGCTCGATCATCGCACCCTGCCCGCGGGCCTGCGGGCGTGGCCGGACGCGGAGCGCGACCGCGCGGAGCGGCGGTTTCTGGCGCGCGGCCGCTCGCTGCGCGGCGCGCTGCTCCAGGTGCGCGGACGGCACCGCGAGGCGCACGCGGAGTTCGAGGACGCGCTGGGCATCGACGCGGACGACGAGATCGCTCGAGGCGAGATCGCGCGTTCCAGAGAGGCGCTCCTCCACACGCGCCGCTGACGCGCGCGGCGGCGAGACGGCCGTCGGGGCGGGGGCCGGAGGCGGTCCACGTTCCAGGTGTGCTTGCGGTTGACGCTGGGGGAGAAATTTCCGTAACTACGTTCTCACCTGAGGGGAGAACGAAGAGATCATGAGCTTGAAACGACGCTACGTTGCGCTGGCCTCCATCTGCCTCACTTCGCTGCTCGGGGCGTGTGGTGGCGACGACTCCGAGGACACCTCGACGACCACGTCCACGGGCGTGGGCGGCGCCGGTGGTGAGGGCGGCGAGGGCGGCGAGACGCCCGGCACCGGCGGCGCCGGTGGTGAGGGCGGCGAGACGCCCGGCACCGGCGGCGCCGGTGGTGAGGGCGGCGAGACGCCCGGCACCGGCGGCGCCGGTGGCGAGGGTGGCGAGACGCCCGGCACCGGCGGCGCCGGTGGCGAGGGTGGCGAGACGCCCGGCACCGGCGGCGCCGGTGGCGAGGGCGGCGAGACGCCCGGCACCGGCGGCGCCGGTGGCGAGGGTGGCGAGACGCCCGGCACCGGCGGCGCCGGTGGTGAGGGTGGCGAGACGCCCGGCACCGGCGGCGCCGGTGGCGAGGGTGGCGAGACGCCCGGCACCGGCGGCGCCGGTGGCGAGGGCGGCGAGGCGCCCGGCACCGGCGGCGCGGGGGGCGAAGGCGGCGACGGGGGCTCCGGGGGCGGAGCGGCGGCTTACGCGTTCAGGAAGGTGGACGGGTTCGACGCCCCGGAGAGCTGCTACTGGGATCCGATCGACCGGTACTGGTACGTGACGAGCATGGGGGCCGGAGATGCGGAGGGCTGGATCAGCCGGCTCGACGCGGACGGCACCGTGCTCGAGATGGAGTGGACTCCCCCGGTATTCCTCAATCCAAGGGGGATCCGGGTGTTCGACGGGGTCCTCTATGTGACGGACGAGGACCGGGTCGTCGGCATCACCCTCGATGAGAACATGGACCTGGTCGAGTACTTCTTCGATGGCAGCCAGTTCGTCAACGATGTCGTCATCGACGAGGCCACGGGTCAGGGCTACGCGTCCGACTCGCTCGCGCAGGTCATCTACCGGTTCGACACGAGCGATCCCGATGACACCGAGGTCTTCCTGAGCTTCGACGAGGGCACCAACCCGAACGGGCTCCTCGTCGACGGCGGGTCGCTCATCGCCGTGAGCTCCGGCAACTTCGAGGCCGCTGACGTGCTCGGGAGAGTCCTCTCCATCGATCTCGCCGGCAAGAGCGTCACGCCGCTCGGCGAGATCGCCGGCAAGTTCGACGGCGTCGAGAAGGACGGAGACGACTACCTGGTCTCGGAGTGGAGCTCGGGCAAGATCTACCGGGTCTCCGCCGACGGCTCCTGGACGGTCGCCTACGACCTGAAGGCGGATCACGGGTTCGCCGCGGCCGCGGACATCGGCTTCGATCCGGAGCGCGGCCTCCTCTGCGTCCCCGATCTCGCCGGCAGCGTGGCGTTCGTCTCCGCGGAGTAGGCCTGCTCCGGGGCGCTCCCACGCGCGCCCCGGTCCAGGCGCTCGCCGCGCCGGCGCTGCGGGCGCGGCGAGCGCGGCCCGGCGCGGGCGGCCTTCGTCCCGCGCTCGCGGGCGGCCATCGTCCCGCGCTCGAAGGCGGGCCGCGCGTCGGGTACGCTGCGCCCCGGCATGAAACAGCACGCGCCGCGCTCCCCTGACGCCTCTGCCCCGGAGGCCCACGCGAACGCGCCCTCCCCGCCATCCCCGAGCGCGCCCTCGCGGCCCTCCCCGCCATCCCCGAGCGCGCCCTCGCGGCCCTCGCCGCCGTCCCCGAGCGCGCCCTCGCGGCCCTCGCCGCCGTCCCCGAGCGCGCCCTCGCCGCCATCCTCGAGCGTGCCCTCGCGCCGCTCGCCGCCGTCCTCGGACGCCCCGACGTTGCTCCAGCAGACGCGCGTCCGCGAGGCCCTCGGGGACGCGCCGACGATCCTGTACATCCCGAGCGCCGAGCCCGGCGGCCCGCCGGGCCACGCGCCGCCCCGCTCGCCCGGCCCGGGCGGGGCCGCTCCCCCCGAGGACCGCAGCGGCTCCCTCGACGACGTCACCCTGCGCATGCCGCCCCGGTCCGCCGCCCCTGGCGCCGAGCCCGAGGACCGCACGATCAAGGTCCCCGAGCGGCAGGCCCGATCCGCAGAGGATGACGCGCCGACCGTCAAGGCCGAGCCCAGGGCGCCCTCGAGCGATCCCGCTGCGGGCGCCGGGGCCGAGGAGGGCCCGCCCGCGGACCTCCGCTCCTCGGTCCGCGCCTTCCTCAAGCGACACCACAGGAAGCTCTGGTGGCTGCACACCGCCTATGCGCTCGGCCTCGGCGCCTTCGTGGTGGCGTTCGCGCAGAAGGGGTTCCAGAACGCCCGCTTCCTCGCCGTCTCGGTCAGCGTCGCGTGGCTGCTCGTGCTCCTGTTCTTCCGGCTCTTCGGCACCGGCGCCCGCCAGGATTTCGCGACGGCGTGGCGCGGCGCGCGGCTCCGCTTCCTCGTGATGACCTATGTCCTGAAGAACCTCTATCAGGGCATGCTCTTCTTCCTGCTCCCGTTCTACTGGAAGAGCGCCAGCCTCGACGCGCCGAACCGCTGGTTCGTCCTCCTCCTCGGCGCCTGCGCCGTGCTCTCGACGCTCGATCTCGTCTTCGACCGCGTGCTCATGCGCTGGAAGACGCTCGCCTCGGTGTTTTACGGGGTGACGCTCTTCGCGTGCCTGAACCTCGTCATCCCGGCGCTCTTCCCCGACACCCGGACGCTCTACACGCTGCTCTCGGCCGCGCTCGTGTCCGTGCTCGGCTTCTGCACGCTGCACCTGCCGTTCGGCGCCCTCTGGAGCAGGGTGGGCGCGGTGTTCCTCGTCCTCGCGTCCGCCGCGGGGGTCGGGCTCGCCTACGGGACGCGGGAGCTCATCCCGCCGGTGCCGATGCACCTGTCGACCGCGGCCGTGGGCCCCACCGTGCTCCCGGACGGCCGGCTCGCGATGTCGGTCACGTCGCTCCACGCCTCGGTCATCCGGCAGCTCCTCGCGGTGACGGACGTGGTGGTGCCCGGCGGCGACGGCGACCGCCTGCACCATGTCTGGCGGCACGAGGGGCGCGAGGTCTACCGCGCGCCCGAGGAGACGCTGCGCGTCCCGGGGCCGGAGGGCGCGGTGCGGCTCAAGTCGCAGCTCGCGGGCGGGCGCATGCCGCGCCGCCTGACCGGCCACTGGACCGTGGACGTCGAGACGGAGGACGGCCAGCTCGTCGGCCGCACCTCGTTCGAGGTCACGGAATGAGCGCCCCGCTCCGGGCCGACCGCCCCTCGGGCGCGCCCCGCGCGCGCTGGTTCGACGCCGGCAACCTCGCGAACGGGTTCCTCGTGTTCGGCAACGTCGTCACGGGCTTCATCGCGGTCGGCAACGTCGCGCGCGGCTTCATCGCGATCGGCAACGTCGCCGTCGGCGTCATCGCGATCGGCAACGTCGCCGTGGGCGTGGTCGGGGGGTTCGGGGCGACGATCGCCGTCGGCGCGATCGCCGCCGCGGGCGTGTTCGGCTTCCCGGTGCTCGACGGGGTGGCGGGCGTGGCCAGCGCGCTCGAGCTGCACCCGCTGCTGTCGGTGCTCCCGCTCGGCCTCTGGGTGCTCGCCGCGCGCCTGTTCCCCGGGCGGCGCGCGCCCCGGCCGGGCCCGCGCCCCGCGCTCGCGCCGCTCGGCGCGCTGCTCTGCGGCGCGCGGGACGAGGGCTGGGTCAAGGCCCGCGTCGAGCGCGCGGGCGAGGGCGCGCTCCGGCTGACGGCGCGCGGCGGATCGGTCGAGCTTCCGATGGCGCCGGCGGCGCGGCGCGCGGCCGCGGCGCTGCTCGCGGACGGCCGCGGCGCGCGGCTGCTGGTGCAGGTGCGGGCGGAGGAGCGCATCCGCGGCGGCGAGCGCGGCTACCGCGCGGCGCCGGAGCGCGAGCGGGTCCTCACCGCGGCGGATCTGGCGGCGCCGCCTGCGTGGGTGCCGCCGTGGATCAACGGCGCCGAGGTGCAGTGGTGGCTCGCGCGCGCGTGGAGCGTCGGGGCGGCGGCGGCGCTCGTCCTGCGGGCGGCGCAGCTCGTGGCGGGCGCCCTCGGCTGAGCGGCCGCGGCGGCCTCGGCCGCGTCGCTCGCGAGCGTCGTGTGCGGCTCGCTCCAGCGCGATCCACGGCTTCGAGATCCTGCAAGCGCGCTGGGTGATACGAGCAGCCAGGCACACCGAGCGGCTCGCCGATTTCGCGACGCAGCGCGTTTGCCTCGTGTTGAGTCCCCTGCGTTGCCCGCGCGGCGCGCCCGTTTCAAGTATCCGCGGTCCCGGACCGTGAAACCGCTTCGCCTCGAAAGGACCGGTCGGCGCTCGCGGCGCACGGAAGGACGTGCCGCCGTCGACGATGGAAGAATCCATCGATGACGGCCTTCTCCCCGCGTCGCCCCAGGCCGAATCCTGGATGCCAGGCTCCCGAGTTGCGATAGATTATGCCTCGGCGCTGAGCTCTTTGCGGGCGAGGTTCGCCCTGCCGGCATCGCGCCGCCGGCCCACCAATTCCGCCCTTCCGTTCTGATCGCGCCTCGGCGCGATGAGGCAATGACCATGACCCAGATGAACCGCACACTCCGAGGCACCGCCAGATTCCTCCTCTTCCCATTTCTCGCCATCATTGCCGCGTCCGGATGTGGCGAGTCCTCTTCGCCCGGCTCGACCGGTGATGTCGGCAACACCGGAGGGGCCGGTCCGGGGACCGGAGGCCCCTCGACGGGGAGCACCAACGCGGGGACCGGAGGCGCCTCGACGGGTAGCACCAACGCGGGGACCGGAGGCGCCTCGACGGGTAGCACCAACGCGGGGACCGGAGGCGCCTCGACGGGTAGCACCAACGCGGGGACCGGAGGCGCCTCGACGGGTAGCACCAACGCGGGGACCGGAGGCGCCTCGACGGGCGTGACCGGATCGGGTGGCGGCGCGGCAGGCACCGGCGGCGCACCGAGCTCGAGTCCGACGTTCCACATCTTCATGCTCATGGGCCAGTCGAACATGGCTGGCGTCGCAGACAAACAGGCCAGTGACCAGAACACTGACGAGCGGCTCAAGGTCCTCGGCGGATGCAACCAGCCGGCCGGACAGTGGAACCTGGCCAATCCGCCGCTCAGCGATTGCCCTGGTGAAAAGGGATGGAACCTGTCGACGGCGGTCGACCCCGGCATATGGTTCGGCAAGACCCTGCTCGAAAAGCTGCCCGAGGGGGACACGATCGGGTTGGTCGCTACTGCTGAGAGCGGCGAGTCGATCAACACGTTCATCTCTGGTGGCTCACATCACCAGATGATCTTGAACAAGATCGCCAAGGCGAAGACGGCCGAGAACGCGCGCTTCGCGGGCATTATCTTTCACCAGGGCGAGTCCGACAATGGCCAGAGCTCATGGCCTGGCAAGGTCGTTCAGCTCTATAACGAGGTGAAAGCGGCCTGGGGTGTCGACTACGACGTTCCCTTCATCCTCGGGGAGCTGCCTGCAGGCGGATGTTGCAGCGGGCATAACAGCCTCGTGCACCAGGCGGCCGACATGCTGCCTGATGGATACTGGGTCAGTCAGCAGGGGACCAAGGTCATGGATCAGTACCACTTCGATCATGCGTCCGTTGTCCTCATGGGCACGCGTTATGGTGAGAAGATGATCGAAGCGCTGGGGTGGTGACGAAGCGGCGCTCGGCGAGCGTCCGCGCGACCGAGGCCGCTCGAGTCCCCGGGGCTCGAGCGGCCTTCCTCGCGTTCGAGGCGGGGGATCGAGCGGTCCCGGGCCCTCCCGTCCACCGGTCGAGCGCTCCTCTCCCGTGACACCGCATTTTCGTCGTCCCATGCGCGCGCTCGGGCGGCGCGGCGGGCAGATCGGCGGCCGGGAGATCGAGCACATTTCCCGCAGGTGTGCTAGTTCGCCTCCGGCTGCAGGGGCAGCGTCTGGGCGTACGCGCCGAGGTCGCCCAGCACCTCCGGGCTCTCGGCCAGCGGCGGCATCGCCGTCCCGGGCTGACCGAAGCGGACTTTGTGCAGGAACTCGTGCGGGTTGTCGTTCGCGATCAGACCCGGGAAGTCCTCGAACCCCGGCTCGCCGCCGACGACCGTGGTGTTGAGCCCCTGCGGTCCGTGGCAGCTCACGCAAGTCGACTGGAACGTCTGCTCGCCCGCCACGGCGTCACGGATGAACTTGCCGTCCGGACCGATGTACTTGCTCGTGTCGATCGTCCACTCGCTGACGAACACCGCCAGATCTCTGAGCGCCTGCTCGCCGAGCACCGCCCCGAAGGCGTGCCCGCCTGCATCCGCGAGCAAGTCGACGATCTCGGCCTGCGTCTTCCGCGTGCCGAGCACGCCGGCGATTCCGGTGCGATGACCGCCGCTGCCGTACGCGCCGTCCTTGCCCTCGTAGTCCCAGCCGTGACACTCCTTGCACCGCCACGTGTCCGCGCCGGAGCGCGTGTTGCTCGCGGTGTCCGGCCGGCTCGCCCACAGCGGGTGATCGGTGCCAGGCGCCTCGGCGCCGATCACCGCCCACCAGTTGTCGTAAAGGGCGCCGCCCGCCCCTGTTTCCAGTCCTCCCGGAGCAGGGGCCCGTAGCTCAAGGAAGTGTCACCGCTGCTCCCGGTCAGAACGGTTACCAGGGCTCCGCTCGTACCCCCTCGCCCAGCCCCTTCCGTTCTCCCCGACGCTTTGCCGGGATCTCCCCCACCTCCGCCGCTCGCTTCCCCGCCTCGGGCGCTGCCCCCCCCGGCTCGCCGCGCTCGCCCCCCGCCACGCGCCACGCCGTCCCCGTCTCCGCCCTCTCATCCCCCACCTCGCCCGACTCATCCCCCACCTCGCCGCGCTCACCCCCCACCTCCCACGCCTCATTTTCCGCGGGGCCCCCGCCCCCCGGGCCGGGGGCGACGCCTGCCGGCCAGGGGGATCCGCCCTTCCGTCCGCGGTCCCGCTCGATCGCGCCGGTACCCCCATCCCGCGACCCCCGCCGCCCCCGCGTCGCGCCCCCGCGTCGCCCTCCCGAGAGCGGGGGTCACCCTTGCGCACCCAGGACGTGCGCTCCAGGTCTGCTCCCCGTCTGCCCGAGGCCCGGACGAGCACACCCGGCGTATCCCCGCGCTGCGCGAGTACGTGCTGGTCTCGCAGCAGGAGCGCCGGGTCGAGCACTATCGCCGCAACGAGGACGGCACCTGGACGCTCCGCGACGTGCCGTGGCCCGCGTCGATCGAGCTCTCATCCATCGGCTGCACCGTCTCCCTCGACGAGATCGACCGCGACGCGCTCGGGGCGCCTCCCACGCCCTCGTGAGCGATCTCCGCGCGACCCTCCCTCACCCACGTGGGCGCGCCCGAGCAGCGCGTCCACGGCCCTCACCAGCGCCCGAGCTCGCGCTCGAGCTCCGCGCGCGCCTGTCCCCAGGGAATCCCTGGACTACCAGCCCCGGCAGCGCTGGCGCGGCGCTCGATCTCCGCGATCCAGTCCTCATCCGAGCGAAGGTCCGGCGGACCCAGGCTGGACAGCAGCTCGGCAGCGATCTCCACCCGCTCCTGCTCGGAGAGCTCGAGCGCCTCGTGGAGGATCCGTTCTGCTGCGTCGATCATGCTGACGATCCTAGCGTACGCGCCAGGTGCCATGCGGCCCCGCCGGGCCGAGCGGCGTGGAGCGCGATGGAAGCGGGCCGGCGGCTGCAACGACGGCGACGGATGCGGATGGGCTGTGCAGGACGGGGCGAGCGCGACCGTCACCCCGCCACGATCGCCGGGCTCCCGCTGAACACCACCGCATCCAGGAGCCGCTCCTCCCGCACCAGCGCGAGCGCCGGCGCGTCCCGGCGTATCGCGACGCACCCCCCCGCGTCCGCGAACCCGCACGCCTCGGCCCCCCGCAGCGAGCCGATCTCCCAGAGCGCCTCCGCCGGCGTCCTCCCGCCCTCGCCCCGCAGCGTCACGCGCCGCCCCGTCCGCAGCCGCTCGCCGAGCTCGACGCCCCGGAGGTCCTCGAACGGATCGGTGAGCACGTGGCTGTCGACCCCCACGCACAGCCGCACGCCCGCCCCGAGCAGCGCGCCCACGTCGGGCAGCCCGTCGCCGAGGTCGCGCTCGGTGGTGGGGCACAGGCACGCGAACGCCCCCGCCGCGCCGAGCAGCGCCGGCTCGTGCGGCGCGAGGTGCGTCGCGTGCACCGCCACGAAGCGCTCGCTCAGGACGCCGTGGTCGGCCAGGAGCTCCACCGGGCGCCGGCCCGTCTCCGCGAGGCACGCCTCGATCTCGGCGGGCTGCTCCGCCACGTGCATGTGCAGCATGAGCCCGTGCGCCGCCGCGTACCGCGAGACCTCGCCGAGCCACGCCGGCGGCACCGCGCGCACGCTGTGCGGCGCGACCCCGACGCGCACGTCGTCGCAGCCCGCGTAGCGCGCCCGCAGCGCGTCGACGTCGGCGAGCGCCGCGTCGAGCGAGCCGTCCGAGAAGCGCCGCTGCGCCCCCTCGGGCGGCCGGCCCGCGCCGGCGCGCGCGTAGACGACCCGGAGCAGCGCGATCCGGAGGCCCTCCTCGCGCGCGGCCTCGATCACCGCGTCCGCGAGGATCGTGCGATCCGCGTAGGGCGCGCCGCCCGGCTGGTGGTGCACGTAGTGGAACTCGCCCACGGTGCGGACGCCCGCGGCGCGGAGCTCGCGATAGGCCACCTTCGAGATCGCGTGAATGGACTCCGGCGTGAGCGCGTCGGCGAGCGCGTACATCGCGCCTCGCCACGACCAGAAGTCGTCCGCCGCCCTCGCGCCGGACGCCCCGGGCGGCCCGGGCCGCTGCGCCTCGCCGCGCATCCCGCGCTGGAACGCGTGGGAGTGGGCGCTCGCGAGCGCCGGCAGCTCGATGGCGCGCGCGGTCAGCCGCATCGCCGCGCGGCCGGCCGGGGCGCCGGGGGGATCACCCGTCGTCGTGCTCATCGCCGAAGAGCACCCCGACCTGAAGCGCGATGGCCTCGAAAGGCTCGGCCCTGACGCGCTCCCCCCGCGCTGCGCGGAGCGCCACGAGATACCCCTCCGGCGTCCATCGATACACGGTGAGTGTCTCCTCTCGGGGATCGACGATCCAGTAATCGTGTGAGCCCGCAGCGCTGATGGTCACGCATCTTCTTCACCGTGTCATTTCGCGCGTTGTCGGGAGAGAGCGCCTCTCAGCCCCAGTCGGGCCGGATCCGGACAGGGCTGCCGCCGGGGCGCTCCGGCGTGCGTTCGCGGCGCCAGCCGGCCACGTCGGGCCGGTACACCTGGTCCGGCGCGAGCTCGATCTCGACCTCCGTGGCGAACCACCCGCCGCCGGGCCAGCGGCCTCCAGGGCACCGCTGGAAGGGGATCTTCACGAGCGCGACCACGGCGGACTGAGCGTCGCCGTGCTCGAACGACGGGACGGCCTTGGGCTGGCCGTCGATGACCTCGTGGAAGCGCTGCGCCTCGGGGAGGGCCAGCAGATCCGCCGCGGTGGCCGGGCGCTTCGGTGGAGCGGTGGACACGCGCTGAGCATAGCGCCGCCGTGCGACGGACGGCCACCTTGCCGGACTACTTCATTGCCGACGCGGTCGCGGCGGGAGAGGTCGCGGTGGTGCGGCCGCGGCCCGGCAAGGGGCGCCGGGGCGCCCGGAACACGATCCACCTCGCCTGGCGGAAGGGCGCGGCGCAGAGCGCCCGCTTCCGGGCCGTCCAGGCGGCGCTGCTGGAGGAGGCCCGCTGAGCGAAGCGCGCTGGCCGGGCGCATGTGCCCCGTGCCACGGGACACGATGAGGCCCGGGAGCGTGCGCCTCCTGGCCAGAGCCTGTACGCTCCGCCGAACCACGGGCGCCGTCGAGCGATCCGGCGGCACGCCGGGCAGCGCGGCGGCTACACCTCGGAGAGCCCATGCTGACCTCGATCACGCTCGAGAACTTCAAGAGCTTCCGGAAGGCAACGATCCCGCTGGGCCCCTTCACCGTGCTCGTCGGGACGAACGCCTCCGGCAAGAGCAACCTGCGCGACGCGTTCCGCTTTCTCCATGGCGTCGGCCGCGGCTACTCGCTGGCGGAGATCCTGGGCGAGAAGTACGGGGAGGGCGGCGAGCTTCAGTGGAAGGGCCTTCGCGGCGGGATGAGGGAGGTCGTCTTCGGAGGAGGACCGCAGCTCTCGATCGAGACGAGGCTTCGGCCGATTGGTCCCTCCCGGCTCCCAGCCCGAATCCTCAGGTACCAGATCGCCGTCGCCATCGAGAGCGCGCGAACGGGACCGCGGGTAGCCCGCGAATCCGTCTATTCGGGCACAAAAATGTTCTTCGACTCCCATCCATCCGCCGATCCACCCAGGCAGCGCGATGAGGAGCACCTGGTCGTGCGCCTGGGTCGAGGTGGAAACTACCGACGAATGGGGCCGGCGCTCCCCGTGCTGTCGAGCTCGCCTGCGATCGGGCAGGTTGCGAAAAAGGCCGGGGACCAACCCGTGGTTCAGAAATACGCAGGGAATGCGCTGAGGACGCTGCGCTCGATGCGTTTTCTGGATCTCTCGCCGGACGCGGCTCGCCTGCCCTCCCTGCCGGGTCGTCAAGTGCTCGGAGATCGCGGCGAAAATCTCTCCTCGGTGTTGCAGTCGATCTGTCAGGACCCGGCGAGGATGTCCACGCTGCTCGAATGGGTCCGCGCCCTCACGCCGCTCGACGTCGTGGATTTCGAGTTTCCTCAGGACTTCGCTGGACGCATCCTCGTTCATCTCGTGGAGCAGGGTGGCCGCAAGATCTCGGCGCACAGCGCATCGGACGGCACGCTGCGCTTCCTCGCCATACTGGCTGCGCTGCTCGACACCGATTCCGCTCACTTCTACTTCTTCGAAGAGATCGAGAACGGCATTCATCCGACGCGCCTTCACCTGCTCGTACAGCTCATTGAGCAGCAGTGTCACACCAAGAATGTCCAGGTCATCGCGACGACGCACTCGCCCCAGCTCCTCGGATTCCTCAGCCCTGAGTCCAGAGAGAGCGCCCTCCTCCTCTACCGGCTCCGCGGCGCCGACGAGTCCAGCGTGCGCAAGGTGGTCGACCTCCCCGATCTGAACCACGTCCTGGAAACCCAGGATCTCGGTCGCCTCCACGCCTCCGGGTGGCTCGAAGACATGGTCGAGCTCATGGCCGACGACGCGGGCGAGGCCGCGCAGTGAGCTATCGCGTGCTCGTCATCCCCGAGGACTTTCGCAAGGATCAGTGTGTCCTCGAGCCCATCATCGCGAAGATGTTCGAGGCGATCGGCCGCGAGGCCAAGGTGATCGTCTGCCGGGATCCCCTCCTCGGCGGCGTCGACCAGGCGCTCAGGTGGGAGCGCCTTCAGGAGATCCTCCTACGCTACCAGGCGATGATCGAGTGCTTTCTGCTCGTCGTCGATCGCGATGGCAAGCCGGGGCGGCGCGAGGCCCTCGATCGACTGGAGTCGCTGGCGAGCGCCGCTCTTCCATCAGGGAAGCGCTTCCTCGCCGAGAACGCCTGGCAGGAGATCGAGGTGTGGCTCCTCGCCGGGCACGATCTGCCCTCGAATTTGCGGTGGAGCGACGTGCGCGCGCACGAAAACCCGAAGGAAGCGTACTACCAGCCGCTCGCGAGGCAGCGCGGCGTCCTCGACGAGCCGGCCGAGGGGCGCCGCGTGCTAGCCCGCGAGGCGGCCTCACGGTACAGCCGCATCCGCTCGCTGTGCCCCGAGATTGCCGATCTCCAGCGACGTCTCGGCGAGTGACGCCCCCGTCCTGCCCTCCCCCCGGACAGGTCATTCCCCCCAGTCGACCTCCGGCCTCCCCGGCGGCGTCACGTTGGGCATCTCGTGAAAGAGCGCCCGCGCCAGATCCGGCAGCGGCGCGCAGGCCTGCTCGCCCAGGTTGGTCAGCTCCAGCGGGTCCTCGAGTACATTGAAGCAGTGGAACTCGCCGTCCCACTCCCGCGCCTCGATCTTCAGCGGCCCCTGCATCATCCCCCAGTTCCGGAATGCGCACCCCCAGAGCCACGTGCAGTTCGTGAGCGGCACCGGCCCCACCGTGCGCTCCGGCCGCGTCAGCGGGTGCCCCATCATCCGGGCGCGGAACGGCGCGAGCGAAGGCTCGTCCCACAGGCCCATCAGGTCGAGGAACGTCGGCGCGAGATCCAGGTGCCAGACGAAATCGTCCTTCGCCCCCGCGATGCTCGCCCGCTCCTCCGGGGTGAGCGTCCCCTCGGGCGCGTCGATCCACGTGGGGACGAGGATCTCCTCGTCCCACAGCGAGCTCGTGTGGCCGAGCTGCCAGTGCTCCCGGAACGACTCGCCATGATCCGACGTGTACACGATGACCGTGCGATCCCCGCCCGGCGCGGCGCGGATGTGCTCGATGAGCCGCCCGACCGCCATGTCCGACAGGTACACGACGTTCTTGTAGTAGTTCAGGAAGTGCTCGTTCTTCTCGGGCGACTTGTCCAGCTCGCTCGGCTGAAACGGCGAATGGCGCGGATCGCTCACGTACGGAAAATGGACGTTCGAGTAATGGACGACCGCGAAGAACGGCTCGACCAGCTCGTCCCACTCCTCGATCACGCGATCCGTGAGCAGCCGGTCATAAGCGCCGTAATCGAGATCCGCGCCCGGATCGAGCTCGGTCGCGACCGCGCGGTGCGAGACCGGGATGTCCTGCACGTAGAGCCGCGCGTTGCCGAACATGAGGTTCTGGCTCGTCCAGTACGCCGTGTCCCACCCGGCCGCGTGCGCGTAATCCCAGAGCAGCGGGGCGGAATGGAGCACCTCGCGGCGCTCCGTCGGCGACACGCCCGACCAGATGTTGGAGATGGAGATGGCCGTGGTCGAGTCGTGGGCCCGCATCTGCAAGAGCGGCATCCGGCCCGGCGCCGCGGCGTTGGAGAACGGCGTCGCCAGGTCGCACGCCGGGTCGTGCTCGACGCACGTCACGTCCGCGCGCTGGCTCTCCTGCAGGAGGAGCAGCACGTTCCGCGGCCGCGCCGGCCGCGCGGTGAGCCGCGGGACGCGCTCCGGATCGCGGCGCTGCACCCGCAGATCCGGGGAGTCGTCCGTGATGCCGAGGTGCTCCTTCACCACCGCGGTCACGCCGTGGAAGTAGATCATGTCGGCCGACGACGACTGGATCACCCGGTAGCTCACCGGGATCTGGGTCACGCCCACGAGCGCGAGGGGCACGAGGGCCTGGGTGATGCGCCGCGAGAGCCGCCGCGGGCGCACCGCCCGGCGGCACAGCCGGAGCGCCGCGGCGGAGAGGCCGATCGCGAGCGCGAAGTGGGCGATCACGCGCGCGTCGCCGAGCGGGAGCGTGCCCACCAGCGACCAGGGGATCGACCGCGAGTGGATCTGGGAGTCGATCGAGCAGTAGATGTTGTAGAAGGCGTGAAAGCCCCCCTGGACGCCGCACGCCAGCGTGAACAGGGCGGCGAACAGGCCGCCCGCCACGCGGCGCATCACGCCGCGGCGCCCCGAGGCGGCGTGGAGCAGGACGGCCCAGAACGCCATCGACGCGGCGACGGTCGCGGCGTAGCCCGCCGCGTGCAGCCGGTCGAACGTGAGCAGGTGCCGCCCGCGCCGCGCCACGTCGGCGACGAGGAAGACGAGCGCCGGCGAGGCGAGGAGGGCGAGGCCGAGCAGCCGGCGCCGCCGCCGCGCCGCCCGCCGCGCCGCGCGAGGGCGGGGAGCGCGCGCCGGGGCGCCGCCGGGCCCGCCGGCGGAGGGGGACGCGGGCGGCTCGCGGCGCGCGCCGCGGTCTTCTGCGCGGGGGAGCGGCATCCGGCTCAGTCGCGGCGAGGCCCCGCCGCGCCGGCGCGCAGGTGGAGCGGGACATCGACCTTGCCGGCGGGGCCGCCGTAGATCGCGTCCGCGAGCCGGGGCAGGTCGCCGCAGGCGGCGGGGCCGAGGTCGCGCTGCTCGCCGGGATCGGCGAGCACGTCGTAGCAGCGCCAGGTGGTGTCCCAGGCGCGGGATTCGAGCTTCATCCTGCCGCGCATCATCCCCCAGTTCTTGAACGCGCAGCCCCAGATCCCGGTGCAGTTCGTGAGCGCGAGCGCCGCGGGCCCCGGCGACGGGCGGAGCAGGCTGTGGCCGACCATCGCCGCACGGTACTCCGCGAACGCCGGCTCGTCCCACAGCCCCATCAGATCGAGCACCGTCGGCGTCACGTCGGTGTGGAAGACGAGCTCGTCCCGCGCCGCCCGGAGCGCGCTCTCCTCCTCCGCCGTCAGCGTGCCCGGCGGCGCGTCGATCCAGGCGGGCACCCGGATCTCCTCGTCGAGGATCGACCCCGTGTGGCCGAGCTGACCGTGCTCCCGGAACGCCTCGCCGTGGTCCGAGGTGAAGAGGATCACCGTGTGATCGCCGATGGGGGAGCTCCGGACGAAGCGGATGAGCTCCGCGATCGCCGCGTCCTGCCGGCGGACCGCGTTCAGGTAGAAGTTGCGGTACGCCTCGTTGTCGTCCGGCGCCTTGCTCTCCAGGGCGGGCTGGAACGGCGCGTCCTCCGGGTCGACCAGGTACGGGACGTGGGTGTTGCCGAAGTGGGCGACGGCGAAGAACGGCTCGCGCAGCGAGAGGATCTCCGACGCCACGCGATCCGTGAGCAGCCGGTCGTCGGCGCCGAGGTCGATGTCCGCGAGCGGATCGAGCTCGGTCGCGCCGCACTGGTGCGTGACCGGCAGGTCCTGCACGTACAGGCGCGAGTTGGCGAACATCATGTGGTGGCTCGTCCAGTAGGCGCTGTCGAAGCCGGCGGCGTCCGCGTAGTCGAACAGGAGCGGCGCCGTGTGGAGCGCCTCGCGGGTCGCGATCGGCTGGAGGCCGGACCAGAGCACGGCCAGCCCGATCGCCGTGGTCGAGGCGTTCGAGCGCATCTGCGTGAGCGGCAGCCGGCCCGGCGCCGCCTCGTCGATGCGCGGCGTGCCCCGGCACCCGGCGGCGTCGCCCGGCGCGGGGCGGGCCGAGCACGAGGCGTCGGCGCGCACGCTCTCGGTGAGGAGGAAGAGCACGTTGCGCCGCGGCCCCTCGGCCGGGAGCACCTGCGGCAGCGCGGGCGGCGCGCGGAGCCCGGGGCGCACCTGCGCCGTGGTCTGGACGCCGACGAGCTCCTTGAGGAGGCCGCCGATGGCGTGGAAGTAGATGACGTCCGGCGTGGAGGCCTGCACCGTGCGGTAGGAGCAGGGCAGGGCCAGCGCGGCGAGGACGGCCGCGGGCGCGGCGAGGCGGGCGGCGCGGGCCCACGGCGTGCGGCGCTGCGGGACGATGCGCCGGCCCATCCACACGAGCGCGCACGCGAAGACGAGCGGCGGGAGGACCGCGCGCAGGAAGTGCTCCCCGTCGGCCCGGAGCTGGCCGAAGAGGCTCGCCGCGAGCGAGGTCCCGAAGAGCGTGGCGTCGAGGTTGAGGTACGTCGCGTACTGGCGGTGGAAGTAGAGCTGGCCGCCCAGGGACAGCGTCGCGAGCGCCACGAAGAGCAGCGCCGCGATCCACCGGTACGCGCCCCGCCGCGACGAGGCCGCGTACAGCAGGAGCCCCCAGAGCGCGGCGCTCTCGACCATCGCGCCGAGGTAGCTCGCCACGTGCTTGCCGCTCAGGTCGAGCAGGCGATCGCCGCGGATCCGGACGTCCACGAGGACGACGAGCAGCAGCGGGACCGACAGGAACAGGCGGCCGTAGCGGCGCCGGGCGCGGGCGAGGGCCCGCAGCCGCGCGCGCGGCGCGGCGCGGCCCGACCCGCGGCCCGCGTCGCGCGAGGAAGGGCTGGGGGCGTCCGCTTCGGCCGCCCGGAGCTCGTTCAACACCTTGGAGCGGAACACGGCAGGCGCGCGAGTTTATCCAGGACGTGGCGCACCTGGAACGTTTCTGCGACGCGGCGGTGGCGGCGCGGTGGCGCCGCCGGGCGGGCGGGCGCGCCAGGGGCACGAAAACCCTTCGACAGCCGCCCGGGGCGTGCCATGAGAGGCGTCCGAATGGCGGAGCAGCTCTTCCTGAACGGGTTGCGCGGCGATCGGCGGGGCTCGGAGGCCGCCGCGCCGCCGGCCGAACCGTCCACCACCACGAGCGAGCAGGCCGAGCCGCCGCCGCCCCCCGGCGCGCAGGCGCACGCGCCGCCTCCCTCCGGCGCACCGGCGCCCGAGCCGCCCCCCGACGCGCAGGCGCCCGAGCCGCCGCACGAGGCGGCGAAGCGGCTCGGCGCCGAGCTGGAGGCGGCGCTCGTGCGCGAGCTCATGGCGGCCTACCAGAGCCTCAACTACACGCATTTCCGGCGGAAGCTCCGGTCGGCCTCCATCGAGCTGTCCGACGCCGCGAGCCGGCTCGGGCGGTGGGTCTCGGAGGCGCGCGCGATCGAGATCTCGCGGCCGCTCGTCCTCTCGCAGCCGTGGGGGGTCGTGATCGAGGTGCTCAAGCACGAGATGGCGCACCAGTACGTGCACGAGGTGCTGGGCGTCAGGGACGAGGCGGCGCACGGGCCGGCGTTCCGCGACGTGTGCGCGAAGCTCGGCATCGACGCGAACGCGTCCGGGATGCCGGCCACGGGGCCGTCGCCGTTCGAGCCGGGCGGGCCGGGGCGCGGCGACGGCGGGGCGGAGGGCGCCGGCGTGGACGCCCGGATCCTCGACCGCATCGCGCGGCTGCTCGCGCTCGCCGAGAGCCCGAACGCCAACGAGGCGCAGTCGGCGATGAGCGCCGCGCAGCGGCTGATGCTGAAGTACAACCTCGACGTCGCGAAGGCGCGCGCCGCGCGGCAGTACGGCTTCCGGCACCTGGGCACGCCGAGCGGGCGCGTGGGCGAGAGCGAGCGCATCGTCGGGGGCATCCTCGGGAAGCACTTCTTCGTCGAGGCGATCTGGGTGCCCGTCTACGTGCCGCTCGAGGGCAAGCGGGGCAGCGTCCTCGAGATCTGCGGGACCCCGGCGAACCTCGAGATGGCGGCCTACGTGCACGCGTTCCTGCATCACACGGCCGAGCAGCTCTGGCGCGAGCACAAGCGGAGCCTCGGCGTGAAGGGCAACAAGGACCGCCGCACGTTCCTGGCGGGCGTGATGCTGGGCTTCCTCGAGAAGCTGAACGCGGAGCGCAAGGCGTCCGCCGAGCAAGGGCTGGTCTGGGTGCAGGACGCCGACCTGGACAGCTATTACCGGCGGCGGCACCCGCACGTGCAGCACCTGCGCCACGCGGGCAACCAGCGGACGGCGGCGCACGCGCACGGCCGCGAGGCGGGCCGCAAGATCATCCTGCACCGCCCGATGCAGGGCGAGACCGGCGAGCGGGGCAAGCTGCTGCCGCCGGGCAAGAGGGGCTGAGCCGCCGGCGTTGACGGCGGAGGAGCGGTTCCGGCACGATGGCCGCGTCTGCGCCGAGGCCCAGGAGGACAACGAGATGCCGCTCCGATTCACGATTGAAGAGCGATTCGATGCGTCGCCCGAGGAGGTCTTCCGGCTCGCGACCGATATCGACTCGTTCGGCGACTGGATGCCCAACTTCGTGCGGGTGGAGAAGCTCACGGGCGACGCCGTCGGCAAGGGCGCGATGTGGCGTGAGACCCGGAAGATGTTCGGCAAGGAATCGACCGAGCAATTCGAGGTGACGGCGGCGGACCCCGGCAAGACGCTGGACCTCTTCGTCGACGGGCAGAAGGGCACCACCGGACGAGGGGAGTACCGCTTTCGCTACATCTTCGAGCCCCAGGGCGAGGGCACGCTGCTCAGGATGGATGGCGAGATCGCGGGGATGGGCTGGTTCATGGAGACGGTCGGTCGCCTGTTCATCGGCAGCTTCAAGAAGGCCGTGCACGGCGACCTCAAGGCGATGAAGACGCACCTGGAGCGGCGGCGCGCGAGCTAGCGCTCGCGTCACCCAGGTTCGTCCCGGGGTCGTCGCGGAGGGGCCGGAGCGCAGGCGGGCCACCAAAGGGGCTTGCCGGAGCGCAGGCCCCTTCCGCGACGACCCCGGGACGAACCTGGGCGACAACGTACCAGCACCACCCACCGGCGAGCATGCCCCACCGGCCGGCGCATGCCGCCTTGCGCCATCACCCCTTCCGCGCGAGGCCCGTCCGTCTTTGTTGACCCGATGCCCGGCGCCAGGCACCATCCGCCGCGCCCGCGCGGTCCGGCCTGCAACGATGAGGCCCGATCCGCGGCTTGCCCCGCTTCCTCCAAACAAGCTGTTGAGGTGCTTCGATGCCTATTCGTTCGATCCTCCTGTTCTGTCTTGCGCCCTTCGCGATCGCCGCTCTCCAGGGCTGCGGCGGTGACGACGGTGGCGACTCCAGCAGCAGCAACCACGACGGAGAAGCGCTCGGCGAGTGCCCGCCCGACTCCGCGGCGCAGCAGACAGCGGGGTATGACGCGCTCCAGCGCGAATGCGTGGTCTGCCACGGGACGGACAAGGTGGGCGCCACGGCCCGCATCGGCGCGCCCGACGGCATGAACGTCGACGATCCCGAGTGGGTCCGCGCAGAGGCGGGGGAGATCATGGAGGAGATCGAGGCCGGCACGATGCCGTTCGGTGCCGGCAAGCTCCCGGATGACACGATCGAGTCCATCCGGGTCTACCTCGCCTGCGACGCCGCGGCGCAGTAGCACTCCTCCCCTTCTCTACCCCCCTCCCCTTCTTCCCATCCCCCACCCGCCAGCGCGCCATCCCGGCGCGGCCCGGGACACCCCACCTCCGCAGCGCGGAAGTGCCTCTTCAACGCAGCACACGTCATTCGACGCAGCACACGTCACGACAGGATGCGATCGCCGCAGCGCGTCGGATCTGTTGCTGCGCTGACGTTCGCTCTGCCGGGATCCGGATGCGCCACCGACCCGCCCCGGGGCGCCGGCAACCCCGGTGCGGGCGGCCATGGACGGCCGCCGCGCGCCTCGAACGCTGTGCGGCCGCGCGATCCGGGGTATGGTGCAGGGCATGTTCAGGCTGGATGCCCGCTCCGGGACCGCCGCGCTCGCGCTGACCTCGGCGCTCGCGCTGACGGCCGCGCTCGGCGCCTCGTGCGCCGGCACGCCCCCCGCGCAGCGCGGGGCGGCGACCTGCCCGCCGCGTTGCCCTGCGGCCACGTCGCCAGAGGCCGCCGCGCCGCCCGCCGCGTCGCCGGGGCCCATCGTCCCGGGCGAGCAGGGCGAGGCCCCGGTGTTCGAGCCCGAGCGCCTCACCCTCGTGCTGGACGACCCGCGGCTCGCGCCCGTGCAGAAGCTCGTCGCCGAGGAGGCGTACGCCGGCGCGGCCGCCGCGCTGGCCCAGGCGCTCGCCGCGCCGCCCGCGCCGCTCACGGCGGAGGACGCCCGGTCGTGGCAGTACCAGCTCGGGCGGCTGCGCGCGCTCGCGGGCGATCCCGTGGGCGCCGCGAAGGCGTACGACGCGGTCGCGGCGGCCGGCGGGCCGCTCGCCGACCACGCGCGGTTCGCGGCGGCCGAGCTCCTCGCCAGGGCCGGGCTGCCCGATGAGGCGCTCGCGCGCGCGAGCGCGGTCGCCTCGGACGTCGCGATCGCCGACGAGCTCGATCGCATCGTCGCCGGCGCGCTCGAGAAGAAGGGCGACATCGAGGGCGCGGCCGCGCGGTGGCGGGCGTTCCTCGGCCGTCGCTGGCCGGCGTCGGTGTGGGTGCCCGAGGCGATCCGCTTCGCCCGCGCGCTGCTCCGCCACCCGGGCGAGGCGCACGCCGAGGAGGCGATCCGGCTCGCCGGGCGCATCCTCGACGAGGCCCCGGGCGGCCTCGGCGCGGCGGAGGCGAAGGACCTCCGGGACCAGGCCCTCTCGACGCTGCCGTTCGCGCGGCGCAAGCCGTTCCTCGACCCGGGCCCCGCCGCCCTGCTCGACCGCGCGCACGCCCTGCTCGCCTCGCGCCAGAACAAGGAGGCGCTCGCCGTCACGGACGCGCTGATCGCCCTGCCCGCGGCGCAGGCGCCCTCGGCGTTCGCCTGCGACGCGTTCGCCGCGCGCGGCGAGGCGCTCGGGCGCCTGCGGAAGAGGGCCGAGGCCGCGGACACCTTCGGCGTCGCGATCGAGCGCTGCGCCGCGCCCCCGCCGGCCGGCCCCGGCGCCCCCGCCGGGGCGCCGGCCCCGCGGCGGCCCGAGACGCTCTACAAGGGCGCGCGCGCGTCGTTCAGCGTCGACCGGAACGCCGAGGCCGCCGCGCGCTTCGCGATGCTCGAGAAGGAGTTCCCGGAGCACCGGCTCGCGGACGACGCGCGCTACCTCGGCGCCCGCGCGCGGCGCGCGCTCGGGGACGAGGCGCAGTTCGTGCAGATGCTCACCGCCATGCCCGACGACTTCCCGTCGGGCGACATGGTCGCCGACGGCCTGTTCGAGCTCGCGCTGTTCGAGATGGAGCGCGACAGCTGGGCGGGCGCGATCCGGCCGCTCGAGCGCGCGCTCGAGCGGTTCCCGCACGAGCGCGCGTACCACGCCGCCGGCAGGCTCCCCTACTACCTCGGCCGCGCCCACATCGAGACCGGCTCGCCGGACAGGGGCAAGGCGCTGCTCGAGCAGGTGATCCGCGACTACCCGCTGACGTTCTACATGGCGCTCGCCCACGCGCGGCTCTCGGAGCTCGACCCCGCGGCCGCCCGGCGCGCCCTGGCCGAGGCCGTGGCGCGGGACGAGAGCGCGGAGGACGCCGAGCTCCGGAGCCCCGCCTTCGCGGAGCCCGCGTTCGCGCGCGCGGTCGAGCTCGCGCGCCAGGGCGAGGGGAAGCTCGCGCGGCGCGAGCTCGAGCTGCTCGGCGTCACGAACCGCACGGCGCCGCGCGAGGTGATGTGGGCCTCGGCGTTCCTGCTCGCGCGCGCGGGCGCGCTGCCGCAGTCGTACAGCATCCTGCGCGCCGCGATGACGGGGTCGCCCGCGGAGGACGCCGTCGAGATCGCGGGCGACTGGGTGGACCACTACCCGGTCGGGCGCTGGCGCGGCGCCTGGGAGCTCGCCTATCCGCGCCCGTTCGCCGGCATCGTGGCCGCGGAGGCGAAGCGCCACGGCATCCCGGAGGGCCTCGCCTACGCGATCATGCGCGAGGAGTCGGCGTTCGATCCGCGGGCGGCGTCGCCCGCGAAGGCGTTCGGCCTGATGCAGCTCATCGTGCCGACCGCGAAGCGCATGGCCAGGCCGCTCGGGCTGCCGTGGAGCGCCGCGGCGCTGAAGCGCCCGGAGGTCAACATCGCGCTCGGCTGCCGCTACCTGTCGGTGCTGCGCGACAAGTTCCCGGACAACCCCCTGCTCGCGATCCCCTCCTACAACGCGGGCGGCGGCGCGTCGAAGCGGTGGATCGCCGAGCGCCCGTCGCAGAGCTTCGATCTCTGGGTCGAGCGCATCCCGTACTACGAGACGCGGCTCTACACGAAGCGCGTGCTCGCGAGCCTCGCCGTCTACGAGCACCTCTACGCCGCCGATCAGCCGAGCGAGGCCCTGCGCACGCCGCTCCCCGCGAGCCCGTCGGCCCGCTCGGCCGTGGCGACCGCGGCCCGCTGACCGCGCGCGAGCTCTGGTAGAGTCCCCCGCCGTGATCGACCCCTCGAGCCCCTCTCACCAGCTCGTGGGCGCCGTGCTGAACGGGCGCTTCCGGATCGTGCGTCTCCTCGGCGAAGGGGGCATGGGCGCCGTCTACGAGGCCGAGGGGCTGCGCGGCGAGGGCAAGCGCGCGATCAAGGTGCTGCACCCCGAGTTCCAGCAGGAGGAGCAGGTCCTCCAGCGCTTCTTCGCCGAGGCGGAGGCGACGAAGGGGTTCGTGCACCCCAACATCGCCTCGGTCTTCGAGGCGGCCCGCGCCGAGGACGGCACGCCCTACCTCGTGATGGAGCTCCTGCAGGGCGTGCCGCTCGCCGCCTACACCCTCCAGGGCAAGCCGCTCCCGCCGCACCAGGCCGTGCCGATCGTCCACGAGGTGCTCCAGGCGCTCATGGCGGCGCACGCCCACAAGGTGGTGCACCGCGATCTGAAGCCGGAGAACCTGTTCCTCGTGCGCGAGGCCCGCGGCGGGTTCCGCGTCAAGGTGCTCGACTTCGGCATCGCCAAGGTGATGGACGCGGCCGGCGGCATGGGCCTCAAGACCCGCGCCGGCACGCTGCTCGGGACGCCCGGCTACATGAGCCCCGAGCAGATCAAGGACGCGAAGAGCGTCGACGCGCGCACCGACCTCTGGAGCGTCGGCGTGATCTTCTACGAGATGCTCACGGGGACGCAGCCGTTCCCGGCCGAGAACGAGTTCGCGCGGCTCACCGCGGTGCTCGCCAAGGAGGTGCGCCCGATCGAGCAGATCGCCCCGCACCTCGCGGCCTGGAGCCTGTTCTTCCAGCGCGCCCTCTCCAAGGACGTGAGCCGGCGCTTCCAGACGGCCGAGGAGATGGCGCAGACGCTGACCGCCATCGCGCAACGCACGGGCGCCCTGCCCCCGGCGGGGCGGGCCGAGCCGCAGACGTCATCCCCGCCGCCGCAGCACGCGCCCTCGGTGTCGCAGCGGACATCGCAGCTTCCGCCGCAGCCGCCGCAGCACCTGCCCTCGATGCCGCAGCGGACATCGCAGCTTCCGCCGCAGCACCTGCCCTCGGTGTCGCCGCAGCACCCGTCCTCGATGCCGCCGCCGCAGCCGCAGCACCTGCCCTCGATGCCGTCGCCGCAGCCGTTTCCGCAGGCGCCCTCGGGCTCGACGGCGAGCATGGCGAGCGTGCCGTGGCCGGACGCTCCCCCCGCGCCGAGGACGCCCTCGAACGCCCAGCCGACCCCCTCGATCCCGCCCACGGCGGCCTTCTCGGCGCCGGCCGGCCCGACGCACGTCAGCGCGCAGCGGCCCGCGGGCACGCCCACGCTCACGGGCGGTCACTACGACGTGCGGGTCGTCGAGGTGCCTCTCCCCGCGGAGGCCGCGGCCCCGGAGGGCGCCGCCTGGTGGCTCGTGGCGGTCATCGGCCTCGTCTGCCTCGGCGTCGGCTTCGCGCTCGGCGTGCTGGTGAGCGGGTGAGCGCCGGGGGTCGTGTCCGCGCGCTGCTCGCCGTCACGTGCGCCGCCGGGGCGCTGGGCGCGCCGCGGCCGACGCGCGGCGACCCGCCCGGCGACGGCGGCCGCGAGCTCCCGGTGCAGGTCGTCGACCTGCACGTCGACGTGCCCTGGCAGGTCCACTTCAAGGGGCGCGACGCGCGCCTCGACGAGGGCCACGCCCGCAGGGAGGCGCTCGCCGCGGGCCATTACCTCGGCATCGTGCTGCCGATCTACCTGCCCGACCGGGCGCGCGCCGGGGGGCCGCAGATCGAGGACGCCGAGGCGATCCTCGGCACGATCGAGGCGATCGTGGCCGCGAACCCGGTGTTCCTGCCGCTCGGCGCGGGGCGGGCCGAGCCGGGGAAGATCAGCACGTTCCTGTCGATCGAGGGGGCCGGCGCGTTCGCGGCGGACATCGCGCAGATCGACCGCTTCATCGCGCGCGGCGTGCGGCTCATCAGCCCGAACCACGCGAAGCACACGCGGCTGTCGTCGTCGGCCACGGGCGCGCCCGCGGCGTTCGGGCTCACCGAGCTCGGCGCGCGGTTCTGCGAGCGCGTCTACGCGCAGGGCGCGCTCATCGACGTCTCGCACCTCTCGGACGCCGCGTTCGCGGATCTCGTCCCGATCGCCGCCGCCCACGGCGCGCCGATCGTCGCGACGCACTCGAACGCGCGCGCGGTGGCCGACCGGCCGCGCAACCTGACGGACGAGCAGCTGCGGATCATCGGCCGGACCGGCGGGGTCGCGGGGCTCAACTTCCACGCGCCGTTCGTGAACGGCACGCCGAAGGCCGACCTCGACGACGTGGTCGCGCAGGTCGCTCACATGGTCCGGGTGGCCGGCGTCGATCACGTCGCGATCGGCTCGGATTTCGACGGCGGCATCCTCCCGCCCAAGGGGCTCGAGGACGCGTCGGCGCTGCCGGCGCTCGCCGCGCGCCTGCGGCAGCGCGGGATGGCGCGCGAGGACGTGGAGAAGATCTTCTCGAGGAACGCGCTGCGCATCCTCGGCTGGCGGCCGGCGGCCGGGGGCGCGGCTCCGCCGCAGAGATAGCCAGGGGCCCGCGGGGATCATCGGACGCGCCGTGCGCGTTCACCCGCCCCTCTCCCTTGCTGCGCGGGCTCTCCGCCGAACCACGGTCGGCTCCCTCTCCGACGGATCCGACCGGGAGCGCCCCGGACGACCGCGCATCACCGCCCCCTGCGCGCCCCGGTTTGCATGGACGACGCCGCGGCGCCCGGACTACCCTCCCTCTCCCGCCGGGAGGATCCCATGACCCAGCTCGACGACCGCTGCCTCGATTCGTTCCCCGAGTGGCTGCGCAGCCTCGCCACCGACGCCTCCGACCTCTCGGGGCTGCTCGCCTCGCCCGACAGCCCCGAGGCCGCGCGCCGCGCGATCGCGGGCGGGCTCAATTACCTGTTCAAGTCGCTCGACCTGATCCCGGACGGCATCGAGGATCTCGGCTACCTCGACGACGCCTTCGTGCTGCGCGTCGCCGCCGCCTTCGCGGCGGCCGAGAGCCCGGCGCTGCGCGAGCAGGCGCCCACGCTGGCGCGGCTCGCGCGCGACGCGGAGCTCATCGCGGAGCTGCTCGGCAGCGACTACGGGCGGCTCAAGGGCTACGTGCGCTCGCTGGAGAAGGGCGCCGCGCGCGGCCGCACCGTGGACGACATCCTGGGCGACGAGCAGGTCCGCGCGTCGTTCATGCACGAGATCACGGGCTGGGCCTCGAGCTATACCGCCCCGGCCTTCAGCCGCGACGCGAAGAACCTCATCAAGCTGAAGTCCTTCCTGTCGACCAAGCTCCCGGCCTGATCCCGCGGCGCGCGGCCCGAGCCCACGGCGCGCGCCTCGCCACCCCCTCCTCCCTCGGAGGCCCGCGTCCGATGTCCGCTTCACCTCTCCGCTCCACGCTGCTCGCCGCCCTGCTCCTCGCGGGCTGCGACGCCGACCGCCCCGCGTCGACGGCGCCCCGCTCGGCGCCCGCCCCTGCCACCGCCGCGCCGCCCCCGAGGGCGGCCGCCGCCTCGCCCGCGCTGCCGCCCGACACGGACCGGCCCTACGCCCGCCCCGCCGCCGACCGCGTGGTGGCGATCGGCGACGTGCACGGCGACCTCGCGGCCACGCGCGCGGCCCTGCGGATCGCGGGCGTGATCGACGACGCGGATCGCTGGATCGGCGGCAAGCTCGTGCTCGTCCAGACGGGCGACGAGATCGATCGCGGCGACGACGAGCAGGCGATCGTGGACCTGTTCGACCGCCTCGCGGCCGAGGCGCGCGCGGCCGGCGGCGCGGTGTACGCGCTGAACGGCAACCACGAGATCATGAACGTGCAGCTCGATTTCCGCTATGTCACCGAGGGCGGATTCAGGGATTTCGAGGACGCCCCCGGGCTCGACACCTCGGCCTTGCGCGCCTCGCCGGTGCCGCCCCGCGCCCGGGCGCGCGCGGCCGCGTTCTTGCCCGGCGGGCTGTATGCGAGAAAGCTCGCGGAGCGCGACGTGATCATCACGGTCGGCGACACCGTCTTCGTGCACGGCGGCCTCCTCCCGTCGCACGTCCGCTACGGCGTGGCGCGGATCAACCGCGAGGTGCGCGCGTGGATGGAGGGGAAGACCTCCTCGCCGCCGACCGTGATCGCGGCGGAGGACAGCCCGGTGTGGGCGCGCCTCTACTCGGGCGACCCGCCGCCGAGCCCGGGATCGAGCGCCTGCGGGGCGCTGGACCAGGTGCTTTCGGCGATGTCGGCGAAGCGCATGGTCGTGGGCCACACGGTGCAGAGGAACGGAATCACCTCGGCCTGTGGCGAGAAGGTCTGGCGGATCGACGTCGGTATGGCGTCTCATTACGGCGGAAAACCCGCGGTGCTGGAGATCGCCGGCGACAAGGTGCAAATCCTGACAAGCCCCCCGGGCGACTCGAACCGTGCGAACGGCGCGAGCAAGGCAGCGAACGGCGCGAGCAAGGCAGCGAACGCGAAGAACGGCGCGAGCAAGGCAGCGAACGGCGCGAACGGCGCGAGCAAGGCAGCGAACGGCGCGAACGGCGCGAGCAAGGCAGCGAACGCGAAGAACGCAGGCAACGCCAGCGTGAAGTGAGCCGCGCCCTGGCGCCTGCTCCATTGACGACCGCCGCGCGGACCGGCTAACGTCGATGGCAAACTGGGGCCTTTCGATCCACGGGGAAAGGGAATCAGATGCCTGAGCTGTTGCTCGCGCTGATCCAGGAAGCGAATCGAGGCGGCCGGCAGCATGTCCGGAAGCTCGGTGAGCGCTCCCTCCCCTGTCGCCCCCTCGCGTTGCCCGCGCGACGCTGCGCCGCTGCTGGAAGGTCGATCGCTGCGAGGCGCGGCTCGGCACGGGGGGCGGCGGATGGACGATGACGAGCTGTTGCGCGTCCTGAGGCGCATCGCGCAGCAGGATCCGCCGGGCGATCCGCGCCGGCGGAAGCTCGCGGACGAGGCGCTCCCGGACAGCGAGCCGGGCGGGCGTGACGGCCTCGCGACGCGCCCGCGCGCCGCCCGGGAGCCGCACGAGGCCAGGGTGCCCCTCGACGACGAGACCCGCGCCCGGCTCGCCGAGAGGCTCGCGTCCCAGCTCCGCGACGCGCGCGCGGACGCGCCGCCGCCATCGTCGCTGGTGCGCCCTGTGCAAGACCGGAGGTCGGGGATCCGCGTCCGGAACCTCCCTGCATGGGAGCTCGACGCGGAGGAGCCGGCCATCGCCCACGGCGGGCGGCCGGCCGCCGACGCCGGCTCGCTCTACGGGACGAGCGTCGTGCCGCTCGACACGGAAGCGCCGGTGTGCCGCTCGATCGGCGACGGCTCGGAGCCGCCCCCGGCCCCGGAGCCGCCTCGCGGCACGCGCCCGGACGAGGCGCCCGGACTCCCCGTCGAGCGAGCGCCGGACGTCGTGGCAGCGGCCGACGCCGCGGCGGCGAGACCGGCCGACGCCGCGGCGGCGAGACCGGCCGACGCCGCGGCGGCGAGACCGGCCGGCGCCGCGGCGGCGAGACCGGCCGGCGCCGCGGCGGCGCGCGAGGGCCCGTCGTGCCCTGAGCTGACCCCGCGGCGGTCCCCTCTGCGGGCGCGGGCCGGGACGATCGCCGCCGCGGCCGGCTGGATCGTGGGGGTCGCCCTCGTGTCGCTGCTCGCGCTGCGGCCTGCGCCGTTCGCGCCGGGCGCCGCCCCGCTCCCCGGCTACACGCTCGCGATGCACGTCGGCGACGACCCCGCGCCGCGGGCGCCGGGCGCCGCGTCGGCCACCGAGCCCCGGGTCGGCCGGGGCGCCCGGCTCACGATCGCGCTGACGCCCGAGGGCCGCGTACCCGCGCCGGTGGAGGTGCAGGCCTACCTCTTGCGGGACGGGAACGCGCGCCCCTGGCCCGTGGCGATCGGCCTGGATGGCCACGGCGGCGCGCGCATCTCCGGGACGCGCGAGGCGCTCTTCCAGGGCGTCGCGGCGGGCGCATGGGAGGTCGTGATCGTGATCGGCCAGCCCGGATCGCTGCCGCTCCGGGGCGAGGCGCTGCCCGACGAGGGCGCGGTCCGCCTCTCGGGCGGCAGGGTCCTGCGGCAGCGCCTGTTCCTCGACTGAGAGCGCCTCTCGAGGCCTCCCGTGGCCAGGCAGCCGCGCGCTGCCTGGCTCGGTCCGGCCTCCTTCGCCGCGCCGAGCGCCGCGCGGGGGGGGCGCGTCACCCGCTGCGCGGAAGCGTCCGCGCGATCGGCGCGCGGGCCAGCCGGACGAAGCGCGTCGTGAGCACCACCGCGACGGCGACGAGCCCCGCCGTGAGGCCGAACCAGAGGCCACGGACGCCGAGATCGAGCCCGAACGCGAGGCCGATCGAGAGCGGCAGGCCGAACGCCCAGTGGGCGCCGAGGTTGGCCCAGAACGGGAAGCGCACGTCGCCCGCGCCGCGCAGCGCCCCGGCGGCGACGGCCTGGACGCCGTCGAAGAGCTGGAAGAGGGCGGCGATGCGGAGCAGCGGGACGCCGATGGCGATGACCTCCGCGTCCGGGGTGAAGGCGCCGAGCAGGGGGCGGGGGAACGAGGCGTACACCGAGGCGCTCACGCCCATGAGGGCGGCGCCGAGCAGGAGGCCGAGCACGCCGGCGCGCAGGGGGGACCGGCCTGCGCCGACGGCGTGTCCCACGCGGACGGCGGTGGCGCCGCCGACGCCGAGCGCGCCCATGAACGTGAACGCGGCGAGCCCGATCGCGATCTGGTGCGCCGAGACCACGGGCGCGCCGAACCGGCCGGCGAGCAGCGCGGCCAGCCCGAACACGCCCACCTCGGCGAGGAGCTGCAGCCCGATCGGGACGCCGAGCCGGTAGACGGTCGCGAGCGGCACCGGGTGTTCCGGGGCGGCCGCGCGCCGGCGTCGCGCGGACCAGAGCACGCTCGACGACAGCACCACGCTGGCGACGCTCGCGGCGAGCCCGGCCCCGAGGGCGCCGAGCTGCGGCAGCCCGAGCGGCGGGAGGCCCACCCAGCGGAGCGCCTCGTCGCCGCGGACCAGCAGGTTGCAGGCGACGAGGTTGACGGCGTTGGCCGCGATCACGGCGAGGAGCGCGGGGCGCGTCGCGCCGTGGGCCTGAAGAAAGCTCTTCCCGGCGAGAAAGGCT
Source organism: Sorangium cellulosum (assembly GCF_004135735.1). Taxonomy (GTDB): domain Bacteria; phylum Myxococcota_A; class Polyangia; order Polyangiales; family Polyangiaceae; genus Sorangium; species Sorangium cellulosum_F. The sequence continues at coordinate 1,229,764 of NZ_CP012670.1, read as the reverse complement.
GGCCACAGGAAGATCCAGAGCGCGTGGCCGAGGATGTACCGGCGCACGCCGGGGACCAGCGCGGGATCGACGCCCATGGGCGCGAGCGCGGCCGTCGCCGCGAGCGCGGCCGAGAACGCGACGACGCTGACGAGCAAGCCCGCCTTCAGGGTCGAGCGCAGCGCCGCCCACGCCTGTCCTGGGCGGCCGGCGCCGATCGCCTGGGACGCGAGCGGATCGAGCGCGGCCGCGATGCCGACCCCCAGCGCATTGGAGGTGTGGACGATCGTCCTTCCCATGGCGCAGGAGGCGAGCTCGTTGACGGAGACGCGGCCCACGATCGCCACGTCGACGAGCGAGAGCGCGACGAGCCCCGCCTGCGCGAGGGCGATGGGCAGCGCGAGGCGCGCGAGCGTGCGGAGCTCGGACGGGGCGCTGTCGTGGAGGGGGAGCGGGCGCGAGGGGGACGAGAGGGGCATCGGGAGGCGGGGAAGGGGCGCCACGATAGCGCGCGGGGGGGAGCGCGCTCGCGGGAGGGGGGAGGAAGGAGAGGGCCGTGATAAGGGCGCAAGTCGCGAGCGGGAGATTTGGGGCCTTCCGTGGCCCATCTCTCGTCACCCGTGTCCGTTGTCAGATTTCGTCTTCCGTCCCCCGTCTTCCCTCTCCCGTCTTCCGTCTTCCGTCTTCCGTCTTCCGTCTTCCGTCTTCCCTCTCCCGTTTCCCGTCCTCGTCTGGCGTGCGCGTGCGCGTGCGCGTGCGCGTGTCCCGTCATCCTCTTCCTCATCCGTCCGCGTATTCGTGATCATGCGGAGCTCAACACGATTGTTCACGAGCACGAGGACGCGCACGGGATGAGCGCGCACGCGCACGCGCACGCGCACGAAGAGGAAGAGGGAAGACGGAAGACGGGAGAGGGAAGACGGGGGACGGGAGACGGAAGACGGGAGACGGAAGAGGGAAGACGGAGGCGAAGACCGGAAAGCTCCCCCCATCACCAGGCGAGATGAACCCTCCCATCGAGAAACACTCTCTCCCCCTCCCCCAGCCCCGTCGACTCCTCCTCCACGACCCGCAGGATCCCCTTCGCCGGCCCGAGCGAGAGCTCCCTCCCCTCCTCGAACCGCTGCGCCCGGACCAGGACACGATACGCCTTGTCGAGCAGGAGCGCCCGCTCACGCGACGGCGCCACGAGGTACGCGAGATCACGGTCGCCGCCGGGCGCGCCCCGCCGGACCTCCTCCTCGTCGAGCACCCCTCCCGGGAAGAACCGGGCGAGCATCTCCGCGTTCGCGCGGTAATCGTCGCCCCCGTGGGCGCGGCGAAGGTAGGTCAGGACCTCCGGCTCGGCGTGCCCGGCCTGCGGAACGTCCGGCATGCCGCGCAGGTCCTGGTGCCGCCAGCCGGCAGCGCCGGGCACCTTGCGCGCCAGCGAGAAGGTGTGATCCACCGTGACCCCCACCGCGCTGTGGCAACCCATGCAGGCGCGGTGCTCCTCCGCGGTCTGCAGCCGGAGCCGGCCCCGCTCGTCCTCGATGAACGCCTGGAGCTGCCACCCGAACGCATTGCGCAACCCGACCTCGGGCGCGCCGGCGTAGACCGGCGGCTGGCCCTCGTCCTTCTCCTCGGCCTCGAGCTCGTACGCGCGCGCGATCGCCCAGTCGTCCAGCTCCTCGACCTTGCGCGCATACCGCAGCTCCTTCATCCGCGCGGCGAGCAGCGACGGGCGATCCGGGTCGAGGTAACGCACCGAGTGCAAGAGCTCCGTCCCCCGCGGGTAAACCCACGCGCGCACAACGACCCCCGCCGCCCCGCCCGCATACCGCGCAGGCAAGCGACGGATGCGCGTCACCGCGGCCGAGATCGCGCCGTCGCCGTCGAGATCGGCCCCGGCCAGGATCTCGCTCACCGGCTCGACCTCCCGCCCCGCCCCCCCCTCCGGCAAGAGCCCCGCGCCCGGCCCCGCCCCCTCCCCGGGCAGGGGCGACGGGGACGCGATCGCCGCCTCGAGCAGCGCGAGGTTCAGCTTGTACACCTCGCGCGAAGGCGCCCCGTCCGCGCCGACGCGGAACGCGACCGGCAACCGGATGAACACGTCGCCGGCACTGCCGTTCGTGGGCCAGAAGCTCCCCGGGAACGGCTTGTACCGCACCGCCCGGTAACCGCTCCCGTCGCGGGCAAACCCCTCCTCGTCGAAGCCGGCGTCGAGATCGAGATCGGGCACATAGCCCGGGTACCCCGGCCGCGCCGAGAGCGCCTTCCGCAACGGAGCGTAGTTGTCCTCCCGGATGTACTCGAGGATCTCGGCGTCGCTCGTCCGCGCCGCCGCCGCCGAGAGGTCCTCGAACAGGTTGGTCCAGGGGTTCTTCCGCGCAGCGTCCGAGAAGCTGTACGCGCGCTGGAGCTCGTGATCCGCGAGCGCGTTCGGTCCGCGCCCCGTCGTGTGACACGTCCAGCAGCCGTTCGCGCCCCCCGCCGTGGTCGCGTAACACATCGGCGGGATCGAGGCCTCCGGGTTGCCCATCCGCCCCGCGCGCGCCGCCGCGGTCGCGAGCGGATCGTACCCCTCCCCGCCGCACCCCGCGGCCAGCGCGGCCGACGCCGCCGCCGCCGCGAAGCCCAGCCCCGCGCGGCGCCCGCGCCCGCGCCCACCTCGAACGCCTCGATCGCGCACGTGGCTCACTCGGGCAGGAAGGTGAGCGCGATCACGCTCGACAGCGCGCCGTCGCGGCGCGGCCAGGTGCTGTACACGCTCTCCCCGGGGTGCTGCACGGCCATGAAGATCGTGCCCATGTCGGGCGTGAAGGACGGGCCGGTCGCCTCCGCGTCGCTCGGCATCGCCACCACGCGGAACGCCTTCCCGAAGCTCGGCTGCGTCACGCCCGGCGCCCCCGCGCGGTGGGCAGGGTCGAGATCGAGGTAGTAGAACGCGTCCGCGTGCGGGTTCGCCCCGAGATTGCCGTCGGTCCCGAACCACACCCCGCCGTCGCGATCGAGCAGCAGGTTGTCCGGGCAGGCCGCGTCGAAGTCGCCGCTCCCCTTCGAGCCGTGCCACACCTCGAAGAACCGGAACTCGGCCGACGCCCCGGGCCGCTCGGGATCCGCCTCCTCCATGGCGAAGATCGAGCCCACCTGGTCCGCACGCCGCGGCGACGCCGTCGCGTGGCTCACCGGGTCGAAGAGCACGCCGCCCTGATCGAGCGCCGTCTGCCGCGTGTGGTTCGTGAACGTCACGTAGATCCGCGGCGTCCCGCTCGGATCGCGCGGGTTCCACTCGATGTCCTCGGGCCGGTTCAGCTCCATGACGCCGACCTTGTTGCTCGCCGTGAACAGCGCGCGGCGCACGTCGTCGTCCGAGGGGAAGCCGCCGATCCCGTTCCAGCTCGGGTCGCGCAGCGCCTCGCCGACGGTCCGGGTCGCGTCGCCGAGCGCCGCGGCGTTGGGCGCCACGGCGGCGCTGTCCACCGAGAGCTCGATCCACTGGCCCGCGCCGGGAGCCTCCTCGGTCGGCGCCGCCCCGGTCGCGACCAGGGTGTCGCCGGTCGCGTTGTCGAGGCCGGCGAAGTGCGCCGCGTAGAGCTTGCCGGCGTCGAGCAGCCCGCGGATCTCCGCCCGCGTCATGCCGGCCTTGTACGCGCCGGCCGTCACGAACTTGTAGATGCGCCCGCCGCGGCGGTCGTCGGCGCCGTAGATCACGATCGGCTGGTCCGGCACGAGCTTCCAGTCGCCGTCGACCGCGAACGTCGCCGCCTCCCAGCGCGCGCGGCCCATGACGCCGAGCTTCAGGTGGCCCGTGCCCGCCGCCGTCGCGCCCTCGAACTCGCCCGCGGGCTGGCCGGGATCGATCTCGGTGAGGTACCCGTAATGGTCGCGCGGCTGCCGGCCGTTCACGTCGGAGATGCGCCCGAATTCCGCCGAGGTGCTCGCCTCGACGACCGGGCTCACCGGCGCGCCCGGATCGAACCCCCGGCCGGTGAGGAACTTCTGGTCGCTCGACCAGCTCGCCTCCAGGTCGCCATAGTAGTCCTGCACGTTCTCCTCGGCGCTGATCACCGTCCCCCACGGCGTCTGCCCGCCGGCGCAGTCGCCCATGATGCCGGCCACGACCCCCTCCGGGAGCGCCTCGCCGCTCGCGTCGTCCCTCGCCGGGCCGGAGAGCCCCTGCCCCGCGACCCGGACCCGCGTGCGGCTCGTCGCGTCGTAGCGGACGGCGCGCGCGCCCCGATCGAGGGCCCACGCGCCGGTCGCCGGGTCCTGCACGGCCCGGAGCCACGAGCCGCCGACCTGCCGCTTCTCCCAGCGAATGTAGGTGTCGACGTCCTCCTGCGACCAGACGTTCGACTCGACGTCGTTCGTGAGCACGCCGATCGCGCGCAGGTGGCGCGCCAGCGTGAGGTGCTGCCCGGTCGGCGCGGCCGTGAGCCGCGGGCTGCCGCCGGAGACGTACTCGTGGTTGACCCAGAGCCAGCCCGCGGTGCCCGAGCCGTTCCACTGCGGCGGATTGCCCGCCTCGGCGTCCCAGCCTTCACCGAAGTAGGCGATGTAATCGTTGTTGGCGCCGAAGCGGGGCGCGTCCTTCCCGTTGTCGAAGGTCAGCGGATCGAGCCAGCTCACCAGCACGTCGGAGCCCACGCCGGCGAGCGTCCGGAGGGTGTCGGTCGCGGCCGCGCGGAGCGGGAACTGCTCGCCCGCGGGCAGGGCGCCGGCCGCGAACATCTCGACCCGCTCCTTCACGTAGTCCGCGAGGTTCGCCGCGCGGGTCCACACCGGCGCGTCCTCGCCGGGATCGCCCTTCGGCCCCTGCGCGCCGACCTCGCCGGGGGCGCCGTCCTCGCCGGGGGCGCCGTCCTCGCCGTCCTCGCCGTCCTCGCCGGGCGCGCCGTCCTCGCCGTCCTCGCCGGGCGCGCCGTCCTCGCCGTCCTTGCCGGGGGCGCCGTCCTCGCCGTCCCTGCCGGGCGCGCCGTCCTTGCCGGGAGCGCCGTCCTCGCCCGGGGCGCCATCGTTGCCCGGCGTTCCCGGGGCGCCGTCCTCGCCGCAGCCGCTCCCCATCGCGGCGAGGCCGCCCGCAAGCACCAGAAGAAACGCCGTTCGCAAGGTCCGATTCATCATCACTGCCATCCTCTCCGCGGGGGTGATGGCCGGGGACGATGCCCCGTGACGATGGCGGCCCGATGCGACGAGCGCGACAACTTGTTGACAGGCGCGCGCGAATCCAGAGCGCCCCGCGCCCCTGTCTCGAGATCACGACGAGCGCGTTGGCGCGACCACGAGGCCGCGCGGCGCGCTACTCGTCGTCGTCGGGCAGGATGGCTTCCTGGCCGAAGCGCGCCTGCGCCTCGAGCAGCTCCGCGTCGGAGATCCAGGTGCGATCGCAGCTGACGAGCGGCGCGACCTGATACACGTCCTTCCGCTGGTCGCCGCGTCCGTCATCGAGGACCCGGACCACCTCGTGGTGGAAGCCGCAGGCAGGGCAGAGCGCTCGCATGAGGGGTCACTATAGTGCGAGCGCGCGGGGCGCAAGGCCTCCCCCGCCGGCGGGCGGCGGGGGGAGGACCAGCCAGCTCACCCGCCCACCCGCGCGGGTGCGGCGGGCCGCCACGGCTCAGGCCGGGGCCTTCACGCCCACCGGGGCCTCGCGCTTCTCGTTCGACTTGATGCGCATCCCGTAGAACGAGCGGTACACGAACACCATCGAGAGCACGAAGAAGATGGCCGCGAGCATCACGCTCGTCGTGCGGTCGATCTCGATCGCCAGCTCGACCGCGAGGAGGCCGAACAGGGTCGTGAACTTGATGATCGGGTTCATCGCCACGGACGAGGTGTCCTTGAAGGGGTCGCCCACGGTGTCGCCGACGACCGTCGCCGCGTGGAGCGGCGTGCCCTTCTCCTTCAGCTCGACCTCGACGAGCTTCTTCGCGTTGTCCCAGGCGCCGCCGGCGTTCGCCATGAAGATCGCCTGGTAGAGCCCGAAGAGCGCGATGCTGATGAGGTAGCCGATGAAGAAGAACGGCTCGAGACACGCGAAGGCCAGGGTCGAGAAGAAGACCCCGAGGAAGATGTTGAACATCCCCCGCTGCGCGTACTGCGTGCAGATCTCGACCACCTTCTTGCTGTCGGCGATCGAGGCCTTCTCCACGCCGTCGAGCCGGATGTTGGCGCGGATGAACTCGACCGCGCGGTAGGCGCCCGTCGAGACCGCCTGGGTGGACGCGCCGGTGAACCAGTAGATGACCGCGCCGCCCGTCACGAGGCCGAGCAGGAACGGCGGGTGGAGCAGCGAGAGCTTGTCCACGTTCGCCGTCAGCCTGGCCGTGAGCACGACGATGATCGAGAAGATGAGCGTCGTCGCGCCGACGACGGCCGTGCCGATGAGCACCGGCTTGGCCGTGGCCTTGAACGTGTTGCCCGCGCCGTCGTTCTCCTCGAGGTAGTGCTTCGCCTTGTCGAAGTTCGGCGTGAAGCCGAAATCCTTCTTCAGCTCGGCCTCGATATCGGGGACGTTCTCGATGAGCGAGAGCTCGTAGACCGACTGGGCGTTGTCCGTCACCGGGCCGTAGGAGTCGACCGCGATGGTCACCGGGCCCATGCCGAGGAAGCCGAACGCCACGAGGCCGAACGCGAAGACGCTCTCGGCCAGCATCAGCTGCTCGAGGCCCTGGGCCGCGATGAGGTACGAGGTGCCCATCAGCACGACGAGGACGATGCCCATCCAGTACGCGCTGAAGTTGCCGGCGGTCAGGCCTGCGAGCACGTTCAGCGAGGCGCCGCCCTCGCGCGACGCGGTGACGACCTCGCGCACATGGCGCGACTCGGTCGAGGTGAAGACCTTGATCACCTCCGGGATGATGGCGCCCGCCAGCGTGCCGCAGGTGATGATCGACGACAGCTTCCACCAGAGCGTCGAGTCGCCCCCGAGGTTCGGGATCATGAGCGCCGAGACGACGTACGTGAGCGCGACCGACACGAACGAGGTCAGCCAGACGAGGCGCGTCAGCGGGGCCTCGAAGTTCATCTTGTCGGCGTCGCCGTAGGACGCCTTCGCGATCGCCTCGTTGAGGAGGTACGAGCCGATGCTCGCGAGCACCATCACGATGCGCATCACGAAGATCCAGACGAGGAGCTGGATCTGGATGGCCGGATCGGGGACGGCGAGGAGGATGAAGGCGATCAGCGCGACGCCGGTGACGCCGTACGTCTCGAAGCCGTCGGCGCTCGGGCCGACCGAGTCGCCGGCGTTGTCGCCCGTACAATCGGCGATGACGCCCGGGTTGCGCGCGTCGTCCTCCTTGATGTTGAAGACGATCTTCATGAGATCGGAGCCGATGTCCGCGATCTTCGTGAAGATGCCGCCCGCGATGCGGAGCGCCGAGGCGCCGAGCGACTCGCCGATGGCGAAGCCGATGAAGCAGGGGCCGGCGTAGTCGCCGGGGATGAAGAGCAGGATCATCAGCATGAGCATGAGCTCGGTGCTGATGAGCACGGCGCCGATGCTCATCCCGGCCTTGAGCGGGATGGCGTACGTCGGGAACGGCTTGCCCTTGAGGCTCGCGAACGCGGCGCGCGAGTTCGCGAACGTGTTGATGCGCATGCCGAACCACGCGACGCCGCAGCTCCCCGCGATGCCGACCAGGCTGCTCAGCAGGATGACCAGGACCTTCGTGGCCTCCATGTGCCGCAGCACCCCGAAGTAGAGGACCATGACCGCGCCGATCAGGACCTCCAGGACCAGGATGAACTTGAGCTGCGTGGCCAGGTACGTCTTGCAGGTCTCGTAGATGAGCTCCGAGATGTCCCGCATCGCGCGGTGGACCGGGAGCTTGTTGAGCTGCGAGAAGATGATGACCCCGAACGCGAGACCGAGCGCGCAGACGACGATGCCGCCGAGGAGCAGCGTGCGGCCGTCGACGCCGCCGAAGGACTGGCTCCCGAGATCGGGGAGGACGAGATCGGATTCACTGGCGCTGGCGATCCCGCCGCTGAGCAGCAGGGCGAGCGCAGCGAGCCCGGCCAGCAGCGGTGCGAGCCAGGCCCTTTGGGACCGGATGAGGTTCATGACGGTGTGCCTCCATCGCAAGATCCGAGGCAGCGGGTGGCGCCGTCGCCGCCCGCGGCTTCGTGGTTCCGAGGGGTTGGCCGCCTGCGTAAAGGGGAAGGGAACCGGCGCGCTGCCGGATGGATTCTTGCTCTAACGCCGACGCTTCAGCACAGCCTCGTCCCTCGACGCCCGTTGGGTGTCGGGAATAGCCCGGCGCTGCCGGGCGAGCCCCCCCCGCTGGGATCGCCGTGGCGTTCGCTAGCTACCATGCATGGCAATCGCCGTCGAGAGGGTGTGAGACGGCCACACGACATCTGCCGCTGTCAGCACCCATGCTGTCAGGAGAATGCTTAGGGAGATTTCGCAGGATGCGGTGGCGGGACGCGTGATATCGCGCGTTTACGCGGCTTGTCGCGCTGCGCTGGTCTCAGTTGCGCTCGGTCGCGTTCATGCGCCGATCCTGACCGGACAGCCGCTGATCCGAGCCCGACTCGGCGTTGTTGGGGCTGGCGTGGGAGGTGAGCAGCTCCGCCACGAGGTCCCGGCACTCCGGCTTGTTGCGCAGGTGGCTGAGCAGGAGGTTCGACGCCTCGCTGAACGACTTCTCGTAGGCGAGCCCCTCGCGCGTGCGCGCCGCGACCCGCTCGCGGCCCTGCGCGAGGTCCTCCTCCAGGGCCTCGGCGTAGCGGGCGAGCTGGGCGCGCAGCTCGTCGATCTGGCGGCGCAGGTCGCGCGCGTTCGCCTCGCGCGCGTTCTTCTTGTGCTCGTAGCGGCCGAGCTGCTCGCGCTTCGCCTGCGCGGTCGCGGCGGCCGCGCCCGCGCGCTCGTAGACGAGCGGATCGTGGTTGCCCTGGCGGGCGGCCGCGTCGGCGAGCTGGCGCGCGGCCAGCGCGAGCTTCTCGGCGGCGGTGAGCTCGACGCGGACCTTCTCGACGTCCTCGCCGTCGGCCATCGCCTCGCGCATCACGCGCGACTCCTCGTGCGCGAGCTCCTCGACCTTGCGGCCGATCTCGGCGCGCAGCGCGCGGCCGCGGCGCTCGAGCGCCTCGAGCTTGCGGGTGAGGCTCGCGACCTCGCCCTCGAGCCGGTTGGCGCGCGCGGCGAGATCCCACGCCTGCGCGAGGCCGTTCTGGACCTCCTGCGGCACCTGCCCGGACGGGTAGGCGCGCGAGACCATGCGCGAGAAGAGCGCCGCGCGGCTCGCCCACTCGATGACGCCCGCGCTCTGCGGCGGCGGCGGCGGCGGCGGCAGCGGCACGCCGTCGCCCGTCTCGGTCTCCCACGCGTGGGCCGGGAGCCCGCGCTGGAGCGCCTTCAGCTCCTCCTGGAGGTGGTGGGCGTCGCGGTAGCGCTTGCGGATGTCCTTCTCGAGCAGGCGCAGCACGATCGCCTCGCCCTGCGCGTGCGCGTCGGGGCGGATCGCGCGGGGGCGCGGCGGCGCGTGGGTCCGCTGCATCTCGAGGAGGGTGTCGCGATCGTTGGCGCGGAAGGGGAGCTGCCCGGTGAGCATCTCGAAGAAGAGCACGCCGAGCGCGTAGAGATCGGACTGCGCGGTGGCCTCCTCGCCGCGGGCCTGCTCGGGCGACATGTACTCGGGCGTCCCGAAGACGGCGCCCTTCGGGGCGAGGCGCGGGTCGCGCGCGATGGCGGCGAGGCCGAAGTCGAGGATCTTCACGAAGTCCTTCCGGCCGCCGCGCTGGGTGAGCAGGATGTTGTCGCTCTTCAGGTCGCGGTGCACGACGCCGAGGTCGTGGGCGCGGGCGAGCGCGGCGCACATCTGCTCGAGGATGTCGACCGAGCGCGCGATCGGCATGGGGCCGCGCGCGAGCTCCGCCGAGAGCGGCGTGCCCACGAGGTACTCCATGACGAGGTAGAGCTCGCCCTCCTCGGTCTCGCCGATGTCGTGGATATCGATGATGTGGGCGTGATCAACGCGGTTCGCGGCGCGTGCCTCGCGCAGCATCCACGCGCGGAGGTGGGTCTCTCCGCGGAGATCGGGCCGGATGAGCTTCAGGGCGACGACGCGGTCGATCAGCACGTGACGGGCGCGGTACACGACGCCCATGCCGCCTTCGCCAAGCCGTGCCTCGAGCCGGTACCGGCCGGCCACGACCTTGCCGATCAACGGATCGGCGCTCGAAGCCTTGGGACCTGCCGGTCGCTGAATCGCGCGCTCCATGGTGCCTTCGTTTCTCCTCAGCGCTCCCCGAAAGAGCGTTTCGCTTGTCTCAAAGGGCCTTATTGCGCTGTGCGGTGAGTCGGATCGCCAGCCGAAGGTATCCGTTTTGATACAGCCGGTCTACGGGGCCGCGATCGGCTCGACGAGGAATGTGCGACGCGCTCCGCGTGGGGGCGGGGTGGGAGACCGGCGCCGATCGCGCGCCCGCTCAGGCGCCCGCCGGCCGCGCCGGCGCATCGGCTTGCGGACGGGAGCTCCTCGGGCGAGGATCGAGGGGCAAGCGGCACACGAAGCGCGCGCCGGCCGGCGCGCGGCGGGGCGATCCCTCGGCCGCGGGGGCGAGGGTGAGCGAGCCGCCGTGCCGCCGGACGATGTCCGTGGAGATGGAGAGCCCGAGGCCGGTGCCCTGCCCGCGCGGCTTCGTCGTGAAGAACGGGTCGAAGATGCGCTGCGCGAGGTCGGCCGGCACGCCCGGGCCGCTGTCGGCGATGGCGACGGCGGCCATGTCCTCCTCGACCCAGGTCTCGATGCGGATCGCCCGCGCCGCGGGCGCCCCCTCGCTCGCGGCGCCGCCCGCCGCGATCCCGTCCCCCGCGGCCTCCTCCCCGTCGACGCCGCCCGCGCCGGCCGGGGCGGCGCGCATCTCCTCCAGCGCCTGGATCGCGTTGACGAGGAGGTTCATGAATACCTGGTTGATCTCGCCGCCCTGGCACGTGATGGGCGGCAGCTCGCCGTAGCGCTTGACGACCTCGATGTCCGCCTGCCGGAGCCGCGGGCCGAGCAGGACCAGCGTCTCCTCGAGCCCCGCGTGCAGATCGACGGGCAGCGGCTCGCCCGGGGCGCGCGAGAAGCTCTTCAGGTTGGTGACGATGCGCACGCTGCGCGCGACCGCGCGGTGGACGACGGTCGAGATGCCGACCAGGTCCTCGAGCGTCGCCTCGGTCTGGAGCCGCTCGCGGAGCGCCTCGAGCGCGCGGCGGCGCTCCTCCGGCAGCTCGCGCTCGGCCGCCCGGTACGCGTCGAGGACGTCGCGCAGCTCCGCGGCGAGCTCCTCGATCGGCTGGGCCGCGCCGGCGATGGCGTTCAGGGGGTTGTAGATCTCGTGCGCCACGCCGGCGACGAGCACGCCGATCGAGGCGAGCCGCTCGCCCTGGATGAGCGCGGCCTGGGTGCGCCGGAGCTCGGAGAGCGCGCCGGTGAGCTCCGCGGTGCGCGCGGCCACGTTCTCCTCGAGGCCGGCGCGCTCGCGCTCGAGCTCGGCGATGGTCCGGGACAGCGCCTGCCGCATGCGCTCGACGCTCTCGCCGAGCCCCACGACCTCGGTCGGCCCGGACAGCCGCGGCACCACGGCGTCGAGCTTGCCGCGGGCGACCTCGTCGGCGGCGCGCGCGAGCTGGGCCATGGGGCGCGACAGCTCGCGCGCCGCCCGCGCGACCACGCCCAGCGCGGCGAGCACGAGGAGGGAGAACGAGGCGAACAGCGCGGTGATGGCGTTGAAGTCCTCGTTGAGAGACGAGCCGGTCGCGAGCGCGCGGTAGAGGGCGATGGAGGAGAAGAGCGAGAGGAGCCCCGTGAAGAGGAGCGGCAGCCCGAAGTCGCGGAGCATGCGCTGCCGGAGGGGCGTCGGGGGCGCGCCGCCGCGGGCGGGCGCCCCGGTCCACGCGCGCAGCAGATCGATGACGCGGGCGACCGAGTCCTTGTGCCACGCGCGCTGGTAGAACGAGACGCCGAAGGCGAAGAGCGCGCCGAAGCCGATCTGCATGATCGCGTCGGCGACGCTGAAGGAGGCGGCGGCGTGCGCGTGGGGCCCGGGGCGCACGTAGGCGATGCCGATCGCGGTGCACCCGAGCCACAGCGCGAAGTTGAGGGAGGCGAGGACGCCGGGGAGGCGCTCGGCGCGCGCGAGGCCGCGGGCGAGCAGCGCGGGGTCGCCGGAGGGGCCGGCGAGGAGCGCGGCGACGACGGCGCGCGTGGCGGGGCGCACCGCGAGGGTGAAGCCGAGGGTGCCGGCGAGCGCGAGGAGCGGCACGACCTTGAACCACGCCTGGAACACGATCTGGCTCTGCGTGCGGAGGAACGCGACGCTGAAGAGCAGCATGACGTGGCCTCCGACGATGCCGGCGGCGGTGGCCGACTCGGCGAGCCGCGATCTGAGCGTCGCGGCGAGCGCGCGCGCCGAGGCGGCGGAGGGGGCGCCCCCCTCGGCGGCGTCCTGGCCGAGCAGGCTGCGGTAGATGGCGCGGCGCATGCCGCCGGCCATGACGCCGAAGGCGACGGCGGCGACCAGGAGCCCGAGCCACGACGGGCGCGCGTGCGCCTCGGGGATCCCGAGCGCGCCCGGCCACGACGGGATCGCGGCGGCGGCGGCGCCGCGCGCGGCGAGGGGCGAGACCGCGAGCGGCCAGGAGAGGGTGCGGATGGCCGCGGCGATGGCGAAGCCGCGATCGCCGCGCCGGGCGAGCACGCCCGAGAGCGAGGTCGAGAGCGCCATCGAGGCGAGCAGGATGGCGGCCGGCCACGGCGTGGCCAGGGCCGCGGGGACGACCGCGGAGAGGAACAGGAGCGCCGAGAACAGCTCCCAGCCGCTCGCGACGAGCTCCGCGCGGACACGCGGGGCGCGGAGCGGCTGGAGGAGTGGCGTCGTCACGGGACGGCGGCATGGAAGCCCAGGGCGCCGCGCGTCGCAACGACGGGCGGCGGCAGCGGACGAAGAACGGCACGCGGCGGCGCGTCGGGCGGCGGCAGCGGACGAACGGCGAGCGGCGACGCGCCGGGCGGCGGCAGCGGACGAACAGCGCGCGGCAGCCGTAGCTGCGCGGGATGATCGAGGCGAGCACGCCGAGGCTGCCGGACGAGCCCACGCCCGCGCAGCTCGACGCGTGGATCGAGCTCGCCGGGATCCTCTCGGACCCGACGTTCCTCGAGAACCTGCGCGCGGACGCGGCGGACACGTGGGGCGGCGGCTTCGACGTCGCGGCCTACAAGCGCGCGAGCGACGAGGCGGCCCGCGCCGCGCGCGACGCCCGGGCTCGCGGCGTCGCGCCGTCGTCGGCCGAGGCCGCGCGGATCGTCGAGGGCTTCGTCTCGGGGTTCGCCGCGGCGTCCGGCAAGCCGGCCGACGGGGCGTTCCGCGCGTCGCTGCGCGATCGGTTCACCAGGCACGCTCCGCGCGCGTCGCGCTACTGGGAGCTCGTCGCGATCATGAACGGAGAGCCCGCCTCGTCGGGGCGGGCGCCGGAGTGGGACTGGCTCACGGAGGCGGTCAAGCACCACCTGCGCGCGCCGTGACGGTCACCGGCCGTCGAGGCGCACGCCGTCGAGGGCCTTCCGGCCCTCGACGACCTCCTCGAGGGAGTCGGCGTCGACGAAGAGGTGCGCCCGCGGGCTGTCCTCGATGGCCGCGAACCCCTTGCCTTGGCAGCGGACCTCGCCGCCGGGTCTGGCCGCGAGCCACGCCGGGCGCTCTGCGTTGCGCTCGGGAGAGGTCTCGCCCCCCCATCTGGCACAACGTGCAACGCGTTCGGGGGGCCAGTGGCACAAAAATCCGAGATGAGGAGCGGATTTTGGCACAATTTAACCCACAAAGGACGCTCCACGGAGCGTCTCAGGGGGTCCGGACCCCGGTGTGTCGCAATGCATTGCGGTTGAGCCAGTGTCCGACCCCCCTGCTGTGGCACAGATCGTGGCGATGGCGGCACAGATCGCGCTCGTTGCGGCCAGCGTCTCCTGGGTGATTCACGGGGCTACGCCATGGGGGCGCACCGCGAGCAGGTAACAGCGCCGGCTCGGGAGCTCCCGCGGCGTGCTGGGCCCACGATCGAGGCGCGCGGTGGTGTCGAAGCCCGCGCGCGCGAGCTCGGCGCCGACCTCGTCGCGATCGAGGAAGTGACCGGCCAGCGACACGCGATGGTCCTACCTTTCGTCCAGGTGCCGCGTGCTGCCCGCGAGGAACTCCGGCGCGGACACGTGGAAGGCGAGGAGGAGCGGACCGCCTGGGCGCACGACGCGCGCCATCTCGGCGCAGGCGTGCATGCGCTTTGGGGTGCATCTCTCAAGCTGACGCCACGTCGATGGTCTCCCGTCTCCCGTCTCCCGTCTCCCGTCTCCCGTCTCCCGTCTCCCGTCTCCCGTCTCCCCTCTCCCGTCTCCCCTCTCCCGTCTCCCCTCTCCCGTCTCCCCTCTCCCGTCTTCCGCGTCCCCTCCCCGTCCTCGTGCGCGTGCGCGTGCGCGTGCGCGTGCGCGTGCGCGTGCGCGTGCGCGCTCCGGTTCGACCCCTTTCAGCCCGGAATCATCCCCTTCTACGCAATTGAGCCCGCTCCTGCGACGACTTCAAAAGCATGGCCCTCCTCGACCATGAAAACCTGGACGTCTACCACTGCTCTATTGAGTTCCTGACTCTTGCGCTTCGTCTGGTCGCGCGTCTTCCTCGGGGAGAGCGGGAGCTTCGCGATCAACTCAAACGCGCAGCCATGTCAGTTCCACTCAACATCGCAGAAGGTTCGGGAAAACCGGCGATCGCAGATCGAGCACGCTTCTACGCAATCGCCCGTGGCTCTGCGATGGAATGCGGCTCGCTGTTGGACGTCTGCCGTGTGGCAGGCTTTGTGCCGTCTGCTGATGCGGAAGACGCGAAGACCTTGCTGGCTCGAATTGTCGCCATGCTCACAAGGATGTGTCGCGGGTGAGCGTATGGCGGCACAATCGCGCACGCGCACGCGCACGCGCACGCGCACGAGGACGGGGAGGGGACGCGGGAGACGGAAGACGGAAGACGGGAGACGGAAGACGGAAGACGGGACGCGGGACGCGGGACGCGGGACGCGGGACGCGGGACGCGGGACGCGGGACGCGGGACGCGGGACGCGGGAGACGGAAAACGCCCGCCGCGATCGCGCCCACCTCCGCCGCCTCGAGCGTCGCCGCCGCGCTCACTCCCAGTACAGCGTCGCTCGTCCGATCGCCGTGAACGGCCACCCCGGAGAGTAATGGATCCCGGTGACCGCATCCGGCTCGTACGGCAGCCTCGACTCGCTCGCGAACTGCACCTCGCGCCACCTCGCGTCGAACAGGTTCTGGACGTCCACGGCCGCCTCGACGTTCCTCCACCGGAGCCCCGCGCTGGCGTCCACGACCGTGAACCCCTCGGCGGTCAGCGCCTCGTCCTCGGTCGCGGGCCGCGCGCCGATCGCCTTGACCCGCAGCGCCCCGAACGGGGTGAACGCCCCGATCGTCGGGCGCACGCCGATCCCCGCGGTCAACGTCCGGGTCGGCGCGAGGGCGACCGCATTGCCGTTGCCGGCGTTCGCGCGGAACCGCGCCCGGGTGAGGGTCGCGTCGACGTCGGCGAAGAGCCAATTCCCGAGCCGGTAACGCCCGCTCACCTCGATCCCGTAGCGCCGCGTCTGCCCCGACGCCTCGGTCACCCCGGCGTCGCCGCTCCAGACCAGCTCCGAGTCCAGATCGAGGAGGAACCCCGCGGCGCTCAGCGTCAGGCCACGAAAGGGGGTGACCCTCGCGCCGACCTCGTAGCCCGTCGCGGGGGTGATGAGCGTCGCCGCGCCCTCGCCCCGCACCGCGCCCCGCGCGTCGTTCGAGTGAAAGCCCCGCCCGAAGTCCGCGAACAGATCGAGCGCCTCGACGGGCGAGACGATCGCCATGAGCTTCGGCAAGATCTGCATCTCGCCCCGGAAACCGCTCGACCTGTCCCCGGTCCGCCCGAGATCCTCGCGCGGATCATCGACGTGGACGCCGATCCACTGCCCGCGCGCCCCCAGCACGAGGCGGAGCCAGCGCAGGAGCCGCGCGTCCTGCTCGACATAGACGCCGATCTGGCTCTCGTCGATGTGGGCCCTGTCCCGCTCCTCCAGCCGCTCGCGCGCCACGTCATGGTGGAGCGACTTGTCGATCTCGTCGGCGCGGACCTGCGCGCCGATGGACGTGGTGAACTTCGCCCCGCCGTGCTCGTAATGCCTGCGGAGCCGGAGCTCGGCGCCGCCGACGACGCGATCGTCGTTCTGCTCGATCTGGTCGCCGTGGACCGGGTCCTCGCTGAAAAAGGTGAAATTGGAGTACAGCGTGAAGCGATAGCGAGCGCCGTAGGCCATCGCGTGGAAGTCGGCCCCGCCCCACGTCGTCGTGTACGCCACGGACGCCATGTGCCGCTCGGTCGCCCCGCCCTCGCTCGGATCGATGGAGCCGAAGCGATCGATGCACGGCTGCCCATAGGCCGACGGCGGCGGGTTCCCGCTGTCCTGCTCGCCCTCCCCGCACACGGCGCGCGCGGGGATCTGACCGGAGCCGTACCAGGTCGATCCATAGGACATCCAGGTCGCCTGGATCTTGCCGGTACGGCCGACGTCATGCGTCGCCCGGAGGAACACGTTGAAGCGCCTGAGCCGCTCCGGGCTGAGGAAGGGCCCGTCGTTCCGGTAGAGCTCCGCCGCCGCCACCACGCGGACGTCGTCGCCGAGCTCCGGCGACTCGATCACGAGGCCGCGCAGGATCCCGTGCTGGCCCAGGCTGAGCTGCGCATGGCTCTCCTCGAGCTTCTCCGCGAACCGAAAATTGACGGCGCCCGCCGTGCCGAAATCGCCGATTCCCGCGTAATAAGGGCCCTTGTACCCGTCGATCCCGGTCACGAGCTCCGGGATCAGGAAATAGAGATCGGTGAACCCGTGTCCATGGCCGTGGCTGACCAGGTTGACGGGGACGCCGTCGACGAAGAACGCGACGTCCGTCCCGTGATCCGCGTCGAAGCCGCGGAGAAAATACTGGTTCGCCTTGCCGCCGCCCGCGTGCTGCACGGCGAAGAGCCCTGGCACCGCCTCGACGATGTCGCCTGGCCGGAGCCTCGGCCTGAGCTCGAGCTCGCGGTGTCCGACGGAGACGCGCGACGCGGCCTCGCCGCCTGGCCTCTCCGCGCGGACGGTGACCTCGATCGCGCCGCCGTCGTCCGCGGCCGCCGCGTCGCCCGCGAGCGCCCCGGCGCGCTCCGCGGGCGGCGCGGCGCTGCCCTCGGCGCCCTCCATGCGCGCCGCCGTGCCCTGCGCGGGCTGCGCGAGATCGCCCTCGGCGCGCGCGAGGCGCGCGATGGCCAGCACGGTGGATAGAACGGCGAGCCTGAAGCGCGGAATCCGGCGCCCAGGGCCTCTCGTGATCGTCTCGCGCAGCACGCGTGTCCTCCTTCGCTGCCATCGTCCGGAGCGGCGCTGGACCGCTCGCATCGAGCTCGCGAGGAGGAAAAGCTGGTCATGGCGCCATGCGCCGGACCGACCTCTCGCCCCCGCGGGCGACCGAGGGGCAACGCGGGGGGCAGGGCGGAATCCGGGACGTGCGCAGGGGAGCTGCGGCGGCTCGGACCGGACCGCCTCCCTCGAGGCTCCCAGGTCGAACCGGCGCCAGATGTCTCCCGCCGCCGGATGCTGGCAGGTCTTCGGGCTTGCGAGCGCTCCGGCGTGGCCGGCTTCCTACTGTCCACCGCTTCCCAGCCCTCGACGGGCCAGTGCGTGTCGTGGAGGTCGTTCTCGCTTACCGCTGCGGGGCAGCCCCGGAATCTCACCGGGTTCCCTATTCAGCCTGGGCGAGCGCCCAGGCACCAGCACGGCGCGCACCCTAGGGCGGCGCTCGCTCGCCTGTCAACCGCCTCGTGAGAGCTCGGCGCCGGCAGTCCGCTGGCGGAGCTCGGCGCCGGCAGTCCGCTGGCGGAGCTCGGCGCCGGCAGTCCGCTGGCGGAGCTCGGCGCCGGTCGTCCGCTGGCGGAGCTCGGCGCCGGCAGTCCGCTGGCGGAGCTCGGCGCCGGTCGTCCGCTGGCGGAGCTCGGCGCCGGTCGTCCGCTGGCCCCGTTGGCGAAGGGCTCTTCAGGCTCGCCGGCGGCCCGCGCAGCGTCAGCCGCCGTCTCGCCGGCGCAGCTCGGCCTCCAGCTCGGCGATGCGGCGCTCGGCCGCCCGGCGCGCCTCGGCCTCCATGCGGCGCGCCTCGGCCTCCGCCCTGGCGGCCTCGGTCGGCGTCGGCAGCAGCTCGCGGCCGGCCGCGTCGCGGGCCAGGCGCAGGGCGACGGGCTGGCCCTCCGCGGGCGCGACCACCCAGTACAGGTCCAGCGCGTCGCACGCCGCGCGATCCCCCTCCACGTCACGCTCGACCAGGTCGCCGTCGACCCGATCCCAGACCCGCAGCCGCTCCCCTTCGCCCGCCGTCGGATCGAAGCGCACGAGCTCGACGACGCCGAGCTCGTGGTACCGCGCGAGCTTCTCCGCCCACGGCGCCGGCTCCGCGTCGCTGTCGCTCACGATCTCCACCGCGAGCTCCGGGGCGCCGCGCTCCCACGTCTTCCACGACCGGAACGGCGTGTCCGGCGTCCCGAGGCGCACGAACGCGTCCGGCGCCACGCAGCGCGACGGATCGGACGCGTGCCAGTACACGAACTGGTCGCTCCCGATGCTGTGCCGGTCCGCGAAGCGCTTGAGCACCAGGTACAGCAGCGTTCTCAGCTCCAGGTGGCGCTTGGTCTCGGGCACTTCCGCCTCGTCAGGGAAATGGATCGGCGACGGGCGGCGGCGATGCCGCCGCGTCTCGCTCGGCGGGGCATGCTCTCCCGTGGGCAACGTCGACGCGGGCAACATCGACAGACATTCTATCGCCGCGACCGGCGCCCGTCCAAGCCGCGCCCGGGCCGGACGCGCGCTCCGCCCCGTGTCGGTGCGGCGCCAGTCGTCCGGCGGGATCTGCGGGGATGGGCGCTTCGGGATCGCCGGTTACGCCCGGCGCGTCAGCCGCCGCCTCGCCGGCGCAGCTCGGCCTCCAGCTCGGCGATGCGGCGCTCGGCCGCCCGGCGCGCCTCGGCCTCCGCCCTGGCGGCCTCGGTCGGCGTCGGCAGCAGCTCGCGGCCGGCCGCGTCGCGGGCCAGGCGCAGGGCGACGGGCTGGCCCTCCGCGGGCGCGACCACCCAGTGCAGGTCCAGCGCGTCGCACGCCGCGCGATCCCCCTCCACGTCACGCTCGACCAGGTCGCCGTCGACCCGATCCCAGACCCGCAGCCGCTCCCCTTCGCCCGCCGCCGGGTCGAAGCGCACGAGCTCGACGACGCCGAGCTCGTGGTACCGCGCGAGCTTCTCCGCCCACGGCGCCGGCTCCGCGTCGCTGTCGCTCACGATCTCCACCGCGAGCTCCGGGGCGCCGCGCTCCCACGTCTTCCACGACCGGAACGGTGTGTCCGGCGTCCCGAGGCGCACGAACGCGTCCGGCGCCACGCAGCGCGACGGATCGGACGCGTGCCAGTACACGAACTGGTCGCTCCCGATGCTGTGCCGGTCCGCGAAGCGCTTGAGCACCAGGTACAGCAGCGTTCTCAGCTCCAGGTGGCGCTTGGTCTCGGGCACTTCCGCCTCGTCAGGGAAATGGATCGGCGACGGGCGGCGGCGATGCCGCCGCGTCTCGCTCGGCGGGGCATGCTCTCCCGTGGGCAACGTCGACGCGGGCAACATCGACAGACATTCTACCGCCGCGCCCGGCGCCCGTCCAAGCCACGACCCCGGCCGGCCGACCGAGCTCGTGCAGGATGGGCTCGCTCCTCCGTGGGACGCATGCTACACGGCCGCCGCCGTATATGCCGCGTAAAGACCTTCGCAACATCGCCATCGTCGCCCACGTCGACCACGGGAAGACCACGCTCGTCGATCACATGCTCCGCCAGTCGGGCGCCTTCCGAGAGAACGAGGTCGTGGCCGAGCGGGTCATGGACTCGAACGACCTCGAGCGGGAGCGCGGCATCACCATCCTCGCGAAGAACACCAGCGTCCGGTACCGCGGGATCAAGATCAACGTCGTCGACACGCCCGGCCACTCCGACTTCGGCGGGGAGGTCGAGCGCACGCTGATGATGGCCGACGGGGCGCTGCTCCTCGTCGACGCCGCCGAGGGCCCGCTGCCGCAGACCCGGTTCGTGCTGTCGAAGTGCCTCCAGCGCGGCTTCCCGGTCATCGTCGTCATCAACAAGATCGACCGCGGCGACGCGCGCGCCCACGAGGTGCTCTCCGAGGTGTTCGACCTCTTCTGCGACCTCGAGGCGAGCGACGCGCAGATGGACTTCGCGACGCTGTACGCGATCGGGAAGCTCGGCCAGGCCAAGCGCGAGCTCGAGCACGAGGCCAAGGACCTCGAGCCGCTCTTCGAGACCATCCTCGAGCGGATCCCCGGGCCGTCCGGCGACCCCGAGGGGCCGCTCCAGGTCATCGTCTGCAACACGACGCACGACGAGTACGTGGGGCGGATCGCGGTCGGCCGCGTGATGCGGGGCACCGCCCGCTCCGGCGCCGACGTCACGCTCCTCGGCGAGGCGGGGCCGTCGCGCGGCTACGTGAAGGTGCTCTACGCCTACGAGGGGCTCAAGCGCGTCCCGGTCGAGAGCGCCGCCGCGGGCGAGGTGGTGGCGATCGCGGGGCTCGAGTCGGTCACGATCGGCGACACGATCACCGATCCGTCGACCCCCGAGGCGCTGCCCCGGATCGTCGTCGAGGAGCCGACGATCAAGATGAAGATCGGCGTGAACACGTCGACGTTCGCCGGCAAGAGCAAGCAGTCGAAGTTCCTCACGAGCCGTCACCTGAAGGAGCGGCTCGAGCGCGAGGCGATGAAGAACCTCGCGATCCGGGTGGAGCCGACCGAGGTGCCGGACACGTTCGTCGTGCTCGGCCGCGGCGAGCTCCAGCTCGCGATCCTGGTCGAGACGATGCGGCGCGAGGGCTACGAGATGCAGCTCTCGAACCCCGAGGTGGTCACGCGCGAGATCGACGGCGAGGTCATGGAGCCGGTCGAGCTCGTGGTCGTGGACGTGCCGGACACCTACGTGGGCGTCGTGACCGAGCGCCTGGGCACGCGGCGCGGCCGGATGGTGAAGATGACGAACCCCGGCTTCGGGCGCGCGCGCCTGGAGTTCCGCGTGCCGTCGCGCGGGCTCATCGGCTTCCGGGGCGAGTTCCTGACGGCGACGCGCGGGACGGGCCTGCTCAACACGATGTTCGACGGCTGGGCCCCCTGGGGCGGCCCCATGATGCGCCGCCCGACCGGGGCCATCGTCGCCGACCGCACCGGCGTGGCGACCCCGTACGCGCTGCACCACCTGCAGCCGCGCGGCACGTTCTTCATCGTCCCCGGCGTCGAGGTCTACGAGGGGATGATCATCGGCGAGCACAACCGGCCGAACGACACCGACGTCAACGTGATCAAGGAGAAGAAGCTGTCGAACGTGCGCAACCACGGCAAGGACGAGAACGTCCTGCTCGCCAGCCCGCGGCTGCTCACGATCGAGACGGCGATGGAGTGGATCGACGGCGACGAGCTCGTCGAGGTCACGCCCGACGCGGTGCGCGTCCGCAAGAAGGTGCTCGCGTGCAACCGCCGCGAGCGCCGCGAGGACGCCATCGAGCAGGCGCAGTCGGTGGAGTGATCGACGCGGCGCGCGCGCCCCGGTGTAGGATGCCGGCATGCGAACGGCGCTGATCTCGACATTCTTGGCTTCGCTCGTGGCGCTCGCGGGGGCGAGCGGCTGCGGCGGCAACGTGGTCGTCGACGGGGAGCCCACCGGCCCCGGGGGGGCCGGCGCGGGCGGGATGAGCGGCGTCGGCACGGGCTCCACGGCGCCGGGCCCCTCCCCGATGGAGTCGTGCCACACCTTCTGCGCGCTCTTCGACCCGGCATGTCCCGACAACGCGTGTCGAGCGCAGTGCGCATCGCTGCTCTCCGCGCCGCGCGCGTGCAGCGCCCAGGCCGGGGAGTACTTCCAGTGCATGGGCACGGGCATCTACATCCCCGACAACACGCCCTGCGCGTGGGTCCAGGACTGGCTCGAGCCGCTCTTCGCGTGCATGGACACCGCGATTCCCTGCAGGACCGACTTCGTGGTCCCGTGCGCCGAGGCCTTCGAAGAGTACAAGGCCTGTCAGCGCGAGTGAGCGCCGGCGCGCGGGGCGCTCGCCGCCTGACCGGCAGCGGGCCTGCCGGCCTGGCTCGCCGCCTGACCGGCAGCGGGCCTGCCGGCCTGGCTCGCCGCCTGACCGGCAGCGGGCCTGCCGGCCTGGGCCGCGCTCGTGACGGCGAGCGCTCGACCGGAGGGCGCGCGGAGCGCCCTTCGCCGGGTTACAAAAGCGCTCGGGCCGAGAGACGCGCTCGGCCCGAGGGGGGCGTTTTCGTGACAGACCGCCCGGCGACTTACCTGCGATAGCCCGTCCACTACTACTCGCACCGCCAGCACGTCCATACCAGGCCCGCGGGAGCGATGGCCAGTCCGAACCGCGCCACGATCCCGGCCTCGATGCGGGTTTGGGCATTGTGGAGGATGGATCATCCTTCTCGAAGATTGTTTGAGAGCGCCGGCGCGAGACATCCATGCTCGATGCCGGAAGGCACGACGCCGAGCGCCGCATCGACGCCTGGACCTGGCGCCGAGAGCGGGGGGAGCGCGGTCGCGGGGAGCGGGGAATCGGGAGAGCGCGGCCCTCGGCGCCCGGGCGCTCGCGCGGCGCCGCGGCGCCGCGGCGGGCCCCCGGGGCTGGAGCGCCTCCGGGATCGGGGTCGCCACGATCGGGGTGTAATGAGCGCGCGCGCCGTGCGTCCCCCGGCGAGACGTTCCACGGAGGAGACGCCATGAACACGACCGCTCGATACATTCACGCCCTCGGCCCGGCCGCCCTGACGCGCTTCTACGACCCGGTGGTGCGCTGGGTGATGCGCGAGGACGCCTTCCGGAACCGGGTCCTCACGCACGCAGAGCTCGCCCCCGGCCAGCGGCTGCTCGACGTGGGGTGCGGCACGGGCACCCTGGCCCTGCTCGCGAAGCAGCGCCACCCCGGCGTGGAGGTCCACGGCGTCGACGGCGACGACAAGGTCCTCGCCCTCGCCCGCGAGAAGGACGAGCGCGCCGGCGCGGGCGTGCGCTTCGAGCGCGCCCTCGCCTGGGCGCTGCCGTACCCGGACGGCACGTTCGACCGCGTGGTGTCCACCCTGATGTTCCACCACCTCACCGTGGACGACAAGCAGCGGACGGCGCGGGAGATCGTCCGCGTGCTCCGTCCGGGCGGCGCGCTGGTCCTCGCCGACCTCGGGTCGCCGCGCAGCGCGCCGGGCCGCGCCCTCGCGCGGGCGCTCTTCCGGGCCTCGCGGTTCGACGACCACCTCGCGGGCAGGCTCCCCGCGCTGCTCGGCGGCGCGGGGCTCTCCGAGGTGGCCGAGGTCGACCAGCACGACGTGGGGCCCCTGCCCATCGCGGTGATCAGGGGCCATAAGCCGCGCGGAGACGGCTGACGCCGCGCGCGCCGGCGCCGTCTTGCGCGAGAATCGCTGAACGCGGGTCGCGGCGGGAGAAACTCGGCAGTCGACCGTGTTGCCTGCCGTCCAGTCCATCCGTAGCATCCGCGCATGGCACGCACCGCACCTTTCCCTAACATCCCCGCGATTCCTGGAATGAACCCCGGCGTATTCGTGATGGGCGGTGGCGCCGCCGGCGCCGGATGCGCCGGGCAGAACGGAGGGGCGAGCCAGAACGGGCACGGCGCCAACGGACAGAACGGTGGAAACGACGGCCAAGGCGGCGGCCGCGGCGCGAATGGATGCGACCTCGGCGGGGGTGTTCGCCTCAGGCGCGATCCGGAGGCCTACGTGCTGGTCGACGCCGACGGGCTCGTTCACCTGTTCGAACGAGCGCCAGGCGGCGAGGAGCGCTGGGTTCTGGGCGCCATCGCCGACCTCAGCGGCAATCGGATCGTGCTGGCATACCGTGGGCGCGATCTCGTCTCGATCACCGACAGCGTGGGCAGGCTCGTGCACGTCCGCCGCGATGCGCACGGCCATATCGCTGCCTTCGACATCGATGGAGGCGGCGGGAGATGTGTCCGCTACCGGACCTACCACTACGATTCCATGGGCGATCTTGCGGCGGTGTCCGACGGCGATGGCCACGCGGTCCGCTTCACCTACGAGGAGCACCGCCTCACACGCATCACCTACCCAGGTGGGCTTCAGGTCCACCATCGATACGACGGGCAAGGGCGGTGCATCGAGACATGGTGTGATTATCCAGACGGCACCGACCCGGCACTGGCAGACAATGTGCCGAAGTACCTCGCCGACGGAAGGACGCTGGCCAACGGCGTGCTGCATTGCAGATTCGAGTACGCAGATGGTTATACCGAGGTCGTCAACTCTCTTCAGGTCCGCCGGTACGAGTTCAACACGCTCGGAAAGGCGACCAAGGCGACGAACGGACGAGGCGTGGCGACGGTCGCGTACGACGAGCACGGACACCTGACGGAGTACGCCGACGAGAACGCGGCGTCCACCATCTAGCGCCGGGACGCGGGGGGCCGCCTCACCGGCATGACAGATCCAGCGGGAGCGACGACCAGCTTCACATACAATCAGCGTGGCAACCTCGAGGAGGTCATCGACGCCCTCGGTCAATCGGCTCGCTATTGCTATGATACGTATTCACGGCTCATCGAGACGCTCGACGAGTACGGCAGCGTCATCCGCTTCCAGTACGACAACCAAGGCCAGCGCATCCGCGCCACGACGCCGGATGGCGCCGAGACGGTGTTCCGGTACGACACGCACGGCAACCTTGTCGAGCTCATCGAGCCGCACGGCAAGCCGCGCAGCCTGCGTTACGATGAGGTGGGTCGCGTCGTGTCCTTCGTGAACGAGGAGGGACACGCCACCGAGTTCTTCTACGACGGTCGGGGGCTGCTCACCGCGGTCCGGATGCCCAACGGCGGCATCCAGCGCGCCGAGCACGATGCGGACGGTCGCCCTGTCCGGATCGCTGGCGCGGACGGCGGTGTGTACCGGCTCTCGTGGGGAGGCTACGGCGTCGTGCATGAGGTCCGCGAGCCCACGGGCGAACCCGTCCGCTTTCGTTATGATCGCGAGTGCAATCTCGTGCAGGTCATCAACGAGCGCGGCGAGGTGCACCGGATCATGCGCAACGTGGCCGGAAGAGTCGTCGGGGAGTGTACGTTCGACGGCAGAAGACACGACTATCGCCTTGATAACGCGGGGAATATCGTGGGCATTCGAAGCGATGACGGCATGACCGTCGAGCTCACGCGGGATCCATGTGGACGCGTCATTGAGCGCAAGTACGCGGACGAGACGGCCGACAGGTTCGAGTACCACCCGCTGGGCCGCCTCGTCCTCGCCGAGACGGAAGAGGTTTGTTGCGAGTTTACCTACGACGCTCGCGGCCGACTCCTGAAGGAGACGCAAACGTTCGGCGGCAGGGCGTACGCGGTCGAGGGAGAGTATTCGCTGGCTGGACGACGCACGGCGCTGCGCACCTCCCTCTGCCTCGCAGCGAGATTCGAGCCAAACGCCATGGGGCTCCCGGCGCGGGTACTCCTCACCCGGGCGCCATGCCCCAACTGCAGCCAGCTCCTGGCGAACCTGCACCAGCAGTACGGCCAGCCCAACCCCTCCGTCATCCAGCCTGGGGCGACGTCGCGAGACGGGACGGACTGCACCAACTTCAGCCCGCCCAGCATGGACTGGGTCCGCGCCCAGCAGGCCGCCATCGCAGCCGGCCGCGGGCGGAGCGGCCCCCAGCCGCCGGTCCCGCACACGCGCGCCCCGGACGGCAGCCGCGTGCCGAGCGCCGTGCCGGCGCCCACAGGGCCTGCATATCCCCCGCACTCCGGGTACGGTACAGTCTACCCATGAGGCACTGAATGACCGAACGCAGCGCAACTCCCCCCGAGCAGCCGAGGGCGAGCCTGTCTCTGCACGATGTGCTGAGCGAGCACGCGGTCGCCGCGCTCGATCGACTCGACGTCCGGCGCGACCCGGCGGGGACCTGTGCTCCGCGCGAGCTCGCCCGCATGCTGACCGAGCGCGGGTTGCCGGTCCACGAGCCCGTGCTGGAGCTCGAGGCGCGCGCGGGGGGTGTCACCCTCGGCGGCAAGACGCCGCTCGTCACATACCGCGCCCTGTCGGCCCACCCCGACTTCGGTCGCTCGGAGGCGCTCGTTTGCGGCGAAGAGCTGCTCCTGCCCATCGACGGCTCCGGGATGCTGGAGTTCTGGATGGACCGCGAGGGCACCATCTATCGCGGCTGGCCCGAGAGCCCGCCCTGGGATCCAGAGGACTCCGGCTTCTGCGCTCCCATCTATGCATCCTATACCACCATGTTCGAGAGGTTCGCCTTTCAGCGCGAGCCGTGGTGGGGCATGTCCGCCGGCCTCGACGATGGATATCGCTGCTCGTTGACGATCCATGGCCGGTCGCTCGGCGACGCGCTCGCGCAGGCGCTCGAGGTGCCGGCGTTCAGGCCCGCATGGGATCGGTTCGCGCGCATCTGGCATGATCGCACGGCACACATCGAGGAGGCCAACGTGCCTGGCTACCGTGCGCACACCAGGGCCGATCTCCTGTCCACGGACCAGCTCGTGCGGGCTCTCGAGGTGATGGCCCCCGTCATGGCCCAGGCGCCGCTCAGCATCGGCCTCCCCGAGCACGCCGCCGCGCAGCCCGGCGAGCGCGAGATCCGACGCTTCCGGTGCCTGCGGCCAGGCGATCGCCCCGTGGACGTCCTGGTCCATGGCGGACCGGGCAAGTACCGCATCGAGATCCGCCCGCTCTGAAGCCTCCCGGCATGGTCCTGCACGGGCTCCGGCCTCCCGGACGCGCTCGGCGGCGCGCCCGGGATACGGCCCTTGCGCGTCGCGGGGCGCCTGTCGAGCCTGCCTCGTGCCCGGCCAGCCACGCGCCAGGGAGTGACATGAATGCCACAGCGGCCTGATGAGCCGGCCGCGCCGGGCGCGCTCGTCGCGGCCAAGAACGACGCGGCACGGCTGGCCGGTCCGGGGGCGCGGGGCTAAGTTCCGTCGAGCCGCGGCCGGCCCGCTCCGGGCGCCGCGCGACGTGGAACAACGGCTCTCGTTCCTGACCGCAACGACAAGACCACTGGAGGAGCAGGACAGTCATGCTGAAGAACCTCGAAGGGCAGCGCGTCCCGGATGTCACCTTTCGCACGCGCGTCGATGGTCAGTGGAAAGACGTGACCTCCAAGGAGGTGTTCTCGGGCAAGAAGGTGGTGGTGTTCGCGCTGCCGGGCGCGTTCACGCCGACCTGCTCGAGCAGCCACGTGCCGCGCTACAACGAGCTCGCCCACGAGTTCAAGCGGCGCGGGGTGGACACGATCGCGTGCGTGTCCGTCAATGACGCGTTCGTGATGGACGAGTGGTGCAAGGCCCAGCACGCCGACGACGTCCTGTTCTTGCCCGACGGAAACGGGGAGTTCACGGACAAGATGGGCATGCTCGTCGACAAGACGGAGCTCGGGTTCGGCAAGCGCTCGTGGCGCTACTCGATGCTGGTCGAGGACGGCGTGATCAAGAAGATGTTCATCGAGCCCGAGGTGGAGGGAGATCCCTACGAGACGTCGGACGCGGACACGATGCTGAAGCACCTCGATCCGGAGTCGAAGCCGCCGCAGGACGTGCTGATGTTCACGAAGCCGGGGTGCAGCTACTGCGCGAAGGCGAAGCGCCTCCTGGAGGAGCGGAAGCTGCCCTATGAAGAGGTCGCCGCCTCGCCGCGCCGGCTCAGGGCCGTGAGCGGGAAATCATCGACACCGCAGGTCTTCATCGACGGGCAGCACATCGGCGGCGCCGACGAGCTCGAGGCGTACCTCGCCAAGGCCTGACCCGCCCCTCGGGGCCTGGCACGGCCCCTGGCCGCCCCTCCCCCGCCCTCAATCGCCGGCGCTCGCGTACATCTGATCGATCACGTCGCGGAAGCGCTGCTCGATCACGCTGCGCTTCATCTTCAGGGTCGGCGTCATCTCGCCGTCCTGGATCGAGAACTCGCGGCCCAGGACCGTGAACCTCTTGATCTGCTCGAAGCTGGCGAGCTCCGCGTTGAGCGCGTCGACGTGCGCCTTCACCTGGCCCACCACCTCGACGCTCGTGATCACCGTGTCGTCGCGCAGGGCGCCCCGATCCTTGAGCTCCGCGAGCTTGATCTCGGTCAGGGTGATCAGCGCGGAGAGGTACTTGCGGCCGTCGCCCACCATGCACACCTGGCTGATGATCTCCGCCGCCTTGAGCCGCTCCTCGATCGGGAGCGGCGCGATCATCTTGCCGCCCGAGGTCTTGAGGACCTCCTTCTTGCGGCCCCGGATCTTGAGCTGTCCGCGCTCGTTCCACTCGCCGAGATCGCCCGTGCGCAGCCACCCGCCCTCGTCGAGCGCGGCCTCCGTCGCCGCCTGGTCCTTGTAGTAGCCCACGAACACGTGCCGGCCGCGCGTCAGGATCTCGCCGTCCTCGGCCAGCCTGAACTCGAGGCCCGGGACGGGCTTGCCCACGGTCCCCGCGCTCTCGACGCCGGGCTCGGTCATGCAGATGACGCCGGTCGACTCGGTCTGGCCGAAGTCCTCCAGGATCTCGAGGCCGAGCGCGCGGAACCACCTCGAGATGTGCGGCGCGAGCGCCGCCGCGCCCGAGGCGAGCAGCTCGGCCTTGCCGAGGCCGAGCGCCGCCCGCACCTTCCCCAGCACGAGCCGGTCGGCCACCTGGAGCTGCACCACGTCGAGCGGGCTCGGCGCCCGCCCCGCGTACCTCGCCTCGGCGACGCGGGCGCCGACGGAGAGCGCCCACTCGGCGAGCTTCTTCTTGGCGCCCTTGCCGCCGCGCACCTTCGCCAGCACGCCATCCATCATCTTCTCCCAGAGGCGCGGCACGCAGAGCAGCAGCGTGGGCTGCACCTCGGGCAGCTCGGTCGCGACGTTCTCGAACCTCGAGCAGAAGCTGACGGTCGCGCGCTGCGTGATGCCGACACCCACGTTCTGCAGCTTCTCGGCGATGTGGCAGAGCGGGAGGAACGAGAACATCGAGCCCCGCGCGAACGGCAGGCCCCAGTACTTCACGACCACGTCGGACGTGAACGCCAGGTTGTCGTGCGACAGCATCGCCCCCTTGGGGTTGCCCGTCGTGCCCGAGGTGTAGATCAGGAATGCGCCGGCCTTCGGGTCGATCTTCGCCAGATACTCGGCGAACGTCCTCGCGCCCGCCTGCTTCGAGAGCGCGCGGCCCTCGGCCAGCGCCTGCTCGTACGCGATCGCCTTCGGGTGGATCGACGTGTCGCCGTCGAAGACGAGGATCCACCGCACGCTCTCGGGGATGGCGTGCTCGCCCTTCTCCCCCGTGATCTTCTGGAAATACTCCCTGTTCTGCACCGACAGCAACGTCGCCTCGGTGTGGTTCAGGATGTACTGGATGTCCTTCGCGGTGGAGTTCGGGTAGAGGCCCGCCGACTTGCCCCCGAGGAGCAGCGCCGCGAGATCCACGTGCACCCACTGCGGGCAGTTGTACGAGAGAATGGCCCCGATCTGGCTCGAGTCGAACCCCCTCGACTCGAGGAACAGCGCGAGGTGGTAGACCCGGTCGCGGTATTCGCGCGCCGTCAGGGTCTTCCATTCGCCGTGGAGCTTGTAGCGCTGCGCCGGCGCGTCGGGGGTCTCGCTGGCCCACCGGTCCAGACGGTGAAGAACGGTGCTCATGGCATCTCCCTGCGGCCCCTCGGGCCCTTCGCGTCAGAGGGGGCCAGGATGCGGGAGCCGCCGGGCCATTGTCAATCGAGCTTGAGGCCCGCGTCCTTCCCCGGGATCGCCGGCCGGACACGCACGCTCTTCCACCGCGCGAGCTGCACGAGCCCGGGCGGCGCGCCGCGCGGCTTGCTCACGTCCGCGGCCCGGCACACGTGGACTTCCACCCGGGCGGCGCCCCTCGCCTTCGAGTACCACGCCGCGGCCGCGGCGGCGCGCTCGACCACCTCGCGCGGGACCTCCCCCCGGCCGGGGTTGCGCACGATCACGTGGCTGCCCGGCGTGCCGCCGGCCACGTGCAGCCAGACATCGTGCGGCTCGGCGACGTCGAAGGTGAGCGTGTCGTTGTCCTCGTCGCCTCGCCCGACGAGCACCTCGAAGCCGCCCAGATCGAGCGTGCGGTACGGTCGCCCCTTGCTGCCCATGCCGGCCCCCTCCGCCGTCAGCCGGACGCCGCGCCGGCGCCCGCCGCCGCGGGCCTCGCCGGCGCGCCCGCCCCGGCCTTCACCTCGGCGGCGAGCCACGCGAGCAGATCGCGCGTGACCTCCTCGCGGTTGATCTCATTCAGCATCTCGTGGCGCCCGCCGGGGTAGAGCCGGTGCGTCACGCGGCGGAGGCCGGCGGCGCGATAGGCCTCGACCAGGCGGGTGACGCCCCGGAGCGGCCCGCCCGCCGGATCGCGGGAGCCGGCGAAGAGGTAGATGGGGAGATCCTTCGGGATCCGCGCCTGCCGCTCGGGCCTCGCGATCTCCACCATCCCGTCGAGCAGGTCGACCCAGAGCGAGGTCGTCACCGGGAAGCCGCAGCGGGGATCGGCGAGGTACCGGTCGACCTCGGCGATGTCCCGAGAGAGCCAGTCGCACGCGGTGCGCGTCGGCGCGAACGCCTTGTTGAAGCCGTCGAAGCTCATGGCGTGGAGCATCTGGCTCCGGCCGCGCGCGCCGAGCCGCCGCCGCTCCGCCCGGGCGAGGAGCCGGCCCGCGTTCACGAGCGGGTACGGCGTGCCCGTGGGGCCCGAGAGCACCGCGCCCTGGAGCGAGGCGCCATGCTCGACCAGGACCTCCTGCGCCAGCGTGGAGCCCATGCTGTGGCCGAAGAGCACGGCCGGCAGGCCCGGGTGCTCCTGCTTCTCGTGCTCGAGGAGCTGCGCGACGTCGCGCGCGACCCGCTGAAAGCCGCCCTGGCTCGCGAAGAAGCCGAGCTCGCCGTCGTCGCGCGCCGTCCTCCCGTGGCCGCGGTGGTCATTCGCATAGACGGCCCACCCCGCCGCGTTGAGCTCCTCCGCGAGGCGCGCATAGCGGCCCGCGTGCTCGGACATGCCGTGTGCGATGTGGAAGATGCCGCACGCCGCCTCACCCGGGAGCCAGCGGTAGACGAAGAGCTCCCGACCGTCATCCGCCTGAAACGTGAACGTGTCCGCCGGCATCGGGAGCGGACCCTACCATCGCTCCACGCGCGACTGACCATGATTCTCGAAGCTTCCGTGCCGAAAGGACTTTTCGGTACGGTCCTCCGTGGCATGGGCTTCGCACGACGGTGCGGCCATGCCCGAGCGCCGATCGTTGCCCGTGCTGTCGTTGCGCGACACCGTGCTCTTCCCTGGCATCGCGACGCCCATCACGGTCGGGCGGCTGAAGACGTTGCGCGCGGTGGAGGCCGCCCTCCGGGTGGAGGGAGAGGACAAGCGCATCTTCGCGGTCGCCCAGCGCGACGCCGCCGAGGAGCCGACCACGAGCGGGCTGTTCTCGATCGGCGTGATCGCCCGCATCACCCAGGTGCAGCGGTTCGGCGCGGGCCTCCAGCTCGTGCTCTACTGCGAGCGGCGGGCGGCCGCGCCCCGGTACACCGAGGCCGATGGCGTGATCCGCGCCGCGGTGATCGAGCTCGCGGATCTCCCCCTCCGTCCGGGCGAGGACGGCGCGCTGGAGGCGCTGGCCCGCGAGGTCCGCGAGCGGGCCGTCGAGTACGGCCGCCACCGCGGCGCGCCGGAGGAGGTGCTCAAGCAGTTCGTCGGGAGCATCTACGGCCCCGGCGAGCTCGTGAACCACATCGCCTTCTATCTCGATCTCCCGACCCCCGAGAAGCAGGCGTTGCTCGAGACCCTCTCGACCGAGGAGCGGATGCGCGCCCTCGCCCTGCACCTCTACCGGCAGATCGGCATCGTGGAGACCCAGGAGAAGATCCGGACGACCGTCGAGGAGGAGCTCGGGGAGCGGCAGCGGGAGCTCTACCTGCGCGAGCAGCTGCGCGCGATCCAGAAGGAGCTCGGCGAGGAGGACGACGAGAACACGGCGGCGCGCCTGGAGCACAAGCTGCAGCGGGCCTGCCTCCCGGCGGAGGTCCTGCAGGAGGCCCGGCGGGATCTCGCGCGCCTCCGGCGCATGGGACGGGAGACATCGCCCGAGGCGCAGGTGCTCTTGAGCTGGCTCGAGTGGGTGGCGGAGCTGCCGTGGAACCAGCGCACCGAGGATCACGTCGATCTGGATCGAGCGCGGGCGATCCTCGACGAGGATCACCACGGCCTCGGCGACGTGAAGGACCGGATGCTCGAGTTCCTGGCCGTCCGCAAGCTGCGCGTGGAGCAGGCGACGGACGGCGGCGAGCGGAGCCGCGCGATCTCGCGCGGGCCGATCCTGCTCTTCCTCGGCCCGCCCGGGACCGGCAAGACGTCCATCGCGGAGTCGATCGCGCGGGCGCTCGGGCGCAAGTACGTCCGGGTCTCGCTGGGCGGGGCGCGCGACGAGGCGGACATCCGCGGTCACCGTCGCACGTACGTGGGCGCGATGCCGGGCCGCATCCTCCAGGGCATCAAGCGGGTGGGCTCGAAGAACCCGGTGATCGTCCTCGACGAGGTGGACAAGCTCGGGGTCTCCTTCCAGGGCGATCCGGGCGCGGCGCTGCTCGAGGTGCTCGACCCTGCGCAGAACGACGGCTTCGTCGATCACTACCTCGGGCTGCCGTTCGACCTGTCCGAGGTGCTGTTCATCTGCACGGCGAACTTCCGGGAGACGATCCCCTCGCCGCTCTTCGACCGGATGGAAACCGCGGTGTTCGCCGGGTACACCGAGCAGGAGAAGCACGAGATCGCCCGGAGGTACCTCTTGCCGCGGCAGCGCAAGGAGTGCGGGCTCCGCGAGGATCAGCTGCGGATCTCGAGCGCCGCGCTCGTGCAGATGATCACCGGCTACACGCGCGAGGCGGGCGTACGGCAGCTCGAACGGACCGTGGGCGCCCTGGCGAGAAAGGCTGCGCGCAAGATCGCCAGCGGCGAGATCGAGCGGGCCGTGGTGAGCACGGGAGAGCACGTGAAGGAATTGCTCGGTCGCCCGAGGATGCGCCCCGAGCGAAGGCTCCAGCACGACCAGCCGGGCGTCGCGACCGGCATGTATTACACGGAGACGGGCGGCGACATCATGCACGTCGAGGTGAGCGTGATGCCTGGCAAGGGCGATTTCGTCCTGACGGGGCAGCTCGGCGACATCATGAAGGAGAGCGGCCGGGCGGCGCTGAGCTACGCGCGCGCGCACGCGGCGGAGCTCGGCGTTCCGATCGACCGGCTGCAGCGGCGGGACATTCACATCCACGTTCCGGCGGGCGCGGTGCCGAAGGACGGGCCGAGCGCGGGCGTGACGATGGCGGTGGCGCTGGTGAGCGCCCTATCGGGCCGGCCGGTGCGGAGCGACCTCGCGATGACCGGGGAGATCACGCTGCGCGGCACGGTGCTGCCGATCGGGGGGCTCAAGGAGAAGGTGCTGGGGGCGCACCGGGCGGGGATCTTCGAGATCCTGATCCCGGCGGACAACGAGGCGGATCTGGACGATTTGCCGGCGGAGGTGAGGCGCTCGCTGGAGTTCTACCTGGTGGACACGCTCGACGAGGCGCTCGCGCTGTGCCTCCGGCTCCGCGCGACCCGGCGCGACGAGCCGGAGGCGGCGATACCGCACGCGCGGGCGTCCTGAGGCGGGGCCGCGCGGCGGGGGGCCGGCCGGGGAGCGCGGCGCGTCACGTGGGCGGCGGCGAGGAGGGCGCGTCGGCGCCGCCGAGCGTGTCGGCGAGCGCGTCGGCGCCGCCGAGCGTATCGGCGAGCGCGGCGGCGGCCGCGGCGGCGAAGGCGTCGAGCGTGGCGGGCTCGGTCCAGCGCGCGGCCTCGCGGGCGTCGAGCGCGTGGTGCGTCTCGATGAGGATCGAGGGCATGGTCGGGCGGCGCAGCACGTAGATGCGCTGCCCCGGGGGGCGCCGGTCGACGAAGACGCCCTTCTGTGCGGCGTCGGCCTCGTAGAGGCCGGTGTAGGCGGCGCCGCGGTAGGGGAGGAGGCCTGCTTCCTCCATGCGCCGGGCGAAGGCGCGCGCGAGGGCGAGCCGCCGGTCGCCGAGGGAGGGGGCCCCCTCGTCGGACCAGAGCACGGCGAACCCCGGGGAGGCGAGGCTGAGGGGGCACGTGAGCTCGGGCGCGGGCGCCCACGTCTCGATCTTGCCGCGCACGTCCGAGTGCAGGCTGATGAAGGCCTCGGCGCCCCAGCGGGCGGCGTCTTCGACGCGCTCGGGGTACGGCAGCGGCCGGTCGCCGGATCTGCCCACGCGCGCCTCGAACCGGCCCGTCGCGTTGAGCCGGGCGGCGAGCGCGTGCGCCGCGGCGAGCGTGAAGGCCTGTTCCTCGACGCAGAAGCAGGAGAGGTTGCCGGTATTGCCGGGGGCGCCGTGGCCCGCGTCGAGGTAGATCCTGCGAACCCCGAAGCCGGGAGGGAACACCGCGACCGGGGCCACGACGCGGGCGAACGGGAATGGCCAGCCGCTCGGCGCGAGAGGGAGCTTGAGGGCCCGTCGCGCGGGGGCGTGGCGAGGAGGGCGGGAGAGGAGCTCCCGCGACAGGGCGGCGACGCCGGCGGCGGCGGTGAGGGTGAGGATGAGCTGACGGCGAGAGAGCACCTCGGAGAGGGGTGCTAGCAGAGAGGAGGGGGAGGCGTCATGTTCTTGGCAAAGGGAGGGGGGGAGGAGGAGTCTCTCCTTGCTGCTTCGCGGGGGTGCCGGAGCGGGGGATGCGTCCTTACGTCGCCCCTCTCCCCTCTCCCCTCTCCCCTCTCCCCTCTCCCCTCTCCCCTCTCCCCTCTCCCCTCTCCCCTCTTCCGTCCCCGTCTGGCCTCTGCGTCCGCGTGCGCGTGCGCGTGCGCGTGCGCGTTCACGCATCTCGTCATCCTCTTCCGTATCCCGTCCGGATGTTTTTTTGGTCGTCGTTGTGCTCGATATGGCCGCGCTCATGCAAGCGCACGTGGACGCAGAGGCCAGACGAAGACGGAATATGACGGCACTGGTGGGAGCGCATCGCTTCATCCAGAGATCAGCCCAATATTCGCGCACGCGCACGCGCACGCGCACGCGCACGCAGAGGCCAGACGGAAGACGGGGGACGGAAGACGGGGGACGGAAGACGGGGGACGGAAGACGGAAGACGGAAGACGGGGGACGGAAGACGGGGGACGGAAGACAACGGTCCCCGCCGGATCGCGTCCCCTCATCCGAAGCTCATCCGCTCTCGCTCCCTTCGCAGGGGGATGAGCAGCGCGAGAAACGCCACCGAGAGCCCCGTCCCCGCCGCAAACAGGCCGGAGTATCCCCATCTCTCGGCGAGCGTCCCCGAGAGCCACACCGCCGGCGATTTCCCGAGCACCTCGACGCTCGCCAGCACCGTGTAGTGCGTCGCGCCGATCGACCGCCGGGCGCGCGACATCATGAAGGCAAACACCGCCGTCGTCAGCGCTCCTCCAAACAGGTGCTCCGCCAGCGTCACGGCGACGACCGCTCCCTCCTCCGGGGAGCCCCCCGCGGCGAGGACCCACTCGCCCGCCATCGAGAACGACCGCAGCACCGAGGTCACCCCCACCGCCGCGAGCAACGAGAGCCTCTGCGCGAGCCAGCCCCCCGCGAGCGATCCGGCGATCGACGCGACCATGCCGTACGTCCCCACCCAGAGGCCGATCCGGTGCGGAGGAAACCCCGCGTCGACGAGGAACGGCTTGAACATGGCGTCCACCATCGCCTCGCCGAGCTTGTAGGTGCCAAGGAACGCCATGAGCCACCGCGCGCCCGGCGCCCTCAGCGCGGCGAGGGCCGTCGCGAGCACCTCGTGGAGCGAGCGGCGCTCGCGCGCCTCGTCCTCGCTCGCCGGCGGCTCGCGCAGCGCGAACACCGCCAGGACCGAGAGCAGGACGAGCGCCGCCATCACGCTGAGCTGTCCGTGCCAGCCAATCCAGGCGCTCGCCCAGACGAGCAGCCCGCCTGCCGTGAGCATGCCGACCTTGTAGCCGACCACCTGCCCGGCGTTCGCCAGGCCGAGCTCGTCCCGCCCGAGCACGTCGATCGCAAGACCATCCACCGCGATGTCCTGCGTGGCAGCCAGCAGGTTCATCAGGAAGACCAGCGCGAGCAACCCGCCGAGATGGCGTGATGGCGGGACGAACGCGGCCGCCATGCACGTGAGCGCGAGCAACGCGCCGAGCGGCACGATCCACGAGCGGCGCCGGCCGAACCGTTCCCAGCCGAAGCGGTCGACGAGCGGCGCCCAGAGCGCCTTCGCCGCCCACGGCAGCGCGAGCGCCCCCGCGAACCCCACCGCGGTCAGCGAGACGCCGCTCGCCCGCAAGAAGACGGGGAGCGCCGTCGCTTGAAAGCCGAACGGCAGGCCCTGCGCGAGGTACAGCACGGAGAGGGCAGCGACCTTGCCGGCGCGCGATCGAAGAAGCACAAACCACGATATCACCATGGGAAATTCCGAGAAACAGCGGATAGGCATCGTGGGCGCCGGCGCCGCCGGCCTGGCCGCCGCGTGGAGCCTGGGCCGCTCGGGCAGATTCGACGTCTCGGTCTACGAGGCCGCCGCGCACGTGGGCGGCGTGGCGACCACGCGCGGCGTCTCGCTGCCCGGAAGAGACGCCGTGCGGGTGAACGATCAGGTGCTGCTCGGCACGCCGTCGTACAGGAACACGGCGCGCTTCTTCGAGGAGTTCGGGTTCTC
This sequence comes from Sorangium cellulosum, assembly GCF_004135735.1. Classification (GTDB taxonomy): domain Bacteria; phylum Myxococcota_A; class Polyangia; order Polyangiales; family Polyangiaceae; genus Sorangium; species Sorangium cellulosum_F. The sequence continues at coordinate 1,192,981 of NZ_CP012670.1, read as the reverse complement.
CCTGTCTCCGACCCGGCTCCGGGTGGCGATGGGGACGGGCGAGGCGCGCTGGAGCACCGCGCGGGCGACGCCGTTCATCGCGCGGATGCGGCCGGAGATCCGGCGCTTCCGGCGGACGCTGGAGCTCGTCCGGCGCGCCCCGATGCCGCTCTTCCTCGCGATACCGATCGATGCCGTGCTGCGCGCCGGTCGCTTCTCCGCGGATTTCCGCCACCGCGTCCTGTACCCGCTCATGTCGCTCTTCTTCGCCTCGGGCGTGGACTCCGCGCGCGTCCCTGCCGCGGTCGTCGCCGGGCTCTTCCTGGACGAGGACAGCAGGCTCTTCGACCTCGACGCCGAGACCTTCCTCGCGCCGTCCACGCCGATCACGTTCTTCCCCGACCTCGCCGAGGTGTACGCGCGCGTCGCCGCCGCGCTGAACGCGCGCGTCCACACGGACGCGGAGGTCCTCTCGGTCGTCCGGAGCGCCCAGGGAGTGCGGATCGAGCGCCGGGGCGGCGCCCCCGAGGAGCTCGACGCCATCCTCATCGCGTGCAGCGCCGAGCGGGCCCTCCCTCTCCTCGCCGACGCGTCGCCGCTCGAGCGCCTCGCGCTCCGCGGCGTCACGTACCAAGACGTGACGCTCGTGACGCACACCGACGCCGACTACATCCGTCACCATTACGGCGACGATCCGGGCAACGGCACGCAATACTACGTGCGCAACGCTCCCCACGACATGACGCGGCTCGAGATCTCGATCAACCTCGGTAGCTGCCAGCCGTGGCTGCCGGAAGGCGCAGAGCTCTCCGTGTTTCAGACCTTCGATCCGCTCGACACGATCCGCGCCGACAAGGTCCTCTTCACGCGAAGGACGCGGCACAACAGGGCCACCCCGGGGTATTTCCTGCGCGTGCTCCCGCTCCTGCGGCGCATCCAGGGGCGCCGCCGCACCTCCTTTGCCGGGGCCTACCTCATGTTCAACAACCACGAGAACGCGATCGTGTCGGGCCTCGCGGCGGCCGATCACCTCGGGGCGCCCTACCCGTTCTCGGAAGAGCCCGCGGCTCGCCTGCAGTTCGAGCGCTACAGGCGCGCGGTCTACGGGTGATCCGCCCGCGGCCCTGGCGCGCGCCGACGGGCGCTCTCCGCCCGCGTCGAAGGGCGCCGGGGAACCGACGGATCGCGACGGTCCGCCGCCGCGAGCTCGTCCTCGGGCGACGCCGTGCGAGAATCGTGACCGCGCCGATGGACTCCGGTCGCCCGGCTCGCGGAGACTGACGCCTCGATGCCGACGAACAGGCCTCACGGGCTCACTCTTCCGCGGGTCGCGCGGGCGCGCGCCGGGGGTCGATGATCGCCGAGCCCTTCGCTCCCCGGTCGCTCGCGCCGGGCGGCGTCGTCCGGGTGCAATGGCTGGGCACCGCGGGCTTCGCGATCGAGCACGCCGGCACGGTCGTGCTCATCGATCCTTACCTCACGCGCGCCTCGCTCCGCCGTTGCCTCCTCGATCGGCTCGTCCCCGACGCCGTGGCCATTGCGCGCCACGCGCCGCGCGCGGACGCGATCATCGCCGGCCACACCCATTTCGACCACGCGCTCGACATCCCCGCGATCGCGCTCCGCACCGGGGCCACCGTGCTCGGCTCCCGCTCCGCGGTGGCGCTCTGCCGCGCCTCCGGCGTCCCTCTGGCGCGGGTGCGCGACATCGAGCCCGCGCCGGGCGGAGAGCCCGTCGTCGCCGAGGTCGGCCCGTTTCACCTGCGCTTCGTCCCGAGCGCCCACTCCCGCCTGCTGCTCGGCCGGGTCCCCTTCCCCGGCGACATCTCCGATTGCGACCAGATCCCGCGCCGGGCCGGGCGCTACCGTTGCGGCGCGGTCTTCGCGGTGGAGATCCGGGTCGCGGGCCGCCTCCTCGTCCACCTGGGCAGCGCGGAGCTCGTCGAGGCAGGCCTCGGTCGGACGGAGCCCGACCTGCTGCTGCTCTGCGTGGCCGGCTGGACCGCCTCGCGCGATTTCCCCGAGCGCGTCGCGCGCGCGCTGTCACCGCGGGCGGTGCTCTTCTCGCACTGGGACAACTTCTTTCTGCCCCTGGAGCGCCCGGCCGTCGCGCTCCCCGCCGTGCAGGGGGCCCGCCTGGCCGAGCGCCTGGCCCGGGCGTCACGCGACGTGAAGCTCGGTGTCCTGCCGCTGCTCGGCGAGGTGTGGATCTAGTGGTGGTTCAGCCGTGCTCCGTGGCCGCGCCCGGCTCGGCGTACGCGGTCCGCCACGCATCGCGGAGCTGCCGGAGGATCCTCGGATACACGATGAAGCGGCGGAACGGCTCGATCAGGGCCATGTACGCAGAAGTCCACCGCGACACCGGCTTGACGTAAACAGCCCAGTAGAGGCGCTGCCCCTCGGCCGTTGGCCTGATCGCCATGCAGGAGAACGCGTGGACGGTCGCATTGCGGATCTCGCTCACGGACTCGCCCGGGAGCACGTACAGCACGCGGAACGGTCCCTCGCGCGTGCCGGGCTGCACGGACGACCGGCTCGCCAGCTCGGGCGGAAGCCGGTGCACGTAGGACTCGGCGGGCAGGCCCTCCTCGACGGGATCCCAGCCAAAGAGCCTGCCGAGCGCATGGCGGAGCCAGAACAGCGCGCGCACGAGCGCGCTCGAGGAGCCGCTCCCCGGGGACGGCATGAGCGCGCGGACGTCCTCGATCGTCCGCGCCGCGTCGCCGCACGGCAGGTCGACCACGGACACGTCGTTCAGCGGAACGCCGCGAAGGACCTGGTGCGCCTCGAGATCGAGGTCGGCGAACTCCTGTGGCGAGAACCGCATGGAAGCCTCCGTTGAGCGGCACCTCACGCCGCCGCGCGTCACCCGGCGGCGGCGCCCGGCAGTGCGTGGAGTGGCGGCGGAGCAGAGCCTAGGGTCCGCATGAATGCGGGTGAAGAGCACGCGGGCACGGACACCGAGCTCAGGACGAGCCCGCTCGCGCTGGCCGCTCTGGGTCGACGCGCTCTCCGCGCTCGGCCTGATGTCGTGACAGCGTCGCGCGCCCTCTCCCAGCCGCGCGTCCTTCGGCCAGGTCGAACCTGGCGCCCCGGAGCTCACGCCCGCTCAATCCGGACACGCCGCCTCGCAGCCCTCGCCGCCGCAGTCGACGCCGCGCTCGTCGCCGTTCTCCACCCCGTCCTTGCACGTGGGCGCCTCGCACTTGCCCGCCCAGCAGACCCCGCTCTCGCAGTCCTCGCCGGTCTCGCAGCCGCCGCCGTCAGGGCAGCGGCGAGGGCACGACCCGCTGCAGTCCACGCCGGTCTCGTCGCCGTTCCTCACGCCGTCGTCGCACGTGTGCGCCTTGCAGTGCGCCCTCGCGCACACGCCCGACTGGCAGTCCTCTCCGGACTCGCACGGATCCCCGTCCCTGCACGGCGCGCAGTCCCCACCGCAGTCCTGGGCGGTCTCCCCGCGGCCGGGATCGAACATCATGTTGACGCAGTGGGGCGGAACGCAGAACACCCCGTCACAGGCGAACCCAGATCCGCAGCGCAGGGTGGGATCGTCGTGGAGACACTCGACGCAGCGCCCCTTGTGGCACCGGCCGCCTCCCGAGATGGGGCAGAGCACGCCGTCGAACAGCGCGTTGAGCGGCCGGTCGTAGTCGCAGAGATCGTTCGTGCACTCGTTGCCGTCGTTGTAGACGTCGTAGGCCGGCACGCTGACGACGACGCCCTCCTCCGTGCACTCGTCCTGCTTGCAGTCGCCGCGGATCTGCGAGCCCAGCCGACCCGGCCTGATCTCGACCTCGCATTTCCCCTCCACGCACCGCCCCGCGCCGCACCGCGGATCCGGCGGGCCGGGGCACTCCGCGTCGCGCTCGCAGCGCTCCGACGGGTCGATCACGCCCGAGCACTCCGGCGTGCCCTCCGCGCACTCGTCGCAGTACCGGCACATCTGGTAGCAATCCGGCTCCCGCTCACCGCGCGCGCAGCAGACCTCCTTCCCCGGCTCCGCGCACACGCAGTGCTCGTCCACGCAGATCGTGCCCGGCACCACCTGGGTGCCCGACAGACAGTCGTCCGTCGTCGCACAGTCGCCGCCCACGTAAGGCTCGCCACCGCAGGCAAAAGGGAGCGCTGCCCCCGCGAGAAACACAAGAACAACAACGCAAGTCGTGAGAGAGCGCATCGAGCGTCCAGTCCTCCGGCACAAGGCTGAATCGCCGGCGCGCCGGCGGCCCCAATCCGCCCGCGTGCCGTTGGCCTGTTCCTGACCCGGCGCACTATGCCGCGCTCCGCCCGCCGACGTCACGCAAGTTTTCGCCAGCAGGCGGCGCGCGGGCGTCGGAGGGCGGTCAGGCCAGGGGGGATGTCGATTTCGTGGTCAGATGGCGCTTTTTTTGGTCAGAAGACGCCCCTCACCGTAATGCCATCCGCCGTCACCCGGACGTCGGCCTGGCCGCGCGGGTAGAACGTGTACCCCAGCGTGGCGGCCAGCACCGCTCCCCCCGCGATCAGGCCGGCGACGCCCACGTCGCGGAAGGCGCGCATGTCGTCGCGGGCCGAGGCGGCTTGCTGGCACATCGGCCAGCGCAGCCGGAAACAGCCGTTCGGCCCTGCGGCGCGGGCGGCGGCGTAGACCGCCTCCTCGCGGCGCTCCGCGCCGAGGAGCAGCACGCCGCCGAGCGCCGTGAACGTGGCGGACAGCCCGAGGCCGCCGGTGATGAGAGCGCGGCTCGGCCTCGAGGGCGCGGGCGGAGGCGGCGCGGGGCTCGGCCGCGCGGGGAAGGTGAGGCGCACGTCCCGCGCCTCGCCGCGCGGGACGTCGACCTCGACCTCCGCCGTCCTGCCGTCCAGCGCGGCGCGTACGACACGGCGCCCGGGCTCGACGGGGACGGGCTCGCCGCGCGCGATCTCGACCGGCGCGTCGTCGACGGTGATCCGCGCGCCCGGGGGCGCGGTGACGCGGAGCTCGCCGACGAGCTGGCGCGCGCGGGCGAGATCGACCAGCCGTGACTCGTGGAGCGCGCGCTCCTCCGGGGTCGCCGGCGGGCGCATGATCTCCTTGCAGAGCGAGAGCCAGCGCACGGCGGCCGGCATCTCGCCGATCCGGAACGACAGCGCCCCGATGTTGCAGGCCGCCACCTGGGAGCCCTCGAGCCGCCACACCGCCATCCAGAGGTCGCGCGCGTCGGCGAGCCGCCCCTCGTCGACGGCGGCGTGCGCCTGCGCCACGAGCCGATCCCGGGCGTCGAGCGGGCGCTCTGCCATGGCGCCGGCCGGGCTCGCGAGGAGCGCGACGGCCAGCGCCGACGCGACGGCACGGCGGATGTTCTTGTGCATGGGAATGGCCCTCCTCCGCCCCTGACCCGGGCTCGCGCGAGCGCCGCGGAGCCGCCCGCGCAGGGGAACGCGGACGGCCACGTACCAGAAGGATGGCGGCCGTGGAAAGGGCGGAGGCGCAGGGCGGCGCCCGCCCCTGGCCGGATCCGGCGAGGCAGCGCGGATGCCGCCTGCGACCCGTCGTCCTCAGGCCGGAAGCCATCGTCATGCCGCCTGCGACCCGTCGTCCTCAGGCCGGAAGCCATCGTCATGCCGCCTGCGACCCGTCGTCCTCAGGCCGGAAGCCATCGTCATGCCGCCTGCGACCCGTCGTCCTCAGGCCGGAAGCCATCGTCATGCCGCCTGCGACCCGTCGTCCTCAGGCCGGCACCTCGTCGTCCCACGCCCCCTCAGGAACCGGCGCGCAGGAACGCCGCCTTGATCCGCTTCTTCCCCCACCCCGAGAACTTCACCGTCACGATCGGATCCGCCCCCGGATCCACGCTCTCCACCACGCCCGGCCCGAACCGCTCGTGGTACACCCGCATCCCGCGCCGCAGCGCGAAGCCCTCGGCGCCCGCGTCGCCCGCGGCGTCGGCCGCGTCCCGCTCCACGTACCGCTCCCCCGGCGCCCGCTCGACGTCGCGCGCCGCCTGCGCCCTCCCCGGCTCGCCCTCGCGCGCGAACCGCGACCACGCGAGCCGCTCCTCGGCCTGCGCCGCGGGCCGCCGCTCCCGGCCCTCCCAGAAGCCCCGCCCCTCCCCCGCGCCGCCCGACCTCGATCCGAACGACGAGAACCCGCCGCCGCCGTCCACCCGCCGCTGCGCCATCATGCTGGCGGGCGTCGCCAGCGCGCGCACCGAGGCGGGCGGCAGATCGGCGAGGAAGCGGCTCGGCAAGCCATACCGCGTCTGGCCGAAGATCGCCCGCCGCGCCGCGTGCGTGATCCAGAGCCGCGCCCGCGCCCGCGTGATCGCGACGTACGCCAGGCGGCGCTCCTCCTCGATATCGCCCTTGCGGTTCGGATCCTGGCTCCGGAACGGGAACAGGTCCTCTTCCATGCCGGTCAGGAACACGGCGTGAAACTCCAGCCCCTTCGCGGCGTGGATGGTCATCATCGCCACCTTGGGCATGTCCACGAGCGCGTCGACGTCCGACACGAGGCTCACCCGCTCGAGGTAGCCGCCGAGCGTCGCCTCGTCGCCGGCGGCGAACGCCTCCTGCTCGTAGTCCACGATCGACTGCACGAGCTCCCGCAGGTTCTGGAGCCGCGCCTCCGACTCGACGCTGTCGTCCTGCTCGAGCATCCTCGCGTAGCCCGACCGCGCCAGCACCTCCTCCGCCAGCGCGCTCGGCGACGCGGTCCGCGCCTCCTTCATGAGCCCGTCCATGAGATCGCGGAAGCCGAGCAGGCTGCGCTTCGCCGCAGAAGCGAGCGGCTCGAGCCGGGCCCCCGGCTTCGCCGACGGCGGCACCGCGCCCCCGACGAGCGGCTCTATCGCCTCGTAGAGCGAGACGCCGAGCGCGTCCGCCGCCTGGATGAGCTTGTCGACCGTGCTCTGGCCGATCTTGCGGGCCGGCACGTTGATGATGCGGTTCAGATCCACGTCGCTGCGCGGGTTGGCCACGACGCGCAGGTACGAGAGCAGGTTCTTCACCTCCGCCCGCTCGAAGAAGCGCGTGCCCCCGATGATCTGGTACGGGATGCGCGCCTCGCGGAGCTGCTCCTCGAGCACGCGCGACTGGGCGTGGATCCGGTAGAACACCGCGATCTCGTTCGGCGAGACGCCGCGGCCGATGAGCTCGCGGATGCACTCGACCACCCACGCGGCCTCGTCGTGCTCGCTGTCGGCGCCGACCACGTCGATCGGCTCGCCGTCCTGGTTCGCCGTCCAGAGCTCCTTCGGCTCGCGGTCCGCCGCGTGGCGGATCACGCCGAGCGCGCCGCGCACGATGTGCCCGGCCGAGCGGTAGTTCTGCTCCAGCTTCACCACCGTCGCGTGCGGGAAGTCGCGCCGGAACCCGCGGACGATCCGGACGTCCGCGCCGCGCCAGCGGTAGATGCTCTGGTCGTCGTCGCCGACCACGCAGAGGTTGTCGTGGGCCTTGCAGAACGCCCGGACCAGGCGGTACTGGACCTGGTTCACGTCCTGGAACTCGTCGACGAGCACGTGGCGGAAGCGCCCCCGGAGGTCCTCGCCGGCGAGGCTCTGCGGGTCCTCCGCGAGGCGGAGCACGGAGAGCAGGAGATCGTCGAAATCCACCGCGTTCGCCGACTTGAGGTGCCGCTCGTACGCCTCGAAGCACCGCGCGATGGCGTCGTCGAAGTAGCCTTTCCGCTCGAAGTCTCCAGGCCCGCGCCCCTCCTGCTTCTCGGCGTGGATGCGCGAGAGCACCTGGCGGGGCGGATAGCGCCGATCGTCCAGGTTGAGCTCCCGGAGGATGCGGTTCATGAGGGCGCGCTGATCGTCGTCGTCGTAAATGACGAAGTTCTTCTCGAGTCCGGCCGCTTCGTGATGCCGGCGCAGGAGGCGCGCGCACACCGCATGGAACGTGCCGACCCAGAGGTCCTTCACGATGTCGGGCCCGATGAGCCCCTCCAGCCGGCGCTTCATCTCGGACGCCGCCTTGTTCGTGAACGTCACCGCCAGGATCCGGTAGGGCGGGACACGGTGCGTGACGATGAGGTTCGCGATCCGGTACACGATGACGCGCGTCTTGCCGCTCCCCGCGCCCGCGAAGATGAGGAGCGGCCCGTCGGCGTGGCGGGCCGCGCGCGCCTGCGGCTCGTTCAGCTCCTCGTAGGGCAGGTCGGGCTCGGGCGGCGGAAAGGCGTAGGGGTCGGGTGCGGCGAGGGGATCCACACGGGGGTCGCTAGCACGACCTCCGCGCGAGCGGGAGCCCGGCTTGCCCGGGACGGCGGCGGAACTCCCGGCTTTTTTCCCGGCAAACGCGGTGGGCTGGCCGTAATCTCCGCTCCGTGTGCGCCTCCGACAGCGCATCTTGGAGATGCGGTCCGGACGAGCCGCACATGGAGAGATCATGCGCATCGCGCTCACGCATAACCTGAAGATCACGGGGTCGGCCGAGGAAGCAGAGTTCGATAGCCCTGAGACGATCGACGCCCTCGCCGGCGCGCTCGAGCGGGCCGGGCACGAGGTGGAGCGGATCGAGGTCAGCGGGCCCGCGTCGCGGGTGCTCGCGCGGCTGGAGGCGCTCCAGCCGGATCTCATCTTCAACACGGCCGAGGGCCACAAGGGCAAGGCGCGCGAGGCGTTCTATCCGTCGCTCTTCGACGAGCTCGGGATCCCGTACACCGGCTCCGACGCGTACGCGCTGAACATCGCGCTCGACAAGTCGCTCACGAAGCGCCTGCTCGCGAGCTACGGCGTCGCCACGCCGCGCGCCCGCTTCGTCAACCGGACGACCCTGGAGAGCGGCGCGCTCGACGACGTGAGCTTCCCGGTCATCGTCAAGCCGAACTTCGAGGGCTCGTCGAAGGGGATCTCGCGCGAGTGGAGCGTCTGCGAGGACGCGTACGAGCTCGCCGCGGTGGTCGAGCGGCAGCTCGCGCGGTTCGAGGCGGGGCTGCTCGTCGAGCACTACATCGCCGGGGTCGACGTCGCGTGCGCCTTCGTCGACGGGCTCCGGGTCGGGGGCGGCGGGCGCGAGGGCGGCGGGGGCGTCCCCGAGGGGGTCCTCGATCCCGTCGAGTTCGTCATCGATCCGCGGGTGCCGGGCAGCTACAACGTCTACGACTTCAACCTGAAGCACGCGAGGCCCGAGTTCGTGACGCTCCGGCCCGCGCAGCTCCCGGCGCCCACCCTCGATCGCATCCGCTCGCTCACCGCGCGCGTCGTGCGCGCCCTGGGCCTGCGGGACCACGCCCGCTGCGAGTTCCGGGTCACGCCGTCCACGCGCAACCCGGGCCACGACGTGCACTTCCTCGAGGTCGACGGGCTGCCGACGCTCAAGCCGGGCGCCAGCGTCTTCGTGGCGGCGGCGCAGCGGGGCGTCGATTTCGACGGCGTGATCCGGGCCATCGTGCGGAGCGCCTGCAAGCGGCGGGGGCTGTTGCCGCTGCTGGAGGGCGGCCAGCCGCGCCGGGCGAAGCGGGGCGCGCTCCGGGTCGGCTTCACCTTCAACATGAAGCGGGGCGAGCCGGCCGCGGCCGAGGGGGGGTCGCCCGGCAAGGCGGGCGCGGCCGGGGCGCACGACTCGGAGGCCGAGTTCGACTCGCCGCGCACCATCCAGGCGATCGCGAGCGCCATCGAGAGCTACGGCCACACCGTGGTCCCGCTCGAGGCGACGCCGGACCTGCCGCGCGCGCTGACCGCGGCCGGGGTCGACGTGGTCTTCAACATCGCCGAGGGGCTCCGCGGCCGCGGGCGGGAGGCGCAGGTGCCGGCGCTGTGCGAGCTGCTCGGCATCCCGTACAGCGGCTCGGACGCGACCACGCTCTCCCTGGCGCTCGACAAGGGCCTGACGAAGCAGATCCTGCGGGCCGCGGGCATCGACACGGCCGAGTGGCAGGTGGTGACGACCGGGCGCGAGAAGCTGAAGGCGTTCCGCTACCCGGTGATCGTGAAGCCGAACGCCGAGGGGACCTCGAAGGGGATCACGTCCGCGTCGGTGGTCAAGGACGAGGCGGGGGCGCGCGCGGCGGCGAAGCTCCTGGTGGAGCGCTATCACCAGCCGGCGCTCATCGAGGAGTACATCGCCGGGCGCGAGTTCACCGTGGGGCTGCTCGGCGAGCGGCGGCCGAAGGTGCTGCCGCCGATGGAGGTGGTCTTCGTCGATCCGCCGACGTACCCGGTCTACGGGTACGAGGAGAAGCAGTCGGACACGCCGCGGGTGCGGTTCGAGTGCCCGGCGCAGCTCACGACGTCCGAGCTCCGCCGCATCGAGAAGGTCGCGCGCGACACGTTCGCGGCGCTCGCCTGCCGCGACGTGGCCCGGGTCGACCTGCGCATGGCGAAGGACGGGAGGGTGTACGTGATCGAGATCAACCCGCTGCCGGGCCTGACGCCCGACTTCAGCGATCTCTGCCAGATCGCCAAGGTGGCGGGGATGGATTACCGGACGCTGATCGGCGAGATCCTGGCCGGGTGCCTCAAGCGCCACCGCGAGGCCCGCGCGACGGCGCCCCAGGGCGCCCTCGCCGCGGCGCGCGGGGCCGGCGCCGCCCCGACCCAGGTTGCCGCCGGCCCGACCCAGGTTGCCGCCGGCCCGACCCAGGTTGCCGCCAGCCCGACCCAGGTTGCCGCCAGCCCGACCCAGGTTGCCGCCAGCCCGACCCAGGTTGCCGCCAGCCCGACCCAGGTTGCCGCCAGCCCGACCCAGGTTGCCGCCAGCCCGACCCAGGTTGCCGCCAGCCCGACCCAGGTTGCCGCCGACCCGACCCAGGTTGCCGCCAGCCCGACCCAGGTTGCCGCCGACCCGACCCAGGTTGCCGCCAGCCCGACCCAGGTTGCGGCGGCCGCCAGCCCGACCCAGGTTGCGGCGGCCGGGTCCGCGGCGGAGCGCGTTCCCCGCTCCATCGTCGGCGAGGAGGTGAACGGCCCGTGAGCGCGTCCGCCTCCCGGATCAAGCGCCCTCGGCTGCGCGACCTCGGCGTCGCGATCGGCCGCTTCGCGACGGGTCGCGAGAACGCGATCACGGACGTCGCCGGGGTGCGGGTCCATCACGTGACCAAGATCGAGGGCGAGGGCGAGCTCGTCCCCGGCATCGGCCCGGTGCGCACGGGCGTGACCGCGGTCATGCCCGCCGAGGGCGACATCTTCCTCGACCGGGTGTTCACCGCGAGTTACGTGCTGAACGGCGCCGGCGAGGTGACCGGCCTCGCGCAGATCGACGAGTGGGGCCTCTGCGAGACCCCGATCCTGCTCTGCAGCACGCTCTGCGTGGGCCGCGTCCTCGACGCGACCGTCGCGTGGCTCTCGCGGCTTCACCCGAAGATCGGCAAGGAGTACGACGTCGTCATCCCGGTCGTCGCCGAGTGCGACGACAGCTTCCTCAACGACGCCGTGGGGCGCCACGTGACGCAGGCGGACGTCGAGGAGGCGATCGACAACGTCCGGGGTGGCCCCGTGGAGGAGGGGTGTGTCGGCGCCGGCACCGGCATGCAGACCTTCCATTTCGCGGGCGGGATCGGCACGTCGAGCCGGCGCGTCCCGGTCGGCGGGGTGGACGCGATGGTCGGGGCGCTCGTGCTCTCGAACTTCGGCGACCGCGAGCTGCTCCGGGTGGATGGGGTCCCGGTGGGCCGGCTCATCAGCGATCGCTTCAACCACGTCCCGCGGCGGGGCCCTGCGGGCTCCATCATCGTGCTCGTCGCCACCGACGCCCCGCTCATCCATCGCCAGCTCGCGCGCCTGTCGCGGCGCGCCGCGCTCGCGATCGGCCGGGCGGGCGGTTATGCGGCGAACAACTCGGGCGAGATCATCCTCTCATGGAGCACCGCGAACCGGGTCCCTCGCCTCGGCGCGGGCGAGCGGACCGCCCCCTCGTCCAGCCGCTCGCTCAGCGCGCACCCCCTCGCGCCGGGCCGGCACATGGCCGAGCTCGTCCTGGACACGGAGCTCGACGAGCTCTACGAGGCGACCGTCGACGTGGTGGAGGAGGCGATCCTCAACGCGATCGTCGCGGGCGTCGACATGACGGGCCACAGCGGCCATCACGCCCCCGCGCTCCCCCTCGACGCCGTGGCCGAGCTCCTCCGCCGCTACCGCCCCCCCCGCCCCTCCGACCCGCGCCCCACCTTCTAGCGCCGCGCGTTCCTCCCGCCCCGCCCCGCCGACATGCGCCGCCGAGCGGCGGTCGCCCGCACAGGAGACGGGCCCAGATCGGCGTTTTCGGCGCGGAAGCGCACTCCAGTGCGCTGAGCACCGAAAACGCCGAGGTGGGCCCGTATCCGAAGCGGGCGCCCGCCGCTCGCTCACTCGGGGTCGCCGTGGAGGAGCCACTCGTGCGCCGCGTCCTCGTCCCAGAAGCGCCGGAGGACCTTGTCCGTGCCGCTCTCGCGCGCCACGCGGTTGAGCTGGAGCGCCACGATGTCGCTCTCGATGATCTCGGCGACGCGCATCACGCCGAGCTCCAGGCCGAACTCCTGGACCGAGCGGATCTTCTCCGCCACCTCGGGCGCCATCGGGCGGAAGCCCCGCACGTCGGCCTTGATCTTGATCTCCCGGCCCTGGAGGCTCTCGCACGCCTTCCGCAGCTCGCTGACGAAGTGCTCCATCTCTTCGAGGCGAACCCGCCCATCGAGAACGAAATCCACCATGGCGTGGATCCGGTCGACCTTGATCTCGAACACGTTGAGAGACCTCCTGCCAGTTCCCGAAGGGGCTGGATGGGACGGCCTCATCATACTCCGGATCGCGCGGGGCGACCGTCGGCATCGCGCCGCCCGGGCCGCGGCGATGCCGGCGTCCGAAGGTGGCGGCGCGCGCTCGGGCGCGGCGCGCACGGCGTATTTCCTGGAAATGCGACGACCGCGACGCCCGCTCCCCCGCGGCTCACGCGGCCCGGGAGCGCTCCGCGCCGCGCGCCCCTCGGGCGCGGGCCTCGCGTCCGTCGCGGCCGCTCACGCCGCCCGGACCTCGTCGAGCGACTTGCCCTGTCCGCGCCGCGCGGCGATCGCCCTCTCGTAGATGGTCTCGTACCGCGAGAGCAGCGTGGGCCATTGCCGCGCCTCCAGGATCCACGCCCGCGCGTTCTTGCCCACCTGCTCGAGGCGCTCCGGGTCCTTCAGGGCCTCCACGCACCGCCTCGTGAGGTCGGCGCTGTCGCCGGCCTTGAAGACGAACCCCGTCTCGCCGTACCGCACGAGCTCCCCCATCGCCGGGACGTCGCTCACCATCACGGGCCGGGCCATGGCCATCGCCTCGAGCGGCTTGAGCGGCGTCGTGAGCGCGGTCGTCCGGGTCCGGATGCGCGGATAGACGAGCAGGCTCGCCATCGCGTAGATGTTGAACACCTCGTCGTGCGGCACCCGCCCGGTGAACGTCACCATCGACTCCACCCCTCTCTCCCGGGCGAACGCCTTGAGCTCCATCTCCTGGCCGCCGGCCCCGGTGATCACCACGTGCGCGTCCGGGATCTCCCGGGCGATGTCGCCGATCGCCGCGATGAGCGTCTGGAGCCCCTCGTACGGCTGGAACGTGCCGACGTACCCGATGACCCGCTTTCCGGCGAGGCCGAAGCGCTCCCAGGCGCCGGGCGGGGCCTCGCGCGGCGCGAACTTGTCCGAGTCGACGCCGTTGCCCACGACGTAGAGCGCGTCCGCGCTGCGCACCCGCGGCGCGACCGCGTTCTTCAGGCTCTCGCAGATCGTCACCGTCGCGTCGGCGTACCGGTACACCACGGTCTCGAGGCCGGCCGCGATCTTGTAGGGCACCGAGTCCTCGGCGAACTTGCCGCGGTCGACGGAGGCGTTCTCCCAGAGGTCGCGCACCTCGTAGACGAGCGGCAGCCCGGAGCGGCGCGCCGCCGCGAGCGCCGGCAGCCCGACCAGCATCGGCGAGTGCGCGTGCACGAGATCGGGTTGAAACTCCCGGATCGCGTCCTCGACGCGCGCCTCGAGCGCCCGCATGAGCGAGAGCTCCCGGACGACCGGCAGCCTCTTCCCCGAAGGCTCGCGCGTCCGCCAGACGGGGACGCCGCCGATCTCGTCGCGCAGCGCATCGCCGGAGCCCTGCTGCGCCGAGGTCACCACCGCCGGACGCATCCCGTGCTCGGCCTGGTGCCTGACGATGTAGTCGCTGCGGATCGTGTACCCCGCAATCACCGGCAGCGACGTATGGAGAACATGAAGCACGCGCACGGCCCACCACCCTTCCTTTGCTGACGACGCGCGGAGCAGCCTATGCTGACGACGCGCGGAGCAGCCTACCCGAGGCGGTCACCACCGTCACCACGCTCGTCTCTCCCCGCGCGGCGGCGCTCAGGCCCCGGCCCGACCGGAGAGCCTAGCTCTCGGCTGCCCCGTTGGGTTACGCTCCGCCGCCCCATGACCCTCAAAATCGCGATCGTCGGCTGCGGCAAGATCGCCGACGGCCACATCGAAGAGATCCAGAAGATGCCGGAGCGGGCCCGGGTCGTCTCCGTGTGCGACCAGGAGCTCCTGATGGCCGAGCAGATCGCGGTCCGCTACGGCGTCCCGAGCCACTACGACGCCTTCGACCGGATGCTCGACGCCGAGAGGCCCGACGTCGTCCACATCACCACGCCTCCGCAGTCGCACCTCTTCCTCGCGCGGCGCGCGATCGAGGCCGGCGCCCACGTGTATGTGGAGAAGCCGATTGCGCTGAACCTCGCGGACGTGCGGCGCCTCATCGATCTGTGCACCGCCGCCGGGAAGAAGATGACCGTCGGCTGGGAGTACCTGTTCGATCCGCCGGCCATCGAGATGCGGCGGCTCATCGCCGAGGGCGTGCTCGGCGCCCCCGTCCACGTGGAGAGCTGCTTCGGCTACAACCTCTCTGGCCCGTTCGGGGCGGCGCTCCTCGGCGACGGCTCGCACTGGGTCCATCGCCTCCCCGGCAAGCTGTTCCACAACAACATCGATCACCTGCTGAACAAGCTGGTCGAGTTCGTGGACGACGAGCAGCCGAAGGTCACCGCGTTCGCCTACGCGCTCCGGGAGAAGCGGTTCGGCGACGCGCGCGACGACATGCTCGACGAGCTCCGGGTCACGGTGCAGGGCGCGCGCGTCAGCGGCTACGGGACGTTCTCGTCGCACGCGCGGCCGCCCGGGCACTTCGTCCGCGTCTACGGCACGAAGAACACGCTCCACGTCGATCTCACGAGCCGCACCGTGACGCTCGACGCGGCGCCGAGGCTGCCGAGCGCCATCGGGCGCGTCGTCCCCGCCTTCGATCAGGCCCTCTCGTACCTGCGCGAGGGCGGGAAGAACGTGGCGCGGTTCGCCCGCAGCGATTTCCACTTCTTCTCGGGGATGAACCGCCTGATCGGGCTCTTCTACGACAGCATCACGCGGGGCGCGGAGCTGCCCATCTCGTACCGGGACATGATCCGGGTCGCGTGGATGATGGACGAGATCTTCCGGCAGATCCCGCAGGAGAAGGCGCGCACATGAAAGTCCTCGTCACCGGATCGAACGGCTTCCTCGGGTCGGCGCTCGTCGACCGGCTGCTCGCCCACGGCGAGACCGACGTCCGCTGCCTCGTCCGCCCCGCGAGCAACCGCGCCCGGCTCGAGGAGATCGAGCGGCGGCGGGGGATCGCGCTCGACGTGACCGTGGGCTCCCTCGGCACGAAGGAGGCCGCCGAGCGCGCGGTCGAGGGGGTCGACGCCGTCTACCACGTCGCCGCGGCCATGGGCGGCGCGCCCGCGGACATGTTCCTGAACACCGTGGTCGCCTCGAAGAACCTGCTCGAGGCGCTGGCGCACACCGGCCGGTCGCCCCGGGTCATCCTCATCAGCTCCTTCGGCGTCTACGGCGTGGCCGACCTCCCGCGGGGGTACCTCGTCGACGAGAACACGCCGCTCGAGACGCGGCCCGCGCAGCGGGACCTCTACTCGCAGGCGAAGCTCCGGCAGGAGAGGCTGTTCTGGGAGTACCAGGCGCGCTACGGCTTCCCGCTGACGGTGCTCCGCCCCGGCGTCATCTACGGCCCGGGCGGCAACGCCTTCTCCGGCCGCGTGGGGATGAACCTGTTCGGCGTCTTCCTGCACCTCGGCGGCGACAACCTCCTCCCGCTCACGTACGTCGACAACTGCGCGGAGGCGATCGCCCTCGCCGGCCGGAGCGACGTCGCGAAGGGGCAGGTCTACAACGTCCACGACGACGACCTGCCCACGTGCGACGCCTACCTCGCCCGCTACAAGCGCGAGGTGAAGCCGATCCGCTCGATCCCGGTCCCCTACGTCGCCCTCGCGGGGATATCGAGGCTCGTGGAGCGCTACCACGCCTACTCGAAGGGCCAGCTCCCGGCCATCTTCACCCCCTACAAGACCGCGACCACCTGGAAGGGCAACCGGTTCGACAACACCAAGCTGAAGGCGCTCGGCTGGAAGCAGCTCGTCTCGACCGAGGAGGGACTGCAGCGGACGTTCGCGTACCTCCGGGCGCTCTCGGCATGAGGGCCCGGCGGCCCTTCGCGCTCACGCTCGCGCTCGTCCTCGCGGGCCTGTTCGCCGGCTGCGGCTGCGAGCGGCGGCTGATCCCGGGGCCGCCCGCCTCGACGGCGCAGGGCAGCGCGCAGCCAGGGGCCGAGACGCGGTCGGGCGCCGCCGCCCTCGCCGTCGCGCCGCCGCCCTTCGAGGCGCCGCCCGCGCCGCCGGCCACGCCCGCGAAGGGGCACCCGCGGCTCTGGGTGCGCGCGGCCGACCTGCCGAAGCTCCGGGCGCGCGCCACGCCGGCCAACCCCATCTTCAAGGAGCTCGCGGCCGTCGCGGCCGAGGCCGTGGAGGCGATGGACCGGGGCGAGATCCCCTCCGAGGGCCCCTGCGCGTACCGGCGCGTCTACTGCGAGGCGCACGCCGAGCTGTTCGCCTTCATGTCGCTCGTCTCGAACGACGAGGCGGCCCGCAACGACTACGCCGCCCGCGCGCGGAAGATCCTGCTTCACATCATGGAGCGCGTGAAGAAGGGCGATCCCAAGGATCCGTTCAACCGGCGGTTCTCGACGGGCGATCGCGCCCGCTGGGCCGGCGAGTCGTTCGGCCTCACGGTCGACTGGATCTACGGCTACCTCTCGGCCGAGGACAAGGCCGCGATCCGGCCCGTCTTCCTGCGCTGGGCGGAGGATCAGCTCCGGTCGTCGACGACCAGCCACGACCACCCCGAGCCGATCGGCGCGCTGAACGATCCGTCGATGCTCAAGGAGCCGAAGAAGCGCCGGTACGCCGTGAACAACTACTTCACGTCGCACATGCGCAACCTCACGCTCCTGTCGCTCGCGTTCGACGAGGCCGACGATCCGCCGGATCCCGGGCACAAGGGCACCTACCCGCGGCTCAGGGACTACTTCGCCAACGTCGCCGGGGCGTGGCTCTACATGACCGACAGCATCCTCCGGAACGACGCGCGCGGCGGCGCGCCGCCGGAGGGGTTCCAGTACGGCCCCGCGACGCTGGGCTACGTGAGCCAGACGCTCCTCGCCATCCAGACCGCCGGCGAGGCCGATCCGGCGAGGTGGGGCCCGCAGGTGCACCTCGACGGCAACCCCTTCTGGCACGAGGTCATCCCGGCCCACCTCCACAGCCTGAGCCCCGGCACGGTCAAGAGCTGGGGCGGGCCGGTCCACGAGGCCGCGTGGACCGGCGACGGCGAGCGCTACGCGCTCGCGGATCACATCGACCCGTTCGCGGCGCTCGGCCTCCACGCCGAGAACAGCGGCAACGCCGAGCGCCTGAACGCGCTCCGCTGGATGGTGATCCACGCGGGCCCGGGGGGCGCCGCGGCCCTGCCGCGCCGCGCCCGCTCGCAGCTCGGGCAGGTCTACAAGCGCCACTCGATCATGTACTTCCTGCTGCTCGATCCGGCGGTCACCCCGACCGACCCGCGCCCGTCGATCCCGCTCACGCACCACGGCGCCGGGCTCGGCCAGATCTTCGCGAGGACGAGCTGGGGGCCCGAGGCGACCTGGTTTCATTTCCAGCTCGGCTGGGAGCAGATCGATCACCAGCACGGCGACGGCCTCAGCTTCGGCTTCTACCGCGGCGGCGAGTGGCTCACGAAGGAGCGCGTCGGGTACGGCGCGTTCTTCATGAACTCCGACCAGCACAACACCCTCGCCGTCGAGAACGACAGGAACCGCCGCCACGACGATCCGATCCGCGGCGGGCTCTGGAGGCGCGGGTCCCAGTGGCCGCTCGTGCACACCGACGACCCCCGGGTGCTCGCGAAGAGCTTCGCCGAGGGCTACGTGTACGTGCTCGGCGACGCGACCGCGCTCTACAACTCCCGGTACGAGAACATCGACGACGTGAAGCACGTCAGCCGGTCGCTCGTGTGGCTCAAGCCGGACCACCTCGTGATCTACGACCGCGCCGAGACGGGCAAGGAGGGGCGCTTCAAGCGCTTCTTCCTGCAGACGCCGACCGTCGCGCAGGTCTCGGGCAAGCTGGCGACCGTCACGACCGCCAAGGGGCAGAAGCTGTTCGTGACCACGCTGCAGCCCGACAGCCCCGTCATCACGGCCGAGGCGTACAAGCCGGGGGGCACGTGGGAGACGAAGCCGGCCGAGAACGAGTCGATGCTCGCGACGCTGCGGGTCGAGCCGCCCACGATGCCGAGGAGCGCGCGCTTCCTCCACGTGCTCCAGGGCGCCGCCGGCGGCGCGACGGCGGACGCGGCGGCGCTCGTGCGCACGACGCAGGGCACGCCGTTCGCGGGCGCCGCGGTGAAGGGGACGCTGGTCCTGTTCCCGGTCGAGCTGGGCCCCGTCTCCGAGGTGCGGTTCACCGCGCCGCAGGGCGTGACGCGGCACCTCGTCACGGGGCTCGCCCCCTCCGCCTCGTACGACGTGATCAGGAAGCCCGCGGGCGGCGGCGCCGAGATCACCGTCCGCCCCGGCTCGGCCGTCAAGGCCGACGAGGGCGGTGTCCTCTCCTTCTGAGCCGCCGCCTCACCGCCTCGACCGGAGCGCGTCCTCGATGAGCGTGGGCAGGTCCGAGCGCACCGCGCGCCAGCCGAGCACCTGCTCTGCCCGCGCGGGGGACGCGACCAGCGCCGACGGGTCCCCCGCCCGGCGCGCGCCCACGTTGAACGGCACCGGCTTGCCGAGGATCCGGCTCGCCGCGTCGATCACCTCCCGCACCGTGCTCCCCCGCCCCGTGCCGAGGTTCAGCGGGCCGACGTCGCGCCCCTGCTCGAGCAGCGCGATCGCGCGGAGGTGCGCGCTCACGAGATCGCTGACGTGGATGTAGTCGCGCTCGCACGTGCCGTCGCGGGTCGGGTAGTCCGTGCCGAAGAGGGTCAGCGGCGGCCGACGGCCCAGCGCGGCGTCGATGACGAGCGGGATCAGGTGGGTCTCCGGCTCGTGCATCTCGCGGAGCGCGCCGTCCTCCTGGGCGCCGGCCGCGTTGAAGTAGCGCAGCGCCGCCCATTTCAGCCCGTACGCCTTGCCGTAGGCCTCGAGCGCGTACTCGAAGGCGAGCTTGGACGCGCCGTAGGCGTTGACCGGCCTCTTCGGCGCGTCCTCGACGATCGGCACGACCTCGGGCTCGCCGTAGACGGCCGCGGTCGAGGAGAACACCATCCGGAGGACCGAGGCCTCGCGCGCGCAGTCGAGCAGCGCGAGCGCCCGCACGAGGTTCACGTCGAGGTAGAGCGCGGGGTTCGTCACGGACTCACCCACCTGGATCTTCCCGGCGAAGTGCACGATGGCGTCCACGCTCGCCCGCCGGAGCAGGTCGCGCACGAGCGCCTTGTCGCCGATGTCCCCCCGGATCGTCGTCACCCCCGCCGGCATGGGCGGGTCCGTGCCCGCCGATCCGTCGTCGAGCACCACGACCTCGCGCCCGACCCGCGACGCCGCCCACACGAAATGCGACCCCACGAAGCCGAGGCCGCCTGTCACCAAGATGGCCATTGCTCGCCCGCGCGCCTTTCCCGGCCGGCTGTTCCGGCCGAACCGCGCGAGGATATCCGCGCGGCCTCGCCGACGCCAGGCGCCTCGGGCCCGCTTGTCGTCGGCGCGCCCCACTGCGATACTCCAGGATCACCGCCCGCATCCTTCACGGAGAGGTCATGAGCAAGAAACGACTCGTCTTTGCCGGCACGTTCCTGGTCGCGCTGGGCGCCCTGTTCATCCCCATCGAGGGCAAGGCCCCCGCGGCGACCGGCCCGACGGCGAAGGCCAGCGCGCTCGACCTCTCCGGCTTCTCGAGCGCCCCGCCCGGCGCCCCGCTCGATCTCCTGTTCATCCACCACTCGGTCGGCGGCCAGCTCCTCACGGATCCGGGCCCCGAGAAGGAGAAGGCCTCGTGCGTCTACGAGGCGCACCCGAACGGGGGCGGGCTCAGGAGGAAGCTCACGGAGCAGGGCTACCGCGTCCACGAGGCCTCCTACGGCAGCGAGATCGGCGAGGACACCGATCTCTTCCACTGGGCGCCCAAGTTCCGCGACAAGATGGACAAGGTGCTCCGGGTCTCCCTGAACGACGAGGTGCTCCCCGAGGGCGAGGTCAACCGGATCGTCGTCTTCAAGTCCTGTTATCCGAACAACCGCTTCCGCGGCGAGGGCACCGCCCCGGGCAATCCGGCCGGCCCCGAGCTCACGGTGTGGAACGCGAAGGCCGCGCTGACGTCGCTCCTGCCCGAGCTCGCGAAGCGGAAGGACACGCTGTTCGTCTACCTCACCGCCCCCGCCAACGTCCTCAAGCGCTCGACGGAGCCCGCGTGGAAGTGGACCGCGAAGCGGATCCTCGGCAAGCCCACCGACGAGGAGATCGCGCAGCGCCAGGCCGATCTCGCGCGCTCGTTCAACAACTGGGTCAAATCGCCCGAGGGCTGGCTCAACGGCTATCCGGAGAAGAACGTGGTCGTCTTCGATTACTACGACGTGCTCACGAACCGGGGCGAGTCCAATTTCTCCCTGCACGGCTCCCTGGGCAACACCGACAACCACCCTTCCAGCGAGGGCAACGAAAAAACCGCGGATGAGCTCGTGCCGTTCATCAACCGGGCCGTCCGCCGTGCGGGCCTCGTCCCGTAGCGGCGCCGGCCTGGTGCGCGCCGGACGGCCGCGAGCCCGCAAGTCGCTTGACGCGGGTCGCCGTCGTCCGGAACGTCGCCGTCCACCCGAACCGCGTCTCCGCTGAGGACCCTCATGCTCGCGCTCCCCGGGGTCATCCTTCTCATCATCTTCATCTACGGCAGGCCTCAGGAGTGGGACGAGCGCTTCGAGAGCCTGCCGTTCCTCTACCTCTGGCTCGGCCTCGCGTTCATGGGCATGGGCCTCGACCTCGCCATGGGCAAGGTCCGGCTCAAGGCGACCCCGCAGCTCCGGTGGGCCATCGTCGTTTACCTGTGGTGCGTGTTCACGCTCATGGTGAGGAACCCCGCCGCGTTCTCCGGGGGGTTCGTCTCGATCAGCGTGACGTTCGTGCTCTTCTTCCTGATCGGGCACAGCGCCGACGGGTTCGCCGGCTTCCGGAAGCTCGCCGCCACGGTGCTGATCATGGGCCTGTTCGTCGCGGGCGTCTCCGTGCACCAGGGGTTCTCGTCGTGGCAGTGCCTCGCGATGACCGAGACCATCGGCGGCGCGCGCGGCGAGGCGGGCATCCCCGACGGCCGCCCCTGCGAGCGCCGCATCGACTGCTACGAGCAGGCGGGGGCCAACCCCGACGCCGAGTACCTGTGCGAGCGCGTCGGCCTCTTCAAGACGTCGACGATCAACGGCCGCGTGCGCTGGCGCGGCGTGCTCCAGGATCCGAACGAGCTCGCGCTCACGGCGAGCATCGTGCTGCCGTTCAGCTTCGCGCTGTTCGAGCAGAAGCGCTCGTTCACGCGCGCGGTCCTGGTCCTCGTGTCGCTCCTCGTGATCGCGACCGCCGTCATCCTCACGCAGTCACGCGGCGGCCAGCTCGTCTTCGCGACGGTGCTCGGCGTCTACTTCGTCAAGAAGTACGGCATCCGCGGCGCGCTCTTCGGCGCGCTCGTCGCGATGCCGCTGATGCTGCTCGGCGGCCGCGCCGGCGGCGAGGCGGACGAGTCGGCGAGCGAGCGCACCGAGATCCTGTCCGAGGGCCTGAACATCTACCGCATGTTCCCGCTGATGGGCGCGGGCTTCCGCCAGTTCACGGAGCACCACTGGCTCACCGCGCACAACGCGTACCTCCTCGCCCTCGCGGAGCTCGGCCCGCTCGGGATGTTCGCGTGGACGGCGATGATCTACCTCACGCTCAAGATCTCGCTGACCGCGCTCAAGCGCTACGAGCACGGCGCCCAGTTCGCGGCGATCCGGGCCTGGTCCATGGCCGTCCTCGCCGGGTTCTGCGGGATGATGGTGGGGATCTTCTTTCTGTCGTTCACCTACCACTACGTGCTCTGGATCTACTTCGGCCTCGCGGGGTCGCTGTACTGCTCCATCAAGGGCGTGGACCCGAGCTTCTCGGTCCGGCTCGAGCGGCGCGACGTGCTCCGGCTCGTCCTGGGCAACGTCGGCCTGGTGACCGCGATCGCGGTGTACACGAAGTCGAAGGGATACTAGGGCGGCCTTCGGCCGGGCCATTTGCGCTCGCCTCCGGGCCTTGCGCTCCGGCGGGCCCCTCGTGTGGCCCGCCTGGGCTCCAGGCCCTCCGGCGAGCGCAAAAGGCCCGGCCGAAGACCGCTCAGGGGCGGGGCCGGGCGGCGCGCTCAGCGCCCGAGGCCGAGGGCCATCACGAGCGGCGTCTTCAGGAGGATGGAGAGCTCCATCTGCAGGTACGTCGAGAGCTTCTCGAGCGACGCGGCGTACGCGAGATCGAACAGCAGCTTCATCCGCATGTCGTCGGCCTCGGCCCCCTCCGCCTCCTCGAGGCCGAACGGGTTGGTCAACGTCGCCTCGAACGCGGCGACCTCGCTCTCCGCCGGGGCGCGGCCGGAATAGCCCAGCGAGACCTGCGCGAGCCCCGTGATGCCGGGCTTGATGTCGCGCATCCGCTCCTCGAAGAAGGGAATGGCGAGCGCCAGGTTGACGAGCAGCTCCGGGCGCTCGGGCCGCGGCCCCACGAGGCTCATGTCGCCCAGGAGCACGCTCCAGAACTGCGGGATCTCATCCAGGCGCGTCTTGCGCAGGAAGCGCCCGACGCGCGTGATGCGCGGATCGTCCTGCTGCGCGAGCACCGGCCCGGTCATCTTCTCGGCATCGACGCGCATGGAACGGAACTTGCGCATCCGAAACTCGACGAACCGCGGATAGCTCACGCCGTCCCGCACCTCCGTGCCGATGAGCATCCCGGCGCGGCGCTGCATATAGAAGATCGGCCCGGGCGATTCGAGGTAGATGGCCGCGCCGATGATGGGGTAGAGCGGGAGGGTCAGCGTGAGCCCCACGAGCGAGCCCGCGATGTCGATCGCACGTTTGGCTACACGAACGCCAGGTGTCACTGTTTACCTTGTGGCTCCCATAGTCGAGAACGTGGTAGGGTACAAGCTCGGATGGAGGTTTGGGCGTGATCCGACTCCGTGTACCAGGTTCATTGACCTATCGCCACCTCGCCCTCCGCGTGGTGGCGGCCGCTTGCAAGATGGCCGCGCCACGGAGGGTCGATGGCGGGTCGCCTGGCCCGGCCGAGGAGGACTTCGAGGCCCAGACCGTCTCGGCGTTTGGTGAGGCGTTCAACAACATCGCGATTCACGGCTACCGCGCCGGGCCGCCGGGCG
Organism: Sorangium cellulosum; assembly: GCF_004135735.1. Classification (GTDB taxonomy): domain Bacteria; phylum Myxococcota_A; class Polyangia; order Polyangiales; family Polyangiaceae; genus Sorangium; species Sorangium cellulosum_F. The sequence continues at coordinate 1,169,356 of NZ_CP012670.1, read as the reverse complement.
ACGTGGACATCGAGATCGAGTCCGACGCGGACGGCATCATCATCCGCCTGATGGACACGGGGTGCAGCTTCGATCCCGCGAGCATCGAGAGCCCCCCCATCGACGACCTCCCCGAGTCCGGGATGGGGCTCTTCATCATCAAGTCGTTCATGGACGAGGTCGATTACCGGCCCGGAAGCCCCAATGTCCTCCGCCTGGTGAAGCGCAGGGAGGGGAGCTCGTGCTCCGCGGGCGACGGGAGCGAAGGCGACAGCGAACAAGGGCATACCGACGCCGATTTCACCGAGGCGAAGGGGCATCGGGCGAGCAGTTTTCGAATGCGGAGCGTCTCCCGCGTGGGCGCAGCCCGCGCCGCTGGGGGAATCAAGATCCAATGAGCTATACGCGGACCGATAACGGCAGTGAAACGACCGTGCTGTTCGAGGGGACCCTCGACGCAGTGACCGCTCCGGAGTTCAGGACGCTGGTGGACGAGCTGGTGGCCGAGAACCGGCAGAACATCACGCTCGAGCTCTCGTCCCTCCGGTTGATCGACAGCTCTGGCGTCGGCGTCATCGTCTCGCTGTTCAAGCGGGTGCGCGCCAACGGCGGCCAGGTACGGATCGTCGGGCTGCGGGATCAGCCGCGCGCCATCTTCCGCCTGCTGCGGCTCGATCGGGTGTTCCCCACGTGACGCCGCGGCGCAGCCCGCTCGCCCGCGGCCGGGCGGCGGCGGTGGCGATGCCCACCAGCCGCCGCGCGTGCGCGGCGGAGCGGTCGCGCGCGCCGCGCCGCTCCGCCCCGCGCGCACGCTGCGCCCGCTGATCGCGGACCGGGTGCAACAAGCTGGCGCTCGGGCGTCGCACGTCTACCATAGGCAGCCAGTCTGCCGGACTGGGGTGTGCGTTCTCCGGGTCGGGCGGAGCAAGGCAACCTTCGAGGAGCGGGGAACATGGACAAGAAGATCAACCAGCAGACCTCCGGGCCTACCCCGCCCCAGGAGGCGCTCGGGGCATTGCCCGTCGACGTCGCGGCGCGGGCCGCGGGGCCGCAGCCGCCCAGCGTCACCTCGATGATCAATCGCACGCTGGCGCACTGGTACGTGGCGGTGCTCGTGGCGATCGCGGGGGTGGCGTTCACGGCGGTCGTCGTGAAGTCGAGGAAGCCGGTCTACCGCTCCGAGACCGTGATCTTCTACCGGGAGGGCGTGAAGTCGACGTACCTCGGGCCCGACGGGCCCGACCCGCTCCGCACCCTGGCGGCGCGGCTGAAGGAGACGCTGCTCGCGCGCTCGAACCTCGAGAAGGTCGTGACCGAGTTCGACCTCTTCCCCGAGGTCCGCGAGAAGCGCGGCATGGTCGACGCGGTCGATCGGCTCCGCAGCAAGGTCATCTTCAAGACCCGCTCGCCCGACACCTTCGCGATCTCGGCCGAGGGGCAGACGCGCGAGCAGGCGCAGGAGGTGACGCAGAGGCTCGCGGACATCCTCGTCGAGGAGACGACGCGCGTGCGCAGGACGCAGGCGAAGATCACGACGGAGTTCCTCGATGCCGAGCTGAAGCGCGCCGAGCAGGACGTCGAGAAGGCCGAGACCGAGCTCGCGGCGTTCCTCGCCGAGCACCCCGAGTTCGCCGCGGAGACGGCCTCGCCCGGCGGCGCGCAGGCCGGCGCCGCCGTCCGCGCGTCGCGCGCGGCGGCGACCGGCAGCGACCCGACGCTGGAGGCCCTCGAGCGGCAGGCGCCCCGCCTGCGGGCCAGGCTGACCGGCAAGCCGGAGCCGGCGGCGGCCGCCCCGGCGGCGCCTCCCCCCGCGCTCGTGCGGCAGAAAGAGCAGGCCGAGCAGGAGCTCGCGGCCGCGCGGCGCGACCTCATGGACAAGCAGTCCCGCTTCACCGAGCAGCACCCGGACGTCCGGACCGCGATGCTCCGCGTGAACAACGCGCAGGCGGCGCTGAGGCGCGCCGAGGACGCGCTCATCCTGCCGCCGGCGCCGGTCGTGGACGTCGCGGCGACCGACGAGGCCGAGAAGGCGAAGATCAGGGCCCAGCTCCAGAAGATCGAGCGCGAGATCGCGGCGCGCAAGAGCGCGAAGCTCGGGAACCAGGCCGACGCGAGCGAGACGGCGAAGCAGATCATCAACATCGAGACCGAGTGGTCCCGGCTCAGCCGCGAGAAGGCGCGGGCGCAGCAGCGGCTCGCCGACCTCGAGGGCAAGTCGTTCCGCGCGGAGATGGCCGCGAGCTCGGAGCAGGGCGGCTACTCGGCGCAGATCGAGGTGCTCGATCCGGCGTTCAGGCCGAGCGCGCCCTCGGGCCCGTCGCGCATGATCCTGGCCCTCGGCGGGCTGGTCATGTCCATCGCGGCCGGCATCGCGGCCGCGGCGGCGCGTGGCATCGTGCTCGATGACCGGGTGTACGACATGGAAGACATCGATCGAATGGCGCTCGCTCCGGTGCTCGTCGTCGTGCCGGCCGCCGCGCGCGGGTCCCGGAGGCGCCGTGGCTGAAGCGGGCGGTGCTGAGCCGGGAAAGCCCCCGCCGGTCGCATCCCTGGAGCGGGCGCTCGATCAGGTCTGCGATTTCCTGAGTCGCGCCGAGCAGACCGCGCGGGTCCGCGCCCTCGTCATCGAGGCGCGGAGGCTCCGCAACGTGGTCGGGAACTGGCGCTCGATCGCGCCGGATCCGGACGTGCGCGAGGAGATGATCGCCCGCGTCCTGCGCCTCGCGAACGACGCCGAGGACGTGGTCTCGGCGGAGCGATCGAGCCCCGGCCAGGAGGACCCGAGCACCTCGAGCGGGTCGTTCGACGCGCCGCCCCTCCGGCAGGACCTCCTGCCGCCGGGGCCCGCGCAGCCCGCGGGCCTGCGCCTCGGCCCCGGCGCGATGCCGGGCGCTCACGCCGGCGGCATGCCGCCCGCCAGGGCCCCGTCGCCCGGGGCGGCGCTGTTCCTGGCGGGGGCGCCCGCGGAGCAGGCGCATCCCGGGGCGGGGCGCGGCGTGGTCACGGCGGCGGCGCTGTCTCCCGGGCCGGAGCGAGCCGGCGTGGGCTCGGCGCTCCCGCGCGTCGTCGATCTGAGCGCCACGCTGAGCAGCCCCGTGCTCGTGCCCGGCGGTGCGAGGGCGCCGAGCTCGCCGGCGCTGCCGGTGACCATCGAGCGGGTCATCGCGCCGCCGGCGCGCGACGTGGGAGTCCGCGACGCGCCAGCGCAGCCCGTGGGCTCGCCGCAGCTCGATCGCGGCCTCGGCGGCGCATTCCCCTCGCCTCCCTCGCTCGTCTTCGACCGCGTGGTCCCGCCGGCCGGGCGCGAGGTGACCGTGCGCGAGGCGCCGGCGCCCCCGCCCCCCGCGGAGAGGCCGCCGCTCGAGCGCTCGCAGACCAGCAGCTTCGCCTCGCCGCCCTCGCTCGTCTTCGACCGCGTGGTGCCGCCCCCGCACTACGCCCCTTCCGACGCGCGGCAGCGGCCGGCAGAGGACGTGTTCGAGTCGCCGCCGTCGCTTCACATCGAGCAGGCGCGCTCGCTCTCCGGGGGCCCGGACAGCCTCGGGCTGCTCCCGGAGTCCGGCTCCCCGGGCTACCCGGGCGCGATCACGGTGCGCCCGCTGCCGATGCCGGACTCCGTGGACCCGAGCATCGTGATGGTCCACGCGCCGTACTCGCCGCAGGCCGACGCCTACCGCACGCTCCGGCGCAAGCTGCCGCCGGGCTCCGCGGTCACGATCGCCGTGACCAGCGCGCTGCCGGGCGAGGGCAAGACGTCGTGCGCCATCAACCTCGCGCTCGCGCTCCGGGAGACCATCCGCGGGAAGATCCTCCTCGTGGAGGCGAACATCCGCGCGCCCGGCATCGCGAAGGCGCTGCGGTTCGAGCCCCCGAGCTGCTTCACGGAGCAGCTCCAGCGCCACCGCGACGATCGGCTCGCGCCCTGGGTCGTCGTCGAGCAGGCGGCGCCGGCGCCCACGGCGACGTCCAGCGACGACAGCGGCGAGTCCTCGGACCGGAGCGCCCCCTCGGGCAGCAGGCCGCTCGACCCGAGGCTCTCCCTCCAGGCGCCCATTCACATCCTGGCCGTCGATCCGCGCACCGAGCGGCCGCCCATGCTCGACGCGGTGGCGTTCTCGGCCGGGATCGAGAGCCTCAAGCGCGCGGGCTATTCCTACATCATCATCGACACGCCGCCCGTGCTGGGCGCCATGGACATGAACGTGATCGGGGACTCGGTCGACGGCGTGATCCTGACGTCGGTCGTCAAGAAGTCGACCCGCAAGGCGCTCCGCCAGGCCATCGAGCAGCTCCGGCCAGCGCCGGTCCTCGGCGTCGTCCTCGTCGAGCTCTGAGGCGCCGGCTCCCCGGCCGGCGCCTTCCGGGCCGGGTGGTCGGGGAGGCGTAGCCGAGCGCCGGCTCCATTGTTACCTTGCGGCCCTCATGCGCTCCGGACGAGGTATTGCGGTCGCGGCCTTCGGCTGCGCGATCCTCACGCAGGGCCGCGCGCGAGCGCAGGACGCGTTCCTCCAGGGCGTCTTCGCCGGCACGGTCGGCGTCACCGACAACGTGAGCGGAGCGGCGGAGCCGCCGGCGGGCCCGGGGCCAGAGGCCGACGGCTTCGGGACCGCGAGCCCGGGCCTCGTCTTCGCCTACGCCACGCCGCGGACCGCGCACACGCTGTCGTACACGTTCGCGGCGAGCTTCTTCTTCCTGCACCCGGAGGCGAGCTCGTACTCGAACACGGCGGTCTATTCGGGCCGTTTCGTCACGTCGCCGAGGACGTCGCTGACGCTCGGCGCGAGCGGCTCGCAAGGCCAGCTCAACACCTTCCAGCTCGAGCAGGCCCCGGCCGCGGGGGCGCCCCAGAACATCGCCGGCGGGACGACGAATTTCGTGCAGGGTTCGCTCAACGAGGGGTTCTCGGTGCAGCTCTCGCCGATCTGGTCGCTCGGACAGGCGGCCACCTTCGGCGTCTACAACCCGCTCCAGGACCGCCCGCAGCGCACGCTCAGCGCGGCGAACACGCTGAGCCTGCAGCGGCTCTTCCCCGACGACATCGCGTCCCTCGCGCTCGCGGTCGGCTACACCCACTTCGACAACGTCCCCGTCAGCGACGCGGACCCCGACACCCCGGACACGTACACCTCGCGCGAGCAGCTCCTGAGCACGCTGGTGGCTAGCTGGCAGCACGACTTCGGGCATCGCCTCTCGAGCCAGCTCGACGTCGGCGGGACCCTCGCGGCGGACCTGCGCGGCGGCGCCGACGCGCTCGCGCGGCCGGCCGCGCTCGCGGCGCTGCGCTACGCGCACGATCGAGGCGAGGCCGAGCTCGCGTACTCCTACTCGGCGGCGCCCAACGTCTTCCTGCAGCAGATCCAGCTCTCGCATCAGCTGACGCTCCGCGCCGCCGCCCCGCTCCGCCCCGCGTGGCACCTGTCGGTCGAGGGCTCGGCCGGCGCGCAGATCGCCCAGCCGGTCGAGCGGAGCCCGGAGGGAGAGCTCACCACGGGGCCGACCACGCGCGCGGTGCTCACCGACGTGGCGCTGCTCTGGAGCCCTGTCCTCGTCATCCCGGACTTCGCGCTCGCGCTCCGCTACCAGCACACGAGCCAGCGCGCCGAGGCGAGGACGGAGGGCGGCGACGCGACGCTCCTCTTCCGGAACGCGGTCCTCGTGACGGTGTCGGGGGCGTTCCCCCGGAGGATGGAGCCGGGCTCGCGCATCTCGATGACCCAGCCGTTCGGCTCGGCAGGCCCCGAGGGCGCGCGCCGCCGGCGGCCTCCGCCGGCCCCCGAGCCGGCGGAGGGCCCGGCGCCCCCGCCGGCCGGCGACGGCGCGCGGTAGCGCCAGGCGGCCGGTGGAGGGGGCGCGCTGGGGGCTCACCGGAGGGGCTGAAGTGCAGGCGAGCCACAAACGGGGCTCGCCGGAACGCAAGCGCTGGAGGTGAGCCCCCAGCGCGCCCCCTCCACCGGCCGCCTCGCACCGCGGCTGCGGCGCGGGTCAGATGCGGCGCGCGAGGAGGAACGCCCTGTCGTCCTCGGGGAGCTGGTCGCCCCGGAACTCCTCGAGCATGTGCGTGAGCTTGTCGGCGATGGCCGCGACAGGGCGGCCTGCGCAGGCGGCGCAGAGCTTGGCGAAGCCGGTGCCGAGCGCGTGCAGGCCGAGCATCTGCTTGGACGAGTTGCGCAGCTCGGTGAGCCCGTCGGTGTACATCGTGAGCACCTCGCCCGGCGCGAGCACGCTCTGGTGCGCCTCCATGGGCACCGGGCCGACCCCGAGCGCCGGGTTCACCGCCGCCTGGAGGTGCCGCAGGCCGCCCTCGGACGTCGCCACCAGCGCGGGCGGGTGCCCCGCGTTGACGCACTCCATGCGGCCCGTCACCGGATCGAGGGCGACCGCCACCATCGTCACGAACGAGTGCTCGGGCAGGTACTCGCAGAGGTAGGCGTTCAGCCGATCCATCATGCCCGTGATCCCGCGGCCGGCGTCGACCGTCGCCCGGACCATCGTGTGCACGCTGGACCCGACGAGCGCGGCCTGCAGCCCCTTGCCGCAGACGTCCGCCACCGCGAGCAGGATGCGGCCGTCCGGCATCGGGACGATATCCACGTAGTCGCCCCCGACCCACCGGCACGGCTCGAAGCCGAGCGCCACGTCCAGCGACTTGAAGTCCAGCCGCTTCGGGACGAGGGCGCGCTGGATCTGGTGGGCCATCTCGAGCTCGCGCTCGATCGCCGCGTGCGCCTGCGCGTGGCGCCGCGCCTCCCAGGCCGACTCGGCCTGCTGGTAGACCTCGGCCGCGAGCGCGATGAGCCCGAGCCACTCGACGCTGCCGAAGTCGGGCGGCAGCGTCACGTAGAGCAGGTTCATCATCTGCTCGTCGACGCGCAGCGGGCAGGCGACGACCCAGAGCGCCATGACGTCGCGCGACATCGTGAGCTCGACCGTGGCGCTGTCGCTCACGAGGTTGCCGGCGAGGACCGGCTCGCGCGTGTCCTGCACGGCCGCGAGCACGCGGCGCGAGATGTACGGGGGAGCGACCGAGTCCTCGCGCCGGAGCGACTGGAACGGGCGGTGTGGCCCGGACAGGATGGTCAGCGCGCCGTTCTGCCGGAGCCGCAGCGCGAGCGCCATGCTGCCGTGGAAGTCCTCGCGGACCATCAGCTGGCAGAGCGCGTCGAACCGGTCGGTGGCGTCCTCGATGCTGAGGAGCCGCCGCGACAGGTCCATCAGGGTGAAGAGGTGCTTCGCCGCGATCCGCGGCGGATCGAGCTCGCCGAGCTTGCGGATCGCGGTCGGCTTGTCCTCCTCGAAGTGGAGGCCGCCCGGGTCGATCGGCACGCGGGGGGCCCGCGCCGTGAGCTGGAACTCGAGGAGGTAGTCGCCGATCCCGATGCGATCGCCCGGCTTCAGCACCTTCTCGTTGATGCGCTCGTCGTTGACGAGGGTGCCGTTGGTGCTGCCGAGATCGCGGATCCACCACCGGCCGAAGGGGTCGCAGAAGAGCTCCGCGTGGCGCCGGGAGACCGTGTAATGGTCGAGCGTGAGCTGCACGCCCGGCGCCCTGCCGATGACGATGTGGGACTCCGTGAGCGGCCGCCGCGTCGCCGGGAGATCGCCGAGCCGGATCTCCAGATGGCCCTTCCAATCCGAGCTCGACGGCGCAGGGCCCAGACTGTCATCTGCAGGCGACATCATTCGACCTGGCCCGACCATGGGCGGCGGCGTGGACATGGACCGTCTTCGATGGGTACCGAACCGGCGCCCTGACATCAAGGGGATGCTCGCGATTTCGCGAGCGCCCCCTTGATGTCAGGGCGCCCTCGCCCGTGACGCCGGATCGCCGCGAGCCGCCCGCCGAGCACCGCCCACGGCGCGCCCATCGAGCGCCCCACGCTGCTCACCGCGTCATCGCCGCCGGGGAGGACGAGGGCGCCGCGGATGGGTGCTCGATCACCAGATCTGGCACCCGATCGGGCGCCCGATCTGGCGCGCGCTCGGGCACCCGATCCGGGGCCAGCACTGGCGCCGTGCCGCCCGCGCGCCCGCAGGCAGGCGGGCGCCGCGCAGGGCGCTCTCCGCTAGGCCTTGATCACCTTGGGGTGCGCCGACCGGTAGACGCCGCGGGTGTCGACGATGAAGGCGGCGTGATTGAGCACCGCGTCATAGTCGACCGCCGAGTGGTTGGTGACGATCAGGACCGCGTCGTGGCTCTTCAGCGTATCCTCGTTGAGCGGCAGCGACGCGAGCTCCGGCAGGTGCGGCCACGAGCGCATCCGCGGCAGCTTGGGCACGTGCGGGTCGTGGTAGCTCAGCACCGCGCCGAGCCGGCGCAGGAGCTCGATGATCTCGAAGGCGGGGCTCTCGCGCGGGTCGTCGATGTCCTTCTTGTAGGCGACGCCGAGGAGCAGGACCTTCGTGCCCTTCAGCGCCTTGCCGCGCTCGTTCAGCGCGAGCTGGAGCTTGTTGACGACGTAGTGCGGCATCTCGACGTTCACCTCGCCGGCGATCTCGATGAACTTCGTGGACCTGCCGAACTCGCGCGCCTTCCAGGCGAGGTAGAACGGATCGAGCGGGATGCAGTGGCCGCCCCAGCCCGGCCCCGGGTCGAACCGCATGAACCCGAACGGCTTGGTGGCGGCGGCGTCGAGCACCTCCCAGATGTCGATCCCCATCGTGTCGTAGACGACCTTGAGCTCGTTCACGAGGGCGATGTTGACCGCCCGGAAGATGTTCTCGGTCAGCTTCGCCGCCTCCGCCGCGCGGGCCGAGGACACGGCGACGGTGCGCGCGATCGCCTGCGAGTAGAGCGCCTGCGCGAGGGCCAGCGACCCGCGATCGACGCCGCCGACGACCTTCGGGATCGTCGCGGTGCTGTGATCGCGGTTGCCCGGGTCCTCCCGCTCGGGCGAGAAGGCCAGGTAGAAATCCTCGCCCATGCGCAGGCCGGATTGCTCGAGGATGCCCTTCACGAGCTCATCGGTCGTGCCGGGGTACGTGGTGGACTCGAGCACGACGAGCTGCCCCTTCCGCAGCCGGTCCTTGATCTTGTGAGAGGACCCGATGACGTAGCTCATGTCGGGCTCTCGCTGCGCCGTCAGCGGGGTGGGGACGCAGATGAGGATGGCGTCGGGCTCGTCGAGCCGCGAGAAGTCCGCCGTGGCCTCGAATCGACCGGTCTTGGCCGCCGCCGCGACCCGCGCGGGGTCGAGGTGCTTGATGTAGCTCTGCCCTGCGCCGAGCGCGGTGACCTTCTCGGGGTCGACGTCGAAGCCCAGCACGCGGAAGCCCTTCTCGATGAACGTGAGCGCCAGCGGCAGGCCGACATAACCCATGCCGATGATGCCCACCCGGGCTTCGCGCGTGGTGATCTTGGCCAGGAGGCTCTCGACCGCAGCGGGATGCGTCTCTGCCATTTCCTTTTATCTCCAGTGATGGGAGCCGCCCTGCGGCCCCCGACCCAGGTTCGAAGAGAGGGGTTCGACGCTACCACAGGCCCTCAGATTTCGCTCGGGCGTCGAAGTCGCCCTCTCCCTGTCGACGGGAGAGATCTTCGGAGAAGAGCGCCGCCTGCGGTATCGGGGAATGCCCTACTGTCGGCGGCGCATCGCCTCGCGGGCGAGCGTCAGAAAATCGCGCGACGCGTGCGGCGCGATCGCGAGCGCGGACACGATGAAGGCGAGCGCGCCCACGACCACCTCGGAGCCGAGTCGGACGCCGCGGGGCAGCTCGCCGAGCCGCGCCATGCCGTAGCGGACGGCAAGCACGGCCGCGACCATGGGCAGGCACGCGATGAGCGGACGGATCAGCGGCCGCAGGAGCCGCGTGTAGGGGACGCCGTCGGCGCGCTTGACGACCCAGAGGCTCGCCAGGGCGTGCACCCCGAACGCAACGCCGACGCCCGCGCACGCCCAGAGCACGCCCCCGATGGATCCGAGCAGCGCGATGCCGCCGACGATCGCGGCGACCTTGAGCCACTCGAGGACCATGATCGTCCGCGTCCGGCCGTAGACCTGCATGTACGAGGACAGGACCCAGCCGATCGGGCGGGTGACGCCGAGCGCCGACAGCACGGCCAGGAGCGGGCCGGCCGACTCCCAGGCTTCGTTGAAGAACGTGTCGTTCAGGATGGTCGGGGCGACCGCGCCGAGGCCGACCGCGAGCGGGAAGACGAGGAGCGAGAGCAGCGTGAGCGCGCGGACGAGCGCCGTCTTGCGCTGCTCCGGCTCGAGCTTCGAGAACGACGGGACGAGCACGTCGCCGATGCGCTCGCCGACCTGCGAGGCCGGGATGTCGGCGAGGTTCCACGCGAGGTTGTAGAGCCCGCCGACGTGCTCGCCGAAGAGGCGGATCATGACGAGGTTGTCCCACTTCGAGGCACCGAAGTTCGCCAGCGATCCGAAGTTGAGCGGGATGCCGAAGGAGAGCAGCTCGCGCGCCTTCTCGCGCGACAGCGGGCTCGGCGTGAGCCACTCGGAGAGCTTCACCGCCGGGAGGGTGGTGGCCACGCGGACGACGGCGCGCAGGAGCGTCGCGGCGACGATGGCGTCGCCGCCCCAGCCGAGCACCGCGAGGGCGACCGACGACACGGTGTAGGTGAGCTCGCCGGCCGCGTTGCGCAGGCTCACGCTGCGGAAGCGCAGGTCGCGGATGAGCAGGCGGTCGGGGATGTACCAGAGCCGGTCGATGAGCATCGCCACGACGAGCCCGGGCATGAACTCGAGCATCCCCGGCGCGCCGACGAGGTGCTCCGCGATCGGCTCTCGCAGGAGGTACACGCCGCCGATGGCGACGCCCCCGGCCAGGAGGAAGTAGACGGTCGCGTTGAAGACCATCTGGCGGTCGAGGCTCGGCCTCGACGCGATGAACTGGCCGATGCCGAGGCTCGACATGAAATGCGCCGTCATGACGACGACGGCGGCGGCCGAGACCTCGCCGTACACGTCCGGCGCGATGAACCGGGTGAGGACGAGGGTGCCCAGCAGGCCGAGCACGCGCGAGCCGAGCCCGGTCGCGATCGTCCACGCCGCGCCGAGGACGGCCTTACGAGCGAGCGCCGAGGAGCCGGCCACGAGATCAGGGCACGAAGACGGTATCGCCGGCCTTGAGCACGAGGTCCTGCTCGGGCCGCGCGCGCGAGGCGATATCGTCGTAGTTGATGGGGATCTGCCGGAACTTGCCGGGGGAGTCCATGCGGATGAGCAGGATCTGCTCCGTCGACGCGAACTGGTTCGGCCCGCCGGCCATGGCGAGCGCCTCGGACACCGAGACGAAGTGGCTGGCCGTGTAGATCCCGGCGCGGGCGACGTTGCCGCTGACCACGAACCGGTAGCTGTTGATCGACGTCACCGCGACCGTGATCACGGCCGTCTCGTCCTTCACGAACTCCGAGAACCGCCGCTTCAGCTCCTCGCGGACCTGGGTCGGGGTGCTGCCCGCCACGCGGACGTCGCCGATGAGCGGCATCGTGATGACGCCATCGGCCCTGACCAGCGCCTCGCTCGACAGGTCGGGCATGCGCCACACGTTGACCCGGAGCTGATCCCCCACGCCGATCACGTACTCGTGCTTACGCGGATCATACTCCTTCGCGTAATTCGCCGGATTGTAGACGTACGTGGGCGAGCACCCCAGAGAGAGCGCAGCCAGGGCGAGGCCTGCCGCTGCTGCCAAGGGCACTCTTCTCATGAATGACCGTTGGGTGGGACGGGCTGTGCCTTCCATGGCGTCTGCATCGAAGAGGGGAACGTGAGGCGGCACGGGGGCGCGACCGCGCCGGCGCGCGGAAGCGCGGGTCGCGCAACGTCGGCAGCATTGCAGGAAGGCCGTCCGCCGCCAAGGGGAAGTTTTCATCCTGCCGCAGGACGCCCGATCCGGGCGAGGAAGCACCTTGACGGCTTGATGGCCGCTCTCGAAGCTCGGCGTCGATGCTGCTTCACGTGCAACGGATCGCTGTCCCCTTCGAGTACCCTGTCTACTTCACCGAGGGCGTCTTCTCGCCGAGCAACGACGACCTCGCGTCCGCCGTCGCGTCGAGGGAGCCCGGCCGGCGGCACCGGGTGCTGCCGGTGATCGACGGCGGGGTCGCCGCGGCGTGGCCGTCGCTCCCGGAGGACATTGCGCGGTACGTGGGCGCCCACGCGGCGCGGCTCTCGCTCGTGGCCGATCCGATCGTGGTGCCGGGCGGCGAGGCGGCCAAGAACGACGGCGCGGCCACGGCCGCGCTGCAGGCGAGGCTCGACGCGCTCGGGATGGATCGGCAGTCGTTCGTGATGATCGTCGGGGGCGGCGCCGTGCTCGACATGGCCGGCTACGCGGCCGCGACGGTGCACCGCGGGGTGCGGGTCGTGCGGATCCCGACGACCGTGCTCGCCCAGGCCGACTCCGGCGTCGGCGTGAAGAACGGCATCAACGCGTTCGGGAAGAAGAACCTGCTCGGCACGTTCGCCCCGCCGTTCGCGGTGATCATCGACGCGCGCTTCCTGGAGACGCTGCCGCTGCGCGACAAGGTGGCCGGGATGGCGGAGGCGGTGAAGGTCGCGCTGATCCGGGACCCCCCGCTGTTCTCGTGGCTGACGAGCCAGGCGCCCGCGCTCGCGTCGGGGGAGCTCGCGCCGCTCGCGGAGCTCGTGCGCCGGTCGGCGGAGATCCACCTCCAGCACATCGCGAGCGCGGGCGATCCGTTCGAGCTCGGGAGCGCGCGGCCGCTCGACTTCGGGCACTGGGCGGCGCACAAGCTGGAGTCGCTCACGAGCCACCGGCTCCGCCACGGCGAGGCGGTCGCGATCGGGATCGCGATCGACACGCTCTACGCGGCGTTCGCCGGTCTATGCAGCGAGGCGACCGCGGCCGCGGTCCTGACGACGCTCGAGGCGCTAGGCTTCCTCCTGTGGGACGAGGCGCTCGCGCTCACGCACCCGGGCGGCGGGCGGCTGTGCGTGCTCGACGGGCTGACCGACTTCCGCGAGCACCTCGGCGGCGAGCTCACGGTGACGCTGCTCGAGGGGGTGGGTCGCTCGCGCGAGGTGCACGAGATGGACGAGCGGCACATCGTGGCGGCGATCGAGCGGCTGCGCGAGCGCGCGGCGCGGCGGGGCGCGCGCGCGGCGGCCGGCGCGGCGGGCGGCGCGGCGGGGGGAGCGCGCTCGTGAGGCTCGCGTGCGCGGGCTCGCCGCACCTCACGTACTGCACGAACATCCACGCGGGCGAGACGTGGTCCGAGGTGAAGCGGAGCCTGGAGGCGCACCTCTGCGCCATCTGGTCGCGCGCGGACAGCGGGCAGGGCGGCGCGCCGCCGGGCGACGGACGAGGCGGCGCGGGGGGCGGCGGCCCCGGCGAGCGCCGCCCGCGCGGCGTGGGGCTGCGGCTCTCGGCGAGGGCGGCGGCGGAGCTCGCCGCGCCGGCGGAGCTCGAGGCGTTCCGCGATTTTCTCGAGCGGAACGGGCTCTATGTCTTCACGCTGAACGGCTTCCCGTACGGCCGGTTTCACGGGGCGCCGGTGAAAGAGCGCGTGTACCTGCCGGACTGGCTCGACGACGAGCGCCTCGCCTACAGCGATCGGCTGGCGACGCTCCTGGCCGCGCTGCTGCCGGCCGAGGAGGGCCTGATGGGCAGCGTCAGCACCGTGCCCGGCGCCTTCCGCCCGCGGGTGCGCGCGCCGGACGACGCGGAGGCGATCGCGCGGCGCCTCGTGCGGCACGCGGCGCACCTGGTCGAGCTCCATCGCCGTACGGGCAAGCGCATCGCGCTGGCGCTGGAGCCCGAGCCGTGCTGCTTCCTCGAGACGACGCCGGAGACGATCGACTTCTTCACCGAGCACGTCTTCTCGCGGGAACGCGCCCGGGAGCTCGCCGCGCTGGCCGGGATGAGCGTGCCGGCGGCCGAGGAGGCGCTCCGGACGCACCTCGGCGTCTGCTTCGACGCCTGCCACATGGCGGTCGAGTTCGAGGACGCGCCCGCGTCGCTCGCGGCGCTCGAGGCGGCGGGCATCGGGGTGCACAAGGTGCAGATCAGCGCGGGCCTGCGCGCGAACGTGGCGGAGCGCGACGCGGCGGCGATGGCGAGGCTGCGCGCGTATGCGGAGGACGTCGTCTACCTGCACCAGGTGGTCGAGCGGCGCGCGGGCGGGGGCGAGCTCGTTCGCTACCTGGACCTGCCCGAGGCGCTCGCGGCGCTCGACGGCGCGCGGGCGGCGCCGGCGGGGGCGAGGCCGCTCGAGTGGCGCATCCACTTTCACATGCCGATCTTCCGTGGGTTCGAGGGCGCGCTGGCGACGACGCAGCCCGAGCTCGCGGCGCTGCTGTCGCACTTGCGAGGGCGGCCTGCGACGCAGCACCTCGAGGTGGAGACCTACACCTGGGATGTGCTTCCGGAGGACCAGCGGCGGGGAGGCGTGGTCGAGGCGGTGGCCAGGGAGCTTCGCTGGGTGGAGGAGCGGATGGTGGGGTCAGGGAGCGCGGGCGGCGGCGGGCGCGCGGGCGGCGGCGGGCGCGCGGGCGGCGGCGGGCGCGCGGGCGGCGGCGGGCGCGCGGGCGGCGGAATGCGCGCGGGCGGCGGAATGCGCGCGGGCGACGGCGGGCGCGCGGGCGGCGGAACGCGCGCAGGCGACAGCGGGCGCGCAGGCGACGGAGAGGGAGCATGACAACGGTCTCACGCGCGCGGGTGTACCTGCGGCTCGGTCGCGTCTCGAACCTTCCGACGGTCTGGACGAACGTGCTCTGCGGCATGGCCCTGTCGGGCTCCGACCTGCGTGCGCCGGCGGTGGCGCTCGTGGGGCTCGCGGTGTCGCTGATGTACGTGGGCGGGATGTTCCTGAACGACGCGTTCGACCGCGACATCGATGCGCGCGAGCGCCCGGAACGGCCCATCCCCTCCGGGCTGGTGAGCGCCGGCGAGGTGTTCGCGGTGGGCTACGGCCTGCTCGGCGCGGGGGTGGTGATCGTGGGGGTCGACGGCCACCTCTCCGGTCGGGGCCTGTCGCCGGCCCTGGCGAGCGCGCTGCTCGCGGGGGCGATCGTGCTGTACGACGCGTGGCACAAGGGCAATCCGCTGAGCCCTGCGCTGATGGGGCTGTGCCGGGTGCTGGTCTACGTGACCGCCGCGGTCTCGGCGGGGGGACAGCTCGGGGCCGCGGTGCTCGGGGGCGGGATGGCGCTGCTGTTCTACCTGATCGGGCTGACGGCGATCGCGAAGCAGGAGAACCTGCTGTCGGTGCGCAGCCTGTCGGCGTTCGGCTTCATGGCGGTGCCGTTCCTCTATGCGATCGGGGCGCCGCTCGCGGGCCTCGTGGGGACGATCGCGTACGGGGCGCTCGCGGGGTGCGTGGTGCACGCGGTGCGGCTGCTGCGGGGAACGAGGAAGGACCGGATCCCGCGCGCCGTGGTGACGCTCATCGCGGGGATCTCGCTGCTCGACGCGGTGCTCATCGCGAGGAGCGGCGCGGCGGGGGCCGGCGCCGCGGCGGCGCTGGCCATGCTGGGCTTCCCGCTGACGCTGGCGATGCAGCGGGTCGTGAAGGGGACGTGAGGGGAGATCGGGAGGGTCACGCGCCTTCTCCGTGCGAAAAACTCATCCCGAACACCGGGACAACATGTTGAGCTACTGGAGACACTCAGGCATGACGTCACATCGCGCTCGTATGATACAGGCCGGCTCTCTGGCGTTCATCTTCGCCGGATCTGGTTGCGGGCTCATTCTCGGGCTTGACGATTTCGAGGACGCATCTGCGACAGGGCGCCAAAGCTCTGGCGGCGCTGGCGGGTCAGGCGGAGCTGACGGAGCAGGCGGAGCTGACGGAGCAGGCGGAGCTGGCGGCGCAGGCACCTGCCGTCCGGAGATCGCGGAGCGATGCTATAGCGGGCCGCCGGGCACGGAAGCGATCGGGCTGTGCAGAGCCGGGATACGGACCTGCGACGACAGTGGGGAGATGTGGAGTACGTGCGAGGACGAGGTAACCCCCCAGCAAGAGAGCTGCGCTTCCGCGGAAGACGAGAACTGCGATGGGTTTGACTGCACCTTGTGGGCAAGGGCGTTCGCCAAGGATGCACAGATCCACTCGGTGGCGACCGACACATCGGGAAACATATTCCTAGCAGGACATTTCAAAGACTCCATACAATTTGATACCGGACCTGGGTCTGCCCCGCTCATGGGCGCTGGCGAGACGGATATCTTCGTGGCATCCATCGACAAGCTCGGACAGCATCGATGGAGTCACGAGTTCGGCGACGTGGCTGCTCAGGAAGCGTCTTCCGTAGCCGTGGACAGCGCAGGAAATGCCATCGTGATCGGCACCAACGATGGCACAATCAACTTCGGCGATCTCAATCTCGGACCAGGGCTGTTTATCGCAAAGTTTGACAACGAGGGGAAACACATCTGGAGTCGCAGCTTCCCAGGAAACCCAATAAACAACGACACAACTCGACCCAAAGTCAACACCACACGACACGACGACATCATCATCTCGGGGACCTTCGAAAACCACATAGAACTCGACAACGAGACATTAACAACAGAGCCAACAACCCCAGAGAACACGCGAGACATCTATGTCGCAAAGCTTGATGGAAGCACTGGACACACCAGCACATCACATGGTGGCTGGGTGCGACAGTTCGGCAGCCGTGGGGTTGATACACTTGTTGATGCGGCTGTTGATCGAAGCGACAACGTCGTCCTTGTCGGACACCACAACGCGGAAATAGTTCTCGGCAACCTACCGCCGATCGACGGCTCCGGCATGTTCCTAACAAAACTGGACAGGAATGGCGATGCTGCCTGGGGCCGCGGCTTCGAGAACGCACACCCCTCTGCCCTGGATGTTGACACGCTGGGCAACATCTCTGTCACGGGCAGTTATGAGGGCAGTTCCTTCAGCTTCGAGGCCGGCAGTCCTTTACCAGAAGGACGAGCGCCGCTGTTCGTTGCACAGTTCAACACAACTGGCGACCACAAATGGAGCCGAGGCTTCACCTCACTCCAAAGTACAGGCCCCCAGGTACTATCGTCCGATGTCAGCATCGATCAACTCAACAACGTCGTGATCGTCTGCACAATCGCAAGAAACATCTTGGTCGACAATGAAATATTGGACCCAAGCGAAAGACAGTACGCACTGGCGCTCAAGATAAACTCAGTCGGAAGCACCATGTGGAAAAGAACATACACGGCCGGACTGGCATACGGAAGCATTATCGAGACAGACCTCAGCAACGAGAGCATCATCGCCGGACGCTTTTCTCTTCAGATGCACCTCGAAACAGGCACACTCGACACTGGCGAACAGTACATTGACGACATATCACCGTTTATCACCAAAATTGGATTCTAGATCGCAACCCGAAGCACGGCAGCGCTCACGCCCACACAACCCCAACGCCAATACGTTGAGAGTCAGCCGAACACGTGCCTCAGCACCAGATCATGCACATCGACGGCTTGAACACACGCACTCGACGACAGAACCGAGTCACGGCTAGACATAAACACTGGGCCTCCATCAAGCCGTTCAGTCAACCGCCCATGAGATCCCCTCACCAGTGCAGCATCGAGCGGGACAATATCCATCAGATAGCGAAACCCAAGCTTCTTCTTCGCCAATCGCCACACTACGCTAGCAGGCAGCGCGCGCAACTTAGGGTCAAAAAACAGCTCTACCGGATCATAGCCAGGCTTTCGGTGAATATCAACAGTCCTGGCAAACTCCGGAGCCTTCTCATCGTCAAGCCAATAGTAATAGCTAAACCACCGATCCTGTTGTGAAATGGCGACGAGCTCGCCCGATCTTGCATGTTCTAACCCAGCGGAGCGCTTACCTTCAGTATCAAGAACGAAATCCACCCCGGGCAGCCCCTCCAGCAGGCTTTTCACCTCTTCAATGCGCTCCGGTCGGCGCACGTAGACGTGCGCCACCTGGTGGTCAGCCACGGCGAACGCCTCTGACGCCCCTGCGTCCAGCTTCTCCAGGCCGCGCTCCACGCGCACTCGGAGGAGCCCCTGCTCCCGCAGCGCCCGGTTGATGTGCACGGCCCCCGTCACACGCGTGATGCCGTACTCGGAGAGGACGATCACCCGCGCCCCGTCCCTGCGTACGTGGTCTATCAACTCCCCGCACACGGCGTCCACCGCGCGAAGGTCGTCCTTGATCGACGGGTGATCCGGCCCCAGCCGTTGCAGGTTGTAGTCGAGGTGCGGGAGATAAACCAACGTCAGCGTGGGTCGCCGCGTGTCATAGACATGGCGCGCGCACCGCGCGATCCACTCGGTCGACCGGATGTCGGCGTTCGGACCCCAGAAGTTGAACAGGGGGAACTCCCCCAGCCGGAAGACCAGCTCGTCGCGCAGCGACGCCGGCTCGGTATAGATGTCCGGCAGCTTGAGCCCGTCCGCCCAGTAGATCGGCCGCGGCGTCACCGCGTAATCCGCCGAGCTGTACATGTTGTACCACCAGAACAGCTTGGCGCAGGTGAACGTCGGATCGCGCCGGCGCGCGACGTCCCAGATCTTCTCCCCGGCCACGAGCTGGTTCGCCTGGCGCCACAGGTTCACCTCCGCGATGTCGCGGAAATACCAGCCGTTCGCGACGCAGCCGTGCCCGCTCGGGAGCAGGCCCGTCGTGAAGGTCGACTGGACCGTGCAGGTGACCGCCGGCAACACGGTCTGCAATGGGCGCATCACGCCTTCCTGAGCGAACCGCTTCAGGTTCGGCGTGGCGTCGCCGAGGAGATCGCCGGTGAGCCCGACGACGTTGAGAACGACGGTGCGGTGCATCAACCTGTCCGTTCAGCGCTGCACGACGGGCATCTGCCCGCGCAAGACCGAGTTCCCCTCGAAGAGCGCGCGCTGATCCACCGCGGGCGCCTCTCCGAGCTCCGCGAGGTCGAGCCGGCCGCTCTGGGCGAAGAAGGCGAGCGGGTTCTTCCAGACGATCCGCTCGATCACCTCCTCCGCGATCCCGTTCTCGCGCATGCGCGCTGCCGTCTTCGGCACCTTGAGGGGGTCGCTCACGCCCCAGTCGGCCGCGCTGTTGATCAGGATCCGCTCCGCGCCGTATTTCTTGACCAGCGCGACCATCCGATCTTCATCCATCTTGGTATTCGGGTAGATGGAGTGACCGGCCCAGCAGCCGGTCGCGAGCACCAGCGGCAGCGTCTCCTCGTTGTTGTGATCGACGAGCACGCGCTCCTCGGGGAATCGAAGCTCCCGCACCAGGGCGAGCGTCCGCTCGGTGCCGCGCTTCTTGTCGCGGTGCGGCGTGTGCACGAGGATCGGAAGATCGTGCTCTCGCGCGAGCTCGACCTGCTGGGCGAAGACCTTCTCCTCCTCGGGCGTCATGTCGTCAAACCCAATCTCGCCGACCGCCACGACGCCTTCCTTGTCGAGATAGCGCGGCAGGAGATCGATGACGCCCTGCGCCAGACGAGGGTTGTTGGCTTCCTTCGGGTTGAGGCCCAGCGTGCAGAGGTGGCGGATGCCGAACTGGCTCGCCCGGAAGCGCTCCCAGCCGAGCAGCGACGCGAAGTAGTCCTCGAAGGAGCCGACGTGCGTCCGCGGCTGACCGAGCCAGAACGCCGGCTCGAGGACGGCGACGACGCCGGCAGCGGCCATCGCCTGGTAGTCGTCCGTCGTCCGAGAGGTCATGTGAATGTGAGGATCGAACAGCTTCAATGGTTCCTCCGCCTCGCGCTGCTTCACTCGGGGATCCGCGTCGCGCGCTCGTGTTCGTGCTCCAGGGAGAGCAGGCCGATGTCCCCTGGAACGCTCCGGCCGGCCGCTCTCCGTTCGCTCGCGAAGTCCTCTGCCATCCTGGCGAGCTCGCTCGATCGCCGGCGCTCGAGCCCGACGATCCGGGCGAGCGCCACGCCCATGAACATCGCCTTGAGGACCATCTGGTTGAAATTGAGGTCCGGAAAGCAGGCCGCCGGATAGGGGTTCTCGCAGGCGATCGCCTCGAAGATCGGCAGCTCGTTGGTGCGGCACGCCTCGATCGCGAGCGCGACGAAGCGCTCTGCTCCGGGCACGAAGGGGAGCGCCCGCAGGACCGCCTGCCGCTCGCGGCTATCCCCCTGCTGGTAGCAGGTCTCGAGCAACAGCTCGAGCTCCGGTGCGGGCAGGCGCCTCGAGACCAGCACCATCATCGTTATACGGCCGAGCTCATCCAAACTCCAGCCATCAACCGCCCCGGTGAAGCCGGCCCCGGTCAGGGCCTCGCGCTCGGCAGCCTCCAACCCGAGCGGCGCCTTGCCGAGCACGCGTGCCGCCGCGGTGAACGTCGCCAGGAAGCGGTCGGTGTTGAACCAGGTCGAGGCCCCGGCCACGACCTCATCCGGCGCGTCGTCTTGGTGCCCACCCGCCCCGGTCACCGCCTCGACGCGCTCCAGCCAGGAGCCCGCCGCCGGCGGAATCCGACGTGACAGAATTTCGAGCAAACGTAGGGAGATGTCCTGCATTGTAGTCGTGCTCGCAGGTCACGGCCGCCTGCGGTAAGGCGGCGGCGACACGGTACCCGGCGGCCGAAAGTAATACCAAGGAGCACGCCGTTCGGATAGCCTCCTACGGCATGATGGACCAGAACCGTTCCGTATTGTCTTTCATGCCGATCGCTGCCGCTGTCCTCGGGTTCGGCCTCGCCCTGAATGCTTGCAGCGAGAGCGATGCCGGTGGCGAGGGAGGAGCCGGTCCCGGCGGCTCGGCGACCGGCGGCGGTGCCGCCACGGGGCCTTCGACGGGCAGCGGCGCCGGTCCTGCGACCAGCGGAACCACCGGCGCCGGCGGCACCGGTGCAACCACCAGCACCAGCACCAGCGGTGCCGGAGCCGGCCCTGCGACGGGCACCGGCGCGGGCGGACACGGAACGGTCGAATGCGACGAGCCGGGCGGGACCGTGCCGCCGCTCACGCTCACGGAGGTAGCGCGCGGCTTTACGCGGCCCCTTTTCGTGACCAGCGAGCCGGACGATCCCAGCCGGCTCTACGTGGTGGAGCAGGACGGTACGATACGCCTCATCAAGGACGGGGTGCTGCAGAGCGCCGCGTTCCTCGATATCTCCGAGGTCGTACGAGGATGGGAATACGAAGGTGATGAGCGAGGTCTCCTCGGGCTCGCGTTTCACCCCGAGTACGCGACCAATGGCAGATTCTTCGTCTATTTCAACACGCGCGGACGCTCTCAGGTGCTCCAGGAGTACAGGCGTTCATCGACCAATCCCGATCAGGCTGACCCGCAGCTCCGGAAAGAGTTCTTCTCGATTGAAACGCTGGATGGCAACCACAACGGCGGGATGCTCGCGTTCGGCCCTGACGACATGCTCTATGTGGGCATCGGTGACGGCGGCGGCAGCAGCGACAACCCTGATCGGAGGAACAATGGCCAAAACATTGATGTAAAATATGGCAAGATCCTCCGCATCGACGTCAACAATCACCCGACGCCTCCCCCCGGCAACGTCAACAACGGCGACCCCGACGTCTGGGATTACGGCTTGCGCAACCCATGGCGATTCAGCTTCGACCGCTGCAGAGGCGATCTCTACATCGGCGACGTCGGCGGACGCTTGTTGGAGGAGGTCAACATCAAGGCTCGCGGCGAGGGCAACAAGAACTACGGATGGAGCGTCACCGAGGGGACCCAGTGCCTCAAGAACGACCAGCCGCCGGGATGCGAATCACCGATGATCACAGCGCCCGTCGAGAGCTATAATCACAACCTGGGCGATGGCTCCATTACAGGCGGTTATGTCTACCGCGGCAGCAAGATCCCCGCTCTACGTGGCGCCTACGTGTATGGCGACTTCGTGTCCAACCGGGTCTGGACGCTCACCTGGAAAGACAACAGCGTCGTGTCCAAGAGCAATCTCAGCCAGGATCTGCAGAGCGAAACCATCCTCGAGGGCCTGGCCTCCTTCGGCGAGGACGCCGCGGGCGAGCTCTACATCGTTGATTTCGGTGGCAGGGTTTACCGGATCGATCCCGAATAGATCGCCCCATGTTCGACAGGGGGCCAGCGCGACCGCCGTTCGCTGACCCAGCTTTGACACAGAACAATTTAATAGCTCTGGATTCACGCCATGCAAAAGATATCGAGAGTGGCGATGGCCTGGGTACTCGCCTTCGGGCTCCTGGGTCGCGAGGCAGCGGCTGGGATCGATGATCTTCAGGGCACGAAGCCAGGCGAGCTGCCAGAGCGGGACAACTTCGACACCAGCGAACGATGCGCCGCGTGCCACCGCGGAAAGGGCGATGATCCGCGGGACTACATGCCGAGCGACACGTGGTCGGGCACCATGATGGCCAACGCGTGGCGTGATCCCGTCTTCAAGGCCGCCCTCACGATCGCCAACCAGGACGCGCCAGGCATGGGCACGTTCTGCTTGCGCTGCCACTCTCCCGTCGGCTTCGTGCGAGGACACGCGACCCCGCCGGACGGCTCCGGGTTCGATCCCAACGCCGAGGTCGACGGCATCATCGACGGCCAGGCCGTCGGCTGCAGCGTCTGCCATCGCGCGATGCCGACGGAGGGCCCCGATGGCGAGAAGTCCTACCTCCTCGGCAACGCTCAGCTCGTGTTCGATACCAGCCCCGAGGCTGCGTCGTTCACCAGCACGCCCGTGATGTACGGGCCCTACGAGAACATCGTCTCCAACTCCCATACCGGAGCACCGGATCCCACGCTCGCCGACTCCCGGTTCTGTGGCCAGTGTCACCAGGTCACCAACCCGGAGCGCATGCTGAAGAACGCGGACGGAGCTCCCACGAACATCGAGTTTCCCCTCGACACGACCTATGAAGAGTGGGCGTCCAGCGACTTCCGCGACGGCGGCCCGGACGCCAAGAGCTGCATCGATTGCCATATGCAGCGCAAGACCGGGGAGTGGCCCGTCGCCAACCCCGGGCCGATCCGCACCGATCCGCGCGACCACGTCATCGTCGGCGGCAACCACTGGGGCATCCAGGCCGTCATGGCCGCCGACCCCGAGCTCGCCGCGACGCGCGCCAACGCCTTCCAGCTCGCGCTCGACCGCACCCTCGAGAGCCTCGCCTCCGCCGCCGCCGTCACGATCGTCGAGGCCCCGGAGGACGCTTTGCCCGGACAGGAGCTCGAGCTCACCGTACGGGTCGAGAACCTCACCGGGCACAAGTTCCCGACGGGCTACGCCGAGAGCCGGCGCGCCTGGATCGCCGTGTTCCTCGTCGACGAGGACGGCGGCGAGCGGCCGCTGCTCGGCGGCTACGACGCCGACACCGGCGAGATCCAGCACGATCCGCCGACCCACGAGTACCGCGCCGTGCACGGGCGCTGGGACAGCGAGACGGGCGCCGGGGAGAAAGAGGAGCACCTCGCGCTCCACGACATGATCATCTCCGACACCCGCATCCCGCCGAAGGGCTTCGTGCCGTCGCAGACCACCACGCCGACCGAGGAGATCGACTTCCGCGACGGAGACGGCGGATACCGCAACTACGATGAGGCGACGTTCACCCTCACCGTCCCGGCAGACGCCTCCGGCCCCCAGACGCTCTCGGCGCGCGTCTACTACCAGTCGATGACCCGGGAGCACATCGAGTTTCTCCGGCACGAGAACGTCACAAATGACCTGGGGGAAAAGCTCATGGCCATCTACGAGGAGACCGGCGAGGCGCCGCCCATCCTCGTGGCGAGCGCCGACGCGCCGATCGCGCTCGGGGATCCCCCCGCGAGCACCGGCGGAGGCGGCAGCGGCACCGGCGGTGACGGCAGCGGCGGCGACAGCACAACCGATCGCCCGCCGCCCATCGCCGGGGACAGCGGGGGATGCGGTTGCCGGACCCACGGCGACGACAGCACCGGGTGGCTCCCCGCAGCCCTCACCGGGCTCGCGCTCGCCTCGGCCGCAGCCCGGCGCCGGCGAGCGGTGCGCGCGCGTCGCTGAACCGCACGCCCTTGCGTCGCTGAACCGCATGCGCACGTTCCTGCGCGGCGCGCGCCCCGTTGAGCCCGGACGGCGGACACGACGCGCGGCCCACGTCCGTCCCGCCCTCGCGCCCGTTCCTCGCGCCCGTTTTTTCGCTCGCCTCGCTCCCCGGAAGCAGCATAGACAGCTACCCAGCTCTCATGGCGAGCCTCGCCCTGCCCATCGCTCGACTCGTCGATCCCATCTTCCTGCTCCTCGTCGCCGTGGCCGTTGGCCTCGCGCTCTCCGGCGGGGACTGGGCCTATCGCTCGCGCCGGGGGAAGGTCGGGCGCGTGCTCGTGTGGGGCGCCTGGCTCGCGCTGTGGCTCCTCTCCATGCCCTGGGTGTCCAGCTCGCTCGTGCGCTGGTACAGCACCAGGCCCAGCGACCTGCGCGCGGATCTCGCAGGGACCGCGCCCGAGCGGCGGGCCCTGATCCTCCTCTCCGCCGGGATCGACGTCGACGAGTTCAACGTGCCGGCCATGGAACGGCTGTCGGAGCCCGGCCTCGAGCGCTGCCTCGGCGCCGCGCGCGTCTACCGCGAGCACGGCTTCGGGCACGTCATCATCTCGGGGCGCGACGCGGTGCAGGGGCCCACCGCGCTCGCCGGCGCCATGGCCGACCTGCTCGTCGAGCTCGGCGTCCCCAGGAAGAAGATCCTCCTGGAAACCGAGTCGCGCGACACCCGGGAGAACGCCCTCTACTCGGCCCGGATGGTGCGCGACCTCCCGGTCGATACCGTGGTGGTCGTGACGAGCGCGCTCCACATGCCGCGCTCGATCCGCCTGTTCGAGCGCGCGGGGCTCCCCGTCCTCCCGGCGCCGGTCAGGTTCCAGTCGCCGCCGCCCGAGGGGCTGGAACGGCTGATCCCGTCGTCGTTCGCCCTCCGGCGATCCCAGCGCCTCGTGCACGAGATCGTCGGCCTGCTCGAACCCTGACCGCAACGGCGCTGCGCTCGCGCCGCTCACGCCCGCGCGCCGCTCACGCCCGCGCGCCGCTCACGCCCGCACGCCGCTCACGCCCGCGCGCCGCTCACGCCCGCACGCCGCTCGCGTCCGCGTGCCGCTCACACCCGCGTCACCACGTGACCTTCTGCGAGCCGCGGAGGAATCGCCACAGGCCGACCACGGCGGCTGCGTTGAGCACCACGAAGGTGCGCGCGAGCGTGCCGAGCTTGCCCGCGGCGCCCCCGAGCAGCGCGAGCAGGTAGAAGGCCACCTGACCCCCGAACAGCGCCCGCGCCGTGTAGAGCGTCCAGGAGACCCCCTCGGCCTCGGCGCCCAGCCACGCGAGGCTCGACGTGATCAGCAGCGCCACGAGGGCCCACGGGCACACCAGACGAAGCAGCTTGTGAGAGAAGACCTCGAACCAGGACGGGTTCCTGAACGGGACGAGGAGCGCGGGCAACAACGAGAAGAGCTGGTAATTGCCCGCCAGCGTGCGCACCTTGCGGCCGAACTCGCGCTCGTCGCCGAACGCATCGTCGTACGCAATCGCGTCCTCGGCGAACAGGATCGCCCGGCCCGCGAGGCGGAGGCGCATCGGAACCCACATGTCGTCGAGGATGACGCCCTCCGGAAGCGGGCTCATGTCGGCGCGCCGGATGGCATAGATGGGGCCCGTCACGCCCACCATGCTCCGGAACCGCCCCTCCTGTCGGCGAATCCAGTTCTCGTAACGCCAGTACGCCCCCGACCCCGCCGCGCCCTTCAGCACCAGGTTCCCCGAGACGCAGCCCGCGCCGGGATCCGCCAGATGGCGCACGAGCGCGCGCAGCGCCCCGGGCACGAGCGGCTGGCGCACGTCGGTCATCAACAGCACCTCCCCCGTCGCGACCCCGAGCATCGTGTTCACGCCGATCGGCTTGCCCCGGCGCGCCTCGCTGACGAGCACCTTCACCCGCGGATCTCGCTCGGCCAGCCTCCGGGCCACGTCCACCGTGTCGTCGGTCGAGCCGTCCGAGTACAGGAGGACCTCCAGCTTGTCCCTCGGATAATCAAGCTCGAGAAGGCTCTCGACCTTCGCCGGGAGATACGACGCCGCGTTGTAGACGGGGATACACGCCGTCACGGTCGGAACGTAACTCGGATCCTCCTTCCGCTGCGCCGGCCAGAGGCGCGCCAGGACGCCGATGACGACCGGGTACCCGAAGTAGGTGTACACGAGCAGCGCGACGGCCAGGAAGGAGGCAATGACCACCCTGGACTGTAAAGCGCCGGTCGGGGGCGGTTGTCAATCGATACGGTCCCTCCCCTCCGCGCCGGGGCGCCGCCGGCCAGGCGCTGCGCGCTGCGCGCCACGCGGCGCTCGCCGGGCGCTGCGCGCCACGGGATCAGTCTCGCACCTTCACGCTCCGGATGACGTCCCCGTCGACGAGCGCAGACCACGGCCCGGCGGCCGTGCCGACCGCGGCGTACTGGCCGTCGAGGTGCGGCGCGCGCGTGTGCATGACGAACAGCTGGCTCGATCCGGTGTCGCGTCCCGCGAGGGCGACGCCGACGCGCAGCGGCTCGAACGGGACCGGCGACGTCTCGCAGCGGAGCGCCGGCCGGCCGGGCGGACCTCCGGCGCCGTCACCGAACGGCGCGCCGAACTGGGTGACGAACCCGGGCACCACCCGGTGGACGATCTTGCCATCGTAAAAGCCCGAGCGCGCGAGATCGACGAAGCGGGTCACGGCGACCGGCGCGAGCGCAGGATCGAGCGTCATCGTGAGCTCGCCCGCGTCCGTGTCGAACGTCAGCACCGCCGGCTCGCGCACGAGCGCGGACGCCTCGGCCGGCAGCTCGCCGGCCGGCGGCGCGAGCGCCGGCAGGCCCCCAGGCGCCGCGTCGCCCGGCACCCCGGCCTCGCACCCGACCTTGCGCCCCCGGAGCACGCCGAGCGCCGTCCCCGCGCGCGCCCGCGTCGTGGGATAGCTCGATCCGCAGAGCGAGACGAGCCGCGCCTCGGCCGGCCTCAGCGCGAGCGCCCCCACCGCGTCGATCACGGCGTCGATCAGCCCCGGATCGTCGCGCGCCCCCGGCCGATCGAGGATCGACAGCAGCGCGCGCTCGATCGCGGCCGACGCGGTCGCGACGGGCGCGCCCCTGTCGTCGTCGCGCCGCCGCTTGCGCTTTCGCCGCGGCGGCTTCGGGTCCTCCGACGCGCGCTGGGGCTGCCGGGCGATGACCTCCGCGGCGGCGGCGACGAGGCCCGGCTCCTCCGCGGCGAGCGCCTTCGCGAGCAGCTCGGGCGCGCCGGCGATCTCGTCGTGCGTGGCGATGAGCTCGATCGCGGCCTCCCTCGCGCGCAGCTCGCCCCCCTCGGCGTAGGCGCGGTACGCGGCGAGCCGGGCGCCCGTGATCGCGCCGCGGCCGATCACCTCGACGACGGCCCGCGCCCCGATCGAGCCGCGCACCGGCGCGGCCGCGCCCGGCTTGCGCTCCGGATCCGCCGGCGCCGTGACGTCGCAGCCGAGGAGCAGCGGCTCGCGGTGGTCCGCGCCCGCGAGGAGCTTGGCCGCAGCGCAGCGGAGCCACGCCACGCGGCGGAGGACCGCGGCGGGCGCGCTCGGCGGCGGCGGCAGGGCGGCGAGGTCGCGCAGCGGCTTGCGCGCGGCCCCCGGCGCGCCGAGCGCGTCGAGCACGGTGAGCAGGACGCCGAGGTCCTCGCCGACCAGCCCCGTGAGCGCGAGCGGATCCGCGCTCGGGACGAGCGGCGCGAGCGCCTCGGCGAGCGCGCGCTGCCCGGGCGCGCCGAGCCGCGCGAGCGCGCGCGCGGCCTCGGCGCGCTCGCTCGCCGTGAACACGCCCCTCGTCACGAGCACGCGCCGGAGCTCGACCACGGCCTCCTTCCCTGCCCGCCCGAGCGCGCGCACCGCGAAGAGGCGCGCGTCGCCCGCCTCCGCGAGCCGCGCGGTCGCGACGTCGCGGATGCGGACGATGACCGTGAGCGGGACGTGCTCGAGCCGCCCGATCGGGTAGAGCGCCTCCGGGACGGGCGGGCTCGCCGCGCTGCCCGCCGCGAGGTTGAGCAGCGCGACGAGCGTCTCCTCGCGCAGCCTGAGCCTCTGCGCCGCGAGATCGCCGAGCGCGTACGCCGCGTGGACCGCGCGCGCGCGCGGCCCCTCGAGCCACGCGACCAGCGTCGGCTCCGACGCCTCGGCGCCGCACCGCCCGATGGCGCGCGCGATGGCGCCCCCGGCGTCGAGCCGCGGCGCGCCGGCGGAGGCGCCGCCCGCGCTCGCCGCCCGCGCCTCGCCCGCGGCGCCGCCCCGCGCGCCCGCCGCGCTCCCCGGGCCCGCGTCGCGGGCGAGCGCGCGCGCGACGAGCGCCGAGACGGTCTCGCCCTCGCGCCCCTTGCACGAGGACCCGAGGCCGTAGGCGGCCCACGCGATCACCTCCTCGTCCTCGTCGGCGAGCGCCCGCAGGAGCCCCGCCCGGGACGCGTCCCCGCCGATGCGCGCGAGCGCGCGCGCGGCGGCGCGCCGCACCTCGACGTCACGGTGCTGCTGATCGGCCGGGGTCACCTCGAGCGCGGCGCGGCGCTGCTCGGCGGCGAGCAGCGCCGCGCGCCGCGCCTCGCCGCCTTCGCCGGACGGCGCGGCCGCCGCGTCGCTCCCCGCGTCGGGGGCCGCGCCGGGCGCCGGCTGCCCGGTGCAGGCGGCGAGGGACAGGGACAGGGCGAGGAGAGGCAGAGAGCAGCGGCGCCACATCGGCATGATCACGTTTCACCGTGGCGCGCGGTGTCGAGCAACCAGGCGGCGCTCTCGCAGAGGATCCGCCGGCGGCGCATCGCGCGCGCGTCGAGCCAGGTCGAGACCATCTCGTGACCGCGCTGCCACGCGCGCGCAACCACCCGGTCGCGGCCCGCGGGCGCGGGCAGGCCCGAGGCGTCGATCCCGACCTCGCGAAAGTTCTGGAGCGCCCTCGGCATGTGCCACGGGCAGGTGACGATCACCGCCCGCCGCGCGCCCATCCGGCGCAGCAGGGCCGCGCTGAAGATGGCGTTCTCGTGGGTCGTCAAGGACCAGAGATCCTGGACGATCGCGGCCGCGGGGACGCCGGCGCGCCCGAGCTCGGCGGAGAGCACGCGCGCCTCGATCTGCGCGCCCCAGCGGCGCCCGCCGCTCACGACGACCCGGGGCGCGACCCCCTCGCGGTAGGCGCGCGCCGCGGTCGCGGCGCGGCGCGCGCCGGGAGCCGCGGGGCGCCCGGACGGGAGCACCTTGCAGCCGAGGACGACGATGGCGTCCGCGTGGAGCGGCATGCGCCGACCATAGCCGATCGGCCGAGGGCTTCGCCCGTCCGCCGCGCACCTAGCACCTCGCCCCCGCGGACGCCGCCGCGCGGCGGGTGGCGGGGCCCGCTGGGGGCTCATTTCCGTGGCCTCTCGTTCCGGCGAGCCCCTGTCGTGGCTCGCCTGCACGAAAGCCCCTCCGGTGAGCCCCCGGCGGGCCCCGCCACCCGTCACGCGCCCCCCCCCGCCGCCGTCGCGCGGGCCACAACTACATTGGCGCCGAGGGCGCTGCTCCCCCGGTCAGGGCGCCATGCCTGCGACCTTCCTTGCGCCCGGTGCACCAGGCGGCTTGACGCTGCCCGCGCTCGGAATCTAATAGCTCTACCTTGAAACGGGCGGGGTTCAGCGAGCGAGGCAGGATGCGGATCAAGATGTGGGGGGTTCGCGGCAGCATCCCCACGCCCGGTGCGAGCACGGTCGAAGTCGGCGGCAACACGAGCTGCTACGAGATCCGTGCCGGCGAGACGCTGATCATCCTCGACGGCGGGACGGGGCTCCGTCTCCTCGGCCAGGACCTGGTCAAGGAGATGCCCTTCGAAGCGTGGATGTTCTTCAGCCACGTGCACTGGGATCACATCCAGGGCTTCCCGTTCTTCACGCCGGCGTTCGTGCGCGGCAACAAGATTCACCTCTACGGCGGCCTCAACGTCTCCCGGACGCTCGAGGAGACGCTCGCCGGACAGATGGACTACCCGAGCTTCCCCGTGCACCTCACGGAGATGGGCGCGGCGATGACGTTCCGCGATCTCTACGAGGGCGAGGTGGTCACGATCGGCCCGAACGACGACGTGCGCGTGACCAACGCGCGGGGCAACCACCCGAACGGCGTGTACGCCTACCGCGTCGAGCACGAGGGCAAGGTGGTCGTGTACATCACCGACTCGGAGCACTACGCGATCGTGGATCCGAAGCTGAAGAAGCTCGCGATGGGCGCCGACGTGCTGATCTTCGACGCCATGTACACGCCCGAGGAGTACGCCGGCGAGGTCGGCGGCGGGCCGAAGACGGGCTGGGGGCACGCCACGTTCGTCGCGGGCTGCGAGCTCGCCAAGGCGGCGGGTGCCAAGCAGCTCGTGCTCCACCACCACGACCCCAACCAGACCGACGCGATGGTGCGCGAGAAGGAGATGCGCGCCCGCGAGCTCTTCCCGAACACCATCGCGGCGCGCGAAGGCACGGTCATCGAAATCTAGCGCTCGCCCCCGCCTGCGAGCCCCCGCACCCCGCCTCGGGGACAACGCCCCCCGAGGCGCAGCTTCCCCCGAGCGCCAGCCCCCACGGAACCGAGCGGCGGTCGCCCGCACAGGAGACGGGCCCAGATCGGCGTCTTCGGCGCGCAGGCGTACTCAAGTACGCCGAGCACCGAAGACGCCGAGGTGGGCCCGGAACCGAGCGGCGGTCGCCCGCACAGGAGACGGGCCCAGATCGGCGTCTTCGGCGCGCAGGCGTACTCAAGTACGCCGAGCACCGAAGACGCCGAGGTGGGCCCGGAACCGAGCGGCGGTCGCCCGCACAGGAGACGGGCCCAGATCGGCGTCTTCGGCGCGCAGGCGTACTCAAGTACGCCGAGCACCGAAGACGCCGAGGTGGGCCCGTATCCGAAGCGGGCGACCGCCGCTCGCCGCTCGTCAGGCGCTACGCGCCATGGGCTCGCGGGTGATCTGCTCGATGCGCTCGCGCATCCGCTTCTTCGCGCGCTCCTCGATCTGCCGCACGCGCTCCTTGCTGACGCCGAAATCGGCGCCGAGCTGCTCGAGCGTCACCGGGTTGTCCGTCAGCCAGCGCTGGTTCACGATCGAGCGCTCACGCGGCGACAGCTCGCTCACCACCTGGCTCAGCGCGCGCGCGAGGTGCTCGCGCTCGTCGGCGGCGCAGGCCTCCTCCTCGGGCGAGATCGCGCTCGACGTGAGCCGGTCGAGCGGCGCCACGCCGTCGTCCGTCGGGGCGCGCTCGAGGCTCACGTCGCGCGCCATGAGCAGCGGGAGCAGCTCGGCCGCCCGCTCCTCCGTCAGGCCGCTCAGCTCCGCCAGCACCGCCGGATCCTTCTCGTGCGTCTTGCGGTAGATGCGCAGCGCGCGGCGCTCGCTCTTCGACGAGCCGAGGCGCACGATCCGGTAACCCCGCGCCACGTGCTCGCGGATCTCCGCCCGGATCCAGTAGGCCGCGTAGGTGGCGAGGCGGCAGCCGCGATCCGGGTCGAAGCGCTCCGCGGCCTTGAGCAGGCCGATGTTCCCCTCCTGCACGATGTCCTCCATCGGCAGCCCCCATCGCCGGTACTCGAGCGCGATCGTCATGACGAACGGCAAGCACGCCTCGATGAGGCGCCGGCCAGCGTCCCGGTCACCAGCCCTCCAGCGGAGCGCGAGCTCCCGCTCGGCCTCGGGGCTCAGGGTGGCGTAGTTCGCGAGCTCTGTACGGTAAGCCGAGAATGCCGCACGATCCCAGGTGGTGCTCATGGTCCCTTCGATCTCCGCCGCGCGCGCCGGTCAAGGGGCCTTGGGTCGGAGGCCCATGCGAGCCGGTGGGCGGCAATGCCGCCAGATGCAGGCGGGATGCCGGGGGCGACCTTAGGAATTTGCCTTATTTTTGCGCTGGAATGCGCAACGTGTTCGGATCCGGGGAGGGATGCGAAAGCTTTGCGGGAAAGCGGAGGAGCACGGATGCGCGGCGCTGAGCCCAGGTCGATGGCGCGCGAGCGGCGGACGAGGCGACCGGGGCAGCGCCTGAGCTCCCGGCCCGGGGCGGGCCTCGCCGGCGCCCCCGGCGCGGTCGCCTCTGCACCCGCGCCCCGCGCCATGATATTCGGAGAGCAGTGAAGACGCGCGTCGCGAGCTCCGTCGCGTGCATCGCCGCCGGCCTGGCGATGCTCGCCGTGCTCTCGCGCGACGCGGGCGCGCCCCCCGTCGAAGCGCGGCGCGGGCTCGCGCGGCCCGTGCTCCGGGTCGTCACGCCGCTGGACGAGGAGATCGACGGCGAAGGCTGCGACCCGAACGCCCTCGAGCGCGGCATCGCGATGCCGACCGGAGCGCCGACCTCGCTCGGCTGCGAGCAGGCGCGCGCCATCGTCGCCCAGGCCCGCACCACCCTGGCCGCTCCGCCGCTCCGCGTCGATCCCGCAAAGTTTGCCGAGGCGACCTCGGACTGGCTCGACCCGCACGGGCTGTGGTCGGTCGCCCCGGACGCGCCGGTGAGCGCGTCGCTGCGGCGGGAGGCGGCCGCGCTGCTGGCCGAGCTGCAGGCGCCGGTGGGCAGCGGGCCGTGCGCGTCGGCGCTGCGCGTCGGTGAGGAGCTCTCGCACTGGTCGCGCGAGCTCCAGGGGATCTTCGACGAGGGCTTCCGTCACGGCCTGGCCAGTCCGCCCGCGACGCCCACCGAGGCGTGGGAGCTGATCTCCGCGGCGCCGTTCGAGGACGGCGAGGTGACGCGGAGCGCCCGGGATCTCGCGCACGAGCTCGGCCGGGGGGTCGGCGCCCTGCGCGCGCGCTTCGGCGATCCGCTGGCCCGCTACGCGGACGCCGCGCGGGAGCGCACGGCGCCCTCGATGAGCGATGACGGCTGGGCGCGCGTGGTGATCGCGGCCGCGGTGCGCGCCTACGTGCCCCAGCTCGACGCGCACGGGGCCTGGGCGCCGCTCGAGGAGGAGGTCTCCATCTACGACCTCGACCTCGAGGCGAACCCGCCGGCCAGGCTCTGGCAGGAGATGACGCGCACCGCGATCGGCGTGCGCATCGACCGCGGCGCGCTCGCGCCGCTCGTGGACGGCGACGTGGTGCTCCGGATCGAGGATCTGCCCATCTCCGGCATGAGCGTCGAGCAGGCCGAGCAGCTCGCCGTGCTCGCCGACCTGCGCCCCGGGACGACCGCCCGGGTGGCGCTCTTGCGGCGGGGCGCCGCGGCGCCCCTGGAGCTCACGATCACGCCGCCCGCAGCCGGACCGCAGCCGCAGCCCGTGGCGGCGCCCTCGGAGCTGCCGCTCGACATCGTGCGCTACGGCGACGGCCGGGTCGCGGTGATCACCATCGCCGATGTCCCGGACGACCTCGGGGATCGGGTCGCGGCGGCGCTCGCGCGCGCGCGGACGCGGGCCGACACGCGGGGGGTGATGCTGGACGTGCGCGCGAACGGCGGCGGCTCGACCGACGGGGCGATCGCCGCGCTCGGGCTGTTCCTGCCGGGGGTGCCGCTGTTCCCGATGCGGCGCCGCGACGGCGGCGTCGAGGTGGAGCGCTCGCCCGACGTCCCGCCGGGGCGCGGGTGGAGCGGGCCGCTCGCGGTGCTCGTGGACGGCGACTCCGCGAGCGCGGCGGAGATGATCGCCGGCGCGATCGGCAGCTACCGGCGCGGCGTGGTCGTCGGCGATCGCACCTATGGCAAGGGCTGCGCCCAGGAGTACCTCGACGACGACGCCCACGTCGGCGTGCTGCGGCTGACCACGCTGCTCTACGCGCTCCCCGACGGCGCGCCGGTGCAGAAGATCGGCATCGTGCCGCAGGTGCAGCTCTCGCTCCCGGCGACGAACGAGCGCGAGGCGCGCGTGGAGCGCGCGCTCGGCCCCTGGCGCGGCCCCGACGTGCGCGACCTGCACCGGGTGCGCGAGGTGCCCTGGCCGGCGCACGCGGGGCGGGTGGGGCCCTGCCGCGACGAGACGGTCTGCCGCGCGCTGCGATCGCTCGGCGCCATCCGGGCAGCGGCGCGCTGACGCGCGGGCGGGCGGCGAGCCCCCGACGTGCCCCACCTCCCGCGGGCGATCAGCGCTTGAAGAACTTGCCGAGGAGGCCGCCCGTGGGCGTCGGATCGTTGGTCCGGCTGCGCATCTCCTGCAAGCGGACCTCGCGGATGGCGTCGAGGTTCTTCGGGTTGAGCTCCGCCGCGAGGCGGAAATCGCGGATCGCCCGGTCGATCCGCCCCGAGCGCTTGAGGAGCATGCCGCGGTAGAAGAGCGCCCGCTCGTAGTGGGGCTCCTTCCGCAGGACCGTGTCGAGCTCCTGGATCAGGTCGTCGTAGTGCGCGCTCGTGGCCCCGTCCGCGGGCGGGGGCGGCTCGCCGCGCCGGAGCGCCTGGATCCACACGAGCAGCGTCATGTACTCGGGCTGCTCCGGGTCGGCGCTCAGCGCGCGCCGCGCGCGGATCTCGGCGCCCGCGAGGTCGTTCTTCTTGAGCAGGATCTCGGCCTTCTGGAACTCGAGCGCGGCGTCGACGGCGCGGGCGATCCTCTCCTCGTCCTCCGCGGGCGCCGCGCCCTCCTTCGGCGCCTTCTGGTACTCGGCGCGCCGCTTCGGGTCGCTCAGCGTCTGGTAGGCCTCGCTGATGCGCGCGAACACGCGCGCGACCTGCGGCTTCTGGTCCTGGAGCTCCGGGGGCGTCCGGTCGGGGTGCCACTGCTTGGCGAGCGCGAAATAGGCGCTCTGCACGCGCTCCGGGGGGGCGTCCTCCGCGACGCCGAGCATCTCGAAGAAGCTCTCGCCGTCGATCGCGGCGGCGCGCGCCTCGATCTCGGCGCGGCGCGCGGCGAGCTCCGGGCTCGGCGCCGCGCGCGGCGGCGGCGGGAGATCCGCGAGGGGCGCGGCGGCGGCCGTCGGCCTCGCGGGCTCCGCGGCGCGCGGAGGCGGCGACGGCGACGGCGGCGCCGCCTCCGCGCGCCCTGCCCCCCTCGAGGCCCTGCCCTCCGGGCCGACGACCGGCATCTTCACGGTGGGCGCCTGCGCGGGCTGGGCGCGCGCGCCGGGCACGGCCTGCGCGGGCCTGCGGAGCGGCGCCGCCGGCTCGGCGAGCTGCGCGCCCCGCCGGCTCGGCGCGTCCGAGGGGGACGCGCGGCCCTCGGCCTCGCCGCGGGCCGGGGGCGGCCCGGCGGGCATCGTGGAGCCCGCTGCGGGGCGCGGCGAGCGCGCGGCCGCGCCGGACGGCTCGCGCTGGCCGGCCTGCCCCGCGTCGACCGGCGGGCCGCCGGCGGCGCGCTCCCGGCCGAGCCCCACCGGGCCGCGGCCCGGCACGCCGAGGTCGAGGTGCCGCGTGATCGCGAGCGCGTAGATCGTGAGCCGCACGACGCGCTCCTGGGCGACGCCGGCCGCGACGAGCTCGGTGAGCGTCATGCGCCGCGTGCGCAGGAGATCGACGACGGCCGCCTCGTCGCGCTGGAGCTGGAACCGCTTCATCTCGGCGTCGACGTGGACGCCGAGCGGGCGGTTCTGGATCCGGTCGAGGGTCGTGTCGATCAGCGGATCGTCGGCGTGGAGCCGGACGCCCGCCATGATCACCGCGAGCGGCTCGCACCCGATGAGCTCCGGTCCGCCGTGGGACGCCAGCAAGTTCTGGCCGTCGTAGTAGGCGTAGCGCGTCCCGGGGGAGAGATCGTAGAGCGCGACCAGCTTGCGCACGAGCTGCTGGCGCAGCACGCCGAAGACCGTCTCCCGGTCGAGCAGGCCCCGGGAGACGAGCAGCCGGCCGTGCAGCACCCGCCGACGGGTGATCTCCCGCAGCGTCTCCCGGAGCGTCGCCTCGTCGAGCAGCCCGAGCTCGAGGATCACCCGATCGAGCGGGGCGATGATCGTCCCGGTCCAGATCTTGGCCGGGACGCCGTCGCTGAAGTAGATGCCGTGGCGGACGCCCTCGGGGTCGACGAGGCACGTCGTGCCGGTGAGGCGCCGGTCGAGCATGTACACGAGCAGGTGGACGAGCGGCGTGCGCGCGAGCGTGCCCTCCGCGGTCGGCGGGTCGCTCGGCAGCGAGAGCACGGCGATCGGGCCGGCCATGGCCGAGGGCGGCAGATCGGACAGGGGGCTGCGCTCGCGGCGCTCGGATGGCTCTGCCCAGCCTCGGGTGCGCAGCGCCTGCGCCCGCGCGCTCTCCTCGGGGATCTCGTCCTGTTCGCTGTCTGTCTGCACCGACCACGACTCCTCTCCCTGAACGCCCGCCGGCGACCCGTACGAGGCGCCCGCCGGCGACCCGTACGGGTCCGCCGCGGCGAACGGCGCGTGCGGTGATGGCGGGTCCGGCCAGCGCGCGGTGGTGCGCCCGGGCCGCAGTGTCGGCGATTGCCTGGCGGACGGCGCCGGCGGGAGGTCCCCGAGCAGCGCCGCGTCCGCGCCCCCGTCCTCGGGCGCGGCCGCCCACGCACCGCCGTCCGACGAGCTCGGCCCGCGGCCCGCGTCGAACGGCCGCGGCTGCGTCCTCCGCCGCGAGGGGGCGGTGGCCTTCGGCAGCGTCGGCGACGACGGCCGCGTGATGGTCTGCGGCGGCGGCATGCGCAGGTGGTTGAGGGGCGACGCCGGCGGCGCCGCGCGCGGCGGCGGCGCGTCCGGGACCACCGGGACCCTGGGGGCGCGGAGCGACGCGTGCGGCGTCGCGTCCTGGACCGCCGCGTGGGCCCGCATCGAGGCGGCGGCCGGGTCGTCGCTCGTCGCGACGATCCGGTGGACGTGCCGCGCCGGCTCGCCCCTCCGGGGCGGCTCGGCGAGATCGACCTCGGTCGCGCCCTCGATCGGGCCGCCCGACGCGTCGAGCACCAGCCGGACGCGCGGCTGCGAGTAGCGGGCCGGGTGCGCCGGCGTCTGCACGACGAGCGCGACCTCGCCGGTCGAGAGCTCCACGAGCGTGCCCGTCGGGAAGATGCCCAGCGCGCCGACCAGAAGCCGCAGCACGGTGCGATCCGCCGGATCGGCCGCCTCCTGCTCGAGCCTGGCGATCGCCTCGTCGGCGGAGAGCGGCGCCTCGCCCGGCGCGGCCGTGAGCAGATCGTTGAACGCGCGGGCGGTCGCGAGGATCCGCGCCTGCAAGGTCGGCGGGCGGAGCCCGCGGTAGACGGGGCCGAGCGTCGCCTGCCGGCGCACCCAGTGCGCCTCGTAGGCCACCACCGTGCGCATCACGCTGGGCTCGTTGACGAGGCCGAGCGCGGTCAGCACGACCGCGGTGCCCGCCGGGATGTCCGCCTCCTGCTGCTCGCTGAGCTGCGGGACGAGCCCGCCCTCGCCGCCCCGCGCGACGCCGGTGAGCCGCGGCCGCGCGATGTCGAAGAGCAGCGCGGCCATCGAGAGCCGCTGGAGGAGCACGACGTCGCCCGTGATCTGCCGGGCCATCGCGAGGCTCAGGATCGCGGTGTTCACCGCGCGCCCGGCGTCGTCGTGGTTCTGGTTGCGCAGCGCGGTGACGCCCAGGAAGGCCGGCGTCTCGTTCGCGGAGAGATCGACGAGGCGCTGCGTGATGCGCTTGACGCCCTGCCGCAGCGCGTAGCGCCCCCGCCGCAGGTCCTCGTAGAACCGGCGGAGGATCACGATCGCCGTCGCGTACGCGCGCACGATCGCCGCGGCCTCGTCGCCGTCGCGATCGCCCGCCGTCTCGCGGAGGAGCACGGCCTCGTCCACCGCGCGCAGGCGGATGCGGGGGGCCGGGCGGTCCGCGAGCGCCGGCTTGCCGCTGCGGAGCGCCTCGGCGAGCGCGGAGGCGAACGCGTAGAGATCGCTCGCGCGGACGTCCTTGGCGACCCCGATCTCGGAGTAGCCGCAGCGGCCGACGATGTCGCCGAGCTCCTGCGCCCCCTCGTAGACGGCGCGGTTCGCCTTGAGGAGCTGCCCGGAGACGAAGACCGCGCCGCGGGCGAACAGGATGGAGACGTTGTGCCCGGAGCGCTGGCCGAAGTCCTGGACCAGGGCGACCGTCTCCTCGACCTGCCGCACCATGGCCTGGTTGTCGATCGCGTGCAGCGTCGACAGCTTGACCAGCCGGAAGAGCGCCTGCACCACGCTGGCGGCGAGGTCGCGCGCCTGCTCGCGCCGGATGTTCTCCGAGACGTTCTGGCTGATGACGTCGACCTGGGGCGCCGTCACGGGAGCTCTCCGCCCGTCGAGATTTGCTCGCCCATGCGCGCGGCGATCGCCTCGGCGGCGGCGGTCGCGACGTCGCGGAGCGCCTGGCTGTTCCAGGGCCTCCGCTTCGTGGCCGCGAGCGCGGCGTCGAGCGCCTCCTGCGAGCTCGCCTCGCGGCCGAGCAGCTCCGCCGAGAGGCAGCGGGTCTGCTCCACGGCGTCGTCGGCGAGCAGCCCGTGCCGCAGGAGCGCCTCGATGGCGACCGACTCGCCGCGCGCCGGGTTCAGCGTGTAGAGCGCGCCGAGGAACTCCCGCCGCTCGTCGAGCGTGAGCTGGTGGAAGGAGCCGTCCTGCACGCGGCGGACGAGCAGCGGCCCGGCCGCGCGCACCTGGTGGTGGGCCAGCGTGCGGAGCGCCGCGACGCGCACGTCGGGCGGCGCCGACTCGGCGAGCGTGAGCAGCTCGTCCCGGATCTGCTCGGGGCTCTGCGCGAGGTGCGCGATCGCCTCGCAGCGGAGCGCCGCGTTCGCGCACCCGGAGAGCCGCCTGAGCGCGCCCGTGGCGCCCTGCGTCCGCGACGCCGCGAACATCTTGAGGATCGGGCGGGAGATGTCGAGATCGAGCGTCATGAGCGCGTCGACGACTCCCTCCTCGTGCCCCGGCAGCGTCCGCTCGAGGAAGCTGAAGAGCGCGCGGCGCAGCGCCTCGTGGCCGATGTGCCCGACGTTCTCCATCGCGATCGGGAGGTACTCGGCGCCGAGCTCGTCGAAGATCGGCGCGAGGCGCTGCGCTACGAGGTCGAGGTCCACGGGGGCGGCCTGCGCCGCGGCGCCGGGGGCGCCCGGGGCGGGCCCGCGCGTCGCCTCGCGGAGGAGCAGCCGCATCGTGTCGGGCGGGAACATGCCCCGGGTGAGCTCGGCCGCGAGCGCGCCCCCCTGCGGCCTGGGCGCGAGCGCGTCGAGCGCCCTCTCGACGGCCTCGTGCATCGCGAAGAGCACGTCGAAGCGGCGCGCGAGGATCAGGTCGCGCGCGGAGGCCGCCATCGGCTCGGTCACGAGCTCGGCGTCCTGGTAGCGCTTCGCGTTCAGGAAGGCGTCCGCGAGGACCTCGACGAAGCGCTCGCTCCAGAGATCCGGGCTGAGCACGAGCTGCGCGCCGAGCGCGCGCTGCGCGGCCGGGTCGAGCGCGAGCGCGCCCGCGGCGCGGCGCGCCGCCCGCACCGCGGCCGCGTCGGTGTCGATGACCATCGCGGCCGCCTCGGCGCGGTTCGCCCGCTCCTCGGCGGCGCGCCGGGCCATGCCCTCGACGTCGTCGGCCTCGTGCCAGAACCGCTCGCGATCGGCCGCGTCCCCCTCGGCGAAGACGCTCACCACGTCGTAGCGCACGTGCTCGAGGCGGCGCTCCCACAGCGCGGCCACGACGTCGTCCTCAGGGGTCAGGTCGCGCAGCGGATCGAGCAGCAGCACCTCGCAGAACGAGCGCAGCTCCTCCTTCGTGATGCCCGGGAGCAGCTGGACGCGCCGCAGGCCGGCCGCGAAGAGGTTGTACGGGACCAGATCGAGCGGGTGCGACGGCTCCCACACGGTCCTCCGGCGGTGCTCGAACGCGTACGGCGAGAGCGTCCAGTAGACGAGGTTCCCGTCCTCGCGCAGCGCGTCCACGATCGCCCGGAAGGTCGCGCGCAGCTTGCTCTCGGGATCCGGGTGGTCCCAGCCGTAGTGGCGCACCGCGGGCAGGAGCCGCTCCGCGCGGCGGAACACCTCGACGAGCCGGGCGACCGCGGGGTCGTCGGGGCCGGCCTCCCCCTGCTCCTCCGGCCGGGGCGGCTCCTCGGCCGACCGCGTCCCCGCGGCGGTCGGCGCGTCGTCCGGCGGGGGGCGCCGCGTGCTCATCGGCCCGGTCCGGCGGGGGGCGGACGCGCCGGTCTCCTCCAGGACGCGCAGCACCTCCTTTCGCATCTGCGCGGCCGAGTCGTAGCGGTTGCGCCGATCCCAGGCGAGCGCCTTGTCGACGAGGCCGATGACCGGGGCGGGCAGATCGGGCGCGACCCGCGCGAGCGACGGCGCCGGCGTCGTCGCGGCGAGGATGAACGCCTCGTTGTCGGAGCGCCCCTGGTGCAGGCGCTGCCCGCTGAGCACGGCGTACAGGGTCGCGCCGATCGAGAAGAGATCGGCCCGCCCGTCGACCCCCTCGGAGAGCCCCATCGCCTGCTCGGGCGCCATGAACGAGGGGGTCCCGAGCGCCGTGCCCGCCTTGGTCTTGTCGCCGTGCGCGTCGCGCACCCGCGCCACGCCGAAGTCGAGCAGCTTCACCATGTTGTCCTTCGTGATGAAGATGTTCGCGGGCTTCAGGTCGCGGTGGACGATGCCCTCCCCGTGGAAGCTCTCGAGCGTGTCGAGCACCTCCCCCGCGATCCAGAGCGCCTCCGCGACGGGGAGCCTGCGGCTCTTGCGCTTCCAGAGCTGCTGCACCGTCTCGCCGTCGAGCAGCTCCATCACGAGGAACGGCTCTTCCTGCTCGGTGAGGTCGTCGTCGAGGATCGCGACGCGGCCGGGGTGATCGATCCGGTTCGCCACGTACCCTTCGCGCAGGAACCGGTCCCGGATGCTGGCGTCGCGCGCGAACTCCGCGTGGAGGATCTTCAGCGCGGCGCGCGAGCCGTTCCGGTGGGTGGCCGCGTACACGGAGGCCATCCCGCCCACGCCGAGGAGGGCGTCGATCCGCCACTTTTGCTTGATGGTCAGGCCGACCCGGGCGCGCGCCCTCTGCTTCTCGTCCGGCGTGCCCGAGACCTCCGAGGGCGGAGGGAAGACGGACTCGGGGATGACGCCACGTGAGGTCATTCGGCCACCGGAAGGCCGGAAATCGTATCACCACCGCGCCCTCGCCAGGTTCCGGATTTCGCGCGCGAAGGCGGCCCACCTCACGGTCCGGTCGCGTCCCCCCCAGCGTCCCGCCGAGGGCGCCGGTCAGGACGGCCCGGGCGCGGCGACGGACGCCGGGATGGGCGTGGCGGCGGGCGCGGCGAGGATGGCGCGACAGCGCGCGTCGTTCAGCACCGGGCGCACGCCGCGGTTCGAGGGGAAGAGCGCGTTCAGGCGCGCGGTGACCGCCGGATCGCCGGTGAAGACGTCGATCTGCGGCCCGACCACCTTGATGCCGCGATCCTCGGCGAGGAAGCAGCCGTCGTGACGGCCGCCGCCCGGGAGCGGCAAGCCGACCAGCTCGGGCACGTAGAGCGGCGTGCCGAGCGGAATGACGCTCGAGTCCACCGCGACCGTGCGCAGCGGCGTGATCGGACGCCCGGTCGCGCCCCGACCGTAGGGGAAGCGCCGCGGGTCGAGCCGCTCGAAGCACACCTTCTGGCCGGTGCGCGGGCAGATGTCGGCGCACGCGCAGCCGCGCCGCGCGAAGCTCACCGTGTCCCCCGAGGCGAGCCGGCCGCTGCCCTGGACGCAGACCTCGTCGTGGAACGAACGCGGGACGCTGGCGAGCGGCGCGCACGCCGCATCGTAGAGCGTCGCGTCCTTCGGTCCGGGGCCCTCGCTCGGGAAGTCGTAGTAGGTGTTCCGGAACAGCCCCGGCGCGAGCCCCGGCGTGGCGAGCACGGCGCCCGCGGCGCGCGGAGCCACCGGGCGCGCAGGCCGGCCGTGCTCGCGCACGAGGATCGGCGGCTCCTCCTCCGCCGGGGCCACGGCCACCGCTGCGCGCATGTCGACCGGCGCCGCGCCGGGCGCATCGGCCTGCGCCGCGCCGCGCGCATCGGCCTGCGCCGCGCCGCGCGCATCGGCCTGCGCCATGCCGGCGCGCATCCCGCGGCCGCCGTCGTCCGGCGGGGGCGCGTGGAGCCAGCCGCCGCCGCCGCGCGCGAGCCGCGGCTCGCGCGATCCGCCCTCGACCCAGTCCGCCCCTGCCCTCGTCGCGCACCCCGCGGCGAGCGCGAGCAGGAGCGCGCGGAGCCCGCGGGCGCGGAGCGCCCTCGCGCGCGTCGCGATCGTCAAAAGGCGCCTCCGAAGCGGAGGATCTCCCGGATCGCCGTGGCGGCGACGTCGGCGCGCGCCCAGAGCACGGCGGGCGCGCCGGCGGCGGCGGGCGTGGCGCCGACGGCGAACACCACGGGCGCCGAGTCGCCGGCGCCCGGCTGGCCCAGGCGGCTCGCGACGAGCCGCAGCGGCTCGACGACGAGCGCGAAGGCGATGTCCGCGCCGAGCGGGGCCAGCGCGGTCTTCATGGCCGGGACCCCGCCGAGGTTCTCGCCCTGCAACGCGGCGACGACGCTCCGGAGCCCCTCGCCCGGCTCGCTGCCGACCGACGCGAAGAGGCCGTCGTCGCGGACGAGATAGAGCAGCTCGACCGAGGACGGCGCCCCCGACGCGCCGCTGGATCCCGGCGCGCCCCCGCCCGACAGGCCAGCGCCCGCCGGCGCCTTGCGCGCCGGCGACGGCGCCGCGCCGCCGGCCTGGCTCGCCCCGCCGGACCGCTCGAGCCGCACCCGCCGCACGTCGCCGGTGAGCTGCGGGAGCGCCGCCTTGCTCGCGGAGATCCGGATCCCCTCACGCTTCAGGGCCGCCTTGACCGGCGTGAGCTCCGCGGTCCCGAGGAGATCCGCGACGGCGGTCTCGAGCCTCGCCCGATCGCCGACGGCGGCGCGCACGAAGGCGGTCGGACCGGCCCCGGAGAAGCGGAGCCCGCCGGCGAACCAGTCGCCGCGCGCGTCCGACGCGGCGCGGATCGCGGCGCCGAGCCGCTCGCGCTCCGCGGGCGGGAGCTCGCCCTCGACGAGCCCGGCGAGGGCGTCGACGAGCCTGGGCACGTCCTCGGCGCGAGACGCGGCCCGGTCGCGGACCAGGACGCCGGCGAGCGTGTCCGCGGGCAGCTCGAGCAGCGGCTTCACGTCGCCGACCGCGAGCTCCGCCGACGCCCTCGACGCCGGGCCGCCCCCTGCCCTCGGCGTCCCGGTGACGCGCAGGTGCGCGTCCTCGCCGAGCACCAGCGTGAGGCGCGCCCGCTCGAGATCGCCGAGCACCGCGAGCCCGTCCTCGATCATCGGCGCGAGCGGGACCGCGGTGGCGCGCGGCGCGCCCTCGGCCCCGCGGGCGCGGTCCCAGGCGCTGCGCGCCGCCTTGAGCAGCGGGCCCTCGATCGCGGACCGCGGGATCTCGATCGCGAGGTCCTCCTTCGGCACCGCGGACCGCGGCATCGTCCGCGCGACGTACGGCCCCACGAGGGTCAGATCGTCGGCGCGCTCCGAGACGAGCAGGTAGTTGCCGAGGACGCCGAGGGCCAGAGGGCTCGTCCCCTGCAGCGGCTCGAGCAGCGTGATCGAGGTCGCCGCGTCGGGCTTCGCGCGGAAGCGCGCCGCGTCTCCCCGCGTGAGCTGGTCGACGAGGCGCGCGCCGTCCTTCACGTGGATGCCGATCGCGCCCCGGGGGCGCGGCCTGTCGGGGGCCTCCACGGCCGCGCCGAGCACCGGCACGCCGCCGTCGATCTCGGGCGCGACGGCGATCGGCAGGCCGAGCAGCGACGCGGCGAGGGCGCCGGCGCTGCCCGGCAGGAGCGCCGCCGGGCCGCCGGCGAGGGCGCGCGCCTTGGCCCACGTGGCCTCCGGCGTCGGGAGGAACGCCTCGGCGATGAGCCCGGC
This sequence comes from Sorangium cellulosum, assembly GCF_004135735.1. Lineage (GTDB taxonomy): Bacteria > Myxococcota_A > Polyangia > Polyangiales > Polyangiaceae > Sorangium > Sorangium cellulosum_F. The sequence goes on along the minus strand of NZ_CP012670.1, from coordinate 1,125,747 downwards.
GGGCGCGGGCACGGGGCTCGGGCTCGCGGCGCCGGCGTCGGGCGCCGGATCCCGCGGCTTGCACCCGGGCGCGCCCGCGCTCAGGCCGAGGGCGATGGCCAGGAGCGCGGCCGCGCGGCGGCGCATGGCGGAGGTCGCTTGTGCGGTCACGACCGAACGGTAGCGCCTTCCTGCCGCGATCCACCACGAAGCTGCGACTCCCCGCCCCAAGCGGGCGGCGGCTCCACCTCGGGGCGGGCGGCGGCTCGACCTGGGTGCGGCAACTCAGCTAGCGCTGCTGCGGGAAATCGGGCCGAGAGGCGAACCGCCATGACGCCAAGGGCGCCAAGAAACCAGGGAAGTAGAAGGGGAAAATGGAGGGACAACCCTTCCCTCTCTTCTTGTCTTGGCGTCGTTGGCGCCATGGCGGTTCTTCTGCCGATCCGGGGCAACTTCCGGCAGTGCTACTGGGGCCAGCTTCCGCACACGTTGCCCGTCATCGTCGCCGTTTCCGGGAGTCCGCCGCCGAGCACCGGAACGCCCCCCGGCCGCCGCGGCGCGACGCGCCGTTCGGCGTATGCCCGCGACGCCCCGCTCGAGCGCGCGTCGATCGAAAGCTGCAGAGCAGGCGCACCGCTGCGGTAAGCTTCCGGCCAATGTCTCGCCCCGGCTACGACAGCGTGGTGCTCATCACCGGCTTTCCCTCGTTCGTCGCGAAGAGAATGCTGCACCACCTCCTCGCGTCGGAGCCGCGCACGCTCGTCTACGCCGTGGTGCTCGCGAAGTCGTGGGCGCAGGCGAGCACGGAGCGCGACGCGCTCCCGGCGCCGGATCGCGAGCGCGTCGTGCTGCTCGAGGGGGACGTCACCGCGATGGACCTCGGGCTGTCGGGCGCCGAGTTCAGGCAGCTCACGCGCGAGGTCGACCGCATCCATCACCTCGCGTACATGGGCCACGCCGGGGCCGACCGGAGCGCCGCCCACGACCTGAACGTCGTCGGGACCGCCGAGGTGATCGAGCTCGCCCGCGCCTGCGCCTCGCTCCAGTGCCTCGTCCACCAGTCGACCGCGTTCGTATCGGGCGACCGGACCGGGACGGTGTACGAGGACGATCTCGAGGCTGGCCAGACGTTCCGCAACCCCGTGGAGGAGACGCGCATGCGCGCGGAGGTGCTCGTGCGGCGGGCGATGCGCCACGTGCCGGTCGCCGTCATCCGGCCGACCACGGTGGTCGGCGACTCCGTGAGCGGGGAGATCGATCGGCTCGACGGCCTCTACCTGCTGGTGCTGCTCATCATGGCGGCGCCGCCCGACATCGCGATCCCGATGCCCGGCCGAGGCGACGTGCCGCTCAACATCGTGCCCATCGACTTCGTGGTCCGCGCCGCGCACGCGATCGGCCTCCACCGGCTCGCGCCGCGCCGCACGTTCCACATCGCCGACCCGCACCCGCTCTCGGCGCGCCGGGTCTTCGACCTGGTCGCCAAGGCGAGCGGTCGCCGCGCCGCGCGCGGCCACATCCCGTCGAACCTCGCCAAGGCGCTGCTCCGCACGCCCGGGATCGAGCGCTTCCTCCGCAGCCCGCGCGCCTTCGTCGAGCAGCTGACGACCCCGGTGCGCTACGACGCCCGCAACGCGGACCTCGTGCTCGCCGGCGCCGGGATCACCTGCCCCCCCTTCGAGTCGTACGTCGACGTGCTCGTGGGCGCCGTGCAAGATCGCGTCCGCGAGCGGCGCGAGCGCCTGGAGCCCGAGGCCGGCGCCGACGCCGACCTCGACATCGAGGACCCGCTCTCGTGAGCGGCGCGCCCTGCTCCGTGGAACGCGCCGAGGTCCCGCGGCGCGACGCCGCGCCTCCCCGTCCCCCGGGCCGACGCGCGCCGGCGTGGCCCCAGACCACGGCGCGGCCCTCCGCCGCGGCGCCGCTCTCCGCCGTGGCGCCGCTCTCCGCCGTGGCGCCGCTCTCCGCCGTGGCGCTGCTCTCCGCCGCGGCGCTCGGCTGCAGCGCGACCTGCGATCAGGCCGCGCCGCCCGCGCCGGAGGTGGGCGCCGCGCCCCCCGCGCTCACGGCGGCGACCGCGCCGCACCGCACAGGAGCCGCCCCGGAGCCCGCAGCGTCGCCCGCGCCGCACGGCGCCGAGGCCCTCCCAGCGCCCCCGCCGGAGCGCGCGCTCCTGCGCCCCGAGGACGGGCCCTACGCCCACTTCTTCGCGGCGCTCCGCGCGCTCGAGCAGGGGCAGCGCGAGGACCACGTGCGCATCGCCTGGCTCGGGGACTCGCACGCCGCCGCCGACTTCTGGAGCGGCGCGCTCCGCGCGGCGCTCCAGCGGCGCTTCGGCGACGGAGGGCTCGGCTTCGTGCACCTCGGCTACGCCGCCTACCGCCACGACGGCGCGCGGCTCATCGTCGAGGGCAAGTGGCGGACACGCCCGAAGGCGCCGGGCGGCTCCGCGCCGGCCGACGACGGCATCTTCGGGCTGGGCGGGATCCTGTTCGGCGCGCAGCACGGCCCGGTGCGCGCGGAGCTCACGGTCACCGGGGTGGCGCCGTCCACACGGCTGCTCTGGGACGTGTGCTACCGGCCCTCCGCGCCGACCGACGAGCTCGCCGTGACGATCGCGGGCGGGCCGAGCGCTGTCCTCCGCGGCGCCGCGGACGACGGCGCCGGCGTGCTGCAGCACGCGAAGCTCGCGAGCGTGGACGCGCCGACGCTCAGCGTGGTTCCGTCGGGCGCGCCCGAGCTCTGCGGCGTGGTCGTCGAGGCCGATCCCGAGGTCAGGCCCGGCGTGGTGCTCGACACGCTCGGCATCAACGGCGCCCGCCTGGCGACGCCGCTGCGGTGGAACGAGCTCGGCTGGGCCGCGGAGCTCGCGCGGCGCTCGCCGGAGCTCCTGATCCTGGAGTACGGCACGAACGAGGCCGGCGACGTCACCACCGATCCGTCCCTCTACGCGACGCAGCTCGGGGAGCTGCTCGCCCGGGCGCGTCGGGTCGAGCCCGACATCGACTGCCTGGTCCTCGCGCCCACCGACCGGAGGGACGCCGCGGAGCGCATCCCCCTCGTCCGAGACGTGCTGCGCGACGCCGCCCGCGAGGGCGGCTGCGGGTTCTGGGACACCTACGAGGCGATGGGCGGAAGGGGCTCGATCGAGGCCTGGTACCGCGAGCGCCCGCCGCGCGCCTCGCGCGACGGCGTCCACCTGACCGCCCGCGGTTACCGCGAGCTCGGCGCGAAGCTCTCCAGCGACCTCCTCGAGCGCTATCGCCCCTGAAGGGACGGATCCCCGGCTCGCCCGTAGGACGGCGACGGCGGCGCGCCGCGGGGCTGGCCTTGCTCGTGCCTTGTCGGCTCCCGGTGCTCCATCAGCGTGAAGGCTTCTCTCACGCGCGATGGGCGAAGGAGGCACATGCTGCATGCCGGGGACGTCGCAGGAGGTCGCTTCCGACTGATTCGGCCGATCGGCTCGGGCGGCATGGCGAGCGTCTGGTGGGCGCGCCACGAGCTCATCGGCCGGGACGTCGCGCTCAAGCTGTCCCCGGCGCTCCGGGACGAGCAGGTCGTCGGGCGGTTCATCCGCGAGGCGAAGATCATCGGCAAGTTCCAGCACCGGAACATCGTCGGCGTGGTCGACGCCGGAGAGCTCCCCGACGAGGGCTACCTCTTCCTGGCGCTGGAGCTCCTGCGGGGCGCGCCGTTCGCGGATCGCCTCATCCCGAACCGACCGCTCCCGCCCGAGGAGGTGGTGCCGGTCCTCATCGAGGTGTGCGCCGGGCTCTCGGCCGCCCACGCCGAGGGCGTCGTGCACCGCGACATCAAGCCGGAGAACATCGTGATGGCCATGGTCCCCGGCGAGGGGATCGTGCCGAAGATCGTCGACTTCGGCATCAGCCAGATCACGGGCGCGAGCGACGCGCTCACCCTCGACGGGCAGCTTCTCGGGACGCCCTCGTACATGAGCCCGGAGCAGGCGCTCGGCAGGCGCACGATCGACGCGCGCGCCGATCTGTGGGCGGTCGGCGTCATGCTCTACGAGGCGCTGAGCGGCGCGCAGCCGTTCGGAGGCGGCAACCACCACGCCGTGCTCCGGCGCATCCTCGAGGCCCAGCCGGCGCCGCTCCCGCCCTCGGTCCCGCCGCGCCTCCGGAAGATCGCCGGCCGCTGCCTCGAGAAGGACCCGGCGCGGCGCTACCAGGACGCGGCCTCCCTCCGGGCGGATCTGAAGGCCGCGCTCGACGACCTCGGCGCGCGCGCGCCCGCGCCGATCGTGATCGTCACGCAGCCGGACGCGGGCGCGCGGGCGGCCGAGGCGACGCGCGCCCGCTGCGCGCTCGCCGCGCCGCCGCTGCGCGCCGCGCGCGCCCTGCGGCGGCTCTGGATCTCGCGGCAGGCGCATCGACGGATCGAGGCGACGACGCTGGGGAGCACGCCGGGCGCCGCGCCGCCGCCGCTCTCCCGGCGGCGCGCGAGGGCGGCCATGGCGCTGCGGGTCGTGGCCGCGGCGGCGCTCGCGGCCGCGCTCACCTCCGTGGCGCTGCTCGAGTCGACGGGCGCGGAGCCGGAGAGCGCGGCGCGCGTCCCCCTCCGCCCCGTGCTGGCGGCGGCCTTCGCCGAGGGCGGCGCGTCGGCGCGGCGCGGCGCGGACGCGCTCGGGGCGGCGGGCGGCGACGCGCCGACCCCGGCCCCGGCGAGCTGCGCCAGCGCGGCGGGCCCGCCCGCGCTCACCCCGGCGACCCCGGACAGCGCCGGCGTCGCGGCGGACACCGAGGACGCGCGCCCGCGCGCGCACGCACCGCGCGGGCCATGGCGCTCCCGCGTCACGAGCCCCGGGTTCTGATGGCACGGGCCGCGCCGCTCCCCCTGTCGCGCGGGCGCTCCCGCCGGGGCGCCGCCGCGCTCGGCCTCCTCGGCTGCGCGCTCCTGTCGCCGGCATCGCTGCGCGCGCAGGACGCCGTCGCGACGCGCGCGCGGGCCGACGTCGCGACGCGCGCGAAGGACGACGTCGCGACGCGCGCGCTGCGGCTGAAGTTCGCGCAGGGGCTCACCCTCGAGAACGCCGGGCGCTGGGCCGACGCCCTGGAGCGGTTCGAGGCGATAGCCCGCCTCCGGCCGACGGCGAACGTGACGTTCCACATCGGCCTCTGCAATGACCGCCTCGGCCGGCTGCTCAGGGCCGAGCGGCTGTACCGCGGTGCGCGCGAGGTCGCGCTCCACGCGGCGGCGCCCGCGGTGCTCGCCGAGATCGACGCGCGCCTCCAGGACATCGAGGCGCGCATGCCGCGGATCGTGCTCAACCTCGCCGGCGCGACCGAAGGCGTGACCTTGCGGCTCGACGGCGTGCCGGCGGAGCCGTCGAAGGCGATCCGGGTCGATCCAGGCCCTCACGTCGCGGTGGCGCTCCGGCACGGCGTTCCGGTCGCCGCGAGCGCGTTCTCGAGCCACGAGCGCCGCACCCGGTTCGTGACGCTCACCGTGCACCCGCCGCCGACCAGCGCTGCGCCGCCGTGAGGTCGCCGGGCGATCCGCCGCCGCGGCGGGCCTGTGGCGCGGCGCACGAGGGGGCGATCGCGATCCGCGCTCCCGTCGCGCACCGCGCGTCGCGCATCCATGGCGGCGCGCCCCGCGGTAACCCGCACGGCCCCGCGCCGAGCTCCATACACTCGAGCACCTGTGCGAGCCGCGGAGGAGCCCGCGATCATCGTCGTGGACGGCGGAAAGCCCTCGCGCGCGCGGCGCGGGCCGGAGCGCCCTGAGCGCGCTCGGGCGACACGCGAGCGCCGCGTGCGAGGCGCGCCTGACGGGGCGCGCCGGATATGTCGACGCGCACCGTGTAATCGGCCGCGAACGCTGGATCCAGCTTCTACCGTCCTGGTAGCATGAACGTCCCATGGCGCTCGACAGGCCGCCCGGTGCGGGCTCTGCTTCGCGACTCGGCAATTATGAGCTGCTGAAAGAGCTCTCCGGCGGAGGCATCGGGTCCACATGGCTCGCGCGGGCGTCCTCCGACGCGGAGGCGATGGGCGAGGCGCCTGTCACGATCCTGCGCATCTACAGGCACCTCACGAAGAAGGCCGAGACCGCGGACGCCATCCTCCGTGAGGCGTCGATCGCGCAGCGGATCCGCTTCCCGACCGTGCTCTCGGTGCTCGACGCGCGCACCGCCGACGGTGAGGTTTTCATCGTGTCGGAATACGTCGAGGGGGAGCAGCTCGGCGCGCTGGTGTCAGCGGCCGGCGCCGAGGGGCTGCCGCTCCCGGTCGCGCTCCGCGTCGGCGTGGACGTGCTGCGGGCGCTCGTGTCCGCTCACGCGGCCGAGCCCGTGCCGGTCGTGCACGGCGAGCTGAACCCGACCCATGTCTCCCTCGGCACCGACGGCATCGCGCGGGTGGGCGGGCTCGGCGTCGCGCGGGCGATCGCCGGGCTCGCGCCCATGGGCACGCGGAACCCCGATCGGCTGGCCTACGCCGCGCCGGAGCGGGTCAAGGCGATGGCGACGCACACGGCGGCGCCGCTCGATCCGCGCGCCGATCTCTTCTCGGCCGGCGTGATCCTGTGGGAGCTGCTCTCGCGGCAGCGGCTGTTCTCGTCGAAGCTGGAGACCGCGGTCATCCAGAAGGTGCAGACGGCGCCCATCCCGTCGCTCGCGGGCCTCGCCGGGGGCGCCGTCCCCGCCCAGGTCGCCGAGGTCGTGAGGACCGCGCTCGAACGCGACCCCGCGCTCCGCTTCGAGAGCGCGTCCGCGATGCTCGCGGCGCTGGAGGCCGCGGGCGCAGGGCAGATCGCCGGGGCGGACGACGTGACCGCGACGGTGCTCCGGCTGGCCGGAAAGACGATCGCGCCGCGCAGGGCCATGATCGCGGCCGCCATGGCGAGCGCCGGCGGCGCGGCCGAGGCGTGGCCGACGCCGCCGCCACCTCGCGCGCGTGGCATGACGCTGGTGGGCGTGGCGCTGCCCGTCCCCGAGGCCACGCCGTCGCCCCGCGGAGACGGCTCGCGGCACGCGATCACCGCGCCGTCCCCGCGCCCGCGCGCGCCGGCCGCGCCGGCGGGCCTGCAGACCGCCGCGGGCGGCGCGGTCGTCGCGAGCCAGCTCCGCCCGTCGAGCGGCGCGAGCGCGCCGATCCGCCCGTCGAGCGGCGCGAGCGCGCCGAAGGACGCGACCGCGCCGAAGAACGGCGCGGCGGCCAGGCCGGGAGCGGGCGCAGGCGCATCGAACGGCGCCGCGCCGGCGGGCGCCGGGGCGGACCACGCCGACATCGACGCCGCCTGGGGCGCGGAGGCCGAGGCCCCCGCCCGCCTGCCCGCGGCGCGGCCGCCGACCGAGACGCTGCCGCGGATCGGGCCGCCGAGCGAGCGGACCGAGAGCCGCGCCGCTGCGGCGAGCCCCGCGACGGCGGCCGTGGCGCCGGGCGCGACCGCGCCGAGGTCGACGCGGACACCGGCCGAGGGCACGGCGCCGAAGCGGCCGACGCCGGTGCCGCGCGCGCCGCTCCCGAGGCCGCCGCAGCGGCCGGCGCCGCCGCGGGCGCCGCTTCCGCCCCGGTCCGAGGATCCGGGCAAGAGCGCCGCCGCGCCGGCGGCTGGCGCGGCGCCCGCGACCCCGCCGCCGAGCCCTGTGACGCCGCGCGCGCCCGTGGCGCCGACGTCGCCGCCTGCGACGCCCCGGGCCCCCGCGCCGCCGGCGCGCGCGGTGGCTGCGCCCGCGGCGGCCACGCCGCACGCGCCGCCCGTCGCGGCCGCGGCTGCGCCGGCGCCTGCCACGGCGCACGCCCCGGCCACGCCCGGCCCGCACGGGTCCGAGCCGTCGCCGGCCTCCAGCAGGACAGCCCTCACGCCGACCGGGCTGCAGGGGCTGACGAAGCAGTGGGGCCGCGCGGCGTCCGCCGTGGATCGCCTGGGTCCGGGCAGCACGCTCGGTCGTTACGAGATCCTGATGCCGGTCGCCAAGGGCGGCATGGCATCCGTGTGGGCCGCGCGCCTCCAGGGCACCCGCGGCTTCCAGAAGATCGTCGCCATCAAGACGATGCTGCCCGACGTCTCCGACGACCCCGACTTCGAGTCGATGTTCCTCGACGAAGCGCGGGTCGCGGCGCGGGTCCGCCACCCCAACGTGGTCGAGATCCTCGATCTCGGCGAGGAGGACGACGTCCTCTACATCGTCATGGAGTGGGTCGACGGCGAGACGGCCGGCGCGCTGCAGCGGGCCGCGAAGCCGCTCGGAGGCATCCCGCAGCGGCTCGTGCTCCGCATCGCCTCGCAGATCTGCGCGGGCCTCCACAACGCGCACGAGCTCCGCGACGACACCGGCGCGCTGCTCGATCTGGTCCACCGCGACATCTCGCCGGCGAACGTGCTCATCTCGACCGCCGGGTTCGTGAAGATCGTCGACTTCGGCGTGGCGAAGTCGAAGGGGCGCCTGCACATCACGCGCGCCGGCGGCGTCATCAAGGGCAAGACGCCGTACCTCTCGCCGGAGCAGCTCGGCGGGCTCCCCATCGATCGCCGGAGCGACATCTTCTCGCTCGGCGCGCTGCTGTACGTGCTCACGACCGGGCTGCACCCGTTCCGCGCCGAGACCGAGCTCTCGACGGTGGAGAACATCACCATCAAGGACCCGCTCCCCCCGCGCGAGCTGAACGGCGCGATCCACCCCGAGTTCGAGAGGATCATCCTCAAGGCGCTCGAGAAGGATCGCGAGAACCGCTTCGCGACGTGCGCCGAGATGCAGCGGGCCATCGATCAGGTGGCGTCGATCCTGGGCGAGCCCACGACCGACGAGGACGTGGCGGCCTTCGTGCGGAAGGCGATCGGCGAGACCCAGGCGAGGCGCGCGCAGGAGCTCCGCGACGCGATCGCGGCCGTCGACGCCGGCGCGGCCGTGAACTCGGATCCCCGCCCGGGCCTGCTCGCCGACGGCCAGATCGCGGCCGCCGACGCCATCCCGGCCTCGGTCCGCGGGGGCGCACCCGCGTCCGCGAAGCCCGCGCCGGCCGGCGTCGGCCCGGTCGCGAGCGCGGCGGCGGCCGCCTCGGCCGCGGGCCCCGAAGAGGACGGCCCGCCGATCTCGTTCGAGGAGATCGCCGTGCCGGCGCAGCCAGTCGAGGCCCCGCCGCGCCTCATCCTCGCGCCGTCGGTGCAGGCGGACCTCCCGCCCGAGGAGGCGCGGGCCCCGTCGAGCTCGCGGCCCTCCGCGCGCGAGGGCAAGCTGCTCGGCGCGTCCGCCCCGCGGGTCCTTCCGGCAGCAGGGGTGCCGCCCACGAAGGTGCTCGCCGCGGCGGATCCTCCGGCCGCGAGGGCCGCGCTCGCCGCGCGCTTCGCGAGGAGCGGTCCCCGGAGCCTGGCCAACGACGTCGGCGAGGTCACCGCGGTCGACAGGTCGTACGAGACAGGGCAGCGGCGCAAGCGGCTTCAGCTCATCGTCGCCGGCGCGGCGACGTTCTGCGTCGCGCTCCTCGCCTTCGCGCTGGTCGTGCGCAGCGGCGACGAGCACGCCCCGGGGCTCGGCAAATCGCGCGTCGAGGCGCTGCCCGCGACCGCGGCGCCCGCCGCGGATACGGGCGTCGTGGAGGCCACCACGCCCGCGAGCCCGGCGCCCGTCGAGCCCCCGCAGGCCGCGCAGCCCCCGTCCCCGCCGCCCGACGAGACCCAGCCATCGGCGGCGCCTTCTGCGGAGGCGCAGCAGCCGGCGACGTCTCCCGCGGAGGCGCAGCAGCCGGCGGCGTCTCCGGCGGAGGCGCCGCAGGCTTCCCCGGCGGCGAGGGCGCCGGTCACGGCGGCGCCGCGGCCTGCTGCGACGCCGCGCCCGCCGTCGACCTCGCGCGCCCGGGCGGTCTCCACGTCGACGAGGCCCGCGCCCAAGCCTTCCTCGACCGGCAAGGCGACGACCACCACCAAGAAGAAGTACAACCCCTCGGGTATCTGAACATCGTGCGACCTCGACCCTGGCTCCGTGCGTTGCTCTTCGGTGCGGCTTCCTGCCTGTGCGTGTGCGCGCTCTCCGGGCCCGCGGCGGCCGCGGACGACGCCGCGGCGACGCCGTCGCCGGACGCCGTGGAGAAGGCGCAGGCGCTGTTCAAGAAGGGCACGGCCCTCTTCGACAGCGAGCGATACGCGCTCGCATTGCAGCAGTTCCGGGCCTCGTACGCCGCGGTGGCGAGCCCGAACTCCCGCCTCTACATCGCGCGCTGCCTCGTCGAGCTGGGCGACCTGACCGAGGCGTACCTGGAGTTCGAGCACGTCGCGGAGGAGGCCGCGGCCCGGGCGAAGGCCGAGCCGCGGTACGCGAGGACGGAGCAGACGGCGCAGCTGGAGCGGGACGAGCTCGCTCCCAGGATCGGGCTCGTGAACGTCACGGTGGTGCACCCGGAGCTGGCCACCTCGCTGACGATCGCCGGCAGGGAAATCCCCCGCGCGCGATGGGGCAAGCCGTTCCCGGTGAAGCCCGGCAAGGTCCAGATCGTGCTGCGCACCAGGACCAGCTCCGGCGTGCACGGCGTCGAGCTGTCGACGGGAGAGGCGAAGGCGCTCTCGCTCGACGCCGAGACGAACGCCCCGGTCGCGGACGCCGGGACCTCCGCCGCGCTCCCGGGCGAGGGCGGTGACGCGCTCGCGCCGGAGGTGCCGGGCAAGCGGGCGCACCTTCGTCCCTACGCGTATGCGGCCGGCGGCGTCGGGGTGGCGGGGCTCGCCATGTTCACCGTCGCCGGGCTGATGGCGAACAGCACCTACAGCGATCTCGCCGAGAGCTGCGGTGGACCGTGTCCTCCCGATCGTCAGGACGACGTCGACGCGGGCAAGACCCAGAAGACGGTCGCGAACGTCGGCTTCGCGATCGGCGCGCTCGGGCTCGTCGCGGGCACCACGCTGTTCATCCTGAGCCTCTCCGGCGAGGGCACCGGCGGGGCGTCCAGCGCGACGGCCTCACGGCAGCTGGTCATCGGCCCGGGGTTCACCGGCTTCCGCACGACGTTCTAGCGCTACTGCGGAGAGGCGGGCCGAGAGGCGAACCGCCATGACGCCAAGGGCGCCAAGAGACGAGGGAAGTAGAAGGGGAAACTGGAGGGACAACCCTTCCCCTCTCTTCTTGGCGTCGTTGGCGCCATGGCGGTTCTTCTGCTGATCCGGGGCAACTTCGGTGCTCCGCGCGCTGAAAAGCGAACGGGCGGGCTCGCTGCTGCGAGCCCGCCCGCCCGGGCTGGGTGCTACCGCGTGGACCGCGAGCGATCAGCGACCGCCGGGGCCCTTGCCGACCTTGGCCTTCTTGTCCCCGGAGTGGCCGTGGAACGTGCGCGTCGGCGCGAACTCGCCCAGCTTGTGGCCGACCATGTTCTCGGTCACGAACACCGGGACGAACTTCCTCCCGTTGTGCACGGCGAAGGTCAGGCCGACCGACTCGGGCAGGATCGTCGAGCGGCGCGACCACGTCTTGATGACCTTCTTGGCGTTGGTCGCCTGGGCCGCCTGGATCTTCTCCAGCAGGTGACCGTCGATGAAGGGCCCTTTCTTGATGCTCCTCGGCATGACTAACCCTTGGTCCCGCGCCGCCGGACGATCATGGCGTCGGTGCGCTTGTTGTTGCGTGTCTTGAGGCCCTTGGCGAGCTGCCCCCACGGCGAGCACGGATGACGCCCGCCGCTCGTCCGGCCCTCGCCACCGCCCATCGGATGGTCGACCGGGTTCATCGTGACGCCGCGGTTGTGCGGGCGGCGCCCGAGCCAGCGCGAGCGCCCGGCCTTGCCGAGGCTGATGTTCGCGTGCTCGGAGTTCGACACCTGCCCGATCGTGGCGCGGCAATCGAGGTGCACCTTGCGGATCTCGCCGCTCGGCAGGCGCACCTGCGCGTAGTCGCCGTCCTTCGCCATGAGCTGAGCGGCGACGCCGGCGGAGCGCACGAGCTGACCGCCCTTGCCCTTCTTGACCTCGACGTTGTGGATCGAGGTGCCCGGCGGGATGAAGCGCAGGGTCAGGCTGTTGCCCGGCTTGATGTCCGCGTTCCGGCTCGCGAGCAGCGTCGCGCCCACCGCGAGCCCGTCGGGCGCGAGGATGTAGCGCTTCTCGCCGTCCACGTAGTGCAAGAGCGCGATCCGCGCCGTCCGGTTCGGATCGTACTCGATCGCCGCGACCTTCGCCGGGACGCCGATCTTGTCACGCCGGAAGTCGATGACCCGGTAGCGCTGCTTGTGGCCGCCGCCGCGGAACCGCGACGTGATCCGGCCGTTGTTGTTCCGGCCGCCGGTCGACGTCTGCTGCTCGAGGAGCGACCTCTCGGGCTCCGTCTTCGTGATGTCCTTGAAGTCGCTGACCGAGTAGAAGCGCCGCGCGGGCGAGGTCGGCTTGAAGGATCTGATTCCCATGGCTATTCCGCCTTCTCGTCGAAGAACTGGATCTCGTCGCCCTCCTTGAGGGTGACGATCGCCTTCTTCCAATTGCGCAGCTTCGCGTAGCCGCGCCCCATACGCTTTTCCTTGCCGCGCATGATCAGGGTGTTCACATCCACCACGCCCACCTTGAAGAGCGTCTGGATGGCGTCCTTGATCTGGATCTTGTTCGCCTCGCGGCGGACCTCAAAAATGACCTTGTTGCCTTGGTCGCGGAGCCGGCTCGACTTCTCCGTGAGGATGATGGGCCGGCGGATGATCTGCTCGGGCTGCATGGCGGTCTCCCCTGACTAGCGAAGGCAACGCGCCTCGAGCGCCTTGGCGGCATCCTTCGAGACGATGAGGTGGTCGTGCCTGAGGAGGTCGTAGACGTTGACCCCCTCCGGCGGCAAGTACTGGTGATTCTCCAGGTTGCGGAGGCTCTTCACCAGCTTCTCGTTCCCCGCCGTGTCGACGACGAGCGACTTCCGATCCGCCTGCAGCGTCGAGAGCGTCGCGGCGATCGCCTTGGTCTTGATCTCGGGGACCTCCAGGCTCTCGAGCACGATGAGCCTGCCCTCCTTGGCGAACAGGGAGAGCGCGCTCTTCAGGGCGCCGATGCGCACCTTGCGCGGCGGACGGTACGACCAGTCCTTCGGCTCCAGGGCGTGGGCCATGCCGCCGCCCGCGTGATGCGGCGCGCGGATCGAGCCCTGACGGGCCCGGCCGGTGCCCTTCTGGCGATAGAGCTTCTTCGAGGAGCCGGCGACCGCGCTCCGCTCCTTCGTCGCCTTGGTGCCTGCGCGGCGGGACGCGAGCTGCGCCTTCACCACCTCGTAGAAGAGGTGCTCCTTCACCTCGGTCCCGAAGACCTCGTCCGAGAGGTCGAGCTCGCCGACCTGCTCCCGCTTGAGGTTGTAAACGGTAACCTTCATGGTCCCTGGACTCCTAGCTCTTGATCTCGACGTCGACGCCGGCCGAAAGGTCGAGCTTCATCAGCGCGTCGAGGGTCTGCTGAGTCGGCTCGATGATGTCGAGAAGCCGCTTGTGCGTCCGGATCTCGAACTGCTCGCGCGACTTCTTGTCGACGTGGGGCCCCCGCAGCACCGTGTAGCGCCGGATCTCGGTGGGCAGCGGGATCGGTCCCGCGACGTGCGCCCCGGTCCGCTTCGCCGTCTCGACGATGTCGCTCGTCGACTTGTCGAGAAGCTGGTGGTCGAAGGCCTTGAGGCGAATCCGGATCTTGGTTGTATCAGCCATGGTGCTCTTCCTACGCGAGGATCTTGGTGACGACGCCCGCGCCCACGGTCTTGCCGCCCTCGCGGATGGCGAAGCGCATCTGCTCCTCCAGCGCGACCGGCGCGATGAGCTCGATCGTCATCGTGATGTTGTCGCCCGGCATCACCATCTTCACCCCCTCGGGCAGGTTCACCGTGCCGGTCACATCCGTGGTCCGGATGTAGAACTGCGGCCGGTAGTTGGTGAAGAACGGCGTGTGGCGCCCGCCCTCCTCCTTCTTGAGGACGTACACCTCGCCGGTGAACTTCGTGTGCGGCGTGATCGACCCGGGCTTCGCCAGCACCTGGCCGCGCTCGATCTCCTCTTTCTCTACGCCGCGCAAGAGGCAGCCGACGTTGTCGCCCGCCTGCCCCTGATCGAGCAGCTTCCGGAACATCTCGACGCCGGTCACGACCGACTTCTTCGTGTCCTTGAAGCCGATGATCTGCACCTCGTCGCCGACCTTGATCACGCCGCGCTCGATGCGGCCCGTGGCCACCGTGCCGCGGCCCTTGATCGAGAACACGTCCTCGACCGCCATCAGGAACGGCTTGTCGATGTCGCGCACCGGCTCGGGGATGTAGCTGTCCAGCGCGTTGAGGAGCTCTTGGATCGTCTCCTCCCACTTCGGGTCGCCCTGCAGCGCCGGCAGCGACGCCCCGCGGACGACCGGCGCGTTGTCGCCGTCGAACTTGTACTTCGACAAGAGCTCGCGGACCTCCATCTCGACCAGGTCCAGCATCTCCGGGTCGTCCACCGCGTCGCACTTGTTCAGGAACACGACGATGTGGTTCAGGCCGACCTGCCGGGCGAGCAGCACGTGCTCGCGCGTCTGCGGCATCACGCTGTCGAGCGCCGACACGACCAGGATCGCGCCGTCCATCTGCGCCGCGCCCGTGATCATGTTCTTGATGTAGTCGGCGTGCCCGGGGCAGTCGACGTGCGCGTAGTGGCGCTTCTCCGACTCGTACTCCACGTGCGCGGCCGCGATGGTCACCGTCTTGGTCTCGTCACGGACCGTCCCGCCCTTCGCGATGTCGGCGTACGAGATCGCCTTCGCCAGCTGGCGCTTCGACTGCACCTTCACGAGCGCCGCCGTGAGCGTGGTCTTGCCGTGGTCGATGTGACCGATGGTGCCCACGTTCACGTGCGGCTTCGTACGAGTGAATTTCTCCTTGGCCATGGCGTATTTCTAACCTCGCTGCTTCGCGACGATCTCTTCCTGGATCGCTGCTGGGACCGGTGCGTAATGAGAGAACTGCATCGAATGGGTCGCGCGGCCCTGCGTCTTGGAACGGACGTCGGTCGCGTAACCGAACATGGTGGCGAGCGGGACCTCTGCGCGGATCACCCGGGTGTTCGCGCGCTGTCCCATGTCGAGGATGCGGCCGCGTCGTGCGTTCAGGTCGCCGATGACGTCGCCGAGGTAGTTCTCGGGAGACACGACCTCGACGGCCATGATCGGCTCGAGGAGCACGAGGCCCGCCTTCTTGGCGCCGTCCTGGAAGGCCATCGACGCGGCGACCTCGAACGCGGGGCCCGAGGAGTCCACCTCGTGGTAGCTGCCGAAGTGGAGGCGGACCTTGATGTCGACGACGGGGTAGCCCGCGAGCACGCCGCGGCCCATCGCCTCCCGGATGCCCTTCTCGATCGACGGGATGAACTCCTTCGGGATGATGCCGCCGACGATATCGTTCTCGAACACGAAGCCGGCGCCGCGCTCGGCGGGCTCCATGTCGATCTTCACGTGACCGAACTGGCCGTGCCCGCCCGACTGCCGGACGAAGCGGCCCTCCACGTCCGCCGCCTTCTTCGAGATGGTCTCGCGGTAGGCGACCTCGGGCTTGCCGACGTTGGCGTCGACCCTGAACTCGCGCTTCAGGCGGTCGACGATGATCTCGAGGTGGAGCTCGCCCATCCCGGCGATGATCGTCTGCCCCGTGTCCTCGTTCGTGTAGGTGCGGAACGACGGGTCCTCGTAGGCGAGCTTCTGCAGGCTGACCCCGAGCTTGTCGAGGTCCGCCTTGGTCTTCGGCTCGATCGCGATGGAGATCACGGGGTCGGGGAACTCCATCCGCTCCAGCACGATCGGGTGCTTCTCCTCGCAGAGCGTGTCCCCGGTGCGGGTGTCGCGGAGGCCGACGGCCGCGTAGATGTTGCCCGCGTAGCAGACGTCGATCTCCTCGCGCTTGTTCGCGTGCATCCGGAGGATGCGGCCGAACCGCTCCCTCTTCCCGCGCGTCGAGTTGAGCACGCTGACGCCGCTCCTCGTCGTGCCGGAGTAGACGCGGAAGAAGGTGAGGTTGCCGAACTGGTCGTTCATGATCTTGAACGCCAGCGCCGCGAACGGCTCGTCGTCGCTCGTCTTGCGCGAGACGACCTTGTCCTTGTTGTCGGGCAGCGTCCCCTCGATGGCCGGGATGTCGACCGGCGACGGCAGGTAGTTCACCACGCTGTCGAGCAGGAGCTGGATCCCCTTGTTCTTGAAGGCCGAGCCGCACAGGACCGGGACGATCTTGAAGCCCAGGGTGCCCGCGCGGAGCGCGGCGTGGATCTCCTCCTCGGAGATCTGGTCGATGTCCCCGGCGATGAACTTCTCCATCACCTGGTCGCTCGAGTCGGCGCACGCCTCGACGAGCTTCTCCCTGAGCTCCTTGCAGCGCGGCAGGAGATCGTCCGGGATCGCGGTCCACTCGTAGCGCTGGCCCTTCGTCTCCTCGTCGAAGACGGCGGCCCGCATCGTCACGAGGTCGATGACGCCCCGGAACGAGTCCTCGGCCCCGAGCGGATAGTGGATGGCCACGGGGTTCGCGCCGAGCCGCTCGCGGATGGAGTCGACACACATGTCGAAGTCGGCGCCCACCTTGTCCATCTTGTTGATGAACGCGATGCGCGGAACCCCGTACTTGTCCGCCTGGCGCCAGACCGTCTCGCTCTGCGGCTCGACGCCGTTGCCGCCGTCGAACACCGCCACCGCGCCGTCGAGCACGCGCAGGCAGCGCTCGACCTCGATGGTGAAGTCGACGTGCCCGGGCGTGTCGATGATGTTGATCCGGTGGGAGACGCCCTTCTGGGGCCCCTGCTCCGGAGACCAGAAGCAGTTCGTCGCGGCGGACGTGATGGTGATGCCGCGCTCCTGCTCCTGGACCATCCAGTCCATCGTGGCCGCGCCCTCGTGGACCTCGCCGAGCTTGTAGTTGACACCCGAGTAATAAAGGATGCGCTCCGAGCAGGTCGTCTTGCCCGCGTCGATGTGGGCCATGATCCCGATGTTGCGCGTCCGTTCCAGGCTGTACTCGCGTGCCACTGTTCCTTCTCCGTTGGTGCGATGCGTGGGGTGAGCGTTTCGGTCTCAGGATGCAAAACACCCTCTCCAGCCCGGCCCGCCTCCGTGTGGCGTGCGCTTGAACCTGGAGAGGGTGTCGGGGTACAGCAGCAGCTCTTTGGATCACGAAGCGGAGCGCCATCGCGCTCCCTCGAGATCGGCCCTGTAACCCGATCCTTATGTCGACGTTGCCATCTCGCTCTACGCGTTTCCTCGCCTGGGCGGTGGGACGTGAAATGAACGAGCCAGCGCAGACCCTGGATCTGCGCTGGCGCGCCCGCGACCTACCATCGATAGTGAGCGAAGGCCTTGTTGGCCTCGGCCATCTTGTGCGTGTCGTCGCGCTTCTTGACCGCGTTGCCGCGGTTCTGCGCCGCGTCGACGAGCTCGGCGGCGAGCCGCTCGCGCATCGTCTTCTCGCCACGGCCGCGCGAGTAGGTCACGAGCCAGCGCATCGCCAGCGCGACGCGCCGCTCGGGCCGGACCTCGACGGGGACCTGATAGGTCGCGCCGCCGACGCGCCGGCTCTTGACCTCGAGCTTCGGCTTCACGTTGTCGAGCGCCTTCCGGAAGACGTCGATCGGCTCCTCCTTGAAGCGGTCGCGCACGATGTCGAACGCGCCGTAGAGGATCCCCTCGGCAGTCGCCTTCTTGCCCGACAGCATCAGGGAGTTCGTGAACTTGGCGACGAGCTTGTCCTTGTACTTCGGGTCCGGAATGATCTTCCGCTTCGGGACTTCGCGACGACGGGGCATCTTCGTTCCTCTGCTCGGCTGGGCGCCCGATCAGGCCTTGGGGCGCTTCACGCCGTACTTCGAGCGCTTGCGGTTGCGGTTCGCCTTGTTGGTGGAGCTGGGCCCGGCAGCGCCAGACGCGTCGAGCGTGCCACGGACGACGTGGTAGCGGACGCCCGGCAGGTCCTTCACGCGGCCGCCCCGGATGAGGACGACCGAGTGCTCCTGCAGGTTGTGGCCCTCGCCCGGGATGTAGCTCGTCACTTCCATCTGGTTGCTCAGCCTGACGCGGCACACCTTGCGGAGCGCCGAGTTAGGCTTCTTGGGCGTCGTGGTGTAGACGCGGACGCACACGCCTCGCCGCTGCGGGCAGGACTTGAGCGCAGGAGAGGCCGTCTTGTAGCGGGCGGCCTCGCGGCCTTGGCGGATGAGCTGGCTGATGGTCGGCATAGTGACGCAGATTTCCCCCTGAGGGATGGGGACGCGCAGGATACCCAGGAGCAGGTGCATGTCAAGCGGGGACAACACCGCTTCGTGGTGGATTCGGTCCGCGCACCCTGAACGAGACGCCCACGCATGGCAAGCGGCGAATGCATACGCCGCGGGCGGCCCTTGGCGGCCCGGCTGCTGTTCGGTACGGTCGCTGCGTGGCGAAGAAGCTTTCACGCGCCCAGCGCAAGGAAAGCCGGCGAAAGGCGCCGCGCGTGGGTGTTGCAGCGGCGACATCGGCCCGCGAGGGCCGCGTGGACACGGCGGACCCCGCGCCGTCGTCCCGGAGTCATCCGGACGGCGGGGCCACGGGGACGACACCGACGGCAGAGCGGGCCGCAGGGGCGCGCCCTGACCGCGCGGCGAGCCGCGGAGAGGCCGCGCTCGCCGCGCCGGCGCGCACCGGCGCGGCGAGGGGCGCGCAGCCCGCGCGCTCGCGAGGTGGCGCGCGGGCGAGCAGGAACGGGAGGCCGCGGAGAGACCGCGCGCTCGTGCTCTTCCTGGGCCTCGTGGCGCTCGCCGCGGTGATCGTGTACGCCGCGCAATCTCCCCCCTCCCGGGAGCGCGCCGAGGCCGAGCCCGAGAGCGCGGCGCCGGCGTCGCAGCAACGAGCTGCCCCGGAGCCGACCAGCGCGACGCCCGCCGCGCCGCCGGGGCCTCCGGTCGACGTGTCGCCGCCCACGATCGTCACGGCCGAGGCGGCCGCGGATGCGCCGGCCAGCGCCGCGGCCACGCAGCGACCGGCAGCCAGCGCCGCGGCCCGCCCGGCGGCCAGCGCCGCGGCCACGCAGCGCCCGGCGGCCAGCGCCGCGGCCACGCAGCGCCCGGCAGCGAGCGCCGCGGCCACGCAGCGCCCGGCAGCGAGCGCCGCCGCCACGCAGCGCCCGGCAGCGAGCGCCGCGGCCACGCAGCGCCCGGCAGCGAGCGCCGCCGTCACGCAGCGCCCGGCAGCGAGCGCCGCCGCCACGCAGCGCGCCGCGGCCGCACCGCCGGCGACGCCTGCGACCGCCGAGAAGCCAGCGGCGGCACCGCCGGAGGCAGCGCCGCCGTCGGATCTGACGAAT
Organism: Sorangium cellulosum; assembly: GCF_004135735.1. Lineage (GTDB taxonomy): Bacteria > Myxococcota_A > Polyangia > Polyangiales > Polyangiaceae > Sorangium > Sorangium cellulosum_F. Next base: position 1,106,525 of record NZ_CP012670.1, on the reverse strand, counting down.
CCTCCCGCGACGAAGCCTGCCGCACCGACGCCCGAGCCGGCCGCGAAGCCCGCCGAGACCCCCTACGAGTGACCGAGATCGCCGCGATGAAAGGACGTCCGAGATGCTTCGCTTGATCGCTCTGTCCGGCGCCGCCCGAACGCCGCGCAGCTCACCGCCGTCCGGCCGACGGGCGGGCGCTCTGTCGCTCGGCGTCGCGCTGGCCGGCCTCCTCGCCGCGACGACGGCGGTCGCGCAACCAGCCCCGCCGCAGCAGCCTTCCGCGCAGCCGCCCGCGACGCCGCCGGCCGTCGCGCCGCAGCCGCCCGCGGGCGCCGCCGCGCCCCAACCCGCGCCTCACGGCCCCGTCGCGCCGCCCTATCCTGCGCCCCCGCCGGGCCCCGGGGTCGCTCCGCCGGCTGCGCCAGGCTACCCCCCGCCGCCGGGCTATCCCGGCGGCTACGCCCCCTATGGCCAGGGCGGCTACGCTCCCTATGGCCAGGGCGGCTACGCTCCCCATGGCGGCGCCTACTATCCGCCGCCGCCAGGCTACTACCCTTACCCTCCGGCGCCCGAGCTCCCGCCCGCGTCGCCCCCCGTTTCCATGCAGCGGAGGAGCCCGAGCATGATGGTGGGCGGCATCGCGCTCGCCGCAGGCGGCGCCATCGGGTTCTTCGCCGGGACCGCCCTGCTCGCCTCCGCGAGCCAGCGGTACGAGATCTACTGCGATTACGGCGGCTACACGAGCGTCTGCGATCGGCTCACCGACGAGCCCCGTCAGGTCGCCGGCGTGCTCGTGTCCGTGGCGGGCGGCATCATGCTCGCCGTGGGCATTCCGCTCTGGGTCATCGGCGGCAAGAAGGTGCCCGTCAAGAGCGAGGAGACCAGGGCGGAGAGCCAGGCCACGCTCTCGCTCGGCCCCGGGTCCGCCGCGCTCACCGTGCGCTTCTGAGGCGCTCCCCTCGCCGGCGGGGTGGGGCACGCTGCGCGCTCACCTCCGGGGCTTGCGTTCCGGCGAGCCCCTCTCGTGGCTCGCCTGCACTTCAGCCCCTCCGGTGAGCGCGCAGCGTGCCCCACCCCGCCGCCTCAGGGGAGCCCCTTCTTCTTCTTCGCGGTCTTGCGGTGGCGCGACTCCCCGTCGCTCGGGCTCACGGGCACGCGGAGGATGTGGAACCGCCCGCCGCCGCGCGCCAGCGGATCGCTGAGCTTCACCCGCTCGCGCGCGAGCTCGATGAAGCGCTGCTGCGACCGCACCGCCGGGGCGCCGGGGCTCAGCGCGAGCTTGTGATAGCCGCCGTCGCTCGCGAGCTCCCACGTCTTCACCGTGTCCGAGATCGTGGTGTTCAGGATGTCGTTCACGCGCGCGCGGACGGATGAGTCGAGGATCGGGATCATCACCTCGACGCGACGATGGAAGTTGCGCGGCATCCAGTCCGCGCTCGACATGTAGATCTCCTCGTTGCCGCCGTTCGCGAACCGGAACAGGCGCTTGTGCTCGAGGAAGCGGTCGATGACCGCGCGCACCTGGATCCGCTCCGAGAGCCCCGGGATGCCCGGTCGGAGGCAGCAGATGCCGCGCACCGCGAGCTTGATGTCGACCCCCGCCTGCGACGCCGCGTAGAGCGCGTCGATGACGTCGACGTCCACGAGCGCGTTCATCTGCGCCACGATCTCCGCCTTGCGCCCCGCCCGCGCGTGCGCCGCCTCGCGCGCGATGAAGCCCAGCACCGCCTCGTGCAGGCCGAGCGGCGCCACCAGGAGGCGGTTCCACTTCGGCGGCGCGCTGTAGCCCGTCAGCAGGTTGAAGAACGACGTCATGTCCTCGCCGATCTCCCGGTTCACCGTGAACAGGCCGATGTCCGTGTAGATCCGCGCGGTCTGAGGGTTGTAGTTGCCCGTCGAGAGGTGCACGTACCGGCGCAGCCTGTCCTTCTCGCGCCGCACCACGAGCAGCGCCTTCGCGTGCGTCTTCAGCCCCAGGAGGCCGTAGATGACCTGCACGCCGCTCCGCTCGAGCGTCCTCGCCCACTGGATGTTGCTCGCCTCGTCGAACCGCGCCTTCAGCTCGACGATCGCCGTCACCTGCTTCCCGCTCTCGGCCGCGCGCGCGAGCGCCTTCAGGATCGGCGAGTCGCCGCCGGTCCGGTAGAGCGTCTGCTTGATCGCGAGGACGTTCGGGTCGTCGGCCGCGCGGGAGACGAACTCGGCGACGGGGTCGAACGACTCGTACGGGTGATGCAGCAGCACGTCCTGCTCCCGGACGACGGCGAAGATGTCCTCGACGTCCCGGAACACGGGCGGGACCTGCGGCGAGAACGGCTCGTCGCGGTACTCGCGGCGCTCGTCGTCCGCGACGATCCCCATGAGGTCGGCGATGTGGAGCGGCCCCGACACCCGGTACACGGCCAGCGACGAGTCGACGTTGAGCGCGCGGCAGAGCCGCTGGACCGAGGCGCCGACCCCCCCCTCGCCGACGCCGATCTCCACGCGCACGGCGTTGCCGCGGTCGCGCCGGCGGAGCTCGGCCTGGATCGTCTCCAGGAGATCCTCGCCCTCTTCCTCGTCGATCTCGAGATCCCAGTTGCGGGTGACGCGGAAAGGATACGTCCCGCGCAGCCGCCCCGAGGGGAAGAAGTCCTTCACATGCCGGGCGATCACGTCCTCGAGCAGGACGAACGCGCGCGCCGCGCCGTCCACGCGGACCCGCATCAGCCGGCTCAGCATCGGCGGCACCTGGATGACCGCGAAGCCCGGCTCCTGCGCCTCGTGCTCCCGGGAGAACATGATCCCGAGGTTGATCATCTTGTTGCGCAGGTGCGGGAACGGGTGCCCCGGATCGATCGCGAGCGGCGTGAGGATCGGGAAGATCTCCGTACGGAATCGCTCATCCAGCGCGCTGAGCTCGGCCGGCTCGAGCTCGTCCGGGCGGACGATCACGATGCCGGCGCGCTGGAGCGCCGGGATCAGATCCGCGCCCCACAGCCGGTAGGCCTCGTCGACGAGCGCATGAACCCGCCCGCTGATCGCCACGAGCTGCTCGTGCGGCGTGAGCCCGTCCGGCGGGACCTCCGCGATCGTGCGCTGCGTCTGCGCCTGGAGGCCCGCGACGCGCACCATGAAGAACTCGTCGAGGTTGGAGAAGAAGATGCCCAGGAACTTGAGGCGCTCGAACAGCGGCACCTCGGGCGAGCTCGCCTCCGCGAGCACCCGCGCGTTGAACTCGAGCCACGAGAGCTCCCGGTTCAGGTAGTGCGACGGATCGCCCTCGGCCGGCAGGGGCGCCGGGGCGGGCGGTATCGACGCCGGGCCGCTCGCGGGCGGTATCGACGCCGGGCCGCTCGCGGGCGCGACGCTCGCCCCGGACCTCGGTCCAGCCGGCTCGCTCGAGCCGGCGCCGGGCCTGGACGCGTGCGCGGGCTCCGCGTCGTTGCCGTGACCGGTGGCGAGGACGCCGTCGGAGGTGGAGGGCTGGTCAACCATGGTCGAAGCTCCGATTTTAGCCGAGGTCTGGTAGGTTCGGCCCATGGAATTCTGGCGACAACCCGACGAGCTCAGGCTGTCGTGCGAGCGCGCGCGGCAGGCCGGACGCCGCGTCGGCCTCGTCCCGACGATGGGCGCGCTCCACGCAGGACACCTCGCCTTGATCGCGGAGGCGCGGCGGAGAGCCGACTTTGTCGCGGTCTCCGTCTTCGTCAACCCGACGCAGTTCGGCGCGGGCGAGGATCTCGCGCGCTACCCGCGGACGCTCGATCGCGACCTCGCCGCCTGCGCGGAGGCCGGCGCGTCCGGGGTGTTCGCGCCCGAGGCCGCGGCGATGTACCCGCCCGGCGAGGAGACGCGCGTGCGCGTGGGCGCGACCGCCGCCCCGCTGTGCGGTGTCCACCGGCCCGCGCACTTCGAGGGCGTCGCCACCGTGGTCACGAAGCTGTTCGCGCTCACAGGCCCGTGCGTCGCCGTGTTCGGCCGGAAGGACTACCAGCAGCTCCAGGTGATCCGGCGGCTCGCCGCCGATCTGTTCCTGCCCGTCGAGGTCGTCGGGGCGACGACGGTGCGCGAGCCCGACGGCCTCGCCATGTCGTCGCGGAACGCGTACCTGTCGCCCGAGCAGCGGAGCGCGGCGCGCGCCATCCCGCTCGCCCTCGCCGAGGCGTGCCGCGCCTTCGCGCGCGGCGAGCGGCGCGCCGCCGCGATCCTTGGGCCCGCGCGCGCGCGCCTCGCGGTCGTCGCGTCGAGCATCGATTACGTCGACCTGGCCGATCCGGGGTCGCTGGCGATCTGGAGCGACGAGGTCGAGATCGGCGACCGGGCGCTCCTGGCCGTCGCCATCCGCCTCGGGGCGGCGCGCCTCATCGACAACGTCGTGCTCGGGGAGGACGCGCCGCCGATCGCGGGCGCGGCCGAGGAGGCGCCGCGATGACCCGGAGCTCGGCAGAGGACCTCTCCGCGCCGTCGTCGCGCCCCGCGGCGGGGTCCGGCCGCGGCGTGTTCGTCGTGTTCGAGGGCATCGACGGCGCCGGCACGAGCACGCAGGCCGAGCGCTACGCGGCGCACCTCAGGGCGGCGCGGCGCCTCGTCCACGTCACGCGCGAGCCGAGCGGCGGGCCCGTGGGCGCGCTCCTCCGCCTGATGCTGACCCACCGGGTCTCGCTGCCGGGCGCCCGGCAGGCCGAGGTGATGGCGCTGCTCTTCTCCGCCGATCGCCTCGACCACCTCGGGGCCGAGGTCGAGCCGCTCCTCCGGGACGGCTACGTCGTGATCTCGGACCGCTACGACCTGTCGAGCCTCGCGTACCAGTCGACGACGGCGGCCGACGGAGCGGGGGATCGCGGGGAGATCCTTGGGTGGATCCGGGAGCTCAACCGCCACGCCCGGAGGCCCGACGTCACGGTGGTGATCGACGTGGCGCCGGAGCTCGCCGAGCAGCGCCGCCGCGGCCGCGGGGGGGCGGAGGAGCTGTTCGAGCAGACCGAGCTGCAGGCGCGGCTCGCCGAGGCGTACCGGCGCGCGGAGGAGCTCGTGCCGGGGGACCGCGTCATCCACATCGACGGCGGCGGCGAGGTCGAGGAGGTCTCGCGCGCGATCATCGCGGCGCTCGGGCCGATCGTGGAGCGGTGAACGAGCCCGGGCGACGCGGCGCCCCCGCGGCGCTCTAGGGACAGGCCGCGTTCGCGATCTCGACGTCGTCGAGGTTCCAGCTCGACACGCTGTCGACGAAGGTGTCTCGCCCGATCGCGTAGCCGAAGCGGACCCTGAGGCTCGCGTTCTTGTACGGGGTCAGATCATGGCTGACCTTCTTCCAGGCCGCGTCGCGGACGCCGGGGTACGACCCCGACTCGAAGAGGACGACCCACCGGGCGCCGTCAAAGACCTCGACCCGGTTCGTCATGTGCGGCGCCTCATCGCTGTTCAGAAAGCGCCAGTACGTCAGGTACACGCCTCCATCGAACTCCGCGTCGACGACGGGGCTCGTCAGGTAGTAGTACGGGTGAGCGCTGACAGGCGCATTTCCTCCGATGACCACGCCGGCGACCCCGTTGTCCGACGTGGCCGTGTGATCGGACGCCGGATCGGCGTGTCCGTAGGTGTGCCCGGAGGACGAGGTCGCCTGCCCGATTTCCCAGGTCGGACCGAGCTCCCACCCGGCCGCGTTGCTCTCGAACGTATCCCGGAAGTAGACCGTCGGCGCCTCCGCGGCGCCGCCCTGGCACACGCCGGCCAGGCACGTCTCCCCCACGGTGCACCAGTCGCTGTCCACACATGCGCCTCCATCCGGGACCGGGCGCGGCGTGCACACCCCGTCATCGCTGCAGACCCCGCGCGTGCAGCCCACCGTCTCTGAAGGGCACCATTCCCCGGGGGTGGGGATGGAAATACAGGCGCCCTGCTCGTCGCAGACACCCCGATTGCACTCGTCGGTCCCGGAGAGGCAGGCGCCGCCCGGCGCGATCGGCTCAGCATAGCAATTGCCAGAGCCGGGATCGCAGACCCCCTCGTCGCACCCGACGCTCAGCGCGCTGCAGTCCCTGGGAGCGCCGCCCTCGCAGCGGCCGCCCTGGCAGGTCTTGCCGACCATGCACAGGTCGCCGGAGTCCGCGCACGGCTGCCCCTCGTTCCCCGGGACCGCCTCGCACGCACCGGTCGCCGGGTTGCACACGCCCACATGGCAGGAGTCCGGAACTTGGAAGAAGAAACAATCCCTCTGGGTCCCGGCGCAGACGCCGCCCTGGCACGTCGCGTTGAGGACGCAGCGATCGTCCGTCACGCACGGCGTCCCGTCCTCCCTCGGCTCGAGCCCGCACCGCGGGGCGCCGCCCGCGTCGACGCAGGTGACGACGTGGCACGCGTCCGGCGTGACGCCGCAGTCCTCCTGCGCGCCGCCCTGACACACGCCGTCTTCGCAGGTCTCACCCACCGTGCAGGCGTCTCTGTCGTCGCAGGGCTCCCCGCCGGCGCTGGGGACGAGCTCGCACTCCCGCGTCGCCTCGTTGCAGACCGCCGCCATGCACTGCGAGGTCGGGACGAGCGAGCAGTCGATCTCGCACGGGGGCGCGCCGCCGCTCCCGCCGCCCCCTCCGCTCGAGACGGCCGACGCGGGGGCGCCGCCGCTGCCCCCCGCGGCGCCCGCCCCCGCGCTGCCCGCGGACGACGCGGCCGAACAACCGAGATCCGTCAGGGCGACAGCGGAAAGTACCCATGGAATCCAACTAGTCATGTTCGCCTCTTTCCAGCAAGCGTGACGCTCCCGCTGGGAATTACGCGCTCTTCGCCGCGGCGCAAGGAAACATGATGTTCCGCCGCGCGAGCACCCGGAACGGTCAGCGCGGGTATCCACGCCGCGACGGCGTCGAGCCCGGAGAGGCCGAAGAGACCGGCGAGATCGATGAGATCGATGAGATCGGCGAGAGCAAAGAGAGCACGAGACCAGCAAGGCCCACAAACCGGAGAGCCCCTATCGCCCCTTGATTGAGACATGCAGTATGCTGACGAGAGCGTCCTGGAGCTCGGCTTCCCTCAAGCAGACAGACCACTTCTCGCGTGGGGCGTCCGCAGCCGCGACCCCCATTGCGTCAACCACCCGAGGAGCGCAGAGATGTCCTTCCGACGTCATTTCGTGTTTGCCCCTTTCCTCATCGCCGCCGGGCTCGCCCCGATCTCGGGCGGCTGCGCGGCCACCGGGGACAGGGGGCCCGCCGGGACCTCCACGCCGGATGACGCCGGGAGCGGCGGAGGCGCAGGGGTGAGCGGCGGCGGCTTCGGCTCGGGCGACATCACCGGAGGCGCGTCGCTCGCCGAGGGCGGGCTCGGCGCGGCGGGCGCCGGAGAGGGCGAGTTGAGCGACGACGCCTCCTGCGCCCAGACGAGCGCACAGGCCACGCTCTTGCCGCTCGACATGCTCATCCTGCTCGACCGCTCCGGCAGCATGCTCGGCTCCAAGTGGAGCGGCGTCACGAGCGCCATCTCGCGGTTCGTGAACGACACCGCCTCCGCCGGGATGAACGTGGGGCTCACCTACTTCCCGAGGGGCGCCGCCGGACAGAACGACTGCGAGCACACGAGCTACGAGGCGCTGGCGGTCCCGTTCGGCGAGCTGCCGACGAACACGTCGGCGCTCACCGCCTCCATCCAGGACACCTCGCCGAGCGGCGGGACGCCCATGCGCCCGGCCCTCCAGGGGGTGCTCGCGAACGCGACCGCCTACCAGGACGCCAACCCGTCTCACAAGGTCATCGTCGTGCTCGCGACCGACGGCGATCCGTCCGGCTGCGCCAGCAACACCGTCGCGAACACCGCGGAGCTCGCGCAGCGGGCCCTCAACTACAACGGTGTCCAGACGTACGTCATCGCGGTCGAGGGCTCGACCGTCTCCAACCTGGACCAGATCGCGGCCGCGGGCGGAACGACGCGCGCGTTCGACGTCACCGCGGACGTCTCCGCGTTCTCGGCGAAGATGGCCGAGATCCGCGCGTCGGCGCTCCCGTGCGAGCTCCTCGTCCCCGAGCCGCCGCTGGGCGCGATCCTCGACCAGAGCCGGGTCGCGGTGAGGCTCGCGTCCGGGTCCTCGGGCGAGCTCGAGATCCCGAGGGCGGACGACCAGGCCGACTGCGGCGCGGGGCCAGGGTGGTATTACGACAACGAGGCGCTCCCGAAGAAGATCATCCTCTGCCCCGCGTCCTGCACGACGGTGCAGGCCACCGCGCACGCGAAGCTCGACGTGCTGTTCGGCTGCGAGCCGAAGCTGAACTGAGCCGCCCGGCGCCGGGAGGCGGGGCTCAGGGCCGCGCGGCCTTCAGGGCGTCGAGCGCCGCCGAGAGCTCGGCCTCGGTGAACGGCAGCCGCGCGAGGGCCGCCTGCTCCTCGGCGAGCGCGAGCTCGATCTCGCGCAGCGCGTCGCGGGCGCGGTGGGCCCACGCCGGCGCCTCGCCGGTGCGCTCGCCGAGGCGGACCGTGCCGGCGAGCATCTTCTGCCCCTTCTCCAGGAGCACGCGGTAGCGCAGGCGCATCGCCCCCTCGAAGAGCTGCCTCTTCCTCGGGGTGTCGGCGCTCGGCGGCGGCGGGACCTGCATCACGTCGCGGTGGAGCTCCTTGTAGAGCTGCCCGATGCGGTAGCCCGCCATCGCCGACCAGTGCGCGTCGAGGCTGCGCATCGCCTCGGTGTAGGCGCTCTGCGCGTCGAGCAACCCCTGGCAGCGCCGCTCCAGCGCGTCGGCGAAGCTCGCCGGCGCGGGCACGAAGGTGATCGCCTCGCTCCGGCGCCGCCGCACCTCGCCGAGCGCGAAGCTCACCTGCGCGAGCTCGATCGGCGGCTTGCCCGCCTCGCCCAGCCGGTGCGCCTCGATGAGGTCGCGCGCGAGGGTGACCTGACGCGCGGCCTCGTCCACGAGATCCTGCTCGACGAGCCCGAGCGCGAGCGCGCCGCGCGCCTCGATCGCCTCCAGCACGCGCAGGTCGCCGAGGCGAAGCAGGCGGCGCGCCACCTCGACGAGCTCGGGCCACCGCTCCAGGGCCGCCGTCACGCGCGCGAGCCGGAAGAGCGCGCCGCGGGCGAGCGCGTGGTCCGGGAAGCGCCGCGCGACCTCGCCGTAACGCTCCGCGGCGAGCGGGCGGTCGCCGAGCGCCTCGTACGCGAGGCCCGCGTTGAAGAGGCTCGGCGGCGCGACCTCGCCGTCGGGCGCGAGGCGGACGAGCCGATCGAACAGCGGCGCCGCCTCGCGCACCTTGTCCGCAAGGAGGAGCGCGCGCGCCCGCTCGAACTCCGCCGCGAGCTCCGCGTCCGAGTACGGGGACACGACGATCGGGGCGAGCTCGACCGGCGCTCGCGCCGGGGCCGGGGCCGGCGCCCGCGCCGGCACAGGGGCCCTGGACGTGCATCCGCCCAGGACCACCGCGAACGCCAGGATCCGGGCCGACATGAAGCGGAAACTCGAGCTCAACATGCCCGGGAAGAATACCTTCACGTCCGAGGTTGTTCCGCTGGTTGCGTGGACGGAGGTTTCAGAATTGCCGTCCTGGGCAGAGCTGGAAAAGGTAAACCCTGTAGGGTGCCCGCTGTACCGATGCGCGGCGCGTCGACGAAACAGGAGGGCTCGGCCTGACAAAAGGCCTGCATACCGCCGTCACCTTGCGGTAATGTGGCGTCGTTCATCAGGCCGCGCCCTCGGCTCGTAGCGTGGACGGCGGTCGATCTCCTCTCCAGCGACGATCGGAACGAGGGTGTCTGTTGGTGCGCCCTCGAAGGCATCACGGCTCCTCTGTGGGAGCCTTTGGAGGTGGGTACATGAAGCATCAGGTCATCTCTCCTCGCGCGGTGGCGACGCTCGGCCCGGAGCAGCGGCTGAGTATGGCGGAGGCGCGTCACCGGGAGCTCGATTCGCGACTCAGGCAGCTGGGTCGACGGGCTTTCTTGACGCCGGGGGAGCAGATGGAGGCCGCCCAGCTCAAGAAGCACAAGCTCGCCGCGAAGGACGAGATCGAGTCGTTGCGCCGACGGCTCGCGTGACCCCCCCCTCCTGAGCGGCGGCCGGAGCGCCGCGCTCACCCCCCGCCCCTTCGACTCCTCCCGGTTCCTGTCCAGCCCCTGACGCGCAGCGCGCTGCGGCGACGGACCGCCGACTGCGTGACCCGCTCGTCTCCCGCGCGCTGCGCGTCCACGCGCTGCGCGCTGCGGCGACGGATCGCCGGCTGTGCGTGCTGCTTGTGCGCGGAGGTCAGAGCGTGGGCGGCGGCGGCTCGGCCGGGGCGTCCGCAGGCGGCTCGGCGGCGCTGGGCTCCGCCGACGGATCGGGCTGCGCCGCCGGATCGGTCGCGGCGCCGCTGTCGGGCAGCGCCTCGGCGCCGCCGAACACGTCGCGGTTGAGATCGGTCAGCGTCTCGCTGAGGCGGATCTTCTGCTCGCTGGTGATGCCGCCGGGGGTCTGCTTCTCGATCGCCGCGGCGAGCCCCAGCCAGTGGCGCGCGTTGTCGCGGTAGCCCTTGCGCGGGTCGGCGACGCCGGTGCCCTGCGGCGCGAGGCCGGCCAGGCGGTAGTCGGTCATGCCGCGCAGGTACGCGTACTGCGCCTGCTGCGGCAGCGGGAACGAGTCGAGGTCGTGCTCGAGCACGCGGAACAGCGCAAGCGCCTGCTCGAACCGGTTGGCCTCGTAGTGGCCACGGGCGCGGTCGAGATCCTGCGCGTAGGTCGCGCACCCCGAGGCGAGGGCCGATGACGAGAGAAGGATGAACGACGAGACCAGGCGGCGCATGCGCGGAGGGTATCTCCCGCCTCGCGGCGTGATCAAGCAGGAACGCGGCTCCCGGTCGCGGCGCGGCGCCCGGGGGTGAAAGGGCGGCCGATGTCGAGGAGCCGGCGAAGCGGCGGGGACGGCGGCCGGTCGGCGCCCCCGCCGGCGGACCGGCGGCCAGCGCGCGACGGCCAGCGCGTGCGCCGACGCGGAGGGGGGTCGTGCAGGCTCGTCGGCCACGGGAGCGCGCGGAGCGGCGGCGGTCGAGGCGCCCGTGGGCCCAGGGGCGCAGGGTCAGCTGCGTGCCGCAGCGAGGCCTGCCGTCATCGAAGGCATTCCTGGTGGCGGAGGATGAGGTAGCGAGGGTGTCGCTCACGCTCGACGGACCGCCGGCGTAGGCCAGACGTTCGCGACGTGGCCGAGCAACGCGACCGGCGCTGTGATCGAGCCGGCGTAGACGGAACCGGGACAAGGTGCGGCTCGTCGCGGGCCAGCGCGGATATGGTAGGGTCGAGCCATGATCACGCGGTTCGAGGTCGATGGCTTCAAGTCGCTGCGGGATTTCGCGGTAGATCTGGAGCCGCTGACGGTGTTCGTCGGGCCGAACGGGGCGGGCAAATCGAACCTGCTGGAGGCGATCGGGCTGCTGGGGCGGCTCGCATCCATGTCGCTGGAGGAGGCGTTCAAGCTCGGGCGGGGGCGGATCGTCGATCAGTTCAGCCGCTCGGGGGGAGAGGCGGGGAGGACGATCCGGATTGCCGTGGAGGTGTTGCTGCAAAGCCCGCTGGAAACACTCGAGGACGACGAGAAAGTACTCGAGGACAACGAGCGTCCGTTGTCCGGCCGGTACAGGTACGAGCTCGTCATAGAGCGCCGAGTGCGCCCGTCTGGCACGGAGGAGCTGGCGATCGCCGACGAATGCCTGCGCGTGGCGGATGCGAGCAAGGGCTCGGACGGACGGGAAATCGTCTTCCAGCAACGGCAGGAAAGGGGACAGATACGATATGTGCTCATGAGACCCGAAGATCAAAGCCAGCTCAGAACCGAGATGCGTTTTCCCCGAACGCACTCTGTGCTGGGTGCGCAAAAGACAGGCGCCCTGGCGCTCGCCAATTTTTCAGTTCGCTCCACCGAAAAAGCTGTAGCGAGGCTCGAGGCAGGTCAGAAGCTCAGCGGCGTTTCGGACGAGGACATCTTCAACGTGCGCATCCTCTCCGATCAAATAACAAAGCAGCTCGGGATCGACACGCCGGACATGCAGTTGACCGGACGGCTCGCCGACGAGCTCTCCCGTTGCCGCCTCCTCCAGCTCGACGCCGCGCGCCTGCGCGAACCGAGCGAGCGCATCGCGTCGCACGAGCTTGCGCCTGATGCCTCGAACCTGCCGACCATCCTGGCGGATCTTCCCGGGCCGGCTCTCGGCGAAATCCGGGCCGATCTCGTTTCTCTCATCCCGGGGCTCGCCGGCTTCGACGTCGTGCCGGACGAGGACACCTTCCGCATCGAGTTCAAGCTGTCCGGCGGCGAGCGCTTCCCCGCTCGCCTCGCCTCGGACGGCACGCTGCGCGCCCTGGCGTTGCTCACGGCGCTCCACGTTGAGCCCCGTCCATCCATCCTCGGCATCGAGGAGCCGGAAAATGGGATTTATCCGGGACGTCTGCGCACGCTGCTCTCGCTGCTTCGTGAGATAGCAACTTCAGGAGACGAGGCCTCCCTGGATCCAGCTCAGCGGGCCACGCAGCTCCTCCTCACCAGCCACTCGCCTGTCGTCCTCGCCGCGTTCCGGGACAGCCCCGAGCATCTACGCTTCATGGATCTCGTGCGACGCGACGGCCGGCTCGCGACCCGCGCGCGTGCAGTGGGTGAGCTGAAGGCACCAGGCGACGGTGCGCACGTCGTGTCGCTGCGAGAGGTCGACGCGCTCCTCCAGGCCGCGGGCAGCGAGGCTGCCGAGTGACCAGAAGGCACCTCTATCTCCGCGCAGGGCTCTATGCGGAGGGCCCGAGCGACTACGGCTTCCTCTTGCCGCTCCTCGATCGCTTGCTGCCATCGCTCGCGGCGCGGATGTTTCCAGGGACGAACGAGGTTGAAGCGAGCCTGGGCATCGATGCGCCTCCCCCGGCGCAAGGCGAGCGCGCCGAGCGGATCGCGGCTGCCATCGCTGACCGCTGGGCGGAGTGCACGCTGTTCGTGATTCACGCCGACGGCGCAGGGGATCCAGCATCCGCGCGGCGAAGCGCTATTGATCCCGGCATCGAGGCGGCCCGGCGCGCGGCCCCGGACGTCGTGACGGTCCCGTGTGTTCCAGTGCGCGAGACAGAGGCGTGGATGCTGGTCGACGTGGATGTCTTCCGGACCTTGCTCGGCAGCGGAGCGCAGCCAGCACTCCCCGCCGAGCCAGAGCGTGAAGCCGATCCCAAGCTGACACTGGCGCGGCTCTTGAAGGAAGGAGGGATGCGGCGAAAGCCCGAGCGACTCTACCGCTTGTTCGGCGAAGAAGTCAGCCTGGAGGCGCTGCGGATGTTGCCGGCATTCCAGCGCTTCGAGGCGGAGCTCGCTGAAGCGATCCGCACCGTCGCGCGCTCGCAGGGTTGGCCGGGGTGACCCGATCGCAGGGACAGGAACACTGTCAGACCTCGCTCTCACCGAGCGCGCAGCGGCGTTCGATGAAGAGCAGATGGGGGCGAGCAGAGACGGCCCCGCTCACCCCCCGAGCCGCCTCCCGAGCAGGCGCGCCGCGAGCTTCCGCAGCCACTCCGCCCGCCGCGCGTCCGGCGGCGCGAGCCGCCCCGTGCGCGCCGCCTCCAGGATCGCCGCCGTCTCGGGCGTCGGATCGGCGCACGCCTCGAGCACCCGGAAGATCGTCGCGTCCTCGTGCGAGACCCCCGCCTCCGCCGCCCACGCGGAGACCGACGCCGCGAACGCAGGATCCCCGGGGAACGGCTCCTCCACAGCGTTGCTCGGCCCGAGCCCGTTGATGCCGCCGATCACCAGATCCTTGCGGTCCTTGTACGTCATCCTCGCGAGCTCCTCGGGCAGGAGCGGGCGGCCGATCCAGATGTCCTGCACGCCCATGCCGAGCGGGAACTCGAGCCGCCCGTCGAGCGGCTCCGGCGGCAGCGCGCCCGTGAAGCGCACCGGCACCACCGGGGCGCCCACCGCGAGCGCCATGTCGATGAAGGACCCGCTCATCTTGCGCACCGGCGTGCGGCACTCGAGCGATCTCGTGCCCTCGACGTGCACCATCACCCCCTTGCCCGCCCCCTGCATCTCGACCCCGAGCTCCGTGATGATGCCCGCGAGCGACGCCTTGTCCTCGCGATCGAAGTACGTGATGACCTTCGGATCGCGCGCGCCCGGGTACGCGAAGCAGTGCGCGAGCATCGTGCCGAGCCACGTCGTCCGGTGCTCGGCCTTGGCCAGCGTCACCGTGGGGACCTCGGTGAGGGCCGACACGATGACGCCGAACAGGAGCGACTCCACCGCGACCTGGTGGTTGCCGAGGTAAAGGAGGCTCCGGCCCTTCACCGCGCGGAACGCCGCGGGATCCACGACGTGCACCCGGCGGATGAACCGCTCGATCAGGCCGAAATACAGGTCCTCCGCGGGCCAGCGCCCGAGGCCCATGGCCGCGTTCCAGTAGCGGCGCACAGGCTCGATGTCGAGCGCCGGCGCGCCGGCGTCGCGGACCACGACCTCGGAGCCGTCGCGCGCCACCGAGACGGGCCAGCGGGTCAGCGGCGCCGACGCGGCGACCCCGGCGAGCGAGACGGCCGACGGGTGCGCGCCGGCGCGCCGCGCGATGTGATCCTTCACCGCCACCGCCTCGACCAGATCGCCCGAGGCGGCGTAGAGGTGCGCCACCGTGCCCGGCATCCAGTCCAGGGTGCGCACGTCGGCCGGGCCGCAGCGCGTCTCGCCCGACGCCGCGTCGACGCGCGAGACGGCGAGGTCGACCGCCGCGCGATCGCGCAGGAAGGCCCGGCGGATGCCGGGAGGCGCGGCGCCGATCGCGCCCTGCGGGAGCAGCACCTCGACCAGCCGCAGCTCCAGCCAGACGCGGTCCCCCGCGATGGCCTGGATCCAGAACGAGACGAAGCGGCCGTCTCGCCCCTCGTGGCGCACCTCGAGGCGCACCGGGCCCGAGGGCACCGGGCCGAACACGCGGAGCGACGGGACGCGCGAGGGGAACGCGATGTGGCCGGCAGGGCTCTCCGGATCCCACAGGGACAGCCGGTCGTGCGGGATGGCGTGCGTGAACGCGTCGAGCATGCCCTGGTGCAGCGTGCCCGGCGGGACCGAGCCCCGCTCGGGATCGAGCGTCGCCGACGCGCCGCGCGCGCCGAGCCGCAGCTCGGTCAGGTACTGGAACGCAGGGCCGTGGAACAGCGTGCCCGCCGCGTACGGGTCCTCGGAGAGCGGCGCGTCGAGCGGCGGCTCCGGCGCGGGGGCCGCGGGGTACGCGTCCGAGAGCCGCACGCGGCCGGTGCACACCGGCTCGAACCGCGAGAGCGCCGGGGTGGACGCCTCGCGCCACGCGAGCAGCCGGACGTCGAGCACGTCGCCCGCGCCGCTCACCTCGGTCCTGAGGCGCACCGGCCCCGGCACGGGCAGCCAGCGGTGCACCACCACGTCCTCCACGGCCACGACCACGCGCCCCGGGCGCGCCCGCAAGGCGCCGCCGGCCAGCCGGTCGACCATGCTCATCCCGGGCAGCGCAGGGAGCGTCCACGTGGGGCAGTGGTCCGCGACCCACCCGCCCGGATCCAGCACCTCCTCCGCGTCCGCGTCCGCGGCCTGCTGCGCCGAGGGCGGCAGCGCGGCTCGTGCCGCGTCCGCGGCCTGCTGCGCCGAGGGCTCCGGCCTTCGCGCGGCGCGGTTCACGGCGCCCGGGAGCGACGCGAGGCGGCGCGCGCTCCCGCAGACGTCGAAGTCGACGTCGCGGCGCGGGCGCGCGGGGGGCGCGTCGATGATCCGCACCCCGAGCGTCGCGCCGTAGATGCGCAGGCCGTCGACCCACAGGTAGGACTCGGCGATGACGTACGGCCCGCGGTCGTCGCGCCCGACCTCGAGGATGTCGGTCTCGACCGTCACCCGGCGGCTGCTCGGCAGCACCTGGCCGCGGTAGCGCCAGGTGTGCTCGCGCCCCGTCATCACCGGCTCGAACCGCGGGGCGCGGAGGCCCGCGTGGAGGTCGTGGTGCAACATCCAGAACTGGATGGTCTGCAGCATCGCCTCGATGCCGAGCGAGCCGGGCTGCACCGGATCGCCGAGGAAGTGGGCCTTGAAGAACCACTCCGACGCGTGGACGTCCCGCTGCGCGCGGAGCCTGCCGAGCCCCCTCTGGCCGCCGGCCTCCCACAGGCCGTCGATGCGGTCGATCATCAGCAGCGACGGCCGCGGGAGCGAGAGCTCGCCCCCGAAGTACCGCTCGGGGCGCGACCGGAGGTCGACCGCGAACTCCGACGGCGCCGAGAGCGCGGTGACCTGCTCGGGCGTCGGCGGGAGCCCGATCTGCGTGGCGAGCGCGGCCTTCGGGAAGAAGCCGAACACCGTCTCCAGGTCGTACACGCGGGCGCCCGAGACGCTGCACTCGACCCGGAACGACAGGATGATCATGCCGCCCGACCGCGAGAGGCTCGTCACCTGCGACGTCGTCCGCAGCGCGCCCGCGGTCGGCAGGACCTCGGCGTGCAGCGTGCCCTTGCCGTCGAGGTTGCGGAAGTAGAGCGCGGCGTCGGTCGAGAGCGCGCAGCCGATGTAGCTCGCGAGCCAGCCGCACGTCTGGAGCGCCGCCTCGAGCACCACCGCGAACGGCATCGTGAGGCTCGCGTTCTCGTCGAAATACCAGGCGTCCTCGGGGACGTCGACCTCGACCTCGACCCGCGCGCCGGGCTTCATCGCCGCCATGGGGCTCGAGACCGAGAGGACCCGGCTCATGAAGTGGTACGGCGGCCCCGGGAGCCGCGCGACGTGCCGGCCCTCATCGAACCTGCGGTAGAGCGGCCCGAACGCGTCCGACGGCCTGCCCCACGCGCACGAGAGCAGGCTCCTGTAGTCGAGCGGGAAGCCGCCGGCCTCCGCCGGGGCGCCGGCGGGCGGCGGCGAGCCCGTCTCGGACCAGGGGACGCGGGCGACCGGCCCCGGCTCGGCGTGGCCAGAGAGCAGCTCGGGAGCGCTCGAGAGCGGCCAGTCCGGGCTGAGGCGCAGGCCCACGCGGCGCGCGTGGAACGCCTTGAGGCCGTCGACCGTGCAGAGGAAATCGGCGTACACGGTGGGGTGCGGGCCGTCGTGCACCTCCTCGACGAACACCTCGTACGTGAGCAGCCGGCTCGCCGGGGTCACCTGGCCGCGGCAACGGAGCAGGTAGGGCTCCTCGGGCACGGGCTCGAAGCGGAAGCCGTCGCTGTCCAGCGTGAAGCCCATCGCCGCCATGGCGAAGGCGAGCGCCTGCAGGCAGCCCTCGAACATGAGCGTGCCCGGCATGCAGGGGTCGTCCTTGAAGTGGCCCTCGAAGAACCAGCCGTCCTTCGTGATCGGCAGCGTGGCCTTGAGGTAGCCGCGCTTCCACGGGCCGCCTCCGGGGTCGAAGACGTCGACGCGATCGAAGAACAGCATCGGCGGCGCGCTGATGCGCGGCGTCCGGACGTGGGTGGAGAGGCGCTCGAAGCCGGGGCCGAACGCCGCGGCGCCGTCGCCGGCCGCGAACGCGAGGAGATCGGCGCGCTCGAAGGAGGACTTCTGGCAGCGGAGCCGCGGCGGGTCGAGGCGGGCGCCCGGGGCGGGCTGCGCGGCGTCGGGGTCCCAGAGGACGCCGCCCGAGGCCGCGAGCTCCTCGTCGGTGAAGAAGCCGGCCTGGCCCTTGCGCGTCGAGAGGCGCAGCGCGCCGCCGATGCGGCAGTCGTAGTGGAAGAAGAAGAGGCGGACGTCGCCGTGCTTGGCGTGGCCGTCGACGTGGATGTCGTAGACGAGCGTGTCGCCCGGGCGCGGCAGGCCGCCGTGGAAGGTGAGCTCGCAGCCGAGCAGCCGGTAGACGCGCTCGCCCTGGTTCTCGAAGTCGGCGCCGAGCCAGCTGATGAGCAGGAGGTCGGCCTGCCCGCTCTCGATCATGATGCCGGCCGGCATCGCGCCGTCGTGCAGGTACCAGGAGTCCCACCGCACGTCGGTCTCGGTCCACAGCGTGCCGAGCTTCATCGAGCCGGGCTCGGCGTCGATCCCGGTCACCCGGTCGGCGAGCAGCAGCGGCGGCATGGGCATGCGCACCTGGCGGCGGTAGCCGTCCTGCCGGGCGAAGAGGGGGCCGAAGATGTCGGAGATCCGTCCGGAGGCGAGGACCTCGAGCTGCTCCCGGCTGAACCGCGGGCCGCGGGGCGCAGGGGCCCCCGCGGCGGGGAGGGCCGGGGCCGCGGTGGGCCGCGGCGGGGCGAGGGGGCGCGGCGGCTCAACCTGGGTCGGGCGCGGCTCAACTTGGCGCGGCGGCTCAACCTGGGTCGGGCGAGCCTCAACCTCGGTCGGCCGAACCTCAACCTCGGTCGGCCGCACCTCAACCTGGGTCGGCCGCACCTCAACCTGGGTCGGGCGAGCCTCAACCTCGGTCGGCCGCACCTCAACCTGGGTCGGGCGAGCCTCAACCTCGGTCGGTCGCACCTCAACCCCGGTCGGCCAAGGCTCAACCACGGTCGGGTGCGGGCCCGGGCCCGCGGTCGGGTGTGGGCCCCACGACGCCCGCACGAGCGTCTCCAGCGCGCGCTGCCGCATCTCCAGGAACCGGCGGTGCACCTGGGCCTGTTGCTCGACCCACGCCCCATGGATCTGCGCGATCTGCGCCGTGAACGCCGCCGCGCCGCCCGCCACCTCGCCCGGGATCGCGGCCGCTCTCGCCGCGCCCCCCTCCGTCTCCCCCCACGACGCCCCCTTCTCGAGCTCCCCCACAGGATCCCCGCCCACCACCGGCGCCCCCCGCAGCGGCTCGTCCACCGGCAGCGACGCGAGCAGATCGCCCGCCGCGAAGCCCGTGGGCCCGGCGTACAGCGGTGGCAGGTCATCCAGTGCGGACGGCAGAGGCGGCGCAGGTTCCATGGAGTCTCCAGGAGATGAGCAGGTGTCCACGCCGGGCACGACGATCGCCGGCGGGTGGGCAGGGAGCGTGAGCCTCGGGCCACCCGAAGGGCGCGGCGGCGCGAGGGGGGCGGGCGGACCGCCGGCCCCGATGCAGACCGACAGCGAGCCGCCGCCGAGGCCGGCGCAGCGGACCTCGGCGACGCGGACCTCGTCGGACCACGGGCTTCCGTCGAGCTTCCGGCCGTGGCGGCAGGCGAGCACCGCGGCGGCGACGTGCACGAGGCCGGAGGCCGCGTGCGCATGGCCGAACCTCGGCGCGAGGTCCGTGGACGACAGCACGAGGCCCGGCTCGGCCGGCTCGTCCACGAGCACGGCGAGGACCGGGTGCCGCTCCCGCACCGCGTCGTCGAGGCGCTCGATCACGAGCACGACCGCCGCGTCGCCGGGAGGCAGGTGGACCCCGAGCGCCTCGAGCGCGGCCGCGTGGGCGGGCTCGCACGAGAGATCCACGGCGCCGACGATCGCCGCGTCCGCGGTACCCGCGCGCAGGGCGCGGCACGCGAGGCGCAGCGCCCACGGGCCCGAGAGCTCCTCCGCCGCGACCGTGAACGACGGCCCCGCGACGTCGAGCTGGCTGTTCAGCCGGTTCGCCGGGATGTTCGGCATGTTCCCGACCACGCCCGCCGCCTGGAGGACCGGGGCGATCGCATCCCGCAGCGCGCCGACGTCGACCGACGGACCGAGCCGCGCCGGCGCCGTGTCGGCGAGCCGCCAGCGCGCCATGTACCGGCACACCTCGGTGTCGGCGCCCATGCCGATGAGCACGGCCGTGCGCTCCCGCGGCAGCGCGAGGCCCTCGGTGGCCTCGATCGCCGCCTCGAGCAGCAGCGTCTGCTGGGCGAGCGCCTGCTGCAGATCGCGCGGCGGGAAGCGCAGCCGATCCGCGGGCAACGAGACGTCGGCGCGGCGGGGGGCCGCGCCGCCGCCCGAGAGGAGCGGCTCCGCGAACGCGCGGACGCCGCTGAGCTCCCCGATGCATAGTCCCATCGCCACCACGGCGAGGTGCCCGGCCGGGGCCGGCGGCGAGGCGGCGGCGGTGACGGGCGCCGCGCCCCGCGCGGCCACGCGGGTCGCGCGGCCCCTGGGCGAGGCGGGCTCGTACGCCTCCACGAGGAGGTGCGCGTTGTTCCCGCCGAACCCGAACGCGGACAGGCCCGCGAGGCGTCGGCCCTCCCACGGCTCGGCCCGCCGCAGCACCCGGAACGGGCTCGCGGCCACCGCGTCGCTCAGCGGATCGGCGTGCAGCGTGGGCGGGCGGACCCCGGCGTCCATCGCGGCGAGCAGCTTGAGCAGCCCGGCCGCGCCCGCCGCCGTGACGAGGTGACCCAGGTTCGACTTGAGCGAGCCGAGCGGCACCTCCCGGCGGCCGAACACCTCCGTGAGCGTCGCGATCTCGGTCGCGTCGCCGAGCGGGGTCCCCGTCGCGTGGCACTCCAGCAGCGAGACCTCGCCCGGATCGACGCCGGCCATCGCGTACGCGGCGCGCATCGCCCGGAGCTGGCCCTCGACCGCCGGCGCAAGCAGGCCGCGGCCCCGGCCGTCGTTCGACAGCCCGACGCCGCGGATCACGCCGAGGATGCGCCTCCCCGCGGCCTCGGCGTCGGACAGCCGCTCGAGCACCACGAACGCCGCGCCCTCCGCCGGGACCAGGCCGTCCGCCGCCGCCGAGAACGGGCGGCTCTGCCCGGTGCGGCTCAGGGCCGACAGCGCGCAGAACCCGATGTGGATGAAGAGATCGTCCGACCGGCACACGGCGCCGGCGAGCATCCGGTCGACCTCGCGGTCGTGCAGCCGCTCGCAGGCGAGCGCGATCGCGTAGAGCGACGACGCGCACGCGGCGTCGAGCGCGAACGCGCCGGCCCCGAGGCCGAGCGCGTCGGCGAGCAGGTGGGCCGGCAGGCCCGACATGAACCGGTTGCGCGGATCGGGCCGCGGGACGCCGGCGAGCGCGCCGAGCCACGTCGACTCGGCCCACGCCGACATCGCCGACGAGGGGAACGACAGGTTCCCGAGCACCGCGCCCGCGCGGTCGGACCGGCCCTCGTGGCCGGCCTCGCGCAGCGCCTCGCGGCCCGCGTGGAGCACCCACTGGAAGAGGGGGTCGAGCGCGAGCACGTCGCCCCACGGGCGGCCGCCCCGCGAGAACGGGTCCCGGGCGAGCACGCGGCGGAAGTGCTCGTCGAACCCGGTGACGTAGCCGCCGCGGTCGCTCCACGCGCGGTCCCTCACGTCGCGGCCCTCGCGCCCGTCGCGGCCCTCGCGCCCGTCGCCGACGAGCGCGCGCTCGCGCGAGAGGCGCCAGCGGCCGGCGGGGGCGGCGGCCAGGAGGTCCCGGCCGGCGATCACGTTGTCCCACAGGGCCGCGGGGTCGAGCGCGCCCGGCAGGACGCACCCGCGGCCGACGATGGCGATGGGCTCGAACAAGGTCGCCTCGGTCACGCCTGACCGCGCGCGGCGTCCGGGCGGAGGACGAACTGCACGTCGCGCAGCTCGGCGACGAGCGCGCCCTCGGGGTCGACGAGCGCGATGTCCGCCCGGGTGCGGTCCCGGGCCACGATCTGCCCGCGCACCACCGCGCGCAGCGGGCCGTCGGCCGGGCCCTCGGCGAACGTGTGCAGCGCGCCCACGGACATCGGGAGCGCCGCGCCCCCGAGCACGTGCCGCGTCCACAGCGTCGCGAGCTGCAGCGCGCCGTCGAGCGC
This sequence comes from Sorangium cellulosum, assembly GCF_004135735.1. GTDB lineage: Bacteria > Myxococcota_A > Polyangia > Polyangiales > Polyangiaceae > Sorangium > Sorangium cellulosum_F. Next base: position 1,085,005 of record NZ_CP012670.1, on the reverse strand, counting down.
CGCCGGGTCGGTCTTCCACGGCTGGCTCACCCAGCCGGCCTCGCGCAGGCCCACGACCGTGCCGGCGATCCCCTCGCGGCTCACGCCGTCGAGCCCCCGGATCACCTGGAAGCCGGGGCCGTGGAAGAGGACGTGGCCGTCGTACAGCGCGCCGCCCTCGGTCCACGGGCCGAGCGACGGCGGCGTCGGGCCCCTCGGGGCCGCGCGCCCGTCGGGGGGCTGCATCTCGATGGTGGCCGCGTAGTGCAGCGCGCCCTGCGGCCCGCGCAGCTCGGCCGCGAGCACCGCGCCGTGGCCGCTCTCCACCTCGCGGCAGTCGACGCGGAACACCTCGCCGCCCGACGCGTACGCCGCGAGCTTGATCCCGCGCAGGACCCGGACGTCGCGGAGCGCGGTCACGACGAGATCCGGCCGGCACGCGCGCGCGGCGCGGGCGAACCACTCCAGCGCGATCACCACCGGCACCACGGGGACGCCGTGGATGGCGTGGTCGCCGAGGTAGGGGTGCGCCGCGCGGTCGGCGCGGACCGCCAGCGCGATCCGCCGGTCGCGATCGGGGGCGGCGAGGGTCGCCGGGTCGGCGCCGAGCACGACCTCGACCGCGGAGGGCGCGCCCGCGGAGCTCGCGCCCGCGCCCTCCCCGCGATCGCCCGGGCCGTCGCGCAGCTCGTCGATCAGCATCCTCGCGCCCGCCTCGAGCGGGATGAGGGGCACGCCGAGCTGCGTGAAGTGCGCCTCGAGCGCCGCGTTCACCATGCCCCCCTGCCAGGGGCCCCAGCCGAGCGATTTCACCCGGCAGCCGGGGCGGCGCGCGGCCTCGGCGGCGGCGACCTTGTTGAGGACCTCGTTCGCCATCGCGTAGTCGCACTGCCCCCTGTTGCCGCTGCGCGCGGCGATCGAGCTGAACAGGACGATCGCCTTGAGCGGATCGCCCGCGGTCGCGTCGAGCAGGGCCCGGAGGCCGCCCACCTTCGTGTTGAACACGCGGTCGAGCTGCTCGACCGTCTTCTCGGCGATGAGCTTGTCGGCGAGCACGCCCGCGCCGTGGACGATCGCGGTGATGGGGCCGAACGCCCGCCGCACGTCGCCGAGCGCCGCGGCCACCGCCCGCGCGTCGTTCACGTCGGCCGAGACGTACACGGCCTCGCCGCCGGCCGCGCGGAGGGCGTCGAGCGTCGCGCGGACCTCGCGGTTCGCCAGGATCCGGGCGACCTGACGGCCGATCTCCGCGGGGGTCGCCTTCTGGCCCGAGGCGGCCGCGGCCTGCGCCAGCGCCGCCTTGAGCGCGGCCTCGCCGCCCACGCCGCGGCACGGGGCCGGGTCGTCCTCGAGCGCGGTGCGACCGAGCAGCGCGAACCTCCCGCGGCTCTCCCTGGCGAGCGCGATCAGCGTCGCCGCGGTCACGCCGCGGGCGCCGCCGCTCGCCACGATCACGTCGCTCGGCCCGAGGGGGAGCGGCCCGGGTTGCGCGCCCTGCCGGACGCTGCGCAGCGTGGTGCGCCGGCCGTCCGCGCGCAGGCCGACCTCGAGCTCGACGCCGCCGGACAGGAGCTCCGCGGCGATGGCGTCGGCGAGGTCGCCGGCCGATCGGCCGCTTCGCTCCAGATCGATCGCGCGGCAGGACGCGGCGGGCCACTCCAGCGCCGCGGTCTTCACGAGGCCGGGCAGCCCGGAGGCCCAGGCGCGGTCCGAGCCGGCGAGGCCGAAGTCGCCGCCCGTGTCCTGGACCGTGACGAACAGGGCCGGGCTCGCCGCGATGGCCTGGGCCGCGAGGAACGCCTCGCGGTGGACGGCGAGCGCCTCGTCGACCGTGGCGAAGTCGCGCAGGCCGCCGAGGAACACGGCGCCGCGGGCGCCGCGGGGCACGGCGGGGGCATGCTCGGCGGCGATCCCGCGCGCCCCGAGGGCCGCGACGAGCGCGGGGCCGAGGGTGTCGTGGCCGGTCACCACCACGGTCCCGGCCTCGAAGACGCCGGGCATGGCGAGGCCGGCGGCGGGCGCCGGGACCTCGACGAGCGGAAAGCGCCCGAGGGGCGCGGGCGCCGGCGCGTCGGCGGGCCCCGCGTCGTCGGCGGCGGGCGCGGGCCCGAGGTTCGCGCGGAGGTGCGCGACGACCTGGCCGAGCGTGCGGAGCTGCGCGAGCGCCGAGGAATCGATCTCGGACAGCCCCGGCGTGCGGTCCCGCACCGCCGACAGGATCTCGACCCGCTTGATGCTGTCGATCCCGAGATCGCTCTCCAGCTCCATCTGCAGCCCGAGCATCTCGGCGGGATAGCCGGTCGTCTCGGCCACCACCGCCATCACGATCCGCTCGACCTCCGCGGTCCCGGCCAGCGACGCCGCGTCGCCCGCGGCCGGCGCGGCCGCTGGCGCGGGCAGCGAGGCGCGCAGGTGGTCGACGACCTGGCCGAGCGTGCGCAGCTGCGCGAGCGCCGAGGAATCGACCTCGGACAGCCCCGGCGTGCGGTCCCGCACCGCCGACAGGATCTCGACCCGCTTGATGCTGTCGATCCCGAGATCGCTCTCCAGCTCCATCTGCAGCCCGAGCATCTCGGCGGGGTAGCCCGTCGTCTCGGCCACCACCGCCATCACGATCCGCTCCACGTCGGAGGCCGCGGGCGCCGCCGCGGCGGCCGCGCCGGCCGCCTCCGCGGCGGGCGCGGCGGCAGCCCTCGTCGCGCCCGCCGCCGGGGTGGCGGCGGGCGCCGCCGGGGCGGCTGTGGGCAGCGAGGCGCGCAGGTGGTCGACGACCTGGCCGAGCGTGCGCAGCTGCGCGAGCGCTGAGGAATCGACCTCGGACAGCCCCGGCGTGCGGTCCCGCACCGCCGACAGGATCTCGACCCGCTTGATGCTGTCGATCCCGAGATCGCTCTCCAGCTCCATCTGCAGCCCGAGCATCTCGGCGGGGTAGCCCGTCGTCTCGGCCACCACCGCCATCACGATCCGCTCCACGTCGGACGCCGCGGGCGCCGCCGTGGCGGGCGCGCCGGCCGCCTCCGCGGCGGGCGCGGCGGCAGCCCTCGTCGCGCTAGCCGCCGGGGCGGCCGCGGGCGCCGCCGGGGCGGCCGCGGGCAGCGAGGCGCGCAGGTGGTCGACGACCTGGCCGAGCGTGCGCAGCTGCGCGAGCGCCGAGGAGTCGACCTCGGACAGCCCGGGCGTACGGTCCCGGACCGAGGACAGGATCTCGACGCGCTTGATGCTGTCGATCCCGAGGTCGCTCTCCAGCTCCATCTGGAGCCCGAGCATCGAGACGGGATATCCCGTCTTGTCCGCGACCACCGCGAGGACCATCCGCTCGATATCGACGCCCGGCGCAGCAGCGACCGCCGCCGGGGTGGCGACCGGGGTTGGCACGAGCGCAGCGACCGGGGTTGGCACGGGCGCAGCGACCGGGGTTGGCACGGGCGCAGCGACCGGGGTTGGCGCGGACGCCGCGACCGGGGTTGGCGCGGACGCCGCGACCGGGGTTGGCGCGGACGCCGCGACCGGGGTTGGCGCGGACGCCGCGACCGAAGTTGGCACGGGCGCAGCGACCGGGGTTGGCGCGGACGCCGCAACCGGGGTTGGCGCCGGCGCCGCGACCGGGGTTGGCGCCGGCGCGGCCATCGCGACCGGGGTTGGCGCCGGCGCGGCCATCGGGACCGCCGCCTGGTGCGCCCTGCCGGCGCCGTTCACGCCGTTCAGGCCGTCCTGGTGCTTTTGACCCCAGCTTCCGGCGGCGGGCGTCGTCGGCGCGCCCCTGGGCTCCAGGAACCTCACCGGAGCCGGCTCCGTGGCCGCGGCGACGGCACCCGCATGCGGAGCGCCCGTCGCGAGCGCGGCGAGCCCGGCAAAGGACGCCTCGGCCATCTGCAGGAAGGCGATGTGGCTCTCGGCCATCGCGCGCTGGTACGTGCTGTGGGCTTCTGCCGTGGCGCGCTGCGCCTCCTGGTATGCAGCCAGCCACGACGCGCTCACCGCCGGCGCGGGCGTGCTCACCGCCAGCCCCGACGCGCTCACTGCCGCCCCCGACGCGCTCACTGCCGCCCCCGACGCGCTCACTGCCGCCCCCGACGCGCTCACTGCCGCCGACGCGGGCGCGCTCACCATCGCGGCCGACGCGCTCACTGCCGGCCCCGACGCGCTCACTGCGCCCGCCGACGCGCGCACTGCGCCCCCCGACGCGCTCACTGCCGCCCCCGACGCGCGCACTGCCGCCCCCGACACGCGCACTGCGCCCGCCGACGTGCTCACTGCGCCCGCCGACGTGCTCACTGCGCCCCCCGCCGCGCTCCCCACCGGCGCAGGCGCCCTCACCGCCGCCGCAGCCGCGCTCACCACCGGCGCAGGCGCCCTCCCCGCCGCCGCGGGCGCCTTCGCCGCCGCCGCGCCGGCCGCCTCCGGCGCTGGCCGCGGCGGGTTCGGCCTGGGCAGGGCCTTCGCTCCCCCGGGCGGCGGGTACGGCTTGCCGTAGTTGCTGCCGTTGATCGACAGCACGAGCTTCGGCTTCGACGCCGCCCGCGGATCGCCCGGCGCCGCGAAGCCGTCCCACAGGACCCGCGCGTCCAGCGGGACGCCGGCCACGGCGAGCCGCGCCACCGCGTCGAACAGGCTCACCACGCCGTGCTTGCCCCTGCGGTCCAGCGCCACCGCCCGGTGCGGCCGACCGCTCAGGATGTCGCCCACCAGGTTCGTGAGCACCGACCCCGGACCGACCTCGACGAACGTGCGCACCCCCGCCGCGTACATCCGCTCGATCTCCTCCACGAACCGCACCGGCTGCGCGAGCTGGCGCGCGAGCCGGTCGCGCGCCGCGTCGCCGCCCCCGGGGTAAGGCTCGATCTCGGCGTTGCTGTACACGGGCGCCGACGGCGCCCCCACCGCGATGCCCCCCAGAAACTCGCGGAACGGCGCGCTCGCCTCCGACACGAGCGGCGAGTGGAACGCCGCCGACACGTCGAGGCGCCTCGCCTGGATGCCCAGGCCCCGGAGCCGCGCCTCGGCCGCCTCGATCGCCTCGACCGCGCCCGACAGCACGACCTGCTTCGGGCCGTTGTGGTTCGCGACCACGACCTCGCCGAGGCCGAGCGCCCGCACCTCGTCGATCGATCGCGGGACCGCGATCATCGCGCCCCGCGCGGACGACGCGGACGCCGCCCCCATCAGCTCGCCGCGCCGCCGCGCGACCCGCAGGAGGTCCGCCGCGGACAGCGCGCCGGCCGCGTGCAGCGCGGTGATCTCGCCGAAGCTGTGGCCGGCGAGCGCGTCGGCCCGCACGCCGAGCGCCGAGAGCAGCGCGAGGTGCGCGAGGCTCGTCGCCCCGATCGCGGGCTGCGCCCACCGCGTCTCGCGGAGCCGCTCCTCCTGCGCCCTCCGGTCCTCGTCGCTGAACACCGGCCGCGGGAACACCACCTCGTGCAGCGGCACGTCCGCGATCGCGACGCCCGCCGCCCCGTCCCACGCCTCGCGCGCCGGGTCGAACGCCATGACCACGTCGGCGCCCATCCCCGGGTACTGGCTCCCCTGCCCCGGGAACAGGAACGCCACCTGCCCCGGCGCCTCGCCGCCCGCGCAGCGCACGAGCGGCGCGTCGAGCGCCTGCTCGGGCCGCTCGCCGAGGTGCGCCGCGACCTGCTCCAGCTTCCTCCGCAGGTCGGCCTCGTCCGTCGCCACGAGGCCGAGCCGCAGAGGCCTCGCCCCGTCGAACGCCAGCACCGACTCCCGCGCGAAGAAGCGCAGCGACTCCGGCGCCGCCGCGTCCTTCGCGAGCGCCCGGGCGCGATCCGCGAGCGCCGCCGGCGTGTCCGCCGACAGGAGCACGAGCTCCGCCGGGAACGACCGCACGCGGAGCGCCCTCGGCGCCGCGCCCGTGTACTCCTCCAGCGCGACGTGGAAATTCGAGCCGCCGAACCCGAACGAGCTCACCGACGCCCGCCGCGGGTGGTCCCCCGCGCGGACCCACGGCCGCGCCTCGGTGTTGAGGTAAAACGGCGTCTTCTCGATCTCGAGCTTCGGATTCGGCCGGTCCACCTTGATGGTCGGCGGGAGCACCTTGTGGTGCAGCGCCATGACCGCCTTGAACAGGCCCGCCGCGCCGGCCGCCGCCTTGGTGTGGCCGATCTGCGACTTCACGCTGCCGAGCGCGCACCACTGCCGGTCCGCGCGCCCCGACGCGTCGAACATGGCCCGCAGCCCCTCGAACTCGGCCGCGTCGCCGGCCTTCGTCCCGGTGCCGTGGGCCTCCATCAGCTCCACCGTCTCCGGGCCGTAGCCGGCCACGGCGTACGCCCGGCGCAGCGCCCTGGCCTGCCCCTCCGGCACCGGCGCGTACACGCTCTTGCTCCGCCCGTCGGACGACGAGCCGATCCCCTTGATGACCGCGTAGATCCGGTCCCCGTCGCGCTCGGCGTCGTCGAGCCGCTTGAGCGCCACCATGCCGATGCCCTCGCCGAGCAGCGTGCCGTCGGCCTTGTCCGAGAACGGGCGGCAATCGCCCGACCGCGACAGCGCCGGCGTCTTGCTGAAGCACATGTACATGAAGGCGTCGTTCATCGTGTCGCAGCCGCCCGCGATCACGAGATCGGACTGGCCGAGCGCGAGCTCGTTCACCGCCATCGACATCGCCGACAGCGACGACGCGCACGCCGCGTCGGTCACGCAGTTCGTCCCGCCCAGGTCGAGCCGGTTCGCGATGCGCCCGGCCACGACGTTGCCGAGCAGGCCGGGGAACGACGACTCCTGCCACGGCACGTAGCTCGACGCGATCTTCTCGCAGGCGCGCGCGACCTCGTCCTCCGGATACCCGAGCTCCCGCAGCGCCTTCGCCCACACCGGCCGCTGGATCCGGCTCACCATGGAGGCGAGCAGCTCCTGCGCCGACGTGACCCCGAGGATCACGCTCATCCGCTCGCGGCTCATCGACTCGAACTGCCCCCCCGCCGCGTCCTCGAGCACCCGCTTCGCCACGATCAGCGCGAGCAGCTGCGTCGTGTCCGTCGCCGGCACGATCGAGGGCGGCACGCCCCACTCCAGCGGATCGAACGGCACGTCCCGCAGGAAGGCGCCGCGCTTCGCGTACGTCCTGTCAGGGGCGGACGGGTCGGGATCGTAGTAGTCCTCGACGAGCCAGTGGGTCTCCGGGACCTCCGTGATGAGGTCGGTCCCGGCCAGGATGTCGCGCCAGAAGCCGTGCGCGTCGAGCGAGCCGGGGAAGATGGCGCTCACGCCGACGACGGCGATGGACGGGATACGCGTGGACGAAGCGTGCATGACAGGACCTCGGCTTGGGTTCGACCGATCAGGCGAGCGGGCGAGGAGTGAAGTGGAAGGCGGCGCTCGGCACCGGGACGCCGTACGTCCGGAGCTGCTGGGCGCGCGTGACGACGGCCGCGCCCTCGAGCAGGTTGCGGGCGACCTGGACCACCGTGCGGCTCTGCGGCGCTTCGAGGAAAGACCCCTTGACCCACCGGTTGAACGCGCCCATGGCCGGGCCACACCAGATCTGGTAATCGGCGCGGCGCTTCGGATCCCCGGCGATCGCCCACTTGCTGGACATGCCGAGATACCAGCGGAAGATCAGCGCCATCCTGTGCTTCGGCTCGCGCGCGGCCCGCGCGAGCTCGGCCGGGTCGCGCTCCGCGAAGAACCGCTCGCACAGCGCCCACACCTCGTCGCACGACATCTGGAGCTGCTCCCGCTCGACGCGCGCGCGCGCGTCGGCCGGCAGCGACTCGATGGAGTCGTGGGCGACGTAGAGGTCGTAGAGCCGCTGCGCGCGGACACCGAACATCGTGCCGCGCTTCAGCACCTGGACCTGCACGCCGAGCTCGAACATGTCGGCGGCGGGCGTCATGATCACGTCCGGGAGATCGGCCTGGGCCAGCATCCGCTTGCCCTCGTCGGACAGGCCCGACTCGACGCACGCCTGGTTGACCGAGCCGGTCAGCACGTACGCGGCGCCGAGCGAGAACGCGGCGGCCACGGCCTCCGGCGTGGACAGGCCCCCCGCGGCGCCGACGCGGATCGGGCGGCGATACCCGTGCTTGGCCGCGAGCTCGTCGCGCACGCCGAGGATCACCGGGAACAGCGCGACGAGCGGCTGGTTGTCGGTGTGACCGCCGGAGTCCGCCTCCACCGTGATGTCCTCGGCGACCGGCAGGCCCCGCGCGAGCTCCGCCTCGTCGCGGGTGAGCCACCCGTTGCGAACGCACGTGTCGAGGATCTCGGCCGGCGCGGGCGACAGGAACCGCGCCGCGACCTCGGGGCGCGAGATCTTCGCGAACAGGTGGTTTCGCCGGTCGATCCGGCCGTCGGGCAGCCGCCGCACGCCGCTGTAGGCGAACCGCACGACCATCGGGTTCAGGCCCATGTAGGCCGCGGCCTCGGCCCGGCGGACACCCTTCTTCAGATAGAGCTCCACCGTGTCGCTCTCCAGGCGCGGCTCGTTCGGCGCGTGGATGAGGTTGCACCCCCAGGTGGGGCCGTCCGCGCCGAGCGCGGCGACGATCTCGTCGACGGCCTGCTCGATCCTGCGCAGCCCGAGGCCGGCGGCGCCGAAGAACCCGAGCATCCCGGCCCGGGCCATGGCGATCGTGAGCTCGGCGGTGTGGATGCCGTTCGCCATCGCGCCGGCCACGTACGGGAAGCGCAGCCCGTGAACCTCGGTGAACGAGCGATCCCCGAGCCACTCCGGGTAGAGCGCGGGCAGCGTGCCGAGGAGCGGAAACGTGGGGACCCCGTTCACCTGATCGTCGCGGAGGACCGAGCCGCCGCGGGCCACGCCGACGCGGCCCTCCGGCGTCTCGCGCACCACGTGCACCGGCTCTCGCACGCAGCTCACCGCCTGTTGCAGGTCCGCCGACGTGAACGCGGGGAGCCATGACCCGCTGCGCCAGACACCGATGGGCTGAAGGCCCGCGCTGCGGAGGGCCTCCGGGTTCTTAACCATGCCGAGCTGCCTCCTGGGACAAGTCGCGCGCTCTATAACATCCGCGCGGAGCGCCCCACGGTAATGGTTCCGTCATGGCGTCACGACCCGGCTCGGTCATCGAGGACGCCGCATCCGGCGATGAACGGGGTTCCTTCGCCCGGAAACCGCGCGCCGCACGCGTCACGCCCGGCGTCTCACGCGAGGGGGCGCGTCCCTCTCCGCCAGACAGGCGGATCACTTCATTTTTTTACACACAATGGAATCATGGCTCGTGCGGCGTCGACGATGGGCGCGATGGCCGCAGGTTCACACGGTGCTCCCGGTGTCGTCGAGGGGAGCGCGGCCCGTGTCGGACCGCATGCCCATGTCGGATCGCGTCGCCCGCATCACCGGCGCGGCCTCGGGCATCGGCGCGGGAGCTGTCGCGCAGCGTGGGCGGCCTGGCGCTCGTCGACCGGAGCCGTGAGGGGGTTATTCGCTGAAGCACGCCATCGCCGGGGGCGACCTCGCGGCGGCGAGCCGGCGCGAGCCGCCGCTTCTCCCCGGCTCGATCGCCGACCCGACCCGAGGGACGCTCGCCCTCGACCCTGGGCCGGCTCACCTCAGGTAGTCGGAGATCGCGTCGTACCAGACGCGCCCCATCCGGGCGTAACCCGCCTGATTGGGGTGGACCCCGTCGCCGAGCTCGGACGTGGGGAAATCCGTGAACTGATCGACGAAGACGATGTGCGCGCCCGCGCTGGCCCGCTCCTCGACCAGGCCGGGGATGGTGGCGTTGTACGTAGTGACCGAGCCCGCGGCCTGCGGGAAAGGAATGATGTTGCTCACGACGATCAGCGCGTCGGGCGCCTCGGCGATCAGCTCGTCCAGGAGGGCGCCCAGGCGGGCGTCGGCGCCGTTGGCGCTTTGCCACATGTCGTTGGTGCCCGCGTGGAGCAGCACGATGTGCGGCATCTCGCTGAGCGCCGGGGTCGGCACGCGACCGGCGATCTGCTGGATGGTCTGTCCGCTGATCCCCTCGTGGTTGCGGGGGAACGGCGTGCCATCGACCGTCTCGGGGCCGTTCTTCTGCTGCGTGCCCGTGAAGGTGATCTCGTGGCCGTCCTTCAGGGCCAGGCGGAAGAGCTCGACCCGGTACCCGCCGTCGAAGCCGAGACCGAAGGTGATCGAGTCCCCGAGGGGGAGGATCTTGCAGGGGCCCGTCTCGGGGCAAGGCTGGAACCCTGCATCGGGCGAGCCCCCACCTCCGCCCGCGCCGCCGGAAGGCTCGCCCCCGGAGGAGGCGCTCCCCCCGGCGCCCTGCCCGCCGCCGCCCGTCCCGCCGCTGCCCGTGGTGGCTCCCGTGGGCGCCTGCCCGCCCGAGCCCCCGGTTCCCGTCGCGCCGCCCGCGCCGCTCGTGGTCGAGGCGCCGCCCGCGCCGCTCGTGGTCGAGGCGCCTCCCGAGGCCCCAGCCCCGCTCGTGGGGTCGCCGCCGGAAGAGGCCCCTCCGGACCCGCCCGAGCCATCGGACGACTCATCGGAAGCGCTGGAGCAGGCCAGGGAACCGACCAGGAGAAGGCTCGCGAGGGAGATCCCGCGGACGAAGGCGCCGGATGCACCACGGCGGGAGAGGAACGAAGAGGTCGAGTGCGACATGTAAGCAGAGCTCCCGGTCGTCAGCGACCAACAAGAGTGGAAAATTATATCCTGAATAGAGAATCTGCGTGAGCTCGGCGCCATGCCGCACTGCCCACGCGGCCTCTGTGAGAAAGTGGCGGAAGGGTACGCAGCGCCCGCGGCGATGTCGTTCAGATTCCCGGCGAAGGTTTTCAGGATCCCGACGCGCGGGCTCCGATACCCCGTTCACGGAGGGGCTTGACCCCTGTGTTCCCCGAAGTCGACGATGTTCCAGGGCGACCCCGAGCATGATCGTCGAGTTCTCGGCAAAGTACGGAGCTGCGCTCACCGGATCGGACTGGGTGGGGCTGCCGCTCCGCATCGGGCACGTGCCCGGGAGCGGCCGGCTCGAGGCGCTCCAGGCGGAGTCGGATGCGATCCTGGTCTGGGTGGGAGGCCCCTCGCAGGTCGACATCCGCTTCGCGGAGCCGACCTCGGGAGAGGCCCGGGAGCATTCCTTCGAGCGGCTCTCGGGCATGATGGACCTCTTGCCGCGGAGGACCAGGCTCCACAGCGTCGCGTGGCGAGGGCGGCCGTCCGTGTGCACGTCGGTGAACTTCCCCGAAGCATCCATGTCAGCGCTGTGCTCGTCTCCGTTCACCGTCCTGGCCCCCGATCGGGGCCCGCGGTTCGGCCTGGTCGACGCCCACGTGGTCGACCTGGTTCATCGCCTGCAGGCGCAGGCCGTGGGGCAGGAGTACCTCGGCGCCGTCTACGTGCAGTCGCTCTCCCTGGCGCTGGCTTCCTACATCTCGGCTCGGTACGGGGCGGGGTCCAGGGCGGAGATCGCGCTGCGCAACGCGCGCCTCTCGAGCAGCCAGCGCGCTCAGATCGAGAAGTTCGTCGACCGCGAGCTCTCCTCGAACTTCGGGCTCGTCGACCTGGCGGCGCAGGTGGGCTACTCGCCGGACCATTTCTCGCGCTTGTTCAAGCACGCCTTTCGCCAGACCCCCTATCAGTACGTGCTCTCGCGCCGCATCGACAGGGCGATGACCATGCTCCGGGACGAGCGGCTGTCCATCGCCGAGATCGCTCAGGCGTGCGGCTTCGCCAGTCAGGCGCACCTCACGACGGCGTTCAAGCGTCGTACGGGGATGACGCCCGGCGCGTACCGAAAGAGGTGATCCCCCGGCCGGCTCCCTCCGGCGCGGGCGATCTCGCGCTCCCCGGCGACCGCGGCGGCCCGAGGCGACGGGACGGCCGTCGTCAGGGTCACCACGGGGCGGCGTCGACCTCGATGGGTCGGCTGGACAGGAGGTCGTCCAGCAAGGCGCGCAGCGCCGCCGAGCACCCGGCGGCCCGCGGATACAGGGCGGTCGCCTGGATGACCGGCAGCTCCAGGTCGGGGAGCAGGCGAACCAGCGTCCCTCTCTCCAGGTCACGCGACGCGAGGAACTCGGGCACGAGGGCGATCCCCAGCCCGGCCCGCGCGGCGTCCCGCGTGAGGATCATGTTGCCGGTGCTCATGCGCCAGGGGACGCGGACGGTCTCCCCGCCGACCTGCCAGTGGATCATGTCGGGCCGCGTGAGCACGGCGGGATGCCCGGCGAGGTCGCCGGGTCTCCGGGGCATGTCGTGCTGCTCCAGCCAGCTCGGCGAGGCGACGATGACCATGTGGATGTCGGCCAGCTTGTGGCTGACCAGCTCGCTGTCCTCGAGCACGCCCATGCGGATGGCCAGGTCGTAGCCGTCGCTGACCAGGTTGACGCGCCCATCATGGAGGTGCAGGTCGATGCGGACCGCCGGATAACGCCTCATGAACGTCAGCAGGCGAGGCGCGATCGCCGCCTGGCCATAAGCGACGGACGCGGAGATGCGCAAGAGCCCGGAGGGAGCCGCGTTGTGGCTCTTGACCTCGGCGGTCGCTCGCTGCGCGTCTCGGACGATGGGCTGGACCCGGTCGAAGAAGCGCCGGCCCGTGTCCGTCAGGCTGAGCGCGCGCGTGGAGCGGATCAACAGCGGCGCGCCGAGCCGCTTCTCCAGCAGCGCGAGGTGACGGCTGATCGTCGCCTTGGGCACGCCGAGCGCCCTGCCGGCCGCGCTGAGCGACCCTTCCTCGACGATGCGCACGAACATCGACAGACCAGACAGATCCTCGAGCTCCCTCAATGTTCCACTCCTCAAACGCGGCGACGCGGCGACGCGGCGACGCGGCGACGCGGCCGTCCCAGAATGCCATCTGGCGCCGCCCCGGGCATCCTCGCACACCCCCAGCGTGACGCTATCGCGCAGGTGGAATGACTCTCCGCCTCGTGGAGAGCCGAGGTGCGATGAGCCGGAACCTACCGGACACCCCACGATCGACGGCTGTTGAGCTCCGCGATCAGGAAACCTGCCGTCCGCTTGTAACCGCGCGCGATCTCCTCGAGCTCCTCGCGGCTCAGCACGTCCTCGATGCGCGCGAACCCGTGCGGCGCGCGCTGCTCCACGAGCGCCAGGACCCGCTCGGGCCCCATCGCCCGGTTCGCGAGGACGAGCTCGCTCGTCGCGGGCCGGCGCTCGGCCTCGTAGCCGGCCAGCGCCTCCTCCGGGGTGAGCGCGGTGGCGAGCTCGAAGGCCAGCGCGCGCGCGTCGAGGATCGCCTGCGAGGCGCCGTTGGAGCCGATGGGGAACATCGGGTGGGCGGCGTCGCCGAGCAGCGTCACCCGGCCGGCGCCCCACGACGGCAAGGGGTCGCGATCGACCATGGAATATTCGTAGATCGCCGGCGCGCCGGCGATGAGCGCGGGGATATCGAGCCACGGGAACCGCCACGCGGCGAAGTGCGGCAGCACGTCCTCCGCCCGTCCCCGCCGGGTCCAGCTCTCGGGCGCGACGCTCGCCCCCTCCCCCACGCGCACCTCCGCCACCCAGTTGATCGCCGCCCGGCCGCGGAGCTCCGCGTCGCGGGAGATCGGATAGGCGACGAACTTGGCTGTCAGGTTGCTCCCCGCCATGATCATGCTGCGCCCCGTGAGGAAAGGCTCGGCCTCGGTCACGCCGCGCCACATCTGGACGCCGTTCCACCGCGGCGGCCCCTCCCCGGGGTGGAGCGCCGCGCGGACCGACGAATGGATGCCGTCGGCGCCGACGAGGACGTCCGCGACGACCTCCTCGATCGCGCCGCTCGCGCGGTCCCGCAGCGCGACCCGCACCAGGTCGCCGGTCTGCTCGTGGCGCTCCACCGCGAGCCCGGTGCGCACGCTGGAAGCGCCCAGGCGCCGCCGCACCGCCGCGAGCAACAGCGCCTGGAGCTCGCCGCGGTGGATCGAGACCTGAGGCCAGCGGTAGCCGGCCGCGATGCCCCGCGGCTCGCCCCAGATCCGGTCTCCGAACCGGTCGTAATATACGAGCTCGGCCGTGGGGATCCCTGTCGCCGCGAGCTCGTCCGCGAGGCCGAGCTCGGTCAGCTCTCGCACGGCGTGCGGGAGGAGGTTGATGCCGACCCCGAGCGGCACGATCTCGCGCGCGGCCTCGACGACCTGCGCCTCGACGCCCGCCGCGTGCAGGCTCAGCGCCGCGGTCAGCCCCCCGATCCCACCTCCGGCGATCAGCACCCGCATGGCGGGACGTTCGCACCGCGCGTCGGCGAGCGCAACGGGCCGCGGGGACGGCGCGCAACACGCCACCTGGTCGCCCCGAAAGCCGGTCCATACCCTCCTTCCTCCTCGCCGCGCAATGGCCGTGAGCCCCGACAGGCGCGAAGCGGCCTCTTCCGCACTTCAGTCGAGCAACGGTCGCTGTCCAGGACAGCCTTGGTCGCGCCCGTCTGCCACGGTTCATGGCCGAGGCGACCCGCTCCGCTGCGTCCTGCCTGTCCGCGTGCTGTCCACACCATCGTGCGACCGGCGGCGGAGCACGACCGCCGTGAACGCTTTGATGCATGGCGCGCTCGTCCTATGCTCGCGAGGTACGATATGCGACGTCCTCACCGCCGCTCCGTCGGTACCAGCAAGCTCGCGAAGCTCGCGCCGGTCCACCGGACGCGTGTCAAGCGGGCCCGGGCCCTCCGAGCGGCGATGCCGGCCGACCTCCAGGCGCGGCTCCACGCCGTGCTCACCCACGCGCCGATCGTCGCCTTCTCCATGGACGAGCGGGGGGTCATCACCCTGTCCGAGGGGCGCGGGCTCGAGGCGCTGGGGCTCAGGCGGCACGAGAACGTGGGCGAGTCGGTCTTCGACCTCTATCGCGCCCACCCGTGGCTCACGGGCAGCGTCCGCCGCGCGCTCGGCGGAGAGACCGTGACCGCCGTGGGCGAGCTGCACGGGACCTGGCTGGAGGCGCGCTGCGCGCCGCTCCGCGAGTCGGGCGGCAAGATCACCGGCGTCATCGGCATCGCCACCGACATCACCGCGAGCAAGCAGGCGCTGGACGCCCTCAACCAGCAGCAGGCCGTGCTCAAGTACGTGATCGCCAACGTCCCTCACGCCATCTTCTGGAAAGACAGGCAGGGCAGGTTCCTCGGAGGAAACCAGAACTTCCTCAATGACACGAACACCCGGGTCCTGGAGAACCTCGTCGGCAGGACCGATTTCGACGTCTGGGGCAGGCGCGAGGAGGTGGAGGGCTTCGTGCGCGTCGACCGGGAGGTCATGGACCGCGGCACGCCGATCCTCGACATCGAGGAGCCGCTGCTCCGCCCGGACGGTCAGCGCCGGGTGCTGCTCACCAGCAAGGTGCCCATCCGCGACGAGCGCGGCGACGTGACCGGGCTCCTCGGGATCTACGCCGACATCACCGAGCGCAAGCAGATGGAGCTCGACCTCCAGAGGGCCAAGGAGGCCGCGGACGCCGCCGCGCGCGCCAAGGGGGAGTTCCTCACCGTGATGAGCCACGAGCTGAGGACGCCGCTCTCGCTGATCACAGGGCCCCTCCAGTCGCTCCTGTCGAACCCGGAGGAGCCGCTCTCGCCGCGGGTGCGGGCGGACCTCGAGCGCATCCAGCGCAGCGGGCGGCGGCTCCGCCGGCTGGTCGACGACGTCCTCGATTACCAGAAGATCGAGGCCGGCAAGATGCAAGTCGACTGGGAGGCCGTCGACGTGGGGGAGCTCGTCTCCGACATGGTGGAGGAGGCCAGGCCGGCGGCGGAGCGCGGCGGGATCCGGCTCTCGGCCGAGGTGGATCGCGCGCTGCAAGCGGTCCCCCTCGACCGGCGCAAGTTCGAGAAGATCGCGCTCAACCTCCTGAGCAACGCGCTGAAGTTCACCCCGCAGGGGGGGCGGGTCACGGTCGCCCTGCGGGCGCGCGACGACGCGCTCGAGCTCGCGGTCGAGGACACCGGCCCGGGCATCCCGGCGGACAAGCGGCACCTCCTGTTCCAGAGGTTCCAGCAGATCGACGCGTCCGCGACCCGCAAGCATGAGGGGACCGGGATCGGGCTGTCCCTGGCCAAGGAGCTCGCGGAGCTCATGGAAGGCACCGTCGGCGTGGAGAGCGAGCCGGGCGCCGGCGCCCGCTTCGTCGTGCGGCTCCCGCGCGCCGCGGACCGCCTGGCCGCGCCGCGGCCGGAGCGCTCGCCGGAGCCGCCGAGCGCGCCGGGCTCGGCCGCCCGGGCGGCCGATCTCGCGCCGCCCGCGCCGCACGTCCCGCGCGGGGGCCGCGCCGGCCGGGGGGCGGGCGACGCCGCGGCGCGCGTGCTCGTCGTGGAGGACAACCCCGACATGCAATCCTACCTCGACAACCTCCTGTCGGCCGAGCACGACGTCGCGCTGGCGGCGAACGGCCTGGAAGCGCTCGAGTCGATCCGGGCGGCGCGGCCCGATGTCATCGTGTCGGACGTGATGATGCCGGAGATGGATGGCTTCGAGCTGGTCAGGCGGCTCAAGCAGGATCCGGAGCTCCGGGACGTCCCGGTCCTCTTGCTCACGGCCAGGGCGGGCCGCGCCGAGGCGGTGGGGGGCCTCGACGTCGGCGCCGACGATTACCTGAGCAAGCCGTTCGACCCGCTGGAGCTCAGGGCGCGGGTCCGGGCGGCCGCGCGCCTGCACCGCGTCTACCTGGAGCTCGCCGCGAAGCGCCACGAGCTCGAGGCGACCCTGAAGCAGCTCGCGGAGACGCAGGAGGAGCTCGTCCAGGCGGGCAAGATGGCGGCGATAGGGACGCTCGTCGCGGGGCTGTCGCACGAGATGAACAACCCGGTCTCCGCCATCCTGATGAACGCCCAGCACCTCCTCAGGCGGCATCAAAAGGGGCACGGCCTGCCCGACGAGGCCGCGATCCTGAGGGCCCTCGCCGCCATCGAGCGCCAGGCGCTCCGCTGCTCGGAGCTCGTGCGCGCGCTGCTCGAGTACGCGCGCGGCAGGCCGATCGGCCGGGAGCCGTGCGACGTCCGCGCCGCGCTCCGCCGCGCGCTCGATCTCTCGTGGCCGCGGGCGCGCGAGCGCAGGGTCCATATCGAGGCGCACGGCGCCGCCGCGGCGCTGCCCGCCGTGCTCGCGAACCCCGCGCAGCTCGACTCCGCCTTGCTCAACGTGATCGGCAACGCGCTCGACGCCAGCCCCCCGGGCCGGTCCATCCTGGTCGGGGCCCGCCCGCTCCCCCGCGGGGAGGTGAAGGGCGTGGAGATCGACGTGCGCGACGCCGGCTGCGGCATCCGCGCCGAGGACCTGAGCCGCATCTTCGAGCCGTTCTTCACCACCAAGCCGCCCGGGCAGGGCACCGGCCTCGGCCTCGCGCTGACGCAGCGGTTCATCAACGAGAGCAGCGGCAGCATCCGTGTCGAGAGCGAGCCCGGCAAGGGGACGACCGTCCGCATGTGGCTGCCCGCGCTCCCGGCGGACGCCGCGTGCTGAACCGGGTTGTCGCCGCGCGCTGAACCGGGTTGTCGCCGCGCGCTGAACCGGGTTGTCGGCCTCACCATCGCGCCACGCGACCTCCCGTCGCGCTCCACGGATCATCTACATCCGCCGCGGGCTCCTCACCTCTCCGGATCTGGCGGCGCCCGCACAGAGACGCCAGACGCCTGGGTCGGAGCTCCGTATACGGTGATGATGGCGAGCAAGAGGATCCAACGTCGAGCTCCAGGAGGGTCAGAGGCGCAGCCCCTGAGGCGCCCCGCGACGCGCCGATCCGGCGGATCGTGGCGCGGAGGGCGCATTGGCATCCCTGCCGCCACGGCGACGACGCCGTGGCGAGCGCCTCGGAGGCCTCGTTTTCTTGGCCGGTCGGGGCGCCGCGGCGGACAATCGCGAGACGGTCGCGATGGAGAAGTGGAGCTTTCTGGCCTTCGGCCGCAGCTACGAGATCACGGACTATGGCCCGAGGTTCGGGATCCAGGTCACGCGGGACGGCTACACGGTGTGGACCGGCTACCGTGACGGAGCGCGGCTCGTGACCGACACGAGCACCCTGCCGGCGCGCGAGCTCGTGGCGCTCCGCGAGGAGCTCATCCCGCGCGCGCTGGACGGCCGCAAGCGGAGGGCGCCCGCCCGGAGCGCCCCGCGGCCCACGGACGCGGACGGGCGCGCGCGCCTGGCGCGGCCCGCGGTGGAGCAGCTCGAGCTGCTCGGGGCGCGCCTGCGCAGCGGCTGGCAGCGCTGAACCGGCGCGCGCGCCGGGGGAACGCGGCCCCGGGGCGCTAGCCGTGCTGCGGCGGCGCGCCGCCGCCGGCCGCGCGGGGCCGCCGCCGGTAGCGCAGCCGGCTCACGGGCAGGCCGTCGGCGATCGCGTGGTGCTCGCGGGGGCTCCTGGCGCCGTAGGGGTTCTCGGCGAGGTGCGGCGAGCCGGGCGCGTCGCCGGCGGGCTCGAGCGCCGGGTGCGCGCCGAGCTGCTCGGCGTAGAGCGCGGCGCGCTCCTCGACGTCGGTCTGCACGAAGATCTCGCCGCCGTCCACGAGCAGCCGCGCGAGGCTGTCGAGCAGCGCGGGGCCCATCACGAGGCGCTTCGCGTGGCGCTTCTTCCACCACGGGTCGGGGAAGTGCAGGAAGAACCGCGCGATCGACGCGTCGGGCCGGAGCCGCGCGAGCGCCTCGCGCGCGTCGGCGTTGAGGGCCCGCACCCGGCCGCCGAGGCCGCGTTTCCGCAGGCGCTCGTCGACGATCGCCGCCCACTTCAGGCGGATCTCCAGGCCGAGCAGCCGCGCCTCGGGGCTCGCCGCCGCGCGCTCGAAGAGGAAGCCGCCGCGGCCGGGGCCGATCTCGATCTCCACCGGGCCGGCGCCCGGGAGCAGATCGTCGATGAAGACGTCGTCGCCGTCGGGGAAGCGGGGTGCGTTGGCGTAGGGGTGGTTCGGGCGCGGCTGGAAGACCATGGAGCCCGGGCGCTCTACCAAAAGCCGGCGGCGCACGCGCGGGAAATCGCGGCTCCCGGGCGGGGTGATGCTATTCGTCGGGGCCCATGGCGGAAGGCGATCACGGCGCAGCGCATCCGGCGCCGCAGCGCGGCGCCGCAGAGACGCCGGCGTCGCAGCGCGGCGCAGCAGGCACGCCGGCGTCGCAGCGCGGCGCCGCAGGTCTGCCGAGCGTGCCGCCCGCGCCCGCCGGCCCGCTCCATGCCTGGAAGTTTCCCACCTGGCTACACGCGCTCGGCGCCCGGGCCCTCCCCTATGCGCCCGCGCTGGCCGCGAGCGGCGTGATCGGCGCGCTGTGCATCCGGGCCGTCCTCGCCGAGGCCGGGCGTCCAGCGCTGCCGCTCGACGATGCCTTCATTCACCTGCAGTACGCGCGGCGGCTCGCGGAGGGCGGCTTCTTCAGCTTCGTCGCCGGCGAGGGGTACTCGACCGGGGCCACCAGCCTGCTCTGGCCGGTGCTGCTCGCCCCGTTCCACGCGCTCGGCCTGCGTGATCTCTCGCTCGTCTATGCCGTCTGGGGGCTCGGCGTCGTCTTTCACGCGGCCCTCGCCGTCGAGACGGCGCGCCTCGCGCGCCCGCTCGCCGGGCGTGCGGCGGCGGCCGGGGCGGGCGCCATGTGCGCCGCGTTCGCCGCGTTCGCGTGGTTCGCCTGGAGCGGGATGGAAACGGTCGCGTTCGCCTGGATCCTCACCCGCACGGCGCGCCTCGCGGCCGCCCTCTGCGAGCCGGTGCCCGAGGATCCCGCCGCGGACGAGCTGGCGGCCGCGCCGGACGGCGGCGCGCCTGCCGCCGCGCGGCCCGACGCCGCCTCCACCGCCCGCGGGCTCGCGCTCAGCGGCTTCGCGGCGCCCCTGCTCCGCCCGGAAGGCGCGCTCGCGTCGCTGATCGCCGCGCTCGCGCTCGCGGCCTCCGCGCGGCGTCCGGCTCCCGGCGCCGGGCCCTCCCGCGGCCTCGTCGCCGCGCGCGCCGCCGGGCTCTCCCGCGGCCTCGTCGCCGCGCGCGCCCACGCCGGGCGCCTGCTCGCGCTGGTGCCGCTCCTCGGCCCGCTCGTGGTCCCGGCGCTGAATCAGCGGCTCGCGGGGCACCCGACCTCGTCGACGACCGCCGTGAAGTGGCTGATCGGCAACCCCAACTACGACGGCGCGACGCTCCGGGCGGCGCTCCTCGACAACGTCCGGCTGCTCGTGACCGACGTCCTCGACGGCGGTCAGTGGACCGCGGTGTTCCTCCCCGAGGGCTCCGGGGTCGTCCTCGCGCTCGGCGCGGTCGCGCTCGTCGTGGCGGCGCGCCGGAGGGGCCGCCCGGTGCATGCCGCGGTCGTGGCCGTCCTCGCGCTCGGCACCTTGCTCCCTTGCACGTACCTGAGCTTCCTCTGGAACCGCGTGCGGTACGTCTGGCCGTTCGCGCCGGCCTGGATCGTCATGGCCGCGTGCCTCGCGCGCGAGATCGGCGACGTTGCCCGGCGGCTCCGGCGCTCGCTGCATCACGTGACGCCGCTCGTCGCCGGCGCGTTCGCGGGCGCGCTGGCCGGGCGGCTCTCCTGGGCCATCGACGACCTCGCCAGGTCGGCCCGGGCCATCGATCGGCAGCAGGTCTGGCTGGGCCGCTGGGCGGCGGAGCACCTGCCTCGGGACGCCAGGATCGGCGTGAACGACACGGGCGCGCTCGCGTACTTCAGCGGGCGGAGGACGTTCGACGTCGTCGGGCTGACGACCGAGGGCGAGGCGCGCTACTGGGTGGCGGGGCCGGGCTCCCGGTTCGAGCATTACGAGGGGCTGCCAGCCGAGCGGAGGCCGACGCATTTCATCGTCTACCCGCACTGGATGGCGTGCGCGCCGGTGCTGGGCAGCGAGCTCGTCGAGGCGACGGTCGTGGACCAGGCGATCCTCGGCGGCACCACGATGGTGGCGTACGAGGCGCGCTGGGATCTCCTCGGCACGGGGGCGCTGCCCGTGCGGGCCGTGCCTGGCGAGCGGGTCCTCGACGCGCTGGACGTCTCGGATCTCGAATCCGAGTCGGCGCACGCGTACCGGCCGGGGCCGCTCGCGGACCAGAGCAATCACGCGGTGTGGGGTCCTGCGCCGGAGAGCAGCGCGCCGGGCGAGCTCGATCTCACGCGGCCGGTGATCGCCGATGGCGGGCGCCATCATCGCCGGGTCGATCGCTTCGTCGCGCACGCCGGCCCGGCCGAGGAGGCTCGCCTGGTGCTCCGGGTGGCCGCCGAGGAGGAGGCCGAGCTCGCGGTCTCCGTGGCGGGCGAGGAGGTCGGGACGATCGATGTTCCGGCGGGGCCGTGGGTGGAGCGCGCGTTACCCCTCCCTGCGGAGCGGCTGAAGGGGAGTTTTCCCGTCGAGGTCGCGCTGAGGAGGGGAAAGGGATTTCACGCGTTCCACTACTGGATCGTCGGGAGGTGAGGCGGGAGAGCGGGCGAGGACGGTTCCCGTCTCCCGTCTCCCGTCTCCCGTCTTCCGTCTCCCGTCTCCCGTCTCCCGTCTTCCCTCTTCCCTCTTCCCTCTCCCGTCGTCCGTCCTCGTCTGGCCTCCTCGTGCGCGTGCGCGTGCGCGTGCGCGCTCATTCCGTGCGCGTCCTCGTACGCGAGCGTGTTGAGCAACCGCACGATCACGAATTCGCGGGCGATGGCAGAAACGGATGACGAGAGACGTGGAGGGGATGAGCGCGCACGCGCACGCGCACGCGCACGCGCACGCGCACGAGGACGCGGAGGCCAGACGAGGACGGGAGAGGGAAGACGGGAGAGGGAAGACGGGAGAGGGAAGACGGAAGACGGGAGAGGGAAGACGGAAGACGGAAACGGAAGGCGGGAACGGCAACACGGGGCCCGTCATCCCTGATCGCCGTGGCGGGACCGCGGGCCGTCCTCTCGGCCGGCGATGAGGAGGCCGCTTTTCAGCTCGCGCTGGCCACCTTCGGAGCCCCCACCGTGAACTCCCACACGAACTTCGCCTTCCCCTTCTTCTCGTCCGGCGGGGTCAGGACGAGCCCGTCGATCGAGCTCACCACGCAGCTCGCCACCTCCTCCGAGGCGGTGGTCCCCGCCGGATCGACCACGACCTGCGTGATGCGCCCGCTGTCCTCGAGCACGAGGAACTCCACGGTGACCTTGCCCTGCGCGCCGGGGTTCCTCGCCAGCTCCGCGTCGTAGCACGCCTTGATCTGCTCGTTCCTCGTCTCGAGCAGCGCCGCCGTGTCATCCCGGTACATCTCGGGGCTCCTCACCGCGAAGGAGCAGCCTGTGGACGCGCTCGCCAGCGACATCACGAAAAGACCCAAGAGCAACTGCCTCATGCTCGCCTCCTTGCGGGGAGCGCCGCCATCCGATCGGCCCCGCACCAGCATCACTGCCCGCCCTCCGCGGTCTTCGCCGCGGTGTCCTGCTCCACGATGTTGAACTCGACCCGGCGGTTCTTCTCGCGCCCCTCCTCCGTGTCGTTGTCCGCGATCGGCTTCGACTTCCCGAACCCCTTCGCGGTGAGCATGCCGGCAGGGATCCCGTGCTCGACGAGGTACCGCATCACCGCCTTCGCGCGGCGGTCGGAGAGGTCCAGGTTGTGCTCGTCCGAGCCCTCGGCGCTCGCGTGCCCCTCGATGGCGATCTTCTTGATGTGCGTGTGCTTCTTGATCGTGTCCACGACCTCGTTCAGGAGGCCGTGCGACTCCGCACGGATCGTCGCCTTGTCGAGGTCGAACTGGATCTTCTCGTTGATGACGATCTTCTCCTCGGTCACCTCCACGCGCTTCTTCTCGGGCGGGGGCGGAGGCGGCGCGGGCGGCTCACCCACGACGCTGAGCGCCCTTCCCCCTTCGAACGTGGTGACGCCGCCGCAGGCCGCCGGGCCCACACCCAGCCCCACGAGCAAGGCCAAGGCGACCCAGGGCCCGCGGCCCGTGGATCGCCGAACTACGCACCAGGTTCCGGGCCGCCGGCAAGGGCTCGGACGGCACGTCACATCTAGGTTGTCGGATCGATCGTTCATGCTCGAATCTCCATGGCTCGCCATCAACGACTCACGCCGCCGGTCGCGTTGCGTCACGGCGACGCTGGCACGGATCCGCTCCAGCCGGAAGACGTCGACCGAGCATTCCGCGCGCGGCCCCCGGAGCGCGACCGCTCCAGCGAGCACAGCCATTCGCACAACAGCGAATCATCACAACTACACTGAAACCACGGGAATGCCTTGACAATCGCCGAGGTGTTTGGCTTGCCTGATCGCCTCCCCTGGCCGGAGGGGTGGTTCAGCGTGTACTGGAACACCTTCACCGGAACACCGTCCCGGTAACAGCCCTCGTTCGGCCTCCGCATTCATCTCCCGTCCTGCGCTCCTCCGCCGGGCGCGGCCCCGGCCGACCGGCGGAATGAAGCGGGCGCTCGTTTCGGCCACGATGGGGTCTGGCCCCCTGCAGGTCCGTGGCGCCCATGTTTCTCTGGAGGAAATCATGCGTCGTTCCCGCTTGCTCCCGGTCTCTCGTGTGCTGGCCCTCACGCTCGGCCTCGCGTCCTGCGCCGGCGACCCGCTCCAGGATCCCGGGGGACCGGAGCCCGGCGACGGCGGGGCTCCGGGGACCGAGGCCACCGGAGGTCCGGAGCCCGGTCAGGGTGGCGCGCCGGGGACCGGGGTCGCGGGCGGCGGGGCTCCGGGCACGGGGACCGGCACCGGCCCGGCCCCGGGCGCGGCGACGGGAGGCGGCGGGGCGCCGGGCGCCGGGACGGGGAGCGGCGGGGCGCCGGGCGCCGGGACGGGGAGCGGCGGGTCGGAGCCCGGTCAGGGCGGGTCTCCGGAGCAGCCCGCGGCGCCGGGGGACATCCTCAACGGCATCCAGTGGGCCGACACCGCGGGCAATCCCATCCAGGCGCACGGGGGTGGGATGATCAAGGTGGGGCCCTACTACTACTGGTTCGGGGAGAACCGGAACCCGAACGGGACCTTCTACGCCGTGTCGAGCTACCGCTCGACCGATCTGCGGACCTGGGAGTTCAGGAATCACGTCCTGACCATGGACTCGGACCCCGACCTCAACCCGGCCAACATCGAGCGCCCGAAGGTCGTCTACAACGAGTCCACGGGCCGGTACGTGATGTGGATGCACTGGGAGAACGGGAGGCACTACGGCGAGGCCCGGGCCGCCGTCGCGAGCTCGAGCACCGTGGACGGCGATTACACCTACCACGGCAGCTTCCGGCCGCTCGCCGGGACCGGCGTGGTCGATCACGACAAGCCCGGGTACATGTCCCGCGACTGCGGGCTCTTCGTCGACACGGACAACAAGGCCTATTTCATCTCCGCCTCGAACGAGAACTACGATCTCAACCTCTACGAGCTGACCCCCGATTACCTGTCCATCGCCCGCCTCGCCGCCGTGCTCTTCAAGGGGGGACACCGGGAGGCGCCGGCGCTGTTCAAGCGGAACGGGGTCTATTTCCTGCTGACCTCCGGGGCGACGGGCTGGTCGCCCAACCAGGCGAAGTACGCGACCTCCACCGCCCTCGACAGGGGCTGGTCGGAGATGACGAACATCGGCGACGGCACGACGTTCCACTCGCAGTCCACGTACGTGCTCCCGGTCCAGGGCAGCGCGGGGACCGCCTATCTCTACATGGGAGATCGCTGGGCGGGGGCCTGGGGCGAGCCCGTCAACCGCTCGACCTACGTCTGGCAGCCGCTCTCGTTCCCCTCCGACAGGACGATGAGCATGAGCTGGAACAACACGCTGACCATCGACGCGGCGGCCGGCACGATCACCGGGGCGACGCACGCGTTCAAGCTCGTGAACCGGAAGAGCGGCAAGGTGATGGAGGTCATGAACGGCGCGACCGACGACGGCGCGTCGGTCGTCCAGTACGCGGACAACGGCGGAGACAACCAGAGGTGGCGCCTCAACTACAACGGGGCGGGCTACTTCCGGCTGACCAACGTCGGCAGCGGCAAGGTGCTGGACGTCCCCGATCACGCGACCGACGACGGGATCGCCCTGAAGCAGTGGACGAACAACGACGGGGACAACCAGGCGTGGCTGTTCATCGACCTCGGCGGCGGTCATGTCCAGATCCGGAACAAGGAGAGCGGCAAGCTGGTCACCGTGCGCGCGGGCTCGACCGAGGACGCCGCCGTCATCGAGCAGCGGGCAGGCGACGGCGGCGAGGCGCAGGCGTGGCGGCTCGTGGCCGCCGACTGACGCCCGAGGCGCGACGGCCGGTCCGCGGCGCGCCTCGGGCCAGCGCGCGGACCGCGCGCAGCGCCGCGTCGACGTCCGCCTCGGAGGCGCTCAGGCCCGGCGCGAAGCGGGCGCTGGATGTAGCGATGGCGCCGTGACATGTCCCTGTGACATGTCACGGAGGCGCCGTGACATGTCACAGGGACAATGTCACGGAGGCGCCGTGACGACCGGCCGGGCGGAGGTCCCGTCCGCGTCGAGCGCGCCTCCCCCGGGGGATCATGCAGGGAGGCCCTCCTGCCGGCCGGCTGTCGATCCCGCCGCCGGGCGCCAGCACGTGAGTGCCCTTGTGCCCTGTCCTGACGGACAGGCCATCAATCCATCCGCCTGACCGTCCCTGGACCCGGCGGTCGTCGGCCACCGGCCGGCCAGCGGCCGGCCGCTCGTGCGCACGGACGCTCTGGCACAGATCGAGGAGCGCGGTGCCCGAGCTCCTCGGCGAGCGGCTCGCCCGCGGCAGCGCGGACGCCGCGCCGAGGCCCTGAGCCGCGCACGGCGCCCTCTGGTCTATCGCTTGCACAGGGCCGTGCGGCGGTGTGCCTGCCGCGTCGACCGGCGCAATGGCCATGCGCCGCCGCAGTCCGATTGGATCTGGGGCTTTCGCATTGCTTCACGCCACGCCTCGCCTCGCGCCGGCGCGCCGGGCCGCGGGTCCGCCCGACCACGGCCGCGCGCCGGCGAGGTCGGGCGCGGCCCACAACGATGGCAGTCAAGGAGAACGTCTGGATGAGAAGAAGGACAAGAAAGGTCTTCAAGGCCGCATGCCTCGGCGTGGCGAGCACCCTGGTGGCTGGCTGCGGCGCCGACGCCGACGACGCGCGCGTGGAGGGGGTCGAAGGCGTGGGTGACGTCGCGCAAGCCCTCCCGACCGACGGACAGGTCTGCCTCACGGTCCAGCGCGGCGCCGGACCGGCGAGCGTCGCCGACGCCGTGCTCTGGCAGAACGCGCCGAGCTGGAACGACGGCGCGAGCGCGACCCTCGCCACGGGGAGCAGCGCGGAAGGTGGAAACCGGCGGAGCCTGCTCCGGTTCGATCTGTCCGGCGTCCCCGCGGGCGCCTCGGTCGTGTCGGCGAGCCTGTCGCTCCACCAGATCTACAGGACGACCGACAGCACGGTCCGCGTCCACCGGGTCACGAGCGCCTGGGAGGAGCCGACGGTGACCTGGTCGAGCGCCGCGGACGCGTTCGATCCCGCGGTCGCGGCGTCGTTCACCGCCGGCGGGGGCTCGGGCTTCCGGTCCTCGGACATCACGGAGCTCGCGCGCGCGTGGGTGAGCGGCGAGGCCGAGAACCACGGCGTCCTCCTCGAGGAGGATCCGGTGGAGAGGACCGAGCTCGACAGCAGCGAGAAGGCGCAGGCCGAGAGGCGGCCGAAGCTCGACCTCTGCTATGTCACGTGCGACGACGGGATCCAGAACGGGGATGAGACCGACGTCGATTGCGGCGGCAGCGCGTGCGCCCCGTGCGACGCCTGCGCGCCGATCCTTTTCAGGGAGAGCTTCTCCGACAACGCGCAGGGCTGGACGCTCGGGCCCGAGTGGCAGATCGGGCCCGCGGCCGCCTCGTCCGGCGGCACCTTCGGGGCGGATCCCGCCGAGGATCACACCCCCTCGAACGACAACGGCGTCGCGGGCGTCGTCCTCGGCGGCAATGCCTCGCGCGGGCCGCACGGGCTCTACTACCTGGAGAGCCCGCCGTTCGACACCTCGGGCGCGGCGGGCAACGTCACCCTGAGCTTCCATCGCTGGCTCAACTCCGAGTCCCCGTTGTTGATGCGCAACACGGTCGAGGTCTTCGACGGCGCGAGCTGGGTGCCCCTCTGGACGAACGTCGGTTCCCAGAGGATCAACGACACCTCGTGGGCGCTCATCACCCACGACCTCACGCCCTACAAGAACGCGGCGATGCGCGTGCGCTTCGGCTTCGAGGTCGTGCGCGGCACCTACACGGTCGGCTCGTGGAACATCGATGACGTGTACGTCACGCAGCCGTGCGGCGACCCCTCCGCGGACGACGCCTTCCCGCTGGATCCGGCCGCCTCGGTCGACACCGACGGCGACGGCTACCCCGACGCGTGGGACCCGGGCCGCTCGCAGGCGGACAGCAACACGGGCCTGGTCCTCGATGCCTTCCCGCTCGACTCCGCCTGCCAGCTCCCGGAGCACGCGCTCGCGGGCGACCCGGGCGCCTGCGACATCGCCCGCGGCATCCCCGACTACGTCCCGGATCAGGTGATGCTCGGCGACGACGACGTCGTGTATCTCTTCAGCAAGGACCACGACCGGATCTTCCGCTGGTCGCTCGCCGAAGGCGACCACCTCAACCCGATCGTGCTCGGCGGCTCGGACGCGCTGTACGCCGCCTACGGCGCGGAGGATCACCGCCTCTACGTCGCTTACCAGTCCGGCGCGCTCACCCGGATCGACCTCGCGGCGGGCGTCGCCGAGGCGCCCTTCGCGACGCTCCCGGCACAGCCCCGCGGCCTCGCCACCGCCGGCCCCATCGTCCTGGCGACATCTCCCGCGAGCTCCTGGGTCACGCACTACACCTTCCTCCCCGGCGGGGAGCGGGCCTCGGCCGTCGAGAGGAGCCGCGACTCCCGGGAGTTCGCCTACAGCCCCGCGACAGGCCGCATGTACTTCTTCCGCGACGGCACGTCTCCCAACGACCTGCACTGGGAGTCGATCGACACCGCGAGCGGCGCCATCACCGACCAGGGCGAGAGCCCTTATCACGGCGCCTTCGCCATCACGCCGCCCATCCGCCCGTCGGTGGACGGGCGCCACGTCCTGCTCGGCTCGGGCGATCTCTACGACGGGACCTCGCTGGAGGTCACGAGCTCGCTCCCCATCGCCCCGAGCGACGCCGCGTGGTTGCCCGACGGCACGCTCATCACCCTCCGCGCGGACGCGGGCGACACGCTCCTCGAGCAGTGGGCGCAGCGCGGCGAGCTCTTCGTGACGGTGAACGTCCAGCGCTTCGCCGGGCAACCGATCCGCGTCTTGCCGCGCGCAGATGAGGTGATCGTGATCACCCGCGAGGGCTCGCGGCCCGCCTTCGACGAGTACACCCCCACCGACGACGGCGACGGCGACGGCGTCTCCTTCCTCGACGACGCCTTCCCGACAGACCCGGCGGCGTCGGCCGACACCGACCGCGACGGCTACCCCGACGCCTGGAATCCGGGCCGCTCGCAGGCGGACAGCGCCACCGGCCTCGTCCTCGACGCCTTCCCGCTCGACTCCGCCTGCCAGCTCCCGGAGCACGCGCTCGCGGGCGACCCGGGCGCCTGCGACATCGCGAACGGCGTCCCCGCCTACGCCCCGGATCAGGTGATGCTCGGCGCCGACGACGTCGTGTATCTCTTCAGCAAAGCGCACGACCGGATCTTCCGCTGGTCGCTCGACGAAGACGACCACCTCAACCCCATCGTGCTCGGCCCGGACGCGCTGTTCGCCGCCTACGGCGCGGAGGATCACCGCCTCTACGTCGCTTACCAGTCCGGCGCGCTCACCCGGATCGACCTCGCGGCGGGGGTCGCCGAGGCGCCCTTCGCGACGCTCCCGGCACAGCCCAACGGCCTCGGCACCGCCGGCCCCATCGTCCTGACGGCAACCTCCTCGGGCTCGGGGGCCACGCACTACACCTTCCTCCCCGGCGGGGAGAGGGCCTCGGCCGTCGAGATATACCGCTACTCCCGGGAGTACGCCTACAGCCCCGCGACAGGCCGCGTGTACCTCTTCCGCGACAACATCTATCCCAACGATCTGCACTGGGAGTCGATCGACACCGCGAGCGGCGCCATCACCGGCCAGGGCGAGAGCCCCTATCACGGCGACTTCTCGATCCTGCCGCCCATCCGCCCGTCGGTGGACGGACGCCACGTCCTGCTCGGCTCGGGCGATCTCTACGACGGGACCTCGCTGGAGGTCACAGGCTCGCTCCCCATCGCCCCGAGCGACGCCGCATGGCTGCCCGACGGCACGCTCATCACCCTCCGCGCCGACGCGGGCGACACGCTCCTCGAGCAGTGGGCGCAGCGCGGCGAGCTCTTCGTGACGGCGAACGTCCAGCGCTTCTCCGGGCAGCCGATCCGCGTCTTGCCGCGCGCAGATGAGGTGATCGTGATCACCAGCGATGGCTCGCGGCCCGTCGTCGACGACTACACCCTCACCGACGACGGCGACGGCGACGGCGTCTCCTTCCTCGACGACGCCTTCCCGACAGACCCGGCGGCGTCGGCCGACACCGACCGCGACGGCTACCCCGACGCCTGGAATCCGGGCCGCTCGCAGGCGGACAGCGCCACCGGCCTCGTCCTCGACGCCTTCCCGCTCGACTCCGCCTGCCAGCTCCCGGAGCACGCGCTCGCGGGCGACCCGGGCGCCTGCGACATCGCGAACGGTATTCCGGATTATCTCCCGGATCAGGTGATGCTCGGCGCCGATGACGTCGTGTATCTCCTCAGCAAGGCGCACGACCGGATCTTCCGCTGGTCGCTCGCCGAAGAGACCCACCTGAACCCCATCGTGCTCGGCGGCCCGGACGCGCTGTACGCCGCCTACGGCGCGGAGGATCACCGCCTCTACGTCGCTTACCAGTCCGGCGCGCTCACCCGGATCGACCTCGCGGCGGGGGCCGCCGAGGCGCCCTTCGCGACGCTCCCGGCACAGCCCGGCGGCCTCGCCACGGCCGGCGCGGTCGTCCTGGCGGCCACGCGCTCGGGCTCCTGGGCCACGCACTACACCTTCCTCCCCGGCGGGGAGAGGGTCTCGGTGGTCGATCTGAGCCGCTACTCCCGGGAGTACGCCTATAGCCCCGCGGCCGGCCGCATGTACTTCTTCCGCGACGGCACGTCTCCCAACGACCTGCACTGGGAGTCGATCGACACCGAGAGCGGCGCCATCACCGACCAGGGCGAGAGCCCTTATCACGGCGACTTCTCCATCGCGCTGCCCATCCGCCCGTCGGTCGACGGGCGCTACGTCCTGCTCGGCTCGGGCGATCTCTACGACGGGGCGACCCTCGAGGTCACGAGCTCGCTCCCCATCGCCCCGAGCGACGCCGCGTGGCTGCCCGACGGCACGCTCATCACCCTCCGCGCCGACGCGGGCGACACGCTCCTCGAGCAGTGGGAGGAGCGCGGTGAGACCTTCCTGCTCGTCAACTACCAGCGCTTCTCGGGCGCGCCGCTCCGCGTCCTGTCACGGCCGGGTGCGGTGGTCGTCGTCACCGATCCGGGGACGCGGCCCGTCTTCTCCGAGTACGTGCCCACCGACGACGGCGACGGTGACGGCGTCTCCTTCCTCGATGACGTCTTCCCGATGGACCCCGCCGCGTCCGCCGACACCGACGGCGACGGCTACCCCGACGCCTGGAATCCGGGCCGCTCGCAGGCGGACAGCACCACGGGCCTCGTCCTCGACGCCTTCCCGCTCGACTCCGCCTGCCAGCTCCCGGAGCACGCGCTCGCGGGCGACCCGGGCGCCTGCGACATCGCGGGCAGCGTCCCCGCCTACGTCCCGGATCAGGTGATGCTCGGCGCCGATGACGTCGTGTATCTCTTCAGCAAGGAGCACGACCGGATCTTCCGCTGGTCGCTCGCCGAGGACGACCACCTGAACCCGATCCTGCTCGACGACCCGGGCGCGCTGTTCGCCGCGTACAGCGCGGAGGATCACCGCCTCTACGTCGCTTACCAGTCCGGCGCGCTCACCCGGATCGACCTCGCGGCGGGGGTCGCCGAGGCGCCCTTCGCGACGCTCCCGGCACAGCCCCACGGCCTCGCCACCGCCGGTTCCATCGTCCTGGCGGCCACGCCCTCGGGCTCGTGGGCCACGCACCACACCTTCCTCCCCAGCGGGGAGAGGGCCTCGGCCATCGACTGGAATTACCGTTCCCGGGAGTACGCCTACAGCCCCGCGGCCGGTCGCATGTACTTCTTCGGCGACAACCTCTCGCCCAATGATCTGTACTGGGAGTCGATCGACACGACGAGCGGCGCCATCACCGGCCAGGGCGAGAGCCCCTATCACGGCGGCCACGCGATCGCGTCGCCGATCCGCCCCTCGCCCGACGGCGGCCACGTGCTCCTCGGGAGCGGCAACCTCTACGACGCCACCACGCTGACCATCGTGCGCTCGCTGCCCACGCGGATCCACGACGCCGCCTGGCTCGACGACGGCAGCCTGGTCACGATCCGGAGCGCGCCCGACGGGACCGGCACCCTGCTCGAGCACCACAGCGACACGTTCGAGCTGCTCGGCGCGCAGACGATCGCCGGAGCCCCGCTCCGCGTCCTCGCCACCCCGACCGAGACGGTGCTCCTCACCCGGGGGCCACAGGGGCCCGATTTCCAGGCCGTCGTGCCCTGACCCCTCATCACGGAGAGCGCGGCCGCTGGCCGCGGGCGGATCCCCCCAGGCGTCCGGGCGACGGGGAGCGTCGATCGCCCGGACGCCGGGGTGATCCATCACGAGCGTGGAATCCTCACGGAAGTGGAACCATCAGGTAGACCTCCTTTCCGGTCCGGCGGACCGAGGCCCAGCCCGGTCGTCGGTCGCCGCAGCCGTGCGGCGCGCGGTCGGATCACCGGCCGTGGATCCAGCCGAGTCCCGGCGCTGTCCTCTCCTGTCGGCACGTCATCAAGCGCCGTGCCACGCCCCCTTGGCCGCTCCGCCGCGATCCTGCGGAGTCCTGGAGCCGGACCGGGCGCCCCGGAATCCGGGCCTTGCGCCCCGGGAGCGCCTGCTCCGATCACCCGCCGGCACGGTTGACCGGGGAATTCTCTCCGTGTCCGCCGCGCCCTGAAGCCGCAGCGGAGCGCCTCTCGCTTGCTCCGTCGCGCAACCCCTTGCGTCGTCGTGCGCATCGCGGCCCTCCCCGCGATCCGGGCCCTCCGCGCGGCGTTCGCGCCTGCCATGGATGCCAGAGAGTCCCATCGCGCCTCGCGCGCAGGACGCGGCCTGACGAGGGCGGGCCGCCGGACGCAACGGCGGTTGCTCGAGCCGGCGAGCGGCCTTAGGAGCCTCCTGGAGGATCGCGGCGCCGAGGCGCACCCCATGACATCAGGTCATCCGGGGGGAGGCGCGATGTCACGCCGGAGATGTCCGCGATCCGGGAGCCGCGGAAATGATGCGAATCCATCCGGTGATCGTCGTCGCCCTGCCCGGCGCTGCCCTCGCGCTGCTCGCGGCCTGCTCCGAGCCCCCCGCTCGCCCCTCGCCCGCGACGCCAGGGCCGCCGGCCGAGCCGGCGCCGACGGCCGAGGAGGCCGCGCGCTTCATCGAGGCGACGGAGTCGGAGCTCCACGAGCTCAGCACCGACAACAACCGGGCCGCGTGGGTCGCGTCGACGTACATCACCTTCGATACCCAGATCCTCTCGGCCGCGGCGAGCGCGAAGCTGCTCGGGGCGATGACCCAGTACGCGCAGCGAGCAACGCGCTTCGCGGGGCTCGACTTGCCGTACGACGTGGGGAGGCGGATCGATCTCCTGCGCACGTCCCTGACCCTGTACGCCCCCGCGGATCCGAAGAGGACGAGGGAGCTCTCGACCCTCTCGTCGAGGCTCGAGGCGATGTACGGCGCGGGCAAGTACTGCCCTGCGGGCGGCGCGTGCCTCGATCTCCAGGAGCTGAGCAGGATCCTGGCGAAGAGCCGAGATCCCGCGGAGCTGGAGCGCGCGTGGGTCGGCTGGCGCACGGTCTCTGCGCCCATGCGCGACGATTTCACGCGGCTCGTGGCGCTGACGAACGAGGGCGCCCGCGAGCTCGGGTTCAAGGACACCGGCGACGCCTGGCGCGCGAAATACGAGATGCCGAAGGGGGCGCTCCCGCGAGAGGTCGACCGCCTCTGGGAGCAGGTCAAGCCGCTCTATGACGCGCTCCACTGCCACGTGCGCGGCCGGCTCGCCGCGAGGTACGGCGCGGAGGTCGTGCCCGACGCGCGCCCGATCCGGGCCGATCTGCTCGGCGACATGTGGGCCCAGGACTGGAGCAACCTCTACGATCTCGTGGCGCCCGAGGAGGCGGCGCCGATCTACGACCTCGACGCGGTGCTCAAGGAGAAGGGGTTCACCCCGATCCAGATGGTGAAGACGGGCGAGCAGTTCTTCGTCTCGCTCGGGTTCGAGCCGCTCCCCAAGACCTTCTGGGAGCGGTCGCTCTTCGTCAAGCCGGCCGATCGCGACGTCGTCTGCCACGCGAGCGCGTGGAACATCGATGACGAGGACGATCTGCGCATCAAGATGTGCATCGAGATCACGGCCGACGACTTCCAGACCATCCACCACGAGCTCGGCCACAACTTCTACCAGAGGGCGTACAACCAGCGGCCGCTGCTCTACCGCGACAGCCCCAACCCCGCGTTCCACGAGGCCCTCGGCGACGTGATCGGGCTCTCGGTCACGTCGGAGTATCTCCAGCGGATCGGGCTCGTGACCGAGCTGCCCCCGCCGTCGAGCGACCTCTCGCTCCTCCTGCGCGACGCCCTCAACAAGGTGGCCTTCCTGCCGTTCGGGCTCCTGGTCGACCGGTGGCGCTGGGGGGTGTTCTCGGGGGAGATCCCGCCTTCGGAGTACAACGCGGCCTGGTGGGAGCTCCGGGCGCGGTACCAGGGGGTGCGCCCGCCGGTGCCCCGCTCCGAGGCCGACTTCGACCCCGGCGCGAAGTACCACGTCGCGGCGAGCGTCCCCTATATCCGGTACTTCCTCGCCCACGTCCTCCAGTTCCAGATCCACCGCGCGCTCTGCGAGGAAGCGGGGTACCAGGGGCCGCTCCATCGCTGCACGATCCACGGCAGCGCGAAGGCCGGCGAGAAGCTCCGCAGGATGATGGATCTGGGGCGGAGCCGCCCGTGGCCCGAGGCGCTCGAGGTGGTGACCGGCTCCCGACGGATGGACGCGACGGCGATGCTCGACTACTTCGCGCCGCTCAAGGAGTGGCTCGACCAGGAGAACCGCGGCAGGACCTGCGGGTGGTAGGCGGCGCCGCGCCGATAACGCGCCTCCTCCGGCGTGCCACGGGCCAGCCGCCGCGTGGCCCTCATACCAGCGTGATCACCCACAACGACACGCTCTATCCCGGACATCGGCAGCGAGCTGGGACCCGGGTCTCCAGGTCTTCTACCGGAGCACCCCGGCGCTCAAGCACCATCCGCCAGGCGACCTCAGCGTCGAGGGCAGCTCCGCTCTCTCGATGAGGCGGTTCACGCCGTCAATCGCTCCGCGAGACATGATAGAGGTACGGCCATGCTCCCTGGCGATCCAGGCCGTGGTCGCTCGCGGGCAAGAGCCACGCGCACGGATCGAGCCCAGGGGAGCGCGAGGGACGGTCGTCGGACGCCAGATGAGGGATCCATGAACACGCAGGGACTCGATGAGGGGCTCGCGGCCGAGAACGCCCGGCTGCGCGCCCGTGTCGCAGAGCTGGAGCGGGGGCTCGGCCGAGGCGCGCCGAACGCGGACGCGCAGGCCGCTCCAGAGGACAGCATCCCCTTCGCGGCCGTCTTCGACCTGATCCCGACGCCGCTCTTCGTCTACCGCCCCGACGGGCTCGCGGCCGCGGTCAACGCGTCGTGCTGCAGGTGGTACAATTTCACGCGCGAGGACATCGTGGGCAGGTACAACGTCCTCCAAGACCCCGAGGCCGCGGCGCAGGGGTTCATCGAGCCCTTCTCGCGCGCTGTGGCCGGCGAGGCGACCGTGCTCCCGGCGACGCCGTACGTCATCCGCGGCGGGTCCCAGGTGGGCCACCGGTGCATGCTCGAGGCGACCTATCTGCCGCTCCGGGACGAGACTGGGGTCCGGTTCGTGGTGGTGATGGTCAGCGACGTCACGGCGCACAAGGAGGCCGAGGCGCAGCAACGCCGGAGCGCCGCGCTGCTGGAGGCCATCATCGACAACGCGCCGCTGGTCATCTACGCGCGGGACCAGGAGGGCCGCTACACCGTCGCGAACCGCCAGCTCGCCGCGATCTTCGGCAGGAGCCGGAGCGAGCTGCTCGGGGAGAACCCGCGCGCGTTCCTGCCCGGGCCCGTCGCCGACAGGTTCGAGGAGCAGGACCGCGACGCCATGGCCGCGGACGCGCCGATCACCCTAGAGGAGCGGCTGGAGCGGGACGGCCGCACACGGGTGTTCGTGGGCACCCGGTTCGCGCTCCGTGACGAGGACGGCGAGGTGACGGGCGTCTGCGGCATCTCGACGGACATCACGGCGCGCGTGCAGGCGGAGGAGGAGAACCGGCGGATGCAGGAGCAGATGCTCCGCGTCCAGGAAGAGACGCTCCGGTCCATCTCCACGCCGCTCCTGCCCATCGCGCCGGGGGTGCTCGTGGTGCCGCTCGTCGGCAAGATGAGCCGCGCCCGCGCCGATCAGGTGATCGAGGCGCTCCTGCTCGGGGTCTCGAGCCAGCAGGCGAGCATCGCCATCTTCGACGTCACCGGCGTGTCGGAGGCCGGCGCCGAGGTGACGGACGCCCTGGTCCGGGCCGCCCGGAGCGTGCGGCTGCTCGGGGCCGAGATCGTGATCACCGGGATCCGGCCGAGCGTGGCGCAGACGCTCGTGCAGCTCGAGGCGGAGCTCGGGGGCATCGTCACGCGGGGCACGCTGGAGCGGGGGGTCGCCTACGCGCTCGGCGCCCGGGGCCGCCCGGGCGCGGCCCACCGCGCCTGACGACGCCGCGCCGGTGACCTGCGGCGTCCACGCGCCCCGGCGCCGACCAGGAACGCCGCGGTCGCCGGCGCCACACCGCTCAGACCGCCTCGGGACGCTTCAGCACGGCGTTCTAGACGGTCGCCGGCACACGCAGGCGCGCCGTCGTGGGCGAGGAGGCGCTCCAGCATCCGCGCTGCCGGGCGGAGGTGGGACTCGCCGCGGCGCTCGGCCGAGAGCGCCGCGCCGTAAGCGTTCGCCCAGTGCTCGTGCAGCAGGAGGCCCTGCGCGACGCGGGCGAGCGCGGCCACGTCCCGCGGCAGCGCGTCGAACAGGGTCGCGTGTCCGCCGCCGGACGTCATCGCCGCGGGGCGTGCATGGAAGTCGAGGATCTCTCGCGTGGTCACGTCGCGCGGCCCCATGCGCTCCTCCGCTACAGCCCGAGCTCGCTCAGCCCGGGGTGATCGTCCGGCCGCCTCCCGAGCGGCCAGCGGAACTTCCGCTCTTCCGCCGCGATCCGCACGTCGTTGATGCTCGCCTCGCGGCGCCGCATGAGCCCGCGCGCGTCGAACTCCCACTGTTCGTTGCCGTGGGATCGGTACCAGTTCCCGCTGTCGTCGTGCCACTCGTAGACGAAGCGCACGGCGATCCGGTCCGCCGTGAACGCCCAGACCTCCTTGATCAACCGGTAATCGAGCTCCCGCTGCCATTTCCGGCGCAGGAACGCCTCGATCGCCTCCCGTCCCTCGAGGAACTCGGCCCGGTTGCGCCAGCGGCTATCGACGGTGTACGCCAGCGCCACGCGCGCGGGCTCTCGGCTGTTCCAGGCGTCCTCGGCGAGGCGCGCCTTCTGGGCGGCGGTCTCGGCGGTGAACGGCGGCAGCGGTGGACGGGACACGGCGGCTTCCTGACTCATCTGCACCTCCAGCGAACCTTCCTCGGACCCACCGTCCTCGAATATCTCGATCATGGCAACCCCTTCCCCGCCCCGCGGCGAGGCGAGGCGCCCTGCCGCGCGGGCGGGCGGCGCCGCGCCGGCGCGCGGGGGGCGCGACGCCGCCCGGGCTCAGCGAGGGAGCCGCTCCATGAAGCGCGTGATGTGCTGGGCGATCTCGACCGGCCGCTCCTCCACGGCGAAGTGCCCCGCGTCGAGCAAGTGGAGCTCCGCGTCGGGCAGATCGCGGAGGTACGCCTTCGCGCCGGCGCGGATGAAATCCGCGTCGTCGCGCCCCCACACGATGAGGGTCGGCGGCTTCCGGGCGCGCAGGAACGCCTGCCATGACGGATAGGCGTTGACGTTCGTCTGGTAGTCCTGGAGGAGCTGGACCTGGATCGCGCGGTCCTCCGGGGTGGCCAGGAAGGCGAGGTCGTGGGTCCAGGCATCGGGGCTCACGCGCTCGCGCTGCGCCGCCGGCACGTGCCGGAGATATTGCTCTTCCTTGACCCCCGCGGCGCTGACGAGCTGGGCCACGACAGCGGCGGTGGCCGGGGACCGGTCCTCGTGGGCGTGCTGGATCCCCTCCCGCAGCGCCTCGGACAGGCCGTCGACATACGCGTTGGCGTTCTGCACGACGAGCCCGCGCAGCCGCTCGGGGTGGGCCATGGCGACACGGAACCCGACCGGCCCGCCGAAATCATGCATGTAGATCACGTACCGCGTGAGCCCGAGCGCCTCGGTGAAGCCGGTGATGTGCTCCGCGAGGAAGTCGAACGTGTACGTGACCTCGGACGGAGAGGGGCGATCGCTGTAGCCCGATCCCGGGTAGTCCGGCGCCACCACGCGATACCGGCCCGACAGCAGCGGGATCAGCTCCCGGTACTCGTGGGACGACGACGGGAAGCCGTGGAGCAGGAGCAGCACGGGGCGATCGCGGCGCCCGGCCTCGCGGTAGAAGATCCGGCGACCTCGCACCTCCACGGTGCGGTAGCGCGTCTTGTCCGGCCACACCGCGTCGGGCGCCGCCGCCGGCGCCCGGTCCCCTGCGTGTGCGTCGGCCGGCGCGCTGGCGCTGCCCGGCGCGGCGGCGTGGCTGCCCGGCGCGGCGGCGTGGCTGCCCGGCGCGGCGGCGTGGCTGCCCGGCGCGAGCGCCGGGGTGGCGCAGCCCGCGAGCGCGGCGACGAGCGCGGCGGAAGCCAGCCCGCCCACGGCCCGGCCGAGCCGCGCGAGCCCGGAGCGCCGCCCCGCCGCGGCCTCCGCGAGACCGGCCGTGCCCTGCGCGGCGCCCATGTCCCCGGTCCTCGCCGGATCGACCTCCCGAGATCGCACCGCCGATCGCCCGGGCCCCACGTTCACGCTCCCCTCGCGCCTCATACTAACCTCCATTCGCTGACTTTGACGGTTATATGGCCGGCATGCTAACCAGTCAAGTGGGTGGTCGATGGTTAGCAGCGCGTCGCGTTTCCTCTGGCTCGGCAATCACCGGGCGCTCGATTTCCTCAACACCGAGCCGGTGCAGCGCGGCGGCCGGGTGGACTTGCTCCCGGATCTGCGCAGCCTGGTCGGCTGGTCCGAGGAGGCGGGCTTCCTCGATCGCGCGGCCGCGGCGGGCGTCCTCGAGCGCTGGGAGGGGTCGAACGAGGGGGCGCGCGCCGTGGAGCGGGCGCACGAGCTCCGGGCGGCGCTGCGCGCGCTGATCGAGCGGCCGCGCGAGCGCGGCGCGTCAGGCCAGGGCGCGCTCGACGCGCTCAACCGGGCGCTCCGCCTCGACGCGGGGTCCACCGAGGTCGCGCGGGCGCGCGGCGGGTTCGTGCGCCGGGTCCATGTGCGGATCGACGAGCCGGCGCAGCTCCTCCGCCCCATCGCCGAGGCGGCCGCGGGCCTGCTCTGCGACGTGGATCCGGGGCTCGTGAAGCGCTGCGGGAACCCCGACTGCGTCCTCTACTTCCACGACACCTCGAAGAACCACGCCCGGCGCTGGTGCAGCATGGATCTGTGCGGCAACCGGAGGAAGGTGGCCGCTCACTACCACCGGCATCGGGGCGGCTAGCACGACTGCGGGAACGTGCCCCGGATCAGCAGGAGAACCGCCATGGCGCCAACGACGCCAAGAAGACATCCAGCGGCCTGCCCCCGCCTTGCGGCATCGCCTCGAACCGCATGTCGCCCTGACACGCCTGTCATGTGTCGCTGGGCGTGCGCGCGGTGCAAAGCGTCACGAGAACCGGGCCCTCGCGTCCGCGCAGGTGGCCTGCCCGTTGCTACGCCTGCGGGTCGACCCCGGCGGTTCCGCCGGAGAGGAGGATGCCCCTGTGACTTCGTCTCTTTTTCCCCTCGTCCCACTCGGCTCCGGCGCGCGCAAGGCCGCCGCGCTCGTCGCCGGGCTCGCCGTGACCGCCGCCGCGTCCGGCTGCGCCACGAAGCAATGCACCGAGATGGGCTGCGTCAACAGCTTCTCCATCCTCACCGGGACGGCGGACAAGAGCTGGCCGGCGGGCGAGTACACGCTGGAGCTCACGGTGGACGGCGACGCGGTGTCGTGCGCCTACCGCTGGACGAACACGCCGCAGCCCGGCGGCGGCGGCGTGTTCGTCCAGTGCAGCCCGACCGTCATGGTCTCGGTCAATCCCGTGACCACGTGCACGGAGACGAGGGATAGCGACTCCGTCTCCCAGAGCTGCACCCCGGTCCCCGGCCAGTTCACGCAGGGGATCGCGATCCACGGCACGCCGGCGCGCGTCGACGTCGTGGCGCGGCGGGATGGCGCCGTCCTCGGAGAGCGGAGCTTCACCCCCGAGTACAAGACCTCGTACCCGAACGGCGAAGGCTGCCCGCCCGCGTGCCGAGGGGACGCGCAGCGCTGGGAGCTCCCGTAGCCGTCGCCTCCGACGGTCCGACGGCCCGCCGCGTCGGCCCCTCCGCAAAGGATCTTCGATCCGACGAGCCCGCCGCCCGCTACCATGCCGGCGCGACGGTCGCCGCCCGGCGGCGCCGCCGCGACGCGATCGACCCCATTCATCCGACGACGAGGATCTTTTCCATGGCCGGAAGCAGCCTGCTCGCCCTGATCGACGACATCGCCACCCTGCTGGACGACGTGGCCGTGCTGACCAAGGTGGCCACCAAGAAGACCGCCGGCGTGCTGGGCGACGACCTGGCGCTGAACGCCCAGCAGGTGACCGGGATCTCCGCCGATCGCGAGCTGCCCGTCGTGCTGGCGGTGGCCAAGGGCTCGTTGCTCAACAAGGCCATGCTGGTGCCGGCGGCGCTGGCGATCAGCGCCTTCGCGCCCTGGGCCGTCACCCCGCTGCTGATGGTGGGCGGCGGCTTCCTCTGTTACGAGGGCTTCGAGAAGCTCGCCCACAAGCTGCTGCACAGCGAGGAGGAGGACAAGGCGCGCCACGCCGAGCTGGTCCAGGCGGTCACCGACCCGAAGATCGACCTCGTGGCCTTCGAGAGGGACAAGATCAAGGGCGCGGTGCGCACCGACTTCATCCTGTCGGCCGAGATCATGGCGATCACCCTGGGCACCGTGGCGGGGGCGTCGTTCGGCACCCAGGTGGCGGTGCTGTGCGGCATCGCCGTGATCATCACGGTGGGCGTCTACGGCCTCGTCGCCGGCATCGTGAAGCTCGACGACGCTGGCCTGTACCTGAGCCAGCAGGGCGGCTCGCTGCAGCGGTCGCTGGGCCGCGGCCTCCTGAAGACGGCGCCCTGGCTGATGAAGGGCCTGTCGATCGCCGGCACGGCGGCGATGTTCCTGGTCGGCGGCGGCATCCTGACGCACGGCGTGCCGGCGCTGCACCACGGGATCGAGGGCGTGGCCCACGGCGCCGGCCCGGTGCTCGGCGCCGTGGTGCCGACGCTGGCCGACGCCGTGGTCGGCGTCGTGGCGGGCGCGGTGGTGCTGGGCGTCGTGACCGCGGCGAAGCGGCTTCTGGGCGGCGAAGAGAAGGGCCACTGAGCCGCGGCCGGCGGGCGCCTACGCGACGGACAGCCAGGAGGATTGGGGCGCTCGCTTCGCCTGGACGACGGCGTGGGCGAACCACAGGAACTCCTCCAGGAACCGGGTGGTCAGCTTCGCGACCGGCTCGCTCTTCACCTGGAGCGACTCGTCGAACACGCTCTGGACCTCAGGGACGAGCAGCTTCGTGGGCAGCGGGAAGGCCCCCAGGCTCAGGATCACGTGCTGGAGCTGGGTCGAGGCGTTGATGCCTCCCATCTTCCCCGCCGAGACCGCGACCACGCCGATCGGCTTTCGGTTGAACTCCTCCCAGAAATAATCCAGCGCGTTCTTCAGCACGCCGGAGAAGCTGCCGTGATACTCCGGCGTCACGAGCAGCAGGGCGTCCGCGGCCTGGAGGCGCTCGCTCAGGCGCTCGACCCGCGCCTGGAGCTCCGGATCCCGACCGGAGCGCTCCTCCAGGATCGGCAGCGGGTCCGCGGCCAGGTCGATCAGGTCGACCGCGATGCCCCTCTCCTGGAGCCTCCGCTCCACGTGGTGGGCGATCTTGTGCGACTGTCTCCCGATCCTCACGCTACCGACCAAGATGGCTACCTTCATGATGGCGCTCTCCTGCGACGAGTGGTGTTTTCGTTGACCGACGTTGATCCGTTCGCGCTCGGCGGCGCAGGCCGGGCCCTCGGGCCGGAGGGCGGCTGGCGCTGAGCTCCAGATGCCTTCAGGGTAAACCACGATGTCCAGCAGGTCAGAGAGGACGCCAACATGTTGGACAATGGTCAATCCGTCGGCACGGGCGCGCGCCTGCGGGCCGCGGGCGGCCGGGTCTGCCGGGCGGCGCCGCGCGGCGGCCGTCGCTGCGCCGGGGTTGGCGGCGCCGGGGTCGGCGGCGCCGGCGCGCGCCGGGAGCCAGGGCCCCGGGCCGGAGGGCGCCCTGCGCTCCGGCGCGGTAGAGTGGCCGCGCGGCGCGGCCGCCTCACCCGACGGAGAGCCACCCCCCCATGACCGAAGCGCCCGATCTGCCCGATCTCTCCCCCGAGGACAGCCACCCCCGGGCCGTCGCTGCCCTCACCGACCCGTTCTTCTGGTCGCTCACCGAGGAGACCGCCCCCTTCGGCAACGAGACCGCGCACGAGACCCTCGCCGCGTTCCGCGACTTCCGTGACGAGCACCCGACGAGGAGCCCCCTCGAGCTCCTCGACGCGCTGCTCGAGCGCTGGGAGGTCGACAACGCAGGCTGGGACGCCGTGGACGCGGCGGAGGTCCAGGCCCTCGGCGAGCAGGACGAGTACAGCCTGCTCACCCGCGACGAGGCGATCCTCGCCCTCGCCTTCAGCCAGATCCTCACCGAGGGCAGGCTCGACGCCGAGGTCCGCCGCCGCGCGCTCCTGGCCCTGGCCCGGCAGGCCCTCCCCTCCCTGCTCAGCGCGTTCGAGGGCCGCGCGCTGGAGCGCGCCCTGCGCATCGACCGGATGAGGGCCGTGCTGTCCGAGCGCTGGGACTAGAGCGGCGGTCACCCGCTTCGGAGACGGGCCCATCTCGACGTTTTCGGTGCTCAGCGCACCGGAGCGCGCTTCCGCGCCGAAAACGCCGATCTGGGCCCGTCTCCTGTGCGGGTGACCGCCGCTCTGCGGCGCCTCTACCAGGGGTGGGGGATAACGTACTAGCTCAGGGAGCGGGCGCGTCGACGCGCATGAACGAGAGGGTCTGGAACGTGCGCTTGCTGAGCTTCCAGCCCGAGGGCGTCAAGACCGCCTCGTTCTCGTACGTGCCATGCGCCACCTGGACGCTGCCCAGCGGGTCGTAGACGTGCGTCGCGATCAGGTAGGAGGTGATCTTCGCCGTGCTGCCGCCGGGGAGGATGTCGATGCGGATGTTGCTGATCAGGTGCTGCGTGCTGACATAACCGGAGTCCGCGAACAGATCGTCGATGAGGTCCGCCCAGGCGTCGGCGCTCGGCACCGAGACGGCCGGCGGATCGTCCGTGTCGGTGCCGGCCGCCCATATCACGACCGGGGCGTTCGGCGTGAAGCACTCCGAGTAGATCTGCTTGCCCTTCGCCAGATCCCCGCGGCCGATCGCGTCGGTCCCGGCCGCGTAACAATACTCGAGCTGCTCGATCTCCTGCAGCGCCTCGAGCCGTGGCAGGCCGTTCGAGCTCGTCCCCTCCGCGGGGCGCGCGATCAACAGGGTGGCGGCGCCTGCGAGCGCGAGCATGGATGCAACCGGCAAGACACGACGCAGAAAGCTGCTGAAACGACCACCGTTCGTGCTCATGGATTTCACCCCTTTCGTTGGGTGCTCGCGCGTCAAAGGTCCAATAAGTTAATATACTTATTTAAACAAACTCGGTCAAGCGCAGCTCGCGCCTGTCCCCGGATTTCGACGTTTCGACATCAACCCCTCATGAGCTCCTCATGGGGTCTTCATGTCACGCGCATGACACGTGAGGTCGATGGGTCGAGGGGGGTCGAGGCGGACGTGCGAATCCATCGCCGGTGCGGCGCCCTCCGGCGACGTCGTCGCACCTGTCACGCCGTCCGCCTCGAGACGGCGGCCGCGCGCCGGGCGGCCCGGGATGTCGTGCCGCGTCAGAGCGCCGGACCAAGCCGGACCGAGCCAGGCGGCCGAGGGAGCGTCACGCCGCGTTAACTGGCCTCGCGGCTCATCCTGCGAATGCAGTGCTCGAGCCCCTGCCGCAGCGTCGAGCGTGTCTCGATCGACGAGAGATCCACGCCGAGCCCGACGATGGTCTGGGCGATGGCAGGGTGGATGCCCGTGATGATCGCCTCGGCGCCGAGGAGCCTTATGGCGCCGGCGAGCTTCAAGAGATGGTCCGCCGTCCCCGTGTCCATCGCCTCGATCCCGGTGAGATCGAGGATGGTGTAGCGCGCCTGCGTCCGGACGACCTCGCGGAGGACCCCTTCCATCACGTCGGCGGCGCGCGCGCTGTCGAACATGCCGACGAGCGGCAGCGTGAGCACGCGGTCCCACACCTGGATGATCGGCGTCGACAGCGAGCGGATGACCTGCTGCTGCCTCTGGATGAGATCGAGCTTCGCGCGGAGCTCCTGCTCGGTGCGCTTCTCGGGCGTGATGTCGAGGCTGATCCCCGCGACGTGGGTGACGTCGCCGCGCTCGTTCTGGATGGGCAAATACCAGGCCGCCCAGTGGACGCCGTCGATCTCGTTCACGAAGTAAGACATCGTGCCCGTGAGCGCCTTGCGCAGCTCCCTCGTGCCCTCCTCCGGGTAGATGTCGAACATATTCTGCCCGAGGAACTGCCCCGGCCTGAGCCCGGCGGCCGCGAGCGCCTTGCCGTCGTGGAGGACGAAGACCCCTCGCGTGTCGATCGCCCACAGGCAGACGGGGAGATTGTCGTTGATCGCCTTGAAGAGCTTCAGCTGTATCTCGTGCCGGATTCGCTCCTCCGCGTCGCGGAGCGTTCCATAAACCTCTCCCTTCTCGGGCACCCATCGCGCGGTGCACTGGAAGAACTTGAAGGAGCCATCCGCCGTCTTGAGCCGCAGATCGAGGACCATGGGCTCTGCCGCGCCGCGGAGGCGCCCCCACGCCTCGTCGAACGCGCGCCTGTCGTCAGCGTAGACCAGAGGGGCGAGCCCCGCTTGCGAGGCCGCATCGAGGAGCTCGGAGCTCAACGCCCGCGTGAGCGCGCTGCTCGTGCGATGCAGCGCGCCGCCCTCGCTGGCGATGAAGACCATGTCCGTACAATGCAGGAGGAAGTCGTCGAGCGTGCTGGTCGTGCTGCAGGGCTGAGCCATGTCCAATCTCGCAGACTACATCAGCCGGGCAACCGGTGTCGAGAATAGAGCCCTCGCCTCTCGATAGTTTTCTCGCGGGCTGCTCGCGGGCTGCTCGCGGTCTGTTCCCGGCCTGTTCCCGGCCTGTTCCCGGCCTGTTCC
This sequence comes from Sorangium cellulosum, assembly GCF_004135735.1. Lineage (GTDB taxonomy): Bacteria > Myxococcota_A > Polyangia > Polyangiales > Polyangiaceae > Sorangium > Sorangium cellulosum_F. The sequence continues at coordinate 1,040,472 of NZ_CP012670.1, read as the reverse complement.
CGGCCTGTTCCCGGCCTGTTCCCGGCCTGTTCCCGGCCTGTTCCCGGCCTGTTCCCGGCCTGTTCACGTTTCGGTTTCGCTCGCGGCGCGATGGCGCAGGGCAGCGTCCGCTGGTCGTGGTCTGCAGCGCCTCGGCGTCGGTGTCGGTGCCGAGAGGGCGATTGTCGTACAGATCGAGCGTCACCTCGAGCGCCGCGCACCTCGTCCGGGCGGGCCTCCCCGAGCGGTGCGCCGCGCGCCTCGCGCGCCTCGACGTCGCCATCGGCGACGGCGCCGAGGACCGCGTGCCGGACACGTCGTCGAGCGCGAGACCGGCCGCGCGCCCCGCTCGCCGCCGCGATGTGCGCCAGCGCGCATCAGGCCTCCAGGCGCGCGGTCTGCAGCGTCGCTCCTTGCGGACACCGCCGGTGATGCCAGCTAAGCTGGAGCATGTCGACCGAGGAGAGATCGGGCAGCGGCGTGGCGTTCACTCTTCCGTGCATCGAGGTCTCGGACTGGACGACGTTCGAGTTGCTCCAGCTCGTCATCGACACCATCCCGGATCCGATCTTCGTCAAGGACCGGCAGCACCGCTGGATCGCCTGCAACCAGGGCTTCTGCAGGCTCATCGGGCAGCGCTACGAGGACCTGATCGGCCGCAGCGACCCGGATTACTGGCCGAAGGAGCAGGCCGACGTGTTCTGGGCCCACGACGACGCGGTCTTCAGCTCCGGTGAGCCGCGCGAGAACGAGGAGCTCGCCACGGGCGCGGACGGGGTGACGCGCACGATCTGGACCCGCAAGTTCCCGATGAGGAACGCGCAGGGCGACGTGGTCGGCCTGTGTGGGCTCATCACGGACATCACCGAGCTGAAGCGGCGCCACCTCCTGGCCGAGCGGATGGAGGCGGAGAACCGGGAGCAGCGCGCGATCATCAGCGCGCAGGCGGCGCTGCTCGATCGCGTGGCGATGCCGGTCATCCAGGTCTGGGAGGGGATCTTGCTCATCCCCCTGGTCGGGGAGATCAACGACCGGCGCGCCGCCCAGGCGCTGGAGAGCCTGCTCGGGGCCATCGGGCAGCGGAGCGCGGAGTTCGTGATCCTCGACATCACCGGCGTGCCGGTCATCGACGCCGCGGTGGCGCGCCACCTGATCCGCGCCGTGCAGGCGGCCGAGCTCCTCGGGTGCCAGAGCGTGATGGTGGGCGTCGGCCCGGAGATCGCCAAGACCCTCATCGGGCTGGGGATCGATTTCGGCCGGATCAGCACGCAGAGCACGCTCCAGAGCGGGCTCGCCTACGCGATGGCGCGCCTCGGCGCGATGGGCCGCGTCACCCCCGCCAGAGCTCCTTGACCCCGTCCGCGATGAACTGCACCGCGATGGCGGCCAGGATCAGGCCCATGACGCGCTCGAGCACGGCCACGCCGGACGCCCGGAGCGCCCGCTGGACGAGCCCCGCGCCGCGCAGCACGAAGTAGGACGCCGCGAAGGTGATCGCCACGCTGGTGAGCACCAGCGCCATGGCCACGAGGTCGTCGCCCGCGCGCGCCATGAGCACCATCACGCTGGCGATGGCGCCTGGCCCGGCGAGGAGCGGCATGGCGAGCGGCACCAGCGCCACGTCCTCCTTCGCGATGCCGTCCTGCTCCTCGGACGGGGTGGTGCGCGTCGCGGACGAGCGCGCGCGCAGCATGTCGAGCGCCGTGATGAGCAGCAGGACGCCGCCCGCGACGCGGAACGCGCCCAGCGAGACGCCGAAGACCTTGAAGAGGACGTTGCCGCAGAGGGCGAAGAAGAGCATCAGCCCGCCGGCGACGACGCACGCGCGGAGCGCGGTGCGCCGCGCCTTCTCCGGCGGATCGCCCGCGGTCATCGTCAGGAACAGCGGCACGATGCCGATGGGGTCCACGACGAAGAAGATCGCCGAGAGCGACATGACGAACAGCGAGACGTGGGCGCTCATGGCCGCCCGGGTCGCCCGCCGGCGCGCTCGAGGCCGACGCGCAGCACGACCTCGCCGGCGCCCAGGTCGACGCCGAGCAGCGCGGCGGCGCCCGTGGCGAGCAGGAAGCGGAGCGCGCGCGGGGCGATCCGGAGCGGCGGCGACAGGCGCAGCGCGTCGGTGCCCTCCTCCACCCACGCGATCTGGCAGGCGTCGCCGGCGTCGAGCGCGAGCGCGAGGTGCGACGCGGAGGAGGCGTGCAGCATGGCGCGCCCGGGCAGCGCGATCCGCCGGGGCGGCGCGCCCGCCTCGCCGCGGCGGACGACCGCGCGCCCGCCCGCCTCGAGGTGATCGCGCCCCACGGCCCGCGCCGAGGGCGGCGCGCCGAGCCCGAGGTGCGCGAGCGCCTCGAACGCGTCGCGCTCGTCGGGCGTGGGGCCGAGCGGCTCGCCCAGGGCCGGCGCCGCGGCCGGCGCGGACCACGCCGCGGCGACAGCGCGCGCGGCGGCCGCCTGCTCGGGTGTCGCTGCCGGGTGCACGGCCACGACGTTCCCACGCGCGTCGAGCTCCTGCACGCCGCCGCCCTTGCCCACGAGCAGCCGGCCGCCCCGGACCGCGAGGACGGCGTCGCTAAGGAGCTTGCCGACGACGGATCGCGCGCCCCCTTCGAGGCGCACGATGTCCTGGAAATCCACGGCGTACACCGCGTCGCCGGCGGCCACCGGGCGGCGCAGGCGCAGCGTGCTCGAGGCGCCGACCAGCGTGGTGGGCTCCGGCGGGACGAACGGCGCCGGGAAGAGCCGCGCGCGCAGCCGATCCGCGTCCGCGCCGGACGCGCGCCGGCGTACCGCGTCGACGATCGCCTCGCGGAGCCGCGCGTCGAGCGGCTCGACGAGCTGGGCGCGGGCGCTCGGGGAGAGCGGCCCGGCGTCGAGGAGGTGGCGCCCGGCGCCCGCGAGCGCCGGGTCGCTCGGCTGGGGCTGGAGCGCGCGCCGGAGGTCCTCGCCGAGGAAGCGACCGAGCAGGAGCCGCGGGAGCAGCTCGTGGTCGGGCCGCCGCGCGAACGGCCCGGAGGCCGCGCCGTACCATTCCAGGAGCCCTCGGGCCTTGCGCAGGCTCGCGCCGGCCTGACCGACCCACGTCGCCGCCTCCAGCATGTGCCAGGGGTCCAGGAGGCGATCGGCCGAGGCGCACCAGGGACCCTTGAGGTTCGGCGGGATGGCCTTGATCCATTCACGCCGCACGCGCTCGCCCTCCTCGCCGTGCCAGCGCGTCACGTCCTCGAGCGGCGCCGGGATGCCGTGCGCGGCGAGCAGCTCGAGCAGCGCGCGGCCGTCGCGGAGCTCGGACCAGCCGCCCCACTGCTTCCAGTCGAGGCCGCGCCAGTAGATCGAGCGGTTCTCCGGGTACAGGTCCAGACGGCCGACCGGGCCGGCCTCGCCGGAGAGGAGGAGCCCGAGCTGCGGCAGCCCGAGCGGCCCACGGCACCGCTCGTCGAAGCAGGGCCTGTCCTCACGGATCTCGAGGGCCGGTCCAAGGGTCTTCAGCGCCGCTCGGTCCAGCTCGGTCAAGACGCGGTCGTCGCCGTCGACGATCTCACCCCGGACCGCCTTCACCAGCACGCTGCGCAGGTCCTCGTTCCGCGGAGGGTGACCGCAGGGATACGGATTGACGAAGCGCACGGCGGATCCAGTAGCACTCGTCAGGCCCTCGGTGTCTCTCGGTCCACCGCTCTGGCGCGGTATCCTGTCACGGGCCAGGATGCGCGCGGGCCACGGCCCCAGGGCCGCCGCGTCTCGCGGTGCCCGGGGCACACCCACATCGAGGAGACCCCATGTCGCTGAGACAGCGCGATTACATCCTCCGCATGATCGAGCAGCTCGCCGCGGCCATCGGCCGGATCGCCGGGCTCCGGCGCGCAGGCGACCTGACCGAAGCCCACCGCGTGCTGCGCGAGACCGCGGATGGGCTCTTCGGTCCGATGCGGGACATGCTCGACCGGGTCGACGCCGCGGGCGCGGCCACGCTGCTCGGCGACCACGAGAAGATCGGCGCCTACGCGGCGCTCTGCGCGGAGCACGCCGCGATCCTGGAGCTCCAGGGCCGGGGCGCGCAGGCGGCCGCGGAGCGGCTGCGGGCCCTGGAGCTCCACCTCGAGGCCGTGCGCCGCGCCCCCGAGGACAGCCCGCGGGCCCGCGAGGGCGCCCGCGCGCTGCTCGGCCAGGTGGACGTCACGCGCCTCCCCGAACGGTACCGTGCGCTCGCCGCAGCGCTCGATTGACGCGCTCGGCTGACGCGCTCGACGGCCCCCGTGCTCGGCTGACGCGCTCGGTGCTCGCAGAGCTCGACTGGCGTGCTCGATGGCGCGGGATCGGCCGCAGGGCCACCGACCCGCCGGAGCCCTGCGCGCTTCCCGGGCCGGGCGGATTGCCATCCCGCCCGCGCGCACCCATGAGACGCGAAGCCGCCGTGGAACCGACCACCTCGCCTGCCGGCTTCGCCGCGTTCGGCCTCGCGCCTGCCCTCCTCGGCGCGCTCGCCGAGCTCGGCTACGAGGAGCCCACGCCCATCCAGCGCGAGGCGATCCCGCACCTCCTGGCAGGGCACGATCTGCTCGGTCAGGCCGCGACAGGCACCGGGAAGACGGCGGCGTTCGCGCTGCCGCTCCTGCAGCGGCTCGAGATCGGCGGCGAGCCGCCGGGCAGCCCCGCGGCGCTGGTGCTCGTGCCGACCCGCGAGCTCGCCATGCAGGTGGCCGAGGCGGTGCACCGCTACGGTCGCCGGCTGGGCGTGCAGGTGCTGTCCGTGTACGGCGGCCAGCCGTTCGGGCAGCAGCTGCGCGCGCTGCGCCGCGGGGTCCACGTCGTCGTGGCGACGCCCGGCCGCGCGCTCGATCACATCGGCCGCGGCACGCTCCTGCTCGACGGCATCCGCACGGTCGTCCTCGACGAGGCCGACGAGATGCTCGACATGGGCTTCGCCGAGGCGCTGGAGGCCATCCTCTCGGCCACGCCGGGCGCGCGGCAGACCGTGCTCTTCTCCGCGACGCTGCCCCCGCGGATCGCCGGGATCGCCGGCCGGCACCTGCGCGAGCCGGTGCGCGTCAAGATCGCCGGCGAGAAGGAGGCCCCGGGCGAGCTCCCGCGCGTCCGCCAGGCGGCCTACGTCGTGCCGCGCGCGCACAAGCCCGCGGCGCTGACCCGGGTGCTCGACATGGAGGATCCGAGCTCGGCCATCATCTTCTGTCGCACGCGCAACGAGGTCGACGAGCTGTCGGAGGCGCTGCTCGCCCGCGGCTACGAGGCCCAGGCGCTCCACGGCGGGCTCTCGCAGGAGCACCGGGATCGCGTGATGGGCCGGTTCCGCGCCGGCGCGGCCGATCTGCTCGTCGCCACCGACGTCGCGGCGCGAGGGCTCGACATCGAGCACGTCTCGCACGTCATCAACTACGACGTCCCCTGCGCCCCCGAGGTGTACGTGCACCGCATCGGCCGCACGGGGCGCGCCGGCCGCGAGGGCGCGGCCATCACGCTCCTGGAGCCGCGCGAGCACCGCATGCTCCGCAACGTCGAGCGGCTCACGGGCCAGCGCATCGAGGCCGCCACCCTCCCGACGATCGCCGATCTGCGCGCCCGGCGCCTCGAGCTGACCCGCGCCTCGCTCCGGGAGGCGCTGCTCGAGGGCGGCGCCGAGCGCTTCCGGGTGGTGGTCGAGGGGCTGGCCGACGAGTTCGACGTGATGGATATCGCGGCGGCGGCGGTGAAGCTCGCCCACGACGCGACCGAGGGGGACCGGGACGAGGAGGAGCAGGAGATCCCGGCGGCCTGGCCGCCCCCGCCGGAGCGCCCCCCCGCGCGGCGCTACGCGCCGGGGCCGCGCGGGCGCGCCGGCGAGCCGCACAGCCGCGCCGGCGAGCCGCGCGGCCCTGCTCGGCGCGACGGCCGCCGCGAAGGCGGCGGCGACATCGCGCGCCTCTACATCGGCGCGGGGCGCGCGGCCGGCATCCGTCCTGCCGATCTGGTCGGCGCCATCGCGAACGAGGCTGCGCTGAGCTCCCGCGACATCGGCGCGATCGAGATCGCCGACGGCTTCTCGATGGTGGAGGTCCCGGCCGGCGCGGCGGACAGCGTCATCCAGGCCCTGCGCGCCACCCGCCTCAAGGGCCGCAAGGTCCAGGTCCGCCGCGACGACGAGGCCGGGGGCGCGCCGCGCGGCGGCCGGACCGATGCCCGCGGCGGGGGCGCGGGCATGGCCCCCCCGCGCCGGCGCCCCCGAACCTGAGCGCCACGCTCGGGCGCGCCTCGCCTCCCGCGCGGTGAGCGCGAGCGGCGAGACACGAGGCCGCGTGGGACACCAGGAGACCGCGTGGGAGATCACGAGGCCGCGCCGATCGAGGCGTGGCCCCCCCGGGGCGCGGTGCGAGCGATCCGGGCTCAGTTGGGCGGCGGGATGAAGAGGCCCGGGCAGGGCTCGTCGCCAAAGACCCTGAAGCCGTTCCGGTACAACGTGATCTTCCGGTTGGGCGCCCAGTCCGAGCTGGTCCCGGCGTAGGAGTAGTCGTTCGACTCGTTGAACGCCTGCCAGCTCGAGGCGTGGAACGCGATTCGGAACGGGTCGGTGGTGGCCATGGGCTCCACCTCGAAGAGGAACGGGAACGTCACGTCGAGGTAGTGGGTCGCGTCCGCGCACCCGCCGCCGGGCACCTCATGGAAGCTCATCTCGAGGTCGGCCGAGCAACCCCAGCACTCGGCCTCGAGCGAGCCGGGCGGCTCCTGGGTGAAGTAGTATCGCACGGTCGAGCCCCAGAGGGAGGCGCTCTGCGCCGAGGTGTTGCGCACCTGGATGCCGGGCGTCACCCAGTTCGATTGCGGCGTGTGCACGTCGTACAGCACCTCGAGCTGGCAGTCCGCCGGGCACGACGCCGTGTCCTCGCCGCTGCTGCAGATGCCGTCGCCGCAGGAGCAGTCGCCCGGGCACGAGGCCGGGTCCTCGAGCGGGCCGCAGGCGCCGTCTCCGCAGGAGCACAGGTCGGTCTCCGCGCGCTCGCACAGGCCCTGGATGGCCCTGAAGGCATAGGTCACGTCCTCGCCGCGGCAGGCGTTGTCATCGCACTCGAACGGACGGTTGCAGTCGTTCACCTCGTCCCGCTCGAAATCGCGCTCGCCGCGCACCAGGACGCCCACGAGCTCCTTCGTGTCGAGGTCGAACACCCCGGAGCCCGAGTTGCCCACGAACGTGTCCAGGTTGGCGACGAAGAAATCGTTATCCGGATCGTTGCTGCGGATCGTGGCCCCATCGGCCAGCTTGAGCGGCAACCCGCGGGGGAAGCCGTGCACCACGAGCGGGGTGTCGTCGTCCGGGTCCAGGGGCTCGGTCGACGTCCGCACCGCGGCGGGTGTGCGCCCCACGACCGGCCGGTCCAGGCGCACGACCGTGTAGTCCGCGCCGTTCGTGTCCCGGTACCAGGTGATGATGTCCACGCACCGGTAGAGGTCGTCGCTGGTAATCTGGCCGAGCTGGCCGGCGGGGGTCATCGCATAATCGAAGACGAAGCGGCTGGCGCCGCAGTTGTTGATGCAATGACCGGCCGTCAGCACCAGGTCCTCGCCGATGAGCGTGCCGCTGCAGTCGGCGAGCGCCGGCTGGGTAGCGAAGCGCACGTCGGGGCACACGTCGTCGCGCTCGATCCACGTACGGTCGCCGATCTGGATGTTGTTGGGATCCGAGTCGTCGACCGCCGAGGCGGGGACGAGAGCCACGGTGAACTCCATCACGCGCGCGGCCCAGGCGGGATCCGAGTACGTGAAGGGCTCCTCCCGGTCGTCGTCGCCATAGATGACCGCGGAGCGGGCCTGGTCGGGGGCCTCGTCCTCCTCGACAGGCGCCGAGCACGCGACGAAGGACCCCACGGACAAAAGGCCAGCAGAAGCGATATACCTGAACACCCTCATGATGAGCTCCCAAGTTGAGATACAAGGACATCGGAGCACGCCGCGAGGTCACCCCTCGCGGGCCATGCGCCGACAGGAATCTCACGCAATCTCACGGCAGCGAGCTCTCGACCGGGCGCAGCCCGGACACCTCTCGTCGAGCAGCGACCTGGCCTCCTGGCTCTGGGCCAGGGCAGGAGCTTCGCCTCGCGAGGACGCAGGAGGATCCGCTCGACGGCTCGCGCGCGCGGCGCGGCAGCGCGGCGACCCCCGAGCGATCTCGAACGGCCGCATCAACGCGAACGCGAGGGCCGGCCAAGAGCACGAATCTGACAACCAACGAATACTGATGAACCCGCCATCCACGCAACGCACTCGGGCGGAATCGAGAAGGGCTCTAGTTCACCGGGCGACGCCCTTCCAATTCGAATGCGGCATGGAGCTCATGCATGCCATGCATTGGACTCGCGGCGATCGCTGCGAGCGACGGTGATCATGGACCTGCCCTGGGCGCGGAGCGTGGGGGGCGTCGTCGACGGCGCGAGCTCGCCGGAGGAGCCGTCGAGCGAACCCCGCCCGGCGCGGCGCAGAGCGGTCGAGGTCGGCGAGGCCGCTCATCGCGTCCGGATCCGCTGGGAGGAACGAGGAGGGTCCCCTGGAACGAGCGATCAGGTAATCTCCGGCCGTGGCGACCAGTGACAAGAGCCGGGCCGAGTACGAGAAGCGTGTCAACCGCGTGATCGACCACATCCAGGCCCACCGCGCGGAGGAGCTTTCCCTCGAGGAGCTGGCGGGGGTGGCGGCGTTTTCACCGTTTCACTTCCACCGTGTGTTCAAGTCGATCACCGGCGAGAACCTTCGCGAGTTCATCCAGCGGGTGCGCCTCGAGACCGCGGCCAGCCACCTCACGCAGCGACCGCACGCGGACATCCTCGAGATCGCGCTCGAGAACGGCTTCAGCTCGGCGAGCGCGTTCGCGCGCGCGTTCAAGGAGCGCTTCGGCATGAGCGCGTCGACCTGGCGGAACGGCGGGGCGCAGGTGAGCAAGGCGTGTCAAGCGGATCGCAAACCGGGTGAAGTCGTGCGCAAGCCGCGCAAAGCAGCGGCGTGCGCGCCAGGGCACGATGGCTCCTCGTCGGGCACGGACGCCCGCGAAGACGAGGAGGAGACCATGAATGTGACGGTGAAGACGCTGCCGAGCTACCGCGTGGCCTATATCCGGAGCGTCGGCCCCTATGGCCCGAGCGGGAGCGTGGGTGAGGCCTGGCAGCGGCTCATGCGCTGGGCGAGCGCGCGCGATCTGTGGACCGCGGATCGGATTTGCCTCGGCATCGCGCACGACAACCCCCACGTGACCGAGCCGGCCAAGTGCCGCCACGACGCCGCCATCGTGATCCCGGAGGGCTTCAAGACCGGCGGCGACGTCAACGTGACCGACGTGGCCGGAGGCAAGTACGCCGCGAGCGCCTTCGTCGGCGACGCGCGCGCGATCGGGACCGCATGGGATCGGCTCTTCGGGGAGTGGCTCCCGCAGAGCGGTTATCAGCCTGATCATCGGCCATGCTTCGAGCTCTACCAGGGCGAGTTCCACGATCCGAAAACCAACGGCTTCCGCTGCGAGCTCTGCCTGCCCGTGCGGGCGCTCTGACAGGCTCGCGACCCGACCCGGGTTGGCATGCAAGCACGACCCGCGACCCGACCCGGGTTGGTATGCAAGCGCGACCCGACCCCGCGCGACCCGACCCGACCCGACCCGGGTTCGACCCGACCCGCGCGACCCGACCCGGGTTCGACCCGACCCGCGCGACCCGACCCGGGTTCGACCCGACCCGCGCGACCCGCGCGACCCGACCCGGGTTCGACCCGACCCGCGCGACCCGACCCGGGTTCGACCCGACCCGCGCGACCCGACCCGGGTTGGCATGCCGCGCCGCGACCCGACCCGGGTTGCAACGACGATCCGACCCAGGCTGGATGGCAGCTCCCCAACCCGGGTTGGGTTTGCTGGTTGGGTTTGCTGCAGCCAACCCCGGTTGGGCTTGCCGGTGCCGGAGCGGCGACCTGACCAGGGGAGGAGAGCAGCCCGGGCCGGGACAGCGGGACCAGCAGCCCACGTGGGCGGACCACCTGGCGGCCGCCACCTGCGGAGCGGGGCAAGTCCCTGAAATCATTCACCAGGGCCGCCGGCACAGCGTTTGTCGATGTGCGCCGGCCATGACCCAGCCCCGCGAGATCGCCCCCGGCGCCACCTACCTGATCACCCGTCGCGTCCTGCGCCGCCATCTACTCTTCCGCCCCGACCCGGCCATCACCCAGTTCCTGGTCTACGCCCTCGCGGTCTCGACCCGCCGCTACGGCATCGAGGTCCATGCGTTCTGTGCAATGTCAACGCATCTGCACATCGTCGTGACCGACGTGAACGGCGTCCTGCCACGTTTCCTGCAATTTTTCCATCGCATCGCCGCGCTCGGCACCAAGGTGCTCCGCCAATGGGAAGGTCCGGTATGGGACCATCAGGCCACAAGCGTGGTACGGCTGCTGACCCGCGCGGCGGTGGTGGAGAAGATCGCTTATGTCCTCGCAAATCCTGTGGCCGCCGGCCTGGTCCGGCATGCGTGCGAGTGGCCGGGCGCCAAGGTGGATGTGGGCGAGCTCGGCCGCGGTGTTCTACGCGTGGCGCGTCCCACGGTGTATCTCGATCCAGAAAATCCAAGATGGCCGGAGGAAGCGACGCTCCCGCTCGCGCTGCCCCCCGTCATCCAGCAGGACAGCGCGGAGGGATTTCGCCGTGCAGTCGCAGCCGAGCTCGAGCGACAGGAGGAGCAGGCCCATGCGGAGGCACAGCGGCAGGGGCTGGGATTTCTGGGCGCCGACCGAGCCAGCGAGGTCTCCCCTTACGAGCGTGCGACGAGCTTCGAGGCGGTGAGTGATCGCAACCCGACGTTTGCGGTGGGCCGTGAACAGGGTGACGCATTGCGAATGGCTCGCGCTGCTGTGCGAGCGTTTCGTTCGTCGTACCGCGCGGCGCTGGATCGGTGGCGTGCCGGCATACGCAGCGCGGAATTCCCGCTGGGGACGTGGTGGATGCACACGTTCCACGGCGCCAGCGTGAGCGGCGTCGTGCTCACAGGGTAGGCACGGCGCGGACGCATTACGCAGCGAAGAGCAGGGCGAGCGTATCGTCCTGCGCGGCCGCGTCGTCGCTGTCGGAGGCGAGGGCGACCTGCTCCTCGGGCGGCACGAGGCTGACGACGAGCGCCTCGCGGCGGCGTCGGGCCGCCTCGCTCCGGACGTGCTCGGCGATGCGCCGCGATGCCACGTGGATCAGCCAGGCCCGCGGCTCCTCGGGCCCCCCTCGCGCCGCCCCTGCGTGACCGCCGCGAGCAACGCCTCCTGCACGGCGTCCTCCGAGGCGCCGAAGTAGCTGAATCGCCGGAGGACGGCGCCGAGCACCTGCGGTGCGAGCTCGCGCAGCAGGTGCTCGGTACGCAAGTCGCGCGGCGGCGGCCAGGTCACAGCCGCTCATTGGGCGGCGCGCTCATCCCCTCTCGCACCTCGATCCCCATGTTGAGCGGCGCGCCGCCGGGACCGGGCGCGGCGGACGCCTCCCCGGCGATCTCGTCGGCGCGCTCGGGGCTCTCGACGTCCACGATCCGTACCCGGCGAGGAACTCCTTCGCCTCCGGGAGCACCCCGTCGGTGATCGGCCTGCCGTCTTTCCCAGCGCGCACGAGCTTCGCCTGCTCGGGCCCGGCCAGCCCCTCGGCCGCCACGAGCTCGCCCGACTCGCCGAGCTTCTCGGCGAAGCTCTTCATGACCTCGATATGCGCCTGGATGTCCTTCTGTGGCCAGCTGGCGATCTGTGCGGGGTATGCATCATCAGGATGTATTTCATGGTCGGCTCCTTCTCGGCGCTTTCGTCCCGGGTTGGGGCGCCCCTCCCGAGTTCGGGGGCGCCCCTCCCGACTTCGGGGGCGCCTGGGTTCGGCGCTTTCGTCCCGGGTTCGGGGCGCCCCGCGCTTTCGTCCCGGGTTCGGGGGCACCGGGGCACCCCTCTCCCGGGTGGCACCCCTCTCCAGTTCGGGGGCACCGGGGCACCCCTCTCCCGGGTGGCACCCCTCTCCCGGGTTCGGGGGCGCCTGGGTTCGGCGCTTTCGTCCCGGGTTCGGGGCGCCCCTGCGCTTTCGTCCCGGGTTCGGGGCGCCCCTCCTGGGTTCGGGGGCGCGTACAGGCGGAGGTCGGAGCTGAGCTCGGGTTCTCGACATCCCAGGCGACAATAGCGAAGAAATCCGAAGCCAAACACCTGCGGCAAGGTAGACAAACGTAGGCCCTCGGAACCTGGATGTATTCGTTGCGCCCTCGCCGTCGCCACGAGCTCAGCGGGCCACCCCCGAGAACCGCTTGGAGGTGCGGCGGAAGGCCGCCCCCGGCGTCGCAACCGAGCCGCGCAGCCGCCCCGGCGATGGCCGCGCGGTGGTTGCGCAGCCAGCAGCTCGCGACGTGGCGGGGGCGGCGCATGGCCGGCCGCGGCTCATCCGCCTCATCCTGGTCGCGCCCGAGCCAAGGCCGCGCCGACCGCCGCCCCAAGCGCCGCGCCCAGCAGCAGGCCGAGCCGGCCCGTCGCCTCATAGCCCTGAACCCTGAAGCCCCCCGAACTCGAAGCTGGTCGCGAAGTTGCCTCCGAAGAACGCTCCGAGGAGCAGCCCGAGGGGAGCTCCCGCCGCGCCTCCTAGCACTGCGCCTATCACCCGCCGATGCACCTGTCCCACGGCGAGGAAGGTAGCGCCCCTCTGCGGCGATCGGCGAAGGCGGTCGTCGAAAGCATGCTTTCAAGCTGCGCCGGTCTTCGGAGCGAGCCCCCCCTGGACCTCCGCCAGTCCTCTTGCTTCTCAACGTCGGCTTGTCCCTCGGCGGGATCCTCTTCCGGTGTGACCCAACGCGGGCCCAACCGGCGCCCTTCGGCCGCTTCATCGTCCACCTCGGGGAGGGCCGCCGCGTCGGGCCAGCGCCGGACGCGGCGGCGCGGAGGCGCGGAGGCGCGGGAGACCTCGTTGCTCGTCGCTCGCACCTCCGGTTTCTCGGGCGCGGGACCGTCTCCCGCCACCGAGCCGCCCTTGCCGGCCAGCTCGGGGATCGCCCCGTCCAAGATGGTGAAGTCGCCCAGACCGAGCTCCGCGACTGCGCGAGCAGCGGGCTCTTGGTCGTTGCTCCGGTCGCTCGAGCTGTGGCCGGCCCGTCGGAGATCCACGTCTCCGTGCGGCCGCTCGCGAGCTTGACGGTGATGAACGTCGCACGCGCGTCGTGCAAGCCGATGCTCAGCCTTGAATCCCTGGTCCCCAGCAGCTCGGGCCGATTGATCCCGGCGCGTCCGAGGGGATCTTCGACTCAGTCTTCACCGTGTATGCGACGAGTCTGCGCCCAGGCAGCTCAGGCAGCGATGCTCGAGCCTGTGAGTTCTTCAATTATTCGGATTCGCAGATCAAGTCAAGAATATCGAGCCCCGCCATCGCGCGCCGTCCGGCGCGCAGGATAAAAGAACGGAACCCGAGTCCGAAATTCTTGGCCCGTGGTGTCCTGGCAAGGCGTCGCCCCACTTTCCTTGTCCGGACAGACATCGCGCCACTTCCGGAGCGCGCGCACGACGCGGAGCGCGCGCACGACGTCGGGCGAAAGCGCCCACCCGCGATGATTATCCGTCTCGTTCTCGTCGATCACAACGGCTCCCCGGTCACGATCGAGATCCGACCATTGGAGCTTTCCAGTCTCATCAGCTTGCGCGGCGCATCAAAAAGGCCGGGCACGACACCGAGCGCGTCAGCCAGGCGGACGAGAATGACGACCCCGAGGTTTGTCCTTCCCCAGGTTCGCCCTTCCTCTCTCGACGCGCTGCAGTAAGCCGGTGCGATGAAGCAAGGGTGGCTCGTCGGCGTGCGGCTGGCGTGACGGGCCGGAGGCCCACGGCGAGCTGCGCGTGATCCATGTGCGAGGCATCACGAACCCGGGATTTACCGTGCGATACGTGGCGGAGCGTCGGGGGCCTCGTGCGCGCCGCCGCCTCGCTCGGCGGGGCCACGGCCCTCGGAAGCGGGCAGAAGCGCGCCGCTCGTACGCCAGCATTTCACTATCACATCTCCAAAGGAAACCGTCGGCGAGGCGCCCGTGCTCACGCCGATGGATGCGCCCCGAGCTCGTCCACAGCTTTTGGTTCGCTCCCGTGATCACTTCGACACGGGCCGGGAATAGGAGGCGCATGCGCATGCGAACGTTAAGACATCTTTCGTACATCGGTACGACAATTTTTCTCGCTTCAACACCCTTCTTCGCTGGCTGCACCGGCACGATCGCGGATGCTGGCGAGGACGGCGGGGAGGACGGTGCGACCTCCGGCGGCAGCACCGGGAGCGGCAGCGGCACGGGGGGGGAGCAGCCGGACGATCCGAAGGTCTGCATCCCCGGCATCCCGGCGACGAGCCAGATCCCCCGCCTGCTGAACCGGCAGTACGACAACACGGTGCGGGACCTCCTCGGCGTCACCCGCGTGGGTTCCGACAAGAAGCTGCCGTCTGAGCTGCTCGTCTCCGACTCCGACGGCCCGATGACCCCTGACGCGTGGCGCATCTATCAAGATGTCGCCGCGCAGATCGCCAAAGAGGTGATGGCTGGGACGAACAAGTCCAGGTTCATCAGCTGTGACCCTGCGGCGAGCGGCTGCTTGGAGCAGACCATCAAGACCTTCGGCCGCAAGGCGTTCCGTCGCCCGCTGACCGACGCGGAGGTGGCGCGATTCCAGAAGCTGGGCCAGACGACGCCGCCAGGGACGCCCGACGAGGTCGCCGAGGCAACCTTGTTCGCCTTCCTCGTGTCGCCCTCGTTCCTCATGCTCCCCGAGCTGACGGACACCCCGGACCCGTCGGGTAAGGGCATCCAGCTCTCCAGCCACGAAGTGGCGGCGAGGCTCTCGTACATGCTCTGGGGCTCCGTCCCGGATGACACGCTGAACGCGGCGGCCGATAAAGACGAGCTCCAGACCAAGGAGCAGATCCTGGCCCAGGCGCAGCGAATGATCGATGTGCGCGAAAAGACCGGGCCGCTCGTGACAGCGTTCCACAACAACTGGGCGCAGATGGAGAACGGAAACGCCCACTGGTGGAAGATGGATCACGATCCCGAGTTGTATCCGCTGTACTCCGCGGACGCCAAGGCCGTCTACAAGGCTGAGCTCGACGCCTTCTTCGAAGAGGTGGCGTTCGAGGGCGGTTCGTTCCAGGACCTCCTCCTCAGCAATGTCGCCTTCGTCAACAAGGACAACGCGGCGATCTATGGGCTCGATCCTTCGACGTACGGCACCGAGCTGACCAGGGTGGAGCTGGACCCGAACGAGCGGCCGGGCTTCTTGACCCGCGTCGGGTTCTTGAGCTCCTACTCGGGCTTCAACGCCACGAGCCCGATCCTGCGAGGCGCGTTCATCTCGGTGTACCTGCTCGGCGTCGATCCGGGTGCGCCCCTCCCCGGCGCCGCCCAGATGACCGTTGACGGCGACTTCAAGACGCAACGCGCGTACGTCGAAGAGCTGACGAAGCCCGCTAGCTGCAGCGGCTGCCACTCGATCATCAACCCGCCGGGATTCGTGATGGAGGGCTACGACGGCATCGGGAAGCTGCAAACGGTCGATCCTCGTGGTGGCGCGATCGACGCGAGCGTCACGACGAACACCATCGACTTCGGCAGCGGCAACGTCAAGGAGATCTCCTCTCCGTTGCAGCTCATGCAGGAGATCACTCAGATTCAGAAATCCAAGCAGCTTTACGCTCAGGCGTGGATCTCGTATGCCTTCGGGCGGGCTCCGAACGCGAACGACAAGTGCCTCGTCGATCAGCTCGACATGAAGCTGTCTCAGAGCGGCTACAGCATCCTCGATCTGATGGCCGACCTCACCCAAGCGGAGTCTTTCCGCGTGCGAGTCCGTGAAACGCTTTGATTTCTGAGGAACGTCGAACATGAGCAAGCAAGTAAACCGAAGAATCTTCCTTCGTGGCCTGGGCGGAGCCGTCTTGGCTGCGCCGTTCCTCAGCTCCGTGTGGGAACGCACCGCGAAGGCGGACACCACTGCACCCGCGAAGACGTTCATCGTGATGTTCACGCACTACGGGTGCATCACGAACGACTGGTTCCCCGCGAAAACCCAGGGTGAGCTCACGGCTGATGACCTCAAGCCGACGAGCCTCGCGGCCCTCGCTCCCTACGCGAAGAAGCTCCTCATGCCGCGCGGCATCCGCTCGATGAACGAGTGGACCGCCAACATGTCGCGTGGACAGGGCAACGACTCTCACACGCAGATCGTGGGGTCGTTCTTCACCTGCCAGCCGGTCACTCCGAACAGCAACGACCCGTTCAGCTTCGAGCAGGCGACGAAGTTCAACGCGAAGCCTGTCGGCCCCTCGCTGGATCACATCATGGCCCAGCAGCTCAGCCCGCAAGGCACTCCGTTGCTCTTGAACACGGCTGGTCAGAACGACAGCGCTCAGTCGGCGATCTCCTACTCCGCCGCCGAGACCATCTACAGGGGCCTCAACGCGTCGCAGGCCTTCAGCAGCCTCACGGGCCTCTTCCAGTCGGGGGAGCCGACGTCTCCGGACACCTACGCGACGATGCGTGGCAAGAGCGTCATCGACCTCGTGAAGGACGATCTGCAGACGCTCGAGCGGTTCGACATGAGCAGCGCCGACAAGCAGAAGCTCGCAGCCTGGAAGGAGCTCCTCCACTCGACAGGAAACGTGATCGCCACTGCGCAGTGCAACGCGGAGCTCGGCGCGATGCTCGGCGCGACGGCGGCGAACGCCTCCAAGGTGGGGGGGGGCGGCCTGGGCAGCGACGCCCTCACGACCAAGGTCTCCGGCGATCTGGATGGAGCAGATATCTGTTCGGCCATCGCCGCGCTCGCGGCTGCCTGCAACGCCAACCCCATCATCTTCCTGAAGTACCCGGGGAATTACCTCTTCAGGGGGCTCGGCATCACCATGGAGTCGCATTCCCTCTCGCACCGCCTCGACAACGCAGGCATGACGGGCAGCTGCCTGCCCAACGCGATCGAGTGGCTCCTGAAGGTTGACCAATATTACGCGCAGAAGTTCGCGAACCTCGTCGGAATGCTCGACGGCATCCCCCAGGGGGACGGGGCGACGGTCCTCGACAGCAGCGTCGCCGTCTGGTTCAACGAGATGTCGGACGGCAACGCGCACAACCTCAACAACGCTCCGATCCTTCAAGCCGGCAGCGGCGGCGGTTATTTCAAGACCGGCCAGATCATCAACGTCGACCCCGCGTCGACCCCGGCGCCAGGCAGCAGCAGGTCGCAGTGCGCCAATGGCTCAGGCCAGGTCAACGGTATCAATCAGGGCACCGGAACCGATCCGAAGATCGCCAACGCGCCGATCAACAAGTACTTCTGCAACATCATGAACGCCATGGGCGTGAAGGCGGGGTCGGATGGCTTCCCTGCGAAGGGCGGCTCCGCGGAAGTGACCCATTTCGGCTACTCCGACAAGACGGAGGAGTTCATCGGTGGCAAGGGCGCGGTCGCCGGCGCCAAGATCCACAACCCGGGCGGGTTCACGGAGCTCAAGGCCTGAGCACGCTCGGAGCGAGAGCCTGAACAGCCTAGCGGGCTCGGGCGCAAAGACCTCTTCTCACCGAAGGGGTCTTTGCGCTCGCGCGTCGTCCGTGATCGCGGGCGTCGCGGAGCTTCCGCTCTTCATGATGTGCCTCACTTCGCGACCCCGCGCTGCCCGACGATGGCGGACAGCGATAGGTCGAGCGTCTCTTCTCATGTTCATGCTGGCGAAGCGCTTCCTCGTCCCTGCTGCTGTGCTCCTCCCGCTGGCCTGCTCGAGCGAGGCGAGCGACGGCGCCGGGGTGGGCGAAGACATCGGCGACGACGCGCTCATCGTCCCGGAAGACCTCACCGTCATGGCGCTCCCGGGCGGGAACGGCGTGCTCAACGTGATCGCGCTGACTCTCCGCAAGGGACCGACCAACACCGAGCTCTACGCCGCCTTGAGGAACGACGGGGATGTCCCGGCCTGCAGCGCTGCCGTTTCAGTGGAGCTCTATGACAAGGCCCAGCGGTCCCTGGCAAGTGGGATCAACGGGTTGCTCACTCAGCATTACTACCGGCTCACGGATGGCTCGGGCGCCATCGCTGCGTGCGTGGGACCAGGTGATGTGACCATGGCCGCGGTGACGGACTTGCCCTCAGACATCGTGATCGAGGACGTAGGATACGTCGTCTACCGGTGCCCCTACTTTGCCCTCGACGTCGTTCCCATCGATGGCCTCACCGTCACCCAGGTGAAGGCCGTAACCGGCGGCGCCGGCACGGCGTACACGGGCATGCTCCTCAACGAGCTCGACGTGGCGGTGAGCAACCCCTCCGTCACGGTCTTCTCCGCCAATCGCGTCGGGCGTCCGCTCGGCGTAGCGTTCGCCAGCGGCACAGTCCAGATTCCGCCGGGTGGCAGCTGGGCCTTCGAGACGGACACCGTGGACACGCCCGGACCTGCTCATGCCGCATACCCGGCAGGCGCGTTCGCAACGCCGTAGGCCACCCCACGAGCGCACCTTTCGCGCCTGCGATGCCGACCCGGAGCGCGAGAAATCCGGCGCAGTCGACGGACCGCCTTGAAAGCGTGGCCCGGCGTGGCGACCCATCCGGGTTGCCGTGACCGAACGAAGGCACGCGCCGGTTCGTGCCCATCGACATCGACGCGACCGTGGAGCCGCTCAGGTGACCGGGGTGCTCTTCCGGCGCGGCGATTGGCCGGATGGAGTCCGCGTCATCGCCGTGCGCACACACGACCGGGAGGACGGCGAGCAGATCTACTTCTCGGGGGCTCGATTACACGGTGCAGGTCGTCTTGGCCAACGAGCCAATCGACGCGCCGGAGGATTTCGCGGCGCGGTATGCCCTGCGCGTGGGCGTCGAGCCGCTCATCGGCGGCCCGACGCACGGGTGGGAGCGCGGTCGCGCGCCGCGCCTGTGGGGCGCCGCAGCCCGTCAGCCGCTACTCGCCAAGCCGTGCTACTCCCGCGCGCCGTCGGCGATCCACTGCGTGAGCGCTTGCATGTAGTTGTCGGGTACGCACTTGGAATCCCCATCATTGAGGCAGTCAGGGGGCATCCGCGGAGTGTTCTGCGGAGGTACGCCGCACGGCCCCTTCAGGATCTTGATGAGAGCGCTCTCTTCCGGCTTGCCGGGATTGACGATCGGGATATTGCCGCAATTCTTCGATATGTGCGAGGTCAGCCTCGCGTGCAGCTCTCCGTCTACCCTCAAGTCCAGGGGGTTCTGCTCGTCGTTATGGCAACCCGCCCCGAAACAAGTCACGTTTTCGATAACGAATTTCACCGTCTCGAACGTTGGAGGGATCTCATCGCCACTGCCGGTCGAGCCGCCGCCGCCGCCGCCACCGGTGCTCGCGCTGGTCGAGCCCGTGGGGCCTCCCGAGCCCCCACTACCGCCCGAGCCCCCACTACCGCCCGAGCCCTCGCTACCCCCCGAGGCCCCGCTACCGCCCGAGCCCACGCTGGCCCCCGAGCCGCCGGCGCCTCCAGCGCCGGTATCGTCAGGGGTTTCGGTGCAGCCTGCGAGCGGTGACAGGATGGCGACGATTGCTGCCGCGATGAAGCTTGAGAGTCGACGTTTCATGGTTCACGACGAAGATGGTGAGAGGGAAGGTTTAGCTCTCGTTACCGCTGGATCCAAGCGGAAGGCCTGGATGTTCGGATTGTCGAGGCGACACGCGATCGACGAACGAATCGGTGGAATCGAACTTTTCTGATCACGTCGCCCACAAGCAAGAGCTGCGCGAGGCGAAGAGTGTCCTCTTGGGTGGGTAGGATGAGCAAACGCGCTGCGAAAATCAAGCGGTTCGTGGCGACCCTCCTCGCGTACAGCCTTGCTGTACGCGCAGATTGACGCTCGTGGCTAGTGCGCTCAAGCCGGGCTCACGAGCTCGCGAGCGCCCCTCGAGACCTCCCGTCGCCAGGCAGCCGAGGTCGCGCGCATCACGTCATTGCTCCTCGTCGCCTCATTTCAGCAGGGCTCCTCATCGCGCCTGGCTCTACCCCCGCGCTCGGCTGCCTGGCTCGGTCCGGTTTCGTTCGACGCTCCAGGGCGATCGCGCGCCGGGAGCGGAGCCCGCCAGGGCCGCCTCGGCCGCCGCCGCGCGCCCGTGGCCCTTCCCGGCCGCCGGAGAGCCCCGCCGACAGACCGCCGACTCCGCCGGTGGCCGACGTATCGTCGGTCCTGACGGCCCCGATCGAGGGCGCGTCGCCGACGGTCGAGGGGCCCGCGTTGGGCCGGGCGTCGACCCCGCCACGCTCGAGCGCGCGCTGGAGCTCGCCGCCGAGGAGACGCCGCGCTGACGCCGCCTCCGCCCGCGCGCGCCCGCGTCGCGGAAGGCCGCGGCGAGAGAGAATTACCTGCTCGCGGGGTCCGACATGGGGGGCTGAATGGCTCACCGTTGTCCACACAGGTTCGGCTCGTGTCGGATGCACGGGGTCAACCCGCTCGCCTGGGCGTCGGACGTGATCGACGAGCTTCAGGCGGACTGGCCGCGCGAGCGGCTGGGCGAGCCGATGCGCGGCGCGCGGGCGCGAGCGCCGCTCGTGGCGCTGGCCGCCAGCGGCCGGGGACGACGCCGGCATGAGGCTGGTAACCCGTCGAAATTTCCCCGCGAGGCAAACGCTCACGGGGGAGCCTCGATTGCACGTCGCGAACCGAACGCGGCCCGATCCATGGGCGGACGGGTTGTCGACATGCATCCTTTCTTCGAGAGGGAGATGGACGCGCAAGTGAAGAAGGATCCGTGAGCCAGCATTGGAAGGCGCCGCAGGCGCTTGACATCCCCGGCAATCATTGTATCCCATCTCCCTGAGAACTTAAATCTTGCTTGGTGGCATCATTGCGCACACTGGCGCCCTCGCGCGGGTGCAATGATCCACCCCAAGGAGAGTGCCTTGAGCTTACATACTGCCGCCCCCACATTGTACGTCGCCCTGACGGCTGTCCTCGCGGGCTGCGCTGTAGGTGTCGACACAGACGCCAGCGAGAGCTCCGCGACAGGCAGCGATCAAGCCAGTGACCAGCAGCCGTCGTCGCTCGCGGCGTCGAGCTGCGCGGTTCGCCTCACGCCGGCGAGCCTCGTCGCCAGCGTCGCGCAGGCCGAGAATCCGGCGGCGAACCTCGCGGATGGCGACCTGAGCACCCGCTGGTCGGGCCGCGGTAAGGGCGCCTATGTGACGGCGGATCTGGGCGCGATACAGAGCGTCTGCGGCATCTCTCTGGCCTGGTACAACGGCGGAGTCGATGGGCGCATCTACGACTTCGCGCTCTCGACATCCACGGACGGCCGCGGCTTCTCGCCGCTCTTTTCGGGGAAGAGCCTGCCCAACACCTCGCTCCAGCCGGTCGACTTCCAGGCCGTCGACGCGCGGTACGTCCGCCTCACGGTCAACGGCAACACCTTGAACGACTGGGCCAGCGTGACGGAGCTCCAGATCAGCGCCAGCGCGGCCCCCGCCAGCACCTTCGTACATCCTGGCATCCTGGTCAGCCGGGAACAGCTGGATTTCGTCAAGGCGAAGATCGCCAGCGGTCAACGGCCCTGGAGCAACGAGTACCAGCTCGCCAGGGGCTCGAAGCCCGCGAGGCGGGACTACGTCGCCAGCCCGGTGCCCGTCGTCAAGTGCTCCACGCCTGGAGCGACGCAGAAAGCCCTCGACCATGGCTACGAGCAGGCGGGCTGCAACAGCATCGTCGACGACGCGAACGCCGCCTATACGCAGGCGCTGCTCTGGTACTACAGCGGTGACGCGAAATATGCCGAGAACGCGAGGAGCATCCTCAACGCCTGGGCGCGCACGCTGACCGCCATCTCGTTCGACCAGCCCCGTTTTTCGGACAACAACCATCAGGTCTACGCCAATGGTCATTTCGCCGCTGGCTGGGCGGGCACCAACTTCCTGCGCGCCGCGGAGATCTTGCGTTACACGTACGGCGGCTGGACGGCCGAGGACACCGCGCTTCAAGAGGACCACTTCAGGACCGTCTACTGGGACCTGGTGAAAGATGGATGGACGGGCGGCCAGAACCGAACCGCCGTGATGAACGAGACGGCCCTCAACATCGCGATCTTCACGAATGATATCGAGAAGTACGAGTACGTCGTGAAGCAGGTGCAGCACTCGAGCAAGGCCATGATCTACATGCCGAGCGACGGTCACCAGCCGCTCTACCCGATGTACCAGGGCCGACCGCGCTACACCAACGACGCGAAGGGCGACCTCGCGTCGATCTGGAGCAACCCGACGCGCTACATCGCTGGCCTGGAGCAGGAGACCTGCCGCGACCTCGGGCACGCCCAGATGGGCATGAGCTCGCTGGCGAACATGGCGGAGACGCTTCGCATCCAGGGGGACCCTCGCAGCGCCTACAGCGACGACCCGGATCGCCGCGAGAACCGCCTGCGGGAGGCGCTCGAGTTGAACGCCGATTACATGCTGCAATACCTCGACAACACGCGCAACCGGGTCGGCGTGAATGTGACGCCCGCGGGCTGGATGCCGGCGGGGAGCTGGCCTTGCCGCAGCTTCACCAGCAACGCGGGCGGCCACTCGGCGGTCATGGGCTGGGAGATCGGGTACAACGAGTTCCGCAACCGGCGCGGAATCAGCATGCCGAGGACCGAGGAGCTCATCACGCGCGTCAGGGCGATGAGCAGCGCCTCGACGCGGTATGGGAACCACATCGGCTGGGAGACGCTGACCCACGCGGGAGCGCCCTAGCACTGCTGCGGGAGGTTGCCCCGGATCAGCAGAAGAACCGCCATGGCGCCAACGACGCCAAGAAGAGAGGGGAAGGGTTCGCGGCGCATTCATGACTCGGGCGCGCGAAGGCTCGGGGACGAGACCGCTCAGGAGCTCGCCTTGAGCGCGGTGAACTCGCCTGGATCATGAATGGTGGGGGGATTGATCCCGCCACCGATGAAGTCTTCGGTGCGGTCGTACATGCCGAAGTGGGTCACCGGCGCCGAGCCGCCCGGCGCCGGGAAGCCATCCACGCCTGCCTTGACCCCGAGGGCGTTCATCAAGTTGCAGAAGTACTTGTTGATCGGCGCGTTGGCGAGCGACGGATCGGTCCCCGTGGCCTGGCTGATCGCGTCGACCTCGTCCGGAGCGCCGTCGACACAGGTGATCTCGCTGTTGCCGGCCGTGAGATCGGGCGAGCCATCCTCGACGTTCACGGCCCAGCCGGTCTTGAAATGGCCGCCGGCGCTGCCGACCTGGACGATCGGCAGGTTGTTGAGGTTGTGGGCAAGGCCGTCCGACACCTCCTGGAACCAGACGGCCGCGCAGTTGTCGAGGAGCGTCCCGTCGCCCTCGTCGATGCTGTCGAGCTGCCCGACGAGGTGGGCGAACTTCCTCGCATGGTAGTCGTCGATCTTGAGGAGCATGTCGATCACGCCCGGGAGGCAGGTGCCCTGCATGCCCGAGTTGTCCAGGCGACGCGCGAGAGAAGCGCTGTCGTGCACCAGGCCGAGCCCCCGGAAAACGTAGCTCGGGGGGTACTTCAGGACGATGACGGGGGTCGCGTTGCACGCCGCCGCGAGCACGGCGAGGTTCGAATGGAGGTCCGCTCCGTCCAGGCTGTCCGAGATTCGCCGCGTCAGCGCGTCTTCGTCGGCGCTCCGGGGCAAGCTCGCCAGGTCGACGTTCTCTTGCGTCGCACCGAGCGCCGTGGCGAGGGACGTCGCGCACTGCCCGGAGGCGACGGTCGTCACGGTCTCGTGGAGGAGCGCCTTCCAGGCCTCCAGCTTGTGCCTGTCCGCCTGGCTCATGTCGAAGCGCGCGAGCGTGTCGAGATCGTCCCGCACGATGTCGATGATGCTCTTGCCGCGAATGGCCCGGTACGTGTCCGGAGACGGGGGGGAGTCCGTGAACAAGCCCGTGAGCTTGGCCAGGACCTGCGCCGGCGAGCTCAGACCCGGATACGGGGTCATGGGCGCCGAGTACGAGATCGCCCCCGAACCGATCTGGCGGAAGCCGCCCACGCACATGACCAGGGGCTCGCCGTCCGGGCTGAGCTGCCGCGCGATGACGTGGTCCAGCGAGGGGCCGGTCGGTGTGGCGTAGAACTTCGTCTCGGAGGCGAAGTAGAACGGATCGTCGCTGTTGGGAGTGACCGGGTGGCAAGTGAAGTACGACGCGCTCGACTGCAAGCGGGGATCGTTCCCCTGCCCCCGCGCCAACGTCGCCGTCCACTCGTTCATCGCGCGGATGCCGCGGGGCATGAGGAGCTTGTCGACGTAAGGCGCCAGGTGCTTGAGCGTCGTCGGCTGGAGGTCCGCGGCGGTGAGCGGCCCGTGCGACTTCCGTGGGAAGAACCGCGTCGTGATGCAGCCATAGTGCGTGTACATCACGATCAGCCGCCGCGGCGGCGTGGCCGGCTGCGCCTTCGCGGCGCGGCCTGCGATCGAGCCGAGGAACGGCGCCGCGACGCAAGCTCCGCCCAGCCCCCGGAGGAAAATTCTTCGGCTCACGCGCTTTGTCATGGTCGTATTTTCCCAACCTCAATGCAAACGCCCAGCGACCACTCGGAACGCCCTCTGAATGCCCGCATTTGCCCATCTCGATCATTCCTCCGCCCCCAGCACGATTGACGCATTTCGCTCGGCCGGGCGCGCGACAGGATCGGGAGCGAGACCGCTCAGGAGCTCGCCCTGAGCGCGGCGAACTCGCCTGGATCATGGATGGTGGGGGGATTGGTCCCGCCACCGATGAAGTCTTCCGTTCGATCGTACATGCCGAAGTGGGTCACCGGCTCCGAACCGCCCGTCGCCGGGAAGCCATCGCTGCCCGCCTTGACCCCGAGGGCGTTCATCAAGTTGCAGTAGTACTTGTTGATCGGCGCGTTGGCGAGCGACGGATCGGTCCCCGTGGACTGGCTGAGCCCGTCGACCTCGTCCGGGGCGCCGTCGACACACGCGCTCTCGCTGTTGCCGGTCGTGAGGTCGGGCGAGCCATCCTCGACGTTCACGGCCCAGCCGGTCTTGAAATAGCCGCCGGCGCTGCCGACCTGGACGATCGGCAGGTTGTTGAGGTTGCGGGCGCAGCCGTCGGACGCGTCCTGGAACCAGACGGCCGCGCAGTTGTCGAGGAGCGTCCCGTCGCCCTCGTCGATGCGGTTCAGCTGATCGACGAGGTGGGCGAACTTCCTCGCATGGTAGTCGTCGATCTTGAGGAGCATGTCGATCACCCCCGGGTGGCAGGTGCCCGTCATCATCGCGCTGCCCACGCGATACGAGAGGCTGGCGCTCTCGAACGACAGACCGAGCCCCCGAAAAGCGTAGTTCGCGGGGTACTTCAGGAAGATGACGGGGTTCGCGTTGCACGCCGCCGCGAGCACGGCGAGGTTCGAATAGAGGTCTGCCCCGTCCAGATTGTCCGAGATTTTCCGCACCAGCACGTCGTCGCCGAGCGTGTGCTGGCTCGCCAGGTCGATGTTTTCTTGCGTGATCCCGAGCGCCGTGGCGAGGGACGTCGTGCACTGCCCGGAGGCGACGGTCGTCACGGTCTCGTGGAGAAGCGCCTTCCAGGCCTCGAGCTTGTTCCTGTCCGCCTGGCTCATGTCGAAGCGCGCGAGCGTGTCGAGATCGTCCCGCACGATGTCGATGATGCTCTTGCCGCGGATCGCCTGGTACGTGTCCGGGGACGGGAGGGGGTCCGCGAACAAGCCCGTGAGCTTGGCCAGGATCTCCGCCGGCGCACCCAGACCATGATACCGCGTCATGGGCGCCGAGAACGAGATCGCCGAGTCGCTGCTGACGCCGATGCCCCCCACCCGCATGAACAGGGGCTCGCCGCCCGGGCTGAGCTGCCGTGCGATGACGTGGTCCAGCGAGGGACCGGTCGGCTTGGCGTTGAACTTCGTCGCCTGGGAGAAGTCGAACGGATCGTCGCTGTTGGGCGTGACCGGGTGGCAAGTGAAGAACGACGCGTTCACCTGCAAGTGGCGATCGTTCCCCTGCCCCCGCTCCATCGTCGCCGTCCACTCGTTCATCGCGCGGATGCCCCGGGGCATGAGGAGCTTGTCGACGTAGGGCGCCAGGTGCTTGAGCGTCGTCGGCTCGAGGTCCGCGGCGGTGAGCGGGCCGTGCGACTTCTTCGGGAAGAACCGCGTCGTGATGCAGCCATAGTGCGTGTACATCACGATCAGCCGCCTCGGTGGCGTGGCCTGCTCCGCCCTCGCGGTGCGGTCGATGATCGAGCCGAGGAACGGCGCCGCGACGCAGGCTCCGCCCAGCCCCCGGAGGAAAATTCTTCGATTCATTCGCTTTGCCATCGTCGTATTTTCCCATCCTCAATGGAACCGCCCAGCTACCACCCGGACCCCCTCTGAATGCCCGCATTTGCGGGCCTCGATCATTCCTCCACGCCCGCAGCACGATTGGCGCGCGTCGCTCGGCCGGGCGCGCTCGTCGAGCGGAAAGATGCACGCCGAGCACCACGCGAGGCGGCAGCCTGGCACGTCCCAACGGTCCTCGAGAGCGATCTCGGAGCGGGGCGTCGGGGTGCCCCCCGCAGCGCTGCGTGGGCCAACGGATGACGCTCCGGAGGGGCGAGCACGAGATCGCGCCGCCACGCCCCCGGAGCTCGCAGCGCTTACCCGATGGTCAGTCCCGGTCGGGAGCCCCCGGCGGGAAGATGGCGCGATAGGGCCGCGCCTCGTCGACCGCCCGCGCGAACGAGGGACGACCGAGGAGCCGCCGCCGGTACGCGCGGACGTTCGCGCAGGCCTCGCGGATCGGGTGGACCCAGTCGGCATAGAACAGCGCGGGCGCCGCTGCGCAGTCCGCCAGGCTGAAGGCGTCGCCCGCGGCCCAGGCTCGCCCTGCCATCGCGCCGTCGAGCCAGCGATAGGCCACATCGAGCAGCTCCCGCGCCTCGGCGACGCCTTGAGGATCGCGACGCTCCGCGCTGCGGATGCGGTCACCCACGATCTTCTGCACCGGCGTCATGACGTAGTTATCGAAGAAGCGGTCCATCATCCGCACGTCGAGCGCGGCCCGACGGTCCTCCGGGATCAGCCGCACGGCGCCCGGATGGTGGAGATCGAGGTGCTCGACGATGATGCTCGCCTCCACCACCGTACGGCCGTCGTCCACGAGCACGGGCATGCGCTTGAGGGGCCAGAGGGCCTCGTGCTCGGCGACCGCGTCCTCGTGCCCCGGAGCGAGCATGCGGAGCTCGAACGGGATCTCGTTCTCGTAGAGCGCGATCAACACCTTTTGACAGTAGGAAGAAAACGGATGCGCATAGAGCTTCATGGACATGTTCACCTCGATCTGGTTCTGCCTGTAGATCACGACCCCACGGGGCGCCGGACAGGCTGAGATGTTCATCCATGAGGCCGCGGAGGGAGGACCTGCTCGTCATGAAGGAGCACATCGAGGCCGGCAGGGGGCGCCGGTCATCGAGCGGCGGGATTCACTGGGCGAGACCGCCGGGGCGGTGGGGCGCGTGGCGGGGGGGGCACGCGCAGGGGAAGAGCGTGATCAGCGGGTGAGAGCGCCTCTCAGGGCCACCATCGCCAGGCAGCCGAGCCGAGGGCGGACGCCCACGGGGGCTCGGCAAGACACCTCCCCCGCGACCAGGGCGCGACGGCGATGCGCGCCGTCACGTCGCGCCCGCGAGCTTCAGCACCTCGTCCCGCTCTCGATCGGTCGGCTCGCGATGGCACTCCTTGCCGGCGTTCTGCAGCGCTGCGAGCTGGTGATCGAGATCGGCCGGGTCCACGCTGTGGCAGCCCTCGTTGAAATCGGTGCACTCGGCCACGGAGAGCGCGGTGCCCGCGACGAAGCGGCAATCCGGATCCTCGGGCCGGAACTTCAGGAACGCGGCGGCCTCCGTGAGCAGACACGCCGAGTCCGTGGGTGTGTTCGCCTTCTTGCAGCGCGCGGCCGCGATGCGGGCGACCCGGCGCAGCTCCTCCGGCGGATAGGCGCGGCCGCGAGGGCGGGCGGGGGTCGCCGCCGGTGCGCCGGCCGGAGGCGGCGCGCCGGGCGACGGCACGCCATCGGACGCCGAGGCGGCATTCCCTGTGCTCTCCGGGCCCGACGGAGGGTTCAGCGACGAGGAGGCGCACCCGCAGGCGAGGAGCGCGCAGAGGGTGATGAGAAGAGAGCTCCTGACCTTCATCAGTCACACATATCACACATCCTTCCGCCCCCGCAACGCGTCAGTCCGCGGGAATCCCTGTGCTGAACCTCTCCCCCGCACCGCATCGGGTGCCCCACGGCATCGCGTGCCTGCACTGCATCGCGTGCCCTCACCGCAGCGCGTGCCCGCACTGCATCGCGTGCCCGCACCGCGTCGAACGTGAAGGATTGCAACGTGAGCCCCCTGCCCCGCGCTCGGCCCGGCGTCGGGCGCCGCCGCGTTCACCCAGGGCGCCCGGCGCCGCCGCGTTCACCCAGGGCGCCCGGCGCCGCCGCGTTCACCCAGGGCGCCCGGCGCCGCCTCGCCCGGCCCGGCGCCGGCGCGTTCACCCAGGGCGCCCGGCGCCGCCTCGCCCGGCCCGGCGCCCGGCGCGTTCACCCAGGGCGCCCGTCGAGCGGGCGCCTCGCGCGTGGACGGGCGCCGCGCAGCGAGCCCATCGGGAGCGAGGTGAGCTGACGCGGAGATGAGATAAGGTGGCTCCGATGACGTCCCCTGGAAACGATGCGCCGATCCCCCTCGAGCTCGCGGTGTTCGCCGCGGGGTCCACGGCCCGGCACCCGCTGCCGGCCGAGGGCCGGGTCTCGCTCGGCCGCGGCAGGGACAACGACATCCAGATCGACGACAGCTCCGTGTCGCGCCGGCACGCCATCCTCCACCTCGGCCGGCGGCTCGCGATCGAGGATCTCGGGAGCGCGAACGGCACCCGCCTCCGCCGCGACCGCGCCGCCGGCGCGACGACCAAGCTCCTCGAGCTGCAGCTCGAGCAGGGCAAGACCATGGAGCTCTCGGTCGGCGACGCCGTCAACGTGGGGTCGGCCCTGATCGTCATCCTGCCGCGCGAGCCCGCCGCGTGCGCCGCCGCCGGCCAGGGGCAGGGCGAGCCCGTCGTGCGCGACGCGGCGATGCAGCGGCTCTACGCGCTCGCCGAGCGCGTGGCCGGGGCGCCGCTCAGCGTGCTCCTGCTCGGCGAAACGGGCGCCGGCAAGGAGGTGCTGGCCGAGCACATCCACCGGCGCTCGCCGCGCGCGAAGGGCCCGTTCTTGCGGCTCAACTGCGCCGCGCTGTCCGAGTCGCTCCTCGAGAGCGAGCTCTTCGGCCACGAGAAGGGCGCCTTCACGAGCGCCGCGCACGCGAAGCCCGGCCTGCTCGAGACGGCGGAGAGGGGCACCGTCCTGCTCGACGAGGTGGGCGAGCTGCCGCCGAGCATCCAGGTCAAGCTGCTGCGCGTGCTCGAGGACCGCAAGGTGATGCGCGTCGGCGGGCTCAGCCCGAGGTCCATCGACGTCCGGTTCATCTCGGCCACGAACCGCGATCTCGCCGCCGAGGTCCGGCGCGGCGCCTTCCGCGAGGATCTGTTCTTCCGGCTCAACGGCATCGCGCTGACCATCCCGCCGCTCCGCGAGCGCGTCGCCGAGATCGAGCCGCTCGCGCGCGCGCTCGCCGCCCGGACCGCGAGCGCGCTCGGGCGCCCGGCGCCGGCGCTCGCCCCCGAGACGCTCGCCGCGCTGGAGGCGCACCGCTGGCCTGGCAACATCCGCGAGCTGCGCAACGTCATCGAGCGCGCGGTGGTGCTCTCCGGCGGGGACACGCTGCTCCCGGAGCACCTCCTGCTCGACGCGGCCGCGGCGCCGCCCGCCCTCCCGGCGAGCCCCGAGCGGGCGAGCCCCGAGACCCCCGCCGCGCCCGCGCGGGCAGCCAGCGAGGACGCCGGCGCCACCCAGCCGGCCCAGAGCGCGCGCGACCTGCGGAGCGAGATCGACGCGCTCGAGCGGCGCCGGATCGTCGACGCACTGGAGCGGTGCGCCGGGAACCAGACCCAGGCCGCGGCGCTCCTCGGCATGCCCCGCCGCACCTTCGTGGCCCGGCTGGACGCCTACGGCATCCCGCGGCCGCGCAAGCGCAGGAGCTGATCCGGACGGCCCCGCCGCGGGCGCGGCCGCGCCGCGGACGCGCGAGGCGCGTCCGCCGGACCGACGGAGGTCGTCGGCGGGACGGCGTGGGAGCGCGGGCGCCGTGGAGGCGTCGAAAGCGCCAGCGCCGGCGCCGTGGAGGCGCCGAAAGCGTCAGCGCGGGCGCCGTGGAGGCGCGGAAGACGTGAGCGCAGGGGGCGCGGGGGAGGGCGGCCTCAGGGACAGGGATGACCGCAGATGAGCTGCCCGGTGATCGGGTGCTTGAAGCACGGCGGCTTGCACTCCCCATCATCGGAGGCCGACGCCGGCGCCGCGGTGAAGCCCAGCACGGCCGCAGCGGCGGCCAGGGCGAAGACGAGGCGGAGGTGCTTGCGAATCGACATGATGTATTCTCCTGGTTTCTGGTTCAATGCAACATGCTGTCAGGGGAGTCGGTCTTGCGGGAGGTCGTCCTGCACCCCGACGACCACCGGGCGCGAGGAGCTCCCGGCGCGGTACATGAGGTCCTGCCACACGATCGAGGAGCGCGTGGGGAAGGCGCTCGTGAGGTCGATGACGGTCGCGCCGTTCCGGAGGAGCTGGAGCTTCGGCCGATCGTTCACGCGCAGCGGCGCGTCGAAGAACTGCATTCCCGCGCCGACGTCCTTCGCATGGTCGGCCCCGCCCGACCGGATCTGGAGGCGCCCGCCCTCCTTCAGCATGCCGAGCGCGAAGACCCGGTCGAGGAACGGAACGTTGTTCTTCGACGTGAACACCTTGTCCTGCTTCGTGAGATCCGGCTGCGCCGAGCTCAGGTGCATGCGGTGCGCGTAGTACAGGACGTCACGCACGATCGTCGGCTGCCGCCGCGTCTTGAACCACGTCGTGTAGTAGGCCGTCATGTCGTACGCCGCGTATTGCATGGCCGAGTTGGGCCTCAGGGCGTGGCCCTCGTAATGGTCGTTCCACGTGAGGATCTGGACCATCTTCACGCCCGAGTCGATCGCCGCCTTCCAGCTCTTGTACTGCGTCTGGAAGCCCGCGGTCTCCAGCGCCCACCCCGACGTGGGCCGGTGGTCCGTGTGGCTGACGGGCGGCGCGTAGGGGACCCCGTTCTGCTCGCCCCAGGCCTTCAGCGTGCTCAGGCTGGACGAGAAGTTGGCGTTGTACGGGAGGTTGTCCCAGCGGGAGAAGGCCGCCCCCGCCATGAAGGGCTTGAGCGCATTCCGGTTCGCCTCCGTGGGGCTCAGCAGGGTGCCCCACAGGACCGCGTCCATCCCGTGGACCGTCCTCAGCTGGTCGAAGAACTCCGCATACCAGGACGCGGGGAGCGCCTCCGGCCTGAAGCTGCCGATCAGGTACTTGCCGCCCATCTTCATCCACGAGGCGTGGTTCTTCAACCTGGCGATGTGGTCGGCCCTCGTCCGGGGCTCGTCCTTCCCGCTGTTCCCCGAGAGGATGTGGCTGTCGACGTTGGGGATGACATGGAACGGCGCGGCCGGGTTCTCGGCGTTGAACTCGTCCGCCGCGGCGAACATGTTCGTCAGCCACGCCCACCGGCTGTCCGTGGGCGGGAACCAGAAGTTGATCAGGAATCCATCGACGCCCACGGCCGCGGCCGTCTGGATGTCCGTCTTCATGTCGCTCCGGAGATAGCTCGCCTCCGAAGGCGGGACGGGCAGGATCGGGATGGGCCGATCGCGCAGCCACCCGCCGATCCCCTCGTACTGCCCCGTCGGCTGGAGCCAGCCCACATAGTAGTCTCTGGCCGTCCCCCCGCTCCTGGAGAACTGCCGGATGGGGAAATTGTGCCAGTGAGCGAAGACCTTGTAGCCGCTCGACGCGAGCTCGGCCCTCGCCGGCATGTCGAAGGGCAAGAGGGCGTCGCTCAGCTCGAAGGGCGCCTTGCCCGCGGCAGCCTGGGAGGAAGAGTCCACGAGCTCGGCGCCCTCCCCGGGCTCGGGCGGCTCCGCCGCGTCGCGCTCCCCGAGCGCCGCCGGCTCCTGCGCGTCGTCCGCGTCGACGCCAGGAGCCATACAGGAGGACAGGGCCAGAGCCCCTGTGATGAGGATGAGCCCACGCTTCAGCCGGAGGAATGATAAGCTGACCAAAGATCCCTCTTTTCTGCGATCGGCGTCCTCTCGATCGCTGTTTGAAGCCACAGACAAGCTAAAAATATTCAACAACGACACCTATCGTGCTGGCCACACCCATTCTAGAGTCGAGCGCACGGAGAGCAAACGGATTCTCGACAGAAGGCGATTTACACAATTTAACTCGACTCGCATCAAGCCTCTCTTTCACACCAGCGACGACATGTGGGGTTATCCAAGGATCGATCTCGTGGACCAGAGCCCGCCGGGGCGTGGCCGCGACCGGGCCCGACCCGACATGCAGGTCGGCGGGACATGGTCGCGATCGTCCCGACACGCAGGTCGGTGGAACGCGGGCACGACCAGGGCCACCTTCGCCCGGATTGCGCCATCGCCGCGCAAGCGCCCCCTCCCCCGCGCGCGCCGCCTCCACAAACGCCGGCCCGAAGCTACCCTGGCCGTGCGACGGCCCGCTGGTCCGGCGCTTGCTTCGAGCACGAGCGAACCGGGCGCGGAGGGCGCCGGGCCCCGATGAGGGGAGCCCCCTTCGGCGGCCGGGACGACAGCGCATCACCGGGCCTCGACCGGCCGGGGCGCGCCCGGGTATGTAGTGAGGATGCAGTGAGCAGATGGCAGCCGACCGGCTGCCGCCGCCCGCGGCGCGCCCGCCCCGAAGGACGGAGCGCCCGGGGCGGCCATGACGAAACCACCCCAGAAGTCCACGGATCCCGACAAGGAGATATCGAACCATGAGCGCTGGATTGACAGGCGATATGACCCTCCCCGAGCTGGAGCCCCCGACGGACGACAACCGCACCATTCAAGTCCCCATCGACTCGAAGCTCATCATCATCGACGCAAAGAGCCAGGCGACGCTCCTCCGCATCGCCGTGACGGGCAATCTCCCCGCCGGGAAGTACCAGGCGAAGACCGAGTACTGGTCGCTCCGCGACGAGCTGCCCGGAAGCTGGTTCGAGATGTCCCTGTTCTCGTCGGGGTTCAAGAACGCCCCCGGCTCGGGCGGGTACGAGGACGAGATCGACGAGTTCATCGGCGACGGCCCCGTCCTCGCGGCCCCGCAGGAGGCGCCGCCGTCGGCGTGGGTCCAGGGCGTTTACAAGCCGAAGGCGCCGAAGCGCGTGCTCCTCTGGGCCGAGGATCCGGACGCGCAGCAGGGCCTCGTCACGAGGTACTCGCCGCGGATAGGGCTCCTGCTCGAGCGGGACGACGTCGGGGCGCTCGTCCGGATCGTCTGGTACAAGACCTACCGGCCCGACAACGGCCTGGTCTTCGGGAGGATCCCGAGCCAGATGAGCTTCCAGGTGGCGCTCGACGGACGCCAAGCACCCACGACCGATCCGGTCCACATCGATCCCGACGCCACCTGGTACTTTCACAAGAGCCCGTGAGCGGCGCGCGGACGCCCGCGCCCGGCGCGCAGCCTCCCGGGCCGCTCACCGCGGCAGGCTGCGCGCCAGCCGGAGCCCGATCCCCCCGAAGCGGTCGCCGGGCTTCCCCGCGAAGCGCCCCGCCGCGCGGCAGAGGTTCGGCGCGGTCGACCACGCGCCGCCCCGCGCCGCGCGAAACCCCGCGTCGCCCTCGTCGGCCGGATCCAGGCGCACGATCCGCTGCTCGACCCGCGGCCCCTCGCGCTTCCACGCGTTGAGGCACCAGTCCCGCACGTTGCCCGCCGCGCCGCGCAGGCCATACGGGCTCTCGTCGAGCGGGAAGTCGTCGACCGGGAGGCGGCCGGCGACCCCCTCGTGGCTGCCCAGCATGCACGCCCACGTGGGCTCCAGGAAATCACCCCAGGGCATGCGGCGGCCGTCGACGCCCCGCGCCGCCTTCTCCCACTCGAGCTCGTTCAGCAGGCGCCACGGCGCGCCGGTCTCGGCCGCGTACCACGCCGCGTAACGCATCGCCGCCCGCCAGTCGACGAAGGCGACGGGCATCCTCGGCTCTTCCTGGACGTCGGTCGGGACCGCGCCGAGCTGGAAGCTCCCGTCCTCGCCGCGCACGAAGCGGAGCGAGCCGGGCCCCGACGCGGCGCGGCCCAGGGGCAGGCGCGGGCAGGACTCCATCGCCTCGGCCTCCCGCCCGCTCGCCACGAGCGCGTTGAGGAAGGTGAGGTATTCGGCGTTCGTCACCGGGTGCTTGCGGACGAGGAAATCGTCGATCCAGAGGCGCCTCCGCGGCAGGCTGTCCGCCGCGTCGGGATCGCCGCCGGACAGGAACCAGCCGGCGGGCACGTGGAGCGTCTCCTCGTCGATCTCGCCGGGCCGGAGGAGGCGCACCGGGCACGGCGCGCCCTCGCCGGGCCGGATCCCGTCCCAGTGCCGCCCGCGCTCGATGAGCACCGGACAGCGGGCCTCCCGGTATCCCGGGGCGCGCAGCGTCAAGAGGTAGCTGCCGCGCGGGAGCGTCACCGCGACGAGCGGCGTGGGGCCGAGCTCGCGCACGGGCTCGGGCACGAGCCTGCGGTCGCGCTCGACATATCGATGGAGGGAGACCTCCGCGCCCGCGGGGACGCTCGAGAGCGAGAGCGCCCCGTCGCCCGCGAGCAGCTCGGCGTGGCGGCCGCGATCGTGCTGCCGGAGGAGCGCCTCGGCGCGCGCCGCCCCGCGCGGATCCCGCGCCTCCTCGGCGGCGACGAGCTCCTCCGCGTAGTGGTCCGAGAGCGCCTCGTGCGCCTCCGGGAGATCGGGCACCTCGTTCAGCGCCGACCGGAGGACCTGCATCCACTCGATCTGGCCGATCGACGCCTCCCGCTCGAGGCGCTCCGCCTCGTCCTCGAGCCGCCACCCGACGGCCTTCTGCTCCGCGGGCGCGAACGAGCTCAGCCCGTCGAGGAGCGCCCGCGCCTCGTCGCGCAGCGCCCGCGCCCGCGCCCGGGTCGCCTCGATCTCGGGCCGGATCTCGCGCGCCCTGTCCACGATCGCGAGCGCGCGCTCGCGCCGCCGCGCGCCGTCGAGCCAGCTCCGGATCTCGGCGGCGAGCGCGCCGGCGTCCGGGTAGCGGTCCTCCGGGTCCCGCGCCATCGCGCGGGCGCAGATCGCGGCGAGCTCCGCGGGCACCTCCTGGGGCGCGACCGCCTCGACCGGCGGGGGCGGGCGGGTCAGGAGCGCGCTCCAGAGCGCCGCGGCGCTGCCGTCGTACGGGTGCCGGCCGGCGAGGATCTCGTACAGCACGACGCCGAGCGCGTACACGTCGCTCGCCGCGCCGAGGCGGTCGCACTCGCCGCGCGCCTGCTCGGGGGGCATGTAGAGCAGCGTCCCGAGCACCTCGCCGGGCCGCGTGAGCGGGGCCTCCTCCATGAGCTCCACCCGCCCGGCGGCGGCCGCGGGCGCCCCCGCGGGCCGCGCCGCGGGCCGCGCGAGGCCCCAGTCCATCACGAGCACCTCGCCGAACTCGCCGATCATCACGTTGGCCGGCTTGAGGTCGCGGTGCATCACGCCGTGGTTGTGCGCGTAGGCCACGGCCTCGCAGATGCGGAGGAACGTGTCGATCGCCCGCCGCAGCGCGACCTGGGAGAGGCGCCCGCCGCCGGCCGCGTACACCTCGGCGATCACCTCGGCGAGCGTGCGGCCGCGCACCTCCTTCATCGTGAACCACAGCCGGCCGTCGGCGAGCGCGCCGCACTCGTGCACGGGCACGATCCCCGGGTGCTGGAGGGCCGCGGTCAGGCGCGCCTCGGCGAGGAAGCGGGCGCGATCGGGCGTCGCGTCCCGCGCCTCGG
Organism: Sorangium cellulosum; assembly: GCF_004135735.1. Classification (GTDB taxonomy): domain Bacteria; phylum Myxococcota_A; class Polyangia; order Polyangiales; family Polyangiaceae; genus Sorangium; species Sorangium cellulosum_F. The sequence goes on along the minus strand of NZ_CP012670.1, from coordinate 1,004,627 downwards.
GCGTCTGGACCTTCATGGCGAGCACGCGCCCCAGGATGCGGTCGCGCACGCGGCGCACCTCGCCCATGCCGCCGCGCCCGATGCAGCCGAGATCCTCGTACCGCTCCTCCGCGGAGAGGCGCTCGGGCGCCGCGACGGAGATGGGCGGCGCCTCGCGGGCGTTCGCGCTGGGCGACTCCCGGAGCCGGAACGTGACGTCCGAGGCGATGTCCGGCGACCGCGCGATCGCGGTGTCGGCCTCGGGCGACGCGCGGCCCGCGGCGTGGGGGAGCTCCGTCTGCTCGCGATCGCTGCGGCTCATGGGTCGTCGGCTCTGCGGAGCGCGCTCGGGAGGGTCGCCCGAAGCGAGGCCCACGCCGACTCTATCGCCCGACCCAGCGGGCCTCAACGAGGCCGATCGACCGCGAGGTCTCGCCGCGCTGCCCAGGGCTCATGCGTCCGCTGCCCAGGGCTCACGCGTCCGCTGCCCGGGGCGCACGCGTCCGCTGCTGCCCAGGGGCTCAGGAGGGCGAGCCGGGGCGGCCGGACACGGGAGGGGTCAGCAGGGTGCGCGCCTGGATGCGCAGCACGACGGCCTGGCCGAGGCTCTGGATGGCCTCGGCCGGCACGTCGAGGAAGCCGGCGCGAAAGAGGCCGTGCTGGACGCCGAGCACCTCGGCCGCCTCGGAGCGGAGCTTGATGCGCAGACCGGCGAGCCTCATCGACTCGCTGTCGAGGTAGAGTTGCTCGACCTCGCCGATCACGCTCCCTTCGGCGTCGACCACCGAGTGCCCCCGCACATCCTGCTCGTACGTCAACCGCATGGCGCCTCGCTCCCTGCGGAGGGCAAGCACGACGCAGGCCACCCGCCGCCGCCGGGCCGTATCGCCCGCGCGCACTGCCGGCCGCGCGGCGTGCACACCTGGGATATGCCCGGCGCCGGCCGAGCGCCTCGCGCCGACGCAGACGGGATCTTCCGTGTCTCTCTCCGGTGAAGCGCAGCCCGCCCGGTGCTCACCGACGTGCGGCTGTAGCGCTAGCCACGCAGGGCCGCCGTGGCCTGCGGCCGCAGCGCCGGGCGCGGCCTCCTGGCCGCCACCGCCTTCCGGGACACCCGCGGCGCCTCGTCGGCCTTCCAGGGCAGGAACCGCTGGTCCTTCCACATCACGAGCCCCCCCGACAGGGGCGCCTCCGGCCCCGCGCCGTCCTCGGAGCGCAGCCAGACGAGCGGGCGCGCCTCGAACACGGGCCTCGTGCACGCGATGTCCTCGAACGCCGCGGACCAGGAGCCGGTGTTCCCGAAGAACACCCCGCCTTCCCAGCTCCCCTCCGGGTTGTGGGTGTGCCCGAAGATCACCGCCTTCGCGCCGTGCGCCCGCGCCACCAGCCGCGCGGCGCGGTTCACGCCCTGCCAGACCGCATCGAGCGTGGGCTTGGGCACCGCGCACTCGTAGGCGATGAGGAGCGTCGGGGCGAGCAGCGCCGCCGGCGCGAGCCCCTCGGGCACCCAGCAGAGGCACGCGAGCGCCGCGAGCAGCCCGACCAGCGCGAGCCCGCAGCGATCGAGCCAGAGCTCGCGGGCGACCCGGCCGAGGCAGTCCTCGGCAGGCCGCGCGAACAGCCGCGCGTGCTTCGCCACCGCGGCGAGCGGCGCCCCCGTCTCGCGCGCCGCCGCGACCAGCCCCGCTCGCCGGCGCGCGCGGCGGCCGGGCTCGCGCCGGCGCACGAGCTCGATCATCGTCCGCGCCGCGCCGACCGCGAACGCGAGCACGAGGGACCGACCGGAGAACAGGTAATACCGCGCCCAGTGGGCGAGGTAGCCGAGCCCCGAGAGCATGAACGACGAGTCGACGTGCGGGTTGAAGTACCCCATGCGCGACACGAGCAGGCGGCTCACGAGCGAGCCCATCGTGGGCTGGATCTCCCCCGGATTCCGGCCGAACGGGGCCATCGGATAGCGATAGCTGCAGTACGAGTCGTACTGGTTGCCGTGCTCGAGGATCACCCCGTCGCGCGTGCGATGAAACCAGGCCCGGAACACCACCCGCGCGGCGAGCGCGCGGCGGAGCTCCGCCGCGCCGGCCGCCGGAGGGGCGCCGTCCCGGGCGGCGACCTCCCGCGCCGCCGCGTCGACCACGCGCCGCTGGACCGCCGCGCGCACCTCGGGGAGCGTGAGCTGGATGTCGTGGTTGCCCGCCACGAACACCACCGTGTGTCCGTCCGCCACGACCCGGCCGAGCGCCTCCACGAACACCGGATGGTCGCTCAGGATCGCCTCGATCGCGGGGACCGCGTGCTCGGCGGTGCGAGGCAGGTCGTGGACCACGCTCTCGTTGTTGATCACCCGCGGCGCGTCGAGATCGAAGATGTCGCCGTTCAGGACCAGCGTGAGCTCGTCGCGCCCCGCCCCGCCCGCCCCCCGCCGCACGTCTCCCCGGAGCGCGTCGAGCATCGCCGCGAGCTCGCGGTCCGGGGAGTACGGCGCCTGTCGATAGCGCATCCAGAGGCCGGCCGTCGGCTCGAGCTCACATAGATGGATGTCCGAGATAGCCACCGTGTGATGCATCGACCGGGAAACTGCCATGGCGACGCTTCCACGCCAGTCACGGGACAGTCAAGACTTGGTGTCGTCCGCCGGGGGAATGCGCCCGGAGCGTTATCGGAAGAGGCGCTCGCTCGCGCGGCACAACGTGATCGCCACCGTGCATTCCTGTGAATGTCGCGAGCTCGCCACATGCGCTGTCCGGCGCGCCCGACCGCAGAGCGCATTGGGATGCGCGCTCAAGAACCGTCAGCGGACGAGCGGCCGAGAGAGCGCCCCTATCCGTTGGGGGTCGACCGGACGAGCCCACGCTCTGTTGAGGTCACACGATGACGGCGCGCCCGGCGGGCGATCCCATCCGCGTTGAAATCGCGGCCGCGTCGGCGCGGGGGCGGGGCGATCGGCGCGCCGGGGTCTGGTACGATGCAGACCGACGGGGCAAAGCGGACGCCGGCCCGGCGCGGCTGGACGGACCGCCGAGCCCGCCGTTCCGCGCAGGGAGAGTGACCATGTCGACCCATTTCATCGGCGGCCGCTGGACGGCCGGCGCAGGAGAGCCGTTCGCGAGCCGGAACCCGGTGACACAGCAGACCGTCTTCGAGGGGCGCGCCGCGACCGCCGAGCAGGTGGACGCGGCCGTCGCGGCGGCGCGCGACGCGTTCAGGGCGTGGCGCGATCGCGGCTTCGACGGCAGGGTCGCGCTGGTGAAGCGGTTCGCGGGCCTGCTCGCCGAGCACAAGGCCCGCCTCGCCGACGTGATCGGCCTCGAGACCGGCAAGCCGCGCTGGGAGGCGCTCACCGAGGTCCAGACGATGATCGGCAAGGTCGACGTGTCGATCATGGCCTACCGCGAGCGGACCGGCGAGAAGCGGGGCGAGGCGGGCGACGCCATCGCCGTGGTGCGGCACCGGCCGCACGGCGTGGTCGCGGTGTTCGGGCCGTACAACTTCCCGGGCCACCTGCCGAACGGGCACATCGTCCCTGCCCTGATCGCCGGCAACTGCGTGGTCCACAAGCCCTCGGAGCTCACGCCGAAGGTCGCCGAGGAGGTCGTGCGGCTCTGGCAGGAGGCGGGCCTGCCCGCGGGGGTCGTCAACCTGGTTCAGGGGGGGAAGAGCACCGGCGTCGCGCTCGCCGGTCACGCCGGCATCGACGGCCTGTTCTTCACGGGCAGCTCCGCCACGGGCAACGCCCTGCACCGGCAGCTCTCGGGCCAGCCCGAGAAGATCCTGGCGCTCGAGATGGGGGGGAACAATCCGCTGATCGTCCAGGACGTCGCGAACATCGATGGAGCGATTCACCACATCCTCCAGTCCTGTTTCATCTCGGCGGGCCAGCGGTGCACCTGCGCGCGCCGCGTGCTCTTGCCGGCGACGCCGGAGGGCGACGCGCTCCTCGCGCGCCTGGTCGACGCGGCGAGCCACCTCAAGGTGGGTCGGTACGACGACGCGGAGCAGCCGTTCATGGGCGCGGTGATCTCGCTCGACGCGGCGGAGCGGCTCCTCGGGGCGCAGGCGCGGCTCGCCTCGCTCGGCGGAGAGGTGCTCCTCGAGATGCGCCGGCTCGAGGAGGGGACGGCGCTGCTCTCGCCCGGCATCCTCGATGTCTCCGCGATCCGGGATCTGCCGGACGAGGAGCACTTCGGCCCGCTCGCGCAGGTGCAGCGCTACACGAGCTTCGACGAGGCGATCGCGCTCGCCAACCGCACGCGGTACGGGCTGGCCGCCGGGCTGATCTCGGATCGCAAGGATCTCTACGAGCAGCTCTGGCGCGAGGCGCGGGCGGGGATCGTCAACTGGAACAAGCCGCTGACGGGCGCGTCGAGCGCCGCGCCGTTCGGCGGGATCGGCTGCAGCGGGAACCACCGCCCGAGCGCGTATTATGCGGCGGACTACTGCGCGTATCCGGTCGCGGGGCTGGAGGCGGCGTGCGTGGCGCTGCCGGGGCAGCTCGCGCCGGGGATGCGGCTCTCGTGATCTGCGCGGCGGCCGGCTAGGAAACGGCGCGCTCGGGCCCCAGCACGACAGGGAGCGCTACGAGGCCGCGGACGCCGGGGCTCTGCCGGAACGTGACCGGCGCGGGCGACAGCTCGGCCCCGGGGAAGCGCCGCAGGAAGAGGGAGATCGCGGACTGGGCCTCCACGCGGGCCAGCGCCGCGCCGGCGCAGTAATGGACGCCCAGGCCGAAGGAGATGTGGCGGATGTCGGTGCGCCGGAAGTCGAGCCGGTCGGGCTCCGGGAAATGCGCGGGATCGCGGTTCGCGGCGCCGAGCACGAGGAAGACGCGATCGCCCTTCGCGATGCGGACGCCTTCGATCTCGAGGTCGTCCAGCGCGACCCGGCTCATCCACTGCACCGGCGTGTCGTACCGGAGCAGCTCCTCGACCGCCGGGCCGAGCAGCGCCGGCGACGCGCGGAGCGCCTCGCGCTCTCGAGGGTTCTGGAGGAGCGCCAGGAGGCCGTTGCCGATGAGGTTCTTCGTCGTCTCGTGACCGCCGAAGAGCAGCATGCAGCACGTCGAGAGCAGCTCCTGCTCGCCGAGGATCATGCCCTGCTCCTCCGCGAGCAGGAGCTGGCTGAGCAGGTCGTTCCCGGGGCTCTGCCGGCGGACCGCGATCACGCCGCGGAAATAGTCCTCCATCTCGACCACGGCGCCCAGCGTGGCCGTCGCGATCTCCAGCGTGGGCCGGCCCGAGCCGAGGAACCCCGCGATCGCGTTGGACCAGCCCTTCAGCCGGTGCCGATCCTCCGTCGGCACGCCGAGCATCTCCCCGATCACGAGCAGCGGGAGGAGATCGCCGAGATCGCGGAGGACATCCATCTGCCCTGCCGGCGCCGCCGCGTCGAGCAGCTCGGTCACGAGCGCCTCGACCCGGGGGCGCAGCCCCTCCACGAGCCGCGGCACGAACGCCTTGTTGATGAGCGACCGGATGCGCGTGTGCTCCGGCGGATCGAGCAAGAGCGCCCACGACGCGAGGTTGCGGCGCAGCGGCTCCAGCCGCTGCTTCACCTCGTCGGGCAGCTTCGTCACGAAGGCGCTGGAGCGCTTCGCCGAGAGGCGCGGGTCGCGAAACCCCGCCGCGACGTGGTCGTAGCGGGTGACGAGCCAGCCGTTGTACGCCGCGCTGAAGTACACCGGCGCTTCCTCGCGCAGCCTTGCGTAGACAGGGTACGGGTTCGCGAGCGTCTCCGGCGAGCGGAGGCGAAAGGGGTCGAGATCGGCGTCCGCCGCCGGGTTGGCCCCGGGCGTCGCGTCGGGCTTCGGTGCGTCGGGCGAGTTCATCGACCCAGCGTACGCTGGTCGCGCCCCTCTTGGGAACCTGGGGGCGGCCGGAGCGCGGAGCGCGGTGGGGGCGCGCTCCGGCCGGCGAGGCGGCGAGGCCCACGGTCCGGGGCGAGGCCCCCGCCGCGGACGCTACGCCCAGAGCTTGATGCCGCCGAGCAGGCCGGCGACGTTGTCCACGACGACGACGTTCTCGGGCAGCCGCTTCACGTCGAGCAGGCGCGCGTTGCCGCCGCCGAGGTAGAGCTTGCGGTAATTGAAGATCGGCTCGAGCTGCGCGATCATCTTGCGCACGCGCTTGTTCCAGCGCTTCGGGCCGATGCGCTTGCACTCGGCGTCGAACACGCGGTCCTCGTACTTCAGGTTCCTCTTGCCGTAGGGGTGGTGCCCGAGCTCGAGGTTTGGCACGTAACGGCCGTCGATGTACAGGGCGCAGCCGAGCCCCGTGCCGAAGGTGAGCACCATCTCGAGCCCCTTGCCCTCGATGACGGCGAGCCCCTGGACGCCCGCGTCGTTGGCGACGCGGACCGGCTTGCCGAGGCGGCGCTCGACGGCCTCGGCGAGCGGGTAGCCCTTCCACTTCTCGTTGTCGAGGTGCGGCGCCGTCTTGGTCACGTTGTCCATCACGACGCCTGGGAAGCCGATCGAGACGCGATCGAACTCCCCCTGGGCGCGGGCGAGATCGGCGATGACATCCAGGATGGGGTCCGGCGAGGCCGGCTGGGGCGTCGGCTCGCGCATGCGGTCCGTGATCGGCGTCCCTTGCTCGTCGAGGACGATGGCCTTGATCCCCGTTCCGCCGATATCAATACAAAGCGTGCGCATGTAGTCTATGTCTCCTCCCGGAGTTCTGCGTCCAGGGCTGCCGCGGGCGCGTCTGCGCGCCCGCGGACGCGACGGCCATGATCTAGCGCCCTGGCTGTGCGTCAACTGGAGCCGCGCAGGCGCCCCCCGAAAGCGCCCCCCCGAAAGCGCCCCCCGGAGCGCCTGCGGGGCCGCCGCGCGACCGCACGCGGCCCGGCGCGGCGCCGACCCCGATCCGGGGGCGCCGGCCCCGGCGAGGGGGCCAGGCCGCTACTCGGGCGCCCCGCACGCGTCGCCCTCGCAGGCGACGCTCGGCGGCGCGTCCCCGTTCACGAGATCGTCGAGCCATGAAACGAGCCGTGTTCCGCCGGACGCCACGGTGTAGAGCTCGGGCCGCCAGAGGATGCAATGATCGCTGCCGGGGGCGAGGTACGAGCTGAAGTTGGGCGTCGACGCCTCGATGTCGTCGACCGACGCCCTCATGGCGTCCGACCAGGCCGCCGCGTCGCCGCCGCCCATGAGCCTGAAGAAGCGGATCTGGTCCTCGTCGTACGCGGTGTTGTACTGCGACAGCCGCATGTCGGGGTAATGATTGCCGATCGCCGTGTAGAGCGCGGGGAGCCGCGTGAGCCCGGCGGGGTCGAGGCCGCTTATCCACGTGGGATAGGCGCCCTGGGGCCTCCAGGAAGGGAAGCTGTCCTCGAAGAACGTGTCGGTGATGATCCCGGCGCCGCTGTCGGCGAACTGGTAGACGGGCGCGTCCGCGTAGTGCTCCCGCAGGTGCGCGGACCACAGGATCGAGCCATACGCGCCCGCGCTGCACCCCGTCACGAAGACCTTCTCCGGCGCCGGGACGTTCTCGTAGATCCAGCCGAGCGCCGCGCGGACGTTGACCGCCCCCTTGTGCCGGATGGTGACGGCGCCGCTCCCCTCACCGTACGTGGCCACGTTGTCGCCCCAGTGGATGTCCCCGGTGCAGTAGGGAATATAGACATGGTGCCAGTCCCTGAACGGGTTGTCCGGGTTCTCATGATCGTAGATCCCGGTCGCGCCCTGCTCGTTCACGACCGCGGGATCTTCCGTGACCGTCTCCTGGAAGACGGCGCCCGCGAAGGCGCAGGTCGTGGCGTTCCAGCACGCGCCGCCGCCGCGGAACTCGACGACGAGGCGGTTGACGGTGCCGGGCCGCACGAAGTACCGGAACGGATCGCCGCGCGAGCACGTGGTCTCGCCGCCTGGAGAGATGGTGTTCCAGCCAGCCGGGAGGCTGAGGATGCCCGCCGGCGTGCCGCTGCTCGGGCTTTCGTCCCTGGCGTCCGGGCCGCCGCAGCCGACGGCGGCGAGCAGGCTCAGCGGGAGACACCATCGAAGGGACGAACGGAGTGGGGGAAGAGGCGGAAGGAGCGGGAGCGTGTTGAAGGGCATGACAGACGGACGATAGCAGCCCTCGCCCGTCGAGAGCGCCTCGGCGCGAGGCGGCCGCTGCCGAGGACGCCCGCGCGCTACCGCGCCGGGGCGCGCTCCGGCCAGAGCTGCGCCGCGGCCGCGCCGACCGCGCGCCGGATCGACCCCTCGTCGAGGCGGGCCCTGTCGCGCGGCGCGAGCGCGGCGCAGATGGCGAGCGCCGCGATGTAGAGGGCGCCGAGGAGGCCAATCCATCTCAGCCCGGACGAACCCAGGCGTGAGATGATCTCGATGGGCACGATCTGCGCGCGGACCTGGACCGGCCCGATCACGAGCACGGCGCGGTCTCCCTCGCGCAGCTCGATGTCGGCCGGGCCGGTGAGCAGGCGACCGAGCCCGTCGGCCCCGTGCAGTCGGGCCCGGGTCCGCCGCGGCACGTGCAGCACGTAGCGAGCGCCGGTCACCTCCGCGATGACCGGCGCCGCTCTATCCAGCTCTCCCGAAGGCAGCCGCGCGATCGATCCGGGCGTGTCGCCGATGAACGCCCGCCCTTCGGCGAGCAGGTGTCGGACACCGATCACGTCCTTGCCTCGGACGGCCACGAGCTCCAGCGCGCGCCGCGAGGAGGAGGCGCTCGTCGCGGGCGGGCGCGCCTTCCGTGCGCTTACGGGTTCGGCCTTCGATGCTTCATTGGGCCCTTTCGCCATGTTCTACAGCCCCCCTCATCGGCCACTGGCAAGTTCGACCCAGCACGTCACCTGGAGACCTGCCCTCGGCCGCGCCGCCCGGCGCTCCTCCGCAACGCTTCCCTTCCCCAGCGTCCCTCTGGCACGGAGCGTTCCGCGGCCAAGCGCGCAAGGACGTGGCGCCCCGCCGATCTCGTCCAGCCCGCGGCGGGGGCCCCTGGCCCTCCGGGACGCGGCGCCGGGGTCCCTGGCCCTCCGGCCGGGGTCCCGCCCCTCCCGGGGCGCGGCGCCGGGGTCCCTGGCCCTCCGGCCGAGGTCCCGCCCCTCCCGGGGCGCGGCGCCGCGCCCTGGCCCTCCGGCAGGAGCGCGGACCGCCCCGAGCGACGCCTCCGGGCCCGCGCGGGGCTCCCGATCGGCTCCCCGCCCTATTTCGTGGCGCTCGTGCACCGCTGGTGTAGATCGCCGCGCGTGAGGAAGCGCCCCCTCGGCAAGACGACCCTGCAGGTCTCGGAGCTCGCCCTAGGCACCTGGGGCCTCTCCGGCGATGGCTACGGCCCGATGGTCGAGGCCGAGATCGACCGCGTCATCGACCGCGCGCTCGCGGTCGGCATCGACCTCTTCGACACCGCCGACGTCTACGGCCGCGGCGAGATGGAGCGCCGGCTCGGCAAGCGGCTCCAGGGCGCCGGCCCGGCGTTCGTGGTCACCAAGATCGGCACCGATCTCGAGGGCCTCCCGCCGCGCAAGCGCTTCGACCCGGCCCACCTCCGCACCGCGTTCGAGCGGTCCCAGGAGCGGCTCGCCCGCGACGTGGTCGACGTCGTCCTGCTCCACAACCCCACCATGGCCGCGATGCGCTCGAAGGAGTCGCTCGCGTTCCTGCGGGACCTCAAGCAGGCCGGGAAGATCCGCGCCTTCGGCGTGAGCGCCGGCTCCGCGGACGTCGCCCGCTCCGCGCTGCGCGACGAGGTCGACGTCATCGAGATCGCCTACAACGCCTTCCTCCCCGGCGATCTCCACGAGGTCGCCGGCGACGTGTCCGAGAGCGGCGCGGCCGTGCTCGCCCGGTCGGTGCTCGCGCACGGGCTGCTCGCCGGGCAGTGGAGCGCCGACCGCGAGTTCTTCTCCTTCGATCACCGCGCCGAGCGGTGGACGCGGGAGGAGTTCAAGCTCCGGATCCGCCAGCTCGACGTGCTCAGGCCGCTCGTCACCGGCCCGGTGGTCTCGCTCCGGGCGGCGGCGCTCCGGTTCGTCCTCGCGAACCAGCTCGTCTCGTCCGCCGTGCTCGGCCCCCGCTCGGTCGCGCAGCTCGACCAGCTCGTCCGCGAGGCCGGCATGCCCCCTTACCTCGGCGACACGGCGCTCACGGAGCTCTCCGCGCGCCTGAGGAGCGCCGGGATCACGACGTGAGCACGATGAACCAGAACAGCGACAGGGAGCTCGACGAGATCGTCCGCATCGCGCGCGCGGCGGCGGCGGTGGTGATGGAGGTGTACGCGACGCCGTTCGCCGTGGAGATGAAGGGCCCGGGCGACCCGGTGACCCGCGCCGATCGCGAGGCGAACGCGCTCATCTGCCGCGCGCTCGAGGCCGCGTTCCCGGGCGAGGCGATCCTCGCCGAGGAGAGCGTCCCGGCCGACGAGGAGCTCGCCGCGCGCCTCCAGCGGGAGCGGGTGTTCTTCGTGGACCCGCTCGACGGCACGCGCGAGTTCGCGGACAGGAACGGCGAGTTCGCCGTGATGATCGGGCTCGCGGAGCGCGGCCGCGCGTCGCTCGGGGTCGTGCTCATGCCCACGACCGGCGAGGCGCTGGCCGGCCGCGTCGACGCGGGCCTCGCCTTCGTCGAGGCGAAGGACGGGGGCCGCCGCCCGCTCCGCGTCTCGCCCGTGCGCTCGCCGGCCGACGCGACGCTCATCGTCTCGCGGTCGCACCGGCCGGCGTTCGTCGAGCCGCTCCTCACCCGGCTCGGCATCTCCAGGGTCGTCCCGTGCGGCTCGGTCGGCGTGAAGATCGCGCGGATCGCGACGGGCGAGGCCGACCTGTACGTGCACGGCGGCGGCGGCGCCAAGCTCTGGGACGGATGCGCGCCCGAGGCCGTGCTCCGCGCGGCCGGCGGCCAGTTCACCGACCTCTCCGGCGCGGCCATCGACTACGCGGGCCCCGGGCTCAAGCTCGCCCGCGGCATCATCGCCTCGAACGGCGCCCTCCAGGGCGCGGCCATCGCCGCGGCGAGGTCGGAGCTCGGCTGAGGCGCGATGCGATCCGAGGCGGAGATCGTCATCGTCGGCGCGGGGATCATGGGCCTCGCGATCGCCTACAACCTGGCGCGGCACCACGGGATCACGGACATCGCGGTCGTCGACCGGGGCTACCTCTGCAGCGGCGCGAGCGGCCGCAACGGCGGCGGCGTGCGGGCGCAGTTCTCGAGCGAGGGCAACATCCGGCTGATGCAGGAGAGCATCCGCATCTGCCGGGATTTCGCGCGCGAGATGCGGATCAACGTCTGGTTCCGGCAGGGCGGCTACCTGTTCCTCGTGCGCAGCGAGGCCGGCCGGAGGACGCTCGAGAAGAGCGTCGCCGTGCAGAACGCGTGCGGCCTCGGCACGCGGATGCTCACCGCGAACGAGGCGCGCGCGATCGTGCCGGAGCTCTCGACCGAGGGCGTCGTCGCCGCGAGCTACAACCCCGACGACGGCGTCGTGTTCCCCTGGCCGTTCGTCTGGGGCTACGCCGAGCAGGCCCGGCGGCTCGGCGTCGACATCGCCACCTTCACGGACGTCGTCGGGTTCCGCACGCGCGGCGCGCGGATCGACGCCGTGGTCACCGACCGGGGCGAGATCCGGACGCACCGGGTGGTGAACGCCGCCGGCGCGTGGAGCCCGGAGATCGCGCGCATGCTCGGCGTGGAGCTGCCCAACCACCCGCACCGCCACGAGATCTGCTCGACCGAGCCGCTCAAGCCCTGGCTCGGCCCCCTCGTCGCGGACCTGTCGAACGGCCTCTATTTCTCGCAGTCGATGCGCGGCGAGATCGTGGGCGGCATCTCCAACGACGACGTGCCCGAGGGCCTCGACATGGGGTCGAGCCACAAGTTCCTCGCGCTGTACGCGCGGGCGCTCGTCCGGGCGTGCCCCGTCCTCGGCAGCGTGAAGGTGCTGCGGCAGTGGGCCGGCTGCTACGAGCTCACGCCGGATCAGAACCCGATCGTCGGGGCGGTCGACGAGGTGGAGCACTTCTACCAGGCCTCGGGGTTCATGGGGCACGGCTTCATGATCGCGCCCGTCATGGGCAAGCTCATCGCGCAGCACATCGCCGAGGGCGTCACCCTCCCCCTGTTCGAGCGCTGGAACCTACGCCGCTTCAAGGAGGGCCGGCTCCTCAGCGAGGCGATGATCATCGGCTGAGCCGCGCGGCGCGGTTCGTCTATACTCGCGGCCCTTCCCATGGGTCACCTCGTCCTCGTCACCGGATCCTCGAGCGGCATCGGCTTCGCGACCGCCGTCGCGTGCGCGGCGGCGGGCCACCGGGTCATCGCCACGATGCGCCGCCTCGAGAAGGCCGACGCGCTCCTCGCCGCGGCGAGGGCGCGGGGCGCCTCGCTCGAGATCGAGCAGCTCGACGTCGCCGCCCCGAACGCGTGCGCCAAGGTCAAGGAGCTCCTGCTCAAGCACGGCCCCGTCCACGCGCTCGTCAACAACGCGGGCATCGCGGTCGGCGGCGCCTTCGAGGAGCAGGCGGACGACGACGTCCGCGCGCAGTTCGAGACCAACGTCTTCGGGCTCATGGCCGTGACGCGCGCGGTGCTCCCGGCGATGCGCGCCGCGGGGCGCGGCCGGATCATCAACGTCTCGAGCATCTCCGGGCTCGTCGGCCTCCCCGGCGTGAGCGCCTACGCCGCCACGAAGCACGCCGTCGAGGGGTTCAGCGAGGCGCTGCGCTGGGAGGTCGCCCCGTTCGGCGTCGACGTCTGCCTCGTCGAGCCGGGCACCTTCAAGACCGAGATCTTCTTCGAGAACCAGCGGCGCGGCGCGCACGTCTCGCGCGAGGGGCCCTACGCCGCGATGACCGAGGCGCTCGAGCGGCTCGTCCTCGCGGACGCCGCGAAGGCGCCGCCGCCCACCCCGGTCGCGGCGGCCATCGTCCGCCTCATCGAGGGCGCCTCTCCGCCGTTCCGCACGCTCATCGGCCGGGACGCACGGGCGCTCGTCGCGCTGCGTCGTGTCATCCCCGACCGGCTGTTCGCGACGGGGATCCGCCGGTTCGTCCCGGCGCCCCGCTCGCGTTGACACCATCTCCCACGGCGAATACTTTCGGCTCCGCCGATTCCATGACGGAGCGGCGCCACCACGTGGCCGAAGGGGGGCCGCGCCCCCTGCCGCGCGCTGTTTTTGTCCACTTTCGTCCCCTCAGGCTAACGAAGGCTAGCCGCTGGCCGCGTCGCCTCGTTCGCGCTCGCAGCCCCTCGGGGGGAGCGAGGCCAGGTCGGCGGCATCACCGAGGTCCCGGAGGAAACACCATGTCCCGCTCAGCACGCAGCATCCTGCCGCTCCTTCGCTCGCTCCTCCTGGGGGCCGCCACCGCCTCGTCGATGGCGCTGTCCGCAGGGATCGTCGCCGGGTGCGCCGACGAGAACGACCCCGAGACGCACGTCAAGCGGCTCGACGACCCGGCGACGCTCCCTCAGGCGGTCAACCGCCTCGTCCAGTTCTTCGAGGACGCGATGACGCGCGACAACAAGGACCGGAGCGGCCCGACGGTGAAGCCGCTCCTCGACCAGATCGTCGAGCCGATGACGCAGAAGTGCGTGGCCGGCGACCTGGATGAGCGCACGAACTCGAAGCTCATCAAGTTCCTCTCCGACACGAGGGATCCGCGCGGCAGCGCCTGCCTCATCAAGGCGCTCAAGGACTACAAGGCCGACAGCACCGAGGAGGACGTCCGCTGGGCGGTGCGCGGCCTCGCGGCGACGAAGCCGAAGGACGCCGCCGGTCCGCTCCTCGACGTCTTCACGAAGCTCCAGCACGCGAAGCCCAAGGGGTCCACGATCTCGCGCGACGTGCACGACGCGATGCTCGAGATCAACGACCCGTCGTGGGAGGGGCAGCTCATCACGATGCTCGGGCGCCCGATCAACGATCCCAAGGACGTGGCCACGCTCCGGAACGAGCTCTTCTGGCAGATCACCGCGGCGGAGCTGCTCGGCTGGCAGCGCAGCGAGAAGGCGGTCGTCCCGCTGCTCAAGGTGGTGCTGTCGCCGCTCAAGGCGGACGCCGCCGCGACGGCCATCCTGGCCCTCACGAAGATCGGCAAGCCGGCGATCGAGCCGACCATCGCGCTGCTCAAGGGCGAGCACAAGGAGCTCGTCGAGTACTCGCAGGTCGAGAGCCTGAAGACGGCCGGCGACAAGCCGAACGCGGAGCAGAAGAAGGCCGCGGAGACGGCCCACGTGGCGGCGGCGGCGCTCGTCCTCGCGACGATCGGCCGGCAGGAGTCGGTGCAGCCGCTGCTCGCGGCGCTCGAGAAGGCGGAGGACGTGCCCCGCGCGATCATCGCGCGCGAGCTCACGAAGGTGCCGAAGACGCCGGAGACCCTGGCGGCCTTCCAGGCGGCCTACGAGAAGACGCCGGCGTCGCTCCAGGTCCCCCCGGCCGGGGTCAACGCGCGGGCCATGCTCGCGGAGGCGGCGGGCAACTTCTTCGACGCGAGCCTCGTGCCGTGGCTCGTGAAGGCGGCGCTCTCGACCCGGGGCGAGGAGGACGACGTGGCGCAGATCCGCGACGTCTCGCTGCTCACGGCGCTCAAGCTGATGAAGGCGGACCAGATCGCCGAGGTCGACCGGCTCGCGAACACCCGCTCGAGCTCCGGCACGGTCGGCAAGGCGTTCGAGAAGGAGATCAAGCTCGCGAAGGGGCTGCTCAAGGACTGCGGCGACAAGGCCGCGTGCTACGTCGGCAAGCTCGGCGAGCCGGCGTCGCAGGCGAAGGACACGCAGTTCCAGGGGATCAAGGCGGCCTACATGACGGGCGTCCTCGGCACCCCCGACGTCCGGCAGAGCATCATCGACGCCATGCCGAAGATCTCGAACGCGGCCGTGCGCTTCGTCTCGGTGTCGGTCATCGACGCGCTCTCGCCCAAGGGCGACGCCGACGTCGCGACCAAGCTCCAGAAGATCGTCGACGACGGCGAGGCCTCGAAGGACGCCGCGAAGATCTCCGCCAACGCGCCCTTCAAGACCGTCATCTACCGCCTGAACGCCCGCGCGCAGTGAGCGCCGCGCCGCGCGCCCCTTCCCCGGCCGCCTGCACGGCGGCGTCAACAGGCCCCAGCTCACCATCGTGCAGGATCCGCTGAATCCTCGCCCCCCGGGCGGGAGGCTCGGCCGGAGCGGCCGGCGGCCCGGTTTTTCCTGGCGTCTCCTCGGTGTTGACGGTTTACTCCGGGCCCTCCCCACGGGTCATCCTGGGGCAGACTGACCACACCATGATCCTGCTCGAGGTAACCCAGGGTCTGGCCGCCGGGCGCACCTTCGAGCTCCAGGGCGAGCTGATCACGATCGGACGCGCGCCGGACAACCGGGTCGTCCTCGACGATCGCCACGTCTCCGGGGCGCACGCGCGCATCGTGAGCACCGCGGACGCGGTGGTGCTCGAGGACCTGCGCTCGACGAACGGGACGAGCGTGACGCGGCGGGGCGAGCGGCTCGAGCTCGGGGCCGAGCGCAGCGCGGTCGCCCTCCAGACCGGGGACGTCATCGAGCTCGGCTCGGGCGACGCGGTCACCCGGATGGTCGTGACGATCCCGGAGGAGGCCGACGACGCGCGGGTCGTGTCGATCCGGCGCCTCGACGAGATCGAGCCCGCGGAGGCGAAGATCGAGCGCGACCCGAGCGCGCTGTCGGCGATGTACGCGGCGCAGAAGCGCATCGGCGCCGCGAACGATCTCGATCAGGTGCTCGCCGAGATCGCCGACGCGGTGCTCGCGCTGGTGCCGAGCGCGACGCACGTGACGGTGGTGCTCCGCGACGACGATCAGGAGCCGGGCGTCGCGCCGGCGGCGTTCGTCCCGGTGCTGACGCGGGTCCGCTCCGCGTCGGGCGGCGGGGCGCCGCCGGCGGGGCCGGTCCCGATCACGCGCAGCGTGTACCGGAAGGTGATCAAGGAGCGCGCGGCGGTGCTGGCCTCGGACGCGCCGATCGAGGTGGGGGAGACCGAGTCGCTGATGGGCGCGTCGATCCGCAGCACGCTCGCGGTGCCGCTCTGGAAGGGCGAGGAGATCATCGGGGTGCTCCAGGCCGACAACCGGAGCGCGCCCGGGATGCTGAACGGCGGCGATCTGGAGACGCTGCTCGTGCTGGCGGCGAACGCGTCGCTCGCGGTGGCGAACGCGCGGCTCATCAAGCGGCTGGTGCTGGCGGAGGAGCGGCTCCAGAAGGAGAACAGCTTCCTCAAGGGGCGCGAGGAGAAGCGCCGGGGCGGGGGTCGGAGCGCGGTCGAGATCATCGGCAGGAGCGAGGCGATGGGCAAGGTCATCGGCCAGCTCGACAAGGTGGTCGACACGCGGGTCACGGTGCTGATCGAGGGGGCGACGGGCACGGGCAAGGAGCTCATCGCCGCGGCGGTGCACTACCGCTCCCGCCGCCGCGACAAGCTCTTCGTCGCGCAGAACTGCGCGGCGCTGGCCGAGAGCCTGCTGGAGAGCGAGCTGTTCGGGCACAAGAAGGGGTCGTTCACGGGCGCCACGGAGGAGAAGAAGGGCCTGTTCGAGATCGCCGACGGCGGGACGCTCTTCCTCGACGAGATCACCGAGACCCCGCTGTCGCTCCAGTCGAAGCTGCTCCGCGCGCTCCAGGAGGGCGAGATCCGTCCGGTGGGCGCGACGAGCCCGAAGCACGTGAACGTGCGCATCGTCGCGGCGACGAACCGCAACCTGGAGGACGAGGTCGCGAAGGGGCGGTTCCGCGAGGATCTGTACTACCGGCTGAAGGTCTTCCCGATCCGCCTGCCGCCGCTGCGGGAGCGGCGCGACGACATCCCGCTGCTCGCGGCGCACTTCCTGGAGCGCTACGCGGACGAGATCGGCAAGCCGTGCGGCGGGTTCAGCCAGCAGGCGATGGAGCTCATGGTCGCGTACGACTGGCCGGGCAACGTGCGGGAGCTCCAGAACGAGGTGCAGCGGCTCGTGATCCAGCTCGATCCGGGGGCGTTCGCGACGCCGGAGCTCCTGTCGCCGCGGATCCGGCAGGTCGAGGGGCTCGTGGCGCGCGCGGGGACGCCGAAGGGGTCGCTCAAGGAGATGATGGACGCGGTCGAGAAGTTCTTCCTCCTGGAGGCGCTGCGCGAGCACAACAACAACAAGACCAACGCGGCCAAGTCGCTCGGGATCACGCGCGAGGGGCTCCACAAGAAGCTCCGGCAATTCGGGATCTGAAGGACAGACGGGCCGGGGGCGGGCGGGACGGGAGACGGGAGGGCGCCTGTTCCGGACGCAACGGAGCCAGGGACGCAAACAAGGGCTCGGGCCGCTCACGCGTAGCGGGCCGTGATCTCCGCCACGCTCTGCCCCGCATCGACGAGCAGCCCTTCCCCCCCGATCCGCAGGAGCAGCGGGCCGATGCGCCGCAGGTCGTCCCCGTCCCCCGTCCAGAGCATGTCGGCCCGCAACGGCGCGCCCGTCAGAGAGTCCAGCAGCCATCCGAGCACCTGCGCCGCTCGCTCGGGCGAGAGCGCGCCGCCGAGCTGCGCGAGCAGGAAATAGCCCCACCCGTCCGCGGGCGGCTCCTCCTCCGCCGCGCAGACCGCGAGCTCCGCGAGCGCTGCTGCCCGCTCCGGCGGCAGCGCGAGCGCCGCCTGGGCGAGGGCCGCCATCCGGTCCGGTCCGTGGATGCCGAGCGCCTCGGCCGCCCGCGCCTCGGCCTCCTCCGGCCCCCTCGCCTCCCCGGTCGCTCCGACGCCCGTCGCGCTCTCGGCGGCCTCGCCGCGGCCCAGGGGCGCGCGCGCCGGGGCCGCGGCCCCGGCGCCCTTTCTCTTGCCCTGCGCTCCGCGCCGGGCGCCGCTCGTCGCCGCCTCGTCCACCGGCGCCCCGAGCGACCGGAGCCGCTCGATCAGCGCCGGGCTCACCCGCCGCGCCCCCGGCGCATCCATGCGCTCCCGCTGCGCGTTCACCTCGAGCGCGACATCGAGGGAGAGGAACGGCGCCACACGGCGCAGATCTTCATAGACCGCCGCATCCCACGATCGGCCGGACGACAGCGCCGCGAGAGCGTCGCGCGCGACACGATCCGCCCACGCCGAGCGGGCCGGCTCCCCCAGCCTGGGCGCGAGCAGCGCGAGGATCGAGCGCCGCAACGGGTGCTCCGTACCCACCCGGTCCGCGGCGCGGGCGCAGAGAGACGCCCGCCAGCGCGCGATGGCTCGCTGGAAGGCGCCGAGGAGCGCCGCCGAGACGAGCGAGAGCACCTGCCCGAGCGCCTCGTCGAGCGCCCCCTCCGCGGACGTGCCCTCCGCGGGTGAGCCCCCCGCGGACGTGCCCTCCCCCGCCGCCCCCGGGGCCTCGCCGGCGAGCATCCCCGCCGCGGCGGCCAGCGCCTCCAGCCGCTCGGCGGGCTCGTCGGGCAGGCACCGCAGCGCCTCGTCCACGAGCGCCGCTCGCTCACGGCCCGGGCTCACCGCCGCCGCGGCGAGCATCGCCTGGGCAGCGCGGGGCTCCCGCCGCGCGACCTCCCGCGACAGCGCCGACAGGCGCTCGCGCGCCCCCGCAGGGGCGAGCTCCGCCCAGCTCGCGAGGAGCTGCGCCGCCGCCGCGCTGTCCGCGAGCGGCCCCTCGGTGCCCCAGCGCCGCGCCCGCAGCGACGACTCCACGAGCGCCGCGCGGACCGCGAAGGCCGAAGCGCGCGCCCGCTCGCCCGCGTCCACCTGCGCGCGCCCCGTCGCGGAGGCCCCCGCCGGCGCCTTGCGCCGCTCGAGCGCGCCGGCGGCCGCACGCTGCGCCGCGCGCCGCGCCGAGCGGGCGTCCTCGATGCGACCCCGCGACGGCGCCTGCGCCGCCGCGCAGAGCGCCTCCCACGCCGGATCGACGAGATCGACGAAGGCCGTCCACGGCGCGCCCGAGAGCTCGAGGTGGCCCGCGCGGCACGCGGCCCAGTACACGCGCTCCTCGCTCCCCGGGGCGCCGCGCGCGGCGCGGGACGCGGCCTCCGCGAACGCCGCGTGCACCCGCCCGCGCTCCGCAGGCGGAAGCGCTGCCTCCACGGCGGCCCGCCAGCCGCTCTGGCCGTAGGAGATGCCCCCATCCTCGACGCATAGCGGCCCGCGCTCTCCCGCGACCTCGGCGAGGTGCGCGGCGATCCGCGCCGGAGCGCCCCCTGTCACCGCCGCGAGCACCGGGATCGGCGCCGGGGCCAGCGCGAGGGCAACGGCCGGGACGAGCTCCGCCAGGTCCTCGCCCCCGGCCGCCTGCTCCTCTTTCAGGCTCCCGCCTCCGGCCGCCTGCTCCCCTGTCTCCCCGCGCTGCCCCCCCGTTCCCTCGCGCCGCAAGAGCACCGCGTCCTCGTCGCCCGCGCCCTCGCGGCCGCTGCACAGCACGCGGGCCCCCCCCTCGGAGGCCGCCTCCTCCAGGATCGCGCGCGGCGAGAACCCCACCGCGTCCTCCGCCGCATCCACGATCAGGACGATGTCCCGCGCCCGGAGCGCCTCCCCAGAGAGCCGCAGCCGCGCCTCGTGGGCGAGATCCTCGCTCGTGCCCGGCCCTTGCCCGCTCTCGAACGCCGGCTCCACGACCGCGAGCGCAGCGACCAGCGCCTCGAGGCCGCCGAGCGGCAGGGCGGTGCCCCACCTCCGCCCGATCGGCCAGATCACGACGGTCGCGCCGCGGGCGCACAGCGCCTCGATGACCCCGTCGAGCACCGCCCATCGCTCCGTGTCCTCCCGGGCGACGAGCGTGGCCGTGGCCCTTCCGGCCAGACGCTCCAGCACGGCGCAGGCCGCCGCCGCGATCTCCGGATCTCCGCCGCGCGCGGCCGTGGCCTTCCCGAGCGCGGCGCGAAACGCGTCCTTCACGATCCGTCGAGCGGTCCCGTTCATGATAGCTCCGCCATGTGAGCGACGCGCTCAGGTCCCGGTGAAGGGAGGGGTCCTCGACGGGACGGTCGCCCCGATCAGCCCGTTCGCCGGGTCGTTCTCCGCGCGCGAGGTGTTCTCGTTCCGGTTGTTGCGCCAGATCGACTGTCCATCCCACAGCCCCCGGTTGTTTCCCCGCCCTGGGTTCGGCGCGGCGACCCCGCCCGTCGCGTTCGTCTCGGCTCCCACGTTGATGTTGCCTGGATGGAGCCCGAGCTCGCGGAAGGTCTGCGCGCACATGTGGCAAGGGCACATCGCGGGCCCGGCCCCGTTCATCCCGTTGTTCGTCGAGATGCGCGCGCCGTTCCGGAAGCGCCGCTGCATCTCGCGCCGGACCTCGGCCCGGCTCATCCGGCGGTGCGGGTTGTCCCTGCGGATCTGCTGCGCCATCTGATGCAGGGCCGCAATCTCGGCGCACCCTTCGTTGCCCGCCTGGCGCCCAGGGCCACCCCCCAGCGCGACGCGGGCGTTGTAATGAGCATAGCCGACCGCAGGATCGAAGTCTGGATCGCCCCGCTGGGGCACCTGGCCGCTCCGTCCAATGATATCCTGACGCCCCGGCTGGGTAATGACCGCCCTGGGAAACAGGCCGTCCGGATCGACGTGCGTGGACGGGTCGTTGTCGGCATAACAGAAGACGTTCAACCCCGCGTAGACGCCGAGCGGATCCGGGCTCAGGTAACGCCCGATCCGCGGGTCATAGTAGCGATATCGATTGTAGAATAACCCCGTCTCCTCGTCCGCAATCTGTCCGAGGAAGCCCAGGGGCGTCTCGGCTTCGCCCTGGCGCCGCTCGATTCCGCCCCAGGGGTCGCGCAGCACGGATCCAGCGAGCTGCCCGTCGCCGTGCACCAGGTGGTGAATCACGCCGACCTCGTCGGCCACGCAGAACAGCCAGGTGTCCCCCTCGACCTGAGCGAGCGGAGCTCCGCTGTCCTCGTCGGCCAGGAAGGTGCGGATCCGCTCCCCCTCCGGCGTCCGCCTGCGCTCCTCGAGCAGGCGCGCGCCGTCCCACACGAAGCGCGAGGAGGAGAGCGTGCGCCCCTCCGGATCGATCACCCGCTTGGCGAGACGGCGGGCGAAGGCGTCATACACGAACTCGACCCTGACGCCGTCGGGCCGCTCGACGGCCTGGAGTAGCCCGGTCGCGTCCCACACGAATCGCGTCGTCCGTCGGCTGTCCCCCTCCCCCTCGACGATCGCGGTCACCCTCCCGGCCGCGTCGGTCGCGTACGAACGCCCGGCAGCGCGCCTCGGGTGATTGCCTGGACCGAAGTCGGCGGGCTCCCCCGTGGGTCCGCGCAGGAGGTTGCCGGCCGGATCGTAGATGTACTGTCTCACCCTCGACCCGTCGCCCTCGCCCTCGACCAGCAGCGCCGCGAGCCGGCCGAGCGCGTCCCGAGCGAGCCGGCGCGCGCCGAGCACGCTGTCGTCGACCCGGAGCAGCTCGCCGTCCGCGTCGCGGTCGTAGCGCCGGACCGCCGTGAGCCCGTCGTGCATCGGGCCGACCCACGCCGGCTCGCCTGGCCCCACGGCCACCGCCGTCATCCTCCGACGCACGCGCTGCGCGCGGAGGTGCCCCTGCGGGTCGAGCTCCGCCTCGATCCGCCCGCCTCCCGGGAGGGCCCGCGCCTCTTGCCCGCCCTCGCCCCGCTCGAAGACGAGCCGCTGCCCCGCGCCGAGGATCACCGAGCGCGCGCCGCCCAGGAGGTCGCGCTCCCAGGCGACCCCGCGCCCCCCTTCGACCCAGCGCCGCACGGGCCTGCCCATCACGTCGTGGTCGACGCGCACCGTGATCGTCTCGTCCCCCACCGTCTGCCGTTCCTCGACGAGCCAGCCCACGGCGTTGTAGCGCATCTCCACCTGCGCCGGTCCCCGGGTCGCCGCGACGAGGCGACCGGCCTCGTCGTGCGCGAAGTCGTCCTTCGAGCCGTCGTCGTGGTGGCGAGCGACGAGCTGACCGGCGAGGTCGTAGACGAGCTCCGTCCGCGCCCCGACCTCGTCCACGAGCGAGGTGAGCCGACCCGCCAGATCATAGCCATAGCGGCGCAGGGCGCCGTCGCCGCTGCGCTCGGACAGCACGAGCCCCCGGGCGTCATGCTCGAAGGCGTGGCGCGCGCCCGCGGGGTCGATGAGCGCGACCCTGCGCCCCTCGCGGTCGTAGAGCTGGGTCGCGACCACGGCGCCGCCGATCTCCACCTGATGGAGCCAGCCGAGGCCTCCCCAGCGGTAGCGCTCCGTCCGGCCGTTGGCGTACGTCACCGAGGTCGTGTTCCCGAGGCCGTCGTACTCCATCCGGACGACCCGCCCGTCGGCGTCCGCGATCGCGAGCAGATCGCCGCGGGGCGAGTACGCGTACCAGGTCGTGGCGCCCGTCGGATCGGTCGCGGAGCGCCGGCGGCCCCAGAAATCGTAGGTGAACCGCCACGTCCGGCCGAGCGCGTCCGTGCGCTCTGCGAGGTTGCCTTGCGCATCATGGCGGTAGCGCGTCCGCCCTCCGTTCGGGGCCACCGTCTCGGTCGTGAGGCCCCGCTCATCGACCTCCACCTCGAACACCGCGCCGATCGGATCGCGCCAGAGGAGCCGCCGACCGACGCGCTCCACCGTCGTCGTGGCGCCGGACGGATCGGTGAAGCTCCGGATGTGGCCGTCCGCGTCCCGCTCGATGGTCAGCGCCCTGCCGAGCGGATCGGTGATCTTGAGCGGCCGCCCGCACGCGTCGCGCTCCCACCGGATCGTGGCCCCGAGCGGGTCGGTGTACGAAGCGACATCACCGCGCTCGTCGTAGGTGCGCGTCACCACGCTCGCGTGGTGGACCATCTTGTCCAGCCGCCCCTCGTCGTCCGGGCTGTAGCGCTGCACCAGCGCGGCGTCGACGACCTCGCAATAGCCGTCTGGCCCGTAGTCGAAGAGGCAGTGAAGAATGCCCTTGGCGGGTGTCCTGCCGTCCGCCAGCGTCGCGGGCAGCTCGCGGTCGAGGCACGGATCGTCCCCCGTCTCCGGCGCTCCCCACGTCTCGACGCACCGGCCCTGGGCGTCGTAGCGATAGTGGAACACGATGCCTGTGGGATAACGATGCTCCGTGATCCGGTGATCCCCGTCGTACGCGAAGGAGGTCACGAACCCGTCCGGATCGACCACCTCGGCGAGGTCCCCCGCGGCGGTGTAGGCGTAACGCACGACCACCGAGCCCCCTCGAAGCCGCCCCGGCTCGGCACCTCGAGGGCCGCGATGCGCCCCTTCCCGTCGCGCCGCACGAGGATCGAGCGCCCGGCGCTGTCCTCGAACGCGGCGAGCACGCCGCGCTCGTAGACCAGCGTGATCCGGTTGCCGTAGCGGTCGAGCACCGCGGAGAGGCCGAGCGCGTCGCCGTCGAGCGGCGCCGAGAAGACGAGCCGGAGCCCGTCCTCCCGGACGAGCTCCAGCTCCTTCGCGGCCTCGCGCCGCACGACCCACCCTCCCGCGCCGAGCAGCGCCTCGCCGACCCCGGGCACGGGCAGGAGCAGCCGCGCCCCCTCGGCGTCCGTCACCTCCACCGCGCGGCGCCCGATGCGGGCCGACCAGGCGAAGGAATGCGACCAGCCGTGGCCGAGCCCCACATCGACCATCGCGCGATCGCTCGAGTACGAGCGCGCGAGCACGAACGGCAGCGGGCCCGGAAGCGCGAGGTCCGGGTCGCCCTCGACGAAGGTCCGGCCGCCGAGCACGTCGACCGGATCGCCGCGCGAGGCCGGCCCGCGGTTGCCTGGGTGCGTCGGCACGCAGCTCCCGCGGCGGCCACAGGCGCTCCGGCCTGCGCCCTCGGCGCCGCGACCGCCGTTGCGACCGCGGCCGCCCTGCCGTCCGCCGGCCCCATTGCCTCGCTTGCCGCCTGAGCCACCGCCGCCTGCCCCGCCGCCCATGACGAACACGCCGGGGTTCATGCCGGGGATGGCAGGGAGATTGGGGACGGGTGCTGTCCGCGCCATGGATCGGCGATATCAATGCGGCCGGATAGCGTCAATCGACGGCCGGGCGCGCCGGCGGCGCGCCCGCCGTGCGAGGCTCGCCGGGAGCGCGCTAGCGCTTTGGGTTGTTGCGCAGGCTCTTCGATATCTGCTTCCAGCGCCGCTTCTCCTCGCTCCGCGCGCGGGCGTCGTGCTGCAGCGCGACGTGGCGACGCTCCGCCCCGAGCTTGCGGTAGGCGCCGAGGCGCGCCGGGTCGAGGTCGCCGCCCTCGACGGCGCGGAGCACCGCGCACCCGGGCTCGCCCTCGTGCGCGCAGTCGCGGAACCGGCACGCCCCGGCGAGGGCCTCGACGTCCTCGAAGCCGGAGAGGCCCGCCCCGTCCTCGGACCAGAGGCCGAGCTCCCGCACGCCGGGCGTGTCGATGAGGAGGCCGCCGCCCGGCAGGGGGAAGAGCTCCCGGTGGGCGGTCGTGTGGCGGCCGCGCTCGTCCGCCGCCCGGATCGCCCCCTCGAGCTGGATCTCCGCGCCGAGCAGGCGATTGCTGAGCGCGGATTTCCCCACGCCGGACGAGCCGACCAGGGCCACGGTCTCCCCCGCCCCGATCTCGGCGCGGAGCGCGTCGAGGCCGTCGCCGGACAGGGCGCTCACCAGCACGACCGGCGCGGCGGGCGCGACGTCCCGCGCCGCGTCGATGAACCGCCCCGGATCGGGGCAGAGATCGGCCTTGTTGAGCGCGAGGACGGGGCGAGCGCCGCTGTCGATGACCGCCTCGAGGTACCGCTCCAGGCGGCGCACGTTGAAGTCGGCGTTCAGCGACGTGACGATGAAGACCATATCGACGTTGGCCGCGAGCACCTGGGCCTCCGCCACGGGCCCCGCGGCCTTGCGGCGCAGGCAGGTGCTCCGCGCGAACGTGTGCACGATGTACGCGGGCCCGGCGCCGTCGCCGGGCCTGAGCCCCACCCAGTCCCCGACGGTGGGGAGCGCCGCGCGGTCCGCGGTCTCGTGCGCGAGGCGGCCGCTGACGACCGCGAGGCGGGGGCCGTCCGCGGTCTGCACATGGTGCAGCGACGCGGAGGCGAGGACGACGCGCGCAGGCTGCACGGCGTCCTCCAGGCGCGCGAGCTGGGCCGCGAAGAAGGGAGTCCATCCGAGCCCGATCAGGTCGAGCCGCGGTTCGTGCTGCGAGAAAGGATCAACAGGAGAAGGAGAATCAGGTTGCATGACGGGACGAGCGCTCCATGGCGTTCGGCCGCGCGCGCGAGGGCGCGCGGCGATCGACGGTCAGGGGCGCGACGGCGCGCGAGGGCGCGCCCGCGCCGGCCAGAGGACGCGCGGGGCCGCCGCGGCGCGGGGCTCGTCGACCGATCAGGACATCACGGACCGATCAGGACATCACGCCGGAGGGCGCGCCCGGCCGGGGCAGAAGCCCCGCGGGATGCGCGCGGTGCAGGCGGCGCAGCACGGGCGCGCGCCGCTCAGGGCACGCGCGCCGGAGCGCCGGAGCGAGGGCGTGGAGACGAGCTCAGCCAGCCGCGGCGGAGACGGCGGCGGCGGCAAGATGGATGTGCGGTGTGGTTGCGCTCATGATCTGGCCTCCGTGCTCGGCGTGCGTCACCACGACGCGGCGTCGCCTAGAATCCGCCACCGCCGGGCCGCCGTCAAGCGCCGCCGTGGCTGACCGGCGGCTCGACGTTGCGCACGCGCCGCGCTCCCTCCGGCGCCCGCGTCGCCGGAGGGAGCGCGCGTGCCCGCGTGCCCGTCCGAGCCAGCGCGCCCCACCCCTGCAACCCTTACCCCACCCCGCCACGCATCTCTTCTGGCCGGTGCGGAGCCGGGGTTGCGAGGAGCGCCTCGCCGCATTAGGGTCCTCTGCTCCATGCCCACACACTTCGAGCTCGTCTCCGAATTCAAGCCGTGCGGTGACCAGCCTCGCGCGCTGCGGGAGATCTGCTCCGCCTTCGAGCAGGGCGAGACCTTCCAGGTCCTCCTCGGCGTGACGGGCAGCGGCAAGACGTTCACCGCCGCGAAGGTGATCGAGAAGCTGCAAAAGCCGACCTTGATCCTGGCGCCCAACAAGACGCTGGCGGCCCAGCTCTACGGCGAGATGAGGGAGCTCTTCCCCAACAACGCCGTCCACTATTTCGTCAGCTACTACGATTATTACCAGCCCGAGGCGTACGTCCCGACGAGCGACACGTACATCGAGAAGGACGCGATCATCAACGACGCGATCGACCGCATGCGCCACGCGGCGACGCACGCGCTGCTGTCGCGGCCGGACGTGATCATCGTCGCCTCGGTGAGCTGCATCTACGGCATCGGCTCGGCCGAGAGCTACCACGGGCTCCTGATCAAGCTCGAGCGCGGCACCGAGATCCGCCGGGACGAGCTCCTCCGGCGGCTCGTCGACATCCAGTACACGAGGAACGACGTCGACTTCCACCGCGGCACCTTCCGCGTGCGCGGGGACGTGGTCGAGATCTTCCCCGCCTACGAGGAGTCGCTCGCGATCCGGGTCGAGTTCTTCGGCGACGAGATCGAGGCCATCAAGGAGGTCGACCCGGTCCGCGGCAAGGTCGTGGGCCAGCTCGATCGCTACGCCGTCTTTCCGGGCTCCCACTACGTGACCGAGCAGCAGCAGCTCCGGCTCGCGATCCAGTCGATCCGCGAGGAGCTGCGGGAGCGCATCGACTTCTACGACCGGGCCGTGCGCTTCCTGGAGAAGCAGCGCATCGAGCAGCGCACGATGTACGACCTCGAGATGCTGGAGCAGATGGGGTTCTGCAACGGCATCGAGAACTACTCGCGCCACCTCTCGGGGCGGAAGCCCGGCGAGCCCCCGCCCACGCTCATCGACTACTTCCCGAAGGACTTCCTGCTCATCATCGACGAGTCGCACCAGACCATCCCGCAGATCGGGGCGATGTACCGGGGCGACCGGGCGCGGAAGGAGACGCTGGTCGAGTACGGGTTCCGGCTGCCGAGCGCGCTCGACAACCGGCCGCTCAAGTTCGAGGAGTTCGAGCAGCACTACGCCCAGGTCCTCTTCGTGAGCGCGACCCCCGGCGACTACGAGCTGCAGAGGTCGGGCGGCGTGGTCGTCGAGCAGATCATCCGGCCCACCGGGCTCATCGATCCGCAGATCCAGATCAGGCCGGTCGCCGGGCAGGTCGACGACCTGCTCGCGCGGATCCGGGAGCGGGTCGAGCGCGGCGATCGCGTGCTCGTCACGACGCTGACCAAGCGGATGGCCGAGGACCTCACCGAGTACTACACGGAGCTCGGCATCCGCGTCCGCTACCTCCACTCGGACGTCGACACGCTCCAGCGCGTCGAGATCCTCCGGGACCTCCGGCGCGGCGAGTTCGACGTGCTGGTCGGCATCAACCTGCTGCGCGAGGGGCTCGATCTGCCGGAGGTGTCGCTGGTGGCGATCCTCGACGCCGACAAGGAGGGCTTCCTCCGGAGCCCGCGCTCGCTGATCCAGACGATCGGCCGCGCCGCCCGCAACGTGAACGGCGAGGTCGTGATGTACGCCGACCGCATCACCGACGCGATGAAGCGCGCGATGGACGAGACGAACCGGCGGCGCGCGATCCAGCAGGCGTACAACGAGGAGCACGGCATCACGCCGGCCACCGTGAAGAAGGCGATCCTCGACCTGTCCCCGACGTCGGGCGCGCGCGACTACTACGCGGTGCCGAAGGGCCCGGCGAAGCCCGGGGCCGAGGCGGCGCGGGCCGCCGTGGTCGATCTGGCCGACCAGATCGAGGCGATCCGGCAGGAGATGTTCGCGGCGGCGGAGAACCTCGAGTTCGAGAAGGCGGCGCGGCTGCGCGATCAGCTCCGCCAGCTCAAGGCCGAGCTGGGCGACGGGGACGCCGGCGCGGCGCGCTCGGCGGCGGAGGAGAAGCCGGCGCGCTCCGGGCGGACGGCGAGCCGGCGCGGCGCCGGCGCCGGCGCGGGCGCCAAGGCGAACGGCGGGCGCGCGGGCGCGGGCGCCAAGGCGAACGGCGGGCGCGCGGGGGCCGCCGGGGCGAGCGGCAGCGGGCGCGCGGCGGCGGCGCGGGGGCGCGGACGGTACCGGTAGCGGCGACGGAGAGCCCGCGGGGGGACGGCGGCGCGCGGGGGGGCGAACTGGCGTGTTCGCTCGGGGGCGAACTGGCGTGTTCGCGCGCGGATCGGCGTCGACCCTGCGGCGCGGCCCTGATAAGGGGCCCGCGATGGCCGCCTCCTCCGATCCGATCCTCGTCACCGTCACCGGCAGGGACCACCCCGGGATCACCGCTCGGCTCACCGGGATCCTCAGCGAGATCGGCGCCACGCTGCTCGACATCGAGCAGGTGGTGGTGCACGGCAACCTGAACCTCGCGCTGCTCGCGCTCTTCCCGGAGACGCGCAACGGGCTCAAGGAGCTCCTGCTCGCCGCGAAGGAGCTCGGGGTGGCGCTCGACTTCACGCCGCTCGACGGCGGCGCCCCGGCGCGGAGGCTCGGGAGCCGGTACGTGGTCACGGCCATCGGCCGCGAGCTCTGCGCGAAGCAGCTGCACGACGTCGCCTCCACCCTGGCGGCCCACGACGCGAACATCGAGAAGATCGCCCGCCTGTCCGTCGAGCGGCTCTCCTCGGTCGAGATCCAGGTGCTGCTCCAGCGCGAGGAGCGGGCCGAGGCGCTCAAGCGGGCGCTCCTGGCGCTCGCGATGCAGAACAGCTTCGACCTCGCGCTGCAGCGCGAGGGGCTCTTCCGCCGCAGCAAGCGGCTCGTGGTCATGGACATGGACTCGACGCTCATCCGCATCGAGGTCATCGACGAGCTCGCGCGCGCGAAGGGCGTCGTGGAGCAGGTCGCCAGGATCACCGAGCGGGCGATGCAGGGAGAGATGGACTACGACGAGTCGCTCCGCCAGAGGCTCGCGCTGCTCCGCGGGCTCGACATCGGCGTGCTCCGGAAGATCGCCGCCGAGCTCCCCATCACCGAGGGCGCGGAGACGCTCATCCGGGTGCTGAAGCGGCTCGGCTACCGGACCGCGGTGATCTCGGGCGGATTCTCGATAGCGGCCGAGGCGCTGAAGGCGAGGCTCGGGATCGATTACGCCTACTCGAACGCGCTGGAGGTGGAGGGCGGGAAGCTGACGGGCCGGGTCACGGGCCCCATCGTCAACGCGCAGCGCAAGGCGGAGCTGCTCGAGACGATCGCGCAGGCAGAGGGGGTGTTGCTCGATCAGACCATCGCCGTCGGCGACGGCGCCAACGACCTGTTGATGCTCCAGCGGGCGGGCCTCGGGGTCGCGTTCCGCGCGAAGCCCAAGCTCCGGGAGGCCGCGGACACGTCGCTCTCCGCGAGCGGCCTCGACGCCGTCCTCTTCCTCCTCGGCATCACCGAGCGCGAGCTCCTCGAGGTGACGTAGCGGCGGGTGGTGGCGAGAGGCGCCCTCCCGGCGTGCTATCCAGGCGGGGCCGGACGGCGGGCCCCCCACGCGGTGAGCCTGGAGCCGTCGCCCGGGAGCGGAGGTGCTGCTTGAAGCGTCCGACCATCACGGACATCGCGTGGCGTGCGGGGGTGTCCAAGGGAGCGGTGTCCTATGCGCTGAACGGCAAGCCCGGCGTGTCCGAGCCGACGCGCGAGCGGATCCTCGCCATCGCGGCGGAGCTGGGCTGGCAGCCGAGCAGCGCGGCGCGGGCGCTCTCCGACGGCCGGGCCGGCGCGATCGGCCTGGTCATCGACCGGCCGGCGCGCACGCTCGGCATCGAGCCGTTCTTCATGCAGCTCATCTCGGGCATCGAGGCGGAGCTGGCCGAGAGCGCCGAGGCGCTGCTGCTCAAGGTCACCGAGGACCGCGACGCCGAGATGGACACGTACCGGAGGTGGTGGGCCGCGCGGCGGGTCGACGGCGTGATCCTGGTCGACCTCTGCGCGGGAGATCCGCGCGTGGGGCTGATCGAGGAGCTCAAGCTCCCCGCGGTGGTCGTCGGCGGGCCGGCGGGCAAGGGGAGCCTCGCCGGCGTGTGGAGCGACGACGCGGGCGCCATGCGGGCGGTCGTCGATCACCTCGCCGCGCTCGGCCACCGCGCCATCGCCCGGGTCGCCGGCCCCGCGACGTTCCTGCACACGGCGGTCCGCAGCAAGGCCTTCAGCTCCGCGGCCCGGAGGCGGCGCCTCGCGCGGGCGACCACGATCCACGCCGACTACACGGGTGAGGCGGGGGCCCAGGCCACGCGGCGGCTCTTGTCCGGGCCGACCCCGCCCACCGCCATCGTGTTCGACAACGACGTGATGGCCGTCGCGGCGCTCGCCGTCGCCCAGGAGATGCGCGTCCCCGTGCCCGAGCGCCTCTCGATCGTGGCCTGGGACGACTCGGCGCTGTGCGAGCTCGTGCACCCGGCCCTCACCGCCGTGCGCCGCAACATCGCCGAGCACGGCGCCCGCGCCGCCGCGCTGCTCCTCCGCCTCGTCGCCGGCGAGCCGATCACCGACGCCGAGTGCAGCGCGCCGACGCTCGCGACGCGGGGCTCCACCGCGCCGCCCGTTGACGCTGAACCGATTAAGTGATCTGGTCGATGGGCGTGCCTCGGGTGGTGGCCTCGTTTGGGGCTCACCTCCGGGGCTTGCGTTCCGGCGGGCCACAAAATAGGCCCGCCGGAACGCAAGCCCCGGAGGTGAGCCCCCCAAACGAGGCCACCACCGTGCCTCGCACGCCTGTCGGAGGACGTCGGAGGAGCATGCAACGCAATTTCGCCAAGGTCGCTGTCCGCAACCACCCTGTCGCGTGGCTCGGGGCCAATTTCTGGTCGAGGCGCGGCGGACCGCTCATGTGGCAGAGCTACGACCCGGCCGTCGTCCGCGAGGAGCTCCGGGTGCTCGCGGTGCACGGGCTCACCATGACCCGGTCGTTCTTCTACTGGCCTCACTTCATGCCCGAGCCGGACCGGATCGACGAGGGCTGCGCCGCGCGGTACGCGGATTTCCTCGAGGCCCACAGCGAGGCGGGCCTGACCACGATTCCGACCCTCCTCGTCGGCCACATGTCGGGCGAGAACTGGGACCCGGCGTGGCGGCGCGGGCGCGACCTGTACGGCGACGTGTGGATGGTCGCCCGGCAGGCGTGGTTCGCCGAGCAGATGGCGCGGCGCTTCGCCGGTCACCCGGCGGTGACCGGCTGGCTCATCTCCAACGAGATGCCGATTTACGGCGAGCGCGAGCGGTCCCTCCGCGAGAGCGTCACGAGCTGGGCGAGCCTGCTCGTGCAGGCGCTCCGGGCCGGCGGGGCCAGCCAGCCGATCTCGATCGGCGACGGCGCCTGGGGCATCGAGGTCACCGGCCACGACAACGGGTTCTCGGTCCGCGACCTCGGCGCCCTCGTGGATTTCCTCGGTCCGCACGTCTACCGGATGGAGAACGACGTGGTCCGCCAGCATTACGGCGCGGCGTTCATCTGCGAGCTCACCGGCTTTCTGGGCAAGCCGGTGGTGCTGGAGGAGTTCGGGGTGTCCTCGGCCTTCGCTTCTGACGAGAACGCCGCGCACTACTATCGACAGGTCCTGCACAACACGCTGCTGGCCGGCGCCACGGGCTGGATCGGCTGGAACAACACCGACTTCGACCTCATCCACCAGGACCCGTACCGGCACCATCCGTTCGAGCTCCATTTCGGGCTGACGACCACGGACGGCCACCCCAAGCCGCAGCTCGAGGAGATGGCCCGCTTCGCCAGGGTGCTCGCCGACATCGACGTCCTCGGCTGCGAGCGCGCGCCCGCCGACGCGGCGCTGATCGTCCCGGCGTACCTGGAGGGCGTGTTTCCGTTCACCGAGGCCGCGGATCGTAACACCCTGTTCAACGTGCTGCGGCAGGCCTACGTCGCGGCCAAGGAGGCGGACCTGCCCGTCGGGCTGAGCCGGGAGCGGGACGGGATCGCCGAGGACTGCCGGCTTTACCTCCTCCCGTCGACCAAGCAGCTCACCGCGCCGACCTGGCACCTGCTGGAGCGGCTGGCCTCCTCGGGCGCGGTCGTCTACGCGTCGTACTGCCACGGCACGCACGGGTCGCAGCGCGGGCCGTGGTACGCGCACCTCAACGAGATGTTCGGCGTCGAGCACCAGCTGCGTTATGGGCTGGTCGATCCGATCGAGGGCGACCAGGTGACGCTCACGTTCCGCGGGCGGTTCGGCTCGATCGAGGAGGGCGCCACGCTGACGTTCCCGGCCGCCGGCACCGAGCACAGCCGCGCGTACCTGCCCGTGCGGCCGCGGGGGGCGGAGGTCGTGGCGGTCGACCAGCACGGCCGGCCGGCGGTGCTGCGGCGCGAGGTCGGACAGGGCAGCATCGTGCTCTGCACCTACCCGGTCGAGCACTTCGCCGCCGAGACCCCGCGCGTCAACCCGGAGCCCACCTGCCGGCTCTACGAGGCGCTCGCCGAGCTCGCCGGCGCGCGGCGGCCGGTGACCGTGGCCGACCCGCGGGTCGCGGCCGACACCCTGCGCCACCGCGACGGCCGCCGCTTCGTGTTCCTGGTCAGCCAGGCGGATCAACCGCTCTCGGTGAAGCCCGTTTTGGCCTCGGGCCGCCTGACGGAGCTCGGCAGCGACAGGCCCGTCGACGCCGTGGAGCTCGCGCCGTACGACGTGCGGGTGCTCGAGCTCCGGGGAAGCCAGCGCTGACCGCGCGGAGGCCCGGCGAGGGCGGGCGGGGGCGCGCGCACGACGCGCGAGCCGGCCGCCTCGGCGCGCCGCCTCACAGGCAGCGCGGGCACGAAAGCCTCTGGCTCAGCCTCAGGCGCCTCCCGCGCGCGCGGCGCCGCCGCCGGCCGCCTCGTTGCCGTGGTCCCCTTCAGGCGCCGGCGCTCGGCGGAGCAGCAGCAGCCCGGCCAGGGACACGAGGCCGCCGGCGACCGTCACGCTCCACGGCAGCGCCCCTTCGATGGCGCCCTGCAGGGACGGCGGATTGAAGTAGAGCAGCGACGCCGCGAGCCCGTTGTTCAGGACGTGAACGAGCATCCCGGGCAGCACGGACCCGGTGCGGTGGCGCGCGTAGCCGAGCGCGAGCCCGAGGCAGAACGTCGGCAGCAGGCGGTACACCGACCCGTGGGCGAGCCCGAAGAGGAGCGCCGAGGCGACGATCGCCACGGCGGGCCCGGCGCGGCGCAGCCCAGCGTAGACGAGGCCGCGGAACAGGAGCTCCTCGCAGACGGCCGGCGTCACGGCGATGAGCAGCAAGACCACCGGGTACGGCTGCCCGTCGAGCAGCACGAGATCGCGCAGCTCGCGCGCGAGCGCCTCCGGCGCCGGGAACCACCGGAGGACGGTGCCCCCGATCGCGGCCCACGCCGACAGGCCGAGGAGCAGCGCCCCGGCGAGGCCGCGGGCCGAGGCCGGCCGGAGGCCGAGCGTCTCCCGCGGCGAGTAGCCGAAGCCGAGCACGAGCGCGAGGGTGGGGAGGAGGAAGAAGCCGAGCTGCGTGACCGCGAGCTGGACCGCCACGCTGGCGCGGGCGATGAGCAAGCTGCCGTAGAAGAAGAGCACCTGGACGCCCGCGAACGCCGCGATCGAGAAGGCGGCGGACGGCGCCCCGCCGGCCCGGCGCCCGAGGCCCAGCACCGCGCCCGCCGGCTCCTGGCCCCCGAGCAGCACGCTCTCGCGCTCGAACACGCGCGCGGCGAAGAGGAGCGCGAGGCCGGCGTAGAGCGCCGACGAGAAGATCGCCGCGATGAGCAGATCGAGCGGCGCCTCCCCGAGGAAGAGGGCCTTGATCAGCACCGCGATGTTGAGGACCGGGGCGTAGGCCGTCCACGGGTTGAGCTCGATCATCGGCAGGGCGGTGATGCCGGCGAGCAGCGAGAGCGGCAGGTACGCCGGCATCAGCGCGTTCTGGCCGTCCTTGAAGTCCTTCGCGAAGACGGCGAGCGCGAGGAACAGCGCCGAGAACAGGAAGGTGACCGGCACGAGCAGCACGAACGTGAGCGCGAAGATGGATGTGTCCACGACCACGACGTCGGGCAGCAGCCGGCGCACCGTCAGCGACAGGCTCACCACGTTGCCGAGCGCCGTGAGCAGGGAGATGATCCACACGGCCAGGAACTTGCCCGAGATGATCTCGATGGATCGCACGGGCGCGCAGAGGAGCGTCTGCATCGTGCCGCGCTCCTTCTCTCCCGCCGTGAGATCGATCGCGGGCAGGAAGCTGCCGAGGAGCGACATCAGGATGAGCATCATCGGCATCATCGAGCCGAGGATCTGGCCGACCTTGCGGCTGTCGGCCGCGACGTCGCGCGGCACGATGTCGTAGCCGATCGAGAACCCCTCGGGCAGGCCGCGCTCCGCCTCGCGCTCCGCGACGATCGCCGCGCGGGCGCGCCCGAGGGCCCTCTCGAGGCGGGCCTCTGCCAGGGCCGAGTCGGCGCGGACCGAGTCGTAGTAGATCGCGACGGCCCCCTTCCCACCGCGCTCCAGCGTGGCCTCCAGCGCGGGCCACGGGACGAGGACCGCATCGACCTCCCGGTCGCTCACCACGGCGCGCGCCGCGGCGAGCACGGGGTTGTCCGGCTCGGTCCAGCGCGGCCGCGGGTCGTCGGCGCCCCCGTCGCGCGGCGGCGCCTCGCCCGTGTCCGGCGTGGTGGCCGGGCCCTCCGGCGGCTCGAGCGCCCCCGAGGCGAGGCCCTCCCGCACGTCGGGGGGCGCGCCGACCCAGGGCGCGAGCTCGATCTTGTCCGCCGCCTCGAGCCTCCGGCGCAGGCCCTCGGCGAGCTCGCCCCACACCGCGATCCTGGACGAGCGCGCCTCGCGCGCCGCGACCTCGGAGCCGACGAGCTGGCTGACGCCGAGCGCGAAGAGCGGATAGAGGAGGATCGGGACGAGCAGGAGGCGCACGAGCGTGCGCCGATCCCGGAGCGACTCGACGAGCTCCTTGCGGAGGATGGTCCAGACGATGGCGAGCCTCACGGCGCCTCGCCGCCTCGCGCCGGCGCGCCGGCGCCCTCGGGCGCCGTGGGCGGGCGGCCCCGCTCGACGTGGTGGAGGAAGGCGTCCGTCAGGTTCGTGGCGCCCGCGCGCTCGAGGAGCTCCGGGAGCGCGCCGGCGTCCACGATGCGGCCCTCGTGCAGGAGCGCGATGCGATCGCAGAGGTACTCGGCCTCGCCCATGATGTGCGTCGAGAAGAGGATGGCCCTGCCCGCGGCGCGCTCGCGCCGGATCGACGCGACGATGAAGCGGCCGCTGATGACGTCGAGCGCGGTCGTGGGCTCGTCGAGGATGAGCACCTCGGGCTCGTGGAGGAACGCGCGCGCGATGTTGGCGCGCTGCTTCTGCCCGGCGGAGAGCGTGCTGCACGGCCGCGAGGCGAACGCCTCCATCTCGAGATCGGCCACGAGGGCGTCGATGCGGCGCGAGAGCGCTGCCTCGCCGATGCCGTACAGCCGGCCGAAGTAGCGGAGCACCTCGCGGGGCGTGAGCCGCTGGTAGAGCTGGGTGTCGCCGGAGAGGAAGCCGATGCGCTGCTTCGCCTCGAGCGGCCGCGCGGCGAGGTCGACGCCGCCGACCAGGACGCGCCCCGCGGTCGGCGACAGGATGCCGGCGAGCATCCGCAGCGTCGTCGTCTTGCCCGCCCCGTTCGGCCCGAGCAGGCCGACGATCTCCCCCGGGCGCACGGCGAGATCGAGCCCGTCCACGGCCGTGAGGTCGCCGTAGCGCTTCACCAGGCGCTCGGCGAGGAGTGCGGGGCCCATGGCGTCCGTCCTATTCGGTCCGCGGCGGGGCGCAAAGCGCCGACCCGGTGCCCCGAAGGCCGCGTCCCGGCGCCCCCGGGCTCCACGAGGCGGCCCACCGGCCCGAGCGGCGCCTGAGCCGCCGCGGCGCCTGGTGCAGCGCCGCTGGCGGATGGATCATGGACATCGCGCTCGCGCCGTCCGGCCGCGTCCAGTCCGGGCTGCTTCGCGACCGCACACCCTCGACGCGCGTCAGGACCATTCTACACTGGCCGCGTGCCAGCCGAGACGAGCGCGCCTTCGATGCCCTATCGCAACCACACCTCCTCCGAGCTGCCCCAGTGCCCCTGCGGACACGGCCGCGATCACTACATGGTGAGCGCCGAGGCGGAGTACCGCCTCCTGGGCTACATCCAGCTTGCGTTCGGGATCTCGGCCCGGCCGACGAAGGTAAAATACAGGTGTCGGCGCTGCGACACGGTGTTCTCGGCCACGACGGATCCCGCGATCCTCGACAAGCATTACTGACGCGAGGCGCCGACGCGATCTCGCGCCCATCCCCGGATGCGTGGGCGCGCGAGCACGCGAGCCCGGCCGGCGCCCTCGGCCAGCGCCCTCGGCCGGTCGATGCGCGGCCTCGCGCCCCGCTCGACGAGCCCCTCGCGATCCGTCGCGTTTCGGGACACCCTGCGCCCTCGCCATGTGCCCCCCTCGCAGCTCGCCCATCCCTCCCCCGGCGGCCGCGCCGCGCGACGGCCGGCCGCTCACCGCGGCCCGCCGCCGGAGCGCGCCATGAACGGCCGCGTCCTCATCGTCGCCGGGTCCGACTCCGGCGGCGGCGCCGGCATCCAGGCGGACCTCAAGGCGGTCACCGCGCTCGACGCGTACGGCGCGACGGCGATCACCGCGCTCACGGCCCAGAACACGCGCGGCGTGGCCGCCGTGCTCCCGGTGCCGCCCGATTTCATCCGCCGCCAGATGGAGCTCGTGCTGGACGACATCGGCGCGGACGCGATCAAGACCGGCATGCTGCACTCGGCCGAGGTCATCGAGGAGGTCGCGCGCGTCTACGATCGCCTCGGCCGCGGCGCGCCGCTCGTGGTCGATCCCGTGATGGTCGCCAAGGGCGGCGCGCGGCTCCTCCAGCCCGACGCCGAGGGCGCCCTGCGCGACCGGCTCCTGCCCCGCGCCGCGCTGCTCACGCCGAACCTCCCCGAGGCCGAGGCGCTGACCGGCGCGGTCATCGACAGCGTGGACGCCATGCGCCGCGCCGCCGCGCGGCTGCTCTCCATGGGCCCGCGCGCCGTGCTGCTGAAGGGAGGCCACCTCCCCGGCGCGACCGTCGTCGACGTCCTCTGCGTGGCCCCCGAGGCCGGTGCGCAAGGGGGCGAGCGGCTGTTCGAGGACGCGCGCATCGAGACGCGCGCCACCCACGGCACAGGCTGCACGCTGGCCTCGGCGATCGCGGCCGGCCTCGCCCAGGGCCTCGCCCTCACCCCCGCCATCGCGCGCGCGCGCCGCTACCTCCGCGAGGCCATGCGCGCCGCGCCCGG
Source organism: Sorangium cellulosum (assembly GCF_004135735.1). GTDB lineage: Bacteria > Myxococcota_A > Polyangia > Polyangiales > Polyangiaceae > Sorangium > Sorangium cellulosum_F. Next base: position 967,616 of record NZ_CP012670.1, on the reverse strand, counting down.
GCTGGGCCACGGCCACGGCCCGCTCAACCACGCCCATACGGCGCGGCCGTTCCCCTGAACGGCGCGCGGCGGGGCGGCGCGCCGCGAGGATCGCCGCGTCCGGCGCGGCGCGCGCCGCCGGGTCCCCCGGCGCGATAGGCGCCGGCCCGGGCGCCCCGTGCAACGACTCGTTGCACCCGGGGCTCGAATGGACGACCCTGCGCGCAGTCCATGCCGCGTGTCGGCGCGTCAGCGCCGCGCCGGCCCGGAGCTCTTCCTCACCCTTCGTGCGCCCGTGGCCGTGACCAAAGAACCCCTCCCTCCCATCGACGTCGGAACGGTCATCAACGACCGGTACGAGGTCCTGAAGAGCATCGGCAAAGGCGGCATGGGCGAGGTGTTCTTGGCCTTCGATCGCCTGACCCAGCAGCAGGTGGCGCTCAAGGTGGTGCCCGAGGCCTCCGCGATGCCCGGCGACGACGAGGCGCTGCGGCAGGAGGTGATCCTGGCCCAGAAGGCGCGCCACCCGAACGTCTGCCGCGTGCACGACCTCGCGCCGAGCCCGTGGGGGCCCATCCTCGTGATGGAGTACATCCCCGGGCAGACGCTCCACAACCACATCCGCAACAAGCGCAAGGCGGCTTGCGGGTTCACGGCCGACGAGTTCCGCAAGATCTCGACCGACATCTGCGCGGGGCTCGCCGCCATTCACCAGCAGGGGCTCGTGCACGGCGACCTGAAGCCCGGCAACGTGATGGTCGCCGAGGATCGCGCCGTCATCCTCGACTTCGGCTTCGCGAAGGAGCGCGCGCGCGCGGCCGTGCGCAAGCCGGGCGCGCCGCCCGACGGGGGCACCCCCCATTACATGTCGCCGGAGCGGCTGCGCAACGGCGGCGCGAGCCCGGAGGACGACGTCTACGCCGCGGCGCTGACGCTCTGGGAGATGTGGACCTGCCGCGTCCCCGAGCCCGGCTACAAGCCGCGGCTCAAGACGATGAAGCAGCAGATCACCTTCGACGTGCCTGCCGCGCTCACCAATGACGAGATCCGGCAGATCTTCCGCGCGCTGAACCCGGACCCGCAGATGCGCCCGCAGGCGCGGCACATGCGGTTCTTCAACCCGACGCAGACCACGACCGCGCCGATCCAGCTGCCGCGCGAGCGCATCGATCCCGGCCCGGCGCCCGGCCGGGCGATCAAGACCCAGTTCACCCCCGGCGCGCAGTCGCTGCTCATCACCTACGCCACGAACGCGCCCGAGAGCGTCGCCACCCTGTTCCCCTTGCTGAAGCCGGTGCTCTCGATCGGGCGCCGCAGCGATCAGGATCTCGTCCTGGCCGAGGCGACCGTCTCCGGCTCGCACGCCCTGCTCCGGTGGCAGACGGGCTCGTGGCTCATCGAGGACCTGAACAGCACGAACGGCACGTACGCGGATTTCCCCTTCGAGCGCAAGGCCCAGGTCTCGCTGTTCCACGGCGGCGAGGTGCAGCTCGGCGAGTGCCGCCTCATGGCGGTGACGTTCGGCCCGGACTCCCCGCACCACGACAAGGCGAGGCGCTACCTCGCGCGGCGCGACGGCCTCACGGGCCTGCTCGTGCGCGAGCACCTGATGAAGGCCATCGACGAGGACGGCTTCTTCGCCGAGTGGGCGGAGGTGCCGATGCAGATCGCGCGCTTCGAGCTGCGCGGCCAGAACGGCCTCGTGAGCCTGCGGCCGACGATCCTCGAGATGCTCGCGCTGCGCAAGGCCGCGCTCCAGGTCGTCGACCTGACCCAGACGCTGCTGCTGAGCCTGACGCCGGCAGCGGCCGGGCGCACCGGCCCGCTCACGTTCGTCGTCTCCATCGTGGGGCCGAACCTGGACGAGGCGCAGCACGTGGTCGAGCAGGTCGTCGCGCAGGTCCAGAGCACGCTGCCCGAGACCCTAGAGCTGACCGCCACGCTCGTGAAGTGCGAGCCCGGCCGCCCCGCGCGCACGCTGATCGACTGAAGGCTGCGCGCTGCGCGGTCTAAAGGCCCATCACGCCGCGGACCCATCACGCAGGCGCGAGCCCATCACGCAGCCGCGGGCATGCCGGCCGCAGCGCGCGAGCGACGGGCGGCCACGGCACGTCCTCGCGCCTGGCCGGCCGCAGCGCGCTGCTGCGCCTCGCCGGCCGCCACGTCTACTGGGGCGACCCGCCGCAGGCCTCGCCCGGGGCAGGGGCGCGATCCAGCACCACCTCGCCGGCCGACTTCCGCACGTCGATCTCCCCCTGCCAGATGAGCTTCGCGCTGCCCTGCGCGTCGACCACGTCGCGCAGCAGGCGCACGTAGACCTTGCCCGGGGAGACCTCGGGGATCGACACCGCGAAATCGAACGCGCAGACCGAGTCGCACCTCCGGTTGGCCGCCTCGGGCTCGTCCCTCTCGGTGATCTCGTAGACGCTGTCGATCCGCTCCACGTGCATCGCACGCTGTCCGCAACAGTTGAGCAGTAGCCGGCTGTCCGCCAGCGTCAGGGCGCTGCTCGACGCGTCGTAGCGCCAGCGCAGCACCTCGGCGGAGCAGTAGCTCTCATCCCTCTCGGAGGCGAGCCGTCGCTCCGGATCCACGAATCCGCCAGCCTCGCTCACGATCCCCGCGTGCGCCGGCTCGGTCTCCAGGCAACCCCCCAGCAGGAGCAGCGACCCCACGGCTGCAAGCGCCGTACAGACCCCCACGTACTTCATGGCCCTTGATTCTTTCTCGCTGTGCCGCCCGGCTGCTGAAGGTCCGCGTAAGACGGTGAACTGGGGCTTCAACAGGGGCACCCGACACATCTCCGCAGCGTTGACTCTCCGAGGTGACTCCACGCTGGAGCATGGGCCGCGTGCACGCCGCACCCTGGCGCAGCTGCACGTACATGAAGGATATAGGTTCTCTATTCCTGGCTGTCCAGGTGTATCGTGGCAGAATCCGCTCCGTTATCCGACCTTGAACGTCGTGGTCGGCCCATCTGCGCCCCTGCCCCTCCTCCCGGAACCTCCCCCCGGCCCGCCCCGCGCCGGGACTCAGACCAGGACAGCCGTCCTCCCCCGTCCACCTGGCGCCGCCATCCGGAGCACGGCCGCCGTCGTTCTCCGCTCACCTGGCGGCGACGGTCGTGTTGCGACGGCGTGACGAGCTTCGTGCCTGGCAACCGGCATCGGCGGGTGTGCTGTCGAGGACGATCGCGCCCGCGGTCTCGCCGAGATCGAGGGTGCCGCTCCAGACCACGGACGGGCTGCCCTGCTGATCGACCACGTCCCGAAGCAGCTTCACGTAGACCTCGCTCCGAGGGACGTCGTGCACCCCGACCGAGAGGTCGAAGGCGCACTGCTCGAGGCAGCGCCCCCCGGCGCTGTCCGGCTCGTCCCGCTCGGTGATCTCGTAGAGGCTATCGATCCTCTCGACATGGATCGCGCGCTTCCCGCAGCAGTCGAGCATCAGGCGGGCGTCCGCGAGCCGGAGCGTCGCCGCGGGCTCGTCGTAGTGCCACCGCAGCACCTCGGCGCTGCAGTAGCCCGCGTCCTCCGCCGCGGCGAGCCGGTGCTCCGGGTTCCGGAAGCCGCCCTGCTCGCTGATCCTCGCCTCCTGGATCGCCGCTGCCGAGCTGCAGCCTCCGGCGCACAGGGCCCCCGCGATCGCGAATGCGGTCCAGACGCGGCTCGACATCATGCTCCTCTCCATATTTCGGGTTCTCTGGCGGGTCAGGGCCGCCCGCTGCAAATGGCCCGCCAGCTCAGGCCTGAGCAGTCCGGAGGCTAACCGCGACCCAGGTGACGGGCCAAACAAGCGGGAGCCACGCGCACGCGCCCCCCGCGACCTCCGCGCTCCGTGTCGACCCACGGAGGCGCGCAGGAAGTGCCCACCTTGGACGTGCCAGGACAGAAGAAGTTGCCGGCGAGAGGGCATCCCTGGACCGGCCGCAGCGCGAACGGCCGCCTCGACGCGGCGCGCCGCGTGTCCAGGGGGCGCCTGGACACGCCCTCGCTCGCGTCAGTTCTTCGACTCGAGGGCCTTGCCGGGCGGCAGAGGATCCCAGCGCAGCGAGTCGCCGAGCAGGTTGGAGATGCGCTTCGGGCGCTGGCCGTCGACGCGCATGATGTAGAGCCCCGGCCCCTCCCCGGAGGTGCGCGTGGAGAAGAACGCCACGAGCCGTCCATCCGGGCTGCAGGCGGGGTACCCGTTCCTGCCCTGGTTCTGGGTCAGCCGCGCGAGGCCGCCGCCCGTCTCCCCTGAAACGACCAGGTCGGTGTTCTTGCCGACGCCGACGGCATAGACCGCCTTCACGCCGTCGGGGTGGTTGCAGAAGGTCGGCGCCGACGCGAAGAGCCCTTCCGGGGAGATCGGCTTGCCGCCCACGTAGATGCGCTGCCCGTACCGGCCCTCGCCGGAGAAGGCGAGCTTGCCGGTCGGCGTGAACACCGGATGCAGCGCCATCCCCACGTCGGACGCCGGCTTGACGCTCTGGAAATCGGGGCCGGAGAACAGCTTGATCGTCGACCCCACCCCGATGCTGAGCGCCACCTGGGAGCGATCCTTCGAGAACGCGATCCCGTAGACCGACCCCTTCACCGGGAGCGAGAGCGGACCGCCCGTCGGCGTGAAGATCTTGTACTCGTCGCCCTTCACGCTCGCCGCGTAATAGAGCTGCTCGTCCTTGCCAAAGGCGGGGGCGATGGCGGTCTGCTCGGGCGGAGAGACGGCCTTCGCGTCGTGGCCGTCCGCGTCGATGGTGAAGACGCGGCGCAGCGAGCCCGAGCCCGAGGCGAACGTCATGTGGCTGGCGAAGCCGCCGTTCTGGCCGGTGAGGGCGCCGATGAGCTGATCGGCCACCCGGTGCGACTCGAAGCGCACGTCGCGCAGGGGCACGATGAACTTCTTGTCGAACACCGGGGCCTGGCCGCGGTTCACCAGGAACGCCTGGCCGACGAGCTCGGCCTTGTCGGGGCCGATCTTCTTGCCGCGCACGCTCACGACGGCCTCGACCCCCTTGGCGGACCACGCCTTCACGTCCACCGGGCTGTCGGAGAGGTACAGGCCCTCGGGCGCGGCGCTGTCGGGCAGCACCTCGAACTCGCCGCAGAGCTCGAGATCGCGCCGGACCACGCTGTGGATCGTCACGTCCTCGAAGTCGGACACGAGCGACGGCAAGACGCCGATCTTCGGGAGCGGGCGCGACGCGCCGGCGACGACCGTGATGTGGCCGAGCAGCTCGTCGGGGTTGGGCGGCGCCGTGGAGGCCGGCGCCTGGGCAGGAGCGGAGGGGGCGGCGAGCGCGGCGGCGAGGAGCGCCAGCGCGCCGAGGGCGGATTGAGCTAGTCGCATGTGTTCTCCCTACAGACGAACGTGACGCTGACCTGCTTCTGACCCAGATCGGGATAGTTCTCGGGCGGCGGCGGCAGCGACTGCCCCTTCGCGCTCTCGAGCGTCGCGCGCGCGGCGGCGTCGAAGACGGGGTTCCCGCTGGGCGTCAGCGTGTAGCTCACCATCTGCCCTTCGGACAGCACGATCACCGCGCGCGGCTTGTGCTTCGTGAGCTCCTCGGGCGGGAGCCCCGAGCCGCTCACGCGGAACCTGCTCGAGAACCAGCCCGCGATGCGGGCGAGGTAGAGGTCCACCGCGCGCGCCTTGAGGGGATCGGCCTCGGTCCCCTCGGCCACGCCGTCCTGGTGGCCCTCCTGGTCGACGTTGGCGACCGGACCCGCGTCGACGGTCGGCTCGAGCTCGGTGTCGACCTGCTTCGCGATCTCGGCGTCGGGCGGCGGCGGCTCGGTGCCCGCGTCGGCGACCTTGACCTCCGGGGGCGGGATGTCCTCCACGGTCTTGCTCGCCTTCGGCGACACGAACGCCTTCTGCTCGACGCGCGGCTTGGGCGTCTGGCGCACCCACCGGTCGGGCAGCTTCATCTTGTCCCGCTTGCCGCCCAGCTTGAGCAGCGGCGTCTCCATGTCGAGCACCGGGACGACCTTCACCGGGACGCTCGGCCCCTTGTCGATCTCGGGCGCGGCCGCGGGGACGGAGAGATCCGCCAGGCTCACGGCGACGGCGGCGCCCGCCTGCACGCCGACCGCCACCGCCACGGCGATCGCGATGTCCCGGGGGCGGAAGTCGCTCCTCGGCCGGCGCTGGGCCGACGGCTGCCTCGGTCCGGGCGCGCGCGCCGCGGCCGTGCTCAAGGCGCCTTCCCGCCGGGCCGCGGCGGCTCCGCCCCCTTCGCCTCGCCCTCCTGCTCGATCTCCGGCTGGACGAGGAGGTTCAGCCCCTCGACCCCGGCGGCCCGCGCGGCGGCGACCACGCGCGCCACGGCGCCGTAGCGGGCCTCCTTGTCGGCCCGGATGTAGAGCTCCTTCTCCTTCTGCACGCGCGCGTTCGACGCGAGCACGCCCTCGATGTCGGCCGTCGCGTCGTCCTCGCCGAAGAGGATCTTCTCCTCCTTCGTGACGGTCACGACGAGCTTCGTGTCCTTCGTCGGCGCCTCCTCTGCGGCGACGTTGGGCAGCTCGACCCGCAGCCCGGCCGTGAGCAGCGGGGCGGTGACCATGAACACCACGAGGAGCACGAGCATCACGTCCACGAGCGGCGTGACGTTGATGTCGCTGAACCCGCCGCCGCGCCGCCTGCGCCCTCCGCCGACCGACATGCCCATGACCGGCCCGCCCCCTCAGCCGCCCGGCATCACCGGCGTGGGCCGGTCGCTGGTCCGCTGGTGGAGCGCCAGCGGGATCGACTCCTGCATGCCGCGGGAGGAGAGCGACGCGATCTCCACCCAGCCCTCGCTCGCGGCCTCGAGCGCCGCGAGCAGGTCGTCGATGCGCTTGTTGAGCGCGTTGTAGGCGATGACGGCGGGGATCGCGGCGAACAGCCCGATCGCGGTCGCGATGAGCGCCTCGCCGATCGCCGGGGCGACGACGGGCAGCGACGCGCTCTTCTGCTGACCGATGCGGAGGAACGCGTCCATGATCCCGTAGACGGTGCCGAACAGGCCGATGAACGGCGACGCCGCCGCGATCGACGAGAGGGTCGGCATGAGCGAGCTCGCCCGCTGCGTCTCGGTCACGATCGCCCGCTTCGCGATGGAGTCGAGGAGCTTGCTGGTCCCGACCCGCCGGCTGAGCTCCAGCACGACGCGGGCGCCCGGCGCGTCCGCGTGCCGCTGGGCGAGCGCGAACAGCTGATCCGAGGAGTGGGCGTGCGCCGACTCCTGCTCGAACCTCGCCTGCATGGAGGAGAGCCGCGCCAGCTGGAGGACCTTGAGCACGGCGATCACCCACACGAGGACCGCCGCGAAGACCAGCGACCAGACGACCACGAAGACAGGACCGGAAGCGTGGAGGACCAGGGAGACGGGATCGAGCTTGATCGGGACCGCCGTCGCCGCCTCGGGGGCGCTCTGCAGGAAGGCCATATCGATCTCTTCGGTCAGGGGCCCGCGCGCGCGGGCCCCCTTCAGTGCGGTTCACGACCGCGGCCCCACCCTTTCCTGGAGGCGCTGGCCGTGGCCGTCTCTTCACATCGCCGAGCGCCGCCGCGCGCCGCTCACTCGGCCAGCAGGATGTCCACCTTCCGGTCGCGCGCCCAGCCCTCTTCGTCCGTGCCGGTCGCCTCGAACTCGCCCTTCGACGAGGTCGCGATGCGCCCCTGCTCGAGGCCCTTCGTGGAGAGGTACTCCGCGACGCTGCCGGCGCGCTTCTGCCCGAGGCCCAGGTTGTACTCCGTCTCGCCCCGCGGATCGGCGTGGCCGATGAGCTTCAGCCCCTTGCCCTTGAGCGGACCCGAGACGAAGCAGCGCGCGAGCGCGTCGAGCGCGCTCGCCGCCTCGCCCTCGATGGCCGTCGAGTCGAACGCGAACCGGGCCGTCGGCAGATCGCCGCACGCCTTCAGGATCTTGTCGTCGATGCGGATGGATCCGCTCGTCGGCTTCGCGGTGTCCTGCTTCGGCGCGGGCGCGGCGGGCTGCGCCACCGGAGGGGGCGTCACGTCACCGGCGGTCTGCGCCGGCGGCTGCGGATCGGAGCCGCATCCGGCCGCGAGGGCCACGAGCGACGCCGACACCACGAGGATCAACGCGGGCTGTTTTGTCATGGGCATGCCGTTACCACGCCGGGGAGCCCGTTGCAGCATTTTGAGCGGCCTCCTGCGAGCCCGCGCGCCCTCCCGCCGAGCATTCCTGCAAACTACCGTCGAGGATGCGCGAGATCCGGGCTCGCAACCCGTTGGAGCACCAACGATCTGCCCCGCCCCGCGCCTCCCGGGCCGGGGCCACCGCGGGCGCTGTCCCTCGGCGGCCCCGGCGCTCGCGCCCGTCGCCTCCGGCGCGACGGGGGCAGCGGATCGCCGCGCGGCGACGCCGGCGCGGACGGCTCCGGCGGGCAACGTCGATGCTGCCGTCCTCCCCCGGAGAAGCGGCTATCCTGCCGGCATGATGGGCTTTCGTGGACTTACGATCGCGGCGCTCGTGTGCCTCTCGGCGTGCAGCGTCCAGGAGCGTGACTTCCTGGGCGCGGGCGGCTCGGGCGGCTCGGGCGGCGGGACGACGACCGACGCATCCAGCACCACCGGCACGGGTACCAGCACGAGCTCGACCGGCGGTTGCGCGCCGGTCGAGGGCTGCTTCGACGGCGTCGATGACGACTGCGACGGCTTCACGGACTGCGCGGATCCGGACTGCGCGGAAGGCGCTGTCTGCGTGCGGGCGCCGGTGAACTTCGAGCTCGGCGTCGTCGTGGGGGAGACCGAGCCGTGCCCCGACGGCTTCACCGCGGACGAGAGGCTCCTCTTCCGCGGGCTCTCCGGCGGCGGGTGCGAGGGCTGCGGCTGTACGCCGAACCCAACCGACTGCGCGGTCGATCTCTACCTCTACGCCAGCCGGTCGCAGTGCGAGGGCGACGACGCCCTGGCGCTCGGCACGCGCGCGGATCCGATCGGGTTCGAGTGCGACGGGACGCCGATCAACAACGGGGCCGTCGAGTGGGGCGGCGTGCGCGCGGGCCTCTTCGACGTCATCCAGACCTGCACCGTGACCGGCACGGCGATCCCCGGGCCAGCGGAGTGGGCCGAGTCCGTGAAGTTCTGCCGCGCCACCAGCGTGGGCGAGGGCTGCGACGCCGGCGAGGCCTGCGTGCCGAAGCAGGCGCCGGCGACGCAGTGCGCGCTCGTGTCGGGCAGCGCCACATGCAGCGGGTACGCGCGGCGCGAGGGCGACTGGTTCCAGGGCTACCGCGACACCCGCACGTGCTCGTCCTGCTCCTGCACCGCGAGCGGAGGCGACTGCAACAACGTGCGGGTCCAGCTCGGCAACGACTATTCCTGCTTCGATCACGCCTCGCTCAGCCAGGGCTCGCGGTACTGCGGGTACGCCTATTCGCCGCCGGCTTACCTCGTCGGCGAGCCGACCCCCTCGAGGTGCACCGCGCGCACGACGCTGAGCGGCTCGCTCGATCCGACGGGCCAGTCGACGCTCTGCTGCGTCGAGTAGCGGCACGGGCGAGCCACGGCGTCGAGGCGCGCCGCCTCGCGCGTCACTCCTCCTCGCCGCCTCGCGGCTGCGGCCGCGCGCCCTTGGCGGGGGGCGGTGTGTCGGCCACCGCGGCGGCCATCGCTTCGGCGAGCGACATCGGCGGCGCGGGTCGCGGCGCCTGCGCTTGCTCGGGCGGCGAGATCGGTGGACGCGCGGGCCGCGAGCGCTCTCCGCCCGCGGAGGGCGCTCGTCCGCCTGCTGTCGCAGCACGCGGACGCGGCGCCGCGCCGGTCTCGCGGGGTCTGGCCTGGCTCTCGGCGGCCGCTCTGGCCGACGTCCCGGGCGCGCGCGGCGCTGCGCCCCTGCGCGGGGTGGCCTCGCGCGGCGCCGCGCCCTCGCGCGATGCGCTCACGGTGCGCGCGATCTCCCCGGCCCGGGAAACGCCGCGCCGCGCGGCGTGCTGCAGGGCGGCCTCGGGCGCGCGCGACCTCTGGACGGCGACCAGCGCGAGCGTGACCGCGATCGCCGCGGTGCCGGCCACGGAGGCCGCGGCGATCGTGCGCAGGCGGGCGCGAGACCGCCCACGACGCGGCGTCGCGACAGGCGCGAGCGCGTCGTGGTCGAGCGGCACGTCGCTCGCGCTCGGCGGCGCCTGGATCGCGAACAGCGGAGCCGTCGCCACCGGATCGGCCACCAGCACCGCCGGGTCGGCCACCAGCGCCACCGGATCGGCCACCAGCACCGCCGGATCGGCCGCCAGCACCGCCGGATCGGCCACCAGCACCGCCGGATCGGCCGGCAGCACCGCCGGATCGGCCGCCGGCGCGATGCCCGCGGTCTTCGCGGCGGGAAGCGTCGCGAGGAACGACTTCAGCGCCAAAGACCGGAGATCCATGATCGTGGGATCATCGTCGTCCCGCAGCACCGGCGGCGGGCTCGATCGCCGGAGCGGCGGAGGGGGGGGTCGACTCGCCCGCTGCTCGACGCGCGCCGGCGGCGCGGCAGCGCCCGTCGCCTGCACGCGCAGCGCAGCACCGCAGGCGCAGCGCGCGACCGCGCCCCCGCCGCACGCGTCACCTGAAACCGTGGAGACGATCCCGCAGCCTTCGCAGTAAACGTCCATGATCCCCCCCACAGGCCCCGCCACGCGCAGCGACGAGAGCCCGTCACCCGGAAAATGTAACACGTATCACACTTGAATATGGCGTGCCTGAGATGGCCGCGCACCGGGTCTCGGCGAGGGCGCTCCGACGAAATCTGAGCAAACGACAGCACCGCATTGCCATCCTGGAGGACCGAGGGGGCGGGAACGCCGTCCAGGACCGAAGAAGTCTCGGCGGGCGCTTGCGATGCCTGCCCATGGACCGCTGTGGTAAGAGCCGCGCTTCGATGTGGTCGGAGCGGGCCGCTGGTCCGCCCGAGGTGGTCGGGGCTCCCTCTCGGGGGTCACGCTGACATGGGTTGGGGAGCCGTCTCCGGTCCCCGATGCGCCCGGAGGAATCGAGAATGGGTCTCAGCGAAGCGCTGAACGATGCGAGCAAGAAGCCCCAGGTCGTCGCCGACTGTTGCAAGCTGGTCGACGAGGAGGTGGCGTCGAAGAGCGGGCTCTCCGGCCTCGCCGTCAAGGCGGGCTACGCGGCCGTCAAAGGGATCAAGCCCGGCTTCATCGCCCAGGTGGTCGAGAAGCTGTTGCCCGAGTTCGCCCAGAAGCTCGACCCCATCTGGAGCGAGGCGACCAGGAGCGGGAACCCGAACGCTCACCTGATCTCGAACCGCTCGCAGGTCGCCGATGCGCTCCTCAGCGTGACCGACGAGAAGGCGAAGTCGTCGTCGAGCGGCGTGGTGCGCGGCACCTACGAGAAGCTGCGCGGCTCGGCGAAGAAGAACGTCGAGGACGCCGTCCCCCGCCTCGCTCAGCTCATCCAGAAGCACGCGTCCTGAGCAGCCCGCCACGGCGCGCCCACGGGTGGTGGCCTCGTTTGGGCGGCTCACCGGAGGGGCTGGAGTGCAGGCGGGCCACCCCATAGGCCTGCCGGAACGCAAGCCCCGGAGGTGAGCCCCCCGAACGAGGACTCCACCCGCCCACGCGCGGCGCGGACGCTGCCGAGCGGCCGGCGCTGCTGCGCTCAGGGGCGGAGCAGCGCTCGGCAGCAGCACGCGGACGCGCAGCAGCGCGCCGAGGCGCCCCGCGGCGGGGGCGCCTGGCGCTCATGAAAGACAGCCTGGGAAAGGGGGGACAGCCCGGGAAGGAGGGGAAGCGCGCCGCGGGGCCCGCTCAGCCGGGCTCGCCGAAGCTCCGCGCGAAGAGATCGCGGATCGCCTCGCGGCCGCTGTCGTTGAGGTCCTGCGTGCCGATGCCGGCGAAGTTCTCGCTGGTGATGCACGGCATCCGGGCGATCTCCCAGGCCGAGCCGCTCCAGCGGAACCAGCCGCGCTTCTCCTGATCGAAGACGAACAGCGGCTTCTTCCAGAGGCGCGCGAGCTCGGCGCCCCAGCCGGTGCCGCCGCGCACGGTGCCGTCCTCCTGGAGCGTCCCCACCACGAACACCTGGCTGGACGCGTTGATCTGGTGCCAGATCGTCTGGAGGATGTTGCGCACGAGCGGGATCTCGCTCAGCACGCGGCCGAGGCGGCGCGACACGTAGACGAGGCTGAAATCGCCCTTGCGCAGCTCGTCGTCCCCGAGCACGACGACGCCCCGCTGGCGCTCGAGGAGCCGGTGCCCCTCGAAGCTGTAGTTCATCTCCTGCAGCCCCCACCGCTCGGCGCACGCGCCGAACTCGGCCTCGGCCCCCTTGGCGCCGCCCGAGTGCAGGCGGAAGCGCCGCGGGTCCTTCGGCCGCTCCGAAGGGGGACGCACGTCCTCGTCGATGACCCGCATCGAGTGGGGATCGAGGCGCAGGTGCAGGTCGGCGAGATCCTTGTTGTCGTGGTCCTTCAGGAGCCGCAGGCGCACCACGTCGCGCTCCGGCTGCAGGTAGACGACCACGCCGAGGTGCCGCTCGATCTTCTCCAGCGCCGCCGGCAGCTTGCCCGGGGCGACCGCCTCGTCCACCTGGGCCGCGACCCAGACCTCGGCGGAGCGCTCCTTCGCGAGGCGCCCGAGCGCCTCCATCGCCTCCTCCGACGCGAGCGCCACGTCGAAGCCGTCGACGATGATCACGTCGGGCTCGAAGTGCGCGATGCTCCGCGCGAACGCCACGGTCTCGAGCATCTTCTCGACCCACAGCCGCGCCGCCTTCTCGGGCGCCTCGGACGACGCCTTCACGTGCCCGAGGTGCGAGTAGATCTGGCGGTGCCGCTCGACCTCGAGCCGGACGGCCTCCGGCTCCTCGAGCCGCATCGCCTGCGCGAGGTCGTGGAAGATCTCGTCGTAGTACGCGCGGACGTGATCGACCGCGTTCTCGTGCGAGATGTGCAGGACCTTGCGATCCCGGAGCAGATCGTCGAGCGCGATCTGCACGAGCAACGCCGTCTTGCCCACCCCGGGCCGCGCCACGACGACGCCGACGTTGCCGCGGCCCAGCCCGCCGTGCATCGACCTCTCGAAGACCCGCATCGGGCTCCGCTCGTTCACCTCTTTGCGGTACATGCCGAACCCCTCACTTGGCCTTCTTGGCCTGCTCTTCCCGGTACTTCTTGATGAGCTCCTCGCCGAGGGCTGCCGGAAGCGGAGCATAGCGCGAGAACTCCATGGTGAACTCGGCTTTGCCCTGGGTCGCGGAGCGCAGGACGGTCGAGAAGCCGAACATCTCCGAGAGGGGCACCTCGGCCTCGACGCGGCAGAACCCGTCCGCCTCGGTTGAACCGATGATGATGCCGCGCCGCTGCATGAGGATGCCGACGACGCCGCCCTGGAACTCGCTCGGCCCCTCCACGGCGACCTTCATCAGCGGCTCCAGGATCTGCGGGCCGGCCTTGGGGTACGCCTCGCGCCAGGCGCCGCGCGCGGCCTCCTGGAAGGCGATGTCGGAGGAGTCGACCGAGTGTGCCGCGCCGTCGTTCAGGGTGACCGAGACGCCGGTGACGGGCGCGCCGATGAGCTGCCCCTTGGCGAGCATCGACTGGAACCCCTTGTCGACGGCCGGGATGAACTCGCGCGGGACGGCCCCGCCGACGACCTGATCGTCGAACCGGTACGGCGCCTCCGACCACGGCTCGATGAAGCCGCCGACCTTGCCGTACTGGCCGGAGCCGCCGGTCTGCTTCTTGTGGGTGTAGTTGAAGTCGACGCGGCGCGTGATGGTCTCGCGGTACGCGACCCGCGGCGGGCTCGTGATGACCTCCGCCGAGTACTCGCGCTTCATGCGCTCGATGTAGACGTCCAGGTGGAGCTCACCCATCCCCTGGATGATCGTCTCGCCGCTCTCCGGATCCGCCCCGACGCGGAAGGTCGGGTCCTCCTTGGTGAAGCGGCGCAGCGCCTTCGACATGTTCGCCTGGGACTTGTTGTCCTTGGGCGTCACCGTCAGCGAGATGACCGGCTCGGGCACGTGCATCGACGTCATCGCGACGCTCAGGCCGCCGTCCGTGAACGTGTCGCCCGAGTTGCAGTCGATGCCGAAGAGCGCGACGATGTCGCCCGCGCTCGCGCCCTCGATGTCCTCCATCTCGTCCGCGTGCATGCGGACGAGCCGGCCGACCTTGTGCCGCTTGCCCGTGCGGGTGTTCGTGATCTCCTTCCCGCGCGTCAGGGTGCCCTGGTAGAGGCGGATGTACGTGAGCTGACCGAAGCGGCCGTCCTCGAGCTTGAACGCGAGCATCACGAGCGGCGCCTCCGGGTCGCTCGACAGGACGACCTCGGCCTCGTCCTTCTCGAGATCGACGGCCTTGTTCGCGATGTCGGCCGGCGTCGGGAGGAAGCGGGTCACCGCGTCGAGCAGGAGCTGCACGCCCTTGTTCTTGTAGGCCGAGCCCATCATCACGGGGACGATCTGGAGCTTCACGGTCGCCGCGCGGATCGTGCTGTACAGCAGCTCCTCGGTGACGCGCTCCTCGAGGATCGCCTCGGTGAGCTCGTCGGAGTGCATCGAGAGCGCGTCGAGCATCTCCTCGCGCGCGACCTTCACCTCGTCCTCCATCCCGGCCGGGATCTCGCCGACGAGGATCTTCTCGCCGTTCGCCCCCTCGAACCGGAACGACTTGAGCGTGACGAGGTCGACGACCCCCTCGAACTTGTCCTCCAGCCCGATCGGGAGCTGCAGGAGCACCGGGTTCAGGTTGAGCTTCTCGCGGAGCTGCGCGCGGACGCGCAGCGGGTTCGCGCCGGCGCGATCGCACTTGTTCACGAACGCGATGCGCGGCACGCCGTAGCGGCGCATCTGGCGGTCGACGGTGAGCGACTGGCTCTGCACGCCCGCGACCGAGCACAGGACCAGGATCGCCCCGTCGAGCACGCGCATCGCGCGCTCGACCTCGATCGTGAAGTCGACGTGGCCGGGCGTGTCGATCACGTTGATCTGGTGCCCGTTCCAGAAGCAGTGCGTCGCGGCGGACTGGATGGTGATCCCGCGCTCGCGCTCGAGGTCCATCGAGTCCATGGTCGCGCCGACGCCGTCCTTGCCCTTGACGTCGTGGATGGCGTGAATTCGCTTGGTGTAGAAGAGGATGCGCTCGGTCAGCGTTGTCTTGCCCGAATCGATGTGGGCGCTGATCCCGATGTTGCGCAGCTTGGACAGATCGCTGATCACAGAAGGCTCCCCGCCGCGTACCCGTGAGGGCGTGCCCTTGGAGGGCGTGCGGCACGCGTCAACGCCGGGCGGGCGCGCTCTTGCGCTCTCCCGGTCACAAATTCGGCGCGGCTCTTAATTCGATGCCCGGCCCAGCGCCAGGGGTAAAATGACGGTTCGTGAGAATTTCAACTACTTGGCCTGAATCCTGGACAGCCCGACCGTCTCGTCCCACTCCGGTCCGTAGCCGTCGTAGTGGATGCGGTAGCGCTCCTGCCCGACGATGCCGGTGATGACCGCCGGGTACATGTGCCCGTGCCACTCGACGCGCACCCGGTCGCCGATCTTGTGGACGTTGGTCTGCGACGCCTTCAGCCCCTTGCTCCGGACCTTCGCCGGCGGCTCCGGGTGGACGACGTTGCCCTCCACGAAGCCGCGGATCCGTTCCCGGGAGACGACTTCATCCCAGATGTCGTCGTACCCCTGGTAGTGGACCTTGTACTTCGTCGGACCTGCGACCTCGATGACCTCGGCGGGGTAGACGTTCCCCTCCCAGCTCACGAGGACCTGGTCCCCGATGGCGTACCGTCGCTTGCAGCCCCCCAGAACCAGGGCAAGGGCCAGGAGGAGGACCGCCGCGTATTTGCGCGCTGCGGGCATACCTGTCCGCCCGCCTTACCGTCCCCTCCTGCGTCCTGCAAGAGGCTTCGCGCCCGGGCGCATGGACACCGCGGCCCGCGCCGGGGGGTGAAGCCCGTGGGGTGCGCCCCGGAGGGGCTGGAGGGCAGGCGAGCCACCGAAGGGGCTCGCCGGAACGCAAGCCACGGAGGGGCGCACCCCACGGGCCCCACCCCCGGCGCGGGCCGCCGCGCGGGCGCTGCGCGGCGGCGCGAACCCGTGTACACCACGGCCATGGCCCGAGACGTTCACCCTGGCAGGGGCAGCCTCGCCCGCCTCTGTCCGTGCGGCTCGGGGCGCTCGTACCGCGCGTGCTGCGCCCCCTGCCACCTGGGACACCGCGAGGCGCCCGACGCCGTGTCGTTGATGCGATCCAGGTACGCCGCGTTCGCGGTCGGTGACGTCGCGTACCTCTTCCGGACGCTGCACATGGGCCACGCGGACCGGGGGCGCGACAGGGACGAGCTCCTCCGCGAGCTCAAGGCGACGATCCGCCGCCACCGGTACCGGGGCCTGAAGATCCTCGACAGCGTCGAGAACGGCGGCACCGCGTCGGTCCTGTTCCTCGCCCGGCTCTTCGAGGCCGGCGCGGATCGCTCGTTCGTCGAGCTCTCCGACTTCCTCCACGACGGCGAGGGCTGGCGCTATCTCCACGGCATCGCGCTCCCCCGGGCCCGCATCGGCGTCCCGCCCGAGGACCTGACGATCGCCCGCTTCTCGTCGCTCCTCGGCTGACCGCGGGCGCTGCCCCCCCGCGGCCGGGGGGTGGCCTCGTTCGGGGGGCTCACCGGAGGGGCTGGAGTGCAGGCGGGCCACTAAATAGGCCCGCCGGAACGCAAGCCCCGGAGGTGAGCCCCCCGAACGAGGCCACCCCCCGGCCGCGCCCTCACCCGGCCGGCGCGCCCGAGGCGCGGGCCTCGTGCCACCCCATCGCCTCGACCACGGCGCGGTTCTTCTCCATCCACACCGCGATGCGCTCGCGCGTCGTGCGGTACGCGTACTCCAGGATGGCCCGCCGCGCCCGCAGGTTGGCGGGGTTGTGCAGGAACAGCAGCGCGTCGTTCGGCGCGGGCTCGAGCACGAGGACCTGCATCTTCCCCTCGGCGAGCGTCCGCCCCACGTCCTGGTGGAGCCGCGCGTGCGCGCCGATCCGCATCGCCTGGTTGAAGATCCAGAGCATCCCCTTGTCGCGCACGCTCTCGCGCACGCCGTGCCCGGTCGGGACCGGGCGGTGCGCGGTGGAGACCGGCACGAGCGGGCTCACGACGATCGTGAGCTCCGCCCCGGCGGCCTGCGCGAGATCGAGGTGCGCCACGTGCCCGAGGCCGCCGTCGAGGTAGTGGCGGTGGTCGACGCGGACCGGCGAGAAGAACAGCGGGAGCGCGAGCGACGCCGCGCAGGCGAGCGACACGGGGACGTCGTCGAACCCCTCGGCGCCGAACACCACGCGCTCGCCCGAGTCGAGATCGTGCGTCGGGATGCGCAGCGTCCGCGGCATCGCGCGGAACGAGTTCGGGATGCCGCGCCGCAGGAAGAACTCGGCGAGGAACCGCTCGTAGCGGTCGAGCTTGAACAGGCCCGCGGGGAGCGAGTCGTTGAAGCGATCGAGCTGCTCGAGCACGTATTGCTGCGTCGGGGCGTTCGGGGCCGCGTCGCCCCGGGTCGTGAGCCGGACGATCGCGTGGCGGAGCGCGACCACGCTCGTGGTGAGCGCGCGCCGCCACTCGCCGACGTCGATGCAGAGCAGGTGGCCGCGCTCCAGCGGGAAGAAGTTGTCGACCGGGTCGAGCAGGGCGCGGTAGAGCCGCTCGATGGGGATGCCGCCGGCGAGGGCCGCGGCCACCGCGGCGCCGCTGCCGTGCCCGAGGTAGAGCGAGAAGCTCTGGTTGTCGATCCCGTCGACCCCGTCCTCGAGCGCCGCGAGCGCGCCGATCTGGTAGAGCGCGCCCGTCAGGCCGCCCCCGGGCAGGCAGAGGCTGACGCGGGCCCGCCTCGGCCCGTCCTGGGGGGCGCGTCCGTCGCCGTTCGCCCCGGCGTCGTGGGGGGCGCGGCCCTCGCCGTCCCCTGCTGCGTCGTGCATGGATCGAACCTCGGGGTCCCCTGCTGCAATCTGCGCGGATCGGCGCTCGCCGCCGCCCTGGCCCTCGACAGCCGGCATCATGGAGTGTCCTTTTCCCTCGCGCGGACCGCCCCCTCGGCGCGGTGACCGAGGACGCAGGCGAGCGCGATCAACCCGAGCGCGCAACCGGAGCCGGCCGCCACGAGCCAAGCCGGCGTCGGGGCGACCGCGGCGAGCGCCGCGTCCGCCTCGACGGGCGCCGCGGTCTCCGGCCCGGAGCTCGCCGCGGAGACGAGCGCGAAGCACTGGATGGCGTTGTAGGTCGCGTGCAGCAGGATGGGCGGCACGAGCGACCCGCTCGCGACGCGGAGCACGCCGAGCGCCGCGCCGAAGAGCCCGATCGGCAAGAACTTCTGCCACTCGAGGTGGGCCACGGCGAAGAGCGCCGACGTCGCCGCGATCACGAGCGGGGCGCCGTGCTTGCGGAGCAGCGGCCGGGCGAGCGCCCCGCGGAAGAAGACCTCCTCCAGCACCGGGCCGAGCGCGATGAAGATCAGGCCGAGCGCGACCCGCTCGGGCGCGCTCGCCTCGGTGAAGAGCCGGACGAGATCGGCGTCGCTGCCCCCGGACGGCCAGCGCCGCTCGATCGCCTCGTACAGGGCGGTGATGGGCCCCTCGAGCGCGAAGCCGAGCGCGAGCGCCAGCGGGTAGAACGCCGCGTGCGTCCTTCGCACCCCGAGCAGATCGCGGATCGACGCGCGCGGGGCGTGGACCTGGAGCACGCCGAAGAGCCCGAGCAGGTACGCCGCCGCCTGGCACGCGAAGGCGCTGATCATGTCGAGCTCCCCGTGGGCTCGGGCGGAGGCGGTCACGCCGAGCAGCCACAGGAACAGGAACGTGACCGCCGCCGTCCAGCCGCCGGCCGCCGGGATCGACATGGGGCGCGCCGCGCGCCCTCCCCCTTCGTCCCCTCCCCGGAAGAGGGGCCCTCCATCGCTGGGCGGACGCCCGGAGGCGCCGCGAGACGGATCGCTCATCGACCTCGCAGATAGGGCAGGACGCCCCGCTTCACGACCGTATCTGAACCGTAGCGGTCGCTCGTCTCCGGGTAGTCGATGGTCGAGTGCAGCCCCCGGCTCTCGTGCCGCGCGGAGGCGCAGCCGACGATGAGCTCGGCCACGGTGGCGATGTTGCGCAGCTCGAGCAGATCCCGCGTCACGAGGTGCTTCCAGTAGTAGTCGCGGATCTCCTCCTGGAGGAGGGCGATGCGGCGGGCGGCGCGCCGGAGGCGGGCGTCCGACCGGACGATGCCGACGTAGTTCCACATGGTCCGGCGCAGCTCATCCCAGTTGTGCGCGACGACGACCTCCTCGTCGCTCGCGACCGCGTTGCCGACCTGCCACTCGGGCACGGCGGGGAACGGGCTCTTCCGGAGGTCGCCGATCTGCGCGGAGAGGCGCGCGGCGGCGCGGTGGCCGAAGACGAGCCCCTCGAGCAGGGAGTTCGAGGCGAGCCGGTTGGCGCCGTGGAGGCCGGTGCACGTGCACTCGCCGATCGCCCAGAGCCCGGGGATCGTGGTCCTGCCGTACAGGTCGGTGGTGATGCCGCCGCACATGTAGTGGGCGGCCGGCACGACGGGGATCGGCTGCGAGGTGATGTCGATGCCGTAGCGGAGGCACTGGGCGTGGATGGTCGGGAAGTGCTCGCGGACGAAGCTCGCCGGCCGGTGGGTGATGTCGAGCAGCACGTAGTCCGAGCCGGTCCGCTTCATCTCGAAGTCGATGGCCCGCGCCACGATGTCGCGCGGCGCGAGGTCCTTGCGCGGATCGTGGCTGGCCATGAAGGCGGTGCCGTCGGGCAGCCGCAGGATGGCCCCCTCGCCGCGCAGCGCCTCGCTCACGAGGAAGCTCTTCGCCTCCGGGTGGAACAGGCAGGTCGGGTGGAACTGGTAAAACTCCATGTTCGCGATCTCGGCGCCGGCCCGGTAGGCCATGGCGACGCCGTCGCCGGTCGCGACGTCGGGGTTCGTCGTGTAGAGGTAGACCTTGCCCGCGCCGCCGGTCGCGAGCACGGTCGCCCGGGCGAGGTAGGTCTCGACGATGTGCGGCCGCGACGCCGGGCGGTGCCGGGTCGCGGGCCGCTCCGGGTCGCGGGGCGCGGGCGGGCGCGGCGCGCCGGGGTCGAGCGCGGCGCCGGTCTCGTCGAGCACGTAGGCGCCGGCGCAGACGTCCGGCCCGCCGAAGCGCGAGAGCATGATGAGGTCGATGGCCGTGTGGTGCTCGGCGAAGCGGATGTTCGGGCTCTTCCGGGCCTGCTCGAGGAGGGCGCGCTCGATCTCCATGCCCGTGGCGTCGGCGGCGTGGACGATGCGCCGCGCGGAGTGCCCGCCCTCACGCCCGAGGCTCACCCGGCCGTTGTCGTGATCGAACTGGGCGCCGCGCGCGATGAGCTCGCGCACCCGCTCGGGCCCCTCCCGCGCGCAGATCTCGACGACCACGTCGTGGCAGAGGCCTGCCCCGGCCTCGAGCGTGTCGGCGACGTGCGCCTCGAACGAGTCGTCCGGGGCGAAGACCGCGGCGATGCCTCCCTGCGCGTACTTCGTGTTGGACTCGTCGCGCGACCGCTTGGTGATGATCACCACCTCGCCGTGCTCGGCCGCCTCGAGTGCGAACGTGAGGCCAGCAACACCACTGCCGATGACGAGGAAGTCGGTCGTAATCGCCACGGGGGCGGAGGGTAGCAGGCCCGAGGCGTGTGCGGGTAGGCCATGGTACGCCTCGGTGGCGCCGCGGCCGGCGTGGCGCCGCGGCCGGCATGGCGCCGCGGCCGGGATGGCGCCGCGGCCGGGATGGCGCCGCGGCCGGCATGGCGCCGCGGCCGGCGTGGCGCGGCACGGCAGCCGGGCGCTCGGGTGGGAGCCTCGACGAGGGCGGAGGCGCGCAGGTTGCGCGAGGCAGCGCCTCCGGTCCCAGCGGTGTTGCCGTCGTCCCCGGCGCGGCGTCGTTCACCCGGATCTCGATGCCATGCCGATCGTCGCCGCAGAGCGCCCTCGGACAAGCTGCTCCTCGATCGACGCGCGCACAGGATCAGCCGCGCTTCATCCTGGCAGTCGCGGTGCCATCGCCGCACCGGCACGAGCATCGCCCTCGATATCGAGCTTGACATCATATGCACCCTCTCGATGGCAAACCAGGAGATGACCTCTCCGCCGAGAGCACCGGCGATCAGGAAGAGCCCCAGACAAGGCAGCGCACCAGAGCGCTCTTCATTGCACCAGCCGCGCCCGACACACGGAGGCATCCGCCCCAGCCTCGATGGCGAGCGCTGGACATCCCATCATCCACCTCGCGCGCCCGCCGCAGCGACGAGCCGAGTCAGGGCGCACCGCGCCCGCGGTGCGCCGGGTCCTGTCTATCGCGCAACGCCGCGCGTCATGGCGCTGCCGTCCCTCGTCAGCGCGCGCAGGCCGTCAACGCAAGCTCGCTCGAGCTGGCTCCCCCGAGCCGGAGCGTCGCGCTCAGGAATCCTTGCGCTCGCGACGCGCCGCCCTCACGACCTTCACCAGCGTCAGCTTGCCGCGGCGCTTGCTCCACCCTATTGGACTCCGCGCCGCGGCCACGGTCTTCGCCCACCCGAGGCTCACCCGAAGCTTCGGACGGCTGTCCGACGGCGGCGCGACCTCCGCCACCGCCTCTTCGCGAGCCGCTCGCTTCGCGATGCAGTGCTTGCAGTACCGCTCCGGGTCCCAGTCGATATCTTCGAGGCCGAGCGTCCGCACCATCCTCCGCTCCCACTCTCCCAGCCCGCTCAGGTTGGAGCGCACACCGGAGGGAGGACTCTCGTCTCGGCGGGACTTTCGACGCATCGGCAGGGGGCTCCTCGGGACCGAACGGCGCCGATTCTGCCAGTACTGGAGAGGCTCGCCAAGGGTCCTCTTCTTGAATACCGATAACTTTCGCTCCTTTACGATCAGCCCTGCCGAATTGCCACGGGCTCGCGCGTCTGTCTTCACTTTCCGCGGCGCTCGTCGGGGCCGAAGCGCCGGCGGACCCCGCTCGACACCTCGCAGTGTCCCCTCGGGTACACCTCCGCCCTCCGATCATGGTTCCTGTGATCGCCGGCACCTCCTTTGGCAGCGGCGGGGCGTCGCGCTCGACGACGCCCCGGGAGCTCAGCGAAGCCTCACGGAAACTCCTGCTCCATCGCCGCCACGCCTGCCATGCCCGCGTTCTCCGTCATGTTGCTGCTTCCGCCGGGCCCACCTGTACCCGCCGTGCCGGGTTGCAGCATCGTCGCTCCTTCCTGCTTCACCGCCTCGCCTCGGTACGCGATCGCAAGCGACGGGCCGCCGAGGCCTCCTCCTCCTGGGCCGCCGTTGCCTCCCTGACCTCCCTTTCCTCCATCGCACGCGTTCTTCGAGCCGCCGACGCCTAGGCCACCGACTCCGCCTACTCCGCCGGCCCCGCCCGGTTGCAGGTCGCCGCCAGCACCTCCCTTGCCTCCGCTGCCCGCCTTCAGCACGCAGTCCTGCAGCGTCACCTTCCCCTCCACGCTCGCCAGCGCGATGCTCGCGCCCCCGGGACCGCCCCCTTGACCGGGCAGCCCGCCACAGCCTCCAGGTCCGCCGCTGCCTCCGCTTGCGCCGGCCCCTGGCACGCCGCCTGGACAGATCGCTGCGCCGCCCCTCGCGCCGCCGCCTCCGCCTCCGCCTTGACCTGGCTTGCCCGCTCCACCGGGCCCTCCGCTCACGCCCGTGTAGCCGGATGAACTCAGCGTGCCGAGACCGCTCGCGGCGAGGCCGGCTTCGCCGGGGGTGCCGTTATCGCCGCCCTGGCCAGTGCCGTTGGCCGCGCATGTCCACTCGCCAACGGCGGGTTCCCCACTCCCTCCTTCACCCAAGACACCGGTCTGACCCATCTGCCCGGTATCACCGTTGTTCACTTTGCCATCGCCCCCCTCACCGCCGATCGATAGCGCACCGCCGTCGCACGTGTTCTCGACCTGCGCTCCTCCCGGCAACGTCTGATCGGGCCCTCCTGACATATCCAGATCGCTGCACGCATCGGTTCCGGCATTCCCAGCCGGCGCCTGCGCCGGCATCTCGCTCGGCGCATCCTCGCCATTCGCGCCGTCCGCCCCGTTCCCGGCGATCAGCTCGCACCGCGCGAACTCCACCTCCGCACCGTCCACCAACACCGCGATCGACGACGCGCCCGGCGCCTGCGCATCCGCAGCACGCACCGACACGTCCTCGATCCGCACCGTCCCCTCGCCCCGCGTCACCTTCAGCGCGATCGCCTCTTCGCCGGGCGCGACGATCGTCTTCGCCGTCTCGCCGATCCAGCTCCAGCCGTTCGCGCAGTCAAGCCCACCGAAGAGCTTGACGCCGACCGGCACTTCGACCGCCTCCTCGAACGTTTCCGCGCAGGCATAAGCCGCCGTGCCGTTCGTGGCAGCGCGCCGGAGCGCTTCGGCGAGCGTCGCGACCGGCTCGGCCCGGGTACCCGCACCTCCGTCATTGCCAGTCGAAGCCACGAAAACGCCGCACACGTCATCTACCGCGCCGTCGATCTCGCTCGGCACGCACCCTGAAGGCACGACTTCGATGCCTCTTCCCCGGTACTTCTCGCATGTGAGCATGAGCTCGCAGTCGTTCTCGATGTGATACCAAAGCCCGTCGCAACCGCTGGAGAGCAGCGCGGCAGCGGCAGTTGACCCAAGCAGGACTCGCCCAAACGTCCTCATCCGTCGTTCTCCGGCTCGACTCACCATGCGCTCACCATCACAAAGCTGATGCCATCCCCCCGCGGCTCCGGAAGCACTAGCACTGCCGTAGCCTTCTCTGCGCTTCTTGTTGGCCACAGAGCATACGTCAGGGCAGCCGTGGCGAGCGCACCCGACGCAATGTAACTGCCCAACGCGACATCCCCGAGGCGGCCAGCGCTCTCGGCTGCGCGATGAAGCTCAGTGCATTGTCCTACGAATGAGGGCGATGCCAAGCACCCGCCGCCTGCACCGAAGATCTTGCCCTGTTGAGCGCGAGCTTCTGAGTTCGCATTGTTTGACGCGACCGTTGTCCCGATCCCTACGCCGAGCCCCACCGCGCTCGCCACACCCAGCGCGATCACCGGCACCCAGCTCCGCCCTGGCGGCGGCGGAACCGGCTCCACCGGCGCCGCTGGCGACGGCTCCGCCACAGGCGCACCGGCCCGCGCTCCCGGCGTGCTCGCCCCCGCCTCCGCGTTCGCGCCCGACGCCACCTCCTGCGCCTCGCGTTGCACCGGCGCCATCGCCAGCGTCACCTCTGCCGTCCCGCCTTTCGCCACCCGCACCGTCTGGTTTGCCGGCACGTACGCTTCCAGCCTCGCCTCCACCTGGTGCTCGCCCGGCTCGACGAAGATCTCCCCCTCCAGCGGCGCCTTGCCCATCGCCTTCCCGTCCACCAGCACCTCGGCTCCCGCCGCGCTGACCGTCACCGTCACCGCCCCCACCTGCGACCGCGACTCCGCGAGCCGCTGCTCCGCTATCGGCTTCAGCCTCGCTGCCGCTTTGATCAGCGGCCAGTTCCTCAGCGCATACGACAGATGCTGCGCTGCTTCCCGATGCTTCTTCATCTGGTACTTCGTGTTCCCGAGGTTGTACGCCACGTCGAACGTCGGGCTCAGCTCCCACGCAGACTCGAGCGCCGCCTCCGCCTCCATGGCGGGCGATGGGCCGCGCTCCTCGCACCATGCAGTGCGCGCTGGCGTACAGCACAGCAAGACAGCCAGAAGAAAGCTGCCCACCCCCGGCCCGTGCTCGGCCCTTCGGGCCTGCGCGCGGTCCGCCCCTCCCAAGCCCCGCGCTCCGCGCGGGGCGGGAGGGGTCCCGTCGTCGCCGGCGGTTCTCGACGCAGCGCCGCGGCGCGCCCGACCTGCCACAGCCACGACGCGCAGCCCTCGCGAAGAGCAAAAGCGACCTGCCGCCGGGCTGCCTTCAGCGACCGTCGGATAATATCCGCTCTCGCGGCCCGACGCAGAAGGAGTCAGCAGATCCCCGGTCCGTCCGCCCGCGCCTTGGGCATTCCACTCTTGGGTGGCGAGGTTGCAAGCGCCGGGCAGCCCACCGTGCCGCGTCTCCGCGACAAAATGGTCCCTACCACCCCAGCTCGGGGTGCGTCCACTCATTTCTTGTTGCCTCCTTCAGCTCAGCGGCTCACGGCGCGCAGTGCTCGTTTTCCTGCCTTTTGCATTCCGTTGAGCGCTGCCGATTTGCCACGCAACAGCATCGTTTTCTCACCTCACTGCCCGCAGCTCGCATTGGCCGTGAAGTCCCAGCATTCTCCGCTTGTCCCCGATGTGCCCGCGTTCCCGCCTGGCGCCGTACGGCCGCCGTCGCCCGCTGCCCCCTCGGAGAAGGCCTTCAACGCGACCGCGGCGCTCGGCGTCACCGCGTAGGCGATCCCTACCGCGTGGCCGCCTCGGCCGCCGCCGCCGGGACCGCCCGTTCCGCCTTGGCCGCCTCGGCCGCCATCGCAGCCGATGGAGCCGCCGAGGGGGGAAGACGCTCCGCCGCTTCCACCGCTTCCCCCAGCAGCACCGCCTCGCCCGCCTGCGCCATCTCCCCCCTTGCCCGCCTTACCCACCACGACGGTCACCTCCGCTAGCACCAGCCTCGTCCCCAGGCTCACGATCCCGATGCTCGACCCGCCGGCTTTCCCGCCGCCGCCTCCCTTGCCTCCGCAACCGCCGGCGCCGCCCCCGCCCCCGCTGGCGCCTACCCCGTCAACAGTGCTCATTCCGGGTCCCAAGCAGAACAACCCTGCTTTCGCACCGCCACCACCTCCTCCCCCTTGACCTCGCGTCCCGGTTGTGCCGCTACCGCCGTCGCCGCCCGTAACGCCGGCCAACGTCAGCGTCGTGCCGCTGCCGGCGGCGCCGGCGACACCGCCAGTGCCGGCCGCACCGTCTTCTCCACGCCGGCATTCACCCGCCACATCCGTTTGGCCGATGCCGCCGACGCCCTTGTTGTTCGGGTTCGGCTCGGGCAGCGGCGCACCATCCGCACCGTTCTGCCCCTTGCCCTCGTCCTCTCCCGTAATCCCGCCAGGCCCACCGGCGCCGCCTCGCGTCTCGCCGTCCTCGCACGTCGTCACTCCGGGATCGCCACCGAAGACCTGATTCGGCGCATCGCACGCCTCCGAGACCACCGCCGACGCGCTCGCTCCCGCCTGCGGCGCCTCCGTCGGCGTCTCGCCGTTCGCGCCATCCATCCCATCGCCCGCGGTCACATCGACCTGCGCCAGTTCCGCCTCGATGTCCGCCACCGCGACGCCAATCGACGATCCCCCCGGCTCCGTCGCGCTCGCCGCACGGACCGAGAAGTTCCGCACCTTCACCCCGCTCGCCCCCTCCGCGAGCGTCAGCGCCACCACGCCTGCCGGCCCCTCGATCGCGCTCCGCGCCTCCTCGCTCCACGTCCACTCGGCGTCGCAGTCGAAGCCCCCGATCACCTCCAGCCCAGCTCCGATCGTCACGCTCTCCGCGAACGCCCCGCTCGCGCACGCCAGCACCCGCTTGCCCTTCGCGTTCGCGATCGCTTCCCCGAGCGACGCGTACGGCTTCTCCTTCGTCCCATCTCCGCCCGGCTCCGCGCTCGCGCTCGCGAACACCGCGCATTCGTCACGCACCGTGCTTGCGTCCTCGGTCGGATCTGCCTCGCAGGTGGGATCCGGCGTCCCGCCGCCACCCGTGGTCGTCGGCAAGAAGTGCCCGCACGTGAGCATCAGCTCACAATCCCCTGACACATCGTTCCAGACGACGTCACAGCTGCTCGCGGCCAGGACAAGCACGGCATTCGCCGCGATCCAGCGTCTTCCTCTCGTCTTCATCGCGTCCTCTCCCGAGCCCTTCACCACGTACCGAGCACGACAACGCCAGCGCCCAAGGGATGCGCGGTGGCAACCACGCGCGGCTGTCCCGCAGCACCGGCTTCATCACGCGGCCACAACGCATAGGTCAGCGCCGCGGCGGCAAGCACGCCCGATGCAACGTACGCGGCGCCAGCCACATGACCGAGCATATCCACGCGCTCTCCGGTACCGCTCAGCTCTGCACAGTCGTCGACGAATGCTGCCGACGGCTTCGTGCACTGCCCTCCAGAGTTCCTGATCGCCTGCCTCTGCGCATGGACGTCGTCGAGCACATTGCTCCCCGCGACCGTCATCCCGATCCCCAGGCCGAGCCCCACCGCGCTCGCCGCGCCCAACGCGATCACCGGCATCCAGTTCCTCTCCTCCGGCAGCGCTGCCGGCTGCACCGGCCCCGCTGGCGGCTGCTCCGCCGCAAGCGCGCCGGCCCGCGCCCCCGGCGCGCCGTCCCCCGCCTCCGCGCTCGCTCCCCGCGCTGCCTCCGTCGCCTCGCTCTGCAGCAGCGCCATCGCCAGCTCCACCTTCGCCGTCCCTGCCTTCTCCACCCGCACCGTCTGGCTCGCCGGCGCGTACCCTTGCAGCCGCGCCTCTACCTGATGCTCGCCCGGCTCGACAAACACCTCCCCCTCCAGCGACGCCTTGCCCATGGCCTTGCCGTCCACCAGCACCTCGGCTCCCGCCGCGCTGACCGCTACGGTCACCGCCCCCACCAGCGGCCGCGACTCCGCGAGCCGCTGCTCCGCGAGCCGCTGCTCCGCTATCGGCTTCAGCCTCGCTGCCGCTTTGATCAGCGGCCAGTTTCGCAGCGCATAGGACAGGTACTGCGCTGCTTCCCGATGCTTCTTCATTTGGTACTTCGTGTTCCCGAGGTTGTACGCCACGTCGAACGTCGGGCTCAGCTCGCACGCAGACTCGAGCGCCGCCCCCGCCTCCATGGCAGGCGACGAGCCGCGCTCCTCGCACCATGCAGTGCGCGCTGGTATACAGCACAGCAAGACAGCCAGAAGAAAACTGCCCACCCCCGGCCCGTGCTCGGCCCTTCGGGCCTGCGCGCGGTCCGCCCCTCCCACGCCCCGCGCTTCGCGCGGGACGGGAGGGGTCCCGTCGCCGCCGGCGGCTCTCGATGCAGCGCCGCGGCGCGCCTGACCTGCCACAGCCACGACGCGCAGCCCTCGCGAAGAGCAAAAGCGACCTGCTGCCGGGCTGCCTTCAGCGACCGTCGGATAATATCCGCTCTCGCGGCCCGACGCAGAAGGAGTCAGCAGATCTCCGGTCCGTCCGCCCGCGCCTTGGGCATTCCACTCTTGGGTGGCGAGGTTGCAAGCGCCGGGCAGCCCACCGTGCCGCGTCTCCGCGACAAAATGGTCCCTACCACCCCAGCTCGGGGTGCGTCCACTCATTTCTTGTTGCCTCCTTCAGCTCAGCGGCTCACGGCGCGCAGTGCTCGTTTTCCTGCCTTTTGCATTCCGTTGAGCGCTGCCGATTTGCCACGCAACAGCATCGTTTTCTCACCTCACTGCCCGCAGCTCGCATTGGCCGTGAAGTCCCAGCATTCTCCGCTTGTCCCCGATGTGCCCGCGTTCCCGCCTGGCGCCGTACGGCCGCCGTCGCCCGCTGCCCCCTCGGTGAAGTCCTTCAACGCGACTGCGGCGCTCGGCGTCACCGCGTAGGCGATCCCTACCGCGTGGCCGCCTCGGCCGCCGCCACCGGGGCCGCCCGTTCCGCCTTGGCCGCCGTCCCCGCCACGGCAACCAGCCGAGCCACCGAGGGTCGAAGGAGTACCACCGGTCCCGCCGCTCCCCCCGAGCCCGCCGCCTCGCCCGCCAGCGCCATCCCCGCCCTTACCTGCCTTGCCCACGGCAACGGTCACCTCGGTCAGCACCAGCTTCGTCCCCAGGCTCACGATCCCGATGCTCGACCCGCCGGCCTTCCCGCCGCCACCTCCCTTCCCGCCGCAACCGCCAGCGCCTCCCCCGCCTCCGCTAGCGCCTACCCCGTCAACAGTGCTCATTCCGGGTCCCAAGCAGAACAACCCTGCTTTCGCACCGCCACCACCTCCTCCCCCTTGACCTCGCGTCCCGGTTGTGCCGCTACCGCCGTCGCCGCCCGTAACGCCGGCCAATGTCAGCGTCGTGCCGCTGCCGGCTGTGCCAGCATTGCCGAGGTCGCCGCTCTTGCCGTTCGCGCCAGCCTCGCATTCACCAGAGGCATCCTTTTGCCCCGGCCCTCCGAGCCCTCTGCTGTTCGGGTTCGGCTCGGGCAGCGGCGCACCATCCGCACCGTTCTGCCCCTTGCCCTCGTCCTCTCCCGTAATCCCGCCAGGCCCACCGGCGCCGCCTCGCGTCTCGCCGTCCTCGCATGTCGTCACTCCGGGATCGCCGCCGAAGACCTGATTCGGCGCATCGCACGCCTCCGACACCACCGCCGACGCGCTCGCGCCTGCCTGCGGCGCCTCCGTCGGCGTCTCGCCGTTCACGCCATCCATCCCATCGCCCGCCGTCACGTCCACCTGCGTCAGCTTCGCCTCGATGTCCGCCACCGCGACGCCAATCGACGGTCCCCCCGGCTCCGTCGCGCTCGCCGCACGGACCGAGAAGCCCCGCACCTTCACCCCGCTCGCCCCCTCCGCGAGCGTCAACGCCACAGCGCCCGCCGGCCCCTCGATCGCGCTCCGTGCCTCCTCGCTCCACGTCCACTCAGCGTCGCAGTCGAAGCCCCCGATCACCTCCAGCCCAGCTCCGATCGTCACGCTCTCGGCAAACGCCCCGCTCGCGCACGCCAGCACCCGCTTGCCCTTCGCGTTCGCGATCGCTTCCCCGAGCGACGCGTACGGCTTCTCCTTCGTCCCATCTCCGCCCGGCTCCGCGCTCGCGCTCGCGAACACCGCGCACTCATTACTCACCGTGCTTGCGTTCTCGGTCGGGTCCGCCTCGCACGTGGGGCCCGGCGTTCCACCGCCACCCGTGCTTGAAGGGGAAAAATGGTCACATGTGACGAGGAGCTCGCAGTCTTCCGCGAGGTGACTCCAGAACCCGTCGCACCCGCCGACTGCCAAGAGAAACGCCAACCCGCCGAACGCGCTGCGCATCTTCCGCACGTGCCCTGCCTTTCGGAAGTCCATCACCAAGTCCCCATCACTGCGAAGCCCGCGCCGTCCGCGTGCACCACCGGCAGCGCAATGGCATGGTCGGAAGCCTCCGGCTTCGGCCAGAGCACGTAGGTTGCCGCAGCGACCGCGAAGACGCCCGACGCGATATACGCCACCCGTGCGACGTTCCCCAGGGTGTCGGCACGCGATGCATCGCTCCGGACCTGCTCGCATCGTCCAATCCACGATGGCTCCGGCTTCACGCACTGACCACGGCCGTGAATAATCGCGGCGCTCTGCTGGTGCGCGTCATCGCTCGCGTTATTCGACGCAACCGTCGTCCCGATCCCCACGCCGAGCCCCACCACGCTCGCAGCGCCCAGCGCGATCACCGGCACCCAGCTCCTCTCCGCTGGCAGCGCTGCCGGCTCCCCCGGCCCCGTCGGCGGCTGCTCCGCTACAGGCGCGCCGGCCCGCGCCCCCAGCGCGCCGTCCCCCGCCTCCGCGTTCGCGCCCGACGCCACCTCCTGCGCCTCGCGTTGCACCGGCGCCATCGTCAGCGACACCTCTGCCGTCCCGCCTTTCGCTACCCGCACCGTCTGGCTCGCCGGCGCGTACCCTTGCAGCCTCGCCTCCACCTGGTGCTCGCCCGGCTCGACAAACAGCTCTCCCTCCAGCGGCGCTCGACCCACGACCTGACCGTCGACCAGCACCTCTGCCCCCACCGCGCTGACCGCCACGGTCACCGCTCCCACCTGCGCACGCGACTCCGCGAGCCGCTGCTCCGCCGTCGGCTTCAGCTTCGCCACGCTCTTCAGCAACGGCCAGTTCCTCAGCGCGAACGACAGGTACTGCGCGGCTTCCCGGTGCTTCTTCAGCTGGTATTTCGTGTTCCCGAGGTTGTACGCGACGTCGAACGTCGGGTTCAGCTCCCACGCCGACATGAGCGTCGCTTCCGCTTCTTCGTACTTCCCGCCCAGGTAGAGGCGTTTGGCCTTGTCGACGAGCGCATCGGCGCGCTTCGCGGCATCGCCGCTGGCAGACGTCTCCTGCGGTGCCGCAGGCTGCGCGGCAGCGACGCCGGGCGCCGCGATCAGGGTCGCGGCTGAGAGCAACAGAGCAAGCGATCGGCAGTTCATCATCATGACTCCACGCGGTTTCACTCCATCCAGTCTTCGTTCTGCGGCGGCTCGGCCGGCACCGGCGTGGCCGGCGCCTGCGGGGGGCGCGGCGCCGGCCGCGCCGGCGCTTGCGGCGCAGGTGCGGGCGGGTCGGTCTCGCCCGCGACGTCGTCGAGGCTCGGCTCGACCGGCTCCGGCGCTCCCGACGGCTCGCCGTCGACCGTTTCCGCCGGGGCCGGCGTCGGCAGCTCCGAGGCGACCGGCGGCGCTGGCGCCATCACGCTCCGCGCCGGCGCCCCGCTCGACCGCGGCGCTGGCTTCTGTTCGTCCCCCGGCGCCCCTCGCCGCGCGATCATCCACGTCACGAACGGCATGCTCAGCGCGAGCACCGCGAGCAGGGCGAGCAGCCACCGTGGCATCCCCCGCCGGCCGCTCGTGACCATGTTCGCCTCGGCCGGCGGCTTCGGTGCCGCGACCGGCGGCGCCGTGTGCGGCAGCAGCGACGAGGGTAGCAACGACCTGTCGATCGGCGGCAGCCCCCGGTCCGCCCACTGGCTGGGCGCTATCGCGCCCTGCTGCGCCGCCGTGCGTTGCGGAATCCCTGCACCGAGCGGCGCCGTCGCGCTGTGCTGCGGTGCCGCGCCGTGCTGCGGTGCCGCGCCGTGCTGTGGCACCATCGCGCCGTGCTGCGCCGCCACCGCGCGGTGCTGCGGCACTGCACCATGCGGCGGCACCATCGCGCCGTGCTGCGGCACCGCGCCATGCTGCGCCACCGCGCCGTGCTGCGGCGTCATCGCGCCCGGCTGCTGCGTCATCGCGCGCACCACCTGGGACTTGAACACCGGCTGCCCCGTCGTCGTCGTCTGCTGCTGCATCTCGGTCAGCGCCCGATCCAGCTCCGGGTTGTTGAGCGCCTGCCGCAGCTTCCGCTCCGCCACGTGCGGATCCGCCTCCCGCCGGATGCTGTCCAGATCCGGCAGGTACTGTCGGATGTCGTCGCTGTCCTTGTTGCTGCCCATGGTCGTTGCCTTGCTCCTCAGCGACTAGAACTCCGGCTCGCACCCGAACGCAGGACACGAGCGCGTCGGCTTCGCGTTCCCTCGCTTCGCCGGCGCCGCCTTCTTCTTCTCCTCCGATAGCACCCGCAGGAACGACGGCTTCTGCCGCCTCGGCATCGGATAGATCTCCTCCGAGGAGCTCTCCTCTCCGTAGACCTCCTCGGCGTCATCCGTAGCCGCTGACGCGGGCCTCGCCGGCACCGCCGGTTGCTGCGTGGAAGACGCCTCGGCCTCCGCGGCCGCCTCGACCTCCGCAGCCGCCTCGGCCGCGCTCGTTTCCGCGGCGCTCGCGGTCGCCTCCGGCGCGGGCGCCGCGGAGATCGTCTCCTCTGGCGGTGCCGGCGCGACCGCCGCCGACGCCGACACCGCGCCTGCCGTTGCGCTCTCGGCCGGCGTCACGGACGCTTCCGGCTCCGGCGCCGCGTCGCCCATCGCTCGGATCCCCAGCGCAATGCCCAGGCCCGCCGCCGTCAGCCCCAGCGCGATCAGCGGCGCCAGCAGGTACGGCCGCATCGCTCGCCGCGGATGCGCGATCATCGCCGCCGGCGTCCTCGGCGTCTCTCTCTGCAACGATCCCGACGCTGGCCCGCCTGCCGGCGCGACCGCGCTCGGCGCCGTCGGCGCTTCCGCGATCGGCGGCGCCGCCGCGTACGGCCCTGCAAGCGGCGCCATCGGCAGCGGCGGCGTCGCGGACTGCGCCGCAAACTGCGCCAGCGGCGGCGTCGCCGCGTCGTGCTGCGCTCTCGCCTGGGGCAACGGCCGCAGCGCCGCTCGCTGCATGTCCATCACCGGCATCGGCGGCGGCACTGCTCGCTGCTCCCCCGTCACCGGCATCACCGGCGGCGCCGCGTACTGTCCCCCTGTCACCGGCATCGGCGCCATCGCCGGCGGCGGCGCCGCGTACTGCCCGCCCATCACCGGCAGCGGCGGCGGCGTCACCGCTCGCTGCAGCCCCCTCTCCGCCACCGGCGGCAGCGCCACGGCTCGCTGGGTCTCCATCACCGGCATCGGCGGCGGCGCTGCGTAGGGCTCGCCCCTCACCGGCATCGGCGGCGGCGCTGCGTAGGGCTCACCCCTCACCGGCATCGCAGGCGGCGCTGCGTACTGCTCGCCCCTCACCGGCATTGGCGGCATCGGCGGCGGCACCGCGACCTGCCCTCCCGTCACCGGCATCGGCGGCGGCACCGCGACCTGCCCTCCCGTCACCGGCATCGGCGGCGGCCCCCCGCGTTGCCCCGTCCTCTCCGCCCACGACCCCCCCAGCACCGCCGTCGCGTCCCGCCGCGCCGCGCTCCCGCCGGCCCGCACCGGCAGCGGCGGCAGCGTCGACGGCAGCGGCTCCGTGTACCCCACCCCGCGCCCCCGCGGCACCCGCGCCGCCCCGCGCGACGCCGGCGCGAACGGCAGCGGGCTCTCCGGCGCCACGAACCGCTCCAGCGGCGCCGTCTCCCCGTGCACCACCCGCCGCGCCCTCTTCTCCTGCTCGCTCCCGCTCTCGCTCACCCGCGCCATCTCGCCCCCCTCGCTCCCGCTCCCGCTCTCGCCGTCGCCCGGCCCCCTCGCCTCCTCCGTCTCCTCCTCGCCCACCGCCCCCTTGCCCGCGCCCGCGCCGCCCGCGCCCGCCTCCCCCTCCACCGGCGCGCTCTCGTCCCCCATCTCCACCCCGGCGAACGCCGCCCGCCGCTCCGCCTTCATCCGCTCCTGCGCCAGCCGCCGCGCCAGCACGTGCCCCGCGGGCACCGTATCCCGCAGCAGCGCCCTCAGGTCCCGCGCCACCTCATCGAACCTCGGATACCGCTCCTCCAGATCGATCGCGATGCACCGCTCCACCACGGGCCACACGTACTCGGGGCAATCCGGCACGATCTCGTGCACCGGCTCCGGCGCCGCCACCAGGTGCCCTGTCAGCGTTTCCTCCGCGCTCGCCGGCACGCTGTCGTCCAGAAACAGGTGCTTCCCTGTCAGCACCTCATAAAAAATCGCCCCGAACGCGTAGATATCCGTCCGCCCATCCGGCTTCGCGCGCTCTGCCTTCTTCCCGCTCGTGTACAGCAGCCTCACCTGCTCCGGCGAGATGTACCTCACCGTCCCCACGTCCGGCAGGTCGTCCGTGTTCATCCCTCCGTCCGCGAACTTCGCTATCCCGAAGTCCAGCAGCCACACGTGGCCCTTCGCGTCCCCCTTCGAGCCCACCATGATGTTCTCGGGCTTCAGGTCTCGGTGCCATATCCCCTTCGAGTGCACGAACGTCATCGCGTCCGCCACCTGCAGCATCACGTGCATCGCGCTCAGGAAGTCCAGCCGGTACGCCTTGTTCAGCAGCTTCCTCAGCGTGCGCCCCTCGAGGTAATCCATCACGATGTACGCCACCTCGTCCGGCGACACCCCGGCTTTCCTCATCCTCACGATGTTGGGATGCTTCAGCTTCGGATAGAACTTGCACTCTTGCCGGAACCGCCTCGCGAAGTCCGCTCTCCTCATGTGCCGCGGCGACATGCACTTGATCGCCACCACGTCGTCCGAGTAGTCCTCCACCGCCTCGTACACTTCACCCATCCCGCCCGCGTCGATCACCGCCCGGATACGGTAGTCCAGGAACACGTCCCCGGGCTGCAGCGCTCCCCCCGCCATCACCACACCCCCAGCCCGCGCAGCACGAGCGCCGCGATCAGCGAGAACACCATGGTGCTCGCCACCGTCAACCCCGCGAACAGGCGCGCATCCACCTCCACCGCCGCTTCCGCCCTCGCCGCACCCGCACCCGCACCCGCCCCGCCCTCGCCGCCCGGCACCGCCTCGAACCACGCCCGGCTCTCCGGCCCCCACCCGCTCCCGGCCTCCCCTCCACCCGCGACCTCCCCCCCGCCCGGCTCCTCCCCCCTCCGCCTCGCGCTCGCCCACCCCGGCGCCGCCTCGGCCGCCCCCGCGCTCCCCCCCGCCTCCGCGAGCGCCGCCGCGATCCGTCCCAGCTCCTCTGCGAACGCCTCGGCGCTCTGGAAGCGGTCTTCGGCCCGCTTCGCCAGCGCCTTCAGCACGGCCCCGTCCAGCGCCGGCGGGATCCCCTGCGCCGCGTACCGCGACGGAGGGGCCGGCGCTTCGTGGACATGCGCGTGCAGCAGCGCCAGCGCGTCCTCGACATGGGCGAACGGGCCGTGCCCCACGAGGAGCGTATACATCAGCAACCCGACAGCGTACACGTCGGTCCGCGCGTCGACGGGCCGGCATCGCGCCTGCTCCGGCGAGGCGGTCCGAGGGGTCCCGACGAGCAACCCGGCCTCGGTCGGATACGCCGGCGCGGCCAGGGCAAACGACCCCGCCGCCACCGGCGCCACCTTGGCAACGCCGAAGTCGAGCACCTTCGCGACCCGGGCGCTGCCCGGCGCCGCCGCCCCCGGCGCGCACAGGAACACGTTGTCGAGCTTCACGTCCCGATGCACGAGCCCGACCCGGTGCGCCGCCGACAGCCCGGCCAGCACCTGCCGCGTCACCTCGATCGCCTCGGCCACCGGCAGCGGACCGCGCCGCTCGAGCTCCTCCCGCAACGTGCGCCCTTCGAGCCGCTCCATCACGAAGTAGGGCCGGCCCGCCGGCGTCTCCCCCAGATCGAGGACCGCCACCACGTGCGGCGACGCGACCGCCGCGAGCGCCCGCGCCTCGACCCGAAGCCGGTCGGCGAACCGGGGATCGTGCGCCAGCGCGCGGCGCACCAGCTTCACCACGACCCGCTTCCCGAGCGCGCGGTGCTCCGCCTCGACGACCTCCCCCATCCCCCCGACCCCGAGCCCCCGGAGCGCCCGGTACGGCGTGCCCTCCAGCACATCCCCCCTCTCGCAGAGAGGTGCTGATCTGTCGGACGTGCGGCGTGCCACCGGCGGGATCTCCTGGGATGGAAATCACGAGCGCGGGACCGGTTCGGACACAGAAAGTGAACCGGCGATGTCGATCCTTGAAAAGCGACCTCGATTCAAGTACTTGCCTGCCATGAAGGGATCGGGCGCACGCCCCCCGCCCGCGCCCTTCGCCACCGCGCCTCCGGGTGGCGTGGCAAACGATCCTGGCGCGTCGCTTTCTCTGTCCGAACCGGCCCGCCGGCGGTGAATTTCAGAGAGGATGGGGCGCCGCAGCGCACGCGAGCTCCCCTGCGCGAGGTCACCATGACGCACGACGCTCCCGAGCACGACGACCTGGACACGACGGGCGACGCGGATCCCCTCCTCTCGGCCTGCCTCGACGACGCGCTCGGCCCGTACCTCGGGGCGCTCTCCCCGGACGAGATCGACGACTACCGCAGGCTCCTCACGATCTTCGTCACGACGCATCCGGCGGCGGCGCCGCTCCACGATCGCTTGCGGGCCAGACCTCCCCTCCTGTCCGACAGCGGCGTGGTCGCCCGTGAGGGCTCGGACGACACAGCCGCGGAGAGCGCGGCCGCGGACGACAGGGCCGCGGACGACAGGGCCGCGGAGCCCGGCGACGGGACCTTCGGCGGGTGGCGGTGACACGCGGCCGTCCTCCGTCTCCCCCTCACCCCGATCAGGAGCGCGTGCTGGAGGCGCTGCCCATGGCCCGCCACGTCGCCCGGACGACCGCGCGCGTCTACGGCGTGCGGACGCGCCAGGGCCTCGAGGACTGCGAGCAGACAGCCTATCAGGCGCTCCTCGAGGCCTGCCCCGGCTACGACGCGACGCGCGGCGTCCCCTTCGGCGTGTATGCATGGAAGCGGGTGGCCGGCGCGGTCATGAGGCTCTTGACCCGCGAATCGTCGCTCCGGCGCGCCGGCCTCGAGGCCGCGCTCGACGCCGCCGAATCGATGCGCGACACGAGCGATCTGTTCGGCGATGACGACGCCGACGCCTTGAGCCAGCTCAAGGACCGGTGCCGCGCGGTCGTCTTCGCGCGCTTCGTCGCGGAGACCGGCGAGCACCTCCGGGCGCACCCCGAGGACGCCGTGGCGCGCACCCAGGCGTTCGAGGCGCTCGGGAAGGCGCTCCGCGGCCTCGACGCGCAGGAGGCGCGCCTCATCGAGCTCCGGTACTGGCGCGATCTCTCGTGGGCCAAGGTCGCCGCGGAGCTCGGCGTGCACGAGAAGTACGCCCAGCGGCTCGACGAGCAGCTCCGGCGGCGGCTCCGGGGCGAGCTCAGGGCGAGCGATATCGATCGACCGCCGCCGAGCGAGCGGACCTGACCCAGGCCCCTGCCTCGCCCCGCACCTGCCCCGGCGCGCCCCGCACCTGACCAGGAACAATGAGCGCAGGCAACGCGGCCTCACGACCCGGGCGGCGGCCGCACGGCCCCCGAGTCCCCCGGGCTCCAGCAGTCACGCGGGCCCAGGAGGATCGGCTTGCTCCTATCGACCTGATCGGCGAACAGCGCAAAGCTCTTGCTCCGCTCGCGGAGTTGCCCGAGCTGCGTCGGGGTGGCTGACCGGATGAGCGGGAGGGCGATGTTCTCGACATCTGACCTCGTCGCTGCCGGCTTGCCATACAGCATCTCCTTGAGCCGCGCTCGGCCTCGGGCCTCGGCGCGCGCCAGGCCGCGGGGCGGGCTGACGATCGCCTGCAACTCGAGCAACCACGCCTCGATCGTCTCGACCGGAAGCGCGATCAAGATCGGCCACGTCTGCGGAGGCTTCTGCGGGAGCGCGGATAGCGTCGAGCGCGCCTCGGTGATCAGGGCGTTGAGCCGGCAGAAGCGGCACCGCTCCTGCCGCTCATGCGTGGAGGCATGGTTCCAGTGACGCGGGCGGCTCGCGTCCTCCTGCGCGCCGGTGCGCGTGAATGCGAGGAAGTCCGGGAGCCGCCCACCGTAGTAGTCGATGCGCTCCGTCGGCTGCCCGCTCCCCAGCGACTTCAGCTCCGATACTTCGAGGTGGTAATAGCCGACGCTGGAGATGGCGCGGGCGACCGCCCGCGCCATCCGGACGTTCGGCGCGCTCGCGTCGACGCCGATCCCCCGCCGCGCCTTGTTGAGCAAGCTCGGATCGTACGGTTTGACGTCGCCGAACTCGCCCATCAGCCTGGGGAGCTTCCGGCGCTGAAAGACCCACTGCCATCCCTCGTCTCCGGTCTTTCGCTGCAGCGTCTCCGCGACCACATACAGGCCCTCGGGAGACTCTGCGATCGAGAGCTCGTACTGGAACCTCCCGGGAAAACCCTCGACCTCGTCGATCTCGACCTCGAAGACGATCGGGTCGGTCTCTCCGGCCCAGCGACTGCGGACCCAGTGGAATTCTCCGATCCCGGGCGGAAATAGCTCCTCGAGCGAACGATGGAGCGAGTTCTGCAGCAAGACGAGCGCCTTGAACACGTTCGATTTGCCCGCCCCTGCAGGACCGATCAGCAGGTTGATTGGCTGGAGCGCGATGGCGGTGTCCGCGTGGCTGCGGTAGTTCTTGAAACGGATTCGGGTGAGCATGACGCCTCGGACGACGTGCCGCGCCCTCACGGCGCGGCCGGGTAGTACCACGGCCCGCTCCATCCCGCGAGGTGACCGGCGGTGCCCGCTCGTCGGAGGCGCAGCAGGGGGGCGCGAGGTCGAACGCGAGCGCGCCGTCAGGCGAGCTCGCGGCCGCCGTGCTCGATCGTCTGGCCGAACCGGTGGACCCGGTGGAGCCGGTGGACCCGATGGAACCGGTGCAGGGAGCGCGAGCGGCCGTATCGCCGACGTAATCGTGCTCCCGCTGTGCGAGGGCTTTACACACCCACCTTCCTCCTGAGAGCCTGAGCGATGGTGCATTCCCCGGCGGCGTCGCCGGAGGACAACCAAGGAGGCACCATGGCTCTCAGAGACCTCTCTCCTCGTCAGATGGTTCAGATCACCGCCGCCTGGCTCGACCCGGAGCGCGAGAGGCCGCGCCTCGTGTCGCTGAAGCGGTGCGCTCCGCTCCTCGAGGACATCGAGGCCGCGCACGACGGCATCCTGAAGGCGCACCGGAAACAGAAGAAAGAGAATGACGAGCTCGCCGAGATCCAGCAGCGGCAGGTCGCCGTCGACCAGGTCCACGACCGCAAGGCCCGCGGCGCCCACGCGGTGCTCACCGGCTTCGCCGACCTCGCCGACGACCCCGAGGACGCGGCGAGGTATCTCGAGATCCGCGATCAGCTCTTCACGGACGGGCTCAAGTTCATCACGGCGAGCTACAGCGACGAGGCGGGCGAGGTGAAGCTCGCGCGCGACCGGCTGACCTCGGAGTCGAAGGCCGCGCTCAAGGCGCTGCCGACGCCGGGGAGCAACCTGCTCGAGGCGGTGCAGGCGTGGTTTGCGGCGGGCGACGAGCTCGGCAAGCTCGACGCGCAGCGGATCCACCTGGAAGCGCAGGACAGGCCGGAGCCGGCCGATCCTCGCGGCGGGCAGCTCCGGGCGCGCAATCGATGGATCAAGGTGGTGCGCAGCGTGCTCCAGATGCTGGAGCTCGAGGCCCCCGACGAGGAGACGACGCGCCGGCTGCTCGCGCCGCTGGAGCGCGAGGTGGCCAAGGCGGAGCGCCGGCGCGCCGGCGGCAAGGACGAGGAGACCGGCGCGGAGGACAGCGCCTTGCCGGACGCGTCCAGCGCCGGCACGCCCGCTACCGGCACACCCGCTGCGGGTACACCCGCTGCCGGTACGCCCGCTACCGGCGCGCCCACGACCAGCACACCCGCGACGGGCGCGCCCGCTACCGGCGCGCCCGCTACCGGCACACCCGCGCCGGACGCGGCAGCGCCGCGGATCGGGTGAATTGACGCCATCGCCCCGCGGTGCGCGCCGCCCTGGGCGCGCACCGCTCGATGGCCCCGCGAGGGTGTCCGAGGGGCCCTCACCGGACACGATCCGTTGCCGACCCCCGGCGGCGACCCCTTCCAGCGATACTCATCCGTTGCCGACCCCCGGCGGCGACCCCTTCCAGCGATACTCATCCGTTGCCGACCCCCGGCGGCGACCCCTTCCAGCGATACTCATCCGTTGCCGACCCCCGGCGGCGACCCCTTCCAGCGATGCTCATCCGTTGCCGACCCCCGGCGGCGACCCCTTCCAGCGATACTCATCCGTTGCCGACCCCCGACCGACACCCCCTCTCAACGGATCGCATTCGTCGCCGCCCCCCGACCGACACCCCCTCTCAACGGATCGCATTCGTCGCCGCCCCCCGACCGACACCCCCTCTCAACGGATCGCATCCGTTGCTGACCCCGACCGACGCCCCCCACAACGGATCGCATCCGTTGCCGACCCCCGACCGCGCCCCCTTCTCAACGGATCGCATCCGTTCCGCTCCCCGGCCGACGCCCCCTCCCATCCAATCACTGCCCATTCCCCCTTCCACCAGACAACCTCATCCATTGGACCACATTCATCCCGGCAGACCGCCGCGTCCGCTTGACGCACCACAGCGGCGCTGCCATGACCGCATCCCTCCGCCGCGGGCGTGCTACTCCAGCCGGGCTCGCCGCTGCCGCAGCGCATGGGTCCGTTCGACCGTCAGGCGCCTGGCGCGGCCCTGCCCGGGCGGACTACGCTCCGCGTCACCACCAGCAACCAGGAGCCAGCCGAGCCGTGAAGATCCTCGTTCCGCTCAAGCGCGTCGCCGATCCGGACAACGCGAACAAGGTGAAGATCCC
This sequence comes from Sorangium cellulosum, assembly GCF_004135735.1. GTDB lineage: Bacteria > Myxococcota_A > Polyangia > Polyangiales > Polyangiaceae > Sorangium > Sorangium cellulosum_F. The sequence continues at coordinate 926,996 of NZ_CP012670.1, read as the reverse complement.
TGCGTCGGGGGACAAAATCGAGACGACCGGGCTCGAGTGGAAGCCGAACCCGTTCGACGAGTACGCGCTCGAAGCGGCGCTGCGCCTCACCGAGGACGGCAAGGCGCCGAAGGCGCGGGCGGGCGAGGTCGTCGTCGTCACCTTCGGGCCGAAGGACACCGAGCAGACCCTCCGCGCGGCGCTCGCCACCGGCGCCGACCGCGCCCTCCGCGTGGACGCCACCGACGACAAGCTCGACGGCGACCTCGTGGCCCGCGCCCTCAAATCGCTCGTCGAGCGCGAGAAGCCCGACGTCGTGCTCATGGGCAAGCAAGCCGTCGACGGCGACTCGAACCAGGTCGGCCAGATCCTCGCCGAGCTGCTCGACTGGCCGCTCGCCACGTTCGCCGCGACCCTCAAGGAAGAGGCCGGCGCCCTGCTCGTCGGCCGCGAGGTCGACGGCGGCGTCGCCACGCTGCGCGTGCGCCTGCCCGCCGTCGTCACCGTCGACCTCCGCATCGTCGCGCCCACCAGCGTCTACTCGATGAAGACGGCGCCCTCCTTCAAGTACAACGACGGCGTGCGCTTCGCGGCCCTCCCCGCCATCATGGCCGCCAAGAAGAAGCCGCTCGTCGAGGTCAAGCTCGCCGATCTCGCCGCGGACCAGGCGCTCAAGGTCCAGTACCACGGGTTCCAGCCGCCCCCGGCGCGCAAGGCGGGCATCAAGGTCAAGGACGTCGCCGAGCTCGTCTCGCGGCTCAAGAACGAGGCGAAGGTCCTCTGAGACGATCGCGAACGCAGGTCGCCTCCCCGCCGCGCGCGCGGGGGGCGGACCGACACCAGTTGACGAGGAGCAAGAGGGATCATGGCTGACGTTCTCGTGGTGGCCGAGGCCGCCGAAGGAAAGCTGAAGAAGACGACCCACTCCGCGGTCACGTTCGCGAAGCAGGCGGCGGCCGCGCTCGGCGGCACGTATTCGATCCTCGTGATCGGCGACGCCGTCTCCGAGGCGGCCGCGGAGGCGGCCAGGCTCGGCGCGGCCAAGGTGCTCGTCGCCGAGGCCGGCGCGCTCAAGAATTACGTCGCCGAGCGCTACGTGCCCACCGTCGCGGCCGCGGCCAAGGGGTTCACGGTCGTCGTGGGCACGGCCAGCGCCTACGGCAAGGACCTGCTCCCGCGCGTGGCCGCGCGGCTCTCGGCCGGGTTCGCGAGCGACATCTCCGAGCTGGTGGCTGACTCGGGTCGGGGGTCCGCGTCCGCGGCCCCCTCCGAGGGGTCCTCGCTCAAGTACAAGCGCCCGATGTACGCCGGCAACGCCTACGGCATCTGCAGCGTCACGACGCCCGTCCAGGTCGTCAGCGTCCGGCAGAGCGCGTTCGCCCCCGCGGAGCCCGTCGCGGCGGCGTCGCCGATCGAGCAGGTCCAGGTCGTGCCGTCCGGCGCGGCGGCGGAGCGCGTGGAGTTCGTCTCGTTCGACCAGGTGAAGAGCGAGCGCCCCGAGCTCACCGAGGCGAAGGTCGTCGTCTCCGGCGGCCGCGCCCTCAAGGAGCGCTTCAACGAGGTGCTCGACCCGCTCGCGGACGTGCTCGGCGCCGCCGTCGGCGCGAGCCGCGCCGCGTGCGACGCCGGCTACGCCGCCAGCGACCTGCAGGTCGGCCAGACCGGCAAGGTCGTCGCGCCGTCGCTCTACGTCGCCGTCGGCATCTCGGGCGCCATCCAGCACCTCGCCGGCATGAAGGGCTCGAAGGTCATCGTGGCCATCAACAAGGACGCCGACGCGCCCATCTTCCAGGTCGCCGACTACGGCCTGGTCGCCGACCTCTTCACGGCCGTGCCCGAGCTCGTGAAGCAGGTCCAGGCGGCGCGCGGCTGATCTCCCGCGCGGGCCGGGCCTCGCCTCGCCCCTCCGGGCGGGGCGTGCCCCGGCCACCCCGCCGGGGCACGGCGATGCCCCGGCCACCCCGCCGGGATACGACGATGCCCCGGGCACCCCGCCGGGACACGGCGATGCCCCGATCCCCCCGCTGGGACACGGCAATGTCCCGGCCATCCCTCGGGACACGACAGTGCCCCGGCCAACCCAAAGCGTCCGTCCAGCAGGAAGTTATGCTCCACGGGGTTCTTTCCGTGTCCGACCGCCCGCCTAGCATCTTGTTCGCGTACGGCGGCCGTGGGATCCCTTGAAGCCATGCCCGAGCGTTCGGATACCCCGATCGTCGCGGCGCTCGCTCAGGCGCGGGCATTGCTCCACGACGCGGCCAGCACCGTCGAGCAGCGACGCATCATCGGCCCGGCGGTCGTGGAGATCGACCGCGCGATCGCGAGCCTCGATCCCGCCGCGAGCGCCTCGTTCGAGCTCACGCCCCTCGCCGCGTCGGCGCCGCCGATCGAGACCGAGCTCGAGGCGCTGCGCCGCGAGGCCGAGCGGCTGCGCGCCATCACGCGGCACGAGCGCGGGCTCCTCGACGCGCTGCTCAGCGAGAGCCCGCACGGCATCATCGTCTCCGACACCCAGGGCAAGCTGATCCTCCAGAACCGCGCCTCCGAGCGCATCTGGGCCGGCAGCTCCAGCGCCGAGAACGTGGAGGGGTGGGGCCGCTACCGCGCGTACCACCCCGACGGCCGGCCCTTCGAGGCGGAGGACTGGTCGATGGCGCGGTGCCTCTCGCGCAAGGAGACCGTGCCCGCGGAGGAGATCCACTTCCAGCGCTTCGACGGCACGCACGGGATGCTGCTCGGTAGCTGCGCGCCGCTCTTCTCGCCGGACGGGGAGATGCTCGGCGCGGTGTCCATCTTCGCCGACATCACGCAGTTCAAGCAGCTCGAGGCGGACCTGCGCGTCAGCCGGACCAAGTTCTCGACGACGCTGAAGAGCATCGGCGACGCGGTGATCTCGACCGACGGCTCCGGGCGCATCGACTTCATGAACGCCATGGCCGAGAGGCTGACCGGCTGGACGCTCGAGGAGGCGCAGGATCGCCGGCTGTCGGAGGTCTTCCGGGTCATCTCCGAGCAGACGCGCAACGACCTCGACAACCCGGTCGCCGAGGTGCTGCACCACGGCGGCATCATCGGGCTCGACGACACCACGCTGCTCCTCCGCCGGGACGGCTCGGAGCTCGCGATCGACTCCAGCGGGGCGCCGATCCGGAGCGAGCAGGGCGAGCTCGTCGGGCTCGTGCTGGTCTTCCGCGACGTGACCGAGAAGCGCCTCGCCGAGAAGCGGCGCTACTTCATCGGCGAGGCGAGCCGGCAGCTCGCGCTCTCCGGCCTCGAGTACGACGCCACGCTGGCCAACGTCTCGCGCCTCGCGGTGCCGCACGTCGCCGACGTCGCCATCGTGGACATCGTGGAGCCGGACGGCTCGCTCACGCGGCTCGCCGGCCTGCACGCGAGCGCGGCCCGGCAGGCGCTCGTGCAGCAGCTCGAGGCCCGCTACCCGGCGGACCCCGAGGTGCCGCGCGCGGTGCACGCGGTGCTCCAGCGCGGCGAGTCGCTCCTCCTGCCCGAGGTCGACGGCGCGGCGTGGCAGCACGCCTCGTCGTTCCAGCACCGGAGCGAGCGCTGGTCCGGCGCGCACGACCCGGAGTACCTCGCCTTGCTGCGGGAGCTCGGCGTCCGGTCGGCGATGATCGTGCCGCTGCGCGCCCGCGGCCGGACGCGCGGCGCGATCACGGTGCTGTCGACCGAGGCGAGCCGGCGCTACGGCATCGACGACCTCGCGCTCGCGGAGGAGCTCTGCACCTTCGCCGCGCTCGCGCTCGACAACGCCCAGCTCTACCGCGAGTCGCAGCAGGTGAACCGCGCCAAGGACGAGTTCCTCGCCACGCTCTCGCACGAGCTCAGGACGCCGCTCACCGCGATCCTCGGCTGGGCCCGCATGCTCCGCCAGGGCTCGCTGAAGCCGGACACGCAGCTCCGCGCGCTCGAGGCGATCGAGCGCAACGGCACGCTCCAGGCGCAGCTCGTCGAGGATCTGCTCGACGCGTCGCGCATCATCACGGGCAAGCTGCGGCTCGACGTGATGATGATCGACCTGCCGCCGGTCATCAACGCGGCCATCGACGCGGTCCGGCACGGCGCGGACGCGAAGGGGATCGAGCTCGTCGTGCAGCTCGATCCGACGGCGGGCCCGATCTCGGGCGACCAGACGCGGCTGCAGCAGGTGGTGTGGAACCTCCTGTCGAACGCGATCAAGTTCACGCCGCGCGGCGGCAAGGTCTCGATCCAGCTCTCCAGGACGGACTCGGCCGCCCGCATCCAGGTGCGCGACAGCGGGCAGGGGATCGCCCCGGAGTTTCTGCCGTACGTGTTCGATCGCTTCCGGCAGGCGGACAGCACGAGCACGCGGCCGCACAGCGGCCTCGGGCTCGGCCTGGCGATCGCGCGCCACCTCATCGAGCTCCACGGCGGCACGGTGCAGGCGGAGAGCGCGGGCGAGGGCAAGGGCGCGACGTTCACGGTGGACATCCCGCTCGCGCCGCGCGGCGCGCTGGCGGCGCTGCGCAAGCTGGACGGCCTGCAGGGCGGGGGGGCGTCGGAGCTGGAGCCGACGCTGCAGGGGCTCCACGTGCTGATGGTCGACGACGAGCCGGACGCGCGGGAGCTCGTGACGACGGTGCTGGAGCGCAAGGGCGCGAGCATCACGGCGGTGGCCACGGTGGACGAGGCGCTGTCGGCGATCGAGCGCGAGAAGCCGGACGTCATCCTGAGCGATCTCGGGATGCCGGGGGAGGACGGCTACAGCCTGATCCGGCGGCTGCGGGCGCAGAGCCCGGAGCGGGGGGGGCGGATCCCGGCGGCGGCGCTGACGGCGTACGCGAGCGCGCAGGACCGCACGAGGGCGCTGCTGGCGGGGTTTCAGTCGCATGTGCCGAAGCCGATCGAGGCCTCGGAGCTCGCCGCGGTGATCGCCAACCTGGCGGGTCGCACGGGGTAGCGTCGGGGCGGGCACGGCCACGTCCACGACCACGGCCACGGCCACGTCCACGTCCACGTCCACGACCACGACCACGTTGACGGTCTCGTGAACGGCGAGCGGGGACGGGAAGAGAGAGCGGAGGCCGAGCTACGGAGGGCCAGCCCAAACGACGAAGGGCGACCATCAGGCCGCCCTTCGTAGAATCCCAGATGAGCTGGTCGGGGCGAGAGGATTTGAACCTCCGACTCCTCGGTCCCGAACCGAGTGCGCTACCAGGCTGCGCTACGCCCCGTACACGCTGCTGCGAGAGCAACGCCCGCCGAACCGCGGGCGCGCACCATCGCTAAGAGCGAGCCCCTTGTCAAGACGAAATCATGACGGACCCGTACGTCCATGCCCCACCCCGCCTCGCCACCCCTCCCGCCCCCACCGCCCTCCGCCCGATCCCGGATACCCCACCCCGCGCCGAAGTCCGCGAAATGCGACAAACTTCCGGACCTGTGACGCCTCGCACCTCGGCGCCCCGGACGTTTCACGAAGCCAAGAATCGGTGGATCGCAAGAAAAAACCCGCGAGCTTTCCTTGCTCGGGCCGTGTTAAAGTGTCACTGGAATCCCGATGTTGCCGAGAGGAAGAAGCAGCGAGCAAGGCTCCTGGAGCGCCGGTGAAGACCTTGTGCTCTCCGCGCGCGCGATGTCGGGCAGGGGGGCCGTCCAGGCGGGCCCTTCCGGATCGGATCATGGCGACCGGCTTCGACGGTCGTGAGAGGAGGAACAGGTGGCAATTGAGCTTCCCGCTGTGCGCATTCTGATCGTCGACGACGACCGGGCGATCTGTGACTACATGCAGACCCTGCTCGAGCGTGACGGCTATCAGGTCAAGACGCTGGGCGATCCCACGACCGTCGAAGAGGAGGTCCGCGCGGGCGGCTACCACCTCATCATCCTCGACCTGATGATGCCGAAGCTCGACGGCATCGAGGTGCTCAAGCGCATTCGCAAGGTCGACAACGACATCGCGGTCGTCATCTTCACCGGCTTCCCCAACCTCGAGAGCGCCGTCGCGTCCATGAAGCTCGACGCGGTCGACTACATCAAGAAGCCGTTCAACGTCGACGAGTTCCGCGAGGTGCTCGCCCGGGTGATGCGCAAGAAAGGCCTCGCGCGGACGCCCGAGGAGCAGCTCCACCGCGTCATCGGCGACACGATCAGGAACCTCCGCAAGGACAAGGACCTCACGCTCAAGCAGATGGCGCGCCGCACCGGGCTCAGCGTCTCGCTGCTGTCGCAGATCGAGCGCGCCGAGTCGTCGGCGTCCATCTCGTCGCTCTACAAGATCGCGGTCGCCCTCGAGTCACGGATCCAGGATCTCTTCGGCCATTACTGATCGGCGCGCGGCGATGTCGGGTCAGCCGCGCGCGCGGGCGCTCCGCGGGCCTGACCTCCACGCCCCCGCCCCCCCACGGCCCCCACGCCGAGAGGCGCGCGCCGCGCGAGCGCCCGCGCCGCCGCCGTCAGCGCCCGCGCCGCCGCCGTCAGCGCCCGCGAGCGCGCGCGATCGCCGCGTCGAGCGCCTCGGTCGACAGGCCGGCGATCGCGTCCACCTGCGCGCCGCTCGTGCCGTAGACGATCACGTAGGGCAGCCGCGGCACGTGCTTCAGGTACCGCCGGGCGAGCGGGGTGTCCCAGTCGCCGATGTCGAGCCTGCGATACGCCACGTCCCCCTGCGCCCCGAGCACCCTGGCCATGTGCGCGTCCAGCTTGCGGCACGGGAGGCACCAGCGGGCCGAGAAGTCGATGACCGTGACCTTGCCCTTCACGACGTGCGCGCCGAGATCGGGGATGTCCGCGCCGCCCTCCGCGATCGTCCGCGCGTCCGCCCCCTCGGGGAACGTCGCCCAGCCGGCGTAATGCCCCTTGCCGGCGCCGATCACCGCCTCGAACCCCTCGTCGGCGGCGAGCTGCTTCACGGTGCCGGTGACGTCGAACGACGGCGACGCGGTGACCACGATCTCGGCGCGGCGCCTGTCGAACGAAACCGCGTACACGCCGGGGCGCTCGCGGAGATCCGCGACGAGCTCGGCGCCGCACGCCTCGCAGTCGATCTTCTGGAGGGAGACGACCGTGGTGCGCGCGCCCTCCGGCGCAGGCCGCGCGCCGCCGCAGGCGGCCAGACAGAGCACCGACGTGAGGGCAAGCGCGCTTCGCATCGTGATCTCGGGCCTACCTTGCCCTCCTTCGCCGGACGCCGCAACGTCGTGTACTCTGCGCCGCGATGAGCCCCCTCGTGACCCGCACCCTGCCCGCCGATCACGTGACGCCCGTCCGCGCGTACGCCGCGCTCCGCGCCCAGTCGCCCGGCCGGTCGTCGTTCCTGTTCGAGTCCGCCGCCTCCGACGAGCGCTGGGGCCGCCACACGATCCTCGGGTACCGGGCGCGCTCCGAGAGCCTGCTCCCGAGCGGGTTCGACCCGTTCGCGGCCCTGGCCGAGGACCTGGCCCAGCTCGAGGCGCCGGAGGCGCCGAGCCACCTGGCCGCCCGCGTCAGCCAGGCCTGGGTCGGCTTCCTCTGCTACGACGCGATCCACCAGATCCTCGGCGTCGAGCCGTGGCCCAGCGAGCCGTACCTCGGGCGGGTCATGAAGGACGCGACCGTGGTCGTGTTCGACCACGCGGCGCAGACGATGACCATCGCCGGCGCGTCGCAGGGCGCCGTGAACCGCTGCGCGTGGGAGCTGGCCCACGGGCCGGAGCTGCGGAGCCTGTCCGCGCCCGAGGCGGAGGCGCTGCCCGAGCACCTCGAGGCGGCGATGACGGACGAGGCCTTCGCCGCGAAGGTGGCCGCCGCGCGCGAGCGCGTCGCGGCCGGCGAGGCGAGCGAGGTCGTGCTCGCCCGCGGCTTCCGCGCGCCGCTCCGGGGCGCGGATCCCTTCGACGTGTACCGCGCGCTGCGGCTGCTCGCGCCGTCGCCGCACCTCTACTTCCTCGACTTCGCGGCGTCGCCGTTCGCGCCGGGGCTCACGATCGCGGGCGCGTCGGGCGAGACGCTCGTCCGCGTCGAGCGAGGCCCCGGGGCCGGGTCGCGCCCGGACGACGCGTCGCCCGTCGCGGCGATGCGCGCCGCCCTCCCGGCCGCGACCGCCGTCGGCGCGCCCGCGGCGCGCGCGACCGCCATCGCCCGCCGCCTCGAGGCCGGCCCGCGGCGGATCTACGGCGGCGCGGTCGGGTACTTCGGGGCGGAGGGCGCGGAGATGGCGCACACGCTCGGGGCCGTCTGGCTGGAGGACGGCTACTTCGAGGTGATGAGCGGCGCGCGCATCGGGAACGAGAGCGAGCCCCGCGCCGAAGCCGAGCGGACGCGCCGCGACGCCCGCGCCCCGCTCTCGGCGATCCGCGCGGCGCACGAGGCGCGCAGGGAGCGCGACGCCGCCGAGGAGAAGAAGGCCGCCGCGGAGAAGGCCGCCGCGGAGAAGGCCGCCGCGGAGAAGGCGTCGTCCTGAACCCCAACGCCGGCGCCCGGATCAGTCGCTCGCGAGCGCCTGGTGCAGCCGCGCCCCGTGGGGGACGGCCCCCGCGGAGGAGCCCGAACGCGCCGGGCGAGGCTGCGCGGACGCGGGCGCCGAGGCCGCGCGGGCGCTGAGCTCGGGGCGCGCGAGGGGGGCCCGCCGGAGGGCCGCAGGGGATGCGGCCGCGGGCGCGGGGCGCGCCATGTGGGCGCGGCCCGCGGCGAGCGACGAGAGCACGGCCGCGCGGGCGCCGCTCTCCGCCGCCGGCGCCGGCGCCGGGCGCGTCATCCGCGCCACGGTCACGAGCGCCACCACGCCGAGCACCGCGGCGAGGCCGGCCGGGAAGAGCCAGCGCCCGCGCGCGGGCGGCGCGCCCGTCCCGCGCAGCACGCCGGGCTTCTCCGCGCCGAGCAGCGTGTCCGCCATCCCACGGACCTCGCCCAGCCGCTCGAGGCCGGCCCCCGCCGGCCCGCCCGCGCCGCCGGCCGCCGCCCTCGCCCTCGCCCGCGTGAGCGCCGCGCTCGAGGCCCGCGCGGGCTCCATCGCCGGGCCGCGCACGGACGCCGGCGGCCGCAGCAGGCCAGACGAGGGAGGCGGCGCGAGATCCGCGATCGGGAGGAGCGCCCCCACCATCTCTTCCACCGACCGGAATCGCCGCGCCCGGTCGCGCGCGAACGCCTTCTCGAAGAAGCCGTCCAGCGCGGCCGGCAACCTCGGCACGAACCGCGTCGCCGACGGGATCGGGGCGAGCAGGATCTTCGAGGCCACGACGCTCGCGATGTCGCCGGGGAACGGGAGATGGCCGGTGATCACGCGGAACAGGATCGCGGCGAGCGACCAGAGATCGGTCTGCGCATCCAGGCTCCGTTCCGCTCGGATCTGCTCGGGGCTGAGGTAATGGAGCGAGCTCGCGCTCACCTCGGCCGCGATCTCGCCCACGAGCCGCGGCGCGGCCGCCCTCGGGAGGCCGAGATCGAGCACCTTCACGATCTCGTCGTCGCCGTCCCGCGCGAGGAAGAGGCTCTCCGGCCGGAGGCTCTGGTGGAGGAGCCCCGCCTCGTGGGCGCGCTGCAGCGCGTCCCCGGCGTGCTCGGCGATGCGCGCGGCCTCCTGGAGCGGCAGCCGGCTGCGCCGGAGCATGCGCGTCGCGAGATCTTCGCCGTGGAGCAGGTCCATCACCACGTGCACCGCGCCGTCCTCGACGCCGTGGTCGTGCACGCGCACGACGTGCTGCGACGGGAGCCCGGCGGCGGCGCGCACCCCGCGCTCGATCCGGAGCAGATCTCCCGCGGCGCCGGCGTGGTCGGGGTCGAAGCGCTTCAGGGCCACGTGCCCGCCCCGCGGCAGCGCGCGCGCGACCCAGACCGAGCCGCGATCGCGGGTGATCCGCGCGCCAGGACGCACGAGCTCCCTCTCGAGCTGATACTTCCCCCCAACGATGGTGCCCGGTGAGATATCCATTCCCTGAGCCTCCTCCCCCACCGTAAAGTTGCACCTGGAAAAGACGGCCGCAATTCATGGCGGCGTGGATCTCCCAGGTGCTCGCCTCGCGCGTCGATGCGCTGTGAGCGTTCGCACTGCATGAGGCGCGGGGGAGCGCGCGCGGGTGAGCTCCGTTGCTGACCGCTAGGGCTCCAGGCCGTGCGCGTCGGGCGAAAAACGGAGCGGGACGACGAATCGCAGATCGCCGCCCTCCGGCGCAGGGAACGTGAGCGCGCGCGCGCGACGGAGCACGCAGCGGGTCATGCGTTCGTCCGGGAAGCGCGACTCGACCTCGAACGCCTCGTCGACGGCGCCGCGCTCGGTCACATGAAAGCGGATGGCGAGGCGGCCCCAGAGCGCCGGCGCGGACGCGAGGGCCGCCTCGTAGCACGCCCGCCACGCGGGCAGCGCCTCGGCCGCGGCGGCGGCGATCGCGTCGGGCTCGAGCTCGCCCGGGCCGGGAGCGAGGACGGACGGCGGGGGCTCGACCGGCTCGTCGCCCGGATACACCTGCATCGTGACCACGACGGCCGAGCCGGCCCTGGCCCTGGGCAGCGAGAGCGACTTCGCCCGCTGCGCGAGGCACGAGGCGACGTCCGGCGCGGAGAGCGTGGAGGCCGTCGCGCGCGCGGCCGTCACCTTGCCGGTGCGGCTCACCGTGAGGCGCACGGTGGTCTTGCCGTGAAGCGAAGGGTCCTTGTACGCGCGCAGCCGGTAGCACGAGTACACGTGAATCCAGAGGTGTCGCCGGGCGAGGCGCTCCACCTCGCGCGCCTTGAGCGGCCCCTTGACCTTGACGACGTCCACGATGATGCGCGGCAGCGGGTGCCCCTCGGCCGGAGGCGGCGGCGCCGGCGGGTCTCCCCTGCCCCCGGCGTTCCAGCGATCGCGCTCCGCGGCCTCGGCCTGGCCCCGCGGCGCCGCGAGCCGGCCGAGCTTGTAGGGCCGGTCGATCTCCACGACGGGGCCGCGGGGCGCGCCCCCCTCGCCGGCCGCGGCGGGCGGCGCGTCGGCCGGCGCGGGCGGGGCGGACGCGAGCGGCGCAGGCGGCTCACGAGGCGCGGCGCCGGGCGCCTGCGCGTCCGCCCCGGCGGGCGCAGGCTGGAGCGCCGCCGGCGCGGGCTGGACCGCCGCCGGCGCGGGCGGGGCGGATGCGAGCGGCGCGGGACACTCCGGCGCCGGGGCCACGCACGCGGAGAGCGCGACGGCGGCGGCCGCAAGAAAGGCTCGGGGAGCGAACGAGGACGACCGCTTCATGGGGATTCGGGGATCGAGCGCAGCCCTCGCGCCCGGGCTCAGAACCGGAGCTCGCCGCGCGGCGCCTCGGTCTTCCGGTCGAGCAGCTCGATCGCCTTCGCCACCTCGGGATCGTCGACGGTCGGGACATGCACCAGGAACTTCACGTAGAGATCCCCCGGCTCCTTGCCCTTGCGGGCGATGCCCTTGCCGCGCAGCCGGATCACCTGGCCGGTCTGGGTGCGCGCCGGGACCTTGAGCGTCACCTCGCCGTCCGGGGTGGGGATGCGGATCTTGTCGCCCCGGTACGCCTCGCCCAGGGTGATCGGGACGTCGAGGTGCAGATCGTCGCCCTCGCGCTTGAAAAAGGGGTGCGGCGTGACGTGGATGTTCAGCAGCAGATCGCCGGGCTCGCCGCCGCCGATGCCCGGGGCGCCCTGGCCGCGGATGCGCAGGCGGCTCCCCTCGGCGGCGCCGGGCGGAACGCGGACCGTCACCGGCTCCGGCTCGCCGGGGCGCTGGAGCTGGAGCGTCGTGCCCCGGACCGCCGACACGAAATCGATGGTGAGGTCCTGCTCGACATCGCTGCCGCGGCCGCGCACGGCCTGGGCGCGGCGGCCCGCGCCGCCGCCGCGCGCGCGCCCGAAGAGATCGCCGAGGATGTCCCCGAAATCGCCGCCGCCGGCGCCGCTGCCGCCGAAGATATCCTGCACGTCGAAGCCGCCCGGAACGCCGCGGCCCCCGCCCGCGGGCCGGGCGCTCGCATAGCGGCGGTACGCGCGGGCGCGCTCGGCGTCGAAGTTCTGCGACAGGCTCTCCTCCCCGAACTCGTCGTAGAGCGCGCGCTTCGTCTTGTTGCTCAGCACCTCGTGCGCCTGGTTGATCTCCTTGAACTTCTGCTCGTTGGCCTTCCCGGGGCTCTTGTCCGGGTGGTACTTCATCGCGAGCTTGCGGAACGCCTTCTTGATGGTGTCCTCGTCCGCATCGCGCGAGACGCCGAGCACGGAGTAGAGATCACGAGCCATGGTCGTCCGTAATCGTTTGTGGATGCCGTGGAGGCCGTGGATGCCGTCGATGCCGGGCAGGTCCGGGACGCGGGCCGCCGCCGGCCAGCATCGGGCGAGAACCTAGATCCCCCGGCCGTTTTCGTCCACTGGTGCCGAGGTCGGCCGCCGGCGCGGAGCCCGTCCCGGCGAGGCGCTCCAGGCGCTCACCGGTCAGGCGCTCACCCGGAAGGTCGTGCCGGTCGGCGCGTCGGCGACCTCGATGCCCTCGCTCTCGAGCTCCCGCCGGATGGCGTCGCTCCGCGCGAAGTCCCTGGCGGCGCGCGCCTCGGCGCGCTCGGCGAGCCTCGCCTCGATCGCCTGGCGCGTCTTGCCGAGCAACCCGAGGCGCCGCTCCTGCGTGCGCGCCTGGTAGACCGACGGCGGGGTCTGCAGCAGGCCGAGGACGTCGAGCGACGCGCGCAGCGCCGCGTCGAGGCGGCGCGCGAGCGGCGGCGCCGCGCGGGCGACGTCCTGGTCCTTCCGCCGCTTCTGCGCGAGATCGACGAGCTCGTTCGCGGCCTTGGCGAGCTCGGCGAGGATCGAGAGGGCCACCGGCGTGTTGAGGTCGTCGTCCAGCGCGGCGGCGACGCGGCCGCGGGCGCCGTCGGCGAGCGCGGCGTGCGGCGCGAGCTCCTTCGGGAGCCTCGCCGGGAGCTCCGCCGCCGCGGCCTCGCCGGCCGCGCCGAGGAGCGCCGACAGCCGCTCGAGCGTCGCGTAGAGGTAGTCGACCCGGCGCTCGGCCTCGACCACGCCGGGGAAGACGACGCGGCCGTCGTCCCGCTTGTGGGTATCGAACGCGATCGGGCCGCGGTAATGGACCGTGAGCAGGAAATAGCGGAGCGCCTCCGGGTCGTTGCGCGCGTAGACGTCGCGGAGCGTGACGAAGTTGCCGAGCGACTTCGCCATCTTCTCCTTGTCGACGTTGACGAAGCCGTTGTGGATCCAGATCGAGGCGAACGGCGCGGCCTCCGGGTGGGCGGCCTCGCTCTGCGCGATCTCGTTCTCGTGATGCGGGAAGATGAGATCCATGCCGCCGCAGTGGACGTCGAAGCCCGCCCCGAGGTAGCGACCGGCCATGGCCGAGCACTCGATATGCCACCCAGGGCGCCCCTTGCCCCACGGGCTGTCCCAGCCCCACCCGCCGGGGGCGACCCCCTTCCAGAGCGCGAAATCGAGCGGATCGCGCTTGTCCTCGCACGGGCCGACGCGCGCGCCGACCCGCAGCTCGTCGAGGTTGCGCTTCGAGAGCTTGCCGTACGAGGGAAAGCTGCGGACCGCGTAGTACACGTCGCGGACGCCGCCCGCCTCGCCGGGCCTCTCCACGACGTAGGCGGCGCCTCGCTCGATCAGCCGCTCGACGAGCGCGACGACCTCCGGGATGTGCTCGGAGACCTTCGGCTGGACCTCGGGCTCCAGGCAGCCGAGCGCGGCGATGTCCTCCTGGTACAGGCGCGCCATCCGCGCCGACAGCTCCATGGGGGGCTCGCCGGACTCGGCCGCCCGCTGCAGGATCTTGTCGTCGACGTCCGTGATGTTCCGCGCATAGACGACGCGGAGGCCGCGGGCCGTCAGGTGGCGGGCGAGGATATCCGGAGCGAGCGCGGCGCGGCCGTGGCCCACGTGCGCGACGTCGTACGTCGTCGGGCCGCAGCAGTACATGCGGACCTCGCCGGGTCGGCGCGGGACGAGCGGGGCGAGCTTCTGGGTCAGCGTGTCGTACAGGCGCAGCTCGGACATCGGCCCGGGTCTATCAAGGCAGGCGGATGCTGTCACGGGCCCGCGTGATTAAGTAAACCGGGATGCTGCCCCTCCGCGACCAACTGCCCACCCGCAGGGTACCGCTCGTCAACTACCTGCTGATCGCGCTGAACCTCCTCGGGTTCTTCTGGATGCGATCGGTGATCTCGGCCGGAATCCCGCCCGACCGGCTGCTGTTCGCGTGGGGCCTCGTCCCGGGAACCCTCCTCGCGGAGCCGGAGGACACCTGGTGGACGGTCTTCAGCAGCATGTTCCTGCACGATCCGACGGGGTGGGCGCACCTCGGCGGGAACATGCTGTTCCTCTGGATCTTCGGCGACAACGTCGAGGACGCGCTGGGCAGCCTCCGGTACGCGGCGTTCTATGTGCTGTCCGGGATCGCGGCCGCGGGCGCCCAGATCCTCATCGATCCCGGCTCGACGATCCCGATGGTCGGCGCCTCGGGCGCCATCTCGGGCGTGCTGGCCGCGTACGGGTCGCTCTACCCGCGATCGCCGATCACGGTGCTGAACCCGATCCCGCTCCTGTGGCTCATCTTCGGCCTGTTCCTGGAGTTCCCGGCGTGGCTCGTCATCCTCGAGTACTTCGTGGTGAACCTGCTGAACGGGCTGGGCTCGATCGGCATGCGCAGCGGCGGCGTCGCGTTCTTCGCGCACCTCGGGGGGTTCGTCGCCGGGCTCATCCTGATCCGCTTCTTCATGGTGGGCCGCGCCCCGCGCGAGTACGAGCGCTGGCACAAGTGGCGCTCGCCACCCCGGCGCGCCGCGCGCCCGGACCGCCGCGTCGACCCGTGGGACCCGGAGCGCCGGCGGGACCCCTGGGGCTACTGACCGACGACACGACAGGGCGGCCTCGCAGCGCGCGCGGCCGCGTGGGGTGCTGCCCCCTGGGGGCTCCCCTCCGGGGCTTGCGTTCCGGCGAGCCCCTTGCGTGGCTCGCCTGCACTCCAGCCCCTCCGGGGAGCCCTCAGAGGGCAGCACCCCACGCGGCCGCCCCCGGACGACCACGGTGCTCGCCGTTCGCCCACGATGCAAAAGCGTGGTAGCGTGCGGCCCGCAGCGATGCGACGATCCCCTCGAAGGCGCCCCGCCAGCGCGGGCTCGGCGGCCTCCACAGCGTCCCCCCGAGCCAGGCTCCTCGCGCTCGTGCTCGCGCTGGCCGGCTGCGGCGGCCCGTCGTTCGACGGGACGGTCTACCGCGGCCAGGAGATCGCCTTCCGCGTGCCCCCCGCGCCCGCGAGCTGGAGGCCGATCTCGGTGTCGGACGCCGCCCTGGCCTACCGCGACGACGCGAACGGGGCGACCATCGCCCTGAACGGCCGCTGCCTCAACGAGGAGGACGTCCCGCTCGTCTCGCTGACGAACCACCTCTTCCTGCACTTCACCGAGCGCGAGGTGCTGAAGCAGGAGGTCGTCCCGTTCGACGGCCGCGAGGCGATGCACACCGTCCTCTCGGCGAAGCTCGACGGGGTGCCGAAGGTGTTCGACGTCTGGGTGCTCAAGAAGAACGGCTGCGTGTACGACATGCTCCTCATCGCAGATCCCGCCCGCTACGCCGCCAGCGAGCCGGCGTTCTCGCGGATGGTCCGCGGCTTCTCGACCCTGCCGGCCGATGACGACTGAGCGCGACAAGACCCCGACGGCGCCGCCGCCCGCCTCGACCAGCGTGGCCCCGCCCAGCATGGGCGCTTCCAGCTTGCCCCACCGGGCGGCGCCCCCCCTGCTCACCAAGATCAACGACGCGGTCCTCGCGTTCATCGAGCACCTCGGCCAGTTCGGGCGGATGACCTGGGGGGCGCTCGTGGCCATGTTCGAGCGGCCGCTCGAGGTGCGATCGACCCTCTACCAGATGGAGTCGCTCGGCGTGCGCTCGGCGGCGATCGCGTCCGTGACGGCGCTGTTCGTGGGGATGGTCATGGCGGTGCAGTTCGCCATCGGCCTGCAGAAGTTCGGCGGCATGGAGTACACGGGCCGCATCATCGGCCTGTCCTTCTCGCGCGAGCTCGCGCCCACGCTGACGGCGGTCATCGTCGGCGGCCGCATCGGCGCGGGCATCGCGGCGGAGGTCGGGTCGATGGCCGTCACCGAGCAGATCGACGCCATCCGCGCGCTCGGCGCCAACCCCGTGAAGAAGCTCGTGGTGCCCCGGCTGCTCGCGAGCATCGTGGTCATGCCCGTGCTCGGCGCGTTCGCGCTCGTGCTGGGCTTCGGCGGCGCGATGCTGATCTGCGCGACCGAGTTCGGCATCCCGGCCGGCTTCTTCCTCCGGACGGCGCTCAGCTCCGTCACGTTCATGGATTACTTCAGCGGGATGTACAAGACCCCCTTCTTCGGGGCGATCATCGCGCTGGTCGGGTGCCACTTCGGGCTGATCACGCGGGGCGGAACGGAAGGCGTCGGCCAGTCGACGACCCGCACCGTGGTGGTGACCTCGATCACCATCCTGATCGCGGATTTCTTCCTGACCAAGATGTCGATCCTCTTCTTCCCGAGCCGGTGAGCCCAGCCGGTCACGAGGGCGCCTCCATGCCGCCGCCGACGTCGCAGCGAACGCGGGCCCGGATCGCCGTCCGGCTCCTGCCGGCGCTCCTCTCGGGGCTCGCGTCCGGGCTCGCGGCGTGCCAGGGCGACGCCGGGAGCCAGGGCACGGAGGCGGCGCAGCGCGATGCCGGCGCCCTCGCGGCCGAGGGCACGCCCGCGCCGCGGCGCCCGACGCGGTCCTACCATCTCCGGCGGACGGACACCGGCTGCGAGGCCTTCTGGATCGACGGCGATCTCGTCTCGGCGTCCCAGGACATCGTGTGCCCGCCCGACCTCGAGGTGGGAGAGCGCCTTCGCCTCACGGGCAAGACGTGCCTCCGCGAGTCGGCGCACACGCCCTCGCGCGCCGTCCCCGTCGTCTGCCCGCTGCCGCTCACGGCCATGGAGAAGGCAAACAGAACACCGCCCGACGCCGGAGCGCCGCACGACGCCGGAGCGCCGCACGACGGCGGTAAACGGCGGTAAATCACCGGGCGCGAGATCGCCACGCACGAAATCGCCCGGCGCGCGATCGCCGAGCGCAAAAAATCGGCGAGCGCGTGGACCCAGGCGCGCGACCAAGCTCGTCCTTCGCGCATCGGAGTCCGAGGGGGGACTCATGAAGCACGCGGATACCGTCGTCATCGGATCGGGCTCCGGCGGGCTCACCGCGGCCCTCGCGCTCGCGCGCGCGGGAGCGAAGGTGATCGTCGTCGAGCAGCACTATCTCCCGGGGGGGTGGACCCACAGCTTCTCGCTGAACGGATACCTGTTCAGCCCGGGCGTGCACTACATCGGCGGCCTCGGTCCAGGCGGCCCGGTGCGGCGGCTCTACGAGGGGCTCGAGCTCTCGGGCGATCTCGAGTTCTGCGAGCTCAACCCGGACGGGTTCGATCACCTGCTCATCGGCGAGGAGCGGTTCGACGTGCCCAAGGGCTTCGATCGGCTCCTCGCCCGGCTGACCGAGCGGTTTCCGCACGAGGCGGAGGGGATCGCGCGGTACTTCGGCGTCCTCCGCGGGCTGAACGACGAGCTGCTCCGCATGGACACGATGCTCGAGTTCCCGAAGGTCCTGCTCGTGCCGTTCAGGGCGCCCCACCTCCTGCGCTGGGGGTTTCGCACGCAGGAGGCGCTGCTCGACGCGACGATCCGCGATCCCATGCTCCGGGCGATCCTGTCCGCGCAGGGGGGCGACCACGGGCTCCCGCCGTCGCGCGTGTCGCTGCCGCTCCACGCGAGCGTCGCCGCCCACTACTTCGACGGCGGGTACTACCCGCGCGGCGGCGCCAAGCGCATCCCGCTCGCGATGATCAGGGCGCTGCGCCGGCGCGGCGGGGAGATCCGGATGCGCGCGCGGGTGCGGCGCATCCTCGTCGAGCGCGGGCGGGCGGCGGGCGTCGAGCTGGAGGGCGGCGAGATCCTGCGCGCGGCGAACGTCATCTCGAACGCGGACCCGGCCATCACCTACGGCGAGCTGCTCCCGCCCGAGAGGACCGCCCGCGAGCGCCGCAAGATCCAGCGGATGGAGTACTCCGTCAGCCTGCTCAGCGTGTTCTGCGCCGTGGACATGGACCTCCGGGCGATGGGCTACGACTCGGGCAACTACTGGTGGTACCGCACCCGGGACGTGGGCCGCATCTACGAGCGCGCGGAGTACCAGCTCCCGCCCGGCGCGGTGGACGGCCTGTTCCTGACCATCACGACGCTGAAGGACCCGGGGCACCCGACGCAGGGCCGTCACCACACGATCGAGATGTTCACGTTCGTGCCCCACGACCCCTTCACGCGCTGGGAGGAGACCCGCACGGGGGAGCGGGGGGCCGACTACGAGAAGAGGAAGGAGTCGCTCGGAGATCAGCTGATCGCCGCGGCGGAGAACATCATCCCCGGCATCTCCCGCGCGCTCGTGTTCCGCTCGGTGGCGACGCCGCTGACCAACGATTTCTACTGCGCGACGCACCGGGGCGCCGCCTACGGGACCGCCAAGACGCCCTGGCAGCTCGGCCCGCTGTCGTTCTCCATCGGGACGAGGATCCCGGGGCTGTACCTGTGCGGGGCGAGCACGCTGAGCCACGGGGTGGCCGGCGCCGCGATGTCAGGCCTGCTCGCGGCGCAGCGCATCACGGGCGCGGCGCGCGTCGAGGACCTGCTCGGCCCGGCCGACGGCTCGCTGCGGGTCTACCCGGCCGACCGGCCGGAAGAGTGGCTGCCCGCGCGGATGCAGGCGAGCGCGGCGGCCGACGCCACGGGGGTCGACGAGCTCGACGAGGTCGCGTGAGCCCCCAGCGTGCCGCACCGCCGCGAGGCGCTAGCCCTTCGAGCGGCTCTCGCCGGCCTGGGGCCTCGGGCGGAACGTGATCTGCACGAGCGGCATCACGTCCGGCTCGCCCTGCGTCTCGCGCTCGAACTGGAGCACGTCGTAGTAACCGCACCGCGGCCTGCCGGGGTAATCACGGCAGACCTCGGGCCGCGCCTCGTAGATCGTGCAGCCGCGCGTCGTGAGATCGAGGAAGCGGCAGACGCGCCCGAGCAGCGGATCGGCCTGCCGCCGGAGGATGCGCTCGCCGCCGTAGCGCTTCGTGAAGCGCTGCTCGGCGGACTCGACGCTCAGGCCGAAATGGCGGGCGAGCCGCCGCAGATCGCGCGGCGTCACCTCGACGCGCTCGTAGATGGAGCAGCAGTAGGCCGGGCACTTCGAGCAATCGTAAGAGACGCGGGGCTTGGCCTTGAGGGTCGTCGTCATGGATCGTGAGGGGACGTGCAGGCGGTGCCGGAGGGGAGGGGCTGGGCGCTCGCTGGCAGGCGGCGGAGCATACGCGTCCGCGCCGGCCTCCGCGACGGCGAAGTGCTCGCGAAACGCGCGCTCAACATAGCGCCGCGGCGCGCGATGACGAGCGCCCGAGCGCTCCCCCCTGCCCTCAGGTGGTGGTCACGTTTGGGGTGCTCACCGGAGGGGCTGGAGTGCAGGCGGGCCACAAAAGGGGCCCGACGGAACGCAAGCCCCTCCGGTGAGCACCCCAAACGTGACCACCACCCGCCCTCACTCGCTGAACCCGAGCTGCTCCCGCGCCTCGGCCAAGCCGTCGCTCACGGCGAAGACGATGAGATCGCGCGCCTCCGCGTTGCGCCCGATCCAGGTGATGCGCTCCTTGCCCCCGGCGGGCGGCGCGTTCGTGTTGCCGCCGGACCACGCGATGCCCGTGAGGGCAATGCTGAGGTCGCCGACCGCGAGGAACGCGGTGCGGCTGCCCCAGCCGTTGACCGCCGTGTTGAGGGTCGACGCGCGGTTGCCGATCGAGCCGATGACGTCGGCCGCGAGCACGCCGAGCTGCGGATCGACGCCGCCCGTCATGGCCCGCTCGATGCGGCCCTGGTAGTCGCGGAGCCGGGTGGCGTCGGCGCCCTGCGGCGCCCAGGAGGGGGAGAAGGCCTTGAGGTAGGCGGCGAGCAGCGGCCAGAGGTCGATCGGCGCCGTCCGCGAGAACGCCGCGCCGTTGGTCTGAAGGATCTTGACGGCGCGGTGGATGAGGAAAAGCCGGACGTCGTCGCGCGGCGAGGTGACGAGCGCCTGGCCGAGCACGATCTTGGGCGGGCTCGACGACGCCGGGACGCAGACGGGGCCGAGCGCGGCCGTCATGTAGACCTGCAGGCCAGGGAGGCCATACGCCGCCCCGACGCCGCGCGCGAGATCGGTGACGTCGGCGTGGTGCGGCGGCAGCGGCGTCGCGCGGATGGAGTCGAGGTCGTACGGCACCGCGGCGTCGAGGAGCGGGCCCGTCTTGAGCAGGAGCTCGCGGAACGCCGGGGTCATGACGTCCGGCGCGAGGAAGCTGTCGAGGCGGGCCGCGCCGGCGGCGTTGCCCGCGCCGCCCATCGCGGCCTCCTGGCCCTGGAGCGCGGCGACGGTCGCGCGCGCGATCCTCGAGGCGCTGGGGCGCCCGCGGAGCTCCGCCACCGTGGCCACCGTCGAGAACAGGTAGGGCTCGAAGCGGCCGGTGTTGAGCGCGCGGCGCGCGTCGGCGAGGGCGCGGTCGAGCAGGACGTTGGCCGCGGAGACCTGCTCGGTGCGCTGGTAGAAGCGGGCCAGCGCGCCGAGCGCGGCGTCGTCCTTCGGCCACGTCTTGCGGGCCGTGAGCAGCGTGGACTCGGCCTTCTTCATCTCGCCCATCGCCTCGTAGATCTCGGCGAGCTCGGCGGTGCGGCGGCACTTCTGGTCGGGCGCCTCCGCGGCGCCGATGAGCAGGTTCTGCTGCTCCAGCGCCCGGGCGCCGTCGCCGGCGCGCTTGTAGAGCGCGACGAGGCGCTCGCGCGCGCCCACGTCGTCCGGGGCGCGCTTCAGGATCTCCTGGTAGGCGAGCTCGGCGCGCTCCGCGTTCGGCACGTGCTCGTCGTAGAGCTCGCCGAGGCGGAGGTAGATCGCGGCCTGCTTCGCGGGGTCGGGCACGAGGCGCGCGAGCCGGATCCACGCCTGCTCGGCGCCGGTCCAGTCGCCCTCGCCGGCGCAGACGTCGGCGTACGCGGACAGGGCCTCCACGTGGTCGGGGTTCGCATCGAGCGCGGCGGCGAGCGCCCGCTTGGCGGCGCTCGCGTCGCCGACGTCGGCGAGCGCGCGGCCGCGGAGCACCTCCATCTCGACGCGCTCCGCCGGATCGGTCACGGCGTCGAGGCGGCGCTCGAGGAGCGCGGCCAGCTCGGCGCGCGCCCCCTCGGCGACGTAGATGGCCTTGAGGCGCGAGAAGACGTCGGCGTACGACGGGTCGACCGTCGCGACCGCCTCCAGGACGTCGCGGGCGCGCGCGGCGTTCTGGACCTTGTCCTGCCAGAGGACCGCCGCGGCGTAGAGCGAGTGCGCCCGCCCCTCGGAGCCGACGCTGGCGCCCGCCGCCGACTCGAGCGCGGCGGCGGCCGCGGCCGCGTCGTCGCCGCGCTCGAGCGCGTCGGCGAGGTCGAGGTGCGCGACGAGGTAGTGCGGGACGAGCGTGATCGCGTGGCGGAAGAAGGCCACGGCGTCCTCGATCGAGCCGGCGAGGAGGGCGTCCTTGGCGGCGCGCACGGACAGGGCGGCGGCCTCGGACGGGCGATCGGTGCGCTCGATGAGCTGGCGATCCGCCTCGATCGCGAGGGCGTGATCCTCCTTCGCGCGGGCGTGGGCGGCCATCTGGCGCAGCGCCCAGATGCCCCGCGGCTCGTTCCGGTACGCGATCTGGACGGGCTCGAGCGTCTCCTCCCACGGGAGCACGCGCATGCGCAGCCGCGCGGACAGGAGCGCGTGCGCGATCGCCTCCGGGCCGTCGAGGACGCGCGCGATCTCGAGGGCGATGGGCTCGAGCTCCTCGTCGCGCCCCTCGGAGATCAGGGAGGAGGCGACCTTGCGGAGCGTCGGCAGGTGGTGCGGCGTCTCCTCCAGAATCGAGCGGCGCCAGAGCAGGGCGCTGCCAGCGTCCCTGCGCCCGAGCTCGTCGAGCTCGGCGAGGCGCTCGTAGAGCTCGAGGCGCTCGGCCGGATCCGACGCCTCGCGGGCGCGCGGGATCAGGGCGTCGACGATCTCGCCGGCGCCGTGGCCGGCGACGGCCGCGCGGTGGAGGACGATCGGCGCGAGCGCCGCGTCGCCCGCGGCGATCGCCTGGCGGGCGCACGCGGCCGCCTGCCCGAGGTCGCCGGCGCGCTCGTACTCGAGGGCGGCCTCGAGCGCGAGGCGGGCGGCCTCGATGCTGGCCGCCGCCTGGCTGCCGCCCTCGGGGGTCTGGCCCTCGGCCTCCCGCATCGCGTCGCCGGCGCGCTCGGCGCGCCAGGCGGCGCGGTCGGCCGGGGGCTCCGGCGCGAGCCGCTCGAAGAGCTCGCGCAGGCCGATGTCCTCCGGGCGCGAGCGGTGCGCCGCCTCGAGGAGCGACGCGGCCGCCGCGGCGTCGGCCTCGGCGACGAGGAGCGCCTCCCGGACGAGGTCATGGGCCCGCTCCAGCGGATCGGCGGCGCCCTCGCGGCGGCTCCTGAGCCACTCGAGGAGGCCGTCGCGGTCCACCCGGGCGCGGGCGCTCCGCTCGCCGAGGTGGAGCGCGACCGGGAGCTTCGGATCGATCTGCGCGGCGCGCGCGAGCAGGCGCTCTCCCTCCTCGCCGTCGCCGCCGTCGAGCAGGCGGATCGCGGCCTCGGTGACGAGCACCGCGGCGCGCGGCCCCTCCTCGAGCGTGAGCGCGTGCTCCGCGAGGATGCGGGCGGCGCCTACGCCGCTCTCCTGGGCGGCGCGGGCGCGCGCGGCGCCCTCGTGCTGCGGATCCGCGGCGCGGGCGCGATCGAGGTCGCTCATCGCCGCCCGCTGGTCGCCCGCGATCTCCGCGATGACGGCGGCGGCGAGCGCGCTGTCGCGCTCGGACGCGACCTCGCGGAGCGCCGCCACGGCCCGGGCGACGCGGGCGCCCTGGTCGCCGTCGAGATCGAGCTCGAGCGCGAGGGCCCGGAAGATCGGGCTCTCGGGCGCGGTGTCGCCGTAGGCGAGCACCGCGCGGGCGAAGGCGTCGCTCGCGTCGACGCCACCCTCGGCGGCGAGGGCCTCGCGCGAGAGCGCGCGGCCGAGCCCCGCGGCCGCGCGGGCGGCCGGGCCCCCGGGGGTGCGCACGGATCGCTGCGCGCGCGCCCCGCCGGACGGCTCCCCGTCGCTCGCGCCGCTCGCCGCGACGGGGTCGCTCAGGGCGGCGCTCGCCGCGGCGCAGAGCGGGGCGAAGTCCGGATCGTCGTCGAGGGCGGCGAGCCAGGGCTCGACCTCGTCCGGGGAGCCGCCGGCGAGCGCCGCGAGGACGACGCGATCGGCCGGCGAGAACGCCTCGTCGGCGCCGTCGGCCCCGTCGGCCTCGAGCGTGGCGGCGCGGGCGGCGGCGGCGTCGCCGAGCTCGATCGCCTGCGCCGCGAGGGCGCGGCGCGCCTGCCCGCCGTGCGAGCCGGACGCGGCGCTGCGGAGCGCGTCGAGCGCCGCCTGGCGGGTCTCCTTGCGCGCGGCGCCCAGCGCGGCGATGAGCCACGCGGCCGCGGGCGCGAGCGTGGTGTCGCGGAGCGGCTCGAGGCCCGCGAGGCACCCGGCCAGGTCACCGGCGCGGAGCTGGGCGCGGGCGCGGAGCAGCGCCTCGTACGGCGTGGCCGGCGCGCGCCCGCGGCGCGGCGCGCCCCGGTGCGCGGCCACCTGGGCGCACGCCGCGGCGAGCGGCGCGAGCTCGGGCGCGTCCGGGAGGCGGAACCGCGCGAGCGCCGCGGAGGCCGTCGCGTCCGCGTCGGGCGCCGCGAGGGCGTCGCAGAAGCGCTGGACGTGCGGCCGAGGGTCGGCGGGGTGCGTCCGGGCCGCGAGCTCCATGCGCTTGTGCGCGCCGTCGGGATCCTCGAGCGAGACGCGGGCGATCTCGGCGCCGAGCACCAGGTTGTGGCAGCGCGCGGCCGGCGCGCCGAGGACGCGGGTCTCGGCCTCCAGCGCGTCGAGCGCGGCGGGCAGGTCCCCCTCGCGCATCAGGAGCCCGCGGAGCTGCCGGTGCGCGAAGATCAGGTTCGGGCAGAGCTCGCGCGCCTCGGCGGCGACGGCGCGGGCGGTCGCGTCCTCTCCGGCCATCACGTAGAGCTCGGCGACGGGAAGGAGCGCGCGGGCGCGCGCGGCCGGGTCCTCGATGAGCTCCGCCTCGGCGCGGAGCCACGAGGCGCGCGCCGCCCACGCGTCGCGCTGCTGCGACTGGACGAGGATCGCGCTCGCGTCCTGCTCGCTGTCGAACACGGACGCGGGCGGCGGGATCGACGGCAGCGGCGGGAGGCTCTCGCCTTCGCGGCGGGAGGGGGCCCCGCTGGGCGACGAGAGCGGCGGGGCGCTCGCGCGCGGCGACGAGTACGGCGGGGCGCTCGCTCGCGGCGACGAGTGCGGCACGGCGCTCGCTCGCGGCGACGAGTACGGCGGGGCGCTCGCTCGCGGCGACGAGTACGGCGGGGCGCTCGCTCGCGGCGACGAGTGCGGCGGGGCGCTCGCTCGCGGCGACGAGTGCGGCACCGGGGTCGCGCGAGGCGGCGCGAGCGGCGCGGGGGCCGCCGGCCTCGTGCTCGCGACGCGCGTCTGCGCGAGATCGTCCTCGTCGAGCAGGCTGGACTCGTCCACGAGCTCGCCGGGATCGCTGTCGGCCGCGGCCCGATTCCAGAGATCGGCGGCGGGCGCGTCGCCGGCGAACGGCCGGGTGCTCGGCCCCTCGTCGTCCAGGGCCTTCGTCTCCTCGTCGTCGAAGCCCGTGGTGTCCTCGTCGTCGAAGCGCGCCGCCCCCTCGCCGTGGAGGCCCGGCGGCTCCGAGAGCCCGCCGCCGACCTCGCTGGGCGGCGCGAACTCGAACGGCGAGTCGCCGCCGTCGGGGATGGGCGTCGCGCGGTCGCCCAGCTCGACCGCGTCGTCGGGGTTCGCGGCCGGCGGGCTCGTGGGCGGCGCCGGCGGCCGCGTCGAGGCGCCGCGGGGCTCGGGCCGCGGCCCGCCAGGCCGCGCGGACGCGGCCTGCGGCGGGATCCTCGGCGTCCGATCGCCCGCCGAGGGCTCGGCCCCGCGCGGCGTCGCGGCGTCGCCCGGCCTGCCCGAGCGGGGCGGGATCGCGGGCCGGGGCAGCGACGGCGGACGCGGCGGCGTGAGGGGCCCCACCCCCGTGGTCGTCCGGCGCGCGCCGGGCAGCGCGGGCGCCGAGGTCACGACACCGTCGTCCGCGTCGACGTCGGGGCGCGGGTCCTCGAACAGCATGTCGAGCAGCGCGTCGCCCTGCCCGGCGCTCGGCGCCGACCGGGGGGGCGCCGGGATCGGCTCGCGGGAGAACAGCTGCTTCAGGCCGCCCTCGCCGGCGCGCTCCCCTTCCTCGGCGCGGATCGACTGGATGAGCTCTTCGGGGATCTTGGCGAGGAGCGTGGCCTCCTCGACGTCGGCGTCCGAGACCGCCGCGCCGTACATCGCCGGCGGCGGGACCGTGATCTTCTCCTGCGACGGGGTGCCCTCGTCGCCGCCAGGAGAGCTCTTGGATTGCGGATTCTTGCTCACCGGACCCCCATCCCGAGCTTCCGGCGAAGCTCGAGGTAGCTCTGGGAAAGGACGAACGCGATCAGCTGGCGCGCCCGCTCGCTCTCGGCGACGACGCCTCCTAGCTGGTCGCGCGGCGTGCTCAGGATGTCCGAGAGGACCAGGGAGACGTCGCCGGCGGCGATGACGGCCATGCGGTCGATGCTCCTGCGCGCGGCCTGCGCCCAGCGGCGCGGATCCTGCTGGCTCGCGACGATGCGCTGGCACACGTCCGCGATGGCCTTGCGGGTCGCGCGCGACATCTCCTTGTGGATGGCGCGCGCGACCTCGCCGTACACCGCGTACGGGGGCTGCGGGACCGAGAGGCCCGCCTCGATGCAGGACGCCGCGACGAGCGAGGCGACGGTGTTGTCGTCGCGCGTCCTGAGCGACGTGATGCCCCGGCGCAGGGCGAACGCCTCGCGCGCGATCGCCGAGCGCGCGGCGGCGTCGAGCGGCGTCGTGATCTCGGGGCCGAGCACGAGCGCCGGCAGCTGACCGTAGACGCCCGTCGCCCCGCGCGGGTTCGGGCCGCCGACGTAGAGCTCGAAGTCCGTCTCGAAGCTGAGCGCGCCCATCCACTCGGCGACGGCCACGCGCAGCGGGTGGCCGCCGCGGGAGTCGATGCGGTCCCGCTTGCCCACGCCGAGCGACACGAGCGAGGGGCCGAGCGCCATCGAGATCGTCTCGGCCATCCTGGCGAACAGCTCGCCGACGGGCCCGGTGTCGAGCGGATCGGCGATCTCGGCCATGGCCGTGGCGTCGAGGGCGATCTGCGGCCGCGCCGGGACGCGGGCGTCGATCTTCCTGAGCTCCGCGGAGATGCCCTCGTCGATCCTGCCGAGCGCGACGAGCGCGCCCAGCGTGGCCTGCCGGAGCGCCGCGTCCTGCCCCGCGCCGGCGATCTTCGCGAGCAGCCCGACCCGGTCCGCGTCGCACGGGTCCGCCGCGAGCGCCTGGATCAAGGTCGCCTTGGCGCGGCCGAGCACGCGGGTGCGGAACGCCGGCTCGTAGCCCGTCGTGAGCACGAGATCGATCGCCTCGCCGTCGTCCGGCACCTCCTCGAGGAGCCTCGCCACCGCCCGCTCCGCGCGGAGCGGGGCGCGGAGCTGGTCCCGGTAGATGGCCATCGCGAGCCGCGCCGCCTCGCTCCGCCCCTCGGCGGTGTCGCGCTCGACCATGAGCTCCTCGAGCAGGCGCGTGGCCTCCTCCCAGGAGCCGACCCGGGCGGCGACCCGGACGAGGCGCTCGCGGACCGGGAGCGTCGACAGCCCGGCCCGGTGGAGGCCGACCAGCACGTCGAGCGCCCGGTCGTGCTCGCCCCGCTTCTCGTACACGTCGACCGCGGTGATCCCCGACATCAGCCGCTGCTCCGCCGGGGCCTTCGCGACCCGCGAGAGCTCGGCGTAGAAGGCCGCCGCCTGGCCGAGATCGCCCTTCGCCCTCGAGATGTCGGCCGAGAGCGCCAGCGCGCCGATGTGGTCCGGCTCGAGCAGCGTCACGTTCTCGAGCGCGGCGAGCGCCTCGTCGAGCTTGCCCTTCTTGCGGAGCACGCGCGCGCGCTCCCAGAACAGCTTGCAGATCTCGAGGTCGTCGTCGGCCACGCCGAGCCGCCGCTCGATGATGTCGAGCAGCCGATCGTCCTCGTTGCGCGCGCGGATCCGGCGGAACAGCCGGTCGAAGGCGACGCCGCGCCGCGCGTCGCGCGCGAAGGCGCGATCGAAGGCGATCTCCGCGTCGTCGTGGGCCTCGGTGTGCTCGAGCAGCAGCAGGCCCGCGCCCTCCCAGAGCTCCGCGCCGCGCGCGTCGTCCTTGCAGAGCGCCCCGAGCTGCGCCGAGGCGAGCGCCGTCGACACCGGGTCGCGGAGCGCCTCCGAGGCCGCGCGGACCCCCTCCCACGCGGCGATGTCGTCGGGCCGCCGCTCGACCACCGCGCGGAACGCGGCGAGCGCCCGCTCGTGATCGCCGGCCGCGAAGTCCGACCAGCCCGCGAGCCCGAGCGCGATGAGCTGCGCGTCCTCGCCGAGCACGTCGCCGAGGCCGAGCAGGGCCGCGGCGCGCCGGCGCGGATCGCAGCCGGGCAGCGCGAGCTCCAGGTTCGCGAGCTGCGCGGGCGCGTGCTCGCCCGAGAGGAACGGCCGCGGCAGGTTCGGCTGGTCGAGCGCGCCGACGATCGCGGCCGAGGCCTCCATCGCGGCGCGAGCCTCGCCCTCGAGGTGCCGCGCCACGGCGCTCCGCGCGGCGACCTCCGCCTCGCGATCCTCGACGCCGAGCGCCGCGCCGAGCCACTCGAGGTCGGCGTGGAGGCTCGGATCGGCCTCCGCCCACGCCGCGGCGCGCGCCGCGGTGAGCGCGCGGTCCTGGTCCAGGGCGCGCGCGAGGCGGAAGCGCTCGGCGTGCGCGATGGACGCGGCCCCGTCGCCCCGCTCCTCGATGAAGTCGAGCGCGCGCTCCACGGCGTCCCGCTGCTCGAGGGCCGGCTGGAAGAGGAGCCGCCCGAGCGCGGCCGCGAGCGCGAGATCGTCGCTCGCCTGCGACTCCAGGGCCTCGAGCATCGCGAGCGCCTCGTCCGCGTCGCCGCCCTCGGCCGCGCCGGCCTCGAGGCCGAACCGCGAGAGCGCGAGCGCCGCGGGGCTCTCGCCCGCCTCGCCCGCCACCTCGAGCGCGCGGCGCCGGCCGTGGAGGTCGTCGGCCTCGTGGCCCCGGAGGGCCCAGGTGAGCGCCGTCGCGCCCGCGCGCGGGGCCTTGCCGCGCGCCGCCTCGAGCTCGTCGACGGCGCGCGCGCGCTCGCCGGCGCGGAAGAGCAGGATGGCCGCCTCGAGGTGCAGCGCCGCCGAGAGGGCGTCGTCGTCGGTCGCCGCGGCGCAGGCCGAGAGCGTCGCGGCCGCGGCGGCGGGGTTGCCGGCGCGCCGGTCGAGCTCCGCCAGGAACACCGCGACGACCTCGTCCGCCGCGGACCGCTCGAAGAGCGCGCGGAGCCGGGTCCGCGCGCGATCCAGATCGCCGCCCCGCGCGCTGCGCAGGGCCGCGACGAGCCAGAGCCCGCGCGCGGTCTCCTCCCCCTCGACCTCCGCGAGCGCCTCGATGACCATCGGCGAGCGCCTGGGGCCGGAAGCGCCGGGCTCATCGGCGCGCTCGCGCCGGCTCCGGACGAGATCGACCGCGAACGCGCCGAGCGCCCGGCCGAGCCACGCGTTCGGCGCGGCGCCGCCGTCCTCCGCGCCGGCGCCGGCGAGCTCGGCGAAGGCGCGCTCGGCGCCGTCCGCGTCGCCCCGGAGGAGGCGGCCCCGGCCGATCTCGAACCACAGGCTCGCCTTCTCGCCCGCGTCGGCGCCGGTCGAGAGCAGCCGCTTCGTCGACTCCTCGTACCAGGCCGCGTCGCCGCGGAGCGCCGCGAACGACCGGCCGAACCGCGCGAGCACGCCCGGGTTGACGCCGGCCATGCCCGCCTGCGACAGCGCCGCCTTCGCCGCGCCGACGTCGTCCGTCCGCACCGCCCAGACGTAGGCCGCGAGGAGCAGCGCGCGCCCCCTCGCCTCGTCGCTGCCGTACGACGCCGCGGTCGCCTCGAGCGACGCCGCGAAGGCGGCCGGGTCCTGCCCGTCGCCGAGCAGGTCGATCTCCAGCGCGCGCGCCGGGATGCACTGCGGATCGGCCGCGAGCGCGCTCCTGAGCGCCGCGAGCGCGGCCTCGCGATCGCTCGCGAGCGCGGCCGCCTCGGCGACGCGCAGCCACAGCGCCGCCGCGCCGGGCCCGCTGGCGCCGCGCTCGATCTCCTGCCGGGCCAGGCTCGCGGCGGCCTCGGCCTCGCCGGCGGCCTCGAGCGCGGCGATGCGCGCCCGCGCGAGCAGCGCCGACCCGGGCAGCCGCTCCGCGGCCCGCTCGAGCAGCGACGCGAAGCCGCCCGTGCCGGCCCGCTGGGTCAGCTCGGCCGCGCGCAGCCACGCGTCGGCCGCGTGCTCGGGCTTGCGCAGGATCCGGGGGACGCCGTTCGCGTCGCCGCTCGCCTCGTCGTCCAGGGCGTCGGCGATGAGCTCGGCCTGCCCCTCGAGGGCGCGCGCGAGCGCCCCGAGGTCCTGCTCGCGGCTGGCGATGGCCTCGAGGGCGAGCTGCGACTTGAAGCGCGCCCGGCCCTCCAGCGCCGCCGCGGCGTCGAGCAGCTCGTAGGCGCGCTCGACGCTGTCGGTCGCCGCCGCGAGCTCGGCGAGCTCGATGAAGAGCAGCCCCTTCCACGTCGCGTCGGTCGCGAGCTCCGCGCGGGCCTCGAGCGCGCGCATCCGGCCGGCGAGGTCGCCCTCCTTGGCCGCGATGAGCTCGAGCTCGAGCCACGGCGTCGCGTCCTCCGGGTTGCTGAGCGCCGCCTCCTCGAGGGCCTCCTTGGCCGCCGCGAGGTCCTGCTCGTGGTCCTGGAGGTACGCCGCGCGCTCCCAGAACGCGCGCGCCCGCTCCTCGGGCGTGGCCGCGGCGCGCGTGAGCGCGTCGAGCAGCTTGCCCAGGTTCTTGATCGACTTGCGCCGCGTGAGGATGCGGACGAGCGCCTCGAGCGGCTCCCTGAACTGGGGATCCGCGTTGAACGCGGCGAGGTAGTCGCGCGCCGCGGTGGGCTCCTCGCCCAGCGCCTCCTCGAGCGCGCCGAGCTCGTGCAGCAAGAGCGCCTGGAGCTGTCGTTCCGGTTGCTCTGCCTGCTCCGCGCGGAGACGCGCGATCAGGGCCGTCATGCTCTCCACCTGACCCTCGGGTGCCTGAACCGTCATCTCGCTTCGCTACGCCTCCGAAGGGGGTCCCATTTGTGCGCAACGCATGACGATGGCGGAGAGTAGCGAACCGAAGCGCGCCGAGTAAAGCGCGCCGGGCATGGAGGAGCGCCCGGGGCGAGCGCGAGCAGCGCCGCGCGCGGAGGATCGTCCCGCGCGGCGATCCTTCATGCGGCGCGCGGGGGGGGCGCGCCCCCCCGCGCCGCGGTGCGCGCGGGCGAGGGGCTCGCGTGGCGAGGACGAGCCGGCGAGCTGAGCCCGGCGGGCGGGTCAGGCCTTGCCGAGCACGGAGTCGAGCTTGTCGTTGACCTTCGACTCGACCATGCCCTTCATCGCCTTCAGCAGGAACGGGAGATCGATCTCCACCTGGACCGCCGACGCCTCGACGCGCACGACGCCCTTCGTCCCCTTCGCGGCGCCGCCCGGGGCCTCGAAGCGGATGAGATCGCCGTCCCACCGCCAGGTGATGCCGAGCTTGTCTTCCATGCCCTGCGCGAGCTGCTCCGCGCGCTTCTTGGCCTCTTCCTTGTCGAGCGAGTGCTGCCGGCGGATGTCGATCGTCGCCATACGGGGTTCTCCACTCTTCTGCGTCACGTTCGGCCTGGGTTCAGCCTACGTTCGGCTTGCGTTCAACTACGTTCGATGACGCGGGTTGCGTCGGCTGCGCCCGTTGCGTACGGCGCGTTGCGCCCGCGGCGGCGCGCCGGGTGCAGTGCGCCTTCCTTACTCGATCCGGCGCGTGATCCAAAAGCCGCGCGGCGTATCGACCGGGCCGCTCACGCCCCCCTTCGGGAGGCTGAAGAGCTCGTACTCCGGCGCCGGCTCGAGCACGCCCCGCGGGATGTAGCCGAGGTCGTCGGTCGAGCCCTTGTCGCCCTTGTTGACGGCGGCCTTGAAGTCCGTCTTGGCCAGCTCGGCGAGCTCCTCGGCGAGCTCCAGCGCGGCCTCCTTGGTTCGCGCGGTCGTCGGCGCCCCCTGCGCGCCGCGGTACTGCACGAGCACCACGCCGAAGCGCACCTTCTTCGGCGCCTCGGCGGGCAGCCCGGGCGGCGCCTCGCCGGAGAGGAGCGTCACGCCCGCGTCGGTTCGCGCCGCCTGCCCCGGGTCGCTCTCCTCCGGGGCCCCTCCGCCGCCGTCGCTCCCGGCGTCGGCGTCGGCCAGCGCCGCCGCCGGCGCGCCCGCGTCGGCCTCGGCGTCGACGCCGGCGTCCGCGGGCGCGCTGACCGTCCCGCGCGCCTTCGGGCCGCTGTTCGCGATGACGAACGCAACCGCGCCCGCGAAGAAGAGCGTATAAATGAGCGCCGTCGACCGCTGCATGGGCGGCAGCGCGTTACCACAAGTGGCGGACGCTTGGCGAGCCACGATGACGGGGCGACGCCTCGCCGCCGCGCTGAGCCGCCCCGGCGCGCTCGGTCAGCGTCCGTCCGCCAGGGGCCCGCGGCGCCCCGGAGGAGGTCGCCGATTTGAGGAGGGCGCGTAGAAGAGGCGATCCAAGGACGACAAGCCCTGCTAGTAAGGAGAGCGGATGTCGGGGCATCCCGGCCTCTCGCAGGCCGAACGAGCGTGGCGGCGCATGCGGAGGAGCTCGCAGCGTCCGCATCGGATCGGGGAGCATGATCAAGGTCGAGTGCGACGGATGTAGATCGCCGTACCAGGTCGACGAGAAGCGCGTTCCCCCTGCGGGGCTCAGGATGCGCTGTCCGAAGTGCGGCACGAGCCTCCTGGTGACGAAGGAGGGCGCGGGCGCTGCGCCCCCGCCCGCGCCGGGGGCCCGGGCAGAGGGCTTGCAGCTCGTGGAGCGGAGCGCGCCGACGATGCCCGAGGACGCGGATCTGCCCGTGGCGGCCATGGACGTCCCGCTCCCCGCGGTCGCGCCGCCGCGGCGCGCGGCAGCGGCGCCGCTCCGGCGCGAGGCGCCCGAGCCGCCGGGTCCCGAGGTCTTCGGCGAGATCGGCCTGCCCGATGTGCCCGATCGCCCGAGCCTGGCCGACCGGCGCAACGCCAAGACCGCGCCGCAGCGGCGCGGCTTCGGCGAGATCGATCTGATGGTCGAGCTCCCGAGCCCCACGGACGCGGAGGTGCACGGGCTCGACGCCGACGATCTGCCGGTCGTGTACGGCGACGCGCCCGCCGCGCCGGCGCCGCTGCCCGCGCGGTCGCGCGCCGAGTCCCGCACCGCCCCGGCGACGCCGGCCGCGTTCGCCGGGGCCGATCTGCCAGCCCGGGCCGAGCGGCTTCCTCCCAGCAGCCGCGGGCGCAGCACCCTGGAGTTCGGCGGGAACGACGCCGGGCTCGCGTTCGGCGAGGACGATGCCGGGCTCGGGTTCGGCGAGAACGACGCCGGGCTCGCGTTCGGCGGGAACGACGCCGGGCCCGGCGGGCGCTCCGGGGCCGTCACGCGGCCGCTCGGCCGCGGTCGGACGCTCGGGATGGGGGACATGGCGGCCCCGCGCGTCGCCCCGGAGCACGACTTCGGGGACCTGGACGACGACATGCCGCCGGCGCCTCCGCCGCGCCCGAGCGGGCGCAGCGGCAGCTCCATGGCGTTCGGCTTCGGCGAGCTCGAGCTGCCGCTCGAGGGGGACGGCGACGTCGAGGCCGAGCTGCCCTCGCCGTCCTCGAACGACCTGCCCGTCATCGCCGGCGATCTGCCGGCCTCGGTCCCGGGTGGCGTCGGCATGCCGGCCCCGCTGTCCGGCGCGGGGCTGCCCGTGCCGGCCTCGGCGCCGCTCCCCTCGCCCGCGCGCGCCGGGCTCCCCGCGAAGACCATGCCGGGCTACCCTGCGCCGGCGTCCTCGGGCCTGCCTGCGCCGGCGTCCGCGGGCTTCCCTTCCCCCGCGTCCTCGGGCCTGCCTGCGCCGGCGTCCGCGGGCTTCCCTTCCCCCGC
This sequence comes from Sorangium cellulosum, assembly GCF_004135735.1. Lineage (GTDB taxonomy): Bacteria > Myxococcota_A > Polyangia > Polyangiales > Polyangiaceae > Sorangium > Sorangium cellulosum_F. Next base: position 893,864 of record NZ_CP012670.1, on the reverse strand, counting down.
GTCCGGGGGCTTTCCCACGAGGGCCACGGGCCCCGGCCTCCCCACGAAGGCCGCGGGCCCTGGCGCGCCCGCGCCGCCGTCGGCGCCCACGCCTGCGGGTCCAGGCAGCATCGTCGGCGCCGAGCTCTTCGACGAGGCCCCGCCGGCGTACGACGACTCGCGCATCGGCGCCGCGTTCCAGGCGCCCGGACCGCGCCCGATCCCCCAGGCGGCGCCCGAGCCGCCCCCCAGCAGCGGCGCGGCGCTCGGCGCGGCGCCCGCGGAGAGCTTCGGCGACGATTTCGGCGACGAGATCGCGCTCGGCGAGGCCGTGACGCAGCTCCCTCCCGGCGCCGCGCCCACCGCCTACGATCCGTCGGACCGCTCCGCGAACTTCACGCAGGCGCCCACGGACCTCGAGGATCGGTCCATCGAGCTCGGCGAGGCGCCCCCCAGCGTCGGGGACGAGGTCGACCTGACCGGCGCCGGCACCGAGATCGGCGACCTGAGCGCCGGCGCAGAGGCGCAGGTCGAGAAGCCCTCGCCCGCGCAGGAGGCCCCGCAGCCGAGGTCGAAGGTCAAGCGGTACGTCGTGGCGGCGCTCGCCGTCGCCGCCGTGGGCGGCGGCGCGCTCGCGCTCGTCCCGGACATCGGCGCGTTCGGCGTGAACCTCGTCAGCGACCGGCTCAACGCCTCCGCGCACGACGAGGCGCTCGCCGAGCTCCGCATGCGGGTCCAGGCCGCGCTCGCCGAGGACACCGCGCTGGCCGCGGGCAACGCGCTGAACGACGCCAGGGCCACGCGCGACAATGCGCCGCGCCACCGGCCGACCATGGCCTACGCCGGCTACGCCGCGTTTGCGCGCATCCTGCGCTTCGGGCACCGGACCGTCGACGACGCCTTCGGCAAGGAGATGGTCTCGCTCGCGAGCTCCCACCCGGGCGACCTGCTCACCCTGGCCGTCGCGACCCAGGACGCGGCGTCGGGCGAGCTCCCGCGCGCGCGGCAGGCCGCGCAGGCGCTCTCCGCGCAGCGCAAGGACGACATCGACGTCGCCGTCCTCGCCGCCGAGATCGCGCTCCGCGAGCGGGACGCCGCCGGGGCGGTCGCGGCGTGGCAGCGCGCGGGCGCGCTCCAGAAGAGCGCGCGCACGCTCTTCGGCCTGGCCCGGGCGCAGCACCTCGCCGGCGACACGGCCGGCGCCGAGGCGAGCGCCAGGGCCGCGCTGGCGGCCTCGCGCGACCATGTCGGGGCCCGCCTCCTGCTCGCGTCGCTCCTCTGGCAAGCGCCGGCCCGCGAGCAGGAGGCGCTCGACCGGCTCGGCGAGGTCACGGGCCAGGGCCCGGTCCGGGCCGCCGCGAGCGACCCCGAGATCGTCGAGGCGTACACGCTGCTCGGCACCATGCACCTCGCGAAGTCGCGCATGAGCGCGGCCGAGCAGGCGTTCGCCGCCGCGGTCAAGCTCGACCCGCAGGCGGTGCGCGCGCTCATCGGCAACGGCGAGGTCCTCTACCGGTCGGGGCGCTACTCCGAGGCGCTGGCGCGCTTCGAGGCCGCGGTCCGCGCCGACGCCGAGAACCTGTCGGCGCAGATCGGCGCGGCGAAGACGTGGCTCGCGCAGGAGCGCATGAAGGAGGCGAAGGACCTCCTGAAGCGGCTGCAGAAGGCCCACCCGGCCGATCCGCAGGTCGCCTACTGGCTCGGGCGCACCGAGCTCGCGCTGGGCAACAAGAAGGAGGCGGAGGCGGCGTACCTCGACGCCGTGAAGTCGAGCGAGAACCGCCCGGAGGTCATCGACGCCTACGTGGCGCTGTCGTCGCTCCTGTCCAGCCTGGGCCGCAACGAGGCGGCGGCCGAGAAGCTGTCCGAGGCGACCGCGAAGTTCCCGGACCTGCCCGCCCTGCACAAGGCCAAGGCCGAGGTCGCGCTGCAGACCGGGAGGTACGAGGACGCGCGGCAGGAGCTCGAGCTGGCGCTCGCCAAGGAGGACGACCTCGGCAGCCAGTTCAAGCTGGGGGTGGCTTACCGCCGCCTGCGCCGGTTCGAGGAGGCGGCGGCGATCTTCGACAAGGTCACGGCGGCCGACAAGGACTACCCCGGCCTCGCGCTGGAGCGGGGGCTCCTGTTCGAGGAGACGGGCCAGAGCGAGCGCGCGCTCGAGATGTACGCCGACGCGCTCCGCAAGGCGCCGAACGACATCGATCTGAAGCTGCGCGTCGGGTCGACCCAGGTGATGGCGGGCCACGCGAGCCAGGCCGAGCCGATGCTGCGCGAGGTGCTCAAGGATCGCCCGAACTCCGCCGAGGCGAACCATTTCCTCGGCCGGGCGCTCCTGGTGCGCGGCACCCACACGGCCGAGGCGCTGCGCTTCCTGGAGCGCGCAGCGGAGATCGACCCGAACCGCGCCGAGTACCACCTCTACGTCGGCTGGGGGGCCAACGAGACGGGCCAGCCCGCGCGCGCGGAGATCGCGCTCAAGCGGGCGCTGGAGCTCGACGCCGAGCTCGGCGACGCGTACTGGCAGCGCGGCGTCCTCCTGCAGAAGCAGGGCGCGAGCCGCGACGCGCTGGAGGATCTGCGGATCGCGCTCGAGAAGCGGCCGTCCCGCCACGAGGCCTACGCCACGATGGCGCTCTGCTACCAGGACCAGGGGAGCTGGGCGGCCGCGGAGGAGGCGTGGCGCAAGGCGATCGCGGGGAACGACAAGATCCCCGAGTGGCACTACCGGCTCGGCAAGATCTACGCGTCGCGCGGCAACCGGGTCGGCACCGTGAGCGAGATGGAGCAGGCGGTCGCCCTGGGCGAGGCGCCGGATCGCTCGGCGCCGCCGTGGCTGTTCGACGCGCACTTCCTGCTGGCCGAGGCGCTGCGCGCGACGAACCAGCGCGAGAGGGCGATCCATCATTACGAGCGCTTCCTCTCGACGGCGCCGACCGACAACGCCTACCGGCGCGACGCGGAGCAGGCGCTCTCGAGCCTGGGAGCCGGCAAGCCGCGCTGAGGCGCGTACCGGGCGGTGCGGGCCGCCAGGAAGCAGCCCCCTGCCCGCAGGCGAGCCTGCACGCACAGCCGTCCTCGAAAAAGCCTTTGACGATGTGAATGGCCGCCGCTGGCCGTCGGGCTGCCTTGCTCGATCATTTCCAGCGTGCGAATCATTTCCAGCGCGCGAGTCGATGAGCACGATCCTTTGCTGGATTTCGCTCGCTCGACCCGAGCCGCACGCTTAGGATAGGGAGGGGATACTTATATGGATGGCCAATCTAGCTTGACTGAAATCGAACGCGAGAACGCGATGCTGCGGCTGCGCGTGGCCGAGCTGGAGAAAGCTCAGGCGAAGCTGGAAGCGCTCTGCTCGGTGAGCACGGCGTTCATCGCCTTCTTCGATCGGAATGGGGTGGTCCTGGAGATGTTCCCGACGCTCGTCATCCCTGCCGAGCTGGCCAGGAACGCGCGTGGCAGACACCTGACCAACGTGGTCCGGGAGGACTACATCGAGCGCTGCGCCGCGGTCATCCGGGAGTCGCTCGCCAGGCAAACGGTCCTGCACATCGAGTATCCTGTCACGTTTGGCAATCGCCATCTGTGGATCCAGGCGGCCTGCAAGCCGTTCGGGGACGACACCGTCCTCTGGGTCGGGCGCGACGTCACGGCGCAGCAGCACCTGGCGCTCGCCCAGGCGGAGCTGCGCGACTTCCAGGCGCTCGTGGACAGCGCGCCGGACGGCGTGAGCATCGCCTCGCAGGACGGCGCGATCTTCTACGCCAACCAGGCCTTCCGCGCCATGACAGGCCACGGCGACGGCACGCTCGGAAAGCGCCTGTGCGACCTGTACGTCGAGGAGCAGGACCAGCTCCCCGGGATCGTGCAGCAGTGCTTCGAGCGCGGGTCGTGGCAAGGCGCCCTCAGCCTCACCCGGCACGACGGCCGCGCCACCGCCTGCCAGGTCTCCATGGTCGCGCTCGCCGGCCAGGCCGGGCGGCCCTCGGCGGTCGCCACCATCGCGCGCGACCTGACCCCCCTCCACGAGGCCGAGCGCGAGCGGCTGGCGCTCCAGGAGCAGGTCATCCAGGCCCAGCAGGCCACGCTGCGCGAGCTGTCCACGCCCCTCGTCCCGCTGGCCGAGGGCGTCGTCGCCATGCCCCTCATCGGCGCCCTCGACAGGGCCCGCGCCCAGCAGGCCATGGAGAAGCTCCTGGACGGCATCGTCCAGCACCAGTTTCACACGGCCATCCTCGACGTCACCGGCGTCAGGGACGTCGACGCCGAGTCCGCCGACGCCCTGCTGCGCATCGCGCGCGCCGCGCGCCTGCTCGGCGCCAAGCTCGTGCTCACCGGCATCAGCCCTGGTACGGCACAGACCCTGGTGGACCTCGGCGTCGACCTCGCGGGCATCACCGCCCGCGGCACCCTGCAGAGCGGGATCGCCAACGCCCTCGCCCAGGGCGCGGCCCGGCGCGCGGCGCCCGCCGCACGCGCCCGGTGCCGCACGCCCTCCTGACGGCGCGGCGGCGGGAGGGGGTCGCGTTTGGGGTGCTCACCTCCGGGGCTTGCGCTCCGGCGGGCCCCTTTTGTGGCCCGCCTGCACTCCAGCCCCTCTGGTGAGCACCCCAAACGCGACCCCCTCCCGCCGCCGGAGCCCCGGTCGCGACCGCACCCCGGCGCTCACGGAGCTCCGCCTCGCCGGAGCCACGCCGCGAGCCCAGGGGCCGTCTGCTCCCACACCATCGTGTCGCGCGGCTCGCCCGTGGGCGTCAGCGTGTTGGCCTTGAGCGTCGTCACGTGGCGATACCCGAGCCGCCGGGCCACCGCCGCGCTCGCGCCGTTCCGCGGGTCGCAGCGGATCTCGACCCGGCTCATCCCGAGCTCCTCGAGCGCCACCCGGGTCAGGGCCGCCACGGCCTCGGTCGCATGGCCCCGGCGCGTCGCCGTCACGCGGAGCCAGTAGCCGATCTCGAGCGCGCCGGGGCCGATCCGCGGGTGCAGCCCTGTACCGCCGAGCACCTCGCGCTCGTCGCCCGAGAAGATGCCGTAAGGAAAGTCGCGCCCTGCCGCGAAGTCGTCCGCGAACTGCGAGAGGAGCTCCGCCGTGCTCTCCACCGGAGACGGCTCGCGCATGGCCCAGGGCATCCAGGGGCGCAGGTGCTCGATGCTGGCGTCGATCGCCTCCTTGAGCGCCGGAGCGTCCTCCGGCCGCCACGCGCGCAGGACCAGCCGGGCGGTCACGATGCGGACCGGCGCGAGCTCACCCGCCATCGCCCCCCGCCCTCCCCCGGCCCGGCGGCGGCTGCGCATACCGCGCCTCCTCGGCGTAATACTCGGGGAAGCCGACGACCGCCTGGAGCGCCTCGAAGCGCATCCGCGGGTCCGGGTGCTCGCCGGCGCGCAGGGCCGCGAGCGCGTCGCGCATCGCGGCGGCCGCCACCGAGAGCAGGGTGAGCGGATAGGCCGCGATCTTGTAACCGATCGCCTCGAGCTCCGCCGGCGGCAGCACCGGCGTCCTGCCGTGATCCAGCATGTTCGCCATGGCCGGCGCGCGCACTCCCCGGCAGAACGCGCGCATCTCCTCGACGCTCTCGGGCGCCTCGAGAAAGACGATATCGGCCCCGACGTCGGCGAACGCCGCGGCCCGGCGCAGGGCCTCCTCGAAGCCGTGCGTCTGCCGGGCGTCGGTGCGGGCCATGATGAGCACGTCGGCGCCCTCGTCGCGCGCGTCGACCGCGGCCCGGACCCGCGTCAGCGCCTCGTCGCGGCCGACGACCTGCTTGCCGCGCGTGTGGCCGCAGCGCTTCGGGGCGACCTGGTCCTCGACCATGACGCACGCGAGGCCGGCCTGCGCGTAGCCGCGCACCGTGCGCTTGACGTTCATCGCATTGCCGTACCCCGTGTCGCCGTCGCCGATCACCGGGATCGACACCGCGGCGCAGATCGCCCGCGCCTGGTCGACCATCTCTCCGTAGGAGATGAGCCCCGTGTCCGGGGCCCCGAGCCGCGCGGCCGAGACGGCGAAGCCGCTCATGAACGTGAGCGGGAAGCCGGCCTGCTCGATCAGCCGCGCGGACAGCGCGTCGAAGCAGCAGGGCATGACGAGCAGGCCGGGCGCCGCGAGGAGCCCACGGAGCTTCTGAGCGGGAGACACGGCGGCGACGATACCTCGGCCGGCCGTGCCCCTGGCAAGCGGGATGACACAGGACGCGCGCCGCCTCCCTCGCGCAGGAGCCCGGGCGCCGGTGGCGCGGTACGCCGGGTGCTCACCGGTCCCGCCGCTCACACCCCCGTCGGATACGCCTCCGCCTCCCGCTCGCGCCGATCGGCCACCCACTCCAGCGGTTGCACCGCGCTCGTCTCGTCGACGTGGATCACCGCGTCGAACTGGTCGCTCAGCCTCGCGTGGAAATAATGGCTCATCCGCTCGGTCTCCGGGAGATACAGCACCCCTATCGCGCGCTCGAGCCCGCCCTCGCGCAGCGCCTCCACCAGCTCGCGGCGCGCGCCGGCCTCCGATCTCAGGTTCAGCCAGGAGCGCGGGAGTCCGGCGTCGTGCAGGAGCCGCTCGTAGCTGTCCGGCAGCGACGGCCGGACCCGCTTGATCTCGGCGGGGCCGCCCCAGTCGGACGCGGCCGTCACGGTCCCGGCGTGCGTCGTGAAGCCGACGAGGAACGCCTCGCTGCCGTGGCGCTCGCGAAGGAGCTGGCCGACGTTCCACTCGCCCAACTCGCCCATCTGCGTCGCGCGCGCGTCGCCGAGGTGCGAGTTGTGGGCCCAGAGGACGGCCTTCGTCGGCGCGTGGAACCGGTCGAGGTGCGCGACCAGCGCCTCGACGGTCTCGACCATGTACTGGTCGCGCAGGTTCCAGGACGACACCGCGCCACGGAACATGGTGCGGTAATACTCCTCGGCGCGCTGCACGAGCCGCGCGTTCTGCTCGATCTGGAAATACTCGTCCTCCGCCACGCGCCCGTCGAGCCTCGTGTACTCGGCCTGCCCCTTCGTCAGCTCGGTCAGCTGCTCGACGACCTCGCGCTCGCACGAGGCGCTCAGGTCGAAGCGGGTCGCGACCCCGTAGACCTGCGGATCCTCGCCGAACCGCTCGAAGCACCCATAACGCTGTCGCGCCCGCCGGGCCGCATCGGGGTCCATGCGATCGAGGTAGCTCAGCACCGCATCGATGGAGCCGTACAGGCTGTACAGGTCCATGCCGTAGAACCCTGCTCTCGCCCGGCCGCGCGGGAGGCCGGCGTTGTGCTCGCGGAGCCACTCGACCAGCTCCACGACGTCCTGGTTGCGCCACATCCACTGCGGGAACCGCCTGAAGCCGCCGAGCGCCTGCGCGGCGCTCGGATCGTCGCCCGCCCCGCGGACATGACGGTTCACGCGGTAGGCGTCGGGCCAGTCGGCCTCGACGATCACCGCGGTGAAGCCCTTCTCGGTGACGAGCCGCCGCGTGATCTGGGCGCGCAGCAGGTAGAACTCGTGGGTCCCGTGCGTCGCCTCGCCCAGCAGCACGAACCGGCATCCGCCGATCATGTCGAGCAGGGCATCGAGCTCGCGCGCGGCGCCCCGCAGCGGACAGGCGGCGTCGCGGACGAGGGCGACGGTATCGTCTCGTGAGCTGGGCATGGCTTCCCTCCCTCTCTTCATCGCAGCTCCGGCGTCCCCAGGGCCGGCGGGCCCGTCGAGCCCGCCTGCCCCGAGCCCCCGGCGCACGACAGAGGCCGCCGCCTCGAAGGTCGCCGCCTCGCCGCTGGGCTCGCTGTTTCATGAGATCGGAGCCCGTCCTCCAGACAGGCACCATGGCCTCATGTTCTGCAAGTCCCGCGCCGGCGCGGATCACGACCTCGGGAGTCACCGACTCCCCTGCTGCATGGAGCTCAGGCCGGTACGCCTGCGGCGGCCGCCGCGCGGCGCGTCGTGCGCTTTCGAGCCCGGGCGCCGCTCAGACCCGCGCGCGTTTGTTGAGCTGGGACGCCGCGTAGAGGAGATAGAGCCCGGCGAGCGCGACCAGCACATAGACGATGCGGCTGAGCACGCTGAGCGACCCGAAGACGGCGGCGACCAGGTCGAACTCGAACAGCCCCACAAGTCCCCAGTTGATGGCGCCGATCGCTGTGAGCACGATCGCGGTCCACGTTAGCCCCGAGATCCCACGATTGACCTGTTCCATGCCCCCGGAGGAAGCACGCGCCGCGCCGCGCGCCGCGTGCATTGCGCGCCCGCTGCCATGAGCCCTCGTGGCGCCGAGCCCGGCGGCGCGGTGGGCCCCGAGGCGCCGAGCCCGGCGGCACGGCGAGATCCACAGCGCGCTGAGCTCGGCAGCCCGACGAGGCCACCAGCGCTGGACCCGGCGTGCCGGCGAGCCCGGCGGCGCGGGCGGGCGGCGGGTGCCCGTCACCCGTGCGCGGGCGCGACGTCGAGCAGCGAGGGCAGGATTTCCCCCGCGCTGCCGGTGAGCACGAAATCGCAGAGGCGGGTGACCGCGCTCGGCTCGACGTTGATCTCGGCGATGAGGGCGCCATGCCGCCTGGCCATCGGGACGAAGCCGGCGGCCGGGTACACCACGGCCGAGGTCCCCACGACGAGCAGCAGGTCGCAGCCGTCGATGGCGTCCGCCGCCGCGGCGAGGTCGCTCGCCTGGAGGGCCTCGCCGAACCAGACCACATGAGGGCGCTGGACGCCGCCGCACCCGCAATGAGGCAGCTCCGCCGCCGTGAAGCGGCGGGCGTGGGCGTCGGGATCGGGGGAGCCGCTGCCCGCGAAGGCGGGCGTGATGGGCACGTCGCGGTTCTCGGTCACGGCCCCGCACGAGAGACAGCGCACCTGCCAGAGCGAGCCGTGGAGGCGGACCACGCTCCGGGAGCCCGCCTGCTCGTGCAGGCCGTCGATGTTCTGGGTGATCAGGGTGAAGGCGCCGCCCGCGTCCCGCCACCGAGCCTCGAGGCGCGCCAGGGCGTGGTGGGCCGGGTTCGGCGCGCAGCCGAGCGCGCGCTCGCGCCGGTGATGGTAGAACTCCCACACGAGGCCCGGATCGCGCTGCCAGGCCTCGGGCGTGGCGAGGCGCGTCGCGTCGTGGCGCCGCCACAGCCCGCCCGCGCCGCGGAACGTGGGGATGCCCGACTCCGCCGAGACCCCGGCGCCGGTCAGGACGGCGATCTTCCTGGAGCGGCTCAGGCTGGACTGGAAACGCTCGCGGCTCATTGCGCTCATCGCGGAGCTCCTCCGTGAACGGTCAGGTCGACGGGCAGAGATTGAACCACGAAAGGGGAGCGAGGAGCTCGGCGGCGAGGATCTGGACGCGGGTGGTGCGGCCCTTTGGGGGCTCACCGGAGGGGCTGAAGTGTAGGCGAGCCACGAGAGGGGCTCGCCGGGACGCAAGCCCCGGAGGTGAGCCCCCAACGGTAGGCCCGAGCCGCCTCGACTCCACAACCAGCGTGGGTTCGAGTATCATGCGAGGGTTCGAGGGACTAGCCATATCACCGCCCGGGGCGCGCACAGGCAGCCTCGCTCGCCGGCGTCGCGCTACGATCCGTAACGCCCTGGCGGCGATCGCGCTACGATCGGTAACAGCCGGCGATGTGGCCCTATGTATGATGATCGCGCGCGCTCGCCAGGCTCTACGATCACCGACGTTCGACGTTCCGCCGCCCGCACCGCGACGACATCCGTCGAGCGTGGCTGGACAGCCGCGCGCCGTCACGGCAGGGACGTGGTGATCACCACCTTCGTGGTCGAGCTGTTCCGATCGGGGCGCTCGATGCAGGATTGATAATACTGCTTGGAGGCGTCCAGGGGCTGGCAGACGTCGCTGCACGACCCGACGATGCGGATCATTCCACACTCCACGATCTGGCCGTCGGCGCCCAGGTGCCCCACGGCGCAGTCGCGCTTGTGCGCGCGCGAGTTGTCGATCGTCGCGCTGTTGTAGCACGCGTTGATGTAGGGCTCCTCGGCGAACACGTTGCCCCAGAAGGTCCCCTCGACGTCCGGATAATCGATGAGCTCCTGGCTCGTGCAGAGCTTCTTCAGCGGGTTCTCGTGCGACCGGACGGAGATGACGACCGGAACCTGATAGTAGTTCACGCGCGCCGCCAGGCACGCGGACACCAGCCGTTGCCCGTATTCGTCGAGCGGCCCCGTGGCCCAGGTGGGCGCGACGCCGAGCTGCCCCACGTAGCGCTCCTTGCGCAGCTTGCCATTCTCATCCCTCCACGAGAGCTTGAAGCTCTGATGGCTGTCCAGGGCGCAGCTCACCGCGTAGCGCACGAGCTCGCGCGCCATGTCGCCGCCCAGGTCGGGCGCCGCGAGGGCGGCGAGGCTCTTCGCGCTGAGCGCATCCGGGTGCAGCGCGTTGAGGTTCAGCGCATTGAGGTTCAGGGCGTTGAGGTTCAAGGCGTTCGCGCTGAGCGCGTTCTCCATGACCAAGGCGCCCTGCGCTTCACCCGCGAGCTCGTCCAGCGCCTCGGTGTCCTCCATCTCGGCGATGCAGCCCGACAGCGCGGCGGCGCAGCCCAGCACGAACGAAGTCCGCTTGAGTGACGTGAGCTTGAGATACATCCGTTCCTCCCCCTCCCCTGGAGCTCGCGACAGAGCCCTTCGTCCGTCATGTCGCAACCATGAGCCCCCCCCGGACTCCCATGTATCTGGACGATCGAGCGAACTCATAAATTACCACCTTGCGTCTTCTGTCAGCAAGGCGTGATTTGTGTAATGTGGCGCGAAAGCGTCCCGGGCGTCGGGCGCGGTCTTCGGCCTGTCGGCGCCTCATCGACGCTCAGGAAGCGTCTCACTCTCGCGATGTCGATGGAGCGTCAGCGTCTCTCCAGTCATCATCTCTCGATGCCAGCGCCGGAGTCGGCCGCCCATGACGTTCGGAATGGTGGCGGCGGCGGCGAGGGCGCGCTCGAGCTGGGCCCGGGCCTCGGCGCGCCGGCCGCGGCGGTGGAGGGCGAGGGCGCGCGCCTCGAGCACCTCGATCCGCTCCTGACCGACCGAGCAGCGCCGAGAGCGCTCCTCGAGCGCGGCCCACGCGGCGGCGTCGTCGTCCTCCGAGGTCGCGAGCTCGACCATCGCGCAGAGCACGTCCTCCGCGGGCGACAGCGCTTCGCCGAAGGCGCCGCGCGAGGCCGCACGGAGCCGCTGGACGGCCGCGCGGGCGCGCGCCTCGTCGCCCCGGTAGAGGCGGAGGCGCGCGGTGAGCAGCGCGACCGCGGTCGGGGCGTGGTGGTCGCCGGATCGCTGCGCGATCGACCGGGTGGCGCGCGCGTGGCGCGCCGCGGCCTCGAGGTCGTCCATGAGGTAGAGGTACTCGGCGAGGTTGTAGTGCCCGACGAGCTCGAGCGCGGGCTGGTCGAGGTCGCGCCCGAGCTCGGTGGTGCGCTCGAGATCGGCGATCATCCCGGCGCGGTCGCCGCGGAGGGCCCGCACGAGCGCGCGGTTGTTCAGCGCGGCGCCGAGGTGCAGGAGATCGCTGCGCTCCTCGCAGCCGCGGATCACCTCGTCGAGGATCCGCGCCGCCTCCTCGACCCGCCCGAGGCCCGCCAGGATGAAGCCGAGCAGCAGCCCGGCGATGAGGTGGGTCTCGTAGCCCTGGTCGCCGAGCTCCGCGGCCTGCGCCGAGGCGCGCGTCAGCACCGCCGCGGCCTCCTCCTCGCGGCAGGCGCGGTGCAGCGAGCGGCCCACCCCGAGGAGCAGGCGCGCCCCGAGCAGCGGCGACGCCGCCCGACCGGCGAGGCGCTCGGCGGCCTCGACCCGCTCGGCGGCCGCGCGGTAGTCGCCGGACCAGTCGAGGACCATCGCCTCGTCGAGGAGCAGATCGATCGTCGCGCCGGGCTCCCGCTCCGCGGCCGCCTCGCGCGCCGCCGCGAGATCGGCGAGGGCCTCGGGGTGACGGCCGAGCCGGAAGCGCGTGAGGCCGAGCCCGCGGCGCGCCCCGGGCGGCAGCACGCCGAGCAGCGCCTCGGCGCGCGCGTAGCAGCCCTCGGCGTCGAGGTAAGCCCGGCGCGCGCTCGCCAGCTCGGCGCCGCGGAGGTTGAGCGTCGCCGCCTGCACGGGCAGGCCGCCGCGCTCGCAATGGGCCGCGAGGACCAGCGGATCGGCCTCGCCCGCGGCCTCGAGCCACTCGGCCGCGAGCCGGTGGCCGAGCGCGCGATCCTCCTCGGTGAGCAGCGCGTAGGCGCCCTCGCGCAGGAGCGCGTGGCGGAAGGCGTACTCCTCCTCGCCGGGGAAGCGGCTCTCGTCGTGGCGCAGGCAGAGCTCCCCCGCGACGAGCGCGGAGAGGGACTCCTGGATGGAGGCGGGCTCGTCGCCGCCGAGCAGGCGCGAGACCGCGCCGCGCCAGAACACCTCGCCGAACACGCTCGCGGCGCGCAGGGCCCGGCGCACGTGGGGAGGGAGCGCCTCCAGCCGGACCTGCACCATGGCCACCACGGTCTCGGGCAGCGCGTCGCCCCGGCCCTCGGCCGTCGCGCGGATCAGCTCCTCGAGGAAGAACGGATGGCCGTCGGACTGCTCGACCACGCGCGCGACGAGCGTCTCGCCGGCCGCGTCGCCCAGCACCTCGCGCGCGAGCCGCGCGCACGCCTTCGGCGAGAGCTGCCGCAGCCAGAGCTCCTGCCGCCCGTGCTCGGCCCAGAGATCCGGGTACGCCTGCTTGATCTCCGGGCGCGCCGTGGCGAGCACGAGCAGCGGCAGATCGGCGAGCTCGCGCAGCGCCGCGGAGATGGCCGCGATGGACGCGCGATCGGCCCAGTGCACGTCCTCGAGCGCGAGCAGCACGGGCTGCGCCGCGCACTCCGCGCGGAGGAAGCCGCGGAGCGCCCGCTGCATCTGCTCGCCGAGCAGGTCGGGGTCCTTCCGGGCGGCGCGGAGCGGGAGGCTGTCCTCGTCGGGGAAGGGGACGCCGGCGAGCTCCCCGAGGAACTCCTCGACGCGCCGCTGCTCCGCCCTGGGTACGCGGCGGGCGACGCGGGCCCGCAGGAGCGCGCGCCGCTGCTCGATCGGCTCGCTGCCCTTGATCCCCGCCGCGTCCCGGATCGCCTCCGCGAGCAGCCCGCCGGTCGAGCCCGCGCGCAGGGCGTCCCCGCGCCCCGCCCAGATCTCCACGCGCGCGCCGGAGCGCCGGAGCGCCGCGAGGTGCTCCTTGAGGAGCCGGGATTTACCCGTGCCGGCGGCGCCGAGGATGAGCATCGCGTGGGCGGCGGGCTCGTCGGCGGACGCGGTGAAGGTGTGCTCGAGGAGCCGGAGCTCGTGCGTGCGGCCCACGAACGGCGCGGGCCTGCCGAGGAGCAGGCGCGACGCCTCGACGGCCACGCGCTCGCCGAGCAGCTCGAGCGCGCCGGACGCGGCGCGCGCCGCGTCGAAGCGGGTCTCGAGCAGCGTGGCGGTGACGTCGTCGAGGAGGATCCGGGGCGCGCGCGCGGGCGCGTGGCCGGCGGACCGGAGCAGGGCGGCCGCGCGCTCGATGGCGTCGCCGACCGGGAGGCCGCGGCCGAGCTCGCCCCAGCCGACGGTGATCGCGATCGGGCGTGCGGGGTCGCGCTCCTTGAGGGTCATGGCGCAGCGCGCGAGCTGCGCGGCGACGTCGGTCGGCACGCGCGGGCCGCTGAGGATGATCACGCTCGTGCCGTCCGCGAGCCGCTCGAGGCGCCCACCGAAGCAGGCCGCGACCTCGCGGTGCGCGCCGGCGTCCGCGCCCAGCTCCGAGGGCGAGAGCGTGACGTCCAGCGCCGAGCAGGGCGCGCGGCCCACCACCACGACCCCGTGAAAGCGGCGCTCGCTGCCGGTGATCGCGGAGATCGTCGCCGCGGAGGCGGGGGCGTCATGGGCCTCCTGGGCGGTGAGCGCGGCGAGCACCGCGGCGCCGTCGCGCGGGCGACGCGCGGGGCTCTTCTCGAGCATCTGCGAGAGCAGCGCGGCGAGCCACGGGGGGGCGTCGGGGCGGCGCTCGAGCAGGAGCGGCGCCTCGTCGAAGATGATCCGGGCGAGCAGGGCGACCAGGTGACCCGCCCGGAAGGGCGGCGCGCCGGTGAGGCACTCGAAGAGCACGCAGCCCAGCGAGAAGACGTCGACCGGCGGGCCGATCTCATCGCCGCAGCGCGCCTGCTCCGGGGCCATGTACTCCGGCGTGCCGACCAGCACGCCGTCGCCGGTGATCGGGGCCGTGCCCGGGAAATACGCGATCCCGAAATCGAGGAGCCTGGGCTCCGCGATCCGGCCGCCGACGAGGAAGATGTTGGACGGCTTGAGATCGCGGTGGACGATGCCCCGCGCGTGCGCGGCGCCCAGCGCCGCGGCCACGCGCGCCCCGAGCTCCACGGCCTCGTCGATCGTGAGGCAGCGCCGCGCGAGCAGGCGGGAGAGGGCCTCGCCCTCGAGCCACTCCATGACCAGGAACGGCCGGCTCCCGCGCGCGGCGTCGTACGCGATGTACCGGACGATCCCCGGATGGGAGAGGCGGGCGAGGAGCTCGGCTTCCTTGGCGAAGCGCGCGAGGTGCTGCGGCGACGGGTCGTGCAGCACCTTGGCGGCGACCCGCTTGCCGGTGGCGATATCGTAGGCGCGGTACACCGCGCCCATCCCCCCGGCGTCCGCGAGCGCGTCGATACGAAAGCGCCCCCCCAAGAGCTCCCCTGAGAGCACCCGTCGAGCATAGACAGCCAATGCCGTGCGTCCAGCCATGGCCTGGCTCCGGGCCGTCGGCGCAACAGGCCTGGTGCCCTGGACGAACCGTCTCCCTCGACACGACCGGGAGCATGGGAGACGAGATCCCCTGGCTCCAGGCGGAGCGCATCGCTGTCGCCGACTCCATCTCCGGCAGGTCCCTGGACGCCCGGCTCGCCCCGCGCTGCGAGGTGTAAGGTCGGCCTGCGCGGCCGCGTTTCCTGGGCGCTTGGACGCAACCGGGCTCCGTCATCGCGGGCCCCGGCCGTGAGACGTCCCCTCGACCGCCCGGGGGAGGGCCCACCCTGGCCCTCGCCCGGCGGAGCACGATCCAGCGCTGCCTCTCGAACCACGGGAGCGGCGGAGGAGCGGTGATCGCGGCGAGGGAGTCGGCCTCACCCCCGAGATGGCCGGAGGCCGCGCGTGCGGTCGCCGGGACAACGCGTGGGGAGTCGACGATGACGCCCCTCGAGATCGTGATGCGGGATCCGCGCTCGCGGTCCCTTCAAGGAGGACTCTTCATGCGCACTCGGCCCCTCGCCCTCGTCGCCCCTGCCCTCGTCACCGCGCTGCTCCTCGGCTGCGGCGCCTCGTCTCCCCGCGCCACGGACGCGGCGCCGCTCGCGCCCGCGGACACCGCCGCCGCGCGGCCCACGCAGCCGGAGTACGACACGCCGGTGACCGAGGGCGGCGGCTCCGCGCGCGAGGAGGCCGAGGCGGTCGCGCTGGGCGCCGCGCCCGCCGCGGCCCCGCCGCCCGCCGCGGCCGCCGCCCCGAGGCCCGCGGGGGTCGCAGCCCGGAAGCGCGCGGCGGTCGCCGCCCCGAATCCCGTGGTCGCCGCCCCGGCCCCCGAGCCCCAGGGCAGCGAGTCGTACCAGGACTATGGCGTGAACCCGGTCGAGGACCCCGCGAAGGACCGGTTCTCGACCTTCGCGATCGACGTGGACACGGCCTCTTACGCCATCGCGCGCCGCAAGATCCTGGAGGGCGCGCTGCCTCCTTATCAGGCCGTGCGCGCGGAGGAGTTCCTCAACTACTTCGATTACGGATATCCGTCTCCCGCGACCGGCCCGTTCGCCGTGCACCTGGCGGCCGCGCCCTCGCCGTTCACCGTGGGCCACCACCTCGTCCGCGTGGCCGTCCAGGGAAAGCGCGTGTCGGCCAGGGAGCGCACGCCGGTGCACCTCGTGTACCTCGTCGACACCAGCGGATCGATGCGGTCGCCGGACAAGCTCGGGCTCGCGAAGCGGAGCCTCAAGATGCTCACCGAGGCGCTCAAGCCGGGCGACACGGTCGCGCTCTGCACCTATGCGGGCAGCGTGCGCGAGGTGCTCGCGCCGACCGGCGTCGAGAGCAAGGGGCGGATCCTCGCCGCCATCGACGACCTCACCGCGGGCGGCTCCACCGCCATGGCGAGCGGCATCGACCTCGCTTACCGCCTGGCGGAGCGGACGCTCGTCAAGGGGCACGTGAACCGCGTCGTCGTGCTCTCCGACGGCGACGCCAACGTCGGCGCGACCTCCCACGAGGAGATCCTGGAGACGATCAGGCGCGCGAAGGACAAGGGGATCACGCTGTCCACCATCGGCTTCGGCCAGGGCAACTACAAGGACGTGATGATGGAGCAGCTCGCCAATCAGGGAGACGGCAACTACGCTTATATCGACAGCGAGGCGCAGGCGCGGCGGGTGTTCTCCGAGCAGGTGGGCGGGATGCTCCAGGTCATCGCGCGCGACGTGAAGATCCAGGTCGAGTTCGATCCGCGCTTCGTGAAGAGCTACCGGCTCATCGGCTACGAGAACCGCGATGTGGCCGACAGGGACTTCCGCAACGACCGGGTGGACGCGGGCGAGATCGGCGCCGGGCACAGCGTGACGGCCCTCTACGACGTCGAGCTCCGGGGCGCGGCGCCGCGGATCGAGGGCGCGGCGCCGGTCGTCGTGCGCCTCCGGCACAAGGCGCCGCTCGGCTCGGACCGGGCGGAGGAGACGACGGTCAAGCTGGCCCCGAGCGCCATCGCCGCCGCGTTCGACGCGGCGCCGGCCGACCTCCGCTTCGCGGCCGCGGTGGCCGGCTTCTCCGAGATCCTGCGGAGGAGCCCGCACGCGCGCGCCCTCCGGCTCTCCGACGTCGAGGCGATCGCGCGGGCGGCCGCGTCGAGGAGGGGCGATCAGCGGGAGTTCATCGATCTCGTGCGGCGCGCGCGGGCGCTCGCCGGCGGCGGGACAGGCGCCGTGGCCGCGAGGGGCGCGGACTGAACACCAGCGGCGGCGAGGGAGATCCTCATGCGGCCTGGGCTCCCGCTGGAAGCTCCCGAGAGCCGAGCGGGAGTCGAGAGCGGAAGCCTACGACGTGGTCGACGCTCTCGGGCTCGCCACCAGGGCGAGCCCCTTCCTGTCGAGCAGCAGGCCATCTCTCGTCGGAAAGGGCTTCCGCTTTCGCTCCCGAAAGGCGCGGAGCGCCGCAGCGCGCTGGTGCTGCGCCCAGGTCACGGGAACGGACTCCATGCAGCGCAGAAAGCAGGCGCGCCCGCGGGGGCCCATGGCGTCACGCATCATGTAACGCCGGATGGGCTGCGAGACGAGCAGGTAAGGCCCGAGGTGATACAGCGCCAGGAGGAGCAGGCAGGCCTCGCCGAGGCGCCGGAGCGAGGCATCGAGGTCCCGGGCGCGCTCCGCGTCGAGGTCGATCGAGCGGATGTCCCGGTAAAGGCTCCGGTAGCGGGCGGTGGAGCCGTGCACGAAGCGGCTGGATTGCTTGTAGGCGTGCTCGATCTCGGAGAACAGAATCGAGGTCTCGGCGGCGTCGCCGAGCGCCGGCTGGAAGTGCGGGAGGCGCTGGATCTCCTCGAGCAGGTCGGCCCAGACGTCCCTCACGTCCTCCTCGGGGAGGAGGCAACGCGCGACGAACAGGGATGGCCGCGAGTCGAAGTAGCAGTGCCGCACGAAATTCTCCAGGAGGCTCCGGGCGTGGACATGGGCGGTGCGCTCCACCCCGAGCGCGCCGGCATGCAAGATGGCGAGGATGTCCGCGCGTGCCGCGTTCAGGAACGCCGGGACCGTCGCGAACCCGCTGCAGTGCCAGGCGAGCCAGCTCAGGTAAGCGAGGGTCTGCTGGGAGCCAGCGAGCTCCGCCCCGGAGCCTCCGAGCCGGCGCTCGACCTGCCGGCCAACCTCCGCGAGCAGCTTCTCGCGCAGTGAGTCGCGGCGCGATCGCCTACTCGCCATGGGCCGCCTTCTTGTTCCTCCGGCGTGTCTCCGCGATCGCCCGGTCGGCAGGGCCGCGCAGCCCTTCGGCCAGCAAGCGGGTCGTGATGTCCTCGATCTTGTCAGACGCCAGCCGCTCCGCGTCCTTGATGAGCCTCTCTGCGAGGTGCTGGCGTGATTCCTGAGCCTTGTAGGGCAGCGGATTGGGCGCCCACATGGTTCGGAGCTGCGCAATGGAGTGCAGCGTCGGCAGCATGATCACGTTCTCGGCGATCGCCGAGATCGCGAGCCCGCGGAGAAGCGACTCGATTCTTTCCCGATGAGCCGGTCCCGCAGTAAAAGACGCGACACGGAGCACACCCGCAAAATTCAATACTCTCCCTGCGGCATTAGAATATCTATCGTCCAGATGAGCAAGAATTTGTTCGACTGTGTTTTCGAGCGTCGAGTTTGGTAATGGGCCAGCAAGCCGCTCGCACAAATCACGGATCTTCGGCTCGACCTCGGCATTGGCTCGGGCAAGCTCGACGACTTCTTTCTTCACGATCTCGCGCAGCCCTTCAATCGACACGGGCTCCTGGTCCTCGGGGCCTTGCTGCCGCTTGAAGTCGCGGAGCAGCTGGAGGACCTGCGCCAGCTCCTTCTGCCCACCGAGGATCGCCTCGGCGGCCTGGAAGTCGTCGGCGGAGTGCTCCTCGACCAGGCTCAGCAGCGCGCGCGCTGCCCGTACTCCATCACTGCCCGTACGCTCGGGGCTCGTCATGGCGCACCTCCAAGCAGCCCCACCTCGTGCGCGACCGCCTCAAGCTCGTCGACGAGCCGCGCGTGCGCCGGATCGCCGGAGAACGGCAGCGGCTCGTTCCGCTCGAACGAGTCACGGTACGCCTCATCCCTGGAGATCACCGCGGAGAGGCAGCGAACCGCAGGCTTCTGCGCCGCGCACAGATCGCTGATCCCTTGCACGTAACCGCTCTGCCTTGGCGCGTTGATCGGCGTCGTTCGCCGGCGGGAACATGCTGAGAACCACCCCGGCGACCTCCGCCTTGATGTCCAGGACCTTCTTGTACTCCTTGAGCGCTCTCATGAGGAGCGGCAGCCCGTGCAGCGAGAACTGATCCGCCGTCATCGGGACCAGGATCCTGTCCGCCGCCTTGAGCGCCGCCAGGCTGACACTGCTGATGCTCGGCGGGCAGTCGATGATGACGTGCTCGTACGCATTGCCGGTCCTGGGCAGCCATTTCTTGATCCGCGACACGACGATCTCCGCCGCGATCTCTTGCACCTCGAACATCCTCGCGCTCCCGTACACGAGCGTGAGCGAGCCCCCGCCGGCGCACGTCCGCACGGGCTCCTGGTAATCGCTCACCTTGCGCAGCGGGCCGCGCGGCTTGCCGCTCACCACGTCGAAGTACCGCACGTCGCCGTGAAACAGATCGTGGAGGTTGCCCTCCCGGCGCTCCTTGTCCTCGCGCGTCCTCGCCTCGAAGCGCTGGTCGCTGAGCAGGTACAGGCTGGCGTTGCACTGCGAGTCGGCGTCGATCAGAAGGACGCGTCGGTGGTGCCTCTCGGCGAGGAGCGCGGCCAGGTTGACGGCGATCGTCGTCTTGCCGACCCCTCCCTTGATGTTCTGCACCGCGAGGACGCTCTGCTTCGGTCGATCCGGCATGCCGGTGGGAGCATACGCCACAGCCGTACCGCTCGGAAGTTCCGGCGGATTAGCAGGGGCACGTCGAGGAGCGAGGCGGCCGAGGCCGCGCGCCTCCACGCAGAGCTCACCCGCGCGGCAGGCCGGCTCAGGATCCCGCGATGAGGCCCGCCAGCCACGCCGCGCGGGCGCGCGACGACACCCGCCCCTGTCGCCGCACGGGCTTTCCCCGCGCCGTTCCGCGGCATGCCCCGTGCTAGTCCGGCCGGCATGCTGCGCTCCCGACCTGCCTTCTGGATCGCCTTCCTGACGCTGACCTCCGGCTGTGCCGCCCGGCCCCAGCCCGCGCCTCCCGTCACCATCGATGTCCAGCCCGCGCCCGCCGCGCGCGCGCCCGAGCCCCAGGCGGCGGAGGACACCGCGACGGGCGGGGCGGTCCTCGTGTGGAGCAGCGAGGGCGGCGGGACGACATGGCACGTCGCCGAGGACGGCGCGGTCCTGCGCGAGGAGCCCGGGATCGTCGTGGCGACCCGGCGAGGGGAGTGGCGCTGGGAGATCCGCACGGAGGACGTGGAGACCTCGGCCTGCGAGCTCGCGCTCGGGGACGTGCACGGGCCGGGCGAGGGCACGGGGCAACGCGCGCACCTCGTGCTGCGCGGGGCCGGCGCGCGCCAGGAGGTGATCACGCCGCCGGACGCGGACGGGAGCAACGTGATCGAGCACCGGGCCACGGTGATCGGGAGCGTGGGGCCGTACCTGTTCATCGAGGAGCGGACGTACACCTACGCATGCGGCGCGCACGGCTTCGACGGCGCGGGGTTCGTCGTGTGGGACGCCGAGCGGGGCGCGGCCGTCGATCTGCTCGCCGAGGTGCCCGGCGTGCCGGCGCTGCAGCGCGAGGCCGCGGCGCTCCTCGACGCGTTCGAGGAGATCCCGGTCGCCGCACGGCAGGCGCAGGACCCCCCGGCGCTCGTGAAGCTCGCGCCAGGATACGCCGCCCGGGGCTGGCTCCGGATGACCGCGCAGCTCGCGCGCGGCGCCTGCTATGCCTGCGGCGACGGCGCGTGGAGCTCCTATTCGCGCTCGGCCATGGTGCCGATCGAGCGGCTCCCGGCGCGCCTCGCGCCGTGGGCATCCCCGCCGCCCGGCGTGCGGGCTTTCCTCGCGCGGACTCCAGGCGCCCCGATCAACGGCTGGTCGCGCCCATGATGGCTCGTTCCTGAGCGAGGCCTGGCCCGGCGCCCCGAGCTCCGCGCGGGGCCCACCCCGCCCGGAGCCCCCTCGCCGGGCCCGGTCGGCCCGGCGAGACCTCACGCGCGCAGCCAGGGGGGGCACGCAGGGACACGAGCCCGGGCGACAACGGGCTAGGCTCGGCGCGACGCCGTGTGTATCGTGGTCCACGGTCGTTCACTGCCGAACTCAGGAGCCTTCGTGAATCCTTTGCATGTCAAGCGCGGCCGGTGGGCCGCTCCGTTGCTCGCGCTCGCGGGCGCGCTCTCGAGCACCACGGCGTTCGCGACCGGCTCCGCGGTGCTCACGGGGACGGTCATCGACGCCGCGACGAACCAGCCGACCCCGGATGTGGTCGTCACGGTCACGTCGCCCTCGCTCCAGGGGGAGCAGGTCGTGGTGACCGATAGCTCCGGTCAATACCGTGTCCCGAACCTGCCGCCGGGGACTTACACGCTCCGGCTGGACAAGGAGGCTTACCGGCCGTACAGTCGCGGCGGCATCGAGCTGCGGCTCGACAGCACGATCCGGGTGAACAGCCAGCTCCTGCCGGAGGCGCTCCAGGCGACGGAGATCGTCGTCGTGGCCGCCTCGCCGACGGTCGATGTCGGCTCGAGCGCGACCGGCGTCAACGTGAGCTCCGAGTTCATGAGCCGCATCCCGCTCAACCCGCCGGGCGCGAAGGGGTCGGCCACCCGGTCGTTCGAGTCCCTCGCCGAGGTCGCGCCGGGCGCGTTCGCCGACCGGTACGGCGTGTCGATCAGCGGGACGACCTCGCCGGAGAACCAGTATGTGATCGACGGCGTGTCGGTGAACAACCCGGGGTTCGGCATCCTCGGGACGCCGCTCTCGGTCGAGTTCATCGACGAGGTCAACGTCATCACGGGCGGCTACATGCCGGAATACGGCCGCTCGACGGGCGGCTACTACAACGTCGTCACCAAGTCGGGCTCCAACGAGCTCCACGGCTCGGTCTTCCTCGGCTTGACGCCCGGCCTCTTCGAGGGGGCGCGGGCCCGGGTCGTCCAGCAAGAGAGCGCGATCGGCACCGACGTCAGCCTCGACGGGATCCGCGACTTCGGGGTCGAGATCGGCGGCCCGATCCTGAAGGACAGGCTGTGGTTCTACGCCGGGGTCTCCCCGTCGCTCGCGACCTATCGCCTCGAGCGGAACCTGGACGTCCCCGTGCCGCCGGGCGAGACCGAGGCGGAGGCGGAGAAGCGCCTGTCGGAGACGCGGGACGTCTACTATGCCAGGCAGCAGAGCATTCAGTACATCGGCAAGCTGACGCTGGCCATCGATCCGGACAACACCGTGGCGCTGTCCGTTCACGGCACGCCGACCGTGTCGGGCGGAGACGGGACCTTCGGGATGAACCCGAAGGACGGCAGGATCGAGATCGACAACGCCTACAACGGCGGCATCATCAACGGCGCGTACGACGCCATCGCGCACAGGTACGTGACCAACGCGACCGACGCCTCGCTCAAGTGGTCCTCTGCCTTCAAGAACAAGACGCACCTGCTCGACGTCACGCTCGGCATGCACCACGAGCTCAGCGCCGTGCGCGCCTCGGACGGGACGACGATCGGGAGCGGAGAGGGGCTCTCCGACGTCGTCCAGGTGCTCTGGCAGCGCTCGCCGCCGCGCTCCGTCCACGAGTTCGAGCCGAGCGACGCGACGCAGCGCTGCGTGCAGGGCGCCGCCGAGGGCAGCGAGCTGTGCCCGGTGCCCGGCTATTATTACACCGGCGGCCCGGGCGTGCTGAGCGAGTCGGTCCTCACGCGCTACCAGGCCAAGGCCATGCTGACCAGCCTGGTCTCGGCCCTCGGCCACCACGTCGTCAAGAGCGGCGTCGACGTCGAGGTGATGGGCTATCACAACGAGCGCGGGCAGTCGGGCGGCACCATCCTGACCGAGTTCCCGGATGGCACGGTGGTCTACGACTATCGCCGTCAGGGCTTCCTGGGCGGCCCGGACGACCCGGTGTCGCTCGCGAAGTACGAGTCGGACTCGACGTCGCTCACGGTCGGCGGCTTCGTGCAGGACAGCTGGAGCATCCTCGATCGCGTGACCCTGAACGCCGGGCTCCGCTACGACGCCCAGCTGCTCTACGGGGACGACGGCAACCGGGCCATGGTCCTGCCGCACCAGTGGTCGCCGCGGGTCGGCGTCATCTATGACATCACGCAATCGGGCAAGTCCAAGCTGTTCGCGAACTATGCCCGGTACTACGAGAGCGTGCCGCTCAACCTCGTCGATCGCCTGATCCCCGGCGAGCGGCTCATCTACGCGTTCCGCGACGCGGGGGCGTGCGATCCCAGCGACCAGGGGCAGACCCAGGCCGAGTGCGAGGACGAGGACGGGCACCTCGTGTTCAACGGCCCCCACGCGCCGAACCAGCGTTGGAACGTCATCGGGAGCGACAAGGCGCCCATCGATCCGGAGCTCGAGCCGCAGTCGTCGGACGAGATCGTCCTCGGCGGCGAGTACGAGGTCATGCCCAAGGTGCGGATCGGCGCCACGTACACGAAGCGCTGGCAGAACCGGATCATCGAGGATCTGAGCCGCGACGAGGCGCAGAGCTACTTCATCGCCAACCCGGGGTACGGCGCCGCCAAGGACTTCCCGAAGGGGAAGCGCGATTACGACGCGTTCACCGTGTACGCGGAGAAGGTGTTCGCCGGCGGCTGGCTCGCGCAGGCGAGCTACAGGCTCTCGTGGCTGCGCGGCAACTGGTCCGGGCTGTTCAAGCCGGAGACCCAGCAGCTCGATCCGAACATGAACACGGATTTCGACCTGCTGTCGCTCCTCCCCAACCGCGAGGGCCCGTTGCCGGGGGATCACCGGCACCAGATCAAGCTGTACGGCGCGAAGGACTTCGTCTTCGAGAACGGGCTCTTCGTGAACGTCGGCGGCGCCTACCGCGCCCGCTCCGGCGCGCCGACCTCGCACCTCGGCGCCCACCTGCTCTACGGCCCGGATGAGGTCTTCATCCTGCCGCGCGGGAGCGGCGAGCGCCTGCCCTGGGTGCACGACATCGACGCTCACGTCGGCGTGGGCGTGCAGCTCGCCAGGGACAGCGCGCTGATCCTCGCGGTCGACGGGTTCAACCTCTTCAACTTCCAGGCCACGACGGCCGTCGACCAGCGGTACACGGCGGCGCAGGTGCAGCCCATCGCCGGGGGGACGACGGCCGACCTCGCCAACCTGACGAACGCCGATGGCACCGCGTTCGATCCGGTCAACAAGAACCCGAACTTCGGCAAGGCGATCGCGTACCAGGCGCCGAGGACGTTCCGGATCAGCGCCAAGGTGACCTTCTAGGCCGCGCCGCGCGAGGCGGAGATTCCCATGAAACGAACCTACGGAATGCAAGCCGGTCTGATGGTCGTCCTCGCAGCGCTGATCGCGTCCTGCGAGCAGCCGAAGATCAACTGCACGGTCGCGCACGGCGGCTTCGCCGCGAAATACACGCTGAAGCCCGGCTCGAAGGTCGGCGAGGGCGACTGCGACACGCTGCGGGGCGAGGTCATCGGGATGGAGAAATACAACCCCTCCTCGGCGAAGGATCGCGAGGTGCAGGACCTGGAGAGGGCGCTGCTCTACATTCGCACGACGGGGCTCGGCGCGCTGGCCACCGAGGCGCAGGGCGCGGGGCTCGAGGTCGACGGCGGGGATGTGCTCTCGATGGGCGAGTTCACGTCGGTCGACCCGGACGACAACGACGTCTGCACGGTGCCCTCGCTCAGCGCCGCGGAGCTCTCGCTCCCGGCGTCCGACGAGCGGCCCGCGACGAACATCCGCTACGAGTGGAGCAACGTCCGCGTCTACGTCACGGCGGCGCTCCCGGGGACGCAGATGACGGCGGATCTGACGTACACGAAGGACGGCTGCACCGCGTCCTACAGCGTCGTGGGCCTCGCCCCTGCGGTCTCCTGCGGCGTCGACAACATGGGAGAGCCCGGCATCGACCCGAGCCTCTGCGATCCGCAGGCGGATCCGAAGGCGGGCAGGCTCACGGGATCCGGGATCAACCCGGATCTGGAGGAGCGCGTCACCTGCGATCCCGAGACGGCGCTCTGCGTGCTCGAGACGCCGCCGGAGGCGCTGCGGTGAGCTCCGGCCGGGCTCAGGCCTGCGGCGGCACGTAGAACGCGAAGCGCGTGATCGCGCGGTAGCCCATGGCCTCGTAGAGCCCGAGGCCCATCTCCGACGCGTGCAGGGCCGTCCTGCGGATGCCGGTGGCCCTCAGCGCGTCGTCGAGGCAGCCGCGCAGGGCCGCCTCGGCGTACCCCTTGCGCCGGTGCTCGGCGGCGGTGGCGACGAGGGCGGCGTAGCGCACGCCCTCCACGATGCAGGTCGCCGCGCAGCACACGGGCTGGCCGCCGAGGTACCCCACCCGCCCGAACGCGCCCTCGCCCCAGATCGACGGGTGCGCCATGGCGGCGCGGCCCTCCGGGAGCGAGACGCCGTAGCAGCCGGCGTTGAGGTCGGCGACGGCGGCGCGGGTCTCGGCGTCGGACACGCGCCGGAGCTCGAGATCGGCGAGCTCGCGGCGCGGCGGCGCGAGCGCGTCGGTCGCCATGCCCGTGACCCGCTCGGCCGGCGCGAAGCCGAGCCGGGTCAGGACGCCGGCGGCCTCCGCCAGATCGCCGCCGGGCGCCCACGGCTCGGGGACCGCGAAGGACCAGGGGAGGCCGCTCCGGCCGGCGCGCTCGACGGCGGCGCGCGCCCGGCGCTCGAGATCGCCGCGGTCGCGCGCCGCCGAGGAGAGCGCGGCGACGTTCAGCAAGGCCATCTGCGTCCCCGTGAGGATGAGGGAGACCCCGTCGAGGTCCTCGATGCGGCGGGCGGGGAGGCCACGGCTGAAGCGCTTCCAGGCGGCGAGGAACAGGGCGCTGGATTCGTGAATCTCTGACACCTCGGGCATACGGGGCCTCCTTGGCCAAAACGCATGAGCGCCGCCGCATTCGTGGTATGCGGCGGGGATGGGGCTGCTCGCGATCTGCGGGTCGATCACCGCCGACCTCATCGGTTATGGCCCGAGGCTGCCGCGTCCGGGCGAATCCGTGCTGGGCCGCCGCTTTCTCACCGCGCCCGGCGGCAAGGGCGCGAACCAGGCGGTCGCGGCGGCGCGCATGGGCGCCCGCGTGCGGCTCGTGGGCGCGCGCGGCGACGACGCCCACGGCGCGCTCTGCGCGGCCGCGCTCGCCGCCGACGGCGTGGACCAGTCCGCCGTGGTGGTCCACCGCGGCGTGACGACGGGCGTGGCCCTGATCTGCGTCGACGAGGCCGGGGAGAACCAGATCCTCGCCCTCCCCGGCGCCAACGCGCTCGTCGCGCCGCCCTCGCCGTGCGGGGCCTCGGTCTGGCTCTGCCAGGGCGAGATCCCGACCGAGGCGGTCGCCGGCGTGCTCTCGGCCGCGCGGGCCGACGGCGCGCTGTCGATCTGCAATCCGTCGCCCGTGAACGCGATCGATCCCGCGCTCGTCGGCCAGTTCGATCTGGCCGTCGTCAACGAGCTCGAGCACGAGGCGCTGCGCGGTCGCCTGCCCGAGCGGGTGGTGCTCACGCGGGGCGCGCGCGGGGCGGTGATGCTGCCCTCGGGCGAGGCGCTCCCCGCGCTGCCCGCCCGCGCCGTGGACACGACGGGCGCGGGGGACGCGCTCACGGGCGTGCTCGCCGCGGGGCTCGCCGCCGGGATGGAGCTCGGGGCCGCGCTGCGGCGCGCGATCGCGGCGGCGGGCCTCTCGGTCGAGCGCGAGGGGTGCCAGCCGTCCTATCCGACGCGCGCCGAGGTGGAGCGCCGGCTGGACGCGGCGCGATCGCCGTGAACGGCGCGAGGGCGCCCCTGCCGGCTCGCTGCTTGCGCGATGGAGCCGCGCCGGTGAGAATCGCGCGCCGTGGGATATCTCGTCATTGCATGTTACCGGCCGAAGCCGGGCAAGGGCGCCGAGCTGCTCGCCGCGGTGCGCGATCACCTGCCGATCCTCCGGGGCGAGGGGCTCGCGACCGGGCGCGCGTCCATCGTGATGCGCGCGTCCGACGGCACCCTCGTCGAGCTGTTCGAGTGGGCTTCGAAGGAGGCCGTGGACCGGGCGCACTCGAACCCCGCTGTCCTCGATCTCTGGAAGCGGTTCAGCGAAGCAGCCGAGTACGTGAGGCTCCGAGACATCCAGGAGACTTCCGATCTCTTCGCCCATTTCGAGCCGGTCGATGACGCGGGGGATCATGCGATGGCCCTTTCCTCCGCGGACCCTGGGGCCGGACGAGCAGGCTGACAACCGGGGAGATGACACGCGCTGGGCCGTACACCCCGGGACAGGCCCGCAACACGACGGACACGACACGAGGGCGTGCCGAGCGCGCCGCGATCCCTCCTTGTGGTGCGGGCACATTTTCCGGCGCGCTCCGGCCCGCGGCGACAGCCCAGCACGCTCCGGATCATCGGTCGAGGCCGCTTGACCGGGGTCGGCCGCCGGCCGATGATGGCTTGGATGACGATCTCCCAGAGACGATCCTTCTCTCCGGGGAAAGGACTGCGCGGGAAAGGACTGCGCGGGAAAGGGCTGTGCGGGAAAGGGCTGTGCGGGAAAGGACTGCGCGGGAAAGGACTGCACCGCGGCGAGGCGCGGCACCGGACCTGTCGCTCCCCGCGCCCCGCCGAGCGCCGGTGATGCGCGCGCGGCGCGCTCGCGCGCGGGCCGGCCTCGCGCTCTCGACCTCCCTCTGCCGGGTCGCGATGCTCGCGCTCGCGGCGGCCGGCTGCGCCGAGGCGGGCCCGGCCCGGGCCGCGCCGGCCTCGCCGCACCTCGCGGACGGGCCCGCGCCGCGCTCCGGGCCGCCTCCGGGAGGGCCGGCCCGCGCCGCGCCGCGCGAGGCGAGCCTCCGGTTCGAGCTCGACGAGCGCCCCTTCCCCTCCCCGCTCCTCGACGCCGTCATCGCCGGCCAGCCGGCCACGCTCGTCGTCGACACCGGCGCCACGCACCACGTGCTCGCCCGCTGGCTCGCCGACGAGCTCGGGCTGCCGCTCTCGACCGCCGGCGACGTCGGCGTCGACCACGCGGGCCGGCCCGTGCCGCTCTCCCGGATCGACCACGCGCGCGTCGCGCTCTCGGGGTGGGGGCGGATCGACACGCCCGTCTTGCTCGTCGTCCCCGTGCCCGACGTCCTGCGCCGCCTCGGGATCGGCGGCTTCCTCGCCCCGCAGCTGCTCCCCTCGCCGGGCCGGGCCGTCGTGCTCGACCTGCGCGACGGCCGGATGACGGAGGCGCCGCGCGACGAGGCCGCCCGCGCGCTCCGGGCGCGGTTCGGGGAGGCCGCGGTCATCGAGCTCGGCGATTGCAGCGGCCCGAGCCAGGGGCGCGAGCTCACCGCGAGGGCGAGCGTCGAGGGGATCGAGGTCACCTTGAAGATCGACTCGGGCGCGTCCCACAGCTCGCTCTTCGCCGCCTCGCCGGCGGGGAAGGCGCTCTCGCCCCGGGCGCGCGGGGGCAGGAGCGCCTACGCCGCCTCGGGCAAGCACACCGTCCCCGTCCTCCCGGGCGCGCGCCTCCGGCTCGCCGGGCGCGACGCCGCGGTGGACATCGACCTCTTGCCCGGCGCGCCGAGGGCGGCCTGTCCGTCGGACGGCTACGCCGGCATGGATGTGCTCCGCGCCTGCGTGCTGGTGCTCGCCGGGGCCGGGGGCCTCGCGGCCTGCGGCCCGCCGTGACGCGGTGAACGGAGCGCGCCCACGCGACGAGCGCCGCGGGGCGCGCCGGGCGGCCGGAGGGCCGCCATGCCGCAGCGAGCACGAGATGCGTCGTGGTAGAAGGGGCCACGCGTGGACGTCGTGTCGCCGCGGCGGGGGGTGGAACCCGGTTCTCCGCGGCGCGCGGGGCCCACGGTGGTCGGGAGGCATCATGACAACAGGTTTCGAGTTCTTGACCCAGGATGACGAGCGCTTGCTGCTGGAGAAGTCGACCTGCGTCACGTACCGACCAGGCGAGCAGATCCTCGAGGAGGGCTCGCGCCGGCAGGGCATCTTCATCGTGCGCAGCGGCCTTGTCGGGGTGGAGGTCGCCCACCTCGGGCGCGGCGTGGCCCTGCGGCAGCTCGGGCCCGGCGCCGTCTTCGGCGAGATGTCGTTCCTCGAGAGCGCCGCCGCGAGCGCCTCCGTCGTCGCCCGCGAGGAGAGCACGCTCGACGTCATCGAGGGCCCGTATGTGCACTCGCTCCTCGCCTCCGTCCCCGGCCTCGCGGCGCGGTTCTATCAATCGCTCGCGATCATGCTCGCCCAGCGCCTCCGCGAGAACACGGCGATGCTGCCCCCGCTCCTCGTCGAGGACGTGCCGCAGGTCAACCGCTTCCACGCCGCGAGGACGGGCCAGGCCGGCACGAACAACATCCCGCCGAAGCTCATCGACACGGTGGAGCAGTTCAAATTCGAGATGATGCTCGCCGACAGGATGGTGAAGGAGGGCAAGTACCCGGAGGCGGAGACGCAGGAGAAGGTGAGCGCCGCGTGCCAGACCATCGTGTCGGCGCTGCGCGAGCACATCGAGCGCGAGCGCCACCTCGAGAAGGGCATTGGCGCCTACGTCTTCCGCGAGACCTTCTCGCTCTTCATGCTGAGCCGCACCGTCGATCGGTGTTACACGAAGCCGCGCGGGTACGCGGGCGATTTCTACACCATCGAGATGATGTACAACAACGAGCCCGCGGGCGACGGCCGCCTCGGCCGCTTCATCGACCAGTGGGGGCTCGAGCTCGAGGCGTGCCGCGCCGTCAAGAACCGGCGGGGCCTCATGTGCAGCGCGATCCGGGAGGCGTGCCGCGCGCACACGTCCGGGCCGCTCCTCGTGACCAGCCTGGCGAGCGGCCCCGCCCGGGAGCTGTTCGATCTGTTCGCGGAGGGCGGCGACCCGCCCGACATCAAGGCCACGTGCATCGATATCGACAACCAGGCGCTCGCCTACGCCGCCGACATCGCCGACAAGCTCGGCGTGATGGACCGCTTCAGCTTCGCCCAGGACAACGTGGTGCGGCTGGCGCACGGCCGCGGCAGGACGGTGCTCAAGCCGCAGCACATGATCTACAGCATCGGGCTCACGGACTATCTCCGGGACGACCTCGTGGTGAGCGTCATCAACTGCATGTACGACAAGCTCCTGCCCGGGGGCGTCGCGATCGTGGGCAATTTCGGGGTGAGCAACCCGAGCAAGGCGTTCATGGATCACGTCCTCGAGTGGGAGCTCATCCACCGCAGCGCCGACGATCTCAAGGCGCTCTTCGCCCGCTCGAAGTTCGGGAGCGCGCCCGTGGAGATCCGCGCCGAGGAAGCGCAAGTGAACCTGTTCGCGTTCTGCACCAAGCCCTGAATCCCGCCTCTCCATGCGCCACGGAGCGGCGGTCGCCCGCCCCCCCCGCCTCGCACAAGCACCACGGAGCGGCGGTCCCCCGCACAGCCCCCGCCTCGCACAAGCACCACGGAGCGGCGGTCCCCCGCACAGCCCCCACCTCGCACAAGCACCACGGAGCGGCGGTCCCCCGCACAGCCCCCACCTCGCACAAGCACCACGGAGCGGCGGTCGCCCGCACAGGAGACGGGCCCAGATCGGCGTTTTCGGCGCGCAGGCGTACTCCAGTACGCCGAGCACCGAAAACGTCGAGATGGGCCCGTATCCGAAGCGGGCGACCGCCGCTCCCTCAGCGGAGCCAGCGGATCTCGTACTCGCAGGTGGGGTGCCCCTCGAAGCGGCACTTCGTGTGGAGGCTCTGCCCGCCCCGCGCCCCCGAGAGCCGGAGCGCGGTCTCCTGCCACGCCGGGACCGCCTCCTTGCAGGTCTGGCGCCCCGGGTCGGACTGGGGATCGACGCCGAGATAGAGGATCAGGCGGAAGAACCGCTCCCCCTCGTCCAGGGGGGCGAGCCGACCCCCGTTGAAATACATGCCCCACATGACCCCCGCCTGCCGCATGACGAGCGCGGGGGTGCCGAGCTTGAGGAGCACCTTGTGAGCGAGCGTCAGGTCCTGCTCCGCCACATAGGCCACGAGATCGCGGACGACGCCGCTCCGGTTGGGCCACCGCGAGATCTCGTCCGCCACGACGTTCCAGACCGCGACGGGGTACCAGCTGTGCGGCACGAGGTCGGGCGCAGCGAACACCGCGCGGACGTGCGCGGGCAGCTTGGAGTCCAGGATGGACATGGCCTGGCTCCCCCACCGCGTCCGCAGATAGGTCCTCGCGTGGATGAGCGCTGAGCCCCGGATCTTCATCGCGGAAACCGCCCGTCCAGGATAGATGCACCCCCGGGGCCGGGGCCAGCCCGGAGCGTCGTAGACGGCCGCGCGCTGTCCGCCCGGCGACCACCCTCTCGGACCCCGGCGCCTGGATTGGAGGGGAGGCCCCGGCCGCGGGAGGGCCCCTTCACGGCAGGCGCTCGGCGACCGTGGCCGGCGCCGACCCATCGCAGGTGCCCGGGGCCCAGGCACAGGGCGCGGAGGCGTCGAGCACCGCGCGCACGGCCTTCGCGAGCTGTGTGGGCGTGTAGGGCTTGGGGAGGTAATGGGCGGACCCATCCAGCACGTCGCTCCGGACGGTGGCGTCCTCCGCGTGGCCCGAGACGTAGAGGACGGGCAGCGGGCCGCGCGCGCGGGAGAGCGCCGCGGCGACCTCGTGGCCGCGCATGTCCGGCAGGATCACGTCGGTCACGAGCAGGTGGATGGCGCCGGGAGCGGCGGCCGCGAGGGCGATCGCCTCCTTGCCGCTGCGCGCCGCGAGGACCGTGTAGCCGAACGAGCGCAGCGCGGCGACGCAGAGATCGCGCACCTGCGCCTCGTCCTCCGTGACGAGCACGGTCTCGCTCCCGCCGGCGGCGGCGGAGGCCGCCTTCGGCGGCAGCTCGCTCGGCGCGCCGCGCACGCGCGGGAAGCAGATCGAGAAGCGCGTCCCCAGGCCGGCGCCGCTGGAGAACCAGATGTGACCGCCGTGCTGCTTCACGATGCCGTGGCACGTCGCGAGCCCGAGCCCCGAGCCCTTGCCCGGCTCCTTGGTCGTGAAGAACGGCTCGAACACGTAGCCCTGGATCGCGTCCTCCATCCCCTGGCCGGTGTCCGTGACCGTGAGCCGCACGTAGTCCCCGGGCTCCACCTCCGGCCTGCGCTCCGCGTCGTCCACGCCGAAGGTGGCGTTCGCGGTCTCGATGGTCAGCCGGCCGCCGCCGGGCATCGCGTCGCGCGCGTTCACGGCCAGGTTCATGAGCAGCTGCTCGAACTGGCCCCGATCGATGCGGATGGGCCAGACGTGGCTCCCCGGCAGCACGTCGAGCTCCACGCCCTCGCCGACGAGCGGGCGAAGGAGCGGCTCCACCCCGAGGAGCAGCGCGTTCGGATCGAGCACGGTCGGCTGGATGATCTGCTTGCGGGCGAAGGCGAGCAGCTGCCGCGTCAGCGCCGCGGCGCGCTCCGCGGCGGTGCCGATCTGCGCGAGGTGCTCGAAGACGGGCGACCCCGGCGGCGCCTTGCGCACCGCGAGCTCCCTGTGCCCGAAGATCGCGGTGAGCATGTTGTTGAAGTCGTGCGCGACCCCGCCCGCCAGGCGGCCGATCGCCTCGAGCTTCTGGCTGTGCAGGAGCTGCTCCTCCAGGCGCCGGCGCTCGGTGATGTCGAGGCTCGTGCCGACCAGCCCGGAGATCGCCCCGTCCTCGTCCGTGAGGAGCTGCGCCGCCATCTGCACGTGCCGCAGCTCGCCGTCGCGGGCGCGCACGACCCGGCACTCGACGGGGCTCGCGATGCCGAGCGGCGACGCGCACTCGGCGCCGCCGAAGACCCGGTGGCGATCCTCGGGGTGGATGAGGCTCGAGAAGAGCTCGAACGTCGGGCGCGTCTCGGGGTCGACGCCGAGGATGTGGAAGAGCTCCTCGGACCAGCGGATGGTCCGCGACGCGAGGTCGTAGAACCAGCTACCCACGCGCGCGATGCGCTGCGCCTCGTTCAGCATGCGCTCGCTGCGACGGAGCTCCTGCTCGGCGCGCCGGCGCTCGGTGAGGTCGACGACGGCGCCGACGTAGCGGGTCTTCGGGCCCGCCCCGTCGACGATGGGCAGGCTGCTCAGGAGGCACTCCCGCACCGCGCCGTCCCTGTGGAGCACGCGGAACGCGCTGGTGCCCGCCGCGTCGCCGATCTCCAGGGCGAGCGCCAGGCCGGCGCGCATCCGCTCCCGGTCGTCGGGGTGGACCGCCTGCAGGAAGGCCTCGGTCGACGGCGTGTCCTTCGCGGGATCGCGGCCCAGGATCCGGTAGAGCTGCCTCGACCAGACGAGCTTGTCCTGGTCGACCTCCCAGATCCAGTTGCCCACCTGCGCCGCCTGCTCGCCCTCGTCGAGCCGCGCCTCCCAGCCCGCGAGCGACGCGCCCGGCGCGCTGGCCGGAGCCGCCCCCGGCGCGGGCCCGCGCGCGCCGGGGGCGAGCTGGCCGGACGCGCGGACGCGCGACAGCTCCCGCTCGAGCTCGGCGACGCGGGCGCGGAGGGCGTCGAGCTCCTGGCTCGCCCCCGAGCTCATGGCCCTCCCGGTCCCGGCTGCGCCGCGGCGGTGCTCATGGCCCCGCATTGTATGCCGCGCCGGGCCGCGCGGGGGACTCCTCTTCTGTGACGCCGGCGGCGCGCGGCTCCGGTGACGCTGGCGGCGCGGCTCCGGAGACGCCGGCGGCGCGGCTCCGGTGACGCCGGCGGCGCGGCTCCGGTGACGCCGGCGGCGCGGCTCCGGTGACGCCGGCGGCGCGGCTCCGGTGACGCTGGCGGCGCGCGGCGCCCTCAGGGGCCGCCCGAGCTCCCCGCGGGCGCGCTCTCCTCGACCAGCTCGACGAGCACGCCCCCCGTCGCCTTCGGGTGCAGGAACGCCACCTTGTGGCCCCGCGCGCCGATCCGCGGCGCCTCGTCGATGAGCGGCACGCCGAGCGCCTTCAGCGCGGCGAGCGCCGCCTCGATGCCCTCGACCTCGAGGGCGATGTGGTGGAGCCCCGGCCCCCGCTTCTCGAGGAACCGCGCGAGCCCCTCGTTGCCCTTCGGCGAGATGAGCTCGACGCACGTCTCCCCGAGCGGCAGCAGCGCGACCTCGGTCTTCTGCGACGCCACGACCTCCCGCGCGCGCCCCTCCACGCCGAGCAGCCGCTCGTACCGCGCGAGCGCCTCGTCGACGTCGGACACCGCCACCGCCACGTGATCGATCTTCTTGATCTTGAGCATCGCCTCGCCCTGCGCCCTCGCTGTGGAGCCCGTGCCCGGCGCCCGCAGGCTCACCCTCGCCGCCGCACGAGCAACGTCCTCGTGATCTCCACGACCTTCTCCTTGACCCGGCCGTCGGTCTTGCCGAGCTCGGGGGTGAACAGGTCCGCGCCTCGCCCGATCAGCGCCCGCGGGGGGGTGTTCTTCACGCCGACGATCCGGAAGGTGACGCTCCCCGCGCCCGCGCCCGCCTCGCCTCGGGCGACGACCTTCGACGCGGCGAAGAGCGTGTCGCCCGCGAGCACGCCGCTCGGGTGGGCCCCGTCGTCGAGGCCGAGGTCCCAGACGGCGTTGCCGGCCGTGTCCCGGCTCGAGAGCGCGAGCGCCCAGGAGAGCACGAGCCCGCCGTGGACGACCCGCGTCTTCGCGAAGGAGCTCGCGCGGCAGTACTGCTCGTCGAGGTGCAGCGGGTGGGAGTTCCGGAGGAGCGTGGCGAGCTGCATGTGCTCGCTGTCGCCGACGGTCCGGCCGACCTCGTGGGCGAGCACGTCGCCCACCTCGAAATCCTCCCAGAACCTGGCGAAGCCGCCGCCGCGTGACGGCGGCGGCAGCGGGCCCTCGAGCTCCTTCGGGAGGCGCCCCGGCGGCGCGTCCGGCTGCACGACGTCGTGCGGCGCGTCCGCGGGGCGCTCCGCGACGCGGCCGGGGGGCACGAGCGCCTTGCGCTCGAAGGAGCAGACGAGCAGCCCGTCCTGGTTCACGACCTGCGTCCGGACGTGCACGACGCCCTTGTCGCCCGTGGACACCGGCTTCTTGCCGATGACCATCGAGCTCGCGCGCAGCGTGTCGCCCGGGTAACAGGCGTGCGGAAACCGGACGTCGATGTAGGCGAGGTGCGCGATCGCCTGCTCGCTCACGTCGTGGACGCTGAAGGAGATCCCGAGGTTGAGGAGCAAGAGCGGGTTGACCGGCCGGTCCCGGAGCCCCACGGACCTGGCCGCGACGCGGCTCGCGTAGGTCGGGAGCGCGTCCTGGAACGAGGCCGCGAAGAGGGCGAGCATCCCCTCGTCCACGGTGACGTCCCACGGGTGGGCGTAGACCGCGCCGATCGTGAAATCGTCGAGCTTGCGACCGTAGCGAGGGGAGCGGATCATCGCGCGGCGCGAGCATGGCACACGCGCTCCGCGGGCGACAGCCCCTGCGCCGGGCGCGCTCAGGGGAGCGCCCCCTCGAGCAGGGCGCGCGCGATGCTCTGCGCCAGCACCTCGCGCGTGCCCATGTGGATGGCGAGGCTGCGGGCGTCGACCAGGAGGCGCGCCGGGAGCGAGCCTTCGGCGTAGCCGTTCGCCCCGTGGATCTGCACGCAGGCGTCGGCGGCGTCCCAGGCCACGCGGGCCGAGAAGAGGTGCGCCATGGCCGACGTGAGCTCGCACGGCCGCCCCGCGTCCGCCGCCTGCGCGGCGGCGCGCGTGAGCTGCCGGGCGGCGGCGACCCGGGCGATGAGGCCCCCGAGCCGGTGCGCGACGCGCGGGAAGGCGAGGAGCGGCGCCCCGAACTGCACGCGCGCCTTCGCGTGCCCGAGCGCGCTCTCCAGGGCGGACTGCGCCACGCCGACCCCGCACGCCGCCGCGTGGACGCGGCCGACCGCGAGCGCCCGGTGGAGCTGGGCGATCCCCTCGCCCTCGCGCTCGCCGAGCAGGGCCTCGCGGCCGACGTGCAGCCCGTCGATCCGGAGCTCGTAGTGGCCCATGCCCCGCTGCCCGAGCGCCCTCACCTCGACGCCGCCGAGCCCCTCGTCCGGGAAGTCGTCGCCCGGCGCCCCGCGCCGCTTGGCGACCGCGAAGAGGCTCGGCCCGAGCGGCTGCGCCCCCT
The DNA here is from genome assembly GCF_004135735.1 of Sorangium cellulosum. Taxonomy (GTDB): domain Bacteria; phylum Myxococcota_A; class Polyangia; order Polyangiales; family Polyangiaceae; genus Sorangium; species Sorangium cellulosum_F. The sequence continues at coordinate 858,071 of NZ_CP012670.1, read as the reverse complement.
GTCCGCCCGGCGCCGTGGTCCTGGCGAGGGTGAGCACGAGGTCGGCGCGGGACGCGCCGGTGACCCACGCCTTCTTGCCGGTGAGGACGTAGCTGCCGTCGGCCTGGCGCTCGGCGCGGGCCGCGGCGCGCGCGAGGTCCGAGCCGTAGGAGGGCTCGGAGAGCGCGAGGGCGCAGCGCGCCTCGCCGGCGGCGAGGCGGGGCAGCCAGGTCCTCCGCTGCAGGTCGGTGCCGGAGCGGGCGAGCAGGTCGGCCCCGATGGAGGCGGTCATGGCGAGCACGCCGAAGCCGAGCGCGCCGCGCGCGAGCTCCTCGACGGCGGCGGCCATGGCGCCCGTGCCGAGCCCGTCGCCGCCGTGCTCGGGCGCGATGGCCAGCCGGAACACGCCGAAATCGCCCATGCGGCGGATGATCGACTCGGGGATGAGCCCGTTGCGCCGGTGGATCTCGGGGGCGAGCGGCTCGACGAGGCGCTCGACGAAGTCGCGCATGTTGTGCCGGATCCAGCCGATGCGCTCGTCCTCCGCGCCGCCCTTGCCGGGGATGCCCTGCTCGGCGGCGAGGCGCGCGAGCGCGGCGACGGCGGCGCCCGAGCCCGCGTCGCGCGCCCACGCCGCGACGGCGGGGTGGCCGATGGCCTTGGCGATCTCGTCGTCGTGGAGCTCGAGCTCGCCGAGCGGCGCGATCTCGCCGCCGCCGAGGTCGACGCCGCCGCGGAGCGACAGGAGCGCCGTCGCGGCGTTCGCCTCGGCGACGGCGCGGGCCGGGCCGTCGCCGACCTCGTAGGCCCAGGTGGCGAGCGCGCGGCAGGCCTCGATCTCCGCATGGAGGTGGGCGAGCGCGTGGGCCGCGAGCTGGTGCCGGTCGAGCAGCGCCCGCGACACCTGGAGCGGCACGGCGCTCGGGCGAGCGAAGCCCGCGCTCCGCGGCGCGCCCCGGCGCCCCGCGCTCGTCGAGCCGACGTCCACCACCCGGTCCCTGAGGCGGCCGCGCGCCACGCGCGCGAGCTGCTCGACGGAGGAGATCGCCTCGCGCATCCCGCCTGGGCTGTCGGCCTCGAGCTTGCGAGAAACGATGGTGGCGTGCTGCTCCCGGGTCGCCCTCATCCCGAATCCCCCTGTTCGCGGATCACGACACAGTCGAACCGACCCGACGCGGGCGCAGCGCCGCAGCGCCGCATCACCGCCTCACGCCCACCGCGACAGGAGCGGACAGGCCCGTCGAGAATGCCACCTTGAAGCGAGATCGTCGAGCCAGGGCACAGGACCTCTATCGCAGCGCGACGACGCTTCCAGGGGACTCCCGAGGGGGTCCGGGCGATCCACCCGACGTCACGCTGCAAGGCCGACAGAGCTGCTCTTTCATGATGTCATCAGCCTTGGACGGGCATCATGAGCCCACGCGCGATCCCCCTCGCGCTCGGCAGGCCTCGATAGGCTGTTCGCGCGGCGGGACGGACGCTGTCCGTGGGGATAGAGATCGACGAAGCCGCAGCCCCCGAGTCGCGCCCGCTCCGTCCGGCTACGCGGAGCTCGTGGTCGGGATCGCCGCCGCCCGCCCACGGCAGACGCGGAGGAGCCAGTCACCGAGCTCGACGGCCCAGGAACGGACGTGGTCGGCTCCCGGGCACGGCGGAACTGCGTCGAGCGCGTCCTGGATGAGCCGCTGGAGCAGCCGGGCCGCCCCCGGGATGCCGAGCTCCAGCGCCGCGTTCGGCCGCCCGAGCGCTCCGTCGCGGCCGGCCGGTTTGCCCATGTCCTCCGGCTCGCCGATCAGGTCCAGCACGTCGTCCGCGACCTGGTACGCCTCGCCGATGCGCTGCCCGAGGGTCCCCCAGCCGGCCCCGTCCTGACCCGCGGACAGCGCGCCGAGGACCGCCGCCGCCTCGAAGAGCGCGCCCGTCTTCGCGCGGCGGTAGGCGGAGAGCGGGACCTTCGCCTCCGACTCCCACGCCTGCCCCGCGATGATCCCCTGCGGCATCCCGACGCCGGCCGCGAACACCTCGAAGAACCGGCTCGCCCGCCGCGCGTCGGCGACCCCGCCCGCCACCGCCTGGAACGCGCCGCGCGCGAGCGCATCGAAGGCGAGCACGATGAGCTGGTCGCCGGCGAGCACCGCGATCGGCTCGCCGAACGCGCGGTGGACCGAGGGCTGACCTCGCCGGACCGGCGCGTCGTCGAAGCAGGGCAGATCGTCGTGCACCAGCGAGGCGCAGTGGATGAGCTCGACGGCCGCCGCCGCGGCGTCGGCGACCTCCGGCGCGGGATCGCCGTAGGCCGAGGCGACCGCCAGGCAGAGCCGCGGCCGGATGCGGGCGCCTCCAGGGAAGACGGCGTGGCGCGTCGCCGCGACGAGCCCGGGCGGCGATGCCGGGGAGGAGAGCGACTCCATCGCGACGAGCAGGATGCGCTCGATCCGACGCTCATTCCGACGCTCGATCCGACGCTCGATCCGACGCTCGATCCGACGCTCATTCCGACGCTCGGGGTCCATCGCGCCAGCTTCGGCGATCCCCGTGAGCATGTCAATGGTTTGATCATGGTTAAACAAACCATGGACAATCGACCCTCCGGGAGTACACTCCGGGCCCATGGCGGACCGAAGCGGGCGCGTCGTGGTGATCGGCGGGGGCATCGGCGGGCTGACCGCGGCGGCGCTCCTTGCGTCGCGCGGGCTCGACGTCGTGCTACTCGAGCGGGGGGCGCGCGTCGGCGGAAAGATGCGCGAGGTGACGCTCGGGGGGCGCCCCATCGACGTGGGGCCGACGGTGCTCACCATGCGGTGGGTCTTCGACGAGCTCTTCGCGTCGCTCGGGCTCTGCTTCGAGGACCAGGTGCCGCTCCGGCCGGCGGAGACGCTCGCGCGCCACGCGTGGCCCGACGGCTCGCGGCTCGATCTCTTCGCGGACGAGGGGCGCACCGCGGACGCGATCGGCGCGCTGGCGGGGCCGCGGGAGGCGGACGGATACCGGAGGTTCTGCCGGTACGCGCGCGACATCTTCGACACGGTGGAGCGGCCGTTCCTCCGCGCGGAGCGGCCCACCTTGAGGACGATCCTGAGCGCGGCGGGCAGCCTGGGCGTCAGCGGGCTGATGAAGATCGACGGGCACCGCACGCTCCACCGGGCGCTCGGGGATTTCTTCGCGGACGCGCGTCTGCGGCAGCTTTTCGGGCGGTACGCCACCTACTGCGGCTCGTCGCCGTACCTCGCGCCGGCGACGCTGAGCGTGATCGCGCACGTGGAGCGCGAGGGCGTCTGGCTCCCCCAGGGCGGCATGTACCGGGTGGCCGAGGCGCTCGCCGCGGCCGCGACCCGCGCCGGGGCGACCCTCCGCTGCGGCGCGCGCGTCGCCGCCATCGAGGAGGGCCGCGGCCGCGCGACCGGCGTCGTGCTCGAGGGCGGCGAGCGCCTCGCGGCGGACGCGATCGTGATGAACGCCGACCCGGCGGCCCTCCGGAGCGGCCTGTTCGGCCAGCGCGCCGCCCGCAAGGCGCCGGGCGACGCCCCGCGCTCGCTCTCGGCGATGACCTTCGCGCTGGTCGCCGAGGTGAGCGGCTTCCCCCTCGTCCGGCACAACGTGTTCTTCTCGTCGGACTACGAGGCCGAGTTCCGCGACCTGTTCGAGCGCGGCGCCGTGCCGCGCGACGCGACGATCTACGCCTGCGCCGAGGACCGCTGGGACGAGCCCTCGCCGGAGCCCGGCGCGGCCGGGCCCGGGCCCTCGCCGGAGCCCGGCGCGGCCGGGCCCGGGCCGGGCGCGGGCGCCTCGGGGGCGCGCGCGGGGGAGCGCCTGTTCTTCATCGTCAACGCCCCCGCGACCGGTGATATCCACACCCCCTCATCCACGGAGATCCACGAATGCGAGCAGCGCGTGTTCCATCAACTGCAGCGGTTCGGCCTCTCGCTGAGGAGCGCGGGCCCTTCCCTCGTGGTGACCACGCCGGCGGACTTCGAGCGGATGTTCCCGGCGACGGGGGGCGCGCTGTACGGGCCGGCGTCCCACGGGTGGACCTCCCCGTTCTCGCGCCCGGGGTCGCGCTCGAAGCTCCCGGGGCTGTACTTCGCGGGCGGGAGCGTGCACCCGGGCGCGGGGGTGCCGATGGCGGCGCTGAGCGGCCGGCTCGCGGCGGAGAGCGTGATGGAGGACCTCGCTTCGACCTCGAGATCCCGAGCGGCGGCTACGCCTGGTGGTACCTGGACGCGGTGAGCGACGATCGGAGGAGCGCGATCACGATCATCGCGCTGCTCGGGAGCGTCTTCTCGCCGTACTACGCGAGGGCCCGGGCGCGCGGCGCCGCGGACCCGCTCATGCACTGCTCGATGAACGTGGCGCTGTACGGGCCGCGCGCCGATCGCTGGGCGTTCACCGAGCGGCCGCGGCGCGCCGTGCTCCGGTCGCCGCGGTCGCTCGCCATCGGCCCGAGCCTGATGGAGTGGTCCGGGGGCGAGCTCCGCGTCGCCTTCGACGAGATCACCGCGCCCCTCCCGTCGCGGCTCTCCGGGGCGGTGCGCCTCCGCCCGGCCGCGCCAGCGCCGGGCGCGGCCGGCGCCCCGGCCGAGATCGCGCTCGACGGGCGCGGGCGGCACCGCTGGGCGCCCGTCGCGCCGATCGCGCGCGCCGAGGTCGAGCTCACGCACCCGTCGCTGCGCTTCACGGGCAGCGCGTACCTCGACACGAACGCGGGCGACGAGCCGCTCGAGCGCGCCTTCGAGCGCTGGACCTGGTCGCGCGCGGTCGGGGCCGACGGGATCGCCCTCACCTACGACGTCCGGCGCCGCGACGGCACGCGCCTCCTGTTCGGGCGCGCGTTCGACGCGGGCGGCGGCGCGCGCGACCTCCCGCCGCTCGCGCCGCGGCCGCTCGGCGACACGCGCTGGGGCCTCGAGCGGCACATCGCGGCCGACCCGGGCTCCACGCCGCGGCTCCTCCGCGCGTACGAGGACACGCCGTTCTACGCGCGCTCCCTGGCGTCGGCCACGTTCGGCGGCGCGCCGGCGACGGTCGTCCACGAGGCGCTGTCGCTCGACCGCTTCACCAGCCCGTGGGTGCAATTCCTCCTGCCCTTCCGCATGCGGAGGGCGGCGTGAGCGCGCTGCTCCACGCCGCCGCCCACCTGCCCCTCGCCTGGGCGCTCGTGGTCGCGAGCGTCTCCGCCGAGGCCGCCCGCCGCGCCGCGCGGCGCGGGGCGGGCGCGCCGTCGCCCGGAGCCGCGTCGCCGTCGCCCGGAGCCGCGTCGCCGTCGCCCGGAGCCGCGGCGCCGTCGCCCGGAGCCGCGTCGCCGTCGCCCGCGGCCGGCGGCCTCCGCGTCCTCGTCGTGCGCCCCTGCGCCGGCCACGAGCCTCACCTCGCGAGGGCCCTCGGCTCGCTCGCCCGGGCCCGGCTGTCCGCCGCCGCGCGGTGCGTCCTCGCGGTGGCGGACGCGGGCGACGGCGCCCTGCCGGCCGCGTCGGCCGCGGCCGAGGCGCTCCGCGCCGCCGGGATCCCCGCCGAGGTCGCGCTCACCGCGCCCGCCGGCCCGAACCGCAAGGCGGGCCAGCTCGCCGCCGTCATCGCCCGGCAGACCGCGCCGTTCGACGTCGTCCTCGTCGCGGACAGCGACGTCGACCTCGAGGGCGTGGACCTCGACGCCCTCGTCGCCCCGCTCTCCGACCGCGCGCGCCCCGCGCCGCTCGACGCGGTGTGGGCGCCGCCCGTCGAGGTCGCGGAGGCGGGCTCGCTCGGCGACCGCGCCTCGGCCGCGGTGCTCGGCGGCTCGCTCCACGCCTTCCCCCTGCTCGCGGGGCTCGATCCGCGCGGGCTCGTCGGCAAGCTCTTCGCCGTCCGGGCCGGCGCGCTCGCCCGCGCGGGCGGGTTCGCGGCGCTGACCGCGCACCTCGGCGAGGACATGGAGCTCTCGCGCCGCATCCTCGCCCGGCGCGGGGCCGTCGGCGCGGCGCCGCTCGTCGCGCGCTCGCTCGCCTCGGGCCGGAGCCTCCGCGACGTGATCGCCCGCTACGCGCGCTGGATCTCCGTCATCCGCGCGCAGCGCCCCGCGCTCCTCGCGAGCTACCCCGCGCTCTTCTTCGCGACGCCGCTCATCGCCGCGCTCGCCGCGCTCGCGGCCCCGGTCGCCGCGGCGCCGGCGCTGCTCGCCGTCGCGATCGCCGTCCCGAGCCGCGTCGCGGTCGCCGCGCTCGCCGCGCGCGTCGCCGGCCGGCGCGCCACGCTCCTCTCCGCGGCCGCCGACGCGTGGCTCGCCGACCTCGTCCTCGGCGCGGCCTTCCTCCGGGCGCTCTCGACCCGCACCGTCGTCTGGCGGAGCGGCCGGTTCACGATCGATCGCCGCGGCCTCCTCCGGGAAGCCGGGGCGTGAGCGGCGCGCGCGGCCTCGTCCAGTGAGCCAAAAGCCGCTCCGCCGCCCGCCCCACGACCGAGGGCTCCGCCCGGTGCACCCACCGGAAGCCGTCGACGTCGAGGGGCGGCCCCTGCGCGTCGGCCGCCCTGCCGATCGCGCGGTGGATGCGATCGAGCTCCGCGGTCACCGCGCGCTCCTGGGCGGCGCGCGCCGCCTCGACGTCGCGCGCCGCGGGCACGGGCTCGCCGATCGACAGGTAGAGCCGCGGCCGCTCCTCCCCGGCGAGCTCGTACCGCAGCGCGACGGGCAGCACCGCGGCCCGCCGCGCCACGCGCGCGATCTGGGCCGCGCCGGCGCGGAAGCCGAGCGGCCGCTCGTCCGAGGGCCGCTCCCGCCCCTGGGGGAAGATCCACACCGCGCGGCCGGGCCGATCGAGCAGGCGCGCGGCGTACCGGATCGCGGCCGAGCCGTCCGAGGGCTCGTCGAGATCGACGCCGAACGCCCCGACCAGCGCGAAGAACGGCAGCCTGCGGAGGTTGTCCGCGGCCATCATGGCGTGGCCGTCGACGCCGAGCAGGTGCTGCGACGCGTGCAGGATGACCAGCGGATCCCACCACGACACGTGGTTCGTGACGAGGAGCAGCGGCGCCTCGGCCGCGAGGGCGCGCGCCGCGTCGACCCCCCGCGCGAGCACCGCGCCGAACGTGCCCTGGATCCGCGAGCGGGCGTGCGCCGCGAACCACGCGTTGAACCACCGATGCTTGCGCGCTGGAATCACCCCGGCTCCCTGGAGGAGCCTATACTCTCGATCGAGGAGGCCGCGCGATGACGCTCTCGCTCGCGATCTGGGTCGTCACGGCGCTCGCCGCCTTCGCCGCCATGGAGGGGTGGGCCGCGCTCCTCCACGGCAAGGTCTGGCACCGCGCCCTCTGGAGCGTGCACCGCTCCCACCACGAGAAGCGGCGCGGCGCCCTCGAGCGCAACGACGCGCTCTCGCTCCTGCACGCCCCGGTCGCGACCGGGCTCATCCTCCACGGCTGCGCGGGCGCGCCGGGCCCGCTGCGGGACGTCGCGTTCGGCGTCGGGCTCGGCATGACCGCCTTCGGCGTCGCCTACGTCCTGGTCCACGACGGCCTCGTCCACCGGCGGCTCCCGGTCTCGGGCCTCGCGCGCATCCCGTACCTCGCGCGCGTCCGCGACGCGCACCGCGTCCACCACAGCACCGGGGGCCCGCCGTTCGGCCTGTTCCTCGGCCCCCTCGTGGTGCGGCGGGCGGCGCGCCTCAGCGACCCCGGAGGAGCTCCCTCGCGAGCCCCGCTCCCCAGCGACCGATAGCCCGGAGCGGGAGCGCGCTCACGACCTCCCGGTACACCTCGGGCCGCCGCGCCGCCGTCTCCCTCAAAAACTTAATAAATTCGGCAGGTTGCATCTCATCGCGCAGCAGCCCTGCGTACGCGTCGTTGCCCATCGCGTGCAGCACGGCGAACGCCGTGTCGAGCAGCGCGTTCATCTCCCCTGCCCTCGCGCCGCCCGCGGGCCTCGCCATGAGCGCCGCGAGCGCGCCCGTGCCCGAGTGCACCGGGGCGTCGCGCGCGGCGCGCGGCGCGCCCGGGTCTTCCGCGGCCCGCGCCAGATCCGCGGCGGTCGTCGCGAGCTCGCGCACGCTCGCGCCGAAGCCGCAGAACGTCAGCGGCGAGTGCCGCGCCGCCGCGTCGCCCACGAGCCGCACCCGCCGCCCCGGCGCGCGCGGCGCCGCAGTCAGCCGCGTCCAGCCGGGGATGAGCCCGAACGTCGGCCGGGCGAGCCGCGCGTCGCCCTCCTTGTACCGCGGGAGGAGCCGGAAGAACCGCGCGTAGAGCGACAGGAGCGCGCCCGGCCCGACGTCCCCGGTGCGCGCGTAGTAGAAGAGGTAGACCGTCGTCTCGCCCGGCCGCCCCGGGAACGCCTCCCAGACGTGCTGCCGGCCCTCCTCGACGTCCTCGGTGGTGGCGAGGATCTCGCCCACGTCCGGCCGGATCCGCCGCGGGCCGTCGCCCTCCGCGAGCCCGGTGAGCACGCCGCCGACCGTGGGGCAGACGAGATCCGCGGTCGCGTACGGGCTCGCCGCGCCCCGCGCGTCGACGAGCAGCCGCGCGGACAGGGCGCGCGGCCTCGCGCCGACCGCCCCCGGCGCCGCCTCGGCCGCCTCGGCCGCCTCGACCGCCCCCGGCGCCGCCTCGGCCACGGCGAGCGCCACCGCGTCCGGCCCCTCGGCGTGCCCGACGAGCGCGTGCTCGTCGAGCAGCGCCACGCCCAGCGCCTCGGCCCGGGCGCGCGCGGCGGCGAGCAGCCCGGCCGCGTCGATGGCGTGGTCGAGCGCGCCGCGCACCGGGTACGTCCCGCCGCCGTGCCAGCGGCAGATCCCCTCGACGTAGCGGGCCACGACGAGCCGCTCCACCTCGTCCTTCGCGAGGAGCCCCGACGCCGAGAGCGCCTCGAGCTCGGCCGTCCCGGCGTTCCACTCGCGGTGCGCGGCGCCGATGCGCGCCCGGTCGAGCACCGCGACCCGCAGCCCGGCCGACGCGAGCAGCGGCGCGAGCAGCAGCGAAAGCCCGCCGCCCGCGATGACCACGTCGTAGTCGGCGCGCGCGCCCCGATCCGGCGCCCTGAGCGCCGGCCCCGGCCGCGGCGCCGGCGCGCGCCGCGCCCCGTCCAGGTGCGTGAGGCGCGCGAGCAGCGCGTCGCCGCCCGCCTCGCGCACGCGCTCCCGCGCCTCGGCGAGCTCCCGCGCCTCGGCGCCGCCCTCCCCGGCCCTCATCGCGCCGCCTCCACCAGGAAGCGGGTCTCGTCGAGCGGCGGCGCGGCGCCGCGCTCGCGGTCGTCCGCGGGCGCGGCGGACGCGCGGAGCAGCGCCCTGAGGACGAGCCACAGCTTGCGCCCCGGCGACACCACGGCGCGCCCCGACACCGAGTCGAAGCCGCGGCGCGCGACGGCGCGGCCGATGTCGGCGTAGATGAGCCGCGCCGCGTGGATCGCGGCGCGGCAGTCGCGCGGCAGCATCGGGATGCCGGCGTCCGCGCGGCGGTAGAGCGCCTCCGCCTCGGCGAGCAGCCGCGCCACGATCCGCCCGAGCCGCGCGTCGAACGCGGGCCGCGCGAGCCAGGCGTCCGGCTCGATCCCGGCCTCCCGCATCCACGCGAGCGGCAGGTAGATGCGCCCGCGCCGGGCGTCCTCTCCGACGTCGCGCGCGATGTTGGTGAGCTGCATGGCCACGCCGAGATCGCACGCCCGCGCGAGCGCGTCCGGCCCGCGCGCGCCCATGAGCGCCGACATCGTCGCCCCCACCGTGCCCGCAACGCGCGCCGCGTAGGCGTTCAGCTCCGAGAGCGTCTCGTAGCGCCGCCCCTCCGCGTCCCACGCGAACCCGTCGAGCAGCGCCTCGAGGAACGCGCGCGGGAGCGCGTGCTCGGCGACGACGCGGGCGAGCGCCCGGTCCACGGGGCTGTCGTCCGGCGTGCCCGCGCAGGCGCGCGCGAGCCGCTCCCTGAGGCCCGCGACCGCCGCGGCGGCGGCGGACGGCGGGGCGTGGTCCCCGAGCTCGTCGACCGCGTCGTCGGCGACCCGGCAGAACGCGTAGAACGCCGCCGCCGGCTCCCTCACCCGCGACGGGAGCAGGAGCGCCGCCGCGGCGAAGCTCTTCGACCCCTGGCGCAGCAGCGCCCTGCAGGCGGCGGCGTCCGCCGCCTGGGTGTCAGCGGAACGCCGAGGCATCGGGGACCACCCTGTCCAGCACGCGCGCCGACGACAGCACCCCGGGCAGCCCGGCGCCCGGGTGCGTCCCCGCCCCCACGAGGTAGAGGTGCTCGACGTCCTCGCTCGCGTTGTGCGGCCGGAAGAAGGCGCTCTGCGTGAGCACCGGCTCCGGGCCGAACGCCGCCCCCCGGAACGACAGCAGCCGGTCCTGGAAGTCCTGCGGCGTGAGCAGCCGGGAGGTCGCGAGCGCGCCCTCGAGCCCGGGCAGGAGCGTCGCCTCGAGCAGCGCCGAGATCGCGCGCCGGTAGCGCTCCTGGGTCGCCGGCCAGTCCGTGCCGCTCTGCAGGTTCGGCACCGGCGACAGCACGTAGAACGCGTCGCAGCCGGGCGGCGCGAGCGCCGGGTCCGTGGCCGTCGGCCGGTGCAGGTAGAGGCTGAAGTCGTCGGCGAGCACGTGCCTCTGGAAGATGTCGTCGAGCAGCGCCTTGTACCGCGGGCCGAGGAGGATCGTGTGGTGCGCGACGTCCGGGTACCGCCGGCGCACGCCGAAGTACCACACGAAGAGGCTCATCGAGTAGCGCTGCCGCTCGATGCGCCGGTCGGTCCAGCGCCGCCGCGCCTCGGGCGGCACGAGGTGCCGGTAGGTCCACGCCGAGTCGGCGTTCGAGACGACGACGTCGGCCTCGATCCGCTCGCCCGACGCGAGCTCGACGCCCCGGGCGCGGCCGCGCTCCACCGCGACGCGCCGCACCTCGGCGCCGCACCGGACCGCGCCGCCGAGCCCCTCGACGAGCGACACGAGCCCCTTCACCAGCGCGCCCGTGCCGCCCATCGGAAAGTGCACGCCCCAGTTGCGCTCCAGGAACGCGATGAGGCTGTAGATCGACGTGGTCGAGAACGGGTTCCCGCCCACGAGCAGCGGGTGGAAGCTCAGCACCTGGCGCAGGCGGTCGTCCTTCACGTGCCTCGCCACGAGCCCGTACACCGTGCGGTAGCTCTCGAGCCGCACCATGTCCGGCACGATGCGCGCCATGTCGATCCACGACCCGAACGGCACGTGCGCGAGCTCCTCGAACCCGACGCGGAAGATCGCCTCGCTCTTCCGGACGAAGCGCTCGTAGCCCTCGACGTCGCCGGGCGACAGCCGCGCGACCTCGGCGCGCATCGCGGCGGCGTCGCCCGTGTAGTCGAACGTCGCGCCGTCGTGGAAGCGGATCCGGTAGAACGGCGTCACCGGCCTGAGGTCGATGTCGTCGGCCATGCGCCGGCCAGAGAGCTGCCAGAGCTCCTCGAGGAGGAACGGGGCGGTGATGACGGTCGGCCCCGCGTCGAAGGTGAAGCCGTCCTGGCGGTGCACGTACGCGCGCCCGCCCGGCGCGTCGAGCTTCTCGACCACCGTGACCTCGTAGCCGCGCACCCCGAGCCGCACGGCCGCCGCGAGGCCCCCGAAGCCGCTGCCGATCACGACCGCGCGCGGCCTGCCCCGCCGCGCGCCCGCCGCGCGGGGCCCTCGCCCGGGGGCGGCCTCTGCCGCGTCCTCCGGCCTCGCGCCGGGCCGCCCTTCCCCTTGCGCCGAGGAGGCGCTGGTATTCTGCATGGCGCGAAGTATAATGTTTGTCCCAGCCTTTGACAAAGGCGAAAACCACGTCACCCGCAGGCCTGGCTGCGCCTCGCTGCCCGTCGGTTCGGCGCATCGAACGACGCGGGCCGGCGGCCGCCCGGCGGGCGCCCCTCCAGGTGGTCCACGTGAGCCGCTACCGAATTCATGCCGTCTCCCAGATGTGTGGCGTCTCGTCGGCGACGTTGCGCGCGTGGGAGCGTCGATACGGTGTGCCGTCCCCCGCGCGCACGGCGTCGGCGTATCGCCTCTACAGCGAGGACGACGTCGCGGTCATCAAGAAGATGCGCGACTACGTGAACGGCGGCGTGGCGGCCGCCGAGGCGGCGCGCATGGTGCTCGAGACGGCGGCGGCTCACGCGCCGGCGCCCGCGGGCGGCGGCGACGCGTTCGCGGAGGCGAGCGAGCGCATCGTGGGCGCGGTGCTGCGCTTCGATCCCGACGGCCTCGAGGCGGAGGTCAACCGGGCGCTCTCGCTCGGCCCCGCGGTGACGATCTTCGAGCGCGCGCTCGGCCCGGCGCTCGAGCGCGTCGGCGATCTCTGGCACGAGGGCAAGATCACGGTCGCGCAGGAGCACCTCGCCTCGCAGGTCCTCGGCGCCACGCTGCTGCACTTCCTGCGCCTCGCGCAGCCGGGCGAGGGGGGGCGGCGGGCCCTGCTCGCGGCCTTCGCGGAGGAGGACCACGTGCTCGGGCTGTTCGGCGTCGGCCTGCGCTTCTGCTCGTGGGGTTTCCGGTCGATCGTGCTCGGCCCGAGGACCCCGCCGGCCGCGATCGCGCGCGCGGTCGAGGCGCTCGCGCCGGACGTCGTCGGCCTGACGGTCACCGTGCCGCCGCCCCCGCCGCGCGCGCGCGAGCTCGTCGACGCCTACGCGGACGCCTGCCGTGACGCGGTGTGGATCGTGGGCGGCGCGGGCGCGGAGGCGCTCCGGCCGTTCCTCGAGGCGCGCGGGGGCCTCGTGGCGTCGACCGAGATCACGGCGGCCCGCGCGCAGGTCGAGTCCGCGCTGCACGCGCGCCGGCGCCGCAAGGACGCGGGCTGAGCCGCGCCCGCGCGCCGGCCGGGCGAGCTCACCCCTCCACCTCTTTGCGGAGCAGGCCGATGACCTTGCGCTGCGCCTCGGGCTTGAGCGCGCCCTCGGCCGCGAAGAGCACCTGGCCGTTCTTGCCGACGAGGATGATGTTGCTGATGCCGCGGCGGAGCCGGTAGGCCGCGCGGAAGGAGCCGTCCCAGTCGCAGTAGATGGTCGCGCCGACCTTGCGCGACTCCTCGCGGATGGCGTCCTTCACGAACCCCTTCACCGGCCAGAAGTCGTAGGAGCTCACGTCGGCGATGGCCGCGAGCGCGATGGTGCGCCGGTAGCGATCGCCCTTCGCGAGCTTGGCGAGCGCGTCCTTGAACGCCTGGTTCTGGGTCGCCGAGTCCTTGTCCTCGTAAACGATGAGGATCGGCTTGCCGCGGAGCGCCTTCATCTGGAGCACGCGCCCGTCGGCGTCCTCGACGCGCGCGTTCGGCGCCCGGTCGCCCTCGGACGGCAGCGCGAGCGCGGCGCCCGAGAGGAGCGCCACGGAGAGCGCGGCGACGGAGAGGAGGCGGGCGGGCCACGAGCGGCGGGAGGCGGGCGGGCAGTTCAGCATGTTCATGGTTTGTATCAGTTTCCAGTTGCCCATCCCAGGGCTGTTCAATCCGATGCTCGTGCGGCCCCCCCGGCTGCCGGGCCAACCCGGTTACCGGCAATCCTGGCTGCTGGCAAGCCCGGCCACCGGCGCCCCGGACGCAACCATCCCCCGATTCCGGGGGCTCTCCTCCGGAGGGGGGGCGGCTGGGCTGGCCCGGCTCTTGACACCCCGGGTGCCGTGCGAAGATTGGCGGTGCGAAGAGACCGGCTCTCGGAGCCAAGGTCCCGTAACGCTACGAAAAACCGGCCGTCGCGAGCAAGGTGACGGCGCCGCGGGCGACGCCCGGGCGCGCGCCGCGCGCGGGGTCCGGAGGAGGAGTCGCCATGCTGAACCGTTTCACGGATTTCGATCGCACGTTCGCCATGATGGATGAGCTTCGCCGGCGCATGGACCGGGTGTTCGAGGAGTACGAGGCGCCCCGCTCGTCGCTCCGTGGAGAGTTCGATCAGGCGCCGCGCGTCGCGCCTGGCCCGCGCATCCATCTGTTCGACACGGGCAAGGCGCTCGTGGTCAAGGCCGATCTGCCCGGCCTGACGGAGAAGGATGTGCACATCTCGCTCAATCAGGACGTCCTCACCCTGAGCGGCGAGCGCAAGTCGGAGACCCCGGAGGGTTACCTCGTGCACCGCAAGGAGCGTGGCGCTGTGCGCTTCAGCCGGAGCTTCACGCTGCCGAGCAAGGTCGATCCGGAGAAGACCTCCGCGGTCCTGAAGAACGGTGTCCTGACGCTCACCCTGAACAAGGCCGCCGAGGCCCAGCCGAGGCAGATCGCGGTGATCGCGCGCTGAGCGCGAGAGGAGCGTCCCCGCGAACCGCGGACCAGACATGAACCGAGGAACGAGCAACGGAGGAAGGAGCAACGCCTATGAGCACCGATCGCAGCCTGACCCATCGTCCTGAGAGCGCCCCCGAGAAGATCCAGCAGCGCCCCGCTGTGCCTCCGGCGGTCGACATCTACGAGAACGCCGAGGAGCTCCTGGTCGTGGCGGATCTCCCGGGCGTGGCGCAGGAGCACCTGGCGGTTCGCCTGGAGAAGGGAGAGCTCACGTTCGAGGGCCGGCGCACCGAAGCGGCCGAACGCGAGCAGGGCGCGGACAACTTGCCGGACTACCGCCGCAGCTTCGTGGTCCCGCAGGGCATCGACGCGGACAAGATCTCCGCGGAGCTCCAGGCCGGCGTCCTCCGGATCCACCTCCCGAAGAGCGCTTCGCTCAAGCCCCGTCAGATCCCGATCACCGCGAGCTGAGGGGGTGTGCCTCTCCCGCCGCGTCGCGTCGCGCGCGGGCTCAGGAGCCCGACTCCGTGTTGCCCTGGACCGTCAGTGTCCAGGTGGCTTCGCTCCCGCACGCGGTGCCCGATACGTAACGGACCTCGATGCTGAGCCAGCGATTGGTCTCGAAGATGGGGACGTCATTCCACCCGGCCGCCACCACCTCGTCGGGCGAGCCGGTCCCCTTGGTGCCGGATGCGTAACAGTCCGGCGCATCGCTGTCCCCCTGATAGACGAACAGATCGAAGTTCATCCCGGGCGGGGAAGTGAGGCGGGCGGTGAAGCTTATCCGGTCTGTCGAGCCCGAATCATCCGCGATATTGATCTTGAACCACCTGGACGTGCTCCCCCTCGTCACCACGGAGTCGGACCCGACGTCGCCCGCGATCTCCCTGAGCGCCTCGGCCCCCGAACACATCGCCGGTGCGCCGTAATCGCAGGCGGGTTCCTCTCCCCCACCCTCCTCGCCGCCCTCTCCTGCGCCGTCCTCGCCCCCGGCGCCCTCTCCACCGTCGCCCCCCTCACCTTCCGTTCCAGCATTGCCGGCTTCGCCCGCGATGCTGCCGGTTCCAGCGGAGCTCATGCTCGAGCTCGCCGGCCGGTCCGCCCCGCTCGCAGGCCGTTCCGCCCCGCCGGCATCTCCACCGCTTCCGTTTCCGGTCTCCTCGCCGCCCACCCCGCCGCCGCCTCCGCCCGCTTGCTCCTCGTAACCGGGCATCAAATCGTTGGTGCCATTGGCGCAGGCGATGAGGGCGAGAGCGAGCGTGGGGACGAGAAGCGTCCGACCGGGCGTGTCCATCGACAGCATTCTATCTGCTCTCGAGAGAGCGGTCCAAGGAGCGATCGCGATCGATCGAATGCCGTCCTAAACGAGCGCCACATCTCGACGTCGGCGCCCGAACGATCGAGTCGGATCGATTACGTTATCCCGCGATTTCCGGACATGTCGATACAGGGCGGCGCGGTGCGCGCCATGATCCCCGAGCGCATCGAGGCGCCGTTGCGTGCCGCTCGCGACGGGAGAGCGCGGCCGGCTCCAGGCAAACGAGTCCGGCGATCTCTTGTTGAAGAAAAGCTCATCTCATGACTCCCACGGCGGGCGCGGCCTCGCCATCCAGGCAAGGACCATGGACTCATCCTGACTCGTCCACGACATGACGGCGCCGCGGCGTCGCGCGGCCCCTCGGGCCGGCTCGCGATCGCGCCGCTGAGAAAGCGCCCGCAGGTCCCACGGCGGCCACCGCGCTCGGGTGGTGCTGCGCCTCGCATGTCCCCCGGCGCTGCCGCGCCCCGCGCAGGGCGGACGCGGTCGTCGCTCGGCCCGCGGCCCGGCGACCTCCCCGCCGGTGGGCCGCCGCGGGCCGCCCCGCCGGCCGATTGACAAGCCCGAGCAGGCATGCAATGGCTGCCGCCCCCCGCCCCACCCCACGTCACAGACCAGGAGCGACACGCCCTCATGGACAAGCCGGCCTTGAACGACACGACGCTGCCCGTCACCGTCCGCGAGCCGGGCCCCGGGGAGGACCGCGAAGAGCTCGTGCGCCTCCTGTTCGGCGAGGCCGCCGCGTCGGCCCGGCGGCCGGAGGAGTACGAGGCGCGCTATCCCCGGCGCGGGCTGCCCAAGGGCGCGATGGTCACCCGCTACGCGCCGAGCCCGACCGGGTTCATGCACATCGGCGGCATCTTCGTGTCGCTCATCAACAAGCGGCTCTCGGTCCAGAGCGGGGGCGTCTTCTACCTCCGCCTCGAGGACACCGACGTGAAGCGCGCCATCCCCGGCGCGCTCGACACCATCGTCGACTCGCTCGCGCGCTTCGATCTCTCCCCCCACGAGGGCGTGCTCCGCGCGCCGGCGGGGCAGGAGGACGGCGCGCCCGGGGCGCCCCCGCGGGGCGCGTTCGTGCAGCAGGGCAGCTACGGCCCCTACGTCCAGACCGAGCGGGTCGCGATCTACCGCGACTACGCCATCGATCTCCTCCGCCGCGGCTTCGCGTACCCCTGCTTCTGCACCGTCGAGGAGCTCGACGCCATCCGGCAGGAGCAGATGGCGCTCACGGTCAAGCCCGGCTACCACGGCCGCTGGGCGAGATGGCGCGACGCGCCGCTCGCCCGGGTGAAGGAGGCGCTCGCGAGCGGCACCCCGTTCGTGCTCCGCCTGCGCGCCCCGGACGACGTCTCCGGCCGGGTCGAGTGGAAGGACGGCGTGAAGGGCGTCATCTCCATGCCCGTCAACGACCTCGACACCATCCTCCTCAAGTCCGACGGCATCCCGACCTACCACTTCGCCCACGCCGTCGACGATCACCTGATGCGGACGACCCACGTCATCCGCGGCGACGAGTGGATCTCGTCGATGCCGCTCCACCTGCAGCTCTTCCGCGTGCTCGGCTTCAGGCCGGTCGAGTACGCGCACGTCCCGCCCATCCAGAAGCTCGATCGCGTCGAGGAGGCCGATCCGGAGACGGGCGAAACCCGGGTCTCGGACGCGCGGCGCAAGCTCAGCAAGCGCAAGGACCCCGAGGCGAACATCGAGTATTACCGGGAGATCGGCGTCCCGGAGGCGGCCACGATCGAGTACCTGCTCAACATCGCCAACTCCGCGTTCGAGGACTGGCGCAAGGCGAACCCCGAGAAGCCCTACACGGCCTTCCCCCTCAAGCTGAACAAGCTCGCTCCCGGCGGCGCCCTGAGCGACCTCGTCAAGCTGAAGAGCGTCAGCCAGTCGGTCGTGAGCCGGATGAGCGCCGAGGACGTCTACGCCCAGGGCCTCGACTGGGCGAGGGCGTACGACAAGGAGCTCGCCGCGCTGATGGAGCGGGATCCGGAGTACACGAAGCGCGCGCTCGGCATCGAGCGGGGCGGCAAGAAGTCGAACAAGCGCATCGTCACGTGGCAGGACCTGCGCACCCAGCTCTTCTTCTTCTTCGACGAGCTGTACGACCGCGTCGAGGCGCTCGATTTCCCCGAGAACATCCCCGAGGGAGAGCGCAAGTCGCTGCTCCGGCAGATGCTCGACGTCTACGACCCGGCCGACGCGAAGGAGGCCTGGTTCGAGAAGATCCGCGGGATCGCGGTGGCCTCCGGCTACGCCGGCGAGGTGAAGCAGTACAAGGCCTCTCCGGGGTCGTGGAAGGGCCATGTCGGCGACGTCTCGATGGCGCTGCGGGTGGCGGTCTGCGGGACGCGGAACAGCCCCGATCTCACCGAGGTCATGGCGGTGATGGGCGAGCCGCGCGTGCGGGCGCGCATCGCCCGCTTCCTCTGAGCCGGGGGGCGGGCGTGGCGAGCGCGCGGGCGGCGGTACCCCGACGCCGGCGGGGTCGGCTCCCCGGCGGCCCGGCGCCGCAGCGGCAGGAGCGGCGATGAGCGGCGGGGCGACGGGCGGGGTGTGCCGGTTCGCCCCGTCGACCACGGGGCCCGCGCACCTCGGCACGCTCGCCGCGGCGCTGCTCGCCTGGCTGGACGCGCGGGCGCGCGGCGCGCGGCTCGTCCTCCGGCTGGAGGACCTCGATCCCGACCGCTGCCGGCCGGAGTACGCGCGCTCCATCACCGAGGATCTCGCGTGGCTGGGGCTCGACTTCGACGAGCAGGTCACGCAGCGCACCCGGCGCGCGCACCACGAGGCGGCGATGGACCGGCTGGAGGCGCTCGGCGCGCTGTACCCCTGCTCCGCGACGCGCGAGGACGTGCGCGCGATCGGCCGGCGCGCGCCCGACGGCGGCTTCGCGTACGACAACCGCGGCCGCGGCCGCGCGCTGCCGCCCGGCGGCTGGCGCGCGAGCGCCGAGCCGATCCGGGCGCGGCTGCCGGACGGCGTGTTCCGGCCCGTCGACGAGGGCGGGCTCGACCTGTCGCAGGAGCCCGCGCTCGCGATGGGCGACCCCGTGGTTCGCCGGCGCGACGGGGCGTTCTCGTACCAGCTCGCGGTGGTGGTCGACGACGGCGCGGCGG
The DNA here is from genome assembly GCF_004135735.1 of Sorangium cellulosum. GTDB lineage: Bacteria > Myxococcota_A > Polyangia > Polyangiales > Polyangiaceae > Sorangium > Sorangium cellulosum_F. The sequence continues at coordinate 839,486 of NZ_CP012670.1, read as the reverse complement.
GCGTCACGCGCGTCGTCCGCGGGCGCGACATCGCGCCGAGCACCGCGACGCAGGCGGCGCTCCAGGCGCTGCTCGGCCTCCCGGCGCCGGTCTACCGGCACCACCTGCTGCTCCTGGAAGAGCGCGGCGGCAAGCTCGCGAAGACGCACGGCGCGGCGCGGGCAGCGGGGATCGCCCGGAGCGCGCCCGCGCTCTGCGGCGCGCTCGCCTGCTGCATCGGGTTGCGGGAGCGACCGGAGCCGTGCACGCCCGCGGAGCTGCTCGGGGAGTTCAGCTGGGCCCGTGTGGCGACGGCGGACCGCGTCGTGAGCTTTCGCGAGGGTGCGCTCCGGGTGGAGGCGGCTCGCTGAGGGGACGTCTTGCTGGAGTGCCCGGCCCCCACGAACCCCCTCGCCGGGGCCTACCGATTTCTTGATGGATAACGCATCTCGCCTCTGCGAGAGCTGCGCTCACCTCGCTCAGGCGGGCAGCGGGGATGCCCCGAGGCGCAGCAGCGGGAACAAGGTCACGACCGCGCTCGGCCGCGGAAAATCGTCGTCGTCGTCGTCGCGCCGCTCGTCGCGTCGGCGCGGGGAGCGGCTCCCGAACAGCGTCCAGGCGCGACGCGCCTGCTCTGCAAGATCGCGCGCCCGTCCCGGTGAGGTGGTGTTGCTCTGGAGCGTCATCATGACGCGCCGCCCCTTACCACAGGTCGAGACCTCCACGCCAGCCTCCTGCGTCGGAGCTCGCACATCGTCTCCGGATCTCCGACCGCGGTGAGCAGCGCTCTCCGGGGGCGCAGGAGCACTGTTCCTGTTCGCTTCGACTGGAACAGCGTCTGGCAGCCGGCGCCGGGATGCGTCATGAACGTTGCCCGGAATCGTTCATGACCGCCGACCTCGCCGCCCTGAAGCCCTCGTCGCCCTTCGCGGCGTTCGAGTCGCGCGACTTCCGTGCCTATGCGGCGGCCCGGCTGCTCGCCACGGTGGCGTTCCAGATGCAGTCGGTCGCCGTCGGGTTTCAAATTTACACCCTCACGCGCGATCCCATGGCGCTCGGGTACGTGGGGCTCGCCCAGTTCCTCCCGGTCGCGGGGCTGTCCCTCGTCACCGGGCACGCGGCCGACCGGTTCGATCGGCGTGGGATCGTCGTGCTCTGCTACCTCGCCTCGTCGCTCGCGGCGCTCGCGCTCTTCTTCATCGCGCGCTCGCCGAGCCCGAGCGTGTCGGCCATCTATGCCGTCCTCGTGCTCCTCGGCACGGCGCGCGCGTTCCAGGGGCCCGCCGGCGCGTCGCTCCTGCCCGCGCTGGTGCCCACCGCCCACTTCCAGAACGCGGCGACCTGGCAGTCGACGCTCTGGCAGCTCGGGGCGATCGGCGGGCCGAGCCTGGGCGGGCTGCTCTACGGCCTCTGGGGGGCGCCTGCGCCCGTCTACCTGAGCTCGAGCGTCGCGCTCGCCGCGGCGTGCGCGGGCCTCCTGGCCGTGCGCGTGCGCACCGGTCGCATGGAGAAGAAGCCGCCGTCGCTCGCCACCGTGCTCGCCGGGCTGCGCTACGTCCGCCAGAAGAAGGTCCTGCTCGCGTCCATCTCGCTCGACTTCATGGCGGTCTTCCTCGGCGGCGCCGTCGCGCTGCTGCCCCTGTACGCGACCGACGTGCTCCACGTCGGCCCCGAGGGGCAGGGCTTCCTGCGCGCCGCGCCCGCCGTGGGCGCGGGGCTCATGGCCGCGCTCCTCGCGTTCCGGCCGATCAGGCGCCACGCCGGCCCGAAGATGCTCTTCTGCGTCGGGCTGTTCGGGCTCGCCACGATCGTCTTCGGCCTCTCGACGAGCTTCCCCCTCTCGCTCGCCGCGCTCACCGTGCTCGGCGCCGCCGACATGGTGAGCGTCGTCGTCCGGATGACCCTGGAGCAGATGGCCGCGCCCCCCGCGATGCGCGGCCGCGTGAGCGCGGTCAACATGGTGTTCGTCGGCGCCTCGAACGAGCTCGGAGAGTTCGAGTCGGGCACCCTCGCGTCGCTCGTCGGCGCCGTCCCGACGGTGGTGATCGGCGGCGTCGGGACGATCTCCGTCGTGCTCCTCTGGGGATGGCTGTTCCCCGAGCTGCGCGCCGTGGACCGGCTCGAGGACGTCCGCGCGACCGACGAAGAGGGCGCCGCCACGACAGCGTGATCCGCGCGCCCGGACAGCGCATCCGGGCTGGAAATAACGGCCCTCTCCACGCCTCGCTCACGAGGAGACCCGGCCCTTCACCGGCGGATCCCGAGCGACGAATCGATGACTCCGCCATCGCGAGCAGCACACCTGACGACTCAGGCGCGAAACCGATTGCGCACCGCGTACCGTCCTCCACACATTCGCGATTCGACGAGGGCGGTTAAATGCGAGCTGAGCGTCATTCAATCGTGCAATCCGCGGCGATAATGCCAGCCAGGCTGTCTGAATTGCTTGACACAGCAACTATCTCGGACCTTACATATGCCAATGGACTCCATTATCGCGTGGGCGGTGAGTCTCATGGTTGCATGGGCTCCGCCCGGGTTGAGCTTAATCAAGGACGCAATCGAGACGCCCGAGGAGGGCCGCGCGCGTTACCACGAGATCGCGCGCGCGGCGGCGCAGGTTGCCTATGATCCGGAGCAGAAGCCGGTCTTCGGGGGTCCGCGGGGCCGCGCCGAGACACTGGCGTTGCTCCTGTCGATCGCGTCTTATGAGAGCGGCTACCGGCGCGACGTCGATCTCGGCCTCGGGAAGCTCGCGCGCGGCGAGGGCGTCGATTCCTGCCTCCTGCAGGTCCGGGTCGGCGCAGGCAAGACCCGGGAGGGGTGGTCCCACGACGATCTCGTCAAGGATCGCGAGAAGTGCTTTCGCGCCGGGCTCTCGCTGATCAGGAAGTCCTTCGGGGCGTGCCGCAAGCAGGCGCTGCTCGATCGGCTCAGCGCCTACACGCGCGGGCGGTGCATCGAGGACGACAAGCTGTCGCGAGCGCGCATCGGCCGCGCGCTGCGGGCGAAGCGCGCGCCGATGACGGACGAGGCGGTGCTCGCCTCGATGCCGAAGCCCGAGCCGAAGCCCGAGCCGATCGCGCCGCCGAGCGGGCCGCCTGCCGCGGGGAACGGCAACGACAGCTAGCCCCGCGCGACGAGGTGGCGGAGACCGGTCACGAGCTCTTGACGGAGGCCGGCGCTCTCTTCTGGAACCCGCGCTTTCACGAGCTCCGCGCCGAGAATCGGGCGTCGACCGGCGAGAGGCTCGAGCTCCTGCAGAGCTACTTCATCCGTACGCGCGCCGACGCCGAGCACTGGGTCCTCCCGGGCCGTACCACCATGGCCGACGTCATCATGGCATACGCCCTGGAGACCCTCATGCCCCTGCACCCCGGCCTGGTGAAGGATTTCCCCGCCCTCCATCACGCGATGACCGCGTTCTTCGCGACCGACCGTATCCGCGACTACGTGCGCAGCGATCGACGATTCCGCACCTGGACCGTCTCCCTCGCCAGCTTCGGTGGCAAGCCGGAAGAGACGCATCACTGGATCGATTGACGTCGATCATTCCCCTCCCGCATCCCAGCAAGGCTCGCTGGTCCCCCCCCCGGCATGCCGCGCCCCTGTGCGGCTCGGCTCACCCGCGCAGCAGGTTCAGCGCCGCCTCGGCCGTGAGGTAGGTCTTGCTCTTCATCGCGAGGCGGACGGAAGACAGCCCCACCTCGGACTCGCCCTGGAGCGCCGTGAGCGTCAGCGCGTTGTGGCAGAAGATGTTGATGAGCTTCGGGCTGCCGCCGCTCCTCGCGTGGAGCAGCTGCTGCGACGCGATGTCGAGCTTCAACCCCCGCGTGCTCCCTCCGACCGATCGCATCCTGAAGTCGATGTACTCCATCATCTCCTGCTGCGTCATGCCGGGGAGCAGCAGCGATTGCGCGCCGGAGTAGAGCTCGTGCGGCGCGCCGTTCTCCGCGAGGCGCGCCGGCAGATCCGGGGCCCCCACCAGGATCATCGACAACTTGCCCACGGGAGCGCAGCGGAGGATGTCGTGGAGCTCCATCACGAGCTCCCGATCGTCCGGATCCAGGCCGTCGATGACCAGCACCGCGATCGCGTCCGGGCCCGCGCGGAGCAGCGCCTGCCCGAGGAACGCGTCCACGAGGAGCTGCTGGCTCAGGTTCGAGGAGACGGCCGTCGCCCCCACCTGCCGGCACAGGGCCACGAGCGGCCGCGTCGCGAAGAGCAGCTGCGGCTCGATCGAGAAGACCTGGATCCGAGGGACCTTGTTCTTGATCATCTCGCAGACGAACGTCCGGCCGCTCCCCGGCTCGCCCACGAGGATCGCCGGCCGCTGCCCCGCGACGATCTGCGAGGCCAGGGTCCGCAGGATCCACGCGTAAGGGCCCGCGTCCCAGTAATGGCTCGGCTGCCGGATGTCGCTGAACGGATACCCGGTCAGCCCGAAGTGGTCGCGGTAGCTGTACTGCCCGGTGAAATGCCCGACGCCGCTCGAGCTGTTCACCAGGATCGTCCCCGTCGGCGTGGCGAGCGCGCTCCGGGGCGGCATCGGGAGCTCGCTGATCCGCGTGTCGGCGAGATCGACCCCGCTCAGGAACGACCTCCTCGCCTCCGGCAGCTCTCGAGGCCTGACGCTGCTGCGCCGGAGCATGAGCATGTCCTCGAGGAACGCCACGATGTGGGCGGCGGACGGCCGCTCCTGGGGCCGCTTCGCCATGCAGCGGCGGAGGAGCTCCGCGAGGAGCGGATCGATGTCCGGCATCGCCAGCTTGGGATCCGGGGCGGCCGCGTGGCAGTGCGCCTGGAAGCAGCCGGCGAGATCCCTCGCCGGGAACGGCGTCCTGCCGACGAGCAGGTGATAGAAGGTGCAGCCCAGGCTGTAGATGTCCGAGGGCGGCGCGATCTCCTGCCCCGTCCACTGCTCGGGGCTCATGTAGAACGGCGTGCCCTCCAGCGTCCGCGCGGCGGAGGTCGTGCCGAGCGGGCCGCTCTCCGGGTGCGACGCGAGGCCGAAGTCGGCGATCTTGAGCGTCCCCGACGCCGTGAGCAGGAGGTTCGCGGGCTTGATGTCCCGGTGAGAGATGCCGAACGACGCGGCCATCTCGAGCGCCGCCGCGGCCTCGCGCATCTTCTCGATCCCGAACTGCTCCGGCAGGCGGCCGCCGTGCTGCTTGGCCGCCTGCGCGGTGGTCAGGCCGTGCACGTACTCCATGGCGATGAAGCGGACGTCCTCGTCCTCGCCGACCTGGAAGATCTGCACCACGTTCGGGTGGATGAGCCGCGCCGCCGCGCGCGCCTCGCGCAGGAACCGGTCGCGCCGCTCGGGATCGGTGTCCGCGCTCCCCTTGGCGATGAGCTTCACCGCGACGTCACGCTGGAGGACGCTGTCCCTGGCCAGGTACACCGCCCCCATGGCGCCGATACCGAGCAACTGAATCAGCTGGAATGGCCCCAGCCACTGCCCCGCCAGGTGAGACAGCATCGACGCAGGATCCGCGATCATCGGACTCTCACTTCCATCTTACCGCCAAATCCCCGCCCTCGCCCGGGGGTTGCGTCACCCGTGGCCTCCACCCGCGCTCAGCTCACGGCGAGCCCGGCCCCGCGTCCCCTGCCCCACCCCGCGCGCGCCCTCGGCCCAGGATGTGCCCCATGGTGAACGCCGAGAGGACGAGGACCGTGACGATGATCGGCACGGCGTAGGTCGCCAGGGACGCCACGCTGAGCGCGGCCCCGCCGGCCGCCGCGCCCGCGCCGGACGGCGCCCTGTCGGGCTGGCCCACCGTGAACAGGATGGCCGTGGCCATCGAGGACGCGACGGCCACCAGCGCGATCGCGAGCCCCGCGACCAGGCCGCTCGGCCCCGTGGGCTCCAGCGCGGCGGGCGCCGGCGCGGACACCACGATGGGCGCCGCGGGCGGCGGGCCGTCCAGCTTGACCTGGACGTTGAGGACCATGTCCTGCCCCGCCAGGGGGATGACGAAGCCCTGCGGGGCCGCCGGCGCGGGCGCGCGGGCGCCGGCCGCGCCCCGCGGCGATCGCTCGCTGTCGGGCCACGACCCGCCATGGCCGGCCAGGGCGTCGTGCGCCGGGTTGGTCTGGTAGTGCAGCGTGTCGTCCTCGTCGTCCACGGGGCGCCGGCGCTTCGGCGGCATCACCTCCGTGACGCTCTGCGGCCGCGGCTCGGACAGGGGCGGCCGCTGCGCCGGCTGCCGCGGCCCGCGCGCGGCGTCCTCCCTGGCGCCCCCGCCGGCCACGTGCTCGGCGGCCGCCTTCTTCATCACGTCGGCGATGAGGCCGTAGACCTCCTTCCACGCCGTCTCGACGTCCCGCGTGAAGCCGTCGCCCAGCCCCTCGCGCAGCGTCCAGAGCAGGGCCTCGCCCACCAGATCGTAGTGATGGTCGGTCACCATGTAGCCGTGGTGCCGCACGCCGAGCGCCTGGAGCACGGGCACGAGCTTGTTCAGGTTGCTCAGCCCGTCGACCGCCACGGCGAGCGTCTGCATGAGCTTCTTCTTCTGCTCGCCCATGTCGTTCTTGAACAGCGCCCGCACCGACGGATCCATCTGGAAGAGCCGATCGTAGAAGAGCGCCGCCGCGGCGTCGGAGATGGGCATCACCTTCGCCCACGAGCGCTGCACGAGCTCGATGGTGCGCGGGCTCGGCGTCGCGCCGCCGCCCGCGCCGGCGGCGGGCACCCCCGGATCGCTCGGCATCGGCGCCACGACCCCGACGAGCGTCCGCGCGGCCATGCCGGACGACGGCGGCGGGACCGAGTGCGGTCGCTGCGCCGGACCGGGGGGCGGCCGCGGGGACGAGCTGCGCGCCGGCGGCGGAGCGTTCGGCCGGGAAGCGTCCCTGGCGGCCGGCGAGAGCGCCTGGGTGGCGCCCCCGCCCGCGTGCGCCGCGGCCGCCTTCTTCATGATGTCCGCGAGCACGCCGTACACGTCCTTCCACGCGGACTCGACCTCGCTCGTGAAGGCGTCGCCGATCCCCTCGCGCAGCGTCCAGAGGAGGGCCTCGCCGACGACATCGTAATGGTGGTCCGTCACCATATAGCCCTGGTGCCGCGCGCCGAGCGACTGGAGCACGGGCACGAGCTTGCTCGGGTTGTTCAGCCCCTCGACGGCCACGGCGAGCATCTGCATGAGCTTCTTCTTCTGCTCGGCCATATCGCTCTTGAACAGCGACCGCACCGACGGATCGAGCGTGAACAGCCGCTCATAGAACAGCGCCGCCGCGGCGTCCGAGATGGGCACCACCTTCGCCCAGGACCACTGGACGAGCTCGACGGTGCGCGGGTTCAGCAGCTCGGCCGGCACGTTCCGCGCCGCCTTGCTCAGGAAGTCGGGCGCGCCGTACGCCCCCGGTCCCCGCTGGGTGGCGGGCCCCGCCGCGGCGGGCGACGTGCGCGGGGGCGCCGGCGCGGCGCCGCGTTGCGGCTTGGCGGCATCCCCCGCCGGCGCGGGGCCGCGCGTGTTCACGGGAGGCGCGAAGGGATCGTTCGGTTTGGCCATCGTGGGTTGTCCGCTGGAGGTTGCCGGGATTGCTTCGAGGAGGCGCGCGCCGCGATGCGCGCGCAGAGCGCAGGAACGGCAGCTACCGCCATCCTACAGCACCGAGCCCACGTCTGCCTACGGCGCGACGGCGACGAGGCGCAGGACAAGCGCGCTCACCGCGGCGGACGGTCGCGCCCGCGTGCGCTCGTCATTGGCGCGGGTGCGCGCAGGACGGGGCGACCGCCCCTGCCCCATCGGCAGCGGCCGCCGTCAGCCTGGACGGTCAACGAAGGTCGCTCGTCTCGCCGGTTGCACGGGAGGTCTTGCCGAGCTGCCCGGCCCACGGAGGGGGGTGTTCGTCGCGCGCTGCGGGGGCCTCGCCGAGCTGCCCGGCCCACGGAGGGGGTGTTCGTCGCGCGCTGCGGGGCACCGCCGAACTCGCCTGAGCCACGAATCCTCCGGCAGAGCCGGAGGATTCATGGCAACTGGGCTCAGACACGGCCCGTCCCCACAGCGCGCGACGAACACCGCCTCCGTGGGCCTACGAACACCCGCTCCGTGGGCCTACGGGGAACGACGGACCCATGGCGCACCTGCGCGACGCGGGGCCGGATACCCCGGGTCCCATGCGCGAGCCGAAACGCGCCTCCGGCTCGCAACGAGCGAGCGGACAAGTGCGGGCGGACAGGAGCAAGCGGGCGCGCCACCCCAGGCGGGCGCGCCACGCCCCGAAATGCCTCTCGAGCTCGCTCGCCCTGGAGCCCTGTTGCGCGTACGACACCCGGGACCCGGGCAGCACGCAACCCACGCCTCGGGCGAGAGCTCGCGTGACGCGAACAGGGCCCCAGAAACGAAAAACGCGAGGTAGCCTGTCAAAGGCCAATCCTCGCGTTCTCTCGTATTGCGTATTGCTTGGGTCGTGGTTGCGCGGGCGGGATTTGAACCCACGACCTTCGGGTTATGAGCCCGACGAGCTACCAGGCTGCTCCACCGCGCGAGAGGGAATCTACTCACGGCCCCCTGAACGTCAAGAACTCTCTCACGGCACCATGTCGATTGTGTCGAACACGCACCGCGGACCGCGGATCCCGGCGCCAACCCGGCCGCTCCAGCCCAGCCGAAGGGGCGCCAGCCCGACCGAGGGAGCGGACACCACCGGATCGAGCACGCGCGGCCCTGCGCACGAGCACGCTGCCGCTCTGCGGTGCATGCCCGTGAGCGAGCGAACGCTCCGGTCCGCCAGCGCCCCTGTCCGCGTGAACGGTGGAGCTCCGGCGCCTGTCCGCGCGAACGATGGAGCTCCAGCGCCCGCGCGGAGCGACGCGCCCCTCGCGCCCGGAGGGACCGAGCTCGCCGCCGCCGCCGCAGGCGGCGACGGCGGATCGCGTCAGCCCAGCCAGTCCGGCAGGAGCGGCGACGGCGCCGACGTCGAGATCACCCAGAGCTGGTGGGCCGCGCGCGTCGCGCCGATGTGGAGCAGGTGCCGCGCCTCGTCGTCCGCCGGGTACGTCGACGCGTTCACGTCGACCAGCACCACGTAGTCGTACTCCAGGCCCTTCACCTGCCGGATCTCCGTCACCTCGACGCCGGGGCGGAACGCGAACTCGTAGGCGCGCACGCGCCGGAGGTTCGGGATCTCCGCCATCCTGAGGGCGTCGTAGTACACGTCCGCCTGCTCGGGGTGGCGCGCCAGGATCGCCAGCGTGGCGCGGGGCTCGCGCGCGAACAGCGGGCGGATCGCGTCGGCGAGGAACGCGACCGCCGCGCCGGCGCTCGGGAAATGGTGGTGCTCGACCGGCGCCCCGCTGCGCGGCGCGAGGGGCGGCGTCGGATCGGCCAGCGGGCCCAGCACCCCCCGGGCGAACGCCAGCACCTCGCGCGTCGACCGGTACGCGATGCGCAGCGGCTCGACGTCGACCCGCGACAGGCCGAGATCGTCGAGCGTCGCGCGCCAGTCGCGGAAGCCCGAGTCCATGAAGAGCCGCTGCGCCGTGTCGCCCGCCAGCGTCACGCTCCGCGGCTCGGCCACCACGCCGAGCAGCACCGCGAGGTCGATCGGCGCGAGATCCTGCGCCTCGTCCACGAAGAGGTGCTCGTAGGTGAGCACGTTCTTCCCCTTGCGGAGCTCGCCCCGCAGGAGCTGGTAGGCCCGGAGGAGCAGCGCGTCGTCCTCGGGATCGAGCACCGCGCGGTCGTCGCTCGTGACCTCGCGCGCGTCCGCCCCGCGCTCGTCGTCCTCGTCCGCGGGCTCGTCGGCCAGCGCCGCCTTGCGCTCGGCCCGGTCGCCCGGGTCGAGCTCCACCACGGCAGGGCAGCGATCCGCGCACCAGCGCCACGCGCGCTTCACCTGCTCGGGGCCGAACTCGGGATCGCCCGCCGCCTCGAAGGCCGCCATCACGCGGTCGAGATCCGTCAGGACGTCGGCCCAGAACGCGATCGTGCCGCGCGAGTCGCGCCGCGCCCGCGCGTCGTCCTTGAGCTCGGACGCGCGCTGCTCGAGGAGGTGGAGCATCGCCGGGTGGGTCTTGTAGCGGGTCACCACCGAGGGCGTGTTCTCCTCGACCGGCGCCTCGAGCCACGGGAACGCGCGCTTCCGGGCCGCGCGCGCCCACTCCGAGAACGTCTCCACCGCGATGCCGGCGAGGCCGAGCGCGGGGAGCGCCTCGCTGATGTACGCGCGCAGCGCGGGGCTGCCCACGATGACCAGCATCTTGTCGGCCGTGAAGCGGCGGCCGCCGTTGTAGGCGAGGAAGGCGAGCCGGTGGACGCCGATCGTCGTCTTGCCGCTGCCGGCGCCGCCCTGGATGACCACGATGCCCGAGTCCGGCTTCGAGATGAGCTCGAACTGCCGCGGGTCGAGCAGCGCGGCGATCTCGGGCAGGTGCCTGTCCTCGCGCGCGTGGAACGTCGCGCCCGTGCCGAGCCCGCCGCGCGCCGCGGCCGCGCCCGCGAGCGCGATGTCGCGCATGTCCTCGGGGCGCACCGCGGAGCCCTGGCCGCCGGCGAGCTCGGTCGCCCGCGTGGCGATCTCGCGGAAGCCCGACGGCATGCGCACGAACGTCCCCTGCGGCGCCGAGATCCGGTAGAGCTCGCCGTTGTCGATCGTCACCGTGCGCCGCACGAGCACGGTGCCCTCGACCTCGCGCTCGCCGAAGGTCTCCTCGTACTCCGCGCCTTCCTCGTAGCGGTAGTAGATCTGGCTGACGGGCGCGTGGCGCCAGTCGACGATCCGCACGCCCGCGCTCGCGTCGATGAGCGTCGTGCGCCCGATGAGCACGTCGCGGTCGGGGCGGCCCTTCTCCCGCAGGCGCAGGTGGCCGAAATAGGGAGATTTCGGATCGACGGGCTCGACGACGTTCTCGTTCCGCCGCGCGGCGATCCCTTGCAGGCGCTCCATCTGCTGCACCAGCGCCGGGACGTCCTCCAGCCGCGCCGCCGCGATCTGGTCGCGCAACGAGAGGAGCTGCTCCTCGTAGTTCTCGACGGGCGGCGGCCGGGACGGCTTGGCCGTGGCCGAGGCGAGGTGCGCGGTCACGCGGGCCAGGAGGCCCTCCTCGTCGCGCACGATCGCCGCGCCGCGCTCGCTCAGCTGGGGGCCCGGCGCGCCGTCCCTCTGGACGGGCTGGGTGGCCGACTGGGCGGGCTGGGTGGCCGAGGCCGGCTCGCGGGACTGCTCTTCGGTGTGGGTGGAGCTGGTAGAACGATTCACGGTCACGGGAATGCCGATGGGATGATTCAGGGGACAGACCGGGCCGCGCGCCGGAGCGCCCGACCTCGGTCAGGGCCCCCCCGGCGCAGGAGGGTCGGAGCTTTTGACCGATCCGGCACAGCTCCGCAACCGCCGCGTGGGGTCCCCGACCCGCGCCTCGACGCCGACGAGGCGGGGGCGCCGCGCGGCCACCTCGCGGCGTGACGCACCACGCCGCCGGCGCTGGATCCGCCGCGGGCGGTGGCGTTCTGGATTGAGGTCGCGTGGGCGAACGCCGTACAAGGCGGCGATGCAAAATTGCGCGACCCGGTCCGACCGGCTCCTCGAGTTGATCCTCTTCTCGCTGCGCGATCGCGGGGCGCTCTGCGCGCTGGTCCTCGCCTCGTACCGCGTCGAGCTGACGTGCCTGCTCGACCGTATCTCCTCCGGCTCGATCGGCGACGACGACGACGCGATGGGAGGCGACGAGGAGGAGGAGCGCGTCCGCGTGACCGGCGGCCGGCGGGACCGCTCCGTCCGCGCGGCGGTGCGCGGCGGCGCGGCGCGCGCGCGCCGCGCGGAGCCCGGCATCAGCGAGGAGGACGCGTTCCTCCTCTACGATCTCGCCGGGCGTATCGCCGAGGCGGCGGCCGCTGCCCGCCTCCCGGTCATCCGCCGCGACGCGCTCACCCTGCGCGAGAAGGCGGCCGAGGTGCACGCGGGCGGCGAGCGCGCTGAGCGGGAGATGCTCGCGGCCGGGCTCAGGGTCATCGATCGGATCCTCGACGCGGCGCGCGCGCAGCCTGCGCCGCGGCGCGAGCCCGCGGGCAAGGACCTGAACTGAGCGCGCAGCCTGCGCCGCGGCGCGAGCCCGCGGCAAGGACCTGCGCTGAGCGCACAGGCCGCGTCGCGGACGCCATCGCACATGCGGTCCCCCATACGCTCCGTCCGCAACTCAATCGCTCGCGGCGCGATCTCGATGAACGCTGCGCGGCGCGCAGGGAACCTCGGTGGAACGGCGCCCCGCGGCGCGCGGGGCGGCGTGCACGCCGGGCGCTCCATGGCTGGCTCGATCCCTGCACTGGGGCCCTGCACCGGAGACGGATGCGGACGTGGATGTGAATGCGGGTGCGGCAGCGAATGCACCGCGGCGCGCCCCGTCTCGATATCCTGAGCCCGTCCTGTCTCCAGCTCCGAGCCCGCCCTGTCTCCGGCGGATCGCGCCCGCGATGAAACACGACATGAGCATCCCCTGCGCCGGCCCCCTCTCCGCGCCGCGAACGCCGCGAAGCCCGCTGCGGCGCGCGGTCGCGAGCGCGCCGATGCGCGTCTCCTTCGCCGGAGGGGGCAGCGACCTGCCGGGGGTCGCGCGCGACGGCGGCGGGCGCGTGGTCGGCGCGGCGATCGACGTGCGCGTGCGCGTGGTCGTGGAGCCGTTCGATCGCGGCTGGGTGCGGATGGAGTCGGCCTCGCGAGGCCCGGCCCGCCCGGCCGGGGGACCGGGCGCCGCGGCGCCGCAGGTCGTCACGCGGCGCCGCGCGGAGCCCGCGCGCGACGACGTCGCCTTCCGGCTGATCGAGGCGACGCTCTCGGCGACGGGCGTCGACGACGGGGTCGCCCTCCGGGTCGAGACGGAGATGTCGCCCGGCGCCGGCCTCGGCGGCAGCGCGTCGGTCGCGGTGGCGGCGCTCTTCGCGCTGCGCGCCTCGGTGGGCGACGCCGCGGCGCCGGAGGAGCTCGCGCGCGAGGCGGTCGCGCTCGAGCGCGAGCGGCTGGGCAACGCGTGCGGCGCGCAGGACCAGGTGTTCGCGGCGTTCGGGGGGCTGCTCGATCTCACGTTCGACGCCCGCGGCTGCTCGGGGGTGCGCCCGCTGCCGGTCGGGTGTCCGGACCTCGTGCCCGCGCTCTCGGCCGGGCTCTTGCTCGTGGACACCGACGTGCGGCGCGTGTCCGGGGAGATCCTGGACCGGATGGAGGTCGGCTCGGCGAGCGACGCGAAGGGCGCGCTCGTGGCGGCGGCCGGCGAGGTGGCCCGCGGCTTCGAGCTCGGGTCGCTCGCGCTGGTGCTCTCGGGGATGCGCCGCGGCGCCGCGGCGAAGATGCGCCTCTCCGGGGCGGCGAGCGCGCTCGCGCTGTCGCTCCAAGAGCGGCTCGACGGGCTCGGGGTCGAGGTCCTCCGGATCTGCGGCGCCGGGGGCGGCGGGCACGTGCTCGTGTGGGCGCCCGCCGAGCGCCACGCGCGGATCCTCGACGCGCTCGGGCCGCGCGTCGTGCGGCGGCCCTCGCTGGGGGCGCCCGGGGTGCGGCTCGAGCCGGCGTGAGGGGCGCGGCGCGGCCCGCGCGCGCTCCTACAAGCGCTCGACCATGAAGCTCAGGGTCTTGTCGTCGAAGTTGTGGTCGGCGAGATCCGCGTCCTCCGTCAAGACGAGCGTCTCCGGGTCATACCAGGTGATCCACCCGGTGGAGAGCGTCACCTTGAAGCCGGGGGGGACGCGGACGGAGCTGATCTGCGCCTCCCACGGGGTCCATGGCGAGGCGAACAAGAGGTTGGCGCCGACGCCGAAGGTGAACGAGTCGCCCGAGAAATCGGCGTCCTTGTAGAAGGTGACCGCGTCGAGCTGCGGGTCCGAGGCGTGCGCGACGACGAGGCTCGAGATGAAGTTGTCGACGGCCGGGCCCACGTCCGCGAGGACCGCCACGTCCGAGGTGAAGACGTGCGCCTCCGGCCCGAACTCGGGGTTCGCGAAGGCCGTGACCCGGAGCCCGGCGGGGACCCTGATCGAGCTCGCGCGGTTGTCGATCGCCAGTGCCTCGATGTCGTAGCGGCCGATCCCGAAGCTCTGCGAGTCGCCGGAGAAGCCCGGGAGATCGTAGAGCACGACCTGGTCGTCGGGGCCGCCGGCGAGGATCTCGGACGACTGCGACCCGAGCGGCTCGATCGGCTCGTACGACGCGTCGGCCCCAAGGCAGGCCGTGAGACCGAGCGCGGCGCCGGCGCAGACCACGAGCTCAAACGCAGTACCAAGCTTTTTCATCATCATCTACCTCCAATTCATCATCATGTTCAGACGATCGTTCACGTCGAGGCAATCCGCCTTCGCCAGGCGGCTGCCAGCGCGATCGAGGTCAATCGAGCGTTCGTCAGCGAGGAGCTCGGCGGGCCCTGAGGCGGTGTTCCCGGCCAGGCGACGGCGCCTTCGAGCAGACCCATGCGCATATCGGGGCGAAGGCGGCGGCGTGGCGCGCAATCGACGCGTCCGGCGCGCCCTCACCGACGCGCGACCCACGCGCTGGAAGGGCGCGCCCGAAGCACCGCGGCGGATCACCGAGGCCCGGTTCCATCCGCCGTGATGCCCTCTGCACCGGCGGACTACACGAGGGGCCCGTCATGGCCCGAGATACGGAGACAGGCGTATCCGGCCCGCCCCGCAACCGCGCGAGGATCACGTCCAGAGTATGCGGCAACACCATGGACGATGCCAGGGTTGGTGGTCGAGAGGAAGATCCCGAGCAGCTCGGAGGTGAAACCGCCGTCGCGGAGGTGGGTCTCGATTGCGAGCTGGAAGTCCGGGTGGTCCGAGGCCGGGAGCTCCTCGGCGACGACGGGGAGGGCGCGGGGGTCGGCGCCGAAGTGCCCGCGGAGGCGGCCGAGGAAGAACGGCTCCTGCGCGGCCTGGGCCGCCGCCATCACGCCCATCCGATCCGTGAGGGAAGGCGTGGGGTTCTGGGGCTTGTCGTTGTCCATGATCCTGTCTCCAGCGTGGGGTGGACAATATCACCCGAACGGGTGAGCTCGATGGACTTGCTGGTTCTGGTCAGTGGATCGGGTGGATTTACTTTGAACGCAATGGCAGGCGCCTGTCATTGCGGAGAGTCCCCGGCCAATTGAATGGTTTTGCCCGGACTCTCGTGCAGCGACCAGCGCGGGTCGGCCATCGCGTGTCGCCCTCACACCACAGTCCGCGTGGGCCGCCCCAGGCAACAATTGCAGCACCAGGAGAATTTTGGCTCTCGCGCGGATCGTCCAGCCCGCCACCGTGCGCGTGACGTCTCGCATGGAGGCATGGGCGAGTATGCCTATGCCTCGAGCCGGAGGACTTGGGTACGAAGTCGTTGCGGTCACCTGCATCGGGGGATGCGAAGAAGGACGGCGATCTTCGAACACAGGCGAGGACGAATGGAAACGCTTCGTAATTTCGGCACGACCACGCCAGGGCTCGTCGCGCTCGCGGCGCTCGCGGCGCTCGCGGCGCTGGCCTGCTCCAGCCAGGGGGATGCGACGGCCGAGGCATCGTCCGGCAGCGACGGCGCCGGAGGGTACGCTGGGCCCGACACCAGCGGCTCCGGTGCCGCGGGGGGCTCGTCGGCGACGGGGGGCCCGTCGGCGACGGGGGGCCCGTCGGCGACGGGGGGCTCGCCGGCGACGGGGGGCCCGTCGGGGGGGGTCAGCGGCGCCGGCGGCAGCGGCGGGCGCCCGGCCTCCGGAGAAGGGGGCGCGGGCGGCGCGGGCGCCGCCGGATCCGGCGCAGGCGGCGCGGGCGGGGAGGCGCAGAGCGCGGGCTGCGGCAGCGCGACGGCGCCGACGAGCGGCCGTTTCAGCATCGATGTCGGGGGCACGAAGCGCGAGTACATCCTCGCCGTACCGGACGACTATGATCCGAGCCGTGCTTACCGGCTGATCTTCGCCTGGCATCCCCTCGGCGGCTCGGCCGAGCAGGTCGCGACCGGCTTCGGAGGCGGCTATTACGGCCTCCAGAGTCGCGCCGACGGCTCGGCGATCTTCGTCTCGCCCGAGGGCCTCGACCAGGGCTGGGCGAACACGGGCGGCCGCGACATCGCGTTCCTCCGCGCCATGCTCGACCGCTTCCGCGCCGAGCTCTGCATCGACCAGAGCAGGATCTTTTCGACCGGATTCAGCTACGGCGGCATGATGTCCTACGCGATCGGCTGCGCGATGGGCGACGTCTTCCGCGCCATCGCCCCCATGTCCGGCGCGCTCTACAGCGGCTGCGAGGACGGCGACAACCCCGTGGCCATGTGGGGCGCCCACGGCAACGCCGACGACGTGGTTCCGGTCGAGCAGGGTCGGTCCGCGCGCGATGTCTTCCTCGAACGAAACCACTGCGATCCGCAGGCCACCCCGGTCCAGCCGGAGCCCTGCGTCAGCTACGAAGGCTGCGATGCGGGCTACCCCGTCGTCTGGTGCGAGTTCAGCGGGGGCCACGCCCCGGTGAGCAATTCCGGTGAATCGATCTGGAACTTCTTCTCGCAGTTCTGACTCGGGTTTCGCTGGAGCCAGCGTCGGGGCGGCGGCGGCGGTGATGACCATTCGCGGCCACCATGCCGGTGATTGAGGCATGGCGGCCGCTTCAACAAGAGGCGGCGTCGAGCCGCATGTCTGCGGGAGAATATCATGCGAGTGATCGTCGTGGGCGCCGGGATCGGCGGCCTGGCCGCGGCCCTGGCGCTGCACGCCTCGGGCCATGAGGTGACGGTGTTCGAGGCCGCGCCCAGCATCCTGCCGCTCGGGGTCGGCATCAACCTCTTGCCCCACGCCGCCGAGGTGCTGGACGAGCTGGGCCTGGTCGAGGTCCTCCTGGCCCATGGGGTGGCGACCCGCGAGCTGGTCTATTTCAACCGCTTCGGCCAGCGCATCTGGGGCGAGCCGCGCGGCCGCTTCGCGGGTCACGCCGCGCCGCAGATCTCCCTGCACCGCGGCGCCCTGCAGGGCGTGCTGTTCGAGGCCACCGTCGAGCGGCTGGGCTCAGACCGGGTGATCTGCGACCGGCGCCTCTCGGACCACGAGGAGGGCGAAGGCCGCATCGTGGCGCGCTTCCTGAGCCGCGAGGGCGCGACGTGGAAGGTCCCCGCCGACCTCCTGATCTGCGCCGACGGCATCCATTCGGCGGCGCGCGCCGGCCTCTATCCGGACGAGGGGCCGCCGGTCTATGGCGGCCGCATCCTGTGGCGGGCGACCTCGATGGCGGCGCCCTTCCTCACCGGCGCGAGCATGATCATGGCCGGGCACCAGGATCAGAAGTTCGTCGCCTATCCCATCTCCCCGCCGGGGCCGGACGGACGTCAGACGATCAACTGGATCGCCGAGCTCGCCGTCGCCGAGAGCCTGCGACGGGAAGACTGGAACCGGCGGGGCGATCCAGCCGACTTCCTGCCCAGGTTCGAGGACTGGCGCTTCGACTGGCTGGATGTGCCCGGCCTGATCCGGGGCGCCGAGGCGATCTACGAGTTCCCGCTGGTCGATCGCGATCCGCTGCCGCGCTGGAGCCACGGGCGCATGACGCTGCTGGGCGACGCCGCCCATCCCATGTATCCGATCGGCTCCAACGGGGCGAGCCAGGCCATCCTGGACGCCCGCGCGCTGGTCCGCGCGCTCGCCGCCCACGCCGATCCGGTGGAAGCGCTGGCCGCCTACGAGGCCGAGCGCCTGCCCGCCACCGCCGCCATCGTCGCGGCCAATCGCGGCAACGGTCCGGAGCAGTGCATGCAGATCGCCCAGGAGCGCGCGCCCGACGGCTTCGATCGCATCGAGGACGTCTTCCCCCCTGGCGAGCTGGAGACCATCGCCGCCCGCTACAAGGTGCTGACCGGCCTGAAGCGCGCCTCGGAGCCGCTCGCGTGAGCCCGCCCCTCTCCCCCCTGATGACGCTCGAGGTGGCCGTGGCCCCGCCGGTCACCGTCAATCCGGGCTCGCCCGGCCGTCGCTTCATCCCCATCGTCGGCGGCACGGTGGCCGGCGGCCTCGAGGGCCGCGTGCTGCCGGGCGGCGACTGGCAGACGATCTGGGCCGACGGGCGGATGGACATCTCCGCCCATTACATCCTCGACATCGCCGGCCATGGGACGGTGGAGATCCTCTCCGAAGGCGTCCGCGCCGGGCCGCCGGAGGTGCTGGCGGCGCTCGGGCGCGGCGAGGCCGTGGACCCCGGGCGCTACTATTTCCGCACCGCCATCCGCATGCGCACCTCGGCGCCAGGGCTCCTGCGGCTGAACGCCGTGCTGGCCCTCTCCGTGGGCGAGCGGCTGGCCGACCGGGTGCGGCTCACGGTGTACGAGATCGGCTAGGGGCGCGATCGTGGCTGAGACCTTCAAGACCTCGGATGGCCTGACGAGAATGGGGCGCGGAGACCGAGAACGCATGAGCACACAAACGAGAGCGGCGAGACGCCGGGGCGACGCTGGCGCGGGGATCTTGGCCGTCGTCCTCGGCATCGTCTCCTTCAATCTCCCGGCACGGGCGCAAGCGCAGCCCGAGGCGCCGCCGGCGCCCACGGGCGAAGACGCGCCGATCGCGGCCCCCGCGACCGGGCCCGCGAGCCCTCCTGCAGACGCGAGCGCGGCGCGAGCGCCCTCTGCCGAAGCCCACGCCGGCGCGCCGGCGCTGCGCGACACGGCCGGGCCCGGCCCAGCTCCGCCGGCGCCGCCGACGGAGGACGGGCCGTGGAAGAATCCGCTCAGCGTCGCGGCCTGGGCCCGCGTCGGAGGCCGCTTACAGAATCCCAGCGCGCGCGAGAGGATGGACCGACTGCTCGGGGACGGCGAGCTGGATCTGATGTTCTCAGGCGAGATCAACCGGTTCATCGGGGTGCAGGGCGCGATCGTCGCTCAGTTCGGGCCGACCCCGACCGGGGGCAACATCGCGGGCAGCGCGACCCTCCGTGACGCCATCGCCAAGCTCAAATTTCATGATCTGCTGAACGTCTGGATCGGTCGAATGATCGTGCCGTCGGATCGCTCCGCCTTCTCCGGGCCGTGGTCGATGGGGCCGTGGAACTATCCCGGGCTCTTCGAACCCTACGCGCCGCCGATCGGGCCGAGACAGGGGCCTTTCGGGCGCAACGATGGGGTGACCGCCTGGGGCAAGGTTGCGGGCGGCCTGTTCAAGTATTACGTGGGCGCTTTCAACCTGCATGACTCTTCGGTGAGCCCGCTGTACACGGTGAGGCTCAACATGAGCTTGCTCGACCCAGAGCCGGCCTATTACCAGAAGTCCACGTACCTCGGAGAGAAGAGCATCCTCGCGCTCGGCGTGGCCGCTGAAGTGCAGAGGGGCGGTTCCGTCGAAACGTTGCCGCCCCCCGAGACGGGCATGCCGCCAGGCGTCCCGCGCAAGGACACCTATGGCGAGATCAACGCCGACCTCCTGTTCGAAAAGAACCTCGGCGCGGCGGGCACGGTCACGCTCGAAGGCGCAGTTTACAAGTACCTTGGCGATTTCGAGAGGTTTGATTATTCCTATTTTGCGCTCGCGAGCTACCTCACGCCGAGCGACATCGGCGTCGGGAAGCTGCAGCCCCTGGTCCGGCTGCAACAAGCGAAGCCGAAGGGCGCGGACCCCTATCTGCTCATCGATGCCCAGATGGGCTACATCATCGAAGGGCACGCCGCGCGTGTGGCGTTCGGCTATCAACGGAGCGACCTGTCGGGGGCGAAGGGGAACGCCCTGTTCCTGGGCGTCCAGGTGCAGAAGTGATCCCCGGAGCGATGGGAGCTCCCCGTCCACGATTGGCTCGCGAGGCGCCGGTCATGCGCAGCATTGGAACGGCCCGCTATCGGGGCGCCCGCCCTCCTGCCCCGAGCTCGAGCCCCCGCGGAGCGCCCCTCCGGCGTGGGCCTCGCGTCGCGGCATAGGCCAGGTTGCCTATGCCGCGAGCCAGAGGGATCGGGTACGAAGTCGTCGCAGGCGCCTCTATGGCGCGCTGCACACGATCGTAGAGCGTCGAGAAGACATCCAATCCGGTGGTCCTGCGGAGCCGTTCAACCGGTTATCCGACGCGCGGTCCGCGAGGGAGAACGAGCCCTGGCAGGCGCGACGGGTCTCCTGGCCGTCCAGCGGAGACGCAGAGACCACCGGGGCGCCCCGAGGAGCTCGCCCCCGCATGAAGCTCGCCTCTCTCCGCGGCCCCGGCCGCGACGGCACGCTCGTCGTCGTCCGCCGCGACGGCCTCGCCTGCGCGCCGGCCGGCAGCGCGTTCCCCACGCTCCAGGCCGCGCTCGACGACTGGGAGCGCGCCGAGCCCGCGCTCCGCCGCATCGCCGACGACATCGAGCGCGGCGGCGCGGCCGTGGCCCCGCTCGCCGTGGAGGCGCTCGCCGCGCCCCTGCCCCGCGCCTACGAGTGGATCGACGGGTCGGCGTACATCCACCACATCGAGCTGGTGCGCAAGGCGCGCGGCGCCGAGCCCCCCGAGACGCTCACGACCGATCCGCTGGTGTACCAGGGCGGCTCCGGCGTCCTCCTCGGGCCGACCGACGACATCGTCCTGCGCGACGAGGCCTGGGGCCTCGATTTCGAGGCCGAGGTCTGCGCCGTGCTCGGCGACACCCCGCAGGGCACGCGCCGCGACGAGGCCCACCGGCACATCCGCCTGTTCCTGCTGGCCAACGACGTGACGCTGCGCAACCTCGTGCCCGCCGAGCTCGCGAAGGGCTTCGGCTTCTTCTGCTCGAAGCCGGCCACGGCGTTCTCCCCGTTCGCGATCACGCCGGACGAGCTCGGCGACGCGCTCCGCGACGGGCGCGTCCACCTGCGGCTCCGCTCCACCTACAACGGCGCGCTCATCGGCGATCCCGAGGCCGGCCCGGAGATGCATTTCTCGTTCTTCGACCTCATCGAGCACATCGCCAGGACCCGCGGCTTCACGGCCGGGACCCTCCTCGGCAGCGGCACCGTCTCGAACCGGGATCCGGCGCGCGGCGTGTCGTGCCTGGCCGAGAGGCGCATGCTCGAGATCCTCGAGCGCGGGGCGGCGAGGACGCCGTTCATGAGACCGGGAGACACGATCACGATCGAGATGCTGAGTCGCTCGGGCGAGAGCCTGTTCGGGCGCATCGCGCAGCGGGTGGTGGCCGGATGAGCGCCCCGGCGAAGCGGCCCACGCCCCACGGCCACAGGCGGCGCTCGTGCAGCGCTCACGCGCGCATCGCCCGCGCCCACGCGGGTGTCGACCGCGCGTCCCAGCCGGTCGACCCCCTCCGGGACCGCGGCGAGCAGCGCGCCGCGGGCGCGTAGCGCGCGCCGGGTGGACCCCTCACGACGGAGGACCGGAATGACCAAGGTGGAGTCGATAGGTATCAAGCGGGTCGAGGCGCTGCACTACTACGTGCGCGACCTCGAGCGGAGCCGCAGGTTCTACACGGAGAAGCTCGACTTCCAGGAGATCGCCGCGAGCTCGCCCGAGCTCAACGCGGCGGCGGCGCAGCGGTCGGTCGTCTTCCAGGCCGGCGAGTGCGCCATCGTCTGCTCGCAGCCGACGGGCGAGGGCGGGCGGGCGTGGCGCTACCTGCGCAAGCACCCCGACGGGGTGGGCACGATCGTCTTCGAGGTGGAGGACGTGGACCGCGCCTTCCGGCTGCTCGACGGCCGCGGGGGCACGCCGATCGACGAGATCCACCGGGTGACGGAGGGCGGCGGCACGTTCGCGTCGTTCTCGATCACGACGCCGTTCGGGGACACCACCTTCCGCTTCGTGGAGCGGCGCGGCTACCCCGCGCTGTTCCCCGGCTGCGTGGCCTACGACGCGCCGCGCGGCGGCCGGAACCGGTTCGGGATCGCCCGGTTCGATCACATCACCTCGAACTTCCAGACCATGGCGCCCGCCCTGCTCTGGATGGAGCACGTGCTCGGGCTCGAGCCGTTCTGGAAGATCGCGTTCCACACGAACGACGTCGCGGAGGACGCGGGCCACGGCTCGGGCCTGCGCTCGGCCGTGATGTGGGACCCGGGCTCGGGCGTGAAGTTCGCCAACAACGAGCCCTACCGGCCGCACTTCAAGAGCTCGCAGATCAACGTCTTCAACGAGGAGCACCGCGGCGACGGGGTGCAGCACGCGGCGCTCGCCGTGGACGACATCCTCGCGGCCGTGCGGGCGATGCGCGCGCGCGGCGTGGAGTTCATGCCGACCCCGGCCGCCTACTACGACCTCTTGCCCGAGCGCCTGCGGCAGCTCGGCGTCGGGCAGCTCGACGAGGACGTGGCGGCGCTGCGGGAGCTCGAGGTGCTGGTCGACGGCGACGGCGCGCGGTCGTACTTGCTCCAGATCTTCCTCAAGGAGTCGGCGGGAACGCACCGCGATCCCGACGCCGGGCCGTTCTTCTTCGAGCTCATCCAGCGGAAGGGGGACCGCGGCTTCGGCGCCGGCAACTTCCGGGCGCTGTTCGAGAGCATCGAGCGGCAGCAGAGGGCCGAGGCGCGCGGCTGATGCTCGATCGCGTCGCCTTCGGGAGCGTCCCCCGCAAGCACCACATCGCCCTCCGGAGCGAGGCGGGGGAGCTCCGTTACGAGGAGTGCCTGACGCGGGAGGGCTTCGACGGCCCCTACACGATCGCCTACCACGAGCGCCGGCCGCACGAGCACCGGCTCGCGCGGGCCGAGCACGGCTTCGCGCTGCCGGTCGCCGCGCCGGCGCGCCCGCTCGCGAAGCGGCACTACCGGTCGCAGGACCTGCCGCGGCGGGGCGGGCCCGCGATCGACTGCCGCGTGCCGCTGCTCTTCAACGACGACGTGGTGATCGGGATCGCCGAGCCGGACGCCGCCGATCCGGTGTACTTCGCGAACGCGGACGCGGACGAGCTGCTCTTCGTCTTTCAGGGCGGCGGCGTCCTGCGCACGATGCTCGGCGATCTCCGCTTCGAGCAGGACGACTACGTCGTCGTCCCGAAGGGGCTCTTCCACCGCTTCATCCCGGACGCCGCGCCCCAGCGCTGGCTCTCGATCGAGGCCGCGGACGTCCACCTCCCGCGCAAGTGGCGCAACGAGGTCGGCCAGCTCCGGATGGACGCGCCGTACTCGCACCGCGACTTCCGGCGGCCCACGTTCGTCGGCCCGCTCGACGAGGGCATCCGCGCGCTGGTCGTGAAGCGCGGCGGCGCGTTCCACGGCTTCGCCTGCGAGCGCTCGCCGCTCGACGTCGTCGGCTGGGACGGGACGGTGTACCCGTTCGCGTTCCCGATCCTGAGCTTCCAGGCGCGCGTCGGGCTCGTGCACCTGCCGCCGGACTGGCACGGGACGTTCGCGGCGCGCGGCGCCCTCGTCTGCAGCTTCGTGCCGCGCCCGGTCGACTTCCACCCGGAGGCGATCCCCTGCCCCTACCCCCACGCGTCCGTCGACTGCGACGAGATCCTGTTCTACTGCCGCGGCAACTTCACCTCGCGCCGCGGCGTCGGCCCCGGCAGCCTCTCGCACCACCCGGCCGGGGTCCCGCACGGGCCGCACCCCGGCGCGTACGAGGCGAGCCTCGGGAGCCGCGCGACGAGCGAGCTCGCGGTCATGCTCGACACGATCCGCCCGCTCGCGGCCACGCCGTTCGCGCTCGAGGTGGAGGACCCGGGCTACCAGGACAGCTTCATCGCGGGCCCGTGATCGGGGTCAGGCGCGCTGGCAGGGCTGGCGCGCGTCGCGCTGGCCCGCGGCTGGATGGACAGCTCGGGGAAGGCCCCCGTGCGTCGCGCTACTGCTTGATCTCCTGGGGCGGCGCCGCCGCCGACGTTCCGAACGCGTAGGACAGGCCCACTTCGGCGCGGAAGGGGACGAGCGGGGGCGGCTCCAGGCCGTGGGTGGAGCGATAGCCCGCGCGCAGCCCGAGCTCGAGGCTCGAGCCGATCGACAGCGCGAACGCGAGGCTCGCGTCGAGGTAGCCCCCTGTGGGCGCATAAAAGCCGTCGCGAATGCCCTCGTAGGTCGCGCGCGCGCGATCGCTCGCCGCGACGTACGTGCTCAGGATCGCCGTGTACTCCACCTCCAGCGCGATGAACCCGCCGCGCCTGAAATAGCCGCCTGCGAGCCCGGTGTGCGCGCCCACGCTCGCGAACTGAAACGTCTGGTTGTCGCCGGCGTGCACCGGCAGCCCCAGGCGCGCGGCGAGCCCCCAGCCGCCGCGCTGCAAGAGCATCGCGCGCGCCGCCGGCTCCAGGCGGAAGGAGTCGACTTCCATCACGAGGAAGGCCGGCAGCGTCAGTCCGAGCTCGAGGTCGAGGCGGCGCACGAGCCGTTCCATCGGGATCGTTCGCCCGTAGGCGAGCTCCACAGCAGGCGCGGAGTTCCAGCCGAGATTGACGTGCGTCGCGTTCTCTTGCTCCCCTTGATACCCGCTGATGGGCGAGGCCGACGCGACCGCTGGGACCGCCGTCGCGCCGATCGCCGCGGCGAGGGCGACGGCTCTCATCTCGCCCCCTTGTATGCGCCGAGGTGGGCGCGAAGGACCTCGATGACACGATCGGGGTGTCTGTTCACCCAGCCGTGGTCTTCGCCCTCGACGCGGACGAGCTCGACGTCGCAAAAAAGAGGGGCGTGGCGGCTCTCCTGGTGCTCGAACCCGATGACGGTGTTGATCGTCGTCCCGATCAGGGTCACCGGCTTGCAGAAGCGATCGAGGCCGGAAGAGAAATCGAAGCTCCACACTCCGTCCGTCTTCGCCGAGCTCTGCAGGTCCCGCATCGCGCGCGCGCCCAGGCGGAAGGCCTTGACGTTGTTGGGGTCGTCCGGATCTTCGTAATAACCTGGCTGCGACCAGCCCTGTCCCAGGGAGAGGAGGAAGTCTGCGCGCGCGTCTCCGTCGGGGCTCATGGCCCACTCCGACCAGCCGAGATCGTTCAGCCCCTCGGCGGTGAAGCCGAACGTGAAGAGCTCGGTCTCGTTCGCGATCGCCGCGTTCAGGAAGCCCGGCTCGCTGAGGACGGCCTCTGCGACGCGGTCGGGGTGCCTCTGGATATAAAGGGCCGCGTACATGGCGCCCCAGGAGTGCCCGAACAGCGTGACCGGCGCGTCGGGGGAGAAGTGCTGGACGAGCTCGTGGAGATCCGCCGCGTACGTCTCGGCGGTGAAGTCCGATGAGGGGACACGCTCCGAGAGACCGGTGCCCCGTTGATCCCAGTGGACGACGAAGTACCGCTCGGAGAGCGCGCCGAGGCCGAGCATGCCGCGCATGTCGCCGCCGGGGCCGCCGTGCAGCGTGATGAGGGCGGGGTTCCTCGGGTCCCCTTGCGTGCGGAGGTGAATGCGGGCGCCGTCGCGGAGGGTGAAGCGAGGCAGCGTGTCGTCCTCCGCGACCGTCCTCGGGACGAGGTTTCCAGGCGCGTCTGGATCCAGACAGCCCGAGGCGAGCACGAGGCTCGCGAGACAGCAGCGGCGGGCGAAGGAGCGCATGCCCGGAGAGTACGAGCCCGGGCCGCCCTCGGCATTGTGCCGCCACGCCAATCGACTGTCCGGCGGCGCCTCCGGCTACGCCACGGAGCGCTCGCGGAGCTGGCCCGGCGTGCTCCCCGTCCAGCGCCGGAAAGCCTTGTAAAAGGCGCTCACATCGGAGAAGCCCACGAGCGCCCCGATCTCCGCGAGCCCGATGGCGGGGTCCTCCAGATAGCGTAGCGCGAGCTCTTCGCGGGTCTTCTCGACGAGCGCTCGGAAGGGAAAGCCGTCCTCCGAGAGGCGTCGTTGCAGCGTGCGCGCGCTCACCCCGAGCCGCTTCGCCACCGTCGCCAGCCTGGGAGCGCCGCCGTGGAGCTCGAGGGCGAGCGCGTGCCGCGCGCGCTCCACGAGGCTCGCCTGGGCGGGTGGGAGTTGTTGCACGAGGAGGGCGGCGTGGCGCTCGAGGACGGCGCAGAGCTCGGGGGCGGCCCCTTTCATCGGCGTCGCGAGCAGCGCGCGCGGGAGGACGATCGCGTCTTCGGGCGCTCGGAATCGGATCGGGCAAGCGAAGATCCGGGTGTACGTCTCGAGATCGACGCAGCGCGGGTGACGGAACTGGATCGAGGAAGGCGACCACGGTGCGGCGGCGAGCGCGCGGAAGCGCAGGACGATGTTCGCGAAGCCGAACTCGGTCGCGACCCGGTGCGGGGCCGCCCCCGGTACGTGCTGCCGGACGAGCCGGGCCTCCTCGCGATCGACCTGGAGGACATGGCGCACGGCCGTGCTGATGACGGCGAAGTGCCGCGAGAACCTCTCGAAGGCGTCGCCCACCGTGTCGCTCGACGCGACGACGTAGTCCATCACATCCCAGTGGCCGATCGAGAGCGCCTCCGCGGCACGGAGCCCGACGCCCGGCTCACCGGCCCTCTCGACGACATCGTCCCAGAGCACGATCCACCGGCGGTAGGAGAGCCGGAAGTCGGGGTTGCGCAGATCCTCCGGCGCGAGGCCGTGCGCTCGGGCGAGCGAGCTCGCGTCGATGCCGGCCGCCTCTGCGGCGCCGAGCACGCTCCGCAGGGCCTTCACGCCGACGCTCAGCGTGGGTTCGCCCTCCGCCTTCACGAGCGGGTCGAGCCCTCGACGAGAGCTCACAAGGCGGGGCGTGCGCGACACCGCCGAAAATGGCACGGTCCGTCCGCGGCGTCAATCACGCCCGTGGGCATCGCGTGGCCCGGCTCGAGCCGAGGAAGGAATTGTGAAGAATTGCAAACCGATCGCGGGAGCTCGCGCGCGACCACAGAGCGTCGCGCTCCCCACAGACAGCGAAGACCCTTATGAGCTCTGCCCCCCGCGCCCAAAGACAACGATATCCACCGACAACCCATTCACGCATCGATGAGGCTGCCATCGCCACGCAGCCCTCGATATCTCAAGCTGAAAGACCGCAGGGAGCGCGGCGCGGAGCGGGCCAGGCCAGAAGGAACGCGGAGAAGCGCCCGCGTCGCGCTCGCGTTCGGCATGCGCGTGACCGCCTACCGCCAGAACCTCACGGGCGAGCGCGCCGCCGAGCACGGCGCGACGCCCCTCCCACGCGACGGGCGCCTGGTGGGCGCAGACGTGGTCAGCATCCACCTGGTGCTCTCGGAGAGGCCATCTCTCCAAATGGATGGAAATGTGCCAACCCGTTGGCAAGGCGCCACGCGCCCCCCATCGGGACTGCTACGTTGTCGCCGGACCCGGCGACGTGGAGCGGCCGTTTGGCCGCGAAGCGCGGACGTTCGATCCGTGGCTGGAGCGCCACCCGAAGGTCTTCGCCGAGCTACTCACAACGGGCTGCGACGAGCGCACAGCCGTCGACACGCAACACGAGGAACAGGTACATGACCTTCACTCTCCCCGAGCTCCCCTACTCCAGAGACGCACTGGTTCCCCACATCTCGGCCGAGACGCTCGAGTTCCACCACGGCAAGCACCACAACGCCTACGTCACGAAGCTGAACGAGCTCGTGGCGGCGGACGCGGCGCTCGCGGGCAAGAGCCTCGAAGATCTCGTCCGCACGACGTCCGGCGCGGTCTTCAACCAGGCAGCTCAGGTGTGGAATCACACGTTCTACTGGCACAGCATGAAGCCGCAGGGCGGCGGTGAGCCCCCCGCCGCGCTCCGTGCGGCGATCGAGCAGGCGTTCGGGAGCGTGTCGTCGTTCAAGGAGAAGTTCAGCGCCGCGGCCATCGGTCAGTTCGGCTCCGGCTGGGCCTGGCTGGTGAAGAACAGCTCCGGCAAGCTGGAGATCGTGCAGACGAGCAACGCCGGGTGCCCGCTCACGGAGGGCAAGACGCCGCTGCTCACGTGCGACGTGTGGGAGCACGCGTATTACATCGACTACCGCAACGCCCGGGCGAAGTACGTCGAGGCGTGGTGGAACCTGGTGAACTGGGACCACGCCGCCTCGAAGCTGTAACCACGCGCTCCCGCGAAGGCGGCGTCGAGCCGGGCCCGGCCCCCGCTTCAGAACGCCGGCACCACCGCGCCGCCATAGCTCGACTCGATGAACCGCCGCACCTCGTCCGAGCGCAGCGCCTTGATCAGCGCCTGCAGCTCGGGCCGGCCCTCATCGCCCTTCCGCACGGCCAGCACGTTCGCGTACGGGTTGTCCGTCGCGGACTCGCGGGCGAGCATCTTCGCCTGAAGCTTCAGGTTCTTCTGGGCCTCGAGGAAGTAGTTGCCGTTGATGACGGCGGCGTCCACGTCCGCGAGCGTGCGCGGCTGCTGCTCGGCGTCGATCTCCCGCAGCGCGAGCTTGCGCGGGTTGTCGACCACGTCGCTCACCGTCGCGGCGATGCCCACGCCCTCGCGGAGGCGCAACAGCCCCTGCTGCGCGAGCAGCTGGA
The DNA here is from genome assembly GCF_004135735.1 of Sorangium cellulosum. Classification (GTDB taxonomy): domain Bacteria; phylum Myxococcota_A; class Polyangia; order Polyangiales; family Polyangiaceae; genus Sorangium; species Sorangium cellulosum_F. The sequence goes on along the minus strand of NZ_CP012670.1, from coordinate 811,291 downwards.
GCGCCCGGCTCGCGTTGGTCGGATCGGCCGGGAGGGTCACCTGCGCGGCCTCGGGCAGGTCCTCGAGGCGAGCATGCTTGGTGGAGTAAAGCGCCAACGGCTCGAGATGCACCGTCGCCGCGCTGGCCAGCGCGAGGCGACGGTCGGCGCTGAAGCGCTCCAGGTAGGGCACGTGCTGGAAGTAGTTGGCGTCCAGCTGGCCGTCCGAGAGCGCGATGTTCGGCTGGATGTAATCGGTGAACTCGACGATCTCGATCTTCACGCCCTCTCGCTCGGCCAGCGGGGCGGCAGCCCGCAGGATCTCCGCGTGAGGCACGGGGGTGGCCCCGACCTTCAACGTGCGGGGGGAGCCGGCGCCGGCGGGCTCGTCCGACTTCTTGCAGCCGGAGAGCAGCACCACCGCGGAGAGCAGGAGCGTGGACAGCACGATCACAAGGGTACGGTTCATGGTCGATCCTTCCATGGGCTCGCGCCCGACGGCGCGGGCGTGGCCCCCGGGAACGAGGTCGAGGGTGAGGGCTCGCGCCGGGAGCGCGTGCGGTCGAAGCGGGAGGCCAGCCTGTCGCCGAGCAGCTGGACGGCCTGCACGAGCAACAGCAGCGCCACGAGGCAGCCGAGCATGACATCGGTGCGAAAGCGCATGTAGCCGTACTTCACGGCCAGGTCCCCGAGCCCGCCGCCGCCCACGGCGCCCGCCATGGCGCTGTATCCGAGCAGGTTGATGATCATGAGGGCGGCGCCGCGGAGGAGCGAGGGCAGCGCCTCCGGGATGAGCACCCGGAGGATCACCTGCCGGTGGGTGGACCCCATCGCCACCGCCGCCTCCACCAGCCCGGGATCCACCTCGCGCAGGCTCTGCTCCACCACGCGTCCCATGAAGGGGATGGCCGCGACCACCAGCGGCACGATGGCGGCCGTGGTGCCGATGGTGGTGCCCACCAGCCACCGGGTGAGCGGGACGATGGCCACCATGAGAATGATGAACGGGACCGAGCGACCCACGTTGACCAGCGCGCCGAGCGACCGATGCAGCAGCGGGCGCTCCCAGAGCCCGCCCTGGTCGGTGATCACCAGCGCCACGCCCAGCGGGAGCCCCGCGAGCAGGACGAGGATCGCGGAGATGGACGTCATGTAGAGCGTCTCGAGGGTCGCGACCCACAGCGAGTGCAGCAGCGCGCTAGGCATCCGGCGAGGGCTCCGGCGAGAGGCCCTGCTCGCGCAGGTAGCCCAGCGCTCGCTCCAGCGCCTCGGGGCTGCCGGTGAGCTCGATCAGCAGCCGGCCCACGGGGACCCCCGCCACCCGCTCCAGCGTGCCCTCCAGCAGGTGGGCGTCCACGCCGAAGCGGCGCGCCATCAGGGTGATCACCGGCTGAGCGGCGCGCTCGCCGGCGAGGGACAGCGTGACGCGTCGACCGCCGGGGTGGCTCGGTCCGGCGCCCGCGGTGAACGGCGCATAGCACAGCTCGTGGAGCCGGGTGCCGGGGCGCGCGAGCAGGTCGACGACGCGCCCCTGCTCCACCACCCGGCCGTGCTCCAGCACGGCCGCCGCGTGGCAGATCTCCTTCAGCACGGCCATCTGATGGGTGATGAGCAGGATGGTCAATCCCAGCCGGCGATTGATGTCCCGCAGGAGCCCGAGCACCGAGCGGGTCGTCTCCGGGTCGAGGGCGGACGTGGCCTCGTCGGACAGCAGCACGCGCGGCCGCGGCGCGAGCGCCCGGGCGATCCCCACCCGCTGCTTCTGGCCGCCGGAGAGCTGGGCCGGGTAAGCGTGCGCCTTGTCCGCGAGGCCGATGAGCGAGAGCAGCTCCTCCACGCGCTCGCGGATCCGGTCGCGCGGCCACCCCGCGATGACGAGCGGATAGGCGATGTTCCCGGCCACGGTCTGCGAGGAGAAGAGATTGAAGTGCTGGAAGATCATCCCGATGCCCTGCCGGGCCTGCCGGAGCTCCCGCGGGCCGAGCGCCAGCATGTCCTGGCCGTCCACCCGCACCTCGCCCCGGGTGGGCCGCTCCAGGAGGTTGACGCAGCGGATGAGGGTGGACTTGCCCGCGCCGCTATGGCCCAGCACCCCGAGCACCTCCCCGGGCGCCACGCGCAGAGAGACGCCCTGCAGCGCCGTCACGTCGCGCTCGCCCTGCCTGTACACCTTGCTGATGTCCCGTAGCTCGATCACGGCCGCGCGAGACGGGCTACCAGCTTCATCCCATCCGGTCAACGCGGCGCAGCAGCGGAGGCGCGCGCATGGGATGGTTGCCTGCGGCGACGTGGACAGCGGCGCGCCCGGGGGCGCCTGGAGGAGCTCCGCCCCCGGCGCTCCCTATGGCGCGCCTTGCTCGTTCGCGTAGGGGTTGAGCTCATTCGTGTAGACGCGGTTCAGGGCGATCTCGCCCGGCTCGAGCTCGCCGCTCTTGACCATCCAATCGATCCAGATCTGAAATCCTGCCGTCCGGTTCCCCGCCCGCCTCTTTTCGCGGGGCCGTGCTCGACGATGACCAGCGCGTCGCGCGCGCGCTCGCGCGCGGCGCGGCGCGGCGTCGGACACACTGGGCCCGGGCGTCGAGGTCGAGCTCTTTCACGATCGCGGGCCGACGCGCGAGCTCTCGTGGCCGACGCGCCCGTACCATCGCTCTCCGTGCACCACCACGGCGCGCGCCTCGCGCTCGGCGTCTTGGGCCTTGATGGCCTCGCGCTTGTCGTAGCTCTTCTTCCCCCTCGCCAGCGCGATCTCGATCTTGGCGAAGCCGCTCTTGAAGTAGAGCCGGGTAGCGACGGCGGTCATCCCCTCGCGGGCGATCGAGTGGTCGATGCGCTGGATCTCGCGCCGGTGGAGCAGGAGCTTGCGCGCGCCCTTCGGCGCGTGGCCGAAGGCGGCCCCGGCCATCGCGGCGATGCTCACGCCGTGCAAGAACGCCTCGCCCCGCAGGACCGTGCAGAACGAGTCGGTCAGGTCGGCCTTGCCGTCGCGGAGCATCTTCACCTCGCTCCCCTTGAGGACGATCCCCGCCTCGAACCGGTCACCGAGGTCGTAATCGAAGCCTGCGCGCTTGTTGCGCGCGATGAGGACCTCGCCCGGCCTGGCCTTCTCCTTCGGCACGGGGGGATCTTAGCACGACGCTCCGGTGCCCCCCCCCGAGACCGCGGAGAGCTCGACCAGCGCGAGCTCCGTCCCCGCGGGGCAGCCCTGGTTCGAGGGCGGGCGCCGCTCCGCGCAGCCGGGAGAGCGGATCCCACGCGGGCCTCGCGCTCGCCGACGATCGCCGCGCGCCAGTTTGGGATTGACGCCGGCAATGTGAGCGCTCACATTTGGCGCTCCAGATATCCTTTTGCCTTGTCCTGGACAGGCCGCCATGCGCGCCGGGCCTGCGCCCTCCTGCGCGTTCACGTCGACGGTCGCGCCATGGCTCCAGACGAGGCGCGCGCAGGGGGAGGAGGAGCAGCCGTTGGGCTCGGCTGGGATGACATCAGGGCGCACTCCAAGCGCGGAACGTGCGGAACGTCTAGGATGTCAACCGAGGAGAGCCCCCATGTCGTCCAGTGTTGGCGCTGTGAGCTCCGGCCTGCGCACCAGGCTGACATCGATACAGGACCCTATCCGATGAACCGATTCCAAAGACACATCCTCGGGCTCGCATCGCTCTCGTTGGCGCTGCTCGCTGCGCCGCCTGCGCGCGGGGCATCGCTGCAAGAGGTCAATCAGAGTGAATGGGGGGCGGACGGCCTCCCCAGCTACGTCAACATGTACATTTACGTGCCTGACGAGCTGGCGACCAGGCCTCCCATCGTCGTCGCTCCCCATCATTGCCAGGGGAATGGCCCGGGGACGTTCAGGGAGATGTCGAGCCTGGTTTCCATCGCGGACACCAGCGGCTTCATCATGATCTTCCCGGAGGCCACCGGGCAGAACTGCTGGGACGCGGGATCGACGAGATCGCTCAACCACGGCGGCGGTGGCGACACGGGAGCCGTCGTCCAGATGGTGAAATATGCGCTCGCGAAGTACAACGGCGACGCGGGCCGCGTGTACTCGGTCGGCGGGTCCTCGGGCGGCATCATGACCGAGGCGCTGCTGGGTGTGTACCCCGACGTGTTCATGGCCGGCGTGTCGCTCATGGGCGTTCCGTGTGGCTGCTGGGCCGAGGGCTACAACGACGTCACCGGGACGGGGAGCACGGCCCAGTGGAGCGGGCCCTGTGGGGCCGGCGACGTCACGAAGACCGGGCAGCAGTGGGGAGACCTCGTTCGCTCGTACTATCCCGGTTACACCGGCCACCGCCCGCGCCTGCAGCATTGGCATGGCACCGCCGACACGATCCTCAGCTACAAGAACATGGCTGAAGACATCAAGGAGTGGACGAACGTCTTGGGTCTGAGCGAAACCCCGGATGGGACCGACACGCCAGAGCCCGGAACCACGCGCCAGTTCTGGAAGAGCTCTTGCGGCTACACGGTCTACGAGGCCTTTTCGATGGACGGCGTCGGGCACGCGGTGCCGTTCGATGGCCCCGCCGTCGCCGCCTATTTCGGCCTCGACAAGGCCGGTGGTCAGGATCCAGAGACGGCAGCTTGTCCCGGCGCCGTTCCCGGTGGCGGCGACGCCGGTGGCGCGGCCGGAACCGGTGGCGCGGCCGGAACCGGTGGCGCGGCCGGAACCGGTGGCGCGGGCGGAACCGGTGGCGCGGCCGGAACCGGTGGCGCGGGCGGAACCAGTGGCGCGGCCGGAACCGGTGGCGCGGGCGGAACCGGTGGCGCGGGCGGGGTTGTGGGAGATGGCTCGGGCGGCAGTGCAGGAAGCGGCGGCGCGATGGACACCGGGTCCGGGGGGGCGACCGGGCAGGACGTTGGCTCGGGCGCTGGCGACTCGACGGGAGGAGACAGCTCGAGCGCCGGCTGCAGCTGCGCCCTGGGCGACGACACGGGAAACGCAGGCGCCCAGGCGGGGCTCCTCCTCGCGGCACTGGGATTGCTGCTCGGCCGCACGAAGCGCCGCCGACACTGAGCGCCGAGGAAGACCCCCCGGCCCTCCTCGGCGCCGTGCCCTTGCCTTCGCCCTTCGCCGTCGGTAGCGTCGGCCCCGGGTAGAGCTCTCGTGGTGGCCCCGATCGTCGTCGACATCGCGTCGGGCCCCGCCGTGCACGGCGAGCTCCCGGCGCTCCTCATCGAGGCGTGCTCCCGCGCCGCCGGAGGCGGCGGGTGCGCGCTCGGCGGGCCGGAGCGCGCCGGGACCCCGCTCCGGGCGCTCGCCGTGGTCTGGCTGGACGGGCCGGACCATCGCCGCCTGCGGGTCGACGTCGCCTCGCTCGGCTCCCCCGAAGGCACGCTGTCGTCGCGCGAGCTCGAGTTCCGCGAGGAGGACCCGCTGCCCGACCGCTACCGCACCGCGGGGCTCCTGGTCGCGGCCCTGGCGTCGGAGCGCGCCGGCGCCCCGGCGCCGCCCACGCCGAGCGGCGCCGAGCCGGCCGCGGGCGCGGCGGCGCGTCCCCCGCTGGGCTGGCTCCTCGGCGCCGGCGGGCTCGCCGGCAGCGGGCTCGACGGCGGCCCCGCCCGCGCCGGCGGCTGGATCATGGCCACGGCGCTCGACCGGCGCTCGGGGTTCTTCGGGACGCTGTCGGTGTCCTCTGCCACGACCCTGCGCGAGCCGGCGCCGGGGCTGTCGGTCCAGTGGCTCGCGCTCGGGGGCGGCGGCGGCATCGCCGCGCCGATCGGGCCGCTCGACGCGCTCGTGCGGGCGAGGCTCGAGGCCACGGTCGACTGGGTGATGGCCTCCCCGCGCGACCCGAAGAAACCGGACGAGACCGGGCACGGGTGGGCCTTCGGGACGCGCACGGCGGTCGACCTCGTGTGGCCCGCCGAGAGCGGCGTGGCCCTCTTCGGCGGCGCCGAGGCGTTCGTGCGGATCCACGAGACCGACCTCCACGTACACCCGAAGCCCAAGGCGACGCTGCCCAGGGGCGGCTTCACGGGGATGCTGGGCGTGCAGCTACGCCTGCAGTAGGGCGGAGACGCGGCGGGCATCCCGGAAAATCCGCGGCTCAGCCTGGTTTCGGGCCGACCGGCTACTGCACGATCATGGGAACCGTCGAGCCACGACCAGCAATGCGCCGGCTCAGGCTCGTCTCCGCCCCGGACGCCGGGCAACCCGCGCCCGCCAGCGACGAGGAGCTCCTGCTCGCCTTCCAGCGGGGCGAGCGCGGGATCGGCCTGCGCCTGTACGAGCACCTGCTCCCGGTCGTGGACCGGACCCTGTACCGGATCCTGGGCTGCCGCGAGCAGGACCACGCCGACCTCGTGCAGGGCGCGTTCGAGCAGATCGTGAGCACGCTCACGAAGCGCCGCTTCGCGGGGGAGTGCAGCCTGGCGGGCTGGGCGTCCGTCATCGCCTGCCATGTCGGGCTGAGCGCGCTCCGCGCCCGCCGGCGCGAGCGCAAGGTCATCGATCGCACGCCGGGGCCGCCGGAGCACGACGCCGCGCCCGAGCCGCCCGCGCGGGGCGCCGACCCCGAGCGGGAGGTGAGCGCGCTGCGCGACCTCGAGGCCCTGCGCCGGCACCTCGCGGCGATGGACGGCGACCGCGCGATCGCGTTGCTGCTCCACGCGATGGGCTATTCTCTCAATGAAATCGCTGATTTGACCGGCGTCTCCGTGGCCGCGGCCCAGTCGCGGCTGTCGAGGGGGCGGCGGGAGCTGAAGGCGCGCTGTGAGCCCGACGCGGCGGCGCGACACGTCCCCGCTCGACGGGAGGAGCCACGATGAAGCAGGACGACGTTGACGCCACCCCGGAGCATCGCGCCGCGGCGCCCGGCGTGGAGGCCTCGCTGCGGGCCCTGGTCGAGCAGCCGGTGCCGCCGCTGCCCAGGGCCCAGGCGCGGTATCTGCAGCAGCGGATCGCCGGCCGCATCGACCAGCTCGCCGCCGAGGCGGCGGAGCGGCGCGCCCGCGCCGCCCGGCGGAGGCGCGTCGTCTTCGCCGCGGCCGCGCTCGCCGCCGCCCTGGCCGCGGCGGTCGCTGGCGTCCTGATCGTGTTCCGGGCGCAGCCCGCGTCGCCCGTCGCGGCGCAGGTGACGGCGCTCCAGGGCCCGGTCGAGATCGCGGCCGGGGGCGCGGCGCGCTCGGCGCCGTCGCTCGCCCTCGTGCCGCTCACGAGCGACGACGAGCTGCGGACCGGCGAGGGCGCCCGGGCGAAGGCGTCGCTCGCGACGGGCGCGACCGTCGAGGTCGGGCCCTCGACCCGCGTGCGGTTCGCGCCGGCGGACGCCGGGCGCGATCGCCTCGGCGACAGGATCACCCTCGATCAGGGCGTGATCTCCGTCGATGTGCCGCCGCTGCCGGCGGGCGTGACGCTGTCGGTGCGGACATTGGACGCCGTGGTCACGGTCCACGGGACGCGCTTCTCGGTCGAGCGGCGGCCCGGCGCCGCGGGAGAGCCGGCCGAAACGCGCGTGTCGGTCGAGGAAGGGCGGGTCGCCGTGCACCGCGGCGCGGTCGAGCGCTCCCTGAGCCCGGGCGAGACGTGGTCGTCCCGCGACGAGGAGCGCCGGGCGGATCGGGCCGCCGAGGGACGACCGGGCGAGGCGCCGGCGCCGCCGCCCGAGGCAGCGCAGGACGGCGCCCGCGCCGCCGGCGAGGGCGGCGCGGGGGAGCCGCGCGCGGCGCGCGATCCGCGCGAGGCCCCGGCGCGCGCCTCGCTCACGGCCGAGAACGAGCTGCTCCAGAGCGCGATGATGGCGCGGAGGCGGGGGCAGCCGAGGCGGGCGCTCGAGCGGCTCGACCTGCTCCTCGGCCGCTACCCGGACTCGCCGCTCGCCGAGATCGCCCGCGTGGAGCGGCTGCGGGCGATCGCGATGCTCGGCGACAAGGAACGGACCGCGGCGGAGGCGCACCGGTATCTCCGGGACTACCCGCAGGGCTTCGGGCGCGAGGAGGCCACGTCCGCCGCCCGCGCCGGCGGCGCGCGCCCGTGAGCGCCCGCTGAGAAATCCTGCCTGCTCCCGGCGCGTCCGGCGACTTTCACTTCATCGAGGAGATCATCGCGCCGGCGATCGGGTTCGCCGGCCGCGCTCCAGGCCTTGCTTTTCATCGAATTGGGAGGATCCCGATGCGTTCGTTCGCGTTAACAGGATGGTTCTGTGGTGGGCTGTTGTCTCTCGCGGTCGTCGGCTCGGCCTGCACCGGGTCGAGCACGGGGGACGCCAGCGGCAACGTGGTCTCCGGGGGAGACTGCGCCCCGTCGGACGAGGGGGGGAGCGCGCCCGCCCCGAGCTTCCCCGGGTCCGGCACCCTGGGCGCCGGCGATCCGATCACCGCGGACCTCGATCCGCTGTCGTGCGGCGCGAGCCGCCTGGGCGCCCCGGTGGACGGGACCGCCCAGGTCGAGTGCTATTACACGAACAGCGACCAGACCACCCCGATGGCCTTCGTCGAGCGGGTCGTCGAGATCGCCGAGAGCGAGGAGCTCGTGCACGTCCGGCTGACGCTCAACCCCGCGTTCGTCGACAACACGTACGGCGCCACGGCCGTCGGCTGGGGCGGCGATGCGCAGCCCGGCGGCGGGCCGAAGCCGAAGGGCCACAAGGGGCACACGTTCAAGGATCTCGTGGGCAGCGACAAGGCCCAGTTCCAGATGACGGACGGGCGGGGAGAGCTCGTGCTCGACTTCTTCGTCGATTACCTCTCTGCCGACGAGGCGAAGCCCTCCGGCTACGGATCGCTCGGCGTGCTCGGCGGAGAGGGCAAGATGCTCCTCGGGGACGCGGGCGCCGTGGTCGCGGCGACCACCTCGCTCGACCGCGATCTCAACGCGTGCGGGTACGGCGCGTACGTCGTCGACTCCCCGGAGACGGACGAGGCGTACACCCCCCATCCGGAGACCCCGGGCTGGGATTACCGCGTCGTCTACGATGTATGGGTGAGCGCCTCGGCGTTCGGCGCGGCGGGCTTCGGCGACGCGACCATCAGCTACGTGCACGCGTCTCCGAGCAAGTACCCGTCGGACACGGTCACCGTGACGCCGGGGCCGTGCCCGCCGACCACGTGCGAGGAGGAAGACCCGCCCGCCGGCGAGGGGGGCGGAGATCCGGGCGGGAGCCCGGGCGGGAGCCCGGGCGGAGGCGAGGAATGCACGCCGTCGGGTGGGGAGTGCACGGTCAACGCGGATTGCTGCTCGGACAGCGACATGTGCTGGAGCGGCGTGTGCCAGCCGGAGGATATCATCCCGCGGTGAGCGGGCTTCACCCCGCGCGGGCGCGGCCGCCTGGCCCATGCTCGGCGCGGCCGACGAGGGAGGCCTGACCGTCAGCGCGCCGTCTGTCCGCCGTCGACGCGGTAGTTCACGCCGGTCAGCCACTTCCCGCGATCCGACGCGAGGAGCGCGACGACCTCCGCGATGTCGTCGGGGGTGCCGACGCGTCCGAGCGGCACCTGCTGGACGAACGCATCGGGCGCCAAGCCCATCTCGTCGGTGAACCTCTTCCGCAGATCATCGGCGCTCGGGGTCGCCACCGGCCCCGGCGTCACGACGTTCACGCGGACGCCGCTCGACGCGAGCTCCACGGCGAGCGCGCGCGAGTAGGTGTCGAGCGCCGCCTTCGCGGCGCAGTAATGCGCGAACGAGCCGGCCGGCATGATCGCTGCCGTCGACGAGATGTTCACGATCGCGGCGGCCTTCGAGGCGCGGAGCGTCGGCAGGACCGCGTTCGTGAGGCGGACCGCGGAGAGGAGGTTGAGCGCGAGGGCGTCTTGCCACTCCTCGTCGGGGATCGTATCGGAGCCTCCCGTGGAAAACGCGCGCGACCCGCCCGCGTTGTTCACGAGGATGTCGAGGCCGCCGAGGGCCGCGAGCGCCTCTCGGGCGATCGCCATCACCCCTTCGTTCGTGCGGACGTCGCCGGAGACGAACGTCGCCGCCGCGGGGGTGACGTCGCTGCGCGAGCGCCCGGCGACCACGACCTTGGCGCCGGCATCGAGGAGGCGCTGCGCGATCGCCGCGCCGATACCGCGCGAGCCTCCGGTGACGAGGGCGCGGCGACCGATGAGCTCCTTCGAGAGATCGAGCTTGCTGGACATGATGTTCCTTTCGTCGAGTACGACGCGTCCTTCGTAAGGCGCGCGATCCGCACGAACCATGCGAGGTCGTCCGGGAAAGTTTCGAGACCGTCCGCGCGGCTTGGACACCGCGGCCCGCGCTCATTACGCTGCCGAGCGATGGATGCCCTGAGCGCGGTGCTCGCCCCGGTTCGTTTGCAGCGCACGCGCTGGGTCTCCACCGTCGGGCGCGCGCCGTGGGGCGTCGCCCTTCCGGTGGTCAAGAGCTGCATCCGGTTCCACTACGTGGTCCGCGGCAGCGCCTGGCTCGGCGTCGACAAGACGGACGAGCCGCGCGTCGCGCTCTCCGGCGGCGATCTCGCGGTGCTTCCGCTCGGCCACGCCCATGCGCTGCGCGACCCTCCGCGGAGCACCCTCCGGAGCTTCTCCGAGCTCGCGCGATGCGCCACCCGCCCGACCCATGACGTCATCCGCATCGACCTCGGCGCGCGAGGCCCCGAGACGACCTTCATCACGGGCGCCTTCGTGCTCGACGATCCGCTCGCGGCGCCGATCCTCGCGGCGCTGCCGCCGCTCATCCGGATGACCCCCGACACGGAGCAGGCGGTGCCGTCGTTCCTCGAGAACATCCAGTTCATCACGCGCGAGATCGAGGCGAACCGGCCCGGGTCCGAGATCGTCCTCCTCCGGATGGCGGACGTGCTGTTCATCCAGATCCTCCGCGCGTACCTCGCGCGCTTCCCCGAGGGCGGCGGCGGCTTCCTCGGCGCGCTCCGCGATCCGAGCACCGCCGCGGCGCTCGGCGCGATGCACCGGCGCGCCGAGGAGCCGTGGACCGTGGCCTCGCTCGCGAAGGAAGCGGGCGTCTCGCGCTCGGTCTTCGCGGCGCGCTTCACCGAGCTCGTCGGCGAGCCGCCGCTCGGCTACCTCACGCGGCTCCGCATGCAGAAGGCCGCGGCGCTCCTCCGCGAGGGCGCGCCGCTCGCGAAGGTCTCGCGCCTCACCGGCTACTCGTCCGAGGCCTCGTTCAGCCACGCGTTCCGGAAGTGGGCCGGCATGGCCCCCGGCGCGTGGCGGCGGCACCTCGAGTCAAGCGATCGGAGCGCGGCTCCGGACGGAGGGCGTGGAGCCCTCCGTGCTTGAAGGCGTCGTGGGCGCGAGCTCCGCGCTCAGTCCTCGCCTCGGGCGCGGTGGAGGAGGTACATCGCCGTCAGCCTCCCGAGCTGGCTCGCCGCGACCCGCGCGCGCCCTCCGCTCGATGGATTGTACAGCGAGGCAGGCGTCGCGGTCTCGAGCAAGACCTCATCGAGCACCCTCCCGGCCGGGTCGGTGATCTGCACCGTCGCCTTGAGGACCGTGGCCATGTTGAAGACCCCCGTGAAGATGCCGGGCTCGTAGAACGTCACGTTGGAGCGGATGAAGAACGGCGCGTCGGCTGCGCTCGTCGCCATGACGACGATGACGTCATCCGATGCTGCCTGTGCCATGAGGGCCTCCGTGAACTGCTCGTTGATCGCCGCCTTGTCCTCCTGCCAGCTCAGGCGCTGCTCGTCGTCCTTCTCCGCCATCCAGTCGGCCTCGGTGACGTCGCCGACCTCGAGGGCATGGAACGTCACCGGGACGACCCCGAAACGCCCCTTGCCGTAGAACGGGTTCGGCACCGCCTGACGAGAGGTCTTCCAGGGATGCCCGCACGCGGCGAGCAGCGGGGCCAGGCAGAGCATCAGGATCCACAGCGCATGTCGACGGTGCACGGAGAGCCTCCTTTTCGAGCCGTAGCGGCGCGCGGGCACATGGCGCCGCGATCCTAGATAGCCGTCCCTGATTCGGCAACGGTCGCCCCGGGCCTGGGGGAGCGCAGGCCCCGTGAGCGACGATCCCGGGACGAGCTCGGGGGACAACGTACGAGCCACCCTGGCGGCCCGTGATCCCTCGCCTGGGCTTCGCCTGTCGCACTCGGCTCATCTCCATCTTGACAGGTGAACAGTACTGCGCAAAAGTTTGCCTGGGTAGACCTGCGCTCACCCGCCCTTCGAAGAGAGGAGATGACAATGCCCATCATCGGACGACAATGCACTCGCGATGGCAGGACGGTCTGCCTTCGGATGAGTCAGGCCGGTCTGCCGGTAAATCACGAGGGGCCCGGGCTCACGCTCGTTTACGGATGGTCGAGCGAGGAGCGCCGCGCGCAGGGGCTCCCGGCTTCGATCCAGGGCATCGAGCTCCGCACGGACTCGGGCAAGCTCCTCGCGTTCAACTACTGCCCGTTTTGCGGCGTGGAGCTCGTGGGGAGCGCGACGAGCGTCCGAGCGACCGTGGCGCGGCGCGCCGCGTCGGAGGGCGCCCGCGCCGAGGTGCCGCCGGTGGGGGCCGAGCGCGCGCAGCGGGGCGTGCGCGCGGTCGAGGGCGCGCCGCCTCGCCCTCCGAGCGCACCGACGCGCGAGGAAGCGGCGACGGGCGCGACGTCGCTGAAGGTGCTTCGCGAGAAGCTCGGGCTCTCGCAGGCCGAGCTCGGCGGAAAGCTCGGCCTCGCGCGCAGCTCGGTCGCCAACTACGAAAACGGACGGTCGCCTCTCTCGCAGCGGCTCCGCAAGTGGATCGCGAAGCACGAAGCGAAGCTCACCGAAGGGAGAAGCGGCGCAGCCCGCCGCGGGAGCGCGGCCGCGTAGGGGGTGGCCGGGCCCAGACGCGCGCGGCCACGCCCTCGGGAACAGGAACCGGATCGCGAGCGATCACCGGCGCCGACGCCGAAGAACGAGCGCAGAAGCGACCAGCCAGAGAGCGGCGGCGCGTCCGCCGCCCCCGGTGCTCGCGCCCGTCCGGCAAGCGCACGAGTCGCCTGAGTCGGCGCCGGCCGCGTCGTCCCCGCCGGTGGATCCGTCGCTGCCGCCGCTGCCCGAGCCAGCGGTGCCGGTCGTTCCGCCGGCGCCTCCGGGGGCCGAGCCGCCGCTGCCCGAGGTCGTGCCCCCGGCGCCGGCGCTGCCACCGCTGCCGCCCGTCCCCTGGGCCGAGCCGCCGGCACCGCCGGTTCCTGGCTCGGTGACGCCGCCGCCGCCGCCGCCGCCGCCGCCGCCGTCCCCCCCGTCATCCGGCATGGTGGGTCCGGTAAACCGCCACCAGTTGAACTTGAAGAGGTCGCCGTTGCCGCCGACGAACTTCAGGAACAGGTCGTGTTTCCCGCTGCCCCCGCTGACCTCACAGGTCTTGGTGGTCCAGGACGACGCGCCCGAGACGTCACACGTCCCGAGCAGCGTGCCGTCCTGACGGTCGAGGCGGAGCTCGATCTTCGCGTCGCTGGCCGCGGACGATACCCGAGCCTCGAAGGAGGTCACGCCGTCCAGGAAATCGACGTTCTTCACCTTGATGTAGTCGCCATTGCTGATGGACGTGACGTTCATGCCGCCGCCGGTGTCGGTGCACACCTCGGTCTTGAGCCCGGACGAGAAGGCGATGGTCTCGGCCTCGACTTGCTTGAACGGATCCAGCGTGGCGATCGCGGACGGTCCCTCCTTGGTCATCGTGAGCTTCGGAATGCTGCCGTCGGCGCCGTACGTGAACTCCTCCACGCAGACCGAGCGCTTGAAGTCACCGCCGCCCGGCAATGCGCTGTTGTGATAGAAGAAATACGAGTGCCCCTTGTAGTCGACGATGCCGGCGTGATTGGTGTAGGTTCGGCCAGCGTCCATGATGTCGCCGCGGATGGTCCAGGGCCCGGTCGGGCTGTTGCTGGTCGCGTAGCTGATCTTCTCGGTGCCGGCGATGGCGGCGTAGACGAGGTAGTACAGCGACCCTCGCTTGTAGAGCCACGGCCCCTCGGTGAAGCCGTTCAACGGCACGTTGGTGATGCTCCCCGAGGTGCTGATCATGTCCGAGTTCAGCCTCACGTACCGGAGTGTGCCATTCCCCCAGTACATGTAGGCCTGTCCATCGTCGTCGATGAACACCGTCGGGTCGATGTTGCCGGATCCGGTCGCGGCCAGCTCCTTTCCCAGCGGGTCCATGAACGGGCCTGCCACATTGTCCGAGACGCCCACGCCGATCCTCGCGCCGGTGGCGTTGTTCAGCGGCACGTACAGATAGTACTTGCCGTTCCTGGCGATCCCCTGCGGCGCCCACGCATCGCCGGTTCCCCAGCTGAACGTCCTGTAGCTCGCCACCGAGCCGTGGTCCGTCCAGTTGACCATGTCCGTGGTGGAGTACAGCATCCAGTCGTTCATGGTGTAGAAGTTGTTCACCGACACGTCCTCGTCGTGGGACGTGTAGAGATACAACCTGCCTTCGTGCACCATGGGAGCGGGGTCGGCCGTGTAGGAGGTCTGCACGATCGGGTTGTCCGCCCGAGCGGGGGACGGAATCGCGGCGACGATGGCCAGCGCCATCGCCGACAGGGTCATTCTTCTTGCTCGGTACCACGTTGTGTTCAGGCGCACGTTGAAACCTCTCGCGAGCGGAATTACCGGCGCCCCGCACCCCTGGTGCTGACTCGACGGAGGCGCCATCAGTTGGGAGGATTGCCCGCGCAAAGGCGCGCAGGACGACCCCCCCAGGGCAAAGCATAAGGATACCCCCCTCGGTATGTGAACGATCACATTTCTGGTGTCAACCCCCAATCGACCGGCCCGAGCGGCTCCTCGATCCCGAAGGGAGGACAACGCTGGCGGGCTCCTCCGAGGCGCCGCGTCACCGGGGGGGGGGCGGACGCCGGACCGCGGTGATCGCCGGCCCGATGCGCTCGATGCCGACCCGCGCACGGGCGGCTGGCGCTCGACGCCGCAAGCGGCCGGCGCCCTGGGTATCGCCTCTCGTGCGCGGCGGCGCGCGCGCCGGACCGGAGAGGAGCGCGCCCCACCATCGGCCGATCTGGCTTGACGCCGCAGATGTGAACGCTCACAGCTCCGAGCTGCGATGGGGGGTTGGCTTCCTGCTCCGCGAGGCTGGCATCGCTCGGCCCGAGTTGTTCGAGACCACGCAGTCAAGGCCGAATATGCGCTTGCACGACACCCGTGCGACCTCCATCACGAGCAAGCTCGCGAACGGCCGCACGGAGACGTAGCTCTCCGCTCGGACCGAGCACACGTCGAGTCATCGGATCCACCACGACGAGCGCGCGGCGCGCAAGCTCGCTGAGCTCGACCTGGAGGGACCTCGCTCCTCTGGACGAGGCGATCCCCGAGCTGAACGGCAGGGGCGGCCGTTCGGCGCTACTGCGGGAAGTCGGGCCGAGAGGCGAACCGCCATGACGGAAAGGGCGCCAAGAAACCAGGCGAGTAGAAGGGAAACATGGAGGGGCGACCCTTCCCCTCGCTTCTTGGCGTCGCTGGCGCCGTGGCGGTTCTTCTGCGGATCCGGGGCAACTTCCCGCAGTGGTGCTAGGCGCTCGTCCTGAGGCGGGCCTTCCTCTCGCCCCGCTCGAGCGCGAGCGTGATCAGGCGACCGACCAGCTCGCGCGGCGGGATGCCGCTCGCCTCCCAGAGCTTCGGGTACATCGAGATCGCCGTGAAGCCGGGCAGGGTGTTGATCTCGTTCACGTAGAGCCTGCGATCCGGCGAGAGGAACAGGTCGACGCGCGAGAGCCCGGAGGCCTCGAGCGCGCGGAAGGTGCGGAGCGCGAGGAGCTGGACGGCGTTCTGCTCGGCCGGGGTGAGGTCGGCCGGGATCCGGATCGTGGCGCCCTCCGCGTCGATGTACTTCGCGGCATACGAGTAGAAGCCGTCGGCGTGGCCGACCACGATCTCGCCGGGCTGGGAGGCGATGGGGTCGTCGTCGCCGAGCACGGCGCACTCGATCTCGCGCACGCCCTCGATGCCCTGCTCACAGACGATCTTCAGGTCGAACGCGAAGGCGTGCTCGACGGCCGCCTCGAGCTCCTCGCGGGCGGTCACGCGCCGGACGCCGACGGACGACCCGAGGTTCGCGGGCTTGACGAAGATCGGCCCGAAGCGGCCGCCCCCGGCGGCGGACAGCGCGGCGATCTGCTCGAGGCACGCGCCGCGGTCGCGGTCCCACGCGGCCCGGCGGACCGTGACGTGCGGCACGATGGGGATCTCCGCCTCGCGGAGCAGCCGCTTCATGACGTCCTTGTCCATCCCGACCGCGGAGCCGAGCACGCCCGAGCCGACGTACGGGACGCCGGCGAGCTCGAGGAGGCCCTGGACGCACCCGTCCTCGCCCATGGGCCCGTGCAGCACGGGGAAGACGACATCGATCGTGGACCGCGCGCCGCCGCCGGGCGCGGTCAGCGTGGCCTCGCCGGCGGCGCCGGGGTGGGCGCCGAGCGCGACCTCGGGCATGGCCTCGTTCAGGCGCGCGAGGCGGGGGTCGCGCGCGGCGCCGAGGAGGAGCGCCTCTTCCTGGAGCAGCCAGCGGCCGGATTTGTCGATGCCGACGAGCACCGGCTCGTAGCGGTCGCGGTCGAGCGCCTCGACGACGAAGCGCGCGGAGAGGAGGGAGATCTCGTGCTCGGCCGAGCGTCCGCCGAACAGCACGGCGACGCGCACCTTCGCGGGGTTCCGCATGGCGCGACCGTATAGCCGCGATCGGGCGCGCGGGCGAAGAAGCCGCACGCTCCCTGGGGCTCGGGGGTGGGCCGCTCGGGTGGGGTCTGCCCTCTCCAGGAAGCCATGGATTTCCTTCTCCCCGGCGTCGCCGGCGAGTAGGCTGCGCGCGTGCCGTCCCGCGCCGCCGCCGCCCTCGAGCGCGTCCGCACCCTGTGCCTCGCCTACCCGGAGACCTCCGAGCGCATCAGCCACGGCGCGCCGACGTTCTTCGTCCGCGAGAAGCGCTCGTTCGTGACCTTCCACGACGACCACCACGGCGACGGCCGCCTCGCGCTCTGGTGCGCCGCGCCGCCCGGCGCCCAGGCCATGCTCGTCGAGGCCAACGCCGACGCCTACTTCGTCCCCGCCTATGTCGGCCACCTCGGCTGGATCGGCGTGCGCCTCGACCGGGGCCTCCCCTGGCCCGAGATCGCCGCCGTGATCGAGCACGCCTACCAGATGCGCGCCCCGAAGCGCCGCGCCGCGAGCGCAGGCCGCGCGGAGCCCAGGGCCGCGGCGAAGGCCGCGTCGACGCCCAGGCGACGCGCCGGGCCGCGTTGAAGCCCGGGCGGGGCGGCGTCGAGATCGGGGCCCTCCGCTCCAACGTGCTTGACGCCCCGAACCACGCCGCGACCGGCGCGGCGGTTCACGTCATCCGGCTTGGCCGCCGCGACAGGCTGATTCGACCGCGGCTGCATTACGTGCCGGAGAGGGTGCGGTCGATCGAATCGATGTGAATTTCGTTCCGGAGATGCTGCGGTCGGTCGAATGATGCGAATCGGCAGCCCCTTCGCTCGCCAGGGGTCGACGCGAAGGGGCGCCCACGACGGGGACCTTCCGGCCCGCTCCGCGTCTACGCCTCAGCCGCGGCCGGGGCCGGCTTGCTTCGCTTCGCGCTCGCGGCGACGGCGTTCTTTCGCATGAAATCGATCACCGGCGCGAGGATATCCATGATCCTCCGATCCGTCTGCGCGTGCGCCTTGGCGATGCGGTAGGCGGCATAGAGGCTCTCGCGGAACTTCGCCGCGGTGTAGAGCGTCGAGTCGCCGAGCTCTCCGCCGACCGACGAGAGGCGCTCCGCGACCTTGCTGAAGAGCAGGTGCTTCTCGATCCGGTCCCGGAGCAGCGCGGTCTCGAAGCGGTTCGGGTCCATCCCTTCGTCCTGATCCGCCAGCGACTCGAACAGGGCGGGCCTCATGTCCACCACGTCGAGCACCTTGCTCAGCATCTCGTGCTCGCCGTCGCGCAGCCGCGGCGCGGTCTTTCGCTGCTCCTTGGTCAACGTCACGAGCCCCGGAAAGAGGCTATCGAGCCTCTCGACGAACTCGTCGGCCAGGGCCCTGGCCTTCTCGGCCCGCGACCGGAACTCCTCGATCGGCATGTCTTCCCACGTGGTCCAGCCTGAACCCTTCTTTCTCGATACCATTGATTCCTCCCTCCCATGATGGGGACAAGCAGACCGGATTAGCGGCGCCATTTGCTGCTCGCAAGTCGACAATGCGGCGGAGCACGATCTCGACGATCCAGCGGAGCACGGGCGTGCCGCTGGATCGCAATCGCGACCTCGCTGTGGATCCCGGGCAGGGAGGGCCATGATCCCGGGCCGAACGAGGCCGCCGACAGCTCCACGGGCGCCCTGAACCGCTCCACGGGTGCCCGAACCGCTCCACGGGCGCCCCGAACCGCTCCACGGGCGCCCCGAACCGCTCCGCGGGTGCCCCGAACCGCTCCGCGGGTGCCCCGAACCGCTCCACGGGTGCCCTGAACCGCTCCACGGGTGCCCCGAACCGCTCCACGGGCGCCAAAACCGCTCCACGGGCGCCAAAACCGCTCCACGGGCGCCCTGAACCGCTCCGCGGGTGCCCTGAACCGCTCCACGGGCGCCCTGACAGATCCCCTCATTTTATACGGCAAATTCGTCGATTCCCGCGCCGCTGGCACACCGCTTCCACTGAGCACCAATGTGGGACAGTTGTTTGCATGGGCCCACGAGGCTCAGGTGTTTCGGGTGAGCCTACGACGAATACGTGAGAATCTGCGGTCGCTGGCCGGAATAGTATCAGTATGAGGCAATCGGCGGGCGTCGACGCGTGCACGGAAGGCAAGGCGAAGGGGAACTTGACGACGACGCGCTCGGAGGAGCGGTCGCATTCGATGAGGGCTCGCAGGCAACTCGAGCGCGTAGGGCTCAGCGCGAGTAGCATCGAGCGGTTCCTTCACGCCGCTGTGAAAGTCGACCTGCACGTCAAGACCGTGCTGTCCTTGTCGCTGGCAACCCTGGGCGTTCTGCACTCGGTCTCCCTTTGCATTCACGTGATCGGGCGAGGGATGGCGTGGACAAGAGACGGTAGCCCCAAGCACGCGACCAAACAAGTTGATCGCCTGCTGAGTAACAACAATGTGTCCCCATGGCTTCTGTTCGACGCTTGGGTCCGCTTCGTGGTGGGGCCGCGAGAGGAGCTGCTGGTCGCTCTCGACTGGACGGAGTTTGATGTCGATAACCACGCCACGTTGGCGTTGTACTTGATCATTCGTCACGGGCGAGCAACGCCGCTTATTTGGAGGACGGTCAAGAAGTCGTCGTTGGCTGGCAAGCGCAACGCCTATGAAGACGAGGTCATTGAGCGGCTGCACGAGATTCTTCCGAAAGCAACTCGAGTAACACTCCTCGCGGACCGGGGCTTCGGCGACCAGGAGCGGTACGCACATCTCGGCAATCTGGGCTGGGACTACATCATTCGGTTCCGTGAGTGCATCATCGTCACCGATGCTGATGACACTGCGCGTCCTGCAGGCGAATGGCTCACATCTACCGGACGGGCAAAGATGCTGAAGAACGTCCGGGTCACGCAGGACAAGACGGCCATCGCGGCGGTCGTGCTCGTTCACGACAAGCGGATGAAGGAGCCATGGTGCCTCGCAACCAGCCGTGCCGACCTGACGGCGAGCCAGGTGACCAAGCTCTACGGCCGTCGCTTCTGCATCGAGGAGACGTTCCGCGACGTCAAGAACGTTCATTTTGGCATGGGTCTCTCCGCCACACATATTGGCGACACTGCCCGACGCGACCGACTTCTGCTTATAGCTGCCTTTGCGCACGTGCTCCTGACGCTCCTTGGGGAGGCAGGAGAACGGGCCGGCCTCGATCGCCTCCTGAAGACCAATACCGTGAAGCATCGAACCTTGTCGCTCTATAACCAGGGATGCTACTGGTACACAGCCATTCCCAACATGCGGGAAGAGCGGCTTGTTCAACTCATGACAGCGTACGGCGAGGTGCTCCGTGAGCACGCCGTAACCCGTGAAATTCTTGGGACTATATGAGGGGATGCATCAGGTGACATCCAGCAGGCCGCGATACACATGGCGATCCACGAAGGCGCGACAGCGGTAGATATTCTTCGCCGGCTCCTCATACCCGCGTCCAGTGCTAGACGCGGTCCACCGCTGGCCGACTCGGTTCGGGACACCGATTGGCAATCCAGGTCCTCCAGCGAGCCCCTACCCCGTCGCTCGCACGACCCCGTACTTCGCGGCGCGCGTCACGGCAGCGGCAGGAGAAGCTCGCGGACGGGATCCAGGCGTTGATGAGCGCGAGCCGACGAGCTGCTCCGGCTGACGCCCGCATCCCCCACCGCGGGGCTAGATCGACGGTGCCCGCCTGTCGCAGCGATTGCCTCAACGCATCCTCTCCCCCCGCGGGGATGAGCGCGGCAAGGCGCCCGGCGCTCGGCTCACGCTTTCGGTCCGCAGCAGAGGTTCACCACCTCTCCCGGCGCGATCTCGCCCTCCTGCTCGCCACCGACGGCCGTGCGCGTGGCCGTGCGCTCGACGGTGCGCCTCGCGCTGATGCTCCGCACGACAGAGCCGGGCGGCAGGTCGTAGCATATTCGTTCGACCTCGAGGCCGGTGGCGGGAATGGGCTGCGTGCACCCCTCGTCGGCGTAGAACGTGAGCGCCAGCGTCGTCTCCCGCGCGCCCGACTCCTCGAACCCGCACGCGGTGCACCCCGTCAGGCCGTCATGGGCCTGCACGAGCTCGGGGTGCGATGCGGGGCACTCCGGGACCGCCTCGTCGCCGTAATACTCCAGGCAGTCACGGAAGCCCGGCGCCAGCGGCGGATCGCACATCATGTCGAGCGTCCCGCAGACCTCATCCATCTCCCAGTGGCGCGAGCATGCCCGGACGACGGTCCCCCAGGAGGCCGCCACGTCCTCCGGGGCCAACGACACCTTGCAGTTCGGCTGTATCTCGTAGTAACTGAAGACCCCCCAGACCACGTCCGCCTCCTCCGCGGGGGGATCCGCGATCACCCTCTCGGACAGGCAGCTCCCATCCCACCCGACCGGCAGGACGAACCCGCTGACGTCGTCCACGATGTCACGGGGTCTCCCGTCGGCGCAGCGGCCGCCTTTCGCCGTCGTGACCCGAACGTAGGACTTCTCTCGCGCCGGCTCGGCGACGCAGCCGGGGCAGCGGTCGAGCCGGTCGGCGCGCAGCTCCCGGGCGCGTTGACCCGCCATTCCGCGCGCATGCTCCCGAGCGCTGAACCGAGATCGGCATCATGACAGACGCGCTGTCGGATCACGGTCGAAGCAAGCAGGTCGGTGCACGCCTCGTCCTCGAACGTCGACACGAGCGCCTCGCACGTGCTCGGCGCGGTCTCGGTGCACGCGCACGGTGTGCACCGGCGGGTGTCGTGCACGTTCCAGAAGGTGAACCTCTGGGAGAACACGCGAGAAGGGTCGCCGTGGCCGGACGGGCACTTCGCGTGGTCCCCCTCCATCGTCGAGACGATGCAGTGGCGAAAGCCCGGCCGGAGGCGCGACACACCGACCATGCACACCTGGCCGCCCCGACATTGACCATCCACGATGCCCCCCTTGCAAACGACGGCGCTCTGCCCCTCATCCGGCAGAGCACCGTCTCGCGGCACCACGGCCGGCGCGACCTCGCAGGGGCGCTCGGTGACGGGAGCGACCTCGAACGAGCCGAACGCCTCGGGCGCCACCGCGCCGGGGCGCGACGCACGCCCCGTCCCAGCCGGGCGGCGCGCGGAACGAGGTCACCGTCTCGCCGGGGCTCTCGTCGCACATCCAGCCGGACGTCACGGTCAGGCCGCCCGGCAACACGCACGCGGGCTCGGTGCAAGCGCACGGATCGCAGCGCAACTCGCGATTCGGCTCGGCGACGAGGCGCTCGTAGTCCACCAGCGCGGTCTCGCCGCCGCGCCCTCCGTCCAGCAAGGCGTCCGCGCACGAGGGTTGCTCCGCAGCGGGCCCGATCCAGACGATGCTCGGCCGCGCTTCGAAACCAGAGCTGTCGGCGTCGAGGCATGTGCCCCCGCACGTGCCGTTGCTGGTGCCGTCCTCGGTGAGGATGTCGCATGTCATGAGCTCCTGGCAGTCGTATCCGTCGACCATCCCGCAGCCGCTCGCCCCCTTGGCCGCCGCCCCCTTGGCCGCCGCCCCCTTGGCCGCCGCCCCCTTGGCCGCCGGCCCTGCCGCCGCGGCCCGCGGCCCTGCCGCCCGCCCCGGCCCCGGCGCTGCCGCCGGCCGCGGCGCCGGCGGCTTCTCCTTGAGCGCCAGGCCGATCGCCGGCGTGTCCCCGCGCTGCGCCACGGTCACCGGTCGACGCCCACGCAGCCCGATACGCCGCCGCGGCGTCTTCCCATCGCCCCGCGCGCCGCGCCTGCTCCGCGCGGCGAAGCGTCTCCGCCACGGCCGGCGCCGGAGGCGCCGTGGACGACGCCCCCGCGGGCGAGGCCGAGGGGGAAGCGGCTGAGCCCGAAACGCCAGCGGGCGAGGCCGCCCGCGGAGAGACGGCAGCAGCCGAGTCCCCTGCCCCGGTTCCGGACCCGCGCGGCGGCTCGGCCAGCGCGCCGGGGCTCGAGCTCGAAATGCACGACAGCAGCGCAACTCCCACCCACCGGGTCCAGCGCACGGCTGCGGAACGTACTCGGGCCGCCGATCGGCCGCAAGCACGCATCCGGACGCGAATTCATCACGATTGCCATGATAAATCATGGCCCCTCTCCGTAATACACACAGAACTCGCCCCATCGTCACGCTTCCGCCGACGGGGCGCCGAGCTCCGAGGAGCGGCGGATGGAGCACGAGCGGCGACAGCTCCTGGATGGGTGAAGTCATCGTGTCGGCGCGTCCTCGCGGCACGTTGCAATCCCATCAGCGCATGTCCGGCGCGCAGAACGACCGGCAGGAGATCCCGAGGATGGCCGCCGCCGCGCGCGCCATCGGGAACGACGCGCTGGCGCGCGCGCTGCTGGCGCGCCTGCGACAGGACCTCTTCAGCGTCGCGCCCCGGCCGGCTGGCGGCGTGTTCCTCGGCGCCCTGGCGCCCGCGATGCGCGGTCGATGAATCGGTGAAGGAGAGCGCCTCTCCGCCGAGAGGCGAGGCGTCACGAGCCTCCCGATCAGAAGGCCTCGACGTGAGCTGACTCGACCGGAAGCACCGGTATCGGCCGGCGGCCCCGGGCGGCGCTGCGGCCGCCGCGGCGAGAGCCGCTTCGCGGCCGCCCTGAACCGCTTCGCGGCGGCGATCGACCGGCGGGCGCGCGCTCAGCCCTCGCGCGCCTCGCGGATCGCCTCCGCCAGCCCCTCGGACGTGATCCCCCGGTCCTGCAGCACCATCGCCGCCCAGGCCGCGACCTCGGCCGGCGTCCGGAAGATGTTCGGCGCGGGCCCCTGCGTCCCGCGGGCCTGCAGCCGCATCATGACGGCGCGGACCGAGGCGGCGATGAACCCCTCGGTCTCGATGAGCGTGGCGATGCCCTTCAAGTATTCCCCGGGAGCGCTCGCCGCCCGCTGCATCGCCACCTGGGTCGCCTCGTCCGGCGGCCCGGTGCGCTGGCGGGGGATCACGACCAGGAACACGGCCCCTCCCGGCTGGCGCTCCGCCCAGTGCTGGAAGAGCGCCCGGGATCGCTCGACGCCGACGACGGTGGCCTGCCCGCGCCAGAGGAGCAGCAGGAGCCGCCGCCAGGTCGCCACCACGTATCCATCCGTCCGCTCCAGCAGCTCGACCTTCACCGACCGACCTTCACCCACAAGGAAGAGGCCATCACTTCACCCGATTGTCTTCACGGCGCGGTGGCCGCCGCAAGGCCTCCGGCGTGGCATGTCGGTATGTCAGCCGCCCGACGTCGCGGCCGCGGCGACGCAGCTCCTCCCTCGCTCTCGCCTCTTTGCGCCTCTGCGCCGGAGACGCCGCATTGAGCGAGCTGGGCATTCAGCGGCTCGTCGGGCTGCGAGACACCAACACCGCGCAGAGCGTCCGGGCCTGGCTGGGTGTGGCCGGGCCGCTGGGCGCGCTGGGGGCGGCGGTGGCCGTGTTATCGTGGCGCCCTTCGCTCAGGGAAGTGCACCGATGCGGGCTTACGTGCTTGGTTTCCAGGACGTCGACCGGACCCGGATCCGGGAGGTCGGAGGGAACGGCGCGAGCCTCGGGGAGCTCGCCAGGCTGGAAGGGATCCGCGTGCCGGCCGGCTTTTGCGTGTCGACCGAAGCCTTCACGCGGATCATGGGACAGGCGCCGTCGCTCGGCGAGCCGCTCGACCGGCTGTCGCGTCTGAAGGCGGAAGACCGCGATGGGATCCGGGCGCTGAGCGCCGAGATCCGCACGATCATCGAAGGGATAGCCATCCCCCCAAGACGTGCAGGACGCGATCACCCGCTCCCTCGCCGGGCTCGGAGAGCGAGCTGCTCACGCCGTCCGGTCGAGCGCG
Source organism: Sorangium cellulosum (assembly GCF_004135735.1). GTDB lineage: Bacteria > Myxococcota_A > Polyangia > Polyangiales > Polyangiaceae > Sorangium > Sorangium cellulosum_F. Next base: position 786,970 of record NZ_CP012670.1, on the reverse strand, counting down.
ACGGCGGCGGATTTGCCGGCGGCTTCCTTCGCGGGCCAGCAGGACACGTACCCGAACGTCATCGGGACGCCGGCGATCCTGGAGCACATCCGCCGGTGCTGGGCGTCGCTCTTCACCGAGCGGGCGGTGACCTACCGCCTTCGACATGGCCTCGACCACCGCAAGGTCCACATGGCGGTGGTGGTGCAGAGGCTGGTCGTCCCGCAGGCGGCCGGGATCTCTTTCACGGCCGACCCGTCACCTCGAACCGGAAGGTGTCGTCCATCGAGGCGAGCTTCGGCCTCGGCGAGGCCCTGGTCTCCGGCCTGGCGAACGCCGACAGCTACAAGGTGCGGAGCGGCCGGATCATCGAGAAGGCGGTCGCCACCAAGGAGCTGGCCACCTGGGTCGTGGAGGAGGGCGGCACGGAGCAACGGGCGATCGAGCCCGAGCGGCAGAACCGGCCCGCGCTGACGGACGAGCAGATCGTGCGGATCGAGCGCCTGGGCCGGCGGATCGAAGCGCATTTCGGTCAGCCTCAGGACATCGAACGGTGAGAAGTCCTCGTTCGATCCACGGAGCATGGGCGTGATCATGGCCGCCATGGACGCCGCATTCTGGCTCAACGAACGGATGCTGGCGTGGCTGGGCGAGAAGAACGCCGCGGAAACGCTGTCGCAGTCCGCGCCGAACAACATCACCTCGGAAATGGGGCTCTTCGCCGGCTACCGGGAATATCCGAAGTACGCCATCGTGAGTCGCTACTTCGTCTACAAACAGGCCTTGTTGCGGGAAGCCGAGCGGCTCGCGCAGGCCCACGTGATCCGTGAGAAGGAAGACATCTATTACCTCACCTTCCAGGAGCTGCGCGAGGTCGTGCGCACGAACGAGCTGGACGAGCAGCTCATCGGCCAGCGGAAGGACGAGCACGAGCGGTATCGGAAGCTGACGCCGCCGCGGGTCATCTCGTCCGATGGGGAGATCGTCGCAGGGGCGTACAAACGGGCCGATCTCCCCGCGGGCGCCCTCGTCGGTCTACCGGTCTCCTCGGGCGTGGTCGAGGGGCGGGCCCGGGTCGTGCTGGACATGGCCGATGCGGAGCTGGCGGGGGGGATATCCTGGTCACCGCCTTCACCGACCCGAGCTGGACCCCCTTGTTCGTGTCCATCCGGGGCCTGGAGACCGAGGTGGGGGGGGCTGATGACCCATGGCGCGGTGATCGCCCGGGAATACGGCTTGCCGGCCGTCGTCGGCGTGGAGCATGCGACCAGGCAGATCCGGGATGGGCAACGCATCCGCGTGCATGGAACGGAAGGGTACGTCGAAATCCTGCGCTAGGCGCTGTCTGACGAATCCAGCGCGCGCGTGGTCCGTCGTCATCCCCCCCGCGCCGGGCAGAGAGGGCGCCTCGCCGATGTGAGGCTGGTTAGAAATCATCCTTACATTGACTGACGCGGGCGAGCACCGCGATGGCGCAAGGGAATAGGGAAACATGCCTACCCCTCTCCCCTCGCGCCCTGTGGCCTCTCTGGCACCCGCATCCATACGGCCTCCGCTCGTTCGCCGGCGGCTCCCAGCGGGCAACGCAACCGTTGACCTTGGACGAATTTCAACCTGTTCGGCGTCCCAGGCCCACGGCGCGCGGGACCTCGGACGCCGGCCCGGCGCCAGGCCGATCGCGGGGCTCGCCCGACAGGCGCCGCGGCACGGACGACGAGCGTTGAGCGCTATCGGGGACGAGCGACGATCAACCCAAGACAGAAACGTTTGACGCACGAGATGAGGAGTGCGTATGGGTGCACCGGGGGCCGCCTCGGCCGGTAAGGGCCGTGGCTGCACTCCGACTCGGATGGATTTTTCCGACCGATGAGCGCTCGGGGATCAGGCGTTCGCCGCCGATCCCCGGGGCACAACCGTGGCGCTGGCGCGAGGCCGGCGAGGAGCAGACGATGAAACGATACGGCGCGCCTGTCATGGCGATCCTCCTGGTCGGGTCCCTGACCGCGGCCTGCGGGGGCAACGAGAGCGAGAATTCGGTCTACACGCTCGTCATCGAGGCCAGCGGTGAGGGCACGACCGATCCCGGTCCTGGGACGTACCCGCACGCGCCTGGCAGCCTGGTCACGGTGACCGCGACGCCCGCCGCGGGTTACAACTTCCTGGGGTGGAGCGGCGCCGTCACCGGGCTGGACGACCGGGTGACGGTCACGCTCGACATGGACAAGACGTTGACGGCCACCTTCGGCACGGCCTTCGAGCCGACGACCTACCAGAATCCGGTCCTGCCCGGGGACCACCCGGACATGAACATCTACCGGGAGGGCGACGCGTTCTACCTGGTCGGCTCGACCTTCCACATGATGCCCGCCTTCGAGATCCTGCGCTCGACGGACCTCGTGCGCTGGGAGCGTGTGACCCGGGTGGTCCACTCGACCGCGGCCGCGCTCAAGCAGCAGACCGGCCCTGGCCAGGGCACCTGGGGCGGCTTCATCGTCAAGGCGAACGACGTGTACCGGGTCTATTACGCCATCGGCGCCACCCAGTACTTCTCGTCGGCCCCGAGCCTCGAGGGGCCGTGGTCGGAGCCGACCCAGGTCGACATCTTCCCCTACACGCCGCCCGGCAGCGACACCGCGTACGAGCGGGGGACCGGCTCCGACAACTCGGTGTTCGTCGATCCCGACAGCGGCAAGACGTACATGCTGATCAAGAACGGCCTGTGCAAGTGGGACGCGGACCACCCCAACGATTTCGGCATCAACCTGGTCACGGAGATCGATCCCGACACCGGGATGCTGCTGCCGGAGTCGTCCATCGACATGAGCTTCGTCAACTGGGATCAGGAGACGGGCGGCTGCGGGGAGTTCAGCAACGCGGACTGGAGCAAGTGGGGCGAGGGCCCGACCATGACCAAGCGCGGCGACTGGTACTACTACTTCATCTCGACCCACACGGCCTGCGGCGGACAGCTTCATGCCTGGGCGTCGAAGAAGCTGGTCGACAGCACGCCCGAGGACTGGACGTGGCTCGGCTACGTGCTCACCGGCGAGGAGCCGTACGCCGGCGTGCAGCACATCACGGCCCCGTTCGAGCTCGAGGACGGCACCTCCTGGGCCTTTGCCCACTCGTACGACTGCACCGGCGCGGGCGCCGAGGGCGAAAAGACGTGGAGCAACGGGGAATGGATGGGGCTGGGCCGCGAGGGGCTGCTCCTGTCCATCGACTGGGTCGACCAGGAGGTGGGCGGTCAGACCATTCCGGTCCCGCAATTCACGGCCCAGGGGCGCGAGTTGCCGGCGCCCGCGTTGCCGCGGAGCGGCGTGCCCTTCCTGCTGCCCGTGAACGACGACTTCACGTCGGACGAGATCGACCCTGCCTGGACCACCTACGACAAGTCGGAGAACCGGTACTCGGTGACGGAGCGCCCGGGCTGGCTGCGGATCGATCCGGGGGCTGACCGGACCACGTGGGTGGTGCAGAAGGAGGCGCTGCGCTCGAGCAGCATGGTCGTGAAGATGGAGTTCACGCCCCGGGCTGACGGCGACGCGGCGGGCGTCCGGCTGGGCAACGGGTACTGGCGTGACGAGCAGGTGCTCTCTGCCCCGACGTGGATGACCAGCGGCGAGGGCTTCACGCTGCCCGCCATCATGGAGGTGTCCGTTGCGCGCGTCATGGAGGACAAGGAGGACAGGATCCGTTTCTCCTTCCGCTCGCGCTCGGTGAAGCCGGCGAGCGACGCGTACACCGAGCTCGACGAGCCGGTCGTGGAGGGGGAATCGGTCGCGGCGCCTCCTGGCGAGGCGGTCTGGCTGAAGCTGGTCCGCACCGATCACAAGGCCACGGGCTGGTTCAGCACGGATGGCGTCAGGTGGACCCAGGTGGGCCGTGAGATCGACATCTCCGCGCTCGACCATTTCTACGCGATGGCCCACACGTGGGTAGGCAACCAGGCTGGCATGTTCGCGACGAACAAGAGCGCTGATTTCGACCTGTTCACCTACCGCGACGGATTCACCCAGATCCAGGCCGCCGAGGCGAACCAGCAGTCTGGGACCGACATCGTGTCGACGGAGGACGTGGGACCGGTGCTGGGCGGCCTCGAGGCTGGCGACTGGGCGATGTACGGCAGCGTCGGCCTGGGCGGCGGCCGTGTGAGCACGAAGGCGATCGAGCTCCGGGCCTCGAGCGCCGGGGAGGGCGGCGTCGTGGAGATCTGGCTCGATCCCTTGGCCGGCGGCTCGGCCATTGGCACCTGCAAGGTCCCTGGCACTGGCGGCTGGGACAGGTGGACGACGACCACGTGCGACGTCAAGCCCACCACGGGCACGCATGACGTCTACTTGAAGGTGACGGGCGGCAAGGGCGAGCTGCTGCGCCTCACCTCCCTCCGTTTCGTGCCCACCCGCTGACCTGTTTCCCCCTCGTCCACGCAGCTCGCGCACGCCCAACGGCCCTTCACGAGGCCGTGATCCCTTGCGTCAATCATCGCTCCTCCACCACCGCCCCTCTCCTCCCCCTCTCCTCCCCCTCTCCTCCCCCTCTCCCCCTCTCCCTCTTTCTTCCTCGTCGAGGCGGTGAGCGCCGGGGTGGGGCTGTGCGCGGCAGCGCGCGGGGGGCGCGGTGGAGCACCGAACGAGGTGCCATAAGGTCTCAGCGGGCACCACGTCTCAGGCGCGCCTCGTGTGGCGCGCGACGAAACGTCTCAGGAGGCAAGGCCCGAAGTGAGACATGCCGGGCGGTGGTTCATGCGCAAGCGCCCCGGCCCCTGTCTTGGCGGATGGCCGAGCGCCCCCCGCGCGCTGCCGCGCACAGCCCCACCCCGGCGCGGCTTCCGTCTCCGGCTCAGTCCTCGCGCGACCAGGGCGACAACCCGGTCGCGAGGCTCTTCACCGCGGCCGCCAGCTCGATCGGCTCGATCGGCTTGGGCACGTGCATCTGGAACCCGGCCGCGAGCGCCCGCACCCGGTCCTCGGTCCGCGCGTACGCCGTGAGCGCCAGCGCCGGCGTGCGCCCCACCTTGCGCGGCAGCAGATCGCGCACCTTGTGGATCAGCGCGTAGCCGTCCTCGCCCGGCATCCCGATGTCGACCACGAGCAGCGACGGCTCCGACGTCTCGAGCAGCTTCATCGCCTCGACGCTCGACGTCGCCGTGCTCACCTCGGCCCCGCAGCGCCGCAGCACCGACGAGAGCATCGCGAGCGTGTCCGGATCATCGTCCGCGATGAGCACGCGCACGCCGGTGAGCCGCGGGAACGGGTTGCGCGGATCGGGCGCGATGCCCGCGCTCGTCAGCGCCGTCGCCGTCGCCCCCGTCGACAGCGGAAGCTGCACCGCGCACGTCGTCCCGCGCCCGGGCCCCGGGCTCGTGAGGCGCACCATGCCGCCGTGCAGCTCCACCAGGTGCCGCACGATCGACAGCCCGAGCCCCAGCCCGCCGTGGTGGCGCGCGCCGCTGCTGCTGCTGTCCCCCTGCCGGAAGCGCTCGAAGACGTGGGGCAGCGAGTCCGCCGAGATGCCCTCGCCGTCGTCGCTCACCCTGACCTCGGCGAAGCGCTCGTCCTGCGAGAGGTGCACCTGGACGAGCCCGCCGGGGCGCGAGAACTTCACCGCGTTCGAGAGCAGGTGCCACACGACCTGCTGCAGGCGCGCCGGATCGCCCTCCACGTACACGCCCTCCGGATCGAGCGTGGTCTCGATCGCCACCCCCTTGCCCGCCGCCGACGGCAGGATCGCCTCGACCGCCGCCTGCACCGGCAGCGTCAGCTCCACCGCGAGCCGCTCGATCTTCAGCGTGCCCGTCACCACCTGCGAGGCGTCGAGCAGCTCGTCGATGAGCGTCACCTGGTGCTCGGCGTTGCGCTCGATCGCCGACAGCGCCCGCGTCTCGGCGACCCGATCGAGCGAGCCGGCCTGCATCATCCTCGCCCAGCCGAGGATCGCGTTCAGCGGCGTGCGCAGCTCGTGCGACACGGTCCCGAGGAACTCGTCCTTCAGCCGGTTGGCGTCCTGCACCTCGCGGTACAGCCGCGCGTTGTCGAGCGCGAGCGCGGCGCGGTGCGCGACCTCCTCCGCGAACGCGACGTCGGCCTGCTCGAAGAACCGCCCGGACTCGGACGACACCAGCGACATCGCGCCGAGGATGCGCCCCCGCGCCCGGAGCGCCACCACGAGGTAGGACAGCGGCGCGAGCTCCCGGTTCGCCGCCGCCTCGTCGGTCGTCATCGCCTCGTGCAGCAGCACGTCCCCGCGCACGTCCGCGTAGAGCTCGGACCGGCCGGTGCGCAGCACGCGCGCCACGGGGCCCGGCTCGCCGTCGACGCGGCTCGGGTGGAAATACCGGAGCAGCGGCTCCTTCAGCGGGCTCACGTGCGCGACCGCGACGTGCCGCAGGCCGAGGCCGTCGTCGACGTCCACCAGGCAGAAGTCGGCGAGCACCGGGATGACCAGCCGCGCGAGCGACTGGAGCGTCGCCGTGAAATCGAGCGACGCGGCGAGGGCCGTCGAGACCTCGGCGAGGAACGCGAAGCGCCGCGCCGCCTCCTCGGCCTCGGCGCGCGCCGCCTGCACCCGGATGAACCGCGCGCGCTCCTCCTCGGCGCGCTTGCGATCGGTGATGTCGCGGTGGATGCCGACCAGGAACAGCGGCCGCCCCTCCTGGTCGTGCACCGCGTACGCCGTGACCTCGATCGGCACCTCGGAGCCGTCCCGCCGCACGCACGGGACCTCGCCGACGAAGGTGCGCGAGTCCGCGATCTGCTGGAGGATCCGGCCCGTGAACTCCTCCCGCAGCTCCGCGCGGTGGAGCAGCGCCATGCTCTTGCCGACGATCTCCTCGGACAGGTAGCCGAAGATCGACTCGGCCTCGCCCATCCAGTACCGGATGTTGCCCTCCAGGTCGGTGACCAGGATGGCCTCGGGCATCTGCTTGAGCACCTCGTGCGAGAGGTGCGTGGCCTCCTCCGTCTGCAGCGCGGCGAGGCGCGCGCGCTCGAGCGCCTGCGCGCTCTGCTGGACCAGCGCGAGCATGAACGCCCGGTCGTCCTCGGAGAACGACTGCGGCATCGAGAAGCCGAAGCCCACGGCGCCGAGCACGCGCCCCTCGAGGAAGAGCGGGATCGCGGCGTACGCGTGCTCGCCCGTCGCGGCGCAGCAGGCCACGAAGCCCGGCTCGAACCGCCCGATGCGCTCGTCCGACTCCAGGAAGATCGGCTGCCGCTCGCGGACGGCGCGCGCGAGCGGCAGATCGGCGCTGATGTCGAACGTCTTGAAGCGCGCGATCTGCGCCTCCAGGTAGCCCGTCGAGCGCACCGTCTCGAGCTCGCCGCCGCTCCCGGCGCGCAGCGCCACCATCGCGGTCATCGCGCCGGCGGCCGCGACGACGTCGCTCGCGAGCACGCGCAGCACCGCGGGCGGCGTGATCGCGTCGGACAGCGCGGCCGTGACGGCGAACAGCCACGCGGCGCGGTCCGCGCTCCGCTCCGCGGACTGGCGCGCCTCCTCCGCCTTCCGGTAGAGGTAGGCGTTGTCGAGCGCTAGCGCCACGCGGTGCGCGAGCTCGGCCGCGAGCACGAGGTCGTCGGCGGAGTAGATGCGGTTCGACTCGGAGACGCCGAACGAGAGCACGCCGAGCTTGCGGCCGCGCGCGATGAGCGGCACCGCCATGGCGGAGCGGGTGCCGAGCTGCTCCAGCGCGGCGGCGCGCTCCCTGGCCTCGTCGCTCGCCTCGCCGTCGAGCTCGTGGAGCAGCTCCGACTCGCCGCTGTGCAGCACCTTGGCGATGCCGAGCCGCTCCTCGGCGTCGGGCGAGATCGCCCGCAGCAGGCCCTCGCGCCCGGGGTTCACGTGCTTCGCGGCGACGCGGCAGAACGCGCTCTTCGACGCGCCCTGACGACCGCCCTTGGGATCGTCGGCGAAGCCCTGGCGGTCCAGCCCGGGCGCGGCCCCCGCGCGCGAAGGACGCGCGGGCGGCTTGCCCGCCGGCGCGGGCGTGAAATCGAGCGCGCTCACCCCGGGCGCGAACGGCGGCCCGTCCCCGTAAGGAGGCGGCGGGAGCGGATCGAGGAGGCCCATGGTGTCCGCGGCGCCGCGCTCGATCAGATCGACCGTGCACCAGTCCGCGAGGAACGGCACCGAGAGGCGCGCGAGCCGCTCGAGGATCGTGTGCGGGTCGAGCGATCCGGTGAGCTGCTCGCTCGCGTCCGCAAGGAACATCAGTTCATTATGGATCGCTCCACCGCGGGACTGCGTCGGGACCTGCCAGGGCATGGCGGCCGGGGGAGGGTTGCTGCCTTCACGCTCCATGATGATCGACGGCGGGCCGCATCGTAGCGAGGGCCGATCGCAGAAGCCAGCGGCGCCGGAGCAGAGTGCGACGGTCTATATGTCGGAGCCGAGCCGCGCGCGGGCGCGGTGGACCAGCGCCTGGACGGCCTGATGCGATTTCTCGCGGATGGCGTCGACGTCCTGGCCCGCGGTGGCGATGGGCGCGCCCACCTCGAGCGCCACGGGGATACGTCGCGCACGGCTCACCCGGGCCATGTGCGCGGTGAACGACTCGTCGATGTAGGACGACTCCGCGCCGCCGTAGGCGATACCGGCAGGGACGATCTCGGCGCTGACGCGGCACGCCGCGGTGAAGCCGCCCGCGCGGAACGGCCGCACCTCGTCGCCGGAGAACGTGGTCCCCTCGGGGTAGACCATCACACCACGGCCCTGGCTGAGCGCGGAGCTCATCGCCTGCACGACCGCGGTGCCGCTGCGCCTGCTCGATCGGTCGACGAACAGCGTCCCGACGCGGCGCGCCGCCATGCCGATGACCGGCCAGCCGGCGAGGTCGGCGCGGCTCACGATGGTGGCCTCGAAGAAGGCGAGCGTGATCATGATGTCGAGCGCGGAGCGGTGGTTCATCACGAACAGCCGCCCGAGGCCGGTCGCGTCGCGGCCGGGATGGTACTCGGCATCACCGGCGGCGCGTCGCTCCGCGCCGTCGGCGACGCCCTCGGCGCGCGCCCCGACGAAGGGACCACCGGCGCGCACGTCGAGGCCGTACAGCCTGAGGAGCGCGCGCCCGTAGCGGCGCATCCATGTGTGCAGGACCACCTCGCGCTCCGCGGCGGCGGAGAGCGCGGTGTCGACCTCGAGCAGGCCGTACATGCCGAAGGTGAGGCCCACGAAGCCGGCGGTGCGGAGCGGGAAGCGGAGGGCGTCGAGGGGACGGGCGGCGACCATGCGTCGAGGGTCCTGTCGGCCGGGGCGCTCAGGGGGCGAGGCGGTCCTTGAAGAGGAACTGCATGGCCGCGAAGCCGCCGAGCGCGCCCATGGCGCCGTAAGTGATCGCGTAGCCCGGGATGTAGAACACCGCCGTGACGCCGGTCACCGCGAGGTTCTCGGCGATCTCCGGGGGAAAGGTCGCGTAGAGGCCCGCGAGGAGGGTGCCGAACACGAGCTTGATGACGATGTCGAGGACCCCGGTGATGACGCCGGCCGTGACGCCCGCGAGGGCCCCGCAGAGCGCCGCGTCGTTGCTGGAGAGGCGCTCGTTCGGGTGCTCCTTCAGGTAGAGCGAGACCGCGAGCGCGGCGCCGGCGACGTTGAGCAGGCAGAAGCAGCAGTTGAGGAGGTTCAGCAGGGGGATGCTGGACAGCACCCCGCCCACGGTGCCGCCGAGCAGGGCGGGCTTGAGGAACCGCTGGATCTTGTCCGTGCTGCTGCCGCCGCCGCCGCCCGGCGGGGCGCCATACGGCGGTTGCATGCCGGGAGGCGGGGAGTAGCCGCCGCCGGGAGGGCCACCGAAGCCGCCGGGAGGGCCGTAGCCGCCTCCGGGTGGGGCACCGCCGGGAGGGCCGTAGCCGCCTCCGGGTGGGGCACCGCCGGGAGGGCCGTAGCCGCCTCCGGGTGGGGCACCGCCGGGAGGGCCGTAGCCGCCTCCGCCGGGAGGACCTCCGCCGGGAGGGCCGTAGCCGCCTCCGCCGGGAGGGCCGTAGCCGCCTCCGGGTGGGGCACCACCAGGCGGGCCGTAGCCGCCTCCGCCGGGAGGACCGTAGCTACCGCCGCCCGGAGGACCGTAACCGCCCCCACCGGGAGGGCCTCCGCCCGGAGGACCGTAGCCACCCCCGCCGGGAGGACTCCCGCCCGGCGGACCGTAGCCACCCCCGCCGGGCGCGCCGTGGCCGCCTCCAGGAGGCTGTCCCCATCCGCCGCCACCGCCCCCCGTGCCGCCCTGGTTCATCGCTCGCTCCTCCTCCGACGCGCCACGCGCCCGAGATACGCCCCCGCCCGCGTGACCCCATGCAGCGCTGCACAGCCGGGGCCCTCGGCGAAAGCTCCTGCCCGACCACCCTATTTCACGCCGGGGCGCAGAGAAAGCGTCTTCACGCCCCCGGGGCGGAGCCGCCCTCGAGCAGCCGCCTCAGCACCTCGTTCACGACCGCCGGGCTCGCGCTGCCCCCCGTCCGCTTCATGATCTGCCCGACGAAGAAGCCGAACAGCGCGGTCTTGCCGCCGCGGTACGCCGCCACCTGCTTCTCGTTCGCGGCGATGACCTCCCCTGCGATCGCCTCGATCGCGGAGGCGTCGCTCATCACGGCCATCCCCTTGTCGCGGACGATGTCGCCCGGAGCCCGGTCGGTGCCGGCCATCTCCGTGTACACCTCCTTGGCCTGCTTGCCGCTGATCGCGCCCTCGTCCACGAGGCGCAGGAGCCCCGCCACCTGCGCCGGAGAGACCGGGAACGTGGCCGTGAGCCCCGTCGTGCGGGCGTCGCGCAGCACCTCGCTCTGCACGAAGTTCGCGACCTTCACCGCGTCGCCGTGGAGCCGCGCCGCCTCCTCGAAGAACGCCGCGATCCGCGGGTGACCGGTCAGGACCGACGCGGCGTACGGCGTGAGCTTGAGCGACTCGGTGAAGCGCCGCCGCTTGTCGGCCGGCGACTCCGGCAGCGCGCCGCGCACCTCGGCGAGGAACGCCTCGTCGACGACGAGCGGCGGCAGGTCCGGCTCGGGGAAGTAGCGGTAGCCGGACTCGTTCTCCTTGTCGCGGAGGAGGTACGTCTCCTTCCTGTCCGCGTTGTACCCGCGGGTCTGCTGGCGCACCCGGTCGCCCTGCTCGATGAGCGCGATCTGCCGGCGGATCTCGAGATCGATCGCCTCCGCGACGAAGCGGAACGAGTTGATGTTCTTGAGCTCCGTGCGCGTGCCGAGCTTCGCCTCCCCCACCCTGCGGACCGAGACGTTGGCGTCGCAGCGGAAGCTGCCCTGCTCGAGGTTGCCGTCGTTCACGCCGATGAACATCAGGATCTCGCGCAGCCGCTTCAGGTACTCGGCCGCCTCGGCGCCCGAGCTCAGATCGGGCTCGCCCACGATCTCGATGAGCGGCGTGCCGGCGCGGTTGAGGTCGACGATCGAGAGGCCGCCGATGCCGTGCAGGTTCTTGCCGGCGTCCTCCTCCATGTGCACGCGCGTGATCCCCGCCCGCTTCTTCCCCGCCTCGGTCTCGATCTCGAGCGCGCCGCGCAGCGCGAGCGGCCGATCGAACTGGCTGATCTGGAAGCCCTTCGGCAGGTCCGGGTAGAAGTAGTTCTTCCGGGCGAAGACGCTGCTCTCCTGGATGGCGCAGCCGAGCGCGAGCGCCGCGCTCACCGCCATCCGGACCGCCTCGCGGTTCAGCACCGGCAGCGCGCCCGGGAGCCCCAGGCAGACCGGGCACGTGTGCGTGTTCGGCGGGTCGCCGAAGCTGGTCGCGCAGCCGCAGAACGCCTTGGTGCGGGTGAGGAGCTGCGCGTGGACCTCGAGCCCGATGACCGCCTCGAAGGAGCCGTACGTCGTCGCCATGGCCGGCCGTTCTAGCAGAACCGCGCCCGGCGGCGCTCCCCCCTCTGCGAGGGAGCGCCGCTGCGGTGGTCGCCTCAGTGATCCGCGTGGTCGCGGGTGAGCCCCGGGTGCGTCGGATCGCCCGGCTCGTGGCGCGGGTTCGCCGAGAGCTGCGCGCCGGCGCGGTCGGAGAAGCTCATGAGGAGATCGCGCCGGTAGATGAACTGCTCGCGCGAGTCGTAGGGCACCGCGTGCTTGCCCGTGTCCATCCGGATCGCGTCGACGGGGCACGCCTCGACGCAGTAACCGCAGAAGACGCAGCGGAGCTCGTCGATGACGAAGCTGCTCGGGAACCGCTCGTAGCCGCGCCGCCGGTCGCCCTCGGGGTACTCGGCCGGCTCGATCGCGATGCACTGCGCCGGGCACGCGGTCGAGCAGCACAGGCACGCGACGCACCGGGGCGAGTTGTCCTCGCGCAGCGTGAGCCGGTGGATCCCCCGGAAGCGCTCCGGGTAGGGGCGCTTCTCCTCGGGGTAGCTGATCGTCGTCACGCCCGGCTCCAGCGCCTCGAGCACCGGATCCGGCTTCTGCCCGAGCACCATCTCCTTCGTGTTCTTGAAGAAGTGCTTCATCGTGAGCCCCAGCCCCCTGAACACCTCGGGGATGTAGGACTGCACGTCGGCGTTCCGGACAGGGCGCGGGATCGGCTTGCCAGCGACCGGCTTGCCGGCCGGCTTCGTCCAGGGGTTGCTCTGGGGAGCTTTCGCCATGGGGATCTCCTCTACGCCTGCTGCGGCGATGCCTTGGTGCCACCCGCGGCCGCGGCGAACCGCGCCGCGGTGGAGTGGAGGAACCGATTGCGCTCGACCGGCTCGAGCAGCCCGGCGATCACCGCCACGACCGCCGCGAACCCGCCCACCGCGAGCACCACCTGGGAGATGTCCGCGGCGACCTGGAGGCCGTCGCGGAGCCCCGCGGGCGCCGCGTCGACGGCCAGCACCAGGATGCCCGTCACCATCATGTTGCCGATCGCGAGCGGCAGGAGCTTCGTCCAGCCGAGCCGCATCACCTGGTCGTAGCGGAAGCGCGGCAGCGTCCAGCGGAAGAAGACCTGCACCCAGGACATGAGGATCGTCTTCCCGAAGAACGCGACCACGTAGAGCGCGCTCACGGCGAGGTGCGTCATCTTGTACTGGAAGAGCGTCGTCTGCCCGATCACGACGTTGATCCCGTCGCGGTCGAGGAACGGCAGGTGGTAGCCGCCGAAGAAGAGCGTGACGAGGAGCGCGCTCGAGGTGATGAGCTCCACGTACTCGCCCGTCATGAACATGCCGAACTTCATCCCGGAGTACTCGACGAAGTAGCCGGCGACGATCTCGCTCTCGCCCTCGGGCTGGTCGAACGGGATGCGCTTCGTCTCGGCGGCGAGCGCCGCGATGAACAGGAAGAACGCGAACGGCTGGACGAAGATCCCCCACGCGTGCTGGACCTGCCACTGCACCATGTCGCCGAGCCGGACGCTGCTGTAGATGATGAAGAGCCCGACGACGCTCAGGCCCATCGCCACCTCGTAGCTGACCATCTGGCTCGCGGCGCGCAGCCCGCCGAGCAGCGAGAACTTGTTGTCGCTCGCCCAGCCGGCGAGCGCGGCGCCGATGACGCCGGTGCCGCCCATCGCGAAGAGGTAGAGGATGCCGACGTTGAGATCGGCGATCTGGAGGCTCACGACGTGGCCGTTGCACGCGAGCGCCTGGTCGACCGTGTTCTTGAGGAGCGGCAGGTCGCTGAAGCCGAAGATCCCGTCGCCGTTGTCCCCGAAGCAGAGCTTGTCGCCGAACGGGATGACCGCGAACGTCACCAGGGCCGGGAACATCGCGAGCAGCGGCGCGAGCGAGTGGAGGAGCCGGTCGGCGTTCTTCGGGATGAAGTCCTCCTTCCAGATCATCTTGATGGCGTCGGCGGCGGCGTGGAGCGTGCCGAGGAGGCGCAGCGGCACCTTGCCCTCGGGCACGCGCGACGCGGCGTAGACGCCCGACGCGAAGAGCAGCGCGGCGAGGAGCCCGCACGCGACCCGCGCCGCGAGCGGCGCCGACGAGAGCGGGACCGCCTGCGTCACGAGGAAGACGACCACGTGGACCGCGACGCCGCCGTAGAAGATGCCGCGCGGGTCGACGGCCGCGAGCGCCTCCTCGGCCGCGTTGATCGGGCCGCTCCGGCGGGCCAGCCCGCAGAACACGAGGAGGTTGAACCAGGCCACGAGGACCGCGAGCTGCGCGCCGATCACCATCGTGTCGCCGGCCGCGAGCACGGACAGCTCGCGCGTCGCCGTGAGCGCGGCGAGCGCCCCGAGCAGCGTCGGGGGCAGGAGGACGATGCCCCGCACGAGCATCGACGGCAGGTAGACGACCGCGCGGTTCGGGCCCACGCGGTCCTGCACCATCGCGCCCTGGCGCCGGTCGGCCCAGGTGGCGATCGCCGCCATGTTCAGCAGGAACAGCAGAACGATGAGGATCTTGACGATCGCGAGAACGAGCTCGACGCCAGTCATGCCGTGGCCTCCGTCTTCTTCGGCTCGGGGCGCGCCACGTCGGCGACGGCGGTCGCCGCCGACGCGTGCGGTCCGGGTGCGCCCGAGGGCACCGCCCCGGGGGCGGCGCCGCCCGCGATCGCGCTGGGGGGCATCGCGCGGCGGATGTCTGCGAGGGTCTTCCAGCCGGTCGCGTACCCGAGCGTGCGCCCGAGCCGACCGATGAGCTCCCAGGCCGGGCGCGCGTCGCCGTGCGGGACCAGCGCCCGCTCGCTGCGCTGCGCGAGCCCCTTCCGGTTCACGTACGTGCCCTCGGCCTCGACCCACGAGCACGCGGGCAGCGCGACGCGCGCCGCCTTCGCCAGCGGCCCCTCGTGGGCGGCGATCGTCACCACCCCCTTGAGCCGCGAGAGCGCCCGCTGCGCCTCGCCCGCGTCGACCTCGAGGTCCGATCCGAGCGCGATCACGTACGCGTACTGCCCCGACGCGATCCCCTGGAGCAGCTCCGCGACCGGGCGCGGCGGGGTCGCCGCCGCGATCTCCATCACGCCGCGGGTGTTCGGGTTCTTGTCCTCGCTCATCAGGATCTCGTCGCCCCGGCCGAGCGGCTTGCCCGTGACGAAGAAGTCGGCCGCGCCGAGGTACGTCGTGGCGAGGTGGTAGAGGGCGAAGTTGTCCTCGTTCGAGTGCTGGGCGGACAGGACGATCGCGACCTTCGCCGGATCGTCGGCGTGGCCCGCGAGCTGCTCCTTGGCCGCGGCGAGCGCGTCGTCGAGGCTCGCGTCGTCGTTGCCGACCAGCGCCGTGAGCAGCCGCCCCTCGACCGCGTGCCGGTACGAGAGCATGCCCTCGTCGCACATCCAGTAGGTGTTGACCTCCATGTTCTCGCGAGGCCGGTGCCGGTACGGCGTGTTGTTGCGCGGGTCGTAGTCGAGGTACGCGTTGCACCCCGTCGCGCAGCCCTGGCACACGGTCCGGGCGCTGCGGAGGAACCAGACCCGCGCCTTGAACCGGAAGTCGCGCGACGTGAGCGCGCCGACCGGGCACACGTGCTCGGTCATGAGCGTGTAGTCGTGGTCGAGCTCGCGCCCGGGCGAGACCGTGATCTCGCCGAGGTTGCCGCGCTCGCGGACCGAGAGGACCGGATCGCGGGCGAGCTCGTTGCAGACGCGGATGCACCGCGTGCAGACGATGCAGCGCTCGGCGTCGTAGACGATGGTCGGCCCGAAGACGACCGCCTTCGGCTTGTGGACCGGCTCCTGCCGCATCCGCTTGCCGGTGCGCTGGTGCTCGAGCCAGTAGTCCTGCAGGCGGCACTCGCCGGCCTGGTCGCAGATGGGGCAGTCGACCGGGTGGTTCAGGAGCAGGAGCTCCTGCACCGCCGAGCGCGCCTCGGCCACGTGATCGCTGCTCTCGGACAGCACCTCCATGCCGTTCGCGCACGCCATCTGGCAGGCGGGCTGGAGCTTCGGCTTCGCCGCCGGCACGTAGTCCTGCTTCGCCGGGTCCCAGCGGAGGATGTCGAGGCTCATCGCCGGCCTGCCCGGCGGCGGCAGCACCTCCACCAGGCACATCCGGCAGTTGGCGGCGACGGAGAGGCCGGGGTGCCAGCAGTAGTGGGGGATGTCGATCCCCGCGCGGTGGGCCGCCCGGATGATCGTGTCACCGCTCTCGAAGGGGATCTCCCTTCCGTCGATCTTGATCGTAGGCATCGTGGATCTCGGTTCCCGGCGGGGCCAGCCGGCCCCGGCTCCTTGAGTCGATGACGGGAGCGCTCCTCTCGCCGTCGCTAGTGGTCGCACTCCCCGCCGATCATGTTCAGCGAGCCGAAGGTCGGCACGACGTCGGGGATCATCAGGCCGGTGATGAGCTGCGAGAGCCCCTGCGTGGTGGCGAAGCACGGCGGGCGGATGCGGACCCGGTAGGGCGTCCCGCTGCCGTCGGAGACGAGGTAGAAGCCGAGCTCGCCGTTGCCGGCCTCGGTGTACGAGTAGCACTCGCCGGCGGGCACCTTGATGCCCTCCATCACGATCTTGAAGTGCTGGATGGTCGCCTCGATCGTCGTGTAGACCTCCTCCTTGGGAGGCAGCACGATGCGCGGGTCGTCGATGTTGATCGGCCCCTCGTCCGGCATCTGATCGAGCGCCTGCTCGATGATCCTCGCCGACTGGCGGATCTCCTCCTGCCGGCACATGAACCGATCGTAGTTGTCGCCGCGCGTGCCGACCGGCACGTCGAAGTCGAAGCGGTCGTAGACCATGTACGGGTGCGCGCGGCGCACGTCGTACGGCGCGCCGGTCGCCCGCAGGCAGACGCCCGTCCAGCCGAGCGCGAGCGCGTCCTCCTTCGAGATCACCCCGACGCCGTCGAGGCGATCGAGGAAGATGCGGTTCTTCAGGATGAGCTTCTCGGCGTCGTTGACGAGCGCGAGCACGCGCGCGAGGCCCGCCCGGACCATCGCCTTGAAGTCGGCCGTGGGCGGCTTCGCCATGCCGCCGACGCGGCCGAAGCTGTGCGTCAGGCGCGCGCCGGTCTCCTCCTCGAAGATGTCCCAGAAGATCTCGCGCGCGCGGCAGAGGTAGAGGAACGGCGTGAAGGCGCCGAGCTCCATGCTCATGGCGCCGCTGCAGATCATGTGATCGCAGATGCGCGCCAGCTCGCCGAGGATCACGCGGTAGTACTGGCAGCGCTCCGGCACCGTGACGCCGAGCATCTTCTCGACCGCCAGCGCGAAGCCGACGTTGTTGAGCATCGGCGAGACGTAGTTGAGCCGATCGACGTACGGGAACACCTGCGTCCAGGTGCCGCGCTCGCACATCTTCTCGAAGCCGCGGTGCAGGTAGCCGATCTGCACGTCGGCCTTGTTGATCTGCTCGCCCGACAGCTCGAGCACGATCCGCACCGTGCCGTGCATCGCCGGGTGCGAAGGCCCCATGTTGAGGAGCATCGGCTCGCTCGGCAGCTCGAGCTCGCCCTCGTCAAGATCGCGATCCAGGGGTTCCATCGGTCAGCTCCGGTCCTCCAGCGCAGCCGCGCCGAGGCCCTGCGGTTTGCCGTTGTCGGAGGCCTCGTCGCCGCCGGTCGACTCGACCGACGCGCCGTTCGCGTGCTGGTCGTGCTGGTACAGCGCGAAATCGTGCGACTGGCGGCCGAAGCTCATGCCCTCGTCGGGGCCGAACGGCGGCAGCTTGCCGGTGTTGGGCACGTCGCGGAACGGCACGAGCGGCTGGATGCGGTTGGCCGGGTAGTCCTTGCGCAGGGGGTGCCCCTGGAACTCCGGGTACATCAGGATGCGCCGGAGATCGGGGTGCCCCTTGAAGACGATGCCGAGCAGGTCGTAGCACTCGCGCTCGAACCAGTTCGCGCCCTTCCACACCGGGACGAGCGAGTCGATCTCGGCGCCGTTGCCCTCCTCGTCGCCCACGCGCGCCTTGATCCGGATGCGGTGGGCGCGCTCGAGCGAGCGCAGGTGGCAGACCACCTCGAAGCGGGGCACGTCGCCGCGCCAGAGGTAGTCGACCGCCGTGAGGTCGACGAACATGTTCATCAGGCTCCGCGGGTCGTTGCGGAGGAAGAGGGCGACGTCGCGCCACGCGGCCGGCTCGATCACCGCCGTGTCGTCGCCGAACTGCGAGTGCGTCTCCAGGACGGCGTCCGGGAAGTGCGCCGTCAGGAGCTCCAGGACCTTCTTGCTCATGACTAGATCCTCTCCTTGCGCTGGAGGGCGACGAGCCGCTCGGCCTGCGCGGGATCCTCGCGCGGCTTGACGACCGCGGGCGTGCGATCGCCGCGCGCGATCTTGTCCTGGAGCAGCATGAGGCCGTCGAGCACCGCCTCGGGGCGCGGCGGGCACCCGGGCACGTAGATGTCGCAGGGGATGATCTTGTCGATGCCGGCGAGGGTCGTGTAGTTGTCGTAGAAGCCGCCGCACGAGGCGCAGGTGCCGAAGGCGAGCACCCACTTCGGGTCGGCCATCTGCTCGTAGATGCGCTTGAGCGCGGGCGCCTGGCGCTGGCTGATGGTCCCCACCACCCAGAGCAGGTCGGCCTGGCGCGGAGAGAAGCGCGGCACCTCGGCGCCGAAGCGCGCCATGTCGAAGCGCGGGCTCGCCATGGCCATGTACTCCATCCCGCAACACGCCGTCACGAACGGGTACTGGAACAGGGAGTACTTCTTCGCCCAGTTGAGCAGCGCGTCGACGCGGGTCGTGGCGAAGCCGTGCTCGGTGCCCTCGAGCACCCGCGTCGAGGCGCCTCCGCTCGTTATTTCTCCCATTCCAGAGCTCCCTTCTTCCACACGTACACGAGCACGACGACGAGCATCGCGATGAACGAGCCCATCGTCGCGAGGCCGACCCAGCCGAGTGAGCGGAACTGGACCGTCCACGGATAGATGAGCACCACCTCGATGTCGAAGACGACAAAGAGGATCGCCGTCAGGTAGAACTTCACGCTCGGCTTGACGAAGCGTCCGCCCGTCGAATCGCTGCCGCATTCGTACGGGATCATCTTCTCGGCCGTCGGGTTCTTCGGGCCGAGGAGCGACGTCAGCGTGAACATGCCGAGCGCGACGACGGCGGCCACGAGAAACAGCAGGAACAGGGGGATGTAGGTGGCCATCGAGAGAGCACTCCTGCGGGTGACCCCTGGATAGGGTCGACCGTCTCGCCCTGGCGTGCGGCACTCCAGGCGAGACCTCGGGGCCCGCGGCCCCGAACCATGCAGTCCAAAACGGTGAGAGCTGCGCGGCGATGCTGCCGGGAACAGCCAAAAATCCGAGCGATCTCGGCTTAATTCGCGCCGGATCTAGCCGCCCGCCGCGGGGGTGTCAATGGACCCGGTCGGGAACGTGCGGGCCGCATCCTAGGCGCGGCTCGCGGCCAGGACCAGCCCCCTCCAGGCGGTCAGCGCCGTGCCCAGGGACGCCTCGATCTCCCGGATCTCCTCCACCATCTCGGCGTCCGGCACGCCGGCGGTGCGCGCCTCGCGGATGCAGGCGAGGGCGGCGACGAATTTCTTGCGCTGCACGAACGCCCGCGCGAGCAGCGGCCAGATCTGCTTCGGCGGGGCGCCGAGGTTCGCGGCGCGGCGCAGCGGGCCGATGGCCTCGCCCGCGCGCCCGTCGTCCAGCATGGCCTCGCCGAGCCGGCGGAAGATGTCGCCGGCGGCGGCGCCGTCGTGCGCATACTGGACGGCGAGGCGCATGACCTCCTCGCCCTGGTGCTCCTCGCCGAGCTTGACGCACGCGGTGCCGAGCAGGCCGAGACCCTTCGCGATCAGGCTGCGGGCGTCCGGCGTCAGCATCTGGCCCTCGGGCGTGCGCAGGAAGATCGCGAGCGGCGCGGGCCACGTGCCGAGGAGCTGGATCACCTTCGGGTAGTCGCCGTGCTGGGAGGCGATCTCGGCCTCGGCGACCTTCGTGAGATCGATCGCGGAGCGCGCGCCGGCCGAGGCGCGCTCCAGCTCGTCCCGCACGTGCGAGCGGATGCGGGCGCGGAACTCGTTGAGCTCGTGCGTCTCCTCGATGCCGTCGCGCAAGAGGAGCAGGCGCGAGGTCTTCCCCTCGACCGACAGCTTGCGCAGGCTGTAGCCGTAGAGCGGGGCGAGCAGCAGGTAGCGGACGCCGATGTGGAGCTGGAGCCCCTCGAGGTCGGTGTCGCGCTCGGGGGCCGGCGGCGTGATGTCCTCGGTGAGGAGGGCGCCGACGAGGCGGTGGCGGAAGTCCGCGAGCGTGAGCCGCTGGACGTCGCCGTCGATGTCCTCCTCGCCCGGCGGCGCGATGACGAAGTCGACCAGCGTGTTGTCCGGGTTGCGCCGATCGACGGTGAGCGCCGTGATGCGGGCGCCGGTGATCATCGAGAACGCAAAGAACGCCTCGCCCACGATCTCGCAGAGGGCCTGGAAGCTGCCGATGCCGTCGCCGATGCGCTCGAACCAGCCGTCGGTCCGGACGGCATCGAGGGAGAACACGCGTTCCTTAGGCATGGTTCGACCCGGATCACATCATGGGGACGGTCCCGACGGACGGGCGCTGGTCCCAGGGGGGCCGAGCCTCGCACGGGTGGGCGCGGCTCTCAAGAAAACTCCTAGGGAGGCCGCGGCGGACGTCGTCCGGGCGTGGGGGGCGCCCGCCATCCCCCTCCTCCGTGCTGCCACGCCGGGGTACCTGCCCCTACGGGGTGCTGAGCGCCGTAACGCCCAGGTCCGGCGCCCGGTGCCGGGCCTTCTTCGGGTTGCCCGGCCCCCGGAGGGTGGGGCCGCGCGCGGGGGGCTCACCTCCGGGGCTCGCGTTCCGGCGAGCCCCTGGCGTGGCTCGCCTCCACGCCAGCCCCTCCAGTGAGCCCCCCGCGCGCGGCCCCACCCTCCGGGGGCCTACCGCGATCGGCGTGGGGGCGGCGCTCGGATCGCGGCACGGGGCCGGCGACCGGGCTGCGGCGCGAGGCTAGGGCGTGGCCGCGGTGATGTTCAGCGTGAGGGTGCCCGACGCGGAGGGGCGGCCGTCGCCGACGATCGTGATCACCTGCCCCTCGGCGAGGGTCACCTCCACGCGCGAGGCAAGGCCGCTCGCGTTGTCGTTGCACGCGAGCTCGGCGCCGGTGCAGCCCTCGCCGTCGTGCACGTGAAGGACCGTGTCGAAGCTCGAGGACCGCGTGTCGATGACGTAGGTCCCCGCAGCCGGCGCGGTGAAGCGATAGACCCTGTCATTGCCGCTCGACGCGG
This sequence comes from Sorangium cellulosum, assembly GCF_004135735.1. Classification (GTDB taxonomy): domain Bacteria; phylum Myxococcota_A; class Polyangia; order Polyangiales; family Polyangiaceae; genus Sorangium; species Sorangium cellulosum_F. The sequence continues at coordinate 765,938 of NZ_CP012670.1, read as the reverse complement.
TGCAGCTCGGCGCGGCGGAGTCCGGCTGGTGCAAGGTCGAGCCCGTCGCCGTCTGCGGGACCGTCGAGCCGAGATCGATCGGGCTCGCGCAGGTGGCGTCGCCGTCGAACAGGCTGACGTTGAGCTTGTAAGCGCCAGACGCCGACGCGCCGGAGCCATCCACGACGACCACGACCGTCTGGCCCGCGACGAGCGGGACCGCCACCCGTGACGCGCTGCCCGGCGCGTTGTCGTTGCAGGCCAGCGGCGCGCCGCCGCACGTGCCGTCATGCACGTGGACGATCGTGTCGAAGCTCGAGCCGGACGTGTCGAAGACGTACACGCCGTCCGACGGCGCCGTGAAGCTGTACGTCTCCTCGGCGCCGCCCGCGGTGCCGCACGGCGCGCGCACGAAGTCGCCAAGGCCGGCGGTGGTCCCCTCCACCGTCTGCGGGACCATCGACCCGAGGGCGTGCGCCGGGCACGAGGGCGCGGGGACGCCGTGCACGTTCAGCGTGTAGGCGCCCTCCTGCCCGTGCACGCCGTCCACGATCACGTACACCGTCTGCCCCTCCGCGAGCGGCAGGGTGACCTCCGCGTGATCCCCGGTCGGTGCATCCTCGTTGCAGCCCAGCACGGGGCCCGCGCAGCCGCCGTCGTGAACGTGGAGCACCGCGTCAAAGCTCGAGCCGAGCGTGTCGAACGTGTACCGGCCAGCGACCGGCGCCGTGAAGCTGTGGCTCACCTCGGGGCCGCGACCCGGGTTGCAAGGCGGGGCGAGGTGATCGTCGAAGCCCGACGTGGTGCCCCCGACCGACTGCGGGACCGTGGGGCCGAGCTCGACGACGGGACACGGGGGCGGCGCCCACGCGGAGATGTTCAGCGTGAAGGGACCGCTCTCGCCGCCGGCGCCATCCACGAGGGCAACGACCGTCTGGCCGGCCGTGAGCCGCTCCGTGATGCGCGACTGCGGCCGCCCCTGCGCGTCGTCGTTGCAGGCGAGCACCGCCCCGTCACACCCGCCGTCGCGGAGCTCCAGGAGGGTGTCGTACGCGGAGCCGAACGTGTCGAAGACGTACACGCCTTCGGCCGGAGCCGTGAAGGTATATGCCGCGTCGGGGCTGCCGGTGTGACCGCAGATCGGCGTGATCCCGTCGTCGAGCAGGGCGGTGTCGCCGGAGATCGCCTGCGGGACGGTGGTCAGGATCTCGTCCCCCGAAGGACAGCGCGGCAGCGCGGCCTTCGCCACGTTGAGCGTGAAGTCGCCCTCCGCCCCGTCGAAGCCGGTCACGACGATCAGGACAGCCTCGCCCGCCTCGAGGACGACACGGACCCTGGATTGCTTGCCCAGGCTGTCGTCGTTGCATCCGAGCTGCGCGCAGGAGGTCGCGTCCAGCACGCCAAGGGCCGTATCGAAGGTGGATCCGAAGGTGTCCAGCGTGTAGGTCCCCGCCTCGGGCGGCGTGAAGCGGTAGACCCGCTCCGCCGCACCTGCGGCCACGCACGCGAGCCCGTGATTCGACTCTCCACCGGCTGTGGTCCCGGTCACCCGCTGCGGGAACGTGGCGCCGAGCTCATCGTAGGTGCCAAGGACGCAGGTGCAGGCGCCCTCGTGGCAGAGCGCGCCTCGGCCGCACTCGACCCCGCACCGGCCGCAGTGCAGCTCGCTCGTGTGCAGGTCGACGCACGAGCCAGCGCAGTCCTCCAGCCCCTCGGCGCAGGTGCAGGCGCCGCCCACGCACAGCTGGGTCGGCGAGCAGCGGGCCCCGCATTCACCGCAGTGCGCCCTGTCGCTCCGGAGGTCGACGCACGCGCCGTCGCACGCCGTCGTGCCGTCGGCGCAGGCGCAGACGCCGTCGGTGCAGCCCTGCCCCGGCGCGCACCGCGCGCCGCAAGCGCCGCAGTTCCCTGGATCTGCACGGAGGTCCACGCAGCCGCCGGCGCACTCGGTCCGATCGTCGGCGCAGCCCCCGAGGGGCCCGCCCACGCCGAGGCCGATGTCGCCGCCGCCCTCGCAACGGCCTTCCGCGCAGCCCCGCCCCCCGGCGCAGGCGACGCCGCACGCGCCGCAATGGCGGGCGTCGGTCCGGACATCGACGCACGCGCCGTCGCACCGCGACAGCCCCTCACCGCAATCGCCCGCCCCGCCGGAGGTCGCGGCGCAGGACGACGCGAGGACCACCCCTGCCGCCAGGAGAAGCGCAGCGGTGGAGAGGGTGGGCCTGAGGCGCAATCCGGATCGGTTCATGGTCGTCCCTGAGATCCCCGGCCGTCCGAGGCGGGGAATGACGGGTCGCGCGCCAGGATACGCGCTCGGGCGCGGCATCCGCAACCGGCGGACCTGCGGGATTGCCCGGCTCGGCCGCGGCGGCGACGTGACGCGCGCGGCGCCGCGGCGCGGTGGGTGACCGATCTCCAGGTCACGCCCCATCGCCAGGGCGGCGCGCGGCGCGCCGGCTCAGTAGGCGTCGATGTGCAACGTGAAATTGCCTGGCTTCGATCCGTAGCTGTCGACCACGAGGGTGATGACCTGACCGGCGCTGAGCTCCAGCCTCAGGCGCGCCGCCGCGGTGCCGGGATCATCGTCGTTGCAGGCGAGCGGGGCGCCGTCGCAGCCCCCCGAGCGAGCGTGCAGGACCGTATCGAAGTCCTCGCCGACCGCGTCGATGACATAGGTCCCGGCGACCGGGGCGGTGTAGGTGAACACCGTGTCCGGACCGTCCGCCGAGACGCATTCGGACGCCATCGAGTCGGGTTGAATCACCGAGGCGCCGGTCCTGGTGAGAGGCAGCTCCGAGCCGAGATCGATCGGCGCGGCGCAGGTGCCGATCTCCTCGAAGGGGGTGATGTTCAGCGTGTAGCTCCCCTCTTCCATGGAATAGCCGTCGACGATCACGGCGACCGTCTGGCCAGCGCGGAGCGGCACGTTCACCGCGGACTGGCTGCCGCCCGCGTCGTCGTTGCAGGCGAGCGCGTCGCCGGCGCAGCTGCCCTCGCGCACCTGCACGATCGTATCGAACGTGGACCCCACCGTGTCGACGACGTAATAGCCGTCCTCCGGGGCCGTGAACGTGTACACGACATCGGGCGCCGCGGAGTCGTCGTCGCAGCTCGTGTCGTGCGTGTTCGGCCGCGCCGTGGTCCTGCCCTCCGCGGTCTGCGGGACGGTCGAGCCGAGATCGATCGCCGTCGCGCAGGTGCCCTCGTCGGAGACGCGCTCGACCGTGAGCATGAACTCGCCCGATTCCACGGCGGAGCTCCCGTCCACGGCGAGGAGGATCGTCTGGTGCGCCTCGAGCTCCATGACGAGCTGAGACTGCTGGCCTCCGCCCGCGTCATCGTTGCAGCCGAGCTGGGGCCCGGCGCAGCCGCCGTCGCGCGCGTAGAGGACCGTGTCGAAGCTCGATCCGAACGTGTCGAAGAGGTACGTGCCGGCGGCTGGCGCGGTGAAGCCGTAGGTGGCCTCGCCGCCGCCGCCCTCGCCGCAGCTCGGATCCAGCATATCCACCGCGCCCTCGGTCGTCCCGGTCACGGCCTGAGGCACCGTCGACCCGAGATCGATGAGCGGGCACGACGGGACCTGGGTCTGGCTCACGCCGAGCGAGAAAGGGCCGGAGCTCGAGCTGTCATAGCCATCCACGACCACGACCACGGTCTGCCCCTCGTCGAGCAGCACCCTCACCTGCGATTGCGCGTCCGATGTGTCGTCATCGCAGCCCAGGCTCGGGCCGTCGCACGTCCCGTCGTGGAGGTAGAGGACCGTGTCGAAGGAGGAGCCGAAGGTGTCGAAGGTGTAGAGCGCGCGCTCGGGCGCGGTGAAGCTGTAGGTCACCTCGGGGCCGTCGCCGCCTCCGCACGGCGACGGCAGGGCGCTCTCGCGGACCTCGGCCGCGGAGTTGCCCGTCACGCGCTGCGGCGCCGCGGAGCCCAGATCGTGCTCCGGACAGGGGGGCGCCACATACTCGGTGACGCTCAGCGTGAAGGCCCCGGCGTCGCCGGCGTTGCCGTCGACCACCGCGACCACGGTCTGGCCCGCGGCGAGGTCCGCCGCGACGCGCGACTGCTTTCCCCCCGCCGCGTCGTTGTTGCAGACGATCACCGAGCCGGCGCAGGTCTCGCTCCGTAGCTCGAGGAGCGTGTCGAACGAGGAGCCGAAGGTGTCGAAGACGTACCTGCCGTCGCGCGGCGCCGTGAACGTGTAGCTCGCGTCCGAGCTGCCGCTCGCTCCGCAGCGCGGCGCGACGGCGTCGCTGAGCCACGTGGTGTCGCCGCGGATCGTCTGCGGAGCGTCCGGCTCGAGGGTGCCCGTGGGGCAGACCGGCGGGGCCTCCTGCCCGATGCGCAGCGAGAAATCGCCCTGCTCGCCGTCGTAGCCCGAGACGACGACGAAGACCGCCTCCCCTTCATCGAGCTCCACCGAGGCGCGCGCCTCGCGCCCGCCGAGATCGTCATTGCAGGCGAGCACGTCGCACGCGTCGGCGCCCAGGACACCGAGGACCGTGTCGTAGCTCGACCCGCGGGTATCGAACCGGTACAGGCCGGCCTCGGGCGCCGTGAACCGGTAGATCCGGGCCGCGGAGCCGGTGCCGCCGCAGGCGAGCTCGAGGCGCGTATCCACGCCCACCGTGGTGCCCGTCACGCCCTGCGGGACGGTCGAGCCGAGATCCTCGCGCGGGCCGCCGAGGCAGGTGCACGCGCCCGCGTGGCAAACCAGGCCCGGCGCGCAGGCCGCGCCGCATCCGCCGCAATGCAGCGGGTCGCTGCTCGGATCGACGCACGCCCGGAAGGCCCCCGCGGCGACGCACGCGGTGAGGCCCTCGTTGCAGCGGCACGCCCCTCCCGTGCACGTCTCGTCGGGGGCGCACTGGACCCCGCAGCGACCGCAATGGACCGGGCTGCTCTGCAGGTCCACGCAGCCGCCGTCGCACTCGGCCTCGCCGGCGCCGCACGTGGGGACGTCGACCCCGCCCGACGCGCTCGAGCTGCTCGCTCCGGCCGCCCCGCCCTCGCCCTCGCCCTCGCCCACGCACGCGCCCGCCTCGCACGGCTGGCCGTCCGCGCAGACGGCGTCGCAGGCGCCGCAGTGCTCGGGGTCGGTCTGCGTGTCGACGCACGCGCCTCCGCACAGCGAGAGATCGTCATCGCACGCCGCGAGGGTGTCATCGCCCCGCGCGCAGGACGCCGACGAGGCGAGGACGAGCGACGCGATGGCCCACGGCGCCGCGGGGGACCGCTCGAGCCGGGAGCGCAATCCGGGTTGATTCATGAGCTTCCTCTGGCGGACAGCGTGCCCCTGTGGCGCTGCCGGACCGGGGTGCGAGGATACGCCTCCTCGCTTTCCCTCTGCAATGAGGGAGGCGCGCCAGAAGCGGGCTCGTTCGCCCTCCACACACGGAGGGGAGAAGGGACGAACGATCATGAAAAGGAACGATGCGCTGTTTGCGCGGCGCGCGGCGCGCGGCGCGGACAGCGCATCACGCGGGCGGAAGGTCGGGCAGCGGGTCGACCTCGCTGGAGGTCGGCTGTCGCGCCTGGATCGCCTCCAGCGCCGGAGCGCCCGTCTCGGGCCCCGCGACGTCGGCGGGCTGCTCTTGCTGGTCCGGGCCGAGGAAGCGCGCGATGGGCTCGAAGAGCTCGGCGCCGGTGTAGGCCCCGACCGCGAGATCCCCGTGGCCATAATCCTCCCGCGCCCCGAAGTCGCGCCCGAGCACGACAAAGCGCTTCGGCGACTCCGGGTGATCGCGCCCCCACGCGTCGAAGGCCGCGCGCACCGACGAGACAGGCGCTATCCGGTCGGCGCTGCCCGCGATGAACAGGGCCGGCGCCGCGACGGAGGCGAGGCCGTCCAGGACTCTCTCCCCGTTGACCCGGATTTCCCCGTCGCTCGCCAGCCAGGTGGCGAAGTCCGCGTTCAGCGCAGCGGGGATGTCCTCGATGCAGTTGACGAGCGCGAGCCGCGTCACGCCGGGAGGCACGTTGCGCGGATTGGCCACGGCGTGGTGGAGCGGAGTCGGCACCCACTCCGAAGCGAACGCGACGCTGCGTGCCATGAGGCGGAGCGGGACGCCCGGGAGCAACCGGCCCGGGACGTGACGGATGAGGCGGAGCGGGACGCCCGGGAGCAGCCGACCCGGGACGTAAGGGAGGAGGCGCGTCGGCGCGACGAGGCGGCCCGGCGATCCGACGATGACGACACGGCGGATCTGTTCGCTCGCCACGCTCCGGCCCAGCGCGGCATAAAGGAGCATTCCGCCCATCGAGAAGCCGACGTAATCGAGCGAGCGGGCGCCGGTGCGCTTCAGGACCGCATCGACGGCGCAGGGGAGATCGTGCTGCGCCATGGCCGAGAAGCGGACGCTGCGCCGCTCGACGCGCGTGAGGAGCCGGCCGCTCCGCAGCGTCAACAGCCACACGTCGCGTCCGAGCGCGGCGAGGTGGCGGGCCAGCGAGTAATCGGGGTGGATGTCCTGGTTTCTGTGGTTCGCGGCGAGCCCGTGGACCAGGAGGATCGGGGGCAGATCCGGCTGCTCGGTCGCCGTGGGCGGACGCGGGACACGGCGGAGCTCGATGCGCGCGCCGTCCCCGGTCTCCAGGACCTCCTCGGCGCAGTACTCGAGCGGTAGGGTCAGCCGCTTGACCCAGTAATAGAGGTGCGCCCACAGCGCGATCGCGGCCAGGACCGCGAGCGCCAGCGCAGCGAGGAGGTAAGCCCCGAATGTCCAGACCATACGCCCAACCTATTCACTGGCGCTGCCGCCGCATCCGAGCGGCCTCGACGGCGTCGCGCCCCACGCCGGCGAGGGAGCGCGACCCCGCCGTGCGCCGGGCCTGCTCACGAGCCTGACCGTCAGCCTGATCCTGCATCGATGCGAGCCGCATGTTGCTCGATCGTTTCTTCCGGTGCGCGAGAACTGCACGCGGCGTGAGCCCCTCGATGTCGCGGCGCTCGAATCGATTGCGGCCCTGACGGATTGCCCTCGACGCGCTCACGCCAGGCCGGCGGCCTCGTCCACCCGCGCTGGGCTGATCCTGGAGATCGTCGTATGCCCCGCCCGCGGCGGCTCGGCGCGAGACACCTACAGCAGGGGCGAGCACAAAGGTTCCACGCGCCGCGGTCCACGCCGTGGCATGCGGGTCGCAAGAGGTCGCGGGAGTCGAACGAGAGAGAGGCGGCAAACGTTCCGGAAGCGTCCCGGTGCACCTGGGGCACGCAGTACCAGAACGCCGCAGCGGAGCTCGGGGGGGCTCCGCTGCGGCGTTCCCTTTGTCGCGGGCGAAGGGACCCAGCCGTTCTCCGCCGCTCTGCAGAGCAGAAATGAAAAAAGCGCCTCGCGGACCTGGGGGGGGAAGGTCTCCGCGACAGCGCTCGGCCGGACTTAGAGCAGGCTCTGTACCAACTCTGTTCCAACCATATTTCAGCAAGTTACACTGATGAGCACCCTGATGCATTTCATAGGTGCAAATCAAAACTGAAATCCATTGCAAAATCGAAGGGACACACCTCCCCCTGGGAGGGCGATGGAGCCGCTTCAGCGCAGGCGGAAGTGAGCGCGCTCGGCGTGATCACGGTGTCCAGTGCCGACAGACCGGCCTCACGCCGCACCCCTGGCAGCGGACCGGATCGCGCCGGGACGGGCACTGCTGGAGCATGCCGAGGTGGCAGAGGGCGAAGTCGTACTTGACCGGATCGGCCGGATCGAAGCGGCGGAGCGACGCGGTGATCTCCTCCGCCGTCTTCCAGGTGGCCCCCCTGCGGTCGGTGAGGCCGATGTTGTAGCCGAGCTTCTGGATGTGCGTGTCGACCGGGATCAGCAGGGCGGACGGCGGTACCGGCCACAGGCCGAGATCCACGCCGTCGGCCGGGCGGATCATCCAGCGCAGCAGGAGCATGAGCCGCTTGGTCGCGCTGCCCTTCTCGGGGTCGGGCAGGATGTGCGCCGCCCCCCGGTCGTCGGGCCGGCGGTCGAGCCCGCCCGCGCGCCGGATGGCCCGCACCCAGGCGCCCAGGGCCTTTCGAAGATCGCGGCTGCGCGCGAGCTCGGCAGCGAAGGCCGCGCCGAGCGAGCCCGCGGCGCGCTGCACCCGCCGCGCGCCGACGACGAGCCCCGCGAGGTCGCGGTCGCGGTAGACCCGGTGCCGGAAGCCGCGCAGCCGCGCCGAGACGGCCCGTGGGTCGTCCGCGGTGCGAGCGATCTCCGGCCCGAGCCGGTCGAGCGCCTCGGCGATCTTGGCGCGCAGCGCCTTCACGTTGCCGAAGGCGAGCGAGGCGGCGATGAGGGCCACGAGCTCCTGGTCGGCCAGGTCCGTGTACCGGTGGACGAAGGAGACCGGGTCCGCCGCGCGGCGCTCCTCGACGGCGCACCGCGCGCGCACGTCGTCGAGCGCCGCCTTCAGGGCGGCGGTCCGCGCGGCGTCGCGCCGGGGCGCCGTCACGTCGCCCCCCCTTCGGCCTGCGCCCTCTCGGCCCCGGCGCTCGCCGGATCGGGCTGCGCCCCGGCGGGCGGCGCCAGCTCCGGCGCGTCCCGGTCGGGGGGGAGCGCGGGCAGCGACACGATGAAGGCGCTGCCGCGACCGTCCTCCGTGAGCGGGCTCTCGACCCGCGCGGCGCCGCCGTGGCTCTCGGCGATGTGCTTCACCAGCGCGAGCCCGATCCCGCTGCCGCGCACCTGGCGCTCGCTCGCCCGCCGACCGCGCACGAAGCGCTCGAAGATGTGCTTCTGCTCGGCCGGCTCGATGCCCGGGCCGCGATCGCTCACCCGGATGGCGACGCGGGCCGCCGCGCGGCTCAGGGCGAAGAGGCGCCCGCCGCCCCCGCCCTCGGCCTCGACCGCGACCTCGACGCGGCCGCCGTCCTTCGCGTACTTGAGCGCGTTGTCGAGCAGGTTCACGATGGCGAGCTCGAGCGCGCGCGCGTCGATGAGCGCCTCCGGCAGCCCCTCGGCGATCGTGAGCTCGACGGTCACCTGCTCGCGCTCGGCGCGGTAGCGGTACATGTCGACCGCGCGCGTCACCACGTCGGCGACGCTGCCGCGGGCGAACTCGTAGGCGGCCTTGCCCCGCTCGACCCGCGCGAAGTCGAGGACGTTCTCGATGAGCGCGGTGAGCCGCTCGCTCTCGCTCACGATGATCTGCAGGTACTGGCGGCGCTTCTCGTCGTTGGGGACGCGGTCGCCGAGCAGGAGCTCGCCGAACATGCGGACCAGGGACAGCGGCGTCTTGAGCTCGTGGGAGACGTTCGCGACGAAATCGCTCTTCAGGGCCGCGAGCCGCCGCTCGTTCACGGAGGCGAGCACCACGATCGCGAGCCCGGCCAGGGCGACCACGGCGGAGAAGCCGACCATCAGGATCTCCATCAGCCGCTGGCGCTCCACCTTCTGGCCGAGCTCCTCGGCGGTGGTGAGCGCCATCTGGAGGCGCCAGTTGTAGAGCGTGGTCGGGAACGGGCGGCCCACGGTGAACTCGCCGCCGATGATGGGCGGGCCGAACACGATGCGGCCCTCCTCGTCGATGACGTTCATCCGGCTCTTGTCGCGATCGAGGTCGCGGAACAGGCGGGGCATGACCTCGTGGACCAGGCGGGGCACCTCGTGCCACGCGACGACCAGGAACTTCCGGCCCTGGTGCTCGCGCTGCCAGTAGCTCACGAGCAGGCTCTGCTGATCGATGACGTGGTGGAGGTGGCGCAGCTCGGCCGTGTCCCCCGCGAAGTTCATCTGCGGCAGGAGGCGCGCGAGCAGGAGCTTGCGGAACGCGTCGTCCTCGCGGCCGGACGCGCCGCGCGAGGCGAAGGCGAGCACGTCGTGGGCGCCGTGGTCCATGTCGAGGACGAGGATGGCGCGCACGGTCGGCGTCTCGCGGGCCGCGGTGGGCAGCCAGCGGCGCGCGATGACCGAGAGGTTCGCCACGTCGACGTGCGCGGCGACCACGTTGTCCTGCGCGATGATCAGCTTGTCGAGCCGGTCGACACGCTCGTCGGCGAGGGTGAGCGTCGCGTCGAAGACGGTCTGCTGGCGGGCCTTCTCGATCTGCAGCGTCGTGCGGAGGGCGATCCCACCGAGCACGAGCACGGCGACGACGATGGCGGGGACGAGGGCGAAGTACGGGACGCGATGGCGCTGCCCGGCGGAGGGGAGGAGGTCCATCGCCGAGCTCCGCTAGCGGGCGGCCCGCTTCGCCCCTGCGGTCACGCGCTTCGGGTCGAGGACCACGCCGCGCGCCCCGACGAACTCCGCGAACTGCTGGCCGATGTAGGTGAGCGCGTGGCCGTCGCCCTCGGAGAAGGGGCCGCCGTCGAGCGGGTCGCCGAGCTCGAGGAGGCCGAGGTAGCGGCCCGCGAGCTCCACCGGCGCGCAGACGACGCTGCGCGGCGTGACGCCGAGGGGCGTCCACCAGTCGTTCAGCGCGCGCTCGTCCCTGGACACGTCGGGCACGACGGCGGCCTGCCTCGATCGCAGGGCGGCCTGGGCGAGCGGCGCCCGCTCGGGCAGCCTGGAGAGCAGGGCGCCCTTGCCGCCGTGCTGGCGGACGAGGACGAACTCGCGCCGGTCGATGTCGAAGAGCGACACGAGCCCGACGGCGCACGGGATCTTGTCGAGCGTGAGCGCGAGGACGAAGTCCGCGCCCTCGAGCGTGTCGTGGAGGAAGTGCAGATCGCTGCACGCCTCGAACAGCTCGGCGATGAGGTCGTCGCCGGAGAGGCGCCCGGCCTTCGGAGGACGGGAAGAGCGCCGCGGCGGAGGCCGGCTCGACATGCGGGGGCGGCCCTCGGCCGGCGCCGGCGTGGCCCGAGGAGACGACGGCGCGCGCGGCTCCTCGGCCGGCGCCGCGGCGGCAGGGGCGGGCGCGGCGGCGGCCGGCGCCGCGGCGGCAGGGGCGGGCGCGGCGGCGGTCATGGGAGGCGGCGGCGCGGTGGTGCCGGTCCGCGGGCGGAACTGGATCTCGGGCTCATCCGAGCGCCAGTCCTTCCACGCCAGCGTCGCGAGGGGGCCGCGCTGAGGCCTCTCCTTGAAGACGTGATCGAACACGGCGATGTGGACGAACTTGCCCGGACGAGCGTCATCGATCCGCTGGCGCGCCTCATCGAGCCGGGCGATCAGCAACGCCTTGACGAGCTCGCGCGGGGTGCCGGGCGCAACCGCATAGACGAGCTCCCGGTAGGTGAGCGGCGAGCGCTCGGACGGGTTCTCCTCGCGCTGCGACACGAGCTCGAACGGGGGAAGCGCGCTGGGCTCGGGCGCGGCCGCGGCGCCGGGCTCCGGCTGCTGCGCCGCGCCGGCCAGGTCCTGCACGAGGAGCGCGGCGCCCAGCGAAATGAACGGGACCGTCGCCGCCACCGGGCGCTTCCTGGGGAGAGGGGCCTCCGCCTCGGCCGCGTTGGGCGAGGCCGCCGCGGAAGGTGGCGCCCCCGCCGGAGGCTCCGCCCCGTCCGTCAGCGCCGCGTTGTCCGGCGCGCGCTGCACGACGTAGCGCACGCGCGTCACCGGATCGATCGCCCGGTAGCCGCTCTCCAGCAGATCCACCGAGAAATTGCTGAGCGGACCGTCGTCGCCGCGGAGCGCCCGGGCCCTCTGCAGCGCGGGCTGCCACTGCGGGGCCTCGACGCACAGCTTCCTGCTCGGCTGTGCGTTCTGCCCTGGCGACGAGATCTCGACGAACCAACGCATCGTTTGCGGTTCCAATCCGCGCTGGCGCTGACCGGGGCGAGCGCTCTGACGCGAGGATCTTTCTACTCGACGCCCACGAGATGGGTCAACGCGCAGGCCGCCCGAGGAGAAGGCTGTCTTTCGAGGAAGGATCGGAGACTCCTCGGACCACGACCGCGGGGGATCCTCGGGCCCTGTCCCGAGGCCGCTCCACGGCGCACGACGAAGACGCCGCAGACGAAGCCGCTCGGCCACTGAACGGCCGCCGGGTATCGCTGTCGAGCCAGACGGATGCGCGCGCGTCCTGCGCGGCAGAACGGCGGGCGCAGCGTCGACTTTTCCATGTCATCCGCTGTGCTGCGCGCAGGCGCGACAGGCGCCTGTCGATGCCACCTGTCCAGCCAACTCAGGCTGTCCAGCCGAGCAGCCGTTCGCCGAGGGCGAGGGCGGCGAGCCACGCGGCCATGGCGATCAACGGGGTCACCGCGGCCAGCCACGGGCGGCTGCGCCGCACGAGGAGCGCCATCGCGAGCAGCGCGCCCCAGAGCGCCCAGAGAAGCCCGACCGCCCACGACGGCGCGAGCAGGCCGGTGAAGGCATAGGCCAGACCGACCACGAGATGGACGGCGATCCCAGCCCAGCCGACGAGCTGCACGGCTCGATTCTGCATGTTCACTCGAGCTCTGAGCTACCCCTGTGGAGCCCGTCCATGAGCCATGTCGCGTCCACAGGACGATGTGGACCCCGAACGCAGGCGGCGAGGCAGAGCCAGCCGAGCCGCAGGAAAGAGAGACGCGAGGGGGGCACAGGCGGAAGGCAGGGGCCCTCTCGTGTCCGTGTCGCCGAGGAATCCGGTGCGGGGAGCCCAGGTTACCCGAGCCGGCACGCGCACGGCGCAGGGCATCCTGACAGCGGAAGCACAAAATAAAACAGAGCGCCCGTTCGACGGTGGGGGGGGGAACCGTCACAGGCGCTCTGCCCTGCACCTTTAGCAGGAGACGGGCCAAAGGGTGGCCTTGCCTGATGTCAGGGGTTTTCCTTAAAGAAATGGCCCTACGTCTTTCACTCGTGAAAACTGACTTGCAATTCTGCGCGTGAAGGGCGCCGCCATGGCTGGGCTCGGCGGTGCCACCGTCTCGAGATCGCTCATGAGCTCGTCGCCTCTGGAATCCACGAAAGGGGCCCGACCCAGGTTGGGCTCCGGGGGGGGTCAGGGGGGTCCGACCCGGGGGGTCCGACCCGGGGGGTCCGACCCAGGTTGGGTCCCCGACCCAGGTTGGGTCCCCGACCCAGGTTGGGTCCCCGACCCAGGTTGGGTCCCCGACCCAGGTTGGGTCCCGCCACCCAGGTTGGGTCCCGCCGAGCCCGACCCAGGTTGGGTCCCCGACCCAGGTTGGGTCCCCGAGGTTGGGTCCCCGACCCAGGTTGGGTCCCGCCACCCAGGTTGGGTCCCGCCGAGCCCGACCCAGGTTGGGTCCCCGGGTTGGGTCCCCGAGATGGGCACAAAAAAGAGCGCCCATTCGACGGCGGGGGGGAGACCGTCACGGGCGCTCTGACCTGCACCTCTAGCAGGATGCGGACCATGGTTTTCCTTCCCTCCTTTCGCCAGGATCTCCCTAGGAAAGACACCCACGACGTTCGATCCTGAAATCCCGCTTGCAGACTCGTTGGACGGAACCACAGCGACCGCCCCGCTCGTCCCCTTCCACCCCGGGCGTCGACCTGCGTACCTGCTCCCCTGCCCGCCGCGCCCGCTGTGCGGTCGCGCTCGCGTGCCGGGCCGGACGCCGACCTCCCCGCGGCCGGGGTCCTTCCTCGGGTCCCGTGAAAGTCGTGTAAAAGAGCCGCGTGTCACCGTCCAGCGCCGACCCCGTGTCCTCCGCGCCGCCGGAAGGAACTTCGCCTCCGTTTCAGCCGACCGGCGCCCCTCCCGAGGAAGCAGAGCTCTCGGCCGCCGAGGACGCGCGCCCCCCGGCCCCCTCCGGCCCGCTCGACCGCCTCGTCGCCGCCTGGCCGCGCGTCGACCCGATCCTGTTCGCCGCCTATGCGGGCGCGTGCGTGCTCTATGCGGCCGTCGCGTTCTACGGGTCGATGCACCGGCAGACGGGAGGGGTCTGGTCGGCGCCGCTCGACGACGTCTTCATCCACTTCGATTACGCGCGCGCCACCGCGCGCGGGTACCCATTCGAGTGGTCCGAGGGCAACGGCTTCTCGAGCGGGAACACCAGCCTGAGCTACCCGTTCGTCCTCGCGCTCGGGTACCTCATCGGCTTCCGCGGCCTCCTCCTGATGCAGTGGGCGGCCATCGTCGCGTGCGCCTCGACGCTCGGCTTTCTGCTCGCCGGCGCGCGGCTCCTCGAGCCCATCGGGCGCTGGGCCAAGTACCTCCTGCCCCCCGTGGCGCTCTCCATCGGCGCGCTCGACTGGTCGCTGTTCAGCGGCATGGAGAACGCCTTCCACCTCGGCGTCTGGGGCCTCGCCACCGTCGCCGCCCTCGCGGTCGTCCGCGCCGCGGGCGCGCCCGGCGCGCGCCCCGCTCGCGCCGCGGCGCCCGAGCGGCGCCTCGCCCGCCTCGGCTGGGCCGCCGGCCTCGCCGGCGCGCTCCTCTACGCCACCCGGCCGGAGTCGGTCGTGTGCGTCGCGGCGCTCGCCATCTACGCGGCCCTCGCCGTGCGACGAGCCCACGGCGCGCGCGCCGCCCTCGCGACCTTGCTCCGGATGTCGTCGCCCGGCGCGCTCGCGTTCGTCGCCCAGGCGGTCGCGAACCGCGTGTTCACCGGCGAGTGGGCCGCGAGCGGCGCCATCGCCAAGCTGGCGCTGAACAACCCGTACATGACGGCCGAGGAGAAGTGGGAGACCTACCAGTTCCTCATCCACTACGTCGTCGCCCGGAACACCAACCACCACTTCGCCGATGCGCTCCCCTGGGGGTGGCTCGTCCCCGCCCTCGCGCTCCTTCCCCTCGCCCATCGCGCCACGCGCGGGATCGCCGCGCTGCTCTGGGTCCAGGTCGCCGGCTGGCTCGCGCTCGTCGCCCTGAACGGACAGGTCCGCTGGCAAAACGAGCGCTACACGATGCCCTCGGTCGCCTGGCTGCTGGTGCTCGCGGCGATGGGGCTCGCCCTGCTGGTCGCGCGGGGCGCGCCGGACAGCGACCGCCGCGGCGCCGCGCCCGGAGGCGCCCCGGCCGGGCGCTGGGCGCGGATCGCGGCCGCGCCGGCGCGCGCCCTCGGCGTCGTCGACGGGCTCGCCGCCCGCGCGGGGCTCGCCGCGCACGGGCTCTGGGCCGCGCGCGTCGCGCTCGCCCTCGCCCTCGCCGCCCTGTTCTGGATCCACCAGCTGCCCAGGATGCGCGACCAGATCTGGTTCTTCGGCCGCGCCAGCCGCAACATCCGCGACCAGCACCTCGTCGCTGGCAAGGTGCTCGCCGAGCTCAACGTGCGGCGCGTCCTCGTGGGCGACGCGGGCGCGCTCCTCTACGCGTCCGACCGGCCGGGGCTGGACCTCATCGGGCTCGGCGGCTACCACGACCTCCCGTTCGCGCGCGCCGGCGTCCACGGCCTCGGCGCCTCGCTGGAGCTCATCGAGCGCATCCCGCCCGACGAGCGCCCCGACGTCCTGGCCATCTACCCGAGCTGGTGGGGCGAGCTCCCGGCCATCTTCGGCACGCGGATCGTCTCGATCCCCGTGGTCGGGAACGTGATCTGCGGCGGCGCCGAGAAGGTCATCTACCGGGCCGACTGGGGCCCGCTCGCGCGCGACGCCGGGCCTGCGTCCCTGCGCGTGGATGAGCGCGTCGTCGATGAGCTCGACGTGGCCGACCTCGTGAGCGAGCGAGAGCACGGCTACGCCTTCCCGCGGCCGCAGGCCGGCTTCGTCGGCTTCAGCGTCCTCCCGCACCCGCGCGAGGCCGGGCGCGATCAGTTCGACGCGGGGCGCGTCATCCCGCACGGCAGGAGCGAGACCGCCCGCCTGCGCGCCCCGCGCGGCGGTATGGGCAGGCTCATCGTGCGCACCGCCGCATCCCACCCCGCCCGGATCCGGGCGGAGGTCGACGGCCGCGAGGTCGGGCAGCTCGTGATCCGCGAGGGCGACCGCTGGACCGAGGCCTCGCTCCCGCTGCCCGAGGGCCTGCCCGAGACGTTCACGCTCACGCTGACGCCGGTCGAGGGCGCGTGGACCAACCACCATGTGTGGATCGTCGAGCGCGCCGCGCCCCCCGAGGCGCGCCCGCTCGCCGGGCCGTGACGTGCGCGCCGGCATCCCCTGTGATCCTGCGCAGTGGATCGCGCTCGCGCTATCCCTGGTCGCGCTGCTCACCGGCGCCTGGCTGCTCCGCCGTGCTCGCCCGCCCGTAATCAGGTCCTCCGGCGCCGCGTTCCCCCCCGGCGCCGCGCTTCCCCCCGGCGCCGCGCTTCCCCCCGGCGCCGCGCTCCCCCCCGGCGCCGCGCTCCCCCCCGGCGCCGCGCCCTCGCCGCCGGGCCCTGCGCTCCGCCCCATCGCGGCCCGGGGCGTTGCGGCGGCAGCGGCCCTCTCGGTCGTCGCGGCGCTGCTCTCGGCCGCCTACGTCGCGGCGTATCTCCGGGGCGGTCCCCGCATCATCGACGCGACGAGCTACTGGCTCGAGGCGCGCGCGATGGCGGCGGGGTACCTCGCGTGGCCGCTCGACGAGCCGGCCGCCTCCACCCTCGGCCGCTTCCTCCTCCGGAGCGAGGCGGCGACCCCGGACGGCGCGGACCGCGTCGCGGTCCTCTTCCCTCCGGGCTACCCCGCGCTCCTCTCGCTCGGCTTCCTCGCGGGGGCGCCGCTCGCGATCGGGCCGCTGCTCGCCGCCGCGCTCACCGTCGCCACCTACGACCTCGCCGCGCGGTTTGCGCCCGAGGGCCACGGCGCCCCCGGGGGCGCCGCGCGGATCCCCTTCGTGCCGCTCCTCGCCGCGCTCTTCTCGGCGCTGTGCGCCGCGCTCCGCTACCACACCGCCGACACGATGTCGCACGGGCTCGCGGCGCTCTGCTTCACGGTCGCCCTCGCGTCCGCGCGGCGCGCGCTCGATCACGCCCGCGCCGCCGCCAGGGCGGGCGCCCCCGCGGCGTGGACCGGCCCGGCCGGCCGCGCCGCCGCGATCGCGGGGCTCGCGGCCGGCTGGCTCGCGGCGACGCGCCCGCCGAGCGCGCTCGCCCTCGCCGCGACGCTGCTGGTCCTGCTGCTGGGGCGCACGGCCGCGTCCTCCGGTGCGCCCGCGTCCTCCGGTGCCCCCGCGTCCTCCGGTGCCCCCGCGGCCCACGGCTCGCGGCTCGGGAAGCTCGCCGCGGCGATGGCGCTCGGCGTGCTCCCCGGCCTCGCGCTGCTCGCTGCGCACCAGGGCGCGGCCACGGGCGCCCTCGCCTCGTCGCAGGCCGCCTACTACGCCGTCTCCGACGGCCCGCCCGGCTGCTTCCGTTACGGCTTCGGCGACGGGATCGGCTGCCTCGGCGAGCACGGCGACTTCGTCCGCCACAACCTCCCGGAAGGATACGGCTTTCTGGCCGCTGCCGGCACGACGCTGCGCCGCCTCAAGCTCCACCTCGTCGACGCGCTCAACGCCGAGCCGCTCGCGCTGCTCGTCCTCGCCGGCGCCGTGATCGCGCTCCGGCGGCCGCGATCGCGCCCCCTCGCGCTCGCCCCGCTCTTCCAGATCGCCGCTTACGCCCCCTTCTACTTCGACGGCAACTACCCCGGCGGCGGCGCCCGCTTCTTCGCCGACGTGCTCCCGGTGGAGCACGTCCTCGCCGCCCTGGCCGTCCTCGCGCTCGCCGAGCGCGCGCGGGCCTCGCGCGCGGCCGCCGTCCCTCGCCCGGGCGAGCGCCTCGCGGCGGCGCTCCTCGCGGCGGCGCTCCCGCTCGCCGGCTTCGCCTTCCGCGCCGGCTTCGATCATGCCGCGCTCCGCGATCGCGAGGGCGGCCTTCCCATGTTCGATCCCGCCGAGCTCGCGCGCGCGGGCGTCGCGCGCGGCCTCGTGTTCATCGACACGGACCACGGCTATAACCTCGCGTTCGACCCCACCCCCGGCGACATCGCGGTGCTGCGCCACCGCGGCGACGCGCTCGACCGGATGGCGTGGGAGGCGCGCGGCCGCCCCCCCGCGTACCGCTACCGCTTCGCGATCCCCGACGGCGGCGGCCTCGCCTCCGTCTCGATCGCGCCGCTCTCCTTCGACGCTTCCTCGCCCCGCGAGGCCCTCATCGAGGGCGAGTCGCTGTGGCCGCCGCGCGCCCAGCGCCGCGCCTGGGCGCTGCCCGAGCACGCCGGCGGCACGTGCGCGTCCGGGGGGCGGCTCCTCGCGGTGCGCGCGGCAGCGGCAGCAGGCGGCGACGCCGCCGTGCGCGCGGCCAAAGACGGCGACGCCGCCGTCCGGATCGGCCTGCCCGCCCGCTGGCTGCGCGGCGCCCGGCTCAGCCCGCGCGTCGCCGTCGGGGGCGAGGGCGCCGGCGAGGTGCGCCTGGTCGTCGACGGCGCCGCGGCCCATGTCTGGCGCGTCGAGCCAGCCGCGCCGGAATCTTCCGGCGCCCCGCTCACCTGCATCGAGCTCCCGGCGCACCCGATCCCCGAGCGCGCCGTCGAAATCGAGCTTTCCCTCGCGCCGGAATCGCGGGAGGCCGCCGTCGCCGCGGGCGCCGCCGCTCCGGAAGGCCTGAAACGCG
Source organism: Sorangium cellulosum (assembly GCF_004135735.1). Lineage (GTDB taxonomy): Bacteria > Myxococcota_A > Polyangia > Polyangiales > Polyangiaceae > Sorangium > Sorangium cellulosum_F. The sequence goes on along the minus strand of NZ_CP012670.1, from coordinate 747,637 downwards.
CGAAAGACGAGGACCTGTTCGCGCTCGACGCGCTATCGATCGCGGTCGGAAATTCGGTTGACCAGTAGTCCCGTAACATGCGAGCTTTTCATAGGATTCTGTTGTCATGCGGCTCCTGGACCGGCGCGCTCCCTGGAGCTGATCCGTGGAAGGCGGCAAGCCGGGCGCCGGCGGCAGGTCCGCTCTGTGGGGGAGGTGGACCATGACGAAGAGCGAGCTCATCGACGCCATCGCGGGACGGGGAGAGCTCACCAAAGCTCGAGCCGAGCTCGTGGTGAACTGCGTCTTCGACGCGATGACGCAGGCGCTCCAGCGCAACGAAGGCATCGAGATCCGCGGGTTCGGCAGCTTCACGGTGAGGCCGTACAAGCCGTACAGCGGCAGGAACCCCCGCACGGGACAGCCCGTCCCGGTGCCCGCGAAGCGGCTCCCGTTCTTCAAGGTCGGCAAGGAGCTCAAGGAGCTCGTCAACGCCAGCCGCGCGTACGCAATCTCTGGCGATGACGACGACGAGGACGACGACGACGATAACAACGACGAATGAGCGCCGCGCTGCCGCGGGGCCATCGCCCCCCTGGCGGGCGATCCCGCCGCGCGGTAGAAGCGGGGCCCCATGGTCCCCGCCGAACGTCAGCTCGAGATTCTCTGCAAGGGTGTCGTTGACCTCCACGTCCGCGCCGAGCTGGAGGAGCGCCTCCGCGAAGGCAAGCCGCTGCGCGTGAAGGCCGGCTTCGACCCGACCCGCCCGGATCTCCACCTCGGCCACACCGTGGTGATGCAGAAGATGCGCGAGTTCCAGGAATTCGGGCACAAGGTCGTCTTCGTGGTCGGCGACTTCACGGCGATGGTCGGCGACCCGACCGGCAAGAACGAGCTGCGCCCGCGGCTCTCGCGCGAGGAGGTCGTCGCCGCGGCGGAGACCTACCAGGCCCAGGCGTTCAAGGTCCTCGACCGGACGGCGACCGAGGTCCGCTACAACTCCGAGTGGCTGAACGAGCTCGATCCGACGCAGATGATCGAGCTCTGCGCGAAGTACACGGTCGCGCGCATGCTCGAGCGCGACGACTTCGCGAAGCGCTACGCCGAGGCGCGGCCCATCTACGTGCACGAGTTCATGTACCCGCTCCTCCAGGCCTACGACTCGGTCGTGCTCGAGGCCGACATCGAGCTCGGCGGCACCGACCAGCTCTTCAACCTGCTCGTGGCGCGCGACCTGATGCCCCGCTACGGCAAGCGCGCCCAGATGGTCATGACGATGCCGCTCCTCGAGGGTACCAACGCCCGCGTCGAGGACGGCAAGGTCGTCGGCGCCAAGATGTCGAAGAGCGCCGACAACTACGTCGGCATCACCGAGCCCCCGTTCGACATGCTGCAGAAGCTGATGCTCGTCGATGACGGCGTCATCTGGCGGTACATGGAGCTCCTCTCGTCGCGCCCGCCCGAGGAGGTCGCGCGGATGCGGGGGGCGGTCCTCCGCGGCGAGCAGAGCGTCATCGAGGTAAAGGAGCTCTTCGCGCAGGAGATCGTCACGCGCTTCCACTCCGCCGAGGACGCGCGCGCCGCGCTCGAGCGGCGCCGCAGCGTCGCGGCCGGCGGCCTGCCCGAGGTCATCGAGGAGCTGCGCGTCGCGAGCGAGCGCGACGCCATCCCCATCGGCAAGGCGCTCGCGCTGGCCGGGCTCGCGAGGTCGACCTCCGAGGCGATCCGCCTCGTGAAGGGGGGCGCCGTGCACCTCGACGGCGAGGTGATCAAGGACGAGCAGCTCAAGCTCGAGCGTGGCAAGCGTTACCTGGTCCGCGTCGGCTCGAAGAACCGCCGCTTCGCCCACATCGTCGTTGACTGAGGCGCCCGAGCGCGGGCCGCGCCGGCGCGGCGTGGTCTTCGGCCTCCTCTCCTGCGCCCTCGGCCTCGCGCTGCCCGCGTGCGGCGGCGCGCCGCCGCCTGCCGCCCGGCCGAGCCCGCCGCTGCCGCCGCTCGACACGGCGGACCTCACGCGCCTCCTGCCGCAGGCGGGGCTCCGGTGGCTGGTCCTCGCCCGGCCCCGCGAGATCGCGGCGGTGCCGTGGCTCATCCCCTGGATAGCCCTCGTGGCGCCCGAGGAGAACCTGGCCCGGCACGCGCGCGCCACGGGCATCGATCTGCGGCAGGTGCGCGAGGCCGCGATCGCGTCCTACGCGGGCAGGGCCGGCGACGTCACGTTCCACGTGGCGCGTCACAGCGGGGAGCCGCGCACCATCGAGCGCCTGTTCCGGCGCCGCCTCACGGGCCGGGAGCGGCGCGCCGTGGACCGCCCCGACCTCGTGCGCCTGTCGGGCGACATCGGCAAGGCGCCGCACACGCTGGTGCTGCTCGGCCGCGACGTGGTCGGGGTGCAGGACGGCGGCAGCCCCGGGCGCGGGCCGGCGCGCATCGCGTCGCTGTACGCGCTCGGCCGCCTCCGGCGCTCGCCCACGGCGCTCTCGGGCGGCCCGCTGGCCGCGCTCGCGGCCCGCTTCGGCCCGGCGCCGTTGCGCGCGTTCGCGCCCGGCCCGTTCGAGGGGGAGCTCGCGCGCGGCGCGCGGGGGCTGCTCGCCGCGGCGACGGCCGTCGGCGCGGCCGCGAGGCCGAGCGCGCGCGAGGGCATCGCGCTGGCGATCGCGGTGGCGGGCGACTTCTCGACGAGCGGCGAGGCCGCCTCGGAGGAGCTGCTCGCGGCCTGGGACGAGCTCGCGCACGGCTCGTTCGGCCACCTGCTCGGGCTCGACGCGCCGGTCGAGCCGCCGCTCGCCACGCACGCGCCCGACGCCGTGGCGATCGCGGTCGAGCTCGACCCGCGGGCGCTCGCCCGGGGCCTCGCCGCGGCGACGGGCGAGCGGCTCCAGGACATGCTGCGGTAGGCGCGCCGACGCGCGGCGCCCTCGCCAGCGCGGGGGGTGGGGCACGCTGGCGAGCGCGCTCCTCCGCATGGGCATCGGGGACTGGGAGCTCGTCGCGAAGAGCGGCGGGGCGGTCGACCTCACGGGATCATCGGCGCAAACCCATGCCCCTTCCGGCCCACGAGCTCCTCCGCCGAAAACGCCATTTCGCTGGGTCGCCTCGGCCGCCCGTCAGGAGAGCACTTCGGTCGCAGTCTTCGCCCCGAGGACGTTCTCGATCCAGCGGTCGAGGGTCGCGATGTCCGAGCATGCCTGGACGCGCGCGCTCTCGTCCTCGGCGAGCACGATCCCTGCGCGCGCAAGCAGCCGCAGGAGGGTTTCCTTCTTGCCCTCGAGTTTGCCCTCACGCACGCCCTCGAGCTTGCCCTCACGCACGCCCTCGAGTTTGCCCTCACGCATGCCCTCGAGCTTGCCGCGATCGATGAGCCTCTGCACGAACGGGGGGAGAGTCGCCGCTCCTTCGATCTGCCGTTCCATGACCAACGCCTCCAGAGCCTGCTGCATGGGTTTGCGCAACCCGTCCCAGATGAGTTGAAAATAGACCATCGCGTGCTCTTGGTCGAGCCGACCCAGGGCAGCGAGCGCCGCCTGGAGCACGGTGAGCCGTTCGGTCCGTTGCCGTGCGCCACCGCCGAGAGCACGGCGAGCTCGGTCTCCATTTCTGCTTCTTCTGCTTCCGCAACGGCCGGGTCGGTGATCTCGGGGACGACGGCCGGACCGAGCACCAGCGGCTTGATGGTGCCGAGGCCCAGGCCGAGGTCGATGCTCTCCGCCGCCCAGGCGGCCACGCCGGCGTCCGGCGCGACCACGAGGACGACCGTGGCGCACCGCTTCCTGGCGCGCACGCCCGTGACGTACGTCGGCCACGAGAACTTCTTGTTCGGATCCACGTTGCGCTGGACCTCGAGGACGATCGCCAGCACGAGCTTGCCGCTCGCGTCGCGCAGCTCGAGCACCAGGTCCGCGCGGAGCTCCGCCGGGATGAGCTGGTCGAGCGACGACTCGACCACCGCGACCGAGGCGTGCGGCGGCACCTCGACGTGGAAGAGCGTCGCGAGCACGTGGGGCGCGAGCTCCGGGCGCTCACGGAACATCTCGACGAGGGCATTGTGCTCGAGCGTCGGCATGACAGCAGCCTTGAGCACGCCCCATGCCGACGCGAAACGACGGGAGAACGCGGGGAGAGCTCCAGCTCAGCGGGTGGCGGCGCCATGGCGGAGCAGGGCGGCCATCATGCCCCCTCCGGGGCACACGCGCCCAACGACCCGTCGATTGGCGAACCCAAGCCACCGGACCAGGTCTGTCTAGCCAAAGCGCTTCGGCCTCTCGCGCGGCGGGTACGATGACCGCGTCACGCGTACACTCGAAGAGCTCGACCTCCAGACGGTCCTGCGGCTCCTCGCCCCTCTGTTCCCGGACTAACCGGAATTTTGCCGGGTTTTCCCCTGGCGCAGCTTTCGGTAAGCACAGTCATGCCCACCACGACCAGCGGCTTCTTCCTGCAATGCGCCTCGCGCGGCACGCTCGAGCTCGTCGTGCCCGCGGTGGGGGCGCCGTTCGGCATCGAGCACCACCGCCGAGAGGACCCGGCAGGCCCCTTTCGCCTCGCGGCGACGTTCGCCGGAGGTCTCGGCCCGGTCGGCGCGGCCTCGCTGATCCAGAGCAACTTCGGCGATCCCGGCCACCTCGAGGCGGTGGCGCGCGTCGGCGATCGGCTGGCGGCGTTCTGGTGCGCGCCGGAGCGCGCGCCGACGTGGAGCGAGCCGCGCTTCTTCGGAGAGGGGGCCGCGGGCGATCCTGCCCTGATCCAGGGCGGGTCCGGGGGGAGGGGCAACTTCGAGCTCGTGGTCCCTCACGCGGGCGGCGGGATCGCGCATTATCACCGCGACAACGACACGGCGGAGCTCGGCTGGCACGGCCCGACGATCTTCGGCGCGGACCTCGGGCGGGTCGACGCCGTCGCGATGACCCAGCGCGTGGGCGCCGCGCCGGGGGACCTGGAGGTCGTCGCGCGCCTCGGGGATCGCCTGCTGTTCTTCTGGCGCTCTCCCGGCGCGGGCGCTGCGTGGCAGGGCCCCCTGGAGGTGGTCTCCGGGGTCGCGGGGGCGCCGGCGCTCCTCCAGGCCTCCTCGGGCCGGGACGCCCCCGGTGAAGGGGCGATCCTGGAGCTCTTCTCGCCGCTCGCGGGCGTGGGGCTCGCCCGGTGGGTTCGCGGCGACGACGCCCGCGGGGCGCGCTTTCGCGGACCGACGGTGTTCGCCACGGATCTGGGCCGCTGCGAGGCGGTGGCGGCGGTCGCGAGCCGGCCGTCCGGGCGGATCGATCTCGTGGTGCGCGCCGCGGGGCAGGTGATCCACCTGGCGCGCGACGGCGAGCGCTGGTCGCGGCGCGGGGCGGTCCGCGGCGGCTCCCCTCCCCCGGCGGCCACGCCCTCTGCGGAGGCCCCGCGCCCGCCGGCCATCACCTCGTCGCCCCCGCCGGCCGCGGCCGCCAGGCCGTCCCACGCGCCGGCCGCGCCCGCCAGGCCATCGCGCCCGCCCGCCTCGGCCTCGTCGTGCCCGCCCGCGCCGATCCCCGCCGGCGCGGCGCCTCGGCTGCGCAGCGGGCCGCACCGGGCGGGGTTCCGGCGCATCAGCGCGATCTCGCTGTCGGCGGACGCCTGCTACCCGGGGATGTGGGCGTTCCAGGGCGATCTCTACCGCTGTCCTGCGCGGGCCGCCGCGCTGCTCTACTACCCTGCTTCCGCGGACGGCGAGGAGGCGCCGCTCTCGCCGGGAGGCCCGTTCCCGGTCATCGCGCTCGGCCACGAGCGGCGGCTCCGCACGAGCGTGGTCAGGCCCGGGGCGGCCGTGGATCCCGGCCAGGACTACCGCCAGCTCGCCGGCATCATGGCGCACCTCGCGCGCTGGGGCTTCGTCGTGATCGCGCCGGATCTCTCGTGGCTCACGCCGGACGACGCGCCCCAGCGGCGCGCCGCGGTGCTCCGGGACGCGCTCGCGCACCTCCGGGCCGGGTCGCGGGGCCCGCTCCTGGCCGACTTCGACCGGGTGGGCCTGCTCGGTCACGGGCTCGGCGCGCAGGCCGCCCTGGCGCTGTCGCTCGACGCCGCGAGCCCGTTCCAGGTCCGCGCCCTCGCGCTGCTCGCGCCGGCGGGCGATCGGCCCGCGCCGGCGGGCGATCCCGGGCGCGCTCCGCCCCTGGCCGTCGACGGGCTCGCGCCTCGCCCCGTGCTCGTCGTCCGCGGCACCGCCGACCCCATCGCCGCCGCCTGCCCGGCGGCGCTCTACGAGCGCGCGCGCGCGCCGAAGCACCTCGTGACCCTGCCGGGCGCGAACCACTTCGGCTACACGACGTCGCTCGGCCTCGCCGAGCCGCTCGACGAGGAGGCCGAGGTCCCGCGGCGCGAGCAGCAGGCGATGGCGATGGGATACCTCGCCGCGTTCTTCGACGGATATCTCCGCGGCGCGCGCGGGAGCCTGGAGGCGCTCTCCGGAGAGGCGGCGCTGGAGGGGCTGGAGGCGAGGGAGATCTCCGTCCGGGCGGAGGTGAGCGGCGAAGGAGCGGGTAGCTAGCGCCGCTGCGGGAAGAATCTGCGGCTCGCCCTCTGCATCGCACCCGCTACAGCGTCACCTCGAACGGCGCGCTCGCGAGCACCTCGCCCGTCTCGGATCGCACGAGCGCCGTCCACTCCCCCACCTTGCGGGCCCCGCGCGTGAACGCCCACGTCCTCCACCTCGGCGAGACCCCGACCCCGAGCGTCACGTTCCCGACGGGCTCCCCGCCGTCGGGCGGAACGAACTCCACGGTGACCTCCCCCGCCGACTCGCCCCGATTCTCGAGCTCCACGAACGCATAGATTCGCTCCGTCGCCGGCACGCTGAACGTCGTCCCCGGCTCCACCGGCTCACGGTTCTCCACGCCCTCGGCGACCACGAGCCGCTTCACCGTGAGCTCCGCTTTCCCCTTCTTCCCCTCCTTGGCCCCCTTGCTCCCCTGGCTCGCCGCGGCGCGCGCGGCCGGCGCGGGCGCCGTCATCGTCGCGGCCGGCGAGGGCGCCGTCATCGTCGCGGCCGGCGAGGGCGCCGGCGCTGCCGGTGTCGCGGCGGCCGGCTCGGAGCAGGGCGCCGGCGGGGGGCTCGCGACGGCGGCAGGCGCCGGTGGCTGCGTGTCATGACGCTCACCGCAGCCCGCGAGCGTGACCGTGCAGAGCGCCAGAACCATCCCCCATCGACCCGTGTTCGTGACCATTGCCGTCCTCCTCCGCGATCCGGGGCGTCCCCTCCCCTGCGCTCCGGTCTCCGCGCTGTTCTTCGCGCTCTCATGGCAAGGCGCGGACCGCCGCGGATCCGCGAAAAACACCGGGAAATTCGCCAAAAAACTCGCCGGACGTGTGGCTATGCGACCGCGCGTGTGTGTCCGCCGCGGCGACCGCGCGGCCCCCGGACACGGGAGCAGTGGAGTGCTACTTTCGTGCGCGTGTTCCAGCTCGGCGGACTGGTCGTCACGCTCGTCAACGGGGTCCTCGGCCTCTTCATCTGGCGGCGACTCCGGGCGTCGTTCCCGCGGCGCGGCGCGCTGATCAACGCGCTCTGCGCGGCGGGGCTCCTCCTGCTCGCGCCCCCGGCGCTGCTCATGGCCATCGCGAGCTTCTCGGGGCTGCGCGCGCTCCAGCGCCACGCGCCCGACGCGCTGTCGTTGCTCTCCTTCGGCGCGCAGATGAGCCTGCTCGTGTACGGGCTGCTCTACGGCATCGCCGCCGCCGCGCGCGCGGCCCTCGGCGCGCTCCGCCAGCGCCGGCCGGCCCCGACCATGCCCGCCCCGGCCGCGCCGACCCCGGCCGTGTCGGCCCCGACCACGCCGGCCCCGGCCGCGCCGGCGCCGGGCGCCCCCGAGACCCCCGAGGCCCCGCCGCAAGGCGACCCCGGGCCGCAGGCCGCCCTCGCGGTCGACGCCCGCCCGGCGCCGGAGATCGTCGACGAGGGCCGCCGTCGCCTCGTCGCCGCCACGACGTGGGCGCTGCCCGCGGCGGCGGTCGCGGTGTCGATGGGCGGCGTGCTCGCCGCGCGAAAGACGCCGGTCGTCATGAGGATCGCGCTGCCCGTGCGGCGCGAGCTGACGAACCTGCACGGCGTCACCATCGCGCAGATCAGCGACGTGCACGTCGGCAGCTACATGGACGCGGAGCGGCTCGACGAGATCCGCGACGCCATGAACGCGATCCGCGCGGACATCCACGTGGTCACCGGCGATCTGCTCGACAACCACGTCTCCCAGCTCGAGCTGTCCGCGCGGTTCCTGCGCGGCCTGCGCCCGGTCCGCGGGCAGCTCGTGTTCTGCATGGGAAACCACGAGTACATCGCCGCCCGGTCGGCCAGCGTCGGGGCGATCGTGAAGGGCCTCGAGGAAGCCGGCGCCCAGGTGCTCGTCGACGAGGCGCGGGAGATCCGCCTCGGCGGAGATCGCCTGTGGATGGGCGCCATCGACTATCCCAGCCGCGCGCGCCCGGGAGAGCCCGCCCGCCGCCCGACGCGCGACGGCCTCTCGCGCGCGCTCGGCCAGATGCGGGACGACGGCGCGCCGCGCGTCCTGCTCAGCCACCACCCGGGCACGTTCGTCGCGGCGCGCGAGCTGCCCTTCGATCTGATGCTCTCCGGGCACACGCACGGGGGGCAGATCTCCCTCGGCCGGATCGGCGATTACCCCCTCACCCCGATGTTGCCCGCGGGGCGCTACCACAACGGCCTGTTCGAGCACCGCGGCCGGCGCCTCTACGTCAACGCCGGCGCCGGCGGCTGGCTGCCGGTGCGCATCAACTGCCCGCCGGAGATCACGCTCGTCGAGCTCGTCCCGGCCTGAGCCCGCGACGCCCGTGCCCCCAGAGGGGTCCCGGCCCCCCGCGCGTGCTCCGCGGTGCGCCCCGGAGGGGTCCCGGACCGCCGCGTGCGCTCTGCGGAGCGCTCCCGAGGGGGTCCCGGACCCTCCGGAACGCTCTGCGGAGCGCCCCGGAGGGGTCCCGACCCCCCTCGTGGCACAAAAACGAGCCCCTCCGGCGGTCGAATGGCACAAAAATCCGCTCTCCCGAACGATTTTTGGCACAACACGGCCGGGCTGGCACGGCCCAGGGCGGGAGCCCCGGGGGACCCGCCCTCCAGCCCGGAGCTACCGCATCCCCGGCGCGCCCCGTCGGCCAGCGCCCCGCCGTCTCACCCCCCGGCCTTCTTGCCCGCCGCCGGGTCGATGCCGTCGGCCCGCATCTTCTCGGCGCTCGCCGGCCCCGCCACCGTGCCCTCCGGGTGCGTGTACCACCCGTCCGGATCCGCCTTGTCCGGCTCCTCGCGGACCTTCAGCACCGTGAACATCCCGCCCATGTCGATGTACGAGAACGGCCCGGGCCCCCCGCGCATCGGCAGGCTGTTCGCCGGAATCGGCATCTGCATCTCCCCCATCCCGCCCATGCCCGTGGTCCCCATCGTCATGTACTCGGGCATCACGCGCCTCATGCGCTGATCCAGCGTGCGGGTGTCGACCCCGACCATGTTCGGCAGACCGTGCCCCATCTGCATCATCGTGTGATGCGTCATGTGGCAATGCATCGCCCAGTCCCCCAGCTCCTCGGGGACGAACTCGATGACGCGCGTGCCGCCCACCGGGACCAGGACCGTGGTCTCCGGGTACTGCGCCGACTCGGGGACATACCCGCCGTCCGTCGCCGTCATGTGGAACCACAGGCCGTGCAGGTGAATCGGGTGGTGATCCATCGGGCCGAGGTTCCCGAGCCGGATCCGCACGCGCTCGCCGCGGCCGACCAGCAGCGGCGCCGCCGCCGGGAACGCCTTGCCGTTGAACGTGAGCACGTTGAAATCGCTCATCGCGTTCGGATCCGGCCGCCGCGCCCCCGCGTTGATCTTCCACTCGTGCGTCATGAGCACGAAATCCCGATCCACGCGCGGCCCCCGCGGCCGCCTCGGGTGCACCACGAACATCCCCACCGCGCCGAGCGCGATCTGCGTCATCTCGTCATAATGCGAGTGATACATGTACGTCCCCGGGTGCCGGACGACGAACTCGTAAACGTACGTCTCGCCGGGGGGGATCGGACGCTGGGTGAGCCCGGCGACCCCATCCATGCCGTTCGGCAGCACGAGGCCGTGCCAGTGCACCGTGGTCGGCTCGGGCAGGGCGTTCGTCACGTAGATGCGCAGGCGATCGCCCTCGACCGCCTCGATGGTCGGCCCGGGCGTGCTCCCGTTGTAGCCCCACACCTCGCACGAGAGGCCCGGCGAGAACTCGTGCTCGAGCGGCCCCGCGACGAGGTGGCCGACCTTCACGCCGTCCACCACCCGGAGCGGGAGCGTGCTGCCGTTCGGCGTCACCACCGCCGGCTGCCCGCCGGGCGCCGCGGCCCTCCGAGCCCCCGCGGTCGCCGCGCCCGGGCCCTGCTGCGCGTGCGCGACCCCGCGCGAGATCAGGGCGACCCCGGCGGCCAGGCCGCCCACGTGGATGAATGAGCGTCGATCCATCTCAATGCCCTCCTTCGTCGGCCCCCGGGGCCCCCTGCATCGCGGCGGGCGCCTCCGCCCGCTGCGCCTCGACGCGCCGCCCCGCGAGCAGCGCGTCGAACGCGGCCTTCGCCGTCCAGAACTCGCGCAGCGTCTCGACCGCGGCGAGCTCGGCGTCGAGCTCCGCGCGGCGCGCCGCGAGGAGCTCGAACACGCCGACGTGCATCGCGTTGTACTGGAGCAGCGTCTGCTCCAGGACCCGCTTGCGCGCCGGGAGGATGACGCGCCGATAGTGCCGGGCCCGCGCGTGCGCGGAGGCCAGGCGGCTACGCGCCTCGCGCGCCGCCGACCGCAGATCGACGGCGAGCCCGTGGTAGCGCTCGAGGAGGCTGTCGAACGCCGCGGTCTGCGCCGCCACGGCGCCCTGCTGCCGGTTGAAGAGCGGGAGCGAGAGCCTGACCCCGGCGCCGATCACCCACGGGTGCGCGTGCGCCTCGTCGCTCGCCCCGAGCTCCCGCTCGCCGTGCACGCCGACCGACATGTCCGGCAGCCAGCCGCCCGCCCGCAGCGCCCCGGCCCGGCGCGCCGCCGCCTCGAGGCGACGGCGCAGATCCGCGAGCTCGAGGCTCGCCCGGATCACCCGCGCCTCGGCGCGCGACGGCGTCGTCAGCGCCTCGGGCGCCTCCGGGATCGCGGCCTCGATGGTCCAGGCGGTCGCCGCGCCGGAGAGCCCGAGCAGCCGCTGGAGCTGCTCGCGCCGCTCGAGGAGCTCGAGCTCCATCTGCGCGGCCGTGACGCGCGCCTCCTCGTAGCCCGCCTCCTGGGTCGCCACGTCGAGCTCCGGCACGTTGCCCGCCTCGAAGAGCGCGCGGGCGGCGTCGCGGGCCGCCGCGAACGCGTCGACCGCGCGGTTCGCGATGGCGAGCCGCTGCTGCGCCGCCTGCACCGCGTAGAACGCGGCGCGCACCCGGTAGCCGAGCGCCACGACCTCGCCGGCCGAGCGGTACCGCGCCGCCTCGTGCTCCGATCTCGCCGCCCGCTCGTGGAGCGGCGCCAGGATGGCCGCGGTCAGGTCGATCTCGGCCGACAGCCCGACGTGCGCGTGCTCGAGCCCCTCCTGCTGCGGCGTGATCTCGAGCTCGAGCTCGGGGTTCGGCAGCGCGCCCGCCTGCGCGAGGTTGCCCCGGGCGACGCCGACCTCCTTGAGCGCGGCGCGCAGCGCGCGGTTGTTGAGCAGCGCGACGCGCACCGCGGCGTCGACCGTGAGCGGCTGGCGGAGCTGCTCGGAGACCGCCCGCGCGTCGGCCGCCCCCGGGTCGAGGTCCTCCTCCGCCGCCGCGCTCTCCGGGAGCTCGGCCGAGGAGAGGTCGCGGATCCGGGCGAGATCCGCGGTCGCGGACGGGGCGGCGCAGCCCGCCGCAAAGAGGAGCGCGAAGCGCGCCACGAGCGCGCGCGATCGCCAGCGTTCAGTGCGCATGGGCCGGCTCCGGTGCCTTGGCCGGCGCGGGGCCTTCGTCCTTGGCCGGCGCGCCGCCGTGATGGTGGTGATGGTGGTGCTGGTGCGGGTCGGCGCCGCCCCCGGGCGCCGGCTCGAGCCCGACCCAGCCCGCGGTGGGCTCCCCGGGCAGAGGAGGATCCTCCGACAGGGCGACGCCGACCCGCGGCGAGGGCGCCTCCGCGGCCTCGGGCGAGGCGGCGGTCGACGCGGGGAAGGGCACAGGGACGCTGCGCGGCGCGCACCCGGCGAGCGCGACGGCAGCGATGACCAACGTCAGCGGACGGTCCAGCCGTCCTGCGAGGAGAGATGAGTTCATGGAAGCCACTCCGCGTGGGGCAGTGCGATCGCCTGTGAGGCGCGATGACGACAGACAAACCCGAGAACACCAAGAGACGCGTCATGACCCTCGAACCCCTTCGTTCGAGGGTCGGTAACCGGCTGACGCGCGCGGTCCGGAGGCATTACACCCGCCCGGACCGCTCCTGCGCCGCCAGGGCGAAGCAAGGGCTCAGTCTGCTGGGAGGGCTCACCCCCGCTGCCGGGGGCGGTCAGCGCCCTCCCCGGCTGCCGGGAGGGTCAGCGCCCTGGGCCGCGCGCGCAGCCGCCGGTGGGTTCGCGTGCCCCGCGGCCGGTGGGCTCGCGTGCCCCGCGGCCGGTGGGCTCGCGTGCCCCGCGGCCGGTGGGCTCGCGTGCCCCGCAGCCGGTGGGCTCTCGTATCCCGCCCGCGGGGAGCGGCCCGCAGGAGCAGTCGACGCAGCCCTCGTCGGCGCAGGCGCCGCACGTCGCGGCGACGCGCTTGCGGAGCGCCTCGCGCGCGCGGAAGAGCCGCACCGCCGCGTTGTTCGCCGTGATCGAGGCCTCCTCGGCGAACGCCTGGACGGAGACCCCGTCGACCTCGACGCGCTGGAGCGCGACGGCGTACTCGGGCTTCAGGACGCCGACGAGCCCCCGGACGCACTGGCACGCCGCGCCGCGCCGCGCCTCGGCGTCGGGCGGCACGGCCTCGTCGAGCTCGGCCGAGAGCGCCGCCATCGCGCGCTCCGACGCGCCCCGGCGACGGAAGTGATCCACCACGGCGTTCCGGAGCGTGCGGTAGAACCAGGCCGTGACCGACTCGTCGCTGCGCAGCTCGCCGATGCGGTCGATGCCGCGCGCGAACGCCTCCTGAAGGAGGTCCTCGGCCACGGCCTGGCTGCCCACCCTGCGCTCCACGAAGCGGAGAAAGTCGCCGTACCCCGCGACGAGCGTCGCGACGGCGTCGCCCGACCTCGCGCGCTCGACGTCGCCGGTGGACCGATCCGGATCGATCATGCGCCGACGTTAACCCCTCTTCCCGCCCAGCGCTACCCGTCCGGGCGCGCTCCCGCGGCCCCGCGTGACGGCGATCACCGCGGCGGGCGGTGGCTCACGGGAGCTCCCTCGCGCACCGGATCCCGAGATCGTCGTACTGATAGGACTGGTTGACGCCAACGCGGTTCCCGGGATCCAGCTTCAGCTCCCCCGCGCCGGCGCGCCAGTGCCCGCCGGAGCGGATCCGGTAGATGGGCGCCGTCGCGTCGAGGCTGGCGCAGTCCGTACACTCGGCGGGGAGATCGCCGCGAACGTCGAGCGCCCACTCGTTCATGCTCCCCACGAGGTCGGCGTGCCCCCACTCCCCATCTCCGCCCGGCGAGAACGAGCCGACCCGCGGGATGTCCTCGTCCGAGCAGTCCGGCGAGGGAGAGCCGTCGCCCCGGCAGCCGAACACGGCGCGGTCGTCGGGCGGCAGGTCCTCCCCTCCCCACGGATAGAGGCTCTGCGCGGTCCCCCCCGCCGCGCGGAGCCACTCCGCCTCCGTCGGCAGGTAGCCGCCGTCCCACGCGCAGAACGCGAAGGCGACCACCCACCGGACGCAGTTGATCGGCTTGTCCTCGTTCTCGCCGGGCTCGTCGGTCCACAGGCCGGCGCTCACCTGCCCGCACAGGAGCGCCTTCTTCAGCGCCTCCGCGTCCTCGGGCAGAGCGTCGTTCCACGCGGGGTCCCACCCGCTGCCCGGCACCCGGGGGTGCGCGCCCGCCCCCTCCTCCGGCGGCTCGCCGGTGTAGCTCGCGACGAACCCCCGGAAGCGGCCCACCGTCACCTCGAACCGATCCAGGGCGAAGTCGCGGGTCAAGGTCACGTGGAGCGCTGGATCGTTGTAGCGATCGAACTCGCCCCCCGGGACCGGCAGCGTCGCGCAGCAATCCTCGTCGCCGTCAGGGCCGCACGTCGCGGGGAGCCCCACGCAGCGCGGCCGAGGCGCCGTGAGGCACGCGCCGTCGAGGCAGAACGGGCACGACGCGTCGACCTGCCATTGCCAGTTCGCGTCGCAGACCTCCAGCCGGTCGCCCGTGCATCGCTGCTCGCCGACGGTCTCGCACTGCGCCGGCTCGACCGGCCCGACGTCCGGCACGCAGGCGGCCGCTCCCGCGAGCAGGAGCGCGCGCAGGGGGATCCGGGCGATCGGGGCGAGGGGAGAGCGACGTCCGCTCCGCCCTGTCGCGAGGGCGCGATGCGGGTCTTCGCATGCCGCAGGGGAGCTCGATCGCGGAGCGCTGCTTCGCGGACGCATCGCTCGATCGGGTAGACCCGCGCCCCGGCGACCGCAAGCCTCTCGCCGGGCCCGCGCGGAGCGTCCGATCTCCCCGCGCGGAGCGTCCGCTCACCCGGCGCGGAGCGTCCGATCTCCCCGCGCGGAGCGCACGCTCACCCGGCGCGGAGCGTCCGATCTCCCAGCGCGGAGCGTCCGCTCACGAAGCGCGGCTTCAGGGGAGCGCCGCCGCGAGCCTGTCCGCGAGCGGAGCGCCCCAGCCGGTCGGATAGTCCCAGCCAGGGCCGGCGCTGAACCCCTCCGGGGTCTTGCCCGTCGTGATGTCGCGGAAGGCCGCCTGCACCTCCGGCATCAGGTAGAGCGCCGGGTTCAGCCAGCCCGCGACGGGCTTGCCCTCCGCGAGGCGGCGGCTGTTCACCGTCGCCATCAGCCCCGCGAACACCGGCGCCGCGAACGAGGTGCCCGCGCGCCGCTCCCACTTGCCCAGGTAGTAGAGCCAGTAGCTGGCCTCCGGCGACGCGTTCAGCGCCACATCGGAGACGGCGCGCCTGCCCTGCGCGTCCTTCACGACGTCCTCCTGCCACCAGGGCGTCGTGAAGGAGCGGGACCGGCCCGATCCCGAGCCGCTCCACGCCGCCTCGCGCTCGACCTCGCCGTCGGCGCCGAGCTCGAGCAGCGTCCCGCCGACGCACGTGACGTAGGGGCTCGACGACGGCACGTCGGGCCGGCTCGAGTCGCCGCTCGCCACGACGATCGTCATCCCGAGCGCCGCGCCCATCCGCGAGGACGCGTGGTACTGCTGCCGGATCGGCTCCGCCTCGGTCTCCTCGCGGTGCGCGAACGACGTCGAGAGCACCGACACCTCGCCCGCCGCGATCGCCTCGTTCCACGCGTAGAGGATCGAGAGGGTGCGCGCGTCGGGCCCCTCGTAGACGACGAGATCGGCCTTCGGGGCCATCGCGCCCGCCCACTGCGTGTCCAGCGTGGTCTCCACGTAGCGCGTCGAGATCGGATCCGCCGTGACGACGACCTTGGGGTTGTCGCGGGAGATGCCGAACGACCGCCAGAACGACTGGAGGTCCTTGATCTTGAAGGTCGCCCCCGCCACGACGCCGAGCTTCACGCCCTGCCCGCGGAACCCGTCGACCCCGTCGTCCACGGTCTCCTCCTCGTCGTGGAGCGCGTCGATCGCGTAGGCGCGCGCGATCTGCGCGGGCGCGAACCCCGCCTGCACGTCCTCCGGGGGGGTCGTCTCGATCGAGCCGCCCTCCTGCGCCAGCGGCGCGGTGTCCGCGGGGATCTCGACCGCGGCCACGCCCGCCGCGAGGTCGATGATCTTCTGCGGCGGCCTGAGCGGCGAGAGCGCGCCGTACGTGCGGAGCGGCGCGCCGCCGGCCGACGGGTTCTCGCGCTCGAAGTCGCGGAGCTCGACGTCGAACGCGATGTTGAACTGCTCGACCGTGCCCGTGAACTCGAGGAGCAGCCGGTTCGTGGCCCGGCGCTTGATCTCCATCCCCTGCTCGACGAGCCACCCCTCGACGATCGCGATGTCGCTCTCGTCGGGGGCGTGGCGCTCCATCCAGGTCTCGACCGACATGTACTGCCGGAAGCTCGGGCTCGTGGGGTCGTAGATGTCGTCGATCGTGCGCTCGAGCGCCTCGACGTCCCGGGTCGAGAACGCCATCAGCGCGCGGAAGCGCTCGTCCGTCGGCGCCGGGCCGAAGTCGAAGTAGACGCCCGCGAGCGGCCTCGGGAGGCCGCTCGCGAGCACCGGACCGTCGTCCTCGGCGCAGGCCGCGCCCGAGAGGGCGAGCAGCGCACCGCACCAGACCGAGAGCGATCGCATCAACGATGTCCTGAGCGGGAGGGGGGAGAGGCCATCGTCACGCGCGGCTCAGCACCACGTGTGCTCGACCAGGTAGCAGGTGTAGGTGCCCTGCTCCCAGGTCACGGGCGACCCGCCGGTGTCGTTGTCGACGCAGATCTCGCAGACCGCGTGCACGCAGCCGTCGTCGCTCTGCGGGCGGGACTCCGGCGCCGGCGGGGGCGTCTCCGAGTAGAAGTAGCCGTCGACCTTGAGCTGATCGAGCTCGCTCTGCGTCAGCACGCCGAAGTACGCCGGGTCCGACGCGATGCGGAACCGCTGGTCCGAGGCCTCGCGGAGGACCGGCGCCGGGTAGTCGCCGTAGTCGCCGTTCTCCACCGCGGCCATCTGCGTCTCGAGCAGGACCTCCTTGCCGTCGCTCGTGGAGAGCTTGATGCGCGAGTAGTCGACCGGCGCCTTCGCGTAGTCGATGGCGAAGACCGTGTTCTCGGACAGGTCGAGGCTCAGGAACTGCCCCTCCGACAGGGCGGCGATCTTGTCCTGGGTGATCCGCTGATGCTGCACGCTGGGCTCGACCGGGAGCTCGTCCGACCCCGGCTCTGACGCGGTGCACCCGGCGATGCCGACCGCTGCGATGACGCCGAGCGAAAAACAGAGGGCGATCGACCTGGAAGAACGGATGGAGTGTCGAATCATGACTTGCATTCCTTTCTGTTGGCTCAACACGGCGTTCGTCTGGCCTCTCGCTGGCCAGCGGGGGCTTCACACCCTGTCGTCCCGAGGAGTAACGCGAATTGTAGACCCCCCGCGACTCCCGCGAGTGAGTGGAATGGGGGGAAGACGCATTCATTGAAACGGTGCCGCAGGGCCCCCGGGTCTGGCAAGCAAATTCCCGGTCCGAGAGATAATTCCATCGTCCTTTCTGCGGCGTAGTGGTCGGGACGGTGCGCTGTGCGGGGCGGGCTCACCTGCCGAGATACGTCGAGTTCCGAGGTGATGTCAGGGCTTGCCGAAAGAGCCGACCACGGACATACCGGTGCCTACATGAAGGACGGGTCCTCGGGAGCGTGCGGGGCAGTCGCGGCGGGGGCCGGCGTCACGATCCTCGACGGCCCGGTCGGGACCGAGCTCGCGGCGCGGGGGGTCGAGACGCCGGCGCCGCTCTGGAGCGCGGCGGCCCTGCTCGACGCGCGCGGCCGCGAGGTCGTCCGCGCGATCCACCGGGAGTACGCGCTCGCGGGCGCGACGGTGCACACGGCGAACACGTTCCGCACCCGGCGGCGGCAGGCGGGCGCCGCGTGGGCCGAGCTCACGGCGCGCGCGGTCTCGCTCGCGCGCGAGGCCGCGCGCGAGGCGGGCTCGCGGCACCGGATCGCCGGGAGCGTCGCGCCGCTCGAGGACTGCTACCGGCCGGATCTGAGCCCGGCCGACGCGCGGCAGGAGCACCGGGAGCTCGCGCGGGCGCTCGCGTCGGCGGGCGTGGATCTGATCCTCTGCGAGACGTTCCCGCACCCCGGCGAGGCGCTCGTGGCGCTCGAGGAGGCGGTCGCCACGGGCGTCGAGGCGTGGGTGGCGTTCACGGCGGGCCCGGGGGCGGATCTGCTGTCGCCGGGGGAGATGGGGATCGCCGCGCGCGAGGCCGCCCGCCGCGGCGCGCGGGCCGTGCTCGTCAACTGCACCCCGGCGACGCGCACGCTCGCGTATGTCGAGCAGCTCGCGGCGAGCGGCGTCGCGTTCGGGGCCTACGCGAACGCGGGCGCGGCGAGCGAGGGGATCGGCTTCCCCGCGGGGACGGACAGCGCGTCCGCGGCGCGGTACGCGGCGCTCGCGCGCCGCTGGATCGCGGCGGGCGCCACGATCGTGGGCGGGTGCTGCGGGACGGGGCCCGCGCACGTCGCGGCGCTGCGCGCGCTCGTCGACGGGGCGCGGCCCGCGGGCTGAGCGCCGATCGCCGGTTGCCCTCCACGGGTCGACGTGCCACCGATGCGACAGGAGCGCAGGCGAGGCCGGCGCGCGGCAGCACGGCGCGCTGCCCGACCGGAGCTCGAGGCAGAACGCCGCCGGGCTCGGCGGCACATCACGGAGGCGGCGCACGATGATCGATCTCTATTACTGGCCCACCCCGAACGGCTGGAAGGTCAGCATCCTGCTCGAGGAGCTCGGGCTCCCGTACAAGGTCATCCCGGTCAACATCGGGCGGGGCGAGCAGTTCAAGCCGGAGTTCCTCGCCATCAGCCCCAACAACCGGATGCCGGCGATCGTCGATCACGCGCCGGAGGGCGGCGGGGCGCCGATCTCGGTGTTCGAGTCGGGCGCGATCCTGCTCTACCTCGCGGAGAAATCCGGCAAGCTCATCCCGTCGGACGTCCGCGGGCGCCACGAGGTGATCCAGTGGCTCATGTGGCAGATGGGCGGCCTCGGCCCGATGAGCGGCCAGGCGGGGCACTTCCGCCAGTACGCGCAGGAGAAGATCCCCTACGCGATCGACCGTTACACGAACGAGGTGCGCCGGCTCTACGGCGTGATGGACAAGCGGCTCGCGGATCGGCCGTACCTCGCGGGCGAGTACTCGATCGCGGACATCGCGAGCTTCCCCTGGGCGAAGCTGCACGAGATGTACGGCTGGCAGCTCGACGATCTGCCGAACCTCAGGCGGTGGATCGAGGCGGTGCGCGCGCGGCCGGCCGTGGAGCGCGGGCTCGCGGTCGGGAGCGAGCTCAGGAACCAGAGCCCGGCGCTCGACGAGGAGGCGCGGAAGTGGCTCTTCGGCAAGAGGCCCGAGGGCTGATGAGCGGGGTGCCGCGCTAGCGGGACCAGGTCGTCGCCCAGGGGGGCCTGTCCGTGGGCGCGGATCGCCGCGGGGGCGGGGGCGGTCTCGGTGTGCTGCCCGGCCCGGGTGGAGGGTGTTCACCGCGCGCGCCGGGGCCCCGCCGAACTCGCCTGAGCCCTGTCTCCCCCGGCTCCGCCGGAGGAGACAGGGCAACCGGGCTCAGACACGGCCCGTCCCCAGCGCGCGCGGTGAACACCCTCCACCCGGGCCTACCGCAGTTCCAGGGTGTGCCATACCCGCCCTTCCTCCCTCAGACACGGCCCGTCCCCAGCGCGCGCGGTGAACACCCTCCACCCGGGCCTACCGCAGTTCCAGGGTGTGCCATACCCGCCCTTCCCTCGGGTAGATGCGCCGCCGAGCGGCGGTCACCCGCACAGGAGACGGGTCCAGATCGGCGTTTTCGGCGCGGAAGCGCACTCACGTGCGCTGAGCACCGAAAACGCCGAGATGGGCCCGTATCCGAAGCGGGTGACCGCCGCTCAGAAGACGATGGTGCGGCGCCCCTCGACGATGACACGCCGCTCCAGGTGCGCCCGGACGGCGCGGGAGAGGACGATGCGCTCCACGTCGCGCCCCACCCGCGTCATCTCGTCCGGACCCATCTGGTGATTCACCCGCGCGACGTCCTGCTCGATGATCGGCCCCTGATCGAGATCCCGGGTGGCGTAATGCGCCGTCGCGCCGATGAGCTTCACCCCGCGCGCGTGCGCCTGGTGATACGGCTTCGCGCCCTGGAAGGCAGGCAGGAAGCCGTGGTGGATGTTGATGACCGGCGGCCCCTCGTGGAGCATCTCCTCCGAGAGGATCTGCATGTACCGCGCGAGCACGACGAGATCGACATGGTGCCTCTTCAGCAACTCGAGCACCTGACGCTCCTGCTCACGCTTGATCTCGGGCGTGATCGGGAGACAGAAGAACGGGATCCGAAAGCTCTCGGCCACCGACTCGAGCGTGGGATGATTCGAGATGACGAGCGGGATCTCGCAGCGCAGCTCGCCGGCGCGCTGCCGGAGCACGAGATCGTAGAGGCACGCCGGATCCTTCGTGACCAGGATCGCCATCTTGGGGATGTGATCGCTGTAGTCGACCGACCAGCGCGCCGAGAGCGCCGTGGCGAGCTCGCGAAAGGCAGCCTCGATCGCGCTGCGGGTGGCCGAGCCGCCCAGGGCGGTGACCGCGGACGGCGACGAGAGGCCGGACAGATCGACGACGAGGCGCATGTAGAAACGAGGGCCCTCGTCCATGTACACATCGGTGTGATTGCTCGCGTCGATGATGTTCAGGCCGATATCGTAGAAGAACCCTGCGAGCCGCGCGACGAGCCCAGGCTGATCGGGCGCGGCGACGAGGAAGGTGGCGTGAACGGGACCCATCATCCAACTCATGTAGCTCGCCTCCCGGCAGCGGCGCAAGCCGCGCCGCGAGCGCCGACCCGTGGAGTCCCCGCCTCGGCGCCGCGTCGCCCCGGCCGAGAGCCGCTCTAGCGCCCCTCGCCGCTCTCCGACGACGGCGGCCCGGACGAATCGTCGACGTCCCGCGGGGCCAGCGTGGACAGCTCCGCCCACGGGATGCGCACCGTCCGCTCCACGTCGCGCAGGTGAGCGCTGTCATTGTAATAAATAAGGTGCCACGCCTCGGCACGGCCCCAGCGCCGGCGGCGCTGCCAGTGGGTCAGCGAGGTGTGTCGTGTGGAGAAGTGCGCGGCCGGAAAGGCGAGCGCGTTCATCTTGAAGAAATGGAGGAACGCGACGTCGATGAAACCGCCGTGCGTGACGACGGTGATCGTCCGCCCCTCGTGCTCGCGCGTGATCCGGTCGAGCGCGGCAGAGACCCGGAGCATGAACTGCGCCCAGCTCTCTCCTCCGGGGCTCGCCGGGCGGTACGGCTCGCGCTCGAAATCGATCGCGTAGCGCACCATCGCCTCTCCCACCGGGAGCCCGTCCGCCTCGCCGGGGCGGAGCTCCTGGACGTCATCGTCGAGCGTGACCGGCAAACCCAGGGCGGGCGCGATGATCTCCGCCGTTTGCCGCGCGCGGTGGTACGTGCTCGCGATCAGCACGTCGGCCGCGATCTCGCGCGTGGCCGCCAGGCGATCGCGCAGCCGCTCCGCCTGGAGGACGCCGAGCGGCGTCAGCCCGGTGTCGCCGCGCATGCCCCCCACGATATGGTTCACGTTGACCCGCGCTTCTCCGTGCCGGACGAGGTAGAGATTCGTCACGATCTGAGCCTCCGAGGCACGCGACCTGGCAATGGAGGTCCGCGCCCGCTAGGAAGAGCAAGGCCAACCCCCGATGTCAAGGGTTTGTACCTTCGCCGCGCGGCGTCGATGGCGCCGGAGGAGGGTTGACCGGGCGCCGCGACCGCGCGGGCGCGCGATCGCGGCGCGCGCCGGGAGATCGTATCCGACGATCTTGACTGACGACCTCTCTCCGGTGCAGCGCGGCGAGCCGCGGCCCCGCGCCGCGCCCGGCGCCCTCACGGGCAGCCGTGGAGGAGCGCGAAGAGCGCCGCGCTCTCCGAGCAGACCTGCTCGCCCCGCAGGGCGCTGCAGAAGTCGTCCGCGGTGCTGAAGCTCTTCTTTCCCGTGCTGCCCTCGATGCAGGAGATCGAATAGACGTACCGCAGGGCGCCCTCGTCCTGCGCGCCGACGACCCCCGGCTCGTCGACGCCGGCGACCTGCGAGCCGCCGCCGGCGTCGGGTGGATCGGCCTCGAATATCGGAAACACCACGATGGGCCAAAAGCCGAAGAGACCTGCTGCGAGATGCGAGATCATGGCTTCACCTCCAACCACGATGGAACATCCATCCTCGTCCGAGGTGGTCATTGCATCTCACAGGCCAGCTCGGGCCGTGTCCGCCCACTGCACATGATCCGGCGAGCGCGCGCGGCCGGCGTCCTTTGGCGACGGAGCGCCCCCCGTCCGGGGCAAAGGCGCTGGCGCGGCCGCGCGCCCGCGGCGCGCCGCCGCCATCCCTTGCCATGGCGCGCGGACATGGCCTACAAGGCGGGGCCCTCGCAAGGAGATCTCCATGCACCGTCGCAGCTTCGTCGCGGCCGCGCTGCTCGGCCTCGCGGCCCTCACGGGGTGCGCGCCGCGCTGGCGCGTCGTGACCCAGGCAAGCCCCGATACGTTCGTGAACCAGCGCTACTTCGCCGTGCTGCCCGTCGACTACACGGGGCTCCGCGTCGGCGATCAGCCCGAGGCCGTGTACCTCTCCGACCAGGACCGGGACGAGCAGCAAAGCTTCCTGACAGACAAGGTGACCATCGACGAGGAGTTCGCGAAGGCGCTGATCGAGCGCGCCAGGGAGGAGGGCATCGAGGTCGCGCCGGCCGACGGCCCCACGTCCGCGCCGTTCCTGATCCGGCCCTACATCGCCTCCCTGGAGCCCGGCTACTACGCGGTCGTCTCCTCGAAGCCGAGCCGGCTCATCCTGACGCTCCGGATCACGACGCCCGACGGCAAGGTGCTCGACGAGATCCAGCTCTCGAACCGAACGCACGCGCCCAACCCGGGCACGATCGCCGCGTCCAGCGACGCGGACAAGCTCACGAGCGGCGGCCGCTGGCGAGAGGACGCCCGCGTGGTCGGCGCGCTCGCGGCCAGGTACCTCGCGTCGCGCGTCGACCCGTAACCCGTAGCAAGGGCGCCCGGCCGGGGGTGGGGCCCGCGGGGGCTCACCTCCGGGGCTTGCGTTCCGGCGAGCCCCTGTCGTGGCTCGCCTCCACTCCAGCCCCTCCGGTGAGCCCCCGCGGGCCCCACCCCCGGCCGGGCGCCTCAGAGCAGCTTGCCCCGGAGCAGGAGCTCGGCCGCGGTGAAGTAGATCACGAGGCCGGAGACGTCGACGAGCGTGGCCACGAACGGGGCCGAGGCGCTCGCCGGGTCGAAGCGCAGCGCCCGGAGCGCGAACGGCAGGAGCGCGCCCGCGAGCGTGCCCCACGTCACGACGCCGATCAGGCTGATCGCGACCGTCAGCGCGAGCAGCAGGTGGTGCTCGCCGTAGGCCCCGAAGAGCTGCTGCCAGATCACGACGCGCGCGAAGCCGATCGCGCCGAGGATCCCGCCGAGCGCGAGGCCCGACGCGAGCTCCCGCCGGGTGACGCGGAAGAAGTCCGACAGCCGGATCTCGCCGAGCGCCATCGCGCGGATGACCAGCGTCGTCGCCTGGGAGCCCGAGTTGCCGCCGCTCGAGATGATGAGCGGCACGAAGAGGGCCAGCACGACGGCGCGGGCGATCTCGTCCTCGTAATGCCCCATCGCCGTGGCCGTGAGGAGCTCGCCCACGAACAGCGCGGAGAGCCAGCCCGCGCGCTTCTTGAGCATGCTGAAGAGCGGGGTCCGGAGGTACGGCGCGTCGAGCGCCTCCATGCCGCCGAGCTTCTGGATGTCCTCGGTCGCCTCCTCCTCCACGACGTCCACGATGTCGTCGGCCGTGACGATGCCCTTCATGCGGCCCTCGCCGTCGACGACGGGGATCGCCACGAGGTCGTGCTCGGCGAAGAGCCGCGCGACCTCCTCCTGATCGACGTCCTCGTTGACCGCGATGACGTCGGTCTTCATGACGTCGCTGACGCGCTGGTCGCCGGGCGCCGTGACGAGCTGCCGCAGCGACACGACGCCGAGCAGCCGCTGCTCGGGGTCGAGCACGTAGCCGTAATAGAGGGTCTCGAGGTGGTCCGTGGCCTGCCGCTTGAGGTAGCGGATCGCCTCGTCGACCGTCGCCTCCGGCCGCACGCGCGCGAACCACGGGCTCATGAGCCCGCCGGCCGCGTCCTCGGCGTACGCGAGCAGCGCGCTGACCTCCTTCCTCGTCGGCGCGTCGAGCAGCGAGAGCAGCCCCTCCTGCTCCGCCGGCGATACCTCGAGGAGGATGTCCGCCACGTCGTCCGGCGCGAGGAGGCGGAGCGAGAGCTTGCGCTCGCGCGGCGTGAGGGCGACGAGGAGCGCGCCCTGGTCGGCGGAGGAGAGCCCCTGGAAGAAGTCCTCCGCCTCCTCGCGCCGGAGGCGGCGATAGGCCTGCACCCGCGCGTCGTTCTCGAGGGCCGACCACGACCTGGACAGCTCGACGGCCGTGAGCGCCTCGGCCCCGCTGGAGGGCGAGCGTTCCATGATCCCTCACCTCCTCGAGCGCCTGACCCGCCCGTCGGCGTCGCCCGGCAGAAGGTGCTCAGTCGGAAGAGCCCAGCGGCAGGCTCGAGGCACGGTTGCAACGGGCACGCCACGGCCCCCGCGCCCCGGGGCGCGGCGCGACGCCCGGGGCGGTCAGCGCGCGGGCGCGTCGGAGAGCGGATCGATCCCGAAGCGGCGCAACAGGCGGCAGAGCGGGACGAGCGGCAGGCCCACGATGGCGGTCTCGTCCGCGTGGCGCACCTCGTCGAACAGCCACGGCCCGCGCTGCTCGAAGAGGTAGCCGCCCGCGCTGCCGATCGGCCGATCCAGCGCGACGTAACGGCGGATCTGCGCCCGGTCGAGCGGGCGGACGCGGAGCTCCACGGTCACGACCTCGGACAGCGTCCGCGGCGCCCCCGCGGGCACGCCCGGGAGCCCCGGGGGCGCGTGCACCGCGACCGCGGTGTGGAGCGCGTGCGCGCGCCCCGCGAGCCGCGAGAGCTGGTCGGCCGCCTCGTCGAGCGTCGCCGGCTTGCGCAAGAGCGCGCCATCGAGGTCGAGCGCCTGATCGGCGCCGACGATCGGCGCGCCCGGGCGCGCGCCCTCGAGGCTCATCGCCTTCCCCTCCGCGAAGCGGCGGGCGCACTCGATGGGCGAGAGGCCCTCCGGCGCGATCTCGTCGAACACCGGCGCGACCGCCTCGTACGCGAGCCCGAGGCGGTCGAGGAGCGCCCGCCGGAAAGGAGACGTGGAGGCGAGGACAATCCGGGACATGGTCGGATCCATGGCACGGGACGCCGCCCGTGCCGAGGGAAACCGCCCCACCCGACCCTCGCGGCCCCCGCGTGCGCCGGCGCATTCGATCGTGCGATGATCCGCAGATTCACCTGCATTTCAATGAACATGACCGCTTCAATGGATAAACGACAAGGGAGCGAACGCCAGGCATCCTTGAAGGACCTGTAGATTTCCCCGGGCGTCAGGTGTTTCCCCAATTACCCATCATGCATTTCACTAAAAAGCAGCTTGCACTCCGGGTTGTCAACACGCGAGATTGCGGCGATGCAGCAACTCAACACAAGACACCTCGCAACGCTCTCCCTCGTCGCGCCGGGCATCGGGCTCTCCCTGCTGCTCACGGCATCGCCGGCGAGCGGAGCGACGTACGAGGTGGGTCGAGGCAAGCCGTATGCGAGCCTCGAGGCGGTCGCCCCTCGCCTCGCTGCCGGGGATGTGGTCGAGGTCCATGGAGACGCGACCTATTCAGGGGATATCACCTTCAAGAAGTCCGGAACCGCGTCGAAGAAGATCACGATCCGCGGAGTTCGCGTGAACGGCCGTCGCCCTGTGCTATCGGGCGGCGCGAACACGGTGGTCTTCGGCGGAAACCATTACGTCTTCGAGGGCTTCGACATCACGCGGGGCACGAGCCGATGCGTGTTCAACCGCGCGCACGACGTGACGATCCGCGACACGGTCGTGCGCGATTGCCCCGGCCACGGGATCCTCGGCGCCGACTCGGGGTCGGGCTCGCTGACGCTGGAGTATGTCGAGGTCTACGCGTCCGGCAGGGGCGACACCAGGCACCCCATCTACATCGCGACCGACGAGGAGACGTACCCCGGCTCGGTGTTCCGCATGCGGCACTCCTACGTGCACGACGGCAATGGCGGCAACAACGTGAAGAGCCGCGCGGAGCGGAACGAGATCTATTACAACTGGATCGAGGGCGCGAAATACCACGAGATCGAGCTGATCGGGCCCGACGGCCAGGCCGAGGGGCTCGCGCGCGAGGACTCCGACGTGGTCGGCAACGTCTTCCGCAAGACCGGCAAGCACTTCGTGGCGCGCGTCGGCGGCGACGGGACGGGGCAGACGTTCGGTCGCTTCCGGTTCGTGAACAACACGTTCCTGCTCGCCCCGGGGTCGAACTCGGCGATCCGGATGTTCGACGGCATCGAGAGCGTCGAGATGAGCAACAACGTGTTCTACCGGGTCGGCGGCGGCGGCGTGGACGTCTACGTGGACCGCTCGGCGAGCTGGGCGGCGGGCAGGGCGCTGATCTCGGGCGCGAACAACTGGGTGTCGGCGGGCTCCTCGGCCATCCCGGCGAGCTGGACGGGCACGGTGCGCGGCGCCGATCCGGGGTTCGCGAACCTCGGCGCGCTGGATCTCCGCCCGTCGGCGCGCAGCCCGCTCGTCGACGCGGGCGCCAGGAAGACGGCGAGCCCGTCGGGGTACCCGTTCCCGCGTCCGCTCGACGCGCCGCAGTTCGCGCCCGAGCGAAGCGTGCGCGCGCCCGGCGGGGCGCCGCGGCGGCCGGCCGCGGGCGCGATCGACATCGGGGCCTACGAGCACGGGACGGCCATCGCCGCGAAGGCCCTGGAGTTCGCGGGGAACATGGGCGCCTGGGACGATCTGGATGACGCCGAGCGCGCGGGCGACGACGTCCGGGACGAGGACGACGGCGCCGGGGCCCCCTGGTGCGACACGGAGGACGACATGGACGGCGACGACGCGGCAGAGCCTGCGGGCGCGCCGGTGGTGACGTCCCGGAGCGACGCGGACGCTCCTTGCAACCGCGTCGGTGGATCGTGCAGCTACGGCGGGGCGCTCGCGGGCGGTCCGTTCGCGGGCACAGGCGCCGCCCTCACCGCGGCCGCGGCGCTCCTCGGGGCAGCGCTCCGGCGGCGCGCCGGCCGCTCCAGGGGCTGACCCGCAACGCGGGCGCGCGCGGCGACCGCGCGCCGATGTCCCCACCTACGACGCTCGCGCGCGCGACGACCGCGCGCGCGACGATCCTCCCACGCCCAACGCTCACGCGCCCGACGCCCTCACGCACGACGCCCTGGCGCGCTCGCCACAGAGCGGCGGTCGCCCGCACAGGAGACGGGCCCAGATCGGCGTTTTCGGCGCGCAGGCGTACGAAAGGACGCCGAGCACCGAAAACGCCGAGGTGGGCCCGTATCCGAAGCGGGCGACCGCCGCTCTACCGTTCGTTGCGGATGATGGGGGGCGGCGGCTCCTTCGGCTTCACCGACGTCGTGGCAGGAGGAGGAGGCGGCGGCGCGCGGCGGACGGTCCACGTGGGCCGCTTGCTGCTCGTCGGCTCTTCCTTCTCCTTTTCCTTTTCCTTTTCCTTCTCCGGCGCCGCGGTCTGCACGAGCGGGGCGACGAGGCGCACGGACACGTCCGACGGCCCCTGGGCAACGGAGTACGGCTGGAAGCCCTCCTTCTGCACCGTCAGCCGGCGAGGCGCGTCGCGCACCTTCTCGTTCTCGATCGAGAGCTGGAGCGGCGTCTGCCCGAGCGACTTGCCGTCCTCCAGGACGTCCGCGCCCGACGGGATCGAGTCGAGGATGAGCACGAACGTCGACGAGCCCTTGTTGTCGCTGGGAAGCGCGGCCGGCGCGGACGTGGGCGCCGGATCGGCCGCGGCCACGGGCGTGGGCGGGGGCTCCGCGGGGCTGCGGGTGAAGACGAAGGCGAGCCCCGCCACGACGACGGCGCCAACCGCGGCGAGGATCGCCGTCTTCTTCCCCGAGCCGGGCCGCGCGTCCTGCGCGCCCGCGCCGCCCTTCGCGTCCGTCGCCGAGGTCGTCGCGGCGCCCAGGGACGTCCCCACCCCGGACGTGCGGCCGCTCGCCTCGTCGTCCGTCGGCGCCGGGAGCGTGACCGCCTCCTTGAGCGCCTGCATCGTCGACGAGCGCGACGAGATCTGCACGCCGGGCAGCGACTCGAACGACGTGATCTGCGTCGAGCCGAACGCCGTCGCCACGCCCATGCCGCGCGCGCACTCGCCGAGGCCCTGGATCAGCGCGTCCATGGTCGCGGGCCGGCCGTCCGGATCCTTGGCCAGGCAGCGCATCACGAGCGCCTCGAGCGGCTCGGGGATGTCGATGTCCGGGTTCCGCTCCTTCATGCGCGGCACCGGCTGCTGCAGGTGCGCCATCAGGATCTGGATCGACTTCTCGGACTCGAACGGCACCTTGCCGCAGAGCATCTGGTAGAGGATCACGCCCAGCGAGTAGATGTCGGTCCGCAGATCGACCTTGCCGTGCGAGATCTGCTCGGGCGACATGAAGCGCGGCGACCCGAGGAAGGCGCCCTGCTGCGTGAGCTCCTCCGAGTCGTCGCCGAGCTGCTTCACGAGGCCGAAGTCGAGGATCTTGACAGCCTCCTCGGCGTCCTCGTTGGAGACGAGCATGATGTTCGACGGCTTGAGATCGCGGTGGACGACGCCGTGCTTGTGCGCCTCGCGCAGCCCGCGCGCGATCTGCCGCGCGATGCGCATCGCCTCGGGCGGCGGGAGGCGCCCCTGCCGGCGCACGCGCCGGAAGAGCGTCTCGCCCTCGAGGAACTCCATCGCCATGAAGTACCGCTCCTGATCATCGGCCTCGATCTTGCCGTAGTCGAAGACGGTGACGATGTTCGGGTGCTGCAGGCGCGCGAGGATGCTCGCCTCCAGGAAGAAGCGCTTGTGGAAGTTCGGGTCGAGCTGCCGCGAGGCCTGGTTCGGGATCAGGACCTTGATCGCCACCGGGCGCCCGAGCGGGATCTGCTCGCCGCGGTAGATCGTCCCCATGCCGCCGGTCGCGAGCATGGAAAGGATCTTGAACTTTCCGTTGAGCACCTTCCCGAGCAACGGATCGATCGGCTCGCTGCGCGCTACATCATCGACGACGTTTTCGTTGGCACTCATATGAACTCCGTCGCCTTCCCCGTGCGGGCGCGGGCGAGCCCTCCCCTCGGTAACGATGCCTCGCGATGCGTGAGCTTGGACCTCATGATCGTGGGGGGCTTCGGCGCGTGGGGCCGTCCGGGCAGTCTAAACGGAAGAAAAGTCCTTGGCGACCTTTCCTCGATCGTCCCGTGCGGCAGGCCGTCCGCCCTGTGCGGCAGCCGCTGCACCGTGCGCCGAGCGCCATAGCCCCGATCCAGAGGAACCGCCAGTTGCTGGCATCCCGTGTCTGCATCCCACCTCGGTCCCACGCAGATCCTGCTCGCAGGATACACGGCTCCGCGTCCAGGTGTCCCCTTCCGCGCGCGCCTCTGCGGCGCGCCGCCCTCGCCGCGCGGCGTCGGACGCCGCCCACCTTCTCGCCCTCCCCGGGGGCGGCGGGGTAAGGAGAGGCGCATGCGACCCGATCGCGCCCTCTTGCGCTGGTGGAAGGGAAGAGAGTACAGGCGCCTGCTCGACGAGGCGGCCTCCGCGCTCGCCGCCTCCCGCCACGCCGACGCGGAGGCGGCGTGCGCGCGCGCGCTCGGCCTCGCCGAGGTGATCTACGGCACCGACGACGCCGAGCTTTCGGCGCCGCTCTACGCGCTCAGCTCGGCGCAGCTCGCGCAGGGCCGGCTGGACGAGGCGCGCGCGAGCTCGGCGAGGGCGATCGCCATCGCCGAGGCGGCCGGGGCGGACACCGACCCGCCGCTGCCGAGGCTGCTCGAGCAGCTCGCCGCCATCCTGGAGCGGCAGGGCAAGAGCGACGACGTCGAGGCGCTGTTCCGCCGGATGCTCGCGGGCCACGACCGGACGCGGGAGCCGGATCCGGTCGAGCTCGCGGCCCTGCTGAACCGGCTCGGGCTGCTGCTCGGCCGGAAGGGGGCGCGCGCCGAGGCGGCGCCGCTCTTCCAGCGGGCGATCGCGCTGCGCGAGGCGGCGCTCGGCGGAGGGCACCCGCTCGTCGCGGAGGCGCTCTACAACGCGGCCACGTTCCTCGAGGAGGATCGCCCCGTCGCCGAGCGGGAGGCGATGCTCCGGAGGGCGCTCGAGATCGCCGCGGCCGACCCGGCCGTGGACGGGGCGCTCCACGCGTCGATCCTCCACAACCTGGCCGCCGCGCGCGAGGCGCTCGGCGACGCGGGCGAGGCGGCGTCGCTGTACGAGCGCGCGCTCGCCGCGCGGGAGGCGCTCGTCGGGGGCGCGCACCCGTCGCTCCGCCCGACGCTGGTCCGGCTCGCGCAGATCCACCACGCCGCGGGGCGGCCGTCCGCGGCGCTGCCGCTCTACGAGCGGGCGCGGGCGATCGCCGAGGCGGAGCTCGGCCCGGATCACCCGGTCGCGGCGGCGATCACGGCGTGGATCGAGGAGGCGCGGAGCCGGAGCTAGGGGGGATCGCCGCCCTCGCGCCAGCGCTCGACGAGCTCGGGGAGGACGGTGGACGCCATTTGGAACAGGTGCGCCATGTGGTGCTCGGCGGTGTTGCCCTGGTACCCGCGGACGTGGAGGTCGCCGACGCTGGCCTCGGTGGTCGGGACCATCCGCTTCTCGAGCTTCCTCGAGACCGCGCCCTCGGCCGCGCGCAGGCGCAGGTGCGGCGGCGCGTCGCGCGAGATCGAGCGCTCGACCGGGCGCCCTGCCGCCATCTCGAGCAGGTAGCTCGCCGTCGCGCTGGAGCTCGCGTAGGAGCCGGGGTCGATCTCCGAGTGCGTGATCGTGAACAGGATCTCGCCCGAGGCGGCGCGCTGCGCGGCGCGCGCGAACGAGGCGAGCTGCGGCGTGTTGAGGCCGCTCTCGTGCCAGGGCGCGAGGCCGCAGTGGATGCCGTCGGTGACGAGGATGGCGTCGAGCGACGCGAGGTCGCGCCGGCGCTCGAGGATCTTCGCGACCGCGCCGTAGCCGGCGCTCCACGAGGAGAGCGCGACCCGGCGGAGCCGCGGGCTCGGCAACCCGCGCCGCGCGAGCGCCCGATCGACGTCCGCGAGCAGGCGCTCGTAGGTGCCCGGCACCGCATAGCTGTCCTCGTAGGCGCCGGAGCTGACGCCGAGGTTGATGACGGCCACCGCGGCGTCGAGGCCGGCGACCTCGGCGCTCTCGCGGACGAGCTGGGTGTTGCCGTGGAAGTGGACGAGGAGATCGTAGCTCGACCCGGCGGGCGTGAACGTGACGGGCGTGAAGAGCACGCCGCCGCGGATCGACGCGTACCCGTCGTGCCGGATCGCGGGCGGCGGCGTCGCCGCCTGGGCGCGCTCGAGCTGCAGGGGCGCGACGTGCTGGGGCGCGGCCTGCTGCTGCTGGGGAGCGGCTTGCTGGGGAGCGGCCTGCTCGGGAGCGGCGGCGGGCGCCTCCGCCCCGGCGCCCTCGCGCGCCGGGCGGGCGGCGAGGATGAGGGCGCGGCTCGCGGGGACCAGCGCGTGGCCCGCGGGCGTCGTGGCGTGCAAGGCGGCGACCGCGGCGGCCGGCACCCGCGCGGCGATCTCGCGCGCGGTGATCAGGACGACGGCGACCAGGGTCGCCGCGACCAGGACCGCCGCCCCCAGGGCGCGCCGCCTGCGCGCGCGGCGCTCGGCCGGCGACGGCGGGGACCAGGCAGCAACCGGCGCGACCTCGCCCAGGGGGAACGAGGCCGGCCCGTGCAGCGCCGGATCGAGGCCGAGCGGGAGGCCGCGATCGAGCGGATCGTGCGCCTTTGCGAACGGCGGCGGGCCGAGCGAAAGGCCGCGCTCGGCGGGCGGCTCGTGCTCCAGGGCGACCGGCGGCGGCGTGGGGGTCGGCGAGAGGTCCGCAGGCCACCTGTCAGCGCGCACGTTTCCCTTCATTTCGATCCCCCTCCTTACATCGGGGACGCCACACCCGGCCCAGGCCGCCCAGGCGCGGCTTCGTGCTCGTGAGCGCGTTGCACTGCCGGCTCCGCGCTGACTCTCTGCTCCTGCCGCGAGCCCCCAGGCGTCACGGGGGCCGGAGGATCGACCAGCACGGCATCAAGCTCAAGCGGCAACCGTGCCGCAGGCGCATATTTAAGCGCGGCCGTAATACCCTGTATCCTGCTGGATCACGCGGGAGCAGGTGCCTCGGACAGTGAAGCGAGGAGGCGGGAGGGATGTGCCCGGGCTGTGCTCGGATGTACAGATGAGGCGCGCGTGGCGAGGCGAGCGCGCTGGTGACGTAACGCGCACTTGCGCCCCTCCGCTGTACCCAGCAAGGTGCACCGCGCTTGCTCTCCCGCGAGGTCCGCTTCCTGATCGCAGCGACGCTGCTCCACGCCGCCATTCCGTTCATGGCGTGGCTCGCAGGCGACCGGGCCCCGGCGCTCATGGCTCGCTCGAGCGGCGCGTACCGCGAGGTGGAGATCGAGGTGCAGCCCGTGGCGCCGCCCGGGCCGGAGCACGCCGAGGAGCGCGCCACGACGCCGCCCGCGCCCGAGGAGCCGGAGGCGCGGCCGCGCGACGACGCGGCGCCGCCGGTCCCTGGACGGACAGCGCGCCGCGAGCGGCGGGATCGGCCGGAGAGGCCGCCGCAGGAGGCGCCGGTCGAGCCGGGAGGAGGCCCCGTCCCGCCCGAGGCGCCTGCGGTCCCGGCGCCCTCGACCGGGCACGACGAGTACGGGGGCCCGCCGAGCGCGGACGGGCGGCCGGGCGTGGCCGGGCTCGGCGGGGTGCCCGTGTGGCAGCTGCCCGGCGTGCTGCCGGAGCGCGCGGCGCCGCCGCCCGCGCCGACCGCGCCGCCCGCGCCGCGCGAGACCCCGGCCGACAAGGCCGGCGAGGTGCTGCGCCAGGCGATGCGCGATCGGGACAAGACGATCGGGCTGGACTTGCCGGCCGCCGGGACGATCGCGTCCGTGGTGGCGGACGCGGTGCGCGCCGCCGCCGATGCGCCCGCGACGGTGCGCGTGGTGTTCGAGGTGCACCTGAGCGGCGCGGGCCTGGTGCTCGGCGTGCGCGCGCGGTCGTCCTCGGCCGGCGCCGCGGCGGTGTGGGCGCACGTGGCGCGCGAGGCGGCGGCGCTGCTCGCCGGGCGCGCGCTCGCGATGACGGCCGCGTTCGCCAAGGGCGCGAAGGTCTACGTGACGGTGAGCTCGTCGGAGAGGATGCCGAGCGGCGCGACGTCGAGCGGGATCCAGCACCAGGGCGCGGGCTTCGGGTTCGATATCTCCGACATCGGCGCGCGGAAGCATCGCGTGATCCAGTCGAGCTTCCACGTCGAGGCGCTCGACTGAGGTGAGAGCACGCCGGCACGGGGCGCGACGCCCGCGGCGGGCCCGGCGCGAGGAGGGCCGTGGTCACCGGCAGGGCCATCGGCCGCCGTCGAGGTAGAGCGGCATCTCCATGCTGTTGAAGTTCCACGCGTTCGCCTGCTCGCAGAAGAGCGACCTGTCGGTCATGTGACCCGAGTAGGGATCGTCGTACTCCACGTGGAACACGGCCTTTCCGTTGGCCACGAAGGTATCGAAGAGGATCTCGCACTCGTCGTACTCGAAGCACTGCTCGTTCAGCGTCCAGTCGAAGTACGGCCACAGGTCCTCGGCCTGCTCGACGTTTCCCTTGAGCCCGACGGACATGCCCATCGAATGGGCGAGATCGGCGATGAATCGGTTGTAGGCGATCTGGTCCTCGTAGGTGAGCGGGAACCCGGTGTCATTGGCATAGCCGTCGACCTCGTCGGGCTCGATGGCGTCGAAGCCCTTGTCCTTGCAGACCTGGAACCGGGCCTGCATGATCGGCCCGAGGACGTCGATCTGCCGGATGTCGAGCCAGAACGAGCCCTCCCAGTGGTGATCCGGGTTGCCCTTGACCGACTCCGGGAAGCCGCCGGCGTCCGAGCGGTAGTCCTCGAACGCGCCGACGTCGACGTAGCAGATGACCCTGGCGCCCCTCGCGTGGAGGGCGGCGACCGTCTCCGCCGGCGTGTGCTCCCAGTCGAGGTCGTAGACCGTGGGAGGTGGGGTATCGAGGGGCGCTCCGGTGGGATCGACCAGGCCCATGTCCTTGGGATCGTTCAGGTCGAGGGGGTGGCTGAGCAACCAGTGCCACGACGTCTCGAGCGCCGGGATCCAGAGATCGGGGCCGCTCCCCGAGGCCGTCGACGAGCTGGTCGTCGAGGCGCCGGTCGTCGAGGAGCCGGTCGTCGCCGAGCCGGTCGTCGAGGAGCCGGTCGTCGCCGAGCCGGTCGTCGCCGAGCCGGTCGTCGCCGAGCCGGTCGTCGCCGAGCCGGACACCGAGGCCGGCGCGCTCGAGCGCTCGGGCGCGTCGTGGCCCATGCCTCCTGCGCCGCCCGCCTCGGTGCCGGCATCGCTGCACGCGACAAGCACTGTCGAAAGGACAGGGATCAGCGACTTGACCACCCCAGGACACGAACGACGCATAATCACGCTCCTCTCCTCGCTCCGGAGCTCGACCGCTCCGACATGGGCGCATCGGCGCCCACCCGGCACACCGTGGTGCCCCGATCGAAAGCCTCTCTCCAGAGGCGACATGAGGAAAGCACAAATCGCGCAAAGAGCGAGTCTTTGCTCTCCCTGACGTCTCTCTTTGCGCCTCCCGTGCCTCCATGGCGGCACACCAGAAGCACTGGTTCTATCTGGAGCGGATTGTTCGAGGCTTCGATTTACATTGTTTAATTGGCGCCCCTCTATCGTTCATTTTTTCAAATGGCGCCCCCTCGTACCCGCACACCGCTCCGCGGCACTCTGTGGCCCGCCTGCGCTCCGGCCCCTCCGCGACGATCCCGGGACGAACTTCGGTGACGCAGGACTAGCCTTGCCCCCCTCGGCCGCCTGGCCAGGTCCGGCTCTGTTCGGCGCTCTCAGGGGGCCTCCGAGCGTGGAGGAAGCGTGCGTAGCCGATCTCGGCGGCGTTCTTCGTGAGCTCGACGTTGACCCACGCGACGACGTCACCGAACGGGCGGTCCTGGAAGGGCCATCGGGTTCGCTGCGGCGATCGCAGATCGTCGTCGGTGGCCCGCTCGAGCGCCCCTCGCCACCGTCCCTGTAGCCCGCCGAGCCACGCGCGCACGCCGTCGGCGCTGCCAGGCCACGTCACGTCCTCGCGGGCGAGGGCTCCGGCGCCGAACGAGCGGTCGAGCACCATGGACCACCAGAAGCCGAGATGCCACGTCAGCCACGCGATGCTCGGCGGGCCGAGATCATACCCCTCGTGCTCCGGCCAGTCGGCGCGCCACGCGCCATCGGCGGCCCGATGAACGTGCAATCCCTCGTCCGCAGGGCGCCACAAGCACTCTTCGGTGCCGAGCCCGTCGAGGTGATAGCTGGCGAGCTGCCACGCTATCTCGAACTGCCGGATCAGATAGCCACGAGCTTCGCCGGCCACGGGCTGATGCGGGGCGGCAGGACCGTCGTGCTGCATGGTCCAGAGCCTAGCACCGTCGCCCAGGCCCGTCCCTGGTGCGCCGCGGAGGAGCCCTCGCCGAGGAGGGCCACCGCCCCGCCCCCGCCTGGCCCCCGGGGCAGCCCTCGTCCCCCCCGCCCCGCGCCCTCTGCCCACCGCCGCTCCCCCGCGGCGCCGCGATACCGCTTGAACGTGTGCTGGCCCCAGGTCGATTCAAGTCAGTGGACGAGCGCGCCTGTCCGCCTGCTATGAGCGCGCCTGTCCGCCTGCTATGGAGGACGCGCCGTTCGATCACGAAGGCCGCCACGTCACGCTGAAGGGGGTCGTCGGAAAGCCGAAGCCATTCCGCAGGACACGGCCGATCGTCATGAACGCCTCCAGGTCCGCCGTCGGCAGCGATTTCGGCGTCCGCGCCTGCGCGTTGTCGCCCAGGCGCGTGGCGCATGTCACGCCAGGGTGCGACATGTCACGTGACATCGCCCGCCGGGGCGGTGGCGCGCTCGAGGCGTCTCGCGCCGCGGAAATGAGCGCCCGGGCGCCCCCGCCGGGAGCTGCGCCGCCGCTTCCGGCGCTGCTCGACCTGCCAGCGCGCCGTGACATGTCACACCCGCGGGCCGCCTCCTCGGCCCGCGGGCTCGCAGGAACGGCCGTGATTCCGCTCTTCTGGGCCTGGCCCTCGGGTTGCATTGACAGGGAGGTGCGCACGGGGCGAGGCCTCGGCGCGTCAACAGCACAGCGGCCTGACGCCATGGGCGCTCGGGGCGCGAGGGGGGTCGCTGGCGTCTCTGCGTCTTCCGGAGCGGTCCGAGAGGCACCGCCCGCGCCGTCGCGCGTCCCCGCCTCGCGGTGACTCGAGGCCGTCGGTGCTCTCGCGAAAACCAGCAACAGGAGCTCGGCCGGGCGCCGCGAGCCGCCCCGGCAGCTCACCTCGGCAAGAAGGACCCCTGGACATGCACCCTCTCTCTTCGACATTCTCGAGCGTCGCGCGGAACAATCGTTCGGAGCGACGGCGGTTGTTCAAGACCCACGGCAAGCACGGGCTCGTCTCCGGTCGTGTGGGGGTGGGCGTCGAGGCCGGCGTGACCCTGCCCGTCCTCGATGCCATGGCGCACGCGCTGGCGCCGGACGTCGACCTCGGGGACTGCTTCCTGGTCGCCTCGATGCACCTCCTGCAGGACAGCGACGCCGTCCTGCGCAAGCTGGAGCGCTGGGGGCTCGATCCCCGGAACGCCGTCGTGCTCGGCAAGCCTTACTCGACGAACCTCAGCGTCGTCGCCTGTCTCCTCGACCGCGGCTACACGGTGCACAGCTCGAGCTATTCGATGGACGAGCGGCTCCCCCTCGGCCAGGCGCTGGAGGCGGCCGCGATCGACGCGCTGACCGCGACGGTCGCCAGGTGGGCGAAGGCCGGCGGCCGGCGCAAGATCCTGCTCGTCGACGACGGCGGCAAGCTCATCCGCGTCGCGCACGACCATTTCCGCGGGCTCGTCGACGTGTTCGCGTCGGTCGAGCACACCTCGCGCGGGATCTTCGAGCTGGAGAGCACCGATCTGCGGATGCCGGTCGTCGACGTCGCGCGCTCGTGGACGAAGAGGAACGTCGAGTCGACGTACATCGGAGAGAGCGTCGACGCGCACCTGGAGCGCCGCGTCGGGCGCATCGACCCGAGCAAGACGGCGCTCGTGGTCGGCTACGGCGCCATCGGCAAGGCGGTGGCGGCGTGCCTCAGGCGGCGCGGGATCGAGGTGCTCGTCCACGATCCGGCGCTGCGAGGCGGCGCCGACGCGCCGTACGAGCGGCTCCTCGAGCGGGCCGACATGGTGTTCGGGTGCAGCGGCAGGACGACCCTAAACGAGGCGCACTGGCCCCACCTCAAGGACGGCGTGTGGCTCGTCAGCTGCTCCTCGCTCGACCTGGAGTTCGCGGCGTGGAAGATCCGCTCCCAGCCGCGCCCGCCGGAGCTGGTCGTCCGCCGGGACGGGTCGGATCTCGAGCACGGGTCCCTCCGGGGACAGGCGCTCTTCCTGGGCGATCGCGAGGACCCGTCCCACTACTGGTATTGCGTGAGCCTCGCCGGGCGCGTGGTCCACCTCGTGAATGGCGGCTGCCCGGTCAACTTCACCGGGGCCGGGGTCTCGCTCCCTCACGCGAAGAGCGATCTCACGGTCAGCTTGCTCCTCAGCGGGATCGCCCAGGCCAGCAATGAGCAGCGGATCGGGCTCGTTCCGCTCGGCGACGAGCCACAGCGGCTGTTGATGTTCCTGCACAGACGCGCCATCGGCCTCGGGCCGGACGGCGCCGACGCCGGGCTCGGCGCGCACGAGGGTGGCCAGCACGGCGCCACGGAGAAGGCAGACCCGGCCCCGTCTCACGCAGCGGTCGGGTCGGCAGCGCGATGAGCCGCGCGCGGCCCTGGGGCCGCGTTGACGCAGCGCGGCCCCGGGGCCGCGTTGACGCAGCGCGGCCCCGGGGCTAGACGCGGGAACCACGGAGCCAGGATGAGCCGCACTTCGCTCGGGCCTCCCGGGGCCGATGCGCGCACCGAGCTGCGCACGCTCGCTCGCCTCGCGCTGCCGATCACCCTCGCCCAGCTCGGCCTCGTGTCCATGGGCCTGGTCGACACGGCCATCATCGGCCGCGACTCGGTGCAAGATCTCGCGGCGATCGGGATCGCGCGCTCCATCGTGTTCGCGTTGACGGCGTTCGGGATGGGGATCGCGTTCGCCCTCGAGCCGCTCGCGGCGCAGGCGATCGGGGCCGGCCAGCCCGCGCGGGCGTGGGGGGCGCTCCGGTCGACGATGCGTGGCTGCGCGCTCCTCACGGCGCCGAGCGTCGCGCTGTCGCTCGCCGCGACGCTGCTGCTCGAGCCGATGGGCGTCGAGGCCGCGCTCATCCCGCGCGTGCGCGCGTACCTGGTCGGCCACGCGCCCGGGTTCCTCCCGTTCCTCGCGTACATCGTGTACAGGACGTTCCTGCAAGCCCACGGCGAGACGCGGCCCGCGCTGGTCGCCGCGATCGCCGGCAACGTCGTCAACGCGGCGATGTGCGGGCTGCTCGTCCGCGGCGACGACATGCTGGAGTGGCTGGGGTTGCCGCGGCTCGGGCTGCCGCGCCTCGGCCCCCTGGGCGCCGGGCTCGCGACGAGCGCGGGGAGCGTCGTGCTCGCCGCGATCGTCGTGGCCTCGGCGCGGTCGCGTCGCCCCGCGTCCGCGCGCGAGCCCGTCGCGGCCGGGACGATCTTCCGGCTCGGCGTGCCCATCGGGCTGCACCTCTCGGTCGCGGGCGGCGCCTTCTCGCTGCTCGGGATGATCGTGGGGCGCCTCGGGGCGCACGCCGCCTCGGCCCACCAGATCGCGATCGGGCTCTCGAGCTTCACGTTCATGGGGGCGCTCGGGGTGGCGGGCGCCACGTCGGTGCGGGTCGGCCACGCGATCGGCGCCGGCGCGTCCCCGCGGCGCTCCGCGCTGCTCGGCCTCGCGCTGGGGACGTCGGTCATGGCGTGCGGCGCGCTCGTGTTCTCCCTGGCCCCGCGCGCGCTCGTGGGCCTGTTCACGTCCGACGCGGAGGTCATCGACATCGGCGCGCAGCTCCTCCACGTGGCCGCGCTGTTCCAGCTCTGCGACGGCGTTCAGGTGGTCGCGGCCGGGGCGCTGCG
The DNA here is from genome assembly GCF_004135735.1 of Sorangium cellulosum. GTDB lineage: Bacteria > Myxococcota_A > Polyangia > Polyangiales > Polyangiaceae > Sorangium > Sorangium cellulosum_F. Next base: position 708,670 of record NZ_CP012670.1, on the reverse strand, counting down.
GGGCGCAGGGGATGTGCGGCTGCCGTTCCTCGCCAACATCGCCTCGCACTGGCTGGTCGGCTTTCCGCTCACGCTCCTGTTCGGGTTCGCGCTGAGCCTCGGCGCAAAGGGGCTCTGGTGGGGGCTCACGACAGGGCTCGTCACGAACTCGATCGTCCTCGTCATCCGGCTCCTGCGCCTCACGAGACGCGACATTGCGCGGGTCGCATGAGCCGCGACCCGCGACCCGACCCAGGTTGGACGCCGCGACCCGACCCAGGTTGAACGCCGCGACCCGACCCAGGTTGAGTCGCAGTTCGGGTTGGCCCAGGTTGGGCAGCACCAAGCTGGCGGACAACCTGGCGGCCGCCACCCGCCGAACGGGACAAGTCCTTGAAATAATTCCCCCTGAGCCCCGGCACGGCATTTGTCAGTGTTCGCCGGCCATGAGCCAGCCCCGCGAGATTGCAGCCGGCGCCACCTACCTGATCACCCGCCGCGTCCTGCGCCGGCATCTGCTCTTCCGCCCAGATGCGGCTATCACCCAGCTCCTGATCTACGCGCTCGCCGTGTCGACCCGCCGCCACGGCATCGAGGTCCATGCGCTGTGCGCGATGTCATCGCATCTGCATGTCATCGTGACCGATACGCAGGGCGTCCTGCCGCGCTTCTTGCAATTTTTCCATCGCATCGTCGCTCTCGGGACGAAGGTGCTCCGCCAGTGGGAGGGGCCGGTATGGGACCACGAGGCCACAAGCGTGGTACGACTCCTGACGCGCGCGGCCGTGGTCGAGAAGATCGCGTACGTCCTCGCGAACCCTGTGGCCGCTGGCCTGGTCCGGCATGCACGTGAGTGGCCGGGCGCCAAGGTGGATGTGGGCGAGCTCGGCCACGGTGTGCTGCGCGCCGTGCGTCCCACGGTGTACCTCGACCCGGAAAACCCACAGTGGCCCGAAGAAGTGGCGCTCCCGCTCGCGTTGCCGCCCGCCGTCGAGCGGGACAGCGCAGAGAGCTTCCGCCGTGACGTCGCGGCCGAGCTCGAGCGACAGGAGGCGCAGGCACATGCGGAGATGCAGCGGCAGGGGCTCCATGTTCTGGGCGCCGAGCGAGCCAGCAAGATCTCCCCTTACGAGCGGGCCACGAGCTTCGAATCGCTGCGCGACCGCAATCCGACGTTCGCGGTCGGGCGTGAGCAGGACAGCGCGTGGCGGATCGCTGCAGCCACGGTGCGTGCGTTTCGCGCATCGTACCGCGCGGCGCTCGAACGATGGCGTGCCGGCGTACGCAGCGCTGTATTCCCTGCGGGGACGTGGTGGATGCGCACGTTTCACGGCGCCTGCGTGACCGACGCCGTGCTCACGACGTAGTGACTGCACGGGCTCGGTAAAGCGAGAACGCGAGACGGTCAGGGGCGGGCGGGAACACCGACGCGTCGTCGTGGGAAACGTCCATCTCCTCGAGGAGGCGAAGTGGGCGGCAGTTCGTTCGCATGACGCTGCGCGGGCGGATTCTCATGCGCCATGCGGTGTCGGGCGCACGCGCAGCGGCGTCTACGGCAGGGTGCGATGGGCTCTGCCGGCTCGGACGCGGCCGGTCGTGCGGATAGACGAACCAGTCGATGCTCAACCCGGGTCGGGTCAACCCGGATCGGGTTGCGCAGGCCGCAACCCGGGTCGCAGGCCGCAACCCGGATCGAGGATCCAACTCGGGTCGGGTTGTTGAGCATCGACCCGGGTCGGATCGCGCCGGGTCAACCCGGGTCGGGTTGCGACCCTCAACCTGGGACGGGTCAACCCGGGTCGGGTCGCGACCCTCAACCTGGGACGGATCAACCCGGGGTCGGGTCAACCCCGGTCGGGTCAACCCCGGTCGGGTCAACCCGGGTCGGGTCGCGGGTCGCGCCTCCGGTACCGCGCCGCGCTCGCCGCGAGGCCGATCCCGAGGAGCGCGAGCCAGCTCAGCGCCGCCGGGATGCCGGCAAGCCACACGAGCGCGGGCAGTGAGGGGCGCGTCGAGCAAGGGCGCCGCGTGCGGAAGCGGCAGGCGTGGACCTGCTCGAGCGACTCTGACGCGGCGCGAACCGCGGGCACCTCCGCAGGCAACGCGCGCAGGGCTGCCGACGCCATCATGTACGCCGCGACGGCCACGCGATCGTGCGCCGGCTCCGCCGGGACGTGATCGCGCACGACCTCGAGCAGCCGGGCCGCGCGCTGGTCAGGATCGTGCTCTGCCAGCGCCCCGGCGAGGCGGCGCGAGAGCGCCTCGTCGAGCTGGAACGCGCACGCGACGGCGCGGTCTTCCCCGGGCGTGAGATAGACCGTCTCGCCCGCCGCCGTCAGCCGTGGCTCCGTGCCGGACGCCTCGACCGGCTTGCGCAACGCGACCCGCGCCCCGCGGACACAGGTCGGGACCTTGGGCGGCGCTCGCAGATGCACCGACACGTAACGCTGGAACGCGACGGCGGCGACCGCGCCGAGCGAGAGCGCGAGCGCGAGGAGCACGACGACGGCGCGCGCCCTGACGCCCCAGCGCGCGGCGCGGCCCTGACTGGCCCCCGGCGCAGCGCGGCCCCCTCCGCTTCCCGGCTCGGACGCCGGCTCGCTCGGACGCGATCTCGGCTCGCCGGAGGGCTCTCGAGACGACATGGCCGCGGGTATGGACAGCCGCGGCGAGGCTGTCAATGCGCTGTCACGGAGGGGGCACCGCGGCCGCGAGGCGCGCCACCTGCGCCCAGGTGCGGGCCGCCTCGTGATGGCCCGTGGCGGCCGCGAGCCGCGCCAGGAACTGCGCGCACGCTTGCTCGCCGCGGCGGTCCTCGGCCTCGCGGGCGCGCGCGAGGGCGCTCAGCGCCTCGAGGAGGGCTCCCTCCGCGCGCCCCGCGGCGGCCAGCGCGACGCCGTGGGCGAGCAGCGACCGCGCCCGCTGCATGGGCGGCGCGTCCGCCTCCGCGGCGCGCCGGAAGCGCCGGAGCGCATCCTCCTTCGCGCCGCGCCCGAGCGAGATCAGGCCGCTCATGCGCTCCACCAGCGCGGGGTGCTCGCCGATGCGGTGGAGCTCGCCCACGAGCCGCTCCAGCGTGCGGAGATCCCCCTGCACGAGCGCTTGCCTGGCCAGCTCGGCGAGGCGAGCGGCGACGTCGTTCATCGACAGGACGGGCGACTCCGAGGTCTTCGCGAGCGGATCTCCCGGGGCGCCGAGCGCGGCGGTCCGCTGCTCTGGGAGCGTCGGATCGGCGAGCTCTTCGGGCGCCTCGTCCGCGCCTGCGCCCGCGGCCCGCAGCCCGTTCGATCGCGTCGCCCCCGGCGCGCCGTCGCCTGCCCCCTCCGGGAGCGCTGCGCCCCGAAAGCGCGCGGAGCGCTCCGCCTCCTCGCGGGCCGCACCGGAGCCGGGGTGCTCCCGGGCAGGCGGCGCGCGCTGCGGCTCGATCGCGTCGCCGACCACCTCGATGGGCGTGCGGTAGGTGGGCGGCTGACTCGAGCTGCTGTCCGCCTCTCCGTCGTCCGACAGGGGTCCCCGCGAGGTCTCCTGCTCGTCGGCGAACGCGAGCAGCTCGGCCGCCGAGGGCTCGAGCAGCGCATCGCTCGCGGCGCGGGCCGCGCGCGCGGCGAGATCGGCCGCGGCGCGCCGGTCGCCCGCCTGCGCGGCGTGCCACGCGGCGTCCGCGAGCCCGAGCGCGCCCGCGTGGTCCTCGACGACGCGCGCCGCCGCGAGGTGCCACGCGGCGCGCTCGCCCGGCGGGACGGACGCGAGCAGGACGTCGCGCAGCGTGCGCGACGTGAGCTTCAGCCACCCGGGCTCGGGGCGGAAGGCCCAGCCGGCGCCGCGCAGCGCCGCCTCGCTCGCCGCGACCTTCGGGGCGCCGGTGCCGACGCACAGGGCGTCGATCGCCGCGTCGGACGCGTCGCCCCCGAGCGTCGCGAGCGCGGTGAGGACCGCGCGGTGGCCGACCGAGAGGAAGCGCAGGCGGCCGGCGATCGGGCCGGCCGCGGGCGGCGCCGCGAGCTCGGCCCCGGTCATGGTCCGCGCGGGCGCGCCCCGCCCGGCGCTGCGCCGGCGCGTCCCCACGCTCCTGCCGATCCAGCGCAGCGCGCCGCCCTCGAGGCCCTCGCAGATCAGCTCGCGCAGCGCCAGCGGGAAGGCCGGGGCGCGCGCGGCCCACCTCCGCGCGCCCGCCTCGTCCATGCAGCCGTCGAGGAGGCGGCGGACGAGCTCCTGGGCGCTCGCCGCGGAGAGCGGCCCCAGCGTGAGCGCCGAGGCGGTGGTGATCGCGGTGAGCGGCGCGGGGAGCGGCTCGGAGCGCCCGAGCCGGACCACCGCGCGGAAGCCGGCGTCCATGCCCATCGCCATCGCGATCGCGTCGAGGCTCGCGGCGTCGACCTCGCCGGCGTCGTCGACGGCGAGCAGGTCGAGGCGGCCGTCCGACGGCGCGAGCCACGAGGCGAGCAGCTCGGCCGCGGTCCACGGCTCGACGCCCTCGCCGGCGAGGAGCCGCGCGAGCGCGGGCCGCAGCCGGTCCGGGAGCGCGGGCGCGCGGCCGCCGCGCCGGTCCGCGCGGGGTGCGGCGCGCGCGAAGGCGCGCCGGAGCGCGCCGAGCGGCTCGCGCGAGGCCCCGATCGGCGAGACGAAGAGGCCGCGCGACGGCGCGAGGTGCCGGAGCAGCTCACGGAGGAGCCGCGAGCCGCCGGCGCCCGCCTCGGCGCGGACGATCGCGAGGGAGCCGGGCGGCACGGAGAGCTCCGCGAGCTCGCTGTCCCGGCCGATCAGCGCCGGCGTGCACAGGCGCGCCACGCTCTCGAGCACCTGCCTGCGCAGCGGCTGCTGCGCGTCGAGGCGCAGCCCGCGCACCCTGCGCGACCCGTCGATGCCGCGGTGGGTCCCGAGGGTCATGAGCTCGCCCGAGCGCACGGCGGGGAGCGCGGGATCGAGGAGCACGTCGCCGGGGAGCGCGATGCGGGCGAGCATGACGGCGACGAGCAGCGGCTGCCCCCAGGAGAGCGCGGAGAAGCGCCCCGCCTCGCCGACGTACGTCATGTCCCCCTGCGCGATGCCGGCCGCGAAGCGCGCGTCGGGGGGCACGGTCGCGTCCTCCGCGGCGAGCGCGGAGAGCAGCACGGCCTCCTCGATGTCGTCGGGGGCGAACTCGAAGGAGAAGGTCTGCGCGCTCCAGGCGCACAGGGTGGCGCCGAGCGCCTCGGCGCGCTTCTTCAGCGCGATCGCCCTGGCGAGGTAGCTCTCGTCGCCGCGCACCGCCCTGCTCGCGTCGCCCGCCGCGCCCCTGCGGCGCGGCGCCGCCGCAGGGGCGCGGCGGGGCCGCGTGGTGATCGCGTCCGTGCTGTCCGGCTGCGAAAGGGCCGCGGTTCCTCGAAAGGAGACGACGATGCGCTCCGGCATTGCGGCGAGTGTAGCGGGCGAGCGGCGCGCGTGGGCGCTTCTCTGCCGGGCGCGCGCTCCGGCGGCGCGCGGCGGGACGCCCGCTCTGGACGCGCGTCGCGGGCGTAGGATGCGTCCCCTGATGCCGTCCTTCCCCTTGCCTGTCCGCGCGCCGCGCGCTCGCCCGCGGCGCGGCGCCGCGCTGGCCACGGCCGTGGCGGTCACCTCCACGCTCGCGGCGCTGCCCTCCCCTGCCGCCGCGAACGGCGTCTTCCCGGCTGCGGACCAGATCGTGTTCGACCCGTCGGATCCTGCGCGCGCCGTTGCCCGGATGACGTACGGGCTGCTCACCACGCGGGACGGGGGCGCGAGCTGGCACTGGATCTGCGAGCGCGCGGTCGGGTACGACGACACGAACGGCGTGTATCCGCCGATCGCGATGGCGGCGGGCGGCAGGGTGCTCGCCGCCCTGAGCAACGGGATCGCGGTCGGCACCGAGGGCGGCTGCGGCTGGGCGGTCGCCGCGGAGCTCGCCGGGCAGGAGGTGATCGATCTCTCGGTCCGGCAAGGCGACCCGTCGCACGTGGTCGCGGTGGCGGGCGGCGTCAGCCCGAGGCTCTGGGAGTCGCGCGACGGCGGCGCGAGCTGGGCGAGGGCGGGGGCGCCGATGCCGCCGGGTCTTCAGGTGCGCACGGTCGACATCGCCCCCTCGGATCCGCAGCGCGTGTACGTGAGCGGCCTCGTGAACGCAGGCGCAACGGTCCAGGGCGCGCTCGCGCGGTCGCTCGACGGCGGAGAGACGTGGGAGGCCGCGACGGTCCCGGGGAGCACGACCGCGCGCGCTCCGTACATCGCGGGGATCGATCCCTTCGATGCCGGCGTGCTCTACGTGCGGCTCGCGGGCGCGCCGGGGTCGCTGCTCGTCTCGACCGACGGCGGCGCGACGTTCGCGCCCGTGTTCGAGACGCAGGGCTTCGCGCGCGCATTCGGGATCTCGCCGGACGGCGCGACGGTGGCGGTGGGCAGCGACATCGACGGCGTGTGGCGCGCGCCCTCGTCCACGCTCGAGTTCGAGAAGGTCTCGAGCGTGGCGCCGCGCTGCTTCGCCTGGACGGAGGCGGGCCTCCACGCGTGCGCGACCGAGTTCCTGGACGGCTTCACGATCGGCCGTTCGGCCGACGGCGGCGCGACGTTCGAGCCGTTGCTGCGCCAGCCGTGCCTGCGCGGCCCGCTCGCGTGCGCGGCGGGCACGCCGGCCGGGGAGCTTTGTCCGGCGGACTGGCCGCGCATCGCGCTGATGACCGGCCACAAAGACTGCACGCCGGACGCCGGTCCCCCGGGCGACGGGACCGACCCCGGCGCCGGCACGAGCGGCCCCGCCGAGACCGGCGGAGCGACGGCGGCGAGCGGGGGAGGAGGCGTGGCGAGCACCGGCGGCTCGAGCGGAGCGTCCGAGCCGTCGGGCAGCGCACCGCGGCCGGACGACAGAGGCTGCGGCTGCCGCACCGGGGGCTCGGGCGATGGCAGGGCCGGTGCCCTCGCCGCCGCGGCGCTGGCGGCGGCCGCGGTCGGGCGACGGCAGCGGGGCGGCGTGGCCGCGGGGAGCCGTACCGAGGATGGCCTGGACCAGACCTGAGCGCGCCGGCGCCCAACCTGGGCGGATCCCAACCGGGGTGAGGGCGGAGCCCAACCTCGGAACCCAACCTGGGTGCGGGCGGAACCGAACCCGAACCGACCCCAACCTGGGTGCGCGGAACCCAACCTGGGTGCGGGCGAACCGACCCCAACCTGGGTGCGCGGAACCCAACCTGGGTGCGGGCGCGGGACCCAACCTGGGTGCCGCGGGACCCAACCTGGGTGCGGCGGAACCTAACCTGGGCGGATCCCAACCCGGGTGCGGCGGATCCGATCCTGCGGAACCCAACCTGGGCGGATCCCATCCCGGGTGCGGCGGATTCTCGTCAGGGCGAGATGACGACCCGCCGCGCAGCGGTCGCGACGTCGCCGTTCGGGTCCTCCACGGCGATGTCGATGTCGAGCGCTCGCCCCCGGACGGACTCGACCAGGAGGCCCCGGTCCACCTGAAAGCGCACGCCGTGGATGCCGCACAGGCCCTGTCCTGCCCTGTGCAGCGTGATGTGCGCGGAGAAGGGGAGCAGCTCGACCCCGAGCTCGGGGTAGTGGCCCCCCACCCGGAGGCGCGAGCCCATCTGGCGGAGGCCTGTCACGCGCAGCGCGAGCCACACGTGATGGCCCCCTTGAGGGCCCGCCTCGATCGACACCACCTCGCCCTCCTCCAGCGGAGCAAACCCGCTTTCCCCCTGCCCGATCATGACCGCCGGCGCCCCCGAATCGGGCGTCTTGCACGCATCCCTCGCCGACACGATCCACATCGGATCGTGGCCGGCGAGGGCAGACGGGGCGATGAACGGATCGACGCACGCCCCCTCCGCGCAGGTCGCGCCCCCCGCGCAGGGGACCGCGACACACGCCTCGTCGAGCGGCACAGGCAGGAGCAGCCTCCGCCCGCTGACCGCGCGGGTCGCAGCCGCTCGCGTCACGATGGGCAACGCCTCGCCGTCGCGGAACGCCGCGACGGACAGCTCGACCGCTGCGCCGTCATGCGCCGGCCCGACCACGAGCTCCGCCGGGAGCGCCAGACCGCCCCCACCATACGAGAGGCGCTCTCGGCGCGTCACGACGCCAGCCACCTCCGTGGTTATCTCGATCTCGTCGATATCGAAGCCGACCGCCATGTCCGTCGTGAGGCCGACCACCACGAGCGCGTCGGCGCCGTCGTCCGCGCACCCCGCGGAGCCCAGGACGAGCAGGGCGAGCAGCGCCTTCGAGGTCGACCGCACGATCACCTGCCGCCGCTCAGCGCGACGCGCGCGACGGACGCCTGCGGCGCCGCGCGAGCCACCCTGCCGCCGCGGCGACCGCCGCGAACGGCGCCGCGAGGGCGGCCCTGCTCCCCGGGCTGTAGGCGCACATCCCGCCGGAGAGGCTCCCGTCGATGCCCTCTGGACCGATGCTGACCTGCGCCTCGGCCTCCACGGAGACGCCCCGCTCGAGCAGCGCGTTCACGCACGCCGGGATCTCGGATCCGGAGAGGATGTACTTCCCATCGCAGAAGAGCGCGCCGTCGCCGCTGCAGGACGCGTCGCACTTCACGCGGAGGTCGTGCTCGCATTGCTCGAACTCCTCGTCCTGGCAGGTGGTCTGGCAGTCCATGTTCGCCTCGGCCGTGCAGGAGCCCCCGCAGCACTCGATGCAGTGCTGGTAGCAGCCTCCATCCACCGTCACGCACTGGGCGTCGCACTCGCTGTCGCAGTTCGCGTCCCACGTCGCGCCGCACTGCGCGACGTCCGCCGCGTCGGAGCACCCGGCCTCCCGGCCGGCGGTGCACTCGACGAAGCAGTTGTGGGAGCAGATGACGTTGATGCCTCGATCGCAATCCGACGTGCACTGCGTGGTGCACTGGTCCGTGCAGGTCGCGTCCGCCGAGAGGGTGCAGTTCGTCTTGCAGACCGGGACGAGCCTCGTGGCGCACGCCGTCTTGTAGATCCCGAGCTCGCTGCACCCCGCGGAGCACTCGGCCGTGAGCCGCACTTCACAGTTCGACAGCCCCTCGAACCGGATGTTGCCGCACGCCTCGACCCCCGCGCTCGCCGGGAGGGCGGCCGTCAGGCAGACGGTGACGGCCGAAACCCCAAGAAACATGGCTCTTCGCATGAAGAATTCTCCTTCTCGACGGACAGAAACAGAAGATCGTACCCAGGGGCGTCGCCCTGGGGAAGCGCCGCCGGCGCTCAGTCGGCAGGCCAGGGGTTCGGCGGATCCGCCGGCGTGTAGGGCTGCACGTCCGCCTCCGCGGCGATGAGGTTCCGGATGAACAGGTCGACGTAGCGCAGGTCGTCCTCGATGTCGGGATCCGGGTGCTCCTCGAGCCACGCCTCCACGTTCGGGCGCAGCGCCTCGAGCGTGCGGCGCGCGGTGCGGGGATCGGCGTCCGCCGCGAGCTGGGCGGCGAGCTCAAAGCCCGCGAACAGGTTCAGCATCACGAACCCCTTCTCGACCGTGTCGCCGGAGAAATAGCCGGCCTCGGGCGGCGCGTCGGGCGCGCTCGGCGCCTCGATGTCGATCCGCTGCGAGCGCGCCTCGCCCGTGAGCGGGTGCTTCCACGACAGCCCGAGGCTGCCCACGGCGCGCGGCTCCTCGACCCCGCGCTGGTCGGCGCGCGGCACGAGCTCCAGCAGGATCGCGCCGCCGCCGCCGCGCCGGCCGCCCTCGACGGGCTCCTCCGCGCTGGTCCGGCCGGCGAGGAAGAGGCTCGGGATGTGCACGGAGCCGCCGCCCTCGCGGGCCCGGAAGCCGTTCGTGCCGTAGGCGCCGCGCACGACGTAGCCGTCGCCCACGGCGATGTCGAGATCGACGTCGAGCGCCAGGGGCACGAGGAACGTCTTCACCTCCTCCGTGAAGACCTCCCGCACCGCCCTCGGGTCCTCCAGGAAGTAGAAGTTGCCCGCGCCGATCTCGCTGAGCCCGCGCATCAGCGCCACGTCGAACTCGCCGCCGACCCCGACGGCGGTGACGCCGATCCCCCTCTCCGCATAGCCCCGGGCGAGCGCCTCGATCCGCGCCGGGGAGGTGAGCCCGGCGGTGGCCACGCCGTCGGACAGGAAGATCACCCGGTTCTGCCGCGCCGGATCGAGGTGCCGCTCGGCGACCGCGAACGCGGTGAACAGCCCGTCGTACAGGTTGGTCGCCCCGCCCGACGCGAGCCCCTCGAACGCCCGCGTGAGCGCCGCCGCGTCCGAGGCCTCGGCCATCTCGAGCACGACATCGGCGCGCTCCGCGTAGCGGACGAGCGAGATCCGATCGTCCGGCTCGAGCGCGCCGATCATCTCGACGAGCCCCGCCTTGAGGTAGGTGATCGGGTCGCCCTGCATCGACCCGCTCGTGTCGACCGCGACGACGAGGTGCAGCGGCGGCCGCTCCAGCGCGCCGAGGTCGACCGGCGAGGTCATCCCGATCTGGATGAGCGTGCAGGGCGAGCCGCTGATCATGTTGCCCATGATCCCGAGCAGCCCGTGCATGCACACGTCCTCGCCGCAGTCCGCGGCCGGGTAGTCGAGCTTGTGCTCGGCGAAGAAGCCGACGTCGTCGAGCGTGTCCGGGCCGGGGATCAGGCCGTCCTCCAGGATCTGACGGAACAGGCCGAAGTCCTGCGCTCCCCCCTGCGAGACACCGACGCTGCCCGGCCCGGGCTCCACGGCGCCGGCGCTCACGCGGGCGTCGTCGGAGGCGCAGCCGGCCACGCCGAGCGCGAGGACGGCGCCGAGCGCCAGGTGGACGTTGATTCGATGCTTCATGACGTGACCTCCTACGGCGCCGCGACGGCGATCAAGACAGACTCCAGCGAGCGGGATTGATCGAGGGGCGCGGTGAAGCACCCGGCGTCGCGGACGGGCATGTCCTCGGCGCGCACGAGGTGGAGCACGCCGGCGCCCTCGGCGAGCTCCGCGCGCTCGCCGGGGCGCAGCGAGACGATCCCGGAGACGCCCTCGCCGAGCAGCGACGCCTCGAGCGGCGCGACGAGGCTGCCGCACGCGTCGTGGAACCCATCGCAGCCCGCGAGCGGCGAGACGTCGGCCGAGAAGTCGGGCGCGCGCGGGTCGGCGCTGGCCATCGACCAGCGGGCGAGCGCGTTGCCCCGCACCGCGAGGACCGCGGCCGCCTCGCTCTCGACGTGGAGGCCGCGCACGGACGCCACCTCGCCCGGCGGCACCTCCGGGTAGGACGCCCAGCCCTTGAGCTCGATGGCGCGCACGGAGATGACGTCGCCGGCGCGGAACGGCATCGCCCCGGCGGGCACGCAGAGATAGAAGGGCTCGCCCCGCTCCGGCGTGATCGCGTGGCACCCGTCCGGAGACGACGTCACGCTGGCGATCGCCGAGGTCGCCCACGTGGGCGTGGTCCAGTCGAGCCTGCCCCCCTCGACGGCGACGGTGCACGCGCCCGCGGGCGGCGGCGGCTCGGCGGGCGGCGCCGGGAACACCGCCGGGTGCTCGGCGAGCTCGAGCCTCGACCCGGCGCGCTGCAGCGCGATCAGGGTCTCCGGCGCCGCGCCCGCCGTCGACGTGACGAGGGACCGCATCGGAAACTCCGCCGCGGACCACGCGAGCAACGTGAGCGGCAGCCCGTCGGCGTCGACCAGGTAGGCGTCGCACCCGTCGTTCTCCAGCGGGAGCGCGCGGCCCGGCTCGACGAGCCAGGTCTCGGCGTTCGCGAACAGATCGCCCGAGAGGGCGCCCGTCGGATCCGCGAGCACGACGCCGCAGTCGGCCCGCACCGGATCCCGCAGCCGGCGCACGCGGACGAGCTGCACGTCGTCCGTCATGTTGCCGATCACGAGCGACGCGAGCTCCTGCGGCGCCGGCGGCACGCACCCCTCGGCCCCGTCGCACGGGACCGGCTCGTAGCTCGTGGCCACGCACGCGAGGCTGCCCGCCATCAGCGCGAGCCGGAGCGCGATCGGCGTCCGCGCCGGCGCCTGCGCGGGCTCGGGCCGCCGCGCTGCGCCGCCGAGCACGCGGTAGGAGACGAGGAGCATCGGCAGCGCGAGGAGGTCCGTCGGATCGACGGTGATGCGCCACGGGAGCGGCGTGAGGGCCATGACCCCCTCGACCGCGCGGGCGGCCTCCGGGGCGACCTTGATCGCCGCGAAGACGGCGCCGGTGGCCACGTGCGCGCCGAGGAAGCCGCGGCGCGAGGAGACGCGGAGCAGCGCGGCGAGGACCGCGGGCGCGACCAGGAGGCCAGCGAGATCGCTGAGCTTCCCGGTCATCCAGCCGGGGAGCAGGCCGGAGCCCTTGAGGGCGTGATCGTTGAGGACGAGGAGGGCCAGGGCGCCCAGCCACAGGGGGTGAACGAGCGATCGAATCGAGCGCAGATCTCGGGTCATCAGAGCTATCCCTCCGTGTGTCGAGGGGCCCAGGCACGGGCGGCCAAGCAAGCGAGCAGCCTGCTGGAGACCGCGCCAGGGCAAGCGACATGCCCTGATGGGAGATCCGTGTTTTCGCGGTGTTCACGCCGAGCCCAGCAGCGCGCCCCTGACGCTGGTGTCAGGCAGCCCGGTCTGCGCGTTCCCGGCGCGTCGCCGGCGCCCGGCGCGTCGCCGGCGCCCGGCGCGTCGCTGGCGCCCGGCGCGTCGCCGGCGCCCGGCGCCCGCCTCGCGGAGGCAGCGTCCGCTGGCACCTCCGCCCGCAACGCGGTCTACTCCTCCTCCCTCCCATGCCCGCCTCCCCCCGCGAGCCGCTCCTCGGCGCGAGCTTCGTCCGCGAGCTCGAGGTCCTGCAGCGACGGCTCGAGATCCGCGCCCGCTCCGGCGGCATCGGCGAGCACCTCGCGCGGCGGCGCGGCGGCTCGGCGGAGTTCAAGGAGCACCGGGCCTACGCCCCCGGCGACGACATGCGGCGCATCGACTGGGCCGCCTACGCGCGCACCGGCGAGCCGGTGCTCAAGCTGTTCCGCGCGGAGGAGGACGTCATCGCCCGGATCGTGTGCGACGCGTCGGCCTCGCTCGACTTCGGGGAGCCGACGAAGCTCGACGCCGCCCGGCGGCTCGCGGCGGCGATCGGCTACATGGCGCTCGCGCGCTCCGAGCGCGCGCAGCTCTTCGTGGCGGGCGACGGCATCGCCCGCGAGCACGCGCCCGTGCGCGGGCGCCCCGGGCTCGCCGCGCTGCTGCGCGCCCTCGACGCCGTCCGTGCGGCCGGCGGGACCCACCTCGGCAGGGCCATCGACGCCGTCGTGCGGCAGAGCCCCCGGCCGGGCCTGCTCTGCGTCCTCTCGGATTTCTTCGACCCCGGCCCGGTCACCGCCGCGCTCGGGCGCGCGGCGCAGGCCGGGCACGACGTCGCCCTCGTCCAGGTCGTCGCCGCCGAGGAGGTCGCGCCGAGCTTCGAGGGGGACCTCACGCTGGAGGACGCCGAGACCGGGGCGGTCGTCGACGTCACGATGGACGCCGCGGCCCTCGAGGCGTACGCGGCGCGCTTCGCCGCCCTCTGCGAGGCGCTGCGCGCCTGGGCCCGCCGCCACGGCGCCACGTACGTGCGGGCGCGGAGCGACGAGCCGCTCGAGGGCGCCGTCCGCCGCCTCGTCGCGAGGAGCGTCGACTGACGTGGCCGCCCCGCTCGCCCAGGCCTCCGCAGGCTCGCCGCTCACCCTGCTCGCCCCCGCCGGCCTGTGGCTGCTCGCGCTGCTCGGCCCGCTCGTCCTCCTCTACATCCTCAAGATCCGGCGGACCCGCCGCCGCGTCCCCTCCACCTGGCTCTGGGCCGCCGCGCAGCGCGACCTCATGGCGCGCGCGCCGTTCAGGAAGCTCATCGCCCAGCTCCCGCTCGTCCTGCAGGCGCTCGCGCTCGCGCTCCTCGCCCTCGCCCTCGCCCGCCCCGCCTCGCGCGGGCGCGCGCTCACCGGCGATCACGTGGCGATCGTCATCGACGCGAGCGCCTCGATGTCCGCCGCCGCGCGGGCGCCGTCCGGCGAGGCGACCACGCGCATCGCGCTCGCCAGGCAGGTCGCCCGGGACCTCCTCGCCGGCCTCACCCCGGGCAGCGACGCGCTCGTCCTCGAGGCCGGCCGCGACGCGCGGCTCGTCGCGCCGCTCGATCGCGATCCCGTCCGGCTCAGGGCCGCCATCGACGCCGTCGCCGCGCGCGACGTCGAGGGCGATCTCGGGGCCGCGATCGCGCTCGCGGTCGACCGGCTCCGGCAGCTCGGCGGCAGCCGCCGGATCGTCGTGATCACCGACAACAACCTCGCCCGGCCCGCCGCGCTGCGCGGCGTGTCGCTCCCGCTCGAGGTCGTCACCGTCGGCGATCCCGCGGACAACGCGGCCATCGTGCGCGTCGACGTGCGCTCGGGGAGCGCGCCCGACGGCGCGGCGGGCGGCGGCGCCGAGGGCCGCGAGGAGGTGCAGGCGTTCCTCGTGGTCGCGAACTTCGGGGCGCACCCGCGCGATCTCTACGTGACGATGCGGCAGGACAACGCGTCGGACGTGCTCGCCTCGCGGCGGGTGCTGGTGAAGCCCGGCGAGCGGCTGCCGGTCGTGCTCACGTTCCGGCCGTCGCCCGGCGACTACCGCAAGGGGCTCCTCTTCGCGCTCTCCCCGCGCGACGCGCTGCCGGTCGACGACGTCGCGTACGGCCGCGTGCCGGCCGGGGACAGGCTCCCGGTCTTCCTGGCGTCCGCGGGCGAGGCTCCGGGCGGCGCGCGGGCCGCGGCGTCCGGGGCCGCGGCGTCCGGGGGCGCCGCCTGGCTCGCGCGGGCGCTCGCGTCGGACCCGATGACGTCGGTCACCTCGGGCACGCTCGCGGATCTGCTGGCCGCGCCCGCGCTCGATCCGGACACGTTCGTGGTGATCGACGGCGCCTGCCCGCCCGCGCCGCCGGGCGGCGACCTGCTCATCGTGAACCCGCCGCCCGGCCGCTGCTTCGGCACGCTGGTGGGGCCGGCGCTCGAGCGCCCGGCCCTCACGTCGTGGGACACGGCCGATCCGCGCCTGCGCTTCCTCACCCTCGACGGCGTGCTCGTGCGCGCGGCCTCGTCGCTCACGCCGGAGTCCGCGACGCAGGCGCTCATCCGCGCCCAGGAGGGCACGATCGCGACCGACATCTCCACCGCGTCGCGGACGGGCACGCTGCTCGGCTTCGACGTCGGCGAGAGCGACTGGCCGCTCAAGGCGTCGTTCGTGCTCTTCATGCGCAACCTGCTGGAGCAGGCGCGCGCCCACCGCGCCCACGGCATCACGGGTCCCGCGCGCACCGGCGAGCCGCTGCGCGTGAGCGTCCCGGGGACGGCGCGGGACCTCGAGGCCACGGGCCCCGCCGGCGAGCGGCTCGACGTGGCGCTGCGCGCCGGCGTCGCGGTGATCGCCGAGGCGCCGCGCGCGGGGTTCTACCGGCTCGCCTGGCAGGGGCCGCAGGCCGGGTCGGTCGTGGTGCCGGCCAACCTGACGAGCGCCGCCGAGAGCGATCTTGCGCCGCGGCCGCTCGCGGCCGAGGGCGGCGAGGTCGCCGTCTCCAGCGCCGCGGAGCAGCCGGACGCGCACACCGAGTGGACCTGGCTGATCGCGCTCGCGGCGCTCGCGTTCGTGGTCGTCGACGTCTGGTATTTCACGCGCGCGCCGCGGTCGCTGCGGGGGCCCGATCGGCCTGTGGCCTAGGCCCAGGCGGGAGCACGCGCCGGGGTGGGGGTGTGCGCGGCAGCGCGCGGGGGGCGCTCGGCCATCCGCCAAGACGGGGGCCGGAGTGCCTGCTTGAACCACCGCCCGGCATGTCTCACTTCGGGCCATGCCTTCCGAGACGTTTCGTCGCGCGCCACACGAGGCGCGCCTGAGACGTGGTGCCCGCTGAGACCTTATGGCACCTCGTTCGGTGCTCCACCGCGCCCCCCGCGCGCTGCCGCGCACACCCCCACCCCGGCGCTCACGCCCGGGCCCCCTGGGACAGCGGACCACGCAGCCGAAGTGTGCTGGCCCGGGGCCTGCGTGACGAACCGCCGGTCGGAAGAGGCTCGCGGGCGCCGTTGGCCCCTGGAGGAGCCCGCGTGGCATACTCGGCTGGGCCATGAACGAGCCGGCGCGCAAGATCACCTGGACGTACGCCGAGTATCTCGAGCAGGAGCGGGCGAGCCCGACGAAGCACGAGTTCCTGAACGGCGAGATCTTCGCGATGGCCGGCGGAACACCGGAGCACGCGCGCCTCTGCATGAGCGTCGGCGCCGAGCTCCGGGCGCATCTCCGCGGGCGCCCCTGCGCGGTCTACTCCTCCGACCTGCGCGTCCGGGTGCAGGCGACCGGGCTCTCCACGTACCCTGACGTCAGTGTGGTTTGCGGCAAGCTCGAGCGCGATCCGGACGACAAGGACGCCGCGCTCAATCCGATCGTCCTGGTCGAGGTCCTCTCCGACAGCTCGGAGGCGTACGACCGGGGGGAGAAGTTCGCGCACTACCGACGGATCCCCTCGCTTCGGGAGTACGTGCTCGTCTCGCAGCACGAACCGCGCATCGAGGTATTCCATCGCAACGAGGATGGCTCGTGGACGCTCCGGGAGGCCCGCGCCGGAGCAGGAGCGCACCTGGAGGCGATCGGGTGCCCCCTGTCGGTCGACGAGGTTTACCGAGATCCGCTCGCCCAGGTCGCGACGGAGGCGGAGCAAGGACTCCGTGAGTCGTGATGGACTCGAAAGCATCGGCAGGATGAGCAGCGCGCTCTGACGCTCGCGGATCGGCCGGGGCCGCTCAGCCGGAGCCGCCCGGCAGCGAGCTCACGGCGGACGCGACGCGCTGGGCCTGCGCCGCGACACGCTCGACGTCCGCGCGCGGAGAGGGGTACGCGCCCGGCCGGACGCGCCGCAGCGCGCGCGAGCCGAGCTCGGCGAGCCCGTTCCTCAGCTGGCCCAGCAGGGAGACGCCGGGCACGAGCGCGAGCCCGCCGACGTGCAAGGAGCGCGCGAGGCGCGAGGGCGCCTGCTCGAGCGCGCGCAGCGCCGCGAGCGCCTCGTCGCCCGCGTCCAGCAGGAGATCCACCGCGCGCTCGGCCCGCTCGAAGCTGCCGAGCGCCTGCACCAGCGACTCGAAGCCGTGTTGCTGCACCTTCAGCCACGGCGGCTCGAGCTCCTCCACGAGCTCGTGCACGCGCACCTCCGGCGCGCCGGGCGCGCGCGCCTCGACGATCGCGCGGGCGGCGAGCTTGCCCGCGCTGCACGCGCCCTCCATCGTGGCGAGGTCCGCCGGGTTCTTCGTGAAATCGGAGGCGAGCAGCAGGCCGCCGATCGAGCTCTGCGCGAGCGGTCGGCGCGCCCACGTGCCGGGCGGGTGCACGAGCAGCGCCGAGCGGTTCTGCTCGCTCGCGAGGTCGATGTCGTCGTCCACGTGGTAGCCGACGACGCGCTCGGCGCGCAGCAGCGGCGCGCCGCTCGCCAGCCGATACTCGCGCAGCTGCTCGACGACGAGCGCCTTGAGCTCCTCGCCGCTCGACACGTCGATGGGCAGCTTGAAGCGCGGCGGCGTGTGGCCGAAGGGGTCCGAGCGCCACTGGGTGATGTCGATCGAGAGCACGCCGCGCACGCCGCGCTGGACGAGCGGCGCGACGAACTCGTCGTCCCACACCTCGAGCTGCGAGATGGCGGTCAGGCCATACTGGCTGTCCGGGAAGAACAGGTGCCCGGGCTGCGTCGTCAGCGGCTCGTCGAAGTAGAGCTGCAGCCCCACCATCTCGGACGTCTGCTCCGCGAGATCGAGCCGCGCGATCGGCCCGAACTCCTCCCCGTGATCGGCGAGGCCCGAGGCGCGCACCAGCTCCTGCAGCGGCCCCACCGGCATCGCCAGCACCGTCACGTCCGCCTCGCAGCGCGCGCCCGAGCGCGTGAGCACCGCCGCCACCCGGCCGTCCCGCACGAGGACGCGCTCGGCCTGGCCCGCGTCCCCCTGCTCGAACCGCACGCCGAGCGCGCGCAGCGTGTCCACCCAGGGCTCGATCCAGGTGCTGGACGTCGGCCCCCGCAGGACGCGGTCGCGCGGCAGCTCGGACCGCCACGCCGGCGCGAGGTTCAGCAGGCTGGTGTTGAGGAACGTGTGCGCGCTCCCGTCGTAGGCGTCCATCGCGACGAGCGCGCGCGGCACCGTCTTCAACGACTCCTGCACGGGCTCCGGCAGCGACGCCGCGCCCAGGAGCTCGGCGAGCGAGAGGCGATCGAAGCGCTCGGCGCGGAGCCAGGGCGGCGTCGAGTAGAACAAGAACAGCTTCAGCGCGACCCGCTTCAGCACGCGCAGCCGCTCGCTCGCCCGCAGGCCCGCGGCCAGCCACTCGAAGCCGCGCACGAACTCGCCGAACTCGCAGATGCTCCTCGGAATCTGCAGGAAAGAGTCGGGGGCGCGCCCGCGATGGAAGGTGAGCGTGGAGCGCACCTCCCGCAGGCGCGACGCGACCGACGCGGCCTCGGGGTAGCCGCGCAGCGCCTGCTCGCGCGTGGTGGCGCCGGCCTGCCGCGGGATGCGGCGCATGATGTCCGTCACGTGCAGGTACCAGCCCGGGAAGAAGCGGAATCCGTGCTCGCCGGGCAACCCGCCGCTGAGCTGGCTGCGCGCCTTGCCGCCGAACGCGGGGCGCGGCTCGTGCACGATCACCTCGAACCCATCACGGCAGGCGAGCTCATGGGCCACCGTGAGCCCTGCCACTCCGCCACCGAAAATGCGCACTCGTGTCATGGGCGCATCCCTCGTGCTGCAGTGTGCGGCGTCGACACCGTGGCTCCATCCCCCCTATCGCTCGGCGCGACGGTGAAACAGAGGCGGTCGTAATGCTGCGTTGCCCTGGCCTTTTCTGCGCTACCACTTTACATGCAAGAGAGGCAAGCCCATGAGCTACCTCGATATCGCTCGATCGGTGGATGACGTCCTGCGCCTGCTCGAGCGCTGCATCGAGACGGCGCGCGCCGAGAACTCGGCCGAGGGCTACTTTCCACTCCTCTATTCGTGGGAGACGAGGGACATCGCGGCGGCCGCCGACGACGGGGTGTTCGACGCCCCCGACGACCTGCGGCGCATGATCGTGGCGTTTGCCAACCGTTACTTCGCGGCGCGCCAGCGGTTCCGTGCGGGGGAGCCCGCGCCGAAGGCCTGGGGGCTTTCGTTTCGGGCCGCGCGCGCGTCGCCCGCGCTGGTGGTGCAACACCTGTTGCTCGCCATGAACGCCCATATCAACGTGGACCTCGCCGCGGCCGCCGCGGAGACCGGCCTGTCCTGGTCCGACTTCTCACGGGTCGACGCCATCCTGGCTCGGGGTGTCCGCCGCGTCCAGGGTCGCCTGAACCGCACCACCCTCGTGCTGCGCGTGATGGACATGGTCGCCGGCGAATTCGACGAGATGCTCACCATCTTCAGCCTGAAGGCCGCCCGGCGCCACGCCTTCGAGGTCGCGCAGCGGCTGCGGGCAGCGCCGGAAGCCGAGCGCCCTGCGCTGATCGCCGAGGCGGAGGATTGCGCGCTGCGGATCGGACAGCGGCTGCTCCAGCCGCCGCTGCGCGACCGGCTGCTGCTCGCCGCGGTGCGCCTCACGGAGCGAAACATGAGCCCTCGGCGGTTTCTGGAGCTCCTGGACGCGCCTGGCGGCGATGAACGGCCTTGGTCATCCCCTGGCGGACCCAGCGCGCGACGGTCACCGTTCGTCGATGCATCGTCCCGCTCCGCGGCGGGTCGCGCGCGAGCAGGCACCGAGGAAGTCCGCGCCGAGCAGGAGCGAGAGCGCCCAGCGCCGCGATGATCGGCTCGACCGAGCCCTTCGGGGCGACCATCGAGCCCTTCGGGGCAGCCGTCGTCTCCTCCTCCCTTCATCGAGGAGGGCGCGCCCCAACACGGTCATCGACAGACATCACACATCACATGCCGGCTGTCAGGAGTGCCCTTGCGCCGGCCCTCCGCGCACGTCGCGCTCCACCGCGCCTCTGCCGCAGCCCCCGCTGCGAGCCCAGCGGTCAGAGCCGCGCCGGCGTGCGGGGCCCGTGCGGTTCGAGCAACCGGACGACGCCCGCGGGAACAGACCCGGGCTGTCCTTCTGCCGAGCCGGTTCGGCTCATGTGCGAGAAGTGCGGAACTTGAAGTCAGAACTGGGCGAAGGACTCCCGGGTCACTTTAGGTATCCAGGTCGTGGCGCCATTATCACCGGTCCCGCCGTCGGCATGAGCAGCGACATATCCACCGTCAAACGTGCACACGTCAACGGGACACCCGGCCCTGCATCCCATGAAATCATAGCAGCGATGCGATTTGCTATCCTGCGTTGTCGTGGGCACCATCTCCGGTATGGTTCACCCGTTGTCTTCGGCGTGTTCGGCGTGCCCCAGAGCGGCGCGCTTCGCCCCTCTCCCTGCCCCCGTCCCAAGGGCAAGTTCCATCGCTCATGCCGGTCACGCCCATGTGCGCGATTGGCTCATGGGCGTTGACAGGAAGATCGATGTCATAATTCGCCGGGACCAGGGCAGAGACCGCACGCAACCGCCTCTGGTGATTGGTTGAAAGAGAACAAGTCTACATGACCTCAAAACTGAAGCCGGCAGCAATGACCCGCGTAATGTCGACACACAGCTCGTCTTGAACCAGGGCCAACAAATCGCCAAACAAGACATGGCCTCGCTGATCCCAAATACCAGTCCCTTGACTGGGGGCGCGACCAATGGCAGGCTCGCCCGAACCATCCGCTTGATTCTTGATGCCATAGTAGGCCCAGATCCCATTCGAGGCTTGGCCATTCACGACAGCATCGTCGGCGCTGCCTATCCAGCGCCAGCGAGGTCATTCCCAGTTTTTGCGCTGGGGATTCACCCAGGGCGAGGTGCACATCACGCAATCGTCGCCATAGAAATAGTGCTTCCCACCAGTGTCGTTGTAGATCCAGTAACGAAGCCAGGCCACGATCGCTGGCCGTTGGACGCCGCCCACATCGCGCGTGATGTACCCATGATCCGCGCCCATGACCGTCGCCAGGAACGTCTGGGTCTGGGACATGTCGTAGGTTTTTTGCTGCATCGGCAGCCCGATCGTGTCCTGCGTTCCGCTGGTCTGCAGCATGGGCCCGTGCAGGGCCGCTGTCGCGATGTGGCCGTGGATCGAGACGACGGTGGCCACGGCTTCATGACCGCCGATTTCCACGGCGGCGGTACCGCCGACCGAGTAGCCCATGGAAACGGCGTGCTTCACGTCGATCTTGCCCTGGTAGGCGCTGCCCGCCTTGCTGTTTTGCTCGATGATCCAGTCGAGCCCCTCCAGCATGGCCGCGCGATTGTTCGGGTCGTTGGGACCGCCGGTGAGGAGATTGGCTCCAACCACCACGAAGCCGTGAGAAGCGAAGTTCGTCAGGAGAGCCGTGTAGCTGGTCACCTGCGTATTGATCCCGGGTCCAAAGATGATCGGCGCGTGCAAGAAACCGTCCTCACCCAGGCGTTCAGGCCTGAATATCGTGTGGTCTCCGCTGGGCCCCGAGCTCCGCTCCACTGTCGTCGCGAACGGCCCCTCCGCAGAATAATCCGTGATCGGCGGGAGCGGCGAGCCACCGGCCCCCCCCGCTGCATCGCCGCCGTCACCTGCCCCGCCCGCGCCTGCTCCGCCCGCGCCTGCCCCGCCCGCGCCTGCCCCGCCCATTCCACCGTCGCTGATGTCGGCACCGCCACTGCCACTGGCAGCGCCACCCGACCCAGCGGTTACCCCAGCGGTTACGCTGGTCGATGCCCCGCTGGTGGCTGACACGCCCGAGCTGCCCGCACCGGCAGCTTGTGCCGCGTCGCCGCTATTTTCGCCGCACGAAAGCAGCGCGACGCTCGAGAGCAAGCAGAAGACATTGAAGCGCCTGACGGCTTTCTTTTGATCGTGCATGAGGCCTCACTTGGTCGCGTCACGCCGGCGCGAAGCGCTCGCTTCAGGCCGACGATGGCGAAACTGGCAGACGGATGGTCGCCAGGCGTTCTGCGTTGGAGCGCGCCGTGATGTCAGCCCAGCCGCTGCTCCTTTCCCCCTGCGTGCGCCTCGTCTGGAGCCATGGCGCGCCCGTCAAGACGAACGCGCATGAGAGCGCAGGGCCCGGTTCCCACGACGACCTTTCAGGGAACGGCACTGGAATGTCTGCAATGCAGATTGTGAACGTTCACATAACTCACGTCAATCACAAACTGGCGCGCGGCGATCGTCGGCGGGCGCGAGGTCCGCGTCTGGTGGGAACAGCGCTGGTGGCGCGGCGTGACCGCGCCTTCGAGCCGCATGCTCGCGTCACCGACGCGAGCCACATCGACGCGTTGCGGCGCAGGCCTGCCGCGCCGACGCCGCGGCAGCCGCTCGCCCTCCCCTCAAGGGCAGGCCGCCTGCTCGACCTGCTGCCGCGCGCGATGCAGCCCGAGCGTCCGCCGGCGCGACGCGCCCCCGCGGTCCGGCCGGCTGCGCTCGTCCCCCCGGCCAGCGCACGGCGCGGCGCCGCAGCGCGCAGGAGCGCGCTCCGCATCAGCGGGCAGCCCGCCGCCGGGGAGCCACTCGCCCTGGAGCGGCACGCCGCGCGCGTCCTCCCGGACGCCCCGCGACCAGAGCCACGCCGCGAGCGCCTCGCCGAGCTCGCGCAGGCTCGACCAGCGCGACGACGGCTCCTTGCGCAGGCCGCGCTCCACGATCGCCCAGAGGTCCGCGTCGAGGCCGCGCGCGTCGACCAGCGACGGCACCGCGTCCTGCAGGACGGCCCGCAGGCCGTCGAGCGCGTTCCTCGACGAGAACGGCGGGCGGCCCGAGAGCACCTCGTAGAGCATCGCGCAGAACGACCAAATGTCGGCGCGGCGGTCGACGGTCGGGAGGGCGAGCACCTGCTCCGGCGGCATGTAGTCCGGGGTCCCGAAGACCTCGAAGTCCCCCGACGCCTGCTCCTCGTCCTGCTCGGCGACGATCTTCGCGACGCCGAAATCGACGACCGTCGGCTGGAGCGCGCCGCCCTCGCGGCGGACCAGCATCACGTTGTCCGGCTTGAGATCGCGGTGGATGACCCCCGCCTCGTGGGCGGCGTGCATCGCGCCCGCGACCGGGAGGAGCAGCGCGACCGCCCGCTCGGGCGACATCGCCCCCTCGCGCGCGAGCGCGCTCCGCAGCGACTCGCCCTCGAGGAGCTCCATGGCCAGGTACGGGTCGCCGCCCTCGGTCTGCCCGGCGTCGAGCATCCGCACGATCCCCGCATGATCCAGCCGGCCCGCGGCGCGCGCCTCGCGCAGGAAGTAAACCCCGAGCTCCGCGGACCGGAGCTCGGGGCGCATGAGCTTGAGCGCGACCGCTGCCTTCGTCATCGCGCTCGTCGCGACCCAGACCGCGCCCATCGACCCCTCGCCGATCTTGTGGAGCAGCCGGTACCGGCCCGCGACGAGATCCCCGGCGTGGTGGTGCGCGCCGCACGCGGGCTCGAACGACGCCTCGCCGAGGTCCCATGCGCTGTCGTCCGTGCTGCTCCAGGCGTCCGTGGTCTCGATGCGCGACATGATCTCTCCTGCCCTCGGTGCCGCGCGGCCTCGCCGCGCCGTGATCACGCTCAAGCAGACAGCGTGCCATCCTGGAGAAACCTGAAATCGCCCCGGAAGGGCAGAAACGCCGCCCGAGATGCCCGTGAGAGCGACGGACGCGCCGCACGGCTGCCCCGATGGGGCACTCGGCCACACCGCACCGAAGCGGCTCCGCCCCCGGAGCGCGGCCCCCCCGCGGGCGCCGCAAAATGATTTACTCCGGGGCCATCGCATGCGGACCGAACGGAGGCCTCCTTGATCCCGGCGGCCGTGCTGCGCGCCCTGCCCTGCGCCGTCACGCTGGCCGGCGCCCTCGCCTTCGCCGCGCTGCTCCGCGTCGCCCTCCGGCGCGGCGCGGCGCGCCGCCCGATCCTGCTCGCCTGGATGGTGGCCGGCGCGCTCCCCGCGCTCCACGTGGGCCTCGTCTGGTGCGGGCTGCTGGAGGACGTCTACCTCCGCCTCGCGCGCCCCTGGGGCACCCTGCTCGCCCTGGGCGCCACGTCGTTCATCGCGCTCCGGTACCTCGCGCTCGCGCGCGCCGCGCCGCACGCCCAGCGGCAGGGCCCGTGGCGCGCGCGGCTCCGGGATCTCCTCACGCCCCTCGCCGGGTTCGCCGCCGCCATGGCCGTCGCGGGGCCGGAGCTCGGCAGGCCGCTCGACCGGCTCACCGTCCTGCTCGCGATCGATCGCAGCCGCTCGATCGACCTCGTGCCGAGCGCCGACGAGCGGATCGCGCACGAGCTCTCGGTGGCCGAGCTCGGCATGCGCGAGGACGACCGGATCGCCACGATCGTGTTCGCCGCCGGCGCCGCGACCGAGGATCCTCCGCGCCCGCGCTCGCAGCTCCCCGCCCCGCAGCGGGTCGCGCTCGGCCGCGACGGGACGGACCTCGCCGCGGGCATCCGGCGCGCGCTCGCCGAGGTGCCGTCGGACTCCGCGGCGCGCGTGGTGCTGCTCACCGACGGCGTGCCGACCCGCGGCGACACGATGGCCGCGGCCGCGGCCGCGGTCGCGGCCGGCCTCCCCATCGACGTGCTCCCGCTGGAGCAGCGGCTCGTCCCCGACGTCCGCGTGGTCGCCCTCCGCGCGCCCGCGCGGGCGGACGAGGGCGAGGCGCTCGATCTGCGGCTCGTCACCTCGTCGCCGGCCCCGGCCGAGATCGAGATCCGCCTCCGCCGCGACGGTGAGCTCATCGCCCGCGCCGACGCCTCGATCGCGGCGGGCGAGGACGTG
The DNA here is from genome assembly GCF_004135735.1 of Sorangium cellulosum. Lineage (GTDB taxonomy): Bacteria > Myxococcota_A > Polyangia > Polyangiales > Polyangiaceae > Sorangium > Sorangium cellulosum_F. The sequence continues at coordinate 684,005 of NZ_CP012670.1, read as the reverse complement.
CTGCGCATCCGCGAGGTGGCGCCGGGGCCGGGGCTGCACCGCTACGACGTCGAGATCACCGCGAAGGATCCGGCGCTCGACGGGGCCGCCGAGGACAACGCCGGGAGCGCGTTCCTCCGCGTCCGCGGCCCCGCCGCCGCGCTCGTGCTGGAGGGCGACGCGGGCCAGGGCGCGTTCGTCGCGCGGGCGCTCGCGGACGGCGCGTTCCGGGTGGACGAGGGGGACCTGGGCCGCGTCCCCGCCGATCTCGGGGGGCTCGCCGGCTACGACGTGGTCGTGCTCAGCGACATCCGCGCGTCCGACCTGTCGCCGGGCCAGATCGACGCGCTCGCGAGCTACGTCCGCGACCTCGGCGGCGGGCTCGTCCTGATGGGCGGCGACCGGAGCATGGGGCCGGGCGGCTACGCGCGGACGCCGCTCGAGGAGGTCTCCCCCGTCTCGTTCGATCTGAAGCAGGAGCGCCGGCGGGCGAGCCTCGCGGAGGTGATCGGCATCGACATCTCCGGCTCGATGGCGGCGAGCGCCGGCGCCCACACGAAGCTCGAGCTCGCCAACGAGGCCGCCGCCCGGTCGGCGTCGCTGCTCGGGCCCGGGGATCGGCTCGGCGTCGCGCACGTCGACACCGTGGTGAAGTGGAGCGTGCCGCTCGGGCCGGTCACGGACGAGGCCGCCATCGACCGGGCGATCCGCGCCGTGGGTCCGGGCGGCGGCGGCATCTTCGTCGACATCACGCTCGCGGCGGCCTACGGGGCGCTCGACCGCGAGGCCGTGAACCTGAAGCACGTGCTGCTCTTCGCGGACGGGTCGGACGCGGAGAACATGGGGTCCAGCCGCGCGATGGTGGAGGCGGCGAGGCGCCGCGGCATCACGACGAGCGTGGTCGCGCTGGGCCAGGGCAGCGACGTGCCGGAGCTCGAGGTGCTGTCGCGCCTCGGCGGCGGCCGCTTCTACCTCGTCGAGGACGCCACGCGGCTGCCCGCGGTGTTCACGCAGGAGACGATCCTGGCGGCGAGGAGCGCGATCGTGGAGGAGCCGTTCCGGGTCGCGCCGGGCGCGCCCTCGTCGATCACGGCCGGCATTCCGTTCGGGGAGGCGCCGCCGCTCGCGGGCTACGTGGTGACGCTGCCGAAGGGGCGGGCGACGGTGCTGCTGTCCGGGCCCGAGGGGGATCCGATCCTCGCGGTGTGGCCGGCGGGGCTCGGCCGGGCCGCGGCGTTCACGAGCGACCTGAAGGATCGCTGGGGGGCGGCGTGGACCCGCTGGCCGGGGGCGGCGCGGATGATCGCGCAGGCCGCGCGCGACGTGGCGCGCAAGGCCGAGGATCCGCGGGTGCGGCTCGACGCGACCGCGTCGGGGGGCGAGCTGTCGGTGCGGGCGAGCGTGGTCGGCGACGACGGGCGGGCGCAGTCGTTCCGCCGGCTGGTCGTGCACGTCGCGGGGCCGGGCGGCTTCTCGCGCGAGCTCCCGCTGGAGGCGACGGGCGCGGGCGCGTACACGGCGGCGCTGCCGCTGTCGCGGCCGGGGACCTACATCGCGGTGGCCCGCGACGAGCTGACCGGGGAGGCCGTCGGGACCACGGGCGCGGTGATGACGGCGGGCGAGGAGCTGCGCCCGACGGGCAGCGACCTGTCGCTGCTCGGGCGGATCGCGGAGTTCACCGGAGGCAAGCGGCGCGACACGCTCGCGGGCATTTTCGAGGACCGGGGCACGAGGCGCTTCGCGTACCGGGACGCGACGCCGCCGCTGGTGCTCGTGGCCGCGCTCGGGTTGCTGCTCGCCGTGGCGGCGCGGCGGCTCGCCGTGCCGGAAGCGGCGCTCGCGTGGGGCGCGCGGGCCGGCGAGCGGCTGCGCGCGAGGCGGCGAGGCGCCGGCGCCGCGGCGGATCCGGCGGCCACGGGGGCGACCGTGGGGGCGCTGCTCTCGGCGCGGCAGCGGGGGCGCGCGGAGCGAGAGGGACAGCCGTCACGCGGTGCCGGGGAGGCGGGAGGGCCGTGGAGGGCGCAACCTGGGTCGGCCGCCGCCGGACCTCAACCTGGGTCGGCCGCCGGACCTCAACCTGGGTCGGTCCCTCAACCTGGGTCGGCCGCCGGACCTCAACCTGGGTCGGTTCCTCAACCTGGGTCGGCCACCGCCGGACCTCAACCTGGGTCGGTCCCTCAACCTGGGTCGGCCGCCGGACCTCAACCTGGGTCGGTTCCTCAACCTGGGTCTGTAGTTAAGTTTACATCCCAAGGAACGCACGCAGCCGAGGCGCGGGCCGAAGCGCCCGAGGGACGGCCACTCACGGCGGCGGAGAAGATCCTGGCGCGGCGCCGCGGACGAATATGATGCGGACGGAATTAGACGGCGCGCGACCGGCGCTGGCGCAGGGCTACGCGGGCGCGCTGCTGACGTGCGTCGATGCCGGGTGCCCCGGCGGCAGTCCGAGGCGCTGCCGCACCTGAGCGATGCCGACCCCGACCCCGCCCGCGGCGAGCGCGAGCGGCCATGGCCTCCGGGTTTTCTGCTGGATGAAGGCGCGGATCCGGCCCACGTCCGCGAGGATATCGGTGAGCTCGGCCGGGTCGTTGAAGTTGTTCACGAAGGCGTCCGCGAGCGCCTGCTGCCCGCTCTGGTTATCGGCTCGCCCGTCGCTGCCGTACTGCGCGAACAGCAGGTGAAACACCCCGGCCGACGCGCCGTCGAGGAGCAGGTTGTTGAACCTGTCGATGGGTCCGCCGTGACGCGCGTAGAACCGCTCGAAGGTCCGCGTCATCCAGTCGGCGTCGAACGGGCGCTCGCCGTGCTGCACGATGCACTCGACCAGGTTGCGCGCCATCTTGTTGCCGCAGTTGGCTCCTTGGCCGCCGATGGGGTCGAGCGCCATGGCCGTATCGCCGAGCGGGGTCACGATCCGGCCCGACGGCAGCCGCCCGACGGGCTTGCGCACCACCGGGACGACCCGCCCGTTCTGCCAGCCGTGCTTGTCCGACAGCTCGGCCGACTTGAACCATTCGTAATCCCAGGGCGCGAGCTCCTTGATCAGCGGCTTCGCGATCGCCACGATCTCTTCACCGCTCCTGGCTCCCTGGAACCGGTCCAGCGGCCCTCCGGGCACGGCTTCGAACAGGCAATTCCAGCTTGGCCCCACATCCTTGTGGTGGTAGGGCACCCAGAACGCCTCCCCCACGCCCGCGAACAGGTTGAACTTGACGGGGAGCAGCGGGACGCAATCGAACCCGAGCTTCGGGCCTGTCACGCACATCATGGTGACATTGCGCTTCGCCTCCGCGTGAACGCTGCGCGCTGCGTCGCGCTCGAACAGGCGGCACAGGTCGCCCCTTCCTGCAGCGACCACGGTGAGGTCGTTCTCCGCCGCGATCTGGTCGAGGCGCTCGACCGTGACGGACTCGATCACCACCTTTCCGCCCCGCGCCTCGAGCTCGAGCATCCACCGGTGGCTCTGGAGCCGGACATCGATCGCCACGAACGGCCGCCGGAAGCGGCCTGCGAGCGTCAGGAGGCGATTGGCCGGCGCCGCGCACGCGGTCAGGTGCGCGGCGCGGCCCTTGGGCGCGGCGTCCTCCCAGAGGGCGAGGCCGAGCTCGCGCTCGAGCTCGAGCGCCATATCGAACCGCGCGGCCGTGCCGGTCGGCTTCGATTCGTTCAGCCATTGCTCGGGCGTGCGATCCGAGAACAGCGTCACGTCGTAACCTGCCTTCACCAGGGCGTGGGCCGCGAGCAGGCCGGCCTGCCCGGACCCCACGATAGCTATCTTGCGCATAGGACACCCCGCGTAGCGTTGGGTCTGCGATCGCGTCTCGGACGACGCGCCGAGCCGCCCTGCCGATTCGCCACTCCGGACGCGGACAAAGGCAGCGCAGTCAAGGCGATCGTATCACCCCTGTCAGGCGCACAGGAAGCCTCCAGGAAGCACGCCGCGGAGCCGGCGCTCGCCTCGAAGCGGCATTCCGCCGCATGCTGCGGGGCAGCTTCTTCGCCGCGTGCTGCAGGGCAGCCTCTTCGCCGCGTGCTGCAGGGCAGCCTCTTCGCCGCGTGCTGCAGGGCAGCCTCTTCGCCGCGTGCTGCAGGGCAGCCTCTTCGCCGCGTGCTGCAGGGCAGCTTCTTCGCCGCGTGCTGCAGGGCAGCTTCTTCGCCGCGTGCTGCTCGGAAAGAGCCCGCGGGGGGAGGGGGTGTCGCGCGTGGGGCCGAGGGGTAGGGCCCCACGAATCCGAGCGCCGTCCAGCAGCGCGGCGAGTCGCTCATGGACTCGGCGCTACCGCGCAGGCGGCCATGGCCACCACAAGGCGCGAGTTCGTGGGAGGGGCCCCCTCGGCCCCACGCGCGACACCCCCTCCCCCCGCGGGCTCCTCCGCGATTCGCCGAGGCCTCGCTCCACCGAGGCCTCGCTCCACCGAGGCCTCGCTCCACCGAGGCCTCGCTCCACCGAGGCCTCGCTCCACCGAGGCCTCGCTCCACCGAGGCCTCGCTCCACCGAGGCCTCGCTCCACCGAGCCCACAGAAGCCCCCCTCGAAGCGAGCAGCCCGCCCGCGGGTTGCGAGGCCGAGCGCGTTGGAGTAGCGTCCGCGCCGCCGCGGGGCCGGGCGATGTCGCTCGCTTCGCTCCAGCGGACGAGCCGGGCCTCTGGTGCGCGCCCCGGCTCACGCCGCCCCCACGCGCACTGGAGACGAGAATGGCCCGAGGCTCGACAACCACGCGCAGCACGTCGGAGGCTACCGATTCGCTCATCGGCCGGGGCGCCCGCATCCGCGGGCGGGTCCACGGCGACGGCTCGCTCCGCGTCGAGGGCAGCGTCGAAGGGGACATCCAGCTGACCGGCGACCTCGAGATCGAGGACGGCGCGTCGGTCACCGGCGACGTCGAGGCGAGCTCGCTCGTCGTCGCCGGACAGCTCACGGGAGACGTGACCTCGCGCGGCCCCGTCACCATCCGGGCGACCGCGCAGTTCGCCGGGGACATCGGCGGCAGCGAGGTGGTTCTCGAGGAAGGCGCGACGTTCGCCGGGCGCATCGAGGTGGAGTTCGACCTCCCGGTCGAGCTCTCCGAGCGGACGGGCGCGCGCGCGCAGGGCCCCCGTCGTGAACCGGCGGGGCGGTAGCGCGCGTTGACGGACGAAGAATCGCGCCGAGACGGCGCGACGAGGAGCACGAACGTGGCGGGTACGATCATCGGAAACGGGCTCACGATCGAGGGCGAGATCACCTCCGACGAGGAGGTGATCATCGCCGGCACGGTGCGCGGCAAGCTCACCGTCGAGGGGGGTCTGACCATCGACGCGGGGGCGCAGGTCGAGGCGGACATCGGGGCGGCGTCGCTCCAGGTGGGCGGCAACGTGACCGGCAACGTGACGGCGGCCGACCGCGTGGACCTCCTCGCGGGCGGGCGCCTCGTCGGCGACGTGAAGGCGTCTCGGCTGACCATCGCGGACGGGGCCTCGTTCAAGGGCAACGTCGACATGGACGTGTAGCCGATGGTCGCTCAGTCCACGATCGGGCCGACCACGGCCATCCGCGGCAACGTGCAGGGCGACGGGGATCTCGAGATCCTCGGCCGCGTCGAGGGGAGCGTCGTCATGACGGGCGACGTGACCATCGGCGAGGGCGCGCTCATCCAGAGCGACGTGCGCGGGCGGCGCGTGGTCGTCCGCGGCGCGGTCGCCGGGAGCATCTTCGGCGAGGAGGCGGTGGTCCTCGAGCCCGGCGCGCGCGTCGTCGGCGATCTCGGCGCGCCGCAGATCGGCATCCAGCCCGGCGCCCTGGTGCGCGGCAATGTCACGACCGGCGCCCCGCGCGCCGCGGCCGCGCCCGCCCCGCGCGCAGCGGCCGTCGCTGCGGCGCCGGCCGCTGCGGCGCCGGCGGCCCCCCCGCGCGCGACCGCGCCGGCGCGGCCGGCCCGCGCGCCGGCCCCGGCGGCGCGGCCTGCGCCTGCGCCCCGCGTCGCCCCCGCGCCGCCCGCGCGCCTCGCGCCGGCCGCGCGCAGCGCCCCCGCCGAGGCGAGGCCTGCGCCCGAGCCGCGGCACGCGCCCGTGCACGAGGACGAGGAGGCCGAGCTGTCGGCCTCGGCGGCCGGCGGCGAGGCCGAGGAGCCCGAGGCGGCCGAGGGCGCCGGCGGGCCCCCGCCGCCCGTCGTCCCCGCGCTCCGGAAGGGGGCGGCGAAGGCGTCCCTCCGCAAGAAGGGCGGGCGGTGAGCGCCTCCGGCGCGTCGGAGCGGGAGCGGCTCGTCGCGCTGCTGCGTGAGCGATCGTTCGAGCAGAAGCGCGTCGTGCTCGCGTCCGGCCGCGAGAGCGACTTCTTCATCGACTGCAAGCAAACGGTGCTGACCGCCGAGGGGCACGCCCTCGTCGGCTCGCTGATGTTCGAGGCGCTCGACGCGCTGCCCCGGTGCGACGCCGTGGCCGGGGTCGAGCTCGGCGGGTGTCCCCTCGCGAGCGCGGTGTCGCTCACGAGCTACCTGCGCGGCCGCCCCCTCCCCGCGCTCTACGTGCGCAAGGAGGTCAAGGATCACGGCTCGCGCCGGCTCGTCGAGGGCGATCGCGGGCTCGTGCCCGGGATGCCCGTCGTCATGCTCGAGGACGTGATCACGACGGGCGGCTCGACGCTGAAGGCGGTCGAGAAGCTGCGCGCCGCGGGCGCCTCGGTCGTCGGCGTGATCGCCCTGGTCGACCGCCTGGAGGGCGGCGCGGACGCGATCCGCGCGGCGGGGCTGCCGCTCGTCGCGCTCTGCACGCGCCGCGATTTCCTTCCGGACATGCCGCCCGGCTGAGGCGGCGCGCCGCTCCGCCGCCCTGGCCCGCGCCCCGGCTACTCCGCCGCCTTGGCCTGCGGCTCGCCGAGCAGCGGGAAGCCGAGCGCCTCGCGCTGCGCGAGGTACGCCTCGGCGACGGCCCGCGCGAGCGCGCGGACCCGGCCGATGAAGCGCTGCCGCTCGGTCACGCTGATCGCCCCGCGCGCGTCGAGGACGTTGAAGCGGTGCGCGGCCTTGACCACGTGGTCGTAGGCCGGCAGCACGAGCGCCTTCCTCGGATCGATCACCGCCCCCTTGGCCGCCGGGTCCGCGCCCCGGGAAAGGAGCCGCTTCGCCTCGGCCTCGAGGTGATCGAACGCCGCGAAGTGCTCGGCGATGTCGGCCTCCTCGAAGTTGTACGTCGACCACTCCCACTCCGCGCGCTGGTAGAGGTCCCCGTAGCGCACGATCTTCCCGCCGCGGTCCGAGTAGACGACGTCGTAGATGCTGTCCTTGTCCTGCAGGTACATCGCGATCCGCTCGAGCCCGTAGGTGAGCTCGCCGGACACGGGGCGGCAGTCGAACCCGCCGACCTGCTGGAAATAGGTGAACTGCGAGATCTCCAGCCCGTCGAGCCAGACCTGCCAGCCGAGCCCCCACGCGCCGAGGGTCGGCGACTCCCAGTCGTCCTCGAGGAAGCGGACGTCGTGCTCGAGCGGGTTCGTGCCGATGGCGCGCAGCGACTCCAGGTAGAGGTCCTGGATGTCGATCGGGCTCGGCTTGAGGATGACCTGGAACTGGTGAAACTGCTGGAGACGGTTCGGGTTTTCGCCGTAGCGCCCGTCGGCGGGGCGCCGGGACGGCTCGACGAACGCCACGTTCCAGGGCTCGGGGCCGAGCGCGCGCAGGAACGTCGCCGGGTTGAACGTGCCGGCGCCGACCTCCGAGTTGTACGGCTGCACGATGAGGCAGCCGCGCTCGGCCCAGAACTTCTGCAGTGCGAGGATGAGGTCTTGGAAGGTCATGGGAGGGCCGGTTCTTAGCCTGGATCGCGCGCGCAGGCGACGCCCTGTGCGCGTCGCCTGCGCGGCCCGCCGGGCCCTCCGCCGGGGAGGGCCGGCGCCCTGCGCGCCATGGTATCATCCTCCCGCCATGCAGTCTGGCGCCGCTCGAAAAGCGTTGGCAGCCGCCGACCCGACCGTCTACCCCGTCGAGGACGACGTGGGCGAGGGATCCCTCCAGCGCTTCATCTCCGAGCTGCTCCGCGCCCTCATCGAGCGATGGCTCGACTCCCGGAGCAAATCCCGGCGCAAGCCGGTGTTCGTCGGCGCGGATCAGTTCTTCTACTGGGAGCAGTACAACCCCATCGAGGGCATCGCCCCCGACGTTTACGTCCTGCCCGGGGTGGATCGTTCCACGCGGGTGGGCGCGTGGAAGGTCTGGGAGACGGGGCTCGTGCCCTCGTTCGCGTTCGAGATCGTCTCGCGCGACATCGACAAGGACTACATCAACTCGCCCGCCAAGTACGCGCGGCTCGGGGTCGAGGAGCTCGTCGTCTTCGATCCGGACTATCAGGAGAGCCGCTCGCGGGTGCGATGGCAGATCTTCCGCCGGACGAAGCGCGGCCTCCTGCGGGTCGAGAGCACGGACGCGGATCGGATCCGCTCGCGGGTGCTCGGATGCCACCTCCGCGTGGTCGGAGAAGGCGGCGAGATGCGGGTGCGGGTCGCTTACGGCGCCAACGGGGAGACGCTGCTCCCGACCGACGCCGAAGCACTCGAGCAGGCCGAGGCGGAGCGGCAGCGCGCCGAGGACGAGCGGCAGCGCGCCGAGGACGAGCGGCAGCGCGCCGAGGCGGAGCGGCAGCGCGCCGAGGGCGAGCGGCAGCGCCTGGCCGAGGCGCTCGAAGCCGAGCGCCGCGCCCGCGAGGCGCTCGAGGCGGAGCTCGCCCGGCTCCAGGGCCTGCAGCCCGAGTCCCCCAGGCGTCCCCGGCCCCGCAAAGCCAAGCGCTGACGGAGGCGCCCGCCCGTCGCGGACGCTTCCGGACGCAGCTCACGACCGCGGCGCGCTGCGCGCCAGGTCGCGCTCGGAGAAGCCCTCCGCGGAGCGGCCGCTGGGAGCTCCCGGGCGTTTGCGCGCGGGGGGCGAGCGGCGTAACTTCCGGCCCAACGTATGGGACCCCATGCATCTTCGCCCGCGGCGCGGCGCAAGCTCGTCGTACGGAGCGCCGCCGGCGGCCCGGACGCGCAGGCGGCCATGGACGCGCTCCGCGCCATCGTGCAGCGCCTCCGCGTCGCCTCGCGCGCGTGCGAGCGGCAGCTCGGCCTCAGCAGCGCGCAGCTGTTCGTGCTGCAGCAGCTCGATCAGGCGGCGGCCTCGTCGATCTCCGATCTCGCGCGGCGCACGCTCACGCACCAGAGCTCGGTGTCCGTCGTGGTGACGCGCCTCGCCGAGCGCGGGCTCGTCACCCGGCGCGCCTCGCCGGAGGATGCGCGCCGGACGGAGATCGCGCTCACCCCCGCCGGGCGCGCGCTGCTCCGGCGCGCGCCGCGCACCGTGCAGGCCGAGCTCGTCGCCGCGATGGACCGCCTGCCGGCCGCCGAGCGCCGCGGGCTCGCGCGGAGCCTCACCGCGCTCGCGCGGGCGATCGGCGCCGGCCACGAGGCCCCGCCCCTGTTCTTCGAGGGCGAAGACGCCCGCTCCGGCGCCGTGGCGCGCCAGGAGCGCTGAGATGAAAGGTATGGACGACATGAAAGGTGCGCCCCCCGCGCCCCCCGCGGCCGCGGAGGGCATCCCCGTCGCCCCGTCGATGGGCCCGGCGCTCGAGGATCTCCGCGTCCCCACCCCCGGCGCCGCCGTCGATCGGCGGGTGGTCCTCCTGAGCGGCCTCGCGGTCGCGATCGCCGGCGCGGCGTTCCTCGCCGCGGAGCTGCTCACCGCGCTCATCGCCGTCATCACGAACCTCGCGTTCTTCGGGCGGCTCTCGGCCGCGCCCGCGTCGCCCGCCGAGAGCCACGCGGGCTGGCTCGTGCTCCTCATCCCCATCGCCGGCGCGCTCGTCGTCGGCGTGATGGCGCGCTACGGCTCGCAGGCGATCCGCGGCCACGGGATCCCCGAGGCCATGGAGCAGGTGCTCTACAACCAGAGCCGCATCCCCCCGCGGATGACGCTGCTCAAGCCGCTCTCGTCGGCCGTCGCGATCGGCACCGGGGGGCCGTTCGGCGCGGAGGGGCCGATCATCGCGACCGGCGGCGCGCTCGGCTCGCTGGTCGGGCAGGTGCTCCGGATCACCGCGGACGAGCGCAAGACGCTGCTCGCGGCGGGCGCGGCGGCGGGCATGTCGGCGACCTTCGGGAGCCCGGTCTCGGCCGTGCTGCTCGCGATCGAGCTGCTGCTCTTCGAGTACCGGCCGCGCTCGGTGATCCCCGTCGCCCTCGCGGCGGCCGCGGCGGCCGCCGCGCGCTTCATGGCGGGCCAGACCGCGCCGGCGTTCGAGATGCCGGCCGTGGCGCCCTCGACCGGCCCCGCGCTCGCCTTCTACATCGCGCTCGGCGCCGCGCTCGGCGTCGCCGCCATGGGCGCGACGCGCGCGATCTACGCGATCGAGGAGGCGTTCGAGCGGATCCCGCTCCACTGGATGTGGTGGCCGGCGATCGGCGCCGTCGCGATCGGCGTCGTGGGCTACTTCGCGCCGCGGACCCTGGGCGTCGGGTACGACAACATCGACGACATGCTGAGCGGCCGCCTGGCGCTCGGCGCGCTCCTGTCCCTCTCGCTGATGAAGTTCATCTCCTGGTCGATCGCGCTCGGCAGCGGCACCTCCGGCGGGACGCTCGCGCCGCTCTTCACCGTCGGCGGCGGGGTCGGCGCGGCGCTCGGCCTCGTCGCCGGCGCGCTCTGGCCCTCGCTCCACGTGGACGCGCGCGTCGCCGCGCTCGTCGGGATGGCGGCGATCTTCGCGGGCGCCTCCCGGGCGCTGCTCGCCTCGGTCGTCTTCGCCTTCGAGACGACCCGGCAGCCGATGGGGCTCCTGCCGCTGCTCGGCGGCTGCAGCGCGGCGTTCCTCGTCTCGAGCCTGCTCATGCGGCACTCCATCATGACCGAGAAGCTCGCCCGCCGCGGCGCGCGCGTGCTGGCGGAGTACGCGGCCGATCACCTGGCGCTGCTCGCCGTGCGCGACGCCGCCTCCCGCCCCGCCGTCACGCTCGCCGCCGACGACACGGTCGCCGCGGCCCGGACCTTCCTGCTCTCCCAGGCGGAGGGCTCCCGCCACCAGGGCTTCCCGGTCGTGGACGAGCGAGGGGAGCTCATCGGCGTGATCACGCAGCGCGACGTGCTCGGCCCGCAGCCGGGCGAGCTGAGGCTCCGCCACCTCGTCCGGCGGCCGCCGGCCGTCGTGTTCGAGGACTGCTCCCTCCGCGAGGCCGCCGATCACATGGTGACCGAGGGGGTCGGCAGGCTCCCGGTCGTGTCCAGGGAGGCGCCGCGCAAGGTGATCGGGATGCTGACGCGCAGCGATCTGCTCGACGCGCACAGGAGCCGGCTGGACGCCGCGCAGCGCGCCGAGCAGGCGATCGCCCGCCGGCGCGGCGACCTCTCCGGCGCGGCGGGAGGAGCGCGCGCGTGAGCGCCTGGAGCGCGGCCATCGACGAGGTGGTCGCGGTCGCCCGCGAGCCCCTGCTCGGGCGCGGCCGTGCCCCGCTCGACGGCGCGCCTCAGTCCACGAAGTACTCGCGATCGCCGGCGAGCCCCTGCTCGAGCGCGGCCATACCCTTGGCGACGTCCAGCTTCACGCCCTCGCGCTGGAAGCTCATGCCCATCGCGTAGAGCGTCTTGAACAGGTTGTGCGAGCGGCACTGCTCGCCCATCTGGCCGACGCGCACGATGTTGAGGCCGAAGGCGCCCGAGATCTCGACGCGGAAGGCCTTGGTCATGTACTCCCGCACGCGGGCGCTATCGACGCCGTCCGGCAGCTTGATGGCGAGCACGCTGTTGAGGCGCACGTCCCTCGCCGCGAACAGCTCGAGCCCCATCGCCTCGATGCCCGCCTGCATGGCCAGAGAGCTCATCTCGTGGCGACGGAACCGCCGCTCGAGCGTCTCCTCGCAGACGAGGCGCAGCGCCTCGTGCAGCGCGAGCACGCCGGGCACGGGCGCCGTGTAATGGTACTGCTGGTAGCCCCAGAAGCGCTGCGCGCGGGTCGCGTCGTAGCACCAGTGCGGGCGCGGCGCGGGGCGCACCTCGACGACCTTCCACGCGTCCTGGGAGAAGGCGCAGGCCGACACGCCCGGGATCGACGACAGCGCCTTCTGCCCGCCGACGACGCCGACGTCGATGCCCCACTCGTCCATGTGCACCGGCATGGCCGTGAGCGTGACCACCGCGTCGACGATCGTGAGCGCGCCGTGCGCCTTCGCGAGCTTGCAGATCTCGGGGAGCTCCACCATGCGGACGCCGCAGGACGTCTCGCCGTGCGCCATGGTGACCACGTCGTAGCGCTGCTTCTTCAGCGCCTCGCGCACCTCGGCGAGCGTCACGGGCCGCCCGGGCGGCCCCTCGAGGAACGTCACGTCGGCGCCGACGCCGAGCGCCATCTCGCCGAGGCGGCCGCTGAACGTCCCCACCTTCAGGCAGAGGACCTTGCGCCCGGGCCAGCACAGGTTCGCCACGGCCATCTCCATCGCCGCGGACGCGGGCCCGGCGATGCCGAGGATCTTGTCGCTGCGCGTCTGGAACGCATAGGCCGCCATGTACTTCACGTTCTGGATGACGCGATCCATGGTGGGGCCGAGGTGATTGATGATGACCCCGTTCGCCTGGGCCACGGCCTGCGGAATGGGCACCGGACCGGCGCCCATCAGGAGCAGCGGCTCGGACGGCAGGATCGCGACGAGGGGCGTGATCGGGGGCGGCAGGATGGAAAACGACATGGCCGGAACCTTGGGCAACAAGTGCGGAGCCGCTAGCAAGCCCAATGCCCCATCCGGCGTCAAGAAATTCGCTGGTGGGCCTGCCCCGGAGAGCAAAACGCTGCGCCGGGCCGCGTGGGCCCGAGGGCGGCCGCCTGCCCGGCGAGGCCGCGCCCGGACGCGGATGCCCGAGGCGGTCACGACGGCCACAGGGCGCGGCGGCGGAGCCAGGGCTCCGCCATGTCGCGCCCTGCGACGGGATCGGGCGTCATGCCTCGAGAAAGGTCCGCTCGATCCCTTCATACCGCGGAGCTGCGCCGGGCGATCGCGTGATAGCCCGCCACGAGCAGGATGGCGCCGATGAGCGACATGAAGAACCCCGCGGGCTCCCCCTCTTCATACATGAAGAGCATGCGGCCGAGCAGCCCGCCGACGAAGGAGCCCACGACACCGATGATCATCGAGACGACCCACCCGCCCGGCTCACGCCCCGGAACGATAAGGCGCGCCAGAGCGCCGACGACGAGGCCAAACAGGAGAAACAGAACAAACGACATGATGAACCTCCCATGAGGAGCCAAGCGCTCCTCGTTGCATGCAGGCTGTTCAGCAAGGTGCGCGCCATCCCAGAGAGTCCAGGCTCTTCGGCAGCGTCCGAAGGCCAACGACGCAGCAAACAGAGGACCAGACCACGATCCGGGCCCGGAAATCCGGCCAGGGCGCGCGCCTGTCCCGGAGCGATGGGGTGGGCGCGATCCTTTTGTGAGGAGGCTCCCGCGGCGCCCTCGTGGCGTATTGCCTCAAGCGAGCTGGGACGCGGAGGGCGAGCGAGGTAGCCTGCCCCAATTCCCGCTGCGGGCAAGGTGCGGCCGCGCCCGTTCTCGTGGCGCGGCGGTCGCTTCGTCGAGGACGCTGGCGCACCGCAGGAATGCGCGGCGGAGCTCGGACATCGTGCGGAGGATGCGATGATGCGCCGCGCGAGCCGCCGCGGGAAAGTCGCCGCCGAGGCGCCGGGCGGCAAGCTCAAGGACGGGCACGATCAGCGGCTCGGCGACGAGCCGATCGACGCCGAGGGGGGGCGCGCTCGGGAGCTGAGAGGAACGGCCGAACCGGAGAGGCCGCCAGGGCTCACCCCCGGGCGCCGAACACCGCCGTGTCCCGCGCCTCGGCGCCGGGCCCGAGCGGCTGGCCGTGGGAGAACTCGATGATGTTGCCGTCGGGGTCCCTGAGCGCACAGAAGTAACCGACCGGATAGGGCAGGTCCCGCGGCGGCCAGACGAGGTGCGCCCGTCCGCGACTCGCGATCTCGTCCACGGCGTCCCGGCTCTCGAGCGCGAAGCCGAGGTGGCTCATGTCATCCGGAGCCTGGGGCGCTCGCCGGCCTCCTTCGATGAACACGAGGACGAACGCCCGCTCCTTTCCGTCCTCGGCGAGCCATACGACCCGCGCGCCCTCGTCGACGCGCTCGTGAACCACCTTGAGCCCGCAGAACTCGCGGTAGAAGGCGAGGCTCGCGTCGAGGTTGCTCACGTGAAGCGCAATGTGGGTCATCAGGGGTTTCATGGGGTCTCCTTGGTTCTGGTCGGCAGATCCGCCGAATGATGTAGCCAAAATCACAGCACCCTCTCGATCTCCTTGCCAGCGCACCTGCGCGCGGCGGACCGGATCTTCTTGATCTGGAGAGAGAGGCGGGGCGAGCGCGCCCGCGGGTGGTGGCCTCGTTCGGAGGGCTCACCGGAGGGGCTGGAGTGTAGGCGGGCCACAAAAGAGGCCCACCGGAACGCAAGCCCCGGAGGTGAGCCCCCCGAACGAGGCCACCACCCGCCCGCGGACACGAGGCCGGCTGCGGCGATGAGGGCACGGCGGGAGATCATGGATATCGCGGTGGAGGATACGCCATCGTGCGGCCGCGTGAGCGCGCATGAATGCACTCCGGGGGCGAGGCGGCGTGGCGCGGCCTGCCGTGGCCGCTTGGTCCCCTTGTCCCTGCGGCACGCCGCGGCTAAGAGGTCCCCATCATGATGCGAGGCGCGCTCGGCGATATCACGAAGGCGGTCGGCGACACGCCGATCGTCAAGCTGAACCGGGTCACGGAAGGGCTCGACAGCGACATCTACGTCAAGTGCGAATACCTGAACCCCGGCGGCAGCCACAAGGATCGGGTCGCGCTCAACATGATCCGCGACGCCGAGGCGAACGGCCTCAGGCCGGGCGGGACGATCGTCGAGGCGACCAGCGGCAACACCGGCGCCGCCCTCGCCATGGTCTCCGCCGTCCGGGGATACAAGTGCATCTTCGTCATGCCAGACAAGATGTCGCAGGAGAAGATCGCGACCCTGCGCGCTTACGGCGCGCGCGTCGTCGTCTGTCCGACCGCCGTCGAGCCCGACGACCCGCGCAGCTATTACCAGGTCGCGAAGCGCATCGCCGAGGAGACGCCGAACTGCTTCTACGCGAACCAGTACCATAACCCGTCGAACCCCGGCGCCCACATGGCCTCCACGGGGCCCGAGATCTGGGCGCAGTGCGGGGAGGAGCTCGACGTCTTCGTCGCCGGCATGGGGACGGGCGGCACCCTCAGCGGCACGGGCAAGTACCTCAAGGAGCGGAAGCCGGGCATCAAGATGGTCGGCGTCGATCCGGTGGGCTCCCTCTATTACGACTACGTGAAGACCCAGCGGATCACGAAGCCCTTTGCCTACAAGGTCGAGGGGATCGGCGAGGACTTCTTCCCGAGCACGATGAACCTCAAGATCATCGACGACGTCATCCGGGTCGACGACAGGGAGTGCTTCCTCATGACGCGGGACCTCGTGCGGCTCGAGGGCCTGTTCGTGGGCGGCTCCGCGGGCGCGGCGGTCGCCGGGGCGATCAAGTACGCGCGCCAGAGCGGGAAGAGGGAGAACATCCTCGTCCTCCTGCCCGACGGCGCCTCCAAGTACATCTCGAAGATCTTCAACGACGACTGGATGCGCGAGAACGGCTTCCTCGAGGAGGACAAGGGCCTCGGGACGGTGCGCGACCTGCTCGTCGCCAAGCCCAGCGGGGCGGTCGTCACGGCCGACGCGAGCGCCCGGGTCAGCGAGGTCATCGACATGATGAAGTCGCACGGCATCAGCCAGCTCCCCGTCACCGAGGGCGGCAAGCTGCGCGGGATGGTCCACGAGGTCGACCTGCTCCGGCACCTCGTGAAGGGGAGCGGCACGCTCGACTCGAGCATCGGCGGGCTCGTCGAGAGCGACTACGCGACCGTGACCCCGGCGACGAAGGTCGAGCTCCTGAAGGGCGTGCTCAGCGACGCCAAGATCGCGCTCGTCGTCGACGAGGAGACCGTGCTCGGCGTCGTCTCCAAGATCGACCTCATCGACTATCTCGCCCGCAAGGCGACGCCGCAGGTCGGCTAGACTCCGCCCCACGGGCGCCGCGAGCGGCCCGAGCCCTCTCCACAGGAAAGGATCGCCCACTTGACCTTGAGCCTCGATACGGTGCGGCGCGAGCTGCACGACCACATCGTGAACGAGATCCTGCTCCGGAAGGCGCCGCTCGCCCCGGACGAGGACCTCTTCGACGCCGGGTTCGACTCCATGTCGCTCACGCGGGTGCTCGTGTTCATCGAGCAGCGGTTCGGGGTGAAGATCCCGGACGAGGACGTGGTCCTCGACGAGGTGTCGACCGTCGACCGCATGGCGCGGTTCGTCGCCGGCCGCGCCGCGGCCGCGCAGGGCTAGCGAGGCCGCCATGGTCGGCCCCTACCGGCTCCGCGCCGAGGACCTCGCCGCGCGCGGCGCCGCCGTCGCGCTCGCGTCCCTCTCGCCCGGCGCCCGAGTGACGTACGCCGAGCTCGCGGCGCGCGCGGCGGCCGTGCGCGCCGCGCTCGCCGGGGCGGGCGCGCTGCCGGGCGACCGGGTCGCGCTGCTCTCGTCGGGCCGCGCGCACGACGAGCCGGTGGCGCTCGCCGCGGCGCTCACGGCCGGCGCCGTGGCGGTCCCGCTCGACGCGACCGCGCCGCCCGCGCGGCTCGGCCGGATGGCGCGGGCCCGCGGCTGCCGGGCGCTCCTGCTCGACGCCGCGGCCGCGCGCCTCGCGGACGGCATCGACGCCGAGCTCGGCGCGCCCCTGCCGCGGATCACGCTCGACGCCGACGGGCGCGTGCTGGCCGCGCCCCCGCCCGCCCCGGCGGACGGCGCCGGCGGCGCGCGCGGCGAGCCCGGGCCCCCGGAGGTCGCGTGCATCCTGCACACCTCCGGCAGCACGGGCGAGCCGAAGCCGGTCCCCATCACGTGGGCCGGCCTCGACGCGTTCACGGCCTTCTGCGTCGATCTCCTCGGCCTCTCGCCGGCGGACCGGGTCCTCCGCGTGGCCGAGCTGCTCTTCGACCTCGCCTGGTTCGACCACCTCGCGACCTTCCGCGCCGGCGCGACGCTCGTGACCATGGCGCGGCGCGACCTCGCCTCGGGCCGCGCGCTCCGGGACGCCGTCCACGCGCTCGCGCCGACGGTCATCTACGGCGTGCCGTCGATGTTCATGAAGCTCGTCGCCGCGCTCCCCGCGGCGGGCGCGGGCGCCCCGGCCGCGGCGCTCTCCCCGCCGGTGCGCGCCATCCTCTTCGCCGGCGAGGTCTTCCCGCCGCGCGAGCTCGCGGCGCTCGCCGCGCGCGCGCCCGGCGCGGCGCTCTACAACCTGTACGGCCCCACGGAGACGAACGTCTGCACGTTCCACCGCGTCGACCGCGCCGCGCTCGACGGGGTGAGCGAGATCCCGATCGGCGCCCCGTGCCCGTACGCCACCTGCGCCCTGGTCGCCGAGGGCGAGGACGGCCGCGTCATCGACGGCCCCGGCACGGGCGAGCTCGTGGTCTCGGGGCCGACGACGGTGGGTGGCGGCCCGTACCGGACGCGCGACCGGGTGGAGCGCAAGGCGGACGGCCTCCTCTATTTCCGCGGGCGCATCGACCGGATGGTGAAGGTCCGGGGCTACCGCGTCGAGCCGGGCGAGGTCGAGGCGGCGCTCGCGTCGCACCCGGCCGTGCGCCAGGCCGCCGTGGTCGCCGTGGAGGACGCGCGCCTCGGCAAGGCGCTCCGCGCCTTCGTCGCGCTCTCCGGCGACGCCGGCGACGCGGACGATCGCTCGCTCAGGGCGTACCTCGCGGAGCGCCTGCCTCCCTACATGGTCCCGGAGAGGGTCGTGGCGGTGGACGAGCTGCCGAGGACCTCGACAGGGAAGATCGACTATCGCGCGCTGGCATGACGCCGCGGGCCATGGCCCGCGGCGTCGCGCCGGCGGCTCACGTCTTCGGTCGCGCCGGCGGCTGGTACGCGCCGGGCACCTTCCGGAGCGCGATCGCCATCCGGTTCCATGCGTTGATCGACGCCACGAGCCAGGTGAGATCCGCGAGCTCCTTCTCCGAGAAGTGCGCGCGTACGGCGTCATAGACGCTGTCGGGCGCCTGGTCCTCGGCGATGAGGGTCACCGCCTCGGTCCACGCCAGCGCGGCCCGCTCGCGCTCGGAGTAATACGGGGCCTCGCGCCACGCGCTCAGCCCGTAGAGCCGCTGCTCCCCTTCCCCGGCCGCCCGCGCGTCCTTCCAGTGCATGTCGATGCAATAGGCGCAGCCGTTGATCTGCGAGGCGCGGAGGAGCACCATGTGAACCAGCGCCTCCTCCAGCCCGCAGCGCTTCGCACAGGCGCTGAACGCGAGCATCGCCCTGTACGTCTCGGGGGCGACGCGCGCGTATTCGATGCGTGACTGCATGATCAATCTCCGTCGGTCTTCCTTCCCGCGCGGGCCGCGGCGCGGCCCGGCGCGCGTCAGTGCAGCTTCATCTTCGCGCTGGCGCCCGCCGACGCCGACGCCTTGAAGCTCGGCTTCGGGATCTCGATCTTGGGCGCCTTGATCTGCACGTTCACGCTCGGCGGCGTCACGCGTACGCTCGGCGCCTTGACGTGGACGTTGGCCTTCGCCTTCGCGTTCGCGCGGGCCTTGGCGGCGGCGCCGGCGCCGGCGTGGACATGGACCTTGGGGTCGAGATCGGCCTTCGCCCTCAGGTCGGCGACCGCGTGGGCGTGCCAGTCGGTCTTCACGCGCACCTTCACGCGCGGCGCGCGCGCGTGGACGGCGAACGCCGCCCCCGCCCGGTAGCCGCACAGCGCCACCGCCGAGCGGCCGGCGTTCCGCACCGCGATCGTCAGCTTCAGCGGGTCGGCGGCGAGCGCGAGCTTGCCGGTCAGGTACGCCCCCGCGGTCGCCCCGGCCGCCACGCTCGCCGCGACCGGCGCGAGCACGACCACCTGCGGCGCCTCGGCCACCACGCCGAGCGTGATCTTGCGCTCGCCGAGATCGACGGGCTTCAGATCGGCGTCGAGCACGTAGACGCGCACCTCCCCGGTCACCTCGTCGACCAGGAGCTCGAGCCGGTCGTCGCCGACGATCTCGATGCGCCCGCCGTGCGGCCCGAGCTTCCCCTCCGGGAGCGCCAGGTCGGCCGACGCCTTCGCGTTGGCGAACAGCTCGGCGGTGCCGCCCGCGGGGACGTGGAGGGTGCCGCTCCACGGCTTGCCGGCGACGTTGAGCGTGTAGCCGATCTGGGTGAGGTCGGCCTCGAGCTTCGGGCCGGCGGCGACCAGGAAGCCCGCCTTCGAATCGAACGTCAGCGGCACGGTCTTCTCCCCCGAGGCGTCCTTCCAGAGGAGGGTGCCGGTCACGTCCTCGCGGATCGGCTCGCCATCCGGCCCGAGGACCGCCGCCTTCACGCTCCCATCCGCGGCGACGTGGAAGGCGGCCTTGCCGCTCTCATGCTCCTCGACGTAGGCGCCCTCGCCGATCGCCGCCTCGGCGCTGGCGGTCACCTCGGCCGTCGCGTTCGCGGGCGCAGCCTCCTCGCCCTTGCCACAGGCGCCCGTGGCGGCGATGAGCAGCAGCAGGGCGAACGCCCCGGAAACATTGGTGATCTTCATGAAATCCTCCTCGGTGCCAGCGAGCCCTCGGCGGGAGCCGTGACTCGCGAAAGCCGAGGCGCCGAGGCCGAAACCTCCCCGCGCGCCCCGGCTTCGAGAGCCATCATACGCCGAGGAGACCCTGAAAGGCCCGGAGAGGCCGAAGATAGGTGGGTGACGGGGCCGCCAGGGAGGCAGAGGTGGGACAAGCGAGCCGCCGCCCGCCGGGCGGCCTCGCCGCGCTGCGGTCAGGGGTTGTCGGTGCCCTGCCCGCCCTCGTCCTCGCCCTCGGGGATGAGCTGCGGGCACTTCCGCGCGAGCGCCTCGCACGCCGGGGGCGCCGCCTCCAGCGCGCTCAAGGTGGAGTCGCACGTGAGCGCGCGGATCACGTCGGTCTGGGCGATGAGGCAGACCTCGTACTCCGCCACCGTGGCCGTGCAGCCGGCGCGCTGGTCGGTCGGCGGCATGCAGCTCGCGTCCGCGGCCTGGCCCTCGGTCGACTCCTCGGGAGCGGCGAGGCACTCGTCCTTCAGGGTGCTGCACGACTTCCCGAGGGCGGGCGCCGCGATGAGACCCAGGTACTCACAGGTATCTTCCTTGGAGAGCTTCACCCTCGCCTTGAGCGCGTCGCAGGTGGACTGGACGTCGTCGGCCGTCAGGTCCTTGAGCTGCTTGCTGCTCATCGCGGTGTCCGTCGGGGCGATATCTGCACCTTCGCCGCCGCAGGCGGCGAGACACAGGACGGTCATCAACGCCCCGAGATGAGTCAATTGCTTCATTCGTTCTCTCCCTTTCAGGTGCGGCCGCGAGCGCGGCCCTGGGACCCCCGGGAGCAAGCCATGTACCGTGAGCGCAGTTGTGCACGATTGGAGCGCACGACTCGACAAATCAGGACAATGCCATCCGAGACACCGGATCCGCCAGGCGGGGAAATACGATCCTCCTCGGCGCGTCGCGAGGGCCGGCGCGTGGCGGCGCGAGCGCCGGGCCGCCCGCCCCGCGGCGAGGACACGCTGCGTGTAGTCGCCTGTCGGCGAGCCCCACCGCGCGGCCCCGTGCGACGGCCGGCGCCCGACAGACCTGCCGCAGGGTCGGCCGCCGCATGACATCGTGTCGCCTCGACGGGTGGAGGGACTCCTATCCAGCGGCGATGCCGCCGATGTCGGGAGCGCCCCCGGACGCGGCCCGCTGCCGCCCGCGGGCCGCGCTCACCGACCCCCTCTCGGCGTTCGCGGCGCGGAGGCCTGTCCCGCTCCTGCTGCACGACCTCCCGTGGGCCGACGAGAGCTCGCGCGGCGTCCTCGAGCACCTCGACGCCATGGACGGACCGGCGCGGCGGCTCTGGGCCGCGGCCCCGACGACGCGCAGCGGCGCGGCCTGCCCGTGGAGGAGGCGCGCGTCCGGCACGAGCCCGCGCGGCACCTCCCGCGCAACGCCCCGGAAGCGCGCGCGCCAGATCGCGCGCGCCCACGCGCTCCCCGCCACCCCCGCGCTGCCGTCCTGGCGCGGCCGCGCGGTCCGGCTGCGCGACCGCCCGGGACGCGCAGGCGGCGACGCGGACGCACAGGCGGCGACGCGGACGCGCCGAGCACGAAGAAACGTCCGTCGCCGTGATCAGGGCCTCCGATTCGCCATCTCCGGCGCTGCATCACGGCAAGCGCTGAATCGTTCAGCTCGCGCAAGCGTTGGGTAGCGAGCGTGACTCCGGGCGACGAAACCGTGCTGCGCGCCGCCCCGACGCGCGCGCGCGACATGATGGCTCGTCGCCCCGACGCGCACGCAGACTCCGGCGGTCAGACCGCCGGCGACACCGTGAACCTCAAAGCCCGCTCTCCCGACATCCCAGCTTCAAACCACCGAGAAAACACCTCGTCATCCATCCGCCCAGGACACCCGAAGTTCCATTGCGACGGTCCAGAAAACGCGGCGATCCCAGGCCGATCACGGATTTATCCGTTGGACAACGTATCAACTCAGGGTATACACCGACGATCATTGCCAGCGCGCCCCTAGGACACCTGCAAATCACGCAAGGAATCCATGCATTATATGAGGCGCCGTGCCCTGGACGACGAATTTCCGCGTCGACTGGGAGACTATAAGGTCTCATAAAGGAAGGCGAGCAGGCGCCGACGTGCACCTTGTGGAGGAGCGGAAAGATCTACCAGGCAGGGGGCCCGACGTCATCACCAACACGGACAACCCAGGCAATCTGGATCGGCCGCGTCCATATTTACCGACGACCGCGCGCGGGCCCGGGGCGACACCGAGGACAGGCACACTCAACGGCGGCACTCGATCCCGTGAAACCTATTCAACCCACCTCTTCTCGACTGCCTCGCCCATCCGCTCCGGCGCCACTATCGGAGCGGACTGCATACCAGCCGATCTCGACGGTCATCGGCTCATCGCACTACCGCGCCCTCGCTGACGACGCCCTGAAGGACGAGGACAACGCGGCGTGGGTGCTCACGCTCGCGCCCGACGTGAGGCAGGCGTGGCTCGACCGCATCCGCTGGATCCGGATCGTGGATCGCCTCGCCGAGAACGAGCGCATCGAGCCCCACGAGCGGCGCTTCAGCCGGTTCATGGAGGACTGGAGGCGCCTCCTCTCGCGCGGGATCGTCGACCCGAGCTGCCCGTTCGCGAGCGAGCTCCTCGCCATCCGCGCGCTGTGGCTCCGGGACGCGAGCGGCCCGGGGAGCGACCTCGCGGAGGGGCGGCGAGGGGGCGACGACATGGCCGCGCGCTCGCTCGCCGCCTGGGATGCCTACCTGCTCGCGCTCGCCGACTATCACGCTCCAGGGCTCCTCATCCGCACGATGAAGGAGCACGACACGATGCTCCTCCGCCTCTCCGGTCACATCTTCCAGCTCGTTCCGTTCCTGACGAAGGAGCACTGGGACGCGGCCGCGGAGTTCGGGCGGCTCGATCAGTTCTTCAACAACCTGCGGGACATGCAGGAAGACGCCGACCGGGGCATCTGTTACCTGCCGGAGGAGGAGCTCGCGCGCCACGGGCTCACGCGCGCCCAGGTGCTCTCCGGCCGCTGCATCGACACGCCCGGCTATCGGAGCCTCATGCAGCTCTGGCTCGACGAGATCATGCCGTCGCTCTACGCGCGGGCGGCGCCGTTCATCGATGCTCACGATCTCCATCCCTCGCTCCAGATGATGAAAGAGTGGAGCCTGCGTCGTTATGCCCGCATCACCCGGGTGTTCCGCGCCACCGGCTTCGACCCTCGCCGGTTCCCCGCGCGGTACTGGGCCGAGGTGCGGCGCGACCTCGCCGAGCGCCGGCAGCTCTGCCGCGCTCAGCCCGCGTAACGCCTCACCGTCGAGAGCAGCGTGTCCGGATCGAACGGCTTGCCCAGCCACGCGTCGGCGCCGACCTCCGCCGCCCGCCGGTGCGCGTCGGCCGCGGCGGTGAGCACCACGATGGGCGCCTGCCGCCCGTGCCGGACCTCGAGCTCGCGGGCGAACTCCGGGCCGTTCATCACCGGCATCTTCATGTCGAGCAGGATGAGATCCGGGATGTCGTGCTCGAGCTTCGCCAGCGCCTCGCGGCCGTTGCACGCGATCTTGACGCGGTAGCCGTCCTCCTGGAGCACGAGCGATACGAGCGCCACGAGATCCGCGTCATCCTCCACCAGGAGCACCGTCTTTGCATGTCTATCGCTCATAGTCGACCACGGGAGCTTCGTCGCTGAGTGGAATGGTGAAGTAGAACGTGCTTCCCTTGTCCTCCTCGCTCTCGAACCACATGCGGCCACCGTGGCGGGCGACCATGTCCTTCGCGAGGAACAGGCCGATCCCCATGCCGCCGTAATCGTGCCTGGTGTCCGTGTGGGCGCGGAAGAACCGCTCGAAGATGCGCTCCTGCTTGTGGGCGGGGATGCCGACCCCCTGGTCGCGCACCGACACGACCGCCTCGAAGCGCGGCGGGGCGCCGTGCCGCTGGGAGAAGAGCGCGGCGTCGCAGCGCGGCGGCGAGGACGCCGGCGCGCGCTCGGCCACGGCGATACGAACGTCGATGTCGCCGCCCTCGGGCGAGTACTTCACCGCGTTGTCGAGCAGGCTCGCCAGCACCTGGCGCAGCCGCTCCGGATCGGCGCGCACGACGGGCGGCCGCTCCACCTCGAGCGACAGCCGCACCCGGTGGCGGCTCGCCGATTTCGCGGCGCGCTCGACCGTCTCCGACAGGAGCTCCGCGAGGTCGACGTCCTCCTCGGAGACCTGGAGGACGTCGAGCGTGACCTGCGAGATGGCCAGGAGATCGTCGACGATGCGGTTGATCCTGTCCGCGCCGCGGTCGATGGCCTCCAGCATCCTGCGGCGCTGCTCCGGGATGTCCTGCGTGTTGCGCAGGAGCGCGAGCGCGTAGCCCTTCATGATCGCGACCGGCGTCTTCAGCTCGTGCGCGCCGACCCGGATGAACTGATCCTTGACGAGATCGAGCTCCATGAGCTCCGTCACGTCGCGCGCGACCGTGACCGCGCCGAGGATCGCCCCGCCCTCGCTGCGGATCGGCGCCGCGCTGGTGCGCAGGAAGACGTCCCGGCCCGCGCGGCCGTCCGCCAGCACCTGCTCCTCCTGCACGATCGTCTCGCCCGCGAGCGCCCGCACCATGGGCAGCTCGTCGCGCGAGAAGGGGCGGCCGTCCGTGTGGCGCATCCGGCCGAGATCCATCACGTCCTCGACCATCCGGCCGGCCTGCTCCGAGCGGTCCGACAGGCCGAGCAGCCGGAGCCCCGAGGCGTTGAGCATCGTGAGCCGCCCCTCCCGGTCGCACGCGAACACCCCCTCGACGAGGTTGTCGAGCACGGCCCCGAGCTGCGCCGCGCGCTGCGCCGCGTCCTGCAGCAGCCGCTCGCGCTCCGCCAGGTAGCTGCGCCGGCGCCGGGAGGACTCCTCCAGGCGATCGACCATCGCGTTGACGCCGCCCGCGAGGGCGCCGATCTCGTCCTTGAAGTAGACGGGGATCCGCTCCAACCGGTCGACCTCGCCGCGCTGGACGATCTTCTGGATGACCGCCGCGACCTGCTGGAACGGGCCGGCCAGGGCGCCCGCGAGGAAGCCGGCGCAGACCGGCGCCCAGGTGACCGCGACGACCGAGAAGATCGCCAGCGTGAGCAGCAGGCCGGGCTTCGCCGGCCCCGCGGTCTCGCCGAGCACCATGGCCGCCATCCAGCTCGTCGGCGCGATCGCGAGGCAGGCGCCGAGGATCACGAGGCGGACGGCGAGCGAGTAGCCCTTCCCGGGCACGGCGAGGCCGCGCTCGCGGGCGATCAGCGAGATGACGCCGGCGGCGGGCGAGAGCAGGCGGCCGAGGATGCTGTAGGCGAGCGGCAGGGCGGCCGCGAACAGCGCGACCGCGAAGAGGACCAGCGCGACCACGCGCTGGACGCCGAGCGGGGCGTGCGACGGCTCGATGACGTAGAGCGCCGCGGTGACGGGCAGGTAGAGGAGCGCCCACGACACCGCCCAGACCGTCGCGAACGCGAGCGGCGTGTCATAAGCGGCGTTCGCCGCGGCGAGGATGAGCGACTCCGGCGGCGCCGGGCCGCCGCTCTCCGCCTCGCCGGGGCCCGCGCCGCCCGGGACGGGGTGGCCCACGGCGTACCGGCGCAGGCGCTCGATCGGGCGCAGCATGTGGACGAGCAGGGCGACCAGACCCGCTGTCTTGACGAGGTACATGAGCCCGATCAGCCCGAGCATCCGCGCCTGGACCGCCGAGTCCACGACGCCGAGGAGCCGCAGGTGAGCGACCGGGACGAGCAGGCTGTACGGCAGCTCGATGCCAAACGCGTACGCCACGACCCGAGGAGTGAAGGATGGAGTGCGCGCCCTCCATGGATTCCAACTCCTGAACCAGGCGGCTCGGCTGGTCGCCACGTCCGTCACCCCCCCTGTTGAAGCACGGGTTCAGGGCCCGCGCCTCCGGGCCCCTCGGCAGCACGTCGATGAGTCAGCTCGCTGGGTCCGCTTTGCTATGGAACCATCGCGCGCATTGTCGACCCATTTCGTTGGCTCAAGTCGACCCGTTCAACTCACGCGTTCCGTCCTGGCCTGGGCGGCATTGCGTATTTCCTGATCCGCTCAGGCGGCGCCTCATGGCGGCTCGGGCGATGAGGAACAGGATGGTGAGAACGTGCGTTGCGCGCAGGCCGCTCGCCTCACCGCGGTAGACCGGGCGGACGCTCACCTCGCGGACGCGGAGCCGGCGCGCCGCGAGGGCGGCGAGCAGGTCGTTCGGGTAGCCGTAGCGGGGCCAGAGGCCGTCGAGGTCGAGCGCGTCGAGGGCGCGCGCCGAGATCGCGGTGTAGCCGCACTGGCTGTCGGAGAGGGCGTCGAGCCTGGCCGCGCGGCGGGTGAGCGCCGCGAGCGCCGCCGTCGCGGCGAGCCGCTGGAGCGGCATGACGCGCCACACGTCGGGGTGCCGCAGCCGATCGCCCTTCACATAATCGGCCTCGCCGGACGCGATCGGGGCGACGACGCGCGGGAGATCGCGCGGGTCCATCTGCCCGTCGCCGGCCATGACGGCCACGACGGCGGCGCCGAGGGCGCGCGCGCGCCGGTAGCCGGCGACGATCGCCGCGCCGACGCCGAGGGGCTCGGGGTGCACGAGCACGTCGAGGCGCGCGTCGCCCGCGGGGAGCGCCGCGCGCGCGATCCCGGCGGTGCCGTCGCGGCTCCCGTCGTCCACGACGATCACGTGATCGACGAAGGCGGGGACGGACCCCACCGTCTCTGCGATCCACTGCGCCTCGTCCCGCGCAGGGATGACGACCGCGACGCGCGCACCGTGCAGCACGCCGGTTCGTAGCGGAAGGCGCGGCCCTCGGCAATCGCGCGCGTGCTCTGACATGGCGCGAATAGCCCGCGCACGCCCGCCGCGGTCCGGCCGGGACGTTACTTGCCGGCCTTTTGCCGGAGCTCGGCGTACGAGCCGCCGGGCGTGTTGGTTGCGACGGGCAGCCCGGCGGGCCCCCACCCTCGCTCGGTCAGCGCGCCGAACGCGTCGCGCGGCCCCTCGAAGCCCGCGCGCTGGTCGACGACGGCCGTGTAGCCGGCCGACACCATGGCTTCGGCCGCGCGCATCGAGCGCTGTCCGGACCGACAGCCCACGACGATCTTCGCGTCCTTGGGATAGAGGGCAGTGACCACGGCCAGGAAGTCCGGGTTGGGCGTCATGCCGCCGGCGCCGGCGTGCAGGAGCGGCACGTTGTGCGCGCCGCTGGGGTGGCCAGCGGCGTATTCGGGCTCGCTCCGGACGTCCAGGTAGAGATAGCCCTCCTCGTCGATGAGCTGCTTCGCCTGCTCGGGGGATACGCGCTTGATGTCCGCCATGCGCGCAGTCTACCCCGGCGGGCGCTCTCCGTCAGAACGTGTGGATGAAGAGCCCGCTGCGGAGCTTCGGCTCGAACCACGTGCTCTTGGGCGGCATGAGCAGCCCGGCGTCGCTGACCGCGAACAGCTCGCCGATCTGCGTCGGATAGAGGTGGATCGCCATCGTGAACGCGCCCGAGTCGACGCGCTGCTCGAGCTCGGCGATGCCGCGGATGCCGCCGACGAACTCGATGTGCCTGTCCCGCCGGGGGTCGCTGACGCCGAAGATCGGGCCGAGGATCTGGTCCTGGCAGATCGAGCAATCGAGCGAGGCCACGGGATCCGCCGCGTCGAACGTGCCCGGACGCACCCGGGCGGTGTACCAGCGGCCGCCGAGGTAGAGGCCGAACGACCTCGGGCCGGAAGGGGCCGCGGCCGCGCCGCTCGGGGCCGGCGCGACGTCGAGCCGCTCGCCGAGGGCGCCGAGGAGCGCCTCCGCGCTGCGGCCCGCGAGGTCCCGGACCACGCGGTTGTACGGCAGGATGTTCATCTGGTCGTGCGGGAAGACCACGGCCAGGAAGACGTCGTGCTCGCCGCCGTCGCCGCGCAGCTTCCGGTGCACGCGCGCCGCCGCGGCGCTGCGGTGGTGGCCGTCGGCGACGTAGAGCGTCGGGATCGCCTGGAAGCGCTCCTCGAGCTCGGCGGTCGCCTCGCGGCCGAGGACCCAGAGCCTGTGCTCGACGCCGTCGACGGTCGTGAAGTCGTAGATGGGCGGCGACTGCATGGCGAGCGCGACGGC
This sequence comes from Sorangium cellulosum, assembly GCF_004135735.1. Classification (GTDB taxonomy): domain Bacteria; phylum Myxococcota_A; class Polyangia; order Polyangiales; family Polyangiaceae; genus Sorangium; species Sorangium cellulosum_F. Next base: position 656,312 of record NZ_CP012670.1, on the reverse strand, counting down.
GCGATCGATGCCCGGGTCGGCGCGGTAGGTGAGGAACACCGGCTCGTCGTGGGCGCCGAGCGCCTCGATGTGGCGCGTGCGGTCGTCCTCCTTGTCGGGGCGCGTCTTCTCGTGCTTCTTGATGACGTCCCGCTCGTACTCCGCGACCGAGGCGCAGCCGACGACGCCGATCTGCCGGTGCTCGCCCATCTTCTGGGCGTAGAGGTAGAGGTGCGGCTCCGGATCCTGCGCGAGGTCGCCGCGCGCGATGAGGCCGGCGAGGTTCTCCGCGCCGCGCGCGTGGACGGCGTCGTCGTGCTCGTCCGTCCCTTCGGGCAGGTCGATCTCGGGGCGGGACACGTGCAGGAAGCTGTGCAGCCCGCCTGCGGCGAGCACGCGCGCCTCGGCGGTGGAGATGACGTCGTACGGCGGGCTGGCGACGCGGGCCGCGTGGGCCTGCGGGGGGCGGTAAGCGCGGAAGGGTCGGACGGTGGCCACGAGGAGCGCCTAGCCCAGCGGCCGCGGCGCGTCGAGGCGGCGGAACCGGCTAAGCGTGGGGCGGGCGGACCGCACGCGGCCGTGCCGCGGGACGCGCACGGCCGCGGCGAGGAGGTACGCGCCGTGAGGACGGCCGCCCAGGTGCGTCTTTAGGTGCCCGCTGATGCTCCGCTGGCGTAAGACTCGAGCGTGATCACCTCGGTGCGGATCAAGAACCTGCGCGGCATCCACGCGGGCGCGCTCGAACGGCTGACGCCCTTGGTGGTGCTGGTTGGACCGAACAGCGCGGGGAAGAGCACGATCCTCGATGCGCTGCTCATCGGGGCCGGGCAGAGGCCTGCCTCGAGCGCGGGGTACGCCGTGCGGCGCCGGGCCGGCCTGCGTCACGGCGCGCGATGGCTGCTCTGGCGAGGCGCGCAGCAGGGTCATGCGGAGATCACGGTGCAAACAGCGGCGGGAAGAGCCTATGGCCGCACGATCGTGTGGTCGGAGGAGGCGCTGGGCGAGCCCATGCGTCGGCAGCTTTCAGAGAAGGGCGCCGACCCCCCCTTCAGCACCATCGAGGTCCGAGCCAAAGCCGACTCCTCCCTCATTTCCTGGGACTTCCGGCCCGCGCAGCAGGAGCCTACCTCCTGGGATGCCGCAAGCGGGGTCGCCGTCGTCGCGGCCGACAACACGTACGTCGCCGCGGATACGCGGGACGAGCGCTCGACCCTCGACGTCTGGATGGTCGACCCCCGGCTCGGGCACCCCCTGTCCGAGCTGTACTCGCGCATCGCCGAGCGTGGCCGCAGGCAGGCCGTCCGCGATCTCGTCGCCGCGATCGTGCCCGGGCTCGACGTCATCGAGATCCTGACGGAGCACAACGATCCGCGGCTCCACCTCACCTTTCCTGACGGCAGCGTGCCGGTCGCGCTCGCAGGCGACGGCGTCCAGGCGCTCGTCCGCCTGAGCCTCGAGCTCGCCTCGCGCCCGGGCGGGACCGTGCTCCTCGAGGAACCCGAGGCGCACCAGCATCCAGCCGCGATCTGGGCGAGCGCGCAGGCCATCGTGGAGGGCGTCCGACGCGGGCTTCAGATCATCCTCTCCACGCACAGCCTCGAGTTGCTCGACGCGCTGCTGAACGCGCTGAGGGACGAGGACCTCGGCCTGCTCTCCCTCTATCGGCTCAAGCTCGCCGCCGGCGATCTCAGGCATAGCCGCCTCGATGGCGCCGAGGTGCGCCTCTCGCGCGACGCCATCGGAGACGACCTGCGATGAACGCCCCCGTCGAGTCGGTCGTCCTCTGCGAGGGCTACCACGACCGGGCGTTCTGGGCCGGCTGGCTAACGGAGCGCCTCGGCTGGACGGACGCGCGCCCGCGCCGCGAGGACGGGACTTACGAGACTGTCCGGGATCCCTTCGGCAAGCCCGTGATCCGTGGTGATTTCGCGTATCGCGCCCCCTCCGGTCGCTTCCTGCGCGTCCGTCCGTGCCACGGCGACAGCCAGGTGCTTACGTTCATGAGGATCCGGCTCCGCGAGCGAACGACGAACGGCCTGCGGCGGCTCGTCGTCAACCTGGACGTCGACATCGATGCGACCGAGCCGAACAGCACGCCTCGACGCGAGGCGGCCATCCAGGATGCGGTCGAGCGCATCGTCGCGCAGGAGGCCCCCGGCTGGTCGCGCACCCCGGACGGCGATCTGTCCCTCGACGGCGGGGCGACGCTCGTCTCGCTCGTCCTCTGGTCGACGACGGATCCCCCCACCCCGGAGCTCCCGCCACAGCAGACCCTGGAACGCCTCGTCTGCGCTGCCTTACGCGCCGCGCACCCCGACCGCGCCGCAGCCGTCGGTGCATGGCTCGCCGCCCGCCGCGACCCACCGCCGGCGACCCCGAAGGAGCACGCTTGGTCCCACATGGCCGGCTGGTACGCCGCCCACGGCTGCGATGACTTCTACCATGCCGTATGGCGAGCGCCGGCCGTCGCCGCCGAGCTCGAAGCCCGCCTCCGCGCCTCGGGTGCCCTGCGGGCCGCCGCGGCGCTGGATGGCTGATCCGCGCTCTCCTGCGCCACGCTCCCCGATTTTCCGCTGCCCTCGCGGCGGTCCGCGCCGCCTCCGCGGCGGCCCGCGGCCGGGCCGAGGGTCCCGGACGACGGCGGCGCTGATGGCGGCCGGCGGCGCGTGCTAGGAGGGACACGCCCCGCGAGGAGCGGCTCGCAAGCGCTCCCCCTCCAGGGCCTAGCCCCACGAGGAACCTTGTCCAGCTCCGGCGACTCCCTCTTCCCGTCCCGCTTCTCGACCCCCCCGCCCAGCTCGGCGGAGGACGACCTCGCCCTGCCGGGCGAGTCGCCCCCGTTCACCACGTCGCGCTCCCGCCCTCGCCGCGTGATCGCCGTGGGCGGCGGCCGCGGGGGCGTCGGCAAGGCGACGGCCGCGGTCAACCTGGGGGTGTACTTCGCGCAGCTCGGGCGCGACGTGATCATCCTCGACACCGACGCCTACAGCCCGGGGCTGCACGCGGCGCTGGGGATCGAGGCGCCGCCGCTCGTCACGCGCGAGGACATCGAGGAGGGCAAGGCCGAGCCGATCGCGACCACCGTGCCCGGGTTAAGGCTCGTCCCGACCGCGTACGACCCGATGACGGCCACGCCGCTGCGGCCGAGCCGCGCGGCGTACTGGATGAAGATGATCCACGAGCTCGACGTCGACTACGTGATCGTCAGCCTGGGCGCGGCGACCGGCTCCTCGACGCTCGACCTGTTCCTGCACGCCGACGTCGGCATCTGCGTGACCACGCCCGAGCCGCTCGCCGTCGAGCACACGTACCGCTTCTGCCGCGCGCTCTACCAGCGCACCCTGCGCCGGGCGCTCATGAAGGAGCGCTTCAAGATCCGCCTCGTGGAGAAGGTGGCCGCATCGCTGCCGCCGCTCGCGACGCCGCGCGATTTCATCCTGGAGATGAAGCGGTTCGACGAGGGGGTCGCGTCGCTCGCGGCCGCGCAGCTACCGCGGGTGACGCCGCACCTCGTGGTCAGCCAGACGCGGCACCGCTCGGACCTGGAGCTCGGCCCGGCGATGAGCGCGGTCTCGGAGCGCTTCCTCGGCATCTCGCTCGACTACCTCGGGCACATCGAGCACGACGACGCGGTGTGGCTGACGGCGAGGCGGCGCCAGCCGCTGCTCATCGACAGCCCGACGTCGAAGAGCGCGCGCAACCTGGAGCGCGTGGCCCGGCGCATCCTCGCGCTGCTCGCCGCGCGCGACACGCGCCCCGCCGACGCCCACGCGCGGGCGCTCGCGGCCGCCTCGAAGAGCGCCGCGCCGCCCACGCTCTACGATGCGCTCGGCCTGGCGCGCACGGCGGCCGACGACGAGATCCGGCGCGCGTACAAGCGGCAGCGCGACATCTACCGGGAGGGGAGCTTGCCGGTCGTGAGCGTGCTGAGCCCCGAGGTGCTCCAGAAGGAGCAGGCGCGCATCGAGGAGGCGCACGACACGCTGCTCGATCCGGTGCGCCGCCGGGCCTACGATCTCTCGACCTACCCCGACGACCCGCGCATGGCGCTCGGCCCGGCGCGCCCGGAGAACGCCGCGGCCGCGGCCGAGCTGGCGATGCTGCAGGCCGAGCTCGCGCGCGAGATCAACGCCGAGACGCAGTTCAGCGGCGCGCTGCTGCGCAAGGTGCGCGAGTCGCAGGGGGTCGAGCTCTCCGACATCGCGCAGCGGACGAAGATCTCGCTGGCGCACCTGCAGGCGATCGAGAACGAGGCGACGGGCGACCTGCCGGCGCCGGTGTACGTGCAGGGCTTCGTGCAGGAGATCGCGAAGTACCTGCGGCTCGATCCGGCCCAGGTCGCGAAGACCTACATGCGGCGGCTGCGCGAGCTCTCGGCCGGCACGCGCGCGAAGCAGCATGGCTGAGGCGGGGCGGGGCGGCGGGGGGGCGCGCGACGGCGGGGGGGCGGCGCAGGGCGGCGGCGAAACGGCGCGCGACGGCGGGGCGGCGCGGGATGGCGGGCGGACGGCGCAGGGCGGCGGCGAAACGGCGCGCGACGGCGGCGATCTCCTGTTCTCGGCGCTCGCGTTCCTGCTCGCGCTCCTGCCGCGGCTCTACGTGGCGATCGCGTGGGCGCGCGAGCCGGTGTGGGACGGCCACTACTACGACTTCGGCGCGCGGCGGATCGCCGCCGGCCTCGGCTACTCGGACGACCTCATCGTGGGCGGCCAGCCGGTCTGGCACCCCTGGTGCCACTACCCGGTCGGCTATAGCGGCTTTCTGGGCCTCGTCTACAGGCTGTTCGGCACGGGTCCCCACGTCGCGACGATCGCGAACGCGGTGGTCGGCGCGCTCCTGGTCGTGGTGGTCCACCGCCTGGCGCGGTACGCGACCACGCCGGCGCGCGCCCGCGTCGCGGCGCTCCTCGCGGCGCTCTCGCCGGGCCTCATCGTCTACGCGGCGCTGCTCATGACCGAGCCGCTCGCCGCGCTCGGCCTGGTGACGGCGCCGTGGCTCCTCGCGCGCGACGCCGCGCGCGGCCGCCTCGTCCGCGGCGCGGTCCTCGCGGGCGCCGCGCTCGGGCTGACGGCGCTGGTGCGCCCGCAGAGCCTGCTCTGCGCGCCGGCGTTCGCGCTGCTGGCGCTCAGGGCCCCGGGCGCGGCGGCTGGCGCCGGGGCGCGCGCAGCGACAGGCGTCGGGGTGCGCGCGGCGACAGGCGCCGGGGCGCGCGCGGGGCTCGCCGCGTGGAAGCGCGCGGCGCAGGTGGTCGTGCTCTCGTCCGCCGCAGCCCTCGCCGTCGTGGCGCCGTGGACGATCCGGAACTGCCGCGTGATGGACGGCTGCGCGCTCGTCTCGACGAACGGCGGCTGGAACCTCGCGATCGGTGCGTTTCCTCGCGCGACGGGCCGGTTCGAGACGCTGCGCGCGGGCGACGGCTGCCCGATCGCGCGCGGCCAGGTGGCGCAGGACCGCTGCTGGATGGCGGCGGGGCTCGCGTGGATCAAGGCGGATCCCGTCCGCTGGCTCGGCCTGATCCCGAAAAAGCTGAGCTATACCTTCGATCACGAATCGTTCCCCATCGGCTATCTCGGCGAGGCGAACCCCGCGGCGTGGCCGGACGAGCAGCGCGCGCTGGGGCGCCGGGTGCTCACGGCGTCGCACCTCGGCCTGCTCTCCGTGGCGGCGCTCGGGGTCGTGGCGTGGCCGCCGCGGAGGCCGCGGCGGGCGCTCGTCGCGCAGCTCGGTGCGCTCGCGGCCGTGCTCGGGCTCATTGCGTGGGGCGTCCTCGGCGACGAGCACGTGTTCTGGCCGCTCGCGGTGGCGATCCCGCTGCTCGCGGCGCTGCCGCTGCCGGGGCGGCCCGCGAACGGGGGGGTCGTCGGCTACCTCGCCTTCGCGGTCGCGTCGGTGGTGCTGACGCACGCCGTGTTCTTCGGGGAGGACCGCTATCACATGGTCGTGACGCCGGCGCTGTGCATCCTCGCGGCGTGCGCGCTGCGGCCCGGCGGGGCGGAGAGCGCAGCGGGGCGGGCGGATGCGCCGGGGCGGGCGGACACGCGGGAGGCTTGACGAGGCGGATCAGCCGTCGGCCACGGGACCTCCCTGCAAGGGGCTGGAGGGGCACCACGGCGTGGGCGTCGCGATTCCGGGTTGCGCGAAGGGCGTGGGACAGGTCCAGGATGCTGTATGATGGAGGTATATGGATCGGCCTGCACGCGCAGGGACAGCTCGGCGGGCACGCGCTGACACGTCTCGTAGCGGGGCGGGCGCGATCGGCGTCAACCGAAGGATATTTCGATCTGGCACCGGTCGCCCAGAGCAGCGAGCCATCGGCACGGATCCTGCGAAGCCTGGAAAGCGAAGGGTCGGAGGCGTCGGCGACCTGGCGATGGGAACCCGTGGGTACGCAGCGGCGGTCTATCCTTGGAGAGACGTCGATAGGACGCGGCGGCTCGCGGCCTACGCGCAGGAATACGCAGATAGGCCGCACGCCACGATTCATTACGACGTTAGCCCGACAGGAAGAGAGGAACCTTGACAGACGCGCCTGAGCTCAGATTGCCTCAGGGTGTAACGGTCTCCCATGAGCTGCGGCTTACCCCGACCTACGCCGCCCGCGGCTGGCTCTATGCCGGGGCGGCCGGTAGGGCTGGCCTGCTGTCCCCGGGGCTCATCAACGTCATCGCCCCCGGCATCGCCCAATCCGCGCGATGTAAGATGAATGCCAACTTCGGCATCTCGGGCCTCGGATCGCTGTACGCGGCGCTGGATGTGAAGGAGGACGACGTTCTCACCGTCACCATCAACGCGCCGGCCACGATTACGATTCTTTCGCACAAGCGTGCGCCAACGCGCAAGGCGCCTCCGGAGCGCACGTCTCGCGGCCCCAACTCGTCGCCCGGCGTACCACGCTGGATGGCGACACGACTTCGAAATCAAACTCTGGGCGACGAACATCGTCAATTCATATCTGGCGAGATCGCCAAGCTCATTCCTGTCGCAGCCGACCAAAGCCACTCCAGCTGGCGGACCGCCCGCTTCCTGATCGACTCGCTTCTGTGGTGCTGGACCGCTGACGGAATTGACGATCGCGGCGAGGCGTGCCGTGATCGCCTGAAGTATGACTGCCTTCGACAATTCCACACCGTCGACGCGCGGAAGCGCTGGGAACAAAATCGAGGCCGAGGCACCGGATTGCGTCACGAGCACGCGGTGCCCCGCAATCAACTCATCACGCGAATGTTGAGCCGCGGCCAGCATCCAACGCAGGCGGAGGTCAACGCGCTCCTCTGCCGCCTGTGCTTCGCGGTAGTTGTCACGGTCGAGGAGGACGACGAGCTCAAAGCGAAAGGCCTTAAGGACTGTCTACCGGACGGTTGGGACTGGAACGCAGAGGGCGATCAGCGCCTCCTGAGGTACGCGAGGGCGGGACTGATTGACGTCGTGCGGCAGCCAAGCTCTACGGGCTAAGAAGGGAACTCCCGACCGATCTTTCCGTCGCGTGTGCGGAGCGCAGGGTTGTCCCTGCTCCGCCCGCAGGTGTGAGCAGAGCCCTCTCGGTCGGCTCGGCTCCGGACAGGCGAGATCGCTGCATAAGCTTCCGTAATTAATGGAAAATGCGGACAGAAATGGCCTGCGAACCCCCGGGCATGAGGCATGACATGCCGGGCGTGCTCTCCGGGGGCGTCGGCGGTATACTTGCGGACATGTCCCTCCCCGCCATGCCCCCTCCAGGTTTCGACGAGCTCTCCCCCGCTGAGAAGCTTGAGTACGTCCAGGCCCTCTGGGATCGCGTGGCGCTCCATCCGGAGGCCGTTCCCGCGCTGGAGTGGCATCGCGAGATCATCGCGGAACGCCTGGCGGCGCACCGAGCTGGTCAGGGTTCGAGCCGCCCGTGGGACGAGGCCCGCCGAGACCTGCTCTCGCGACTGCGCGCTGCGCAGCGATGAGACGGCTTGAGATCCGCCAGGAAGCGGAGATCGAAGTCTTCGACGCCGCGCTTCGGTACGAGCGGGAGCGACGCGATCTCGGATTCCGATTCGAGTCTGAGCTGGATGCCACGATCCGCCGTATCATAGAGAATCCTCTCCAGTTTCCTGAGATCGAGCCCGGCATTCGTCGCGCGCTGGTTCGAATCTTTCCTTATGGAGTCTTTTTCATGCTCGAAGAGCCCTTGGTGCTCGTGATAGCGGTGCTTCATCTGCACCGCCATCCGGACGCGTGGAAAGATCGGTTGTGAGCACCCCGAACGAATCTCGCGTCGGCCCGTATGGCCTTGATGCGGGTAAGCCGGTCCAAGTCATCATTGTCGAGTCCAGCTCAGGAAGGACGACCACAAGCCGTTTACCTGGCCCGCCTCCCTGACCGTCTCGCGCGATCAGCACCGCTGCCAGGCGGGCCTGCTCGTCATCGCGCCCGCCCCCCTCGTCGCGGACTGATGCGCGCAGCCGATCGAGCTCGGCGTGCCCGGCCCCGTCCTGCGCCCGCCCGTGCTCCGTCGCGACAACGTTCCAACGGCCCCAGCGGAAGCGCTCCGTCGACCCGGGCTTGGGTCACCAGCCGTCGTCACCTCGCCGGCGGCCGTCGTCGCCTCGCCAGCAAGCCGTCGTCATACCGCCGGCAAGCCATCGTCACCTCGCCGCCAATCCGTCGTCATATCGCCGGCGGCCGTTGTCACTCTGGTCAGCTCGCGGAGATCCTCAGTCCCCCCCAGCCGCAGCGGCCTTCCGTGGTTGGCGCGCCGAGACAGCGATTCCCTCGTGTCTTCCTCGTCCGCGCGGCCGCGCGACGCTCCCGCGCCGGAGATCTGCGAACGGTGCGGTGCTTGCTCTCCTCGCCCGCGGGCGCATAATCATGGGCATGGCCAGCGGCGACAGGAAGCGGCGCATCGTCATCGGCGGCGCCACCGGCTATCTCGGTCGATACCTCGTGCGGAGCGCGCATGCCCGTGGTTACCGCGTGCGGGCGCTCGCGCGCTCGGAGGCGCGCCTTGGCCCTGTGCGCCCGCTCTGCGACGAGGTCTTCGTCGCCGAGGCGACGAGGCCGGACACGCTCGCGGGCCTGTGCGATGGGGCCGACTTCGTCGTGAGCTCCCTGGGCAACCGCACCCTCGCGCGAAAGCCCGACTGCTTCGATGTCGACTTCCAGGCCAACATGAACCTCCTCGCCCGTGCGCGTGAGGCCGGCGTATCGCAGTTCGTCTTCGTCTCGGTCCTGGGTGGCGCTGAGGCCCGCGGGCGCGTGCCGCAGATCGAGGCGCGCGAGCGCGTGGTCGATGCGCTCCGGGCCGGCGCGCCGGCGTGGACCATCATCCGGCCATCCGGCTTCTTCAACGACATGGCCGAGGTGCTCGCCATGGCGAAGCGGGGGCGCGTGTGGATCCCGGGCGGCAGCGCCCGCTTCAACCCCATCCACGGCGCGGATCTCGCGGAGGTGTGCCTCGACGCGGTGGGGAACGCCGAGGCGTACGGTCGCGAGATCCCGGCTGGCGGACCGGACGTGATGACCCTGCGCGAGATCGGCGCGCTCGCCTTCGAGGCGCTCGGCAAGCCGCCTCGGATCAGCGCCATCCCGCCGTGGATGCTCACCGCGATGGGGACGGCGGTCCGGCCGTTCAACGTCAACCTGGCGAGCCTCATCCTCATGATGTCGGCTCTCGCGACCAGCGACGCCGGGTGCGACGCCTACGGCACGCACCGGCTCCGCGACTTCTTTCACGAGATCGCGGCAGCCGACGGAGACGCATCGCCTCCGTCGACCTGATCGAGAGACAGACGGACGGCATCGCGCCCGCTGGAAGCGCCTGCGGAGGTCAGGACGAACGCGCTGCCGAAGCGACGGAGACGGCGTCGTGCATCGCTTCGCGCGTCCCGGTGCCGGCGAGGAGGTGCCACTTTCGCAGCGTCGCCAGGTCGCGCATGGCTTCCACGGCGGACCGCAGCGCCGGCGGCATCGGACCGAACCGGGCCTCGTACAGCTCGATGGTCGCCTGCGCCAACCCCTGTTTACGCCCCTGCTCGATGAACTGCTCGACGAGCTCCTGGGTGGTCATCATGAACTCCTCTTCTTCCGGCGTGGTCGGACCAGGCTTGGCAATCTCGACCCGGAAGCGTAGCAGAGGCCCGAGCGCGATGGCGCGCTCCGGCGCATCCTCCGAAAGCTCGCGGAGATCCTCGATCGCCTCCCGCAGCACGCGCCCCCCGCCCATCAGCCGGATCAGGATGGTCGAGCGCTCGCGGGGCAGCTCCCCCAGCACGACCACCAGGGTCCGCAGCAGCCTGGGGCCTTCGTACACGCCCGCGGGCCACCCGGCCATCGGCCCCATGCGCAGGCCGTCGAGGACCGCCGTGGGATGACCGGTCGACAGCACCCACAGGAACGGCTGCTCCGCCGCGCGATCCCGGGCCACGCAGCTTCGCCATGCGGCGAGGTGCTTCTGCAAGCACGCACGCGCCTCGTCCGCGCTCGGCGCGTCGCTATATGCCTCGATGGTGCACGCCGTGGCCGCGACGCGGCCGAGCAGGCCGAGCCGCGCGACGGGTCGGGCTCGTACCACACGTCCGCGTGCTGTATCTCCCCGGCGACCTCCGCGTCGGTCACGACCTTGCCCGTCGGAGCGAGCCCCTCCTGCGCGACGTCCTTTGCCAGCCGATCGAACCGGTTTCGCATGGCGGGCGCAGGCTCGCATGCCGCGCGGAGGACACGAAGAAACGGGCTCTCTCCGGCCGCGCACGATTCATCGCGTGATCGCGTAACACGCAGCCCCGCCGGTCGGCCCCGCGCCCGTCAGGGCGCCGGCGCCGCCGCCGGCGCCGGCGCCGCCGCCGGCCCCTTCGCCGCGCCGGCCTCGCCGAGCCCCTCCCCTGCCGCGTCCGGCTCCGCCACCAGGAGGATCTCGATCCTCCGGTTCCTCGCCCGCCCGTCCCGCGTGGCGTTCGCCGCCGCCGGCGCGAACTCGCCGTATCCGGCCGCGGACAGGCTCCGGGGCGCCACCCCGCCCTGGATCAGCGCCTGGACCACCGCCACCGCGCGCGCCGTCGTGAGCTCCCAGCTCGACGCGAACCTCGCGCTCTTCACCTTCCTGTCGTCCGTGTGCCCGGCCACCTGGAATCGCTGGTCCGGCATCGCCCGGAGCGCCTTGGCGATCTCGGCCAGCACCGCCCGCCCCTGCCGCTTGATCCCGGCCCTCCCGGCGTCGAACAGCACGTCGCTCGGCACCTCGATCACCACCTGCCCGGCGCGCAGCCCGACGCGGACCTTCGCGGCGGCGGCCACCGCGTCCAGCCGGGTCACGAGGTCGCGCACCCGCGCCGCGCGCGCCTCGGCCGCGGCCTGCTGCTGGCGCAGCGCGTCGAGCCTGGCCCGCGTCTCGGCGAGCTCCGCCGACAGGCTTCCGCGCTCGCTCGCGAGCTGCCCCACGCTCTGCCCGGCGCTCCGGAGCCGCGCCGACAGCTCCGTGTTGATCGCGGCGAGCTCGTCGAGCTGCCGCGCGAGCCCGGCCTCCATCGTCGTCGCCTCCGACAGCCGCAGGTCGCGCGCCCGGAGGTCGTCCGCGAGGCGCGCGAGCTCCTCCTCGAGCGCGGCGACCTGCGCGGACCGCTGCGCCGCCTCGGCGCGGGCGAGCTCCGCCGCGGCCTGCGCCTTGCTCCCTTCCTCGCGCGCCCTCCGGATCTCCGCGCGCGCCTCATCGTACAGCTCCTGCCGGACGAGGCAGCCCGGCGTCGCGAGCGCGAGCACCCCCGCCGCGAGCAGCCGCGCCGCCACCGCGGACGGGCGCCGCGAGAACCACGCCGGGAACTTGCCGGCCATCGTCGTGTATCCCATGAATCGCGCGCACTCTGGCACGAAACCGCGGGCGTGACGAAATCGTGGACAATCACCCCACGCGCGCTGCCCAACGACCCATCTCGCCGGCGCACGCCGCCCAACGACCCATCCCGCCGCCGGCGCGCGCCGCCCAACGACCCATCCCGCCGCCGGCGCGCGCCGCCCAACGACCCATCCCGCCGCCGGCGCGCGCCGCCCAACGACCCATCCCGCGGGCCGCGAACCCTGGTAGCCTCGGCGCCGTGAGCTCTCGGCGAACCTGGTCCTTCGTGGGCGCGCTGGCCGCGGCGATGCTCTCGGCCAGCGCGGCGGCCGCGTTCCCGCATGTCGTCCGCCCCGGGGAGACCCTCGCGCAGATCGCGGAGCGCACCTACGGGCGCGTGCAGATGGAGCAGGTGCTCGTCGCCGCCAACGCGCTCGACGCGGGCGCCGGCGTGCCGATCATGCCCGGCCTCCGGCTGGAGATCCCCGCGCTCGGCCACCACCGCGTGACCGCCGGCGAGACCTGGGCGAGCCTCGCCGAGCGCATGCTCGGCGCCGCCGACCGCAGCGACGTCCTCGCGCTCGCGAACGACACGATGCCCTGGATCGAGCCGACCGACGGCCAGGAGATCATCATCCCGTACAACCTGCGGTACGTCGTCGGCCAGAACGACAACCTGCTCACCATCGCGTACCGCTTCATGGGCAAGCGGGACAACGCGTGGATGCTCCACAAGTACAACCACCTCAAGAAGAACCCGCTCCGCCGGGGCATGGTGATCCTCGTGCCGCTCACGGACCTGCCGCTCACGCCCGAGGGCAAGGCCGAGGCCGCGAGCGCCGGGGCGCTGGTGCGCTCCGAGGGCGCCGGCCGCGCGCGCGAGGCCCAGCGCCGCGTCGACGCCGAGCTGCCGCAGCTCGCGAGCGACGTGCGGAGCGGCCGCTACATCGACGCCGTGGCCCGGGCGAACCGCCTGCTCGGCTACGGCGACCTCGCCCGGATGCAGGTCGCCACGCTGCACCGGCACCTGCTCGAGGCCTACGCCGCGCTCGACGCCACCGGCCTCGCCGAGACCGCCTGCGCCGCGTGGCGCGAGGCCGATCCGACCGTGCAGCTCGACCCCATCGACCTGAGCCCGAAGATCGTGCGCGCCTGCACCGCGCCCTCGGCGCTGCCCCTGAGCGCGCCCCCGCCGGAGCCCGCGCCGGCGAACCCGGCCGACGCGGGCCCGCCGCGGTGACATCGCCCGGGCCCGCGCCCGATCGCCTGCCCGCCGGGCACCGCGTCGGGTCCCGGTACACCGTGCTCTCGATCATCGGCGAGGGCGCCACCGGCGTCGTGTACCTCGCCGCCCGCGACGAGGACGGCCAGCGCGTCGCGCTCAAGGTCATCCACCGGCACCTCTACGGCGATCGCCAGATCTTCGGGCGCTACCACCGCGAAGCCGCCATCCTGAAGCGCCTGAAGGGCCCTCACGTCGTCGAGATGCTCGATTTCATCGAGGAAGACGGCCTCCTCGTGATCGCGCTGGAGCACATCGACGGCAGCTCCCTGGAGGAGCTCCTGGGGAAGCACGCGCCCATCGACGTCGACCGCGCGGTGGAGATCGCCCTCCAGATCTGCTCCGCGCTCGAGGCCGCGCACGCGGCGGGCGTGGTGCATCGCGACCTGAAGCCCGCCAACGTGCTCATCGAGCCCCTCGACGCGCCCTCGCCGGACGGCCCCGCGGCGCCGCTCGCGGGCCGCGTCCGCGTGGTCGATTTCGGGCTCGCGAAGGTGGTCCACGGCGATCAGATGACGACCGGGCTCACCGAACAGGACATGATCTTCGGCACGCCCGAGTACATGGCCCCCGAGCAGGTGCGCGGAGAGGACGCCGACCCGCGTTGCGACATCTATGCGCTCGGCTGCATCCTTTACGAGATGACCGTCGGCGCCGTGCCCTTCGACAAGCGGACGCCCATCGCCGTGATGACGGCGCACATCGCCGAGCAGCCGCCCTCGCCGCGCTCCGGCGGACGCGCCGGCCGCATCTCGGCCGGCCTCGAGGCCGTCATCCTGAGGGCCCTCGCCAAGGACCCGGCGGAGCGGCACCCGAGCGCCCGGGCCTTCGCCGACGCCCTGCGCGCCTGCCGCGAGCGGCGCGTCGTGGGCCACGCCGCCGCCGATCTCGACGGCGCCGTCTCGAGGACCGATCTGCAGCTCGGTAAGACCGCGCTGGATCACGCGACGCCCGTCCATGACGAGGCTCGTCCCCTGGACCCCGGCCGCCCCGACGCGTACCGGGACAGCGCGCTGGTCCGGGAGCGGCCCGCGACCAGGCTCGCGGTCCTCGAGGACAGCCTCGACGACGCGGCGGCGCCGGGCAGCCGCTCGCGCGAGCGGCTCCTCTGGACCGTGGTGGCCATTCTCTTCGCGAGCGCCGGCATCGCCATCGGCGCGCTGTTCGGGACGCGTTAGTCCAGAGCCATCGCGAGATACGAAGTCGGCGTGGCGCGCGCGCGGACCGTGGCAGGCCCGATCGCGCTCGCGGGCGGCCTCGGGCGCGCGCGGACCGTGGCAGCCCCGATCGCGCTCGCGGGCGGCCTCGGGCGCGGGCGGCGCCGGGCGGCCTGCGCCTCAGGCGGCGCTGGGCGACCCCGCGGGGGCCGCCCGGCGCGTCGACGCGGCGAGCAGCCGCGTGAGCTCCTCGCCGCTCAGGGTCTCCTTGAGCACGAGCGCCTCCGCGGCCGCTTCCAGGCTCTGGCGGCGATCGTGGAGCAGCTGCTTGGCCTTCAGGTACATCTCGCCGAGCCGCTCGCGCACCTCCTCGTCGACCTCGCGCGCGGTCTCCTCGCTGCAGGTGCGCTCCTCCTGGACCACGCCGAGCAGCGGCGCGCCGAGGTTGCGCGAGAGCGTGGGCAGCCCGAGCCGCCGGCTCATCCCGAGCCGCGTCACCATCTCGCGCGCGAGCGCGGTGGCCCGCCCGAGATCGTCGTGCGCGCCGCTCGACACCTCGCCGAGCGCGATCTCCTCCGCCGCCCTGCCGCCGAGCATCACGGTGATGCGCGACTCGATCTCCTGCTCGGTGACGAGCTGGCGCTCGTCGCGGGGCACCTGGATGGTGACGCCGAGCGCGCCGATCGTGCGCGCCACGATCGACACCCGCTCGACCGGATCGGCCGCCGGCAGCGCCAGCGCGACGAGCGCGTGCCCCGCCTCGTGGTAGGCGACGCGCCGCCGCTCCTCCGGGGTCATGATCTGCCCGCGGCGCCGGAGCCCGAGCAGCGAGCGGTCGAGCGCCTCGTCGAAGTCGGCCTGCGCGAGCTCCTTGGCGCCGCGCCGCGCGCCGGCGAGCGCCGCCTCGTTGACGATCTTGGCCAGGTCGGCCCCGACCATGCCCGGCGTGCGGCGCGCGACGAGCCCGAGGTCCACGTCGTTGCCGAGCGGCACCCGGCGCGCGTGCACCGCGAGGATCGCCTCGCGGCCCCGCAGATCGGGCCGATCGACGATGACCTGGCGGTCGAAGCGCCCGGGCCGCAAGAGGGCCGGATCGAGCACCTCGGGCCGGTTGGTCGCCGCCATCAGGATCACGGTGGTCCGGGCGTCGAAGCCGTCGAGCTCGGCGAGGAGCTGGTGGAGGGTCTGCTCGCGCTCGTCGTGGGTCGAGATGGCGCTGAGGCCGCCTCGGGTCCTGCCCACCGCGTCGATCTCGTCGATGAACACGATGCTGGGCGCGCTCTTGCGCGCCTGCTCGAAGAGCTCGCGCACCCGCGCGGCCCCGAGCCCCACGAACATCTCGACGAACTCGCTCGCGTTGAGCGAGTAGAACGGCACGTCCGCCTCGCCCGCGACGGCGCGCGCGAGCAGCGTCTTGCCGGTGCCGGGCGGCCCGATCAGCAACAGGCCGCGCGGGATCCGCCCGCCGAGCGAGCGGTACCGCGACGGCTCCTTGAGGAAGTCGACGACCTCGACGAGCTCGTCCTTCGCCTCGTCGACCCCCGCGACGTCGGAGAAGCGCACCGGCTCCTGCCTGGACCGATCGTAGACCTTCGCCTTGCTGCGCAGGAACCCGAGCGGCCCCCCCGGCCCCTGCCCCGCCCGGCGCAGCATCATGAAGAACAGCGCGTTGATCAGGATCAGCGGGAGCAGCCAGATCGCCACCTGCAGCCACGCCGAGGACTGGGCGCTCTTCGCCTCGATGCCCACCTCGCCGTCGAGCAGCGCCCGCACGAGCGGCTCGTCCTCGACGCCGGGCAGCCGCGTCACGCGGACGCGCTCCTCGGGCCGCTCCGCGTCGCCGCGGCGGCGCAGCTCGATCTCGTCGGGCTTCACGACCGCCGACGCGATCTCCCCGCGGCGCACCGCGGCGACCGCCTCGTCGTACGGCACGAGCCGCGGCCCCGGCGGCTTGAGGAGCCCGGAAAAGAGGAGGACCACGGCGGCGATCAGCAGGTACCCGATCCACGCGCGCAACGCCGGCTTCCTCTCGTCCCCCATCCCATGGAGCTGATGTGTGGCGGGCGTCGCCTCGGCAAGCCCTCGGACGCGGAAGAACGGGAAAGGGAGCGATAAAGCCGCCTGCGGGGAGGAGCCCTGGCGCTCAGCCCCCGCGGCGCAGCGCGAGGTCCAGGATCTCCGTCCCGCCGTTGACGCTCTCGACGTGCCGGAACCCGCCCTCGTCGCGCTCGAGCAGCGAGGCCTTCTCGACGGGGCGGCCGTCGACCACGCGGTTGTCGATCACGAGGAGCAACCCGCCCCGCGGGAGGGCGCGAAAGAGGTTGCGCGTCGCCCGCCGGATGGCCGCGTCGGGGAGGAACGCGCGGTTCAGGAGGTTCGCGATCTTCACGACCGTGGGCGCGGGGCCGTCCCAGGGCTCGAGCACGTTGTAGGCCCGGACGATCACGCGGGCGTCGCGGCGCGCCACCTCGCGCAGGCGCGGCTGGACGAGCGACACCTCGGGATACGCCGGATCGAACGGCGGGATGCCGCCGCGGAGCCACGGCAGCGCCCGGCGCAGCCACCCCGCGCGCACCTCCGCCGCGGGGTAGACCACCCAGCGCGGGGTGGCGATGAGGACGCAGGTGCCGTCCTCCGCGTCATAAAGAAAGGCGCGCCCGCGGTCGTCGGTGCGCGCCCGCAGCGAGAGCGTCCTGTCGGTCACGTAGTACGCCGCGAAGCGATCGCCGAGCGCCGCGATGAGATCGAGCGAGGTGCTCCCGTCGGCCGCGCCCACGTCCAGGACCACGGGGCTGCTGCCCCGGAGCGCTCGCGCGAGCAAGGCGTCGCCCTGCCGGTGCCTGCCCGGCCGGGTCGACCGGGTGGTGCCGCGCAGCACGAACAGCGAGCTCCGGGCCGCGAAGGCGTCGGGCGCGGCGATCCGCTCGGACGAGAGCAGGTCTCGCGGATCCGGGAGGGCGATCCTCCGCGGGAGCGGGAGCGCCGGCCAGCCAGCTCGGTTCAACCGAAAGGGGACTCTCATCGACCGCCGCGCCGCCCGGTGCGCTCCTCTCCGGATGTGTCCGGCGAGACCTGGACGCCTGCGCGTAGGGAATGCGGCCCGGCCGGGCATGTCAAGGCCGCAGCAGGGTGAACGCCCCGGGGATCCAGGGTAAGAAGCGCCCCTGTGCCGCCCCCTCCCGCCCGCGCCTCGCTCGCCGCGTTTCCCATCGACTGGGGTGGGCTCGCCCCGCTGCGCCTCAAGTCGCGCGCCATCGCCGAGGGCGTCTACGCCGGGATGCACCGCAGCGTCCGCAAGGGCGCCGGCGTGGAGTTCGGCGGGCAGCGGCCGTACGTGCCCGGCGACGATCTCCGCTTCTTCGATCGCCGCGCCCTGCTCCGGCACGACCGCCTCATGGTGCGCGAGTTCGAGACCGAGACCGATCGCGCCCTCTGGCTCTGCGTCGACGCGACCGCCTCGATGTCCTACCGCGGCCGGCGCGCCCCCGGCGCCAAGCTCGCGTACGCGGCGCTCATCGCCGCGGCCATGGCCCGGGTCGCGCTCGCCACCGGCGACCCCGTGGGGCTCGCCTGGCTCGGCGGCGCCGGCACCCACGGCCTGCCCGCGATGGCGGGGCGCGAGGCGTTCGAGCGGATCGCCTTCGTCCTCGAGGCCGCCTCCGCCGCCCAGGACTGGAGCGGCGACGCCGGCGCGATCGAGCGCGCGCTCGCGCCCATCGCCAGGAAGGCCCGCCGCGGCGCGGTCGTCCTGCTCATCTCGGATCTGCTGGATCTCGCCGATGAACCGGGCGGCGCGGGCAGCGCGCTCGCCGCGTTCGCGAAGCTCGGCACCGGCGGCCGCACGCTGATCGCGCTCCAGGTGCTCGACCCCACCGAGGCGGAGCTCGACTTCGAGGGCAACGTGCGGCTCCGCGCCCTGGAGGGCGGCGCCGTGGTCGAGGCCGACGCGGGCGCGGTCCGCGCGCAGTACCAGGCGCGCCTCGCCGCCCTGACCGAGGTCTGGGCGCGCGAGCTCGCGTCGCGCGGCGGCCGGCTGCTCCGCGCGACGAGCGCGGATCCGCCGACCGACGTCGTCCGCGCCCTCGTGCAGGCGATCGCCGAGGTGCGGCGATGAGCTTCGTCACGCTCGGCGCGCTGCTCGTCGCGCTGCTCGTCGGCGCGCCGGTCGCCGCGCACCTCTTGCGCCGGCGCCGCGCCGAGGAGCGGCCGTTCCCGCCCGCGCGCCTCGTCCCGCCCACGCCCCCCGCGGCGCGCCGCCGGAGCCTGCTCGAGGACCGCGCCCTGTTCGCCACGCGGGCCCTGTCGGTGCTCGCGCTCGCGGTGCTCGGCGCCACGCCGCTCCTGCGCTGCTCGCACCTGTCGCTCAGCCGCAAGGCCGGCGCGTCCGTCGCGCTCGCCGTCGTCCTCGACGACTCGCTGAGCATGCGCGCGCGCGTCTCTGGCGCGCGCGGCGCGGCGGCGGGCGACGCGCCCTCGCGGTTCGAGCGCGCGCTCGAGGCCGCGCGCGAGCTCACCGGCGGCCTCGCGCCCGGCGACGCCGCGGCGCTCGTCCTCGCGGGCGCCCCGGCCCGCGTCGCCCTCGCGTCGACGACCAACCTCGCCGCCGTCGCCGAGGCGCTCGCCGCGGTCGCCCCGTCGGACCGCGCCACCGATCTCGACGGCGCCCTCGATCTGGCGCGCGATCTGCTGCGCGGGCTGCCCCAGCGCGACAAGCGGATCGTGCTCCTCAGCGACCTCGCGGACGGCGCCCCCGGCGCGCCGCCGCTCGCGGGCAGCCCCGACATCGCCACGTGGGTGCCCCTCGCGGAGCTCGAGGCGGGCGGCGAGGACTGCGGCATCGTGCGCGCCGAGCGCTCCGGCCAGAGGGCGCGCGTCCGCGTCGTCTGCACCGCGGCCGCGGCCGCAGCGCCGCCCGGGCCCGCCGCCGCAGAGCGCGACCGCGGCGCCGCGCCGCCGGCCGCCGCAGGCGCCCCGGCCGCCGCGGGCGCCTCCGCCGCCGCGGGCGCCTCCGCCGCCGCGGGGAGGTCCCTCGAGGTCCGCGCCGGCGACGCGGTGCTCGGCATGGTCGCGCTCGATCCGGCGCTGCGCGCGGAGGAGCTCGCGCTCGACCTGCCCGCCGAGACGCCCGAGATCCTGACCGCCGCGCTCACGGGCAGCGACGCGATCGCCGAGGACGACCGCGCGCCGATCATCTCTGCCGGCGGCTCGCTCTCGATCGCGGTCGTCGTCGACCCGGCGACCACGCACGTCGAGACGGGCGGTCCTCCGCCGCTCGAGCAGGCGCTCGCGGCGCTCGACCTCGACGCCCAGATCAGGCCGCTGCCGTCCGTGCCGGAGCACGCGGACGAGCTCGCCGCGCACGCGGGGCTGATCGTGGACGACGCCCCCGGCTTCACGCCGGAGGTCCGCCGCTCGCTCGCCGCGTGGGTCGAGCGCGGCGGCGTCGCGCTCCTGACGCTCGGCCAGCGCGCGGCCGCGGCGCCGCTCGGCGCCGGGTTCGAGCCGCTGGTGCCCGGCGTCGTCCGCTGGTCGGCGTCCCCGGTGCCCGGCGTGGATCCCGCCACGGCCGGCTGGCTCGGCCCGTCCGCGGCCGGCCTCGCCGACGTCGACCCGCGCGGCCGGGCCACCCTGGATCCGGCGGCCACCGAGGGCGCCGAGGTGCTCGCCCGGTGGAAGGACGGCGCCCCGTTCCTCGTGCGCCGCCCGCTCGGGCGCGGCGTCGTGCTGCTCATGACGCTGCCGCTCAGCACCGAGGAGAGCGACGTCGCCTTGCGGCCGGCGTTCCTCTCGCTGCTCGACGGCTTCGTCGGCGCCGCGCGCGCCCGCGGCGGCGCGCGGCGCATCGCCGCGGGCGAGGCGTGGACGTTCGACGGCTACCGCGACGTCAAGGTCGAGCGCGTCAGGTACGAGGGCGGCGGGGCCGCCGCCGGCGAGCGCGCGCGCGAGGCGCTCCCCGTGCTGGAGATCGAGCGGCGGCTGCGGGCCTCGCCCGGGCTCGCCGGGCTCTACGAGCTCACGCTCGACGGCGAGCGCTCCGTGCGCGTCGTGTCGGTCCCGGAGCGGGAGATCGACCTGCGCCCCCGGCGCGTCGCCGAGGGCGCCCGCGCGGCCGAGCTGGGCGGCATGTCCGCGTCGATCGACGCGTCGCCCTACGTGGCGCTCGCGCTGCTCGTGCTGCTCGCGGCCGAGCTCGTGCTGCGCGGCGTCGGGTGGCGGCGGGCGCCGGCGGAGGGCCAGGCAGGCTGAAGCCGGCCGCCCTGCGCGCCGGGCCTCAGCCGCCCTGCGCGCCAGGCCTCAGTGCGTTTGCCAGTGGGGCGGGATCTCGTCCGCCGGCGCGAACTCGGGCTTGGCGGGCGCGGCGGGCAGCGCGGCGGCCCGGCGCGGCCCGTTCGGCTTGAAGCTGTGCTCCGGGGCGGGGAACGTGCGCGCCTGCACCTCGTCCACGTAGGCGCGCGTGGCCTCGACGATCTGCTCGCCGACCTCGGCGAAGCGCTTCGCGAACTTCGGCGTCAGCTCGCGGAACATCCCGAGCAGGTCGTAGCAGACGAGCACCTGCCCATCGCACCCGGCCCCGGCGCCGATGCCGATCGTCGGGACCGAGACCGCCGCCGTCACCTCCTGGGCGAGGTCGGGCGGGATCGCCTCGAGCACGATCGCGTAGACGCCCGCCTCGTCGAGGACGCGCGCGTCGGCGAGGAGGCGCTCGGCCGCCGCGTCGCCCTTGCCCTGGACCTTGAAGCCGCCCATCGCGTGCACGGACTGCGGCGTGAGCCCGAGGTGACCCATCACCGGGATGCCCGCGGCCACGATCCGGCGCACGTGCTCGGCGATCTCCTCGCCCCCCTCGAGCTTGATGCTCTCGAAGCCGCCCTCTTTCATCATCCGCCCGGCGTTGTCGAGCGCGTGGACCGGGGAGAGCTGAAAGCTCATGAACGGCATGTCGCCCACGACGTGGGCTCGCCGCGCGCCGCGCGCGACGGCGCGCCCGTGATAGCAGATCTCGTCGACCGTCACGGGGAGCGTGGTCGGGTGCCCCTGCACGACCATCCCCAGCGAGTCGCCCACGAGCAGCAGATCGGCGCCGCCCTCGTCGAGCAGCCGCGCCATCGTGAAGTCGTACGCCGTCACCATCGCGATCGGCGAGCTCCCCTTGCGGGAGCGGATCTCGGGGACCGTGACCTTCGCCGAACGCGGCGCTGTCCTGCGCGCGCCGCCGCCACCATTGCCTTGCGGACCGTACATGTTCCTCCAGGTCGCGGCCGCACGCGCGGTCCACGCCTCCCGGGAAGCTAAGGTGGCGCCTCTCCGAGGGCAAGACGCAGCGCGTTGCCCCG
This sequence comes from Sorangium cellulosum, assembly GCF_004135735.1. Lineage (GTDB taxonomy): Bacteria > Myxococcota_A > Polyangia > Polyangiales > Polyangiaceae > Sorangium > Sorangium cellulosum_F. The sequence goes on along the minus strand of NZ_CP012670.1, from coordinate 634,769 downwards.
GGCCGGCGCGGGCTGGATCGTCAGGGATCATCCGTGGTTACGTCGCCGCCGCACGAGCGCGAGCGCCGCCAGCGCCGCCGCGGCCGCGAGCGTGAGCGGCCCATCCGCCCGGCCGTCGGTCGCGCAGCTACCGGGCTTGTCCCCGGACCCTGCGTCGCTCCCGTTCGGGCCGGAGACGCCTCCCGGACCGCTGCCTCCCCCGCTGCCGCTGCTGCTACCGATGCCGTTGCCGCAGTCGGGCGCTGGCGGGCAAACCGGCGCGGTGCCTACCGATCGGGTCGCCTGGAGGAAGCGCGCCACGACGTCCTGGGTCATCGAGGCGCCGACCTCGAGATCGCTCGCCAGCGCGCTCCGCGAGAGCTCGCCGTAGAGGCGCGACACCCAGGTCGAGCCCTCCGGGATCGTCGAGAGCAGGGCGGCGACATCGGCCTCCGCCGCCTCGACGGCGCCCTGGCCGTCCTCATCGCCGTAGCCGCTGTCGACGGGCTGGTACCGGGCCAGGCTGATCAGCGACTCGCGCAGCCAGTACGTCGCGATCGGCTCCGCGGCCTCGACGAGCCACGCGCTGCCGTCGGTGGACTCGAAGCCCTGGCTGCGCAGCTCCTTGTAATTGCTGCTCTGGGTGTCCCAGTTCCAGACGAGGTCCTGCGCGGAGATCTCGAACGAGGGGAAGTTCGTGGGCTCGTAGCGCCCTTCGCCGAGGATCCAGAGGGTGATCGGGGTGATGCGGCCCGTCCCGGCGGCCACCATCCGCAGCGGCAGCTCGGGGCTCGCGCCCGGCGTCGTGACCCGGACGGGGCGCATCTTGTCCACGCCCTCGCCGGGGACCAGCTTGAGCGCGAGGAAATCGAACCCCTCCTCGACGTAGGCGTCGATGACCGGATCGATGTCGTCCGGGATGTTGTAGCCGTGCGCGTCGAGCCAGTTCCTCAGCGCGTTCGGCTCGCTGGCGCTGAGCTGCACCGTCTCGTAGGGCCCGACGGTCTCCTGCGCGACGACGGTGACGCCGCCGGCAGAGGCGTCACCTCCGGCGCCACTGGAGCCAGTGCCGAAGGCGCCAGCGCAGAAGGGGGGAGGGCAGCTGATCTGCGGCGAGGAGACCTGCACGGAGGTCATCTGGTCGAGCGTCTCGAAGAGGGCGTCCGACGAGAGCTCGATGTCGGCGACGCCGACGACCGGCAGCACCCAGGCGAACTCGGACGGCTCGCCCGAGTACGTGATCTGATCCCAGAGCGTCGTCGCCTCGGGCGAGATGGACAGGATCATCCGGTGGCTGGTGACCTGCGTGTTCTCCGACTGCGACACCAGGCAGCCACCGCATGCCTGCGCCTCCTCGGCATACGCGAGGGAGAGCGCGGCTCCACCGAGAGCGAACGCGACGATCTTCTTGCCGAGCTTCATGAGACCACCTCGATTCCTCGCATGAACAAGGTCGTTGTCAGCGGACGCGCCTCAGGGCCAGACGCGAGCGCCCGTGACAAAGCACGCGCCGTGCCGCGCGCGCCCTCCCGGGATCAGCAAGGAATCGGCGACGTGCCCGCTCCCCGACAGCGGCACATCGCGGCACAGCCCGCTCAGGTGTGTCGACCGGGGTTCCGGGCGACGCGCGCCGCCGGCTTCCCCGAGTTGCCCGGGGGCGCGGGGCTCGGGTTCGTCAGCGCGGTCAGGATGTGATCGCGCCAGGCGCCGTCGATGAACAGGTAATCGCGGGCGTACCCCTCGACGACGAAGCCGAGGCGCCGGAGCAGGCGCCCGCTGCGCTCGTTGTGGGGCATGTAGTTCGCCATGATCCGGTGGAAGCCGAGCGCGTCGAACATGTGCGCGAGCGCGGCCCCGAGCGCCTCGAACATCACGCCCGAGCCCACCACGCGCTGATCGAGCGAATAGCCGACGGTCGCGGCCTGGAAGGCGCCGCGGACGAACTGGTTGAAGTTGCAGACGCCGATCACGTCGCCCTCCGGATCGTCGCGCCACTGGAGCGCGAGCCGGAGCGCCCGATCCGCGGCGAAGTCGTCGTGATCGCGCAGGAGGCGCTCGCGCCAGAACGCCTCGGTGTAGAAGCCCTCGGGGCGCGGCGGATCCCAGCGGGCCAGGTGCTCGCGGTTGCGCTCGAAATAGGCGAGGTAGCGCCCGGCGAAGCCGACGGGCGGCAGGAGGACGCGCAGCCGCGGGGTCTCGAGGCAGACGGCGCGCCAGAGCCCGTGTCTCGCGCGCGACACGTCTACGACAGCGTCCCTTCGTCGAGGCGGCGCATGCCCTCGAGCAGCAGCGCCTCGGGCGAGGCGGTGATGCTGCGGGTGCCAGGCGAGAAGTTCGGGTCGAGGCGGAAGTCGCCCTCCCGCAGCGTCAGCATCTTGTAGAACGCGTCCTCGCCCTGCGCGCCGGCCCAGAGCGCGTGGACGACCTGCCCGTCGGCGAAATGGATCTCGCCGGCCATGGAGTTCGCCTGGATCTTGAGCGCGCACGTCTTCCGGCCGTGCCAGAGGATCTGGATCATGTCCGGCAGGCCCATCTCGGCGAGCGAGCCGGACACGCCGCGCGGGGTGGTGGTCGAGGAGCGCCGCTCGATGAGCTGGCGGAGCTTGGCGGCCATCACGTCGGTCGACGCCGGCTTCGAGACGAAATCGTCGACGCCGAGATCGAAGGCGCGCTGGGCGGTCTGCCGATCGGTCTTCGCGGTGAGGATGACCCACGTCTTGTCGCGTCCGAAGCCGAGCTTCAGCGCGTCCGCGCGGAGCGTGAGGCCGGCGTCGGGCTCCTCGAGATCGATCTCGCTGACGACCACCTCGATCTCCTTCGTCTCGAGCTCGCGGCGCGCCTGCGCCACGTTGCGCGCGATCGAGACCTCGAACCCTTGCTCGAGGAGCCGCAGCTCGAGCACCGTCGTCTCCTCGGGGTCCGGATCGACGATGAGCGCCTGGTGCCGGTCGGCGAGGAGCTTGGCGCGCATGTCGTCGCCGGTCATGACCTGGCGGAAGAGGTCGACGATGTTCGGATCGAAGATGGTGCCGCGGTACTGGGCGAGCACGTCGCAGGCCTCCGGCGGGCGGAGCGCCTTGCGGTAGGGGTTGCGCGGGTTCTGCGTGAGGTCGGCGTAGGTGTCCGCGACCGCGAGGATGCGCGCGCCGAGCGGGATCTCCTTGCCGGAGAGGCCGTCCGGGAAGCCGCTGCCGTCGTAGCGCTCGTACATGAGGCTGATCGCCGAGACGACCTCCTGCAGCAGCCCGACCGACTCCATGAGGTGCGCCGGGAGGTCGACGCTCTTGGTCGCGGCGAGCCGGTGCCCCTCGTACTCGGCGACGTTGAGCGCGGTGAGGTGGTACGGGCCGTTCTTGCCGAGATCGTGGAGGTACGCCGAGGCCACGTAGCTCGCGACCGTCGTGGGCGGCAGGCCGATCCGCTCGCAGAGCTTCCGGACGATGCGGGCGACCGTGGACGAGTGGCCTCGCAGGTCCTGCCGGTTGTTCTCGAGCAGGCTCACGAGCACGTTCAGCGTCTCGACGTACGCGTGGCTCGTGGTCGGGTGAGGCGGCGCCGCGACCGGCGCGGGCGTCGCCTGCGGCTGGAGGCCGGGCGAGGGCGGCACCGGCGTCGGCGTGGGGCCCGCCACGTTCCCCCGGGGCGGCGCGGAGGGCGCCTTCATCACCGCGGGGGCCGGCGGCGCCGCGACGATGGCGGCGGGCAACGGCGCCGACGCCTGCGCGTGCATCGCCTGCGTGTGCATCGGCGGCGCCTGCACCGGCTGCGCGTGCAGCGGCTGTGCTTGCATCGGCGGCGCGTGCATCGCCTGCGCGTGCAGCGGCTGTGCTTGCATCGGCTGCGCATGCAGCGGCTGCGCTTGCACCGGCTGCCCGTGCACCGGCTGCGCGTGCATCGGCTGCCCGTGCATCGGCGGCGCGTGGACCGGCTGCGTGTGCATCGGCGGCGCGTGGACCGGCTGCGTGTGCATCGGCTGCGGATGCATGGCCGGCACGTGCGTCATCGACATCCGCTCGTGCGGGATCGACGCGCGCTCGAACGGGTTGTTGCTGTTGTTGTAGAGGATCTCGTCGAACGAGCTGACGGGCCGGCTCAACGCGTTGAACGCCGTCGTGTCGCCGCGGTAGTGGTACGCGATCGCCGCGCGAACCGCCGCGGGCCTGGCCACGATGGCGCGCACGTCGCGGACGCCCGCGGCCAGCCGGATCTCGTGCAGCGCGACGTCGTTGTCGGGATCGGCGGTCGCGACCGAGAGCGTCGTGTTCCGTTCGTCGAGCAGGACCGGGAAGACGCCGTGCAGCGTCGCGGTAATCGCCGAGACCTTCGCGAGCACGCGCGGCTCGATGATCGCCTTCGAGAGCTTCTCGGTCGAGACGAAGCGGGTGTTGTGGACGGTCGCGATGAACTTGAGGAGCTCGGCCTCGTTGAGGATGTCGAGCTCGATGATGGCGTCCTCGATGCGGCCCCGCATCCGCATCGCGTACTCCACCGCACGACGATGGTCGTCCGGGGTGATACGCCCCTCGAGGACGAGGCGATCGGCAATCCGCTGGTTCAATCCTTGAACGGAAGCCATCGAAACCCTGATTCTACCCGAAATTGGAGGTCTATGCGCGCCTCGGGCCCCTCGCGGAGCAGAGGCACGCGGGGGAGAGCCGGTCTGCCGCTCGCGGCCTGTGCAGCCATCGGTGCGCTCAGGGAATGAGAGCAGAGCTGGGGGCGGCGCGCGAGCCCCGTGAAGGTCCGGCGACCACGGCTGGCGGACGAGGAGCTGCCCGGCCTGATGCGTTGCTACTGCACGGCACTGGAGGTGAACGCGGATCGCAGGAAACCGCCACAGCCCGAGCGCGACGCGCTGGACCGGCAGGTAGAGCGTGGGATGGAATACGCCGCCGTCCCATGGGCGGTGCGACGAGCCCGTTCACGGGCGGACACGCCCAGGGGCAAGCGAGCTCTGCCCCCGGGCGCGATGACGCTCGCTACTCTTCGTTCACGGCGGTGAGCGTCTCCTCGGGACGCGGCCGCGGAGCGACGTACGGCGGCTGAGCCGCCTGCTCGCCCTCGACCACCACCTGGAGGCGCTTGTAGGCGGGCAACCCCGTCCCGGCCGGGATCAGGCGGCCCATGATGACGTTCTCCTTGAGCCCGCGGAGATCGTCCGTCTTGCCGTTGATCGCGGCCTCGGTGAGCACCTTGGTCGTCTCCTGGAACGACGAGGCGCTGATGAACGACTCGGTCGACAGGCTGGCCTTGGTGATGCCGAGGAGGAGCGCCTCCGCGATGGCCGGCTTGCCGCCGCGCTCGATCACGGTCTCGTTCTCCTTCTCGAAGATGTGCTTCTCCACCTGCTCGTCGACCAGGAAGTTCGTATCGCCGACCTCGCGCACGCGGACCCGCCGGAGCATCTGCCGGACGATGACCTCGATGTGCTTGTCGTTGATGCCGACGCCCTGGAGCCGATAGACCTGCTGGATCTCGTTCACGAGCCAGGCCGACAGCTCCTTCTCGCCCTTCACCCGGAGGATGTCGTGCGGGTTCGGCGGGCCGTCCTGGAGCGGGTCGCCCGCGCGCACGCGATCGCCCGGCTGCACCTGGATGTGCTTGCCCTTGGGGATCAGGTACTCGCGCGCCTGATCGCCGAGCGCGTGCCCGTCCGGCGAGTACGGCGTGATGATGACCTTCCGCTTGCCCTTCGTGTCCTTGCCGAACGTGACCTCGCCGTCGATCTCGCTGATGATGGCGTGATCCTTCGGCTTGCGGGCCTCGAACAGCTCGGCGACGCGGGGCAGACCGCCGGTGATGTCCTGCACCTTCGTCGTGTCGCGCGGGATCTTCGCGATGACCTCGCCGGCCTCGATCAGATCCCCCTCCTGCGCGACGATGTGCGCGCCGACGGGGAGCAGGTAGCGCGCCTCGAGCTCGCTGTTCGGGAGCTTCACCGTCGCGCCGGTCTCGGCGTCCTTCAGCGAGATGCGCGGACGGACGTCGGTCGCCTTCGACTCGATGACGACCTTCCGCGAGAGGCCCGTCACCTCGTCGAGCCGGTCCTGCACGCTGACGCCCTCGATGAGGTCGCCGAACTTCACCACGCCGGAGACCTCGGTGAGGATCGGCGTCGCGAACTGGTCCCACTCGGCGAGCAGCTCGCCGGGCTTGGTCCGATCGCCGTCCGCCTTCTTGAGGATGGCGCCGTAGACGAGGCGGTTGTGCTCGCGCTCGCGGCCCGTCTCGTCGACGACCACGATCTCGCCGTGGCGGTTCATGACCACCATGGTGCCGTCCTTCTTCTTCTGGACGACCGCGCGGCGCAGCCGGACCGTGCCCTCGGTGCGGGCCTCGAGGTAGCTCGCCTCGATCTTGCCGCGCGCCGCGGTGCCGCCGATGTGGAAGGTGCGCATCGTGAGCTGCGTGCCGGGCTCGCCGATCGACTGGGCGGCGATGATGCCCACCGCCTCGCCGATGTTGACCCGGTAGCCGCGCGCGAGGTCGCGCCCGTAGCACAGGGCGCAGACCCCGCGCCGGAGCTGGCACGTGAGCACCGAGCGGATGACGACCTCCTCGATGCCGGCGTCCTCGATGGCCCGCACCGCCTGCTCGTCGAGCTCGGTGTTCGCGGTGATGAGCACCTCGCCGGTGAGCGGATCGACGACGTCCTCCAGCGCGACGCGGCCGAGGATGCGGTCGCCGAGCGGCTGGATGACCTCGCCGGCCTCCTCGAGCTTCGCCACGCGGATGCCGTCGAGCGTGCCGCAGTCGAACTCGGAGATGACCGCGTCCTGCGCCACGTCGACGAGCCGCCGGGTGAGGTAACCCGAGTTCGCCGTCTTGAGCGCCGTGTCGGCGAGCCCCTTGCGCGCGCCGTGCGTCGAGATGAAGTACTGGAGCACGCTGAGACCCTCGCGGAAGTTCGCGGTGATCGGCGTCTCGATGATCTCGCCGGACGGCTTGGCCATGAGGCCGCGCATCGCGGCCAGCTGCCGGATCTGCTGCGTGGAGCCGCGCGCGCCGGAGTCGGCCATGATGTAGATGGGGTTGAAGCTCGGCTCGACCGACTCCTTGCCCGTCTCCGGGTCGACGACCGTCTCCTTGCCGATGCCGGCCATCATCTCGGTCGTGACCTGATCGGCGATGCTCGCCCAGATATCGACGATCTTGTTGTACCGCTCGCCGTCGGTGATGAGCCCCTCCTGGTACTGCTCGACGACGCGCTCGACCTCCTTCTGCGCCTCGCCCAGGAGGATCTTCTTGGCCGGGGGGATCACCATGTGATCCATGCAGATGGAGATGCCGGCCCGCATCGCGTGGTCGAAGCCCAGCGTGCGGAGCCGGTCCGCGAGGAGGACGGTCTCCTTGTTGCGGTGGACGCGGTAGCAGACGTCGATGAGCGCCGAGAGCGCCTTCTTGTCGAGGGTCTTGTTCGCGTACTCGAACGCGACCCCCTTCGGCAGCACCTCGGCGATGAGGACGCGCCCCACCGTGGTCTCGACGATGCGCCGCTTCACGTGGCCGAGCTCGTCGAGCTGCGGGTTGCCGTCGTCGTCGATGATCGGGACGCGGACGCGGACGCCGGCGTGCAGCGCGACCTCGCCGTTGTCGTACGCCATCCGCACCTCCTCGGGGGAGGCGTAGATGCCGCGCAGGTAGCCCTGCGGCACGCCGTCCTCGCCGACGGTGAGCGTGTCCGCACGGTACGACCCCTTCTCGAACTTGCGCTCGCGGGTCGCGTAGTAGAGCCCGAGCACGATGTCCTGGGTCGGGTTGATGATCGGCTTGCCGCTCGCGGGCGAGAGGATGTTGTTCGTGCTCATCATGAGCACGCGCGCCTCCATCTGCGCCTCGACCGACAGCGGCACGTGGACCGCCATCTGGTCGCCGTCGAAGTCGGCGTTGAAGGCCGCGCAGACCAGCGGGTGAAGCTGGATGGCCTTGCCCTCGATGAGCACCGGCTCGAACGCCTGGATGCCGAGGCGGTGGAGCGTCGGGGCGCGGTTCAGGAGCACCGGGTGCTCGCTGATGACCTCCTCGAGGATGTCCCAGACCTCCGGGCGCTCCTTCTCCACCATCTTCTTCGCGCTCTTGATGGTGTTGACGTACCCGCGCTCTTCCAGCTTGTTGTAGATGAACGGCTTGAAGAGCTCGAGCGCCATCTTCTTGGGCAGGCCGCACTGGTGCAGGCGCAGCGTCGGCCCGACCACGATGACAGAGCGGCCCGAGTAGTCGACGCGCTTGCCGAGCAGGTTCTGGCGGAACCGGCCCTGCTTGCCCTTGAGCATGTCCGACAGCGACTTGAGCGGGCGCTTGTTCGGGCCGGTGATGGTCTTGCCGCGGCGGCCGTTGTCGAACAGCGCGTCGACCGCCTCCTGCAGCATGCGGCGCTCGTTCCGGATGATGATCTCCGGCGCGTTCAGCTCGAGGAGCCGCTTCAGGCGGTTGTTGCGGTTGATGACGCGACGGTAGAGGTCGTTCAGATCGCTGGTCGCGAAGCGGCCGCCGTCCAGCGGGACGAGCGGGCGCAGATCCGGCGGGAGCACCGGGATCACGGTCAGCATCATCCACTCGGGCCGGTTGCCGCTCTCGCGGAAGGCCTCGACGACCTTGAGCCGCTTGGCGAGCTTCTTCCGCTTCGCCTCGCTGGTGGCCGCGCGCATCTCCGTCCTGAGCAGCTCCGCCAGGCCGTGGACGTCGACCTGCTTGAGCATCTCGAGGATCGCCTCGCCGCCCATCCCGGCGCTGAACTTGTCGTCACCGTACTCGTCGAGCAGCTGCAGGTAGCGCTCCTCGCTCAGGAGATCGCCTCGCATGAGGCCCGTCTCCTTCGGATCGATGACGATGTAGGCCTCGCAATAGAGCACCTTCTCCAGGTCCTTGAGCGTGATATCGAGCATGTTGCCGATGCGCGACGGCAGGCTCTTCAGGAACCAGATGTGGGCGACCGGGGTGGCCAGCGAGATGTGCCCGAGCCGCTCGCGCCGGACCTTCGACTGGATGACCTCGACGCCGCACTTCTCGCACACGATGCCACGGTGCTTCATGCGCTTGTACTTGCCGCAGTTGCACTCGTAGTCCTTCACCGGCCCGAAGATCTTGGCGCAGAACAGGCCATCGCGCTCCGGCTTGAACGTCCGGTAGTTGATGGTCTCCGGCTTCTTCACCTCGCCGTGAGACCATTCGCGGATCTTCTCCGGGCTCGCGAGCGAGATGCGGATGGCGCTGAACGACAGCGGGTCCTTGGGCTTCTCGAAGAAGCTGAAGATGTCACGCATGGAGACCTCCGGAGACGGAAACGGAACCGATGAACCTGTCTGCGCCCACCATTTCGGCACACGGGAGCGCGCAGCTCGCGCGCCGCGCCTCCCCCGCGGTCACCGACCAGGCGCGCGGCATTCGTGACGTGACGAACTGCATCACTCCTCTTCCTCCGCGGCCGAGGCCTCCACGCCTCCGCCCGTCTCGACCAGCTCGACGTTCAGACACAGCGACTGGAGCTCCTTGATGAGCACGTTGAAGCTCTCCGGCAGCCCAGCCTCCAGGGTGTAATCGCCCTTCACGATGGCCTCGTACATGCGCGTGCGGCCCATCACGTCGTCGCTCTTCACGGTGAGGAACTCCTGCAGCGCGTAGGCCGCGCCGTAGGCCTCCATCGCCCAGACCTCCATCTCACCGAGCCGCTGCCCGCCGAACTGCGCCTTGCCGCCGAGGGGTTGCTGCGTGACGAGCGAGTAGGGCCCGATCGAGCGAGCGTGGATCTTGTCGTCGACGAGGTGGTGGAGCTTCAGCATGTACATGATGCCCACCGTGACGTTCTGGTCGAACGCGTCGCCCGTGCGCCCGTCGAAGAGGATCGCCTGACCCGACGTCGGGAGGCCAGCGAGCTCGAGAGCGCCCTTGATATCGGACTCATGCGCTCCGTCGAACACCGGCGATCCCATGAACACGCCCTCATCGACCGTCTTGACGAAGCGCTTCACGTCCGCGTCGTCGAGGTTGTCGAAGAACCCGTCCATCGACGCGTCGCCCGCATAGATGGCCTTCAGGTGCTCCTTGATCTCGGCGCTCGCCCGCTGCTGCTCGAGCATGCGCTGCAGCTGGTTGCCGAGCTCGAAGGCGCCCCACCCGAGGTGGATCTCGAGGATCTGGCCGACGTTCATGCGGCTCGGCACGCCGAGCGGGTTGAGCACGAGATCGACCGGCCTCCCGTCCTGGAGATACGGCATGTCCTCCTCTGGAAGGATGCGGCTGATGACGCCCTTGTTGCCGTGGCGGCCCGCCATCTTGTCGCCGACCTGGAGCTTGCGCTTGATGGCGATGTAGACCTTCACCATCTTGATCACGCCCGGCGGCAGCTCATCGCCCTTGGAGAGGCGATCGATCTTGTCGCGGAAGTGCTCCTCGCGCATCCGGACGAGCTCCTCGAGGTCACGCAGGATCTGCTGGACCCGCTCGGCGTCGTCGACCGGGATCTCGCCCCAGTACTTGCGGGGGATCTCGGCGAGCGAGGCCTCGTCGATGATGGCGCCCTTCTGGAAGAGCACCTTACCCTTGTCGTCGACGAGCTTGCCCGTCGTCTCCCTGCCGAGGAGCAGCTCGCGGATGCGGCGGAAGAACGAGTCGCGGAGGATCTTGATCTCCTCGTCGCGCGTCCGCTCGATCCTGGCCCGCTCCTGATCCTCGATGTCGCGCGCCCGATCGTCCTTCTCGGTCCCCTTGCGCGAGAACACCCGGGCGTTGATGACGATCCCGCCGACGCCAGGGGGCACCTTGAGCGAGCTGTCGCGGACGTCGCCGGCCTTCTCGCCGAAGATGGCCCTGAGCAGCTTCTCCTCGGGCGAGAGCTGGGTCTCCCCCTTCGGGGTGATCTTGCCGACCAGGATGTCGCCCGGGCGCACCTCGGCCCCGATGCGCACGATGCCGGAGTCGTCGAGATCCTTGAGCGCCTCCTCGCCGACGTTCGGGATGTCGCGGGTGATCTCCTCTTTTCCGAGCTTCGTGTCGCGGGCGACGCACTCGAACTCCTCGATGTGGATCGAGGTGAACACGTCGTCCTTGGCGATGCGCTCCGAGACCAGGATGGAGTCCTCGAAGTTGTAGCCCTGCCACGGCATGAACGCGACGAGCACGTTCTGGCCGAGCGCGAGCTCGCCCATGTCGGTCGACGGCCCGTCGGCGAGCACGTCGCCCTTCTTCACCACCTCGCCCGTCCTGACGACCGGCTTCTGCGTGTAGCAGGTCGACTGGTTCGAGCGCTGGAACTTCATCAGGTGGTAAATATCGGGCACCTCGGCCCCCTCGCCCTCGGCGCGGACCACGATGCGCGTCGCGTCGACGCTCTCGACGACGCCGGGCCGCCGCGCGATGACGCAGACGCCGGAGTCGCGGGCGAGCCGCTCCTCCATGCCCGTGCCCACGAGCGGCGCGTGGGACTGGACCAGCGGCACGGCCTGCCGCTGCATGTTGGCGCCCATGAGCGCGCGGTTCGCGTCGTCGTGCTCGAGGAAGGGCACGAGCGCGGCGGCGACCGACACCATCTGGTTCGGCGCGACGTCCATCAGCTCGACCATCTCGGGCGTCACGATCTTGAACTCGCCGTTGTAACGGGCCGAGACGAGCGACTCCTTGAAGCGCCCGCTCTCGTCGAGGTTCACCGTCGCCTGCGCGATGTACTTGCCCTCCTCTTCGAGCGCCGACAGCCAGATGACATCCTCGGTCACCAGGCCGTTCTCGACCTTGCGGTACGGCGTCTCGACGAAGCCGAACTCGTTCACGCGGGCGAACGTCGACAGCGACGCGATGAGGCCGATGTTCGGCCCCTCCGGGGTCTCGATCGGGCAGATACGGCCGTAGTGCGTCGCGTGGACGTCGCGCACCTCGAACCCGGCCCGCTCGCGCGTGAGGCCGCCCGGCCCGAGCGCCGACAGGCGCCGCTTGTGGGTGACCTCCGACAGCGGGTTCGTCTGATCCATGAACTGCGAGAGCTGCGAGCTCCCGAAGTACTCCTTCACGACCGCGCTGACCGGCTTCGCGTTGATCAGGTCGTGCGGCATGAGCGTGTCGATCTCCTGCGACATGCTCATGCGCTCCTTGATGGCGCGCTCCATCCGGACGAGGCCGATGCGGTACTGGTTCTCCATCAGCTCGCCGACCGCGCGCACGCGGCGGTTGCCGAGGTGATCGATGTCGTCGACCGAGCCGCGCCCGTTCTTGAGCTCGATCAGGTGCCGCACCGTCTCCAGGATGTCCTGCGGCGTGAGCACGGTGAGATCGAGCCCCGGGCGCTCGTCCTCCTGCACGTCCCGGTAGAACTTGTAGTTCAGCTTCAGCCGGCCGACCTTCGAGAGATCATAGCGCTCGGCGTTGAAGAACAGGTTGTGGAACAGGGTCTTGGCGGTCTCGAGCGTCGGCGGATCGCCCGGCCGGAGCCGGCGGTAGATCTCGAGGATCGCGTCCTCCATCGTCTTCACCTTGTCGGTGAGGAGCGTGTCACGGAGGTACGAGCCGACGTTGAGGCCGTCGATGAAGAGGATGCGGAACTGCTCGATGTTCGCCTCGCGCAGCCGCTCGAGCTTCGCCTCGGTGAGCTCCTCGTTCACCTCGACCACGACCTCGCCCGTCTCCGGGTCGACGATGTCGTGCGCGGCCACCTTCCCGACGAGCTCCTCGGGCTCGAGGCTGAGCCGCTCGAGCTTCGCCTCCTTCATCTTCCGGATGGCAGCGCGGGTGAACTTGGTGTTCTTCTTGACGATGACGTCGTTGCCGATCTTGATGTCGCGCGTCGTCCGCTGACCGGCGAGGAGGTCGTACTCGATGCTCTTCGCGTACTTGCCCCCCTTCTCGAGGTACACGGTCTCGGTCGAATAGAAGTAGTTGAGCAGGTCCTGCGTCGAGTACCCGAGCGCGCGCAGCAGCACGGTCGCGTGCATCTTCCGCCGGCGGTCGATGCGAACGTAGATAATGTCCTTCGGGTCGAACTCGAAGTCGAGCCACGAGCCACGGTACGGGATGACCCGGGCGGAGTAGAGCAGCTTGCCGCTGGAGTGCGTCTTGCCCTTGTCGTGATCGAAGAACACGCCGGGGCTACGGTGCAGCTGGCTGACGACGACGCGCTCGGTCCCGTTGATGATGAACGTGCCCGTCTCGGTCATCAGGGGCAGCTCGCCGAAGTAGACCTCCTGCTCCTTGATGTCGCGGACGATCCGCTCCCCGCCGTCGCGGGTGTCGTAGATCATCAGCTGGTTCGTGACCTTGATCGGCGCCGAGTAGGTCATACCGCGCTGGCGGCACTCATCGACGTCGTACTTCGGCGGCTCGAGGTTGTACGAGACGAAGACGAGCTCGCTCGTGCCGTTGAAGTCCTTGATGGGGAAAACCGAGCGGAACACCGCCTGAAGCCCGACCTCCTCCCGCTCGTTCGGCGGAACGCTCATCTGGAGGAATTTGTCGTAGCTTGACTTCTGGATGTCGATCAGGTTGGGGACGTCGATGATGCGACGAACGCGACCCAGGTTCTTACGGACGCGGAAGTTGGATTGGACGACCGACGGCATCGATTTCCTCCGGCTCACACGAGCAGTGCGGGGCGGGCGCACGGCTCGAACCGAGCAACGAACACGAAGCTACGCGCCAAAGGCGCGCGAGCGTCCCCAGGGTGTGGGGACCTGAGATATTCTGGATGTGAGGGCAGAGCGGACCGCGCAGCGACCCATTGAGCTCCGGCGTTGGTCGAGGACCCGCACCCGCGGTCCTCTTCTGCATTGGCCGGGGATCCGCCTTCGCGGTCCCCTTCAGCGTTGGCCGGGGATCCGCCTTCGCGGTCCCCTTCAGCGTTGGCCGGGGATCCGCCTTCGCGGTCCCCTTCAGCGTTGGCCGGGGATCCGCCTTCGCGGTCCCCTTCAGCGTTGGCCGGGGATCCGCCTTCGCGGTCCCCTTCAGCGTTGGCCGAGGATCCGCATCCGCGGTCCTCATCAGACAAAAGCGGGACGCGCGGCAGGTACAATCGCCCCTGCCGCCGTCCTCCAGCGGATCCCGATTTCCCTGACAGGAAGCGGTGATCGTTACTTGAGCTCGACGGTAGCACCTGCCTCGACGAGCTTCTTCTTCATCTCCTCCGCGTCCGCCTTGGAAACCTGCTCCTTGACGGTCTTCGGCGCGGCCTCGACCAGGTCCTTCGCCTCCTTCAGGCCCAGACCGGTGATCTCGCGGATCGCCTTGATGACGCCGATCTTGTTGCTACCAGCGTTCGCGAGGACGACGTCGAACTCGGTCTGCTCCGGGGCCTTCTCGGCCGGAGCGGCGCCGCCAGCAGGGCCCGCCGCGACCGCAACGGCCGCGGGCGCAGCCTTGACGCCCCACTTGTTCTCGAGGTCCTTGATGAGCTCGGCGATCTGGATGACAGGGAGGTTGGAGAGGTAATCGACGACCTGCTCGCGCGTGATCTCAGCCATTGCAAGACTCCTTCAAACTCTTCTGCGCGCCCCGGGGGAGGGGGCCATGTAAACCAAAATCCGACGGGCGCAAGGCCCAATTGACACGAATGCGCGCTCTCAACCCGAGGTGCCAGCGTCTTCCTTCGCCTTCAAGAGATAGGCGAAATTCTGGAGAGGCGCGTTGAGCTGCTGCACGAACTGCTGGAGCGGCGCCTGGAGCGTCGCGAGCAGCATGGCGCGGAGCTCGTCCTTGCCGGGCATCGTCGCGAGCTGCGTCTCGACGGCGTCCCCGGAGAGGATCTGGCCCTCGATGAGCCCTGCCTTGATCTGGAGCTTCTGGTTGTCCTTGCGGAACGCCTTGACGACCTTGGCGGCTGCGCTCGGATCCTCGTAGCTCCAGGCGACCCCGGTCATGCCGGTGAGGCTCTTGGCGAGGTTGTTCGCCCAGGGGTGCTCCTTGATGGCGTGGCGAACGAGCGTGTTCTTCACGACCCGGTACTCCACGCCCGACTTCCGGAACTCATCGCGAAGCTTGGTGACCGCCTCGACGTTGAGCCCCTTGAAGTCCAGGAAGACCGCGGAGGACATACGCTCGAACTTCTGCCGGACCGAGCCGACAACCGCCTCCTTCTGGGATCTCTCCATGGGCTACGCCTCCTCTGCCTTGCCGCTGAAGTGGACCGGGTCGATGCGAACCCCGGGGCCCATCGTCGAAGACATCGTGATGCTCCGGAGGTAGACGCCCTTCGCCGTCGCCGGCTTGGCACGGACGAGCGCCTGGATGAGCGCGTCCGCGTTGCCGTGCAGCGCGTTCTCCGCGAAGGAGACCTTGCCGATCCGCGCGTGCACGATGCCCGCCTTCTCGACGCGGTACTCGACCTTGCCAGCCTTGGCCTCCGAGACCGCCGTCTTGACGTCGAACGTCACGGTCCCGACCTTGGGGTTCGGCATCAGACCGCGCGGGCCGAGGATGCGGCCGAGCTTGCCGACCAACCCCATCATGTCCGGCGTGGCGATCACGCGATCGAAGTCCATGAAGCCCTCCTGGACCTTGTTCACGAGATCGGCCTCGCCGACGAAATCGGCCCCGGCTGCCTCGGCCTCCTTGGCCTTCTCGCCCTTGGCGAACACCAGGACACGGAGCGACTGCCCCGTGCCGTGCGGGAGCACCACGGCGCCACGGACCATCTGATCCGCATGCCTGGGGTTGACCCCGAGGCGGACCGCGAGGTCCACCGTCTCGTCGAACTTGGCAGGCGCGGCCTTCTTCACGAGCTCGCACGCCTCCTGCAATGTGTACTTTCGAGCGCGGTCGACGAATGCTCGCGCTGCGAGTTTCTTCTTGGCGACTTTCGGCACATGCCCTCCTTCTTAACGGCTCTCGCCTCCCACGGTGCGCCTTAAACTACCGTGGTAAGTCTCTGTTCCCCGGCCGCCGGGGCGCCCGCGCCGAGCGCCTCCAGGCGACGTGCGGCCCCGACCCCGGGGCGCGCTGCGACCCACCTCAGTCGACGATGTCGATGCCCATCGAGCGGGCGGTGCCAGCCATGCTGCGCATGGCGGCCTCGAGGCTGGTCGTGTTCATGTCCTGCATCTTGAGCTGGGCGAGCTCCTGGAGCTGCTTCTGGCTCACCTTGCCCACCTTGACCTTGTTGGGCTCCTTCGAGCCCGCGCCCGGCTTCTTCTTCGTGTCGAGCCCAGCCGCCCTCTTGAGCAGCACGGACGCGGGCGGCGTCTTGAGGATGAACGTGAACGAGCGGTCCGAGTAGACCGTGATCACCACCGGGATGATCATGTCGCCCTGCGCAGCGGTCCTCGAGTTGAAGTCCTTGCAGAACGCCATGATATTGACGCCGTGCTGGCCGAGCGCCGGACCGACGGGGGGCGACGGGTTGGCCTTGCCCGCCGGAAGCTGCAGCTTCACGTACCCAGTGACTTTCTTCGCCATGATGAATCTCGCACCCTATCGAACCGCCGCCCGACGGGCGGTCTACTTTCAGAGAAACCAGTGGAGGACCACGGAGGCGCGGACCTCACCCAGAGGATTGCAGCCGCTCGTTCCCGGCTAGCGCTTCTCCACAGCTGAGAAGTCGAGCTCGACGCTGGTGGGCCGGCCGAAGATGCTGACCTTCACCTTGAGCTTCTGCTTGTCCATCTTCACGTCGTCGACCGTGCCGGTGAAATTCGCGAAGGCCCCGTCGAGGACGCGCACCTCCTCGCCCACCTCGAACGTGAGCCTCGGCTTCGGCTTGACCGCTCCCTCGACGATGCCCCGCCGAAGGTTGTCGATCTGCACCAGCGGGACCTCCTGCGGCGTCTGATTGCCGATGAAGCCGGTCACCTTGGGCGTGTCCTTGACCAGGTGCCAGACCTGCTCGTTCATCTCCATCTCGACGAAGATGTACCCGGGCAGGCTCAGCTTCTGACGAACGCGGGTCTTACCACCGGGACGGTTCTCCGTGACCGTCTCGCTCGGAATGAGGATCTCGCCGAACCGATCTTCCAGGCCGTACTGCTTTACGCGCTGCTGGAGCGCGTCGCGCACCTTCGCCTCGTATCCCGAGTAGGTATGGATGACGTACCACTTCTTGGCCATGGCGCTTGGTTCCCTCAGGATCTCCCCTGCTTCAGCTTCCATCGCCGTAAACGATGTTGGTCACGAACGCCCAGAAGCGGTCGAGCAGCGCCAGGTAGAGGGTCGCCACGGTGGTCGTCGCGATGACGACGAACGTCGCGTTCGTCACCTCCTTCTTGGTCGGCCACTTCACTTTCGACAGCTCGGTCGCGACCTCGTCGCTCCAGGTGCGGATCTCCGCATTGCGGAACGCGCGCAGCACGATCACGAGCGCGATGATGCCCCCGATGACCGTGCCATAGGTCGCTCGCTCGTCGTCACCGAACGCGGCCAAGGCTGGCAGCGTTCGGCTGAACCAGTCCTTGTTGGCGAGGGTCGACCACACGCCTTCCACGATCTTGCCCAGCACGTAGGCAAGCAACATCCCGGAGGCGAAGAATCCGGCGATCACATAACGCTCGGTCCCGAGCTGGGTGGCAGCGACCTCGCCTTCGGCCTCGTCGGCATCACCAGCGCGCGACGCCTCGGCCTCCTCGCGCGCACCAGCCCCGCCAGTCTCCGGCTCCTCGTCCCGGGGCTCGAGCGACGACGTGTCGGAGGCCGCGGCCGGTCCAGATTCCTCCGGCTCCCCTTCTTCCGCGACCTTCGGCGTTTGCTTGTCTTTTTGACCCTTCGCCATAACCACACCAAACGCGCCGGCTCGCGGCAGGCAGGAGCCTGCTGGATGAGACTTTGCGGGCAACCCAGCGGCGCCCACAGTCCCTGGCAGGGGCAGAGAGGCTCGAACTCCCGACCTGCGGATTTGGAATCCGCTGCTCTACCAACTGAGCTATACCCCTAGAATCGCTGCGATTTCTCGCATACAGCTCACTTCGTCTCGTTGTGAACCGTGTGCTTCTTGCACTGCTTGCAAAATTTCCTGATGGAAACTACCTGCTCGGGCGTCTTCGTGGTCTTGTAATTCCGCGATTTGCATTCGCTGCAGGCCAGTGAGACGGCAATGCGTGCCGCACGCCATCCACCGGCCTGCTCGCCCACGACCGCCTCCTACGCGAGGATCTTGGTGACGACGCCCGCGCCCACGGTCTTGCCGCCCTCGCGGATGGCGAAGCGCATCTGCTCCTCCAGCGCGACCGGCGCGATGAGCTCGATCGTCATCGTGATGTTGTCGCCCGGCATCACCATCTTCACCCCCTCGGGCAGGTTCACCGTACCGGTCACATCCGTGGTCCGGATGTAGAACTGCGGCCGGTAGTTGGTGAAGAACGGCGTGTGGCGCCCGCCCTCCTCCTTCTTGAGGACGTACACCTCGCCGGTGAACTTCGTGTGCGGCGTGATCGACCCGGGCTTCGCCAGCACCTGGCCGCGCTCGATCTCCTCTTTCTCTACGCCGCGCAGGAGGCAGCCGACGTTGTCGCCCGCCTGCCCCTGATCGAGCAGCTTCCGGAACATCTCGACGCCGGTCACGACCGACTTTTTCGTGTCCTTGAAGCCGATGATCTGCACCTCGTCGCCGACCTTGATCACGCCGCGCTCGATGCGGCCCGTGGCCACCGTGCCGCGGCCCTTGATCGAGAACACGTCCTCGACCGCCATCAGGAACGGCTTGTCGATGTCGCGCACCGGCTCGGGGATGTAGCTGTCCAGCGCGTTGAGGAGCTGCTGGATCGTCTCCTCCCACTTCGGGTCGCCCTGCAGCGCCGGCAGCGACGCCCCGCGGACGACCGGCGCGTTGTCGCCGTCGAACTTGTACTTCGACAGGAGCTCGCGGACCTCCATCTCGACCAGGTCCAGCATCTCCGGGTCGTCCACCGCGTCGCACTTGTTCAGGAACACGACGATGTGGTTCAGGCCGACCTGCCGGGCGAGCAGCACGTGCTCGCGCGTCTGCGGCATCACGCTGTCGAGCGCCGACACGACCAGGATCGCGCCGTCCATCTGCGCCGCGCCCGTGATCATGTTCTTGATGTAGTCGGCGTGCCCGGGGCAGTCGACGTGCGCGTAGTGGCGCTTCTCCGACTCGTACTCCACGTGCGCGGCCGCGATGGTCACCGTCTTGGTCTCGTCACGGACCGTCCCGCCCTTCGCGATGTCGGCGTACGAGATCGCCTTCGCCAGCTGGCGCTTCGACTGCACCTTCACGAGCGCCGCCGTGAGCGTGGTCTTGCCGTGGTCGATGTGGCCGATCGTTCCGACGTTCACGTGCGGCTTCGTACGAGTGAATTTCTCCTTGGCCATCGAGATGTCTCCTGCCGAAATGAAGTTCGCGGCTGCGCGTTTCGCTGTCCTCGCTGGAGCCCACCATCGGGATTGAACCGACGACCTCGTCCTTACCAAGGACGTGCTCTGCCAACTGAGCTAGGTGGGCAAACGACCGACCATGGAGCGGGCGACCGGGTTCGAACCGGCGACGTTCAGCTTGGAAGGCTGACGCTCTACCAACTGAGCTACGCCCGCAGGGCGTCCGCAGGGTGCGACCCCGGCGGCTTTGTATACTGGTCGGACCGTTGTCGGAGCGAAATTCGCTCCGGTGGAGGGTGATGGATTCGAACCATCGTAGGCTATGCCGGCAGATTTACAGTCTGCTCCCTTTGGCCGCTCGGGCAACCCTCCAGGAATTTCTTCTTATAGCTTAGCGCACCCAGTTTCCGTCGTGACCTCCCGAAGCGTCGACCTGCTGCCTTGCATCGGAGCTGGCGAGGGGACTTGAACCCCTAACCCCCTGCTTACAAGGCAGGTGCTCTACCGATTGAGCTACGCCAGCGACCTCGACCCGCTGCCCGCTCCCGATGGTCGGGTGACGGGCGTGCTGACCTAGCGAAACGTCCCAGAACAGATCACGCCTGTGCGAACAATCAACTCCCGGCCCTGCTGGACCGTCTTCCCGCGCTGGTCGGAGCCCGCCGACCGGGCTCGTCCGCAGCGATGTGAGGCGGCGGGTGCCGCTCACGTCGCTCCGAAGGTAGACGTGTCCCGCGAAGGGAGGAGGCTCTTAGCCCCCTGCAAGAGACGTGTCAAGCGGTGTGTATCAATTTCGTCCGTTTCGCTGGGATCGCCCGCGTGAACGCGGTCCGTCGGGGTGCCGAGGCCCGGCGACGTCGGAGCTCGACCTCGCCCGGCAGCGCGGATCTGGCGCGATGGATGCGCGCTTTCGGCGCCCGTGTCGAGCGGAATCCGCATGCGCCGACGATGGCGCGGGCGGAGCGCCGGGCATGCGCCGACGATCGCGCGGGCGGAGCGCTGGATCGCCGCGGCAGCTCGCCGGGCGTGGTCGCCGCGCGCAGCGCTGCCGGCCGCCGCTGTAGCAGCGCCCCCGCGACCACCCGAGCTCGCGCAGGCGAACGCTCGCCCAGACGAACGCTCGCCGACGCTCGCCACGGCGAGCGCGCGCGAGGGTGTGCTGCATGCGCTCTCCATGGCGTGCGCCCCCTCCAGGGAGCGCGCGTGGCGGCGATGCGGCAGCGAGGGCGGGCGAGAGCTCCCTTGCGCTCGGAGCGCGGCTGCTGCGATCCTGCCAGCGCACGTTCGCTCGGGCGCGCTAAGCCGTCCGAGGCGACGCCGCGTTCGTCATGCTTCGGGGGTAGAGGTTCGATCGCATGGACTGTCCCGCTTGCCATCAGCCAAACATCGATGGGGCGCGCTTCTGCGCCACGTGCGGCGCGCTCCTCCCTGTCGCGCCAGTGGAAGCAGACCCGCTCATCGGCACGATCGTGGGCGGCCGGTTCCGGATCGTCGGGGTGCTCGGCGAGGGCGGGATGGGGCGCGTCTACAACGGCGAGCAGCCGATGGGGACGTCGGTGCGGAAGGTCGCCATCAAGACGCTCCTCTCGCAGCACGCGCGCGATCCGCAGGTGGTCGCGCGCTTCATGCGGGAGTGCGGCACCGTCAGCGAGCTCGAGCACCCGAACACGATCAAGGTCTACGACTTCGGGCAGACGAACACCGGGGAGCTCTACATCGCGATGGAGCTCCTGAACGGGCTCTCGCTGGAGGCGGCGCTCGAGAAGGGCGGCGCCCTGCTGCCCGAGCGGGTCGACCGCATCATCGCGCAGGTGTGCGGATCGCTGCAGGAAGCCCACGAGAAGGGGATCGTTCACCGCGATCTGAAGCCCGCGAACATCTTCCTGACCAGGCGCGCGGGCGAGGAGGACTACGTGAAGGTCCTCGACTTCGGCATCGCGAAGCGCGACGAGCGCAGCGCCAGGGCCGAGCAGAAGCTGACGCAGCAGGGGACGGTGCTCGGCACGCCGCCGTACATGAGCCCCGAGCAGTTCACGGGGAAGGAGCTCGACGCGAGGAGCGACATCTACTCGCTCGGCGTGCTGACCTACGAGATGCTCACCGGCCGCCTGCCGTTCGAGGCCGACACGCCGTGGGAGTGGGCGACGCAGCACATGACACAGCAGCCGTTCCCGTTCGAGGCCGTGCCCATGGGCGCCGCGGCCCCGGCGAAGATGAAGGCGGCGGTCATGAGGGCCCTCAGCAAGAACCGCGAGGACCGCCAGCAGTCGGCGCGTGAGTTCTACGAGGAGCTCACGCTCGGCGCAGGGCCCCGGCTCTCGGTGCTCGCCTCGGCGCCGCGCACTCACGTCGGGCTCGAGGCCCCGGCCAGCGGAACGGCGCTGATGCCGTCGCGCTCGGGCCAGACGCAGATCGGCGAGCCGCTGTTCGTCGCGGGGCCTCCCACCGGACCCGGTATGGCCGTGAACCACGCGGCCACGGTCTTCGATCAGGCAGCCATGCCGGGCAGCGCCGTGCCGGCACACCCGCCCGTGCCGACCGGCAGCGGCCAGGTGTTCCCCGCGCCGCCGCCGAGCGCGAAGAAGAACAAGGGAGCCCCCGTCCTCGCGGCGATCGCGGCCGTCGCGGTGCTCGGCCTCATGGGCGGCGGCTTCCTGCTGCTCCGGAGGGACAGCGGGACCGCGACCGATGAGAGCGCCGCGACCACGATCACGATCCCGACATCCTCGGCGAGCGCGTCACCCGTCACCGTCGCGTCGGATCCCCCGGCGCCCGTGCCCTCGAGCGAGCCCTCCACGCCCCAGCTCCCCGAGCCGACCGCGCCCCCGAGCAAGGCCTCGCCGGAGGTTCCGAAGAGCCCGCCGGCCTCGACGGGCGCCGCGAAGCCGGCCTCGCCGGCCGTCAATGCGAAGGCCGAGCAGGAGTGCAAGGCCGCGATCAACCTGGCGCACGGAGGCAACACGGAGCTCGCGGTGAAGCGCTTCGCGGGCTGCGATGGCCCCAGAAAGGCCGAGGCGAAGGCCGCGATCAGCGCGAGCGCCAAGCGCGCGGTCGCGTCCAAGGGGTGCGCGGCCAGGTCCCACGCCATGGCCGCCGCGCGGATCGGGATGGGCGAAGCGCTGTCCCAGCTGCAGGCGCGCTGTCCTTAGAAGAGGGGGGGGACGACGGAAAGAGAGGGGGGACGGCGGACCGACCTCAACGCCCGAGGGGCCTGGGCTGTTCCAGCCCTGCCTTGACGCCGGATTTTGACGGGTGCTAGATCTTGCTCCGACGGTTCTGAAAGTTCGCCGAACGCCGCGCCTTTGCTTGTAGTAGGTCGGCGCTTGACTTTGGAACATGGGGGAGAAGGTCGCTCACGGGAAATGGGCAGTAAGATTCGTTTGGCCGCGCCCCGCATGACATGGCGCGACATATGTCGTTCGGAAGAGTTCGCTGGGCGATGGGTCGCCCTTGACAATGTAAAGTACGTTCAGGGCGGTTCGCAGCCGGCCGAGGCGGACATCGTGGACGCCGATGACGATCTGGCCGACTTATGCGCGAGAATGCGTGAGGCCGACCGCACGGCCTGCGCGATCCTCTTCGTCGAGGACGACTCCGGGGCGCCTGCGAAAGTCCACCGCCTGCCTCAGCTCTGGCGGCGCGTGGCGCATCACTGATCAGCTCGATCAACGCATCCATCAGCTCGACAGACCGATACCGCGAGCGTGAAGCGGCAGGGCTCGCCGAGCATTGCCCGGCGAGCTGAGGCGCTCGTGCGCTCGCCTCGCCAGGTTCGCCCGCATGTCCATGCGGGCGACAGGCCGCCCCGGTTACTTGAGGATCGGCTTCAGCAGCGTCTTTCCGTTCTTGACGACGACATCGTAGTCGACGGACTTGGCCGGATTCGTTGCTCGTAGCTTCGCGGCTTGCGCGCGGAGGCTCTCGGCCAGGCGTTCGTAGGTGACGCCGGCCGTCGACTCGTGCGCAGCGCGCTTGGTCTCGACGTACTTCGCGTAGATCTGGCGCAGCCGCTGCTCCGGGAGCTCGTCATCGCGCGCGGCGGGGCGCTGCGCGGGCGGCGCGGGTCGCGCAGGCGGCGCGGGTCGCGCAGGCGGCGCGGGTCGCGCGGGCGGCGCGGATCGCGCGCGGGTTCCGGTGTCGAGCCCGGCCCTCGCGGCCTCTGGAGGGCGCGAGGACGCGCGTGACGCTGGATGCCGAGAGCCGCTCGCCGTCCCCTTGTCCGCGGCAGGTGGCATGGTGGATCGACGGCGCCGCGACGGAAGCGGCCGCTCCGAGAGCGCGCGCTCCTGCCGCTTCGCTGCGGCGATCTTCGTGTCGGCAGCCGCCGAGGCCCCCGCCGACGCTGCCGTGGTGGGGGCCTTCGGCGGCGGCCGAATCGGGAGCGGAGGCGGCGCTCGCCTGGCAGGCGCCGGCGGCTCCGGCGCGACGTCCGCCAGAGCCCGATGCGCCCCGGCTGCCCCCTTCGCCGCATCGCCGGCATGGACGGGCGCTCCGGCTGCGCCTCCCGCCGCGTCGCCGGCAGGGACGGGCGCTCCGGCCGCGCCTTTCGCCGCGTCGCCGACGTGGGCGTTTTGCATGCGCTGAGCGCGCATCTCCGCCGCGAGCTGGGCGAGCCGCTGGCGGCTCGCTCCGCCCGTCGCAGCCGGCTGCGTCCGGTCAGGGGAAGCGCGCGGGGGCGCCTTCGCGCCCGCCGAAGGTGCCTCCGTCGGCGCTGCGTCCGCCGGCTTCTGCTGAGGCCTCGTCAGGCCGAGCCCCCGCGGCAATCCGCCAAGCGGGGCAGGCTTCACGGCCACCGTGGCCTGAGGCGTGGCAGGCGGCGCGAGCGCCACCGGAGAACGTACCTGCGGACCGACCTGCGCCGCCCCGGTCGCGACGCTGGGCGCCGCCGGGACGCGCGGGGACCCGCCGGCGCTGCTGCCGCCGGCCTCGTCGGCCGCCGGCGCGCGCTGCCGCGCCGGAGAAGCGGCGGGCAACGGCGGCGGCGCCAGCGTGACGATATCGGCGTCGGCGTCGAGCTCTTCATCCACGTCGTCGCGACCGGCCGCGTCACGATCCGCCGCCTGCCGCTCGGCGAGCTCCGTATAGCGCTCCGCCCGCTTCCGGCCGACGATCGTGAGCGCTTCCTGCGCCCCGACCCGCTTCGCTGCGCGGAGGACGTCGCGCCGGTACGTCCCGTTCTCGATCTCGCGCGCGATGCGGCCCCAGTACTGCTGGAACGTGTTGTAGCGCTGGATCAGCATCTGGAACTTGAACCGGAGCCCGGTGTTCCTGATCTGCTCGCGGCGCAGCACCCAGACGCGACGATCGACCTCCTTGCGCGGGATGAGCGGCTCCAGCCGCTCGATGCCCATGAAGTACTGCTCGTAAAGCGCGCGCAGCCTCTCGATGCGCGTCTCCAGCTCCTCGAGCTCCCGTTCGACCTCGCTTGATTCCATCGCGGCTAGAGGGGCGTGATGCGCAGGTTGTCGAAGCATACCGGCGCATCCCAGTCGTTGAAACCCAGGTGCTCGTGCCCTGAGCCGGCGAGCGGAGCGGGATCGCTGAGCTCGAGGTAATCGACACCGTTGACCGACCAGGAGAGCGTCTTGCCGTCGCGGCGCTCGATCTGGAAGCGGTACGGCTGCCCCGGCGCGACGGGGCGCGCCCGCTCGTCGTCGCTGTCCGGATCCACCTCGATCTCCAGCCGATCCTCGCCGTGCTCGTCGAGGCGGGCGAGCACGTGCCTCGTGTTCTTCCACCCTCCGAGGATCACGAGGTAGCTCGTCGCGTTCGTGTAACTCGCCGCGGTCGCCCCGCTCCGGCCATCCCCCCAGAGCTCCGCCTTGAGATCGCCGTCGGGGGCCTCGGCGATGGCGTCGAACTCGATCCGCGCGTTCTCCGGCAGCGGCCGGTTCAGCCACACGCCGCGGTTCCTCGCGGCGCGGGCGCATAGCCGTCCGTCCTCGATCTTCCAGCGGGGGCTGAGGGCGTTCCAGTCGGGGCCAAGCGCTGACCGGTTGAAATCGTCCTCGAAGGCGCCCGCCACCAGCGCGCCTCGGACAGCGCCCGCCTTCGAGGTGGACACGGCTGACGCGGCCGCCCCGACCGATCGCGTGCTCGCATCGCCTGTGGCCGGCCCCTCGGGGACACACGATGCGCTCACCAACAAACCGGGGACCGCGATGACGCTGACGGTGGCTCGGCCGCAGAGCACGGAATCGATGCTAGCAGCGGCGCGCACGGACTTCGAGATCCCTCGCGGGCGCCATCGCCGACGACCCGGTGGGAGCGACGCGTCGCTGCCAGCCCGGGCGCATCTCGATCGCCCGATGCGGCTGGACACGAGCCCGCCAGGGCGTTGGCCCGCTGCGTCATGCCCGAGAGACGACGCTTGATGGCCCCCAATCCCGGGCGTAAGGAGAGGCGCCATGCATCCCATCCTGTTCCGCGTCCCGCTCCCCGCCTGGACCGTGCCCCTGCTCTGGGTCTTCCTGATCGCTGCGGGGATCGCGTTCGTGGGCGCGGTCGGGCTGTTCATCGCCAAGAACAAGCCCGGGGCCGCCGCGGCAGGAATCGTGGGCGTCGTGCTCGCCGCGCTCGCCTCCCTGTTCAAGGACCAGACGTACACCCTGAGCCCGCTGCCCATTTACAGCTACGGGGTCATGCTCGGCCTCTCGCTCGTCGTCGGCTGGTACCTGACCCTGGGGCTCGCGGAGCGCGACGGCCTGCCGAGAGAGACGATGGCCAACTGCTACGTCGTGACCGCGCTCGCCGCGGTCGTCGGCGCACGCGTGCTCTACATCCTCACGAACCTCGACGAGTTCGACTCCCTCGGCTCGATGTTCGACATCCGCCGCGGCGGCCTCGTCGCGTACGGCGGCTTCCTCGGCGGCTTCCTCGGCTCCTACCTGTTCCTGCGATCCCACCGCATCCCGCTGCTCCCGTGGGCCGACGTGGCCGTCCCGAGCCTCGCCTCCGGCCTCATGATCACGCGCATCGGCTGCTACCTCTTCGGCTGCGATTTCGGCCGGCCGCTCGGCGAGACAGCTCCGGGCTGGCTGAAGGGCCTCGGCACGTTCCCGCGCTGGCCCGAGGGCACGCTGGACGGCGGCAGCGGGTCCCCCGCATGGGTGCAGCACGTCAGGGAGCGCGGGCTCGACCCGGCCTCCGAGGCGTCCCTCCCCGTGCATCCGACGCAGCTCTACGAGGCGCTCGTCGGCGCTGGGCTGCTCGCGCTCCTGCTCCTCGCGCGCCGGCGGCAGAAGTTCCGCGGAGAGATCTTCCTCCTCTTCACGTTCGCTTACGGGGTTTGCCGCTACCTGCTCGAGCTCCTGCGCGACGACGCGGAGCGCGGCTCCGTCCCGCCCTCGCTCCCGGAGCACGTGCTCCTCCCCGCGGGCCTCGTCGTGTTCGCCGTGGCCTACTCCATCGGGTTCTCCCACATCATCCACAACAACGCGGTACGCAAGGCGACGCAGGCGCTCGCGTTCATCCCCGCCGTCGTCCTGTACCTCGCCCTCAAGCCCGAGACGTTCGGCGCGTCCACGTTGCTCCAGTACTCGACGTCCCAGGCGGTCGCCCTCGTCACCGGGCTCGCCGCGGCCATCGCGTTCTCGGTCTACTACAAGGCTGCCCTGGCTCACCCCGCGCAGGCGATGGCGCTCGACCTGCCGGGAGGTCAAACCGCCGCCGCCACCGCGGACGAGGACGACGAGGACGAGGACGAGGACGACGGGCCAGGCGACCAGCGAGGGTCGAGGGCGGCGGCCGACGACAAGTCGACGCGAGAGAGGCGCGGCAGCGCGAAGGGCGAGGGCCGGGCGGCGGCCCGCGAGCGCGGCGCCGCTGCCGAGGCGCCCGATACCACCGGAGAGGAATAGGCTGTGAAGATCGCTTTTGGAGACGGCAAGCTCATACCGGCCGTCGTGCAGGATCGGCTGACCGGGCAGGTCCGGATGCTCGCGTACATGACGCGGGAGTCGCTCACCCGGACGCTGGAGACGGGCCGAGCCACCTTCTTCAGCCGATCGCGCGGCGAGCTCTGGGAGAAGGGCGCCACGAGCGGCAACACGCTCGCGGTGACGAGCATCCACGCCGACTGCGACGCGGACGCGCTCTTGATCCTCGCGGACCCGAGCGGTCCGACCTGCCACACGGGGGCCGCGAGCTGCTTCTTCCGGCGCGTCGACGCCCGCGGCGACGCCGAGCCCGAGGCCGCCGACGAGGGACAGGACGCGACCGCGGTGCTCGAGGCCCTCGAGCGGGAGATCGAGGAGCGCAAGACCTCGTCGCCGACGAAGAGCTACACGAGGAAGCTGCTCGACGGTGGCGCGCCGATGATCGGCGGAAAGCTACGCGAGGAGGCCGGCGAGCTCGCTCAGGCGATCGCCGCGGAGAGCGACGACCGCGTCGCGGCCGAGGCGGCGGACGTCATCTACCACCTGCTGGTCGGCGTCGCGTCGCGCGGCGTCCCGCTGCGCGCGGTCCTCGCCGCGCTCGCGTCCCGCATGGGTACGAGCGGCCTCGTCGAGAAGGCGCGGCGGGGCCAGGGAGACAAGGCGAAGGCTCCCTGAGCCCCCGCGCCCCGCCGCCTCGGCGGGCGAGAGCCGCTCGGCCGGGGATGGGCTACCCTGGATGGATGAGCCCATTCCGCGAGCCGCCCGGCGTCCAGCTCGGTCCGCTCGAGGTCGGCCTGGCGCGCGCAGCGCGACGAGCCAGGGTGGGCCTCATCCCGAGCGGCGGACGGCTCATCGCCCCCGACGGGTACACCCGGCTCGCCCAGGGCGAAGGCGGCCCCTGGCACGGACCATCGCACGCGGCAGGCGCGCTCGGCTCCCTCGGGCTCCTGGCGGTCGTCGCCGTTGCCTTCATCGCCGCGACCGGCGACCTCGAGCTGCACGGCGCCGGAGCCACCGTCGCGGCGGTGGCGCTCGTGATCGCCGGAGGCGCCTCGCTGGCCGCGGTGCTGCACGCCCTCGACGCGCCGCGCGAGCGGCTCACCTTGCGCGGCGCCGTGGTCGGCAGGGCGGCGAGGCGCGCGCTCCGCAGGACATTGCGCCTCGCGCGCCGCGCGGCGCGCGCGCCGGAGCGATTCGGCCCGCGCCGCGTCGCCGCGCTGCGCAAGACGCTGGCCATGCTCGCCGATCCGCTCATCGCCGACTGGATCCCCGCGGACGTGCGCGGCCGCGCGGAGCTGCTCCTCGCCCGCGCCATCACGACGAGCGCCGGCGCGCGCTGGACGCGCGATGCCCGCGTGCTGACCGAGGTCCGGGCGCTGCTGCTCGCCGCGGTCGACCACCTGGCCGAGCCGACGCCCGCCCGCATGGATCTGCTCGTGCTGGCCGAGCACACCCGCGCCGCCCCGCCCGAGCGCGCGCCACGCCGGCAGCACGACGAGCGGGCCGCGCACCTCCGCGCGCGGTTCCCGCCGCTCCCCGCGCCGCCCCGCGTCGCCAGCGACGCCGCCCCGGGCGCCGAGCTCGACGCGCCCGGTCCCTGCGGCGAGCACACCGATCGTGCTACGGTGCGCCGCTGAGCTCTCCGGAGGCTCTGGCCGTGCTGTCGGTATCCGGCGGATCCTGCTCGTGACTCCGGCATCTCCCCCGCTCCCCGACCAGCCCCCTGCCCCTCGTGCTCGGCCGCGCCTTCCTCGCGCTCTGTAGCGCGCTGCTCGCAGGATCGCTCCCGGGGCGCGCGCTCGGGCAGGGCGCCGAGGGAGCCTCCGGCCCGGCGACCCCGCCGGAGCGACCCGCCCGCACCGCCGCCGCCTCGGCAGGCGTGTCCGCGGGCGTGAACGCCGCGCTGCCGGAGCGCCATCGCGTCCGGTACCTCCTCGATGGCGTCGAGGTCCGGGGCGCCGTGCGGACCGCCGCGCGCGTGATCCTCCGTTACGTCAGGTTCCGCGCGGGGGACGTGCTCGACGTCGAGGACCCGGAGATCGAGCTCACGCGCTACCGTCTCCTCGGGACCGGGTTCTTCGCCTCGGTCGGGCTGTCGCTCCGGAAAGGGGCCCAGCGCGGCAGCGCGACCCTCGTCATCGACGTGGTCGAGCGCAACACGTTCGTGCTCCAGGACCTCTGGCTGGGCGTCGCCGCCGACGAGGACACCGCGGGCAACGCCAGGCCGCTCTCCGCGTTCACCGGCGTGCAGATCGCCGAGACCAACCTCGCCGGGACAGGGATCACCCTCGGCGCGGGCGTCGGGCTCGCGGCGGATCAGCTCGCCCTGCGGACCCGCTTCGTCGATCCCGCGTTCATGGGGAGCCGCTGGTCCGCCGCGGTGACCCTGCTCTACAACGACGCCCGCGACTTCTTCGGCAACCGGGACGTCTCGTTCGAGTCCCCCTTGCTCGAGCAGCGGGAGGTCACCGAGTACGCGGTCGTCGCCTACAAGCGGTTCGGCGCGACCCTCGGCACGGGCCACGACGTCTCCTCCTCCTCGCGGCTCTCGCTCGACTACCGCCTGGAGCAGATCGACGCGACCGTGCCCACGGTCGCCTCGCACATGCGCGGCCAGCGCCGCGAGCCCATCGATTTCGACATCCTGGGCGGCAAGACGGTGCTCTCGTCGCTGCGCGCCGCGATCGATCTCGACACGCGCGACGCGCCCTTCCTGACCACGCACGGCGCGTTCGCCTCCCTCTCGGTCACGGTGGGCGTGCCGCCGTTCGGCAGCGATTACGGCTACCAGAAGTTCGAGTTCGGCGCGCAGCGGTGGTTCCGCCTGCCGCTGCGGCACGTGCTCCGCCTCAAGGCGTTCGCCGGCGCGGTCGCCGGCGACGCCCCCTTCTTCGAGAAGTACTATGTCGGCGATTTCACCGACCTCCTGCCCGACCGGCTGCTCGATCTCGCCCCCGATCGCAGGCAGCCGCCGAACTTCCTCGGCACGGACATCATCGAGGTCCGCTACGGCGACTACGCCGCGAAGCTCGAGGCCGAGTACCGGATCCCCGTCTACACGGGGCGCGGCTCCATCTACGGCGTCGATCTCTTCGGCGCGGTGGGCCTCTACGGGGTCGCGACCCGTCGCGAGCTCACCGACGCGCCCGCCGGGTACGAGGGCTTCGCCCGCGTGCCCGTGGACATCACCTACAACCTCGGACTGCGGGTCGACACGTCGGTCGGCGGCGTGACGCTCGCCTTCTCGAACCTGCTCGGGCTGATACCAGCGCGGCGCGGTGAGCGGAAATGACCTGCTCGGACGCGGGCCGCGGGCGAGCGCCCGCAGCGCGCGCCGCGCGCTGGTGCGGCGTCGCGCTGCTCGCCGGGATCTGCCTCGGCCCGCGCCTGTCGGAGGCCCAGCTGGGGCCCGGCGGCGCGGAGGACCGCGGCGCGCCGAAGGAGGACGCGGAGACGCAGCAGGCGCTCCGCGCGCCCGCCGCGCTCCCCACCCGGGTCGCCAGCCTGACGCTCGACAAGGCGATCGTGCAGCTCACCGTGAGCTTCCGCGACGTGGTCGACGGCGAGATCTCGAAGAAGCTGCTCAGCGGGCTCCCGACCGTCATCACCCTGCGCGGCTACCTCTTCCACGAGAGCGGGGGCGCCCCTGTCGCGCTCGCCGCCAAGAGCTGCCGGATCGTCTACGATCTCTGGGACGAGGTGTTCCGGATCCAGCTCCTCCAGGCGGGGGGTCCGTCGAGCACGGTCGCGGTCAACGTCGAGGGCGTGCTCCGCAACTGCGCCGAGGCGCGGAGGCTCCCGCTCGTCGAGCGGTCCCTCCTGCGCGACGGCAGCCGTTACCTGGTCGCGGTGCTGGTCGAGGTGAACCCCATGAGCGCCGAGATGCTCGACCGCATCAAGCGGTGGGTCACCCGCCCGCCCGGCTCCACCGCCATCGGGCCGGGCGACTCGCTGTTCGGCTCCTTCGTCGGGCTGTTCGTGACGCGCATCGGCAGCGCGGACAGGAAGCTCCTCTTTCGCACGCAAGGCTTCCTCCCCCCCGCCCCGCCGCCGAGCCCGCCGCCGAGCCCGCCGCCCCAGAGCCGCCCCGGCCGCTGAGCGCGGCGCCGCGGGCGCTGCCGTCGCGCGACCTCGCCCCGGAGCGGCGCGCCGATCTACAATCGGGGCGCGGGCGCTCCGGTCCGCGTCCGCCGCACCCCATGCGCCTCTTCCCCATCGCGCTCGATCTCACCGGCCGGCGGGCCCTCGTCATCGGCGCCGATGGCGAGGCGCCGCCCGCCGTCGAGCGCCTGCTCGCGGCGGGCGCGCGCGTCTCCGTCGTCGCGCCGGGGCCGGTGCACGAGTCGATCGAGCGCGCCGCCCACGAGGGCCTGCTCGAGCTGCACCGGCGGGCGTTCGTGGACGACGACCTCGCGGGCGCGGCGCTCGTCTTCCTCGTGCCGGGCGACGAAGCGCTGTCGCGGCGCCTCCACCGAGAGCTCGCGGACGCGGGGCGCCTCGTCTGCACGCTGGATCGCCCGGAGCTGTCGAACTTCGTCAACCCCTCGGTGGTGACGGCCTCCGGACTGACCATGAGCTTCAGCAGCCACGGCGTCAGCCCGGGGACGATACGGCGCATCCGGGAGGACCTCAGCGCGCTCTTCTCCGATCCCCGCTTCGCACGCTACATCGCGGCGCTGCGCCGGCTCCGCGAGAGCCTCCCTCGGGGGGCCGAGCGGTCCGCGCGCATGCGGCGGGCGACCCTGGGCTTCGGCCTGGAGGCGAGGCTCCGGTTCCCTGCATGGCTGGACCGAGGCGATGAGCCCTAGTGTCCGGTGACGCCGCAGGCGAGGTCTGGCCGCGCCGAGGCCGGCGAGGCGGGGGCGCGCACCGCGAGAACGAACGCGAAAACCCTTGTGTAGAGCAGCCTTCAAGGCTTAAGTGGGCGCCCACGCGACACTATCCGCGGAGGAGGGCTTACGGTATGCGTTCACGATCGGGCCGGCTGACGAACTTGACCTCGGCGGCGATGGTCACTGGGCTCCTGACGCTGACGAACGTCAGCCCGGCATCTGCACAGGGCGCCGCCACCCCGGCGGCCAAGCCGGCCGCGCAGGCGGCCCCTGGAGCCGCGCCGACGCCGGCCCCGTCCCCTGCTGCGCCGCCTGCGGCCGGCGCCCCCGCGGCGGCTGCGCCCGGCACGGGCGGCGACGCCGCCGTGACGGTGACCGCCGCGAAGCCTCCGGCGAAGCCGCTCACCGAGAAGCAGAAGAAGGACGCGGCGAAGAAGCTCTACAAGGAGGCCGAGTCCAGGTTCGACAAGGGCGAGTACGCCGTCGCGGCCGACCTGTACCGCCAGGCGGACGAGCACGTGCCCGGCGCCGCGCCGAAGTACAAGCTCGCCCTCTCGCTCGACAAGCAGGGGCTCACGGTCGAGGCGGTCGCCGCATGGCAGGTGTTCCTCGACTCGAAGCCCGACGCCGAGAAGTTCAAGGACAAGATCGCCGAGGCGCAGGAGCGCATCGAGGCGCTCAAGAAGACGCCGGCGAAGGTGAAGGTCGCGACCGTGCCCGAGGCCCCGCCGAACCTGAAGATCGCCGTCGACGGCGTGGCCCAGGCCGGGACCGAGCTCTCGATCCCGCCCGGCAAGCACACGCTCACCGTCTCGGCGGAGGGGTTCGTCGACTCGAGCCAGGAGCTCGAGGTCAGCTTCGGCGAGACGCGCGACGTCAGCGTGGCGCTGACGCCGCAGCAGGCGCCGGTCGCCGCGGCGCCGCCGCCCCCCGCGCCGCCGCCGCCGGCCGCCGAGCCGCCCGCGGCCCCGCCGCCGCCCGCTGCGCCGATCGAGCCGCGCTCTCCCGTGCCCGCCTACGTCACCCTCGGCCTCGCCGGCGCCGGCGCCGTGGTCGGGACGATCTTCGGCATCCAGGCGCTCAGCGCGAAGGGCGACTTCGACGACAACCCGACGACCAAGAACGCGGACAGCGTCGACCGCAACGCGCTCATCGCGGACATGTCCTTCGCCGTTGCGCTCACGTTCGGCGTCACCGGCGCTGTCCTGCTGCTCAGCAACGACACATCGGCCGAGGCGAAGGCCGCTGCTTCCAGCACGACGAAGAAGGCGTTCTTCGCTCCGTTCGTCAGCCCGACAGGCGGCGGCGCTGCCGCGCGGTTTACCTTCTAAGGGGACTACTATGTGGAAGAACCAGTACCTTCTCGCGATGGCGATCTGCGCCGGGGCGCTCACGACCTCCGCCATGGGCTGCGAGCTCATCGCCACGGTCGACCGCTCGCGCATCCAGGGGGCCGGCGGCGGCGGTGTCGGCGGGGGCGGCGGCGGCGGCGGCGAGGACGTGAGCTGCTCCGACGAGACGAAGAACGGGGACGAGACCGACGTCGACTGCGGCGGCGGCGACTGCCCGAAGTGCGAGATCGCGAAGGCGTGCGACGAGGCGGACGACTGCGAGAGCGGCTTCTGCGCCGACGGCGTCTGCTGCGACGCCGCCTGCGACTCGGACTGCGACGCCTGCACCGCCGCGCTCAAGGAGTCGGGGGAGGACGACGGCACGTGCGGCCCCTCCAAGGCCGAGACCGAGTGCGGTGAGCTGACGTGCGCCGACGGCGTCCAGACGGAGCCCGGCACCTGCGACGGGGAGAGCACGGAGTGCGTGCCCGGCGCCACGACGGAGTGCGAGACGTTCGCCTGCGATCCGGACGCCAACGCGTGCTTCACGACGTGCGCGGAGGACGCGAACTGCGCGACCTGCCATACGTGCACCGACGACGGGGAGTGCGAGCTGGCCGAGGCCGGCGCGACGGGCCTGGGCTGCGAGGAAGACCAGGCGTGCAACGCGACCGGCGAGTGCAAGGCCGCGAACGGTCAGGAGTGCACGGCCCCGGAGGATTGCGGGAGCGGGAACTGCGTCGACGGCGTCTGCTGCGACACCGCCTGCGACGGGACCTGCATGGCCTGCAACGTCGCGGAGTCGGCCGGGACGTGCTCGCCCATCGCGCTCGGTGGGGAGGATGCGGACAACTGCGAGGCCACCCAGGTCTGCGACGGCGAGGGCGCCTGCAAGCTCAAGCCCCGCGAGGCATGCACGGACGACGCCGAGTGCGCGAGCAACAACTGCCTCGATACCGGCGACGTCTGCGGCCCGATCCCGACGACCCCGGCGCCGGAGCCCTGAGCTCCCCTCGAGCACCGGCCGGGCTCTCACGGAGCCCGGCCGGGCTCACGCCTCGAACGTCTCCCTCACGCGCGAGCTGACCTCCTCGACGCCGGTGACCGGCGACGGGGCGATCACGGTCAGCGACCCGGCTTCTCCGGCGAACAGGTCGCCGTCCTCCAGCTCCAGCTCGCCGCCCTCCGCCCCGGCCTCGTAGGCGGGCACCAGCGCGGCCTCCTCCCAGCGGGTCTTGAGCCGCTCCGCGATCCGGGTGAGCAGCCCCCGCGTCGTCTCCCTGTCCGTGGCGGACACGAGCACCGCGTCGGGGTGCCCGAGGAGCAGCCGCCTCCCCTCCGCCGGATCGACGAGGTCCGCCTTGTTGAACACCAGGATGCGGGGGATGCCGATCAGATCGAGCTCGGTCAGCAGCGCCTCGGTCGTCTCGATGTGCTGGTCGCGCGCGGGATCGCTCACGTCGATGACGTGGAGCAGGAGGTCGGCGTCGGCCGCCTCCTCGAACGTCGCCCGGAACGCGGCGAACAGATCCTTGGGGAGCTCCCGGATGAAGCCGACGGTATCGGTGATCACCACCTCGCGCTCCTCGGGGAACCGCAGGCGCCGCGAGCGGGTGTCGAGCGTCGCGAAGAGCTTGTTCTCGGCGACCACGTCGGCGCCGGTGAGGGTGTTGAGCAGCGTGCTCTTGCCGGCGTTCGTGTAGCCCACGATGGAGACCACCGGCACGCCGAGCCGGGCGCGGCGGCGGCGCCGCTGCTCGCGCTGCCGGGAGAGCCGCTTGAGCTGCGCCTCCAGGAAGCTGACGCGCTCCTTCGCGCGGCGGCGCCCGATCTCGAGCTTCGTCTCGCCGGGGCCGCGCCCGCCGATGCCGCCTGTCAGGCGGGAGAGGGAGTCGTCCTTCTGCCCGAGGCGCGGCAGCGCGTACTTGAGCTGGGCCAGCTCCACCTGCAGCTTGCCGTCGGACGACTCCGCCCGCTGGGCGAAGATGTCGAGGATGAGCTGCGTCCTGTCGAGGATCTTGAGATCCGTGTGCCTGGCGATCGCCGAGGCCTGCGAGGGGGTCAGGTCCCGGTCGAAGACCAGCGTCTCCGCGTCGAGCTCCGAGGCGCGCAGCACGACCTCGTCCAGCTTGCCCTTGCCGAGCACGAGCCTCGGGTCGATCCGATCGCGCAGCTGGAGGACCCTGTCCGCGACGTCGACGCCGGCCGTGCCGGCGAGCTCGGTCAGCTCGCGCAGGCTCTCCTCGGCCCGAGCGAGCGCGCCCGCCTTGGACTTCTCGGCCACGTGGACGAGGATCGCCCGGCCGTCCTTGGCCGCGACCGATCGCGTGCGCGAGCGCTTCGCGAACTCGTCCTCGAGCGCCTGGATGAGCGCGCCGAAGTTGACGTCCACCCGGCCGATCGCGACGGGCCCTACGATCCGGTACGGCAGCTCCGCCTCGCCCCGGCCGTCGCCCTGATCGCCGCCCGCGGCGCCGTTGACGGTGACCGTGGCCGCTTCCTTGCCGTAGACCGGCACGTTGTACGCGTACTGGATCGTGCGCGGCTCGCCCTGCGGGGTGAGCTGCACGGCCGCGACGAGGTCCAGCCGGAGGCGGACGAGGTCGACCAGGTCGTCCCGGGTGAGCGGCTCGTTGAAGAGGTGCGTGTGGACGAGCCGGAGCGCCCTGAAGCGCCCCTCTGCGGCGCGGAGGCGCCCGATGTCCGGCAGCATCAGCCGCGTCGCGTCGCCGACGACCACGGAATCGATCTCGCCCGAGCGGTGGACCAGCGCACCGACCTGGCGCCCGGCCTCATGGGACGCCTCGGCCAGCGCCTTGATGAGCTCGGGCGTTGCGAGGCTGACGAGCGGGACCTTGCGGCGGTAGATGCGCTCGAGGGTTCTGGTGGCGAGAGGGCTGAGTCCGGTGGTGTTTCCGTAGAGGGTCGGCATTCGAAGATGGAAGGGAATCTTGCTCCCATCCCTTCATAATGCACCCACGATCGATCGGCGAGCAGGAGCACCAAAGTTCTTCACGCGAAGCCCGTACTTTCCCGGCGCTCGCCGCGCCGGGTGCGCTTCCATGTTCCTGTAGGAGCCTGCCCTGCTTCGAGGCTACCTTGCCGGCCCATGGCGATCCTGACCCCCCTCTCGCTCGCGGATGCTCGCCGCGTCGGCGCACTTTACGGCCTCGAGATCGCGGACGTGCGCGGCCTCCTCGCCGGAAGCGTGAACTCCAACTACGCGCTCACCCTCGCGGACGGCCGCGGTCGGGTGTTCCTGCGCGTGTACGAGGAGCAGCGGCACGAGGCGGCCGCCCGCGAGGCGCGCATGCTGGAGCACCTCGCGGCCGGGGGCGTCGCCACGCCGCAGCCGCTCCGGCGCCGGGACGGGGCCTCCGAGGCGGACGGCGCCGCGTTCATCGCGGAGCACGCGGGGAAGCCGGTCGCGCTGTTCCCGTGGGTCGCGGGCGACTCGCTCTGCCAGGCGCGCGTCACGCCGGACGCCGCCCGCCGCGTCGGCTCGGCCCTCGCGCGCGTGCACCTCGTCGGCGCCTCGTTCGAGGGGGCGAACGCGAGCCGGTTCGATCTCGACAACCTCGACCAGCGGCTCCGGGGGCTCCGCGCCCTCCGCCACGCCGGCGCGGACGCCGCGTCGCCCGCCGCGGCCTTCACGCCCGAGGTGGCGGCCGCCGTCGACGAGCTCGCCCTCCGGCTCGAGCGGATCCGCGCCGCGGCGCCCCGCGCGCCCGGGCCACAGACGTTGATCCACGGCGATCTCTTCCGCGACAACGTGCTCTGGCAGGATGGCGAGATCTCGGCGCTGCTCGATTTCGAGAGCGCCTCGCGCGGCAGCGCCGCCTTCGATCTCGCGGTCACGATGCTGGCGTGGTGCTTCGGAGACGACCTCGATCCCGCGCTCGCGGCCGCGCTCGCCGCCGGCTACACGTCGGTGCGGCCCCTCTCCCCCGAGGAGCGTGACCGGCTCTTTCACGAGAGCGTGGTCGCCGCGCTCAGGTTCTCGATCACCCGGATCACCGACTTCGAGCTGCGCCCGAAGGGCAGCGGCGTCTACAAGGATTTCCGGCGCTTCCTCGCGCGGCAGCGGACGCTCGAGCGCCTCGGCCCCGGAGGGCTCCGCGCCCTGCTCCGCCTGTGAGCGAAGGTCGTCCGTGAATTTGCGTCAAGTTCGCGGCGCGCACCCAGGGCGGCGTTGCGCGGCCGCGGCCCGACCGTTACCTTCGCCGGATGGCACAGGTCGGAACGCTCGATTTCAAGGGCTTCATCGAGAGACGGAAAGGGCAGCGCGCGGGCGGCAGCGACGGAGCTGGCAACGCGTATGCCTATGTGTCCGACAAGAACACGCGGCTCGCCTTCGAGAAGATGCGCCCCGTGGAGCTCGCGGTGACCGCCGCGGTCCGGCTGTTCAAGACGGTCGGGAAGACCGAGCTGCTCGGCCACGCCGTCAAGGTCGGACCGACGCAGTTCCCGCGCGTCCACCACCTCGCGCTCCGCTGCGCCGAGACGCTCGGGATCGCGACGCCGACGATTTACATCGTCAACAGCCCCCACCTCAACGCCGCCACCTACGGGACGAACGACGACTCGTTCATCATGGTGCACTCCGCGCTCGTCGACCATTTCACCGACGACGAGCTGCTCAGCGTCATCGGCCACGAGTGCGGGCACATCCACAACAGCCACGTGGTGTACCTGACCGCCATGCACTACCTGACGCGGATGGCGTCGGTGTTCGTGAAGTGGATCGTCGGCCCGGCGATGCTCGCGCTCTCCGGCTGGTCGCGCCGGGCCGAGGTCACCTGCGACCGCGCCGGGCTGCTCTGCGTGAAGGACCTCGACGTGTCCACGCGCGCGCTCACCAAGCTCGCGCTCGGGTCGACCAAGCTGTACGAGGAGCTGAACCTCGAGGCGTTCATCGCGCAGCACGAGGAGGGCAAGGGCGGGATCGGCCGGTTCGCCGAGTTCACGGCCAACCACCCGTGGCTGCCGAAGCGCGTCCTGGCGCTCCGGGCGTTCGCGGAGAGCGAGCTCTACCGGCGCCACGCCGGGCTCGGGGCGAGCGGCCTCTCGATGGAGGAGGTCGACGAGAAGGTGCACGAAGTCATCAAGATCTGGGGCTAGGGGCCCCTCTTCCAGCGCCGACCCAAGGCCGAGGTCCAACGCACATGCTCGAATCCTTCCACAGCCGCAAAGACGACGTGACCGGGGCGCTCAGGGATCTCGTGGAGTTCGCCGAGGCCCTCGGCGCCAGGAGCGTCGCGGCGCGCGTCACGAACGATCTCGTGAAGAAGCTCGAGGCCGACAGGTTCCACCTCGTCGTCGTCGGCGAGTTCAACCACGGCAAGACGACGTTCGTGAACGCCCTGCTCGGCTCCCCGATCCTCCCCGTCGGCGTGACGCCCACGACGGCGGTCATCCATCACCTCGAGTACGCGGCCGATCCGCGCGCCGAGGTGGTCTATGCGTCGGGCGAGCGCACGGCCCTGCCGTTCGAGGAGGTGCGGGCGTTCACCGTCGGCGGCGCGCGCTCGTCGAGCGCGGGCGAGGTCCAGTACCTCGAGGTCGGCTACCCGGCCGAGCTCCTGCGCGAGCGCGTCGTGCTCGTCGACACCCCCGGGGTGAACGATCTCTCGCTCCAGCGGGCGGACATCACGTACAGCTACATCCCGCGGTCGGACGCCGTCCTGTTCCTCATCGACGCGGGCCAGCCGCTCAAGGAGAGCGAGCGGGTCTTCCTCCAGGAGAAGCTGCTCGGGCAGTCGCGCGACAAGATCCTCTTCGTCGTGACCAAGCGCGACATCTGGAGCCAGGACGAGGAGGTCGAGGCGCTCGCCTACATCCGGGGCGAGCTCGCGCGGCTCGTGAAGTCGCCGGTCGTCTTCCCCATCTCGAGCGAGCGGGCGCTGGAGGGCGACGTGGCCGGGAGCGGGATGCCGGAGCTGCTCGACCACCTGACCCGGTTCCTCGCGGAGGAGCGCGGGCGCATCCTCCTCGACAACGCGCTCGGCGAGGGGCTCGAGGCCGCGCGCCTGCTCGGCAAGGGCGTGGACGCGCGGCGGCGGGCGACGGCGATGTCGCGGGACGAGCTCACCCGCCGCATCGAGATGATCGAGAAGGACCTGGCCGGCCAGTCGCGCACGATCGAGGAGCGGCGCGCCGGAATCCGCGAGGAGGTGAGCGCCATCCGGGCGTGGGTGGGCCGCGACCTCGACCGCTTCGTCGACGACGTGCTCCGGCAGCTGCCGGCGATCATCGACGAGGCCAACACCGACGAGATCAAGGTCTACCTCGGGGCGTTCCTGGAGCGCACCTTCGCCGAGTGGGCGCAGGCCGAGACGAAGGAGATCGCCACGGCGCTCGAGGCGCTCGCCGAGAAGACGATCGCGCTCGTCCGGGAGGACGCGCACGACGTGGCCAGGCGGGTCGGCGAGGCGCTCGGGGGCGACGTGAAGGCGCCGAACGTCGAGGTCGACACGTTCGGCTACGACGTCGGCGTCTTCGCGCTCTTCACGATCGGGCTCGGCGTGATGTTCACGAACGCCCTGCTCGGCGGCATCCTGGCGCTCGCGGCGCCGGTCCTGGCCGTCTACGTCAAGGAGAAGGTCGAGGCCGAGACCCGCAAGAAGGCGAAGGAGATGGCGCCGGTGGCGCTGCGCGAGGCCGCCGCGCGGATCGGGCCGAAGCTCGACGAGATGATCCAGGAGTTCGCGAGCCGGCTCGACGCCTGGGTGGTCACGGCCGGCGAGGAGCTGCACCGCGAGGTGATCGAGGTGCTGAAGGCCGCGCGCGAGGAGCGGGCCCGCGCCGAGCCGAGCGACGAGACCCAGCTCAAGGCCTGCGACGCCCAGGCCGAGGCGCTCCGCGCGCTGACCTCGCGCCTGGAGGGGCTCCGGAGCGCGCTCTGGACCCCCGAGAACGGCGAGAGCAAGCCGATCCCGCCCCCCCTCTCCAGCGTGCCCAACGCCCCCGGCGGCTCGGCCTGACGCTCGGTCCGCTCGGCCCCGCGATCGGGACCTCCGTCCTCCCGGCGAGGGCGAGGTGAGCCGGGTCGCGGGCCAGGCGGAGGAGCCCCCGGCCGGGCGCGGTGGCGGTATCCAACCGTCCGGCGCTCATGCGAGAATGCGGCTGTGCAGCTCGACTTCGCAGCCCGTGAAGTGACGATCAAGCTCGTCTATTACGGCCCGGCGCTCAGCGGCAAGACGACGAACCTCGTCTCGTTGCACGGGCTCGCCGGGTCGGACGCTCGCGGACGGCTGATGACCCTGGAGACGCAGGACGATCGCACGCTGTTCTTCGATCTCCTGCCGCTCACCTTCCGCGCGAAGGACGGCGACGTCTCGCTCCGCATCAAGCTCTTCACCGTGCCCGGGCAGCCGATGCACGCGGCCACGCGGCGGCTCGTCCTCCAGGGCGCCGACGGGGTCGCGCTGATCGCCGACTCGCAGGTCTCCGAGACGCAGCGCAACGCCGAGGCGTTCTTCGACCTCCGCCACAACCTGCGCGAGAACGGCCTCGATCTCGCGAGGATGCCGCTCGTCATCCAGTTCAACAAGCGCGACCTCCCCGACATCCGGAGCGACGAGGAGCTGGCGCGGCTCGCGGCGCGGGGCAAGGAGCCGGTGTACCGGGCGATCGCGACGCGCGGCATGGGCACGGTGGAGACGTTCATGGGCCTGCTCCACCTCACGTGGGAGACGCTCGACCAGACGCACCAACTCTCGAAGCGGCTGTCGATCAGCGGGGAGGAGCTCCTGAACAGCGCGGCCCGTCAGCTCGGGGTGACGAGCTCGGTGGGCGATCTCCTGGCGAGGCGTATGTGAGGCCCGACGCCCACAAGGAGACGCCGGCGGGCTGCGGCCTCGACGACGAGGACCTCCTCGGCGTGCCGGGCTCCGCGCCGGTGCCGTCTGCCCGCACGGCGGACGCGTCCGGCGCCTCGAAGCGCGACGGGCCGCAGGGCGCGCCCGAGCCCGCGACGCTGCCGCCGCCCGCGGCCGCGCCGATCGTGGACCTGGTCGGCATCGGCCCGCTCTCGCTCGAGGATCTCGTCGATCGCGGGGCGCTCGGGGAGATGGCGGCGTCGTTCCACAGGCTGTTCGGCCTGCCGATCCGGATCCAGTCGACCAGCGGCGTGACGCTCGCGGAGTCCGGCGCGCTCGAGCCTCCGGGCGGCCCGGTCGGCGAGGAGCAGCACGTCCGGCGGCCCGGCGCTGCCCCGGCCGATCGGGCGGCCCGGCGCGGCGCGCCGGTCGGCGACGAGCTCACGGATCCCCGCTTCAGCGGCGCGCTCTACCAGGTGTTCCCGATCGAGTACGACGGGCGCACGATCGGCCGATCGATCCTCGGCCCGTACCTGCCCGAGGACAGTGAGGGGGCGCCCGCGGCGCCGGTCGAGGCGGCGGCGCCGCCCGATCCTGCCAGCGCGGCGGAGCCTGCGCCGCGGCTCGCGAGGCTCCGGCCGGAGCGGCTCGGCGAGATCGCGGATCACCTCCGCGCCGTCCTCGATCTGATCCTGTTCAGCGGGCACAAATCGCTCCTCACCTCGACGATGCACGTCGCGTCGATCCGCGAGAGCTTCCGCGAGCTCTCGCAGAAGAACGCCGAGCTGGAGCAGGCGTACGAGCGGCTGAAGGAGCTCGACCGGCTCAAGTCGAACTTCCTGGCCACGGTCTCGCACGAGCTCCGGACGCCGCTCACGTCGATCATGGGCTACAGCGAGATGCTCGCCGAGGGCATCGGCGGCCCCCTGAACGATGAGCAGCGCGAGTTCATCGAGACGATCCGGTCGAAGAGCGAGCAGCTGCTCGGGCTCATCATGAGCCTGCTCGATCTCTCGAAGCTCGAGAGCGGCACGCTCATCGTGCGCCGCGCCGAGGTGGCGGTCGCCCCGATGCTCCACGATGCGGCGTCGACCATCGCGCCGGCCGCGACGAAGAAGGGGGTGGATCTCCGCATCGACGCCGAGGGCGACCTCCCGCCGGTGCTCGGGGACGGCGACCGGCTGCGGCAGGTGTTCATCAACCTCGTCGAGAACGCGGTGAAGTTCACGGAGGCGGGCGGCGAGGTGCAGCTCGTCGCGCGCGCGGTGAGCGACGAGGGCGACGATCTCCCCGGCCTGGTGCTCGTCGCGCCGCTCCAGCAGGCGGTCGAGATCCGCGTCGTGGACACGGGGATCGGCATCGCGCCGGGCGAGCGCTCGAAGGTGTTCGACCCGTTCTATCAGGTCGATCAGAGCTCGACCCGGGAGCACGGCGGCACCGGGCTCGGCCTGTCGATCGTGAAGCGCCTGGTCGAGGCGCAC
The DNA here is from genome assembly GCF_004135735.1 of Sorangium cellulosum. Taxonomy (GTDB): domain Bacteria; phylum Myxococcota_A; class Polyangia; order Polyangiales; family Polyangiaceae; genus Sorangium; species Sorangium cellulosum_F. Next base: position 592,213 of record NZ_CP012670.1, on the reverse strand, counting down.
GGGGGCACGGTCCGCATCGAGACGAACGAGCCGCGCGGCACCGTGTTCGTGGTCAAGCTGCCCACGGCCGCGGGCGCGCCGGCGAACAGCGTCGGGGCGCCGCCGGTCTTCCAATGACCGCGCGCTCCGAGTGGACGCGCATCGAGATGCTGCGCGCCGTGCTCGGCGGCGCGGCCGGGGAGCGCGTGCTCTATGGCATCGGCGACGACGCCGCGATCCTCGCGCCCGCGGCGCTCCCGCCCGCCGCCCCCGCGGACGCGGTCCCCGCGGAGAGCGCGCCCGGGGGGCCGCGGGGCGGGGCGAGCGCCGGGGCGCAGGAGCTCTTGGTCTGGACGGTGGACAGCGCCGTAGAGGGCGTGCATTTCCGGCGCGATCTCCTGAGCTTCGAGGATCTCGGCTACCGGGCGACGATGGCCGCGGCGAGCGATCTGGCGGCGATGGGGGCGCGCCCGGTCGGCCTGCTCGCCGCGCTGGTGCTGCCCCGGGATGTCGGCGACGACGAGCTCCTTGCCCTCGCGCGGGGTCAGCGCGCGGCGTGCGACGCGCTCGGCGCGGCGATCGTCGGCGGGAACCTCTCCCGGGGCGGGGAGATCTCGATCACCACGACGGCGCTCGGCGCCGCGCCCGCGCCGCTCCGGCGCGACGGCGCGCGGCCGGGCGACGCGCTCGCCCTGGCGGGCCCGGTCGGCCTGGCCGCGGCGGGGTTCGCGCTGCTCGACCGGGGCATCGCGCCGGCCAGCGCGGCGGCCGAGCGGGCGATCGAGGCCTTTCGCAGGCCGCTGGCGCGCATCGAGGCGGGCCTCCGGGCGGCCGTGGGGGCGCGCGCGGCGATCGACATCTCCGACGGCCTCGCCGCGGATCTGGCGCACCTGGCGCGCGCGAGCGGCGTGCGCGTGCTGCTCGATCCCTCGGCGCTCGTGGGCCCGGACCTCCGCGAGGCCGCGGCGCTGCTCGGCGCGGACGCGCTGGAGCTCGCGCTCCACGGCGGCGAGGACTATGCGGTCGCGGTCGCGGGTCCCGGCGTCGGGGCGCTCCCCGGCTTCGTGACGATCGGCCGCTGCGCGCCGCGCGAGGAGGGCGCGAGCGAGGTGGCGCTGCTCGAGCCGGACGGGCAGCTCACGAGCCTCGTGGCGCGGGGGTACGACCACTTCGCGTGACGCGCTTGCCGGCTGCAGGCGACGCGCCTGCTCGGGGTGGCGCCTACGGGTTCCCGCGTCGCCGTCGCGGCGCTCGAAGGCGCGTCGTTCGCCCCCGCGCGAACCGCCAGCTCGCCTCGCGCCACGACAGCGGCGAACGCGAGCGGCGGTGGCCCCGCGAGCGCGTTACGGGCCCCCCTCACCCACTGGCTCGGGGGCGGCGGGCTCCGCCGGCGCGGCGCTCCCCGGGTCGACGGGTGGAAACCTCGACGGGTGGAAACCTCGACGGGTGGAAACCTCGGTCGGCCAACCTCAACCTCGGCCAACCCCAACCTGGCCAACCCCAACCTTGGCCAACCCCAACCTCGGTCCGGTCAACCTCAACCCGGTCAACCTCAACCCCGGTCGGTCAACCTCGGTCGGCCAACCTCAACCTGGCCAACCTCAACCTCGGTCCGGTCGACCTCGGTCGGTCAACCTCGGTCGGCCAACCTCCGGTCGGTCAACCTCAGTCGGTCAACCTCGGTCGGTCAACCTCGGCCCGGCCAACCTCAACCTCGGCGGTCAACCTCAACCTCGGTCGGCCAACCTCAACCTCGGTCGGTCAACCTCCCAACCTCGGTCGGTCAACCTCGGTCGGCCAACCTCCGCTGCCTCAACCTCGATCGGTCGGCCTACGCCGTCGCGATTTTCCAGGCGATCGCATCCTGTCCCCCTTCCTCCCCATCATCTGGCGGGGGTGGGGGTGGTGGGGGGAGGGGCCGGTGGGGGGGCGGGCCCCACGAATCCGAGCGCCGGCCCTCATCGCAGCGTCACCGTCCGGACCCGTCTCCGTCCGTTCTCATGGCCATAGCCATCACAAGGCGCGAGTTCGTGGGTGCCCCCCCACCGGCCCCTCCCCCCACCACCCCCACCCCCGCCCGTCGCCTCTCAGCTGCAGCCCATGCTGTTGCCGCAGTTGAGGCACTTGTAGCAGGCGCCGTTGCGCACGGTGATGTGCCCGCACCCGTCGCAGACCGGCGCGTCGCCCATCATGTCCTCGAGCTGCGCGTCGAGCGCGCTCGCGCTCCGCCCCCCGCCGTCGAGCAGCGCGGCCGACGGGGAGGCCTGCGGGAACGACGCCACGCCGCTCTCCTGGGCCCGCGACTCGACCGGATCCTCCATCGCCGACGAGAGCGGCTGGACGTGCGCGAGATCGTAGCGGTTCAGGTACTCGACCCCGAGCACGCGGAAGAGGTAGTCCACGATCGAGGTCGAGAACTTCACGTAGTCGTGCCCCTCGACCACCCCCTGCGGCTCGAAGCGGGTGAAGGTGTACTGCTCCACGAACGTCTCGAGCGGCACGCCGTACTGGAGCCCGATCGACACCGCCATCGCGAAGCAGTTCATCATCGAGCGGAACGCGGCCCCCTCCTTGTGGAGGTCGATGAAGATCTCGCCGAGCGTCCCGTCGTCGTACTCGCCCGTGCGGAGGTAGATCTTGTGCCCGCCGACGCGCGCCTCCTGCGTGAACCCCTTGCGCTTCCTGGGCAGGCGGAACCGCTCGGGCGCCGCCGCCGACGGCGAGCGCGGGCGCGCCGGGGTGGCCAGCGCCGCCGTCGCCGCCTGCACGACAGGCCCCGTGATCTCGGCCTTCGCCTTGCTCTCCGTCGCCTTGCCCTCGCTCGAGCTCGACGTCGACGAGAGCGGCTGCGACGCCTTGCAGCCGTCGCGGTAGAGCGCCACCGCCTTCAGCCCGAGGCGCCACCCCTCCTCGTAGATGCGCTGCACGTCCTCGACCGTCGCGTCATTCGGCAGGTTCACCGTCTTCGAGATGGCGCCGGACAGGAACGGCTGCGCGGCGGCCATCATGCGGACGTGCGCCATCGGCGCGAGGTAGCGCCGGCCCTTCTTGCCGCAGCGGTTCGCGCAGTCGAACACCGCGTAGTGCTCCTCGCGCAGGTGCGGCGCCCCCTCGACGGTCATGCGGCCGACGATGGCCTCGTTCGCCTCCTCGATCTCCGCGGCCGAGAAGCCGAGGTGCTGGAGCAGCGAGAAGCCGAAGCGCGCCCGCGACTCCTTGGAGACGCCGAGCCGGTCGTACGTCTCCTCGCCGAGGATCCAGGGGCCGAACGCGAGATCGAGCTCGAAGACGCTCGGGATCGCGGCCTCGACCTTGGCCAGGTCCTCGTTCGTGAGGCCCCGCGCCTTGAGCGACGCCCGGTTCACGTGCGGCGCCGCCAAGAGGGTGTTCGTGCCGGAGACGTACGCGACGATCTCCTGCACCTCGGCCTCGACGTAGCCGAGCCGCCGGAGCGCCTCGGGGACGGACTGGTTCACGATCTTGAAGTAGCCGCCGCCGGCGAGCTTCTTGAACTTCACCAGCGAGAAATCCGGCTCGATGCCCGTCGTGTCGCAGTCCATCAGGAGACCGATCGTGCCGGTCGGGGCCAGCACCGTGGCCTGCGCGTTGCGGTAGCCGTGCTCCTGCCCGAGCCGCACCGCCTCGTCCCAGTCGGCGCACGCCGCCCGCCAGAGCGGCTCCGGGCAGCGGTCACGGTCGATCGCGTACGCGGCGTCGCGGTGCATGCCCATCACCCGGAGCATCGGCTCGCGGTTCCTCGCGAAGCCGGCGAACGGCCCCTTCGCCGCGGCCATCTCGGCCGAGACCTTGTAGGCGTGACCGCAGAGGATGGCGGTGAGCGCGCCCGCGACCGCGCGCCCCTGGTCGGAGTCGTACGGGACGCCCAGCAGCATGAGCAGGGTGCCCAGGTTGGCGTACCCCAGGCCGAGCGGGCGGTAGTCGTGCGAGTTCTTCGCGATGTTCCGGGTCGGGTAGGCCGAGAAGTCGACGAGGATCTCCTGGGCGGCGAAGAACACCCGCACGGCGTGGCGGTAGCCCTCGACGTCGAACGAGCCGTCCTCGCGGAGGAACCGGGTGAGGTTCAGGCTCGCCAGGTTGCAGGCCGAGTCGTCCAGGAACATGTACTCCGAGCACGGGTTCGAGGCGTTGATGCGCGCCGTGTTCGGGCAGGTGTGCCAGCGGTTGATGGTGGTGTCGTACTGCACGCCCGGATCGGCGCAGCCCCACGCCGCCTCGGCGATCTGACGCCAGAGATCCTTGGCGCTCAGCGTCTCGACGACCTCGCCGGTCGTCCGGGCGCGCGTCTCCCACGACGAGCCCGTCGCCGCCGCGCGCATGAACTCGTCGCTCACGCGCACGGAGTTGTTCGAGTTCTGCCCGCTGACCGTGTGGTAGGCCTCGCCGTTGAAATCCGAGGGGTAGCCCGCGGCGATGAGCGCCATCGCCTTCCGCTCCTCGCGGACCTTCCACTGGACGAAGTCGACGATCTCGGGGTGGTCCATGTCGAGGCAGACCATCTTGGCGGCGCGCCGCGTCGTGCCACCGCTCTTGGTGGCGCCCGCGGCGCGATCGAATACCTCGAGGAAGCTCATGAGCCCCGAGCTCGTGCCGCCGCCCGAGAGCTTCTCCTGCTTGCCGCGGATCGCGCTGAAGTTCGTCCCCGTCCCGGAGCCGTACTTGAAGAGCCGGGCCTCGCTCTTCACGAGGTCGTAGATGCTCATCAGGTCGTCCGCGACCGCCTGGATGAAGCACGCAGAGCACTGCGGCCGCTCGTAGGCGTTCCGGGTCTCGATGATCTCGTCGACCGCGACCGCCGCGCCCGCCGCGCCCGCCCGCTGAGCCCCCGCCTTGCCGGCGCCGTTGCCCGCGTCGGCCGAGGCCTCGTTCCAGGCGTAGTTGCCGCCCGACCCCTCGATGCCGTAGCGGTGGAAGAGCCCGCAGTTGAACCAGACGGGCGAGTTGAACGCGCCGTACTGATGGACGAGCAGGTACGAGAGCTCCGCCTCGAAGGTGTCCGCGTCCTTCGCCGAGGCGAAGTAGCCACCGAAGTGCTCACCCGCCTCGCGGATGGTGCGGGCCAGCCGGTGGACGACCTGACGGACGCTCGTCTCGCCGAGCTCCTTCTTGCCGTGGAGCCCCGCCTTCCGGAAATACTTGGAGACGACGATGTCCGTCGCGAGCTGCGACCAGCCGGCGGGGATCTCGGCGCCCTCCATCTTGAAGACGACCGACCCGTCGGGGTTGGTGATGACGCTCGAGCGGCGCTCCCAGGTGACCTCATCGAGCGGATCCACGCCGCGGTGCGTGAACCGCCGCTCGAACCCGAGCCCGCGGACCCGCGAGGCCCCCTTCTTCGGCCCCTTGCTCGCCGCCCGGCCGTCGGCCTGCGCCCCCTTGGCAGCCCCGATCGCCGGGCGGTCTCCTCCTTCTTCTTTCGTCCGCGCCGTCATCTTGCCGTTCCCGGCGGAAAGCTTACCGCCGTCACCCACCACTGCCGACTGGGCCATTTCCAAGTCCTCCTGTGAGCCACCGCACCGGTCGGTGGCCCGGGTCCGATCGAAAGCACAAAGAGTTCCCTGGAGAACGCCAAGGCCCTTTCGCCTCGCTCTCCACGGTCTCCGACGCTTTTCCCCGACTACCTGCTCAAACTATCCGTATTCCGAGCAGTGAGCATAGTTTCAGGCACCCTGCCTGAAAGGCGTGCGCCGACATGCGGATGCGTCAGACGCGGCGGCCACGCGCTCGCTAGCAAACCCGCGAACGCGGTGGGCGTCAAGGAGAACCGCTACATCTTGGGATCTCGGGTCAAACAGGGCCCACATATGGGGTCTCGCTCGTCCGCTGCGGTCATCCCCGAGCTCCCTGCTCAGTTCTGAACAGGTGCTACCCACCAGGCGCACAGATTACTCACAGCTTCTCCCGCGACAAAATAACGACCCGCCGCCTGGAAAGCCGCCCGAAACGGCCGACGAAGGCGCCCCCTCGCCCACCTCCACCCTTCCTGGCTTCCCAGAGTCCACCCGGAGCGCTGCCCCGGGTCCGCTGTCCCCGGCGCGCGCACGCCTCATTCGAGCCCGTCCGCCTCCGCGCAGTACGCCAGCACGCGCTCCCCCTCGCAGTGGATCGCGAGCGCGATCGGGTCCGCCACCCGTCGCAACCCGACGATCTCGAGCAGCGCCGGCACCGGCGCCGGGAGCAGCGGCGGCGGCGGGATGTACCGCGACGCGCGCACGATGACCGGCTCGATGGCCGCCGCCCTCGGCCCGATCATCTGGCGCAGCTCGTGGAGCGCCCGCTCGAAGCCGCCGAGCATGTCGACGAGGCCGCGCGCCTGCGCGTCCGCGCCGCTGTAGACCCGCCCCTGCGCCAGCGGCTCGATCTCCTCGATCGGGCGCCGCCGGCCGCGCGCGACGACGCGGAGGAACGTCGCGTAGAACGCGTCGAGCTCGCGCTCCACCACCGCCCGCTCCCCAGGATCGAGCCGGCGCGACGGGGAGAACAGATCGGCCCGGGCGCCGCGCTTCACGACGTCCGTCGACACGCCGAGGCGATCGAGCAGCGGCCCGAGCGTGAAGCGCGCCGAGACCACGCCGATGCTCCCCGTGATGGTCTGCGGCTGCGCGACGATCGCGTGCGCGGCCGCCGCCACGTAGTAGCCGCCGCTCGCCGCCACGTTCGAGAGGCACGCCACGACCGGCTTCACCTCGGCCAGGCGGGTGACCTCGTGGTGGATCCTGTCCGACGCGAGCGCGGAGCCGCCCGGCGAGTCGATGTGGAGGATCACCCCCCGGATCCGCGGGTTCTGGCGGGCCGAGCGCAGGCTCGCGACGAGCCGCTCCTCGCTGGCGAGCGAGGCGCCCCGGAAGTGGGCGCGGCTGACGATCGCGCCGTGCACCTCGACGACGCCGATGATGGGCCGCGGCAAGACCGGCCGCAGCGAGAGCGCCCGCCGCGCGCCGAGGTAGCGGCCCGCCGTCACGAGGCGCGCCCGCGCGGGTCGGGCGGCCGCGGCGCCCCCGCCCGCCGGATCGGCCGCGCCGACGCCCCGCGAGGGGGTCGGGCCGGAGAGCAGCCCCGCCGCGAGCAGGTGCTCGAGCTCGTCCTCGTAGGCGACCGCATCCACGATGCCCTGCGCCACCGCCTGCTCCGCGCCGTACGGCGCCTCGTCGATCCAGCGCGCGGCCGTCTCGCGATCGACCCGGCGCCCCTGGGCGAGCGCCGCGGTCAGGTCGCCGAGCCGGGCGTCGAGCAGGGCGCCGACCTGCTCGCGCTGCGGCGCGCTCATCGTGTCGCGCACGAGCACCTCGCCCGCGTTCTTGTACATGCCCTTCGCGAACACCTCGGGCTCGACGCCGGCCTGCTCCAGCGCGCGGCGCACGTAGCGGCCCTCCACCGCGAACCCGAGCGGCGACACCAGGGTCTCCGGCCCGACCACGATCGCCCGCGCGGCCGACGCGAGCTGGAGCATCGTGTTGTCGGCGCCCATCGGCAGGTACGCCACCACGTCCTTGCCGCCCGCCCGGATCTCGAGGAGCGCGTCCCTGAGCGAGGCGACCACCGCGGGCCCCGCGTGGACCGACCGCATCCGGAGCAGCAACCCCCGGGGGCGGCCGTCCTTCATCAGGTGCTTTCCGAGCTCCCGGACGCGCTCCACCGAGAGCGGCGCCCTCTTCCTCGGACGCACCGAGAGGGAGACCCGGACCCGGGGAGGCTGAAGATCGACCACCCGGCCGTCGATTTCGAGGACGACATACCCGCCCCGTGGTGCAGCAAACGCCCACCGGAGCGCGCTCACCGGGAGCAGCAGCAGGCGGAGGAGGTTGACGAGCAGGGCAGCGATCACCGGTGGCTCCATCCAGGACGTTCGGGTGGAAAGCGGCTCAGCGTCGGCGGCGCTGAGGACGCGGCGCTGAAGGCAAGGGACGCTGGAGCCGGACCGCGCCGCGCGAGGCGGCGCGCGCCCGAAGGCGGGGTCGACGCGGGATCCGCGCCGGCGCTGGAAGAGAGAGCGTGACGCAAGGGCCCACCCTGTGGCTACACTGTTGCGCTAAGTTTCGAAGGGGACGGCGAGTCGATCTCGTTCTGCCTCTTGAAGAAGTCGCCCTCTCTCTTACAGACCAGCTCAGCAAGCCGCGGGCCGTACGCTCCCGGCGCCCTGGGTGGCAGCCCCTCACCGACCCGTGCACCCCGAGCAGAGCGCCCCCGTTCCAAGCCAGCTCCCCCCTCCGGCCCCGTCCACCCTGCGGCTCGTGCCGCTCGGCGGCCTCGGCGAGGTCGGAATGAACTGCCTCGCGCTCGAGCAGGCGAGCTCCGTGCTGCTCATCGACTGCGGCGTCACGTTCCCGACCTCGGACCTCGGCGTCGACGTCTACCACCCGCGCTTCGATCACCTGCTCGCGCTCCGCGATCGGGTGTGCGGCGTCGTGCTGACGCACGGGCACGAGGACCACATCGGCGGCCTGCCGTACCTCCTGCGCCACCTCGACGTCCCCATCTGGGGCCCGCCGCACGCGCTGGAGCTCGTGCGTCATCGGCTCGCGGAGCACGGGCTCGAGGAGAGGGCCCGGCTCGTGCCGACGCAGGTCGGGCGCGAGGTGACGATCGGCGGGTTCGTCGTGGAGCCGCTCCGGGTGACGCACTCGATCGTCGACGCGACGGCGCTCGCGATCCACACGGACGCAGGGCTCATCATCCACACCGGGGACTTCAAGCTGGACCCGACGCCGCTCGACGGGGAGCCGACCGACGAAGCCCGCTTCCGCGCGCTCGGCGACGCCGGGGTCCGGCTGCTCCTGTCCGACAGCACCAACGTGGACTCGCCCGGCGAGGCAGGGAGCGAGCGCGACGTGGCCCACGCGCTGGCCGAGCTCGTCGAGACCGCGCCGGCGCGCGTCGTGGTCGGCATCTTCGCCTCCAACGTCCAGCGCCTGCTCGCCCTCGGCCAGGCCGCGGTCCGCGCGCGCCGCAAGATCTGCCTGCTCGGCCGCAGCGTGCAGACGCACGCGCGCGCCGCGCAGGCCGTGGGCCGGCTCCCGTGGCCGAGCGACCTGCTCGTCCCGCCCGAGATGGCCGCCGCGATGCCGCGCGAGCGGCTGCTCGTGATCGCGAGCGGCACCCAGGCCGAGCGGGCCTCCACGCTCATGCGGTTCGCCTCCGGGACGCACCCGCACCTGCGCCTCGAGGAGGGGGATCGGGTCATCCTGTCGAGCCGCGTCATCCCTGGCAACGATCGCCCGGTGGTCGATATGATGGGCGGGCTGCTCCGCCTCGGCGTCGAGCTCGTGACGTGGTCCACGGATCGGCGCGTGCACGCGAGCGGGCACGCGCACCGGACAGAGCAGGCGCGCATGATCGATCTCACCCAGCCGCGCAGCTTCCTGCCCGTGCACGGGGCGCTGCACCACCTGACCCGGCACGCGGCGCTCGCGCGCGAGCGCGGCGTGTCCGAGGTGCTCGTCGCCGAGAACGGCCACGTGGTCGAGATCGGCAAGACGCAGCCGCTCCGGCGGAGCGGCCGGGCGATCACGGGCCGCGTGGCGACGGCGGGCGGCGAGGCGCTCGGCGACGAGGTCCTCCGGGAACGCGGGAACCTCGGCCGCTCCGGGGTGGCCTTCGTGTCGCTGGTCGTCGACGTGCACGGCGCCCTCGCGGCGCCGCCGCAGGTCCTCGCCCGCGGCGTGACGGGGGAGCTCGAGGGGGGCGCGCTGCGGGCCGCCGCGCGCGCGGTCGCGCAGGCGGTGAACGACTGCGATCCGCGCGCCCGGCGCCGCGACACCGATCTCATCGAGATCGCCCGGCTCGCGGCGCGCCGCGCCATCGAGGGGAAGCTCGGGAGGCGCCCGCTGGTGACGGTGGCGCTCACGCGGCTGTGACGCCGCGCGACGGGAGCGGCCCGCCGCCGGACGGCGGCGGCAAGAAGCTCACCGCCGCGGACTTCCTGGGGCCGGTGCTGCGCTCCCACATCCAGCGCGTCCGCGCCGAGGCGCGGCGCGTCGTCGCCACGAGCGCGCAGGGCGAGGGCGTCGAGCCCGATGTCGAGGCGGTGCACGACTTCCGCGTCGCGCTCCGCCGGCTGCGGACGCTGCTCAAGCCGGCGCGGCGCGTCTACGGGAAGAAGCGGCTCCGCCCCGTCGCCGACGGGCTCCGGGAGCTCGCGCGGGCGACCGGGGCGCTGCGCGACGAGGAGGTGCTGCGCGAGATGCTCACCGCGCTCGAGCTGGACGGCGAGCCGCGGGCCGCCGTCGACGCGTGGCTCGCGGAGCGCTCGCGGGCGGAGCGCGAGGCGAGGGCGCGCATCGTCGAGCTGCTCCGGGGAGAGGAGCCGGGCGGCGCGGGCGCGCCGCGGGCGAGCGGGGAGGCGCGCCAGGGGCCGCCCCGGCTGGAGCCGCACCTCGCGCGCCTGGAGCGGCGCGTCGCGCGCAAGGAGGCGAAGCGCCGCCGCGCGGAGGCGCTCGCGCGGCGCGCGATCGAGCGCGCGCTGGAGGACGTGCGCGCGCTCGCGGCGAGCGATCCGGGCGACGGCGCGGCGATGCACGCGCTCCGGATCCGCTTCAAGCGGCTGCGCTACTCCGCGGAGACGTTCTCGCCGCTCCTCGGCGAGCGCGCCGGGCGCGCCGCCCGCTCCGCGCAGCGGATGCAGCGCCGCCTCGGCGATCTGCACGACGTCGACGAGGCGCTCGCGCAGATGAGGGGCGCGGAGGGGCTGTCGCCCGAGCAGCGCGGGGCCGTCGTCGAGGCGCTCGGCGCTGCGCGGGCGCGGCTCGCCGCGAAGGCGGCCGAGGAGCTCGCGCGCGAGATCGAGGCGCTCGCCGCGCTCTGGCCGGACGGGCCTCGCGGCGCGCGGCGCGCGTGACGCGGCGCACGGCGCGGGCTGGAGCGCCGCGGCAAGAGGCCGCGCGCGGGCCGTCGCAGGCCTGAAGGCGGCGGCGCTCGCCATCCGGACAGCCGGTCGTGGTACGGTCGCAGCGGATCCACGCCCGAGCGAGGCTCGCTGATCCGGGAGGTCGTCTTGCGCCGCTCTGCCTTCTTGCGCCGCCCTGCCTTCTCAAGCGTCGTCGCGATCGTCGCTCTCCTCGCGACCGGCGCCTGCACGCAGGACTTCGATCAGTTCGAGCCGCTCCTCCTCTCGGGGTCGTCGGGCGCGGGCGGGGCTGGCAGCGGGGGCACGGCGACGACGACCGCGAGCGCCGGCGCAGGCGGCGCCGAGGACTGCGCGAACGGCGACGATGACGACAGCGACGGGGCCGTCGACTGCGCCGACGAGAGCTGCAGCGGGTTCTCCTGCGTCGCGGTCCCCGACGGCTGGCGCGGGCCAGGCCTCCTCTACGACGGCCCCGCGTCCGCGGAGATCGCCTGCCCCGCGGGCTTCTCCGAGCGGGTGGACGTGGGCGGCCGCGGCGTCGAGGCGACGGCGACCTGCAGCCCGTGCTCGTGCGGCGCGCCCGAGGTCGAGTGCGAGGAGCCCACGCTACTCGGGTACTCAGATGATGCGTGCGACGCGCGGCGGCCGGACCCCTATGCGATCCAGCCCGACCAGTGCATCCCGCTCCCGGCATCTCTTCCGTTCGACAGTTACCGCGCCGCGCCGCCGGAGGTGGCCGCGGCGTCGTGCCCGGCGTCGGGCGGCGAGCCGACGGGGCTCGCGCCGCGCTTCCGCGCGGAGGGGCTCGTGTGTACCCGGCCGCCGGGCGAAGACGGCTGCGACGCAGGGGAAGCCTGCGCGCCGCGGGAGATCGACGGGCCGTTCGAGCGCGGCGTCTGCGTCTATCGCGAGGGGGATCGGCGCTGCCCGCAGGGGTTCGACGAGCGGCGCGTGTTCGCGCGCGACATGGACGATCGCCGCGGATGCACGCGCTGCACGTGCGACGTGTCCGGCGTGAGCTGCACCGCGACGACGACGCTCTTCGACGACGACGATTGCCGGAGGTCGGCCGCGACCGTGCCCCACGATGAGCGCTGCATGGTCGCGCCTTCCGTCGCCGCGCTGCGGGTCGACGTGGCCGGCACGGGCAGCTGTCAGCCGCGCGGCGGCATGCCCACGGGGGAGGTCGTGGAGGGCGACGGCAAGATCACCGTCTGCTGCGCCCGCTGAGCGGTCGGGGCGCGGCGCCTCCTCGGCGACGCCTCGACCGGACAGGGCGCCGGGGAGGCGGGAGGGCGATCGCGGATCCTCCTGCCCTGCCGCCTCCCTCTCGATCCGCACGCGGCCGGGGCCACGCGCGCCGCGCGGCCTCGATCCGCGTCGCGCGACGCGGCTACTGCCGGAAGAGCTCCACGCGCTCGAGGACGACGTCCTGGTTCGGCCGGTCGCGCGTGGTCGGCACGCTGGCGATGCGGTGGACGACGTCCATTCCGCTCACGACCTTGCCGAACACCGCGTGGCGGTTGTCGAGGTGCGGCGTCGGCCCCTCGGTGATGAACCACTGCGCGCCGTTGGTGTTCTTGCCGGCGTTCGCCATGGAGAGCACGCCCTCGGTGTCGTGCCGCAGCTCGGGGTGGAACTCGTCGGCGAACTTGTAGCCCGGGCCGCCCGTACCCCAGAGCGGGGCCTTCTCCGGGTAGCGCGAGAGCGGATCGCCGCACTGGATCATGAAGCCCGAGATGACGCGGTGAAAGCGGACGCCGTCGTAGCAAGGCGTCCCCTGCATCCCCTTGCCGGTCGTCGGATCGGTCCAGTTGATGGCCCCCGTGGCGAGGCCGACGAAGTTCTTGACGGTGTTGGGGGCGCGCTGCTCCTCGAGCCGGACGGTGATGTCGCCGAGCGAGGTCTTGATCCGGGCGTGCAGCTGGCCGGTGCCGGGCACATTGATCGCGGGGAAATCCATCGGGCCTTCTCCTGTTCCTTGCCGCCGGGGCGGCGCCGTCAGCCAGGGCGAGGAGAGCCGCAGGACCCCCCTCGCTGCGGTCTGGTGCGGCGGTCTTATCTCATCTGCCGCCGCGAAAGAGGGGCGAATTTACGTCAAGCACGCTCGAACAGCGTCGCGATGCCCTGGCCCACGCCGACGCACAGCGAGGCGACCCCGACCTTGGCCCCCCGCGCGCGCATCGCATGGACGAGGGTGCACGCGATGCGCGCGCCCGAGCAGCCGATCGGGTGGCCGAGCGCGATCGCTCCGCCGCGCACGTTGACGCGCGCCGGGTCGAGCTCGAGCGCCCGCGAGCACGCGAGCGCCTGCGCGGCGAACGCCTCGTTGAGCTCGAAGAGATCGACGTTGGGCACGCGCAGCCCGGTCCGCTGGAGGAGCCTCTTCACCGCGGGGATCGGCCCCTCGCCCATGAGGTTGGGGTCGACCCCCGCGGTCGCGGTGCCGACGACGCGCGCGAGCGGGGTCACCCCCGCGGACTGCACGGCGTCGCTCGACGCGAGCAGGAGGGCGGCGGCGCCGTCGTTGAGCGGGGACGCGTTGCCCGCCGTGACGGTCCCGCCCTCGCGGAAGGCCGGCTTGAGCTTCGCCAGCGCCTCGAGCGAGGCGTCGACGCGCACGGCCTCGTCGCGCTCGAACAGGACGGGCTCGCCCTTCTTCTGGGGGACCTGGACGGGGACCACCTCGGCGGCGAACCCGCCCGACTCCCAGGCGAGCGTGGCGCGCTCGTGGGACAGGAGCGCGAACCGGTCCTGGTCCTCGCGGCTGACGCCGTGCTTCTTGGCCACGTTCTCGGCCGTCTCCCCCATCGACTGGAGCTCGAACCGCGCGGCCATCCTCGGGTTCGGGTAGCGCCAGCCGAGCGTCGTGTCGTAGACGGTCGGCGCGCTCCGGTCGAAGCGCTCGGCCTGCTTGGGCATCGTGAATGGCGCGCGCGTCATGCTCTCGACGCCGCCGGCGATCGCGCAGTCGGACTCGCCGGTCGCGATCATGCGCGCGGCGTCGGCCACCGCCTCGAGCCCCGAGCCGCAGAGGCGGTTCACCGTGACGCCCGGGACCTCGTACGGCAGGCCGGCGAGCAACGCGGCCATGCGCGCGACGTTGCGGTTGTCCTCTCCGGCCTGGTTCGTGGCGCCGAGGACGACCTGGTCGAGGCGCGGCGCGAGCGACGGCTTCCGACGCACGAGCGCGTCGATGACGTGCGCCGCGAGATCGTCGGGGCGGACGGTGGCCAGGGTGCCCGCGTAGCGGGCGATCGGGGTGCGGACGGCGTCGACGACGAAGACAGGGCGGAGGGCGGCGGCCATGCGGAGAGCGTAGCTTCGCCTGGTCCGGACGCCGCCCGGAGATCGCGTGCGCTCGAGCACCGCCGCCGCCCGAGGCGGGGGCCGGCCGCGCGCCGCGAGCGCGGTCGTTTCGTCAGGGGACCGGGCCCGGCCTCGCCGACGCGATCCCGTACGTTCCGCACGTCGTCGGGGCCACCGCGAAGGGCCCGCGCCGGCCGCGCGCGGTGGGGCTGCGCGCCGGGTAAAGCGGCTCAGTAACTGTCGCTGGACCCGCCGCCGCCGGAGCGGCCTCCGCCGCCCCCGCCGAAGCCGGAGCCGCCGCCGCCGTCGCCGCGGCCGCCGCCCCGGAAGAGGAGCGCCTGCAGGGCGAACCAGAGGAACCAGCGGAACGACGGCGAGATGATCGCGAGCAGGAGCGCCGCCACCACGGCGACGATCGTGACGACGATCTTGACCGGGGAGAGCGGCGCCGGCTGCGCCTTGGGGGCGGGCCGCCGCTCCTCCTCGGGCGTGCCGGTGACGAGCGCCCGGGCGATCGCCTCCGTCCCCCGGTCGACCGCCTCGGCGAACCGGTCCTGCCGGAGCAGCGGGGTGATCTTCTCCCGGATGATGTCGTTCGACTGGAGATCCGTGAGCGCGCCGCCGACGCCCTTGCCCGTCTCGATCCGGACGCGCCGCTCGGCCGGCGCGATCACGAGGAGGACGCCGTTGTCGGCCCCGCGCTGGCCGAGCTGCCACGTGTTGAAGGTCGTGTACGCGACGTCCTCGATCGTCTCGCCCTCGAGCGACCCCACCACGAAGGCGACGATCTCGAACCCGGTCTGGCGACGGATGCGGTCGAGCTTCGCGTCGAGCTTCCGGATGTCGGTCGGGCCGAGCCGGCCCGCGGTGTCGACGACGTGCCCGGTGAGCGGCGGCGGCGTGAACGCGGCGAGGGCGGGGCGGGCGACGAGCGCGCACACCAGCGCGATCGCGGCCGCGACGGCCCTGGCCACGGCGCGCAGCCGCGCGCCGCCCGAGACCCCCTGCCGCAGCGCCACGCCGGCCAGCATCAGAACGAGACCTTCGGCGCGGACTGCACCTCCGGGGAGGCGGTGAAGTACACGCGCGGCTTGAACGGCTGGCCCGTGGCCTTGTTCACCACCTGGCCGCGGATCTTGAGGAGCTCCGCGTTGTACTCGCGCGCCGCCTGGTTGTACTCCTCGCGCGCGCGGAGGATCCGGTTCTCGACGCCCTCCAGCTGGACCTGGAGGCTGTGGAACGCCTGGTTCGCCTTGAGGTTGGGGTACTGCTCCTGCACGACGAGCAGCCGCGAGAGCGAGCTCGAGAGCTGCTCCTGGGCCTTCTGGAACGCGGCCACCTTCTCGGGATCGGTCAGGTCCTCGGCCTTGAGCTGGATGCTCGTGGCGCGGGAGCGCGCGTCGGCGACGCTGGCGAGCGTCTGCTCCTCGTGCTTGGCCGACGCCTTCACGACGGCCACGAGGTTCGGGACGAGATCGTAGCGCCGCTGGAGGTTCGCCTCGAGATCCGACCACTTCTGGGCCGCGATCTGGTCCTTCTCGACCAGCTCGTCATACCGCTGGCAGCCCGCCACGGACACCATGAGGGCGAGCACGGCTAGGAAAAGGGAGACCACCACGTGGCGGCCCCGAAATGTCGACTTGTGAACAATCCGCATGACTGACTCCACGGTCGCTTGCATTACCGCCCGGTTAAGGCGCGGACGCGCGTCATGCAAGACCTCGGCCCCATCGCGCCCCGCTCGCGCCGTGCCCCGAGCGCGTCGCGCCCGGTCGCACCGCGCCGGTCAGGTCGCCAGGATCGAGTCGCCAGGATCGAGTCGCCCGGGTCGAGTCGCCCGGGTCGAGTCGCCCGGGTCGAGTCGCCCGGGTCGAGTTGCCCCACCCCGGGTCGAGTTGCCCCGCCCCAGGTCGCTCGGATCGCGGGCGGGTCCCGCCGCGGCGCCTCGGCGCGTGATAGGCTGGCGCAGCGTGATCGCAGCCGGGCGCCTCGCCCCGAGAGGGGGTCTCCGCCCGTGGCGCTGCGCCGCCACCTCTTTCCGTCCGATGAGCCACCGCCAGCGCATCGTCGCCCACGCGCTCAGCCCTGCCGCGTATGCCCCGTACGGCGACGTTCTCATGGCCTCGCCGCACGGCCAGCCCGGCAGGCCCGCCAATCAGGGGACGGCGCGCCGCTTCGATCATCTCGCGGGGCTCGAGGACCTCCGCCCTGGCCGGGCCGCGCTGAACCTCTCCGTGTTCCGCTGCGCCCCGAGGTCGACCTCTCCGTTCCCGATCGCCCTGCTCGAGAAGCACCCCGGCTCGACGCAGGCGTTCGTGCCGATGAACGCGCGCCGCTACCTCGTCATCGTGGCCCTGGGCGGAGCGCGGCCCGACCTCACGACGCTCGCCGCCTTCATCGCCCGCGGCGCCCAGGGCGTCACCTATCGCCCCGGGGTGTGGCACCACCCGATGATCGCGCTCGACGCCGAGACCGACTTCGTCTGCCTTGCCTGGGAAGACGGCTCCGCTGGCGACTGCGTCGTGGTCGAGTACGAGGAGAGGGAGCGGATCGCGGTCGAGATCGCCCCCTGATCGCCGGCCGCCTCGCTCGCCGCTGCCCGCTCGATGCGGCGGGGAGCGCGGCGCCACGGCGCCACGGCGCCCCACCGCGCTCCGCGCCGCGCTATAGAGGCGCCCCGATCCGCCATGCGCCGCTCGACCCCCAACTGTTCGTTCGTCGCGCAGGAGCAGCGAAGGCTGCTCGCCGCGCTCGACGCGCTCGATGCCGCGGCCGTCGCCCGCATCCTCGAGGAGTTCGTCACGCCGGAGCGCAGGGCCCGGCTCCGCGGCGTCATCGCGTCGCGGCTCGACGCCGTCACGGTGGCCATGGACGCGCCGCACGATCCGCACAACGGGGCCGCCGTGCTGCGCTCGTGCGACGCGTTCGGCCTGCAGCGGCTGCACATCATCGAGCGCGCCGAGCCGTTCCTCGTCTCGAACACCGTCTCGCGCGGCTCCGAGCGCTGGGTCGAGGTGCGCACGCACGCGACGACCGAGGCCGCCGTCGCCGCGCTCCGCGCGTCGGGGCACGAGCTCGTGGCGACCCATCCGGACGGCGAGCTGACCCCGCGCGACCTGGCGAGCATCCCGCGCCTCGCCCTGGTGCTCGGCAACGAGCGCCACGGCATCCGCGCCGACCTGGCGGACGCCTGCGCCCGCGCCGTGCGCGTCCCGATGCGCGGCTTCGTGGAGAGCCTCAACGTCAGCGTCACCGCGGCGATCCTGCTCGAGCACGCGACGAACGGCCGGCCGGGCGACCTCCCCGAGCCCTACCAGACCCGGCTCTACGCCCGCGCGCTGGTGCTCACCGTCCCCCACGCCCCGGAGATCCTGGCCGCGCGGGGCATGGACTTGCCCCTCGGCGTGCCGCCGCCCCCGCCCGGGGCCGCGCGCGCTAGCGCCCATCGCCGGCCCGAAGATGGGTAACATGCGCCGCCTCATGCGAAGCCCCGGTCCCCCGCGGCGCGCGCGCCGCGCCCGCGGCGCCGTCCCGCCCACGAAAGCCCCTCGCCGCCCCGGCGCGCCTCCCCTCGCCGCCCGCGCGGCGCTCGGCGCGGCGCGGATCGCGACCCCGCTCGCCCTGCTCCTCGCGGGCTGCATCGAGGTGCCGCCGCCCCCGCCCACGCCGCCGCTCGAGCCGAAGGACCTCAAGGTCTCGGAGGGCGTGGGGCTCGAGATCGCCTGCACGCCGACCGGGGTCGAGCTCTGCTTCGACGCCCGCGATAACAACTGCAATGGCGTGATCGACGAGGGCTGCGGGCTGCACACCGGCATCCTGCAGTTCACGATCGCCTGGGAGGAGCCCGACGCCGACGTCGACCTCAACGTCTATGATCCGGCGGGAGAGCTCGCCCGCGTCGGGGAGCCGACGGCGAGCGGCCTCATGAAGGATCGCGATTGCCCGCGCGCGAGCGGCGAATGCCAGGACCAGAACGTGGAAAATGTCTACCTCACCGAGGGCGAGCCCGCCCGGGGCCGGTACCGCGTCGTCGTGCGGCTCGACAAGCTGAACGGCGAGGCCGCCCCCATCCGCGTCAACCTGAGCGCGCGGGTCGGCCACCGCTCGTACGGTATGGCGCTCGACCTGTCCCCTTCGGCCGCGGCCGAGGAGAAGAGCTTCGAGTTCACGCTCTAGCGTCGGCCAGGGCGAGCGCTCGGCAGCCGGCGATCACACCTCCCGCACACCAATGCATCCGCCCTTGCAAGAATGGGCTCCGGCGAGCGCGCCCCGACCGTCGTGCGCCGCGCACGCGGGCGTCGCCGCGCGGTTGACGTCCGCCAGTCCCCCACCTTAAAAGACATGGCCATTTTACACCCGGAGACCTCCCGCGAATGAATCCCACTTGGATGCTCACATTGCTCGTCGGCCTCTTCGCCGCCTTTGCGTGGAGCGCCAACCGGCGTTGGCAGCTCCTCAAGGTCGGGCGCGGGGAGAACCGGCTCGACCGGATCGGCGAACGGCTCAAAGGCACCTGGGAGTACGCCTTCCGGCAGCGGAAGATGAAGTACTACCCGCTGGCCGGGCTCGCTCACAAGCTCATCTTCCTCGGCTTCCTGGTTCTCCTGCTCCGGACGCTGATCCTGTGGGGGCGCGGGTTCGACCCGTCGTTCGACCTCTGGATCCTCGGGCATGAGCCCGTGCGCCTGCCGGGCCTCGGCGCGGTGCCGCTCGGCGGCATCTACGAGTTCCTGAAGGACGTCATGGCCACGCTGGTCGTCCTCGGCGCGCTCGTGTTCATCTATTACCGGGCGATCCGGCGCGAGCGGCGCATGACGCTGTCCGTCGAGGGGCTGATCATCCTCGGCATCATCCTCACGATGATGGTGGCCGACATGCTCTATGACGGCGCCGCGCTGGCGCTGCACCACGAGTGGTCCACGATGTCGTGCGGCCCCGACGACGCGAAGCTCTGCGAGCGCATCGCCACCGTCACCGCCCCGTTCGCGGGCGTCCCCGCGGACCCCGCGGCGCTGCGCTGGCACCTGTTCCCCTCCCCGGCGGGCTCGCTGTTCGGCGTCCTCCTGGCCGGCGTGAGCCCGGGGGCCCTCGTCGTCCTCGCGCACGTCGGGTTCTGGACGCACGTCACGCTGGTGCTCGTGTTCCTGAACCTGCTGCCGCACTCGAAGCACTTCCACATCATCACGGCGATCCCGAACGTCTTCGCGCGCAACATCGACCCGCGCGGCCGGCTGCCGCTCGTCGCGCCGAGCGCCGAGGCGATCGGCGAGATGGTGATGAAGGCCGCCGAGGAGCCCGACAAGGCCGAGCCCGTCGGCATCGCCCGCATCGAGGACGTCACCTGGAAGGCGATCCTCGACTTCTACACGTGCACCGAGTGCGGGCGCTGCTCCGACAACTGCCCGGCCCACAAGACCGGCAAGATCCTGAGCCCCAAGCAGCTCACGCTCGATCTGCGCGACCACCTGTACGGCCGGGAGGGCGAGTTCCTCAACCGCCCCGGCGGGCCGAGGGGCGTCGCCGACGGCGGCCAGGCGCAGGCGAACGGGCACGACGGGGATCCGGGGCAGGGCGCCGCGGCGCAGGACGGGTCCGGGCACGCGGAGGCGTCCGCGGAGAACCCGGCGCCGGCCGCCGAGGCCGCGTACAAGCCGGTCGATCTCGTGCCGAACGTCATCCACCCGGACGTGCTCTGGGCCTGCACGACGTGCCGCGCGTGCGAGGAGCAGTGCCCGGTGATGATCAGCTACGTCGACAAGATCGTCTCGATGCGCCGCAACCTGGTGCTCGTGAAGGGCGAGTTCCCCGCCGAGCTCGGGAACCCGTTCCAGGCGATGGAGGTCAACGGCAACCCCTGGAACCTCGCGCGCATCGACCGCGGCAACTGGGCCGAGGGGCTCGGCGTCCCGACCATGGCCGAGAACCCGCAGGCGCCCGTGCTCTACTGGGTCGGCTGCGCGGCGAGCTACGACGATCGCGCGAAGAAGATCGCCCGCTCGACCGCCAGGCTCCTGAAGGCCGCCGGCGTGGACTTCGCGATCCTGGGCCAGGAGGAGACCTGCACCGGCGACCCGGCGCGCCGCGCAGGGAACGAGTACCTCTTCGCGATGCTCGCCGAGCAGAACGCCGCGACCCTGAACGGCTACAAGGAGCAGGGGGGCATCCGGAAGATCGTCACGACCTGCCCCCACTGCTTCAACACGCTCGCCAACGAGTACCCCGACTTCGGCGCGAAGTTCGAGGTCGTGCACCACACCGACTTCCTGCTCGGCCTGGTCGCCGAGAAGAAGCTCGTCCCCCGGGAGCGGGTCGAGGGCAAGGTGGTCTTCCACGACTCCTGCTACCTCGGCCGCTACAACGATGTGTACGAGCAGCCGCGCGACATCCTGAAGCGCATCCCCGGCGTGGAGCTCGTCGAGGCCGAGGGGTGGAACCGGCAGAAGGGACTCTGCTGCGGCGCCGGCGGCGCGCAGATGTGGATGGAGGAGCAGAACAAGGACCGCGTGAACGTCAAGCGGACGCTGCAGCTCCTCCAGACCGAGGCGAAGACCATCGCGACCGCCTGCCCGTTCTGCCAGACGATGATCACCGACGGCCTGAAGGATCAGTCCAAGGAAGAGTCGATCCGTCAGCTCGACGTGGTCGAGCTGCTCGAGGAGAGCTGCGGCCTCGACCGCCCGGCCGCCGGCCGGACGGCCGCGTCGCCCGAGGCCGCCCGCACCGCCGCGGCCGCGTCCGAAAGCGGCGCCAGCGCCGACGCGAGCTAGCCCCCTTCCAGCCTGTCCCGCCCCGCCGCGAATGCGCGGATCGCCGCCGCGCCACGGGCCTCCGTGGCGCGCGGCCCTGCGCGCTCGCCCACATCTTCGCCTTGGAATAAGCCTGACGCAGATCAGGCGCAGCCTTCTCGTGCGTCCCGTCTCGGCCTGAGCTAGATTCGGCCCAGCCGCCGGAGGTGGATGTGTTTGAAGGCGCTCTGAAGGGGACCGCGAACCTGGATCCCCGCCCTACGCCGGAGGGGACCGCGGATGCGGTTCACCGGCTCACGCGGATGCTGGCTCACCCGATCTCGATCTCGGCCGATGCTGTCGCCGACAGCGCCCTGCGCGCACGCCAGGCGGCCTCAGGTTCAACGGAGCTCCGCTGCGACGTGTGCGACTCCGCCATCGACGGAGAGCCCGCGGGGCGCGGCCTCTACATGTGGTCGCGCGGCGACGAGCTCCGGTTCGAGGAGCCCGCCCTGTGCGGCGGGTGCGCCGTCGCCATCGGCATGACCGCGCTCTCCGCCTGGAACGCCGAAGAAGAAGAGGGCTGAGCCCCCTCCGCGCGGCGCGGGCCGCGCTCCCGCCCGCGGCCGCCGGGTCGCCGACGCCACCCCGAGCCCACCTCAGAACGCCTCGCCGATCGCCAGGTTCACGGCGACGGGCGCCACGCCGAACAGCTTGCCCGGGTTCTCGTCCCGGAACGCGTCCACGTCCTCGACGTCGCACACCCCGAGCACCTGCATGCACGGGACGCGGTAGCCGACGTCGAGGCGCAGCGGTCCGACCGGCGTCTCGTAACGCAGCCCGACGCCCGCCGAGAGGTGGATGCGCTGCGGGCCGGGGTCGCGGAACAGCGAGAGCTCCCGGGTGACGTCCCCCGCGTCGGCGAAGATCGCCGTGCCGAAGCTCTCCCCGAGCCGCAGCCGGAGCTCCAGGCTCGTCTCCCAGAGCAGCCGGCCGCCGATCGGGACCTCCGCGCCTCGCTCGCCCGTCAGGCTCGGGACATGGCCGTGCGGGCCGACCTCGTTGAAGCCGTACCCGCGGTTGCTGGTCGCGCCCCCGCTGAAGAACCCGCGGAACTGCATCAGCTGGAGCGCCTCGTCCAGCCGGTCGTGGCAGCGCTCGCTCGCGTCCCCCGCGTCGTCGCCGCAGTACGGGTCGTAGTTGCTCGGGAGCAGGACCCCCGTCAGCAGGCGGAAGGCGAGCGTCACCCGCCGCGCGACCGGGAGGTAGCCGCGAAACTCGGGCTGGAGGCGGATGTCGCGCGCGTCGACGAGCCGCTCGGTCAGCGCGCCCGCCAGCAGCGTGTCGGCCCGCAGGTAGCCGGCCATCTGCGCGTCCATCGCGACGTAGAAGCCGTGGTGGGGGGTGACGCTGTCGGGCTTCCCCGCCCGGTTCCGGCGGCGATCGTAGGAGACGAGCGCCTGGAGGTAGGGGATGAACAGGGACCGCGCCTCCGGCGCCAGGCTGCCCCGGTAGGCGAACGGGCTGTTCAGCTGGACGTTGTAGAGGAGGGCGACCTTGAGGTCGCTCTTCAGGAACGGCCGCTCCAGGCCGATGGACCCGACGTACTCGCGGTAGCCCAGGATGAGGTCGTCGCTCGCCTGGCCGCTCCGAGGGGTCTCCTCGCCGGCCTGCCCTGGGCTGCCGGGGCCTCCCTGGCGGCTCGGCGCCTCGTTCGCCGCGGTGCAGCGGCCGGCCTGCCGACAGTAGAGGTTGAACGCGCCGCGGAGCACCGCCGTGGTGCGCCGCTCGAACGCCGCCGGCTGGCGGAGCTCGGACCGGAGCTGGATCTCCGGCAGGACACGCTCCGGCGCCTCGCTGAACAGCGTCGAGAACTCCGTCGGGTAGAAGACCAGCCCCGGCCGGCCCTCGATGGAGAAGCGCCGCAGGCCGCCGAGGAAGTTCCGGTCCTCCCACCCGGCCACGAGGTGCGCCTCGACGCGCGAGCCGATCTCGGCGCCGCCGCCGAGCCTCACGGCGCGGAGCGCGGCGGGCTCGAGGGAGAAGGTCACCGGGACGACCGGGGCCCTCGGCTGCCCGTCCGGCGCGAGCTCGGGCTTCACCGCGACGGCGCCGAACACGCCGAAGTCGGCGAGCGCCTGCTCCGCCTCGGCGAGCGCCTCGGTCGAGAAGCGATCGCCCTCCTTGATGCCGATCGCCGTCCGCAAGGGCCCCTCGGGCAGCTCGCCGAGCCCCTCCAGCTTGATCTCGCCGAACGTGCACTCGGGGCCGAGCTCGATGGTGTAGCGGACCCGCGCCTCGTGCTTCACCAGGTCCACGGCGACGTGCCCCTCGACGCTCGCGTACGCGAAGCCGCGATCCGTCAGCACCCGGAGCAGCCGCTTCTTGATCTCCTCGTACCGCGCCTCGTCCAGGCGCTCGCCGATCCTGAGCGCGTTCCTGGCCTCCGTCGCCGGCCCCGTGACGTCCTTGCCCCGCTCCAGGGTCCAGTCCCGCCACGCCAGGTCGACCGACGCGATCTTCACCGGCGCCCCCTCGGAGACGACGATGCGCACCCGCACGCGCCCCTCCTTGCCAGGGCCGCCCGTGCGCCGCACCCGCGCCGCGCGCACGCGCGCGTCGTAGAACCCGCGCGCGCGGTAGTACCGCTCGATGCGGGCCAGGTCCCGCTCCAGGACGAACCGGTCGAACCGCTCGTACTCGACCGTGAGGGCGTCCCAGATGCTCAGGATGGGCACCGGCTCCAGCGCGCCGCCGAGCAGGTGCGAGCTCTCGGCCGTCGCGATCCGCTCGGCGAGCTCGTCGCCGCGGATGACCTGCGTTCCGTCGAAGGAGACGTCCTCGATGGCGCACCCGCCGAGATCCGGGCGCGTGCAGGCGGGCGGCTGACGCGAAGCAGCGCACGCGGAGGCCCCGAGCGCGACGAGCACAGCCGTCATGGATCGAACGAGCGGGCCCCGGGAATCTGACGCGTGGCGTGCGGTCGAGCCGGTGAAGACGCGACCGCCCCGGTGTGCGCGATGGCGAGGATTCAACGTTACGCCCGTCTTTTCGCTATGCTGGGTCCGCTTCGGTCGTCCAGAGGCCGGGCCGAAGCCGAGGGGCGCCAGGACAACGGCGCGAGCGAGGGAGAGCCTACGAGATGGCAGAGCCGACGCAAAAGGAACCTGGTGCCAGCGGGTACCTCGGATATGGATTGCCGCAAGAGCCCGGGGCGCACGGGGCGAGCGCCGGCGCGCCGTCTCCCGGCGCGCCCCCCGGAGAGCGGCGCGGCGCCCTCAAGGCGCTCGTGGCGATCGGCGGCCTGGCCTACGCCGGCGCGATCGCGGTCCCGGCGGCGAGCTTCCTCGCCGGCTCCACCTCCGGCGGCGCCGGCGCCGGGGGCGCGCGCGAGCGCTGGGTCCGGATCGCGCGGCTCGACGACCTCCCGGCGGGCGAGCCGCGGCGCCTCCAGGTGATCGGCGACGAGCGCGACGCGTTCACGGTCGCGAAGGACCAGCTGCTCGGCTCGGTCTGGATCATCCGCGAGGGCGAGAAGGTCCGCGCGATGAGCGCCACCTGCCCCCACCTCGGCTGCGCGATCGATCTCAACGACGACAAGAAGAGCTTCAACTGCCCGTGCCACGCGTCGCGCTTCGCCCTGTCGGGCGTGCCCGAGACGGGGCCGTCCCCGCGTCCCATGGACCCGCTCGCGACGCGCGTCGTGGACGGGTGGGTCGAGGTCGACTTCCGGCGTTACCGCGACGGGATCGCCGAGCTCCAGGAGATCGCAGGGTGAGCCTCGGCGACTGGCTGGACGAACGCATCGGCTACCGCGAGCCGCTCCGCCGCCTGCTCGACGAGCCCGTCCCCGGCGGCGCGCGCCTGGCCCACGTCTGGGGGGGCGCGATCGCGCTGCTCTTGCTCGTGGAGGCCGTCACCGGGGTGCTGCTCATGTCGGCCTACGCCCCGAGCGCGACCACGGCCTGGTCGAGCGTCGCGCACATCAACTACACGATGAGCGCCGGCTGGCTCGTCCGGGGGCTCCACTACTTCGGCGCGCAGGCGCTCATCGTCCTGGTGGCGATCCACGTGGGCCGGATGGCGATCCACGGCGCGTACCGGAAGCCGCGCGAGGTGAGCTGGTTCCTCGCGCTCGGCCTGCTCGGGGTGGTCCTCGGCTTCGCCTTCACCGGCAACCCGCTCCCGTGGGACCAGGACGGCTACTGGGGCGCGCGCGTCGAGACCGGCATCGCGGGCACCATCCCCGTCGTCGGGTCGTTCGTGCAGCAGCTCCTCGTCGGCGGCCCCGCGCTCGGTCACATGACCGTGACGCGGCTCTACAGCGCGCACGTCTTCGTGCTGCCGGCGATCACGGCCTTGCTGCTCGCCGCGAGCTTCGCGCAGCTCCGCAGGCACGGCTTCGCGCCGCCCCCCGGCGCCGACCCCGCCAGGGCGGATCGCTTCTACCCGAAGCAGCTCGGGATGATCCTGCTCGTGGCGGCGGTCACGCTCGTCGTCCTGTTCGACCTCGCGGCCGTGGAGCACGGCGCGCCGCTCGAGTCGCCCGCCGACCCGATCAGCGACTACTCCGCCCGCCCGGCGTGGTACTTCCGCGCGCTCTTCGAGCTGCGCAAGTTCTTCCCGGGCTCGCTGGAGCTCATCGCCACGGTCGGCGTCCCGGGCGTGTGCGCGCTCTACCTCGCCCTGCTCCCGTTCCTCGACAGGAAGCCCGGCCCGCTGCGGGCCCGGCTGCCGGCGCTCGCGCCGCTGTTCGTGATCGGCCTCGCCGCCGCCGGGCTGACGGCGAAGTCGTTCATCGTGGACGCGCGGGACGAGGACTTCCAGCGCGCCCAGGTGGCCGCCTCCGAGCGGACCGAGCGCGCGCTCGCGCTGTTCAAGCAGGGGGTCCCGCCCGAGGGCGCGCTCGCGATGCTCCGCAACGATCCGGAGACGCGCGGCGAGGACCTCTACAAGAAGGAGTGCGCGAGCTGCCATCGGCTGGGCGACCTCGGGCCGCCCAAGGACAAGCAGACGGCGCCGGATCTCACCGGGTTCGGGACCAAGGCGTGGGCGCTCGAGGTCATGAAGGACCCCGACGCCGACCACCTCTTCGGCAAGACCGCGTTCAAGGAGATGATGCCGTCGATGGTCAAGCCGCCCGCGGATCCGGAGGCGGCGGAGATGTTCACGGCGATGAAGGAGGCCGACCTGGACGCGATCGCCACGTTCCTGGAGGCGCAGGCGCGCGGGGAGCAGGGCTCGGCGGCGGGCGAGAAGCTCGTCCGGCAGCGGTGCACGAGCTGCCACCGCCTCGACGGCAAGACCGACGACGACGAATCGGCCGCCCCCGAGCTCCGTGGCTGGGCCTCGGTCGCGTGGATCGAGGCGCAGATCACGAACCCCGGCAGCGGCAAGGCCTACCCCCCGGCGGCGATGTCGAAGGACCTGGAAGGCCACATGCCGGCGTTCGAGGAGAAGCTCTCCGCGAACGACCGGAAGATCCTCGCCGCCTGGGTGTACCGTCGCGGACGCGGCGAGCCCGCGAAGGCCCCCGAGAAGAAGCCCTGAGCGCGCCGCTCGCGGGCTGACGCAGTCCAGGTCCTCCCCTCCCCCACCGAGCTCACCCCCTCTGCAGGCGCGCCGCGCTCGCCGGCGCGCCGCGCTCGCGAGCGCGCCGCGCTCGCCGGCGCGTCGATCCGCCTCGGTCGAGGCGCGCGCGCGGGCGCCCCCGCGCGGCGGGCAGGCACGCACGATGCTGACGCGTCCTGAAAGGGGGGCGGTGGCGACATCGTGCACGGTCGCCTCCACGTCGGCGCGCGCCCGGAGCTCACCGCGGGCACGGGGGGCGCGCGCGCTCCCGAGAAAGAGCAGGACCCGTGGACCTGGATGCGGCCGTCAAGCATCAATTCCGGTGGATCGCGGGCACGATGATCGCGATCGCAGCCTATTTCCAGGCGGCGGGGGTATCGCACCTGATCGGCAGGACGATCATTCCGGACGGCGCCACGCGGTCCGCGCCGCTGCCGCCCGCGGCGCGCGGCGCGGCGGCGCACGACGGCCTCCACGCGACGAGCGCCGAGGCGATCCTGCGGCGCAACCCGTTCGACTCGGTGACCGGGACGCTCCTCCCGGCGCCGGGCGACGCCCCCGAGGAGAGCGCGTCCGCGGCGCACGGCGATCCGCACCGCGATCCGATCTGCGACGCCGGGCGCGTGGTGCTCATCGCGGCGGCGGAGGACGCCGCGTGGTCGTTCGCCGTGATCGAGGGGCCCGACGGAGAGACGCAGCTCCGGCGGCTCGGCGGCGACACAGCGCTGGGCACCCTTGCGCGGATCGACTGGGACCGCGTCTGGCTCGTCTCGGGCGGCGCGCGCTGCCAGATGCGGATCGGAACGACCGGGGGTCCCCCGGCGCCCGAGCCCGGGCCCCGGCCGCAGGCGAAGCCGGTCGGCGGCGACGCCGCGATGAACACGCTGCCGCCCGAGATCGCCGCGCGCATCCGGCGGGTGAGCGCCACGGAGTTCACCGTCGACCGGGCGGCGGTCGACCAGATCCTCGAGCAGCAGGCGCTCCTGATGCGCTCGGCCCGGGTGATCCCGGAGCGGCGAGGGGATCAGGTCGTCGGGCTGAAGCTCAAGATCAAGCGGGGCTCGCTGCTCGAGACGCTCGGGCTCGAGAGCGGAGACTCCCTCCGGTCGATCAACGGCTTCGACCTCACCGATCCGCAGAAGGCGCTGGAGGCCTACGCGCGGCTCCGGACCGCGAACCACCTGTCCGTCGCCATCGAGCGCGGCGGCCAGCTGATGACCCTCGACTTCAACATCCGCTGAGGCCCCGTGGCCGGGCGGCGGGGCACGCTGGGCGCTCGCCGGAGGGACCGTCGCGCGCGCCGATCGAGCGCCGGCGGGCTCGCGCGCGCCGCCCGCGCCGCCCGCGCCGACGGCGCGCCGGGCGCCTCCGGCGCGCGGGGGATTACTTGGAGAAGACCTGCGCGGCCGCGAGCCCCGCGCCCTTCGTCGCCTTGAGGATCACCTTGCCCTGACCGCCGAGCGGCGTCGGGTTCTTCCAGCAGCCGGAGGCCTTGCCGCCGAGCGTGGCCGCGGCGCCGGTGGTGCTGTCCTGCGCGAGGACCATGGGCGGCAGCCCCGGCGCGGGCTGCACGGCGAGCTGGATATCGAGCTCCTGGATCCCGAGGCCGACGCCGACGACCGCGTAGCACTTGCCGGGCGAGATGTTGAACGGCTGCTCGAGCGACTGCCCTTCCTGGAACTGCCCCGCGAACGGCCCGCCGTCCGCCTTCATCCCCGGAGCCTCCGTCGAGCCCATTCCCTGCAGGATCGGCGTGACGGCGGCCGCGGCGATGGGCGCGATCGGCGTGGCGGCGGTGCCCGCGGGCGCCGGGGTGGCGGCGGTGGCGGTCGGCGTAGCCGGCGCGGGCGTCGTCGGCACGGCCGAGGCGCACCACTGGCCCGGCGGGCACGGATTGGACGGGTCCGGCGTCGTCGACTCCGGCGTCGACGAGCACGCGAGCGCTCCGAGGACGGCCAGGGAGAGCGAGAGTACGTGGAAGACACGCATCATGAGAGAACGCTCCTTACAATGGGCATGAGCTCGCCCGATCACGTCACGAGGTGCCGGGGCCTTTTACACCGGCTGAGGTTCGACGTGGGAGCCGAGGTCGCCACGCATCGAACTTGACAGGGCGCGGCGTCGCCCGGGGCCGCCGCGCCGCTTTGCGCTGCGCGCCGGGCGTGCTATCCGAGGTTGAGCCGCGTTCGGTCTTGCATTTCCAGGTAGTTAAGCCATATCCGTGGCCCGCGTCGGCTGCGTGGGACGGCGGTGCGCGCCCCGTGGTGGACCTCCGCAGCGTGTCTCGCCTCCTGGCCTCCACCGGCCCGGGCGGCGCGCTCATGCCGCGAGGGGCCCGTCACCGCTGAGTTCGTTGCGCCCGGCGTCATCGCGCGGACAGCGTGCAAACGTCGGAGAAGCCATGAGCCAGGATCAGAAGCCCCCTCCCGCCGAAGGAAGCGCCCTCTGGTACAAGGACGCCATCATCTACGAGGTCCATGTCCGCGCGTTCAGCGACTCGAACGCCGACGGCATCGGCGATTTCGAGGGGCTCATCGAAAAGCTCGACTATCTCCAGGATCTCGGCGTCACCGCGATCTGGCTCCTGCCCTTTTATCCCTCGCCGCTGCGGGACGGCGGATACGACATCGCCGACTACACGAACATCAACCCGGTTTACGGGACCCGGCGTGAGTTCGCCCGCCTGCTCCGCGAGGCGCACCGCCGCGACCTCCGGGTCATCACCGAGCTCGTCATCAACCACACCTCGAACGAGCACGAGTGGTTCCAGCGGGCGCGGACCGCGCCCAAGGGCTCGCGCTGGCGCGACTTCTACGTGTGGAGCGACACGCCGCACCGCTACAAGGACGCCCGGATCATCTTCAAGGACTTCGAGACGTCGAACTGGGCCTGGGACCCGGTGGCCAACGCCTATTACTGGCACCGCTTCTACTCCCACCAGCCCGATCTCAACTTCGAGAACCCCGACGTGCACGCCGCCGTGTTCAAGGTGGTCGATTTCTGGCTGGAGATGGGGGTCGACGGGCTCCGGCTCGACGCCGTGCCGTACCTCTACGAGCGCGACGGGACGAACTGCGAGAACCTGCCGGAGACCCACGAGTTCCTGCGGAAGCTGAGGCGCCACATCGACGCGAACTTCGCCGACCGCATGCTCCTCGCGGAGGCGAACCAGTGGCCGGCCGACGCCGCGGCGTACTTCGGGCAGGGCGACGAGTGCCACATGAACTTCCATTTCCCGCTCATGCCCAGGATGTTCATGGCGGTCGAGCTCGAGGACAGCTTCCCGATCGTCAACATCCTGAAGCAGACGCCGGTGGTCCACGAGACCTGCCAGTGGGCGACGTTCCTCCGGAACCACGACGAGCTGACGCTCGAGATGGTGACCGACGAGGACCGGGACTACATGTACCGCGTCTACGCGCAGGAGCACACGGCGCGCATCAACCTGGGCATCCGCCGCCGGCTCGCCCCGCTCATGAAGACGCGGCGCAGGATCGAGCTGATGAACGCGCTGCTCTTCTCGCTGCCCGGGACGCCCGTCCTCTATTACGGCGACGAGATCGGGATGGGCGACAACATCTACCTCGGCGATCGCGACGGCGTGCGCACGCCGATGCAGTGGAGCGCCGACCGGAACGCCGGCTTCTCCAGGGCCAACCCGCAGAAGCTCTACCTGCCGATCATCATCGACCCCGAGTACCACTACGAGGCGATCAACGTCGAGGCGCAGCAGCAGAACCCGTCCTCGCTCCTCTGGTGGATGAAGCGGCTCATCACCCTGCGCAAGCAGAACAAGGTGCTTGGCCGCGGGACCATCGAGTTCCTGCACCCGGACAACAGCAAGGTGCTCGCGTTCATCCGCGCGTACGGCGACGAGCGGGTGCTCATCGTGGCGAACCTCTCGCGGTACGCGCAGCACGTCGAGCTCGACCTCACGCGCTTCGCGGGCATGGTGCCCGTCGAGCTGTTCGGCAGGAACCGCTTCCCGGAGATCACGAGCCGCTGCTACCCCCTGTCGCTCGGGCGGTACGACTTCTTCTGGTTCGCGCTGGAGCCGGCGACGCCGGTGGCCATCGGCGACAGCCAGGCGGCGCCCTCGCTCTCGGCGAAGGGCTCGTGGCGGGCGCTCCTCTCGACCGAGGGGCGCAAGGCGCTCGAGCCGGCGCTCGCGAAGTTCATCACGGCGCGGCGGTGGTTCCGCGGCAAGGCGCGGACCCGGCGCACCACGGCCATCGCGGACATCATCCCGCTCGCGCGCGACGAGCGGTCGCCGGCGGAGCACTACCTCCTGCTCGTGCGCATCGAGTACACGGACGGCATGCCGGAGACCTACGTCGTCCCCGTCGGCTTCGCCGCGGGCGATCGCGCGCGGGAGCTCGCGACGCGCTGGCGCAACGCGGTGATCGCGGAGGTCACGGTGCGCGACCCGGAGCCGGAGCAGGCGGCGTCCCCCGAGGGGATCCTGCACGACGCGCTGGCGACCCCGGAGTTCGCCGCGCTGCTCCTCACCGCGATCCGGACGCGCGCGGTCGCGACGGGCAGGGCCGGCGAGCTCCACGCGTTGCCGCTCCTCGACCTCGAGACGCTCGGCGCGGAGGGCGAGCTCCTGGCGCGCATCTCCGAGAGCGAGCAGAGCAACACGACGATCATCTACGGCGACAAGCTGCTCCTCAAGGTGTTCCGGCAGGTGGAGGAGGGCATCAACCCCGAGCTCGAGATCGGCAAGTTCCTGACGGAGCAGGAGTTCGCCTTCACGCCGCGGCTGGCCGGGGCGCTGGAGTACCAGGGCCGCGGCCGCGAGTCGACCGCGGTGGCGATGCTCCAGGAGTACGTGCCGAGCCAGAGCGACGCGTGGACGAGCACGCTCGAGTCGCTGAACCGCTATTTCGAGCGGGTGCTCGCCGACGAGGAGTCCGTGAAGGCGAGCGCGCCGCCGATGCCGGCCGGCACGATCCTCGACGCCTCGCGCGTGACGCCGCCCGCGCTGGTGACCCAGCTGATGGGGAACGACCTCGTCAGGATGCGGCTGCTCGGCGAGCGCACGGCGCAGCTCCACCTCACGCTGGCGGGGCCGAGCAAGGATCCCGCGTTCGGGCAGCAGCCGTTCACGACGCTGCACCAGCAGTCGCTGTTCCAGTCGGCGCACGGCATGCTGGCGCGCACCTTCGGGCTGCTCCGGAAGCGCGAGCGCGCGCTCCCCGACGGCGTGCGCGAGCACGCGGCGGCGATGCTCCAGCGCGAGGCCGAGATCGACGCGAAGCTCCAGCAGATCCTGTCGAAGAAGTTCGACGTCACCCGCATCCGGTCGCACGGCGACTTCCACCTCGGCCAGGTGCTCTCGACGGGCGATGATTTCATCCTGATCGATTTCGAGGGGGAGCCCGCGAGGCCGCTCATCGAGCGCCGCTACAAGCGATGCCCCCTCCGGGACGTGTCGGGGATGCTGCGCTCGTTCGACTACGCCGGCGCGTCGGCGCTCCGGGACGGGCGCCTCCGGCCCGAGGACGTCGCCGCGCTCAAGCCGTGGACCGACGCCTGGGTGGCCTGGATCTCCGCGAGCTACCTCGCGGGGTACGTGGAGACGGTCACGCGCGCCCAGGCGGCGACGGAGGCGCGGGCCGACGAGACGGCGCCGATCGTGCCGGCCAGCGACGCGGACACGGTGCTCCTGCTCGACTTCTACATGCTCGAGAAGTGCATTTACGAGGTCGGTTACGAGCTCAACAACCGGCCTGACTGGCTGGACATCCCGCTGCGCGGGCTGGAGCAGCTGATCACGCCTCGGGCGTGAGCCGAGCCCCGGCGTTTCTCCTCCCCTCCCCTCCCCTCCCCGCCGCCACCAGGGCGGCTGTCTCTGCCGCGCGCCTCTCCCCCTCCCCGCCGCCACCAGGGCGGCTGTCTCTGCCACGCGCCTCTCCCCCTCCCCGCCGCCATCAAGACGGCTGTCTCTGCCGGGCCGCCGGCCTGCGCCGACGCAGGGCAGCCTCGTGAGCGCGGTTGACCTGCACCTCGGGTCAGGAGGCCTCATCCAGTGAGCAGGACATGGCGAGGCAGCTTGGGACATCGCATTGCCTTGGCCCTTCGAATCACGCGCGAGCGCGCGGAGATCGTCGCGTCGGGCGACGGCGTCGCGGTGAGGGGGTGTGGCAGAGAGGTCCACGTTCTTCACGTAGGGGGCCTCTCACGCTCGGCCCGGGCGATCTCCTCGAGCACCTCCTCCGGCCGGACATCCTTCTTCAGCTCCTCCAGGCTCTGGTCGGGTCCGCTGGTGACGCCGAGGCGGCGGGCGATGCCGTCCACGAGGCCGATCAGGCGCGTGATCTCGTGCTCGGCGAGGAGGTTGACCTGGAGATCCAGATCAGCCCTCTTGTCCGCGAGCGCCTGCATCCGGTTCTGGCTGATGAGCACGAAGGTGGACAGGAAGATCGCCTCGACCGACGCGATCATCGCCAGCATCACGAACGGGAAGGGGTCGAACGGCCGGATCGCGGGGACGACGCCCAGGTTCACGAGGATCCAGCCGCCGACCAGGAGGGCATGGATATAGACGAACGTCATGCTCCCCGCGAAGCGGGTGATCGCGTCGGCGATCAGCTCTTGACGGCTCTTCCGCCGCTCCAGCTCCCCGCGCACGGTGGTGAGGGTCTCGATGTTGCGCCGGACCAGGCCGTTCAACTCGCTCGATCCCGCCTGGCTGCCACTCTGCTTCTTATCCATGGTGACCTCCCTGGATGCAAGCTCCGTCCCCGCGGCGCGCTCCGCGCGATCCCGGGGGCGGGCGCGAGGCCGGGTGGTGGTCACGTTTGGGGTGCTCACCGGAGGGGCTGGAGTGCAGGCGGGCCATAAAAGGGGCCCGCCGGAACGCAAGCCCCTCCGGTGAGCACCCCAAACGTGACCACCACCCGAGGCCGGCGCTGGACGACGCGGGGCGCGCCGGTATCCTCCAGCGTCGGTGGAGCGATGATCCGGCTGGAGCTCGCGGGCGCGCACACGCGGCTACACTCGACGTTGTGCAGCGCGTGCCCGCAGGGGCCGACCGGCTGCTGCGCGAGCCCGCCGGGCGTCGAGTGGTCGGACATCGGAAGGATCGTGTCGCTGGGCGGCGCAGGCTGGCTGCTCGAGCAGATGGCGGCAGGCACCTTGCGCGCCGGCCCGCGCGGTCTGCTCATCCTCCGCGTCGCGCCGCATCGGAGCGACGGCCAAGCGCCGTCAAAGAGGTGCGCTTTCCATGGTCCCGAGGGCTGCACCATCCCGCCGTGGCGGCGCGCGGCGACCTGCAATTACTACATCTGCGACGATGCCTTCGCGCACGGCGGCGAACTGCGTGGCGACCCGGCCGCGCTGGCCGGCCGGGAGGCGCACGACGCGCTCGTGGACCTCTACGGCAACTGGGACCTCGAGCTCGCCGACCGCATCCACGCCGCCTGGCCCGACGGCCCCCCGTGGAACCAGGATTTTCTCCACTGGCTCGGTCGAGAATACGCTCGCCTCGCCGCCAGGGCGGAATCGACGGGCTGCCCATCGCTGTTTCCCACCAAGACGGGAACGCACTCATAGAGCGCAAATAGTGACCCTGCTTACAACGCACCTCGCACCGAAAGAGAGCAGCGCCCCCACTTTACGCCTTAGACATAAAACAAACAGTAGCCCGTCTCACAGGACGTAATTTCCTGCCGGGGTTCGTTTGACGTACGCGACGCTGGGACGTACTCGTGCCCCGGAACGCTTGGACGCGTCCAGCGGCAACTCTCTGTCCGCTCGGAGCGCGCCAGGAAAGGACACTCATGTCACGGTGGTTGAAGCTCTCTTTGGTGGCCCTTGGCGCGGGTGCTCTGCTGTCGGCCTGCGGCGACGACGGCGAATCGCCCTCTGAATCGACCACGACCCCCGCGCGCGCCGAGGCGCAGATCCAGGGGATGAACTCCAGCCCGCTGAGCGGCACGGCGACCTTCACGCAGACCGGAGACGAGGTGACGCTCACCCTCACGCTGGAGGGCTGCCCTGCTGGCGAGCACTCCGCTCATCTCCACGCGAACAAGAGCTGCGATGAGAACGGGGATGCCGCAGGCGGCCACTGGATCCC
The DNA here is from genome assembly GCF_004135735.1 of Sorangium cellulosum. Lineage (GTDB taxonomy): Bacteria > Myxococcota_A > Polyangia > Polyangiales > Polyangiaceae > Sorangium > Sorangium cellulosum_F. The sequence goes on along the minus strand of NZ_CP012670.1, from coordinate 557,685 downwards.
CAACGGGGAAGGGCTCGGCAGCTTCACCTGCGACGCGAGCGGCCAGGGCACGCAGACGATCACGCGCCCGACCGACGTCTGGACCATCGGGGACGCCGGCGCCACGGACGTGACCCAGTTCTCGATCGTCGTGCACGCGGCCGCCGATCCGGACGCGGGTGGCCGCATCGGCTGCGGCCTGATCAACCTGGAGTGAGCGCGCCCCTCGACGGCCACCGGCCGGCGCCGCGCTCCGGGTGCGGGCGCCCTGCTTCAGGGGCGTCGCCCGCTCTCGTGAGGACGGAGCGTGACCGATCGCTCGAGGACGTCCGACGCGGACAGCGGCAGATACAGCGTCGCATCGTGACAGCCGGCCCTGGACACCACCAGGATCTGCGTCCCCGGAGGTAGCTCCACGCTGAGCGGCGTCTTGCCGAGCACGTTCCCGTTCCAGCTCACGTATGCATCCGAGGGGTCGCTCTGGATCGTCACCTTGGCCTTCGGCCCGAGGGTCGCCGGGTCGACCGGCGGCTCGAGGCGCTCCTGCGCCTGCGCCTGCGCCTGCGCCTGCGCGTGGGCGTTTTCCTGCGCGCTGCCGTGAATCATCCCGCCGATGCCCGCGGCCACCAGCGCGGCCACGCCGAGCGCCGAGGCGAGGTACCCGCGCTGCCGCCACGACGAGGTGCGGCCCACCGCCGCGCCCAGGCTGTCGGGCTCGGGGGCCGACGGCTCGCGCTGCTGCGGGCCCGAGTGGCTCTGGTCGCTGATGACGGGCAGCCCCGCCCCGGTGGTGGAGGGCCACATCGACCGGCTCATCCCCATCACCATCGAGGCGCGGGGGAACTCGCCCACCATCGAAGGGCGAGGGAGATCGCCGGTGATGTCGAGCGACGTCAGGTACTCGAACTGCGCCGTGACCTGCTGGCGCACGAGCGCCCTGCTCTCCGCGAACATCTCGAGCACATGAGCGCCGAGCTGCTCCGTCCGGACGTCCTCTCCCGAGGCCGCGAGGTAGCTCTCCAGCGCGTCGCCCATCTCCTGCGCGGTGGCGTACCGCCGATCCGGGTCGCGCTGGAGGGCCCGCGCCACGATCTCATCGAGCGCCGGGTCGATGTCCGGCACGACGGTGGAGACCCGAGGGATGTCCCGCGTGAGCAGCTGATGCATCACGCAGACATGGTCGCCGTCGAACAGCCGGCGCATCGCCAGGAGCTCCCAGAGCACGATGCCGATCGCGAAGATGTCGGCCCGCCGGTCGACGTCCTCGCTCGCCATGGCCTGCTCGGGCGCGGCGTACGCCATCTTCCCCTTGAACGTGCCGTTCTCGGTCCGCGAGGCGTTGAGCGTCGCCTTCGCGACGCCGAAATCGACGATCTTCACCACCCCGTCGTACGTGACGAAGATGTTGTGCGGCGAGACGTCGCGGTGCACGATGCCGAGCAGCCGGCCGTCGAAATCCGTGAGCTCATGCGCGTAATGGAGCCCGCGCAACGCCTCGACGATGATCCTGATCCAGGTCGCGCGGGTGAAGCTCGCGGCGCCAGGACAGCCGCTCACCACCGCCCTCACGATGTCCCTGAGCGGCTGGCCCTCCAGGTACTCCATCACGATGAAGTAACTGCCGCTCTCGCCCCCGACCTCGTAGGTCTGGACGACGTTCGGGTGGTTCAGCCGCGCCGACAGCTTCGCCTCGTCCAGGAACATGAGGACGTAGCGCGGATCGTCCGCCATCCCGACGCGGAGGCACTTGACTACGACGAGCTTGTTGAACGACCCCGGCCCGCGGGAGACGGCGAGGAACACATCCGCCATCCCACCGCGACCCAACTTTGCAACCAGGCGGTACCTACCAAGCAAGCTATTACTCGCTTGCTTGTTTGCAGAGATGATTTGACCGCCTGCATTCACGACATCCCCCGCTATAAGAGCTTAATTACTCCGTTAACGGTGAGTTTGCAAAGACTTTTATATACGGAAACCCGTGAGGCAAGATGGGACATTTGCCGCATCGCTCCATCGTCGCATCGCAGCAATCTGGCGCGGCGCTTCATCTCGGCCGAGCAGCGGAATGTCAGGACGTGACCAGCGGTGAGGCGCGAACCCGCATCATGTAATCGCTCACACAGAAACCGAGCGACAGGGCCTCCCGGCGTTCGGTCGCAGCGTCATTCTACACGGTGGTTTCACGACAGGGCTCCGCGCGGCGGTGATGGCGTCGGCTCGCCGGGCGCCACCTCCAGCGACGACCGCGCGGCGCGCGCGGCGCCGGCGAAGAGGCGAATCCGTGGCGGCGGCGGCAGGGCTCGTCATCGCTCACGGGCAGGCTGCCTCGTGCATCGACGCTCCTTGCGGCGGTCTCGCCCGCGGATCGAGGAGGCGACACGTCGAAAAGGTGCTGCCTCGTACTCGGAGAAGACAGGGCTGTTGGGCGCCCAAGGAGACCCAGCATTCGTTTCCGCCCTGTGCATAAGAGCGCCTTTCAGCCCATCGAGGACTGCGTCATTACCCTGTCGCGCGCTCTCTCATCATGTCTCCCCCGGCGGGAGCATCCCTTCGTTGTCCGCGCGCTCCAGCTCGACCATGCTCGCAGTCCTCGGGGCCCGCTCCGCGTGCCTTCGTTCCGGCTCGCGGCCCCCCCGTCCGCCCCGACCGGCCCCCTGTCGTGCCGCTCACGATCCGCCTGCAACGTACCGGCGGGGCGGCCCGGCGCGCGGAGCTCAGCCGGCGACGTCGAGCTTGCGGCCGGTCGGTTGGTTGATGTCCGCGAAGAAGTCGTTGCCCTTGTCGTCGACCACGATGAAGGCGGGGAAATCCTCGACCTCGATCTTCCAGACCGCCTCCATGCCGAGCTCGGGATACTCGAGCACCTCGACCTTCTTGATGCAGTCCTTGGCGAGGCGCGCGGCCGGGCCGCCGATCGAGCCCAGGTAGAAGCCGCCGTGCTTCTTGCAAGCCGCGGTCACGGCCGGCGAGCGGTTGCCCTTCGCGAGCATGACGTAGCTGCCGCCGTTCGCCTGAAACAGGTCGACATACGCGTCCATGCGGCCAGCCGTCGTGGGCCCGAACGAGCCGGAGGCGTAACCGGCCGGCGTCTTGGCCGGCCCCGCGTAGTAGACCATGTACTCCTGCATGTAGCCCGGCATGCCCTCGCCGCGGTCGAGGCGCTCCTTGATCTTCGCGTGCGCGATGTCGCGCGCGACGATCATCGGCCCGGTCAGCGAGAGCCGCGTCCGGATGGGGTACTTCGAGAGCTCCGCCCGGATCTCGCGCATCGGGCGGCGGAGATCGAGCCTCACGACCTCGCCCCCGAGCTCTGCGTCGGTCGTGTCGGGCAGGTACTTCGCGGGATCGGCCTCGAGCTGCTCGAGGAAGATGCCCTCGCGCGTGATCTTGCCGAGCGCCTGCCGGTCCGCGGAGCAGGACACGGCGATGCCCACGGGGCACGAGGCGCCGTGGCGCGGCAGGCGGATGACCCGCACGTCGTGGCAGAAGTACTTGCCCCCGAACTGGGCGCCGATCCCGGTCCGCTGCGCGAGCTCGAGCACCTTCTGCTCGAGCTCGCGGTCGCGGAAGCCGCGCCCGCGCGCGTTGCCCTCGGCCGGCAGCGTGTCGAGGTAGCGCGCCGAGGCGAGCTTCGCGACCTTGAGCGTGTACTCGGCCGAGGTCCCGCCGACGACGATGGCGAGGTGGTACGGCGGACACGCCGCCGTGCCGAGCGCGCGGATCTTGGCCTCGACGAACGAGAGCAGGCTCTCGGGGTTCAGGAGCGCCTTGGTCTCCTGGTACAGGTAGCTCTTGTTCGCGGAGCCGCCGCCCTTCGCCATGAACAGGAGCTTGTAGGCGTCGCCGTCGGTCGCGAAGATCTCGATCTGCGCCGGGAGGTTGTCGTTCGTGTTCACCTCCCGGTACATGTCGAGCGGCGCGAGCTGCGAGTAGCGGAGGTTCTGCGCGCGGTAGGTGTCGAAGACGCCGCGCGCGAGCGCCGCCTCGTCGCCCCCGCCCGTGAAGACCTGCTGGCCCTTCTTGCCCATGATGATGGCGGTGCCGGTGTCCTGGCAGGACGGGAGCACGCCGCCCGCGGCGATGTTCGCGTTCTTGAGGAGCTCGAGGGCGACGAAGCGATCGTTCGAGGACGCCCCGGGATCGCCGAAGATCTTCGCGAGCTGCGCGAGGTGCCCGGGCCGGAGCAGGTGGGCGACGTCGCGCATCGCCTCGCGCGCGAGCAGGGTGAGGCCCTCCGGCTCGACCTTGAGGAAGGTCGTGCCAGCGGCCTCGAAGGTGGAGACATGGTCCCGGCTGACGAGGCGGTAGGGCGCCTCGTCGTGGCCGAGCGGCAGCATGTCCTGGTACTGGAAGTCGGTCATCGTTCGGGTCTCCGGGTGCGTGGACGCTGCGGGCCCTGCTTCTTTGCATGGCTCCGGCCCCGGGCTCAACACCCGCCGCGCCGGGTTGCGGGGCGCCGCTCCGCCAGCCGTCACGCCGGAAGCGCGCGCAGCAGGTCGTCGAGGTGGGCCGAGATCGACCGCAGGAGCAGATCCCGGGCGCTCCGCAGGAAGAAGTGCCCCCCGGGGAACATCTCGACCGTGAAGGACCCCCGGGTGTGCTCGCGCCAGGCCTCGAGATCGGCGCGGCCCGCGCGGTCGTCCTCGAGGCCCCCGAACGCGGAGATGGGGCACTCGAGCGGGGGCTCGGCCACGAACGGCTCGGCCTCGTTGACGGCCACGTCCGCCCGCAGGATGGGCAGGAACATCGCCAGCAGCTCCGGCTCGCGCAGGATCTCCTCGGGCGTGCCGCCCAGCGCGCGGATCCACGAGAGAAACTCGGGATCGGGCAGGTGGTGCGCCGGAGCGATGATGGGCTGGTGCGGCGCGCGCCGCCCGGACACGAGGAGGCGGCGCGGGAGCGGGGCGCCCCGGCGGCGCAGCTCCCGCGCGAGCTCGAAGCTCACCAGCGCGCCGAGGCTGTGGCCGTAGAAGGCGAACGGCCTCGTCAGCCAGGGCGCGAGCCCGGTCGCGAGCGCCCGGACGAGCGGCGTCAGGCGCGCGAACGGCGGCTCGCTCATGCGCGCCTCGCGGCCAGGGAGCCGGACCGCGCAGAGCTCGACCTGCGGAGGGAGCTGGTGCGGCCAGGTGCTGAACACCGACGCGCTCCCGCCCGCGTACGGAAAGCAAAAGAGGCGGAGCCGGGCCGCAGGGTTGGGCCGCGGACGGCCGATCCAGATGTCGGAGATCGATTCCATGCTCATGACGCGGGACCGGAGAGCGCTCGCCCCGCTCGGGCTCGCGCCGTTACCATTTGCTGCCGAGCGCGACCCGGATGGTGGCGACCTTCCCTTGATCCAGGCCAAAGCCGAGGTCGTCGTCCAGCGCGACCAGCGCGCCGACGCGGGTGAAGGAGCCCTTCACGGGCGGCTCCCAGGCGACGAACGGCTCCGCCGCGAGCTGGGCGGAGTTGCTGGAGGACATCGGGAACGCCGCCTGAAAACGCATGCCGAGGCCGAAGCTCCCGAGCGGGCGAAACTCGACCTCGTTGCCCTGCTCGAGCACGGTCTTCGTGCTCCGGTCGTCCTCGGTCGGGATGAAGATCTGGCCCGCCAGATCGTGGGTGAGGTACAGCACCTTGCCAATGCGTATCTCCGTGCCGATGCGCGCCCGGAAGGCCATGTGCCCGAGCAGCACGCGCTGGGCGTCGAAGTAGGCCCGCGCGGGGAAGTTCGCCACCGCCGGGACCTCGACGCCCAGGCTGGGGTCCGGGTGGAGCGGGAACGTCCCGCTGACGCCGCCGAAGAGCGCGAGGCTGCCCAGCACGTTGCCGGCGTAGTGGAGCCCGACCGTGGGGTTACCCAGCAGAAACCTCGTGTACTCTCCGGTGCTCGAGAAGCGCTCGCCGAACAGATCGGTCGAGTGCCGCCCCGAGACGTCGCCGTAGATGAACGGCATCTCCAGGTCGAGGTGCAGGCCCGCGAAGAGCTTGTACTGCGCGGCGGCGGTGATGGTGATGCCGAGCCGGCTGGACTCCACCACCTCGGTCTCGCCCCCGTCCACCCCCGCGCCCGGGATGCGCTCCTCGAGCGACGTGCCGAGGACGTCGACCTCGATCGCGAACCGGCCGCCCTGGGTCTTCGCCCAGCGCTCCTTCAGCGTGTCCGTGATGGGGGGTCTCCGCTCCGCCTCCTGGGCCAGCGCAGGCGTGGCCAGACAGAGCATGAGGAGCAGGGTGCCAAGAGACGATCGGGTCGTGCTCACCTGGGATCTCCCATCTCGTTCTCGACTCGAGGTCTCTCTGGGCGATTGACCCACCTTGTCGCACCGCGCCGCGCCACGTTGCACGGGCGAGGCCCCGTGAGCCGCGGCGATCGACGGATCAATGCAGCTCCGGCGCGCTGGATGCAAGCATTTTGACCGCGGTTCACGTGCTCCGCCGCCCGCCCAGGCGGCCGAGACGGGGCCCGTCCGCGGCCGGGCGCCGCGACGCCTTGCGTCGACACGCGCGGCCCGGCAGGCCGGCCGCGCGCGCGCCGCCAGCGCTGAGCCTCGTGGGGTCGAGCGGGCGCTCGCCGACCGGACCCGGGCGCCCAGCACACGTAACATGCCTGCAGCGCCGCGGTCACGATCACAGGGCATCTTCTCCGCGCGCATCGTTCATGGTCGCTCCTGCAGTCGCGTCGCCATGAAGGTCGCCTCCGACTCGGGTACGGACGAGATCATCGCCCCGCCCTCGGCCGAGGCGCGATGAGCGGCGTCCGCGCCGCGATCGTCAGGAGCTGGACGCATTCAGGGATTCGACAGCCTCCACGGCGGACCGCGATGACCGACGTCAGGACTCCATTTCGCTCTCGCGCGCTCGCGCTCCTCGTCGCCGCCGGCGCGGCGCTCTCTGCGGGCCGCGCGGCCGCCGAGCCGGGGAGCGAGAGGGCGGCGCCAGAGGTCTCCGCGAGCGAAGCCGAGGCCGCGTCCAGGTTCCAGCGCGGCGTGGTGCTCTATCAGGAAGGCGACTTCGCCCCGGCGCTCATCGAGTTCCGCCGCGCCCACGAGCTCGCGCCGAACTACCGCGTCCTCTACAACATCGCGCAGGTCCATTACATGCTGGGTGAATACGCCGAGGCGCTGCGCGCGTTCGAGCAGTACCTCGAGCAGGGCGGCGCGGCGCTGAACGCCGAGCGCAGGGCCGCGGTGGAAGCGGAGATCGCGCGGCTACGGCTCCGCGTGGGCACGCTCGAGCTCACGGCGAACGCCGGCGGCGTGGAGATCGCGATCGACGACGTGCCGATCGGCAAGACGCCGCTCGCGGCGCCCGTGCCCGTCAGCTCCGGGCGGCGCCGGGTCGTCGCCTCGAAGGACGGCCGGTCCGCCGTGCGCATCGTGGAGGTCGCCGGCGGTGAGCACCTCGAGATCCGGTTCGACCTGCCGGCGCGCCCGCGTCCCACCGAGCCGCTGCGCCCCGCCGCCGACCGGGGGGCGTCCACGACCCCGGCGCGCGGCGGCGCCTCCGCCGCGGGGCCGGCGGTCCCCCTGTGGCCCTGGGCGGCGACCGCCATCCTCGCGGCCGGCGCGGGGGTCAGCGGCGCGCTCGCCCTCACGACGACGAGCGCGCTCACGACCCGGCGGGAGACGTTCGGCTCGACGAGGGAGGAGCGCGAGGCGCTCGACGACAGGCGCAGGGCGCTCTCGCTCGCCGCGGACGCGCTCGCCGGGGCGGCGGTCGTGATGGGCGGCGTGTCGCTGTACCTCACGCTCGCGCGCGGAGGGCCGGCTCCAGCGGCCGAGAGCGGCGCCCGCGGGTCCCCCCGGACGGGCCGCGCCGCGATCACGCTCACGCCCGCGGGCGTGCGCATCCAGGGCGCGTTCTGATGCCGGCGCGACGCCCAGAGCGGCTTCGGCCCGCGCGTGGCCGCGCGCGAGCGGCGCTCCTCTTCGCCGCGCTCGCCTGCGCCGGCGCCTGCTCCGTCCTGCTCGAGGGGGGCGCCGAGCAGTGCGCGGCGGACGCGGATTGCGCTCGCTTCCCCGGGTCTGTGTGCGATGTGGCGCAGGCGACGTGCGTGCGACCCGGCCCCGGCGCGACGAGCTCGGGCGGCGGCAGCGCGCCGTCCTGCGAGGCCGCCGAGAAGCCCGTCGCCGAGCTCAGCGGCGAGGTCACGAAGGATTTCACGCTGACGTGCAATCGCCACTACCTGCTGAAGGGGACCGTGCTGGTCACGCCCGGCGCGACGCTGACGATCGAGAAGGGGACGACCCTCCTCGGCGACAGCGATCCGCTGAGCCCAGGGATCCTGGCCATACAGCCCGGAGCGAAGCTCGTGGCCGTCGGGACGCCGGAGGAGCCGATCGTCTTCACGAGCGCGCTGCCGGAGGGCCTCAGGGAGCGGGGCGACTGGGGCGGCGTCATCCTCCTCGGGAGAGCGCCCGCCAACCTCCGGGACGCGGAGGGCGCCCCGACCCGCGGCAGGATCGAGGGGCTGGATCGAGGCGGTGAGTACGGCGGAGACGACGTCGACGACTCGAGCGGGATCCTCAAATACGTGCGCATCGAGTACAGCGGCTTCGCCATCGCGCCCAACAACGAGGTCAACGGGCTCACCTTCGGCGGCGTCGGCAAGGGGACGATCGTCGACCATGTCCAGGTCCGCCACACGGCGGACGATTGCTTCGAGTTCTTCGGCGGCACGGTCGACGCGAAGTACCTGGCCTGCCAGCACGCCGGCGACGACGGCTTCGACTGGGACAATGGATTCCGCGGTCGGCTCCAGTTCCTCGTCCTGCAACAGGAGCCGTCCCTCGCCGACGAGATGAACGGGTTCGAGGGCGACAACGACGCGCTCGGCACCACGAACAGCCCGGTGAGCGAGCCGACCATCTACAATGCCACGCTCTGCGGCAAGAACCGGGAGGTGGATCTGGAGCAATACGGGATATTGCTCCGGCGCGGCACGAGGGCGCGCATCTTCAATACCGTGGTCACGGGCTTCGAGTCAGGGCTCGATGTCCGGGACGCGGCGGGCGAGATCGAGATCGAGAGCTCGGTCTTCTTCGGCAACCTGGTCCACAACCTGGCCTATCCCGAGCCGGCAGGCTCGGTCCAGGACGACGACGAGGGCTTCGACGAGGCCGCGTTCCTGCTCGACCCCGCGCGCGGGAACCGCGAGGTCGACCCGCGGATCCCGGACTGCTTCAACGCCGAGGGCCCGGAGCTCGGGCCCTCGTCGCCGCTCACCGAGGGCGCCGCCACCCCGCCGGACGACGGGTTCTTCGACGCGACGGCGACGTACGTCGGCGCGTTCCGCGACGCGGACGATCGGTGGGCGACGACCGGCGCCTGGGCCGTCTGGAGCAGGAAGTGAGCGCCATCGGGGATCGAGGCGCCGGGGAGCCGCCGCGCAGCGCGTGAGGGCGCTCGCCGGTCGTCAGCGGGCGTAGGGGCTCTCCACGTCAATCCAGCGTTTCTGCTTCTGCTGGCTGGACGGCACGGGAGCGGCGGGCGGCGGCGGCGCGGCGGGCGACGGCGCGGCGGACGGCGGCCGCGCGGCGGGCGGCGGCGCGCTCCGGGCGAGCTTCCCTGGTTGCGCCTCGGGCGCGAGCTCCAGCGCGAGGCTGACCACGAGATCGCTGCTCGCCGTGATCTTCTCTTCCCGAGCAAGAAAGCCGGGCGCCTCGGCGCGGAGGACGTGCGCGCGTTCGCCCCTGGCGAGGCGACCCTGGTAGGCGCCCGTCGACAGCGGCGCGCCGTCGAGGAACAGCCTCGCGTCCGCGGGCGAGACGCGGACGACGAGGTTGATCTCCCCCCGATGCGGCGAGGTCGCCGCCGGAGGCTCGGCCGGCGCCGGGTGCGCGCCGCTCGCGGTGTCGCTCGACGATGGGGCGCGCACGATGCCCAGGACCACGACGCCCGTGGCGAGGGCGAAGGTGATCCCGATCGCGATCACCGTGCGGATCGGGCGCGCGGCGGCCTGCTTCTGCGCGGTTTGCCCGGTCGCGCCCGTCGAGGGCACCATCGAGCTCGCCCTCGCGGTGCTGAACATCGTGGGGGCCGTCGAGGTCGGGGTCATGGACGACGTCCCGGCGCCGAGCTTCGGCAGATCGGCGAGCGTGATCTTCGGCGTGTTCCCGGTCCAGCGGACGTCGCGCAGCTGCTCCTCGACGAGCTGCTTGATCCGCGCCCGGTCCTCCGCGAAATGGCCCGCGGCGAACGCGCCGACCTCCCGCGCGGTCGTGCCCCTGGGGTGCTCCTCGAGCCAGCGCTCGAGCTCCTCCTGCAGCTCGGCCGCGGTGGCATACCGGGCCTCGCGCGCGGGCGCGAGCGCCTTCAAGCAGATCCGCTCGATCTCGGGGTCCACGTCGACGTCGGGCGCCTCCTCTCGGAGGCTCGGGAGCTCGCCGATCGCGAGCCGCGCGAGGACCGCGAGGTCGTTGTAGCCCTTCCACATGCGCTTCCTGGCGATCGCCTCCCAGAGGATCACCCCCACGGAAAAGACGTCGGAGCGCCGATCGACGCGCTCCCCGCGCGCCTGCTCCGGCGACATGTAGGACACCTTTCCCTTGAGCACGCCGGTGCGCGTCTCTGACAGCGAGTCGGCCGCCTTCGCGATCCCGAAGTCGACCACCTTGATCACCCCGTCATAGGTGACGAAGATGTTCTGCGGGCTCACGTCGCGGTGGACCACGCCGATGGGCGTCCCGTCGAAATCGCGCAGCTCGTGCGCATGGTGGATCCCGGCGAGCGCGTCGCACAGCACCCGCACCTGGACCGGGAGCGGCACCCTCCCGTGCCCGACGCGGGCACGGAGGCTGCCGAGCGGCTGGCCGTCCAGGTACTCCATGGCGATATAAAGGCGCTCTCCGTCGTTGCCGACCTCGTAGGTCTGCACGACGTTCGGGTGGTTGAGCCGGGCCGCGAGGCGCGCCTCGTCGAGGAACATGGCGAGGATCTCGGCGTCCTCGCAGAGCTCGATCCGCGCCCGCTTCAGCACGACGAGCTTGTTGAACCCGGCGGGCCCCTGGGCGACCGCGAGGCACACGTCGGCCATGCCGCCCCGGCCGATCTCGGCGATCGGGCGATATTTCCGCCAACCGTTGGGGTCGCTGGGAGCGCGCATGCCACCTGGGCCGGCCCCCCACCGCGCGGGGGGAAACCGCGCGACAGGATGGCCCTGACCTGTTGCTTGAACGCAAACGCGACGTGACGTTCCTGCGAAGGTGATCGCGTCCGCCGTGGCTTCACGCCGCCGTGAGGCGGCAGCTCTGGTACAGGCGCCGCGCTATCGCGCCGCGCCGGCCCGGCGCTCCAGCCGGGTGATGAGGTTGCGGCGCTCGTCCGACTCCGCACCTCCGCGCGCGCGCAGCGCGAGCGCGAGGGCGCGCGGGAGGTCGAGCGCCGCGCCGCGCGCGCGCATCTCCGGATACGATCGCTCGTACCCGCGCGGCACGCGCAGCGACCAGTTGTCATCGCTGATCGTGCCGGGGGCGTTGTAGGTCTCCTTCAGCCCGAGCAGGTCGGAGAAGAAGACCATCACGTTCGCCGCCTCGCTCGCGAAGAGATCGGCGAGCTTGGCCTGCGCGAGCAGGTGAGGGTCGGACGCGAGCGCGCGCGCCACCGCCCCCTCCTCGGCCGGCGAGGGCGCGAGGCGGGTGGCCAGGTACGCCGCCTGTCGCTCCAGCGCGCCGCTCCGCTCCCATGCGTCGAGGAGCCTCCAGAGCGGCGGCGTGTCGTGGGTCCCCACCATGATCCAGTCGGAGGGCGCGGCGTTCTCGCTGCGATAGACGTCCTTCGGGTTGTCGAGATCGGCCTTCTGCGTGACCCGGAAGCGACCCAGGCCGTGCCGCTCCAGGACGCACCGGAGCGGGAACGGGAGCGTGCTCAGCACCTCGCACACGATGTCCGTGGTGGAGCGCCCGCGCGCCTCGGCGCAGCTCGCGATCACGTCGAAGAGCGCGCTGTAGCGCCCGATCTGCTCCGGGGACAGCGAGGTGACCCAGTCGTCCGCGTACCGCGACGCGGCGCGGTTGAGCTGCGCCGGGGAGACGATGGCGTAGCGGGCGAGCAGCGGGTGGTCCGGCAGATCGGGCGACGAGAAGAGCCGCGCGCCGCCCTGCACGGCGCGGAGCGGATCGGGGGCGTCGGCGACGTAGACCCACGGGCAGACCAGGCCGTGCGGGTGGTCGATGCGCACCCCGTCGAACTCGTCGAACATCTTGTCCATCCGCGCCCGCACGAGCGCGAGCGCGCCGGCGGAGGCGCCCGTGTACTGCGCCGGATCCAGGACAGGGTAATTCCACACCTGGCCCTCCGGGTTGGTCCGGCTCGGCGGCGCCCCCATCAGATAGCCTTTCAGGAAGACCGATTGATGGGCCCAGGCGTCCTGGGGCGAATAACCGATCTGCAGATCACCGTAGAGCTTGAGCCCGAGCTCGGCCGTCACGGTCCGGAGCGCCGCGTGCTGCTCGTGCGCCACGAGCTGGCAAAAGGCGTAGAGCTCCACCTCGTCGCGGTGCCGGTCGAGGAGCTCTCTCCTTCGCTCCTCGCACGCGACCACCTCGCCGGGGCCAGGCGCGAACAGGCGGCGATCCAGGTCCGGCTCGCCGGCCCAGCCGTGGAACGAGCCGCTCCGGTGCTCCGCGCAGAGCGGCGCGTAGAGCGCGTCCCGCTCGAGCCACGCCGCGCTCCGCTTCTTGAACGCGTCGAGGCGCGCCGCGAGCGGCGCGAGCTCGCCGCGCCCCCGCCGCTCGACGAACGCCGCGAACGCCTCCCGGAGCGCGGCGCGCTGCGCGCGGTGCGCATAGCCGTGCAGCGCGCGCCCCTCGCGGCCGCCGGGCTTCCCGGCGACGATCTTCGCCAGCGACTCGGGGCGGAGGAGCGCGCCCCAGGGGCCGTCCTCCGTGAGCCGGGCGAGCGCGATCGACAGCGTGCTCCGCGAGAAGATGGTGCCGTCATAGGGAGATGCGTTGTCCGCGGACGTCTCCCCCTGGGGCCCGAGCTGGATCCCGTTGAACCCGAGATCGCGAGCGAAGCGGAGGAATCGGCGCCCCCCCTCGGTGTAAGGGGAGCCGCGCCCGATGTCCTCCGCGTCGTCGGACGGAAAGCTCGGATCGTGGATCGCGAGCACCAGGTTGCGGATGCCCAGCAGCCGCAAGGCGGCCCGCACGAGCTCCCTCTCGTCCTCCTGTGCCCGAACCTGGGTCGGCTCCGCCTTGCCCTTGTCGTTCCCGGCGTCCTTCATCGCGGTAGGTATAGCGATCGAGGGATTGGCCCGCCAAGGACGCCACGAGGAAGAGGTATTTTCCCCAGGGCAGATCGATCGCGCGGCCCGACGGCGGCCCTGCTCATCGTTATCTCGTCAGGCGCCGAGGCGCGGGCCCGTCGCGACTCCCGCGGTCGCGCCCGCGGGCTCGGCCATGGGCAGCGTGAAGAAGAACGTGCTCCCCTCGCCCACCTCGCTCTCCACCCAGATCCGCCCGCCGTGTACCTCGACGAGCGCCTTCGCGATCGAGAGGCCGAGCCCCGTGCCCTGGTGGGCGGTCTCCTTCGCTTGCCAGTAACGCTCGAAGATCCTCGACCGCTGATCCTCGGGGATGCCCGGGCCCGTGTCGCGCACCGAGAGCAGCACCTCCCTGCCCCACGGCTGGGCCCGGAGGGTGATCTCGCCGCCCGCGGGCGTGAACTTGATCGCGTTGCCGACGAGGTTCGCGATCACCTGCAGGATCCGGTCGCGATCGCAGAGCGCCCGCTCCACGCCGAGCTCGATGCCCTGCTCGAGGCGCAGCGATTTCTCCGCCGCCTCCTCCCGCAGAAGCTCGAGGGCGTCGCTCACGAGGCCGGCCACGTCGTGCGCCACCGGCTGGATCGAGACGTGACCGCCGTCGAGCTTCGCGAGGTCGAGCAGATCGCGGATGAGGCGGTTCATGCGATCGGCCGATTTCTGGATGCGCTCGACCGGGCGCCTGAGCTCGGCCGACTCGTCCGAGCTCGGCAGCTTCCGGCGCAGGAGGCTCGTGTTCATGACGATGGTGGCGAGCGGACTCTTGAGATCGTGCGACACCACCGCCACGAGCTCCTCCCGGGCGCGGATCGCCCGCTGCGCGCTCTCGTACAGCCGCGCGTTGTCGATCGCCAGCGCGGCCCTCCGCCCGAGATCCTCGGCGAGCGCCCGGTCGTCGGGGCCATAGGGCAGATCGTCGCGGCCCGACGCGATGGTGAGCACCCCGAGCATCGCGCCGCGCGTGACGAGCGGCACCGAGATGTAACGCTGCAGGCCGAGCTCCCTGAGGAGCGCCTGGCTGGCCGAGGCCGGCGGCTCGCTGTCGCGCGACGCCCGCTCGCCCTCCGCGCCCGCGAGATCGCAGAGCACCGCCTCGCCCGTCGAGAGCACGCGCGCCACGCCGGCCGGGAGGACCGCGTCGAGCGGCGTCGGGCCTTGCAGCAGGCGGGCGAGCTCGCTCTTCTGGGGATCGGCGTGCGCGACGACCGCGCGCCGGAGCATCCCCTCGCGCTCCAGGACGTCGACCATGCACCAGTCGGCCACGAACGGGACCGGAAGGCGCGCGACGCGGACCAGCGTCGCCTCGTAGTTGAGCGAGCTGGAGAGCAGCCGGCTCGCCTCCGAGAGGAACGCGGCGCGGCGCTGCGCCGCCTCGGCCGCCGCCCGCCCCGCCTCCGCGGCGGCGAGGTGCCGCGCCCGCTCGCGCTCGTTCTCGATCATGCGGGCATAGAGCAGGCGGTGGACGAGCGCCGTGCGGAAGGTCGCCGCGAGCCTCCTCATCATCCCCCGGTACTGGGGCGCGAACGGGGGCTCGCCGTCGAAGCAGAGGATCAGGCTGGAGGCGCCGCTCTCGCCCTGCCCCTCCAGCGAGAAGCGCCACGTCACGAGCCCGGGCCGCGCGAGCTCGGGGTAGGGCAGGCAGAGCCCCTCGCCCGCGTCGCCGGGCCCGCCGCACGCGGCCGGGGTCCGCGGGGGGATCGGCAGCGCGCGCGAGCTCGCCGAGAGCCCCGCCGCGTCGAGGAGCCGCGGGGCGCGCGGGGTGGGCTCGACCAGCACGAGCACCGCGATGCAGCTCAGCCGCTCGGCGAGCCGCTCCAGGAAGAGCGCCATCGAGAGGTGGGGATCGAAGAGGTCGAGCGCGGCGACCGTGAGCTCCTGGAGGACGCTGAGCAGCGCCAGCCGGTCCTCCTGGATCTCGTGATCGACCTCGCTCCCCATGGACAGGGCTCCGGCGCTCAGCCGCCCAGCGCGAGCACGACGGCGGTCTTGTTGTGGAACTGCGGTACGCCCCGGCCCAGCGTGCCCACCTCGCCGAACGTGAGACAGCCCATCACCGGGACACCCTGGCCGAGCTCGTTCTCGAAGGTGACGAGCTCGTCGCGCACCGTGTCGCCGAGCATCATGCACCGCGAGATGCAGTCGAACACGAAGGCGCCCGCGATCGGCCCGGCCACCGCGGCGCGCGCCGTGGTCGCGGCCTCGCGCGCGGCGCCGACGAGGCCGATGGGGTCGCCCTCCATGACGCGGATGAGGCAGCCGTCCGGGACCTCGCCGACGCAGTAGAGCCCGCCCGGCGAGACCACGCGCAGGGGGTCGCGGATGACGTGCTCGCCGTCGGCCTGGGGGATGCCGAGCGGGTGGGTCATGGCGAAGGTCGCGAAGCCGTCGAGGTTGACCTGATCGCCCCGCGCCTTCACGGTGCGCTGGTAGACCGAGAAGGCGTCCTCGTACTCGAGCTCCGTGACGACCGTGCCCTCGGTGCGGGTGACCATCGTCGGGGGGCCGTACGGCCGGAAGCCGTGACGGATGCCGGTGGCCATGCGCGAGGGCGAGTCGATCGCGACCACGACGACGCTGTCCGAGTAAGCGCGCCCGCCCGCGAACTGCGCGGTCCGCATGAAGCGGAGGTTATCGCCCGCGCCGCCGCCGGCCCAGACGACGCCCGTGCCGCCGACCTCGACCGCGCCGCGCACGACGTCGGCCGCATTGCCCGTGAGCGCGTCGGGCAGCACGATGAGCGCGCGGCTCCATCCCGCGGGAACGGACGACGGGAAGCCCTCGAGCGCGCGCGAGGCGGCGAGCACGCCCGCGCGCCGCCCCTCCTGGCTCACGGGGTGCGCGACGCCGACGCCGACGCGCACCGCGTCCGAGGCGACCAGCCCCACGACGAGCCCTTGCCGGAGCAGCCGGCTGCCCGCGAAGACCCCGGCCGTGCAGCACCCGGCCCAGGGAACACCAGGCAGCTCGCTCGTCATCGCCGCGGCCAGCGCGTCCGCATCATATTGATCCGTGGACAGCACGAGCGCGAACGCGGGACGCGCCATGTGCGGCGAGCGCGCCGACTCGCGGAGCGCCGCCGCCACCGATTCCGAGGCAGCCTTCTTCGGATCCGGCGTGGAGCTCGCTCCGACAAATACCTGTGTAGCCATCTCTCTTCCCCCCTGAGGAATTAGGCACTCGCGTTATACTGGAGATTCATCCGATCGTCACGGCGCGCGACTCTTCCGTCTTGTCGTCCGTACGGGGCGCTCCCATCTCTCGGGCGACTCACGACTTTCCCGGCGCGACGCGAGGGCGAAAGGCCGGACAGAGCAACCCAGGCCACGACGAGACGTGCGTGAGGAGAGAGAGGCGTCCGGAACCGAGGGGGCAGAAACCTTATCTTTCACGAAGAAAACGTGCGCTGCAAGCTCCTCAGGGACGCCTGGGGCGCTCCGGGGCGATCGCAGAGAGGCAATCGGGATCATGGTCGCGCGCCGGACGACGCAGCGCACCAGACGATCAACATGCGATTGCGGATCACAGGCCCTGGGGCCTAATGCCCAAGGCGGAATCGCAGCGTGTCGCCGGGGCGCAGCCGGGCGAGGCGTGGTTGATCCGCCTGGCGAACGACGGCCAGCACGGGATATCCGCCGGTAACGGGATGATCCGGACCCAGGACGATCGGTGTTCCGTCGGTCGCTATCTGGACGGCGCCTCGGAGCATGGGGGCCGGCAGCGCGAGATCCGGTCCCTCCCGCGGAATGCGCCCCCCTTCGAGCCGCACCCCCACCCGGTCGCCCCACCGGGAGATCCGCCACGGCGTCTCGAGCAGCGTGTCCAGCGCGGCGGCCGGGAAGCGCGCGGCGTGCGGGCCCGGGTCGACCTCGAGCAGCGGCGTCGGGCCCTCGGCGGGGGCGCCGGCGGGGCCCACGTCGGCCGGAGGACCGGCGGGCTCGGCCTCGTCTCCCACCGGGAGGCGATCGCCGCGGCGGAGCGGCCTCCCGTCGAGGCCTCCCAGCCGGGCCGCGAGCAGGGTCGCGCGCGCGCCTGACCGGACGGGGACGCCGACGCCGCCGCGGACCGCGAGGTAGCGCACGGCGCGCGACGTGGCGTCGATGCGGAGCGCCTCGCCGTCGTGGAGCGTCCGCGGGCGCTCGCCGTCGATGGAGACGAGGACGCGCCCCTCCGCGCAGAGCGTGAGATCGCCCAGGGGGATCTCGATCGCGGCCGCGCCGGACGGGTTGCCGACCGCGAGGTTCGCGGCGGCGTGGGTCACCGCGTCGAGCGGCCCCGAGGGAGGGAGCCCCTTCGAGAGCATCCCCCGCCGCCCCGCGTCCTGCACGGTCGCCCCCGGGGGCGCGGCGACGATCGCGAGCGCGCGCGGCGCCCTGTCCTCGCGCGGCGCGGGCCGCGCGGCGGGCGGCGGAGGGCCGGCGTCCTCCGGCGCCACGGCGATGAACCGGACGCGGTCGCCGGGCGCGAAGAGCGCCGGCGGATCGCGATCGGCGTCGAAGAGCGGCGGCGCGGAGACCGCGCGCCCGAGCAGCGTCCAGCCGCCCGGAGAGCTCATCGGGTAGATGCCGGTGAAGGCGCCCGCGATCGCGACGCTCCCGGCCGGCACGCTCGGCCGGGGCGTGGCGCGGCGCGGGCGCACGAGCCGCTCGGCGACGTCGCCCATGTACGCGAAGCCGGGGAGGAAGCCGAGCAGCTCGACCACGACCTCTCGCCCCGTGTGCAGCGCGACGACCTCGCGCGGCGTGGCGCCGAGGGCGGCGGCCGTCTCCGCGAGGTCGGGCCCGTCGTAGACGACGTGGATCGCGTGCTCGCGCCCGCGCAGCGCCGCCGGGGAGGAGGCCTCGCCGGCGCGCGGCTCGAGGTCGGCCGAGAGGCGCGAGAGGAGCGCGTCGACGGCGGGGCGCGCGTCCTCCGCGATGCCGGCGAGGATGAGCGTGCCGGCGCCGAGGACCACCTCGGAGAGCGCGCCGGGGGGCAGCGCGGCGCGGACGAGCGCGGCCGCGGCGTGGGTCCGCGCCGCGCGGTCCCGCGCGCGCTCCAGGCCGAGGTCGAGGTAGATCGCCGCCTCGCCGTAGGGGAGCACCGCGCGCGGCCTCATCGCGGGCCGCCGCCCCTCGCGGCGAGGAGGCCGCGCGCCTCGAGCGCGGCGCGCACCGCGCGCGCGTTCTCGAGCGCGCCGGGCGTGTCGCCGTGAACGCAGAGGGTCTCGAAGCCGCCGGCGTCGACGAGGCGGGCGGCCTGCGCGGCGCACGCGGCGGCGCTCGTCAGGAGCGCGCCGGGCGCGCCGCGCGGCAGGAGGCGGCCAGCCCCGTCGTAGCCGCGATCCGCGAAGCCCTCGCGCGCATAGGCGAGGCCGAGCGCCCGGGCCACCTCCGCCAGCGCCCCGGAGGGCGGCCCGACCACCGTGAAGAGCGCCCCGCCGAGCGCGGCGGAGGCGCCGTCGAGCACCGCCTCCGCGAGCTCCGGGTCGCGGGCGGCGTCGTGGTAGAGCGCGCCGTGGAGCTTCAGCGCCGAGATGCGCACCCGAGCGCCCTCGGCCGCCTCGCGGAGCGCGGCGCACTGGGCGCGGACGCTGTCGCGGAGGTCGCCCGCGGCGATCGGGAGGCTCACCCGGCCGAAGCGGTGCCGGTCGGGGTACGAGGGGTGCGCGGCGATCCTGGCGCCCGCGCGGCCGGCGACGGACGCCGCGCGCGCCATCGAGCCGGCGTCGCCGGCGTGTCCTCCGCAGGCGATGTTGGCGACGGTGGCCAGGGAATACAGCTCGTCGGGCTCGCCTTCGAGCTCGCCGAGATCGATGTTGAGATCGATCGGCCCCACACGCTCCTCCGACGCTGGCAGGCCGCGATGATTGGAGAGCCCGCGCGGCTCGTCAAGGCAGCGCAGTCCCTCGGTCCCCGGTCGCGCCGCCGCGCCGCCGGCCACGCTCAGGGAGAACACGGAGCAGCACGCTGCGAGCTCGCCGTGCTAGGCGGGGGCGATGCGGGTCCATCTCACCGCGACCGCCGCCGCGGCCGTACGCCGCGGCCACCCGTGGGTGTACCGCGACGGCATCGCGAGCGCCGGCGGCCACCCAGGTCACCGCGGCGCGCGCGCCCCCCGCCCCGCCGCCGCGGCCGCGGCCGCGTCGGGCGAGGTGGTCGATCTGTTGGCCGAGGGCGCGCCGTTCCTCGGGCGGGGGCTCTGGGACGAAGGCTCCCCGATCGCCGTCCGCGTCTTCCAGCGCGCGCAGGCGCCGCTCGACGAGCGGGCCATCGCCGGGCGGCTCGAGCGCGCCTTCGCCCTGCGCGACGGCTGGTTCGCCGGCCGCGACACGACCGCGTACCGCCTGTGCAACGGCGAGGGGGACCGGGTGCCGTCGCTCGTCATCGATCGGTACGACCGCGCCGCGGTGGTGCGCCTCGACGGCGGCGCGCTCGCGCCGTGGCTCGACCGCCTGCTCCCGCACCTGGCCCGCGCGCTGGGCGCGCGCGGCGTCCGCTCGATCGGCCTGCGCGCCCAGGGGGACGCCGAGGGGAAGAAGCTCGCGCACCTGCACGGGCCGCCGCTGCCGGAGCGCCTCTTCGTGAGGGAGATGGGCGTCGCGATGGAGGTCGACCTCGCGCGCGGCCAGAAGACGGGCGCGTTCCTCGATCAGCGCGACAACCGCGCCCGCGTGCGGGCGCTCGCGGCCGGGCGCCGGCGCGTGCTCAACCTGTTCAGCTACGCCGGCGGCTTCTCGGTGGCCGCGGCGCTCGGCGGCGCGGGCCGGGTCACCTCCGTGGACTCGGCGTCGGCCGCGCACGCGAGCGCGCAGCGCACCTTCCGCGAGAACGGCGTCGATCCGGCGGCGCACGAGTTCGTGACGGCCGACGTGTTCGATTTCCTCGAGAAGGCGCGCGCGCGCGGCGATCGGTACGACCTCGTCATCTCGGATCCGCCGAGCTTCGCGCCGAGCGAGCGCGCGAAGCCCCGCGCGCTCGGGGCCTACCGGAGGCTGCACACGGCGGTCGCGCGCGTGCTCGAGCCGGGCGGCGTGCTGTGCGCGGCGTCGTGCTCCAGCCACATCACGGCGGAGGACTTCCTGGCGACGCTGGACGACGCGACCCTCGAGCGGGACGACCTCCGGGTCCGGGCGATCCACGGACAGCCGGAGGATCACCCGACGCTGCCGGCGTGGTGGGAGGGGCGGTACCTGAAGTTCGTGGTGCTGGAGTGAGCAGCGGCCGCGGCGCCCGCGGCGCCGAGCGACATCAGGTGTCTGCGTCGGGATCGACGCCCAGCGCCCGCAGGCGCGCGGCCAGCCGCTGCGCCCGGAGCTCCGCCTCTTCGGCGCGCTTGCGCTCGCTCTCGGCGCGCTCGCGCTCGCTCTCGGCGCGCTTGCGCTCGCTCTCGGCGCGCTCGCGCTCGCTCTCGGCGCGCTCGCGCTCGCTCTCGGCGCGCTCGGCCCCTGTCAGCAGCAGCTCACCGTCCTGGTCGCGCCACCTCAGCCATGGACCGCTCATGCCCTCGAACTCGCCGTCCCACTCCACGAGGCCGAGCCCGAGGAGCTCGAACCAGGGCTGGATCGGCACGTAGAGGTCGCCGCGCAGCTCGAACGCGTGGAGCGCCGCCTCTCCGAGGTGCCGGGCCGGATCGTAGACCACGTAATGGGGGATCCGCATCCCCGCGTAGCCGCGGCGCTTCCTGCCGAGCTCCTCGCCCTCCCGGTTCGACACGACCTCGATGACGAGCTCGGGCGGCTTCCCGAACTCCCAGAAGAGGTAGGTCCGGTTCTCCTTGGCCCAGCGGGGCTCGGCCGGCACGACGTCCAGGCTGAGGAAGAAGTCCGGGACGAGCGGGGGCCGCTTCACGGACGAGAACAGCCCCACGTTGGCCGCCGCGAGGAAGGGGCGGGGTCCTCCGCTCTCGTCCGGCGGCGGCCCGCTCCAGCTGGTGTACAAGCTCTCCGTCAGCAGCCGCTGCTGCTTCTCTGAAGGCAGGTTGTCCACCGGCGTGTCGTCCTCCACCACGAGGCCGGAGATGTCGGGCCGGTCGACGAGGGGGCTCTCGAGGTCCCTTTGTGCTGCGGCGCCAGCCATGCGGCGATCATGCTCCGCCCGCCTGGAGGCGTCAACGCAACGTCGGACCACGCCGCGCGACCGCGCGCGCGTCCTGCGTCACCTCCCCGCGAGGCGCCTGCCCAGCAGGAACGACGCCAGCGCCTCCGCCTTGGGCGCGAGGGTCCTCACCTCGATGAGCTCGTCCTTCGTGTGAAAGCCGCTCCCCCGCGGGCCCAGCCCGTCGATCGACGGGATCCCGATCTCGGCCGTGGAGCTCGCGTCGGACCCGCCGCCGATGAGGGGCGCCTCGGCGCCCCCGAGCCCCGCGGCCCGCGCGCAGGCCGCGTATTCCCGGTAGAGCGCCGCGCTCGCCTCGGTCCGCGCGAGCGGCGCCCTCGAGATCGCGCTGTCCACGCGCACGGACGTGCCGGGGACGTCGGCGGCCGCCTCGTGCGCCGCCGCCGAGAGCGCCGCCATGATCGACTCGCCGTCCGCGAGGCTCACGAAGCGGAAGTCGACCGCCGCCTCCGCCGCGTCGGGCACCGTGTTCCTGCTGTGCCCGCCGCTCACCTTGCCGACGTTGACGGTCACGTTCCGCGCGGCGTCGGTCAGCCGCTGCGCCCAGTCGATGAAGCGGGCGAGCGCCCAGATGGCGTTCGCGCCCTGCTGGTGCGCGTTGCCGGCGTGCGCCGCCTTGCCCGTGGCCGTCACCGTCGCGGCGCCGGTCCCCCGGCGCGCCGTGATGATCCTGTCCTCCGCGCGCCCCGCCTCGAACACGAGCGCGCAGCCCGCGCCCGCGAGCTCGCGCTGGAGCAGCGGGCGCCCCTCGGGCGACCCGACCTCCTCGTCCGACACGATCGCGAGCCGCACCGGGATCGAAGGCAGCGTGCCCACCCGCTCGAGCGCCCGCAGCGCCTCGATCACCACGACGAGCCCGCCCTTCATGTCGAGCACGCCGGGCCCGCGCGCGACGTCCCCGTCCAGGCGGAACCCCTCGAACGTCCCCGGCGGGAACACCGTGTCGAGGTGCCCGACCAGGGCGACGTGGCCCGCCGGCGAGGCTTTCGCCGCCTCGCTCTCCGCGATCCAGTGCGCCGCGAAGCGCGCGCTCGCGAGCCGCCGCACGCTCAGGCCGGGGATCGTCGCGAGCTCGGTGGCGATCACCTCGCCCACCGCGTCGCCGCCGCGCGGGTTGTCCGTGAACGAGTTGAGGTTCACGAGCCGCTCGAGCAGCGCGAGCATCGGCTCCGTGCGACCGGAGAGCGCCTGTCGGACAGCCTGGATCACGGCTCGAGCATGCCACGGGAGCGCCGGCGGCGCCGGGTGGTGGTCACGTTTGGGGTGCTCACCTCCGGGGCTTGCGTTCCGGCGGGCCCCTCTCGTGGCCCGCCTGCGCTCCAGCCCCTCCGGTGAGCACCCCAAACGTGACCACCACCCGGCGCCGCGGCGCGCAGGGGAGGCCGGCGACCTCTGCCCTGGCCGCACCAGAAGTGATACGTGTCCCCCTCATGAAACGGTCCAGCTCACCACGGAGGCACCCGTGACCACGTCGGAAGGCCCGCTCGTCATCAAGCTCGGCGGCGAGGTCGTGGGCGGCCCTGCCCTCGCCGTCCTCGCCGGCGATCTCGCCGAGCTCACCCGCGCCGGCGCGCGCGCGGTCGTCGTCCACGGCGGCGGCGCGCAGGCCACCCGGCTGCAGGAGCGGCTCGGCATCCCCGTGCGGCAGGTGGCGGGCCAGCGCGTCACCGACGCCGAGACGCTCGACGTCATGAAGATGGTCGTCGCTGGCAAGCTCAACGTCGACCTGTGCGCCGCGCTCCTCGCCGCGGGCGTCCGCCCCGTCGGGCTCCACGGCGCGAGCGGCCCGGCCCTGTCCGCCGTCAAGCGGCCGCCGCAGGTCTATGCCGGCGCGGGCCCCGAGCCGGTGGACCTCGGCCTCGTCGGCGACATCACGGGGGTCGACCGCGGCCTCCTCGAGCTCCTGGCGAGCGGCGGCTATGTGCCCGTCCTCGCCTGCCTCGGCGCCGGCAACGACGGGCAGGTCTACAACATCAACGCCGACACGGTCGCCAACCGGGTCGCCATCGAGCTCGGCGCCGCGGGCCTCTTCCTCGTGAGCGACGTGCGCGGCGTGCTGCGCGACGTGTCCGATCCCGCCTCGCGCATCCCGAGCCTCACGGTCGCGGAGGGGCGCGCCCTCATCGCGAGCGGCGCCGTCACGCGCGGGATGATCCCGAAGCTCGAGGAGTCGTTCGCCGCGCTCGCGGAGGGGGTCCGGCGCATCCACATCGTCGGCCGGCTGAGCCCGGGAGATCTCGCGCGCGAGGCGAGCGCGCCGGGCTCCATCGGCACCGTGCTCGTGCCCTGAGCCGGCCCGGCCGCCCTCGCCCGGGCCAACCGCGCGCCGTATGCTCCACGGCGCGACGATGGCGGCGACGCAGACAGCGCTCTCGTTCCTGAACGCCCACCGCGAGGAGATCGCGCTCGGCGCCGGCGCGTTCCTCGCGAGCCTCCTCGCGAGCATGGTCGTCATGACCATCGTGGTGATCCGGCTGCCCGAGGACTACCTGGAGCGAACGGAGAATCCCCCGTTCCTGCCGGGGTGTCCTGCGTGGGTACGCGCGGCGGCGCGGGTGGGGAAGAACGTGCTGGGCGCCGTCCTCGTGGTGCTCGGGGTCGTGCTCGCGCTGCCCGGCGTGCCGGGCCAGGGCGTGCTGACGATGGTGATCGGCGTGATGCTCCTGGACATCCCGGGCAAGCGGCGCCTGGAGCAGCGGGTGCTCGCAGCGCCGAAGGTGCACGCCGCGGTCAACCGCGTGCGCGCCCGCTTCCGTCGCCCCCCGCTGCGCCATCAGGCGGGCTCGGCCGGCTCCTCGCCCGGCGAGCGCTGAACGCCCGAGGCCGCCTGCGGGCGCGCGGTGGACGCGCCGCGCGCGCGGCGCGAGGTCTCGCCGCGCGCGCGGACGAGGTGCCACGCGAAGAGCGAGAGGGAGAGCGCGAACCCGAGCCCCGCCGAGACCCACTCTCGCGGCGCGAGCAGGATGCAGCTCGCCACGAAGGCGCACGTCGCGAGCGAGAGGCGCTCTTCAGCGTCGGGCATGAGGATCCTCCGCTCCTCGTTACTGCCGCGCGGCGCGCGCATCAAGCGCGGCGCGCGCCTCGTGCGGCGCCGGCGCGGTTAGGGTAGGTATCGAGCCAAGGAATGGCGAGCGCTCCGCTCGCCAGGATCGATCCCGACGCCCTATGGAGACACGAGACGACCGCGGCGACGCCGCGAAGGACGAGGACACCGCCGCGAAGGGAGAGGACGCCGCCGCGAAGGACGAGCGCGCGCCCGTGGCCTCGTGGTGGGACGTCCTCCGGGACTGCTTCTTCACCTTCGATCGGCGGACGCTCGGCTTCACGCGCATCCTGCTCGGCTTCTTCCTCATCGGCGACCTGTTCCGCCGCACGTGGGCGTGGACCGACATGTTCGCGGACACCGGCGTCCTGCCGAACCACGTGAACCTCTGGCGCCCGCAGGGGAGCGGCAACTTCTCGCTCGTCAACGCCTTCTCGACGTCGGGCGAGCTCTGGGTCCTGTGGGCCGTCGTCCTCGCCACCTACGTCTGCCTGCTCATCGGCTGGAAGACGAAGCTCATGCAGGTGCTCTCGCTCGTGTTCGTCACGAGCATGAACGGGCGCGTCCTGCTCATCGAGAACGGCGGCTACGTCGTCCACAACCTGCTCCTCCTGTGGACGTGCTTCCTGCCGATGGGCGACCGGTTCTCGGTCGACGCGCTCCTCGCCTCGCTGAAGCGCAGCCGCGAGCGGACCGCCGACGATCTGAACGACCGCAGCACCCTCGACGATCCGGCGAAGCCGGACCAGCACGTGACCCTCATCGGGCCCGTCCTGCTGATCCAGATCTCGGCGATCTACTTCTTCAACGTCGTGCACAAGACCGGCCCCGCCTGGAAGAACGGGACCGCGGTCCACTTCGTGCTGTACGTCGACCGGATGGTGACGCCCATCGTGGCGGACCTCCGCGACTACGCGCCGAGCTGGATGATCCTGTTCATGACCCGGATGGTGCTCGCCTTCGAGGCGGCCATCCCGGTGTGCCTCCTGTCGCCGCTCGGCCGGGCGTGGGCGCGGAGGCTCGCGCTGGTCATGATGAACGTGCTCCACATCGGCTTCGGCGCGACCTTCGTGCTGGGCCCCTTCGCGTGGGCGCTCTGCGTGTTCTCGACGCTGCTCATCGGCCGCGAGGACTGGGAGATCGCCGCGCGCACGATGCGGCGCCTCCACCGCGCCCGGGTCGTGCTCTTCGATCCGCGGTCGCCGGGCGCGCTCTTCGCGTGCCGCGTGCTGAAGCGGATGGACCGCTTCGGCCTGCTCGCCTTCGAGGAGTCGACCGCCGCGGCGCGCGCGCTCTCGGCGCGGCGCCCCGACGGGGCGCTGGTCACGGGCGCCGAGGCGCTCGCCGACATGATCGCGGCGCTCCCGCTCGGCCCCGCCGTGGCCTGGGCGCTCCGCCTGCCGGTCGTGGGCGGCGCGGTGACGGCGGCGATGGACGCCTCGCAGCGCCGCGGCCTGGGCAGGGCGCTCGGCCTGCGGGTCCCGGAGCGCTCGGAGGTCGCGCCCCCGCCCGCGCCGATCCGGGTGGCGGGCCGGAGGGCGCTCGCCGCGCTGCGCGAGCTCGCCGTCATCGCGATGTTCGTCGGCGCCGTCAACCAGGCGGCCGTCGAGCTCTGGGTCATCAAGAACCGCTGGAAGGTCCCCCACCCCGAGCCGATCCGGGTCCTCTCGCAGAAGCTCCGGTTCCTCCAGGGCTGGTTCATGTTCTCGCCCAACCCGGTCATGGATGACGGAACGCTCGTCGTCGACGCCGTGACGGTCGACGGCCGGCACATCAATCCGTTCACGGGTGAGCCGCCGAACTTCGACCTCCTGAACGCGAAGAGCTTCGGGTACAGCCAGATCTGGTGCGACTACTTCGCCCGCATCAAGCTGCCGGGCAACAGCGCGTACCGGGACGCCATGAAGGAGTACATGTACCGGTACCCCGAGCGCACGGGCCGGCCCGAGGACGCGATCGTCTCGGGCGAGGTGTACTGGGTGAAAGACTGGAACCCGAGGTGGGGCTCGACACAGAGCTACGGGGAGGAGCGCGAACGGCTCTTCTCCTTCTACAACCCGAAGGCGCGGGCGCGCGCGCACACCGGGGCGCCGGCGCAGCCTGGGAAAGCCGCGGAGTAGCAACCGCGTCGCCCGGGGGCGTCCTGGTTGCGCCGGAGGCCCCGCGGCGCCGGAGGCCTGACGCGCGGAACGAGGTCTTGCCGGGCTGCCCGGCCCCCGGCGAGGGTGTTCGCCGCGCGGGGTGGGGGCCCCGCCGAACTCGCCTGAGCCCACGCTCCTCCGGCGGAGCCGGAGGAGCGTGGGCACCCGGGCTCAGACACGGCCCGTCCCCCACCCCGCGCGGCGAACACCCTCGCCGGGGGCCTACCCGATCGGTGCCCACCCAGGGACGAACCTGCGCGGCGCAGCACCGGGCAGATCGGCCGAAAGCCGCGCCGCCGGACGGAAAAAAAGATCCGTGCTTGACAACCACGGCGCGGCGAGTAGAGTCCGCGCTCTCGAAAGCGAGGGCCTGTAGCTCAGTTGGGAGAGCGCTAGAATCGCACTCTAGAGGTCGCAGGTTCGATCCCTGTCAGGTCCACCCCTCGTTTCTTTCTTATCAGTTCTTCTTGATTTTCTTCCCGGGCGCACGGAGGCGCTCGATAGGCGTGAGCAACGCCTGTCGCGTCGCTGCGGACATCGGGAGAAGCGCTCGGTCCCTGCCAGGGACCACGCTCGTGGTCATAGCGTCCAGCGCGACCTGCGCAGGCGCCATCCTCCTGCGGGAGATCGCGGCGGCACGGTTCCCCGGCCCCGTTCAAAAAGCCACCGGGCAAGCTCGACGAGCAGCGCATCGCATGCCGGCACCACGTGCTGGCCGGCGCCACGTCGTGATCGAGTTGGGGGGTCTGCGGACGGTCCGTGGCAGGCGCCTCCGGGGGCGCGGTGGCGGGCGCGGCGGCGCGGTGGCGGGCGCTGCGCGGCGGAACGATGACGGGTGCGCGCGCCGCCGTGCGGAGCCGCGGCGCGCGCCTTGCCGTGGCAGGGAGCGCTCAGTCGTCGATCGGCTCGAAGTCGGCCTTCGTCGCGCCGCAGTCCGGGCAGATCCAGGTGTCAGGCAGGTGCTCGAACGCGGTCCCCGGCGCGATGCCGGTGTCCGGATCGCCGAGCGCCGGATCGTAAATGAACCCGCAGACGACGCATCGATATTTCTTCATCGAAAGTTCTCCTCGGAAGCTGGGCGCACCGCCCGGGACGCTACCACGGTGCGGGGCGCGGCTGCGGACGAAGCGCTCGCGCCGGGAGCCCCGCTCCGTGAGGCCTCCTGCCGCTCGCCCGCCGCCGCCGCTCTCCCGGCGCCCGCGCCGCCCGACGCCTCAGGGCGCCGGAGCGCCGCGCACGGCGAGCTGCTTCTTGCGCAGCGCGCGCGCGATCGGCCAGTAGGCGAGCCGGAGGAGCCAGCGCGGGCAGACGACGCCGAGCATCACGACCAGCCACGCCACCACCCCGGGCACCACGAGCGCGCGACCCCGGTCCACCGCGCGAACGAGCGCGCGCGCGCAGCGCTCCGGCGAGATCGACAGGAGCGCCGGCGGCTCGAGGCCGGTGAAGTTTCCCGCCATCTCGTTGAACTCCGTCCGGACCGGGCCCGGACACACCTGCGTGACCCGCACGCCGGTGCCCGCAAGGTCGAGGCGAAGGGCCTCGGTGAAGCTCGTGACGAAGTGCTTCGTGCCGATGTACGAGGCCATCCCCGGGGCGAACGTGAGGCCGAACCCCGAGCTCACGTTCGCGATCGCGCCGCGCCCTCGCGACACCATCGGGCCGACGAGCCGGTGCGTGAGGTAGGCGAGGCTCGTCACGTTCAGCGCGATCATCTGCTCGGTCCGCGACCACGCCGAGAGGTCGAACAGGCTGAGGTCGCCGAAGCCGGCGTTGTTGACGAGGACGTCGATCTCCCCGACCTCGGCCGTGGCCGCGAGGAGCATCGCGTCGACCGCCGCGCGGTCGGTGACGTCGCAGCCGAAGACGCGCACCACGAGCGCCGGGCGCGCCGCGGCGAGCTCGTCGCGCAGCGCCTCAAGGCGATCCTTGCGGCGCGCGACCAGCACGAGCGCCCGGGCGCGGGGCGCGACCTCGAGCGCCAGCGCGCGGCCGATGCCGGACGACGCGCCGGTGATGAGCACGACCCCGCTGTCGATCGGCGACTGCACGGCGCCAGGGTTGCTCAGTGCCCCCCACGCGCGCAAGAGGAGCCCACGCGCAGGCAGCCGAGGCCGTCCGGCGCGGCGGGCCTGTCATACACATCCCCCCCTCGGCGCACCTTTCGAGCGTCGCCGCACCCCGCGGCCCGGGAGTCTGCGGGCGCGACGGCCGCGCGCGTTGACGTTCAGGGCGGCTCTCTTTACCGTGGTCGCCGTCCTCACGAGCCAGGAGACCTCATGCGTTGGCCCTCATCTCTCATCAGTGTGCTCCTCGTCGCCGCCGGACTGGGCGCGTGCGACCGATCGGCGGAGAATCAGGCCCCCCCGGCCCAGACCGCGAAACCTGCCGCGACCTCGACCGCGGCGGCCGCCACGAAGCCGCTCGTCTTCGATCCGAAGGACGTCAAGGCCTTCAAGGTCCTGCCCGCCAAGTTCGAATATGACAAGAACCCGATCACCGATGACAAGGTGACCCTCGGCAGGATGCTCTGGTACGAGACGCGCCTCTCGAAGAACCACGACATCTCCTGCAACTCGTGCCACGACCTCTCCAACTACGGCGTCGACAACAAGCCCTTCTCGCCCGGCCACAAGGGGCAGCTCGGCGGCCGCAACTCGCCCACCGCCTACAACGCGGGCCACCACGTCGCCCAGTTCTGGGACGGCCGCGCGGAGAACCTCGAGGAGCAGGCCAAGGGGCCTATCCTGAACCCCGTCGAGATGGCCATGCCGGACGAGAAGCGGGTCATCGCGACGCTCAAGTCCATCCCCGAGTACGTCAAGCTCTTCAAGGCCGCCTTCCCCGACGACAAGGACCCGGTCACGTACGACAACATGGCCCGGGCCATCGGCGCGTTCGAGCGCGGCCTCGTCACGCCGTCGCGCTTCGACAAGTACCTGGGCGGCGACGACAAGGCGCTCACCGCCGAGGAGAAGGCCGGGTTCCACAAGTTCATCTCGCTCGGCTGCCCGACCTGCCACACGGGCGTGGCCGTGGGCGGCTCGAGCTTCCAGAAGCTCGGCCTCGTGAAGGAGTACCCCGGCCTCAAGGACAACGGGCGCTTCGATCACACGAAGGACGAGAAGGACAAGTTCTTCTTCCGCGTCCCGAGCCTCAGGAACGTCGAGAAGACCTTCCCGTACTACCACGACGGCTCGATCGCGTCGCTCGACGAGGCCGTGAAGACGATGGCGTGGCACCAGCTCGGCGTGGAGGCCAAGCCCGAGGAGGTGAAGTCGATCGTCACGTTCCTCAAGGCGCTCACCGGCGACCTCCCGACCGAGTACATCAAGAAGCCCGAGCTGCCGCCGAGCACGGCGACCACGCCCAAGGCCGATCCCAGCTGAGCCGCGCGGGCCGCGCCGAGGGGCGCGGCCCGCCCGCTCGCCTCCCCCGGACGAGCTCAGAAGACGAGCTCAGAAATCGAGGAGAGGTGTCCTGGAGCATGGGTGAAGGTCCGCCCGCCCTGCGTCCCCGGAGGCAGCGCCGGCAGAGATCATGAGATGATGAGGCGCGCTGCAGGGACTCGAGGGGAATCGGACCTCCGGGCCAGCGCGGCTACTGCGCCTTGAACAGATCCAGGAGCCCCTGCCCGATCGCGGACGGGTCCGGCAGCGCGAGGCCGGCCGGCTCCGTGCCCTCGAGGAACACCTCCTGGATCGCGCTCTCCTGGCCGGGCATCGCCAGCATCCCCGTCTCCGGATCGATGTCGAGGCGCACGATCCCGAGCGGCTCCGGGAAGTCGGTCGCCGGCCGCCCCGCGTGCGCCTTCGCCATGAACGCGACGAAGGCCGGCAGGGCGGCGCTGCTGCCCGACTCGCTCGCCCCGAGCGGCGCGGCGTCGTCGAAGCCGGTCCAGACGGCGCACGCGACGTCCGTCGAGTAGCCCACGAACCACGCGTCCCGGGCGTGGTTCGTCGTGCCGGTCTTGCCCGCGATCGGCCGGCGCAACGACCGCGCCTGCTTCGCCGTGCCGGTCTCGACGACGGAGCGGAGCAGGCTGGTCGTGACGTACGCCTCCGCCGCGGTCATCACCGGGCGCGGCGCCGGGCGCGCCGGCAGGGGGAGGACCTCGCCGTGCGGCCCCGTGATCCGCGTCACGAGGGCGGGCTCCTGGTACGCGCCGCCCGCCGCGAACGTCGCGTACGCGGCCGCCATCTCGCGCGGGGTCACCTCGTAGGCGCCGAGCGCGAGCGACAGGTCGGCGCCGAGCTTCGAGCGGATCCCGAGCTCGCGCGCCCAGGCGACCACGGCCTCGGGGCCGACCGCTCGGAGCGCCGACACCGCGGCCACGTTCACGCTCTGCGCGAACGCCTCGCGCAGCCGCTTCGGGCGCTGCCCCGCGCCCTCGTCGTGGTTGCCGGGCCGGTACCCGTCGAGCGCCGCCGGGTCCGTCTCGAGCATCGACGCGGGGGTGAGCTTGCGCGCGTGGATGCCGTAGCCGTAGACGAACGCCTTGAACGTCGACCCCGGCTGGCGGTGCGCGTGGCTCGCCCGATCGAACCCGCCGCGCGCGCCCTCGTAGCCGCCGACGAGCGCGAGGATCTCGCGCGTGCGCGGGTCGATCGCGACGAGCGCGCCCTGCGGGCCGAGGTCGAGCCGGAGCGCGCCGGACGCGGGGGCGCCCGCGAAGCGCACGCGCAGCACCTTGCCGACCTCCGCGAAGCGGCTCGGCGGGAGCCCGCGCGGGTTGTACCGGCGCTCCTTGCGCAGATCGACCGCGCCCTGCGCGGTCCCCACCCGGACCGCCAGCGCGCCGCGCGCGTCGTCGGCGCCGGTCACCACGCCGAGGTAGGCGCGGTTCGGATCGGTCGGGGCGCCCTGGAACGGCGCCGGATCGCCCTTCTTGCGGGCGAACGGCGCGACGAGCCCGTGCCGCGCGGCGTAGGCGTCGAGGTTCTGGCGCACGGCGGCGCGCGCCGCGGCCTGGAGCGCCGGGTCGATCGACGTCAGGACCGTGTAGCCGCCGTACCGCGCGTCCGGCCCGACGGCCTGCCGCAGCGCGCGCTCGGCCTCGGCGAGGACCTCGGGCGCGAGCTCGTCCGTCGGCTCCGGCTCGGGCGCGAGGCGGATCGGCTCGGCGAGCGCGGCGTCGACCTGCGCCGCGGGCACGAACCGCTTCTCGCGCATCTGGCCGAGCACGAACGCGCGGCGCTTCAAGGCGCGCTCCGGCTTCACGCGCGGCGAGTAGATGGAGGGGCCCTTCACGATGCCCGCGAGGAGCGCCGCCTCGGCGAGCGTCACGTGCCGGATGCTCTTGCCGAAGTAGTACCGCGCCGCCTCCTCGACCCCGTAGCGCCCGTGGCCGAAGTAGATGTGGTTGAGGTAGAGCTCCAGGATCTGGTCCTTGGTGAGCTCCTGCTCGATGCGGCGGGCGAGGAGGAGCTCGCGCATCTTGCGGTCGAGCGTGCGCTCGTGCGTGAGCAGCACGTTCTTCACGACCTGCTGGGTGATCGTGCTGCCGCCCTGGCGCGCCTCCGCGGAGCGCAGGTTGACGAGCAGCGCGCGGAGCATGCCGAGGTAGTTGAAGCCGTCGTGCTGGTAGAACCTGGCGTCCTCCGCGGCGAGCGCCGCGAGGCTCATCACCGGCGGGATCTCGGTGACGGGCACGAGGGTCCGGCGCTCGGTGAAGAGCTCGCCGATCACCGTGCCGTCGCGCGCCAGGAACCGCGTCACCTGCGGCGGGTTGTAGTCTTTCAGCTCCGCGGTCGTCGGCAGGTCGCGCTCGTAGCGGCGGACGACGAGGAAGAAGGCGACCGAACCGGCGGCGAGGAGGCAGGCGAAGGCGATCGCGAGCCGCCTGGCCCAGCGGAGGAGCCGGGCGCGGCGCGGCGGCCTCGGCCCCGCCGCCGGCGGCTCCGGCCCTGCCCCGCGGGGCGTGGGCCGGAAGGCCGCGCGGAGCGCCGCGCCGAGCCGCGCCCACGGCGGGCGCGCGGGCGCCGCCGGCGGCGCGGCCACGGGGCGCTGCGGCGACCAGACCCGGGTCGGCGCGCGGTCGCTCGGCGGCGGGGCGGAGCCCTCCGCGCCGGCCTCGTACGGGAGCGAGCGCCCTGCTTCGTACGGGAGCGTGCGCTCCAGCTCGTACGGGAGCGTGCGCTCCACGGCGGCGGCGGCCCGATCTCCCGTTGCCCGCTCGCCCGCACCTTCGGGCAGCGCACCAGGTTTTCGCGGAGGGTCCGAGGCCATGCGTCAGCGCGCCGGGCTCACCCGCGCCACCGCGGCGCCCGAGTGCGGTGGCCCATCCACGACACGGTATCACGAGCCCGGGCGCCTCGGACGGCGACCGTCACTGGATCTTCCACCTGTGGCGTGTCCGCTTGCCCTCGAAGGACGTGCCGGCGAGCAGCGCCTTGTCGATCGCCACGAACGTATCCGAGGGCACCGAGGTCCGGAACCACCGGCCGAGCCCCTCGTTCTTGATGGGGCCGTGCTGCCGGTGGACGATCGCGTATCCGTTGCGCTCGAGGATCGCCTCCACGCCTCGACCGCTGGGGTCGAACACGATGGCGGGGCGACGGGCTCCGCGGCGCGCGTCGATCACCTTCTGTCTCACGCGGCGGCGAGTCTGGGCATACGCCGCCCGAGCCGCCAACGCCGGCGTCTCGCCGGACGGGCGATGTCGGGCGCCGACGGGGCGTGATAGCGTTGGCGGCGCTCCATAGCGTCGCCGGCGCTCCATGACCGATCAGGAAATCGACGCCGTCATCGCCGAGAACCAGTTCCATCCGAACGTCGTGTGGCGCCGCATCCCTGGCAAGGGCCGGGGCGTCTTCGCGCGCCGCTTCCTGCCAGAGGGGACGTGCGTCGAGTGGGCCGCCGTGAGCTGCTCTCCAGCCTCGGATCTGAAGACGGAGGAGCACCGCGGCTGCCAGGCGCTCCACCATGTGTTCACGTGGGGAGACGAGCCGGGGCGGGAGAAGGCCTATGCCTGGGGGCTGCTCGCGCTCTACAACCACTCGGCGACGCCGGACGTCGAGATGAGCGATGGTCCCGTTCCGGACTCGATGGCAGCCGTCGCGCTCCGCGACATCGAGGTGGGCGAGGAGCTCTGCTTCGATTACGGCTACACCTGGTTCGATCCGCGCTGAAACCGCGCAGCGGAGGTGCGCCGCGGGGCCTCCGGTCGTCGAGGGCGACGGCCGCGCCGCCGCCGGGAGACGGTCGCGTGTGGGGCGCTCACCCGCCGGAGCCCGCCGCGAACGCCAGCACCAGGGTGAGCGAAGAGCCGCTCTGCCCCGCGTCGACGAAGCCCAGCCGCCGGTAGAGGCGCAGCGCGGCGTTATCCGGCGACACGCTGAGCGAGACCGCGGGATAGCGGATCCGGGCGGCCTCCAGCAGGCAGGTGAGCAGCCGTGTGCCCAGCCCTCGCCCCCGATGCTGGGGAAGCAAGGCGACGGTGAGCTCGGGGGTCTCGTCGTTCACGTGCCCGTACCCTGCGAGCGCGCCAGTCAGCCGGCGAAGCCAGGCCGCGCCGACGGCGTCACCGTCCTGCATCGCCACGAATCCCAGATCGTCCTCATCGCCCCAGCCTCGCACATACCTGGAGAGCTCGGGGCGGCGCACGACGTCCCGCGGGGGCGGCGGGCAGCCATCCGGGACATGGATGGCCTGATAGAGCATTTCCCAGAGCAAGGGCTCATCGGCCGGGGTCAGGGGGCGAATCACGGGCTCGCCTCCGGGCGCATGCTGGAAAGCCCGAGGCGTCTCCATCGCCTTCATGATCCCTGCTGGCCCCGCTCGGCGACCTGTCCCTGGCCTGCGCTCAGCGCCTGGCCTCTGCAAGCGCGGAGGTGAGGACGGGATTCGAACCCGCGTATAACGGTTTTGCAAACCGTTGCCTAACCACTTGGCTACCTCACCGACTGTTGGAAGCGGCGCGAGGTCATGCCTCATTCCTGCCCCGCTGTCAACGCCCGCATCATCTTCGTACACATTTCTGCGGCCGAGCCAGCTCGACACACCGCGCCCCCCTCCACCCTCCCCCGGCCCCTGCGTCTCGGGATGCCCCCTTGCCCCTGCGCACGCCCTGCGGCCCCCGCGCCGCGGCCTCTACGCCGCGTCCCTGTCACTGCCCCCGCGCCCCTCCCGCGCCCCCCGCGCGCCGCGCCCCCCGGGCGGCGCCCCGCCCGCGCGTCCGCGCCAGCAGCCGCCCGAGGTAGCCCGCCGCGTAGGTCGGGCGCCGCGTCGCCTGGAGCAACCCCCTCGGCACGATCCCCCGCCCCGCGTGGAACGGACTGAAGTGCAGCGCCTTCTGGTCCACGTCCACCGCCTCGTACAGCACGACGTCGGCCACGGCCATCCACCGCTTGCGCAGCCCCCTCCGCCTGACCTCGAGCCGCAGCAGCGCGAGCCCCGCCGCGGCGGCGCACTCGAGCCTCTCCCGGCGGTTCTGCCCCACCGTCGCCGCGCGCATCGGGATCAACCGGAACTCCGCGCGACCGAGGCCGGCCACGTCGAACGGCAGCTGCGCGTAGTAGTCGTTGGCCAGGAAATCGCGCCTGTTCGTCGTGAACAGCGCGACCGGAAGCAGCGCGAACCGGCGAGCGCTCACGAAGAGGAGATCCTGATCCCCCGGGCTCACGAGCGGCGTGATCTCCTCGCTCGCCCGGAAGCGCATCGAGATCCCCAGCACGTCCGGGCGCCGCTCGCCCTTGCCGCCCCGCCACCGCCACATCCCGCCCGACAGGCGCACGAGCGCCGGCCCCGCGAGCCGCTGCGCGAGCGCGCCGACCTCGCCCTCGACCGCGAGCGCCTTCACCCCGGCGCAGTAGACCACGCCGTCGGGATGGAACAGCCTCGCTGCCCGGAGAAAGCTGCCCCCCAGCACGAGGGGAGACAGGGCTCCCCCGATCACGCGCCCAATCACTTCCCTG
Organism: Sorangium cellulosum; assembly: GCF_004135735.1. GTDB lineage: Bacteria > Myxococcota_A > Polyangia > Polyangiales > Polyangiaceae > Sorangium > Sorangium cellulosum_F. The sequence continues at coordinate 522,265 of NZ_CP012670.1, read as the reverse complement.
ATCCGCATGGCGTCCCCCCTCCCTCCAACCTGGAGCGCCGGGGGCCAATCGCAAGCTGGACGCGGCCGCGACAGCGCGCGCCGCCCCCGCGCGATCGGGCGGCGCGCGCTCGAACGCGCGGATTACGCGGCGCCGTCCTTCGCGTCCGGAGCGGCGAGCGCCGGAGCGACCTCGCGCTGCGCCCTGCGCTCGATGAGGCGCTTCGCGAAGAGCGTGAGCAACGCGAGCAAGAGCAAGAGCGACGCCACCGCGAACGCCGCCGAGAACTGGTATTCGTTGTAGAGCACCTCGACGTGCAGCGGCATCGTGTTGGTCTGTCCACGGATATGGCCCGAGACGACCGAGACCGCGCCGAACTCGCCCATCGCCCGCGCGTTGCAGAGCACCACGCCGTAGAGCAGGCCCCACTTCGCGTTGGGGAGCGTGATGCGGAAGAACATGCTCCACCCGCTCGCGCCGAGCGACAGCGCCGCCTGCTCCTCGTCCGTCCCCTGGCTCTCGAGGAACGGGATGAGCTCGCGCGCGACGAACGGGAACGTCACGAACGTCGTGGCCAGGATGATCCCGGGGCGATCGAAGATCACCTGGAGATCGTGCTCCCGCAGCCAGGGGCCGAGCAGCCCCTGCGCCCCGAAGAGCAGGACGAAGATCAACCCGGAGATCACCGGCGAGACCGCGAACGGCAGGTCGATGAGCGTGACCAGGAGGCTCTTGCCCGAGAACTCGAAGCGCGCGATCGCCCAGGCCGCGGCCACGCCGAAGACCAGGTTGAGCGGCACGGCGATGGCCGCGGTCATCAGCGTGAGCTCGATCGCGGCGACGGCGTCCGGGTGGGTGATCGCCCGCCAGTACCCCGAGAGGCCGTCCTTCAGCGCCTCGATGAACACCGCCACGACCGGCAGGAACAGGAAGAACGCGAGGAACGCGAGCGCCGCGGCCGTGAGCGCCCAGCGCACCGCCGCGGGCTCGGACGTCGCGCGGCGCGCGTCCGTCGCGCGCGCACGCCCCAGGTTGCCCGCCGTCGCCCCCGCCATTACCGCGCGACCCCGTGCGCGCCCGGCGGCGCCGCCTGCCCCTGCTCGGCGGCCGGCGCCCGCCCCCGCGACGAGGTGCGCGCGTTGTTCCAGGCCTGCAGCCGGTTGAGCAGGAACAGGAGGGAGAACGAGACGACCAGCATGACCATCGCCAGCGCCGTCGCGCCCGCGTAGTCGTACTGCTCCAGCTTCGTCATGATGACGAGCGGCGTGATCTCGGTCTTGAACGGCATGTTCCCCGAGATGAACACCACCGAGCCGTACTCGCCGAGCGCCCTGGCGAACGCCATCGCGAACCCGGTGAGGATCGACGGCCAGAGCGGCGGCAGGAGGATGCGGCGGAAGATCACGAAGCGGCTCGCGCCGAGCGACGCCGCCGCCTCTTCATGGTCCACGTCGAGCTCCTCCAGCACCGGCTGGACCGTGCGGACCACGAACGGGAGCCCCACGAAGGTGAGCGCGATGACCACGCCGAGGCGGCTGAACGCCGTCTCGATGCCGAGCGGATAGAGGAACTGGCCGAGCCACCCCCGGGGCGCGTAGATGGCCGTGAGCGCGATGCCGCCGACGGCCGTCGGCAGCGCGAACGGCAGATCCACGAGCGCGTCGACCACCGAGCGGCCCGGGAAGCGATAGCGCACGAGCACCCACGCCACGAGCACGCCGAACACCGCGTTGACGCCCGCGGCGAGGAGCGACGCGCTCAGGCTCAGGCCGAACGACGCGAGCGCGCGCCTGGAGCTCACCGCCTCCCAGATCTCGCCCGGGCCGATCGTGGCCGTCTTCAGGAAGATCATCGACAGCGGGACGAGCACGAGCAGCGACAGGTACGTTACCGTAATCCCCATCGCCAGCCCGAAGCCGGGCAGGACGCTCTGTCGACGCCAGAGGAGAGCCACAGAATTAGTCGCCGGCCTGGTAGATCTGGTCGAAGACGCCGTCGTCGGAGAAGTGCGTCTTCTGGGCCTTCTGCCATCCGCCGAACACCTCGTCAATCGAGAACAGCTCGACCTTCGGGAAGACGCCCTCCGCCTGCGCCGCCGCGAGGATCGCCGGGTCGCGCGGGCGGTAGAAGTGCTTGGCCGCGAGGCGCTGCCCCTCTTCGGTATAGAGGAACTCGAGGTACGCCTCCGCCGCCGCCCTCGTACCTCGCCTGTCAACCACCTTGTCGACCACCGCGACCGGCGGCTCGGCGAGGATGCTCACCGACGGCACGACCACCTCGAACTTGTCCTCGCCGAGCTGCTTCACGGCGAGCAGCGCCTCGTTCTCCCAGGAGATGAGGACATCGCCGATCCCGCGCTCGACGAACGTCGTGGTCGAGCCGCGCGCGCCGGCGTCGAGGACTGGCACGTTCTTGTAGAGGCGCCCCACGAAGTCCTTCGCTCTCGCCTCGTCGCCGCCCGCGCGCTTGAGCTCGTATCCCCACGCGGCGAGGTAGTTCCACCGCGCGCCGCCCGAGGTCTTCGGGTTCGGCGTGATGACCTCCACGCCCTCTTTCACGAGATCATCCCAGTCCTTGATGCCCTTCGGGTTGCCCTTGCGCACCAGGAAGACGATGGTCGATGTGCAGGGAGCGCTGTTGTGCTTCAGGCGCGACTGCCACCCGTCCTTGATGAGCCCGGCCGCCATGATCGCGTCGATGTCGTAGGAGAGCGCGAGCGTCACCACGTCCGCGTCGAGCCCGTCGATCACCGACCGGGCCTGCTTGCCCGAGCCGCCGTGCGACTGCTTGATGGTGACGTCCTGCCCGCGCTGCGCCTTCCAGCGCTTCGCGAAGGCGGCGTTCACCTCCTCGTAGAGCTCGCGCGTGGGGTCGTAGGAGGCGTTGAGGAGTTTCACCTCCCCCGCGGCGCCCGCCTTGCTCTTCGAGCACGCCGACAGCGCCAACACCAGGCCGAGCACCACCGTCATCAAGCATCGCATCGCTGTCCTCGTTCGTTATCCCGCCAGGAGGCGGGCTTCCCGCTGCGCGATCGCGTCGAGCAGCTGCTGGAAGCGCGCCGCGCCGCAGCGGCGGATCATGAGCGCGGCGCGCCCGAGCTTCTGGCAAAGCTTCTTGGCGAGCAGCACGCCGCCGTGGCTGTTCACGTCGGTGAGCACGATCACCAGATCGGCCCGCTCGATGGCCGCCCGCAGCTCGGCCGCGCCGCGGCCGCCGGTGTTGCCCGTGTGAAACTCGAGGTGGTGCCCCGCCTGCAACGCCATCCGTTCAAGCTGAGCCTGGTTGCGATCCAACCCACCGATCCAGGTGATCCGCATCGCGCCCTCCTTGCAACGTGCAGCGCGTAAACGCCGCTATAACGGACATATGTCAGGCTAAAACGGAGGGTGCAAGCAGAATCTGTCATTATAACGGATGAAATGTCTCAGATACCGGATGGACACGGGAGCGCCCGGCGTCGCGAAACACGGCGAGGTTACCCGCGCGAGCCGTAGGTCATGACGAGGTACATGACGGCCTCGGCGCCGCTCAGGTTGCGGTAGCTGTGCGGGCTGTCGGCCTCGAACAGGATGGCGTCGCCGGTCTCGAGCACGCGCCGCTCGCCGGCCACGGTGATCTCCACCGAGCCCTCGGTGACGACCAGGTTCTCCGAGGTGCCGGGGGCGTGCGCGTCGGCGTGCTCCACGGCGCGGGGCGCGAGGCGGAGCTCGTAGAACTCCACGTTGCGCGGCCGGTCGGTCGGGAAGAGCGCCCGGGAAGAGAAGGCGCCGTCGCGCGAGCGGAGGATGCGCGCCTGCGAGGACCGCATGACGGTCGTGACGGGCGACGTCGCCTGGCTCATGAGGGCCGAGAACGGGACCCCGAGGGCGCGCGCGATCTTCCACAGGACGTTGATGGTCGGCGTGCTCTGGCCCAGCTCGATCTGCCCGAGCATCGCCCGGCTCACGCCGGAGGCCTTCGCCAGGCGCTCGAGCGACAGGCCGCGCTCGGCGCGGAACCGCTTGAGGTTGGCGGCCACGACCGGCGTCAGGTCCGACGCGTCGTCGAGCGCCGCGTCGTCCACGCCCAGGGCCACGCCCGGAGCGCTCGCCGGGGCCGGGGGCGGCGCCGGATCGACGGCCACGGATCGCGCTGCTGCCTGGACCTTGCGGGCCTTCACGGGAGTCACGGGACGCCGTATCCGCCATGGCGGACGGCGCGCGTCAAGCGAGCGAGGGGGGCGCGGCGCCCCGGGCCGACGGGCGCGGCGTCGGCGGGGAGAGCGCCGGCGCGGCGGCGGGGAGCGCGCTCCGCGCGGTGTGGCCGGTGATGAGCCGGGCGCCGCGCTTGAACGTGATGTACTGCCACATCCACGCGAACATCACGACGAAGCGGTTCTTGAAGCCGATGAGGAAGAGCACGTGCACGCCCAGCCAGGCGAGCCACGCGAGCATGCCCGACAGCTGCAGGCGCCCGAGCTTCGCGATGGCGCGCGAGCGGCCGATCGTCGCCATCGTGCCCTTGTCGCGGTAGGCGAACTGCCCGCGCGGGCGGCCCGCGAGGTCGCCGAGGATGCAGCGCGCGACGAAGCGGCCCTCCTGGATCGCCGCGGGGCTGAGGCCGGGCACGTCGACGCCGTTCCTGTCGCGGAGCATGGCCATGTCGCCGATCGCGAACGCGCTCGGGTGGCCGGGCAAGGAGCAGTCCGGCGCGACCTTCACGCGGCCGATCCGATCGAGCTCGACCCCGAGCGACCGCGCGAGCGGCGTGCCGCGGACCCCGGCCGCCCAGATGACGGTCGCGGCGGGGAGGCGCTCGCCGTCGTCGAACTCGACCCCCTGGGCGTCGATGCACCGGAAGCGGCGCCCCTTGACGACCTCCACGCCGAGCGACACGAGCTGCTCCTCGGCGCTCTCCGAGAGGCGCTCGGGGAAGGCCTGGAGGATGCGCGGCCCGATCTCGACGAGCAGCACCCGCGCGAGCGAGGCGTCGAGGGCGCGGAAGTCGCGCTCGAGGATGTGGCGCGCGAGCTCGGCGAAGGCGCCGGCCATCTCCACGCCGGTCGCGCCGCCGCCGATGACGACGAACGTGAGCAGCCGCCGCCGCGCCTCCGGGTCCTCCTCGCGCTCGGCGGCCTCGAAGGCGAGCAGCATGCGCTCGCGGATGGTGAGCGCCTCGTCGAGGCTCTTGAGCGCCGGCGCGAACCGGGCCCACTCCTCGTGGCCAAAGTAGTTGTTCGCCGCGCCGACGGCGAGGATCAGGTAATCGTAATCGAGCGCGTCCTCGTCGATGACGAGGCGCCGGCCGGCGAGGTCCACGCGCGTCACCTCGCCGAGCAGGACCCGGACATTCCGCTGGCGCGACAGGACCGAGCGGATCGGAACCGCGATGTCGGCGGGCGAGAGGCTCGCCGTCGCCACCTGGTAGAGCAACGGCTGGAACAGGTGGTGGTTGGTCCTGTCGACGAGCGTGATCCGGACGGGCGCGTCGCGGAGCGCCTTCGCGGCGTTCAGGCCGCCGAAGCCTCCGCCGACGATGACGACGTGGGGCTCTTTCGCGGTCGTTGCCATGTCGCCTCCTGCGAGGAACGCCTCCTCGGTGGCGCACCGAGCGTAGGGGGCACCGCGCAGCGCGACAAGCGATCGCGGTCCGTCCAGCGGAGGGGATTCGCCGGGCGCGCGTCGCCCTGGCGACCGGGGCGTGAGCGGTCGGCCCGGGCGCGACGGGGCGCGCCGCGGGCGCTCACGCCGCGGCCTGCACGTCGGCCGGGGCCTGGCCCCGCAGCGCCTCGGCGAGCAGCTTCCGGCCCCGGTGCAGCCGGCTCATCACCGTGCCGACCGGGACGCCCAGCCGCGTCGCCGCGTCCTTGTACGACATCTCCTCGAGATCGACGAGCACCACCGTGTCGCGGAAGCCCGGCGGGAGCGTCGAGAGCGCGCGGCGCACGCCGGGCGACAGGGCGTGCATCTCCGCGCGGCGCTCGGGCGCGGTCCACGCGCACGGGTCGGTCGCGAGCACGTCGAGGGCGTTGCGCTCGCGACGGCTGCGGCGGCAGCGGGTGATGAAGACGCTGAAGAGGATCTGGTGCACCCACGCCCGCAGGTTGGTCCCAGGCTCGTAGCTCCCCGCGAACCGGAGCGCGCGCTCCACGGTGTCCTGCACGAGATCCTCCGCCGCCGCGGGCGACCGGGAGAGCCGCAGCGCGCGGCCGAAGAGCTCCGGTGTCATTTCGACAAGGCCCCGGCAAAGCTGGTCCACCGCCGCGCTCGATCCCCCGCCCGGCGCCGCCCCGGCCGCGTCGAGGGGCCGCCCGCGCCGGAGCGCGTGCTGGCCGGCGGACAGCGGCGATGGGATCGATGACCGGACGGGGACCTGGGCGGCGTGGACGAGCATGGCGGGACCTCCTGGGCGCGGGCGCTCGCAAGCCAGATGCCACCGGGGGAAATCGCGCAAATGCCGCGAGGAACGCCGGATGGCGCGGGCGGAGGCACGCGGGCGCGTGTCAAATCGACAGCAGGGCGCCGCGCGCCGCCAGAGTGGCGAGCCGACCTCGGCCCCGCGCCGGCCCGAGGGCGCGCGCGGGCCGGGACGTGGCGCAGGCGTTCAGAGTCGACGGGGCTACGCCCCGGTCGATGGCGCGGCGCGCGGCTGGAGCTCGGATCCGGGGGCGTGCGATGATCCGGCCATGAAAAACATCGCGGTTCTCGGCTCCGGCATCGTGGGACAGGTCCTGGCCGACGGGTTTCTCAAGCACGGACACAGCGTGATGCGCGCCACGCGCCAGCCCTCGAAGCTCGCGACGTGGAAGGCCGACGCGGGGCCCAGGGCGAGCGTGGGGACGTTCGCGGACGCGGCGCGGTTCGGCGAGCTCGTCGTGCTCGCCGTGAAGGGGACCGCGGCGGAGGAGGCGATCGATCTCGCCGGACCCGAGGCGCTCGCGGGCAAGACCGTCATCGACGCGACCAACCCCATCGCGGACGAGCCCCCCGTCAACGGGGTGCTCAAGTTCTTCACGGGACCGAACGAGTCGCTGCTCGAGAGGCTCGCGCGGCGCGCGCCGGACGCGCGCTTCGTGAAGGCCTTCTCGTCGGTCGGCAGCGTGTGGATGGTCAACCCGGATTTCGGCGGCGTCCGCCCGACGATGTTCATCTGCGGCGATCACGCCGGCGCGAAGAGGGAGGTGGAGGCCATCCTCGACGCGTTCGGGTGGGAGGCCGAGGACATGGGCGGCCAGGAGGCGGCGCGCGCGATCGAGCCGCTCTGCATGCTCTGGTGCATCCCCGGCCTCCTGCACAACCGGTGGACGCACGCGTTCAAGCTGCTGAAGAAGTAGGGGGCGCCGGGGCGGGTCGGCCTAGGCGGGCAGCGGGTCGACCCCGGCCGCCAGCGCGGCGATCAGGCCCGGGACCAGCTCGGCGATCTCGCTCGCGAGGAGCCCGCGGTCGCTGCCCGTCTGCGCGCGCCACACGTCCCCGGCGAGCGCGTGGAGGAGCACCCCCGCGCTCGCCGCCGCGGCGGGATCCATCGAGCACAGGAGGGCCGCGATCATCCCGGTCAGCACGTCGCCCGAGCCGGCGGTGGCGAGCGCCGGGTTGCCCGCCATGCAGATGAACATGCCGCCGTCCGGCAGGGCGATGACCGTGCGCGCCCCCTTGAGCACGACGATCGCCCGGGTCAGCGCCACCGCCTCGCGCACCGCGCCGAAGCGGTCCTGCTCGATGGCCCGCGCGCTCCGGCCGAGGAGCCGGCCGAGCTCGCCCGAGTGCGGCGTGAGGATGAGGCTCCCGCGCGCGGTCGCGAGCGCCTCGGGGCGGCCGGCGAAATGCGTCACGGCGTCCGCGTCGACGACCTTCAGCCCGTCCCAGCCCAGCACGACGTGATCCACCGCGGCCCGCGCCCGCTCGTCGAGGCCGAAGCCGGGGCCGATCGCCACCGCGCGGCGCCCGGCGAGCGCGCCGTCGAGCGACGCGGCGATGCTCGCCGGATCGATCGAGGTCGTCATCAGCTCCACGACGCGCGACTCCACCGCCCGCGCGGCGTCGGCCCACGTGCAGATCGTCACGAGGCCCGCGCCGGCGCGCATCGCCGCGCGCGCCGAGAGCAGCGCGGCGCCGAGCTTGCCGGGCGAGCCGGCGATCACCAGCACGTTGCCCGCGCTGTGCTTGTGGACGCTCGCCTCGCGCGGGCGCAGGAACGAGCCGATCGTCTCCTTCCGGAGGACCTCCGCGACGTGGCCCACCTGGGCGAGGATCGGCCGGTCCGGGACGCCGAGATCGACCACGTGGACGTTGCCCGCGAGCCGCGCGCCCTCGGGCGTGAGCAGGCCGATCTTGAGGTGGCCGAACGTGACGGTCTCGTCGGCCTGCACGGCGGCGCCGAGCGGCGCGCCGCTGTCCGCGTCGAGGCCCGAGGGGACGTCGAGCGCGATGCAGGGGCAGGGCGAGGCGTTGAGCACGCCGATGACGTCGGCGAGGTGGCCCTCGATCGGGCGATCGAGCCCCGTGCCGAAGAGCGCGTCGACGACGAGATCGGCCCCGGCGAGCGCGGCCTCGAGCGGGGCGAGCGGCGCGCCGGGGGGCAGCTCGGTCAGCGCGCCGCCGAGATCGACGTACGCGTCGTGGTTGATGCGGCTGTCGCCGGTGACCTTCTCGGACGGGGCCGCCAGGAAGACCTGGACGTCGGCGCCGCGGGCGACGAGGTGGCGCGCCACGACGAAGCCGTCGCCGCCGTTGTTGCCGGCGCCGCAGACGACGACGACGCGGGCGTTCAGCGGGTACGTCGCGGGCTGCCCCGGGCTCGGGACGTGCCGCACGGGGAACGCGCGGACCCGCGCGGCGCGGGCGTCCTCGGCGCCGCGCCGGCCGGTCGGCGGTGGCGGGACGCTCCCGGCGCGAGGACCGGCGCCGGACGGCAAGGTCGCCGGAAAGAGCGCCCTCGCGGGCGCCTGGCCCGGCGCGGAGAGGGGCGGCGAGGGCCGCGCGGCGGGGTCGGGGAGCGCGGCCGCGCCGGGCTGTCCGGCGCTGCGCGCCGAGAGGATCGCCGAGATGACGTCGGCGGCGCCGCGGCCAGCGTTCTCCATGAGGACCACGCCGGGGACGTGGCAATGGTGGATCGCGTGCTTGTCGAAGGCGCGCATCTGGGCGCGCGAGAGGACCGGAATCACGAGCGCGACTCTACTCCATTCACCGGCGGCGCCTCGCGCCGCGAGAGGCCGCCGCGAGAGGCCGCCCGTCCGGGCGACGGAGCCGCCCGGGCGGGCGGGCGCCCGGCGCGCGCTGCTCAGGTTGATCGCCGCCCGGCGTCCATCGCGGCTAGGATCCGCGCGGCGCCCATGCAGACAGCCCTGGACCTGACGGTCATGCTCCCGCAGAGCGCCTACGATTACGGGGAGCGCTCGTCAGGAGGGGCGCACGGCGTGGTGCTGACCCGGCCCCACGTCGTGAATCTCATCCTCGATCTCGCGGGCTACACGGCCGATCGGGATCTCGCGTCGCTGTCGCTGCTCGATCCGGCCTGCGGCCACGGAGCGTTCCTCGTCCCCGCCGCCGAGCGGCTGATCCGGTCGGCGCGCCGGTACGACCGCGACCTCCGCCAGCTCGAGACCGCGATCCGGTCGTACGACGTCGCGCCCGATCACGTGGGCCGCGCGCGGGACGCGGTCGCCCGGGCGCTCGCCCGGCTCGGGCTCTCGCGGAGCGACGCGGAGCGCCTCGCCGGGGCCTGGATCGCCCAGGGCGACTTCCTGCTCACCCACCAGCGCCGGCGCTTCGACGCGGTGGTCGGCAATCCACCGTATATCCGCATCGAGCAGCTCTCGCCCGAGCTCCAGGAGGAGTATCGGCGCCGGTACGCCTCGCTCTACGACCGCGCCGATCTCTACGTCGCGTTCATCGAGCGCGGCCTCGAGCTCCTCGCCCCCGACGGGATCCTGTCGTTCATCTGCGCCGACCGCTGGACCCTCAACCGCTACGGCGCCCCGCTCCGCCGGATGCTCTCGCGATGGTTCCGGATCCATTGCTACATCGATCTGCGCGGCGCCTCTCCCTTCGAGTCCGACGTCATCGCGTATCCCTCCATCTTCGCCGCGTCGCCCGGCGCGACAGCGAGCGTCCGGGTCGCCACGCTGAGCACCGCCTCGCCGGAGGAGTGCGAGGCCGCGAGCCTCGCCCTGATGAGGGGCGCGCGGGCGCGCTGCCCCGGCGTCACCGTGTCGGAGTACGCCTCCTGGTTCGAAGGGGACGACCCGTGGGTGCTCAGCTCGCCGGAGCACCTCGGCGCCCTGCGCTCCCTGGAGGCGCGGTTCGCGCCGATCGAGGCCGTGGGCGGGACCCGCGTCGGCATCGGCGTCGCCACCGGGAACGACAGGATCTACATCGTCACGGACGAGGTCGACATCGAGCGCGAGCGCCTGGTGCCGCTCGTCATGCGAGGCGATATCGAGGACGGCCGCATCCGGGACGCGAGGCGGTTCGTCATCAACACCTTCGGGGACGACGGCAAGGTCGTCCGCCTGGACGACTATCCGAGGCTCTCCCGGTACCTCCACGCTCGCGAGGCCGAGATCCGGAAGCGCCATATCGCCCGGAGGAGCCCCGCGAGCTGGTTCCGCACCATCGATCGCGTGTACCCCGATCTGGTGGGCGCCAGGAAGCTGCTCCTCCCCGACATCGCAGGATCCAACGAGGTGGTCTACGACGAGGGCAGGTTCCACCCGCACCATAACCTCTACGTCGTCACGTCGACGGAATGGGACACGGAGGCGCTCGGCGGGCTGCTCAGCTCCCGGGTCGCGCTGTTCTTCGTGTGGTCCTACGCGGTCAAGATGCGCGGGGGCTACCTGCGCTTCCAGGCCCAGTACCTGCGGCGGATTCGCCTGCCTCCCCCGGCGGCGCTCGGCGACGCGCTCACGCGCGATCTCCGGGGCGCCTTCCGGGAGCGCGATTTCGAGAAGCTCGACGCGCTCGCGCTCCGCGCCTACGGCCTCGCCGCGCTCCCGCCGTTCGACTTCGTCGATACGCGGAGGTAGCCCGCTGCCTCGCCGCGCGCGCGGCGTGATACGTTCGCGCTCCTCAACGCGTCGCGCGGGGGAGAGGACGGGCGGATGACGGCCGAGAGGATCGAGTGCGCTAGCCGTATCGAGGGGGTCGTCGTGTACGCGCGCGGGGCGGTCGTCACCCGCCGCGTCGATCTGCCGGCGCCGCTCCCCCGCGGGGTGGCCGAGATCGCCGTGCCCGGGATCACGCCGCTCGCCGAGCCGGGGAGCTTCCGCGCGCTCGTGGCCGCCGCGGGCGGCCCGCCGGAGGCGGCCGGGTCCAGCGGGTCCAGCGGATCGGGCGCCGCGCGCGAGGTCGTCGGCGTGCGGGCGCGGCGCGTGGTGCCCCCGGCGCCCGCCGCGCGGGGCGCGCTCCCGGCGCAGATCCGCGAGCTCGAGCTCGCGATCGAGCGGCTGTCCGCCGAGCGCGCCCACCTCCGGCGCTGGCGCGACCAGCTCGGCGCGGTCTCGCTCGATCCGGAGCTCGCGCGGCGCCTCCGGCCGGGCGACCCGGCGGCCCGCATCCGGGACGCGCTCGCCGTGAGCGGGCTGCTCGCGGACGAGCTCGCCGCGCTCGACGCCCGCCTCGCCGAGCTCGAGGCGGCCGAGGAGCGCGCCCGGAGGGAGCTCACGGCCGCGAAGATCGACGCCGCCCAGGCGACCAGCGGCGAGCGCGAGGACGCGGCCCCGCCGCGCCTCGAGGTGGTCGTGCGCCTCGCGCCGGCGCGGCGGCCGGCGGACGGCGCGGCCGCGGAGCCGGCGCTCCGGATCGAGTACGCCGTCCTCGCCGCGCGGTGGTGGCCTGCCTATGCGGCGCGCTTCTCGCGCGGCGCGACGCAGGTCGATTTCCAGCTCGACGCCTTCGTCGCGCAGGCCTCCGGCGAGGACTGGAAGGACGTGCGCCTCGCGCTCTCCACGGCCGACCTCGTGCAGGACACGCGGCTGCCGGAGCTCGCCTCGCTGCGCCTCGGCCGCGCGCAGCCACCCCCGCGCCGCGGCTACCGCCCCGCGCCCGAGGGGCTCGACGCCATGTTCGAGGGGTTCGATCGCTTCGTCGCCTCCCTGCCCTCCCCCGCCGCGCGGGTCGCGGCCTCGCCGGGCGCGCCCGCGGCCGCCGGCGCGGACGACGCGCCCAGGGCGGGGGCGGCCCCGCCCGCGGCCGCCGCCGGCCCGAGCCGCAAGGCCCGCCACGCCGCGACCGACACGATGGCGCCCCCGCCCCGCCTCCCCGCCGCCGCCCGCGGGCCTGTCCCTCGCCGCCCCGAGCGCGCCGCCGCGGATGGCCGCGCCGGCGCCGGCGCGAGGGCGCGCGGTCGGGCTCTCGCTCCCGTCGTTCGGCGTGGGCGGCGCGCCCCCGCCCCCCGCGCCGCAGGCGAGCGCGCCCCTCCCGCCCAAGGGCGGCTTCGTCCAGCGCGCGCTCAGCGCCGAGCTCGCGGGCGGCCTGGAGCCGCACGAGGCCGCGGACGAGGAGGCGCCGGGCGGCGCCGACGCGGCCCCGGCGCCGCTCGATCCGGCGCTCGTCGAGGCGTGGCTCGACTTCGACGCCCTGCGCCTCTCCGACGCCGGCCCGCAGCGCGGCCGGCTCGCGCGCGAGGCCCCCGGACGGGATCGCCGCGCCGCCCACGAGGCGCGGGCCGCCGTCGACGGGCTCGACGGCCCGCCCCGCGCCGTGGATCCGCGCGATTCGCGCGGGCAGTTCGACCACCTCTACGCCGGCGAGGGCGCCGCCGACGTGCCGTCGAACGGCAGGCCGCACCGCGTCGCGCTGGGCGCCGCGCGCGCCCCGTCGACGCCCCGGTTCGTGACCGTGCCGCGCGAGGCCGCCGAGGTCTACCGCGAGGCGCGCGTCGCGAACCCGTTCGACGCCCCGCTGCTCGACGGCCCGGTCGAGGTCTTCGTCGACGGCGCGCTCGCCGCGCAGTCCGCGATCGGGCGCGTCGATCGGGGCGGCCTCCTGCGCGTCGGGCTCGGCGTCGAGGAGCGGATCCGGGTCGCCAGGAATGCGCGCGTCGACGAGTCGAGCGCCGGCCTGCTCGGCGGCTCGCTCGCGGTCGAGCACGCGGTCGCCGTCGATCTCTCCTCGTCGCTCGGGGTGAACGTCGAGGTCGAGGTCGTCGACCGCCTCCCGGTGACCGACGACAGGGACGTCGAGATCAAGCTGCTCTCGGCGCAGCCGAAGGCCGAGCCGTACACCCAGGAGGAGATCGGCGCGCCCGTGCGCGGCGGCCTGCGCTGGCGCGTCCCGATCGCGCCCGGCGGCAAGGCCCAGGTCGCCTTCGCCTACCGCGTCGTGCTCTCCTCGAAGAACGAGATCGTCGGCGGTAACCGACGGGAATAACAAGGGAAAGCGAACGATCCATGGGGCCGGATGCGACCGATGTGACCGAGGCGATCCGCGCGGACGACGCGCCCCGCGGGGAGGGGCCGGGCGGGGCCGGGCAGCGCCCCGGCGGGGGGCGCGCCGGCGAGCGCGCGCCGCACGCGGGCCACCCGAGCGCGGCGCGCTCGGTGACGCTGTTCGAGGACCGCGCCGAGGTCGTGCGCGCCGCGCGCGTCGAGGTCGCGGCCGGGGCGCAGTGGATCGCGATCGGCGGCGTGTCGGTGTTCGTCGACGAGCGCACCGTGCAGGCGCGCGTCGCGGCGGCCGGCGGCGCGGCGGGCGCGGGCGCCGTCCGGGTGACGGCGGCGCGCGTGCGGTGGCGGGCGCACCGGGAGGCGGCGCTCGGGCGGGAGGCGATCGACGCGCTGGAGCGCGAGCAGCGCGAGGCGGCCCGGCGGGCCAGCGCCGCCGCGCTCGCGCTGGACCGGTCGTCGCGCCGCGAGGCGCACCTCGACGCGCTGCTCGCGCGGTGGGCGCAGGCCATGGGCACGGTCCCGAAGGACACCGGCGATCCCGGGCGCCTCGCCTCGTGGCGCGCCGGGATCGAGGCGCTGCGCGCCGCGCTCACCGAGGCGCTCGGCGCGTCGGCCGACGCGCGCGGGGCGCGGGCGCACGCCGAGGACGACGCCCGGCGCGCGGCGGAGCGGCTGCGCGAGGGGTCGCTCGAGACGCCGCGCTACGAGGCGGTGATCGAGGTGGAGGTGCACGCGCCCGCGCCGCAGCCGGTCGAGATCGAGCTCTCGTACCGCGTCGCGTGCGCGATCTGGCGCCCCGAGCACCTGGCGCGGCTGTCGGCCGGCGCGCCCCTCGGCGCCGGCGCGCGGGACGCGGGCGGCTCGGTCGAGCTCACGACCTTCGCGGCCGCGTGGCAGGCGACGGGCGAGGCCTGGGAGAACGTGATCGCGCGCTTCTCGACCGCGCGGCCGTCGCGGAGCGCCAGCGCGCCGGTCCTCGCGGACGACGTCCTCCGGGCGCGGCGCAAGACGGAGCACGAGCGCCGCCACGTCGTCGTCGAGGCGCGCGAGCAGGCGATCGCCGCGGCGGGGCTCGATCGCGGGGCGCGGGCCGTCGACGAGATGCCGGGCGTGGACGACGGGGGCGAGCCGCTGATCTTCGAGGCCGCGGAGCCCGTGACCCTCCCCTCCGACGGCCGCCCGCTCCGGATCGAGATCGCGCGGCGCTCGCTCCCGGCCGAGCTCGCGCTCGTGCTGTACCCCGAGGCCCACCCCGCCGCGCACGTGCGCGCGACCGTGACGCTGAACGGCGGCAGCGCCGGCGAGCGACCGCGCCCGCTGCTCGCGGGCCCGGTGCGGCTCGCGCGGGGCGAGAGCCTCGTTGGCCGCTCCCGGCTCGATTACGTTGCGGCCGGAGAGCCATTCGATCTCGGTTTTGGTGTGGACGACGCCGTGCGCGTGCGCCGCACCGTGGACGAGGAGCAAGAGACCACGGCGATCACGGGCACCCGCAAGATCCGTCGGCGCGTGAAGCTCTCTCTTTCCAATCTCTCCATCCACGAAAAGCGCGTCCTCGTGACCGAGCGGCTCCCCGTCAGCGAGGTGGCCGAGGTGGAGGTCGCGCTCGGCGACGCGCCGGGCTGGGCCTTTGACGAGAAGGACGGTTTCCTCCGTGGGCGGGTCGAGCTGCCGCCGAGGGGCGTGAAATCGATGTCGTTCAGCTATGAAATTCGCGCCGCATCGAGCGTGACGTTACCGTTTTGAAACCGGCGCGTCGTCGCCGCGTCGTTCGCGAGGAGCGCCGTTGACAGCCGCCGGCAGGGTTCTGTAACGGGTGAGTCTTCCCGCAGCTTCGAGCGCGGGGAAGGAGAGTCGCCATGAAGCAGCAGCTCGACGGGGCCGTGGTGCTGACCGCGGCTGAAGAGGAAGTCATGGAGTATCTGCCCAACAAGGGTGTCTTCCTCGCACAGCTGCTGGGGAGGGTGCGCGGGCAGGGCTTCGGCTTTTACAAGGGCAGGATGGAGCCCGGCTGTGAGATCTCGCGCGAGCGCCACGCCGACAACTCGGAGACCATCTACATCCTCGCCGGCGAGGCGCTCGGCATCGTCGGCGACCGCGAGGTGCCGCTCGGCCCGGGCCAGATGATGCACGTCGACCGGAACGTGCATCACGGGCTGCGCAATGCGGGCGCCGGGCCGCTCGAGTTCCTCGTGATCGGCCACCCGGACTTCTGATCGGCAGCGCCGCCCTCGCGGCGCACGGCGGCCAGCCGGCTCGCCCCGGGCGCGCTCGCCGCGCTCGCCCTCGTGCCCGCCCGGGCCAGCGCGCGGGGTCCGGCCCTGCGGGCGATCCCGGGCAGCGCGGCCTGCGGCACCGGGGGACGACCGGCGGCCGGAGCTCCCCTGACGGGCGGCGCCGGGCGAAGGTCGTGGTAAGCGTCGCGGGATGAACCAGCGCATGGCCCTGATCCCCCTCGCCGCCGCGCTCGCGGCGTGCACCCCCTCTGGCGACACCACCGCGCCCGGCACGCCCGCGGCGACCGGCACGCCCGCGGCGACCGGCGCGCCGGCCGCCCCGGCGCCGCGCCCCGCCACGGCGGACGCCGCGAAGGCGGCGCCGGGGGTCCAGGCGAAGATCGGCCAGCCCGCGCCGGACTTCGCCTTGCCGGACCTCGACGGCAAGATCGTCAAGCTGGCCGACCACAAGGGCAAGACGGTCGTGCTCGAGTGGTTCAACCCCGGTTGCCCGTTCGTGCAGCTCGCGCACCGGCAGGGCGGTTTGAAGGACGTGCCGGCGCAGCACATCGCGAAGGGCGTCGTGTGGCTCGCCATCAACTCGGGTGCTCCGGGCAAGCAGGGCGCCGGGAAGGGAGTGAACGAGAAGGCCAAGGGCGAGCTCGGGATGAGCTACCCGATCCTCCTCGACGAGAAGGGCGACGTCGGGCGCGCGTACGGCGCCGAGCGCACGCCGCACATGGTCGTCATCGACCCGAAGGGCACGCTCATCTACGCGGGCGCCATCGACAGCACGAAGGGCGGCGAGCCCGAGCCGGACGAGCAGGTCACGAACTACGTCGATGCGGCGCTGGCCGAGCTCGCGGCGGGCAAGCCGGTCTCGACGCCGGAGACCGAGGCGTTCGGCTGCACGGTCAAGTACTGAGCGCTCCCCTCGCTCCCCGGCTCGGTCCGGTTCTGTTCGGCGCTCCGCGACGCCGGCCCCGGCGGCCCATCGCAACGTCGCAGATCAACCTACCCTGACGACATGCCACACGCTCTGACGCGGCGCCCCGGCCAGCACGCCGCTCCTCGTTCGACAGAACACCCGCCGTGTTCGTCCGCACGCGTCAAATGCGCGTAACTACAAGGCCTGACCCCGCGCTCGCGTCATCCTGCGCGGCACAGGGCGACGGGGAAACGACCGTCCGGGGGGTGTTGACATGGACATAACTCCCGGTCTACCGTCATTGGACAGCTCGGTAGAATCGCTAGCAGCTCATGCCTCGGGCAGGATGGTATCTGGCAAACGGCCAAGCGGTTCGGATTCATGACAACTCCGGGTCACGCGCTGGGAGCTTCCAAGGCAGGCAGGTGCTGATGCGAAGTCTCATGTTCACATTGCTCCTCCCCCTGGCGTACGGCTGCGCGCCGGACGCTCCCCGGAAGGAGGAGAGCTTCGCGAGCAGAGCCCACATCATGCCATCCGGGGATGGGCATTCGCCATCGAGTCTCCATTCGAATGGCATCGTCCCGAACGGCATCGTCCCGAACGGCATCGCCCCGAACGGCATCGCCCCGAATGGCATCGTCCCGAATGCGCTCCGACCGGACAGGATACCGTCGAGCGCCTTGCGCTCTCTGAAGGATGAGGGGCCCGGGGGCACCCTGTCCCGCACCTTCGTCAAGTATGCGGTGGGCTGTGCGTTCGATCCATCGCAGACATTCACGTTCCGCTGGTCGGGCGGCACCGAGGAGTACAAGGGAGCGCTCGGGCTCGCGCCGGAGTGGGCCGACGGGCCGCTCTCTCCGGCCAAGCAGCGGTGGGTATCGGCCTGCATCGCCGCGAGGACCAACCGCCTCGGGGTCCCGGTGATGATCTCGATGCGCTCGCCGGCGCCCCCGGGGCTCGCCGCCGGAGAGGGGGAGCGCCGCGCCTTCTCCCACAAGGAAGGCGCGTTCTGGGGGAACCTGTTCGAGGAGCGACCCGCGCTGTATGCGTGTCATGTCCCGGAGAGCATCGAGCACGCGCGGTCGAAGGGTCGCTCGTGCGCGACGGGGCTCGACACGGGATCGGGCGTTGCCGGGTGCGGGCTCATTCAGCCGATGGGGGATTGCTCATCCATCTGCACCTCCGCGGGCGACCCGGAGATGGGCTATGTGGCGTGCGGTGGCTCGACCGAGGTCATCACGACCTTCGTGGACTAGCACGTTGTCGCCCGAACCCGTCCCAGCTCCCTCGACGCTCGTCACGGCTCCCTCGTTGGCGGTAGGCCCCCTCCCCGGCGGCCGGCCACCCCGGCAAGACCTCCTCCACGCCCAGGAACGCCCCTCGGCGGCGCGCTCCCCGAGCCCAGCCCTCCGTGCCGGACGGGCCCCGCCCTCGCGGTTGAGTTAAACAAGGTCCGATAGATGAGCCAAACGGGAACAGCGGGCCCGGCGGAGAGCGCGACGGCCATGGCGAGGGCGGCCGACGCGGACCCGCAGCGCACGCAGCGGATCCTCCCCGCCGCCGGCCACAGCAGGCCGCCTTGCCCGCTCCCCCGCCCCGACTCGGGCGCCGCGCAGGACACCGTGTTCGCGAACGTCGAGCCGCCTGGCTCCCGCGCGCCGAGCCGGTTCCCGATCCGCGACTGGGACCGGTACGAGTGCATCTCGCTCGTCGGCAAGGGCGGCATGGGCACGGTCTACAAGGCCAGGGATCCGCGCCTCCACCGGTACGTGGCCCTCAAGCTGATCCGGGGCAACGACCCGGAGCTCACCCAGCAGTTCATCTGGGAAGCGCGGGCCCAGGCCCGGGTCGAGCACCCCAACGTCTGCAAGGTGTACGAGGTGGGCGAGGCCCAGGGCCAGCCGTTCATCGCCATGCAGTACATCGACGGCCAGCCACTCCACCGCGTGGCGCGGCGGATGACGCTCGAGCAGCGCGTGAAGGTCCTCGCCGACGTCGCCGAAGGGCTGCACGCCGCCCACCGCCTCGGGCTGATCCACCGCGACATCAAGCCGGCGAACATCCTGGTCGAGCGCACGGCCGAGGGCGCCTTCCGCCCCTACCTCGTGGACTTCGGCCTCGCGCGGGAGACGGCCGCGGACGGCCGGACCTCCACGAGCGGCGAGGGGACGCCGGCCTACATGGCGCCCGAGCAGGTGTCCGGAGGCCTCCGCCCGCTCGACCGCCGCACGGACGTCTATTGCCTCGGCGCCACGCTCTACGAGGCGCTCACCGGGCGACCGCCGTTCAGCGATCCGTCGATCACGACCCTCATCTTCCGGGTCGAGCGCGAGCAGCCCGCCCCGCCGCGCCAGCTCGACAAGGGCATCCCGGTCGACCTGGAGACCATCGTGATGAAGTGCCTCGAGAAGGCGCCGCAGCGGCGGTACGACTCCGCGAAGGCGCTCGCCCTCGATCTCGGGCGCTACCTCGAGGGCGAGCCCATCGAGGCGCGGCCGCCGAGCCTCGCCTACCTGGCCCTGACGAGGGCGAGGAAGCACAAGCTCGTGGTGGCCGCGGCCGCCCTGTCGCTCGCGGTGCTCGCGTTCACCGGCGTGGTCGCGCTCCGCGCCAGGCTCGCCGCCGCCCGCCAGGCCGAGCTCTCCGCCCAGGTCGCGTCGCTCGCCCAGGGCTTCGGGCAGGACGTCAAGGAGATGGAGCTGTTCATGCGCTATGCGTACGCGCTCCCCCTGCACGACGTGTCGCGCGAGAAGGGCGTCATCCGCGCGCGCATGGGCGAGATCGACCGGAAGATGCAGGCCATGCGCGGGGCCGCGGGCGAGCTCGCGGCGGGCCCGGGCAACTACGCCCTCGGGCGCGGGCACCTCGCGCTCCACGAGCCCGAGGAGGCCCTCGCGCGCCTCGAGGCGGCGCAGCGGAGCGGGTACGTCGAGCGCGAGGCGAAGCTCGCGGCCGGGCTCGCGCACGGCATGCTCTACCAGAAGGGGCTCGACCGGGCGCGGCGCCTCGCCAGCACGCAGGAGCGGGCCGCGCAGCAGCGCGAGCTCGACGCGCGGCACAAGGTGCCGGCGATCCGGTACCTGCGGGAGAGCGTCAGCTCGATCGTCGCGCCGTCGAGCTACACCTCGGCGCTCATCGCGCTCTACGAGGAGCGGTTCGACGAGGCGCTCGCCGAGGCGAGGAGCGCGTTCGCGCGATCGCCCTGGGAGTACGAGGCGAAGAAGCTCGAGGGCGACATCCTGTTCACGAAGGGGATGGCGGCGCTCGATCGGGGCGAGCGCGACGAGGCGCTCGACGCGTTCCAGGGCGCCATCGCGTCGTACGAGTCCGCGGCGCAGATGGCCGAGAGCGATCCCGACGTCCACGAGGCCGCCGCGCGCGCATTCCGCGAGATCATGCTGATCGAGGTGTCGCGCGGCAACGACGTGGAGCGCACCTTCGCGAGGCTCATCGACCGCTGCGACAAGGCGCTCCTCGCCGAGCCGCGCGCGAGCGGCGCGCACGCGAACAAGGCCCTGGCCTACGTGCTCCGGGCCCGGCGGGACCTCACGCGGGGCTCGGACCCGCGGGCGGACCTCGGCGCGGCGATCACGGCCGGCGAGCACGCGATCCGGTGGGATCCGGGCGACTCGACCGCGTACGGCGCGATCGGGGTGAGCTATTTCCTCATCGCCTCGTACGAGGGCACGCTGGGGCTCGACCAGCGGCCCGCGCTCGCCCGCGCGGTCGAGAACATGCAGCGTTCGGTCGCCCTCAACCCGAACTCCGCCTGGGCGTGGAACGACACCGGCATCGCGTACGGCATGATGGCCGAGTACAGCGCGTCGCACGGCGACGATCCGATCCCGCTGTTCGAGCTCAGCGCCTCGCACATGGAGCGGGCGATCGAGGTCGCCCCGAACGAGGCGCCGGCGCTCCTGAACCAGGGCTGGTTCCACGCGCAGCGAGCCCGCTACGAGCTCGACCACGGCGCGTCGCCCGAGGAGTCGCTCGACCGGGCCAAGGACAGCCTCGAGGCGGCGATCCGGCTGCGCCCGGACACCCCTCAGGCGTACAACAACCTGGCCCTCGTCTACCTCATCGAGGGGCGGTACGAGGGGCTGAGCGGCAGGAGCCCGGACGTCGCGCTCGCGCGGGCGCTCGACGGCTACAGCGCGGCGAGGAGCCTCGATCCCGAAGACATCGAGGCGCAGCAGGGCGTGGCCCTCGCGCTCGCCGAGGCGGCGCGCTGGGCGCTGGATCGCGGCGAGGATCCGACGCCCCACCTGCGCTCGGCGAAGGACGTGCTCGATCCGATCCTGGCCGCGAAGCCGCACAACGCGGAGGCGCACCTGTCGCACGCGAGGCTCGACCTGCTCGCGGCGCGGTGGGCCGCGTCCCGGGGGGTGAGCCCTGGGGCGCCGCTCGTCGCGGCGGAGCGGTCGCTGCTCCGGGCCGTCGCGTCGAACGGCGGCAACGCGAAGATCTACGGCGCGATGGCCGAGGTGCACCGCCGGCGGGCGGCGTCCGTCGGGCAGCCGATCGAGGGCGCGCGCGCGGAGGTCGCGGCGGGGCTCGCGATGATCGATCGCGCGCTGGGCATCGATCCGGGGCTGCCCGCGGCGATCGCCGAGCAGGGCGCGCTGCTCGTGCAGCAGGCGAAGACGGAGCGCGCGGGGGAGGCGCGCGCCGCCCGGGCGAGGCAGGCCCGCGCGCTGCTCGAGGGCGCGCTCCGGGACAACCCGCTGCTCGCGCGCGACTACGGGCCGCTCCTCGAGGAGGCGCGCGGGCTGTCGCCCTAGCGCTGGCGGCCCCTTCGCCGGGGGCGCGAGAGCCTCGACATGGCCTCGTCGTGGGCCCACTTGACGCGCATGAACTCGCCGGCGTCGCCGCCGCGATCGGGGTGCGTGGCGAGCGCGAGCCGGCGGAACGCCTGGCGGACCTCGTCGGGGCCGGCGGCCTCGGTCACGCCGAGCACCGCGAACGGCGACACCCCGCGCGCGAACGACGGCCGCAGCGGGGCGCGGCCCGGCGGCCCGGGCGGCGGCTCCTCGGACGGCGGCGGCGGCGCCGCGCGCCGCGCCCGCGGCTTCGGCCAGGGGGGCTCGCCGCGCAGGATGCGCGTCCAGGCCGTCGCCCAGGCCGGCTCGATCTCGACGAGCGGGCGCCCGGCCGCGCGCTCGGCCTGCGCCCGCGCCTCCTCCACGGTCCGCGCGCCGCCCTGGCTCGCGTCCGGAGGGCGGAACGGCTCGCGCGTGGGCTCGGCCGTCCACCAGGCGGCCCACAGGAACCGCCGGCGACGCGTCGGCGTCACCGCGTACACGCCGCGGAGCGGGAGCGTCATGGCTCAGAAGATCTCGGGGCACCACGGGGCGCGCGCGGCGCGGAACAGGGTGTCCGCGCGGTCGACGGCGCCCTCCGTGAGCTCCGCGACCTGGCCGGCGTCGGCCAGGTCGCGGAAGGAGAAGCCGCCGAGGTACGCCGAGCCGAGCGCCGCGACGTCGAGGCGGAGGTCCGGCGCGTCCGTGGTCCGCGCCGCGCGCCGCGCGCCCCCGTCCAGCCGGAACCGGCCGGCGTTCCAGGGGCAGCCGCGGTCCTCGATCTCGAGCGTCAGCGCGCCGCCGCCGCCGTAGGCGCGCGCCGCGAGCGCGGCCTCGACGTCCACGATGCGCACCCACAGCCCGTCGGTCGCCGTGAGGCGCAGCCGCCGCGGCTCGGCGAGGAGCAGGCGGAGCGGGTGATCGAGCGGCAGCAGGCTCGCCTCGATCTGCTGCACCAGGTCGACGTCGAAGAGGTAGCGCCAGACGAGCCGGGTCCCGAGCGGCGTCGCGCCGATCGCCTCGATCACGCGGAGCGCGCCGGCGGGGATCTGGCAGGCGTCCCACCGGTGGTGGACGCAGTACATCGCGTACGCCTCGGCGCGCCCGTCGACCTCGATCACCACGCGCTGCAGCGGGCCGCCCCCCTTGCGGGTGGCCTCGTCGTCGAGGAGCCGGCGGCCCCGCCACCACGCCGCCGAGCGCGACAGCATCCCGGGGGCGAGCGGGCGGGCGCGCTCCCAGACCGGCGGGAAGACCTCGAGCGCCTCGGCCTCGCCGAGCAGCCGCGCCCGGCCCACGGCGCCCGCCTCGCCGCGGAACCCGGTGCGATCCCGCTCGATCGAGGCGGAGCACGCATGGGACGCGAGCCCGTACCCGAAGCGGCCGTAGATGGTCCCCTCGGTGGCCCAGAGCACGGAGAGCGGCCGCCCCTCGGCCCGCGCCTCGTCGAGGTGCCGGCCGATGAGGGCCGTGAGGATGCCGCGGCGGCGGTGCGTCGGGAGCACCGCGACCATGGTGAGCCCGGCGATCGGGGCGTCCCCGCCCGGCGTGGTCATCGTGAACGCGAACGAGCCGGCGACCCCGACGAGCGCGTCGCCGTCGAAGGCGCCGAGGCGCGACGTGAGCTCGGGGAGGCGCCTCATGCCCTCCTCGCGCTCGGGGCCCGGCGACATGCCGAACACGACGCGGAGGGGCTGGGTGAACTCGCCGAGCTGATCGGCGGTGAGCTGCCGGATCTCGATGCGCATGGGCGTCACGATAGCAAAGGGGGCGCTCCCGCGCGGGCGCGGCCACCGCCGCCCCCCTTGCGAGGGCGCGGCGGGAGCGCGCGGGCCTCCCGCGCGGGCGCGGTCACCGCGAGGGCGCGATCACTCCGGAGGGCGCGTCGAGGCAGGGGGGCGCGTCGAGGCAGGGGGGCGCGTCGAGGCGGGCGGCGCCGGGGGGAACTGCGCGCGCGCGCGCGCGGCCGCCTCCTCCACCGAGTCGAAGAAGAGGAGCTGGCCGTCGATCGGGGCGATCTCGGCCTTCTCCAGGAGCCGCCTCGGCTGGTCCTGCAGGCCGGCGAGGAAGATCACGACGCGGGCCTTCATCAGGCGCTCGAGCGCGGACTCGAGGCTGACGAGCCCGGTCGCGTCCATCACGGGCACGTCGGTGACGTCGAGGAGGATCGCGCGCGTCTTCGCGCTGATCGCGTCGAGCGAGCTCATCGCCTTCTGCGTCGCGCCGAAGAAGAGCGGCCCCGCGATCCGGTAGAGGGCCACGCCGGGCGGGAGCGGCTCGCGCAGATCCTCGTGGTGGCCCTCGAGGAGCCGGCCGCCCGAGATCTCGGCCATGCGCCGCATGAAGAGCAGCGCCGCGAGGAGGACGCCCGCGGTCACGGCGATCACCATGTCGAACACGATCGTCAGCGAGAAGCACGCGAGCTGCACGAACACGTCGCTCTTCGGGGCGACCCGCAGCGTGTGCACGAAGTGCTTCGCCTCGCTCATGTTCCAGGCCACGACGAGGAGCTGCGCGGCGAGCGCCGCCATCGGCAGGTGCGCGAGCAGCGGGGCGAGCGCGAGGACGGAGGCCAGCACGAACAGCGCGTGCACGATGGCGGCGATCGGGGTCCTCGCGCCGGCGCGGATGTTCGTGGCGGTCCGCGCGATGGCGCCCGTCGCGGCGATGCCGCCGAAGATCGGCGACATCATGTTGCCGACCCCCTGGGCCACGAGCTCGGTGTCCGGGTCGTGCTTGGTGCCGGCCATGCCGTCCGCGACCACGGCCGACAGGAGCGACTCGATGGCGCCGAGCAGGGCGATGGCGAACGCGGACGGGAGGAGCTGGCGGATGAGGTCCAGCGAGAGCGTGAGCTGCTGCCCGTCGGGGCCGGGGAAGCGCCAGGGCAGGCCGGGCATCGGCGGAAGCTGGGGGATGCCGGGGCGGGCGATGCCGTCGACGAGGTAGGAGAAGCGGGTGCCGATCGTGGCGACCTCGAAATCCGGCCCGAGGCGCCCGAGCAGGGCGGCGGCCACGCCCGCGGCGGCCAGCGCGACCAGCGGGGCGGGCATGCGCTTGTTGATGCGGGGCCAGAAGATCAGCAGCGCGAGGGTGAGGGCGCCGATCCCGATCTCGGCGGGGCGCGCGGTGGGCATGGCCCTGGCGAGGGCGGCGACGCGCGCGGGGTAGTGCTCGGGGAAGTGCTCGACGTGGAGGCCGAGGAAGTCCCTGAGCTGGAGCGTCGCGATGACCACCGCGATGCCGGCGGTGAACCCGGTCGTGACGGGGTGCGGGATGAACTCGATGAGCCGCCCGAGGCGCGCGACGCCGAGCCCGACGAGGATCATGCCGGCCATGAACGTCGCGAGGAGCAGCCCGCCGACGCCGAACCGCTCGGCGATGGGCACGAGGACCACGACGAACGCCGCCGTGGGCCCGGACACCTGGGTGCGCGAGCCGCCGAGCAGGGCGATGACGGCGCCGGCGACGATCGCGGTGTAGAGCCCGTGCTGCGGCGCGACGCCGCTGGCCACGGCGAGCGCCATCGACAGGGGGAGCGCGACGACGCCCACGACGAGCCCGGCGAGCACGTCGGCGCGGAGGTCGCCGCGGGAGTAGCCGTCGCGGAGGGCCCCGCGCAGGGCGTTCTTGGAGCGGAGCGGGAAGCTCGGCAGCAGGGCGAGCGCCGAGTCGTAACGCTTGCGGATGGTGTGCAGCATGGTGAGGCGGCCCCACGCTACCAGACACGGACGAGGAGCAGCGGTCGGAGCCCGGCGCAGGCCGGAGCCTCGCCGGCGAGGCGAGCTGGAGCACGCGAGCCGCGGTGGGGCGCCGGAAGCGGGGCGAACGGGTCGGGGCGAGCATGCCGGCGCCCCGACCGCGGGGCGCGGGGGTAGGGTCGACCATCCCGAACACCCAGCGGCGGGGCGTGGGGGCAGGGTCGACCATCCCGGAGGCCTCCGCGGCGGGGCGTGGGGGTAGGGTCGACCATCCCGGAGGCCTCCGCGGCGGGGCGTGGGGGTAGGGTCGACCATCCCGGACGCCCGGCGGCCAGACGTGGAGGTCGGGCCGACCACCCCGTACCCCTCCGCGACGGGACGTGGGAGCACGGTCGACTGTCCCGGACGCCTCCGCGGCGAGGCGTGGGCGTGGCGTCGATCGCCTCGGCGGCTCGACGGCCACGGAGAGCGGGGAACGACGAGGGCATCGATCCGCTGGCCGCCGAGGCGCTGCGGTTCCCCGCGGCCGGCGCGCCGGGATCCCGTCGCCTTGACGGTGCGCTCGCTTACGCGCGATGCTTCCCGGTCATGGGGAAGGTCACGGCGCTGAGCCTGGATACCGTCCATGAGGGCTCGGGTCACCAGATGACGGGCATGGCCGTGAGCGTGTGCACGACGCCGGCGGCGCCGAGCCCGCTGCCGATCCCCTACCCCACGATGGGCACGGTGGCCGAAGGGGTCATCGACGCGCCGATGCGCACGAAGATCGAGGGGAAGAAGATCCTGACGGTCGGCGGGTGCATGAAGGCGTGTCACGGCAACGAGCCGGGCACCTTGAAGGAGACGTTGAGCCTCAACACAGGGGGGCCCTGCTTCCCGTGGCTCGGCGCGCCGAACGTGCTCATCGAGCTCGGGATGGCCGGGATCACCGGCAGCATGGGGCAGATGAACAAGTCGGTGACCGCCGGCGCCGGGACGAGCGCGGGCGGGGCGGGCGGCGCCGGGGGCACGGGCGGCGGCGGCGGCGGCGGCGGCGCCGGCGCGCCGGGCGGGGGCGGGCCGAGCGCGCCGGGCGGCGGCGGAGGGGCAGGTGGCGGGGGGAGCCACAAGGGGGCGAAGGCAGGGAAGTCGTCGTCGCCGCCGCTGGAGGAGTGCACGACCGAGGGACACCCGGTCGATGTCACGAGCGGCGCGGTGGTCGACGCGGCGGTGGACATCGCCGCTCCGGGGATGATCCCGCTCGTCTGGGCGCGGCATTACTCGTCCGCGCGTCACGAGGAGCGGGACGGGGCGTTCGGGCCGGGGTGGGCGTCTTCCTGCGAGCAATGGATCGAAGAGGGGGACGAGGTCCTCGCGTTGCGCGACGGCGAGGGGCGATGGATCTGGTTCGAGAAGGTCGGGCCGGGGGAGACGACGTTTCACCGGCGCGAGCGGCTGGAGCTCCACCGCGACGGCGCGCGCGAGTTCCGGGTGGTGGCGCTCGACGCGCGCCATGTGCGGGTGTTCGCGGCGGAGGGCGACGGGACGAGGGCGCGCCTCCGGGCGATCCGGGACGTGCATGGCAACGAGATCCGGCTGGAGCACGAGGGCGAGCGGCTCGTCCGGATCGTCGATACCGCGGGTCGGGAGCTCAAGGTGCGATGGGAGGAGGGGCGGATCACGCGCCTCGAGCTGTGGGCGGAGCGACGGCTGGAGCAGTGGGTCGAGTACCGATACGGCGACGCGGGGTGTCTGAGCGCGGCGATCGATGCGGTGGGCGGGGTGGAACGCTACGACTACGACGTCCGCCACCGCATGACGTCGGCGACGCTGAAGAACGGCGAGCGGTTCTGGTACGCCTACGAGGACCGCCACGGATCCCGGTGCCGGAAGACGGGCGGCAATGACGGGCTGCACGAGGTGGAGCTCTGTCGCGACGCGCGGGCGAGGACGACCGAGGTCCGCGGCGAGGAGCCGCGGGTGTACACCTGGAACGCCGACGGCCTGGTGACGCGCGCCGCGCTGCCCGACGGGACGGTGCTGTGGGAGCGGGCGTACGACGAGGACGCGCGCCTGGTCGCGGAGGTGAACGGCGCGGGCGAGGGCGTGCAGCGCTGGTACGACGCGCGGGGCAACCTGATCCGCGAGGTCGACGCGCTCGGCAACGAGATGCGGTGGGAGGTCGAGGGCGACCTCGTGGTGCGGCAGATCAGCCCCGAGGGGCACGTCACGCAGGTGATCCGCGACGCGCGCGGCGAGGTGAGCGCGGTGCTGTTCCCGACGGGCGAGGCATACGCGTTCGCGCGCGACGCGCACGGCCGCGTGACGGGCATCCACGGACACGGCGGCGGGCATGGCGGCCTGCTGTTCGGCTACGAGCACGACGCGCGGCACAACGTGATCGCCGAGACCGACGCGCGCGGCGCGCGGACGACCTACGCGCACGACGGGATGGGCCGTCCGGTGTCGCAGACCGATGCGCTCGGGCGGACGACGCGCGTGGCGTACGACCGGATGGGCCGGCCGATCCGCGTCGAGCGGCCCGACGGGACGCGGACGGTCGCGACCTACGACCGCATGGGCAACCCGGTGCGGCTGGTCGATGCGCTGGGGCAGACGACGCAGCTCGCTTACCAGGGCACGGGCGTGCTGGCGCAGGTGGTCGAGCCGGGCGGGGGCGTGTGGCGCTTCGAGTACACGAAGAAGGAGCGGCTCCAGGTCGTCATCAACCCCAGGGGCGAAGAGTACGTCTTTCGTTATGACGATGCGGGCAGGGTCGGGCAGGAGGACACGTTCGATGGCCGCACGCTGCGCTACGGCTACCGCAGCTCGGGCCGGCTCGGGCGCATCGAGCACCGGGCGGACAAGACGTGGCGCAACCTGTTCCATGACCGTGCGGGCAACCTGATCGGCGACGAGACGCCGGACGGGGTGATCGGCTACGCGCGCGACCGGATGGGGCGGCTGATGGGCGCGGTGCTGGAGGAGGCGAGCGGGCAGCGCGTCGAGACGTGGTTCGAGCGCGACGCGTTCGGGCGCGTGGTGTGCGAGCGGCAGGGTGACCAGGCGGTGCGCTACGCCCACGACGCCCGCGGGCGGCGCGTCGAGCGGGTGATGCCGGACGGCGCGAGGACGCGGTATGCGTATGACGCGCTCGACGCGCTGAGCGCGATCGAGCACGACGCGCATCGGATGGTGTTCGAGCGCGACGTGCTCGGGCGGGAGATCCAGCGGACGAGCGCCAAGGCGGGCGAGGACGGCGCGGCGGGGATCGCGGTGCGGAGCGCCTACGACGCGATGGACCGGCTGATCGAGCAGCGCGCGACGGCGCCGGCGCCGGGGGTGCCGAAGGTGCTGGTCGCGCGGCAGTGGCTCTACGACGCGCGCGGGCGCGTCGAGCGCATCGACGACGCGCGCTGGGGGGCGACGGCGTACCGCTACGATCGCGTCGACAGGTTACTGTCCGCGCAGCGGGGGGAGCGACGCGAGGTCTTCACGTACGATCCGGCTGGCTCGATCACGCGGATGCTCGAGGAGCTCGCGGAGCGCGGCGGCGCGGGAGTGCTGGCGCAGGCGCAGCCGGCGCAGGACTGGATGCAGCCGTCGTGGCGGATCGAGCGCGGCGGCGTGCTGCGCAGGACCGAGGCGGCGGCGTACGAGGTCGACGCGCGCGGGCGGCGCACCGCCAAGGTGGAGCTGTCGCGCTACCGGGAGAACCACCCGAACGGCGGGGCCGCGACCGAGCAGGACCTGACCCGGTACACCTGGGACTGCCGCGACCGGCTGCGCGAGATGCGGCTCCCGGATGGCACGCGGGTCGTCATGACCTATGACGCCTTCGGCAGGCGGATACGCAAGGAGGTGATCGGCGCGGCCCTGGTCGGCCGGCCCCGCGTGGTGGACTTCGTCTGGGACGGGGATGAGCTCGCCGCCGAGGTCGACCGGGAGCGGGGGGCGCGGACGTTCGTGCACGCGTTGGGGACGTTCGTCCCGCTGCTCCAGCAGCAGGACGGGCGCGTGCTCACGTACGTCAACGACCACCTCGGAACGCCGAAGGAGCTACTCGACCCGGGCGGGCTCGTCGCGTGGGCAGTTGCGCACTCGGCCTGGGGCAAGGTCGTCGAGGTGCAGCGCGATCCGATCAGCGCGCTCAACCACAAGACGCCCGTGGAGTCGCCGTTCCGTCTGCTGGGGCAGTACGCCGACGAGGAGACGGGGCTCTGCTACACGCGGTTCAGGTTCTTCGATCCGGACAGCGGGGGCTGGTGCAGCCCGGATCCGATAAGACTGCTCGGTGGACTGAATTTGTTCGCCTGGGATGGAGATCCTGTAAACTCTGCCGATCCGTTAGGGCTCGCGGCGCTCTGTGGCAAAAGAAAGGAGAGGGCAAACAAGGTCCGCGAGAAGATCACGTCCGACATGAAGAACCCGGACAAGAGACCAAGGACAAACGTGGGCTCCCACGCTCATTTCGACGAGACCACGACAAAGGACATCCTTGCGAATCCAGACGCCGTATATTTGTCAGAGGGGAAGTCGGGACGAATGATCTTCCGAAAAGGCAACAACATTGTAGTGGTAGAGGGCCCCGGCAGCAGCCAAGGCACTGTCGTGACGGGCTACGGACCGGCAGGAAACAAGAACGCGAGCGGGGCTGCTGCGCTCGGCGGTCTCCCGACGGACCAAGGAGCCCCTGTGACGCACGACCAGATCACATCGGGCACCATCCCTTCAGCATCCGGCATGCCTATCCCCAAGGCGGAGCAGATATGGCCATGACCCGGGACGCCAGGGACGTATCCTCCGTGGAGATCCGCACGGCATCCTCGCCATCGATGGTGCATGCAGAGCTACTCTGGGGGCAAACCTTGCCGTTCGCCCCCGAATGGCAGTTTCGAACTCTCAGCGTCGGCCCGCGACGCTCATCGGCGGCATACAACACACACGTCGCCAACACCGTCGGAAGCAGCTATGATTTCGGCGACGAAATGCGCTTCGGAAACAAGGACGGCGCACTCCGCGGATTCGTGCTCACAATGCCGGACAAAAATGCAGAGCACGCAGACAGCATGCTCGACGCATGGCTATCAACACCTCGGCAGCAAGCCCTACTGCGACTCTCAACCCCCGCCCCCTTCGCCCTCGACGGGGCGGATGTTCGTGCCATCGATAAGCACGGAAGAGCGCTCTTGTCGGCATTCAATGTCGGCACACAGCCCGACACTCGGCGCCTACGCATCAGCGTCGCAACGGACACGGATTTCCTGTTCGCCGATGGCCGGTTCTGCGGATGGCTGCTCGTCAATCCAATGAGGCACCTTCGTCATGAACGCGCAAGCGACGAGGGCGCACGCTCTTCCGCCTCGACGGGCGGCGAGGCGCTGGCGTTACTGCACTCCTATTTGGCGCTGGTGGCGGACCCCAACATCGAGCTGATGGAAGATCAGAGCGCCAGCATGAAGACAGCGCTTATCAACCTAAAGCATCGAGCAATTCAAGCCTCGGCATGCGCACCTGAGGCGAGGGAGATCGCGGCACAGATCGACGAGCTTCTCGATCGATTCTATTGAGCGCCTCCGCGCTGCGGCACGCGATGCGGGCGTCGGTGCCGCTACGCGCTCAGCCGCTCCGGCTCCCTCGCCGCCGCCCGCCGGATCCGCGTCTTTAGCCAGGCCTCGATGAGCGGCCACACCGTGAGCGGCGCGTCCCGGCCGACGACGATGTCGAGGTGGCCGCGCGGGAACTCGCGGTACGTCCTGTCCGACGAGCGGCTGAAGTCGTACGCCGGCTTCACCGACGCGGGTGGCGCCAGGTCGTCGAGCGCCCCGGCGATGACCAGCAGCGGCAAGTCCATCTTCTCGAAGCGCTCGGCGTAGCCGAACAGGCTCCCCATGTGGTGGCCGCTCTTCCGCGACGCCGCCGCGTCCAGGAACATGTTCCGGAGCACCGTGATGCTGCCGCTGTCCATGGCGAGCGACATGTGCTGCGTGAGCACCCGCGTCTCCATCGAGCCCGGCACGAACCCCCGGATCGGCAGCGGGAAGATCGGGCTCTCGACGAACGCCCGCACCAGCCGGAACGGCTCCCCCCACGCCGAGAGCGGGACCGCCCCCTGCCCGAGCGGGACCCGGCGGTCCACGGTCAGCATCAGGCGGCCGAGCAGCGACAGCACCCGCGACCCGTGCGTGAACAGGTACGGGCTCCCGAGCGTGACGATCCCCCCCACCGCGTCGCCCATCGTCGGCGCGGTCGCGTAGCTCACGAGCCCCCCGAGCGAGTGCCCGATGAGGTACACCGGCCGCGGGCCCGAGATGCGCCGGATCTCCTCGATCGCCGCCGGCACGTCCTCGCGGACGAAGTCGGTCACGTGGCCCGGCCGCCGCGCCCCGAGGTGCCGCGACCGCCCGTGCCCCCGGAGGTCCAGGTTGAAGACGTCGAACCCCGCCCGCGCCAGGTAGTTCGAGAAGCTGCGCGCCGGCAGGTGCCAGATGTAGCGGTTCTGGCCGTACCCGTGGATCAGCAGCACGCTGCCCACCGTGCCCCGCAGCCGCGCGCTCCGCTTGCGGATCATCGCGAGCGGCACCTCCCGCGCGACCAGCTCCCGGTCCACCGCCGGCTCCTCCACCCCCGGCGCGCGCGCCCCCTCGATCCCCCGGCTCGCCGGCGCGATCTCCGGCGCGGTGCTGCGGACCCGCACCACCACGAGCTCCTTGATGAACCTGTCCCGCTCATCGCGGTCGACCGTCTGCTCGACCTGGGACTGATGGAGGATCATTCCTTCCGTCTATTGCGGATTATTGCGCTGTGCGCAACCTCGGCCACGCGCGTGACGCGCAGCGGAAAAGCTCCGCCGTGGGCGCTGTGCGCAACCTCGGCCGCGCGCGTGACGCGCAGCGGAAAAGCTCCGCCGTGGGCGGCCGGCGGGCGTCACACGGCGCTGCGTCTCGTGTACCCTCGCCCTCGGCTGGTCCCCGGCGAGCCGGGGCGCGCGCAGCGCCGGTGCAACGCCGCCGGCGCGTCCGCTCTGCGGGGCGCGGATCCGGCCAGGACCTCACGCATCGCCAGGTGACCTACAATGTACCACTGCAAGAGGAGTCGACGGCTCGCGGCCGGGGTGCATGCCCGGAGCGCCGCGCTCGCCGCGTCGCTCGGCGTCCTGTGCTTCGCTTCCAGCGCCCGCGCGCAGCTTCCGGATGACAGCGGCCCGGACGACCCCCGCGCCGCCGAGGAGCAGGCCGGGGGCGAGGCGGCGCAGGGCGACGCGGCGCCGGCGGCGTCGGAGGAGAAGCCGAAGGCGCCCGAGGCCGAGGCCAAGGCCGAGCCGGCGGCGGACAACGCGCCGCTCGAGAAGAACGGCAAGGCCTACCGGTTCATCGGGCTGCGGTTCCGGAACGTCATCGTCCCGAAGTTCATGATCAACCTCTTCGCGGACGGCGGCGCGACCGTGAACGTGTTCACGGCCGGCCCGGAGCTCACGACCCGCAAGGACGGGTTCGAGATCGATCTGGCGATGTCCTACGCCGACTACTCGATGGATCCGTTCCTCTTCAAGGGAAAGAACGACGGCGACGACGCCTGGGAGATGGTGTCGAGCGACATGAAGCTGCTCTATCTCACGATGGATCTGCTCCACGAGATCCCGCTCGACCCGGAGGAGGGCCGCTTCTCGCTGCTCATCGGCGGCGGCGTCGGGCTCGGCGTCGTGTTCGGCAACCTCTACCGCGCGCAGGCGTACCCGAGCGACGCGCGCGCGAACCCCGATGACGTCGGCTCCTGGAGCCGGTGCACGGGCCCGGGCGCCCCGAACGCGTTCTACTGCGATGCGCAGCACAGGCATTACGGCGACTACGACGAGCCGAGCTGGATCAACGGCGGATCGAAGCCGTCCGTGTTCCCCTGGATCTCGTTTCCGCAGGTGAGCTTCCGGTACAAGCCGATCAAGCAGCTGCAGACGCGGCTCGACGCCGGCCTCTCCATCACCGGGTTCTTCTTCGGGCTGTCCGCGGGGTATGGCATCTGATCGAGGGACAGCGTGTCGAGGGACAGCGTGTCGAGGGGTAGCGTGACGCCGCAGCCGCTGTTTCCCCCGCGCTATGCGCCGATCGGGACGCTCGGAAAGGGCGGCGGCGGCGAGGTGTGGGCCGTGCGCGACCGGATCACCGGCAAGACGGTCGCGCTGAAGACGCTCGGCGAGGACGCGGACGAGCCCGAGGTGCTCGCGCTCGTCCGCGAGGCGGCCGCGCTGTCGGGCGTCGAGGGCCTGGGCGTGCCGCGGGTGCTGCGCTTCGGCCGGCTGCCGGGGTCGGGGCGGCCCTTCCTGGTGCGCGAGCTCGTCGAGGGGACGAGCCTCGCCGACAGGCTCGCGCAGAAGGGCGACCTGGAAAGGAACCTCGCCGCCATCGCCGACACCGCCGACCAGCTCACGCGCCTGCACCGCGCCCTCGTCCTGCACGGCGACGTGAAGCCCGCGAACATCATCGTCGGCGAGGGCGGGCGCGCCACGCTCGTCGACCTCGGCCTGTCCGCGCCGTTCCGGGACAACGGCTCGCGGCCCGTGGGCCTGACGCCCCGCTACGCCGCGCCGGAGCTGTTCCAGGGCGACCCGCTCACGGTCCGCGCCGAGGTGTTCGCGCTCGGCGCGACGCTCGCCGAGGCGCTCCGCGAGAGCGGGGGCGAGCGCGATCCCGAGGTGGTCGAGGCGCTCCGGGCCGTCGTCGAGCGGGCGACCGAGAGGGACCCGATCGCGCGCTACCCGAGCGCGGACGAGCTCGCGAACGCGCTCCGGCGCGCGGCGCGGCTCCCCCGCGCGCCGGACGAGGAGGCCGCGGCGTCGTGCGAGGCGCGCGAGCGGCCCGAGGCGGACGCGGTGGTGTGGCCCATCGTCGGGCTCGACGCGCCGTCCGCGCGGCTGCACGCGCAGATCACGGCCCTCGGCGCGGGCGGCGAGCTCGCGATCGTCGGGCCGCCCGGGTCGGGGCGGAGCGCGCTGCTCCGGCGCGTCGCGTGGTCGCTGGAGGTCGGCGGGGACGCGGTCGCGTGGATCGAGGCGGGCAGCGTGGCCGACCCGCGCGAGGCGCTCGCGATCGAGCTGTCGGGCCACGACCTCGGCCGGGTGACGGCGCTCGTCGACGACGCCGACCGGCTCGGCCCCGCGGCGCTCGAGCGGCTCGACGAGGTGCGCGAGGCCGGCGGCAAGCTCGTGCTGGTCGTCAGGGCGCAGGCCGCGGGCGCCGGGGCCGCGGGCGCCGGGGCCGCGGACGTCCTCGCCGGGCGCGCGCCCGAGATCTTCGCGATGGAGCCGCTCGAGGAGCAGGCCGCCCGCGAGCTCGTGCAGCGCACCATCCCGTCGCTGAGCGACGCGGTGGCCGCGCACGTCGTCGCGCGCGCGGGGCGGTGGCCGGGGCGCATCCGGGAGATCGTCCGGCGCATCGCGCGCGCGCCCGTCGCCTCGACCGACGACGTCGACGCGCTGCTCGACGCGCCCCCCTCCTCGGGCGGGGCGGCGGCCTCGCCGGGCGGCGCGGAGGGGGCGTCGATGCCGCCCGCGGAGATCCACCGGCTGCTCGATCGCGGCCACTTCGGCGCGGCCGCGGAGGCGCTCGAGCGCTGCCAGGGCGACGGCGCGCCCGCCGTGGTGATCGCGCGCGCGCGGCTCGCCATGAACCGCGGCGACCCCGCGCGGGCGCTCGCCGAGCTGCACCGCGTGAAGGACGAGGTCGAGGCCTCGGGCGACCGGGCGCAGGCCGCGTTCTGGTCGCTGCAGATGGCCCGGGCCCTGGTCCGCGCCGGCGACTACGGCGAGGCGGAGCGCCGCGCGGGCGAGGCCGCGGAGCGGGTGGGCCCGATCCGGATCGAGGCCGAGCTCGCCGCCGAGCCGGCCGCGCGACCGGCGCCGGCCGGCGCGTTCGGCGCCTCGCCCGAGGCGATCCTCGCCGAGGCGGTCGCGATGCGCGGGCTCGCCCAGAGCTTCGCCTCGCGGCACGAGGAGGCGAAGCGCACGCTCGAGCAGGCGGTCCGGCTCGCGCGGCTCACGGGCGAGCCGCGGATCCTGTCGGTCGCGCTCGTCTCGCTCGCCTTCGCGCTCCAGCGGGACGACCGCCTCAGCGAGGCCAAGGCCGCGTACGAGGAGGCGCTCTCGGCGGCGGAGCAGGCCGGCGACGCGGGCACGCTCACGACGACCCGGCTGAACCTCGCGGGCATCGCGAAGCTCCAGGGCGACCTGGCCGCGGCGATCCGCCACCTCGAGGCCGCGGTCGACCTGGGCCAGCGCTCGGGCCGGGTGGCGACGCTCCGGCAGGCGCTGCTCAACCTGTCGAACCTCGACCTCTACCTCGGGCGGCTCGCGCGGGCGCGGGTGTCGATCGACGCGCTCGCCGCCCAGCGCGCCGACCTCGCGCCGCAGCAGCACGCGCAGCTCCTGGCGCTCGAGGCGGAGCACGCGGCGCGCTCGGGCGACCTCGAGCGGGCCGAGCGGCTCTGCCTCGAGTGCGCCGAGGCGTACGAGGCGATGGGCCGGCGGGTCGACGCGGTCGAGGCGCGGCTCGAGCGGGTGCTCTTCGCCGTGGCGCGCCCCGGCGCGGACACGCGCGCGCTCGGCGAGGAGATCGACGCGGCCGCCGCGCGGCTCGGGAGCACCGGGGCGCACCGGGCGCTGCTGGCGCTCGCGCGCGGGCGCGTCGCGGCGCTCGCGCGCGACGAGCAGCGGGCGCGCGCCGCGTACGACGAGGCGCTCGAGGCGGCGCGCGCGGCGGGCCAGCGCGACTGGATCTGGCGCGCGCTGGAGGCGCGGGCCCAGCTCGAGGCGGAGCGGGGGCACCTCGTCCGGGCGCGCCACGACCGCGAGGAGGCGCTGATCACGCTGGAGGAGATCGCCTCGAAGCTGCCGCGCGACCTCCGGGAGGTCTTCTGGAACGACGCGCGCCGCAAGGAGATCCGGGCGGCCGCGATGCTCGATCTGATGAGCGGCCGCACCGTGCCGTTCACCCAGAGCGCCGGGCCCCCCGGCGAGGACCGGCTGGCGCGGGTGCTGGAGATCAACCGGGCGATCGCGGGCGAGCACGATCTCGGCCGCCTGCTCGCGAAGGTGACCGACCACGCCATCGCGCTCCTCAGCGCCGAGCGCGGGTTCATCATCCTGCAGCGGCCGCCGCGCGACGAGCAGCGGCCGCCGCGCGACGAGCCGCCGCCGCCGCGCGACGAGCCGCAGCCCGCGGCGGGCGAGGGCGAGGGCGCCGTGGACCTGTCGATCCACGCCTCGCGCGACCAGGCCGGCGACGACCCGCACGCCCGCTTCTCCAGCTCGATCGCCGAGCGGGTGATCTCCACCGGCGAGCCGGTCGTGACCGCGAGCGCGCGGGACGACGCGCGCATGAGCGATTACGTCTCGGTCCACCAGCTCATGCTCCAGTCGGTGGCGTGCGTGCCGATCCGGGTGCGGAGCGGGCAGGTCATCGGCGCGCTGTACCTGGAGACGCGCCTGCGGCCGGCGGCGAAGTTCGAGGCCGAGCTGCCCACGCTGACGGCGCTGTCGGACCAGATCGCGATCGCGATCGAGACGGCGCGGCTCGTCAGCGAGAACGAGCGCCGCGCCCGCGAGCTCGAGCGCGCGAACGAGGAGCTGCGCGCCGCGCGCGCCAAGCTGGAGGAGCTGCTCGGCCACAGGACCGCGCAGCTCGCCGCGACGCGGCGCGACCTGCGCTCGGCGCGCGCGGTGCTGCGCGGCCACTTCGGCTACGAGGGGCTGGTCGGCACGAGCGAGGCGATGCGCCGCGTGTACGCGCTGATCGACCGGGTGAAGGACACGGACATCCCGATCCTCATCACGGGCGAGAGCGGGACGGGCAAGGAGGTGGTCGCCCGGACGATCCACAACGCGAGCCCGCGGGCGAAGAAGCCGTTCGTCGGCGTCAACTGCGGCGCGATCCCGGAGCACCTGCTGGAGAGCGAGCTGTTCGGCCACGTCCGCGGCGCCTTCACGGGCGCGGACCGCGACCGCAAGGGGCTGTTCCGGGAGGTGACGGGGGGCACCATCCTGCTCGACGAGATCGGGGAGATGCCGCAGAAGATGCAGGCGGGGCTGCTCCGGGTGCTGCAGGAGAAGGTGGTCCGCCCGGTCGGGGGCGCGCGGGAGGAGCCGGTCGACGCGCGCGTCATCGCGGCGACGCACCGGGATCTCGGCGACATGGTCTCGCGCGGCGCGTTCCGCGAGGATCTGTTCTACCGGCTGCTCGTCGTCGAGGTGCGCATCCCGCCGCTGCGCGAGCGGATCGAGGACATCCCGCTGCTCATCGACCATTTCCTCGGGATCTTCGCGGCGCGCTACGGCCGGGATCGCCGCAGCGTGTCCCGCGCCGCGCTGAAGCGGCTGTCGGCGTACGGCTGGCCGGGCAACGTGCGGCAGCTCGAGAACGTGCTGCTCAACGCGTGGGTGCTGTCGGACCGGCCCGAGCTGGAGAGCGACGACTTCGAGCTGCCCGACGCGGCGCCCCGGTCGCTGCGGGGCGGCGAGGCGGCGCCGCGCCACGACCGCGGCGCGGCCGGCGGCGGGGCCCCCGCGGCGAGCGCGGGCCGGAGCGCGCCGCCGTCGAGCGAGCCGCGCCGCGTGGAGACGTCGCTCGACGCGCACAAGGCGAGCGAGCGGGAGCGGATCCTGCTCGCGCTGTCGAGCTGCAACTGGAACCGGGTGAAGGCGGCGCAGATCGTGGGCCTGCCGCGCCGCACGTTCTACCGGCGCCTGAAGGAGTACGGGATCCAGTGATGCGGGGGCCGCGCCCGGGGCGGGGCGCGGCCGCCCTCACCGCGGCGGGGGCCTCGGGCCGCTCCTCGCCGATCTCCCTGGCCGGCGCCCACCCCTCCGCTTACTTCGCCCAGAGCACCGAGAGGTCGAGCTCGATGGCGTCGAACGGCGCGACGCGGACGCGCGCGGCGTCGCGGTGGACGACCGGGGGCCCCCAGCGACGATCCGCGCCGAGCACGTGGATCTCCAGCGTCCGCGCGATCGGGTCGACCAGCCACGCGTGCCGCACGCCCTCGCGCGCGTAGACGGGCATCTTCTCGTTGCGGTCGAAGGCCGCCGTCGATGGGCTCGGGACCTCGCAGATCCAGTCCGGGGCGAGCGCGAAGTAGGCCGTCTCGGGCAGCTCGGGCATGCGCTCGCGGCGCCAGCCGGCGAGGTCTGGCACGAGCGCCTCCTCCTCGCCCGGCACCTCCGGGTCGGGGAAGTGCAGCTCGGGCTCGGGGAGGATCCACCAGCCGCCGGGACCGCCACGACCTCGGTGGAAGGGGCCGAACAGCTCGCCCAGCAGGGCTCCCTCGGCGTTCGCATGCCGCGGCGCCGGGCGGGGGAACACGTGCAGGGTACCGCGGACGAGCTCCGCCACCTTGTGCGGCGGGACGGCTTCCAGGTCGGCGTACGTGGCGCGGCGCTGCTTCTCAGCGGGCTGACCCATGCCCGAAGCCTGCCGGGCGGCGGGCGGCGCCGCAAGGCGGCGAGGAGCAGGGTCAGGCGGCGCGCGGCCGGGGCGTTCATGCGCTGCGCGCCTCGCCCGCGAGGGCTGGCGATGTTACAGAGGCGCGCGGAGCGATCGGCGGGCGCCGATCCTCGAAGAACCCCGGGGAACGAAGCACTTCACGCCCCCACCTTCCGGATACGGGATCCAGTGAGCGATCGATCGAACCTCGCCGCCACCGTCGACGGCGCGCCCCTCTCGGACGAGGAGGCGCGGGATCTGTGGACGCGGTTCAGCCGGCACATGGACGAGCACCGCGGCGACGCGGCGGGCTTCGCGCGGGAGAGCGGCTACGTCAGCGTGACGCCGACGTTCGACCGCGGGCGCGCGCTGCTGGTCGTCCGGACGACGGAGGCGCCGCCGGAGGCGCCGGCCCCGCGCCCCCGCGCGGACAGGCCGGCCGCGCGCCCCGGAGGCGGGAAGCGGCCCGCGCGCGGCCGGCGGCGCTGAAGCGCGCGCCGGGCGGGGCGGAGCACGAGGTCCAGCCGTCCGGCTGAGGCGGCGAGGCGATGCGCCACGGGCGCCCCGGCGTGCGGCCGCGCATGGGGGGACGCCCTCCGGCATGCAGCCGCCCGTGGGGGGACGCCCTCCGGCGTGCGGCCGCCCGTGGGGGGACGCGCCCCGGCATGCAGCCGCCCGTGGGGGGACGCCCTCCGGCGTGCGGCCGCCCGTGGGGGGACGCCCTCCGGCGTGCGGCCGCCCGTGGGGACGCACGGACCAGGGAGTCGCTGCCGCACCGGCTTGCGACCGGCGCATCTCGTAGTCGAGCATACGCGAATGGCACGAACGGCGCCCATCCCCAACATCCCAGCGATCCCCGGCATGAACCCCGGCGTCTTCATCCTGGGCGGCGGCGGGAGCGGCGGGGGTGGCAACGGCCGCGGCGGCGACGGCCGCGGTGACGGCCAGGGCGGCAATGGGAGCAACGGCGGCAACGGCCCGCGCGGCGGCGGCAAGGACGCGGCGCGCTGCGGGCCGGGCAGCGGCGGCGGGTGCCCCAACCCCACGCACGGCAGCGGCGGCGGCACGCACGCCGGCGATCCGGTCGATCCGATCCGCGGGCGGGTCTACACGGTCGCGGTCGTCGATCTCGCGCTGCCCGGCCCGATCCCGCTCGTCCTCAAGCGCAGCTACAGCTCCGCGCTCGCCGAGGAGGACTGCGGCCTCGGCTCCGGCTGGACGCACTCCCTGGCGTGGCAGGTCGAGGAGCGGCGCCGGGGCGTGCGGGTGCTGGAGCCGCACGCGGCGGCGACGGAGCTGCCGAGGAAGCTCGAGCCGGGCGGGTCGGCGCGGCTGCCGTGCGGGGTGCTCACGCGGTACGCGTGGGGCTATGCGCTCGCGGCCGACGGGCTCGCGTACCTGTTCGCGGAGGCGCGCGGCGGCCGGTGGCTGCTGAGCCGGATCGCCGACCTGCACGACAACCAGATCGAGCTCCTGTACGAGGACGGCCGCCTCGTGCAGGTCATCGACAGCGTGGGCCGGGTCGTGCGCGTGCGGCGGCACCGGGACGGGCACATCGCGGCGTTCGAGGTCAAGAACGCCTCCGCGCAAGGCCGGTGGGTGGCGCGGCGCAGGTACGCGTTCGACGCGCGCGGCGATCTGGTCGCGGCCGAAGACGCCGCGGGGTACGCGCACCGCTTCAGCTACGACGAGGACCACCGCCTCGTGCGGCGCGAGGAGCCCGGCGGGCTCGTGGCGGAGTTTCGCTACAAGGACGGGCGCTGCGTCGAGACCTGGTGCCACCGCGCGGGCAACGACGCGCTCGACGACGGCGCGCCGGAGACGCTGAGCGACGGCTCGCGGGCCAAGGGATTCCTGCACGTGAAGGTCGAGCATCACGGCGACGCGCTCACCGAGGTGATCACCTCGCGCGCCATCCGCCGCGTCGACGGCAACGCCTTCGACAAGCTCGACAGGATGGTCTGGGGCGGCGGCGGCGGTGTGCACACCTTCCGCTACGACGACGCGGGCGCGCTGCTCGAGTACCAGGACGCGCTGCAACAGGCCTTCCGCTGGGAGCGCGACGCCGAGGGGCGGCTCGTCGCCGAGGTCGACCCCATGGGCAACCGCACCTGCTACGAGCACGACGCGCGCGGCCTCGTCGCTGCCATGACCGACGCGCTCGGCGGCACCGCGCGCTACGAGCGCGACGCGCGCGGCAACGTGGTCGCCGTCCACGACGACGCGGGCTTCGTCGTGGGCTTCGCGTACGACAGCCGCGGCTTGCTGATCGGCGCGACCCTCCCGAACGGCGGCGAGACGCGCATGGAGTACGACGCGCTCGGAAACCGCGTCCGCGTCGTCGAGCCCGACGGCAGCGAGCGGCGCATCCGCCACGACTTCCTCGGCCGCGTCGTGGGATTTGCCGACGAGCGCGGGCACGAGACCCGCTTCGCCTACGACGCCTGCGGCAGACTCTGCGCGGTGTTCGGGCTCGGTGGCGCGGTGACGCGGTACGACTTCGACGCCGACGGGAACCTGAGCAGGATCACGGACGCCGACGGGCGCACGACCACGCTGCGCTGGGGCGGGTTCCACGTGGTCACCGAGCTGGTGCGGCCTGATGGGAGCAAGGTGCGGTACCGCTACGATCGCGAGCAGGACCTGGTGCGCATCGTCTGAGCAGTGCCTTCAAGATGGAGGGGCGATGGCGAGGGGCGCATCACCGGCGAGCGGACCTTCGATCGGCGGGAGATCGACTACCGGCTCGATCTGCAGGGCAGGATCACGCGGATCCGGTGCGGCCTCGCCGCGGTCGACGTCGAGTACGACGCGCTCGGAAGGATCGTCAAGCGCAGCACCTCGGATGGGCGCGAGGACGTGTTCGAGTGCGACGCGCTCGGAAGGATCGAGCGCGCGGTGAGCGGCGATGTCGAGTGCGCGTACACCTACGATGCGCGGGGCCGGGTGCTCACCGAGGTGACGCGGCGGGGTGGCGAGGTGCTCGCGGCCTTCGCGTGGACCTATGACGTGATGGGCAAGGCCGTTTGCGTGCGCGGGCCGGGCGGTGCCCTGAGCGTGCAACGTGACGTGATGGGGCGCCCGGTCGCGGTGCGGGTGGGCGACCAGGGCGAGCCGCTGCGCTTCACGTACGATGCAGGGGGCTACGAGGTCGAGCGGCTCCTGCCCGGCGGCGGAAAGATCGCGACCGAGGTCAACGCCGAGGGGCTGATCGCGCAGCAGCGCGTGCTTGGCAAAGCGAGAGCGCCGCGCGTCGGGCCCGGCGAGCCCGCCTGGGTCGGGCCGCTCGCGGCGCCGGAGACGTGGCGCCGGGCGTATGCGTGGTCGCCCGCAGGGCTGCTGCGCGCCGACGAGGACCTCGGCGGGAACATGGGAGAGATGCTCCGCGACGGGAACGGCCGCGTGGTCGAGCGGCGCAAGGCCGGCAAGGTGGCAGAGCGGTTCGCGTTCACCGCGGCGGGAGATCTCGAGCGGGCGGGCGAGCGGCGGACCTATGGGCCTGGAGGGCGGTTGACGGCGCGCACGACGGGACGAGAGACCGTGCGCTATGCGTACAGCGAGCGCGGCGACGTCATCGAGAAGCGCGTGAGCGGGCACGACGGCGGAGACGAGCGCGTCTGGCGATACGAATGGAGCGCCGATGGGCGGCTGCTGGAGGTGCGAGCGCCGGAGGGGCAGACGATCACCTTTGCGTACGACGCCTTCGGCCGCAGGATCGAGAAGCGCGTGGCGCTCGCCGGGAAGGTCGAGCGCGTGACCCGGTATGCGTGGCGTGGGGACGTGCTGGTGCACGAGCGCTGCGAGCGGGCGCTGGAGGCGGGCGAGCCCGTCGTGGAGGAGCGGCGCTATGCGACGCTGCCCGAGAGCCTGTTGCCGCTGGCGCAGATCGACGGCGCGACGGGGGCGCTCAGGTACTTCGTGCACGGGGTGAACGGCCTCCCCGAGGCGCTGGTCGAGGGGGATGGGCGAATCGCCGGGGAGATCGCCGCGGGGCTGTACGGGGACGTGCCGACAGAGCAGGCGGGAATCACGCCGCTGCGCCTTCCAGGGCAGTACGCCGACGAGGAGACGGGGCTCCACTGCAACTGGCACAGGTACTACGACCCGGAGACCGGGGAGTACCTCAGCCCGGAGCCGATCGGGATCGGGGCGAGCCTCAAGCCGTACGCGTATGTCGACGACTATCCGATGGATTGGGCGGATATCGACGGGCTCCTCCGCTGCATCATCACCCGCCGCAACGGCACACAGATCGTGCGGAGCAGCGGAGGCAGCGAGGAATCGATCCACCCCGCGGTCGCAGCGGCCTTACCGAGGACGAACGCTCGACAGCCAGGAGATCCAAGACCGCCGGAAGGATGCGCCGAACCGCAAGCCCTCTCTGGGCACATCAGAGACTGGGAACGCCGGACGGGCCGCTCATGCGTCCCTGGAGATCACAACTGGCAGAGAAATCTCAACAGCGCGCTCCGGGAGGTCGACAGCATCCGCTCGGAAACCGGATCGAACGACGCTGTGCCGGCGTGCCCCAACTGCTCTCAGCTCATTCCACGACTCTGGACGATGGCCGGGCGACCACCGCCGAGCGGACGCGTGATCGGTGGAGGCACAAACGCGAGCCGCGACTATGCGTCCCATCCGACCAGCCACCTCATCCGGACGAACGCACAGGGATCCATGAATCTAGGCACGTGGAACATAGATGGCGGCCAGTTCTCGAGGCGACGATGACG
Source organism: Sorangium cellulosum (assembly GCF_004135735.1). GTDB lineage: Bacteria > Myxococcota_A > Polyangia > Polyangiales > Polyangiaceae > Sorangium > Sorangium cellulosum_F. The sequence goes on along the minus strand of NZ_CP012670.1, from coordinate 479,095 downwards.
TCCCGCAAATCGTTCCACCGCGGCCTCGACACCCTCAAGCTGCCGGCCAGCCTCGCGCTCCGGCTTGACCGCCGCGACGAGCACGTCGAGTTGCGCATCGACGGCGTCCGCGTCATGGAGCGCCCGGTCGGGCGAGGCCGCCGCACCTCGTTCGCTCGGAGCTTTCCCAAGGCGCAACTCGCCGAAATCGTATTCGAGCACCGCCTCGCCAAGCTCCGCGCCGATGGGTTCACCACTGGCAGTCGACCGTTCGCCGGCGCACACCCCGAGGAAGACATGCTCGCCGCAGCTCACCTGATCGGCGCACAGCTCGAACGGCATGGCGACCCGACGGGAACCCTGATCGCATTTCAGGTCGAGCGGCTGCGTCACGATGGAGACGATGCGCGCGCCCTAGCGCGCGAGCTCCTCGACTCGACGAAGGAGATGACCTTCGGCCCGATTCCTGACTTCGGCGAGCCATTTGCGTGCGTCGACGACGGTCACGGTGGCCTCCTCGGGTGGGGCTACGACGACGATGCTGCCACCATCGATGAGGTGCTCCGGCCGGAGCTCGAGCTCATCGGCCGCGACGCGCTCGGATTCTCGCCAGATGGCCCGGATGTCTCACTCGGCGTTGTCGGCCTGCATCGCTTGCGTCGGCTCCTGGCGAACCCTGCCGGGCGCTCGCTCCGGTCTCTTCGCCTCATGACCTTCGGCGCGCTCGGCCCGTTCCTCGATCTGCTCAACGCGCACGGGTGCGCATCGGTGATCACATCGCTCGTCGCCCGAGGCGCCAGCCCGGCCATCGGCGCCGCGCTGCCCGGCCTCCGGGGGCTAGGCGCACCGGAGCGGGCCCTCGGGGTGTTGCTCGCCCAACCCGCGCAAGCGCTACGCTACCTGACGGTATTTCGCGGTGACGATGATGTACGAGGCGCCATCGCACCGCTCCGGCCCGAGAGGCTCCCAGCGCTCGAGCACCTCGGGCTCTGGTATCGCCCCACGCGCGCTGAAGGGCTCCGTGTGCTCGCAGCACATCCTCTCATCCAACGAATTCAGTCGCTCGAGATCTGGTCGACGGATGACGCCAGAAGGCTTCCGTTCGAGGATCTCCTCGCCCTGCGCCCATCCCTCTCTCACCTCGCGCGGATCCTCCTCGGAGGGCACCTCGTCCCCTCTGACGTTCGGGAGCGCTTCGCCGACTGGCCCGCCGTCGAATTTGTGAGCCACGACCGCCGTGAGGTCATCGCGCTCGACATCGCCGCCCTCGGCTGGGCACGGGCGCTCCGGTGATTCTATGCCGATCGACAAGGAACGTGCTGAGCGACATCGCGGTCGGCGGGGAGCTCGAGTGGAGCGGCCCCTGGGGCAAGCTGCGGCTCCCGGACGGCTTCTCCGGGCGCGCGCTCGTCGTCGCCACCGACACCGGGATCACCGCCGCGCTCGGGATCGCGCGCGGCGCGGCCGCCGCGGGCGCGCAGCGGCTCGACCTGCTCTGGCTCGTCGAGTCCGAGGCCTACTTCGTCCCGGAGCGGTTCGTCCGCGACCGCCTCCCCGCCGCGGTCCACCCGTCGATCGCCGCCGGCTTCCCCCGGTCGGACACCCCGAGCGGCCGGCGCGCGCCGCTGCGCTCGCCGCCGAGCGGCTCGCCGCGGGCCCCTACGACGCCGTCCTCTGCGCGGGCGACGGCGCCGTCATCTACCCGACCCGCGACCGGCTGGTCTCGCTCGGCGCGCCGGAGGGCGGCGTGCTCCTCGAGAGCTTCTTCAACAACCCCCTGAAGAAGTCGGCGTGATCGCTCAGGAGCGAGGATGACGGAGATCCGGCCGAGGGACCCGAAAGGGCAACGCGAGGGGTTCACGACGGGCGCCTGCCGCGTCGCCGACGCGCGCCGGGGAGCGGCCGGCCCTAGGGGGGACGCGCGCCAACGAACGCCACGGCGCCGGTGGGGGGACGCCCGTCGGCGGGCAGCGCCGCGTGGGGGGACGCGCCCCGGCATGCAACCGCCCGTGGGGGGACGCGCCCCGGCATGCAGCCGCCCGTGGGGGGACGCGCCCCGGCATGCAGCCGCCCGTGGGGGGACGCGCCCCGGCATGCAGCCGCCCGTGGGGGGACGCGCCCCGGCATGCAGCCGCCCGTGGGGGGACGCGCCCCGGCATGCAGCCGCCCGTGGGGGGACGCGCCCCGGCATGCAGCCGCCCGTGGGGACGCACGGACCAGGGAGTCGCTGCCGCACCGGCTTGCGACCGGCGCATCTCGTAGTCGAGCATACGCGAATGGCACGAACGGCGCCCATCCCCAACATCCCAGCGATCCCCGGCATGAATCCCGGCGTCTTCATCCTGGGCGGCGGCGGGAGCGGCGGGGGTGGCAACGGCCGCGGCGGCGACGGCCGCGGTGACGGCCAGGGCGGCAATGTCCGCGATGGGAACGGCCGCGTCATCGAGCGCCGCAACGCGGGCAAGATCGCGGAGCGGTTCGGCTTCACCGTGACGGGCGACCTGAAGCGAGCAGGCGAGCGGCGGACGTACGCGCCGGGAGGGCGGTTGACGGTGCGCGCGGCCGGACAAGAGACCGCGCGGTATGTGCACGACCAGCGCGGCAACCTCATCGAGAAGCGCATGAGCGGGCAGGAGGGTGTGCCGGAGCGCGTGTGGGCGTACACCTGGAGCGGCGATGGGCGGCCGATGGAGGTGCGGACACCGGAGGGGCGCGCGATCTCGTTCGCGTACGACGCTTTCGGCCGCAGGATCGAGAAGCGCGTGGCGCTCATGGGAAAGGTCGAGAGCGTGACGCGCTATGCGTGGCGAGGGGACGTGCTGGTGCACGAGCGCCGCGAGCGGGCGCAGGGTGCGGGCGAGCCCGTCGTGGAGGAGCGGAGCTATGTGACGCTGCCGGAGAGCGCGCTGCCGCTCGCGCAGCGGGACAGCGCGGCGGGGGCGCTCCGGTACTTCGTACACGGGGTGAACGGCTTCCCCGAGGCGCTGGTCGAGGGGAATGGGCGAATCGCCGGGGAGATCGCGGCGGGGCTGTACGGGGACGTGCCGGCGGAGCAGGCGGGGATGACGCCGCTGAGATTTCCGGGGCAGTACGCCGACGAGGAGACGGGCCTCTACTACAACTGGCATAGGTACTACGATCCGGAGGCGGGAGCCTACCTGAACCCAGAGCCGATCGGGATCGAGGGGGGCCTCAAGCCGTACGCGTATGCCGATTCATGGCTCCCCGAGACCATAGATGTGGACGGACTCAAAAAGGATCCTGTCATCTGCATGATCCGCAGAAAGGATGGAACAACAGTAACCGGCACGAGCCAAGACAGAGCCCCTGGCGATCTACACAAGGCCGTCCTGGCCGCGTTACCTCCGGCACCGGCCCGCGATCCTGACGACCCTACAGCACCATGGAACTGTGCCGAGCCAGCAGCGCTTTCTGCACACATCAAGGACTGGGAGGAGAGAAACAAGCCCAAGAAATGTGAACCCGACGCAAAGGGGTGGAAGAAGAACCTTCGCGCCGCGATGCGAGAGATAGACGAGGAGGACGGAATCTCATCGAAGCACGAGAAATCCAACGTGGCTCGCGCCGCATGCCCGAATTGCTCGCAGACGGTGCCCAGGCTCTTCGCGCTCGCAGGCATGATGCCACCCACGAGGGTGCTTGCTCCAGGATATCAGAACAAGCGAGGCTTGGGGCGGATCGAGCGCTTCTCTGAACCAATCGAGGGCTTCCACAAAGCGCAGAACAATAAAGCGCCCAACGTGCCGGCACCTGGAACGGACAACCTGGGAACCTGGTCGCTCACGAGCAAGGGTTGGAGGCGACACGCCTGAAGAGGGAGGCATGAGCCAACACCGTCCATCGCTGGATGCCTTTAGCGGACAACTCTCCGACCGCGCGAAATCCTTCTTTGCGCGGGAGCATATATTTCGGGATCTATCGAACACGTGTAGCTTCGAGCGGCTCGCGGAAGAGCTCGACCGGCGAGGAGCACCGTGGTTCGACAAGGTATTCGAGCTAGAAGAAGAATTCGGTGGCCTGGTACGTCGAGGGCCCCATCCCAAGACGCCCTCTCTGGCCATCGGACTCTTTCAGCTCATAAGCCTGGGTTTCGACGCTCCCGGCGAGGAGGAGCCCGAGGATGACTCCGCGCTCGTCTCATTGAAGTGGCCGATGGTGCGTCTGGCAGCCACCGGCGACCTGTTGACCCATGTGGGGGTGTACACAACGGAAGCGGACCTTTATCTGAGCGAGTCCGGCTGGATATTCTGGTACGTTTCCACACTAGATCGAGTCGAGCTTCTATCCGGATCGGCATCGACATTCCTGGAACGGGTCGCGCTCGAGGATCACGTAAGACGCACGATGCGTGAGTATGCAGGGACGTTTTTCACGGCAGATGAGGGGTCCGCGATAGCGCAGGCGCTCAACATCCCCGTCGTCGAGGAGGCGTCGGACGCGCTGATAACGCACTGGATGAACCCCAACCTGTTTATCTCACGCTTGCCCCGGACGTCTGCGCCGGGCATTTACCGCACGCGAATCGTTTCGCGCACCGTGGAAGCCCTCCTCTCGGCCGCTCAAGCGGTGATCACGAGGTCCCCTGAGGCGCAGGCGACCGTGGAGACCCATTTGCCAGGTGGGCGCGAAAGGCACGACGCGCTCCGGCGTGAAGGCGTCGCAGTCGGCGGATAAGGCAAACATGCGCCTACGTCAGCATGCAGCCGAGCCGGGTCGCGCTCGGCATTGCCGCCTTCGGAGCCCTCCCCGGGAGCGGGGAGCGCCTGAGATAGCGATGCTCTCCACGCGATCATTTCGCCCGCGCCTCGACACCGGCAGGCTGCCGGCCAGGCTCGCGCTGCGTCCGACGCCGACGCATCCCGCCGGAGGTCAAGACCTCTCTCGATCGAACCGGCCCAGGCTGCCCGGCGCCCTGGAGTCGCGCGCGGCGCCCCGCTCCCCCAGCGCCGCGATCTTGCCCGCGAGGACCGCCTCGGCCAGCGCGCGGACCTCCGGGCCCGTCGCGCGATCCGCGCGCGCGAGCGACTGCTCCGCCGCGGCGCGGGCCTCGGTCGCGCGGCCGGCGAGCGCGTGCGCCCGCGCGATCTCCGCGAGGGTCGCGGAGAGCTCGGGCGAGTTGCCGGAGACCTCGACCAGGCGCTTCGCCCCGAGGTAGAGCGCGAGCGCCGCGCCGAGATCCCCCTGGATGCGCGCGAGATCGCCGCGCGCCCGGAGCACGCTCGCCTGCCCCACGCCGTCCTCGAGCGCCTCGAACAGCGTGAGCGCCTGCTCGTAGTCCGCGAGCGCGTCCTCCAGGTCGTCCGCGTCGGCCGCGGCGACGCCCACGAGCTCGGCGACCAGCTCGAACTGCCGGCGCCGGAGGTCGCCCCGCGCCTTGAGCGTCGCGGCCTGCCCGCGGCGCTCGAAGCCGGCGCGGAAGAGCGCGAGCGCCCGGTCGTAGTCGCGCACCGCGTCCACGAGATCCTCCTGCCGGGCGCGCAGATCCCCGCGCGCCTTGAGCACGGCGGCCTGGCCCAGCAGCTCGCGCGTCGTCGTGAACAGCTCGAGCGCGAGATCGTAGTCCCGCTCGGCCCCCTCGAGGTCCTCCTGCCGGGAGCGCAGATCCCCGCGCGCCTTGAGCACGCTCGCCTGGCCGAGGAGGTCGTCGGTGGCCTGGTAGAGCGTGAGCGCCCAGTCGTAGTCGCGCGCGGCGCCCGTCATGTTGTCCTGGCCGAGGCGCAGGTCCCCGCGCGCCTTGAGCACGCTCGCTTGGCCGGCCCGGTCGCCCGCGCCCTGGAAGAGCGCGAGCGCGCTGCTGTAGTCGCGCGCGGCGCCCGGGAGGTTGCGGAGCCGGACCCGCAGGTCGCCGCGAGCCTTGAGCGCCCGCCCGTGCGCGGAGCCGTGCGCGCGGACCCGGGGCGGCTCCGAGACCCGCGCGCCGTCGCCGTCGCCCGGGGAGCCGGCCGCGCGCGCCCCGGCGCGGGGCTTCATCGGCTCGAGATCGCCGAGCAGCAAGAAGAGCTGGATCGCCTGATCGTAGTCGCAGACCGCGCCGCCGAGGTCGCCCTCCTCCGCGCGCGCGAAGCCCCGCGCCCGCAGCGCGTCCCCCTCCCCCGCGCGGTCGCCGGCGGCCTGGAAGAGGGCGAGCGCCTCGTCGTAGTCGCGCACCGCCTGGACCGGGACGCCCTCCCGCAGGCGCAGCGCGCCGCGGTCCATGAGCACGTGGGCCCTCCCGATCAGGTCGCCGGCGGCCTGGAAGAAGGCGAGCGCCTCGTTGTAGTCGCGCGCGGCGCCGGCGTGGTCGTTCCGCCGGAGCAGCAGGTTGCCGCGCTCCCGCAGCGCGTGGCCGCGCTCCTCCGGCGCGACGTGGCCGAGGCTGGGGGGCGTGATGCTCGAGCGGGGCCCCCGCGCCGGGCCGTCGTGGAGCGACTCGGCGAGCGCGCCGCTCCTCGGCGCGCCGCGCTCCGCCCCGCGCTCGAAGGAGCGCTGGGTGGGAGGCGCTCCATCCAGCCCGTTCAAATCCGACTCGGCGTCTGCGTGGCGACGCATGGCAGAGCGGGCATCATACAGCGCCGGCGCCCGCGCAGGAGCGAGAGTTTCGCCGGCGCATGCGCGGACGCCGACGCGCTCGACGCCGCGGCGCGCCGCGCCGGCCCCCCCCCGCGCGCGCCGGCCCCCCCCGCGCGCGCCGGCCCCCCCCCGCGCGCGCCGGCCCCCCCCGCGCGCGCCGCCCCCCCCGCGCGCGGCGCCCCGGCGCGCGCCGCGGTCCGTAGCCCTTGCGCGAGCGGTCAGTAGCCCTTGCGCGAGACGAGCACCGCGTCGCGCTCGACCTCGAACATCGCCTGCGTCACGATCGCCGCGGCGGTGCGCTCGCGCACGTGGACGACGCGCAGCTCGGCGTAGGTCTCGTCGGGCAAGAGGTCCTCGTCCACCCCGAACTTCAGCCGGTCGACCTGCGCCGGCCGCTCGTCCTCCACCCGCGGCCTGAGCGTCGCCATCTGCCCGGCGCTCCCGAGCTGCTGCACCCAGCGGTCCCCGCGCCGCACCGCGAAGAAGCGCTGCCCCGGCTTCACGCCGTCCTTCTGGCCCTTGTCGAGGAACACCACCTGGTGCTGCCCGAAGAGCTGGTAGGGGTAGATCGACGCGAGGATCCTCGCCTCGATGTCCTGCGCGCTGCTCGTCGGCGGCACCACGTCGAAGCGGCGGAGCACCGAGCCGACCCTGTCCCCGCGCTCGATCGTGTCGAGCGACTCGATGATGCGCGCGCGCACCATGTGCGTCTTCGGGTTGTAGCGGTCGACGCGCGCCGTGCCGCGCACGGTCACGAGCTCGCCCTTCGCGCCCCTCACCTTCTTGATCTCGCGGAAGAGCGTCAGCTCCTGGCCGATCGCGACCTCGTGGTCGTCGGAGAGGCGCAGGTAGACGTCGTCGCCCTCGCTGAGGAGCATCTGGTCCTCCGGGCTCGCGACGAGCTCTCCCCAGGTGTCCTTCTCCACGTCGTCGACCCAGCCGAGGTGGCGCAGGAAGATCGTCCTCGGCGGCACCTTCGCCCCGCCGCCCGCCTTGCCCGGCGCGATCCCGAGGCTGCCGCGCGTGGGCGTCTCGTTCGGATCGCGGAGCCGGATCCTGTCGCCCGGGTAGATCCAGTGCGGGTTCTGGAGCTGCGGGTTCAGCGCCCAGACCTGCGGCCACGCGTAGGGGTTCGTGTAGTACCGGCCCGAGATGTCCCAGAGCGTGTCGCCGCGCCGCACCGAGTGCGACTCGGGCACGACCTGCCCCTCGACGACGTAGCTGGCGTTCGCGCTGCCGCGCACCGAGACGGGGCCCTCGCTCCGGCGGTTCAGGTCGAAGCCGTCCGTGGAGCGCGACGTGTCGGTCGTGCCCCGCGCGCTCGACGGCAGGTGCGCGTTCGGATCGAACCCCGGCTGCGGGTAGCCGGGCACCACGACCTGCGTCTCGACCGACGGCTCGGCCTGCGGGACCTGCACCACGGTGACGCCCGGGCCCGGGGCCGCGCCCTCCTCGCCGCCCTGATCCTGGGCGAGCGCCGCCGGCGCCGCCGCGGCGAGCGCCAGGGAGAGCGGGAGCAGCATTGCCTTCGCGTGGACCTTCATCGCTTGCGCCTCGACGGAGTGGAGGGGGGAGGGCCTTCCGGCGATGCGCCCGGACGGTCGTCCAGCACGACGCCCGCCGCGGTGGAGCGGAGCACCGGCGGCGCCGCCTCGTCGCCGCCCTCCGGCGCGAGCCGCACCACCTCGAGGTCGGGCCTGTCCGGCTCGTCGTCCGGCGAAGGGGACGCGGCGCGCGCCCCGGCCTCCGGCGGCCGCGCCGCGCCGGGGGCGGCGCCCCGCGAGCGCTCCAGCGAGCCCACGCGCTCCGCGAGCACCGCGCTCTCCGCGCGCACCCGGACGAGCTCCGCGCGCAGCTCGGAGAGCTGCCGTTCGACCGCGTCGCGCCCGCCCCCGCACCCGACGGCGAGCGCGGCCGCGGCGAGCGAGAGCCCCATCGAGCCGATGCCCAGGCGAATCCTCATGCAGCGCCCAGCCTACCCGCCGCCGCGCCGCCCGGCCAAACGCGCGACGATCCCCGCCGGCGCCGGGCGAGCGGCGCCGGGCGAGCGGCGCCGGGCGAGCGGCGCCGGGCGAGCGGCGCCGGGCGAGCGGCGCCGGCGCGGCGCCCGGCGGCGCCGGCGGGGTGGCGGCGCTCGCGGGCGCCGGCGCGGCGGCGTCGCTCGTGCCGGCGCGGCGGCGTCGCTCGTGCCGGCGCGGCGGCGTCGCTCGTGACGGAGCGCGCGCGGTTCTGCTAGGGTCCCGCCCCGGATCCGGCGGCGAGGGTTGTTGAGCATGCGGAGATTCCTTCTGGTTTCGCTGATGGCGGTGGCGTCGGCCGGCGCCGCGTGCGGCGGTGACGACGGCGACGGGACGCCCGCGGCGACCGAGTGCTTCGATTACGCGCGCTTCGACGCCACGACCCCCGAGGTGAGCTTCAGGACCGACGTCCTCCCCGTCTTCCAGCGCTCCTGCGCGTTCAGCGCCACCTGCCACGGCGCCGTCGCCGGCTCGGCCGGCTTCACGTTCCTCGGCCCGGGGGTGGGCGCGGAGATCACCGACGAGGAGCTCGCGGAGCTCGCGGCCCAGAACGTCGGCGCCCCGTCCCGGGCGCCCTCGGGCATGCCGAGGATCACGGCGGGCGACCCCGCGCGGAGCTTCCTCATGCACAAGGTCGACGGCACCCTGAGCTGCGGGGATCTCGAGTGCACGCCCGAGACCTGCGGGGCGCCGATGCCCTACAGCGGCTCGACCCTGCCCGCGGCGGAGCGGGACGCGATCCGCCGGTGGATCGCGCAGGGGGCCGAGGTCCCTTGATCGGCCGGCTCACGGGCCGGGTCGTCGAGGAGGGCGACGACGGCACGGTCGTGCTCGACGTCGGCGGGGTCGGCTACGAGGTGGCGGTCCCGCTCGGCGCCGTGGGCCGCGCGCGGGGCCTCGCCGCGGCGGCCGGCGCGGACGCGATCACCCTCTTCGTCCACACCCACGTCCGCGAGGACGCGCTCCTGCTCTACGGCTTCGCGACGCGCGAGGACCGGACGGCCTTCCGCGTGCTCATCGGCGTCTCCAGCGTCGGCCCGAAGATCGCGGTGGGCATCCTCAGCGCGCTCGCCGCGGGCGACCTCGCCGCGGTGATCGCGCGCCGGGAGACGGCGCGCCTCACCGCCATCCCCGGCGTCGGCAAGAAGACCGCCGAGCGGCTCGTCCTGGAGCTGAAGGACAAGCTCGTCGGCCTCCCCTCGGCCGCGCCCTCCCCCGCCGCCCCGCCGCCCGCGGCCACAGGCTCCCAGCAGGACCTCCTCCACAGCGCGCTCACCCGCATGGGCTACCGGCCGGCCGAGGCGGAGCGCGCCATCGCGGCCCTCGGCGCGCGCGTCGACAGCGCCCCGCTCGGGGACCTCGTGCGCGACGCGCTCGCGCTGCTCTCCAAGTAATCCGCCCGCCGGCGCCCGCCCGCGCGGTCCGCGAGGGCCCGGGCGCGGCGCGGACGGTGCGCGCGGCGCCCCCGGGGCGCCCGGAAGTACGACAGACAGTCGACAGAAGGCGGCCGCGGCGAATATGCTCCCGCCGCCGTTTGCCCGAGACCTGCGTTCGGTCTCTCGTTGTGAGGAGGCCTGGTGATCACCTGCCCGAAGTGCTCCAAGGAAAATCAGGACCATTACAAGTTCTGCCTCGGCTGCGGCGCCGAGCTGCCTCGCGACGTTTCGCCGAAGAAGTTCGCGGCGGGCACCCCGCCCCACGGCGTGCCGGCGGCCGCGCGGTCGAGCTACGGCGACGAGCCCACGGCCGTCGGCACCGGCGCCCTGAAGGGCCCCGTGGCGGCGCCTCAGCCCCCTCCGCTGGTCGATCCGGCGGCGTTCCTCGCCCCGGCCCGCGGGGAGGACACCGGCGCGCGCAAGAAGGCCGCGGCGGCGGCCGCCGCGCCCGCGGCCCCGGCGGTGTCGGGCGCCGGCGGGACGGTCGTCTGCCCGCAGTGCCAGGAGCCCAACCCGCCGACGAACAAGTTCTGCGCGCTCTGCGGCTTCAAGCTCGTCAAGCCGGCGAGCCCGCCCGCGCAGCCGTCCGCGCCGGTCGCGGCCGCGTCGGGCGCCACGGCGATCGTGCTGACGGCGCTCCGGGCCGACGGCTCCGAGGCCGGCTCGTACCCCCTGCCGGGCAGCCCCGCGACGATCGGCCGCGACACCGGCGCGATCTTCGCCGGCGACAGCTACCTGTCCCCGCGCCACGCGACGTTCTCGATCAAGGGCGGCAGGATCTTCGTCAAGGACGAGGGCTCGCTGAACGGCGTCTACCGCCGGCTGCGCAGGGACGTGCCGGTGCAGCTCGAGGTCGGCGACGTCTTCCGCATCGGCCAGGAGATCATCCGCCTGGAGTCGCTCGCCGCCGCGCCGCCCACGCCCGACGGCGTCGAGCGGCTCGGCAGCCCCTCGAAGGGCTACGTCGCGCGGCTCGCGCTCATCATCGGCCGGGACGCGACCGGCAACGCGTTCCCGGTCCCCGACACCGGGCTGCACCTCGGGCGCGAGCGCGGCGACATCCTCTTCCCCGAGGACGGCTACGTCTCCGGGCTCCACTGCCAGATCTCGCATCAGGGCGGGCGGCTGTTCATCACCGACCTGGGCAGCTCCAACGGCACGTTCCTCCGCGTCGTCGGCGAGGCCGAGATCGCGGGGGGTGACATCCTGCTCATGGGCCAGCAGCTCTTCCGCGTGACCGTGTGACGGAGCGCCCCGAGCTCCCAGGACGCCGCCGCCCCCGCTCGCACAACCCGACGCTCTGGCCTACGCTGGACACCCCGAGGCACTCGCCATGGAAATGGTTCGCACCGTCCGTGTGGTCGCCGCCGTCATCGAACAGGACGGCCGATACCTGATCACGCAGCGTCGCCCGACCGCGGTGCTGCCGATGCTGTGGGAGTTCCCCGGCGGGCGCGTGGAGGAGTCCGAGACCGACGCGGCCGCGCTGAAGCGCGAGGTCCGGCACCGGCTCGGCGTCGAGATCGAGGTGAAGCAGCTCATCTCGTTCGTGAGCCACCCGTACGAGCGCTACGTCGTCGACCTGTACCTCTACGAGTGCCACATCAAGAGCGGCGAGCTCGCGCCGCTGGCCGTGCACGCGTTCCGGTGGGTCACGAGCGCCGAGTTCGACCGGTACCCGTTCACGCCGGCGGACGAGGCCAGCATGAACAAGCTGCTCGGCATGCCCTGATCGCGCCCGCCGTGGGCCCGCCGTGGGGTGGTGGGGGCCCGCAGGGGGCTCCCCTCCGGGGCCTTGCGTTCCGGCGAGCCCCTGTCGTGGCTCGCCTGCACTCCAGCCCCTCCGGTGAGCCCCCTGCGGGCCCCCACCACCCCACGGCGGGCGGCGGCGCTCACATCCGCGTCGATCGGCGGAGGAGCACGAGGAACAGCGGCCCGCCGAGGATCGCGGTCACCGCGCCCACGGGCGGCTCCGTGCCGAGCCAGCGGAACAGGATCCGCGAGAGCAGATCGCAGAACGTGAGCAGCGCCGCGCCGGCGACGAGCGACAGCGGCAGGAGCCGCCGGTGGTCCGCGCCGGCCAGCCGGCGGACCGCGTGCGGGACGATGAGCCCGACGAACCCGATGAGCCCGGTGCGGCTGACGATCGCGCCGACGACGCACGAGGACGCGAAGAAGATCCGGCGCTCGACGGCGCGCGCGTCGACGCCCAGGGTCTCGGCCGACTCGTCGCCGAGCGCGAGGAGGTTGAGGCGCGCGGCGTCGGCGACGAGCACCGCGCAGCCGGCGAGCACGTAGGCGGCGACGCCGAGCAGGGCCGAGGTCGTGGGCAGCTCGACGAAGCCGATGAGCCACCGGACCAGCTGCTGCGAGCGCGAGGGGGACACGACCGTCTTGAGGAAGGTGATCAGGCCGGACGCGATGGAGTTCACGATCACGCCGGCGAGCAGCATCGACGCGCCCGAGGTGCCCTCGGCCGCGCCGCGCGCGATGGCGTAGACGAGCACCGTCGCGGCGAGGCCGCCGGCGAGCGCCGCCGCGGGCAGGAGCGTCGCGCCGAGCACGGTCGCCGAGCCGGCGCCGAGCGCGATCGCGACCGCGGCGCCGAGCGCGGAGCCCCCCGAGACGCCGAGCACGTACGGCTCGGCCAGGGGGTTCCTGAGCAGCGCCTGGAACGCGGCGCCGACCGCGGCGAGCCCGGCGCCGGAGACGGCCGCGAGGAGCACGCGCGGCAGCCGCACGTCGAGGAGGAGGGTCCGATCGAGGCCCGGGCCCGCGAGGGCGCGCTCGATCGAGACGGGCTCCGAGCCGAGGAGGACGGCGAGGACGAGCGTGAGCCCGAGCGCCGCGGGGGCCGCGAGGAGCGCGAGCGCGGGGCGGCCGGCGGGGCCGGGCGCGGGCGCCGTCAATCCGGGCTGCCTCCGCGCGCCGCGGGCGATGCGGGGACGGCCGGCGCGCTGTTCCGCTCATAGAGGAGGCGCAGGCCGGTGAGCGTCAGATCGTCGTCGACCGCCTCGATCGACTCGGTCTGCGGGGCGATGAGGCGCGCCAGGCCGCCGGTCGCGACGACCCTGCACGGGTAGCCGAGCTCCCGCCGGAGCCGCGCCACGAGGCCGTCGACGAGCCCGGCGTAGCCGTACACGATCCCCGACTGCATCGAGTGGACCGGGTTGCGCCCGACGACCCTGGGCGGCAGCGCGATCTCCACGCGCGAGAGCCGCGCCGCGCGGGAGAAGAGCGCCTCGGCGCTGATCTGGATGCCCGGCGCGATGACGCCGCCCAGGTACTCGCCCCGCGGCGTCACGCAGTCGAACGTGGTCGCGGTGCCGAAGTCGACGACGATGACGCCGGGGGTGCCGGCGTGCTCGCCGCGCCCGGGCTCGGCCGCCTCGCCGCGCGCCCCGGCGCGGGGCCCGGGGCTCTTTTGCGCCCACTCGTGCGCCGCGACCGCGTTGACGATCCGGTCGGCGCCGACCTCGCGCGGGTTCTCGTAGAGGATCGCCATGCCGGTCTTGATGCCGGGCCCCACGACGAGCGGCTCGATCCCGAACGCCCGCTCGACGAGCCCGACCATGGTGTCGGTCAGGGGCGGCACCACGCTCGCGATGATGGCGCTGTCGATGCGGGCGAGGGGGACGCCGCGGAGCTCGAGCATCTGCCGGACGAGGACGGCGTACTCGTCCGCGGTGCGCGCGCGCGCGCTCTCGCAGCGGAGGTGGTGCCGCAGCACCTCGCCCTCCAGCACCCCGAAGCTGATGTTGGTGTTCCCGACGTCGATGGCGAGCAGCATGCTGGCGAGACTCTATACGTCGTCGGCCGGGAGGTTGTCGCCTCGGTTCTCGGCGGGCGCGCGAGGAGCCCCGCCAGGCGGCCCGCCCCAGGGAGCCGGCGCCCCCCTCGGGTCCACGCGCTGCTCTACAGCTTGCGCGCGAGCGTCACGCCGTCGCGCAGCGCGAGCATGACGTGCGCGACCCGCGGGTCGCGGTGCACGAGGTCGTTGAAGGCCGCGATGGCGCGGCCGTCCGGGGTCTCCGGGGCGAGGACCTCGCCGCTCCAGAGGGTGTTGTCGGCCACGATCAGGCCACCCCGGCGGACGCGCGGGAGGACCTCCTCGTAGTACGCCGGATACCGCTCCTTGTCGGCGTCGATGAACGCGAGATCGAACTCCGGGCTCGCCGGCAAGGCGCGGATCGTGGCGAGCGCGTCGCCGAGCGCGATCCGGATCTTCTTGCCATGCGCGCTGCGATCGAAGAACGACCGGGCAACCCGGGCCACGTCGGGATCGCGCTCGCACGTGATGAGCTCGCCGTCGGGCGGGAGCGCCTCGGCCATGCTGAGCGCGGAGTAGCCCGTGAACGTGCCGATCTCGAGCACCCGGCGCGCCTGCAGGAGGGCGATCAGCATCCTGAGCAGGGCGCCCTCGACCCGGCCCACCTGCATGCCCGCCCTCGGATGGGTGGCCTGGGTGTGCTCGCGCAGCTCCTCCAGGAGCGCGGGCGGCGGCTCGGTGTGCTCGTGGATGTAACGGTCCAGGTCGGGATTGACGATCGTCACCATGGGTAGCTCCGTGCGCGCACGGTAGCACGCTTGCGCCGCGCCCCGCCTTGAGCTGCCGCCGGGCTTCGAGGTAGCGTCGCGCATGGCCTCTTTTCCCTGGAACCACCTCGCTGCGGCGGCGCTCCTCGCCGCGGCCTGCAGCTCGGAGCCGAGCGGACCCGGGACGGGCGCGGCAGGCGGCCCCGGGACGGGCGGCGCAGGGGCGGCGGGGACAGGCGGCGCAGGTGGGGCGATCGGGACGGGCGGCGCAGGTGGGGCGATCGGGACGGGCGGCGCAGGGGCGGCAGGGACAGGCGGCGCAGGTGGGGCGATCGGGACGGGCGGCGCGGAGAGCGCCGCCGCCGCGGGGGGTGGCGGGGCGGCTGGAGGGGTCGCGCATGCCTGCGCCTCGCTCGGGGATCCGTGCTCGACCTGCCTCGCGCTGCGATGCCAGGAGAGCTACTGCGCCTGCCAGCAGAACCCGGAGTGCGCCGCGCTGGACAACTGCTTCCTCGGCTGCCCCGAGGGCGACGAGCCCTGCCGTCAACGGTGCCTGACCGCGCACGAGGCGGGCATCTCCGAGAGCTTCCTCGAAGGCGGTTGCGCATCCGAGCTCTGCAGCGCGCAGTGCCGGTCGCGCTCCGCGCTGTCCGCGTGCGAAGCGTGCCTGTTCGCGGAGTGCGCCGCCCCGATGAACGCCTGCATCGCGAGCCCCGCGTGCCGGGCGCTCCTCGCCTGCGACGCGCTGTGCGGCGAGAGCGGCGCGGGCGGCGCAGGGGGCGCGGGCGGCGCAGGGGGCGCGGGCGGCGCGGGGGGCGCCGCTTGCCGGGAGGCGTGCGTGAGGGATCACGCGGCCGGCGCGGATCTCGCTCAGCCGGTGTTCGCCTGCGAGGGCGCGGCCTGCGAACACGCCTGTGCGCCGCGGTGACGGCCCGGGCGCGCCACGTCAGGAGAGCGGCTTGCCGCCGGTGACGCCGAGCACCTCGCCGTTGATGTAGCTCGCGTCGTTCGAGGCGAGGAACACGAACGCCGGGGCGAGCTCGACGGGCTGCGCCGGGCGCTGCATCGGCGAGTCCTTGCCGAAGGTGGACACCTTCTCCCCCGAGAACGACTGCTGGATGAGCGGCGTCCACACGGGCCCGGGCGCCACCGTGTTGACCCGGATGCCGCGCTTGATGAGATCCTGCGCGAGGCCCTTGCTGAAGGTGACGATCGCGCCCTTGGTCGAGGCATAGTCGAGGATGCTCGGGCTCGGCTGGTACGCCTGGATCGAGGCGACGTTGATGATGGAGCTGCCCGCCCGCATGTGCGGCAGCGCGTGCCGGACGACGTGGAACATCGCCATGATGTTGACGCGGAAGGTCCGCTCGACGCGCGCGGCGTCGATCTCCTCGAAGCGCTCGACGGCCTCGCCCTGCTCCGCGGCGTTGTTCACGAGGACGTCGATGCGCCCGAACCTCCGGACGGCCTCCTCGACGACCCGCCGGCAATGCGCCTCGTCGGCGAGATCGCCGGGGATCGTGATCGCCTCGCGCCCCGCCTCCTTGACGACCCGCGCCGTCTCCGTCGCGTCCTCGTGCTCGCAGAGGTAGGAGATCGCGACGTCGGCCCCCTCCCGGGCGAACGCGAGCGCGACGGCGCGGCCGATGCCGCTGTCCGCGCCGGTGATGAGCGCGACGCGGTCCTTCAGCCGGTCGAGCCCCTTGTACGACGACTCGCCGTAATCGGGCCTCGGCCGCATCTCGGCCTCGATGCCGGGCCGATCCTGGCTCTGGCCTGGAAAGGGCGGCTTCGCGCCCGCGTGCTTCGGATCCTCGGTCGGTTCGGTGTTCTGCATACCTGCCCCTTTTGCGCTCGAGGGAGCGCCGATCGCGCTCCCCGCGGTGGTTGGCCATAACGACCGCCCCCCACCCCGGCCATCGGTCCCCGCCTGGACTCAGGCTCGGAGCTCCCCCGACGAGGCACTGGACACTGGACAGGAGAGCCGCGGGAGACGGCCCCTCTGCGCTCGCTGAACGGCACACCGCGCCAGGACGGCGGGACATGAATGCTCGTGCCCTCCGGCGCCGCGCTCGGGCCCTGGGCGCCGCGCTCGGGCCCTCCGGCGCCGCGTTCGTGCCCCTCGGGCCACCCCCTCCCCTCCCCGCCCCCGCGGCGGCGCCACGCGCTTGCCGTTTGCGGGCGGAGCGGTGATCATCGCCCGCTGTGTCGGATTCCGCGACGAACCAGCCCTCGGTGGCGCCGGTAGAGCCGGGGACCGTGCTCGCCGGCAAGTACCGCGTCGAGCGGATCATCGGCCAGGGCGGCATGGGCGTGGTCGTCGAGGCGCGTCATGTCGTGCTCGACGAGCGGGTCGCGCTGAAGTTCCTGCTCCCGGAGTTCACCCGGCACCCGGAGGGGTCGGCCCGCTTCCTCCGCGAGGCGAAGGCCGCCGTGAAGATCAAGAGCGAGCATGTCGCCCGGGTCTCGGACGTCGGCACGCTCGAGAACGGCGCCCCCTACATGGTCATGGAGTTCCTCGTCGGGAGCGACCTTTCGCGGCTGCTCCAGGAGCACGGCACGCTCCCCCTGGAGGACGCCATCGACTACGTCGTCCAGGCGTGCGAGGCGATCGCCGAGGCGCACGCGCACGGCATCGTGCACCGCGATCTCAAGCCGGCGAACCTGTTCCTGACGCAGCGCGCGGACGGCTCGCCGCTCGTCAAGGTGCTCGACTTCGGCATCTCCAAGGTGGCCGCCGCCGTCGAGAACCTGACGGGCACGAGCGCGGCGCTGGGCTCGGCGCTCTACATGTCGCCGGAGCAGATGCGGCAGACGCGCTCGGTGGATCACCGCACCGACATCTACGCGCTGGGCGTCTCGCTCTTCGAGCTGCTGGCCGGCAGGCAGCCGTTCTACGCGGAGACGCTGCCGCAGCTCTGCGCCGAGGTGCTGACGGGCACGCCGGCGCCGCTCCGGGACATCCGCCCCGACGCGCCCGCGGGGTTCGCGAGCGCGCTGGAGAGGGCCTACGCCCGGGAGCGCGACGCGCGGTACGCGTCGGTCGCCGAGTTCGTGGTGGCGCTCGCCCCGTACGCGCCCGGGCGCACCTACCCGACCATCGACCGGATCGCCCGCATGGGCGGCCTCTCGCTGGCCGCGGCGACCGCCGGCGGGCAGCGCGCGTCGTACCCGTCGTTCGCCGGCGGGGATTCGAGGAGCTCGGCGCCGGGCTTCCGCGAGCCCTCCGCGCCGGGCTTCCGCGAGCCCTCCGCGCCGGGCTTCCGCGAGCCCTCGTGGCCAGGGCTCCCCCCGGCCTTCGCGCCCGGGCAGGCCGACGCCACGATGCCGCAGCGGCCGCCGACGCCGCTCCCGCACACGCCGTGGCCGGGCCAGGGCGCGCCCGGGGGCTACCCCGCGGAGAACGGCGCGCCGGGCCAGGCGGCGCCGGGGGCGCCGGAGGCGTTTCCCGCGCCCCCGCCGCACCAGCAGATCGTCCCCGGGCCGTACAGCGCGCCGATGAGCACCCGCGCCGCCGCGACGTTCGCCTCGGCGACCCACCTGGGGGTCTCCTCGGATGGGCGCCGGCCGTCGCCCTCCCCGACCGCGCTCGCCGCGATCGCGGTGCTCTCCGCGGCGCTCGTGATGGGGCTCATCGCCGCCAGCGTGTTCCTGCTCCGCCGCACCACCGCCGACGCGGGCGGCGACGCGTCGCCCACGAGCGAGACGACGTCCGCCGCGCCGCTGCCCTCGGCGGCCGCGGAGGCGCCGCTGCCGGGCGCGGGGTCGGGCGCCCCGGAAGAGCCGACGATCCGCCCCACGGGCATGGCGACCGCGGCGGCCGCAGCGCCTGCCCCTGCGGAGCCGTCGCCTTCTGCGGCGCCGTCCTCCGCAGCGGATCCTGCGTCCGCGGCGGCGTCCTCCTCCGCGGCGGCGCCTACCGCCACGACGGCGCCTGCCGCCACGGCGGCGCCCCGGGCCACGACGGCGAGGCCGGCGCCCGCGGCCGCGCCCCGGCGAGCGACCACCGGCCGCGCCGCGCCGGCCGCACCGCAGCCTTCCTCCACGCAACGGCCTCCACGAGGCATCGACCTCAACGACCCCCACTGAGCCCAGCCATGATCCCCGCCCGATTGCCTGCACCGCGCCCGCTCCGCCGCGCCCGCCTCGCCCTGGCCGCCGCCGTCCTCGCCTCCGCGGCGCTGATCGCGCCCGCGAGCGCGGTCGCCCAGGACGCGAGCTACGACTCGACGCTCGCGCAGACGCTGTTCGAGGAGGGGCGTCGCCTGATGGAGGCGAACGACCACGCGCAGGCGTGCCCCAAGCTGGCCGAGAGCCAGCGCCTGCGGCCCGGCACGGGCACGCTGCTCAACCTGGCGCTGTGCAACGAGGCGCTCGGCAAGACGGCGACCGCGTGGGGCCAGTTCAAGGAGGCGCTCTTCGCCTCGAAGAAGGAGGGCAACGAGGCGCGCGTGGCGTTCGCGCAGGAGCACATCAGCGCCCTCGAGCCGAGGCTCTCGCGGATCCAGCTCAAGGCGGAGAGCACGCCCGGCCTCGTGGTCCGCGTCGACAGCCTGGAGATCCCCGCGGCCGCGCTCGGCACGCCGATCCCGATCGATCCCGGGACGCACGAGGTCGAGGCGACCGCGCCCGGGTACTCGGTCTGGTCGACCAAGGCGCAGGTCGGCGACAGCGCGGACCTCAAGACGATCGTCGTCCCGAAGCTCCTGCCCGTGCCGGCCAGCGACGCGGCCGCTCCGCCGCCGCCCGCGCCCAGGCAGGCCGACGGCGCGGCCGGCGGCGGCGGCAGCGGCCTGCGCACCGCGGGCTTCGTGATCGGCGGCGCCGGCGTGGCGGCGGTCGGCCTCGGCGCCGTGTTCGGGATCCTCGCGGCGGGGCAAGCGAGCGGCGCGGAGGACGACCCGGCGCTCTGTCCGGACAGGCGGTGCTCTCCCCTGGGCCGCGACGAGATCAACGCCGCGAAGACCAAGGCCACCGTCTCGACCTTCGGGATCGGCGTGGGCATCGCCGCGATCGGCGCGGGCGCGATCCTGGTGCTGTCCTCGGGTTCGTCGCGAACGGAGGGAGCTCCGGTCGCGGGGGCGCGGCGGAGCGGGGCCGGGGCGCTGCGGGCGCGGGTGGTGCCGCTGATCGGCCCCGAGGGCGGCGGGGTCGGGGTGCTGGGCGCGTTCTAGATTCCAGCGCGCCGGGCAAGGTGGAGCGCCGCCAAGAGCGAGAGATCTTGAATCTCGGCGGCACGGAGGACACAGCGGGAGACACCCCCCAAATGCTGTGCTCGTCCCGGGACCCGTGGCGGGCACCGACGCGTCAATCAGGGGGCATCCGCACGTGACATCCGCGCCGGCGCGCGCTCGCTTTTGTCTCGATGCACGATGCCGGTTCGCGGGAGACCTCCCTCACCGCCAGGCTCCGAAGCTGCAAGTCCGACGTGATCGAGCGCTGGACGCGCCGGGTGCTCGACGACCCGACCGCGCCCACGGCGCGGCGGAGCCGGGGGCCGGCGCTGATCAACGACGTCCCGGAGCTCTTCGACCACCTCATCGACGCGCTCGCGGCGAGCCGGCGGGCTGAGCGTCACGACGACGGGAAGGCGGATCTCCTGCTCGCCTACCAGCGGGTCGAGGATCACGCGCGGCGCCGCGTGGCGCAGGGCCACTGCGTCGCGGCGGTGATGCGGGAGCTGTCGCATCTGCGGGCGGCGGTGATCGAGGTGTGCGTGGCGCAGGGGATCTCGATCGGGACGAGGGAGGCGCAGGTCCTCCAGGCGGTCGTGGACGCGAGCCTGTGGACGAGCGCGATCGAGATCGACCGGGCGACGCGCGCGGCGCTCGAGGAGAGCGAGGCGCGCCTCCGGCTCGCGACGCAGGCCGGCCGGGTGGGCGTGTGGGATTACAACGTCGTGACGGGCGAGCTGCGCTGGGACGCCCGTTGTCGCGAGGTGGCGGGGCTGGATCCGGAGTCGGCGGTCGTTTACGACCTGTTCCTCGCGGCGATCCACCCGGCCGATCGCGCCCGCGTGCAGGAGGCGGTGCAGCGCTCGCAGGACCCGGGGGGCGGCGGGGATTACGACGTCGAGTACCGCCTGGTGGGGCTCCGCGACGGGATCGAGCGGTGGGTCTGCGTGCAGGGGCGGACGATCTTCGACGCCGAGGGGCGCGGCGTGCGGATGCTGGGCACGGTGATCGACATCTCGGAGCGCAAGCGGGCCGAGGCGGCGCGGCTGGAGGAGCTCGCCTTTCGCGATCGGTTCCTGGGCGCGCTGAGCCATTACCTGCGCACGCCGCTCACGTCGGTGACGCTGGCGGCGAGCGTGCTGTCGCACCAGGGCAACCTGACGCCGCGCCAGGCGAAGCACGTGGAGCGGATCACGGCGAGCGCGCGGCGGATGGCGCGGACGATCGAGGATCTGCTGGATCTGACGCGGAGCCGCTTCGGCGGGAGCATCCCGATCGCGCTGCAGCCGGAGAACCTTCACGCCATCTGCAAGGGCGCGATCGACGAGCTCAAGGTGATGCACCCGGGCGTGCCGATCCGGCTGGAGCTGCAGGGGAGCGGCGCGGGGCTGTGGGACCCGGAGCGGCTGGCGCAGATGGTGACGAACCTGGTGCAGAACGCGGTGGACTACGCGGATGCGGGCAGCGCGGTCCGGGTGGCCGTGAGCGCGCGGGGGGACGACGTGCTGATCGAGGTGCACAACGAGGGGCCGGCGATCGCGCCGGAGCTGATGGCGACGCTGTTCGATCCGTTCCGGCACGTGCCCGAGGCGGAGCGGGCGCCCTCGGGGCGCGGCCTGGGGCTCGGGCTGTTCATCGCGCACCAGATCGCGAGGGCGCACGGGGGGGCGATCGCGGTGGAGAGCGCGGCGGCGCAGGGGACGACGTTCACGGCGCGGCTGCCGCGGAGGGAGGCGGGGGGGAAGCGGTGATGGGGGGAAGCGGTGATGGGGGGAAGCGGTGACAGCGTTCGCCGGGGCGATGCGCTTGGCCCGGAGGCGTTCGACAAGGGGGAGGAGCGCCTGGACGTCCTCATCGGCAAGAGCGGCGAGGTGTTGAGCCAGGAAATCTACCCGATGCCAGCCTGGATCGGGTCGATCTCTTCGAGAGGATCATCCCCACGCGCACATGGCGGGAGCAGGATCGTCGGTCAGTTACACGGCCCGAGGTCGGCCCACTCGGCCGGGCACCACGGGTCCGGGTTGCTCGGCGGGCAGTTCGGGTGCGACCACCAGATCTGCTGGGTCGCGGACCAGAGGTGGCCGCCGTCGGTGACCAGGGTGGAGGGCGAATACACCTGCGCCGACGTCCACGCGGGCACCCCCGAACAATCATTCCCGCTTGACGTGCAGGCCTCCCACGTCGAGGGCGACGCGCCGAAATTCTCGTTCTGGTAGATGTAGGGCGCGGCGTCGTGGAACGACCAGGTGCTCGCGCCCGACATGGGCTGCCAGACACCCGCGGTCGTCTTCAGCTCCTGGCGCAGCATCTTGATGGGCGCCTCGCAGGAGACCTGCGGCTCGGGGTACTGCGGGCCCACGTCGGCGAAATGCTCGATGTCGTGCGCGTACATCTCGACCGTGGTGCGCTCGTCCTGGGCGAGGAACTGCCAGCCGGCGCCGTCCTTCATGTCGACATAGAGGCAGAGCTTGGAGCCGCTCACGCTCGCGACGCGCTCGGGCGTGCACCACTCGTACTTGAAGACCACCTGCTGCCCGGGCTCCAGGTCGCCGAGCGAGCCGCCGCAGGTGCTCCCCGAGCCCCACGAGGGCAAGAGGCTCGTGCAGTCGGGGTGGTTCCCCGTGACGCCGTCGTCGTCCCCGTAGTAGTAGACGAACCACCCATCCGGGCTGTGGTAAATGCCCGACTCGAGGTTGTAGTACCACTGCCCGATCGCGGTCCACGCCGTGCTCTCGTTCAGGAGCTCGGGGATCTCCCACTCGATGATCCAGCCGCGGGTGTCCCCGATGGTGCCCGTGTAGCTGCTCGTGAGATCGTACGTCCCGCGGAGGCTGGCCACACCGAGGCTCTCCGCCTCCACCTCTGCTCCCGCGCCGGCGGTGCAGGCGGCGCCGAGCGCTCCGAGGAGCAAGAGCGCCGCGCCGGCGCGCAGCCGGGCGGCGCGCGACGGACGACGAAGGTGGGTATGCGTCGACGAAGCGATTTCGATGTTCATGAAAGCTCTCCTTGAAAGAATGTCCGACGTCGCTCGCGCGACAACGACAAGGAACGCCGCGAACATGGCGGCCGCCTCGAACGACGTCAATGGGCGAGCGCGCCGGGGCGATGCCGTGAAGCAGGGGTGGGAGCGACGCTCCGACGACCGGTGACAGGCTCATGCGCTCGGCGCGGCGATTCCGCGACAAGCCTGTGCGGCGTCGCTCGCCGCGCGCGCCCTGGAGGCCGTGGGCCCTGGCCGTCCTTCACGGGATCGTGCACGGGATCGCGCTGGTCCGTATCACCCGGCCCTCCCCTCGGCCGCCCCCTCGCCGTCACCCGATCGCTATCGATAGAGCCCGCCGAGCGCCGGTCCAGCGCCCGCCGTGCGCGCCGGCGGCTGCATCCATGCCGGGGTCTCCACCCACAGCGCGAGGTACGGAACGAACGCCGACCGGCGAATCAGCATGACGAGGAACGGCTGGCACACGACGAACGAGCGCCTGGGCTCCGGCATCCCGAACGACAGGATCGCGGCCTCCGCGGTGACGCTGGCGCCGCCCTCGTCGAGCGTGAAGCGCACCCGCTGCCTCGCCTCATGAAAGACCCTGCCCGCGAGCTCCCCTGTGCACAGAGGTCGTCCGAGCAGCTCGGGGAACGACGCCTCCGTCTCGAGCTCGATGCGCGGAATGGCGACCTCCTCCCCGCGGCGGAGCGACCGGTACTCAGGCGGGAGCCTCCCCAGCCGGTCGAGCACGTCCCGCACCGTCTCCCCCAGCCGCTCGCGCGGCGGCACCTGGGCAATCAGGAGGCGATCCTCGTCGGCCGCGTCGGTGCAGAGCTCGATCACGAAATCCCGCTCTGAACGATGCTCGTGCACGATCACCTGCGCCGCCCGCGCCGCGTTGTGCGGATGGTTGTTGTCCACGATCCCGAAGGCGCGAACGGGCCGCGCGTCGAACACCCCCTCCCGCACCGCGAAGACGACAGGAAACCGGAGATCGCGGCGCAGGTATCCATAAGCGAGCAGCGCGTCCGGCGCGAGGCCGCGCGGAAGATACCGCACGTCCGCCGCGGAGAACCTGGAGAGCAGCTCGCTGCGCAGCCGCTCGAGGATGCCCTCGGCGCCGAAGCCGGCATCCGCGACACACCACGCGGGGCTGACCGCCTCGTCGACGACCGTGCGGCTCAGCGCGTCGGCCAGCGCGGGTTGAGGCGCGAAGCGCAGCGCCCCGAAGCGCTGCTCGAGCTTCTTCCAGGCGAGCGCGAGCGACACGCTGAAGACGAGGTCCGTCCCCGCGGCGTGGGGGGTGTCGAGCGTGGCGCACATGGCAATCGGCATGACGGGCTCCTGGGTCTCGCCACCTACGGTCGCGGCGGCGGCGTTGGCTGGAACGGCACCATCCGGCCGTTCTCGCACGCGATCGAGACACCGGGCAGGGTCGGGTGTGTCCTCATGTTGTCGCCCACGCAGGCGACGGTCGTCGCGCCCGTCGGATGGGCGACGTGGTTCGCGATGGAGCCCCCCGGATATCCCGGCGGATCGGTCCCCCCGTGGCAGACCGTCATGTGCACGGTCGACCCCGTGAAGCCGGCGTTTCGAATGGCCTGCCCGAGCTGCTGGCCGTTGAGCCACGGCGTGGACGCCCATCGCTCGTGCCCGTCCTTGTACAGCAGATAACCGGGCATACCGTGCCCGACGATGTCGAGGTGGGACTCCCCGGCGAGGGCGTTCGGCACGGGTCCTAGCTGGCTGTGATGCACAATCTGCTGTCCGGTCTGCGCCGCCCGCTGCTGCGCGAACGTCGTGCACAGGCTGTCGTCGCTCATGAGCAGGATGACCAGCCCCAGCGGGTCGATCCACGCGGTCACGTTGGGCACGAACGCGACCTCGAAGGCGGACGCGTCCGGCCCGAGCGGGTCCGGCGTGGTGAACGTCCCGAGCTCGGGCGCGTACCAGCGCGCGCGCTGGTAGCAGAGGCCCGTCACCTCGTCCGCTCGCTGGCCGGCGAAGCGCAGCGCCGTGAACCGCCCCTCGGCGCGCCCCGGCGCGCCCAGCGCGCCGACGTCGAGCGAGGCGAGCGCGCCGCTCGGATCCACCATCAGCCACGGCGTCGCCGCCGCGTCCGTGACGACATCGCGGAAGGCCCGGCCCTCCTCCGCCTCGCAGAGCGGCGTGAACGCATCGTCCGCGAACACGCGGCGCACCGACCGCCCGTCGCTGCCGATCTCCTCGACCGGCGGTCACCTCCCCGCGCGGGCCGGGGACGAGCGTGTACCGCGCCCCGGCGGGATCGCGCACCGCGGTGATGGCGCCGTCGCCGTCGCGGCGCTCCAGCGTGAAGGAGCGGCCCTCGGCGTCCTCGAGCCCGACGAGGCGTCCCGCCGCGTCGTAGGTCCGGCGCTCGGTGAAGTCCACCTGCGGCGGCGTGTACACGGCCCCGGTGATCACGTCGACCGGGTGGCCCACGCCCGCCTGCCCCTCGGCGCCGGGCGCGGCCGGCGGGCGGGGCGGCCCTGCGCCCTGGTTGCTGCCGCCTCCCCCGCCGCCGCCGTTGCTCGGCCCCTGCGGCCCTCCGGCGCCGGGCCCTGCCGCGCCGCCGCCGCCGCCGCCGCTGCCGCCGCCGGCGCCGCCCGCGCCGCCCGCGCCGCTCGCGCTTCCGCTCGCGCCGACGGTGATCGACTTGTTCATCTGTCCCATGCTGCCGGTGATGCCGGCCATGCCGAGCTCGATGAACACGTTGGGCGCGCCGAGCCACGGGAAGCAGGGTCCGTCGGTGTTGAGGCTGACGACCTCCCGGAGCGTCCCGGGCTCGTTGCCGTGGCACGCCTTCATGCAGCCGCCCACGGTCAGGATCTTTGCGCCCTCGATCCTGGTGCGCATGCAAGGATCGATGATCCCTTCGGCGACGGTGCCCATCGTCGGGTAGGGGATCGGGACGGGGCTGGGCGCGGCGGGCGTGAGGCACACGCTCACGGCCATGCCGGTCATCTGATGACCCGACTTCTCCGTGATCGCATCCATGTGCAGCACGGTGACCTTGGCCATGGTGCGCGATGGTCGCACGAGGCCGGCGGGACGGACAACGATGGGCGGCGATCCCGCGGGCGGCCCGTTGAGGAGCGCCCACGCTGCCCGCCGGAATCTGACAGATCCCCTCATTTTATACGGCAAATTCGTCGATTCCCGCGCCGCTGGCCCGCCGCTTCCACCGGGCGCCAATATGGGGCAATCGTTTACATGAGCCCACGAAACTCAGGTGTTTCGGGTGAGCCGACGACGAACACGTGAGAATCTGCAGTCGCTGGCCGGAATAGTATCGGTATGAGGCAATCGGCGGGCGTCGACGCGTGCACGGAAGGCAAGGCGACGGGGACTTGACGACGACGCGCTCGGAGGAGCGGTCGCATTCGATGAGGGCTCGCAGGCAACTCGAGCGCGTAGGGCTCAGCGCGAGTAGCATCGAGCGGTTCCTTCACGCCGCTGTGAAAGTCGACCTGCACGTCAAGACCGTGCTGTCCTTGTCACTGGCAACCCTGGGCGTTCTGCACTCCGTCTCCCCTTGCATTCACGTGGTCGGGCGAGGGATGGCGTGGGCAAGAGACGGTAGCCCCAAGCACGCGACCAAACAAGTTGATCGCCTGCTGAGCAACAACAATGTGTCCCCATGGCTTCTGTTCGACGCTTGGGTTCGCTTCGTGGTGGGGCCGCGAGAGGAGCTGCTGGTCGCTCTCGACTGGACGGAGTTTGATGTCGATGACCACGCCACGCTGGCGTTGTACTTGATCACTCGTCACGGGCGAGCAACGCCGCTTATTTGGAAGACGGTCAAGAAGTCGTAGCTGGCTGGCAAGCGCAACGCCTATGAAGGCGAGGTCATTGAGCACCTGCACGAGATCCTTCCGAAAGCAACTCGAGCAACACTCCTCGCGGACCGGGGCTCCGGCGACCAGGAGCGGTACGCACATCTCGGCAATCTGGGCTGGGACTACATCATTCGGTTCCGCGAGTGCATCATCGTCACCGATGCTTATGACACCGCGCGTCCTGCAGGCGAGTGGCTCGCATTTACCGGACGGGCAAAGATGCTGAAGAACGTCCGGGTCACGCAGGACAAGACGGCCATCGCGGCGGTCGTGCTCGTTCACGACAAGCGGATGAAGGAGCCCTGGTGCCTCGCAACCAGCCGTGCCGACCTGACGGCGAGCCAGGTGGTCAAGCTCTACGGCCGTCGCTTCTGCATCGAGGAGACGTTCCGCGACGTCAAGAACGTTCATTTTGGCATGGGTCTCTCCGCCACACATATTGGCGACACTGCCCGACGCGACCGACTCCTGCTTATAGCTGCCTTTGCGCACGTGCTCCTGACGCTCCTTGGGGAGGCAGGAGAACGGGCCGGCCTCGATCGACTCCTGAAGACCAATACCGTGAAGCATCGAACCTTGTCGCTCTATAACCAGGGGTGCTACTGGTACACGGCCATTCCCAACATGCGGGAAGAGCGGCTTGTTCAACTCATGACAGCGTATGGCGAGGTGCTCCGTGAGCACGCCGTGACCCGTGAAATTCTTGGGACCATATGAGGGGATGGATCAGGCTGGGCCTCCGTCGGCGCCGCGCTCTGTCTCGGCACGTCTGCGCCCAACGTCGTGGCGGCGGGATACACCACGCGTGCGACCCCCACCGAGCCCGCCCTCTGCTGCCTTCTCGGGCAGGATCCCCATAGCCCTCGCGACCGCCCCGCCTCGCCGCGAACCGGCCCGGTCCAACCGGACGTTTACGGGACTGCGCCGGGACCTCGCCGCCGCTGCTGCTCAGGCGCAGTCCCGCAAATGCTTATTCATTGCGGGGGCGTTTGGTGCTACTCCCCGGCCGGAGGAGGTTCCGCATGCCCGACCCGATCGAGATCGAAGAGTCCAACGCTCAGTTCCTGGCCGCCTGGATCCGTTTCAGCCAGGGACTGCCCGGCCATCAGATCGAGCACACCGACGGCGTCTCCGTCGTCCTCTCGGGCACGGACATGGTCCTGCTCAACGCGGCCACGCTCTCCTCGCCGGCCACCGACCTCCAGGATCTCAACCGGCGGGTGTGCACGGCCCTCGAACTGGCCCGGGCGGGTGGCGTCCCCTGGCTCTTCGCGCTGTCCGACAGCTGGTCGCCGGGCGGCGACGGGGGCGCGACCGCCGAGCTGCTGGCCCGGCTCGGCTTCAAGCCGGCCGTGTCGCTCATGGGCATGGTGGCCGACGCGATCACCCCGCCGCAGCGCCCGATCGCCGGCATCGAGCTCCGGCGCGTGGCCGACGCCGAGACACGCGCCGCCATCGCCGATCTCAACTCCGGCGCCTACGGCGTCCCGATCCCCGCGGGTCGCGCCTCCGTGGCTCACGAGGCGCTGTGGAACGACCGGGCGTTCGGGCGGGTCGGCTACGTGGACGGCCAGCCCGTGTGCGCCGCGGCGACGTTCATCGTGGAGAAGATCCGGTACGTGGGCTTCGTCGTCACCGCGGCCGAGCACCGGCGCAAAGGGTACGCAGAGGCGGTGATGCGCAGCTGCCTCGACGACGCGCACGGCGCCACGGGTATCGAGAGGACCGTCCTCCACGCGACGGACATCGGGCGGCCCGTATACGAAGCGATGGGGTACCGCGCGGTCACGCGCTTCGGCTTCTACGCGCCGCCGCAGGCCTGAAGCCCGGGCGGCGTCGCGCCGCGGCCGCCGCGTCTACCACCCGCACGTCTTGCCGCGGTTCCGCTGATCGAGCCAGCGCTTGAGCGGCGCGAAGTGGTCGAGCATCGCCGCCGCATCCATCTGGCCCGATCCGATCACCGCCTCGAGCGCCTCGGGCCACGGGCGGCTCCGCCCCATCTCCATCATCCGCCGGTGTTGACGCTCAGGCTGGCTGATGGCTCACCGAGCAGACCCCCTGATGGCCATCGCAGGCGTGCTCGGTTGGGGCTGACAGATCCCCTCATTTTATACGGCGATTCGTCGATTCCCGCGCCGCTGGCCCACCACTGCCGAATCGTATCCGCTCCGATAACGGCCCGCCGTTCGCCACGCAGGGCATTGGAGGGCTCTCGGCGCTGTCGGTGAGCTGGATCAAGCTCGGCGTGGTTCCCGAGCGCATTGAGCCCGGCAAACCGCAGCAGAACGGCCGGCACGAGCGCATGCACAAGACGCTGAAGGCGGAGGCGACATCGCCGCCCGAAGCCACGCTCGCGGCGCAGCAGCGCGTCTTCGACCGCTTCCGGCACGAGTACAATGACCAGCGGCCTCACGAGGCGCTCGGCCAGAGGACGCCGGCTTCGCGCTACACGCCGTCGCGGCGGACGATGCCGAGCAAGCCCTCCTCGCCGGAGTATCCGGACACGATGGCCGTGCGACGCGTGGGGGACATGGGTCGGCTTCAGTTCGGTGGCGCGAACACCTTCGTCTCCAAGCTGATCGCCAACGAACCCGTGGGGCTGCTTCCGATCGCCGACGACGTCTGGGAGCTGTACTACGGGCCGGTTCTGCTCGCGCAGGTCACCTTGAAGAACAAGGAGCTGCAGCTCGCCAAGGCACGGTGACCTGCGCGCACTCACGCCGGAACGTGAGGCGAGGCTCGCGTGTACCGAGACCGCGGGAAGCGGTTCGTGTATAGATCCTGGCGGTCCGAGAGAGCGCGGTGAGCGTGTCGCGTCGACGAGGATCCGGCCCCTGTTCCCAGTCCTCCCGGAGCAGGGGCCCGTAGCTCAAGGAAGTGTCACCGCTGCTCCCGGTCAGAACTGTTACCAGGGCTCCGCTCGTACAGCGCACGCCTTCATGTTCCGCAACCTCGGCCAGACCGAGGGCGCCGCCGTCCTCGTCTCCGTCAGCACCTTCGTCGAGCGCTGGGAGCACCTCGGCAAGTCCAAGGAAAAGGGCGGCCCCGACGCCGAGGGCGACGACGCCCGCAAGATCCTCGCGAAGCGCGGCCTCACCAAGGCCGTCATCGACGAGGCCAGAGAGCTCCTCGCCCGCGCCGGAAAGCTCGAGTCCGTCGCCGAGCTCCCGCCCGCCGCCGCCGGCGACCACGACTTCGAGGAGGCCGAACAGCAGCTCTGGGACTGGTACCTGGAGTGGAGCACCATCGTCCAGACCGCCATCAAGGACCGCAGGACCCTCCACGAGCTCGGCTTCCGCCGCGCAAGCTCCTCCAAAGCGACCGCCGCCGCCGAGGAGACTGACGGCGGTGAGGAGCCCGAGGCCGAGGCCGAGGACGAGGACGAGAACGAGGGCGACGCCGAGGCCGCCGCGCCGCAGGCCGAACCCGGCGCGTTCCTCACCGGCGCCCCCGTCGCCGCCGCCGGACGCAAGGGCCGCTGAGCGCGAGAGCGCGCCGCGCCCACGCTCGCTTCCCCGCTCCCTGCCTACCTGCCCTCCATCGAGCCCCACGTCGCTGCTGCCGCGGCGCCCCGGCCTCTACCGCACCGCACCCGGCTGGCGCGTCGATGTGGTCGTCATCTCCGAGCTTCCGCGCACCCGCGAGACGCTGCTGCTGCGCCTGCTCGGCGCCGGCGCCGTCCTCCGCGACGCCATCCGCGAGCTCACCGCCCTGCCTGAGGACGCCTGGGAGAGGAGCATCGCCCTGCCCTGGCTGGTACGCTTGTGCACCGAGCTCCCGCCCGAGGCCTCGGTGCGCGCGGCCCTGGACCCAGAAGAGGAGGAGATCGTGACGGAAGCTCAGCAGTGGTTCGAACAGCTCAAGCAGTCCCTCCGCGACGAGGCGCGCAAGGAAGCGCTCCAGGAGGGCATCAAGGAGGGCATCAAGGAGGGGCAGATCGGGACACGGGCGAAGCAGTTCGAGAAGAAGCTCGGCCGGCCGTTCGCCGAGGCCGAGCGCTCCGTGCTGACCGAACGGTTCGACCGGCTCGGACCGGATCGCCTCGACGACGTCCTCCTGGAGCTCCCCGCCGACGCCGTGGCCGCGTGGCTCGCGGATCCGGCGGCGGGCTGAGCAAGACCGCTGCCCACCGCGCATCGTTTCCCGATGCCGACCGGCTGGACGAGCCGACAGGGACCGATCCCTTGCGGCCAGAGGGCTGGACGGACGGTGGACACCCGTGCGCTCGACGTGCGGGCTCTACGCGCAGTAGCATGCCGCCACGCGCCCCTTCGCCGGAACGGCTGGATGCGGCAGCTTCGGGGAGGGCGGAAGCGCGCAGGGAGTCGGGGATGGACATGATCACGGTCGCGGTGAACGTAGAGACGACCTGCGGCACGTGCCGGATGCCGATGCCGGTCAACACGCTGGCCCGCGAGGTCGGTTGCACGAGCTGCGGCAGGTCGACGGCGATTGGCGAGGACCTCTGGCAGGCGCTGCTCCGCGACCCGATCTATGACGGACCGAAGATGCTCCAGAACGAGGGGCGGAGGACGTCGGCTGGCAAGCTGTCGGCCTCCTACGTCCGGCGTGGCCCCTGCTGTCAAGGGTGCGACAAGGAAATCCCGTTCGCGAGCATCCAGGAGGTGCAACAGCAGGCGATGCTCGGCTGCGACGTCTGCTCTGTGCGAACCTGGGTACGAGCCGTCCCCGCGGAGCTCGCGAGAGCGCTCCCGAACGTCACCCATCTCGCAGGAGAGGATCCGGACCCGACCGCGGTCGCGCCCGGACCTGACGCCGAGCCTGCGACGTTCCCGTGCCCCCAGTGCGGCTCACCGGTTCCGTTCGATGGCACGAATCGCGCGTGCACGTGCCGTTTCTGCAGCGCCAGCGTGCACGTCCCCGACCAGTTCGTGCACCGTGGCCGAAGGAAGGTGGCGGCCCGGTGGTTTCTCTGCTTCGACGCATCCATCGCGGACGACGCCCCCTCCGCACAGGCCGTCGCTGCGGGGCTGTTCGACTGGAAAGACCCCCCTCTGGCGGTCGTCGACGCGGAAGGCAACCTCTATTGCGCGGCCACGCAGGCGCACTGGGTCCCCGTGGAGGGGAAATTCCCGAGAGAAAAGGACGTCCATGTCCTCTGGTCCATCACGCCATCGATGGACGTCCGGTGGCTCCAGCGCGGCCTGTCCAGGGCAGTGCATCTAGCGCTCTCGCCGAGAGGCACACTCCTCGTGACGGGCCGAGGGAAGGCGGATCGACCCTGGCTCTCTACCAAGACGGGCTTGCCTGTCCAGGAGGCAGACGGCACGGTACGGGAGATCAGCGGCCACCTGCTCGCGGGCCAGGATCTGGCTTGCGATCACGACGGCTGCCTGCTGATCATGAAGGATGGCGCCGTGCTGTGGCTCTCGCCCGGCGGAGCGGACCTACCGGAGCGGCGCGACGCGGCAGCAGCGCTGGCCGGCGCCAGGCGAGTTCATCGTGGCTGGGATGGGCTGCTTTACGGTCTGACCACCGGCAAGATCGTCCGCCTCGATGCGAGCGGCGGGCGAAGTCACGAGATGAAGCTCGCGTCCGAGGACCAGGACTCCCAGTACTCCGCGCTGGGCGTCGACGCCGGCGGCAATGCGTACGTCCTTGGCAGCAAAGAGCTGGTGCGGATCAGCGCGACAGGTGAGCAGAGCGTCATCTTGATGTCGAAGCGCGACAAGCTGCCCCGGAGCGGGATGCGCATGGCGGTGCACCCGGATGGCTCTTTCTGGCTCTTCGGAGAGGGCGGAGCGGCCTGGAAGTTCGACGCGAGCGCCGCGCTCGTCTTCGCGAGCGAGAAGGAGCCCAGGCCGCCGAAGCCGACATCCACGGATGTCTTCCAGGCTCAGATGGCGGCCACGAAAGCGAGACTGCTCGCGGAGCACGAGGAGCGGTCGCGACGCGCGAGCGAGCAGCTGGCGGCAGAGAAGAGAAAGCAGCGGCCGGCCGAGATTGCCCTTCTGGCGGCGATCGCGCTCTTCCTCGTGCTGGGTCTGGTCGCGGTATTCCTGATGTAGCCTCGCCGCCGCTGCGTGAGGACGCTGGGCTGCCTACGCCAGGCAGACGCCGGGCCTCGTCCATGCGAGCGCTCACCCTGGCAGGCACGCAGCCCTTGGCCGCCAATTGGGCGCTTGCGCGCGGCGGCTAGCCCAGATCGATGCGGCTGCCCTTGATCGTGACCTTCGAGGAAGAGCATTGAACGCTGGTCGCTCCCTTCGCGAGCTTCGCGGCGCCGCTGGTGAGCAAGCACTTCGAGTCCCCTTTCATCACCTCGACGGATCCGCCGGTCACCTTGAGGCCATCCGCGTCCGAACCGACCGAAACGTGAGCAGAGTTCGCCGTCATTCTCCAGCCGCCGCTCTTGACCTCCACGGAGTTTCCGCCGGTGATCTTGGCGTCTGCGGTGGCACCGATGTGAATGTTGCTCGCTGCTCCTTGAAGATCGGCCGACGTCTTGATGGTGGTCATGCCGTCTGCTTGGAGTTGAAGTGTGCCATTTGACTTGAGCCGACTATTGCCTCTCGCGGTGACGTTGAATGACGAGGCAGTGGTGAAGCTCATGACGCCCTTGCTATGGATCTTCGTTGGGCCCATCGACTTCGACACGTGGCGGCCTGAGCGGAGATCGATCGCGCCATTGGCCGTGATGAACGCAGCACCTCCGGCACCGATGGATACCGTGCCGGCCGATTTCAGCAGCGCACGCGCAGCGCCGGCGACAATCGCTTGCCCCTCGGATGACAGCACCGCGGATGCTGTGCCGCCGACGAAGGCGTTGACGAGGCCCATGAGGACGGCGGAGTTGTCCCCGCCTCCCAGGAAGTACGGTGGGGCGATGGGGGGGACTGCCGCCGCGACGCGGGAGATCGACGCGACCGCGCTGGCCGCGGTCGCCATGGCAGTTGCTTTGCCGGCGTGCGTGGCATTCGCAGCCGCGGCGGCCTGCTGCGCAGCCGTGTTCAGCAGCCCGCCGTCCTTCGCCTTCTTGCCCTCGCGATAAGCCTTGATGCCAGCGCTGATTCCAGCGGCTCCGCTGGCCACGACCTCGCCGATCTTTCGAGCCTGATCCTCCTCGGCGATCTCCTTCGCCAGATCCTCGGCGCTCTTCTTCGCCTCCGCGAACTTCTTCGTGGCCTCGACCGCCTCCGCGTACTCGGGTCGCTGCGTCTCCCATTCCTCCTTGGTCATCGATCTCGGCACACCGTAGCGATCGAACACCAGGGGCGGATCAATCTCAGGATAGGGGGCCTTGGCGCGTGCGGCCGCGAGCGCCTCCTTCATCTTCTCTTCTTGCCGGACGGACTCCATGTTCGCCCACGCCTGCTTGGCGGCATCCAGCTTCTTGGGGAAGTCGAGCAGGGCCTTTGCGGTACCGATGATGTCGTCCGTGAGCTTTTGAATCTTATCGCCGGTCAAGGACTTCGTGAAGCTCTGCGCGGCCGTGGCATATTGCGTGATGTGCGATGACGCGACGACGGACGCGATGTCGGTGAGCGTCGTGGCGACCGTGGTCAACGTGCTGACGCCGGCCACCCCCACCGCGGTGAAGGCCTCCGCGGTGGTGATGGCTGCTCCCGCTGTCGGACTGTTGGGGGAGCCGAGCTGGAACGAGGTATCGCCGTAGGGCGTCGACAGCTTGATCCGCTCCTCTCCCTCGGTGTCATCGAGGTTGATCTCGTTGTTCCCGCCGGTCCGGATCACGTTCCGCCGCGCGTTCTTCGCCTCGACGGTGCTCGGCGTCTGCGGGTTCGGCACAGCGCCCGCGATGATCGGCCGGTCGGGGTCGCCGTCGATGAACGTGAGGATCACCTCCACCCCGCTGCGCAGCGGGAAGTGGAGCCCGTAGCCCGCGCCCGCGTGCGGCTGGGCCATCCGGATCGGCCTCGAGGCCTTGCCGTCCTCGGCGCTGCTCGTGTCGAACAGGAACCGCACGCGGTAGCGCCCCGCCTCGTCGACCTCGGCGTACCGGCCCTTGGCGGCCGCGTCGATCACGCCGGTGATGACCCCGTGCACCCGGGGCTTCGGCGTGACGCGCGGCGGCCGGTAGGTGGTCGAGAACGGGATGGCCCTGAACACGTTCTCGTAGGCGCGCTCCTCACCGGTCCCCGCGTTCAGCGTGGCCTGCTGCAGCCGGTGGCGCACCTCGACGAGCAAGAGCTCGACGTCGCCGCGCGGGTGCCCCTCGAGGGTGAACCTCCCCCCGGCGCCGAGGGTCAGGACGTCGCTCGCGCCCTCGAACACCTTACGCCCGGCGCGCAGCTCCTCGGCCCGGATGCCCGCGATGCGCTCGCCCTCGTCGGGCGTCTTGAAGTGGGCGCCATACTCGACGATGTCGCCGCCGGACGCCTGCGAGACGGTCGCCGCGGCCATGAGGGGCACGTGGGGCGTCCGGTAGTTGTAGTCCTTGACCACGTACCGGCTCGGGACCGTGCGCGTCGTGCCCTCCAGCCGGTAGACGCCCATCAGGTCGCCCCGCGGGTAGAACTGCGCGCGCCCGCCGCCGGCGATCGGCTGAAAGCCGCTGTTCGCGTCAGAGAAGACGATGACGTCGCGGCCGTCGCGGTGCTCGAAGAAGAACGAGATGCCGAGGTGCTCGGCCAGCCGGGAGACGAACTGGAGATCCGTCTCCTTGTACTGTACGACGTACTCGCGCGGCGGATAGGCCGCGATCAGGTGCAGCTCGAAGTCGTCGCCCTCGTGGAGCCCTGCGCGCTCGAGCTTCTTCTTGATGATCTCCGGGACCGTGAGATCCATGAAGATCTCCGACGTCTCGGTGAGCGACAGCCGGAAGGCGCGCGGCACGAACGTGAGCGTGTAGGCCATGTGCAAGGTCTCCGTGTGCAGCGCGTCCTGCACGACGGAGATCACCCCGAACAGCCGCCGCTCCTCGCGGTCGCCCCGGAAGAACACGAGCGCGGCGGGCTCCGCGAGGAGCGCCTCCTCGTCGAGCCCCTCGGGGCTCCTGCACACGACGTGGAGCTGGAACTCGTAGGGCTGCGAGATGGCCTCCCGCCCGGTGAGCTCGTGGAGCTCCACCACGTCGGCGGAGAAAGCACGAGATTCCAGGCGGGCAGAGAGGATGTCCTTCATGAGCCTCCTTCGGGCGGGCAGGCCCGATCATCACTCGCAAGCGAGCGCTCGTTCAACCTGATTTTCGGGCGTTGAGGCATAACGAGTGCAACGTCCGCGCGACCAGCGAGCGAGCGCCAAAGGCCAAGAGCCGCAGCGGGTGGCGGATCCGGCGGCGCGCTGACGACTGCCCTGCCGATGGCCGGCAGCGCCTCGACGTACGCCGGTGCCGCGCCCGGCTCGCAGCCCCGCGTCGTATGGGCGGCGTCGCCTGGGCTCAACCTCACCGGACCGGCGGGCGAATACCGGCGATCTTCTTGCCGTCGCGCTGTACCTCAAGCTCGACGGGCGCGTTCGGCCCCGCGGCGCGCAGCGTTTCCTCGAGCCCTTCCCCCTCGATCTTCACATCCTTCAGGTTGCGCTCCTCCGGCTTGCGCCCGGCCACACCGACGCAGTACAGCGTCAATCGGTTCTTCTGGTCGCGAGCGATCCAGGCGAGCCCTCTCTCCCAGGGGCCTGCGCTCGACGGCGCCGGCGCCGCTCCCAGGTGAACCGCCGGCCGCGACGGAGAGTCGACGGGCGTCATCTGGAATCGCTCGGCAAACGCGCGCTGCTCCGGGCTGGCGCTGCGCTTCAACCAGTCAGGCCAGCAGTCCTTGCCCTTTTCATAGAGCTCCCGCAACGCCCTCCGCACGTCGTCGTCCAGCGCTTCGTCCGCGGAGATCTGCTGGACCTCCTCGAACACCTGCCGCGCGTTCGACTTGCCCCTGAACGTCGCGATCAGCTCGCCCAGCCGACGGCGCCTCGCCTCGACTCGCTTCCTTTCCGCCTCACGCTGTCTCCGCTCGGCCTCTTCTCGCTCCTCCCTCTCGCGCTGCCGCGGCGACTTGTCGAGGACCATACGCCCGTAGCCGGCGGCCGTCTTCGCGCCGATCCCGTCGTGCCTCAACCCGACGTCGAGCCAGTCGAACGCCGCATCGACCCACTCCTCGGGCCCGGTCAGCGCAATCAGGAACGTGCCCCTCGTCGTCAGGAACGCCACGGGGTTCGGCTCGTCGTAATCGGCCGGCGGGCTCGCGCCGTCCGCGTAATAGCCCCTGTGGTGTACGGTCATCGTATCCAGATCGAGAGGCAGCTGGCCGCCTTCAGGAACCCACCATGCGTCGTGGAACACGACGCAACCACTCTCGTCCGTGTCGCCGAACAGCGCGCAATGGTCTTCCCCCTGAGGCTTCTCCTTCTTGGCGTCGGCCTTCTGCCAGGCGGGCACACCAGCTCGGTGCGCAGCCGCGCTGGCCAGCCCCTTGAGCGCGCTGCCGGGGAGGTACGGCACGCCCCACGTGTGGAGCAACGCGATGTTCGTCTCCCGCGCCGCAGCCGCGCCGAGGTTCACCACGAGCCGGCCGGTCGCCGTCGCGCACCGCACCTGCGTCGCCCCGCGCTCGACGCTCCCGACGAGCTGCTCGAGCAGCGCCCTCCTCCGCGCAAACGCGCGCGGGTAGGCCTCGGGGATCTCGATCGACGCCGCCGCTTCCAGCAAAGCGCGAAGCGCCTCCTTGTCCGCCGCCTCTTGGCCAGCCCGGTCGTCCGGCACCTCAGGCCAGACGAGCATCTTGTCCAGCAAGAGCCCCGCGTGCTGCACGTGGAGACGCCGGATCTCCTTCAAATCACGCCGGCGTCCATCAATCGCGGTCATCGTCCTGCTCCCCCGCCTCGATGCCGAGCTCGCCCTGCACGAGCCGCCGGTACCAATCCACACAGGCGAGCACCTCACGCGTCAGCACGAGGTATTTCGGCAGCGGCGCACCACGGACGACCTCCAGGAGCGCCTCGCGGCTCTTGATGCGTGCGTCGATGTGCCCAAGCTGTGCCGCGAGGTGCTCGAGGACGCGCTTCTGGTCGTCCGACTTGCGCGACGACACGAAGTGCAGCGCCTGGCTCAGCCCCGCCGAACGCACCAGCGCTGGGAGCCGGTGGACCATGCCACCGTACTTCTTGCGCAGCTTCTCGTCCGGCCACTTCTTGACCTCGCTGACGTGCTTGTGGGCCAGGAGTGCGCGCTGTTGATCCAATGACGGCATGCCTCACCCCACCATCGTCATGCGGCAGAGCCCTCGCCCCACCGTCGCCTTGCCGCCGAGCTGCACCACGCCGCCTGTTGCGAGGCCCTGCACATAGCCGAGCAGCGCCTTGGCTTCGTATCGGTCCGGGCCTCCGTCGCGCAGGGGCTTGGGCTGCTTCACCGGCGTGGCCAGCGCCAGCCCCGCCAGGATCGTCTCGACCGGCAGCGCCTCCTCGGTCCACAACGCACCCTTCACGACCGTCTTCTTGTCCGGGTCGAGGCGGACCCGCGTCGTGATCTCGAGGCACGTCTCCAGGAGGAGCGCCATGACGTCATCGTGCACCACGCACACGCGCGCCGCGAAATGGCCTCGTTCCTCCGCGGCATCGCCGTCAGCTCCCCAGAGCACCTTCGCCAGCTCCCCGGCGAAGCGCTCGAGCTCTTTGCTAACGGCGGACTCGAGATCGTAGTCCTCGAGCACGACCTTGTCCCCGAGATCGCCGATCCGGAGCGCGCCGCCCGTCACCGTCGCCTTGCCCTCATCTGACTTGAGCGCGGGCGGCGAGAGCTCGCTGCACCCTGCCTCCCGTGCGTCCCGACCGAAGCGCCGCAGAATATAGGGCGACGTCACCCAGGCGAATGTCCCGCGCGCGCTCCGCACCGGCAGGAACAGCAGCGTCGCGTCCGCGAGCTGCACGCTGCCCGCGTGCTCGCTGGCGTTCGCGGTGTCAGGCCCGAAGACCGCCCTGTGCAGCCCCTCGTCCCTGTTCGGGCCGCTGCGTAGCACGCCTTTCAGCGTCGAGCCCGGGATGAGCGGAATGCCGGTCGGCTTCTCGCGCGCGATGGGTAGATCGATGCCGCCGACCGACTGTCCGGTGCCGCAATGGACCGGCGAGAGCGCCTTGATCAACAGGAGCTTGATGGATTCACTCATTGAAGAACTCCAGGAAGCGGTCGAGAGGGTCGATGGCCTTGGCACCCATCGGAGACGTCTTGCGGGCACCGTCGGCGGACAGCCCGCGTTTCACCTGCCAGCGGTCACGCTCTCGCTTTCCGCGCAGCTCGAGCTCGTCCGGGACACGAGGATCGAGCAGGAAGGCGAGCGCCTCAATTCCGGCGGGCCCCCGGTGCGGCCGAAGAACGAGCGGCGAGCCCCATCGGTTGTAGCCACGTGGGACCAGCGTCGTTTGTGCCGGTTCGCCACCTTTCTCGTCCTTGAACTGAAAGATGATGGGCAAGCCGAACGCGGCACGCGGGAACGCGTGAACGGGGTGCTCGGGCTGATGATTCGGGTGAGCACGCTTGGTGAGCCGCCGGATCTCGTCTGGTTCGGGCCAAAAGGAGCGACCTGCCTTCCTCGACCCGCCGCCCCGTCGACCCACTGCCCCCTGTCGCAGCTCGCGAAGCTTGCCAAGCAGGAACTTCTGGGCCGCCAAGCCAGTTTGCCAGTGCGGCTCTCGACGCACGACGAGCGCCCGCGCGGCCTCGGTCGACGCCGGCAGGTGGGGCCACGGTACCTGGAGCCCGCGAACGTGGGACGCCCACCCCTCCTCGAGCGAGGATCTCGGCGTGGAGCCCTGCTGCACCTCCGCAACAGCTCCGAATCCGCGCCTCGTGCGCCCCCCCAGCCCGCCCAGGTGCGCAAGAGCCCAGAGCGCCGCCGCCACGTCGCGCTGAGCGCCGCTCGGGTACCGAAGGCGCACCTGCCATGGACCGGAGAACTGGTGCAA
Source organism: Sorangium cellulosum (assembly GCF_004135735.1). Classification (GTDB taxonomy): domain Bacteria; phylum Myxococcota_A; class Polyangia; order Polyangiales; family Polyangiaceae; genus Sorangium; species Sorangium cellulosum_F. The sequence goes on along the minus strand of NZ_CP012670.1, from coordinate 439,666 downwards.
CACGCCGTGCGTGCCTGCTCCAGACCTGGCCTCGGCGCGCAGCGGGAAAGCGCCGTAAGCGATCTCCGCCATCCCCTGCACAGCCTCGAATTTCCCCGCAAGCACGTCCACACGTGCATAGGCCACCGGCTGCGTGACGACCTCCACCGTCAGCCGGCTCGGCTCAGCCGTCGACCCGAACACCTCGGCCTCCGCCGCGCGCAGCGCCTCGACGTCCTGGCAGCCGCGCGGATTGCACGCCCGCCACCAGAACCGGAGCTGCCCGCGGATCGACGCCGCGCGGACCGGCGTCACCGGGTCGGCGTGCTTGTGCTGGCCCTCCACCTTCACGCCGCCTCCGAAGACCGGCGTGAGGAACTCGTAGGTGCGCACCTCGTCGATGATCTCGGGCGCCATCCGCTCTCTCGGTACCGCCGACGGCGCTCGCCCCGGCTCTTTCCTCATGCCGCGCCTCCCTCTTCCAGCACGTTGCCGATCGCCGCGACCCCGAACCCGTCACGCCGGTCCTCCTCCGCGTCGCTCACCGCCTTTGCCCAGACCCGCTGGACCCACGCCCGCCGGGCAGCCGGGGGCCCCGTGAGCTCGAGCCAGTACACGCTGCCCGCCGGTACCGCGCGCCGAATCCGCTTGGGTTGCTGCTTCGCGAGATCCCATCCGGAGATGGCGAGCGGCCGCCCCACACAAGCTGCAACGAGCCGCACGCCGGTCACGCCCTCCGCCGGCCCGAGCGGCGCGCCGGGCGACAAGCGCGGACGCCATCCCTCGTCGAAGAGGGCCGGCGTGAGCAGCAGCACCCGGACCCGTGACCCGGTGTCGCCCAGGCCAGCTCTGTTCAGCACCGGCTCTGGTACCTCGGGCAGAGGTCGAGTCGCCCTGGTCCAACGCACGAGCCTGCGCTTCCCGCCCATGGGGGCGAGCCCCTCGCGCAGCGAGCCCACCTTCGCGGCTGCCGCGTCATCCACCTCGACGGCGAGCGCGAGCGGCGCGCGCGTGTCCGGGTGCACGAACCGCAGGCCTTCGGTCTCGAACAGCATCCCGTCCTCGGCGGTCGCGTGCTCGCCAACCTGGACGTGCAGCCGACTCTCGCGAGGCAGCGCGTCGATGGCGCCCTGAAGGATGCTGTCCGCGTCCTCGCCCGCGCGCCTCCCCGGCCGGGCTAGCCACCGCGCGAAGGCGTCCCAGCGGAGGAAGGCCGGTGGGCCTTTGGCCTTACCCTCGCGCTCGTGCCGGTGCGCCCACACGGGGACGAGTTCGCCGGGCAGCCCCTCATCGGCCAGGAGCGGCGCTGCCATCGGCGCCGGGGAGAGCGCGGCGATCGTCCGGCGCTCCGCGTCCGCTAAGAGCGCGAGATCAGCGGGGGTAGGCGCGTAGACCGTCCCCGTGTCGGGCTCGACCAACCACGGCCCCCGCACCGCAACCGCGCGGAGCGCTGCGAGTTCGTCCGCGCTGGTCCGCGCGAACACGCCGTCAATCCCGAGTCCCAACCGGGTGCGCACTACCCCCGCGATCGTCGACGGGAGCGGGAACGCGCGCGCCGCGCTTTCGCTGCGCCCCTGGTTCGGTCGGCCGTCACGCACCACCAGCGGGTCACGCGGCTCTATCGTCCACACGCTCATCCCTGTGCCTCCTTCGCCGCGCGCGCGAAGACACGCGCCACCGCCACCTCGCGGCCCAGCGCGGGCCCATCGATCTCGCCCTTCTCGATCCAGCCCCCGAGCTCGTCCAGAACCGCGCTCCGGATGTCCTTGCGACCGAGGATCCGCCGCGCCTCCACGCGCTGTACGGCGCGCGCCCTGTCCTGCGCTTCGCCGCGCAGGCCCAATGCCAGCCGCTCCAGCGCAGCGAGCTCCTCGATCATGGTCCCCGGCAGCTCGTCCTCGACCTGCAGATCGACGATGCGTTGGAGCCGCGGCACCAGCGCGTCCCAGCGGTCACACACCGTCAAGGGCTGGCCAGAGCGCTTGTGCACCGCGATCGCGAGGGCATTCTTCCTGTCGCGCGCGCCGTTGTATCTCGCCTTGGCGCGCACCTCCGCATCGCGGGCGGCGTCGAGCCCCTCCTCGAGTGGGCTCCACGAATGGACCACGGCGAGCCCTGCCGACATGGACGGCACGCGCTCGGCGGTTGCCCACGGTGCCAGCTCCTCCCGGAACGCCTGCGCCACGCGCATCGCCGTCGTGGGGGCCGTGTGCAGCGGAAGCAGCGCCAGCACGTCGTCGCCGCCGGCGTAGAGGAGCGCGCCCTCGCCCTCCTGTACGATCGCGGGCACGCGCTCCCGCGCGAAACGCGCGAGGGTCGCCGAGAGCCTCCGCTGCTCGCCGGGCGTCTCGAGGATCGCGATGAGATCACCCATCGAGTCGCCGTCCGCGACGAGGATGCCGTAGTAAGCGCTGGGCTCGTCGCGTCCGGCACACTTCAGCAGCGCGCGGCGCCTCTCCTCCACGAAGCGCCTCGTCGCCTCGCTCGCGTCTGCGTCCTCGAGCGCCTCGCGCACGCGGCCAGGATACAACACGCCGCCATCGATCCTGCCCAGCAGGTCGGAGCGGAGCAGCGGGGGAGCGTCCTGGAACTCGTCGAGCACCCCGGCGTCCTCCAGCGCAGCGCGGTAGTCCCGCCATGCTCGGCGGACGGCATCCTGTCGCGCCTGGTCCCGATCGAGCCCGCGCAGAAAGGGAAGCGTCGAGAGGTGGTTGGTGCTGGGGATACGCTCGGCCTCGTCGTTCACGCGCCGCCCGAAGCGCTTCAGCAGACCCACGCCGCAGAGCCGCTCGCTGCCGTGCACATCGTAGAAGCGGCGCCGCTCGTCAGACCCGAGCGCTGCCGGACGCGCGCGGCCGGTCACCGGTTTCTCATAGATGCGCTCATCGAGCACCGCGTCGCGGAGACCGTCGAGCGAGGACTTCGGCACGCCCTCTCTGGCCCACGAGGGCTGACGGAACGCGCGCGTCCGCTTGCGCGCCGCGAGCATGCGCTCGGCCTCGACGCGGGCAGCGGGGAAGCCGCCGCCAAGCGGCACGGCGACCCAGCTCGTCTCGAACAGCTCCGCGACCTGGGCGCGCGCGGCGCGCTCGTGGAAGTTCTCGAGGCGCCGTGGGTCGTCGCGACCCACTCGCCCGAAGATCTCGGCCGTCCATCGATCGCGTGCCTGCTCGAACGCGCGGACGCCCGAGCGCGCCACATCGACCGGATCCCGATCCCCGGGCACGAGGGCGAGCACCTTGTTGGCCACCGTGAGGCTCGACGCCGGCGCCAGCTCCTCGACCGACGCCGGCGCAGGAAACAGCAGGGCCTCGTGGCCACCGGGCCCGATGGCCTCGGCGATGCCCCGCGCCAAGGCCTTGCTGAGCGCGGCGACAAACCAGGAGCCAAACCACAGGTCGTGACAGCGCCGCGCCCGGGAGATGAACTCTTGCAGACTCTCGTGCGCGGGCCCCAGAGCGACGACGAGCAGATGCTCAGGCATCCGATCTCCCTTCCACGTGTTTCATGGTGGCGCATCGTTCGCGCCGACGAAGTCTCACGCAATCCATGGAGCAAGCTTGCCCCTGTGCTCGTCAACCAGAAAAACCATGGCCTGCTGAATCAGCTCGCGCGCATAAGACTTGACGGCCTCGACGAGAGCGCCGGGATCGAATCCTGGACGGCGAGCTTGCCTTACAAGGCGCCCGCCGATGGCGCAGAACAGCTCGGTGTCGGGCAGCGCTCGGTTGACCACCTTCTCGTAACGCTCGGTATCGAGACGACCCGCCAGCGGCGCAAGCTCGACGGTCAGCGGCGGACGCAACATCTCATCGACGTGCGACGGCTCCCGGATGGTCGCGGCGCGCGCGAGCTGAAGGTGCCACATCAGGTATCGACGGAGGCGGCGCTCGTCAAGCCGGGCCATCTTTGTCGCCCCTTGTGCCATGATGTCGAACGCCGCGATGCCGCGGAGCACCATGTCCAGCCAGCGCTCCAGACGAGCGCGCACCTCGTCGCGAGCCGCGTCGCCGCCCCTGTCGAGCTCCATCTTCATCAGCGCCCGGACCGCGAATGCGTCCGCCGCATAGTCGACCTGCTCGAGCACGAAGCCGGCGCCACCGACGGCGGAGTAATTCGTGCTCCGGAGAGCCTGCCAGTCGTGCAGGAGCTCGTGCAGGATGAGCAGCTTCGCGAAGCCTTGCTGCTCAGGGACGGTGCTCCTGCGGAGCGCCTCAGCGATCCCCTCACCCAGCGCGTAGTGCCCCTCGATCACGCGCAGCCTGAACGCGCTATCTTTTTTCGAATCTGTCGACCGCTCCAGGCGGGCGAGGCGGTCGATGAATTTCTTGCGATCGCTCGCCGATAGCACGTCGGCGGGCAGGTGCTCGGCCTTCATGTGTCGCTTCAGCTCGTCGATCGCCGCCGCCATGGCATCGAGCACGTCCCGGCGCGCGTTCACGTCCTCCGCGCCGCGCGGGATCTCGGGTTCGGTCCTCGGGTTGAACGGGAGCGAGTAGACCCGCTCGTAGCTCGGAGCCCGGTACTCGGTGAGCCAGATGTCCTTGCCGACCACCCACGGGTTGACGGCACGGCCGACCGCGAAGGCGACCTGCGCGGGGCCGCCGACGAAGAGCGAGAGGCCCGAGCGGTCCGGGTAGCGCGTGGGCGCCTGCGAGAAGAACTGGGTGAGCTGAAGGACGAGCGCCGGAACGTGCTCCGGCGTGAGTCGCAGCGGGGCCGAGGAGCGGAGCTTGACGACGCCGGCCACGTGGTCGCCCTCCTCCTTGATGAAGTCGCGGAAGACGTCCCTGGACGTGTCCCTGCCGGCGGTGTCGACGTAGATGCCGACGCGCCCGGAGCTCGGCACCTCCTCGGCGGGCAAGCCGGCCAGCACGTCGAGGAGGGCCGGCCCATCCCCGGCTGCGGTCTCCATGGGGAAGTGCTCCCAGCGTCCCCCGCCGGGCGGCTGGTTGATCACCACCTGCCTCCCCCCGAACTTGGAGAGCAGATAGCCCAGGTGGACGAACACGGCGAGCGGGCCGCGACCGCCGATGAAGAGGACGGTAGGCCTGTCCCCTCGGATCGCGCGGACCTCGGCGACGAGCATCTCGACGGCGCGGCCCACGCCCGGCCAGTCGATCGGGGAGGCGTCGGGCGGAGGCGCGAGCCGAGGGGCGCCGAACTCCGTCAGCACCAGGGTACGGCGGTCCTCGCGCTCGTGCGGGAGCGTCTCCCGGAGCTCCGCGGCGGAGACGGCGGGGTAGAGATCGACGACGATGAGGATGTGAAGCTCGCTGTTCGCCATGATGGTTCGCTCCTGATGAACTGCTCTACCGGCCTTCGGGCAGCGGGAAGTCGTCGCCGAGCTGCTCCCGCAGCGCCTGGCAGGCGGCGCGCGGTTCCTGGGCCCCGAGGGCCGTGTTCAACGCGGCGAGGAGCGCCTCGAGACGCTCCTTGAAGCCGAGCATGCTCGCGCTCGACATGTTCGAGCAGAAATCGTAGTCACGCGAGACAGGGTGCAGGATCCGCAAGCGCACGACGGACCGCCGCTCCTCTGCGCTCCAGACGGTCTCGAACCTGCTCAGCATCTGCGTGACGAGGCTCTTCAGCGCGCCCAGATCGTCGTACCCGATGGCTTTCCCGAACACGTCCTTCTTGACCGACACCTCGAACCAGTGGTGAGCGGCGACCGTCAGCGCGATACCCTTCGGGGCCTTCCTGCCGTGCTGCGGTGACAGGCGAAGCTCCTTCCAGCGCTTGAGGGCGCGGATCACGCGGCGAAACTGCTGCGCATTCTCCCCCGACCGCCCGCTGACGATCACGTTCTGGAGCTCCTGCGGATCCGACGGCTCCCAGCGGCGCTCGTCCGCCCTCTGTCCAGGCTTGCCCTTCGCGATGTAATCCTTGCCGTCGGCGTTCCTCTTGCCGCTCGAGTAGATCGCGAGGTCGACATGGTAGATGTCTTCCCCGCCCTCTTGGTAGAAGACGGTGACGCACGAGCGGCGCACTTCGACCTTCCTGGTGTGACCATCCAGCGCCCTGTGAACCCAGCCCTTGACGACGACGGGATCCGGGTAGTCGGCCTTCGACAGATCGAAGCGCAGGCCGACGTCGAGGTCGAAGTCGCCATCAACCGGCTTGACGCCGAGGTTCATCGCGTAGCTGCCCTGATTGAACGGCTCGTAGGAGGGGATCGTCGTGCCCTCCACACGCTGCCGCTTGATCCCCTCGCTCAGCTTGCGGAGGATGCGCTCTCGCTTCTCCGCGAGCGCCGCCTTCTCAACGTCCCGATCGAACCGGATCGCTTCGTCGAACTGCACGAAATATTTCTGTATGTCTGCCACGATATCTCCCTCCGAGACGGCGCCGCAGGAGCGACCGGCCACGGGCGCTCCGGCTCCCTGATCCAGAAGACGCCGTTCCGAGGGAAACCGATCGCTGCCCCCTCGATTTTTTTCGCCCCCCCCCGCCGGCGCTACACGACGCTCCCCAGATCGCCGACCACCTCCCGCATGGTCGGCCGTGCTCCCGGCACCTTGCCCAGCATCCGGCCGACGAGGGCGCGCAGCGCCGGCGGCGTCCGCTCATCGATCCGCTGCATCGGCGGGCTCTCGAACAGGTGGAGCGCCATCAGGTGCTTCGGCTGCTCCGCGACGAACGGCAGGCGGCCTGCCAGCATCTGGAACAGCAGCACGCCGAGCGCGTACACGTCCGCCGGAGGGCCGGCGTCCTTCGGCTTGATCCACTGCTCGGGTGCCATGTAGTCCCAGGTCCCGAGCAGCGCGCTCCCGCCGGTCGAGACGTGGCCGAGGGCGAGCTCCTGGCTCCGCGGATCGGCGCGTATCTTGGCGAGGCCGAGATCCGCGAGCCGCACGCGCGCCCCGGCGAGATCGCCCCCATCCAGCAGCACATTGTCCGGCTTCAGATCGCGGTGGACGATCCCGTGGCTGTGCAGGACGACGAGCGCGGCCCCGATCTGCGACGCGAGGCGGGCCGCGACGCGCGGCAGCAGACCCCCCTCGGCGTCAGCCAGCGCGCGCGCCAGATTGCTCGGCAGCCACTCCAGGACCATGTAGGGTGTGCCTGCCGGCAAGGTCCCCGACGCGAGCAGCGGCACGATGTGCGGGTGCTGGATGCGCCGGAGGAGGCTCGCCTCGTTGACGAAGCGCGCCACGATGGTCTCGTCGGCGCACCAGGCCTCGTGCAGGACCTTCAGCGCCACGGTTCGCGCGCCGTCCTCGGAGCGTGCCTCGTACACGTGGCACATCGCCCCGATGTCCACGAGCGACACCACCTCGTAGCTCTCGACCCTCGCTCCAGGTGCCAGCATCGATGCGCTGTCCTCCTCTCTGCTACTCCCGGGGCCCTGCGGACCGCATCGACGGGAGCCGCTCGATGCACTCCAGCATGCGCCGGAGCTCATCCGCGCACGCCGGGTGCTCGGCGATGAACGCGCCGGCGTCCACGCGCTCTCCGGCGTCGCGCCGCCGCAGGTACGCTCGGAACGCGGCCGCGGCCTCATCCTGCGCCTGCCCGGCAGGTCGAGCACCGGCCGGCAGCGCCCCCGGTTCCGGGTCATCCGCCAGGCGCTCCCGGAGCGCCTTCAGGCCCCGCTGCAAGAGACCGGCGATGGCAGCCTCGGTCTTGCCCATGCGCTCAGCCGCCTCTGCGACGCGCAGCTCTTGCACATGGCACAGGTAGATCGCCTGCTGCTGGTCCTCCGGGAGCTTCGACATCTGCACGAGCAGCTCGTGCCACTGCTCCCCAGCCGCCGTCGTCTGGCTCGGGCTCATCCCCTGCGTGGGGATCTCGTCCGCCTCGTCCAGCGGCATCTCCGCGGTCTTGTTCCGCTTCATGCGCCCGGCGTCGCGGAAGGACTGAGCCGTACAGGTCTCGACGATCCGCTGAAGCCACGACACCCACTCCGCTTCCGAGGTCCCCTTGAAGCTCGGAAACGCAAGAAAGGCCCTCTCGGCCACCTCTTGCCTGATGTCGGACCGGCCCGCGGTGCCCGGCTGCCGGTCCGCCATGCGGCGCAACACCCACTTGTTGAGCAGCGGCGCACACCACGTGAACAGCCGCTCGATCGCGTCCTGGTCCCCCGCCCTCGCGCGCGCGATCAGCTCCTCGACGCTGGGAACATCATGGCTCATAAGCGTGTGTGACCGATCGTACCATGCGACGCGATCGCCGGCGCGCCTGGCCACGGCTCGGCCCCTCACGCCCAGGGCGCGCGTGCGCGGCGCGATCCGACGAGCACCGGAAAGGGCTCGCCCGAGGGATGTGGGCGCCGACGGTGCGCTGCCAGGTCGCGGTACCTGGGCGACGGCGAGCCTGGGGTGGAGGGGAGGAGCTCCGAGCATGGGACGAACGGGAGGTACCCAGATCGGATGGATGCCGTCCCGCGGCGGATCGATCGCCGGGTCGTCCTTTTTCTGCCGGTCACCGGCACGCGAGGCGCTGGAACCGGACGTCGTCCGGGTCCCGCACGACGAATTGCGCAGCGATCTCACACCGTTGCGAGCGCGCCGCCGCGGCGCGCCCGCCGTCTCCGCGGCCGCTCGCGAGCTCCTCCACGCCCTGGAGGCCCTGGCACAGGAGCAGCGCGTACTCCTTCTGGGTCGAGTCACCGAGGTGCAGCGCCTCGCCGTTGCCGGTGGCCTCGTCGTAGAGGCGCGATGCCTCGGCGGTCCGCTGCTCGTCTGCCCGGACGGCGGCGAGGGCGACCTGCGTCTTGCCCAGAATCCAGCGGTAAAACGCGTTCCCCGGCTCCGATCGGACCAGCGCGCCCACGGCCTCATGGGCCTCCTCGACGCTCGTCGCTGCCGGGCGCAGCTCGCCGGCCCTGCGTAAGGCGTCTCCTCGCGCGCTCGCGGTGAGCGCGATCAAGGCCTTGTCGTACCGACTCCCGTCGTCGCCAGGCCCGGCGTTTTGCTGCAGCCAGCGGAGCGCCTCGTCGTACAGCGCCACGGCGACCTGCACGTGGCCGAGCTGGAGCTCGACGTCGGCCTGCTCGGACGTGCTCGTCGCGAGCGTGCGCCTGTAGTCGCTGCTCTCGATCGCGCGCATGGCCTTCAGCGTGGCCACGGATCGCGCGAACTCCTCGCGGGCGCGCTCGACCCTGCCGTACGCCAGCTCGAGCTTCCCGCGCTTGGAGTGGTTCCACGCGAGCTGCATGAGCAGCTCGTCGCTCGACGGGTCTCGCGCGAGCCCGAAGCGGATCCGCTCCTCCGCCTGCGCGACGAACGCGTAGGACGCGGACAGGCTCTCGTTGTACCGGGCGAAGTCGCTGCGACGGTGCTTGGTCCTCACGAAGGCATCGACGACCTCGGGGACGTCCCTGTCCTCCTGGCTCAGCGAGGACAGGCTTCCGTCGAGCTCCGCGAGGAGCGCTGCCCGGATGCTGGACGTGTACAGCAGCCTGCCGAGCCTCCAGTCGAGGCTGCCGACCTCTCTCGTGGCCTGGACGATGCGCAGCCGGTTGTCCGCCGCGCGCTCCCGCTCCGTCCACCCCCAGAGCGCGATCGCCAGGACCACGATCGCAACAGCGCCGGCGATCACCCCGCGCGCCCGCCGTGCCCGGCGCCGCCGCCGCTCGACCTGCTCGGCCTTGCCCAGGAAGGCGCGCGCCCGTTCGCTCGCCATCCGCAGGAGCCGCTCCGGATGGCTCGGGGCGCCGATCCTCCCGCGGTAGTGATCCAGCAGAGAGCCCCCGGGCAGCCAGTCATCCGCCCTCCCCGATTGCTCCCACTTGTGGGCCGCGGCCTCGATATCGGCATGCCGCTCGAGGAGCGCGCGCTCGGCCTCGATCCACCCGACGATGGCCGGGACCCGCTGCAGCAGCGCCTCGTGCACCAGGTCGACGCGCTGCCGGGACGGCTCCGCCGGCGGATCCGCCGCGATCACGACGAGCCGCAGGCTCTCGAAGGCCGCCGCCGTCGCCTTCCCGGCCGGCATGCCCGAGAGGCGCATGAGCACCTCGTCCGCCAGCCGGTCTCCCCCCGCGGCGGCGAGGACCTCACCGCGCGTCCGCGGCCGTCTGGTATCGGGGGCGCCGCGGCCCACCTGGACGAGATCGAGGATGAGCCATTTGGCCCGCTCCCTCCCCTGCTCGCCCAGGCCATCGAGGAGCAGCGCGGCGTGGCGCGCCAGCGCGCCGCTGACCCCGCCGATCTGCTCGTAGTGCTCGTGGGTCAGCGTGGCCGCGGCGCGCGACGCCCAGAGGCCGCGGAGCGTGTGCCCGAGGAGCGGCAGGCGGCCGTCCGTGCCGGCGGCGTCGCGCACCATGCGCTCGGGCAACCTCTCGGAGAGCCGGAGTCCGGCGCGCGCCGCCATGCCGCGGATCACCTGCGCGAGCGCTTCCTCGTCCATCGGCCCGAGGTGATACCTGGATGCCTTGCTGTTCAGCAGGCGCGCCAGGCCGGGCGCCTGCTCCAGGCGATGGAGGTAGTCGCTCCGCAGCGTCGTGAGCAGCCGGAGGGGTGATCGCTGGTCGGAGAGGCAGCTCGACAGCAGGGCATCGACGTGGTGCAGGTCCACGCCGCCCAGCGCGAAGAGCTCCTCGAGCTGCTCCACCACGAGCAGCAGCGTCGCGCCCTCGGGGAGGGCGCGCGCGAGGAGCGCGCCGAGCGCGTCGCTCTCCGAGCGCAGCGCGGCCTCGATCTCGGCCGGTGTCGTCGCGGGATCGTGCGCCGCGACGACCGACGCGATGGCCGCCGCGAGGCTCTTGATTGGGTCGTCGGACGGCCGGAGCGTCGCGATGATCCACGGCGCTGCCCCCGGGGGTCGCTGCGCCAGCCGCGGCAGGAGCCCTGCCTGCACGAGCGACGATTTCCCGGTGCCGCTGGGCCCCTCGATCTGGAGCCAGCGCACCGACTCTCCCTCGCGCAGCGCCTCGATTCGGCCGAGGAGCTCCCGGACGTCCGCGTCGCGCCCGAAGAACAGCTCGGCCTGGGCCTCCGTGAACGGCTGGAGCCCCGGGAAGGGACACTCGTTCTTCTCGCCCTTCCACGGCCGGGCGAGCATGTCCTGGCAGCGGATCATGGCGGGGCGCTCCTTAGGCGCCTTGGCCAGCATCGACGACACGAAGGAGCTGAGCGCCGGGGGCACCGAGGGCACGAGCTCGTCGAGGTGCGGCGGGTCGGCGTGGACGTGGTGGTAGAGCAGCTCGACGTCGTCGCTCGAGGCAAACGGCCTTCTGCCCGCGATGAGCTCGAACAGCACGACGCCGAGCGCGTAGACGTCGGCCCGATCCGTGACCTCTGCTGTGTTCTTGCACTGCTCGGGGGCCATGTACGCCGAGGTCCCCAGGAAATCGTGGGCGGCGGTCTGGACGTGCGTGTCGGCGCGCTCCTCGCTGGCCGGGGGTGGCATCTTGGCGACGCCGAAGTCGAGGATCTTCGGCCGGAGGCCGAGCGGGGACGCCTCGTCCGGCACGAGGAGGACGTTCTCCGGCTTCAGGTCGCGGTGGACGATCCCTCTCGCGTGGACCTCGACCATGGCGTCGGCGATCTGCCGGCAGATCCCCAGCGCGGCGTCGAGCGGCGCCGGGCCGTTCTGCCGCTGGATCCAGGCGCGGAGCGTGCCCCCTTCGAGGTACTCCATCACGAGGTAGGCGGTGCCGTCCTCGAGCTTGTCGCAGTGCAGGACCCGCACGATGCCCGGGTGATGGAGCTGGGCGAGGGCGCGCGACTCCTGGATGAAGCGCGCCACGCGCCGGGGGTCTCCGGCCGATTCCTCCGAGAGGAGCTTGAGCGCGACCTCCTGGCCCATGTGCTGGTGGACCGCGGCGAAGACGCGCCCGACGCCGCCGCGGCCGATGGGCCGGAGGAGCCGATAGGGACCGATCCTGTCCGCGGGGAGGTCCATGGCCTGATGGCGGAATCTAGCGGAGGAGCGTCCGACGACACCAGCGCGGGCGCGGGGGGCGCGGGCGCGGACGTGGGGCTCGCGCGCTTGCCGCCGCACGTGCGCCGCTGCAAGCTGGCGGCGAGATCGCCCGAGGGCATGACGAGATGAGCCTCAGCGCTGCTGGAGCCGCGCTCCAGGGACACGACTACCAGCACCTCTTCGCCTGGTACCACGCCCTGCGGGCGTTGAGCCCGACGGGGGACGTCACCGGCATCGAGATCGAGGCGAAGAACGCGGGCAACGTGGATGACGTCGTGGTGCGCCGCCGGGGTGCCGCCGACGAGCACTACCAGGTGAAGTACTCGGTGGACGGGCGGCGTCCGATCGACAACGCCTGGTGGGTCACGCCGGCGACCGCGGGCGGCAAGAGCCCGTTGCAAAGGTTCTGGCAGAGCTGGCAGACGCTGTCGCGGGGCGGGCAGCGACCCTGGATGGGCCTCTATACCAACCGGCCGCTCGATGTGTCCGACAAGGTGCTGGCCCTGCAGGACGGGCGCACCGGCACCCTCGGCCCGAGGCTGCGGCTGGCCACGCCGGGCTCGAAGGCCGGGCGCGGGCGCAAGCGCTGGGCGAGCCACCTCGGCGTGGCGGAGGCCGACCTGATCGAGATGCTCGATCATCTCGTCCTGCTCACAGGCCAGTCGGGGTGGGCGGGCCTTGTCACGAGCGTCGCGGATCGCATGGCCGCGGTGGGGCTCAGGAGCGATGAGCTGGCGGTGGAGCAGGGTGTTCAGGCGATCCGTGCGTGGGTGACCGGCGCTCGGTGCGAGGTGGACCGACAGGCGTTGCTCGCGGAGATCGCGCGCCGCGGGCTGCGCGGCGAGGCGCGGCAGGCGACCGTGGTGGTCCAGGCGCTCGCTCGCGATCCCTGGGCCGCCGGCGCGACGGAGTGCCTCGACTGGGTCGATCTTTTCGAGGGGGATCATCCCCGCACGCGCCGGCAGCTCCGTGATCCGAGGCACTGGAACGGACGCCTGCTCCCGGAGCTGGAGGCGGCCGAGCAGCGCATCCGGGCGCTCGGGTTCGACCGGGTGCTCGTACGAGGGGACATGCGGCTGCCGGCGTGGTTCGCGACGGGCGTCGCGTTCGGCGACACGCGCAACGTGCGGGTGGCACGCGTGCAGGGCGGCCAGCGCTGGGCCAGCGACGTGGCGCCCGGAGATTTCCCCATCCATGTCGCCGCGCCCGTGGATCTCGGAGACGGGGACGAGCTGGCGGTGGCGCTGTGCGCAACCGGCGACATCACCAAGGATGTCCTGGCTTACCTGCGTGGCAGCGTGCCTGCCGTCGGGCGCTTCGTCGCGATCGCGGCGGCCCCGGCGCCGAGCCCGACGTCGATCCCCGATGCAGCACGGGCGATGGGGTGGGCGCTCGCGACGAGGCAGGCGGTGCGCGAGCAGGTGGGTGAGACGGGAGCCCGAAAAGTCCATCTCTTCCTGTCCTGCCCGGCGGGAGCCGCGCTCTTCCTGGGGCATGTCTGGAACCGGATTCCCAGCACGCAGCTCTACGAGGACCTGAGCCCGGGTTACACCCCCGCGTTCCTCATTCCGGGTTGAGCCGTGGAACCGTGGCGGGCAGGCGCGGTTCTCCTGGTCATCAGAGCTGGCGTCCCTGGCGCGCAGCTCGGCTGACGCGACGCATCGAGAGGTCGACCCGGGAGGGCGCGCCAGGGGATCACCTCGGTGAGCGCGCCAAGCTGTCGTGCGCCACGACGCTGGCCATCCCCTCGGTCGCCCCCTCGCCGTCACCCGAGCGCTCCCGCGGCGGAGCGATCGGTATTCAGGCGGGAGCCTCCCCAGCCGATCGAGCACGTCCCGCACCGTCTCCCCCAGCCGCTCGCGCGGCGGCACCTGGGCAATCAGGAGGCGATCCTCGTCGGCCGCGTCGGTGCAGAGCTCGATCACGAACTCCCGCTCTGAACGATGCTCGTGCACGATCACCTGCGCGGCCCGCGCCGCGTTGTGCGGGTGGTTGTTGTCCACGATCCCGAAGGCGCGAACGGGCCGCGCGTCGAACACCCCCTCGCGCACCGCGAAGACGACAGGAAACCGCAGATCGCGGCTCAGGTATCCATAAGCAAGCAGCGCGTCCGGCGCGAGGCCGCGCGGAAGATACCGCACGTCCGCCGCGGAGAACCTGGAGAGCAGCTCGCTGCGCAGCCGCTCGAGGATGCCCTCGGCGCCGAAGCCGGCATCCGCGACGCACCACGCGGGGCTGACCGCCCCGTCGACGACCGTGCGGCTCAGCGCGTCGGCCAGCGCGGGTTGAGGCGCGAAGCGCAGCGCCCCGAAGCGATGCTCGAGCTTCTTCCAGGCGAGCGCGAGCGACACGCTGAAGACGAGGTCTGTGCCCGCGGCGTGGCGGGTGTCGAGCGTGGCGCACATGGCAATCGGCATGAGGGGCTCCTGGGTCTCGCCACCTAGGGTCGCGGCGGCGGCGTTGGATCGAACGGCACCATCTGGCCGTGCTCGCACGCGCACGCGATCGAGACGCCGGGCAAGGTCGAGTGTCGCCTCACGTCGTCGCCCACGCAGGCGACGGGCGTCGCGCCCGTCGGATGGGCGACGTGGCTCGCGATGGAGGCCGCCGGATATCCCGGCGGATGGTCCCCCCGTGGCAGACCGTCATGTGCACGGTCGGCGCCGTGATGCCGGCGTTTCGAATGGCCTGCGCGAATGGCACCCCGGAGGCTCTCCCGGCGGATCAGGGGCTCGCTTCGCCCTTGCCCTCGTTCTCGTTCTGGTTGTCGTCGTCGAGACCTTCCCACCCTTCGGACAGATCGATCTCGACGGCCTCGAACGGGGCGGCGCGGACCTTCTCGTCTTCGCCGTACAGCCCGAGCTCCACCCATTTCCCGTCGACGAGCTGGCTGACCCGGAGCGAGCGATCGCGAGGGTCGACAACCCAGAGCCAGCCGACGCCGATCTCGCTGTAGAAGCGGCGCTTGACGAGGTTGTCGTAGCTGGCCGTGCTGCGCGAGAGGATCTCGCAGATCCAGTCGGGGACGACGGCGATGGCGCTTTCCCTCGCCGGCGGTCGCGCCATGCGCTCGCGGCGCCACCCGGCGACATCCGGGGAGAGCTCGGGGGCGCGCGGGAGCTGGATGCCGGGTTCGGGCAGGATCCACCATCCGCCGGGGCCGCCTCTGCCTCGCTGGAAGGGGTTCTTGAGGTCGGCGGTGATGAGCCCCTCGATGTCGGCATGAACGAAGCGCGGGCGGCGGAAGGCGTAGAGGGTGCCGTCGATGATCTCCCCGCGCCAGGTAAGCGGGAGCTTCTCCAGGTCCTCGAGGGTTGCCGGACGGACGAGCTTCTCGGCGATGGGCATGCGACGGCCTCGTCACGCGAGTCTAGCCGATCGGTGAGGCGGGCGCGGGCGGCGCGGGGCGGGGCTCGCGAAGCCGGCGCGACCGGGGAGCGCCGAAGCCGGCTCGACCGGGGAGCGCGGCTGCGTGCGCCCGCGGGGAGGTCGCCCGCGCCGAGATGCGCGGCGGGGGAGATGGCCCGCGTCGAGGTGCGCGGCGACGGTACGCGGCGACGCGCGGAGCGGCGCCCGACGGCCGGCTCCGCGACGCGCCGTGCTCGATCACGCATCCGGCGAGCGCGCAGTCGAGCGCGCGCGGACGAGGCGCCGCGTTCGCGCGGAGGGCGATGGCAGCGCGCTCGCCTGGGCCGCCGCAGCCGGCGGGGCCGCCGCAGCCGGCGGGGCCGCCGCAGCCGGTGGACGAGCGGCCGAGCAGACCTGGCGGCGTGCTCACCACGCCCGTGGCGGGGGCCATCGCCCCGATCTTGCGCGCGCGGCGGTCCGCCCGGCGCGCCCGTCGGCGCGGCGCGCCGAGCGGACGGGCAGCGGTTCGAGAAGGCGGATGCGGAATCGGAAGCGTGGATCGAAGCTTCAATGGGGCCGCCGCCTTTCAGCGGCGGAGAGCTCGCCGTTTTCGCTCACGGCGGCCAAGGACCAGCGCTTCAATGGGGCCGCCGCCTTTCAGCGGCGGAGAGCTCGCCGTTTTCGCTCACGGCGGCCAAGGACCAGCGCTTCAATGGGGCCGCCGCCTTTCAGCGGCGGAGAGCTCGCTCGACCTGCGCCCATGCGAGCCGTGCGCCCACTGGCTTCAATGGGGCCGCCGCCTTTCAGCGGCGGAGAGATGATGTCCCGGCTCATCGCCAGCGGGCGGGCATGGATGGCTTCAATGGGGCCGCCGCCTTTCAGCGGCGGAGAGGCCCGTCCAGCGTGGCAGAGGCGGCGCCGGGGGCGGCTTCAATGGGGCCGCCGCCTTTCAGCGGCGGAGAGGGTGGTCATCAATGCCTCACCGTGCAGCCCTTGAACGGGCTTCAATGGGGCCGCCGCCTTTCAGCGGCGGAGAGTGGGTGCGCCACCCCGCAACCGCCGCCCGGTTCAGCCCGCTTCAATGGGGCCGCCGCCTTTCAGCGGCGGAGAGACGCCTCCTCGCCCCCGCTCGCCTCGGCCTTCCTCAGGCTTCAATGGGGCCGCCGCCTTTCAGCGGCGGAGAGTCCGGGCCGGCGATCACGTATCGCTCGCCCGGGGCCAGGCTTCAATGGGGCCGCCGCCTTTCAGCGGCGGAGAGGAGCTTCGGCTCTTCCGGCGTGGCGAGAACCCGAGCACGCTTCAATGGGGCCGCCGCCTTTCAGCGGCGGAGAGGGCGTCCTCGATGTCCACGATCCCGTACGCGGCATCCGGGCTTCAATGGGGCCGCCGCCTTTCAGCGGCGGAGAGGAGCAACGGATACGGCGACGGATACCGATACGGCGGCGGGCTTCAATGGGGCCGCCGCCTTTCAGCGGCGGAGAGCGAGCAGGCGCGGCGCGCCGTCGACGTCGCCAAGGGGCTTCAATGGGGCCGCCGCCTTTCAGCGGCGGAGAGGATAGGATGAGGGCTCTAATTCTTGAGGTCCTGAAGCTTCAATGGGGCCGCCGCCTTTCAGCGGCGGAGAGAACGAGACGCCCGCCGAGGCGACCCCGAGCGCGACGCTTCAATGGGGCCGCCGCCTTTCAGCGGCGGAGAGAGATGACGGACCTGCGGGCCCGGCTCCGTTTGCCGGGCTTCAATGGGGCCGCCGCCTTTCAGCGGCGGAGAGTGGTCCGCGAGCAGGCGCGCACTCGCGTGCTGCTCAGCTTCAATGGGGCCGCCGCCTTTCAGCGGCGGAGAGAGGGTGCAAAGCCCGAGGATCTTCGAGTATCACCTGCTTCAATGGGGCCGCCGCCTTTCAGCGGCGGAGAGCGAGACGGACCCGGAACCGGCGGGGCAGAGGGTGCTGGCTTCAATGGGGCCGCCGCCTTTCAGCGGCGGAGAGCTGCAGCTTGAGGAGCTGCAGGGCCAGCTTGGCGAGGCTTCAATGGGGCCGCCGCCTTTCAGCGGCGGAGAGGACGGAGAGACCTTTGCCGCGCGGAGCTGGCGAATACTCCGCTTCAATGGGGCCGCCGCCTTTCAGCGGCGGAGAGATGCTCGAAGACGCTTCCTCCCGCGTCACGCGGTTGCTTCAATGGGGCCGCCGCCTTTCAGCGGCGGAGAGCGGGGCTGGCGATGCTCTGGACCTCGCCGGTGTTCTCGCTTCAATGGGGCCGCCGCCTTTCAGCGGCGGAGAGTGATCGATGAGCCCGACGGCGCGTACCGGGACCGGCTCATGCTTCAATGGGGCCGCCGCCTTTCAGCGGCGGAGAGCGTAGACCCGTCTCCGTGGTTCAGCGGGTGGACGGTGCTTCAATGGGGCCGCCGCCTTTCAGCGGCGGAGAGCCCAGGCTCCCCGACGTACCCCCCTGGCGAGACGCCGGCTTCAATGGGGCCGCCGCCTTTCAGCGGCGGAGAGGCGCCAGGGCCATCGCCAGGTCCCCGTGTGCTCCCTGCTTCAATGGGGCCGCCGCCTTTCAGCGGCGGAGAGGGCAACGGATACGGCAACGGATCCGGCAACGGATACGGGCTTCAATGGGGCCGCCGCCTTTCAGCGGCGGAGAGGTGGCGGACTGGAACGCTCGCCTCGTGCACCTGCCGCTTCAATGGGGCCGCCGCCTTTCAGCGGCGGAGAGCCCGAGGGGACGGAGGCGCCCGAGGCGCGTCAGCCGGCTTCAATGGGGCCGCCGCCTTTCAGCGGCGGAGAGGACGACAGGCTTGCCGAAGTGTGCGTGCAGTTCGGTGCTTCAATGGGGCCGCCGCCTTTCAGCGGCGGAGAGCCCAGAGCGGCAGCCCGCGCGACGACGACACGCGCGCGCTTCAATGGGGCCGCCGCCTTTCAGCGGCGGAGAGCCGTCAAGCGCTCGCCCGCCGCATCCCCGGTCACGGGCTTCAATGGGGCCGCCGCCTTTCAGCGGCGGAGAGGGCGTAGAACGGAACAACAAACGTACCGTTCCTCTTGCTTCAATGGGGCCGCCGCCTTTCAGCGGCGGAGAGGAACACGGCGGAGCTGTACAAGGGCGACGGGCGGCTGCTTCAATGGGGCCGCCGCCTTTCAGCGGCGGAGAGGCTCGTAGGCTGCGGGTTCGAGGTCGACGGCACGCCTGGCTTCAATGGGGCCGCCGCCTTTCAGCGGCGGAGAGACCATTCCGCTCGCCGGGGAGCCGCCGATGGTCCCCACGCTTCAATGGGGCCGCCGCCTTTCAGCGGCGGAGAGGTCTCCAGCGGCCCCCCCGTTGCCGTCGATGCTCGTGCTTCAATGGGGCCGCCGCCTTTCAGCGGCGGAGAGGTCGAGCTCGGCTACCAGTGCGATGCGTGCGCCGACGCTTCAATGGGGCCGCCGCCTTTCAGCGGCGGAGAGCGTCGCTACGGGGCCGATTTTGCCCGCGTGTTCGGGGAGCTTCAATGGGGCCGCCGCCTTTCAGCGGCGGAGAGGTCAACGCGGTGGTCGCCAGCCTGCTTGGCCCGACGCTTCAATGGGGCCGCCGCCTTTCAGCGGCGGAGAGGCAGGAGGGCTTGCACGACCTCGCCCGCCTTCCGGAGCTTCAATGGGGCCGCCGCCTTTCAGCGGCGGAGAGCTCCTGGGCCTTCGCCTCTCGCGCAGCAAGCTCCTGCTTCAATGGGGCCGCCGCCTTTCAGCGGCGGAGAGTCATGGCTGAAGGTCTGAATCGCGTGCTCGTGATGGGGCTTCAATGGGGCCGCCGCCTTTCAGCGGCGGAGAGCGCTGCCTGGGCCTCGACGGCGGCGAGGTCGTCGCGGCTTCAATGGGGCCGCCGCCTTTCAGCGGCGGAGAGTCATGGCCGGCCGCTTGATGCGCTCGAGCTCGACCGCTTCAATGGGGCCGCCGCCTTTCAGCGGCGGAGAGCTGGGGCGAAATCCGCTGGAGCTGCTCGACCCCACGAGGCTTCAATGGGGCCGCCGCCTTTCAGCGGCGGAGAGTGAGCGCGTCTGACGGTGACGCGACTGAGCAGCTGGCTTCAATGGGGCCGCCGCCTTTCAGCGGCGGAGAGAGGCCTCGCAGCCTACGAGAGATTTCGCGTACTTACAACCCGGTTTGCGAGAGGTCCCCGTTCGACCCCCCGCTCCGGCCGCCGGAGGCGCCCCGCGCGCCCCGGTGCCGGCCAGAAATCCTTCATCTTTTCAAACACCTGCCGGCTCTGCGAGCGGTCCCCGGCTTTTTCGCGTCACTCCACCGCTCGCAACCGGTCCGCCCTCCTCCTTCTACCATACCCGCCCCTCCCCTCGCCCAGCCCCTTCCGTTCTCCCCCGGCGCTTTGCCGCCCTCTCCCCCACCTCCGCCGCTCGCCTCCCCACCTCCTGCGCCGCCGCCCCCGCCTCGCCGCGCTCGCCCCCCACCTCGCGCCACGCCGTCCCCGCTTCCGCCCGCTCATCCCCCACCTCGCCGGAGTCACCCCCCACCTCGCCGGAGTCACCCCCCACCTCCCGGGCCTCACCCCCCGCGGGGCGCCCGCCTCCCGAGCCGGGGGCGGCGCCCGCCGGCCAGGGGGCGCCGCTCCTCCTCCCCCGGCCCCCGCTTTTCCGCCCAGGTTCCGCGCTCGATCGCGCCCGGTGCCCCCATCCGAGGACCCCCGGCGCGCCCTCACCGCACCCCGGCGTCGCTCTCCCGGGCACGGGGATCACCCGCGGCGCGTCCAAGACGTGCTCATCCGATGACCCCCCTGTCCGTCCTTGATAACCGTCCGCCCGGGAGGTGGATCATGGCAAAACTCACCATTGGCCAGAAGGCCGAGCGGGTGCTCCTGCTGCTCCTGGGGCTCCGCAAGAACAAGGTCGCCGCGACGCTCGTCGCGCACGGCTTCTCCGATGACGATCTCGCCGAGGGCTGGCGCCTGCTCCAGCGCGTCACGCGCACCCGCCTCGGCTTCGTCGCCACCGCGGCCGCGACCGACAGCGGCCTCATCAACGAGCTCGACGCCTGGGAGAACAAGTGGTTTCCCATCGCGTCGGCGACCCTCAAGCGTCACGCCCCCGAGGCGCACGCCTTCATGTTCCGCAACCTCGGCCAGACCGAGGGCGCCGCCGTCCTCGTCTCCGTCAGCACCTTCGTCGAGCGCTGGGAAAACCTCGCCCGCTCCAAGGACAAGGGCGGCCCCGACGCGGGCGGCGAAGAGGGCCGCAAGATCCTCGCCCGGCGCGGCCTCACCAAGGCCGTCATCGACGAGGCCAGAGAGCTCCTCGCCCGCGCCGGCAAGCTCGAGTCCGTCGCCGAGGTCGCACCCGCCGCGGCCGGCGACCACGACTTCGAGGAGGCCGAACGGCAGCTCTGGGACTGGTACCTGGAGTGGAGCACCATCGTCCAGACCGCCATCAAGGACCGCAGGCTTCTCCGTGAGCTCGGCTTCCGCCGCGCCAGCTCCTCCAGGAGCTCCGCCGACGCAGCGGCCGCCGAGGACGAAGAGGCCGAGGAAGACACCGGGGGCGCGAGCCACGACGACGGCGCCGACGCCGAGCCCGCGGCGGACCCCGGCGCGTTCCTCACCGGAGCCCGTCCCGCGGCCGCCGCGCGCGCCGGGCGCTGAGGCGCATCGCCCTCCCCACGCGCGCCGGGCGCTGAGGCGCATCGACCTCCCCACGCGCGCCCCCCGCTGAAGCGCGCCGCCCTGCCCCCCGGCCCCCCGCGGCCGGCGCCTCACACCACGATGGCGACTTGCTCCGAGGGAACGTACGCCCGCCCGAGCGACGTGATGGCGCCGCGCCCGCGCCCGTTCGCCGGGCCGATGTCGATGATCAGCACCTGATCGATCCGCGCATCGATGATCTGCCCGAGATCGCGCCGCATCTCCACGAGCTCCCGCCGGCTCAGCGCGCACTGCCACACCGAGAGCTGGAGCCAGTCGCCGTACCCCCGCATCGCCTTGAAGATCTTGCGCAGCCGCTTCGGATCGCAGACGTCGTAACTCACGATGTAGCTCTGTCTCACGCGCACCTCCCTCGCCCGCTCTGATTCGCCTCTCGCTCCGCCAGGTCCCTTCGCCCCCCGCGTCCCTTGTTCGCCCCTCGCGTCCCTTCGCCCTCGCGTCCCTTCGCCCTCGCGTCCCTTCGCCCTCGCGTCCCTCCGCCCCTCGCGTCCCTCCGCCCCTCACCGCGTCCGGAACGACGGATACGCCTCCACCTCGCCGAGCAGCACCCGCGCGAGCAGCCGCGCCTGCACCTCGAGCACCCGGCGGTAGCTGATCCGGTAGCCGAACACCGGGTGCGTCACGAGCTGATCCATCCGCCGCTCGTACGCCATGAGGAACTTCTTTCGCCCCGCGGGCCGCAGCGCCACCGCGTCCCCGTGCCGCTGGAAATCGTCCGGCGCGACCACCCCGTTGTTGATCGTCGCCACCACCACCGAGTCGGCCACGATCGGCCGGAACTCCTCCATCAGGTCCAGCGCCAGCGCCGGCCGGCCGAAGCGCGGCTGGTGGTAGAACCCGAGCAGCGGATCCAGCCCGACCGTGCCGAGCGTCACCGCGAGATCCTTCGCCAGCAGCGCATACGCCAGCGACAGCAGCGCGTTCACCGGATCCCGCGGCGGCCTCCGGTTGCGCCCCTCCAGATCGAACGCGCCCCGCACCTCGTCCGGGCCCTTCAGCATGCCCGGGAACGCGCCGAAGTAGGCGCGCGCCGCCGTGCCCTCCAGCCCGAGCAGCGACGCCAGCGAGGGCGCCTCCGCCGCCTTGCGCGCGAGCTGGTCGAGCTCCGACAGCACGGCCGGCTCCGCCGCCGCGTGGTTGCGCCGGAGCATCGTCCTCGCGTTCTTGATCTTCGACACCACCACCCCGCGCGCGAACGAGAGGCAGAACGCCTCGTCCGCGGCCGCCCGGTGCTGCGCGACCCGGAGCTCCACGTTCCTCGAGTCGAGCCCCGTCGCGCGCCCGAGGTAGTAGCCGCCGTACGTCATGAAGCAGAGCGGGATCCCGCGCTCGAGCAGCGCCCGCATCGCCTGCGTCGAGATCTGCACGTTGCCGAGCAACGCCACCTGCGACGTGTTCGAGAGCCGCGCCTCGCTGCGCCCCCCGGCGCGCGTGTGCACCACGAGCCGCTCCCCCGCCAGCCCGATGCGCGCCCCCTGCTCCTGCACGTACACGGGGAGCCTGTCGTCGCGCGCCGGATGGAGCCGCCGGAGCTCGGTCTCGCCCGCTGCGTCGCCCTCGCCCGGCTTCGCCGCCGCGCTCGCCTCGCTCGCGGCGCTCACCTCGCTCGCGGCGCTCGCTTCGCTCGCCTCGCTCGCCTCGCCGGCGAGCCCCCACGGATCCACCTCGAGCGGGCCCTCCAGCTCGTCCGGCCCCTGCTCGACCGCCTCCACGCCGGCGAGCAGGCCCTCCGCCGGCGCGTCGAGCTCCTCGCCGGCGAGCCGCCGCAGCAGGTTGGTCTCGTCGGGCAGGCAGATCCCCACCAGCGAGCAGCCGTTGCACTTCGGGCTGTCGACGAGCGGCGGAGGGATGCACGCCGCGCCCGTCACCTCCCGCGCGCGCGCCGCGGCGGCCAGCGTCGCGGCGACGAGCGCCTCGTCGATCGCGATCGGGACCCGCCGCCGTGAGGCCGCGAAGTAGATGGCCGCCTCGTCGCACGCATATCCGTGCTCGCGCAGGAGCAGCACGTGCGCGCAGAGCTGCGCCCGCTCCGGCAGATACGCCCCTCCGGGCACGTCGGGCGCGTGGCCGCGCTTGTACTCGATCGGGAGCAACCGCCCCGACGCGTCCCCCTCCACCACATCGATCCTCGCCGTGATGCCGAGCCGCTCCGACGACAGCCACACGCTGCGCGCCTCGTACGGCGGGGGCTCGGCGGCGTCGTCGTCGCGCAGCGCACGCCTCGCGGAGCCGCGCCGCGCCGCCTCCGGCGCTGCCGGCTGCATCGGCGACGCCGGAGGCATCCCGGGCACCGGGGAGGGCGTCGTCCCGGCGTGCCCCTCCGCGGCGCCAGGCGCCGCGCCCGCCGGCGGCGGCGGCAGCTCACCGCCGGCGACGTCGGCCCGGCGGTGCACGCTCCGCCCCTCCACCGTGAAGACGTTGTCCTCGAACTCCCCTTGCGCCCACTCCAGGTAGAGCAGGCGCTCGCAGTACAGCACCTCGTTGATCATCCGCGCCGGCACCAGCTCCGGTGGTGTCCCTGCAACAGGAAGCTTCCGAGGAAGCGGCTTCGCGCGGATCAGCGGTTCAATCGATTCATCCGGGACTCGCTCAGGAGCTCGCGCCATCGTGGCACCCCCTCTGGGTGCCATCAAACGCCCTCGTGTCCGGCAGCGTCAAGGACACAAATGGTCAATAAATCAAGGAAATTTGGGGCAGCTCATCGGAATGGCAGACGCGCGCTCGATGAAACGCCGCGAGACCTCTCCTCGCCAGCAGCAGCGCGCCGCCTCGCGAAGATCTCTCGATGAGTGCTCCAACATACCCCAGTCTCCGTGCTCGACTCCGACCACCACGATCCGGCAGTCCAGGGCTCAGCGAGCACCACGATCCCTGCTCCCCACCTCACGTCATCCGGCGCATCAGCCCGGATCCGGGCACACCTCGGCCGGTGAGGCATTGCCCTCTTCCCATGCCCCTCTTCCTCTGCGATGGTAAGCGCCGTCGCGCCTGCCGGATGACGCCGACGCCGAGCCGCATGAGCCCACGCCTGCCCTACGCCGCCTGGTTCCAGACCGTCGCCGGCGCTTCGCCCCACGTCTCGACGCCGCACGCGCGATCACGTGTTCGACCCCCATCACAGGGTCGCGCACCCACCCACACCCCACGGCCTGTCGTCGTTCACCCTGCCCCGCACACGGAGGACTGATGCGCTCTCTCGATCTCGATACCCTCACGCACGCCGTCGCCGGCGGCGCCGCCGCCCTCCGCGCCATCACGCGCCTCGAGCCCGCGGGCGGCCCCGGAGACAAGGTCTTCCCACCGACCTACGTGAAGGAGCGCAACGCCACCACGAAATACGCGATGGAGCCGCGGCGCATCGACGGGCGCGAGGTGAATACCGTGCTCCTCGACTCGGTCGCTTCCCAGGCAAACCGCTTCGAGGAATCGCTGCTCGAAGGATGGCGGCGCGGAGAGCTCCCCTTCCCCGTCGTCCAGGTCGACTTCTCGAAGGAGGAGGGCCTCGAGGATCTCGAGCAGATCACCGCGCTCCAGGCCCCGCACCGCATCGCCGACGCGCTCCTCCGCGACAGCGTGCTGGGCGGCGCCCCGTTCCGCCACACGACCGTCGGCAAGGACATCACCGATGCGCGCCCCACGCACGCGACGGCCATGTTCAAGTATTGCCCCACCGCCCTGATCTTCGGCGTGTGGGACAGCACCGGGCCCAAGGGCGGCCTCGGCGCCAAGTTCCAGCGTTGCCTCGTCTCCGAGATCGTCGGGATCGACGTCGCGCTCGGCGTCAAGACGGCGAGCCGCCTCGACCCCGCCGGCATCCAGACGAAGGCAGGCCCCGTGTTCAAGCACAAGGATCCGAGCCAGGACTGGACCGTCGACCCGAAAGAAGCCGAGATCGTCAAGAACAAGCCCGTCGAGTTCTCCCGGAGCGGCGGCGGCGACGGCAAGAAGGGCTCTCCGTCCGCCATCAACCACGGCAACATCCCGCCGAGCATCGATTCGGACGCGGGCGGGGTCACGATGAGCCACGCCGTGCAGACCACCGTGCTCTCGCTCGGCGCCCTCCGCCGCCTGCGCTTCCAGACCGCCTGCTCGGGCGAGCGCCTCCCCGCCGAGCAGCGCGACGCGGCCGAGACGGCGGCGCGCACCGCCCTCGCCGCGCTGGCGCTCGCCGGCATCGTCTACCAGCGCGACCAGGGCTACGACCTCCGCTCGCGCTCCATCCTCGTCGCGAAGGAGCCGCTCGTGCTCGAGCTCCTCGGGCGGGACGGCGGCGAGCCGGAGCGCTTCTCCCTCTCGCGCGCCGAGGCCGTGGCCCTGCTCCAGGGCGCCGAACAGAAGGCGCGGGAGCACGGCCTCGGCTGGGATCCGAAGCCCATCACGCTCACGCCGGCGCCGAAGCTCGTCGGCCTCATCCGGAAGAGCCGCGAGGTGGCGGCGAGCGGCGAGGCCGAGGGCGATAGCTGATGCTCGCGTTCGAGGTCGCCCTGCTGACCGGCCGCTACGTGGCCACCGCGGTCGACGACCGCGGTCGCGCCGAGTGGCCGCCGCACCCGGCGCGGCTGTTCTCGGCGCTCGTCGCGGCGCATTTCGAGGCGCTCGATCGGTCCGAGGCCGAGCGCGCCGCGCTCGAGTGGCTCGAGCGGCAAGGCCCGCCCGAGATCACGGCCCCCGAGGCGGCCGCGCGCGAGGTCGTGACCGTGTTCGTGCCCGTGAACGACACGAGCGTGGTCGGCTCGCTCGACGACGAGGCGCTGCTCGTGCGCGAGGCGCGCGCCGCGCTCGACGCGGCGCGGGAGAAGGGCGGCAAAGCGCTCGCCGCCGCCGAGAAGAAGCTGGCCAAGGCCGAGGCACGCTTCGAGGACGCCGTGCGCAAGGCGCTCGCCCGCGCCCCGGCCGGAAAGGAGGGCAAGGACGGGCCGGCGAGGGCCGCGTCGCTCTTGCCCGAGCGGCGGACGCGCCAGCCGCGCACCTTCCCGTCGAGCGCCCCCGCCGAGCTCGGCTCCGCCGCGCCGCCCCTCGTCTTCGCCTGGCCGAGCGCAGACCCCACGCCGGAGCAGCGCGCGACCCTCGACGCGCTCGCCGCGCGCGTGACCCGGCTCGGGCACTCCGCCTCGCTCGTGTCCGTTCGCCTCCGCGACGATCGCCCCGAAGCGACCTGGATCCCGGACGACGTGGGCCGGGGTCGCGCCGGCGACGAGGCGGTGCTCCGCGTCGTCGGCCCGGGCCAGATCGAGGCCCTGTGCGCGGCCTTCGAGCTCCAGGCCGACGCGCCGGGACGGGTCATGCCGGCGTCGTTCCAGCGCTACGTGAGGCCCCGCGCCGCCGGCGAGGCGAGCGCCCCGGCGCCCCGGTTCGGCGACGGGTGGATCGTCCTGCGACGGGTGGCCGGTCCGCGTCTCCCCTCGATCCGCGGCGTCGACGTCGCCCGGACCGTGCGCAAGGCGATGATGGCGGCGTACGGCCCCGGCGCGCCCGAGATCCTGTCGGGGCACCGCGCGTCCGGCGGTCCGAGCGAGCGCCCCCACCTCGCGTACGTCCCGCTGCCGTTCGTCGGCAGCGAGCACGCCGACGGCGCGATCCTCGGCGTCGCGCTGATCCTGCCGCGGGACGCGACCCGCGAGGAACGCCTCGCCGTCTACCGCGCGCTGGACGCCTGGGAGCGGCAACGGCGCGAGGACGACGAGGAGCGGCCGCGGCTGCCGGTCCACCTCGGCAGGGCGGGCGAGCTCGTCCTCGAGCGGCTGGAAGAGCATGCGCTCCAGTCGACGCTGCGGCCGGCGACGTGGTGCGCCGAGGCCGTATCCTGGGCCAGCGCCACGCCGGTCGCGCTCGATCGCAACCCGGGCGACCTCGGCGCGCGCGATCCACGGAGAGAGGCCGCCGCCTACGCCGAGGCCGAGGAGACCGTCGCCACGGCGTGCGAGCGGATCGGCCTGCCGCGCCCGGCGCGCGTGACGGTCACGCCCGCGGCGCCCCTCGCGGGCGCCGAAAAGGCCCGGTATTTTCCGCCGTTCCAGGCGGGCTCGCCTCCCCTGCAGCGCGTCCTCGTGCACGCGAGGCTCACGTTCGACGCGCCCGTGCGGGGGCCGATCCTGCTCGGCGCAGGGCGGTACTTCGGCCTCGGCCTCTTCCGGCCGCTGAGGGAGCATGGCTGATCTCTCGCTCGACGACTTTGCCGCGTACTTCGATGCGGTCCACGGCGCGACGGCGGCTCCGGGAGGCCGCGCGACGCCGTTCCCCTGGCAGGAGAGGCTGCTCGCCGAGGTCGCGCGCGTGGGAGAGTGGCCCGCGTTGCTCGATCTGCCCACGGGCACGGGCAAGACCGCGGCGATCGACGTCGCGATCTTTCACCTCGCGCTCGACGCCGCGTCGCCACCTGCGCAGCGCAAGGCCCCCCGGCGCATCGTGATGGTCGTGGATCGGCGGACGATCGTCGATCAGGCCTTCGAGCGCGCGAAGGCGATCGCCAGGGCCCTGCGCGGGGCGCGGGACGGCGTTCTTCGCGCCGTGGCCGACCGGCTCCGTGCGCTCGCCGACCTCCGCGAGGGCGAGGCGCCGCTCGCGCTGGCGCAGCTCCGCGGCGGCATGCCGCGCGACGACGCATGGGCGCAGCGGCCCGATCAGCCGCTCGTGGCCGTCTCGACCGTGGATCAGGTCGGCTCGCGGCTGCTCTTCCGCGGCTACGGCGTGAGCGACGTCATGCGCCCGATCCACGCGGGGCTGCTCGGCAACGACACGCTCCTGCTGCTCGACGAGGTGCACCTGTCGCGGCCGTTCCGCGACACGCTCCGCTCGCTGCGCCGCTACCGCACGCGGGCGAGCAGCAAGCTGCCCGATCGATGGCATCTCGTGGAGATGTCGGCCACGCCAGGCAGCCCGCCGGCGATCTCGGGCGGCACGTCGGCGACCCCAGCGACACCCGACGACGAGCGCGTGTTCGGGCTGAACGACGACGACCTCCGCAACGAGCGGCTCGCCATGCGGCTCCGGGCGAAGAAGCCCGTCGTGCGCCACGAGGTGAAGGTGAGCGGCGGGGAGGACGCGAGGCGAGCGGCCTTCGCCGAGGCGTGCGCCGACCACGCCCTGCGGTTCGTGGCGCCCGGGCGCGCCGTCGGCGTCATCGTCAACCGCGTCGCCACGGCGCGCGAGGCGGCCGCCATCCTGCGGAAGCGGGTCGGCGACAGCGCGGACGTCTTCCTCGTCACCGGCCGCATGCGACCGCTCGATCGGGACGATCTCGACGGCAAGCTCGGCCCGCTGGTCCGCTCCGGCCGCGTGCGCAGCGCGGCCGCGCGCCCGGTGGTCGTCGTCGCCACGCAGTGCATCGAGGCGGGCGCCGACTTCGATCTCGACGCGATCGTGACCGAGTGCGCCTCGCTCGACGCCCTCCGGCAGCGCTTCGGCCGGCTGGACCGGCTCGGTGCGCTCGAGCTCGCGCCCCACGACGTGCGCGGCGTCGTCCTGGTGCGCTCGGATGCAATGACCAAGGATCACGTCGATCCGGTCTACGGCAAGGCGCTCGCGGAGACGTGGACCTGGATCGGCGAGGGCACGCGCGATTTCGGGATCCAGGCGATCGCCGCGGCGCTGCCCGAGGGGGAGGCGCTCGACGCGATGCTCTCGCCGAAGAGCCGCGCCCCCGTGATGCTCCCCGCGCACCTCGACCTGTGGGTGCAGACGAGGCCCAGCCCGGTGATCGATCCCGACGTCTCGCTGTGGCTCCATGGGATCGATCAGCGGCAGGCGCCCGAGGTGCAGGTCGTCTGGCGCGCCGATGTGACCGAGGCGCTGCTCGAGCAGGCCATGGAAGATGAAGAGACGCGCGAGGCCCTGTTGAAGCGCGTGGAGGCGTGCACGCCGGTGGGGCTCGAGGCGCTCTCGATGCCGATCCACGCGGTGCGCGCATGGCTCCAGGGGGGCACAGGGCCGGATCTCGCCGACGTCGAGGGGCGCACGGTGGGCGAGGACGACAGAAAGCCGCGGATTGAGCGGCTCGCGCTCGCCTGGAAGGGCGACGAGAGCCGGGTGATCAACCCCCGCGAGCTCCACGCGGGCAGCACGATCGTCGTCCCGAGCACGTACGGGGGCCTCGCCGAAGGCACCTGGGATCCCTCGTCCCACGAGCCCGTCTCGGATCTGGGCGACCGCGCTCGATGGCAGCAGACGGGGCGCCCGACGCTGCGGCTGCACCCGGAGCTCTTGCGGCAGCATGCTGACGTCCTGGATCGTGCATGGCCAGAGGCCCCTGTCCCGGTCGAGGAAGAGGGCTCGGACGTGGAGGACCGCGAGGTCGTCGACGCGTGGCTCTCGCAGATGAGCGAGGCCATCGACGCGTGGCTTTCGCAGAGCAATGCGAAGGCGACCGGAGCGTCGTGGCTCGGCGGGGTGGTCAAGGCGCTCGCGGAGCAGGGGAGGAAGCGCCCCGCCCTCTTGCGGCTCGACGGCATCGCGCGGCTCGGCGCGGGCGGCGGGCTGGAGAGGGGTTACTTCGCGCTCGTCGGGCGCGTCCGCGCACACGCCGAAGGGGTGGGCGACGTGACGACGGAGGACGACGGCGCATCGCATACGGGCGTCGAGGTGACCCTGCGGGAGCACCTGGGCGGCGTCGCCGCCTGGGCCGAGCGGTTCGCCGAGCAGTGCGGGCTTCCGCCCGAGGTCGTGCGCGACGTGGAGCTCGCGGCGCGCTGGCATGACGCGGGGAAGGTGGATCCGCGCTTCCAGCGGATGCTCCACGGGGGCAGCGAGCTCCGGGCGGCGGTGGCCGCGGAGCCGCTCGCCAAGAGCGCGATCGTCGCCGCGGATCGCGCCGCGCGGGCCCGCGCGCGCGAGCGCTCTGGGTACCCGCGGGGGGCCCGTCACGAGCTGTCATCCGTCGCGCTCCTGGAGGCCCGGCCATCGCTGCTCGACGGCGCCAAGGATCCGGATCTTGTCCTGCATCTCGTGGGATCGCATCACGGCTGGTGCCGGCCACTCGCGCCGGTGGTGGACGATCCCGAGCCGGTCGAGCTCGCCTTCGACGCCGGCGGCACGGTCGTGTCCGTCTCCAGCGACCACGGCGTCCCGCGGCTCGACTCGGGCATCGCCGAGCGGTTCTGGCGGCTCGTGGAGCGCTACGGCTGGTTCGGTCTGGCGTGGCTAGAGGCGATCCTCCGGCTCGCGGATCACCGGCGGAGCGAGGAAGAGCAGCGCGGCGAGATCGAGGCGAGGGACGAGCGATGACCGAGCTCCTGCTGACCGGCCTGGATGGCAAGAACCCGCTGGCGTTCCTTTCGGCGCTGGGCGTGCTCAATGCGCTCGCTGACCGGGCGAAGGAGGGACAGCCGGAGCCCAGGCTGCTCTGGCGCGCCGGTGGGACGTACAGGCCGGCGATCGTGGGCGGTCCAGATCGCAATGCATTGCTCGACGCGCTCGTGCACGATCTGGAGAGCTTCCGGGGAGAGCCAGCTATCGAGCGGCTGCGTTATCGTAAAGACGGGAACGGGGCCGAGGCGCACGATCTCAAGCCGCCTCCGGGCTTCTTCGCGGACTACCTGAGCGGTCTGGTGCGCGAGGATCGGCGGCGAAGCCTCGACTTCGCGGCCGCGTTCGCGACGGACGTCGCGGTGGACAACAACGGCAACACGAAGCCGACCGCGCTCCATTTCACCGCGGGGCAGCAGGAGTTCCTCGGCATGGTGAGCGAGCTCACCCAGGGCGTGCGCGTCGAGGACCTGGAAGAGGCGCTGTTCGGTCCGTGGCGATACGAGCGTCCGCTCCCGGTGCTTCAGTGGGACAACACCTCGGCGCGCGACTATGCGCTTCGGGCGAGCGATCCATCGAAGGACAAGAAGCTCGGCGTGCCCGGCGCGGATTGGCTCGCGTTCCGGGGCTTGCCGTTCATCCGGGTGGCCCCGGTCGGCGACCGGATCGTGACGACCGGTTGCAGCGGCGAGTGGAAGACAGGGACATTCCGGTGGCCGATCTGGACCGTGCCGCTCCCGCGCTCGGTCATCGGCTCCGTCCTGACGTCGCCGGAGCTCGTCGAGGTTGACCCGAGCGTCCTGCGGGCCCGCGGCATCGCCATCGTGCTGGAGTCCGCGATCCGCCGGAGCGATCAGGGCGGTTACGGGAGCTTCGCCCCGGCGCGCATGGCGCGTCCCGCCCGAGGGGACTGATCGACTGCCAGCCAGGAAAGAGGGCCGCGCGAGGGCGGCACGCATCGCCGGCGAGCTTTCCCCTGTCTCGCACCGCGACGGCCTCCCTCGCTCGGTTGATGCGCCCCGCCTGGGCATCCCGTCGGGTGTATCCTCCTCGCTGGAGGCCCCATGCGGACCGCGACGAGACCCCAGAACGCCACGCTCACTGGCACGCTCCCGCTCGACCGGCCCACGGCGGAGCGGCCGCGCCGGCTCTACGTGGCGACCTCGAACCACTGCAACCGCGCGTGCCCCTGGTGCTGCACCTGCTCGTCGCCGAAGGGGCAGACCTTCCTCGCCCTCGACCGCTACCGCGCGAGCTTCCCGGCCGAGGGCCCGTTCGAGGTGCAGCTCGAGGGCGGCGAGCCCACGATCCACCCGCACTTCGACGAGATGGTGCGGCTCGCCCGCGTCGAGCCGCGCTGCGCGCGCGTCGTCGTCGTCACCAACGGGGTCGAGCTCCCGCGCGAGCCGGCCGGGCTCGACGCCTGGCTGGAGAAGCTCGGCGAGCCCACGACGATCAAGCTGTCGGTCAACCACCACCTCCTCGAGCACGACGGCGGCCTGCTCGACCTCGCGCGCGCCCTGCGCGAGCGGCTCGCGGCGCTCGGCGGCGACCGCCAGCTCGTGCTGAACGTCCGGCTGCGCAAGACAGAGCCGGACGGCGACGCGTGGGTCGCGCAGGCCGTGCGTGACGCGGGGCTCATCGAGCTCGCCAACGTGTTCCACCTGCAGCGCTACGGCTTCGCCCAGAAGCGCGAGGACTGGGACGAGCCGTTCCTCGTCGGCACCCATTTCACGATGCTCAACCCGGACGGCGGCGCCTTCGGCCCCGACCTCGTCGCGCGCTCCGACGCCATGCGGAGGCTGCCGTGAGCGCGCGCCCGTTCCGCGACGAATGGCGCCGCCTGAAGAGCCGCGCCTTCGACCTGACAGGCAACAGCACGGCCGGCGCCACCGTGCGCTTCGACCTGTGGGGCCGGCCGGTCGAGGTCTACCGCAACGCGAACTTCTCCATCTACAGCCGGCAGCCCTGCAACGCGAAGTGCCACTTCTGCGTCGAGGAGCTCAGGCCCGCGTCGCGCGGGCGGAGCCTCGCCGTGCAGAAGACCGTCGAGGAGGACGACGGGCGCTACTTCGACGCCATGGCCGAGTCCCTGGACGCGCTCCGGCCGCTCGATCCCACGGTGTCGATCACCGGCGGAGAGCCGAGCCACGATCCGCGGCTGCCCCGCATCCTCGCGCTCGGCCAGGCGCGCCGCTGCCGCAAGCGGACGCTCACCACGAACGGCTCGGGGCTGCTCCAGCAGCGCGAGGGAAAGCGGGTGATCGACTGGATCGTGGAGACCGGCGTCCAGCACCTCAACATCAGCCGCGCCCACCCCGACCACGACACGAATGCCAGGCTCATGGTGATGAAGGACGGCCTGAGCGTCGACGAGCTCCGCCGCGTCGTGGCGGCGGCCGCGGCCGGCGGCACCCGCGTGCGCCTCTCCTGCGTGCTCCTGCAGGGCCAGATCGACGCCGTGGAGCCCATCGTGGCCTACCTGCGGTTCGCGCGGTCGCTCGGCGTGGACAACGTGATCTTCCGGCAACTGATGAAGACCGACCCGGCCGCGGTGGTCGAGAACCACGTGGTCAAATACAGCGATCGCGCCCGCGTCCGGCTCGAGCCGATCCTCGACGCGCTGAGCGCCGACGCGCGGTTCTCGTTCGAGCGGCAGATCGTGGGGTATTACTACTATGTCGAGGTGTTCCGCTTCGAGGACATCGATGTGGTCTTCGAGGAGGCCGATCTCGCGCAGCTCGAGGAGACGAAGCGCTCGGGCCCGGGCATCGTCCACGAGCTCATCTTCCACCCGAACGCCCGGCTCGCCTCGACCTGGCAGCCCTGGGACGGCATCCTGGGCCCGCCGACGCCGCCAACGACCACGACGGCGCGCGCGGCGCAGGACGCGTCATGACGCCGCCCATCATCCCCCTGCCCTACATCGGCCGGAACCTGCTCTTTCTCGAGGAGGCGCTGGACGAGCTCGAGGCGCGCGGCATCACGAGCCCGCTCCTGTTCCGCGCGAGCGAGGCGGACAAGCTGGCTCGCCTCCTCGAGCACGGCACCGACCGCGCCGGATACCCCGGAGAGCGGCCGTGGACCGACGGCCCGGCTCAGGGGCGCCCGATCCGGCACGAGGACGTCATCTTCGCGACGACCGCCGACGAGATCCGGCGGGGAGAGCGGGAGCCCGAGCGGTCCACGTCGCTCAAGAAGTTCGCCGTCATCGCGCGGCCGCTGTTCGTCGCGTACGACGCCCGCTGCTTCGTGAAGCTGTGCGACAGGCAATACGAATACGGCGATCCAGCGCGGAAGCCGGCGGCGCTCCTGGCGCTGTTTCCGGTGACCCGGGTCGATCCCGTCCAGGGCTGGTTCTCCGAGGAGGCCGGCCTCGCGTACCGGGCGCTCGTGCGCTCGATCCACGGCGGCGCCATGGTCGAGGTGGGCTCCTGGAAGGGGCTCTCCACGGCATACGTCGGGCGGCTCGCGGCGCGGCGCGGCGTCGCGCTCCACTGCGTCGACGCCTGGGAGGGCTCCAGCGACGCATACGCCGCGCGATACAGCGCCTTGCTGGCCGCGGAGGACGTGCCCGGCGCGTTCGAGGCGAACATGGAGGCGCTCGGGCTCCGCCCGATCGTCCACCGGCTGGCCTCCACGGACGCGGCGGCGCGCTTCGCCGAAGCGAGCCTGGATCTCGTCTTCCTCGACGCCTCGCACGACGCGGCGGCGGTGCTGGCGGACCTCGAGGCCTGGTGGCCCAGGCTCAAGCCGGGCGCGATCCTGGCCGGCCATGACCACAACGAGGAGCACGCGGGCGTCCTGGAGGCCGTCGCGCGCTTCGCGGCGCGCGCTGGACGCGCCGTCGAGGTCGGCGGGGGCTCGGTGTGGTGGACGCGGCGGTGAAGCTTCGATGAGCGAGCGTGTCTTCAAGCGTCTCTTCGTGGCGACGGGCGCCTATTCGTGCGGCAAGACAACGACGCTCCGTCACCTCGCGTCCACGCGGGGCTACCGCGTGCACGGCGAGGCGCACCGGCGCGTGCTCGACGAGCTCGGCGCGCGCACCCACGGCCACCCGCCGGACGCGCCGTTTCACCCGATCGACGCGCCGGAGCACGTCTGTCCGCTGTGCCGAAAGCGGGAGTTCGCCGCGCGGGTGCTGGAGACACAGAGGACGATCGAGGCGGAGGCGCGCGACGGCGACTGGCTGGAGCGCGGGTATCTCGACCCCGTCGAGTACTACCTGCGCACGAGCGGAGAGGAAGAGTACCCCTGGCCGCCCGGCGAGCCCGCCTTCGAGCGCTATGCGCTCGTGTTCCTGTTCGCCGTGATGCCGGAGCTCCAGGCGCCGCGCTGGGGGAGGAGCCGAGAGGAGCGCGCCGCCGAGGCGGAGCGCATCAACGGGCGGCTCGGCGCGATGTACCGCGCGGCCGGCTTCGAGGTGGTCGACGTCGCCCCCGGCACCGTGGCGGAGCGGGCGGAGCTCCTGGCGAGCCTCTCGCGGACGAGCGACGCGGCGCAGCACGATTGAGGTGCCCGGGGCAGCAGCCGGCGGCCGGCGCTTGAGAGCACGAGGAGATCAGTTCGAGCTTCGCAACGTCATTGGAGGCTTCAATGGGGCCGCCGCCTTTCAGCGGCGGAGAGTCGTCAGCCAGGACACGGGTTTTGTCGGGGCGGCGGAGCTTCAATGGGGCCGCCGCCTTTCAGCGGCGGAGAGGTCCTGGATGTCCGCCTGGTAGCGGCCGTACACGGTGCTTCAATGGGGCCGCCGCCTTTCAGCGGCGGAGAGGCCGTCATGCTGCGCGCGGCGCAGAAGAGCCGGCCTCCGCTTCAATGGGGCCGCCGCCTTTCAGCGGCGGAGAGACCCGATGCCCGACCGACTATCAACGGGTGTCGTGAGCTTCAATGGGGCCGCCGCCTTTCAGCGGCGGAGAGGTCCCTAAGAGCGCCTAACAAAACCTCCCGTCGCCAGGCGGCCGAGGGCGGGCGCATCGCGTCGTTGCTCCTCGTCGCCCTACTTCAGCAGGGCTCCTCGTCGCGCCGAGCGCTGCCCCCCTCGGCCGCCTGGCTCGGTCCGGTTTTGTTCGGCGCTCTAAGAGCGCCTAACAATAGCCCGCCGACCTCGCTCGAGCGCCCGCTCGCTTGAGACAAACGGTACGCGCATTAGATTGCACGCGTGGGCAAGCTGTTGGTGCCGGACGAACTCTGGGAGCGAATCGAACCTCTATTGCCGAAGGCGGAGCCGAAGCCGCAGGGCGGCCGGCCGCGCACGCCTGATCGAATCGCCCTGACGGGGATCTTGTTCGTGCTGAAAACGGGGATTCCTTGGGAATATCTCCCGCAAGAGCTCGGCTGCAGCGGCATGACGTGCTGGCGCCGGTTGCGCGACTGGCAGCAGGCTGGCGTCTGGGGTCAGCTCCACAAGGCATTGCTGGATGAGCTCGGCGGGGCCGACAAGATCAACTGGGAGCGTGCTGCGCTGGATGCCTCGCTGGTTCCGGCAAAAAGGGGGGTGAAGAGACTGGCCTGACAAATCCCCTCATTTTTGTGGCCGTTTCTAACGAGAAATTGAACATGAAGGCGGGAAGGCAGGAAGATTTCCCAGAGATTTTGCTTCCCCTCTTCGCGTCTTCATGTGAATTCCCCGAAAAATTTGAGGGGATGCCCCAGGAGACTGGCCCGAACCCCACAGATCGCGGTCGGCCGGGCACGAAATATCACATTTTGGTCGATCAGAATGGTATCCCGCTCGCCGTCGAGATGACGCCGGCGAACGTCCATGACTCGAAGATGTTCACGCCTATGGTGGATGCGGTACCGACGATCGCGCGGCCTTGCGGCCGACCGCGGCGCCGCCCCAAGAAACTGCACGCCGATAAGGCCTACGACGACCCGGCCCTGCGCTTGGCTTGCCATCTGCGCCACATCGTGCCCCGCATCGCTCGCAAGGGCATCGAGTCGTCGGAGAAGCTCGGCCGTTACCGCTGGGTCGTCGAACGGACGATCGCATGGCTCCGCCGCTTTCGGCGCTTGACTGTGCGGTATGAACGCCGTGCCGATATTCACCGAGCGTTCCTCCAGCTCGCCGTGTGCCTGATCTGCCTCTGCCATATCCAGGCCGGGTTTTGTTAGGCGCTCTAAAGTTGAACAACATGCCCTTGCTTCAATGGGGCCGCCGCCTTTCAGCGGCGGAGAGCCGACTTCATCGCCTCTCCTCCAGTACCCTGAGCCTCGCTTCAATGGGGCCGCCGCCTTTCAGCGGCGGAGAGAAGAAGCCCAGCAACGACGAGAAGGCGGCGGCGTACGTGCTTCAATGGGGCCGCCGCCTTTCAGCGGCGGAGAGCCAAGGCGAGCTGGTGGGGCTGGTGGGGCTGGTTGGGGCTTCAATGGGGCCGCCGCCTTTCAGCGGCGGAGAGCGACCGTGCGCCCTCCCCGCCGACGACGGCGAAGCCTCAGCTTCAATGGGGCCGCCGCCTTTCAGCGGCGGAGAGGTCTGCCTGCCCGGCCTGGTGCTGGCGAGCGAGATCCTGCTTCAATGGGGCCGCCGCCTTTCAGCGGCGGAGAGCTATCCAAGGATCTCCCATGTGAGTCGCGCGCGCGCGCGGCTTCAATGGGGCCGCCGCCTTTCAGCGGCGGAGAGGCGAGCTGGCCGAACAGGCGGCCTGCGAGCTCCGAGCTTCAATGGGGCCGCCGCCTTTCAGCGGCGGAGAGTACACCCCCCCATCACGGGGAAAGAACCAGCGTGAAGCTTCAATGGGGCCGCCGCCTTTCAGCGGCGGAGAGGCTCGGCCGGGCCCAGGACGTGGAGATCCGGCGGCTGCTTCAATGGGGCCGCCGCCTTTCAGCGGCGGAGAGATATACACAGCATCGGCGCGGCGCCGGGAGGAGGATACGGGCTTCAATGGGGCCGCCGCCTTTCAGCGGCGGAGAGCCGGATAGAACCTGATGCATCCCCTCATATAGTCCCAAGAATTTCACGGGTTACGGCGTGCTCACGGAGCACCTCGCCGTACGCTGTCATGAGTTGAACAAGCCGCTCTTCCCGCATGTTGGGAATGGCTGTGTACCAGTAGCATCCCTGGTTATAGAGCGACAAGGTTCGATGCTTCACGGTATTGGTCTTCAGGAGGCGATCGAGGCCGGCCCGTTCTCCTGCCTCCCCAAGGAGCGTCAGGAGCACGTGCGCAAAGGCAGCTATAAGCAGAAGTCGGTCGCGTCGGGCAGTGTCGCCAATATGTGTGGCGGAGAGACCCATGCCAAAATGAACGTTCTTGACGTCGCGGAACGTCTCCTCGATGCAGAAGCGACGGCCGTAGAGCTTGGTCACCTGGCTCGCCGTCAGGTCGGCACGGCTGGTTGCGAGGCACCATGGCTCCTTCATCCGCTTGTCGTGAACGAGCACGACCGCCGCGATGGCCGTCTTGTCCTGCGTGACCCGGACGTTCTTCAGCATCTTTGCCCGTCCGGTAGATGTGAGCCATTCGCCTGCAGGACGCGCAGTGTCATCAGCATCGGTGACGATGATGCACTCACGGAACCGAATGATGTAGTCCCAGCCCAGATTGCCGAGATGTGCGTACCGCTCCTGGTCGCCGAAGCCCCGGTCCGCGAGGAGTGTTACTCGAGTTGCTTTCGGAAGAATCTCGTGCAGCCGCTCAATGACCTCGTCTTCATAGTCGTTGCGCTTGCCAGCCAACGACGACTTCTTGACCGTCCTCCAAATAAGCGGCGTTGCTCGCCCGTGACGAGTGATCAAGTACAACGCCAACGTGGCGTGGTCATCGACATCAAACTCCGTCCAGTCGAGAGCGACCAGCAGCTCCTCTCGCGGCCCCACCACGAAGCGGACCCAAGCGTCGAACAGAAGCCATGGGGACACATTGTTGTTACTCAGCAGGCGATCAACTTGTTTGGTCGCGTGCTTGGGGCTACCGTCTCTTGCCCACGCCATCCCTCGCCCGATCACGTGAATGCAAAGGGAGACCGAGTGCAGAACGCCCAGGGTTGCCAGCGACAAGGACAGCACGGTCTTGACGTGCAGGTCGACTTTCACAGCGGCGTGAAGGAACCGCTCGATGCTACTCGCGCTGAGCCCTACGCGCTCGAGTTGCCTGCGAGCCCTCATCGAATGCGACCGCTCCTCCGAGCGCGTCGTCGTCAAGTTCCCCTTCGCCTTGCCTTCCGTGCACGCGTCGACGCCCGCCGATTGCCTCATACTGATACTATTCCGGCCAGCGACCGCAGATTCTCACGTATTCGTCGTAGGCTCACCCGAAACACCTGAGCCTCGTGGGCCCATGCAAACAACTGTCCCACATTGGTGCTCAGTGGAAGCGGTGTGCCAGCGGCGCGGGAATCGACGAATTTGCCGTATAAAATGAGGGGATCTGTCAGGGATAGAACCCGTCAGCACCCACGACCTCGACGTCGCTTCAATGGGGCCGCCGCCTTTCAGCGGCGGAGAGACAGCGCCACAATCCGTGTAGCCATCGTGATCCTCCGCTTCAATGGGGCCGCCGCCTTTCAGCGGCGGAGAGAGCGAGCCGCATGGCCGACGACGACGATAGGGCAACGCTTCAATGGGGCCGCCGCCTTTCAGCGGCGGAGAGGGCCTCTGCGCGTGCGGCGCGAAGCCGGCGCCGAAGGCGCTTCAATGGGGCCGCCGCCTTTCAGCGGCGGAGAGACGTCGATTTCCCCGCTGTCGCGCTGAAAGGCGTCATCGCTTCAATGGGGCCGCCGCCTTTCAGCGGCGGAGAGTCAGGCTGCTGGCGGCCGTGGGGTACCGGCTCCGCGTCGCTTCAATGGGGCCGCCGCCTTTCAGCGGCGGAGAGCGTTCTACATGGGGTCAGATGTCAACATCTGGCCTGGGCTTCAATGGGGCCGCCGCCTTTCAGCGGCGGAGAGTCGCGCTGCATGTCGCGGTGCTGGCCGGAGGTTTTCTGGCTTCAATGGGGCCGCCGCCTTTCAGCGGCGGAGAGGTCGGATCCTGAGCGGCGCTTGGGTATGCAAGCGTTCCTTGCTTCAATGGGGCCGCCGCCTTTCAGCGGCGGAGAGCAGGCGCCCGCGGGCGCGTACATCGTTGGCATCGAGATCACGGCTTCAATGGGGCCGCCGCCTTTCAGCGGCGGAGAGTCTCAAACTCACCGCACCTACGACCCCAGCACGCTCTAGCTTCAATGGGGCCGCCGCCTTTCAGCGGCGGAGAGGATGCCCGCCGCGCGAGTTCGGCGCGGGCCATCGCAGCCGCTTCAATGGGGCCGCCGCCTTTCAGCGGCGGAGAGCCGCGGCGTTGCGCTCAATCCCGGGCGACTACACCCAGCTTCAATGGGGCCGCCGCCTTTCAGCGGCGGAGAGCTTTCCCACATCGAAGATCATGTTCACCTCCTACCCAGGCTTCAATGGGGCCGCCGCCTTTCAGCGGCGGAGAGTGAAGGTGGGTTGGCTGTGGGCGTGAGAGGAGGAGCGGGCTTCAATGGGGCCGCCGCCTTTCAGCGGCGGAGAGCGATGACCCACCAGAAGAATTCTTCCGGCGACCGGAAGGCTTCAATGGGGCCGCCGCCTTTCAGCGGCGGAGAGGGCGGCCCCGTCAGGATCGGCCACGAGGGCTCGTCAGCTTCAATGGGGCCGCCGCCTTTCAGCGGCGGAGAGCCTCGTACGCCGCGATCCCCTCGCACACGAGGCCGGGCTTCAATGGGGCCGCCGCCTTTCAGCGGCGGAGAGCACGCGTGCTAGGTTGTGGACATGGAGGCAACGATGCTTCAATGGGGCCGCCGCCTTTCAGCGGCGGAGAGCGCGTCCGTGGTCGCCAGGTTGGCGATGACGGATACCAGGCTTCAATGGGGCCGCCGCCTTTCAGCGGCGGAGAGAAACCAGGGGGGCCCGTGGTTAACAGCCGGGGAAACCGCTTCAATGGGGCCGCCGCCTTTCAGCGGCGGAGAGCCGCCCTCCGCGTCGAAGGTCGCGCCGCGCGTGAAGCTTCAATGGGGCCGCCGCCTTTCAGCGGCGGAGAGAGGCCTCGCAGCCTACGAAAGATTTCGCGTACTTACAACCCGGTTTGCGAGAGGTCCCCGTCCGACCCCCCGCTGCGGCCACCGGAGGCGCCCCGCGCGCCCCGGTGCCGGCCAGAAATCCTTCATCTTTTCAAACACCTGCCGGCTCTGCGAGCGGTCCCCGGCTTTTTCGCGTCACTCCACCGCTCGCAACCGGTCCGCCCTCCTCCTTCTACCATACCCGCCCCTCCCCTCGCCCAGCCCCTTCCGTTCTCCCCCGGCGCTTTGCCGCCCTCTCCCCCACCTCCGCCGCTCGCCTCCCCACCTCCGACGCCGCCGCCCCCGCCTCGCCGCGCTCGCCCCCCACCTCGCGCCACGCCGTCCCCGCTTCCGCCCGCTCATCCCCCACCTCGCCGGAGTCACCCCCCACCTCGCCGGAGTCACCCCCCACCTCCCGGGCCTCACCCCCCGCGGGGCGCCCGCCTCCCGAGCCGGGGGCGGCGCCCGCCGGCCAGGGGGCGCCGC
This sequence comes from Sorangium cellulosum, assembly GCF_004135735.1. Lineage (GTDB taxonomy): Bacteria > Myxococcota_A > Polyangia > Polyangiales > Polyangiaceae > Sorangium > Sorangium cellulosum_F. The sequence goes on along the minus strand of NZ_CP012670.1, from coordinate 399,054 downwards.
TCCTCCTCCCCCGGCCCCCTCTCTTCCGCCCGCGTTCCACGCTCGATCGCGCCCGGTGCCCCCATCCGACGACCCCCGCCGCGCCCTCGCCGCACCCCGGCGTCGCTCTCCCGGGCACGGGGATCACCCGCGGCGCGTCCAAGACGTGCTCATCCGATGACCACCCTGTCCGTCCTTGATAACCGTCCGCCCGGGAGGTGGATCTTGGCAAAGCTCACCATTGGCCAGAAGGCCGAGCGGGTGCTCCTGCTGCTCCTGGGGCTCCGCAAGAACAAGGTCGCCGCGGCGCTCGTCGCGCACGGCTTCTCCGATGACGATCTCGCCGAGGGCTGGCGCCTGCTCCAGCGCGTCACGCGCACCCGGCTCGGCTTCGTCGCCACCGCGGCCGCGACCGACAGCGGCCTCATCAACGAGCTCGACGCCTGGGAGAACAAGTGGTTTCCCATCGCGTCGGCGACCCTCAAGCGTCACGCCCCCGAGGCGCACGCCTTCATGTTCCGCAACCTCGGCCAGACCGAGGGCGCCGCCGTCCTCGTCTCCGTCGGCACCTTCGTCGAGCGCTGGGAGCACCTCGCCCGCTCCAAGGAAAAGGGCGGCCCCGACGCGGGCGGCGAAGAGGGCCGCAAGATCCTCGCCCGGCGCGGCCTCACCAAGGCCGTCATCGACGAGGCCAGAGAGCTCCTCGCCCGCGCCGGCAAGCTCGAGTCCGTCGCCGAGGTCGCACCCGCCGCGGCCGGCGACCACGACTTCGAGGAGGCCGAACGGCAGCTCTGGGACTGGTACCTGGAGTGGAGCACCATCGTCCAGACCGCCATCAAGGACCGCAGGCTCCTCCGCGAGCTCGGCTTCCGCCGCGCCAGCTCCTCCAGGAGCTCCGCCGACGCAGCGGCCGCCGACGACGAAGAGGCCGAGGAAGACACCGGGGGCGCGAGCCACGACGACGGCGCCGGCGCCGAGCCCGCGGCGGACCCCGGCGCGTTCCTCACCGGAGCCCGTCCCGCGGCCGCCGCGCGCGCCGGGCGCTGAGGCGCATCGCCCTCCCCACGCGCGCCCCCCGCTGAAGCGCGCCGCCCTGCCCCCCGGCCCCCCGCGGCCGGCGCCTCACACCACGATGGCGACTTGCTCCGAGGGAACGTACGCCCGCCCGAGCGACGTGATGGCGCCGCGCCCGCGCCCGTTCGCCGGGCCGATGTCGATGATCAGCACCTGATCGATCCGCGCATCGATGATCTGCCCGAGATCGCGCCGCATCTCCACGAGCTCCCGCCGGCTCAGCGCGCACTGCCACACCGAGAGCTGGAGCCAGTCGCCGTACCCCCGCATCGCCTTGAAGATCTTGCGCAGCCGCTTCGGATCGCAGACGTCGTAACTCACGATGTAGCTCTGTCTCACGCGCACCTCCCTCGCCCGCTCTGATTCGCCTCTCGCTCCGCCTGGTCCTTCGCCCCTCGCGTCCTTCCCGTCCCCTCGCCCCTCGCGTCCCTCCCGCCCCCTCGCCCCTCGCGTCCCTCCGCCCCTCACCGCGTCCGGAACGACGGATACGCCCCCACCTCGCCGAGCAGCACCCGCGCGAGCAGCCGCGCCTGCACCTCGAGCACCCGGCGGTAGCTGATCCGGTAACCGAACACCGGGTGCGTCACGAGCTGATCCATCCGCCGCTCGTACGCCATGAGGAACTTCTTCCGCCCCGCGGGCCGCAGCGCCACCGCGTCCCCGTGCCGCTGGAAATCGTCCGGCGCGATCACCCCGTTGTTGATCGCCGCCACCACCACCGAGTCGGCCACGATCGGCCGGAGCTCCTCCATCAGGTCCAGCGCCAGCGCCGGCCGGCCGAAGCGCGGCTGGTGGTAGAACCCGAGCAGCGGATCCAGCCCGACCGTGCCCAGCGTCACCGCGAGATCCTTCGCCAGCAGCGCATACGCCAGCGACAGCAGCGCGTTCACCGGATCCCGCGGCGGCCTCCGGTTGCGCCCCTCCAGATCGAACGCGCCCCGCACCTCGTCCGGGCCCTTCAGCATGCCCGGGAACGCGCCGAAATAGGCGCGCGCCGCCGTGCCCTCCAGCCCGAGCAGCGACGCCAGCGAGGGCGCCTCCGCCGCCTTGCGCGCGAGCTGGTCGAGCTCCGACAGCACGGCCGGCTCCGCCGCCGCGTGGTTGCGCCGGAGCATCGTCCTCGCGTTCTTGATCTTCGACACCACCACCCCGCGCGCGAACGACTGACCGCCGCGGAGCTGCGCCAGCGCGAGCGGCGCCTCGCCCTCGCGGAGGCCGGCGAGCGCACGGAGAACGCCTCGTCCGCGCGGCAAAGCAGCAGAAGGGCGACACAAATCGTGGCAATCTGAGGTAGCTCGTCGCAAGTCAACGTGCATGACCTGGTCCCGGCCGCCCGGTCCGGTACGAGGCTCGCGCCGCAGGGCGCACGACCGGTGCGCCCACGCGTCCTTGCGCTTGCCCATCGTGGGTACGGACGAGCCCGCCCCTCGACCAGGGAGCGCACGGCGGCGATGATCCGGCAGCCCTGCTGCGCTATCCTCCGGCCGTCATGCCGGCTACAGGATACACCGCGATCGTGGACGGACACCGGGTGGACATCCTGCGGGACGGCGTGATCGTGGCCACCGGCCGGTGGACCGGGCAGCGCATCGAACAGAGCGCCGCCTGCCTCGTCCAGGACGAGATCGAGGATCCGGACGAAGCGCTCGAGGCCTCGGATGCGATCTACGCGAAGCTGGAGGAACAGCTCGCCGCCGAGGAGGCCGCCGCGCTCGCCGCGCCCGCGTACGACGAGCAGGGCGTCGACCTGACCCTGATCGATTGGGTCCTCGACATGACGCCCAGAGAAAGGCTGGAGATGATCGAGTCGTATGCGGGTGTTCCGTTCGGCCGGATCCTCGAGGTCCTCGAAGATCACGAGGTCGAGTTCATCGTCATCGGTGGCGTGGCGGCGAGCCTGCAAGGCGCAGACTGGAACACGAAGGATCTGGACATTCTGTACTCACGCGACGCCGGGAATATCCGCCGATTGCTGGACGCCTTGTCCGTGCTCGAGGCCCGCTTTCGCGATCTCACGGGCCGCCGCGTCGTCCCCACCGAATCGCACCTGCTGACGCATGGACCGAAGCTGCTGCTCACCAAGTTCGGTCCGCTGGATCTCCTGGGAACGCTGAGCATGCACGATGACGAGACCACCTACCAGTCGCTCGTCGACCAGACCGCCACGCTGGAGACGCCGCGGCTCTCCATTCGTGTCCTCACCCTCGAAGGCCTGATCGAGGTCAAGAAGAGAGCCGCACGTCCCCAGGACCTCCGAACGCTGCCGATCCTGCAGGCTGCGCTCGAGCGATCCAGGCAGCGGGGGTGACCCGAACCGGCCCCCTCAGCGCCCGCTTCACACACCCGCATTTTTCTGCGAACGTTCTCGTGCAACGGAGCGCGTCTCCCCGCGCATCCAGCATCCCACACGGGCACACGTGATCTCTGCTCCGCCCTACGCCACCTGGTTCCACACCGTCGCGCGCGTTGCTCCGTATGAATGGCAGCGCGCGGTCGGCGAATCATCCGCCTGCGGATATCGGCTCCTCCGCATCCCGACCGGGTTCGGGAAGACGGCCGGCGTCGTCCTACCCTGGCTGTATCACCGCGCCCTCCGCGAAGACCTCGCCTGGCCCACGCGCCTCGTCTTCTGCTTTCCCATGCGCACGCTCGTCGAGCAGACGGAGACCGCGATCGCGGAGTGGATCGAGCGCTCTCGACTTTCCGTCTCCGTGCACGTGCTCATGGGCGGCGTGGAGGCACAGCGCTGGGAGCTCTCGCCCGAGCAACCGGCCATCCTGCTCGGGACGCAGGACATGCTGCTCTCGCGCGCCATGAACCGCGGCTATGGCATGGGCCGCGCGCGGTGGCCCATGCCGTTCGGCCTCGTGAGCCAGGACGCGCTCTGGGTGCTCGACGAGGTCCAGCTCATGGATGTCGGGCTCGCCACGAGCGCGCAGCTCGCCGCGTTCCGCGACCACGACGCGGCCGCGCGACGCACCCTGCGGCCCACCTACGCATGGTGGATGAGCGCCACGCTCCAGCCACGGTGGCTCACCACCGTCGACTTCGGCGCGCAGGTGCCCCCCCTCGCCGAACAGGCCGTGCGCATCCCCGAGGCGGAGCGCACAGGTGGGTTGTGGGAGGTGCGCAAGACCATCACGTTGAGCGACGCCGTCGCCGAGCTCGACGTCGCGAAGCTCGCGCTGGAGAGGCACCGTCCCGGCACCCTCACGCTCCTCGTCGTCAACCAGGTCCAGCGCGCCGTCGACCTCTTCCAGGCGCTCGAGGAGCGATGTCACGAGCGCAAGGGGAAGACGCGCGTCCGCAGGCCAGGCGCTCCGGAGCTCAGGCTCGTGCACAGCCGCTTCCGCGGCGTCGAACGGTCGCAGTGGCGCCGCGACTTCCTGAGCCGCGCCGCGAGCCGCCCCGAGGCGCTCCCCAGCGAAGGGCGCATCGTCGTGGCCACCCAGGTCGTCGAGGCGGGCGTGGACATCTCGGCTCGCCTGTTGATCACGGATCTCGCCCCCTGGTCGAGCCTCGTGCAGCGGTTCGGGCGCTGCGCGCGCTATGAAGGCGAGTCCGGCGACATCGTCGTGCTCGGCAAGACGAAGACCGCAGCCCCCTACGTCGAGGCCGAGCTCGACGCCGCCGCCGACGCCGCCGCAGCGCTCGTACGGCGCGCCGGGGACGCCTCACCCCGGGCCATCGACGCCTTCGAGGACGCGTGCGATGCGGACCAGCTCGGCCGCCTCTACGTCTACGCGCCGGCGCACCTCCTCCGCCGCCGCGACCTCGACGAGCTCTTCGATACCACGCCCGACCTCACCGGCAGCGATCTCGACGTCGGGCGGTATATCCGGAGCGGCGAGGACCGCGACGTCCGCGTCTTCTGGCGGCCTGTCGATCCGGCGAGCAGGACCGTATCCCGCGAGCACATCGGCCGGGTGCACCGGGCCGAGCTCTGCCCCGTCCCGCTGCGCGATCTGCGCGACTTCGCGCGCGCCGATCGCGGTGGCCGACCCGTCTTCGTCCTCGATTACGTGCTCGGCGCCTACCGAAGGGTCGAGGAGATCGAGCGCATTCCCCCGGGGAGCACGCTCCTGCTCCCCTCCTCCGCGGGCGGCTACACGGACGAGCTCGGCTGGAACCCGAAGGCGAGCGCCGAGGTCGTGCCCTTCGCTGCGCCCGCGGAGCCGGCCGACAGCGCGGCGCTGCGGCTCGATCTCAGCGCCGAGGCCGCGGAGGACGACAGCCTCTCGCGCGCGGCCTGGAAGAGCATCGCCACGCACGGCCGCGAGACGGCGGAGACGCTGCGCGACGTCGCGAACGCCCTTCGGTTGCCCGAGCGGATCACGGCGCTGCTCGACCTCGCCGCGCGCTGGCACGACGCGGGCAAGGCGCACGCGACGTTCCAGGACGCCATCGCGCAGGACGCGCGCGCGAGGGCCGGCGAGCTCGGCCTGCGGCGCGATCTCGCGAAGGCGCCGGACGCGGCATGGAGCGGCAAGGGATACCCGAGCCGACCAGGCTTCCGGCACGAGCTCGCGAGCACGCTCGCCCTGCTCGCGCTGCTCCGTCGCGCCAACCCGGGGCACCCTGCGCTGCTCGGCGGCTGCGCCGAGCTCCTCGCCGCGCTCGGCGAACCGCCCTCCTCGGCCTCGGCGGACGACGCCATCGACAGCGATCACCCGCTCGCGCGCGAGCTCGCCGAGCTCTCCGCCGAAGAGCTCGACCTCGTCGCCTTCCTCGTCTGCGCGCACCACGGCAAGGTGCGCACCGCCTGGACGAGCACGCCGCTCGATCAGAGAGCGGGTCACGGCGGCATCCACGGCGTGCGCGACGGCGACGTGATCGACTCCCTCACGCTCGCCGCGCGCTCGGGCGGCAGCGGCGACGCCTCGGTGCCGTCGCTCACGCTGTCTCTTGAGCCCGCGGCCCTCGGCGTCGGGCCGCGTTTCGGCGCCTCCTGGACCGAACGCGTGGCGGGCCTGCTCGAGGCCTGGGGTCCCTTCGCCCTCGCCTACCTGGAAGCGCTGCTCCGCGCCGCCGACGCGCGCGCCTCGATGGAGACGACCGCATGAGCCTGCACCTGCACCACCTCGCCGGGTGCACGCCCGAGCCGATCGCCGGCTACCTCAAGGCGCTCGGCGTCCTCCGCGCCGTCGCCAGCCAGGCCGACCACCGGGCGCGGGCCCGCTGGAACGACGGGCGGTTCGAGCTCGTCACATCGCTCGATCGGGACAGCCTCGGGCGGTTCTTCCTGGAGGCCTACGCGCCGTCGCCGATCATCGCGCCGTGGAACGGCGGCAGCGGGTTCTATCCGAAGGACACGAAGGACGGCATCGAGCCGCTCTCCTCCTCGACGACGGGCCGCTTCGCCGCCTACCGCGAGGCCATCGCCGCGGGACGCGCGATCGTGGCTGCGCGCGCCGAGAGCCCGAAGGGCGAGGCGAAGCTCGAGATGATCCGCGCATGCCGGCGCGCGTGGCCCGAGTCGATGCTCGCGTGGCTCGACGCCGCGGTGGTCTTGACCGGCGAGGCCGCGAGGTACCCAGCGCTGCTCGGGACGGGCGGGAACGACGGCCGGCTCGACTTCACCAACAACCGCATGCAGCGCCTCGTGGAGCTGCTCGACCCCGCGACGGGCGAGCCGCGCTCGGGGGCGCGCCCGCTGCTCGCGGCGGCGCTCTTCGGCGAACCGGCGCCGGGGCTCCAGCGGCGCGCCGTCGGACAGTTCCTGCCCGGGAACGCCGGCGGGCCGAACCAGGCATCGAGCTACCTGGGAGAGTCGCTCGTAAACCCCTGGGATTTCGTCCTGCTGCTCGAAGGAGCGCTGCTCCTGCCGGTCGCGGCGGTGCGCCGGCTTGAGAGCGGCGGCCTCGTGCAGGCCGCCGCCCCCTTCGCCGTGCGCGCGCGGGCCGGCGGCTACGCCAGCGCGTGCGCCGTCGACGAGGGCAACCAGCGCGGCGAGCAGTGGATGCCGCTCTGGAACGGCGCGGCGACCCTCACCGAGGTGCGCGCGCTGTTCGCCGAGGGGCGGCTCGTCGCGAGCGCCGAGAAGCGGCAGGCGATCCACGCCATCGACGCGGCGCGGGCCGTCGCCGGCCTCGGCGTCGCCCGCGGCGTGAGCGAGTTCGTCCGGTTCGCGTACATCGAGCGCAACGGCCAGGCGAACCTCGCGGTGCCGCTCGGCCGCTGGGCGGTCGAGGCGGGCGAGGCGAGCGAGCGCGCCGGGGCGCCGGAGCATTCGCGCCTGCTCGATGAGATCGACCCCTGGGTCGAAGGCCTGCGCAGCGTGGGCCAGGGAGACAGCGCGCCCGCGTCGCTCGGCCGGGCGCTCCGACGCGTCGAGGCCGCGATGCTCGCCGTGTGTCGCCAGGGCTCGCCGGAGCGATGGCAGCGGCTGCTGCTCGCGCTGGCCGAGGCGGAGGAGGCGATCGTCGCCCGGCCGAAGGCCGCGGCGGCCGTGGCCTGGCTCGGCCCCATCCCGCCGCTGTCGCCGGAGTGGATGCGCGCAGCGGATGACGGCTCCACCGCGCTGCGGCTCGCCGCCGCGATCGCCTCGCAGACGGGCCCGGCGGATCGCATCGGCGCGGAGGAGCTCGGCCCGATCCGCGCGCACTGCCTGCCGCTGGATCCGCGCTCGGGCTTCCGCCGTCTGGCCGTCGGCGAAGGCGGCCTCGCGCGCGACCCACGCGTCGTGTGGGCCGGCCGCGATCTCGCGGACGATCTCGCGGCCGTGGCGCAACGCCGCATGATCGAGGCCGCCCTTCACGGGGCGCATGCGTTCCCATTGCGCGGCCGCGCATACGCACCGCTCGACGACGTCGCGCTCTTCCTGGACGGCGCGGTCGACGAGGCGCGCGTCGCCGGGCTGTCGCGCGCCTTGATGGCGGTCGACTGGAAGCGCGCGCCGCGACCGCCCAGGCAGCCCCGCGCCGCGCGGCCGTCGGTGCTGCACGCGCTCTTTCGCCTCGCGTATACCCCCGACGCGGTGAACGGCCGGCCCGTTGGCGACCGAGATGGCTCGACGGGCAGCCTGTCCCCGCTCACGCCGCGCCTCGACCCGGCCCCGCTGCGCTTGCTCCTCGCCGGCCGCCTGCACGACGCGGGCGCCGCTGCCGTACGCACGCTGACCGCAGCCGGCGCGCGCCCGAAGCTGCGCGTCGTTGCAGGCGCTCCGGAGCTCGCGCACCGCCTCGCCGCGACGCTCGCGATCCCCATCGCTCCCGAAGACCTCGCGACACTGCTTCGCCTGATCTGCAAGCCGGCCCGTCCCGCGGTCGAGGACGCGCCGATCACGCCGCCGCCCGCGGCACCCACGATGCCGGAGTGATCATGTCCATCGATCTCAGCGCTCTGCTCCCCGATCGCGCACCGTATCCCTCTCGCCTGCTGCTCGAGCAGGAGCTACGCCCCGTGCAGGGCGTCCGTTTCCAGCCAACGGGTTTCCCGGATCTGGGCGCGAGCCTCTTCGAAGATCCCTACGAGAACGGCGGCCAGCGCTTGCTCGTGGAGAGCGCGCAGAGCATGGCCAACCGGCTTGAGGCGGTGTGCTGGGACCGGGCCGCGCAGGACCTCATCCCCGAGCTCAAGGGCCTGTCCTATGTGCGTGTCCAGAGACCGGACAAGAGCTATCTCACGAGCTCCATCACGGAGGCTCACCGGCTCAATTCGCCTTACATCCTGGAGAGCAAGGACAAGTCGTTCTTCAACCGGCTCAAGGACGACACCGCGCCGCTCGCGGAGGGACCGATCGATCGCAGAAAGCTCGCCGCCATCGTGTTCCGCTACGATGCGAGCACGCTGCTTCATGGCCTCTTCCTCGCGAAGCCCGACCTCGTGGGCGGGCGCCTGCGCATCGAGCGCGCGCTGTCCTCGTTCATCGAGGCCGAGGACGTGAGCGTGGCCGCTTCGGGCGGCGTGAAGAATGACGCCGTCAATCCGAGCGGCGACACCGGTAAGGGATTCGGCAACGTGCCGTTCCACCGCGACGAGTACACCGCGAAACGCATCACGGCGTTCTTCAACCTCGATCTGCACCAGATCCGCGGTTATGGCCTCGGCGCCGCGGCCGAGCGGCTGCTCGTGCTGCTCGGGCTCTTCAAGATCGCCGCGCTGCTCGAGGGCGACCTGCGGCTGCGCACCGCGTGCGATCTCGCGCCGACAGGCCCGCTGCGCGTGGTCCGCCCCGAGTCCTTCCCCATGCCGCCGGTGGCCGCGCTGCGGGCGGAGCTGCCTTCGGCGATCGCGGCATGCAAGGACCTCTTCGCGGGCTCCGGCGCTCCGACGACCGTAACCTTCTCCTCCTGATGCTGCGGCTAGCGATTCGGTTCCTGTCCGGCTCGTACCACGCGACCCCGTGGAGTCGGCATGTGAACGAGGGGGACATCGAGTGGCCGCCGAGCCCATGGCGGCTCTACCGCGCATTGCTCGCGACGGGATTCGCCCGGCTCGGCTGGACGGCTGTCCCGCCGGAGGGGCGGACGCTGATCGAGCGGCTCGCAGCGTCGCCGCCCGTCTATCACATGCCGCCGGCATCGACGGGACACACGCGCCATTACATGCCCCTGTACAAGAACGCGACGGCGAAGGTGCTCGACGCCTTCGCGTTCGTGGGGCGCGACGAGGGGGCGGTGCTCGGCGTCACGTGGGAGGTGGAGCCGACGGAGGCGGAGCGAGCGCTGTTCGCGGCGCTCGCAGATCGGCTGAGCTACCTGGGACGCGCGGAGTCCTGGGTGGCCGCCGAGGTCACCGACGCCCTGCCGGAAACGCTCTCTCCATGCCGCGCGTCGGAGTGCGCTCCGGGGCCGGAGTACGAGCGCATCGCGCTGCTCGCGCCGCTCGACGCCGCGACCTACGCAGCCTTCCGCAGAGACCGCGTGAGCACAACCCCAGGGGCGAGGCAGGAGGAGCCGGCGCGCCGGGGCGCGAAGGCGCCGAAGAAGGGCGCGATGTCCAGGGAGGCCGCGAAGCTCGAGGCGCTCTATCCGGTCGACCTCCTGGCAGCGCTCCTCAAGGAGACCGGGGATCTCCAGCGCGAGGGATGGAGTCAGCCCCCCGGCAGCCGCTGGTTGTCGTACTGGCGCGAACGCGACGCGCTCGCGAAGGTGTCGGCGAGAGCGCCGCGGTCTGCTCACGAGCGCGCACCACGGGCGGACACAGCGCTTCTCGCGCTCGCGTCCGACACCACGAATGGAGAGGTCCTGCCGCGCCTCGTGGACGGACTGCTCCGCATGGAGGTGCTGCACGCTGCGCTCGTTCGAAGGTCCGACCGCGGCGACGGTCTTGGGCCTTCGCCGTGTCTGACTGGCAAGGACGCGCGCGGAGAGCCGCGCAGGGGACACGGGCACGCTTGGCTCTTGCCAGCCTCGCTGGAGCGCAACGAGCAGCTCGATCACGTACTCGTACATGCTGCGATGAAGCTCGACGAGCGCGCGTATGAAGCGCTCTCCAGCGTGCGCGTGTTCTACTGGAACAATGTGCCGCGTACCTTCGTCACGCTCGTCGGTCTCGGCGTGCGGGAGGACTTCGAGCAGGCGGTGCCCTACGTGAGGGCGGCTACAGTCTGGAAGAGTGTGCTGCCGTTCGTGCCGCCGCGGCACCTCAAGCGGCAGGGGGCGAATTCCCTGGAAGGGCAGGTTCAGGCGGAGCTCGCATCCCGCAATCTGCCGCCGGCCGAGCGGATCGAGGTCGAGATCGACGGAGGCGATTACCGCGCCGCGAGCGATTTCTGGGATCTATGGCAGCGCCGCCATCCGGGGCAGATCCACCTCGCCGCCCATGGAGGCGAAGAAGACAGGGCCCTGCGGCCGGAAGAGCGGCTCGCGACGCGCTGGCGCCACTTCCGCAGCGCACGCCTGCTCAAGCCCGAGCAGCGGCCTCCCGTCGTGGCGAGCCTCGGCCTGCGCCTCACCTTCGCGAAGCCTGTGCGCGGGCCGATCGCGCTCGGATACGCCTCGCACTTCGGCCTCGGCGTGATGGCCCCGGAGCGTTGAGCTCCTCCCAGGAACTCCCGCAGCTCCTCCCCGTCCCGCCCTCCCCGATCACCAGCCGATCGCCAGGGCAGCGCGCCGACCGAGGAGGGCGAGGATCTCCGCGTCGTTGCAAATCAGCGCCCTTGCGCTCCTTGAAAACGCGGAGGAGGCAACGAGCGAACCGAGAAGATCACAAGCAAAGATCTCATTACAATCACGCCCCCCCCAGGAGATGCCATGCCGCCGACATTCAAGATCTGGGTCGCGTCGCTGCTCGTGCTCTACTTCAAGATGCATTTCAACTCGGCCATGCAGAAGCGCGGCCGCGTCGCGGCGGGAGGTTATCCGCGGCCGGAAGACGCCGCGATGTTCGGCCTCGCGCACAAGGACGACACCGGCCTTGCGTGGCGCGCCGGCCGCTGCTGGCAAAACGACCTGGAGAACATCCCGCTCTATCTCTTCGTCTCCCTCGCGTACGTGCTCGCCGGCGGCCCCGAGCTCTGGGCGTACGTGCTGTTCGGCGCGTTCACCGCGGCGAGGGTGGCCCACACGGCGTGTTACCTCCTGAGCCTGCAGCCGTGGAGGCTCCTCTGCTACGCGACCGCGCACTTCGCCCAGCTCGCCATCCTCGGGTTCGTCGTCCACCGGGTGTTCCTGGCCATGTGAGCAGCGCCCGCCTGACAGCCGGGCTGCCTTCCGGGGCCGGCGGCACGCCGGCAAAGGTGCTACCCTCCCTGCGAGCTCATGGTAGCCGCCGCGCACGCCCCGCTTCCGTCCCCGACCTCGGCCGCGCCCCCCGATGAGCAGCGGTTCGTGCTCCACGACGTCCCCTGGCAGACCTACGTGGCGCTGCGGGACGCGCTGGACAACCCCGGCCTGCGGATGACTTACCACGAAGGGACGCTGGAGCTGATGAGTCCGTCTCCCGAGCACGAGGTAGCAAAGACCAGCATTGCCCGCCTGATCGAGCTCTTCGCGCTGGAACGAGACGTGCCGCTCTGCGGGTACGGCTCCACCACCTTCCGTCGCGAAGCCAAGGCGCGCGGCCTCGAGCCCGGCGAGTGTTACTGTCTCGGCGGCCCGCTCAAGGAGCTCCCCGACATCGCGATCGAGGTGGTGCTGACGCGCGGTGGGCTCGACAAGCTGCCTGTGTACAGCGGGCTCGGAGTCCGCGAGGTCTGGTTCTGGGAACGCGACGGGTTCCATCTCCATGCGCTGCGGGGCGAGGCGTACGAGCCCATCGCGACCAGCGAGCTCATTCCGGAGCTGGATCTCGACGTGCTCGCGCGCTTCGTGCGCTGGCCGGATCAACACGGAGCGGCCAAGGCGTTCCGAGACTGGCTGCGAGCCGGGCGTTGATCTCGCAACATGGCAGCCGGCCGAGCGCAGCCCGGTGCCACGGGGGCGGCAGCGACTCGAGCGTGCCGTCGCTCACCCCTCCGCGAAGTCCTGGGCGAGCCGCACGTCCTTGAGCTCCGCGCCGAGCAGCTCGATCGCGGCCGTGACGAGCGGGTGCTCGGCCACGGCGCGCCGCGCGGCGTCGACGCGCGCCTTGCGCTCGGCGGTCTCGACCTGCGCGAGCGAGGGGCCGCCGCTGCCGCGGGTGATCGTCTCGAACGCGAGATCGGTGGGGCCGCCGAAATGCGCGCGCAGGACGCGGAGGAGCAGCGCGGTGGCCGCGGGCTCGGTGGCCTGACCGGACAGGAACGAGTTCGCCTCGTACCCGAGGACGACGCGGGTCGGCGTGAGCTCCAGCACGGCCGCGTGCTCGAGCACGGAGGCGAGCGCGGGCCGCTGGCCGCGGACCGCCGCGATCACGGCGCGCCAGGTGGCGAGGTCGTCGGCGCTCATGGCCGGGGGCGGCGCGCTCGTGCGCGAAGCCGGGCCCGGCGCCGCGGAGGGCGGGGCGCCACGAGGAGCGGACGACGGGGCGCCGCGCGGCGAGGGGGGCGGCGCGCTGTCGGCGCGGTATCCCGGAGCGGACGCGCCGTTCACGTGGTCGGTGGCCTTCGCGAAGGCCGGCACGGCGCCGTGCGCGAACGGCGCCGTCATGCCGCCCGTGCCGCCCGGCGCGCCGTTCGCCCGCGCCGTCCCGTTCGCCGCCGCCGCGCCGTTCGCGAAGGCCGCGCCGCTCGACACCGCGCCGTGCGCCGCCGCGCCGTTCGCGAAGGCCGCGCCGTTCGGCCTCGCCATCCCGTTCGCTGCGGCGGCCCCGCTCGCGAACGTGACGCCGTGCGCCGCCGCCGCGCCGTTCGCCCGCGCCGCGCCGCTCGACGCCGCCGCGCCGTTCGCGAAGGCCGCGCCGTTCGATGCCGCGCCGTTCGATGCCGCGCCGTTCGACATCGCGCCGTTCGCGAAGGCTGCGCCGTTCGCGAAGGCTGCGCCGTTCGACGCCGCGCCGTTCGCGGAGGCTGCGCCGTTCGACGCCGCGCCGTTCGCCCTCGTCACGCCGTGCGCTGCTGCCGCGCCGTTCGCAAAAGCGGCGCCGTTCGACGCCACGCCGTTCGCCCGCGCCACGCCGTTCGCGAAAGCAGCGCCGCTCGCCCCTGCGCCGCTCGCCGCCACGCCGCTCGCCGCCGCGCCGCTCACCGCCGCGCCCGCGCCGCTCATCGCCTCGCCCGCCGCCGCGCCACGCCGTGGCGCCCCCGCCGCGCCGCCGCCCGCCGTCCCCGGCCGCTGCGGCGCACGCTCCCCGCCACCGCCGCCGCTTCCACCGCCGCCGCCGCCTCCACCGCCGCCGTTCAGGCGCCGCTCCATCTCCCCGAGGCGGCGCAGCAGCTCGTCGAGCGGCAGGAGCGGAGGCCGCCGCGCGAGCCGCACGAGCGCCATCTCGAGCGACGCCCGCGGCTGGCCGCTCCGCACGATGTCGTCGAACGCGCGCGAGAAACCCTGGTGCAGCCGCGTCAGATCGTCCGCGTCCGCCCGCGCCGCGAGCGCCTTCACGTCGGCGACCTCCTCGTCCGCCAGATCGAGCAGCGGCCCCGGCTCCTCGCACACCTTGGCCACCACCAGGTCGCGCAGGTGCGCGAGGATGTCGCGGGCCACGTGCGGCAGATCGTACCCCTGCTGCGCCAGATCGCCGACGATGCGCACGCACGCCGCGGGATCGCCGTCCACCAGCGCCTCCGCCAGGCGGTGCAGCACGACGCGATCCGCCACGCCGAGCACCTTCGCCACCCCCTCGGCCGTGATGCGATCGCCGCCCGTCCCCACCCACGCGAGCACCTGATCGAGCAGGCTCATCGCGTCGCGCATGCTCCCCGCGGCCTCCCGCGCGAGCGCGCTGAGCGCCGCGTCGTCTGCCGGGACCTGCTCCTGCTCCAGCACCCAGCGCAGCCGCGCCGCGATCGCCTGCGCGCTGATCAGCTTGAAATCGTAGCGCTGGCAGCGGCTCAGGATCGTGACCGGGACCTTGTGCACCTCGGTCGTCGCGAAGATGAACTTCACGTGCGGCGGGGGCTCCTCCAGCGTCTTCAGGAACGCGTTCCACGCCGCGTTCGAGAGCATGTGGACCTCGTCCACGATGAAGATCTTGAAGCGGTCGCGCGCCGGACGGTACGGCAGGCTCTCCTGGAGCTTGCGCACCTCGTCGACGCCGTTGTAGCTCGCGCCGTCGATCTCCTGGACGTCGACGTCGGCGCCGACCGTGATCTCGACGCACGCCGGGCACGTCTGGCACGGCGTCGCCGTGGGGCCGTTCACGCAGTTGAGCGCCTTCGCCAGGATGCGCGCGCTCGTCGTCTTGCCGACCCCGCGGACGCCCGTGAACAGGAAGGCGTGCGCGACGCGATCGCGCGCGATGGCGTTCGCGAGCGTCGTGGATACGTGCTCCTGGCCGACGAGATCCTCGAAGGACTGCGGGCGCCATTTGCGCGCGAGGACGACGTAGCTCATACGCTGCTCGACTAGCACCTTCTGACGGGCGCGTCGCCGCGGCTGTCGCCTGGACAGCGCTCGGCCCGCATTCCGGAGAGCATGCCAGAGTTGCCACGCTGGACGCACCCCGGTTCGCACCTGGCCGCGATCGGCGGCGGCGGCGTGCCCCTGGACTCCCTGGAGAGGCCGACGAAGCCGCGCGCTGGGGAGCGTCAACGGACCACGTCGGCCGACCCGCTCCCACCGCGCCGGGCGGCCCGCGCGCGCCGCCCTGGCCGACCTGCACGCACCGCGTCGGCCGACCCGCCCGCGCCGCATGGCCCCGCCCCGCGCGCCGCCCCGGCCGAGCCCCGCTCCCGGCGGCCCCTTCCCGGTTGCGGCGCGGCGCGGTTCACGGCATAGACGCCCGTCTGACCATGCAATTTCGCGGCGGAATGAATGAGCTGGTTCGCCAGGCGGCGCGCATGCAGCGCAAGATCGACCAGGTGAAGGGCGAGCTGAAGGACCGCGAGGTGAGCGCGACCGCCGCCGGCGACAAGGTCACGGTCGTGGTCTCCTGCGAGGGAAAGGTGCGCAAGATCGACGTCGATCCCGCCTTCCTCGCGAGCGAGGGCCTGGAGATGGCGCTCGACGCGATCGTGGCGGCGTCGAACTCGGCGCTCGAGGCGGCCGACAAGCTCGTCGAGGGCGAGATCGCCAAGGTGACCGGCGGCGTGAAGCTCCCCGGCATGCACACTTGACCGCGTTGCGCCCCCCGTCGCCCCTCCCCAGCCCCTCGAACCTCCCGAACGCCGGACGGGGCGCGCCCGCGGCCGCCTTCCGCGGCGCGCCCGGCGGGCTGCCCGGCCGCCTGTCGCGGGTCGCCCAGCTCCTCGCCCGCCTGCCCGGCGTCGGCGAGAAGACCGCGCAGCGCTTCGCCCTGTTCCTCGTGACGGCCGGCGAGGACACCGCGCGCGACCTGGGCAGCGAGCTCGTCGACCTGTGCGAGCACATCCGGCCGTGCACCCGCTGCGGCCACATCGCCGAGGTCGGCGAGGGCGACGAGGCCGGCCAGGCGCTCTGCGCCATCTGCCGCGACGCGCGGCGCGACGGCGCGCTCCTCTGCGTCGTCGCGCGCGTGCAGGACCTTTTGGCCATCGAGCGGAGCGGGGCGATGCGCGGGCGCTACTTCGTGCTCGGCCGGCTCCTCTCGCCCCTCGAGGGCGTCGGGGCCGAGGAGCTGCCCCTCGAGGCGCTCCGGGCCCGCGTGCGCGATCCCGAGCAGCCGGTGCGCGAGGTGCTCGTCGCGACCCCGCCCTCCGTCGACGGAGAGGCGACCGCGCTGCTCATCGCGCGCGAGCTCGGCGCCCTGGGGATCCAGGTCACGCGCATCGCCAGCGGCGTGCCGCACGGCGGAGATCTGGAGTTCGCCGACCAGGTGACCCTGGGGCGAGCCATCGAGGGCCGGAAGCGCTTCGGCTAGCGGGGGGCCGCGCAGAGCGTCCCCGGGCCCACGAGCATGGGCCGGGGCGGGCGGGGCCTCCGCCCTCCGAGGCGCTCCACGATTCAGAGGTCAATATGTCCAAAACCGCAATCACAACCGATCGGGCCCCGCGCGCCATCGGGCCTTACTCGCAGGCCGTGCAGGTCGGCGACCTCGTCTTCTGCAGCGGCCAGATCCCGGTCGATCCCGCGACGGGCGAGCTCGTCGCAGGGGGGATCCAGGCGCAGACGGCTCAGGTGATCAAGAACCTGGGCGAGGTGCTGTCCGCGGCCGGCGCGAGCTGGAACGACGTGGTGAAGACCACGATCTTCCTCACGGACCTCGCGGATTTCGCCGTCGTCAACCAGGTGTACGGGGCGGCCGTCGGCGGCGTGCTGCCCGCCCGGGCGACGGTGCAGGTGGCGGCGCTGCCCAAGGGCGCCGCCGTCGAGATCGAAGCTGTTGCCCATCTATCGCGATAATCGGGGCGCCGCGGCCGCGGCCCCCTTCTCCAGAATCTCCCCGGGAGCCTCGACATGAGCACAAAAGACGAGAGCGAGAGCACGGAGCGGATCGCCAGCGCAGTTCCCGAAGCTGCGCAGGAAGGCGCACCCGATGCAGAGAGCGCAGACAAGCCGCGCACGCGGAAGGTCGTCCGCTCGGCGAGCACGGCGGCCAGCGCGAAGCGGGCCGACGAGCCGTCCGAGGGCGCCCCGGCGCAGGCCGCGGGCGATGCACCGCGGGCCGCGTCGTCGAAGGCCGCCGCGAAGGAGCCGCAGGGCTCGCTGCTGGACGCGATCGCGCCCCGCAAGCGGCCGACGCTCGCGGACCAGCCGCCGCCAGCCCCGGCCGAGGACGCCGCGCCGCCGCCCGCCGCCGCGCCGCGGGTGCGCGACTACCGCGCGCCCCGGCCCGAGCGGCCGGCCACGGCGAGCGGCGCGCCCCGGCCCGACCGCGGACCGCGGCCCGACCGCGGGCCCAGGCCGGATCGCGGGCCCAGGCCGGATCGCGGACCGCGGCCGGATCGCGGGCCGCGGCCCGAGCGGGGGCCCAGGCCCGACCGCGGGCCCAGGCCGGAGCAGGGGCCGCGCGAGGCGCGGGGCCCGAGGCCCGAGCGGGGGCCTCGACCGGACCGCGGCCTGTCGGCGAAGCCGGTCGCGGAGGGCGGGCGGCCGCAGGGCGCCCGGCCCGGGGCGCAGGGGCCGGGGGGCGCCGGGAAGCCGGCGGGCGCCTCGGCGCAGGCGAGCCAGCGCATCACCACGGTGGTCGGGCAGGGCGCGAGCGCGACGGTGATCACGCCCACGGGCGCCCGGCAGCAGGGCCCGGCCAGGCCGGCGCACCTCCTGTTCTCGCTGCCGGCGGCCAAGGCGAAGCAGGTCGCGGGCGCGGACAAGCCGGCGCTCACGGCGCGCGAGGCGCTCAGCGCGCGCGCCGCGAAGGCCAAGCAGGCCGCCGCGGCCGCGAAGAGCAAGGCCGAGAACGGCGCGCGCCACGAGGCCGGCGCCAATGGCACGGCGGCGAAGGTCGACTTCGACGCGGAGGTGCTCGCGGCGGGGTGGGACCGGGCGCTCGAGGCGCTGCGGTCCGCGGGCGACGCCGCGCCGGCGCTCGTCGACGCGTGGCTCGCGGCCTCCAACGCGGAGGCGATCGCCGCGGCCGCCGAGGCGGACGACGCCTCCGGCGCCGCGCGGAAGGCGGCCCGGCGCGCGCTCAACGTGCTGAAGTCGCGCGGGGTGGCGATCCCGACCCGGCCGCGCGTGGTGCGGCTCGCGGACGACCGCGCCGAGGTGATCGAGGCGACGCTGATCCCGCCCGACTCGAGCGGGACCGTGGCGGTCGCGATCACGAGCCGCGACACCAGCGGCCGCTACCGGATCGCGGAGGTGATCGTGCGCGAGGGCGTGGGCGTGCTCCACGCCGGCGGGGGGTGGCTCAGCGGCTCGCAGCTCAAGGAGGGCCGCGCGCGCGCGCACGACAGCCTGGGCACCGCGCCCGTCCCCGTCCCCGTGGCGTGGGCGCGCCACCGCATCGCGGCCGCGAAGCGCCAGAACGCGGTGTCGGGGCAGGTCCTGCCGCTCGGGCTCGAGGGGTGCCGCGATCTCGTCGATCCGGCCCCGGAGGCCGAGCCGCGGCACCCGGTGGCCGACCTCGAGGAGAGCCTCTCGGCCGAGCAGGTGACGGCGCAGATCCCCGGGTCCGCCGCCCTGCACGACGAGCCGGAGTTCCGCCACTGGCTGCCCGCGCGCCAGGCGCTCGACGAGCTGCTGCAGAAGGTCGGTCAGCGGCTCGGGGCCGACGGGGCGCGCGACCCCGAGAAGGTGAACACGACGCTGCGGGAGGAGCTCGATCTCGCGACCGACCGGTTCTTCTCGCCCGAGGTGCGCGGGCTGCTCGCGACGCGGATGCGGGACAGCGCCATCTCGCTGCGGGCGCGCAAGGGCGACGCGGCGGCGACCGCCGCCCTGGCCGTGGCGCGCGCCGTCAAGGAGGCGGGGCTCATCACCTCGCCGCCGCGCGAGATCCCGTTCCTCGCGGCGTTCTTCCAGAAGGCGCTCGGCGTGCTCGCGCAGCAGGGCGGCGGCCAGCTCCGGGTGCCGGTGCCGGCCGGCGCCGCCCCGACGGCGGGCGGCGGGGAGGCGGCCGAGGGCGCCCAGGGCGCCGAGGCCCAGGGCCCCGAGGGCCAGGGCGCCGAGGCGCAGCCGCCGGCCGGCGGATGACCGGGGGCGCCGGCTGAGCCGGCGCGCCGGGTCGACGACCAGCGGCCAAGGAACAGAGCGCCGAGAGGCGAGCCCGGGGCGACCCGGCGCTCGCCTCTCGGCGTTCTGGCCTCGGCGTCCTGGCCCGGCGGAGCTACTTCGGGACGATCGTGATGTCGCCGAGATCGGTGAACAGATCGAGCTGGCCGCCGTCACCGTCGCCCATCGTGTAGGACTTCGCGCCGCCGTCGCCGGCGGTCGCCCAGGTCGACGGGAGGCTCTGCTCGACGACGACGCCGTTCACCGCGTGCGCGGTCATGGTCCCGTCCACCCCGGCCGGCACCGTGAGGTCGATGTCGCCGTTGCCGGTCGAGATGATGCCGTCCGAGCCGCTCCACGCGTCGAGGTCGACGGAGACGCTGCCGTTGTCGGTGGTCACGTCGATCGCGCCGCGCGCGCCGACCACCTCGATGCGGCCGTTGTCGCTCACGATGGTGGTGCCGCGGGACGGCGCGCCGTCGAGGTTCACCTCGACGCCGCCGTTGTCCTGCTCGACGCGGAGCCCGCCGTCGAAATCGGCGGGAAGGATGACGTGGATGTCGGCGCCGAGGTACCCCGAGGCGCCCGCCTGCTGCGTGGTCGAGATGACGACATCACCGGAGGCCCTGTCGGTGATCGCAGTGAGCCCGAGGTGGTCCTCGATCTCCTTCACGGCGAGCTTGTCCTCGTCCTTTTTCCGCATCGTGAACGGCGAGAAGGTGACCACGACGTCGCTCACGCTCCCGGTGCTGACCTCGACGTCGCCGTTGTCGCTCACGATGCGGACGCTCTGGGTCGGGAGGTACTCGACGTGCACGATCTCGTCGGTGCCCTCGTACCGGACCAGCGTCTCGGCGGTGATGGAGTTGTCGTCGAGGGTCAGGGCACAGCCGGTCGTCGCGGCGGCGGACGCGGCGCAGATCAGGGAGCAGACGGTTCGAAGCGAGCGGTTCATCATGGATTCCTCTCCGGCAGGTTGAAGGGCGGGCGAGGGCCGAGCCCCATCCGACCGCGCTGGGCGCGCGCCGGCCCGCTCCTTGGACGCGCGCTCGGGGCGGCGGATCACGGCGCGCACGAAATCGACGGGCGTGGACGGCGCGCAGGGGCTCAGGGCCCCTCCCACGGGAGGGGTGCCCCACCGAGCCCTACCTTGTCGCGGAAGGCGGCGTGCAGCGCGCGGGTCGTCGGACCGGGGACGCCCGAGCCGATGGCGTGCGCGTCCACCCGGACCACCGGGACGATCTCGCGCAGGCTCGAGGTGATGAACACCTCCTCGGCGGCCAGGAGCCGGGCCATCGTGACCGGCTCGCAGCACACGGGGAGGTTGCGCTCGCGGGCCACGCCGATCACGTGCGCCCGGGTGATGCCGACGAGGATGCCCGCCTCCCTGGGCGGGGTGATCAGCACCTGCCCCGGATCCGCCGCGCCCTCGTGCGACGGGGGGCGCCGCTCCACCAGGAAGACGTTGGAGGTCGTCCCCTCGACCACGTGGCCGGACGGGTCGAGGATCAGCGCCTCGTGGGCCCCGGCGGCCCGCGCATCCCGCAGGGCGAGCAGGCTCTCGAGGTAGTTCGAGACCTTCGCCCCGGGCGCCGCGTCGCCGGCCCGCTGGGTGCGCGCGGTGATCACCGCGATCCCGTTGCGGTAGAGCTCGCCCGGCAGCGGCCTCAGCGGCTCCACGAGGATGACGCGGAGCGGAGCGCCCGCGAGCGTGGGATCGAGGCCGAGCGGGCCGCTGCCGCGGGTCAGCATCACGCGGAGGTAGCTCTCCGCGGGCGCGGCAACCGCCCCGGTCGGGCCCGCCGCCGGCCCGGCCGCCGCGTCGGCCCCGCCCGCGGCGGCGCGCCCCGCGGCCTCCGCGGCCCGGAGCGCCGCGATCACCTCACGGCCGAGCTCGTCCCGCGAGATCGGCAGGGTGATCGCGATCCGCGCGGCGGAGCGCTCCAGGCGGGCGAGGTGCTCGTCGAGCGCGAACGGCTCGCCGCCGTAGGTGCGGATGGTCTCGAAGACGCTATCGCCGTACAGGAAGCCTCGGTCGTATACCGAGACCTTGGCTTCCTCGGGCGTGAACAGGACACCGTCGATGCTGACCAGCCGCGTCACACGGCGAGATTACGTCACTTCTTGAGCTGCGCCAGGAGCTCCTTGGCCGGGGCGAGCTCCTTGTCGTTGTCGAGCGCGCGCTCCAGCATCTGGATCGCCTTCTTGTCGTCGCTCTGACGGTGGCTGATGACGCCGAGGTAGTAGAAGACCTGGCCCTTGCTGATCGGCGCCCCGTCGTCGAGCTTCTGCAGGAGCAGCGCGCGGAAGGTCTTCTGCGCGCGATCGATGTGCGCCGACCGCGACGCGTCGTCGCCCGACTCCGACAGCTCCAGCGCCAGCACGCCGAGGTCGCGGAGGATGGCGATCGAGCCCGGGTCGATCTTGAAGGCGGTGTCGAGCTCGGTGAGCGCCCTCTCCTTCTGCCCCTCGGCCAGGTAGGCCCTGGCGAGGCGGTGGTGGATCGCGGCGAGGTCCTTCGAGCGCCGGCCGCCGTACGACTCGACGATCTGCTGGAGCGCCTCGGCGGCCTTCTGACCGCGGCCCGACGCGCTGTACGCGTCGCACAGCGCGAGCAGGAGCTCGCGGTCGCCCGGGACGAGCTCCGTGGCCTTCACCAGGAGGTCCGCGGCGCGGCCGGGGTCGTCCCGCTTCGTCAGGTGGATGCCCGCCGCCTTGCGGTAGAGCGCCACCTTCTCGGCCGGCTGCGTGGCCGCGTCCGCGTCGCCGGTGATGAGGTCGGCGAGCTCGGTGAACGCCTGCTGCTTCTCGTAGAGGGCGAGGAGCTGCTTGCGGATCTCCGGCGCCGTGGCGTCCGCCGCGAGGCCCCGCTCGAGCACGCGCCGGACCGCGCCCTCGTCGCCGAGCGCCCGGTAGAGATCCGCGAGCCGGAGCGCCGTGCTCACCGCGTCCCCGCCGCTCGCGTCCTCGAGGATCACCTCGAGCCGCTGCGCGGCCTCGGCCTTCTCCCCGCGCTGCTCGTGCAGGCGGGCCAGCGCGAGCAGCGCGCCGGGGTGGCGCGGCTCGCGCTCGAGCACGGCGCGGTACGTCTCGATCGCCCGCGCGGTGTCGTTGAGCCGCGCCTCGTAGACCTCGCCCAGGCGGACGCTGTACGAGAGCTCCGCCGCGACGTCGCCGCGGTCCTTCGCGCGCTCGATCTGCGTGACGAACAGGTCCGACAGCTCCTGATCGCGGCCGGTCTTCTCGAGCAGCTGCGCGAGCAGGATCGTGGCCTTCTCGTTGTCGGGCTGCTCGTCGAGGACCGCGCGCAGGTGCTCGGTCGCCTCGCTCTCCGCGTCGAGCCTGGAGAGGCAGATCTCCGCGCTCTCCAGGCGCAGCGCCGAGCGGGCCTCGGGGGACTCGGCCAGGTCGGTGAGCCGCTCGAGCAGCGCGAGCAGCTCCTTGTGCTTGCCGGACTTCGCGTAGAGCTCGCGCAGCGCGGTCGCGGCGCGGGCGTCGCCCGGATCCGCCTCGAAGAGCGTCTCGTAGAGCTCGATGGCCGCCGCCTCGTCGCCGAGCTTCTCGCGCGCGACCACCGCCGCGGCGTGCCGCGCGTCGCGGATGCGATCGGCCGCGGCGTAGAGCTCGGCCTGGCGCACCAGCAACCGGAAGACCTCCTTGTGGTCCCCCGCCTCCTCCCGCACCTTCGTGAGCTCGGCGAGCGCCCAGGTGTCGCCCTCGTCCGCGGCGATCATCTCGCGCAGGATCGCCTCGACGAGCTCCCGGTCGCCGAGCGCGCGCTCCGCGAGCTCCTTCGCCTCGCGCCGCAGCTCGCCCGCGACCCCCTCCATGCCGTCGAGGGCCGCGATCCGGCGGAGCGTGCCGATGAGGTCGCGCTCGCGCCCCGGCGCGCGCTGCAGGTCCTCGATCGCCCGCAGGATGTGCTCGCTCGTGGGATCGTGCGTGAGCGCCGCCTCGAAGGCCACCTCGGCCGCCTTCGCGTCGCCGACCTTGCTCTTCTGCCACTCGGCGATCCGCATCCAGAGGTCGCGCGCCGTGTCGCTGTCGAGCTCGGCCCCGTCCCGCACCGCCCGCTCCAGGGCGGCGGCCGCGCTGGCCCAGCCCCCCGTCACCGGGGCGAGGCGCTCGATCTCGCCGAGCACGTCGGGGTCCGACGGGTCGTCCGCGAGCGCCTTCTCGAGCGTCTCCTGCGCGGCCCTCGGGTCGTTCGACCGCACCTCGAGCACCTTGGCCAGGTCGAGCCGCATCCGGATCCGCTCCACGCCGGTCGGCGCGAAGCGGATGCGCTTCTCGTACAGGCGGGCCAGGGCGGCGTTGTCGCCCCGCGTGCGGTAGACGCCCTCGAGCGCCTCGGCCGCCTCGTCGAAGAGCGTCGGGTCCTCGGTGAGCGCCTCGAGCGCGGCGCTCGCGCGCTCGTGATCGACGGCCCGGTCGAGCGCCTGGCGCAGGGTGCCGAGCCCCTGCGACTTGTCGCCGAACGACTCGATCTGGATCACCGCGAGCCGGTAGAAGAGGTCCGCCTGCTCGCGATCGCCGGTCGTCACCGCGACGCGCCGCTCGAGCACGTCGGCGAGCGCCTTCTCGTCGCCGAGGCGGCCGTACAGCCGGTCCAGCGCCTCGAGGAGCTCCGGCGTGTCGCCCGCGTGCTCGACGGCCTTGGCGTAGGCCTGGGCGCTGCGCCGGTCGTCCTTGAGCTGCTCCTCGGCGATGCGGCCGATCCGGAGGAACAGGTCCTTCGCGATCACCGCGTCGAACGTGGCCGCGGCGCGCTGCGCCAGCGCGTCGCAGTAGCGGCCGAAGCCGTCCGTGCGCGCGGCGAGCCGCTCGATCTCCGCGTGCAGCGACGCGTCTTCCGGCGCGTCCTCCAGCGCGCGGAGCAGCGCGCTCTCGGCCTCGAGCGGCCGCTCGAGCTGCTCGTCCTGCACCGCCGCGATCGCCCGGAGCGTCGCGGCCCGGTCGGACGGCTCGGTCTGCGCGCGCAGGCGCAGCTCGAGCGCGGCCGCGAGCTCCTCGTTCCGGCCGGCCGCGCGGAGGACCGGCTCGAGCACCTCGGCGGCGTCGAGGCGCAGCTCCTCGCGGGCCTCGCCGATGGCGCGGACCGCCTGGATCGCGTGATCGTTCGCCGGATCCTCGTCGAGGACGAGCCGGTACTGCTCGATCGCCTCGCTCGGGCTCTCGAGCTCCCCCGCGTAGAGGTCGCCGATCGCCGTGCGCAGCTTGATGCGCGCGTCCCTGTCGGCGGCGGCGCTCGCCTGCTGCATGAGGTTCGACAGGAGGTCGTCCCACATCCGCTCGGCCCGGTAGAGCCGCTCCAGCGAGGAGAGCACCGCCGGGTCGCCCGGCTTCGCCTCGAGCGCCGCGCACAGCGCCGTGATCGCGTCGCGCGGGCTCGCGAGATCCCGCTCGTAGCGCTCGGCCGCGCGCACGTTGAGGTCGTAGCGGAGGGCCTCCTCGTCCGGCTCCGCGAGCTCGACGCGGCGGCCGTAGAGCTCCACCAGCCGGCTCGCGGCCTCGCGCGGCTCGTAGAGCTCGATCAGCGCGTCGATGGTCATCGCGCTGTCGGGCTCGAGGTCGAGCGCGCGCTCGTACGCCTTGATCGCGCCGTCGGTGTCCTCGAGCATCTCGAGCTTCGTCTCGGCGATGCGCCGGCAGATCGAGGCGTTCTCCTCGTCCGAGGCCACCTCGCTCTTCTTCTCGAGGACGGCGATGAGCGTGTCCCAGTCGCTGAGGAGCACGGCGAGCGTGTCCATCTGCTCGAGCGGCTCGGGATCGCTCGGGTCGAGCGCGGAGAGGCGCGTGTAGGCGCCGAGCGCCCGGCGCGGGTCGTCGACGCGCGCGTCGTAGACCTTGGCCAGCGACGCCAGGAGCTCGCGCTTCGTGAGCTCGTCGGACGTGGTCGTCACGCCCTCCTCGAAGCTCGCCGCGAGCTCCTCCCAGGCGCCGAGCTGCTCGGCGAGCCGCTCGAGCTCGCCGCGCGTCTCGCCGTCGTCGGGATCCAGGCTGAACGCCGCCCGGATCGCCTCGAAGGCGCGCAGCTCGTCGTTGCCCCGCGTCTCCCAGAGCCTCGCCGTCTCCCGGAGCACCGCGACCTTCTCGCCCGCGTCCGGCGCGAGGCCGAACCGCTCGTCGTTGAGCCGGATGAGCTGCCGCCAGTCGTCCGCCCCCTCGTAGAGCGGCCGCAGGATCTCGACGACCCGCGCCTTGTGCTCGGGGTCCTGGATGAGCGCCTCGAGCGCCCGGATCGCCTCGGCGTGCGCGGGCACCTCGCCGACGATCGCCTCGAGCTGATCGATGGCGCCCGCCGTGTCCTCGAGGCGCGTGCGCAAGAGCTCCGCGAGGGCGAGCCGGTAGGGCGCCGCCCGCTCCCCGTCCGGGGCCGCCTCGGCCCGGCGCAGGTAGAGATCGGCGAGATCCCGCGGCCGATCGAGCTCCCGGTAGAGCTCCGTCAGCGCGTCGAGCGCCCGGGCGTCGCCCTCGTCGACGTCGAGCGCCGCGCGGTAGGTCTCGATCGCGAGCGCGGGCTCGCGGAGCTCCGTGCGCTCCAGGCGCGCGATCGTGTGGAGCGCGTCGAGCCGGTCCTCGTCCCTCCGGTAGTCGAGCGCCGCGCGGTAGAGCTGGATGCGCTCGGCGTGACGCTCTTCCCGGATGAGCAGCGCGTCGATCGCGTCGAACAGGGCGCGCGAGTCCGGCTCGAACTCGTGCGCGCGCCGGTACCACGTGAGCGCGTCGGCCACGTCGCCCAGCTCGGCGTAGAGCTCGCCGGTGCGCCGGCAGAGCCGCGCGCTCGAGGGGTCGTCGGAGGTGAGCTCGCGGAGCTCGGCCGCGTAGATCTCCGCGAGCCGCCGCTCGGCGCTCGCGACCTTCGCGAGCCGCTCGAGCTCCGCCCAGACCTGCTCGTCGGCGAGGTCCTCGTGGAGGAGCTTCGCCACGGTCTCGAGCGCCGCGCGGTAGTCCTCGAGCTGCTCCTCGTGCAGCGTCGCGAGCCGCTGCAGCAGATCACGGCGCTCGACCGGGTCCTGGCTCGCGGCGAGGCGCGCCTCGAGCGCGATCCTCACCCGGTTCCAGTCCGCCCGGCGGAGGTACACCGGCTCGAGCATCTCGCCGGCGCGCGCCCGCTGCTCGGCGTCGGTCGCCCCCTCGAGGATCGCCTCGAGCAGCGAGACGGCGCCCTCGTGCGCCGGATCGATGAGCAGCGCCTCGGAGAGCTCGTCGAACGCGCGCTGCACGTCCTCGGTGTGCCGGTGCGCGACGAGCGCGATCTTCACGTGCAGCTCGGCGAGGTCGCCGGCGCGCACGTCGAGCTGCCGCTCGTAGAGCCGGATGAGATCCTGGAAGCGCTCCGCCTCGCGGTAGAGGCCGTCGAGCGCCGCGA
Source organism: Sorangium cellulosum (assembly GCF_004135735.1). Lineage (GTDB taxonomy): Bacteria > Myxococcota_A > Polyangia > Polyangiales > Polyangiaceae > Sorangium > Sorangium cellulosum_F. Next base: position 372,597 of record NZ_CP012670.1, on the reverse strand, counting down.
GGGCGTCCGGGTGGAGCTCGACGTCGAGGATCGTCTCGTAGGTCGCGATCGCGCCGGCCTGGTCCCCGAGCGGGCCCCGCTCCAGCTCGGCGATCCGGAAGAGCAGCCGCGTCTTCTCGTCGTCGCTCTCGGCGTTCTCGACCCGGAGCTTCAGGATCTCGAGCAGGCTCGCCGCGTCGCTCGCCTCGCCGTACAGCTCCTCGAGCGCGATCATCGCCCGCCGGTCGTCGCCGCGCGCCTCGAGCGCCTTCTTGTACTGCTCGACCGCGAGCTCGCGGTCGCCGAGCCTGTGGCGCGCGAGCTCGCCGACCCGGAGCCGCACGCCCTGCTGCACGTCGCCGTCGAGGATGTCCGGCGCGATGCCCTGGAACAGCTCGCACACCTCGGCCCAGCGCCCGGTGGCCTCCCCGAGCCGCTCGACCGTGCCGATCCAGGTGGTCACCTCGGGCTCCCCCGCCGCCTCCCGCACGCCGCGGAGCGCGTAGCCGAACGCCCGCGACGTGTCGCCGAGCAGCCCCTCCGCGGTGCGGAGCGCCTTCTCCAGCGTGGCGAGCCGCTCGCTCGGCAGGTCCGAGGTCTCGACCTTGATCTCGAGCACGTTGAGGAGCCGCTCGGCGTCGCCGTCGGCCTCGTAGAGCGGCTCGAGCGTCTCGGCCGCGTCGCGCCGCGCGTCGTCCCGCGCGAGCATCGCCTCCAGCGCCGCGCGGCAGCGCGCGTTCGACGGATCGAGCGAGAGCGCCTGGCGGTACGCGTCGAGCGCCCCCGCCGCGTCGCCCTGGTGCAGCCGCCGCACGTCGCCGAGGCGCGCGAGCAGATCGAGCCGGGCCGACGTCTCCGCCGCGAGCGACAGGTCCGTCTCCAGCGTCTCGGCGAGGTCGACCCAGCGCTCGTCGAGCTCGTAGAGCGCCGCGAGGGCCGCGAGCGTCGGGCGCTCGGGGCCGAACTCGTCGAGCACGAGGCGCCACGCGCTGATCGCCTCGGGCACGTCCGCGAGCTTCTGCGCCAGCGTCTCGGCCGCCTTCGTCATCGACCGGCGCCGCTCGTCCGGGTCCTCCAGCGTGAGCTGCTGCTGGGACCGGAGCACCGCGACGAGCTCCCGCCACTGCGACGTGCGCTCGTAGAGCCGCTCGAGCGAGACGAGCGCCCCCATGTCCTCGGGATCGTCGCCCAGCCGCGCCTGCCAGGCCTCGATCGCCTTGGCCGGATCGTCCAGCACGGTCTCGTACAGGGTGCCGATGCGCTCGTAAAGCGACCGCCGCGTCTCGACGTCGTCCTCGAGGCGCACCTCGATCGCGAGCACGCCCGCGAGCGCCTGGTGGTCCCCCTTCGCGGCGTAGATCTGGCCGAGGGCCTGCGCCGCGGGGATGACCAGCGTCGGGTCGGTCGGATCGATCGACAGGACGCGCCGGTAGACCTTCTCGGCCCGGTCGGCGTCGCCGAGGAGATCCTCGCAGATCTTGGCGACCTCCATGAGGATCTCGCCGCGGATCGACGGCGTGCCGCACGCGTCGGCGGCCGCCGTGAGCACCTCGGCGACCTGCTCGTGCTCGCCGAGGCGCCGGCCGATCTCGATGAGCCGCGCCCGCGCCGCGAGGTCCTCCGGCTCGAGCGGCAGGAGCTCCGACAGGCTGGCGAACGCGCCGGCGTCGTCCTTGAGCCGCTCGTCCTGGAGCACGCTCACGCGGCGGAGCAGCTCCCGCCGCTCCGACTCGTTCTCGGCGCCCTCGCGCCGGATCTCGAGGACCCGCACGAGCTGGCGGATCTCGTCGCGCGCCTCGTACACCGCCTCGAGCACGCGCGCCGCCCGGAGCCGGAGCGCCCCGATGTCGAGCAGCCGCTCGACGAGCTCGCGCGCCTTCGGGTCGTTCTGGCGGATCTGGAGCACGTCCTCCAGGTGGCCGAGCGACCCCTCGGGCTCGTGCAGCCGGTCGAGGTAGATGCTGCCGAGCGAGAGCTTGATCTCCACGCTCTCGGCCTCGGTCGCCGTCTTCAGGCGCTGCTCCAAGAGCGCCGCGAGGTCGCGGAAGCGGCCCTCGCGCTCGTAGAGCTTCTCCAGCGAGTCGAGCGCCGCCGTGTAGAACGGGTCGAGCTCGACGATGCGCTCGTAGTAGCCGATCGCCTTCGCGGCGTCGCCGATGATCTCCTCGGCGATCAGCGCCACCTCGTTGAGCAGCTCGATGCGCTCCGCCTGGTCGGTCGTGCCCTTCGCGGCGCGATCGTAGAGCTCCTCGAGCTCGCCCCACCGCTCGGCCGCCGTCAGGATCTGCTTCAGCCGGTTGAAGGCGGCGTGGTTGTTCGGGTCGAGGCTCAGCACCCGCTCGAGGTACGGCTTCGCGCCCTCGGGGTCGCCGAGCTGCTCGTCGTGGAGGCTCGCCGCGCGCTCGCAGAGCTCGACCTCGACCGCGCCGCCGAGCACCTTGTCGCCCTCGGTGCGCCCCGCGACGAGGTGCACCCGGTACGCCTCCGCGAGATCGGTCGGCCGGCCGGCCCGGCGGGACAGCTCCGCCGCGCGGTCCCACAGCTCGATGTCGTCCGAGGACTCGTGCAGCGCCCGGAGCAGCGCGTCGAACGCCGTCCCCGCGGCGTGGAGCTTCGTCTCCTCGACGTCCGCGAGCGCGAGGTAGAGCTCCCGCCGCCGCGCCGGCTCCCGCTCCGCCTCGAGGATCACCCGCAGCGCCGCGGCCTCGCGCCGGTGGTTGCCGGTCTCGGCGTACTCGACGGCGAGCACCCGCGCCGCGCGCACGCGCGCCTCCGGGCGGTCGACGAGCCGCGACAGCACGGCGATCGCGTCGGGGTCGTGCGGCGACAGCTCGAGCGCGCGCACCGCCGCCTCGAAGGCGTCCGCCGGCCGGTCGAGCCGGTCGAGGTACAGCGCCGCGAGCTCGATCTCGCGGCGCGCCCGCTCGTCGCCCTCGCTCACGTCGCGGTGCGTGGCCACGATCTCGGCCGCCGCCGCGAACTCGCCCGCGGCCGTCAAGAGGCGCGAGAGCGCCCGGAGCGCGTCGATGCGCGCGGGCGCGAGCGCGATGACCTTGCGCAGGAGCTCGATCGACCTCGCGGGATCGCCGAAGACCTCCTCCTCGAGCGTCGCCCACTCCTCGAGGATCTCGGCGCGCGCCTCGCCCTCGACCTGGGCGGCCCGGAGCTCGAAGAGCCACCGGAGGTCGTCCTTCCGCTCGTTCGCGCGGAGCAGCGCGTCGAGCGCCCGCACCGTGTCCTCGTCGGACGGGTCGTCCTCGACGAGGCCGCGATAGACGGTCACCGCCTCGTCGAGCTTGCCCATCTCGCGCGCGTACACCTCGGCGAGCTTGAGCCGGAGCGCGCGCTCCTGGTCTCGCGTGAGCCCCTCGCCCCGCTTGAGCCGGCCCTCGACCGCCTCGACGAACGGCCCCCAGGAGGCCGCCGCGCGCGACCAGGCCTCGAGCAGGTCGAGCCCGTCGTCGTCCGGATGGAGCTCGTAGGCGCGGCGCGCGTAGCCGAGCGCGCTCGGCTTGTCCGAGAGCGGGCCGCCCGTCACCGCCGCCAGCTTGCGCAGCATGCTGACCTGCGCCGCCGTGTCGTCGGTCGCGTCGAGGAGGATCTCGTAGAGCGCCGGCAGCCGGGCCCACTTCTCCTCCTTCTCGTAGATCGGCACGAGCGCCGCCGCCGCGCGCGCGTCCCCCGGCGAGACGCTGAGCACCCGCTCGTACGAGCGCGCCGCGCGCTCGGGCGCCTTGAGCTGCTCCTCGTAGATGCGGGCCGCGCGGAACGAGATGTCGAGCTTCGTGGCCGGATCACCCGCCTTGTCCGCCGCGCCCGAGAGGAAGTCGACGAGCCCCTCCCAGTCGTCCTGCGAGGCGTACAGCTCCTCGAGGCCGTCCCAGTCGCCCGCGGCGAAGTACGCGTCGCGCAGCACCCGGAGCGCGCGCGCGTGCCCCGGCGAGAGCGCGAGCACGCGCCGCCACGTCCGCGCCGACTGGGCCGGATCCTTGAGGCGCTCGGCGTACACGGCCCCGAGCTTCTGCAGGGCGACGAGCCGCGCCGGGTCGTCCAGGGCGAGGTCGACGCGCCGCTCGAGCACCTCGGCGACCGTGGCGTAGTCCTTCTCGCGCTCGGCCTGCTTCTCGAGCGCGTCGAGCACCCCGGGGGCGTTCGGGTCGAGCTCGAGGATCTGCTTCTGCAGCGCGATCGCGTCCGCGCCGCGGTCGAGCCGCTCGGCCGCGAGCTTGGCCATCTCGCCGAGGAGCTCGATCTTCGCGGCGCCCTCGGCGGTCTCGAGCTTGCGCTCGTAGAGCGCGAAGAGCTGCGGCCAGGCGCGCCGCTTCAGGTAGAGCTCGCGGAGCTTCTGCTGCGCCTCCTCGTCGACCGGCTCGACCGAGAGCAGCGCCTCGTACGCCGCGATGGCGTTCTGCACGTTCGAGAACTGGTCGATCCAGCGCCGCGCGACGGCGCGGTAGAGCCCCGCCTTCTCGGCCTGGCTCTCGGTCAGCTCGGCGAGGCGCTGCTGGTACGAGAGCAGGTCGCGCCAGCGGCCGAGCGACTCGTAGATGCGGGTGAGCTCGCGGACGGCGTCGACGTCCTTGTCGTCGAGCTGGACGATCTGGGTCAGCACCGTGACGAGCGCCGCGTCGTTCTTGGCGCGATCGCGGTAGATCGCCGCGATCTCGCGGAGCACCCCGACCCGGCCCGCGACGTCGTCGGCGGGCGTGCGCTCCAGGTCCTGCCGGTGGAGCTCGACGAGGGCGTTGTACCCCTCGGTCTGCAGGTAGAGGCGCTTCAGGGCGTCGCGCGCCTGGCGGTTCTCCGGGTCGGTCCGGAGCACCGACTTGTACTGCTCGATGGCCTTGGCGGCGTTCTCCTGCGACTCGGCGAGCCGCGCGATCTCGGTGGCGAGAGCGCGCCGCTCGGGGCCGTCGGGCAGGGCGCGCTGCGCGTCCGTGAGGATCGTCGTGAGCCGCGGCTTGTCGCCCCGCTGCTCCAGGACCTCGCGGTAGAAGTTGAGCATCCCGGCGTGCGCCGGGTCGGCGCGCCGCACGCGGTCGAAGTACGGCTCGGCCGCCTGGGGCTGGCCGCGCATGCGCCAGTGCACCATGGCGATCTGCACGAGCATGCCGAGCTCCTCGCCGGGCCTCGCGCCGCCGCCGCGGAGCTGGTCCTCGTAGAGGGCGACCAGCCGGTCCCAGTCGGCCGCGGCGGAGTACGCCTCGGCCAGGTAAGAGAGCGCCTCGGGCTGGCCGGGCGAGAGGTCGAGCACCTCCTCGTAGGCCGCGATGGCGCGCGCCGCGTCGCTCAGGCGGGTCCGGAGGGTGCGGGCCGCCCGGAGGCCCGCGGCCACGCGGTCCTCCTTCGCCTGGGCCTCGGCCTTGACGAGCGACTGGACGCGGACGACGCCCTCCCAGTCGCCCGCGGAGGCGTACGCGATCTCCGCGAGGCTCGCGGCGCGGCGGTTCCTCGGGTCGAGCCGGAGGGCCTGCTCGAGGAGCTCGAAGACGCGCTCGCCGAGCTCGGCGCGGCCGTAGCGGTAGCCGACGTCGGCGGCGCTCGTGGTGAGCGCGCTCTTGAACGACGCGTCGGTCGCGGCCTCGGCCTCGGCCTCGTACCGGGCCACGAGCTCGCGCCACTTCTCGCGCTTCGAGGCGTCGGTCTCGACGGCCTCGGCCGCGGCGTCGTCGTCGGGGCGCAGCTCGAGCAGCCGGCGGTAGGCGGCGGCGGCGCGGTCCACGTCGATGAGCTCCTCGTGGTAGACGCGCGCGAGCTCCGCCTGCATCGCGCCCTCGACGGCGCTCCCGGCGGCGAGGGCGATCTCCAGCTCGAGGAGCCGGGCGACCGCGTCCCACTCGCGCCGCTGCTCGTGCCGCGCGCGCGCCGCGCCGAGCAGGCGCTCGACGTCCCCGGCGCCCGCGCCGTTGCCCGGAGCGGTCACCGCCTCCGCGAGCTCGTTCCAGGCCGACTCGTTTTCGGGCTCATCCTGCAGGCGCCCAAGGGCCATCCGAATCGTCTCAACGCTCATCGTCTCTCCGCGGACCTCGCGAATGCGGCCGGGTCCGTTCACGGGCCGGCCGAAGATAGCCGGCCGGACGACGCGGTTTCAAGGTTCCTCGGCCCCGCTGGCCTGGTAGCCTGGACGAGGCTTTCGCGCGCTGGTGCGCCCGGGGACGGCCGCGCGTCTGCGCGCCCGCGGCGAGCGCGGCGCGGGCGGTTCACCGCGCCCTCCGCTTCGGCTATCACCGCGGCATGGAAGCAACGACGATCAAGCGCTTCGGGGTGATCGGCGCGGGTCAGATGGGGCGGGGCATCGCCCAGGTCGCCGCGGCCGCCGGCCTCGAGGTGGTCCTGTGCGACGTGTCTAGGGCGCTGGCGGAGTCGGGCAAGGCCCAGGTCGCCGCGATCCTCGCGAAGCAGGTGGAGAAGGGCAAGATGGCCGCGGAGGCGCGGGAGGCGCTCCTCGGCCGCATCGCGGTCGCCGACGGGATCGAGGGGCTCGCGGCGGTCGACCTCGCGGTGGAGGCGGTGACCGAGCGCTTCGACGTGAAGAGCGGCATCCTGCAGGCCGCGGACGCGGTGATGCCGAAGGGCGCGATCCTGGCGTCGAACACGTCGTCGATCTCGATCACGCGGCTCGCGGCGGTGACCGGCCGGCCCGAGCGGGTCATCGGCATGCACTTCATGAACCCCGTGCCGCTGATGAAGCTCGTCGAGCTCGTCCGTGGGGTGCAGACGTCGGACGGGACGTACGAGGCGGTGCGGGCGCTCTCGGAGGCGCTCGGCAAGACGGTGATCACCTCGAAGGACCAGCCCGGGTTCATCGTGAACCGGATGCTGATCCCGTTCCTGAACGAGGCGTGCTTCGCGCTCCAGGAGGGGCTGTCCACGCCGGAGGACATCGACGCGGGGGCGCGGCTCGGGCTGAACCACCCGATGGGGCCGCTCGAGCTCGCGGACCTGATCGGGCTCGACACGGTGCTCTCGATCGCGGAGGTGCTCCACCGGGAGTTCGGGGACCCGAAGTACCGGGCGCCGACGTTGCTGCGGAACCTCGTGGCGGCGGGGTGGTACGGGAAGAAGAGCGGGCGGGGGTTCTACGTGTACGACGAGAAGGGGCAGAAGAGCGGCCAGGCCGTGTAGCGACGGAGCCGGCGGGGGAGGGGGGCCGCGCGCGGGGCCGGCGGGGGCCCCTCCCACAAGCTCGCGCCTTTTGGGGGGCTGTGGCCGGCCGAGCGGGGGCGGGCGGGCAGAGCGAGCGTCGCGTGGAGCACGCCGGCGCTCGGGTTTGTGGGGCCCTACCCCGCCGGCCCCGCGCGCGGCCCCCCCTCCCCCGCCGGCGCTCTCCGGGAGGGCATCGGGGGCGCGGGAGAGGGCCACCGTTCAGCCCGAGCGGGAGAGCATCAATCGCCTCGATCCTCGAGGACCCTGAGCTCGGGCGGGCGCGCCAACGAGGAGAGCCCGGCGTCTGGCGCCGGGCCCTGGAGCTCGATGACCGCTAGTTCAGGGTCGGAGTATCCCAGTCCCTCCACGCTGCCAGGTTGCCAGTCGCGGTTCCGCAGCGATCAGCCGATGGGGGAGAAGACCGCAAGGGTGCATCTCTCAAGCTGACGCCAGCTCGCTGGTGCTCGTTGCCCCCGCGCATCACCCTTAACCAAGCTCGTCCGTTCGCGCCCAGGGCCCGAAGCCCGCCTCCCCAGCGGTCACCAACGTGATCGTGGTCGTCCACGGCTCAATCGTGAACGTGAACGTCCCCCGGAAGTCGCCGCTCTCATTTCCCACGATTCACCTCGGCCAGCGCCCTCTTCGTGAGCATCGAGCCCGTCTTCTCCAGCGGCTCGCGAGGTTCCACGAGCTCCTGGCCGGCGGCGAGGCCCAGCACTTCGAATGCATCGAGGATCGCAGCGCACTCCAGCGCCGATCCCCTTGCAATCGCGTCGAATTGGCGTGTATCGCGCTCCGGATTTCCGCTGCCCTCCGCAATGCTCAGCGAACGAAAATCGCCGCACGACGCGGCGGATCAGCCGGCTCTCCCTGCCCGAGAGGGGGATCGAGCTGCCAGCGGACCCTGATCGCGAGGAGTGAGAGGACGCAACGATAGCCGTCAAGTCGCTGGGGTCCGAACATGGCGGGGACAATGGCGCGTTCCCGAGCTCGGTTGCGCGGAATCCCACGGAGGCAGCGGCAATCGTCGACCAAGATTTCGGCAGAACGTTCACGTCCACGATTGTGTCGTCGACGACCACGACCACGTTTACTTTCAGTTTGAGAGGTGCACTCTTGTGGTTGCTCTCTTCCCGCCCCGTACGCCGGGTGGGCGCCCGGAGAGAGGTCCGTCCACGCGGCCGCCGCCGGCCCCCCGCGCGCCCCTGGCTTCCCTCCGGCGCCGCGCGCTGCTAGCTCCCCCGCATGACCGCTCAAGAACAGCAGCCGGGGGTCCCTGCTCGCGGTGCCCTCCAGTTCGTCGCCATCGAGCGCGCTGGTCACGTCGCCACCGTGACCATCCAGCGCCCGGACAAGCTCAACGCGCTGAACCCCGCCGTGCTCGGCGAGCTGACCCGCGCGTTCCACGACCTCCTCGCGCCCTCCGAGGGCGACGAGATCCGCGCCGCCGTGCTCACCGGCGCCGGCAAGGCGTTCGTCGCCGGCGCCGACATCGCCGAGATGGCCGCGATGAGCACCGTCGCCGCGAAGCGGTTCGCCGACGCGGGGCACCGCCTGGGCGAGCTCATCGAGACAGCCCCGTTCCCCGTCATCGCCGCCGTGAACGGCTTCGCGCTCGGCGGAGGCCTGGAGCTCGCCCTCGCCTGCGACTTCATCTACGCCGCCGAGGGCGCCAAGCTCGGCCAGCCCGAGGTGAACCTGGGCGTCATCCCCGGCTTCGGCGGGACCCAGCGGCTCCTGCGGCGCGTGGGCCCCGGCCGCGCGCGCGAGCTCGTCTACTCGGGAGACATGATCACCGCCGAGCAGGCCCTCGCGATCGGCCTCGTCAACGCCGTCTTCCCCGCCGCCGAGCTCCTGCCCCGCGCCCGCGAGACCGCCCTCAAGATCGCCTCGCGCGGCCCGCTCGCGGTCGCCGCCGCAAAGCGCGTCCTCCTGCGCGGCGAGAGCCTCGACCTCGCCGCCGCCAACGAGCTCGAAGCCCAGGCGTTCGCCGGCCTGTTCGGCAGCGAGGACCAGAAGACGGGAATGAAAGCGTTCCTGTCGAAATCGAAAGCCACGTTCACCGGGAAGTAACCGGAAAGCCAACAAGCGCCGGAGGCTTGCGCCGCGCGCCGGGGGCTCACCTCCGGGGCCCGCATTCCGGCGCGTCGCCCGTTGTGACGCCCTGCGCTTCAGCCCCTCCGGTGAGCCCCCGGCGCGCGGCGCAGCCCCCGGAGATCCCCACAAAAAAAGACCGCGCATCATGCCCGAGGGGGGACCAGGCATGTGCGCGGCAGGGAACCGCGACGGAGGGGGAACGTCCAGCGCGGTGCTCAAGTAAGCGCCGCATGCGCTCCGGGCTGGGGGGGCCGCACCGGTGCGCACGCAGCAATCGGAGTGTGCCACCGATACGCGCGTTGTCGATAACAAAGTGCAACTTGTGCTCGCTCCATGAGCGAATTGCTCACGGCGTGATGGCGGACAGGCACGGCAGGAGACGCATTCGCCTGACTTCCTGGAAAGCGCGTTCGCGCCGGGCATACCCATCCATGGAAACGCGGAGCTCGGCCGGACGAACCATTCGGAATTCTCGAAACCATCGCCGAGGCTCGCCCGCCGATCCATGGGAGTCGACGCGCTGTACACAGGCACGGAACGCATGCTCACGTGAGTAAAGACTCGGGACAAACAAGGCACGCTGCCCCGAGATCGCGCGAGCCCCGCGGCCGTCACGGTCGGGCAGCGCTTTCACCGAAACAAGGAATTTTCCCGTGAAGACGGGATGACAGGACGGGGCGCGAGGGCGAGCGCCCGCACCTCGATGTTCGAGTAAAGACACTTTGACCGCAAACGCGCCGAGCACACCAGAAAGCAGCAGCGATTTCGGTGCGTCTGGGGCAATTTCAACGGTCCGGGCGCCGCGTCACGCCGAGATCGCGCGTATCCCTGCCTGCGCGGCCCGATCCCCTGCCCGCGCGAGGAGCGAAGTGACGGCGCAGTGCGCACCTGTGACAGCGGTAGCCCGTGACAGCGGTGGCCCGTGACAGCGGTGGCCCGTGACAGCGGTGGCCCGTGACAGCGGTGGCCCGTGACAGCGGTGGCCCGTGACAGCGGTGGCCCGTGACAGCGGTGGATCGCGCGCCGGCTCGCCGCGGGCGAGGGGTGGGCAGGACGGCCAGCGCGCCGACGCCCGCGGAGGGGTGCCCGCGCGAGGACGCGCGCTCGACGCGGGCGCGATCCGCAGAAGCGACACCGGCGCGGGGCGCGGCGGAGCGTCGCGGAGCGCCGCGCCGGCGCGAGGTCGGCGGCGGGCGCCCCTCCCCTCATCGCCGACGCCCCTCCCCTCATGAACAGGCCCTCGCCGCGACCGCAGCGCAAGCTCCTTGACGCCGGGCTCGAAACGAGGCTACCGAGTCCCCTGTCTGACAATCCATACCTCGGGTGCCCTCAGGGGCATAACAGGGAAGCCGGTGTGAATCCGGCGCGGTACCGCCACCGTGAGTGGGGAGCTGCTTCCGAAGACCACTGGGCCTCACAGGAGAGGCCTGGGAAGGTGGAAGCAGCGCTGGGAGCCTGACCAGGCTCCCTGAACCCATGAGCCGGGAGACCTACCCGAGCCTCCACGAGGTGCAGCTTGCGCACGTCTTCGTGGCGTCCGGGTGCGGAATTCACCCGGAACGCCCCAATCGGTCACCCCGGCCGCCCCGGGCTCGTCATCGCCGTGTTCCTCGCGACGCTCTCCGCGCCGAGGCCCGCGGCCGCGATGCACCTCGCCGAGGGCGTCCTGCCGCTCGGCTGGTGCGCGTTCTGGAACGCGCTCGCCCTGCCGTTCGTCGCGATCGCCCTGCACCTGCTCCGGCAGCGCACCGGGCGTGACGCGTTCTACAAGCCGTTCGTCGGCCTGATCGCCGCCGCCGTCTTCGCGATCTCGTGCATGCCCGTGCCCGTGCCGACCGCGGGGACGTGCTCCCACCCGTGCGGCACCGGGCTCGCCGCGGTGCTCATCGGCCCCTGGATGACCGTCCTCGTCACCGTGGTGGCGCTCCTCCTCCAGGCGCTCTTCCTCGCGCACGGCGGCCTCACCACGCTCGGCGCCGACGTCACGTCGATGGGCATCGCGGGCGCCTTCACCGGCTACCTCGCCTTCCGCGCCGCGCAGCGCTGCGGCGCGGGCCTCTGGGTCGCGGGGTTCCTGGCCGGCGTGGCCTCGGACTGGGCCACGTACGCGACCACCGCGCTCGAGCTCGCCCTCGGGCTGTCGGGCGACGGCTCGGTGGGCGCCCTGTTCGCCGGCGTCGCGCTCGCCTTCGTCCCCACCCAGCTACCGCTCGGCCTGCTCGAGGGGGCCATGACCGCCGGGGCGCTCGTCTTCCTGCGATCCCGGCGGCCCGACATCCTGGAGCGGCTCCGGGTCGTGCCCGTCGCCGCCGGAGCGCCGTGATGCGCGCCCCGTGGGAAGGCGTCGACGAGGCCGTGGTCGGCCGCTTCGCCGAGGCCGCGGGGCGCCACGACTCCGGGCCGGTCTTCGCCGGGCTCGAGGGCGATCTCCTGCTGTTCGCGTTCCTCTGGGCCGGGCTGCTCGCCGGCTTCGCCCTCGGCTACCTCTCGCGCGCGCTCTTCGTCGAGCGCGCGGACCAGCCGGCCGGCGGCGCCGGCGGAGCGGGCGGCCGTGCGGATTGACCTCCCGGCCCGGCTCCGCGACGTCGATCCCCGCCTCCGGCTCGGGGCCGCCGTGGCCGCGTGCTGCGTCGCCGCGGGCGCGCGCTCGCCGAGGACCCCCGCCGCGCTGCTCCTCTTCGCGTGCGCCGCCCTCCGGCTCCAGGGCGTGACGGCCGCCGCGATCCTCCGCGGGTTCGCGCCCGCCGCGTGGATCGGCGGGGTCGCGGCGGCGCTCGCGCTCGTCTTCACCCCGGGCGAGCCGCTCCTCGCGGGCGCGGCGCCCCCGCTCGACGCCGCGACGCGCGAGGGCGCGCGCGCCGCCCTGACGATCGGCGCGCGCGTCCTCGCCGCGGCCGCGCTGCTCCGGTGGCTCGCCCGCGCCGCCGCGCCCGCCGAGATCGAGGCGGCGCTCGCCGGGCTCGGCGCGCCCGCGGCGCTGATCGAGCTGCTCGCGCTCGCGCGGCGCTTCGCCTCCGTCCTGCAGCGCGCGGCGGAGAGCGCGTGGAGCGCCGCCGCGCTCCGCGGCGGGTTCGCGCGCCCGGGCGCCGCCGCGCGCTCGGCCGGCGCGGTGGCGGGCGTCGTGGCGCTGCGGACGCTGGAGCGCTCCGAGCTCGCCGCCGTCGCCATGCAGCTCCGGGGCTACCAGGGGACGCTGCCCGTCGCCGGGCTGCGGCCGAGCGCGCCCGCCGCGAACCTCGCGTTCGCCACCGTCGCCCTCGCCGCGCTGGCGCTCAGCCTCGTCGCGGGAGGAGCGTGATGGCGCGCGACGGGAGCAGTGTGATGGCGCGCCACGGGAGCGGCGCGACGGCGCGCGACGGCAGCAGCGCGGCGGGCGCGCTCGCGATCGTTGCCCCCACGATCGGCTACCGCGGCGCGGAGGCGGCGCTCCGCGACGTGCGCCTCGACGTCGCCGCGGGCGCGTCCGTGGCCGTGCTCGGCGGCAACGGCGCCGGCAAGACCGCGCTGCTCCGGGCGCTCGTCGGGCTCCTGCCCACGCCGGGCGGCCGCGTCGAGATCGCGGGCCGCCGCGTCGCCTCGCCGTCGGACGCCGTCGCCGCGGGCGCGGCGCTCGTGCTGCAGGACCCGGACGACCAGCTCCTCGGCGCCACGCTGCTCGACGACGTCCTGTTCGGCCCGCGGAACCTCGGCCTCTCCGACGGCGAGGCGCGGCGCCGCGCCGGGGCGGCGCTCGCCGCCGTGGAGCTCGCGCACCTCGAGGGCCGGGCCATCGAGGCGCTGAGCTTCGGGGAGCGCAAGCGCGCGTGCATCGCCGGGATGCTCGCGATGCAGCCGCGCGTGCTGCTCCTCGACGAGCCGACCGCGGGCCTCGACCCCGCCGGCGAGCTCGCCCTGTGCCGGACGCTGCGCGCGCTCTCGGCGGAGCGGGGGACCACGCTGGTCGTCGCGACTCACGCCGTCGACCTCGTGCCGCTGCTCTGCGATCGCGTCGTCCTGCTCGGCGACGGGCGGGTCCTCGCGGACGGCCCGCCGCGGGAGGTGTTCGGCCGCGGGGAGCTGCTCGAGCGGGCGCGGATGCGGCGGCCGTGGGTCGCGGAGCTCTGGACCCGGATGGCCGCGGCCGAGCCGCGCGCCGGCCTGGGCGGCCGGGCGGGGCTCCCGCTCACCCTGGAGGAGGCGCTCGGATGCATGACACCGGTCTGCTGCTGATCGGCCACGGTAGCCGGGACGCCGCGTCGAACGCCGAGCTCGAGGCGCTCGTGGCCGACTACCGCGCGGCGCGGCCCGACGTGCTCGTGCGGCACGGGTACATCGAGCTCGCGACGCCGTACCTCGACGACGCGCTCGCGGCGCTCGCGGCAGAGGTCGCCCGGGTGGCGGTGGTGCCGCTGTTCCTGTACGCGGCGGGCCACGTGAAGAACGACATCCCGCTCGCGCTGGAGAGGGCGCGGGCCGCGTTCCCGGGCGTGCGCTTCTCGGCGGCGCGCCACCTCGGCGTGCACCCGGCGCTCGCGGAGCTGGCGTTCGAGCGCGCCCGGGCCGCCCTGCCGGACGACCCGGCGGCCCGGGCCAGGACCGCGCTCGTCGTGGTCGGGCGCGGGTCGAGCGATCCGGACGCGAACGGCGACCACTGCAAGATGGCGCGCCTCATCGGCGAGGGCCGGGGGCTCTCCCTGGTCGAGCCGACGTTCATCGGCGTCACGCGGCCGTCGGTCGAGGAGACGCTCGAGCGCGTGGCGCGCCAGCGGCCCGAGCGCGTCGTGGTGCTGCCGTACTTCCTCTTCGCGGGGCGGCTCATGACGAAGCTGGCCGGGCAGGTCGAGCGCTTCGCGGCGACGTACCCGTGGATCCGCGCGGCGCTCGCGCCGCACCTCGGCCGGTCGGGCGCGCTCTACGGGCTCCTCGACGAGCGCGCGCGCCAGGCGCTCGCCGGCGAGGCGCCGCTGCCGTGCGACACGTGCATGTACCGCACGGCGCTGCCCGGGCTCGCGCGGGAGGTCGGCGGGCTCAAGGCGATGCTCTACAGCGTGCGCCACACGCTGACGCACACGCAGGCGTCGAACCACCCGCACGCGCACCGCTCGCTGCGCAAGCACGTCCTGGTCTGCGGCAACGCCGACTGCGTGGACCGCGGCAGCCTGGCCTTGCTCGAGGCGCTGCGCCGGCGCGTGAAGCAGGCCGGCCAGCAGCGGGAGATCCGCGTGACGCGGACGTCGTGCATGGGCCGCTGCGGCGAGGGGCCGACGGTCGCCGTCTACCCCGACGGGGTCTGGTACCGGGGCGTCCGCGAGGAGGACGCGAGGGACGTCGTGGAGGAGCACCTGCTCGGCGATCGCCTGGTGGCGCGGCTCGTCGACGACATCATGCAATGAGGGATGAGCAGGAGAGGACCGACATGGCATGTCATGAAATCGCAGCGCTGCGCCTTGGGCTCATGAACATCCTGGGCGTCGACGATCCCGGGGAGCGCGCGCACGAGCTCGCGGAGCTCGGCCCCGCCGCGGAGGCGCCGGGGCCGATCTCGGCGATGCTGCGCGCCGGGGATCTCCGGAGCCTCTCGCGGCTGTTCGAGGGGTCGCTCTCGGAGCTCCAGGAGAAGGTCGCGCGGACGCCGGCGGGCGACGCGAAGCTCGCGTACCTCAGGTCGCTGCTCATCCTGACGAAGCAGGTCGAGCTCGACCTGCGCGCCCAGGTCGACGGGCTCGCGCGCCTCTACCGCGAGCTCGAGGAGATGCACGACTTCGTGCACGAGATCTACCCGGCGGAGTGAGGTACGACGTGCCCTGCGAAGAGGTGGACATCGGCCGACGCCCGCCTGCGTCGCCGCGTCGCCGACGGGCCCCGGGGGACCGCCGCCGCGTCGCCGACGCGCCCCGGGGGACCGGCGCGCGTGGGGGGACGCGCCCCGGCGTGCAGCCGCCCGTGGGGGGACGCCCTCCGGCGTGCGGCCGCCCGTGGGGGGACGCCCTCCGGCGTGCAGCCGCTCGTGGGGGGACGCGCCCCGGCGTGCAGCCGCCCGTGGGGACGCACGGGCCAACGAGTTGCTACCGCACCGGCTTGCGACCGGCGCATCTCGTAATCGAGCATACGCGAATGGCACGAACAGCTCCCATCCCCAACATGGGCAACGACGCGCTCGATGACGGCGCGCCGGAGACGCTGAGCGACGGCTCGCCGGCAAAGGGATTCCTGCACGCGAAGATCGAGCATCACGGCGGCGCGCTCACGGAGGTGATCACCTCGCGCGCCATCCGCCGCGTCGACGGCAACGCCTTCGGCAAGCTCGACAGGATGGTCTGGGGCGGCGGCAGCGGCGTGCACACCTTCCGCTACGACGACGCGGGCGCGCTGCTCGAGTACGAGGATGCGCTACGACACGTCTTCCACTGGGAGCGCGACGCCGAGGGGCGGCTCGTGGCCGAGATCGACCCCATGGGCAACCGCACCTGCTACGAGCACGACGCGCGCGGCTTCGTCTCGGCCGTGACCGACGCGCTCGGCGGCGCCGCGCGCTACGAGCGCGACGCGCGCGGCAACGTGGTCGCCGTCCACGACGACGCGGGCTTCGTCGTGGGCTTCGCGTACGACAGCCGCGGCTTGCTCACAGGCGCGACTTTGCCCAACGGCAGACAGACGCGCATGGAGTACGACGCGCTCGGAAACCGCGTGCGCGTCGTCGAGCCCGACGGCAGCGAGCGGCGCATCCGCCACGACTTCCTCGGCCGGGTGATGGGCTTCACCGACGCGCGGGGGAACGAGACCCGCTTCGCCTACGACGCCTGCGGCAGACTCTGCGCGGTGTTCGGGCCCGGTGGCGCGGTGACGCGGTACGACTTCGACGCCGACGGGAACCTGAGCAGGATCACGGACGCCGACGGGCGCACGACCACGCTGCGCTGGGGCGGGTTCCACATGGTCACCGAGCTGGTGCGGCCTGATGGGACCAAGGTCCGGTACCGCTACGATCGCGAGCAGGACCTGGTGCGCACGGTCAACGAGGCGGGCGAGGAGCACCGGATCGAGCGCGATGGCGAGGGGCGCATCACCGGCGAGCGGACCTTCGATCGGCGGGAGATCGACTACCGGCTCGATCTGCAGGGCAGGATCACGCGGATCCGGTGCGGCCTCGCCGCGGTCGACGTCGAGTACGACGCGCTCGGAAGGATCGTCAAGCGCAGCACCTCGGATGGGCGCGAGGAGGTGTTCGACTACGATCCCCTCGGGAGGCTCGAGCGCGCGGCAAGCGGCGACGTCGAATGCGCGTACACCTACGATGCGCGCGGCCGGGTGCTCACCGAGGCGACGCGGCGGGGTGGCGAGGTGCTCGCGGCCTTCGCGTGGACCTACGACGTGATGGGCAAGGCCGTTTGCGTGCGCGGACCGGGCGGTGACCTGAGCGTGCAACGTGACGTGATGGGGCGGCCGGTCGCGGTGCGGGTGGGCGACCAGGGCGAGCCGCTGCGCTTCACGTACGATGCAGGGGGCTACGAGGTCGAGCGGCTCCTGCCCGGCGGCGGAAAGATCGCGACCGAGGTCAACGCCGAGGGGCTGATGGCGCGGCAGCGCGTGCTTGGCAAACCGACAGCGCCGCGCGTCGAGCCCGGTGAGCCCGCCTGGGTCGGGCCGCTCGAGGCGCCGGAGACCTGGCGCCGGGCGTATGCGTGGTCGCCCGCAGGGCTGCTGCGCGCCGACGAGGACCTCGGCGGGAAGATGGGAGAGATGCGCCGCGACGGGAACGGCCGCGTCCTCGAGCGGCGCAAGGCCGGCAAGGTGGCAGAGCGGTTCGCGTTCACCGCGGCGGGAGATCTCGAGCGGGCGGGCGAGCGGCGGACCTACGGGCCTGGAGGGCGGTTGACGACGCGCACGACGGGACGAGAGACCGTGCGCTATGCGTACAGCGAGCGCGGCGACGTCGTCGAGAAGCGCGTGAGCGGGCACGACGGCGGAGACGAGCGCGTCTGGCGATACGAATGGAGCGCCGATGGGCGGCTGCTGGAGGTGCGAGCGCCGGAGGGGCAGACGATCACCTTTGCGTACGACGCCTTCGGCCGCAGGATCGAGAAGCGCGTGGCGCTCGCCGGGAAGGTCGAGCGCGTGACCCGGTATGCGTGGCGTGGGGACGTGCTGGTGCACGAGCGCTGCGAGCGGGCGCTGGAGGCGGGCGAGCCCGTCGTGGAGGAGCGGCGCTATGCGACGCTGCCCGAGAGCCTGTTGCCGCTGGCGCAGATCGACGGCGCGACGGGGGCGCTCCGGTACTTCGTGCACGGGGTGAACGGCTTCCCCGAGGCGCTGGTCGAGGGAGATGGGCGAATCGCCGCGGAGATCGCGGCGGGGCTGTACGGGGACGTGCCGACAGAGCAGGCGGGAATCACGCCGCTGCGGCTTCCAGGGCAGTACGCCGACGAGGAGACGGGGCTCCACTGCAACTGGCACAGGTACTACGATCCGGAGGCCGGGGAGTACCTCAGCCCGGAGCCGATCGGGATCGGGGCGAGCCTCAAGCCGTACGCGTATGTCGACAATCACCCAGCGGACTGGGTGGATATCGATGGCAGGATGAAGTGCACCATCACACGAAAAGACGGGCGAACCATCACGCGCAACAGCGGAAGCAAGGCCCCACTTCATCCTGCCGTAGTCGCTGCACTACCGCCATCATCCGCGCGTCCCAACCCTGATTTCAGCCCACCGGCACACCCATCTTCGACTTGGGAGCCGAGCCGCAACCGAGGCATCAATCCTGCAGCTCACGCTGGATTCGCCGAACAGAACCTCGGTGCATGGCGACATGACAGCTCGACAGGTTGGACGCGCATATGAATACGCACACATCTCCGCTCCGCGCCTCTTCGAAGATCATGACAAGGCGCATGTCGAGGCGCGTACGGCTCTACCTGGACACGGAAGGAATGCTGTACGATCCCGCACGCACGTGCTCTCGCGAGGCGCTCCTTCACGTACTGGAGCGCGAGGAGCTGCCGACCTTCACCTCGGCGCTCGATCTCGAAGAGGCGTTCGGTGGCATCCTGTCGTCGCCAGACGAAACAGTGCTTCTACTGGGCACTTTCCAGGCCCTTCTACACCAGAGAGAAACAGGGCGGTATTCAGTCGACGAGCACGCAAAGACGCTCGAGACCGACGGAAGCTGGCCACACGTCCGGTGGAGAGACATGCCCCTCCTCCCTGTCGGACACTGGCACGGCATCGGCGATCTGTACATCGACGAGACAGGCGTCATTTACGGTTATCAGTGGAACGACGATGCGCTGCGCGCCGCAGCCGGTGGAGGGCACACACTCCTGGAGTCGATCGCGCTGTGGTGGGAAACCTATGAGATGCCGCAGGAGTGCCCGCCGAGCTTCGAGGCAAGCGTGCGTGCTTCCATCGCAGCCGAGATCGCGAGAGCACTGTCGGCCGCGCTCGTCGAGGAAGCGTCCGACGGCCTCTGCGCACGCTTTCGAAATGACGACGTGTTCATCGAAGAGATCGCCGCTGCTTACGCGGGCGGGCCGCTCACCACAGTCTGGGCAGACAAGAAGACATTGCTGGAGGCGATGCGAATCGCACGCGACCTGGCGCCCGAGGCGCGCATCGAGGCCAGGCAGGATTACGGAGGCGATGTAAGCACGATGCTGCGAGACGCGGGGATTTTCCCGTCATGAACCTACGATGCGCAAGGGGCCGCTCGCCGCGAACACGCCACGGGGCACGCGCGCGAGCTGTGACGCGGCGAGCACGACCGCGCCGGCAGCAGCGTTACGCCCGAGGACAGGAGTGACGTCATGACGACGCAAGGCAAGGCGAAGATCAGGATCACCCACGCGGAGCCGCTCGGGCAGGGCGCCCGGCTGCTCCGCCTCGAGCGCGCGGACGGCGCGGCGCTCGGCTTCGCCGGCGGGCAGTACGTGATCATCAACACCGGGGTCACCTTGCCCGGCGGCAAGCTCGCCAAGCGGGCTTACTCGCTGCTCTCGAGCGACGCCGAGCAGCGCGCCGTCGAGATCGCGGTCAAGCGGATCGGCGCCGGGCCGGGCTCGAACGTGCTGAGCGACATCGCGGTCGGCGGGGAGCTCGAGTGGAGCGGCCCCTGGGGCAAGCTGCGGCTCCCGGACGGCTTCTCCGGGCGCGCGCTCGTCGTCGCCACCGACACCGGGATCACCGCCGCGCTCGGGATCGCGCGCGGCGCGGCCGCCGCGGGCGCGGAGCGGCTCGACCTGCTCTGGCTCGTCGAGTCCGACGCCTACTTCGTCTCCGAGCGGTTCGTCCGGGATCGCCTCCCCGCCGCGGCCCACCTGTCGATCGCCTCGGGCTTCCCCCCGGTCGGGCACCCCGAGCGGCCGGCGCGCGCCGCTGCGATCGCCGGCGAGCTCTTCGCCGCGGGCCCCTGCGACGCCATCCTCTGCGCGGGCGACGGCGCCGTCCTCTACCCGCTCCGCGACCGGCTGGTCTCGCTCGGCGCGCCGGAGGGCGGCGTGCTCCTCGAGAGCTTCTTCAACAACCCCCTGAAGAAGTCGGCGTGATCGCTCAGGAGCGAGGATGACGGAGATCCGGCCGAGGGACCCGAAAGGGCAACGCGAGGGGTTCACGACGGGCGCCTGCGCGGCCGCCGCGGCGAAGGCGGCCGCGCGCGTGCTCGTGCGCGGCGCGCCGGTCGACGCCATCGAGACGACCCTGCCCAACGGCCAGCGGGTGACGTTCCCCCTGCACCGCTGCGACCGCGACGGGCCGCGCGCCACGTGCAGCGTCATCAAGGACGCGGGCGACGATCCCGACTGCACCCACGGCGCGGAGCTCGTCGCCGAGGTCGAGCTCCGCCGCGAGCCGGGCGTCGAGATCCGCGGCGGCGCCGGGGTCGCGGTCGTCACCAAGCCGGGGCTCGGGCTGCCGGTCGGCGGGCCGGCCGTGAACCCCGTGCCGCGCCGCAACATCACCGAGATGGTCCTGGAGGAGCTCGGCGGCTCGGGCTTCGCCGGCGCCACGGTCACGATCAGCGTGCCGCGGGGCGAGGAGATGGCCAAGGAGACGACCAACGCGCGGCTCGGGCTCCTCGGCGGGATCTCGATCCTCGGGACGACCGGGATCGTGAAGCCGTACTCGACCGCCGCCTACCGCGCGAGCGTGGTGCAGGCGATCGACGTCGCGTCCGAGCGCGGCGTGGACACGCTCGTGCTGACGACGGGCGGCAAGTCCGAGGCCTACGCGATGAAGCTCTACCCCCACCTCCCGGAGGACGCGTTCATCCAGGTGGGCGACTTCATCGGCACCGGCGTCCGCCACGCGGCGCGGCGGCGGATCGCGCGCGCGATCATCGTCGGGATGATGGGCAAGCTCTCGAAGATGGCCGACGGCAAGATGATGACGCACGCCGCCGGCTCCGAGGTGAGCATGGAGCTGCTCGCGCAGATCGCCGAGGAGCTCGGCGCGCGGCCGGAGATCGCCGCCGAGATCCGGCAGGCGAACACCGCGCGGCACGTGCTCGAGCTGTGCCAGCGCGAGGGGCTCGCCGGCGTGCCCGGGGGGATCTGCCGGCGGGTCGTCGAGCACACCTCGCGTCACGCGGGCGGCGCCCTCGAGGTGCACGCCTGCCTGGTCGATTTCAACGGGGCGCTCCTCGGCCGGTACCCGGCCGAGGCGGGCGCCGCCGACGTGGACAGAGCGGAGGAGCGATGAGCGGTGCCAGGATCGGTGAAGACGCGCGCGCGGTGAACGACATGCGGCAGATGACCGCGCTCGGCCGGCGCATCGAGGACAGGAGCTTCGCGATCATCGATGAAGAGGCCGGCGACCACGGGTTCCCGGACGCGGAGTGGCAGGTCGTCCGCCGGGTGATCCACGCGACCGCGGACTTCGAGTTCAGGTCGCTGATGCGGCTGCACCCGGAGGCGATCGCGCGCGGCGTCGCGGCGCTCCGGGGCGGCGCGCCGGTGCTCGTGGACGTGAAGATGATCGGCGTCGGCCTGAACGAGCAGCGGCTCGCGTCGTACGGCTGCAAGATCCATTGCTTCATCTCGGACGACGACGTGATCGAGGCCGCGTCGGCGAAGGGCTCGACCCGCGCGATCGAGGCGATGCGCAAGGCGCACCGGCTCGGGCTGCTCGACGGGGCGATCGTCGCGATCGGCAACGCGCCGACCGCGCTGCTCGAGGTCGTGCGGCTCGCCCAGGAGGAGGGCGCGCGGCCGGCGCTCGTGATCGGGGTGCCGGTCGGCTTCGTGTCCGCGGCCGAGTCGAAGGAGGCGCTGCTCGAGTCGGGGCTCCCCTCCATCGTGGCGCGCGGGCGCAAGGGGGGGAGCCCGATCGCGGTCGCGATCGTGCACGCGCTGCTGCTCCTGTCGGCGGAGCCGGCGCAGCCGGCCGGCCCGGCGCAACCGGCCGGCCCGGCGCAGCCCGCGGGGGCCGCGCGATGAGCGCGCGCCGCGCCGTCACCGTCGTCGGCCTCGGCGACGACGGGTGCGCGAGCCTGTCGAGCCGCGCCGCGTCCGCGGTCGCGCGGGCCGAGGTGCTCGTGGGGGGCGAGCGGCACCTCGAGTTCTTCCCGCAGTTCCGCGGCGAGAAGATCGCCCTGAAGGGCGGCCTGCCCGCGGTGCTCGAGCGCGTGGAGCGCCTGTCGGCCGAGCAGAACGTGTGCATCCTCGCCTCGGGCGACCCGCTGTTCTTCGGGATCGGCGCGCTCGTGGTGAAGAAGCTCGGCGCCGAGCACGTCGAGATCATCCCGAGCCTGAGCTCGGTCCAGTGGGCGTTCGCGCGGACGGGGATCGCGTGGGACGACGCCGCGTTCGTCTCGGTCCATGGCCGCTCGCCCGAGGGGTTCGCGACGCGCCTCCGGCGGCTGTCCAAGGTCGCGGTGCTGACCGACCGGGAGAACGGCCCGGCCCGGCTCGCGGCGCGGCTCCTCGAGCACGGCGACGCGGGCTGGAGGGCGTGGGTCTGCGAGCGCCTCGCGGGCGCGGGCGAGCGCGTGCGCGCGTTCGAGCTCGACGCGCTCGCGGCGTGCGACGACATCGGGCCGCTCAACGTGCTCCTGCTCCTCCGGAGCGATCCGGCGTGGCGGCCGCCGCCCCAGGTCCCCTACCTGCACGAGGACGCCTTCGCCAAGCGCATGCCGAAGAACGGCCTGATCACGAAGCGCGAGGTGCGGACGCTCTCCATCGCCGCGATGGCGCTCCGCCCCGACGCCGTGGTCTGGGACATCGGCGCCGGCTCGGGCTCGGTCTCGATCGAGGCGGCGATGCTCTGCCCGCTCGGGCGCGTCTACGCGGTCGAGGTCGACCCGGAGGGCGTGGAGATCTGCCGGGACAACGTCCGCGCGCACGGGGTCGACAACGTGCGCGTCGTCGCGGGCCGCGCGCCCGAGGCGCTCGCGGCGCTCGAGGCCCCGGACGCGGTCTTCGTCGGCGGGAGCAAGGGGAGCATGGAGGAGATCCTCGCCACGGCGCTCGACCGGCTGCGGCCGGGCGGCCGGCTCGTGGTCAACGCCATCACGCTGGAGAACGTCGCCGAGGCGTACCGCGTGCTCAAGGCGCGTGGGCTCGACCCCGAGGTCACGCTCCTGTCGGTCTCGCGCGGCGTCCCGCTCGCGCGGTACACGCGCTACGAGGCGCTGAACCCGATCCACATCTTCGCCGCGACCAAGCCGGCGGAGGCGGGGGCGGCGGACCCGCCTGCGCCGCCCGAGGCGAAGGGCGCGAGGGGCGCGAAGCCCTCCCCGGAGGCGTCATGACCGGCCTCGGCAAGCTGTACGGCGTGGGGGTCGGCCCCGGCGCGCCGGATCTCCTCACGCTGCGCGCGGTGCGCGTGCTGGAGGGCGCCGACGTGCTCGCGCTCCCGCGCAGCTCGGATTTCGGCGCCTCGATGGCGTACCGGATCCTCGAGCCGGTGATCGGCAAGGCGAGCGCCCGGCCGCAGCAGGAGCGGCTGCTCCTCACGTTCCCCATGAGCAAGGACCCGGAGCGGGTCCGCCCCTACGTTGACGCGGCGGTCGAGAAGATCGGCGAGCGGCTGTCGCGCGGCCTCTCCGTCGCGTTCGCCACCGAGGGCGATCCGTCGCTCTTCAGCACGTTCGTCTACGTCCGCCGCGAGGCGCTCCGCCGCTTCCCCGGGCTCGAGGTCGAGGTCGTCCCCGGCGTCACCTCGGTGACGGCGGTCCCGGCCGTGAGCGGGCTGTCGCTCGCCGACGGACAGGAGCGGATCGCCATCCTCCCGGCCACGTACGGCGTCGACGACCTGACCGACGTCCTCACGCGGTTCGACACCGTGGTCCTGATGAAGATCGGCCCGGAGATGCCGAAGGTGATCGAGGCGCTCACGCGCGCGGGCCTGCTCGAGCGGGCGGTGTTCGTCTCGAAGGCGACCATGCCCGAGCAGCGGATCGTGCGGGACCTCAGGGCCGCGCAGGGCGAGCGGGGCGACTGCTTCGCCATGGTGGTGGTCACGCGCGGGGAGCGGAGCGGGCTGCTCGTCGGGGAAGCCGAGGCGTCGTCGCCGGGCGCATTTGCAAGAACCGTCAACGAATCGGAGGGGGCATGAGCGCCGCCCGTAAGCCGTACGCCGTTTACGCCATCACGCGCCACGGGATCGACATCGCGCGCCGGCTCGTCCCGGGCCTCCCGGGCGCGGATCTCTTCGTGTCGCAGAAGCTCTTCGGCGAGGCGCCGGAGGGCGCGAGGCCGCTCCCGCTGCCGATGGGGCCGCTGCTCACCGAGGCGTTCACGGCCTACGACTGCCACGTCTTCGTGATCAGCGTCGGCGCCGTGGTGCGCATGATCGCGCCGCTGCTCAAGAACAAGAAGGTCGACCCGGCGGTCGTGTGCGTGGACGACGCCGCCCGCTTCTCGATCTGCGTGCTCTCCGGCCACGTCGGCCGGGGCAACGCGTTCACCGAGCGGGTGGCCGCGCTGCTCGGCGCGCAGCCGGTCGTGACCACGGCGTCCGACGCGCTCGGCACGCTGACGGTCGACATCCTCGGCCGGGAGCTCGGGTGGACCCTCGACGATCCGGATCGCAACGTGACGCGCGGCTGCGCCGCGGTCGTGAACGCCGCGCCCGTGCTGTTCGTCCAGGAGACCGGGGAGCCGTCGTTCTGGCCCGAGGGGACGCCGCTGCCCCCCGGGGTGCGCTACGCGACGTCGCTCGACGGCGTGGACCCGGACGCCTGGGAGATCCTGCTCATCGCGACCGACCGGGACCTGTCGCGCTCGCACCCCGCGCACCTGGAGCGCGCCGTGGTCTACCGCCCGAAGAGCCTCGTCCTCGGCCTCGGCTGCGACCGCGGGGCGCCGCTCGCCATGGTGGAGCGCGGCGTCGAGCGGCTCCTCGCGGAGCACGGCCTCTCGGCGAGGTCGGTGAAGGCGATCGCGACGATCGACAAGAAGGCCGACGAGGAGGCGCTGCTCGCGCTGTCGGCGCGGCGGGGGTGGCCGCTCGTCACGTTCACGGCCGAGGAGCTCGACCGGACCGAGGGGATCGAGAACCCGTCGGAGACCGTGAAGAAGCACGTCGGCGCCCGGGGCGTCGCCGAGCCCGCGGCGCTCAGGGCGGCGGGCGCCGCGCGGCTGCTCGCGCCGAAGCGCGCGTACACGGAGGAGGGCGTGGGCCGGTCCATGACGCTCGCCGTGGCGCGCATCCCGTTCGAGAAGCGCAACGTCGAGGAGAGCCATGGCTGAGCAAGGAATCCTGTCGATCGTCGGGATCGGCCCGGGCGCCGAGGAGCACACCTCCCCCGCGGCCCTCCGGGCGATCGCCGAGGCGGACCTCATCGTGGGGTACACGACCTACATCCGGCTCGTGAAGCGCCTCATCGAGGGCAAGGAGGTGATCAAGACGGGCATGACCGAGGAGATCGGCCGGGCGCGCGCGGCGGTGGAGCGGGCGCGGGCCGGGGCGCGCGTCGCGATCATCTCGTCGGGCGACGCGGGCGTGTACGGCATGGCCGGGCTCGTGTTCCAGGTGCTCCAGGAGATCGGCTGGAAGCGGGGCGACTCGCCCGAGCTCCGCCTCGTGCCCGGCATGACGGCGCTCAACGCGTGCGCGTCGCTCGTCGGCGCGCCGCTCGGGCACGACTTCTGCGCCATCTCGCTCTCGGATCTGTTGACCCCGTGGCCCGTCATCGAGCGGCGGATCGAGGCCGCCGCGGCGGCGGACTTCGTCATCGGCCTCTACAACCCGGCGAGCGGCCGGCGCACGCGCCAGATCGTCCGGGCCCAGGAGATCATCGCCGCGCACCGCGCGGGCACGACGCCGGTCGCGCTGGTGAAGAGCGCCTACCGCAAGCTGGAGAACGTCGTGCTCACGGACCTCGATCACTTCCTGGAGTACGAGATCGGGATGCTGACCACGGTGCTCATCGGGTCGAGCAACACCTTCCTGTTCGAGGGATACATGGTCACGCCGCGCGGATATACCAACAAGTACACGTGGGATGGGGACGCGCTCCCGGGACAGACGCCGGGGCGCACGCTGGTCGTCGCGGACGAGCGCGCCGCCGCGGAGGAGGCCTGATGGCGCGCGTGGGGAGGCTCGCTGGCGCGCTGATCGCCGAGACCGAGGGGGCCTATTACCTCATCGGCAACACCAAGGTGCCGTGCGACTTCCGGGCGGCCGGGTTCGAGCCGCCGGGCGAGATCGACGCGCTGAAGACGCCGTATGTCCGGCTGACGCCGCTCCGGGAGGTGACGGTCGCGCCGCCGGTGCTGCTGCTCGGCGTCGAGGGCGAGGAGCTCGCGCGGCGGCTCGCGCGGCGCTTCCTCATCGAGCGGAACGGCTCGGTGAGCGACCGGCTCTTTCGGCTCGTGTGGAGCCCCGACGACCCGCTCGAGGAGCCCGGGCCCGAGGAGCGCGACGCGCGCTGGCTCGGCGAGATCCCCGACCCCATCTGGCAGATCGTGCGCGACACCGTCCTTCGCTGCCTCTAGGAGATCCGCATGCGTGTCTACATCATCGGCGCGGGCCCGGGCGATCCCGGGCTCATCACGGTGCGCGGCGCCGGGCTCGTCGCCCGCTGCCCCGTCGTCATGTACACAGGCTCCCTCGTCCCGCGGGAGATCGTCGCGTCCGCCCGGCCGGACGCGCGGGTCATCGACTCGTCCGGCATGACCCTCGATCAGATCGTGGAGGTCTTCGTCGAGGCGAGGGACGCGGGCCACGACGTGGCGCGCGTGCACACGGGCGATCCGCTCCTGTTCGGGTCGACCGCCGAGCAGATGCGGCGGATGGATGCGCTCGGGATCCCGTACGAGATCATCCCGGGCGTCTCGTCGTTCACCGCGGCGGCGGCGGCGCTCGGGCGCGAGCTCACGCTGCCCGAGCTGTCCCAGACCGTGATCCTCACGCGCGCCGAGGGGCGCACGCCGGTGCCACAGGCCGAGCGGCTGGAGGAGCTCGCGAAGCACCAGGCGACGCTCTGCCTCTTCCTGAGCATCACGCTGCTCAAGGACGTGACGGCGCAGCTCATCCCGGCCTATGGCGCCGATTGCCCGGTCGCGGTGGTGCACAAGGCGAGCTGCCCCGATCAGAAGATCGTGAGGGGCACGCTCGCCGACATCCGCGAGAAGGTGCGCGCCGAGGGGATCAAGAGCCAGTCGATGATCCTGGTGGGCCGCGTGCTCACGTCCACGGATTTCGCCGACTCGCGGCTCTATGATCCGGAGTTCAGCCACCGGTTCCGCAAGGCGGAGAAGCCCCGGGCCCCGCGCCCGGCCGAGGAGGGTTCGTGAGCGCGGAAGAAGGCTCGGGGGCGGGCACGCAGGGCGCCTCGGGCGCGCAGGGCGCCTCGGGCGCGCAGGGCGCCTCGGGCGCGCCGTCGAGGCGAGGGCTCGTCATCGTCTATACCGGCCACGGCAAGGGCAAGACCACGGCCGCGCTCGGGATGGTGTTCCGCGCGCTCGGCCGCGGCATGCGCGTCGCCGTGGTGCAGTTCATCAAGGGGAAGTGGAAGACGGGAGAGCGGCTGTTCGCCGAGACGATCCCCGGCCTCACCTTCCTCGTCATGGGGCGCGGCTTCACCTGGGAGAGCGACGACCTGTCGCGCGACAAGGCGGCGGCGCGCGCGGCCTTCCAGGAGGCCATGGCGCTCATCGGGAGCGGCGAGCAGGACATCGTCGTGCTCGACGAGATCACGTATGCGCTCAATTACGGCTTCATCCCCCAGGACGAGCTGCTCGCGGCGCTGCGCGCGCGGCCGGCGCACGTGCACGTCGTGATCACCGGCCGGAACGCGCCGGACGAGCTCGTCGCGCTGGCCGACCTCGTGACGGAGATGCGGTCGGTGAAGCACCCGTTCGACCAGGGGCAAAAGGCCCAGATCGGAGTCGATTTCTGATGTCCCCGACGCCCCGGTCCATCCCCCGGCTGGTCGTCGCCGGCACCGCGAGCGGCGTGGGGAAGACGACCGCCACGGTGGCGATCGCGCGCGCGCTCCGCGCCCGCGGCCTGCGGGTCGCCCTCTTCAAGTGCGGCCCCGACTACCTGGATCCGACGTACCACGCGCGCGCGATCGCCGCGACGTCGCACAACCTCGACGGCTGGATGATGGGCCAGGAAGCGGTCCTGTCGACGTTCGCGGCGGAGGCGGCGGGCGCCGACGTGGCGCTCATCGAGGGTGTGATGGGGCTGTTCGACGGCGCGAGCCCGACCGGCGAGGAGGGCTCCACGGCGGAGATCGCGAAATGGCTCGGCGCGCCGGTCGTGCTCGTGGTCGACGCGTCCGGCATGGCCCGCAGCCTCGCGGCGCTGGTGCAGGGCTTCGCGCGGTTCGACCCGGGGCTCTCGGTCGCCGCGGTCGTGTGCAACCAGGTCGGCAGCCGCGGCCACCTCGATCTGCTGCGGCAGGCGCAGCGTTCGCCGCCGGTGCTCGGCGGCCTGCCGCGCGACGAGGCGCACAGCTTCCCCGAGCGCCACCTCGGCCTGCGCACGGCCGACGAGGCCGCGCTCCCGGAGGGGCGCTTCGAGCACTGGGGCGCGCAGGCCGAGGCGTGGATCGCGCTCGACGCGCTGCTCGAGATCGCGCGCGGGGCAAAGGAGCTGCCGGAGACAGCGACCGTGGCCGCGGTCGCCACGGGAGCGGCGGAAGCTGCGGCAGCGGGAGCGCCGGCGGGCGGGGCGTGCGCCGGGGCGCGGCCGCGCGCGCGCCTCGGGATCGCGTTCGACGAGGCCTTCCACTTCTACTACGCGGACAACCTGCGCCGCCTCGAGGCCGCGGGGGCCGAGATCGTGCGGTTCTCGCCGCTCCGCGACGCGCGCCTGCCCGACGTCGACGGGCTCTACCTCGGCGGGGGCTACCCCGAGGCGCACGCCGAGGGCCTGGCCGGGAACGCCGCCCTGCGCGCCGAGATCCGCGCGTTCGCGGATCGCGGCGGGCCGATCTACGCCGAGTGCGGCGGGCTCATGTACCTGACCGAGGCGATCCGCACCCTGGAGGGGCGCGCGCATCCGATGGTGGGGCTCGTGCCGGCGGAGGCGGTCATGTGCGAGAAGCTGCAGGCGCTCGGCTACGTCGAGGTCGAGACGCAGGCGCGCACGATCCTGGGCGCGGCGGGGCTCCGCTTCCGCGGCCACCAGTTCCGCTACTCCGAGCTCCGCGCCGCGCCCGCCTCCGCGCCGCCGCCGCTGCCGCCCGCCCCGGCCTCCGCGCCCCCTGCCCCGGCCTCCGCGGCCGCGCCCTTGCCGATCGAGCACGCCTACTCGATCCGGCGCCGGCGGGGCGGTCAGGTCGCGCGCGAGGGGTACGCGACGCGCAACGTCCTCGCCTCGTACGTGCACGCGCACTGGGCCTCGAACCCGCTCGTACCCGAGGGGCTCGTGGCGAGCGCCGCCGCGCACCGGGAGGAGCGGGCGCGATGAGCGGCCACGGCGCGGCGCCCCGGCGGGTCGCCCTCATCGGCGGCGGCGTGCGCTCCGGCAAGAGCGCCTTCGCGCTCTCGCTCGCGCGCTCGCTCGGCGAGCGCCGCGCCTTCATCGCGACCGCCGAGCCGTTCGACGACGAGATGCGGGCGCGCATCGACGCCCACGTCCGCGAGCGCGGCGACGCGTTCGCGACGCTCGAGGAGCCGATCGCGCTGCCAGAGCGCGTCGCCGCGCTCTCGGGCGCCGTCGACGTCGTCGTGATCGACTGCCTCACGCTCTGGCTGTCGAACCTCCTGCTCCGCGACGAGCCGGAGGGCCGCATCCAGGAGCGCATCGAGGCGCTCGCCGCCGCCGTCGAGGCGGCTTCGCCCCACGTCGTCCTCGTCTCGAACGAGGTGGGCATGGGCGTGGTCCCCGAGAGCCGGCTCGGCCGGGTGTTCCGCGACGTCGCCGGGCGCGCGCACCAGCGGCTCGGCCGCTCGGCGGGCGAGCTCTACGTGGCCGTGATGGGCGCGATCCTGCGCCTGCGCCCCGGCCCGGTCGCGGTCGTGGGCGAGGACGGGCGATGACGGCCGCGGCCGCGCTGCTCGTGGCGGTCGCGCTCGACCTCGCCTGCGGCGAGCCCCCGGCCGCCGTCCATCCGGTCGTGTGGATGGGCAACGCGATCAACGCGCTGAAGCGCCGCGCCCCGGCGGGCGGCCGCGTGGCGGAGCTGCTCTTCGGCG
The DNA here is from genome assembly GCF_004135735.1 of Sorangium cellulosum. Lineage (GTDB taxonomy): Bacteria > Myxococcota_A > Polyangia > Polyangiales > Polyangiaceae > Sorangium > Sorangium cellulosum_F. Next base: position 342,811 of record NZ_CP012670.1, on the reverse strand, counting down.
CGCTGATGGCCCTCGCCGTCCCGTGCCTGTTCGCGGCGCTGGGCGCCGGGATCGCCGCGCTGATCGCCCCGCACCCGGTCCTCTCGCCCCTTCTCTTGGGGCTGCTCCTCAAGCCGACGTTCGCCCTGCGCGCGCTCCGCGACGCGGCGCTCGGCGTGCGCGACGCCCTCGCGACCGGCGACGTCCCGGCGGCCCGCGGCGCCCTGCGGAGCCTCTGCAGCCGCGACCCGTCCGAGCTCGACGAGCCCGCGCTCGTCGCCGCGTCGATCGAGTCGGTCGCGGAGAACGCGTCGGACAGCTTCGTCGCGCCGCTCTTCTACTTCGCCCTGTTCGGCCTGCCCGGCGCGCTCTTCTACCGCGCCGTGAACACGCTCGACGCCATGGTGGGCTATCACGGCCGCTACGAGCACCTCGGCAAGGCGTCGGCGCGGCTCGACGACGCGCTGAACTTCGTGCCCGCGCGGCTCACCGCGCTCCTCCTGCTCGCCGCCGGCTGGCTCCGCGGCGCGGACGCGCGCCGCGGCCTCGCGGTGCTGCGGCGCGACGGCGGCCTCACCGAGAGCCCGAACGCCGGCCGGCCGATGGCGGCCATGGCCGGGCTGCTCCGGGTCGAGCTCGAGAAGCGCGGGCACTATCGCCTCGGCGATCCGGTCGAGCCGCTCCGGCGGGAGCTCATCGACGAGGCGTGCCGGATCGTGGTGCTCGCGGCGCTGCTGTTCACCGCGCTCGCGGCGGTCGCGGCGGGCGCTGGGGGCCACGGCGGCGCGGCCGCCTTCTGGGAGGAGCTTTCACGATGACAGCGCTCACGGTGATGGTGCAGGGCACCGCGTCCTCGGTCGGCAAGAGCCTGCTCTGCGCGGCGCTCTGCCGGATGTTCCAGCGGCGGGGCCTCCGGGTCGCGCCGTTCAAGTCGCAGAACATGGCGCTGAACTCGTTCGCGACGCTGGACGGCGGCGAGATCGGCCGGGCGCAGGCGGTGCAGGCCGAGGCGGCGCGGGTCGCGCCGACGGTCGACATGAACCCGATCCTGCTCAAGCCGGAGGGCGACTCGCGCTCGCAGGTGGTCGTCCTCGGCAAGCCGATCGGGAGCCTCCACGCGCGCGACTACTTCGCATTCCGGGGGGAGCTCAAGGACATCATCGCCCGCTCGCTGGACCGGCTGCGCGAGGCGCACGACGTCGTGGTGATCGAGGGGGCGGGCAGCCCCGCGGAGATCAACCTGAAGGACCGCGACATCGTGAACATGCACGTCGCGCGGGTCGCCGACGCGCCGGTGCTGCTCGCCGGCGACATCGATCGCGGCGGCGTGTTCGCGGCGCTGGTCGGGACGATGGCGCTGCTCGAGCCGGACGAGCGCGCGCGCGTGGCCGCGTTCGTGATCAACAAGTTCCGCGGGGATCTGCGGCTCCTGGAGCCGGGGCTCGGGATGCTCACCGAGCGGACGGGGGTGCCGGTGCTCGGCGTGGTGCCTTATCTGAAGCAGCTCCGCATCGCGGACGAGGACTCGGTGGCCCTGGAGAGCCGGCGGCGGCGGGGCCCGGCGGGGCCTGGGCAGGTGGATATCGCGGTGATCCGGCTGCCGCGGATCTCGAACTACGATGACGTCGAGCCGCTGGAGCACGAGCGGGACGTGGTGGTGCGGTTCATCGAGCGGCCGGACGAGGTCGGCGGCGCGGACCTGGTCGTGCTCCCGGGGACGAAGAGCACGATGGCCGATCTCGCGTGGCTGCGCGCGACCGGCCTCGCGGAGGCGGTCGCGGCGCGCGCGCGGCAGGGCGGGTGGACGCTCGGGATCTGCGGCGGCTGTCAGATGCTGGGCGGGGCGATCGAGGACCCGGAAGGGGTGGAGTCGGCCGAGCGGGAGGCGCGGGGGCTGGGGCTCCTCGACGTGTGGACGCGGTTCGAGCGGGCGAAGACGACAGCGCAGGTCCGGGCGCGGATCGCGGGCGGCTCGTTCCTGGGCGCGGCGGGCGCGGCCGAGGAGGAGCTCGCCGGCTACGAGATCCACATGGGCCGGGTGGAGCGCACGGGCAGCGCGGCCGCGGCGTTCGAGATCCGGACGCGGAGCGGCAGGGCGGAGGCGGCGCTCGACGGGGCCGTATCGGCGGACGGCGCGGTGGTGGGCACGATGATCCACGGGATCTTCGAGAACGACGGCCTCCGGCGCGCGCTGCTCGCGGCCCTGCGCGAGCGGAGAGGGCTCCCTGCGCCCGCGGACGGGCCGGCGATCCCGAGCCGGCACGAGGAGTACGACCGGCTCGCCACGGCCGTGGAGGCGAGCCTCGACCGCGCGCTGCTCGACCGCATCGTGGGGCTGGACCGGCGGGCCTGAGCGACGCCGGCGCCACGCGGGCTCATCCGCGCGGCTCGCCTGCTCCGGTGGGCGTGCGAGCAGAGGGCTCACGCCATCTTGCGCGGAGTCCTCGGATCCCATCTCGACAGGATCACTTCACGCCAGCCATCGCGCCAACGACGCGCGCTCGCGTTGCGCGGAGAGGCCAGCTCTCATTTCAAAAAAAACGGCATAGATCAACGCCGCTATCCGCATCTCTCACCCACGTTACGCAGAGGAGCCGGCTCCAGCCTCAAAAAGAGCGAATTCCCACGGATACGCTCACCATTTTCCCGAGCGAACAGCCCATCATTCCGCTTGCGCGACCCGCATCTCCGACACACACAACGGGCGTGTCGAAACGGCGCACGGCATGGCACTTCCTGTTCGGGATTCACCTCCGCCGACACGGCTCTCCCGATTTCGAGATCCATGACGAGGTCTCCCTCTCGGACGAGCCGCTGCGGATGGATTTCATGGTGCTCCGCAGGACCCGCGCGAAGGAGCCGAGCGTCTCGCCGCGCACGACGCTGCGGCGGCTCTGGCAACGGTTGTCGCTCGTCACGGTGGTCGAGCTGAAGAGCATCGGCCGCCCCTACCGCACCGACGACCTCGACCGGCTCTGGAGCTACGTGCACCTCTGCCGCATCGACGAGAAGAACCGTCCCCCGCGGCGCTCCGATCTGCGGGCGGTGCTGATCGTGCCCGCCAGGACGCCGGCGTTGCTCGCGGACGTGGACGAGATGGGCCTTCGATGGAAGAATCTGGGCGGAGGTTACTGGCGGCTGCGCGGCGGGCTGTTCTCGCTTTACGTGGTAGAGATCGATGTCGTGTGTGAACAAGAGGACGACGACCACCTCCGGGCCTTCGCTCACCAGCCTCAGCGGACCTCGGAGGGGCGGCAGTTCTGGGCGCGGCTGGTCGGCTCGCAGGAGGTGGGGATGGAGTTGCAGGAGATGGAGGATTACGACGAGGTGATCCAGAAGCTGCTGAACTCGTTGACGCCCGAGCAGCGCCTCGCAGGGCTCGCGCCCGAGCAGCGCCTCGCAGGGCTCGCGCCCGAGCAGCGCCTCGCAGGGCTCGCGCCCGAGCAGATCGTGGCGGCGCTGCCCGATGCGGTGCTTCAGGCCCTGCCCGACGACTACCTCGCGACGCTCCCCGAGCCGGTACGCAGCGCCGTCCGCAAGCGCCTGGGGCGCTGAGCAGAGGGTGGGTGCTCCGCGAGTAACTCGCCAGAAAGGTTGGTTGGACTACGCCAGCTCGGGGAAGAAGCGTCCACGCATCCGCTGGCGTCGAATCCTCGGTCCCCCTGGCTGCGTCATGCGCGGGCCCCGCCCGCGCGCGGCCGCGGGGCCCTCGTGGCCCCGGCCTGAGCGCCGGCGATCCGCGCGAAATAGGGTGTCAGGCGCGCCCGCGTCGCCGGGTCGCTCCTGTGGAGCGGCTCGTTCGCGGCGCGCGCGCGGTCGGCCGCGGGCATGAGCGCATGCCGGACGGAGTGACCGAGCACGGCGCGCATCGCCGAGGGCGCAAAGCAGATGCCGAGCCCTCGCATGAGGTGCAGGACGAGCAGCCACCTGCCGTAGATCTCCGTGTCGTACGCCGACATCTCCTCGAGCTTTCTATTGTACCACCTCATGGCGCCGAACCAGAACGGCCTCTCGCCCTGCGCCTCGGGGAACTGCAGATCCTCCGTCGTGGCCAGCCGCCACGGCAGATCCGTCACCGAGGCGAGCTCGCGCTGAAAGCACCGGGCGAGGCCGCGCACGTCTCCCCTTGCCTGCTCGCGGAGGCAGCGTGCGAGCGCGCTCGCGCCGAGGCACGCCACGCTCATTCCCTGCCCGAAGATCGGGTTGAAGACGCAGGCGGCGTCGCCGAGGACGAGGAAGCCCTCCAGGTGGCGGTGCATGCGCTCGAAATGGCGCCTCCGGTCCGCGGGGAATCGATAGACCGCCGGGACGGTCAGCGGCTCGGCATCCTTGATGAGCTCGTGGAGCTCGGGCCGCGCCAGGGCGCGCGCGAACGCGACATACCCGGCATCGTCGAGCGGCGGATGCTCGCGGAAATAGCCGCTGAGGGACACGTACCACAGGCCCCCCTCGACGCTGCACAGGAAGCCCGCTCGCTTCTGCTCCGGCGGGCGCGGGTAGATGATCAGGAACAGCGGCCTGCGCCGGTAGCGCTCGGGAGGTCGGTAGATCCTGGACACATAGGCGATGTCGATCTCGACCTTGCTCTCGGGTGGCCTCGCATGACCGGACGCCTCCAGCCACTGCGGCGCCCGCGAGCCGCGCCCGCTCGCGTCCACGACGAGCTCCGCAGGGAGCTCTCCCGGTCCGCTCCCCGGGCGCTCGACGTGAACGCCGGTGACCCGGGCGCCGTCCGCGCTCAGACGCAGGCCGGAGGCGGTCGTCTCGTCCAGGACCTCGACGTTCGGGAGCGCGCGCACGCGCTGGCGAACGTGATGCTCCAGGAACGCACGGCTACACTGGACGAGCGGGATGCCGCTCGCGAACTGCACCTTCCAGACGCCGGAATGATACCAGGTGAGCTGCTCGCCGAAATCGCGCAGGAGCGCGCCGTCTTCGGTCATCTCCTCCACGATTCCCGGGAACATGCCGCTGAGCACGTCGAGGCCGGCGCCGAGCAAGACGTGGACGTGGCGCCCCTGCGGTACGCTCGTCCGGGGCTCTGGCGAGGCCGGGAGGTGATCGCGGTCCACGATCGTGACGCGCTCGAAGTGCTCTGTCAGGACCCTCGCCGCGACGAGCCCGGCCATGCCCGCCCCGAGGACGACGGCGTGCGCGCCCCGGAAGCCGCCCGCCTCATGCGCCGCGTCAAGGATGCCCCCGCTCGATCCCCTCGCTGTCATGGATGCCTCCGCACAACCGCTCTGCCCGACGCCCAGCACGAGTCCGTCAGATAGACACGCCCGAGTCGAGCCCGGAGGGATCATGGGTCCTGGCGCTCGTGTCGTCATGACCGAGAGGATCGAACACCGACACATCGAGCCGATCTCACGGCAGCGCGGCGCTTCGCCTCGCGAAGCTTGCTCCGCGCGCGGAGACAAACGAGCTCTGACACCGCTGCTCGCCGCGACGCTCGCGCCCCGTGGGACCGGCCGCCCCGCTCACGCCGCCGCCTCGCGCGCGGCCTCGCCCTGGATGCGCCGAAGCAGCTCGTCGAACACCGCCGCGTCGACGATGCCGCCGGTCGCGCGGTCGTGGCCCGCCGCGAAGTCGGGGCCGGCGTCGGGCAGGAGCGCGGACAGCGCCGCCCGCAGATCGAGCGGCCGGTGCGAGCGCACCGAGAAGTGCACGCGGCCCGGCACGTAGCCCCGGTTCGCGACCAGGACGATCTGGTCGGCGAGCCGTCGCGTCCACGCGCTCGCCACGGGGCCGTGGATCCGGTACGGCTCGTCGAGCTGGATGACCGCCCAGCGCCCGTGCACGCGCGGCGGCACGCGGATGGCGCGCCGGGTCGCGGCCGCCACCTCCTGCCGGAGCGCGCGGAGCCGGCCCGCCGCCTCGCCGCCGCCGCGCGCGAGATCCGCGGGGCGCTCGGCCTCGAGCAGCGCCGCGAGCGCGACGCCCGCGTCGTGGGCCTCGGACCGGCCAGCGGCGTTCACCAGCGCGACCGCCTCGCGCAGCGCCCCGATCCCGTGCTCCCGGGCCGCCGCGGCGACGAGCGGGTGGCGGCGCGCGGCGTCGCCCAGGTCGCCGAGCAGCCCCAGCGCCGCGAGCCAGGCGCGCGGCGCGACGGGCGCGATCGGCGCGAGGAGCTCGTACGTGAGCGCGCTCGTCGAGGTCATGGGATCGCCCCCGAACGTGCTCACGAACGCCTCCACCTCGGGCGCCTGCGCCGGGTCCACGCGGTGATGATCGATGATCAGCGTGGGCATCGCGAAGGGCCGCCCCGGCCGAGATCCGGTGTCGAGCACCACCGCGAGCGCGGCGCCCGTCGCCTCCACGCGCGCGCCGAACGCCGGGCTGTGCACGTTCTCCCCCTTGTCCGGCGTCGCCGTGGCCACCTCGGCGCCGAGGGCGCGCGCGGCGAAGCAGGCGAGCGCGGCGGCCGACGTCCCGTCCGCGTCGGCGTGGTACACGACCGCCACGCGCGCGCCCCGCCCCCCGGCGCGGCAGAGGAGATCCCGCGCGGTCGAGCGGGCCTGATCCTGATCGGCAGCAGCGAACATGGACATGGAATAAATCGCTGCAACCCCGATGCCGGCGAGCCCATGACGACACACCCTGTCGTCATGATTCGACTCGGCTATGCCTGCCTGTCGCTCGGGATGCCGGAGCCCTCGATGAAGACCGCCCAGCTCGGGCGCTTCCTGAAGGGGTTCGTCGATCTCACGCCGATCTACAGGTACAACGCCGAGTACGTCCGGCGCTCCATCATGCACTCGGCCGGCCTCGGGCTCCTCTCCTACCGGATCTCCAGCGATCTCTTTCCGCTGCTCGACATCGCGCCCGGGGCGCGCATGCTGGTGCCGGACCTGCGGTCCGTCCGGCGCGCGGCCGAGCGGTGCTGTGTGCACCTGTCGAATCATCCGAGCCAGTTCGTGGTGCTCTCCTCGCCGCGCGAGGAGGTGGTGCTGAACTCGCTCGCGGTCATGAACGACCAGGGCTGGGTCATGGATCTGCTCGGGGCGCGGGGCTCGATCACCCTGCACGGCGGCGGCGTCTACGGCGATCGCGACAGCACCGCGGTCCGGCTGCGGGAGGGCATCGCGCGGCTCACGCCGGCGGCGCGCTCGCGGCTCGCGCTGGAGAACGACGAGCGCGGCTGGACGGTGCCGGAGCTGCTCGACGCGACGCGGGGCGAGGTGCCCATCGTCTTCGATCACCTGCACTGGGCGGCGAACCCGCGCAGCGCGCCGTACGCGGTGGAGCTCGAGGGGGCCCTCGGCACCTGGCCGGCGGACCGGGTGCCCGAGCTCCATTACAGCGAGCAGTGGGAGGGCAAGCCGGCGGGCGCGCACGCCGAGCACATCACCGGGCGCGGGCTGCTCCGCTTCTGCGAGGCGATCGAGGAGGCCTCGGGCGGCAGGGAGGTGGCGGTGATCGTCGAGGCGAAGCGTAAGGACCTCGCCGTCGTGCGCGCGATCGGGGAGCTGACCGGCCGGCAGCGGGCGCGGCTCGAGGCGCTCGCCCCGGGCAGCACGCGCGGGGTCGTGGAGTCGTCGAAGGGGCATCGCCCCTCGCGCGTCATCGCCTCGTGAACCGCATGTAGCTCGTCATCGTCGAGGCGGTGACGTCGTCCGCCTGGCTCCCTGCCGATACGCCGAGCGTCAGCGAGGAGCCGTGCACGCAGAACGCCTCGCTCCTCGGGTTTCGGCCGTCGCGCGCGATCGTCAAGGCGGCGCCGGAGGCTGTCCAGGTGCCCGTCTCGGTCCTGGTGGTCTCCGACATGACCATGTCGCACACGCAACTCTCCCCCACGACGGCGCACCCCGCCGACTCGTAGTCCGAGTCGACGCGGTCCACACTCCTCTTCAGGAGGTCGTCCAGCCCCTCGCACGTGAGCGTCCCGCCCTCGAGGAAGGAACATCCCGGAGGGTAGATCGACCGGCTCCTTCCCTTGCCCGTCATGGTCCTGACGAAGGTACCGTCGGCATGGAAGTCGAGAGTTCCGCTCGCCTCGAGGCCGCTCGCGTCCGACTTCGCGTCGCAGTCCTCGAGGTGAGCCGCGGAGAGCGACGAATCGACGCACATGCCGTCGAGCGTCCACGAGCCGGTCGGATCGCCGCCGCAGGCCGCGACCTCCTCGCATGATCCGTAAACGACGTTGCTGCCCCCCGGGCTGTCGCCCGAGCCGCCGCACGCGGACACGGCCGACACGGACAGGAAGACAAGAGCAGAGCATGTTCTCGCGCGTGCTTTCATGAGGTCTCCCGAAAAGAATCACTTCTCCTCGCGGCCTCGCGACCTTGTCGTCGCCAGCGCGGATGAAGAGGACACCGGCGATGAACGGCCGCCGGGCGCAGCCGCTTTCCTTCGTGGTCGTGGCACTCTATCGTCGTGGGCGCGGGCGGCGGCAACCGGTGAGCACGGTCCGAGCGGATAGGCAGCGACGGAGCCCCCGCCGCGGAGCAGGGTTCCGACGGGGCGATGAAGCGATGGCCGCGGTGGGGGGCGTGGCGCTCGTCGCGATGGACGACGACGCCTACGATGTCAGCGAGCGCTGCACTGCACGACGCAGACGGCCGTGGCGCCCTTCGCCCGCGCGCTCGCCTCGCACGCCCGCTTGGCCTGCTGCGATGCCATGAAGCGGTCCTTCCCTCCGCCGTTGCCGAACACCATCTGATAGTTGCAGGCGCCCGCGAAGCCGCAGACGCGCACGGACGCGCTCGCCGTGCACCACCAGGACACCCCGCCGGTCGCGCTTCCGCTGCTCGTGCCTCCGTTCGAGGAGCCCTCGCTCGGGGAGGCGGGCGCTCGCCCTCCCGCCGACGAGGGCGCCGGCGTCTCGCCCGTCCCGTGATTGCCGACGGGCGCCGGGCCATCGCCTGCGGCGCGCTCGCCGATGGACGGGTCCGCGCCCGCCGCCTCCTCGGCATCCAGGTCGGGACGAAGCGGGGTGTTCGTCGACCGGGGCGGCGCGGGCAAGGCGCCGCCCGCGGTCGACACGCCGGAAGGCACGGGCTCGACGACGGCGTGCTCGGGCGTCGCGTTCGCCACGACGTACGCCACGCCGCCGAGCACGATGAGGGCGCCCATGCCGAGCGAGAACAGCCCTCCCAGGACGAGGAGCACAATCACGACCGGCGGCAAGCCTGGTTTCGGACGCCGCGGAGGGGGCGGCGGTGGAGGGTAATACGGCGGTGGCTGAGGAGGAGGGTAGTGAGGCGGTGGCTGCGGACGGTACTGAGGATGCCCTGGGCCGAACATCCCGCAGTCGTAGCTCAGTTGCGCCGTCCGCGCTGCGTGGGACAACCGCCCACGCTGTCGGCGGATGGCGGATCTCGTAGCGGACGAGATCGCTCGCACGCTAGCTTACCTTGCCGCGCGCTGGCGGCGACGCGCGCGTCGAGCCGACACGCTGTCTCTCGTTGCAGTGCTCATCATGACCTCGCGGCGTTCGAGCTCGCGAGGATCACTCAATGGACGGTCCGAAGCCCGCGCGCCGCCAGGGCGACCAGGGGACCGCGGGGGAACGGCCGCGGGTGATGGGGGCTCGAGACGACGAGACAGGCGAGCCGCCCCGCGATCTCGAACGTCGCGAGCGCCGCCGGCGCACCGAAGTAGTCGATCGGCACGAGATCGACGCCGCGCACGGGCCCCGGCGCGGAGCGTTCGGCGAGGAGCCGCGCGAGCGCCTTCTGATAGCTCTCGCCGGTCCTGGCCATTTTCGCCCGAACGTCCGCGCGCAGCTTCTTGTTGTGGTGACGGTTCCCCATCGGCCTCGTCCAGGTGATCCGCCGAGATCGGTCCTTGTCGGCCGGCACCGACGGAAGAGCGGCAGCATCACGATCCGAGACCGCCGAAGGGCAGCGCCCTCTTCGCCCCTCGCGCGAGCCGTGCCGGCGGCGGCGCGAGGAGCCGGGCCCGGAGCGGCCCGCGACCCGAAGGATCCGTCGGACCGAGGCCGCTGTCAAGCCGTCGGCCCGCGGTGATGGGAGGAGGGGCGACGACCCGGCGCGACCGCGTCACCACAGCAGCGCTGGCCCGAGCTCTCCCAGGCGGGCCCGCCGCGCCTCGTCGTCGGCATCTACGTCACCGAGATCGAGAAGGATGAGCGCCCTTGGGCGCTGGGCGAGCACCCGCGCTGCATGCGCCCACGCTCCGGCGAAAATGGTCGTACGAGCCGCTGCTCGCTTGCGGTGCGTTGGCCAAACCCAGCTTGCTCACCTCGGCGGCGATCCGGGGTGCGTCGGACTCGCGATACCCACGGAACCCGCGCTGGCCGCTCTTGACGTCGCTCGGCACCACGCGCCGCTTGAGCTCCTCCTTGGCGTTCCGGATCCTCCCGACGTTCTTTCCGACGTAATCGATCGGGCGCGCGCTCTTGATCAGCACCAGCGGGTGTCGGCGCGTCTGGACGCGTCTCGCCAGAGCCGGGCAGAGCGCTTCGAGCAGGATCTTGATGCTCTCCCGATCATTCTCGTCCTCCCCGAAGACCAGCACGACAGGAGGCCGCTTCGGGGCCTTCTTGCCGCCCCGCACGGGCTGATCCCGGGTGCGCCGGCTCAAGGCGTACCCCCCAGCGTCCCGCTGAACCACAGCTCCCCGAGGCCCATCTTCCCCGCCAGCTTCTTCTCGATCTTCCGAACCTCCTCCGGGTCCGCGGCAGGGATCAACGTCTCACCGGTCTCTTGATTTCGCTCACAGATGATGAGCTCGGAGGCACGCAGTCGGTTCACGAGGGCCGGCGAGTGGGTGACCACGAGAAACTGCGTCCGCGAGGAGGCGTCACGCAGGCGCTCGACCAGCCGGTCGAAGACGTAGGGGTGGAGCCCGTGATCGATCTCCTCGACGCAGGTGAGGCGCGGAGGGGCAGGATCGTAGATCATGGCCAGCAGCGCGAGCGCCCGGATGGATCCATACGACGCGTCGGCGAGCGAGGTGCGGCCACGGAGCGCGCGCTCCTCGAGCTCGACGGCGACGGCCTCCTCGGCGCCGCCCACCGGGCGGAAGTGGATGCGCTCGAGCCCCGGGATCATCGCGCGCGCGTCGTCCTCGAGGTCGCGGAAGAGGTCCGCATCTCGAGAGAGCTCGTGGAGGAAGGCCGCGAGGTTGCCGGCGTCGGGCTGGAGCTTCTCGCCGCGATCGAGCGCTGAAGGCAACCGAGCTGCCGGCACGTCGACGTCGAAGACGCGAAAGGTCGAGAAGAGGTCGGCAATTTTGCCCACCTGCTCACCGCCCCGCTCCGGCGCCAGGCGCGGCAGCGTGGAGAGGCCGAGCGACTCCTTCTGGAGCAGGTTCTCCGATTTTTGCTTCCCCTTCCGCGGTGTGTCCTTCGATGTGTCGTAGACGGTGAATTTGGTCCCGTTGATGGTCAGCCGGCGGCCGCTGCCCTGTGTCCTTTTGAATCGAAACTCCTCGTCGCGACGGAGGACGGCCATCGCCCGGCCACTCGGTCGCCGCAAGACCTTGCCCTCGCTGAACCGCAGCGTGTAGGCGTCCCGGGCCTTGTCGCTCGCATATCGGGTGACGATCGCCTCGACCGTGATCTCGACCGTGCGCGCCTGTGTTTGGCGCGCACCGCCTCGGAAGGCGACATGCTCGAAGCCGCCACGCCTCTCGATGGCCGGACGGAGATGCTCGTGAACGGCATCGCCGAGGAACGCGATGAGGTCGAGAAAGTTCGACTTGCCGCTGGCGTTGGGCCCGACGAGGACGTTCAGCGGCTGGAGCTCCACCTCCACATCCCGAAGGCTGCGGAAGTTCTTGGCGCGGACTGTGACCAGGGGCCGCATCGCGGCGAAGACTACGGCGCGCTCGGACGGCGTGGCCAGATGCAAGCGCGTCTCGATGGGCCCAGGTCCGGGTTTCCTGGCAGGCGCCAGGGCGCCGCGGCGGTGCGTGACGGCCTCCCAGCGGCCCAGCCAGCGGCGGCAGCGGAGGCGGTGAGGCCATCCCCGCAGCGGCCCGACCCAGGTTGCAGCTCGCTGAACGCCTGGGGCACATCGTCCCAGGCAGGCGGGGCTGCCCGGGGCAGCGCGCCGGGGCGAGAGGGGTCGACCACCGGGCGCGACCGCGTCAGCACAGCAGCGCTGGCCCGCTCTGGCGTCACCGCAGCAGCGCTGGCCCGAGCTCCGCCAGGCGGGCCCGCCGCGCCTCGTAGTCGGGCATCACCCGGCCGAGCGCGGCCCAGAACTCCCGCCCGTGGTGATCGTGAATCAGGTGCGCGAGCTCGTGGGCGAGCACGTAATCGACAAGCGTCCTCGGCGCCTGCACGATGCGCCAGTTGATCCGGAGGACGCCGCGGGAGCAGCTCCCCCAGCGCTTCGCCGGGTCGGTCACGACGAGGCGCTCGAACGACACGCCGAGCTTCTGCGCCCAGGGCGCCGCCCACCCGGGCAGGCGCTCCGTCGCCCGCCGCCGGTACCAGTCGAGCAGCGCCGCCCGCGCGTACGCGCCGCGGTGCTCGGGCGCGAGGCCCCGCGGGAGCGGCAGCTCCAGCCAGCCGCCGTGGAGGGCCAGGGGGCGCGGGTCCTCGTCGGGGAGCAGGCGAAGGCGGAGCTGCCGCCCGAGGTACAGCAGCGACGCGCCGCTCACGAGCTCCCGCGCGCCCGGGGCGGGCGGCGATCGCGATCCGCTCGTCGCAGGTGAGGTGCTCGAGAACGGTTCGCTCTTGCACCATCGACACGATGCGGCGTTACGCGGGCTGGACGGAACGGATCAAGCCGGCGGCGCGGCGGCGAGCCTCGGCGACCGCGGGTCGCGGGCGGCGGAGGGCGGCGGAGGAGGTGCGCCGGGGCCGCTGCCCGTGGGATGCCCCGCCCGGGTCCAGCGCGGCCTGGCCGGTGGCGTCGCGGCGCACGCCGGCGGGTGGCTTCGAGGCGCACGCCGGCGGGCGCGACGCCGGGTGCCCCGCCCTGGATCGGGTCGTTGCCGGCCACGCCCGCCGGCCACGCTCCCCGCCGCGTCGCGGCGGCCTCGATCGGCCCCGCGGCCCCGGCAGGCATCCGGAACGTCGGCCGTGTGCGGCGTGCGGGCCCCGGGCGACCTCGGCGTGGAGCATCAACGAGGCTTCGGGCATACTACTGCAGGAAGGGGGTCCAGCGTGGTGGATGCCAGCGTTCTCGACCAGGTCCGAGCGGCGGCGGCGAAGAGGCTTCTCTTCCTCCCGCACGCGGTGCGCCAGATGAGCCCGCCCGGCCGGATGATCTCGCCTGCCGAGCTCCACGCTGCGATCATGGCGGGCGAGCTGATCGAGGACTACCCGGAGGACGTGCGCGGCCATAGCTGCCTGCTGCTGGGCGCCGGGGACAGCGGCCGTCCCGTTCACGTCGTCTGCGCACCCAAGCCGGGTTACCTGGCCATCCTCACGGCCTACATCCCCCATCCCGATCAGTGGTCCACCGGCTTCAGGCAGAGGAAGTGATCATGCAGTGCATGCACTGTCGAGGCGAGATGAGGCGCTCCCACGCTCCGTTCAGCGTGGACCGCAACGGCTATCACGTGCGCTGGGACGCGATACCCGCATGGGTGTGCGAGCAATGCGGCGAGCCCTGCTTCGAGGCGGCCGAGGTCGCGCGCATCCAGCGCGCCCTCGGCGCCCTCGATCGCGAGACCGAGGCCGCGTGATCGGCGCTCCCGGGGCGGCTTCCGAGGCACGTGAGCCGGCCGAGCTTGCGGTGAGGTTCCTGTATCCCGACTGACGTCGAGAATGCCCTGCCCAGACCGGCCGCCCAGTAGATGTGCGAATCCAGGCTCGGTGCCCCGACCCAGCTTGGGGCGCTCCGGGCCATTTTGGCACGGTCCGACGTCACGCAGGATTACGCGGGCATGCGCGGAGAGGCTCGCCTCTGGCGCTCACCCGTTCGACGCCAGGAGCTCGGCGACGACCCTGGCCCGCAGACGGAGGAATCTTCGCCGCTCTTCACCAGCGGCGAGCTCGCAGCCGAGGACGGCGAGCGCGCGCGAGGACGGCGGCAGGGGCTCCCCCTCGGAGGGGAGCAACAGCGCTGCCCGCTCCAGCACCGCTCCGCGAAGCTCCGTACATGCGCTGGCGAGCGCGCGCAGGCCGAGCAGCGCCGCGGCCGAGCTCCAGTCGTCCGTGCCGGCGAGCAGCGAACAGAGGCGTTCCTTTCGCACGAGGGGCGGCTCGGGCCCAAGGCCGGTCAGGACGGCCGCCGCGACCTGGAACGCATGGACCCACAACACCGGATCGTGATCGCGAGACGGCGGCGCAGGCGGGTGCGCCATGGCATCGACCAGGCGCGCTGCGCTGGACAGGTCGAGCGTGGAGGAGATCTCGAGCGCTCGCGCGCACCACACGTCCCACGCGAACGCGCCGCAGGCCAGCTCGCGCACGCCGTCGATCACCGCGTCTGGAGGGCGGGGTACGGCCGGGGCCAGCCCGCCGGCGTCCGCCCGCCAGAGCGGACCGGGCCGCAAAGGCGCGCCCTCGTGGTCGACGACGAGCTGGCCGTCGCGGCCAGAGACAGCGAGCTGCTGCGAAAACGCGATGCGCGCCGACGGGGCCAGCGGTCGGTCCGCGCGCACGCGGACGCGGAGCCTGGCCGGCGAGCTCGCTGCCTGCTCAGCGGCGCTCCGGATGACCCGGACCACCGGATCCACCGGATCGGCGAGGCGTGTCCCATACGCCGACAGATCCGCCTGCAGCGCGCGCGCCCGCGGGTGCTCGGCCAGGGACCGCGCATTCGCCAGGAGGTCCGCGCCGCAGGGGGTCCCGGCGGCCAGCGCCCGGGCATACGCGAGGGAGACCTCCGCCCAGACCGACGAGGCGTCCAGCGCGAGCGCGCGCGCGTACGCGTCGGCGGCCGCGTCGACGCGCCCGTCCGCGAGGTGCGTGTCGCCGAGATCGAGGAGGATCGCCGGCTCGCGAGGCCGCGCGTCGCGGGCGCGCTCGAGCCACCGCGCGCGCGCGCCGAGATCGCCGCGATCTCCGCAGATCGAGGCCCGCTCGACGGCGAGCTCCCAGCCCGGGCTCTCCCCCGCTTCGGCGAGGCGCGCCGCCGCGTCCTCGCCCCGACCGAGCGCGCGCAGCACGCGGGACTGCGCGGCGAGCAGGCGCTCGCTCGGCGGATGCCGCGCCTGCACCCGCTCCGCGACGACGAGCGCGGCCTCGAGGTTCCCGCGCGCTCCCGGGGAGAGCGGGCGACCGCGCGTGGCCTCCGCGAGCGAGAGCAAGGCCTCCACGACCGTCTCCGGGGCGACGCGACGCGCGGCCTTCGCGGTCGCGAGCCACGCCGGGGCCCACGGCACGAACGGCGTGTCAGGGCTGAACGCGGCCGCATTGAACAGCGCGCGGAGGGCCTCGTCGAAGCGCTCGAGGCGCGCGAGCGCCCGCGCCCGCGCCGCGCACAGGCCGAAGAAGGCGCCCTCCGCCGGCAGCGCGAACACCTCGAGGGGCGCGCGCGCCTTCGCGATCACCTCGTCGAGCAGGCGGAGGTGCGGCTCGTGGAGCGGGCGCAGCGCCACGGCCACGGACGCCTGCTGCGCGGCCTGGCGATAATCCTTCTGCCTCAGCGCCCAGCGCGCCGCGACGGCGAAGTCCTCGTCGGTCGGATCTTCGATGGTGTCGCCCCCCTCTCGAGGCGGGCCGCCGGGGCCATCGAGCGAGCGTCTCATGAGAAGAACGAGCCCGTGAGGGGAATGGCACGCATCGCGCCGACCGCGTATCACATCCACGGTTAGGACGGAAGCAATGCGCACCTGGACACCGCGGCACGTTTCTCATAAAGAAATGACCATGATCAAGGAATTGCTGGAGGACGTCACCGCGTTTGCGCGCCTCGGCATCGAGGAGCGGAAGAGCCTTGGCCGATCCATCGCCGCCGCCCTCGGCGACGGGTGGAGCGCCGATGACCCGGCGGAGGATCTCGACGCGCTGCCCCTCGCGCACCAGCCCACGGGCCTTTCGTTCGTGGTGGTGCCGGGGGGCGCCTTCGAGATGGGATTGACCGAGGACGACCTCGCCGAGCTGCGCACCACCATGGGCGAGGCGTGGGACGACGACATCGCCGCGAGCCTGGAGCGCGACGCCGCGCGGCTGCGCCCGGTCCGTCGCGTCCAGGTGAGGCCGTTCCTCGTCGCGCGGGGCTACTTGCAGGCAGAGGAGGTCGAGCGGCTCTCTGGAGGACGATTCCAGGGCGACTACTGCTATCGCCTGGGATGGGGCGACGCCCGGCAGCTCGCGGCCTCGCACGGGTTCCGCCTGGCCTCGGAGGCCGAGCTCGAGTGGCTGGCGCGCGACGGCGGGCGCTCGCGGTTCACGCTCGACGCCGCGCGCAAGCTCGAGGAGATCGAGGGCGACTCGGAGCTGCTGCGATCCCGGTTCGGCGTGCTCGACCTGTTCGAGACGCAGTGGGCGGAGGACGACTACCACCCGTCCTACGAAGGGGCGCCGGACACCTCCGTCCCGTGGATGAACGGCGCCGGCACGGGCGTCGCACGCGGGCTCTCCCGGCCCGAGTACGTGGAAGAGCCACACCAGATCACGGGCCTGCTGGCGGCGCTGCGCACGAACGAGACGCAGAAAGAGGCGTGCGTCCGCTTCGCGCGGGATCTACCCAGCCGCGGTTGAGGCCGTCCGTGACGCGCGGAGCCGGCTATCTGCTCTTTGCCTGCGTGTAGGTCTTGTGCGCGCCGGCAGGCTTGTTCACGCCCCAGTAGGTCGACGGATCCGTGTACACCTGCCCGGCCTGCGGCGAGAAGCCGGGTGTGAGCCCGTAGTTCGCGTACCCGCCCTGCCGGAGGTGCTGCGCGGACGCCCCCGACGAGAACTCCAGCCCCACGCTCCCTGGACTGGTCTTCCCGTCATACGTGATCGAGTTCCCGTTCCCCCAGTCGTAGGTGATCTTGGATCCCGTCTCCTGGGCGGTGCGCATCATCGCGCCATGGCAGTTCGGGCAAGGTGGAAGGCTGCCTGAGAGGCTGTAGGTGCCGCCCTTCGCCCCGCTGTTGAGCAGGTCGTAGCACCATTTCTGCTCGCTGTGACCCAGGTGGCCAGAGGAGTGCGAGAGCTCCGTCGGGCAGTTCTGCGAGCACTTCGAATCGTACTGGACCGGGCTCCTGTTCGTCGCGTGCGTGGCGCTCCCGGCAGGAAAACCTGTCACGGTGGTGAAGTGCGTCCACCCCATGGGGTCGACCCACGCGACAGGGTTGGGGCCGTACGCATACAGGCGCAGGCCCCCCTCGAGGAGCGTCGGATCCGGGCTGATGTAGCGCCCCGTGTCGGGGTCGTAGTAGCGGTAGCGGTTGTAGTGAAGGCCGGTCTCCGGGTCCTCCACCTGGCCCAGGAAGCGGAACGGGGTCGCCGCCGCCCCGCGCGTCGCGCGGGCCCGCCCGAAGAGGGTCCGCTCGACCTTCCCCACGCGGCGGCCGGACGGGTGGACGAGATCGAGCGGGGCCCCGTTCACGTCGGTCACGTAGTGGACCCAGCCCCCGTCCTCCCGGTGACCTGCCGGCGGGAGGCCGTCATTCTCGTCGAACAGGTAGGTCCGCGTCTGCTCGGGCCTGCCGCTGCTGTCGATCTTCACGTCGTGGACCATCGCGAGGAGGTCCCACACGTAGTGGTGCTGCTCGACGACCTGTCCGTCACGCAGGGTGCGCTTCGCGAGGCGCCGCGCGAACGCATCGTACGCGAACTCGACGCGGGTACCGTCCGGCCGCACCACCGCCCGGAGCAGGCTCCACGCGTCCCACTCGAACCGGGTGACCTCGGGCGGCGAGGCGCCCTGCGCGGCGCGGCGCTTCTCGACGAGGCGACCGCGGCTGTCGTAAACGTAGCTGAGCTCCCCGCGCTGGAGGAGCTGCCCTCCCCGGCCGTACACACGGCGCGGCGCCGTCGGACCGGCCTCATGATAGCTCTCGCAGGCGTCGACCTGGAACGTGAGGCGCGCTCCGCCCGCCGTCTGCCTCACGACGTGCCGCCGGGTATCGTATGTGATTTCGAGGTCCTCGCCGTCCGAGGAGATCACCTTGCAGACCTCGTCGACCGGCGTGTAATCGAACTGTCGCTCCAGGGCGCCGGGCGGGCTGCGCCCGACCCACGCCGGCTCCCCGGGACCGACCGCCGGGGGGGGATCGGCGGGCCCCACGATCCTCTGACCGCGCAGCCGGCGCTCCGCATCGTAGGAGAAGAGCACGGCGCCGCCGCCCGAGAAGTCGCGTCGGACCGCCATTCCCAGCGGGTCACGCCCTATGGCCACGACGCGCTCGTCCTTCGTCCACAGCTCGGTCACCGCGCCCGCGGCGTCGCGGCGCACGCGGAGCGCGTGACCGAGCGACGTCTGGACGCCGTCGCGAGCCCCGGCCCGATCGCGCGTGGAGGAGACGACGTAGGTCGCGCCGCCGACCTGCAGCTCCTCCCGGAGGATCTTGCCCGTCGGGTCGCGGCGCCACGTGAACGCGACGCCGTCCGAGGTCGCGCGCTCGAGCTCGCCGCGCGCGTTGTACTCGTAGGTGCGCGTCGAGCCGTCCGGCGCCTCTTCCTTGACGATCTGGCCGAGCCGGTCGAGCGTGAGCTCCCGCTTCCCGTCCCCCTCGTCGATCCACACCACGCGCCCGAGCCGGTCGTGTCCATACCTGGTCTCCCGGCCGAGGAAATCGGTCTCGGCGATGACGAGCCCGCTCGGGCCGTACTCGAACCGGTGCTCCTCTCCGCGCTCGTTCTGGATCACGAGCGGCCAGCCCTCGCGGTTGTAGAGGACACGCACCTCGCTCCGGTCCGGGCGGACGATGCGGCAGAGCCAGTTGAGCCCGCCGTACTCGGCCGACTCGCTGGTTCCATCGGGGTAGATCTCGCGGACCAGGTTCCCCATCGCGTCGTACTCGCGCGTGGTCCTGCGTCCCAGGCTGTCGGCGATGGCGGTGATCCGGCCCGAGCTCGAGTAGGAGTACCACCGCGTGTTGCCGAGCGGGTCCCGCTCGCTCAGCCGCCGCCCCCAGTAGTCGTACGTGAACGTGAACCGGCCCCCCGTCGCGGTCGTGTGGGCGAGCACGTTGCCGTGCGCGTCGTGCTCGTAGAGGCGGCGGGCGCCGCGGGGATCGATGATCTCGGCGACGAGCGAGCGCGAATCCAGCACGAAGGAGGTCGTCGCGCCGTTCTGGTCCGTGATCGCCTCGATCTCACCGGCCGTGTTACGGCGGAGGGTGACGGCGCCGCCCGCCGGGTCGACGAGCTCGATCGGGCGCCCGGCCCCGTCGCGCCGGGTGATCGTCTGACGTCCCTCGGGATCGATCTCCGCCACGATCTCGTTGAGCTCGTCGTACTGGTACGACCAGGTGGCCTCGGTGGGATCGGTCTGGGATGTGACGCGGCCGAGCCCGTCGAACGTGCGCGTGGTCACGCCGCCGCGCGCATCGACGGCCTTGGCGATCGTGTCCCCGGGCCCGACGAAGAAGCGCTGGAGGCGCACCGAGTCGACCACCTCGGAGTAATCGCCGTCGTACTCGAAGCGGCAATGATAGATCCCACGAGCTCGCGTGCGGCCGTCCCGGAGCACCTCGGGCAATCCGCCCGCGAGGGCGGGATCGCGCCCGTCCGGGTAGGCGCCCCAGGTCTCGACGCAGCGCCCGTGCCGGTCGTAGACGAAATGGAAGACGATACCGTTCGGGTACTCGAGGCGAGTGAGGCGGTGGTCGTCGTCGTAGGCGAAGCGGGTGGTGTGGCCGTCCGCGTCCGCCGCCGCGACCAGGTCGCCCCGGTCGTCATACGCGTAACGAGCGAAGACGAGGGCCCGGCCCTGCGGATCGGGCACGGAGATGCTCTCGATGCGTCCACCCGGTCTCCCGTGGAAGACGACGACTCGGCCGACGGTGTCGATCGCGCGCGAGAGCCGCCCCCGCTCGTACTGGAGCCAGATGCGCCCGCGCCCCCGGTACGCGATGGAATGGAGGACGTGGACCTTCGAGCCCGGCTCGACGGGCCGAAAGAAGTGCACGAACTCGTTCCCGGGTCGGATTGCGTAGCCTTCCTCCTCGCGGAAGACGCCCCAGGGGCCGAGGCGCGCCTCCTCGCCCGGCCTCGCCGGGCGGGGTAGCTCCACGCGCCGCCCATCCCCCGTGCGCACGACGACGGAGGCGCGCCGCTCCTCGAGGGTCCAGGCCAGGCTGTGGGTCCACCCGAAGCCGATGCCGACGTCGACCGCGCGCCGATCCGAGCTGTAAGAGCGGACGATCGAGAGGTTGAAGAGGCCTGGCAGGAACAGGTCTGTCTTCGGGACTGTGAAGGCGCGGCCCGTGGAGACGTCCACCGGGTCACCGCGCGCGATGGAGTGCCCGCAGTTGGTGCATCCGCCGTTCTGGCCCTGGCCGCATGCGCCGGCCCCCTTGCCGCCGCCGTCGGCGCCGTCGCCGCCATTGGCGCCGTTGCCGCCCTGCCCGTCGCCGTTGCCGTTGCCGTTCCCCTTGCCGCCGCCGCCGCCGCCTCCCCCGCCGCCCATGATGAAGACGCCGGGGTTCATGCCGGGGATTGCCGGGATGTTCGGCACGGGTGCTGTGCGCGCCATGGCGTGGAGGATCGCCGTGCCGGGGCGCTCCGTCAATACGCGGCATCGGGTCGGCCGCTGTGCGAGCTCGGCAGACTTCGATGTGTCCCGGAGCGGTCGCCGCCACGGCGCCGCGACCGGCGCGCTCTCGGCAGCACCTCGCCGCGCGGCGCCGCCGCGCGCACGAGGCTCCAGTCGCGCAGCGCCCGCGCCGCGCGGATCGACGCGGCCGGCGGCGCGATCTCGCCCGCCGCGCCCGGGAGATCGGTGTTCCAGAGCACCGAACAGGCCAAGAGCGCCTCTCAAGACCTCCCGTCGCCAGGCAGCCGATGGCGGGCGCATCGCGTCGTTGCTCCTCGTCGCCCTGCTTCAGTAGGGCTCCTCGTCGCGCCTAGCGCTGCCCCCACCCTCGGCTGCCTGGCTCGGTCCGGTATTGTTCGGCGCTCTAAAACCACGAGGGAATGAGAGGGATTTGAACCACAGGGGCGCAGAGGGCACAGAGAGAAGAGTTTATTTTTTTCTCTCCTCTGTGTTCTCTGTACCTCTCTGTGGTTATGTCGGAGCCTAATCCGATCGATACGCTAGCCGGCGGGCGCTCCCTCCGGTGCCGCCTGCGCCCCCGCGCCGTTCGGTGCGGTGACGGGCGCTGCGCCGGCGGCGTTCGCTGGCGTGGCCGCGCCCGGCGCCGCTGGCGTGGCCGCGCCCGGCGCCGCTGGCGTGGCCGCGCCCGGCGCCGCTGGCGTGGCCGCGCCCGGCGCCGCTGGCGTGGCCGCGCCCGGCGCCGCTGGCGTGGCCGCGCCGTCCGGCGCCGCGGTGTCCTCCGGCGCCGCGGCGGTGTCGCTGGACGACGCCGCGCGGCCGCCGCGGCCCTTGTAGAGCGACGGCGCGATCGCGTCGGCGTCGCCCTCGTCCCAGCGCAGGTAGGCGACGGCGCGGCGGGTCTGGTCGTAGGCGTGCACGAGCAGCGCGAACGCGCGCGCCCGCCGGTCCGCGGCCTCGGTCGGGCCGGGCCCCTTGCCATGCTCCCTCACGCCGAGGGCGGCGAGGATCTGCGGCCCGATCTCCCCGGCGCGCTTCACCTCGGCCTCGGTCGCCGCGGTCCTGCCCGCGATCTCGGGCCAGCTCGCGCTGAACAGCGCCGAGAGCGCCACGAGGTCGTTCGCCGTGTCGATGTGCCCCTGGCCCGCGCGGATCTCCGCGACCCTCTCCGCGTCGAGCAGGCCGCGGCGGGCGAGCGCCTCGGCGTCGCCGAGCAGGTTCTCGCGCAGCGGGACCGCCTCCGCGAGGAGCGGCTTCAGCGCGCTCTCGGCGCCCTCGCTGGACAGCCACAGGAGGTGCGCATACCAGGCCGCGAGCGCGTAGATCTCGAGCCGGTCGAGCAGCGCGACCTGGTGCTTTTGCAGCTGCTCGGCGACGGCGGGGCGGAGCGCGAGGAGGCCGGGCAGCACGCCGAGCACCTGGGAGACCGCGCGAGGGATGTCGAGGTTGATGGTGATGATTCGGTCCGGGCTCAATGCCTCGATCTCGGGGAGGATCGTGTCGAACGCCTCCGCGGCTTGCGGCGGGGCCGCAGGCTTCTGGGGAGCTGGCTTTTTCTTGATCGGAGCAGAAGGCTTGGCCATGAGGGGAACACCTCTCGTTGGTGTCCTCGCCGGACGGCGAGAGGACATGAGACGGCGTCTCCCCTGCCCCCCGGCGCTGGACGTGTTGAAAGCGTCCGGCGCGCGCCGGACGTTCCGGCCAGGAGTAGTCAGCCATTTTGATGGGTCAATGGATCGAGCAAGGAACCGACGCGGCGCCGGCGGATGTCGTGATCGTGCGACGAGGCAGCGTGGCTGCACGGAAACACCGTTGCCGGTCCCGGCAGGGCAGCTCGGCTGCTCGGGTAACACCGCTCCCGGTCCGGGGTGGGCAGCTCGGCTGCTCGGACAACACCGTTTCCGGTCCGCGGTGGGCAGCCCAGCTGCTCGGAGGCGCACCGTTGCCGGTCCGCGGTGGGCAGCTCGGCTGCCTGGGCAACACCGTTGCCGGTCCGCGGTGGGCAGCTCGGCTGCCTGGGCGACACCGTTGCCGGTCCGCGGTGGGCAGCTCGGCTGCCTGGGCGACACCGTTGCCGGTCCGGGGTGGGCAGCTCGGCTGCCTGGGCGACACCGTTGCCGGTCCGCGGTGGGCAGCCCAGTTGCAGCAGCTCGCTCACCAGATCCTCCCGCAGCGCGCGGCGGCGGGACGCGATCACCTCCTCCAGGTAGACCCGCATCTGCTGGACAGCCCCGCGAATGGCGTCCGCGATCGCCTCCTCGGGCTCGACCGGGCCGATGAGGGCGAAGTGCCCGACCCACCGCCTGGGCAGCTCGGCTGGGCCTGCGACCGCGGGCGGCGAGCCGGCGCGTCTCCGTTTCCTGCACCGGGCGGTGCATTTCACAAACGGACCCGGAGAGCTCCGCGCAATTCTGGTTATGAGCGAACTCTCTCCCTCCACCGGAGGCCCTTCCCGCGACCGTATCTGGACTTCTGTTCATGCAGCCGCGGTGGAGATCCTCCCCGACGCACTTCGGCTCCTGGGAGTCGCCGAGCCCGACCTCGACGACCTGGTCCAGGAGATCCTGCTCGCGGCCTACGAGAGCCTGGATCGGTTCGATCCCACCTCCCCCGCCTCCACCAGGACGCCGCCGCACGAGGCCGTCTCCGCCGGCCTCCCATGGAACATCATTTCACCCACCCAGCCGACGCTCGGGCTTGGCACACGGCTCGGCAGCGAGTGGCCTCTCTCGGATCGCTGGTCCGCGCACGGGTACGCCGAAGTGGTCTGGATCGTGGCCGACGCGGTGCTCCGGCGCCGAGTCGATAGCAGCGACACGCCTGGGCCCCTCACCTGGTCGTCCCCCCCCGCTCGGGGCCGCGATCGGGGTCGGTGTCACGACGGCGTACTGAACGAGCTCGTACGCCATGGAGCCTCTTTCACTGCAATTGTTGAGAAATTTCAGATGGAATCAGCAATGAGCCACGAATCCTGTTCTCTCGTCATCGATGCATGTTGTCCGCGCGGCGCACCGTCGGGTAGCTTCCCCGGCATGCGCATCGTATCCCGTGTGGTCGTGGGGTTATCCTCGTTGTTCTTGCTGGCGGGCTGCTCTGGCGACGCCATCATCACCGGTCCCTGTCAACCGAGCGAGTATGGCTACCCGGCGTGCCCCTATCCCGACGCGGGCACCGGGGATGGGGGTGAAGGCGGGGGTGGCGGGGAAGGCGGCGCCGGAGGTGCCGGCGGAGCGGGCAGCGGCGGCGACGAGCGCGCCTGCGCCGGCGACTGTGTCCCGCCGGCGCCGCTCGGCTGGTTCGGCCCGGCGCTGCTCTGGTACGGCCCGCCGGACCAGGCGCCCGACTGCCCCGCCGCCGCGCCGAACGTCGGCTACGAGGGGTTCGCCGACCTCGTGCCGGAGCCGCTCGCCTGCGCGACCTGCCTGTGCGACCCGCCCGACGCGGCCACGGCCTCGTGCCAGCTCCCGCTGGGCTGGTCGGCGCACGCTTCGGCGGCATGCCCCGGCGATGCCCCCGGCACCCTCGCGACGACCTTCGCCGCGCCCGAGGCCTGGGACGGCGCCTGCACCGCCGCGAACGCGATCCCCGCGGACCAGGACTGCGGGGGGCAGCCGTGCGTCCAGTCGCTCTCCATCGAGGCCCCGACCGTGACGGTGGCCGGCGCATGCACGCCGCGGGTGGACGAGCCGCCGGTGCCGGCGTTCCTCGATCCCTGGCGGACCCGGGCGCTCGCCTGCCTGCCCGGCGCCTACACCGAGTGCCCGGGCGACCGGAGCACCTGCATGCCGTCGCCGGACCAGCCCGGGGTCCCGCCGCCCGGCGGCTTCCTGACGTGCATCTTCCACGAGGGCGACGTGACGTGCGGCGAGCCCTACCTGGCCAAGCACGTCTTCCACGGCGGCATCGACGACACGCGCGGCTGCTCGCCGTGCGGCTGCGGGGAGCCGGAGGGCGCGTCGTGCACCATCATGGCCTCGGTCTACAGCGACGGGGCGTGCGGGGAGGCGCTCTTGTCGGCCGTCGTGAGCTCGACGACGCCGTTCTGCGGGGTCACGCCGCCCGGCGTCGCCCTCGGCAGCAAGTCGGCGGAGGTCGTGGCCGTGGATCCCGGCGGCTGCACCCCGAGCGGCGGCGAGCCGATCGGCGAGATGGTGCCGGCCGAGCCGTCGACGTTCTGCTGCCTGGCATAGGCCCGCGAGAAGAACAGGCGTTCATCGCCTCACGCTCGGCAGCAACTCCACCTGATCCGCGAGCTCTCCGCGCTCCTCCTTGCGGAGGGCCGCGATCAGGGCGCCTGCGAGCGGCCCCGAGCCGACCATCGGCCCGATCGGCTCACACCCCCAGAACGCCGTGATCGACCCCGCGAGCCTGTCGCGCCCCTCGGCCTGAAGCCGCTCCACGGCCGCATAGGCCCAGACGTCCAAGCGGTAGCTGCGCGCCAGTGTCCGGGTGCGCTGTCAGTGAACCTTCGCGACGTGAACCCCACGCACCGCTCGCCCCTCGTCTATTCCCTGGAAGCGAAGCGACATGGCCCGCGACCGGCCGCGCGAGTCATTGCCTGCTCGCAACGTCCCGGACATCGCGTGCGAGCATTGGTGACCTCGACGCGCTCGCTCGCGATGTCTGGCCGCGATCATGCGCACGGATTCATCGAAACACGACAGCCTTTCCTGTATCTTCTTGCCTCCAGTTCGAGGCGAACGCGAGCCACCTCCAGATATCCCTCGGAGCAAGAGCCCATGACCGCAGCACGTCGTCGCTCAAGGACAATCCGTCCCAGCCTCGCCCAGATCATCTCCACGGCCGTACTATCCCAAGCCGGATGCACGATCTTCGACGAAATGCCAACACCGACGTGCATGGATCCATCCCCCACGTGTCAAGCGCTATGCGTACAGGGACCCGGATTCCCTCAGCCGATCAACTGCGGGAGGACGACACCGCTACAGGAACGATTCCTGAATATCCTAGGCACAAAGAAATGCAACGAATGGCGCGAATCACTATACCCCGTCAGCGGCCCCTCTCTAGTCATCACCCCTCAAATGGTTGGAATAACACCGACCAAGAAGGATCCCTGCCACTACTAGCCCATACCACCCTGAAGACCCACTTCCACCATACCAAACACCCTCAATCAACGACCATCATCACCCTCGCGACACTCGACAGATGGAAACCTCACCGAAGCCGACAACATGGATTGGATCTGGCATTATTGCGGTCGCCGCCTTGGCGGCGGCATACAACCTGGGAAGAACCTCGGCAGCGAGCGACCGCCGTCCTCAACGGCACCAGGATGCTGCCAGCAAGGACAACCCCGATCTTCGGTCAGCTCTGAGCGCCGCCCAGAAGAGGTTGACCAATTGCGAAAAGGCCCTCCAGCGTCGCGACCACCCTCTTCAGAAGAGAGCGGGGAAGCCCCACATCAATACAAACAACCCCACAGCATCACCTGCGCCAGAGCTTCCGAAGCAATGCATCGTCGCATCGCAAGCGAAGGATCTGACCGCCAACTGCACGAACATCAGGAGACATTTCAACGCATACAAGGCAATACTGGGCAGCAGCACGCTCGGCTGCGAGACCGTCTTGAGCATTCTAGAGCTGGCCCAGAAACAATACTCGATTTGCGCCATCATTTCAAGAAGAACCCTCGACGACACATCGCAGCCAGACGCCACGAGCGATCCTCGCGACATCGACGCGAACGAAAATGCCCACCCACTCAGAAGCGAGCATGGCGACATCGACATGAATGCTCTGGTGAAGAACCCAGCGTGCATAGCCCGCATGCAGACCGAATGACTCGAACCCATTTCACGCCGCGGTCCATACCGTGGGAGCCATCGACTCACTGCTCGAACCGATCAGGTCCGCCGTTCTCGCGCACGCCATCAGGACTTCAACCCGCGACGCTCGACATATGGAAACTTCATCGAAGCAAGCAACACGGATTGGATTCGGGGCCATTGCGGTCGCCGCACTCGCGACGGCATACAATCTGGGAAGAATCTCGGCAGAGAGCGACAATCAGCCTCAATCACGCCAGGACGTCGCGAGCAAGAACGCCCCCTATCTTCAGTCGACTCTGAGCGTCACCCGGGAGCGGTTGGCCAACTGCGAAAAGACCCTCCAGCGTCGCGTTCCACATCTCCAGAAGAGAGAAAAAAAGCCCAACGCCGACGAGGACAAACCCACCCCTTCACCTGAGCCAGGGCTTCCGGAGCAATGCCTCATCGCATCACAACCGAACGATCTGCATAACATGTCCATGGATTGCAGAGAATTCGTATGGCTATTCAACGCATACAAGGAAATACTGGGCAGCAGCACAATCGACTGCGAGACCGTCCTGAGCATCCGAGACCTGGCCCAGACGCAACACTCGATTTGCACCGCCATCATAAGACTCTTGGAGGACCCGTCGCAGCCAGATGTCACGAGCAGCATCCTCGGCCTCAGCGCCATGGAAAGCGCTTATGTGTTCAAGAGCGAGCACGGCGACGTCGACATCGATGAGCTGGTGAAGAACCCCGCGTGCATAGCCCGCATGCAGGCCGAATGACTCGGACATACTCCACGCCGCCGTTCATCTCGTGGGAGCCATCGGCCCACCATTCGAGCAGGTCATGGCAACCATTCTTGCGCGCGCTATCAGGGCTTGGAGTGTTCTCCCTTGCCGCTCTGGCATCTGCGCAAGAGCAACGGCCCCCAAAGAAATTCCATTGGGATGGCCTCTACATCAACGGCATTGCTCAGACGAAGCTCCCCTATCTTGCAAGACTCGGAGTCACTTACGGCGGCGGAACGGCTCCGGGGGCTGTCCATGCGGTCATGGTGAGCTTTGGACAGACCGCGAGCCCCACCCAGGAGCTCAACATCGGGTATTTTATAGGCGTTGGAGTGGGCAAGGAGAACATGTCGACGATAGAAGACAAGGAATTGGGAGTCCATGCCACGTTCGAAGCCGGAGCTTTCCGAGCAAGCGCGGCCACGAGCCTTCAATTCTACAAATTGATCGGGGTCGTCCTTCCCATGTTCACCACGACCTTGAGACCGCAGGGGACTCTTGTCCGGACCACGCATGTCGAACTGTTCCTCGGCGCAGACGTCTATTCCCGCAATCTCAACGTCCAGTTCGGCTTCACGTCCGGATTACGCTTCAAGGACATTAAAATCTTCGATCGAGGTATAAATGGGCTCCTGTCGATCACGGAGATGAATACCTGGACCAGCGTTCCAGCACAAGGAGCCATCTGGATGGCCTACGTCGAATCGCGCCTCGGGCTCGTCGTCGATCTGGAGTCCGACACGGGAGAAAAGCGCGACCGGATCCGTGAGTATGGGCAGCTCTGATCGGTCGCGGCAGGGGCGTCGCGCGCCTTGTCGTCGTTCGGCGAGCTCGTGGCGGCCGAGCCGTGGACGCTGTGCTGCCGGGCGAAACGCCCTCGCGGGCATCGGCTCTACCAGAGGACGGGCGGTGCCCTCTCGGCGGTCGCCCGCGCGGCCGTGCCCGCTCTCGGTGGTCGCCCGCGCGGCCGACGGGATGAGCACGGCTCCCATGAGCCTCGCGTCACTCGCTGACAGGTCACGCCGGGCCGCGCCGGAGCCAGCGCGCCGGGCCGCGCGGCATCCGGCCTCCGCACCGCCGGAGGCGGCGCCGGCACCACCGGTGCGGCTGCGGCTCCAGGCGGGGATGGGCGGCGTCAGCGCGGGGTTCCCCGACGTGTGCCTGACCCCGGCGCCCCCCGCGCCGGCGCCGGTCCCCTACCCCAACATCGCCACGGGCATGATGGGCACCCCCGCCGTGTACAACGTCCTCACGAGCGGCGCCCCGACGCACAACCTGGGGACGGTCATCCCGCTGTCGAACGGCGACAACGCGGGCGTCGCGACCGGGGTCGCCTCGGGCACCGTCATGGGCCCGTGCCGGCATGTCACCGCCTCGTTCACCGTGCTCGTGGGCGGAATGCCGCTGACGAAGCTCACCAGCGTATCCATCCAGAACAGCACCAACTGTCCGGGGATGCGCGTCGCCCCGAGCCAGGTCACGGTGATCTCCCTCGGGCCGTGAACCGCGGGGCGCCTCGCGCTCCTGCGCCACGAGCGCGAGGAGACGGCGCCTCGCCCAGCGTAAGATCGCCAGCGCAAGACCGTGGACACCACCTACAGCCACACGATCCGCGCCCTGCTCTGCCCGCATTGCGGCGCCCCGCTCTCCGCGCCGACGGCGGGGGCTCGGATCTCCTGCCGGTACTGTCGCGTGGAGCTCGCGATCGGCGCGCGCGACGAGCGGCCCCTGCAGCACGCCCCCTCCGCCCCGCTGCCGGAGCCCGAGCGCCTCGCGCGCCTGCGCGCCCAGGTGGGGCGCCCCCTCGCGCCGCCGCCGCTCGTCGCGGAGCTCCTGCACGAAGGCACCCTCGCCCCCTGGAAGCACCAGGAGGCGGCGGCGCTCTGGCAGAGCACCCGCGCCGAGCTCGCGTCGGGGCCGCGCCCCGAGGCGGCCGAGCGCCTCTTCTTCCTGACCCTCCTCCTCTTCTCCGCCGAGCGCGATCCGGCGCGCAAGCGCGCGCTGCTCGAGACCGCGCTCGACCTCCTGACCCTGCCCCGCCACCGGCAGGCCCTGCGCTGCATGCTGGCCCGCAACGCCGTGCTCGCCGGCGACCTCGTGGCCGCGCGCGCCTGGCTCGCCCCGTGCGACGCGCGCTCCGACGACCTGGCCAGCGACACCGAGCACCGCTTCGCGCTCGCGTATGTCGCCACCGCGGAGCGCCGCTGGGACGCGGTCCTGGCCGCGATCGGCGCGCGGCCGCACGACGTGCCGCTCGCCGCGTCGGCCGCGACCGTGTGCGCCGTGCTGCGGGCCAACGCCCACGAGCGGCAGGGCGCGGTCGCCACCGCGGCCGAGCAGCTCTCGGCCGAGCTCCGCGCCGGGCTCGAGGCGCCGCGCCGCATCGAGGCCATCCTGGAGGCGAACCGCGCGCTCGACCTGTGCCCGCAGAGCCTCTCCCGGGCGCGCGCCGCGGCGACCGCGGCCACCCGCGCCGATCCCGCCCAGACGACGCTGTTCGTCCTCGGCGCCGTCTTCCTCACGCTGGGCCTGCCGCTGCTCGCCGCGGGCGCGGCGATGCTCGTCCTGCTCGCGACCGGCGGCGCGGACCGGATCACCGCCGAGCCGATCGTCCTCCCCATGGGCGGCATCCTCACGATCCTGGGCGGCGCCCACCTCCGACGGGCCCTCCTGACCCGGCGCCTGCGCCTCCACGGCATCGAGGCCCAGGCCGAGATCCTGCGCGTCGAGATGACGCGGGCGCAGATCGGATAGGGCGAAAGGTCGCTTGCCGTTTCGAGCGGGCTCGCGGGCAGGCTGCTCGCGTGGCTGTCCTCGCGAGCGATCTCCAGGGGGGCAATCGGCCACGCCACGCGCTGGTGCGACAGGCCCAGCGTGGCCTTGACGACGACGGTGACCAGCAACCGGTCACCGCGCTTCCACAGCACGGAACCGCAGCAGACCGGGCTCAGCGCGATGACAGGGAGCGGCCACGGAGGCATGGCAGGGGTCGTGGGAGCCTCGCGGCGTCGCCGCGCGGGCGGGCGATCACTCTAGACGGCGGGCTGGAGCGATACAAGCGCCCGCTCCGGCGGCCCGCCGGGAGCGCCTGGTATCACGTGCTGTGCACGGGGGCGAGGCAGCGGAGCGTGTCGATACCGGCGATCGCGAGCGGCGCGTCACTCCATGTCATCACCCCGCGTGCCGGCGCGGGTGCGGCAGGGCGCGTCGTGCCTTCCCGAAGGGGCGTCGGGCGCAAACCACCCACGACTCGGTGGAGGCCGGACTTGGACATGAAGGCGGGAAGAAGACCTCAATGCTCTTCCCGCCTTCACGTGAATCCCTTCAGGGCCAATCAGGCTACCCCCCAGGACTCAGCCGATGGGGAAGAAAACCGCGCCGCACGCCCGCTCCCGCGCCGCACGCCACGCTCCCGCGCCGCACGCCACGCTCCCGCGCCTCCTGCCACGCCCCCGCCCCGCCAGCGGTCTGCGCCATGCGCTGCCCGTCGCCGCCGGCTTGCCATCGCCCGACGCTTGCGGCGCGGCCGGGCTGCGCCATCGTCCCCTCGCGCATGCCGATCATCACCGGAATCGTCCCCTCGCCCGGCCGGCCCGGGCACGTCGACATCCTCGTGGATGGCGCCGTCTTCGCCACCGTCCCCGAGGCGAGCGCCGCGGGCCTCGCGCCCGGGCAGAGCCGCCCTGCGCCCGCGGCCTCCCCGCCCCGGTCCCCCGGCAAGGCCAGGGTCTCCTCGCCCCGGTCCCCCGGCAAGGCCAACGCCTCCTCGCCCCGGCCCCCCGGCGAGGCCGCGGCCTCCCCGCCCCGACCGACCGCCGACGCCGCGCAGAAGACCTACGAGCGCGCGCTCCGGCTGCTGTCGTTCCGGGCACGCTCGGCCCGGGAGCTCGAGAAGCGCCTGATCGAGAAGGGCGAGCCCCCGGAGCTCGCGGCGACCGCGATCGCGCGCCTCACCGCGAACGGGCTCCTCGACGACGCGCGCTTCGCCGAGGCCATGGCGCGCTCCGGCGTCGTGGGCAAGCCCCGCTCGCGCCGGCGGATCGCGCACGACCTGGCCAGGAAGGGCGTCGCGCGCGACGTGGCCGACGCGGCCATCCGGCAGGTGATGGCCGACGAGGGGACGGACGAGCGCGCCGTGGCCGAGCGGGCAGCGCGCAAGAAGCTCCGCTCCCTCGCCCGCCTCGACCCGCGGGAGCAGCGGCAGAAGCTCCACGCCTTCCTGGCGCGGCAAGGCTACGCGCCCGACGTGGTGCGCCGGACGCTCCACGCCGTGCTCGACGCCCCGCCGCCGGACGACGAGCGCGGCTGAGGACGGGGAGCGCCGGCGTCGCTCAGCGCCGCGCGCCCGGCGCGCGGAGGCAGACCTCGATGCCGGCGCGGAGGTCGCCGTGCGTGGTGACGCCGGAGAGGTCGACCCCGAGGCCGCACATGGACTGGGCGACGGCGGGCCCGATGCCGGTGAGGACGCCGCTCGCGCCGAGCAGGCGGATCGCGCGGACGATGCGGACGAGGTGGTCGGCCGTCGCGGCATCGACGCTCTCGACGCCGGTGACGTCGATGATGGCGAAGCGAGCGCCCGTGCGCACGACCTCGTCGAGGAGCTTGCTGGTGACGTCGGCCGCGCGCGCGTCGTCGAGCGCGCCGATGAGGGGCACGGCGAGCACGCCCTCGGCGACCTGGAGGATGGGCGTGGACAGGGCGCGGATGAGCGCCTGCTGGCGCTGGATGACCGCGAGCTGATCGGCGATGGCCTCCTTCTGCCGCTCGAGCTCGGCGATGGTGGCGGCCATGTGCTCCTCGTGCTCCCGCTGCGCCGTGATGTCCGTGCCGATGGCGAGGATGTGCGTCGTGCCGTCCTGCTCGACGAGCGGCACCTTGATGATGGACATCCACCGCACGTTGCCGTTCGGGCGCGTGATGGGTTGAACCCTCGAGACCCGCTGCATGCGCGCGAGCACCTCCCGGTCCATCTCGCCGATGGTGGAGAGCTCGGCGTGGGAGTGCGGCAGATCGGCGAGGGTCTTGCCCACCGCCCCCTCCGGCGTGGTGTCGTACAGCTCGGCGTAACCCTTGCTGACGAGCTTCATCCTGCCGTCCCGAGCCTTGACCGTGACGATGATCGGGATGGTGTCGAGCACGAGGCGGATGAACTGCCGCTCGCGCTCGAGGTCGAGCTCTGCCTCCTTGAGCTCGGTGGTGTCGATCCGCAGGCCGACGAAGCTGCCGTCGGCGAGGCGGCAGCCCTTGAGGGTGATCCAGCGGTCCCCGAACCGCCGCACGTAGACCTCCCCGGGGCGGCGATGCTCCGCGAGGCGACCGGCGACCCACTCGTCTTCGCTGAGGCCGCTGTGGAGGTGGATCCCGTTCCGGCAGCCCTCGCGGACGACGTCTTCGAACGTATTGCCAATCTGAATGGCGGCGGCACATTCGGGGTAGAGCGATTTGTAGGCCGTGTTGAAGAAGCAGAGCCGCTCCTCGGCGTCATAGATGACGAATCCGACGTCGAGCGCCTCGACGGCCGCGTGCAGGCGCGCGCCTTGCTCGCGCGCCGCCTGCGCGGCCCGGCGTTGCTCGGTCACGTCGCGCAGCGCGAGGAGCACGGCGGCGCACGCGCCCGCGGGGTCGACGAGCGGGCTGAGGTGCCCTTCGGCGAGGACGACGCGCTCGTTCGCGAGGTGGAGGGCGAGGTCGGGCGGAAGGGCGCGCGGGGCGCGATCGCGGAGCACCTGCTCGAGCAGCGCGCCGAGGGGCGGATCGGGCCGCAGGACCTCATCGACAGGCCTCCCGCGCGCCGTCGCCCCGGGAGCGGAGGAGAGGCGCTCGGCGGCGGGGTTCAGCGCCAGGATCCGACCGCTTTCATCGAGCAAGAGCAGCGGGTCGACGCTGCAGGCGAAGGCGAGCGAGGTGAGATCAACGGGAGCGTCGCTAGGCATCGGGAGGAGCGTAGAGCAAGAGCGCCTCAGGGTGTCGGCCTCGGTGACCCCATGACGCATCCGCAGATAGCGGATGCTGCTGGTCGAGCTCGGCATGGGCTCGAGCTCTTGAGCCGCCGGACGATGGCCGCCGCCGGGTGTCGGCGGCCCGCCTCGTGCTCCTGTGCCTCGACCGGGTACGGGGATACGGCATCTCCGCGGCGCCCCTGGCCAGCGCGGCGGCGTCCCGCGCGGCGGTCCCGGCCGTGCAGATCGGGTGCGCGCGGGCGACCACGCCTCCGCGCGAGCGACGAGGCCCAAGTTCGTCCCTGGTTCCAGGCGATCCCGTGGCCGTCTGCGTCGGTACCGACCACCGGCCCTCCGCTCGCCGGAGCGTACGGCCGAAGCGTATGAGGGAGGGGGCGTGAGTGCGTGAGAGCACCCGTCAAGACGTACACCCCCGGACACCTTCCCCCCGTTCATCCATGGGTTTGCTTTTCTCCTTGGCTTCTGGCCATGATATCCGCATACTCGCGCTCTATCTGATAGGGTGGCAGTAGACTCGCTCAGTTGACGACGAATGTGCTCCGCCCGACGGTGGCCGCGCTCAGGCAGCAGCGCCCATCTCGCCGGGTCGCGGACGCGCCGATGCCATGGCGACACCGAGCTCTCGCGGACTCCGCGGGGCTCTCCGGGAGGGCTCACCCCCTGGCGCGGCGCGCAGCAGGTCCATGGGACGCGTCGGGCCAGCGTCGCGGGGACGGCCGCGGCGCATCGCGCGGCACGTCTTTTCACGTCTCTTTCTCACGTCTCTTTCCGACATCTCGGCACGTCGAGAACGCTCATCACATCCGGAGGCAACATGCTCGAACAGCTCGCTCGCATCTCCCGTTTCCTGGTGCTCCCCCTCGCGACGGCCTCGCTGGCCGCCCTCGGTGTGGCCGGCTGCAGCGCGGCGGAGGCCGACGACGTGGCCATCGAGGGCACCACCGAGGAAGCGGGTGTCACGAACGTGCGGGTCGACGCCGAGAGCATCGCGCGTCTGTCCGCCGGTGAGCGGCTCTCGGTCGACCTCCACGCGCGCGGCGTGAGGGTCCATTTCGTGTTCGACGGCCTCGACTTCGACCGCATCGATCTCGCCTTCGGCGATCGAGGCAAGGCGCCGATGGCCGAGGCGATGGCGCCCCTGTTCACGCACCCTTACAGCCCCCTCGACGCCCGGGATGGACGATTCGTGATCACGACGGATCCCGCGAGCTTCCCCGAGCTCACCGCGGACGACATCGCGGCCCTGGAGACCGAGCGGATGATCGCGCGGGAGCACGGCGGCAGCACGCCGAAGGCGCAGCCCCAGTCGCGCGACGAGTGCGTCGAGCAGACCATCTATTTCTACGTGGACATCGAGATCAACGGGGTGATGCAGCCGGTCCTGTGTGCGCACACCATCCTCGTCTGCGGCGGGACGACGTGCGATGTGCACACCCACGGCGGGCACGAATACCTGTTCTGCGACGGCCAGGAGTCGTGGGCCGACGCGAAGGCGCAATGCGCGAGCCAGGGCAAGAGCCTGCTCACGATCAACGACGCCGAGGAGGAGGCCTGGGTCCACGGGATCGCGTCGGCGCTCTCGACCCAGAAGTGGTGGATGGGCTTCAACGACAGGGCCTCCGAGGGCACCTTCGTCTGGGACAGCGGCGAGCCCGTGACGCACACGAACTGGTACCCCGGCGAGCCGAACGACGCCGGCGGGGACGAGGACTGCGGGCAGCTGAACCGGTTCTACCCGGAGCTCGGCTGGAACGACGAGCCCTGCTCTCTGCACCTGCGATACATCTGCGAGTCCACGGACTGACCCACGGGCTGGCAGCGCCGGCCGCGCCCGCGGGGGGTGGAGGACGGCGGCGAGCGGCGAGCGGTTGACGCTGCCGGGGAGACGCTCGATCGTGCACGGCATGCAGCAGGACACGCAGGACACGCAGGTGCGCCGGGGGGCGATCGGGCCCTGGCTCCAGGGCTTCATCGCCGATCACGGGGGCATCGCCGGCACCGTGCACGTCGTCGAGGGCGGCGCGCTCGCGCTGGCGGCGGCGGTGAACATCCCGGAGAAGGTGCAGGAGATCACGCGCACGGTGCCGCGGGGCAAGGGGATGGCTGGGCTCGCGTGGGAGCGCGGGGTGCCGGTGCAGACCTGCAACCTGCAGACGGACACGTCCGGGGACGTGCGGCCGGGCGCCAGGGCCGTCTCGGCGCAGGCCGCGGTGGCCCTGCCCGTGCGCGACGCGTCGGCGAACGTCCGCGCCGTCGTGGGGATCGCGTTCGCCGGCGAGCGCGAGCTCGGCCGCGAGGAGCTCGCCCGCCTCGCCGAGCGCGCGGCCACGCTGCCGGCGTGATCGACCGCCCACGCTCCTGAGCGGCCGCTCACCCGACGCCGGCAAGCTCTTGTTTTTCGCGGCGGCGATGCAACGATGCGCGCCTTCCCATGGCGACGAACGGCATCAGCGCGCCGGAGCCCCCCATCGACGATCCGCGCGAGGCTCCGCGCGAGCCGGACTCCCGGCCGCACGTCCGCCTCGAGGACCTCGCGCGCGGCGCCTCGCGCGGCGCCTCCTGTGTCTCGCGCGGCGCCCCGGATGAGCCCGCGCCCGAGGGGCCCGGCGCGGACAGCGCCGCGCGCGAGGCCGCGCGCGAGCCACTCACGGCGAGGCTCGCCCGCCGCACCGCGCCCGGCGTGCTCTACGAGCGGGGCCCCGAGGAGGGCTACCTGCGGTGCACCGCGTGCGCGCACCGCTGCGTCCTCTCGCCGGGGCGCGCGGGCGCGTGCGGGATCCGCTTCGAGCAGGACGGGGAGCTGCGCGTCCCCTTCGGGTATGTCGCTCGCCATTACGTGCGCTCGGTCGAGACGAACACGATCTTCCACGTGCGGCCCGGCGCGCGGGCGCTCACCTTCGGCATGTTCGGGTGCGACCTGCGCTGCCCCTATTGCCAGAACTGGAAGGTGTCGCAGGCGCTCCGCGAGCCGGAGATCGACGGCGAGCCGATCGACATCAGCGCCGCCGCCCTCGTCGACCTGGCCGTCGCCGAGGGCTGCGAGGTGATCGCGAGCGCCTACAACGAGCCGATGATCACGGCCGAGTGGGCGCGGGCGATCTTCACCGAGGCGCGGCGCCGAGGGCTCGTCACGGCGCTCATCTCCGACGGCAACACGACGCCCGAGGCGCTCGCGTACATGCGCCCGGTCGCGGACGTGTTCCGCGTCGACCTGAAGGGGTGGAGCGCCGACCAGTACCGGACGCTCGGCGGCCGCGTGGAGCCCGTGCTCGCGTCGATCGGCGAGGCCCGGCGCCTCGGCTACTGGGTCGAGGTCGTGACGCTCGTCGTCCCCGGCTTCAACGATAACCCCGCTGGCCTGCGCGCCCTCGGCGCCGAGATCGCGAAGGTCGACCCCGACATCCCGTGGCACCTCAACGCCTTTTACCCGCGTTACAGGATGCGCGATCGCATGGCCACCGATCCGGCGTTCCTCGTGGACATCGCCGGCGTCGCCTATGCGCGCGGGATGAAATACGTTTACGTCAGCAACATGGCCGACCGGGTGCGCGAGCTCTCTCACACCCGCTGCCCGGACTGCCTGGAGGTCGTGGTGCGGCGGTTCAATTACGAGACGCAGGAGGTCCTGCTCGCTGACGGCGCGTGCCCCTCGTGCGGGGCGCGCGTGCCGGGCCTCTGGCGGCAGCGCGCCGCCTAGCGGGCCCGAGCAACACGTCCGTCGGGGCCGGGTCGGCGCGCGCGCTGGAGGTGCGCTCTTACAGGCTGCCGTCGATCGTCACGATGGATCCATCCGGCCGGTGGTGGAGCTCCGTCACCTTCACGTTGCGCAGGGGCGTCTTGCCGCCGGAGAGCTCGCAGTCGTGGTAGAAGAGCCACCACCTGCCCTCGAACTTCACGATGGAATGGTGCGTCGTCCATCCCAGCACGGGGGTGAGCACGACGCCCTGGTAGGTGAAGGGACCATACGGGTTGTCGCCCGTGGCGTACACCACGAGGTGCGTGTCGCCGGTGGAGTACGACAGGTAGTACTTGCCGTCGTGCTTGTGGATCCACGGCGCCTCGAAGAAGCGGCGCTCGTGATCCGTCTGCAGGATGGGCTCGCCGTTCTTGTCCAGGATGCGGATCTCGCGCGGCGTCTCGCCGTACTGCAGCATGTCGTCGCTGAGGCGCGCCACGCGCGGCCCGATGGCGGGCCTGGCCTCCGTCGGCTCGGGCGGCGCGGTGGGGTCGTACTCCCCGCGCTGCCAGCGCTGGAGCTGCCCGCCCCAGATGCCGCCGAAGACCAGGTAGTGCGCGCCGTCGTCGTCCTGGAAGGTGGCGCAATCGATGCTGTAGCTGCCCCTCATGGGCTCGGGCTCCGCCTTGAAGGGCCCCTCCGGGCGCTTGCTGGTGGCCACCCCGATGCGGAAGACGCCGTTCCGGTCCTTGAGCGGGAAGTACAGGTAGTAGGTCCCGTTCTTGTGCGCCGCGTCACCGGACCAGAGCTGCCGCCCCGCCCAGGGGATGTCCTTGACGTCGAGCGCCACCCCGTGGTCCGTCGCCTCGCCGGGGATGCTCCCCATGGAGAGGACGTGGTAGTCCCGCATGTCGAAGTGGTCCCCGTTGTCGTTCTCCGGGATGCCAGACTCGATGTCGTGCGACGGGTAGATGTAGATGCGGCCCTCGAAGACGTGGGCGCGCGGGTCCGCGGTGAAGAGATGGGAGACCAGGGGCTTCGGTCGCAACATGCTGCTCCGTGTCGTGTGAACCGTGGATCGGGTCCCGAACGCCGCTCATGCGGCGGCGGGAAGGAGGACGCGTCCGCCTGGCGATGAGAGGTCTTGAGAGGTGCTCTCAGGCGGGCGGCTCGCGCAAGGCATCTTCTGTCGTCTCGGGGCGCCAGTGTACCCGATCCGCGCTACCTGGTACAGCGCCCCCGGTCGGGCCCGGGATCGGGCAGAGCGCCTCGACGGCGGTCGACACGCTCGGTCCTCGAGGTTGCCGCGGCGCCTGGTGAGCAGGGCGAAGCGCGGCACGTGCGGAGTTTCCCCGCGTGCTCGCCTCGATGAGCATGCCAGAAGGGCGCACGCTCTCGAGCCACCGTAGGCCCGGGGGGCGGGGGTGGCTCCGGGCATTGCCGGAGGGGCCAGAGCGGAGGCGGGTCACAAAAGGGACCCGCCGGAGCGCCGGCCCCGGAGGCGATGCCCGGAGCCACCCCCGCCCCCGGGCCAGGCGATGGACGAGACCGCCCCAGGCGGCGCGCACGTGTGTCCTTGGCAAAATCGCCCTCCCCCGCTGCGGTGGGTTCTCGCTCCGCGCCCCGCGCGTGTCTTTCGTGCGATGCGGGGAGAACCGAGCGCGCCGGCAATGCGACATGGTACCGTCGTGCCATGCCGTCACCTGGAGAGTGCCTGGCCCGGATCCTCGATGAAGGCCGCTATTGCGCGAGCCGCACGCTCGGCGAGGCGGGCGCGGCGGAGCTCCACCTGCACGCGATGGAGAGGTTCGTCGCGCTGGAGCCGACGATTCCCCCGTTCCGGGGCAGCATGAATCGCGCGCTCTTCTCGTACGGGCCGCCCGTGCTCGCGCTCTACCAGGCGCTCATGCACGACCTCGGGGTCGATCGGGAGCCGGCGCTCGGGCTCGCCGAGGAGATGCTGCAGGCGTTCGTTCGCAAGCAGCTCACGAGGAGGCCGCTGCTCAACGCCGCGATGCGCGTCGTGTTCCGGCTCAAGCCCGCGCGGAGCCTGCTCATGCGGAGCCTGCGCAAGGAGGAGCCGGACGGCTTCCGCTTCGAGGAGGCGAGCGACCCGGGCGCGCTGTGGGCCTTCGACGTGCGCGAGTGCGCCCTCGTGCGCTTCGCGCGGCGGCACGGCGCGCCGGAGATCGTCCCGATGATCTGCCGCGTCGACGACCTCGTCGCCAAGGAGCTCCACGGCCTCGAGCTGCGCCGCACGGGCACCCTCGGCACCGGCGCCGAGCGGTGCGATTTCCGCTACGTCGACGTCAGGAAGTAGCGCCGCGCCCTCCCCTCACCCCCCGAGGCCGTCGTGCCGGCCCGCGCAGTCCGGGTCGGCCGGGAGCGCGCAGGCGAGCGCGCAGACGCCGTCCGCCCCGCAATGGAGCTCGGCGCAGTCGGGGTCGACGACCTCCGGGCCGACATCGCACGACGGCGCGCAGACGCCGTCGGCGCGGCACGGGTTGTCCGGCTCGAACTCGTCGATGGTCGGCTGGATGAACGCGGCGATCTGGAGCGCGTCGGTGCGCGCCTGCACGCCGTCGAGGGTGCACGGGTCGTCGCCGAACGACGTGACGCCGGCGTGGCGCTCGACGCCCCACCGCACGAGGAACGCCGGCCCTCCGGAGTCGCCGTCGCACGTGTTCATGCGGGGGACCTGGTAATAGAACTGGGTGGCATCGATCGTCCCCGGCGTCCCGCCGACCCGGGCGGGGCCGACCGCCACGATGGGGAACGCCGCGACACGGCGCGTGCCGAACCCCGTCCCCGCGACGCCGTCGGAGACTCCATACCCGACGAAGGTGTACTCCGGCCCGATGTACTGGCCGCTGTTCACCATCGATTCGCGCAGGAGCGGCGCGGGCTGCACGGGCGCGTCGCTCTCCAGCTTCAGGAGCGTGAGATCGTTCTCGAGGGTGGCCGACCTGAAGCCGGGGTGTCGCCGCGAGATTTCGACCCGCACGCTCGTGGAGCGGCGCCCGAGGCTCGCGCCGAAATAGACCCGGGTGATGTTGCCGTGGCAGTGCCCCGCCGTGATCACGGTGCGCGCCGAGATGAGCGTCCCGCTGCAGTAGGCCTTTCGCGTGTTGCCCACGCCCACGACGTAGGCGTGCGCTGCGTCCGCGGTGCCGCCCACGATCGGCTGTCGGGACGTGAGCAGCGGCTGCTCGCCGTCATCGCTGGCCAGCGTATCCGCGCAGCCAGGCCCGCCGAGGACCAGGATCGCGATCAGGAGTCCATTCCGCATACTGCCATCTCTCCGTCCAGGAATGATGTCCAGAGCGGCGCTGCGGTAGGGCGCGCGCCGGTGGCGCCGCTCGAGTCCGCTGGTGAGCGGAGCCCTTAACAAGCGAGGTGCCAGCGCCCTGCGCGCGCACCTGACGAGCGCGGTGCCAGCGCCCTGCGCGCGCACCTGACGAGCGAGGTGCCAGCGCCCTGCGCGCGCACCTGACGAGCGAGGTGCCAGCGCCCTGCGCGCGCACCTGACGAGCGAGGTGCCAGCGCCCTGCGCGCACACCTGACGAGCGAGGTGCCAGCGCCCTGCGCGCACACCTCGGGGGCGGCCCTGCGCGCGTGCGGGTCCTGGAAGGGCGCGCGAGCGGGAGGGTCGCGCCGGGTCGGTCCACCGTCGCCGGGCCGGGGCGCGACAGGGGCGCTCCGCGGCCCGGAGGGGGCGTCACGACGTCAGCGTCGCGCGCTCGGACAGGGCGCCGCGCTCGGCGACGCCGGCGATGTAGACGCGGTTGAGCTCGCGACAGGCGCGCTCGTGGACGCCGACGACCACCTCGATCCCGGCGCTCCGCAGGATGGCCACGCCCCGCCCGCACACGAGGGGGTTCGGGTCGATCATGCCGATCACCACGCGGCGGACGCCGGCGCGCAGCAGCGCGTCGGTGCACGGCGGCGTCCGGCCGTGGTGGCAGCACGGCTCGAGGCTCACGTAGAGCGTGGCGCCCTCGGCACGGCCGTCGAGCTTGCGGAGCGCGCTGACCTCGGCGTGGGCCAGCCCGGCGCGCTCGTGGAACCCCTCCGCGAGGAGCACGCCGTCGCGCACGACGACCGCGCCGACCATCGGGTTCGGGGCGGTGCGCCCCGCGGCGAGCGCGGCCAGCTCGAGGCAGCGCTCCATCCAGCGAAGGTCGTCGTTCATGCCGGCCTCGGGCCGCGGCCGTCCACGGGGGGGCGGAGGGGCTGTCCCGCCGCGATGTCGCACTGCACCACGCCGCCAGTATAGCGAAGAAACCGGGAACGGCGCGCCTCCCTCGCCCGGCCCCGCGCGGCGGCGCGGGTTCCTCCGCCTCGGGTCTCTCCTCCGCCTCGGGTTCCTCCGCCTCCGTTCTGCTTCACACTCCGCGATCTCCCGCGGGCCGCCGGTCCTCCCGGAGTGCGCGGATCCTCCATGATGCTGCCCAACGATTCGCCGGTCTGCCGCGGCGCGCAGCGACGCCAGCAGCAGCGGCTGGTTGGGCGGCTTCATGGCTCAGTCCTCGGGCGGATGCCAACCCGCAATGACCCAGCCTCGCCGGGCTTCCACGAGCTCGGCGCGGTTCAGGCGAACCGCAGCGATCGTAGCTCGGCCAGTTGGCGTCTTGCCGATGATAAGAGATCCCTCCGCGCTCCATCCGAAATGATCCAATCAGACCTGCTGTCGTGGGTTGAATAGACGCACGACTTCCCCGGTGTGCGGGTCGGGAGCGGCGATTCGATTGCCCTAGTGATCGTTGCACATCGAGCACGCGAACCAGAGGTTTTCCCTGGCGGTAGGTCCGCCCAGCGACTCAGGGATAATGTGATCGATCTCCATCGGCGTGCCGATGATACGCGCAGAGGTCAGGCAGTAGCCGCAGCGATGGCGCGCCTCACTGGAGACCTGCTCACGCAGCGCCCTCCCGATGTAGCTACGGCTCATGTCCTTGGTGAAGCCACGAGACGTCATGACCTCGCTGTTTGAGCAGGGCGGCAGATCGGGAACGAACCAACATGATCCGCGTGTACTCCTTCATGAGCGTCGCGAGCGCCTCGATGTCCGACGCGGAGAGCCCTTCGCTCTGGCGCTTGATGTGCAGTTCTTCGAGGTCCGCGGCCTTCTCCGGGGCGAGGCTCTGCCTGGCGGCCCGCCATAGATCCTCGTCATCTAGCAAGTGCAGCGCCGCGATGGCCTCCGCCATGT
Source organism: Sorangium cellulosum (assembly GCF_004135735.1). Lineage (GTDB taxonomy): Bacteria > Myxococcota_A > Polyangia > Polyangiales > Polyangiaceae > Sorangium > Sorangium cellulosum_F. The sequence goes on along the minus strand of NZ_CP012670.1, from coordinate 300,891 downwards.
CGACCGGCAGCTCGTCGGGCTCGTCCGGGAGGGAGGTTGCCACCGCATCGACGAGCTCGGCCTCGACGGTACGTTGCGTCTTCTGCGCGCGGCGAGCCAGGCGCTCGTACAGCGGCTCGGGCAGGTTCACGGTAACGGCTTGAACGGCCATGTCCTAGTTTACGATGGGCCGCCAAGGCAGGCAAGCTCGGCGGCGCACGACGCCGCCGACGCGCGGCCGGCCGATCTCCTCCGCTGCACGCCGGCCGATCTAGACGAAAAGATGTGGTGAATGCGATGCGATCTGGTTTCTCGCGGCGTTCATTTGTTCGGCGGAGTACGCCGCGTTGAACTTCCTCGGTCCGTGATGGTTTGGATGTGGAAGGAACGTTCGCCGCGGCGGCGGATCTCCACGCGAACGAGGCGGATGCGCGATCAGCACTTCGGCTGGGATCTGCATCGATTCGTGGAGCTTTCGGATCATCGGGAGCGTGAGCGCCCGTTTGCGGCCCAAGACCTCCGAGACCCGTGCCCTGGAACCGATCAGCGGTTCGAGCTGCTTGCGAGTCCACCCGAGCTGCTCGCAGCGCGCCTCGATCGCTGCGATCGGGTCTGGCGGCGCAATGGGGAACTGCTTGCGCTCGTACGCGTCGACCAGCGTCGCGAGCGCATCAAGCTCTTGCGCCTCGGGCGAGCCTGGCTCGGCGTCCCAGAGCTCTTCGATCCTGCGAAGCGCCCGACCGTGACTCTCCTTATCCACAACAGGCTCGATCATCGCGGTACCCTCATACGCTCGTCGCATCAATTCTGTCGTACTCGGCATGGGTGCCGATGAATCGGATGTAGACCAGATACGATGAACCGCACTTGACTTGCGCGATCAAGCGGTAGTTGTTGCCCTTGATATCGAACACGACCAGGTTGTTCGGAAGGAAGTCGACGCTTCCGAAGGCGGCTTTGATGTCAGCGGGCCCCGTCCACGAGGCACTTTGGACGATGGAGAACCAGAGCCGCAGCGGAATCTCGGCATCGGCGTGCCGAGTCCAGAACTCAGCGAGAGCGCTGCGGCTGAAGATCCTCACGGAGTGGAAAGTATATCATGCTCCCACGGCGGGAGCCCCCCCTTCGAGTGCAGCCTCCAGTGGCGGCTGAACCAGGCTCTCCGCTGTCGCCCGCCGAACGCACTGGCGCTCGCCCGGTCGGGTCCAGCGCCGGGTTCGGCGGCCCATCGCCACGGCACGGGGCCCGCCCGACGCCTTCGAGGCCGCCCTCGACGAGGCCGGCCTCGCCGACCGCGCGCTCGCCCGACGCGCTCGCCACCGTCCCCGCGGGCGACGCCGCGTCGCTGCGCCACCTCGAGGCCGCGCTCCGGTCGCCGCCGCGGCGCATCGCGCTGACCGCGGTCTCGGCCGCGCACGAGGGCGACGGCGAGACGGCGCCGCCGCCGCCCGGGCGCACGACGATGAAGTCGACGTAGCTCCTCCCCGGGGCCCGTCGTTCATGCCGCTCGGGAGATGCGACCGATCTCGATGACGCGAAGCTGGCTCCTCTTGAGCTGCTCATAGAGAGAGGCGTCGAACGGGAGCTTGCCGTCCTGCTCGATGAGATGCTCGGTGAAGATGAGCCGCGTGTCACCCTGGAGCTCGTCCTTCACCTCGACGGTGTAGTGCCGCTCCAGCGCCGGGCGAACGACGACCGCCCCCTGCTCTCGCACCGGAACCGCGACAGCCCGCTCGCTGACCCTCACGGGCTGCCCGGACTTTCGAGCGGCCTCGATGAATTTCGCATCGTCACGGATCTGCAGCACGTACATCGCGGACCTCCTCAGATCGGCAAATCGTCCAGGACCTGCTTCTTGCTTGCCTGGAGGAATCTCGAATGGACACCAACCGCGGAAGCGAGAACCGTAGTCAGCGGGTAACCGATCGACCCGGTGTGTGTCAGTTCGGTCGTGACCGCGGTGAGGATCTCGGACACGAACACGACCGCCGCTCGCCCCGCGTCACATTCGTAGAACTGATAGACGCTTTCGGCCTTGATGCCGATGGCGCCCTTCTCCGACACGATCGGATCGGGGAGGTGCGCGTGGATGAGCGGCGACACCTCGTCCTGTAGCCTCGCTCGGACTGCGGGATCCAAGCCCGTATCCTGGAGCTGGGTGGTCTTCTCATTGCGAGCCGTGATCAGGAGGTCCAGCACCGTCCTCAGCGTTTCCGAGCTGTTCGGATAGTTGTAGGAGAAGAGGGCCGAGTACCAAGTCTGTCTCGTAGTGCATTCGGAGCGGCTCTCCGCGAGTTGCTTGATCGCATCCCTCATCTCGCTTTCGTCGGGTGGTGGGGATCTCGCGCGTGGTGCGTGGGACCGTACGCGGAGCAGCCGTCGCGGCCCAGCAGCTCGCGGGCCTCCGCCCCGCCCGGTCGCCTCGACCGGCCCGGAGCCGGCCGCCTCAACCGGCCCCGCGCGGGCGCCGCCCTGCTCGGCGGCGGGTTCCCTCCCCCTCCGTTCTGCTTCACACTCCACCTCACCTCCGCCGGACTGCACCCTGGTGCAGCGGCCTCCCCCGGCCCCTCCGGCCTCCGCCGCTTCCGCCTCCGCGACCTCGTGCCCCACGCCCTCATCACCTCCCCCAGCGCCGCCGCCCGCCTCGATCGGGCCGTGGCCTGGCTGCGCCGCCGGCGCCCCGCCGAGCGCGTGCTCCTCGTCGGCGCCTCGGTCGAGGCCGTGAACGAGCTCGCCCGCTCGGCCATCCGACGGCGCCCCGGGGCTCGGCGACGAGGTCGAGATCCTCTCCGCGCCCGGCGAGAGTCGCGAGCGCATCGCGATCGCACGCATCGCGCTGCGCGAGGCCCGCGCCGGCGTGCCGTTCGCGCGATCAAGTAGCAGCGGGAGGGGGCTGCGGGAGTCCCTCGTGCTCGTGCGAGCGGCCGGCGTGCATGGGATGCTGCCCAACCTTGGGCCTCAGCCGCGGCGCGCAGCGCCGTCGGTTGCAGGCCCCGGCTGGGCGGCATGTCAAGCGGCGCCTTTTTTTGGCTCTTCGTCGATCCATTCGAGCCGAAGCCGCTTTCCGCTGCGGGCACAGTCCCGGAGGTACAGATTGATCAGGGTTTGATACGGTATCTCCGTCCCCTCTGCGAGAGACTTGAAATAACTGATCGTTTCCTCGTCGAGGCGAATCGTAACCTGCTTCTTGAGCCGCTTTGCATACGGATTCGCGCGGGCCTTGGAGAAGTCGTAGTTCTTTCTCATGGCTTCCACCGACTGGTATAGGTTGCACGCTCGGAGGGGGTTGCCCGACGGGCGGATATGATCCTGATCACATTGCCACTTTGGCGATAGCAGTGACACACAACAAGGATGCGGGTCGTGGCGCTCAGTCCGAGGAGGATGAAGCGGTCTTCGCTTTCGGAGTGGTCAGGGTCATCCAGCAACAGCGCTCGGTCGTCGGTGAAGACGGTGCGAGCCTCGTCGAACGAGACGCCATGCTTGCGCTTGTTGACTGCACTCTTCCGTGCGTCCCACTCGAACCGGAGGCCAGCCACCACAACATTGTACCTACGATGTAGTGCACGCGCAAGCAGGCAGGGCGGCTGCACGAGCCGCAGCCGCACGAGACCCTGCTCGCCCTGCCGCTCGATCCCGCCCGCTCAGCTCGTGGCAGGGCTCTCCGGCGTCACGGCCGAGCCCTGGGCTATACCCGTCGATGCGTGCTCCCCGCACGGACACGGCGATCAGGCGCGCCGGCTCGAACCGGCGGCGCGCACCCGAGCCGCGCTTCGGAAGAAACAGCGCCGCCGCCCGGGGGCACGACGAACGAGCAGTCGCCCTGCCCGACGTCCAGGAGGTAGACGCCGAGCGGGCTACTCATGGGAAGGCCCGGCCTCGCCGAGGCGCTTGCGCCACTCGGCCCAGAGCCGCTCCGGATTGCGACCCAGCGGCTCGTCGAGCTCGACGACGGGGCCGATGGGCTCGCCGGCGACGCCCGTGCGGACACGGACGAGCCGGGGATGGGTGTCGGGCACGAGCGATGGCTCGAGGGCGTCTGCGATGCCGAGCGCGAAGGTGCGGGCGCTCGAACCCACCTCGCGGACGACCATCGATCCGTCCTGTTCGGCGACGACCTTTCCGAGAATCCAGGTGGTCTCGGGGACCTCTCCCAGGAGGCGCGAGGCCACGATGGCGCCAGGCAGTCGATGTCGTCGACCACGAGCAACCGCCCTCGGGCGTGCCGGTGAAGCACGTTGAGCGCCGGCTCGAGCCGGTCCACGTGATCGTGCAGCGCGGCGTCGACCTCGCGCAGCGCCTCGTCCCCCAGGCCGGCCGCCGCCTGGATGACGACGGCCCCGACCTGGTCGAGCCCAGACGGCACCCTGACGAGCAGGGCCTGTTCGCCGAGGCGCCTCGTCACGTCCAGGAGGACATCGGTCTTCCCGCGCCCGTCCGGGCCGGTCACGACCACCCTGCGTCCCTCCTGGACCTCCTTCGTCAGGCGGTCCACCTGCGCCGCGCGAACCTCGATTTTCTCGACTCTCCAGACCACGGCTGGCTCCTCGACGCGGGGAGCGGGATACCTCCGGGCACTTGCTCGCACTCGGGCCGGGCCGTCAAGTCGTCCAGCCCGGCCGAACCTCGGTCGAGAAGAAGCGTTCCGTTATCGGTCACGCGGCCCATGCACCAGCGGCGTCGACGGCCTTCGGCGGCTCCAGGTGGTCCGGGGAAGCGTTGCTCGAGCGCCTCACGACTCCACGCACCCCGAAGATGGCAAGTCGGGTCATGACGTGCTTCCACCCCCTCCGCATCGGGTGCGCCGGGGACCTCTGCGATGGCAGCCTTCACGCGTATGCTCGCGAGGAAAGCATTGTTCGTGCGAACCGTCGGGGTCGGGCCGTTCTCCTCCGCGTCGACGAGTTCGAGCGCAGCTTCGACCAGAGCCGCGGCGAGCACCGCCGACATCGAGTCGGGTGTCGTCATTCGCCATCTCGGTGACGCTGCCCCACACCGCGCGGGTCTAACGCGCCGCGCAGCGGCGTCGGCAGCAGCCGTTTGTTCGGCACACCACCCCCTACAGACACTCCTCCTTGTTGATACCAGCACAACTAAGAAGTAAGCAAAACTCTTCTTCCGTGAGACAGCGAGGATTCTGGGTACCTGGCGCCTTCCCGAATATCAATTTCATGTGGTCCGGAGTGATAACCCGCGGCTCCTCGGGGAACCATTGAAGTCGTTTACACGTGAGAAACACCGGATACCGTCTCGCAACCGATCGATAGTAGCTGTTCCAGCCGGCCAGAGCTCCGACGTGGTCACCAGCAAGAAATCGCTTCTTTGAAGACTCCGGCATATTGAGGTGCGTGCGATCCAGTTCTATTGGCGGGTTACCTTCAACGAGACAGTTGCTCGGCACTGGCATGCCCCCAGCTCGATACCACTTCGCTGCATCGTCGTGGGACGAAAATCGTTTTTCAACCTGCAACACCGCCGCAAGCCCCCAACCCGTAGGGTCCAGCGGGCAGACCCCTCTGATCGTAATATAGATAACCCTGTCGCCCGGGAACAGTTTCGGCGCAAACTTACCCTTGCGGCAAATGGCACTAATCGAAGGAAAATCTGATTCGAAATCTGGCTCGCGACGGCACGATCCATCTATGAACGGCAAGAGGCCATATTTCTTCCAGGCAACACGACCGGCACCGGTTGCGATCAACGGACGATAGCTTGCAAGATAGTTCCGTCTCGCCATTGACTGACTACCCTTTACTGGTCTACCCAACGTCGCAGTCACCTGTGACACACGTTCTATCTGCGCATTCCAGCATGTGCGCCGCGAGCCACCGCAACTCACGCTCCGTATTCCCACAGATGGGGCGCATCTCCTCGCGGCTCATATCCGTATTCCCGTGGATAGGCCGTGACCTTCTGCGTCCTGTCAGCGCATCTCCATGGATAGGCTGCTGCATGAGCACGTACTCCGGCCGTTCGGCCGCCGGCGCTCCGGTCCGCCGAGCCGCGCAGACTGCATCCAGGATATCGCTCTCGTGCGGTCGGAACCAGGGCGAAGCTCGCGTGTGCATGCTCGATCGACGAGGTGGGGGATCTCGCGCGTGGTAACGTAGCGTACGCGGAGCAGCCGCCGGGGCCAAGCAGCTCGCGGGCCTCCGCCCAGTAAGCCTGGCCAGGAGCCGGCGGCCTCGACCGGCCCGACCCCGGCCGCCTCGGCCGGCCCCGCGCCAGCGCCGTCCTGCTCGGCGGCGGGTTCCCTCCCCCTCCGTTCTGCTTCACACTCCACCACACCTCCGCCGGACCGCACCCTGGTGCAGCGGCCTCCCCGGCCTCCCCCGGCCTCCTCCGGCCTCCGCCGCTTCCGCCCCCGCGACCTCGTGCCCCACGCCCTCATCACCTCCTCCAGCGCCGCCGCCCGCCTCGATCGGGCCGTGGCCTGGCTGCGCCGCCGGCGCCCCGCCGAGCGCGTGCTCCTCGTCGGCGCCTCGGTCGAGGCCGTGAACGAGCTCGCCCGCTCGGCCATCCGCGGCCGCCGCGCCGTCTTCGGCTGGCACCGGCTCACCCTGCCGCGCCTCGCCGCCGCGCTCGCCATGCCCGGGCTCGCCGCGCGCGGCCTCGTCCCGGCCAGCGCGCTCGCGATCGAGGCGCTCTGCGCGCGCGCCATCGACGGCCTCGCGGAGGACGGGCTGCTCGGCCGCTTCGCCCGCGTCGCGGACCGGCCCGGGCTGCCGCGCGCCGTCGCGCGCACGCTCGAGGAGGCGCGGCTCGCCGGCGTCGCGCCCGACGCCCTCGCGCCCGCCAACCTCGACCGCATCGGTCACGCCTTCGAGGCCGCCCTCGACGAGGCCGGCCTCGCCGACCGCGCGCTCGTCCTGCGCCTCGCGGCCGAGCGCGCCCGCGCCGAGGACGACGGCGACCCGCGGAGCGCCCACCCGCTGCTCGGGCTGCCGCTGCTCCTGCTCGACGTGCCGGTGCAGTGCGAGCTGGAGCGCGAGCTCCTCGAGGCCGTGGCCGCGCGCTCGCCCGACGCGCTCGCCACCGTCCCCGCGGGCGACGCCGCGTCGCTGCGCCACCTCGAGGCCGCGCTCCGGTCGCCGCCTCGGCGCATCGCGCTCACCGCGGTCTCGGCCGCGCACGACGGCGGCGGCGCGGGCGACGCGGGCGACGCGGCCGACACGGGCGACGCGGCCGACGGCGCGGAGGACGGCGCGCCGCCGCCGTCCGCGCCCAGCACCTCGCTGGCGCGCCTGCAGGAGCACCTGTTCGACCCGCTGGCCGACGAGGCGCCCGGGCTCGGCGACGAGGTCGAGATGCTCTCCGCGCCCGGAGAGAGCCGCGAGTGCGTCGAGATCGCGCGCATCGCGCTGCGCGAGGCCGGCCGCGGCGTGCCGTTCGAGCGGATGGCGATCCTCCTGCGCGCGCCCGAGCAGTACCGCGCGCACCTCGTCGAGGCGCTGCGCCGGGCCGGGATCCCGGCGTACTTCGCGCAGGGCACGGTCCAGCCCGATCCGGCGGGCCGCGCGCTGCTCGCGCTGCTCGCGTGCGCGGCCGAGCACCTCTCGGCGTCGCGCTTCGCCGAGTACCTCTCGCTCGGGCAGGTGCCCGACGCGACGCCCGCCGGCGAGCCGCCGCCGGCCGCGCCCGAGGCCGATCGCTGGGTGCCGCCGGACGACGATCTCTTCCCCGAGCTCCTGCGCGGCGGCCTTCGCGGCGACGACGCGCTCGACGAGGACGACGCGCTCGACGAGGACGACGCGCTCGGTCGTCGCGACGCGCGCCGGGACGGCGACGCGCCCGGCGCGGCGAGCCGGGGCCCCGATCCCGCGAAAAACGGCCCGGATCCAGCAAAAAACGGCCGCGTTCCAGAGAACAACGGCCAAGATTCAGAGAACCATGGCCGATATCAAGAGAAACACGGCCGCATTCAAGAAAAAAACAGCCTGGATCCAGACAAACAAGGCCACGTTCCAGAAAAAGACGGCCGATATCCAGACAAACAAGGCCACGTTCCGGAAAAAGACGGCCGATATCCAGACAAACAAGGCCACGTTCCAGAAAAAGACGGCCCCGATCCCGCCGGCATGCACCCCGATCCGGAGAGCCCGGACCCCGTGGCCCCGGTGCACGACGGCACCCTGCGCGCCCCGCGGCGCTGGGAGCGCATCCTCGTCGACGCCGCGGTGATCGGCGGCATCGATCGCTGGGAGGCGCGGCTCTCGGGCTTCGAGCGGGACCTCCGGCAGGCCCTCGCGCGCGCCTCGGAGGAGCGCGACGTCGCGCGCATCACGCGCACGCTCGCCGACCTCGCGGCGCTGCGCGGCTTCGCGCTGCCGCTGCTCGCGGCGCTGCCGGCCCCGGGGGAGCGCGCCACCTGGGGCGCGTGGCAGCGCAAGCTGTCGGCGCTCGCGACGCGCGCGCTCCGGCGCCCGGAGCGGGTGCTCGCCGTGCTCGCGGAGCTCTCGCCGATGGCCGACGTCGGCCCGGTGGACCTCGGCGAGGTGCGCCTCTGCCTCGCGCACCGGCTCACGAACCTCGTGCTGCCCCCGGGCGCCCGCCGCGACGGACGCCTGTTCGTGGCGCCGATCGAGGCCGCCCGCGGGCGCGCCTTCGACGTGGTCTTCGTGCCCGGGCTCGCCGAGCGCATCTTCCCGCAGAAGGTCACCGAGGACCCGATCCTCCGCGACGCGCTCCGCCGGGCCATCTCGGCGGGCGCGGCCCGGCTCGACACGAGCGACGACCGGGTGGCGCGCGAGCGGCTCGCCCTCCGGCTCGCGGTGGGCGCCGCCCGGCAGAGGCTCGTCGTGTCGTACCCGCGCGTCGACATGGACCAGTCGCGGCCGCGGGTGCCGTCGTTCTACGGGCTCGAGCTCCTGCGCGCGGCCGAGGGGCGGCTCCCCGGCTTCGGCGAGCTCGAGCGCCGCGCCGAGCAGGGCGGCGCCGCGCGCATCGGCTGGCCCGCCCCCGCGCGGCCCGAGGACGCCATCGACGCGGCCGAGCACGACCTCGCGCTCCTCGAGACGCTCTTCAGCCTGCCCGAGGAGCGGACCGTCGGCACCGCGCGCTACCTGCTCGGCGCGAACCCCCACCTGGCGCGGGCGCTCCGGTTCCGGGCGCGGCGCTGGATCCCGGGCTGGACGAGCGCCGACGGCCTGTTCAAGCCGGTCGCGGCCGCGCGCGAGGCGCTCGCGAAGCACGCGTTCGCGCGGCGCTCGTTCTCGCCGACCGCGCTCCAGCACTTCGCCGCGTGCCCGTACCGGTTCTTCCTCTACGCCGTGCACCGGCTCGCGCCGCGCCCGGAGCCCGAGGCGATCGAGGAGCTCGACCCGCTCCAGCGCGGCCGGCTCGTGCACGACGTGCTCTACGAGGTGCTGGTCGCGCTGCGCGACGCGGGCGAGCTGCCGCTCGGCCCGTCGTCGCTCGACCGGGCGCGGGCCGAGCTCGACCGGGCCCTCGACCGGGTCGCCGCCCGCTACGCGGACGAGCTCGCGCCGGCCATCCAGCGCGTGTGGGACGACGGCATCGCGTCGGTGCGGGCCGACCTGCGCGAGTGGCTGCGGCGGGCGGCCGAGGACCGCGACTGGGAGCCGATCCACTTCGAGATGTCGTTCGGGCTGCCGCGCCGCCTCGCCCGCGATCCGGCGAGCTCGGACGAGCCGGTCGAGCTCGACTGCGGCGTGAAGCTCCGGGGGTCGATCGATCTGGTCGAGCGGAGCGTGTGGGGCGCGATGCGGGCGACCGACTACAAGACCGGCAAGGCCCGCGCCCCGCGCGACGCGGTGGTGAGCGGCGGCGGGGCGCTCCAGCCGGTGCTCTACGCGCTCGCGCTGGAGAAGCTGATGCCGCCGGGCACGCAGGTCGAGTCCGGGCGCCTCTACTACTGCACCTCGGCCGGCGGGTTCACCGAGGTGCCGATCTACCTGGACGCGCGGGCGCGGGAGGCGGCCGCGCAGGTGGCCGGGATCATCGGCGAGGCGATCGACAGGGCGGCGCTCCTGCCGCTGCCGGCCGAGGGCGCGTGCGCGCAGTGCGACTACCGGCCGGTGTGCGGGCCATACGAGGAGCTCAGGACCGGCAAGATCAAGCGGCGCGACGTCGAGCCACGGCGCCGGCTGGAGCAGCTCCGCCGGCTCGCGTGACCGGAGGCACGGCCGAGCCCGACGCCGTCTCCGGATCGCGCGCGGCGCGTGACGAGCTCGTCGAACGGGCCGTTTTCCCGGACAGCCATGCTCGCGGCGCGGGGCGATCTCCGCAGCACGCGCGCCCTGGCTCGTTCGCCGCCCCGGGCCCGGGGACTGCGCCGCTGCTGTGGCTGCTGTGATCGCCGAGGAGGCGGGGCGCGCGCCGCCGCCGAACCGGTTGCAATCGCCTCGACCCGTTGCGATGCTCGGCTAGTCTTGCGGTGCCCCTCGCCGGGGGGCGTCGAGCCATCCCCCCTATCATCTTGCGGAGGTCCGCGTGAAGCACAACGACGTGGTGGTCTTGATCCTGGGCGGAGGCGTCGGGAGCCGACTCTACCCGCTGACCAAGCTGCGCTCGAAGCCAGCCGTGCCGACGGGCGGCAAGTACCGCCTGGTCGACATCCCGATCAGCAACTGCCTCAACTCGGGCTTCCACCGCATCCACATCCTCACGCAGTACAACTCCGTCTCGCTGCACAACCACATCACGCAGACGTATCGATTCGACGTCTTCTCCGCCGGCGCGGTGCAGATCCTCGCCGCCGAGCAGACGCCGACCCACAGCGACTGGTACCAGGGCACCGCCGACGCGGTCCGCAAGCAGCTCGGCGAGGTCAAGTCGCCGAACCCGCGCGACGTGATGATCCTCTCCGGCGACCACCTCTACCGCATGGATTACGAGCCGTTCCTCGAGCACCACCGCCGGATGCAGGCCGACGTCACGCTCGCCGTGCGCCCCGTCCCGACCGCCGAGGTGTCCCGGCTCGGCATCGTGGACACGGACGACGGGGGGCGGGTGCGCAAGTTCGTCGAGAAGCCGAAGGACATGAAGCTGCTCGACGGCGTCCGGCAGAGCGCCGACCCGAAGAACCCGTGGCTCGCCTCGATGGGCGTCTACATCTTCAGGGCGAAGGCGCTCTACGAGATGCTCGAGCGCGACGACGCGTCCGACTTCGGCAAGCACATCCTGCCGCGGGCGCTCGACACCCACCGGATGGTGACGTACACGTTCGACGGGTACTGGGAGGACATCGGCACGATCCGGAGCTTCTACGAGGCGAGCCTCGCGCTCACCGACTCCAACCCTCCATTCTCGTTCTACGACCCGCAGCGGCCCATCTACACCCGTCCGCAGTTCTTCCCGCCGGCCCACGTCACCGCCGGCTCGGTCCTCGACCAGGTGATCCTCGCCGAGGGCAGCCGGATCGTCGATTCGAGGATCACGAGATCGGTCGTGGGGCAGCTCTCCTCGATCGGGCCCGACGTCCGGATGTCGAACACCGTCATGATGGGGGCGGACTACGAGGCCTTGTTCCACGCCAACCCCCCCGAGGGCTCGGGGGATCTCCCGCCCATCGGGATCGGCCGCGGGTGCGCGATCGACGGCGCGATCATCGACAAGAACGCGCGCATCGGCGAGGGGGTGGTGATCCGCAACATCCCCGATCGGCCGGACACCGACGCCGAGTACTACGCGGCCCGGGAGGGCGTCGTGGTCATCCCGAAGGACGCGGTCGTCCCCGCCGGCACGGTGATCTGACCGCGCGCGGCCCGAGCTCCCCGGCGAGCTCGGGCGGCGGGGCCTCGCCCCCCGAGCTTCCTCGCCACCGCCATGGCCGACGCGGCCGCGCCGAGGCGCATGGGGGTAGACCCAAGCTGAAATATCGTGGGAAATGGGAGCGGCGACTTCCGGGTGACGTTCACGTTCACGACCGAGCCGTTGACGACCACGACCACGTTCACGTTCACGTAAAACAGAAGCGCCCCGCCTGGTGAAGGGCGGGGCGCCGGGGATTCGAGGGGATGAGACCTCGAGTCAGCGCTACGTCGGATTCACCGCGATCTGCATCTGCGCGATCACGACGTCCCCCTCCATCCATGCCTTGGCGCGGAGGCCGCTGTTGCCGGGCTCGTCGGCCTTGATGGATCCCTGGTACGTCTGCGCCAGGCTGCCGGTGGTGCGCGCCTTGTACGGCTCGTACTTGGTATGAACGGAGTCGGTGAACTCGGGCTCGAAGTAGAACTGCGTCGTGAAGATGTGGTCGCCCCCCTGGTACGTCATGCGACCCCTCGACGCCGATCCCTTCTTCATGCAGACGAAGTGGATGTGGACGTCGCGACCGTTGTACCAGCCGGGGAAGATGCTCCGGAACGAGACGACCCCGTTTGCGTCCGTGGTCTGCATGCCGCGACAGAAACGGTCGGTGTTCTCGAGATGGTTCTGATTCGGCGTGCCCCGGTACGGCGCGTCGGGGTTCTGCTCGGTGGCGGTCCCCTCGACCCCGAAGCCGCTATAGTACCCCTGCCCGTCCGTGTGCCAGATGTAGACGTCCACGTCGGCCAGGCCCACGCCGGTGCCATCGCAGTCGGGCTTGCTCATGTCGAGCACGCGCAGATGGAGGTGCATCTCCACGCCGGGCGCTGCATCTTCATTGTAGCGACCACGGATGTCCTGCCGGAACAGGGAGATGTCGTCGTCCTTCTCGAGCTCGTGAATGAAGAAGGGGCCCTGACCGGCGCCGTCCGTCTTGTTGAGCGCCCTGCACGTCGGCACGTCGTCGAACGGCGGCGGCGTGAGGGCGTCGCCGCTGCCACCACCTCCCATGCCTCCCGCGCCCGGGTCGGTGCCCCCCGCGCCTGAGCCGCCCGAGCCCGCCGTGGTGGTGCTCGGGTCCGCGCCGCCCGCGCCGGAGCCCGTCGTGGTGGCGGGGTCGGCCCCCCCGCCTCCCGTCCCCGAGCCCCCAGCGCCAGAGCCTCCCATGCCCGAGCCAGTGGTCCCGCTGCCCCCGGTGCCCCCAGAGCCTCCGGCGCCGCTGGGGTCGGTCCCCAGCCCCGACTCGCCGCCATCCCCGCACGACACGGTGACGGCGATCGCCCCCAGCCCCAGGAGGGCCTGCCGCCGGTCGACGCCCCTCAACGACGGGCCCTGGGTCTCGGTATCTCGTTCCTTGCTCATAAGCAGCTCTCCTGAGGTGGTCGATGTCCCGTCCGTCCGGATAAGGCGCTGAACAGGAAGCACCTTCCCAAGAACGGCGGGATTAAAGCACGAAGGCCCGGAGCGCGAAAGACGGGACTCGATCTGATCCCATATTCCCGCATTCATGTAGTTATCCTGCGCTGTTTCAAACGGGCCGGCGCGTCAGGGGCCCACCGCGCCCCTCGCAGGAGAGAGCGGTCAAGAGGCCCTGACCGCGCGCATCGCAATGAAACCGGAGAGACCCGTGCGCGGAGACGCCGCGGCGCAGGTAGCCGCGAAATGCCAGTCGAAATGCCTGTTCGATGTGCCGGGGCAGCGGCCGCTCGCAAGTCTCGTGGGCGCGCGCGAGGAGCGACTCCAGGCTCTCTCGAGCGAGCTCATGAAGAGCCGTCTCCTCGAAGCCCGGTTCGCCCCCGCGACTCCGTCCCTGGGGGACAACGTACCAGGCGCGCTGCGCCAGGCGCGCTGCGCTAGGCGCACTCGGGCGACGGCTGCGCGGCGAGCGCCCCCGCGCGGTCGTGCCCCCTCGGGGCAGCCGCCTGGGCGCGCCACAGATCCATCATGCGACGATAAACGCCGCCGCGGCGGAGCAGCGCGTCCGGCGGCCCCTGCTCGACCACGCGGCCCTGGTCGAGCACGACCACGCGATCGGCGCGCGTGGTCGTCGAGAGGCGGTGCGCGATGAGCAGCGTGGTGCGGCCCTGGACGAGCCGCTCGATGGCGCGCTGCACGGCCGCCTCGCCCTCGACGTCGAGGCTGCTCGTGGGCTCGTCGAGGATCACGATCGAGGGCGCCTTGAGCAGCGTCCGCGCGATGGCGACGCGCTGGCGCTCGCCGCCGGAGAGGTGCACGCCGCCGCGGCCGACCCGCGTCGCGTAGCCGAGCGGCAGCCGCTCGATGAACGGGGCGGCGTTCGCGGCGCGGGCCGCCGCGCGGACCTCGTCGGGCGTCGCGCCCGGGGAGCCGTAACGGATGTTGGCCTCCAGCGTGTCCTCGAAGAGGAACGCCTCCTGGGTCACGATCCCGACGTGCCGGCGGAGCGCCTGCTTCGGCAGCGTCCGGAGGTCGCGCCCGTCGATCCGGATGCTCCCGCAGGTGGGATCGTAGAGGCGCAGGAGCAGGTCGGCGAGCGTGGTCTTCCCCGCGCCGCTCGGCCCGACGATGGCGACGAGCTCCCCGGGAAGGATGGAGAGCGAGACGTCCTCGAGCACGGCCCGGTCGGCCGCGCGGGCGTACGAGAAGCTCACCCGGTCGACCTCGATCGCGCCCTCGACGCGCGCCGGGGCCGAGGCGCCGGGCGGATCGGGGACGTCGTCCTCGGCGTCGAGCACGTCGAAGACGGCCTCCAGGCCGAGCTCGGCGCGGCGCGCGGTCTCGTAGAGGCCGAGCAGCGTCTGCGCCGGGCCGTAGAGCCCGCCGACATAGCCGAGGAACGCCACGAGGGTGCCGACCCCGATCTGCCCGCGCAGCACGAGGACGCCGCCCAGGCCGAGCAGCGCCACGCGGCCTGCGTTGATGCAGACGCCCCGCGCCACCGAGAGGCGCGTCTGGAGCCGGACGCTCGCCAGCACCTCGCCCTGCGCCCCGGCGACCGAGGTCATGAACCGGTCGTGCTCGTCCGCCTCACGGCCGAAGACCTTCACCGTCCTGATCCCGGAGAGCACCTGGTGAAACCGGTTGTAGATCTCGCACCACCGGTCGAGCACGTCGCGCTCGCGCGCGAGCAGGCGCGCCGCCGTGGCCCTGCCGAGGAGGAGCGGCGGCACGATGAACGCGATCGCGACGAGCGCGAGCAGGGGGCTCAGCGCCAGCATGACCCCGAGCGAGACGAGGAGATACACCGCGGCGGGGATGAGCTGAAAGGCGACGGACGAGAGGCCGTCCATGAGCGAGGTGATGCCCCGATCCAGGCGAGTCATCAGCTCGCCGACGCCGTGCCCCTGGTGGTAGGCGATGGGGAGCGCGCGCAGGCGCTCCGTCGCGTCCCCGAGCAGCGCGCGGTTCACGCGGAGCCGCACCTGCCAGAGCACGACCGCGGCGGCGCCCTCGAGGACCTGGCGCGCCACGACGAGCGCGCCGAGGGCGAGCGCCGCATGGGCGACGGCGCGGACGCCCTCGCCGGCGGGGGCGGCGGAGCCCTGCGCGATGCGATCGAAGATCGCGCGGTGCGCGAGCGGCTCGAGCGCCGGCAGGACGCTCGCCGCCAGCGTGAGCCCGACGCAAAGGGCGATTCGACCGCGGTGGGGAGAGAGGTAATTCAGACTTCGGCGCAGGTCGCGCCACAGATGTCGCTTCACTGCCAATGCTCGAATCACGCCGCCAGCGCAGGTCGCGCCCGGGCGCGGCCCGATAGGAACAGGGAACCGCCTGAGGCGCAACCGTCAAGTCGGCCGCGCGCTCCCGCAAACTCGATATCTCCGAGAGAGCCGGAGTCGTGGTGGATCGCGGCGAACACCGCGCCACGTGAGGTGGGCTCCAATCATCCCGGGGCGCCGGCGCGGTGTCCCTTGGCCATGGCGGTATCGCGGCGGCGGCGCCGGGGTGGCGGAGGTCGGATC
The DNA here is from genome assembly GCF_004135735.1 of Sorangium cellulosum. Lineage (GTDB taxonomy): Bacteria > Myxococcota_A > Polyangia > Polyangiales > Polyangiaceae > Sorangium > Sorangium cellulosum_F. Next base: position 285,202 of record NZ_CP012670.1, on the reverse strand, counting down.
CGGCCTCGCGGAGGGCTCGCTGGCCCCGGGTGAGATCGAGCCCGGCGGTCCAGAGCCCGGCGGCGGGTGGTGCGGCCCTCTGGGGGCTCACCTCCAGGGCTTGCGTTCCGGCGAGCCCCGTTTGTGGCTCGCCTGCACTTCAGCCCCTCCGGTGAGCCCCCAGAGGGCCGCACCACCCGGCGGCGTGGGCCCGCAAGGTCGCGCGAGATCACGGCCCGCCAGGAGCTCGCACAGCCCCTCCACACGCCGGGGAGGCGCTCGGGCCCGCTGGGTTCAACAAAATTGATTCCAAGATCAATTTTTATAAGATCTAGTTGACAATTTTGGACATAGATCGATAATTCGATCATCCCCGTGGCAAGATTTGTCGTTCGATGCCCGAGCTGTGATGGCGAGCTGCGCGCGACGCGGCTCGGCTGCCCGGCGTGCGGGACCCACCTGGACGGGCAGTTCGAGATCCCCGCGCTGCTCCAGCTTCCGCCGGAGGATCTCGCCTTCGTGACCGCGTTCGTGCGCTCGTCGGGGAGCTTGAAGGCCATGGCCCAGCTCCTCCAGGCCAGCTACCCGACGGTGCGCAACCGGCTGGACGAGATCATCGGCCGGATCGAGGCGCTGGAACAGGGGGTCCAGAAGCGCCGGCACGAGATCCTGGACGCGCTCGAGAACGGACGGCTCACCGCGAGAGAGGCCGAGGAGGCGCTGCGAAAGGTGGGATTGTGATGATGAGCACGCCCGACGAGAGGGTGCGCGCGCTGGTGCGCGACAAGGTCATCAACCCCGCGGAAGGCGAGCGGCTGCTGGCCACGATGACGCCGCGCGCCCCCCAGCGCGGCCTCCGGCTCGCGCTGGACCCGTTCGAGCGCTTCGGCGGGGGGGTCGCCGCCGCGGCGGGGCTCGCCGTCGCCGCGCTCTCCGTCGCGATCACGCGGCTCGGCGTTCGCTTCGACGGCTTCCTCGACCTGCACACGGCGCCGCACGTCGCCCCGTACGCGACGGCGATCGCCGAGCAGGTCCTCGTGTGGCCCCTGCCCGCCCTGCTCTTCTTTGCGTACGCGCGGCTCCTCGGGCGCCGCGTGCGGCTCATCGATTTCCTCGGCGGCACGGGGCTCTCGCGCGCGCCGCTCGCGCTCGCGGGGCTCGTGCTCGGCCTCATGGCCCCGGAGCTGCCGCCGGGCGTGCCCACGCTCACGCCCGAGCTGGCCGTCTTCGCCGTCGTCGCGGCGCTGTGCCTCGCGTGGTTCCTGGCGCTCCTCTATCACGCGTTCAAGAGCGCCTCGGGCCTGCGCGGCCCCGCCCTGATCGCGGGGTTCATCGGCCTCGTGCTCGCCTCGGAGATCGCCTCGAAGGTCGCGCTCGCGCTCCTCGGCTGATCGATCTCCCGGGCGGGCCGCCCGCCCGCGCGGGCGCGCGCTCTTTGCGGCTCGCCAGGCCGCGGGCGCGCGCCGGTGCGCCCGGGCCGCGGCGCGCCTGTCTCCTGCTTCTTGTGCGCCCGTCTCCTTCTCCTTGGCTTCCTGGCACCGGACTTCTCGGCATCGGAGGACCGTCATGTCGTTGCGATCGTGTCTGCTGGTCCCGGCGCGCCGCGCCGCGTTCATCCTCTCCTCGCTGGCCGCGCTCGCGTGGTCGTCCCTCGGCGCGGGCTGCGGCGCCGGAGAGGGCGAGTCGGGCGAGGCCTCCGCCGGCGGAGGCGACACCCCGGCGTGCCCGGAGGCCGAGAGCGCCGAGATCACGGCGCAGAACGAGCACGGCACGCTGGCGGGCACGCTCGAGGTGCCGGCCGGGTGCGGACCGTTCCCGGCCGTCGTGATCCTCCCCGGATCGGGGCCGACCGACCGGGATGGCAACAACGCGCCCGGCGGCGTGGCGTCGAACGCGTACAAGCTCCTCGCGCAGGGCCTCCGGGACAGGGGGATCGCGTCGATCCGCTACGACAAGGCCGGCATCGGGGGGAGCGCCTCCGCGGCGCCCCGCGCGGAGCAGGACATGCGCTTCACGATGGGCGCCGACGACGCGGGCCTGTGGGTGAAGAAGCTCCGCGACGACGGGCGGTTCGCGACGGTCACGGTCGTGGGACACAGCGAGGGCTCGCTGCTCGGCATGCTGGTCGCCCGGACGACCGAGGTCGACGGCTACGTGTCGATCGCCGGCGCGGGGCGGCCGATCGGCGACGTCCTGCGCGAGCAGCTCGCCGGGCTCCCGGACGAGGATCGCGCAAAGGCGTACGAGATCCTGGGCCAGCTCGAGCGGGGCGAGCGCGTGGCGGACGTGCCGCAAACGCCCCTCTTCCAGAGCCTGTTCCGGCCGAGCGTGCAGCCGTACCTCATCTCGTGGATGAAGCTCGATCCGGCGGTCGAGCTCGCGGCCGTGGCGGCGCCGGTCCTCCTCGTGCAAGGGACGACCGACACCCAGGTCCCGGTGCGGGACGCCGAGCTTTTGGCCGCCGCGCGGCCGGACGCGGAGCTCGTGATCATCGAGGGGATGAGCCACACGCTCAAGGAGGCGACCCTCGAGCCGGCGTCGCAGCAGGCGGCGTACACCGACCCGAGCCTGCCGGTGATGCCGCGCCTGATCGAGGCGCTCGCGGCGTTCATCCCGGCGGGGTGACGCGGCGCCCGGCCTCCCCGGGAGGAGGCGGCCCCGGGACAGGCGCCTCTCGCGCCCGGACTCGCCACGTCCCCCGCGACCAGCGATCAGCCAGCCGCCTGCGCCTCCCGCCTGGGCCACGTGAACCGGAAGGTCGCCCCGCTCTTGCCGTCCGACTCCACCCAGGCGCGCCCGCCGCGGCTCTCGACGATCTTCCGCACGATCGCGAGGCCGATCCCGGTGTTCTCCACCTTGTCCCTCGCCTGCAGCGTCTGGAACATGCCCCACACCTTCTCCTGAAACGCCGGCGCGATGCCAGGCCCGTTGTCCGATACGGAGACCTCGTACCAGTCGCCCTGCTCGCGCGCGGAGACGATCACCGCCGCGTCGTCGCGGCCCGCGTGCTTCAGCGCGTTCGTGACCAGGTTCATCACCACCTGCTGCAGCGGCACCCTGTGCGTCCACAGGACCGCAGGCGGCACGTCGATCGTGACCGTCGCCGGAGGCCTCGGCGCGATGAGCTCCACCACCTCCCGCGCGAGCCTCTGGAGGCTCACGCTCTCCGGCTCCTCCCGGTGCCTCGTCGCCCGGGAGTAGGCCAGGATCCCCTCGATCAAGGCCTCCATGCGCCGCACGCGCCCGCGCAAGAGCTCCATCTGGTGGCGCGTGCCCTCGGTGAGCCTGTCCGACAGGTCGTCCTCGATCCACTGGGCCAGGTTCGCGATCCCGCGGAGCGGCGCCTTCAGATCATGGCTCGTCACGTACGCGAACTTGTCGAGCTCGGCGTGCTGCCGCTCGAGCTCGGCCGCCAGCGTCTCCGCGCGCGCCCGCGCCTCGCGCTCCCGGTCGAGCAGGCGCGCCCTGTCCAGCGCCGAGGCGCACTGCGCCGCCACGCTCAGCAGGAGCTCGCGGTCCTCCGCGCCCCACGCCCGCTCGCCGGCGAACGAGATCGCGAGCCCGCCGAGGAGCTGGGCGTGGGCGACGATCGGCAGGACCGCGAGCGCCTGGATGTCGTCGCGCGGCGGCCTGAGCGCCGCGAGCTCCGGGTACGCGGCGTGCAAGTCCCGCTTCGTGCTCACCCAGAGCGCGCGGCGCTCCCGGAGCGCCTCCGAGAGCGGCAGTCGTGCGTCGAGGCGCACGGTCTGGTAAGGGCTCGTGCGCTGCGCCTCCAGCCCGAGGTGGCCTGTCAGCGTCGCGACCCCCGCCGCCTCGTCGGCCGTGTACATCATCGTCGTCGAGGCGCCCAGCACGCGGTGGATGTCGCGGAGGGCCGCGTGGGCCACCTGGTCGACCGTGACCGCGCCGCTCAGCGCCGTGCTGACCGCGAGCAGCGCCTGCGTGACGCGGGCGCCTCGATCGAGCTCCTCGACCTGCCTCCTGAGCTGCTCGGCGAGCTCGACGCGCTCCGCCTCGATCTGCTTCAGGCGAGAGATGTCGACGAACACCGAGATCCCGCCCTCCAGCTCGCCCAGGGGCCCGACGATCGGCGCGGCGCTGCCGAGGAGCACGCCCTCCGTGCCGTCGAACCGCACGATCCGGGTCTCCTCGTTCTCGATGGTCTGCCCGGAGGCCATGGCGCGGGCCATGGCCCAGTCCGAGGCCGCGTAAGGGCGGCCGTCGGCGTGGAAGGCGCGGTAGAGGGTCCAGTCGCGCATCGACTCGGTCGAGGCGCTGCCGCCCCAGATGCGCTCCGCGGCGCGGTTGTGCAGGACGAGCCTCCCGGAGGCGTCGCAGAGGATGACGCCGTGCGGGCTGTGCTCGAGCACCGCGTGGAGCCACCCGCGGTTGCGCGAAGCGGCGACGCGGAGCCGCTCGATCTCGCGCTTCAGGGCCTCGAGGTCCGCCGGATCCGCGCTTTCAGGGGGACCGGACGAGGGGCGGGGACGCGCGGGTGTATCCATGGGAAGGCCGCCATCGAGCGCGCGACGCGGGGTGAGGCGCCGCGGGGCCGGGAGCGCCGAAAGCACGGCCCCGGCGAGGCATCGCCCGGAGCTTACGCCGACCGGCGGCCAGGGCAAAGGCGGCGGACGCGGGCGGTCGTGGCCGCGCGCCGGACCAGGATCCGCCGCCGATCACAGCGCGCGACGGGGAGGCAACGCGATGTTCGCGAAGAGGAGACCGGCCGCCAGCGCCGTCGCGACCAGGATCGCCTTGAAGGCGGTGTCGACGCCCGAGACCACGTCGTTCTCCAGCAGCGAGAACATCCCGCGGAATCCGATGCTGCCGGGCACCAGCAGGATCAAGCCCGGCACCAGCGGCACCGCGGCGGGGCGGTCGAAGGCGCGGGCGACGCCGTTGCTCATCAGGCCGAGCAGGAGCGCGCCCAGGAAGGCGCCGAGCTCGGCGCCGAGCAGGTGCGCGCCGAGGCGCGCGCCGGCGAAGCCGCTCGCGCTCACCACGAGGATCCAGCCGAGATCCCGCGGGCGCGCCTGCATGAGCACCGAGGCGGCCACGGCGGCGACCAGCACCGCGGCGGCGAGCGAGGCGACCGGCTGCTCCGCCGGCGGCGGCGCGGGCGGCAGCGGGGCGTGGGGCGGGAGCCGCGCGACGAGGCCCGCCCCGAGCGCGACGCCGAACCCGAGGCTGAGGAGCTGGACGAGCGACCCGGCGACCCGCGCCGTGCCCGCGGCGAGGTTGCGCGTGGCCAGCTCCGTCATCGCCGTGGTGACGCTGAGCCCCGGCAGGAGCATCACCACGCCCGCGAGCGTGACCACCAGCGTGGACAGCGGGCCGAGCGCCCGCGCCGCGACCGCCGCCCCCACCGCGGCCACGGCCGCCGCGATCGGCTCGACGATGGAGGCCCCCATCGACCAGCGCCGCGCCCCCCGCTCGATCGCGCCCACGGCCAGGCCCACCACGCCCGACGCGAGCACCTCGCGCTCGCCCCCGCCGAAGATCACCGCCGAGGCCGCCGAGGAGACCGCGAACCCGATCGCGGAGGCCACCCCGCCGTAGCGCCTCCTGGCGCCGACGATCGCGGCGACGCGCGCGCGCCCCTCCTCGAGCCCGAGCTCGCCGCGGATGACGCTCACCGTGGTGTCGTGCAGGAGCGAGATCTTCTCGAGGTTGATCGCCCCCGGGTGCACCCGCACCAGGGAGGTTCGCCCCTCGATGACCGGGCCGAACGAGACCATCACCGCGGTGGGCGTCGAGTAGAAGCGCGCCACGATCCCGAGCCGCTCCGCGACCACGGTGAGCATGCCCTCGAGCTGGTGCGCCGCGGCCCCGTGCGCGTGCAGCGCCTCGGCGAGCGTCAGGATGAACGCCTCGGCCTCGGCCGGCTCGACGCGGAGCGGGAGCTCGGGGCGCGAGCTCGCGGGAGGGTCATCGCCCATGGCAGCTCCCGCGGCAGGCGAGCCCTGCGCCGCGACGCCCTCCGCGCAGCGATGCGGCGCCGTCCGCGCCCGCGCTCTTCCTCTTCAAGGGACAGATCTCTTCAAGGGGCAGCTCGCCCAAAGCCGGGTCTCTCCCCTTGAGACACGGTATCCGTCACGGTGTCAATGGCGGCGGCGGCGCGGCCGCGCTCATCGAGGGTCTCCGGCGACCCGGGCGCTCGTGCCGGCGGCGATGGGCCCGGCGCCGACGAGCGGCGAGCGGCGAGCCGCTTCTTCCGCGCGAGCTGCGGAGATCCGCCCGCCGGCTCGATCCCGGGAGGCCCGGACGGGGGCGGGCGGCGGCTCCACGCCCCACGGCCGGAGCGGACGGGGGCGAGGGCAGGTCACGGGGAAAGTCGCCGCTGTGCTGGCCGCGCTGCGACAGCCAGGGTCAACGCTGCGTCGGACTCCGATGCTCGCCGAGACGCGCCCGGGGCGCGGCGCGCTCGGGGAAATGACGATGCTGGCTTCGGGCTCCCCCTCGCTCACCATCCCAGCTGGGCGAACCAAGATGTTGGGGGCCGATAACCGGCAGGTGAGCGCGACAGCGCGCCGATATCGAGCAAGGAGCAAGCATGATGTTGCGCAATCGTTCAGGTCGCCTCATGGCGATCATGTTCGCTGGGAGCTTTGCACTCGTGGGAGCCGGCGGTTGTATCGGCGGCGGCGACGAGGACGAGGCTGACACGGACGGCGGGGGAGCGGCCGCCGGCGAGAGGACCGACAGGGACAACACCGGCAGAGAGGACAGGGAGGCTGATCAGGCAGGCGGCGGCCGCACGACCGAAGACGGCGCAAGAGACACGAGCGGCAGGCGAGGCGGCGACCAGGTCGACCGCCGCGGCGACAGGCAGGCCTGCGCCGAGGTCGGCGGGCGGCGCGGCCGCGCGGGAGGCGGCGAGTCGGAGTCCGATCGCAGCGAGAGGCGCGGCGAGCAAGGGTCGGTGGCGGCGATTTCAGATCGCGAGATCTCGATGCTGATCTCGACCATCAATCAGCGTGAGATCGAGCTCTCGCGGATGGCGAAGGGCAAGGCTGAGTCCCCGGAGGTCCAGCGCTACGCCAAGGAGATGATCGAAGAGCACACCCACGCCGAACGGCGCACGGGCGGCCCGCCGCAGGGCGCGAGGCAGGAGTTCACGCAGTGCGAGCGCTGCGGTGAGCTCCAGGAGAGCGCATCCCGGACGAGGGAGTCGCTGGAGGAGCAGCGGGGCGCGGAGTTCGATCTGGCCTTCGCGTGGGCGCAGGTCGACTTTCATCGTCATGCCATCGAGCTCCTGGAGATGCCTGCGGTCGCGAACACGCGCAACGCGCGGCTCCGGTCTCAGGTCGAGAGGCTCCGATCGGACATGGAGCGGCACCTGCGAGAGGCCGAGGAGATCTTCTGCTCGCTGATGCAAGAGCAACGGCAGGAGCAAGGCGCGCAGCAGTACGGCCAGCAGAAGGGCCAGCGGCAGCAAGGCGCGCAGCAGTACGGCCAGCAGAAGGGCCAGCGGCAGCAAGGCGCGCAGCAGTACGGCCAGCAGCAGCAAGGACGGCAGCAGCAGCTCGGGCAGCAGCAGGGGCAGCGGCAGCAGCAGGGGCAGCGCCAGCAGTTCGGGCAGCAGCAGGGGCAGCGCCAGCAGTTCGGGCAGCAGCAGGGGCAGCGCCAGCAGGAGGGACGCCAGCGACAGCTCGACGTGCAGCAGCAGGGACGCCAGCAACAGCTCGACGTGCAGCAGCAGGGACGCCAGCAACAGCTCGACGTGCAGCAGCAGGGGCGCCAGCGACAGCTCGACGTGCAGCAGCAGGGACGCCAGCAACAGCTCGACGTGCAGCAGCAAGGACGCCAGCAACAGCTCGACGTGCAGCAGCAGGGACGCCAGCAACAGCTGGAGCAGCAGGACGTACAGCAGCAACTGCGAAGCCAGCGGCAACTGCAAGGCCAGCGGCAGCACGGCGCGCAGCAGTACGGCCAGCAGCACGGGCAGTACGGCCAGCAGCACGGGCAATACGGCCAGCAGCACGGGCAATACGGCCAGCAGCACGGGCAGTACGGCCAGCAGCAGGAACAGCGGCAGCAAGACGCGCAGCAGCGCGGCGCGCAGCAGCGCGGCGCGCAGCAGCAATCCCCGTAGCGATCCGGGGGAGCGCTGAAGCCGCGACGCGCGGCCTTTCTCGCTCGCCCACCGCTCGCTCGCGGCGCCTCGTCCGCGGAGGCGCATCCACCCACCACCGGCCCACCGAGCGCCAAGCGCGCCAGGGCCGCGTCACCCCGGTGTATCCCTGGATCCGCGCTCACCGTGGCCGGAGCGGCTCACGCTCGCCACGCGGAACGCCGCGCCGGCTTGGAGCGGCGCAGGGCACCCTGGTACGATCCAGCGATGGATTCATTCGCCGCGTACCTCGCGAAGCGCTACGTCGCCGAGCGGGGCTTCACCTTCGAGGTGCCGCTCGCGGCCGCGGCGCTCGTGGACGCGTGCGACCTCGCGCTGACGTACGAGGACGGACTGACGCTCTGCATCCTCTGCATCGTCGACGCGGAGCGCGATCCCTCGAGGCGGTGGGCGATCGAGAAGGAGGAGCTCCTCCGGATCGGCAAGGCGTGCCTCCCGCTCACGGGGCGGATGAGCGGGGCGAAGATGCCCGTCAACCTCCTCATCATCGAGGTGCGGCCGTCGCTCGATCCCGACGATCAGGCCCGGCTGAAGCGGCTCCAGCGGCTCCCCGGGCTCGCCAAGGTCGGGGTGACCGCGATGATCGCCGCGCCGCCGACCGGCGAGGCGTGGGCGAGCGCGCCGCTCGCGTTCCTCCAGGTGCGCTGGCTCCGCAAGCTGTTGCGCGCGCCGTGGCGCGCGGACGAGCCGCTGTCCGAGCCGCCCTCCGAGATCGGCGCCGGCGTCGAGCGCCCCGTCGCCACGTACGCGCTGCTCGGCGTGATGGGCGCCGCCTTCGCGGGCGAGCACCTGCTCGCGGTGTCGAGCGCGGACGGCGGCGGGCCGCTCGGGGTCTCGGTGTCGACCCTGACGGCGCTCGGCGGCCTCCAGCGGCAGCTCGTGCTGGAGCACGGCGAGTGGCACCGCCTGCTCACGGCCACGCTGCTCCACGGCGACGTGCTCCACCTCGGGTTGAACGGCTTCGCCCTGTACATGGCCGGCGCGATGCTCGAGCACCTCCTCGGGCGCGCCTACCTCGTGGCGCTGTTCCTGGTCGGCGCGGTCGGCGGATCGCTGCTGAGCCTCGCGCTGGGCAGCGACGCCACGGTCTCGGTCGGGGCCTCGGGCGCGGTCATGGGGCTGCTCGCCGCCGCGATCGCGGCGAGCTTCCGGCTGCCGGCGCGCGACCGGACGCTGGTGATGCTCCCGATGGCGCAGATCCTCGTGCCCTCGCTCATCCCGCTCGTGACGCACCGGAGCGGCGGCGAGATCGACTACGCGGCGCACCTCGGCGGGGCGGTGGCGGGCGTGCTCGCCGGCGCGGCGCTCTTGCGGATCTGGCCGAAGGGCGCGCGCGCGCCGGCGCACGCGAGGGCGGCGCTCGCGGCGTCGGCGCTGGCGGTGGGGCTCTACGCGGTCGGCGTCGCGAAGGCCGCAAGCAGCTACCCGGGCTACGCGGCCGCGGCCGCGGCGGAGGTCATCCCCGACGAGGCGCTGCCGACGCTCGACGCGGCCGACGCGGACGCGCTGCTCGCCCGCTACCCGCGCGACCCGCGCGCCCGCTGGCTGGCCGCGGACAAGGCGGCGCGCGAGGGCGACCTCGCGCTGGCGGAGGAGCACCTGCGCAAGGGGCTCGCCGAGGAGGCGCTCTTCCGGATCCACTTCCCCGACCGCAAGATGGAGGCGCAGATGCGCGCCTCGCTGGCAGGGCTGCTCTCGCTCCAGGGTCGCAGGCCCGAGGCCGAGGCGGTGGCGCGCCCCGCCTGCCGCGTCGGCGCGCCGGAGCTCGCGGGGTACTGCCGCTAGCGCGTCATCGCCCGAGCGCGTCCCCGGCCCGTCGCTCGCGGGACCTGGGCCGAGGCGGGCCCTCCTGTGGACCGCCTCGGCGAAGGCCCCTCACGCGCTCGACGCGCGGCCCTCGGCGGAGAGGTCCTGACGCCGCAGCGCGACCCGGCGCGCGCGTCAGGGATCGATCGCCCCGGAGGGGAAGTCGATGTCGACGACCGTCTCGAAGCCGTCATCGACGCTGATGTACTCGACGATCACGATGTCGCTCTTCGGACGCCCGGCGAAATCCAGGAGCCACACCTCGACGTCGTAGAAGCCCGAGGGGAGGCCGTCGAAGGTCATGCCGAAATCGTCGCAATCCGCGATGGCCTCGGTGACGAAGCCGTCCTCGTCCACGAGGGAGACCGCCAGCCCGTCCACGTCGTGGGTGAAGCACTGCCACGGGTCGTCGCTGCGATTGATGGTGACCGCAACGGTGAGCGAGCCGCTCTCGGGGCCATCGCCATCGACGATGACGCATCCGGTGAGCGAGGCAGCGGCCATCATGCAGCCGCCCAGACCTGAGAGCACCTTCGACAGTTTCATGGGGATCTCGTCTTCCTTATCTGAAGTCTGGCGCTGTCGCACCGACGCCTGCCCTGCCGGCGAACGCCGCGTGCACGGCGGCCACCAACACGCATCAGCCGACAGCGCATCATCTGATCAACAAATCACCAGCAACTCAACAGCGGCTCAGGCTCATTAGCAACCACCGTACCAGCGACGGTCGCTGCTGGATGCGCGGCGGCGCTCAGGCGCCGCCGCCTGGCATTGACGTTGCTGACGTGAGGGGCATGGAGGTCAACGTGTCAGTCAGCAACTTTTCGTCGCCCGGCGCCACCGCGCTCGCCCCCGGACGCAGCAGGCTCGCGGTGATGGCCGCGCTCGCCGTGTCCGCGCTCCTCGGCGCGGCGGGGTGCGCCGCCGAGGTTCGGACCAGGGCCGTCGCTCCTGCGCGCCCGACCGTCGTGGTTCAGGAGTTGACGGTGGTCGAGGAGCCGGTCGTTCACACCCGGGTGGTGCCGGTCGACATCGAGGCTCGGCCCCGCGTGTACTATCACGGCACGTACGTCTACTACGTCGATGGCCGCTGGTACTACCCCACCCGCCACGGCTGGGCCTACTACCGCCGCGAGCCGCGCGCCCTGGCCCAGCACCGCGTCCACCTCGAGCGGCGCTCCCCGCACGTCCACCATCACCACCGCCACCATCACGCGCACCGCGTGCGGACGGTCACCCGCTAGGCATCGCCGCCCGCGGTCGTCTCCGGTGCCGCGACGACCGCGGGCTCCCGGCGCGGGGGCTCGCGGTCCCGGGGGGTACTGCCGCCTGGCGCTGCCGCGCCGCCGGGCCCGCGCGCCTCAGGCGTCGATCCAATCGAAGGCGAAGTCGACCTCGAGGACCCTATCGGAGCCGCTCTCCACGGCGACGCCCGAGCGCCTCACGATCTCGCTCTTCAGATCTCCGGCGGAATCCAGCAGCCGCACCTCGACGTCGTAACGGCCCGGGAGCAGGCCGTCGAAGGTCATGCCGAGATCGTGGCAATCCGCGACGGCCTCGGTAACGAAGCCAGCCTCGCCCGTGATCGCGACCGCCAGCGCGTCCACGTCGTAGACGAAGCACTGCGACGGGTCGTCGTTGTGGTCGATCCTGAGCGCGATGGTGAGCGAGCCGCCCTCGGGCTCGAGCTCATCTCCATCAACGCGGATACATCCCGTGAGCGAGGCGGCGACCACCATGCAGCCGCTGAGACCTGAGAGCACCTTCGATAGGTCCATGAGGATCTCGTCTTCCTTGATTGAAGCCAGACGCCACCGCGCCGACACCTGCTCTGTCGGCGAACGCCATATTCACGGCCGTCACCAGCATTCATCATCCATCAGCAGCCACCGTATCAGGGGCGGTCGCTGCCCGATGCACGGCAGCGCTCCAGCACCGCCGCCTGGCGTCGTTGAGGCGACCTCACCCAGGTTGAGGCGCCCCGCAGGCCGAGGCGCCCCGCGCTGGCGGACCTGGTGGCAAGGGTGGCGGCCGCCAGGCCCGGGGGGCGGAAAAAGCCGCGAAATCCCGCGCAAAAGCCAGGGCACGCCGTTCGCAGTGCGTGCTCCCCGAAACGCCGCGACATCCGACCTCGTGCTGGCCTCGCTGCCTGAGGACAGCGCGGAGGCGCGGGAGCGGCGTGATGGCTCGAGGCGACGCCGCGCGCGTCGCGCTCGAATGGAGGCACGCATGTTGATTCGTCACGCCTTATTCACGCTCATCTCCATCCTCGTCCTCGCCTGCTCCGCGGCCCAGGGCACCGCCGCCCCGCAGCGACCGGAGAGCGCCGCGCCGCAGCAGCAAGACGAGAGCGGCACCCCGGCCGGCTCGATGGCCCCGAAGCGCTTCGTCGATGCCGGCTCGTACCTCACGAGCCCGACCGAGATCGACGCATGGTACGAAATCCTTCGCGACCTGAAGGACGACTTCGACGCCGTTTGCGGCGACACCTTCTGCGAAGGCGACTACAGCAACTACGAGCCCCTTCGATTCCGCTGCTCCGTCGAGGCGCACGCCGGGACGATCGGCAGCTGCGTGTGGGTCCTCGCCGCGAGCAACGAGGAGATCTTGCCCGCCACCGGCGAGGTGGAGGTGGACGCCAGGATCTTTCCCTGCGTGATGCCCCTCGCCCCCGAGACGCCCGTCAGCGACCTCATCGAGGCGCTCTCGACGCCGGGAGAGCGGGCGATCCACGCCGCGCTCCCCGGAACGGGCCGCTCGCTCTACGACGGCCTCGCCGAGTGCCTCTGACGACCCGCGCGGCATCGGCCAGGCCGCCTTCCGCGGCCAGGCCGCCTTCCGCATCGCGGGGCGCGATGATCTCCTGATCTGCGCGGTGAGGGTGGAGCAGATCGAGCTCCGGTAGCGCAGCAGCGACCATGAGGTGTCCTGGGCCCACATCGAGCCGCAGGAGCTGGCCGAGCGTGCGATGGCTCCCGCCGGCTCCGACCACGGAGAGAGGGTCGATGCCTGCGACAGCCCGCAGCACTGCTGGCTGTTGCCAGCAGCCGATACGCCCATCCCGCCCGGCGGATCCGCGGTCCCCGCCTCGCTTCATTCCACGCCGATCCCCCGCGATCCCGCCGTGGACTCCACGCAGCAAGGCCGCCTCGCTCCGGCGGCACGGAGCCTGCTTGTAGGCGTGAGCAGCAGGCGCAATCGAGCCCTGCTTCCGGCCGATCCCGGCCGACTCGCACCTCGCGCGTCGGCGCGCGGAGCATCGGCGGAGCATCCGGGCGATAGGAACCCAGGGGTCGCGAACTGTACACCGCAAACACAGGAGTGAGCATGAAGACGATCTCTTCGAAGTGCAGCGTGTTGGCTCTGGTGATCGGCGTCTCGATGGCCCTGGGGTGTTCCTCCGGCGCGAGCGGCTCGTCCTCGGAGAGCGATACCGGCGCCGGCGCGCTCGCGGTCGTGAGCGGACATGTGACCAACGAGGGCGCCGGATCCCTCGATCACGGCCTCGCCGGCGAGGGCACCGTCGAGAGCACGAGGACCGTCCGCGTCGCGCATCTCCTCGAGACCGGCGCGCTGGAGTCGCTGGTGGAGACCACGATCGACGCCGAGGGGGCCTTCTCCGCGGAGATCGCGGCCGACGCCAGGCCGCTCATCATCCAGGCCCTCGACGGCTCAGGCCAGGTGATCGGCGCCGCGTTCGTCGAGGCGTCCGCGGACGCCGCGGGCAAGACCGTCACCGCGGCGCCCATCTCGACCGAGAGCTCGGTCGAGGCGCAGGTGCTCATCGATCTGGCCGCCAGCGTGAGCGCAGACGCCACCCTGGCGACGGACGTGCGCGCGCTCGTCCACGCGGAGCTCGCCGCGGCCATCGCCGGCGCGGTGTCCGCCGGCGCCGAGCTCGAGGCGGTGATCAAGGCGCTCGCCGGGGCGACGCTGGGAGCCCATCACGCGGAGCTGCGCGCGCTCGCGGCCGCCGGCGTGGACGTCGGCGCGGAGGCGCTGGCCAGCGCCGAGCTGAAAGCCGCCGAGACCCTGAACGCGGCGCTCGACCGCGACGTCCCAGCCGGAGAGGCCACCGCGCGGTTCCTCGCCGATCTCGACGCCGCGCTCGAGGCCGCGGGCGCCACCGCCGACGTCCGCGCCCGGGCGCAGGCCGCGGCCAGCGTGACCTTCCGCGCCGCGCTCAGCGCCGCGCTCGACGCGTCCGCGGACGTGGACGCGGTCGTCTTCGCCAGCCTGCACGCCGCCGCGGAGCTGGAAGCGCGCGCGACCGTGAAGGCAGCGGTCGAGATCGCCAAGCTGAGCGGGGCGGCGCAGGCCACCGTCAGCGCCATCGCGGAGGCAGGCGCGGAGCTCGAGGCGGCCGTGGCCGCCGCGGCCAGCGTGGACGCGATCGTCGCCGCGCGCGCGGCGTTCGTCGCGAGCCTCACCGGCGACGCGCAGGCCGACGTCGGCGGCGCGCTCGGCGTGCTCGTGGGCGCCACCGCCGACGCCAGGGCGGCGCTGAACGCGGTCCTCGACGCCACGGTCGACCTGAACGCCCAGCTCGACGCCGACCTGAAGGCGGCGCTCTCGGCCTACCTCGACGCCAAGGCGAAGGCCGGCGCGGGCGCGGCGGGCAGCCTCGACGCCGAGCTCGACGCCGTCATCGAGGCCTACGCGACGTTCGCGGCGGGGGTCGAGGAGCTCGCGCCGACGCTCGCCGAGGCGGCCTCCGCCGAGGCCGACGCGGAGGTGGTGACCGACGTCCTCTGCTCCGCACAGGCCATGTTCCGCACGCCCATGTGATCCAGGACGGCCGCCGGCGGGGGCGGCGGTCGCTCAGGCGTCGGTCGCCAGGACGCCGTGGCGGCGGAGCAGCTCCCGCAGGTAGTTGCGATCCATCCGCGCCGCCCGCGCCGCCCGCGAGACATTGCTGCCGTTCGCGCGGATCAGCGCGTGGACATAGGCGCGCTCCCACGACGCGACGACACGCTCCTTCGCTTCACGAAACGACAGCGACAGGTCATCTTCCCGGAAGACGCTGTCTCGCGCCTCCCCCTCCGCGACGCCGTCCCCGGCCGCGGCGCCGTCCCGCCAGAGCACCGGATCCCCGAGGAGCACGGCCCGCTCGACCGCGCCGCGCAGCTCACGGACGTTGCCCGGCCAGTCGTGCCGCGTCATGGCCTCCACGAGCTCCAGCGGCGGCTTGGCCCCGTCCGCGAACTGCCGGTAGAAGTGCGCGACGAGGAGCGGAATGTCCTCGCGGCGCTCGCGCAGCGACGGGACGCGTATCCGGACCACGTTGAGCCGATAGAAGAGATCGGAGCGGAAGCTCCCCCGGTTCACCTCCTGACGAAGATCGCGGTTCGTGGCGGCGATCACCCGCACGTCCAGGCGGATCGGATCGAGGCTGCCGACGCGCCGGATCGTCCGCTCCTCGAGGGCGCGGAGCAGCTTGGGCTGCAGGTCGGGCCTGAGCTCGCCGAGCTCGTCGAGCAGCACCGTCCCCCCGCGCGCCGCCTCGAAGGCGCCCGCCCGCGCCTGCTGCGCGCCCGTGAACGCGCCCCGGGCGTGCCCGAAGAGCTCGGACTCGATGAGCGTCGGCGGGATCGCGCTGCAATCGATCACGACGAAGGGCCCCGCGGCGCGGCGGCTCTGCTGATGGATCAGCTCGGCGAGGAGCCCCTTGCCGGTGCCGGTCTCGCCCTCGAGGAGCACCGTCGAGTCGGAGGCCGCGACCCGCGGCAGCATGGCGAAGATCCGCCGCATGGCGGTGCTCTGCCCGAGGACCCGCCCCGAGAGGTCCTCGTCGCCGAGCGGCTCGCGGATCTCGTCCGGGAGGACGTCGAACCGGAGCGTGGACTGGCCCATGCCGATCAGCGCTCCCGGCTCCAGGTACGCCGCCTCGACGCGGATCCCGCCCACCCTCGTGCCGTTGGTGCTGCCGAGATCGCGGAGCAGAAAGCCCTGCGGCGTCACGGTGATGACGCCGTGGTGCCGCGACACCGCCTGATCGGTCAGGACAAGCTGGTTTCCACGCGCGGTGCCGATCACGAGCTCCGGCGCGTCCGCCACCTGCGAGGCGCCCTGATCCGGGCCGAGCTGCACGTGGACGCGGAAGCGGCGGAACGCCACCTCGCGGGGGCGCGCCTCCAGCACCGTCGTCGCGCCGACGTCCTGACAGGGGGGTCGCTCCGAGGCCATCGACCGCACCCTAACACAGGGGGCAGCCGGCCTGCAGGCCGGCCGCGCATCAAGGGCTGCAGGGCGCGAGCAGATCGAGAGAGAGGCCGCTGTGGAGGCGCGTGGAGATGGCCTCCGCGTAGCGGTCCCCTTCGGGCGTGTCGCACGTGGCGTGACCGTCCTCGGCGTGAGCGCAGGAGAGCGAGCACGGGCCGAGCAGCGTGGCCCCGCACGTGGGCGAGAGACCGCAGATCCGCTGGAGCGAGTGCGCGCTCCAGTCGACGCCGCACACCGTCACATCCACGTTGTCGATGCACGCGAACGCGGCCGGGCCGTCGGGATCGAAGACGTTGCCGAACATGGTGGTATCCGGGGTGGTGAACTCGGACGCCGCCGCGCCCCCGCGCCCTGAGAGCACCGGGTGGCTGCCGGTCATCCGCAGCTCGACGTCCATGCTGAGGCCATTGAGGGTCTGGAGCAGGCAGGCTGTGACCCACCGCTGCGCCTCGACGCCCTGGAGAGGCGCCGACGTCCACCCCGGCGCGAGGCCGACCATGCCCTCGAGCGAGGCGCCGGCCTCGCCCTCGTGCAGCGACTCGCCCGCCGGGAGCGCGCAGAGGACCACGTAAGAGAGCAGCCGCCGCCCCTCATCGCTCGCGAGCAGGGGCGTGCCCGTGAGCTCGCCGCGCGCGCCCGCGAGCGGCGCCTCGGCCAGCGCGCGCAAGGCCATCTGGGTCGAAGATCGCCAGAAGAACTCAGGGTCGTCCCCGTTCATGACGATGATCGCGTCCTGCCCTTCTGTGCGCGAGCCCGCGCCGCTGTGTCGGTCTGCCCCACAGGCGATCACGAGGAGGCAGCAACTCGCCACGAGAACGCTCGATGCTCTTGAATCGACCATGATCCCCCTGGGTCCGCGCGCCCGGCCGGGCGCGCTCCGCTGGCGAGCTGTGCAAGGAGCAGGCCGCGCGGCGCTGCCCGGCGGCTCGCGCGGGGCAGGCGCGCGCCTGCGGGAGCAACGGCCGCAGCGCCAGGCGGCGCGTGGGCGTCGCGCGATCCGCGCGCGCCCCGGGGCCCGCGGGGTCTGGCCCTCAGGCGGTGCATGCGCTCACCAGCACCTCCTCCAGGGCGCGCGCGAGCCCGTCGAAGCGAGCCCCCCACGCCGGATGCTCCTCCAGCATGGCCCGGGCCTCGCGCACGATCGCCGAAGCCTCCGCGCCTCGCCGGCCCCGGAGGGCGACGCGAGCACGCCAGTACAGCATCTCCAGGAGCTCGTCCGCGAAGAGCAGGCTCCCCCCACAGGCCGCGGCGCCAGCCGCCCCATCCGTCACCGCAGGAGCGCCGACGTTGCGCCCCGTCCCCGCGATCAGCAGCGCTCGCAGCAGCCGGAAGTACACGAACGCGGAGCCCGCCGCCGGCTCGGGCGGGCAGGAGCGGGCCACCCAGGCCACGAGCCCGCGGGCCTCGTCGTCCTGCCCCGCCGTGGCCAGGATCCGCGCGAGCAGCAGGGAGCACTCGGGCACGGGGCGCTCGATGAACCGCCGCTCCAGGACGTGCGCCCGGCGGGCGAGCGCGAGGGCGTCGTCACGCCGATCGCTCCAGTACAGGAGCTCGGCGACATTGTAGGTCGCCACGCGCTCGAGCCATGGATTGCCGATCTCGCGCGCGAGCGAGATGGCGCGCCGGAGGTCCTCCACGGCCCGGGAAGGCGACTTCGTGAGCGCCCAGAGCACCACGCGGTTCATGTAGGCCACGCACAGGTGCGGCAGGTCCTGGGCCTTTGCGCACAGGTCGATCGCCTCGCGGGCGCGCTCCTCGGCCTCGCGGAACGAGCCCGCGTGCGAGAGCTCGACCGAGAGGAGCAGCAGCGCGACGATCCGGCCCTCGTGATCCCCGAGCGCCTCCGCCTCGACGGCGCCCCGCTCCAGGAGCGCGATCGCCCGCGCCACCTGCGCCGTCCGCACGCACCCGCGGCCGTCGGCCACCAGGAGCCGGACGGCGAGCCGCGAGGAGCCCGAGCGCACGACCAGGGGGCGCGCCCGCTCCACGCGCCGCGCCGAGCCCTCGTAATCGCCCGTCCAGTCGAGCAGCGTGGCCTCTTCCAGGAGGATCTCCGCGACGAGCACGTCGTCGGAGAGGCGCTCGCCGAGCTCGCGCGCCACGCTCAGATCCTCGATGGCCTCCCGCGTGCGGTGCGCCCGGTACCGGATCCTCCCCCGGCCCGCGAGCGCGAGCGCGCGCCGGCGCAGGTCGTCGTCGGCGGTGCACGCGAGCGCCGCGGTGTAGTGCTGATCCGCCTCGACGTGCCGGTGCGCCGACAGCGCGAGGTCCCCGAGCCGCACGTACGCCTCCGCCGCCTCCCCGCACGCGCCGCACGCGCTCGCGTGCCGGGCCAGCGACGCGAGCGTCTCCGGGGTCGCGTCGCCGGCGGACAGCCGCGCCCGCCAGAAGGCCAGCGCGTACCGGTGGCCCTCCTTGCGGTGCTCCGGATGGAGCAGCTCGACCACCGAGTCCCGGAAGACGCCGCTCTGGAACGCGTACCGCTCCCGGGACACGCGCTCCAGGATGCCCCGCTCGACCAGCGCGCTCAGGCCGAACCCCGCGTCCACCGGCGACCCGGCCCCCCCGGCCCGATCGGCCGCGTCCTGGACCCACTCCAGCTCCGCCCGGGTGAACGAGGCGCCGAGCACCGCGCAGAGCCGCGCGCACGCCGCCAGCTCCGGCGGCAGCGCCTCGAGCCGCCGCATCGCCAGCCACTGCCACCCCGGCGACGGCGGCAGGCCCTCCGGCGCCGCGGTCCCCGCGTAGTAGCTCGCCGTGTTCGACCGCTGGCGCACGATCCCGGCCCGCTTCAGCGCCCGGACGATCGCCGAGAGGCACGCGGGGTTGCCGCCGGCCCACGCGGCGAGCCGCCGCAGCGCGTCCGCCGGCGGGTACTCGGCCGGCAGGAGGAGCTCCGCGGCGAGCCGCATCCCGGCGCGCTCGTCGAGCGGCGCGAGCGTCGTCCTGTCGAAGCGCTGCGTGCGGGTGCCCCACCCCGGGCGGAGCTGCTCGAAGCGCGGGTGCGCGGCGACCACGACCCAGAGCGAGACGCCCGCGCCGTCGAGCGTCGCGAGCTCGAGGGCGTCGAGCAGCGCGTCGTCGGCCCAGTCCGCGTCGTCGAGGATCACGGCGACCGGCCCCAGGCGCGCGCGGCGGCGGAGCCCCTCCGCGATCGCCCGCAGCAGCTCGTGGCGGGGCGGCGCGCGGCCCTCCGGGGCTGGCCACCCGAGCGCCGCCGCCACGGCCGGCCACGCCGCGCGCCCGACCTCCTCGCCGAGCCGCGCCTCGCAGAACGCCGCGACGTCGGCCGGCGGCCGCTCGGGCGCGCTCAGCACGGCGGCGAGGAGCTCCGCCGGCTCCCGCGCGGCGCCTCCGGAGAGCGGTTGCGCCGCGCGCATCGCGACGACCAGCGCGTCCGGGCGGAGCGACCGCGCGACGAGCGCCGCCTCGCTCGCGAGGCGCGTCTTGCCGAGGCCGACGTCGCCGATCAGCGTCATCAGGCCGGGGCACGTGCCGTCGAAGGCCGCAGCAGCGCTCGCCCGCAGCGCCTCGACCTCCGGGCCTCGCCCGAGCAGGGGCGCCTCGATCTCCGCCGCGTCCGCGGTCGCTCCGCCCGCCGAGGGAGGCGCGGGCTCGGCCTCCAGCAGCGCGCGCTCGATCTCCGCGCTCGGCGCGACCCCGGACCACGGCTCGGGCGGCAGCCAGTCCTCCGGGCGATCCACCGCCGCGCCGTGGGCGACGGGCACGCTCCTGCCCCTCCGGCGCAGCGTCACGCGCGCGAGGTGGAGCGCCGCGCGCGCGTCGCACCGGCCGACGAGCTCCCGCGCGGCGGCGAGCGCCGCCTGCGCCGGATGCTCGGCGTCGAGGCCGGAGAACAGCGCCACGAGGCGGCGCCCGCGCTGACGCACGACCATCCCACGGCGGCTCGTCAGGGCGGCCACGGCCTGCGGCGCGGCGCCGCCGACGTCCGCGACCAGCACCACGACCGGCTCGCGCCCCTCGGCGAGGAGCCGGGCGCTCCGCGCGCTGGGCGGCGGCTCGGCCAGGGCCGCCTCGGGCGCGGCGCCAGCGCGGCCGGCGACCGCCTCGACCAGGGCGCGCCGGAGCAGCGACACGCTCCCGGGCCGGCGGTCGGGATCCTTGGCGAGGCAGGCGAGCACGACGTCCTCCATCGCCGCCGGCACGGGCGCGAGCTCGGTCGGGCGCGGCGGACGCAGCGCCAGGTGCCCGTGCTCGATCGCGCTCGCGTCGCCCACGAACGGCGGTCGCAGCGTCAGGAGCTCGAACAGGATCACGCCGAACGCGTAGATGTCCGCGCGCGCGTCGACCGCCGGATCCCCGCGGACCTGCTCGGGTGCCATGTAGATGGGCGTCCCCACGATCGCCCCGGGGCGCGTGAGCGCGGCGTCGATCGCCGCGCCCGCCGCGCTCCGCCTGGCGAGCCCGAAATCGAGCAGGACCGCGCGCTCCTCGGCGCCCGGGACGCGCGCCGCGGCGCCGGCGCGCGCCCCGCCGTCGCACGCCGGCACGAGGAAGACGTTCTCCGGCTTCACGTCGCGGTGGACGACCTCCCGCGCGTGCGCGGCCTCGAGCGCGACCAGCAGCGCATCGGCTCGCCCGAGCGCCCAGGCTGGGTCCGGCGGCGCGGGCAGCGCCGCGAGGTCGGCCGCGAGCGTGCGCCCTCGCAGCCGCTCCATGGCGATCCACGGCCGCCCATCGTCCAGCCTCCCCTGCCCGTGGAGGCGCGGCGCGTGCGGGGGACCGATCCGCTCGAGCGCGCCGGCCTCCCGCTGGAAGCGCGCCTCGCCCTCCGCTGCGCCGGCCAGGCCGATCTTGACCGCGACGTGCGCCCCGTCGCGCGCGCGAACGCCCGCCCAGACCTCGGCGAAGCCGCCTGTGCCGAGGCGCTCGGCGAGCCGGAAGCCCTCGACGCGCGGCGCGGCGCGGGCCTCGGCGGGCGCAGGCGCGCGCGGAGGCCCGCCGTGCCGGGGGCACGAGGCCGCGTCGGCAATCCGCCTGTGACACGATGGACAGCGGAGCAAATCGGTCTCCCTTCGCGCCGGGCGCGGGCGAGCCGCCAACGGCGCTCATGATATATCGTTACGGCTCGGCGCATGACACGAACCACGGACGACGACCCCCCCCCGATATCGCGCGCGGCATCGCCGGCGGAGACGACAGGCGCCCACCCGCCGGGCGGCCTCGACGACACGACCCTTCCCGGCTCGGAATACGAGGCCACGCGCACGCAGGTGGATTCGCCCCTCGTACCACGGCTCCATACCCTGCAGCAGGGCTCTCGTGTCGGCGCCTACGTCCTTGATCGCGTCCTCGCCAGGGGCGGCTTCAGCCTCGTCTATCGGGCCACGCACGCCGGGCGCGGCACCGCCGTGGCGCTCAAGGCCCTGCACGCCGAGCTCGCCTCGGACCTCGACGCCGTCGTCCGCTTCGAGCGGGAGATCGAGGTGATCCAGCGGTTGAATCACCCGAACGTGGTCGAGATCCTCGAGCACGGCCGGCTCGATGGCCGCGGGCCTCCTTATTACGTCATGGAGCTGCTCGATGGCTGTAGTCTCGACGAGCACCTCCGTGCCCGTGGCCGCCAGTCGGCCACCGACGCGCTCGCGCTCCTGGAGCCGCTCTGCAGCGCGCTCGACGCGGCGCACCGCTGCGGGATCGTGCACCGGGACATCAAGCCCTCGAACGTCTTCCTCGCCGAGCAGGACGGGCGGCGGAGGGTGGTCCTGCTCGACTTCGGCGTGGCCAAGCTGCTCGACGCGCCGGGGCCCGCGCTCACGTCGTCGCGGCACGTCGTCGGGACCCCGGCGTGCATCAGCCCGGAGCAGCTCCTCGGTGAGCCGGTCGACTCGCGCGCTGACGTCTACGCGCTCGGCGTCTTGACCTACCGGCTGCTCGTCGGCGAGCCCCCCTTCCTCGAGCGCTCCTATCCGATGCTGCGCCAGCTCCACCTCTACGTGGACCCGCCACGCCCGAGCGCCCGCGCGCCGGTGAATCCCGCCCTCGACGCGGTGATCCTCCGTGCGATGAGCAAGGATCGCAGGGAGCGCCACCCGAGCATCGCGGCGTTCCTGAGCGATCTCCGGGCCACGGTGGAGGCGAGCCGCGGGACGGGCGCGCCGTCTTCCGAGGCGCACGCGCGCCGGGCGCTCGCGCTCTACGCCGAGGTGCACGTCGACCCGGGCGCCATCGAGGAGCCGGACGACGGGCTGCTCGCGGATCTCGAGCTCATCCTTCCCTTCATCACCGCCGAGTCCGTCAGCGCAGGGCTCACGACGGCGGCGCAGACCGGCAGCAGCGTGCTGCTCACGGCGAATCGCGCCGACGATCCCGGCGGCGACCTGGAGACGCGCCGCCGCGTGGTGAACGCGGCGCTCGCGATCCATCAGCGGCTCGAGGCCCGCGCGGGGCGCGATCCCAGGATCGCGGTGCGCCTGTGCCTCCACGCGGGGGAGCTCCTCGAGTCCGGCGAGGGCTCGCCTGCGGCCGGCAAGCTCCTGGAGATCGCCGCGTGGGTGCCCGACCGGCCGGCGACCGGCGTCTTCGCCTCACCCGAGCTCCTCGCCGATCTGGAGATCGCGACGGCCGGCGAGGAGGGCGCCCTCCGGAGGCTCGCGGCGCCTCGACCGGAGGCTTCTTGATGTTCTGGCTACGCCCGCCGGCGGCCGCGCCGCGCAACGGCGAGGCCCGCGATCGCCGCGGCGAGCGCGGCGAGGCCGCTCCCCGGGGCGGCCGAGCGACCGGCGCTGCAGCCGACCCCGGCCGGCAGGCCGCCGCTCGACGCGTCGCTGGCGAGCTGGGGCGCGGACGCGTCGTCCAGCACCGGCAGGGCGTCCGGCTCGTGGCCGGGGAGCAGCGCCGCCGGCGCAGGCTCCTGCGCTTCGCCCGCGGCCGGCGCGTCGGGGCCGTCGGGGCCCGCCGCGCCGGCGAGCAGCGCCTCGCCCGTCTCCGCGGAGGGCGCGGCGGGGGCCGCCTCGCTCACGACCTGGAACAGCGTGTTGCCGATGGTCACGAGCGCATTCCCGTCGACCCAGCGCGCGTGCCCGAGCGCCGAGCCGATCTCCTCGGGCTCGACGCCCGGGCGGCCGATGTACCGCTTGCCCCCGTTCAGAAACAGCACCTCCCCGTCGTCGCTGATGCCGTCGTGGCCGACCCGGAGCTTCTGCTGATCGAACAGGCTCGACGCCGCGAAGTCGCTGAGCTGGTACATCTCGCCTTCCGGCGTCCGCAGCCATACCTGGTTCGCGGCCCCGTCGCTCCGCAGGAAGCCGGCGTACCCCGCGTGCAGGAGCAGCCCCGCGGAGTTGCCCGAGATCGAGTCGCCGAGGAACACCTCCTCGCCGTCCGCGGTGAACAGGTAGCTCGAGCTCGTGCTCCCGTT
This sequence comes from Sorangium cellulosum, assembly GCF_004135735.1. GTDB lineage: Bacteria > Myxococcota_A > Polyangia > Polyangiales > Polyangiaceae > Sorangium > Sorangium cellulosum_F. Next base: position 261,680 of record NZ_CP012670.1, on the reverse strand, counting down.
CCACCACCGTCCGGCGACGTTCGTCCCGTCGGTGATCGGCCGCTGCAGCTTGCCCGGGTGATACCCGAGGCGGCTCACGCCGAACCGGCGGATCCACGGTTCCTCGTAGGTGGCATAGTAGATATCGCCGGACGGCGAGATATCGGTCTGGAACGGCGTCACGGTGCCCGGCCGGTTCCAGAGGGGGGTGTTGATGCCCGTCGACACCGTGTGCGCGTACGCCCTGTCCTCGTCGTCCGTGGTCCACACCAGCGCGTCGCCGCTCACCGCGTCGAGCCGGCCGGTCGTCACGATCTTGCGCCACACGCCGTCGCGCCACACGAAGATGCGGCCGGTCCCTGACTGGACCGCTGCGCCGTACGGCGTGAGGGCGCCGTAGCTCGATCCGGTCGAAGGATCCGGCGGGAGCGTCGCGGCCCACCGCATCTCCTGCGTGGCGCGGTCGAAGACGCCGAGCCGCTGGTAGTGATCGAGGAACAGGATCCGCGTGGCGTCGAAATCGAGGATGGCGCCCGGGACGCTGTGGAGCGCGACGAGCTTCGGGCTGGATTCGTAGTAGAGGGGCCCGAGCGTGCGGCCGAGCTCACGATCGTTGCTGAGCCTGACAGAGACGCGGACGGTGACCACCTCGCCGGGGAGCGGCGCGGGGGATGGCGCCGCCGCGAACCATAGCGGCCCGGGCGGCGCGCCCGCCTGGCGGGCGAAGCACTGGCTCCCCAGGTCACGCGTCTGGGTCCGGAAATAGCCGCACAGTTGCGCGCATTCGTACGGCGCCGTCCCCAGGCACTGGATGTACACGCGCGGGTTCCCGGCGACGGTGCTGCTCGGCAGCGGGCTCGTCATCCGGATGAGCGGCTCCGCGTACCTCTCCACGGTCTTCTCCACCGTCTCTGCGTCGCCGAAGAGATCGTACGCGCGGATCGTCAAGCGGTGCGGGCCGTAGGCGAGATCGCTGATATCGAATGTCCCCTCGAAGGGCCCCTCGTCGCCAGGGCGCACGAGCTCGATCCTCACCCCCTCGAGCTCCGCTTCGACGGGGTAGACGCCGCCGGTACCGGCAGCGCTGACGCGCAGAACGAGCGTATCTCCCTGGACGACCAGCCTGGAATCAAACTCGCCGTCGCCGTCCGACGCCATGACATCCCAGATGGCCACCTCGGCCCGAGCGGCCGCGGCCGAGAGCGACAGGACGGATGCGAGCGCGACGCTCATCAAGTTGCGAAAATTACGCATGACTCCTCCGAGTGGATAGTGGCTTGGATGCGAGCAACGGCCACCGTATTCACGACGGGTGCCGGGGCTCCACCCGGCGCTCCCGGTCAGCGCGCCCGCAACGGAGCGTCAGCGCGCGCAACGGAGCCGTCGGCCCCGCTCGCTGCGCGAGAGCTACCAGCCCGTTCCCTCGCCTGTCCCGGTCCGGGCCCGCTGGTGAAGCTCAAGCACATTTACGACGTCGCACTCGGCTGCAGGTTGAGCGCCCGCCAAGCCAGCCCACCAGGCCAGCCCACCGGGATGGCGCAAAAGATTCCCACAGGGGTGTAGCCACCCCGTTGCAGCCCTGGTCGCGCAGAAGCACGGCGCGCCCGGGCATCCCCGGCCCCGGTCGGGATCCTGGGGTGGAGCGCGGGGGCGCGGCGACGGCCCGATGCCTCGGAGGCCGGCCTGCCGCGCTGGCCCTCGCGCCGCGGCATGAAGCGGCGCACCGCGCGGACCCTCATGGTACTCTCGCGCCGCGCTCACGGGATCGAGTCGAAGGCGCGAGGGGCGGATTGAACGGCGACGACACAGGGGGTGGGGCCATGCGGGGCCGACCGTCCGAGGACGGACAGCGCGAGCGCCCGCTGTCGGCGGGCGATGCGGTGGCCCGCATCGTGGCGGACGTGTCGATCGCCCTCTCGCGCGCTGCGGAGCCCGCGGCCGCGCGGCGCGTGATCGTGCAGACGGCGCTGCGCCACCTCCACGCCGCCGTGGTCTTCCTCTACGCGATCCGCGAGGAGCCGCTCGCGCTGGAGCGCGTCGTGCAGGGCTGGGGAAGCCTCTTCCGGGACCCGCTCGAGCCCCTGCCGTTCGACGCGCAGCGCCTCGCCGCGGAGGCGGCCCGCACCGGGCTCGCGCAGACCGCGCCGGACGACGGCCGCGGCGTGGCGCTCCCCGGCATCATCGCCGCGGACGGCCACGGCGACGCCATCGCGACCGCGCTCCCGCTCGCCTTCGCCGGCGAGGTGCGCGCGGTGCTGTTCTACGCCGCCTCGCGCGTCGCCTTCACGAAGGCCGACGCGACCGGGATCGCCCGCGCCCTGTCGAGCGTCCTCGGGATGGCGCTCGCCGCCGTCGAGTCGCGCGCGCTCCGCGCGCGGGTCGAGGAGCTCGAGCGCGAGAACCGGGAGCTTCAGCGCACGAGCGAGCGGCTCAGCGCGGCGATCGACGAGGCGAGGGCGACGGAGGCGGCGCTCCGGCTCAGCGAGGAGAGCCTCGCGCGGGCGCAGAAGATCGCCAGGCTGGGCAACTGGGACTGGCACATTCCGCAGAACAGGCTGTTCTGGTCCGACGAGTGCTATCCGATGCTGGGGCTGTCCCGCGGCGACGGCGCGCTCACGTACGAGAAGTTCCTCGCCCGCATCCACCCCGAGGATCGCGACCGCGTGATGCGCTCGGTCGAGCTCGCGCTCCAGGGGGCCGCGCCGTACTGCCTCGAGTACCGGATCGTCCGCCCCGACGGGGAGGAGCGCATCCTCCAGACGGAGGCGGACGTGATCCGCGACGGCGACGGGACCCCGCTCCGGCTGATCGGCACGGCGCTCGACGTCACCGAGCCGCGGCGGGCCGCGACCGCGTTGCGGCTGAGCGAGGAGCGCCTGCGGGTGATCGCGGAGCACGCGAGCGACGTCATCTTCCGGAGGCGGCTCGGCCCGGAGCACACCTACGAGTACATCAACCCTGCCGTCCTCGAGCTGACCGGCTATCCGCCGGAGGCCTGGTACGACAACCCCCGGCTCTTCGAGGAGCTGCTCCACCCCGAGGATCGCGAGCGGTATCACGCCTTCGTCGAGCGGATGTCCACGGCCGGCGGGCGGATCACGCTCCGGCTCATCGATCGAAGCGGCCGGGTCCGCTGGGTCGCGAACCACATCGCGATCCAGCGCGACGGGAGCGGAAATCCGATCACCTGCGTCGGGATCGCGCGCGACGTCACGACGGAGCGGCTCGCCGACGAGGAGCGCGAGCGGCTCGTCCGGCAGCTCGCGGCCGAGCGGAGCTGGCTCATCGCGGTCATCGAGCGCTCTCCGGTCGGCATCCTCCTCCTCGACGCGGCCGGCGCGCAGATCGCCTTGAACCGCCGCGCCACGGAGCTCGGCGGGACGGCGTCGCCCGGGTCGACCGACGCGTCGATGCTGTGCCTCCCCGACGGGCGGCCGCTCCCCGACGACGAGCAGCCCGCGGCGCGCGCGCTGCGGGGCGAGGTGACGACGGCGAGGGAGCTCTCCCTCCGGCGCCCCGACGGCGGCACCGTGGCGGTGCTCGTGAGCGCCGGGCCCATCGTCGACGGCACGGGGAAGCAGCTCGGCGCGGTCGTCGTGTTCGACGACATCACCCGGCTCAAGGATCTGGAGCGGCTCAAGGAGGAGTGGACGTCCGTGGTGGCGCACGATCTGAAGCAGCCCGTGACGACCATCATCGGCTATGCGGCGCAGCTCGAGCGGAGGCCGCAGATGGCCGCCGCCGTGAAGATCCGGGCAGGGCATATCCTGGCGAGCGCCAGGCGGCTCGGACGGATGATCTCGGATCTCACGGACATCTCCCGGATCGAGTCGCGGCGGCTCGCGATCGAGAGCGACCCCGTCGACCTGGCGGCGCTCGTGGAGGCGGTCGTGGAGCGGACCGCGGGCGAGACCGAGGGGCACGAGGTCCATGTCGAGATGGCGGGCGAGATCCCGATCGTCCAGGCGGACGCCGGGCGCGTCGAGCAGGTCCTCAGCAATCTCCTCTCGAACGCCGCGAAGTACGGAGATCCCGGGACGCCCATCCAGGTGACGCTGGCGCGGCGCGGCGGCGAGGTGCAGGTCTCCATCCAGAACACGGGCCGAGGGATCCCGCCCGAGGATCTCCCGCTCTTGTTCGAGCGCTTCTTCCGGGGCAGGGCCATGCGGAACGAGCGCGTCGTCGGGCTGGGTCTCGGCCTGTACATCGCGAAGGGGCTGATCGAGGCGCACCACGGCAGGATCTGGGTCGAGAGCCCGAGGGGCGGGCGCACGGCATTCCATTTCACGCTGCCGATCGGCCTGCCGCCTCCCCGGAGCGGCGCCTAGCGCCGCGTCGCCCAGGCTCGTCCCAGGTTCGTCGCTCACGGGGCCTGCGCTCCGGCGGGCCCCTGTCGTGGCCCGGGACGGGGGTGCCTCCGAGCGCGCCCTCGCGCTGCTCACCTCCGGATCTGCGCGCCGTCCGCCCTGCCCTGGATGCCCTGGATCAGGGCCAGCGCGCGCCGGAGCTCGCCGAGCACCGACTGGAGCATCGCGAGCACCGGCCCGTTGGCGCCGCGCATCTGCGCCATCGTCGCGGCGTTCTCGACGGCCTGCGCGGCCTGCGCCGGCGACGGGGCCTGTCCGGCGAGCGCCGCGATCCGCTCTCGCGCCGCGGCGAGCGAGAGCGCGTGCACCGGCTGGACGCGAGGCCCCGACACCTCCATCGCCTGCCGCAGCATCTCCTCGGTCAGCCGGCGCGTCTCGAACTGGTCGGGCCGCGGCGGCCTCTCCATCGCCTCGGGCGAGGCCCGCAGGCGGCTCCCGATCTCGGCCAGCCGGGCGCCGAGCTCCGCGAGGGACGCGACGTCCGCGGCCCCGAGCGCGGCGTCGACGGCCCCGGGCGCGCCCCCGCCCGGCGGCGCGCCCCCGTTTCCCCTCGCCCGCTGAATCGGATTCCCGTCGGCCATGGTCGCTCCGGTGGTGCCCGCGCCGCCACCGCCTGCCGAGACGGGTCGGAGGCATGCTAGCCGGGTAGACGAGCCCACCACAAGCCGCCGGACGCCGGCAATCATGCTCCGCGGCGTCGCCCCCGGATCGGGGCTTCATCCGGGCCTCCAGCGTGTCACCGGAGCGCCTGCCCGGGCGCGGTCACAGGGACTGGTGGCCGAGGCGCACCTGCATCGACGGGTGGCGGTCGGCGAGGGCGCGGAGGAAGGCGAGGCTCCTGGCATTCTCGGCGTGGTCGTGCGAGAACGTCCCGGGCTCGACGTCGTTGTGCCAGCCCCAGACGGTGTGGCACACATCGCCGGTGAAGAGCACCGGGCCCTCGGGGGTCCGCGCGACGTAGGCGACCGATCCCGGGGAGTGCCCCGGCGCAGCGAGGGCGAAGAGCGAGGCGTCGCCGAGCACGTCAATCGCGCCGTTGCCGTCGAAGCCCCACTCCTGGAGGGCCGCGCGGCCGTCGAGGAGCTGGTCCACGACAGGCTGCGTCAGCGCATGGAAGGGGCTCTCGAACGCGGACTCGCCGGGCCCGAGGAAGATCGGGACGTCGCGCGCCACGTCGGGCAAGCCCAGCACGTGGTCGAGGTGCAGGTGCGTGAGCAGCACCCCGGCCAGCGACCGGTCGCCGCGAAAGGCGCCGAGGCTGGCCTCCACCCGCAACGAGCCGAAGTTGAACGCCTGCCCGGCGGCGCCAGTCCTCAGGGGGTGGTCGTGCGCCGCGAGCGCCTGCGCCGCGCCGGTGTCGATGACGTACAGGCCCCGGGTCGGGTGCTCGAGCGCGTGGAAGGAGATCTCGACCGGCTCGGCGCCGTCGGTCAAGGAGGCGGCGCGCTCGTGCGCGAGGTTGATGAGCCCGCTGCGGCTCGACTCCCACCGCGCGCTGATGACGGTCTGGACGGTGATGGGGCCCGCGTCGTCGAGGAGCGCCTCCATCGCCTGGAGCGTGGTCGGCTCGCCGAGGGTGGCTCTCACCGCTTCATGCGTCGACGCCGGTGGGTGCTTCGGCGCCGGGGACGGCTCCGCGCAGGCGCCGAGCAGCAGCGCCGAGACGAGGAGAGCGCGGGATACGAGAGGGGTGGCGTGGATGGACATGCCGTCACTATGCTCTCGAAAAAATGGATGAAAATAGGCTGAGATCGCATGTAGATATACGCAGATGAATATCTCCTGGGACGACGCGCGGCTGTTCCTCGCGGTGGCGGAGGCGGGCAGCCTGAGCGCCGCCGCGCGCAAGCTGCAGATGACCCAGCCGACCGTGAGCCGGCGCCTGGCCGAGCTGGAGGCGCTCCTCGGCGAGCCCCTCTTCGACCGCGGCGTCGCGGGCGCCGCGTTGACGGCCTACGGGGCGGGCCTCGTCGAGCCCGCGCAGCGGATGGCCGACTGGGCCGCCGAGCTGACCCGCGCGGCCGAGCGGCGACACGCGCCCACGGGCGTGGTCCGGGTGACGGCGCCTCCCGGCGTCGCGCACGCCTTCCTCGCCCCCTTCGCCGCGGCGCTCTCGTCACGCGCGCCGGGCGTCCAGCTGCACGTGGTGTCCACGGTGCGCCCGCTCGATCTGACCCGGCGGGAGGCAGATCTCGCGCTGCGGCTGGGCGTCCCCGCCGACGACACCAGCGTCGCCTCGGCGGACCTCGAGCTGCGCGCCTTCGCGTCGGAGCGGTACGCGGCGCGCGTGGCGGGCAAGACCGATCCGGCCGATCTCGCCTGGATCGGCTGGGCGCCGCCGTTCGACGACCTCTCGCCGAACAGCGTCCTCAGGCGCCGGATCCCGGGATGGCGACCGTCCTTCGCGTCCGACGACTACCTCGTTCAGCTCCGCGCGTGCGAGCTGGGGCTCGGCGCGATGCTGCTCGTGCGGGAGCACCCGCATTTCGGGAGGCGCTCGCCGCTCTGCGAGCTGAAGGTGGACCTGCCACCCGTCCGACGCCCGCTCGCCCTGCTCTGCCCGCGCAGCGCGCGCGCCATTCCGCGCGTGCGCGCGGTGCTCGAGCCCCTCGTGGAGAGCCTGCGCGCGTGGCGCCCGCCGAAGGGAAGGGCCGCGCGGCGCTGACGGCGCCGATCGCCCGCGCGCCGGGCGGATTCGCGGTGTCCCTCGCGCCCCCTCGCGGCTTCCTCCCTCATCGGGCGATTGCCGCGGAGTCCAGGACGATCGTCAACCGACCTGCCCGGCCCACGGCGTGGGGGTTCGTCGCGGGGTGATGGGCCTCGCCGGCACGGCGTGGCTGCGCCCGGTCATGCGCTCGAACTCGACGACATCGTGGGAGCACACGAGAGTCACCTCGTGCCCGCGCTCCTGCCGCAGCGCGCGCAGCCGGCGCTGGTTGCGGAGCCGCGCGCGGCGGTCCTTCTCCATCATGACCTGATAGAGGCGCAGGCCGGGCGTGCAGCGCGGGCGCGACGGGTCCATCTCCCGGTGATAGAAGTAGGCGTCGCCGGCGAGGAGCACCCAGCCGCCCGCGCTCCGGACGGCGACGCCTGCGTGGCCCAGCGTGTGGCCGATCAGCGGGACGAGCAGCACCTCGTCCTTCAGCCCGGAGACCGCGCGCGCGCCCTCGAAGCCGAACCAGCGCTCCCCGCCGTCCGACGGGTACGCGATCCAGCTCGCCTGCGTCGACCACTGGGCCGGCCGGTAGCGCATGCGATCGAGGAGCGTCCGCTGCGCCATCGCGGCGTCGCGCTCGTCGGCGAGCAGGTGGACGTCCGCGCCGGGGAAATCGTCGAGGCCCCCGGCGTGGTCGAAATCGAGGTGGGTGAGCACGATGTGGCGGACGTCCTCGGGCCGGAAGCCGAGGCGCTGGATCTGCCGGTGCGCCGTCATCTCGGCCCGGAGCTCCGGGCGCAGGAGGAAGAGGAAGAATCGGCTCAGGCGCTTTCTGGCCATCGAGACGTCCAGCAGCCCGAGCCCGGTGTCCACGAGGACGAGTCCGCTGTCCGTCTCGAGGAGCAGGCAATGGCACGTCAGCCGCCCGCGGAGCCCCAGCGTCCGCCCATCCATCAGCGCGCCGCCGATCGGGCACGTCGAGATGCAGTTGAGATGATGGATTCGCATGAGCCGCCTCTCCCCTCCCGCTTATGTTGCCTCTGGAACAGCCCCTGGGCGGGTCCTCGCCGAGACCGGCGCATCGGGTGCCATGCGTCCGCCCTGCGCACCGGGGCGTGCTGCGCGGGCGTGGGCGCGAGGGCAGCGCATGAGGGCCTCCGAGGACATGGAGCGTGGGAGTGCATGGGGCATGCCGATCCCGGCGATCGAGGTTGTGCTCATCGGCCCGTATCGGATTGACGCGCCGTATCGGGTTGACGCGGGCTCAGGAGCCAACCCCCGGGAGGCCCCCGCGCCGGCCCCCGCTCCGCGGCGGCGCTGGCGGCTGCTCCGCGGCGGCTCGACCGACCCGGTCGGCCGAGCGAGGGAAATCGCGGCGCTCCTGTCACACCGGGACAGCTCGCACCATCCGGCTCACCCTGTCGCGCTGGCCCGCGTTCGCCGGCTCGCAGCGGGAGAGCCTGGAGCAGCGGAGATCCCGCGGCGCCGGCGTCGAGGGCGGGCGGCTTCCCGCGGCGGACGACGACACCATGGACCGAGACGGCCCGCGGGGTGGTCCCCTGCCCCGCGCGGCGGGCCATCGACCCGACTCTGCTGCTGTCGCAGACTCCTGGAGATCCACGTGGCGATCGCAAAGCTCACCGGGTGGCGGAAGGTCGCGTCGGCGATCTGGCGTGCGCCGGACAACCCGCAGATCTTCGGCGCCTTCGAGTGCGACGCCGGCCCGATCGCCGCGTTCATCGGCGCGGCGCGGGCCGCGGGTCATCACGTCACGCCGACCCACCTCGTCGGGCGCGCCGTGGCGCACGCGCTCCTCCAGGTGCCCGATCTCAATACCCGCATCGTCGCCGACCGCGCGGTGCCCCGCAGGTCGATCGACGTCTTCTTCATCACCGCGGTCGAGGCCGGCCGCGAGCTCTCGGGCGTGAAGGTCGAGCGCGCCGATCGCAAGAGCGCCGTCGCGCTCGCCCGCGAGCTCGACGACAGGGCCCGCGCCCTCAAGCAGGGCCGCGACCCGGCCTTCACCCGGGCGAAGCGGACGGCGAGCGCCCTGCCCGGGCCGCTCTTGCGCCAGGTGCTCCGGCTCTCGGGGTGGTTGACCGGCAACCTCGACCGAGACCTCCCGGCGCTCGGCCTCGAGCGGAGCCCGTTCGGCAGCGCGATGGTCACGAGCGTGGGGATGTTCGGGCTCCCCATGGGCTTCGCCCGCTCGCCTCGTTCTTCAAGGTGCCGCTCCTGGTCCTCGCCGGCGAGATCGCCGACCGCGCGGTCGCGGTCGACGGCCGCGCCGAGGTGCGCCCGATGATCCCGATCACGGCGACCATCGACCACCGGTACGTCGACGGCTGGCACATCGCCCAGGTGCTCCGCCACTTCCGGGCCTACATGGCCGATCCGGGGGCGTTCGAGCCGGAGACCACGGAGGCGTAGAAATGGATTCGCCTCGTGCCAGATCGCCTCGCCATGCGCGCCTCACCCGGGATGACCTGGTGCTCCGGTGTGCCCCTCTCTCTGGAGGCCGCGCCGCGGGGGCGATGGGCTCGATCTCCAGCGCCGGAGCTGATAGCGGTGGATCTCATCATGGCTCACGCATGGCAGGTTGACGAGCTCGGCCGGTTCTTCGATCTGTCCGTCGATCTGGTGGGCATCGCCGGCTTCGACGGGTATTTCCGGCGGATCGGCCAGGCCTGGGAGCGCGCATCGGCGGGGCCGACGAGGCCTTCATGACCTTCGGCCTGCTCCAGAATGCCCTGCGATACGCGCTCTCCCACTGTCGCGACGACGCCGCGCGCTGAGCGGGAGAGAGGACCCGTGCTCGAAGAGGCCTGCTCGCGGCGGGGCGAGCTCGTTCGACGGCGGCGCCTCGCGCCGCCAGGACGCCAGGAACAGCGTCGTTTCCTGGCGCCTTTGGCGGCGCCTCGGTGGCTCGCTCATCGAGCCTGACGCTCGAGTCTCTCTCTGACGAACGTCGCGAACCCCCCGGCGCGGGGGTGTAGCAAAGCCCCTCCGGCGCCGCGGAGGCGCCCCCGGACCAGGCCGAGATCGCTCCGCTCGTCCACCTCGAGGTCGGCCGGCTCCGGCTCCCGGTCGAGGATGAACGAGAGGGCGTCGAGCGGGCTCGCCTCGAGGAGCGCGTCGAGGAGAGGGAGCTCGATCGTGGAGGTGTCCTCGACCGGATGGCAGGATCCGCAACGGCGCCCCTGGCCCCGGGACGCCTCGCGGAAGTAGAGGTCTGCCCCCGCGCAGACCTCCCTTTCGATGAGCCCGGCGATCACGCGCGGGTCCTGATCGCAGGCGGCGAGTCGCTCCTCGACGGCGATCGCGCTCGCCGCAGCCGAATCGCCCTCCGAGTCTCCCCCCGGACGAGCGCACGACGAGAGGAACGCCGACGCCAGCAGGGGGCCGAGGATCGGGGCGCGGAGCTTCGAGCTTGGCATGGAGTTTCCTCTTCCTGTTCCTGTCGCTTTCTGTGCTCGTCGCCGGCGCGCGGCGAGCGCGACCGAGGCGGGCCGGGCAGGAGGCGACGCGGACCGAGCCGGCCCTGGCGTTCATGCACCGTCGAGCCCAGGCGGAGGCTCATGGTTCGGTCCTGTGCAACGAGGGTCGCCCTTGCCGCACGGGGGCGATCCGGAGGGGGAGCCCGCGCTCGGGGCGTGTCAGCGCGGGCGGTCACCTAGTGAACGCAACCAAGCACATCAAGGCTTCGACGCAACCAGCAACACAGCTCCGAGGGTCGACGTGGCGTTTCAAGGAGGATCGCGGCCCGACGCGCTCGAGAGGCGCGATCAGCACCCTGGGTGCGACCTCAGGCGAGGACGCCTCCCCCTGGAGGCGGACGCCGCGCTCCGCGGCGGCGGCGAGGTGACCGCTCCGATGGCCGGGTGATCCCATGGCGGACGGGAGGATGCCCGGATACCCGGATGCCCAGAGTTGCGGCTGACCAGCGGCGGGCCCACGCGGGTCTCTTCATGGCGGGTATGCCGCCAACGTGTAGGCCCCCCGATGGCGCGTCTCCAACTCATAATTAGCATGGGGCCCATGCATCCCTTGCATCTTGCCTCGATCGATCTGAACCTGCTCGTCGTCTTCGACGCCCTCCTGGCGGAGGGGAGCGTCACGCGCGCGGCGGCCCGCGTCGGGCTGAGCCAGTCGGCGATGAGCCACGCCCTCGGGCGCCTGCGCGCGCTGATCGACGATCCGATCCTGGTCCGCACGGCGCGGGGGATGACCCCGACGCCCCGCGCCCAGGAGCTCATTGGCCCCATCCGCGCGGCCCTCGCCCAGATCGAGACGACGGTCGCGCGCCCCGCCCGCTTCGACGCCGCGACGGCGCGCCGCTCGTTCGCCCTCGCCACGGTCGATTACATGGAGCTCATCCTCCTGCCGCGGCTCGTGCAAAAGCTGTTCTCCGACGCGCCCAACGTCAACCTGATCGCGCGCCCCTACGACAGCGAGATGTTCGGATCCATGGAGACCGGCAAGATCGATCTGGCGATCGGCCTGTTTCCCTCCGTGCCCGCGGGGTTCTACCGGCAAAGGCTCCTCGAGGAGACCTACCTGTGCGTCGTGCGGAGGGATCACCCCGTGGTGCGCAGCAAGCTCACCCTCAGGGCGTACGCGAGCCTGCCACACGCGCTCATCAGCCCGCGCGGCGAGGGCGGCGGCCGGGTCGACGAGGTCCTCGCCGAGCATGGGCTCACGCGCCGCGTGGCGCTGCAGATCCCCCATTTCCTGGTGGCGCCGCTCATCGTCGCCCAGACCGATCTGGTCCTGACCGTGCCGGCGCGCATCGCGCGCGCCTTCGCCGAGATGGAGGCGCTGCGCATCATGAAGCCCCCCGTGGAGCTCGGGGGCTTCTCGCTGGATCAGGTGTGGCACGAGCGGCAGGCCAAGGACCCGGCGCACGCCTGGCTGCGCGGGATCTTCGCGGAGATCGCCCGCGCGTGCTGACTCACGGGGCCTGCGCCGGGATGAGCTCGGTCCCCTCGCGCTCGGCGAGCCGCCGGTGCAGCGACGCGAGGCGGGCGGTGACGGGGCCGCGCTCCCCGCTGCCGATGACGCGCCCGTCGAGGCTCCGCATCGCGAGGATGCCCGCGCCCGAGCCCGTCAGGAACGCCTCGTCGGCGCCGAGGAAGTCGAGCCGCCCGAGCGAGCGCTCCCGGACCTCGAGCCCGATGCTGCGCGCGATCTCCAGGACGGCCGCGCGGTTGATGCCCTCGAGGCAGCCGTCGGTCGCCGGCGGCGTGGAGAGCACGTCGCCGCGCAGCGCGAACACGTTGGCCACGCTGGCCTCGGCCACGTGGCCGTGCCCGTTGAGCAGCAGCGCGTCGTCGGCGCCGCGCTGCCGGGCCTCGAGCTTCGCGAGCGCGGAGCCGAGGTAGTTCAGGCTCTTGACCCGCATGTCGAGCGCGTCGGCGCTGGGCCGGCGGTGGCTCGACGTGATGAGCGCGAGGCCGCGCTGCCGCTGCTCCTCGCTGAACAGGCGGATCGAGCCGACGATGCAGAACAGCCCGGGGCGCTCGCAGGTCGTGGGGTCCACGCCGAGCGGGCCGACGCCGCGCGTCACCACGAGGCGGACGTAGGCCTCGCGCTCGCCGTGGGCGCGCACGGTCTGCTCGATGATGTCGCGGAGCTCGCCGGGCGGGCGCGGCAAGGCGAGGCCGAGCGCCTTCGCGCCGAGCGCGAGCCGCGCGAGGTGATGCTCGATCCGGAAGAGCCTCCCGGCCGCGACCCGGATGCCCTCGAAGACGCCGTCCCCGTAGAGCAGCCCGTGGTCGGTCACGCTCACGGTGGCGTCCGCCGCGTCGACGATCCGCCCATCGATCCATGTCTTCATGCCGTCACCTCCTGGTTCCCCCCTCGAGAGAGCGCGCGACGCGCCCGGCGGCGTCGCGCGTGTGGCGCACCGCCGCGTCCAGGCGCTCGCCGCGCAGGCTGGGCGCCGCCGCGGCGCAGGCGATGCAGCCGTGGAGGGCGCCGTGCGCGAGCACCGGGGCCGCGATCACGGTGAGCCCGTCGATCCACTCCGCCTCGTTGATGTCGTAGCCGCGCCGCCGCGCCTCCCGCACGGCCCGCGGCGCGGCGCGGCCCGCGGCCGCGGCGCCCACGAGCTCGGGCGCGTGCGCGAGGTAGAGCCGGCCGCTCGCCGTGACGTCGACCGGGACCTCGGCGCCGACGGTGGGCGCCGCGCGGAGCAGCCCCGTGCCCTCGACCTTGTCGAGCACGACGAGCCGCCCCCCGCGCGCGGCGACGAGGAAGAACGTCTCGCCGAAGGCGGCCGTCGCCCGCTCCAGCTCGGGCCTGGCCACGCGCGCGACCGCGTCGATCGCCTGGGCCCCGAGGCCGAGCCGGATGAGGCCGACGCCGAGCCGGTAGCGCCCCTCCCCGTCCTGCTCGACCAGCGCGTGCGCGGCGAGCGACGCGAGCAGCCGGTGCAGCGTGGCCTTGGGCATGCGGAGGCGCTCCGCGAGCTCCGCGAGGGACGCGACGCCGCCGCTCGAGCGCAGCGCCTCGAGGGCGCGCACCGCCTTGTCGACCGTTCCCGACCGTTCCATTATTCGGAATTGCGTTCCGACTTCTGGTATAGCCCACAACGGAGCCGCCGTCCAGGCCGAGCTCGGCTGGGTGGTGGTACCTTGGCTGAAGGAGGGGTCTTTTGAACCGTCAAGGCGCCAAGGACGCCAAGAATTGATTCTCTCGTTGGCGTCCTTGGCGGTTGAGCTCTCGCTTGTTCAACGTGATCGGTCCTCTAGGCGCGGCCGCGGACCCTGTCCCAGATCACCTTGGCGCCGCCGACGGCCGCCAAGAGGCCCGCGATGACCAGCTTCTTGCTGGCGACCAGGAAGGCGAGCAGCCCCTTGAACAGCCCCGCCTTGGCCGCCACCTTGCCGGCGACCAGGGCGCCGATGCCGTAGGCGGCGACCTGGTCGATGTCCGGGTTGAAGTCCTCGTACCGGTTGCCGGGCTTGAATTCGACGAAGCCGAGCACGCGCTGCATCTCGCTCCGCACCGTCGTGAGCTGCTTCATGCCGGAGACCGCGTTCAGCTCGAGCACGCCTTTGCGCCCGAGCACGCGGATGGAGTAGTTGAGCGTGCGGTCCTCGTTGCCCTCGAACTCGAGCTCCTTGGCCCAGAACAGCTTCCTCGTCGCAGCGTCGTAGTGCGGCGGCTCGGCCCAGCCGACGAGGCGCACCGCCGGGAAGCCCGCCTTCTTTCGCTCCGGGTTCTCGTCGCTGGTCTCCTTCTGCATCTCGGCCAGGAGCTCTCCGAAGTCGATCTCTTTCGCGTCGTCGTCCTCGACGTGGCCCTCCTCCACGTAGCTGATGACGACCCCCCACGAGTCGTCGGCGATCGGGCTCACGCCGGCCGGGAACAGCATGCCGAGCGCCTCCGAGCCGGGCGGGTTGCCCCAGGCCATGAGCACCTTCTCGGCGCCCTCGGGGCCCGTGAACCGGAAGGCCTCCGGCACGTCGAGCTCGGCCAGGTCGTCGCCGACCGTCACCTTCCCGCTCCGGAGGTTCAGCCCGGCATCGAACCGCTGCATCGCCGCGGCGATCTCCGCCGCGGTCGGCTCCTGCTCCCCGCCCCCCGGCGGCCCGGGCGCAGCCGTCCCCGCGGCAGCGCCGCCCGCCGGCGCGGCGGCGCCCGGCGCGGCGGGCTGCTCCTCGGCGGCGGCCGGCGCGGGGGCGACGACGCCCACCGCGGGCGCGCCGAGACCGAGCACAACGACTCCCGCAGCAATCCAGACAGACCGGCGTCGCGACACGATTCCTCCCCTCCAGACGGACACCCTGCCGTCTCCGGAATGTTCCGGTCATTACATCAAAACGCTCAGAGGGTTCAAGCGCGGCGAGGTCCGGGGCGGCGCGGTGTGCGCTCGCGCGCCGCGCCGACCTCGCGGCCCGGCGACGCCTCGCCCGGCGCGGCGTTCGCCCGGCGCGCCGGGTCGCCGTGCGCCCTCGCGCCGCGGCGCGGGGGCGTGTCGATCATCGCCTCAGCGGTTGGGCTGCGGGGTGAGGCGCAGGTAGGGCCGGACCGCGTTGTAGCCCTTCGGGAACTTCTGCGCGAGGACCTCCGGGTCCTGGATCGAGGGGACGATCACCACCTCGTCGCCGTCCTTCCAGTTGGCGGGCGTCGCGACCGCGTGGTTGTCCGTGAGCTGGAGCGAGTCGATGACGCGCAGGAGCTCGTCGAAATTGCGCCCGGTGCTCGCCGGATAGGTGAGCGTCAAGCGGATCTTCTTGTTCGGGTCGATGATGAACACCGAGCGGACCGTCAGCGTGTCGCTCGCCTGCGGGTGGATCATCCCGTAAAGGGTCGAGACCTTCCGGTCCACGTCGGCGAGGATCGGATAGTTCAGCTTCGTGCGCTGCGTCTCCTCGATATCCACGGTCCAGCGCTTGTGCGAGTCGACGTCGTCGACGCTGAGGGCGATGGGCTTCACGCCGCGCTTGTCGAACTCCGGCTTGAGCTGCGCCACCACGCCGAGCTCCGTCGTGCAGACCGGCGTGAAATCTTTCGGGTGGGAGAACAGGATGACCCACGAGCTCCCGGCCCACTCGTGGAACCGGAGGGTCCCCTCCGTGGAAGCTTGCTCGAAATCGGGTGCGATGCTGCCGAGTTGCAGGCTCATGGCGTTCCTCCTTGAGACGATGGTTCGTCCGTTATGCTGGAGGACTGTCTGTCATGATGGGCAGGGTGTCAAGCCGATCGCTGCGTCCCGGGCGCTGACGCCGCGCCGCGCCGGCGCGGAGGGATCCGGCGGCCGTCGGGCGGAGGTGCTCGGCCACGCGCTGGCGCCGCTCGCCGGGGGCGCGCGGCGCGACCTCCGGCGGAGCCGGTCTGTCCCTGTCGACTTCGCGCGCCGCCGCCCGGAACGGCCGCCGACACGGAGGTCCTCGCGGCCATCGAGATCGGTTTTATCCCGAGGCGGAAGCGCAGTAGGCTCGTCCTCTCGGGGGAGCGGCGCAATCCTCTCATGAGGCGCGGAGCCCACCTCGCGAGAGGATCGCGCCGCCACGCGCGGCGCTCGCGATCGAGCACACGCGGCGAGAATACTGATAATGTAGAGGCGCCGGGCGGGGGCGCGAGACGACATCTCGCGGGGGAGATATCTTGCGAAGTCATCAAAGTTTCGTCTCCGTGACGAGCGGGTCGCGGCATGGCGCCGAGGTCCACTCCAGCGTGGCCCGGTGGCGGGCGCGCGCGGCGGAAGACGAGCGGATCCGTTCATCCCCTGGTCACCCATACGAGGCATGAGGCCGAGGAAGCGGGGATTCTATGCAGAGCTGGATCGACCCGGAGCATCAGGCGCTGGCGAGGAGCGCGGCGAAGGCGCTGAAGGACAACGTCGCGCACAACCGCAGCGGCCTCCCCCCGTTCCGATTGCCGCAGGTCGCGCAGCAGATCCTCGCCGGGCTGCTCCAGTTCCTCGGCTCCGGCGACGCGGCGCCCGTCCTGTCGCTCGGACGCGCGCTCGGGCAGCAGGGGCTCGGGCTGCGCGCCCTCCTCGGGATGAGCCGCGCCCTCGTGCGCGAGGTGCTGCAGCGCCTGCCGGAGAGGACGACCGACGCGCTGGAGGAGGTGGCGCGCGTGAACGACTACCTGACGCTGCTCGTGGACGCGGTGGCAGAAGAGGAGCGGCTCGAGATTGGCATCCAGCGCGACGAGATACAGCGCGCGCTCGAGCGGGCGATACAGGACCGCGAGGGCGAGCTGCGCCGCGTGATCCTGGAGCTCTCGACGCCGATCATGCCCGTGTACGACCACATCCTGGTGCTGCCGCTCATCGGGGAGCTCGACATCGAGCGCGCCGGCAGGATCACGGAGTCCTTGCTGCGGGACGTGGTGGACCGGCAAGCGCGCACCGTCATCATCGACGTGACCGGCGTGCCGGCCGTGGACGCGGAGGTCGTCGCCGCGCTGGTGCGCACCGCGCGCGCCCTCGACCTCGTCGGGGCCCACCCGGTGCTGGTCGGCATCCGCCCCGAGCTCGCCCGCGCGCTGTGCCATCACGGCGCCGAGCTCGGGGGCATCGTCGTCCTGGCCAACCTGCAGAGCGGCGTCGTCCACGCGCTGCGACGCGAAGGGCTCGACGTGCGCAGGGTCGCGCCGCCGAAGGACGGATCCAGCCGCTCGTACCGCGGCCGCTGACGTGCGCGCCGCGCGCTCGCACCCGGAGGGGACCATGGAGATCGACACCAGCAAGCCGCACATCGGTCGGGTTTACGATTACGTCCTCGGAGGGCACCACAACTTCGCGGTGGATCGCAACGCCGCCGCGGCGATCTTGAAGATCCTGCCGACCTATCCGAAATGGGCGAGGCTCAACCGCTGGTTCATCCAGCTCGTGGCGGAGCAATGGTTGGACGCGGGGATCACGAACGTGCTCGATCTCGCCTCGGGGCTGCCGACGCAGGGCCACCTCAACGACCACCTGCCCGAGGCGCGCATCCTGTTCTCGGACAACGATCCGGTGAGCGTGATCTACGGCGAGCGGCTCCTCTCGGACAGGCCGAACATGCGCTATGTCCAGGCCGACGTGCGCGCGCCGGCGCCGCTGCTCGCGGCGGCGGCGCAGTTCTTCGGCGCCGATCGCCGCATCGCGGTGGGCTGCATCGGTATCGTGTACATGATGAACGACGAGGACGCGCGCGATCTCCTTCAGCAGATGCACGCGTTCTGCGCTCGCGGCAGCGTGCTGGCCCTCAGCTTCGTCGCGCTGCGCGACCCCGCCGCGGGCGGCCAGCTCAGCGACGCCGCGACCCTCGCCAGGGTGAACGCCTACCCGCGCACGCTCGACGAGATGACGGCGCTCCTCGGGCCCTGGCGTGTGCAAGCGTGCCGACCTCTCGTGGAGTGGCTCGACCTCGAGGGCTTCATGACAGAGCAGGAGTACGAGGCGAATCCGTTCGAGATGCTGGGCGTGCTCGCGCAGCACTGACGGCGCGGCTCGGCGCCGGCGGCCCCGCCGTGCAGCCACCTGCCGGACGAGAGCGCCGCGAGGTGCGCCCGCCCGGCGCCGCGCTCAGAGCGCGCCGACCTCGCGCCGGAAGCCGCGCCAGGGGATCTCGCGTCGCGGGGCGGCGCGCCGCTCGCTCAGCACGGCGCGCCGCTCGCCCGCCCCGGCGGGCGCCGCGGAGGCCGAGCAGGCCCCGTGCTCGAGGACGTGCAGCGCCTCGGCGAGGGACGCCTCGCTCGCGTCGCCGAGCTCCACCCCGAGCGCGTCCTCGGCGACGCAGTCGGGGGCCATGCCGTCGAAGTAGTCGCCCTCTCCGTCCGCGTTGACCACCCGGAACGCGATCGGGTTGATCGTCTTGTCGCAGTGATGCCAGCCGTACATGCCGACGGGCTTCCCGTGGGTCGTCGAGCCGACGAGCGTGACGTCCAGGTACGGACGCAGGCTGTTGATCAGCACCTCGCTCGCGGAGGCCGTCCCGCCGGAGGTGATGACGACCAGGCGCGACACGGCGGGGACCTGGTCGAGCTCCTCGAACACGGTCCGCTTGTCCCACTCGCGGTGCCGCTCGTTGTGCGTGGTGAGGTCGAGCAGCGCGCCCACCTGCTCGGGCTGGTGGATCAGGCTCGCGAGGTGCCGCTCGACGTCGAGGCGCCCGCCGCCGTTGTAGCGCAGGTCGAGGATGAGATCGTCGATCTCCTCCTCCCGGAACATCGCGAAGGCGCTGTCGAGCTCTGCCCTCGTGGGCTCGACGAAGCTCGTGAGCATGAAGTAGCCGGCCTTCCTGGACCCGGCCTGCACGACCCGCGGGCTCAGCACGGAGGTGAGGGTGAACCACGCCTTTCGAACGGCGCTCGTGAAGACCTCGGCGCCGGCGCGCTCGATCGTCAGCGTCATCTCGTAGCCTTCCTCGTCGGGGCCGCTCACCTCCTCCCAGAGGTCGTCCTTCGCGATCTGGTCGATCGTGAGCCCGTTGATCTCCAGCACCTTGTCGCCCCGGCGCAGGCCCGCCTCGCTGACCGGCGAGCCGGGATAGATCATCGCGAACCGGACGCTGTCCTCCTCGTCGAACATCCACCGGAAGCCGAACCCGAGCATGCGCGCCTCGTCGTAATACGCCTCCTGGTCGCTCTTGCTCATGATGTAGCTCCAGCGATCGCGCTCCTCGTGGACGAGGTCCTGGAGCAGCGCCTCGGGAGAGGGGTAATCCTCGTACGCCACGTCGGGCACGAGGTCGTGCCAGAGATAGACGTCCTTCATCAGCTCGAACAGGAACCGGTTCTGCCCCACCGTCGAGCAGTCGTCGGCCGCTTGCGCCTGATCGGCCTCCACCGAGGTCGAGCAGCCCGCGGCCGCGGCGGCCGTCAGCACGAGGAGACAAGGGGGGAGGGCCGTGCGCCAGGAAGCCATCATATCGAGCAGGACAGCACGAAACGGCGAGGGCAGGCAACGCCCCGCGCGGCCGCGTCGCCGCGCCCCCGGCCCGCGACCGCCGCCGCTGGAAAAAGGGCCAGTCCGGCGCACGCACGCGGGACGTGCGGCCCTGTCCGCACCGGACCGGGATCCGGCGACGTGGGTGGTCGAGCAGGTCCTCGTCGAGGCGATCGAGCAGGTCCTCGTCTGCAACGCGCCTCGAGGCGCCGCCCGGGCCCGGAGGTGAGGGGCTCGCCCCCTAAAGGCGCATCCTCCAGCGCGGATCCCGGAGCGGCCTCCGGAACGACGTCGGGGCGTGCGGGCTCGGCGCGACGCCGGTCCAGGCTTCCAGCGCCTTCAGGGCCTGCTCCCGATCGGCGGGCGCGAGATCGCCGATGACGGCGCCGTGGTTTCCTTCCGGCGCGATGAAGCGGTGTGTGTCCCGCGCGTGCCCGAGCTCGAAGGCCGCGGCCGTGTAGGGGTCGTTCTCGCCGTAGATGAAGAGGAGCCGCTCGCCCTCGGAGGTGAGCCAGCGGGAGACGTCCTGCATCGCGCCGGGATCGTAGGCCGGGGTCTTGCCGGGGCCGGGCAGGAGGAACGCCGGGGGCACGTCGGTGCCCGGGTGCCTCAGGAGGTCGGCGAGGTGCGCCTCGGCCACGCCCGGATAGCCGAGCTGCGTCGCCGCCTGCCAGTGGTACGGCTCGAACGCGAGGAGGTAGGGATCGGACCACAGCGAGGGAGAGGCGACCTGCTCGAGGAAGGCCCAGACTTCCTCGTCGCTCGACGCGGCGGTCGGGACGTCGGCGCACAGGCTCGCGCGCTGGTACTGCCAGAAGGAGAAGACGGTATCGAGCACAGCGACCTCCAGGGTCCGCTCGACGCCGAGGACATCGTAGGTGAAGCCTTCCTCCGCGGCCTCGTCCTCCATGCGCTCCACCATGGCCGAGCGCCGCAGCAGCGCCTCGCGCTGGAAGTCCTGCAGGGCCTGTCGGCACGCCGGCTCGCCGCGCTCGGCCACGAAATCGAGGTAGCGCGGGTCGGGGCCCCCGAGGCTGTGCGGGGCCACGTAGGCCACGGTGCCGTCCACGTCGGCGGGGAAGAAGCGGCGGTGATAGACCGAGGTCATCCCGCCTTTGCTTACGCCGGTGGAGATCCATTTGCCCTGGTAGAGCGGCCGGATCGACGCGATGACGTGGTGCAGGTCCGCGGCGGCCTGCTCGATGGTGAGCATCGACCAGTCTGCGGGCGCGGGGCGGGAGGGGGTGAAGAAGCGGTGCTCGACCCGGATCTGGTTGGCGGCGAGCAGCTCGGCGGGCTCGTCGAGCCACTGGGACTCCGGGTAGATGGAGTATCCCTCGGTGACGAGCACCACCGGCGCGGCGGGATCTCGGTGATGGAGCACCAGGCGCTGCTGGAACCGCGCCCCATCGGGCTCGCCGTGATCAGCCGGCTGCTCGATCTCCATCACGAGATAGCGATAGCCTGGAAGGTCCGAGTCCTGCTCCTCGACGGTGAGGCCCGGTATGGCCCTGAGCTGCTCCACGAGGTCGCCCGCGCCGGCCGCCTCCACGCCGCCCTCCGCGGCGCCGCCTGCGCCGCCGCTGCCTTCCGCGGCGCCGCCTGCGCTCTCCGCGGCGCCGCTGCCTTCCGCGGCGCCGCCTGCGCCGTCGCTGCCTTCCGCGGCGCCGCCTGCGCCGTCGCTGCCTTCCGCGGCGCCGCCTGCGCCACCTATGCCTGGGAGCGGGCCGCTACCGGCGTCGTCCCCGCAGGCGGCGATCGACGCGGAGAGCAGGTTGATGGTGAGCCATACGAGGAGAGGCGTGCGCATGGCGGCGGAAGCTATACCAAGGGGCACTCAGCGCGATCGGGATCGAGCAGCACGTGGGCGCTGGACGCCAATCCACGCGCGTATTCCATGCGTGCCCTCCTGGGAGGCCAGCGAGGAGTCCTCGGCAGATCCGGCGAGGGATCCCCGGCAGATGCTGAGCGCTCGGATCGCGACGATCCCTGTCGGGATTGGATCCGCGCGCTCACCCCGTGGCCTCTCTCCTCGTTCTGCAGACAGGTGCCCATGTTCGTCTCGCGGAGGGCCAAGCCCTGCGCTGGTTGAACAGGAGTCGACGGTAGGCCCGAGGAGAGGGGGTCGTCGCGCGCGGTGGGGCCGGGCCGTGTCTGAGCCCGTTTGCCATCTCTCCTCCGGCAGCGCCGGAGGAGAGATGGTCCAGGCGAGGTCGGCGGGGCCCCGCCGCGCGCGACGACCCCCTCTCCTCGGGCCGGGCAGCCCGGCGAGACCTTTCCCGTACAACCGGACCGAGCCAGGCAACGGCGCCCAGAGCGCCGCAGATCAGAACGGAACGCCCTGGAACGGAATGGGGTTATCGCTCGCGCGCCCTCTCTCTACCCGTTCACCGCCCGTTCACCGCCCGTTCACGTCGGAACCCGCTCCGCTCCGGGCGCCGTCGCTTTAAGATGCTGGCATGTCCAGCAAGCAACCGGAGCAATCCCCGCCCCCGCCCCTGCCCCGCGCCCCGGCCGGATGGGCGAGCCGCGCCCTCGACGCCCTCGAAAAGGCGGGCAACCGGCTGCCCGATCCGGCGCTGCTCTTCGTCGTGCTCGCCGCCGTGGTCCTGGTCCTGTCCGCGGCGCTCGCGCCCCTCCAGTTCGCCGAGATCGACCCCCGGACCAAGCAGCCGATCCAGGTCCAGAGCCAGCTCTCGGGCAAGGCCATCACCGAGTTCCTCTCGGCCATGGTCCCGACCTTCACGGGCTTCCACCCGCTGGGCGTGGTGCTCGTGGCGCTGCTCGGCGTCGGCATCGCCGAGCACTCCGGGTTCATCAACGCCGGCCTGAAAAAGCTCCTCGCGATCACGCCGAGAGCGCTGCTCACGCCGATGCTGATCCTCGTGGCCATCGTGAGCCACACCGCCGCGGACGCGGGCTACGTGCTCGTCATCCCGCTCGGCGCCGTCATCTTCCAGGCCGCCGGCCGGCACCCGCTCGCCGGCATCGCCGCCGCGTTCGCGGGCGTCTCCGGCGGCTTCAGCGCCAACTTCATCCCGTCGAGCCTCGACCCGCTGCTCCAGGGCCTGACCCAGGCCGGCGCCGGCATCCTCGACCCGGAGCGCACCGTCAACCCGCTCTGCAACTGGTTCTTCTGCGGCGCCTCCTGCTTGCTGGTCATGGGGCTCGGCTGGTTCATCACCGATCGCGTGATCGAGCCGCGCCTCGCCCGGACGCCCGTCGACGCCGCGCCCGAGCCGGAGCAGGAGCCGCAGCGCATGGCGGCGCTCACGCCGCGCGAGGCGCGCGCGCTCTGGCTGGCCCTCGGGGCCCTCCTGGCCTGCGTCGCGTTGCTCGTCGCGGCGAGCGCGCCCGCGTCCTCGCCGCTGCGCGCGCCGAGCGGGGAGCTCACGGCCAGCGCCGCGCCGCTCATGCGCGCGATCGTGCCGCTCATCTTCCTGTTCTTCCTCGCCCCGGGGCTGGTCTACGGCTACGCGTCCGGCGCCTTCAAGAGCCACCGCGACGTGATCGGCGGCATGAGCAAGACGATGAGCACCATGGCCTATTACCTGGTCATGGCCTTCTTCGCCGCCCAGTTCATCTACCTCTTCAACAAGTCGAACCTCGGCGCGCTCCTGGCCCTCAAGGGCGCCGGGGCGCTCAAGGCCATGGCGCTCCCGAGCACGGTGACCATCGTGGGCGCCATCCTGCTCACGGCGGCGGTGAACCTCCTCATCGGCTCCGCGTCGGCCAAATGGGCGCTGCTCGCCCCGATCCTCGTGCCCATGCTCATGTCGCTCGGCATCTCGCCGGAGCTCACCCAGGCGGCCTATCGCGTCGGGGACTCGACCACGAACATCATCACGCCGCTCATGGTCTATTTCCCCCTGGTCGTGGTCTTCTGCCAGAAGTACGTGAAGAGCACGGGGATCGGCACGCTCGTCGCGCTGATGGTGCCTTATTCCCTCACCCTCCTCACCGCGTGGACCCTGTTTCTCCTCGTCTACTGGCAGCTCGGGCTCCCGCTCGGGCTGGACGCGCCCTACGTCTACCCCTGACCGCCCCCCGTTCGGTTTCGTCACGAGCGCACGCTCGCCCCGGGCCCGCGCATTCGCGTCGGAAGAGAATAATTCATCCACAAGGCAGCCAGTCCGGCCTGACCGCGCTCGAGCGGCTCGAGGCGCGCAACGATCCTGACCGACCGCTGCTCTCGTTACCATCGCAGGCGAAGAGAGCGTCCTTGACAGCGGAGCGCCTCTTCGCGCTTTCTGGGCCGGCTCGCCACGCTCCGTGACGGCCTCCCCGAACGAACCGCATGCTCAAGGTGCCCGACCTCCTTGCCGTGTTGCAGCAGATCGTGCGTCGGGCCATGGCCGTCCCGCCGCGCGCGCCGCGCGGCGGCGTCTTCCTCCGCGAGGGCGAGCGCCTCGTGGCTCGAGCGCTGGCCGGGTTCGGCGCGACGCCTCCTCCCCTGCCGCAGCGCTCGGCGGCCGCGGAGCCCGACGGCGCGCGCGGCCCGCTCGCCCCGGAGGCGGCGCTCGAGGCGGCGCGGGGGCCCCGCGTCGTCGATGCGCGCGCGTGGTACCGGGCGTACCTGCCCTCCGCGATCGAGCTCGACGGCGCCATCCCTGAAGGCGCCGGCGTGCTGATCGCGCCCATCTCGCTGGGCGGCGAGCCGGTGGGCTACCTCGCCGTCGAGCAGCCGACCCCGGAGCCTCCGGACGAGGACCGCCGCGCCCTCATCGAGGTCTTCGCGGACGCCGCCGCGGACGCGCTGGAGCGCAACAGGCTCTATGACGACAAGGCGAGATCGGCGCAGGAGATCCGCCTGTTCGAGCGGATGCTGAACGCGGTGGGCACCACCGTCGAGCTGCGTCACCTCATCGAGATCATCGCCCACGGGATCCGGAGCGTGCAGCTCGAGCCGGACTGGAAGACGGTGGAGCTCTGGCTGCTCGAGGACGACGACCCCGGAGAGCGCGCGGCGGGCGCGGGGGGGGACCGCCGCGCCCGCGTGTACCGGGCCCCGCGGTCCGAGCCGACGACGTACTGGCAGAACGTTCACGCCGGCGCCGCCAGCGCCGGGCGCGAGCTGGGTCTCAGCGTGGATCTCCGGACCGGCGGCGGCGGATACGGCGCGGGCTCGCAGAGCGAGCTGCTCGACGACGCGATCGACCGGCGCGTGCCCGGCATCGTCATCGCGCCCTGCACGCCCGAGATCGTCGAGGAGGGGCTCCGGCGGGCGGCGGAGGCGGACATCCCGGTCGTCGTGATCGACACGCCGCCCGTGCCGGGCAGCCTGGCGCCGCTGTACATCGGCACCGACAACGTGGCGGCGGGCCGGATGGCGGGCGAGATGATGCTGCGGCTGCTCCCCGGCGGCGGCGTCGTCGCGCCCCTCGGCCCCGTCGAGCTCGCGCTGAACGCCCGCGAGCGCATCGAGGGCTTCCGCGCCGCGACCCTCGGGTCGAACCTCACGGTGCTGCCGACCACCGCGTGCGACTGGGATCAGGCGGCCGGGACGAGGCTCGCCGCCGCGGCGCTCAGGGCGCGGCCGGACATCGGCGGCGCGTTCGGGATCGCCGCCGACAACGGGCCCTCCTGGGGCCTCTCGGCGAAGGAGCTCGGCCGGCGCGGCGATCTCAAGATCGTCGGGTTCGATCTCATCGCCAGCACGGTCGCCCTGCTCCGGCAGGGCACGATCCACGCGACGATCGTCCAGCGCGAGTACGACATGGGCTTCCGCGCCGTCGAGGTGATCCATCGCATGATGACGCGCGGCATCGCGCCGATCCTCGCGGAGCTGCCGCCCTCGCGCGTCCTCCACACCGGCGTCGACTGCGTCACCCTCGAGCGGACGCCGTGGTCCACGCCGCTGGCCGATTACCTCACGCTCGACGCGGCCCGCCGGGCCGCGAGCGGGCAGGACGCTCGGCCCCCCTCCGTCGCGCATCCCGCCGAGATCCTGCTGATCGGCCTCTCGCCGCCCGAGCGCTCCGTCGTCGAGGCCGAGGTCGCGATCCCGGCGCGCTCGCCCGTGGGCCGCGCGATCGAGGCGGGTCGCCCGCTCGTGCTCGACCCGGCCGACGGCGACGGGCGCGCGGACGCCGCCCTGCCCCCGGCCCACGCCGGCGCGCGCACGGTCGTCGCCCTGCCCCTGCAGGCCCGGGGCAGCGTCCTCGGCGCCCTCGTCCTGAGCAGCGACCGGCGGCAGGCGTGCGGGCCAGGCGACGTGTCGTTCCTCGTCCGCGTCGCCGGCACGGCGGCGGTCGGCATCGAGAACGCCCGGCTGTTCCGCCGGATCTCCGAGCGGAGCGCGGCGCTCGAGCGCGCCGGCGTGCAGCGGGAGTCGATGCTCCAGACGATCCGCGCGCTCTCGAGCCCCGTCGTGCCGATCGCGGAGGGCATCCTGGTGATGCCCGTGATCGGCGTCATGGACGCCCAGCGCTCGAGCCATTTCATCGAGTCGATGTTGCGGGCGATCGACGCGCAGGGGGCGCGGATCGTGCTGATCGACGTCACCGGGATGGCGGTCGTGGACGCGGCGGCGGCGTCGCAGCTCGTCCGGGCGGCGCAGGCGGCCGCGCTGCTCGGGGCCGAGGCGGTGCTCGTCGGCCTGAGGCCGGACGCCGCGCAGACGATGGTCGATCAGGGCCTCGACGTCGGCTCGATGGTGACGCAGCCCAACCTGGCGCGCGGCTTCCGCTACGCGCTGGCCAGGACCCGCGGCCGCGGCGTCGGCCAGCGCGGCTGAGCGGCGAGCAAGCGGCCTGTTCAGGCGCGCGGCGGGCGAGGTCGGCCGTCCGCGGGGCGCCGCCTCCCGCGACCGAGGGGTCACGATTCGGGCGAACTTTCGCCGGGCGCGCGGCGCGCGACCTCGTCGAGGATCTCGCCGGCGAGGAGCGCCTCGCACGCGGGAAACAGGTCCCGCTCCTCGAAGCGCACGTGCTCGGCGAGCTCCGCGCCGAACGCCCGCGCGGCGCTCGCGTCGCCCGCCGAGGCCCGCGTGACCGCGCGTCGCAGGCGGGCGTGGTCGCGCTCGACGCGCTCGCAGAGGTCGGGCCGGCCCGCGGCGCGCAGCGCGGGCAGCAGGACCTGCTCCTCCGCGAAGAAGTGGGGCTCTAGCTGCCGATCGAACCGGTCGCGGAGGCGCGCGCCGTCCGACGTCGACCAGGCGTCGATCTGCCGCTCGACGGCGCGGGCCAGGACGAGGGCGTGGTGGTGCTCGGAGGACAGGCCGCGGAGCCGCCGATCGCGCTTCACGACGGCTCCGGTCCCCGCGGCGCGCCGCCGTCGTCGTCCCAGCGCGTGAGCTCTGCGGCGACCGCCTCGACCTCGGACGGCGGCCTCGCGGGCGCGGCCATGCGCGCCGCCGGGCCCGCCGCGCCCGTCGAGGCCAGCAACGCCTTCACCAGGCCGCCGAGGCGCGCTCCTGCCTCTGGCGCGCCGGGCTGGTCGTCGGCCCAGACAGCGTGCGCGCCGCCGCCCCGGACTTCTTCCTCGAACGCGCGGACCGCCTCATGCAGGTGCGCGATCGCCTCTCGAGGCGCGAGCGACGCGAGGTACGGGGTCGGACACTCGTGGATGGCCATTCCGGAGCAGGGCCCGTGCTCGTCGAGGTGGCACTGGCTCTGCTCGACGGCGTCGAGCGGGACCGCGTAGGTCTCCGGGCACGCGGGGCACGACACCTCGAGCGACAGGTGGTGGGTGAGCTGGGTCGAGATCATGGGCGACTCCTTTCACGAGAGGATGGAGCAGGACACGTGCCAAAAACTCGCGCTGCCCTCGCGCAGCGCGCGCCAGGGCGTGTTGCGCCCGATCCCAGCACGCGCGCGGCCTCCGCCTGGAAGCCGCGAGAGGCATCGAGGACGCCGAGGCGGCGCTCTCGCTCGACGCCCGCGCGCGACCGGAGCGCAAGGCGTGCGCCGGGCGGCGATGGTTGCGCGAGCAGCTCCTCCGGGAGGTCCTCGGCGTCGCTCCGCGCGCCGGTCGCGCGCCGCGATTTCGAGCGCGAAACCGGGCGAATCCGTGCGCGACGAGCGTCCGGCACGCGCCTTGCTCACCACGGACGACAGGAGGTCCATCATGCTGAGCCCAGCCCAATCGGTCGCCAACATCGTCCTCGACCACTCCGAGTGCGCCCAGGTCTTCCAGCAGCACCGAATCGACTTCTGCTGCCGCGGGGAGCTCAGCCTGGAGCGGGCCGCCAGCGAGCGCGGGGTCGAGCTCCCTGCGCTCCTGGGGGAGCTCGAGCGAGCCATCGCGGAGCGGCAAGGCGCCGCGCCGGACGCGATGCGCGACGCCTCGACGCCCGCGCTCATCGACCACATCGTGGGCAAGCACCACGCGTACCTGCGAAGGGCGCTGCCCTTCGTGCGCGCGCTCGCGGCGAAGGTCGCGCGGGTCCACGGCGAGCGCAACC
The DNA here is from genome assembly GCF_004135735.1 of Sorangium cellulosum. GTDB lineage: Bacteria > Myxococcota_A > Polyangia > Polyangiales > Polyangiaceae > Sorangium > Sorangium cellulosum_F. The sequence goes on along the minus strand of NZ_CP012670.1, from coordinate 233,886 downwards.
CGAAGCTCCGCGCCCTCGACGGCGCGGTGGGCGAGCTCTCGGACGCCCTGCTCGCGCACCTCGACGACGAGGAGGCGAACCTGTTCCCGGCGCTCCGCTCGGCGGGCGCGCGCGTCGCCCCGGAGACGGCGCGCGCGCTCGCGGCGATGCGCGAGGAGCACCTCGCGGTGGCGAAGCTCCTCGAGACCATTCGAGACGCGAGCGACGACTTCGCGCTGCCCGGCTGGGCGTGCGGCAGCTATCGCGCGCTGTTCGGCGAGCTCCAGGCGATCGAGCAGGACACCTTCCGGCACGTTCACCTGGAGAACCACGTCCTCGCGCCGCGCTTCGGTCAATGAGCGGGAGCGGCGCGACGCGGCGAGGCGGCGGCGCCGGGCTGGTCGGCCGCCGCGCCGTCGTGGCGGAGCGAGCGCGGGCCGTCGCCGCCTGGCGGGAGCGCGCTCGCGACCGCCGCGACCGGCCACCCCCGGCCGCGGCAGGCGAGCGCGAGGCGCGCGGGGGACGGCGGTTCTGAAGAGCGTTCGCCGCGCCCCCGCGCGGTGTTACAACCTGCGGGCCTCCTGCCGTGGCGTCCGCGGCCGTCCGTCCACGAGCCGCCCCGTTCTCACCCCCTGGAGAGGTCCATGTCGGCGAAGCTCAACGAAAGCGAAGTCATCGCGTCGTGCGAGTGCTGCTGGGAGCGGGAGATCGTCCCCGCGCTGCACGACTACATCCGCATTCCGAACAAGTCGCCCGCCTTCGACCCGGCCTGGCGCGAGAACGGCCACATGGACAGGGCCACGTCGCTCGTCGAGGCGTGGTGCAAGGCGCAGCCGATCCCCGGGCTCACGGTGGAGGTGGTCCGCCTCGACCAGCGCACGCCGGTGATCCTGATGGAGGTGCCGGGCACGGGCGACGACACGGTGCTCCTCTACGGGCACCTCGACAAACAGCCCGAGATGGTCGGCTGGCGCCAGGGGCTCGGCCCCTGGGAGCCGGTGCGCGACGGCGACCGGCTCTACGGCCGCGGCGGCGCCGACGACGGCTACTCGAGCTTCGCCTCGCTCGCCGCCCTGCGCCTCCTGCACGAGCAGGGGGTGCCGCACGCGCGCTGCGTGGTGCTCATCGAGGGCTGCGAGGAGAGCGGCAGCCCGGATCTGCCGGCCTACATCGGCGCGCTCGCCGGTCGCATCGGCAAGCCGAGCCTAGTCGTGTGCCTCGACTCCGGCTGCGGCAACTACGACCAGCTCTGGATCACGACCTCGCTCCGCGGCCTCGTCCAGGGCACGCTGGAGGTGGGCATCCTGCGCGAGGGCGTGCACTCGGGCGTGGGCAGCGGCGTGGTGCCCTCGACGTTCCGGATCCTGCGGCAGCTCCTGTCGCGCATCGAGGACGAGCGGACCGGGCGCGTGCTCGTCGACGCGCTGCACGTCGAGATCCCGGAGGAGCGCGTGGCGCAGGCGCGGGCCGCGGCCGGGGTGCTGGGCCCCACGGTGGTGAGCGAGCTGCCGTGGGTGCAGGGCGGCCGCCCCGTGGCCGACGAGGTCGCGGAGCTGCTCCTGAACCGCACGTGGCGGCCGGCGCTCTCCGTGACCGGCGCCGACGGCCTGCCGCCCGTGGCCGGCGCGGGCAACGTGCTGCGCCCGTTCACGAGGGCGAAGCTCTCGGTGCGCATCCCGCCGCGCGTCGACCCGAGGGCGGCGGCGGCCGCGCTGAAGCGCGTCCTGGAGGCGGATCCGCCCTACGGCGCGGAGGTCCGGTTCCACGTCACCGAGCCGTCGGCCGGGTGGGACGCGCCGGCGACGGCGCCGTGGCTGGAAGAGGCGGTGAACAGGGCCTCACGGACGTACTTCGGCCGGCCCGCGATGGGCATCGGCGAGGGCGGGACGATCCCGTTCATGGCGATGCTGGGGCAGAAGTTCCCGGAGGCGCAGTTCCTGATCACGGGCGTGCTCGGGCCGCAGTCGAACGCGCACGGGCCCAACGAGTTCCTGCACCTCGGCATGGGCAAGAAGCTGACCTGCTGCGTCGCGAGCGTGCTCGCCGACCACGCGGCGCGGGCGCGCTGACGCGGCGCCGCGGCGGTGTGCCCGGGGGCGCGGCGGCGAGGGGCGGCGCGCTCGGGGCGCCCGCCTCCGCGCCGTCCCACACCGCAAAGGAGGCGGGCGCCCACCCCCGCCTCCGTCCGCGAGGCGGATGGATCCGCGAACGCTGTCTGTGCCAGGATCTGATCCCGGTGTCATGAGGGGGCGCTTACCGCGCGTCCACCGACCTGCGGGGCGAAGGGGCTGCGCTGCTCGAAGACCTCACCGGGCCTGCACGGCGGACCGGGCTCCAGGGCATCGACGCCTGGGCGGTCATGCGGTTTGCCGTGAACGGTGCGATTCTTGCCATGGGCCAGGGACGTGTCGCGGAAAGGTCACGCCACCATGTCCAGTCAGCTACCGTCTCGTCCTTCTGTTCGGTCAAGGTCGCTCCGCACGCGAGCGATCTCCCTGCTCGCCCTCTGCGCCGCCCCGTCTGTCGCCTTCCTGGCGGGCTGCGCCGATGAGCCGGACATTCACCACAACTACTATTACACGATCGGGGAGGGCGGGACCGGGGGCGCCGGGGGGGGCGGCGGCGCCGGGGCGGCCGGGGGCGACGGCGGCGCGCCCGGAGAGGAGTACCCGGGAGCGCCCGTCGCGGACACCGAGGTGACGGAGCTCGCGCTCGACGTCTTCGGCCCCCTCGGGAACCGCTACTGGTTCGCTGTCCCGGAAGAGCAGCTCGAGATCATGAACGAAGGGAGCAGCGGAATCGGGATCCCCGGCATGCCGGGATCCGGAGACATCTATTCACCGACCGGGGAGGACGCGACCTTCGTGGATCACCTGTGGGTGACCACGGCCGGCGCCGAGGGCAAGACGGCCGACTACGGCAAGGTCCAGGTGGGGGTCGCCGGACAGTCGACGATGCGGCCCTGGACGAAGCGCACGATCCCCAACCTCAACATCGACACGGACGAGTTCGTCGAGGAGCAACGGCTCGGCGGCTTCGAGCACCTGCGCTTCAACAACGGCCAGGTCGGCAGCATCTTCCGCGAGCGCCTCGCGCTCGAGCTCTACGCTCGCCTCGATTATCCGGCTCCCCTGGCCGGCTACGCCTGGGTGTCGAGCAACGTCTGGGGGCCGGAGGTGTCCATCCCGTACATCGTGGTCGAGCGCTACAAGAAGGGGTTCTGTGAGCGCCTCGAGGGCAAGCTCGGCGGTGGCTGCGCGAACATGTGGGAGTTCGCCGGGGACTTCGCCGGCAACGACCCGTGGGGCGGCCCGATCCCGCTCGACGTGTTCCCGGTCGGCGGCAGCGTCTTCGACGATCCGGGGAGCTGCCAGCTCAGGACGTGTGACAACACCCGCGTGAAGGAGCTCGAGGAGACGATCGCCGACACGCCGCACGGCGAGGGGTTCAAGGACGCGCTCGCGAGCTGGATCGACTGGCCGGCCTTCCATCGGTTCCAGTGCCTGTCGTGGGTGCTCGCCACCGGGGACGACACGATCCACAACAGCAACAACGTCGTGCTGGTCGAGCGGGCCGATGGTCTGTTCCAGTACTTGCCGTACTCGGTCGACATCAGCCTGGGGCAAAGCTGGTACGCGCAGGTCCCCCTGCCCGGCACGAGCGCGCTGGCGCGCGGATGCCAGAGCGATCCGGCCTGCTGGGACGACACGATCGCGGCGTGCGAGGAGGTGATCGAGGACTTCGCCGCGCTGGACCCCAGCGCCGTGCTGAAGGGCATCCACGAAGCTCTGTCGGACGAGGGCATGCTCCGTCCGGGCGACGAGGAGCGATACCGCGCTCTGGACGCCTGGCTCACGGAGCGCATCGAGGCGCTGCCGGCGGAGCTGGAGAGCAACCGTGAGCAGCCGCAGCTCTGCTTGCCTCCCCTGGTCGATTGCGGCGGCTACTGCGCTTATCCCCCGGAGTGCGGCGCGGGCGGTGGAGGCCCGGGCGGGGAAGACCCGGGCGCGGGCGGCGCGGGCGGGAAAGACCCGGGCGCAGGGGGCGCGGGCGGGGAGGACTCGGGCAGCGCAGGCGCGGGCGGCGAAGGCCCGGGCGCAGGGGGCGCGGGCGGGGAAGGCCCGGGCGCAGGACTCCGGGACTGATCGCGGTCATTCGGGGAACGGCGCCGCGAGCAGCAGGTCCTCAGTCGCCTGAATGTCAGCGGCGTCAGGTCCCGAGCTCTTCGACCATGAGATCGATCAAGCGCCTGACGCGGGGCTCCAGGAGACGTCGCGTCGGGTAGATCGCCACGATCTTCACGTCCCCGGCATCGAGGTCGGGTAGCACCTGCTGGAGGCGACCGGCGGCCAGGTCCGCGGCCACCAGAAAGTCCGGAAGAAACGCGATGCCGAGCCCTGCGACGGCAGCATCCCGGATGGCCTCTCCGCTATCCAGCCGCAAGCGGCTTCGTCCTTGCGCCTTCACCCAGGCTCCATCGTCGCCGAGGAAGCGCCAGCTCTGCCTCCGATTGCGGCTGCTGAAGATCAGGCAATCATGGCCAGCGAGCTCATCGGTGTTCATCGGTTCGCCGCGCCTGGCGATGTAGGACGGCGAGGCACAAAGCACGGCCTTGTACCTGGCGACCAGTCGGGAGACCAGCCGCGTGTCCGGGGGTGCCTCTCCGATCCGCACGGCCAGATCGAAGCCTTCCTCGACGATGTCGGCCTGGCGATCGGTGAAGCTCACCTCCACCTGGATGTCGGGCCAGGCCTCGAGATACTTCCGCAGCAGCGGCAGAACGACGAGCCGCCCGAAGGCGTCGGGGACGGTGAGCCGCAGAAGCCCCCGTGGCGTGCCGGAGCGCCCCGCCACGCTCGCCTCTGCTTCGTCGACGGCTGCGAGGATCTGCAACCCCCGGTCGTAGAACACCCGACCTTCATCGGTGAGGCTCAGCGCCCTTGTCGTGCGGTTGAGGAGACGCACGCCCAGCCTGTCTTCCAGGCGGTTCACGGCTTTGCCCGCCGCCGACCTGGTCAGGCCCATCGCCTGCCCCCCGGCGATGAAGCTCCCTTCCTCCACGACGGCCATGAAGACGAGGATCTCGTTCAGGTTCGCGCGCAGCATGTTGCAACTCCACCTGCTCCGGCGCTGGGATGAGCAGGGCGCATGGAAACCGTCAAGAATTTTCTTCGCGTCTGTGTAGACCTCCGTTCGTCAATGGGCTGGCTACGGTTCTCGACGCCGCGGCGATGTCGCGACGAGGAACCACAAACAGCAAGGGAGCTCACATGACACAGAAGGCCACCACCTACAACCACGGCGTTCCGTGGGAAGACGGCTTCGGCGTCACCCAGGGTTACAGCATCCATGGCACCATCTACATTTCGGGGCAATTTTCCCACGACATGCAGGGCGCGTTCATCGGTGAGGGCGATTTCGAGGCACAGGCCCGGAAGACGCTGGAGAACCTCGATCGGGTGCTGGCGGGGTTCAACGTCACGAGGTCCAACCTCGCCGAGGTGGTAATTTACCTAACGAACCCGAGTGAGCATTTCGAGCGGTGCGTTGCTCTGTACAAGGAATATGTTGGGCAACATCGTCCGGCAGGCACCCTCATCGGCGTTTCGGGGCTGGCGTTCCCCCATCAACTGATCGAGATCCGCGCCGTCGCGCACTCCAGCTAGTACGGCGTCCGCACGCTCGCCCCGGGGTCGTTCCTGGCGCGCGCGCCGGCGGCACGGGCCGACGGGCCAGGCCCGGCGCGGGTCATTGCACCGAGTGCCCGTCGACCCGGAGCTGGAACAGGAAATACGGCGGGATGCAGGCCCCCTCGCCCGCGCCCGTCCTGGCGCACACGTAGTCTTCGCGACAGGGCACCTCGCGCGCGCAGCGGCGCAGGCCGGCGGGCATCACGTGGCGGCTCAGGCACTCGGTGAACAGCGTGCCTCGGGCGAGGCACCGGTTGAACGGGTCGAGCACGGCGATGGCGCCGCACACGACCTCGTCCGGGAGCGCGCCGCAGCGCCCGGTGCACATGCCGCCGGGGAAGCCGACAGGGCTCGAGTTGCACACCGCCGCGGGCGGGCAGGCGCCGACCTCGGGCGCCGTGGCGCGGTCGCGGTGGGGATCCGGGTGGGCGACGAGGGAGGCCACCTGGCAGGGGTCGCCGATCTGCGGCTCGGCCGGGAGGCAGACACCGACGGTCGTCCGGTCCTCCCGCGGCACGTCGTACGCGGAGCACGACAGGCCCTCGGCGCAGGTCCACGCCGCGAAGCTCTCGTCGCCGAGCCCGCAGCGCGCGCCGTAGCCGCCGGGGCTCGCGTCGCCTCGCTCGGGGAACGGCACCTGGTCGTCGGGCGGCGCGCCCCGGCCGAGCGCCTCGACCAGCGCGCGCCGGCGCGGCAGGTCCTCGACGAGGTGCGGGGACTCGGCGGCGACCAGCGCGTCGTGGAGGCGGGCGGGGTCCTCCGCGCCGAGCAGGTGAAAGCCGGCCACGGAGCCGCTCTGGTGGCAGCCCGGGCAGGTGAGCTGATCCAGCCGGCGGAGCAGCCCCTCGGGGGAGCGGACGCGGGAGAGGGCGCTGAAGTCCAGGCCGCCGAGGTCGCGCGGCGCGAACAGGACGCGAAACGGGCGGTTGACCCGCCGGGCGAGCCCGTGCGGCGTCGCCGAGAGCGCCTTTTCGGCGAGGAACTCGTCGGGCAGGAGCGCCGTCCCCCGATCCAGGCGCGCGAGGTTCTCCGGGGCGGACAGCCACGCGCGCAGCCGCGCCCGCAGCCGTGGATCGCGCGAGAGCCGGGCGACGTCGGGCGTGTTCTCGAGGGGTCGGGGCAGGTAGCGCCCCGCGCGCTCGTCCCAGCGGAAGGCGCGGAGCAGGTACTCGGCGTGGCCGCCGAGATCCGGGCGAACGGTGGAGGGCCAGCGGACGCTCTGCAGGTTGACCACGAGCTGGGCGAGGTTCGCGCGATCCGTGGCGGGGGGCGCGAGCGGGCCCTCGGCCGAGGTGAGGTAGCGGGCGAGCTCGGCCCCGGAGAGCCCCGCGGCGCGCGTCCAGGCGCGCGCGAGCCGCTGGCACGAGCGCGGGTCCCGCGCGGGCGCGAGGAGCTCGAAGCCGAGGGTCATCGGGAGCCGCGAGGTCGCGTCGAGCGACGCCGGCGAGGCGTAGGCGAGCCGGTACACGAGGCGGGTCTCGCCGCAGGTGCCGGCGTGGAAGGGGCGCCGGTCCATGCGGTTCACCACGCCGATGAGCTCGAAGCGGGCGCGCTCCGCGGAGAGCCACCGCGCGTCGAAGAGGCGGTGCGCGTGGCGGGCGATGCTGGTGCCGCTCCGGGGATCGGCGCGCTGGATCGCGCGCAGATCGCCGGCGAGCACCTGGGCGATCGAGGCGAACGCGCCGGTGCGGGACAGCGCGGCGAGGGAGGCGGGCGCGCGCGGGGCGCCTGTCAGCACCGTGGCGAAGTCGAGCCCGGAGGCCTCGAGCGCGGCGAGCACCAGGCGATCGGTGATGAGCAGCGCGGGGCGCCCGGGCGGCGACGGGTCGTGTTGCGCCGCGGGGGGCGGCGGCGCGCCGTCGGGAGGGTGAGATGGGTGGGACGCTCGCTGCGCGGAGGCGGGGGCGGACGCGGCAGCGGGCGCGACCCCTGCCCTCGCGGGGTCGTGACCCGGAGCGGACGGCGGCTCGGGCGGCCGTCGCGAGCATCCGGCGAAGGCGGCCCCGGCGAGCGTGGCGATGGCGAGCCAGAGGAGGCGGGGGCGCATGGAGCCGAAGGTACCTCGGCGCAGCGAGCAGCGCCTTCCCGGCGTCGAGGGCCATCGCGGCCGAAGCAGGCGCCGAGGGCGTATCGACGGTGGCCGGCTCAGGGCACCGTGTCCTTGCGGGCGACCGACGAGGCGCGCAGGGCGGCGATCTTCGCGTCGACCTCGGCGGGCGACAGGATCGCGTCCTTGGCGAAGTACACCCAGTCGGCGTCCTCGTGGTACGTGCGCGAGCTGCGCTGGGCCGCGTCGAGCTCGTCGAACCAGACCTGGAAGCTCAGATACTGGCCCGCCTCCGGGGCGAACTTCTCGGGGTGCGTCGCGCCCGGCACCTCCACGCCGTCGATGTAGTAGCGGATCGACGAGCTGGTGACCTGGAGGACGAGCGTGTGCCAGCCGTCATGGCTCCCGGGGACGAGGGTCGAACGCTTGTCGGCCGTCGTCTCCCACGAGGTCAGCCACATCGTGCTGTCGTTGCCCTGCCCCCAGCCGCCGTTCGGCATGTACTCGAAATCCTGCTCCGAGTAGTCCGGGTCGCCCTCCACATACTCGGTGATCGTGAAGAACGTCTCGATCGGCTTGTCGGCGAGGAAGCGCGCGCCGGACAGCGGCGTGTCGTGGAATTTCACCCGGGCGGCGTAGGTGCCCAGACGGAACTTGTCGGAGGTCGACATGACCTCGGCCTGCGAGCTGCCGGCCGCGGTGCCGTCCGTGGTCCCCTGGAGCCGCATCAGCTTGTTGGCAGGGTCCTGGGGGTCGGTGATCAGCGAGATGTTCGACGACAGCCACTGCGCGCCTTTCACGCCGGGGCCGCCCGACCAGGTCCGCAGCGCCCACCCGTCGCGGAACCTGCTGTCGCCGGTGCCTGTATAGCTGAAATCGTCGAAGAACTCGGCGGTGACAGGGTTCCCGGCGAGCGTCGTCGCGCTCGCCTGGCTGGACGCCGTCGACTCGCCTCCCGCGTTCGAGGCGGTGACCTTGTAGTAGTAGGTGGTGGACGCCGCGAGGCCAGCGTTGTCGTAGCTGGTCGAGGTCACGCCGGAGGCGATCCGGTTTCTCCCCCCGGGCGTGAAGCCCGGCGTGGTCGAGCGATAGACGCTGTAGCTCGTCGCGCCGCCGCTCGCGGACCAGCTCAGGGCGATCGCGCTCGAGCTCGCCGCCGTGGCCGTGAGCGACGTCGGCGCCGCGGGGACCGCCACGCTGCCGCTCGGCGGCGTCCCGCCGCGCACGCCGCCCGTGGGCGCGGAGCCGGCGTCGTGCACGGTGATGCGGCTCCAGTCGGAGAACGTGCCCTGGCTCCTGTACGAGTAATCGTCGGCCTCGCTGACGTTCACGCCGAGCTGGATCCCGAGGTCGATCGGCTGGGTCGTGGCCCCCGGGGCCAGGCTCCCGGCCCCGCTCGAGAAGCGGATCTCCACGTAGCGATCGGCGCCGGACAGCGAGACGGTGCCGGTCGCCAGCGTGATGTTGCTGCACGACGGGCTCCACCACCAGCACGCCGGGGTCACCGTCGCGGCGCCGTTCTTCGTGAACCAGTACCGCACGACGATGCTGCTCAGCGGCACCGACCGTGTGGTGTTGTTGCGCACGCGGATGCCGGCCTCGATGATGGTGTCGTTCGGGGCGGCCGCGTCGTAGTTGGCGTAGTGAACGGTGAAGTCGGTCGTGGCGGCGAGGCTCTCGCCGGGATGGCACGCGAGGCACAGGACGACGACGGCCAGCGACGCGAGGCGGAAGCCGCATGCCTGGAGGCCCGCCCTCGCGGCGAGGGGCGCCGCGCGCCGGCGCGCTGCCGGTCGCGTCCTCTGCTGGTCGCCCCGCGAAGATCTCGGTTGTGATCCCATCAACAGCACCTCTTTCTGGCGATGTCCATCGGCCCAGGCGCGATGGAGTGGAGTCGGCCAGGCGCACGCGCCACCGGTCGTGATCGGCGGCTCATGGTGCAGGGGCGCTGCAAAACGCGCACTTCGTCGAGATCGCGCCCATGGCCTCATCTTGGATGACGGCACGGGCGCCGCGCCTTCAGGAAATCATCACCCGCCGGGGCGGCCCCCTGCGGAGCCGCCGTGCCACATCGTCGCCGACGAGCGCAGCGGATGGGTTCACCTGGTCTGGCGCTGCGCGGGGCGCGCGCGGCCTCACCAGGGGATCGGGCCGTCGTCGTCCGAGAACGTGCCGGTCGGCCCGTCGGGACCGAGCAGCGCGAGCCGCACCGGCTCGCGCGCGCCCTCGGCGACGCTGCGCGGCCCCTTGTGGTTGGTGAGATCGGTCGCGGTGTAGCCGGGGCACGCGGCGTTGACCTTGATCGGCGTGCCGGCGAGCTCCTGGGCGAACGCGACCGTGACCGCGTTGAGCGCGCTCTTCGACGGGCCGTAGGCGACGCCGCCGACCCCGCGATTCGGAAACGCGGGGTCGCCGATCGCGGTGAGCGAGCCGAGGCGGCTCGACACGTTGACGATCCGCCCGGCCGGCGCCTCGCGCAAGAGCGGCAGCATCGCCTGGGTCACGGCGATCACGCCGAACACGTTGGTCTCGAACACGGCGCGGACGTCCGCGAGCGCCGTGGCGCTCGGCGCGCCCACCCTGGCGATGCCGGCGTTGTTGACGAGCACGTCGAGGCGGCCGAGCTCCGCGCGGATCCGCGCGGCGGCGGCGGCGATCGAATCGGCGCGGGTGACGTCGAGCGCGAGCGCGCGCGCGTCGCCGCCCTCCTCGCGGATCTGGGCGGCGGCGGCCTCGCCGCGCCCGGGGTCGCGCGCGCCGACGAGGACGAGGGCGCCGCGGCGCGCGAGCTCGCGGGCGATCGCCAGACCGATACCTTTGTTGGCCCCGGTGACCAGGGCGATGAGCTTGGATGTCATGCGCCCCCAGATGGCGACGCGCGGGACTCGCGCCTTGGCGGTTCTTGGCGGCTTCACGACGCCCCACCGGGCCGCCAAGAACGCCCAAGCCCGCCCCGGAGCGCGGGGGTATCCTCGAGGCATGACGATCCACACCGACGAGCTCACGGTCTCGGCTCCCGGCGTGCGCGCCATGCGCTGGTCGACCGACGAGCTCCACGTCTGCATGAAGGACGCGTACGCGATCACCCGGATCGACGCGGGGCGCTCGGAGTGGTGGAGCCGCGGCCAGGTCTGGCGCAGCGGCCCGGGCTCGTTCCAGCTCAAGCAACCCGGCGACGTCCACCGCGACATCTCGCGCGACGGTCCGGGCGTGCTCCAGGTCGTCTTGCTGCCGGCGCAGGGGGTCGAGCGCGTCATCGGCAAGCGCGCGCGCGTCGAGCCGCAGCTCTCCGCGGGCGACGAGCGCGCGCGGCCGTTCGAGCGGCTGCACGCGGCGGTGGAGCGCGGCGCCGATCGCCTCGCGCTCGAGGTCGCGGTGGCGGAGGCGATCGCGGCGCTCGGCGCGGTCGCCGATCAGCCGAGCGAGCGCACCCGCCCCGTGCGCCGCGCCGTGGAGCTCCTTCACGCGCGGCTCGCCGAGGCGATCACGCTCGACGATCTCGCCGCGCACGCCGGCCTCGACAAGTACCATCTGTGCCGCGCGTTCCGCGCCCAGGTCGGGATGCCACCGCACGCCTACCTCACGCGCCTGCGGATCATGCGCGCGAAGGCGCTGCTCGCCGCCGGCGTGAGGCCGCGCGACGTCGCGCCGCAGGTCGGGCTCTACGATCAGAGCCAGCTCAACCGGCACTTCCGACGGATCGTCGGCACGACGCCGGGCCAGTACGCGCGCGCGGTCTGATGCCGCGCTGGGTGGCGGTTTTCTGCTGCGAGGGGGCAGCCTCTGCCGCAGGGGTGCTAGGATCCCGGGATGCGCGGTCGCCTTGAATCGAGGAGGCGGTGAGCATCTCGTCGCGGGGGCGCGAGGCCGCGGCGGTCGTGGTGGCGCTCGCGGCGCACCTCGCGATCCTCGCGGCGCCGGCGCGCGAGCGGGCCGTCGAGGTCCCGTCCGCGCCGCCCGATCTCGTGGACGGCATCGATCTGGAGCTCGAAGGGGACGCCCGCCAGGCCGGCCCCGGGGCCGCGCCGCCGGCCGCGGGCGAGCCGGCGGAGGCCAGCAAGGCCGCCCCGGTCGAGAAGACGCAGGCGCCCGCGCCGGCGGCCGCGGCCGCCAAGGTCGCCTCTGCCGCGCGCGCGAGGCCGGCGCCCGCCCCCGAGCCCGCGGCGCCCACCCCCGAGCCCGCGGCGCCCACCCCCGAGCCCGCGGCGCCTGCGGGCGCGGCCCAGGGGCCGGCGGCGGTGGCCGCAGGACCCGGCGCCGCGGCCACGGCGCCGCCCGCCGACGAGTACGGCGGGCCTCCCCCGGCGGCGGGCGGGGTCGTCGCGCTCGCGCCCGGGCTCGGCGCGCCCCTCTGGACCCTCCCCGGCGCCCTGCCCAGCGCCGAGGCGCCCCGCCCCGCCCCGACGGTCGCCGCGCCTGCTCCGCCCGTGGATCTCGCCATCGCGGGCAAGGTGCTGAGCGGCACCCTCCACAGCAAGGACAAGGCCGTCGGGATCAGCGTCCCGGCCGCGGGCCTGGTGGCGACCACGCTGGCCGACGCGGTGCGCGCCTCGGCCGCGCCCCTCGACGCCCGCGCCACCTTCGAGGTCAAGCTGGGCGCCGACGGCCAGGTCCTCGGCGTCCGCCTCGTGAGCGCGACGGCGGGCGACGGCCCCACCTGGGACCGCATCGTGGGCGCGGCCCGGGGCACGCTCGCCGGGCGCGCGATGCAGATGGGGCCCGACCGGGCGCCCGTGACCGTGACGGTCAAGGTCGAGTCCAAGGTGCAATATCCCTCGGGCAGCAAGAAGAAGCCCAGGCCGGAGCTCGTGTGCGCCGAGGAGGTGCTCGAGCGGATCCAGCAGGCGATCGAGGACCCGAGTCAGATCGGCGCTCGGTCGGATCCGACCGGCGTCGGGGCGCCGTCGCCGGCCGACGCGGACGAGGAGGAGCGGAAGAGGCGCTTCTGCATCCCCATCGGGCTGCGCGTCAAAGGCGATCTGTCCGACGTCGGGGCGCACAAGGTCAACGTGGTCTCCGCGTCGTTCGCGGTGAAGCGCGAGGGCGAGCGCGCCCTGCCCCACGAGGACATCCTGCCCATCGACACGCGCGTGCCCTGGGCGCCCAAGGATCCGAAGAAGATGAAGCTGCCGAAGCCCAAGAAGAAGCCGAAGAAGAAGCGCTAGCTCTACTGCGGGGAGCCGGCCTGGAAAGCGAACCGCCGTGCCGCCAAGGGCGCCAAGAAATAAGGGGAACAGGAGGGGGGAAATGCTGGGACGGCCCTCCCCCTCTCCTCTTGGCGGCCCTGCCGCCTTGGCGGCTCTTCTGCTGATCCGGGGCAGCTTCCCGCAGTAGTGCTGGCGCGCCGACCACGTTCATCGACCGAGAAATGAACCGCCACGCGCGCGGCCCCCGCCGTCGCCGTCCGCGGCCGTGACCGGGCCCGGCCGGACGCTCGGCGTCACAAATGAAATTTTGTTGCAATTGCATCATTGGTACACTAACCCTCCCCGCCCCACGCCGCGGCGCGCGGCTCCCACCGTAGAGAGGGCTCTGTCGTGACCCGAAAGCTCCCCGTCACCGTGCTGTCCGGCTTCCTGGGCGCGGGCAAGACCACGCTGCTCAACCACGTCCTCGCGAACCGCGACGGCTTGCGGGTCGCCGTGATCGTCAACGACATGAGCGAGGTCAACGTCGACGCGGCGCTCGTCCGGGGCGGGGGCGCGGCGCTCCGCCGGGTGGAGGAGCGGCTCGTCGAGATGTCGAACGGCTGCATCTGCTGCACGCTCCGGGAAGATCTCCTGGTCGAGGTCGCCCGGCTCGCGCGGGAGCGGCGCTTCGATTACCTGCTCATCGAGTCGACCGGCATCTCGGAGCCCCTCCCCGTCGCGGAGACGTTCACCTTCGAGGATCCGGAGACCGGCGAGGGCCTGTCGGAGGTCGCCCGGCTCGACACGCTCGTCACCGTGGTCGACGCGCAGCGGTTCCTCGCGGACTGGACGAGCGCCGACGACCTCCGCGCGCGCAAGGCCGCGCTGGACGGCGACGACGAGCGCACGGTCGCGGATCTGCTCGTCGAGCAGGTCGAGTTCGCCAACGTCCTCGTCGTCAACAAGACGGATCTCGTGGGCGAGGACGAGGTCGAGCGGCTCACGGCGATGCTCCGGCACCTGAACCCCGGCGCCCGCATCCTCAGGTCCCTCCGGGGTCAGGTCGATCCGCGCGAGATCCTCGGCACCGCGCGCTTCGATTTCGAGGAGGCGGCGCGCGCGCCCGGCTGGATGAGGGAGCTGCGCGGCGAGCACGTTCCCGAGACCGAGGAGTACGGGATCCAGAGCTTCGTTTACCGCGCCCGCCGCCCGATGCACCCGGGGCGGCTCTGGCAGCTCCTTCACGGCGCGAGCGCCTGGGATGGAGTGCTCCGCTCCAAGGGGTTCTTCTGGCTCGCGACGCGCATGAGCGTCACCGGCGCCTGGTCGCAGGCCGGCGGCGCGGCCTCCTTCGAGGCCGCGGGCAGGTGGTACGCGGCCCTGCCGGAGGCGGAGTGGCCCGGAGACGAGGAGACGCGCGCCGCCATCGACGCCGCGTGGGACCCGACCTGGGGCGACCGGCGGCAGGAGATCGTCTTCATCGGCGTCGACATGAATCGTGAGGCGCTCACGCGCGGACTCGACGCCTGCCTGCTCACCCCGGACGAGATGGCCGAGGGCCCCTCCGGCTGGCGCCGGCTCGACGATCCGTTCCCCGCGTGGGAGGAGGCCGAGACAGGGCCGCTCGAGCACCTCGTGGCGTAGCCTCCTCGCCGGGACAGCGACGCAGCGCAGGGAGGGTCGCGCGCGGCCCCTGCGCGAGCCGCCCCTGCGCGCTCCACGCCCGCGAGCGCTCGCGCGAGCGTCTCCCGATCGTCGAAGTCGCCGCCCACGAGCTCGACGCCCGGCAGCGAGGCGAGCGCTCCGGCGCGCGGACCATCGCTCGAAACCGCACGCCCCTCCGCGAGCGACGCTCCGCGCGTCGCGGCGGTCTGGGACTTCCTGCTCTCGGAGATGAGGCGAGCGCTGCGCTGACGTGGCCAATCACGACGACCGCAACAGCGAGTGGCAGATCGCGGACGCGAACAGCGGCGGGATCCAGGGCCGTATCGATCATGAGCCGCTCTTCGATCCGCTGGAGCACGGCTCGCCGGCGCAGCACGAGACGGGTCGCCTCGCGGCCGTCCAGTTCTTCATAGACGACCGGTCTACTAGGTGCTACCGTGCGGCTTGTTGAACGCGACCGCCGCCACTACCGACGTCCGTCGGCACATCCTCGAAGTGGCCCATCCGCTGCTGTTGCGGAAGGGCTTCACGGCGGTCGGCCTGGCCGAGGTGCTGGCGGCGGCGCAGGTGCCGAAGGGCTCGTTCTATCACTACTTCGGTTCCAAGGAGTCCTTCGGCGAGGCGGTGCTCGAGGCCTATTTCGCCGGCTACCTGGCGCGCATGGACGCGCTCCTGGCGCAGCCGGGCACGGCCGCAGAGCGGCTGATCGGCTATTTCCGCGACTGGCTCGACTCGCAGACCGGCGACGAGGCGCAGCGGCGTTGCCTCGTGGTCAAGCTCGGCGCGGAGGTCTGCGATCTGTCCGAGAACATGCGCGCGGCGCTGGAGCGCGGCACCCGCGGCATCGTCGAACGCCTGGCGCGCGGCATCGAGGCCGGCAGGGCGGACGGCTCGCTGCCGGCCGGGCAGGACGCGCAGGCCGTCGCGGTCGCGCTCTACCAGAGCTGGCTCGGCGCCAGTCTGCTGGCCAAGATCGCCCGCGACCGCGCGCCGCTGGACACGGCCATGGCCGTCACGCGGCAACTGCTGGGTCTGGCGCACGCCGCCTGAGGCGGGAGAGGTGCATGCTCTTCCGCCTTGTTCGCGCCGGGGCTCTAGACGACCGGTCTACTCGTGCGTGGTTGCGCGCCGCGCTCGCCTCATCCGCGCTCGACCGCGCCAGCGGCGCGCCGGAGCGATCCAGCAGAACACTTCCGCCTCACACCACGCCACAGCACAGGAGTAGCCCATGCCTCAACGCGAACCCGTCAATCGCCGCGTCATCCTCGCCGCGCGTCCACGCGGCCTGCCGACGCCGCGAGACTTCCGTCTCGACGAAGCCGCCATACCGACGCCAGGCGAAGGTCAGGTGCTGCTGCGCACGCTGTACCTCTCGCTCGATCCGTACATGCGCCAGGTGATGGACGAAATCCCGCCGGTCTACGCGCCGTCGGTGGGGCTGGGCGAGCCCATGGTGGGCGGCACGGTGAGCCGCGTCGTCGCCTCCGGGCATCCGCAGTTCCGCGCCGGCGATCTGGTGCTCGGCAACGCCGGCTGGCAGGACTACGCGCTCTCGAACGGTCAGGACCTGGTCCAGCTCGGTGAGATGGCGCGGCCGTCGCTGGCGCTGGGCGTGCTCGGCATGCCCGCGTTCACCGCCTACGTCGGCCTGCTCGAGATCGGCCGGCCCGCGCCGGGCGAAACCGTGGTCCTGGCCGCGGCGACCGGCGCGGTCGGCGCGGTGGTCGGGCAGCTCGCCAAGCTCGAGGGCGCGCGCGTGGTCGGCATCGCCGGCGGCGCCGACAAGTGCCGCCACGCGGTCGAGGAGCTCGGCTTCGACGTCTGCCTCGACCGCCGCGATCCGCGGCTGGCCGAGCGCCTCGCGGTCGCCTGCCCGGACGGCATCGACGTCTATTACGAGAACGTCGGCGGCCCGGTGTTCGACGCGGTGCTGCCGCTGCTCAACATCGGCGCGCGCGTGCCGGTGGTCGGCCTGATCGCGCATTACAACGACGAGACGCTGCCGCCCGGCCCGAACCGGCTGCCGCTGCTGATGACGGCGGTGCTGCAGAAGCGCATTCGCATGCAGGGCCTGGTCATCCTCGACCACTACGCCGACCGCTACGACGCGTTCCGCCGCGACATGGGCGCGTGGGTCGCCGACGGCCGGGTCAAGCTGCGCGAGGACCTGGTCGACGGGCTGGAGAACGCGCCGGCGGCCTTCATCGGCCTGCTCGAGGGGCGCAACTTCGGCAAGCTCGTGGTGCGCGTCGCCGACGCTTGACGCGCCGACGCCGCCGGGCGGCTCCGGCGTGGCAGGCCGAGCCTACGGCGCGGTGACCCTGGCCCACACCGCGAGGATCATGGCCTGTTCCAGGGTGCTCGGCGGGGGATAGCCCCTCGGGGGCTCGGCCGGCAGCGGCGCGGGGGGCTTTCCCCGGCGCCACGGCGCGTCGTGGCGCGCCGAGGCCCCGGCCGCGGGGCCGCGGCGCGCGACCTCGTAATCGACCGCGGCCACCGCCTCCTCGACGGTGGAGAAGCGCTCGACCAGCTCGCCATCCAGGAGGACGTGCCACCGCTTGCCGCGACCGCCGCGGGCGAGGACGACGACCTCGCTGATCGCTCCAGGCTTCCTCTCGAAATGGAGCGCGAGCCCGAAGCGGCCGAGAGAGGCCCACGCATTGCGCGAGATGGCCATCACCTCGGGGTCGACGCGGAGGCTCAGCGGATCGAAGCGGGCGGCGCGCTCCTGGATCTCGCGCAGCGTGATGCGGCCCGCCTCGACCTCGAACCCGGCGTAATCGAAGGTCACCTGCCGGTAGAAGCGGCTCGCCTCCGCGGCGTCCCTGCCCTCGAGATCGAGGTCGCGCGGCATGCCGAAGAGCGAGGGGAGCGTGCACAGCGCGAGCGAGGAGAGGTCGACGAAATCGAGGATGAGGCAATCCCTCTTGCCCGGATGGAGGCGCGTGCCGCGCCCGACGCACTGGGCATAGAGCCCCTCCGAGCGGGTGGGGCGGGCCATCGCCACGCACGAGACGCCAGGATCGTCGAAGCCCTCGGTGAGGACAGCGACGTTGGTGAGGACCTGGACGCGCTCTGCCCGGAAATCGGCGAGGATCCGGCCGCGGAGGTCGGAAGGCATGTCGCCGTGGACGGTCGCGGCCCGGACGCCGAGGTGGTTGAGCGCCTTCGAGAGGTTCCTGGCGTGCGCGACCGTGACGCAGAAGGCGATGGTGCGGCGGTCGCGGGCGAGCTCTTGAATGGATCGGGCGACGAGCGCATTGCGCTCCTCCAGGTCGACGGCCTCCGCGAGCTCGTCGGTGGCGAAGTCGAGGCCGCCGGCGTCGAGGCGGGAGTCGAGGCGGGAGAGGTCGGTGGCGGTGGCGACGCGGTAGCCGGCGAGGGGGACGAGGTAGCCGTCCGCGATCATCTCGGGGAGGGTGCGGCTGTAGACGATCGCCTCGAAGACCTCGTCGAGGCCCTTGCCGTCGCCGCGGGCCGTCGTGGCCGTGAACCCGAGCAGGGTGCCGGTCCACGCGGGGTCGAAGGCGCCGAGCTGGCGGAGGACGCGGCGGTTGTCCTCGGCGGGGGCGTGGTGGCATTCGTCGTAGATCACGAGGCCGATGTCGCGGCCGCTCTTGACCTGCTCCAGCCGCCTCTCGTGGAGGGAGCGAATGGAACAGACGATGACGCGCGCGTCCGACGAGGCGCGGAGCTCGCCCTGCTCGACGGCGACCGCGGCCTGTCCGCCGAGGGCGCGCTCGATCTTGTCCCTGGCCTGGAACAGGAGCTCTTCGCGGTGGGCGAGGACGAGCACCTGCCGCCTGGCGAGGCGGGCGAGATGGGAGAAGATGACCGTCTTGCCCGCGCCGGTGGGGAGGCACACGACCATGCGCCGGACGCCGCGCCTGCGGGCCGCGAGGACCGCGTCGACGGCGGCGCGCTGGTAAGGGCGCAGGGCGGGCGCGGCGGGGCCCGCCGGCGCGGAGGGTGTCGTGGGGCTGGTCATGAGCTGTCGTGCTGGCGCCGCGCCAGCATAGCCCGGCGCCCCTGTCCGTGCCCTCCGCGGCGCGAGACCGCGCCGCGCAGGCGCTCGCCGAGAGCGAAGCCAGGGGGGCGAGGGGGGAGCGAGGGGGAGAGGGGAGCTCATCGAGCGGGGCGGCGCCGCCCGCTGCTCGGGTCAGGGATCGATCGTCGGAATGGTGCCGTCGGCGCTGTGGGTGAGGTCGGCGATCTCCACGGAGCGGAGGTGGGTTTTCCCGGAGAGCGCGTTCTCGTGATAGAAGAGGAACCAGTCGCCCTTGAACTGCACGCCCTTGAACTGCACGCCCTTGAACTGCACGCCCTTGAACTGCACGCCCTTGAACTGCACGCCCTTGAACTGCACGCCCTTGAACTGCACGCCCTTGAACTGCATGATCGAGTGGTGGGTCGTCCAGCCGGAGGGCGGGTTGAGCAGGCGACCACGGTAGGTGAACGGCCCGGTCGGGCTGTCGCTCGTGGCGTACACGAGGTAGTGCGTATCGCCCGTCGAGTACGAGAGATGGTAGGTGCCGTTGTACTTGTGCAGCCAGGCCGCCTCGAAGAAGCGCCGGTTGGTATCGCCGGCCGTGAGCGCGTTGCCGCTGGCGTCGTTGATGCGGATCTCGCTCACGTCGCCGTCGATGCTCGTGAGATCCGCCGAGAGCTTGGCCATGCGCGGGCCGAGCGCCGGCTCGTTGCTGCCCGGCCCCCTGCCGCCGGCGTCGTACGTGCCCGTGCGCCAGCGCTCGAGCTGCCCGCCCATCAGGCCGCCGAAGTAGAGATATGCGGTCCCGTCGTCGTCGATGAACACCGTCGGATCGATGCTGAAGCTGCCGGCGATCGGCTCCGGCTCCGCCTTGATCGGCCCGGTCGGAGACGAGGACATCGCGACGCCGATGCGGAAGATCCCGCTCGAGTCCTTGGCGGGGAACACCAGGTAATACGTGCCGCTCTTGTACGCGGCGTCGGGCGCCCAGAGCTGCTTCTGCGCCCACGGCACGTCGCCGAGGGCGAGCGCGACGCCGTGGTCGATGACCTCGCAGGTCACATCGTCGAAGGAATACACGTGGTAATCCCTCATGTCGAAGTGAGAGCCCCGTTGTCCTCCGGGTTGTTGTTCTTGACGTCGTGCGACGGATAGAAGTAGAGCTTGCCGTCGAACACGTGCGCCGAAGGATCGGCCGTGTACAGGTCGGTCACGAGCGGCTGCTTCTTCTTGACGCTCCCATGCAGCTCGGCGTCGCCGGCGCGCCGCCGCCCGCTGCGCCGCCGCCCGCTGCGCCGCCGCCCGCGCCACGCCGCCAGGTCGAGGAGGAGGCGCGCGGCGCCGGCGTGTTGGCGTCGAGGCGATCAGCCCAGGTTCACGCGGAGGCCCGCTCGATCAGGTCGGCGGCGACGGCCGTGCCATTCACCGCCACGGCGCCGGCGATCGCGGCCGCGCGCGCGGCGACACCGGGCTCGAGGGCGTCCCCCAGCGCGGCCCGGAGGGACTCCGCGCTCAGCGCGCGACGAGGCACGGACGCCCCGATCCCGAGCGCCCGGACGCGCGAGGCCCAGTAGGGCTGATCGGCGAACATCGGGACGATCACCTGCGGGGCGCCCGCGCGCGCCGCGACCACGGTCGTCCCCGCCCCGCCGTGGTGCACCACCGCGGCGACCCTCGGGAACAGCGCCTGCTGGTTGACGTCGCCGATCGCAATGCAGTCCGGGGCGTCGTCGACCAGCGCGAGCTCGGCCCACCCCTGCGACAGGACGACGCGGCGCCCCGCGGCCCGCACGGCCTCGACGACGACGCGGCCGGTCTGCGGGTCCGCAGGCATGCTGCCGAAGCCGACGTAGACGGGCGGCGCGCCGGCGGAGAGGAACGCTTCCAGCGCGGGGGCGAGCGGCGTCGGGTCGGGGAGGATCCAGGCGCCCGTCTGCGTGACCCGCAGGCCGGGCGTCGCCGGCGGCGGCCCGAGGACCGGGTCCGCCGCGAGCCACGGAGCCTCGCCCAGGACGTGGCCGAGGGCGTCGCTCAGCGGCCCCAGGCCCAGCCGCCTCCGGTTGTCGTCGAGCCGCTCGAGGATGCGCTCGTTCCAGCGCCGCGATTCGTCCTGCCAGCCTCGGAGGTTGGACTCCGCGTCGCCCCCGGGCTCCCCGCCGGGCGCATGATCCGGCGACGGCAGGGCCACCGGCGCGTACACGGCGACCACGGACGGGATGCCCAGCCGCTCCGCGATGGACCGCGCGGCGTACTGGTGCGCTCCGCCGGCCACGATCACGTCGCACCCCTCGGCGGCCGACGCGGTCGCGTCGAACTGGTCTCTCACGAGGTGCTCGACCAGCGCTCGGACCTGCTCCGGCGTCGGCGTGGAGGCGTGCGCGGCGGCGGCCCCGCTCGGTGGACGCATCGCGATTCCGATCGGGGTCGCCGCGAAGCCCAGGCCGCCCACCCATTCGATGAAGTTCGGCGGAACGCACAGCCTCACGTCGTGCCCCCGGCGCCGCACCTCGGCCGCCAGGGCCACCACGGGTTGCACGTCACCGCGCGTCCCCACGCCCGTCAGCAATACCCGCATCGTCCATCTCCCTTCCACCACGCGCGTCGCGTGGATGACGGCGGCGACGGTGGCACCGCGGACGCGATTTTTCATCGTATCAACGCCCGAGCTCCGGTATACATCGTGGAACGGGAGGCGGCGCGAGGGCGCCTGTACCACGGATCATCCGTTCAGGCCCAGACGGCCTGAGGCGACCGCCCGCCAAACCGTTGTTTCCAGGCGTTACCCCGACCTCGGTCGGGTCGCCTGGCCGCCCGCCCCCACGCGCGCGGTGAGCCCGCCGGCGCGGCCCGCTCGGCGAGCGCGTGGCCGCGTTCGATGGAGGCTGGAAGCTCCTCCCCCGGTCCTCACGCATCCTCCCTCGCGGAGCGCGATCGCCGACCCCAGGGAGGGAACGGAGGCACCCATGATCAAGCCACCGCTCAGCCGCGACGACCTGCTGGCGCTCGTCCACGAGCACAACCACGTTCACAACGAGCACCGGCGGACCACCGCCGAGTCGGTCCGGCGCAAGCTCGACGCGCGCGTCCTCGAGATCGAGGACCGCTTCGAGCGCGCGCTCGCCGAGGCGATCCCCGACGAGGCGCTCCGGCGAGCCTGGCGCGATCACCTGCACCGGCGCGGGCCGGCGCCGGACGAGCCGCCGCCGGTGTCGCCGCTCGTCTTCCGCGGCCGCTCCGAGGTCGGCTCCGAGGCCATCGCGCGCGAGAGGGCCGGCGGCATCCACATCGAGGTCGACGGCGCCGTGTACGATCGGCGACGCGGCCTCGACCTCGCGGCCGACCCGGCGGGCACGGAGCTCCGGGTCGGCACGCTCCCGCCGTTCCGCGAGCGCTTCGAGCTGCCCGCCGAGGCGCTCGACGCCCTGCGCGCCTGGGTCGAGCGCCCGGACACCGAGCCGCCCTGGCGCTGGGCGCGCGAGCTCGTCGCCGAGGGCCTCGTCGACGGCCACTTCGCCCTGACCGACCGCGGCCGCCGCGCCGTCGCCCTCGCGCGGCGCGCCGCATAGAGAGCGGCGCGCGCGCCGCGGCGGGCCCATCCACCGGGCGGACCTGGGCTATCGTGATCGCATGAACCTCGCCGGAATTGCCCATATCCAGCTCTCGGTCACTGACTTCCCGCGCAGCCGCGCGTTCTATCGCGCGCTGTGCGAGCACTTCGAGATGCAGTGCCAGTACGACGATCCGGGCGACGAGGACGAGCGGCCCGCGCTCTATTACATCGGCGGCAAGACCGGCCTGCTGATTCGCCCCGTGAACCCGGAGCACGCCGGCGCCCGCTTTCACCAGTACAGGCCCGGCCTGCACCACCTGTGCTTCCGCGCCCGCGGCCGCGAGGACATCGACGCGTTCCACGCGTTCTTCCAGAGCACCCTGGCCGCGCTCGGCGGCAAGCTCGTGCACGCGCCGCGGGAGGGCGCGTGGGCGGCCGGCTACTACTCGATCCTGTTCGAGGATCCGGACGGCATCCGGCTCGAGATCAACCACGTCCCCGGCAAGGGCAACCTGTCCGAGGGCGTCCAGCTCCCGCTGTCCCCGCGCGTCCCGGGGCGCGTGCCCGAGCAGGAGTGAGGGGGCCCAGCGCCTCGCCGCGGGCTCCCCTGCGGCCCGCGGCGTCCGTCGATCACGCGCGCGCGGCGCCGATCCGGCCGCGCTGACACGCCCGCTCCTCCCAGGTTCGCGCCCCCGCGCCGTTCGCCCTGCTGTCGCCGCTCGCCCTGCTGTCGCCGCTCGCCCTGCTGTCGCCGCTCGCCAGGAGTTCCGCGCACCCGAGGCTCACGCCGGGCGCACACCGGAGCGCTCACGCCGGGTGCACCCAGGCGCGCCCCCGGCCGGTTCGCCCCTTGCATTGCTCGTCGAGCCGAGTGGAGGGATAACCGCATGCTCGCGCTCACGTACCATGGCCCGCGTTGCGTCCGTGTCGAGAAGGCCCCGGAGCCCCGGATTCAACACCCGAACGACGTGATCCTGCGCGTGACGCGCGCGGCGATCTGCGGCTCCGATCTGCACCTCTATCACGGATACGTGCCCGACACGCGCGTCGGCACCATCTTCGGTCACGAGTTCACCGGGGTCGTCGAGGAGGTCGGCCCCTGCGTGCAGACGCTGCGACGCGGCGACCGCGTCGTCGTCCCGTTCAACATCGCCTGCGGCACCTGCTTCTTCTGCCAGCGGGAGCGCACCTCCGCCTGCGAGAACACCAACCCGCTCTCCACCCTCGCCAGCGGCATGTTCGGCTACTCGCACACGACCGGCGGATACCAGGGCGGCCAGGCCGAGCGCGTCCGCGTCCCCTTCGCGGACGTCGGGCCCATGAAGATCCCGGACGACCTCTCCGAGGAGGACGTGCTCTTCCTCTCGGACATCCTCCCCACGGGCTATCAGGCCGCGGAGATGGGGGACATCACCCCCGCGGACACCGTGGCGGTCTTCGGCTGCGGGCCGGTCGGCCTGATCGCCCAGCGGTGCGCCTGGCTGCTCGGCGCGCGCCGGGTCATCGCCGTCGACTCGGTCGATTACCGCCTGGCGTTCGCGCGCTGCTACGCCCGCGCGGAGACCGTCGACTTCAGCAAGGTCCCCGACGTCGTGACCGTCCTCCGCGACATGACCGACGGCCGCGGGCCGGACGTGTGCATCGAGGCGGTGGGCCTCGAGGCGAGCGGCTCGCTGGCGCGCGATCTCCTCGGCAAGCGGCTCCGGCTGGAGGCCGGCTCGCCGGTCGCCCTCAACTGGGCGATCCAGTCGGTCCGCCGCGGCGGCAGGGTCTCGATCGTCGGCGTCTACGGGCCGCCGTGGAACCTCATCGACGTCGGCGCGGCCATGAACAAGGGCCTGACGCTCAAGGCCGGTCAGTGCGACGTGAAGCGGTACATGCCGCACCTGCTCCAGCACATCCGCAAGGGGAACCTCGATCCCAGGGCGCTCATCACCCACCGCGTCCCGCTCGAGTCGGCGCCGGAGATGTACCGCCTGTTCGCGGCGCGCACCGACGGGATCATCAAGGCCGTGCTCATCCCGGGCGAGGCCGGGTGAGCTTCTCGACGGGAGAGGAGGAGGCGACCATGGATATCGAGATCATGCTTCCCAGGGATCTGCCATTCTGGGGCGCGGACCTGTGTCCGGAGGACAGGCCCGGTGTCCCGAGGGAGGCGCCGCCGCACCTGTTGCCCGACGCGCACTGGATAGAGCCCGCGCGGCAGCCCATCGAGGGACGGGTGCTCACGCACCCGGGCCTCGCCCGCCCGACGCCGGTGTTCAGCACGGCGCTGCCGCCGAGGGGCGTGCGCGGCGCGCTGCGCCGCGTGGCCTACGCGATCCCGGATCACCGGCTCTCCCACTGGCTCGCGCTGGGCCTCGCCGATCGGCTCGACGTCATCGCGAGCCTGCCTCTCCGGCTCAAGCGACGGGCCCGAAGGGCCGATCGGCCCGGGAGCGCGGCGCCGATGGGCGCGTGACGGCGACGCCCCGCGCCGGGGCGACAGCGCGCCTCGTCGCGCCGGCGTGACGGCGCGCACGCCCCCCTCCCGAGCCCGGGGCCTCTCTGCGGCCGCGGTGCGGCCCGATACCCGCGCGCGCGGCCTGGACCTCGCGCGCGGTCGTGAGGTCCGGCCGATTCACGCCCGGCGATACGCATCCCACCACGCCACGCCCGCCCCACGCCCGCCGCCCGCCGCGGAGCGCCAGCCAGGGGGATCGCTCGACGGTGAGCTCGCGCTTCGCAGCGAGGATCCTCGCCGCCGAGGCCGAGGCAGCCCGGGCCGAGCCGCGACGAAAAGTACATCGACGCCGTCCGGCGAAGAAGTGTAAGACGGCCCTGGGTTTCGCGGTCGCTCGCCGCCCCTCCCCCCGAGGCGCGGCGTTCCCCCCAACGTGCCTGCGCGCCGGAGCCGATGGCCGGCCGCTCGCCCCAAGCACCCAGAGGTGATCTTGCGCATGAGAGCCCATTCCCCCCCTCAATGGATATGCGGAGCCGCCGCGCTGGCCGCGGCGGCGTGGGCCGCGCCGGCGTTCGCTCAGCAGGCGGACGCAACGCGCGGCCTCGCCCTCGATCGCTTCAGCCCCGCGCCCGCCGGCGACCGCATGTTCGGTGTGCCGTCGCCCTATGCGGCCTCGCCCAATCAGGACGGCAGCCCGACCCTCCACCTGATGCTGCTCGGCGATTACGCGCACAACCCGCTCGTGCTCACGCGCAAGAGCTCCGACGAGCGCATCGGCTCCATCGTGGAGCACCAGATGTTCCTGCACCTGAACGGCTCGTTCACGGTCTGGGACCGGCTGCACGTCAACCTCGACGTGCCGCTCGCCGTGCTGCAGCAGGGCGAGAGCCCCGCCGCCGAGGGCCTCGCCTTCGCGTCGCCGAGCGGGGCGGAGATCGGCGATCTCCGGCTCGGGCTCAGGCTGCGCCTGCTCGGCGACTACTTCGATCCGTTCCAGCTCGCCGTCG
The DNA here is from genome assembly GCF_004135735.1 of Sorangium cellulosum. Classification (GTDB taxonomy): domain Bacteria; phylum Myxococcota_A; class Polyangia; order Polyangiales; family Polyangiaceae; genus Sorangium; species Sorangium cellulosum_F. The sequence continues at coordinate 208,388 of NZ_CP012670.1, read as the reverse complement.
GTGGCTACGTCTGGCTGCCGACCGGCGACGGCGAGCCCGGCTCGTTCGTGGGCGAGGGCTCGGTGCGCGGCATGCCGCAGATCATCGCCGGCGGCCGGATCCCGAACCTCGTCTGGTCGCTCTCGGCCGGCGTCGAGCTGCGCCCCTCGCAGACGTTCGCGCAGGTGCAGCAGGGCCTCTCGCTCAACACCGGCGCGGGCCTCGGCTTCCTCCTCCTGCCCGAGGAGCAGCTCCAGATCGGCCCCGAGGTGAACGTGACCACGGTGCTGGAGGGGCCCGAGGCGCGCAACACCAACGTCGAGGCGCTGCTCGGCGTGCGGTACCGCTTCGCGCCCGCGCTCCGCGATTTCGAGATCGGCGCCGGCGTCGGCCCCGGCTTCACGTCGGGGCTCGGCACGCCGGACGTCCGCGCCGTGGCCATGCTCGCGTACTCGCCCGAGGTGCGGCGCGAGGACCCGGATCGCGACAAGGATCGCATCCTGAACGAGCAGGACGCCTGCCCCGACACGGCCGGCGTCGCGAGCGACGATCCGAAGAAGCACGGCTGCCCGCCGTCCGATCGCGACAAGGACGGCATCCTCGACGAGGTCGACGCGTGCCCCGACACGGCCGGCGTCGCGAACGACGATCCGAAGAAGCACGGCTGCCCGCCGCCCGGGGACCGCGACAAGGACGGCATCACCGACGACGTCGACGCGTGCCCGGAGCAGCCCGGCCCGACCAACGAGGACCCGAAGCAGCACGGCTGCCCGCCGCCGCCCGACACGGACGGCGACGGGGTGATCGACGCGGAGGACGCCTGCCCCAACATCGCCGGCATCCGCACAGCGGACCCGGCCACGAACGGCTGCCCCGGCGACCGCGACGGCGACACGGTGCGCGACGATCAGGACGCCTGCCCCGACGAGAAGGGCAAGGTCGATCCGGATCCGGCGAAGAACGGCTGCCCCGTCGCGGTGCGGATGACCGAGACCGAGATCGTCATCCTGCAGCAGGTGCAGTTCGACACCAACAAGGCGACCATCAAGAAGGCGAGCGACGAGCTCCTCGAGGAGGTCGCGGGTGTGCTGAAGGAGCACCCGGAGATCCTCAAGGTCGAGGTGCAAGGGCACACCGATCCGCGCGGCGGACGCGCGTATAACATGAAGCTGAGCCAGGCCCGCGCCGAGTCCGTGGTCAAGGCGCTGGTCCAGCGCGGCGTCGAGGCCGAGCGGCTCACGCCGAAGGGCTACGGGCCCGACGTCCCGATCGCCGACAACGACACCGCCGAGGGGCGCCAGAAGAACCGCCGCGTGCAGTTCAAGATCCTCGAGAAGAAGCCGAAGCAGCAGCAGGAGGCACCGTGAAGAGACGTCTGATCATAGGTGGTCTTGTCGGGCTCGCCTGGGTGGGCGGGCCGGGCGGCGCCGCGCACGCCGCGCCCGTGATGCACGTGGAGGTCAGCCAGCGGGGCGACTTCCTCCTGATCGGCAACACGCTCGGCTACGAGTGCGGTGGGGACCTGGAGCCGGCGACGCCCGTGGTGGGCAACGCCGACCCCGAGCAGTGCGGGAGCACCGGCCTCGGCGACAGCGCGCCGGACGTCTACTGGCGCGCCGACTCGCCCGAGGACGGGCAGGCGGAGGCGAACACCACCATCACCGCGAGCGAGGCGCGGAGCACCGCCTGGCTCGAGGTGCCGGCCGGCGCCACGGTCACGCACGCCTACCTCTACTGGGGCGCGCACATCTCGCCCGGCGAGCCCGTGGACACCACGGTGACCCTGGACCGCCCCGGCGCGAGCGGCTTCTCCGAGGAGGTGCACGCCGTGGCCCCGCTCGGGGGGTCGTTCACCCCGGACGAGGACCCCACGACGACGGAGTACTACCAGTCGTTCGCCGACGTCACCGCGATCGTGCAGGCGCACGGGACCGGCGCGTACCGGGTGGGCGGCGTCCACAGCAAGGATTTCGCCGCGAGCGGCACCAGCTTCGACCACAACAACTTCGCCGGTTGGTGGATGGTCGTGTTCTACCAGCTCGCCTCCGAGCCGCCGCGCCACCTCGCGCTCTTCCACGGGCTGGACCGGGTCAACACCCCGCCCGCTGGTCAGCCCGACCAGGGCGTGACGGCCACGCTCTCGGGGTTCGTGGTGCCGAACGCGGGCTACGACGCGAAGATCGGCATGATCACGTTCGAGGGGGACGCGTCGATCGACGGAGACCGCTTCCTCTTCAACGACGAGGTGCTCGAGAACACGCTGAACCCCGCCGACAACTTCTTCAACGGCACGCGCTCGTACCTCGGCATACCGGTGTCGACCGTCGGGGACCTGCCGCAGATGAGGGGGCTCCCCGGGGCCATGGCCGGCATCGACATGGATGTCCTCGACATCACGGACATGGTGTCCGCAGGCCAGACCTCGGCGCCCATCGAGGCGGCGACCGACGGCGATCTGTATTTCCTCGCCGGCTTCGTCACCTCGATCTCGACCTTCAAGCCGGACTTCACGTCGTCCACGAAGACGGCCGTCGACGTGAACGGCGAGCCGCTGCTCGCGGGCGACGTGCTCCGGTACACGGTCGAGGTCGTCAACACGGGCAACGACGCGTCGGTCGACACCGTGCTCACCGATCCCCTGCCCCCGGGCGTGACCTACGTGCCGGGCTCGCTGGCGATCGAATCGGGCCCGAACGCGGGCGCGATGACGGACGCGGCCGGCGACGATCAGGGCGAGTACGACGCCGCCACGCGCACCGTGCGCGTGCGGCTCGGCGAGGGCGCGAACGCGGACGAGGGCGGCACGCTCGCCGCCGTCACCGGGGCGACGACCGTGACCTTCCAGGTCACGGTGGACGCCGGCGCGGAGGGGCTGATCTCCAACCAGGCGATCGTGACCGCCGCCGGAGAGCAGGGCTCGCCGGCCGAGGAGACGCCGACCGACGGCAACGGCCCGGCCGGTGGCGTCCCGCCGACCGACGTCGTCGTCGACGACTGCGCGACCGACGCGCAGTGCGCCGCGCCGACGCCGTACTGCCAGACGGAGACGACGCCCAACGCGTGCGTCGAGTGCCTCACCGACGCGCACTGCGGGCCGCTGGCCCCGCAGTGCGATCCCGACGCGAACGCCTGCGTCTGCGTGCCCGAGGCGACCGACGCGTGCGGGGACGGGATCGACAACGACTGCAACGGCGTCATCGACAACGGCTGCGACACGGACGAGGACGGGATCGAGGATCCCGACGAGATCGCCGCCGGCACCGACCCGAACGACGCCGACAGCGACGACGACGGCGTGCCCGACGGCGACGAGCCGCGCTTCGACGAGGACACGGACGGCGACGGCCTCATCAACGCGCTCGACCCCGACAGCGACAACGACGGGCTCTACGACGGCACCGAGCTCGGCCTGCCCTGCGACCACGAGGCCACCAGCGCGGCCGCGGGCCACTGCCGCGCCGACGCCGACGAGGGGGCGACCAAGACCGATCCGCTCGACGCCGACAGCGACGACGGCGGCGTGCCCGACGGCCAGGAGGACGTCGATCTCGACGGCGCCATCGACGACGGCGAGACCGACCCGAACAACGGCGACGACGACGGGACCCCGGCGGACACCGACGGCGATGGGCTCAGCGACGGGCTGGAGGAGACGCTCGGCAGCGATCCGAACGACGCCGACACGGACGACGACGGCGTCATCGACGGGCAGGAGCCGAACCCGGCCGACGACACCGACGGCGACGGGCTCATCAACGTGCTCGACGTCGACAGCGACAACGACGGGCTGTTCGACGGCACCGAGCTCGGCCTGCCCTGCGACCACGCGGCCACCAACGCGGCCGCGGGCCACTGCCGCGCCGACGCCGACGAGGGGGCGACCACGACCTCGGCGCTCGATCCGGACACCGACGACGGCGGGGTGCCCGACGGGCAGGAGGACATCAACCTCGACGGCGCCATCGACGGGGCGAGTCCGATCCGAACGACCGGTCCGACGACGCGCCGCTCGACGACAGCGACGGCGACGGCCTGAGCGACGCGGTCGAGGCCGAGATCGGCACCGATCCGAACGACGCCGACAGCGACGACGACGGCGTGCTCGACGGCGAGGAGCCGAACTTCAGCGACGATCACGACGGCGACGATCGCATCAACGCGCTCGACCCCGACAGCGACGGCGACGGGCTGTTCGACGGCACCGAGCTCGGCCGCGACTGCTCCAGCCCGGCGACCGCGCCGGACGCGGCGAGCTGCATCCCGGACGCGGATCCCGCGTCGACCACGGGCCCGCTCGATCCGGACACGGACGACGGCGGCGTGCCCGACGGCCAGGAGGACGCGAACCACAACGGCGCCGTCGACGAGAGCGAGACCGACCCGAACGACGGCGCCGACGACGCGCTGCCGACGGACACCGACGGCGACGGGCTCGGCGACGCGCTGGAGGAGACGCTGGGCAGCGATCCGAACGACGCCGACACGGACGACGACGGCGTCATCGACGGGGCGGAGGTCAACCCCGGCGAGGACAGCGACGACGACGGGCTCGTCAACGTGCTCGACGTCGACAGCGACAACGACGGGATCTTCGACGGCACCGAGCTCGGCCTGCCCTGCGACCACGAGGCCACCGACGCGGCCGCGGGCCACTGCCGCCCCGACGCCGACGAGGGGGCGACCAAGACCTCGCCGATCGATCCGGACACGGACGACGGCGGCGTGCCCGATGGCCAGGAGGACATCAACTTCAACGGCGCCATCGACGAGGGCGAGACCGATCCCAACAACGGCGACGACGACGGGACGCCGACGGACAGCGACGGCGACGGCCTGAGCGACGCGGTCGAGGGCGAGATCGGCACCGACCCGAACGACGCCGACAGCGACGACGACGGCGTGCTCGACGGCCAGGAGCCGAACTTCAGCGACGACCACGACGGCGACGATCGCGTCAACGCGCTCGACCCCGACAGCGACGACGACGGGCTGTTCGACGGCACCGAGCTCGGCCTGCCCTGCGACAACGCGGCCACCGACGAGGGCGCGGGGACCTGCATCCCGGACGCGGATCCCGAGACGACCACGAACCCGCTCGATCCGGACACGGACGACGGCGGCGTGCCCGACGGCCAGGAGGACGCGAACCACAACGGCGCCATCGACGAGGGCGAGACCGACCCCAGGGATCCCGCGGACGATGACGCGGGCTGCGAGGAGGACGCCGCGTGCGGCGGCCCGACGAGCGGGAAGATCTGCGATGAGGCGACGCGCACCTGCGTCGACGGCTGCCGCGGCGAGGACGGCAACGGCTGCCCGGCGGGGCAGGTGTGCAGCTCGGAGGACAGCGCGCCGGGCACCTGCGCGCCGGAGTCCACCGTGAACCCCGACGACATCGTCGCCGAGGGCAACGGCCTCTGCGCGGCGCGGCCCACGCCCGCGGGCAGCGGCCCGGGCGCGGCGACGCTCCTGCCCATGTTCGCCGCGCTCGCCGGCCTCGCCCTGCGCCGCCGGCGTCGCACGAACGGCTAGCGCACGAGAGGCCCACGGCCGCGCGTCCGCCGCCCCGTCGGGCGGCGCGGCGCTCCCCACGCGGCCGTGGGCTCGTTCACAGGGCCCGTTCACCGGGCCCGTTCGCAAGGCTCTCCACAGCCACGCGGCTTTTTTGCCCCCACACGACCTGCCTCCGTACGGTACGACGCCGAGGAGGACCACCATGGAGATGCTGCTCGCCAGCGAGCGTCGCGTCGCGCGGCGCGCCGTCATCGTGGAGTGCCACGCCGTGCGCGAGCGGGGCTTCCGGCTGCTCGGGACCCGGGCGATCGACCTCTCGACGGACGGGATGCTCGTGCTGACCGAGGTGCCCGCGCTCACGGGCGAGCCGGTGATCGTCAGCTTCCGGATCCCGGACACGGACACCTGGATCGACGCGACAGCGACCATCGCGCGCACGATCCACGGCCGGCGGACGGGCGATCCGTGCCGCGCCGTGGGCCTCTGCTTCGATCCGCTCGACGGCGCGTCGAGCCGGCGGCTCCGCGCGGCGCTCGAGCGCTTCCCGCCGACGTTCCCGTACCGCGCGCCGCGCGTCGACTACGCGGCGACCGCCGCGATGATCCTGCTCAGCTGATCCGGAGCCGCGGGCTCGCCCGCGGGGCGGCGCGGGCCCGTGTCTCCCAGAACCCGGGCGCGCGCCCTCGCCCCCGCGCGTCCCCCCATTGCCCCGGCCCGGGCGCCGCGATAGGGCGCTTTCCATGACCGCTCCCGACCATGACGCGATTCGCGTCCTGAGCGACGCCGACGTGCGGCACTTCGTCGAGGAAGGCTTCGTCCGCCTCGAGCGCGCCTTTCCTCGGGAGCTCGCCGATCAGGGCCGCGCGATCCTGTGGCGCGACACCGGGTGCGATCCGGACAATCCCGCGACGTGGACGCGGCCGGTCATCCGGCTGGGCCAGTATGGACAGGAGCCCTTCAAGAGCGCGGCGAACACCCCCGTCCTGCGCGCGGCGCTCGATCGGCTCGTCGGCAGAGGACGATGGATCCCTCGGCCCGTCCTCGGCACGTTCCCCGTGCGGTTTCCGAGCCCGGACGATCCAGGCGACACCGGCTGGCACGTGGACGCGAGCTTTCCCGGGGACGACGAGGGCGATTATCTCTCCTGGCGCATCAACGGGAGCTCCCGGGGCCGCGCGCTCCTGATGCTCTTTCTGTTCTCCGACGTGGGCGAGGACGACGCGCCGACGCGGCTCCGGAGGGGCTCTCACCTGGACGTGGCCCGGCTCCTCCTGCCGGCCGGCGAGGCCGGCATGTCGTTCATGGAGCTCGCCGGAAGGCTCGATATCACCGCGAGCCGGCCGGAAGCGCTGGCGACCGGAGAGGCCGGGACCGTGTACCTCTGCCACCCCTTCCTCGCGCACGCGGCCCAGCCGCACCGCGGCAGAAGGCCGCGCTTCCTGGCGCAGCCGCCGCTCGCTCCGGCGGGACCGTCGCCGCTCCACCGCGCGGACGGCGAGCCCTCGCCGGTGGAGATCGCGATCCGCCTGGGCCAGGAGGCGCGATGAGGGCGCCGGCGAGGGCGCTCACGCGAGGGCGAGCTCGTCCCCGACGCGCAGCGCGCCGGACTTGGATTCGTTGATGTAGTTCTGACCGAAATTGAGGTTACCGGGCTGCTCGGGGTCGCGCCGGTACGTGGCGAGCGTGCGCAGCGGCTCCGGGCCGCGCGCCGCGGTGAATTGATCGGTCGTGGTGACCACGCAACGCGCGCACGGGCCGCCGGCGCGCAGCACCACGTCGCCGACGCGGACGCGCTCCCACCGGTCCTCGTCGAACGCCGCGCAGCCGCTCACGACGACGCTCGGCCGGAAGCGGTTCATCGGCACCGGCTCGGCGCCGTTCGCGACGAGGTGCTCGTTCAGGTCGGCGAGCGAGGCCTCGGAGATCACGAGCAACGGATACTCGTCCGCGAACGACACGACGTCTCCCTGGCCTGCCGCCGGGGACTTGACCGGCCGGCGGAACGCCGCGCCGATGCGGACGAGCCGCGCGGGGTGCTCCAGGAAGTCGCTGAGCCACCCGGCGACCTCGTCGCCGCAGTCCTCGGCCAGGAGACCGGTGCTCTTCCAGATCTCCACCGTGAGCAGGCGCGCGCCCTGCCCCGAGCGCGGCACGCTGACCGGCGAGCGGCCGGCGGCCCCGAGCGTGAGCAGGTCGTCGGAGAGCCGGGTCTCGATGAGCGCCATGCGCGGCAACGGGCGCTGTGTGAGCGCCTTGCCGTCGGTGTCGACGATCATGAACCGTCGATCCCCGGCGAGGCCGAGGTCGTCGACCGCCGCCGCGTCGACGGCGATGCCGCGGCAGCCTTTGACAGGGTAGATGTGAAGGGCGGTGACTCGCATCGGTGGCCTATAGCACACACCGCTGTGCGCTATCCGAGGGCGCGCCGGCTCATCCCCTCGGCCTCATCCCCTCGGCCTCATCCCCTCCGCCCTCTCCCCCTCACGCCACGCCGGCGCCGTCGGTGATGCCGAGTACCTGCCGCAGGTCCATCCCCACCACGATCTCGGCGTTCTGCTGCACCCAGTCGACGAGCGCGGGCCGCAGGGCGCGGGCGATCTCCTCCTTGACCAGCCCCTCGACGACGCTCGGCTCGATGCGCCGCGGATCGAGCGCCGCGGCGTCGCCGCCCGTGGCCAGGGCGCCGAAGAGGCGCACGAGCGACTCGAGGCCGGCGGCCTGGCCGAGCGCCCCCAGCGGCTCGACCTGCTCGACGGTGATCTCCCCGCCGCGCCGCACGATGAAGCGGCGGACATCGGCCTGGTCGACTCCATCCTTGCGGAGCACCACGGAGGAGCAGTCGACCTGGATGCGCTTCACGCGCGGAGAGGCCTCGAGCTCCGCCCGGGTGGTGCCCTCGACGTCGACGCGGGCCACGATCGTCGCGCCGGCCGGGATGCGGAACCCGTCCCGCCCCACCGCGCCCGCGAGCTCCTCGCGCAGCGTGGCCCGCGCCGAGAGGCTCGCGCCGCGGAAGGCGACGCCGCCGCCCTCGGCCTCGAGGTTCGAGAGCACCTGACGCACCGTCAGGACGAGATCGGGATCGGTCGTGGGATCGTACGGGGGGATGGCCATCGGCGTCGAGGTGACGAGCCCCCGCAGGAAGGCGCGGGCCTCGTCCTCGGCCGCCTCCTTGCCGACCCGGACGAGCCCCCCCGTGTAGAAGACGTTGGGAGTCATGGCGCCCGAGCGGAGGTCGTACTCGACCTGCTGTAACCCCATGTCGCCGAGCGGCGGCGGCAGATCGATGACGAGGTAGGGCTCGAACGCGACGCGCAGGAGCGCCGGCGCGAGCGTCAGGCGGAGCGCCGTGGCCCCGGTCGCGGCCGAGGTCGCGAGGGTGGCGACGGCCACGCGCTTCAGCGTGGTGCGCGCGGGGAGGTCGAGCGAGAGCGAGACGGACTCGAGATCGATCCAGGGTGGCAGGAAGCTCCAGGCCATTCATGGAGCGTACACCCTCGCGTCGCAGCGAGGGCGCCGATCTCCTGGCGCGCCGCTCGCCGGGGCGGGCTTCAGGCGCTATGTGGGTGCGTAGAGGACCAGGTTGCCGTCACACTGGACCACCAGGAACGCCCCCCGGTGTCCTTGCGTGTTGGTCGCCCATCTCGCATTGCCCGCGTAGTCGTACAGCACGAGATTGCCGTCCGTCTGCAGGATGGCGTGCTTGATCGCCAGCCCGTCGGTGCCGCTGGCCCACAGGGGCTGCGACGGGACCTGGTACAGCACGAGGTTGCCGTCGTCCTGCAGGATGAGCTGGTACTTGCGGTTGGTCGAGTAGAGCGCATAACCGCGGTTGAGCTGCTCGCCCCCGAGCATCTTGCTCTGCGGATCGCAGTGCTCGTCGCTCTGGTAGGTGTTGCTCGCCCAGACGACCTTCACGGCCTGGGCGCTCGCGTCTCCGGCCAGCGCCAGCGCGACGCCGAGGCCGGCGGCAGGCAAGGTCGCCCGCCGGACGAACTGCACGACTCCGTTCATTGCCTTTCTCCTTGCTCCTGTCTCGTTCCCTCTTGCTCCCATCCGCCAATGGAGAGCCTGTCCTGTGGCTCCCTCGAGGACAGGCGCGCTCATGCGCGGTCCAACAGGCTCGCGGCCCTCGCGCGCTCCTGTGCCCTCGCGCGCTCCCTGTCGCTCTGCGCTGGGTTGCGCCCGTGCAAGGCAAGAGAGAGGCCGTGCGGGGCGTGCGCGCGCGTCGCGAGGCCGCGCCGCCCCGGCGCGCTGTCGCTGCCCATTGCCTGCTCGTCCGCCGCACACCGCCGCGGCCGCGCCGCCACGCCGTCCGGCCGGCGGCCGCGCCCGCCCCCTCCGCGCGCCGCGCCCGTGCGCTCCTCACCAGCGTCGCGCTCGCGCGAGCGGGCGCGGCGGCGCTGGTCTCTCAGGGGGGGACGCGGTAGGAGGGCGCCATGCTCAAGCACAACAGCTACTTCAACGGCAACGTCCAGAGCCTCGGCTTCGAGCGCCACGGGCGAAGGCAGACGATGGGCGTCATCGACGCGGGCGAATACCACTTCTCGACGGACGCGCCGGAGCGGATGACCGTCGTCGCGGGCGAGCTCGCGATCCGCCTCGACGGCTCGCCGGAGTGGCGCGCCTACCCGGCGGGGACCTCGTTCGAGGTGCCCGGCAAGAGCGGTTTCGACGTCAGGGTGTCGCTGCCGTCAGGGTACTTCTGCGAGTTCCTCTGATCGCAGGAGCCCGCCTCACGCGATCGGCGCGCGCTCGTCGGCGCCGTCGTCCGCCGGCGCCACGAAGCAGGAGCGGCCCGCGCAGCAGCAGTGCGGGTGCGCGTAGCCGTCGTCCGGCCCGGCGGTCTCCAGGGTCGCGAGGCACCAGTACACGGCCGTGCTCGACGCGCCATAGCGCCAGTCGCGCAGGCCGGGGTGCATCGAGCCGAAGGCCACCTTCGTCCGGAGCTTCCTGCACACGACCGGCGGCCGCTCGGCCGCGCCCGGACCGGGGCCCTCGCCCGCCGGCGCCTCCGCCCCGTCGCCGGCTCCGCCCCTCGCCCTGTCGTCGATCATGTCCCGCTCCCCTGGGCCGCCGCGAGGATCGTCCGCCGCACGATCACCTCGGCGATCGTCACCTTGTACCCGTTGTCCGCGAGCGGCGTCGCGCCCTCCACCGCGGCCCGGGCGGCCGCGCGCGCGGCCGCCTCGTCGACCGCCTTGCCGGCGAGCGCCGCCTCGGCCGCCCGCGCCCTGTGCGGCACCGGCGCCGCCGCGCCGAGCACGATCGACGCCCGCCGGCACCGCCCGCCCTCGCGCTCGAGCAGCACGGCCACCTCGGCGAGCGGCCAGTCGTACGACTCCTTCTCGCCCTGCTTCAGGTAGGCCGAGCTCGCCCCCGGCGCGGGCGGCGGCACCAGGACCTCGGTGACGATCTCCTGCGGGCCGAGCGCGTGCTCGCGCAGCACGTCCTGCTCCGGCGTCACGAAGAACCCCTCGAGCGGCGCCTCGCGCTCGCCCCGCGGCCCCACGATGCGGAGCTTCCCGCCGAGCGCGAGCAGCGCGACCGCCATCGCCGACGGGTGCACCGCGGCGCACACCGCGTTGCCGAGGAAGGCGTGGTAAGCGTTCTCGCCGTCCTGCGCGAAGCAGCGCGCCCCGCCCTTCTTCTTGCACAGGAAGTCCTCGCTGCGGAAATACCAGCAGCGCGGCCGCTGCAGCAGGTTGCCGCCGACCGTGGCCACGTTGCGGATCTGCGGCGTGGCGGCGCGGCCCGCGGCGTCGGCGAGCGCGCGGTAGCGGAGGCGCACGGCCTGCGCCTCCGCGAGGCGCGCGAGCGTGGCCAGCGGGCCGATGTGCAGCCCGTCCGCGCGCTCCTCGATGCCGTCGAGCCCGGGGATCGCGCGCAGGTTGACCAGGCGCTCGGGCGCGATCAGCCGCTCCTTGAGCAGGTCCATCAGGTCGACGCCGCCGGCCTTGAGCGCCGCCCTCGCGCCCAGCGCGGCGACGGCCTCCTCGACCGAGCCCGGGTTGACCCATGCGAACCGGTTCATCGCGCCTCCTTCCGGGCGAGCGCCTCGAGCACCCGCGCGGGCGTCATCGGCAGCTCGCGCACCCGCGCGCCCGTGGCGTTGTAGACGGCGTTGGCGACCGCGGCCGCCGTGGGCACCGTGGCCGGCTCCCCGATGCCGCCCGCGTCCGTGGAGCTCCGGCCGTGGTACTCTTCCAGGATCGTGACGTCGATCCTCGGCGTCTCGCGGGCGCCGAGGATCTTGTATTGCTCGAAGTTCGTGTTGAGCATCCGCCCGGCGCGGCGGTCGAGCACCCGGTCCTCGTAGAGCGCGTACGAGATGCCCTGGAGGATGCCGCCGTTGATCTGGCTCTCCAGCGCGAGCGGGTTGATCGGCCGGCCGCAGTCGTGCACCGCCACGACCCGCTCCACCCGGACGATCCCGGTCTCGGTGTCGACGCTGACCTCCGCGAACTGCACCCCGCCGCAGCCGCCGATGCCGATGCCGCCCCGGGGCCGGCCCGTGGCGAAGCCGCCGTAGTCCTCGGGGCGGCTCGCGGTGGCGGCGATCTGCTCGGTCCGGAGCTTCGCCGCGGCGGCCCGGAACGAGAGCGAGCGGCCGCCGTCGCTCGACACCACGACCTTGCCGTCGCGCAGCGCGAGGGCCTCGGGCTTTTCGCCGAGCGCGGCGGCCACCTCGGCGAGGAAGCGCCTGCGCACCTGGTGGGCCGCGTTGCGCGCGGCCGGGGTCATCGAGCCCGTGGTCTTGCTCCCGCCCGAGGCGACGCCCGACGGGAACTCCGTGTCGCCGATGCGCACGTGGATGTCGGAGGGCCGGAGCCCGAGCTCCTCGGCCACGACCTGGGCCAGCGCGGTGCGGATGCCGGTGCCGATGTCCTGCACCGCCGAGCGCAGCTCCACCGACCCGTCGCGCACCACGCGGACCTCGCACGAGGCGTCCAGGTCGACGATGCGGTACCAGATCGACTGCGCCATCCCGAGGCCGCGCTTCACCGGGCCCGGGTCGGAGCCGGGCGGCCGCCGCCGCGACCAGCCGATCTTCTCGGCCCCGATCCGTCGCTCCACCCGGCGCGCCGCGCTGTCGACGTTGCGGCCGCCCTGGTCCTCGTCGACGTCGATCTTGTCGCGCAGCGCGACCGGATCCATCCCGAGCTTCTCGGCGAGCTCGTCGATCGCCTGCTCCAGGGCGAAGGCGCCCTGCGGGTGGCCCGGAGCGCGGAACGCCGCGGCCGGCGCCGCGTGGGTGAACACGTCGCTCTCCTCGACGAGCAGGTTCGGGCACGGGTAGAGGTTCTTGGCCGGCCCGCCGGCGCCGGAGCCCGTGCCCGTCCCGCCGGTGCCGTGGCAGACGAGGTGGATGGCGGTGAGGGTGCCGTCCTTCCTGGCGCCGATCCGGAGCTCCTGCACCGAGCTGGGCCGGTTGCCGCCGGCGACGTGCTCCTCCTTGCGGTCGAGCATCAGCCGCACCGGCGCGCCGGCCTTCTTCGAGAGGTGCACCGCGAGCGCCCCGTAGTTGCCGATGCCGAACTTGGCGCCGAAGCCGCCGCCCATGAACTCCGTGACGACGCGGACGCGGCTCTTGGGCAGGCCGAACACCTCGGCGAGCTCGTCGCGCACGGTGCCGGTGCCCTGGGTGGACGCGTACACGGTCAGGAGCTCGGGCTTCCAGTCGGCCACCACGCCGTGGGGCTCCAGGGCCGAGTGGGTCTGCACCTGGGTGCGGTAGGTGGCCTCGACCCGGACGTCGGCCTCGGCGAGGCCCTTCTGCACGTCGCCGCGCGGCGGGCCGAGCGGACCGCTCTTCATCGGGCCGCGCACGTTGCCCCTCTGGGGCACGCCCGCGGGCCCGCCGCCGCCGCCCGCGGTCGCGGCCTGGTCCGCGGGCCCCGGGAACACGAGCGGCGCGCCCGGCTCGCGCGCCTCGTCGAGGTCCACGACGAACGGCAGCGGCTCGTACTCGACCCGGATGAGCCGCGCCGCCTCGTCCGCGTCGGCCTGGGTCACGGCGGCGACCGCGGCGACGGGCTGCCCGGCGTAGCGCACCACGGGGTACTTCGAGGGGAGCTCCTTCGAGGGATCGCGGAGCACGGCGCTCCCGCGCAGCCGCTCGAGCACGTGGACCGCGTGCACGCCGGGGTGCCGCTCGGCCGCGGAGACGTCGACGGCGCGCACGCGCGCGTGCGGGTGCGGCGAGCGGACGGCGCGGCCGAAGAGCATGCCCGGGAGCCGCACGTCGGCGGTGTAGGTCGCGCCGCCGGTGACCTTGAGCCGGCCGTCGAGCCTCGGCGTGCGCTTGCCGACCGCGGAGAGCGCGGCGTTCACGGGCCAGGGCGGCGGCTCGTCGGCGGGCACGGAGCGCTGGCGCTCGGTCACCTCGCTGCCGCCCGGGTGGACGATGCCGGTCGGGACCCGCACCGTGCGCTGTTCGTCGGCCATGGCTAGCCCTCCTTCCGCCCGCCGGCCGGCCCCTGGGGCGGCCGCGCGCCGCCCCGCGCCGCCGCGAGGGTCGCCTCGAAGACCTTGGGGTAGGTGCCGCAGCGGCAGAGGTTGCCGCTCGTGGCCGCGCGCACGTCGTCGAGGGTCGGCGACGGGTTGCGCTGGAGCAGCGCGGCGCAGCTCATGACCATGCCCGGGGTGCAGAAGCCGCACTGCGCGGCGTCGTGCTCGATGAACGCCTGCTGGACGGGGTGCAGGGCGCCGCCGCGCGCGAGCCCCTCGACGGTGACGACCGCGCGCCCGACCGCGTCGAGCGCGAAGGTCATGCACGAGCACACGGGGGTGCCGTCGAGCCACACCGTGCAGGCGGAGCAGGCGCCGCGATCGCACACCACCTTGGTCCCGGTGAGCCCGAGGTCGACGCGGAGGGCGTCGGCGAGCGTGGCGCGGGGGTCCACGGTGAGCTTCCGCTCCACGCCGTTGACCTGCAGGGTGATGGGCACGCGATCGGGCCCGAGGACCTCGGTCCCCTTGCCCTGGCCGCGCGGCGCCTGCGGCTCGGCAGGGCTGCACGCCTCGATGGCCACGGAGGTCGCGGCCGTGAGCCCCGTGCCGGCGAGGAAGCGGCGACGGGTGAGCAGGGCCTGCGCGCCGTCGCCGGCGCCGCGGCCCTCGCTGGGAGCGCCCCCGGTCGGGGAGCGCGGATCCTCCTTGCTGCGGCTCGACACGCGAGGAGCGTAATCTGGATCGGTCGAGGGCGTCCACGATGGATATCGTAAGGACTGTCCTGATGATGCGCTTCCATGGGCGGACGGCGCGCAGGGAGCTTCATTGTTACACGCTGAGCTCGCATCGCGGTCGTGCGCGTGACAGCGCTCGGGACGCGATGGCGAGCTCAGCCTGTGTGCTCTCGTTCTCGCGCGCTCGCGCTCTCTTGCGGACTCGTGCCCTCCCGCGCGCCTACGCTCTCCTTACGTCTCACGTTTTCCTGAAGGCTCGCATTCTCCTGAGGGCTCACGCTGCGCTGCGCGCTCGCGTGCTCCTGGGTGCTCGCGTTTTCCGGTGTGGCCGCTGCGGACGCCTGGGCCGGTCGAGGAGCTGTCGTCGCGCGAAGAGAAGGGTGAAGAAGCTCACGGTCGAGCGCACGGCGGAGGACGATCTATTGCGGACAGACGTCGGCGCCCATTTCGGTCTCTGACTACCATATGGCGCGACAGCCCATGTCCGCGCGCGATGAGGTGAGAACTTGGCCGACTCCCCTCCTCCCGTCGTAGTCACGGCGTCGTGCCGGGCACGTCGCACGAGGTCCTGATCGTCGCGTTGCGCGAGCAGCCCGGGCTGCTCGGCGCGCTCGTCTCCACGCTCACCGGCGTGAAGCTGCCGCGGAGCCTCAAGCCGTCCGACGCCACGCTCCGCTTCGTCAAGCCCGCCGAGCTGCGGCTGGATCTCGTCTACCGCGGGGGCCAGCGGCGCTGGGTCCTGGTCGAGCTGCAGCGCGGCGTCGACCCGGCCAAGCGCCGCCGATGGCCCCTCGCGGCCAGCCTGCTCCACGATCAGACCGGCGTGGCCGGCGACGTGCTCGTCATCACCGCCCGCCGCGCCGTCGCCCGCTGGGCCGAGCGCGTGGCCTGCGTGCGCACGCGCCTCGGCACCGTGCTCCAGCTCAAGCCGGTCGTGCTCCACCTCGGCGCCGCCGAGAGCAAGGCGCTGCTCGACGAGCGCCACCCGGAGCTCGCGCTCTTCGCGGCGTGGGCCATGCAGCACCGCCACGGGCCCAGGGCGCGCGCCGTCGTCGAGCGGGCGTTCGAGCTGACCGAGCGGCTGCCCCCCGCGTTGCGACGCGCGCAGCAGCGTGCGATCCTGTCCGTGCTCAGCGAGCGCATGCTGGCGCTCCTCAGGGAGGCCTCGATGAACCCCGACAAGATCCCGGAAACCCCTGCTGCCAGGAAGCTCCGCCTCTTTCTCGAAGCGCAGGGACGGAAGAAGGGCCGCGCCGAGGGCGAGGCCAAGGGACGGGCCGAGGGCGAGGCCAAGGGACGGGCCGAGGGCGAGGCCAGGGGCCGGCAGCAAGCGCTGATGACGCTGCTGCGCGCGCGCGGGCTCTCGCCCTCGCAGGACGACGAGGCGCGCATCCTGGCCTGCACCGACGCGGCGAAGCTCGATCGATGGATCGCGCGCGCCGCCACGGCCACGTCCGTGCGCGAGGCGCTCGGGACGAGGGCCACGGGCGCGAGGGCTCGCCCCCGCGCGCCGCGTCGCCCCCGGCCGCCGGCGAGCGCGTCGCGCTCCTGAGCCGCGCCCTCGTCCGGGAGATCGAGCGCGTCGGACATCGGCGCGACGCAGCGCTCGACCCACGCCTGACTGCGACCCTCGCCGGCGCGCAGCACGTGCTCTTGGCGCAGGCTCACCGCCCTGTCCCCGAGGCCCGTGGCGTGCTCGCGCCCCGAGGGGCCTCATCGATCTCGTGCTCGCGCCAGAAGGCGAAGGCCTCATCGAGGTAGACCTCCTTCGCGCCGTGGCCGACCGGGTGCTCGGCGACGCGCACGGGCCAGCGCGCGGCGCGCAGGACGTCGGCGAGGGCGCGGGCCGAGCGGCCGGCCGCGTCGTGCGAGCCGAAGCCGATGTAGAACGGCCTGGGCTCGAGCGCCGGGAGCTCCTTCGTCGCGCGGCCTCCCCCGCCGGACATCGCGCCGAACCCGTCGGCGTCGATGCCGCCGCGCAGCGCGAGCGCGGCGGCGAAGAACGCGCCCGACGAGGAGCCGGCGACGTACACCCGCGAGAACGGCGCGCCGGTCAGCTCCTCGAGCTTGCGCCGCTTCTCCGCGAACGCCGCCACGAGCCCGGCGGCGTGCTCCCGGTACGTCGAGTCGCCCGTCGGCCAGCCCCACCAGCGCGCGAACCCCCGGGGCGCCAGGCCGACCTTGCCGCGCGGCATCAGCGCGGCGACGCCGGCGCGGCGGGAGGCGCGCGCCACGACGGTCTCGAAATTGGTCTTCTGCGGGCTCTGCTTCCCCGGCGGGACGATCCCGTGGAGATAGATGAGCAGGGCGCGGGTCGGCGCGTCCGGCAGCACATAACAGGTCTCCTCGTCGAGCGCGTCGATCCCGTCGATGCACCAGTCCGTCTCGATGCCCTGCGGCCTCGCCGGAGGCCACGGCGTCGGAGCGGCCTGCGCGCTCGTGGGCGGGGCGGCGGCCGGCGGAGGCGCCGGGCCGGGCTGCGCCGGGCCGGGCGCGGCGCTGTCGTGCGGACGGGGCGCGACGCTGTCGCGCGCGGGGGCCGGCCTGCTCGCTGGAGCGTCTGCGGGGCCATGGCACGCGCAGGGCACGATCGCGAGCGCGGCGAGCCATCGTGGGATCCACCGGCGTGGCGCGGCACCGCTCATGGCATCTCGATGGAACCAGGACGCCGCGCCGAGCTCAAGCGGGCTCATGACGAGAGGGGCAACGTGAACATGAACCGGGTGCCGACGCCGACGGTGGACTCGACCCAGAGCCGCCCGCCGTGCGCCTCGACGATTCCATGGGCGATGTAAAGGCCGAGGCCCGCGCCCGCGGACCGCTCCCCGGGCGCTCGCCAGTACCGCTCGAACACGTGCGGGAGCCGATCGGCGGGGATCCCCGGGCCCGTATCGGCGACCGTGAAGCGGACCCCGTCCCGCTCCAGCGCGACCTCCACCGTGACAGCGCCGCCCTCGGGCGTGAACTTGATCGCGTTGCCGAGCAGGTTCGAGAACACCTGGAAAATACGCTCGCGGTCGGCCTCCACGCGCGGCGTCTCGACGACATGCTCGGCGATCGTGATCCGCCTGGACTCCGCCAGCGGGCGCATCGCGAGCAGCGCCTCCTCGACGAGCTCCCGCGTCGGCTCGGGCCGACGCTCGAGCACGAACCGCCCCGACTCGATCTTCGCCAGGTCGAGCAAGCCGTGGACGAGCGCGTTCATTCGATCGACCGAGCGCTGGATGCGCTCGGCCAGGGCGCGGAGGCGGCGCGATTGCGGCTCGTCATGGGGGCCCGCCGCGCGCAAGAGCAGGGCGGCCTGCATCTGGATGACGCCGATCGGGTTCTTGAGGTCGTGCGAGACCACCGCCACGAGATCATCGCGCGCGCGCACGGCCCGCTGCGCGCGCTCGACCTGCCGCTCCAGGTCGATCTCGACCGCGTACCGCCGGAGATCCTCCGCCGCCTCGATGTCGGACGCGCTGAAGGGGCGCGAGCGCAAGCGCATCTCCTGCTTCCACAGCGCGAACGACCGGCGCGGGTGGATACGCATGTGAGGGTCGGTCTCGACCGGCTCTCGCGGGTCCCCTCCCCAGCGGACCGTCTGCACGATCTCCGGCCGGAACCACAGGAGGCGTCGATGCTCGGCCCCGGGCAACCCGAACGAGAGGAGCCCGCTCGCGACGTCCTTGACCGGGAGGGCGCTCGGGAGCATCGCGGCGAGGGACGCGGTCGAGAACAGCGATGCATCCGGGCGCTGGTCCAGCCAGTCCGCCAGGGCCATCACGAACGGCAGCGGCGGGGTACGGCCCCACGTCCGCGCATCGCCCGCCCGGACCACCGCCGCCCCCTCTGCCCCCACCAGGGCCAGGAGCTCTGCCGGGCGGGCGAGCAGCCCTTCGAGCACGTCATCGCCGGAGCGCATCGCGTCGACCAGGAGCGAGAGGGGAAGGCGGCGCGCGTCGCGCCGGGCGGCCGCCTCGCGATCCTCGAACGCGGCGATCTCGAGCGAGGTCAGGAGCCCCAGCACCTCGCAGGCGGACCGGAGCTCGTAAGGCAGCCGTCGAGGCCCGCTGTGGTTCGCGCAGCTGATGAGCCCCCAGAGGCCGTCATGCACGCGGAGCGAGACGCTCATCGAGGCGAGCACCCCCATGTTGGCCATGTATTCGAGGTGCACCGGCGAGACGCTGCGCAGCACGGCGAAGCTGAGGTCGAGGGGCGCCGCGCGCTCTCGCCTCGCGCCGGGGACGAGGCGCGCCGGCGTGTAGCGGGCGTCGGGGATGATGCGGAGCGGGTTCGCGAGGTAAAGCGCGCGCGCCTGCCGCGGGATGTCGGAGGCGGGGTAATGCAGGCCGAGGTACGGCTCGAGCGACGGTCCCCTGGCCTCCGCGATCACGGCGCCGTGCCCCTCGTCGTCGAACTGATAGAGCATCACGCGCTCGAAGCCGGTCAAGCGCCGCACCTCGTGCACGACGACCTCGTAGAGCTCGCCGAGGGTCCCCGCCGACTGCACGCGAAGGAGCGCCCGCCGCAGCGGGTGATGCACGGTGGCCTCCGTCGCGGCCGGGAGGATCGGCTCGAGCTCGAGGATCGTGGCCCCGGCGTGGCGGTGGACGATGCCGTCGAAGCGCCGGCCGCGCGCGGCGATGGAGAGCGGATTCAGCTCCTTCCAGCGATCCCCGTCGAGCGCCGCCCGCACCTCGGCCGCCGACGCCTCCCCGAGCACGGCCGAGAGCGGCTGGTCGAGGACGCGCTCGAGCGGCTGCCCCAGGTGCTCGCCGGCGTTCTCGCTCGCCTGCGTGATCGTGAGATCTGGCTCGTCGAGGACGAGCAGCGCGCCGTGCGGCTGGATGGCGCCCGGGACGTGAATGGGCTCCTGATCGCAGCGGGTGAGGTCCGAGGTGAGCTTCGCCGGCGCCGCCGTCGTGCCGTGGATGTGGGCCTTGCCCATGCCGTCTTTGTAAGGAACGGTGATGCAACCGCAACGGTGGCGCCGGCCTGTGCCGTGGGCGGCGGGAGCGCGAAGCGGAGGGGGCGTCGTGTGCCAGACCGGGCCAGCGCCTTCGCCGGATGTCAGGGTCCGGGCGCGCGCGGCGCGCGGCGGCTCGGACGCCCCGCGCGCACCGCCTCGGAGGCGCAGGCTCGGGGGCCCGCGCGGCACGGCGAATGCTCGGTGGAGCGGCATGCTGCGAACCGTTCGAACCTGCGCTCCGCCCTTTCTCCTGTCTCTGGCCGCGATCCTCGGTTGCGAGATGTCCACCGAGCCGAACGAAGACCCGGGCCCCGATCCCGGGGGCGAGGCGTGCCGCGACGGGGACAAGCCCGGATGCGTGGTCGCCTCCGACAAACAGCGCATCTCGACCCCGGACGTGCCTCCGGCGGACAGGACCGCGCTCGTCGCGGGCAACTCCGCGTTCGCGCTCGACCTCTACCAGCAGCTCCGGAAGGAGCCGGGCAACGTCTTCTATTCGCCCTACAGCATCTCGACGGCGCTCGCGATGACGTGGGCCGGCGCGAAGGGCGAGACCGAGACGGCCATGGCCGACACGATGCGCTTCGACCTCGGGCAGGACAGGCTCCACCCGGCGCTCAACTGGCTCGACCAGGAGCTCGAGAGCCGCGGTCAGGGCGCCCAGGGCGCCGACGGAGAGGGCTTCCGCCTCCACGTCGTGAACGCGCTCTGGGGGCAGATCGGCTACCCGTTCGAGGCGCCCTTCCTCGACACGCTCGCGCTGAACTACGGCGCTGGCATGCGCGTCGTGGACTTCTTGGGGCACCCGCGGGAGGCGGTCGATCTCGTCAACGGCTGGGTCAGCGAGCAGACCGAGGGCAAGATCGAAGATCTGGTGCCCGTCGAGGCGATCACCCCCGAGACGGTGCTGATCCTCACGAACGCCATCTACTTCAACGCCGCGTGGCGCACCCCGTTCGAGCCCGCCGCGACGGAGGACGGCCGGTTCGTGAGGGCCGACGGGACCGACGTGACCGTGCCCCTGATGCACGGCAGCCTGGAGATGCCGTACGCCGAGGGCGACGGCTACCAGGCGGTCGCGATGCCCTACGACGGGAACGAGCTGTCGATGGTGATCCTCCTGCCGGAGGAGGGCACGCTCGACGCGTTCGAGGCGTCGCTCGACGCGGCGAAGGTCGACGGCATCGTCGGCGCGATGAGCGAGCACCAGGTCGACACCACGATGCCCAGGTTCAAGTTCGAATACGCGCTGAGCCTCAAGGACACGCTGAAGGAAATGGGGATGGAGATCGCGTTCACGTCCGGCGCCGCGGACTTCACCGGGATCAACGCCACGGGACGGCCCTACATCCAGGACGTCATCCACAAGGCGTTCGTCGGCGTGAACGAGGCCGGCACCGAGGCGGCGGCCGCGACCGCGGTCATCGTCGGCGACGAGTCGGCGCCCCCGCCGGCGTCGCTCGCGCTCGTGAATCCTTTCCTGTTCCTCATCCGCGACAACGCGACGGGCAGCGTCCTGTTCATCGGCCGCGTCGCCGACCCCAGCGCGAGCTGATCCGCGCGCCCCGCCTTGAAGGGTCCCCGGGACACCGCCGGACGTGGTAGGCTGTCGAGGAGATGAGCTTGACGCGATGGGCGCTGCTCACCGTGCTCATGGGAGCGTCATGTGGTCGACCATGCGCCACGAAGTCTCCCATGGCCGAGGCCGCAGGCGAGGATCCCGCCGCTCACGAGGGCTCTGCCCACCCGTCCCCTGTCGCCGGAACGTCCGTTGACGCACCGTCCATCGACGCGCCTCCCGCTGTCTCGCCGATGCCCCCGGCGCCTCGTCGAGCCAGCGCGCCAGCGCCGGCCGTCGACGCGCCGGCGTCGCGCGCGGCGCTGGAGCTCGAAGGGCTGAGGACGGCCATGGCGCAGACCCCGGTCACCGCGCTCGTTCGGCACATCAAGGTCGAGCGAGCGTCTACGGCCGACGGAGATCTGCTGACCTACCACGCCGAGGTGCTCCGCACGCTCCGCGGCTCGCCCCGCAGCCGGCTCAGCTACATCGCCGCGGTCGAACGAGGCGAATCGAGCTCGTTGCCCGGAGGGCCCGTGCTCGTGACCTTGTGTGAATCGGGCTCGACCTTGTACTGGCCGGGGACGGGCTCGCTCTTCGACGCCAGCCCGACGCTGCTCGAGGCCGCCGAGCAACGCGCCGCGTCCCTGGACGCGAGGCAAACGCATTTCGAGCTCTGCGAGGAGTGAACGCTCGGACCTGCGGCGCGCCGTCGCGCGCGCCCCGCACGCCGTGGCAAACCGCTCGCGCTCCACCTCGGCGCCGCCGGGAGCCAGGCGCTGCGACGGGGGCGCGCGCCCTTGACAAGCGATGTTCCCCTCGGTCTCCTAGCGCGCATGGGCCAGAGAGAGGGCGAAGGCGTCAGCGGCAAGTACATCCTCATCGAGGCGCCGAACTTCAACAACGCGCCGAGCGAGGCCGAGGCGATGACGTCGTATCTGCGCCTCGGCGCGGTGAAGGACCCGTCCATCGCCGCGAGCCCGGGCGCGCCGCGCGCCTCCGGCGAGGACCTCGCGGCGCTCGTCACGTCGTTCGTGGACGACGACCGCGTGCGTGACGGCTGCCCTCAGTTCACCCCGGTCGCGGAGCGAAAGGCGGAGACGGCGAAGCTCCACACCAAGGGTGGCTGGCGCGACCACTCCGACGGAAACCGCATCACGACGACCCGCGGCGACAAGGTCGAGGTCGTGCAGGGCAACTACCGCATGCTGGTTCGCGGCCGGCAGGACCACGACTCCGGCTGGGACGTCTCGGGCGGGCACGTCTCGGAGACGGGCATCACGTTCGAGGGCAGCAGCGAGATCCGCTGGGTGCAGAACTACGACGGTACGTGGCGCGTGATCGAGGAGAGCATCAAAGGCGACGTGTTCACGACGTACCACGGCGACACGCACGACGTCTATTCGGGCAACCTCAAGGAGAGCATCACCGGGAGCGCGGCGCCCGCGAAGGGCAAGGAGAACCCTCGCATCACGGATCGGACGTGGGCGCGGTCGATCGAGTCGTACACCGGCTCCTCGGCGCTGCCGGTGCCGTCGATCAAGGACGAGACCTGGGCCGACGTCATCGAGTCGACGACCACCGCCAAGACCATGCGCGACACGACCGAGTGCGCCGGCGCGATCGAGAGCACGACGAAGGCCACGTCGATGACGAGCACCACCACCGTCACCTCGATGACCGACACGACCACGGCGTCGTCGATGACGAGCACCACGGTGTGCCCGTCGATCAAGGACACGACCATCGGAAACACGGTATCCACGATCATCGGCTCCGAGACCGAGATCGTGTCGGGCGACGTCTCGGAGCTGACGATCGGGAGCGAGCAGTCGATCACGATGGGGACGGTGCTCGACATCACGCTCGCGCTGATGATGGACATCTGCATCGCCGGCAAGCTCGAGGTCAACATCGGCGCCGGCATCTCGGTCGATCTGGACGCGACTTACGAGATCACGCCGAAGAAGATCCAGGCAGCGGCGCAGCGGCTCGCCACGGGCACGACCCACACCCAGGTGGGCGCGCAGCACAGCTTCCTCTGACGGCGCCCTCCGGGTCCGGCGCATGAAGATCAAGAACCTGACGCCCCTCGCCTTCGGCGTGAAGCCCTCGTCGCGGCGCCCGCCGCAGCCGGAGGCCACGCTCATCGTGCGCGGCACGTTCGAGCTCGTGCACGGCGCCCCCGCCGCGCTGCCCGAGGGGGATCCACAGCTCGTGCAGGAGCCCCTGTCGGCCGAGCGCCACCGGCCGGAGGACGACGCCCTCTCCGGGGACATCGTGTATCCCGGCGACTTCGCGGACTTCAAGCCGCTCGCCGATCTGCTGCTCCTCGGCACGTGCCACGCGCCCTCCGGCCGCCCCGTGGCGTCGTGCCCTGTCCGCTTCGCGGTCGGCGATTTCTCGAAGGTCCTGGAGGTCGTCGGTCCGCGGACCTGGGTGTCGGGCGTCCTCGGGGACTACCCCTCGGACCCGGCCCGCTTCGTGACGATGCCGGTCGCGTACACGCACGCGTTCGGCGGGCCGCGCCACGCGGCGAACCCGGTGGGCAAGGGGCTGGACACCCCGGAGCTGCCCAACATCGAGTCTCCGGGCGAGCCCATCAAGAGCCGCGGCGATCGCCCGGCGCCCGCCGGGTTCGGCCCGATCTCGTCGCGCTGGCCCGAGCGCGCCCGGAAGCTCGGCGCCGCGTACGGCCCGGCGTGGCGGAAAGAGCGCGCTCCGTACCACGCGGAAGACTTCGACGTCGGCCATTTCAACGCGGCGCCGCGCGACCAGCAAGTCCCCTTCCTCCGCGGAGACGAGGCGCTGTCGTTCGCGAACCTCCACCCCGACCGCGTGCTCTTCGAGAGCGCGCTCCCGGGCCTGCGCGTGCGCGCCTTCCTGATGGACACCGCCGGTCGCTTCCGCGAGGTGCCGATGGTCCTCGATACGCTGTTCGCCGACCTCGATATCCTCCGCCTCTCGCTCGTGTGGCGCGGCGTCGATGCCGTGTCCGACGCCGAGCTCCGGGGCGTGCGCACGGTGCTGTTCGCCTCCGAGCCGATGGCGAGCCCCAGAGAGCCCGAGGCGCAGTACCGCGCGGCGCTCGAGGCGTTCGAGCGCGATCCGGTGAAGGAGAGCGTGCCGGCCTCGTTCGGCGACGCGTGGGCCGCGGCCGATCCCGGTCCGGCGGCGCCGGAGGCGCCCGTCGACCCGCGGCTCGCCGCGCAGCTCGACCAGACGCTCGCGACGCTGCCGCCCGGGCTGCGGGCGGCGATCGCCCGCGCGGTGACCGCCGCCGGCGCGCACACCGGGCGGCGCGGCCTCGATCTGCCCGCCAGGGTCGCCGCCGCGCTGGCCGGCGCCCCCTCGCCCGCCGCGCCGCCGCCGGCCGAGGCGCCCCTGGCGGACGCGAGGATCCGGCCTGTGCTCGCGAGGCGCCTCGCGCAGCTCCGCGGCCTCGCGCTCGAGGCGCGGGCGTCCGGCGCGGCGGTGCCCGGGCTCGCGGCGCTCGAAGCGGCGCTGCGCGATCCCCGCCTGGGCGGCGTCCCGGAGGGGGAGCCGGAGGCAGCGGAGGGCGCGGACACGCCCTCGCGGGGGGGCCACGCCTCCGGGCGCGACTGGTCCGGCCGCGATCTGCGCGGCGCGGACCTCGAGGGCGCGCGCCTCGACGGGACGCTCCTCGCGCGCGCGGATCTCCGCGGCGCGCGCCTCGCGGGCGCGAGCCTGAGGCAGGCCGTGCTCGCCGAGGCGCAGCTCGGCGACGCGGATCTCTCCGGGGCCGACCTCACGCAGGCGCAGCTCGCGCGCGCGCGGGCGGGGGGCGCGCGGCTCACGAGGGCGCGGCTCGACGGCGTCTTTGCCGAGGAGATCGATCTGGAAGGCGCCGATCTCGAGGGGGTCGTGGGAGAGCGGGCGCTCCTCCAGCGCGCGCGCCTGACGAGGGCGCGGCTCGCGGGCGCCGCGCTCACGCAGTGCCTGCTCGAGGGCGCGCGGCTCGAAGAATCGGTGTGGATCGGCGCGCGCCTGCTCCGGTGCATGCTGACGCAGATCACCGGCGACGCCGCCGACTTCACCGACGCCGAGCTCGGGCGCTCGGGCCTCTCGGACGCGCGGCTGCGGCGCGCGCGGCTCACCGGCGCGCTGGGCCCGGCCAGCGTGTGGATGCGCGCGGATCTCGCGGAGGCGGACTTCAGGTACTCGTCCTTTCACGACGCGTGCTTCTCGGAGGTGGAGGCGGCGGGCGCCCGCTTCTCGGGCGCCGATCTGCGCAGGGCCCGCTTCGATCGCGCGCGCCTCGAACAGGCCAGCTTCGATCACGCCAACCTGTTCGGCGTGGACCTGCGGAGGGCGACGCTCACGCGCGTGTCGTTCCGGCAAGCGAGCCTGTTCGAGGCCGTCCTCCTGGGCGCCGCGGGCGCGGGCGCCGATTTCGCCGGCGCGAACGTCGCCCGGGCCCTCCTGGATCCATCATGACGCCCGAGGAGCTTATCCGTCGCATGCGCGAGACCGACAGCCTCGCGGGCAAGCGGGTGACCCGGTTCGACCTGCGCGGGCGCGATCTCACGGGCGCGCGCATGCCGCGCGCCCGGCTCGTCGACGTGCACCTCGGCGGCGCGGCGCTCTCGGGGGCGGCGCTGGCCGCTTCGGAGTGGATCCGGTGCGTCCTGCGCGACGCCGTGCTCGACGGGTCGGACCTCGAGGGCGCGTCGTTCGCGGCGTGCGACCTGCGCGGGGCGCAGCTCCGCGGCGCGCTCCTACGCGGCGCGAAGCTGGTGAGGGCGAGGGTCCGCGGCGCGGATCTCACCGGCGCGGACCTCGGGGGCGCGATGCTCATCAGCGCCGATCTGACGGGCGCGAAGCTCGACGGCGCGAAGCTCGATCGGGCGCGGTTCGACATGGCGAAGCTGCCCGGCGCGGCGCTCGGCGGCCGCGCGATCGACGGGGCCTCGTTCCAGAGAGCGGACCTCACCGGCGCGGACCTGAGAGGCGCCCGCGTCACGGGAGCGTCGATGTTCGGCGCGAACCTCCGCGGCGCCGACCTGTCGGGCGCGGCGCTCGAGCGCGTGGTGCTGGTCCAGGCCGATCTGCGGGGCGCGCGCCTGCCGGCCAGCATGACGCGGTGCGTGCTCGACGGCGCGCTCTTCGGCCCCGGCGAGGCCGCGGGCCTGGCGGCGCCGGGGACCGACCTCGGCGCGGCGAAGCTCGCGGGCGCGGATCTCGCGGGCGCGGATCTCGCGGGCTCGTCGCTGCGCGGCGCGGATCTGCGGGGCGCCAGCCTGCGCGGGGCCGACCTCACCGGGGCGGTCCTGGCGGGCTGCGATCTCACCGGCGCGGACCTGACCGGCGCCCGCCTCGAGCGCGCGTACCTGCAGGGCGCGGTGCTCGCCGGGCAGAAGCTCGCCGGCGCGGACCTGACGGGCGTCGTGCTGCTCGACGCCGATCTGTCGAACGCCGATCTGGAGGGCGCCCGCCTCGTCCGCGCGGTGCTGAACGGCGCCAACCTGGCCGGAGCCAACCTCACGCGCGCCCTGCTCCAGCAGGCGCTCCTGCAGCGCGTGTCCCTCGCGGGCGCGCGGCTCGAGCGAGCCATCTTCGACCGCGCCGACCTCGCCGGCACCGATCTCTCGAGCGTGCCCCTCGCCGGCATGACCCTGCGCGCCTGCGGGTTCATCGAGGCGCAGCTCGCGGGCGCGGACCTCCACGGCGCCGATCTCTCGGGGAGCAACTTCACCGACGCGGATCTCACGCGGGCCAACCTGGAAGGCGCGGATCTGCGGGGCGCGACGCTGCTGCGCGCGAAGCTCGGAGGGGCCCGCCTCGCGGGCGCGCGGGCCAAGCTGGCCCTCTTCGGGGAGGCGGATCTCCGGGGAGCGGGCCTCCAGCGCGCCGAGCTGCGGCGGTCCGTCCTCTCGCGCGCCTCGCTGGACGGCGCGGACCTGGCGGGCGCGGATCTCTCCGACGCCGTGCTGGCCGAGGCGCACGCGGCCGGCGCGTCGTTCCGGGGAGCCCGCCTCGCCGGCGCGGATCTGTCGCACCTGGCCGCGGGAGGGGCCGACCTCTCGGACGCGGACCTCTCGGGCGCGAACCTGCACGCGCTGCGCGCGGAGGAGGCCTCGTGGAGCGGCGCGCGCCGCGCCGGCGCTCGCGGGACCGACGTCGATCGCTTGGAGGCCGAAGCGTGGCGCCCGCCGCCTCGGCAGGAGGACAGGACATGAGCCAGCGTGCCGCAGCCGAGGTGATCACCCCCGACTTCCGCCCCGTCGAGACAGACTTTCTGGGCCCCGCAGAGGTGCTGTCGGTCGAGGCCGACGGCGTGCTCGTGCTCCTGCCGAACGGCGCCGAGCGATATGCCACGATGGCGTTCGTCTCGCCGTACGAGCCGGCCGTCGGCGACGCGCTGCTCGTGATCGGCAAGCGCGACGATCTCTATGCGATCGGCGTGCTGCGCGGCTCCGGGCGCGCGGTGCTGCGGTTCTCCGGCGACGTCGATCTCGCGGCCGAGGGGGGCACGTTGCGCCTCTCGGCCGATCGAGGCGTGGAGATCCGGAGCCCCGAGGTGACGGTGCACGCCTCGCGCGTCACGACCTGGGCGGAGACCCTGATCCAGCGGGTCACGGACCTGTACCAGCGCGTCGCGTCGAGGCTCGAGGTCGAGGCGAAGGAGGCGCGCACGGTGGTCCAGGGCAGCTCCGTGCTCCAGGCCAGGACGGCCACCATCGTGACCGACGAGACGGCCACGGTGCAGGGCAAGCAGGTCCACCTCGGGTGATCGCGCCATGTTGCCCATAGCGAACCGGGGTGCAGGCCAGTTCATCGCCGCGCCCGACGTGTGCAGGACGCCGCCGGTCGGCGTGCCGATCCCGTACGTCAACGTCGCCTTCAACGCGATGGCGACGGTCTTCGCGGCGAACGTGCTCACCTCGATGATGCCGTCGCTGACCGTGGGCTCGGTGATCCCGATGTCCGTCGGCGACGAGCCCGGCGTGATGCACCCCACGATCAAGGGCGCGGCCGTCGTGACGGCGTCGTTCACCAACGTGTTCTTCAACTTCCTGCCTGCCGCGCACCTCGCGTCGCTGACGGCGGGCAACAACTTCAACGCGCCGCTCGGCTTCATCGCCGTGCCCAGCGCCACGAACGTGTTCACGATGCGCGCGGGCGTCGGCGAGGCGTTGCAGGGTGCGCTGGACGTCGCCGTCGCGCTCGCGCCCGGGACCGCCGGCGACGGGGTGTCCGGCGAGCTGCTCGCGCCGGGCGTGGGCTGCGTGGCCCTCCCGCGGATCGCCATCGACGGCCCGGCGCTCCTCCATCGCGAGATCGGGCGGCTCCGCGCCCGCGGCATGGAGGTGCTGGTGCTGGACCTGCGCGGCAATCCGGGCGGCGACGTGAAGGCCGCGGTGGAGATCGCCGGCGGCTTCCTCCCGGAAGGCGCGCTGCTGGCCACCGTCATCGACGAGGACGGCGACGCGACCGAGCACCGCGCGCGGCCGGGAGCGCCGTACACGATGCCCCTCGTCGTGTGGGTCGACCGCTTCACGGCCTCCGCGGCGGAGCTCGTCGCCGCGTGCTTGCAGGCGCACGGGCGCGCGGTCGTCGCGGGCGAGGCGACCTACGGAAAGGGCGCCGCGGCGATGTGGGACGCGGGGTGCGCGCGGCGCGGAGCCCGCGTGGAGCTGCCGGACGGGCGGGAGATCTCGGCCGGCGGCGTGCTGCCAGATCCGGGGTGAGCGCACCGAGCACGACGATCAGCGCCTGGTGCGCGTGGCCGCTCTCTTGCTCGGTTTGTTCGTCTGCTGCCTGGTCGTGGTCCTCGTCGTGGTCGCCCGGGTGGGGGTGGACTGCCGCTGCGCCGTGCGCGACATCGTCGCGCTGTGGAGGCTCCCGACGCTGCGCTCGTTGGGCTTCTTCCTCTTGCGTGGGGGCGAATCCTCGGCGGAGCCCCTGTCATCACCCGAGTCGTCCCGAGGATCGGTGTCCCGGCCGCCGCCGTCGCTGTCCTCGTCGCTGCCGTCCTCGTCGTCGCTGTCCTCGTCGCTGCCGTCCTCGTCCTCGCTGTCCTCTTCGCTGTCGTCCTCGTCCTCGCCGTCCTCTTCGCTGTCGTCCTCGTAGTCGCTGTCCTCTTCGCTGTCGTCCTCGTCCTCGCTGTCCTCGTCGCCGACCTCGTCCAGGGTCTTCGCCACCCCCGACGGCTCCAGCACGAGCGCGTCCATCATCGCGTCGGCCGCCTCCTGATCCTCGGCGTCGTCGCTGACCACGATGACCATCGCCCCATGGTCCGATAGCACCCGGCCCTGCGCGAGGGCGAAGTGATCTCCCGTGGCCTTCCAGCCATCGCCGCTCCTGGAGTAGAGCACGTCCTTCTCGACGAAGGCGGTCTTCGACTTCTCGCCCTGTTTTCCGGAGAGCACGGTCATGAGCGCCGCTTTGCGGACCACAAATTTCGAGCTGACCACGGCCTTGTCGGCCACCATCGTCCGCTTCCTGTCGAGGAAGGCGCCTCGCCGGTCCTCCTTGGACTCGCCGCTCGCCTGTTCTGCAGCTTGCTCCTTCAGCCGATCGGCTTGTTCGAGGAGCGCCGACGCTTCCGGATCATCCTTGTCCGTTGCTGCGTCGCGCAGGCTCCGCGCGCTATCCCTCGACGTCCCGACGCGCCTCGCCCGAGGGGCCGACTCTTGCTCCGCGATGAACGCCTCTTCGCGGGCGCGGAGGCTCTGGTAGACCTGTGCCTTGGTGTCGGCGTTGAGCTCGAGGATCTTCCTCTGAGCGTCCTCGAGCGATGGATTCTTCTGCGAGAGCGTGGCCTTCAGCCCTTCCAATCGCCGCCGGAGAGCCGAGATGTCCTTCTTCGCGTTCTCGCGGGTATCGTGATTGACCAGGCTCCTCAGGTCCTTCTCGATGTCCTTGAGCTTTTTCTCGAGCGTCGCCCTGGAGGGGGACTTCTTCTCTGGCTCCTTGGCCCCGCGCCTGCGCTTGCCGAGGTTCGCGCCGGAGAGCTTCGTGACGGCCTTCCTCGCGCTCTCCATGGCGCGGCGGGCCTCGATCGTCTTGCGCCTCCAGCGGGCGTTTTCGACATCGGTGTTGATCTTCTCGATCGTGTTCGTCTTCGACTCCGGATCGAGGTTGAGCATCCCGGATGGGAGCGACTCGTCGAAGCGCTTCCCGTCTCTGGTCACGACGTCCTGGCCCGCCAGGTAGTGGTCCCCGAGGAAGACCCACATGTGCGCGTCGTCCTCCGACGCGTGCGTGTACGCTGGCTGGACCTGGTCGAACACCGGCCGGCGATCGTTCACGCCCTCGTCGGTGCTGAGCCCCCCTTTGCCCGGCTTGGTGTGCACGTTGACGAGCTTGAGCGGCTTCGCTGAAGGCCGGTCCTTCCGCGTGATCGTGTACGCGATGAGGGGGCGCGACTTGCCGGAGGGCGTCTTCACGGTGCCGCTGTCCGTGGTCCGGACCGGCTCGCCGGCGACGACCTCCGGTCTCCCCTTCCCCCTGCGGGCGCTGTAGGTCGGGATGTACTCCACGCCTTCGACCTTGAGCTTCGCCGTGCGCACGATGACGGGATACCGCTCCTTCTGCGCGTGCATGTCCGAACCGGTGTGGAGGTGCGGCCCGAGGTGGAGCGCGTACGTGCCGTCGATCCCTGCCTCTCTGGCCGCCTTCTCGAAGGCCTCCTGGAACGCCTCGCCGTTGTTGATCTCGTGGATCACGAGCCCGTCGATCGGGTGCCCCGCCTGCATCGCGCCGACGAGCATGTCCACCACGTACTGGGCCTTGGCGTCTTTCTCGCCCTCGCCGCGGAGCTCCTTGTCCTTGTTTCGCCTGCTGTAGTACCTGTCCTGCTCGCTCGTCGACTGTTCCTCGTCGAAGATCGCCTCGTCGAAGGCCTCCCCGTCGTCGAGGTCGAGCAGGCCGGGGTTCTTGACGTCCTTCCGCGCGCCGAAATGGGACGCGTTCCACGTGGCGAGCACGAGCCCGCCGAAGCCCTTGTCCGCGTCGAGCGTGAGCTGCCGCCTCACGGGCTGGCCGCGATCCTCCGCCGCGTCGTCCGGCATGAGGTGCTCGAACATCGATGGATCGATGTCCCCACGCGGCTGGCCGCTGCTCGCTTCCTCCTCCTCGTCGTCGCTCCCCTCGCTCGCGCTGCTCCAGCCGCCGCCGCCGCTCCAGCCGCCGTCGAGGAGATCGTCCTCGTCCTCTTCGCGAGGGTGTCTGGCGTCATCGTCGGAGAGCTCCATCGCGGCGCCGTCGCCGCCATGCCTCTCGTCGTCCCTCGATATCGACACATCGGAGAAAGATCTCGACATCGATACATCGGAGAACTTCTGCACGACGTTGGGGCGCCAATCTCCTGGCTGACCCGGCGTCTGGATCTGGATATCGAGCCGGCCGCGCCGGTCGGCGATCCGGCGCTGGATGCGCTCCAGCGTGCCTTCGTCGACCACGATGACCGTGCCGTCCGAGAGGTGCATGCCCCGCAGCGTCTGCGGGCTGACCGCGATGGTGTCGCTGCCCTCCATCACCACGATCTCCACAGCCACGCTCCCTTCGAGCGGCGTCGTGTCCGAGACTTCGTCGGTGATGGTGACGCGCCCGCTGGCAGAGGAGAGGGTGATGTGCCCCATCGCCGCAGCGTAGCTCATCCGCCCTGCGCGGGACCCCTCGACGCGCCCGAGCACCCCCCCCGCCCGGAGCGCCCGGGCCGATCCGCCGGCTACACGGCCACGTGCAGCGGCTGCACCACCGCCGCGAACGCCGGCATCGCCTCGCAGCGGGCGGCGTGCGCGGCCAGCGCCGGTCGCCTCGCGGCGTCGGTGAGCGACGGGTGCGCCTCGCCCACGAAGCGCAGCGCGCAGCCGAGCGCGATGTCGGCGTGGCTGAAGCTGCCGAGCAGGTGGTCGCCGCCGCGGCCCGCGCGCTCCTTCTCCAGGAGATCGAGCGTGTCGGACATCTGCTGGACGCAGCGCTCGACCCACACCTGGCTGCGGCGCTCGTCGGTGCGCAGCACGTGCTCGTAGAGCAGGCTCACCGCCTTGTCCGCGAGGCCCGTCGCGAGCGCAGAGATCCGCAGCCCGGCGCGGCGCGCCTCGCCCGACCGCGGCAGGAGCGCGCGCGAGGGTTCCACCATGTCGTCGAGCGCGTCGAGGATCGCCGAGCTCTCCACGAGCGCCTCCCCGCTGTCGAGCACCAGGACCGGCACGCGCCGGAGCGGGTTGTACTTCGCGATGGAGTCCGCGTCGGCCCACACCGACCACGGGCGATGCTCGTAGGTGAGCCCGTAATGCTGGAGCGCCACGGCGACGCGGCGCACGAACGGCGAGTCGTACTGGCCAATCAGGATCATGGATCCGCCGTAGTCGCGCGGGCCCGCCGCGGCAACGCGCTCGCGCCGCGACGCGGCAAATCCCGCGAGGATCACGCCTCGAGGAGCGCCCGGGTCCGCTGCTCGGCGCGGCGCCCCTCGGCCGACAGACGCTCGATGAAGCGCTCGATGATCGGGTTGCGCCGGAAGTTCTCGCGCGTCATCAGCTCGACCGGCAGCGGCTCGACCTCGGCGACCTCGACGTCGAGCCGCGACCGCGCGACCTCGGTCAGCGCCAGCGCCGGCGCGAGCCCCACGCCGAGCCCGCCGGAGACGTACGAGACGAGGAGCGAGACGCTCGACACGTCGATGGTCGAGATCGGCCGGATCCGCTCGCGATCCAGGTACGCGTCGAGCATCCGCCGCCCCAGGCTGCCGGGCGCGAGCCGGAGCAGCGGCTCGCGCCGGAGCCGCGCGCAGAGCGCCGCCGCCTTGCCCCGCTGCCGCGGCCCCACCCAGAGGAACGGCTGCACGAACAGCGGCAGCTTCACGAGATCGCCGCCCGCCGACGACGCGGACGCGAGCCCCAGATCCACCTCGCCGCGCTCCACCCACCGCGCCGCGTCGATCGAGTTCGCCGTCGTGATCGCGAACCGCACCGGGGCGCGCTCCTCGAGCATCTGCCGAATGACCGGCACGAGCAGCCCCTTGCCGAGGTAGTCGCTCGCCGCCAGGCGCAGCGTGGTCGACGGCTCCCCCGCGAGTTCCGAGAGCAGCTCGAACACCCCCTCCGCCTGGTCGAACAGCCGCGTGATCGCGCCGAGCGCCGCCTCGCCCGCCGGGCTCAGCCGCACGCCGCGCCCGTCGCGCTCGAAGAGCGCCACGCCGAAGTGCTCCTCGACCCGCCGGACCTGCTGGCTGATCGCCGACGGCGTCTTGTGCAGCCGCCGCGCGGCCTCGCTCACCGAGCCCGACCGGGCCACGAGCAGCACGTCCTCGAGCGCTGGGAGGAGCGACGCATCCATGTAGCGCAGCTTAACTCACCATGCAGAAAGTTTCATTCGACTTAACGCTCCCCCGCCGGCATAGTCTCCACCGCCAGCCCGAGCCGGGCCGTACCGGGTCGCCTCCCGAGGGGGTCGGCCTCCGCGCCGCGCGGCGCGCCCGGGCCGGCCCGCCTCGCACGCCGTCTTCTTCAGCCGGCTTCAGCCGCATCCAGAGGGCATCATGGGAAAGAGTCTCTATGACAAGGTGTGGGACCTCCACAAAGTGCGCACGCTGCCGAACGGAGAGGATCAGCTCTTCATCGGCCTTCACCTGATCCACGAGGTGACGAGCCCGCAGGCGTTCGGGATGCTGCGCGACCTCGGCCTGCGCGTGCGCATGCCCGGGCGGACGTTCGCGACGCTCGACCACATCGTCCCGACGGACAACCGGAGGCGGCCTTTCAAGGACGCGCTCGCCGAGGGGATGGTGGACGCGCTCAAGAAGGCGTGCGCCGAGCAGGGCGTCACGTTCTTCGACCTGGAGTCCGGGAAGCAGGGCATCGTGCACATCATCGGCCCCGAGCTCGGCCTCACCCAGCCCGGGATGACGATCGCGTGCGGCGACTCGCACACGTCGACGCACGGGGCGTTCGGCGCCATCGCGTTCGGGATCGGCACGACGCAGGTGCGCGACGTGCTGGCGACGCAGACGCTCAGCCTGCAGCGGCTCAAGGTCCGGCGCATCGAGGTGACGGGCAAGCTCGGCCCGGGCGTCTACGCGAAGGACATCATCCTCGAGATCATCCGCCGGCTCGGCGTGTCGGGCGGCACGGGCTACGCGTACGAGTACGGCGGCTCGACGATCGAGGGGCTCTCGATGGAAGAGCGGATGACCCTGTGCAACATGTCGATCGAGGGCGGCGCCCGGGTCGGCTACGTCAACCCGGACCAGACGACGTTCGAGTACATGAAGGGCCGGCAGTACGCGCCGAAGGGCGAGGCGTGGGACAAGGCGCTCGAGTACTGGCGCTCGATCGCGTCGGACGCGGACGCGCGCTACGACGATGTCGTCCGCATCGACGCGAGCGCGATCGCGCCGACGGTCACCTGGGGCATCACCCCGGGACAGGCGATCTCCGTGAAGGAGAGGGTGCCGGCGGCCGAGGAGGTGGCGAGCGAGTCCGAGCGGGCGCTGGTCCAGGAGGCGCTCGAGTACATGCGCCTCGAGGGCGGCAAGCCGATCGAGGGGACGAAGATCAACGTGGCCTTCATCGGGAGCTGCACGAACGGCCGGCTCTCGGATTTCCGGGAGGTGGCGCGGCACCTCCAGGGGCGCAAGGTGGCGCCGCACGTGCGCGCGCTGGCGGTCCCGGGGTCGATGGAGGTGGCGCGCGCGGCCGAGGCCGAGGGGCTGGATCGCGTCTTCCGCGAGGCCGGCTTCGAGTGGCGCGAGCCGGGCTGCTCGATGTGCCTGGCGATGAACCCCGACAAGCTCATCGGCGACGAGCTGTGCGCCTCCTCGTCCAACCGCAACTTCAAGGGCAGGCAGGGGAGCCCCACCGGCCGCACCGTGCTCATGAGCCCCGTGATGGTCGCCGCCGCCGCCGTGCGCGGCGCGATCGCGGACGCCCGTGACGTGTTCGGAATCTGACGACGCTCGCACCCGAGGTAGATCCCATGGCACTCGAATTGATTCAGTCCGTCACAGGTCGCGCCGTCCATGTCCCGGGGGACGACATCGACACCGACCGCATCATCCCCGCGCGCTTCCTGAAGTGCGTCACGTTCGACGGCATCGGCGAGCACCTGTTCCGGGACGTGCGGTATAATGAGGATGGCTCGAAGAAGGACCACCCGCTCAACGATCCGCGCTTCGCGGGCGCCACCCTCCTGATCGCCGACCGGAACTTCGGCTGCGGCTCCTCGCGCGAGCACGCGCCGCAGTCGATCGCCAAGGCGGGCTTCCGGGCGGTCATCGCGGAGAGCTTCGCGGAGATCTTCTTCGGCAACTCGACGACGCTCGGCATCCCGTGCGTATCGCTGAGCCGGGAGGACCGCGCCGCGCTCGCGGCCCGCGTGAGCGCGGACCCGTCGACCGAGGTCACGGTCGATCTGCAGGAGCAGGTCGTGCGGGCGGGGGGCGATCTGAGGCTGCCGTTCTCCATCAAGCCGGGGGCGCGCGAGTCGCTGCTCCGGGGCACCTGGGATCCGATCGCGCAGCTCCTCGAGGGCGCCGACGAGGTCCAGAAGGTGGCCGCGCGGCTGCCCTACGTGCAGCAGCCCGCGTAATCGACCGCGGCGACGCCGGCGCCGCGTCGCTGTCGCGCGCGCCGCTTTCCGTCCCTTCCCAACCTGGTTCCCCTCCCCGCCGACCTCACGCTGCAGCGCGCATCCGTGGGCCGCGGCGAGGCGCTGCCCGTTCGAGGCCGTCTTGACGGGCACGACGGGCTGCGCTGTCCTGGCCGTGGAGGGTTCATGGGACAGAAAATCAAGAAGGGGCTCGACGGATATTTCCACCCACGGAGCGAAGAGGAGCTCCTGGCGCTCGTGCGAGAGGCCATCTCTGCATCACCACCGCGGAGGCTCCGCGTGCGCGGATCGGCGCACTCCGTCGCCCGCTCGATCTACACCGACGGCCACTGCGGCGCCGGGGACCCGCCGAACGACGCTATCGACGTGATGCTCGACAGATACCGCGCGATCGGGCCGATCACCCCCGTCGAGGGCGACCCGGATCACGCGATCGTCGAGGTGGAGGCGGGGTGTAACCTCGGGAAGAACCCGTATGATCCGACGCGCACGTCGACGTGGCGCAACAGCCTCAACTACGCGCTCCAGCAGGCAGGGTGGGCGCTCGAGGACCTGGGCGGCATCTCGCACCAGACCGTCTCCGGCTTCCTCTCCACCGGATCGTCCGGCGGCTCGCTCATGTACTCGATCGACGACGATCTCGTCGGGTTCAACCTCATCGACGGCACCGGCAAGCTCTGGGTCGTGAACCGCGACGACGCCGACCCGGAGAAGCGCGATCTGTTCTTCGCCGCCGGCGTGTCGATGGGGCTCCTCGGCGTCGTCTCCAAGGTGCGCTTGCGCGTCCGGCGCTCGTTCAACATCAAGGGTTCGCAGATCACGAGCCCCACCGCCGGCGCGCCGGTCGATCTCTTCGGGGGCGGCTCGGACGGGAAGCCCAGCCTGGAGCGCTTCCTGCGCGAGACGCCGTACACGCGCCTCATGTGGTGGCCGCAGCACGGCTTCGAGCGCGTCCAGATCTGGCAGGCCTCGCGGATCGAGCCCGAGCCGGGCTTCACGCCGAAGCCCTACGAGGAGCTCGGCCGCGCGCCGCAGCTCACCGCGCTCGCGGGCTCGCTCTTTTACACGATCATCGGCAACCTCGGCGACATCTCGGCCGTCCCCGGCAAGCTCACCGACTGGTACGCCCACCTCGACCGCACGCTCTCGGGCGACGGCGACGTCAACGCGTGCTGCGGGCCCGCCCCCGACAGGACGCACACCCGCAAGATCACGCGGCAGCAGGTGCTCGACTTCCTCCGCGGCGCGCTCGCCGATGCGTTCGCCGGGCGGGCCGGGTCGCTGCAGGACCGGGCGCACACGCGCGCGCTGCTCGACGCGGTCGAGCGCAAGGCAGGGGGCCCGATCCAGGATGGCATCGCCGACGCGCTCACGTTGCTCATCGCGCTGCTCCTGGACGGCGCGCTCAGCGCGCCGCTGGCGCAGGTCCTCGCGGACTTCCTGAAGGCAGAGATGCCGTACCTCATCAAGGACATCCTCGACCCGTTCGTCCCGATCGGGACGCAAGAGTTCTGGGATACGTGGATGTGCGGCCTGCCGATGGATAACCAGATGGACGACCAGCTCTGGCCCACGTGGTTCACGGAGCTCTGGATCCCGGTGGAGAAGACGGCCGAGGTGATGCAGGCGCTGAAGGCGTGGTACGACGGGGGAGGCAACGCCGCGACGGCGTACCAGCACACCGGCGCGTTCTCGTGCGAGCTCTACGCCGCGAGGAAGAGCGATTTCTGGATGAGCCCCTCCTACGGCGCCGATGTGTTCCGCGTCGACGTGTTCTGGTTCGCGCTCAACGGGGAGGACATGAACGCTTTCTATGGGCCCTTCTGGGAGGTCCTGAAGCCGTTCGGCTTCCGCCCGCACTGGGGCAAGTTCTTGCCGCCGCCGAGCTCGGGGGACTGGGTCGCCCATTATCGCCAGAACCTCCCCCGCTTCGATGATTTCCTCGCCTTGCGCGCGAAGCTCGATCCACAGCAGATCTTCGTCAACGATTACTGGCGCGCGAACCTCGGGATCCCCGCCAGGGCCGAGCGGTAAGCGGCTCGGCCCGCGCCGGGGGGACACGGCCGCCGCCGGCGGAGGGCGATCGCGCGACGGATCGATGCGGACGGCTATGGCAGCTCGCGCGGAGCTGCTCTACTGGGCTGCGAGATCCGCGATGCCCGCACCTTGCTTGACACGAGAGCTCCCGACGCGGCCTCCCCACCTGCTCGCGGCGGCGCTGCTCCTCTCCGGCTGCGGGGCCGAGGACAGCCCGGCCGCCGCGCTGCGGCGGCGCTTCCCGGCGCAGGCGGATACGGTGCTGTCCGCGCGCGAGGCGTTCGCCCCGGCGCTGGACGGGTTCCGACTGGCCCGATCCGGGCCGGGCGGGGCGTGGGTGCGCGCGGCGCGGATCGAGGTGGAGCTGCCCCGCGAGGGCAGCGCCCCGATCCGGTTCCGCCGCGCCAACGGCGATGAGATCCGGGTGCGGGAGCTCGGGGCCGCGGGCGAGGCGCGGGTGGCGGAGCGCGCGGTGAGCTACCGGCGCGCGGGCGGGACGTCGTTCTGGACCGCGACCGATCACGGCGTCGAGGAGTGGCTGCTGCTCGACGAGGGCGTCGCGCGCGGCGGAGAGGCGGTGGCGGCGTGGCAGGTGGAGGGCGCGGCGCTGCGGCCGCGGGGCGCGGCGGTGGAGCTGCTCGACGAGGAGAGCGGGGCGCCGGTGCTGCGCGTGACGGCGCCGCGCGCCCACGCGGCCTCGGGGCGGGAGCTCGCCCCGGCGCTCCGGGTGCGCGGCGCGCGCATCGAGCTCGTGGTGGACGCGGGCGGCGAGGCGGTGCTCGTCGATCCGGCGTGGGCGCTGACCGGCGAGCGGAGCGCCGCGCGCACGGAGCACACCGCGACGCTGCTCTTGCCGAGCGGCAAGGTGCTGATCGCGGGCGGTCGGGCCGCGGACGGCGATCCCCTCGGCACCGCAGAGCTGTACGACCCCACGGACGACACCTGGACTCCCGCGGCGCCCATGATCACGGCGCGCAGCCATCACACCGCGACGCTCCTCCCGGACGGCAGGGTGCTCGTCGCGGGCGGGAGCACGGGGCGGCTGGACTCTCTCGACACCGCAGAGCTGTACGATCCGGAAGACGACGTCTGGACCCTCGCTGCGCCCATGAACGCGTCGCGCGCGAGCCCCACCGCGACGCTCCTGTCGGACGGCAGGGTCCTCGTGGCGGGCGGGATGTCCCTGGTCCGTACGCCCGGCGTCCCCGCCCGCAGAACGCCGCTGGCCGGCGCGGAGCTCTACGACCCGAGGACCGACGCCTGGAGCGCCGTGGCATCCATGAACGTCGCGCGGAGCGCCCACGCCGCGACGCTGCTCTTGCCGAGCGGCGAGGTGCTCGTGGCGGGAGGGGCATGGAGCTCCTCCTTCGACACCGCGGAGGTGTACGACCCCGTGGCCGACTCCTGGAGGGCCACGGGTCCGATGCGCACGGGCGACGACGATTGCCGCCTGACCCTGACGCGCCTGCAGAACGGCGAGGTCCTGGCGACGGGCACCTGGAGCGCGGAACGCTACGATCCGACGGCCGGCGCCTGGACCGCCGCGAGCGATCCGATCCTCACGCGCGGCGGGCATACCGCGACGCTGTTGCATGACGGCACGGTCCTGGTCGCAGGCATCGGCTGCGCGGAGGGCGCCGTCAGCCACACCGCCGAGCTTTACAATCCGGCGACCGACACCTGGACCCTCACGCCGCCCCCGAACGCCCTGCAGGACGAGCACACCGCGACACGATTGCTGAGCGGCGATGTGCTGCTGGTCGGCCCGTCGCCCTTCGCCGAGCGGTACACGATCCTCGGCGCCGGGTGCGCGTCCAACGCCGATTGCGGGCTCGCCGTCTGCGTGGAAGGGATCTGCTGCGCGTCGCGGTGCTCCGAGCCCTGCCACACGTGCGCCAGCCCCACGTCGCTCGGCCGCTGTGTCCCCCAGCCGAGGGGCTGGGATCTCCGCGGGGAGTGCTCGCGCGTGGGCTGTGACGGGTCGTGCGACGGGCGCGGCGCGTGCTCCGCCGTGCCCAGGGGCGACGCGTGTCTCCCGGCCCAGTGCAGCGACGAGACGCACAGCGTGCAGCGCGTCGTCTGCCTCGCCGATGGGGCCCGATGCGCGAGCCCGGACAGCCAGGCCAGGGCGATCGAGGATTGCGCGCCCTATCGCTGCGATCAGGTCAGCGGCACCTGCAAGGAGAGCTGCGCCTCGCTGCGGGACTGCGCGCCGGGCACCGCATGCAACCTCTCCGGCCATTGCGTGCGTCCTCCGCCCGCCGTGACCCCGGGCTGCGACGCCGGCCGATCCGCCGCGACGGCGGCCCCTTGGAGGGCCTGCCTCGGCGCGATCGCCCTCGCGCTGCTCGCCGCCACGCGGCGGAGGGCGCCTGTCTCTCGGGGGGAATCCACACCACGACGGAAGGACTCCTGATGTTCTCATGCGACCCTCTCAGGTGCGTCTCGCCTCGCGTCGGCCCGCTGCTCTGGGCCTTCGCGTTGCTCTCCGGCTGCAGCGCGGAGCCGGAGCCGCTCGCGTCCGCCGCCGCCCTGCGCCTCCAGTTCCCGGACCAGTCCGCCGCCGTGCTCGAGGCCCGCGAGGCGTTCCTCGCCGACCGCGACGGCTTTCACCTCGGCGTGGACGGGGCGCGCGGGAGGCCCTCACGACCTCACGTGGTGCTGCCCCGGGAGGGCAGCGAGCCCATCCGGTTCCGCACGCCGGCCGGGGTCGAGGTGCGGGTGCGAGAGCACGGCGCCTCGGGAGAGGGCACACCGGTGGGGCAGGCCGTGGCGTACCGGCGGACCGGCGGGACGTCGTTCTGGGCCGCGACCGACCACGGCGTCGAGGAGTGGCTGCTGCTCGACGAGGGCGTCGCGCGCGGCGGAGAGGCGGTGGCGGCCTGGCAGGTGGAGGGCGCGACGCTGCGCGCGCGCGGCGAGGCCGTGGAGGTCGTCGAGCCGGCGACGGGGTCGGCCGTGCTGCGCGTCTCGGCGCCTCGGGCGTATGCGTCCTCGGGGCGGCCCGTCGCCATGGCGCTCAGGGCGCGCGGCTCGCGCATCGAGCTCTCGGTGGACGCGGGCGGCGAGGCGGTGCTCGTCGATCCGGCGTGGGTGCTGATGACCGGCGAGATGCAGATCCCGCGGATCGACCACGCCGCGACGTTGCTGGACAGCGGCCTCGTCCTCGTGGCCGGCGGCACCACCGAGCTGGGCACCGACGATGCGCCCACCCCGCTCGGGAGCGCGGAGCTGTACGACCCGGCGACCGACACCTGGACGCTCACGGGCGAGATGCTGCACGCGCGGAATCGGCCCACGGCGACGCGGTTGCCGAACGGCATGGTCCTCGTCGTGGCCGCTTACGACGACGACGACGGGCCCGTGCGCGCGGAGCTGTATGACCCGGAGACTGGAACCTGGACCGCCACGGGCGAGATGTGGACCGCGCGCATCGACCACACGGCGACGCTGGTGAACGGCCTCGTCCTCGTGGCGGGCGGCAGCGTGGAAGGCAAGGTCCCCGAGGTCGCGGAGCTGTACGATCCGGAGACGAACGAATGGACTCCCACGGGCGAGATGGGATACCTGCGCTTCGGGGCTTCGGCGACCCTGCTGCAGAACGGGAAGGTCCTCGTGGCCGGCGGAGAGCACATCGTGACCACGAGCAAGAGCGCGGAGCTCTACGATGTGGAGACGGACACCTGGGCCCCGACGGGCGAGATGAAAGAGGAGCGCTTCGGGCACAGGGCGGTGCTGTTGCCGAGCGGAAAGGTCCTGGTGACGGGCGGCGGGGCAAGCCCGGAGCTGTACGACCCGGAGACCAACACCTGGGACTACGCGCCGCCGATGCAGCGCCCGCGCGGTGAACACACGATGACGCTGCTGCCACGAGGTCTGGTCCTGGCAGCGGGCGGACGGGGAGACGGGGTCTCCTATCGCAGCCCGGAGCTGTACGACCCGGACTCCGGGTCCTGGGAGCTCACGAGCCCGATGAAGCACGCGCGCATCTTCCACACGGCGACGCTGTTGCAGAACGGCGAGGTCCTGGTGGCGGGTGGCGTGAACGGCGAGTTGTCGCTCATCGCGGAGACAGAGCGGTTCGGCATGGCCCTGGGCGAGCCCTGCGCGCCCTCGTCCGCCTGCCAGTACGGCGCGCTCTGCATCGACGGGGTCTGCTGCGAGGGGCCCTGTCCCTGCGGCACCTGCAGCTCCCCTGGGGACGAGGGGCGCTGCAGCGAGGCAGGCGACCCGGCGAAGGCCGGCACGATCTGCGCGCCGCCGAGGTGCGCCGACGAGACCCACAGCGCCGAGCCGGCGCGGTGCGCCCTCTCGTCCTCCGCCTGTCCGGCGCAGGTCGCCATCGACTGCATCGCGTATCGATGCGACCCGGAGAGCGGCGCCTGCAAGCAGAGCTGCGCCTCCCTCGACGATTGCGCGCCGGGCTTCGTCTGCAACCTGCGAGGCCACTGCGTCCCGCCCCCGCCCGCGCCGGGCGACGCCGCGCCGGCCGACGCTGCGCCGGGCGGCGCGGCGCCGGGCGACGCCGCGCCGGCCGACGCTGCGCCGGGCGGCGCGGCGCCGGGCGGCGCGCCGCCGCGCGACGAGGACGGCGGCTGCAGCGCCGCCCCCGGCCCCTCCCCTGCCCCCGCCGCGGCGCGCGGCCTCGGCGTGCTGCTCGTCGCGCTCTGCGCCGCGCGCAGGCGGCGGCGCCCGGGGGCGGGCGCGCGCCGCGGCGTCCGGTAGCGCCGAGCGCTTCAACGTCGGCGCGCTCCTCGCCACGGGGGGGCCTCTTCGCTTCATTGCCCGCCTGCCTCCGCGCGAGCCCCTTGAAGACGCGATGGGCCGGGAGGGACAGCACCACGGGGTTGACAGCAAGGAGAGCCCAGAAACAATGTTCTCAACCCAGGAAAGGTGATCGCGCCGCCGGATCGACGTCGAGCGCTCCCGGGCGGCGGTGGGACGAGCACAGGAGCCCCCACAGGTGCACATGCCATGAGGATACCGCTACTGCGGGAAGTCGGGCCGAGAGGCGAACCGCCATGACGCCAAGGGCGCCAAGAAACCAGGGAAGTGGAAGGGGAAAATGGAGGGACCCACGTCGGTGGGCTCTTCAGTGTCGCTGAGCGCGCACGAGCCGGCCCTCTCCATCGAACATGGCGCTGCCCGACTTCCGGGGGCTGCGCACGCTGACGAGGATCGTGAGCGCCGAGCTGCCATCGCCCGCGCGGCTGATGCCGACGTGCTCGACCCAGGACTGCTCGATGCCGAGCTCCCGGTGCGCCTCGCGCGCGAGCCGCGGCAGGATCTTCACGGGAACGCTGCCCAGCTCGAAGAGCGCGCCGTCGAGCGTCGCCTCCTCGGTGTTGCTGAGCGAGACCGGCGACGGGTCGCTCAGCTCCCGGTCATGGTAGACGTACCTGTCGAGATGCGTGCGCCGCTTCGGGTTCTGCACGTCTGCCTG
This sequence comes from Sorangium cellulosum, assembly GCF_004135735.1. Taxonomy (GTDB): domain Bacteria; phylum Myxococcota_A; class Polyangia; order Polyangiales; family Polyangiaceae; genus Sorangium; species Sorangium cellulosum_F. The sequence continues at coordinate 165,135 of NZ_CP012670.1, read as the reverse complement.
CATGGTGTCCGGACCGAAGCCGACCCGACGCACGCGCAGCCCGCGCCCCAGCGCGCCCTCCAGCTCGGCCTTGAACTCCGCGAAGACCTCGGGGCGGAGGCCCGACATGCGACCGAAGGGGAACGCCTCATCGAACTCCTCGCGGGTGTGCGTGCCGGCGGTGCAGGCGCCGAGCGACGCGAGCGCCAGCGCCATGATGAGCCATCTCCGCCTCATGCCCGCCTCCGCAGGAGCCCCGTGAAGAGGCGATGGGCCGGGAGGAACAGCACCACGGCGAGGAACCAGACCGCAAACCACGTCACGAACAGGCGGAGGTCGTCGGGCGGGACGCCGAAGCCGTCCGGGCTCAGGCAGTAGACCTCCCACCGCAAGGTCTGGCCGTTGCGCGCCGTCCCGGTCCAGAAGGCCACGACCTCGGTCCGCGCGGTCCCGGAAGGACAGACGACAGGACCGACGAGCCTCAGCACGCCGGGCGCCACGCTGGCCGTTGAACATGCACCCACACCGCCGACCAGGGCGGCAAGGAACAACGCACTTCGCACAGGCCGATGGTGACAAACGTCACATCCCCCGCGCAAGCCCCGTCCACCGCGGCGCCCGGATTGTCGGCGCGAGGCGCGACGCATGGACCATGCGTGGGCCGCCTCGGCGCTCGAGGCACACGGTACCCTCCGGAACAGGAGAGAGCGCGCCGAGGCTCCTCGATTTCCCCCGTGCCATGATGCGGCTGACCTCGCGCTCGAGGTCAGCCCTCCGCGCTCACCGGGCGTGCTCAGGCCGCCTGTCGGAAGAGGATCGCGACCCCGAGCGCGGCGGCGGCTGGAACGAAGAGGTCGCCGGAGGCCGACACCCGCAGCGGGAACCCGTTCTCCTCCAGCAGCCTCCGCGCGGCGCCCACGTCGCGCACCGCGACCGCGTAGGCGACGAAGGCCGGGAGCGCGGGGGCCCGCTCGCCTGGAAGGATCGCCTCCAGATCGGCGTCGGCGACGAGGGTGACGCGGGAGCCTCCGAGATCGAAGGCGCGCGCCGGGCCGTCGGCGCGGGCGGGGCGGCCGAGGTAGCGCGCATAGCGGCGCTCGACCTCGGGCAAGGCGGCCTGGGCGACGCAGAGCACGGACTCCACGAGACCGACCGCGCCGTTCGGGTGATCCATGTAGAGCTGCGCGTCGAGCACCTCCGCCCCCGGGCTCTCGGCCATGGCGATCCTCCCCTCGGGCACGCGGCCTGACCCGGCCGACGCCGGATCCTCGCTGTCGATCTCGAGGAGGCCGAGCGGCGCCACCCGCGTCCCCTGCGCGGTGTCCACCGGGACCGGAACGGTGTGGACGCCCCCGTGAGGGACGCCCTCCGAGCGCAGCCGGCCGGCGGCGGCGTGCGCGTCGGGCGTCTTGAACACGAGGATGTGCAAGCCCTGAAAGCGGGAGAGGCACGAGGCGATCTTGGCGACGGTGCTGCGGATGGATGCGGTGATCCGCGGCAGATGCTCGGGGGGCGCGTGGAGGGGGATGCGCTTCGCGCCGGCCGGGAGCCGGTCGGGATCGTCGTCTCTGACGCAGCTCACGAGCTCGATGAAGCTGCGCGGGAAGTTGGCGTGGCTGTTCCCCGCGCCGAACGGCCGGGGGGGCTCCCCCTCCCTGGGCGACAGCATGGGATAGGCGGGCGGCGACAGGTGAAATCCGAGCCGTCGATAGAGCTCGAGTCCTTCCGCCATGTCGCTCACGACATGGCCGACGTGGTGCAGGGATTCGACATCACGACCCATGGCAGTCCTCTCCGCCTCCCGGAGCGCACGACGTCGAGACCGCCGCAGGAGGCGCCGGCGGTGCGTCCACGGGCCGAGTACGACAGGCGCGCACACCGACGTGCAGCGATCGGGCTCTCGACCACCGGGACAGGGAAAGCATTCGATGTGGGGATGTCAAGCCACGGCAACGGATCGCGCCGCGGCGAGCTCGGCATTCCTGCGATCAATTCTGCTCTTCATGGAATGCTTGTGATGCGATGGACTCGAGCGATAGCCTGATGTCATGTCGATACCCTCCCTGCGAGTCGTCTGGTCTCTGCTCCTTGTCACCTGGCCAGCGGCCTGTATGGACGAGTCGGCCTCGACCGCGGGCGGCACCGCGGGCGGCGGGGGTGGCGCTTCCAGCGCCACCGCCGGCGGGGCGAGCAGCGCCTCCAGCGGCGTTGCCGGCGGCGCGGGCGGCGCCTCCAGCGGCGCTGCCGGCGGCGCGGGCGGCGCCTCCAGCGGCGCTGCCGGCGGCGCGGGCGGCGCCTCCAGCGGCGTTGCCGGCGGCGCGGGCGGCGCCTCCAGCGGCGCTGCCGGCAGCGCGGGCAATACCTCCAGCGGCGCTGCCGGCGGCGCTGCCGGCGGCGCGGGCGGCGCCTCGAGCGCCACCGCCGGCGGGGCGAGCAGCGCCACCAGCGGCGGCGCGGGCGGCGATCCCGGCGCGGCATCGTGCGGGATGACCCGGGACCGCATCCGCATCACCGAGATCGACGTCGGAGTCCCCGTGCTCAACAACGAGGACGAGGCCGCGCTGAAGCCGCTCGTCATCTCGCCGATGCCGTCCGGCGGCTCGCGCCTCGCCTGGATGAGCAACGACAACCAGGTCCACATCGTCCAGCTCGACACCCGCGATCAGGTCGCGGGCCGCCCCTTCGGCTTGCCGGCGAACGACTTCTCCGATCTGCACGCCGACGACACCGGCGGCGTGCTCTTGCTCACCCGGGACGCCGAGGGAGGCGGAACGCTGAATTGCGGCGCGCCGACGAACCTGTGCGGCACGCCTCCGAGCCCGCCGATCCCCTGTCACGACATGTACATGGTCCGCTTCGACGGCGCGAGCGAGACCTGGGCGACCAAGCTCACCAGCTCGAGCGCGGCGTTGCCGCCCTACTCGACCGGCCCCACGGGGCCCGACGTGACCATGATCTGGTGGTACGCGCATCATGGCCGCATCGCCTTCGACGGCGCGCGCTACGCGGGCTATTTCGGCGCCGCGATCAGCGTCTCGCAAGGGGGGTGCATCAACATCCACCAGGGCGATCGCATGATGGTGGTCGACGCGAGCGGCGCGCTGCAGAGAGACGGATTCGACTGGGGGTGCAGCCACAGCGGGTACGAGCGCATCCTCTGGGACGACCGGGTGAACCGCTTCGTGACCGTGTGCAAGACCGACAACAACAACCGCATCGCGATCGCGCCCAGCTACACGACCATCTATCCGGTCGATCTCGCCTACTCGAACCTGGGAAACCTCGTGACCGCGTCCGGCGGCGGCTACTGGCTCACGACCAGCAACATCCGCCCGGGCCAGCCGGCGGGCGCGAGCGGGCTCGCGGAGGTGCGGCTGCTCCACTTCACGGGCGGCGCCGCCGATCAGGACATCACGGTCGCCAGCGACCCCGGCCTGAACCATCGCGCGCCGCACCTGGCCGCCTACGGCGACTCCCGCATGATCGCGGCCTGGGAGACCACCACGAAGGCCGGCGACATCGCGCGCAACGACCCGGCGCGCACGCTGTACGTGCAGACGCGCGATCGCGCGACCGGCGAGGCCGAGGGCGAGCCGCTGGAGGTCGACGTGCTCGGCAATCGATATCAGGACCTCGTCGCGTTCCCCGACGGGAGCGCGGCCTTCGTCGCGCCCGGCAGCGCGAGCACCAGGATCAAGGTGCTGCGCATCCTGCCCTGCGCGTAGGAAGCCAAACCGGTTCAGGCGCGTGGCCGCGGCCTGCGCGTGAGCTGGACCAGCCGCTCCGGGGCATCGAGCCCGGGATCGGGCCCGTCGAGATCCTCCAGCACGAGCTCGAACAGCCCGTTGTCGAACGGCCTCCCCTCGGCCGGCTCCGCGGGCACGAGGCGCTCGCGCTTGCCCTGCGCGGCCAGCGTGCGCGCCCGGAAGTGGCAATACGGGTTGTTTCCCGGTCGCCCGAACAGCGCGTGCGCCGTGAAGCTGCACCCACCCATGCACACCTCCGCGAACGCGCAGCTCCGGCAGAAGCCCCAGAGATCGTCGACCGTGCGCGCCCGCGCGAACGCGAGCCGCGGCGCCTCGTCCCAGATCTCCTGGAGCGCGCGCCCGCGCAGGTTGCCGCCCACGTAAGCGTCGCTCTGCAGCGACGGGCAGCCCTTCACCGCGCCGTCGGACTCGATCCCCAGCACCAGCTTCCCGGCCTGACAGCCGCGGAAGTGGTCCCGGCCGCCCTCGCGCAGCGAGCGCAGGAGCGCCTCCTCCGGGCCGAAGTAGCCCAGGTTGTTGCCGGGCATCAACGTGATCCCGTCGCGGAAGGCGCGCCGCTTCAGCGCGGCGATGCGCGGGAGCACGTCGAGCAGGTCGTAGGGCTGGAGCAGCATCCCCGGCCGGTCGGCCGCGCGGCCGAGCGCCGAGGTGATCTGCACCTGCCACGCCGTGATCCCCTGCTCCCGGAGCCGATCGTAGAGCGCCTCCAGATCGCCCTGGTTCACCCGGTTGATGTTGGTGTTGGCCGCGGTGAGCAGCCCCGCGCCCCGGAGGTGCCCGAGCGCCGCCATCGCGCTCCGGTGGCTGCCCGGCGCCTTGCGGATCAGGTCGTGGGCGCGCTCCAGCCCGTCGACGCTGACCGAGGCGCTGTGCAGCCCGGCCCCCTTCATCTGCGCCGAGAGCTCCGCGGTGATCCCCCGCCCCCCGGTGGTCATGGTCGGCCGCACCCCCGCGGCCTCGAGCGCCGCGATGATCTCCAGGAAGCCTTCGTGCAAGTAGGCCTCGCCGCCGATGAGCACCACCTCGCGCGCGCCCATCGCCGCGAGCTGCTGCACCACGCCGAGCGCCTCCCCGGTGCCGAGCTCCGACGGCCGCGCGGCCCCTGCCCGGGATCCGCAGTGCCTGCACGGCTGATCGCAGCGCAGCGTCAGCTCCCAGACCACGTACGCCGGGAAGACCTCACCTGGGGCGACATCGAGACGGCGCAGCGCCATGCCTCAGCCTACCGCGAAGTCCGCCGCCGACGCCCGCTCTCCGGCGCCGATTCAACCCGTGGGGACCGCGATCTCCGCATGCCGGGCCGCCGCGCCACTCCCCTCCATTTTCCGTGTGCGGTGCCAAAGCGCTCTGCGGTATGATGTGAGGCTCCGACCTCTCTGGCTCGGCCCTCGCCGACGTGCGAACGGCTCGGCCAGGTGCCACCACCGCGGAGATCCCCATGCTGACCCTCGGCGCCTGTCCTTGCTGCGATGGTTTCCTTCCTCCCGGCGCTTCCGCCTGCCCGCATTGCGGCGAGGCGGCCGCGGCCGAGCGCGTCCCCTGCGCGCAGGCGCGCCACGGGGTCGCGAGCCGGCTGCTCGCGACGGCCTCGGGCGGCCTGATGGCCGTCACGCTGATGGCTTGCTACGGCGCCCCCCCTTGCGACGCGCCCGCCACCGACCGCGACGGCGACGGCTACCAGGCGACCTGCGAGGGCTTCGGGCCCGAGGAGGACTGCGACGACGACGATCCGAACGTCCACCCCGGCGCGGCGGACGCGTCGGGAGACGGCATCGATCAGGACTGCAGCGGCGACGACGCCCCGCCGGGCACGGGCGGCGGCGCCCCCTGACGCTCGGCAGCGGCGTGCGCGAGGTCCCAGCGTCCTGGTACCGCGTCGCCCAAGGACGAAGATGCGGTGACGAGCCGGTGCGATCCGGCGGGCTCCCGGCGGTTTCGGGGGACCTGACGACGGATCCCCCCCTTGGAAGGCATAGAAGGATGTTCTGTCAACCCAGGGCAGATCCCGAAGGTGAGGCTTGACGCCTCCGAAACGTTTGGACTTCTTTCTCCCCCTCACAGAAGAGATCGCTGCGCCCTATGTCGGCGGGCCACTCACCACGGTGTGGGCAGACGAAGACATCTTTTATCGGCGACTCGCCGAACGTCTGCGAGAGCTCGATCGTGCGCCTCAACACCTTCGCGTGGAAGGCAGAGAACACTGCTGCGGGAAGTTGCCCCGGATCAGCAGAAGAACCGCCATGGCGCCAACGACGCCGAGAAGAGAGGGGAAGGGTTGTCCCTCCATTTTCCCCTTCTACTTCCCTGGTCTCTTGGCGCCCTTGGCGTCATGGCGGTTCGCCTCTCGGCCCGACTGGGCGGCTGGCCGTCGAAGCAGCGCACCGGCTGAGCCCGGCGCCTGCCGCGAGAGTCGAGATTTCGCAAGAGCCCAAAAGTCTAATTAAGCGGTACAGGAAGCGCGCGGACGCCGCGAAATAGCACGAAATGACTTGAAGACGACCGGCAAAGTGGGGAATAACCTTGAAGGCACTCGCGGGTCGGGCCCTCGTCCGCCATCCCATCGCCCGACCCCGGCGGGAGCCTGCTTCACGACCCCCTCACGAGGAGCGCTCGACATGCGCCGACGCACTGCACGTCTCACGATCTCTTTGGCCTTGTTCGCAGCGCTGCCCTGGGCGCTCGCTGCCTGCGTTTCCGAGGATGGCTCGGATCCTGACGGTTCAGGAGGAAGCCTTGCAGCCGGCACGGGGGGCGGCGGCGGCAGCGTCAGCAGCTCCGGAGGGGGGCCGACGGGCACGGGTGGAGCGTCCTCTTCGAGCGGTGCCCCGAGCGGGACCGGCGGCGCCCCGAGCGGGACCGGCGGCGCCCCGAGCGGGACCGGCGGCGCCAGCACCAGTGGTGGGGACCCGGCCGGAACGGGCGGGGCGCCGGGGACCGGTGGCGCCGATGGCAGCGGCGGCGGCAACGCCGTGAGCCCCAAGTGGGGCGAGGTGGAGAACCCTGGAGCCGGGTGCACCGTCGGCTCGATGCCGAGCGTCGGTTCGCTCACGGCGAACTCGAAGCTACCGGACCCCTTCAAGAAGATGGACGGCACCCGCATCACCGACAAGAGCGAGTGGGCCTGCCGGCGCGAAGAGATCCTCCAGCAAGCCTACGAGTTCATCTACGGCGACAAGCCGGTCCCGGCAAAGGGATCGGTGTCCGGTACCGTGAGCACCAGCAGGATCACGGTCGAGGTCAACGATGGTGGCGGCAGCACCTCGTTCAACGTGACCGTGAACATGAACGGCGCGACGGCGCCCGCCCCGGCCATCATCGGCTACGGCGGCCTGAGCGGCATGCCAGTTCCGAGCGGCGTCGCGACGATCACCTTCAGCGCGATCGAGTCGACGGGCGGCAGCGGCGCGAAGAGAGGGCCGTTCTACGACGTGTACGGTTCGGACCATCCCGCGGGTTACCTCACGGCACAGGCGTGGCAGATCAGCCGCGTCCTCGACGTCCTGGAGCAGAACCCCGACGTCATCAATCCGTACCGGGTGGGTGTGACGGGCTGCTCACGCTGGGGCAAGGGCGCCTTCGTCGCCGGCGCGCTCGACAACCGCATCGCCTTGACCATCCCGGTGGAGTCGGGTCTCGGGGGCACGATTGGCCTGCGCCTCGTCGAGGTGCTCGATAGCTACAGCGGCTCCGAGTGGCCCTATCATGGCATCAGCTACGTCCGCTGGCTCTCGGAGGTGGCGCTCGGTCAGTTCACCACGGGCAACAACGCCGGGGCCGACAACACGAACAAGCTGCCCGTCGACATGCACGAGATGATGGGCCTCATCGCGCCACGCGGCCTCTACGTCGTGGACAACCCGAGCACCATGTACAACGGGCTCGATCGGAACTCGGCGTGGGTCACCGCCAACGTCGGCAAGATGATCTTCGAGGCGCTCGGCGTCGGAGACCACATGGCCTACACGGGCGCAGGCGGGAGCCACTGCAGCTGGCGCTCGCAGTACACGGCGTCCCTCAACGCCATGATCGACAAGTTCCTGAAGGGCAACGACGCTGCGGAGACGGGCAATTTCGCCACGGACCTGCCCAACCGGCCCGACCACCTGGACCACATCGACTGGACACCGCCGACGCTCAGCGGCGAGCTTTGATCCAGAGCGGAGGTAGCGCGTGAATCAGAACTCGTTCCGCTGTCTCGGGGTCGCCCTGGCGCTGATGCTGGGCGCTTGCGGCCCTGGCCAGGACGGTGACGCCACGGGCGGCACCGGAGGGGGTGGCGCCTCGGGCGCCGCGGTGGGCTCGGGCGGCCAGAGCCCCACGGGAGGCGCCGGCGGCGCGCCGCAAGAGACCGGCAGCGCCTCATCGGGCGGCGCCGGCGGCGGCGCGACGCCGACCGGCGGGGCGGGGTCGACCGGCGGGGCGGGGCCGACCGGCAGCACCTCCGGCGGCGGCGATGGCCCCGGAGCGGCCACCGGCGGAGCGTCGGGGTCGGGCGGCGCTCCGGGTGGCGCGTGCACGCGCGAGCTCCTGGATGGCCTCCTGGACGACTACTTCGCCGCCCTCGCCGCCGGGGATCCTTCCAGCCTGCCCCTGGCCGGAGGCGTGAAGTTCACCGAGAACGCCGTACAGGCCGAGATCGGTGCGACGGACTTCTGGAAGAACGCTGGCGAGGTGAAGCATTCGCAGCGTGCCCTGGATACCGAGGCGTGCAGCGCCGCCGCTCAGGCGGTGGTTCCAGAAGGCGGGAGGGATCTTCCCATTGCCCTCCGCATCAAGGTGGAGGGCTCGGAGATGACGGAGATCGAGACGATCGTCGTGCGCCCGGGCGACTACACGGCATCCTTCGCGGTCGCGTCGGATCCCGCCGCGATCATCGCCATCTCGGACGACATCGGCTGGCACGACGAGGTCCCGGAGGCCGAGCGGGCCACCCGGGAAGAGCTGACGGGCTGGATCGACAAGTACTTCCGCGCGTTCCCCTCCGGCGTCTGCGACGTCACGGGGGCCTGCAGGCGCCTGGAGAACGGGGGCGGCAACTTCTCTTGCAGCACCGGGGCATCCTGCAGCGCCGGCGCTCCTGGGTCCGGCGGCACCTTCATCCCGCGCGTCATCCTGGCCGACGAGGTGCGCGGCATCGCCGTCGGTTTCACCATCTTCGACTTCATGACGGACGGGCATCTGGACATGCATATGATCAAGATGTCCGGCGGTGAGGTGCACGCCGTCCACGCCATCCTGCGCGACACCGACGGCATGTCCGGCTGGGAGTGATGGCGACCTCCCTCGCCGCTCGCGTCGAACCGACGCCCAGTTGACGCTCAGCGGGGTACAGCGATACGGCAGGACGCCTTCCGCTTGATGATACGCCGCGGAAATCGCAGGCGTTTCGGGCTGCGCTTCGCGTCGTCCGCTCCTCCGCACGAGCGACGAGGCCCAAGCTCGTCCCTGGCTCGTGGCGGAGGAGCCGGAGCCGAGGCGTCCCACAACCTCCTCGTCATCGCTTGCGGTCAACCTGGCCCGCTCCTCGGTCGGGTGGCTACGTCAGGTTCGTGAGCGGCCCCGTGCAGTGCTCCGGGGAGCCGAACGTGGTCCGGAGGTCGCCGAACAGGTTCAAGATCGAGACGAGGAGGTTGTTGTGCGGGAGGTTCTGGTACCGGACCCAGCGTCCGGTGCGCAGGCCGCCGCCGCCGCCGGCCAGCAGAAACGGCATGTTGTTCTTCTTGTGGCTCGGCGGATCCGAGAGCTCCGAGCCGAAGAAGACGACGCTCTCGTCGAGCAGCGAGCGACCGCCGCCCATGTCCACCTTCTCCATCTCCTGCAAGAGATAGAGGTGCTGCTTCGAGTACCAGTTGCAGATGCGCTCGCACTCGGCCGGCTTGAAGCCGCCGTCGTGCTGGTAGAAATGGTGGTGCTCGCTCAGGTTCAGCCAGGGGAAGGTGTGCTTCGCCTCGGTGTCGCTCCACTGCAGGGTGCCGACCGCGGTGATGTCGCAGGCGAGCGCCATCACCAGCATGTCCATCATGAGCTTGCCCACCTTGGGGATCGCCGCGTCGGTCGAGGTGTCCTTGATCGAGCCGTTGTCGGCGGAGTTGAGCCCCGTCCGCGGGTTGTAGTCGGACGTGTCGACCAGCGTCGGCGCCCGGCAGGCGCCCGCCGCCGTCGGCGCGCTGCTGAGGCCCTGCTCGATCTCGCGGATCTTCGTCAGGTGCTGGTCGATCTTCTGCCGGTCGGCGGCGCCGAGCCGCGCCGACAGCGATGCGTAGCGCCGGTCGAGGAAGTCGAGGATCGACTTCTTTCGCGCGAGGCGGAGCGCGGCGTCGTTGCCGGCGCCGGGGTTCAGCGTGCCAAAGAGATCGGTGAAGATCTCCACCGGATCGAGGCGCGGCGGGATCGGGTTGTAGGGCGCGCTGCTCTCGAAATTGGCGACGTTCATCGGCGACAGGAGGCCGTGGGATTTCCCCGTCGCCCAGCGCACCGCGAGCTGCAGGCTCGCCTTCGCCTTCTGACCGGCCGAGATCCGGTCGGCGATCACCTGATCGACGGACGGCCCGCTCCCGTAAGCCCGCCCGGCGGCGCCGGCCTGGGGCGTGCCCGTGAGCCAGGCGATGATCCCGGCCTGGTGCTGCTCGCCGAGCCCGCTCTTCATGTCGAGCCCGTCGACGACGAGCAGCCGGTCCTGCACCGGCGCGAGCGGCTCCAGGATGGGGCTCAGGGTGAATTTCGTCTCGGTGCCGGTCGGCCGCCAGCGGTCCAATACGGTCCCCCCCGGCGTGTAGACGGCGAGGAAACGCTTGGCGGGGGCGGCCTGCGCGTGCGCCGCGCGCTCCGTGCCCATGATCTCCAGCCAGGGGAGCGCGATGGCGATGGCGCCGGCCCCTCGCAGCACGGCACGTCGGCTCAGGCGGAATTGCGACATGACCCTCACTCCTCTCCGGAAGCCATGTAATGAAAGGCGTCCGTCTGCGTGAGCTCGATCAGGAGCTGTTGCACGTCGTACCCGGACGCCTCGAACGCGGCCGTGACAGCCTCCCGGGTGCACGTGTCCTCGGCGCGCAGGGTGAGGCCGTAGGCGAACTCGACCCAGTGCGCCGCGAAGCAGCGCTGCGCCTCCTCGGTCTCCGCGAGCTTCCGCACCAGCTCGATCGGCCCGTTCACCGTACCCTCCGTGCCCGGGACCGAGCCGCTCGCGTCGATCGTGACGTCGTTCTCCGTCGTGCGGAACAGGCCGACCGCATCGTAATTCTCGAACGAGAACCCGATCGGATCCATGTACTTGTGGCACCCGGCGCAGACCGGATCCTGGCTGTGCTTGCTGTAGCGCTCCCGCGCCGTCGCGCCGGTGTACGGCTCCGGCGGCTTCACTTGCTCCAGGATCTCGCCGGTGGGGAGCGGGATCACGCGGCACATCAGCTTCTGGACCACGAACGAGCCGCGGACCACCGGGTTCGTCAGGTTCGAGTGCGTCGTCCCGGCCATCACCCCCGCCTGGGTGAGGAGCCCGAGGCGCTGGGTCGTGTCGAGCTCCACCTTCTGGAACGCGTCGCCCGTCACGCCGGAGATGCCGTAGAACTCCGCGAGCGGCCCGTTCACGAACGTGTACGGGGCCGTCAGGATGGACGGCCAGGTGCCGGTCCCCTCGAAGATCTCGTGCTCGAGGAACCGCTGGGTCTCCTCGCGCATCAGCGCGCCGATCGCGCGCGAGAAGGTCGGGAAGGCCTCCGCGTCCCGCTCGAGATCCGCGAGGTTGCTGATGGGGAGCAGGTTGTCGAAGAAGAACCGGATGACGCGCCGCGCCCGGGGATCCGCGAGCATGCGCTCGGCGTGCGCGCGCACGCCCTCCTTCGTCGACAGCTCGCCGGCCTGCGCGGCCACGCGCAGCTCCTCGTCGGGCATCGTCCCCCAGAGCAGGTACGAGAGCCGCGTCGCCATCTCGTCGCCCGTCGGCCGGCGGAGCTCGGGGCGCTCGGGGTCGGGCGTGCCCCACTCGACGCGATAGAGAAAATCCGGCGACTGGAGCAGCGCCTCGATCACCGTCGCGACGCCGACGGCGAACGTCGCGTCCGCGCGCCCAGCCGCGTACAGGGCGAGGAGCTCGTCCGCCTCGCCGTCGGCGAGGGGCCGGCGGTAGGCGCGCGGGGCGAGCCGCTCGATGATCGTGCGCGCGCACGCTTCCTCGTTCGCCGCCGTCACGTCGCTCGCGCACGGGGCGAGCCTCGCCAGCGCCTCCGGGGTCGCCGTCGCGCGCTGGGCGACGCCCTCCGCCACGGTGCCGAGCTGCTCGGCCAGCAGGCTCGAGACCGACTGCGTGTCCGCGTCGTTGCCGAAGCCGTTCCCGAGATCCTCGCTCGGCAGCGAGAACGCCGGCTGGCTCGTGTCGCCCAGGAGGTCGCGAACGGTGTTGTTGTACTCGAACCGCGTCAGCCGCCGCAGCGGCGCTCGCCCGGGGTGCACGCGGCCGTCCAGGCAAGCGGCCCCGCTGATGCCGCCGCCGCCCGGATCCGCGCTACCGGGCGTGCCCGCACCGGAGCTCCCGGGGCCGGACGAGCCGGAATCCATGGCAGAAGGCTCGCCCACATTCCCCGTACAGCCGCTGGCCAAGACCAGTGCTATCGGAATTGCCCACCGAGAGCCTCCACGCGGACCCGCAGGCTCATGACGTGATGACCTGGACATCGTTGCCGCTCCTTGCTCGCCGACGGGCACGCTGACGCGCCGTCATTAGACATCTGCCTTTTTCAAATGACCAGAGGATCGTATCGCGTGGACCCACCATGAATCCTCACGCGATCCAATCTCGTGGGAAAGTGCCGCCAACTCGACAATTCATCCACGCGTCAAAGGGGTGCCCATCGCTCCACGGCCCAGCGGGGCTCGTCCGGGTGGCGCGGTGCCCTTGGAGATCGCGGTGCGGCGGTGGATGGATACCGCATGGCGGTCGACGCGCTGCGTCTCGATGATACGGTGTTCAAGGCCAGGTCCAGCCATCCTGGGCAGGCGTCTGTCCCGGACCGTTGGTCTCGGGGGTCCTGGATCTGAACACGCCTCCTCGGGGGACATGCCTCGTTGAAGAGCGTCGAGCCACGGTTCGGTTCGCCTGCGAGAGCGCCCACGGCGGCGGCGCTGCACGGACGCCGAGGGCTCGCCTCGACGAGGCTGAACGGCATCGGGTCCACCCGGCATCTCCAATGGAAAATTGGAGCAGCAATCGGGAAATTATGAGAGCCCCCGGGGACCGCATTGCCGTGGGTCATGCCCACGTGCGACAATCCTCGACGCAAGGCGGAACTCTTTATCGGCCTTCGCGCGCTGCGCGCTGGTTGGAACATAACCACCTCGCGGCTTCTGCCTGCGTCCTTCGAGCGGGAACACACTACCTGAGGTGAGCGTGATGTACACCTGGAGGAGCGGCATGCTCGCCGCCGTGGCGTTGTCGGCTGGCTGTATGGGTTCCATCGGAGACGATCCGGCCGACTCGGGGCCGGGTGGGGATAACCCCACCGGAGCAGGGACGGGCTCGGGCGCCGGCGTTCCCGGGACCGGCGCGGGTCCGGGGACGCCGGGCTCTCCAGGCGAGTGCACGCCCGGGATCGCGGCGACCTCTCAGATCCCGCGCCTGACGAATGCGCAGTACGACAGGACGGTCCGCGATCTCCTGGGCATCACGGCGCTGACAGCCTCTGGCAATGTGGCGCCTTCGACGCTGCTGGCAACGGACCAGGCAGGCGGCCTCACGGATCTGGGCTGGAGCGCCTACACGTCCGTGGCCGAGATGATCGCCGCGCAGGTGATGTCGGACCCCGCGCTCAGGAGCAACTTCCTGAAGTGCACGCCCACGGGAGACGGCGCCGCGTGCCTGCACGATACGGTCATCGAGTTCGGGCGGCGCGCCTTCCGCCGGCCGCTGACGGACGCGGAGGTGGCGAGGTTCGACGCGATCGTGGCCAAGGGCCCCGAGATCACCGCAAGCGGAGCTCCGGAGGAGGTCGCGGAGGTGCTGCTGTACATGTTCCTGATCTCCCCGTCGTTCATCCAGCGCGCGGAGATCTCGGAGACGCCGGACGGAGCCGGGCGCTTCGCCCTCTCGAATCACGAGGTCGCGTCGCGTCTCTCGTACATGCTCTGGGGGACGATCCCGGACGAGGCGCTGAACCAGGCCGCCGATCAGGGGCAGCTCTCGACCTCGGAGCAGATTCGGGCGCAGGCCCGGCGGATGCTGCAAGACCCCAGGGCCCGGCAGATGGTAGCCGGCTTCCATCGTGACTACCTGGAGCTGGGAGCGAACACCCGGTGGGACTCGGCGCAGCGGGACACGACGCTGTTCCCGGTGTTCGATCGCTCGCTCATTCCGATCATGGCGGAAGAGACCGAGCGGTTCTTCGATCATGTGGTCTTCACGCTCGGCGGCACGTTCCAGGAGTTCTTCCTCAGCCCGATCGCCTTCGTGAACGCGGCGACGGCGCCGCTCTACGGGCTCGACCCCGCTCGGTTCGGGTCCGAGCTCGAGGAAATCACGCTCGACGCGTCGCAGCGGCCGGGGTTCCTGACGCGGGTGGGCTTCCTCAACGCGTACTCGTCGTACAACCGCACCTCACCGATCCTTCGCGGCGTGTTCATCACCAAGGACGTGCTCGGCATCGACCCGGGCACCCCACCTCCTGGCGCGCTCGAGACCCCGCTGCCGGAAGGGGCCGATCTCGACACGAACCGCAAGCGCGTGGACGCGCAGACGGCGGGCGCCGCCTGCGCCGGGTGCCACCACAACTACATCAACCCGCCGGGCTTCGTGATGGAGGCGTACGACGCCGTGGGGACGTGGCAGACGCAGGAAGCGTCCACCGGCGCGCCCATCAACACGGTCGCGGACGTGCGCATCGACGGGGAGCCCGTGCGGGTCACGGGCCCGGTCGATCTGATGGCGAGGCTCGCGGCCTCCCCGAACGCGCAGCGCCAGTACGCGCAGAAGTGGGTCTCGTATGCCTACGAGCGCGATGGTCACCCGCTGGACTCGTGCACGGTGGACGACCTGGCGACGAAGATCACCGCGGGAGGGTACACGGTCCTCGATCTCATCACGGACCTCACGCAGTCCGAGTCGTTCCGGATCCGAGCCGTAGCACTGGAGTAGGCCAATGAAGCGCAGGGTCTTTCTGAAGGGTGTTGCAGGCGCCGCGCTCGCGGCTCCATTCTTGAGCTCCGTCTACGAGCGGGAGGTCAAGGCGCAGTCCGCCACGCCGTCGCTGCCCAGACGCCTGGTGATCTTCTACACGCACAACGGGTGCCTCACCAACCGCTGGTTCCCGACCATCGAGAACGGCCCGCTCACGGCCGAGCACCTCGCGGGCACCACGCTGGCGGGGCTGACGCCGTTCGTGTCGAAGCTGCTGTTCCCGCGTGGACTGAAGATGTTCAACTCCTACGCGGAGATCCAGACCATCGACCCGCACGATCAGGCGATGGGCTCGAAGCTCACCTGCGCGTTGATCAACGACGACAAGACACGGTACGCGACGTCCCACTCGCTCGACCACGAGATCGCCAAGCAGATCAACCCCGGCGGGGCGAGCCCGCTGGTGCTCTCGGTCGGCTCGTCGAGCACCAGCATCAAGGAGGTGCTGTCCTTCTCGGCGCCGAACACCGCCTTTCCGGCCGTGGTCAACCCCAAGACGCTGTACACCCAGCTCACCGGGCTGTTCGGGGGCGGGGCGATGACCGAGGGCGACTACCGCGTCCGGCGCGGACAGAGCGCCATCGATCTCGTCAGGGACGACCTCCAGAGCTACCAGCGGCTCAACATGAGCCAGGCGGATCAGCGCCGGGTCGGCGACTGGCTCGACCTGCTCCGCAGCACGGAGCAGAAGCTCGCCCCGGCAGCCTGCAACGACGCGAGCGCGGTCGCGAACGGCGTCACGGCCAGCGCGGTCGACGCCGCCAGCTCGGGCGGCGGGTTCGGCGGTGGCCTCGCGACCTCGTTCACGACCGGCGGGGACATGATGATGAACCTCATCGCGCTGAGCATGATCTGCGACATGAACCGATCGATCGTCTTCGCATACCCCGGCTACGTGACGTTCGGTTGGGACGGCATCGACCACGACGCCGACCACCACGGCCTCTCGCACCGGAATGGGTCGTTCGAGGTGGGCGGGACCTGCAAGAACGGCGTGCTCGACATGATCGCCGAGATCGACGCATGGTACGCGAGCAAGTACGTGCGGTTCGTCGCGCTGCTCGACAGCATCGTGGAGGGCGATCGCAAGCTGCTCGACAACACCGCCACGATGTGGCTCCCGGAGCTGGCCGACGGCAACGCCCACAACACGAACAACCTGCCGATCGTGATCGCGGGCAGCGCGGGGGGTTACCTCAAGCAGGGCCAGGTCGTGAACCTCGAGGGCGGGAAGCTCGGCACCGGCAACAGCGAGGCGGACTGCACGGGCGGCGACACCAGCGTCGGCTTCGGCACGGGCTCGAACACCGGCAACGTCCCGATCAACAAGCTCTATGTGACGCTGATGAACGCCGTCGGGTGCACGACGCCGGGCGGTGGGCCCGTCGAGGCGTGGGGTCAGTTCGACAGCAGGAACGCGGACGCCGGCATCACCAAGCCGGGCGAGCTGACCGATCTCAAGGCGTGAGCCTCACGGATCCCGGCCGGGCGCGAGATCCAGCGCCTCGATGGGCTCGCCCGGGCCGGGATCCCTCCCCTCGTCGGCGCCGCGCGCCGATGCGAACGGCTGTTGCCCGCGGATCCACGCGTCGGCGAGCGATTCCGGCCCCGAGAGGAGCAGGTGCACGGCCGCCGTCAGCTCGAGGGGGCGCATGTCGAGGCGGAAGAGCTCGGACAGGCTGAGCTGCAGACCGGCGCTGATGGCGTGGAACGCGCGGATGGGCTCCATGAACGAGCGCCCCCCCAGGCCGCGCGCCAGGTACGCGGCGCGCGCCTCGGGGTCCCGCAGCCTGGTCTCGCACTCTGCCGCATCGAGCGAGTTCATTCCTCGACAGGACAGCGGTCGAACCTCGTAGATCGAGCATCGCCCCGACGCCAGGAAAGGGCACGGGAGGTCCGGTGAGAACCGCTCCGCCGATGGCAGAGCTCGCGTCCTCTCGTGGCACGCGGACACATGATGGGCCACGCGCGCGAGCTCGGCGCCCGACAAGGTCGTCTTCAGGTGGTCGACGATCGCGAGCGCCTCCGGCGGCGTGAGCCCAACCGCCTGATGGCAACAATGGTCACAGCCCGCCCTGCACGCCACGGCGCCCCTGGGCGCGCGCGCCAGGAGCCCCTCGGCGAGCCGCGACGTGGCCGCCATCGCGTTCCGCGCCAGCTCGATCGCGCCATCCACGCTCGGCTCGCCGCGCAGGACGGCGTAGGCCGTGTTGGCCGCGGCCGTCGCGACGTCGTTCTGCCACGCCTCCCGGAACACCGGGCTCCTGAGCGCCACGCGCTCGTTCCCGCTCGCGGGATCGCGAAGGACCGTGAGATGCACGCGACCCGCGGCGTCCTTGTGGACGCGTCGCCCCTTCTTCCCGGCCGCGGGGCGAGCCGGGCGCGTCTTCGGGTTCCTCTGGTTCATGGTCGCCGGTTTCTGGAACGTGGCTGCTGCCCGAGCGGTCGACGAGGCAACAGATTATCACTCGATCCAGCCGTCCGCGAGACATCCGGGGCGCCGAGAGCGACCAAGGTTCTTCGCGCGAACACCTGATCGCTCGCGCACCGAGCTCACCAGGGCACACGCGCGGTCCAGCGCATCGGCCTCGGGCGGGAGCTGCTGCGCGCGATCGATCGCTGAGCGGCGCGGGCGCGCGGTTCGCCGTGGATTCCTGTAGAATGCCGGCCCGGATGGCGCTACGGGTTCTCACGCGCCACGAGGTCCGCCGATGAAGCTCGCGTTCGACAACACCTACGCCCGCCTTCCGGACCGCTTCTACGCGCGCGTCTCCCCCGCCCGGGTCCGCGCGCCGCGCGTCGTGAAGGTCAACCGCGCGCTCGCAGCGGAGCTCGGGCTCGACGCGGACCAGCTCGCCTCCGCGGAGGGGGCGGAGGTGCTCGCGGGCAACGCGCTGCCCGAGGGCGCCGAGCCGATCGCGCTCGCGTACGCGGGGCACCAGTTCGGCAGCTTCGTGGGGCAGCTCGGGGACGGCCGGGCCATCCTGCTCGGCGAGGTCGTCGGCACGGACGGCAGGCGACGCGACCTCCAGCTCAAGGGCGCCGGGCGGACGCCGTTCTCGCGCGGCGGGGACGGGCGCGCCGCGCTCGGGCCCGTGCTGCGCGAGTACGTCGTGAGCGAGGCCATGGCGGCGCTCGGCGTGCCCACGACGCGCGCGCTCGCCGCCGTGACGACGGGCGAGCCGGTCTATCGCGAGGAGGTGCTCCCCGGCGCGGTGCTCACGCGCGTGGCCGCGAGCCACCTCCGCGTGGGCACGTTCCAGTTCTTCGCCGCGCGGGACGACCGCGAGGCGCTCTCCACCCTCGCGTCGTACGCGCTCTCCCGGCACTACCCCGAGGCGATGGGCAGCGGCAACGACGCGCTGGCGCTGCTCGATCGCGTCATCGAGGCGCAGGCGAGCCTCGTCGCGCGGTGGCTCGGCGTCGGCTTCGTGCACGGCGTGATGAACACCGACAACACGTCGATCTCCGGCGAGACCCTCGACTACGGGCCGTGCGCGTTCCTCGACGAGTACGATCCCCGGAAGAAGTTCAGCTCGATCGATCGGGGCGGTCGCTACGCCTTCGGGAACCAGCCGCGCATCGCCCAGTGGAACATGGCGCGGCTGGCCGAGGCGCTCTTGCCCCTCCTGGCCGACGACGAGCAGGAGGCCGTCCGCCTGGCGACCGAGCGCGTGCAGGGCTTCGCCCCCCTGTTCGTGGCGGCGCACGGGCGCGTGCTGCGGGCCAAGCTGGGGCTCGAGCGCGAGGAGGAGGGAGACCTCGCGCTCGCCGCCGATCTGCTGGAGCGCCTCGCGTCGAACGGCGTCGATTACACGGTCTTCTTTCGCCGGCTCTGCGCCGCCGCGGCCGACCCGGTCGCGGACGCGGACGTGGCCTCCCTGTTCGCGGAGCCCGGCGCCTACCGCGACTGGGCCGAGGCGTGGCGCCGGCGGCTCGCCCGGGAGGACGCCGCGCGCGGCGACGACGGGACGCGCGCGCGCGCGATGCGGCTCGTCAACCCCGCGTTCATCCCGCGCAATCACCGGATCGAGGCGCTCATCCAGGCGGCCGTCCTCCGTGAGGACTTCGCGCCCTTCGAGACGTTCGTGCGGGCGCTCGAGCGGCCGTACGACGATCAGCCGGAGCTCGCGCACCTGAGCGAGCCCCCGCTGCCGGACGAGCGCGTGCAAGCCACGTTCTGCGGGACGTGAGGGCCGCCCTTCACGGCCGGCAGCAGATGCCCCCCTCGCCGCAGAGCGCCCCGTCGCACGCCGTGAGCCAGCCGATCAGGCTCGACCCCTGCTCGCAGCCTGCGACGTAGAGGGATCCGTCACCGCGGTCCAGCAGCCTCTGTCCGCCGGCCTCGGTGCACTCTGCGAAGGTGAGCGACGGCGGGATCTCGCAGCAAATGCCCCCGTTGGCGTCGCCTTCGGCCTCGAGCGTGCCTTTCAGAGCACGACTGCCCGGACATTCATCGTCGCGTGACAGATCCACGTTCGGATCGCCGAGCCGTCGTGGGGTCCCCACGAGGCCAACAGGCGCCCCTCCGAGCTCTGCACACTCTTCCAGCGTCAACGATTGGTCTGGCTGCGATTCCTCCGAAACGTCGCTACCCAATGCACCCAGATCGGGATCCTGCGGTACCTCGGACGTGCAGCCCGCGCTGGAGAGGATCGCGAAGCACCATGACGCAACGAATTTCGATGAGAGTTGGTGTGCCATGCCAGGAGTAAAGCATGACTCGTGCCTGGCAGGTCGATCGATCTCCGGGCTCCCGCGGCGGCAGGGCAGCGTCGCGGTTGCGCCATCATGAGCCACCCCCTGCCCTCGGTGCCAACCTCGAAGAGGACCGGGGCGCGCGCGTCGCTCGCGGCGGCGGAGAGCCGCGCCTCGCGGGTGAGGCGGCCGCGTGCGCCGCGGCCGCGCGCGGCAGCAGCAGCGCCACCGGGACGCGCCGCCAGGCCGCGACCGTCTCGCGAAGCGCGCTTCGTTGGATCGCGGCCCGTCAAGGCGAGCTATGGTTCACGTTCACCCCGGCGGCGGCGCCGGCGCGGGGCGCTCTCGCCCTGTGGAAAGGAGACCATGGTCAACGTTGGAGCAGAGGTCATCCCCGCAGCGAGCGCGCGCGATCTCTCGACGCTGCCAGGGCCGCGGAGGCTGCCCTTCCTCGGCAACCTGCTCGAGATCCGCCCGACCCAGCTCCACCTCACGCTCGAAGGCTGGAGCCGCACGTATGGAGATCTCTACACGTTCTGGCTCGGTCGCAGGCCGATCCTCGTCGTCAGCAACGTCGAGCTCGTCCAGCGCGTCCTCCGCGAGCGGCCAAAGGAGTTCCGGCGCTGGAGCACGCTGCAGGAGGTCATCGAGGAGATGGGCTTTGGCGGCGTCTTCTCCGCCGAGGGGGACCAGTGGACGCGGCAGCGGCGGCTCGTCATGAGCGCGTTCACCCCCGGGCAGCTTCGCGAGAGCCACGGCGTGATCTCGACGATCACCCGCCGGCTCCGGGAACGCTGGCGCGCGGCGGCCGCGCGGGGAGAGCCGGTCGACGCGCGGCGAGACCTGACCCATTACACGGTGGATGTCACCACCGCGGTGGCGTTCGGCATGGACATGAACCTCATCGAGCGCGGCGTGGACCCGTTATCGCACCAGATCGAGACGATCTTCGCGACGGTCAGCCGCCGCGCCTCCGCGCCTTTTCCTTACTGGCGGCATCTCAAGCTGCCCGCCGACCGGGCCGCGGAGCAGGCGCTCTCGGAGGTGCGCGGGCGGATGCTGGACATCATCCGGACGGCCCGCGCGGAGCTCGACAGGGACCCTGCGCGGGCCACGGCGCCCCGCTCGCTGCTGGAGGCGATGCTCGTGGCGCGCGACGCGGAGGACCCGAAGGCGCGGCTGTCGGACCAGGAGGTGCTCGGCAACGTGCTCACGCTGCTGTTCGCCGGGGAGGACACGACGGCCGACACGATGGCGTGGATGCTCCACTTCATGGCCCTGCGCCCGGACGTGCAGGCGCGGATGCGGGCCGAGGTCGACGCCGAGCTCGGCGACGCGGACCTGCCCGAGGGCCCGGAGCACGCGCAGCGGCTGCGGTATCTCGGGGCGGTCGCGCACGAGACGCTCCGCCTGAAGTCCGCCGCGCCGGTCCTGTTCCTCGAGGCGTGCGCGGACACGACGCTCGGCCCGGTGCGGCTCGCCGCGGGGGCGCGCATGATCGTGCTCATGCGGCAGGTCGGCCTCAAGGAGGAGAGCTTCCACGACGCGGCGTCCTTCGTGCCCGAGCGGTGGCTGACCCCACGGCCGGCGGGCGCCGGCAAGCACGACCCGCGCGCGGCGCTCGCCTTCGGCAGCGGCCCGCGCGTCTGCCCCGGCCGCGCGCTGTCGCTGATCGAGAGCGCCATGGTGGGCGCCATGGTCGCGCGCGACTTCGACGTGTCGCTCGCCGACCCGGCGCGGCCCGTGAAGGAGCTGTTCGGGTTCACCATGAAGCCGGAAGGGCTGGTCGTCCGGTTCTCGCCCCGGCGCCGGTGACGTGCCGCGCGCCGCCCCACGAGGCGGCCGGGCCCGCCGGGAGGCGCCGGAGCGCCACGCACGCCCCCAACCTGGGCCCGGTCGCCCCGCGCCGCGATCGGTCGTGGCTACTGGAGGGGAAGGAAGATATCGATGACGGCCTCGTGCTCGGGCACGTCCGGGAAAAAGCTGATCCGCTGGATGTAGAGCGGGAAATCCCGCAGCTCCTCTCCGCTCGCCGGGAGCCAGGTCGCGTACAGGAACCGCACGGCCTCGCCGAGCGTGTCGTGGGAGCCGATGTGCCGCAGAACGGCGCAACGGCCGCCGGGGATCGTCTTCTCCACGACGCCGAACGGGTTCTCCGCCACGCCGCGATGGATCGCCGCGCAGATATCGAGGCGATAGTCCTCCGGCGGGACCTCGTCCGGGTTGTCGTAGAGGATGTTGAAGGTAGCGCTCACCCTCGGCGGCAGATCGTTCTGCTTGCGCCACTCAATGAACTTGCGCACGGAGTTCCCGGTCAGCTTCGGGTCGCCCCGGTGCTCGATGGCGGCGACGCGTGTCTCCTCGAAGACGACGATCGTCACATCCTCGCTCAGCCGGTCGACGGTCAGGTCGGGGTCAGGCGCCGCTCCCCCAGGCGGCCTGCTCACGGGCGCACGTGGCCGCAAACGGCCGGACAGGCAAGGACGAGTCCGACGTGCTCGGGTTCGGCTGGGTCATCCGGCCGCCCGCGCGTTTGCAGAACGCGCCCGGGGTGAGCCCGACGAGTTGACGGAAGTCGGCGATGAGGTGGGCTTGGTCATAATAGCCCGCGTCTGCGGCGATGCGTGCCCAGTCGCACGAGGTCGCTGCCATTCGCACCGCGCGTTGCAGGCGGACGGCCCGCGCGAACTCCTTCGGACCGATGCCGACGTTCTCGGCGAATGCGCGGCGAAGATGCCGCGCGGTGACGCCGAGCCGGCCGGCAACACGCTCCACCCGGACCTCGCCGTCTTCGAGCAAGCGCACCGCGCGACGAGCGAGCTGCCCCGATGCGGTCTCGAAGGGCTGGCCGGCACGGAGGGCGAACGCCCGGGCGATGCGATCCATCACGTCCGCGCGGCTCCTCGCGGCGAGCAGCTCACCGCAGAGCTCGCGCCCCGC
This sequence comes from Sorangium cellulosum, assembly GCF_004135735.1. Taxonomy (GTDB): domain Bacteria; phylum Myxococcota_A; class Polyangia; order Polyangiales; family Polyangiaceae; genus Sorangium; species Sorangium cellulosum_F. The sequence goes on along the minus strand of NZ_CP012670.1, from coordinate 142,584 downwards.
GCGGCCCCACACGTCTTCGAGCGGGGCGATCCGGTCCGTGAGCTCGCTCGCTGCCACGCCGAGCAGCGGAGCCGACCAGCCTGGCTTGAACCGAAGAGTGACCGTCCGCGCGACGCCGGTCTTGCTCTTGAGCAGCGCGCGCGTTCGGGGGCCCGCTACCCACACGTCCCCCTTGCGCCCGCCCTCGATCGCTCGAAAAAGGAGGGTCGTCCTGCCGTCGGGAATCCACTCGAGGTCGAACGCCTGACCGGGGGGTGGCGCGACCGCACGAACTTCCTCGATGAAGCGCGGGAGCGCGAGGGTGGAGAGATCCATGGCTGCGGCCATGTTCGTTAGTCTTACGCCTCTCGTTCGGCCGTTCAAGCCGACGCCGGTGCCCGCATCGATCGGTTACCGCTCGCTGTCGAGAGCCTTCATGTGCTGGGCGGGGTAGCGCGTGCCGCCGATCGCGTCCGCAGGCACGATGCTCTCGAGCGCCGCGACGTCGCTCGCCGACAGCGGCTTGTCGAGGGCCACGAGGGCATCGTCGAGCTGGGCTCGCGTGCGGGCCCCGACGATCGGCACCAGCGTGGGCTGCTTCGCCAGCACCCACGCGAGCGCGACCTGAGCCGGCGTCATCCCGCGCTCGCCGGCGAAGGCGTGGAGCTTCTCGACGACGCGCGCGTTCTTTGGCCCTTGCTCGCCCGCGAAGCGCGGCATGTACTGTCGGGAGTCCCCCTTTCCCGAAGGCTTGCTGCCGGTGAGCAGCCCCCGCGAAAAGACCCCGTAGAGCGTCGCGCTCATCCCGAGCTCCGCGAGGGCAGGGAAGATGGACGCCTCGGGCCCGCGCGTCGCGATCGCGTACTCGATCTGCAGGTCCACGATCGGGTGCACCTTGCTCGCGCGCCGGATCGTCTCGACCCCCACCTCGGACAGCCCAATATGCCGGACGAAGCCGGCCTTGATCAGGTCGGCGATGGCCCCGACGGTGTCCTCGATGGGCACCTGCGGGTCGAGACGCGCAGGGCGGTACACATCGATGACCTCCACGCCCAGCCGTTGCAGGCTGTACGCAGCGAAGTTCTTCACGGCCGCCGGGCGGGCGTCGATGCCCAGCATGGCGCCGTCCGGGCCGCGCATGGCGCCGAACTTCACCGAGAGCTGGACCTTGTCGCGCACCCCCTCGAGCGCGCGCCGGAGGAGGAGCTCGTTGTGCCCGTTGCCGTAGAAGTCGCCGGTGTCGATCAGGGTGATCCCTCGCTCGATGGCGTGGCGGATCGTCGCCACGCTCTCGGCCTCTTCGGCCGGGCCGTAGGCGCCGGACATCGCCATGCAGCCGAGGCCGATGGGAAAGACGCTGGGCCCCGTCTTGCCCAGCGGCGTCGATCGAAGGGGGGAGCGGCTCATCGTGGCGTCGAGGTGGGTCATGGGGTGTTCATGCCACGCGCCCGCGGCCTCCGATTGGAAGAACCGGACATCCGAGCGCGTGAAGGAGCTCGTGGCCGTGGTGACGGCTTGCGCCATCGGCGCCGCCGCTCCGGTGGCTGTCGTCGCGACGACGTTGAACCCGGCCTTCGCCGTGGCGACGGGGGCGCTCGCCGCGACGGCCGTCACCCGGGCGATCGGGGAATCGGCGATCCGCCGCTACAAGCGCTCGACAGCGCCCGAGGCGGCGGCGGCCCCCGCGCCCGCGAAGGGGTAGCCCTCTGCTGTGGAGATCCAGGCTAGGCTCTGTCTGACGAGCTGCTGCGCGGCCCGATCCGTCGGTCGAGCTCGCTCGAAATACTGCAGTATTCCTCGCTCGCTCTCCCTAGGCTCGGGCCGCTCGCGACGTTCGTCAGACAGAGCCTAGGGCAGATTGGCAGAAGAGACCTGCCAGGTCCTGTCGCTGCAGAAGGGGCAGCTCGCGCCCACGAGCATGCCCTTGCCGGTGGCCGACTCGTCGCCCTTGAGCCACCAGTTGAGCCACGCCAGGTTGACCTTGGTGAACTCGCCGCCGTTCCGAGCCCACAGATCGCCCCCATGGTCCGCGCCGACCTTGGCGAACATCATGACCGGGATATCCCCCGAGGCGGCGATGTGCTCGAAGTCTCTCGCGCCGTTCTCGTTCGCGCCCAGGCTGTCCGCGGTGCCGGTGACGATCAATACGGGTGTATGAATCGAGTCGTAGAAGGCCTGATCCGGCGAGAAGGTGCCGCTGCTCGTGTGCCCCCAGGTCGTCATCCTGGGATCCGCGGCGGTCCCCGCCGCCATCAAGCCGCCGCAGGAGAAGCCGTTCGCGGCCACCTTCGTGGTCTCGATGCTCTGGTAGTAGGCGCTGCAAGGCTTCTCGTTCTCGGCGATCACCCAGTCGACGTAGGCGAGCAGCACGTCGCCTCCGCTGCCGAGATCGCGGTTGGGCTCCTTGCTTCCCGGTGTCCCGTCCGCCACCACGAAGTAGCCATGCGAGGCAATCTCGGCCATGGCCGCTTCATTCGCGAGCCCGTCTCGCGAGCACCCGCCCTGCCCCCAGACGAAGATCGGATACTTCGCGCCCCCGCCGAGATCCGCCGGGCGAAAGATGGTGCCCTGGTTGATGCCCGGGTCTGAGTTCGTCTCGACGACCACCTCATGAGGGCCGCTCCCCGACACGCTTCGACCAGCCGGTCGCGACTCGGTGCACGTGCCGGTGAAGACGCCGCCGCCGCCGCCGTCGCCCGAGCCTCCGCCCCCGCCCGCCATTTCCCCGCCGCCGCCGCCACCGCCGCCGCCGGCAGGCGCTCCTCCTCCGCTCGCGCCGCCGCCCGAGCCGGAGGGCTCAGCCCCTCCGGTCGTGCTCTGTGAGCTACTCGAGCCCGCAGGCAGAGGCCCTCCGGTGGTGCTCGCCTGCTCGCCGCCCGAGCCGCTCACGCTCCCTGCTGTGTCCGCCGGGGCTCCGCCGCTCCCCCCGAGGCTGCCGTCGTCGTTCGAGCCGCTGCAAGCGCTGACGATCATGCCCAGCGCGGCCCAGGTGAAAGCCCAAGCTGATTTACCTCTCATATCGACTCCATAGCAAGTGAATCGTGCCCCCCGCTGCGTCACCGCCGCTCGTCACGCCCGATGCAGCGCTCCCGCCCGCCCCAGCGTTGTTCGACCCAGCTCCTCCCGGGTCGTCGGCGCATCCGCTGACCAGCGCCACCAGGGAGACAGCCACCCCCAGCGCAGCCCACGTCGAGCTGCGCGGACTGCAAGGCTCCGCACTCCGCCGTCGACGCGGCATTCGCCACGAAAGATATCTTTGAGCCAAGGTCATCGCGCTCACTGTGGTTACGAGCAGCACGCCCGGTCCAGCCGGGCACGGCGTGCGACGGTGCCAGCCCTCACTCGAAATGAAGGTGGTCCAGGTCGAACAGCCGCTCGGACCGATTTCCCGCGAACGGCAGGCAAAGGTCGTCCACGCTATCGGTCGGTGTCATGGAACATTCGATGTTCATCGAATCTCGCCATCCTTCCTCCCGTGTCGTGGCGCTGACGGTGCACGTGTACACGGGTCCTCGAGCGCCCCACGGACCCTGGCAGCACGCCGCCGATCGCCGAAGCAAAAGCATGCCTCTCCAGAACAATGTGAGCGTTCACATTCCGGATGTCAATTCCAATCGACTCGACCGGCCTGCGGCGGTCCTCGAGCCCGAGGGAGGACGAGGCGGGCGGGTCTCCTTCGGAGCGCCGCGTCGAGCGAGGGCTCGTTCGGAGCGCCGCGTTCAGCGGGATGGGCGCAGGATCGCGATCTTCGTCGACCCGCTCGACGGGCGCGGAGGCGATGTGGTTATCGACGCGTGTGCACGCTCACAAACGTGCTGCACATCCGCCTTGAGCTGCCGGCACGGCGTCGTCGCGGAAGCCACCGCGGGATACCTGCGCGCCCGTCTACTCGTCCTCTTCTTCGTCTTCGTCTTCGTCTTCGTCTTCGTCTCCGTCGCCTTCCGTGGTGTCCGGGGCCTCGCGCTCGAGCTGCTCGGTGATGGTCTTCACCTGGACCTCCGCCGCGTGGATCTTCTGGCGGCAAAGCGTCACCAGATCCGCGGCCTCCTTCACGAGCGCGGAGAGCGCATCGATGTCCACCTGGCCTTCCTCGATGGCCTGCAAGATCTCCTCGAGACGCGACGAGGCCTCGCCATACGAGGGCTCCTTCGTGGCGCGCTCGGGCCTCGCCTTGCCCCGGTCGGACAGCTCCTCCGTCGCGCGCTTCGGTCTTGCCATGGCTCTATTTCTCCTCTGACCCGTCCGAGCGGAGGCGCAGCACGCCCCGCTTCAGCTCGGCCGTGAGCGTCGTCCCCCGGGGCGCGCCGGCCGCGTCGGTGAGCACCGCGCCTGTCTCCGTGCGCAGGATCGCGTAGCCCCGCTCCACCACGCGCCGCGGGTCGAGGAGGCGCAGGCGCCGCTCGCGCGACGCGACGCGCTCGGACTCGAGCGCGAGCCTCCGGGAGGAGCGCGGGCCGAGGCGCGAGGCCATCTCGTCGACGTGATGCGAGGCGGCGTCGAGATCGCGGCGCGCTCCCTGGCGAAGCTGGCGGACGGCTTCCTTTAGCTGGCCCGCTCGGCGCGCGACGAGCAGCGACGCGGCGCGCGGGACCCGGGCCGCCCGGCGGGTGAGATCGGACGAGGCGGTCCAGAGGATCCGCTGGCCCTGGTCGAGGATCCTCAGGAGGGACGACTCGACCGCATCCCGCGCGTCCGAGACCCGCTCGACGAGGGACGCGGCCGCGGCGGTCGGGGTCTTTTCGCGCCAGCCCACGAAGTCGAGCGCGGAGATGTCCCTCTCGTGGCCGATCCCGACCACCACCGGGAGCGGGAACGTGGCGACGGCCCGGGCGATCGGCTCCGAGTCGAGCCAGGCGAGGTCGGTGCGTGAGCCGCCGCCGCGGCAGATCAGCAGCACGTCGAGCTCCGCGGCATGCGCGCGGAACCAGTCGAGGGCGTTCAGGACCGATGGCTCCGTCTGCCGCCCCTGGACACGCACGCCGTGCGCCACGACGCGGAACGCGAAGCCTGACTCCTTGAACGTGCTGAGCACGTCGTTGTAGGCGTCCGAGCCCAGGCTGGTCACCAGGCCCACGCGGAGGGGCAGCGCGGGGAAGGGCAGCGAGCGGTTCCGGTCGAGGAGCCCTTCCTCGGCGAGCCGGCGGCGGATCTCCTCCCTGCGCCGGGCGGCCTCGCCGAGCGTGTAGCCGACGTCGAGATCCTCGATCAGGAAGCGGTACGAGCCCCACGGGACGTACAGCTCCACGCGCCCGCGCACGCGGACCTGGATCTCGTCCTCGAGCTGGAACGGGTTGCCCGCCGCGGCGAGCCGCCGCTCGATCTCATCGCGCGCGCGCTCGAAGAGGGTCGCCTTGATCTCGGCGATCGCCTTCCCCTGCGCGTCGCGCTCGACGAGCTCGAAGCCGACGGTGCTCCTGTGGGCGGCCCGGTTGTACCCGCAGACCTCCCCCACCAGCCAGATCGAGGCAGGAAACGCGGCCTCGAGCGCGGCGCGAACCTGCCCGTTGAGCTGCGAGACCGTGAGGTCGGAGGCGGCCACCGCCGGGCTCGGCCGTGCGTCACGATCGCGCGGAGCCTCGAATCGGATGGGCTCGACGGCGCGGGCCGGCGTGGCGCGCGCCTCGTCGAGGGCGAGGACGCCGCCGCGCTCCCGGTAGAGGCGCAGCGTCGCCTCGCAGAAGCCGAACCCCTCGGGGTGCAGCCTGTCCACCACCGCGACCACGTGCGCCTCCGGGACCCACCAGGCCTTCTGCTCGGGATTCCAGCGGCGGGCCGGGAGCGTTTTCACGACCTCCACCAGCCGGCGATCGAAGGCGAAATGGATCTGGAGGATCCCGATCCCGTCGCGGGTGACCCGGCGGCTCATCGCGGCACTCTATCATCGCGGTCGGAAAGCGCGGGCAAGCGCATCGCGGGCGAGCGACGTGGGCCGGCATCGCGGGCGAGCGGCGTGGGCCGACATCGGCTCACTCCCCAGGCGGCCAAGGATCTCACGCGACCAACAACGATTTCACACGAACACGATTTGTCCACGGTCACGCGCGGGGCGTCGCGCGAGGTGCGACGGCGCGCCCTCGCCGCGTGCGCGCCGGAGATCTGCCGAGCCGCGCCGGGGGCGCCTGGCCGCAGCGTCGCGCGCTCCAAGCACACCATGGCGCTCGCGCTCGCGGGCGCGCGGCCGGCGCGGAACGCCCAGGCGGGCTCTTCCTCTGTCGCGCCGGGCGTGCGACCATCGCGCGGCCATGGGCAAGGTCACCGCCCTCATGATGGACACCATCACCGAGAAATCCGGGCACCAGATGACCGGCATGGCGGTGAGCGTGTGTCTCACCCCCGCCGCCCCGAGCCCGGTGCCGATCCCCTATCCCACGATGGGCACCGTGGCCGAGGGGATCATCGACCCTTGCATGCGCACCAAGATCGAGGGCGCCAAGATCCTCACCGTGGGCGGCTGCATGAAGGCGTGCCACGGCAACGAGCCCGGCACGCTCAAGGAGGTCGTCAGCCTCAACACGGCCGGCCCCTGCTTCCCCTGGCTCGGCGCGCCCAACGTGTTCATCGAGCTCGGCATGGCCGGCATCACCGGCAGCATGGGGCAGATGAACAAGGCGATCACCGTGGGCGCGGGCGCCAGCGCGAGCGGCGCCGGCGGCGGCGGCGGCGGCGGCGGCGGCGCGGGCGGCGGCGCGGGCGGGCCGGGCGGGGCCGGGCCGCAGGGCGCTGGCAATGGCGGCGGGGGCGGCGGCGGGTCCAACCAGGGCGCGGGGCCACCCAGCCCGCCCGCGGCGCCGGGGGCGGACGGGCAGGCCAGCGCCGGGCACCCGGTCGATGTCATCACCGGCGCGGTGTTCACGCCGCCGGAGACCGATTTCTCCTTGCCCGGCGTCCTCCCCGTCGCCTGGACCCGCCATTACCGCACGTCCTCCGTCCTCGGGGAGTGCGGCATCGGCCGCGGGTGGTCCCACTCGCTGTGCTGGCAGGCCGAGATCCGGGGCGATCGGCTCACGTTGATCGACGAGACCCTCCGCGCGACCACGTTCGCCGTTCCAGCCGGCGACGTGCAGCTGCTGCTCCCCTTCGGCCGGCGCGTGTACTGGGAGGCGGACGCGCTCGTCGTCGATCTCGACGACGGCGTCCTCCGCGTCCTCACGCGCGGTCACGCGCCCGGATGGTATCGGCTCACGCAATTGCGCGATCGGGCGGGGAACAGCGCCGAGATCACGTGGAACGACCGCGAGGTCGTCCAGATCGTCGATTCGGTCGGCCGCCGGGCGTGGCTCGAGCGAGAGGGCCCGTACAGGAGCTGGTGGGTGGCCGCGACGGGCGCGGACGGCGCGGAGCACAGGAAGCGCCTCGTCACCTACGAGCTCGACGAGAAGAACGACCTCGTCCGCGCCATCGACGCCGGCGGCGTCGAGACGCGGTATGTCTACGACGACGAGCACTACCTCGTCCTGGAGCAGCAGCCCGGCGGGCTCCGGTACCACTTCGTGTACGCCGACGTCTCGGGCGAGCGGCGCTGCGTGGAGACCTGGGGCGATCTCGAGGACGCCGATATCCTCGAGGCGATCGGCGCGCCGGAAGCGTCGATGTCCGGGCGGCCCAGGGGCCTCTTTCACATGCGCTTCCAGTACGGGCCCGCTCCCCACGAGACCACCGTCATCGACGGCCTCGGGCACAGGTTCCGCTACAAGGGGAACGCGCTCGGGCTCGTCGAGCAATACGAAGATCCGCGAGGCCAGCACAAGCACCTGGCGTACAGCGCCACCGGCCAGATCATCCGCTCCACGACCGCGGATGGCAGCGAGCGGAGCGCGTATGACGCGGCGGGGCGGCTCGTGTCGTTCACGGACGCGATGGGCCGCTCGTTCGGCCTCACGCGCCGCGACGACGGCGCCATCCTCGAGGTGCGCGATCCCGCGGGCGCCCGGTACACCTTCGCCGTCGACGAGCGCGGCCAGGTGCTCGAGCGCGCCGACCCGCTCGGCGCGAAGACACGATATCAGTACGACGAGCGCGGGCGGGTGCTCGCCGTGGTCGCGCCCGACGGCGCCGCCGAGACCTTCGAGTACGACGCCCACGGAAACCTCATCGCGCGGACGCTGCCGCGCGGCGGGACGGCGCGGTACACTTACGATCTCTTCGGCCAGCTCGTCCGCGCCGAGATGCCGGCGGGCGCCGTCTACGAGCTCGATTACGACAGCCGCGGCCTCCCCGTGCGGGTCCGGGCGCCGGGGGGCGTCGTGGTCGAGGCGCAGTTCAACGGCGCCCGCCGCCGCGTGTCGATGCGCCACCCCGGCGGGGGCGTCTCGTCGGCGCGCTACGTCGGGCACCTCGTCGTGGAAGAGGTCCAGCCCGACGGCAGCCGCTATCGCTTCGGCTACGACGCGCGGGGCCGGCTGGCCTGGGTCAAGAACCCGGCCGGGGAGTCGCTCACCATCGAGCGGGACGCGTGCGGTCTCGTGATCCGGACCAGGACGTTCTCGGGCGTGGAGACGCGCTACGAGCACGACGTGCGCGGCCGCGTCGTGCGCGCCGAGGTGGCCGGCTCCACCGTCCGGAAGATCGCCTACAGCCGCTGCGGCGAGGTGATCCGGCGGGAGGACGGCGACCTCGTGACGACCCTCGAGTACGACGACCGCGGCCTCGTCCGCCGCGGCGTGCGCGGCGCCACCGAGGTGCTGCTCGAGCGCGACGCCGCGGGGCGGATCGTGCGCGAGGAGCAGCGGGTCGGGGGGTGGCGGTACCTCGTGGACCGGGCCTTCGACGCGAAGGGCTGGGTCACGGCGAGGCGCTACTCGACGGGCTGGCAGGTCCAGCTAGGCCGCGGGCCGAGCAGCGATGTCACCTCGATCTCGCTGGAGTCCGCGGCCGGCGTGGAGCGGATCCTGCGAGAGGTCGACGCGCTCGGCAAGGAGACCGCGCGCGTCCGGGAGCGCGGGTACGCCATCCGCACGAGGCGCGATCCCCTGGGGCGCCCGCTCGCCACGACGCTGGAGGACGCCGCGGGGACGCCCGTCCGCGAGCGCTGGTATACCTGGAGCAAGACCGGCCCGCTCGCGCAGGTGGTCGACAGCGCCGCTGGCAAGCGCACGTACGAGCTGGATCTCTTCGGGCGGCCCCTCTCGGTGCAGGGGCTGGGGGCCGAGGAGCAGCTCCGGTACGACCCGAGCGGGACCCCGCTGCGCTCCGTCGAGGACCGCACCGGGCCAGGGGGGCGCGTGCTCCGCACGGCCGCGGCGGCGTACACGTGGGACGCGCAGGGCCGGCTCGCGTCGCGGCAGGCGGAGGGCCGCCTCGAGAGCTGGACGTACGAATACGACGGCCTCGACGCGCTCGCGCGCGCCACGCGGGGCGACGGGCTCGCCGTCCACTACCACGTCGACGCGTTCAACCGGCGGCTCGGCGAGGTGCGGAGCGACGGATCGAGCAGGTGGTACGGCTGGGACGATCAGGTCCAGGTCGAGGAGCTGGGCAGCGACGGCGCCTCGGTGCGGCGGGTGTTCGCCGACGACGAGATCACCCCGCTCCTGGAGGGCAGCGCCGCGGGGGGGTGGCGGAGCGTCGTCTCGGACGCGGCCGCGACCCCCTGGCTGATGGTGGACGCGACCGGCGCCGCGGTCGCCCAGGATCTCGGCGCGTTCGGCGCGGTCGTCCGGTCGGAGGGCCCGTTCACCGCGATCCGGTTCGCCGGGCAGCGGCACGATGCGCTGACGGGGCTCACCTACCACCGCGCGAGGGACTACGCCGCGGAGCTCGGCACCTTCACCTCGCCCGACCCGCTCTGGCTCGAGGCCTCGGCGCTCGAGCTCGCGTTCGTGCCCAACGTCACGCTGTGGGTCGATCCGCTCGGCCTCGTCGTTCTTCTCATGAGCGACGACCCCACGTGCGTGAACGGCGCGAACGCGCGCGCCGCGGCCACGGGGCAGAGGATCGTGCACTTCAGCCAGCTCGGCAATCCGAGCGCGCTCGCCGGCGAGCGCGATCTCTATATCTACGGCCACGGGTCGCCCGGGCAGCTCCATTACGCGGACCCCAGCGGCCGGTTCACGGGGGCGACGATGAACGGCCAGCAGCTCGGGAGCAGCATCCGGGGCGCCGGCTTCACCGGCAGCAACATCCACATGACGGTCTGCCACGGCGGCACCGACCCGCCGGGCCAGCCGGGCGGCTCGACCGCGCAGGCGGTGGCGAACGCGACCGGCGCGACCACGGTGGCCTGCGTCGGCGATAGCATGTACGACCACCCCACGATCCCGGGCGTCACGATCGCCGGCCCCGCCGGCACGATGCAGCCGTTCACCCGCCGCCCCTGAGCCCTGAAGGTCCCATGCCGTCGGTCTGCGCGAGCCTGTCCACGCCGCTCCTGTCGCCCCGGGAAGATCTCGTGTTCTGCGCCGCCTTCGCGCTCGCCTGGGAGCGGCTGCGCGCGCGGTTCGGCCCGATCCGCATGGATCCTCAGCCGGCGCTCGCCGACGCGCTGAACGCGACGGCGCTCGGCGCCGAGGTGGTGGACCCGGCGTGGAGCGTGGCGGGCGCGGGGTTCGGGGGCGAGGGCATCGTGGAGGCCCTGCGCGCCGAGCTCCTCGCGAAGGTCCCCGGCGCGCGGCCCGAGTACCTGCCCGAGGCGGTGCCGCCCGACGCGCTCCTGGCCTACGGGTTCCTGGACAAGGTCCTGAGGTTCGAGACGACGTTCGCGGTGCGGGAGGGGACCTTCAAGCGCGCGCGGGTCCGCGCCTTCGGCCTCGACGGCAACCCGTTCGGCGCGGACCCGGCGCGCCGGGCGCAGGTCGTCGTGCACGACTGGACGGCGCCGCAGGACTTCGTGCTGGAGCTCCTCGCGGACGATCCGGACAGCCGCGTCCTCGTCGCGCAGATCCCGCCCGCGGAGACGCTGGCCGCCGCGGTCGAGCGCGCGCTGGGCCGGCTCGACCGGCTCGACGGGGCCGCGCGGCGGCTCGCGCCGGACGAGGCGCTCCTGATACCGAGGCTCGGGCTCGACCTGGAAGGGCGCTTCGGCGAGCTCGTGGGGCGGCCTCTGCTCGGCGAGCGCGTCCGGGGAAAGCGCTTCGACGAGGCGAAGCAGCGGGTGCGATTCCACCTGAACGAGGGGGGCGCCGGGGCGAGCGCCGAGGCGGTCATGGGCTCGTACGGGCCGCCGCCGCGCCGCTCGTTCCTCGTGACGGAGCCGTTCCTGGTGCTGCTGCAGCGCCGCGCGGCGAACGCGCCTTACCTGGCAGCGTGGGTGGAGAGCACGGCCTGGATGGAGGTGCTCGGCCAGGTCGCGCCGCCAGCGCCGGCGGGCTGGGGGGCGCCGGCGGGCTGGGGGCCGCCGGCGGGGTGAGCGCCGCCGGCGGGCTGAGCGCCGCCGGCGGGGTGAGCGCCGCCGAGCCAGCCTGCCCGCGGGCGACTCTCAAGTGTCAGAAACTGCTGAACCAATCGAAGGTTGGCGACGCTCCGCGCGGGGACGCTATGCTCGACGCGTGCCCACCGCTGCGCAGAAGCCGAGCCCAGCCACCGCCGCGGATCTCCTGGCCATCCCCGAGGAGCAGCGCTTTCACGAGATCGTGGACGGCGCGCTCGTGCAGAAGGCCGTGTCCTCGTTCGAGCACGGCGATGCGCAGTCCGCCATCGTTGCGCATGTGAAGATCCCGTTCCAGCGGCGCCCCGGGGGCCGCTGGCCCGGTGGATGGTGGTTCGCCACCGAGGTCGAGGTCGAGCTCATGCCAGACCAGGTGTACCGGCCCGACGTGGTCGGCTGGCGCCGCGAACGCTCGCCGGAGCGCCCCAGCGGAAGCCCTGTCCGGCTCCGGCCCGACTGGGTATGCGAGGTGCTGTCCCCGGACAACGCGCGCAACGACACGGTCAAGAAGATGCGCGTTTACCATCGCTGTCGGCTCCCACACTACTGGATCGTCGATCCCAGGGAGGAGACGCTGACCGTGCACCGGTGGACCCCGGAAGGATATCTCGTGGCGCTCCGCGCGGAGCGAGGCGAGCGCGTCAGGGCCGAGCCCTTCGACGCCATCGCGCTTCAGGTGGGCGTGCTCTTCGGCGACGAGCCAGAGGACGCGTGACGGCGGGCGCCCCGGACCTCCGGGCGGCGGAGCATCCCTCGGCGACAACGTCGCTGGCTAGCACCCGGGCGCGCGGCAGACCCCCATCTTGATGCGCGCGATCTCCTGGAGCTCCTCGGCGATCTCGAGCGTGCGCATCGCGGCGGCGCGCGCGAGCGCCTGGGCCTCCTCGGTGATCGCGAGGCGCGCGAGGAGCCGTCGGCCCATCTCGTGATGGTGGCCCTCGTCGGGCTGGATCACGTCGCGGTAGAGCCGCGCGGTCTCGGCGTCGCCCTGCGCCTCGCAGTACTCGATGAAGGCCTGGTTGTGCACCTTCGCGAGCGCCTCCCGCGTGAACTGGCCCGCCGCGACGCGCTCGACCGTGGAGCCGAGCCCCTTCAGGTACCCGAACATCGGCGTGGGGGGCCCGAACCTGGCCGGGATCGCCGCCGGATCGACGCCGAGCGCGCGGAGGCGCTCGGCGATGAGCCGGTAGTGCCGCGCCTCGTCGCCGCACTGGCGGGCGAGGGCGAGCTTCACCTCGACGTCGGTCTCGGTGGTGAGCCAGAGCGCGGCCTCCTCGGTCGCCTCGAGCTCCTTCTTGAGCGCGGTCGAGAGCAGCTCCGGGATGCCGACGCCGTCCCGGGGCTCCGCCGCGCCGGCCGCGGCCCCGATGCGCGCGAGGCGCTCGCCGACCCTGCGGTCGAGCTCGTCGAGGAATTCCTCTGCATTCATGGGAGAGGCATGATGGGTGCGCCCCCGGCGGCGGGTCAATAGGCGGCCCCGCCCCTGCCCCCGACGTCCTGCCCCCCGACCCCGCTCGTGTCGCGCGCAGGATACGGCGCGATCAGGCGGCGCCCGCGGGGAGCTGGTCCTCCGGCTCGGGGGCGACGGCGGCGGCGATCGTCCGGCGCAGCAAGGGGCCGATCGTCAGGCCCTGGAGCACGATGGAGACGACCACCACGACATAGGTGATACTCAGCACGATCTCGCGCTCGGGGACGAGCGCGCCGTCCGCGAGCCTTGCCGGGAGGGAGAGCGCGAGGGCCACCGAGACGCCGCCGCGCAGGCCGCCCCAGGTGAGGATGCGGATCGCGCCCGGGGTGAAGACCCTGCGCCGCTTCATGAGGCTCACCGGCAGCGCGACCGCGATGAACCGCGCCAGGAGCACGACCGGGAACGCGAGCAGCCCCGCGAGCACGGACTGACCGCTGAAGGAGATGATCAGGAGCTCGAGGCCGATCAGGACGAACAGCACCGCGTTCAGGATCTCGTCCATCAGCTCCCAGAAGTCGTCCAGGTGCTCGCGGGTCTTCTCGCTCATGGCGCCGGCGCGCGCCTCGTTGCCGATGAAGAGCCCGGCCACCACCATGGCGATGGGGCCGGAGACGTGGATCGCGTACGCCAGGGCGTAGCCGCCCGCCGCGGTCGCCAGCGAGATCAGGACCTCGACCTTGTAATCGTCGACCTTTCGCAGCATGGCGAGCGCCACGAACCCGAGCGCAAAGCCGAACACCGCGCCGCCGATGGCCTCCTGGACGAACAGCAGCGACAGCCGCTGGATGTCGAAGCCGGCCGTCCCCGACGCGATCTCCAGGAGCCCGAGGAACGCGACGACGGCCACACCGTCGTTGAAGAGCGACTCCCCGGCGATCTTCATCTCGAGCTCCTTGGGCGCCCCCACGTGCTTGAGGATGCCGAGCACCGCGATGGGATCGGTGGGGGAGATCAGCGCGCCGAAGAGCATGCAGTAGATCGGCCGGATCTCCACGCCCATCAGCGTCATGACGGCGTAGGTCATGCCGCCCACGAGCGCGGTGGACATGAGCACGCCCCCGGTGGCCAGGACGCCGATCACGAGCCGCTGCTTCTTGAGATCTGCCAGGTTGACGTGCAATGCGGCGGCGAACAGCAGGAAGCCGAGCATCCCTTGCATCAACGTCTTGTTGAAGTCGATGCCCGAGAGGTGCTCCTTCGCCTCCGCCTCCACGGTCGGGAACAGCTCTCCGACGGCCACCATGGCGAGGGACGTCGTCATCGCTATCAGCATCAACCCGATCGTGGTCGGCAACTTGAGGAATCGATGGTTGAAATAGCTGAAGACAGCGGCGAGCGAGAGCAGCGCGGCCGAGACCTGGAACAGATCCATGCATGCCAGGATTACAGGACCGGCGTGCGCCGGCTCAAGCGAGATCCGGCGGCGTCCGGGGGAAAAATTGGACGTGCAACCTTCTCTCGGAGAGAAGGAAACCCAGAGGGGGTAGGCGCCCGCAACTCCGCCATGGCGCCGCCAGGCATCATCGCGGCGGAAGGTCGGTCGCCCGCGCATGCCTGACGCCGGCCTCTCCGGCACAGGCCTGCCGCTTGCCGGTGCTCCCCCAACCTCGCTCCCCCCAACCCGGGTGCGCTTCCGCCGCAACCTGGGTGCGCTTCCGCCGCAACCCGGGTGCGCTTCCGCCGCAACCCGGGTGCGCCTCCGCCTCAACCCGCCTCCGCCTCAACCTGGGTGCGCCTCCGCCTCAACCTGGGTGCGCCTCCGCCTCAACCTGGGTGCGCCTCCGCCTCAACCTGGGTGCGCCTCCGCCTCAACGTGGCGCCTCCGCCTCAACCTGGGTGCGCCCTCCGCCTCAACCTGGGTGCGCCCTCCTCAACCTGGGTGCGCCCTCCGCCTCAACCTGGGTGCGCCCTCCGCCTCAACCTGGGTGCGCCCTCCTCAACCTGGGTGCGCCCTCCGCCTCAACCTGGGTGCGCCCCTTCCCGCCTCAACCTGGGTGCGCCCCTTCCCTCAACCTGGGTGCGCCCCTTCGGGTGCGCCCCTTCCCCCTCCCCCAGCCCGTCTGCGCAGACCGGCGCAACTTCTCGCGGCCCCGCTGACCCAAGGTGGCACAATTCCAGCGCCCTCGTCGTGGCACAACCCCGGCGGCGCCTCCTGCGGCCGATCCCGCGGCGGCCGCGCACCTCGAGGACGGCGACGAAATCTCGCAAGAACGCGGCGCCTCGAGCCTCGGCGCCGCGCCGCCGAGCAGGCGGACGGGCCTGGCATATCGGGTGCTTCCTGGCGGAGCGAGCTCTCCGCGCGGCGCGGAATAGCCGCCGAGCCGCCCTGCTCCCCGCGGCGCGGCGCAGAGCCGTCGTTCCTTGCTCGCGTGCCTGCCACAGGCACGCAGGATGGAGTCCCCCCATGCGATTCACGCTCTTCTCGTCCCTTGTCTCTCGCTCGTCGGCCGCTCGCGCCTCCCTCCAGGGGTTCCTCGCGCTCTCCGCGCTCGTGGTGCTCACCGGCGCCAAGGGGCAGGGCTGCGGAACCGTGGTGGAGCCGCCACCGCCGCCCGAGCCCGACTGCGGACCAGGCTATCACTGGGAAAAAGTCTGCTCGCCGTGCGAGGTCGGCGTGATGTGCGAAGAGCAATGTGTACCTGACCACGCATGTCCTGCCGGATGGTCCCAGTACATCTCCTGCGACGGCACCAGCGGCAGCACCACCGCGGCCGTGGGCGGCATGGGGGCGAGCGGCCCCGGAGGACCGCTCCCGGTGCCTCCGGGATGCCGGAGCGAGTGCGTCCCGCCTCCCCCGGTCTGCCCGCCGGGCACCGAGCTGCAGACCTTCTGCGGGGGCACGAGCAGCGTCGTCACCACCGTCGCCGGGACGGGCGGCTGGGGTCCGGCCGACACCAGCGGCAGCGTCGTCACCGTGGGCGGCTGGGGCGAGGGCGGCGCCGGCGGCGGGGCGATGCCTTATCCCGGCGATTGCTGGAACGAGTGCGTGCCCGTGGGGCCCTACTGCCCGCCGGGCACCGAGCCCCAGACCGTCTGCGGCACCGGCGTCACCAGCGTCGCCACCACCGCCGTCACCGGCACCACCACGGGCGGCTGGGATCCCGGTCCCGGCGACTGGGGCCAGGGCGGCGCCGCCGGCGCGGGCGGTGCCTACGGCGGCTCCGGCTCCACGCCCATCGGCGACGGTTGCTGGACCGAGTGCGTGCCCGTGGGGCCCTACTGCCCGCCGGGCACCGAGCCGCGGAGCGTCTGCGAGGGCGGCAGCGTCGGCTCGAGCGGCACCGGCTACTACGGCTCCAGCAGCAGCACCGGCTACTACGGCTCCACCAGCAGCAGCACCGGCTACTACGGCTCCACCAGCAGCAGCACCGGCTACTACGGCGGCGCAGGCGGCGCGTATCCCGGCGACGGCTGCTGGACCGACTGCGTGCCCGTGGAGCCCCACTGCCCGCCGGGCACCGAGCCGCAGAGCGTCTGCGAGGACGGCAGCGCCGCCTCCACCGGCCCCGGCTACGGCGGCGCAGGCGGCGCGTATCCCGGCGGCGGCTGCTGGACCGACTGCGTGCCCGTGGAGCCGTACTGCCCGCCGAACACGATCCCGCAGACCACCTGCGAGGGCGGCGGCGTCGGCTCGGGCGGCAGCGGCGAGTACTTCCCGGACGATCCGTATTGCTGGACCGACTGCTTGCCCATCGGCCTCGAGTGCCCGCGGGGCACGACCGAGCAGGTCGTCTGCTACGAAGGCACCACGACCAGCACCGGCACCAGCACCGGCACCGGCGTCGGGGGCATGCCCTTCCCGGAGTATCCGTACTGCCAGAGCGAGTGCGTGCCGGTGGAGGACGAGTGCCCGCCGGACCTGATCGAGCGGCGCATCTGCGAGGAAAGGAACACCTCGGATGGCGGCACCGAGATGGCCTGCTGGACCGAGTGCGTCCTGATGCTGCCATGACCCAGGAGGTCGCCCGGGCGACGCCGGCCTGACGCCGAGTCCCCCGGGCGACCCGGCCCGCGCCCTCACCCGGTCCCGCGAGGCGCTCGTCCGCGGGGCCGCCCGGCCCGGGGCGCCTCCTCGAACCGGAACCCGAAGGCCCACGCCGGGAACACCGTCGCGGCGAAGCCCGCGCCGAGCCCGTACAGGATCTCGTCGAGCGGGACGCCGAGGAGCGTCCTGCCCGGCAGCAGCACGCTGGGCCGCCAGGTGCGCTCGAACACGCCGGGCACGAGCGCCCCGAACACGAGGAACAGGCCGAGGTACAGCGCCGCGGACAGGAGCGCCCCGAGCAGGCCCGGCACGAGCAGGTCCGGGCGCGCCACGACGAGCGCCGCGGCGATCGCCACCATGGCCGCGGCCGAGGCGTAGAGGACGGGCACCCCGGCCGCGAGCAGCGCCCCGGCCGCGAGCAGCGCGAGCGCGACCCCCGCCGCCGCCCGCGGCCACGGCCGCGCGCGCGGCCCGGCGCAGGGCACCGGCGCGCGGCGGAACACCACGGCATACGCGGTGGAGGAAAAGGCGCTCAGCCCGACGAGGAACAGCACGTCCTCCACGCCGAACCCGATGTGATCGGCCAGATCGAACAGGAACTTCGGCGTCCAGTACCTCGGATAGAACAGCCGCTCGGTCGTCGCGAACGGCAGCGACACGACCGCCATCCGCCTCATCAGCGGGCGCAGATCCGGGCGCGCGCGCCAGATCACCGCCCCTGGCACGAGGAACAGGAGCGACAGCAGCAGGAACGCGTGCGTCATCGGGCCGCCCTGCTCAGCGCGCGGCGAGGTCGAGGGCGGTGGAGCCGACCAGCGCGAGCGTGGCGGTGACCGCGGCCCCGACCCGGATCAGCATCCGGCGCGAGCCGGGCGGCGCCGGGCGGGCCAGCGGCACGACCAGCGCCGCGGCCGCCGTCACGAGCAGGCCCGGGCCAGGGCGCAGGCCGAGCGCGCCGAGGCCGGCGGGCGCGAGCAGGAGCGAGAGCCCGTTCAGCAGGGCCACGCACCACGCGGCCCGCTCTCCCCCCACGCGCACCGGCAGCGTGCGCTTCTGGCTCGCGCGATCGGAGGGCTCGTCGGGGAGCGCGGTGGCGATGGCGCAGCCCAGGTGGGTCGGCAGCAGGAACGCGAGCAGCGCCCAGGGAAAGCGCTCGATGGCGCCCCCCTGCGCGAGGTAGCCGTAGAGCGGCAGGACCCCGCCGACGCCGACCATCTGGAGCAGCTCGCCCCCGCCCCGGTACGAGAGGCGGAGCGGCGGATGGCTGTACGCCGCGAGGAGCAGGATCGCCGCGAGCGCGAGGACCACGAGCAGCGGCGCCCCCCGCGCCGCCGCGAGCCCCGCCGAGACGGCGACGAGCCCCGCGGCGCAGGCGAGGGCCGCGGCGGAGAGCGCGCGCGGCGACAGGCGCCGCTCGACCAGCACGCGCGAGCCGCCCGAGAAGAGCGTGGCCGTCCGGTTCCGGCGGTCGGTCTCCTGGTCGGCGACGTCGTTGGCGTAGACGATGAAGAGCTGGTCGAGCACGCCGAAGAGCTGGACCGCCGCGAGCGTCTCGAGGTCGATCCGCCGCCCCGAGGTCCGCGCGAAGGCGAGCTGCCCGAGCAGCAGCGGGGGCGCGATGTACGCTTGCGAGGGCAGCCGCGAGGCCTGGATCCAGGCCCGGAGCCCCCCCGGCGCGCGGCTCATCGCCCCTCGCCCCGCGACAGGCCGAGCCGCTCGGCGAGCTGGGCGCGCAGGTCGGTGAACGGCAGGTCCCAGCGGCGCTCGCCGTCGAGGCGCCAGGCCTTGAGCGGGATGAGATCGACCTGGGCGAGCAGGTGGTGGAGCTGCGTCTCCTCGCGCGGCTCGCGGTTGAAGGGGAACGGGTTGCGGAACTCCCGGCCCCGCAGCGGCGCGTACTTGCGGTCGTTCCTGGCCACGAGCTCGAGCAGCGCCGCCTGCCGGCCGTCGAGGTGGTCGAGGAACGCGGGGTCGAACGGCCCGACGCCCGCGCGCTCCTCCGGCTTGCGCGTCACCCAGCGCGCCCAGTCGTAGCCGTAGAGGAAGTCGTGCGCGTAGCGGAAGCGCAGCGTCGACTTGTTGCCGAAGCCCTGGCAGAGCGACACCACCCGGCGCGCGAGGTCGCGGATGGCGGGCGCGGATCCGGCCTGCCAGAGGCAGCAGGCCAGGTAGTCGAGGTCCCAGAAGATGTTGTCGGGGAAGTTGTCCAGGACCGCGACGATCATGTCGCCGAGCGCCCGGGCGAAGGCGCGGCCGCGCGCTTCGTCCTCGCTGTCGCCCGCGACCTGCTCGAGCAGCTCGAGGGGGGTGGGCGCCTGCGGCCGGCCCGGAGCGACCGAGGCCCGCGCGCCCAGGAGGGGTGTGAGGCGCGCGAGCGCGGCGCGCTCGTCGTCCGGGATCCCGGTCACCGCGCCCCCCCGCGGGGGTGGGTGGTGGAGCGCGGTGGGTGCTCACCTCCGGGGCTTGCGTTCCGGCAAGCCTCCTTGGTGGCGCGCCTGCACTTCAGCCTTTCCGGTGAGCCCCCACCGCGCTCCACCACCCGGGGGCGGACCCCGATGCCGGGCACCCCGGCCGAGACGACCTCACGCAAGCAGGCGCCCGGGCACATGTATCGTCCGAAGGCATTCACGTCGTGCTCCCCCCCGGCCATTAAGAAGCACTACGAAGGCCGCGTCGGCCACCGCCCGCGGCGCGCCTGAGGCGAGCGCGTCCGCAGACGGCCGTCCCCGGCGGCCATTGCTCGTGGCGGACCGTCCCCGACGGCCGCGCCCGCCGCGGGCGCGGGGGACGCACGCGAACTGGAGATCCGTCTCCCTGTACTGCACCGCGCCCGCCGCGGGCGCGGGGGGCGCACCTCGGTGCCAGCGCACGGGCTTGAGCCCGTACCACCACCGCCTCCAGGGCACGTCGACTCGGCGTGCATGGCTCAGGCCTCTCTGCTGCTGCTCGCAGAGCCGGGCGCGAAGCTCTGTCCGGGGTGGGCGCGCGGGAATTCCCGGAGCGTTCTCATTGCCTTGACACGGAAACTGCGGCCGGTAGCTTCCGTGCATGCCTTCTGGCCCCGAGCGACTACGGCGACCTTACATCTTCCGCGACCCCGTTCACGGCGATGTCGCATTCGCTCGTGACGGGTTCGGTGAGCTCGTCCGCAAGCTCGTCGATGAGGAGATATTCCAGCGGCTCCGCGGCATCAAGCAGAACGGCGTGTTGAACCTGGTGTTCCCGGGCGCGGAGCATTCTCGTTTCGCCCATTCGCTCGGCGCTGCCCACGTCGCCGCCCGGATGTACGATGCCGCGTGCCAGAACAGCGGTCACCCTGCTGACGCCGCAGAGCGACAGCTCACGACGCTCGCCGCCCTCCTGCACGACGCGGGACACGGGCCGTTCTCGCACCTGCTCGAGGAGATCCTCGGCAAGAACCATTTCCATCACGAGGCCCTCACGGGCCGGATCCTCACCGACCACAGCTCCCCGATCGCGGCGCGCTTGCGGGAGCACGACAAGGATCTTCCGGAGACGATACTCCCCTTCATCGATTACAAGAAGAGAAAATATCGTCGCTGGTACCACGGGCTTGTGTCGAGTCAGCTCGACGCCGACAGACTCGACTATACGGCACGCGACGCGATGATGTGCGGCATCGTGAGCCACCGATTCGATCGCGACCGGCTCGTCGGCGCGCTGTACATCTGGAAGAGGCCCATCCGTGCAGGCGAGCCGGAGGAGCGGGCGCCTGACGAGTACCTGGCCGTCGACGATCGCGCCCGCGACGTGGTCGAAAGCTATCTGCACGCGCTCTACCATCTGTACCAGTCGATCTATCTCCACCGTGCTGCCCGCGCCGCCTCGTGGCTGCTCAACGCGGCGCTCCGGCGCGCACGCGACCTGGCCACCTCGGATCCCGCCCAGCGGAACCGGCTCTTTCCCGCAGGGGACATGCGAGATCCGCTCTGGGCGCTCATCGAGGACGGTAGCAAGGTCCCCCTCGTTGATTACATGCGGCTCGATGAAGCTCATGTGTGGGGCCTTGTGCAACGCTGGCGCGACACCGACGATCCGACGCTGCGGGACCTGTGCGAGCGGCTGAAGCGACGTCGACTCCTGAAGGCGATCGATGTGTCGACGTCGGATTATGAAAAACTCACGAAGCTGCAAGACGAGGCAAGATCGCGCGTAAAGAAGGCCCTGCCAGACCTGGACCCGAGGTATTACGTGCACCTCGACCAGATTGGTCGGGAAAACTACAAACCGTACCGATGGGGCCGGGAGGACAGCGGCGCCGATCCGATCCTGCTGATCTCGAAGCAAGGGGCGGCCCGGCCGCTTGAGGAGGAGGCGCGCGGCAAGAGCATGCTCGATCTGCTCGAATCCCGCTTCATGATGCAGCGGCTCATCGTACCGGAGGAGGTACGGGAGCACTTGCCGCCCGACCTGCTCAAGGACTAAACCAGTGAGGAAGGAGCTGCCGATCATGTCGACCACCTTCCAGGATCAGCTCGGCCTGGCCTCCGTGCTGGCGCTGCTCGTCACGAAGACCGAGAAGCTCTCGGGCCGCCTTCGCATCCAGAAGCTCATGTACCTGCTCCGGCAGAAGGGGGCGAAGCCGCTCCAACCCTTCTACTTCGACTATCACCACTACGGCCCCTTCTCCGCCGAGGTCGCCGACGCCATCAAAGGCGCGGTTCGTTCGAAGCTCATCGCCGAGCACGAGGAGAGCGACGAGGACTGGAAGCGCTACGAGTACACGCCCGACGCGCGTACGGCGCAGTACGCCGCCCGCGTGGACGAGAGCACGCGCGCGCTCGTGGATCAGGTGCTCGCGGTCTGCGGCAAGGCCCACTGGCGCACGCTCGAGCTGGCCGCGACGATCGACTTTCTCCAGCGCACCGATCGTCTCGATCGCGAAGCGGCAACCCGCGAGGCTCTCGAGCGGAAACCCCAGTGCTCTCGCCACGAGGCCGATGCGCGCCGGCTCCTCGATGCGCTGGGGCTGTAGCGATCCACCTCCCCCTCCCCAGGAGTCGTCAGACCTGGACCTCGCGCAGCATCCCCTCGCCGCTCGCCTCCCGCGCCGCCTACGCAACGGGGCGGCGCGAGCTGTGCTTCCTGGAGCACCTGATGACGCGTGGAGGCGCGCATGACCGCCGGTACGGCCCGGACGCGCGGCGGCAGGGAGCTCGCGGACGAGCCCGCGCGCCGCCGCATCCGCGAGGATCTCCGGACGACGCTCCTCGTCGAGGCCGCCGCGGGCACGGGCAAGACGACCGCGCTCGTGTCGCGCATCGTCGCCGTGCTGCGCAAGGCGCCCGAGGAGGGCGGCGGCACGCTCGACCGCATCGTCGCCGTGACCTTCACGGAGAAGGCCGCCGGCGAGATGAAGCTGCGCCTCCGGGCCGAGATCGAGCGGGCGCGCAGCGATCCCCGGTCCGGCCCGGCCGAGCGCGGGCGGCTCGACGAGGCGCTCGCGCACCTGGAGGCGGCCCGCATCGGCACGATCCACTCGTTCTGCGCCGACCTCCTGCGCGAGTGGCCGGTCGAGGCGCGGGTGGACCCGCTCTTCCAGGTCGCGGCCGCGGACCAGGCCGAGGCGCTCTTCGACCAGGCGTTCGACGCCTGGTTCCAGCGCACGCTGAACGACCCGCCCGAGGGCGTGCGCCGCCTCCTGCGCCGGCGCCCGCGCGACGGCGCGCAGGGCCCGCGCGACCTGCTCCGGGGCGCCGCGTACCGGCTCGCCGAGCACCGCGACTTCACGCGCCCGTGGCGCCGCGATCCGTTCGACCGCGAGCGCGCCCTCGACGAGCTCCTCGATCGCCTCGCCGCGCTGGCCGAGCTCGGCGCCGAGGCCGACCGCGAGGGCGACTACCTCGCGCAGAGCCTCAGGAACCTCGACCGCTACCTCGCGGAGCTCCGCCGCCGCGAGGAGGTGACGGGCGGGCGCGATCACGACGGGCTCGAGGCCGAGCTCTGCGACGTCGCGCGCTGGAAGGAGTGGCGCTGGAGGGGCGCTGGCAAGGCGTTCGGCGCGGACCTCTCGCGCGCCGAGGTGCTCGCGCAGCGCGACAGGGTGAAGGCCGAGCTCGACGCCGTCCTCACGGCCGCGAACGCCGATCTCGCGGCGTGCCTGTCGCGCGAGCTCAGGCCGCCGATCGAGGCGTACGACGCGCTCAAGGCGCGCGCCGGCAAGCTCGACTTCCTCGACCTGCTCCTCTGCGCGAGGGACCTGCTCCGCTCGAGCCGCGGCGTCCGCGAGGAGCTCTGCCGCCGCTTCTCGCACCTGTTCGTCGACGAGTTCCAGGACACCGACCCGCTCCAGGCGGAGATCCTGCTCCTGCTCGCGGCCGACGACCCGGCCGAGACCGACTGGACGCGGGCGCGCCCGGTCCCCGGCAAGCTGTTCGTGGTCGGCGATCCGAAGCAGTCGATCTACCGCTTCCGGCGCGCCGAGGTCGCGCTCTATGAGGCGACGAAGGCGCGGCTCGTCGCGTGCGGCGCGAGCGTGCTGTACCTGTCGACGAGCTTCCGCAGCGCCCCGTCGATCCAGGCGGCCGTCAACGCCGCGTTCGCGCCGCTCATGCGGGGGGGCGGCGGCGAGGCCGCGCGGGGCGGCGAGGCCGCGCGGGGCGGCGAGGCCGCGCGGGGCGGCGAGGCCGCGCGCGCGGCGAGCCAGGCGCGCTACGTCGCGCTGGAGCCGTTCCGGGACGAGCCCGCGGATCAGCCGACGGTGATCGCGCTCCCGGTGCCCCGCCCCTACGCCGACTACGGCAGGATCTCCGATTTCCGCGTGCGGCAGTCGATCCCGGACGCGGTGGGCGCCTTCGTCCACCACCTCATCCACGCGGGCCAGGGAGGCCTCCCGGGGCGGCGCTGGAGGGTGACCGAGCGCGAGCGCCCGGACCAGCGGGTGTCGCTCGAGGCGCGGCACATCTGCCTGCTGTTCAAGCGCTTCCAGACGTTCGGCGAGGACGCGACCCGCCCGTACGTGCGGGCGCTGGAGGCGCGGCGGATCCCGCACGTGCTCGTGGGCGGGCGGTCGTTCCACGATCGCGAGGAGGTGATGGCGGTGCGGAGCGCGCTGCTCGCGATCGAGTGGCCGGACGACGAGCTCAGCGTCTACGCCGCGCTGCGCGGGCCGCTGTTCGCGCTGACCGACGACGCGCTCCTCCTGTACCGCGACCGGTTCCAGCGCCTGCACCCGCTCGTCCAGCCGGCGGACGACGGGGCGCTCGATCTCGAGGTGGAGGGCGGGGCGCGGCCGCTGCGGGAGGTGGCGGAGGCGCTCGCG
Organism: Sorangium cellulosum; assembly: GCF_004135735.1. Taxonomy (GTDB): domain Bacteria; phylum Myxococcota_A; class Polyangia; order Polyangiales; family Polyangiaceae; genus Sorangium; species Sorangium cellulosum_F. The sequence goes on along the minus strand of NZ_CP012670.1, from coordinate 118,505 downwards.
GTGCTCGGGCGGCTGCACCGCGAGCGGAACCGGCGGCCGATCGCGGACACGATCGGCGCGCTACTCGACGAGACGCGCGCGCACGCGGGCATCGCGATCTGGCCCACGGGGGAGCAGGCGCTCGCGAACGTGCTGCGGGTGATGGACCTCGGGCGGCGCTTCGAGGCGGGCGGGGCGACGTCGTTCCGGGCGTTCGTGGAGCGGCTCGAGGTGGACGCCGAGCGGGGCGAGGCGGCGGAGGCGCCGGTCGTCGAGGAGGGGACGGAGGGGGTGCGGATCATGACGGTGCACCGGGCGAAGGGGCTCGAGTTCCCGGTGGTGATCCTGGCGGATCCGGCGTCGCCCGCGGTGCACCAGCAGCCGTCGCGGCACGTGGATCCGGAGCTCAACCTGTGGGCGGAGCCGCTGGCCGGCTGCGTGCCCGCGGAGCTGGTCGAGCGGCGCGACGAGGTGCTGCGCCGCGATCGCGAGGAGGCGGTGCGGCTCGCGTACGTGGCGGCGACGCGCGCGCGCGAGCTCCTGGTGGTGCCGGCGGTGGGCGACGCGCGGCCGGGGGACGGCTCGAGCGACGGCTGGCTCGACGTGCTGCACCCGGTGCTCTACCCGGCGCAGGGCGCGCGCCGGAGCGCGCGGAGCGCGGAGCACCTCGGCTGTCCGCGGTTCGGGACCGACACGGTGCTGGAGCGCCCGGCGCGGTGCGAGGCGGACGAGCGGGACGCGGTGGCGCCCGGGGAGCACACGCCGATGGCGGGGACGCACCGCGTGGTGTGGTGGGATCCGGACGCGCTCGAGCTGGATCGCGAGCCGGAGGCGGGGCTCCGGCAGCAGCGGATCCTGCAGGCGGACACGGGCGGCGCGGCGGCGGCCGCGGGCGGCGCGGCGGCGGCCGCGGCCGAGCGCGGGCACGACGGGCAGCGCGGGCACGAGGCGTGGCGAGAGGCGCGGCAGCAGGCGATCCGGAGCGGGTCGGTGGCGGCGTTCCGCGTGAAGACGGCGACGGAGCTCAGCCACGAGGCGGCGGCAGAGGCGGCCGCGGCCGAGGCGGCCGCGGCGGCGGAGGTGACAGAGACGCCCGCGGCGGGGGCGCCGGGGGCCGCTGGGGCTGTCGCGGGGCCGGGGCGCCGTGAGGGCGGGGCGGCGCGGGGCGAGCGGCCGGACGCGCTGCCGGTGATCTCGTTCGCGCAGACGGCGGTCGCGCGCGAGGGGCGGCCGTATGGCAGGCGGTTCGGGACGCTGGTGCACGCGGTGCTGGCCGAGGTGGATCTCCGGGCGGGCGAGGACGAGGTGAGGGCGATGGCCACGGCGCAGGCGCGGCTGCTCGGGGCGCCGGCCGAGGAGATCGACGCGGCGGTGGTCGCGGCGCTCGCGGCGCTCGAGCACCCGCTGCTCCGGCGCGCGGCGGAGAGCGCGGCCCAGGGCGCGTGCGAGCGGGAGACGCCGTTGCTCCTGCGGCTCCCGGACGGGACGATCGCCGAGGGCGTCGTGGACCTCTCGTTCCGCGAGCGCGTGGGCGACGTGGGGATCTGGACCGTGGTCGATTTCAAGACCGGCGCCGACACGGGGGCGGTGGCGCGCGCGGCGCAGGAGACGCAGGTGCGGCTCTACGTGGAGGCGATCGCGGCGGCGACGGGGGAGCGGGCGAGAGGCGTGGTGCTCCGCGTGTGAGCGCTGCTGTCGCGCGGGGCTGCGCTCCCGGGAGCTCGGCCACACGCCCGCGCGCCGCGCCGGGATCGCAGGCGTCGAGGAGCGACGTGAGCTGGCCGCGAGAGCGCTTCGGATCACCGCCAAGCGGGTTCTGGGGATTGCCCACGACCACACCCGTTGTGTGCTGTACGCTGCCGCCATGGACTGGAAGGAGAGCTATCGCGCTCGCCTCCGGGAGCACCTCGACCCGCACGGCGACATCGTGCCTCCCTGGGAGCGATTCCCCGACTACGAGCGCCACACCGCCGGCTGGCGAATGGGCGCCGGCGAAGACTGGATGGGGCTGTGGAGCGTCTTTCTCGACCAGCTCCCCCCGGATCCGGAGACCCGCATCGCCTACCTGCGGCGCCACCCTCCCGCCCCGATCAACTGGGCAGACGCCGTCCACGACGTCCTGGTTCCCGCGGAGCGAGGGGACGGCGGCCGCGACGAGGAGGACGATGACGAGGACGACCTCGTCGAGGTCGACCGCGCGGTGGCGGCCCAGCGCCGCGCCGCGCTGCTGGAGCAGGGCCTCATCGCGTCGGACGTCGCGTTCACCACGTGGCTCGGCCAGCAGAACGGCGTGCGCTGGCCGTGGGAAGGCGACCCGACGCCCGAGGACGCGGCCCGCTACGGCACCCGCGCGCTCTGGTTCTGGTCGCGGCAGATCGCCGAGCTCCGCAAGGACCGCGGCTGGACGCCTCCCGCGGTGCCAGAGGGCTGGCGCGCCTGCGCCCACGCGCTCGAGAGCGGCGACGCCGGCCCCGTCGACCCGCGCCTCGGGCTCCTCTCGCTCGCCCGGCTGCTCTGCGCCGGGCACGTGAAGGCGCCCTGGCAGCTCGGCCTCGATCTCACCGACTTCGCCGACTCCTTCGACAACGACATGGGCTACGTCGACGCGTTTCGCCTGTGGGGCATGGCGGCCTTCGACGACGCGCAGCAGCTTCGCCGCTACCTCGATGCCACGCGCATGCCGCCGGGCTGGGAGGCCTGGATCGCGGATCAGTTCCTCGTGGACTGAGGCCGACATCGAAGCCCGAAGCCTGGGAGGCGCGCGCGGAGGCCCCGTGGCGGTGAACCTCGTTTCCGATAAGCTCGCCGGCCGGCATGCCCACCACGACGCTGACACGGCGAGAGCTCAACCGGGCCACGCTCGCGCGACAGATGTTGCTCTCGCGGGAGCGGACCACGGCGGTCCACGGTATCGAGCGGCTGGTCGCCCTCCAGGCCCAGCTCGCGCGGCCGCCCTTCCTCGGGCTCTGGTCGCGGCTCGTGGGGTTTCGGCGCGAGGAGCTCGTCCAGCGGGCCCTGCGCCGCGAGGTCGTCCGGGCGCCGTTCCTGCGCGGCACGCTGCACCTCGTGAGCGCGAAGGATTACCTGGCCCTGCGCCCGGTCATCGCGCCGGTGCTCCACGCGGCGATGCGCTCGACCCTCGGCGCGCGCGCGGAGGCCCTCGACGTCGATCGGCTGGTCGCCGAGGCGCGCGCGTACTTCGACGAGGAGCCGCGGACCATGGATGCGCTGCGCGCTCATCTGGCCGCGATCCATCCCGAGGGCGACGTGCGGGCCATGGCCCTCGCGGTTCGCATGCGTCTGCCGGTGATCCAGGTGCCCACCGCGACCCCGTGGGGATACCCGGGAACGGCGGATTTCGCCCCGGCGGCGTCCTGGCTGGGCCAACCGCTCTGCGAGGGCGACGCGCCCCAGGCGCTCGTGCTCCGTTACCTCGCGGCGTTCGGTCCGGCGACCGCGGCCGATGTGCGGACGTGGTCCGGCCTGACCGGGGTCAAGGACGTGCTCCAGTCGCTGCGGGAGCAGCTCTGCACGTTCCGCGACGAGCGAGGCCGGGAGCTGTTCGATCTGCCCGACGCGCCGCGCCCGCCCGCGGACACCCCCGCGCCGGCCCGGTTTCTCCCCGACTACGACAACCTCCTGCTCGGGCACGACGACCGCACGCGGGTCATCGCGGACGAGCACCGCGCGCGGATCGTCCTGTCCGCCAACCTGCGCATCCTCCCGACGTTCCTCGTGGACGGCCTCGTGGCCGGCACGTGGGCGATCGAGCGGAAAAAGGCCTCGGCCACGCTCGTGATCGAGCCGTTCGCGGCCCTTTCCAGGGAGGCGCGCGAGCAGCTCGCCGAGGAAGGGGACGCGCTCCTCCGCTTCGTCGAGGACGACGCCGGCGCGTTCGCGGTGCGCTTCGAGAAGGCAGGATCCGCGAAGGCGCCTGCTGCGGCGCGAGCCAACGGTGGTGAGACCGCCAAGGCGCCTGCGGCGCGGGCCAGCGGCGGAAAGGCCACGAAGGCGCCTGCGGCGCGGGCCAGCGGCGGAGAGGCCACGAAGGCGCCTGCGGCGCGGGCCAGCGGCGGAAAGGCCACGAAGGCACCTGCGGCGCGGGCCAGCGGCGGAGAGGCCACGAAGGCGCCTGCGGCGCGGGCCAGCGGCGGAGAGGCCACGAAGGCACCTGCGGCGCGGGTCAGCGACGGAAAGGCCGCCAGGGCCAGGCGATGAAGCACGACGGTGCTGGCGGACGTCTCGCTACCCGGCGCCAAAGCAGGAGGACAAAAAAACAGAGCGCCCATTCGACGGTGGGGGGGGGAACCGTCACGGGCGCTCTGCCCTGTACGGATAGCAGGATGCGGGCCAATGTCTGTCCAGCTTGTTTTCGCGGGTTCTCCCCGAGGAAGCGACCCGTCCCTTTCAGTCCTGCACGTTCCAGCTTGCAACCCTGGCATCCCGGGGGTCCTCCGCGCGTGGCTCGACGCTTTCGAATTACCCCCTCTTGGAGCAGCGCCTCTGCGCTCCGTCGTTCTGCCGGGCTCCGGCCTGCCGCTGGGCGCCGCTCGCCGCTCGTGCACGGCGCCGCCGAGGCCTTCGGGATGCTCGACCCTACCCCACGCCCCGCCGCCGAGGCCTTCGGGATGCTCGACCCTACCCCACGCCCCGCCGCCGAGGCCTTCGGGATGCTCGACCCTACCCCACGCCCCGCCGCCGAGGCCTTCGGGATGCTCGACCCTACCCCACGCCCCGCCGCCGAGGCCTTCGGGATGCTCGACCCTACCCTCACGCCCCGCCGCCGAGGCCTTCGGGATGCTCGACCCTACCCCACGCCCCGCCGCCGAGGCCTTCGGGATGCTCGACCCTACCCCACGCCCCGCCGCCGGGGCCTTCGGGATGCTCGATCCGTGCGCAGACGACGCAGTTGTACGGCGCGAAGTCGCCGTGACAGACCACCTCGACCGGCTCGATCGGGGGGAGCTGCCACCCGTCCGGCCGCTGGTCGGCCAGCGCCACCGTGGCGTCATGATAGGAGCGCATGAGCCGCGCCGCCGACGCCAGCGCCCTCTCCCCTCGCGCCTGCTCTGGCAGCGGATAGTTGCCGACCTCGCCCTCGATGTAATCCAGGATCTCCCGAACTCCGTCGGTGCCGAGAAATCGCGGCGCCCCGGCGAATCCGGCGGCGCGCAGGTGCTCGAGCAACCGGTGCACCGCCGCGCTCCACGGGCGCAACGGCCGGCGCACGGTCTGCCCCACCCGGGTGACGACGGTCGTCCCGCCGCCCTCCAGCACCTCTTCGCGCCCGTCCACGTTCCCCCGTTCGGCGGGAAGATCTGCAGTGGCCATCTGAAATGCTCCTGTCCTCTTACGATGAACGGTCGCCCCCGATACCGCGGCATTCACGAGAGCGAACGCGAGAGCCGACACGACGACTCACCATGACCCAGGCCAAGGAAACGCCGTGGGCAGCATGCCTCAAACCGGCTCACCGCCAGCTCCTGGAACAAGGATCTTCTCTGCTTCGCCCGCGGCGACCGGTCGCTCGAAACAAGACCGAGCCTCGCGGAGATTGACATCCAGACGTGGACCATGCTGCTCTCGGTGAGCAGCGCCAGGGCTCTGCACGACCCCCTCCAGGAGCCCGCGGATGGATCCGATCGTCCAGTATCTCATCCTCAGCCGAGAGCTCCTGGCCCTCGGCCACGGTGTCCTCGCGGCGCAGGCGGCGCACGCCGCCGTCGCCGGCTACCTCATCGCCGCAAACAGCGACTCGGCGCGGGCCTGGGCCGGCGGCACCTTCACCAAGATCCTCCTGGCCGCGGACGATGAAGCCGCGCTCCGCGCAGTGAGCGCGCAGCTCGCCTCCGCCGGGATCGCCCACAAGCTGCTCGAGGAGAGCCGGCTCCAGGGCAAGGCGACCGCGATTGGCGTCGCGCCGCTGCCCAGGTCGACCGTGGCCCCCGTCCTTGGTCGGCTCCCGCTGCTCAGGTGACCTCGTCCCCCCCGGGCGTCGCGCCCCCCTCCACCGGGCCAGGCAGCGCGCCAACTCCCCTTCCCCCTTCCCCGCTCCGCCCCCGCCCTCCGCGCCGCCGCCACCAGCGACGCCCCATCACCACCGCACCCGCCCGCGCGTCTCGTTGACATCGCCGGCAGGATTGCTCCAATGCGCGTTCCCCCGCTCCGGGCTCGCTCACAACGAGGAGGTGTTCGATGCGGCACTTTCTGACCACGATGGACTACACGCGCGCCGAGCTCGAGGGCCTGCTCGAGCGCGCGCAGCGCTTCAAGCGGCGGCCGATCGAGCCGCGCCTCAAGGATCGCACCCTCGCGCTCGTCTTCTTCAACCCCTCGCTGCGGACGCGCACGTCCTTCGACGTCGGCATCCGGGAGCTCGGCGGCCATGCGATCGCCCTGGAGCCCGGCCGGAGCGCCTGGCCGATCGAGTTCGAGGACGGCGCGGTCATGGACGGCGAGCCCGAGGAGCACGTCCAGGAGGCCGCCCGCGTCCTCTCCCGGTACGCCGACCTCATCGGCGTGCGCGCGTTCCCCAAGTTCCAGCGCTGGGAGGAGGACCGGCAGGACAGGGTGCTGAACGCGTTCGCCCGCCACGCGACCGTGCCCGTCATCAACCTCGAGACCATCACCCACCCCTGCCAGGAGCTCGCGCTCGCGCTCGCCATGAAGGAGCGCCTCGGCCGCCTCGACGGCAAGAAGCTCCTCCTCACGTGGACGTACCACCCGCGCCCGCTCAACACCGCGGTCGCCAACTCGGCCGTCCTCATCGCCTCCAAGCTCGGCATGGACGTCACCCTGCTCTGCCCCAGCGAGGAATATCACCTCGACGACCGCTACCTCGACGCCGCCAGGAAGAGCACGGCCGAGAACGGGCGGAGGTTCTCCATCACCTATGACATCGAGTCCGCCTACCGCGGCGCCGACGTCGTGTACGCGAAGAGCTGGGGAGCGATCCCCTACTTCGGCCGCTGGGAGCAGGAGAAGCCGATCCGCGACAGGTACAAGCACTTCATCGTCGACGAGCAGAAGATGGCGCTCACCCCCGGGGCCCTCTTCTCCCATTGCCTCCCGGTCCGGCGCAACGTGAAGGTCACGGACGCCGTGATCGACTCGCCCCGATCCATGGTCATCGACGAGGCGGAGAACCGGCTGCATGTCCAGAAGGCCATCATGGACATGCTGGTCAACGGGTGATGAGCGCGATGAGCAGCTCGACGCAAGACGTCATCGTCCGCCTGCTCAGGAACCTCGGCAGCCGCAAGGAGGTCGAGCAGTACCTGAAGCAGTACGCGGCCGTCGACCAGCAGAAGTTCGCCGTCATCAAGGTGGGCGGCGCCATCCTCGACGAGGATCTCGAGGCGCTCGCGACCTCGCTCGTGTTCCTGAACCAGGTCGGCCTCTACCCCATCGTCATCCACGGCGCCGGGCCGCAGCTCGATCGGGCCCTCGCCGAGTCGGGGATCCCGAGCGAGCGGATCAACGGGCTGCGCGTCACGACGCCGCGCATCCTGGAGGTCGCGCGGCGCGTCTTCCTCCGCGAGAACCTGCGGCTCGTCGAGGCGCTCGAGGAGATGGGCACGCGCACGCGGCCGATCACGGCGGGCGTGTTCGAGGCGTCGCTGGTCGACGAGGAGCGCCTCGGCCTGGTCGGCCGGATCCAGCGCGTGCACCTCGACGCGGTGCGGTCGAGCATCCGCGCCGGCCACCTGCCGATCCTCGCCTGCCTCGGCGAGACGCCGGGCGGGCAGATCGTCAACATCAACGCGGACGTGGCCGCGCGCGAGCTCGCGCTCGCGACGCAGCCGTTCAAGATGATCTTCCTCACGAGCGCGGGCGGCCTGCTCGACGAGCACGGGCGCATCGTCTCGGCCATCAACCTCGAGGAGGACTTCGCGGGCCTCGTCTCGCAACCGTGGCTGAGCGCCGCGATGCGGCTCAAGCTGCAGGAGATCAAGCTCTTGCTCGACGGCCTGCCGGCGACGTCCTCGGTCTCGATCACCTCGCCCGATCACCTCGCGAAGGAGCTCTTCACGCACACGGGCTCTGGCACGCTCATCCGGCGCGGCGAGCGCATCCTGCGGCACGACACGCTCGACGGCATCGACCGCGATCGCCTGCGCGGCCTGCTCGAGGCGTGCTTCCAGCGGGCGCTCGACCCGAGCTACTTCGAGAAGAAGCGGTTCTATCGCATCTACCTGTCCGACTCGTACCGGGCGACCGCGATCCTGACGCTCGACTCGAGCGGGAAGGGGCCATCAATCCCGTACCTCGACAAGTTCGCGGTGACGACCGAGGCGCAGGGCGTTGGGATCGGCGGCTCGCTCTGGACGCGGATGAAGAACGAGAACCCGGCGCTGTTCTGGCGCGCCCGGAACGGCAACGAGGTCAACCCCTGGTATTTCCAGCAGGCCGAGGGCAGCTACCGCAACGACACGTGGACGGTGTTCTGGTACGGTCTCCCCGGCTTCGACGACATCCACGCCTGCATCGATCACGCGCTCTCGCTGCCGGCGACGCTGCGCCAGCACGGCACCGCCTAGAGCGCGGTCACCCGCTCGGCCCGCGCCCCAGCAGACCGGTCCTCGGTCAGGCGTGCTTCGTATACCGGCGCACGGTCCCCTTGTGCAGGTCGGACGCGCCGACCCATCCACCGACCGCGGCGCCAGCGCCCCTCCTCCAGGGCCGGCGCGCGCGGCGCGGGCCGCTGAAGACCTCGTGAAACGTTGAACGACGCGGCCGTTTCGGTCGATACTCGCGGCGCTTGCTGTTCCTTCCCGCAAGGAGGCGACCCCGTTCATGCAGGCTCGTAGACTTGGGACCTATCCGACCGCCGTGCTCGCGGCGACGCTGTGCCTCGTCGGCGCGGCCGCCCGCGCCCAGGCGCAGGACGCTGCGGCCCCCGAGGGGTTCGCGCTCGACAGATTCCAGCCAGCGCCCGCCGGCGACAGGATGTTCGGAGTCCAGTCCGCCTACACCGCCGGAGAGACATCTCCCCACATCATGCTCCTCGGCGACTACGCCCAGGATCCGCTCGTGTTGCGGACCCGGTCGGGCAACGAGGATCGCGGCGCGATCGTCGGCAACCAGCTCCTCCTGCACCTCGGCGCCTCGCTCGCCCTCTGGAATCGCCTCACGGTGAGCGCCGATCTGCCGCTCGCGCTCCAGTCCGGCGACGGCGGGGCCGCCTCCGGCGCCCAGCTCGCGCCGCCCACCACGAGCGCGCTCGGGGACCTCCGCCTCGGCGCGCGCGCGACGCTCTACGGCGGCTACCACGACCCGTTCCAGCTCGCCGTCGCCGGCTACGTGTGGCTGCCGACCGGCGACCCCGAGGCGTACTCCGGCGACGGCGCGGTGCGCGGGGCGCCGCAGCTCGTCCTCGGCGGCCACCTGGGCAGCGCGGTGTGGTCGTTCTCCGCGGGGCCGGAGTTCCGGGCCAAAAAGCCGTTCGCCAACGTCGAGAGCGGCATGATGGTGCAGTGGGGCGCCGGCCTCGGGCTGCTGCTCGACGACGAGCGGCGGCTCCAGCTCGGCCCCGAGATCACGGGCGCGATCGCGGTCACCGACCTCCAGCGGCGCACGACGAACCTCGAGGCCCTGCTCGGCGGGCGCTACCGCGTCGCCAGCGATTTCGAGGCCGGCCTCGGCGTGGGCCCCGGCTTCACCTCCGGGATCGGCACGCCCTCGTTCCGCGCCGTGGCGATGCTCGCCTACACGCCCGAGGTGAAGCCGCCCGTGAAGGACCGGGACCGCGACGGCATCGCCGACGAGGTCGACGCGTGCCCGGGGGTCCCGGGCGTCGGGAGCGCGGATCCGCGGCAGAACGGCTGCCCGCCGCCGCCCAAGGACTCGGATCGCGACGGCTTCGCCGACCCGGTCGACGCCTGCCCCGACGCGCCCGGCGTCGCCGACCCCGATCCCAGGAAGAACGGCTGCCCGCCGCCCGGGGACTCCGACGGCGACGGCATCGTCGATCCGGTCGACGCCTGCCCCGACGTGCCCGGCGTCGCCGCCCCGGATCCCAAGCAGAACGGCTGCCCGCCGCCCGACCGCGACGGCGACAAGGTCCCCGACGCCGAGGACGCGTGCCCCGATCTCCCCGGGCTCGTCACGACCGAGCCGGCCACGAACGGCTGCCCGGGCGACACCGACGGCGACGGCCTCCGCGACGATCAGGACGCGTGCCCGAACGAGAAGGGCAAGCCGAACGCGGATCCGAAGCAGAACGGCTGCCCGGTGGCGGTCCGGGTGACCGAGACCGAGATCGTCATCCTCCAGCAGGTGCAGTTCGCCTTCGGCAAGGCGACCATCAAGAAGGAGAGCGACGAGCTGCTCGACGAGGTCGCCGGCGTGCTCAACGACCACCCGGAGATCCGCCAGGTCGAGGTCCAGGGCCACACCGACAACCGCGGCACGCGGCAGTTCAACACGAGGCTGAGCCAGGCCCGCGCCGAGTCGGTGGTCGAGGCGCTCGTCGCGCGCGGGATCGCGCCCGAGCGCATGGTGGCGAAGGGCTACGGCCCGGACGTGCCGCTCGCGGACAACAAGACCGAGGCCGGGCGCCAGCAGAACCGGCGCGTCCAGTTCAACATCACGGAGAAGGCAAAGAAGCAGCCGTAGGGCTGGAGGCTTCGATGACAAAGCGATTGGCAATCACGGGGCTCACCGGCGCCGCGCTGCTCGGGGCGCTCTCGGGGATCGCGGGCGCGGCCCCGTCGGTGCCGCGGGCCCAGGTGAAGCAGCGGGGCGATTTCGTCCTCATCGGCAACACGCTCGCGCACGACTGCTTCACCGGCACGCCGGCCCCGGTCGTGGGCAACGTGGGCAACTGCGGCGCGGAGACCAGCGACTCGGCGCTCGACGTCTACTGGCGGGCCGACAGCCCCTTCACCGGGCAGGCGGAGGCGAGCACCACGGTATTGCCCTCGAGGGCCCGGAGCACCGCGGTCCTCGACCTGCCCGACGGCGCGCGGGTGACCCACGCGTACCTGTACTGGGCGGTGAGCCGCACGTCGGGCTCGGCCCAGCTCAGCGCGACGCTCGCCCGGTCCGGCGCCGGCGCCTTCGAGACGACGGTGACCGGCACCCTCTCGGGCGAGGTAGCGGCCGCCCTCACCCATTCCCAGGTGGTCGCCGACGTCACCTCGATCGTGCGGGCGCGCGGCGAGGGGGCCTATCAACTGGGCGGCATCCTCAATGCGGCCGACCTCCGGGGCGCGTACCAGGCGTTCGCGTTCGCGGGCTGGTGGATGGTCGTGTTCTACGAGCTCCCGAGCGCGCCCGCCCGGCACCTCGCCCTCCTCGACGCTCTGGACTCCGTGCTCAGCACCACGATGGTGGAGTGGAGGGTCTCCGGGTTCGCCGTCCCCCCGGACGCGGGCCAGGCGAAGCTCGGCGTCATCGGCTACGACGGCGACGACACGACCGGCGACGCGATCCTGTGGAACGGGACCGCGCTGTCGGACGCGCAGAACCCGGCGAACGACTTCTTCAACAGCACCCGCTCGTACCTCGGCGCGCCGGTGTCCGTGCCGGGCGACCTGCCGCAGCTCACCGGCGGGCGGTACAGCATGAGCGGCATCGATCTCGACGTCGTCTACGTCCCGACCCACCTGCTCACGCCCAGCACGAGGGAGGCCATCATCAGGCCGGTCGTCTCCGGCGGCCTCGATACCTACCTGCTCGGCGGCATCGTCACGTCGGTGCCGACGCTCCTGCCGGATCTCTCCACGTCGAGCAAGGCGGTCTTCGACCTCGACGGCGGCGGCGTCAAGCCGGGCGACACGCTCGAATACACGATCGTCGTCACGAACTCCGGGAACGACGAGGCCGCGGAGGTCGTGCTGACCGATCCGCTGCCCGCCGGGGTGACCTATGTGCCCGGCTCGCTGGAGATCACGACGGGTCCGGCCCCGGGGAGCCTGACCGACGAAGGCGACGGCGATCAGGGCGAGTACCTCGAGAACACCAGGGAGATCCGCGTCCGGCTCGGCCACGGGGCGAGCGGCACGAGCGGCGGGTCGCTCGGCGTCGACGAGACCACGACGGTGCGGTTCCGGGTCCGGATCGACGAGACCACCGGCGGCCTGATCTCGAACCAGGCGCTCCTCACGGCGCAGAGCCCGGAGGGGGACACGGTCTACGAGTACCCGACGGACGGCAACGGCATGGATCCGGGCGCGCCGCCGACCGACATCCTCGTCGACAGCGACGGCGACGGGCTGAGCGACGGCGACGAGATCGCCGCCGGCACCGACCCGAACGACGCGGACTCGGACGACGACGGCATCCGCGACAGCGACGAGGAGCTCTGGGATCGCGACACCGACCGCGACGGGCTCATCAACGCGCTCGACGTCGACAGCGACAACGACGGGCTGCTCGACGGGACCGAGGTCGGCCTGACGGACTGCAGCGGCCCGGGGACGGACGCGCTCGCGGGGCACTGCGCGCCCGACGGCGACGCCGGCGCGACGACGACCGACCCGCTCGACGCGGACACCGACAACGGCGGCGTGCCCGACGGCTCCGAGGACGCGAACCTGAACGGGGTGCTCGACGCGGGCGAGACGGACCCGACCGCCGGGCGCGGCGCCGACGACAACGCCGGCGTCGATACGGACGGCGACGGGCTGAGCGACCGCCTCGAGCAGCACATCGGCACGGACCCGGACGACGCCGACTCCGACGACGACGGCGTGCAGGACGGCAACGAGCCGAACCCGACGGACGATCACGACGGTGACGGGCTCCTCAACGCGCTCGACGTCGACAGCGACGACGACGGCCTGTTCGACGGCACCGAGCTCGGCCTCGGCTGCAGCGGGCCGGGCACGGACGCGGCGGCGGGCAACTGCACCCCCGACGGCGACGCCGGCGCCACGAGGACCTCGCCGCTCGACGCCGACACCGACCGCGGCGGGATCTCCGACGGATCCGAGGACTGGGATCTCGACGGCGTGGTCGACGCGGGCGAGACGGACCCCGGGGCCGGCCACGGCGGCGACGACTCGGGCACCCAAGACCGCGACGCCGACGGGCTGGGCGACCTCCTCGAGGAGCGCCTCGGCACGGACCCGGACGACGCCGACTCCGACGACGACGGGGTGCGCGACGGCGCCGAGCCGAACCCGGCCCACGACACCGACGGCGATGGGCGCATCAACGCGCTCGACGTCGACAGCGACAACGACGGGCTCTTCGACGGCACCGAGCTCGGCCTCGGCTGCAGCGATCCGGGCACCGACGTGGACGCGGGGCGCTGCGTCGCCGACGCCGACGCCGGCCTCACGAGGACGTCGCCCGTCGCGGCGGACACGGACCGGGGCGGGGTGCGCGACGGCTCCGAGGACGCCAACCTGAACGGCGTCGCGGACAACGGCGAGACCGACCCGACCCGCGGTCACGGCGACGACGACGGGGGGAACCCCGACCGGGACGCCGACGGGCTGAGCGACGCCCTCGAGAGGCACCTCGGCACGGACCCGGGCGACAGCGACACCGACGACGACGGGGTGCGCGACGGCCGCGAGCCGAACCCGAGCGACGACACGGACGGCGACGGGCTCATCAACGTGCGCGACGTGGACAGCGACGACGACGGGCTCTTCGACGGCACCGAGCTCGGCCTCGGCTGCGACGATCCGGGCACCGACGTGGACGCGGGGCACTGCACGCCGGACGCCGACGCGGCCACGACGACCTCGGCGGTCCACCGCGACAGCGATCGGGGCGGCGCGACCGACGGCTCCGAGGACGCCGACCTGAACGGCGCGGTCGACGCGGGCGAGACCGACCCGACGGCCGGGCACGCGGACGACGACGCCACGACCCCGGACAGCGACGGCGACGGGCTGAGCGACGACCTCGAGGTCTTCCTCGGGTCGGACCCCGGCGACGCGGACTCCGACGACGACGGCCTGCTCGACGGCGACGAGCCGAACCCGAGCGACGACGGCGACGGCGACGATCTGCCGGGCGTCCTGGACGCGGACAGCGACGGCGACGGGCTCTTCGACGGCACCGAGGCGGGGAAGGACTGCTCCCACGCGGACACCGACGCCGGCGCCGAGCGCTGCACGCCGGACGCCGACGGCGGGCTCTCGACGACGAGCGTGGTGGATCCCGACACGGACCGCGGCGGCATCCGCGACGGCGAGGAGGACCTGAACCACGACGGGAAGGTCGACGAGGGGGAGACCGATCCGAACGACGCCGGGGACGACGCGGGCGATCGCGACGGCGACGGCCTCTCGAACCGCGAGGAGACGGCGCTCGGCACGGATCCGGACGACGCGGACAGCGACGACGACGGCGTGATCGACGGCGAGGAGGTCGCGGCCGGCGAGGACACGGACGAGGACGGGAAGATCAACGCGCTCGACCCGGACAGCGACGACGACGGGCTCTTCGACGGGACCGAGCTCGGCGAGGACTGCTCCCACCCGGACACCAACCCCGCCGCGGGGACGTGCGTCGCCGACGGGGACAGCGGGGAGACGACGACCGACCCGACGAACCGCGACACCGACGGCGGCGGCGTGATCGACGGCGAGGAGGACGCGGACCACGACGGCGTGATCGACGACGGCGAGCGCGATCCGAACGACCCGGCGGACGACAGCGAGCCGACGGGCTGCGAGCAGGACAGCCAGTGCGGCAGCGGGAGGGTGTGCGACCCGGAGACGAGGCAATGCGTCCCCGGTTGCCGCAATCCGGACGGCTCCATCGGCGCGTGCCCCACGGAGGAGGAGGAGGAGGTGCCCGGCGCCGGGGTCGTGGTGCAAGGCGGCGGCTGCGCCTGCGCGGTGGGCGCGGACGGCGACAGCGGCCGCTCGGCGCCGTGGGCCCTGCTCGCGGCCGGCGCCTGCGCGGCCGCGCTGCACCGGCGCGGCCGGCGCCGCTAGAGAGCGCGCCGGCAGGAGCGGCGCCCCCGACGCGCGGCGAGCGCGACGGGGGCGCTGGCGCGTCGAGAATCCAGGGTTGCTATGATCTCGGCCGCGCGCGGGCGCCTCCGCCCGGCGGGCGCCTCCGCCCGGTGGACCGTGAGCCGCGTCGGCGGACCGGGCCGGGCCGGGGCCCGATACGCCTCGGGTTGCCATCGGCCGATACGCCTCGGGTTGCCATCGGCCGTCCGTGGCCCAACGATATCGATTCCACGGGAGAGTGACTCTTGCTCCGACCTTCTGATTCCGTCGTTCGCGCCATCACGATGGATGGCGCATTCCGCGTCATCACGGCGCTGACCACCGAGACCGTGCGGGGCGCCGCCGCGGTGCAGTCGGCCACCGGCGCGACCGCGCAGCGGCTGGGAGAGCTGATCACCGGAGCGATCCTCGTGCGCGAGGCGATGGCGCCGAAGCTGCGCGTGCAGGCGATCGTCAAGGAGGCGAGCGGGCGCGGGACCCTGGTGGCGGACGCGCACCCCGACGGCACGAGCCGCGGCCTGGTGAACCTGGGCAAGGGCGCCGAGGGCAGCGCCGTGGAGATCGGGGGAGGGTCGCTGCTGCAGGTCATGCGCACGCTGCCGAACGGCATGCTGCACCAGGGGGTCGTGGAGGTCCCGGCCTCGGGCGGCATCTCCGGCGGCCTGATGACGTACATGCAGGAGTCGGAGCAGGTGGTCTCGATGATCGCGGTGGCGACGCTGCTCGACGGGGGCGGCGTCGGGGCCTCGGGCGGGTACCTGGTCCAGCTGCTCCCGGAGGTCGAGCGCGGCCCGCTCATGGTGATGACCGAGCGGCTGAAGGACTTCGAGCGCCTCGACGAGGTGCTCGCGCACGAGGGGGCCTCGGCGGACGTGCTGCTCGAGGAGCTGCTCTACGGCATGCCGTTCTCGCGGCTCGACGACTCGCCGCTCAGCTTCAGCTGCCGCTGCAGCGAGCTCCGGGTCATGGCGACGCTGGCGAGCCTGCCGCGCAGCGACATCGAGGAGATGGTCGACGACGGGAAGGTCCTCGACATCCGCTGCGATTACTGCGGCAAGGACTACCAGGTCGCGCCGGCGCAGCTCCGATCGCTGCTGACGACGAGCTGATCCTGCGGGCGGCCGCGGCGCGCGGCCGGTCGCGCCGGCGAGGGGTGGGGCGCCGTGCGCCTCACGCCGGCCGCTCGGGCGAGAGGCCGCGGACCAGGAAGGCGATGACCCGCTCGACCTCGGCCTCGTCGTCCCACGCCTCGTCCGGGGCGATGAACACGCGGTGGAGGATGTACCCCGCGAACGTCGACATGATGCAGCGCAGGACCAGGGGCGGCGGCCAGCCGACGATCTGCCCTCCGCGCTGGAACTGCTCGATCTGCGCCAGCCCCTTCGCGAGGAACGGCGCGATCACCCGGCTGACGATGCCGGCCCGCAGATCCGCGTCGAACGGCAGCTCCTGCGCGAGGATGCGCACGAGCCGGGGGTGGGCGCGCACGAACGCGACGCGCTCGGCCAGGAGCGCGCGCAGGAACGCCTCGAAGCTCGGGTAGGTGGCGCTGAAGAGCGGCTCCATCGAGCGCGCCAGCGCGGAGCCCACGAGCTGCTCGAGGGCGGGGCCGAGCACGCCGAGCAGGAGGTCTCGCTTGCTCGGGAAGTACTTGAAGATCGTCGCCTCGGCGACCCCTGCGCGCCGGGCGATGTCCCGGGTCGCGGTCCCGTGGAAGCCGTGCTCGGCGAAGGCGCTCACCGCGGCCTCGACGATCTTGCGCTGCGCCTCGGTCGGCGCGTCATTCGAGCGGGGGCGGCGGGTCATCGGGGGCCTCTCCGTCATGTCCGGGCAGCGCCGGTCCGCCGCGTGAAGAGCCGGTCGAGCGCCCGCCCGAGCTCGCCCTCGTCGATCGGGTCGCTGCGCACGCCGATGTAGCCGTCCGGCCGGACGAGGACGGCGGCCGTGGTCTCGACGCCGTACGTCGCGTGGGCGCGCCCGTCGGGGTCGGCGTACCCACCGGCCTCGGTTGCGCCGAGGACGACGACCTTGAGGTCGGGCCCGGCGAGCCGAGCGGCGAGGCTCCGGGCGCGCTCGCCCGACGCGCCGTCGGCCCGCGGGCCGGCGAAGAGCAGCAGCACGGGCTCGGGGTCGCGCAGCAGCTCGAAGAGGTGGACCTCCTCGCCCGCCCCGCCGCGGAGCGCGACGTCCGGCGCGCGGTCGCCGGCGCGGGGGCCGCGCGCCGGCGGGGTCCCGAGCTGAACGGACAGCGGGCTCTTCCGGTAACGGATCTTGAGCTGCGAGACGAACCCCAGGATCCGGCGCTGCACGGGCGCGAGGCCGAAGGCGCGGATCGCGAGGCGCGGCGCGAGCACGCGCAGGGTGTGGCTGAGCGGGCCGTGGCCGGCCAGGAACCCGAAGAGGCGATCGGTGAAGTCGACCAGCCGGCGTGCCACGGGCAGGCGCTCCTGCTCGTAGGTGTCCAGCAGCCACGCTGGCATCCGGCCCTGCTGCACGGCCGCGAGCTTCCAGGCCAGGTTGAAGGCGTCCTGGATCCCGGTGTTCATGCCCTGTCCGCCGGCCGGGCTGTGGATGTGCGCCGCGTCCCCGGCGAGGAGCACGCGCCCGCTGCGGAGGCGCGCGGCCACGCGGTGGTGCAGGCGGTAGCGAGAGAGGACGATCGCCTGCTCGATCTGGAAGGGCACCGGGATGATGGCGCGCATCGTGCTTTCGAACTCGGCGAGCGACACGGCCGCATTCCGGACCGGGGGCGCTTCGGGCAGGATGAGGACGATCCGGAACCGGCGTCGGCCAGGCACGGGAAAGGCGGCCGCTATGCCCCGGGGCGAAGGGCTGATGTAGATCTCGCCGTCGGGTAGCTGCCAGTCGACGACGAGGTCGCCGAGCATGCAGTGGTCGTCGTAGGTGTCGCCCTCGAAGGGGATGCCGGCGCCCTTGCGGACGGCGCTGTGCGCGCCGTCGCACCCGAGGAGCCAGGACGAGCGGACCTCTTCCAGCTCCCCATCGGCGTGGCGGAGCGAGCAGGTGACGCCGGCGCTGTCCTGCGAAGAGGAGGCGAGCTCGACGCCGCGCTCGAGCGTCACGCCGAGCCGGGGCAGGCGCGAGGCCAGGACCTCCTCGGTGTCGAGCTGCTGGATGACGAAGAGGCCCGGAATGGGCGTGGACAGCTCCGGGAAGGAGAGGAGCGGCAGCCGCGCGCGCCGTCCGCGCGGGAGCAGGACGTTGAGGCCCATCACGCGCATGCCGTGCTCCATCGCTGCGTCGGCGATCCCCATCATGCTGAAGAGCTCCAGCGTCCGGGCCTGCACGGCGAGCGCTCGGGAGTGATCGGACGGCGGCTCCAGCGCCTTGTCCACGATCCGCACCGTGAGCCCTCGCCGAGCGAGCTCTCCGGCCAGGGTCAGCCCGGTCGGCCCCGCGCCGACCACCAGCGCATCCAACGGTCGTGCCATGGTTCACCTCCGCCAAGCAGTGTGAGTGAGTACTCACTCACACTAGGGTGACAGGATGGGGCTGGCAAGGCGATGGCGGCCGGAACCGACCCAGGTTGAGGAGCGTCCCAGGTTGAGGAGCGTCCCGTCCCTAGCTGGCCGCGCGGTGGAGGGCCGCCGCGAGGGGCCGGGCGCGCGGCGCTCCTGGGCGCGCTCGTCGCCTGGTCCCGGCGTCCGGAGTCCGGAGATCGAGGCGCTGGCGCGCGCGATCCCGGTGTATCCGGAGCACGAGCGCGCCTGCGAGATGCTCGGTTTCGTCGGCCAGCTGGAGGCGATGCGCTGGTACGTCGAGTCCGGGGAGCAGCACGGCAATCGATATCTGATGACCTGGGCCGCGTCGCGCGCGGTGCTCTTCGGACACCGATGGATCCTCGTGCACAACCGCATCTCGCGACTGGGACAGACCCGCGCAGCGGCAGACGCGGTTCATGGAGGACTCCGAGCTCAACAGGCTCCATGCGCCGCCTCCCCTCGAAGACGCATGACGTCGCTCAGCTCGGTCGCCGTGGCCATGAGGCCATGAAACACGCTGCGCGACGGCCGCGCGGGCGAGGCTCTGCCCGGGCCAGCACCGCACTCGATTATAACATCAGCAGAAAGTTGCCACGGTAAGCCGCTTGCTGGCACCTGGCGAATCCGTATACTCGATTCGAATCTCGACTTTCTTCCATCTGACCTTCGACCGTGGTGCCCCGGGAGCAATGAAGATGCGACTGCTGACAAGGTATGCGCCCCAGCTCGGGCCTGCTACTTCCAGCGCAGCTCACCTCCCGGGAGAGCCGCGGAAGCGCTCAGCCCGGTTGGGAGCGCTGTCCGAGGGTGGCAGTTGCGAGCGGGGTGAACAGCCTGGCTCTCGGCCGAAGGGGACGACGGCGTTGCTCGCCGCCTCCCTGATGGCGCTCACGGCGTGCGCCCAGGGGCACAGCCTCGACGACGAGAACACGGGAGGCGCCGACAGCTTCGCATCCACCACGAGCGGGGCGACCTCGTCCAGCTCGGGGCTCACGAGCTCCACGACGGGCGGCTCGACAGGACCCACGACGAGCAGCTCGGTGAGCACCGCGACGAGCACCGCGACGAGCACCGCGACGAGCTCCACGACGAGCACCGCGAGCGGCGGGTCCACCGACACCACGGCGAGCAACACGACGGGCGCGGGCGGCGCCCCCATGACGAGCACGACGGCCAGCAGCTCGGCGAGCACCAGCGGGGCAGGCGGCGCCGGGGGCGCGGGCGGCGCGGGCGGCGACCCCGCGACGAGCACGACGACCAGCAGCACCACGAGCACCTCCGCGACCACGAGCACCTCCGCGACCACGAGCACCTCCGCGACCACGAGCACCGCCGCGACCACGAGCACCTCCGCGACCACGAGCACCTCCGCGGCCACGAGCACCTCCGCGGCCACGAGCAGCACCTCGAGCGCCTCCGCGACCACGAGCACCTCCGCCACGGGCGGGGTGACCGCGCCGCCCCTCGAGCTGCTCTACCTGGCGAAGGAGCGCCGAAATACCTCCGCTGAGATCAACTTCAGGATCCAGCTCAGGAACACCGGATCTTCCAGCCTGGCGTTCAGCGACCTGACCGTTCGGTACTGGTTCACCGCCGAGAATGCCTCCATGGCGCCGCTCGAGTTCGATTGCGACCACTCATCGATCGGGGGGGGGTGCGACGAGATCGAGTGGGCATTCGAGGAGACGTCGGGCATGTACGCCGATCATTACCTCGAGCTCGGCTTCACCGCGGACGCAGGTTCCCTCCCCGCGGGCGCTGACAGGATCATCGAGGGCCGCCTTTATACAGAGAACTACAGCACCCAGGACCAGACCAACGATTACTCCTTCGACACCACCGAAAATGCCTTGACCCTCTGGCCGCGGATCACCGTGTACCACGACGGAGCGCTTGCCTGGGGCGAAGAGCCTTAGTTCTACTTCCCTGGTTTCTTGGCGCCCTTGGCGTCATGGCGGTTCGACTCTCGGCCCGATTTCCCGCAGTAGCGCTGGAGCACCGAGGCCCGACCGCCAGCCCCCACGCCCCTGGGCAACCAGCGCCGGGTCTCTGGAGACAGCAGACGAGAAATCCTGGCGGATCGCATGACACACAACACAACTATCGTCTTTCCATCCTCTGGCGACTGGCAAAGATTTCACTGCACGAGCGCGCACTGAGACAACCTGGCACGCCGCGCAATCACGCCACAGTCGCGACCACGCGTCCGCCCGTCCCAGCGGAAGCGCTGCGACGAATTCCGCTGGGAAATACGTCCTGCGCTGCCGCCTGAGGGCGTCCGTTCCGTCGAGAACCGCGCGGCGAGGACGGCATCATCCTTGAATGGGATGAGCCCGGGTCTCGACACCATGGATGCCACCGCGCTCGACCGGTACGCCCTCCCCTCGTCCGAGGACTGGCCGCTCCAGGCCCCGACAGCCAACGACCCGCCACGAAGCGGTCTGCGGCTCGGCCTCGGCCGGTTCGAGGAGCTGAAGCGGCGCGCCGCGCGCACCCCCGGCCTCATCAGCTTCGCCGGTGGGCTGCCCGCGCCCGGCGAGTTCCCGCGCGCCAAGCTCTCCGCCGCGTTCGTCCGCGCCCTGCAAGCGCCGAGCTGCCCGGCGCTCCAGTACGGCTGGCCCGAGGGCGACGAGGACCTGCGCTCCTGGATCGCCGGGCGGCTCCGCCGGCGAGGAGCCCAGGTCGCCCGCGACGACATCATCGTGACGAGCGGCGCGCAGCAGGCCATCTCCCTCGCGACGCAGGTCGTGGGCGGGGCGGGCGCGACCCTCGGGATCGAGCCCGAGACCTACCCCGGCGCGCTCGACCTGTTCCGGGCGCTCGGCACGACCGTCGTCGACGACGGCGGCCACGCGGACGCCCATTACCTCATGCCCGCGGTGTCCAACCCGCGTGGACGCAGGTTATCGCCCCACGGGCGATCGAGGGTCCTGTCGACGCTCCGGCCCATCATCGAGGACGACGCCTATGCCGATCTCTGCTTCGACAGCGTCGCCCCGCGGCCGCTCCTGGCCGAGGCGCCCGACCGCGTGTTCCACGTCGGCACCTTCTCGAAGACGCTGTGCCCTGGCCTGCGGGTCGGCTGGCTGGTGCCGCCGCGCTCCCTCCGGAACGACGTCCTCAAGCTGAAGCAAGCCGCCGATCTGCAGGCCGCCAGCCTGCCGCAAGCCATCCTGGAGGACTACCTCCGTAACGAGGATTTCGATCAGCGGCTCGTGCGCCTCCGGGAGTTCTACGCCCGGCGCGCCGCCCGCATGGATCAGGCGCTCCGCCGGCACCTGCCGGGCTGGAGGTTCGAGCCGCCGGCCGGGGGCTTCGCGATCTGGGTCGAGCCCGACGGCGAGCCGAACGAGGCGTTCTTCCTGGCGGCCGCCATCGAGCACGGCGTGGCCTTCGACCCGGGCTCGCCGTTCCGCGCGAGCGGCGCCATCCGCCCGTTCGCCCTCCGCCTGTGCTTCTCGTCCGTGTCGTGCGACGAGGAGCTGGACGAGGGCGTGCGCCGCCTGGCCGGCTGCTGGGCCGACGTCACCTGACGACACCCGCCCAGGCATCGGACGACACCCGCCCAGGCATCGGACGACACCTGCCCAGGCATCGGACGACACCTGCCCAGGCATCGGACGACACCCGCCCAGGCATCGGACGACACCTGCCCAGGCATCGGACGACACCCGCCCAGGCATCGGACGACACCTGCCCAGGCATCGGACGACGCCTGCCCAGGCATCGGACGACACCCGCCCAGGCAGCACCGGACAGCGGCCTTGGCCCTTCCGGGAGCTCGCCGGTCGCGAGGTCGTGGCTCCGCGGAATGCGCCGGCGCCCCACCTCGCCGTCGTTCCCTTCCTGTTCAGACCCTGAGGGTTTCCGGCTCCCGGGGAACGGCGTTTTCCGCCCGCGGCGCGAGGCGGCCGGAGTCGACAGCGCGCGCTTCTGCACCAGAGATCCTCCAGGGACATGGTCAACGCACGCCGCCGCATGGCGCTCCTCCGGCGCCTCGCCCCGCTCGCCATGACGCTGGCGGCGCTCCTCGCGTCCGCGCCCCGCGCGCACGCGCGGGAGATCTTCTTTGATTACGGCAGCCACACGGGCGCCGACGACGCGCTCGAGCTGGTCGATATCGCGCTCTCCCGGATCGTGTACTCCGAGCTCGGCTGCCCGAGCGACCCGGTGTGGCTGAAGCTCGTGGCCACGGAGGGAGAGGCGCTGTTCGTGCAGCTCGGCATGCCGCTCATCGAGGCGCTCCGCCGGATGCGCCCCTCGCTGGCGCTGGTCGGCCCGGGCCTGCCGCGGCCGGGGAGGCTGCCCTTCGAGGTGCCCGCGGGGCTCGGCGCGCAGGTCTTCGCGACCGGCGGCGTGCGCGAGCCGAGGGTGGTCCGAGGGCCCGGCGCCGCGGCCCGATCGTGGCTCCTGCTCGAACGCCGGATCGTGCTGCCGGCGACCGGGAGCTACTACCTGGTCGCGTGGAGCCCGGAGAAGCGCCGAGTGCGGCTCTGGATCGCGCTCGGCGAGGTGGAGACCGAGGAGATCAGCAACGTGGACGATCCCGAGGAGCGCGCGACGGCGTTCCACCAGCCCTGGACCGCGCCGGACCTCAGCGCGCCCTGCGCGCCCGCGCGGCCCCCGGGGCGCGCCCCCTCGGCCACGTCCTGCGCCCACGCGGCCGGACCTGCGGGCGGCGCGCTGCCTGCCACGGCGGCGGGGCTCGCCGCGCCGGCGGCGCGGCGCCTGCGACGCCGCCGGGCGCCGCGGAGATGACGGGCGGCGCCGGCGCCGCCGCGATGCCGCGGTCGCGCCGGCGCCGCCGCGCCGCTGCGCCGCCGCGATGACGCGGTCGCGCCGGCGCCGCCGCGACGCCGCGCCGCCGCGCCGCCGCGATGACGCGGTCGCGCCGGCGCCGCCGCGACGCGGCTCATTGCTCGATCGCCCCGCCCGGCCCGCGCGGGACGGGTGGGCGGCGCTCGAGCAGCTCCCGCGCCGCCGCGCGGACGACCCCGGGCACATCCGCCGCCGCCACGACCTGCGTGAGCTCGGGCCGCAGCAGCAGGCGCACCATCGGCACCGCGATCTCCTGGGGCGCGCCCGGGTTCTGCACGATCGCCATGCGCACCCGGGCGCGCTGGGACCACTCCGGGTGTCGCGCGATCTCGGTCATGACCTCCGGGCTCGCGGGGCGCCGCGCCGCGAGGCGGATCACGTCGTCCTCGGTCATGCGCGGGTTCGCGAGCAGGTTGCGGATGACGAGCGGGTGCGGATCCCGGAGCAGCGCCTCGAAGGCGGCCCGCGTCGGCCGCCGCGCGAGCGCGCGCCGCTCGCCGAGCGTGAGCGCGCGGCCGGCGCTCGAGGTGGCGAGGCGGCGCTCGTCGATCGCCGGCGAGGCCGGCTGCGCCGCCTGCCGCCGCGCCTTGCGGCGCAGGAGCCGCGAGAGCGACAGGAGGGAGCCCTCGGCGGCGATCCGGCGCAGCTCCTCGACGCGCTCGGCGAGCTCCGGATCCGCGAGGACCGGCACCGCGGCGCCGAGCACGTCGCGCGCGAGGGGGCTCGCCTGCTCGGCGTCGCGACAGAGCTCGTCGAGCGCGCGGGCCACGGAGGAGGGCTCGGCGCGCAGCAGCTCGCTGCGCAGGAACGCGGCCCGCAGCCGGAGCTCCTTCAGGGACGAGACGGCCCGCCTCCACCGCGCTGCCAGCGGATCCACGCCGTCAATTTACAACGCCGGCGCGCCCGC
This sequence comes from Sorangium cellulosum, assembly GCF_004135735.1. Taxonomy (GTDB): domain Bacteria; phylum Myxococcota_A; class Polyangia; order Polyangiales; family Polyangiaceae; genus Sorangium; species Sorangium cellulosum_F. The sequence goes on along the minus strand of NZ_CP012670.1, from coordinate 94,374 downwards.
GTGGAGCGCGGCCGGCAGTTCGCGATGCGCGCGACCGCCCCGGTGAGTATCCTGCGCGGCCAGCGGGGGCGGCGCACGCCGACCCCCGGCGGTCCACGAGGGCACGGCGCACGCCGATCCCTGAACCGAACGCCGACATGGGGGCGGCGAGCGCCGGCCCCACCCTGGAAGGGAGGAGTCGCATGTCCGAGAAGGTTTCATTCCCCGCGAAGAACGGATCCCCGGCGACCGGCGAGATCGTCTTGCCGAAGCAGGACGGCCCGTCGCCCGCGGTCGTGCTGATCCAGGAATGGTGGGGCCTGAACGACCACATCCGCTCGCTGCTCGACCGGCTCGGCGCCGCCGGGTTCGTCGCCCTCGCGCCCGACCTCTACCACGGCAAGACCACCACGGACGCGGGCGAGGCCGGGCGCCTCATGAACGAGCTCGACAAGCAGCGCGCCCTCGATGAGATCGCCGGCGCGGTGGGCTTCCTCGCGGCGCACCCGCGGTCGAACGGCAACGTCGGCGTCATGGGGTTCTGCATGGGCGGCGCGCTGTCCTTCGCCGCCGCGGCGGCCATCCCGGAGCTCAAGGCCGCGGTGCCCTTTTACGGCGTCCCGAGCCCTGCGCCCGATACCTCGCGCATCAAGGCGCCGATCCTCGCCCATTTCGCCGCGCGCGACGCGTGGGCGACGCCGGCCGCCGCCGAGGCGATCCGGAAGGAGCTCACCGCGCGCGGCCAGTCCATGGAGCTCCACGTCTACGACGCCGACCACGCCTTCGTGAACGACACCCGCCCCGAGGTCCATCACCCCGATGCGGCCAAGCTCGCGTGGGAGCGCAGCATCGAGTTCCTGAGGCAGCACCTCGGCTGAGCGGAGCGCCATGCCCCTCTCCGGCAGGCCGCGCAGGGCGGGCCGCCGGCCGGCGCGCCGCGACGGGTCGGCCTCCCCCCTCCCTGCCCGCCTGCCTTCTTTGCCGTCGCGCGACGAACCCTGATATACACGCGCGCATGGCCCTCCCCCCGGTCCTCCCGGGCTCGACCCACCAGGCGGAGTCGCCGATCGATCGGGCGCTCTCGCTCGCGCTCGCCGGGGAGCGCGACGCCGCGCTCCGCTGGGCCGCGGCGCTCGTCCGGCACGATCCGACCATGCCCTCGGCGCTCTGCCTCTGCGGGCGCCTCCTCGGCGAGCTCAACCGGCACGAGGCCGCGCGCGAGGCGTGCGCCAACGCCATCGTCCGCGCGATCGACCTGGAGAACCTGCCGCTCGCCGTCGCGGCCGCGCGCGAGCTCGAGCGCTTCGGCGGCAACCCCGGACCCCAGCTCGACCTGATCGCGGCGTCGTTCTGCAAGGACTCGCCGCGGCTCGGCGAGGGCGCGCCGCCGCCGCCGCCCCTGCCCACGGCCGAGGCGTTCCAGCCGCTCGCCTCCGTGCTCACCGGGGCGCTCCTGCTCAACAAGGCGACGGAGATCATCCACGACGCCACGCGCAGGCTGGCCGCCCAGACGGACCACCCCGGGATCGCGCCGCAGCCGGTCTTCTCCGCCGTCGGGCGCGACGCGCTCCGGGCCCTGTGCGCGACGTTCACGCCGGTCTGGATCGCGGCGGGGGCGACCGTCATCGAGCAAGGCGCGGCGCGCAGCGCGGCGTACTTCGTGGCGCGCGGGGAGCTCGAGGCGCGGCGCCGGCGCGGCGACGAGGAGATCGTGCTCGCGCGGCTCACGAACGGCGCCATGTTCGGCGAGATGGCGCTGCTCTCGCGCGCGCCGCGCACCGGCAGCGTCGTCGCCACGCGCCCCTCGATCGTGCTCGAGGTCAAGCGCGACGCGCTCGACCAGCTCGCGCAGCGCGAGCCCGAGGTGGGCGCGGAGCTCGCGGCCTACTGCCGCGATCGCATGATGGAGAACCTCGTCCGGATGAGCGACGTGCTCCGCGTCGTCCCCGAGGCGGACAGGCCCGCGCTCGTGAAGCGGTTCCGCACGCGGACGTTCGAGAAGAACGAGCGCCTGCTCGTCCAGGATGAGCGGCCGGCCGGCCTCTTCCTCATCGCCTCGGGCGAGGTCGCCGTGGTCCGGCGCGACGCCGCGGACGACCCCCGCGGCGAGCCGCTCGTGCTCTCGACGCTCGGCCCGGGCGACGTCGCCGGCGAGATCGCGATGGTCCTGCGCCGCCCCGCGAACGCCGACGTCATCGCCACCCACCCCACCGTGGCGCTGTACCTGCCAGCCACCGAGTTCATGGGTCTGGTCGAGGATCACCCGGCGGTGCTGGCGCAACTCTACAAGCTCGCCGTCCAGCGCGACGAGGAGACCACGAGCATCATCGCCGAGGAGGTCTCCGTGGCCGAGGACTTCGTGCTGATCTAGCGCACCAATCGGCTGAAACCCCGAGGGAGTGGCCCCCTCGAGCCGCAGAGCTTTTTGGTTGTTCTCGCTGTGTCTCTGTGGTTCAAACTCCCTCTCTCTCGCGGCAACTCAATCTGCTCAACGCTCACGCCGCTGGCCGCGAGCCGAGGCGCGGCCGGCCGATTGACGCTTCGCGCCACGGGCCGTAAACTTTCGTCCGTCACGTTGTTTCGGCTCATCAACACGGTACAATTGCCAGCGTAGGGAAGGCCACGCGCGCACCACAGGTCCTGCGACAATGACGACGAACGCGTTCGGGCTGGAGGGACAGGTGCTGGTCGGCCGGTACCGCCTGGTCCGTCGTCTCAGCTCGGGCAGCATGGGGACCGTCTGGCGCGCGGACGATCTCACGCTCGGCTCGCCCGTCGCGGTCAAGATGCTCAGTCCGCTGTATGTGAAGGACGACATCGTCCGCGCGCGCTTCTATCAGGAGGCGCACGCCGCGGCGGCGCTCCGCAGCCCGAACGTCGTGCAGATCCTCGATCACGGCGTGGACAACGACGTCCCCTTCATCGCGATGGAGCTCCTCGAGGGGGAAGATCTCGCGGCGCGGCTCCAGCGCGTGGGCGCGCTCCCTCCGGCCGAGATCACGCGCATCTTCGCGGACGTCGCGCGCGCCGTCCGCAAGGCCCACGACGCCGGCATCGTCCACCGCGACCTCAAGCCCGACAACATCTTCCTCGCGCGCGACGACGACCGCGAGGTGGCCAAGGTCCTCGATTTCGGCGTCGCGAGGACGCCGCTGTTCGGCGAGGGCATGGGGACCCAGGCGGGCGCGCTCATCGGCACACTGCCCTACATGAGCCCGGAGCAGGCGCGGGGCGCGACGGTCGATTACCGGTCGGACCTGTGGGCGCTCGGGGTCATCGCCTTCGAGTGCGTGTGTGGCCGGGCGGCGATCTCGGCCGAGGCGCCCGGCGCGATGATCCTCGAGATCTGCGGCGGGGATCTGCCCGTCCCCTCGCAGGTCGCGTCCGTCCCCGTGCCGCCGGCGTTCGACGACTGGTTCATGAAGGCGTGCAGCCGCGAGCCGAGCGAGCGGTTCTCCTCGGCGACGGCGATGGCCGAGGCGCTGCGCGCCGCGCTGCTGCCGGCGGGCGAGCCGTCGGAGACCGAGCGCGCCTCGCAGGACGCCGTGCCGAGCGTCTCCTTCTCGGCGCCGCGCTCCCGGAGCGCCCCGCTGGGAGACGGCGCGGCCGCGCGGGGCGGCGAGGCAGCCCAGCGGAACGACGACCCGGCCCCGCGCAGCGGCGACGTGGCCCCGCGCAGCGGCGGCGCCGTCCTGACGGGCGACGACGTGGCCCCGCGCAGCGGCGGCGCCGTCCTGACGGGCGACGACGTGGCCCCGCGCAGCGGCGGCGCCGTCCTGACGGGCGACGACGTGGCCCCGCGCAGCGGCGGCGCCGTCCTGACGGGCGACGACGTGGCCCCGCGCAGCGGCGGCGCCGTCCTGACGGGCGACGACGTGGCCCCGCGCAGCGGCGAGGCGGCCCCGCGGAGCGACCGCGCGGCCCTGCCGGCGGATGAGGCGGCCCCGACGGGTGACGAGGCGGCCCCGACGGGTGACGAGGCGGCCCCGGAGTCGGAGCTCGCAGCGGCTGTCGCGCCGCGAGGCTCGACCCCCGACGGCGAGGAGACAGTCGACTGGAGGCCGCGTCGTGCCCGGCCGGCCACCGTGCTCGGCCTCGCGGCGCTGGTCCTCGTCGGGGCGTTCGTGGGCTGGCGCGCGCTGCACGACGGGCCGACAACGCCCGCGCTGCTGTCCCATGCAGCGTCGCCCACGGCGACCGAGGCGGAGGCACCGGCAGGCGCTGCGGCGGAGGTGCCTGCGGCAGCGGCAGAGCCGGCCAGGGCAGAGCCGGCCAGGGCAGAGCCGGCCGCGGAGACGCCCTCCATCACGCCCTCCCTGGCTTCGGCCGCCGCGGCGACCTCGACGCCTGCGAGCAACGCGGGCTCCGCGCGGGCCCACCAGCCCCCCGCCAGGGCGGCCTCCTCCTCGGCGCGGCATGCGCGCTCCGACACGACCGCGATCGCTCGCCCGAGCAAAGCGGTCTCGCCCGCGGTGCGGGCGAAGGCTCCGCCTGCGTCCTCGACCTCGCCCGCGGCGCGGGCGAAGGCTCCGCCTGCCTCCTCGGCCTCGCCCGCCGCCTCCAGCGCGACGCGATCCAAGATCGATCGCCTCGGCTTCTGAGGAGGCGCATGAACGCTCGATCGAGGCCCCTCCGGATTGCTGCCATCACGACCGCGCTCGCGCTCACGCTCGCGACACCGGCGCGGGCCGCCGACGTCGATCCCGCCACCGTGAGCGCCGCCCGCGCCCTCGCGGAAGAGGGCCTCGACCTGTTCGACAGGGGCCAGTATGCGGCGGCGCTCGACAAGCTCGATCGCGCCGACGAGCTGATCGACGCGCCCACGGTCGGCCTCTACGCGGCGCGCTGCCTCGAGCAGCTCGGACGCCTCGTCGAGGCCTCCGAGCGTTACCTGTACGTGAGCCGCATGCCGCTCGACGCCTCGGCCAGCGACGTCTTCAAGGCGGCGGTCGCCGACGCCGGAAAGGCCTACAAGGATCTCAGGGCGCGAGTCCCGAGGCTCGCTGTCACGGTGCTCCGCGCCCCGGAGCGCGAGGTGCAGATCACCATCGACGGCAAGCCCGTGCCGCCTGCGCTCGTGGGGGTCAGCCAGCCTGTCGATCCTGGCGAGCACGTCGTCGAAGGCGCATGGGCAGGCCGCGTGATCCGGCGAGAGGTCTCGTTACCGGAGCGGAACGAAGCGACCATCGCGCTCGATTTCGCCGCCACCGGCGCCCCGGTCGCCCCCCACCCCCCGCCCGCCGCCGGCGCCCCGGTCGCTCCCCGCCCCCCGCCCGCCGCCGGCGGCACGCCGCTCGTCACGCAGCGCGCGCTCGGCTGGATCGCGGTCGGCACGGGCGCGGCGGGGCTCGTCGCCGGGGGCATCACGTTCGGCGTCGCCAGCGGGCTGCGGAGCGACCTGGTGCGCCTCGGGTGCACCGAGGCGGTCGAGTGCCCGGACACGCCAGCGACGCGCGACAAGCTGGGCACGTACAACACGGTGCGCCTCGTCCCCGCGCCGGCGTTCATCGCGGGCGGGGTGCTCGCCGCAGGCGGCGTCGCGCTGCTCTTCACCGCGCCGTCGACGCCGAAGTCCAGGGGCGCGACGGCGCGTCCTTGGATATCGCCGTGGGGCGCGGGGATCGTGGGGGTCTTTTGATGCGATTCATCGGCTTCTCTGCCTTGGTGGCCGCGCTCGGCGTGGCCGGCGCGCTGGCCGGATGCTTCCCGGAGGGCGTGCTCCTGGCGACCGCGAGCGGCAGCGGCACCGCGCAGGGCGGCTCCGGCGGCTCCGGCGGCTCCGGCGGCTCCGGCGGCTCCGGCGGCCTGGGCGGCCTGGGCGGCTCGGGCGGCATCGACGATCCGCGGGAGACGACCACCTCCGCCGGCGGCAACGGGCCCTGCGTGGTCTGCTATGAGGGCCCCGCCATGACCGAGGGCCGCGGCGTGTGCAAGGGCGGCTGTGAACAGGACGGCGCGTGTGTTGGTCAGGTGCTCCCCTCCGTCGAGCGCTGCACGACGAAGGACGTCGACGAGAGCTGCGACGATGAAGCCATCTGCACCGGAGCCGCGGTGTGGAGCGTGAAGCTCGGGGGGGACGGAGATCAGTACGGTCATGCTGTCAGCGTCGACAGCGAAGGGAGCGTGCTGGTCGCGGGGAGCCTCGACGGGTCGATCGGCTTTCACCGCAACCACACCGCGAATACCACGGACGCCTTCGCCGCCACGCTCGATCGCGACGGGGTCCGGACGTGGGGACAAGGGTTCGGATCGAGCGGCTGGGAGCACCTGCGCCGCGTGGCGCGCGACGCGAACAACGACGTGATCCTCGCCGGAACCCTGGAGAGCCCCATCGATTTCGGCGGGGTGACGCTCGACAGCAACGGCGCCGCCGATGTCTTCGTGGCGAAGCTGTCGGCGGAGAGGGGCGGCGCCCCGGACTGGGCCGAGCGCATCGGCGGCACGGGCGTCGATGGCCTCCACGGGCTCGCGGTCGATTCCCAGAACAACATCCTCGTCGCAGGCCACTACGCCGACGTGGCGAACGTGCTGGATGAGGCGGAGCTGCCGAAGGCCGACTGGGAGGACATCTTCGTCGCCAAGATCAGCGCGGATGGGAAGCACGTCTGGAGCAAGCGATTCGGTGGTACGGGCGCCCAGACGGCCCTCGATCTGGCCGTGACGCCGGACGACGGCGTGGTCCTGGTCGGCCGCGCCGAGGGCGCGGTGGACTTCGGCAAGGGGAACCTCACCACGCGGGGCGTCGACGCCTTCGTGGCGAAGCTCCACCCGGACGGCTCGACCGACTGGGCCAGGATCTATGGCGATCACATGAACCAGGAGCTCACCGGCGTCGCGGTGGACGCCGCGGGGGACATCTTCGTCGCGGGGAGCACCGCTGGAGAGATCGAGTTCGGCAGCCCGCCCGTGCACAGCCTGGGCGGGACCAACGCGATCGTCGCCCGCCTGACCCGTGACGGCGCGCACGTCTGGAGCCGCAGCTACGGGGACGCGGCCGATCAGGCGGCGCTGGACGTGGCGCTCGACCCGGCGGGCAACGTCCTCGTGGCCGGCAGATTCAAGGGTTCCATGAATTTCGGCACGGGCAGCATCACGTCCAGCGGCGCGAACGACGCTTTCCTGGCGAAGCTCGATCCGGACGGGAAGCCGATCTGGATGCGAAAATTCGGCGATGGCCAGGAGCAGAGCGCGTCGGCCGTCGCGGTGGATGCGCTGGGGACCATCCTGCTGACCGGCGATTTCGCCGGCAGCATCGATTTCGGGACGGGCGACTTGACGAGCGCCGGCGGCCGCGACGTGTTCGTCGCCAAGCTGCGCCCCTGAGGACAACGTGTAGAGGTCCGCTCCCGGTCAAAACATCTGCTGGACCAGGAGAACGTGTAGAGGTCCACTCCAGGTCAGGACATCGATTGGACCAGGAGAACGTGCGGAGGTCCGTGAGCACCCCGCGCACCAGAGCGAACGATCCACCAGGGAGGATCCGCAGGCGCTCCCGAGGATCCATGCGATCCCCTGTTCCGCGAAGGCGCGTTCGGAGATATACACGCCCAGTGGGCCGGCGCCTCACACCTGGCACCACCGTTGCTGTGATCAATGGCCCTCACGGAATGAGGAGATCTCGCGCGATGAGCAACCGTCAAGACAGTCCGGGAGCGCTCTCCTTTCAACCTGCTGCTGGCCTCCACGGGCGGCCGATCGCGCCGGTCGCGGCGCCTTCCAGCATCGCGCCCATGGCGGCCAGCGTGCCGCCCGCGGCGAGCGCAGGGGACCTGGACCGCGAGCTCGCGGCGCTCGCCCAGAGCGTGCGGCAGAAGCGGCGGAATCGGCTCGTCGCCGGGGTCAGCCTGATCGCGGCGGCCCTGATGGCGGGCGCGGTCACCGTCTTCGCCGGCAAGGTCCGGGAGGCGGAGGCGGGCCAGGCCGAGGCGGTGGCCGCCCGCATCGCCGAGCAGGACAGGATCGCGCAGCTCAACCTCCAGCTCGAAGATCGCGACAGGAAGATCGCCGCCCTGACCGCCCAGCTCGAGACGGCCAGGAGCGACGCCGAGAAGGCGCAAAAGATCGTCCTCGCGTACAAGGCCGCGGAGGCGGCCCTGGCGGCAGCAGAGGAGGACGAGGGCGGAACGGCGGCCGGCGCGAGGAGCGCGAAGGGCTCGCCCAAGGCGGCTGCGGCCCGGCGAGGCCGGGCAGCGGCGCCGGGCAAGGCGGCGCGCGGCGTCCGGCTGGCGGCCGCGAAGAAGGGCGCGAAGTGCGAGTGCAAGCAGGGCGATCCGCTCTGCGGTTGCCTGTGAACGGCGCGCGCGGCCGGTGATGGGCACGCCATGGCACCCGTGGAGGCGAGGCTCGGATCGCTCGCCCATTGCCTCCTGGTGACGCGCGTCAGATCACGCGCCGGGAGCGCCGCGCGCTGCCGCGGGAGCGCGCGACCGCGCCGACGACGACGAGCAACGCGAGCCACCCCGCATCCGGCCGAGCGCCGCCGCCGCCCCGAGGTGCGCCCGCGGCATAGCTGCAGGAGCTCTCCCGCCGCTTTCCATCGATGGGTCGCCCGCTGAGCCCGTCGCCGACGGGAGGCGCCGAGGTGCCTATCGAGCCGCCGCTCGATCCGCTCGCTCCGGGGCCGCTCCCCGCCCCGCCGCCGTCCTCGCGCTCGCAGCCGGCGGCCGCGTCGCGGAGCGCCGCGAGCGCGAGCCTGGGGGCGTCGTTCTGCCCGACGAGGCCGTAGGACAGGTCGGCGAGCGGCGCGTCTCGATAGCTGGCCCAGATCGCCCCGGCGACGTCCCGCCGGGTCGCGAGGAACTCGAAGGAGGTGCGGAGGTTCGCCGCCTGGAGCTCCTCGCCCACGACGTTCGCCGCCCACGCCATCCCCGTGATGAAGAGCTCGCTCGAGTCTCCGTGCTGCTCCGCAATGGCGCGCCCCTCATCGAGGGCGCCGGCGATCGCCACCTCGTCGACCTCGCCCAGCGGCTGAATGAACATCTGGTAGCCCAGGTGAGACCACGGATAGCGCTGGCCGTAGCGCGCCTCGAGCGCGTCCCACACCGGCTGATCGTAGAGCTCGCGCAGGTAATCGGCCCCCGAGGTCGGCGCCGCGAGGTCCTCCGCGACGAGCAGGCCGCCCGTGATGAGCGAGAGCTCGTCGACGTTGAAGAGCCCCTCGTTGCGGGCGCGGATCTGGCCGAGGATCTGCGCGAGCACGCGCGGCAGGATGTACGTGCAGCCCGCGTTCATGGGGTCGAGGGCGTAGTCCGGGTCCTCGAAGCAGTTCGGCTGACTCCAGATCTCCCAGCGGCGCACGCGCCCGGCGAACCGCGACATGAGGGCCTCCGCCGCGCCGGCGAACTCCTCGACATAGGCGTTGTTGCCGTCCCCGTCCGGATCGTCGTTCCAGCGGGACTGCCCTCCTCGCGCGGCGCGGTGGGAGAGCAGCCCGACCGGCTCGAGTCCCGCGGCGATCACGGCGTCGACGATGGCGTCGTACTCGGCGCGCTTCTCTTCGTCCCACGCCTCGGCGCCGTCGAGCCGGAATTCGACGCGCGCCGCGCCGGCGCCCGAGCGCGCGAGCGCTTCGGCGTGCCGGGCGTCGAGGATCACCTCCCCTGCGTCGACGGGCGCCCCCGGATCGACGCCATAGAAGCCGCACCGCACGCCCTCTGCCGCCTGGGCGGGCGACGCGAGGGTGAGCGCGGAGGAGGCGGCAAGAGCGACAATGGCTGCACGCATGTTTCAAGGATAGCTGGCGCGCGCGCGCCGACCAAGAAACGACCCCGACATCGTCTATCCCATGCTAGGGATACGCATCACATGGCTTCCCTGGAACTGAACGAAGAGCGCGGGCGCGCCGGGGTCGCTCCTCCGGGAGACGAGGCCTTCGACGAGGGCGAGGAGGCGGCGGGCGCCGCCGAGGAAGCGGCGCCTCCAGCCCGGAGCCTGCGCGACTGGCTGCGCGGCGCGCCGCTCTCCCGCCCGCTGCACCTCGCGTTCGGCCTCGTGCTGCCGGCCATCCTCCTCATCGTGAACATGGCGCGGGTGCGGTCGTTCACGATCGACGACGCGTACATCTCCTACCGCTATGCGCGCAATTTCGCCCGCGGCATGGGGCTCGTTTACAACGCCGGCGAGCGCATCGAGGGGTACACGAACTTCCTCTGGACCGTGCTGCTCGCGGGCGGCATCAAGCTCGGCCTCGATCCCGACGCCGTGGCCAAGGTCCTCGGCGGGCTCGCCGCCTGCGGCTCGCTCGGCGCGCTCTACGTCCTGTCGAACCGGCTGCGCCCGCTCGGCGTGATCCCGTGCGTCGCCACGTGGCTGTTCGCGAGCTCCATCGTGCAGAGCGGCTACGCCGTCTTCGGCCTGGAGACGCCGCTCTTCATCCTGCTCGTCCTCGCCGGGACAGAGATGATGTTCCGGGAGCGCGACCGGGGGACCGGCTTCCCCTACTCGGGCCTCGCCTTCGGGCTCGCCGGCCTGACCCGCCCCGAGGCGCCGATGTTCATCGGCATCCCGATGCTGTTCCTCGGCCTGCGCTTCTTCGGGCGGCAGAACCTGCTCCGCGGCGTGGTCTTCGCCGCGCCCATCGCGTGCCACATGCTGTGGCGGCGCAGCTACTACGGCACGTGGCTGCCGAACACGCTGAGCGCCAAGACCGGGAGCCTGTCGGAGCAGCTCGCCGGCGGGAAGCGCTATCTCCTGGAGTACGCGGAGCACGCGTGGCCGGCGCTGCTGCTCGCGCTCTTCGGCCTGTGCGTCGCGATCGTCTGGCGGCACCGGGACGCGCTGTGCGTCGCGGCGCTCGCGCTCGCGGTGACCGGCTACGTGCTGCTCGTGGGCGGCGACTGGATGCCGTTCTACCGCTTCATGAGCCCGTTCGAGCCGTTCTGCTTCCTCCTCGCGGGCCTCGGCGCGCGGGCGCTGCTCGAGCCGCTGCTCACCACGCTCGCGGCCCGCGCCGCGGAGGTGCGCGCGCGGGGCGCGATCGCCCTCGCCGCGGGCGCCGGGCTGCTCGCCGTGGGCTGCCTCGCGGCGATGGGCGCCTTCCGGGCGCAGCGGATCGATCGCGCGCAGCGCCACATCCTCCACGACGACAAGCGGTTCTGGGACAGCGCCGCCGGCGGCACGGCCGCGTGGTTCCTGGCGCACGGCCAGCCCGGCGAGATCGGGGTCGGCGACATCGGGTACATCGGGTACGCGACCGACTACCCGGTGCTCGATCTGCTCGGGCTCGTCGACCCGGTCATCTCGAAGCTCCCGGGCGGCTACACGCGCAAGACGGGGCCCGGCTACGTGAAGCGCGTGTTCGACAAGTCCCCGCGCTATTTCGTGTTCATCGGCAGCGCCGACTCGTGCGACAAGCTGCCGTTCCCGTCCCAGGAGAAGCTCCGCAGGGACCGGCGCTTCCGCGGCGTCTACCACGTCGCCGGGAAGGTCCGGCACAGCAAGGGCGGCTACTGGTGCATCTTCGAGCGCAAGGACGCGGCGGCAGAGGGGCGCGCGGCGGCCGCGCCGGGCGCGCCGCCATCGCCCGCGGCGGCGCCTCCGCAGCCCGCGCCGGGCAAGGCGCAGTAGGCTCGACCCGCTCGAGGCGCGCGAAGGGGCCGCCGCGCGCCCCCACCGCCGCGAGTTTTGCTAGCATCGCCGCCCCATGCTCTGGCTCTGGTACGCAGGTCCCCTCGCGGTGCTCGTCGTCTGGTTCCTGACTGGCCTGCGCACGCGGCACGAGGCGCGGCGGGACAGAGAGATCGCGCGCTGGCGCGCGCTGATGCTCCCCGGGACGGCCCCGCGCCCGTCCGAGGGGCGCCGCGGCGGCCGGAAGGCCACCGCCGAGGACGCCGGCCCGCGTCCGGTGCGCGGGCTGCCGTCCAGCCTCCGGCAGATGCTGGAGGCGACGGGCGGCGGCGAGGTCATCGCCCGTTACGAGCTCGTCCCGAAGCTCGCCTACGTCGCGATCGTCGGGCCGGACGCGAAGAACGGCAGCGAGTACCAGGTCGTCCTCGTGAAGCTGCCCGAGGCCGGGCCCGAGGTCACGGTGTGCCCGCTGCCGATCCTCGACGGCCAGCCCGTCCCGAACAACGGCGTGCAGTTCAAGAAGGACCCGGACTTCACGGCGCAGTTCCTGGTCGACGGGCCGAACGCGAAGGCCATCGGCCGGTGGCTCTCGAGGCCGGTCCGCGACGCGCTGCGCGACTTCCCCGACGCGTGGCTCTTCGTGCGGGACCGCGTCATGGCGCTCGCGGCCTACGGCCCGGTCGACGCGGAGCGCCTGCAGGATCTGGTGGCGCTCGCCGACGCGATCCTCGCGGAGCACGGCGGGGAGGACGCTCCGCCCCTGCTCTTCGTGGACGAGGACGAGGGCGACGACGAGGACGACGACGACGACGACGACGACGACGCGGAAGAGGGCGACGACGACGACGCGGGAGAGGGCGACGACGACGACGCGGCGCCGGACTCCAGGGCCGAGAGGCAGGCGGCGTCCGCCCCCGCCGCGCGGGCTGCCTCGCGCAGGTCCTAGGCGCCGATCGTGTGAGCTTTCCGCAGGCATCAGCCTGGCGGCGCGCCGTGACATCGCCCCGAGTCGCGGCCGACAGCTGGCCGTGACGCCGCCTCTGGCCTTCATTCGCGGACCAAAGCCGCGCCTGACCATGTTAGGTAGCAATCCTGGGCCTGTTGAACGCGAAACCGCTGCTCTCCGCCGCCGTACTCCTTGGCCTCTGGCTCGCGGCGCCTTCTCCCGCGCTGGCGGACAAGAACCGCTGGATCCGCACCCAGGGCCACCGCGTCGGGCTCGAGCTCGACGTGCTGAGCAAGTCGGCGGACTGGACCGAGGACGACGTCACCTCCGAGGTGAGCACCTTCGGCCTGAGCTTCGCCCTCGTCGGCCAGCTCCGGTGGCGCGACCGGCTCTACCTCGACGCCGAGCTGCCGCTCGCTTACGGTAGCCTCTCGGCCTCGTACCGGTCGGAGCGGCTCGGCGTCGACGAGAGCAGCGGCGCGAGCAGCTTCCTCTTCGGCAACCCCACGCTCGGCGCCCACTACGCCCGCACGTTCTACCGCCGCCTCGCCGTGTTCTTCGGGGGCGCGTTCTCGATCCCGGTCATCGACGATCCGGACGAGAACGCGCGCGCCGCGCTGCAGGCGACGACCCCGGCGCGCGCCTTCTTCGACCTCCACCGGCTCATCCCCGAGCACTTTCCGCTGAGGATCCGCGGCGGCGTCGAGGCGAAGGTCGACGAGCGGCTGTTCTACCGCGCCGACACCGCGGTGACGCTCGCCCTCCCCACGGCCGGGGGCGGGGCCGAGCTGCTCGTGGAGCAGGGCAGCGAGCTCGAGATGCGCGGCAAGGGCGCGCTGGGCGGCGGGCTCCGCCTCCAGGCGGCGCTGACGCTCACGCGCGACGACATGGCGCAGCTCGCGCTGGAGCCGTTCGTCAGCTACGAGCCGGCCAAATCCGCCCTCCACGGGCGGGCGGGGCTGCTCGTGGCGCTCGACGCGCCGCTCGGGTTCGGCCTCGCGGAGGACAAGGTCACGACGCTCAGGCTCGCGGTCGGCCACAGGTTCTGAGGCTCTGCGCCTCCGCGCCCCCTCCTCCGCCACGTGGTGGAGCCCACGAAGTGTTCCACCACCCGCCGCCGCGCGTCGTAGGCTCTGGTGGACCGGGAACGGGCGCGGGTCAGAGAGATCCGGAGGGGAGCGATGGGCGAGCAGCACGTCTCCGAGCAGGTGAACGAGGAGCAGCGTCAGGCCTTCATGCGAGCGCTGCTCGACGATGTGGCGGCGCTCGAGCGCCTCCTCCAGGAAGACCGCATCGAGTCGGGCGTGCGCCGGATCGGCGCGGAGCAGGAGATGTTCCTGGTCGACCGCGCGCTCCGGCCCGCGCCGCTCGCCCTAGAGGTGCTCGAGCGGGCCGCCGACGGGCGGCTCACGACCGAGCTCGCGCGCTTCAACCTGGAGGCGAACCTCTGCCCGCTGCCGTTCGGCGGCGACTGCCTCAGGCGGCTGGAGGCCGAGCTCTTCGAGGTGGTCGGCCGGGCCGCCGAGGCGGCGCGCGCCCTCGGCGCCGAGGTGCTGCTCGCGGGCATCCTCCCCACCCTGCGCGCCGGCGATCTCGGCCTGGAGAACCTCACGCCGAAGCCCCGCTACCACGCGCTCAACCGCGCGCTCCTCGCGCTCCGCCAGGGCGATTTCCGCGTGTCCATCCACGGGATCGACGAGCTCGAGATGACGCACGACAACATCCTGCTCGAGTCGTGCAACACGAGCTTCCAGGTCCACCTCCAGGTCGGCGCCCGGGAGTTCGCGCCGCTCTACAACCTCGCGCAGGCGGTGACGGCGCCCGTCCTGGCCGCCGCGGTCAACTCGCCGCTCCTGCTCGGGAACAAGCTCTGGCACGAGACGCGGATCGCCCTGTTCGAGAGCTCGGTGGACACCCGCCCGGCCGCCCGCGAGGCGCGGCAGCACAGGCCCCGCGTGCACTTCGGCGACGGCTGGGTGCAGGGCGGCGCGCTCGACCTGTTCCGCGAGGACATCGCGCGGTTCCGCGTGCTCATCACCGCCGAGACCGGCGAGCCCCCCGCGGCCGTGCTCGCGCGCGGCGAGGTGCCGGATCTCAAGGCCCTGCGCGTCCACAACGGCACCGTCTACCGCTGGAACCGCCCCTGCTACGGGGTGGCCGGCGGCGTCGCGCACCTGCGCATCGAGAGCCGCGCGCTGCCCGCGGGGCCGACGATCCTCGACGAGGTCGCCAACGCCGCCTTCTTCTTCGGCCTGGTCGCGGGCCTCTCGGGCGAGCACCCGCGCATCGACCTCGAGATGCCGTTCGAGGACGCCAAGGCGAACTTCTTCGCGGCGGCGCGCCACGGGCTCAAGGCGCAGCTCACGTGGCTCGGCGGGCGGAGCTACCCCGCCGCGGAGCTCATCCTCTCGCGCCTCCTCCCGGCCGCGCGCGCGGGCCTGTCGGCCGCGAGCATCGACGCCGCGGACATCGATCGCTACCTCGGCGTGGTGGAGGAGCGGGTGCGCCGCGGGCAGACCGGCGCCCAGTGGGCGCTCGGCTCGCTCTCGGCCATGGCCGGACAGGGCACCCCGGAGATGCACCACCGCGCGCTGTGCGCTGCGATGCTCGCGCGCCAGCGGGAAGAGGCTCAGGGCGCCGGGGCCGGGCGCCCGGTGCACACGTGGGAGCTCGCCGCGCTGGAGCCCGACCGGGAGAGCCTGCGCGACAGCTACCGGACGGTGGGGCAGTTCATGTCGACCGATCTCTTCACGGTGCGGCCCACCGACATCGTCGACCTCGCCGCGAGCGTCATGGACTGGCGCCACGTGCGCCACGTGCCGGTCGAGGACGACCAGGGCCGCCTCGTCGGCGTCGTCTCGCACCGCGCGCTGCTCCGGCTGCTCGCGCGCGGCGCCGCGGCGGCGCCGCGCGGGGCCGCGCCCGCGGGCGCGCCGCCCACGGTCGCGTCCATCATGCGGCCCGATCCCGTGACGGTCACGCCGGAGACGCCCACGCTCGACGCGATGCGGATCATGCGCGAGCAGCGCGTCGGCTGCCTGCCCGTGGTCGCGGGCGGCCGGCTCGTCGGCATCGTGACGGAGCACGACCTCATCGGCGTCTCCGCGCGCCTGCTCGAGGCGTTCCTGCGCGAGGGGTGAGCGGCCGACGGCCGCTGGCGAGGGGCGCGGGGCGGCGGCCCCGCGCGGCGCTCACAGATCGCTGATCTCGGTGCAGGTCATCTCGTCGCCGCGGGCCTGGCAGTCGAGGATCGTCCCGTAATACGTGAAGAACCCCTGCTTCGTGCGCGTGACGTGGTACCGCGTCGCGTCGACCTGCCGGATGCTCGTGTAGCTCGCCTGGCACCCCGTGGCGCCGAGGCTCGCGACGACGAGCCCGATAACCCATGCACGCTTCATTCGTCGACCTCCGTCACCTCGACCGGCACGCACTCCGCGTTTCCGGGTTGATCGGGACACATCCACATCTGAGGGACGGCCCCGATGAACGGATTGACCTTGTAGCCGGTGACATACACGTATCCGGGCGCCGCGGGCGCCGAGCTCATCGCGGCCGTCGAGCATCCGCCGACCACCGGGAGGACGCAGAGCAATGCAATGAACTGAATTAGTTTCCGCATGACCGATAACGTTATCGGGGTGATCTCTCGCGGGCCAAATTCGCGACGGCGGTCGCATGACCCAGCTCCCCTTCCCTTCTTCACGGACGGCGCCCTCCACCGGCGCGCACCCCGGCCCGAGCACGGTTGACACGTCGCGTCAGTCCACCTAAGAGAGCTCGACCCAGCCGGCGCGCTCTGGCGCGCCGGATCCGGGGGGGCTGCGCGGAGCGCGCGGGGCGGGCCCGCGCGGGGCTCCGGCAGCGGAGGAGTCGACATGGCCTCAGGCAAGCATGGGAAGGGCAACAAGGACCGGGTGGCGGTCGTCGCCGGGCTGCGCACGCCGTTCACCAAGGCGGGGACCGCGCAGCGGGCGCTGCGCACGGTCGATCTCGCCACCACGGTGGTCAAGGAGCTCATCCAGAGGAGCGAGGTGCGCCCGCGCGACATCACGCTGGTCGTCTACGGCCAGGTGGTGCCGACGCTCGACTGGCTCAACATCGCGCGCGAGGTCGTGCTGCGCGCCGGCCTGCCCAAGGACATCGACGCCTTCAGCGTCTCGCGCGCCTGCGCGACGTCGCTCCAGGCCATGACGAGCGCCGCCGAGGCGATGCTCGCCGGCCAGCACGACGTCGCCCTCGTCGGCGGCGCCGACAGCATGAGCGACGTCCCGCTCGGCGTCTCCAGGAAGCTCGCCGCCGCGCTGACCGACCTCCAGAAGGCGAAGACGCTCGGCGCGCGGCTGGGGATCCTCTCGCGCCTGTCGCTGAAGGACGTCGTGCCGCCGGTCCCGGGCTTCTCCCGCGAGCCGACCACGGGCGAGCAGATGGGCGAGGCGGCCGAGAAGATGGCGAAGGAGAACGGCATCTCGCGCGAGGAGCAGGACGCGATCGCTCACCGGTCGCACACGAACGCCGCGCGCGCCTGGCGCGACGGCACGTACGCGGCCGAGGTCATGCACGTGATCCCCCCGCCCTACGACGCGCCGGTCGAGCGCGACAACGTGGTCCGCGACGACTCGACGCTCGAGGCGTACGCCCGGCTGCCGCCGGTCTTCGACCGGCGCCACGGCACCATCACCGCGGGCAACGCGTCGCCGCTCACCGACGGGGCGAGCGCGCTCCTTTTGATGCGCGAGTCCAAGGCCAAGGCGCTCGGCCACCAGCCGCTCGGGTACGTGAAATCGTGGTCCTACGCGGCGGTCGACCCGGGCTGGCAGCTCCTCATGGCCCCGGTGCTCGCCGCGCCGCGGGCGCTCGAGCGGGCCGGCCTCTCGCTGCGCGACATGGATCTCGTCGACATGCACGAGGCCTTCGCCGCCCAGGTCGCGTCCAACCTGAAGGCGCTCGCCTCGCCGGCGTTCGCCAGGGAGAAGCTCGGCCGGTCCACCGCGGTTGGCGAGATCGACCCCGACCGGCTCAACGTGAACGGCGGCTCGATCGCGCTCGGCCACCCCTTCGCGGCCACGGGAGGGCGCATGGTGCTCTCCACGCTCCGCGAGCTCAAGAAGCGCGGCGGAAAGCACGCGCTCCTCACCGTGTGCGCGGCGGGCGGGCTCGGCGCCGCCGTGGTCCTGGAGGCAGCATGACGACGACGCTCGATCCCGTGACCCAGGCCCCCGCGCAGGCGGGCCCGCTCTCCCTCTCGGTGCGCCCCGACGGCGTGGCCGTCGTGACGTACGACGTCCCGGGCGAGGCGGTGAACACGCTCAAGCCCTCGTTCGCCGGCGACATCGCGCGGATCCTGGGCGAGATTGCGGAGAATCCGGCCATCAAGGCGGCCATCCTCGTGTCCGGCAAGGCCGACACGTGGATCGCGGGCGCCGACATCGACATGCTGAAGAGCGTCACGACCGCGGCCCAGGCCGAGGCGATGTGCCGGGCCGGCCACGCGGCCGTCCAGCGGATCGTGGGCTCGCCCAAGCCGATCGTGGCCGCGATCCACGGCGCCGCGCTCGGCGGCGGGTTCGAGGTGGCGCTCGCCTGCCACGGCCGGGTGCTCAGCGACGACAGGAAGACGGTGCTCGGCCTGCCCGAGGTGCAGCTCGGCCTGCTCCCGGGCCTGAACGGCCTGCAGCGGCTGGCCGAGCGCGCCGGGCTCAAGGCGGCGCTCGATCACGGCCTCACCGGCAAGAACATGCGCCCCTCGAAGGCGCGGAAGCTCGGCGTCGCCGACGACGTGGTGCCCGCCCCCATCCTCGTCGAGACGGCCGCCGCGCTCGCGCGCACGCTCGTCGACGCCGGCCCGCCCTTCGGGCCCGGCCGCGCCGCGGGCGGCAAGAAGAAGGCGCCGCGGCTCGACACCTCCGCGCTCGCCAGCGCGGCGCTGGAGCGGACCCCGGTCGGCCGGGCCCTCCTGTTCAAGCAGGCGGCGAAGCAGACCCGGGAGAAGACCGGCGGGCACTACCCGGCGCCCGAGCGGATCCTCGACGTGCTGAGGGCGTACGCCGAGAAGGGCTTCGAGGCGTCGAGGGAGGTCGAGGCCCGCGCCTTCGGCGAGCTGGTCGTCTCGAGCACGGCGCACCGGCTGATGGAGATCTTCTTCGCGACGACCGCGATGAAGAAGGACACCGGCGTGGACGACCCCGCCGTGCAGCCGAGGAAGGTCGAGAAGATCGCGGTGGTCGGCGCCGGCCTGATGGGCGCGGGCATCGCCTACGTCAGCCTGAACGCGGGCATCCCGGTGCGCCTCCGGGACCGCGACGACGCGTCCCTCGGCCGCGGGCTCAGGGTCGTGGCCGACATCCTGGGCGAGCGGGTGAAGAAGAAGCAGCTCACCCCGATCGAGCGCGATCAGAAGCTCGCGCTGCTCACGGCGACCACCGACGGCTCCGGCCTGAAGGGCGCCGACCTCGTGATCGAGGCGGTGTTCGAGGACCTCGCGGTCAAGCACGAGGTCGTGCGCGACGTCGAGGCGAACGGCAAGCAGGGCGTGATCTTCGCGTCGAACACGTCCTCGATCCCGATCGCCCGGATCGCGGCCGCGTCGCGGCGGCCGGAGAACGTCGTCGGGATGCACTACTTCAGCCCGGTGCACAAGATGCCGCTGCTCGAGGTCATCCGGACGGAGAAGACGTCGCCCGAGGTGGTCGCGACCGCGGTGGCGGTCGGCAAGCGGCAGGGCAAGACGGTGATCGTCGTGAACGACGGCGTGGGCTTCTACACGAGCCGGATCCTCGGGCCGTACATGAACGAGGCGAGCTGGCTGCTCGCCGAGGGGGTGGCCGTCGAGCAGATCGACCGCGCGCTCGTCGCGTGGGGCTGGCCTGTCGGCCCGCTCGCCCTGCTCGACGAGGTGGGCATCGACGTGGCCGCGCACGTGGGCCCGATCATGCTCGAGGCGTTCGGCGACCGCATGGCCCCGCCGCCCACGATGGCCAAGCTGGTCGCGGACGGCCGCAAGGGCCGCAAGAACGAGCGGGGCATGTACCTGTACGGCGCGGCGGCGAAGAAGAAGGGCAAGGGCAAGCACGCCGACGAGAGCGTCTACGCGGTGCTCGGGCTGCCGGTGCCGAGCGCGAAGGACAGGCCGCCGGTGCCGGTCGAGGAGATCCAGATGCGGTGCTCGCTCCAGCTCGTGAACGAGGCGCTCCACTGCCTGGGCGAGGGCGTCCTGCGGAGCCCGCGCGACGGCGACATCGGCGCGATCTTCGGGCTCGGGTTCCCGCCGTTCCGGGGCGGGCCGTTCCGCTACGTCGACACGCTCGGCGCGGCGGACGTGCTCCGGCGCATCGAGGTGTACGAGCGGCGCTTCGGCAAGCGCTGGACGCCCGCGCCGGCGCTGGTCGAGGCGGCGAGGACGGGCAAGCCGCTCCACGCCTGACGGGCCCTCTCCCCGGCGGCGACGCCGGGGGCCGTCGCTCCGGTCCGTCGCTCAACGGGGTCCGCGCTGAAGCGGGCCCCTGCTCCGGGCAGAATCCCCTCCGTCGCTGGACAGGACACGGAGACTCGGCGCAGAGCTGGCCTCGCCACTGCCCGCTTCGACGGCGGACGGCTCTCCCCCCCCTCGCGCCTCGCCCCGCGCAGACCGTCGCGGCCGGTGCGCTCCGCCTGTCCCTCGGCGACGTGGAGGCGACGCGGTGCGTGCTCAACCACACGGCGAACACCAGGCCTCCGCCGAGCGGCGCGCCGATCAACGCCGTCGGGATCGATCTCGTGATCTGCCGCAACATGCTCGTTGAACGCCGTGAGGCTCACGACCGCAGGTGAGGCGGCGAGCCGACGGGCTCCTTCACGTGGGGAGAGGGCGACAAGCTCGCGCGTCGCCGCCAACCGGCACTTCACGTTGACCGGGAGTCGAGCGCCTCGCCGTTCGTGCAGAGTGCGGCCAGCGGGGCGGCGCGGGACGCTGGTGTCGGCGCAGCGACCCCGGAACCCGACAGGTGACGCATCGGCGGGTCGCCGGGCCTCGCAACCATGTTCGCCGTGACGCGCGAGCTCGGCGCCAAGGCTCCCACGCCGGGTGAGGACCCCGCACCACCGCTCCTCGCTCGACGGGCTGCGCCTCCCGGCGACGCCCGTCACGACACCTCGAACGAGGCTCCCACCGAGATCGAGATGTGGTCATGAGGCCGCCGGCGGAGCCGAGTTCCACACATGAACTTTGTAAGATGAACCATTGCTCATCTTCCGTCGCTGGTTTAACGTCATTCACCAATTCACCGATAGGCAGCATGGGCGTGGCATTGGAAGGCCCTGAAATACAGAGTCACGAGAACTGCGGACACGGCCAGGGAGGACAGCGCTCTTGGTCGTCATGCATCTGGATTGTATCGCCCCGGTAGACAGCGCCGCCCCGGGCCATCGCCCGATGCTTCGTGCCGCAGCCAGCAGGAGAAGTCGAGATGAAACCGGCCCATCGAAACGAAGGAAAAACTCGCTCTACAAAACCTTCCCTCCCGTCGGATCAGGGCAAGAAGCAGGAGCACGTCAGCGTGAAGACGAAGACGAGCCGCCGCAGCGCTGGCGGGGGCGGCCGCGCCTCGCCGGCGCGGCCTGGCGGTACGCTCAAGGCGCTGGAGAGCCGGATGCGGGCGCAGCAGACGATACTGGACAACATCGTCGACGGCGTGGTGGTCAGCGATCGGCACGGGAAGATCATCTATTCCAACCCGGCGGCCGAGGCGCTCCTCAAGCTCACGATCGCCGACGCCTCACCTGACGAGTGGAGCCAGCGATACGGGCTCTATCGCGCCGATGAGCAGACGCCGTTTCCGCCGCACGAGCTGCCTGTCGCGCGCGCCCTCCAGGGCGAGGTCGTCGTCGCGCAGGAGATGTTCTTCCGGCACGGCAACAACCCGACGGGCGGCTGGCTGGTCGCGAGCGCGCGCCCGGTCATCTCCGACGACGGCACGTTCTTCGGCGCCGTGGGCGTGTTCCGTGATGTCAGCGATCGCAAGCGGTGGGAGAAGGAATTAGAGCAGCAGCTCGCCCGTGAGAAGGAGAGAAACGACACGCTCGAGCGTCTACGGCTCACCGTGCAGCAGCTCTCGACGCCGATCCTCGAGATCTGGGATGAGGTCCTCGTCCTGCCCATCATCGGCATCCTCGATTCCCGGCGCAGCGGCGAGATGACGGAGCAGCTGCTCGACGAGATCGCGCGGAAGCAGTGTCGCTTCGTCATCGTCGACGTGACGGGCGTCGAGATCGTGGACTCCTCGACGGCAGATCAGCTCCTCAAGCTGGTGAGCGCCGTGGAGCTGCTCGGCGCCCGGTGCATGTTGACCGGGGTCCAGCCTGCCGTGGCGCAGACGCTCACCGCGCTGCGCGTGGATCTCGGCCCCATGCTCACGCTCCGCAACCTCAGGCACGGCCTGCAGACCTGCCTGCGCCTGATCCAGACGGACTTCGACATGACCCGGGTCATGGCGTCGCGGCCCGAGGCCGCCGCCCGGCGCTGACGCCGCCGCCGCGCCACGCCAGCTCAGCTCCGCCTGGCGCGCCGGGAGGGCGATGCGCGCCCAGGACGCAGAGCAGGCTGAAGCTCGTCCAGATTCAACAGCTTGTGCCACCCGCCAGAGCCGTCGCGGAGCGAGCCGGAAGCGTACGGACGCGGGAAGAGCGCGGGAGAGAGAGACCCGCAAGGGGCGCCCGGGAGAGAGGTCTGTTTCCCTCTACCCTGCGCTCCCCACGCCCTTGCGATCCTCCCTCTCACCAGCCGATTCCTTAGGAATTTCAACGTGATCGGTGCTCCAGGAGCGCATCGCTCGTCCAGACAAGGACCTCATTGAGTTCAGAACATCATGATGTCCTGGACATCGATTGAACCAGAGCACGCATTACCATGAGAGTGAACAACAGGGACACCATCGTCGACTCCCGGGCGAGTCGTTGCATCTGTATTGACATTGATCCGTGAACCCACGATCGTCCAGGGCGAACCGCATCGAATCCGCAACCCCCAGAGCCCGCCAGGCGAGGACGCTCTATGCTCAGAGATGGCGTAGTCGATGACGTCAACGGACAGTCAAACACTGGCAAGCCCCCGGCACAGCATGACGTGTTCAGCCTTCGCGAGGGCGAGACTGGAATACTGGGGCGGCTGCGCGCGCCGAACCTACGCGACGAAAGCCCCATCGACAGGGGCTATCGATACCTCCGTCGCGCCTTCGACATCGACCGTTGCTACCAGGCCACGCTGAGCCGGACACCGGATTTCATGTCGCGCACCGAGATGCCGGAGGAAGCCTTCAGCTCCGCGATCATCTTGGACCTCTTGATGGCCAGCAGGCTGAGCTCGAGGATAAAGAGCCGGATCACGGAGTACCTCGGCGAGTACCACGAGCACGGCGTCTTCTCGTACTTCATGGACACGAGCCTGCTCCCGCGCGACGTGGACGTCACGGGGCTCGCGCTGTCGGTCCTGATCAAGCTCGGCGTCGTTCCCATGGACGTCGCGCATTCGGCCGCCTCGAAGGTGCTGCAGAACGTGAACGACACCGGGGTCATTCACGTCTACTTGCCCCCGAGGGGCGAGAGGGAGGGGCGCTACAGGATCGACCCGGTCCCCTGCGCCAACGCGCTGTACCTGGCCTACCTCTTGGGGAGGGAGGGCGAGGCGCGGCCCACGGAGGAGTACCTGATCGACTCGCTGAGCCCGGAGAACGCCGCGCGTCCGAGCGCCTACTATTACTACCTGACGCCGGACGGGCTCCTCTACTGGGCGTCGAGGTTGCTGGAGTTCGAGGCGTTCCGGCGGAGGTATGCGCACCTCATCGAGGACGTGCTGAGGGCGCGCATCGGGAGCAGCGATGTCCCCCTGGAGCTCGCGTACAGGGTCATCGCGGCCAATCGCCTGCGCATCGACGACGCGTCCGAGCGAGAGGCGCTGCGAGCGGCACAAAACGCCGACGGCTCATGGCCGGCCTCACCCATGTACAAGCTGGGCCGCTCCGACGTCTACGTCGGCTCGGAGGCGCTGGTCACCGCCTTTGCGCTGAGAGCGCTGGACGACCAGTGAACAGGGCCACGCGGCCGGCGGGCTCGGCGGAGCGTCGTGAAGGGGAGAGCGAGATGAACGAGCGAGTGGGCTTCGGGGCGATCCAGAGGTCGGGGAGGGTCGAGGGCTTCGGCGAGCGCCTGAGGGGCATCGATCTCGACTTTCCGGGCTTCGAGAGGGTCAGGATCCCGGACCTCCTGCTGCCGGTGGAGCACCGGGTCAGCGAGCATCTGGAGCAGATACGGTCTCCGTACATCGACTGGGTCGTGAGCGCGAAGCTCGTCGAGCCAGGGACGCGCGGCCATGACGTCCTGATGCGCATGAAGCTGGACGACTGCTCTGCGCTGATCTATCCGGACCACCCCAAGGAGCTGGTCCTGTATGGGGCGATATCGCTGGCCTTGTTCTTCGCGATCGACGACGTCGTCGACGACGTGAACGCCGACCCATCGAAGAAGCTCGCCTACATCAGGAGGGTCGGGCAGATCGCCAGCGGAGACGCGCCGACGGCGCAGGACGATCACGTCGTGAGGGCGTGGCGCCGGTGGTTCGAGGAGCTCGAGGCGTTCGCCTCGCCGCCGGTCTTCGAGGCGTTCGCCGCGGCGCTGCGGTTCCACCTCGGGGCGCTGAGGGCCCAGACGCTGAAGGACCAGAGCGCCGTCCTGGCGCCCACGACCCACCTGATGCGGAGGCGGGACAACACCGGCAGCAGCTACTTCATGCCGCTCGCGGCGATCTTCCTGGAGCGCGAGCACGGGCTGAGCATGCAGGAGGTGCTGGAGGATCAATATATCAAGTGCATCACCGATCTCGTGGCCCTCGTCATCGTGATCCACAACGAGCTCCTCGGCCTCTACAAGGACATGAGGAGCGGCGAGGCCAACCTGATCGGGCTCCTTCGGCGCGAGCACGGCGTCGGGCTGCAGAGCGCCTGCGATCTGGCGGGCAAGCTCGCCGATGACATGGTGAAGTCGATGGTCCAGATGGAGAGGGACCTGCCCGCGCTCATCGACGGTTACGAGGGGAAGGCGGAGGCGATCACGCGGTACGTCCGCACGGGGTACTCGCTCATCCGCGGCGTCTTCGATTGGTGCATGATCACCCGCCGGTACTACGACGAGAGATATTTCTCGATGTGACACGCACGTCCGCCCTCCGCCGCCGTCAGGACCCCGGCGAGGGAGAGGGCAAGTGAAGAGGAGGAGGGGAAGGTGGAGTTGAACACCGTGGTCGATTCCGCGTCATCTTCGGCCAGCCAAGCGCCCGGGCTCCCGCGCACGCCGCCCCTCGTGGGGGGCGGGCTCCCGCTGCTCGGGTCGCTCCCGGCGCTGCTCAGCCAGCAAGCCGAGCTCTTTCTGGGGGCCCGCGCGCGATACGGGGATGTGTACAGGATGCGGCTCGGTCCCGTGAGCGTGACCGTCGTGAATCACCCGAGGCATGTCCAGCATGTCTTCCGGGACTCCAGCGCCAAGTATGGGAAAGGCGGCGCCCTGTGGGACTCGGTCAGGACCCTGCTGGGCAACGGGCTGGGCGTGAGCGAAGGGGACTACTGGCTACGCCAGCGCCGCATGATGCAGCGGCACTTTCACCGGGAGCAGATCGACGAGCTCGTCTCCCTCATGGTCGATGCCATCGATGAAGAGCTCGCGGTCTGGGACGCCGCCGCGGAGGCGGGATCGCCGCTCAGCGCGATGCGCGCCTTCAGCCCGCTCGTGATGAGGATGATCGTGAGGACCCTGTTCGGAGGCGACATCAGCCGCGAGGAGGTCGAGGTCATCGCCGCCAGCGGGACGTTCGCGTTCGGCCACGTCTTCCGCGGCATCATCGCGCAGGGGCTGCCTGCCTGGGTTCCTGTCCCCGGGGGGCGTCGCTACCAGCGCGCGCTCCGCGACATGGATGCGGTGCTGTTCAAGATCATCGAGCGCGGCCAGCGACACCCCCAGCCCGCCGGAGCGAGCAGGAGCCTGCTCGCGAGCCTGATCGGCACGGTCGATCCCGAGACCGGCCAGCGGATGACCGCTGGCCAGCTCCGCGACGAGGCCTTGACCTTGCTCCTGGCTGGTTACGAGTCGAGCGCGCTCGCCCTCTCGTGGACCCTGCAGCTCCTGTTGCGCGATCCCGCCGCGCTCGCGGAGCTGCGCGCCGAGGTCGACGCCGTCGTCGGCGGGGGCCGGCCGAACGCCTCCCATCTCTACCAGCTGCACTATACCCGCATGGTATTCCAGGAGGCGTTGCGCATGTACCCGCCGATCTGGTGGCTGGCGCGGGTCGCCCTCGTCGATGACGAGATCGACGGGTTTCACATCCCGGCGGGCACCTTCGTCCTCGCCGCGACGTACGCCATCCATCGTCATCCGGAGTTCTGGGAAGATCCCGAGCGCTTCGATCCGGGGCGCTTCACGCCGGAGCGCACGGCGTCGCGTCACAAGCTGGCCTGGATTCCGTTCGGGACCGGCCAGCGCCAGTGCATCGGCAGAGATTTCGCGCTGGTGGAAGGGCAACTCGTGCTGGCGCGCCTCGTCCAGCGCTACACGCTCGCCGCCGTCCAGCCGGACCGCCCTGCCGTGCCCGCGCTGTCGATGACGCTGCGTATGAAGAAGGAGATGTCGTTCCGGGTGACGCGGCGCGGCCCGGGCCGAGAGGGCGCGCGGGCGGGCGTCTGAGCCACCTCCTCAGCTCGTCCCGAGAGCTCCGCGGGTCACGGCGTGATCACCGAGGACACGCCTCGGGGAGAGAGGCCAGGCGTCCCCTGGAGGAGCGGGTGGATAGGGCCATGCGCTCCAGGGATGGAAGACGCGAGATGGAGGACGAAAGAGCGGGGCTGCCTCGGATTCCCTGGACGCGACCCGGGCCAGCGTGGCGCGCGGGTTGCTCTCCTCCTGGCGAGGAGCAGACCGCGCGGGAGGGGGCCAGTCATGCGGAGATGTGTTCGCGATGCGGTGGTCGTCATCACCGGGGCGTCCTCGGGGATCGGCAGGGCAGCGGCGATCGCGTTCGCGCGGCGGGGCGCCCGGGTGGTGCTGGCCGCGCGGAACGAGCGGGCGCTCGAGGAGGTCGCCGCGGAGTGCGCCAGCGTCGGCGCCCAGGCGCTCGCCGTCCCCACCGACGTGCGGGACGAGTGCGCCGTCCGGGGCCTCGCCCGCGCCGCGATCACGGCGTTCGGCAGGATCGACGTCTGGGTGAACAACGCCGCGGTGTTCCTCTACGCGCGCGCGGACGAGGCGCCCTACGACGCGTACCGCCAGGTCATCGAGGCCAACCTGTTCGGCTATGTGCACGGGGCGCGGGCCGTCCTGCCCTATTTCCGCGCGCAGGGCTCCGGTGTGCTCATCAACAACGTCTCTGCCCTCGGCAAGCTCGGCGCGCCGACGATGAGCGCCTACGTGATCTCCAAATTCGGGATCATGGGGCTCGCTTTCTGCCTGCGACAGGAGCTCTCCAGCACCCCGGATATCCACGTCTGCAACATCCTGCCATCCGCCATCGATACCCCGATCTACCAGCACGCCGGCAATTTCACCGGCCGCGCGGTCCAGCCGCTCCGGCCGGTGCTCTCCCCCGGGCGCGTCGCGGCGGCGATGATCTCCCTGGCCGAGCGCCCCAGGCGCGAGGTGTACGTCGGCGCCGCAGGCCGCATCGCCGCCGCGGCGCTCGCCGTCGCGCCGGGCCTCACGGAGCGGTGGATCGCGGCGTACGTCATGGCGACAGGCTTCCTCGACCGCGCCGCGCCGTGCACCGACGGCAACCTCTTCGTCCCCATGAAGATCTGGACCGGCGTGACAGGCGGGTGGCAAACGACCTCCGAGCTCACGGCGCTCCTCGACCGGGCGCGGGCGGCCGCCCGGTTCGCGCTCGGCATCCCGGCCGCGGCCGCCGCGCGCCTCTGGCCACGATGACCCGATAGCCTGGCGCCCCCCGTACGCAGGACACCCGCCGTCCTGACGCGCCGCCGCCCCCAGGTTGTCTCCCAACCTCGGGGATTCTGTGACCTGTTCTCCACCCATCAGCGGCATGCTCCGCGCCGGAAACAGATCAATCACGGCAAGGAGGCGCATCGATGAGCCGTTATGTGGCGCGCACGCTCCGGAGCGACGACTTTTCGACTCTGATGGAAATGGAGGCGGCGCTCTTCGGGAACGCCGGAGAAGGAGAGCTGGGACGGTATTACATCCGTCTCTGCTGCGACTTCTTCAAGGACTCCTGCTTCCTCGTCGAGGCCGCGGGCAAGCCGGCGGGATACCTGCTCTCCTTCGCGCGCGGCAAGGAGGTCTACTGCACGACGCTCGCCGTCCTGCCGGCGTACCAGGGGTCCCGGGCGACGCACACGCTGCTCCGGGCGTTCGTCGGGTCGATCCTCGGATGGGCGGAGTCGTGCTGGTTCACCGTCGAGGAGGACAACCACGCTGCCCGGGCGCTCCACGCCATGCTCGGCGCGAAGGAGATCGAGGTCCGCCCCGATTTCTACGGTACCGGGCACCCGCGCATCATCTCGCGCATCGATCGCGACGCGTTCCTCTCGCTCCGGGCCCGCTTCGAGCGGGTGGGGCTCGTCGACCGCCCGGCCGACGCGGCGGCGACGCGGCCTTCGGACGGCGGCGGCATGGCCGCGGTGGCCTGAGGCGGACCGACCATGACGACCACCGCTCCGCTGGACGACGGCCGCCGCCTCGGCGCGGCGGGCGACGCGCCATGGACCGAGGCGCGCTTCGTCGCCAGCCGGGTCTCGGGCGTGATGGGCCTCGCGCTCGACACCCTGATCCGGACGAGCTTCCTGCCCGAGCTGCCCGCCTTGCGCCACCGCGAGAGGGCGCGCCTCCTGCACCGGACCGCGCGGGATCTCTGCGCGCTGCACACGTTGCGCGTCCGCGTGACCGGCTCGCTGCCCGCGCCGCCGTTCGTGGTCGTGGCGAACCACGTGAGTTACATCGACCCGATCCTCATCGCCTCGCTCACCCCCTGCACCGCCATCGCGAAGCAGGAGATCGGCGGCTGGCCTGTGCTCGGCGGGCGCGCGCGCGAGCTCGGCGTGCTGCTCGTCGACAGGCAGCGCCCGGAGAGCGGGGCGCGCGTGCTCCGGTGCGCGCTCCGCGCCCTGCGCCACGGCGTCCCGGTGCTGAATTTCCCGGAGGGCTCCACCACGCGCGGAGAGCGGGTCCTCCCGTTCCGGAAAGGCATCTTCGGCGTCGCCCGGATCGCGGGCGTCCCCATCGTGCCCGCGGCCATCACCTACGACGCCCAGGAGCTCTGCTGGGCCGGCGACGACACCTTCCTTCCCCACTTCCTTCGCTTCTCCAGCCGCCGCGCGTCGGGCGCCTCCATCACCCTCGGCCCGCCCCTCGGCGACCACGGCGGCGCGGCCGAGCTCGCGGAGCGCGCCCGCGCCGTGATCGTGGACCTCTTGAGCCTCTAGGAGATCGCATGTCCCAGCAACGCGCAGCCGCCTACCTGCGGCACGGGCAGACTCCCTTCTTCCGCCTCCCGACCGCCGACTTCGACGGGGCCGGCGCCTCGGCCTACGCCGGCGCCGACGCCGTGCTCCTCGGCGTGCCGTGGGACGGCAGCGTCACGTACCGCCCGGGCGCCCGGTTCGCGCCTTACGAGCTGCGCCGCGTGAGCGCGCTCGTGCAGTCCTACCACCCCGGCCACCAGCTCGATGTGTTCCGCGCGCTCCGCGTGCTCGACGGCGGCAACGTGGCCTTTCCTCCCTTTCACGCCGACTCCGTGCGCGAGCTGATCCAGGCCGCGGTCGACGAGGTGCTGTCGGCCGGCGCGGTCCCGTTCGTCGTCGGCGGCGACCACGCGATCGCGCTCCCCGTGCTCCGCGCGCTCGCGCGGCGCCACGGCCCCGTCGCCGTCGTCCACGTGGACGCCCACCTCGACACCAGCACCTCGGAGGTGTGGGGCGAGCCGTTCCACCACGGCACGCCGTTCCGCAACGCCGTCGAGGAGGGGCTCATCGCGCGGGACGCGCTGCACCAGATCGGCATCCGCGCGACGTGGGGCCACCCGGAGGAGGGCGCGTTCGCGGCCCGCGCCGGGGCCACGCGGTACGACATGGACCGGATCGACCGCGAGGGCACGCCCGCCATCGCGGCCGCCATCGCCGCCGTCGTCGGCGACGCGCCGGTCTATCTCTCGTTCGACATCGACGGCATCGACCCGGCGTTCGCCCCGGGCACGGGCACGCCCGTCCCCGGCGGGCTCACCGCGCGCGAGGCGATCCAGCTCCTCCGCGGCCTCGCGGGCATCCGTCTGGTGGGCATGGACCTCGTCGAGGTGTGCCCTGCGCTCGACCACGCCGACATCACCCTTCACCTCGGCGCGCATCTCCTGTTCGAGGGCCTTGCCCTCGCCGCGATTCACCGGCAGGCCAGCCGGAGCGGCGGCCGACAGCCCACCTGACCTGACGCGCCGGCTCCGCCGCGCCGCGCGGGCGGTGGGGCGGCTCAACCTGCTGGCGCGCCCCGCCATTCCGGTGTCACATCAGAGACACCGGAATGGCACGATCGCTCGACCTCCCTGGCCGCTATGCCGAGCTCCCGCAGCTCGAGGCCGCATGGACGCACCTCGCGCGGGTCCACGGAGGGCGGGTGACGACGGTCGGGACGTCCGCCAGCGGGGCCCCGTTGCGGCGCTATGACTTCGGCGATCCGCGCGGCCCGACGTTCTTGCTGACGTCGCTCCTGCACGGGGTCGAGGTGATCGGCGGGCTCGCGCTGCTCGACGCGGTGCGCTCCGTCCTGGAGCGCGGGCGCGCGGGCGCGGCGGCGCGCGCGCGGCTCGTGGTGGTGCCGGTGGTCAACCCCGATGCGTTCGCGGAGAACCTCGAGCGCCTCGGCGACGAGCGGCCGACCGCGCGGCGGTGCAATGCCCGCGGCGTGGATCTGAACCGGAACTTCGCGCCGCTCTCCTCGGCGCGGCCGCTGCACCCGTTCGCGGGCTCGCGGCTCCGCTGGTCGCCGCATTACACCGGCCCGCACGCGTTCTCGGAGCCCGAGTCGCGCGCCCTGCGCGACGTCGCGCTGGAGACGAGGCCGGCGCTCGCGCTCGGCTTCCACAGCTGCGGCAACCTCCTGCTCTATCCGTGGGCGCACACGGGCGCGCCCAACCCGCGCGCGCCGCTGTACCAGGCGCTCGGCGACGCCTTCTGCCGCGCGCTCCCGCGCGAGCCCTACGCGGTCCGGCAGGCGGCGCACTGGTATCCGACCGTGGGAGACATGGACGACTGGCTCGACGCCAACCTGGGCACGCTCGCGTTCACGGTGGAGGTCAGCCGTCCGTCCCGCTCCCTCCGCGACCTCCGCCGGCTGCTCAACCCGTTCTGGTGGCTGAACCCGTGGGAGGCCGACGAGGCGATCGGCAACGTCGTCCCCGGCGTGGGGGCGCTCCTCGGCGCTGCGCTCGACCGCGGCGTGGGCAACGCGGCCCCGCTGCCCGGCGCCGAGCCGGCGGAGCCGTTCGCCGACGCCGCGGAGTAGGGCCTCGCGGCGCCGCGCGCAGGGTCGCTCGCGGCGCCGCGCGGACCTTCGCGGCGCCCGCTGCGGCGCACCGACCCCCGCCGCCGCCGCGCGCTGCCCGGGGCGCGAGCGCCGTCGAATAGTGTCAGCCGCGCCCCCGGCATCCACTATCCTTCCGGGCGTGGACGCCGCCTCGCCCCGCCTGCCGACGACCGTCAAGGTCAGCGCGCGCGCGACGGACAGGCCGGCCCGCGCGGACGAGTCGGATATCTGGCAGCACGCGCCCGACGAGATCGTGGACGGCAAGTACCGGCTGGTCCGCCCGCTCGGGCGCGGGGGCATGGCGGAGGTCTGGCTCGCGGTCCACGTCAACCTGAAGACCGAGCTCGCCATCAAGTTCCTCAGCCTCGCGCTGACCGGCGACGCGGAGCGGACCCGGACCGTGCTGGAGAGGTTCCGGTTCGAGGCGCAGATCTCGGCCCGCCTGGGCGCGCGCACGCGGCACATCGTCGCCGTGCACGACGCGGGGGTTCACGAGGACCTCCCGTACCTCGTGATGGAGTACGTGCGGGGCCGGACGCTGCTCGCCGAGGTGACCGAGGCGGGGCCCATCGACCCGCAGCGCTTCGCGGGCGTGCTCGATCAGATCGCGGACGCGCTCACCGTCGCGCACGAGATGGGCATCGTGCACCGCGACCTGAAGCCGTCGAACGTGATGCTGCTCGACGAGCCCGGCGAGGCGCTCTCGGTGAAGGTCGCGGACTTCGGCATCGCCAAGGCGCTGCACGGCGATCTCGGCCTCGACCGCCCCATGGAGACGTCGGCCGACGTCATGCTGGGGTCGCCCAACTACATGAGCCCGGAGCAGCTCGCGTCGCCGCTCTCGGTCGACGTGCGGGCCGACATCTGGGCGCTCGGCGTGCTGGCGTACGAGGTGCTGACGGACTGGACGCCGTTCCAGGGCAACACCATCGCCGAGCTCATCGTGGCGGTCAGCACCCGCGATTTCGAGCCCGCCACGAACGTCCGGCGGTCGCTCCCCCGGGGGCTCGACGGCTGGTTCGCGCGGGCGCTCGCGAAGGAGCCCGCGCGGCGGTTCGCCTCGGTCGGGGAGATGGTCCGGGCCTACCACGCCGCGATCGAGGCGGCGCCTCCCCCGCCGCCGCGGCGGCAGGCCGCGGCGCTCGCCGCCGTGGCGCTGGCGAGCGTGGGCACGGTCGTGGGCGCCGCCGCGCTCGCGTGGCGCCTGCTCGATCCGCCTCGCGTGGCCCAGGCGGCGAGGCCGCTGTCCCCCGCGGTGCGCGGCGCCCTCCCGGACGCCACGCCGCGCCTGCGGCCGCCGCCCGCGCCGCCCGCCCCGGCGGCCCCGACCACGCCGCCCGCGGCGGCGACGCCGGCGGAGGCGCCCTCCCCTGCGCCCGAGGCCGCGGCGGCGCGGCCGCGCGGGGCCAGCCCCGAGCCCCCCGGGCCCACCCGGGCCGCTCCCCGCGCCACGGCGACGACCGCGCCTGCGGCGCCGCCCCTGCCCGCCGCGCCCCGCCGCCGCAAGGAGATCGACAAGAGTGAGATTCTTTGAGCGGCAGCTCGTCACGCTCTGCGGCGCCGCCTTGCTCGCGGCGGCGCCGGCGCCGGCGTTCGCCGCGGGCGCCGAGGAGGACGCGAAGACGCTGTTTGCCCGGGGGCGCGAGCTGCGGCGCGCCGGCCAGTGCGAGCAGGCGGTCATCGCCTTCCGGCGCGCGCTGGAGATCTACCCCGAGGGGCTCGGCGCGCTGCGGAACATCGCCGAGTGCGAGGAGGAGCTGGGCCTCTACGCCTCCGCGCGGCGCGACTGGTGGGATCTCCGGCGCGCCGCGCTCCAGTCGAACGAGGCGAAGTACGCCGGGTGGAGCGAGGACGCGGAGGGCCGTTACCGCGCGCTCAACGAGAAGGTCGGGACGTTGACCGTCCATGTGCGCGGCGGCGACGGCAGGGCCGAGGTCCGCGTGGCGCTGGACGGCAAGCCCATGGATCCGAGGCTCCTCGGCGTCGAGCTGGAGCGCGATCTCGGCCAGCACACGATCGAGCTGTTCTACGGCGGCGCCGCGCCGATCACGGAGCGCGTCGACCTCCAGGCCGGCATGCGCCGGGTCGTGACGCTGGCCGTCCCCGCGCCGCCGCCTTCGCGCGACGCGCTCGGGGCGCGCGATCCGCTCGCCGCCGCCCCGCCGGACGCCTCCAGCGGCGTCCGCACGGCCGGCTTCGTCGCGCTCGGCGTCGGCGGCGCCGGCGCGATCGCGACCGTCGTGGCCGTGGCCGTGCGCGCGGGCGCGCTGTCCGCGGTCGAGGACGGGTGCTCGCGCGCCGGGGGCGCCTACGTGTGCCCGCCGGAGCTCCAGGGGGAGCACGACACGGGCAGGACGGCCTCGACGCTCGCGAGCGTCTTCGCCGGCGTCGGGCTCGTCGGGCTCGGCACCGGCGTCACCCTGCTCTTGCTGAGCCCTTCCGGGGAGGCGACGGCGCCGCCTTCGGCCGGCGAGCCGACGGCGGCGGCGCTCACGCTGTCGGCCTGGCCAGGCGGCGTGGGCTCGCGCCTGCTCGTGAGGTTCTGACGCCCAGCACCGGCGGGTGGTGCGGCCCTCTGGGGGCTCACCTCCGGGGCTTGCGTTGCGGCGAGCCTCTTTTGTGGCTCGCCTGCACTTCAGCCCCTCCGGTGAGCCCCCAGAGGGCCGCACCACCCGCCGGCGTGGGCCTTGCCTGGTGCGGACGCGAGCAGAGGCTGACGCCTGCGCGCGCACAGGATCCCGCGCCTCCGGGCTGCGCTCCGGACGAGGCCGCGGTCCGCGCCGCGCCGGGGCAGCGCTCTGCGGCGGGGGCCCCATCGCCGCCCGCGAGCGAGCTGACGCAGTGTCCGGAGGAGGGGTGTCATGTCCATGATCGAACCGATCTCTGAGGTGCCGTCGGTGCCCGAGCGAGCCCAGGCCGAGGCGCGCGCCGGCGAGAGCGATCCCTCGTTCCTCGCGACCCACCGGATGAGCCTCGAGGACGCGCCCCGCGGATATCAGCTCTTCAAGGCCAAGCAGGACGGCTGCGTGCGCGCCGTCTTCACGCCGGCGCCCGCGGCGAGCGCCTGAGCCGGCGCCGCAGATCCTCGAGCGCCCGCCGCGCGCCGCGTCCGCCGCGCCCTCCTGCCTTGCGAGCGCTCGCGCGGTGCGCCATCGGCCGAGCTCATCGTGGAGTCGGGATGCCGGGGCGGATCGCCCGGCGTGGCGCGGCGCCACGCTGAGCTTGCCTTTCTGCCCCGGAAGGCTACCTCCTTTGGAAGGGCAAGGGCGCGTGAACACGGCAGAGGTCGAGATGAGCTCGCGACACCATCTCCTCGGTTCCATTGCAGGGAGCGGCGCCGTCGCCGTGCGCGGGGCGGCAGAGGTGCTGTTCGCGGCAGCGGGCAAGCGGCTCCTCGACGAGGGCACGCGGGAGGGGTTGCGGCGCGTGATGGTCCACAACGCCACGGCGGTCGTGGACACGCTCGCGCCCGGGCTCGCGGTGGGCGCACAGACGACGGCGAAGATCATCGCCGACCAGGGCGGAAGGCAGGCGGGCGCGCTGGTCGCGCAGGAGGCTGCGCGCCAGGCGGGCAAGGCGGCGCTCACCGGGGCCGCTCCGGAGGCCGCCAGGGCGCTCGCGCGCGAGGCGATGAAGACCGCGGGTCGAGAGGTGCTGAAGGGCGCGGGCAAGGCGGCCGGAATCGGGTTCCTCGTCGACGGCGCCTTCGGCACGTACGAGGGAATCACGGCCTACCAGCGAGGCGAGATGACCAGGAAGGAGGCGATCGCGCACGCGGCGCAGGAGGCCTCGACCGGCGCGGTGGCCACCGGCGCCGGCGTGCTGCTCGCGGCGGGCCTCGTCGCGGTGACGGGCGGCGCGGCGGTGCCTCTCGTGTTCGCGGTGGGCGCTGGCGGGGCGATCGGCACGAAGCAGATCCTGCGGCGGCTCATCGGCCGTGCGCCGTCGAAGATCCTCGTCCGTGCCGTTCCCGACGGAGGCCAGCCGGGGTGACGCCGCGGCGGCGGCCTTGGCGGGCTGGGCGTCCATCCTGGATGATCATCGTGCGACGCTCGCGCGGCCGCTCACCGGGCTCGCGGCCGGAGCGCGTCGATGCGCTGCTCGATCTGCGTGCGCTCGGCGGCGTTGGTCGCGCAATCGCGGGCTCGCTCGAGAGCCGCCAGCGCCAGCTCCCCCCTCCCCGTCTCTTGGAGCAGGATGCCGTGGACGAGGTGGGCATAGGGGTAACGCGCCAGCGCCGGGTGATCGACGGCCGTCGCGAGTAGCTTCAGCCCCTCCGCGGCGCCCAGCGCCCGAGCGACCGCGAACGCGCGGTTCACGCGCACGATCGGGCCCGGGCGGTGCTGCTCGAGCGACTCGTAGAGGATCGCGATCTGGGGCCAGTCGGTGTCCTCGGCACGCGGCGCCGAGCAGTGGACCGCCGCGATCGCGGCCTCGATCTGGTAGGGGCCGGGGCGCCCCCTCTCGAGCGCCTCTCGCAGCAGCGCGCAGGCCTCGTCGATCGTGGCGCTATCCCATTTCGAGCGGTCCTGATGATCGAGGCTGAGGGGCCGCCCTCCCTCGTCCGTGCGAGCCGGCATGCGCGCCGCGTGCAGGAGCAGGAGCGACAGCAGGCCCTGCACCTCCGGCACCCGAGGCAGCGTTGCATCGAGCGCCCGCGCCAGGTGCATCGACAGCCGCGTGAGGCCATGGCGTATCGGCGCCTCGTCGCTGCGGGACCAGTATCCCTCGTTGAAGACGAGGTGGATGACCGCGAGCACGGCGTGAAGCCGCTCCGGCGCTTCCTCGAGCCGCGGCACTTCGTACTGCTTGCGGCGCTCCCGGAGCCTCTCGCGCGCCCGGGTCAACCGGCGCTCCATGGCCTGGGCGTTGATCAGGAACGCGCGCGCGATCTCCTCCGTGGAGAGCGCCGCGACCGTCGACAGCGCGAGCGCCGCCCGCTCCTCGAGGCCGAGCACGGGATCGCAGCAGGTGACGACGAGGCGCAGGACGTCGTCCGGCCAGCGCGCGGCGTCCGGCGCCGAGAGCAGCGCCTCTGACCAGGGACACCGCGCCGCGAGCGCCACGAGCGCGGCCTCGTTCCGCTGCTCCCCCCGGCGTCGCCGCAGGCCGTCTCGGTGGAGATTCATGGCGACACGCACGAGCCACGCCTCAGGCGCGTCGGGGACGCCCCGCTCTGGCCACGCCGCGAGGGCCCTGGCGACGGCCTCCTGCACCGCGTCCTCCGCCGCGTGTAGATCCCGCGTGTTGCGCAGCAGCCGCGCGAGCACGGGCGCGTACGCGCGGCGGAGCAGCAGGGCGACATCGGCCACGTTTATGTCGTGCGCTGCCAGTTGACAGGCCGGATCTCCACGGATCCATCCGCTGGGCAGATCTGCCGCGCCCTGGCCGCGGCGATGGTCTCATCGGCGCACTCGATCAGATAAAAGCCAACGAGCCACTCCTTGGTCTCCATGTAGGGTCCATCGGTGACCACCGCGGTCGCCCCCTGCACGCGCACCGTACGAGCCTTGTCTCGCCCGTCGAGCCTCGCCACGGCGAGCAGCTCGGCGCGCGCGCCTGCCTCTTTCTGGAGGGCGCGGTGACGGCTAAGGAGAGCGCGCTCGTCCGCCGCGGGGAGCGGATCGCCCTCGGGGCGCGCGCTGTGGATCAGCAGGGCATAGATCATCAAGGATCTCCTTGCACGAACGCGTACGACGCCTGCAGGTACGATTCCCACCGCCCGGCGTGCTCGAGCGGCACCGCGAGCCACTCACGAAAGACCCGCCCGTTGGGCGCGAACACCGACCCCTCGCCGGCGGCGATCGCCGCGGCGACGCGCGCCGCCGGGAGCTTGATGACGAGGTGCCTCCCGTCGCGGTCGATCGACGCGAAGAACCGGCCCTTCGCGCGGAGACACGGGAAGCCCATCATCGTGCTGCGCGCGACGCCCGGCTCGAGAGCCCATCGCTCGGTGAGCCGCGAGAAGAGCTCGGCTCCGTCCGTCGTCGTCACGATCCGCCATCCCCTGAGCGATGCGCCGCCGTCGCCTGCTCGATCGCCTGCGCCATCGCAGCCGGCATCGCGGTCGCGCGCCACGCTTCCCGCTCGTCGAGCCGGGCGAGCCACGCGCGGAGGTTCGGGTACGGCGCCAGATTGATACGGCCGAGGGCGGCCATCGGCAGCTGGCACCCGAGCGAGTAATCGGCGAGCGTCACCGCGTCCCCGGCCACGAACGCGCGCTCCTTCACGTGCGCGTCGAGCAGCGCCGCGTACGGCTGGAGCTGCTCCAAGGCGCGCTGGGCGAGCGCCTCGTCGGGCTGCCCCCCCATGAGCGGCTTGAACAACCGCTCGAACAGCACCACGCCGAGGGCTCGCCCGAAGTGCGATAGCTCCCAGCACTGCCAGCGGACCACGTCGATGCGCCGCCTGGGATCGCGGGGAAACAGCGAAATCGCGTCATGCGCATCCGCAAGATACTGCATGATCGCGTTGGACTCCCAGAGACGC
This sequence comes from Sorangium cellulosum, assembly GCF_004135735.1. Taxonomy (GTDB): domain Bacteria; phylum Myxococcota_A; class Polyangia; order Polyangiales; family Polyangiaceae; genus Sorangium; species Sorangium cellulosum_F. The sequence continues at coordinate 56,861 of NZ_CP012670.1, read as the reverse complement.
AAATCTCCGTCCACGAGGCTCGGAACGAGGCCGTTCGGGTTGATCGCGAGGTAATCCCGGCTCTTGTGCGCGCCCGCGGCGAAATCGACGATGACCGTCTCGACGGGCACCGGCAGCTCGTGGACGACGGCCTGGACCTTGCGGCAGTTGGGCGATCCCGGAACAATGTAAAGTTTCATGAGGCAGCTCCTCTCGGAAGCCGGCGGGCCCCTGCCCGGCCGTCTCCAGGGGCGAGACGGCGAGCGCCCCGCATTCCGGACAGGAAAAATGCGGCGGTCGTCCTTTCCTCCTCGTTCGGCGAGATCGCCTCCCTCGACCGGGGCACCGCCGTCGATGGCTCGGCGCCCCGACGGGTCATCCGACCTCGCACGCCGCTCAGAACGGCGGCGGCTCCGGCTCGCCGACCGGCAGCGGCCCCGGCTCCGGCGCGTGCTCCGGCTCGGCCGGCGCGGGCGACGTCCCTGGCTCGGCCGGCGCGGGCGACATCCCCGGCTCGGCCGGCGGCAGCCCCTCGCCCGGCGCCGGCAGCACGCCCTCCAGCTCTCCCGGGGTCCCGCCGCCGGCCCCCTCCGCGCCCGCGTCCGCCTCGGGGACCGGCGCCTCCTCGGACGGCTCGGTCCCGGCGACGAACACCTCCTCGATCGCGTCCTCCTGCCCCTCGCGCGCGAGCAGGCCCGTCTGCGGATCGATCTTCACGCGCACGACGCCGCTCGGCACCGGGAAGTCGGCCACTGGGCGCTCCGCGTGCGCCTGCTTCATGAAATCCACGAACGCCGGCAGCGCCGCCGTGGCCCCCGCCTCGCCTCTGCCGAGCGGCGCCGCGTCGTCGTAGCCCGTCCACACCGCGCAGGCGATGTCCGTCGAGTAGCCGACGAACCACGCGTCCTTCGCCTGGTTCGTCGTCCCCGTCTTGCCGGCGATCGGCCGCCCGAGCGAGCGCGCCGCCTTGGCGGTCCCGCGCTGCACGACGGACGTCAGCAGGCTCGTGAGCACGTAGGCCTCCGGCTCCTCCATCACGCGGTGGGCGGGGGGCCGCGGCGGGAGCGGGATCTCCGCGCCGTCGGGGCCCACGATCTTCGTGATCAGGACGGGCTGCTCGTGGACGCCGCCCGCGGCGATGCTCGCGTACGCGGCCGCCATCTCGCGCGGCGTGACCTCGTAGGCGCCGAGCGCGAGCGACAGGTCCGCGCCGAGCTTCGACTGGATGCCGAGCGCGCTGGCGAAGGCGACGACGTTCGACGCGCCGACGCGCGACAGCGCCGACACCGCGGCGACGTTCACGCTGTGCGCCACCGCCTCGCGCAGCCGCGCCGGCGATTTCCCCTCGCGCTCGTCGTGGTTCTGCGGCTTGTACCCGTCGATGGCCTGGGGGTTGGTGTCGAGGAGCGTCGCCGGCGTCAGCGTGCGCGCGTGGATCCCGTACCCGTAGACGAGCGCCTTGAACGTCGACCCCGGCTGCCGCCGCGCGAACGTCGCGCGGTCGAGCCCGCCGCGCACCGCCTCGTAGCTGCCGACGAGGGCGACGATCTCGCGCGTCCGCACGTCGATGGCGACGAGCGCCCCCTCGGGCCCGATCTCGAGCCGCAGCGGCACCGGCGCCTCGGGCTTCGCCGACGCGGCGCGCTTCGCCTCGGCGGCGTCCTCGTCGTCCTCCTCGCCGGGCGAGGGCGCGTCGGCGGCCGGCTCCGGCGGGGGGCGGAGCAGGCTGACGCGCACCACCTTGTCCACGTCGGCGAACTTGCTCGGCGCGAGCCCCTTCGGGTTGTACCGCTGCGCGCCGCGGAGCGCGACGGTGCCGTCCAGCGTGCCGACGCGCACGGAGAGCGTCCCGCGGGCGTCGTCCGCGCCCGTGACGACGCCGCGGAAGACCTTGTGGCCGGCGGGCGTCCCCTCGAACGGCGGCGGCTCCTTCCTGCCCTTCGCGAGCGGCCCGAGCAGCTTGTGCCGCTTCGCGTACGCGTCGAGGTTCTTGCGGACGGCCGCGCGCGCCGCCGCCTGGAGCGCCGGATCGATCGTGGTCGTGATCGTGTAGCCGCCCTGCTGCGCGGCGGGCCCGACGAGCCTCCGCAGGACGCGCTGCGCCTCGGCGACCGCCTCGGGAGCGAGCTCCGCGAGCGACTCGGTCTCGATGGCGAGCACCACCGGCTCCCGCTTCGCCTGCTCGACCTGGACCTCGTCGGCGAAGCCCTTCCTGAGCATCTGATCGAGCACGAGCGCCCGCCGCGCCGTCGCGCGCTCGAGGTTCACCCGCGGCGAGTACCTGGGCCCCTTCACGACGGCGGCGAGCATCGCCGCCTCGGCGAGCGTCACGTCGCGCACGCTCTTGCCGAAGTAGTAGCGGCTCGCCTCCTCCACGCCGTAGCGGCCGTGACCGAAGTAGATCTTGTTGAGGTAGAGCTCCAGGATCTCGTCCTTCGTGAGCTCCTGCTCGATCCTCCTGGCCAGGATGATCTCGCGCATCTTGCGGTCGAACGTCCGGTCCGGCGTGAGCAGGACGTTCTTGATGACCTGCTGCGTGATCGTGCTCGCCCCCTGCCGGGTCTGCGTCGAGCGGAGGTTCACCGCGAGCGCGCGGAGCATGCCGAGGTAGTTGAGCCCCGCGTGCTCGTAGAAGCCCGCGTCCTCGGCGGCGAGCGCGGCGAGCTTCATCTGGCTCGGGATCTCCTCGAGGCGCACCACGGTGCGCCGCTCCGTGAAGATCTCGCCGAGGCGCGTCCCGTCGCGCGCGAGGATGCGCGTGACCTGCGGGGGCCGGTAGTTCTTGAGCTCGTGGGTCGAGGGGAGATCGGCCTCGTAGTGCCGGATGACGAGCACGACCGTGGCGGCGGCGAGGGCGAGGAGCGCCGCGAGCGCGATGCCGACGCGCTTCGCCCAGGTCGCGACCCGGGCGCCCTTGCCCTGCGCGGGCATGCCGTCCGGCGGCGGCGGCGGCGGCGGCGGCGCGCTCGCGAGCCGCGGCGCGCTCCCCGCCCGCGGCGGCGCGCTCTCGAACCGCGGCGGCGCGCTCCCCGCCCGCGGCGGCGCGCTCCCCAGCGCGGGCGGGTTCGCGCCCCGCGCCGGGCTGGATTGCCGCGCCGGTCGCTCGGTCTGCGCGTACGGCAGCTCATCCGCCCCGTACGGCAGCTCGGCTTCCGCGCGCGGCGGTCCAGCCTCCCCGGCCGGATCGTTGTCGTTTCCTCCAGGATTGCCTGATTGCTCCGAGGCCATGATGCCGTCCCCGTGAACGCTCGTGCATGCGACGCGCATCCAGAGCGCCCCGCGCGCCGGAGCGGCGACGCTAGCACGCCCGCGGCGGCTCGCCTCGATGCGGCCGCGCCTCCGGCGGCGATCAGCCCTGGAGCAGCCGCATGGCCACGATGGTGATCAGGACGCCCGCGATCAGGCACCCCGCCGCGATGGCGACGAGCAGCAGCGGCTTCGCCTCCGCCTTCGCCGGCGCCTTCGCGAGGGGAGGCGGCGCGGGCGCCGGCTTGACGGGCGCCGGCTTGACGGGCGACGCCGGCGGCGCCTGGTCCATCTTCACCGTCTTCGCCGGCGACTTGAACGGAGACGCCGCGGCCGCGTTGCTCGCCTGGAGGGCGGCGGCGTGCTGCTTCGCCGCCTGCTCGAGCACCGCGTTCGCGTTCTTCGGCATCATCGCCGTGTAGCCCTTGCCCGCGCCCCCGGCGAACGGCTTGAGCGCGTCGGCGAACGCGGCCGCGGTCTCGAACCGGTCCTCGGGCCGCTTCTCGAGCGCCTTGGCGAGCACCGCCCCGAGCCCCGGCGGGAAGCGCTTCCCCTCGACGCGCTCGTCGAGCGGGATCGGCGACCGGGTCACGTGGTGCTGGATGTACTCCATGGGCGTCCGCGCCTCGAACGGCAGCTTGCCCGTGAGCACCTCGTAGAGGATGGTCGCGAGCGAGTAGATGTCGCTGCGCGCGTCGAGCACCTTGCCCTGCGCCTGCTCGGGCGACATGAACTCCGGCGTCCCGAAGACCATGCCCTCCTGCGTGAGCATCACCGACCCCGGCCTGAGCTCGCGCTCCGTCACCTTCGCGAGGCCGAAGTCGAGCACCTTCGGGTAGTCCTTCAGCCCGCCGTTGGTCGACAGGAAGATGTTCTCGGGCTTGAGATCGCGGTGCACGATCCCCTGCATGTGCGCTTCCTGCAGCGCGCCGCAGACCTGGATGAGGACGGGGATCGCGCGCTCGACCGGCAGCGGCCCCTCCTTGCGGACCACCTGGTTCAGGTTCTTGCCCTCCAGGTACTCCATGATGATGTACAGCGAGCCGTCATCGAGCGCGCCGTAGAGGTACACCTTCACGGTGTTCGGGTGCGTGAGGTGGCTCATCGCCCGCGCCTCGCGGCGGAAGCGCGAGACGAGGTCTTTTCGGTTGGCGAGCTTGGGGTGGAGGATCTTCACCGCCACCATCCGGTTGGGATCCGCCTGCAAGGCCTTGTAGACCGACCCCATGCCGCCTGAGCCGATCTTCTGGAGGATCTTGAACTGCCCTTCGAGCAGATCTCGACCGATGTTCGGGTCCGGACCGGCAGCCATGCGTGGAGCCGGAAAATACCACGTAACTCACCCGTATCGTCTATGACCGAAGCAGCCGACGCATCGGATCCCGCCGTGACCGCCAGGAAGACCGCAAAAATGCACGATGCCACGCAGGGGGCCGAGGCGCTCACGAGCCCGCTCCTCGCCGCCTCCGGCTTCTCCCACGCCTTCTTCACCCGGCGCGGCGGCGTCAGCGCCCCTCCGTGGGACACGCTGAGCTTCGCCGCCTCCGTCGGCGACGACCCCGCCGCGGTCCGAGAGAACCTGGAGCGCGCCGCGCGGCGCCTCGGGATCCCGGCGGCGCGGATCTATTTCCTCAGCCAGGTCCACGGCGTCGCGTCGCGGGCGCTCCAGGGCGACGAGGATCGCGACGCCGTGGTCCACGAGGTCGGCGACATCACGCTGTCGGGCACGCCCGGCGTCGGGTGCGGCGTCCGCAGCGCCGACTGCGCCCCGGTCTTCCTGGCCGATCGCCGGAGCGGCGCGGTCGCCGCGGCCCACAGCGGCTGGCGCGGCACCGTCCTCCGGGTCGTCGTCGAGGCGGCCCGCGCGCTCAGGTCGCTCGCCGGCCCCGGCGCGGAGCTCATCGCGGCGATCGGCCCGCACATCGAGGCCTGCTGCTTCGAGGTCGGCGACGACGTCGCCGCCGAGCTCTCCGCGTGCTCCGGCGCCGGCGAGGCCGCCGTCCTCCGCGGCGCGCCCGGCGCGCGCCCGCGCGTCGACCTCCGGCGCATCCTCAAGGCCCAGCTCGCCGAGGCCGGCCTCGACGCCGCGTCGGTGGATGACGTCCGGGGGTGCACAGCGTGCGACCCCGCCCGCTTCTTCTCGTACCGGCGAGACGGACAGCGGAGCGGCCGGCTGCTCTCGGCGATCGTCGCCGGCCGTACCGCCATCGGCTAGAACGTTCTCATGGTCTCGCTCGCGCGCGACTCGTCGCCGATCGTCCTCGCCATGGTGGGCCTCCCTGCGCGGGGCAAGACCTCCATCGCCCGCAAGATCGCGCGGTACCTCTCGTGGCTCGGCCACCCCACGCGGCTCTTCAACGTCGGCAACTACCGCCGGGCGCACCTCGGCACCGCGCAGCCGCACCAGTTCTTCGATCCCGACAACACCGAGGGCCGGAGGGCGCTGCTCGGCATGGCGATGACGGCGCTCGACGACCTCATCGGCTGGCTCAGCTCGGGCGGCGAGGTGGCGATCTACGACGCCACGAACAGCACCCGCGCCCGCCGCAACCTCGTCATGGATCGCTGCAAGGAGCACGGCTTCCCGGTCGTCTTCATCGAGTCGATCTGCAACGACGAGTCGATCATCGAGACCAACGTCCGCGAGACGAAGCTCCGCTCGCCGGACTACCAGGGGGTCGACCCGGAGGAGGCGCTGCGCGATTTCCGCGCGCGCATCGCGCACTACGCGCGCGCATACGAGCCGCTCGGCGAGCCCGAGAAGAGCTACATCAAGATCATCGACGTCGGGCGCCAGGTCGTGCTGAACCGCATCCACGGCTACCTGCCGGCGCGGCTCGTCCCGCTCCTGATGAACATGCACCTCACGCCGCACCCGATCTGGCTCACCCGCCACGGCGAGAGCGTGTTCAACGAGAAGGGCCTGCTCGGCGGCGACTCGGACCTCAGCGCGCTCGGCGAGGAGTACGCGAGGAACCTCGCCGCCTTCATCCGCGAGCGGGCCGGCGACGAGAACGTCAGCGTCTGGACGAGCACCCTGCGCCGCACGATCCAGACCGCGCGCCCGATCACGCAGAGCCACGTCGCCTGGCGCGCCCTCGACGAGATCGACGCGGGCGTCTGCGAGGGCATGACCTACGAGCAGATCCGCCAGCAGATGCCCGAGGTCTTCCACGCGCGCGCGGCCGACAAGTTCCGCTACCGCTACCCGCGCGGCGAGTCGTACGAGGACGTCATCCAGCGGCTCGATCCGCTGATCATCCAGCTCGAGCGGCAGCGCTCGCCGGTGCTCGTGATCGGCCACCAGGCGGTGCTGCGCGCGCTGTACGCCTACCTCGTCGACCGCCCGGCGCCCTCGTGCCCGACGCTGTCGATCCCGCTGCACACCGTCATCGAGCTCACCCCGACGGCGTACGCGTGCGAGGAGCGCCGCTTCCAGCTCGCGCCCCCGGTCCAGGGCGGCGACTCGAGCATCTCGCACCCGTGAGCGCCGCGCCGCGCCGGGTCAGCGGTCGCGGCTGATCAGCTTGCGGAGGAGCTCCAGCGGGTGGAACGGCAGCATCGCGGCCATCTCGCTGTCGGTCCCGGCCCGCTCGAGCACCGCCCGCACCGCGGGCGCCACGATCCCCATCGGATCGATCCGCTCGGCGATCGCGCGGAGGGCGCTGAGCGCCGCGCGCCCCGCGTCGATCCCGAGCGGGATGGCGAGGGCGGCCGGCACCGGCGCGAGGATCACGTCCCGCACGGCCACGGCCCGCGCCCAGGCGCCCGGCCGCGGATCGACCTCGAGCTGCCGGATGGTCTCCGCCTCGGCGAAGCAGCCCAGCGACAGCTCCCCTGCCCGCTCCTCGATGGCGCGCGACAGGTGCCGGTAGTCGCGGCGCCAGTCGCCGGCGAGCAGCCCCATGTCCTTGCGCACCTCGTCCGGCCCGAGGATCAGGTTGATCCCGCGCGCGTCGCGGCGGAGCGCGACGCTCGTCCAGAGCTCCCCGCCCTCGAACAGGCCGATCACCATCGTCTTGCCGACCCCGGCCAGCGAGTCCAGCGTGCCCCGCACGACGCCCTGCGACGGCATCGGCACGCCGCGCAGCCGCGCCGGCCAGAGCTCGATCTTGCCGGCGAGGTGCTCCTCGCGCGCGAGCTGCAGCAAGAGGAGCGACTGGGCGATGAGGTCGTCGCCGCGCCGCACGCGCGCCCCGAAGCGCTCCATGATGGCCTCGAGGGTGCCCGCCTCGATCACCGCGGCCCAGCTCGCGTGGTGGCGCGCGGCGAGCTCCTCCGCGGAGAGCGGGGAGGCGCGCTGCGCGTCGTCGATCCGGAGCCGGCCGGCGTCCGTGTGCACGAGCTTCTTCAGCTTGCCGCCCGCGTGGACCGCGACGACGCCGCCGCGCGGCCTGTCGGTGTCACGCTCGTCGCCGCCCGCGCGCCGGGGCCGGAACAGCGACAGCACGCGGACCCAGTCGGTGGCGGTGAACCCCTCGAAGCGAACGTCGGGCGACAGCACGGGGCCGAGCCTACCCCCGGCGCGCGCCGCGCGCGAGCGCCAGCCCGGCGCGCGGCCGCCCCCGCCTAGGCTCCCCACCAGAGCATCTCGTGCACCTGCGCCTCGCCGCCGACGGACACGATCACCCGGACCTTCTCGCCTTCGACCTGGACCACGTGGGCGGGGAAGCCGTCGGCCGGGTAGTACGCGGATTTCACGAAGCCGCTCGCGTCGAGCCAGAACAGGTGCACCCCGTCCGCGGTCGCCCCGTGCATGAGGAGCATCCGCCCGCCGCCGAGCAGCGCGAACTCCAGGCTCTTGAAGCCCATCTCCTCGAAGCGCTCCGGCGACGGGAAGTCCTCGCCCACGCTCCTGAGCTCCGGGAGGTGCGCCCGGAGGTGCTTGTAGAGCGTGTCGTAACGCACCTTGGCGAGCCTCGGGATCCTCCGGTCGCCCGCGGCGAGGATCGGGAGGCGCTCCGCGTCGAACGTCGGCACCTCCACGTGGGTGCGGTAGCGGTCCGCGAGCCTCCCCCGGCCGATCTCCTCGTCGCTGAGCGCCTTGAGCCACCACTGGAAGATCGCGAGGTCGCCCGTCCCCGCCCTCGACTGCAACCGGACCAGGGACTCCCAGAGCGGGCTCCGGACCTGCCACCGCCCGCCGTGGTTCTTGACCACGCACGACCCGACGTAGAGCGCCCCGTGCGTCACGAGCGTGACGAGCATGGGCGGCTCTCCCGCGCGCCCCGCCTGCGGCGCGCCGGGGGGGGCCCCTGCGGGCGAGAGCCAGGCGTCGCGCCGCTCGCGCGTCAGCGCCGCCCCCAGCCGGTGGACCGAGGCGTCGGAGCGGTCGAGGTCGAGGTCGGGCAGGCCGAGCGCCCCCGGCGCGAGCCGGGCGAACACCGCCGCCGCGTCCTCGATCTGGGCGAGGATCGACGGGTTTCCGGCGGGGTTCGCGTCCGTGGCGCGCGCGGCCGCGAGGTCGGCGAGCGCGTCGGGGGGGTAGTGCGGCGCGAAGAAGCGCTCGAAGAGCTTCGCGGCCGTGAGCGGTTCGGCGGTCATGGCAGAGCACCCGCGCCCGGCGCGGTTCAGAACATCTTCTTGCGCTTCGACGAGCTCAGGATGCCGAGCATCTCGCGGTACTTCGCCACGGTGCGGCGGGCGATCTTGATGCCGTCCGTCTCCTCGAGGATCTTCACGATCGCCTGGTCGCTGTACGGGTTCGTCTTGTCCTCGGCCAGGATGATCTTCTTGATCGCCTGCTTGACGCTCTCCGAGGCGATGTCCTCGTCAGCCACCCTGTGGATCGATGAGTTGAAGAAGTACTTGAGCTCGAAGAGCCCCTGCGGCGTATGCACGTACTTGTTCGACGTCACCCGGGAGATGGTCGACTCGTGCATGCCGACGGCCTCGGCCACGTCCCTGAGGATCATGGGCTTCAGGTAGCCCACGCCGCGCTCCAGGAACTCGCGCTGCTTCTCGACGATGCACTCGGTCACCTTGATGATGGTGCGCCGCCGCTGCTCGATCGCGCGGATCAGCCACTGCGCGCTCCGGAGCTTCTCGCTGATGAACTCCTTCGCCTTCGGATCCTTGAGCATCCGCTGGGCGAGGTTCTCGTTGATGTAGAGCCGCTGCAGCCCCTTGTCGTTGTCGGTGACGACGAACTGGCTGCCGTCCTTGATGACGTAGACGTCCGGGGTGATCGCGATGGTCTTCTCGTCGACCTCGGCGAAATTGCGCGCCGGGACGCTCTCCAGCTTCTGGATCTCCTGGACCGCGTCGTAGACGTCCTCCAGCGAGATCTTCAGCGCCTTCGCGATCGCGCCGAAGTTCCGCCGCTCCACGTTGTGGAGGTGCTCCTTGATGATCGTCATCTCGATCTCGTCGAAGCCGAGCACCTCCGCCTGCACCCGCAGGCACTCCGACAGGTCGCGCGCCGCGACCCCGACCGGGTCGAAGCGCTGGATCATGGCCAGGACCTCCTCGGCGTCCTCGGGGTGCAGCTCCGCCTCCCGCGCCAGGTCCGCGATGCTGAGGTCGGGGTTCCTCGTCCCGTCGGGACGCTCCCCGCCCTTGAGGTCGAGGTACCCCTTCTCGTCGAGGTTGCCGATGACGAGCAGCGCGAACTGCCGCTCGTTCTCGACGAAATCGCTCATCTGAAGCTGCCAGAGCAGGTGATCGCGCAGGTTGGACGGCTTGGTCAGGTTCTGGTCGATCGGCGGCAGCTCCTCGAAGCCGCCCCGGTGCGCGGGCATTGCCTGCTGGAGCTGGCGATTCTCCAGAAATTGCTCCCAGTCCACCTCCTTGACCCGCTTTTCCGTCTCGCGCGCCGCGATGTCGGTGTCGCGGTCGAACCGCTCGCCGTTCTCTAGCCGCTGCTCGGTCGGCAGGTCGGCGTTCCTCCCCCGCTGGTCGGTCTTGTCCCCGTCGCGCGACTTCGGGTCGGTCATGTCGTCCGCGAGGACCGGGTTGCCGTCCAGCTCCTTCCTGATCTCGTCGACCAGCTCGAGCCGCGAGAGCTGCAGCAGCCGGATGGCCTGCACCAGCTGCGGGGTCATCACAAGCTGCTGGGACAGCTTGAACTGGAGCTTCATCTCCATGCCCATGAGGAGCTCCTTCTCTCAGTTCGCCGCCTGCGCCACCCGCCGAAGGGGGGCCAGGGCATTGCGCGAGGTTCGTGCCATCGAGTGGTTCATTGGTGGCCTCACCCCCAACGTAGCATCGAACCGGGCCGCGGCCCGGGTCTTGCTTTCACGTCTCTACCAAAAAAATGGCCCGGGGTCTGCAACCCGGACCGCTGAACGCACAACCAGATCCTGAACCACCGCTGGATTTTTTCGTTTTCCTGGGGAGCGCCGCCCGCAACCGTTTGGATTGGCCCCCGCCGGTGGATCGTTGCACTATCGACGGCCGATCGGGAGGCTTGAAATCCCGAAAGGCTGGGCGAAGGGGCGATGGATCGGCCGAAAGTGCGCGGACCTACGCTTGGGATCGAGGAGGGGCGCGGCGGTCCCTCGCTGGACGCGGCGAAGGAGCGGATCCTGTCCTGCTCACCCCTGGCCCAGCTGGCGGGGCCCAGCCGGCGCGCGCTGCTCGATCTCGGCAGCTTCGAGCGGCTCGCGCGGAGGCAGCGCCTCGTCCAGCAGGGCGCGCCGCCGAGGCACCTGGTCCTCGTCGGGGCGGGCCGGGTCAAGGTCGAGCGGGCGGCGGACGGTCGGGTCATCCCGCTCGGGCACCGCGGGCCCGGTGACCTCGTGGGCGAGACCGCCCTCGCGGGCGAGCCGGTCGCGTCCGAGAGCGCGACCGTGCTCGACGAGGGGGACGCGCTGCTCGTGCCGCTCGCGGGCCTCGGGCGGCTCCTCGCCGGGGACGCAGCGGTCCGCGCCGCGCTCGCGGCCGCGCTCGTGGCGCGCAAGCTCGAGACGGAGGCGCGCCTCGGCTCGTTGCTCCTGCGCACCGTCGAGGCGCGCCTCGTGGACTTCCTCCGGGCCGCCGCCCGGCGGTGGGGGCAGCCGCACGCCGCGGGCCAGCTCGTGATGGCCCCCTTCACTCACGCCGACATCGCCGAGCTGATTGGCTCGACCCGCGAGACGGTCACCCTGCTGCTCGGCAAGTTGAAGCGCTCCGGGGTGATCGCGTTCGAGCGGCGGCGGATCGTCATCCGGGATGGCGAGCACCTCGCGGGACGCGCCGCGGCGACCTGAGCGTCCGCCCGGAGGGGCCGCTCCGCCCCCTGTGCTGGAACCGGACGACGGTGCCGCGTGGACCGACCGCGGCGCCGCGCACATCGACGCCGGGGCCGCCGCGCGCCTCGCCCGGAAGGAGCACCGCCTCGAGCGCGGTCCCGCCGGCGACGTGCGCGCTCCGCTCCACCGCCCCGTCGCGCTCCATGGGCTCGAGATCACTCCGGACCAGCCGCAGCCGGGGAAAGATCCCGGACCGCGTGGACGGCCGGGGGCTTTGCTCGGCGAAGATCGTGCTGAGCAGCCGACCGAAGGCGTACGGCTTCAGCAGGACCTCGCTCACCTCGTCGGCGCCGCTCGACGAGATCGGCTCGTCGGCGCAGAGGACGATCCGCCGGGGCATGGTGCCCTCGCGCCGCAGCCGGCCCAGGACCTCCCGGGCGCCCTCGGTCCCGGGGCCGAGATCGATGAGCGCGACGTCGTAGACGCGCTGAAGAGAGAGAGAAATCGCTTCCTCCAGCGTCGCGGCCGAGCTGACGATCGCGCCGCGGTTGCAGAGGAGGAGCGCCGTGGCCCTCCGGAGGACATGGTCCTGATCGAGGAGGAGAACGTTCGGTTGGTATGTCATCGGGGTTCCCTGCGGCTTGCAGTCGAGGAGCGCCGCATCGACGAGGACGGCCACGGGCGCGCGCCCCGTCGTTCAGCGGCAGCATCCGCGTCCGCGGACGGTGCCCCCTTCGCAACGCACGTGCCGACGGCGCGGCCCCCCGGCGCCCGACGCGCGCAGGCCGCGGGTTTCCGGCCCAACGCCGCCCTTTCGAGCGGCGCCGCCGCGCCGCCACCCACGGAGCCCTCGACCCCGCGCTGTGCCCATTTCGCGCTCCTTCCGCGGGTCTCTCCGCCCCGACGACGACGAAGCCCCCGAGCTGTCGGCTCGCCCACCGCGCCGCCGACCGCCGGTGCGCGGTTCGTGCGCACGGACCAGCCCAGGTTTGCCGCACCGCCAGGGCGGCGGCATCCACCGATGCGCCGACGGTTCCAGGCTCGCCCCGGGTGGTGGCCGCGTCTGGGGCGCTCACCTCCGGGGCTTGCGTTCCGGCGGGCCTCTTTTGTGGCCCCCCTGCACTCCAGCCCCTCCGGTGAGCACCCCGACGCGACCCACACGCGACCACCACCCGCCCCCGGCCCCCGGCCCCACGTCCGGGCCGCTCGAGGAATGCCGCCGTGACGCGCTAGACGCATCGCGTCGGAGTCATTTTCCAGCTTGATGAGGCTGGCGTGGGGTGCCACAAGCGTCCGCGCGCACGAGTGGCGGAATTGGTATACGCACCGGTTTTAGGTTCCGGCGCCGTGAGGCTTGGGGGTTCGAGTCCCCCCTCGTGCACCACGGCTTGAATCCTCTGGAGGACTCGCGCCGCCGCTCCCCTCGCTCGGGCAGCTCACCCTGGTCGCGGGGCGCGCGGGGCCGTGGCAGCGTGGGCGCGCGCGCCGGCGTCCGGCCTGCGGGGCTTCGAGCGGCTCGCCTCTCGCCCGAGGGGCGGCCGCCGTCGACGGCGCGTGGTCCGGTCGCGGTCCGGTAATTGCGCGGCGCCCGCGGCGCGACTACGTTCGCGTTCCTCGACCGGACCCTGTCCTCTTCCCTGACCGCCGCGGAGCCAAGGCACGTAAAGATGTTCACCTGGGCGATGAAGAAGATTTTCGGCACCTCTCACGAGCGTGCCATCCGCCGTATGCGACCCCGGGTGGAGGCGATCGGCAGGATGGAGCCAGAGCTGCAGAAGCTCTCGGACGCCGAGCTTCGGGCCAAGACGGCGGAGTTCAAGGAGAAGCTCGACAACGGCGCGACGCTGGACGACATCCTGATCCCGGCGTTCGCGGTCTGCCGCGAGGCGTCGAAGCGCGCGCTCCGGATGCGCCATTACGACGTGCAGCTCATCGGCGGCATGGTGCTCCACAACGGGTGCATCGCCGAGATGCGCACCGGCGAGGGCAAGACCCTCGTGGCCACGCTCCCCTGCTACCTGAACGCCCTCGAGGGCAAGGGCGTCCACGTCGTCACGGTGAACGACTACCTGGCGCGGCGCGACGCCGAGTGGATGGGCAAGCTCTACGGCTTCCTCGGCCTCTCGACGGGCGTGGTCGTCAACCAGCAGGGCGACGCGGAGAAGCGCCACGCGTACCGCTGCGACATCACGTACGGCCAGAACAACGAGTTCGGCTTCGATTACCTGCGCGACAACATGAAGTTCTCGGCGCTCGAGTACGCGCAGCGCCCGCTCCACTACGCGATCGTCGACGAGGTCGACTCCATCCTCATCGACGAGGCGCGGACTCCGCTCATCATCAGCGGGCAGGGCGAGCGATCGAGCGACAAGTACCGCACGATCAACGAGATCATCCCCCAGCTCCGGAACGAGGAGCACTTCGCCGTGGACGAGAAGGCGCACTCGGTGACGCTGACCGACGAGGGGGTCGAGACGGCGGAGCGGCTGCTCGCGGCGCTCAAGGTGCTCAAGGGGACGAACCTCTATGACCCCGTGAACCTCGAGACGCTGCACATCCTGAACCAGTGCTTGCGCGCGCACACGCTGTACAAGCGCGACGTCAACTACATGGTGCGTGAGGGCAAGGTGCTCATCATCGATGAGTTCACCGGCCGCGTCCTCGCCGGCCGCCGCTGGTCGGACGGCCTGCACCAGGCGGTCGAGGCGAAGGAGAACGTCCGGATCCAGGAGGAGAGCCGGACGATGGCGACCATCACCTTCCAGAACCTGTTCCGGCTCTACAAGAAGCTCTCCGGGATGACCGGCACCGCGGACACGGAAGCCGCGGAGTTCCACAGCACGTACAAGCTCGACGTCGTCATCATCCCCACGAACAAGCCGATCCTCCGCGTCGACTACGAGGATCTTGTCTACAAGACCGAGAAGGAGAAGTTCACCGCGGTCATCAAGGAGATCCTCGAGAAGCACGAGCTCGGCCAGCCGATCCTGGTGGGCACGACGAGCGTCGAGAAGAGCACCGCGATCAGCCGGATCCTGACGAAGCGGGGCGTGAAGCACCACGTGCTGAACGCGAAGCACCACGAGAACGAGGCCTACGTGGTCGCGCAGGCGGGCCGCAAGGGGGCCATCACGGTGTCGACCAACATGGCCGGCCGCGGCACGGACATCATCCTGGGCGGCAACCCGGAGATGCTCGCGAAGCTCCGGTTCAAGGAGCAGAACCGCCTCCCCGAGGCGGAGCCGGAGGCGTACGACGCCCTCGTCGAGGAGCTCAAGGAGCAGTGCACCGCGGAGGGCGACGAGGTGCGCGAGCTCGGCGGGCTCTACATCCTGGGGACCGAGCGGCACGAGTCGCGCCGCATCGACAACCAGCTCCGCGGCCGCGCCGGCCGCCAGGGCGACCCCGGGATGTCGAAGTTCTTCCTGTCCCTCGAGGACGACCTCATGCGCATCTTCGCCGGGGATCGGGTGAAGAACCTGATGGAGCGGATGGGCATGCCCGACGACGAGCCCATCGAGCACCCGTGGGTCACGAAGAGCGTCGAGAACGCGCAGAAGAAGGTCGAGGAGCGCAACTTCGACATCCGCAAGAACCTGCTCGAGTACGACGACGTGATGAGCGCGCAGCGCAGGACGATCTACGACATGCGCCAGGCGCTGCTCGTCGGCCGCTACGAGCCCGAGATCCTCGACGAGGAGGGGAAGCCGACGGGCGAGAAGCGCGCCATCAAGCCGCTCCCGTCCATCGTCGAGCTGGTCCGCCCGGACGTCGGCTACCTGCTCGGGATGTTCGCGAACGACCCGGTGATGCCGCTCGACGCAGACGGCAACCGCCGCGAGATCGAGCGGAAGGACTTCGAGAAGACGGAGCGGTTCGTCGAGCTCGAGAACCTGCAGCGCGAGATCTACACGCGCTGGGGCGTGAAGGTGGAGCTCGAGTCGCGCGCCGACGAGGTCCTCGAGATCTACGACGAGTGCGTCGAGCTGGTGCCCCAGGCGCTCACCGAGCAGCGGGAGCGGCTGCTCGATCTGATGGACCGGATCATCGGCGCGATGGTCGAGGAGTCGTGCCCTCCGCGCAAGCCGCCGGAGGACTGGGACTGGGGCGGCATCTTCCAGGGCTTCCGCGAGCACTTCGGGGTCGAGCTGCCGGACGACATCGCGCACATCGGCGACCAGGAGGCGCTGGCGCGCGAGCTCTACGATCGCGCGGAGAAGGCGTTCGAGAAGCGCGAGGAGGAGATCGGGGTCGAGCTGTCGCTCCGCATCTTCCGCCACCTCTACCTGGAGGAGCTCGACAAGGCCTGGGTCGATCACCTGACCGACATGGACCACCTGCGCGACGGCATCGGCCTGCGCGGCTACGGGCAGAAGGACCCGAAGCAGGAGTACAAGAAGGAGGGCTACAACATGTTCGTCAACATGGTGGCCCGCGTCTCCTCCAACGTGCTCACGAAGTTCTTCAGCGTGAACGTCCGGCGCGCCGAGCAGGAAGAGGAGCAGATCGAGGCGGCCGACCGGGAGCGCCACGCAGCGGCGCTGCTGGACGCGGTCGCGCAGCACGAGGAGTCCCTCCCGCTCGGCGCGGCCCCCGCCGCGGCGCTCGCGCCCCCGCCGGCGGTCCTGCAGGACCAGGAGTGCCCCTGCGGCAGCGGCAAGCCGTTCAACAAGTGCCACGGCGCCGAGGACGAGGCGACGGCGGTCTGAGCCTGCGCCCCCCCACCCGCTCGCCCGGCGGGCGACGACGCTCCCTCCGAGACCTCGCGAGGCCCTTGCTCCTGCGCCTGACCCCAGCATGAACACCCTCGGAGGGCCGGATCACCGGCGCGGGAGGGCAGCACCATGAAGATCTTCATCGACTCGGGGGACATCGCGGAAATCAGGGAAGCGCAGTCGATGGGGGTCATCGACGGCGTGACCACGAACCCGTCGCTCCTCGCCAGGGGCGGCAAGCCGACGCGGCAGGTCATCGCGGAGATCTGCGAGCTGGTCGATGGCCCCGTCTCGGCCGAGGTGGTGGCGGTCGAGAAGGACGCGATCCTGCGCGAGGGGCGCGAGCTCGCGAGGATCCACCCGAACGTGGTGGTCAAGGTCCCGCTCATCGACGAGGGGCTCAAGGCGGTCCGGGTCTTCGCCGCCGAGGGCATCAAGACGAACGTGACCCTCTGCTTCTCGGCGGCCCAGGCGCTCCTCGCGGCCAAGGCCGGGGCCACGTACATCTCGCCGTTCGTCGGGCGGGTCGATGACGCGGCGGGGGACGGGATGGATCTCGTCCTGCAGGTCGTGACCATCTACCGGAACTACGGCTTCCCCACGCAGGTGCTCACCGCGAGCGTGCGGCACCCCGTCCACTTCGTGCAGGCCGCCATGCTCGGCTCGCACGCGGCGACGCTGCCGCTCAAGGTCATCAAGCAGCTGACCAGGCACCCGCTGACCGACACCGGGCTCGCGCAGTTCCTGGCCGACGCCAAGAAAATTCCCCAGCAGGCCTAGCAGACACGTGACCGGTAAGCGCAAGGACAGCTCTGGGATGACGCGCCGCGGGAGCCGCCCGGCGGCCCCCGCGGTCGTCTCGATCACCACACAAGGTGGGCCGTTCCGGGGAGTGTCCGCGGCGGCCGTGCGCCGCCGCGCAGGCAAGATGCTCGCCCACCTCGCGCTGGAGGGCGTGGAGCTCTCCGTGGCCCTGGTGAACGATCCCGCCATCCATGAGCTGAACCGCACCTACCGGCGCAAGGACAAGCCGACCGACGTGCTCGCCTTTCCGATGAGCGACCAGAACGGAGCCGGCCCGCGCAAGCGCGGCCGGCGAGGTCCTGTCGATCCATCGGCGTGGCACGGCCTGCTCGGCGACGTGATCGTGTCGATCGACACGGCCGCGCGGCAGGCCGCCGAGCGTGACCGTCCGTTGCTCGACGAGATCACGATGCTGCTCGGGCACGGCTTGCTCCACCTCCTCGGCTACGACCACAAGACCGACGCGGAAGAGCGGGAGATGACGGCCTTGACCCGGGAGCTCGAGGTCGCCGCCGCATCACGGGGCAGCAGCCCTACTGGAATTGGGTCGCGGCGCGGCGACGCGAGACCGAAGAAGACGAGGGCGCCATGACTTATCGCTTGCGAGGCGAAACCTCGCTTGTTAAACGGACGCCCCCTTTCGACTTGGAGGAAACATGCCCGGTTCGAACAAGCTGACCAAGGCGCAGATGATCGTCGGTCTTGCCGAGGCCACCAACCTCGACAAGAAGTCCGTGGCCAGCGTGCTCGATGCGCTCAGCGAGCTGGTAAAGAAAGAGCTCGGTCCGGATGGACCGGGCGAGGTCACGGTTCCGGGCCTCGTGAAGATCAAGGCGAAGGAGATCCCGGCCACGCAGGACCGGGAGGGCATCAATCCGTTCACGAAGCAGCCGATGACCATCAAGGGCAAGCCGGCGAGCCGCAAGCTCCGCGCTGCGCCCGTCAAGGCGCTCAAGGACGGCTGAGCGGCGGGTCGCCGGCCGGAGCGCGCGTGGCCGCACCCGGCGGCGCCGCCTCCGGCCCCGTGGTGAGCGAGCGAGCCTCCTCGCTGACGTGTGCATCCGGCGAGGCCTTCCCCGAGGAGCGTCGCGCCCGGATCGCACACGCGGCGATCGCCAGGAGTAGCAGCGACGCCATCGGGACATCGCCCAGCCGGGTGTAGAGCGTCAGGGGCGTATCCCTGACCGCCGGGCTCGCGAAGGCCACCTCCGGCGCCGCGCCCTCGGCGCGAACGCGCACGACGCCGCGCGCGTCGATCCACGACGTGACGCCCAGGTTCACGGCGCGCACCAGATCGCGGCGCAGCTCGATGGCCCGCATGGCCGCGAGCCGCGCATGCAGCTCGGGCTCGGCGCTGCCGGTGAACCAGGCGTCGTTCGTGATGTTGACGAGCAGGTTCGGGGCGAGCGCCCCGGTGATCCGCCGCCCCACCCCGGTGAGCGTGTCCTCGTAGCAGTTGAGCACGCCGATCCGGAGCGCTGGTCCGTGCTCCCGGGGGAGCGTGAGGGCGCGGGGCTCCGCGCCCGGGATGAGGCCACCGCTCTTCTGGAAGATGCGCCGCAGCCAGGGCAGGTAGGCCCCGCCCGGGACCGTCTCGCCGAACCAGAGCAGCTGCAGCTTGTCCTGCGTCGGCTGCATGCTCCCGTCGGGGAGCACGAGGGTCGCGGAGTTGTAGCTGTTCCGCTCCTCCACGCCGTCAGCGGCCCGCACGGGCGATGCCTGCGTGATCAGCCCGAGGAGGATCGGCCCGCGGATGCCGGGCCCGAGGACGGCCCGACGGCCGCGCGGCGCCCGCCGGGCGTCGTGCGAGAGCGGGTACGGATACGCCGCCTCCGGCCAGAGGGTGAGCTCGGCGCCGCCGGCCTCGGCCTCCCGGGTGAGCTCGTGCAGGGTCCGCAGGATCCGCGGGTGATTCTTCGCCCGCCAGCGCTCGTGCGGCCCGACGGCCTGGTTGACGAGCGCGACGCGCGCCGTCGGCAGGCCCGCGCTGGCGCGCTCCACGGCGGCCATCCGCAGCGCGCCGTGCGCCGCGAGCAACCCGAACAGCGCCACCCCCGCGAGCGCCGGAGCGACGACCACGCGGGTCAGGCGCGGGCGCGCCGAGCGCACGATCTGCGCGGACGCGCGCAAGAGCGGGCGCCCGCCGGGCTGCTTGCCGGAGGCCGCGAGCCCCGCGCGGGCGAGCAGGGCCGCGCCCACGGCGAACAGCACGGAGACGCCCCGCTCGCCGATGAGGTCACCGAGCTGGACGAGCGCTGGCCAGGGGCTGAGGAGCCCGGCCGGCGTCCAGGCGAAGACGGTCGGGATCGCCACGGCGACGAGCACGCCGGCCCCGAAGGCGAGCTCGAGCGGGGCGCGCGCGCGCCGGAAGAGCGCGCTCGTGATGGCGCCGCAGGCGGCCCAGACCAGCGACTGGGCGGCCGCGAGCAGCACCAGCGCCAGGTACGAGGCCGCCGAGCCGAGCGACGTGAAGCGCTGGATGACCTCCGGAACGAAGCGCAGGCCCACGATGCCCGCCGCCGTTCCCCAGGCGGCACCGCGCCCGAAGGCCCGCGCGACGGTCGGGGCGTCGTGGACCGCGGCCGCCAGCAGGGCGAGGCCAGCGATGGCGGCGGGATAGAGATCGGTGGGCGGGGCCGTGAGGGCGAACGTCGCGCCGCCGAGGACGGAGAGGAGCAGCGGGGTGCCGCTGCGGAGCGCGCGCATGGTCGAGGCCTGGTCCACGAAGCGGCGTTATACCGCCTGGAGCCGGGGGCCGGACCGCGGAGGCAGGCTCCACGGGAGACGAACCGACGACCCCGGGGCCGGTCAAGGCGAACAGGAGGCTACGACGAGCCGCTCACCAGTAAATGCTGAGTCCACCGCGGAAGAGCCCACCGCCCGAGGTGTCGGTGGTGCGGCCGGTCTCCGGATCCCTGAACTCGGGAATGACGCCGTCGTCCGTGCGGCCGCGCACGAAGCCGATCGCGTCGATGTTCAGGGCGAGACGGCGGGAGAGCCGGAACTCGAGGCCGATGCCTCCGTGCGCGCCGAAGTAGTCGTACTCGGTGTTCGGAACGAACTCTTCGGCGCCGGCCGCCGCGCCGCTCCAGGACTGCTCGACGTCGGCATGCGCGATGTGCAGGCCGCCCGTGAAGTAGAACTGCGTACGGCTGCGCGGGTTGACGAACAGGATCCCGCTCAGCGAGAGCGGCACCTCGGTCCGGTCGTGGCCGTTGTAGTCGGTGCCCGCGAGGAAGTCGGCGCCGAGGTCGAGCGCGAACGCGGGGACGGGCCGGTAGCGGAGGCTGATCCCGACGCCGCCCATGCCGGCGTCCTCGGCTCCGCCGTGCTCTCGCCCCATCATGAGGCCCTCCATGCGGAAGTTGACGCCCCACTGACGCCGCCAGCGCCGCCTCGGCGGCGGCGGCGGCACGGGCGGGGTCACGCCGCGGACAATCACGCGGGGCGGCGGCGCAGCCCCGGGCGCCACGACGATGACCTGCGGCGGCGGGCCCGACGGCGAGGTCTGGTAGACAACCACCGGCGGTGGCGCCGGCCGGGTGGCTCGCTTCGGGCGCGGCGGCGGCGGAGCGGGCGGCGGGGGGAGCGCCTCGACCGGCGCATCGTCGGGGGCGGCGGCGGCGGGCGGCGGCTCCCCGGCCGGATCGCGAGGCGGCTCCACTTCCTCGCAGAACCACGCGCCGGGAGGGCAGTTGTCCTCCTGCGCGAGCGCGCTCATCGGCGCGGTCATCGCCACCGCAACAAGGGCATGGGTCAAGCAACGGCGCATCGGGCGACTCCTCTTCGGTGCAGGGAAGGTAGCAACCGGGATGCCATCGGCCATTTCGCTGAATTGTCGTCACCATGGCCTCGACGCACGCCGCCGTGCATCGACCGCCACGGCGCGCTGTGGCGGAAGGTTCACACGCGCGCCGTCCCGCAGGGTACTAGCTCCCGCGGCAAACGTCACGGCGCGGCCGCCTTCCTCGGCAGCCCTGCCCCCATCGAGAGCAATCGGGTTCCATCATGCCTACGGTTACGTTGAAGCAGGGTCATGTCCGGCCCGTGTGGTCGGGGCATCCCTGGGTGTTCGCTCAGGCGATCGCGCGCATCGAGGGCGGCGCGGTGGCCGGCGACGAGGTCGTGGTCACCGACCCCTACGGCAGCGTGCTCGGTCGTGGTCTCTACACCCCGCGCTCGGCCATCCCGGTGCGCATGTACACGCGCGAGGACAGGCCGATCGACGCGGCCCTGTTCCGGCACCGGATCGAGCGCGCCATCGCGCACCGCCGCGAGCTCGGGCTGCCCGCGCGGTCGCCTGGCCACGAGACCGACGCCTTCCGGCTGGTCCACGCGGAGGGCGACGGGCTCCCGGGGCTCATCGTCGACGTGTTCGGCGACGTGGTCGTCGTCCAGCTCGGAACGATCGGCGTCAAGCGGCGCGAAGGGGTGATCTTCGACGCCCTCCAGGCGGCGCTCTCGCCCCGCGCGATCGTGGACAGGACCCCGGAAACGCTCGCGAAGCTCGAGGGGTTCACCGCCGACGCCGGCGTGGTGCGCGGCGATCCCGGGCTCGATCAGCTCCGGTTCATGGAGCGGGGGCTTCGCTACGCGATCCCGCTCGCGCTCGGCCACAAGACCGGCTTCTACCTCGACCAGCGGACGCTGCGGACCCGCGTCGAGCAGCTCGCCCACAACCGGCGCGTGCTCGACGCGTTCTGCTTCGTCGGCACGTTCGCGATGGCGGCCGCCCGCGGCGGGGCGAGCGAGGTGCTCGCGATCGACGAGAGCGCGACCGCGCTCGAGGTCGGGGCGGAGTGCGCGCGGGAGAACGGGCTGCTCGACCGGATCACGTTCACGCGAAACGACGCCCGCAAGGCGCTCCACCACGCGTCGAAGCAGGGAGGGTACGACCTCGTCATCTGCGACCCTCCGAAGCTCGCAGGCACCCGCGCGGCCAAGGACGCCGCGCTCACGGCGTACCGGCGCCTCGCGACCGCGGCGTGCCGCGCCACCCGGCCCGGCGGCATCCTCGTGCTCTGCTCCTGCTCCAGCGCCGTGACGCTCGACGACCTGACCCGGGTGCTCGCGCTCGGCGCGCGCGACGCCCGCATGCAAGCCGCGGTGTTCGACCGGCACTTCCAGGGAGGGGACCACCCCGTCCCCGCCGCCTTCCCCGAGGGGCTCTACCTGAAGAGCCTCATCGCGCGCATCGAGGCGCTCTGATCCACCCATGCAACCGCTCTCTCGGCTGACGCCTGACGCAGCACGCGCCCTCGCGGGCGTGATCTTCGACCTCGATGACACCGTGCTGGATCACGGCGCGCTCACCGAGGCCGCGTACGGAGCGCTGTTCCGTCTCCGCGAGACGGGGCTCGCGTTGATCGCCTGCACGGGCCGCCCGGCCGGCTGGGGCGAGGTGATCCAGCGACAGTGGCCGATCGACGCGACCCTCGCCGAGAACGGGGCCATCGCGCTGGTGCGCGAGGAGGCCGGCCCCGTCGGCGGCCCTCGCCCGGGGCCCGCGTCGAGCGCCAGCGCAGGCCGCGTCGTCCGGCTCGACGCGCTGGATCGCGACGCGCGGCGGGCCAGCCGGGCCGAGCTCGTCGCGCTCGCCGATGACATGGTGCGTCGTTTTCCCGCGGCGGCGCTCGCAGACGACAACGACCAGCGGGTGACCGATGTCACGATCGACATCGGCGAGCACCGGCAGGTGCCTCGGGAGGACGTGGCGCAGATGCGCGCCGAGCTGCGCGAGCGGGGGGTGAGGACGCTGCTGTCGAGCGTCCACCTCCACCTCACCCGCGACCCCTCGGACAAGGCCACGGGCGTCGTGCGCCTGCTCTCGACGCGGTTCGGGGAGGATCCGACGCGGGCGCGCCACCGCTATGCCTTCGTGGGGGACAGCGGCAACGATGGCGTCGCCTTCGCCGCCTTTGCGTGGACCTTCGGGGTGGCCAACGTGCGCGCCCACCTCGGCAAGCTGTCGGTGCCCCCGCGGTTCGTGGCCTCCCACCCCATGGGCCGCGGGTTCGCGGAGATCGCCCACCGGATCGTTGAATTGCGGAAGAATGCGCCAGAGCCGTCATCGCCCTCTGCGCTGCGATCCGCCCCACACCTTTCGCAGGTATCCTAGCCGCGGCACGCACTGGCGGCATAGGATCTGGCTTTCGGGAGGCGAATACCTCCCAACCCTTTACAGGGGCGCGGGTTCTCGGGGACCATGACCCTGGTCCCTCGCCCGCCCGCGGCAGCAGATGGCGTTTCGACCCCCGACCCCCGGCCTCCTCGTCGACAACAAGTACCGCCTCGCGGAGCGCATCGGCGGGGGCGGGATGGGCGACGTGTTCCGGGCGGAGCACGTGCTCGCAGGTCGCGCCGTTGCGATCAAATTCCTGCACCCCGAGCTGGCCGACAACTCCGAGCTCTCCCACCGGTTCTTCCAGGAGGCGCAGGCGGTCAACCGGATCCGCCACCCCAACATCGTCGACGTGATCGACGCCGGCGTCGGTGAGCTCGGTCCGTACATCGTGATGGAGCACCTCGACGGCGAGTCGCTCGGCATGGCGCTCGCGCGCTTCGGCCGCCTCGACATGGAGGCCGCGGTCGGGGTCGCGATCCCCGTGCTCGAGGCGCTCGACGCGGCGCACCGCGCGGGGATCATCCACCGCGATCTCAAGCCCGAGAACATCTTCATCGCCTGCGATCCGAACCGCGGCTCGGCCGTCGTCCGGCTGCTCGATTTCGGCATCGCCAAGGTGCTCGACTCCGACGGCCCATCACCGCGGACGCGCACCGGCGTCGTGTTCGGCACGCCGGACTACCTGTCGCCGGAGCAGGCGACCGGGGAGTCTCCGCTCGACGGGCGCAGCGATCTCTTCTCGGTGGGCGTCCTGCTCTACGAGGTGCTCACGGGCACGCGGCCGTTCCGCGCGCCGACCGCCGTGGCGACGGCGTTCCGCGTCGTGCACGCGGAGGTGCCCACGCTCGCCTCGGCGGGGGTGACCGTCGACCCGAGGCTCGAGGCGATCGTTCAGCGGCTGCTGCAGAAGGATCCAGCGAAGCGCTTCCCGACAGCGGGCGATGTGGTTCGCGAGCTCGAGCGCGTCGCGCCCGACGCCGCCCGACGGACCACGGCGCTCGGCAGGCTGATCAACGTGCAGCGGCGGATCGCCCTGAGCGTGGGGAGCGTGCCGGACAACGATCGCCAGTCGTCCTCGCGCGAGCGCCAGCGCCCGGGCACGCCCTTCGACCTGAGCCCGCCGCCGCCGATGCGCATCCAGCCGCCGGTCGTCTCCGGCGCGCGCGTCACCGAGGCGCCGCCCGGCCTGCGGCCGTCGTCGGAGTCGGCGAGGCCCGCCCCCGGCGCGACGCTCTCGAGCGCGCTGCGGAACCGGGTCCCCGAGCCCACCCTGCTCTCGCAGCGGGGCGAGTCGCTGCCGACCGTGCGCAGCCCCGACATCGTCCTCCGCGCCGAGCCGACCGTGCGCAGCGCCGATCTCGGCGCGCTGATCAACCGGCAGCGCGAGACGCGGCGGCCCAACGTCACCCCGGTCCGCCCGCTGCCCGCGCGCTTCGCGGGGCAGTACCACGTGCGCGGCCCCGTCTTGCGGAGCGTCGACCGGACCCTCGTCGACGAGTACGGGAGGAGCGCGCGCGATGAGGTCGTGTCGCAGATGCCGCTCCGCTACGCCGACGACTTCCGGCACGACTCGATCAACGCGCTCGTCGGGTACGATCTGGAGGCGCTCGACGCGTACATGGAGCTCGCCACGTCGCTGGTCCTGCGCGACCTCGAGCGCTGGCGCGACATCGGCCGGCTCGCGGTCGGGGGCGAGCTGCACAGCCTGGTGCGCACGCTGTTCGCTCGCCCGCTGACCGACATCGCCTCGCTCATGCGCCGTGGGACGTCGATCTGGTCGCGGCTCTTCACGTTCGGGTCGTGGCGGGTGGCGACCGGCCCGACCGGGAGGGTCACGCTCCACATCGGCGACTTCGACCCGGCCTCGCTGCCGCTCCGGCTGTGGGTCGTCGGGATGGTCGAGGAGACGGCGCGACGCGCGTCGGGCGGCGGCGTGAAGGTCACGATCACGCTCGGCGAGCTCGGCTTCACCTCCGAGCTCGCCTGCGAGATCAGCCTCTAGTCCCGCCCGCCAGAGGTCCAGCCATGGCTGGCCGGACCTCTGCACCGCTTCGCGGCGGCCTCGCGCGGGCGGTCCTGGCTTAGTTTCCGCGGCGCGCTGTCCGCGCGCCGCGCGAGGGCCTCAGGCAGGCTTGCGCGCTCGGTAGCACGCCTGACAGAAGACGTCGCGGCCCTCCACCGGCTTGAACGGGACCTCCCCGTCGGAGCCGCAGGACTTGCAGGTGATCGAGAACATCGGACGGGTGCGCGGCGCGCGCGGCGGCGAGGCAGCGCGGCTCGGCGCGGCGGCGACGCGGCGCTCGCCGGCGAACGACGGCGCACGGTAGTTGCCATCGTCGCGGACGGGCGCGCCGCCGCGCGGGCGGTAGGCCTGACGGTGGCTCGGCGCCACCCACGGGGGCGAGACCCCCGCATACGCGTCCTGCATCGGGCTCCGGTACTCGTTCACGTCGCCCGTGTACCGTGGCTTGCGAGGCCGCCCGTCGCCGCGCGCCGCGCCGCGGTACCCCCCGTTGCTCCGGCCCGGTCCGGGGCGATGCTGCTGCGCCGCGCGAGCCGCCGACGCGCCGTCCAGGTCCGCTCGATTGTCCTTCCGCGCGCGGCGGCACGTCCGGCACCGCTTCGGCGGGGCCGCGAGCTTCCGTTCGGCGTAGACGGCGGCTTCCGCGGCCGAGAACAGGAACGACGTGCCGCAGCTCGCGCAGACAATGTGCTCGTCTCGATGCTGTTCCATGATTCCTCTTTCGTCAGGCCGACGGGCCTTGCAGGCTCACGGGCTCGGGTGCCTTGGTGCTTGGGTGACAGGCGCCCGGGAGCTGCCCCCGCTGCGCCGGAGAAGCGCGTTGCACGCGGGGATCCAGGTGATATCGGTGGGATCGCCCTCTCGATGGGGCACGGGAGTGCCTACGGTGACATGCTGGTCATGGCGGTCAAGCGCGCCGCCACCACGCATCGCCGGGATCGATCGCGCGGCGTGGAGGCTTTGATTTCGAGGCCCCACAAGATACCATCCGCGCGACTTTCATCCGAGGAGCGCAGCTCCCACCGTGACGACCATGAGCCGCCCCCTCCGCGCGGCGCCTCGCAACCAGTCGAAGCAATGAGCCATCCCTCTCTGCACCTCACCGCTCGAGACTTCGACGCGTACGCCGCCGAGAAGGCGACCTCGAAGGCCTACTCGCGCCCCCGGCTGGAGGTGAAGCAGCGCGCGCTCGCCTGGGCGCGCGGCGTCGTCGCCCGGCTCGCCGAGCTCGGCATCTCGGTCGACGTGCATGGCTCCGACGAGCACCCCTCGATCCGCAACAAGCACCGCGCCGACTGCCAGTGGGTCTTCTTCTGGCGCGACCAGGCGGCCCGCGAGGAGCTCGACCGGCTGCTCGATCGCGGCCGCTCGATCTCGGACGTCATCGACGATCCGAGCCCTTACACGCGGCACGCGTTCCTCGCGCTGCGCCTCTCGGAGGGCGAGGTGCAGGTGTGCTTCGCCGTCCACCCGGACGCGAAGGTCGACGTCGACAACCTCCGGGCCCGCCTCTCGGCGAGCGACGACGCGACGGGCGAGCCGACCTCGCTCGCCGCCGAGCTGACGAGCGCGCTGCACGCGCTGCCGGAGCAGTTCTCGTTCGGCGCCGGCGGGGGCGATCGCGTCGACTGCAGCGCGGCGACGCCCGAGGCGATCACCGAGATGCTCCGCCGCGCGGCCGACGGGCAGGTGCCGCTCTGGATCGGCTGGTCGGTGCCGCGCGAGACGGCCGTCGAGCACGCCGACATCCTCGACGAGCAGCTCGAGGACGCCCTCGTCGCGCTCGCCCCCATCTACCGTCTGGTCGCGTGGTCGCGCGAGAACGACCGCATCGCGCTCGACCACAAGCTCGAGGGCATCGAGCAGGAGCGGGCGCGCGCCCACGCCGAGCTCGAGGCCGAGAACGAGCGGTGGCGCTCCGAGCAGGCCCGAGCGCGCGAGCGATCGATGGAGGAGGCGCGGGCGCGCGGCGACGAGCGCGTGGAGGCGTCCCTCCCGGCCCGCCGGCCGACCCTCGCGACGCTGTTCAAGGCGGCGAGCAACGCCGGCGCCGGCCGCGGGGAGCCGCGGCACACGCCGAAGCATGCCGGAGAGGGGGGCGCGCCGGCCCGGCGACCGCAGCACGCCGAGGCGGAGCAGCAGGCGAAGGGCGGCGCGCAGCCGAGGTCCTCGGCCGAGCCCGCGCAGCGCGCGCAGCGGGGCCCGGCCGGCGAGCCGGACGCGGCGAGGGTCACGCTCGAGCCCGCGAAGGGCGGCGTCATCGAGAAAGGCAGCCGGGTCCGCGTGCGTCGCGGCCCGTTCGGGGACAAGATCGGCGTGGTGAGCGAGCTCGACGGTCGAGGCGGAGCCCGCGTCCTCCTGGGCCTGCTCTCGACGAGGCTCGAGCTCGACGACCTCGAGCTCGTGGCGGACAGCAGAGAGCGCCCCGCCCTCTCGACATCCCATCGCAAGCCGCTCGCCCCGACGCCGCGCAGGGCGCGCTGATCGCGGGCCGCGCGGCTCACCTACAATGGCCAAGCGCGATCCATCAACATACCCCATCGGCCTCGGCGCTCAGTTCCGCAGCAAGCTCCCGCTGTACCTCGCAGGAGCGGCGCTGCTCGCGGCGCAGCAGCTCCTCATGGCCAAGCGGGATTTTTTGGTCAAGGACGCCGTCGACGCCGCCGTCGCGCTCCGCTCGAGCGAGGCCTCGAGCGCGGCGCTCCTCATGCTCGCGGTGAGCGTCGGCGCGGCCGTCATGCGCGTCTTCTCGCGGGTCACCATCTTCACGGCGGGCCGCAACGTCGAGTACGAGCTCCGCGCCATCCTGCTCGCGCGCCTGCACAAGCTCGGGCCGGCCTTCTTCCGGAAGATGCCCACCGGCGACATCATGAGCCGGGCGACGAACGACCTGACGCAGGTGCGGCTTCTGCTCGGCTTCGGCCTGCTGAACGTCGTCGGCTCGCTCTTCGCCTTCACGAGCGCCCTGTACGTCATGCTGCACATCTCGAAGCAGCTCACGCTGGCGGCGCTCCTGACCATGCCCGCGCTGATGCTCGTCACCCGCTCGTTCTCGACCCGGCTCTTCGTCCGCACCCGCGAGAACCAGGAGGCGATCGGCGTCATGAGCGACCGCGTCCTCGCGAGCCTCGCGGGCGTCAGGGTCGTCCGCTCGTTCGCGCTCGAGGCGTCCGAGGTGGCCACGTTCGCCGGCACCAACCGGGCCTACCTCGAGAAGAGCCTCGCCCTCGCCAAGCTGCGCGGGTCGATGGGCCCGCTCATGGGGGCGATCGGCTCGGTCGGCGTGCTCATCGTCTTCTGGTACGGCGGCCGGCTCGTGCTGGCGGGGGAGATGACGAAGGGTGACTTCGTCTCCTTCTGGCTGGCGCTGCTGCGGCTCACCTGGCCGATGCTGGCCCTCGGCTTCGTCGCCGCCATCGTCCAGCGCGGCCGCGCCGGGTACGCGCGGCTCAAGGGGATCTTCGACGCGATCCCCGAGGTCGTGAGCGGCCCGCTGCCCCGGCCCGAGGTCGTCCGCGGCGCGCTCACCGTCAAGGATCTGACGTTCTCCCACGGCGCGCGGAGGGTGGTCGACGGGGTGAGCTTCGAGGTCGAGGCGGGCCGATCCCTCGCCATCGTGGGGCGCACGGGCTCCGGCAAGAGCACCATCGCCACGCTGCTCGCCCGGCTCATGCCCACCCCCCGCGGCACGGTGTTCCTCGACGGCGTCGACATCTGCGATCTGCCCCTGGAGACCGTGCGCGCGAGCATCGGCTACGCGCAGCAGGACGCCTTCCTCTTCTCGACCACCGTCGCCCGCAACATCGGCTACTCGCTCGACGATCCGGACTCGCCCTCCTCGCTCGAGACGATCCGCGCGGCCGCGGCCGAGGCCGAGGTGCTGAACGAGGTGCTCTCGCTGCCGGACGGCTTCGACACGGTCGTCGGGGAGCGGGGCGTGCAGCTCTCCGGCGGGCAGCGTCAGCGCGTCGCGCTGGCGCGCGCGCTCGTGCGAGAGCCCAGCATCCTCGTCCTCGACGATCCGCTCTCGGCCGTCGACGCGAAGACGGAGCAGGCCATCCTCGCGGCGATCGAGCGGCAGGCCGCGCGGCGGACCGTCCTCCTGATCACGCACCGGGTGGCGGCGGCGCGCCGCTGCGACGCGATCATCGTGCTGGAGCAGGGGCAGGTCCTGGAGCGTGGCACCCACGAGGAGCTCGTCCGGGCGGGCGGGCTGTATGCGTCGTTCGCCGAGGAGCAGCAGCTCGAGGAGGCGCTCGCGACCTTCGAGGCGGCGCCGCCGTCGCGGCAGGTGGGGCTCACATGACGCAGTCGGGTTCTGGACAGGGAGCGGCGATGCGCGCCGAGCCGAGCGGAGCGGTCGCCGGCGAGGCGGACGCGAGCGGGCCGCGGTCCGCGCAGGCGACGCCGGACAGGCGGCGCCCCGGGGCGAAGGCGAGGTCGTCGAACCGCACCGAGGACGTGCTGAACCGCTTCCACGAGGAGGCGCAGCTCGGCGAGGCGTACGACGCGCGCATGCTGATCCGGCTGTGGCCGTTCGTGCGGCCGCAGTGGAAGCACCTCGCGGTGTCGCTGGGGCTGCTCATCGTCACCGCGCTGCTGGCGCTGCTGCGCCCGCTCATCATGCGCGACGCGCTCGACGCCTTCGACGCGCCCGGCGGGATGGATCGCCTCACGCGCAACGGCTTCCTGCTCACGGGCATCATGCTCGCGGAGCAGTCGCTCGCGTTCCCGCAGCTCTACCTGATGCAGCTCGCGGGCGCGCGCGCGATGGCCGACCTGCGCATGCGCGTCTTCGGGTTCCTGCACACCCGCCGCCTCGGCTTCTTCGATCGGACGCCGGTGGGCCGGCTCGTCACGCGGGTGACGAACGACGTGGACGCCATCGGCGAGATGTTCGCGTCCGGCGCGCTCAACGCGTTCGGCGACCTCATCCGGCTCGCCGTGATCGTGGCGATCATGGTGTCGCTCGACTGGCGCATGTCGTTGCTCGCCTTCGCGGCGGTGCCCCCCGTCGCCATCGGCGTCAACTGGACGCGGCGGCGGATCCGCGACGCGTTCCGGGAGGTGCGGGCGAAGACGGCGAGGATGAACGCGTACCTCAACGAGCAGGTGTCCGGCATGGCGGTCGTGCAGGCCTACGCCCGGGAGGAGCGCTCGGCCGAGGAGTTCGACGAGATCAACTCGGCTTACCGCAGCGCGAACAACCGCTCCATCGTGCTCGACGCCACGCTCGACGCGGCCATCGAGATGGTCTCGAGCGTCTGCATCGCCGCGGTGCTCTGGTACGCCGGCGTGAAGAGCCTGTCGGAGCACATCTCGTTCGGGACCCTGTTCGCCTTCGTCGCCTACATCGACATGTTCTTCGTCCCGATCCGCGATCTCTCGGCGCGGTACACGCTGCTGCAGTCGGCGATGGCCGGCGCCGAGCGCATCTTCGAGCTGCTCGACAACAAGGACGAGGACGCGACCGCCGTGGCCGCGACGGCGAGCGGCGCCGGCGAGGCGAAGCCCGCGGACGAGGGCGTCGCGTTCGAGCTCGACAAGGTCGAGTTCGGCTACAAGCCAGGCGTGAGCGTGCTGCGGGAGGTCTCCATCGCCGCGAGGAGCGGCGAGAAGGTCGCGCTGGTCGGCGCGACCGGCGCCGGCAAGAGCACCGTGGCGTCGCTGCTGCTCCGCCTCTACGACGTCGAGGAGGGCGTCGTGCGCGTCTTCGGCCGCGACGTCCGCGCGTACCCGCGCGACGAGCTCCGCCGCAAGTTCGCCGTCGTCCCCCAGGACGTGTTCCTGTTCCCGGGCACGGTGCTCAGCAACATCGCGGCCGGCGACGCGACGCCTGACCGCGAGAAGGTGGTGAGCGCCCTCCAGCGCATCGGCGCCCTCGATCTCTTCGAGCGCCGCGAGGGAGGGCTCGACGCCCCGGTGCTCGAGCGCGGCAGCAACTTCAGCGCGGGCGAGCGCCAGCTCATCGCCTTCGCCCGCGCCCTCTACCGCGACCCGCCGATCCTCATCCTGGACGAGGCCACGGCCAACGTCGACAGCGACACCGAGGCCCGCCTCCAGCGCGCGCTCGAGGGCGCC
The DNA here is from genome assembly GCF_004135735.1 of Sorangium cellulosum. Lineage (GTDB taxonomy): Bacteria > Myxococcota_A > Polyangia > Polyangiales > Polyangiaceae > Sorangium > Sorangium cellulosum_F. The sequence continues at coordinate 25,718 of NZ_CP012670.1, read as the reverse complement.
ATGGCGGGCCGCACCGCGCTGATCATCGCGCACCGCCTCTCGACGATCCGCGCCGTCGATCGCATCGTCGTCTTCCACAAGGGCTGCGTCGTCGAGCAGGGCACGCACGAGGCGCTGCTCGCTGCGAACGGCGTCTACAGCAAGCTCTACCGCCTGCAGTTCGCCCGCCAGGCGGCGGCCGCGCAGGCGTGACGCGTCGGGCCGCCCCGCCAGGTGGCGGCCGCGCAGGCGCGCGGCGCACCGAGCTGCACCGCCGCGCTACGGCGACGCCTGCTCGTCGCGGCACTTCCCCGGCGCCGCCGCGTCCGGGCGCGGCGCGTCTGCGTCGTCGTCGCCGCTGTCATCACCGGCGGAGGCGACGACCAGCAGCCAGTACTCCGAGCAACTGCCGTTCACGACGATGAGCGACTCCTCGTCGATGCAGGGCACCTCGGCCTGGTTACCGGCCGCGTGCGCCAGGGTGCCCGACCGCGTGCCGTCGCGCTCGAACGAGAGGTAGATCTGCCAGGAGCGCGGCACTCTTCCGAGCCTGTGCCGGATGTCGTACCGCATGCCGCCAGGGAAATAGAGGAGCCCCTCCTCGGGGCCGACCTCCCCGTCTCCGTCGTCGTCGCCGTCCCACGCCGACGACATGTACTCACCGCCGACAGACGTGCCCTCGGTGTAGAGCGTGAGCGGATTGGCCTCCGCCGATCGATCACACCGGCTCGACGCGCACCCTGCTGCGAGCGCGGCGAGCGCGGCCAGCACGCCCATCGCGCAGGCCGCGCTCCACGTCGGGCGCCGCGCTGCCCCGTCGTCCGCGCCCCGGCTGCGCATGGCTCAGCCGAGCCAGCGCGCGGCGTCGAGCGCGTGGTAGGTGAGGATGAAATCCGCCCCGGCGCGCCGGATCGAGGTGAGCAGCTCGAGCACCGCCCGCTTCTCGTCGATCATCCCGCGCTCCGAGGCCGCCTTGATCATCGCGTACTCGCCGCTGACGTTGTAGGCGCCGAGCGGCAGCGTCGTCGCCTCGCGCACGCGGGCGATGACGTCGAGGTAGACGAGCGCCGGCTTGACCATGAGCATGTCGGCCCCCTCCTCCTCGTCGAGCGCCGCCTCGCGCAGCCCCTCGCGCGCGTTCGCGGGATCCATCTGGTAGCTCGCCCGGTCGCCGAACTTGGGCGCGCAGTCGGCCGCCTCCCGGAACGGCCCGTAGAAGCCGGACGCGTACTTCACGGCGTAGGAGAGGATCGCCGTCTCCTTCAGCGACTCGGCGTCGAGCGCGCGCCGGATCGCGGCGACGCGGCCGTCCATCATGTCGCTCGGCGCGACGACGTCCGCGCCCGCCTTGGCGTGGACCACCGCCGCGCGCGCGAGCACCTCCAGCGTGGCGTCGTTGTCGACGTCCACCACGCCGGACGGGTCTCGCCGGAGCAGGCCGCAGTGGCCGTGGTCCGTGTACTCGTCCACGCACACGTCGGTGATCACGAGGAGCTCCGGCGCGGCCTCCTTCATCGCCCGCACCGCGCGCGGGACAGGGCCGTCGGCGTCGTAAGCGCTCGATCCCGACGCGTCCTTGGTGCGCGGGAGCCCGAACAGGATCACCCCGCCGATCCCGAGCTCCTTGCAGAGCCGCGCCTGCGCCGCCGCCGCGCTCACCGGCAGCTGCGAGACCCCCGGCATCGTCCCGACCGGGCGCGGCGCGTCGAGCACCTCGTTGAAGAAGAGCGGGAGGATGAGATCCCCCGGCGCGAGGGACGTCTCGCGCACCAGGGCGCGGATGGCGGGCGAGCGCCGGAGCCGGCGCGGTCTCTTCGTGGGGAACACTGCGGCGGAGCATAGCAGCCCTCCGCGTCCCGGGGCCGCCCCGGCGCGCCGGGCCGATCGCCCGCGCGCCGCGGATCGGCTAGGGTTCGCCCGCCGCCAGCATGAGACAGGCCCCCGCTCTCCCGTCCGACCGCGCCCGCTCTGCGCCGCGTGCGGCGCGCGCGCCCGGCGCAGACCGGGCGCGCGGACGCCGCTCATCCGTGCGCTGCGCCTGGGCGCCCGGCGGAGCGCCCCATCGACGCGTGACCGTGGCGCGTCGAGGCCACGGCCTGGGAGGGCGGCGCGCCCGTGTCGCCGTCGCCCGCAGCAGACGCCTCGTCCAGTGGCCCTGCGGGCGGCGCCGAGCCGGCGACCGTGACCATGGCGATGTCGGACAGCGGACACCACACGGTCCAGGCCTCATTGCGGACGAAGCTGTCCAGCGGGACCCTTCCGCATTCGATGCCGCGCGCAAGCTGGTCGAGGGTGACCGGCCCGACCGATTGCTCGCCATTGCTGACGTACCATCGGTCCGTGAAGCCACACCCCGAGCTCAACAGCTCCCTGAACAGTTTCACAGATCTCATCCAATGGTCTCCAGAAACCGCCGGATGTTGAACGAAGCGGGCGCGATTCTAGGAACGTAACGCACCGAGTCAACCCGACCGCGGGATCGATAGGACAAGAAACGTCTGCCCATGAATGATCGAGAGAACGACGGGAGTTTGATGGCGCGTCCCAGGCGTCTCGATGCCTCGAAGGCTCCGGAGGGTGGCCACGGCGCCGCGCCTGCGGCGCTCTCGGAGGGGGCGCCTGGCGCGGCCAGGCCGGGCGTCGTGTACCTCGTCGGCGCGGGCCCGGGGGATCCCGGGCTCTTCACGCTGCGCGGCGCGGAGCTCCTCGCGACGGCCGATGTCGTGCTGCACGACGAGCTCGTCCACACCTCGTTGCTGGACGGCGTGCGAGAGGACGCCGAGGTGCGCTCGGTCGGCAAGCGCGGCGGCGATCGGGTCGCGAAGGACGCGAAGCAGGCGGAGATCGACGCGGAGCTCGTCGCGCTCGGGCGCGCGGGGCGCAGCGTCGTCCGCCTGAAGGGCGGCGATCCGTTCCTGTTCGGGCGCGGCTCGGAGGAGGCGGAGGCGCTCGCGCGGGCCGGGGTCCCCTTCGAGGTGGTGCCGGGCGTGTGCTCTCCGCTCGGCGCGACGGCCTACGCGGGCATCTCGCTCACCCACCGGAACATCGCCTCGAGCGTGATGATCGTCAGCGGCGTCACGCGGGCGGGCAAGCCGTTCGACTGGAGCGAGCTCGCCTCGGTCCGCGGGACCATCTGCGTCCTCATGGGCATGCAGGCCATCGACGCCGTCGTCGCGGGCCTGCTCGGACCGGGGCGCCGCGAGCCCTCGACGCCCGCGGCGGCGATCCAGTGGGGCACCCGCGCCGAGCAGCGCGTCGTCACGACTCGCCTCGACGACCTGCCCCGCCGCATCCGGGAGGCGGGGCTGGAGAGCCCCGCGGTGCTCGTCGTCGGCGCGGTCACGGGCCTGCGCGACGCGCTGCGCTGGTTCGACCGGAAGCCGCTGTTCGGCAAGCGGGTGCTCGTGACCCGGCCGCGCCACCAGGCGCGCTCGACGTCGAGGCTCATCCGCCAGCGCGGCGGCGAGGCGGTGGAGCTCGCGACCATCGAGATCCACCCGCCGCCCGACCCCGCGCGCGTCACCGAGGCGGTCCGCGGGCTCTCCGGGTACGACCTCGTCGTGTTCACGAGCGAGAACGGGGTGGCCAGCTTCTTCGGCGAGCTCACGCGGCTCGGCGTGGACGCGCGCGCCTTCGGCGCCGCCCGCATCGCCGCGATCGGCGCCGGGACGGCCGCCGCGATCGCCGCTCGCGGCATCCGCGCCGACATCATCCCGAGGGAGTTCCGGGGCGAGGAGCTCGCGGAGGCCATCCTCGCGGATCCCGTGCTGGCGGAGCGCAGGAAGGCCCCTCCCCCGGTGCGCGTGCTCCTCCCGCGCGCGCTCGTCGCGCGCGAGGTCCTGCCCGAGCGCCTGCGCGCCGCGGGCTGCGAGGTCGACGTCGTGCCGGTCTACGAGACCCGACCCGCGCCGGCGGAGCGCCGCGACGAGCTGCTCCGGGCGCTCGAGGCGGGGCGGATCGACGTCGTGCTGCTCACGTCGAGCAGCACCGTCGACAGCCTCTGCGATCTCCTCGGCGACGACGCCGCGGCACGGCTCGACGGCGTGCTCGTCGCGAGCATCGGGCCGATCACGACCGCGACCGCCGAGAAGCGAGGGCTCCGGGTCGGGGTCACCGCCGAGGTGAGCACCATCCCAGGGCTGCTGGACGCGCTCGATCGACACCTCGCATCGCCGCGCGCCGGCGCTGCGACCGCCGTGTAGCGCGGGTGCTCGACGCGATGGCGGCCGACCAGAACGGCGCGTGGTCCGTGGCGGCATGAAGAAAAAAGCGTCGCAGCGGACCTGGGGGGGGAAGGTCTCCGCTGCGACGCTCGCCCCGCAGAAGAGCAGGAGACGTGCCTGGGTCCTCCTGTAGAAAATTCAGCTACTTGGCCTGCTCTACCAGGATCTTCCTTGCGCTGCTGCGCGCTCACACCGACAGAGTTGCAAGGACTCTCCCGATACAGCAACTCTGCCAAATAGCCACGACACCATACCTCAGGGCGGAGCAGGCGAGCGGTGATGCGGCCGGGCAGCTCGGGGAGATGAGCCTCCTCAGCGGCGCCCGTCGGCTCATTCGAAGGTTGCTCGAACCACGAGGAACTTGTTGTTGAGCTCGCGGGAGGTGAGCCTCTCGAAGATGCGCGGGCTGCCGAGCTCGTTCGAGAGCGAGTTGATGCGCCCGTGCTCGGTGACGAAGTAGAAGGTCTTCACGCCCTTCTTCTTTTGCTCGTTGATGTAGTCCTGGAACCTCTTCCCGCTCGACACGAACGCGGGCACCCGGTTGCCGGCGTAGAAGTTCTCGCCCTTCCAGTTCATCTGGTAAGCGACGAGCGGCCCCGGGATGTCCTGGCTTGCGCGCATGTAGGCGAGCAAGGTCTCGCGCTGGCCCCAGTGCGGCGACGTCCGCACGAAGTACACGTCGAGCCCCCACGCCGCGAACGCGACCGCGAGCGCGACGAGCGCGTAGAGGACGTGGCGGCGAAGGCGCGCGATCACCAGCAGAGCGCAGAGGGTCGCGGCGGCGGCGGTGAACGCCCATAGCGTCGCGGAGAAGTCGAGCGACGGCGGCCAGGGGCGCTTGTAGTTGTACGTGAACAGGTGCAGCAGCCTCGCCTGGCTCGGCTGCCCCTCGCGCGCCATCGCGAGATCGCGCCCGACGAGGAAGACCAGGAGCGCAGCGCCGATCGCGACGGCGCCGAGCATCGCGCGCTCGTAGGTGATCTCCGGGCGCAGGCGCGTCGAGAGCGCTCGCGTCGAGGCGCCCTGGACGCGGCGCGCGAGCCCCGCGGCCCCCTCCAGCCGCAGCATGTCGTCGAGCAGGATCCCCGTGAGCATCGCGGCCGGCGGCACGGCCGGCAGGATGTAGTGGTGGAACTTCGTCAGCATCAGCGAGAAGAGCGCGAAGCCGAAGAGGAACCACATCGCCAGGAACACCGAGGCGTCGCGCCTTCGGGCCTCGGCCGAGCCAGGCTCTCCCGTGGCGCCCCCCTCACGCCGCCTGAGCCACCACAGCAGCGAGGCGGGCACGAGCCCCGTCCACGGGAACATCGCGTAGCCGAGCTGCCACACGTAATAACGGAAGCTCACGTCGTCCCCCTCGTTCGTGTCGTGGACGTGGGTGAACGCGCGCTTGAACATGTCGTGGAAGAGCAGCCGGTCGGTGAACGGCTCGCCGTGGCGCGCGTACATGGCGACGAACCAGGGCAGCGCGACGCACGCGAGCACGAGCAGCCCCACCGGGATCTCCATCTTGAGCAGGTCGCGGTGCCGCCCGGAGACGACGACGTACGCGAGCGCGCACAGCACCGGGAGGCCGAAGCCCGCGGGCCCCTTCGCCATCGTCGACAGCGCGGCGAAGAACCACGCCGCGAGGAAGAGGAGCCGTTGCACGCGCCGCTCGCCCCAGCTCGCGTTCAGCACGATGCCGAGCGTCTGCGCCCAGATGAGCGCCTGGAGCGCCGGCCTCAGGCCGGGGAGCACGGGCAGCACCGAGCGGCAGGGCTCGTTGCCGGGGAGCCCGCAATTGCCAGCGGAGCCCGCGCTGAAGACGTCGTCGTGGAGCCGCAGGCCGAGCGGCGCCACGCGGATCTCGAGGTGACGCGAGAGCAGGTAGAGGATCTGCGGCAAGGCGCACGCGATGATCGCCCCGAGCACGAGGTGGTAGACGGAGAGGCCCACCTTGAGCACGCCGAGGTCGACCTCGTAGACGCGCGCCTCCTCGGCCTCGTCCGCGTGGATGCCCAGCAGAAAGAGCGCCATCGCCGCGGCCATCGTCGCGACGAACGGCATGTCGGTCATGGTCTGATGAGAGACCAGGAACCACTGCGGCATCGTCGAGAGGACGACCCCCGCGAGCAGCCCGGCGCGGCGGCTGAAGGTCCTCGCGACGGCCTTGTAGAGGAGGTAGACCGCGATGAGCGTCAGCGCGAAGATCGGCAGCCTGACCGCCCACTCCGGCCACGGCGCGCGCCCCTCGGCGACCGCCGAGAGCATCTCTCCCGGCCGGTAGCGGACGCCGAAGGTCGCCATGGCGAGCGCCTGCATCCAGAAGTCGAGCACCGGCTTCGACCAGAACCACCCGTCCTGCGCCCACCAGAGGGAGATCCAGTCGTTCCTCGCCAGGATCTCGCGGGCGACCTCGCCGTAGTGCGTCTCCCAGGGATCGGTGAGCGAGTGGCTCCCGAGCATGGGCAGGTAGAGCAGCGTGACGAGCGCGACGAGCCAGAAGCCATGCCGCCGGAGCAGCGGGCGCGGAGCCCCCGCCTCGTCGACGCGGTAGGGGCCGAGGCGCTCGCCGAGCCGGTACGCGCCGACCACGGCCGTGAGGAGCGCCGCGGGGATCGTGATGGCCGACGCCGAGAGCGCCAGCAGCGCGGGCGAGTCGCCCCGCGAGAAGGGCGTCGGCGGGAGGTGGCCCGCCACGCTGAGGGTGACGAGGACGACGAGCGCGGCGACCCCGCCCCCGAGCAGCGCCAGCGGACCGAGCAGATCACGGATCCCGACGCGCGCCGCGACGCGCTCGGGTGGATCGTCGAACGTGCCGAGCAGATCGAGCAGGCCGAGCGTCGCGACGGCGATCCCGAGCGCGCCGACCGGGACCCCCCAGCGGTACTGCGGCGCGAGCGCCATCACGACGAACGCGAGGAGGGCGCCCGCGGCAAAGACGGCGGCGCCGCGCGGGCGGAGCGGATTGCCCTGCGGGACGAGGCGCGCCTCGTCGGCGTCGGGCTCGATCGCCCGGCCGCCCGTGCCCATGGGCGCGCCGCTGCTCTTGTCGTGCGTGTCGCTCATGGCTGCGCCGAACGCGAGGCGCGGCCCTGCCGTAGCAACGCTGCGCCGCCGGGAAAAGCGGTCAGCAGCCGGCGCGCGGCTACTTCGTCAAGCGCGCGATCTCTTCCTTGATGAGCGTCTCCGCGAGGACGGGGACGACCTCCCAGACGACGCGCTCCACCACGTCGCGGGACAGCGCCATGACGGCCTCCACCTGCTCGGCGGTGAGGCCGAGCCCCTCGAGCTGGCTCGCCATCTGACCGTTGAGCTGCGCGGACGTCGCGGCCGCGACCGCCGCAGGCCCCGAGGACGTCTTCTGCACGTTTTGCACGTTCGGCACCCCGGAGACCGGCGTCGGTGAGAACGCCATCGTCGTCGTCACCGGCACGTTCGGCGCTGCGCCCGACGACGCCTTGACGGTCGCCTGGGCCGGAGCCGCGCTCGTGGCCGGCGCGTTGGGCGTATAGATGAGCGTCCTCGCGCGCTGGAGCGGGCTCGCCGCCGCGGCGGGCTGCGCCGCGGCCGCCGGTTGAGCCGCCGCGGCGGCCGGCCGCGCGGCTGCGGCGGCTGGCGCTGCTGCAGCGGCCGCCGGCTTGCCCTCGCCGCGCGACGCCAGCAGCTTCTTGACCTTGTCGATCATCTGCTGCGTGTCGAACGGCTTGTCCATGTGGTCGTCGGCCTGCACGCTCGAGCCCTTCGCAGGATCGAACGGGTTCTGCTTCGACGACAGGATCAGGACGGGCGTCGCCGGTGACGCCTGCTTGATCGCCTTGCAGAGCTCGTAGCCGTTCTTCGGCTCGAGCGTGAGGTCGGCGATCACCAGGTCGGGCTTGTCGCTCTTGAGCTTCTGCAGCGCAGCGTCGGCGCTGCTCGCCGTCACGACGCGGAAATCCTGACCCGCAAAGGTGATTTCGAGCACTTTGCGCATGGTCACGCTGTCGTCTACGGCGAGAAGGGTGCTGGCCACGAACGGGTCTCCTCTCAGAGATGGCGTCAGAAAGCGAGGACTGCGCTGGATATCTTCGGTCCCGGTCGCGCGATGTGTCAACATTCGCGGTGTGTTTCGCCCGGCGGCCCCGCGAATGGGCGTGTTCCGCGCCGGTAGAGCCCGGTCCCGCGCTGGCGGGAAAGGCGAGGCGCCCCCCACAGGCCCCCATGCGCCCGCCCCGCCCTGCCGCCTCCCCGCCCCGCCCCGCTGCCCCCCGCCCCGCCGGCCCCCCCTCCCTCCCCCGGACGACGCTGAGCAGGCCGGCGTCGACCCGGCCGCGCCGGCGCGCCCCCCCCGGGATGGCCGCTGGACCGTCCCCGCAGAGCTCGCCAGGCGGCCGCTCGACGGCGTGATCCGGGCGCTCGCCTCGGTGTCGTGGTCCGACGCGCGCCGGCTGATCGAGACCGGCAAGGTGCTGGTCGGGAGCGCGGTGGCGACGAGCCCGCGGCGGCGGGTGCTCGGCGGCGAGCGGATCGAGGTCCGGCTGAGCGCGCCGCGGCCGGAGACCGTGCGGCGGCGGAGGCTCGAGGGCGAGCTCGTGGTCTACGTGGACGCGAGCGTCGTCGTGGTGAACAAGCCCGCCGGGGTGAGCACGATCCCGTACGGCGACGAGGACCCCGCCGAGCAGGCCGCGACGCTCGACGCGCTCGTGCGGGAGGTGCTCGCCCGGCGCGACCGCCTGCGCGGGCGGGCGCCGCTCGGCGTGGTGCAGCGCCTCGACAAGGGCACGAGCGGGCTGCTCGTCTTCGCGCGGACCCTCGCCGCGAAGAAGCACCTCGCGCAGCAGCTCCGCGTGCGCGCGATGCACCGGCAGTACCTGGCGCTCGCGCACGGCGCCGTCCCGCGCGGCACCTACCGCACCTACCTCGTCGAGGATCGGGGGGACGGGCTGCGTGGCTCCGCGAGAGGAGGCCGGCGCGAGGGGCAGCTCGCGGTGACGCACGTGGAGCCGATCGAGGCGCTCCGGGGAGGGCAACAAGCCGAAGGCGCCCCGGCCGCGACGCTGGTCGCCTGCCGGCTCGAGACGGGGCGCACGCACCAGATCCGCATCCACCTGGCGGAGGCCGGGCACCCGCTCGTCGGCGAGACGGTCTACGTGCGCGACCACCGCGGGGCGAGGCTCCCTGCCCCGCGGCTGATGCTCCACGCCGCCGAGCTCGGCTTCAACCACCCGGCCGACGACCGGCCGATGCGGTTCCAGGCGCCTCCGCCCCCCGACTTCGACGACGTGCTCGAGCGGCTCCGCGAGGCCCAGGGCGAGGGCGCTACTTGACCTTGCCGCGAGCCTCGCTCATCGCCGCGGCGGTGGCGTCGACGAGCGGCATCACCTTCGCGTAATCCATCCGGGTCGGGCCGAGCACGCCCACGGTCCCGGCGATGCGCCCGTTCTCCATGTAGGGCGCGGCGACGAGGCTGAGCTGGCCTCCGCCCAGATCGCCCGCCTCGCTGCCGACGAAGACGGTCACCTCGCCCGCGCCGGCGGCCAGGGTCCGGTCGAGCAGATCGACGAGCTCCTCGCGCTCCTCGAGCGCCCGCATCAGCTTCTTGAGCCGATCGACGTCGGCGTACTCCGGCAGGTCGATCAGGCGGTTCTGCCCCTCGATGACGACCTCGCTCCGCCGCGCCACGTCGGCCATCGCCTTGCTGCCGAGCGCGAAGGCGCGGCGCCGCAGCGCATCGATCTGGAGGCGCTCGTCCGCGAGGCGGCGGGCGAACAGGTCCCGGATCTCGCCGAGCGTGCGCCCCTCGATGACGTCGGCGAGCAGGTTGTGGATCCGGGTGAGCTCCGCCTCGTCGATCACCTCGTCGACCGAGATGAAGCGGTTCTCCACCGAGCCGTCGGCGAAGACGAGCACGGCGAGCAGCTGCCCCGGCTTCGTCGGGATGAAGCGCAGCTGCGAGAGGGCGCGGATCTCCGGGCGGGGCGCCGCGACGACCGCCGCGGCCCCGGACAGCTCCGAGAGGTAGCGCCCCGTCTCGCGGAGCGGGTCGCGCGCCAGCGCGTAGATCTCGGCGAAGCGGGCGCTGAGCTCGGCCTGCTGCTCGGGCGAGAGCGTCCGGAGCTCGGCGAGCGCGTCGATGAACAGCCGGAGCGCGCGATCGGTCGGGATCCTCCCCGCCGACGTGTGCGGCTGGTGGAGGTAACCGGCCTCCTCGAGATCCGCGAGCACGTTGCGGATCGAGGCGGCCGAGAGATCGAGCCCGTACTTCCGCGCGAGCGTCCTGCTGCCCACGGGATCGCCCGTCGCGATGAACTCGGTGACCGCGGCGAACAGGATCTTTCGAGCGCGATTGGAAAGATCACCCATGTCGACTGCATGCAGCGCGCGACCGCGCCGCGTGTGGCTGCCTGGCCCCGGGCATGCCCGGACCGGGGAGCCATTCGGACCGGACCTTCGCTTCCATACGACGTCAAGGCGCGCGAGCGGGCGCTGGGCCCACGGGCGCACAGGTCACTATTTTGAGGCGATCGCGCGGTCCGGTCAAATGGCGCGGTAGGATGGGTCCGGCCGGGCGCCGACGTTTGTCGTCGTTCGCCCTCGTTTGTTCGTTTGCTCGTTTGCTCGTTTGCTCGTTTGCTCGTTTGCTCGTTTGCTCGTTTGCTCGTTTGTTCGTTCGCTCGTTCGTCTCCGTTTCCGTTCGTTTTCTTCCGGGTTTCCCCTGGGTCCACGGACGCGCCTGCGCCTCCCCGGGAGCGGGCAGCGTGGCGCGGGCGTGGCCCGTCCACCCGCAACGATGCCGCCCGCACGTCACGCCATCACCGCCTGCGCGCTCGCCCTCGCGCTCGCGCCGCTCGCAGCGGCGCCCAGCGCCGAGGGCAAGCCGAAGGTGCGCTTCCATCAGGACTGGGCCAGCTACCCGTCGGCGCGCTACGCGGCCATGAGCGCCGCGCAGTGCCGGAAGGAGCTCGTCCGGCGGAAGATCGCCTTCGAGCCGGTGCGGCGCGCGCCCGGCGTGCTCGCGCCGGTGCGGCTCATGCAGGGCGTCGGCGGGGTCCTGTACCGGACGGCCCTGCCCGCCCACCGGCGCGCGGAGAACCCCTACGACGTCTTCGACTGCCGCCTCGCGCTCGCGCTCTCGGACTTCAGCAAGATCCTGCGCGTGCACGACATCGACGAGGTGCTGATGTTCTCCGCCTGGCGGCCCCCGTCGAGGATGTGGCCGGAAGGCAAGCTCGCGACGAGGCACCCCGGCGGGCTCGCCATCGACCCGTACAGGTTCGTCAAGGAGCGCGCCCCCGACGACCCCGCCGAGCGATGGCTCGACGTCGAGCGCGACTTCGCCGGCAGGCGCGGCGCGCCCGTGTGCGGCGAGGGCGCCGGGGCGGTCGGGAAGCGCGGCGCGGCGGGGCGGAGGGCGCGCGGCCCCGCCGCGGACGCGGCAACGCGCGAGCTGCGCTCCATCGTGTGCGAGGCCGCGGACCAGCACATCTTCACGTCGATCCTCACCCCCAACTACGACCGGGCGCACAGAAACCACCTGCATCTGGAGGTGACCCCCGACGTCCAATGGCATCTGTTGCGCTGATCCGGGAGGGGCAGCCTTCCCGGGAGCAAAGCCGCTCTCGCCCCGAGGTCGACCCGCTATGTTACCCCGCGTGCCCGCACGAAGACCGTCCCTGCCCAGCGCGCCCGCTCCCCTGCTGCTCGCCGCGATCGCGCTGTCGTTCACGTTCGTCGGTTGCCCCTGCATCAGCGGCCCGGTGAACGCGAGCCCAGGCCTCCGCTGGTTTCTCTTCTCGAACTTCGGCGCCAGCAAGATCTGCCCCGAGATGCTGAAGAGCGGCGTCTCGCTGCGCCTGCAGGACAGGTCGCCGGCCATCGGCCGGTTCTTCCCGATGCAGTGCTCGTACGACACCAACGACGCGGCCCAGACGGTCACCGTGCACATCGCCGGGACGGGGTACGGCTACCTACAGCCGGCCAAGCGGGTGGGCTTCTCGCTCACGACGTCCGTCGAGTACCGGCCCGACTTCCAGATCGCGGGGGACGACATCTACGTGTGGGGGCGCCTCAACCGGATCGTGCAGGGGCCGAGCTTCCAGCTCGGCTACGTCGAGAACCCCGTCATCGACGTGATGGCGAACGTCCCGCCGTTCGGCGGGCTCGCCAACCTCGTCGGCAACCAGATCGTCGCCGGCGAGATGACCCGCGGGTTCACGGTGCTCTACAACGAGGACACGGGGAAGGATTTCACGCTGGGGATCCTCATGCCGCCCCTCAGGCCGCACCACCCGTTCCAGGTCGACGACGACGAGCGGTACACGTTCGCCAACGAGGTGGTCGAGGTGAACGCGCACCAGCGCGACTTCCTAGGGCCGTTCGAGATCGCCGACTCGGACCAGGCGCTCTACCTCAAGATCAGCGTGCAGGGCCCGCCGGTGGACGTGATGGTCGTCGACAAGCCGACGGGCGACGCCTGGCGAGAGGCCTACCAGACCGGCCAGCCCCTCGGCCCCCCGCCCGGCCCCGTGCACGCAGGCGGCCCTCTCCAGCCCGGGCTCACCGAGACGCGGCGCTACGCGCTGCGCCCGGGCCTGTATTACGTCGTCATCGACAACACAGCGGCGGCGGGGCTCGTCGCGCCCCCGATCACGCTCCTCAGCCCCCTCGGGGGCTCGGCCGCGCAGGTCAGCTACCTGGCACAGCTCGGTGAGTGAGCCAGCGACCGGCTGACGAACGCCACGGGGCGTCGGGGCGCCGGGCGGGCGTGGCCGCTGGCCTTGACGCGCTTCGCGGCGAACGGGATAAACTCGCCATGGCCGTCATCGCCAAAGAGGGGCACAGCGTGACCCACGTGGACAAGGTTGCCCTCGATCGGCTGCGCGCTCGTCTTCAGGCGTACATGGCCAAGAAGGGGCTGCGGTCGACCGCACAGCGCCGGCTGATCGTCGACACGTTCTTCTCGGGCGCCCCGCACATGACCATCGAGGACCTCCTCACGGAGGTGCGCGCGCGGGATCGCGGCATCGGGTACGCGACCGTGTACCGGACGCTCAAGCTGCTCGCGGAGTGCGGCGTGGCGTCCGAGCGCCGCTTCGGCGACGGCCTCAGCCGCTACGAGCTGGCGGACGACGCCAGCGCGCACCACGACCACCTGATCTGCGTCAGCTGCGGGAAGATCATCGAGTTCGAGGAGCCGCGCATCGAGGCGCTCCAGGACGAGATCGCCGCGAAGTACGGGTTCGAGGTGAACTGGCACAAGCACGAGATGTACGGCGTCTGCGCGGACTGCCGCGACGCCAAGGACGCCCCCGTGTCCGGCATCGCCTAGCGCGGCTCCCCCCCGCCCTCTGGCACAAGCGCCGCAACGCGGGGGTCACCCGCTCTCTCAGCTCTTCGCGTCGAGCGCGCGGGCGTGGACGACCGCCACCGCGCCGCCGAGCAGCGCCGCGATGGGGGCGTAGGCCGGCGGGAGCACGAGGGCGGAGACGACCGCGGCGCCGACGAGCGCAGGGGCGACGCTCAGCGCGAGGCCGACGCGGGCCTCCAGGCGCGTGCGGTGTGCGAGCGCGAGGGAGAGGGCGGCGTCGCGGACGTCGTCGGACGCGAGGACCGCGGCGAAGTCGGCCGGCGCAGAGCCGGCGGCGCCGAGGGCCACGGAGACGTCCGCGGCGCCGAGCGCGGCGTCGTCGACGCCCGCGTGGCCGAGGACGGCGACGCTCGTGCCCGCGTCGATCAGGCGACGCACCTCCGCGCCGCGATCCGCGGGGAGGATCTCGGGGCGGATGTGCTCGATGTCGAGCGAGCGACCGATCGCCTCGCACGTCTCGCGCGCGTCGCCCGACATCAGCACGGGCTCGACCTGAGCGTCGAGCAGGTGCTGGATGGCGGCCCGCGCCCCGGGGCGGAGCCCGTCCTGCAGGCCGATGAGGCCGACGAGGCGCGCGCCCACCGCGACGAGCACGACCGTGCGACCCAGCGCCTCGAGCTCGGCCACGCGGCTCTCGGCCGCGGCGATCGAGATCCGCTGCTCGAGCATGAGCGCCCGGTTGCCGACGCAGAGCTCCTCGCCGGACGAGGTGACGGCCATCACGCCGAGGCCCGGGTGGAAGTTGGGGTTGCGCACGCCGTCGGGCCGCAGGCCGCGGACGCGCGCGGCGCGGACGATCGCCGTCGCGACAGGGTGCTCCTCGGTGCGCTCCGCCCCGGCCGCGAGCGCGAGCACGTCGCCCGGCGTGAGCTTCGGGCCGGTCGACTCGAGCTCCGCGAGCTCGGGCTCGCCGAGCAGCAGCGTGCCGCGGGCGCAGAACACGGCGACCGAGACGCGACCGGCGCGGTCCCAGGCGTCGGCGCTCTTGTAGACGATGCCCCGGCGCAGCCCGAGCAGGACGCCCCGCGCGACGTGGATCGACGCGATGGAGGCCGTGACCGCCGTCGAGAGCGCGGCGAGCACCGCGACCGCCGTCATCGCGATCTCGACCGGAGCCCGCCCGGCGACGAACGCGGACAGCGCGCCGATCGCCGCGGCGCCGATCGCCCAGCGCTCGGTCAGCGCGCGCGACGCCTGCGCGATGGGCGCGAGGGCGTCGGCGCGACGGCGAGGGTCGAGCAGCACGCGCGCGACGGCGCGGTCGCCGCCGGCAAAGGTGCAGGTGCCGAGGAGGCGGCCCCGGACCACGGTGGCCCCCGCGATGACCGGATCGCCGTCGCGGCGGCGGGCCGGCGTGGTCGCGCCGATCCAGGGGAGCACCTCGACGTCGCCGCCCGTCACCACGAGATCGACAGGGACGATCTCCCCCGGGTCCACCTGGACGAGCTCGCCAGGCCGCACGGCGTAGGGCTCTTCCAGCGCGCCGCCGGCGAGGCCGTCGTCGCCGCGCGGGGGGACACGGTCGGCAGGCGCCTGGCTCTGCGCCCACGCGTCCGGCGGCCGTCGCGCCGGCGCGGAGAGCACGGAGGCGATCCAGGACCGCTCCGCGAAGACGCGGTGGCGCGCGCTCTCGATGAGCCACGCGCTGACGGCGCTCGCCGTGGCGATCACGCCCGCGAGCGACGCCGCCTCCGCGGCCAGCGCGCGATCCTCGCCGAAGAGGGCCCAGACGGCGGCCACGAGGCCTCCCAGCACGGGCGCGAGCATCGGCGCCGGGTGCGGATCCGTGGCGTCGCGCGCGGTCGTGGCGGAGCGGCCGAGGAGCATCCCGGCGCTCACCGTGGCGAGCACGATGCGAGCGCCGATGACGAGCTTCGCGTCGCCCGCGAGGGTGAGCGCGACGGCGAGCGTCCCCGCGATGATCGCCAGCACGAGCAGGAGCGCGCCGATGTCCCGCGCCTCGGCGGCCTCGTGGCGCTGCGGCTCCTCGCAGAGGATCGTGTTGCCGATCGGCTCGAGCAGCGCGCGATCGTCGTCGAGGACGGGCAGCTCCGGGAGCCGCTCGTCGATCGACACGGGCGGGAACGCGTCGACGATCGGCGCGTCCAGGTCCGCGGGGCGAGCGACGCCGTCGTCGGCGCCCGCCCGCGCGGGCTCGGCGCGCGGGGCGGCTGGATGTGGTCCGGCGCCGCCGGGCGCCGGGAGCGCCCGGGGCGCGCCGAGCGCCGGCGCGCCCGATCCGGCGAGGCCGGCAGGCCGGACGTCACCCGGCTGCGGCGACGCCTCCCCGAGGAAGCTGTGACGGCACCGGGTGTTGCAGAAGTAGTGGAAGCGCAGGTCGAAGATCGCGACGTGCCCCGCGCGGAGCGGATCGATCAGCTTGCTGCAGCCCGAGCAAGGGAGGGGAGCGACGTCGGGGCCGGCTGCTCGCGAGGCGACCACCTCAACCCGCAACCGGCATCTCGGCGAGCGCGGCCTCGACCTCGGCGAGGGCCTCCTCGATCTGGGCCTCGGTCACGATCAGCGGCGGCGTGAACCGGAGCACGTTGTTGCCCGCGAGCGTGAGCAGCACGCCCCGGTCGCGCACGCGGCCGAGCGCCGCGCGCGGATCGACGCCCGGCGCGAGCATGAGCCCGCGGAGCAGGCCGCGCCCGCGCTCGCCGGCGCACACGTTCGGCAGCCGCTCGGCGATCGCGGCGAGGCCGCGGCCGAGCTGCTCGCCGCGCGCCCGGGCGGCCTCGCAGAGCCTCTCCTCCTCGACGACGGCGAGCACCGTGCGCGCCGCGGCGGACGCGAGCGCGTTGCCGCCGTAGGTCGAGCCGTGCGAGCCCGGGGGCAGCGCGCCGTTCAGCCGCTCGCGCAGCACGAGCGCGCCGATGGGGAACCCGCCGCCGAGCCCCTTGGCGAGCGCCGCCGCGTCGCCCTCCACGCCGTCGTGCATCGCGCCGAGCCAGTGTCCCGTGCGCCCGATGCCGGTCTGCACCTCGTCGAGGAGCAGC
This sequence comes from Sorangium cellulosum, assembly GCF_004135735.1. Lineage (GTDB taxonomy): Bacteria > Myxococcota_A > Polyangia > Polyangiales > Polyangiaceae > Sorangium > Sorangium cellulosum_F. The sequence goes on along the minus strand of NZ_CP012670.1, from coordinate 9,186 downwards.
AGCGCGCCGTGCTCGTCGGCGATGCGCCGCAGCTCGGCGAGGAACCCGGGCGGGGCCGGCAGGACGCCGCCCTCCCCCTGCACCGGCTCGACGAGGATCCCCGCGACGTCCGGGCCCATGGCGGCGCGCACGGCGGCCACGTCTCCATAGGGCACGTGCGTGACGCCCTCGAGCGAGGGGCCGAAGCCCTCGCGGTACTTCGGCGTCCCGGTCAGGGCGATCGCGCCGAGCGTGCGGCCGTGGAAGGCGTTCTCGAACGCGACGATCCGGTAGCGCCCCGCCTCGCCCCGGTTGAAGAAGTGGCGGCGCGCGAGCTTGAGCATCGCCTCGTTCGCCTCCGCGCCCGAGTTGCAGAAGAAGGCGCGATCGAAGCCGGTCTTCGCGCAGAGCTCCTCGGCGAGGCGGAGGTTCTCGGCGTTGAAGAAGTAGTTGGAGACATGCATGAGCCGGCCCGCCTGCTCGGCGAGGGCCGCCGCGAGCCGCGGGTGAGCATGGCCGAGCGAGGTCACCGCCACGCCGGCGGCCATGTCGAGGTACCGACGCCCCTCCGTGTCGAACAGCTCGCACCCCCTGCCGCGATCGAGGACGAACGGGGGCTGGCGGTAGTTCCCGAGGAGGTGCTTCTGCGCGGCGAGGAGAGGCGCGCTGCCGGACGTCGAAGCGTTCGCCGGCGGGGGTTCGCCGGCGGGGCCTGTGGCGATGCTCATGGGGGGCGATCTAACGCCGGGCAGGGGGTCGGAGCAAACGGTCCATGAGCCGCCGGCCGCGGATCCCGGAGACCCGGGCGAATCGCGGGTCAGAGCGCCCGAGCGCGGATGTCCGCGGCGGGCCCGGAGCGCAGCCCCCCCCGGGCAGGCCGTCGCCTCCCGAGGGCGCCGAGGCGCTCGACCGGGCCGACGCGGGCCTTCGGATTGCCAGCGGATCGCGGCTGGTTATAGTGCCGCGGGCCATGAGCGATCCGGAACAAAATGGGGCGAACGACGAGGCTGGGGAGACGGCGGAGGCGCCCGCGGAGCGCGCCGAGCCCGCGGAGGAGCGAGCCACCACCCTCGAAGACAAACTCGGCGAGGCGCAGGCCGAGGCCGCGCGGATGCGCGAGCAGCTGCTGCGCACCGCCGCCGATTTCGACAACTTCCGCAAGCGCTCGCGGCGCGAGGTCGACGAGGCGCAGCGCCGCGGCCGCGAGACGATCCTGAAGGATCTGCTGCCGGTCTTCGACAACCTCGAGCGCGCCGCCACCCACGCGGAGAGCGCCCCCGACGCGAAGTCGGTGGCCGACGGCGTGCGCATCGTCCTCAAGCAGTTCCTCGACACGCTCGAGCGCATGGGCATCAAGCGCATCCCCGCGGTCGGCAAGCCGTTCGACCCCAGCGTGCACGAGGCCATCCAGCAGATCGAGTCGACCGAGCACCCGGCCGGCGTCGTGATCGCGGAGGTCCAGCCGGGGTACATCCTGGGCGATTACCTGATCCGCGCGTCCATGGTCGTCGTCTCGAAGGGTCCGCCCGCCGAGCCCGCGCCCGCGGCGAGCTGAGCGTCCGGCGCGGCGCCGCGCGCCCATCCCTCCCGGCGCACACCCCCCTGCCTCATGCGCAACATGGCGCTGGTCCCCTCCGGGATCTGCCGTGGCGCGCCGCCTCGCCGCACCCCTCCTCAAATATCGCGGACGCGAGGCGCGTCTCCCCACCCAGAGAGCATCCAGGCCTGTAGTATCTTTCGCCGCATATGGGGAAGGTGATCGGCATCGATCTCGGGACGACGAACTCGTGTGTGGCTGTCGTGGAAGGGGCAGGCGTCGCCTCGGCGAACGACGTGCGGGTGATCCCGAACGCCGAGGGCGCCCGCACGACCCCCTCCGTGGTCGGCTTCCCGGCGAGCGGCGAGCGCCTGGTCGGCCAGGTCGCGCGGCGCCAGGCGGTCACGAACCCGCAGAACACCGTCTACGCGGTGAAGCGGCTGATGGGCCGCAAGTTCGACGCGCCCGAGGTGAGCAAGCAGATCCAGCTCGCCCCCTACAAGATCGTGGAGGCGCAGAACAGCGACGCGTGGGTCGAGGTCAAGGGGCGCAGCTACTCGCCCCCCGAGATCTCCGCGATGATCCTCGGCCAGATGAAGGAGGTCGCCGAGCGGTTCCTCGGTGAGCCGGTGACCGAGGCGGTCATCACCGTCCCGGCCTACTTCGACGACGCGCAGCGGCAAGCCACGAAGGACGCAGGGCGGATCGCCGGGCTCGAGGTGCGCCGGATCATCAACGAGCCGACCGCCGCGGCGCTCGCCTACGGCCTCGACAAGGCGACGGCCGAGACGATCGCCGTGTACGACCTCGGCGGTGGGACGTTCGACATCTCGATCCTCGAGATCGCGGGCGGGGTCTTCAGCGTCAAGGCGACCGGCGGCGACACCCACCTCGGCGGGGAGGATTTCGACCAGCGGCTCATCGATCTGCTCGCCGACGAGTTCGAGCGCGCGCACCGCATCGATCTGCGCCGGGACCGCATGGCGCTGCAGCGCCTCAAGGAGGCCGCGGAGAAGGCCAAGCACGAGCTCTCGTCGTCGCTCGAGACCGAGATCAACATCCCCTTCATCGCCGTCGGCCCGAGCGGCGGGCCGCTCCACCTCGAGCGGACGATGCGGCGCAACGAGCTCGAGATGCTGTGCGAGAGCCTCGTCCGGCGGACCATCGACGTCTGCCGCGCGACGCTCGCGGACGCGAGGATCCCCGTCTCGGCCGTCGACACGGTGGTCCTCGTCGGGGGCATGACGCGGATGCCCGCCGTACAGGCGGCGGTGCGCGACTTCTTCGGCCGGGAGCCGAACAAGGGGGTGAACCCCGACGAGGTCGTCGCGGTCGGCGCGGCGCTCCAGGGCGCCGCCCTCTCGGGGCACGTGGACGAGGTGCTCCTCCTCGACGTGACGCCGCTGTCCCTGGGCGTCGAGACCGGCGGCGGCGTGATGTACAAGCTCATCCCGAGGAACACCACGATCCCGACCGAGAAGAGCGAGATCTTCACGACGAGCGTCGACAACCAGAGCTTCGTCCCCGTGCACGTGCTCCAGGGCGAGCGCGAGATGGCCGCGGACTGCCGGAGCCTCGCCCGCTTCGAGCTCACCGGCATCCCGCCCGCGCCCCGCGGGCTGCCGAAGATCCAGGTCACCTTCCGCATCGACGAGAACGGGATCGTCCGCGTCGAGGCGCGCGATCTCGGGACGGGGCGGGTGCAGGAGGTCCGGGTGACCCCGACGAGCGGCCTCACGCCGGACGAGGTCGAGCAGCTCGTCTCGGAGGGGGAGCGGTTCAAGGAGACCGACGCGCTCCGCCGCGATCTCGCCGAGCTGCGCAACCAGGCGGAGACCCTCGTCTACACGACCGAGCAGGCCCTCGAGGGCTATGGAGATCTGCTCGACGCCGAGCTCCTCGGCGAGGTCCACGCCGAGTGCGCCGCGCTGCGCAAGCTGCTCGACGGCGGCGGCGACCTCGACACGCTCCGGGCCGCGTACGCGCGCCTGGAGGGGGCTGCGTTCCGGATCGCGGAGTCGATGTATGGAGGGGACGATGACGCCGGCGCAAGCAAGGCCATTGAGACGTGACGCGCGGCCGGGCGACGCAGCCGGGGAGGAAGGAGCGGCCCGCGCGCCGCGCGCAGGCCGCCCCCTCCGGAGCGCCGCGCGCGCTGTAGGCGAGCGGCTGCCGGTGGTGCTGCGCGCTGGGCGCTCCCCGGAGGGGCCGAAGTGCGGGCGAGCCGCAAGAGGGGCTCGCCGGAACGCAGGCCCCGGAGGTGAGCGCCCAGCGTGCAGCACCACCCGGCTGCGCGGGACGTCGACGGGACGATGCTGAACGAGACCTTCGGACGCTATCGCCTGCTCGAGCGCCTGGGCGAAGGCGGCATGGCCGAGGTCTTCAAGGCCAAGAGCTTCGGCGTCGAGGGGTTCGAGAAGGTCCTCGTCATCAAGCGCATCCTCCCCAGGCTGGCCGAGCAGGGGCGCTTCGTGGACATGTTCGTGCACGAGGCCAAGCTCGCCGTGCGCCTGTCGCACGCGAACATCGTGCAGGTGTTCGACCTCGGCCGCGTCGACCACCCGAACGGCGATCCGACCAGCTACTTCATCGCGATGGAGTACGTCCCCGGGCTCGACCTGGCGACGCTGCTCGCCCGCTGCCGCAGGGCGAAGCGGCCGATCCCGCTCGGCATGGCCGTCTTCCTGACGGCCGAGATCGCGAAGGCGCTCGACCACGCCCACAGGCGCCGCGACGAGCAGTCGCGCCCCCTCGGCATCGTCCACCGCGACATCTCGCCCCAGAACATCCTGCTCTCCTGGGAGGGCGAGGTGAAGGTCACCGACTTCGGCATCGCGAAGGCCTCGCAGTCGATGACCGAGGAGGAGATCGGCGAGAACCGCGCCGGGAGGATCCGCGGGAAGCTCGCGTACATGAGCCCCGAGCAGTCGCGCGCCGACGCGATCGACGGCAGGAGCGACCTCTTCTCGCTCGGGACCGTGCTCTACGAGATGCTCGCCGGCTCGAACCCGTTCGCGGCGCCGACCGCGTTCGAGGTGATGCGCAGGCTGCAGGCGAGCGAGTACCCGCCGCTCGAGCTCGTGCGCCCGGACGTGCCGCGGCCGCTCGTCGACATCGTGAGCACGATGCTCGCGAGGAACGCCGACGACAGGTTCCCCGACGCCGGGCGGCTGCACGAGGCGCTGCTCGGCTTCTTCTACGCCACCGGCGAGCGGTTCGGGGCCAACGAGCTGGCCGAGTTCCTTTCGCCGTTCCACGAGGAGCAGGCGGGCGCCGAGCTCGAGGCGGGCGCCGCGCTCGGCGAGGAGCCGCTCGGGGCCAACGAGCGCACGCCGGTCGAGGTGCCGCACACCACGAGCACGCGCTCCCGCACCGCGTCGGGGATCCTCCAGCTGCTCGAGAGATCGGACGGCGGCCAGGCCGCGCGCGGGCTCGGCGAGCGGCGCGAGGTCACGGCGCTCGTCCTCATCTTCACGGGCCCGGAGGAGGACGCCGCGCGGCGCATCGAGCGGGCCCGCGAGGTGCTGGCGCGCTACGGCGCGCTGCTGCTCGAGCAGGAGGCGTCGCAGCTCGTCGCCATCTTCGGGCTCGGCGACGCGGACGGCCGCGACACCGAGGCCGCGGTGCGCGCCGCGCTCGTGATCCTGCGCTCGCGCGGCGGCGGCGCGTCGGTCTCCGCGGGCGTCCACCTCGCCCGCATCCTGGTCGACGGCGCCGGCGCCCCGGTCCGGGACGAGCGGCTCACCTCGCTCATCGCCTCCGCCCAGGCGCTCGCCCGCGCGACCGAGTCGCAGGTCGCCGTCTCGCACCTCACCGGGCGCGTGCTCCAGAGCGCCTTCACGACCGAGGAGCTGCCCGGCGCGGGCCGGACCGCGCCCGATGGGGGGCGGGTGGTCACCTCCGCGCAGCCGCCGGACGGCGCCTACGGCCGGTTCGTCGGCCGCCGCGACGAGCTCAAGCAGCTCGGCGACATCCTCGCCGCGGCCACCAGGAAGCGGGCGCAGATCGCCGTCCTCCAGGGCGAGCGCGGCATCGGCAAGACGCGGCTGCTCGCGGAGATGGAGCGGCGGCTCTCGAAGGGCAACTACGACGTCGGGTTCTACGTCGCCTCGTGCCCGCACAACGGCGCCGACGTGCCGTGGAGCGGGCTGACCGCGATGCTGCAGGTGCTCTGCGGCATCCAGGAGGGGGACGACGAGGAGCGCATCCGCGCGGTGCTCCCGCGGCTCAGGGCGCTCGGCCTGCGCGAGGACGAGTCCGCCGCCGTGCTCGGCCAGCTCGGCGCGGCGCCCCAGGACGACCAGCGGGCGCCGCAGGGGACGACCGCGATCCTGCGCACCGCCTTCCCGCGGATGGTGCAGAGCCTCTGCGAGGACCGGCTCCACTGCTTCGCCTGGGACGACGCGCAGGCGATGGATCAGCTCACCGCCGAGACCCTGCTCGCCACCGCGGGCCGCGCAGGCGGGCTCCGCGCCATGCTGCTCCTGGCGACGCGCAGCGACCCGCCGCCGCCGCTCTCGACGCACCCCCATTTCTACCAGATGCGGCTCGGGGAGCTCTCGGACAGCGACAGCGCGCGGCTCATCTCGGCGCGCGTCGGCGCGTCCCTCCTGCCGCCGGAGGTGCTCGCCTTCTGCCGCGGCCGCGCCGGCGGGCACCCGCTCTTCCTCGAGGAGCTCATCAAGGAGCTCTTCGACTCCGGCGCGCTCAGCGTCGTCGGCGGCGTCGTGAAGGCGCGCCTCGACGGGGCGTCGGCGGTGCCGCGCTCGCTGCGCACCCTCATCGCCACCCGGGTGCGCAGGCTCGATCCGGGCGACCGCGCCGTGCTCCAGGCCGCGGCGATCCTCGGCGATCCGGTGCCGACCGAGGTCCTCGCGGCCCTCCTCCAGCAGAAGGTCTCGCACGTGAACCGCGCGATCTCCGGCCTCGCGGCCCGCGACCTCTTGCGGCTCAAGGGCCCCGCGCAGGCGAGCTTCGCGTCGCCCATGCACGGGGAGATCGTCCTCGACGCGATCCCGCCGGAGCTCCGCCGCGAGCTGCACGACGCGGCCGCGGCGGCGTACGTCGCGGTCGTCGGCGAGGACGGCGCCGAGCACGCCGAGCGCATCGGCCAGCACTTCTACCAGGCCGGCGATCGCGACCGGGCGGCCACGTTCTACGCGCGGGCCGCGCTCCACAAGATCCGCACGAGCCAGCTCGAGCCGGCGCTCCGGCTCATCTTCCAGGCGCTCGATCTCGGCGATCACGATCGCCGCCCGCCGGCCGAGCTGTCCGCGTGGCTCGGCGCGCTCGCCGACGTCGTGGTGCGCGTGCGCTCCGCCCCGGATCTCGGCGACGTCGCGGCCCGCGCGGTCCGGCGCATCGACGAGGCCGGCACCCTGGAGGAGAGGCTCTCGGCGCGCGTCGACGCCGCGCGCGCCCTCGGCGCGGTGGATCTCTTCGCGGAGGCGTACGCGAGGCTCGAGGAGGCCTACGCCCTCGCCGGCGGCCGCGGGGACCTCCGCGAGAAGGCGCTCGCCTGCGAGGCGGAGATCGGCGTCCGCGCGGGCGACTTCTCCCGCGCGGCCCGCGCGATCGAGCAGCTCGAGGCGGCGGGCGAGCTCGACGACGAGCGGCTCTTGCTCGCGGTCGCCCAGACGCGCGCGGCGATGGGCGACATCGAGGCGGCGCTCGGCGCCCTCGATCGCGCGGAGGCGCTCGGTGACCCGGGCGATCTCGCGGCGGCGAGCGAGCGCGAGAAGCAGCGCGTCCTCGTGCACGTCTTCCGCCGCGACTTCGAGGCGGCGGTGAAGGCCTCCGCCCGCGCCGTCGACATCGCCCGGTCCGCCGGCCTGCGCTTCGAGACCGCCGCGGCGCTGCACAACCTCGGCGACGCGAGCCGGCGGCTCGGCGATCTGCCGCGCGCGCACGCGTCGCTCACCGAGTCGAGGGAGCTCGCGGAGGAGAGCGGCCACGAGCGCCTCGTCGCGATCAACCGCGCGCACCTCGCCTACCTCGACGGGCTGAGCGGCGCGAGCGGCGCCGAGGAGCTCCTGCGCGAGCTCGTGCGCTACGCCGACGCGCGCGCCTACCGGACCGACGCCCTGGAGGCCCGGTACCTGCTCGGCGCGCTCCTCTCGCACCGGGGCATGATCAAGGAAGCGCGGCGCGAGCTCGCCGAGGTGCTCGAGCTCGCCGCCGCGTACGGCAACGAGCTCGTCGCCGACGACGCGCGCGCCGCGCTGGCCGGGCTCTGATCGCCCGGCCGGCGTCTCCTACTCGTCGGCGAGCTTCTTCTCGAGCGCCTCGAGGTGGGCGCGGACCTGGGGATCGGAGTCGCGCTGCGCCTCGATCTTGCGGACGGCGCTCATCACGGTCGTGTGATCGCGGTTGCCGAAGGCCCGCCCGATCTCCGGGAAGCTGCACTTCAGCCGCTGCTTGCAGAGGTACATCGCGACGTGGCGCGCGAAGGCGACGCTCTTGTGGCGGTCCTTCGACGTGAGGTCGATCGAGCGCAGGTGGAAGTGGTGGCACACCGCGCGCTGGATGTCCTCGACGCTCATCATCTGCGCCCGCGGCGGCGACGTGGCCGTGATCTCGGCGCGCGCGAACGGCAGGTCCACGGGGCGGCCCGTGAGCGAGCTCTTGGCCGCCAGCCGGATCAGCGTCCCCTCGAGCTCGCGGACGTTCGAGCGGACCATCTGCGCGAGGTAGAGCGCCACGTCGTCCGTGAGCGCGATGCCCTCGAGCGCCGCTTTGTTCCGGACGATCGCGACGCGCGTCTCCAGCTCCGGCACCTGGATGTCGGCGACGAGCCCCCAGGAGAACCGCGAGACGAGGCGCTCCTCCATGCGCTCGAGGTTCTGGGGGTACTTGTCGCTCGTCACCACGATCTGCCGGTCGAGCGCGTGGAGCGCGTTGAACGTGTGGAAGAACTCCTCCTGCGTCTGCTCGCGCCCGGCCAGGAACTGGATGTCGTCGACGAGCAGCACGTCGCAGTTCGATCGGTACCGCGCGCGGAACTCGTCCATCCGGTGGTGCTGGATGGCCGTGATGAAGTCGTTCGTGAACTTCTCGGCCGAGACGTAGATGATCCGCGCGTCCGGCCGGCCCTCGAAGACCCGGTGCGCGATCGCGTGCATGAGGTGGGTCTTGCCGAGCCCCGTCCCGCCGCAGATGAAGAGCGGGTTGTACCGGCGGCCGCCGCCGCCCGCCGCCGCGATCGCGGCGGCGTGGGCGAGCTGGTTGGACGGGCCCACGACGAAGCTCGCGAAGGTGTGCTTCGGGTTGAGATCGTCCGGCAGCGGCGACACGCGCCGGACCGGCGGCTCCGGGCGAGGCGGCGGGGCGGGCGCGGTCATCGTCGGGCGCACCACGAGCGCCCGCGGACGCACCGGGGTGAGCTCCACCCGCTTGGCGACCGGCGCGTCGAGGTGCTGGTCGACCGTCCACGCCACCTGGACCGACCAGCCGGTGAGCTCGCGAATCTTGTCCGTCAGCGCAGGCAGGAAGTTGTCCCTGACCCACTCGAGCACGAACTCGTTCTGGACACGAAGCGTGAGCACGCCGTCGGTCAGGTCATCGAACTGAACCCCCCCGAACCACTGATCAAAAGTTGCGGGGGACAGGGCCCGCGTATGCTCGATCGCACGATCGAAGATCTCGCGCGGCTCGTGTTTCGGAATCGTCAT